>NZ_JBNJNB010000001.1:0-3855000 GCF_050936285.1 Streptomyces sp. CA-106110 | reverse complement strand
GGCGGCCCGTACCCTAAACCGACTCAGGTGGTCAGGTAGAGAATACCGAGGCGTTCGGGTGAACTATGGTTAAGGAATTCGGCAAAATGCCCCCGTAACTTCGGGAGAAGGGGGGCCATGCCTGGTGAGAGCACTTGCTGCTTGAGCTGGGGGTGGCCGCAGAGACCAGCGAGAAGCGACTGTTTACTAAAAACACAGGTCCGTGCGAAGCCGTAAGGCGATGTATACGGACTGACGCCTGCCCGGTGCTGGAACGTTAAGGGGACCGGTTAGCTCCATTTCGGTGGGGCGAAGCTGAGAACTTAAGCGCCAGTAAACGGCGGTGGTAACTATAACCATCCTAAGGTAGCGAAATTCCTTGTCGGGTAAGTTCCGACCTGCACGAATGGCGTAACGACTTCTCGACTGTCTCAACCATAGGCCCGGTGAAATTGCACTACGAGTAAAGATGCTCGTTTCGCGCAGCAGGACGGAAAGACCCCGGGACCTTTACTACAGTTTGATATTGGTGTTCGGTTCGGCTTGTGTAGGATAGCTGGGAGACTTTGAAGCAGCCACGCCAGTGGTTGTGGAGTCGTCGTTGAAATACCAGTCTGGTCGTGCTGGATGTCTAACCCGGGTCCGTGATCCGGATCGGGGACAGTGTCTGATGGGTAGTTTAACTGGGGCGGTTGCCTCCTAAAGAGTAACGGAGGCGCCCAAAGGTTCCCTCAGCCTGGTTGGCAATCAGGTGTTGAGTGTAAGTGCACAAGGGAGCTTGACTGTGAGACCGACGGGTCGAGCAGGGACGAAAGTCGGGACTAGTGATCCGGCGGTGGCTTGTGGAAGCGCCGTCGCTCAACGGATAAAAGGTACCCCGGGGATAACAGGCTGATCTTCCCCAAGAGTCCATATCGACGGGATGGTTTGGCACCTCGATGTCGGCTCGTCGCATCCTGGGGCTGGAGTCGGTCCCAAGGGTTGGGCTGTTCGCCCATTAAAGCGGTACGCGAGCTGGGTTTAGAACGTCGTGAGACAGTTCGGTCCCTATCCGCTGTGCGCGTAGGAGTCTTGAGAAGGGCTGTCCCTAGTACGAGAGGACCGGGACGGACGAACCTCTGGTGTGCCAGTTGTTCTGCCAAGGGCATGGCTGGTTGGCTACGTTCGGGAGGGATAACCGCTGAAAGCATCTAAGCGGGAAGCCTGCTTCGAGATGAGGACTCCCACCCACTTGATGGGGTAAGGCTCCCAGTAGACGACTGGGTTGATAGGCCGGATCTGGAAGCACGGTAACGTGTGGAGGTGACCGGTACTAATAGGCCGAGGGCTTGTCCTCAGTTGCTCGCGTCCACTGTGTTGGTTCTGAAACCACGAACAATCCCCGCACTGATGTGCTGGGCGGGTTGTCTGTTTCATAGTGTTTCGGTGGTCATAGCGTGAGGGAAACGCCCGGTTACATTTCGAACCCGGAAGCTAAGCCTTACAGCGCCGATGGTACTGCAGGGGGGACCCTGTGGGAGAGTAGGACGCCGCCGAACAAATCTTCAGAGCGGGTCTCCGAACTTCGGTTTGGAGACCCGCTCTTTTGCGTTGCGTGTCACATTGCGTTCACTTTGCCGCATCAGCATCCGAGCCATGGGTACTGCTGGAATGCTCAAGTCCGCGGGCGTCGGCCATGGTGACGAGGTCATCGTGCCGGCGTTCGGGAACATCGACGTTGCCGAGGCCGTGACCCTGGCCGGTGCGACTCCGGTCTTCGCTGACATAGATCCGGCGACGTACTGCCTGGACCCCGCGGCCGTCGAGGCCGTGGTCTCCTCGCAGACCGCCGCGGTGGTCGTCGTCCATCGCTTCGGGCGGCCGGCCGACATCGCGGGCCTGCACGAGCTCGGGCAGCGGCACGGGCTCCTGGTGCTGGAGCAGGGGGAGTCCGAGACGCCGTACGCCGAGGTCGCGCAGCGGCGTGAGCGGGCGGCGTACCTCGACCGGCGGCTGCGAGGCGTGTGGACGCCCGAGAGCAGCGGCGGCCACACCTATCAGCAGTACGTGGTGCGTGTGCCGGGCAACGGCCGGCCGGACCGGGACGCCTTCGCACGGGCGGTGCGGGCCATGGGAGTTGACTGCCGGGTTCCGGTGAAGACTCCGGTGCACCGGATGCCGGACTTCCGGCGCGATGTGTGCCTTCCGGAAACCGAGCGCGCCGCGGATGAGACGCTCTCGCTACCGGTGGACGCGTCGCTGACCAAGCGGGAGATGAACCGGATCGTCTCCGCGTGCAACGCCCTGGGCGGACTGCTGCAGCCCGCCTTCTGACCAGGGCTCGTGGTTGGGAGCACACGCCAGTTCGGGGTATGATCTGATCCGTTGCCGCGAGGGAAACCTCAAAAGGTGACCGGCCCCCATAGCTCAGTCGGCAGAGCGTCTCCATGGTAAGGAGAAGGTCAACGGTTCGATTCCGTTTGGGGGCTCAGAGAAAAGGCCTCGCCCTTATGGGCGAGGCCTTTTTGATGTCGTGAACTCCTAAAGGGAGCCCGGGAGTTCCCGGGCTCCAGGTCACTCCTTCGGAAGGCCCGGCACGCGCATGGCGAGGATCGCCATGTCGTCGGACGGGGCGTCGGACGCGAAGCGCTCCACCGCGCGCATGATGCGCGCCGCCACCGCTCCCGCCGTCAGGCCCGTGCAGGTCGTCAGGACGTCCGTGAGTCCGTCGTCGCCCAACATGCGCATGCCCTCGCGGCGTTCCGTGACGCCGTCCGTGACGCACAGCAGGACGTCGCCCGGATCGAGCGTCACCGTCTGCTCGTACAGCTCCAGGTCGTCCATGACACCGAGGAGCGGCTGCGGTTCTGCGGCCGGTTCCACCGTCCCGTCCTGACGCAGCCGGAGCGGGAGCGGGTGGCCGGCGCAGACCACCTTCAGGACCGCGCTGCCGTCCTCCTGCGGCCACAACTCGCCGTAGAGGAGCGTAAGGAAGCGACTGCGGGCGCCCTCGTCGAGGATCGCGGAATTGAGGCGCTGCAGGACCGCCGGTCCGCCGAAGCCCTCGCGTGCCAGCAGGCGCAGGGCATGGCGGGCCAGGCCGGTCACCGCCGCCGCCTCGGGGCCCGTACCGCAGACGTCGCCGATGGCGAAGCCGTAGGCGCCGTCGCGGATCGGGAAGAGGTCGTAGAAGTCGCCGCCGACCTCGTTGCCCTCACCGGCCGCGCGGTAGATGACCTCGACCTCGACGCCGTCGACGTGAGGCAGCTCCGGCGGGAGCAGGCTGCGCTGGAGGGACTGGCTGATGGCCGTGCGCTCCGAGTACAGCCGGGCGTTGTCCAGGGCCAGGGCGGCGCGGCGGCTCAGATCCTCGGCCAGTTCCAGGATCTCCTGGCGGAAGTGCTCGTCCGTCGGCTTGCCCAGCGTCAGCATGCCGATGACGCGGTTGCGCGCCACCAGGGGCAGTACGACCGTTTCGCCGCCGACCGCCGAGGCCGTCGCGAGCGTCGTCCCGATGCCGGAGCTGACCGTGGGCGGCTCGCCCAGGCCGAGGCTCCGCATGGAGGTGCGCAGCGCCGCCCGGTGGGCTGCGTCGCCGGGGGCCGGCCAGACCCTGGCGCCCGGCGTCGGGATCGGGTCCGGCGGCGGGATCTTCGACAGGAGCGCCTTGAGGCCGTCGATGCGTTCCTCGTCCTCGTGCAGGACGTAGGAGAGGTACGGCTCCGAGGCCTGGTCGGCGATCGTGTACACCGCGCACCAGGTGGCCAGCGTCGGGATCGTCATCTGGGCCATGAGGGCCAGCGTCTGGTCGCGGTCCAGGGTGCCCGCGAGGAGGTCGGAGGCTTCGACCAGGAAACTCAGTGAGCCGCGGCGCAGCCGTTCCAGTTCGCCGAGGCGGGCCGATTCGACGGCGAGGGCGATGCGGTCGGCCGCGAACTGCAGGCGCAGCGCCTCCTCGTTGGAGTAGCGGGAGGACGCCTCGGCCGCGACACCGAGGGAGCCGGTGAGCCGGCCCTCCACCTTCAGCGGGACCGTCACCACCGAGCGCATGCCCGTCCCGCCCAGCAGGGGCACTGCGCCCGGCACGGCTGTCAGGTCGTCGTGGACGGCCGGCATGCGGGCCGAGCCGTAGCGGCCGGGGCCGGCCTCCACGGGGACGCGGGCGAAGCGCTGGCGGGCGGAGGGCAGGCCGGTGGAGGCGCGGACCTCCAGCTCCGTCTCGTCGTCGGTGGCGAGGAGGAGGAAGGCCGCGTCGCCGTCCAGCATGTCACGGGCGCGCTCCACGGTGCGCTGGAGCAGACCGTCGAGGTCGTCGGGGGCCGGGGAGCCGATGAAGACTTCGAAGGGGTCGGTGGCCTTGCCGTCGGTGGCGGTCGTCGTGTCGGGGGCCGCTCCGCGCATCGGGGTCTGCAGGACGGCGCGCTCGTGGTCGCGTACCAGCAGACAGACTGTGGACGGTTCACCTGCCGTGTCACGTACGCGCAGGTGAGAGGCGTAGACGGGGGTCACTCGGCCGTCCGCCGCGCGGATGCCGTAGCTGCCCTCCCAGCGGGAGAGCTGCAGGGCCTCGGCGACGCCTGTTCCGGTGCCCGGGGTGTGCGGCCAGGCCGTCAGGTCGGTGAGCGGCTTGCCGGTGACTTGCTCGGCGGGATACCCGAAGAGTTCCTCCGCGTCCTCGTTCCAGGCGGTGATGGAGCCGGTGCGGTCGATCTGGACGACTGCGACGCGGACCCGGCCGTCGGCGAGCGGAAGGAGGGCCGCGGGCAGTGCGGGGCCCGCACTGCGGGTGCCCACCGGGCGCTCGGGCAGGTCCAGCTGGAACCAGACCTGTTTGTGCGTGGGTGTGTACTCGACTCCCCAGCGGCCGGCCAGGGCGGCGCACAGCTGGAGGCCCCGACCGCCCTCGCGGTCGGGGCCTCCCATGTTGATGGCGGTCGTCTGCAGCGGGATCTCGCGTTCCGGATAGCGGTCGGCGACCTCGATGCGCACGCCGTGGTCACTGCGCAGACACAGGACGTCCGCGGCCGTGCCCGCGTGGACGACGGCGTTGGTGACCAGTTCGCTGGTGAGGACGACGGCGTCGTCGACGATGTCGGCGAAGCCCCACCCCTGGAGGGTGTCCCGGACGAAGGACCGGGCGGTCGCGACGGATCGTCCGACGGGCTCGAAGCTGGCGGCCGCGCGCGCGGTGATCACAGAACTCCTCGTCCGGGTCTCGACGTGCGGGGCTGCCGGGCCGACCCGCTCCTGCCGAGGCAGTTGCTGGTTCCCCGCGTGCCGGGGATCCTGGGGTGGTCCCCCGGGATGCAGTCCGGTGGTCATGGTGCGGCGCCCCTCCGATGCCTGCCCGCTCGTGCTCATGTGACCGCCCAGGCCGGTCGGACCGGTACGGCTGGACAGCCGGATGCAAGGTTACTTACCTTCGCCGTCCATGCGGATGCCGGTCGCAGGTGTTTACGTCCTGAGGGTGTGCGGAGCGTGTGCGAAGCTGCCGAACTGTTATGGCCTGGTTCAGGCATGGTGAAACACTGGGCAAGCTTCCATGTGGAGGTCCGGACGGCCGAGTGTCTTGGGCCGTTCCGGGCAGGAGCACGCGCGTGCTTCCCGTGTATCGGGCGGCACCAAGCACCAGTGACCGGTAAGTCGAGTGGTCATCCTGAGCACAGCAGTGATGGTCGACCCCTGCGGGAGGGACACAGTGGAGTCTGGCGCAGCGACGCGGGGCACGAAGCCGCGCGCAAAAGGCGGACAGTCCCTGAGTAACCAGCGCAAAGCGCGCAATGGCACCACCCCGGTCGACACGGCGGAGCTGAATCGGCTGCTGGCGGCTCTGGTGTCGATGCGGGACGGCAATTTCCGGAAGCGCCTCACGGTCACCGGCGACGGCGTGATGGCCGAGATCGCCGCCGTGTTCAACGAGGTCGCCGACCGGAACCTGCACCTGACCGGGGAACTGGCGCGGGTACGGCGCATGGTCGGACGTGAGGGCAAGCTCACGGAGCGGCTGGAGACGGGGGCGTGCGAGGGCTCCTGGGCGTCCGCGATCGACGCCTCCAATGCGCTCGTGGACGATCTCGCCCGTCCTGTCTCCGAGGTCAGCCGGGTGCTCTCGGCGGTGGCGGAGGGCGACCTCTCGCCGCGCATGGAGCTGCGGGCTCCGGGGCCGGAGGGGACCGGGCATCCGCTGCGCGGGGAGTTCCTGAAGGTCGGGCGCACGGTCAACAACCTGGTCGATCAGCTGTCGACGTTCACCGACGAGGTCACGCGGGTCGCCAGCGAGGTGGGCACCGAGGGCAAGCTGGGTGGGCAGGCCCGGGTGCGCGGTATGTCCGGTTCGTGGAAGGACCTCACGGATTCGGTCAACACCATGGCGTACCGGCTGACGGCACAGGTGCGGGACATCGCGCTGGTGACCACGGCGGTTGCCAAGGGTGATCTGTCCCGTAAGGTCACGGTTCACGTGGCCGGCGAGATGCTGGAGCTGAAGGAAACCGTCAACACGATGGTGGACCAGCTCTCCTCCTTCTCCTCCGAGGTGACCCGCGTCGCCCGTGAGGTGGGCACCGAGGGCGAGCTGGGCGGCCAGGCGCAGGTGCCCGGTGTGGCCGGCGTGTGGAAGGACCTCACCGATTCGGTGAACCTCATGGCCGGCAACCTGACGGCTCAGGTGCGCGGGATCGCCCAGGTCACGACCGCGGTCGCCAATGGCGACCTGTCGCAGAAGGTGACCGTCTCGGCGCGCGGCGAGGTCGCGCAGCTGGCCGAGACGATCAACCAGATGACCGAGACGCTGCGCACGTTCGCGGACGAGGTCACCCGCGTCGCCAACGAGGTCGGTGGCGAGGGCCGGCTCGGCGGTCAGGCGAATGTGCCGGGTGCGGCGGGAACGTGGAAAGACCTCACCGATTCGGTGAACACGGTCTTCCGGAACCTGACCACTCAGGTGAGGGACATCGCCGCCGTGACGACGGCGGTGGCCAGCGGTGACCTGTCGCAGAAGGTCACCGTCGATGTCGCCGGCGAGATGCTGGAGCTGAAGAACACCGTCAACGGGATGGTGGACCAGCTGTCCGCCTTCGGTTCCGAGGTCACGCGCGTGGCGCGGGAGGTCGGGGTCGAGGGTGAGCTGGGCGGCCAGGCGCAGGTCCCGGGTGCCGCCGGCACCTGGAAGGACCTCACGGACTCCGTCAACACCGCGTTCCGGAATCTCACCGGACAGGTGAGGAACATCGCCCAGGTGACGACGGCGGTGGCCAACGGCGATCTGTCGCAGAAGGTCACCGTGGATGTGTCCGGCGAGATGCTCCAGCTGAAGAACACCGTGAACACGATGGTGGACCAGCTCTCGAACTTCGCCGAGCAGGTCACGCGCATGGCCCGGGACGTCGGCACCGAGGGCCGCCTCGGCGGCCAGGCCGTGGTGCCGGGCGTCAGCGGCACCTGGAAGGAACTCACCGACTCCGTCAATTTCATGGCGGGCAACCTCACCTCGCAGGTGCGGCAGATCGCCCAGGTGACGACGGCGGTGGCCCGCGGTGACCTGTCGCAGAAGATCGACGTGGACGCGCGCGGCGAGATCCTGGAGCTGAAGAACACCATCAACAACCTGGTGGACCAGCTCTCCGCCTTCGCGGAGCAGGTGACCCGGGTGGCCCGCGAGGTGGGTACGGAGGGGCGGCTGGGCGGTCAGGCGCAGGTGCCGGGTGTGGCCGGTGTGTGGCGTGACCTCACCGACTCCGTCAACGGCATGGCGGGCAACCTCACCACCCAGGTGCGCAACATCGCGCAGGTCGCGACGGCGGTGGCCCGCGGTGACTTGTCGCAGAAGATCGACGTGGACGCGCGCGGCGAGATCCTGGAGCTGAAGAACACCCTCAACACGATGGTGGACCAGCTCTCCAACTTCGCGGAGCAGGTGACCCGGGTCGCCCGCGAGGTGGGCACCGAGGGCATCCTCGGCGGCCAGGCCGAGGTCCAGGGTGTCTCCGGCACCTGGAAGGACCTCACGCAGTCCGTGAACTTCATGGCGAACAACCTGACCATCCAGGTGCGCAACATCGCCGAGGTCACGACGGCGGTCGCCAAGGGCGACCTGTCCAAGAAGATCACCGTCGACGCCAAGGGCGAGATCCTCGAACTCGTCACCACCGTCAACACGATGGTCGACCAGCTGTCGTCCTTCGCGGAGCAGGTGACGCGGGTGGCCCGCGAGGTGGGCACCGAGGGCATCCTGGGCGGCCAGGCGCACGTCCCCGGGGTCACGGGCATCTGGAAGGACCTCAACGACAACGTCAACCTCATGGCCAACAACCTGACCACGCAGGTGCGCAACATCTCGCAGGTCGCGGCGGCCGTCGCCAACGGCGATCTGACGCGGACGGTGACGATCGAGGCGCGCGGCGAGGTCGCGCAGCTGGCCGACACCTTCAACACGATGGTGAAGACGCTGAGCTCGTTCGCCGACCAGGTCACCAAGGTGGCCCGTGAGGTGGGCACGGACGGCATCCTGGGCGGCCAGGCGCACGTACCGGGTGTGGCCGGCACCTGGAAGGACCTCACCGAGTCCGTGAACCAGATGGCGTCCAACCTGACCGGCCAGGTGCGCAACATCGCCATGGTCACCACGGCCATCGCGAAGGGTGATCTGACCAAGAAGATCGACATCGACGCGCGCGGCGAGATCCTCGAGCTGAAGACCACCATCAACACGATGGTCGACCAGCTGTCCTCCTTCGCCGAGGAGGTCACCCGCGTGGCCCGCGAGGTGGGTACGGAGGGACAGCTCGGCGGCCAGGCGCGCGTCCGGGACGTCGACGGCACCTGGCGCGACCTGACCGAGTCGGTGAACGAGATGGCCGGGAACCTGACCCGGCAGGTGCGCGCCATCGCGCGCGTGGCGACCGCGGTGACCCGCGGCGACCTCAATCTGAAGATCGATGTGGACGCCTCCGGCGAGATCCAGGAGCTGCAGGACTACATCAACAAGATGATCGCCAACCTGCGCGACACCACGATCGCCAACAAGGAGCAGGACTGGCTCAAGGGCAACCTGGCCCGTATCTCCGCTCTCATGCAGGGCCGGCGCGATCTGGAGGACGTGGCCTCGCTCATCATGAGCGAGCTGACGCCGGTGGTCTCCGCCCAGCACGGCGCGTTCTTCCTCGCCATGCCGCTCGTCGACGGCAAGGACCTGGGCACCGACGCGGACGACGCCTACGAACTGCGCATGCTGGGCTCGTACGGCTACTCCATGGGCTCCATGCCGACGTCGTTCCGGCCGGGTGAGGCGCTCATCGGCACGGCCGCCATGGAGAGGCGCACGATCCTGGTGGAGAACGCGCCGAGCGGCTATCTGAAGATCTCCTCCGGGCTCGGCGAGGCGCCGCCCGCGCAGGTGATCGTCCTTCCCGTGCTCTTCGAGGCGAAGGTGCTCGGTGTCATCGAGCTCGCGTCCTTCACGCCGTTCACGCAGATCCAGAAGGACTTCCTCAACCAGATCGCCGAGATGATCGCGACGAGCGTCAACACCATCTCCGTCAACACCAAGACCGAGGTGCTGCTGAAGCAGTCGCAGGAGCTGACCGAGCAACTCCGCCTGCGGTCGGAAGAGTTGGAGCAGCGGCAGAAGGCGCTCCAGGCGTCCAACGCCGAACTGGAGGACAAGGCCGAGCTCCTGGCCCAGCAGAACCGCGACATCGAGGTCAAGAACACCGAGATCGAGGAGGCGCGGCAGGTCCTGGAGGAGCGCGCCGAGCAGCTCGCCGTCTCCATGCGCTACAAGAGCGAGTTCCTCGCCAACATGTCGCACGAGCTGCGTACGCCGCTCAACTCCCTGCTGATTCTGGCCAAGTTGCTCGCCGACAACGCCGAGGGCAACCTCTCGCCGAAGCAGGTCGAGTTCGCCGAGACCATCCACGGCGCCGGCTCCGACCTGCTCCAGCTGATCAACGACATCCTCGACCTGTCGAAGGTCGAGGCGGGCAAGATGGACGTCTCGCCGACGCGTATCGCGCTCGTCCAGCTCGTCGACTACGTGGAGGCCACCTTCCGGCCGCTGACCGCGGAGAAGGGGCTCGACTTCTCCGTACGGGTCTCCCCGGAGCTGCCCGCCACGCTGCACACCGACGAGCAGCGCCTCCTGCAGGTGCTGCGCAACCTCTTGTCCAACGCGGTGAAGTTCACCGACACAGGGGCCGTGGAGCTGGTCATCCGGCCCGCGGGCGCCGATGTCCCCGTGGCCATCCGGGAGCAGTTGCTGGAGTCCGGCTCGCTGCGCGACCCGGACGCGGAGGTGATCGCGTTCTCCGTGGCCGACACGGGCATCGGCATCGCGGCCAGCAAGATGCGGGTGATCTTCGAGGCGTTCAAGCAGGCGGACGGCACCACGAGCCGCAAGTACGGCGGTACGGGTCTGGGGCTGTCCATCTCGCGGGAGATCGCGCGGCTGCTCGGCGGCGAGATCCATGCGCAGAGCGAGCCCGGACGCGGCTCGACGTTCACGCTGTACCTGCCGCTGCACCCGAGCGAGCTGCCGCCGCACGGCTACTCGCAGCTCGCGCCCGTCATGGAGGCCGACGAGCTGCTGGCGTCCGAGGCCGAGCGCGCCGCGTCGGGCATCGAGACCCCGGCCGAGGTGAAGTCGTATCAGGAGACCCAGAACGGGCCTGCGGCGCTGTTCAGGCGCAGGCGCAGGGCGGTCTCCGCGGGCGCGCAGCGGTCGGGCGCGGAGGAGCAGTGGTCCGCGGACCAGCAGGAGCGGGTCGTGCCCCGGCAGGGCGTGCGGTTCGCCAGCGAGAAGGTGCTGATCGTCGACGACGACATCCGCAACGTGTTCGCGCTCACCAGTGTCCTCGAGCAGCACGGACTGTCGGTGCTGTACGCCGAGAACGGCCGCGAGGGCATCGAGGTCCTGGAACAGCACGACGATGTCGCGGTCGTCCTGATGGACATCATGATGCCCGAGATGGACGGGTACGCCACGACGACGGCGATCCGGCGGATGCCGCAGTTCGCGGGGCTGCCGATCATCGCACTGACCGCGAAGGCCATGAAGGGCGACCGGGAGAAGGCCATCGAATCGGGCGCCTCGGACTATGTGACCAAGCCGGTGGACCCCGATCATCTGCTGTCCGTGATGGAACAGTGGATGCGTGAGGAGTGACGTAATCCTGAATGTTCACTCGGAGTTGCTGAGTGAGTGCGACCGGGGCCGTGTAGAAGTGCGGTGTAGGGGGAACCTTCTGGTCTCCTGCTGCGTTTCTGCTATGTGCACAGTGACATCGCGGTGACAGGGTGTGGCGACAGGCGGGGTGCGGCTACGATGACCGGCACAAGGACGGGCGGCGCAAGGGAGTCGTCCCCTGGGGTGACGTCGGGCGGCGTCACCTCGAGTCCTGAGGACAGGGGAGGCCCCAAGCCGGGGCGAGGAGGGCGGGCCATGGTGCAGAAGGCCAAGATCCTCCTGGTCGATGACCGGCCGGAGAATCTGCTGGCGCTGGAGGCCATCCTCTCCGCGCTCGATCAGACGCTGGTCAGGGCATCGTCCGGGGAGGAAGCGCTCAAGGCGCTGCTGACGGACGACTTCGCGGTGATTCTGCTGGACGTGCAGATGCCGGGAATGGACGGTTTCGAGACCGCCGCGCACATCAAGCGGCGCGAGCGGACCAGGGACATTCCGATCATCTTCCTGACCGCCATCAACCACGGCCCGCACCACACCTTCCGGGGGTATGCGGCGGGTGCGGTGGACTACATCTCCAAGCCGTTCGACCCGTGGGTGCTGCGCGCCAAGGTCTCGGTGTTCGTCGAGCTCTACATGAAGAACTGCCAGCTGCGCGAGCAGGCGGCTCTGCTGCGGCTCCAGTTGGAAGGCGGCGGCAAGTCCGCGGCCGGGGAGAGCAAGGAGCCCGCCGGACTCCTCGCCGAGCTGTCGGCGCGGCTCGCGGCGGTCGAGGAGCAGGCCGAGGCGCTGTCCAAGCAGCTCGACGACGACTCTGCGGACGCGGCGGCGGTGGCGACCGCGGCCCATCTCGAACGCAAACTCACGGGCTTGCGCAGGGCGCTGGACGCCCTTGAGCCGGGCGCGGGCAGCGGCGCCGCATCCGTGCCGTCCCAGAACTGAGCCAGGTGGCCCACGGGTTGCCCCGCGCGCCGAGAGGCGCTTGCGCGGGGCGGCCCGGATCCACTGTGTTTGGCCCACCGTTGATTCCGCGTCAGTTCGGTGCCATGCCCCGGGCGACACGAACGGGTGAAGCAGTGGGCACGCGTGTCACCTGTCGCCTCCACCGGTAATCTCACACCCATGGCCTCACGTCCCGCAGCCAAGAAGTCGCCGGCGAAGAAGGCGGCCGCTCCGAGGAAGGCTTCGGCGAAGCAGGCCCCCGCGAAGAAAGCCGCCGCGAAGAAGGCGCCTGCGCGGAAGGCCGCGGCGAAGAAGCCCGCCCCCGCGCCGGCGCCCAGCCCGACCGGGGGCGTGTACCGACTCGTACGCACCCTGTGGCTCGGGCTCGCGCACGCCGTCGGGGCCCTGCTCCGCGGCATAGGGCGGGGCGCGAAGGGGCTCGACCCGGCGCATCGCAAGGACGGCCTCGCGCTGCTGCTGCTCGCTCTCTCGCTGATCGTCGCCGCGGGCACCTGGGCCAGTCTGCGGGGCCCTGTCGGCGACCTCGTCGAGATTCTGGTGACCGGCGCCTTCGGCCGCCTGGACCTGCTCGTGCCGCTGCTGCTGGGCGCGATCGCCGTGCGCCTGATCCTGCACCCGGAGCGGCCGGAGGCCAACGGCCGCATCGTCATCGGTCTGTCCGCCCTGGTGATGGGCGTGCTCGGCCAGGTGCACATCGCCTGCGGCGAGCCCGCGCGCAGCGACGGCATGCAGGCCATAAGGGACGCCGGCGGGCTCATCGGCTGGGCCGCGGCCACCCCGCTGACGCACACGATGGGCGACGCCCTCGCCGTACCGCTGCTCGTCCTGCTCACGTTCTTCGGTCTGCTCGTGGTCACCGCCACGCCCGTGACCGCCATCCCGCAGCGGCTGCGGCGGCTCGGCGTGAAGCTCGGGATCCTGCACGACCTCGAGGACGACGACTTCACCGACGACGTCGAACGCTACGACGACCAGTGGCGCGAGGCGCTGCCCCGCTCCCGGCGGCGCGAGCCCGCCCCCGAGGAGTACAACCCGGACGGCGCCGAGCAGGAGGCCCTGTCCCGCCGCCGCGGCCGCCCACGCCGTCCCTCCGTGCAGCCCGCCCTGGGCCGGGAGATGGACGCCGTGGACGTCGCCGCTGCCGCGGCTGCCGCCCTGGACGGGGCCGTCCTGCACGGCATGCCGCCGTCCCCGATCGTCGCCGACCTCACGCAGGGCGTGAGCGTGGGCGACCGCGCGGAGCCGACACCGACACCGACACCGACGCCGGTGCCGGCCGCGCGCCCGAAGCAGGAGAAGCTCCCGACCGGCTCCACGGTGCCCGACCTGACCAAGTCGGCGCCCCCGGAGCACCGGGACCTCCCGCCGCGCGCCGAGCAGCTCCAGCTCTCCGGCGACATCACCTACGCGCTGCCGTCCCTGGACCTCCTCGAGCGCGGCGGGCCCGGCAAGGCGCGCAGCGCCGCCAACGACGCGGTGGTCGCCTCGCTCACGAACGTCTTCACCGAGTTCAAGGTCGACGCGGCCGTCACCGGCTTCACTCGCGGCCCGACGGTCACCCGGTACGAGGTCGAGCTCGGCCCCGCCGTGAAGGTCGAGCGGATCACCGCCCTGACCAAGAACATCGCCTACGCGGTCGCCAGTCCCGACGTTCGGATCATCAGCCCGATCCCCGGCAAGTCCGCGGTCGGCATCGAGATCCCGAACACCGACAGGGAGATGGTCAACCTCGGTGATGTGCTCCGTCTGGCGGAGGCCGCGGAGGACGACCATCCGATGCTGGTCGCGCTCGGCAAGGACGTCGAGGGCGGCTATGTGATGGCGAACTTGGCGAAGATGCCGCACGTGCTTGTCGCCGGAGCCACCGGGTCCGGCAAGTCGTCGTGCATCAACTGCCTGATCACCTCGATCATGATGCGGGCGACCCCGGAGGACGTGCGCCTGGTCCTGGTCGACCCCAAGCGCGTCGAGTTGACCGCGTACGAGGGCATTCCGCATCTGATCACACCGATCATCACCAACCCGAAGCGAGCCGCCGAGGCGCTCCAGTGGGTGGTGCGGGAGATGGACCTCAGGTACGACGACCTGGCGGCGTACGGCTTCCGGCACATCGACGACTTCAACGCCGCGATCAGGGACGGCAAGGTCAAGGCGCCCGAGGGCAGCGAACGCGAGCTGCAGCCCTACCCGTATCTGCTGGTGATCGTCGACGAGCTGGCCGACCTGATGATGGTCGCGCCGCGCGACGTCGAGGACGCGATCGTGCGCATCACCCAGCTCGCGCGCGCCGCGGGCATCCACCTGGTGCTCGCCACCCAGCGGCCGTCCGTGGACGTCGTGACCGGTCTGATCAAGGCGAACGTGCCCTCCCGGCTCGCCTTCGCCACCTCGTCCCTGGCCGACTCGCGCGTCATCCTCGACCAGCCCGGCGCCGAGAAGCTCATCGGCAAGGGCGACGGGCTCTTCCTGCCGATGGGCGCGAACAAGCCGACCCGTATGCAGGGCGCCTTCGTGACCGAGGAGGAGGTCGCGGCGGTCGTTCGGCACTGCAAGGAGCAGATGGCGCCCGTCTTCCGGGACGACGTCACGGTCGGCAGCAAGCAGAAGAAGGAGATCGACGAGGACATCGGCGACGATCTCGACCTGCTGTGCCAGGCGGCCGAACTGGTGGTCTCCACGCAGTTCGGGTCCACCTCGATGCTCCAGCGCAAGCTGCGTGTCGGCTTCGCCAAGGCGGGACGGCTGATGGACCTCATGGAGTCACGCAACATCGTCGGTCCGAGCGAGGGCTCCAAGGCGCGCGACGTTCTGGTGAAACCTGACGAACTGGACGGAGTGCTCGCCCTGATCCGTGGGGAGTCTCAACCGTAGGGATCCGGGCGGGCCCGGTTCGCCGCACGAGTGGGCTGCCCGAGTGAGTCCGTCCGCGCCTGCGGCGCGCCCGACTCCTCGGCCGTGACCCACTCGTAAGCGAGCCGTGAGCAACCGTTTCCCTTGGACGCACGTCAAGTTGAGGGAGGGGCAGGTATATCTCCCACCATCAGGATGACCGGCCATTCTGATGGCGTACAAAGTCTCACCGCCCGGTTGCCCCACCCTTTCGTACCCCCCCTAGACTGAACTTCCAGCACAGGTGGCTGAACGCTCGAAAGGCGCCCCCGTGTCCATCGGCAACTCCTCTGACGGCAACTCCCCTGAAGACGCACGTCCGTTCGAAGACGACCGCGAAGACGCCACCGCGTCGGAGCGCCCTTCGATCGGCCGGGCCCTGCAAGAGGCGCGCATCGCGGCCGGGCTGACCGTCGACGACGTCAGCAACGCCACCCGCGTCCGTGCCGCCATCGTGCAAGCGATCGAACAGGACAATTTCGGCCCCTGCGGCGGCGACGTCTACGCGCGGGGTCACATTCGCACCCTCGCCCGCGAGGTGCACCTCGACCCGGCTCCCCTGCTGGAGCAGTTCGCCGCCGAGCACGGCGGAACGCCCGCCCCGACCCCCGCGAGCCCGCTCTTCGACGCGGAACGCATCCGGCCCGAGCGGCGCGGGCCGAACTGGACCGCGGCCATGGTCGCGGCGATCGTCGCGGTGATCGGCTTCGTCGCGTTCACGGTGGTCAACGGCACCGGCGGCGACGACAGTGGCAAGACGCAGGTCGCCGAGGGCTCCACGCCGACCACCGGCAAGCCCGCCTCGCCCACGCCCAAGAGCAGCAAGTCGGCCGAGCAGAAGCCCGCGCCGTCCGACAGCGCCATCGCCGCCGCGCCGCGGGACAAGGTGACGGTCCGGGTGAGCGCCACCGACGGACGCAGCTGGATCTCCGCCAAGGACCACAGCGGCCGGACCCTGTTCGACGGACTGCTCCAGAAGGGCGACTCGCAGACCTTCCAGGACCAGGAGAAGATCGACCTCGTCCTCGGTGATGCGGGCGCCGTTCAGCTGTACGTCAATGGCAAGCAGATCCAGGACAACTTCCAGCCCGGCCAGGTCGAGCGCCTGACCTACACGAAGGGCGACCCCGTCAGCGGCTGACGGACGGCCGCTGAGCGCCCCGATCAGGCGCACACGGGATGCCCAGGGGTACGCACACGACGGGGTTGGCCAAGATCGGCCAACCCCGTCGACGTGGGCTGTCAGCGGGACGAAGTAGTCTAGAGCCCATGCCTGAACGCCGTACCGTCGCACTCGTCACCCTTGGCTGCGCCCGTAACGAGGTGGACTCGGAGGAGCTCGCAGGCCGTTTGGAGGCGGACGGCTGGCAGCTCGTGGAAGACGCCGAGGACGCCGACGTCGCCGTCGTGAACACCTGTGGCTTCGTGGAAGCCGCGAAGAAGGACTCCGTCGACGCCCTGCTGGAGGCCAACGACCTCAAGGGTCACGGCAGAACCCAGGCCGTCGTGGCGGTGGGCTGCATGGCCGAGCGGTACGGCAAGGAGCTCGCCGAGGCCCTGCCGGAGGCCGACGGCGTGCTCGGCTTCGACGACTACGCGGACATCTCGGACCGCCTCCAGACCATTCTGAACGGCGGCATCCACGCCTCGCACACCCCCCGCGACCGGCGCAAGCTGCTGCCGATCAGCCCGGCGGAGCGACAGGAGTCGGCCTCCTCGGTCGCGCTCCCGGGGCACGGTCCGGCCGACCTTCCGGAGGGTGTCGCCCCCGCCTCGGGTCCCCGTGCGCCGCTGCGGCGCCGCCTGGACGGCTCTCCGGTCGCCTCGGTGAAGCTCGCCTCCGGCTGCGACCGGCGCTGCTCCTTCTGCGCCATCCCCTCGTTCCGCGGGTCCTTTATCTCGCGCCGTCCCAGCGACGTGCTGAACGAGACACGGTGGCTGGCCGAACAGGGCGTGAAGGAGATCATGCTGGTCTCCGAGAACAACACCTCCTACGGCAAGGACCTCGGTGACATCCGCCTCCTGGAGTCGCTGCTGCCCGAGCTCGCCGAGGTCGACGGCATCGAGCGTGTTCGCGTCAGCTACCTCCAGCCCGCCGAGATGCGGCCGGGCCTCATCGACGTGCTCACCTCCACCCCCAAGGTCGTGCCCTACTTCGACCTGTCCTTCCAGCACTCCGCGCCCGACGTCCTGCGGGCGATGCGGCGCTTCGGCGACACCGACGGCTTCCTGGAGCTGCTGGACACCATCAGGAGCAAGGCGCCGCAGGCCGGCGTGCGCTCCAACTTCATCGTGGGCTTCCCCGGCGAGAGCGAGTCCGATCTGGCCGAGCTGGAGCGCTTCCTGAACGGTGCGCGGCTGGACGCGATCGGTGTCTTCGGCTACTCCGACGAGGAGGGCACGGAGGCCGCGACCTACGACGGCAAGCTCGACCAGGACGTCGTCGCCGAGCGGCTCGCCCATGTCTCCCGCCTGGCCGAGGAGCTGGTGTCCCAGCGCGCCGAGGAGCGCCTCGGCGAGACCGTGCACGTGCTCGTGGAGTCGGTGGACGAGGAGGAGGGCGCCTGCGGCCGCGCCGCGCACCAGGCTCCGGAGACGGACGGCCAGGTGCTGTTCACGAGGAGCGAGGGCCTGCGGGCGGGCCGTATGGTCGAGGCGAAGGTGGTCGGTACGGAAGGTGTCGACTTGGTGGCCGAGCCGCTCGAGGGCTCGCTCGGCTGTCCTGAGGAGGGCAGATGACGGGAATCCCGGCATCCGCGGCGGGCGGCTCCTCCGGTGGGCGCCGGGCGGTCACCGCGCCGGGCGGCCCTGGTACCGCGGCCATGTCCGGCGACGAAGCGGCCAAAGGGCCGTCCGGGCTGCCGGCCCGCGGCACGGACGCGGACGCTGCCAAGGAGGGCGCACGGTCGGCGCGGGGCGTCAAGCTGACGGCCGTCGTGGTCAACCAGGCCAGCGTCTGGAACGTCGCCAACCTCCTGACGATGCTGCGTCTGTTCCTTGTCCCGGGCTTCGTCGCGCTGATGCTGGCGGGCGGCGGGTACGACCCGGCGTGGCGCTCCCTCGCCTGGGCGGCGTTCGCCATCGCCATGATCACCGACCTGTTCGACGGACATCTGGCGCGGACGTACAACCTCGTCACCGACTTCGGGAAGATCGCCGATCCGATCGCGGACAAGGCGATCATGGGCGCGGCGCTGATCTGCCTGTCCGGTCTGGGCGACCTGCCGTGGTGGGTGACGGGAGTCATTCTCGGCCGTGAGCTCGGCATCACCCTGCTGCGCTTCCTGGTGATCCGTTACGGCGTGATCCCGGCGAGCCGCGGCGGCAAGCTGAAGACACTCACCCAGGGCGTGGCCGTCGGAATGTACGTCCTGGCGCTCACCGGGTGGCTCGCGACCCTGCGGTTCTGGGTGATGGCCGCGGCGATCGTGCTGACCGTCGTCACCGGGCTCGACTATGTGAGACAGGCCATCGTGCTGCGCAGGCGCGGAATCGCCGAGCGCCGGGCCGCGGCCGGGGAGGCCGAGCGGTGAACCCCGTGGCCGCCGAAGTGCTCCGGCTACTCACGGTGAGGGGTGAGACCCTCGCTGTGGCCGAGTCGCTGACCGGTGGTCTGGTGGCCGCGGAGATCACGGCGGTGTCCGGCGCGTCCAAGGTCTTCCGCGGCTCTGTGACCGCGTACGCCACCGATCTCAAGCGTGATGTCCTCGGGGTCGACGGCACTCTCCTGGATGAGCGCGGGGCGGTGGATCCGCAGGTGGCGGCCCAGATGGCGGCCGGCGTGCGGAAAGTGCTCGGGGCCGAGTGGGGGCTCGCGACGACCGGTGTCGCCGGTCCGGACCCCCAGGACGGACAGCCGGTCGGCACCGTCTTCGTGGCCGTGCACGGGCCCTCGGCGGAGATGTCCGGCGAACTCGGCGGCGGGAAAGTCGCGTCTCTGCGGTTGAACGGTGACCGTGCGGAAATCCGTATGGAGAGTGTACGGAGCGTACTCGGATTGCTCCTGAAGGAGCTTACGGGCGAACAGACCGGGAATGAGCAGGCACAGGATACGGAACAGAACGGGGGGACTTGATGTTTGCAGCCCTGAGTGAACACAACAGCGCTCCCCGCACGGCCGCGGCGCAAGGCGGTACGGTGGGGCGTGAAGGATGCGGTTTCGCGGTCCGAGGAGGGAGCCACCGATGATTCTGCTCCGTCGCCTGCTGGGTGACGTGCTGCGTCGGCAGCGCCAGCGCCAGGGCCGTACTCTGCGCGAAGTCTCCTCGTCCGCCCGAGTTTCGCTCGGCTATCTCTCCGAGGTGGAGCGGGGGCAGAAGGAGGCGTCCTCCGAACTGCTCTCCGCGATTTGCGACGCGCTGGACGTACGGATGTCCGAGCTCATGCGGGAAGTGAGCGACGAGCTCGCACTCGCCGAGCTGGCACAGTCGGCAGCGGCCACCGAGCCGGTGCCCGCAGCGGTGCGTCGCCCGATGCTGAATTCCGTGTCTGTCGCCGGTGTCCCACCGGAACGGGTCACGATCAAGGTGCCCAGCGAGGCAGTGGACGTGGTCGCCGCCTGATCCTCACACGCGTGGGCGGGTGAGGCGGCGATATCTGCGAGAGCCCCGGTCGGGGCCACTCCGGGAGGACCGGAGGGGAGCGGCCGGGGCTCTGGTGCGTCCGGATCCGGAGCGGGCCCTGGCGTGCGGGTCCTCCGGGGGCGCGCGAGGGAGCTCCGTGCTTCCGTGGACGGGGCGGGGCCTGCGGTGATGGCGGCCCGGTGGGCGGCCGGCCCCGTTTGCCGGGGCCGGGTGGTGCGGTCATGGTGGAAGAGCGGGGCTCGGGACCGCACGAACGCTCACGGAGGATCACCGATGTACGTCGTGAAGAGCCCGCTGGCCGACCCTGACCTCAAGACGGTCTCCGAGGCGCTGCAGGGAGCCCTGGTCGATCTCCTGGACCTCTCCCTTGTGGCGAAGCAGGTGCACTGGAACGTGATCGGACCGCGCTTCCGCTCCATCCACCTGCAACTGGACGAGGTGGTCGACAGCGCACGGCGTCACTCCGACACGGTGGCGGAGCGGGCCTCGGCCCTCGGTGTCCCGCCGGACGGGCGTGCCGCGACGGTCGCCCAGGGCAGCGGCATCGGCTCGGTGCCGCAGGGCTGGGTCAAGGACACGGACGCCGTCGGCACGCTCGTGTCCGCGCTGGGCTCGGTGATCGGGCGCATGCGTGAGCGGGTGGGGTCGACCGCCGAGGCCGACCCCGTGAGCCAGGACCTCTTCATCGCCATCACCGCGGACCTCGAGAAGCACCACTGGATGTTCCAGGCGGAGAACGGGTGAGGGCCGGGCACTCAGAGGCCCCGTTGCCGGATGAGGCAGGCGGCGGGTGAAGGCTGCGCGCGGCGTGCGCCGTGTGCGACGGATGCCGGGGGAATGCGCTGGGTCCGGTGCGCCTGTGTGCCGCTGGTGCGCCCTCCCAGGCCTGGACGGGCCCCGTCTAGGGTCTGGTTCCTCGGGTTGGAGGTGAGGCCATGGCGGGGCGCACAGCTCGCTGGGGGGCGAGGCTGGCGCTGGGTGCGCTGTGGTGGTGGGGGGTGCTCCGACTCGTGCTGGCACCCGACGCGGGGGTGCTGGAGGGGGCGGTCGCGATCAGCGGATGGGGGCTGAGTCTGCTGCCGGTGCACTGTGTGCCGAAGTCCAGGGCCGAGGGGGCGGCCGGGTCGGACCAGTGGGCCAGGGCCTGGCGGCGGTGGCGTACCGCGTGGGCGCGCGGGAGGGGCGCGCAACCCAGGTGAGGGGGTGGGGCGCGGGGAGCGGACGGACCGGCAGGACCGCCCCCAGAGGTGTTCAGGGGACCTCTGGAAGCGGTCGGCGGTCGCCTCTTCCGCGCGTCATCCCCTCACAGGGGTCACCAGGGCATGGCCACTCCGCCGTTCGGGCGGAGGATCTGGCCCGTGGTGAAGGAGGCGGCGTCGCAGGCCAGGTGCAGGACCGCGTGGGCGACGTCCTCCGGTCGGCCGACCCGGCGGAGCGGCGACAGGTGGGCCATGAAGGCCTCCGTCTGCTCCTGTGTCCCGCCGTGCCGGTCGGTCATCGGCGTACGGGTCCATCCAGGGGCCACCGCGTTGACCCGGATCCCGTGCGGCCCGATCTCGGTCGCCAGAGTCTTCGTGAGCTGGACCACCGCCGCCTTCGCCGCGCCGTAGCAGAGCAGCCCGGGACCTCCGGTGTCGACGGCGCCCGACGCCATCGTGACGATGCTGCCGCGGGTGCCGTCGGCGATCATGCGCAGGGCCGCCTCCTGGCAGGCGTGCAGCACGCCCTTGAAGTTGACGGCCAGCACCCGGTCGAGGTCCTCGTCCCGGGTCTCCAGCACGGGGCCGCTGTGCATGATCCCGGCGATGGCCGCCATCACGTCGAGCCGCTCGCAGGCGGCGACCGCCTGCTTGAGCTGCGCCCGGTCGGCCACGTCGAGGAGGTGGGTGCGGGCCGTGCCGCCGAGGTCCTTGATCAGGGTCGCCGTCCCGTGCAGCCCCTGCGCGTCGCGGTCCGCGCAGTGCACGGTCGCGCCGGCCTGGGCGAACAGCACGGCCGAGGCCCGGCCGATGCCGCTGGCGGCGCCGGTGACGAATGCGGTGCGTCCGCTGAGGTCGTACGCCGTGACGGGCATGACAGCGACGGTACGAGTATTTCTGACGGCCCGTCAATTGCCGGTGCGGGGGCGGCTGCCACGGGGCTCGGCCCGCATCGGGGACGGATCAGGCACCGGGCCCGACTGGCAGGCCGGGCACCAGTAGGTGGGACGCTCCCGGGAGCCGTCGCCCTGGTCGGCGACGCGGACGGAGGTGCCGCAGCGCAGACAGGGGCGGGGCGCGCGGCCGTAGACGAAGAGGTTCTGCTCGCGCCGCCCCGTGGTGTTGCGGGCCGGGCGGTCGCGGTTGGCCTCCAGGAGCCTCTTGGCGAGGGCGGGGACGCGAGAGGCGTGCTCGGCCGGGAGGGCGCCGACGGGAAGCCAGGGAGTCACCCGGAGCAGGAAGCAGAGCTCGCTCTTGTAGATGTTGCCGATGCCGGCGAGGTTGCGCTGGTCGAGCAGCGCCTCGCCGAGCGGGCGGGCGGGGTCGCCCAGCAGGTTCTCCAGCGCCCGGTCGGCATTCCAGTCGGGGCCGAGCAGGTCGGGGCCGAGATGGCCCACGGCGCGCTGCTCGTCGGCGGTACGGAGCAGCTCCAGGACGGGCAGACGGTAGCCGACGGCGGTGCGGTCGGCGGTGCCGAGGATCGCCCGGATCTGGTGGGCGGGCCCGCCGCTCCAGCGCTGGCCCGGCGCGTAGATCTTCCACGCGCCGTCCATCTTCAGATGCGAGTGCAGCGTCAGCCCGCCCTCAATACGGGTGAGCAGGTGCTTGCCGCGCGGGGTGACGTCCAGGACCGTACGCCCGGTCAGATCAGCTGTGGCGTACTTGGGCACCCGGAGGTCGGAGCGGGTCAGCACCTTGCCCGCGAGCGCCGCGTGCAGACGCTTCGCGGCTTGGTGGACCGTGTCTCCTTCGGGCATGCGTCAAGGGTGACACGTCGCGGTCGCCGCCCGGCAGGGACGCGGTGAACCGGGCTCAGGCCCGGATCCGCAGCCCCCGCGGGGTGGCGATGAAGCCCGCACCTTCCAGGAGCACGCCGAACGGTGACGACAAGGCGGAGGCGCCGTTGACCCGTTCGACCGTCACTGTGCCCAGCGAACCGGCGCGTGCCGCTGCCCCGAGGGCCTCGGCGGCCGCCCGCAGCCGGGCGTCGTCCGTCGCCTTGGCCTCGGGATCGCCGGGCCATGCCAGCAGGGTCTTGCCGCCCCGCTCCATGTACAGCGCCAGCTCACCGTCGACCAGAACCACCAGTGAACCGGCCTTGCGCCCGGGCTTGTGCCCCGCGCCCTCCGGCGGCTCGGGCCAGGCGAGCGCGGCACCGTAGGCGTTCGCCGGGTCGGCGGCCGCCAGGACCACGCTCCGGGCCGGGCCGTGGGAACGGGTGCGGTGGGGCGGCAGACCCGATCCGTACTGTCCGTACGGGGAAGGGGAGCCGGACCCCATGGCGGGAGAGCCCGAGCGCGGGCCTCCGAACCCCGGCGCGGACAACGGATCCTGCCCAGCCGGGTCCGAGGCGAAGGGGTCGCCGAAGACGTCGTCGAACGGGTCCTGCGGGCCTTCGTGGTCGCCGGCGCCGAATGCCACGCCCGAGCCGCCGAAGGTGCCGTCGCCCGCGCCGGGAGATCCGGGGCCGAACGGGCGGGTGCGGTCTGCGGGGTGCCCGAAACCGTTCCCCGCAGCGGGCCCCGTGCCCGCGCCGGGCAGGGGCTCGCCCCGATCGCGTGCGTTCGACACCGCGCGCAGCCGGTCCACCGCGCCGTCCATCGCGAACTGCGCCGCGCCGAGTCCCTCGACCACATAGCCGCGCCGTGCCTGACCGCTCTCCTCGAACGCGGACAGCACGCGGTACACGGCGGAGAAGCCTCCCTCGACACCCTCCGCGGCGACCGCGCCGCGGGTCACCACGCCGTGCCGGTCCAGCAGCGTCCGGGCCAGGGCGTGGGCGCGGACAGTGGCGTCGGACTCGCGGGAGGACAGCAGGGACCAGCGGCCCGCCACGGTCGGCGGTCCCGTACGAGACTGGGGACGTGCGGCGGCCGTCAGCGAGCCGTACCGGCCGCGGGGCATCGCGCGCTTGGCGCGGTGGGCGGTGGACCCCGCGGTGCGGCCCGAGCCGAGCAGCGCGCGCATGGGCGCCAGGGTGTCGTTCGTCAGCCGCCCCGACCAGGCCAGGTCCCAGACGGCGTCGGCCAGTTGGGGATCCGTCACGTCCGGGTGCGTGGTGGCGCGGACCTGGTCGGCGATCTGGCGGAAGAACAGACCGTAGCCGCCCGAAAGGGCGTCCAGCACCGACTGATGGAGGGCGGTCAGCTCCAGGGGGTGCGGGGCGGGCAGCAGCAGCGGTGCCGCGTCCGCCAAGTAGAGGGAGATCCACCCGTCCTTGCCGGGCAGCGCGCCCGCGCCGGCCCACACCACCTCGCCGGCGGCCGTGAGTTCGTCCAGCATCCCGGGCGTGTAGTTGGAGACGCGGGACGGCAGAACGAGCTTCTCCAGCGCGGATGCGGGCACGGACGCGCCCTGCAACTGCTCGATCGCCCGCACCAGTCCGTCGACGCCCCGCAGTCCGTGCCCGCTGCCGACGTGCTGCCACTGCGGCAGGAACTGCGCCAGCGCCGCCGGAGGCACGGGCTCCAGCTCGTGCCGCAGCACCGCCAGGGAGCGGCGCCGCAGTCTGCGCAACACCGCCGCGTCGCACCACTCCTGGCCGATGCCCGCCGGATGGAACTCGCCCTGTACGATCCGGCCGGACGCCGCGAGCCGTTGCAGTGCGCCCTCGGTCACGGCCACCCCGAGACCGAACCGTGCGGCGGCGGTGGCCGATGTGAAGGGGCCGTGGGTGCGCGCGTACCGCGCCAGGAGGTCGCCGAGCGGGTCCTTCACCGGCTCGGTGAACGCCTCGGGCACGCCCACCGGCAGCGCCGTGCCCAGCGCGTCGCGCAGCCGGCCCGCGTCCTCGATGGCGGCCCAGTGGTACGTGCCCGAGATACGGACCCTGATCGCGCGGCGCGCGGCGGCCAGTTCCTCCACCCACTGCGGCTCGGCCCCCCGCTCGCTCAGTTCGGCGTCGGTGAGCGGGCCCAGCAGCCGCAGCACGTCCGCAACCGACTCGACGTCCTTGACGCGCCGGTCCTCGGTCAGCCATTGCAGCTCGCGCTCCAGCTCGGTCAGCACCTCGGCGTCGAGCAGCTCGCGCAGCTCCGCCTGGCCCAGCAGCTCGGCCAGCAGCCGGGAGTCCAGCGACAGCGCGGCCGCGCGCCGTTCGGCCAGCGGCGAGTCCCCCTCGTAGAGGAACTGCGCGACGTACCCGAACAGGAGCGAGCGGGCGAACGGGGACGGCTCCGGGGTGGTGACCTCCACGAGCCGCACTTTGCGGGACTCGATGTCGCCCATCAGCTCGACGAGGCCCGGGACGTCGAAGACGTCCTGGAGGCACTCGCGTACCGCCTCGAGGACGATCGGGAACGAACCGAACTCGCTCGCCACCTGCAGCAGTTGGGCCGCGCGCTGGCGCTGCTGCCACAGCGGCGTGCGCCGGCCCGGGTTGCGGCGCGGCAGCAGCAGCGCACGGGCGGCGCACTCGCGGAACCGGGACGCGAACAGTGCCGAGCCGCCGACCTGGTCGGTGACGATCTGGTCGACCTCGCCCTTGTCGAAGGCGACCTCCGCCGCACCGACGGGCGCCTGCTCGGCGTCGTACTCCGTGCCCGCCTTCACCGGCTCCTGGTCGAGCAGGTCGAGCCCCATCAGATCGGCGTCCGGCAGGCGCAGCACGATTCCGTCGTCGGCGTGCATGACCTGGGCGTCCATGCCGTACCGCTCGGACAGCCGGGCGCCCAGCGCGAGTGCCCAGGGAGCGTGGACCTGGGCGCCGAAGGGCGAGTGCACCACGACCCGCCAGTCGCCCAGCTCGTCCCGGAACCGTTCGACGACGATCGTGCGGTCGTCCGGGACGTGACCGCAGGCCTCGCGCTGCTCACTCAGGTACGACAGCACGTTGTCCGCGGCCCAGGCGTCCAGGCCCGCGGCCAGCAGCCTCAGCCGGGCGTCCTCCTCAGGCAGGGAGCCGACCTCGCGCAGGAACGCTCCCACCGCGCGGCCCAGCTCCAGCGGGCGGCCCAGCTGATCGCCCTTCCAGAAGGGCAGCCGGCCCGGGACACCGGGCGCGGGGGAGACCAGGACCCGGTCGCGCGTTATGTCCTCGATCCGCCAGGAGCTGGTCCCCAGCGTGAACACGTCGCCGACCCGGGACTCGTAGACCATCTCCTCGTCCAGCTCGCCGACGCGGCCGCCGCCCTTCTTCGGGTCGGCCCCGGCCAGGAAGACCCCGAAGAGCCCGCGGTCCGGGATCGTGCCCCCGGACGTGACGGCGAGGCGCTGGGCACCCGGACGGCCGGTGATCGTGCCCGCGACCCGGTCCCACACCACACGCGGCCGCAGCTCCGCGAAGGCGTCGGAGGGATAACGGCCCGCGAGCATGTCCAGCACCGCCATGAACGCCGACTCGGGGAGCGAGGCGAAGGGGGCCGCCCGCCGGACCACCGCGAGCAGGTCGTCGAACTGCCAGGTGTCCAGTGAGGTCATGGCGACGAGCTGCTGGGCGAGCACGTCCAGCGGGTTCCCCGGGACCTTCAGCGACTCGATGGAGCCGGATCGCATCCGCTCGGTGACCACGGCGGCCTGGACGAGGTCGCCGCGGTACTTGGGGAAGACCACGCCGGTGGAGACGGCGCCGACCTGGTGTCCGGCGCGGCCCACGCGCTGCAGCCCGGAGGCCACGGACGGCGGCGACTCGACCTGGACGACCAGGTCCACCGCGCCCATGTCGATGCCCAGCTCGAGGCTGGAGGTGGCGACCACGGCAGGCAGCCGTCCCGCCTTCAGGTCCTCCTCGACCAGGGCGCGCTGCTCCTTGGAGACCGAGCCGTGGTGGGCGCGGGCGAGCACCGGGGGCGCGCCCTGGGCCGCGCCCGAGCTGCCCATCAGCTGGGCGGGGGAGTGATGCTCCTCCAGCGGCTCGCCGGTCGCCCTCTCGTAGGCGATCTCGTTCAGCCGGTTGCACAGCCGCTCCGCTAGGCGGCGGGAGTTGGCGAACACGATCGTGGAGCGGTGGGCCTGGACCAGGTCGGCGATGCGTTCCTCGACATGCGGCCAGATGGACGGACGCTCCTTGCCCTCACCGCCGTCGCTGACCGGTGAGCCGCCCAGCTCGCCCAGGTCCTCGACGGGGACCACGACGGAGAGGTCGAACTCCTTGCCGGACTCGGGCTGGACGATCTCCACCTTGCGGCGCGGGGAGAGGAAGCGGGCCACCTCGTCCACCGGGCGCACGGTGGCGGACAGGCCGATGCGGCGCGCGGGCCTGGGCAGCAGCTCGTCGAGCCGCTCCAGGGAGAGCGCCAGATGCGCGCCCCGCTTGGTGCCCGCCACGGCGTGCACCTCGTCCAGGATCACCGTCTCCACGCCTGTGAGCACGTCGCGGGTGGCCGACGTCAGCATCAGGAACAGGGACTCGGGGGTGGTGATCAGGATGTCGGGCGGACGCGTGGCCAGGGCGCGGCGCTCGGCGGCGGGGGTGTCACCGGAGCGGATGCCCACCTTGACCTCGGGCTCGGGTTGCCCGAGCCGCACCGACTCGTGGCGGATACCGGTGAGCGGACTGCGCAGATTCCGCTCCACGTCCACCGCGAGAGCCTTCAGCGGGGACACGTACAGCACCCGGCAGCGCTTCTTGGGGTCGGCGGGCGGCGGCGTGGACGCCAGCTGGTCGAGGGCGGCGAGGAACGCGGCCAGCGTCTTGCCGGAACCGGTCGGGGCGACCACGAGCACGTCCGAGCCCTCGGCGATGGCACGCCACGCCCCGGACTGGGCGGCGGTGGGCGCGGAGAACGCCCCCGTGAACCAGCCGCGGGTCGCGGGGGAGAAGCCGTCGAGAGCTCGGTGTGCGGGACTGGGCATGCTGTCAATCCTGCACCCGTCCACTGACAATCCCGTCCGGCCTGTGCAACCTCGGGACGAGAGGGCGAGGGGTGTGGTCCGGGACGTGCCGCAGAATGGCTCCATGGCAGGTTCCGGGGAGCGGGCGCGGCACTGGCAGTACGAGGAGTTGCCCGGAGTCGACCTGCTGCGTGCCCGCTACATCCGTAAGACCTTCGTACGGCACACGCACGAGAACTTCGTGATCGCGGCCATCGCGGACGGAGTCGAGATCTTCCACCACGGAGGCGCGGACCAGTACGCGGGCCCCGGCGCCCTGGCCCTGGTCAACCCGGACACCCCGCACACGGGCCGGGCCGGCGCACCCGAGGGCTGGCGGTACGGGGCCGTCTACCCGTCGCCGGATCTGGTGGCCGAGATCGCCGCCGAGACCACGGCCATCCGCGGCACTCCCGGCTTCGCGAGCCCGGTGCTCGAGGACCCGTACACCGTCGGCCTGGTCCACGAGGTGCTCCGGGCCGCCGACGAGGGCAACGCACTCGCCGCCGACACCCTGCTGCGGGTCGCCGTGACCCGGCTGCTGCGGCTCAACGGTGGGCCGCTGCCGCAGCGCGCCGTGCGCACCGCGGGCGCCCGCGCCGCCGCACGCGCGCGTGCCGTGCTCGAGGAGCGGATGGCCGAGCCGCCGACCCTGGAACAGCTCGCGGCCGACCTCGGCACCAGCTCTTTCGCGCTGCTGCGCGCCTTCCGTGACACGTTCGGCATGCCGCCGCACACCTGGCTGACCGACGCCCGGGTCCGCCGGGCCCGGCGCCTCCTGGACGCCGGCGTGGCACCCGCCGAGGCCGCCGTCACCGTGGGCTTCACCGATCAGCCGCACCTCAACCGCCACTTCACCCGTATCGTCGGCGTCCCGCCCGGGGCCTATCAACGCGAGCGAACGGGCGAGGGCCCGCGTCCCCCGGGGCGCAAGAACGTACAAGACGTCCGGGACGGCCTGCCCGTAACGTCCCCGCCGTGGCAGAACAGACCGCACTCGCGGACATACACGGGGAGGACGGCGGAAAACCGGACGTCGCCGTCGTCAGGGACGCCCTCGGCGTCGGGGTCGCCGTAGGGCTGTCCGGCTTCGCCTTCGGAGTGACCTCGGCCGGCAGCGGGCTGACGCTGCTGCAGACGTGCGCGCTCAGTCTCCTGGTGTTCACCGGCGCCTCGCAGTTCGCCCTCGTGGGCGCCCTCGCCGCCGGGGGCAACCCGTTCACGGCGGCCGCGGGCGCCTTCTTCCTGGGTGTGCGCAACGCGTTCTACGGGCTGCGGCTGTCGCAGTTGCTCGCCCTCCCTCGCGCGGTGCGGCCGCTGGCCGCCCAGTGGGTGATCGACGAGACCACCGCGGTCGCGCTCGCCCAGCCGACGCGCCGGAGCATCCGCATCGGCTTCACCGTCACCGGGCTCACCCTCTACGTCCTGTGGAACCTGACCACGCTTCTCGGGGCCGTGGGCGCGCGGGCCATCGGGGACACGGACGCGTGGGGTCTGGACGCCGCCGGACCCGCGGTCTTCCTGGCGCTGCTCGCGCCGATGCTGAGCACCGCCACGGAGCGCGCCGTGGCGGGTGCCGCCGTGGTGCTGGGACTCGGACTGCTGCCGGTGCTGCCCGCAGGCGTACCCGTCCTGGTGGCGGCGCTGGCGGCCCCGGCCGTCCTCTGGGTGCAGGGGCGGCGCCGCGGCCCGGGCGGGCCCGAGGCGGCGACCGCCGACGACGTACCGCACCCACAGGGGGGAGACCGTTGAACGTCTGGATCGCGATCGGTGTGACCGCGGTGGGCTGCTATGCGGTCAAGCTCATCGGTCTTCTTGTGCCCGCGGGATTCCTGGAGCGGCCGCTGGTGCGGCGACTCGCGGCCCTGCTCCCCGTGGCCCTGCTGGCCGCCCTCACGGCGCAGCAGACCTTCGCCGACGGCCGTGACCTCGTCTTGGACGCACGGGCGGCGGGGCTGGCCGCGGCCGCCCTCGCGTTGCTCCTGCGCGCCCCCTTCCTGCTCGTCGTCGCGGCGGCCGTCATCGTGACGGCGGGGGTGCGGGCGATCGCGGGCTGAGCGGCCGGGCGGCCGGCACGCGCGCCATAGCGGCGCTCGCGCGCCCAGGCGGCAGGCGTACGGGGGACAGCGCTCGCGCACATGTCGGCGGCGCGCGTACCGGGACGCGTGGGTCCAGGGGGCGGCGCGCCGCCGGACCCGGAAGCCGTCAGCCGATGAAGCGTCCGTGGGCCCGCAGCGTCCGCAACGCCTCGATCGTCACGACAGGACGCCACTCCAGTGCGCTGCCCGGTGCCCACTGCCGCCAGCGGACCGGCCAGCCGCCGTCCTCCTGCTGGTCGGCCGAGAGGAAGTCCAGGGCGCGTGTCATCTCCTCGTCGGTGAACCACGCGCGCGCGAGGGAGTCAGGCGTGCGCGCGAAGTCGTAGGGAAAGTGGTACTCGCCCGGCGCGTATCTGGGCGCGACCGGGTAGGCCTCCGGACGCTCCGGATCGAGCACCGCGAGCAGCTGTTCGCGCACCAGTCGGCCCAGCCGGTCGGCGGCCGCCTCCGCGCGCGAGCGGTCGGGCGCCGAGTCCAGGAACGCCACCGCCGCCTGGACCTCGTACGGATGCGACTTCTCCAGGGACTCGATCGCGTCCCAGCAGAAGTCGGTCGCCCGGAACAGCCACGCGTGCCACACCTCGTTGCGGTGCAGCAGGCCCACCACGGGACCGGTGGCGAGCAGGTCGCTCGGCGGCGCGTCGACGATGGGCACGAAGGGGGCGGCCGGATAGCCGCGCTGGCCGGGATGGACCGCGGGCAGGGCGCCGTCCGTCGTGGAGACGGCGGTCAGGTACCGGCACACGCGCTCCACCCGCTGCCCGCCGCAGCGCCCGATGGAGTCCAGCACACGCAGCGCGTGCGCGGTGTGCAGGGGCTGGCTGACGGGGCCGCGCAGATCGGGTTCGAGGGCGTGACCGTACCCCTCGTCCTCATTGCGGTACGCGGTCAGGGCGGTCTCCACCGGGTCGGCGGCGCCGCCGAGGAAGTGGTAGGCGAAGCGGCGCTGCTCCAGTACGCGCGCGGTGAGCCAGACGAAGTGCTCGGCGCGGGACAGCTGGGTGCGCGCCGGGGGCGTCGGGGGGAGTGGGGATACTCCGGTTTCGGCCATGGCTCAGACCGTAGGGCGGAAAGCGGTCTCGGCAAGGGGTCACGACCCGGGCCCACTCTCAGGGGCGGGATACTCGAGTCATGCGGTTGACGGTCTTCTGGCGACGGATGGCGGATCACTTCGGTGAGGCGTACGCCGACACCTTCGCACGCGATCATGTGATGTCGGAGCTCGGCGGGCGCACCGTGCACGAGGCGCTGGACGCCGGCTGGGAGGCCAAGGACGTGTGGCGAGCCGTGTGCACGGCCATGAGCGTTCCGCACGAGAAGCGCTGAAGGGACACGAAGATCCGCCGCAAGTCCCCGTTTGCCGGCGCGGTGGGCGAGACTGGCTCCGTGGCCCCGACAGACGAGACCGCCCAGGTACCCCATCAGGAATCGCCGCTCGGCACGACATCGCCCGCCCGGCCCCCGGCCGGCGACGCCGCCGTGCCGGGCGCACGTATGCCCCGCTGGCTGCCGCGCGCCATGGTGCTGGCCCTCGCCCTGGTCGCCGTGTTCCAGCTCGGCAGCTGGGCGTTCCACCAGCTCACCGGCCTGTTGATCAACATACTCATCGCGTTCTTCCTGGCACTCGCCATAGAGCCCGCGGTGAGCTGGATGGCCTCCCGCCGAATGCGCCGGGGACTGGCCACCTTCCTGGTGTTCCTGGGCCTGGCGATCGCGGTGGCCGGATTCGTCACGCTGCTCGGCTCGATGCTCGCCGGCCAGATCGTCAAGATGGTCGAGGGCTTTCCGGGCTACCTCGACTCCGTCATCAACTGGATCAACTCGACGTTCCACTCCCACCTCAGACGCGTGGACGTGCAGGACAGCCTGGTCCACTCCGACTGGCTCAAGAAGTACGTCCAGAACAGCGCCACCGGCGTCCTGGATGTCTCGGCACAGGTCCTGGGTGGCCTCTTCCAGCTGCTGACGGTCACGCTGTTCTCGTTCTACTTCGCGGCCGACGGGCCCAGGCTGCGGCGCGCACTGTGCTCGGTGCTGCCGCCCGCCCGGCAGGCCGAGGTGCTGCGCGCCTGGGAGATCGCCGTCGACAAGACGGGCGGCTACCTCTACTCGCGCGGTCTGATGGCGCTGATCTCGGGCATCGCGCACTACATCCTGCTGGAGGCGCTGGGCATCCCGTACGCGCCCGTGCTCGCCGTCTGGGTCGGTCTGGTCTCGCAGTTCATCCCCACCATCGGCACCTACCTCGCGGGCGCCCTGCCGATGCTGATCGCCTTCACCGTGGACCCCTGGTACGCACTGTGGGTGTTGATCTTCGTCGTGGTCTACCAGCAGTTCGAGAACTACATGCTCCAGCCCAAGCTGACCGCGCGGTCCGTGGACATCCACCCGGCGGTCGCCTTCGGGTCCGTCATCGCCGGCACCGCGCTCCTCGGCGCCGTCGGAGCCCTGATCTCCATCCCGGCGGTCGCCACGCTCCAGGCCTTCCTCGGGGCGTATGTGAAGCGGTACGACGTCACGGACGATCCCCGTGTCCAGGGGCACCGGACGCGGGGATCGGGATCGGGCAGTCTCTCCGCGCGAGTGCGGCGGCTGCTGGGCGGACAGGCGCCCTCCTGAGGCTCCTGCGCGGCGTGGACTCACCGGGCGAGCGTCACCCGGCCCCGGGGGCTCACCAGGTGAGTGCCGCCCAGACCGCCGCGCCGAGCACGGCGGCCGCGTAGCCGCCGACCGCCGCGCGCACGATGCGCTGTTTCGTGGCATCGCGCCACGCCGTGCGGGACAGCGACCAGGCCAGGGCGGGGAGCACCAGCACGGCGTGCAGGCTCACCGCGTGCAGCGGCTTGAGCGGCGCGGTGGAGTGGTAGGCCGCCTGCTGGTGCCCGGTGCGGGAGAGCACGACCTCGCGGGTGATCATCACGGCTCCCGAGAGCAGCGCGACGATCATGATCGCGAACCCGGAGCGCACCGCGGGCGCCATGCCCACGGGGCCGTCCGGCCGGTGCCGGAAGGCGGTGGCCGCGAACGCCGACAGCACCACGACCAGGACGCCGCCGCCGACCGCGAGGGTCATCGCGACCACCGTGTCGAAGGGTGTCTCGGTGTTGAGGTGCGACGGCACGTGGCGCCATGCCTGGAGGGTGATCCCGGCTACCTCCACGACGCAGTCGGCGGCGAACACGACGAGCAGAACGGTGCGGAGCCGCGCTACGACGGTCAGATACGACGTCACCCAGGTGACCGCGGCGAGTGTCAGACCGAAGGAGAGCCCGAAGGTGATGGGCTTGCGCCAGGAGACGGGGCCGTCCCACGGGCCGCCGTCGACGGCGAACACCAGCAGGTGGGCCAGACCGGACAGGACGAGGACTGCGCCCGTCGTGTAGCAAATACGTTCGGGCGTGCGGCGGGGGCGCCCCGGGGTGCGGGACCGGCTTCCGGTGGCGGCGGTGCCGGTCTGCCGGGCCGCACCGACGGCGGCGGGGGCGGGGATTCCTTGGCGGTCCATGGGAATCAGCCTGGAGGCGGGGGGTGACGGGGTCGTCGTACGGCCGGAGTCACCTCTCGTACGCCCGCTGAAGTAGGGCTCGGGCGGGGCGTCCGAGCGGCCGTGAACCGGCGCCGCCGGTACGCGAACGCGGGCCCGCGGTGCGGGGTGGTGCGCTTGACACAAAAATCGAACATCCATTCTCATGGAGGCGCCGGTGAGCCTCTGGATGGGGATTTCGACTCGGTTTTCCGGGAGAAGTGCCCAAGTTGTCCACAGGCAGGACGGGCGTCGGGGCGCATTGTCAGTGGCAGGCGTTAGCGTCTTTGACGTGAAGCGATCGACTCAAGCAAACCGGGTGGAACCCATGGCAGCTACCGACCGCGAGAAGGCTCTCGACGCCGCGCTCGCACAGATTGAACGGCAATTCGGCAAGGGCGCCGTCATGCGCATGGGCGAGCGGTCGAGGGAGCCCATCGAGGTCATCCCGACCGGGTCGACCGCGCTCGACGTGGCTCTTGGCGTCGGCGGCCTGCCGCGCGGCCGAGTGGTGGAGATCTACGGACCGGAGTCCTCCGGTAAGACGACCCTGACCCTGCACGCGGTGGCCAACGCGCAGAAGGCCGGCGGCCAGGTCGCCTTCGTGGACGCCGAGCACGCCCTCGACCCCGAGTACGCGCGCAAGCTGGGCGTCGACATCGACAACCTGATCCTCTCCCAGCCGGACAACGGCGAACAGGCGCTGGAGATCGTGGACATGCTCGTCCGCTCCGGCGCGCTCGACCTCATCGTCATCGACTCCGTCGCCGCGCTCGTCCCGCGCGCGGAGATCGAGGGCGAGATGGGCGACAGCCACGTGGGTCTGCAGGCCCGCCTGATGAGCCAGGCCCTCCGGAAGATCACCAGCGCGCTCAACCAGTCGAAGACCACGGCGATCTTCATCAACCAGCTGCGCGAGAAGATCGGCGTGATGTTCGGCTCCCCGGAGACCACGACCGGTGGCCGCGCGCTGAAGTTCTACGCGTCGGTGCGTATCGACATCCGCCGTATCGAGACCCTGAAGGACGGCACGGAGGCGGTCGGCAACCGCACGCGCTGCAAGGTCGTGAAGAACAAGGTCGCCCCGCCCTTCAAGCAGGCCGAGTTCGACATCCTCTACGGACAGGGCATCAGCCGTGAGGGCGGCCTGATCGACATGGGTGTCGAGCACGGCTTCGTCCGCAAGGCCGGCGCCTGGTACACGTACGAGGGCGACCAGCTCGGCCAGGGCAAGGAGAACGCGCGCAACTTCCTGAAGGACAACCCCGACCTGGCCAACGAGATCGAGAAGAAGATCAAGGAGAAGCTGGGCGTCGGTGTGCGTCCCGAGGAGCCCGCAGCCGAGCCGGGCGCGGACGCCGCGAGTGCCGCACCCGCACCCGCACCCGCGGCCGGGGACGCCGCCAAGTCGGTGCCCGCCCCTGCGGCCAAGGCGGCCAAGACGGCCAAGGCCCCGGCGGCCAAGAGCTAGCCCGTGACACGACGAACCGACTGGGCCGAGGACGCCCCGCCCGTCGCCCCGCAGGGCAGGGGGAACCGGGACGGCGGAGGGTCGATCGGGAGCGGTGACACGGCCTACGGCGAGCTGCGCGATGACGCGGATGCGTTCGGCGAGGGCGCTGCGCGCGGTGACGGCCGTGCGCGCGAGGGACGCGGGCGAGGGCGGCGGCGCGGTTTCGGGGAACTGGCCGGCGACCCACAGGACGGAGGTCCCTCCTTCTCGTCGAGGGCCGAGGAGGGGGAGCCCCCGGGGGACCCGGCTGAGCGGGCGCGGGCTATCTGTCTGCGCCTGCTCACCGGGGCCCCGCGCACGAGGAAGCAGCTTGCGGACGCCTTGCGCAAGCGGGAGGTCCCCGAGGACGTGGCGGACGAGGTCCTGTCCCGGTTCGAGGACGTCGGCCTGATCGACGACAGTGCCTTCGCGGACGCCTGGGTGGAGTCCCGGCATCACGGCCGGGGTCTGGCCCGCCGGGCGCTCGCGCAGGAGCTGCGGACGAAGGGCGTGGACTCCGCGCTGATCGACGAAGCGGTGGGCCGGCTCGACAGCGAGCAGGAGGAGGCCACCGCCCGGGAACTCGTCGCCCGCAAGCTGCGCGGGACCCGTGGCCTCGACCGTGACAAGCGCCTGCGCCGCCTCGCGGGCATGCTCGCCCGCAAGGGTTACTCCGAAGGCATGGCGCTGCGTGTGGTCCGCCAGGCGCTGGAGGACGAGGGGGAGGACACGCAGGGGCTGGAGGACGACGCCGGGCTCTGAACCCGAGCGGCCGCGGCCGTGACTCCCCCTGGCCCCGGGGGAATTCGGCAGGTGCGGCCGGAAGCGCCGCGGGTGGGGGCGCGGTCTACGCCGTGACCGGCAGCCCCGCCGCCTTCCAGGCCTGGAAGCCGCCCACCAGATCCGTGGCGCGGTGCAGGCCCAGTTGGCGCAGGGACGCGGCGGCCAGGCTCGACGCGTAGCCCTCGTTGCAGACCACGACCACCCGCAGGTCATGGCTCGTGGCCTCGGAGGCGCGGTGACTGCCCTGCGGATCGAGACGCCACTCCAGTTCGTTGCGCTCGACGACGAGGGCGCCCGGGATCAGCCCGTCCCGGTCGCGCAGAGCGGCGTACCGGATGTCCACGAGCAGGACCTCACCGGTCCGCGCGGCCTCGTACGCATCGGCCGCCACCACGCGGTCGAGGCTCTCGCGGACCCGTTCCAGCAAGTCGTCGATGGCCACGGGAGCTTCGGGTACGGAAGTCACTGCCAGTCCTCCGGGCGTTCGACCTGCTCCAGACGCAAGATCTGACCCGTGCGACTGTAGCGGCGGATCTGCGGCAGGGGCGGGTAATAGGCGTGGACAGAGATCGCGTGGTGCCCCGTGGACTCGTTGAGTACCTCGTGCACATGGTGCTGCCCGAAGGCGCGCCCCGTTCCGGCAGGCAGCCGCCGCTCCCGGTCCACCCCCTCGGTGAGCTCCAGGGTCTTCCAGCCGTCGCAGGGCAGCCGGGCCGCGAGAGAGTTCTCCGTGAGTTCGCCCGAAGCGGTGACGAAGGCGCCGACCGAGTCGGCGTGGTCGTGCCATCCGGTGCCGGTTCCCGGGGGCCAGCCGATCAGCCAGGCCTCGCTGCCGCCGGGGCCCTGGAGGCGTACCCAGGTGCGCCCTTCGGGGTCCAGGGGGAGCGAGGCGATCAGCTGCGCGTCGGCGGCCGCACGACGGGCGAAGTCGAGCAGGTCGGCCTGGGTGGGGGCAAGAGAAGGGGCGGGAGCGGGGGCGGAGGGGGAGAGAGACAACGGGCACCGTCCTGATGGTTCGCGCGGGGGCGCGCTGCCGTAAGGACATGGCGCGCGCGGGGGAATTCGGCGAGGTCAGAAGGACGGACGACACACGCAGCCCGCATAGCGGACGAGGTCCATATGGACCCTCCGCCACAGGCGCACACAGGTGTCGGTCACGAATCGGAGTAGACCATGGCGTTTCCGACCGGTCAACTGATAGTCACTATGTGGACCCTCAGGTGACAGAGCGTCCGGGACGGCGGCCCGCGACCGGCCCGGTTCCCACCCTCAGCCCGTGCCTGCCGCCGCCTCCGTCTTCGCCGGGCCGCCCAGCGTCGCCTCCGCGGCCTGATACAGCTCCGCCGGGCGCACCCCGCTGAGCGCCGTGACCAAGTGGCCGTCGGGCCGGACCAGAAGGACCGTGTGCGGAGCCGCGCCCGGGTAGCTCTCGGCGACCAGCAGTTCCGCGGTGTGCGGCAGGGCCGTCACCGCCGCTGCCAGCCGGGGCATGATCCCGGCCGACACCCAGTGCTTGCGCTCCCACACGCCGGTGCCCGGCGCGACGAGCACCACCAGCAGAGCCCCGCGCCCCAGCCGGTCCCGCAGCCGAACGAAAGAGCCGTCCTCGGCGGTCACCCGCACATCCACCACCGGCGCCCCGGGCTCGGTACCCACCGGCGTCACCGACTCGGAGGGCGGGGGCGTGAGCGGCGAGTTGCCGTAGGTCCCCGGAGCGCCGAGCACGCCGCGCCCCAGATGGCCGTCCGCGAGCAGTGCGTCGTGGCCGCGGGCGGAGCCGGGCACGTACGTACGCAGCCCCCCGCCGCCGCGCAGCAGTGGCAGTGCCTGGTCGGCGGCGCGCAGGCGGGCCGCGACCGCGGCGCGGCGCTCCGCCTGGTAGCTGTCGAGCAGTGCCTCGTTGGGGCCGTTATGCCAGACGAGCCCGAGCTTCCAGGCGAGGTTGTCGACGTCCCTCAGGCCCTCGTCCAGACCCTGCGTGCCCAGCGCGCCGAGCAGATGCGCGGCATCCCCGGCGAGCAGGACCCGGCCGGCGCGCCAGCGGCGGGCGAGCCGGTGGTGGACGGTGTGAACGCCGGTGTCCAGCAGGTCGTAGGCGGGTGTGGTGCCGCCGTGCCAGCCCGCGAGGGTCTCCCGGACACGGGTCACCAGCAGTTCGGGGGTGACCAGGTCCTTGCCCGGCGGCAGCAGCCAGTCGAGGCGCCACACACTGTCGGGCAGGGGGCGCGCGATGATCTCCCCGCCCGACGGGCCCGATGCGCGCCATGGCGGCGTCCGGTGCAGCAACGCCTCGCCGGGCCAGGGAAGTTCGGTGCGCAGCGCTGCCACGGCATGACGCTCCACGGCGGTGCGGCCCGGGAAGCGGATGTCCATGAGCTTGCGCACCGTCGAGCGCGGCCCGTCGCAGCCGATCAGAAAACTGCCGCGCCACCAGGTGCCGCTCGGCCCGCGCGTGTGCACCGTGACACCGGACGGCTCCTGCTCGATCGAGTCGAGCCGGCTGTCGGCGGTGACCTTGACGAGCCGTTCGCCCGCGAGGGCCGCGCGCAGGGCGCCGGTGAGCACATGCTGGGCGATGTGCAGGGGGGCGGGACCCCCGGCGAAGACGGGCTCGCCGGCCGGGCCCGTCGGGCTCTCCGCGGGGCCGTACCCGCCTGCGCGCTCCCGCTGCACCTCGGCCGGTTCGAACACGATCTCGCGCATCACCTGCTTGCGCCGCATCGATCGCCATCCGGTCCAGCGCAGTCCGTATTCGCTGAGCGGCACCCCGGTCAGCCGTTCCATCAGCGCGGCGGTGTCCTCGCGCAGTACGACGGTGCGAGCGGCCCGCTGTTCGTCCTTGCCCGGGCCCTCGTCGAGGACGACGGACGGCACCTCCTGGCGTGCCAGCGCGAGCGCGAGCGAGAGCCCCACGGGCCCCGCGCCGACGATGATCACCGGGTCCACGGTGTGGCGCCCCCTGCCCGTGGCGGTGTCCCGTGGGACGCCTGTGAACAGGAGATTGGAGCAGGCTGCACGATCACAGAACGTATGCAACCTATTGCCACTGCTTGCGTCAAGCCACGGTGGTTGCGGCGTCGCTGACGGTGCTTCAGTCAGTGACGTCCTCGGGCGGGCGGGGTCGCGATGTCGGTCTGTCCAGCGATGCGGACGGCCTGGATCCGATGGGCGGCGCGCAGTTTGACGCACAGGGTGTGGACGTGGTCCTTGACTGTCTCCCGACCGAGGTGAAGGGCTCGAGCGATGGTCGATGACGCCGATCGCGGACCGGCGGCGCCCCAGTCTTGTCCGAGGGGCAGGCGGCGAAGACCCGATCCGGCAGGTCTCCGCGCGGCCGGGGGCTTGTATTTCAATTAGTGCTTGTTCAGGCGAAGTTGGTGGGACGGTGGACCATGACTGTGCGTCCGCCCGTCACCGCCTTACGGGCCAAGTTCGATCGGATCCTGCCGCATCTCGACGAGCGCCGCCGTCGGCTCTACCTGGCTAGCGAGGCCGCGGCCATCGGCCACGGCGGGATCGCTCTGGTTGCTGCCGCCTCCGGGACCAGTCCCGCCACCATTGCGCGTGGCGTCACCGAGCTGGCCGGGGACCCGGTGCCGACGCGGCGGGTCCGGGCTGCGGGAGCTGGCCGCAAGCCGTTGACCGTCGCCGACCCCGGCCTGCTGGCGGCGCTGGAGTCGTTGATCGAGCCGCACACCCGGGGTGATCCCGTCTCCCCGTTGCGATGGACCACCTTGTCGCTGCGGGCCCTGGCCTCGACTTTGACGTCACAGGGCCATCCGGTCAGTGCCGCAACCGTCGGGCGCCTGCTGCACGGCCTCGGCTATAGCCTGCAGGGCACCGTCAAGACCACCGAGGGTGCCAGCCATCCGGACCGCGACGCCCAGTTCGCCCACCTGAACGCCACGGCCACCGCCTTCCTCGACGACGGACAGCCGGTGATCAGCGTCGACACCAAGGCCAAGGAATGGCTCGGCAACCGAGACCGGCCCGGTCGCACCTGGCGGCCGGGCATGGACCCGATCAAAGTCGACTGCCACACCTTCACTACCAGCGACCAGCCCGTCGCCATCCCGTATGGGATCTACGACATCGCCACCAACACCGGCTGGGTCAACGTCGGGACCGACCACGACACCGCCGAGTTCGCGGTGCAGTCCATACGCCGCTGGTGGCAGCGCCGCGGACGGGGCGACCACCCGGACGCCACCCGGTTGTTGATCACCGCCGACGCCGGCGGCTCGAACGATCCCCGTCGCTGGACGTGGAAGAAACACCTGGCCGCCTTCGCCCTGGAGAGCGGCTTGGAGATCACGGTCTGCCACTTTCCGCCTGGCACGTCGAAATGGAACAAAATCGAAGTGCGCCACGAGGCGCCGGTGCGCCGTGAGGCGCGGTGAATCGAAGGAGGTGCGAGACCTCCTCGCCAGGTTGTCGCAGCAGCCTGGTGGGAGCTGAGCGCAGTCCGATCCGGGAGACGCCGGGGAGGGCGGGAAGCAGCGCTGACAAAGCCGGGACTGCTCGGAACTACCAGACGGGCCGGGTCCGGCGAGCGAGATCAGAGGGCGTACGAGAGGAACCAGTGGTAAAGCTCCGTAAGCGTGGCACCGGCTCAAATCTGGTGGATATGGGCCGGGTTGTAGCGCACAGTTCGCTCGTTGAGCGGGCTGACTCCGTAGCCGACTTGGCGTGTCGGTGGGGAGGCCACGGCGAAAGCCTGCGGCGTAACCGTGGCGATGCTGCCGGGGCAAAGCTGGGCGCCGGACTGACCGATCGATTCACCGTGAACACGGGAACCATCTCGCGTTGTTCCCCGGGCCCGGAATCCATCCGGGTTCTTGGGATAGATACGTCGTCTGTCGAAGGCGCGGGATGGGGCGGAGGCCCCGTAGTAGTCCGAGCGGACGAGAGGTCCGCGCATGGCGAAGGGGGCCAGCAAGTCGGCAATAAGGATGCTGGAATGCCGGGAGGCCGTTGGTGAATACCGACGAACTGGAATACGTCTTACTCAAGGCGGAACGCCGGGTACTGGAAATCCAGACCAAGCTGCACCGTTGGGCCAGTGATGACCCTCATCGCAGGTTCGATGATCTGTACAACCTCGCCGCGGACCCGGACTTCCTGCTGGTGGCCTGGGATCGGGTGCGGAATAACAAGGGCGCGCGCACGGCGGGAGTGGACGGCGAGACCGCCTACTACATCGAGTCCGTGCGGGGGCTGGAGGGGTTCCTTTCGGAACTGCGAGATGATCTCAAAGCCCGCACCTTCCGGCCCCTCCCGGCTCGGCGACGCGCGATTCCCAAGGCTGGCGGCAAGGTCCGCTACTTGGGGGTCGCGACCATCCGAGACCGGGTAGTCCAGGCGTCCGTGAAACTGGTGTTGGAGCCGATTTTCGAGGCGGATTTCCGGGTCTTCGAATTTAGTGGGGGTGCGCCTCCCGGCGGCTCCGGCGTGTGGTTGCACAGCGTGACCGGAGTCGTTGGTTGGCTCGGTTCCGGAAGCCGAAGGCGTTACGCGCTTCGAGTTTGATGAGGCGGTTGTTGCCTTCGGAGGCGGCGTTGGTGATTCCAGTGGTCAGGTAGGTCTCGATGCCGTCCCACCACTGCTCGATGGTCTCGGCGAGGGTGACGAGTTCGGGCAGGTGGGCGTGGTCGGCGACGTGGGCGAGGAAGCGGTGGCGGGCGGCGGAGATCGCGGAGTGGTCGGGGGTGGTGTGGGCGCGGCTGACGGCGAGGTGCAGGAGGTCGCGCAGGAGTTCTTTGGCCTGCCAGGCGGTGTAGATCTGTCGGCCGTAGGTGCCCATGTGGTCCAACTCGACCTTAAAGAGGGTGTGTTGGTCCTCGGTGAGGTCTTCTTTGTTTCGGCGCAGGAGTTTGCGGACGGTGTAGATGCTGTCGCCTTTGCGGGCTCGGCGGCCGTGCTGCTTCCAGGTGAGGCGGCGGCGCAGGTCGGCGAGGTGGCGCTGGGCGAGTTGGACGATGTGGAAGCAGTCGACGACCACGGCCGCATGCGGCAGGGCACGCTGGACGGCGGCACGGAAGGTGGAGCACAGGTCGATGGCGACGTAGCGGACCTGCTCGCGCCAGGAGGCGGGCTGGGCGGTGAGCCAGTCGGCGACCGAGGCCGCGTTACGGCCCTCGACCTGGCCGAACAGCCCTTGTCCGCCGATCGCGTCGACGAAACCGATGTGCCAGGCGTCCGCGACGAGTTCCCACTTCTCCGTGGCCGGGTTCTGCTTCCACACCGGCTTGCCCCGCCGGGTCTCGTCGATCCCTATCGCCGAGGTCGCGGGCGGGGTCTCGGGCAGGACCTGGGCGGCGTAGTCCTCGAAGCATTGCTGCACGATCGGCCAGCTCAGGTGCAGGTCGCGGCCGGCCTGCACGACGGTGCGGCCGCCGTCGCAGACCGCGGCCCCCGCCGCCTGGCGCAGGGCGGTGGTGGTGCGCATCCCCGCGGGCACCGCGCGTATCGCCTCGGTGAACGAGCCGCGTGGGCACGCGGGGTCGGTGCAGTGCCAGCGTGCCTTGCGCCATCGGATGCTCACCGGGCGCCCACCGCTGGGCAGGTGTCTGGGCCGGGTGGTGCGGTAGTCCTTCAGCCGGGTGGCGAAGACCCCGCAGGCGGGGCAGGCCCGGACGGAGTCCTCGTTCGTGACCACGTACACCGTCGAACCGCCCGCCCCATCGTCCTTGACCTGCGTCACACTCACCCCCTCCAGCCCCAGAAGTCGCGTTGCCGCCTCGTTGATCCCGGTATCGTCGATGTTCAAGCCCGTGGGGTTTCATGATCGGTTGCCTAGACAACAACCATGATCACGAAGGCCCGCGGGCTCCTTGCATCTGGGCCACCCGCACCCCAACCACCTCACACAGAGTGACCGGCCAGCCCGCCCGTCACCGCCGCACCCCCATCAAGTTCGAAGACCCGGATTTCCTCCCGTGTTCCTACGGATTCCGTCCGAATCGCCGGGCTCACGACGCAGTGGCCGAGGTGCACCATTTCGCATCCCGCTCGTATGAGTGGATTGTTGAAGGTGACATCAAAGCCTGCTTCGACGAAATCTCGCACACCGCTCTTATGGGCCGGGTGCGGGAACGGGTCGGAGACAAACGTGTCTTGGATCTGGTGAAGGCATTTCTGAAGGCTGGCATCCTCGATGAGGACGGCACGCTGGTGGATACCAACGCTGGGACTCCGCAAGGGTCGATTCTTTCGCCGTTGCTGAGCAATGTGGCTCTCTCGGTCCTGGACGAGCATATCGCCCAAGGGCCGGGCGGCCCCGGAGCCAGCCCGTATGGAAGGGCCAAGCGACGCCGTCAAGGTCTGCCCAACTACCGTCTCGTGCGGTATGCGGACGACTGGTGCCTGCTCGTGTCGGGCACCAAGGCACACGCTGAAGCCCTGCGGGAAGAAATCGCCGGGGTCCTGTCCACGATGGGCTTACGCCTGTCGCCGGAGAAGACCCTGATTACCCATATCGACGAGGGCCTCGTCTTCCTCGGCTGGCGCATCCAGCGCCACCAGAAGCGAGGCACCGGCAAACAGTACGTCTACGTCTATCCAGCCAAGAAGGCCCTGGTGGCCGTCATGGCCAAGGTGAAGACGATATGCCGGCGGAGCACGAACCTGTCGCTCGAAGACCTGCTGCGTCAGCTCAACCGGATGCTGCGGGGCTGGACCGCGTACTTCAAGTACGGGTGCTCGAACGCGACTTTCAGCTATCTGAGGGCCTATCTCTGGAAGGAGATCATCAGATGGCAGGAGCGCAAGCATCGGCGCGTTCCTTGGAAGGTACTACGCCGACGCTACGGCATCTGGCCCGCCGAGGGCGGGAAGGAATTGTTCGATCCGGCAAGAGTGAGCGCAAAGCGCTACTACTACCGGGGAACACGCATCCCGACACTGTGGCCGAGCACAGCATGAAGTGAACACCGACCCACGGGACTTGTGGAGAGCCCGGTGCGCTTAGCGGTGCACGCCGGGTTCGGGAGGCGACCCGGAGAAACGGGCTGGTCGTGAGGCCAGTACCGCGCTCCGGGTCGACCTCACCTGTTACCGGGCAGGGGTGAAAGGTCCCTGCCGCCGGACTGTCGCAGCAGTCCGGTGAAGCTGAGGGCAGCCGATCCGTGGAGACGCGCGGGGAGGTAGGAGCAGCCCTGACAACGACGGAGCGCGTCGGTACTTCCAGACGGCGCGTGTCCGGCAAGCAAGACGAGACGCCGTACGAGAGGAACCAGTGCCTGACGTCCCGTAAGTGTTCCACCGGCTCCAATCTGGAGGATATGGGCTGGGTGCAGCGCACGTCGCCCGTCGGGTGACGACTTCGAAGCCGGTCTTTCGATGCTGGTGAGAAGGCCACGCTGAATGCCTGCGGCGTAGGCGTGGCGATGCTGTCGGGGTAGAGCTGGGCGGCTCGCTCGTCGACCGGAGAGTGGTGAACGTGGGAAGCGTGCTGGAATCGCCCTTCCCGGCTGGCACCCAGTCAGCCGGTGGGCAGGCCCGTCGTCGGCTGACGGCTCCAGTGCGTGGCGGAGGTCCCGTAGTAGTCCGAGCGCACGAGAGGTGCGTGCATGGCGAAGGGGGCCAGCAAGTCTGTGGCCGAAGTGCTGGAAGACCAGGAGGTTTTCGCCGGTGAATACCGACGAACTTGAGGCCGTCACGTATGTGGCGGAGCGACGGGTACTGGAGATCCAGACCAAGCTGCACCGTTGGGCCCGTGATGATCCTCATCGCAGGTTTGATGATCTGTTCAACCTTGTCGCCGATCCCGCGTTCCTGCTGGTCGCGTGGGATCGGGTGCGGGGTAACAAGGGTGCGAAGACCGCCGGGGTGGATGGCCGCACTGCGGCGTCCATCGTGGCGCGGACGGGAGTCGAGGAGTTCCTCGGCGGGCTGCGGGACAGCATCAAGGACCGCAGATTCCGTCCGCTGCCGGTGCGGGAGCGGATGATCCCCAAGCCAGGTGGCAAGTTGCGCCGGCTGGGGATCGCCACGATCGCGGACCGGGTGGTGCAGGCATCCTTGAAGCTGGTGCTGGAGCCGATCTTCGAGACGGAGTTCCTCCCGTGTTCCTACGGGTTCCGTCCGAACCGCCGGGCTCATGACGCGGTGGCCGAGGTGCGTTTCTTCACGTCCAAGTCGTATGAGTGGATCGTGGAGGGCGACATCAAAGCCTGCTTTGACGCATCGTCACACTGCTCCTTGTGCTGATTGTGGGGGTCAGAACAGGCTGTTCTGAGGGGTCGGGGGCTCGATACGCAGGCCTTTTCTGCGTCCGGTGCGGACGTGGACGGCCTTCAGTTCGCCGTGCTTGACACGCTGCAACAGGGTCTGGCGGGAGACGCCGTAGGCGAGGGTGGCCTCGAGCATGGCGAGCCAGCCGTCGGGGGCGTCCTCGACGAATAGGGCACGGAGTTCGTCGGTGAGGCGGATGCGCCAGGGGGCGCCGGGGGTGTCCTGCTCGCCGGCGATGAAGCCGTCGCCCAGCCAGCGATGCAGGGTGGAGGGCGCGAGACCGAGTCGGTCGGCGGCCTGGGCCACGGTGACCAGCTCTCCTTCCTGCGGCTTGTCGCTCTTGGTGTGGCAGGGGATGCCCCAGTGGTGCCGTAGTGATTGGACTCTACTGGCCGTGTATGACAATCCCCGGGCGGTGCGCCGACCTTGGCGGTTGAGGATCCCGGCGATCTGGGCGTCCGGGTAGTGCACCGCCAGGCGGCGGATGAGGTCGACGGTGTCCTCGTCGGTGCGGATCTTCGGCTGCGGTCGGCGGATCGGCACCACCAGTTTGCTGATCGCGCCGCCTTTCCAGCGCATGACTGCCTCGGCGCGCGGGTCGGAGTCGTCGCGGTGGACGGTGAGGGTGACGTCCTCGAGCAGGGTGTGCAGCAGCTGCTTGCGGTCCTTGTCGGTGGTGGTCTCGGCGGTCCAGACCGGGTGGAGGTCGTCGGCGAGGGCGAGCACCGTGGCGCGCTCGGCCGCGGTGAGGGCGGTGGGCTGGCGGCGATCGCGGCGGGCGAGCTCGGCCTCGGCGGCGGCCAGGGCCGTGAGCGTCTTCTCCCAGTCGGCCTCCAGGCCGCGGGCGACCAGGCGGTTGTCCGGGTCGACGGCTCGGTAGCGGCGCTCGGCGCGCAAGGCGTCGTAGCGGGCGCGCTCGACCTCGCGCCGGTATTGGGCAAGCGCCGTGTCGTGGTCGGCTTCGAGTTGGTCGGCAGCCTTGAGGCAGGCTTCCAGGGCGGCGGGGGTGAGCGCGGCCAGGAACGCGGCGGCCACCGCGGCGTCGATGGCCTGCCCGCCGACCTGCAGGTGGCGCGTGCCGCGGCCGTCGACCAGCTGTCCGGATCCGGTGCAGTAGTAGCCGGGGGTGGCCTTGGCAGGGCCCTGGTAGAAGACGGCGAGTTTGCGCCCGCAGATGCCGCAGACGGCCAGGCCCTGCAGCAGCGCGCACCCCTCACGGACCGCGCCGGTGCCGGGCTCGTGACGCCGCGGGCGGGTGTTTGCACTGATTTTCTCCTGGTTGGCCAGGTAGTCCTCCCAGGTGATGAAGCCCTCGTGGTGGTCCTCGATCAGGACCTGCCACTGGTCGCGGGGCAGGACGCGGCGGTGGGTGCGCACGGTGCCGTCGGTGTCGAGGCGGCGTTCGAAGCGGGTGCGGCCGTAGACGTAGGCACCGGCGTAGGCGGGGTGGGTGAGCGTGTTGTGCACCGCGTGGTAGGTCGGCTCGACCCAGACGATCTCGGTGCCGTTGACGTACCCGGTCGGCTGCAGCGGCCACTTCAGGCCCTGCTCGCGCAACCACAGCCACACCCCGCGCGCTGAGCCGCAGGCGGCGAAGTGTTCGAAGACCGCGCGGATCACGCCGACCACGGCCTCGTCGGGATGGAAGAGGATCTCGCCATCGGCTTCGCCCCAGACCAGACCGACGGGAAGGCCGCGTCGCAGTTCCCCGCGGGCGGCCTTGTTGCGCACCCCGCCGTCGAGGCGGGCCCGCAGAATGTGCAGCTCAGCTTCGGCCATGGTCCCCTTCATGCCCAGCACGAGGCGGTCGTCGAACCGGCGCGGGTGGTAGACGCCGTCCGCGTCGGCGACCAGCGTGTCGGTCATCGCCGCGAGGTCGAGCAGCCGGTACCAGTCCGCATTATTGCGGGCCAGCCGGCTCACCTCGAGCGCGAGGATGATCCCGACCTGGCCCAGGCCGACCCGGGCGGCCAGCCCGGCGAACCCGGACCGCCCCAGGGCACTGGCGCCGGAGATGCCCTGGTCCTCATCGACGACGCTGACCTGCGCACGGGACCACCCGAGCGCCACCGCACGCTGGCCCAGATCGTACTGGCGGGCCGTGGACTCCCTGTTGCGTTCCAACTGAAGCAGAGTGGACTGGCGCACGTAGACGATCGCCGCTCTTTGTCGATGGGACGCGGTGACTTTACTGTGCTCACTCATCGTCAGCCTCCGTTCGGCGTGCGGCGGTCATCTTGGCGATGAGATGGGCCAGCTGGGTGACGGCCTCTTGCAGCTGGGGCTGCGGGAGTCGGCCGATCACTTGGTTCTGCGGCGGGGATACCTGCTCGGGGAGCAGACTGAGTTGGACAGGCTGCACGGTCGTCCTCCTTGCACGGTGACTGCCGTGCAGCCTGCTCCCGCCCAGCGATCGCCCGGGCGAGAAGCGAGGAAACCAGCCCGTGCGCCTCCAACAGCTTGACCGACGAGGCAAGTTGCCTGATGCGATCGTCTCCGGCGCCGGTGGCTTCTTCCCTGTCCTGAGGGAAGTCAGTCCAGGCGGCCGGGATGAGCGACTTGCTCCCGTCCGGCAGGACCAGCAGCAGCTCCAGCCGTCCCCGGCAGTGCATCTGGCCGAGTACCTGAAGGCTGCGGCCCTTGAGCGGGTGGTGGTCCCTGACCACCTGCACGGACCTCACCGCGCACCACCGTCTCGCAAGGGCAGAGCGACCTCCGCACAGCCGCCGGCGCGCAGCACGGCGCGGGCCACCAGTACCACGGTGGGTGCGTCCACGCTGGTCAACACGGTGCCCAGGTCAACGGGGACGCCCTCGACCAGGCTCGCGCACAGCCGCAGCACCTGGCCCTCGCCGGTGGAGCAGGCCAGCCGCCCGCGCTTCAGACAGGCTGCCACCCGCGACCAGTCGACGAACGCCATCGGCGTCCCGTCCGCAGCAGGGACGATCTCGACGAAGTCCGCGATGAAGTCGTCGCGGCGCAGCCACCGTTCCTGGCCAATCAGCAACTCGACGGCCGCCACCGCGCAGTACAACCCCGCGGCCCCAGCGCGCAACGCGGCCGCGAGGTCCTCGATGCGGGTAGTGAGTCCGGGCTTCGTTCGACGAGATCTCGCACTCCGCTCTGATGGATCGGGTGCGTAAGCGCGTCGGAGACAAACGCGTTCTGGCCTTGGTGAAGGCGTTCTTGAAGTCGGGCATCCTCGGCGAGGACCGTGTGCTTCGGGAGACCACCGCCGGGACCCCGCAGGGTTCGATTCTCTCGCCGTTGATGAGCAACGTGGCTCTGTCGGTCCTGGACGAGTACATCGCCCAGTCGCCGGGAGGCCCGGGGTCTACGCCCTGGGCGCGGGCCAAGCGGCGTCGTCAAGGTCACCCCAACTACCGGCTGTCCAGGTACGCGGATGACTGGTGCCTGATGGTCCACGGCACCAAGGACGACGCCGAAGCTCTGCGCGAAGAGATCGCGGAGGTGTTGTCCACGATGGGTTTGCGCCTGTCCGTGGAGAAGACCCTGATCACCCATATCGACGAGGGACTGGATTTCCTCGGGTGGCACATCCAGCGCCACCGCAAACGGGGGTCCAGCCGCTGCTACGTCTACACCTATCCCTCGCGCAAGGCCCTCAAGGCCGCGATGGACAAGGTCAAGGCGATCCGCCGCGGAACGGCCACCGGCCTGCCACTGGACGAACTGCTCATCCAGATCAACAAGATGCTGTTCGGCTGGTGCATGTACTTCCGCCCCGGAGTGTCCAGCGCGACCTTCCAGTACCTGAGCTCGTACACGTGGGGCCAGGTCATGAAGTGGCTGCGCCGCAAGCACCACCGGATCAACCGGAGGGACCTCCGCCGCCGCTACTGCGGCGGGGGGTGGTGGCCAGCAGGGGAGGAACGGACGCTGTTCGATCCCGGCAAGGTACGCACCACGCGTTACCGATACCGAGGATCAGCCATCCCTTCTCCCTGGCCATCCGGATGAGGGCAATCACCAACAACCTGACGGGACTTGTGGAGCGCCCGGTGCCGTGAGAGCGGCACGCCGGGTGCGGGAAGCGGCCCAGAGAAACGGCTCGATCGAAAGACGAGACCGCGCTCTGGGCCGACTTCACCACCGAATGTTCTGCCACATCACCGCGAACTGGCGCGGCCGACCACTGACCAGCTACCAGGTCGTCATCGAAACCATCGCCGCGACGACCACACGCACCGGGCTGACCATCGACGCCGAGCTGGACACCGGCAGCTACCGCCTGGGCACTACGGTGACCGCCGCCGAGTTCCAGGCCCTGCCAATCACGCCCGACGCGTTCCACGGCGACTGGAACTACACCCTGGCGCCAGTCCCGCCCCGAACGCCACAGACGCCGGCGACCGCCCGGCGGATCGACCCCGACCTGACCACGATGCTCAGCAATCCGGCCCTGACCGGCATGCCGCGGTCCGACTTCGAACGCCTGGTGGCAGTCTCCGAGCCGTACTGGGACGCCCTGGCCGAAGCGGCCTTCCAGCGACGCTTCCACCGTCCGCGCAGTTACCTCCACCCGCAGACCAGCAGCCTGGACCACTACCACCGCCTCCTGGCAGCGCTCTTACGCCGACGCAGGGCGATCACCAGCACCCTCCTGGCCCAGCTGCTGGGCGTTACCCGCACCAACCTCTCCAACCAGTTCCAAGACGGGCACCGGCTCCTGGACCTGCATCGCATCGCCGTTACACCGCTGCCTGGGTCGCCCGCCCGGACCCTCGAACAGCTTCGAGTTCGCTTGCCTGACGAGGACCATCCGGAAGATCAACCCTGACAGTTATTCAGAAACAAGCCTCGGCCCTGTCCGAGTACTGCCGGTGCACAGCGTCCCGGGACGTCTCAGCGTCCCGGGACGCACCGTCCTGCACATGCTGGCTCCGCGGCTACTTCACCGTGCGGTCCGCAACGCCGTCGGCCGGGCCGATGGGCCCTCCGGCGACGTCGAGCACTCCCGGCTGCTCGGCCGGCTCGGCCGCCGCCGCGACGGCGACACCGGTCTTGGTACGACGCCCCCGCCGTTCGATCCAGGTCGCGAGCGAGGAGAGTGCGAGGCACATCGCGATGTAGATCGCGCCGGAGACGATGACCACCGCTGTGAACGGGTTCTCCCCGTTGACGATGATGTTGGAGGCCATCGTCCGAGTGGCGAACAGAAGCTCCGTGTACGTGATGACGTAGCCCAGTGAGGTGTCCTTGAGGGTGACCACCAGCTGGCTGATCATCGTCGGGAGCATGGAGCGCACCGCCTGCGGCAGCAACAGGGCCGTCATCACCTGGTACTTGCGCAGACCGAGCGCGTAGGCGGCCTCGACCTGTCCCCGGGGCACGGCGTTGATGCCGGCGCGGAACACCTCGGCCTGGACGCTGCCGTTGTAGACGGACAGACCGATGACGAGACCCCAGAACGCGGTGTTGTCCCCGACCATGCCGAGATCGTTCTTGTAGGTGAGGAACACCACCCACAAGGCGTAGATGGTGATGAGCAGCGGGACGGCGCGGAACAGCTCGATGAAGCCGGTCGCGAACCAGCGGACCGGCCGGTGCTCCGACAGCCTCGCCACGGCGAGCAGTAGCCCGAGCACCAGGGACAGCGCGCCGGCCACGGCGAACACCTTCAAGGTGGTGAGGACGCCGTCGCGGATGTTGGTGCGCACGCCCGCGTTGTTGAAGATGTTCCAGATCTTCGGGTCCAGCTGGCCCTTGGCGTCGAGCCGGTACACGACGAAGGCGAGCAGGGCGACCAACGCCAGCGCACCGAGCACCGTGAAGATGCGGTTGCGCACGCGGGCCTTGGGGCCCGGCGCGTCGTACAGAACGCTCGCGGTCATCGTGCGACCTCCATGCGTCGCTCCAGCAGCCGGAACAGGCCGCTGATCGAGAAGGTGATGACGAGGTAGCCCAGGGCCACCCACACGAAGATCCAGGCGATGGCATAGCCCTGGTCGCTCAGCGTCTTCTGCCAGCCGAACAGCTCGGTGACGCTGAACGCGCCCGCGATCGCCGAGTTCTTTGTCAGCGCGATGAAGATCGAGCTCAGCGGCGCGATCACGGTGCGTGTCGCCTGCGGCAGGACGATCAGGCGCAGCGTCTGCGAGAAGGTCATGCCGAGGGAGCGGGCGGCCTCCGCCTGGCCGAGGGGCACCGTGTTGATGCCCGACCGCACCGCCTCGCAGACGAAGGCCGAGGTGTAGAAGCTCAGGGCCAGCAGCGCCTTCGTCCACGGGCTCATGCCCGGCACGAAGATGACCGGGACGACGAACCACGCCACGAGGAAGAGCAGCGTCAGAGGGGTGTTCCGGAAAAGGGTGACCCACGCGGTGCCGAACATCCGCAGCGGAGGGACGGGGGAGACACGGAACCCGGCGATGATGACACCCAGCACCATCGCGAGGAGTCCGCTGGCCAGGGTCAGCAGTACGGTGCCTATGAACCCTTCGCGGAAGTCCGCGAGATGGTCGAGCAATACGTTCACGGGGAGGTCCTCGTGGCGGTGTTCGGGCAGGGAAGGCCGCCTCCGGGGCGGTGCGCCGGACGGCGTCGCCGGCACGGGCCGACCGGCCGCAGCGGACCCGCTCGGTGGTGGGTCCGCAGCGGCCGGCTCGGTCGACGCCGGGCAGGCGACGTCTCAGCAGTGCGTCAGTACCGGTTGACGGCCGGCGGCTCCGAGTACGGGGAGCCGGACAGGCCGAGCGTCGCCTCGTACGCCTTCTTGTAGTCGTCGTTCTTCTCGTGCTTCTCCAGCGCGTCGTTCACGGCGTCGCGCAGAGCCTTGTCGTCCTTGTTCATGCCCACGCCGTACGGCTCCTCGGTGAACGGCTTGCCGATCACCTTGAGCTTCGTGGGGCGCTGCGCGGCATAGCCCTTGAGGATCGCGTCGTCGGTGGTGACGGCGTCGACCTCGCTGTTGAGCAGCTGCTGCACACACTCGGAGTACTTCGACAACTCGACGGTCTTCGCGCCGTACTTGGGCTTCTTGATCTCCTGAAGCGGCGTCGAGCCCTTGATGGAACAGACCGTCTTGCCCTTGAGCGAGTCGGGACCCGTGATGCCCGTCTCGTCCTTGCGTACGAGCAGGTCCGCGCCGGCGTGGAAGTACGGGCCCGCGAAGCCGACCTGCTTCTTGCGCTCGTCGTTGATCGTGTACGTGCCGACGTACAGGTCGACCTCGCCCTTGGAGATGGTGGTCTCACGGACGTTGGAGTCCACGGTCTTGAACTCGATCTGCTCGGGCTTGAAGCCGAGGTCGGCGGCGACCATCTTGGCGATCTCGATGTCGAAGCCGGAGCGCTTGCCCGTCGTGTCCTCGAAGCCCAGGAACGGCTGGTCGTTCTTGGCGCCGATGACGAGCTTGCCGGCCTGCTGGGCCTTCTTCAGCGTGGGGGAGTCGATCTTCACGTCGGTGGCGACGGCGTACGTCGGCAGCTTCGGCGCGTTCGCCCCGGTGCTCTCGCCGGCGGGCTGGTCACCGGCGTTTCCGGACTCGCCGCCACAGGCCGTCAGGGCCAGTGCGAGGGTGGCGAGGACCGCCGCGGGGACGGACTTGCGGAACTTCATGGGTGGACATCCTTCGGGTCGGCAGGTTGGGCGTTGCGTGCAACCGGGCACACGAGGGCACCGGAGCCCGCGGCGGTGATGGGTCGGTGTCAGTGGTGCAGGATCTTCGACAGGAACTCTTTGGCCCGGTCGCTGCGCGGGCTGCTGAAGAACTGGTCCGGCGCGGCCTCTTCGACGATGCGGCCGTCGGCCATGAAGACCACCCGGTTGGCGGCCGAGCGGGCGAAGCCCATCTCGTGCGTGACGACGACCATCGTCATGCCGTCCCGGGCGAGCTGCTGCATGACCTCGAGGACCTCGTTGATCATCTCGGGGTCGAGGGCCGAGGTCGGCTCGTCGAAGAGCATGACCTTGGGGCCCATCGCCAGCGCGCGGGCGATCGCGACGCGCTGCTGCTGGCCGCCGGAGAGCTGCGCGGGGTACTTGTCCGCCTGGGCGCCCACGCCCACCCGGTCGAGCAGGCCGCGTGCCTTCTCCTCGGCCTTCCGCTTCTCCGTTCTGCGGACTTTGACCTGGCCCAGCATCACGTTCTCGAGCACCGTCTTGTGCGCGAAGAGATTGAAGGACTGGAAGACCATGCCGACGTCGGCGCGCAGCCGGGCCAGTTCCCTGCCCTCCTGGGGCAGCGGCCTGCCGTCGATCAGGATCTCGCCCGAGTCGATGGTCTCCAGGCGGTTGACGGTGCGGCAGAGAGTGGACTTGCCGGACCCCGAAGGCCCGATGACCACGACGACCTCGCCGCGGGCGACGGTCAGGTCGATGTCCTGGAGCACGTGCAACGCGCCGAAGTGCTTGTTGACGCCCCTGAGAACGACGAGTTCGTCGGTCGCGGCCACCGAGTCCTTGGCCACCGATACTTCGGTCATGTGCTGACTCGCTCCGTCCTCGCTCGGTTTCGGAGGAAAGTAGTGATGCCGTGCGACCAGCGTCATTACATCTGAGGGAGATCTGAGCATCACAATCCGGTAGCGACCGGGCACGAACCGTAGTGGCCGCGCGCCGGGCGCGTACCGGCTGGGTAACGGAAGCCGCCCGCAACCCGAACCCTCTTGACGGCGTCCTTGTTCATCGGCGTGACTGCCTTGGTGCATGCACGCGGGTGCACGCGTTCGCGTGGATGACGCTTTCCAGTACAAGGCGAGAGCACGTTCTTGTACAGGCGGGAGCGAGGGGACCGCGAAGCCGAGAGACCGGAGGGGGCCGGGATGAGACTGCTTCTCGTCGAGGACGACAACCACGTCGCGGCCGCCTTGTCCGCGGTGCTGGCCAGGCACGGTTTCGAGGTCACGCATGCCCGCAGCGGCGAGGAGGCCCTCCAGGCGCTGGTACCCGAGGGCGCCGGATTCGGCGTCGTGCTGCTCGACCTCGGTCTGCCCGACCAGGACGGCTACGAGGTCTGCGGCAAGATCCGCAAGCGCACCAGCACCCCGGTGATCATGGTCACCGCGCGCTCCGACGTCCGCTCCCGGATCCACGGCCTGAACCTCGGCGCCGACGACTACGTGGTCAAGCCGTACGACACCGGGGAACTGCTCGCGCGGATCCACGCCGTCAGCCGGCGCACCCCGCACCTGGACGACACCGGCGCGACCGAGACCGCGCTGCGGCTCGGCCCGGTGCACATAGAACTCCCCAATCGCCGGGTCAGTGTGGACGGTTCCGCGATCCAGCTGACCCGCAAGGAGTTCGATCTACTCGCCCTGCTGGCCCAGCGGCCCGGCGTGGTGTTCCGTCGCGAGCAGATCATCAGCGAGGTGTGGCAGACCAGTTGGGAGGGGACCGGGCGCACCCTCGAGGTGCACGTCGCCTCGCTGCGCTCCAAGTTGCGCATGCCCGCGCTGATCGAGACCGTGCGCGGCGTCGGGTACCGGCTCGTCGCCTCAGCCGCATAGCGGGGACAGGTTGGGCGCACGACTGCTTCCGCTGCTCATCGTCCTGATGGCGGCCGTGCTGCTCGCGCTCGGCGTGCCGCTCGCGGTGAGCCTCGCCGCCGCGCAGCAGCAGCGGGTCGTCGTCGACCGCATCGACGACACCGCGCGCTTCGCGGCCCTCGCCCAGTTCGTCACCGACCGGCCGGGCAACGGCCTCCGGGTCGGCGGCGACAGCCCCGACAGCGGCGACGGCGACACAAGGGACGAGCGCGGCGAGACCCTGCGCAAGGAACTCGCCATGTACTACGGCGTGTACGGCATCCGGGCCGGTGTCTTCTACCGGGACGACGTGCCCATGGCCAACGCGCCGGAGGACTGGTACCTGCCCAAGACGGGCGACGGCCGCGACGCCTTCAACGAGGCCCTCCTCGGGCGCCGCAGCCATGACCCCCGGCAGGTCTGGCCCTGGCAGCGCGCCCGGCTGGTGGTCGCCTCGCCGGTCATCCGCGACGGCGACGTCATCGCCGTCGTCGTCACCGAGTCGCCCACCGGGCAGATGCGGTCGAGGATCCTGCACGGCTGGCTGTTCATCGGTGCCGGTGAGATCGCCGCGATGCTGCTCGCCGTCGGCGCGGCGCTCCGGCTGACCGGCTGGGTGCTCAGGCCGGTGCGGGTCCTGGACGCCACGACCCACGACATCGCGACCGGACGCCTCAAATCGCGTGTCGCGGCCGCAGGCGGACCGCCTGAACTCAGGCGGCTGGCCCGGTCGTTCAACGAGATGGCGGACAACGTCGAGGAAGTCCTCGAGCAGCAGCGGGCCTTCGTCGCCGACGCCTCGCACCAGCTGCGCAATCCGCTCTCCGCGCTCCTGCTGCGTATCGAGCTGCTCGCTCTCGAACTGTCCGAGGACAACGAGGAGATCGCCTCGGTCCGCACGGAGGGCCGGCGCCTCGCCCAGGTCCTGGACGATCTGCTCGACCTGGCGCTGGCCGAGCACGCCGAGGCGGACCTGAGGCTCACCGACATCGGCGCCCTGGCCGCCGAGCGCGTCGCGGCCTGGGACCCGGCCGCACAGGCCAAGGGCGTACGGCTGACCGGGAACTGCCCGCCCACCACCGCCTGGGCGGACCCCGTCACCCTGTCCAGCGCCCTGGACGCGGTCATCGACAACGCGGTGAAGTTCACGCCCGAGGGGGAGTGCGTCGAGGTGGAGGTCACGGCCGTCGGCGACACCGCCTCGGTGGTGGTCACCGACGGCGGGCCGGGACTCAACGACGAGGAACTCGTCCGGGTCGGCGATCGCTTCTGGCGCAGCGCGGCGCATCAGAACATCAAGGGGTCGGGGCTCGGTCTGTCGATATCGCGGGCGCTGCTGGAGGCGGGTGGGGGTTCGATCGCGTACGGGCGTCATGTGCCGCACGGACTAAGGGTGACGGTGAGTGTGCCGCGGACGGTGGACGGCGAGGCGTCGTAAGGGCCCCGGCTCGGTCAGCTTCGGGGACGCGGCCGATGAGGCCGCGGCGGGGGTCCGGAGTCGCCGGCCACCGTCCGGTTCGCCGTATGCGTGGGGTGCCCGGGGGCGAAGGCTCACCAGTTGGATTAGCGAAGCGTAGTGAACCTGTGGCAGAGTGCTACGCGCACGCCCGGCGCCCAGGCGGCGTCGGGCACCCTCCTCGGTCGGGTCTTACGGCCCGGTCGACCAGCGTCCGGAGGGACGTGCCACGCGGGCTGGCGGCTCCTGTCGTTCAGTACCAGGGCACGAAGGCGATTGGCTGCAAGGCTGAGCAACGCTCAGCCTCGCTAAGCCAACCAGAGACGCTACGGCTTCACCGACTCGTAGTACCGCCGCGCGCCCTCGTGCAGGGCCAACGGGTCCGTGTAGATCGCCGTGCGCAGGTCCACCAGCTGGGCCGCGTGGACCTGCGCGCCGATCCGGTCCCGGCTGTCGATCACGGCACGGGTGAGCTGCTCGGTCAGGCCCGGGTCCATGTCCTCCCGGGTCATGAGGAGGTTCGCGACGGCCACGGTCTGCACGGCGGAGCCCTGCTGGGCGTCCGGGTAGGCGTCGGCGGGCATCACCGAGGCCCGGTAGTAACGTGAGGCGCCGCCCTGTGCGTGCAGTTTGGCCACCAGATCGGTGCTGATCGGCACCAGACGGATCGCGAAGTGCTTCGACAGTTCCGTGATCGCGCCGGTGGGCAGCCCGCCGGACCAGAAGAACGCGTCGATCTGGTGCCGCCTGAGCAGGTCGGGCATGGTCCCGATGCCGTCGGACAGGGGTGTGATGTCCTTCTTCGGGTCGAGACCGGCCGCCTCGAGCACATGCTCCGCGATGAGTCGTACCCCGGACCCGCCCGGGCCGATGGCGACCCTGCGCCCCTCGAGATCCGCGACGGACCGCACGGTCGACGAGCGCGGCACCACCAGGTGCACATAGTCGTCGTACAGCCGTGCGCAACCGCGCAGCCGGCCGGCCCCGGCCTTGTGTTCCAGCTTGTACGTCTCCACCGCGTCGGCGGCCGCGATCGTGAAGTCCGCCGATCCCGTGGCCACCCGTCGCACGTTCTCCTGGGACCCGTCGCTGTTCAGCAGCCGGACGTCCACCCTCGGCAGGTCCTTGGCGATCGCCTGCTGCAGCAGGGTGCCGTACTTCTGGTAGACGCCGGTCGGGGTGCCCGTACTGAAGGTGACCGTTCCGCTCGGGGACTCCTCGCCGATCGGCAGCAGCCACCACAGCAGCAGCCCGAGGGCCGCGAGAGAGGCCGCCGAGCCCAGCAGCGCGCGGCGCCGGCCGATGCGGGGGAGTGGCGTGAACATGCGCGCGATCCTGCCAGTCCGAGGGCGCCCCTGACCAGGGCGGCAGACCACGGGCCCACGGGAGCGGGCCGTGGCAGCGGGTAGGGTCGCCGGATGCACCCTTCGCCCGCCTCCCTCGTCCGTGAGTTCCACCGCGCCTTCGGGCTCGACGCCCGTACCGTGCCGACGGAGGTCTCCCCGGAGCTGGCCACGCACCGTGGGGAGCTGCTCGCCGAGGAGGCCGCGGAGGTCGCCGAGGTGTCCGTCACCGGACCGCTCGACCGGCTGGCGCACGAACTGGCCGACCTCGTGTACGTGGCCTACGGAACCGCCCTCGTGCACGGCATCGACCTCGACGCCGTCATCGCCGAGATCCACCGCGCCAACATGACCAAGATCGGCCCGGACGGTACGGTCTCCCGCCGGGCCGACGGCAAGGTCCTCAAGGGCGACCACTACCGGGGCCCGGATGTCTCGGAGATCCTGCGCCGCCAGGGCTGGACGCCGCCCGCGCAGTCCTGACGACCGGTTTCCGGCGCGCTTACGACCGGACCGGGTGGCGAGCCCCTGTCGGACCCGTCGGCCCGCCGTCCACAGCCGCCTAGACTGAGGCGACCCGTACGGTACGGCGGGGTGGGACAGGAGGGCGACGGTGGCGGCAGGTGGCGGTGGTTTCCAGGACCCGTCCGCCGAGGTGCTGACGGAGGCGGCCGCCGCCTTCGGGCTTCTGGCCTCGCCCGCGCGGCTGCACATCGTGTGGGCGCTCGCGCAGGGCGAGAGCGATGTCACCGGGCTCGCCGAGCGGGTCGGCGGCGCGCTGCCCGCCGTGAGCCAGCATCTGACCAAACTCAAGCTCGCCGGGCTGGTCCGCTCCCGTCGGGAGGGCCGCCGCCAGGTCTACTTCGTCGACGACGCGGACGTGGTGACCGTGGTGCGGCTGATGGTGGGCCAGCTCACCGATCGCGCCGCGCAGAGCGGCGCCGCGGCACCCCGTCTCCGTGGCCTCTGACACGGCCGCCACCTCGCTGCAGGAGCTGCGGCGGCTGGAGAGCACGCCGCGCGGACTCACCGACGCGGAGGCCGCGGCACGGCTCGCGGACTTCGGGGAGAACGTGCTCCCCGAGACCCGTACGACCTCCTGGGCCCGTCTCTTCCTACGCGGTCTGCGCGACCCGTTCACCACGGTCCTGTTCTGCCTCGGCCTCGTCTCCGCCACCGTCGCCGCCTGGGGCACCGCCTGCGTGATTCTCTTCCTTGTCGTGGTCAGCTGCGTCCTGCGCGCCACCGGCGAACAGCGGGCCGACCGTTCGACGGCCGCGCTGCGCGATCTCGTCGCCGCCACCGCGACCGTGCTGCGCCGCCCGGACACGGCGCTCGAGCCGGCAGGCCGCGCCGGTGCCGAAGGGCAGGGCGCGCGCCGGCCCGGGCCGGCGCGGGAGACACCCACCGCCGAACTGGTGCCCGGTGACGTGATCCGGCTCGCGCCCGGCGACCTCGTCCCTGCCGACGTACGACTGCTGCGGTCCAGCTGCCTGACGGTGCATCAGGCAGCCCTCACCGGGGAGTCGGCGCCGGTGGCGAAGCACGCCCTCGACACCCCCGCGGCCTGCGACGGCGGGCCCTTCGACCAGCCCCACCTCTGCTTCCAGGGCAGCAGCGTCGCATCCGGCAGCGGCACCGCGCTCGTCCTCGAGACGGGGGCCCGAACCCGGTTCGCCAAGGCGTACGCCGTCGGCGCCCGGCGCGGGGCGAGCGCCTTCGACCGGTCCGTGCACGGCATCTCCTGGGTGCTGATCCGGTTCATGCTGCTCACCCCGCCGCTGGTCCTCATGGCCAACGCGGCGCTGCGCGGCCGGGGTCTTGAGACGCTCCCCTTCGCCGTCGCGGTCGCGGTCGGCCTCACCCCCGAGATGCTGCCGGTCATCGTCACCACCTGTCTGGGCCGCGGCGCCTCCGGGCTCGCCCGCGCCCACGGGGTGATCGTCAAACGGCTGCCCGCCCTGCACGACCTCGGTGCTGTGGACGTGCTCTGCCTCGACAAGACCGGCACCCTCACCCAGGACCGGCCGGTCGTCGAACGGGCCCTGGACGCCGAGGGCGAGGACGCCCCCCAGGTGCTGCGCTGGGCGGCCGCGGGCGCCTGGTGGACCCTCCACATCGCCGACCTGCCCCTCGCGGACGCCCTGGACGAGGCGCTTCTGGACGCGGCCGACGGGGCCTGGGAGGAGTACGAGGGAGTGGCCGCCCTGCCGTTCGACCCGGTCCGCCGGCTCGCCACCGCCGTGGTCCGGGGCCGCCTCGGCAGCCACACCCTCCTCGTCAGGGGCGCTCCCGAGGACGTACTGGAGCGCTGCGCACTGGAGCCCGCGGAGCGGGAACGGCTGCTCGCACGGGCCGCGCGCGAGGCGGCCGGCGGTCTGCGACTGCTCGGCGTTGCGACCGCCGACCGTCCCGCCCGCGTCCGCCCTTACACCCCCGCCGACGAACGCGGCCTGACCTTCCGGGGCTTCGTCACCTTCCGGGACGCCCTCGCACCGACCGCCGAGCGCGCCCTACGGGACCTCACCGCACGCGGCGTCACCGTCCGGGTCCTGACCGGCGACCACCCGGGCACCGCGGCCCGTGCCTGCCGCGACCTCGGTCTGGACCCCGGTGACCTGCGCACCGCCGGCGCGCCCGACGAACTGGCCGCGACCGTCGTCGCCCGCTGCACCCCCGAGGACAAGGCGCGGATCGTCGCCGGGCTGCGCGCGGCGGGGCACACCGTCGGCTTCCTCGGCGACGGCGTCAACGACGTGCCCGCGCTGCGCGCCGCGGACGTGGGCATCGCCCCGCGCGAGGCCGTCGCCGTCGCCCGCGAGAGCGCGGAGGTCGTCCTCGCGTACAAGGACCTGACCGCGATCGACCACGCGGTGGCCGCCGGACGCCGCAGCGGCGGCAACATCGCCACGTATCTGCGGGTCACGCTCTCCTCGAACTTCGGCAACGTCCTCGCGATGCTCGCCGCCGGCCTCCTGCTGCCCTTCCTTCCGATGCTCCCGGCCCAGGTACTCGCCCAGAACCTGTGCTTCGACGCGGCTCAACTCGCCTTCGCCCACGACCGTCTCCCGCCATGGGAGCTCTCGCGGCCCACCGTGCTGCGCCCGCACGACCTCCTGCGCTTCATCACCGGCTTCGGCGTGGTCAACGCGGTCGCCGACCTCGCCACCTTCGGCGTCCTCGCCCTCAGCCTGCGCGGTCCCGACGCGCTCGACGACGCAGCGGTCTTCCACTCCGCCTGGTTCACGGAGAACCTCCTCACCCAGGCCCTGGTCATGCTGCTGCTGCGGTCCGGCCGGAGCCTCGCCGAAGGCCGCCGCCCGGGCCCGGTCGGCGGGGCAGCCGGCGCGCTCGCCGCCGTCGGGCTCCTGTTGCCCGTCACCCCGCTCGGCGCACTCCTCGGCCTGCCGGCGCTTCCGGTCGCGTACTACCTGCTGGTCGGCACCGTCCTCGCGCTGTACGCCCTGGCCCTGTGGGCGATCAGGGCACGCTACGAGCGGCGTTGGGGCTACGACGGGCAGAGCCTGCGTTTGACCGGCCGTAGGGCCGGATGAGGAGCATGCCGACACTCGGCGCCGTCTCGGACCGGTAGGGTCCGCTGGACAGTTGTACAGTTGCGCAATGTAGCAATCATCATGGGACGGGCGAGCGGCGCACGCGTCCTCCGCCCAGGCGAGGAAGGGCGGGCGCGCTCATGCTCCGCAACGGACTGGAACCCTGGCACCTGCTGGTCGTGGCGATCGTCGTCATCGTGCTGTTCGGCTCGAAGAAGCTGCCCGACACCGCCCGCGCGCTGGGCAGGTCGATGCGCATCCTGAAGAGCGAGGCGAAGGCGATGAAGGAAGGGGACGCGCCCGCGGACGTCGATCCCGTGACGCCCACGGCCGTCCGCACCTCCGCGGAGGCGACCCCGGAGCAGCCGTCGTCCGCCGCCCGCTGAACCGGTTCCGTCAGGGGCTGGCGCAGTCGTAGCCGTATGTCAACGGTTCGCCCTGCACGCCGAGTCGGCGCCGGTAGACGTAGACCGCCTCCACCCGCACACCGTCCTGCGGGGAGTCGACCTGGCAGGGGTAGGTGACCTGCAACACCGAGGGCCGGCCCGCGACCTGCATGCGCAGGCCGTCGGCCGGCCCTCCCGCGAGCACCGCGGTCTCCCACTTCGTCGCGACGTGAAGATCCATGGCTGTACTTTAAAGTTGCGCATTCGCGGCAGTGTTGTGAGCTCTACCACGTGGTTCACCGGGCGTGCGGCAAGCCGGTCCACCGGCGAGGCCGGCGCATCCCGGCGCCTGCCTTCGCCGCGCGCTTCGCCGCCTTTGATGCTCGTATGGTGGGAACTCTGGGGTCATGAGAGTCCATCGGTGCCCGGCCGGCGCCGACCGAGCGGAGAGGCCCTCCATGCCGACCCAGCCCCGGACCGCCGAATCCGCCGTCCCCGCCTCGTCGGGCCGACGGCGCCCAGGTCTGCGCCCGGTCGGACAGGGCGCCGGATTCTGGTTCGTGGCGGTGGCGTTCGCCGTCCTGATGGCGTTCGGTACCGCACCCACCCCGCTGTGGCCGCTCTACGCGTCCCGCGACGGGTTCGGGGTGACCACGATCACCGTGGTGTTCGCCATGCTGGTCGGCGGTGCGGCCGTCGGCTTCCTTGCCCTCGGGCATCTCTCCGACCGCTTCGGGCGCCGCCGTGTCGTCGTCCCGGCCCTTGCCGTGGCGCTGGCCGCCGCCCTCCTCCTGACCTGGTGGAAGGACCTCCCCGGCCTGATGACCGGCCGGTTCCTGAACGGGGTGGGCATCGGCCTCATGGCCTCCACGGCCACCGCGTACCTGCACGACCTGTACGCCGGCGCGCACCCCCACCGGCCCGAGGCCGTGCTCCCGGAGGTGGTCGCGACCGCGGCCAACCTCGGCGGCCTCGCCCTCGGTCCGCTGGTGGCCGGAGCGGTGGCGCAGTGGGTGCCCGATCCACTGACGGTCACGCAGTTCGGTTTCGCGCTGGCCCTCGCGGTGTGTCTGGTGCTCAGCCTGGTCACGCCGGAGACCGTGGACCGGAGCCGTACGGTGCGGCAGAAGCCGGAGCGGTTCGCCCTGTGCGCCGGCGGGCGCCCGGTGTTCGCCTCCGCCGCGGGGCTCGGCTTCTGCTCCTTCGCCCTCTTCGGCCTGGTCACGGCGCTGGGCGCGGTCATTCTCCACACCGAACTGCGAGTCTCCTCGGAGTTCGTCGCGGGTCTCGCGCCGTTCCTGATGTTCAGCGCCGCCGCGCTGGCCCAGCTGGCCCTTGCCGCGCTGCCGCCGCGGCGCCTGCTCGCCGTGGGGATGGTGGCCTTCCCGTCCGGGCTGGCCCTGGTGGCCCTGTCCGTGTACGGCTCGACGCTGTGGCTCTTCCTCACGGCCGCCACGTTGGCGGGCGCGGGCTCGGGCATCCTGTTCAAGGCCGGTCTCGTCCAGTCCGTGACCGCGGCCGCCCCCGCGTCCAGGGCGGGCGTCCTCGCCGTCTACTTCGTCGTCGCGTACGCGGGCCTGGGTCTGCCCTCGATCCTCTTCAGCGAGCTCATCCGTCATCTGAGCATGCCGACGACGATGGTCTGCTTCTCGGTGGTGCTCTCGGCGGGCGCGGTCCTGGCGGCGGCGGTGGCGGTGCGGAGCGAACGCTGACCACGGTGCTGCCGCGTTCGCCGCACCCGGTGACGGTGTCCGACGGCTCGGGCCCGTGCGCGGTGTCGAGCCGGGCTCTAGGTCCCACCCTCACAATGCGCCTGTTCCGGAAAGCACCGGAACGGGCGGCGCAGAGCCGCAGGCTGAGAGCACACGGGGGTTGGTCTTCTTGCAGTTCCGGATCTTGGGCACGATAGCGGTCGGCATCGGTGGCACGTTCCACGCCGTTCCAGGACTGCGACAACGCTGTCTGCTGGCGAGCCTGCTCATCCAGGCCCCGGCGGTCGTGCCCGTCTCGACGCTGTACAGCGAGCTGTGGGGGGAGAACCCCCCGGCCACTGTGGAGAACGCGCTCCAGGCACATGTGTCGCGACTGAGACGAACACTGGTCAAGCTGGTGGACGGCCCGGCGGCGGACGTGCTGCGCACCCGGGCGTCCGGCTACAGCCTCGACGTGGAGCCGGAGGACATAGACCTCAACCGCTTCCGCGCGTACATACGCCGGTCCCGCCGGGCGATGGAGGGCGAGGACCTGCCCGCCGCCCAGGAACTCCTGGAGCAGGGGCTCGGGCTGTGGCAGGGCGCGCCGCTGGGCGACGCGGCCGTCGGACCGCTGTGCCAGAGCGCGGCCACGGAGTGGGAGGAGGAGTACCTGTCCGCGCGGGAGGACGCCTTCTGGCTGCGTATCCGCGCGGGTGAGCCGATGCGGGTGGTGGGGGAGCTGAAGCGGATGAGCATCGCCCACCCGTGGCGGGAGCGGATCACCGAGCTGCTCATGGTGGCGCTCTACCAGTGCGGGCGCCAGGCCGAGGCGGTCGGTGTCTACAACGCGGCCCGGCTGCGGCTGGTCGACGAGCTGGGCATGGAGCCGTCGCCGAAGCTGCGCCAGCTGTTCCGGCAGATGCTCAACCAGGACCCGGGGCTCCACCGCTCCACCGCCCTGCTGCGCCGGACCGCCTGACCGGCCCCTGACGGCACGGGCGCGGGTCTGCCGGGAGTACCCACTCCCGGCAGACCCGCGCCTTCGGTGCTGTCCGGGCTACTCGGTGCCGCCCCCTGGCAGCAGCCGGCGGAAGCCGGTGCAGGAGGCCAACGCCTCGGGCAGCAGCACCGAGCCGTCCGTCTGCTGGCCCTGCTCCAGCAGCGCGGCGACGGTCCGTCCGATCGGCAGGCCGGAGCCGTTGAGCGTGGCGGCGATCCTCCGGGAGCCGCCCGCCCGGTAGCGGATGCCGGCCCGGCGGCCCTGGAAGGTGCCGCAGTCCGACACCGAGGAGATCTCCCGGTAGGTGTCGCTGCCGGGCAGCCACACCTCGACGTCGTACGTCGTGCGCGCCGAGAAGCCGATGTCGCCGGCCGGCAGCAGCACCACCCGGTACGAGAGGTCCAGCCGCTTCAGGCACTCCTCGACATGGCCCAGCATCAGCTCGAGCTGCTCCCCGGCGTCCTCGTCCCGGCAGACCCGCACCAGCTCGACCTTCTCGAACTGGTGCAGCCGCAGGATGCCGCGGGTGTCACGGCCGTAGGAGCCCGCCTCGCCCCGGTAGCAGGGGGTATGGGCGGTCATCGCCAGCGGCAGCTCGCGCTCGTCGAGCACCTCTCGCGCCACCAGGTTGGTGAGCGGGACCTCGGCGGTCGGGATCAGGAACATCTCCCGGCCGCCCACGGTCGTGGCGAACAGGTCCTCCTCGAACTTCGGCAGCTGCCCGGTGCCGGTCATGGTCTCCCGGCTGACCAGGTGCGGCACCGAGTACTCGGTGTACCCGTGCTCCCGGGTGTGCAGGTCCAGCAGCAGGGACGCAAGGGCCCGCTCCAGCAGGGCCCCGGGGCCGCGACTGACGCTGAACCGCGCTCCGGACAGCTTCGCCGCCGCCCCGGAGTCGAGCACGCCCAGCTTCTCGCCGAGGTCGGCGTGGTGCCGGCCGAGGCCGGGGCCCGAGCCGCGCTGCGGGCCGACCCGTCGTACCTCCAGCGCGTCCTTCTCGCTGAAGCCGTCGGGCAGGTCGTCCGACGGCAGGTTCGGCACCGTCAGCAGCAGCCGCTCCAGCTCCTGGCCGGCCTCCCGGGCCTCGGCCTCGGCGGCCTGCACCTGCTCGCGCAGGCGACGGTTGCGCTCCCGCGGGTCGTCGCCCGCCGGGCCCGCCCCGCCGACGGCTGCCGGGCCCCCGGCCCCACGCGGGCCGCGGGACGCCTTCTTCAGCTCGGCCCGCAGCCCGTTCACCGCCTCCAGCGCGGCCAGCCGGCGCTGCTGCGCGGCCCGCAGCCCGTCGAGGTCGATCGGGTGACCGCGGCGGGCCAGCCGGCGTTCCGCTTCCGGGCCGCTCTCGATCAGCTCGCGTACGTCGTGCACGTCGTTTCCTCCTGATCGCCTGAACAGTGGCCGGGGTCAGGCCGGTTTGGAGACGGGGGCGGGGGCGGGGGCCTGGTTCGGCGCGGTGCGGTCCACCTGGTCCTCGGGGGCGACATGCGCGGTGGCCAGCGCCCGGTAGCGCGCGGGGGCGACGGCGCGCAGCCGCAGAGCCCACAGCACCCCGAGCGCGGCCACCAGCGGGATCACCCACGGCAGCTGGACGACGACGCCGCCGGTTGCACCGGTCAGCACGTCGAAGTTGCCGACCACCAGATAGACCGTGGCGGCGAGGCCCGCGAAGCCCAGCAGCGGCAGCATCGTGCCCTGCCACCAGCCCAGCCGGATGCCCTTGCGGCGCAGGGCCACCGCGGACAGCGCGGCCAGCGCCTGGAGCACGACGATCCCGAGGGTGCCCAGGCCGAGCATGCTCGTCGTCATGTTCGCGTATGGGTCAAGGCCGCCGGCCGCAAAGCCGACCACGGCGGCGGCGCACACCGCCACCTGCACGACGCTGGCCAGGTGCGGTGAGCCGTGCTTCGGGTGCAGCCGGCCGAGGAACGAGGGCAGCAGGCCGTCGTCGGCCAGCACCTGCGCGTACCGGTTCGAGGCGCTGTGCAGCGCCAGGGTCGCGGCGAAGAGGCTGGAGCAGAGCATGATCTGCAGGACGGTGCTGCCCGCGGACCCGAGGTAGTCGTCGCCCAGGGTGAAGAAGAGGTCGCCGAGCTGCTTCCCGGCGGTCTCCCGCACCTGGCCCGAGCCGATCGCGCCGACCGCCTCCCAGCTGGTCAGCGCGTAGAAGCCGGAGATCAGCACCGCGGCGACATAGGTCGCGCGCGGCACGCTGCGGCGGGGGTTCTTGGCCTCCTTGCCGTACAGCGCGGCCGACTCGAATCCGATGAACGACACGAAGGCGAACATCAGCGAGACACCGACACCGGGGCCAGCGGCCGCGTGCCAGGTGAACGAGGCGCCCGGCAGCGCGTGCACACCGTGCCGGACGAGCACGGCCACGTCCAGGGCGGCCAGGATGCCGATCTCGGCGAGCATCAGCACCGCCAGCACACGGGCGCTGATGGCGATGTCCCGGTAGCCGAGGACGGCGATCAGCGCCAGCCCGATCGCGGCGCACCACTCCCACGACAGGTGCACCCCGTGGTCGAACAGCACCAGGCTGGTGAAGTAGCCCAGCGCGCCGACCAGGCCGATGGTGGCGCAGTTGTAGGAGACCACCGCCACCCAGCCGCTGCCGACCGCGGTGGGCCGGCCCAGGCCGTCGGCGATGGAGGCGTAGAAGCCGCCGGAGCCGCCGGTGCGGCGGGCGCTGATCGCGTACCCGACGGAGAAGCACAGCAGGGTGACGCCGGCGAACGCGAACGCGGCCGGGACACCTTCGGCCGTGCCGATCGCGAACGCCAGCGGGACGGTGCCGACCATCGCGGACAGCGGGGCCGCCGCCGCAACGATCATGAAGACGATGTAACTGGTGGTCAGGGATCTGGTGGGCGCGTGGGAGGGAGGGGTTCCGGCGGTCACGGCGTGCTCCTGGGGTGTCGGTTCGTCGTCGGCGGCTCGGACGGGGCGGGGCCCCGGGCCGATGGGGAGCGGGACGAGCGGGCCGGGCCGCCGACCACCCCGCTGGGCGGCGACCGGTCAAGCGTCGGCTGGGCCTGGCCGGCTTCAGGCGGCCGCGATGGCCAGCACGGCGTTCTGGCCGCCGAAGCCCATGGAGCTGCTCAGGGCGAGGTCGAAGCGTGTCTCCGTGGCCGTGGCGGCCACCTTCACCTCGCAGACGGGATCGGGGACGTCGAGGTTGGCGGTGGGTGGCACCACCTGCTCCTCCAGACTGAGCACGGTGAACGCGGCCTCGACCGCGCCCGCCGCGCCCAGCAGATGACCGGTGACGCCCTTGGTGGACGTCACCAGCGGATCGCCGAGCACACGGTGCACCACCCGGGCCTCGGCGAGGTCGTTGAGCCGGGTGGCGGTGCCGTGCGCGTTGACGTGCCCGACGTCCGACGGCAGCGCGTCGGCGTCGGCGAGCGCCGCGCGCATCGCCACTTCCAGCCCGACCCCTTCGGGGTGCGGCGAGGTGATGTGGTGGCCGTCGGCGGAGGCGCCGTACCCGGCCACCCGGGCGCGGACCCGGGCGCCGCGGGCGCGCGCGTCGGCCGGCCGCTCCAGGACCAGCACCCCGGCGCCCTCGCCGGCCACGAAACCGTCGCGGTGCACATCGAACGGGCGGGAGGCGGCGGCCGGAGGATCGGTGCGCCGCGACAGCGTGCCCATACGAGCGAAGCCGGCCATCACCAAGGGTGTGATCATGGCCTCGCTGCCCCCAGCCAGCACCACGTCGCACCGGCCCAGCAGGAGCAGGTCGCGGGCGATCCCGATGGCCGTGGTCCCCGAAGCGCAGGCGGTGGCCACCACCAGGTTCGGGCCGGTGGCGCCGAACTCGATGGCCGTCTGCCCGGCCAGCATGTTCGGCAGCTGCATCGGCAGCAGCAGCGGGGAGACCCGGTCCGGCGAGTCCTCCACCAGCACCCGGTGCTGCTCCTCCACCGTGCCCGGGCCGCCGTCGGCGCAGCCGAGCACCACGCCGACCCGGGCGCCGTCCCATGTGGGCGGGTCCAGGCCGGCGTCGGTGATCGCCTCGCGCGCCGCCACCAACGCGAACTGACTGAAACGGTCGAGCCGGTGGGCGCGTCGTGCGCCGAGCAGGGCGTCCGGATCCCAGTCCGGCACCCGGCACGAGATCCGCACCGGATGGCTCTCGAGGACAGGGTCGAACGCCGCGGTCGGGCGCCCGCCGCGCACGCGCGCCCAGCTCGCGGCGGTGCCTGTCCCGGCCGGGGTGACCAGGCCGAGACCGGTGACGGCGATGTCGGTGCCGGCCATCACACCCGCGCACTCCGCTGCTCGATGAGCGCCACCATGTCGCCCACGGTCTCCGCCTCCAGCAGCTCGTCGTCGGAGACGGACACGTTCAGCTCGGTCTCCAGCACCAGCGACAGCTCGACGACGGCCAGCGAGTCCAGCTCGATGTCCTCCCGGGTGGCCTCGGGGGTTATCTGCTCGGGGTCGACCTTGAGCTTGTTGACCAGGATTTCCTTCACGCTCTCGAACATGGTGTGCTCGCCTCCGGTTGACGGTCGTGTGGTGTGCGGGGTGGTACGGGACTGCGGATGCGCGGCGGGCGGGTCGGGCGCCGGCTACAGCTCGGGCCAGGTGAGGGTCGCCGCGCCCCACGCCAGGCCGCCGCCGAAGGCGGTCAGCAGCAGCCGGTCGCCGGCGGTCAGGCTGCCGTCGGCCGCGCTCTGGGCCAGGAGCAGCGGGATCGAGGCGCCGCCGGTGTTGCCGACGTGCTCGATGTTGGAGAGCCGGCGCTCCGGCCCGATGCCGAGCCGTTCGGCCACCGCGCCGAGGATGCGCGCGTTGGCCTGGTGTGCGGCGAACCGGTCGACCTCTTCCGGCCGCCAGCCGGTGTAGCCGAGCGACTGCAGCGAGGCCGCCGTCATCCGCTCCACCGCGTGCCGGTACGTGGCGCGCCCGGCCATGTGGAAGAACTCGTCGCCCGGCTCTGGAGGAAGGCCCGAGGAGCGCTGCCGCGAGCCGCCGGCCGGCACGGTGATGAGGTCGCTCAGCTCGCCGTCGCTGCCGAGCACCACCGAGCCGAGCGCGCCCGGTTCGTCCGCCGCACCGGCCCGCAGCACCACGGCGCCGGCGCCGTCGGCGAAGATCACCGCGGTGCCGCGGTCGGCCGGGTCGATGATCGTGGTGAACGCGTCCGAGGCGATGACCAGCACCCGGCCGGCCAGTCCGCAGGCGATGAAGCCGGCGCCGGCGGCCAGGGCGTACAGGAAGCCGGTGCAGACCGCGGCCACGTCGAAGGCCGGCACCCCGCTCAGCCCCAGCCGGGTGGCCACCGCGGGGGCGGTCGCCGGGCAGGGGTGGTCGGGCGTGGTGGTGGCCAGCACCACGGCGTCGACCTGGGAGTCCTCGGCCGACTTGAGGGCCCGCCGGCTGGCCTCGACGGCGAGGTCGGAGGTGGCGGTGCCCGGGGTGACGACATGCCGGGACGCGATGCCGGTCCGGGTGCGGATCCACTCGTCGGAGGTGTCCAGACGGGCCACCAGGTCCTCGTTGGTGACCACCGTCGGCGGTACGTAGCCGCCGACCCCGGCGACCACGGCCGCCCGCCCGGCGGGGGCGCCGAAGGCCGGGAGGGTGGTGAACGGCGGCGGCGTCACGGACGCTCACTCCGCTCCATGGCGTCCAACGGCAGGCCCATGTAGACCATCCGGCTCGCGGCCATCTCGTCGGTCCACCGCTCGGCCATGTCGTAGCGCTGCTCAGGGGTGGTGTCGAGCAGCCGCACGCCCGGCCAGACCTCGTAGTCGCCGATCAACTCGGCCTGCTCCGTCATTCCCTGCTGGAACAGCTCCTCGCGGTGGATGACGTAGGGCCGGTCCGGCACCCGGTCCCACAGCTCGGTGCCGGCCGCGAGGATCTCCAGCAGCCGCGGCATGTACCCGGGGTTGTCGCGGATGTGGTCGCGCAGGATGGTGCTGGCCACCGTCAGATGCCGGATCTCGTCGATGGCGGTGCCCCGGGAGATCTCCTGGGTGGCCGCCGACAGCGGCGTCCACTTGCGCTCGCTCAGCTCGGCGGCCGGGGCGAGCACCCCTTCGATGACGATGGCGAACACGGCCACCCCGCCCGGGAAGTCGCCCTGGTCGCGGATGATCTCCAGGGTGAAGTCCTCCACCGGCTGGAGCACCTCCCGCCGGTAGTCCGCGGCCATCTCCTCGATGTCGGCCTGCAGCGTGCGCTCCGGCAGGCCCAGCTCCACCAGATGGTTGCGGAACACCCGGGAGTGGCGCGCCTCGTCCATCAGCTGGGTGGCGTAGAACTCCATCTCCGGGATGCCGGGGGCGCGGGAGACGTAGTGGCCCAGCAGGCGGGTGGCGATCTCCTCGGCCAGGCTGCGGAAGCCGAACTCCAGGACCAGCGCCTCGCGCAGCGGTCCGGGCCGGCGCAGGAACTCCGGGACCTCGGCCTTCTCGTGGTGCCCGGTCGCCCCGCGGTCCCGCAGGGTGCCCTGCGCGACCTCGGTGAACCAGTACGCCAGATTGCACCGGTCCGGGCCGAGGGCCAGCTCCTTGGCGCCGTCGAGCAGGCCGGGGGCGGAGTCCCAGTCGGCCTCTTGGGCGGTGGGCGCGTTCATGACGGCACGTTCTCCTTGAGGGGCGGCGGGAGCGGCAAGGCGGGCGGGGCGAGCGGCAGTCGGGCGTCGACCAGTGCCGAGTCCCTGACGAGAGGGGCGCCGCGGTCGCTCTCGGCGACCGGGATCAGGGTCCCGGCGAACATCTCACCGGTGTAGCTGATCAGCGGGTCGCCCTCGCCGGTGTCGGCGTTGACGACCGCGCCGAGCAGCACCTCGTGGTCGCCGACCTGGAAGCGGCCCACCACCCGGCAGTCGTAGTGCGCCAGGGCGCCGGGGAACAGCGGTGCCTCCGAGTAGGCGGCCGGGTGCCAGTCGATGCCCTGGAACTGGGCGGCGCCGTCGGGCCGGGAGCTTTCGGCGAAGTAGCGGGCCAGCCGGTCCTGTTCGCTGCTGAGCACGTTGACCGCGAACCGGCCCTCGGCGGTGGCGAGGCCGGCCAGCACCGAGCCGGGCTTCAGGCACGCGCCCAGCACCTGCGGGCGGCGGGAGATCCGGGTGACCGTGCTGACGGTGGTGCCGTGCCTGCGGCCCTCGTGGACGGCGGTGAGCACCGACACCGGCACGGCCAGCCGGCGCAGGGCGCGGTCGTGGGCGCTCCAGCGGCTGCGCAGTGTCACGTTGGTCATCGGGTCGCCCCCTGTCCGGTCGGAACGGTCGCGCCCAGCGTCCGGGCGGCTGCGGAGGCGGGTATGTGGCCCACCGGGGCCGGGTCGCTCGCGTGGCCGACCGGCTTGGGGTGCTTCAGCCCCAGGTCGTCCAGCAGCCGCAGATACCCCGGCTGGCGAACCGGCTCGAAGGGCAGCGCGAAGGACTTCATGAAGTTGCCGAACAGGCCGCGGTCGCCGAACAGATGGAAGGGCAGCACCAGCAGCGCCCACTCCGGCTCGACCAGCCAGCACCACAGAGCGGCGACGGCGCCCTGCGTGATCAGGCTGTGCATGACGTTGTAGGCGACGTAGTAGCCCTTGTGGATCGGGGCACCGCCGGAGCGCCGGAAGGCGATCGCGCCCGGGATGTAGCCGATGAGGTCGATGTAGAGGAAGAGCACGACGGCGGGCAGCCAGCGGATGTCGGTGGCGTGCGCGACGATCAGACCGGTCGTCACTGCCAGGCCGACCAGGTACTCGGCGCGGTGCAGGGAGAAGGTCTTCGGCGTCTCGAAGGGATTGGCCTGGTCCACGGTTGAACTCCTGTTTGACTCCGGAGAGATGTGCGGTGCCGGCGGCGGGCCGACCGCTCGCCGTCGGCCTGTGGTCAGCCCGCGCTCGGGGCGGTTGCCGCGTCGAGGTCGATGTCCGCGTCGAGGATCGTGGTGCCGGGGAAGAAGCCGGTGACGGCCCAGGCCACGGTCTCCCGGATGACGCGCTCGGCGATCGGGTCGAGGATGCTGGCGAGGCTCGGGATGCCGAAGTCGAAGTCGGCGTGGAAGACGACCGAGACGTCCGGGCCCTGCTGGCGGAGCGTCCACACGCCCTCGAAGCTGTCGAAGTCGCCGTCGGTCTGCTCGAAGCGGATCTCCAGCTCGTCGGGGAGGAAGGTGTCCTCCTCGGTCCAGCGCAACAGCCCGCTGCGGAAGTGCAGTTCCCAGCTGGAGCTGCCGACCCGCTCGGGCAGGGTCGCGTGCACCTTCGTGGACCGGACGTGCGGGGCCAGTTCCGGGTAGCGCTCCCAGCGCGGGACGGTTACGAAGACCTCCTCGGCGGAGGCGAGGCGCACCAGGGCGTGGAGTTCGACGTGTCGCATGGTCAGTTGCCGCCTTCGGGCATCGTGGCCGAGCGCCGCACGAGGTCGACGGTGGCCTTGTCGAAGGAGTCGAGGAGGAATTCGACGTCCCGGTCGGTGAGGATCGCGGGCGGGGTGAACCGCACCACGGAGGAGCCGTTCATCGAATGGTTGGCGACCACGCCGTGGTTGAACAGCTCGATCAACAGTTCGCCGGCCAGTCCCGGCTCGACCAGTTCGACGCCGATCAGCAGGCCCTGGCCGCGCACGTCCACGACCAGGTCGGGGATGTTGCGCCGGGCGATCTCGGTGATCCGCGGCAGCAGCCGGGCGCCGAGCTCGCGGGCGCGGGGCACCAGCTCCTCCTCGCGGATCGCCCGGACGGTGCCCTGCACGGCCGCCATCAGCAGCGGCTGGCCGGAGAAGGTCGCGGTGTGGACGTAGGGGTCCTTGTCGAAGGGCTGGAACGCCTTGCGGGTGGCGATGGCCGCCGAGACCGGCACCACGCCACCGCCGAGCGCCTTGCCGGCCAGCAGCACGTCCGGGCGGACGCCCTCGGCGTCCAGGCCCCACCACTCGCCGAGCCGGCCGAAGCCGGTCTGCACCTCGTCCAGCACCAGGAACCCGTCGAACTCCCGGACCGCTTCCTCGACTTGCTTGAGGTAGCCCTTGGGCGGGACGATCACGCCGCCCTCGCCCTGCACCGGCTCGAGGATCACGCAGACCTCGCCCGGGTGCTGCGACAGCTCCGTGCGCAACGCGTCGATGTCGCCGAACGGCAGGTGCACCACGTCGGGGATCAGCGGGCGGAAGGGTGCCTGGTAGACCTCTTTGGCGGTGGCCGACAGGGCGCCGAGCGTCTTGCCGTGGTAGCCGTCCTTCATCGAGACCGTCCGCTTGCGGCCGCCTGCCCGGGCGAGCTTCAGGGCGGTCTCCACCGCCTCCGCTCCGGACAGGGCGAAGTGCACGCGGTCCAGTCCCTCCGGGGCCACCGAGACCAGCGCCTCGGCGGCGCGGGCGACGGTGGGCTCCAGCAGGATGCGGGTGGCCACGGGATGCGTCTCCAGCTGCCGGCGCACCTCCTCCATGACGACGGGGTGGCGGGCGCCCATGATGAAGACGCCGTATCCGCCCGCGTTGAGGAAGCGTTCGCCGTCGGAGGTGGTCAGCCAGGCTCCCTGCGACGCGACCTCCATATGGGTGCCGAAGAGCTCGGCCAGGGTCGCCCGGCCCTTGCTCAGATGGGCCCGGTACAGCCGGAGGATCTCCTCCTCCTGGCCGACCGGGGTGTCGACGGTCGTGGTCATCGGTGACTCGCTTTCGGTCCGTGGGTGGGCCGGTAGGGGGCGGGGTGGTCCGGGCCTCGTCCCGGTCTCAGGACAGGTCGAGGGGGGCGCCGCCGGCGTACGCCAGCAGCGGCTCGACGGTGGAGCCCTGGGACGGCGGGTGGAAGGCGAGCGGGCGCACCGAAGCCGCCGCCCGGAGGTGCGCCGAGGACCGGATGAAGTCGATGCCGCCGAGCAGCTCCAGCGCCTGCTGGGTGGCGAGCGAGAGCGCCTCCTGAGCGGCGAACCGGGCGATCAGCACCTGGGAGACGGCGTCCTCGCCGCCGACCCCGTCGCGCAGCGCACGGGCGGCCCCGAGCAGCAGGTCGAAGGCGGACTCGGTGCGGATCAGCAGGGTGCCGCGCTCGGTCGCGCTGCCGCGCCCGCGGGCCAGCACCTCCTCGGTCAGCCCGGCGGCGGCTCCGGCGTACCCGGCCGACACCAGCATCTCGAACCAGACGAAACCGGCGTTCTGCAGGTCCTCGATCCGGTCCGGGTCGTCCGCGGTGGTGCGGACCACCATGTCCTCGGGCACGAAGACGTCCGCCAGACGCACCTCGTCGCTCTGGGCGGCGGCCAGTACCTCACTGGCCCAGAAGGGGTGGACGGTCAGGCCCGGCGAGGCGGAGTCCACCAGCGCGAGCGCCAGCTCCCGCGTGCCGTCCGGGCCGGGCACCGCGATGCTCGCGGTCAGCAGGCTCATCGAACGCGACAGGCTGCACGGCTTCTTGACGCCGTTGAGCAGGTAGCCGCCCTCGACCGGGTCGGCGGTGACCGCCGGGGTGAGGATGTTCTGCTGGGTGCGCCCCTCGGCCCAGCCGGAGGCCATCAGCCGCTGTTCCGGCACCACCGTGTGCAACACCTCGGTCTGGGCGGGCGTCAGCCGGCCCGGGCCGCCGGCGAGGGCGTAGAGCATCGCGGCGGTGAAGTGGTGCATGGTCGAGGCCGCCGCCAGCGACGGCGACAGCGCGCCGACGGCCCGCTGCACGAGCACGGCGTCCACCGGGTCGGCGCCCAGGCCCCCGTACTCGGTGGGGATCAGCAGCCCCACGCCGGCGGCCGAGCGGAACAGGTCGACCACCTGGCTGCCGGGGGCCTCGCGCTCCTCGAACGGCGGGGCCGACAGGGCCTTCACCAGTCCGGGGTGGAAGCGCTCGCAGGTGTCGCGGGCGGCGTCGAGAGTTCTCATGGGTGTCACCTCGTTCAAGGGTGTTCGCGGGTGGGGTCGGCCGGCCGCCCCGGGGGCGCGCCGGCGGGCGGGTCAGCTGCCGAAGACGGTCTGGTGGGGGCTGACGTCCCGCGCGAGGCTGACGCCCTGAATGTGGGAGGTCTTGAGCATCGGGTAGTTGGCCTCACCGAAGACCCCGCCGGTCAGACCGGTCCCGCCGTGGCTGGGGAGGTAGGGCAGGAAGCCGATGTGCGAGTCGTTGACCTTCAGCAGGCCGCCGTTGACCACCCGCTGCACGAAGGTGTCCACGACCTTCTCGTCCTTGGCCCACAGCGAGTTGCGCAGCCCGTACTCGTTGGTGTTGACGAAGTCCAGGAAGCGGTCGACCAGGACCTCGTCGGTGCCCGGCTCGGCCACCACGATCGGCAGCAGAGGGAAGAACGTCTCGTGCCGCACCACGTCGTGCTCCCGGGCCGCGCTCAGCCCGTCCACCCGCAGCACGGTCGGCTGCAGGAAGACGCCCGTCTCCGAGGGCGTGCCGTCCAGCTCGGTGCGCCTGCCGCCGGTCACCAGCTGCGCGCCCTGCTCCAGGGCCCGGTCCAGCAGGCCGAAGAACCGCTCGGTGCGGCGCACCGGCGACAGCAGCACGTCCTCCTCGTCGGGGTAGCCCGGCCGCACGCCGGCGACCTGCCGCTCGACCTCGGCGATGAGGTCGTCAGCGACCTCGGGGTGCACCAGCACGTAGTTGGGCACCATGCAGATCTGCCCGGAGCCGTAGAACGACTCGGTGATCGCCTCTGCGGCGTAGGCGAGGTCGGCGTCCTTCCAGACGATGATCCCGTCGTTGCCAGCCAGTTCCAGGATCGGCTTCTTGCCGTGCGCCACACACTGCTCCTGGAAGCGCAGGCCCTCCTGGCTGCCGCCGATGTAGAAGATGTCGTCGATCAGGGGGCTGGTGATCCAGCGGTCCAGGGTCTGCTTGGGGTTGGCGCAGACCACGTTGAGCGTTCCGGGGGGCGCCCCCACCTCGTCCAGCAGCGGCGCGGCCACGTCCCGCAGCACCCACAGGGTGCTCAGGGCGATACTGCGCGGGGCGCGCACCACGACCGCGTTCCCGGCCATCACGGCCAGCACCGCCAGGGCCGCGCTGGGCGCCGGGGCGTTCTGCGGCGGGTTGAAGGCAACCACGCCGTCCGGCTGGCGGCGGACGATCAGCCGGCGCCCGCCGTCCTCGAACTCGGTGTGCATCTGCTGCGCGTACCAGCGGATGCTCGCCTCGCTGTAGACCTGGAGCAGGCAGCTGAGCTCCCACCGGGCCAGCTTCACCGGATGGGACTCGGCGACCAGCATCTCCACGAACTCGTCCTTGCGGCACAGCAGTTCCTCGCGGAAGAGGGTGCCGAGCCGCATGCGTCGCTCCAGTGGGACCGCCGCCCAGCCGGGGGCGGCCGCGGCCGCGGCCTCGGCGGCGAGGTCGATGGCCGCGTCGTCGGCGACCGCGCACCGGCCGATCACGTAGGGGTGATTCGCGGCGGGTGAGTCCGCGTCCTTCTCGAGGGTGCGTTTGAGGCTGACACTGGTGAAGACATCCTCAAGAAGCGACTTGGCGCTCACGGTGTAAACCCAGCCGTCCCCCTCGATGTCTTTTCCCGCGATAAACAGCCCGTAACTGCGGAACTTTTTCCCCGGATTCATCCTGCGGACCCTTCGGAAATGCAATCGAAATCGGATTCCAGGCGAAATCGGATTGATGATTGCAGTCCGCTCTGACCGCGCACTGACGCGAGGCTGATCCGGGCTCGACAAAACCCGGTGAGCCGGGTGTGCGCGGTGATTTCCCGTCAGTCTTCGTACGGCCGGGCACCGGTGATTACCTGGTAGGTAATTGACCCCTCTGACAACCGGACGACACGCTTGACAAAGCACTCGGCCCACGCGTCCACCCGGCCGGGGGCGCCTGGTGAACATCCACGTGATCGATCTGGAGTACGAACGATGACCACCGAGACCAACCGCAGCGCCTCGGCGCCGTCACCGCCCACGCCGGCGGCCGGGAATCCGACCGTGCCCCATCGGCTGATCCTGCCGACCGTGCTGGCCGGCGTCTTCATCACCACCCTCGACTTCTTCATCGTCAACGTCGCCATCCCCTCGCTGCAGACGGACCTCAAGGCGAGTGCCTCCGCCATCGAGTGGGTGGTCGCCGGGTTCGGCCTGGCCTACGGCGTGGGGCTGATCACCGGCGGACGTTTAGGCGACCTGTACGGGCGCCGCAGGATGTTCCTGCTGGGCCTGGGCCTGTTCACCGTCGCGTCGCTGTTGTGCGGCGTCGCCCAGTCCAGCGAGTTCCTCATCTTCTCCCGGGTGCTCCAGGGCCTGGCCGCGGCGATGCTCGCTCCCCAGGTACTGGCACTTCTGGGCACGATCTTCACCGGTGCGGCGCGCCTGAAAGTGTTCGCGGGCTACGGCCTGGCCATGGGTCTTGCGGCCGTCTTCGGGCAGCTGATCGGCGGCCTGCTGATCCAGGCCGACATCGCAGGCTGGGGATGGCGTTCCTGCTTCCTGGTGAACCTGCCGTTCTGCCTGCTGATCATCGGCCTGACCCTGAAGCTGGTCCCCGAGTCACGGGCCGAGGGCCGGCCGAAGCTGGACTTCCTCGGCGTCAGCGTCATCACCCTCGCGCTGGTCGCCCTGGTGCTGCCGCTCATCGAGGGCCGTCAGCACGACTGGCCGGCCTGGACCTGGATCTCCTTCGGTGTGTTCGCCGTGCTGCTGGCCGTCTTCGTGGGTGTCGAGCGGGCGATCGCCGCGCGCGGCGGGTCGCCGCTGGTCAACATCGCGATGTTCGGCGACCGCGCCTTCGTCGTCGGCCTCGCCTGCCAGCTGGTCTTCTGGATGGGCCAGGCGTCGTTCTTCCTGGTGCTCGCCCTGTACATGCAGGCCGGCCGCGGTCTGAGCGCGCTTCAGGCAGGCCTGCTCTTCGCCGCCATCGGCGCGGGCTACATGTACACCTCGATGAACGCGACCAAGTTCGCCGCCAAGCTCGGCCGTCAAGTGCTGGCCGTCGGCGCCCTGCTCATGGCCGTGGGCCTGGTCGTCATCGGTGTCACCGCCGCACAGCTCGGCACGGGCGGCCACACCCCGTGGCTCATCCCCGGCCTGGTCATCGACGGCGCCGGCATGGGCCTGGCGGTCGCCCCGCTGGCGTCCACGGTGCTCGCCCGGGTGAACCCGCAGTACGCGGGCTCGGCTTCCGGCGTACTGACCACCGGTCTGCAGATCGGCAACTCGATCGGTGTGGCGGTGATCGGTGTGATCTTCTACAACGCGCTCGGCGACCACCCCGTGGCCTCGTCCTACCCGCACGCCTTCGACATGGGGATCATCTTCCTCGTGGCGGTCGCCGCCACCCTGGCCCTCCTGGTCCAGGCGCTGCCCCGCACGAACGCCGGCAAGTGACCCACCCCGAATGATCTCCCGGAGCGGTGACCCCCGCGCCGCTCCGGGTCCGACGGAGAGAGAGTGTTGCACGTGAGTGCCAGTGAACTGCTGCAGCGTTACGTCGCCATGTGGAACGAGCCCGACTCCGCCGTCCGGCGGGCCGAGGTGGCGGACCTGTGGGCCCCGGACGGGCTGCACTACACCCAGACCCGCCGCTTCCAGGGCACCGAGGAGTTGGTGGCCCGCGTCACCGAGGCGTACGACCAGTTCGTGGGCGGCCAGGGGCTGCGTTTCCGGTCGGGCGGAGACCCGGTCGGGCACCACGACGCGCTGGCGTTCAACTGGGTGATGTCGCCGGGCGACAGCGATGCGGTGCTCGCGGTCGGCTTCGACGTGGTGCTGCTGGACGTCGAGGGCCGGATCGTCGCCGACTACCAGTTCAACGAGCCCCCGGCCGCCTCCGCCGACCTCGACGGTCAGGCCGAGCGGCACCTGGCGGCGGTCGCCGCCGGAGCCGAGCGGCTGCGCAAGGAGATCGCGGACCTCTATCTGCCTGGTGCCCGACTCGTCGACGAGAGCGGTGTGTACGACGGTGTGGACGCCGTCGCGGTCGCGCTCACGGCCGGCGGTCCGCGCCGCCCGGCGGGCAGCGCCTCGGCGCAGCACGACGCCTTCCGCTACCCGTGGCGGGCGGAGTCGGGCGAGACCGGCGTGGACTTCCTGCTCCGCGACGAGCAGGGCCAGGTCCGCGAGCACTACCGCTTCGCCGGGGCAGGTCAGCACCCGGCGTGAGCCCCTGGCCCGCGGCACCGGACGGGCGCCGCGGGCCAAGAGGCGGCAGGTCGCGGGCGGTGTCCCCCGTCACCGCCCGCGGCCCGCTTTCGTGGTTGTGCCTGACGCCCAGGATGATGCAGGGTGATGAGATGACCGAGGTGCAGGAAAGTCGGCAAGTGTCCCGCCCGGTGGGCGAATTGATGCGCTGGTGGCGGGAGCAGCGGGGCTACAGCCAGCTCGCACTGGCCACCCGGGCCGAGATCTCGGCACGGCACCTCAGCTTCCTGGAGACAGGGCGGTCCAAGCCCAGCCGGGACATGGTGGTGCGTCTGGGCCGGCATTTGGACCTGGCGTTGCGTGAGCAGAACCAGCTGCTGCTGGCCGCCGGCTACGCGCCCGCCTACACAGACTCTCCTCTGGACGTTGCCGAGATGCTTCCCGTGCGTGGTGCGCTCCGCCAGATCCTTTCGGGGCACGAACCCTTCCCCGCCCTCGTCGTGGACCGCAACTGGAACATCGTGCTCAGCAACAGCGGCTTCGCGCTCTTCGCCGAGGACGCCGCGTCCGACCTGCTGCGGCCTCCCGTCAACGCGCTGCGGCTGGCCGTGCACCCCGAGGGCATGCAGCCGCGGATCCTGAACTTCGCCGACTGGCGGGCCCAGTTGCTGCTGCGTCTGCAGCGGCGGGTGGAGCTGACCGCCGAGCCCGGCCTGGCCGAGCTGTACCGGGAGCTGCGCACCTATCCGGGTGGCGGCGAGCCGACCCGGCCGCCCCGCACCGACAACGCCGACCTCACACTCCCGCTGCGGCTGCGGTACCGGGACATGGAGCTCTCCCTGATCTGCACCATCGCCACCTTCGGCATGCCGCTCGACGTCACCGTCGCCGAACTGGCCGTCGAGGCGTTCCTGCCCGCGGACGGGCCCACCGGCGAGCTGCTCAACCGTCTGCACGCGTCTGCCCCCGCCGGGCAGGACCCGGCGGGGGCAGCGTGAGCGCAGCGCGCCGCGGGGCTCGCGGTCAGCTCTCCTCCCCGGGCGGCGGCACCACGTAGCTCGGCGGGATGTCGAAGTACTGGTGGTCGGAGAGGATGCGGCCGTCGTCGTCCAGGGTGACGAAGTCGAACCCGACGGCCTCCAGCGCGCCGGTGGACTCCGACACCATCACCCAGTTGAAGCGCAGCGTGTTGTGCTGCCCGCGCGCGTTGCTGCACGAGCGGAAGGTGAAGCCGCCGGCGGCGTAGGCGTCGTGGGCGTAGCCCACCTGGGTGGCGATGGCCTCGTGGCCGCGGACGACGGCGATGGCGTTGGCGTAGGCGCCGTCGTCCGCCCACAGCTCCTCGACGCCCTTGCGGCGGGCCTCGGGGTCGGTCTCGGTCCAGACCGCGACATAGCGGTCGGCGAACTCGTTGGGATTGCCGGCAGTCATATGGGGCTCCTTCCTGGTTCTCCTCGGGCCGGCCCGGTGGTGTCCGGACCGGCGCGGGTGGCGATGGGGGTGCTGGTGCGGGTCAGAACGCCGGCTGTGCCCCGGCGACCCGGCCGCGCAGCAGGCGGACGAAGTCGGCGGTGATCGACGTCGTCTCCTCGTGGATGAAGAAGTGCCCGCCGCGGAAGAGGCGGTTGCCCAGATAGGACCTGGTGCGCGGGACCCACGACGCCATCGCCTCCGGGTCGACCAGCGGGTCCCTGTCGGCGCTGTAGGTGACCACCGGGCACGGCACCTCGGCGTCGTCGTCGCGGTAGCTGGCGCAGACCTCCAGGTCCGCCCGCATGGCCGGCATCATCAGGCTGAGCGCCTCGGTGTCGTCGAGGATGCTCTCCGGCAGCGAGCCGAGCCCGCGGGCCCAGTCCACCAGCTCGCTCTGCGGCACCTGGAGCTGCTCCGGGGGCGGGGTGCGGAAGCCCTTCGGCGCCCAGGCGGAGGCGCCCAGCAGCACCGGCGGCCGCTCGCCGCGCTCGTGCAGCTCGACGGCCAGCCGGTAGCCGACCAGCGCTCCCATGCAGTGGCCGAAGACGGCGTACGGGCGGCCGTCCAGCTCGGCGGCGAAGCAGTCGGCGAGTGTGTCCACCAGGGGGCGGACATCGGTGAACTTCTCCTCATCGAGCCGTTCCTGACGGCCCGGCATCTGGATGCACTGGGTGGAGACATCGGCGGGGATCAGCGGCGGCCAGTCGTGGTAGATCGACGCCCCGCTCCCCGCGTAGTGCAGCAGGAAGATCCGGGTACCGGCATCGGGCGCGCTCTCCGGCTGGAACCAGCGGTCCGCCACGGCGGCGACTGGCTCGGTCATCGTGCTCCTTCGGGTGGTTGCGGATGGGGTACAGGTCGCCGGTGGCCGCACGGGGACGGCGGCCACCGGCGACCGGCGCGGACGGCGGTGGCGCCCGGATCAGCCCGCCTAGTGCTGCGTTCCTCAAAGTGGGTGTGGACCGCTGGGCGTCAGGGGGCGCATGATGCGTGGTGGAGGACTGTGCCATGTATCTGCCTCTGTACGCGCGTCCGGCGCGTGATCCGGACGAGGAGCACAAGATCCGCAAGCTGGCCGGCGCTCGTCATGCCCCCGCTGATTGGATCCTGCGAGCCCGCATGATCAGCCTCAGCTGGGCCGGGAAGCAGGTCACCGCCATCGCCGCCGAACTGGGTTGCCATCCCAAGACCGTGCGGGAGCGGCTGCACCGGTTCAACGCCGAGGGCATCGACGGGCTCGGCGACCGGCCGATCAGCGGACGCCCGCGCCGGCTGACCGAGGCCGAGCGCTCGGTGGTCATCGCCCTGGCCCAAAGCGATCCTCCCGGGCGCCCGGTGCCCGGCCCCGGCGGCGCCCTTCAGGCCGCCGACGAGACCGGAGCGCCGGCCTGGACGCTGGATACGCTCACCGAGACAGCCCGGGCCGGCGGTATCGACGTGCACCGCAGCCAGGTGCGCAGGATCCTGCTGGCCGAGGGGGTGCGCTGGCGCCGTACCCACTCCTGGGCGACCAGCAAGGACCCCGACTTCGCCCCAAAAGAACGGCGGTCGTCGGGCTCTACACCGACCCGCCGCCGCGCTCCACGGTGATCTGCGGCGACGAGCTCGGCCCGGTCATCCCGCGCACCTTCGCCCCCGCGCCGGCCTGGTCCCCCGACGGGCACAGGATCAAGGCGCCGCTGGAGTACGCCCGCGGCAGTCAGAAGACCTGGGTGTACGGGGGCCTGCGCATCCGCGACGGCCAGGAGGTGACCCTCTGCGCGCCGTCCCGCAACACCGCCGGCTGGCTGAAGCTGCTGCAGGAGATCGCCCGGGCCAACCCGCGGGGCCAGGTCTACGTGGTCGCCGACAACCTCTCCAGCCACGCCAGCGGCCCCATCCGCAGGTGGCTGAGGAAGCATCCGAGGGTCCATCAGGTCTTCATCCCCGTCGGCGCGTGCTGGCTGAACCTGGCCGAGGGGTGGTGGCGGATCTTCCGCAAGACCGCGCTGGCCGGGCAGACCTTCGCCGACCCCGACGAGATCGACCAGGCCACCCGCCTGGCCACCGCCCAGCTCAACGCCCGTGCCAAACCGTGGGTTTGGGGGCGACCCCCGCCACCGCACCGCCGACTACGCCGGAAGTTCGCCTACCTACTTTGAGGAACGCAGCACTAGGCGGCCGCGGCGGCGATGCGTTCGCGCAGTTCCCTGCGCAGCACCTTGCCGGTGGGGTTGCGGGGGAGGGCGTCCAGGAACTCGTAGCTGGTGGGGATCTTGAAGTCGGCCAGCCTGCCGCGCAGGAAGACCATCAGGTCGCGGCCGGTGATCTCGCCGCCCGGCGCGGCGACCACGCACGCGCGGACCGTCTCGCCCCAGCGGGCGTCGGGCACACCGACCACCGCGACGTCGGCGACCGCGGGGTGCGCCCGCAGCGCGTTCTCCACCTCGACGGGGTAGATGTTCTGGCCGGCGACGATGATCGTGTCGTTGATCCGGTCGCACAGGAAGAGGTAGCCGTCCTCGTCGAGGTAGCCGGCGTCGCCGAGCCTGAGCCAGCCGTCCTCCAGGGTGCGGGCGGTGGCGTCCGGCTGCCGGAAGTACTCGATGAAGTGCGCCGGGGTCCATACGCTGAGCTGGCCGATGGTCCCGGTCGGCTGCTCCTTGCCGTCCTCGTCCACGATTCGCACGACGTTGCCGGGGCAGACCCGGCCGGCCGAGGTCAGCCGCGGGTTGCCCAGCACATGGTCGGCCGGGGTCAGACAGGTGACCACACTGCCCGTCTCGGCCGCGGCGTACATCTGGGCCAGCTCGCAGCCGAACATCTCGAGGCAGCGCTCCAGTTGCGACGGCGAGATGGGTGCGCCGCCGTAGACGACCTTGCGCAGCGAGGCGAACGCCTCAGGACCGGCGGTGTGCTCGGCCATCATCATGTCGAGCATCGCGGGAGCCGCCCACACGGTGGTGACCTGGTGCGCGGGGATCAGCCGCACCGCCTCCTCGGCCATGAACATCCCCATCACCACGGAGGTCGCGCCCACGTTGAAGGCGTGCATGAACCAGGCCATGCCGCCCGAGTGCAGGCCGGGGAAGCAGATCAGCGTCCGGTCCTCCGGCCGCCAGTCGATCCAGTCGCAGCCGGCCTGCCGCATGTGCTCGATGAAGGTGAAGAACGTGCGGTGGGCCAGCACCACACCCTTGGGCAGGCCGCTGGTGCCGCTGGTGTACATCTGCACCATCGGGTCCTCCGGCCCTATCTCCACCTCCACGTCGCTGTCCGGGACGTCGCCCTTCCAGGCGAGGAAGCCCTCGGCCCGGTGGCCGTCGCCGTCGAAGCGGCGGACCTCCCGCAGCTGCGGCAGACCGTCGCGGACCCGCTCGACCGCGGGCAGGAACTCGCCCTGCACAAAGGTCGTCCGGGCGCCGGAGTCGCGCAGGATGTGGTCCACCTCGGCGGCCGTCAGCCGCCAGTTGATGGGCACCAGCACGACGCCGGTCTTCGCGCAGCCCAGGGCCAGGTCGTAGTAGTGCTCGTTCTCCCGGCCCAGGAAGGCGACGCGGTCGCCGAAGGACAGGCCGGCCGCCTTGAGGGCGTGGGCGGTGCGGTTGCTCGCGCGGTGCAGCTCGGCGTAGGTGGTCTCGCGGCCCTCGCAGACGATCGCGGGGTGGTCCGGCCGTCGGGCTGCGTGCAGCGTGGATCGGGCGGCGATGGTGTCCGTGCTCGGTCCGGCCACGGAAGTCTCCTTTTCGGTGTGCCGCGTGGTGCGTCGGTGTCGGGGCGCGGTGGGGGCGGGCCGCTGTGGCGGCCTCGTCCCCGGCCGGCACATGCGGGGCGGACGCCGGGGCCGGGTCCGCGACGGGCCCGGCCCCGGCGCCGTCAGGCCGCCGCTGAGGCCGTGAGCTGCTGCTCCAGGAAGGCCGCGAGCTGGGCCGGCGACGGGTGGTCGAAGGCCAGCTGGGGCGGCAGCGGCAGCCGCAGCGCCGCCTCCAGCGTGTTCTTCAGCTCCACCGCCACCAGGGAGTCCAGACCGAGCTGCACGAACTCGGTGTACGGGTCGATGGAGTCCGGGTCGTCCAGGTGCAGCACGTCGGCGGTCCTGACCCGCACGAACTCCTCGAGCGCCGCCAGCCGTTCGGCCTGCGTCTGCTGCCGCAGGGCCTCCAGGTCGAGGGTGTGCGCCTGGTCGCCGCCGGGCTGCACGAGCTTCTCGTACAGCGCGTTGCGCACCGGCTTGGCCGCGGTGAACCGGTCCCAGTCCGCCTCACCGGCCACGATCTGGCTCAGCGGACGGCCCAGCACCGAGGCGAAGGCGCGCGCGCCGCGGCCGGGCGAGAAGAGCTTGATGCCCTCGTCCTCCCAGCGCCGGATCAGCGCCTCGCCCAGCCGGGCCGACATGCCGACCTCGGCCCACGGGCCCCAGTTCACCGACAGCGCCGGCAGGCCCTGCGCGTGACGCCACCCCATCAGCGCGTCCAGGAAGGCGTTGGCCGCCGCGTAGTTGGACTGGCCCGGCGCGCCGACCACCGGCGCGGCGGAGGAGAAACCGACGAAGAAGTCCAGCTCCGGGAAGGCCGCGGCCGCCTCGTGCAGCAGCCAGGAGCCGAACACCTTCGCCCGGAAGACCGCGTCCAGGGTCTGCCATGTCTGGTCGGCGACGGGCTGGTCGGCGGTCGTGCCGGCCGCATGGACGATGCCCCCGACCGGCACTCCGGAGCGCAGCAGTTCGGCGCTGATCCGGCCGAGGTCCGGCGGGCTCGAGACGTCGCCCCGCAGGACGGTCACCTCCGCCCGCTCCTTCAGCCGCTCCAGCAGATGCGCCACGTCCGGCACCGGGTCCGTGTGGCGGCCGACCAGGGCGACCCTGCGGGCGCCGAGGTCCACCAGCTTCTCCGCCGCCACCAGGCCGAGGCCGCCGAGACCGCCGGTGATCAGGTAGACGCGGTCCGGCCGGACCGCGACGGTGCGAGGTTCACGGGCCGTCGGGTCGTCGAACTCGAGGACCAGTTTGCCGATGTTGGCACCGCGGCTGAGCACGCCGAACGCCTCCTCGACCTCGTCGAGGGTGTAGCCGGTCACCGGCAGCGGCGGCAGCTCGCCCGCCTCCACCAGCTCGGTGACGAGCTGCATGATCTCCTGGTTGAGCGGGATCAGCCGGTCCTGCGGCAACTCGCTGAGGTCGAAGTTGAAGTACGACACGTCCGGCCGCTCCGCCGCGACCTGTTCCGGCGTCCACGCCCCGACCTTGCCCAGCTCGACGAAGCGGCCGCCCGGCCCCAGGGACCGCATCCCCGCCGGGATGAAGTCCTTGTTGAGGCTGTTGAGCACGATGTCGACACCGCGCCCGCCGGTGATCCGCTCGATCTCGTCGGCGAAGTCCAGCGTGCGGGAGTTCATCAGATGCTCGACCCCCTGCTCGCGCAGCAGCGGCCACTTGCGCGGGCTGGCGGTGGCGAAGACCTCCGCGCCGGCCAGCCGGGCCAGATGGGTCGCCGCCTGCCCGACGCCGCCGGCCGCCGCGTGGACCAGCACCCGGTCGCCGGCCTTCATACCGGCCAGCCGGTGCAGGGCGTAGTACGCGGTGACGTACACCGATATCAGGCCGGCCGCCTGGGTGAAGTCCAGCCCCGAGGGCTTGCGCACGGCCACCGCGGACGGCACGGTCACCCGGCGGTGCATCAGGCCGAGGTAGTTCACGATCACCTCGTCGCCGGGGGCGAAGGTGGCCTCGGGACCGGCCGCGACGACGGTGCCGGCGCACTCGAAGCCGAGCGGCTGCTCGCCGAACTCCTTCATCATGCCGAGGGCGTTGAGCACATCCTTGAAGTTGAGGCCGACCGCCGCCACCTGGACCTGGATCTCGTCGCCGGTGGGCGCCACCTCCTCCACGCGCTCCGGCCGGATGCCGGCGAAGGTGCCGTACTCCTTGACGGCCAGGCCGAAGCCGTTGTCCCGGCGGGCCCGGGCATCGTCGGCCAGCAGCCGCCGCACATGCCGGTGGCCGCCGCGGTAGGCCACCTGGAAGTCGCCGGTCTCCCGCGCGGTCAGCTCCGCGACGAGCGCGCCAGGACCCGAGCCGTCGGCCGGCAGGTCGATCAGCGTGGTCCGGTACGACGGGTACTCGTTGAGCATCACCGCGCCGAAACCCCACAGCGAGGTCCCGGCGAGCCGCACCCGATCCGGGTCGTCCCCGCGCAGCAGCTGAGCCTGTTCCGTCGCCAGCCACAGCCGCTGCTCGCGGCCGAAGCCGTGCCGGTCCAGCACCGCCAGCAGGGCCAGCAGGCGGCCGTAGTTGCGCTCGGACTCCGCGCGCAGGCCCTCCGCGCCCGCCCGGTCCCCGTCCGTCTGCCAGAACCAGCACACATCGGTGATCCGCTCCTGGGCCAGCACCGTGCCGGCCTCGTCGGCGTCGTCGGCGAAGACCACCCGGCCACCGCCCTCGACCAGCCGGGCCGCGGCCTCCTGGAAGCCGTCCGCCGAGCGGCCCACCAGCAGCACCCGGCGGTCGGTGACGCTGTCCGGGCCCGCCGCCGAGCGCTTGGTCCAGCGCAGTTGGTGGAAGAAGCTGCGGCGGGACGTCCCGGGTGTGTCGGCGAGCTGCTTCAAGCCGAGCCCCCGCAGCTCCATGACCGGCTCGTGGCCCTCAAGCACCAGCACATCGGCGCACACGTCGACGTCCGGCGAGTCGGCCGGGACCAGCCGCAGCAGGGTACGCAGCGACTCCGCCCGCGGCTTGCGGAAGAGAGTGAAGCGGCCGAAGCGGACCGGCAGATAGGAGTTGCCGTCGTCGGCGAGGGCGCCCATGTTGTGCATGGCCGCGTCGAGCAGCGCCGGCGGGACATGCTCCAGCGGACCGGCATCCACGCCCTGCAGGTCGCCGACGGTCAGCCCGCTCGGGAAGCGGGTGACCGAGCGCATCAGCCGGAACGCGGGACCGTAGTCGAGCCCCGCGCCCGCGTAGGCGGCGTACACGTCGTCGGAGCGCAGCAGGTCCTCGGGCCGCTCGTCCTGGCCGGCCAGGTCCACCAGCGCCCGGGCCGCCTCGCTCGGGCCGTCCTGCGCCTCGTCCGCGGCCGACAGCACCGCCGTCGCGTGCAGCCGCTCGACCTCCTCCTGGCCGCTTCCGGCCAGGCTGGCCATCTCGACCACCGAGGTCCCGTCCGCGCCGGGGCGCAGCCGGGTCCGCAGCCGGGCGGGAGTGTCCGCGTCGAGCATCAGGGCCTCGCGCAGGCTGACGTCGCGGACCGCCCGGCGGGTGTGGCCGAGCACCGCGTCCTGCAGGGCGAGCACGATCTCCAGGTAGCCGGTGCCGGGGAAGACCACCTTGCGCATCGCCACGTGCTCGGCAAGGTAGCCGGGCCGCTCGGCGCTGATCACGGTGGAGAACTCCCGTATGCCGGCGGCGCGCTGCTCCGGGGTGGTGGTCTCGGCGCCGAGCAGCGGGTGCTGCACTCCGCTGGTGTCGGTGATCCGGGCGCCCAGGCCGTGGCGGTTGGAGCCGGTCGGCAGCCAGTACCGCTTGTGGTCGAACGCGTAGCCGGGGAGCCCGACCGCCGTGCGCTCCCGGCCGGTGTGGAAGCCGGTCCACGACAGCGTGAAGTTGGCCGCGTAGAGCTGTGCCAGGGCGTTGCGCACGGTCCGGCCGTCGGTGTCCTTGGGATGCAGGCTGGCCACCCACAGGTGGTCCTGGGCGCTGACGCACTGCTTGGCCGGGGCGCTCAGCCCCAGCGACGGGCCGATCTCCACCATCGCGTGCCGGCCCCGGCGCTCCACCGTGCCCATGCCCCTGGCGAACTCGACCGGGGCGCCGATGTGACGCACCCAGTAGTCCGGGGTGGCGATGTCGCGGAACCGGGCCACCTCGCCGGTGACGTTGGAGATCAGCGTCAGCGCGGGGTCGTGGAACTCGATGCCGGCGATCTCCGCGCGGAAGGCGTCGTACACCTCCGCCATCAAGGGGGAGTGGAAGGCATGCGAGACGGTCAGCCGCTTGACCCGCAGGCCGCGCTCGGTGAAGGCCGCCATGGCCTCCTCCAGCGACTGCACGCCGCCGGAGATCACCGTCTGCTCGGGCGAGTTGACACCCGCCACCGCAAGGTCCTGGTACTTCTCCAGCAGCGGCGCCACGTCCTCGACCGGGGCGCCCACCGCGGCCATGCCGCCCGGTGCGGACACCGACTGCATCAGCCGGGCGCGCGCGGCCACCAGCGCGGTCGCGTCCGCGAGGCTGAACAGCCCCGCCACCGCGGCCGCCGTGACCTCGCCGATGCTGTGGCCGATCAGCACGTTGGGCCGTATCCCCCACGACATCCACAGCTTCGCCAGCGCGTACTCCAGGGTGAACAGCGCCGGCTGGGAGTACAGCGTCTGGTTCAGCTCCTCGGCCGCCTGCCCGTCGGTCGCGAACATCAGCTCCCGTACCGAACGGCCCAGCTTCGCCGCGAACAACTTGTCGCACTCGTCGACATGTGCGGCGAAGACCGGGAACTGCCGGTACAGGGCGGCTCCCATGCCCGGGTACTGCGAGCCCTGGCCGGCGAAGAGGAACGCGGTCTTGCGTACGTCGTTGCGGCGGCCCCCGGCCTCGGCCGTCTCGGCATGCCGGGCCAGCAGAGCGGTCAGCGACTCGTGGTCGGTGACCACGCCGCCGATCCGGTGGGCGAAGTGGCTGCGGCCGACGTTGGCGGTGTAGCACAGGTCGCCGATGTCCACGCCCGGGTGGCGCTCCAGGTGCTGCTGGTAGCGCTCGATCTGCATGCCCAGCGAGCGGCGGGACTTCGCGGAGAGGGTGAACACGTGCCCGCCCTCGTCGGCCGTGTCCGCCGCGTCGCCCCGAGCCGGCTCGGGTGCCGGAAGGGCCGGCGGTTCCTCCAGGACGGCCGCGGCGATGCTGCCGGCGAAGCCGAAGCTGTTGACGACGGCCCGGCGGACGCCCTCTGCCTTCCACGGGCGGATCTCGGTCGGCACCGTCACCGGGATGTTCGACCACGGGATACGGCCGGAGGGCTTGCTGAAGTTCACATGCGGGAAAATGGTGCCCGCCTGCATCTGCAGAACGGTCTTGATCACGCCCGCGATCCCCGCCACCGGTTCGGTGTGGCCGATGTTGGTCTTCACCGACGCCACGGTCACCGGGCGTTCGGCGGTGTGCGAGTCGGCGAAGACATCGCTGATGGCCCCCATCTCGATGGGGTCGCCGAGCGGGGTGCCCGTGCCGTGCGCCTCGACGTACTGGATGTCGGACGGCGCCAGGCCGCCGTTGCGCAGCGCGGCGCGGATCACCGACTCCTGGGCGGTGCCGTTGGGCACGGTCAGACCGGCGCTCTCGCCGTCCTCGCCGATGGCGGTGCCGCGGATCAGGGCGAGGACCCGGTCGCCGTCGCGCTGTGCGTCCGACAGCCGCTTGAGCACCAGCACGGCGCAGCCCTCGGCGCGCACGTAGCCGTCGGCGTCCTCGTCGAAGGTCTTGCAACGGCCGTCCGGGGCCAGCATGTTGGCGTGCGAGAACATCACGAAGATGCGCGGGTGGTGCAGGCAGTTCACCGCGGCGGCCAGCGCGACGTCGCACGAACCGCTGCGCAGGCCCTCGACGGCCAGGTGGGTCGCGGTCAGCGACGAGGCGCACGCGGTGTCCACGGTGAGGCTCGGTCCACGGAGCCCGAAGAAGTACGACAGCCGCCCCGACAGCGGGAAGAGCGTGATGCCGGCCGCGAGGTGGCCGTCCAGCTCCTCGTAGGGCAGGCCCTCCATCTCCAGTGCGTAGTCGATGGAGCTGGCACCCACGTACACGCCGCCGTTGCCGTGCCGCAGATCGACGGGGTTGATGTTGGCGTGCTCCAGGGCCTGCCACGCCGTCTCCAGCAGCAGCCGCTGCTGGGGGTCGACGAACGCGGCCTCCTTGGGCGAGATGTTGAAGAACTGGGCGTCGAACTGGTCGATCCGGTCCAGGAAGCCGGCACCCGTTGTCCTGACCTTGCCCCGCTCCGGTTCCGCGTCGGCGCCGCCCTCGGCCAGTTCCGCCGCCTCCTCCGGGCGCGGCGACAGTGCGGCCACGTCCCAGCGGTCCTCGGGGACGGGGCGTATGCCGGAGCCGCCCTCCTTGAGGAACTCGGTGAACCCCTCGGGGGACTCGTTGCCGCCCGGGAGCCGGAACCCCATGCCGACCAGTGCGATGGGCTCGTTGTGCTGCTCGGCGGTCGTCATCGCGCCCGGCCCGCTGTTCTCGGACGCCGTAGTGCTCGACGTTTTCGACATGACGGTCTTCCCTCTTCTCGATGGCCCGCAGCGGTCACGGGATGAGGTCGCCGAGGACCTCGTCCGCCAGGTATTCGACCAGCTTTTCGACGGTGGGGCTGTTGAACAGCACGTTCGTGCTCAGCGTGCATCCCAGCACCTTTTCCAGCCGGGCCTTCACCTCCATTATGCGGAGCGAGGTGAAGCCCAGAGAGAAATAGCTCTGATCGGTGGGGAACACCTCGTCGCCGCCCATGAGGAGGACGTCTTTGAATTCCGCGACGACGATGCTCTCGAGGTATTCCGACCGCTCGGACCGGGGGAGCGAGGAGAGTTGCTCCACCGCCAGGGCCTGTTCGGTCATCACATGCTCCGTATAGCGTCACCGGCCCGGGCACCGGCTCCCACGGGCGGGACCTCCGGCACTGCGACCGCCTCCGTCGCGGTTGGGCCTTGGGAATGGGCGGATGGGGGAAAGGCGGATTGGGAAAGGCATATGGGGTAGGGGCAGTTGGGCTGATGGAATCAGCCCGCGCTGACGCCTCCCTGACCGGACCCTGATGGCATCCGGGCCCGGGCATGCGACAGGGCCGGGGGGCAGGAACCCCAGCCGCATGGGAATTCCTGCCCCCCGGCCTGCCGGCGGGGGAGTGCTCGCTGCGCGGAGAGGGCAGGATTCGAACCTGCGTGGGTCCGTGGACCCGACCGTTGTGTTGGTCCCCGATAAGCCGCTCCGGGCACCTCTCCTGGTGTGTTGCGCGGAGAGGGCAGGATTCGAACCTGCGTGGGTCCGTGGACCCGACCGTTGTGTTGGTCCCCGATAAGCCGCTCCGGGCACCTCTCCTGGTGTGTTGCGCGGAGAGGGCAGGATTCGAACCTGCGTGGGTCCGTGGACCCGACCGTTGTGTTGGTCCCCGATAAGCCGCTCCGGGCACCTCTCCTGGTGTGTTGCGCGGAGAGGGCAGGATTCGAACCTGCGTGGGTCCGTGGACCCGACCGTTGTGTTGGTCCCCGATAAGCCGCTCCGGGCACCTCTCCTGGTGTGTTGCGCGGAGAGGGCAGGATTCGAACCTGCGTGGGTCCGTGGACCCGACCGTTGTGTTGGTCCCCGATAAGCCGCTCCGGGCACCTCTCCTTGAGTTCGTTCCGGTTTCCCGTCCCGCTCTCGAGAAATACTGTGCCAGCCCCCGCTGACACCGCGCTGACAGCCGCCTGACGTATTTCCCCGCATTCCCGCCGGCTCTACCGCCGCACTATTTTCCGGTGCTCTACTTTCCCGAGACGAACCGCGTCAACGAGGAAGGACCGCTGTGTCGACGACAAGCGCAACGACCCTGGACAGTCCCGTGCTGCGGGCGATAACGACGCACACTCAATCCGAGAACCCCAGCTCGTTCCTGGCCCTCAACACCGGGAACAGCGTCTTCACCCTCCCCGGCGTCGACGGCGTCGCCGTCTACCGCCGGACCGGCCGCTACCTCGTACAGTTCGGCGGCCCCTTCGCCGCTCCCGGCGACTACGGCAAGCTCCTCTCGGGCCTGCGTCAGTACGCCCGGGACGAGCAGCTGCACCTCCTGTCCGTCCAGCTCCAGCGGCCCGACGCCGAGCAGTACCGGGAGGCCGGCTTCACGGTCAATCAGATCGGGGCCTCGTGGGCGGTGCACCTGCCCGAGTTCACCCTGCGCGGCACCCGCTTCATGCAGCTGCGCAACAAGATCTCCCGTGCCCTGCGCAACGGCCTGACGATCGAGGAGCTGCCGGCGGACGACTGGGAGGAGGCGCTGCACACGATCGACAGCGCCTGGCTGGGCTCCAAGGGAGACCACGCCCGGCCCCTGGAGTTCCTCGTCGGCCAGGTCGGCGGTCCCGCGCAGGAGCACCGCAGGCTCTTCGTCGGCAGCATCGACGGCTCTCCGGTGAGCTACATCTCCTACTCGCCGGTCTACGGCAGCAGGAGCGGCTGGATGCACGACCTGAGCCGGCGCATCCCGGGCGGCTCCCCGGGCTTGATGGAGGCCATCAATGCCGCCGCCATCGAGAAGTTCGTCACCGAGGGCGTGGAGTGGCTGCACTTCGGCTTCACCCCGTTCACCGGCCTGTCCGAGGACGACGAACTGCCCGGCAGCAGCCCTTCCTTCCAGTGGCTGATGCACTTCCTGTGGGCCGAGGGCGCCGCGCTGTACCCGGCGCAGTCGCAGCTGGACTACAAGCAGAAGTGGGCCCCGCACGCGGTGCTGCCCGAGTACGTGGCCTTCGACGGGCCCGCATCCATCGCCGCCTTCGCCCACATCTTCCGCGCCTGCAACGCCTTCTGAGGCACGGCCTCCACCCCACCCGCAGACACTCGGCGGCACCCGGCAGGCCCCGGCAGAGCCGCCCCACCCGCAGGAGGAGCACATGACGACCGCTACCGCCCAGGACCCCCGTTCCACGGACGAGCTCAAACAGGCGCTCGTGGAATCGCTGATGGCCGTGATCGGCGCGCCCGACGACGAGCCGACGGCGGAGTCGGCTGCCACGATCATCCGCACCCTCGACCAGCGGCTGGCCGCGGAGGCCGCTGCACACTGACCGCCCGGCAGCCGCGCGCCCGGCCGTGGGCGGGGGAGGGCGACGGACGGCGGACACGGCTTCGTACACGGCACGAGGAGGCGGCGGCCCCGGGGTGACCCGGAGGCCGCCGCCCCTGGTTGAGAAGGTGCCGTTGTCCGTCGGCGCTCCAGCCGTCCTGGCGTTCAGCGGTCCGGCCGCCGAGGACTCGGGCAGTGCAGGAGTCGGACCGCGCATCAGCCAGGCCGCGCATCGGTCGAGCCGTTCGGCAACCGGACCGTTCGGCAACCAGCCCTTTCTGCCGTGTCGCTGTCCGGCTGCCGCCGCCGCATGACCGCCGCTCAGACGGCCGACCGCAGCGCCGCTCGTGGCACCGGCCCGGCCGGCAGCTCCACCTCCAGTGACCCGTCCGCCGCGACCATCGCGTCGTACAGCCTCCGCACCTGCGCACTGGGCTCTATGCCCAGCTCGGCACCGAGCGTGGTGCGCAGCCGCTGGTAGGTCTGCAGCGCCTGCCAGACCCGGCCCGAGGCGTACTGGGCCGCCATGAACTGCGCGTGCAGACCCTCGTGCAGCGGGTGTTGCGCCGAGAGCGCGGCCAGCTCGCTGAGCACCTGGCCGTACCGTCCCAGCCGCAGATCGGCGGCGATCCGGCTCTCCAGCGCCGTCATCCTCGCCTCGTCCAGCCGCAGCACGTCGATCTCCAGGACCAGGCCCGTCCTGACGTCCACGAGTGCCGGCCCCCGCCACAGGGCGAGCGCTCGCCCCAGCAAGGTGGAGGCGGCAGCGAAGTCACCGGCGACGAAGGCCGTCTGGCCGAGCTCCTGCAGCCGTTCGAACTCCTGCGTGTCGATCGCGCCCGGCTCGACATCGAGCTGGTAGCCGCCGTGCCGGGTGACAAGCACCTCCTTCGCGTGCGGATTGTCGGCTCCGGCCGTCCAGCCGTCGGCGGGTGCGCCCGGCACGCCGTCCCCCGGGGTCATCGCCCGCTCCAGCAGGCGCCGCAGCTTGTGGATGTAGGTCTGGAGCGTGGTCGGCGCGCTGTGCGGCGGCCGGTCACCCCAGATCTCCTCCATCAGGGTCGCTGCGGTGACGACACCGCCGGCGCGCAGGGCGAGCAGGGCGAGGATCTGTCTCGGCTTCGCCGCGCTGGGGACGATGGAGCCATGGTTCTCCCGTGCGATGAACGGACCAAGGAGCTTGATCTGCACCGCTGATCCGCCTCCTTCCAGGGTGACTGGTGACGCCTGGCGTGATGCCCGGCCCGCGGTACTCCGCGGCTCGGGTCGCCGCGGCATCGGCCTCATCTCCTCCAGCCTGGGTGACGGAACCGGTTTCCCACCAGGTACGGCCTCTTGACTCCGGCGGGAGTTTCACCCTCCGCTGTCATGAAGAATCCACCCCCGAAACATGGCGGACGCACTTTTCCGCAGGCCGGGACCGGACCAGACTCACGCCGTCACACCGCACCGTCCGCCTCGGGTGACGGACGGAGATCCCGCGCAATCGCAGGAGTGCGTCCGCACCCACCGCCGCCCGCCCCCGACGGCGGTCGTCGGGATGGGGAGTGGCGTGGACCCATCGAGTGCGCTGCCCCGCGCTGGTTCGAGGTGGTGTCGAGCGGAGTGGCCTCCGGGCCGTCGGCAGTTGGTGCCCGCACGGTTCGGCAACGTTCTGCTCCGGGTCGCGGCGGCTCGCCGAGCCGACTCGGTAAAGCGTTGTTAAGAGAATTAATCAGCTTTCAATCATCTCCCGATGCCGAAACTCTCGGGAATACGGCCAGAAATCCTCTTGGAACCGGGCTGTGCATCCTCTGGGGCGGTTTGGCGTTCGGCCAAAAAGTATGCTGCCTGAGGGGATGAAAACACATGGCAACGGGGGCTGTGATGGTCAGGGGGAGAGAACCCGCAATTCTGGCGGAGCGCCGCGAACCGGCCGACGGCGGCACACCGTCTTCGAAGTTCGCCGACCTCATCCTGTATGCAGTACTGGCGGGATTCCTGGTCCAGGTATCGGTGAACATCTACACGTCCGGGGCCCGCGCACTTCAAGTCGTCATGGGCGTCCTGTGTTTCGCGGCTGTGTGCGCCCTTCAGATCCTGCACTCGCAGCCGCGCTCACGGGACGACCGGCGCGGCTACCGCGTGGCCACGCTCACGGCGCATGTCCTGCTGACGTATGTGCCGCTGGAGTGGCTGGGCAAGACCTGGTGGGTGGCCGGCGGTTTCCTCGCGGCGTCCGTGCTGCTGCTTCTGCCCCCGCCGCTGAGCTGGCCGCTGTTCCTCGTGGTCGTGGCGGCCAACCCGGTGATGGCGGTGCTGCGCCACAACGGCATGCCGTTCGTCGTCTACACCATGTCGTCCACCCTGGTCACCGGTCTGCTGGTCTACGCCGTCAGCCGGATGGCCTGGCTGGTGTCCGAACTGAGCGGGTCCCGGATGAAGTTGGTCGGCGCGGTCTCCCAGGAGCGCCTGAGGTTCGCCCGCGATCTGCACGACCTGCTCGGTTACAGCCTGTCCGCGATCACGCTCAAGACCGAGGTGGCGATACGGCACGTTCCGCACCGGCACGAACAAGTCAAAGAGGAGCTGACGTCGATCCTGGCGATCTCCCGCCAGGCCCTCACCGACGTACGCCATGTGGCGCGCAGCTACCAGACGCTGTCGCTGGGCACGGAACTGGAGTCGTGCGTGACCATGCTGGAGTCGTCGGCGATCGAGGTGGAGGCGCAGATGTCCGCCCCGCTGCCGGACGGCCGGACCGGCACCGTCCTGGCCATCGTGCTGCGGGAGGCGGTCACCAACATGCTGCGGCACAGCAAGGTGCAGCACTGTGTCATAAGGCTCGACCGGGTGGACCACCGATTGCGGCTGGTCATCGTCAACGACGGCACCGGGCTGGAGGCACCCGACGACGGCCTCGCGCCCCCGCCCACGGCGTGGCCGGACAGCGGCGGGCTGGTGAACATGGAGACCCGGCTGGCGACGGTCGGCGGCACGCTGACGGCCGGACTGCGGCCCGGCGGCCGGTTCGAGGTGGTGGCCGAGATTCCGGACGCGCACGGGACGCCGACGGCCGGAGCGGGTGACGGCCCGTCGGGCGCGGACACCGGGGACGGCACGGCGAGTGGGAACGGCACGGTGAGCGGGCTCGCTAACGGCGCCGGGGCCTCGGCGGCGCGGGGACTGAACCGTGCCGAATTCCACGGCGGCACGGAAGCCAGGCATACGCGCCTCGGCAGGCGGGGGAACGCGGGTCCTATGCCTGGACCGAGGAAGTATCCGGACACGCTGCGCGAGCACGGTGTCCGCCAGGCGCCGACCTTCGGCCGTCCGGCCCCTCATGCGGACCGCGACCTCGGCCCCCACAGAGGGGCACCGCGGGAATAGCTCTGCCGGGCCCTGGCCGCCCCCCCGGCCTCCGGGGCGGCGCCTGGAGTGCGACCACCGCCGGGCGTACCGCGCGGACGCGACACCGCAAGGAAGCAGCCGAGTTGTGGCGAGCCGACGAGCCCCTCATAGCCGCCTCGGTGTTGTCGCGAACGGCCCGCCCCGCTCGTGGCCGAGGCGGTGTCCGGCACCCACGCGACGACCTCGGGACTCGACGCCGAGCGGAAGAGGTTCGGTCTGGAGGCAGCGTCCTGCGCAGGGCGGGCCGGCGGCCTGTCGCCGCTCAGGGCAGCCAGCCCGCCTCCTGCGCGATGCGGATGGCATCGACGCGGTTACGCGCGTTGAGTTTGGTGACGATCGTCGTGAGGTAGTTGCGCACGGTTCCCGCGGAGAGGAAGAGCGCCGCCGCGATCTCGCCCACCTGCGCCCCCTGCGCGGCTAGTTGCAGCACCTCCACCTCACGGGCGGTCAGCGGGCTCTGCGCGTGGTCCCAGGCGGAGAGCACCAGCTCCGGATCGACAACCCGTTCCCCGGCGGCCACCTTCCTTATGGCGCTGGCCAGTTGCTCCGGTGGTGCGTCCTTGAGGAGGAAACCGGACACCCGGGCGCTCAGCGCCCGCTTGAGCGTGCCGGGCTTGCCCAGGCTGGTCAGCATGAGGGTGCCGCACGACGGCAGCTGCTCATGGAGCGAACTGGCGGCGGACAACCCGTCGGTGCCGGGCAGGTCGACGTCGAGGACGGCGATGTCGGGCCGGTGCTTCAGTGCGGCCGGCACCACCTGGTCGCCGTCGTCCACCTCCGCCACGACGGCGATGTCCGGCTCCATCGACAGCAGAGCGACCAGCGCGCCGCGAACCATGTGCATGTCTTCGGCGAGCAGCACGCGGATCATGCGTCCCCTCCGGCCAGATACCGAGCCCCCGTTGTTCTCCCGGCGGGCACAACCGTACCTTCTGGGCCAACGGTGGCAAAGCATTGAACTGCGGGGCCCTCAGGCCCGCTTGTACCCGTCGGACCGCCGCCCGGCAGTCACCCGGGAATGGTCAGCGGCACCAGTCGGCCGCGCAGAAACAGCCTGCGCATCGCGGGCCGCTGGATCTTGCCGCTCGAGGTGCGGCGCACCGTCCCGGGTCTGACGAGCACCACCTGGGTGGCGCGCACCTCGAAGTCCCGTGCGACACAGGCCCGCACCTCCCGCTCCAGGGCGGCCAGATCCAGGTCGTAGCGGCGTCCTATACGCACTTCCTGGACGACCACCAGCCCGTTGCGGCCCGGTTCCGCGCTGAACACCGCCCCGGCGCCGAAGAGTTCACTGAGCTGCTGCACGCGGTGCTCGACGTCCTGCGGGTGCAGGTTGCGCCCGGCCACCACCACCATGTCCTTGATCCGGCCGGTGACGAACAGCTCGCCGCCGTGCAGCACCCCGAGGTCGCCGGTCCGCAGGAAGCCGGTCTCGCCGTCCGTGGTGGTTCCGCAGAACGTCTCGCGGGTCTCCAGCGGGCGCTTCCAGTAGCCGTCGGCCACACTCGGGCCGCGGGTCCAGATCTCGCCGACCCGGTCCTCGGGCAGTACCCGGCCGGTGTCCGGCTCCACGATCCGCAGGTCGTTGCCTGGCGCCACCGTGGTGCCGCAGCCCACGAGGGCGCGGGAGGACCGGCCCGGGACGGCCGGAGCGAGCCGCCCCGACTCCAGCTCCGCGATGTCCGCGTGGAAAGGGCGCGGCGGCCCGCTGGTCCCCGCGCGCCGGCCCGCGGTCAGCAGCGTGCTCTCGGCCAGCCCGTAGGCCGGTACGAACGCGCTCGACCGGAAGCCGACCTGCGCGAACCGGTCGGCGAAGGCGTCCATGGTCTGGGCGCGCACCGGCTCCGAGCCGTTGACGGCGACCTGCCAGCCCGTCAGATCGAGCTCGGCGAGCTGCTCCTCGCCGACCTTGCGGGTGCACAGCTCGTAGGCGATGTCCGGGCCGCCGCTGACGGTCACCCCGCACTCGCTCACCGCCTGGAGCCACCGGCCCGGACGGCGGGCGAAGTCGGACGTGGACAGCAGCACTCCTGCGGTGCCCAGCCACAGCGGGTGCAGCAGCAGTCCGGACAGGCCCATGTCGTGATGGAAGGGCAGCCAGCCCCCGACCCGCGAGTGTGGGCCGGTGCCCAGCAGTGCCCCCAGCTCGTGCTGGTTGGCCAGCAGATTACGGTGGGTGAGCCGGGCGCCGCGCGGCTCCCGCGTCGAGCCCGAGGTGTACTGCAGGACGGCTACCGCGTCCGGGTCCCACCCCGGAGGCCGCCAGTCCGCCGCGGCCGGCAGTGCGGTGGAGTCGTCCAGTGCCAGGCAGGGCAGGTCGGCCCGGCCCACGGCCGACACCAGGTAGGAGACGGCCGCCGCCGACTCCCGGTCGGTGAGCAGCAGCGACACCTGCGCGTCCTGGATGATGCGGAGCACCCGCTCGTCGGCGCTGCGCCGCCCGTTCGGCACCGGGCACGGCGTCGGGATCGCGCCGGCGTACAGACAGCCGAAGAGCGACGCGATGAACAGGTCGGGCCGCTGCTGGAGAACGAGCACCCGCTGTCCGCCCAGCCCCCGCTCCAGCAGCCATGCGGCCAGCCGCCGGGCGGCCTGGTCCAGCTCCCCGTAGCCAATCTGCCGGCGGCGCATCCGCTCCGGACCGCCCTTCGGGGCGTGCCAGTCGAGCAGCAGGTACGCCGCTGCGTCAGGCTCCCGCTCCGCCCGCCGGAGCAGCAGGTCGGGCAGGGTGCGTACGGTCACCTGTTCCCCCCATGGTCCGTCAGTGACACGACTGCGCGGCCAGTTTGCCCGGGGCACCTTGAGTCCCGCTTGAGCGCACCGGTGCCGTGCTCGTCGGACGGCACGCGCACGAATGGACCGAGTCCAGCCCTGGAGGCCAGTACGTCCCGCTCGTGCGAGCTGAGCCGGCGCTTCTCCCGATGCCTTCCGCCTGTACGGGCTGGTCCTGGTACGGCTATCTGATGTGCCGCAGGAACGCGGCGACCGCGGGGGACGGTTGCCCGTGCGGGTGGACGACTCTGATCGTCCATGCCGGTGCATGCGCGGTGAAGTGGCGCACGGGGAGATCGGGGAACCGGGCGGCCACCGACGGGGGCATGATGCACGCCCCGAGGCTGTGCCGGACCAGGTCACTGGCGGCCAGCAGGTCGTTCACCTCGAACGTGACGCTGCGTTCGAGGGACGCCGCACGGAAGGCCCTGTCGACCTCCTGCCGGATCGCCCAGCCGGGGGAGAAGTCCACCAGCGGCAGACGGGCCGCCTCCGGCAGGGTCACCGGCCCCTCGGGCGGCAGAGCGCTCGGCCTCGGGGCGGTCACCAGGACCATCTCCTCCCGCGACAGCAGCCGGGTCCCGAGACCGCGCGGCACGGTGTCCAGGGCGGCCACGGCCAGGTCGACGGTTCCGGTGCGCAGGGCCTTCGGGAGGTCTTCGGCCGGGGCCTGACGCAGCCGGACCACCACGCCCGGGTTCTCCTGGTGGAAGTGCGCCAGCGCCAGTGCCAGGCCGGCGTACAGACCCTGCATCACGCCGATGGTGATCTCTCCGCGGAGCTCTCCCTGGGCGATGTCCACCGCCGCCCTGGCCTCCTCGGCGGCGCGCAGGGTGGCGCGGGCGGCGGGCAGGAAGGCGTGCCCCGCGGGGGTCAGCGACACCCGGTGGGTGGTGCGCTGGAACAGTGACGCGCCCAGTTCGCGCTCCAGGGCGCGGACCGTGCTGGAGACCGCGGACTGCACGATGTGCAGCCGCCGGGCCGCGGCACTGAACCCGCCCTCCTCGGCGACGGCGACGACGACCTCCATCTGCCGCAGATCCATGACCATCCTCCTCGGCTATCTCACATTCAGATAACCATCATCTTGGATCATCTCTCCCGTGTGGGAAACAACGGCTGCGCGTACATGTTGGCAACGGCAGGCGGCGATGGAAGGCCGCCGGTTCCACGGTCGATGGAATCCACCGCCCATGGAATCCCCGTCAACGGATCGGAGTCCTCATGATGTCGATGACGTCGGTCAAGGGCCTGCGTACGGATGGTGTACCCGGCCGGAAGGCTCCGGCGCCGGAGCACGAGCGTGGCGACCGAGGGTACGGCGCCGCGTTCTGGACGGTGGCCGGGGTGTTCGTGACGGCCATGGCGTTCTCCACGGTTCCCACGCCGCTGTATCCCCTCTACCAGGCTCATGACGGGTTCTCCACGTTCACGGTCACCGTCGTGTTCGCCGTCTACGCCGTCGGTGTGCTGACCAGTCTGTTCCTTGCCGGACACGTCTCGGACTGGCTGGGCCGCAAGAAGGTCATGACGGCGGCGCTGGCGCTGGAACTGCTCGCCGCGGCGCTTTTCCTCGCCACCCCGTCACTGCCGGTGCTGATCGTCGCCCGGCTGGTCACCGGTCTCGGTGTCGGGATGCTGACGGCGACCGCCACCGCCTATCTGCACGAGCTGCACAGCGCTCACCGGCCCGGCGCCTCGACACGGCGGTTCGAGACCGTGTCGACCGTGGCCAACATCGGCGGCCTGGGCGGCGGCCCCATCGCCGCGGGCGTGCTCGCCCAGTACCTGGGCGCGCCGCTCCGACTGCCGTACGCGGTCTTCGTCGTGCTGCTGCTGACCGGCGTGGCCGCCATCGCGCTGACACCCGAGACCGCCCGGAAGCCTGCCGTCAGGCCGGCCTACCGTCCCCAGCGGGTCGGGGCCACCCGCGGCGGCCCCGGCCACCTCGCCGCCGCCGCGGCCGGATTCACCTCCATGGCCGTGTTCGGCCTGTTCACCTCCGTGGTTCCCGGCTTCGTCGGCGGGACCCTGCACCACCCCTCCCGCGCACTGGCCGGACTGGTCGTGTTCGCCGTGTTCGGCGCCGCCGCGGCCGCCCAGACGGGCACCGGCCGGCTCCGTGCCCTCACGCGCTGGTACATCGGGCTGCTCGCCCAGGCCGTGGGCATGGCCGTCCTCGCCGTCGGCATGCACCTCGCCGGCCTGCCCGTGTTCCTGCTCGCCGGGATCGTCGCCGGTGCCGGTGCCGGGGTGCTGTTCAAGTCCGCCGTCGGGCACGTGGCCGGTACGGCCGCCCCGGCCCGGCGCGGCGAAGCCCTCGCCGGGCTGTTCCTCGCCTCCTACCTCGGCCTGGCGATCCTGCCCGTGGGCCTGGGCGTCGCCAGCCGCTCCATGAGCGTGACCACCGCGACGACGTGGTTCACGGCCGTCGTCCTTGCGCTCCTCGCCTCTGTCGCCGCCGCGACCGTCTCCGGCGTCAGGCATGTGATCGGCACCAGGGCCTCCTGACCCGATCAGCCCGATCGCATCGATCAACCGGAAGCCGCCTGCGCCCGCTGGTCGGTCCCGGACGGGCACCCATGGGGGACCACCTACCCTTGAGGCATGACCAGCAGCAGCGACCGGAGCCTCGCCGTGGACGTTCCAGCACCCAAGAGCTACGAGATCCGCACCTACGGGTGCCAGATGAACGTCCACGACTCCGAGCGATTGTCCGGGCTGCTCGAAGAGGCCGGCTATGTGCGGGCGCCGGAGGGTTCGGACGGCGACGCGGACGTCGTCGTCTTCAACACCTGCGCCGTCCGCGAGAACGCCGACAACCGTCTCTACGGCAACCTCGGCCGCCTCGCGCCGAAGAAGGCCACGCGGCCCGGGATGCAGATCGCGGTCGGCGGCTGCCTCGCGCAGAAGGACCGCGACACCATCGTGAAGAAGGCGCCCTGGGTGGACGTCGTCTTCGGTACGCACAACATCGGCAAGCTGCCCGTCCTGCTCGAGCGCGCCCGGGTGCAGGAGGAGGCGCAGGTCGAGATCGCCGAGTCGCTGGAGGCGTTCCCCTCGACGCTGCCCACGCGCCGCGAGAGCGCGTACGCGGCGTGGGTGTCGATCTCCGTCGGCTGCAACAACACCTGCACCTTCTGCATCGTCCCGGCGCTGCGCGGCAAGGAGAAGGACCGCCGGCCCGGCGACATCCTGGCCGAGGTCGAGGCACTGGTCGCCGAGGGCGTCTCGGAGATCACCCTGCTCGGGCAGAACGTGAACGCGTACGGCTCCGACATCGGCGACCGTGAGGCCTTCAGCAAGCTGCTGAGGGCCTGCGGCAAGGTGGAGGGGCTGGAGCGGATCCGCTTCACCTCGCCGCACCCCCGCGACTTCACCGACGACGTCATCGCGGCCATGGCCGAGACGCCGAACGTGATGCCGCAGCTGCACATGCCGCTCCAGTCCGGCTCGGACACGGTGCTGAAGGCGATGCGCCGCTCGTACCGCCAGGAGCGCTACCTGGGGATCATCGAGAAGGTGCGGGCCGCCATCCCGCACGCGGCGATCACGACCGACATCATCGTGGGCTTCCCCGGAGAGACCGAGGAGGACTTCGAGCAGACCCTGCACGTCGTCCGCGAGGCGCAGTTCACGCAGGCCTTCACCTTCCAGTACTCCAAGCGGCCCGGCACGCCCGCCGCCACCATGGAGGACCAGATCCCCAAGGAGGTCGTCCAGGCGCGCTACGAGCGTCTCGTCGCCCTTCAGGAGGAGATCTCCTGGGAGGAGAACAAGAAGCAGGTCGGCCGCACCCTGGAGCTGATGGTCGCCGAGGGCGAGGGCCGCAAGGACGGTGCGACCCACCGCCTCTCCGGCCGTGCCCCCGACAACCGTCTGGTCCACTTCACCAAGCCGGACGAGGAGGTCCGCCCCGGCGACGTGGTGACGGTCGAGATCACGTACGCCGCCCCGCACCACCTCCTGGCCGAGGGACCCGTCCTCGGCGTACGCCGGACGCGCGCGGGCGACGCGTGGGAGAAGCGGAACGCCGCGGAGGCCGCCAAGCCGGCCGGGGTGATGCTCGGGCTGCCGAAGATCGGCGCCCCCGAGCCCCTGCCTGTGGCGTCCGCGGGCGCGTGCGGCTGCAACTGACGTCGCGGTCGGCGGGGCGGGCGCGGTCCTGGCGGACGCTGTCGGCCCGGCCACCCTCCCTTCACCGTTGTGCGCTGTGCGTCACCCGCCTGATCGTCGGCAACGCCCGGCGGTCACCGGCGTGTGTTCGGTTGCGCCCTTCTCGTCGTCGGCTCTCGCGGTCCACTCCCGCGCACGCAGGGCAATGACGTGCCGCCGTCCGGCGGGGTTACGCTGCGGATCATGCTTGTCGCCGCCGCAGTCTGTCCCTGTCCGCCGCTGCTCGTGCCCGAGGTCGCCGCGGGCGCCGCTCCCGAGCTGGACGGTGCCCGTGCCGCGTGTCTGGACGCGCTCGGCGTGCTCGCCGCCGCGCGGCCGGACCGGCTGGTGATCGTCGGACCCGCCGAGGAGAGCGGGTACGTCCCGTACCCAGAGGGCACCCGGGGATCCTTCCGCGGGTTCGGCGTGGACGTCGGTGTACGGCTGGGCACCGGCGGAGCGGACGCGGCGGGGTCCGGTCGCGAGCTTCCGCCCTCGCTCGCGGTCGCCGCGTGGCTGCTGGAGCGGACCGCCTGGGCGGACGCGCCCCTGGAGGGGCTGGGCGTGGCGGAGTCCCTCGCCCCCGAGCGGTGTGCCGCGCTCGGAGCTGAGCTGGCCGGTCCGGACGAGCGCGTGGCCCTCCTGGTCATGGGCGACGCGAGCGCGTGCCGCACGCTCAAGGCTCCCGGCTATCTGGACGAGCGCGCGGCCGGCTTCGACGCGGAGGTCGCGCGAGCGCTCGCGGCGGCGGACACGGCGGGCCTGAAGGCGCTGGACGCGGACCTGGCCCGGGAACTCAAGGCCTGCGGCCGGGCTCCCTGGCAGATCATGGCGGGCGCCGCCGAGGGCGCGCGCCTGTCGGGCGCGCTTCTGTACGACGACGCACCGTACGGGGTGGGGTACCTGGTGGCGGCCTGGTCGTAGCGGACGCGTGGCCGACGTCCCGGCCGGTGTCCCGATACGGCGGACGGCCGGGAGGCTGCGCGCCTCACGGCCGTCCGCCGATGTGCCGTCTGCCGGGTCAGGAGGCGGACGGTGGCCGATTTTCCGGCGGCGTCTCTCCCGTGCCGGACTCCGGTGGCATCCCCGCGGCGTCCGCCGGGCCCGTGTCGCGGTGGGCGATGCGCTCCATCGCGCCCTTCGCCTTGTCCGTGCCGGTGTGGATCTTGTCGCTGTACTTGCCCTTGGTCCTCTCGTCGATCACCTTCGCAGCCTTTTCCAGGCCGCGATCGACCTTCCCCTCGTGCTGCTGCGCGAACTCCGAGACCTTGACTTTCAGATTGTCCACGAGACGCATGATCCACCTTCCCTTGCGGAGGCAGTTACGTGCGGGCGCCCTCGTCGGCCTCGCGGTCGGCGGCCATGTCCACGGACTGCTGCCTGGGAATCCCGACACCCTTCTCGACGGCGGCCTGCGCCGGCTCCTCCACCGTGACCCCCGGCGCGGCCTCGGTCCCGGATGTGACCGGGTCCCTCGCCTCGTCCGGCGCCTGCGGCTGGGCCGGGGCCGTCGGCTGCGGAGCCTCCGCCTCCGAGGGCCGCACCTGCTCCGTCGTCCTCGACCTCGGGAAAAGCCGTGCAAAAACGCCCATATCAACTCCATACATTACTCGTGCGGGCGAAATACCGCGTTGCTCGGTGTGCCCGCTTGCATCTCCCGGCCCACCCGCTCTCGAAGCGGCGGCCGGGACCTCGCAACGGGCAACGAACCGGCATCGAGGGCGTCACCTAACTCGTTCGAGGCGAGGTCCGGAGGTTTGCGAAACTGTTGCGGTGAGTAGTGCAACGCCCGCGCCGCGGGTCATCGCCGTCGTCGGACCGACCGCGGCCGGAAAGTCCGATCTGGGCGTGTTCCTGGCCCAGCGCCTCGGTGGGGAGGTCGTCAACGCCGACTCCATGCAGCTGTACCGCGGGATGGACATCGGCACCGCCAAACTGACGCCCGAGGAGCGCGGCGGCGTCCCGCACCACCTGCTGGACATCTGGGACGTGACCGTGACGGCGTCCGTGGCCGAGTACCAGCGCCTCGCCCGTGCGCGGATCGACGCACTGCTCGCCGAGGGCCGCTGGCCCGTCCTGGTCGGCGGCTCCGGGCTGTACGTACGCGGCGCAGTCGACAACCTGGAGTTCCCCGGAACCGACCCCGAGGTGCGCGCCCGGCTCGAGGAGGAGCTCGCCCTGCGCGGCTCCGGAGCGCTGCACGCGCGCCTGGCCGCTGCCGATCCGGAGGCGGCACGGGTGATCCTGCCCAGCAACGGCCGCCGTATCGTCCGGGCCCTGGAGGTCATCGAGATCACCGGGCTGCCCTTCACCGCCAATCTCCCGGGTCACGACTCGGTCTACGACACCGTGCAGATCGGCGTCGACGTGGCCCGCCCCGAGCTCGACGAGCGCATCACACGCCGCGTCGACCGCATGTGGGAGGCCGGGCTCGTGGACGAGGTACGCGCACTGGAGGCGCAGGGCCTGCGGGAGGGGCGCACGGCGTCCCGCGCGCTCGGATACCAGCAGGTGCTCGCGGCGTTCGCGGGGGAGTGCAGCCTGGAAGAGGCGCGCGCCGAGACCGTGCGCGCCACCAAGCGCTTCGCGCGCCGTCAGGATTCCTGGTTCCGTCGCGACCCGCGCGTGCACTGGCTCAGCGGTGGTGCAGCGGACCGAATGGAACTCCCGCACCTCGCACTGGCGTTGGTCGAACGACCGGTTACAGCCTGATCACGTGATGGCATCGGGACGCTCCGGCCGTCATTTGGGCCTCCTGTGGCATGCCATCATCGAGCTTCGATCGACCAAGTGAGTCCGAGTTGGGAGGGCACGTGGCGATGGAGGCCGGCCCTCGCGACACCGCTCAAGGCGCGGAGTACGGCAGCGGCGAGGGCGTGGACGAGAGGCTCAGCTCCGACGGGCCCGACGAGCACCCGACCGGCGGCGTGACCGCCGACGGGCCGGAGGCGCACGAGCTGACCGCCGGGCACGAGGTCGAGGTCGAGCTGCGCCCGCAGCGTCGGCTGCGCACCTGGCAGCTCGCCCCGATCGTGGCGCTCGCGGCGGTCGGCTCGCTGATGTTCGCCTTCCCGCTGGCCTTCGAGTTCGGCGACGGCGGTGCCGTGGTCGCCATGCTCGGGCTGCTGATCTGCTCGTGCGCGGCGGGCTGGGGCATGATGGCCGCGCGGCGTGTCGGCTACACCTGGCCGGGCGTGCCCCAGCGCGGCTCCGGGCGCCGTCCGGACTGGCGGGTGGCCCTCGCCTACGCCGGGCTGGTCGCCGTGGTCGTGGTCCTGGCCGTGTGGCGGGTGGCCCGGCTGCGCTGAGGCCGCGCGGTCCGTCTGCCGGGCAGCCGTGCCACTGCCGTGCGGTCCGTGGTGTCGTACCGACCCCGTACGATCGAGGAATGAGCACGCGGATCGCCTTCCTCAAGGGGCATGGCACGGAGAACGACTTCGTGATCGTCCCCGACCCGGAGAACGCCCTCGACCTGCCCCCGGCCGCCGTCGCCGTCCTGTGCGACCGCCGCGCGGGCATCGGCGGCGACGGTCTGCTGCACGTGGTGCGTTCCGCGGCACATCCCGAGGCCCGGGAGATGGCCGCCGACGCGGAGTGGTTCATGGACTACCGCAACGCGGACGGCTCGATCGCGGAGATGTGCGGCAACGGCGTGCGGGTCTTCGCCCGCTACCTCCAGCGCGCTGGGTACGTGACCGAGGGGGATCTCGCGGTCGCCACGCGCGGGGGTGTGAAGACCGTGCACATCGCCAAGCCCGGGCCCGGCAGCGACTCCGCCGAGGGAGACATCACCGTCGGCATGGGCAGAGCGGTCCTGCCCGAGGGAGACGTCACGGTGAGCGTCGGCGAGCGGAGCTGGCCCGCGCGCAACGTGAACATGGGCAATCCCCACGCGGTCGCCTTCGTCGACGACCTCGCCCATGCGGGCAATCTGTACAGTCCTCCGCCCTTCAGTCCGGCCTCGGCCTACCCGGACGGAGTCAACGTCGAGTTCGTGGCCGACCGGGCACCCGCACACGTCGCGATGCGCGTCCACGAGCGCGGTTCGGGCGAGACCCGCTCCTGCGGCACGGGCGCCTGCGCGGTCGCCGTCGCCACGGCCCGCCGCGACGGCGCCGATCCGGCTGTGACGGGTGTACCGGCCACGTACACCGTGGACGTCCCCGGCGGCACCCTGGTGATCACCGAGCGCCCGGACGGCGAGATCGAGATGACCGGACCGGCGGTGATCGTCGCCGAGGGCGAGATCGACGCCCAGTGGCTGGCGGCCGCGACCCGCTGAACCGGAAGCGCCGCGCGACGCGCTGAACCAGAGGCGCCGCGCCATCCGCTGACCGGAACGGCGTGCCGTCCACCGCCGCCCGACGGCCGGCCGGGAGATCGTCGCGGATGGCGAACGCGAGCCGTCCAGCGACTTCTCTGGGGCGAACCGGCGGCGCGCCGAAGCACGGTGTGGCACGTGGACGGTGACGCCGCGTTCCGCCGATTGGCCGGAAGGCGCGGTCGGCGGCACGGCCGCGCCGTTCCGTAGGGCAGCCCGGAGGGCTTCTGAACGCTCCTATCCGCGGCCCGGCGCCACCGGGAACGATCGAATCGACGGTCGGCGCTCGTGCCCGTGGCGCAAAACCGTAAACCCTCCGGCCTTCGCTCGAATGGGTGATCCGTTTCACGCTCGGCGAGAGCCGGTCGGCCGGGCGTGATGGGCTCGGTAGCATCAAGCACCGGCCCGGGCGGGGGACCGTTGCCATCCCCCGCGCCGCGTACGCCATGCGGCACCCGTCCGCCGGTCCACGCAGCCGGAGGTGCCCAATGAGTGCGGAGGCCACGAACCCTGCCAGCCCCGTCCCCGCGACGCCAGGGGAGCACCGCAGGAAGAGCCGCCCCCGGATCGACCTGCGCCGACTGGGGCGGGCCGCACTGCTCGGCACCGCGGCCCGCGACCGGCTGCCTGACGCCATCGGCCATGTCGCGGAGGCGCACCGCGCCCACCACTCGGACGCCGACCTGGAACCCCTGCGGCGCGCCTACTTGTTGGCGGAGTCCTCGCACCGGGGCCAGATGCGCAAGAGTGGCGAGCCGTATATCACGCACCCCCTCGCCGTCACTCTGATCCTTGCCGAACTCGGTGCCGAGACCACCACCTTGACCGCCTCCCTGCTGCACGACACGGTCGAGGACACGGACGTGACTCTCGATCAGGTGGGCGAAGGGTTCGGCGAAGAGGTGCGCTATCTGGTGGACGGCGTGACCAAGCTGGAGAAGGTCGACTACGGGGCCGCCGCCGAACCCGAGACCTTCCGCAAGATGCTCGTCGCCACCGGCAACGACGTCCGGGTGATGTCGATCAAACTGGCCGACCGGCTGCACAACATGCGCACCCTCGGGGTCATGCGCCCCGAGAAGCAGGAACGCATCGCCAAGGTCACCCGCGACGTCCTCATCCCGCTGGCTGAACGCCTCGGCGTCCAGGCGCTCAAGACCGAACTGGAAGACCTCGTCTTCGGGATCCTGCATCCCGAGGAGTACGAGCACACGAGGGAACTGATCGCCGAGAACGCGGCGCACGGCGACGACCCCCTCGCCGCGATGACCGAGCAGGTGCGGACCGTCCTGCGTGAGGCCGGAATCCAGTCGGAAGTCCTGATCAGACCCAGACACTTCGTCTCCGTCCACCGCATCTCCCGCAAGCGGGGCAGACTGCGCGGCGCCGACTTCGGCCGCCTGCTGGTGCTGGTGAACGAGGACGCCGACTGCTACGGCGTCCTCGGTGAACTGCACACCTGCATGACCCCGGTGGTCTCGGAGTTCAAGGACTTCATCGCCGTCCCGAAGTTCAACCTGTACCAGTCGCTGCACACCGCGGTCGCCCGCGAGGACGGCGAGGTCGCCGAAGTCCTCATCCGCACGCACCAGATGCACAAGGTCGCCGAGTCCGGCGTCATCGCGCTCGGCAACCCCTACGCTCCGTCCTCCGACGACCCGGCCGACGGCGAGCGCGCCGACCCGACCCGCCCCGGCTGGCTCTCCAGGCTCCTGGACTGGCAGGAGGCGGCCCCCGACACCGACACCTTCTGGTCGACGCTGCGCGAGGACCTCGCACAGGACCGGGAGATCACCGTGTTCCGCGCCGACGGCGGCGCACTGGGGCTCCCGGAGGGCGCGAGTTGCGTGGACGCCGCGTACGCTCAGTACGGCGAGGACGCGCACGCCTGTATCGGGGCCCGGGTCAACGGCCGGCTGGCGACCCTGAGCACGGTCCTCAAGGACGGCGACACCGTTCAGCTCCTGATGGGCCAGGACCCGGCATCGGAACCCTCCGAGGAGTGGCTGGAGCACGCGTACACGCCCGTCGCGAGGATCGCCATCCAGCGTCGGCTCGCGGCCCGTCCGGCCTTGGGCGACACGACCGACGGCGCGTCGGAACCGGGCGACGCGCGGCACGGCGCCGAGGCCTCGACGGTCGGCGCCACGGTGCGCGGCACCGCGCACCTGACCGCCACCCGCCCGCCTGCGCCGCCCGCGGGCCCCACCCCGGACGCGCCGGGCGCACGCACTGCCAACGCCGTTGTCGACCTGCCCGGCGCCTCCGTCCGCATGGCGGGCTGCTGTACACCGGTGCCGCCCGACGAGGTCACCGGATTCGCCGTCCGCGGGGGTGTGGTGACGGTCCATCGCATCGAATGCGCCGGAGTGGCGCGCATGAAGAGCGCCGGGCGCGCGGAGGTCGGTGTGCGCTGGGGCGACACCACACACTGCCGGGTCACGCTCGTCGCCGAGTCCTTTGTGCGCCCGCACCTCCTCGCGGACCTCACCGAAGCAATCGCCCTGGAGGGCGCGGGGATTGTCTCCGCCACCGTCGAACCGCCCAGCCAGCAGCGCGTGCGCCACACATACACACTCCAACTCCCGGACGCAGCACACCTGCCGGCCCTGATGCGAGCGATGCGCAACGTGCCCGGCGTCTTCGACGTGAGCCGCGCGCAGCACCCCGCGGCCGCCCACTAGCCTTCCGACCTGCGGGTCCAACGCGCGGGACGGCCCGGGCTGAACCGTTCGGGTGGGCCCGGCGCGCGCCGTCACCTCGCGAGCGGTGCGCGCTGGTAGCCGTGGTCCATGCCGCTCAGCCTCCGCTCCGTGATCCCCCGTGCCCGCCGCGCCAGAACTGCCCTGCTGGTCTCCGCCGTTTCCGGCTGTCTCGTCGCCGCCGGCGCTTCCCCGCCCGCCGCACCGCTCGGCCTCGGCGACCGACTGTTCCCGACGCTCGGCAACCCTGGCTACGATGTGCTCTCGTACGACCTCGCCTTCACCTACCCCGGCAGCAACAGCAAGCCCCTCAGCGCCGTCACCACGATCCGGGCGCGCGCCACCGAGCGCCTGGATCGCGTCAACCTCGACTTCGCACGCGGCACGGTGCAGTCCGTCGAGGTCAATGGCGCTCCCGCGGTCTTCACCGGCGCCGGGGACGACCTGATGATCACACCGGAGATCCCGCTCCCCAGAGGCAGCGTGCTGCGGATCACCGTGCGTCACACGAGCAACCCGGTGTCCCCGGACGGCCAGGACGGCGGATGGGTGCGGACCGACGACGGGCTCGCCATGGCTAACCAGGCCGACGCCGCCCACCTGGTCTTCCCGTGCAACGACCACCCCTCCGACAAGGCGGTCTTCACCTTCCACGTGACCGCACCCGACGGCTACACGGCCGTGGCCAACGGTGTGCCGCTGGGCAGGCAGCGCAGGGGCGGAGCCACCACCTGGACCTACCGCACCCTCCACCCCATGGCGACCGAACTGGCCCAGGTGTCCGTCGGCCACACCGCCGTGCTGCACCGCAGGGGACCGAACGGACTGCCCGTCCGCGACGTCGTACCCGCCGCCGACGCGAAGGTCCTCGAACCGTGGCTGGCGAAGACCCCCGACCAGATCGCCTGGCTGGAGGAGAAGCTCGGCCCCTATCCCTTCGAGACGTACGGCCTGCTGATCGCCCAGGCCCAGACCGGCTTCGAACTGGAGACACAGACGCTCTCCCTCTTCGAGAAGAACATCTTCACCGAGCCCGCGTACCCCAAGTGGTACGTCGAGTCGATCATGGTGCACGAACTGTCCCACCAGTGGTTCGGGGACAGCGTCAGCCCGCGCACCTGGTCCGACCTGTGGCTGAACGAAGGGCACGCCACCTGGTACGAGGCCCTGTACGCGGAGGAGACCGCGGGCAAGGCCCTGGAGACCCGTATGAAGGCGGCGTACACCCTCTCCGACACCTGGCGCGCCGTCGGAGGACCGCCGGCCGCCCCCAGACCCCCGAATCCGGGCAAGAAGATCAGCATCTTCCGCCCGAACGTCTACGACGGCGCCGCGCTCGTCCTGTACGCGCTGGGTCAGGAGATCGGACGCTCCGCGTTCGAGCGTCTGGAGCGGCTCTGGGTGGCCGTGCACCGGGACCGTACGGCCACCACGGCCGACTTCGAACGCCTGGCGTCCGACGTCGCCGGACGCGACCTCGGTGCGTTCTTCCAGGGCTGGCTCCACGACGAGAAGACCCCGCCGATGCCGGGGCACCCGGACTGGAAGAGCGACCCGGTGCAGCCCTCCGCGAGCACGCGGTAAGTCGGATGACGGGGCGGGCCGCGCCGTGCGACCATCGTCGGGTCGGCGGCGCGGCCCCCAGGGCGCGGGCGGCCGGGAATGTCCCGGTCCGCTCGAGCGTTGTGCAGGGTGGCGAGGTGCGCGGCCCAAGCGGCCGGCTCCGCCGCCGCAAGCGGTATCCCCAACGACGTAAGGACCCAATGACCTCCTCTTCTTCCCCTTCCCAGGACACCCAGCGCTTCGCGCACGCCTACCCCGAAGGTCTTCGGGCCGATGCCCTGATGGAAGAGGACGTCGCCTGGAGCCACGAGTTCGACGGAGAGCGGGACGGCGACCAGTTCGACCGCTCCGAGCGCGCGGCGCTGCGCCGCGTGGCGGGCCTGTCCACCGAGCTCGAGGACGTCACCGAGGTCGAGTACCGGCAGCTGCGCCTCGAGCGCGTCGTGCTCGTCGGCGTGTGGACCTCGGGGACCGTGCAGGACACGGAGAACTCGCTCGCCGAGCTGGCGGCCCTCGCGGAGACCGCGGGCGCGCTGGTGCTGGACGGTGTGATCCAGCGCCGCGACAAGCCCGACGCCGCCACGTACATCGGCTCCGGCAAGGCCCAGGAGCTGCGGGACATCGTGATCGACACGGGCGCCGACACCGTCATCTGCGACGGTGAGCTCAGCCCGGGCCAGCTGATCCACCTCGAGGACGTCGTCAAGGTCAAGGTCATCGACCGCACGGCCCTGATCCTGGACATCTTCGCCCAGCACGCGAAGTCCCGAGAGGGCAAGGCGCAGGTCGCGCTCGCACAGATGCAGTACATGCTGCCGAGGCTCCGAGGCTGGGGTCAGTCGCTGTCCCGGCAGATGGGCGGCGGCAGCGGCGGCCTGGCGACCCGTGGTCCCGGTGAGACCAAGATCGAGACGGACCGGCGGCGGATCCGCGAGAAGATGGCGAAGATGCGCCGGGAGATCGCGGAGATGAAGACCGGCCGCGAGATCAAGCGCCAGGAGCGCCGGCGCCACAAGGTGCCGTCGGTCGCCATCGCGGGTTACACCAACGCCGGCAAGTCCTCCCTGCTCAACCGCCTCACGGGCGCGGGCGTCCTGGTCGAGAACGCACTGTTCGCGACCCTGGACCCGACCGTGCGCCGGGCCGAGACCCCGAGCGGGCGGCTGTACACGCTGGCCGACACCGTCGGTTTCGTGCGGCATCTGCCCCACCACCTGGTCGAGGCGTTCCGCTCCACCATGGAGGAGGTCGGTGACTCCGACCTGATCCTGCACGTGGTGGACGGCTCCCACCCGGTCCCCGAGGAGCAGCTGGCCGCCGTGCGTGAGGTGATCCGGGACGTCGGCGCGACCGACGTTCCCGAGATCGTCGTCATCAACAAGGCGGACGCGGCCGATCCGCTGGTGCTCCAGCGGCTGCTGCGGACGGAGAAGCGCGCCATCGCGGTCTCGGCGCGCACGGGCAGGGGCATCGCGGACCTGCTCGCGCTCATCGACAACGAGTTGCCCAGGCCGTCGGTCGAGATCGAGGCGCTCGTGCCCTACACGCACGGCCGTCTGGTCGCACGCGCCCACTCCGAGGGCGAGGTGATCTCCGAGGAGCACACCCCGGAGGGCACCCTGCTCAAGGTACGGGTGCACGAGGAACTGGCCGCGGAGCTCGCCCCGTACGCTCCGGCTTCGGCGCTCTGAGCCACGACGGACCGTTGCCGGTCCCCGTTAGGACGTGACCGGCGGCGGTCCCGCCGGTCCTAGGCACGACGTGGTCGGCGACGGCGACTGCCCGAGTCCCGCCGGACCGGTGCGTCAGGGTGATCCATCTGCACGAAAGGCCCGCTCCCTGTCCAAGGGAGCGGGCCTTGTGCGTTGCGATCAGGCTGTCACTGGTTCGCGAACTTCTTGCTGACCGACGTGTAGATGCCCTTGGCCACGTCCCCCAGGCGCGGGCCCGCCAGCCAGCCGGAGGTCACCGGGCCGATCGAGGTGTTGGACACCAGCGCCGGCTTGCCGTCGCTGCCCCTTTCCACCCAGCCGCCGCCGGACGAACCGCCCGTCATGGTGCAGCCGATGCGGTACATCGTCGGATCCGTCCGCACGATCGACAGCCGGCCCGGCTTGTCCTGGCACTGGTACAGCTTCTGGCCGTCGAACGGCGCCGCGGCCGGGTAGCCGGTCGCCGTGATGCTGTCGACCTTCGGTACGGCCGGCGCGTTGAAGTTCACCGGGAGGGCCGAACCGACCGTCTCCTCCAGGGACTTGCCGCCGTTGCCCTGCTCCGGGGTCACATGGATCACGGCGAAGTCGTACGGCGCGCCCTGGCCACCGGTCTCGTCGCCCCGCTCGATCCACTGGTCCGAGGTCTGCGCCCAGTCACCCCACCAGACGCCGTACGGGGCGATCTGCTCCCGCGTCGCGCTCTGCAGTTCGGCTTCCGTCCTGCCCGCGTTGTTGTACGCCGGCACGAACGCGATGTTGCGGTACCAGCCGCCCTTGCGGCCCGCGTGCACACAGTGGCCCGCGGTCCACACGAGGTTGGACTTGCCGGGATGGGCCGGGTCCTCGACCACCGTCGCCGAGCAGACCATCGTGCCCTCGGGCGAGTCGAAGAACACCTTGCCCGCCGTGGGCGCGCTGTCGTGATAGGCGGGCCGCACCGCCTGTGCCTGCACCGGCGCCGGGGTCGGGTCGGTTACGCCCTGGTCGCCCGAGAGGTCGTTGGCGTCGACACCCTTGTCCGGGTCGTTGGCCTTGCGCATCCGGTCCGGGTTCCACAGCCCCTGGATGATCGGGTTGACGAACTCGTCGGCCTCGCGCAGCCAGTCGTCCTTGTCCCAGTTCTTCCAGGCGCCGTTCTTCCACTTGTCGATGTCGATCCCGTGTTCCCTGAGCTTCCGCTTGATGTCGTCCGGGATCTTGATCTTGCCGTCGCCCGGCGCGGAGGCGGAGACGGACGCGCTCGCCTCACCGCCCGCCTTGGCGTCTCCACTCGAGTCGCACGCGGTCGCGGTCAGCGCCAGTGCCGTGGCCAGGCCGACTGCGGCCAGAACGGGGAAGGTGGTGCGACGAACGCTCCTTTCCCGGCGGGCGGCGAAGAGTGGGCGTATGGATCGCATGGTCTGAACTCCCCCTGGAATGAACCCGTCTGACAGGATCGGCGCACCGCCGTGGGACGGCGGGACATCTTGGATGATCATCCGATGTCACTGAACGACACACGACACTATGCGCTCGCTGTGCGGGACTTCCCGCGGAACGGCAACGGTTCCGTCACGGCCGCGATCATCGGCGCACCTCCGTCGCACAGGACGGGTCCGGCATCGGGACCCGGGTGACGGCTGGTGCGAAGCGCCCGCCTCGCACGGCCGTTCAGGGGATCAGCGGTATGAATTTCGCCCCCGACCGCTTCCACAGGCCGTTCACGTCGTTGGTATGTACGGGGGGAACTGCCGACCGCGCTCAAACGCTCACCCCCATTCCCTCTGGACAGCGGGAGGAACTGTCGTCGTGACCGTGACGGAGACTGCGTTGGTGCCGGTGGAGGGCGAACCGGAGGAGTGCGGGGTAGCCGAGGCGGAGTGTTCCGTGCGCGAGACGACGCGCGGGACCGGAGCGGTGCGCGCCGCGCACGAGGGCATTCTGCGACGCCAGTCGGCGCGCGAATCGGCTGCTCGCACCTATGCGCGCGCCCTCCCGATCGTGCCCGTGCGGGCGCGCGGACTCACGATCGAGGGCGCGGACGGCCGCCGCTACCTCGACTGCCTCTCCGGCGCGGGCACGCTGGCCCTCGGGCACAACCACCCGGTGGTTCTGGAGGCGATCCGCAACGTCCTCGACTCCGGTGCGCCGCTGCACGTCCTGGACCTGGCCACGCCCGTCAAGGACGCTTTCACCACCGAGCTGTTCGGCACCCTGCCCCCCGGCTTCGCCGACCGCGCGCGTGTGCAGTTCTGCGGTCCGGCCGGGACCGACGCCGTGGAGGCCGCGCTCAAGCTGGTACGCGCGGCCACCGGCCGGAGCGGGCTCCTCGCCTTCACCGGCGCCTATCACGGGATGACCGCCGGGGCACTGCAGGCGTCCGGCGGCGCGACCGACGTCCGGGTGACCCGCCTGCCGTTCCCGCAGGACTACCGCTGCCCCTTCGGTATCGGCGGCGATCGCGGTGCCGAACTCGCCGCCCGCTGGACCGAGTCCCTCCTCGACGACGACAAGTCAGGCGTGACACTGCCGGCCGGGATGATCCTCGAACCGGTTCAGGGGGAGGGCGGCGTCAACCCCGCGCCCGACGCCTGGATGCGCCGCATGCGCCAGATCACCGAGACCCGGTCGATCCCGCTGATCGCGGACGAGGTGCAGACCGGTGTGGGCCGCACGGGACGCTTCTGGGCGGTCGAGCACAGCGGGGTGATCCCCGATGTGATGGTCCTCTCCAAGGCGATCGGCGGCAGTCTGCCACTCGCCGTCGTCGTCTACCGCGACGATCTGGACGTCTGGCGTCCCGGCGCCCACGCCGGCACGTTCCGCGGCAACCAGCTCGCCATGGCCGCCGGCACCGCGACCCTCCGATACGTCCGTGAGAACGGCCTCGCCGAACGCGCCGCCGCGCTCGGCACCCGCATGCTGGCCGAACTGCGCTCCCTGGCCACGGAGTTCCCGTGCATCGGTGATGTGCGTGGCCGCGGTCTGATGATCGGCCTCGAGCTGGTGGACCGCGAGAGCGCACCCGCACCGGCACTCCCGCTGTCCCCGACCGACGATCCCGGGGGCTCAGGACCGCGTCCTGCCGCGCCCGCTCTGGCCGCCGCCGTCCAGCAGGAGTGCCTGCGGCGCGGCCTGATCGTGGAACTGGGCGGCCGCCATGCGAGCGTCGTCCGGCTGCTGCCACCGCTCACCATCAGCGACGAGCAGACGAGCGCGGTCCTGGACCGGCTGGCGGACGCCGTGGCAGCCGTGGCCCGGGGGCCTGTCATCCCCTGAGCCGCGCATCTCCTGCTGCGCGAACCGACACCACTGCGACACCACAGCCGAGGAGTCACTCGCCCTTCACTCTCATCTCGCCCTCGCCCGTGCCTTCCGACTCCAGCCCGAGGCCCTCAGATAGGTCCAAGGCACCGCACCCGCCCGCACGCCCGTACCGCTCGGCCCTCGCCGCACGAGCTGGACATCTCACGAGGAACGACCTTGAACGCCACCCCGATCCCCCACGGCGGTTTCCGGAGCCCCGAGAGAGAGGCCGGTCCCACGCGGAGGGCCGGCTCCGGGGGAGAGTCCGGCCTCGAGCGGGAGTTCGGCAGCATGCAGGCCACCGCCCCCGGGTTTCACACGGTGCCCGCGCAGGGAACCGCGTCACCGGAGGCCGACGAGAGGCGCGGCGCCAGCACCGACCTGCTGGAACACCCCGATCCGCACACGGCGGCCCACGCCGCGACCGTGGAGAACCTGCTGCGCTGCTGGGTCCGCGAGCACGACCTCTCCGCTCCCGTCGACGGCACTCTGCGTATCCCGCTCCCCACCAGCGGTACTGCCCTCCTCGTCCCGGTCTCCTACTGGTCCCCGACCGGCTGGCACCGGTTCGGCCCGCCGTACCTGGCCGGCGCACCCGAGACGGCCCCGCCCGCGGACGCGCTGACGGTGGCCACCCTGCTGGCACGTGAGACCGGACCGGCTCCCTTGTCCGGCTCCGCTCCCGGGCATGTCGCCGATCTGGTGGCGCGCGTCGCCGACTCCGTACGCCACACGACGGCCTTCGTCGCGGCGCGCCCCGAGCGCCCCGTTGACGGAGCGGACCTCTTTCTCTCCGCAGAGCAGGCGCTGGTGCTCGGGCACCCGTGGCATCCGACGGCCAAGAGCCGCGAGGGACTCTCCGACGCGGAGGCACGGCTCTACTCGCCGGAACTGCGCGGCTCCTTCCGTCTGCACTGGCTGGCCGTCGCGCCGCCGGTACTCGCGGCCGACTCGGCATGGACCAAACGCGGCCGCCCCGTGCCCGCCGGCCGACTGGCCCAGTGGCTCGCCGGCGCCGGGCTCCCACTACCCGACGGATTCACCCCGCTGCCACTGCACCCCTGGCAGGCGCATGAGATCCGGCTCCGCCCCGAGGCAGCGGCGCTGCTGGACGCCGGACTGCTCCGAGACCTCGGTCCGCACGGCGGCCCCTGGCATCCCACCTCATCCATCCGCACGGTCCACCGCTCGGGCGCCCCGGCGATGCTCAAGCTCTCGCTGGGCTTGCGCATCACCAACTCCCGCCGTGAGAACCTCCGCAAGGAACTCCACCGCGGCGTTGAAGTGCACCGTCTGCTACGCGGCGGCCTGGGCAAGCAGTGGCGGTCCGTGCACCCCGGTTTCGACATCGTGCGCGACCCGGCCTGGATCGCCGTCGACGACACGGACGGCACCCCGGTGCCCGGGCTGGACGTGGTCATCCGCCACAACCCGTTCGGTCCCACGGACGACGTCTCCTGTGTCGCCGGTCTCGTCTCGCCGAAGCCCCGCGCCCAGGCGGCGGGGCAGCGGCACCCCGTCCTGCGCTCGCGGCTCGCCGAGACCGTCACCCGCCTCGGCGGGCGCACCGGCCGCTCGCGCGGCGCCGTCGCCACCGAGTGGTTCCTGCGCTACCTCGAACGAGTGGTGCGCCCCGTGCTGTGGCTGGACGGCGAGGCCGGTGTCGCCCTGGAGGCACACCAGCAGAACACCGTGGTCCTGCTGGACCCGGAGGGCTGGCCCGCGGGCGGCCGCTACCGTGACAACCAGGGCTACTACTTCCGGGAGTCCCGCCGCGCCGAACTCGACGCACGGCTGCCCGGCATCGGCGAGCACAGCGACACGTTCGTCTCCGACGAGGTGACCGACGAACGCTTCGCCTACTACCTCGGCATCAACAACGTGCTCGGCCTCATCGGCGCGTTCGGCTCGCAGCGGCTCGCCGACGAACGGGTGCTGCTCGCCGCCTTCCGCCGCTTCCTCGCCGAGGCCGCCACCGGGCCCGACCGGCTGCGCACCCCCTTGCCCGCCCGCCTGCTCGAATCACCCGTCCTGCGCTGCAAGGCCAATCTGCTTACCCGGCTGCACGGCCTGGACGAACTCGTCGGCCCGGTGGACAGCCAGTCCGTCTACGTCACCATCACCAACCCCCTGCATTCCTGAGGAACGTGACCCATCCCGTCTCCTGAGAGGAGCCTCGCCGTGTCTCCCATCGATATGAGCAGCGGCGCCGGCACCGCCTCCGCCCCGGAGCCCGACACCGAGCGGGGCTCCGGACCGGCTGCCGAAACCCGTCCGGCTCCGGATTCCGGCCCGGCGGGCCCGGACTGCGAGGACACCCTCGACCTCCGGCTTCCCGACCAGTTCACGGCGCTCTGCGCGGACGAGGAGGCGGGACCGAGCAGGGCGGCCGGTCCCACCACTGCCACCGAGTCGACCGAAGCGCCCCCTGTGCCGGCCGCCCCTGCCGTATCTGACTTATCCGTCACGCGTCTTAGCACCCCGCAGGACGACGACCTCCTTGACCACGTCTCGGACTGGGGCGAGGTCGCCACCTCCGTGGGCGTCTTCCACCTCGTCCCCGTCCGCCCCGAGCGCGACCTCGCCCTGATCGCCCGTTGGATGAACGACCCCGCCGTGGCGGTCTTCTGGGACCTGGCAGGAGACGCGACGGTGACCGAGCGGCACCTGCGCGCCCAACTCGTGGGTGACGGACGCAGCGTCCCCTGTCTGGGCGTGCTGGACGGGACACCCATGAGCTACTGGGAGATCTACCGCGCGGATCTGGATCCCCTGGCCCGCTACTACCCGGCCCGGCCCCATGACACCGGTCTGCACCTCCTTATCGGCGGTGTCGCCGACCGTGGGCGCGGCCTCGGCTCCACTCTGCTGCGCGCCGTCGCCGACCTCGTACTCGAACGGCGTGCCGCCTGTGCACGTGTCATCGCCGAACCCGACATCCGCAACACCCCTTCCGTCGCCGCTTTCCTGAACGCCGGTTTCCGGTTCTCGGCCGAGGTCGACCTGCCCGACAAGCGGGCCGCCCTGATGGTCCGGGACCGGGCGCTGCGGCCTCTGCTACAGCCTCATCACTCTCCGTAACGAACCGCGTCCGGCCCGGGTTCCCGGTCGACTGCGGATCCTCAGCCGAGGGGTGACGGCTGGTTTCCGGCGTCCCCAGCCGCGAGGGCGTCCACCCGTCCTCGGCATCCCCGGCCGAGGGATGGCCGCTGGCCCTCAGCGCTATGAGCCGAGGGGTGACCGCCTGCCCTCGGTCCCCCAGCCGAAGGGTGACCGCCTGTCCCTCATCCGAGGGGGACCGCCGTCCTCAATCCAGGAGTTCCCTGCCGTGTCCACCGGCCGCATCGCACCCGCCCACCGCACCGGAATGCGTTCCGAACCCCGCGCGCCCCGCGTGAGCCTCCCGTGCGCTGTGGGCTTGAGAGCCCGATTGTCGGTGGCGGGTCGTAGGGTGGTCGCGCTATGACGAAGCCCTCACTCCCCGAACTCCTGCATGCAGCCGTCACAGCTGTCGGCGGCACGGAGCGCCCCGGCCAGGTGACCATGGCCCAAGCCGTCGCGGAGGCCATCGACGACGGATCCCACCTGCTGGTCCAGGCCGGCACCGGTACCGGAAAGTCCCTGGGCTATCTGGTGCCCGCGCTCGCCCACGGGGAGCCCGTCGTCGTGGCGACCGCCACCTTGGCGCTGCAGCGTCAGCTGGTCGAGCGGGACCTGCCGCGCACGGTCGAGGCGCTGCACCCGCTGCTGCGCCGCCGCCCCGAGTTCGCGATGCTCAAGGGCCGGTCGAACTACGTGTGCCTGCACCGCCTGCACGAGGGCATGCCGCAGGACGAGGAGGACGGCCTCTTCGACCAGTTCGAGGCCGCCGCGCCCTCGAGCAAGCTGGGCCAGGACCTGTTGCGGCTGCGCGACTGGTCCCAGGAGACGGAGAGCGGCGACCGCGACGACCTCACCCCGGGCGTCTCGGACCGCGCCTGGGCCCAGGTGTCGGTGTCGTCCCGGGAGTGCCTGGGCGCCTCGAAGTGCGCGTACGGCGCCGAGTGCTTCGCCGAGCTGGCCCGCGAGCGCGCCAAACTCGCCGAGGTCGTCGTCACGAACCACGCGCTGCTCGCGATCGATGCCATCGAGGGCGCCCCGGTCCTCCCGCAGCACGAGGTCCTGATCGTCGACGAGGCCCACGAGCTGGTCTCCCGGGTGACGGGCGTGGCCACCGGCGAACTCACCCCCGGCCAGGTCAACCGCGCCGTGCGGCGCGCCGCCAAGCTGGTCAACGAAAGGGCCGCCGACCAGCTCCAGACCGCCGCCGAGGGCTTCGAGCGGCTGATGGAGCTTGCCCTGCCCGGCCGCCTCGAGGAGATCCCGGAGGACCTCGGCTACGCCCTCATGGCGCTGCGGGACGCCGCCCGTACGGTGATCTCCGCGCTCGGGACGACTCGCGACAAGTCGGTTCAGGACGAGGACGCGGTCCGCAAGCAGGCGCTTGCCTCCGTGGAAGGCGTGCACGATGTGGCGGAGCGGATCACCAACGGCTCCGAGTGGGACGTCGTCTGGTACGAGCGCCACGACCGCTTCGGCGCGACGTTGCGCGTCGCCCCGATGTCCGTGTCGGGGCTCCTGCGGGAGAAGCTCTTCGCGGACCGTTCGGTGACCCTGACCTCGGCGACGCTGAAGCTGGGTGGCGACTTCAACGGCGTCGGGGCATCCCTCGGTCTCGCCCCCGAGGGCACAGAGGGAGACGATCTGCCCCAGTGGAAGGGCGTGGACGTCGGCTCGCCCTTCGACTATCCGAAGCAGGGCATCCTGTACGTCGCGAAGCATCTGTCGCGCCCCGCACGCGACGGCGATCGCGCGGACATGCTGGAGGAGCTGACGGAGCTGATCCAGGCGGCCGGCGGCCGCACTCTGGGCCTGTTCTCGTCGATGCGGGGCGCCCAGCTCGCCGCCGAGGAGCTGCGCACCCGCATCCCCGAGTTCCCGATCCTCCTGCAGGGCGAGGAGACGCTCGGGGAGTTGATCAAGAACTTCGCCGCCGACCCGAAGACCTGTCTGTTCGGCACGCTCTCGCTCTGGCAGGGTGTCGACGTCCCGGGTCCCAGCTGCCAGCTTGTCGTCATGGACAAGATCCCCTTCCCACGCCCCGACGACCCGCTGATGAGCGCCCGGCAGAAGGCCGTCGAGGACGCCGGGGGCAATGGCTTCATGGCCGTGGCCGCGACACACGCCGCGCTGCTGATGGCACAGGGCGCGGGGCGGCTGGTGCGGGCGTCAGAGGACCGCGGTGTGGTCGCCGTGCTGGACCAGCGGCTGGCTACGGCCCGCTACGGAAACTATCTGAAGGCGTCGCTGCCCGGCTTCTGGTACACCACGGACCGTAATCAGGTGCGGAGGTCCCTGGCGGCGATCGACGCGGCGGCGAGGGCGCAGGACGGGTAGCCGGGTGGGCCCGCGTTTGTGCAGGTCACTACGCTGTCCCCCGGCCGCGGCCGGGGGACAGCGTAGTGACCTGGTGTGCCACGGCTGAGGACAGCATGGGCCCCGGAACCGGCGCAGGGGTCCCGGGACCCGGATCGAGGGCGGGCGCGGTGCACATCCGCCCGCCGCGGCGGAGTCACACGCGCCGCAGCACCGCCACCACCTTGCCGAGGATCGTCGCCTCGTCACCGGGGATCGGCTGGTACGCGGAGTTGTGCGGCAGCAGCCACACATGGCCGTCCTCGCGCTTGAAGCGCTTGACGGTGGCCTCGCCGTCGAGCATGGCGGCCACGATGTCGCCGTTCTCGGCGACGGGCTGACGGCGGACCGTGACCCAGTCGCCGTCGCAGATGGCCGCTTCGATCATGGAGTCGCCGACGACCTTCAGGACGAACAGCTCACCGTCGCCGACGAGCTGCCGAGGCAGCGGGAAGACGTCCTCCACCGACTCCTCGGCGAGGATGGGGCCACCGGCGGCGATGCGGCCGACGAGCGGGACGTACGACGCGGCGGGCTTGCCCGCGGTGTCCGTGGGCTGGACGGAGGCCGGCTGGTCCGATCCGCGCACCTCATACGCGCGCGGGCGGTGCGGGTCGCGGCGCAGGAAGCCCTTGCGCTCCAGAGCCATCAGCTGGTGTGCCACCGAGGAGGTGCTGGAGAGGCCCACGGCCTGGCCGATCTCACGCATGGACGGCGGGTAGCCGCGCCGCTGCACCGAGTCCCGGATGACTTCGATCACCCTGCGCTGCCGGTCGGTCAGCCCTGAGCTGTCCGCCCGGATGCCTGGAGGCCGACCGGGCAGGGACCTCTTGGCCCCCTCGGGGTTCGTGGCTTCGTTCATGGCATGCACCGGCTCGAGTCGGCCCTGGGAGCGGTCCTGGGCAGTGATGGTGGCGCTGTCTGCGGTGGTGGTCACGTCGGCCCCTCTCGATGGTCTCCCGTGCAGCACAACGGTAGTTGCTTTCGAAAGGTTGCGCCAAACACACGTTCGAGTGAAAAACCACGAATTACCTGACGCGATCAGGTGTCCGGGTGTACGGCCGACGTCGCCCCCGGGTGGGGGAATCTGCTCCTGGCCGTACTGTGCAGCGCCGGGAAGATCGCCTTGTGAGCCGCCGTAGCCGGCGCCCAGTCTGCCATCCGGTGTCCCGGAGATGGGGAACCGACTCCCATCTCCATGCCGTGTCCACCGTATCCGCGCATGGCTCGTTTCGGTATGGCCGTGCGGCATGTGCCAATCACGCTCGATCTGCGTGTCGTCGCCGAATGTACGAGCCAATCGCTAGATGTAGTGGTTGGATTGCAGTCGTAGCCCACAAGTTGTGGTCCCCCCGGTCTCCATGGCTCGGGTGATCGCCTATGCTTGGGGCTGCTTCGAGAGGCCCATGGGGCCCGAGAGGCCAATGAGTCATGCTGAAAAGGAGGGATGGAGCCATGCACTGCCCCTTCTGCAGGCACCCCGACAGCCGCGTCGTCGACAGTCGTACGACCGATGACGGCACGTCCATTCGCAGGCGCCGCCAGTGCCCGGACTGCTCCCGTCGTTTCACCACCGTGGAGACGTGCTCTCTCATGGTGGTCAAGCGGTCCGGAGTCACCGAGCCCTTCAGCCGCACCAAGATCATCAACGGTGTGCGCAAGGCATGCCAGGGGCGGCCGGTCACCGAGGACGCACTCGCCCAGCTCGGCCAGCGGGTCGAGGAGGCGGTGCGGGCCACCGGAAGTGCCGAGCTGACCACCCACGACGTGGGCCTGGCCATACTCGGCCCCTTGCAGGAACTCGACCTTGTGGCCTTCTTGCGGTTCGCGTCCGTCTACCGGGCGTTCGACTCGCTGGAGGACTTCGAGGCCGCGATCGCGGAACTCAGGGAGCAGCAGCGCGGGCGCGCCACCGGGGTCGACGGCGACCACGGGAACGCTGTCGCGGAGCGCCAGGGAACCGACCGCGGGTCCGGAGCGACGGCCGACGTCCCCGTGCCCGCCGCCGCCGACTGATCGGGGGGCCGGGGGGACCGGCTCCGCCGGCGGCACACACAGACCCGTCACGTGCCCCCTCATGACGCGCGTGACACGTAGACATAAACCGTGCCTGGGAAGAAAAGGGCACGTCAGGGCGTTTTTGCCTGATATAGGGAGGCGGCATGACAGAGACGGCGAGCGGTCCGGCGCGAGGTTCCCGAGCGAAGGGCGCCAAGGCCACCAAGGGGCTGCGTATCGAGCGCATTCACACGACCCCCGGGGTGCACCCGTACGACGAGGTCGAGTGGGCGCGCCGTGACGTCGTCATGACCAACTGGCGCGACGGCTCGGTCAACTTCGAGCAGCGTGGCGTCGAGTTCCCCGAGTTCTGGTCGGTGAACGCGGTCAACATCGTCACCAGCAAGTACTTCCGCGGTGCCGTCGGCACCCCGCAGCGCGAGACCAGCCTGAAGCAGCTGATCGACCGCATCGTGAAGACGTACCGGAAGGCCGGTGAGGACTACAAGTACTTCTCCTCGCCCGCCGACGCGGAGATCTTCGAGCACGAGTTGGCCTACGCCCTCCTGCACCAGATCTTCAGCTTCAACAGCCCTGTCTGGTTCAACGTGGGCACCCCGCAGCCCCAGCAGGTCTCCGCCTGCTTCATCCTGTCCGTCGACGACTCCATGGAGTCGATCCTCGACTGGTACAAGGAAGAGGGCATGATCTTCAAGGGCGGCTCCGGCGCCGGCCTGAACCTGTCCCGCATCCGCTCCTCCAAGGAACTGCTCTCCTCGGGCGGCAACGCCTCCGGTCCGGTCTCCTTCATGCGCGGTGCCGACGCCTCCGCAGGAACGATCAAGTCGGGCGGTGCCACCCGCCGCGCCGCCAAGATGGTCATCCTGGACGTCGACCACCCGGACGTCGAGGACTTCATCGAGACCAAGGTGAAGGAAGAGGAGAAGATCCGCGCCCTGCGCGACGCGGGCTTCGACATGGACCTCGGCGGTGACGACATCACCTCCGTGCAGTACCAGAACGCCAACAACTCGGTCCGCGTCAACGACACCTTCATGAAGGCCGTCGAGACCAGCGGGAAGTTCGGCCTGCGTGCCCGTATGACCGGCGAGGTCATCGAGGAGGTCGACGCCAAGGCCCTCTTCCGCAAGATGGCCGAGGCCGCCTGGGCCTGCGCCGACCCCGGCATCCAGTACGACGACACGATCAACCACTGGCACACGTGTCCGGAGTCCGGCCGTATCAACGGCTCGAACCCCTGCAGCGAGTACATGCACCTGGACAACACGTCCTGCAACCTCGCCTCGCTGAACCTGATGAAGTTCCTGAAGGACAACGGCAAAGGCCACCAGTCCTTCGAGGTCGAGCGCTTCGCCAAGGTCGTCGAGCTGGTCATCACCGCGATGGACATCTCGATCTGCTTCGCGGACTTCCCGACCCAGAAGATCGGCGAGAACACCCGCGCCTTCCGCCAGCTCGGTATCGGCTACGCCAACCTCGGCGCCCTTCTGATGGCGACCGGCCACGCCTACGACTCCGACGGCGGCCGCGCCCTGGCCGGTGCCATCACCTCCCTGATGACCGGCACGGCGTACAAGCGTTCCGCCGAGCTGGCCGCGGTCGTCGGCCCGTACGACGGCTACGCCCGCAACGAGCAGCCGCACCTGCGCGTCATGAAGCAGCACTCGGACGCCAACGCCGAAGCCGTCCGCATGGACGACCTCGACACCCCGGTGTGGGCCGCCGCCACGGAGGCCTGGCAGGACGTGCTCCGCCTCGGTGAGAAGAACGGCTTCCGCAACTCCCAGGCGTCCGTCCTCGCGCCGACCGGCACCATCGGTCTCGCGATGTCCTGCGACACCACCGGTGTCGAGCCCGACCTGGCGCTGGTCAAGTTCAAGAAGCTGGTCGGCGGCGGCTCGATGCAGATCGTCAACGGCACCGTGCCGCAGGCGCTGCGCCGCCTCGGCTACCAGGAGGAGCAGATCGAGGCGATCGTCGCCCACATCGCCGAGCACGGCAATGTAATCGACGCGCCGGGCCTCAAGCACGAGCACTACGAGGTCTTCGACTGCGCCATGGGCGAGCGCGCCATCTCCCCGATGGGCCACGTCCGCATGATGGCCGCGATCCAGCCGTGGATCTCCGGCGCCATCTCCAAGACGGTCAACATGCCAGAGACGGCGACCGTCGAGGAGGTCGAGGAGATCTACTTCGAGGCCTGGAAGCTGGGCATCAAGGCGCTCGCGATCTACCGCGACAACTGCAAGGTCGGCCAGCCGCTCTCCGCCAAGAAGAAGGAGCCGGCCCCGGAGAAGGCCGAGGCGCCCGCCGCCGAGGCCAAGGTCGAGAAGGTCGTCGAGTACCGCCCGGTCCGCAAGCGCCTCCCGAAGGGCCGTCCCGGCATCACCACGTCCTTCACCGTCGGCGGTGCCGAGGGCTACATGACCGCCAATTCCTACCCGGACGACGGTCTCGGCGAGGTCTTCCTGAAGATGTCCAAGCAGGGCTCGACCCTCGCGGGCATGATGGACGCCTTCTCCATCGCCGTCTCGGTGGGTCTGCAGTACGGCGTGCCTCTGGAGACCTACGTCTCGAAGTTCACCAACATGCGCTTCGAGCCGGCCGGTATGACGGACGACCCGGACGTGCGGATGGCGCAGTCGATCGTCGACTACATCTTCCGCCGCCTCGCGCTGGACTTCCTGCCCTTCGAGACGCGCTCCGCGCTCGGCATCCACTCCGCCGAGGAGCGTCAGCGCCACCTGGAGACCGGCTCCTACGAGCCCGCCGACGACGAGGTCGACGTCGAGGGCCTGGCCCAGTCGGCCCCGCGCACCCAGGAGTTGAAGGCGGTCGCCACACCGAAGGCGGAGGCCGCCACGGCCAAGCCGGCCCCGCAGCAGGCGCACACCAGCGCCGAACTGGTGGAGATGCAGCTGGGCATCCAGGCGGACGCCCCGCTGTGCTTCTCCTGCGGCACGAAGATGCAGCGGGCGGGCTCCTGCTACATCTGCGAGGGCTGCGGTTCTACGAGCGGCTGCAGCTGAATGAACGACCGGCCTTGTCGTGCCCCCCGGTCATCCGTCGGCGTGAACCTCAGGTGATGCACCGGCTGATGGCAAGGTGACCGGACAGTTGTCCCCTCGAAGCCCTGGTGCTTCGAGGGGACAACTGCGTGGGCCATGCGTCATGGGGATGCGACCCGTTGCCGTCCGGCACCGGGGGAGGTCCTCCGCGCTGCCGTAGGCGTGGAGAAGGAGGACCAGGGGTGGGAGTCCACGCCGTCGAGCGGGTGTACGAGTGCTATGCGAAGCATCGTGTCAGCCACGTCTGACAGCAGAACCGGTCGGCCACTGGCAGCGGAAGCGGTCGGCCACTTGAAGCGCTCGCGCCCCGTCACTTGCTTGCGGGATTTCGAAGGGCGGCACGACCGGTGGTTCGTGCCGCCCTTCGCGGTCTGTGCTCTCTCGTGGGACGGTGCTCAGGAATCGCGCGGGCTGCCCATCACGCGGGCGAAGCCTGCCGGGTCCGTGTCGTAGCCGTGGATGCCCGGGTGGAAGGTCCACTCACCGGAGGCGTCGCGGACGAACTCGGCCACTGTGGCCGCCGTCGCGCCCAGTACGCCGCCGAAGTCGTCCTCGGTCAGGACGGTGTAGCCCTCACGCAGGCGCAGCGCCGGGTTCAGTACGCCGACGAACGTCCTGCGGCCCAACTGCTGCTGTATGACCACGCCGGCCACCACGCGCGCGTACCGGCCGTCGAGCCGGTAGAGCTCCAGGGTCATGACCTCGTCCCAGCCGAAGCCCTTGCCGTCGAGGCTGTCCCGGTTGAGGTAGATCGTGCCGTCGGGGGCGCGGCTGCCGAAGTGCACGACGTACGCGGGATCCCCGTACGGGTCGGACGCAGAATAGGTCGTGGCCACGATGTCCAGGTCGGTGGGCGGCTGTCCCGGCGGACTCGGGTCCCACTTCACCGCCAACTCGGCCTTACGGATGCCCTTGTTGAGGCCGCTCATCACCCGTCCCTCCCGTTGTCGGCGCCCTCGGCGTGAATTGCCGTGCACTGAGGGTCAGTTGTCCATTGTGCCTCGTACATCGGGCGCTCGCCCGGGTGCACTCCGCCGGAGAGCGACCGACGCCACGCACCGTGGCCTTACGATGGCGCGGTGCTGGTCAAGTGGATTCGCTGCACCGTGGTCGACCGCCGCGGTTTCGAGCGGGGGCAGCGAAAGTGGGCGGGGCTTCCGGGGGAGCCGGGCTTCCGGGGACAGGGCGGAGGCTGGAGTCGGGGCAGGCCCGGCGTGGCGCACATCTTCGCGTTCTGGGAGAGCCGTGCCTTCTACGACTCCTTCATGGCGCGCTCGCACGACCGGCTGGCCGCCGCGCAGTCCGGCACGTTCAAGGACCAGCAGGTCAGACTGTTCGACTACCGCTTCGACGTGAAGACCGGGTTCGAGCCCCGCTTCAGCGACGCCGACCTGGTGCGGGTCGCGCACTGCAGGGTGCACGAGGAGCGGGCCGAGCACTTCGCACTGATGCAGGAGAAGGTCTGGAATCCGGCGATGGCCGGCTCACCGGGCATGATCCGCGGGCTGTTCGGCGAGGCACCGGGCCGTGAGTTCCTGATCCTGTCCATGTGGCAGTCGGCCGCCGAGCACGGCAAGTACCGCGAGGAGCGGGTGGAACGTCTGGCGCTCAGGGCGCAGACCGAGGCCGATGTGGCAGCCCTCACGGGTGACATCGTGGACCTCGAGCCGACGTGGACCGTGTGAACCCGTGGTGCCGGCACGTGCGGGCGCCGGGGCGAATCCTGCGAGTTTGAGAACTGGACCGTGCAGATGAGCGCCGGCCGAATGTGACCTATGCCGTAGAGGGGCCCCTCGGGTGCCACTTCGGCCGTCACTCGATCTAGGGTTTTGGCATGGCACGACCACGGCGCATCGTCCTTGTCCGACACGGCGAGTCGGTGGGCAATGCCGATGACTCCGTGTACGAACGCGAGCCCGACCACTCACTGCCGCTCACCGAGAAGGGATGGCAGCAGGCGGAGGAGACGGGAAAGCGACTGCGGGAGCTGTTCGGCACGGAGCGCGTCAGCGTGTACGTCTCCCCGTACCGCCGCACCCACGAGACCCTCCGCGCCTTCCATCTGGACCCGGAACACGTCCGGGTTCGCGAGGAGCCCCGGCTGCGGGAGCAGGACTGGGGAAACTGGCAGGACCGCGACGACGTGCGGCTTCAGAAGGCGTACCGGGACGCCTACGGTCACTTCTTCTACCGCTTCGCCCAGGGTGAGTCCGGCGCCGACGTGTACGACCGGGTCGGCGGCTTCCTGGAGAGCCTGTTCCGGAGCTTCGAGGCGCCGGATCACCCGCCCAATGTTCTGCTGGTGACCCATGGCCTCGCCATGCGTCTGTTCTGCATGCGCTGGTTCCACTGGACGGTCGCCGAATTCGAATCACTGTCCAATCCGGAGAACGGCGAGACGCGCATGCTCCTCCTCGGAGAGGACGGCAAATACTGGCTTGATCGCCCGTTCGAGCGCTGGCGGGAGCCGCTGCCGTACTGGATCACCGGATAGAGTAGTAATGCCATGATCGCTGACTCCTCATTCCACGGGCGCCGGGAACGCGCTCTGGCCGCCCTGCGCGGGCTGGCGGTGGGGGACGCGCTGGGCGCACAGTTCTACATCCCCGGGCACTACGCGCTGCTCAAGCGCCGCGAGCTGCCGCCGGGCCCCTGGCAGTGGACGGACGACACGGAGATGGCCTGCTCCGTGGTGTCCGTGGTGGCCACGCATCGCCGCGTCGACCAGGACGCCCTGGCGCAATCCTTGGCGGAGCACCACGACGCGGCCAGAAGGCACGAACCACCGATCGACCGGATCCTTGAGCAGGTCGGTGCCGGCGGTGACTGGCGCGAGCTGGCCGCCGCGCTGTTCAGGGGGCATGGCTCGTGGGGCAGCGGTGCCGCGGTGCGGACGGCACCCCTGGGGGCCTGGTACGCGGACGACCCCGAGCAGGCCACCCATCAGGCGGAGATCTCGGCCTACCCCACGCATCAGCACCGCGAAGCCGTGGTCGGCGCCATGGCCGTCGCGGCGGCAGCCGCCCTGGCCGCGGACCCTGCGGGGCCGCCGAGCCCGGAGGCCTTCCTCGACGGGGTGATCGCGCTCGTACCGAAGAGCGCCGTCGGTATGGGTCTGCGGCGCGCCCGCGACATGTTCGACTACGACGACGCGGCCACCGTGGCGGCCGTGCTCGGCTGTGGGCGGCGTACGACGGCGCATGACACGGTGCCGTTCGCGCTGTGGTCAGCCGCGCGCGCCCTCGGCGACTACGAGCAGGCGTTCTGGACGACCGCGCAGGTGGGCGGGGATGTGGACACGACCTGCGCCATCGTCGGGGGAGTGCTCGCCGCCGGGAAGGCGGGAGCGCCGCCCGCGGAGTGGCTGCGGCGCACGGAGCGGCTGCCGGCCTGGATGCCCCCGTCGGCGTAGACGATCGGGGTTGAGTCCGGACGCCGTATCCCGCACGGGCTCGGGGTGAAACCGCCTGCTGTTCTGTCCTGGAGACGCCCCCGCAGTGGGAAACCCGTACCGGGTGCCGAGCCCTCGTCCTGGGAAGGTGCGACCGGGCCCGGGTGGCCGTTGTGGGGGAAGGCACGACTTGGCCCGGGTGGGCGGCGCGGCAAGGTCCGAACCGGAGCCGGGCAGTCGTCCTGGATAGGCCCGGTCAGTCCCGGGCGATTGCCCTGGGAAGGCGTCCACGAACCGGCCCCAGGCCGCGGGCGTGGACGGCCGAAGCGGCGCCCCGGCCGTCCTCGCCCGGGCGCCGCTTCCGGCGTCGTGGGCTCCTGTCCTCGGTCCGCGCGGAGCGGGGGCAGGAGCGAAGGGATCGCTCAGCCCCCGGCGGGTCCCGCCGCGCCGGCCAGGGCCTCCAGGTCGCTTTTGCGTACCCGGATGACCACGGTGGCCGTGATCAGAGCCAGTACCGCCATCGCGGCGGCCGGGATGAACGCCGTCGAGATGCCGTGGGCGAGTACCTCGTGTCCCCAGGGGGCCGGCAGCAGGTGCGTCTTAGCCTCGATCCACCGGTCGGCTTTGAAGGGGTCTTTTGAGGTTTCGAGGGTCGGGCGTTGGGGCTGTGACTGGACGTGGGCAGGGGGTATTTGCTGGTCTGCCCAGCGTTTCCACGGTTCTGCTCCGGTCGGGCCCCTGGCGGGGCGGGATGGTCAGTGACGTCGGGCCGCCTCGGGTGGCGGGTGGACGGTGTCGAACAGTCGTGTCCAGGCGTGCTGCCAGGGCCATCGCTGCGGTAGGTGCAGTGTGAGGCGGCGGGCGGAGCGGGCGATCCTGGCGGGGACGTGGACGAGGTGGGCGCGCAGGGTGGCGGTGGTGGCTTTGGCGTGGAAGGCGGAGGTCAGGGCGCCGGTGGCCCGCAGCAGGTTGTAGGCCATGGCCCACAGGGTGAGCCAGGCGGCGTTGGCGTGGAAGTGCCCGGACGGCAGGTGGGCCAGTGCGGAGTTCTTGCTGTCGGCGATGACCTGCTCGACGACGGCGTGGTGGCGGTGTTCCCGCTCGGCCTGGAGGGTGGGGGCGGGGTTGTCGGTGAAGAACGGGTGGTAGCGCCAGGCGGGGAAGAGTTCGCCCTGCTCGGCGTTGGTGGCGGGTTTGGCCAGGTCGCGGACCCGGCGCACGATGAGGCGGGCGGTGACCCGATCTGCTTTCTTCCGGCCGGCGAACGCGGTGTAGGCGGGTATCTCGGCGACTTCGGCGTCCGAGATGAGCTCGCCGCTCTCCGGGTCGGGCACGGCGGTGGGGTAGGTGATCTGCTGCCAGGCGGTGTCGTCGATGGCGGCGATGGCCCGTTTGATGGAGGGGTTCATGCCGCAGGTGAGGGAGAAGCGGGCGCCGGCCCGGCGGCAGGCGGCGATGACACCGGCGTTGTAGAACTGCGAGTCGGCGCGCAGGATGCGCAGGCCGGTGCAGCCGGCCTCACGGGCGGTGGCCAGTGCCTCGCTGACGAGTTTCGGGGCGCCGCGGGAGTCGGCCGCTTTGCCGCGGCGCATCCGCACGGTGGCGATCACCGGCCGGGAGGTGGGGGTGCAGATCGTGGCGAGCAGGGGGTGCAGGGTGCGGATGCCCTTGAACCGGCCGTACTCGCCACCCTGCTTGGTGCGACCGTAGACGCGTTTGTGAGTGGAGTCGACATCGATGAACGCCTTCTCGCCCGCGCCGGGCAGCAGCGGGGTGTTCGCGGCCAGCGCGGCCAGGAACTGGCGGTGCACCGCGTGGAGTTGGAGGGCATGACCGTGGGTGAACGAGCGCAGGAACGTGCCCAGAGTGGACGGGGCACGGATACCTGCGAACAGCAGGGGCATCGCACCGTGCCGCAGCACGTCCAGGTCGTCGATGCTGTCCGCGCCCGCGGCCATGCCGGCCACGATGCTGGTGACCTTGGCGTCCGCCGCGGCACCCGCCCCGTTCTTCGCCCCCCTCAGCTTCACCTTGTCCGCCGTCAGACGGGCAAGCCCGCACCGCTCAGCCAACCGCATCACCGGGACCAGCCCGGCATACGCGACCAGATTCGCCTCATCGAACGCGGCGGACACCGCCGAAGTGGCATGGGAAGATTGCATCTCGCGGATGCACTCCGATTCTGTGGACATGGAACCCTAGGAAGTCCCATCGTTCCAGCTCAGAGGGCATCCGCGTCTTCATGTCCAAGCCCTGGACCGGCTATTGCCCGGTGGATCGAGGCTTAGCGAACTCCGCCTTCTGCTCGGGCGCCCCGTTCGCCATGAACTTCGGTATCTGCTTCTCCGCCTCGTTCTGGCTGGCGGTGCCGAACACCGTGGTCAGGATGGACAGTCCGAGCGAACCACCCACCTGCTGCATGGCGTTGAGCAGTCCGGAGGCCGCGCCTGCCTCGTGCTGGGCGACGCCCGACACCGCGGTCACTGTCAGCGTCACGAAGTTCAGGCCCATGCCGAAGCCGAACAGCAGCATCGGGCCGAGCACGCCGGAGACGTACGAGCTGTCGGGGCTGATGAACGTCAGCCAGCCGAGACCGAGCGCGACGAGCGTCGCGCCGACCAGCATGAACGGCTTCGGGCCGAGCACCGGCAGGAACCGCTGGGACAGGCCCGCGCCGATCACGATCGCCACCGTCACCGGCAGGAAGGCACTACCGGCAGAGATGGGCGAGTAACCCAGTACGTTCTGCACGAACAGCACGATGTAGAAGAACATGCCGAACATCGCCGCTGCGAGGCTGAGCATGATCACGTACGTGCCCGAGCGGTTGCGTTCGGCGAACATCCTCAGCGGGGTGATCGGCTCCTTGGCCCGTATCTCGATCAGGGCGAACGCCAGCAGCAGCACCGCGGCCGCACCGAAGGACCCGATCGTGAGGTTGTCCCGCCAGCCCTCCTCGGATGCGCGGATGAAGCCGTACACCAGCGACGCCATACCGGCCGTCGAGGTGAGCGCGCCGGCGATGTCGAAGCGTCCCGGATGGCGTTGCGACTCGTTGATGTACATCGGGGTGAGCGCGGCGATCAGCAGACCGATGGGCACGTTGACGAAGAGGACCCAGCGCCAGTCGAGCCACTCCGTGAGCATGCCGCCGGCCAGCAGGCCGATCGCGCCGCCGCCGGCCGAGACCGCGGCGAAGACGGCGAAGGCCCGGTTCCGCGCCGGGCCTTCTGGGAAAGTGGTGGTGATGAGAGCCAGCGAGGTGGGCGACGCGATGGCGCCGCCGACGCCCTGCAGAGCGCGCGCGGCGAGCAACTGCCACAGTTCCTGGGCGAGTCCGCCGAGCAGCGAGGCGAACGTGAACAGCAGGATGCCCGTCATGAACACCCTGCGCCGGCCGAGGATGTCACCGGCCCGGCCTCCGAGCAGCAGCAGTCCGCCGAAGGTCAGCGTGTACGCGCTGACCACCCATGTCAGGTCGGTCGTGCTGAACTGCAATGCGTCTTGAATGTGCGGGAGCGCGATGTTCACAATCGTCGCGTCAGGGACTCCAAGGTCACGAATCATCAAGTTCCGAATTCAGTTCGGCGGCCCTGACCAGGCCGAACGAGTCTCCAGCGAGGAGACCCCACCCTTCGCAACCGGCCGAGCAGCTGCCTGACCCATCGGGCACACGCCCGCCCAGCCAGCTCCAGGCCGCCGGGCGTACTCCGGCGGGGGGCGGCCGGCGCCGCGTGTGACGGTGCGGTGCAGTGAGCGTCGAACTGCGTGCGCCGAGTGCCTGTTCGAGGAATTTTGAGGGCGGGCGTGGTATGCCCGTGAAGCATTCGCGCATTTACGCGCTGCGGGCGTTTCAGGGGTTTTTTGGTGTCTATTACCGGCCAAACGAGTGGGGGGAGGACCCCTAGGAGGTGGACGACTTGACTCGTCTAGAGAAGCGACTAGCAGGCATTCTGCTGGCTCTGATCGCCGTGGCGGTGGTCGTCTCCATTGTCTTACACAGTTCCAATGGCGACCGATCGGGTCTGGACGGACGGAGCTACAAAGCGGGATACCACTCCTTCGGGGATGCATACCTGCCGAAGAGCGACGAGGACCGGAAGACCACCGAGGCCCAGTGCAACGACACCTGGTGGCGGGAAGCGACCAAAGGCGACGACCAGGCCGGCACGTACGACAAGCACAGTTGGGTCGTCGGCTGCGCCGACTACCTCGAACAGAGGAAGTCCCGCTTCTAGCCCGGTGGTGGAGCGGTCGAAAAGGTTGGGCCCCTGCTTCCCTCCGGAAGTGGGGGCTCCTGTCTGTGACTGCCCTTACTCTGTGGGCAGTCGTCGCAATTAATGGAGAATGAGATGGCGGACGTCAACAAGTTCCTTGAGGACTCAGTGCGTGCCAAGATCGCCTGGCTGCGAGATCGGGCTACCGAGATCCTCCGCGAGCCGGGGGAGAGCATTTACGATCCCGAAACGCGTGCAGGGGTGTTGCGCGAAGAGGCGGACCGCCGGGAGCGTCAGTTGGAGGGGTCGGGTGAGTGAGGAGGCGTCCGAAACACCGCAGTGGAACTTGCCGAGTTTCACGCTGCTGGTTTCTGACGCGCTAGCGGAGGCTGTGGCGTCGTATCTGACGGCGCTCGAAGACCGTGCCCCCGACATCGAGCGCACGAAAGTGCGCATGGAGGCGGCGCATGCTGCCTACGCCGAGTTGAAACAGGCTCGGATTACGGCGGCCGGCCGGCCGTCTGCTTGTCATGAGCCGCATGTGTGGGCACGGTCCTCGCTGGTGCTGGGCGTGTTCATGGACGAGGGAAAGCAGGTGGAAGTCTGGTTCCGGCCGTGCCGTGAGTGCGGTTCGGTGGAGGTGTGGACGACAAATGTCGTCACCATGCCGGATCGGAAGAAGGTCCAGGGCATCCTCAGATGACCCGGCTTACCGTTCGTGAGCGGCCCGTGGGTCGGTGGCAATGCACCGGCTGTCGGGCCGCTTTCGTTTCCGAGACCAGTCGACAGGGCTGAGTTCGCAGCCCCCTCATAGGCCCCGCTCCTATCTGAAGCTGGGGCCCTTTTTCATGCCCGAAAGGAGCCCCCGTGGGAGAGACATTCAGACAGCTACCTGAGCAGCAGCACCAGGCCGTGCTCGTCGCGGCGCAGCGGCCCGACCATCTGATCCCTGGTATCGAGGATGGGCACGTGCCCAGTACTCCAGTCGCACTTCGTGATCTGACGGGGCGACGGGCGGGGTGGGGGCGCCGGGGCATGGGCGAGGCCACCTGTTGATCATGGTGTTGTGACGCAACATGAAGATCAGGCGGCCTCTGCCGTCAGCATAGATCCCTCGCTGTTCCAGGAGAAGTTCGACGAGCTCTCCGCCGAGCTGGCCCCGCTGTTCGCCCGCCGCGAGCCTCGGGCACACGCCTGCGCGTACATGCGCGGCCTTCTGGCCGACCTGCCGCGCAAGAACTGCTGGACCGTGGCCGAGCACGCCGGGCAGACGCGGGCGTTCGGGATGCAGCGCCTGCTCTACCAGGCCACCTGGGACGAGGACGGCGCCCGCGACGCGGTGCGGGACTTCGCCATACGCCACCTGGCCGCGCCCGGGGCAGTGCTGGTCTTCGATGAGACCGGACAGGAGAAGAAGGGCACCGCCACCGCCGGGGTCGGACGCCAGTACACCGGCACCACCGGGCAGGTCAGCAACGCCGTGGTCGCCGTGTACTGCACCTACGCTAGCGCCCTGGGGCACTGCCTGATCGACGGCGACCTGTACGTCCAAGACCACTGGGCCAAGGACCCCGACCGGTGCGAACAGGCCGGACTGGGAAGGAACTTCACCTTCCGCACCAAGACCGCCATCGCCCTGGAGCAGGCCCGGCGCACGCTCGCCGTCGGCGTCGAGGTCGACTGGGCGGCGGGCGACGAGGTCTACGGCCGCAGCTCCAAGCTGCGCGGCTTCTTCGAGGAACAGGCCATCGGCTACGTCTTCGCCGTCGGCGTCAACTTCCAGGTGCCCACCGGAGCCGGGCCGATCCGGGCCGACCTGCTCGCGGCATGGAAGGTCCCCAAACGAGCGTGGAACCGACTCTCGTGCGGACAGGGCGCCAAGGGGCCACGCGCCTACGACTGGGCGCTGGTCGCCACGGCCGGCCCCCGGCACCATCTGCTGGTCCGCCGCTCCCTCACCGACCCCACCGACCTGGCCTTCTTCTACACCTACGTGCCACCGGGCCGGTCCATGGCACTGGCAGACCTCGTCAAGATCGCCGGGATCAGGTGGGCGGTGGAGGAGGACTTCGCCAACGGGAAGGACGCCGTCGGCCTGGACCACACCCAGGCCCGCCGCTACCGCTCCTGGCGCCGACACGTGGTGCTCGCGATGGCCGCGCTCGCCCTGCTCGCCGTGATCGCCAGCCTGGACCGACGCACCCATCCCGACCCGGTCCTGCCCACCGACGGAGCTGCCGAACCGCCCGAGGACTTCGGTCAGATTGCCCTGACCGTCACCGAGGCCCGCCGCCTGTTCCAACTGTTCACCGCTCTACTGCGGGACCTGCCCACCGCCCTGGCGACCCGCCGCATGGCCTTCCACCTGCAATGGTCCACCTGGCGACGTCGCCACCAAGCCCGCTCCCGCTGGCACCACTACAAGCGACGCCTCGCCGCCCTCGCCTGAACCCACGCCCCGACCACCCGTCAGATCACGAAGTGCGACTGGAGTACCAGGTCGGTGATCTTCAACAAGCGGACGCTGGTTGCGTTGTACCGGGCGGGGTTTGGGGTGGAGCGGCCGAGTGCGTTCTTCGACAGGACGTGGGCGTACGACGAGGATTCGTGTGCTTCGTTGTGGCTGACGCCGGCGGGCCGGGCGTACGCGCGGCAGTTCGGCGTGCCGGGTCGACGGCGCAAGGTCGTGGTCATCCAGTGTGGGGACAAGAAGGCTGAGCCGAGCTGGGAGAGGTATGGCTACCGGGGCGTGATACCGGCGGGCCAGTTGTACATCGGGCCGTATCACCGGTCGCTGAGGCTGGCCGCGAGCGCTCTGACCAATCCATATCTGACGTGGATCATGTCGGCGCGGTACGGCCTGGTGTCGTTGAAGCGTCCGCTGGGGCCGTATGACGTCAGGCTGGGCGATGCGAAGGCCGTCACGTCGGAGCAGATGGCCCGCCATACGGCGTCGCTCGATCTGGAGGACGCGGATGTGATCTTCCTGGGCAGCCGGGAGTACGCGGCGCTGTTCACCGAGTCGGTTCCCCACGCCTTCACTCCGCTGAGGGGTGACCTTCTCGCCCAGCGCTCGCAGTGTCGGGGGGTGCGGGAGAAGCCGGGCCTGGTGGATGCGTGGTGGGAGGCGGCGGCGACGCGTCGCCTGCGGATGGCTTTGGCTGCCTGACGGTTTGTTGTTCGGCCCCGCCTGGTCGCGGGGTTTTTTCATGCCCTCGTTCCGGCTGGAGCGGGGGCTTCGTCGCGTCTGAGAGGAGCGTCATGGAGATCCTGATGTCGTTTTTCGGTTCGCCATGGCGCGCGGTTGTGACCGACGTCGTGGTGACATCGTTTGGTATGTGGATGGTGAGCCGGTTGGGGAGGCCGCCGAAGGGGCGTCATCGGCGTCCGCGCCGGCCGGGTGATGTGTTGAGGTGGATCGGGTTGTCGAGGGCCGGGAAGGGGTTACTCCCTCGGCGCAGGGTCCTCGACGATCTCGGCGTCCATGATGCCCATCTGACCGAGGGCGTCTTGGGCTGACACTGTCCCGGCCGGCGAGAGGGCGGGGGGCCCATCGGAGCGTTGGCCGAAGAGGCGGGAGATGAGCCCGACCTCGCCGGCGCCCCCTTGCCCGCGGCTGTCCATCTTCATCGAGAAAGTGAAGCCCGCCTCCTCGATGTCCGCCTTGAGCTTCACGTACTTGGCGAGCCGGTCCATCTCGCTGGAGAGGTTGGGGTCGGCGTAGCCGCCTTCGACCTCTTCTGACATGCGCATCGAGAAGACGCGCATGGACTGCATGGTGATGAGTGAGTCGAGCAGTGCAATGTACTGCTCCTTGGTTTTGACCTTGATTGGCATCTCGTAGACACACGAGTCTCCGGGGGAGTACTCGGGGCATTTTTGGGCGAGGAAGCAGCCGTCGCAGACCCGGGTGTTGGGGTCGACGGCGTTGATGCGGTGCTCGGTGCGGGTTTTTCGTTCCCCGGTGTCGGGGTCGGTGTAGCGGTGGGTGAAGGCTTCGGTGGCGATGCCGGGCAGGAGCTTTTTCACCCGTTCGGCGGGGGGCCGGGTTGCCTGTTCGTTCTGCGGTTGTGAATGGATCGCCGTAACTGTGGCGAGGTGGTTTTCCCCGTTTGGGCCGGTGGTCTGTTCGGGGGTGGGAGTTACTGCGTTTCCATGGCGCTGTGAGATGTGTTCGATCTGGTGCTGCCAGGACCACAGGCTCAGGCGGAGGTTCTCGGTGGCGTCGTCGGCTTCGATGCGGTCGATGTCGAAGCCGGCCGAGGTGATGAGGGTGCGGTGGCGCTTGCGGGCCTGGGTCTTGTAGCGGGTGGGGTAGCGCTTCATCTCGGAGCCGGTCCAGATGAACGTCTCGCCGTGCTGGGCTGCGGAGAGCCAGGTGGTGGAGGAGACGGAGTATCAGTTGGCGGAGAGCATGAGCGGGGGGCTGGAGAAGCCCATGCCGTGCAGGCGGATGCTGCGGCTGATGGAGCGCAGCAGAGGGATGATGTCGCGGTCGCCGCAGGTGGCCTGTCCGACGGCGATGTAGGGGAACTGGTCGGCCATCTGCTTGAGGACGTCGATGCCCCAGTCTTCGTGCCAGACGACGATGGCCTTGTCGGGGTCGAGGTGCTGGCGGCGGTCTTCGATCCAGTCGCGGCCCATGGGCAGGGCGTCGAATTCGGTGTACGCCTGGACGCGGTCGAGGTTTTGTTCCACGAAGGCGTCGTAGTGGTCGGCGATGTCCTGGATTTCCTCGTGGGTGACCTCGACGCCGGTGCGGTTGAGGGTGTGGCAGCCACTGTCCAGCATCACCGACTGGTCGGGGGTGTAGTGGTCGTTGATCAGCCAGGGCTTGGAGAATTTCACCCGCCGGCGCAGTTCCATGTAGCTCATGCCGACGTGGGGCACGTTCTCGTCCGTGAGGAGGCGGCGGTGGGAGGGGATTTCCGCGCCGGCGAAATAGAAAATCACGGCGACTCCTCCTGGAAGACGGCGTCGAAGAAGCGGGTCCGGTCGAATCGGCGGTTGTCCATGACGAAGATGAGAGCCATTTCGTCCGCGAGTTCCTTGATGGCGTCCTGGGCCTCGGGATGCTCGCGCAGGGCGCGGCGCAATGCGGCGGCGAAACCCCGGTAGTGGATGCGGGACATGGCCACGGTCAGCGCTGCCCTTCTGCCTCGCGTTCGGCGCGGGTGCCTTGGAAGGCGGACGAGTGGACGGCGACATTCGCGGGTCTTCGAATTTAGTGGGGGTGCGCCTCCCGGCGGCTCCGGCGTGTGGTTGCACAGCGTGACCGGAGTCGTTGGTTGGCTCGGTTCCGGAAGCCGAAGGCGTTACGCGCTTCGAGTTTGATGAGGCGGTTGTTGCCTTCGGAGGCGGCGTTGGTGATTCCAGTGGTCAGGTAGGTCTCGATGCCGTCCCACCACTGCTCGATGGTCTCGGCGAGGGTGACGAGTTCGGGCAGGTGGGCGTGGTCGGCGACGTGGGCGAGGAAGCGGTGGCGGGCGGCGGAGATCGCGGAGTGGTCGGGGGTGGTGTGGGCGCGGCTGACGGCGAGGTGCAGGAGGTCGCGCAGGAGTTCTTTGGCCTGCCAGGCGGTGTAGATCTGTCGGCCGTAGGTGCCCATGTGGTCCAACTCGACCTTAAAGAGGGTGTGTTGGTCCTCGGTGAGGTCTTCTTTGTTTCGGCGCAGGAGTTTGCGGACGGTGTAGATGCTGTCGCCTTTGCGGGCTCGGCGGCCGTGCTGCTTCCAGGTGAGGCGGCGGCGCAGGTCGGCGAGGTGGCGCTGGGCGAGTTGGACGATGTGGAAGCAGTCGACGACCACGGCCGCATGCGGCAGGGCACGCTGGACGGCGGCACGGAAGGTGGAGCACAGGTCGATGGCGACGTAGCGGACCTGCTCGCGCCAGGAGGCGGGCTGGGCGGTGAGCCAGTCGGCGACCGAGGCCGCGTTACGGCCCTCGACCTGGCCGAACAGCCCTTGTCCGCCGATCGCGTCGACGAAACCGATGTGCCAGGCGTCCGCGACGAGTTCCCACTTCTCCGTGGCCGGGTTCTGCTTCCACACCGGCTTGCCCCGCCGGGTCTCGTCGATCCCTATCGCCGAGGTCGCGGGCGGGGTCTCGGGCAGGACCTGGGCGGCGTAGTCCTCGAAGCATTGCTGCACGATCGGCCAGCTCAGGTGCAGGTCGCGGCCGGCCTGCACGACGGTGCGGCCGCCGTCGCAGACCGCGGCCCCCGCCGCCTGGCGCAGGGCGGTGGTGGTGCGCATCCCCGCGGGCACCGCGCGTATCGCCTCGGTGAACGAGCCGCGTGGGCACGCGGGGTCGGTGCAGTGCCAGCGTGCCTTGCGCCATCGGATGCTCACCGGGCGCCCACCGCTGGGCAGGTGTCTGGGCCGGGTGGTGCGGTAGTCCTTCAGCCGGGTGGCGAAGACCCCGCAGGCGGGGCAGGCCCGGACGGAGTCCTCGTTCGTGACCACGTACACCGTCGAACCGCCCGCCCCATCGTCCTTGACCTGCGTCACACTCACCCCCTCCAGCCCCAGAAGTCGCGTTGCCGCCTCGTTGATCCCGGTATCGTCGATGTTCAAGCCCGTGGGGTTTCATGATCGGTTGCCTAGACAACAACCATGATCACGAAGGCCCGCGGGCTCCTTGCATCTGGGCCACCCGCACCCCAACCACCTCACACAGAGTGACCGGCCAGCCCGCCCGTCACCGCCGCACCCCCATCAAGTTCGAAGACCCACATTCGCGTACAGGCTCATGAAGGCCACCCAGAGGATGCTGTTGCGCCACCAGATGAGGGTGGGGATGGCCAGCAGTGCCCAGCCGACGGTGAGGGTCAGGTGCAGGCGGGACAGGATGCGGGCCTGGCGGTGGCGGTTCATTCGTCGATGAGGTCGACGACGGTGGCGCCGTCGTGTCCGTGGATGGCTAGGACGTCGTCGAGGCAGCTGTAGAAGGCGGTGGAGCGGATGCCGGTGTTCCAGCGCATGGCCACGGTTCCGTCGCTGAAGATGTCGCCGCCTGCGACGCGGCCGGTACCGGAGACACCCGTGACGTCCTTGCTGCGCAGCAGATAGAAGCGGGTGAGGGCGTCACTGCGGGCGTATCGGGGGGTGCTCATGACGACTCCGTGCTGTGGGGGGTGAGGCGGAGTGCGCTTTGGCGCTCGACGGCCTGGGTGAGGTCGTCCCAGGGGCGGGGGGAGCGGTCGTAGTCGGGGCGCCACTGGGGCTGGGTGTAGGCGGTGTGGGTGATCAGGGCGGTGCGCCAGCCGGCGTCCAGCTCGGCCGCGGCGCAGCTGGGGTCGGGTTCCAGGACGAGGCCGATGCGCCAGGAGCGGAGGCGTTCGAGGGCTTCGAGGCGGCCGGCGGGTCCGGGGTCGGTCTGGTGGAGGTAGTTGATGTGGCCGCGTAGGTCGCGTTTGGCAAGCCAGAGCCGGCACTGCTCTTCGGTCCAGGTGTGGGAGAGCAGGTACAGGCGGGCGTTCTTCGCGAGTGCCTGGTAGAGGCTCCAGCCGGTGTCGTAGTGGCCTTCGCCTTCGGGGGTTCGCAGGATGCCCTCGATGATCATGACTGCGGCTAGCGCAACGATCAGCTCCTACGCCTGAGAAGTCTCGAAAGCGTAGGAAAGTAGGATTTTTACTGGTTAATGGCGGGGTTCGGGCGGAGTGCTTCATTCAGGACATGCGCACGTCCCCCGCAAGTAACCCGCGCGGATCTACGCTGGGGTCGAACGACGCCCGAGCGGAGGGAGCACATATGCCTACTGGCAACCCCGAGGGCAAGAAGATCCCGCCGGATGAGAAGCGGCTCGGACCGGTGCTGCGCAGGCGCGGAGCGGTTCAGGCAAGCACCACGGACCAGCGACTGCTGGACGAGCGGGCCCCGACCGACTGGGTGCACACCGACCCGTGGCGGGCGCTGCGTATCCAGTCGGAATTCATCGAGGGCTTCGGCACCCTGGCCGAACTCCCGCCCGCGATCAGCGTGTTCGGCTCGGCCCGGACGCCCGTGGACTCGCCCGAGTACGACATGGGCGTGCGGCTCGGGCGCGGCCTGGCGGAGGCCGGCTGGGCGGTGATCACCGGCGGTGGGCCGGGAGCGATGGAGGCGGCGAACAAGGGCGCCTGCGAGGCTGGCGGCATCTCGGTGGGCCTCAACATCGAGCTGCCCTTCGAGCAGGGACTGAACCCCTACGTCGATATCGGCCTGAACTTTCGCTACTTTTTTGTGCGAAAAATGATGTTTGTTAAATATGCGCAAGGGTTCGTGGCGCTGCCGGGCGGCCTCGGCACCCTGGACGAACTCTTCGAGGCGCTGACCCTGGTCCAGACCCAGAAGGTGACCCGCTTCCCGATCGTCCTGTTCGGCAGCGCGTACTGGGGTGGCCTCGTGGACTGGCTGACGAACACTGTGATCGCCCAGGGCAAGGCCAAGAGTGCGGACCTGGCCCTGTTCTACGTCACCGACGACGTGGAGGAAGCCGTGGCGCTGGTGTCCAAGGAGGCACAGCGCTAACCGGAGGCCGTCACAGCTGGAGCTTGTCGCGGATCGACTGATGCTGGGCGGCCTGCTGCATCTGCGCGGTCATCGCCATGAGCTGGTGGGCGGTGATCGCGGCCTGCTTGCTGGCCTCGATATCGGAGACGACCTCGCTCGCGCCGAACTTCATCTCGATGACTGTCGCGGCGTGCTCGGTGGTGACGGGCTTGGTGAAGTCGCTGAGGGCTTCCCACTCGCCGTTTTGGTGCTGGACGACCATGAAGGCGGTGCGGGCCTGGAGGGTGCCGTCGGGGCCGTCGGGCGTGGGGGCAACGTCGCTTGGATAGTCTAAGATCGCCTATCATCTCGCTCTTGTGTCGAGGGGTCACATAGCTGGTGAGACGTACCCGGAGCGGATCCGGATGGGGCTGCTGTCGCGGACCTTTACGCCCGAGTTGGTTGACTTTGTGGTTGACGAGGCTGGGGCGCGGGAGGAGCGGACTCGGTCCTTGCCGTCGCGGCTGGTGGTGTACTTCGTGCTCACGATGTGGCTGTTCACGGGAAACGGATACGGGCTGGTGCTGCGGGAGTTGGTGGAGCATTGGCCGCGTCGACGGGGTGAGGAGTGGCGGCCGGCCGGCACGGGCTCACTGACGTTGGCCCGCCAGCGAGTGGGGCCCGGTCCGCTCCGGTTGTTGTTCGACCGGGTCGCAGGGGCGAGCGGGAGTCCGGCCACCCCCGGTGCCTTCTGGCGTGGCCTGCGCCTGGCTTCCCTGGATGGCTCCCTGCTCGACGTGCCGGACAGCGAGGCGAACGCCGCCGCCTACACCCGCGCCTCCAACGGAGGCCGGCCCGGTCCGTATCCGCAGGTACGGCTGCTGGCACTGGTGGAGTGCGGCACCAAGGCGATGATCGGCGCGGTCTTCGACTCCTTCGCGGTGGGTGAGCGGACCCTGGCACGGCGCCTGCTGGTGCACCTGCACACGGGGATGCTCGTGATGGCCGACCGAGGCTTTCCCGCCTTCGGCCTGTGGCAGGCCGCCGCGGACAGGGGCGCCCAACTCCTTTGGCGCGTCTCGGACTCCTTCACCTTGCCGGTGGATCACGTCCTGTCGGACGGCACCTACCTCTCCCACCTCAACGGCCCGCGCGGGGCGCGGATCACGGTGCGGGTGATCGAGTACACGGTGCTGACCACCACCCTCGATAAGGACGGGGCGAGCGGGGAGACCTCCGAGCTGTTCTGTCTGATCACCACGCTGCTCGACCCGGCCTCGGCGCCCGCCCGCGAGCTGGCGGAGCTGTACACGGCGCGCTGGACCAGCGAAACGATCTTCAAACACATCAAAATCGAGCAGCGCGGCGGGCGAACCGCCACCCTCCGCTCGAACAGCCCCGCCATGGTCGAGCAGGAACTGTGGGCCATGCTGTGCGTCTACCAGGCCCTCCACCAGCTGGCCGCCGATTCCGCCCACCGCGCCCACCTCCCCGTCTCGCACATCAGCTTCAAGCAGACCCTCGCCGCCGCCCGACGCTCCGTCGGCGCGGACTTTTCCCCCTCGCCAGCTGACCGCCAAGGTCCGTGACGTCCAGGACGACCTGATCCGCGAGGCCGTCAAGCCCCGCCCCGGACGCGCCGCACCCCGCGCCACCAAGCGCAGCGGCACCGGCTACCGCAGCCTGCGACCCGACGAACCGGCCACCACCCACGTCACCCACACCATCGAGCTCCAGCTCTTCCCCCAAGACCAACGCCCCGCACCACCGAACAGCCCAGCCATCCCGCAGATCACCACATATGACGAGACGTCGCCTCCGCCTCGACAGATGGCATCAGCTGCCTAAATCAAGCGACGTTGGGCGTGGGGGTGTCGAAGGGCACGGGGGCTCCTGGTCTGTGTCAGTAGAAGTACTTGCCGTAGACGTCGAGTTCTTCTTTTTCTTGGGCTTTTTCGGCGCGCTGGGCTGCTCTGCGTTCGCGGTCGCGGGCTCGGATGCAGGTGATGCATTCGCGGCGGCCGGTGTGCCAGCGGGTGTTTTCTTCGGTGTATTCGTGTCCTTTGGGGCAGTGTGTCTTGCGTGCGTTGCGGGCGGAGAAGGATTCGCCGCGTTCGACGTTCTCGGTGGCCGGTACGGGTTCGAGGTGGTCGGGATTGCAGCAGGCGCGAATGCGGCAGAGGTGGTCGACGCGCCAGCCGGGGGGAACGATTTTCTCGTTGGCGAGTTCCCAGGCGATGATGTGGGTGCCCTTTGTGCGGCCGTTGGGGAGGCGGAATTTTCCGTATCCGTAGTCGTCTTTGGCGCCCGTCCAGATGTGGCAGTCGTCGTATTCGGTGCCCTGGTCGACCTTGTCGAAGAAGCGTTTCGTCCAGTCGGTTTCGGGCGGCCGGCGACGGTTCACTTGTCGAGCCCCAGTTGGGAGCGCACCTTCTGCTCGTTGACGGAGCGGATGGGGCAGTAGTCGCACAGGTAGCGCTGGTTGGTGGGGTTGGACTTGTCCCACTTGGGCAGGCCCTCGCTCTTTCGGTCGCCGGCGGTGGGCGGCGTGAGGAGTTTCTTGTCCGAGTGGAAGTCGGAGCAGGTCTCGGGCCGGTGGCCGGAGCGCCAGCACTGCATGGCGTCCGCTTTGAGGGTGTTGACGGCCTCGTAGACCCACGGTTCCATTCCGGTGGCGCCGTTTTCCTGCCAGACCCGCTTGAGGATTTCCTCGCGGACTTCGGAGGAGGAGTGCCAGCGGTCCTCGGATACGCCTTCGATCGGGTAGAGCCGACCGAAATGCCGTTCCCCGTTGGGGTACTGGTGCTTGGCTGCGGCGTATTCGAGGACCGTGTCTGCGCGAGGGTCTCCCTCGTATGCGGGGAGGACTTCAGTGGTGTGGCAGTCCTTGCACAGGAGAAGGCGGATCTGCGTCATGCGGCGACGCTAATACCACCCATTTTTTGTCCAGAAATACCAGGCGTCGCACGGGGTTCCGTACCGCTGCTCGATATAAGAAAGCCCCCACCGCATTTGCGTGAGGGGGTTGGTGCGCCAGTCGCTGCCGGCCGATTCCATCTTCGATCCCGGCAGTGCCTGGAACAGGCCGTAGGCGCCCGAGGAGGGGTTGCTGGCGGTGTAGACCCAGCCGCTTTCCCGATCGAGGATCTTGTCCAGGCACGTGTACTCGCTGTCCGAGAGCTGGGAGCGGGCGTAGCTCTTGGCCCCGGCCAGCGATGGGGCGAGGGTCGGCCGCTCGGAGGCGCGGGTGGCGCGCTCGGGGCTGGCGGCGGGCCGAGGGATGGGCCGCTCGGTGGGCCGCTGGCTGCTCGGCGGAGGGGCAACCGCGCGGGGCGGTGAACTGTGTGGCGCCGCCTGGTGCTTGGGGGCCCGGGGCAGTCTGTGCGGGTCGCTGACCGCGAAGGTGCTGGGGGCCGGGGGCTGCACGGTGGGCTGGGCTGGCGGGGGCGGGGGGGGCCGGGATCGGCGGTCGCGGCGCTGAGGGTGAAAACGCTGAGCAGGAGGAGCGCTAGGGCGGCTGCCGCCGTGGTGCGGCAGGTGCGCCAGGAGAGGTCCGGGAGCGTGGGCCGGGACACGAGGTGTCCTTTCAACGGGGACATGACCCCGGCCATCCCGCGGGCGTTCCGGCAAGCCTTCACCGTAAACCGGCACAAAATCGCGGCGGTAGCGCCACACAAGCGAAGGCCCCGGCCGTATCGACCGGGGCCCCGCCCATGTGGTGTTCTGTTGGAGGATACAGAGGGGTGCCCGCCCACCGGGCTCTGCCTCAGCCGATCGTCACGGTGACACCGTGGCCGATCCCGATCAGTACCGCCGCGATGACGCCCACCGTCACCAGGATGCTGATCAGACGGACCGTCCGGCGCTCCTCCTTGATGGCGAACCGGACGGTCCGCCACCACTCCTTGCCCAACTTCAAGCCGCTCACCTCCCCTGATTCGAAGCTGAGTTGAGCGTCGCAGGGCTCGGAATGGGCGTGACGGGACGATACGCTGAGCACCACCGCTTTCCACCGTGTTACAGGACGTTCCAAGGAGCAGGGTGCCGGCACAGATCCCCAACCTGGATGACGCAACGGCAGACGTTGTTCAGATCTACCTGGTGTGGGTGCGCCGGTTGCACACGGAGGCGGGAGGGCCGACCTCGCGGGAGATGGCCGAGGCGCTCGAATGCAGCCACCCGACGGCGAACAAGCTGTTGAAGGCGCCCACGAAGAACAGGGCGATGACGTTCAGGCTGATCAAGTGGCTGGCGGAGGCAGCGCCCGACGCCAAAGAGCACTCCGCCGAGTGGTGGCGCACGTACCTGGAGGGCATTCACCAACTGTTGGAGGTGGTATCCCCCGATGCCACCCCACCAGCGAAGAAGGCGGCTACCAAGGTCGTCGAGCATGAGCCGCCGCAGGCGGAGGAGACTAAGGCAGATGCGCCAATCTCGACGGGTGATGCGCCAATTAAGGCAATCGCCGCTCCCGCTCGATCGACGGGCACAGGGCCCCGGCGTTCAGGCGGGTTGTCCCGGTTCACGGTGATCGGTGGGGCGGGAGAGCGGGAAGCAAGCGGACACGGCCCCTTGTGGATCATGGAGGTGTCGAAGCTTCACGATCTGCAAGGATGCCGTGTCCGTTGCTCCATCATCTCCCACGCCCGCTGCCGTACCATCAGCCGCCCCGTGTCAGGTACCGGCCGGTGTCCAGGGCGAGGAAGTAACCGTTCTGCTGGCCGAGTTCGCCCGCATCCCCGATCCCCGTGCCGAGCGCGGGCGCCGCTTCCCGTTACCGTCTGTCCTGGCGTTGTCCGTGTGCGCGCTGACTCCGGCGGGCAACGACTCGCTCACCGCGGCCGCCGAGTGGTGCAGGCGCGCCACCGACGACGAACTCGCAGCCTTCCAGCTCCCGTATGACCTGATCGCGGGCGGCTACCGCGTGCCCAGCGAAAAGACCCTCCGCCGGGTGTTGGGCCTGCTCGATCCGGCCCGCCTGAGCACTGCGGCCTTCGCCTACCTGCGTCCCCTACTGCCTGGGCCCGGGCAGACGACAGCCGGCGCCCGTGTCACGCCGGACGGGCTCGACGAGCGTGAGCAGCGCCGCCGCCACGGTGAGGCCGCCGACGAGGACCGCCCCGCCCCACGCCGCCACGCTATAGCGGTCGACGGCAAGTGCCTTCGTGGCGCCCGCCGCCCCGACGGCAGCCACGTCTTCGTCCTCTCGGCCGTCACCCACGGCGACGGCATCACACTCGCCTCCCGCGAGATCGGCGCCAAGACCAACGAAATCCCGGAGTTCGCCCCGCTCCTCGACCAGATCGACGACACCGACCTGACCGGCGCGATCGTCACCGTGGACGCCCTGCACGCCCAACGCGACCATGCCACCTACCTGGTCGAACAGCGCGGCGCTCACTACCTGTTCACGATCAAGGGGAACCAGAAGAAGCTGGCCCGCCAGCTGCACGCCCTGCCCTGGAAGGACATCCCTGTCGTCCACCGCGACGACACCACCGGCCACGGCCGCAATGAACGCCGGCTCGTACAGGTCGCCACCGTCAACAACCTGCTGTTCCCCCACGCCCGCCAAGTCCTGCGTATCCAGCGCAAGCGACGTGCGGCCGGGCAGAGACGCTGGCGCACCGAGACCGTCTACGCGATCACCGACCTGCCCGCCGAGCAGGCCACCGCGGCTGAGATCGCCTCTTGGGCCCGCGGCCACTGGACCGTGGAGAACACCGTGCACTGGTGCCGCGATGTCACCTTCGGCGAGGACGCCAGCCAGGTCCGCCGCCACCACACCCCCGCCGTCCTGGCCGTCCTGCGCGACCTGATCCGTTCCGCTCTCAAGCTCGCCGGCTGGGCCAACATCGCCGCCGCCCGACGCGCCCACACCGACCGGCACCGCGTCCTCGCGCTCTATGGACTCACGTGATCACGAACCCGGACATCCAACCTGAACGCCGGGGCCCTGTCGACGGGCAGGTCGGGGTTCGGGCGTATATACAAGCCCATTCCGACCGACGCGCCGCAAGAACTGCGAGACTACCTAGAGAGGCTCCGGACTCTCCGAGCATTGGCTGGTCACCCGGGGTACAGGGAGATAGCTGCGGAGCTTGGGTGTCACGCGTCCACGGTCGCGCGAATGTTTCAGGAATACCCCTGGAACGAGGCTCTAGCGTTTAAGCTGTTTCGTTTTCTTGCAGACTCCGATAGCAGCATTTCCGAAGACGAGCGGAAAATCCTCTACAACCAAACATGTCACAGCCTAGCGGCGGCAAAAGCTGCGCTCGCTTCCCCTGACACGCTGTCCATGGCGCCGGGGACGGAGGGCCGCTCGGTTCCGGAGTCCGTGACAAAACGTGCTCTATGGGCGTACGGCGACGTGTCAGGTAGTGACATACCGATGCCGAGCCTTGTGGTGCAAGGGGGCAAGGACACCCTGCGGTCCGAATTCTGGCATATTTTCGGACCCCATGCCCCGCCTCATACCGACGTGATCTTGGATTGAGTGCCTTCGGTATTCTTCAATCGTTGGCGCCGGACTTTAAACCTCTACAAGGTCGCCGACGTGATATTCGTTACGGCGCAGGGCCATACCGGGCCGCTGCACGCGCCGCGTTCCGTGGCTCGGTTCCGGACCCGACGACGCTGTTCGCTGTGGTTGACGGATTCGAGTCGGCGCAAGCCACCTCCAACGGTGTCGTCCTTCAGCGAAGGACCATCAACGGATATGAGAGCGAGACTCTTGTCAGCTTTCGAGAGGACCTTTTGATGCGCTTTGAGCGTGTAGTGGTGCTCTTGGTCGGCGAAGTGTACGAACCTCGTCCGCACTTGCAGGTCAGTATAAACAATCTGATGAGAGGTCTTCGTGGTAGTGAAGTGCTGATCGTAGAGGTCGCGCCCTCGGAGGGTGTAGAGCGAGTGATCGAGGCGATGTGGAACGCCGTGAAGACGGGCAAGATCGATTCGCCTCTTGGTGCTCTCGATCAACTGGCGCTTGCCGTCGAAGAAGTGCCCGAGGTGGCACGAGCTCTCACGCTACGCGCTAATTTTCCAGGTGTGTAGATGATTTGGTGTCGTACATCGGCGGGCGAGCGAGGCCGAGAAACCAGCCGAAGGTGGGGTTCACCTTCGCTTCGAGGACGCGGAAGAGGCTGTAGTAGGCAAGGCTGAAGAAGGCGACGAGGGCCTGAGAGAGGGCGGCCTCATCGACGTGGACATACACGTGGGCGAGCAGGGCCACGACCCAGCCGACGATCAGCGGGACGGCGGTACGCCACAGGCCGCACAGGACGTCGTACACGCTCATATTCATGCCGCCTTCGCTTCCAGAGCGGCCAGGCGCTGCTCCTGCGCCGCGACGAGCTTTTCCAGAGCGGCCACCCTCGACTCGATGGTGGGCACGGGCATCGGGGTCGGGGTGGGGGCTGGGGTGGTGGGGCTCCAGTTGGCGGGGTGCTTGAGCCGTTCACCGATGCGGTCGCGGATGGAGGGCATCGTGAACCCCTTGGGGTCGCTCTTCTGGTCGGACCATTCCAGGTGGCCGATCACGGACCGAGGGCCCCAGGCGTGGGCCCGGCACACCGCGGCGCCGGCCCGGACGATCGTTTCGACCTGCTTGGCGGGCCAGGGGTCCTTTCCGTCGCCCGCGTTTTCGTACTCGAACCCGTAAAACCGGGCGTTGCCATCGACGGCTCCGGCGTCGCCTTCGCCTTTGTGGGTGGCCGGCGGGATGGTCATGTAGGACTCGGCGATGACCGCGTTGAGGACGTCGTTGTCGCCACCGCCGGCGTGGTTGGCGCGACCGTAGCCGACCAGGTAGACCACGCCGTCCTTACCGATGACGCCGTGGCACAGCGGGCCGGGCAGAGAGCTGTATCCGTCGCGGCAGATCTGGACGTTCTTGGAGGTGCCGCCCAGGGTGGCGGTGTGGTGGACGACGACGCCGTTGACGGGCCCCCAGGCGCCGTGTCCGGCCCTGTTGTGGGTCGTCCAGGAGCCGACCTCGACCACGGAGATGCCCTCGGCCCGAAGAGCGTTCAGGAACGCGGTGGCGGTCAGGGGATTGGCCATTACTGGACCACCTCCGGCCAGGCCCAGCAGTTGCCCTCGTCGCCCTCCTTGCGGGAGGTGGCCCAGTAGACGTCGTTGCCATCGAGCTGGCACTGAAGGTTGACCACGCCGCCTTGCCAGACGCGGACGATGACGGCCGGGACCTGCTGCCCCTCTTCGGCCTGGTTGCCGACGTGGGTGATGACTCCGGTGTTGTTGGCGTAGGAGGCGGAGTTGTAGGCGTCCTTGCGCCGCTTGTTGATGGCCTGCGCGTCGTACTCGCTCAGGCGGTAGAGCACAGTACGGCCGAGGGTGGGTTCGGGCATCAGGAAGCGGCCTTTCAGGCGGGAACAGTGTCGGCCAGGGCGTCGGAGGCAGGGCTGGTGCCCGCGGTGTTTCCGGCGACGACCGTGAAGGAGTAGTTCTGGCCGGTCGCGTAGTGGAGAGTTGCCTGCGGGGCGGCGCCGAGCGGTGCGGGGACGTTTGCGACCTTGCTGCCGGCGTCGTAGACCGCGTACCACTCCGGGCCACCGTGGGTGGCGTCGATGGGGGGCGCGGTGAGGGCGAGCTTGACCTGTCCGCCGACGATGGGGTTCTCGCTCAGGGCGGGGACGCCCGGCTTGCCGGGGGCGTGGAAGGCCGCGGGGATATGGCCGCGCAGAGTCGGGGAGAAGGCGCCATACGCCGTGCCGTTGATGTCGGTGCGCACCGCTCGGACCTTCAGCGCAAACGCCTGCCGGGGGACGGTGTAGTTGGTCGTGATGAAGGTGACGGTCGAGGTGCCTGCGGCGGGCTGGGGAGCGTCGCCGAGCTTGACGTCGTGCTGGCTCAGTCCGATGCGGGCGGGGTCCATGCCCTCGTTGGTGGCGGTGGTGGGGTTGTCGAAGACCTCATACGAGGTGGCGCCGGGCACCTTGGTCCAGCGCAGCTGGATAGGTCCGCCGACCGTGGAGGAAACCAGCGGCAGGGGCGCTGCGAAATCCAGGTCGTTGGGCGGCTTGGGCGCGTAAGTGAGGTGCTGCTGGTCGTAGCCCAGGGCCGGGGTATGCATGGTGACCGGGTCGGAGGCCGGCCCGTACTCGTAACTCTGGTTGTGGGCCGCGACGGTGAACGTGTAGTCCGTGTCCGGCTCGATGAGCCGCCACACCGGGTGGGCGGGGTCGGTGCGATCCGTGTAGCCGGTGATGGTGACGGAGGTTTCCCCGCCAGGATGGTGGACATCTCCGATGCCGTTTACCGTGATCCGGTGGCCGGTCACACCGACGCTCTGGAGGCCGGCCACACCCATGTAGTAGTTGGAGTTCAGGTCGGCGTCGCGTTCGCCGACGTTCGAACGCCAAAACAGCAGCACCTTGTAGGGTTCTGCGGTGCCGTGGGAATGCGGGTTGCCCTGCGTGTCCGTGAACCAGATCGGCTTGGGCGGCACGACCTGGTCGCCGTAGCCGGCCGGGCGGTCAGTCGCATGCTGGTCGGCGCTGCGCGGGGGGTTGACCAGGCCGACCGGGCTTCCGGATTCGGCCGTCAGGTCGCCGGTCGTATTGAGGTTCCACTTCTCGTCAGCCATCTGCACTTTCGCCTTCCGGGTGGGCCTTCTTGGTCAGGGAGTCGTCACGGGGAACGGGCGGCGGGTCTTCGGGAACGAAGCGGGCGACGAAGCGGAAGAGAACCAGTCCCAGGACGCTGATGAGCATCGAAACGAGCTGCGCCGCAACGTTGTTAAAGCTCATGGCAGCTCCCTCAGGTGCCGAACCCAGGCGGAGAAAGCCACCACGGAAATGCCCAGGACCGCCGCCGCATTCGCGAGCTGCATCCACACGCCAATCGGTGTGTTGATGAAAGAGATCGCGATGAACGCCAGCAGATAGGCGGCGATGAAGCCCATGAAGCCGAGGCTGGACGACTTGAGCGAGTAGACGAGCGAGACGAGCCCGAGAAGGACGCCGATGGCGACGTAGACGAAAGCGATCCAGTACGTTGCGGTGTACGTCTCGGCCTTGACGACGGAGAACGGGGTGTTGCCCAGTCCCTGCCGGAAGGCGGTGGCCACCGTGTACAGGCTCACCCCGGACCCGAGGATCTTCTTGGTGACCGCAGGCGGGTAGTGGAGCAGGGCCCCGGCGTTTGCCTCGGATGTCTGGTTGATCATGTGATGCCGTAGAGGGCGAGGACGCGGTGGCGTTCGGTGTGGGCTCGGCGTCCGGCGGCGGTGTTGACGTACCCGGCGAGTTTGAGTGCACTGCGGATCAGGTCGCGGACGGCGGCGAGCACGGCTGGCGTATTGCGGGTCCTGACCTGGGACTTGTCCTCACTGAAGACGACATCACGCACCCAGTGGACGGTGTTCTCCACGGTCCAGTGCCCGCGAGCCCAGGCGGCGATCTCGGCGGCAGATGCCTGCTCAGCGGGCAGATCGGTGATGGCGTAGACGGTCTCGCTGGACCACTTCTTCGCTCCGTAGAGGCGGCGCCTGCGCTGAATGCGCAGGACTTGACGGGCGTTGGGGAAGAGCAGGCCGTCGACGGTGACGACCTGTACGTGGCGCTGCTCGTGGCGGCCGTGGCCGCGGGTGTCGTCACGGTGGATCACGGGGACCTCTTTCCAGGGCAGCCGGTGGAGTTGGCGGGCCTGACCGCGCTGGTTGTTCTTGATCGTGAGGAGGTAGTGGGCGCCGCGTTCGTGCAGGTAGGCGGCGTGGGCGTGCTGGGCGTGGAGAGCATCGGCGGTGATGACCGCGCCGGCGAGTTCCACGTCGTCGATCTGGTCGAGCAGGGGTGCGAACTCGGGGATTTCGTTCGTCTTCGCGCCGATCTCGCGGGAGGCCAGGGTGATGCCGTCGCCGTGGCGGACCGCGGAGAGCACGAAGACCCGGCTGCCGTCAGGGCGTCGTGCACCGCGCAGGCATTTGCCGTCCACCGCGATCGCCCGGCGCCTTTGACGCACCGGATCGGTCTGGGCGGCAGCCTGGTGGGCCCGGCGCTGTTCGCGTTCCGGGCCGCCGTCCGGCATCAGCAGCGCGGGATGCGCGCGCTCGTCGGAGAGCAGGGACGTCAGGTAGGCGAACCCGGCCGCGCTGAGTTCGGCCGGATCAAGGCGCCCCAGCACGCTGCGCAGGGTCTTCTCGCTCGGCACCCGGTAACGGCCCAGGAGCGGGTGGTAGGGCAGGCCGAAGGCGGCCAGTTCCTCGGGGGCCGCACGCCGGCACCACTCCGCTGCCGCAGTGATCGAGTCGTGGCCCGCGGGCGTCATCGCGCAGACCACCAGGGCCAGCAGGGAGGAGAGCCGGTAACGCACACCGCTGGCTCCGCGCGGATCGGTGAGTGACTCGAACTCCGCGACCAGGCTGCCGACTTGATCCCGGGCGGCACCCTCACGCAGATCTTGCAGGCGGGGTGCGGGGCAGACAGGAGCAGGGATGGGGGATGATGGTGGGACGAACACGGCACCTTCGTGGATCTTGAAGCGTAGAGAACTCCATGATCCACAGGGGCCGTGTTCGCCTGCTTCCGGGGCCCGCCGCCGACGTCAACCGACCCAAGGTCGGACGAGCCGGGCAAACGCCGGGGCCCTGGGTAGTGGAGTTCGACGCACTCTCGGTTCACGTCACATCCCGAAGTACAGGTGTGCCGGCGGGTTGGCCACGTAACCGGCGGTGCGTGCGGCGACCCCGTCCGGACGCCGCTTGACGGGGGTCTCGTGCACGCCGAAGTACGCGTCGTTCAGGTCCTGGCGCACGCCGTAGGTGGTCGCCTCCACTACCCCGCCGCGGTCCCGGTTGATCTTCTTGTAGGTGCAGTCGGTGAGGCCCTCATTGAGTTCTGCCGTGAGGGAACGGCCTTGTGCGTAGCTCATACCGGCGGGCTCTCCTTCATCCGTTCCGTGCGGCGCTTGGCCCGGCGCTGATCCCACTTCGCCTTCAGGCGGGAGAAGGCGTCGACGAGCCAACTGGACAGGGCGCGCATGCTCACTTCTTCTCTCCGAGCTTCCTGACGGCCGGCGCAGCCCTGTTCTTCGAACCGCCGGTCGGAACACCCCGGCCCATGGGCCGGCCCGCCGAGATGCCGGCTTCGAATTCCGACTTGGCGGACGGGGCCTTGGGCGCGTACGCGCCGGCCCGGCGCTGGTCCTGGAGGTTGGCCTTCTTGCTGACGACGCGGCTGGAGTTGTCTCCGCGGCCGTGCCGGCGCCGGTCGGAAAGGCTGGTCGCCTTGGGCATGCCAGATCACTCCCAGTGCGGGAAAAGCGGTCGCGGAATACCCGGACTGGGACTGGCTGTAGTCGACGCGACTCCGGGATAGACGTCGTCGAGGCGGGCGATATCGCCGATGCCGGGCACGTGCTGGGCGTAGCCGAACCGGGGCGGAATCCGCCCGATGTTCGGGATCGGGGGCTTCATGCGTCGGGCGGCGTCCGCGGGGATGTCCGTCCACTCGCGCAGGGCATCGGTGACCTGCTGCTCCCGGGCACTGGACCAGGGGCGGCGGGCATAGATCGAGTCCTGTTGCAGCACGCGCGCATCACCTCCAGGCCGGCATGAACCGGCGCAGCTGCGCGCGGCGCTGCTCGTTGACGGCCGTGTAGAAGGGGGTGACCTCCTGGGTGTAGACGCGGGCGGCGGTCGCGAACCGTGTCTGAGTTGCCACCAGGGTCTGGGATTTGCCGTCGTTGACCAGCGGGGAGCCGATCATCGAGCCGCGCTGTGTCCATTTCTCGCCGCGGGCCTGCGCTTCTAGGGCGGCGGTGGGGTTGACCTCGTCGGTCCAGTAGTAGTCGGCGGGATCGATGCGCTCGCCTTTGTGCACGCCACGCTGGTAGCTGCGCTGGGTGGCGCGGTTGCCGATGTTGTTCAGGAGCCGGTCCTGGCGCCGGGTGCCGGCTCCGATCGTGCCGAGGTAGCCGTCCGGGTACTGGGCGCTGGGGATGTGGCCGGTGTCCATCAGGCGGCGGGCGTCGAGGATGTCGCGGGCCCCGGAGAGCAGGAATCCGCCCGAGCCGCCCGCGTACGTCATCGAGCCCGGTTGCGCCTGGGCGTCGGGCGGGTTGTACATGACGTTGGCGTTGGCGCCTGCACGGTTGGGGTAGCTCATGAGCGCATCCACCCCTGACTGGACTTGTGGAGCGGGGTACCGGACCGCTTGGGGTCGGTGGCCGGTCGGTTGAGGGACTGAAGGGCCTTGGCGGCGACGAAGACACCGGCGCCGGTACGGCGGGCCGCGGTCCCCGCCCCGGGGGAGATCCGGCTCGGCGCCGTGGAGGCCGCTGAGGGCGGCATGGGCGGGTGCGCGGGCGTGGTCGGGCGGGGTGGTACGGCTGAGGGTGCGGGCTCTTCCGGTTCGGGGGCCGGGCCGAAGCGCAGGCCCTGGGTGCGGTAGGCCAGGTCGTTGATCTTCACCTGCCGGCCGGGGCCTGCGGGGGTGGCCGGCGGGGTGGGCGGGGTCAGGTCGGGGACGGCGGAGGGGTCGGGGTGGTCGGGCAGTTCCGGCTGCACCCACCCGCTGGGCGCCTCGGGGGCGGGGGCGGGGGCGGGGGCCTGGGGCGGGGTGGGCGGGGTGACGCGCTGGCTGCGCATGGCGGCGTTGCTCATGGCGGGCAAGGCGTGCTGCGCGGTGCGGAACTGGGAGGCGTTGAAGGTGGGGTCGGGGGTGGGACCGTTGACCTCGGACGCCTGGAAAAGGGAGCCCTGGTGTCCGCCCGGGGCGGTGCGCGGGGGCGGAGAGTCCTGGGGGGTGGGCGGCGTCACCCGGTAGTGGCGCATGGCCTGGTCGCCGAAGCCGCGGAACGTGCGCTGTCCGGGGCCGGGCTGGCGGAACTGGTCCGGGTTGAAGTCCATGTCACCTCCCAGAGGTCATGCCGTGCTGGAATTCGGAGATGGCTGCGGCACGCGACGTGCCGGTGTCGGTGCTGAAGCCGGGATCGGGTGCGGTGGGCGGCGGGGCCGGTGCCAGCGACCCCTTATCGGCGCTGCCGGTCATGCGCAGGGAGCTGGGCGCGGGCAGACTGGATGCCGGCGGGCTGGGGGAGGCGACTGCGGTGCTCACGAGCGCATCCACCCCAGTCCGTCACCCGCGGGCGCCTCGGTCGGCCGCGGCTGGGCGGTCTGGTTGGCGCCCACCAGGCGGCTGCCGGCGTTCGCGAACTGCGCGGCCGAGAGCATGCGGGAGCCGGAGGTGGCACCCGCCCCGGCGGAGATGGCTCCGGACTCGGCCGCGGAGGTGACCGCCGTGCGCGCCACGGCTCCACCCCCGATCCGTGCGGCGAGGCCGGCCAGAAGAGGCCACATGGCTCAGCCCTTCCGTCCGGTCGCCTCACCGGCCGAGAACTGTTCCTGGCTGCCGAACGCGGACGGCATCCGGTAGCGGCCGGTGGTGGCGCAGCAGGCGCAGCCCTGGCCGTGCAGGGACCGCTTGATCTGGACGACGCCGGCCGGGCCGAATGTCTCGGCGGCGGAGGTCTGCCGGTGCGGGCGGTGGGTGTTGCGGCCGTACTCGTTGCCACCGCTCTTGGAGATGCCCTGGCGGCTGGCTGTCTGTCCGCCCTCGGGGTGTACCCAGGTCACCTTGTGCAGCTCGTCGCCCATGGTCGGGAACTGGCCCGTCGAGAGCGGGCCGCCGGTGCTCGTCTTGCCCGGTTGGGGGGAGTCCAGTAGGTCATGCTCTTCCTCCGAGTGGCGTGCGTGGCCCTAAGGGAGTCAGAACATGAGCAGTGTGCGAGTCAGCGGTGAATCGGGCCTTGTGGGGCGAGTTTAAGTCTGGGGATTTAGGGCTGGTATTTCACGTGCCGATGACGCGGATCGCGATGCCGAGGATCTCGCCTTCCGGCGTCTTGCTGCGGAAAAAGGTGATCTCCTCCATCAGCTTCGTCCCGAATGAGGACACGAACGACTGGGCGATGGGGATGGCTTTGACCTCGATTGTTCTGCGGCGTGACGGCCTCGCCATGGGCGGCTGTCTGCCCGTTATGTCCCGTGCCGTGTCGGGGTGGGCCGTCGCATGACGCTGCGGGGGCGTCGGGTTCCACGGACCCGAGGGTGGTGCGGGTCTTCTCCTTCCTGGTCCTCGTCGGGGTGGTGACCAGCCGTCAGGGGGCGGCCGGGAGTTCGGTGGTGCGCTGCCAGGCGGTGGCGAACGCGGCCGCCCATGGCCAGGTGCGGTCGAGGTGGAGGGTGCGTCGGCGGGCATGGGCGGTGAGGCGGGCGGGCAGGTGGTACAGCTTCATCCGGATCGTCTCCGGCTCGGCACCGGCCAGCTCCGGCTCGTCATGCAGGAGGAGGAGTCGCATCCAGGCGTCGAGGTCTGCCGCGAGGGCGGCGGCCAGGATCCAGGCGGCGTTGAGCTGCCAGGACTTCGAGGGCAGCAGGGCGAGCCCGACCCGCTTGATTGCTTTCACGCGGTCCTCCACCTCAGCGTGATCGCGATACAAGGCATCGACGAACCACATCTGCCCGGAGGCTGGCACCCCGGAAAGCCCGTGGTGGGCGGGGATGTTGGTGGCGATGATCTGGTAGCGCCAGCCGGTGCGCTTCTCGAAGGCGGTCAGCTTCTTCGCATCCCGGCGCGAGGGTTTACCCGGCGCACGATCAGCCGCATCCCCTCGGGCCAGCCGGTCAGGTCGCGCACCCCGGTCAGCTCGGCGACCTGGTAAGACAGCCACTCGCCGTCGGGGCCCTTGATCTCGTGCACCTGGCCGTCCTGCCGCAGCGCGCAAGTCCACACCTGCTCGGGCAGCAGCGCGATCGCCCGCTCGTCCGCGGTGTTGATCGCCCAGCCGGTCACCCAGCGCACGCGGCGCCGGCTGGTGGTCAGCGCCTGCAGGTGCTCGAGGAGGGCGTGGCTGAAGGCCGCACCGTCGATCCGGATCAGCAGCTTCGACCATATGGGCAGCGGTAGCTGGCGCAGAGCTGCGGCCAGGACGCTCTTGTGGTCGGCGACGTCGTTGGCGGCGGCGTTGCCACACCGCAGTAGCATCGCCGCGCACTCGCGGGTATTGGCCACCCACGCCCCCAGCGGATGATGCCCATAGCTGCCTTTGAACGTGCCGGCCGCCCCCTCCTTTCGGCTGCTGCAGGTCACGATGGTCGCGTCGAGATCCAGGACGTACCAGCCGGCCAGCTCCCGCCCGCACACCGAGATCCAGGGAAAGCCCCCGGGGCGCAGGGCGAGCATCGTCCACACCACGCGTCGTATCGCAGCGCGGACGCGCTCAACCCGCGCCGCCGCCGGGCCGTCGATCGCCTCCAGGGCGCGGCGCAGGGTGCTGTCTGAGATCGGGCGCGGGAACAATCGCCGCCAGTGGTGCTGGAGTTGTTCGGCCTCCAGGACGTTGGTGGCGCCGAGCATGATCGCGCAGGCGAGCATGACCAGGGCCTCGCCGCGGTCACGCCAGCCCGGCCCGGTTCCCTGGGGCAGGGCTCGGGCCAGGGCCGTGGTCAGTCCGGTCTTGTCAGCGATCCTGCGCAGGAGCACGACGCCGGCGTGCCCCACGAGGTTGCGGTCGTCGGCCCGCACGCCGAGCCGGTGGTCCCAGCGGGTACTCTTCACCTTCCGGGTGCCTCTTCCTCGCGACGTTCTTGATCTAGGCAATCCAGATCATCGCAGGTGAGAGGCACCCTTCTGCTGTCAAGGCGTCAGTTCCACTTCATAGCTGAATACATGAGGTTGACGGCCTGGTTGATGGCGCCGGCGCCGACGGCCTTGAGAACGACCTGATTGCCGGACTTGATCGCATGGGCGATAGCGGTGCCGAGTTCCGGAGGGGGAGTCACACTCTTGACGCGAAACTCCTTCTCCTTCGCGGCGACGGGCTGAGTCTGCACGACCGATACGCTCCCTGCTCAATTTGATCTGATGCAGGGAGCGTAGGCACGGCGATTTCCGCCGTGTTATCGGTGTCGGGCACCGTGTGGGTGGGCAGCCCGGCGGACGTCAGACACTGCTGGGACAAGGCGGCATCGCAACTTGCGCCGGGGCATGGTCAACTTCCGCTCTGTGACGCTAGCGGTGATTTGTTGACCTGGGGCGGAACGTGCGGTAGGCCGGTAGGCGGGGGCGATGTTGTTCGGAGGTGGTCGCGATGGTGACCGCGAGGCGTCCGTGCCCGCCGGCGCCGGGGCCGCTGGAGGGCTACGCGGCCCGGTTCGACGACCTGTTCTCGTCGCTGGCGCAGCGGCGCGGGTTTAGGGAGTACCTGACCGGGCTGCTGGCCCCGCGGGACCGGAACAAGACGCTGACCTGCCTGGCCGGGGCGGAGCCGGTCGTGGGGGCCCAGCACCCGGCGGTGCAGCGGCTGCAGTTCTTCCTGTCCGAGTCGACCTGGGACCCTGAGCGGGTCAACGCCCGGCGGCTGGAGCTGCTGCTGCAGGGCGAGGCGACCGCCCCGCACGCCGGCGGGGTGCTGGTCATCGACGACTCCGGGGACCGCAAGGACGGCACTGCCACCGCGCACGTGGGCCGGCAGTGGCTGGGCCGGTACGGCAAGACCGACAACGCCGTGGTCACGGTGACCACGCTGTGGGCCGACGAGCGCCTCTACTACCCGCTGCACGCCGTGCCCTACACCCCGGCCCACCACTTCCCGCGGGGGAAGAGCGACCCGGCCTTCCGTACCAAGTGGAAGATTGCCGCCCAACTTGCCTGTCAGGCCAGGTTCTTGGGGATCGCGTTCCGGGCGGCGGTGGCCGACGGCGCCTACGGGGACCTGGACGACTTCCGGTGCGAGCTGCACGCCGCCAAGGTGCCGTTCGTGATGGCCGTCAAGCGCCGCCGCGGGGTGTGGGCCTACGGCGACCAGGCCCGCACCCCGGTGGACGCCGCCCGCGAACTGGCCTGGCACGGCCCCGAGGAGCCCGGCGCCTGGACGCCGGTGGTGCGCACCTTCCGCGACGGGCACACCGCCACCTGGTGGGCCGCCGACGCCACCTTGGGCTTTTGGGGTCCGGACGGCCTGACGCGGCTGGTGGTGGCCACCGCCGATCCGTCCACCCTGCCCGCGAAGGCCACCTGGTACCTGGCCACCGACCTGCCCCGCCCCGGCTCCCCACGCGCCGCCCAATCGCCCTACCCGCCCGCCACCCTCGCCGAGATCGTGCGGATCTACGGACTGCGGCACTGGGTCGAACAGAGCTACAAACAAGTCAAGGACGAACTCGGCTGGGCCGACTTTCAGGTCCGCTCCGACACCGCCATCCGCCGCCACCAGACCCTCATCAACTGCGCGTTCAGCTTCTGCTGGAACACCTGGTTCGCCCCACCCCCACCCGCCACGAACGGGGAGGAGCCGGTACCCAGCCGGCCAGAGAGGGGGCACTCCACGGTCCCACCAGCCCCAACCGGCCTGCTGGCCCCGAGCATTACGGGCCGTCCGTGGCTGGCTGACGCCCTGGGCCATGCTGCAACGCTACTGGTGGGCATGGTCGACGGAGCCCCCACCCGCAGCACTCCAGGAACTGATCGACACCGTCGCCAACGGCAGACCTCTTAACCTCTACTGCCCGGTCTAACAAACCACTGCTAGGTTGCGGCCCATGCGTTTGTGGACACATACGTCATGTGTGCGGGGATGCCGCCCCAGTCGTGCGCATCTGGATGCTGTGCTCGATGAGGCAAGGCGTGGCATCACGTCCCCGGCGGTGCTGTGGACGGCAGAGGGCACGAACATGGAAGCGCGGGCAGACACCCTGGACGAGCTGAGCCAGCTCGTCGGTGAGAACCGCGTCAAGAAGCTCACTCTGAAGGTGACGGACCCCGTCGAAGACCCTGAGCGCCTGATCATGATCGAGTTCGGAAGTCTCAACGACGATCTACAGGGGCTCTTCATGGGGTTCTTGGCCACGTACGAGGACCGCTGGGATACGACCACGACTCTGCGTGCCTTGGACAGGCACGAGGTGGAAGAAAAGGCGGCGAGGCTGAAGCGTGCGCTCGACCGGACACGCATCCTGCGCCAGGCCACCTGGGTGATCAGCCTGGTCGCGGCGCTTCTTCAGACCTGGCTCCTGTGGTACGCGATCCTGGGACTACCGAAATTTATTGCGATGCAGAGCTCGGGCACCGCGCCTGAGAACGCTGCGACCTTCATCCTCGGGGTGACCTTCGGTTTTTTCCTTATCCACTGGGCAACGGGCGAGGGACTGCTGAGTTTCCGAACCAAGCTGGAAAACCCGGGCCCCGGATGGTGGGCCCACCTGGTCAACAGCCCGAATCGCACCGCCGCGTGAGGCACCGCATTTGGCGCGCTGAGTCTGGTCGTCGCCATCGCGGCCTTCGTGTTTGACGTCGTCAGGAGGTAGGGGACCGAACCGTGGCGAGCACCTCCCGCTGGAACTTCAGCTCCGGCGGCTCGGGGCGATCGAGGGCTTCGGCGATGTGGGCCAGGGTGTAGGCGTCGGCGACGTCGTGGCTGGGGGGCTGGTACTGCCAGCGCATGTACACCGCGAGCATCACCTTGTCCTTGTCGGCGCGGCCGGAGCCGGTGGCGAACTTCTTGACGGTCGAGGGGGCTACCGCGTGCACGCGGTCCTCGAAGTGGCTGGGGAAGGCGAGGGCGAGCGCGGTCTTCATCATGGCGCCCAGCTCCCCCAGCTCCTCGCGGCGGTATTTTGCGCCATACGCGTAGCCCTCGTAGCAGAGGTGGGCGACGTACCCGAGGCGGGCGATGTCCTGGAAGTGGGCGAGCAGCTCGTGGTGGACGTGCAGCAGCCGCTCGATGCCGAGGCCGGCGGCTTTGGGGGAGAAGTCGCAGACCTTCTCGTCCGTGTAGGTGTCGTTCTCGTCGTAGCGGACGTGGTGGACGATCGCGCAGCCGCTGTAGGACTGGTCGATGCCGATCCAGATGCGGGGCATTCAGACCCCCCACTTGCTGTAGCGGCTGTCGGCCTGGCTGTTTTGCCGGCGGGAGAGGTCGCGGGAGCAGAACTGGGCGCGGGCCTCTGCGTTGCGGTGGACCATCTCCAGGCCCTCGGCCAGGGCCTGGGCGTCGAGGAAGCGCTTTTCGTCCTCCTGGACCTGGGTGTCGGCCGCGGCGGCGGCCTTGCGGCCGGCAACCGTCTTCTCGGTGGAGGCGGCCAGGGCTGCGCGGGCGGTGGAGTAGTCCAGCGACTGCTTGGCGGCGCGGACGTTGACGCGGGCCTCGACCAGGCGCATGGCCGTATACGCAGTCCAGGACACGTACTCGCCATAGCAGCTCATGAGCTGGCGGTCGTCCAGGTTGGTGATGTCCGGGGGAAGATGCGGCATGAACCCCTCGGGTTGACTGCTGGACCGAGGTGAGCAATGCGGGTGGGGCGGCCGGGTTCCCCTTTCCGCCGGTGGATGCCGCCGAGGTCACCGCTGTCCTTGACCGCATCATCGAGAAGCTTGCCCCAACGACCAGCCGCCTTCTGATCGCCCTGGCCGATGGCACCGTCGCGGGCTGGCTGAACATCCGCTGCGATCCCCACCCGCCCGTCGCGCACTGGGGCACGATTCACCACGTGCAAACCCGTCTCGGCGTCCGGGGCCAGGGGATCGGCGCGGCATTGATGAGCCGGGTCCGTGAGGTCGCCCGCGACGAGATGGGCCTGGAGCAGCTGCACCTTGCCGCCCGCGGTGGTGTCGGTCTCGAAGAGTTCTATGGCCGACTCGGCTGGAAGGAGATTGGCAGGTGGCCCGGCGCTCTGCGGCTGGCCTCCGACGACGATCGCGATGAGGTCCTCATGATGTTGTCGCCTTTGTGACACCCAGCATCCTGATCTTGGCCCAGGTAGGGCACGACGACAGGGGCAGCAAGGTTGTCATGCCGAGAGGGGCTGCGTGCGCTCGATGAGCTGTCCGCGTTCGAAGCATGGCGCCCGGGAAAGGGACGCTATTGGGTGGCATCAGTCATGCCGTACGATGCCCAGGGACCGCTCGTGCACCGCGGGCAGGCGCTGCGAGAAAACGGCTGAGGGGTTGTCTACGAGGGTGGCAAGGGCGACCTGGCCAGCGAGGATCGCATCGCACAACGCCTGAGCCAGCTGTCCCTCCGTCTGGGACCTGCCCGTGCGCGGGTCAGAGCCCATGACGCAGCTGTACGCCAGAGCAACCTCCCCCAGCTCCTCAGTCATCTTGTGCAGGCGCAGGCCCAGCGCCTGCAACGTGTCGGGGGCGGGGCTCTGCTTATCGATCCACAGCCTGATGTCGCCGATCTGGCCCCAGGTTGTGGCGTCTTGGAATCTGGTCATGAGCGTGTTCGTCCTTCCGGCGGTTACGCCGACGGCCAGGAGATGGAGATCTGGCTGTGCACCTTGTGGATGACGCGGTCTCCGGGGACCTGGTCGTCGGGGGTGCCGGCCGGATAGACCCGGAATTCCGGGGAGGGGCCGCCGCGCCGGTCGCACGCCCAGCCGCGCAGAAGTTCGGCGATCTTCTCGGCGAAGGCTTGTGCCTCCGGCCCGAGGGCGTGCACCTCAAACTCGACGTGCTTGTTGTCCTCGGTACGGCGGGTGGTGAGGTACGCGAAATTGCCCTCTTCGACAGCGGCGAGGCACCCACGCTTATCGACGGGCGCGACGATGCCGGTGTCCAGGTCGGGGTCCACCGTCATGATGCAGAAGCCGGGCAGCGTGATCGCGAGGTGCATCTGGAGCGTGTCCGGAGATTCGCGTCTTCCGATCGTGACTCCGGTCCGCAGCTCGACGCGTGGCGTACGGGCCGCGTCTTCGAGCGTGCTCACGTCGGCAGGCAGGCCGTCGTCGAATTGGAGGCCGATCTCGGGAGTGCCGGTGACCAGGTGCAGCTCCTCCTGATGCGCGGAAGAGCCCTGCATGGGCACGAATCCGCAGATCTGCGCCGACTCGCTCTCCAAGCGATCACCGACGCGGGTGAAGGCGATGGATCGAGTCAGGCCGCACAGACGCAGCGGTACGACAAGCCGGCCGCCCGGCTTGAGTTGGCTACGCCAGGCCGACGCGATGTCCCAGGCCCCCGCGGTGACCATGATGACGTCGACCTGGCCGAGGCCGGCGATGGGCTCGGCCGCATCCGCGGTGACCACGCGAACCCGGGAGTAGCCGTTCTCGACGAGGAGCCGGGCGGCCCGTTCGGTGACCTCGGGGTCGATGTCGACGGTCGTCACCGCGCCCTCGGGACCGACGAGTTCGGCGACGTAGGCGGCGTTGAGACCGCCCGAGCCGATCTCCAGAACCTTCATGCCGGGGCGGATCTGGGCCTGCTCCAGCATCATTGCTTGGATCTGCGGGGCGGACACCGAACTGAGGGCGTTTCCACGCTCGTCCTGCTTCGTGACCACCGCAATGTACGGGTCGTACGCCGTCTCCAGCGAAACGCGGGGCAAGAACTGGTGACGGGCAACCTTACGCATCACGGCTTCGACGTCGGGCAAAACGATCGTGCCGTCCGCGAGAAGCTGATCGACGACCGTGTCACGCAGTTTCGTGGCCTCGTCGGGGCCAACAGTCAGATCATTCATAGAGGGGTCCTCTGTGTCGGCCGCACATGCGCGGCGTGACGCCTGCTGGGCTCACTCACGCCCGTTGAATACGGAGGACCCGGCCGGTTTCGGGTGGGTCAGGTGTGGCCGGGTCCTCGGGAAGCCGGCAGGGGGGTACCTGCCGGCCCGTAAGCGCCTGGGCTGGCTGGGCGATTTGGGGAATCGGAAAGCACCAGCCCAGGCCTCAGATCGGCGACGACGTTCTGTCCCTAGACCACCCCCCTTCTGTAGCCGGAATTCGAGATCGCCGAGAAGGCGCGCTAAGGCAGCGCACTGCTATTTCCCGACGAAGCGTGGGTCGTCGTACTCGAAGCCGGAGGGGGACCATTCGGCCCACAGGCGCAGAGCGAAGAGCGTGGCGGCCATCCCGGTCGAGACGGATATGTAGAACGCTGCGAAGAGCGCGCACGCCGTCACACTTCGGTCAGTTCTCATCAAGGCGGAACCTGAGGATCTTTCCGTCTTCAAACGGAATTACGTCGAAGTGTGAGGAAAGTGCCGATACGAGGAGCAGGCCGCGCCCGCTCTCGGAATCGTCGTCCGGCACCTGTATCAAGGGCTTCTCTGGTGAGGCGTCCATGACGTCAACCGCAAGTGAGTCCCATACGGTGACCACGACTCGGGCGCCTGCGGCGTACCTCACCGCGTTCGTGAAGAGCTCGCTGACCAACAGCGCGCAGGTCTCGCCCTGCTTGCCGCCGGCCTGCTCGTAGGCCCTGCGGACCCAGTCACGTGCTGGTCCGACCGCCTCCGCTAAGCGCGGGAATGCAGCTCTCTCCAGGAACGGGCCTCGCGGTGGGTGCTGATCTGTGCGCATGGCAGCCTCCAGCACGCGGCTGTCGGCCAGCCGCGCAAGACGATCACACACCGCTACGAGCCTGAAGCGGTCTGTGACGACGAGTGTGTAGCGTACGAAGGTGCGTACGCAACCCCATCGCCTGAACTCGCCCTGGAAGTGCACCGATCGGGTGCTTGCGCGCTACGCTGCGCCAGAAGGCCGGCTGTCCGATGCGAGGGGTGATCATGGCCGTCAACACCGCAGCCGTAGCAGCTCGGCAAAGGTTTGGCCGGGAGCTGAAGCGCGTCCGCGAAGGCACGCTCCGCAGTGGCAAGAGGATTCAGCAGATCGACGTAGCAAAGGCGTTGGGCCGCGAGACCTACCACCGCTACTCCCAGATCGAGCGCGGAACCTCGTGGCCCAAGGACGACGAGTGGACCACCATCTGCAAGTTCCTCGGCATGGACGCGGTCACCCGAGCCACGCTGTCAACGATGCGATCCGAGGGCATGTCCATCGCCAGCGCATGGTGGACCGAGTATCAGGATGAGTTTCCCGAGAGCCTGATCGAGTTCGTGGCGTTCGAAGACGCTGCCACCCGGATCACCACATCAGGCGGCGGCACGATCCCCGGACTTCTGCAAACCGCTGACTACGCGCGAGCGCTCACGGGGGCAGTCGCCAGCTCAGTAATGACGCGCGATCAGGTTGAGCGCTCGGTTAGCATCCGGCGAAGCCGACGCGGAGTCCTCGACGGGCCGCAGCCGGCCACTCTGGAAGTCATCTTCAGCGAAGCCGCCCTACGCCAGGAGGTGGGTGGTAGGGACGTACTGCTCAACCAGCTCGATTCCCTAATTGAGGACTACACGACCCGCAAGGTCATCTGCCGAGTGATCCCACTCACGGCTTCCGCTACAGCGGTATACACCATGCACCTGTTGGAGTTCGCTGGAGAGGGTGAGTCCCCCGTCGCCGCGCTTGACTCGATGACGGGGATGCTCCTGCGGAAGACCAACCGGGAAGTGCGTGAAACGCGCTACTACCTCGACTCCATGCGGTCCCTCTCCCTCAGTCCGGCAGAGTCGCAGGAAATGATTCAAACCATCAGGAAAGAGTTAGCTCGTGCTTGATAAATCCGCCCTCACGCAGCAGCAGGTTCCCAGCGAAGCCTTCTACAAGTCGTCGTACTCCGGCAACGGGAGCGGCTCAGAGTGCCTGGAGGTGGCTCCGCTCGTCGGCGGTGTCCGTGTCCGGGACTCCAAGAACCCGAACGGCCCCGTGCTGAACTTCTTTGTCGCGGACTTCGAGGCGCTCGTCGCCGCGGTGAAGGACGGCGGCCCGCTGGCCGGCTGACCTACAAACTGAAGGCCCGCGCCCCGATGACTTCGGGGGCGGGCCTTCGTCATCAGCCCTTGCGCTTCCGGCCCTTGGTCTTGCCGGCCTTCTTCTTCGAGCCCTTGCGTTCGGGGAGCTTGCTGTGGTCGGTCTTATGAGTCCACTCCTTCGCCCACGGCTTGCCCTTGGCGAAGGCCATCTCTTCTTGGGCCCGGGACTTGAACGGCACGGCTAGAGGCCGAGGAGAGTGGTGATCTGGACGGTGATGTTGACGAGCAGGTCGATGGTGCTGGACATGGGAAGTCCTCCGGGTCAGTAGGTGGGGGCCATGAAAATGCTGGAGCGGCCGTGGCCCATGGACGGGGCTCCGGTGGGTGCGGTGCCGGGGGGGCCGAGGCCGAGCTGCTCTCGGTTGGGTCGTCCTCGGACGGGGCTGGTGCCCGGCTGTGCGCTCAGCCGCGGCAGGGATGCCGCGGTGAGTGCGGGCGTGCCGCGGGGGTCGGGAAGCTCGGACGGCCAGCCAGCTGCCAGGGCGCTCCTGGGGCCGCCGGTGGGAGTGCCGGGGAGCACCCCCCAACTCGGGTTGGGGCGTCGTACGAGGGGCATTGGATCACCTCGGTTCGGCAGGACCCCTCAAAAGTGCCCGGGAGCAAATTCGGGCCGGTAATTTCAGGGGTTGCCGTACTCGGGCTTCGCGTACGTCATTTTCGGGATGAGCAGGTTGAGCCGGCCGATGCGCCGGAACTTCTCCTGGGTGCTGTGTCCGTCCCACGGGTAGTCGACGACGACGGGGACATTCAAGCCCTCGAAGACCGCCACGTCGTTGGGGTGGATGTGGTGGGACACCTGCCCCTCGGGAGTCTCGATGTACAGCACGGGCCAGCCGGGCGTTGCCGGGTCGGTGTAGCTGAAAACTCCGCCGACTTCAAAGCCCCCCGCTTCCTCATGCTCAACGGAGACATACAGATGGGTACTTCGTCCTGGATGGCCGCCTCCGCTCAGTCGGCCTCGCTCCGCCGGCGTGGTGCCGTGCTCGAACGCGCGATCCTCGACGCCGCCCTGGAGCAGCTCAGTACGGTCGGCTGGAACGGCCTCACGATGGAGGGTGTCGCCGCCGGTGCCCAGACCGGCAAGGCCGCTGTCTATCGCCGCTGGGCGTCCAAGGAGGACCTCGTCGCGGACGCGCTCCAGGCCGGACTGCCGCGCCTCGACGAGGTGCCCGACCTCGGAAATGTCCGCGAGGATCTGCTCGCGTTGTGCCGGCAGGCACGCGAGGCCATGTACTCGCGCCCAGGCTTCGCGCTCCGCGCAGTCATTCACGAATGCGACAGTCGGCAGGCTGAGCGCTTCCACGGCGTGATCTACGAGGGTGTGGTGGAACCCGCCATCAAGCTGCTCCGTGAGTTGATCAACCGCGGTATCGAGCGGGGCGAAGTCCGGCCCGACGCTGCGAACGGATATGTCTTCGACGTCATTCCGGCGATGATGATGTACCGCTCAAAGGTGTGCGGAAGCGAATGGGGTGAGCAGGACATCGAGGAGATGATCGACCAGTTGATGATGCCGCTGCTGCGGCCCGGGCAGGGCTGAACCGGGTCTTGCGGACTGCGCGGGCGTGGCTGTGTCGGGGCCGTGGCCGTGCGCCCCGAACGGGCTGTCGGCCGGTGTGCCGTTGCCCGGGGAAACCGGGGTGTCGCTCGGCGATCCTGGCGGCGTAGGCTAAGGGCGCCATGCCGTACGAACCACCTACTCACACCGTCGAGCGCTCCCTTCGCGCAACGACCGGAGCGAAGATCATCGCCGGTGTCGACGAGGTGGGGCGCGGTGCGTGGGCCGGCCCTGTCACCGTCTGCGCGGCGGTCACGGGTCTGCGCCGACCGCCCGAGGGCCTCACCGACTCCAAGCTGCTGACCGCCAAGCGGCGCACCGAACTCGCGGTGCTGCTGGAGAAGTGGGTGACGGCGTACGCCCTTGGTCATGCCTCCCCCGAGGAGATCGACGAATTCGGGATGACGGCCGCGCTCCGGCTCGCGGCGGTACGCGCCCTGGAGGCGCTGCCCGTCCGCCCCGATGCGATCATCCTCGACGGGAAGCACGACTACCTTGGGGCGCCCTGGAAGGTCCGTACGGTGATCAAGGGCGACCAGTCGTGTGTGGTGGTCGCGGCGGCCTCGGTGATCGCCAAGGTTCACCGCGACAAAGTGATGGCCGAACTGGGTATCGACCATGCAGACTTTGGTTTTGCGGCCAACGCCGGGTATCCGTCGCCGGTGCACAAGGCCGCACTGGAGGAGCGGGGCCCCACCCCGTACCACCGCTTGTCGTGGGCGTATCTTGATGCGCTGCCCCAGTGGCGGCATCTCAAGAAGGTCCGCAACTGGGCGGTCGGAAGCGCGTCGGAGATCGAGGGCCAGCTCGGCTTCGACTTCTGACCGGTTCCGATCGCACTCATGTGCCACCCGCCGAGGCAAGCCGCACCGGCGTTTGATAGATATCAGCTCATGCCTCTCATTCCCGAGGAGTCTCAGATTCACGAGAGTGCCCAGGGTCCCCGCGCCACGCCGGCTGCCGGCCGCACCGCGCCGACCCCTCGTCCTGTACCCGGCCCCCGCCCCGCGGCCCCCGCACGTCCCGGCCGTCCGGGGTCCGTACGGCCGATGCCGGCCCAGCGCGCCTCGCGTGAGCCGGCCAAGTCCGGACCGTCCGCTCCCTCCGCCACCCCGCAGATCCAGCTGATCCCGGCCTCGGCCGAGGGCGCGCTCGACGCCGCTGAGGAAGCAGTCGACCTGCTTCTGGAGTCCGGTCGTGCCCCCGGCGACGTGCTGGTGATCACCACTGGCGAACCACACCCATGGGCCACGCACGAGCTGTCCTTCGGTGATGGCGCGTACTGGGCGCAGCACGACGCCAGTGACGACGTCTTCTACGCCGACGCCTCCGCCGCCGGCCGTGCCGCCGCCCGTCCGGTGGTCGTGGTCGCCGTCAACGGCGGCGACGGCGACACCGTGGCGACCGTGCTTCCGCTGGCCCTCGGCCGGGCCGGTGCCCTGCTGATCGTCTGCGGTGATCCGAAGCAGATCAACTCGGTGCTGGGCGCGGGCGTCTGAGCGGTCCGGACCCGGTCCGGTCCACTCGCGTCCCGCCCGTCCGCGCCGGAGGTCCGGAGCCGGTCCGCCGGTTCGGACGTCGGTGGGCCGTCGGGAAGGGCGCCACATCGGTGGACCCGAACGGCGGTCGCTTCGGCATGCGTGCGCGCGGAAAGCCCACCGTGGCATGAGTACCTGGCGCACAGTCGCCGGTCACCGCGGTCCTCCGGCCACCCAGTTGCCGGGTCGCCGCGCCTACGGGCCGCCGCGCCCACAGGTCGCCGCAGTCGCCGGGCTTGCGGACCGCCTGTGCCGTCGGACTGAGGCGAGGCGACGATCCCGTGTATCGCTCTTCCGCACCCTCGCCAGGCGGCGCTCACCGGGCGTGTTGCCGCGGGACTGCTCCGGCACCTGCCGTGCCCTCAGCGGTCGGTACGTCCCCGGATCGTACGAGGCTCGCGGAGCGTACGAGGCTCGCGACGGTGCCGTGTCCTTCAGCGGGCGGCGGCCCGGCGCAGAATCTCCGAGGCGACGCCCCCCGTTCGCGGCGATGGAGAGGGTGCTGTGCCCAGGTCGAACGCCTCCGGTGGTGAGTCCGCATTGGGGCGGCGTCCGCTGCGGCCCTCGCCCAGGACCTGCCAGCCGTCACGAGTCAGCGTGATGTACGCACCGCACCGCAGCCCGTGGAGCGTGCATGCATCGCGCAGACCCCACATCCAGGCCCCGTCCTCCTCCGTCCAACGCCCGTTCCCCTCACGGCAATAGACCAATACGGCCGTCCGCACAGGGGTGCGGCGCCGCAGGTCGTGCGGGATGACCCGGCGCAAGTGGTCCAGCAGCGAATTGCGGAACGTCCACCCGTCCGCCGGAGCGGGGCGCCGGATGAACGAAGCACTCGCCAGCAGTCGTTCCTCTGGATCCAGCACAGCCACCATGGCCATGGAGGGACGCGGCCGGTGCAGGCCGTGCAGCTCGCTGACGACTTCACGGGGGTTGCGCAGCAGCGGAATCCCCGCCGCAGCCCACTCGGCGGGCTCGAGCATCCGGTGCAGAGGGTTGGCGGATGCGGCGAACGGTCCGGCGGAAGCCGACATCGACGCCGCCGAGGACGGAGCGAATCCGAAGGTCACGATTCTCCCTTCGGCTACGCGCCCAGACTTCGGGCGGGGGTCGGACGGGGGGCGCACACCGCAGCAGAGCCCTACCGAACCATGGACGAGCCGTGCGGGGAACAGAGCACAATTCTTCCCGGCGAAGGGGAATGCAGCAACGCGCAGTCGGGTCCTCCGACCGATTTCTAGTGCTGGGTGGCCTATATCCCCTGCGTACCTCTGCTCCAGGCGATCCCGGAGACGACACGGGTCACGCCTGCACGGCCAGCACCAGCGGCAACACTCCCTTCGCTCCGCCCTTCCGAAGCATGCGCGCGGCCACCGCCAAGGTCCAGCCTGTCTCGGTCATGTCGTCCACGAGGAGTACCGGACCATCCGCCTCCCGGAGTGCCGCGGCCAGCGTGGGCGGCACGGTCAGTGCCCCGTCGAGGGCCTTGAGCCGCTGCGCGCTGTTGCTCCGGGGCACCCGCGGGACATCGCTGGCGTACTCCACGGAACCCAGCAGGGGCAGCTGCCCGATCTCCGCTATCCGCGCCGCCAGGGTCTGGATCAGCTTCGGGCGCGTACGCGAGGCCATGCTGACGACGCCGACCGGGCGCGGCTGTGCGTCGGGACTGCCCGCTGCCCAGCCGCCCGGTCCCTTGGCCCAGTCGGCCAGCACGCCGACCACAGCCCGCGCGATGTCGTCCGGCACGGGACCGTCCGGGGCTTGAGGTGCCAGCATCGGGCGCAGCCGGTTGCCCCAGCCGATGTCGGAGAGCCGCCCGAGGGCCCGTCCCGGCGTCGCCTGCTCCCCGGCCGGGATACGCCCCTTCAGATCCACACCGACCGCCGGCAGACCGGTCGGCCACATCTTCCGCGGCTCGACCTCGACGCCCGCGCGGCCGAGCTCACCGCGCGCCGCGTCCAGCGCGGACGGGGAGACGGAGTCCGAGAACCGCGGTCCGGCGCAGTTGTCGCAGCGTCCGCAGGGCGCGGCTCCCTCGTCGTCCAATTGCTGTCGCAGGAACTCCATGCGGCAGCCCGACGTGGACACATAGTCGCGCATCGCCTGCTGCTCAGCCTCGCGCTGCTTCGCCACCCAGGCGTATCTCTCGGTGTCGTACGTCCAGGGGACACCCGTCGCGATCCAGCCGCCTTGCACCCGGCGCACCGCACCGTCGACGTCGAGGACCTTCAGCATCGTTTCCAGGCGGGACCGGCGCAGTTCGACCACTGGCTCGAGAGCGGGCAGCGACAGCGGCCGGTCCGCCCGCGCGAGGACGTCCAGCGTGCGCCGTACCTGTTCCTCGGGAGGGAAGGCGATCGAGGCGAAGTACTCCCAGATCGCCTGGTCCTCCCTCCCAGGGAGCAGCAGTACCTCGGCGTGCTCCACACCGCGGCCGGCACGTCCCACCTGCTGGTAGTACGCGATCGGGGACGAGGGCGAGCCGAGGTGGACCACGAAGCCGAGGTCCGGCTTGTCGAAGCCCATTCCGAGGGCGGAGGTGGCGACCAGTGCCTTGACCCGGTTGGCCAGCAGATCCTCCTCCGCCTGCTGCCGGTCGGCGTTCTCCGTCTTCCCCGTGTACGAGGCCACGGTGTGCCCGCACTGGCGGAGGAACGCGGTGACCTCCTCGGCCGCGGCCACCGTGAGCGTGTAGATGATCCCGGACCCCGGAAGCTCACCCAGGTGGTCGGCGAGCCATGCCATGCGGTGCGCGGCGTCCGAGAGTCGCACCACGCCGAGGCTCAGGCTCTCCCGGTCCAGAGGACCGCGCAGGACCAGCGCGTCCGTGCCGGCCCCGGTGCCGAGCTGCTCCGCCACGTCGGCGGTCACGCGAGCGTTGGCCGTCGCTGTGGTCGCCAGCACCGGCACGCCCGGCGGGAGGTCCGCGAGCATGGTGCGCAGCCGGCGGTAGTCGGGCCGGAAGTCATGGCCCCAGTCGGAGATGCAGTGGGCCTCGTCGACCACCAGCAGGCCGGTCGCGGCCGCCAGCTCGGGAAGCACCCGGTCGCGGAAGTCGGGGTTGTTGAGCCGCTCCGGACTCACCAGCAGGACGTCCACCTCGCCCGCGGCGACTTCGGCCTGGACGGTCTCCCATTCCTCGGTGTTGGACGAGTTGATCGTCCGCGCGTGGATGCCGGCCCGCGCCGCGGCCTCGACCTGGTTGCGCATGAGGGCGAGGAGGGGCGACACGATGACCGTGGGGCCCGCACCGCGTTCGCGCAGCAGCGCGGTCGCCACGAAGTAGACCGCGGATTTGCCCCAGCCGGTGCGCTGTACGACGAGGGCTCTGCGTCCGCCGGCCACCAGGGCCTCGATGGCACGCCACTGGTCCTCGCGCAGCCGGGCTTCGCCGGCCGGTGCGCCGACGAGTCGGGCGAGCACGGCGTCGGCCGCGGCACGCAGGCCGGTCCCGGCCAGGGCCGAGGGGGCGCTCGGGTCCCCGGGGTCCTGCGGGGACCGAGTCGCGGGACGCAGGTCGTCTGCAGCGGTCGGTGTGGCTTCGTGAGTCGTGCGGCGCGGGTGTTCGTCGGTCATGCCGTCCATGCAACCCGATAGGTCCGACATCGTGCGAGCGAGGCCACGACCTGTGGACAACTCCTGGCGTGCTCATGGCCGTGGTTATCCACAGACTCAAACGGAACTCCAAGATCCGCGAGATGGTCGCGGCATGACGAACCACGACGAAGCGGCCGGCTCCTCCGGCATCGGTGACATGGGCGGATCCGCGCACGCCGGCGGGGAGCCCACCGTGCACGGCGCCCGGCCCACGGAGTACAAGGGACATGGCCACGCTGCCGGTTCCTGTGGCGAGACGCAGGTCACTCTGCGCACCCCGGCCGAGCTGGCCGACGCTCTGCCGTACCTGCTCGGGTACCGGCCCGAGGACAGCATCGTGCTGGCCGCCCTGCACGACCGGGACAAGCGCGGGAGGTTCAGGGGGCGCGCACGGCTCGGCATTCCCGCCCGTTCCGACGACTGGCCGTCAGTGGCCCAGCAGCTGGCGCACGGCCTCGTGACCGGCAGCGAGCGCAGAGGGACCAGGCCGGAAAGCATGGTCGCCTACCTCGTCCAGGAACCGCAGAGCGGCGAGACGGGACGCGACGTGATGGAACGCTTGCGGCCGCTCGCGCAGTCGCTGCGCACGGCGTGCGGCGATCTCGACGTTCCCGTGGTGGAGGCGTTGTGCATCTCCGGTGGCCGCTTCTGGTCCTACTGCTGTCCGAGCCCGGGCTGCTGTCCGGCCGAGGGACAGCCGACGGGCCTGCCCGGCACGTCCGTTCTGGCGGCCGCCGCCACCTACGCGGGACTTCAAGTGCGGGGCACACTCAAGGAGTTCAGGGCCAGGCTGAGCCCGACGGAGACGGCAGCGGCCCTCGACCAGGAAGTCGCGCTGGACGCCGCGAGCCTGGCCCTCGTCCCGAGGATCCTGCACGGCGACTCACGTGAGGGCGTGGCCGAGGAAACGCTCGGACTGGCCGAGCGGGTCATGGCGAGGTTCGCCGACGCTGCACGGGCACCCAGCACTCAGGCGGCGGACTTTCGCGACGACAAACTGCTCGGACACGACGAGGCCGCAGTCATGATCCTCGGTCTGCAGGACCGCACCACCCGTGATCGCGCAGCCGAGTGGATGGAAGGTCCGGAGGCCGCCGTGGCACTGAGGCTGTGGCGCGCCCTGGCCCGCCGATGCGTGGGCTCGTACGGCGAGCACGCGGCCGCGCCCCTGACGCTGGCCGGATGGGTCGCCTGGTCGACCGGCGACGAGGTCGAGGCTCGCGAAGCCCTGGCCATGGCCCTGGGCGCGGACCCGGACTACCTCTTCGCCCGCCTCCTGCACCAGGCCTGCAACGAGGGGCTGCACCCGGAGACCGTCCGCCGCTGCCTGAGGGCCGAGCGAGCGGAACGGGACGGAGAACAGCCAGCGGAAGGGGACGGAGATCGGAGCCCCGCCGCTACGACATCGGACCGGGGCGCTGCGCCGCCGCGCCGTTGCGAGGGGGTCGTTGCCGGTGGGCGCATCGAAGGCGAAGCCGGCGCCGCTTCGCCCGACAGCGCCGAGGACGTGCTCGGTGATCGCCCGGGGGTTGTCACGGGGGACGAGTGTCAGCCAGGCGAACGGGTGACGGCGGTAGAGGAGGGTGACGAGCCGTCGCCGGACGACTGCGACCCGGCACAGGCCGCACCCGGACCGCGGACACCGCAGACCACAGCCACTTCCCATTCCACGGACACTCCGCATTGCACGGACACTCCGCATTGCACGGACACTCCGCATTGCACGGGCACTTCACATCCCATAGCTACTTCGCAGTCCACAGCCACTCCGCATCCAACGATCGCTTGGCGTCGCCGCCGCAAGACCCGTGCGGCAAGCGGTGGCAGCCGCGCGATCCGGCCCCGTGCCGCAAGCGCCGGCAGTCGCACGAACCGGCGTTCGCTCAGGACAGTCGATGCACGTCATCGGCGCCCCACCGACACCCCGACCGGTGGCGACGGGTCGCGGCCGGGAGCCAGGGACACGACCGGCCGCCCCGCCGCTCACGGAGGGCCGGGCCATCGCGTGGAGGACGGAGACACATGAGCGGATCCCTCCATTTGGCCTACCGCCGTTCGGTCGGCTTCCGCCCCACAGGCGTGACCACGGGCAAGGCCCTTCCGTTCACTTGTGGTGCGGAACCCCTGCTCGGGTCGCCCCGCCGCACCACTCAGCACCTTCCCGAGCCCTCACCCGGCGCCGGGCGCCCGCCAAGGCGTACCCAGCGCAGAGGAGGCCGCCTCATGCCCCTGTCCACACCGTTTCCCGCCCGCGGCAGCGACCGCCCGCCCCACCCAGGCATCCCCGCACCCCAGCCTCCCAGCGGCACGCCGCTGACTGCGCCACGGAGACCGGGCGGGACGTCGGCCCGCACCGCGCACACCGACCGGTTTCAGACGACCGGCCCGCCGCAGCCCCTGCCCCGAGGTGTCGCGGAGCTGCCACCCGCCCACACCGCCCTGATCTGCGTCGCCCTGCCCGCACTGGTGATCTCCACAGATCAGGGACAGCTGACGGGACAGGGACTGGAGGGGTTCTACCGTGCGGGCCGACGTGTGCTGTCCCGTTGCCAGGTGCGGGTGGCCGGCCGGGAGCCGCTCGCCGTCCAGGGCCGCATGTTCGGGGCCGACCGTGCCCGATTCGTGGGGACGGTTCATGTGGCACCGGACTCCGGCCCGGACCCCGACGTCGTCGTGGAGCGCATCCGATCGGCGGAGGGCACGGAGCGCATCGTCCTGCACAGCGCGGCTCCCCGCCCGCTGCGCCTGCCACTTGAGGTGTCACTCGGTACGGACCTCGCCGAGTTCGGAGCGGTCGCCTCCGGCAGCTCGGGGCCTGAGCTTGCCGCCACGGTCCACGACTCGGGTCTGCGCTGGTCCTCGGGCAACGGCGACTGCCTGGTCACGGCTGTCCCGTCGCCTGCCGATGCGCTCGCCTCGGCCGGACTCCTGCGCTGGGAAATCGAGCTGCCGCCCGGCGGCTCACAGACCGTGGAACTGCGGATTCACCCGGATGGCCCAGGATCAGCCCGGGCGGTGCGGCGAGGGGCGACCAGCCCCTTCGTGCAGGCCCAGGCCACTGGCGACGACCCAAGAATTCAGCCCCTGCTGCGCACCTGCGTCGAGGACCTCGAGGCCTTGCTGCTGCGGGATCCCGCGCACCCCACCGACGTCCATCTGGCGGCCGGGGCCCCGTGGCGCTGCGGGCCGGCCCCCGCAGACTGCCTGGCCGCGGCCCGGATGACACTGCCGCTCGGCACGAGGCTCGCGGCGGGAACCCTTCGCATGCTGGCGCGCACTCAGCTCGGCGGACCCGGCCTGCGCTCGGGCATGATCCCCGGTCCTCGCCGAGACGCGGGGGCCCATCTCCCGCCGGGCTGCACGGGGACCGACGCCACCCTGCTCTTCCCCGTCCTCCTCGCGGAGGCCTGGCGCTGGGGGCTTCCGGAGCGGGAGACGGAGGAACTGCTCCCCGCGGCCGAGAGCTGTCTGCGGTGGCTGCGCACCACAGTCGGTGACGCGGTTTATCTCCCCGACCCCCAGCCGGATGGGCCGCTGCGCTGCGAGACCCAGGCGCACGCCCACCGGGCCGCGGTGCTCGGCGCCGATCTGCTGGAGGTGTGGGGGCGCCCGGGCGGACGGGAGCTGCGTGAGTGGGCCGAGGAGCTCCGTGACGCGTTCATCGAGGACTTCTGGATCGAGGACGGTTCGGGCGGCAGACCGGCTGCCGCCCGCACCCGGGACGGACGCCTGGTGCCGTACCTCGGTGCGGGTGCCGCCCATCTCCTGGACACCGGCCTGCTCGGCTCAGGCGCTCTCGCACCCGGGCTGCTCGACAAGGGGCACACCGAGCAGCTGGCACGGTTGTTCGGCGGACCCGTCATGGACTCGGGCTGGGGACTACGCGGCCTGGGCGCAAGAGAGGCGGCGTACAACCCGTTCGGACACCGCGGCGGAGCTGTGCGGGTTCAGGAGTCGGCGGTCGCCGTCGCGGGGCTGGCCGCCGCCGGATACGAGGAGCAGGCAGGCGCCCTGCTCGGCGGGATGCTGTCGGCGGCGGAGGCCTTCGGATACCGGTTGCCGGAGATGTTCGCGGGTGAGTCGCGGGCCGAAGGGAGCGCCCCCCTGCCGCATCCGGCGGCCTGCCGCCCCGCCGCCACGGCAGCCGCCGCCGGGGTGCTCCTCCTGACCGCCCTCGCCGGCATCCGCCCGGATGTACCCGCCCGGACCGTGACCCTGAGACCGATCCGCAGCGCCCCACTGGGCGAGATTGCGCTGACGGGACTGCGACTCGCCGGTGCTCCCTTCTCCGTGCGCGTCGGCCGCCTCGGCCTCGCCATGGTGGAGGAGGCGGCCGACGGACTTCAGCTGGGGGTGTGACCTCGGATGACGCGGCGCAGCGGCGCGGACGGTGGTCGTCGATGAGACCTGTGGCGATCGGGAGTGGATCAACCATCGAAGCGGTTGCCGAAGGGAGTGTTTATCGTCAGGCAGACGACTATGATCGCGACATGCCCTACGACCCGTCAGCCTTTCCGCCTTTCGCCGTCACCGTGGACCTGGTCGTGCTGACCGTGCGCCGCCATGCCCTCTGTGCGCTGGCGGTCCGAAGGGGCGAGCCGCCGTTTCAGGGCCGGTGGGCGCTTCCGGGCGGCTTCGTACGGGTGGACGAGGATCTGGCGCAGGCCGCTGCACGCGAGCTGGCCGAGGAGACGGGGCTGTGCGCCCACGACCCGTCCGTTCCGGTGCAGGACAACGGCGCCCACCTTGAGCAGCTGGCCACGTACGGCGACCCGAAACGGGATCCGCGGATGAGAGTCGTGAGCGTCGCCCATCTCGCGCTCGCTCCCGATCTGCCGGCGCCACGTGCGGGCGGCGACGCCAACAGCGCCCGTTGGGCGCCCGTGGAGGAGCTGTTGCAGCAGGGCGGCTACGGCAGGGAGGGGGAGCAGGCGGCGCCGCTCGCCTTCGATCATGCGCAGATTTTGGCGGACGGTGTCGAGCGCGCCCGTTCCAAGATCGAGTACTCGTCGCTGGCCACCGCCTTCTGCCCGCCCGAGTTCACTGTCGGCGAGCTGCGCCGCGTTTATGAGGCGGTATGGGGTGTGGCGCTCGATCCGCGCAACTTTCACCGCAAGGTGACTGGCACACCCGGCTTCCTGGTTCCCACGGGCGGCACGACGACCCGCCAAGGCGGTCGCCCGGCACAGCTGTTCCGTGCCGGAGGAGCCACACTGCTCAACCCGCCGATGCTGCGTCCCGAGGTCTGAACGTCGTCCGACGCAGTCCGTGCCACGGGCTGCTGTGGGCACGTGTCCGGAGCGGACGAAGTAGGCGTCGGTGCGGCGCCAAGATGACCGAAAAAGCGGATATATCGCGCTATCTTGCTTTGAGTGATCCAGGCGATCGGACTGACCAGCATCTCCCGCAGGAACCTTCCGCCCGCTGTCGACGACGTCTCCTTCGAGGCGCACGCAGGCCACGTCACCGCTCTCCTCGGAGGTCCCGGCGCAGGCAAGTCGACGGCGCTCAGGCTCATGCTGGAACTCCAACCGGGCCGAGGCATCACCTACTTCCGGGGTCGTCCGCTGCACCGCATCGCCCACCCCTCTCGCGAAGTGGGAGTCCTCCTCGGCGACGTTCCCGGCCATCCCGCGCGCACGGTCCGCGGGCAACTGCGCATGTTGTGCTGCGCCGCGGGGGTGCCGGTGCGCCGCGCCGACGAAGTCCTCGAGGTGGTCGGACTGACCGGCTTGCGCAACGAGAGGCTCGGCACGCTCTCGCGCGGCATGGACCGTCGCCTCGGGCTGGCCTGCGCCCTCCTCGCAGACCCGCACACGCTGGTGTTGGACGACCCCGTGGGCGGACTCTCCGCTCGCGAGAGCCGCTGGCTGCACGGCACGCTGCGTGCGCACGCAGCCCAGGGCGGCACCGTCCTGTTCACCACCGGCGACCCGAAGGAGGCCGCACGCACCGCCGATCACGTCGTCACGCTCGACGAGGGCCGACTCGTCGCCGACCAGGCGGCCGCCGACTTCGCCCGCACCCGGCTGCGACCCCGCGTCGCCGTCCGCAGTCCGCACGCAGCCCGGCTCGGCACACTGCTCACCAAGGAGGCGAGAACGGCGCAGCGTTCTCTGGAAGTCGTTCACGAGGACGGCAACCGGCTGTCGGTGTACGGAAGTACGTGCGCCGAGGTCGGTGAGACCGCTTTCCGGCACGGGGTGCTCGTTCATCAACTGGCTGATGAAGTCGGCGATATGGGGCCGGGCGCCGGCGCTGAAGCCGCCCCCCTCCCGTCCACGTCGCGGCCGGCCGAGCCGCTGGAGGCGGACGACCCGGCCCCGCTGCCGCCGCCCGTCGGCGTCCGGGCTGTGCCCGGCCCCCTGCGCCCCGTGCATTACGAACTGCGCCGCGCCGCCGGAATCGGCACGACGTACCTCACCGCGGCCCTCGCGCTGGTCTCCTCCGTTCTCGTCGCCGTGGTCCTCGCTCGCGCCGGGCACACCACGGTGGGCCGCCTGCTGGCCGCCTGGCCGCAGGTACTTCCGCTGCCGCCCGCAGCGCTCGGCGCGGGACTGCTCGGCGCCGTCGCCTTCGGCGACGAGTTCCGCCACCCCGCCCTGGCCGCGGACCGTGGAACCGTTCCCCGCCGCCTGGGACTGCTCGCCGCCAAACTCCTGGTCGCCGGGGCGATGGCGCTGCTCCTTGCCGTCCTCACCGTCGGCTGCGCCTTCGGGCTTCTCCATGTCGTCTATGGACAGGAGGTTGCCCGGGTTCCCGCTGAGTGGCTCCCTCTCGGCGTCAGTTGGTGCGGGCTCGTCGTCGGCTGCGCCTGGACCGGTGTGCTCGCCGCCGGCATCTTCCGGTCCACCACAGCCGGGCTGGCCGCAGTGCTCGCGGTGCCCGTGGTCGTCGCACCCCTCCTGGAGAAGGTGCTGGAGGGACCGCCCGCACAGACCTCGGAGGGCTCTGCCGCACAGATGCCCGAGCTCACACTTGTGCGGTTGCCGTTCGGTGCGGATCGGTATCTGGCTGCCGCGGCGCATGTGATCGCCCAACCCGTGGGTGCTGCGCTCGCTTTGTCCGTAATTGCCCTACTCTGTGCCTATCTGCTCACCACCCTGCGCGGCAGGGTCCGGTGACGGCGCTCCGTCACCATCGGTTCCCCTGTGTCCGCAACTTCCCCAAGACACGCCCATTTCTTTCCGATAAGGCGTCAATTGCGACGGGGTGAGCGATCACCCTTTCGTGTGCTTTTCACCAAAGACCTCAAGGGAGTTGGAGAGGGCGCCGACAAAGGATCCGTGAGTACCCTTGCGCACACCATGATGACCGCCGCCCGCTCAACAGACTCCGGCCTGGCCGGACCGGGCGAACTCGACCGCTACCCCTACGCCGAGGCACCCGCCCCCGACCGCGTGGGCACACCTTCCTGGGAGGCCGCGGACCCCGAACTGGGCCGCGTCGGCCGGCGCGCCGCGGGCAGCCGCGGACGCGGACTGCACGGCCAACTCGTCCAGCAGCTCGGCCAGATGATCGTCTCCGGTGATCTGGGCGCCGACCGCCCTCTGGTCCCCGAGGAGATCGGCCAGCGCTTCGAGGTGTCCCGTACCGTCGTCCGTGAGTCGCTGCGCGTTCTCGAGGCAAAGGGCCTGGTCAGCGCCCGCCCGAACGTCGGTACGCGTGTGCGCCCCGTGAGCGACTGGAACCTGCTCGACCCGGACATCATCGAGTGGCGGGCCTTCGGGCCGCAGCGCGACGACCAGCGTCGCGAGCTCAGCGAGCTCCAGTGGACCATCGAGCCCCTCGCCGCACGTCTCGCCGCCGGTCACGGGCGCGAGGAGGTGCAGCAGCGGCTCGGTGACATGGTCGAGATCATGAGCCACGCCATGGCGCAGGGAGACTCCCTGACGTTCTCGCGCGCCGACGCGGAGTTCCACTCGCTGCTCATCCAGGTCGCGGGCAACCGGATGCTGGAGCACCTCTCCGGCATCGTCTCGGCAGCCCTCCAGGTCTCCGGCGGCCCGGTCACCGGCTGTGACCGCCCGAACGACGCCTCGCTGAGCCAGCACGCCCGCATCGTCGACGCGCTCGCCTCGGGCGACGGGGCGGCCGCCGAAGGGGCCATGCGTCAACTGCTCACCGTCCAACCCGAGGTAGAGCGCGTGGTGCCCGCGCCGCGCGAGCACTGACCGCACTCCCGGGGGGTGCGATCTTGGGCAGGCGCCCTCGCCGGCCGGCACCCGGTCCGCGCGGCCGGGAGACCGCGTAGTGCCGTTCATCCGCCGTCGGACTCCGTCGGATCCTCCCGGGACCCGGCGGAGTCCGACGGAGATCATGGTGCCGCCGGCCTCCGCTCGCGCCGTCGTCATGGACGATCCGGCGGATGTCGATGTTCCGATGCGGTCGTGCGTTCACGAGCTCGTCATGGATTCTCTGTGCGGGGCTGTGTGGGGCACCGATTCCGGGGCATGACAGAGCGTGTGCCCTTTACGAGAAGGGCAGCAGGGATGAGATCGACGACCTCCTCTGCCCGTATCTGGACGTTTTTGAGCGGTTACGGGGTGTGACCCGGGCCACGCAGATTGGGCGTAACGCTCTACGGAACTGTGCGATGACCTAAGAGGTGACAGCCGAGGAGGGAATACGGACGCCGGTCACGGCGCTGTCCAACTTCCCGGCCCCCGCCCGCGCCGTCGGCCCATCCCCAAGCCGGCGGTCGGCTCCTGTCCGTCATGGAAGGGGCCGGAAGCCGTTTTCCAACGTTCCGAGAGGTTGTTCGTGTCGGCCAGCACATCCCGTACGCTCCCGCCGGAGATCGCCGAGTCCGTCTCTGTCATGGCTCTTATTGAGCGGGGAAAGGCTGAGGGGCAGATCGCCGGCGACGATGTGCGTCGGGCCTTCGAAGCTGACCAGATTCCGGCCACTCAGTGGAAGAACGTACTGCGCAGCCTCAACCAGATCCTCGAGGAAGAGGGTGTGACGCTGATGGTCAGTGCCGCAGAGCCCAAGCGCACCCGCAAGAGCGTCGCAGCGAAGAGTCCGGCCAAGCGCACCGCCACCAAGACCGTCGCGGCGAAGACGGTGGCCGCCAAGAAGGCGCCCGCCCCCGCCCCGGCAGCCGAGGCTGTGCCCCCGCTCGTGGCCGACGACCCGGCTGAGGACGCGCCCGCCAAGAAGACCGCTGCCAAGAAGACGACCGCCAAGAAGACGGTCGCCAAGAAGGCCGTCGCCAAGAAGGCGGCTCCGGCCAAGAAGACGACCGGTGGCAAGAAGGACGACGCCGAACTGGTCGAAGAGGAAGTCCTTGAAGAGGCCCCCGTCAAGGGCGGCGACGAGCCCGAGGGCACCGAGAACGCCGGTTTCGTGCTCTCTGACGAGGACGAGGACGACGCGCCCGCCCAGCAGGTCGCCGCGGCCGGTGCCACCGCCGACCCGGTCAAGGACTACCTGAAGCAGATCGGCAAGGTCCCGCTGCTCAACGCCGAGCAGGAGGTCGAGCTCGCCAAGCGCATCGAGGCCGGCCTCTTCGCCGAGGACAAGCTGGCCAACGCCGACAAGCTCGCCCCCAAGCTCAAGCGTGAGCTGGAGATCATCGCCGAGGACGGCCGCCGCGCCAAGAACCACCTTCTGGAGGCCAACCTCCGTCTGGTGGTCTCGCTGGCCAAGCGCTACACCGGCCGCGGCATGCTCTTCCTGGACCTCATCCAGGAGGGCAACCTCGGTCTGATCCGTGCGGTCGAGAAGTTCGACTACACCAAGGGCTACAAGTTCTCCACGTACGCCACCTGGTGGATCCGTCAGGCGATCACCCGCGCCATGGCCGACCAGGCCCGCACCATCCGTATCCCGGTGCACATGGTCGAGGTCATCAACAAGCTCGCACGTGTTCAGCGCCAGATGCTGCAGGACCTGGGCCGCGAGCCCACCCCGGAGGAGCTGGCCAAGGAACTCGACATGACCCCCGAGAAGGTCATCGAGGTCCAGAAGTACGGCCGTGAGCCCATCTCCCTGCACACCCCGCTGGGTGAGGACGGCGACAGCGAGTTCGGCGACCTCATCGAGGACTCCGAGGCTGTCGTCCCTGCGGACGCAGTCAGCTTCACGCTTCTCCAGGAGCAGCTGCACTCCGTGCTCGACACCCTTTCCGAGCGCGAGGCGGGCGTCGTCTCCATGCGCTTCGGTCTCACCGACGGTCAGCCGAAGACCCTCGACGAGATCGGCAAGGTGTACGGGGTCACCCGCGAGCGCATCCGCCAGATCGAGTCCAAGACGATGTCGAAGCTGCGTCACCCGTCGCGCTCCCAGGTGCTGCGCGACTACCTCGACTAGTCCTTGGCCGTAGCCGTTGAGGGGCCGGTTCCGTGGGAACCGGCCCCTTGCGTGTGCGTGATGCGGGGAACTGGATCACTGTGGGTGTTCTACGATCACCTGACAGTGAGGAGAGCCCATGCGTCGCCACCTCGCCCGATCGCTGGCCGTCGGAGCGGCAGCGGCCTTGATACCGCTGGCTTCTCCCGCTCCCGCGACGGCGGACAACGTCGTCATCGGAGGCTTCCCGGTCGACATCTCACATAGTCCTTGGACCGTCGCCCTCTCCAGCCGTGACCGGTTCGGAGGTACGCGTGCGGGACAGTTCTGCGGAGGAGTCGCGGTGAGCCGTTCCACGGTCGTGACCGCGGCTCACTGCATGAGTACGGCCGTCCTGGGGGCACCACCAGGGCAGGTACGGGACCTCAAGGTCATCGCGGGGCGCACGGACCTGCTGTCCAGCCAGGGCTCGGAAATCCCGGTGACCGCGACTCGGGTCAATCCGGCATACAACAGCTACACGAATGCCGGTGACTTCGCCGTACTCACGCTCGCCTCCCCGCTACCCGCGACTTCGGTCATCCCCATGGCGGCAGCCGGAGACCCGGCCTATGCACCGGGTACGGCGGCGACCGTGTACGGCTGGGGCGACGCCACCGGGGACGCCGACTATGCGCGCAGTCTGCGAGGGGCGAACCTGCAGGTTCTCCCGGACACGACGTGCGAGCAGGCGTATCCCGGCGGTCTGGACGGGAAGTACCTGCGTGCTTCCATGCTCTGTGCCGGCCAGCCCCAGGGCGGGCGCGACGCCTGCCAGGGGGACAGCGGGGGACCGCTGGTCGCCCAGGGTCGCCTGATCGGTCTGGTGTCCTGGGGAAGCGGCTGCGGGCAGCCGGGGAGCCCCGGGGTCTACACCCGGGTCTCGGAGGTCGTCAGCACGCTGACCGCCGACCACTGAGGACGGCGGTCCGCGCGCCGGGAGGCCGGCGCTCGTGTGCTCACTGCCCCTGGGGGCAGTCGGCAGCGATGGCCGGGCGAGGAGCGGCTGAGCACGATGACCGGGCGGGCGTCCTGAGGGCGCCGCCCGGGGAGTGCAGTACGAGTACGGGCGACCACTCCCTGTGAGGGGAGTGGCCGCCCGTTCACCGGCCTCGGCGCCGGTGTCGGCTCGTCGCGCGAGGTGTCAGCGTTCCTCGTCGGGTCCGCTCGTCGGAACGGTCAGCCGTTCCGTCTCGTCCTGTATCTCAGCGGCGATCTTCTTGAGTTCCGGCTCGAACTTGCGGCCGTGGTGGGCGCAGAAGAGCAGTTCTCCGCCGCTCAGGAGGACGACGCGCAGGTACGCCTGGGCGCCGCAACGGTCGCAGCGGTCCGCGGCCGTCAGCGGGCTCGTGGGGGTCAGAACAGTAGTCACGTCGCCTCTTCTCTAGCTCGACGAGCTGTCGTACCAGGGTCAACATCCAACCAGGCCGAAAACGTTCCCGCTCGCGGCTTCACCTCGAAAGATTCTTTCCAAGACGGTTGTCTGCTGCCGGTTGGCGGCGAATGTGCCGTATTACGTCTCTTGAGTCGTACGGGTTCGCGCTTTTTATCGGTTGTCCGCCCTCCCGGCCGGGTTGCCGGTTGTGGATGAGGACGTGCCCCGAGGCTAAATGGTTCATGCCTCGAAGGGAACGTGATATGTACTTCACCTCCTCGAGGGGATCGAACGCTCGTGCGACTCTGGACTAGTCTGAGTTCATGACGAGGGTGGCGTTACAACGGCCCTACCAGGCCTCGGTACCCTCGGACCGGCAACCGAAGCCGGCCCGCACCCCAAAGGGCCCCACCAGAAATTCAGCGAGGAGCGAACCGCGTGACCGCCGACACGTCCGTGCCGTCCACAGCGCTGCTGACAGGAGCAGGGGACGGCTCCAACTACACCGCGCGGCACCTCCTCGTCCTCGAAGGCCTGGAAGCCGTCCGCAAACGCCCTGGCATGTACATCGGCTCGACCGACAGCCGGGGCCTGATGCACTGCCTCTGGGAGATCATCGACAACTCCGTCGACGAGGCCCTGGGCGGCTACTGCGATCACATCGAGGTGATCCTGCACGACGACGGCTCGGTGGAGGTCCGGGACAACGGCCGCGGTATCCCGGTCGACGTGGAGCCCAAGACCCGACTGTCCGGTGTCGAGGTCGTGATGACCAAGCTGCACGCCGGCGGCAAGTTCGGCGGTGGCTCGTACGCGGCGTCCGGTGGCCTGCACGGCGTCGGCGCCTCCGTGGTGAACGCGCTCTCCGCGCGCCTGGACGTCGAGGTCGACCGCAACGGGCACACGCACGCGATCAGCTTCCGCCGCGGCGTCCCCGGCGCCTTCGCGAGTGACGGCCCCGACGCGAAGTTCGAGGCGACGAGCGGTCTGCGCAAGACCAAGAAGCTCCCCAAGACCCGTACCGGCACGCGTGTGCGCTACTGGGCCGACCGCCAGATCTTCCTCAAGGACGCCAAGCTCTCCCTGGAGACGCTGCACCAGCGCGCCCGCCAGACCGCGTTCCTGGTGCCGGGCCTGACCATCGTCGTCCGCGACGAGTACGGGCTCGGCGAGGGCGGGAGCAAGGGCGAGGAGTCGTTCCGCTTCGACGGCGGCATCAGCGAGTTCTGCGAGTACCTGGCGAGCGACAAGCCGGTGTGCGACGTCCTCCGCTTCTCCGGACAGGGCACGTTCAAGGAGACGGTCCCCGTCCTGGACGACCACGGGCAGATGACGCCCACCGAGGTCACCCGGGAACTGGGCGTCGACGTCGCGATGCGCTGGGGGACCGGCTACGACACGACGCTCAGGTCGTTCGTCAACATCATCGCCACCCCCAAGGGCGGCACCCATGTCGCGGGCTTCGAGCAGGCCGTCACCAGGACGATGAACGAGGTGCTGCGCGCCAAGAAGATGCTGCGCGTCGCCGAGGACGACGTCGTCAAGGACGACGCCCTCGAGGGGCTCACCGTGGTCGTCACCGTGCGCCTGGCCGAGCCGCAGTTCGAGGGTCAGACCAAGGAGGTCCTCGGCACCTCGGCGGCCCGCCGCATCGTGGGGACCGTGATCGCCAAGGAGCTCAAGGCCTTCCTGACCTCCACGAAGCGTGACGCCGCCCAGCAGGCCCGCGTCGTCCTGGAGAAGGTCGTCGCCGCGGCCCGGACGCGCATCGCGGCCCGCCAGCACAAGGACGCGCAGCGCCGGAAGACGGCTCTTGAGTCCTCCTCGCTGCCCGCCAAGCTCGCCGACTGCCGCAGCGACGACGTCGACCGCAGCGAGTTGTTCATCGTGGAGGGCGACTCCGCGCTCGGCACGGCGAAGCTTGCCCGGAACTCCGAGTTCCAGGCGCTGCTCCCGATCCGCGGCAAGATCCTCAACGTCCAGAAGTCGTCCGTCACGGACATGCTGAAGAACGCCGAGTGCGGCGCGATCATCCAGGTCATAGGGGCCGGATCGGGCCGGACCTTCGACATCGACGCGGCCCGTTACGGCAAGATCATCATGATGACCGACGCCGATGTGGACGGTTCCCACATCCGCACCCTGCTGCTGACTCTCTTCCACCGCTACATGCGGCCCATGGTCGAGGCGGGCCGAGTGTTCGCCGCGGTGCCGCCGCTGCACCGGGTCGAGATCATCCAGCCGAAGAAGGGCCAGGACAAGTACGTCTACACGTACTCGGATCGCGAGCTGCGCGACAAGCTCCTGGAATTCCAGAGCAAGGGCATCCGGTACAAGGACTCCATCCAGCGCTACAAGGGCCTCGGTGAGATGGACGCCGACCAGCTGGCCGAGACCACGATGGACCCGCGCCACCGCACCCTGCGCCGGATCAACCTCTCCGACCTCGAGGGTGCCGAGCAGGTGTTCGACCTGCTGATGGGCAACGACGTGGCACCGCGCAAGGAGTTCATCTCCAGCTCGGCGGCGACGCTGGACCGGTCGCGCATCGACGCGTAGGCGGTGTGCCGGGCGGCGCTCCGCCGCCCGGCGCACTGGCGCGGTGTCGGCCGTGTTCGTGCGCGGCGTCCGTCGGCTGAGCGCGCGCTGGCGCGCCGGTTGCCGGGCGCTGTCCGTCGTCGGTTTGTGGGCCTGCCCCGGCCACGTGTCACAGCGGAGCCCAGTGTGAGGGCCGGTGTCACCGCCTGCCCGCAGGGATTCTCCACCCCCGGGTGGAGACGGAGAGCGTCGCGGTTTCCACCCGTGATCCACCCAGGCTCCGATCAGCCGACCTGCGCTTTTCCGTAGCGTCGAAGGCGTCGACAGCACTCGCCGTCGGCATCTCCCCTTCCGCGCACGGAGGCTGCGATGTCCGGGCTCGTCAACGCGTTGGTGATCGTGGCCGTGGCCGCCCTGGTGGTCGTCCGCCAGTTCCGCGCGCGCCGGATCGACACCGAGCGGCGCTGGTGGCTCGTGCCCGTGATTCTGACCGTCCTGGCACTGCGCGAGCCCGGCATACTCGATGCTCATCACCGTGCGGAGTCGGCCCTGCTGCTCGGCACCGAGGTGCTCGTGGGCCTCGCCATCGGGGCAGGCTGGGCCTGGACCAGCCGTATATGGGTGGGGGCGGACGGTGCCGTGTGGAGCACGAGCACCAAGGCGAGCGCGGCCGTCTGGATCGCGGGCATCGCCCTGCGGGTCGGCCTCTTCGCGTTCGGGGCGTACCTGGGCGTCCACCAGGAGAGCTCCACGCTGCTGCTCGGCCTCGCCGGCACCCTGCTGGTTCGCTCCGGGATCCTGGTCTGGCGTGCGCAGTCCCTCACTCCCGCGGCCGGCCCGGCCACGGCGTACGGTGACGGCGCATTCAGGCGCGCAGGGAAGGAGCGTGTGTGACGGAGAACCTGTGGACGAGCTGGCCCTCCCGGGAAGCACTGTCCCGTGCGGGAGTCTCCGCCGCCCGGCGCATGCTCGGCCGGGCCGGCCGGCTCTTCGCCCTCGGAATGCTCCTCTGGACGACCTTCGCGGGCAGCAGCCTGCCCGCGTGGGGCAACGTCGCGGCGGCGGCCGGGGTGGTGCTGTGCGGGTTGCTGGTCTGGGCCTTCTTCCGGACCACCTTCCGCAATCGGCTGCCCTCCTCGGTCGCCCTGATCTCCCTGCTCCTCGGACTGGGGCTGGTCGCCTACACCACCGGTCTGCGTGTCCCGGCCCTTGTGCTCTGGTGCGGGTGCGCCGTCTGCTCCATGGAGCGGCTGCCCCTGGCCGCCGCGCTCCCCGTCGCCGCCACGGGACTGGGGGCCTATGCCGCGGTCACCAATGACGGCCGGCTGACCACCGTGGTCACCGCGGTCGGTATCGCCCTGGCCGGGTATGTGCTGCGCCTGGACGCCGAAGCACGTGGCAGCGCCTTGCGGCTGCTCGCTCAGGAACGGGCGGCGCGTGCGGCCGAGGCTGAGTCGGCGGCCCTGGCGGAGCGGACCAGGATCGCACGGGAGATCCACGACGTGCTGGCGCACAGCCTCTCGGCACAGCTCGTGCATCTGGAGGCGGCCAGGCTGCTGATAGAGAGGGAAGGCGACCGGGACAAGATCCTCGAACGGGTCGTGGCGGCCCGGGGCATGGCCAGGGAGGGACTCGCCGAGACCCGGCAGGCGCTCTCCGCACTGCGCGGCGAGATGTCCCCTGTGGAGGAGTTCCTCAGTGAGCTCGTCGCCGCGGAGGACGGAGCGGACGTCACCATCTCGGGTGAGCGCAGGCCGCTGACCGCCGAGGCCTCGCAGGCCGTCCGCAGGGTCGCGCAGGAGGCCATGACGAACGTCCGCAAGCATGCACCGGGCGCCAGAGTGCACATACGGCTGGAGTTCGACGAGCACCAAGTGATGTTGAACGTCCGCGACTCGGGCGGATCGCCGGGCGAATTGACCGGGTCGGGGGCCGGGTACGGTCTGCTGGGCATGCGCGAGCGTGCCGAGTTGCTCGGCGGCTCGCTGGAGGCGGGGCCGGGCGAGGAAGGATTCGTGGTGACGTTGAAGGTACCCGTATGACGGAGGAGGAGGGCGGCAAGCCGGCCCGGGTCGTGGTGGCGGACGACCAGACGGTGGTGCGCGAGGGCATCGTGATGCTGCTCGGGCTGCTCCCCGGTATCGAGGTCGTCGGCGCCGCTGGGGACGGGGAGGAGGCGGTCCGGCTCGTCGCCGAGCTGGCCCCGGACGTGGTGCTGATGGACCTGCGCATGCCGCGCTGCGACGGCGTGGAGGCGATACGGCGCATCCGTGCCGAGCACCCCGGCACCCAGGTCGTCGTGCTCACCACCTTCGCGGACGACGAGTCGCTGTTCCCTGCGCTCAGGGCGGGTGCGCGCGGCTATCTCACCAAGGACGCGGGTGGCGACGAGATCGTCCGGGCCGTGCGGAGTGTGCTGTCCGGGGGCGCAGGCCTCTCGCCGAGCATCCAGCGACGGCTGCTGGAGCGGTTGTCGGAGCCGGAGCGGGAGCCGGCCCCGGTCGCTGAGGCGCCGGACGGGCTCACCGTGCGGGAGACGGAGGTGCTCGTACTGATCGCCGAGGGGCTGACCAACCAGGAGATCGCGCGCCGGCTGCATGTCTCCACGGCCACCGTGAAGACCCACATCAACAATCTCTTCGCCAAGGCAGGGCTCAAAGACCGTGCCCGGGCGGTCCGTTACGCGTACGCAAAAGGCCTGGTGCGACCGCCCTCGCAGTGAGGTCACCTGATGGGGTGAAGAGCCCCGAGAAGAAGAGTCGGGGGTCTTCCCGGTCTGTCCATCCTTGGGCATGAAGTCAAGCAATGGTCGTCCCCTCGGGGACAAGGGCGGTCCCGACAGTCCGGTCGAGCAGCAGGGAGGCAGAGACCCGGCCCCAGCAGCGGCGGAGGCGGCTGGACGTCTGAGGCACGACGACCCCTGGTACGACGCGCTCGCCTCCGGCTGGGGCGAACTGGACGGCACCGGTGCTCCCGCTCCTGCGGTACCGCCCGCGCTCGCCGGTGAAGCCACCGCCCGAGTGGGCGACGTCTATCTGGAGGTACAGCGCAGCGCGGCGTTCCAGGAGGTGCGCAGCAGGTATCGGAGATTCGTGGTTCCAGGGTTCGTGGTCTTCTTCGCCTGGTACGTGGGCCATGTGGTGACCGCGCAGACCGCCCCCACTCTGATGGCACGGCCGGTCGCGGGAGCCGTGAACGTGGCGATGCTGGCGGGGCTGGGGCAGTTTCTGACGACGTTTCTGCTCACCTGGGCGTACGCGCGGCACGCCCGGTTGCGCAGGGATCGTGCAGCGCTCGACCTGCGCTGGAACACCCAGGAGTTGACCCGGGGAGCCAAGGGCGGCGAGTGGTGAGCGGACACCATCAGGCGCTGGCTCTGGTGCTGTTCAGCGTGTTCGTCGCGATCACGCTGGCGATCACCACATGGGTGAGCCGCAACCGGCGCGGGTCGGCGGAGGAGTTCTATGCGGGTGGTCGGTTGTTCTCTCCGATGGAGAATGGTTTTGCCATCGCGGGCGATTACATGTCGGCGGCTTCCTTCCTGGGAGTCACCGGGCTGATCGCGCTGTTCGGCTACGACGGACTGCTGTATGTCGTGGGATTTCTGGTCGCCTGGCTCGTGGTGCTGTTCTTCGTCGCCGAACTGGTCCGCAATTGCGGGCGGTTCACGCTGGCGGACGCCGTCGCGGCGCGGATGCGCGAGCGGCCGGTGCGGATCGCGGCGGGGACGTCCGCGGTGACCGTGTCCGTGCCGTACCTGGTGGCACAGATGGTGGGAGCCGGCAGCCTCGTCGCGTTGCTGTTCGGAGGCACGAGTGCGGCGGCGCGAGCGTGGACGGTGATCGTCGTCGGCACCCTCATGGTGATCTATGTGTCGCTGGGCGGGATGCGGGCCACCACCTGGATCCAGATCGTCAAGGCCGTGCTGCTGCTCGGCGGTACGGTCGCGCTGACCGTCCTCGTCCTGATGCGTTTCCACGGGAACGTCGACGCGTTGCTGCGGACGGCGGCGGAGCGCAGCGGGCACGGTGAGGCGTTCCTCGCGCCTGGCCTGAAGTACGGCGGCAGCGGGAACGCGCGGATCGACTTCATCAGTCTGGGTCTGGCGCTGGTCCTGGGTACGGCCGGACTGCCGCACATCCTGTCCCGCTTCTACACCGTGCCGACCGCTCGCGCCGCGCGTCGCTCGGTCGTCTGGTCGGTCGGGCTCATCGGAGGCTTCTACCTGATGACGATCGTGCTGGGCTTCGGCGCAGCCGCCGTCGTCGGACCGGACGCCGTCAGAGCGTCGAACTCGGCCGGGAACACGGCGGTCCAGCTACTGGCGCTGAAGCTGGGCGGCGGAGCCGAATCGGCGGGCGGAACGGTCTTGTTCGCCGTGGTCGCCGCGATCGCCTTCGCCACGATCCTGGCGGTCGTCGCCGGTATCACCCTCGCCTCCTCGGCCGCCGTCGCGCACGATCTGTACGCGTCGCTGCGGAGCCGTCGCGCCAAGCCGCGCAGCGAGGTGCGCGTGGCCCGGGCCGCCGCGGTCGGCATCGGTGCGGTCGCGATCGGGCTCGGGCTGCTGGCCCGCGACCTGAACGTGGCCTTCCTGGTCGGGCTCGCCTTCGCGGTCTCCGCGTCCGCGAACCTGCCGGTGCTGATGTACTCGCTGTTCTGGCGCAGCTTCACCACACGTGGCGCGGTCTGGTCGGTCTACGGAGGCCTGGTGCCCGCACTGGGCCTGGTGCTGCTGTCCCCCGTCGTCTCGGGCAGCCCCGAATCGCTGTTCCCGGCCGTCGACTTCCAGTACTTCCCGCTGCAGAACCCGGGCATCGTCTCCATCCCGCTCGGTTTCCTCGCGGGCTGGCTCGGCACGGTCACGTCGCCGGAACCGGCGGACGCGGCCAAACACGCGGAGACGGGGGTGCGGTCGCTGACGGGGGCAGGAGCAGTCTGACACCCGGCGAAGCCGGATCCCGGACGGGCCCCGCGACGGGCGGTAACTGATGCCGCGACGGGGCCCGGACCCGGCCGACCACGATTCCTACGGCGCCACCCACGCGTACCGGTGCTCGGGCCGTCCGGTGTCCCCGTACTTCAACGAGAGCCGCAGCCGGCCGGCCTGCTCCAGGTGGCGCAGATAGCGCTGGGCGGTGGAGCGGCTGAGCCCCGTTCTGGCAGCCACCTCGTGGGCCGAGAGCGGCTGGTCGGCCCGGTGCAGCACATCGCAGATGAGGTCCGTGGTCGGCTCCGAGTGACCGCTGGGCAGGCCGGGGGACGAGGACGCGGGAGTGGTCCGCAGGGCGCCGAAGATGCGGTCGACCTGCTCCTGGCCCGCCACGCCTCGGCCGCCGACACGGTCGACGGTGCGACGCAGGGCGGCGTAGGAGTCGAGGCGGGTTCGCAGCGCCGTGAAGGTGAACGGTTTGACCAGGTAGTGCAGGGCGCCCAGCCGCATGGCGGCCTGCACGGTGGCCACATCACCGGCTGCGGTGATCATGATGACATCCGTCCCGTGGCCGTGTTCGCGCATCCGGTGGACCAGTTCGAGGCCGGTCTGGTCGGGCAGATAGTGGTCGAGCAGGACCAGGTCGATCGGGGCGCGTTCGACCGCCGCGAGCGCCTGGGCAGCGCTGTGCGCGCGGGCGGCGACCCGGAATCCGGGAACCTTTCCCACGTACTTGGCGTTGATCTCGGCGACACGGAAGTCGTCGTCCACGACCAGGACGTCAATCATCGGGCCTCTCTCCCTCAAGGCCAGGCGAGCGTTAAGCCCGTGTTTCGGCTCCGCTTTTGTAGCGCGAGCAAAATGAGCACAACAGACCCTTGCAAGCAGAAGTCGGGGTTGCGCCCACAAGACTCCTGCCGTGGCCCGCACCACATCTACGGTCCCGGGTCATGAGCACAGACAGCAGCCCCGCCATCGAGCTACGGGGCGCGAGCAAAACCTTCCGGACCCCGTCGGGGGGTCTGCACGCGGCCGTAAAGGGTCTGGACCTGACCGTCGGACGCGGCGAGTTCGTCGCCGTGGTCGGACCGACCGGCTGTGGCAAGTCCACGACCCTGACCCTGGTCAGCGGCCTGGAGGAGCCCACCGAGGGTGAGGTTCTGGTGGCCGGCGAGCCGGTCGCGGGAGTCGGGGACAAGGTCGGCTTCGTCTTCCAGCAGGACGCCACGTTCCCCTGGCGCACGGTTCTGTCCAACGTCATGGCAGGACCGCGTTTCCGCGGTGTGCCCAAGGCCGAGGCGAAGCAGAAGGCGCGTGAGTGGCTGGCCCGGGTCGGCCTCGCGGCGTTCGAGGACCGCTACCCGCACCAGCTCTCGGGCGGCCAGCGCAAGCGTGTCGCCCTCGCCGCCACCTTCGTCAACGACCCCGAGATCCTGCTGATGGACGAGCCCTTCTCGGCGCTCGACGTGCAGACCAGGGCGCTGATGTCGGACGAGCTGCTGGAGCTGTGGGAGGGCACGGGCGCCTCGGTCGTCTTCGTCACCCACGACCTGGAGGAGTCGATCGCGCTGGCCGACAAGGTCGTGGTGATGACCGCCGGGCCCGCGACCGTGAAGCAGGTCTTCGACATCGATCTGCCGCGGCCGCGCAAGGTCGAATCGGTGCGCCTGGAGCCGCAGTTCATCGAGATCTACCGCGAGATCTGGGAGTCCCTCGGCGAAGAGGTCCGCATCACGCGTGAGAGGGGTGCCGCCCATGTCGCCTGAGGTGATCTCCGCGTCGGCCTCCGCCGACACCTCCAAGCGGCCCGACCGCGCCGTCTCCCGTGCGCGTGCCGCGCGCAGACGCAAGGTCCTCGTCCTGCTCGCCCGCGTGGCGCTCCTGGTCGCCGTGCTCGGCCTGTGGGAGGCGCTGTCACGGGCCGAGGTCATCGACCCGTTCAACTTCTCGATGCCGTCGAAGATCTGGGACCAGATCTACACCTGGGTCACCCACGGCACGGCGCTCGGCTCGCTCGGCGAGCAGATCTGGGTGACCCTCCAGGAGGCGCTGCTCGGCTGGGTCATCGGTGTGGTGGCCGGTGTGGTCTTCGGTATCGCGCTGGGGCGGGTCGCCTTCCTGGCCGATGTCCTTGGCCCGTACATCAAGGTGCTCAACTCCATACCGAGGATCGTCCTTGCCCCGATCTTCGTGATCTGGTTCGGGCTCGGCCCGTCCTCCAAGGTGGCCTCGGCCGTCGTCCTGGTCTTCTTCCCGGTCTTCTTCAACGCCTTCCAGGGCGCCCGCGAAGTCGACCGCAATCTGGTCTCCAACGCGCGGATCCTGGGCGCCAGCGACCGGCGGGTGACTCTTCAGGTCGTCATTCCGTCGGCCACCTCGTGGATCTTCACCAGCCTGCACGTCAGCTTCGGCTTCGCCCTCATCGGTGCCATCGTCGGTGAGTACATCGGGGCCACCAAGGGCGTCGGCCTGCTCGTCGCCCAGTCACAGGGCACATTCAACGCGGCCGGTGTGTATGCCGCGATGGCCATCCTCGCCGTCGTCGCGCTCGTGGCCGAAGGGCTGCTCACCTTCGCGGAGCGCCGCATCTTCCGCTGGAAGCCGTCGGACTCCGATCACTGACTCTTCCCCAAGGCCCGCGCGGTCCACGAGGGCTTCCCCGTAGCCGGACGGCTTCCGCGCAACGCCATTGCCAGCACCTGCTTTTTTCCTTCCACACCGCCATCTCACAAGGACGTGAACCGACATGCGCAACCGCAGCAGAATCGCCGCTCTCGCCACGGCCGGCCTGCTCGCCGTCACCTCGCTCACCGCCTGCGCCAACGAAGCCTCCTCCACCGCGTCTTCCGGTTCCGGCAGCAAGGGCGACGGGAAGGGCGAGAAGGTCAAGATCATGGTCGGCGGCCTGGACAAGGTCATCTACATGCCCGCGATGCTCACCCAGCGGCTCGGCTACTTCGACGCCGAGGGTCTCGACGTGGAACTCCTGAGCGAGCCGGCGGGTGTGCAGGCCGAGACCGCGCTGGTCTCCGGCCAGGTCCAGGGAGCCGTGGGCTTCTACGACCACACACTCGACCTGCAGACCAAGGGCAAGCACGTCGAGTCCGTGGTGCAGTTCTCGCATGCGCCCGGTGAGGTCGAGATCGTCTCCGCCAAGGCCGAGAAGGACATCACGTCGCCCAAGGACTTCAAGGGCAGGAAACTCGGCATCACCGGCCTCGGATCCTCGACCGACTTCCTCACCAAGTACCTCGCGGTCAAGAACGGCGTGAACGTCAGCGACTTCAGCCCGGTCGCCGTCGGTGCCGGCCCGACGTTCGTGTCCGCCCTCCAGAAGGGCTCCATCGACGCCGGTATGACCACGGACCCGACGGTCGCCACGGTCCTGCAGAAGAAGCTCGGCAAGGTGCTCGTCGACATGCGGACGCCGCAGGGCTCCGAGGAGGCGCTCGGCGGTCCGTACCCGTCGTCCAGCCTCTACATGCAGACGGACTGGGTCAACAGCCACAAGGACACGGTCCAGAAGCTGGTCAACGCCTTTGTGAAGACCCTGAAGTGGATGTCCTCGCACAGCGCCGACGAGATCGCCGACAAGATGCCGGCCGACTACTCCCAGGGCGACAAGACGCTCTACGCGGACGCCATCAAGAGCACTCTTCCCATGTTCACGAAGGACGGCGTGATGCCGCAGAACGGTCCCGAGACCGTCGAGAAGGTCCTCAAGGCGTTCAACCCCAACATCAAGAACGCGACGATAGACCTCGGCAAGACGTACACCACCGAGTTCGTGGAGAAGGCCGCGGGCTGACCCGCACCGGCCGCACCTCAGACGCGGGTCGCCCAGACGTAGCGATGCTCCGGGCGGCCCGCGTCGCCGTATCTGAGGGTCAGTGTGGCCCGGCCGCTGTGCTCGAGGAGCTTCAGATAGCGCTGCGCGGTCTGGCGACTCAGTCCGGTGCGTTCGGCGATCTCCTGGGCCGACAGCGGCCCGTCGGCGTGCATCAGGGCCCGGCGTACGAGATCCGCCGTGCTGGGGGAGTGACCCTTGGGCAGTCCCGGTCCGGGACCTGCCGACAGGGCGCCGAAGATCCGGTCGACCTGAGCCTGTTCGGCCTCGCCTCCGCCGTCGAGGGTGCGGCGCAGTTCGGCGTACGCCTCCAGCTTGGCGCGCAGGCCCGCGAAGGAGAACGGCTTGACGAGGTACTGGAGTACGCCGTGCCGCATCGCCGCCTGCACGGTCCCGACGTCACGGGCGGCCGTCACCATGATCACGTCGGTCTCGTGGCCGCGCCGTCGCATCTCCTGGACGACGCCGAGTCCCGTGCCGTCCGGCAGGTAGTGGTCCATCAGCACCAGATCCAGGTGGGGCAGGGTCTCCAACCGATCCAGCGCGGCGGCCGCGTTGTGCGCCTCGCCGACCACATGGAAGCCCGGGACCTTTTGCACGTATGCGGCGTTGACCCGTGCAACCCGGGAGTCGTCGTCCACGACCAGAACTCCGATCGGCCGGGTCATCGGGATCCCTCCTCGGGGGTCTGCACGGTTGCGTCCGGGTCCGGAGACCCGTCGTCGGGCACCCGTTGAGCGTGGACCAGGGAGCGGCGGTCTCCCACAGCGGGCCGCGGTGCCGGATCGGCCTCCTCCAGCGCTTCCGGCAGCACGACGGTGAACTCCGCGCCCCCGCCCTCCGCCTCGTCCACCCGGGCGATTCCCCCCTGGCGCTCGGCGAGACGACGCACCAGGGAGAGGCCGAGTCCGCGCTTGCCGTGGACGGGCGGCTGCTTGGTCGACCATCCGTCGGTGAAGACCAGCTCCCGCCGCTCGGCAGGGATTCCGGGGCCCGTGTCCCGCACCCTGAGGATCGCGGTGCGCCCCTCGGCGCGCAGTTCGATCTCCACGCGCGCGTGGGGCGTGCCGGCCACGGCGTCGAGCGCGTTGTCGACCAGGTTGCCGACGACGGTGACCAGTCCCCGCGGGTCGATCAACCGGTCCGGCAGCAGCGTGCCGTCCGCGATCCACAGGGCCACGCCTCGCTCCGCGGCGACCGTGGCCTTGCCCACCAACAAGGCCGCGAGCAGCGGATCGTGGATTTTCTCGGTGACCTGCTCGGAGGTGGCCCGGTGGTCGCCCACCACCTCTCCGACGAACTCCACCGCGTCGTCGTACATCTCCAGTTCGAGCAGTCCCAGGAGCGTGTGCATCCGGTTGGCGTGTTCGTGGTCCTGCGCGCGCAGGGCGTCGATGAGACCGCGCGTGGAGTCGAGTTCCCGGCCCAGCTGCTCCAGTTCGGTGCGGTCGCGCAGAGTGGCGACGGCACCTCCGTCGTCGGTCGGCATGCGGTTGGCGACCAGGACCCGGTGGCCGCGCACGGTCAGCAGGTCGGTGCCGGTGACGCGTCCCGCCAGGACGTCCGTCGTACGGCCCTCACCGAGTGCCTCGTCGAGGGGCTTTCCGACGACCTCGTCACCGATGCCGAGCAGACGCTGCGCCTCGTCGTTCACCAGCCGCATCCGGCCGGCCCGGTCCAGGGCGACGACGCCCTCCCTGATGCTGTGCAGCATCGCCTCCCGTTCGGCGAGCAGCGCCGAGATGTCGGAGAAGGCGAGGTCCCTGGTCTGCCGCTGGACCCTTCGGGAGACCAGGTACGCCGCCAGAGCGCCGATCGCGAGTGCCGCTCCGGCGTAGGCGAACAGCCCGGGTATCGCGTGGATCAGGCGGGCTCGCACGCTGTTGTACTCGATGCCCACCGACACCGCCCCGATGATCCTGCCGTGCGCGTCCCGCAGCGGCACCTTGCCGCGGGCCGAGCGGCCCAGGGTGCCGGTGTCGATCTGCAGGACGTCCCGGCCGGCCAGGGCCTCCCTCGGATCGGTGGAGACGACCTTGCCGATCTGCGAGAGGTCGGGGTGCGACCAGCGCACGCCCCTCATGTTCATCACCACGACGTACTCGGCGTTGCTGGCCTTGCGGATCCGCTCCGCCTCCGCCTGCACGGGCCCGTCCTTTGAGGGCAGCGTCGACTGGAGGTCCTCGGCGATCTGCGGCTGGGCCGCCGTGGTCTGCGCGATCGCGAGGGCCCGGCGCATCGCCTGGTCGTCCAGCAAACGGCCGAGCGGCGCCAGGAACAGCCCGGTGGCGAGCACCGCGACGCCCGCGGCGATGGCCACCTGCATCAGCAGGACCTGCGAGAACATCCGCCGCGGCATACCGAGCCGCAGTCGTCGTGCAGGGGGAGAGGGCCTCATGCGTACGACGGTACGGGGCCCAGCGCGCCCTGCCGTAGGGGGTGTGGCGTGGATCTCCTGCGGGACTCCCGTGGGCCGGAGCCGGTTGTGAGCCGGCGCGACGGTCTCAGCAGCGCGCGGGGTCGGTGACGACCGCGGCGTGCAGTTCCCGTACGGACACGACGTCCATCCGGGCCGGCGAACCCAGTACCGAGCCGCAGCTCTCCGGGCGCGGCGGCAGCGAGCTGCCCTGGGCCACGAGGACGTGCCACAGCCGCCCGTCGGTGTGCGCGACGGTGACATCCCAACGCGGTGCGTCCCCGTCGGTGCGGACGACGGTCAGCGCGTTTGCCGCGTACTCGTGGGCCGCCGTGCGCACCGCGAGTTCAGCGGCCTGCGCGGGGCGCTCCCAGGCGGAGCTGCCACGGCATCCCTCGACCACGACCCGCCCTTCTCGCACCCCCTGGAGGACCTCTTTGACATGCGGGGCCTGGGCCCGCCCGTACGCGTATCCGAACGGAAGGACGAGCACTGTGGGCGAGAAGCGGTGGCCCCCCAGGTGGGTGACCTCCCAGACGCCGTCGACTCCGGAGCCGGCCAGCTCGGTGGCGAGGGGACGGCCGAGCAGCGCGCAGCAGCGGTCCCGCTTGCCGTTGGTGCACACGAGGGCGAGCGGATCGCCCGTGTGGGGCCGCCCCCGAAAAATGTCGTCGAAGGTGTGCGGGTCGCCCATGCCGAGCGCCGTGAAGTCGAGGTCGAGCAACCGTTCGGGCGCGGAGGTCGTGGTGGCGTGCAGCCATACGTTTCCGGGAACGGTGTGGGCTACATACACCTGTCGTACGGACGGTTCGCCGCAGTCGGCGTGCCGGCCGGGTCGGCGGATGAGCGCGATCCGCACTCCGGTGCCCTCCGAGGCCGCATCGAGGGCGCGACCGAGCTCCGGGTCCAGGTGGCTCGAGGTGAGCGCCTTGGGTCCCCAGGGGCCGGGCTGCTCCAGGAGCAGCCATGTCCTTGCGGTCGCCGCGGTCCCCGCGAGGAGCTCGTCGAGGTCCCGGGACGCGGTCGTGCACGTACTCACAGAGGTGAGCCTAACCTGACTTTGCCTGGGGTGACTTCCGCTACCGCGGACGGGGCGCGTTGGCGGCGCATCCAGGCGCGCGAAAGGGGCGTGCGGAGCACGTCGGGAGAGCGGAGCGCGAGCGGACGCGCAACGGCTCACTCGGGGCGCGATTGCGGACACGGGCGTGCCGGGCTCAGCGGGGGAGCGGCTGCGGCGGACGCGCCCCCACGTAGCGTCCACTCGGGCGCATCCGCAGCGGGCGCTCCTCGTACTCCTCCAGGATGTGGGCGATCCAGCCCGCCGTACGCGCGACGGCGAAGACGGTCTCGCCCGCCGTGGCCTCCATGCCACACGCGACCGTGAGGACGGCGAGTGCCAGGTCGACATTGGCGTACAGGGGCGTGTGGCGGGCCGTCGTGGCGACGACGTCCCTGGCCGCCGCCAGGGCCGGGCCCGCGGCCGGTACGTCCTCCAGGAGCGCGAACAAGGCACGTGCGCGCGGGTCCTCGCCGGGATACAGCCGGTGTCCGAGCCCGGGGACGCGGCGTCCGGTGCGCAGTTCGTCGGCGACGACCGGGGCCGCGGTGCCCCGGTCCAGGACGTCCAGCAGCAAGCGGTGCGCGAAGCTGCTGGCCGCACCGTGCAGGGGGCCCTCCAGAGCGCCGAGGCCGGCCGAGACGGCGGCGTACGGGTGCGCACGGGCGGATGCGGCGACACGGACCGCCAGGGTCGAGACGGCCAGGTCGTGGTCGACTAGCAGCCCGAGTGCCGTGTCGAGCACCCGAAGTGACGACTCGTCCGGGGTACGGCCGGTGAGCCGCCTCCACAGGCGCTCGGCGAGCGGGACCGGCTCGCGATGTGTGTGCCGCAGCGGGGGAAGGGCGGCGACCATGGTGGGGATCAGGGTGCGGGCGGCGCCGAGGACCGCGTCCGGTGACAGGTCGAAGCGGAGCGGATCCGCGGTGGCCGCCGCGATCGCGGCCACCCGCAGCCGGTCGGTGGGGCCGCTGTGCTCGGGCAGCGCGTGCACGGCGCGACGGGCCACGTCGACGGCCGTGTCCGGGGCGGTGAAGGTGATTCCGGGCCGCAGCCGTCCCGTCCACAGCCACTCGGCGATCTCCTCGTACGAGTGGCGCGCGGCCAGCTCGGTCGCGTCGACGCCGCGGAAGTAGTACCAGTCCTTGTCGATCAGGGTGATGCCCGTCCGGACCGAGAGCTCGCCGCTCGCAGGGGAACTCCCGCCCAGATCACGTCTGTTGCGCCGCGCGAGTGCCGCGACCTCCTTGGCGTCGAAGGTGCTGCCACGGCCGCCCGGCTCGCGCCGGCTGCTGAGCTGGCCACGGCTCACATAGGCGTAGACGGTCTCGGGCTTCACGCCGAGCACCTCGGCCGCCTCCTTGGTGGTGAGCCGGGTTCCGTCCTGACCGTGAGCCGCTTCCTGATCTCTCATGGCCGCCACCGTATCCGTGGATCGAATATTGATTCAATCAATATTGACAACATATAAGTCAAGGATAGACAGTCGAGTCAAGTTGAGGGAGGAAACATGCCGATCAGCAGGGCCGCAGCCACCTCCGTGGACGTGCCGCGAGGACTCGCGGGCGTCGTCGTCACCGACACCGCATTGGGTGACGTCAGGGGGCTGGAGGGCTTCTACCACTACCGCCAGTACTCGGCCGTCGAACTCGCACAGACCCGCGGCTTCGAGGACGCCTGGCACCTGATGGTCCACGGCGAACTGCCGGACGCGGCGCAGCGGTCCGCCTTCGCCGCGCGGACGGCGGAGCTGCGCCGGCTGCCCGAAGACGTACGGGCCGCGCTTCCCGCGGTGGCCGCGGCGAGCGGCACCTCCGGCCCGCTGTCCGCACTGCGCACGGCGCTCTCCCTGCTCGGCGCGTCCAAGGGGTTCCGGCCGGTGTACGACATCGACGCGGACCAGCGCCGTGAGGACACGATCGCGGCGGCCGCGACCGTCCCCACGCTGTTGACGGCGCTGTACCGGCTGGGCCGGGGGCTGGAGCCGGTCGAGCCTCGGCAGGATCTGCCGCATGCCGCGAACTATCTGTACATGCTGACGGGTTCGGAGCCGGACGCGGCGCACGCGAGGGCGGTCGAACAGTACTTGATCTCGACCATTGACCATGGATTCAATGCGTCAACCTTCACGGCGCGGGTCATCGCCTCGACCGGTGCGGACGTGGCGGCGGCCCTGGTCGGTGCCGTCGGCGCGCTGTCCGGACCGCTGCACGGCGGCGCGCCGAGCCGCGCCCTGGACACCCTCGATGCGATCGGCACGCCCGGCCGTATCGACTCCTGGATCCGCGAGCGCGTCCTCGCGGGAGAGCGCATCATGGGCTTCGGCCACCCCGTCTACCGTACGGAGGACCCGCGCTCCCGGATGCTCCGCGGCATCGCCGAGCGGTTCGGCGGCCCGCTGGTCGACTTCGCGATTGAGGTCGAGCGCCAGGTGGAGGCCATCCTGGCCGAACTGAAGCCCGGCCGTGAGCTCCATACGAACGTGGAGTTCTACGCGGGCGTGGTGATGGAACTCTGCGGGCTCCCGCGCGAGATGTTCACCCCGACCTTCGCGACGGCCCGGGTGGTCGGCTGGAGCGCCAATCTCCTGGAACAGGCGGAGGACCCGAAGATCATCCGCCCGGCTGCCCGGTACGTGGGGCCGGTGCCACCGGTGGCGGTGCCGGCGGTGGCATGACCGACGGTGCACGGTGGGCGGTGAGGCATCATCCCGCCACGCCACCGGATGGATCACCCTGTCGACGAAGTTCGGGGAGAGCCCTCTCGAAGATGCGGAACACTTGTCCCTCGGTGGTCATCGGAGGCACTGCGCTCTTGGCGGTCCTGGCAGCGTCCCAGTACCGGCGAAATGCGGGGCTCCGGAGTAGATTCCGCGCGTAAGCAAGGAGGTCGGCCTCGGACTGGTTCTCCCAGCTGTACGCGAGAACAAAGTGGTTGAAGGTCAGGTTGGCGAACAGGTGTTGCCGGAGCATGGCTTCGGACGATCCGGGAAAATCGTTCCACACATCGGCCAATGACGGATCGTCCATGACCATCTGCGTGAGCTGCATGTGGAGGCCACGTAGGTCGGCCTCCGCGCTTCGGCGCAGCTCGTCCCGAGAAGCGGTCAGCTCGTGACGCTGCAGAGACAACTCCTGCCGCTGCAACCGTAGCTCTCGTTGTTGGAAGAACAGGGCGACGATCAGCAACAGCAGCGCCAGTCCCGAGAAGACCGCTTCCGCCCCGCCGAAGGAGCCGCCTATGGGGCTTTGCGCGAGTGCCGTTCGTCTTCCTCCTGCGGCTCGTTCGGCCCCGTCTATGAGCCATTTGCTGACGACGATTGTCGCGACTCCGACCAGCGCGATGCCGAGGACCGCTGTGACCGACCAGGCGAGAAGCCTGGGGATGGGGTGCCGGACATGGAAACGTGCCATCAACCCTCCCGAGTGGTGCGAGATGACCTGGTGACATGAAGTTGAAGGCGACCCGACTGACGGCCGGGCGACGTGCGCTCGAGCCTGCATCTGCGTGAAGTGATGGCGCCAGGTGGCGTCCTTAGCGGCCCATAAGGTCCGGGATGACGATCAGGCGACGGAGGGATCGCGGCGGTGTGGCGAAGTCATGGAAGCCGCCGTTCTCACGTCGTGTGGGCCCTGAGAGCGGCGGAGGTCCGGCGCCGGTCTGACGTCGGACCTCTCAGAATCAGTTCGAACGGTGGACGAGGTGAGCGTTTGACCGACTCGATCGAAACGCCTCCTGTATTTCGGGGTGGTACGCGGAGGCGCGAGCGTGTGAGGGCTGTGAAGTCGGGGCGTACGCGGATGTGGGACCCCAAAGGGGGTGGGCGCGGAGGGCCCGGGAGTTGACGTATGGCTATCGTTGTCGCCCTGAGGGGGAAGTGCTATGCGTCAGGAATGTCGGCTTTGGCGCGTACGAGCGTTTCTCGGCTGACGATGACGATCCGTTCGTAATCGGCTCTAGCGGCGTCAGCAGGAAGTTCGTTGTCGAGTGCCGCAGTGGCCTCGGTCCCGATGACAGCGAAGTTGCCGTCACTGAGTTCGAAGATGTCGGGGCAGCTCTCGCCAGACAAGCTGCCCCGTTCGCGTGGGGACGCACCGATGCGGCGCACGATTTTCAAGGGGATCCCAGTCCTCGTGATTAGACAGTTTAGGGCTGGGACAGGGTAGCCGACGGAGCGCCACCCGAATGGCCCAGACTGGGCCAACTGGCCGCCCGCCGTGTGGTGTTCACCTCTGCGATTGTGGGCTTTATTCTGCGGGCGGTTCACCTACGACCCACCACTCCTCGGTGTCCGCTTCGTCCAGATCGCGGATTATTGTGTCCATCATTTGACCTACGCGCGCTTCATCGGACGAATCTTTGAGGCTTGCGCGATGGTGGCGCGTAGCATCCCAGTAGTCGCGAAATATGGCATTCCGGCAAATGATGCGCAGGTGGCCGTGAAGCTCGTCCCAAGCGACCACCCCCACCCGATAGGCGAGAAGTGCGTTGGTGTACATCGCGTTGGCGAACAGGTACTGCCGGCGCCGTGTGGGGTCCACTTCCTCGATCGTGCTCATCACCGCGGCCAGATCGGGATCGCTCAGTGCCTTGTCCAGAAGGTATGACTGCAGCCGCTGCTGCTCGGCCAGCCGTGCTTCGCGGCGGTCGTTCTGCTCGGTTCGTTCGATCCGCAGGCGCAGTTCCTCGTATCGCAGTTGCTGGACGGCCACGGCGACCACCAGGCCTACCGCGAACCCGAGCCCCGCTGCGGCTGCGGCACCCAGCCCCCTCGTCCCGTGCTTCTGTGTGACCATGTCAACCCCCGAATCAGGCGACCGTCCGCCGGTCGTCGGGTGCGGGTCGCTGATGGGGACCGGCGAGCGATGGGCGGCGCGCTTGCCGCCTCCCAGGGTGCCGAGCGGCTCTGATCGGCGGGGAGGCGGAGAGGAGGCGCACGGGGGGAAGTGCGGGTCGCGCGTCCCGGCGCCATGCTGAACGTGTGCCCCGCGAGCGCCGCTAACAATCGTTCACTTCGCTGCGTATCGGCCCACTCGTATCCTGGGTCGGCATTCAATCCTCGTACGAGAGCCGACCCGATCCTGCGAAAGCCGGTCCGTGAGCCGTCCTCGTACACCCGCCGGTACGCGATCCGGCGCACGCAACGGTGTGAGAAGGGGCGCGCGGTGAGCCGGTCGTCGAGTTCGCAGCAGATTCCGGTCGTCGTACTCGCCGGATTCCTGGGTTCGGGAAAGACCACCCTGCTCAACCACCTTCTCCACCACAGTGGGGGCAGCCGGATCGGCGCCGTCGTCAACGACTTCGGGGACATCGAGATCGATGCGATGGCCGTCGCCGGGGCGCTCGGGGACTCCACCGTGTCCCTGGGCAACGGCTGTCTGTGCTGCGCCGTCGACGCCAGTGAACTCGACCTCTACCTGGACCGCCTGGCCCAGCCCTCCGCCGGCATCGACGTCATCGTCATCGAGGCCAGCGGACTCGCCGAACCCCAGGAACTCGTCCGCATGGTGCTGGCCAGCGAGCAGTCGCGCGTCGTCTACGGCGGACTCGTCGAGGTCGTCGACGCGGTCGAGTTCGACGCCACGCGCGAGAAGCATCCCGAACTCGACCGCCATCTCGCCCTCGCCGATCTCGTCGTCGTCAGCAAGACCGACTGCGCCGACGACAGCGAGCGGGTGCTTCGGCGGGTGCAGTCGCTCGCCGAGCGTGCCGCCGTCGTCCCGGCCGTCCACGGGCGCCTCGATCCTGAATTCCTGTTCGATTGCCGACCGGTCGAGGAACGGATCGGGCAGCTGTCCTTCGACGACCTCCACCGGCACGACGACGAACACGGGAACGACAGTCCGCACCACACGCATCTGCACACCGGATACGACAGCCTGTCCTACCGTTCGGGCGTACCCATGAACCCGAGGCGGCTGCTGGATTTCCTCGACAGCAGGCCGGAGGGCCTCTACCGGATCAAGGGGTACGTCGACTTCGGCGCCGCCGATCCGCGCAACCGGTACGCCGTGCACGCGGTCGGGCGGTTTCTGCGGTTCTACCCCGAGGCATGGAAGGCCGGCGACGAACGGCTCACCCAGCTCGTCCTCATCGGGTCCGGCATCGACACCGCCGCCCTGCGCAAGGAGCTCGAGGCGTGCACGGACAACGCCCCACACGCCGACGAGCACGGCATGTGGGGCGTTCTTCGCTACGTCCAGGACAAGGGGGCCGAGGCTCCCACGAGCCTCGGCGACCTCGAAGGCTGACTACATCGGTCCCGCCACCACCGAGACCGTCTTTTGCAGCGACACACCCGAGCCGTCGCGCCGCGGGTCGATCTCCGGCAGCTCGGCCGGTGTGCCGTTCTTCTGCGCCGCCCGCGCCGGGGTAGCGCCCGCCCAGGCGAACGACAGGCAGTCCTCGCCCTTCAGGAACCGCTGGCAGCGCACACCGCCGGTGGCCCGGCCCTTGCGCGGGTACTGGTCGAACGGGGTCATCTTGGCGGTCGTCTGGACCGAGTCGTCCAGCGTGCCGCGCGAGCCGGCGACCGTGAACACCACCGCGTCCACCGCCGGGTCCACCGCCGTGAAGGAGATCACCTTCGCACCGTCCGACAGCTTGATGCCCGCCATGCCGCCCGCGGGCCGGCCCTGCGGTCGCACCTGGGACGCGGGGAAGCGCAGCAGCTGGGCGTCGTCCGTGATGAAGACCAGGTCCTCCTCGCCCGTGCGCAGCTCGATCGCGCCGACGATCCGGTCGCCCTCCTTGAGGGTGATGACCTCCAACTCCTCCTTGTTGGCGGGGTAGTCGGGGACCACACGCTTGACCACGCCCTGTTCCGTGCCGAGCGCGAGGCCCTGGGAGGACTCGTCCAGCGTCGTCAGGCAGACCACCGTCTCGTCCGCCTCCAGGGAGACGAACTCCGAGACCGGGGCGCCCCCGGACAGGCTCGGCCGGGTCGCCGTCTCCGGCAGCTGCGGGAGGTCGATCACGTTCAGCCGCAGCAGCCGCCCGGTGGACGTCACCGCGCCCACCTCGCCTCGTGCCGTCGCCGCGACCGCGGAGACGATCACGTCGTGCTTGGCGCGCTTGCCGTCGGTGTCCTCCTCGAACGGGTCGCCGTTCGCCGTGCGCGCCAGCAGGCCCGTCGACGACATGAGCACCCGGCACGGGGCGTCCTCGACCTGGAGCGACACCGTCGGCGCCGGGGCACCGGAGGACTCCAGCAGGACCGTGCGCCGCTCGGTGCCGAACTTCTTGGCCACCGCGGCCAGTTCCGTGGAGACCAGCTTGCGCAGCTCCGCGTCGGACTCGAGGATCCTGGTCAGTTCCGCGATCTCGGCGTTGAGCCGTTCCTTCTCTGCCTCGAGCTCGATGCGGTCGTACTTCGTCAGGCGGCGCAGCGGGGTGTCGAGGATGTACTGCGTCTGGACCTCGCTCAGCGAGAAGCGCTCCATCAGGCGCTCCTTGGCCTGCGCGGAGTTGTCGCTGGACCGGATCAGGCGGATGACCTCGTCGATGTCCACCAGGGCCGTGAGGAGGCCCTCGACCAGGTGGAGCCGGTCGCGCCTCTTTCCGCGGCGGTACTCCGAGCGGCGCCGGACGACCTCGAAGCGGTGGTCGAGGTAGACCTCCAGCAGCTCCTTGAGGCCCAGCGTGAGCGGCTGGCCGTCGACCAGCGCCACGTTGTTGATGCCGAAGGACTCCTCCATCGGGGTCAGCTTGTAGAGCTGCTCCAGCACGGCCTCCGGCACGAAGCCGTTCTTGATCTCGATGACCAGACGCAGCCCGTGTTCGCGGTCGGTGAGGTCCTTGACGTCGGCGATGCCCTGGAGCTTCTTCGAGCCGACCAGGTCCTTGATCTTGGCGATCACCTTCTCGGGACCGACCGTGAAGGGAAGCTCGGTGACGACCAGGCCCTTGCGGCGCGCCGTCACGCTGTCCACCGACACCGTGGCACGGATCCTGAAGGTGCCGCGGCCCGTCTCGTACGCGTCCCGGATGCCCGAGAGGCCGACGATCCGGCCGCCGGTGGGCAGGTCGGGGCCCGGGACGTGCTTCATCAGGGTGTCCAGGTCCGCGTTCGGGTGGCGGATCAGGTGGCGGGCGGCCGAGATGACCTCGCCGAGGTTGTGCGGCGGCATGTTCGTGGCCATGCCGACCGCGATGCCGGAGGCGCCGTTGACCAGGAGGTTCGGGAAAGCGGCCGGGAGGGCCTCGGGCTCCTGCTCCTGGCCGTCGTAGTTGGGTGCGAAGTCGACCGTGTCCTCGTCGATCGACTCGGTCATCAGGCTCGTCGCCTCGGCCATCCGGCACTCGGTGTACCGCATCGCGGCCGGCGGGTCGTCGTTGCCCAGCGAGCCGAAGTTGCCGTGGCCGTCGACCAGGGGGACGCGCATCGAGAAGGGCTGGGCCATGCGCACCAGGGCGTCGTAGATCGACGCGTCCCCGTGCGGGTGCAGCTTGCCCATGACCTCGCCGACGACACGGGCGCACTTCACATAGCCGCGCTCGGGACGCAGGCCCATCTCGTTCATCTGGTAGACGATGCGCCGGTGCACCGGCTTGAGGCCGTCGCGCGCGTCGGGCAGGGCTCGGGAGTAGATGACCGAGTACGCGTACTCCAGGAAGGAGCCCTGCATCTCGTCGACGACGTCGATGTCGAGGATCCTCTCCTCGTACGCGTCGTCGGGCGGCGGGGTCTTCGTGCTGCGGCGGGCCATCGCTGCCGGCTCCTTCACAGTCTGCGCGGGGCATGAACGAAACTGACGGGGACCATTGTGGACCGCCGCACCGACAACCCCGACCAGTACCCGTCCTCAAGGGCCCCCGGACCCGGCAGCGGGTGTCCGCGGGCCGCCGTCGCGGCCGTCCCGCGGTGCCGGACGGACCGCGTCAATGGTGCATTCGTTCGTCCACCCCCCGTAATCACAGTCTCGCTCTCGGCGTACGACACACGGGAACTTGTCCACTGGTCCGCACGCTTGCATACAGTGACAGGACCGGCAGGAAACCGCGGATTTTCCGCGACAGCTTCCGCGAGCGAAGGGATGTACATGCCCATGGGTCACACGGCCACAGCCGAGGCAGGCTCCGGGGGCCTGACAGCGACCGAGCACCGCCTGGCCAACGGGCTGCGCGTGGTGCTCTCCGAGGACCATCTGACCCCGGTCGCGGCGGTGTGCCTCTGGTACGACGTCGGCTCGCGTCACGAGGTCGAGGGCCGCACCGGTCTCGCCCACCTTTTCGAGCACCTGATGTTCCAGGGCTCGGGCCAGGTCAAGGGCAACGGCCACTTCGAACTGATCCAGGGCGCCGGCGGCTCGCTGAACGGCACCACCAGCTTCGAGCGCACCAACTACTTCGAGACCATGCCCACCCACCAGCTGGAGCTCGCCCTCTGGCTCGAGGCCGACCGCATGGGCTCGCTGCTCGCCGCCCTGGACGACGAGTCCATGGAGAACCAGCGCGACGTGGTGAAGAACGAGCGCCGCCAGCGCTACGACAACGTCCCCTACGGCACGGCGTTCGAGAAGCTGACCGCGCTCGCCTACCCGGAGGGCCACCCCTACCACCACACGCCGATCGGGTCGATGGCGGACCTGGACGCGGCCACCCTGGAGGACGCGCGGGCCTTCTTCCGCACGTACTACGCGCCCAACAACGCCGTGCTCTCGGTCGTCGGTGACATCGATCCCCAGCAGACGCTCGCCTGGATCGAGAAGTACTTCGGGTCCATCGCCTCCCACGACGGCAAGCCCGAGCCGCGCGACGGCTCGCTGTCCGACGTCATCGGCGAGCAGCTGCGCGAGGTCGTCGAGGAGGAGGTCCCGGCGCGCGCCCTGATGGCTGCCTACCGGCTTCCGCAGGACGGTACGCGCGCGTGCGACGCGGCCGACCTGGCCCTCACCATCCTTGGCGGCGGCGAGTCCTCCCGCCTGTACAACCGGCTCGTCCGGCGCGACCGTACCGCCGTCGCCGCCGGATTCGGCCTGCTGCGGCTGGCCGGAGCGCCCTCGCTGGGCTGGCTGGACGTGAAGACGTCCGGTGACGTCGAGGTGCCCGTCATCGAGGCGGCCATCGACGAGGAGCTCGCCCGGTTCGCCGAGGAGGGTCCCACGGACGAGGAAATGGAGCGCGCCCAGGCCCAGTTGGAGCGCGAGTGGCTGGACCGGCTGGGCACGGTCGCGGGCCGCGCCGACGAACTGTGCCGGTACGCCGTGCTGTTCGGCGACCCGCAGCTCGCCCTGACCGCCGTCGGGCGCGTGCTCGAGGTCACGCCCCAGGAGGTGCAGGAGGCCGCTCAGGCCCGGCTGCGGCCGGACAACCGCGCGGTGCTCGTGTACGAGCCGGTCGCGGCCCAGGCCGAGACCCCGGAAGGCGCCGAAACCACCGACGAGACCGAGGAGTCGGCGAAGTGACCGAGCTCGCGACCATGGACTTCCACCCGCAGCCCCAGCCCGGCGAGGCCCGGCCCTGGGCGTTCCCGGCGCCCGAGCGCGGCACGCTCGACAACGGCCTGACGGTGCTGCGCTGCCACCGCCCCGGCCAGCAGGTCGTCGCCGTCGAGGTGCTCCTCGACGCGCCCCTGGACGCCGAGCCGGCCGGCCTCGACGGCGTCGCCACGATCATGGCGCGTGCCTTCTCGGAAGGCACCGACAAACACTCCGCCGAGGAGTTCGCCGCCGAGCTGGAGCGCTGCGGTGCCACCCTCGACTCGCACGCCGACCACCCCGGCGTCCGCCTCTCCCTGGAAGTGCCCGCCTCCCGTCTCTCGAAGGCGCTCGGGCTGCTCGCCGACGCCCTGCGGTCGCCGGCGTTCGCGGAAAGCGAGGTGGAGCGCCTGGTGCGCAACCGCCTCGACGAGATCCCGCACGAGATCGCCAATCCGGCCCGGCGTGCCGCCAAGGAACTGTCCAAGGAGCTGTTCCCGGCGTCCTCGCGCATGTCGCGCCCGCGCCAGGGCACCGAGGAGACGGTCCAGGGCATCGATGCCGGCGCCGTCCGCGCCTTCTACGACCGGCATGTGCGCCCGGCGACGGCCACCGCCGTCGTGGTCGGCGACCTCACCGGGCTCGACCTCGACGCGCTTCTCGGGGAGACCCTCGGCGCCTGGACCGGGGCACCCGCCAAGCCGCGCCCCGTGCCCCCGGTGACCGCCGAGGACACCGGTCGCGTGATCATCGTGGACCGCCCCGGGGCGGTCCAGACGCAGCTGCTGATCGGCCGCGTGGGCGCCGACCGGCACGACCGGGTGTGGCCGGCCCAGGTGCTCGGCACCTACTGCCTCGGCGGCACCCTCACCTCGCGTCTGGACCGGGTCCTGCGCGAGGAGAAGGGCTACACGTACGGAGTGCGGGCGTTCGGCCAGGTGCTGCGCTCCGCGCCCGATGGCACGGGTGCCGCGATGCTCGCCATCAGCGGCTCCGTCGACACGCCGAACACCGGCCCGGCGCTCGACGACCTCTGGAAGGTGCTGCGCACGCTCGCCGCCGAGGGGCTGACGGACGCCGAGCGGGACGTCGCCGTGCAGAACCTGGTGGGTGTCGCGCCGCTCAAGTTCGAGACCGCGGCGGCCGTCGCGAGCACGCTGGCCGACCAGGTCGAGCAGCACCTCCCGGACGACTACCAGGCGAGGCTGTACCAGGCGCTGTCGGCCACGGGCACGGTGGAGGCCACGGCCGCCGTCGTGAACGCGTTCCCGGTCGACCGGCTGGTGACCGTCCTGGTGGGCGACGCGGCGGCGATCGAGGAGCCCGTCAAGGCGCTGGGTATCGGCGAAGTGAGCGTCGTACGGGCCGAGTAGAGCGAGACCGCGCGCCCGCGAGGCGCAACCCGGTGCGATCGCGACGTGATTGAAAGACGGGCGCGCGTCGCACGGCGGGGACATGAGGGCCCTGGTGCCTTTTCCGGCACTAGGGCCCCACTTGTGCGCTGTTTGTCCGTATTGCCATAGAGGTTGCCTCTCTGCCCTGTGGGATGCGCTACAAACACTCTGTTCGGTTTGGTGATTGAAAGACCGTCCTCTTAGCGTCTCTCAGGCTGTCCGTCAGACAGTGCGTCGCACCCGCGGCGCCGGACAGTCATCGCCGAGTCCCCGTACGGCGCGAGCCAGGGGAGCCGGGGACCCACCTTTCGTGGCCGCCTGCGCGGCCGACGGAGCCCGCTGTCGCCGCCTTCGCGGCCCGGCGGGCACAAGTCCCTGGGGTGAATCGGGCACACGCCCGTAGGAGACCTTCCTGCTCCGAACCCGTCAGCTAACCCGGTAGGCGAGAAGGAAGGAAAGGACCAGCCACTTCATGGCGTTCACCTGCGCCACCGGGAAGCACCGGCGGCCGAGCCGCGTCATGCGCACGACCACCAACGCCGTGGGCGTCGCGGCGCTCACCACCACCGGTGTCATCGGCGCTCTGACCACCCCGGCGTTCGCCGCCGGCGACCCCGTCCAGCAGACCGGCCTGATGCAGGCCGTCACCCTCGGCGACTCGGTCGCCCAGAAGATCGACGCACAGGCCGCCGCCCAGAGGCAGGCCGCGGAGCAGAAGACGGCCGAGCAGGCGGCGCGTGTGCGTGCCGCGGTGAAGGCCGCGCAGGAGCGCGAGGCCAAGGAGCGCGCCGCTCGCGAGGCCGAGCGCCGGCGCCTGAACGCGTATGTGGCGCCGATCTCCCACTCCTATGTCTCGACCGGCTACAAGACCGGCGGCTCCCTGTGGTCGTCCGGCACCCACACCGGCATCGACTTCCACGCCGGGACCGGCACGCCCGTGCACGCGGTCGGCTCCGGCACCGTCGTCGAGACGGGCTGGGGCGGCGCGTACGGCAACCAGATCGTCATCAAGATGAACGACGGCACCTACACCCAGTACGGCCACCTGTCGTCGATCGGTGTCTCCGTGGGCGAGACGGTCACTCCGGGCCGGCAGATCGGCCTGTCCGGGGCCACCGGCAATGTCACCGGGCCGCACCTGCACTTCGAGGCCCGTACGTCCCCGGAGTACGGCTCGGACATCGACCCGGTCGCCTATCTGCGGTCGCACGGCGTGAACGTCTGACGACCCGTCCGAAGCAGGCGCGCGCCCTTGGAAGGCCCCGGCTCAGCAGCCGGGGCCTTCCTCTTTCGAACGGCTGTCTGTCCAAAAAATATCCATGGATTCCGGCCCGCGGTCGGAAATTCCGGTCCGCTGCAATAGAGTCGGTTGAACACGTCAATCGGCGACGTTTCGCGGGGATTAAGGCGGAGGTCGGGCATGCGTATTCCGGCGCACTCGGTATGCACGGCGATCCGTGATGACATCGTCGCGGGTGTCTACGAGCGCGGCAGCCGGCTCACCGAGGAGCTTCTCGCGCGCCGGTACGGCGTCTCCCGCGTCCCCGTGCGCGAGGCGCTGCGCACGCTGGAGGCCGAGGGGTTCGTCGTGACCCGCAGGCACGCGGGCGCGTGCGTGGCGGAGCCCACCGAACAGGAGGCCGCCGACCTGCTGGAGATGCGGATGCTGCTGGAGCCGCTGTGCGCCGCGCGGGCCGCGCAGCGCCGCACCGAGGCCCATCTCAAGGTGCTGCGCGGCCTGGTCAGACTGGGCCAGGAGCGGGCCAGGAAGGGCGGCAGCGAAGATCTGCGCTCCCTGGGCGGCTGGTTCCACGAGACGCTGGCGCAGGCCTGCGGAAGTCCCGCGCTGACCTCCACGCTGGCCCAGCTGCGGCACAAGATCTCCTGGATGTACGCGGTCGAGGCACCGGCCGGCCCGGTGGAGTCCTGGGCGGAGCACGGCGGCATCGTGGACGCCGTCGCACGCGGGGACAGCGAGCGGGCGCGGGCCATCACGGCCGTGCACACCGAGCGTGCGACCGCGGCGCACCGGCTGCACATTCCCGGCGCGACGGACCGGGCGGAGCGCGTGAGGACTTCGCAACATGCCGTAAACATGTCGGGACTGCGTCATTAACATGGGCGACGTATACAAAGAGAGAGATATTCGGCAGGGACTTATTTAAGCTGTCTTTTTCCGCGCGCACGGAAATCCGGTGCGTGCGATATCTGTGCGACTTGCGCGCTATTTGATGTGACCTGCTGAATTTCCTGCCCGGCCGGAGGCGGTGCGGGGGCGGCATGTTTGTGGAACGTCGCACCGGGTGACCGTGCGACGGTGCCTCGCGCACGACGGCGGCCGCTCGGCCGGGACCGGGGTCTGGGCGCCCGGTGAGGGCAGGCCCGAGGAGCCGCGCAGACGGGTGCCGTGAACGGGTCCGAACACGGCGGAGCCGCGTCCGCCCGAAGGCCGACGCGGCTCCGCCGTGTGGTGCTCTGCCCGAAGGGTCAGACGGTCTCGGGAAGCTCCTCGAGGCCCTCGGCGACCAGCTTGGCCAGACGGTCCAGCGCGGCGTCCGCGCCCTCCGCGTCGGAAGCGAGGACGATCTCCTCGCCGCCCTGGGCGCCCAGTCCGAGCACCGCGAGCATGGACGCGGCATTGACCGGGTTGGTGCCCGCCTTGGCGATGGTCACGGGGATACCGGAGGCCGTGGCTGCCCGGACGAAGATGGAGGCGGGGCGGGCGTGGAGGCCCTCGGCCCAGCCGACGTTGACGCGGCGCTCAGCCATGTGATGCTGCCCTTCAGGTGTTCAGGGTTGTCTAGACCAGTGTTCCATAAGTCGAGCGCGCCCAGAAAGAGGGCGGCGGACGGCCCGTGCGCGGTGCGGCCAGGCTCCCTCAGCCTGCCTCGCACCGCTGTCGGACGCGAGCCTTACTCTGGGGCGCATGCAGACCTCGTCGGACCGGCACGAGTACCCCGCCCACTGGGAGGCCGACGTGGTGCTGCGCGACGGCGGCACCGCGCGCATCAGGCCCATCACCGCCGATGACGCCGAGCGCCTCGTCAGCTTCTACGAGCAGGTCTCGGACGAGTCGAAGTACTACCGCTTCTTCGCGCCGTACCCACGCTTGTCCGCGAAGGACGTCCACCGCTTCACGCACCACGACTTTGTGGACAGGGTGGGACTCGCGGCCACGGTCGGCGGCGAGTTCATCGCCACCGTACGCTACGACCGCATCGGCTCCGACGGCATGGCCGCCTCCGCGCCCGCCGACGAGGCGGAGGTCGCCTTCCTGGTGCAGGACGCACACCAGGGCCGCGGCGTCGCCTCGGCCCTCCTCGAGCACATCGCGGCGGTGGCCAGGGAGCGCGGCATCCGCCGGTTCGCCGCTGAGGTGCTGCCCGCCAACACCAAGATGATCAAGGTGTTCACGGACGCCGGCTACCAGCAGAAGCGCAGCTTCGAGGACGGCGTCGTACGTCTGGAATTCGGCCTGGAGCCCACCGACCGGTCGCTCGCCGTGCAGCGTGCGCGGGAGCAGCGGGCGGAGGCGCGGTCCGTGCAGCGGCTGCTCGCGCCCGGCTCGGTCGCCGTGATCGGTGCGGGCCGCACGCCCGGGGGAGTGGGCCGCAGCGTCCTGGACAACCTCAGGAGCGGCGGGTACACGGGCCTGTTGTACGCGGTGAACGGGGCGCTGCCCGAGGGGCAGAAGGAGCTTGCCGGGGTGCCCGCCCACCGCTCGGTCCGCGACATCGCCGAGCCGGTCGACCTCGCGGTGGTCGCCGTGCCCGCCGAGCACGTCCCGGAGGTCGTCGCGGAGTGCGGCGAGCACGGGGTCCAGGGCCTCGTGGTCGTGTCCGCGGGATACGCCGAGAGCGGTCCCGATGGGCGCGAGCGGCAGCGGGAGCTGGTGCGGCAGGCGCGGTCGTACGGGATGCGGATCATCGGCCCCAACACCTTCGGGATCATCAACACCTCGCCGCAGGTCCGGCTCAACGCGTCTCTCGCGCCCGAGATGCCGCGCCCCGGGCGCATAGGTCTGTTCGCGCAGTCCGGTGCCATCGGCATCGCCCTGCTGTCGCGCCTGCACCGGCGCGGGGGAGGCGTCACCGGCTCGACCGGCGTCTCGACCTTCGTCTCCTCCGGGAACCGCGCGGACGTCTCGGGCAACGACGTGCTCCAGTACTGGTACGAGGACGCGGACACCGACGTCGCCCTGATGTACCTGGAGACCATCGGCAACCCGCGCAAGTTCAACCGGCTCGCCCGGCGCACGGCGACGGCCAAGCCGCTGGTCGTGGTGCAGGGCGCGCGGCACGGAGGCGCCCCGCAGGGGCACGCCGTACGGGCCACGCGGCTGCCGCACGCCACGGTGTCCGCGCTGCTGCGGCAGGCGGGCGTGATCCGGGTGGACACGATCACGGAGCTGGTGGACGCGGGACTGCTGCTGGCGCGGCAGCCGCTGCCGGCCGGCCCGCGGGTGGCGATCCTCGGGAACTCGGAGTCGCTCGGGCTGCTGACGTACGACGCGTGCCTCACCGAGGGGCTGCGGCCGCTGCCGCCCCTCGACCTGACGACGGAGGCGACGGCAGAGGACTTCCACCGGGCGCTGGCCGCGGCGCTGGCCGACGACACGTGCGACGCCGTCGTGGTCACGGCGATCCCGGCGGTCGGCGAGAGGTCGCCGAGGGACGTCGAGCTGGCCGAGGCGCTGCGGTCGGCGGCGGCCACGGCGCCCGCCAAGCCCGTGCTCGTGGTCCATGTGGAGCTGGGCGGGATCGCGGAGGCCCTGTCGGCGGCGGTCAGCACATCGCCCCAGGCGCAGCGCGGCGACCTCCCGCGTCCGGCGGAACCGCCGCCCACCGCGGTTCAGGCACCGGAGGAAGCCCGTCTCATCCCCGCCTATCCCGCCGCCGAGCGCGCCGTGCGGGCCCTGGCCGAGGCCGTCAACTACGGCCAGTGGCGCCGCGACGCCGCCGACCCCGGCAAGGTGCCCGAGTACGAGGACATCGACGAGAAGGGCGCCGCCGGGCTGATCGACGGGCTGCTCACCCGGGGACAGGGGCTCACGCTCGGCGGCGACGAGACCTGCGACCTGCTCGCCCGGTACGGCATCGACGTCCGCCGGGCACTGCCCGCGCCCGCGCCCGAGGCAGCCGCCGAGGCCGCCCGCGCCCTCGGCTACCCGGTGGCCCTCAAGGCCACCGCCCCGCACCTGCGCCACCGCGCCGACCTCGGCGGTGTACGTCTCGACCTGGCCGACGAAGAGCAACTGCGCCGGGCCTACGCCGAGTTGACCGAGCTGTTCGGTCCGCCTCTGGAGCTGCGGCCGGTCGTCCAGGCGATGGCGCCACGAGGCGTCGACACGGTCGTACAGGCGGTCATCGACCCGGCGGCCGGACCGGTGCTGTCGTTCGGGCTCGCCGGGGCCGCCTCACAGCTCCTCGGCGACACCGCGCACCGATTGATTCCGGTCACCGACCGGGACGCCACCTCCCTGGTCCGGTCGATCCGCACGGCACCGCTGCTGTTCGGCTGGCGCGGTTCGGCCCCGGTGGACACCCCGGCCCTCGAGGAGCTGCTGCTGCGCGTGTCGCGGCTGGTCGACGACCATCCCGAGGTGGTCGCCGTCACCCTGGAGCCCGTCGTCGTCGCGCCGCACGGCCTGAGCGTGCTCGGCGCCACAGTGCGGCTCGCGCCCCCTCCCGCCCGCGACGATCTCGGCCCGAGGACACTTCCGGTGTACTGAGCGGCGACGAGCGGTGCCTCGCAGTCAGTGCACCCCCGTAGGATGGACGTCATGGCCAAGACCAGTACGACGACCCAGGGGCTGCGCGCGGCGATCGAGCGCAGCGGCTATTACCCGGCTCTCGTGGCCGAGGCGGTGGAAGCCGCCGTGGGCGGCGATCCGATCCGGTCGTACCTGGTCCATCAGGAGACCACGTTCGACGCGAACGAGGTGCGCCGCCATGTGACCGTGCTGGTCCTCACGGGCACCCGCTTCATCGTCAGCCACACCGACGAGCAGGCCGCGGACGACACCTCCCCGACGCCGTACGCGACGACCTCCACGGAGTCGGTGAAGCTCGGCCGGATCTCTTCGGTCGTCGTCAGCCGCGTCGTCGCCAACCCGGAGGCGTACACGCCGGGCACGCTGCCCCGCGAGGTCGTCCTGACCATCGGCTGGGGCGCCGTCTCCCGTATCGACCTGGAGCCCGCCGCCTGTGGCGACCCCAACTGCGAGGCGGACCACGGCTACACGGGCAGTTCGACGGCGGACGACCTCAGCCTGCGCGTCAGCGAGGCCGGGGACGGCCCGGAGACGGTGCGCCAGGCGCTCGCCTTCGCACAGTCCCTCTCCGAGGCGACCGCGGACCTGACCCACTGATGGCGCTGACCACCTGGGACGACCACCCGGAGCCGCTCGCCGCCGGTTCGGCGCCGGTCCCCGAGTACGGCACCGGCTCACTGGCCGACCTCCTGCCCACCCTGGCCGCGGGCATGGGGGTGCCGGGCCACAGCGCCGCCATACCGGAGCTGACCGCCGCCGACCGTAACTGCGTGTTCCTCGTCGACGGGCTCGGCTGGGAACAGCTGAAGGCGCACCCCGACGACGCGCCCTTTCTGACCTCGCTGCTCGGCTCCTCGCGCGGCGGCACCGGCCGGCCCCTCACGGCCGGATATCCGGCGACCACCGCGACCTCGCTCGCCTCCGTCGGCACCGGACTGCCACCCGGCGTGCACGGCCTGCCCGGGTACACGGTCCGCAATCCCGACACCGGTGAGCTGATGAACCAGCTCCGCTGGCAGCCCTGGACCGAGCCGCGCGCCTGGCAGCCCTACCCGACGGTCTTCCAGCTCGCCGACGCGGCCGGAGTCCACACGGCGCAGGTCTCCTCCCCGACCTTCCAGAACACCCCGCTGACCAAGGTCGCCCTCAGCGGCGGAACGTTCCTCGGGCGGTTGACCGGCGAGGACCGTATGGACCTGGCGGCCGAGCAACTCGCCGCTGGCGACCGGGCTCTGGTCTACACGTACTACGCCGAACTCGACGGCGCGGGCCACCGTTTCGGTGCCGACTCCGATACCTGGCGCGGCCAGCTCATGTGCGTCGACCGGCTCGTCCAGCGGCTGGCCGAACAGCTGCCGCCGCGCTCCGCCCTGTATGTCACCGCCGACCACGGCATGATCGACATCCCGTTCGACGAGCAGCACCGCATCGACTTCGACGAGGACTGGGAGCTGCGCGCCGGGGTCGCCCTGCTGGGCGGAGAGGGCCGCGCCCGCCATGTCTACGCCGTGCCGGGCGCCGAGGACGATGTCCTGACCTGCTGGCGCGAAGTGCTCGGCGAGCAGTTCTGGGTGGCCTCGCGGGACGAGGCGATCGCCGCGGGCTGGTTCGGCCCGCACGTCGAGGAGCGCGTGTACCAGCGCATCGGCGACGTGGTCGCGGCGGCCCGCGACGATGTGCTCATCATCGCCTCCGAACGCGAGCCGAAGGAGTCGGCGATGGTCGGCAACCACGGCTCGATGACGCCCGTCGAACAGCTGGTGCCCCTGCTGGAAGTCCGTACCTGAGCGCCGCGCGTCCCGTCGCCCAGTAGGCTGCTGAAGATCCGCACGCCCCGAACCCCTGCCCGAAAGGTCCTCAACTCCCCATGCCCGAGCTGGTGTTCTTCTCCGGAACGATGGACTGTGGGAAGTCGACGCTGGCTCTCCAGATCGAGCACAACCGCTCCGCGCGGGGACTGCAGGGCATGATCTTCACGCGCGACGACCGGGCCGGCGAGGGCAAGCTCTCCTCACGGCTCGGCCTGGTGACGGACGCGGTGGAGGTGGCGGACGGGCAGGACCTGTACGGGTACGTCGTCGACCATCTCTCGCAGGGCGGGCGTGCGGACTATGTGATCGCCGACGAGGCGCAGTTCCTGACGCCGGAGCAGATCGACCAGCTGGCCCGTGTGGTCGACGACCTCGGGCTCGACGTCTACGCCTTCGGTATCACCACCGACTTCCGCACCAGGCTCTTCCCGGGATCGCAGCGCCTGGTCGAGCTCGCCGACCGGGTCGAGGTCCTCCAGGTGGAGGCCCTGTGCTGGTGCGGCGCCCGCGCCACGCACAACGCCCGTACGGTCGGCGGGGCGATGGTGGTCGAGGGTGCCCAGGTGGTCGTGGGGGACGTCAACCAGTCCGCCGACGAGATCGGCTACGAGGTCCTGTGCCGTCGCCACCACCGGCGCCGGATGACGGCGGCCACCGCCCGCGCGGCGGCCCTCTCCCCGGACGTCCTCCCCGTGTCGTCCACCTGACGCCCCGGCCTCACCCGAAAGAACGGCCGTTTCACCCGAAAGGTCAGCCCAGCGGGCTGACCACCGAAAACGTCGCGCCCTCCGGGTCGGCGACCGTGATCATGTGACCCAGGGCCGTGTTGCACATGGCGCGCACGATGTGGCCGCCCAGCTCGGTGACCCGTTCGGCCGCCCGGTCGGCGTCCACGACCTGGAAGTACGTCATCCAGTGCGCGCCCCGGTCGCGCGGCAGTGCCTGCCCGACACCGTGGATGCCGGCGACCGGACGACCCTCGATGTGGAGGGTGATGTAGTCGAAATCGGGGGAGACGACCGGCTCCTCGGCGTAGCCGAAGACGGTCCGGTAGAACGGGGCGACACTCGCCGTGTCGTAGGTGAGCAGCTCGTTCCAGACCGGGGTGCCGGGTACTCCGGTCAGGCCCGTGCCGAGGTGATCGGCAGCCTGCCAGATGCCGAACACCGCGCCCATCGGGTCGCAGGCTATGGCCAGCCGTCCGGCCTCGGCCGCGTCCAGGGGGCCCACGCCCACGGTTCCGCCGCAGCTGCGTACCTGCTCGGCGGTCACGTCCACGTCGTCCGAGCCGAGGTACGGCGTCCAGGCGATGGGCAGATGGCGGTCCAGCGGCAGCTGGCCGATGCCCGCCACCTCGTAGCCGTTCAGCACGGCCCGCACATATGGTCCGAGCGGCTGTGGTCCGGGCCGGAACTCCCAGCCGAACAGCGCCCCGTAGAACTCCTGGGTCGCGGCCATCCCGTGCACCATCAGACTCACCCAGCACGGCGTACCGGGTGCGTGCCTCTCATGCGTCGTGCCGGTCAGGCCCGCCGACCCCCGTGCCTCGGTCATCGTCACTCTCTCCTCGGCCCCTCATAGCGGCCGCTCAGCTTCCGCCCGCATGCCCGTGCGCCGCGCACGCGCAGGGGCACGCCTCGTGTCGATGCTCGCACCACCGGTCGCGACCTACGGTCCGGCCGCGCCGTGGCGAGGCGCCCGGCGGCCCGAGGTGCCCCTGCCCGATGCGCGATGTCCCGTCCCGTTTCCCGGGCGATGCGGCGTGCCGGCCGTGAGCATCGGCTGTACAGCATGTGCCCAACCCCGTACACGCGGTGACCGGACCTGTCCGGCGGAGCAGAGTAGCCGGACCTGAGCGACTCGGCCACCCCGTGCGCGAGGATGGGGGCCATGAAGGCCATCATCTCCGCATCCGAACTCGCGAGCGACTTGGCGGGACCGCAGCCGCCGACGCTGCTGGACATCCGCTGGCAGTTGACCGCCGCGACGGCGTCCGGCGCTCCTGCTTTCGACGGCCGCGCCGCCCACGCCGCCGGTCACATTCCGGGCGCCGTCTTCGTGGACCTGGACGCCGATCTCGCGGATCCGCCCGGCCCCGCCGGGCGGCATCCGCTGCCCGGCACGAAGCGTTTCGGCGCTGCCATGCGGGCCGCCGGCGTCTCCTCGGAGTGGCCGGTCGTCGTGTACGACGGCGGGCAGGGCTGGGCCGCCGCACGTGCGTGGTGGATGCTGCGCTGGACCGGGCACCCGCACGTCCGGGTGCTCGACGGTGGACTCCCCGCGTGGCAGGGACCGCTCGCCACGGGGGCCGAGGAGCCGGCGCCCGGTGACTTCCGGCCCCTGCCGGGGGCCCTGCCGCTCCTGGACGCCGACGGTGCCGCGGCACTCGCCCGGACCGGGGTGCTCCTCGATGCGCGGGCCGGTGATCGCTACCGGGGCGAGGTGGAACCGATCGACCCCGTGGGCGGCCACATTCCGGGTGCGGTGTCGGCGCCGACGTCCGAGAACGTCGATGAGGACGGCCTGTTCCGGCCGGCCGTAGAGCTCGTCGACCGTTTCAAGTCGCTGGGTGCCAGGGAGGGCGCCGAGGTCGGCGTGTACTGCGGTTCGGGTGTCTCCGCGGCCCACGAGGTGCTGGCGCTGGCGGTCGCCGGGATCACGGCCGCGCTGTACGTGGGGTCGTGGTCGGAGTGGTCCGGCAACACCGGCCGCCCGGTCGCGGTCGGTCCCGACCCGCAGTGAACGCGAGGGCGGGGTCCACGCGACTGCGTGGACCCCGCCCTCGGACGTCGGGTCAGTCCTGCTTCTTGCGCCGGGTGCCGAAGACGATCTCGTCCCAGCTGGGTACCGCCGCTCTGCGACCCGGCCGGACGCCGTCCGCCTCGGCCTGGCGGTCCGTCGCACCGATCAGACGGTCACGGTGGCTGCCGACGCTGCGCGGCATCAGGACGTCCGCGTAGGCGGAGCCGGCCGAGGCCGCGGGCGCCGGCGGCTCCTCCGCCGCGGGCTCCTGGACGGGCTCCTCCTGCGGCTCGGCGGGCCGCTCCGGCACCACCAGGTCGCCGCGGAAGCTGGGCACCGCCTCCAGAAGACTGGTGAGCGAGTCCCGCTCACCGGTGCTCTCCTCCGGCGGTTCGGACGACTGCGCCGGCAGGACGGGCCGCTCCGCCTGGCGCTCCAGGGCGCGGTCCATCCTGCCGTCACGCGGCAGCCGGGCGATCCGCGGCTTGAAGGGGTAACTCGGCTCGGCTGCCGAGAAGTCGTCGGACTCGCCGATCAGTGACCGCGCCTCGTCGTCGACCGCCTGGACGAGCCGCCGGGGCGGGTCGTACGTCCAGCTCGCCGAGTGCGTCTCACCCGCGACCCGGTAGACGAGCAGCACCTCCCAGGTGCCGTCGTCGCGGCGCCAGGAGTCCCACTGGACGGTGTCCTTCTCGGCACCTCGCAGCAGCAACCGCTCCTGCACGGCCTCGCCGAGCTGGGGACCGGCGTTCTCGCCGGGCCGGCGCACGGGTGTCTTGCGGGCCCGCTCGGCCATGAAGGCGCGCTCCGCCAGCACAGGGCCCTCGAAGCGCCGTACGCGGTCGACGGGGATCCCGGCGAGCTGCGCCACCTCTTCGGCGGTCGCACCGGCGCGTATACGGGCCTGGATGTCACGGGGGCGGAGATGGCTCTCCACCTCGATCTCGATCTGGCCGAGGCGGGGACGGTCGCCGCGCACGGCGGCGCGGAGCCGTTCGTCGATCGGAAGCGTGTACTCCGTACTGTCCGCAGCCTTCAGCACCAGCCGTGTGCCGTCATTGGAGACGGCCACGACACGCAGTTCGGGCATGGGGACCTCCCGGGTGGTGCCTGCCGACGTCACGTGCGTCGCTGCTTCCGCTAGTCGAGTGTGGCCTGCCCGGGTGCAGCCTGCCACAACCTTGCCGAGTTGCCCGGCGTGTCGGGCATGAGCCCTGAGTCGCCGTTATGGCACGGTTACCTATTCGCAACGCTAAGTGACGATACCCGTCACCCTGTGCAACTAGCCCCCCTCCCGGCGGTCCAGCAAGGCCCCGGACGCCCTGGCGGGAGACCGGACCCAGGGCTCGCAACAGTACTCCATTCGGGCCACCTAAGTAGATCGGCACGCCGCCCGACTTCTGGCAAGGGGTGTGACTCGGCCGCCGACTGCACCGTTTCGCGGCCGTCAAACGTGGCGCACCTCACCCGACGCGCAGCACCGCAATCACCCTGCGACGGAAAGGCGACTGAATCTGAGAGGCTGTCAAATGCCTTCCCTAGGCGCCGAATACGCGGCGCAGATAGTCGTTTCCGAAGCGCCGGTCGGGGTCGAGACGGTCCCGCAGAGCGGTGAATTCGCCGAAGCGCGGATAGACCTCGGCGAGGTACTCCGCGTCCCGGGTGTGCACCTTGCCCCAGTGCGGGCGTCCCTCGTGGGCCGTGAAGATGCGCTCGGCGGCGGTGAAGTATGCCTGATAGGGCGTACCGCGGAACATGTGTGCAGCGATGTATGCGGTGTCCCGCCCGGACGCCGTGGACAGGGCGATGTCGTCGGCCGGGGCGGTTCGCACCTCGACGGGGAAGCTGACGCGCAGGGGCGAGCGGTCGACCATCGCCTTGAGTTCGCGCAGCGTCTCCACCAACGCCTCGCGCGGGACGGCGTACTCCATCTCCACGAACCGCACCCGGCGCGGCGATGTGAAGACCCTGTAGGGGATGTCGGTGTAAGTGCGGGCCGACAGGGCGCGACTGGAGATCCGGGCGATCGCCGGGATGGTGGCGGGCGCGGCGCGGCCGACCCAATTGGCCACCTGGAAGACCCCGTTGGAAAGGAATTCGTCCTCGAACCAGCCGCTCAGCTGTCCGATGGGCTTCTCGGGGCCGAGGCTGCGGTTGTTGCGCTTCGTGTTGGTGTTCCCGGTGTGCGGGAACCAGTAGAACTCGAAGTGCTCGTTCTCGGCCCACAGTTCGTCGAAGTCGGCGAGCACCTTCTCCAGGGGCATCGGCTCCTCGCGAGCCGTCAGCAGGAAGATCGGCTCGACCGCGAAAGTGATCGCGGTGATGATCCCCAGGGCGCCGATCCCGATGCGCGCTGCCGCGAAGACGTCCGGGTTCTCCTTCTCGGAGCAGCTCAGCACCGAGCCGTCGGCCGTCACCAGTTCCAGCCCCCTGATCTGGGCGGCGATCGACCCCGAGTCGCGGCCGGTGCCGTGGGTGCCGGTGCTGGTGGCGCCGGAGATCGTCTGTTCCATGATGTCGCCCATGTTGGTGAGCGACAGCCCCTCGCGTGCGAGCGCGGCGTTGAGTCTCTTCAGCGGGGTGCCCGCCTCGACGGTGACGGTCCCGGCCTCGCGGTCGATCCCGCGTATGCCGGTCAGCAGTTGAGGGCGTATCAGTACGCCGTCGGTCGCGGCGGCGGCGGTGAAGGAGTGCCCGGTGCCGACGGCCTTCACCGTCAGCCCGTCCTCGGCCGCCCGCCGTACGGCGGCGGAGAGTTCCTCCACCGACGCGGGGGTGACCTCCCGTCGGGGCCGGGCGGTGACGTTCCCCGCCCAGTTACGCCACGTGCCGCTCTTCCCGCTCACTGTGGTGCTCATAGGGCCCTCCCCGCTGCGGAACCGGCCTGCCCAGCCGGCGATACCCGAGGAAACCGACCGCGACCGCGACGGCCCCGGACACCGCCGGAACCCCGTACCCGGACCTCGCGCCGGCCGCGTCGATCACCCAGCCGGCCAAGGAGGAGCCGATCGCGACCCCGACCGCGAGCCCGGTGGATATCCAGGTCATTCCCTCGGTCAGATGCGCGCGTGGTACGTGCCGCTCGATGAGGGCCATCGTCGTGATCATCGTGGGTGCGATGGACAGGCCCGCAACGAACAGCGCCACGGCCAGAAACAGCAAGTTTCCGACCAGTAGGAGGGGGATCATACTCACGGCCATGGCACATATGCCCAACAGCCATCTGCGTTCCGGCGCCCCGGTGAAGCGGAGCAGGCCGAAGACGAGGCCGGCGACGCAGGAACCCGCCGCGTACAGCGCCAGGACGACGCTCGCCGCGGCCTTGTGGCCCTGCTCGTCGGCGAAGGCGACGGTCACCACGTCGACCGCGCCGAAGATGGTGCCGGTGGCCACGAACGTGGCGACGAGCACCCGCAGTCCCGGTGAGCGCAGCGCGGTGCCGCCGGTGTGGTGCTCTCGCGGGTGAGGCTCGGGCTCGGTGGCGCGCTGGGCGGTCAGCCAGAAGACGCCCGCCGCGAGGAAGCACGCGGCGAGCAGCGGTCCGGCCTCCGGGAACCAACTCGTGGACAGGCCGATGGAGATGATCGGCCCGAAGATGAAGCAGACCTCGTCCACCACCGACTCGAACGAGTAGGCGGTGTGCAGCTGCGGAGTGCCCCGGTACAGGGCCGCCCAGCGGGCCCTGATCATGGCGCCGAGGCTCGGCACCGCGCCGATGCCCGCGGCGCACACGAACAGCACCCAGTCCGGCCCGTTCAGATACGCGGTGAGGAGTAGCCCGGTGGCCGCGGTCAGGGCGCAGAGCGTCGCGGGGCGCAGTATCCGGCGCTGCCCGTACCGGTCCACCAGGCGCGAGACCTGCGGTCCGACCGCGGCGGCGGAGAGCGCGATGGTGGCGGAGAGCGCCCCCGCGAGCCCGTAGCGCCCGGTGAGCTGGGAGATCATCGTCACCACGCCGATGCCCATCATCGACAGAGGCATCCGGCCGAGGAAGCCGGCGGTGGAGAAACCCTTGGAACCGGGAGCGGCGAACAAGGCGCGATAGGGGCTGGGCACGGGGTCTCCGATGGTAAGGCATGAAAAGCGATCATGCACCTTACGAGTTAGGCAACCCTAACGTATGCGCAGCTCACCGTCCGCACCAGTGTCCGGACGGTACCGGTGGTACGCCTCAGTAGACCCGGTTCCGGTACCGGCGGACCACGGTGCACCGAACGCCCAGTCGATCATCCGTGAACGGCTGCCCGGCACGGGCGGGTGGCAGGAGCGTTGCCGGAGGCGGGTGGCAGGATCGTAGACATGCCCGACGCACTAGACGCCAGACCGTACGACGCCCTGCTGCTCCTCTCGTTCGGAGGCCCGGAGGGCCCGGACGACGTGGTCCCGTTCCTGGAGAACGTGACGCGAGGCCGGGGTATCCCCAAGGAGCGCCTGAAGGAGGTGGGGCAGCACTACTTCCTCTTCGGCGGGGTCAGCCCCATCAACAGCCACAACCGCGCCCTTCTCGACGCGCTCCGCAAGGACTTCGCCGACCACGGCCTGGACCTGCCCGTCTACTGGGGCAACCGCAACTGGGCGCCCTACGTGACCGACACCCTGCGCGAGATGGTCGCCGACGGCCACCGCCGCATTCTGGTCCTGGCCACGAGCGCGTACGCGTCCTACTCCGGCTGCCGCCAGTACCGCGAGGACCTCGCGGGGGCGCTGGCCGCCCTGGAGGGCGAGGGCCTCGAGCTGCCGCGGATCGACAAGCTGCGGCACTACTTCAACCACCCCGGCTTCGTGGAGCCCATGATCGAGGGCGTCCTGAAGTCCCTGGCCGACCTCCCCGAGGACGTCCGGGGCGGCGCCCACATCGTCTTCAGCACCCACTCCATCCCCACGTCGGCGGCCGACACCTCCGGCCCGGTCGAGGAGCACGGGGACGGTGGGGCCTATGTGAAGCAGCACCTGGACGTGGCCCGGCTGATCGCCGAGGCCGTGCGCGAGCGGACCGGCGTCGACCACCCCTGGCAGCTCGTCTACCAGTCGCGCTCGGGCGCCCCGCAGATCCCCTGGCTGGAGCCGGACATCTGCGACCACCTGGAGGAGCTGCACGGCGCAGGGGTCCCGGCGGTCGTGATGGCGCCCATCGGGTTCGTCTCGGACCACATGGAGGTGCTCTACGACCTCGACACCGAGGCCACGGCCAAGGCGCAGGAGCTGGGGCTGCCGGTGCGCCGCTCGGCCACCGTGGGCGCCGACCCGAGGTTCGCCGCCGCCGTCCGCGACCTGATCGTCGAGCGCGCCACGGCCGAGCGGGGGCAGCAGGCCGCCGCGTGCGCCCTCGGCGCCTTGGGCCCGAGCCACAACGTCTGTCCGGTGGGCTGCTGCCCGGCCCGTGCCCCCAAGCCCGCCGCCGCGGGCGCCGACAGCCCCTACGCGTGAGGAACACCGTGACCGAGCAGTCCGAGCCGTCGCAGCGGCTGAAGGCCGAACTCCTGGAGATCGCGCTGGACGCCGCGACCCGCGCGGGCGCCTTCCTGCGCGACAGGCGCCCCGAGGACCTCGGGGTGGCCGCCACCAAGTCCAGTGCCATCGACGTCGTCACCGAGATGGACATCGCCGCCGAGAAGCTCATCACCGGGCTCCTGTCCGACCGCCGGCCGGACGACGGCCTGCTCGGCGAGGAGGGGGCCAGTGTCGAGGGCAGCAGCGGTGTCGAGTGGGTGATCGACCCGATCGACGGAACGGTCAACTACCTCTACGGGCTGCCGAGCTGGTCGATCTCCATCGCCGCCCGCAAGGACGGGGAGACGCTGGTGGGAGTGGTCCACGCCCCCATGCGCGAGGAGATCTTCCGGGCCGTCCAGGGCGAGGGGGCGTTCGTGAACGACCGCCCCGCGCGGGTGCGTCCCGCGGCCGAGCTCGGCCTGGCCCTGGTGAGCACCGGCTTCGGCTATCGCGCCGAGCGCAAGGCCCAGCAGGCCGAGGTGGCCCGTCGGCTGATCCCCGAGGTACGGGACATCCGGCGGGGCGGCTCGGCCGCGATCGACCTGTGCGATGTGGCGGCGGGCCGCCTGGACGCGTACTACGAGCGGGGGCTGAACCCCTGGGACTACGCGGCCGGCGACCTGATCGCGCGCGAGGCGGGCGCGCTGACCGGCGGCCGCCCCGGGGAGCCGATCTCCCCGGCCTTGACGATCGCCGCCCCACCGGGTCTCTTCGAGCGGCTCCAGGCCCGGCTGGACGAGCTGGGAGCGTGGCACGACTGAGCCACACCCACCCGGCCCGTGCGTGACCCCAGGGCCGGGCCTGAGGCTCGTGGGCGGGTCCCCGGGCCGGATCGACGGGCGTGCGCCGGCCGGGGGAGCGCGCTCGACGGACCGACCGGTGGTCCGTGCGTGGCTTCGGCAGGATCACCCACTCGGCCGCCCACCCGTGCGGGCTCCGGCGATCCCGCCTCCGAGAAAGTGCCGGGCCCGGGCCTTCGCTCCCACAGCCCAGGCACGCGAAGCGGGCCCCGGCTTGGATCTGCCGGGGCCCGCTTGGTGCGAGCTGATCAGACGCGCGTCGCGCCGACTTCCACACCGTGCTCGGCGGCAAGGCGATGCAGGTCGTCGAGCTCCGACTGCTCGACCTCCGCGAGGAAGTCGTCGCCGGTTTCGCGCGCCCGCGTCAGGTCGGACTCGGTCGCCCGTATGCGCTGCAGAAGTCCTGCGGTGAATGCGTCCATGCTGCGCCCCCTCGTCCTGGGTCGTGGGTCGATGGCACGGGGGTGTGCCGTTGGGAAGGTCGATCACGTTTCCACTGGGTGCCCAGCGCAGCCCTGGCTGGGCGGCGACGGTGCCGGACACCCACGCCCGCCCTGCGGGAAGCGGTGAGCAGCCGACCACATCGTGGTGTGCCACATGCAGAGCGTGATCGCGGGGTGTAAAGCCGTCCTCCCCCCGCGCCCTTCCACGGAAACCTCAACCGCCCGAGATTTTTTCTCATTCCCGGACCGCCGCCCCGGTATGGCGGAGCGCCTCACCCCGTCTTACAGCCGGTTTACGGCTGAAAAGGGCAGGATGGAGCTCATCCACGACAGACCTGCCCGTGGGCTGCCCGCAATCGGGTGACGCGGGTGGACAGAGGAAGGACAAGCGACGTGCGCGTACTCGTCGTCGAGGACGAGCAACTGCTCGCCGATGCGGTGGCCACGGGACTGCGCCGGGAGGCCATGGCCGTCGACGTCGTGTACGACGGTGCGGCTGCCCTGGAGCGCATCGGCGTCAACGACTACGACGTGGTCGTCCTCGACCGCGACCTCCCGCTCGTGCACGGCGACGACGTCTGCCGCAAGATCGTCGAGCTCGGCATGCCCACCCGGGTGCTGATGCTCACCGCTTCGGGCGACGTCAGCGACCGCGTGGAGGGTCTGGAGATCGGCGCCGACGACTACCTCCCCAAGCCGTTCGCGTTCAGCGAGCTCATCGCGCGCGTACGCGCCCTCGGCCGGCGCACGAGCGTGCCGCTGCCGCCCGTCCTGGAGCGCGCCGGGATCAAGCTGGACCCCAACCGCCGTGAGGTCTTCCGGGAGGGCAAGGAGGTCCAGCTCGCCCCCAAGGAGTTCGCCGTCCTGGAGGTGCTCATGCGCAGCGAGGGTGCCGTGGTCTCGGCCGAGCAGCTCCTGGAGAAGGCCTGGGACGAGAACACGGACCCCTTCACCAATGTCGTGCGCGTGACCGTCATGACCCTGCGCCGCAAGCTCGGAGAGCCCCCGGTCATCGTGACCGTGCCCGGCTCCGGATACCGGATCTGATGACCGTGTCGCCGACACCCGCACCGCCCATGGCACCTCCCAGGCCCACGTGGGACCCACGCCGTCCGGAACTCGCGTTCCCGTTGCTGCGCCCGACCATCCGCATAAGGCTCACGCTGCTGTACGGCGGCATGTTCCTGATCGCAGGCATCCTGCTGCTGTCGATCATCTATCTGTTCGCTGCGCATGCGCTCAACGTGGGCAGCGAACTGCCGTTCAAGATCCTCTCGGGTCAGGTCGCCAGCGACACCTGCAACTTCCCCGCGTCCCCCACGGCGAACGAGCTCAACAACGCCATGAACGCGTGCGTGAACGAGCAGCGCCAGCACGCCCTCGACAACCTGCTCAGCCGCTCGCTGCTGGCCCTCCTGGGCCTTGCGGTGATCGCCTTCGCCTTCGGTTACGCGATGGCCGGCCGTGTGCTCTCGCCGCTCGGCCGGATCACCCGTACCGCGCGTGCGGTGGCCGGCTCGGACCTGTCCCGCCGTATCGAGCTGGACGGCCCCGACGACGAGCTGAAGGAGCTGGCGGACACCTTCGACGACATGCTGGAGCGGCTGCAGCGGGCGTTCACCGCCCAGCAGCGCTTCGTCGGGAACGCCTCGCACGAGCTGCGCACCCCGCTGGCGATCAACCGCACGCTCCTCGAGGTGCACCTGTCCGATCCGGCGGCGCCCGTCGAGCTGCAGCAGCTCGGCAAGACGCTGCTCGCCACCAATGAGCGCAGTGAGCAGCTCGTGGAGGGCCTGCTGCTGCTCGCCCGCAGCGACAACCAGATCGTCGAGCGCAAGCCCGTCGATCTGGCGGAGGTGGCGTCCCAGGCCGTCGACCAGGTGCACGCCGAGGCGGAGGCCAAGGGCATCGAGATCCGCGGCCGGCGCGGCCCGGCGGTCGTCCAGGGCAATGGGGTCCTGCTGGAGCGGATCGCCCTGAACCTCGTTCAGAACGCGGTGCGTTACAACATCCCGGAGGGCGGTTGGGTCGAGGTGACGACCGAGCTCCAGCACGGCGAGGCCGTGCTGGTGGTCTCCAACACCGGACCGGTGGTCCCCGCCTACGAGATCGACAACCTCTTCGAGCCTTTCACCCGGCTCCGTACGGAGCGCACGGGCAGCGACAAGGGCGTGGGGCTGGGTCTGTCGATCGCGCGGTCCGTGGCGCGCGCCCACGGCGGGCACATCAGCGCGCAGCCCCGGGAGGGCGGTGGACTGGTGATGCGCGTCACCTTGCCCACCTGAGAGGACGTCGGCTCGGTCGGATGTTCGCTTTGCGCAGAATTTTCTGATCCGGGCCCTCGATTGTCCTTGTGTGATCGATCACAGCGATGTTTTTCCAGCCATCTACTCTCTGTGATCGTTCGGGTGCCCATAAAGCCTAAAAATCCGGGTTTTCCCGGGCCTTGATCACGGGAAGTACACGGTGAGATGCCTTTGTACTGGGGCACACGGACCGTGTACGGTCCCGTTCGCCATCCAACCCGATCACTCTTGAGGAGTCCGGTTGGGTGTCGATTGAGTAACAGACCTTGATGTGAGGCAAAATCTCCGCCTCGAGGCGGGCACAAGTCCGGCCTCTCACGCGTTACGTGCGCTGGAGACACCCGCAGACACCCAGAGGGGGAGAGCGAAATGGCAACCGACTACGACACCCCACGCAAGACCGACGACGATGTCGACTCCGACAGCCTTGAGGAGCTGAAGGCCAGGCGGAACGACAAGTCCGCTTCTGCCGTCGACGTCGATGAGTTCGAGGCCGCGGAAGGCCTTGAGCTGCCGGGCGCAGACCTCTCGAACGAGGAGCTGGCCGTCCGTGTGCTGCCGAAGCAGCAGGACGAGTTCACCTGCATGAGCTGCTTCCTGGTGCACCACCGCAGCCAGCTGGCCCGGGAGAAGAACGGTCAGCCGATCTGCCGCGACTGCGACTGAGGACGGGTCGGCCGTGACTGGCTCGACCCCTCCTCGGAAGCGCCGCTTCCCGCACAAGGGAGCGGACCTGGAGCCCTCCGAGGGTTCCCGTGGCGCACGTGACGACGAGCGGGGCTCTTCCGATCCGGGAGCAGCCTCGCTCGAACCGGCACAAGCCTCCACGGCCCCGGAAGGGCCCGAGGAGGTACCGGCCCGACCGCCGGTACCCGTGTGGCAGCGCCGTGCGGCCGCCGTCCGGGACGGGGTCCAGGAAGGCGTCCGCAAGGGCGGTGGCTGGGCCAAGGTGGCCCTGGTCAACCTCACCGACCGGGTCATCGAGACGGCCCCGCGGATCCCCGTCCGTGACCTCGCGACCCTCCGCAGGCAGTTCCCCGGCCTCGGGCCCGAGGAACTGGCCGACAAGCTGGTTGCGGGCGCCGCGAGGGGGACGGCCACGGTCGGGGCCGGCATCGGGGCCGCGGCGATGCTGCCCGTGCCGCCTGCCATGCCGACCGAACTGGCCGCGGAGATCACCGGAGTCGCCGGGGTCGAGATCAAACTGATCGCCGAACTGCACGAGGTGTACGGGCGGCGGCCGGCCGGGAACCTCGCCCAGCGCAGTACCGCTTATCTGCGCTCGTGGTCGGGCGAGCGCGGCATCGACGTGACCAGGCCGTCGACCATAGACACGGCCCTCGGTGGTCAGGTGAAGCGCAGACTGCGACAGCAGATCATGAAGCGAGTGGTGCGCGACCTGCCCAGTCTCATGCCCTTCCTGGTGGGCGCCGCGGTGGGGGCGGTCATGAACGGGCAGGACACCCGACGGCTCGCGGATCGCGTCCGGTCGGACCTGCGCAAGGTGCAGGTGCCGTGGGAGGCCTTGCCGGAGCTGCCGCCGCTGGAGCAGCCGAAGGACGCCCTGCCGCCGGGGTACTGACGAGCCGGCGCGGTCCCGCTGTCACCCCCGCGCCCGGGCCGCCTTGATCGCGGCTGCCAGCTTCTCCGGCTCCCTGGTCGACAGATACAGGTACGGCGTCGGGTCCTGCGGGTCCGTCACCTCGACCTTGAGAGCGGTCGGGATGTAGGCGCGCAGGAGCATGAAGGCGCGCGTGTTGGCCTTGTAGGTGCGCCAGGCACGGGCCTCCTCCGCGTCCAGGATCTCCGAGTCGCCGAGCGCCGACACCGGGATCTTCGCCTCGCCGGCGATCAGCGAGTCGCCCACCACGCGGATGCGGAGGGAGCCGTACGAGCTCGCCACCACCGCGGCGGCGGCGGTGCCGCCGACCAGCCCGCCGAGCAGCGGCAACGTGCCGAAGGGGAGCAGGATCAGGGCCAGCGCGACACCGGTCAGGAGGCACATCAGCCACCAGGACCGCGGCGCGGTGAGACGTTCTTCGTACGGCGGCGCGGAGAGCTGCATGAAGCCAAGCTTGGCACGGTGTCCGAAGCACGCTCACGCGCGGGTAAGGTCTGCGCCTGTGAGTGGTACTTCCGCAGCTCTGACGCCTCCCGACCACGCCGTGGCGCCCGTACGGCACCCCGATGCCCCGGCACCGGGTGAACTCCTCGGCGCCCACTACGGGCAGTGCTTCGGATGCGGCGGAGAGCAGCCCCACGGGCTGCACCTGCAGGCGCGGGCCGGTGAGGGCGTCTCCATCACCGCCGAGTTCACCGTCCAGCCCGCGCACCAGGGCGCGCCCGGCCTGGCCCACGGCGGGGTCCTCGCCACCGCCCTGGACGAGACCCTCGGCTCGCTGAACTGGCTGCTGCGCACCATCGCGGTGACGGGACGGCTGGAGACCGACTTCGTCCGGCCGGTCCCCGTGGACACCGTGCTGTATCTGGAGGCCGAGGTGACGGCGGTGGCCGGACGGAAGATCTACTCGAGGGCGACCGGGCGGATCGGCGGCCCGGACGGGCCCGTGGCCGTCCGGGCGGAGGCCCTCTTCATCGAGGTGAAGGTCGACCACTTCATCGACAACGGCCGCCTCGAGGAGATCCAGGCGGCCATGAACGACCCGGACCGGCTCCGGCGCGCACGAGCCTTCGAGGTGAATCCGTGAGCAGCGACCCCGTGAACGTGCTGATCCGGCGCGTCGACCCCGACGTACCGCTTCCGGCGTACGCGCATCCCGGCGACGCCGGAGCCGATCTGCGCACCACGGAAAGCTGCGAGCTCGAGCCGGGAGAGCGGGCCGTACTTCCCACGGGTGTGTCTGTGGCGCTCCCCGAGGGGTACGCGGCCTTCGTGCATCCACGGTCCGGTCTCGCCGCCCGCTGCGGTGTCGCCCTCGTGAATGCCCCGGGGACGGTTGATGCCGGGTACCGTGGGGAGATCAAGGTGATCGTGGTGAATCTCGACCCGCGCGAGTCCGTGCGGTTCGAGCGCTTCGACCGGATCGCCCAATTGGTCGTCCAGCAAGTCGAGAGGGTCCGCTTCCAGGAGGTGGCGGAGCTTCCCGACTCGGCGCGGGCCGCAGGGGGCTTCGGGTCCACCGGCGGTCACGCCGCGATGGGCGGCACAACGGGTGGGAATCGATACGCTTCGGTCGTATCCGACCGGGAAGGACAGTGACGTGTTCGGACGTCGCAACAAGAAGGATGCCGCCGAGGACGCGGCCGGCGAGGCCGAGCAGGTCGTCGACGGTGTCGACACTGAGGCGGACGAAGAGGTCGAGCACGAGCGCGTGAGGCTCGAACCGGAGCCCCGGCCCGACGGCCCCTGGGACAGCACCGAGGTCCGGGAGCCCGACGAGGGCCGGGTGGATCTCGGCGGTCTGCTCGTGCCCGCGGTCGAGGGCATGGAGCTGCGGGTCGAGGTCGCGGGAGACGCGATCGTCGCGGCCACCGTCGTCCTGCGGGACAGCGCCGTCCAGCTGCAGGCCTTCGCTGCGCCCAAGCGCGAGGGCATCTGGGGCGAGGTGCGCGAGGAGATCGCCAGCGGCATCACCCAGCAGGGCGGCATCGTCGACGAGGTCGAGGGACCGCTGGGCTGGGAGCTGCGCGCTCAGGTACCGGTGCAGCTGCCGGACGGCACGGGCGGATTCCAGGTCGTGCGGTTCATCGGTGTGGACGGTCCCCGCTGGTTCCTGCGCGGTGTGATCTCCGGTCAGGGTGCCGTGCAGCCGCAGGCGGCGGGCCTGCTCGAACAGATCTTCAGGGACACGGTCGTGGTCCGCGGCGAGGGCCCGATGGCGCCCCGCGATCCGATCGTCCTGAAGCTGCCCAACGACGCGCAGATGGTGCCCGAGGGCGTGCAGCAGGAGGAGGGCTCCCGCTTCTCGGGCGGCATGGGCCAGTTGCAGCGGGGACCCGAGATCACCGAGGTCCGCTGACAGCTTCGCGTACACAACCGACACGAGGCCGTACCCCGCAAGGGGTACGGCCTCTTCGTGTGCGGCCCCTTGACGGCCAGTTGGTCTGTACCTATGGTCACCGGCCAACGCGAGCGTTCAATAATACGCTCATCGTTCACATACAAGAACGGGTGGCTGTCGTATGCGCGCTGCACCCCCACGTCGTCGCCGCACATCCCGGGCCTTGCTGTTCGTCACGTCGGTCGCCGTGCTGGCGGCCGGTCTCCTCCTGCCGGAGCCCCCCAGCGCCGGCGCCGCCCCCGTCACCTTCGTCCATCCCGGAGTCACCGTCTCCAGGGGGCAGCTGGACTTCGCCCGTGCCAGGGTGAACGCCGGCGCCCAGCCCTGGAAGGCCGCCTTCGACCAGATGATGGCGAGCGAGTACGCCGATCTGAACCGCACCCCCAAGCCCCGTGCGACCGTGGAATGCGGCTCGTACTCGAATCCGAACTACGGCTGCACCGACGAGCGCGAGGACGCGATCGCCGCGTACACCGACGCCCTCGCCTGGTACATCACCCGCGACGACCGGTATGCGCAGAAGTCCATCCAGCTGATGGACGCCTGGTCGGCCGTCATCAAGGAGCACACCAACAGCAACGCGCCCCTGCAGACCGGCTGGGCGGGCTCGTCCTGGCCCAAGGCGGCGGAGATCATCAAGTACACGTACACCGGCACCTGGGCCAACTCCGGGCGCTTCGCCACCATGCTCCGCGACGTCTACCTGCCGAAGGTGATCGGCGGCTCCAACTCCAACGGCAACTGGGAGCTGTCCATGATGGAGGCCGCCGTCGGCATCTCCGTCTTCCTCGAGGACAGGACGTCGTACGACCAGGCGATGGCGCGGTTCCGCACCCGCACGGCCGCGTACGTCTATCTCGCTTCCGACGGCGATCTGCCGAAGACCGTGCCGAGCCAGCACCTCGACACCAGGGACAAGATCATCTCGTACTGGCAGGGGCAGTCGACCTTCGTCACCGGGCTCACCCAGGAGACCTGCCGCGACTTCACGCACACCGGCTACGGCATCTCCGCCATCTCGCACGTCGCGGAGACCAGCCGGGTCCAGGGGCAGGACCTGTACGGCACCGACGTCGGCGAGCGGCTGCGGCAGGCGCTCGGCTTCCAGTCCAAGTACCAGCTGGGCACGGCCGTGCCCAGCTGGCTGTGCGGGGGCTCGCTCACCCTCGGCCTCGGACCGGTCACCGAGGTCGGCTACAACGCGCTCCACAACCGCCTGGGCATCGCGATGACCAACACCCAGGCGCTGACCGAGCGGAACCGACCGGCCGGCAGCAACAACCTCTTCGTGGCCTGGGAAACCCTCACGCACGGGGACAATCCGTCCTGAACCGTGTACGGCGGCCGTGGCTCCGCTGCCTCGGAGCCCGGCCGCCGTACCGTCCGCAGCGGCTCGGCGGACGCATCAGGGTTGCGTCAAAGAGGCCCTGGCCGAGGCACCCCGTCCCATTTGCCGTGATTATTGGCCGTAAAGTCGACGCAGCGTACGCAGGTGTGATGGGAAGACAATGGGGCCATGGGACGCGGCAAGCTTCGGATCTACCTCGGTGCGGCACCCGGCGTGGGCAAGACATACGCCATGCTGTCCGAGGCACACCGACGCGTCGAGCGCGGCACGGACTGCGTGGTGGCCTTCGTCGAGCACCACGACCGCCCGCGCACGGCGGTGATGCTGCACGGCCTGGAGCAGATACCCCGCAAGGAGCTCGTCCACCGCGGCTCGGTCTTCACCGAGATGGACGTGGACGCGGTCCTGCGTCGTGCCCCCGCCGTCGCCCTGGTGGACGAGCTCGCCCACACGAACATCCCCGGCTCACGCAACGCCAAGCGCTGGCAGGATGTCGAGGAGCTGCTGGCCGCCGGGATCGATGTGGTCTCGACCGTCAACATCCAGCACCTGGAGTCCCTCGGCGACGTCGTCGAGTCCATCACCGGCATACGGCAGCGCGAGACCGTACCCGACGAAGTGGTGCGGCGCGCTGACCAGATCGAGCTCGTCGACATGTCGCCCCAGGCGCTGCGCCGCCGGATGGCGCACGGCAACATCTACAAGCCGGACAAGGTCGACGCGGCCCTGTCCAACTACTTCCGGCCCGGAAACCTGACCGCCCTGCGGGAGCTGGCCCTGCTGTGGGTGGCGGACCGGGTCGACGAATACCTGACCGCGTACCGCAGTGAGCACCAGGTGTCGAAGATCTGGGGTTCGCGCGAGCGGATCGTGGTCGGACTCACCGGCGGCCCCGAGGGACGGACCCTGATCCGCCGCGCCGCGCGGCTCGCGGAGAAGGGCGCAGGCGGCGAGGTGCTGGCCGTCTACATCTCCCGCACCGACGGGCTCACCTCGGCCTCGCCGAAGGAGCTCGCCGTCCAGCGCACCCTCGTCGAGGACCTGGGCGGCACCTTCCACCATGTGGTGGGCGAGGACATACCCGCGGCGCTGCTGGACTTCGCCCGCGGCGTGAACGCGACCCAGATCGTGCTCGGCTCCTCGCGCCGCAAGACCTGGCAGTACATCTTCGGACCCGGCGTCGGTGCGACGGTCGCCCGCGAGTCCGGCCCCGACCTCGACGTGCACATCGTCACCCACGAAGAGGTCGCCAAGGGACGCGGTCTCCCGGTGACCCGCGGGGCGCGCCTCGGCCGTACGCGCATCCTGACGGGCTGGCTGGTCGGCGTCGTCGGGCCGGTCGTGCTGGCCCTGCTGCTGATCGCCGTGCACCTCGGTCTCGCCAACGACATGCTGCTGTTCCTGGCCCTGACCGTGGCGGCGGCCCTGCTCGGGGGGCTCTTCCCGGCGCTCGCCTCGGCCGCGCTGGGCTCCCTGCTGCTGAACTACTACTACACGCCCCCGCTGCACCGGCTGACGATCGCCGACCCGAGGAACATCGTCGCCATCGTGATCTTCGTCGGCGTCGCCGTGTCGGTGGCCTCGGTGGTGGATCTCGCGGCCCGGCGCACCCACCAGGCGGCACGGCTGCGCGCCGAGTCCGAGATCCTCTCCCTCCTCGCGGGCAGTGTGCTGCGCGGTGAGACCAGCCTGGACGAGATCCTCGAACGGGTGCGCGAGACCTTCGCCATGGAGTCGGCGGCGGTGCTGGAACGCACCAGCGAGCTCGATCCCTGGACCTGCGCGGGCAGCGTGGGCCCGGGCGCGCCGACCGGACGGCCGGAGGACGCCGACGTGGACGTGCCGGTGGGCGACAACATGGCGCTGGTGCTGTCCGGGCGGGTACTGCCCGCCTCGGACCGCCGGGTGCTGGCCGCCTTCGCCGCACAGGCGACGGTGGCCCTCGACCGCCAGCGCCTGCGGCAGGAAGCCGAACAGGCCCGCGCGCTGGCCGAGGGCAACCGGATCCGCACCGCCCTGCTGGCGGCCGTCAGCCATGACCTGCGCACCCCGCTCGCGGGCATCAAGGCCTCGGTCACCTCGCTCAGGTCGGACGACGTGGAGTGGTCGGAGGAGGACCGGGCCGAGTTGCTCGCGGCGATCGAGGAAGGGGCCGACCGACTCGACCACCTGGTGGGCAACCTGCTGGACATGTCCCGGCTTCAGACCGGCACCGTCACCCCCCTGATCCGGGAGGTCGACCTGGACGAGGTCGTCCCGATGGCGCTCGGCGGTGTACCCGGGGGCAGCGTGGAACTGGACATCCCAGAGACCCTGCCGATGGTCGAGGTGGACGCCGGACTCCTGGAGCGCACGGTCGCCAACCTCGTCGAGAACGCGGTCAAGTACGGCCCCCTGGGGACGCCCGTGGTGGTCTCGGCGAGCGCCCTCGCCGACCGCGTGGAGGTCCGTGTCGTCGACCGCGGTCCGGGTGTGCCCGACGACGCGAAGGAACGGATCTTCGAGCCCTTCCAGCGGTACGGTGACGCTCCGCGCGGTGCCGGCGTCGGCCTCGGCCTGGCGGTCGCCCGCGGCTTCGCCGAGGCCATGGGCGGCACCCTGACCGCCGAGGACACCCCCGGCGGCGGGCTCACGATGGTGCTCACACTTCGGGCCGTGGAGAGTGTTCTCGGCCCCGAACGACTCGCTGAACCAGAAAGGCAAACCACATGACCCGGGTGCTCGTGGTCGACGACGAGCCGCAGATCGTGCGCGCCCTCGTGATCAACCTGAAGGCGCGCAAGTACGAGGTCGACGCGGCCCCCGACGGCGCGACCGCGCTCCAGCTCGCCGCCGCCCGCCACCCCGATGTCGTGGTGCTGGACCTCGGGCTGCCGGACATGGACGGCGTCGAGGTGATCAAGGGCCTGCGCGGCTGGACCCGGGTGCCGATCCTGGTGCTGTCCGCACGCCACTCCTCGGACGAGAAGGTCGAGGCGCTCGACGCGGGCGCCGACGACTACGTCACCAAGCCGTTCGGCATGGACGAGCTGCTGGCCCGTCTGCGCGCCGCCGTCCGCCGTGCCGAGCCGACCGGCGGCGATGACGACGACGTGATGGTGGAGACCGACGGCTTCACGGTCGACCTGGCCGCGAAGAAGGTCAACCGCGACGGCAAGGACGTACGCCTCACCCCCACGGAGTGGCATCTGCTGGAGGTGCTCGTCCGCAACACCGGGCGCCTGGTCAGCCAGAAGCAGCTGCTCCAGGAGGTGTGGGGGCCGTCGTACGGGACGGAGACCAACTATCTGCGGGTCTACATGGCCCAGCTGCGACGGAAGCTGGAGACGGACCCCTCGCACCCCAAGCACTTCATCACCGAACCCGGCATGGGCTACCGGTTCGAGAAGTGAGCCGGGCCGCCCGGGCGGTGCCTCGGGTACGCCGGTGCGAGGCGTCCCCCGGTAGGCTTTCTGTATGACTGCTGTCCCCCGCTCCGAAAGGCCGGTCGGCCGGCTCCGCCGCATGCTCGACCGTCTCTCCTCCTCGCAGGAGGAGCTGGATTCGGAGGAACTGCGGGAGGACGCCGAGACCACCGGCTGTACGCGGATCGGGGACTGCCACGACCGGCAGATCGTCACGGTTACTGGTACGTTGCGCACGGTCACGCTGCGCCCGCGGGCCGGTGTGCCGGCGCTGGAAGCCGAGCTGTTCGACGGTTCGGCGGCCCTGGACGTGGTGTGGCTGGGCAGGCGCTCCATCGTCGGGATCGAGCCGGGACGCAAGCTGATCGCGTCAGGCCGGATCTCGATGAGCCGGGGCCGCAGAGTCCTGTTCAACCCGAAGTACGAACTCAGACCACTCGGACGGGAGTAGCCGGTGACGTCACTCGAGAAGCCGACCGAAGACGCCCAGCACGATTCGCGGGCGGTGACGGAGGCCGCGCTCTTCGAGGCGTTCGGCGGGGTCCGCGGCATGGTCGAGACCGTGGTGCCGGGCCTCCTGTTCGTCACCATCTTCACGATCAACAAGGACCTGCATCTGTCGGCGATCGCCGCGCTCGCGGTGTCGCTGCTGCTGGTGGTGGTACGCCTCGTCAGAAGGGACACCGTCAAGCACGCCTTCAGCGGTGTGTTCGGTGTGGCGTTCGGCGTGGTCTTCGCGATGATGACCGGCAACGCCAAGGACTTCTATCTGCCGGGCATGCTCTACACCCTCGGCCTGGCCCTCGCCTACATCATCACCACGCTCGCCGGGGTCCCTCTGATCGGCCTGATCCTCGGCCCGGTCTTCAAGGAGAACCTCTCCTGGCGCACCCGCAACCCGGGACGCAAGAAGGCGTACGCCAAGTCCAGCTGGGCCTGGGGACTGATCCTGCTCGCCAAGTGCGCGATCCTCTTCCCCCTGTACTGGTGGGCCAACACCGCCCAGCTCGGCTGGGTGCTGGTCACACTGAAGATCCCGCCGTTCCTGCTCGCCGTCTGGCTCACCTGGGTGTTCCTGGCGAAGGCACCGCCGCCGATCGACGTCTTCGCGGAGATGGAGGCGGAGGAGAAGGCCGAGAAGGCCGAGAAGGCCGAGAAGGAACGGACGGCCGCGGTGGGGGAGCACGAGGCCTCCGCGGGCCGGCATCGCCGGCAGTCCTGAGCTCTGTCGCCGGACTCCCGCTTGCGTCGCCCCGCAGCCGGTGGCCGCGCCCCCGGGGCTCCTTCGCCCTGAACGGTTTCCCTCTCGAACGCCGGACGACGGAGTGACGCGGGGCCCCGGACGTGTCCGGGGCCCCGCGTCGACCGCGATCCGGACTAGGCGTCCTCGCGCCGCACCGAGAGCAGCTCCTCCAGCTGCTCCTCACGGGCCTGGGCCGCCACGAACAGCAGCTCGTCGCCCGCTTCGAGCGAGTCCTCCCGCGACGGGGTCAGGACCCGGGTACCGCGGATGATCGTCACCAGGGACGTGTCCTCCGGCCACTGCACGTCGCCGACCTGCGTGCCGGCCAGGGCCGACTCCGGGGGCAGCGTGAGCTCGACCAGGTTGGCGTCGCCGTGGCTGAAGCGGAGCAGCCGGACCAGGTCGCCGACGCTCACCGCCTCCTCGACCAGCGCCGACATCAGACGCGGCGTGGAGACCGCCACGTCGACGCCCCATGCCTCGTTGAACAGCCACTCGTTCTTGGGGTTGTTCACCCGGGCGACGACGCGCGGGACGCCGTACTCCGTCTTGGCCAGCAGGGAGACGACCAGGTTCACCTTGTCGTCGCCCGTCGCGGCGATCACCACGTTGCATCGCTGCAGCGCCGCCTCGTCCAGGGACGTGATCTCGCAGGCGTCGGCCAGCAGCCACTCCGCCTGGGGCACGCGCTCCACCGAGATCGCGGTCGGCGCCTTGTCGATCAGCAGGACCTCGTGCCCGTTCTCCAGGAGCTCGCCCGCGATCGAACGGCCCACGGCACCGGCACCGGCAATGGCGACCCTCATCAGTGACCGCCCTCCCTCTCAGGGCCCTCGGCGAACGACGCCTCGACCTTCTCGACGTCGTCCGTCCGCATCATCACGTGCACCAGGTCGCCTTCCTGCAGCACCGTCTGGGACGTCGGCAGCATCGTCTCGCCCAGCCTGGTGAGGAACGCCACGCGGACGCCCGTCTCCTCCTGCAGCTTGCTGATCTTGTGGCCGACCCATTTCGGCGAGGCGTGCACCTCGGCGAGCTGGACACCGCCGGTGGGGTCCCGCCACAGCGGCTCGGCGCCCGACGGCAGCAGCCGGCGCAGCATCTGGTCCGCGGTCCAGCGGACCGTGGCGACGGTCGGAATGCCGAGCCGCTGGTAGACCTCGGCGCGGCGGGGGTCGTAGATACGGGCCGCGACGTTCTCGATGCCGAACATCTCGCGTGCCACGCGCGCGGCGATGATGTTCGAGTTGTCGCCGCTGGAGACGGCGGCGAAGGCGCCGGCCTCCTCGATGCCCGCCTCGCGCAGGGTGTCCTGGTCGAAGCCGACTCCGGTGACACGACGGCCGCCGAACCCGGAGCCCAGTCGTCGGAAGGCGGTGGGGTCCTGGTCGATCACGGCGACCGTGTGCCCCTGTTGCTCCAGGGTCTGGGCAAGAGCGGATCCCACTCTTCCGCAGCCCATGATGACGATGTGCACGACCGTCCTTCCGATGTCAATGGTCACGGCTCAGTCGAAACGCCAAAGACAGGGTCTCAGACCGCCGACCAAGCTACACATGCGCGGTCTGCCCGGGGCACCCCTGTGACACGCGCCGGACCGCTTTGTGTGCTGTGCGGGAGTCGGTGCCGCGAGCACCGGGGAAGAGTCAGGAATCCGGCGCCGGCGAGTGCCGCCGCGGTGCCGGGTCGTTCCACGGTCGTGTGCGCAGAAGTGTGCGGCGGCGGCAGCGGACGGGAGTTCGCCGTCAACCCGTGCGCGACCGGTCACCTGCGGAAACCGCAGCCCGGCCGCTGTGAGATCGCACTCGTGAGGCAGATCTCCATCAGCGGGTGGAGGGCTCCCGGTACGAGCCCTTACGATCCTCTGTTGTGTCCAAACTGACCGACGTGCCCAAACGCCTCCTCATCGGGCGCGCCCTGCGCAGTGACCGGCTCGGGGAAACGCTGCTGCCCAAGCGCATCGCCCTCCCCGTCTTCGCCTCCGACCCCCTGTCCTCCGTGGCCTACGCGCCCGGAGAGGTGCTGCTGGTCCTGTCCATCGCGGGCGCGTCGGCCTACCACTTCAGCCCTTGGATCGCGGTCGCGGTCGTCGTGCTGATGTTCACCGTGGTCGCCTCCTACCGGCAGAACGTGCACGCCTACCCGAGCGGTGGCGGCGACTACGAGGTGGCGACCACCAACCTCGGCCCCAAGGCCGGCCTCACCGTCGCCAGCGCGCTGCTCGTCGACTATGTGCTCACGGTCGCCGTGTCGATCTCCTCGGGCATCGAGAACCTGGGCTCCGCGATCCCGTTCGTCGTCGAACACAAAGTGCTCTGCGCGGTCGCCGTGGTCGTGCTCCTCACGCTGATGAACCTGCGCGGGGTCAAGGAGTCCGGCACGCTGTTCGCCATTCCGACGTACGTCTTCGTCGCGGGCGTCTTCATCATGATCGTGTGGGGCGCGTTCCGCGGGCTGGTGCTCGGCGACACCATGCGGGCGCCCACGGCCTCGTACGAGATCAGGGCCGAGCACCAGGGCCTGGCCGGCTTCGCGATGGTCTTCCTGCTGCTGCGCGCCTTCTCCTCCGGCTGCGCGGCGCTCACCGGTGTCGAGGCGATCTCCAACGGCGTCCCGGCCTTCCGCAAGCCCAAGTCGAGGAACGCGGCGACCACGCTGGCGATGATGGGCCTGCTCGCCGTCACCATGTTCTGCGGCATCATCGCGCTGGCCATGACCACCAAGGTCCGCATGGCGGAGAACCCCGCCGCAGACCTGCTCCACCACGGTGTGGCACTGGGCTCCGGCTATGTGCAGAACCCGGTGATCTCGCAGGTCGCCGAGGCCGTCTTCGGCAAGGGCAGCTTCCTGTTCATCGTGCTCGCGGCGGCGACCGCGCTGGTGCTGTTCCTCGCCGCGAACACCGCGTACAACGGCTTCCCGCTGCTCGGGTCCATCCTTGCCCAGGACCGTTATCTGCCGCGCCAGCTGCACACCCGCGGCGACCGCCTCGCCTTCTCCAACGGCATCGTGCTGCTCGCCGGCGCGGCCAGCCTGCTGATCTTCATCTACGGCGCGGACTCGACCCGGCTGATCCAGCTGTACATCGTCGGCGTGTTCGTCTCGTTCACGCTCAGCCAGACCGGCATGGTCAGGCACTGGAACCGTCACCTGGCCGTCGAGCGGGACCCGGTCAAGCGCCGTCACATGCTGCGCTCCCGCGCCATCAACACCTTCGGCGCCTTCTTCACCGGCCTGGTCCTGGTCGTCGTCCTCGTCACGAAGTTCACGCACGGCGCCTGGGTCGCCCTGCTCGGCATGTGCATCTTCTACGCGACGATGACCGCGATCCGCAGGCACTACGACAGCGTCGCCGAGGAGCTCGTGGCCCCCGAGGGCCCCAGCGACGACAGCGTCCGCCCGTCGCGGGTCCACTCGGTGGTGCTCATCTCCAAGATCCACCGGCCCACGCTGCGCGCCCTCGCCTACGCCAAACTGCTGCGCACGGACACCCTGGAGGCGCTCAGCGTCAACGTCGACCCCGCGGAGACCAAGGCGCTGAAGGACGAGTGGGAGCGGCGTGCCATCGATGTGCCGCTGAAGATCCTGGACTCGCCCTACCGCGAGATCACCCGCCCGGTGATCGAGTACGTGAAGAGCCTGCGCCGCGAGTCCCCGCGCGACGCCGTGTCCGTGATCATCCCCGAGTACGTGGTGGGCCGCTGGTACGAACACCTGCTGCACAACCAGAGCGCGCTGCGGCTCAAGGGCCGGCTGCTGTTCACACCGGGCGTCATGGTGACCTCGGTCCCGTATCAGCTGCAGTCCTCGGAGGCCGCGAAGCTCAGGGCCCGCAAGCGGCAGGACTGGAACGCTCCGGGTGCGGTGCGCCGGGGCCCGGCGGAGGAACGGGCCAGGGAGACGTCGTCTTCGCAGGGCTGAGGCCGCTGTGGTGAACGGCCGGGTCGCACCCACGTAGACTGGTGGGCTGTCGTCCGGCCGTGCCGGTTTCGCAGTCGTCCCCCCTCTCGTATCTGGAGTCGTCCCGCCATGCAGGCAGAACCGAAGAAATCGCTGGTGGGGGAGGAGTACGAGGTCGAGATCGGCCCCGTCGCCCACGGTGGCCACTGCATCGCCCGTACGGAGGCCGGCCAGGTCCTCTTCGTCCGGCACACGCTGCCCGGCGAGCGAGTCGTGGCGCGGGTGACGGAGGGCGAGGAGGGCGCCCGCTTCCTGCGCGCGGACGCGGTGCGCGTGCTGGAAGCCTCCAAGGACCGCATCGAGGCACCCTGCCCGTACGCGGGTCCCGGCCGCTGCGGCGGCTGCGACTGGCAGCACGCCAAGCCGGGAGCGCAGCGTCGCCTCAAGGGCGAGGTGATCGCCGAGCAGCTGCAGCGGCTCGCGGGCCTCACTCCCGAGGAGGCGGGCTGGGACGGCACGGTGGTGCCGGCCGAGGGCGACAAGGTTCCGGCGGGCGAGGTGCCGCAGTGGCGCACCCGGGTGCAGTACGCGGTGGACCCCTCCGGAAAGGCGGGCCTGCGCAGGCACCGCTCGCACGAGGTGGAACCGGTCGACCACTGCATGATCGCCGCCGAGGGCGTCAGCGAGCTGGGCATCGAGAAGCGGGACTGGACGGGCATGGACTCGGTCGAGGCGATCGCCGCGACGGGCTCGCAGGACCGCCAGGTGATCCTCACGCCGAAGCCGGGCGCACGACTGCCGCTGGTGGAGCTGGACCGGCCGGTGTCGGTCCTGCGGGTCGACGAGAAGACGGGTGGCGTCCACCGTGTCCACGGCCGGCCCTTCGTCCGCGAACGTGCCGACGGCCGTACGCACCGTGTGGGCGGCGGCGGTTTCTGGCAGGTCCACCCGAAGGCGGCGGACACGCTGGTGACGGCCGTGATGCAGGGGCTGCTGCCCCGCAAGGGCGAGATGGCGCTGGACCTGTACTGCGGCGTCGGCCTCTTCGCGGGCGCGCTCGCCGACCGGCTGGGCGACAAGGGCGCGGTGCTCGGCATCGAGTCCGGCAAGCGCGCGGTGGAGGACGCCCGGCACAACCTGGCGGACTTCGACCGCGTCCGGATCGAACAGGGCAAGGTCGAGTCGGTTCTGCCGCGCACCGGCATCACGGAGGTCGACCTGATCGTCCTGGACCCGCCGCGCACCGGCGCGGGCCGCGGCACGGTCGCCCATCTGTCGACCCTGGGCGCGCGCCGGATCGCCTACGTGGCATGCGATCCGGCCGCGCTGGCACGGGACTTGGCGTATTTCCGGGAAGGCGGGTACCAGGTGCGGACGCTCAGGGCGTTCGACCTTTTCCCGATGACGCATCACGTGGAGTGCGTCGCCATTCTCGAGCCGGTCCGGTAGGCCGTCTGACCTGCGGTTTCCGGTGGTTCGGTAGCGGGCTGCGTGCCGGCGTCACTGGGCCACTCGGCGCACGGATGTCGCTCGTTCTGAGCGCCCGTCAGTTATAGAGGGACGGGTGCGCGAGCGCGGGCGAGCCCAGCAACCGAAATTGGCGGAGTGTTGACCCGCGGACGTTCCGACGGCGGTGTGCCGCGACCGTATTGTTGGTTAGGGTCCGGAATAGGGACTTTTCGAATGCTCTTGGCAGGGTGATGGACAGTCTGGGAGGTTCGGGGTTCACGGGCTGATGGCTCCCGCGCGGGCCAAGTCAGACACGACAGGGGGCTCGTTGGTGAGGAGTTGGCACCTGCAGAAGCCGAAGACCCATGTCGGCGGGCGGCAGCGGGCAGTTCTCGGGGGCGATCCGGAACACCCTCTACCGATCACGGCACAGCACCACAGGCCGACCGGACGCGGTGGGCGGTCGGCGCCCGCGGTGCTGCCCCCGTCGCTGCGCGGGTGGCTCGGGCCGATCGCGGCTCTCGCCGCGCTGGTGGTCGTCGTGCTCGGGGTCCTGTATGCGGACGACAGCAAGCCCGGCATGGTGGACGGGCGGATCTTGGCGGCGGTGGACGGGGTGGGGCCGCCGTGGTGGTACGTCGCTCAGACCCTGGACTTCTTGGGGGAGCCCGTGGGATCGGTGATGCTGGTCGTGGCCACCGTGTCGGGCTGTCTGCTGCTTCGGCGTCCTCGCGCCGCGGTGCTCACCGTTGCCGGCGTCGGCCTGGCCGTGGGGACGACGACGCTGCTCAAGTCCCTGGTGGGACGCACCATCCACGACGGGCACCTGTCCTACCCGAGCGGGCACACCGCCTTTCTCACCGCGCTCGCCCTCGTGGTGGCGCTGCTCGTGACCGGCCGGCTCGGCCTCGGCAGGACGGCCGGCATGTCACTCGTGCTTGCCTCGGCGCTGGTTGCCGGTGCCGCCATGGGCTGGGCGGAGGTCGTCCTGGGCGCGCACTACCCGACCGACGCCCTCGGCGGTTTGTGTACCGCGCTGGCGGTGATACCGGCGACCGCGTGGCTGGTCGACCGGACGGCTGACTTGCTGGTCGACCGGACGGCCGAGGCCGGTCGGCCGGAGCGTCGCTGACGTCACGTCACGTCACGTCATGTCACGCCAAGCGGCGGAATACGGGCTTGACCGGTCGTCCGGCCAGCCAGGGGGTGGGGTCGGCGGCGTCCAGTGCCTTCCGGTACACCGCGCACGCCTGGGCCACCACCTCGACGGTGTGATCGATGTCGGCGTCGTCGAGCGCGCTGCTCACCACGAACGACGGGGCCAGCACCCCGCCCGCGAGGAGCCGGCGCAGGAACAGGGTGCGGTACTGCTGCGACGGCTGCCCGTTCTCGTCGAGGGTGGCGAAGACCAGGTTGCTGGCCCGGCCCCGGACGACGAGGTGGTCGCCGACGCCCGTGCTGGCCGCGGCGTCGCGGACACCGGCGGCCAACCGCTCGCCGAGGGCGTGCAGTCGTGCGGTGACGCCCTCTTCGACGTAGGTGGTGAGCACGGCCATCGCGGCGGCCAGGGAGTGCGTTTCCGCACCGTGGGTGGTGGACAGCAGGAACACCCGGTCGCCGGAGTGACGTAGTCCGCCCCGTTCCATCAGATCGCGGCGTCCGGCCAGCGCGGAGACGGCGAATCCGTTGCCCAGCGCCTTGCCGAAGGTGGAAAGGTCGGGGACGACGCCGTACAGGCCCTGGGCGCCCGCCTCGGACCAGCGGAAGCCGGTGATCATCTCATCGAAGATCAGTACGCAGCCGTGCCGGTCGGCCAGCTCGCGCAGGCCGGCGAGGTAGCCGGGCGGGGGCTCGGTGTGCGAGGCGGGTTCGAGGATCAGGCAGGCGACCTCGTCCTGGTACCGGGTGAGCAGCTCCTCCGTGGCGGCCAGGTCCCCGTAAGGGAAGGACACGGTGAGCTCGTTGGTCGCCGCCGGAATGCCGGCGGACATCGGCGTGGTGCCGATGAACCAGTCGTCGACGGAGAAGAACGGGTGGTCGGCGCAGATCGCCACCCGCGGGCGCCCGGTGGCGGCGCGGGCGAGGCGCACCGCGGCGGTGGTGGCGTCGGAGCCGTTCTTCGCGAACTTCACCATCTCGGCGGTCGGCACCGTGGCCAGGAAGCGTTCGGCGGCTTCGACCTCCACGATGGACGGCCGCACGAAGTTGCTGCCGCGGTCGAGTTCCCGCCGCACCGCCTCGATCACGCGTGGGTGGGCGTGGCCGAGGCTGACCGACCGCAGGCCGGACCCGTACTCGATGTAGCGGTTGCCGTCGATGTCCCACACGTGGGCACCCTTGCCGTGGCTGATGACCGGGGCCAGGTTGTCGGGGTACTGGTCGTCGCCCTTGGCGTAGGTGTGCGCGCCCCCGGGGATCATGGCGTGCAGCCGCTCGTTCGCCCTCCGCGACCGGGGCAGGAAGAGCTCTCCGGTGTCTTCGGTGTCCACGCCAACCTCAACTCTCTTCATGCTTCAGGACCTCGGCGAGGCTCGGCGCCTCCCGGTCCCGTTGGGACATCGATGTGACCGGCAGCGGCCAGGGAATGGCGAGCTCCGGGTCGTCGAAGGCGATCGTCACGTCCTCGGCCGGGTCGTGCGGGCGGTCGATCCGGTACGAGACGTCGGCCGTTTCGGTCAGAGCCTGGAAGCCGTGCGCGCACCCCGCCGGGATGTACACGGTCACCTGCGCCTCGCCGGACAGCTCGAAGAAGACCCAGTTCCGGTAGGTCGGCGACTCCGGGCGCAGGTCCACGACGACGTCGTAGATCCTCCCGTACGAGCACCGCACCAGCTTGGCCTCGCCGGCGCCGGAGCGCAGGTGCAGGCCGCGCAGCACGCCCAGGACCGAACGGGACACGCTGTCCTGAACGAAGGCGTCCGGGTCGAGGCCCACCGAGCGGACCACGTCGGCGTCGAAGGTGCGGCAGAAGAAGCCGCGCTCGTCGGCATGCGGCGTCGGCTCGAACAGGTATGCGCCGGCGATCGCCGGGACTTCGGTCGCTTTCATGGAGACTCCCGCGGGGCGTGGGCGTTTGCCGGGAACAGAGTCGTGGTCAAGGCCGTGAACTGCTGGGCGAGTTGCTGTGCGGCGACCCGGTTTCGCTCGGTGAGGGTCTGCCGCAGCTCCGCCGATCGCTTCTCCAGGTCCCGGAACTGTTCGAGGAGCCGGTCCGCGTCGACCTCGCGAGCCGGGTGGCAGTACGCGCCGAGGCCCATCCGGTCCATGAGCGCGTCGCTCTTCGCCGCGTAGCAGAGGGCAAGCACGGGCGTTCCGGTCTTCAGCGCGCAGATCAGGTTGTGGTAGCGGACGGCCACCACGGTGTCGGCGGCCGCCATCTCGTTCATCAGGTCGGCCAGTGAGGCCGGTTCGGCGGCGGTGACCAGCGGTGAGTCGACCGCGTCGAGGATCGCGGCGACCACCGACTCGTCGCATGTGTCGCCGGTGAGCAGCCGGACCGGCCTGCCCTCCTCGACCAGCGTGCGGACGAACTTGATCGTCCCGTCGAGGTAGCGCCGGTGGATCTCCTCGGCCCGGGCGCGGTCGTCGTTGCCGCCGTGGAAGTCCATGACTCCGAGGCAGACGGGACCCGGCGTCCCGGTGGGCGCGCTCACTTGTGGTGTCGGCAGGGAGAACGCGAGGTCGGGGTAGACCTCGTCGCGCGCGGTGTCCACGCCCATCGCGCGCATCGCGTCGCGGGACTGGGCGTCCCGGTACGACCGGTATGCGGCCAGCCGTGCCGACCAGCGCACCAGGGCCCGGGTCGGGCGGTTGCCGATCGCTGCGGCGCCGACGCTGACCAGCGCGACCCGGGTGCCCAGCAGCCGTCCGCTCGCGCAGAGCAGGAACAGCGAGTACGGGAAGCCCCACGGCCGCAGCGGCAGCGTGGCCTCCAGGACGCCCATGCCGGGCACGATCACCACGTCGTGCCGGCGCACCCAGGCGGCGGTGCGGACGACGTCGACGAGTTTGCCCAGACCCTTCGACGCGATCGCGCCCGCACGGGACGCGGTCCGGTACTCCGCGCGGTTCCAGTGCAGCCGCGTCGCGGGGATCCCGAACTTGGCCGTCACCGCCTCGGGTCCGCCGCACAGCGCGTCCACGACCGCGTCCGGATGCTCGGCGCGGAGGTATCCGAGCACGGCTTCCAGCGATCCGTCGTTGCCGAGGTTGCCGGAGCCGAGCAGGCCGAACACCCCAATGCGGACAGCGGTCACGGCTGCCTCCCCTCACGTCCGGCGACAAGGGCGTCGACGGAGACGGTCAGCTTGGCCGGATCGACCGGGGCGCGGTCCTCGACCCGCTCGCCGGCGCCCGGCCGGACCCGGCTGGTCATCCATGCGGCCAGGTGGCGGTAGCAGGCGCGCCGGTCGGCCGGGGACAGCGGCGCCCGGCGGATCGCCGAGGCGAAGCCCCAGACGTACTCGGCGAGCAGCCGGGGCGTCGGGTGCAGCGGACCTGCCCGGCGCGGGTCCAGGTTGACGCACCGGGAGCGCTTGGAGGGGTTCGCCCGCTCGGCGCGGGTGGGGTGGTCGCGGCGGAAGTACAGGAGTTCCGGAACCTGGTGGAAGCGGCCGTGCAGGGCGATCTCGGCGACGAACGTGCGGTCCGCGTGGTGGTAACTGTCCATCGGCTTCACCCGGCGCAGCGCGTCGGCCCGGATCACCCCGTAGAAGTCGTCGCCGCCGGGCTCGAACAGCATGCTGCGGAAGCGCTCCGGCGGGCGCGGCGAGTCGGTGGCGAGCGTGTACTCGTAGGGGACCTTCACCTGGCCGTCGCCGTCGATGACCGCCTGGCCGGTGTGCGCGAGGATCACGTCCGGCCGCTCGTCCAGCGCCTGGATGCAGCGCCGCAGCAGATCGCGGGCGTAGAGGTCGTCGTGCGAGGCCCACTTGAACAGTTCGCCGCGGGACTCGGCGAACACCCGGTTGTGGTTCGGCGCGGCGCCGATGTTCCGGGGCAGCCGGAGGTAGCGGATGCGCGAGTCCTGCGCGGCGTACTTGCGGCAGATGTCCTGGGTCCCGTCGGCGGAGGCGTTGTCGGAGATGACCAGTTCGAAGTCCTCGTAGGTTTGGCCGAGCAGGGCGTCGAGCGACTCGGCCAGGTACTCCTCGCCGTTGTAGACGGGCAGGCCGATGGTCAGCCTGGGTTGGGCGGTCATGAGGTCCTCACTTCGGGGATGGGGTGGTCTTGGCGCTCGCGCAGGGCGGACCGCAGTTGCAGCCACCACACGGCTGAGCCGCTGACGGTCGCGGCGGCGACGCCCCAGGCCGAGCCGACCGTGCCGGCGAGGGCCGCCCCCCCGAGCCCGCCGCCGACGTAGCAGGCGGAGGCGAACAGTTGGGAGCGCAGGCTGCGCCGGGCCGCGCCGAGCGCGCGCAGCCCGGCCGCCGCGCCGGTGCCTAGGCCGGCGCCCGCGACGCCGAGGGTGACCATCACGATGAGCTGCGCGGCGGAGTGCCAGACGTCGCCGAGCAGGAGTTCGCCGAGCCGGTCCGGCATCAGCAGCAGCGCGCCGCCCCAGAGCAGCGCGCCGGCGGCCTGCCCGCCGCCCAGCAGGAGGCAGAATCTGCCCAGTTGCTGCGGGGCCTGCCGCAGCACCCGTGCCGCCTCCGGGACGGTGACCAGCGACAGCCCCATCAGCACGGCGAGGAACGGGCCGAGCAGCAGCTCGGCGCCCCGGACCGCGCCCACCGCGCCGAGGCCGACGATCGCGCCGAGCCCGTACGCCCGCAGCTGGCTGGCGCCGCTGAGGCAGGTGTTCTCGACCAGGTACCGGTAGCCGAGATCACGCTGCTCGCGAAGCCAACCGCGCGCCTGTGCCGTCCGGGGCCGGATGCCGGACTGGAGGCAGCCGTAGCCCGCCGCCACCGCGGCGGACGCGCCCCAGGCGAGCACGAAGGCGGCCACGCTGCCCACGTGGGCAGCCACGACCAGGGCCGGGATGAGCGCGACGCCCCACACGACGTCGTTGACGAACGCCTTGCGCCCGGTGCCGGCGGCGAAGAACGAGAACCGCCAGGCGTCCTGCAGCAGCAGCCCCGGCAGCACGACGCCGAGGCAGACGAACGCGGGCCCCACGCGGCCACCGAGGGCCGGCCCGATCACCAGACACGCCGCGCCGATGGCCGTACCCACGCCGAGCGCGGTACCCGTCGACCGGGCCACCGCCCCGCGCCAGGACGCCTCCGGCACACCGCTGAAGCGCACCACGAGCGGATCGGTGGCCAGCCCGCGGGAGACGTTGAGCACCACGCCGTAGGTCACCCAGGCCAGGCTGAACACGCCGAACGCGGTTACCCCCAGCGAGCGGGCCACGTAGATGCCCACCGCGAAGTTGCTGATGCTGGAGGCCGCCTGGTCGGCCAGTCCCCAGGACATCCGGCCGACCAGGGCCCGCTTGGCGGATCTGGCCGGTGGCGCCGTTGTCTGCGCGTTCTCCCCCTCGACGGGCATCGGCGTCATGTCTTGATCAGCCCGGCCTCGTGCAGGGCGTCGGCCGCGTCGGCGACGGTGTCGAACGGGAGCCCGGACCGGTCGGCGACGTCGAGCAGGCTGTGCTCGCCGTCGGAGAGGCTGAGCACCCAGAGCATGGCCATCTGGGCCTGCTTGGTGTCGCTGCGGCCGCCGAGCGCGTCGTACAACCCGCGTCGGCCCAGCTGTGGTTCGCCGTACGGGCTGAGGTTGACGTACTGACGGTTGCGGTCGAGGACGGCGAACGCCTCGCGGCAGACGGCGAGGGTGTCCGCCATCGCCTCCGGGGAGACGAAGTCCAGGTTGTCCGCCGAGGTGTGGTACTCGGGGTAGCCGGCGTACGGGGTCCGGGTGAGCGAGCCCACGCCGAGATTGAACCCGGGCGAGCAGAACTGCCGCTCGTCGTAGCCGTACGGGGTGAACTCGACTGTCTGGTGCGGGCGTTCGGAAGCGGTCAGCACGTGCCGCATGACGCGGTCGATCTCGGCGTCGCCGCGTCTGCTCTGCTTGTACGTCAGCCGGCCCGGGTCGCCGGCGCAGGCCAGCACGAGGCCGTGCTTGACCCGGTCCACCCGTTCCGCGTTGCGGGCCAGCCAGGTGATCGCCCCGATGGTGCCGGGCGCGAACAGGAACCGGTAGGTGTAGTACGTCGGCTGCTCGACAAGGGCCCGGGCCAGGAACGTCGCCACCGCGATGCCGGCCAGGTTGTCGTTGGCCAGCGACGGGTGGCAGACGTGGCAGGAGACGATCACCTCGTCGGCGACCTGCCCGGGGACCACGTACTCGGCGTAGGTGAGGTGCCCGTCGGCGAGTGTGGAGTCGACGCACACCTCGTACTCGCCGTCCGGCAGCGCGTCCAAGGTCTCCTGGGCCAGGCAGAACCCCCATTCCGGCTTGTAGTAGCTGGTGCGGTACGGCACCCAGGCCGGGTGCTCCGGCAGGGTGTGCAGGTGCGCGCGAAGCTCGGCCAGCGGCATGGTCGCCGACACCGGCACGCTGTAGCCGAGCACGTGCAGGCTGGACGCGGCGAAGTCGACGACCCGCTTGCCGGCGGTGTCGGCGATGTACGCGTCCCGGATGTTCCACTCCTTGGGCACCGTCCAGTCGAGCACCTGAGTCCCGGTCGGCACCTCGTGCACCTGGAGCGGAACGTACTCGCCGACGATCTCCAGGGTGGCGCGCACACCGTCGCCGGTGATGCTCCGGCACAGCGGGTACAACCGTTCCACCAGCGCGTACATCTCTTCGCCGGCCGTGGTCATCGGCGCCACCGCAGGGTGTCGTCGACCGTGCCGGCGTCGGACGCCGCGCGCAGCACGGCCAGCCGGGTGAAGCGTCGCTCGAAGTCCTCCCGGGTCAGCCCGTGCTGACGGTAGGCGTCGGCGAGTTCGAGCGCGCCCTGCTTCACCGTCCACTCGCAGTCGAAGCCGGGCACCGCGGTCCGGAACCGGGAGAAGTCCACCCGGTAGGACCGCGGATCGGCACCGTTCTCCCCGGTGATCACCACCCGCGAGCCGGATACCGCCTCGGCGACCTGCTCGGCGATCTCGGCGACCGTGACGTTGTTGATCTCGCTGCCGATGTTGAACGCCCGGTCGTGCACCGCCTCCCGCGGCGCCACCAGCGCGGCCGCGAAGGCCCGTGCGATGTCGGCGGCGTGCACCAGCGGGCGCCAGGGGGTGCCGTCGGAGAGCACCAGCACCTCGCCGGACAGGAGCGCGTGGCCCACCAGGTTGTTCAGCACGATGTCGGCGCGCAGCCGGGGTGAGTAGCCGAAGGCGGTGGCGTTGCGCATGTACACCGGGCTGAAGTCGCCGTCGGACAGCGCGTGCAGGTCGTCCTCCACCCGTACCTTGGACTCCGCGTACGGCGTCACCGGCCGCAGCGGGGCGTCCTCGGCCACCAGGTCGTCGCCGCCGGCGGCGCCGTAGACCGAGCAGGTCGAGGCGTACAGGAAGCGCCGTACTCCGGCGTCGCGGGCCAGCCGGGCCAGCCGCACGGACGCGTGGTGGTTGATGTCGTAGGTGAGGTCCGGCGCCAGTGCTCCCAGCGGGTCGTTGGACAGGGCGGCCAGGTGGATCACGGCGTCGACCCCGGCCACGTGTTCGGCCGTGACGTCGCGCAGGTCCACCCGCCGCCCCGGCGGATCGGCGGGCGCCGGGCCCAGCACGCAGTCGGCGAACAGGCCGGCGTCCAGCCCGACGACCTCGTGCCCGGCGGCCGCGAGGACCGGGGCCATGACGGTGCCCAGATAGCCCTGGTGCCCGGTCAGCAGTACGCGCAAGGTTCATTCCCCCAGGTCGAGAGTGAGTTTGGTGACGGCGAACGCCTCGGCGTAGCGCGCGTGGCATTCGATACCGCGGATCCGCGCCAGCCCGAGGAAGGCCTCGCGGTCGTACCAGGGCCGGCGCCGCTGCGAGGGGTAGTGCTCCTGCAGCAGCCGCACCTTCCGCTCGGCGATCTCCGGCGACAGCGGCTGATACGCCGCCATACGGCCGAGATCGCCGTCCCACTTGACGATCTCGTAGCCGAGCACCAAGTGGTCGCGGAACGCGGTGGTCATCAACTTCGCCAGACCGCGGTGGTCCTGGTGCGCGTCATCGGTGCGCGGGGCCAGGATCAGATCCGGGTCGGTCTGTCCACGCAGTTCCTCCACGGCGGCCTTGGCCTCGTCCCAGTGCACGGGCATGCGGCCGTCCGGCAGTTTGAGCACGGTCAGTCGCAGGTCGGCGCCCGGGCAGAAGGCGGCGAGCGCGGCCTGCTCCTCCTGCTCCCGCTCGCTGCCGCCGCCGGAGAGCACCAGCACGTCGACGCGGACACCCGGCCGCGCCAGGCACAGCGTCAGCAGCGTGCCGCCGGCGCCGATGGCGATGTCGTCGCAGTGCGCACCCACCGCGACGATCCGGTCCAGGCGCCCGGCCCCGAGCCGGATCACGCGGTCCTCACCGCCGCGTTCGCGCCGGCTTGTTCCCACACGGCCCAGGGACGCTCGCCCCGGGTGTAGGCGGCGTCGAGCGCGGCCCGCTCCTTCACGGTGTCGGTCGGCTTCCAGAAGCCACGGTGCTGGTACGCGATCAGCCGCCCGCGCTTGGCCAGTTGGGCGCAGCCGTCAGCGACCAGGTCCCCGTTCTCCGGGATGTGGTCGAAGACCTCCTGGCGGAGCACGAAGTAGCCGCCGTTCTCCCACAGCGGCAGTTCACTCACCGCGGTGATGCCCCCCACCAGGCCGTCCTCGCCCAACTCCACACAGTGGAACGAGGACTGCGGCGGCACCACCATCATCGACGCACCCGCGTCGCGCCGGGCGAACCGGTCGATCATCTCCGGCAGCGGGGCATCGGTGAGGACGTCGGCGTAGTTGGCAAGGAACATCTCGTCGCCGTCCAGGTGGCGGCGCACCCGGCGCAGCCGCTCCCCGATCGGCGACTCGATGCCGGTCTGCACAAACGTGATCGTCCAGTCCGAGATGTCGGTGGACAGCAGCTCGGTGCGCCCGCTGCGCAGCACGAAGTCGTTGGACGTCGTCTCCTCGTAGTTGAGGAAGAAGTCCTTGATGTGGTGGGCCCCGTACCCCAGACACAGGATGAACTCCGTGTGCCCGAAGTGCGCGTAGTAGCGCATGACATGCCAGATCAGCGGACGGGGGCCGACCATCGCCATCGGCTTGGGCACGTCGTCGGAAGCTCCGTTGCGCATCCGCATCCCGTAACCACCGCAGAACAGAACGACCTTCATCGCTTGACCTCGACAATGCTCAGTTCCGGGATGGGAAAGACCAGACGACCGCCCCAGTCGTGCACGAAGGACAGCTGCTCGACCAATTCGGCCCGCAGGTTCCACGGCAGGACGAGCACGTAGTCCGGTCTGTCGGCGGCGATCTGCTCGGGCGGCAGGATCGGGATGCGGGTGCCCGGAGTGAACCTGCCGTGCTTGTAGGGGTTGCGGTCGACCGTGTATGTGAGCAGGTCGGGCCGGATGCCGCAGTGGTTGAGCAGGGTGTTGCCCTTGCCCGGGGCGCCGTAGCCGACGACCGTCTCGCCGCGCTCGGCCGCCTCGATGAGGAACTTGAGGAGGTCCCGGCGTACCTTGGCCACCCGCTCGGAGAACTCGGTGTACCCGGACAGCTCCTGCAGCCCGGCGGCCTTCTCCCGGTCCAGCACGTCGGCCACCCGCCGGGTCGGCTCGCCGGCCACCTCGGCCGGCCGGGCCCACAGCCGGATGGAGCCGCCGTGCGTGGGCAGCAGCTCGACGTCCACCAGCGCGAGTCCGCCGCTCGCCAGCGCCCGGATCGCGGACGCGACCGTGTAGTACTGGAAGTGCTCGTGGTAGATCGTGTCGTACTGGTTCTCCTCGATCAGGGTCAGTAGGTGCTGCACCTCGATGGAGACCCAGCCGTCGTCGGCGACCAGGGCGCGCAGCCCCTGGGTGAACCCGACCACGTCGGGGATGTGCGCGTACACGTTGTTGGCCACGACCAGGTCGGCCGGGCCGTGCTCGGCGCGGACGCCGGCGCCGGTGGCCGGGTCCAGGAACTCCGTGAGCGTGGGCACACCCGCCTCGCGTGCCGCGGCGCCGACGTTCACCGAGGGCTCGATGCCAAGGCAGCGGATCCCGCGGTCCACCACGTGCCGCAGCAGGTACCCGTCGTTGCTCGCGACCTCGACCACGAAGGCGTCGGTGCCGAGACCCAGCCGCTCCACGGCGTCGGTGACGAATGTGCGCGCGTGCTCCACCCAGGAGGTCGAGTAGGAGGAGAAGTACGCGTACTGCGTGAACGTCTCCTCCGGCGTGATCAGCGGCGGGATCTGCGCCAGCCAGCAGCCGGTGCACACCCGCAGGTGCAGCGGGTACGCCGGCTCCGGCTCATCCAGTTGGTCCGCGGCAAGAAAGCTCTCGCACGGCGGCGTCGCCCCAAGATCGACGACGCTCGCCATCGCTTCCGAGCCGCAGAGTCGGCATCGTGTCATCTGCTGTTCCCATCCCCCCTGCTCGCGCGGGTGTCCCCGGCGCGAGTCTGTGCTGACCGACCCGCGATCGCGGTGCGGTACTCCTCCACCAGGCGCTCCAGCCCGACGGCCGGGCTGAAGCCCTGCTCATAACGGAGCCGGGCCGCCCGGCCCATCTCCCGGTTGCGGTCCGGGTCGGCCGTGATCCGGCGTATGCAGGACGCGAGCGAGGCGGGCTCTCCCGGCCGGTGCAGCAGCCCGGTCACCCCGTCCTCGACGAGCTCGACGAAGGCGCCGTGGCCGGCGGCGACGGCCGGGACCCCGGCCGCCATCGCCTCCACGACCACCAGGCCGAACGCCTCCAGCCACGTCGAGGGAGCCACCACGGCAACCGACCTCGCGATGACCTTGCGGCACTCCGCCGTATCCAGCAGGCCGGCGTAGCGCACGTCGTCCCGGCCCGCCGCCCAGGCGGTCACCTCCGCCTCCAGCGGCCCCGTGCCGGCGATCACGAGCGGCACGCCCACCCCGCCGCTCGCCGCGATCTCGTCCCACGCGGCCATGAGCAGCCGCACGCCCTTGGCTTCCGCGAGCCGGCCGAGATAGAGCAGATGCTCTCCCCCGCCTACTCGGCACGTGCCCGGGTCGGGCACGAAGTTGTGCTTCACCGCCAGCCGCTCGGCCGGCATGCCGGCCCGCACCAGGACGTCGCGCTGCGCCGCGGAGATGCAGAAGAACCGCTCCACACCGGACCACCACCGCCGCCGGTTGACCGACAGGCTGACCGCGAGCGGCACCGTCGCGAGGCGGGAGCCGCGGTAGCAGCCGTGCCGGACGGCGGGCAGCGGCGCCGCCGACCCGACGCACTCGGTGCACGGCCGGCCGTCCCGCTGCAGCGTGCCGGGCGGGCAGACCTGGGTGTAGTTGTGCAGCGTGGCCACGGCGGGCACACCGGCGTCGGCGCACGCGGCCAGCACCGCGGGCGACAGCAGCGGGAAGACGTTGTGGACGTGCACCACGTCCGGCCGCTCGGTGCGAAGCCGGGCGGCGAGCTCCGTGCGGACCGCCGGGTTCCACGGCACCCGCAGGGGCACCGCGACCTTGGCGAGGAGGGACATGGCGGCGATGTCGTCGCTGCGCCGCTCGAACATCTCGACCCGGTGGCCGGCCGCGCGCAGCAGCTCCACCTCCTGGTCGACGACCCTGTTCTCCCCGCTCGGCTGCGCCGAGGCGTAGCGGTTGTGCACCACGAGGATGTGCATGCTCAGGTCGCCTCCACTTTCCGGGCCCAGCGCGGGGTGTGCTGGCGGGGAACGTCGGGCATCGCGAGGGGTGCGGCCTGGGCAGGTGCCGCCAGCAGCGAGGCGGCCAGGGCCAGATGCAGCAGATACGGCGAGGCGTCGCCGAGGCCGGCCTCGGTGTACGACGCGATCGCGCAGTAGCTGATCAAGAAGATCGCGCAGGCCCTCGACAGCGACGGTGGCCGCAGCAGCGCGACGCCGCCCAACACGATGATGATCGCCGCGACGAGGGTGACGCCGATCAGACCCTGCTCGTTGTAGACGGCCAGCCAGCTGTTGTCGATCGGCAGCCCGCCAAACGACTTGTCGCCCAGGCCCACGCCGAAGAACTTCTCCCCAGTCGTCCGGGGGGCGGCCAGCAGGGCGTCCCAGACCTTGGCCCGGCCGGTGAGGCTGGAGAAGTTCTCCTTGCTCTGTCCGCGCAGGAACCACGTCTGCAGGGCGGAGGCGAACCCCACCGCGGCCACCACGCCGCACAGCACCGCCCAGGTGAAGAACCGGCGGGCGGCCGCACTGGTCAGGATGAGCGAACCGATCGCCAACGCCAGCCCGATGAACAGGCCGAGTGTGGCCGTCCGGGTATGGGTGAGCGCGAGCAGCACGAACGACGGCACGATGACCACCGCGGCGCTGGTCCCGTTGGTCCGGCGGCCCAGGACGAGCAGCACGGTGAGTCCGATGATCACCGCGGCGTACTGTCCGATCTGCGGCGGGGTGAGCGGCCACAACGCGCCGACCAGCCGCCCGCCGTAGAGATCGGGCATGGCCGCGCCCGGTGAGACGACCAGGCCGGCGGCCACCGTCCCGAGCACCGCGAAGTACATCCGGATGTGGTGCCGGACGAACGTCAGACCGCCGTCCCACCAGCGGCTGAGCAGCCACAGCGTGCCGACGAAGAGAGCCAGCCGGAAGCAGCGGAACAGCGCGCCGAACCCGGACTCCAGGTGCACGCTGGAGATCACGCTCGACACCAGCAGCAGGGTGAGCAGGAACACGTACGCACTGGGTCGGATGCGCAGCCGGAGATTGACGGTGAGCGCCAGCGCGAACGCGGCGACCAGCGCGCCCATGGTGACCATCTGGATGAGGGAGCGGGGCAGCGGGACGATGGTCTTCGCCCCGGCGGAGCCCAGCGTGTTGAGGACCAGCAGCCCCCAGACAGTGCCGACGATCTTCGGTGTGTGACCCCCGCTCATCTCAACCACCGTCCCGTGCGCGGAGGGTGCTGCCCGCGTCCTGCCGGTACGGCGTGGCCTGCCACTGCGCGAAGTCGAGCACCTGGCTCGGGTCGTGGGCGACGAACTTCCACGGTCCGACGTAGACGTTGTCGTGCCAGCGGTTGTCCTGCTTCTGGGTGATCGCGTCGGCGACCTTCTCGCCCTTGTACGGCGACCAGTCCGGATAGGTGCCGTAGTTGGACAGCACCGCCATGCGGTCGCACTTCGCCGTGCAGTTGACGACGGACTTGTCCAGCACGAAGCGGTTGTCGTGGATGTCCACCCGCTGGGTCTTCCACCGGCAGTCGGCGTAGAGCGGTGCGGTGGCAATCGCCGGCTTCGCGCAGCTGGCGGTCTTCTTCACCAGCAGCGTGCAGTCACCGGACGAGGTGTTGGCCGGGCTGTTGCAGAACCGGTCGGCGTTCTCCCACAGGGTGATCCCGGACCAGTTGTCCTCCAGCACGTTCCGGTAGATCTCGATCTTGTTAGTGCGGGCCTTGATCCGTGGTTCGCCGCCGGACTCGGACAGGTAGATGGTCGCGAACGGGAAGCTGTCGCCGCTGTCGGCCGCCTTGCGGCCCTCGACCCAGTTGTTCCGCCGGATCGTGTTGTTCCGGATGACCGCGTTGTAGCTGATCTCGTAGATCAGCGCCGCACCGTCGTTGGCCTCCAGCACGTTGTCCTCGATGAGGAAGTCGTTGTTGTTGGTGTCCGCCCACAACCCCGTTCCCCGGTTGTCGTGCACCCAGTTGCCGCGTATGTCGGCGCCGTTGACTGCCCAGAACTTGACGCCTCCGGTGCAGCCGCAGCCCGGCTTGCGCCGCTCCCAGTCGCCGGTGTTGTTGCCCGTGATCTCGTTGCCCTCGACCACCAGGCCGGTGATGGTGCCGGTGGCCTTGTACGCGTTCATGCCGTATTGGCCGTTGTCGCGCAGGCAGTTGGCGCGGACCTGCTGGCGGTCACCGGCCATCAGCCCGGCACCGGAGTTGTTCTGGATCGTCGCGTCCTCGATCACCCACCCGTCGGCCGAGTCATGGTTGACCACGCCCTCGTCCGACGGTGCCACGAAATGTTGCACGGTCAGGTAGCGGATGGTGACGTCGGGGGCGGTGCCGCTGAACGCGTACTGGTTGGTCTTCCGGCCGTCGAGCACCGCGCCTGGCGCGCCGAGGTAGACGTCCCCCTCCTTGGGGATGACCTGGGCGTAGCGGTCCGATTCGAGCCTGTGCGTGCCCGGTCGAAGCCAGAACGTGGTGTGCGGGGGGCTGTTCTTGGTCTTCGCGGCCAGGTCACCGGCCACCGCGGGGTCGACCGTCACCGCGCCTGCCGGCGCCTTCGCCGGCCCGGCCACGGGGTTGGCGCACACCCGGGCCAGGGCCGTGGGCCGAGCTCCGGACGTGGTCGGCACGGCGGTGGCGGTCGGGTTCGCGCGGGCGTCCGACGTGCTCTCGCAGCCGGTCGCCGTCACCAGGGCCAGCGCCAGCGCCGCCGCCACCAACGCCCAGTGCCACCTCTTGATCTCCACGCGCCCTCCTAGCCGCGGAACCTGAGCACGGTGGTGAACCCCTCCGTGCCATCGGCGGAGCCGGTGCCGACCAGCGTGGTGGTGGGTTCCTTGCGCCCGAAGCCGGCGGAGTACCAGCCCAGCGGCGGGCCGGTCTCGCCGCGGTGCGCCCGCCAGGACAGCTGCCCGGGCAGGTCGAGCGCCGCGGAGCGGTCCTCGCCGTCCCGGGTCCAGGTGAGCTGTGCCCGGTTCCCCACCAAGTCCGCGGCGATCGCCGGGCCGAGGTGGAACGCCAAGTGCACGGCCCGGCGCGGGCCGCGCACCTCGTCCACGACCCGCAGCTCCTGGCTCTCGGCGGTCAGCTCCACCCGGCGGCGGTGCACGGAATCCTGGTACCCGTCGTGCTCGGCACTCCAGTGAGCCACCCCGTCGCCGGACGCGTCCGCGGCCAGGACGCGGCTGCGGGCGTGCCGGGTCCACAGGAACGGGCCGCCGGAGACGGACTGGTCGGTGCCGTCCAGTTGCAGGGTGTTGTGGCCGAGGGTCGACCGGAAGTACTGCCGCCACTGGGGCTGTCCGTGGTAGCAGAACGTCCCCGGGTCGGCGAGGACGTCGACCCCGTCGTGCCGGACCTCCACGGACAGCGCGTCCGCGTGGGCATGCGCGGCGATGGACAGGAAGCCGTGCGGCCCGCCGTCGCAGCGGCACCAGATCTCTCCCGGACCGCGCAGGATGGTCATGCCCGCGTCGGCGAAATGGGCCGGCCGGCCTGCCGGGCGGGACACGGCCGGTGCAGTGGGCCGGATGAGCGCGGCCAGCAGCGGGGTGCGCACATCGGTGCCGGTCACCGCCGGCCACCAGGCGAGCCGGCCGAACACGGCGTCCCCGGTGGCCAGCAGCGAGGCCCAGCGGTCGGTGCCCGCGCCGTCCACGACCAGACCGTGTCCGTCGTCCGCGTCCCCCTGGCGCGGCGGCCGCAGCCGGCTGTCCACGACGGCCGCGAGCGCGTCGGTCATCCGCAGCAGCACCAGCCGGATCGACGCGGGGACCGGCACGCCGGCGGCATCCGCCTCGGCGACCGCGGCCAGGCCGAGCTCCAGCACCAGTCCGTGATATTCGGTGGCCAGCTCGCGGTTGAGGCCGGAGGCGAAGGTGTTGGCGCGCAGGTGCCGATCCAGCGACCGCAGCGCGTCGGCGCGCCAGCGCGCCGAGGAGGGGAACCAGGCGAACGCGCAGGCCGCGGCGAACTGCCCGGCGGCCTCGGCGATGACGTGGTTGTTCGCCGAGGACCCCCGGCTGGGGAAGGCGGCCAGCCAGCGCTGGTGGTGCCAGATCTGGTTCAGTGCCACCGGGTTGCCCTCGAACAGCCCGGCCGCGCCCGGCCAGCCCTCGAGCAGCCGGCGGATCCACACCCAGGACAGCAGCCGGATACCCAGCTCGATGCCGCTGGTCCAATGGACGCCGCGCAGCGGCGTGTTGACCGCCCACCACGAGCGCAGGTGCTCGGCCACCCGCTCGGCGTACCGCTCCTTGCCAGTGATCGCGTAGGCGGCGGCGAGCTGGGTGAGGTACTGGTGCCGGGACAGCTCCCAGATCTGCTTGATGTCCCCGACCGCGTCCTCGTTGCGGTACGGCACGTCGAAGGCGTAGCCCGAGGGAGCCCGGCGCCCGGTCTTCGGGTCGTACCACCAGTCCGGGTCGGTCAGGTCGTCGCGGTCCACCCCGAAGTACTCGGCGTGCCCGGCCATCAGCCGGTCCGCCTCGGCGATGAGGCGTTTCGCGGCGTCCGGTGGCACCGCGTCGATCGTCCCTGCGGGCAGTACCGCGGTGAACCGGGCGCCGGTCACGCTGGGGCAGTCCGGTCGCGCCGACCGCCACCGCCGCCTGCGCACCGCGTCGCCCGCCCGGCCGCCGACCTCCTGCGGTCCCATCCGGGACAGCCGGCGCAGGTACCAGCCCGCGCTCATGGTCATCGCGCCCTCGCCAACGTCACCGGCACGCCGCCGGCCAGGCCGGCCTGCACGGCGAGGGTGGCCGCCGTGGTGGCGACCAGCGACTGGAGCGGCACCGGCATCGGACCGCCGGTCCGCACGGCCTTGATGAACGCGGCCAGTTCGGCGTTCTGGCCCTTGTCCCGGGCCTTGGGCAGCCGCGAACTGACCCACTTCTTGCGGCCGTAGACCGAGGCACGGACGAAGTCGTCGAGCCGCAGCACCTTGCCGTCCGCGACCAGGTCCAGCGTCTCCTTGGGGAAGCCGGGCGCACCGGTGGTGACGTAGCTGATGGTGGCCGTGGACTCGTCCGGGTAGCGCAGCACGATCTGCAGATCCTCGTTGCCGGACGTGGCGGTCGCGTACACCGAGACCGGGTCGGCCTCCAGCAGCCAGCTCGCCGTGTCGATGAAGTGCCCGCCCTCGCCGGCGAACCGCGAGCCCTCGGTGCCCTGCCGGAGGTACCAGCTGCCGTGCGTGAGGCGGCCCGCATTGACCAGGTAGCGCAGGCTCGCCGGACCGGTCCGGACGCCGAACCGCTTCCTGGCCTCCTGCAGCAGCGGCGCGAACCGGCGGTTGAAGCCCACCTGCAGCCGGTCGTTGCCGGACTCCTCCACCGCCGCGAGCACGCCGGCCAGCTCGTCCTCGGTGAGCGCCAACGGCTTCTCCACGAACACCGTCTTGCCGGCCAGCAGCGCCCTTCGGGTCAGTTCGGCGTGCGAGCTGTGCCGGGTGACCACGAACACCGCGTCGATGGACTTGTCGCCGAGCACGGCGTCGAGATCAGTGGTCGCCTCCGCGAAGCCGAACTTCCGCTGCGCGTTGGCCGCGGACAGCGCCGTCGTGGTGACCACGGTCGACAACTCGACGCCCTCGCGCCGTGCCAGGTGCGGCAGCAGCATCGACGTCGCGTAGTTCCCCGCGCCCACGAACGCCAGCCGCACCGGCGCCTTGGCAGACCTGGCCGGGCTCCGCTGCACGTTCACCGCGGGCACGGCCACCGCCAGGGCCGCCAACTCGGCTTTTCCGGCCTCCTGTTCGGGGTAGCGGAACAGCACGGCCACGGCCTTCAGGTCGCCCTCCTTCAGGCGCTGGTACGTCTCGACGGCGTCGTCGAAGTCGGCGATGTGGGAGACCAAGGGCTCCACGTCGACGCTGCCGCGGGCGAGGAGGTCGAGGAAGCACGCCAGGTTGCGGCGCTCGGTCCAGCGCACGTAGCCGATCGGGTAGTCCCGCCCCTCCAGCTCGTACTCCGGGTCATAGCGCCCGGGTCCGTAGGAGCGGGAGAAGCGGACGTCGAGTTCCTTCTCGTAGTACGCGTTCCACGGCAGGTCCAGGCGGCACTTGCCGATGTCGACGACCCGACCGCGGTCCCGGCAGAGCCGGGCGGCCAGCTCGACGGGCTGGTTGCTGCCGCCGCCGGCCGCCAGATACACCTGGTCCACGCCGTGCCCGCCGGTGAGTTCGGCGACGGCTGCTTCCACGGCCGCGGACGCGGGATCGCCGCAGGCCGCCGCGCCCAGGCGCTCGGCGAGCTCGCAGCGCGCCGGGTCGGGGTCGGCCCCGACGACGCGGACTCCCGAGGCGGCCAGCAACTGCACCACCAGCTGCCCGATCAGCCCGAGGCCGATGACCAGCGCCACTTCGCCGAGCCGTGACTCGCCCTGGCGGACGCCCTGCATGGCGATCGAGCCGACGGTGCCGAAGGCCGCGTGCCGCGGCGCGAGGCCGTCCGGCACCCGGGCGTAGAGGTTCTTCGGCACCCAGTTCAGCTCGGCGTGCAACGCATGCTCGTTGCCCGCGCAGGCCACGAGGTCGCCGACCTTCACATCGTCGATCCCGGGGCCGACCTGCTCGACCACCCCGCACAGCGAGTAGCCCAGCGGCGTGTAGGAGTCCAGCTTGCCCATCACCTTGCGGTAGGTGGCGGGCACCCCGTTGGCGGCCACGCTCTGCACGACCTTCGCCACCTGGTCCGGCCGGGAGCGCGCCTTGCCCAGCATCGACATGCCGGCCTCGGACACCTTCATGAGCTCGGTCCCCGTGGAAATCAGCGAGTAGGCGCTGCGGACCAGCACACCGCCCGGCTTGCACCCCGGCACCGGCACGTCGAGCAGCGCCAGCTCGCCGCTCTTGTAGTTCTGCACAACCTGCTTCACTCGAAGTCCCCTTGTTTCTACGCCGTCTTCTACGCCGCCGAGCGAGCGTTCTGGCCGGACCTGGAGGTCGCGTCGCGGTACCAGTACTCGAGGGTCAGCACATGCCACAGATGCTTGGAGAAGTCCCGCTGCCCGGCGGCGTCCTCGGCGACCATGCGCGCCAGGGCGTCGCGGCGCAGGAACCCTGAACCGACGAGCACGCCGTCGTTGACCACCTCGCGCACCAGCGGTGCCAGATCCCGGCTCATCCAGGCCCGCAGCGGGGCGCTGAACAGGCCCTTGGGCCGGTACACGATCTCCCGGGGCAGAACCGAGGCGGCCGCCTCCTTGAGCACGGCCTTGCCCTGCCGTCCGACGATCTTGCGGTCACCGGGCACGGCGAACGCCGCCCTGACCACCTCCACGTCCACATACGGCACCCGCACCTCGGTCGACGCGGCCATGCTCGAGCGGTCCGTGTAGGCGAGGTTCAGGCCCGGCAGGAACATCCGGGCGTCGGTGAGGCACATGCGGTTGACGAAGTCGTCGAGGTCGTTGTCCTGGTAGACGTCCGCATGCTCGGTCAGCACGTCCTCGACCGCCGGGGCCAGGTCCGGATCGATCAGGGCGAGCAACTCGTCCTGGTCGTACATGGTGTAGCTGCGCCGGAACGCGGTCTCCTCCGGCAGATCGGCGAAGGAGAGGAACCGCTTCGCGAAGCGCACCGACCGCAGTCCCCGGCGGGACGTGGCGACCGGCAGCCGGTCCACGGCCCCCGACACCCCGCGCCGCAGGGGCCGCGGGACGCGCTGGTAGCGCAGCGCGATCAGATTGGCCAGGTGCTTGCGGTAACCGGCGAACAGCTCGTCCGCACCCATCCCCGAGAGCATCACCTTCACCCCGGCCTCCCGGGCGGCCGAGCAGATCAAAAACGTGTTGATCGCCGCGGGATCGCCGATCGGCTCGTCCAGGTGGTACGTCATCCGCGGCAGCAGGTCGAGCACATTCGGAGCGATCTCGATCTCATGCAGGTCGACACCGAACCGCTCGGCCACCTGCCGGGCATAGCGCAGGTCGTCCGGCATCGCCTCGAACCTGGCGTCCTCGGCCCGGAACCCGATCGTGTACGCGGAGATCCCCGGCCGGTGGCGGGCCGCCAGCGCGGTCAGGTAACTGGAGTCCAGCCCGCCGGAGAGAAAGGTCGCCACGGGTACGTCCGAGAGCAGGTGACGCCGCGTCGACTCCTCGACGACGGCAGCGACATCCGGCCGCTCGCCGGCCCGGGCCCGCTCCCGGCCCTCGGCAGCGACGTCCCTCAGGTTCCAGAACCGGCCGCGCTCCACCCGGCCGTCCGGCCGGCACCTCAGCCAGCTCCCCGGCGGCAGCTTCTCCGCCTCACGCAACGCGCACCGCGAGTCCGGCACCCAGTAGTACAGCAGCGAAGCCACCAGCGCCGCATGGTCCACCTCCAGCGACCCACCGGTCACCGCGGCGAGCGCCTTGAGCTCCGAGGCGAACACCAGACCCTCACCGCGCCGGAGCAGGAACAGCGGCTTGATGCCCAACTGGTCGCGGACCAACACCAGCTCACCGGTTCGCTCGTCGAAGATCCCGAACGCGAACATGCCACGCAGCCGGGGCAGGCAGTCCGTGCCCCAGCGCCGCCAGGCCTCCAGCAGCACCTCCGTGTCGGAGGTACCGCGAAAGCGCACCCCGGCGGCCTCCAACTCGGCACGCAGCTCGGGCGCGTTGTACAGCTCGCCGTTGTACGTCAGCACGAGGCCGTCCAAGACCATCGGCTGGGCGCCGGTCTCGGACAGATCGATGATGGCCAGCCGGCGGTGCCCGAGATGCACTTCGCCGCCGCCAGCGGGGTGGCTGTACCGGCCTGCCCCGTCCGGACCCCGATGGGCGAGGATCTCGGTGAGCCGGTCCGTCACGACCTTCCCATCCGGCCACCGGTAAGCGCCTGCGATGCCACACATGTCCTACCGCACCTCCTGGTCGCTGTCCGGGACCCGTGCCGCCCACACCGGCAGCCGCTCCGTCTTCACCTGGCCGGTCCCGTTCTGCCGGGCCGACCGCTCGCTCTGGCCGCGCAGCGCGGTGTGCAGCCCGTCCCACAGCGTGCCGTCGGTCCGGTCACGCGGATCGGGGTCGATCAGCACCACACCGATCACCACAATGCGCTGGTCCGCGAGCTGCCGCGCCACGGTGTGCAGCCAGGCCGCGCTGCCGTGCCCGGCATGCACGACGAGCACGGTCTGAGTGCCGAGGTACTGAAGGTCGGTCCACGCCGTGCCGGGGGCCACCGAGCCGACGCCGAGCCGGAGTTCCTGATCCGGCACGGCCGCGGCACGCTCGCCGCTGACCACGGTCGGGTCTCCCGGCTTCGGGCGACGGCCGGAGAGCTGTGAGCCGGGCAGGCCGTCGATGACGGCCACGGGCCCCACATCCGTCAGTGCCCTGGCGACGTTCAGCGCGATCAGACTCGCGCTGCGCGCACAGCCCAGTTCCAGCAGCGACACCGGTTCCGCGGAGCCGCGCACGGTGCGGGCCAGGGACGTGGTGAGCCGTTCGCGTGCCGCGCGGATCCGTCGGCGCCGCCACGGCCTGCCCGACCTGTGGGGCAGCTCGGCGATGACCGAGGCGCCGAGGTTCGCCGCGATGTCGCGGCGCAGCACGGGGCGGTCCGCGACCACCACGCCGACCGCGGCGACGGCAAGCCCGAGGAAGAGTCCGAGGACGAGCCCGATCACGGCGTCGGTGGCGGCTGCCTTGGGCAGGGAGTGCCGCACCGCGCGCGGTGCGTCCACGATCTGCGTGCCGGCGATGACCTGGGGCGTGCCGGTGCGCGCGTCCGCGGCGCGCTGGTCGAAGTCGGCGATGCGCGAGTTGAGTTCGGCCCGGCGGGCGTAGAGCGACTCGATGCTGGCCGACGCCTGCGGGTCGCTGTCCGGGGATCGGTCTCCGATCTCCTTGTTGACCTGGGCGAGCTCGTCCCGCGTTCGGTCACGCTGGTCGAGCAGGGCCTTGGACTCGGCCTTCGCGGTGTCCTGCATCCGCTTCACGTGGTCCGCGACGAACGCGTCGGCCAGCGCCTTGGCCCGGGCCACCGCTTCGGCGTCGGTGTCGGCGGTCACGTCGATCTGCAGCAGGTTGTTGGTCAGGCCGGTCCCCCGGTAGTCCTTCATGAAGTCCTCGGGTTTTTCCGGGGACTTGAGGGACTGCAGGGCCGTGTCGGCGATCTGCGTGGTCTGCAGCAGCGCGACGTCGGTGCGGATCAGCGTTCCGGTGTCGTTCGGCTGGTCCTCCGCGTGCGTGACCAGCACCTTGGTCATCGCGCTCGGTGGCGGCGGCATCAGGACGGCCACCGCCGAGCCGGCCAGGAAGCCGAGGAGCGCCATGGTGCACCACAGGCGGCGGCGCCTGCGCACCGCCACCACCAGCGCCTGCAGGTCCAGCAGCGGAGCGGCGGCCGGCGACTCCGTGATCGTGCTCGTCGTCACGCCTGGCCTCCCGTCGCCCGGCGGGGAACCGCGAGCGCCAGAGTGGCGTCGTCGGGAAGTTCGCCAACAGGCCGCGTGGGGCGGGCCTGGACCGTGCCTGCGACGACGACGCCGACGACCTCGTGCCCGCCGTCGGCGCACGCCTCGGCGATGCCGGCGAGCTCCTCCGCGGTCCAGCTGCCCGCGCTGACCACGACCAGGGCACCGGACTCGTTGTCGCGGTCCGGCACCATCGGCCGGTCCAGCGACACCTGCACCACGCGCAGCAGCGGATCGGTCTTGGCCTCGGCGACGAGCTGCCCGGCGGCCCGGCGGGCGATCTCGTCGCCGTCCGGTACGACAACCAGCAGCCGCCGGGGAGCGGGCAGTTGCTCTCTCAGGCGAGCGCACACCCGCCGGTAGCGGAGCCGTCTGCCGGCCTCGTCGCCGGACTTCTGCGGGGTGGGCATGTCCCACCGGGTGTCGGTGCCGAGGAGTCGGCGGATCCGGGCTCCTCGGCCCCCGGTTTCCGGCCGGTGCGCGGGCTGTTCACCGGGTACGTCGACAGTACCCAGGGGCGCCGAGCCCAGCGCCGCGGCGATCTCCGGTTCGGTGCGCAGTCGGCGGTTCATCCGTGCGGCGGCGAGATGGCCGATGACGGCGAGCAGGAAGAACACCAGCGCCCCGCCGACGATGAGCTGCATCCGCGTCGGCGGCGCCTCGCCGGTCGGCCGGGCGGCCGGCCCCATGACGACCATGCCTGCCTTGTTGGTCGTCGGGTCGGCCTCTTCTAGTTTCTTCATGGCCGCCTCCAGCGAGGTGCGCAGGTTCTCGAGTGCTGTGCGGGCCTGCACGCTCTCCACGGTCTGTCCCGGGTCGGCCGCCTTGGCCAGGTCGGTGATACGGCGGTTGGTGTCCGCGACCTGCTTGCGCAGTGCCTCGGTCTCCGACGCCGTTCCGGGGTCGGCGCTGCCGCCTGCGATCCGCGCGGCGAAGCTGACGAACTGCTGGGCCATCTGGTCGGAGAGCCGCTGTGCGCGCTCCGGGGTGTCGGCCGTGCCCGAGATCGTGATGATGTTCCCGTCGGCGGCCTTGGCGCTCACGTTGTCCCGCAGTTCGGTGTCGCTGACGCCGGTCCAGTGGAGTGCGTCGGCCGCGCGGTCGACCACCGCCGAACTGGTCGCGATGTCCACCTGGGTGAGCAGCTCGCGCTCCTCCCACACCCCAGGCAGAAGTACCGGGGCCGACGCGGTGTAACGCGGCGGGAACACCAGCACTGAGGCGCCGTAACCGACGAGTGCGCCCACCACGGCGAGGGCGGCGAGAAGCCGCCACCGCCGACGGAGTATCCGTCCGATCGTGACGAGGCGGATGGTGTCTTCGTTCAACTGCGCTGCCTCTTCTTCCTTGTGCGCACCGGACCGCCCGCCGAGACCGCACTGCGGTCCCGGCAAGCGGCGGCGTAGGCGGCGAGCAGCGACCGCTGGGAGTTCCGCCAGGAGAGCGGCCCGCTGATCCGCTCCTGGCCGATCTTGCCCATCCAGGCCCGCTTCTCCGGATCGTCCAGCAACACCGTGATGAGCTTGGCGAACTCGGCCTCGTCGTTGGCGGGTGCGTACACGGCCGCCTCACCGGCCGAGACGCGTGCTTCCTTCAGGTCGAACGAGACGATCGGCCGGCCCATCGCCATGTACTCCAGGACCTTGTTCATGGTCGACACGTCGTTGAGCGGATTGCGCGGGTCGGGAGAGAGGCACACGTCCGCGGTGGACAGGTAGCGCACCAGTTCGGCGTCCGGAACGCGCCCGGTGAACTGCACCTGCTCCGAGAGCCCGAGCCGCCGGGACAGCTCCACCATCGCGTCGAAGGCGTCGCCGGCGCCGACGAACACCGCATGCCAGTCCGTCCGCCCGAGCTCGTCGCGCAGCTTCGCAAGAGCCCGCAAGGCGTAGTCGACGCCGTCCTGCGGGCCCATGACGCCGAGGTAACACAGCAGATGAGGCTTGCCGCGCTTCAACTCCGGCTCGGGCGGCACCGGTTGGAACCGTTCGATCGCGGGCGCGCTGCGCACCACGAAAACGTCCTCCGGCCGCCGGCCGCCACGGCGCACCGCGACGTCCCGGTAGCTCTCGTTCGTGGCGAGCACGACGTCCGCGGCCCGGTAGGTCAGCCGTTCCAGCGCGCACACCGCGCGGTAGAGCAGATCCTCGCCGCGGCCGAACCGGGAGAGGTACAGCTCGGGTACCAAATCGTGCTGGTCGAAGACGAACCGCGCTCCGCGCCGCTTCAGCCACATTGCCGGCACGAACAGCAGGTCGGGCGGATTGCAGGCGTGGACCACGTCGACCGAGCCGACCCTGCGGGCCAGCCGGACCGTATGCCACAACGCCGATCCGTACTCCCGCAGGTAGCCGGCCGGCCCTCCGGTGGCCGCGCGCAACGGATAGCGGTGGATCCGCACCCCGTCGATCTCCGCCTCCGCCTCCGTGTCCCGCTTACTCCCCTGGGGACAGATGACGTGCACCTTCCAGCCCGCGTCGCGCAGCGTCGTGCACTCCTGCCACACCCGCCGGTCGAACGGCACCGACAGGTTCTCCACAAGGATCAGCGCGCGCCGGCCGGAACCGGCGCCGCTGGTCGCTTTACCAAGCAAGGCCCATGTATCCCGGTTCGGCCCGGCGCGCCTCGGCGTCGGGAAGGCGGATGAGGTCGACGATCACCGGGCCGCCGCCATGGGGCAGCGCCGACAGCACGGCCGGGTCCCTGGTCCCGACCAGGCACACCTCGGCGTGCTCGAGCACCTCCTCGACGGAGTCCGCGAGCAGCTGCGCAAGGTGCGGCAGCCGGGTCTCGATGTACTCGCGGTTCGCGCCCAGCAGCCGGGACAGGCTCACGTTGGCGTCGTGGATCCGCAAGTCGTAACCCTTGCCGAAGAGCCTCTCCGCCAGCTCGACGAGCGGGCTCTCGCGGAGGTCGTCGGTGCCGGGTTTGAAGGACAGCCCGAACAGGCCCACCCGGCGCTTGCCGGTGCGCTCGACCAGCTCCACCGCCCGCTGCAGATGGTCGGAGTTGGAGGGCAGCACGTGGGCGAGGATGGGCACCGAGACGTCCGCCCGCTGCGCCGCGTGGACCAGGCTGCGCAGGTCCTTGGGCAGGCAGGAGCCACCGAAGGCGAAGCCGGGACGCAGATAGGCCGGGCTGATGTTCAGCTTGCGGTCGGCCAGGAACACGTCCATCACCTGGTGCGAGTCCACCCCGAGCGCCTGGCACACCGCGCCCAGCTCGTTCGCGAAGCCGATCTTGAGGCCGTGGAACGCGTTGTCCGCATACTTGATCGCCTCGGCCGTCGGGACCGGCACCCGGAACACCTCGCCGGGCAAGCCGTCGTACAGCTCCATCACCACATCGCCGCTCGCCGGGTCGAGCTCGCCGATGACGGTCTTGGGCGGGTCGAAGAAGTCCCGCACGCTCGTGCCCTCGCGCAGGAACTCCGGGTTGACCGCGACTCCGATGTCCACCCCGGCCGTGCCGCCGACGTACTTCTCCAGGATCGGCACCAGCAGGTTCAGGCAGGTGCCCGGGAGCATGGTGCTGCGGAACACGACGGTGTGCCGCCCACCCCGCTCGGCCAGCACGGCGCCGATCTGCTCGGTGACCCGCTCCAAGTACGTAGTGCACAGGCTGCCGTTGGGCTCCGACGGCGTGCCCACGCAGACCAGCGACACCTCACTGCCCATGATCGCCTCGCGGACGTCGCCGGTAGCGCGCAGCGCTCCGGTCCGCACGACCTCCGCGATGAGCTCGCCAATCCGCTCCTCGACCACCGGGGCCTTGCCGTCGTTGACCAGGTCGACCTTCACCTGGTTCACGTCCACCCCGATGACCTCGTGCCCCATGCCGGCCAGGCACGCGGCCGACACGCAGCCCACGTAACCGAGCCCGAAAACGCTGACCCTCATGACCCGTTCCTCCCCCCAGGCAGGCCCTCCCGGCCTGCGTTCCGCACGTCGGCCGGACGACGACCCTCGCGCATCAGTAGGCCCCCTGCCCATACACCACCGCACGCAGCGTCTTCCACAAGATCACTGTGTCCAGGGCGAGCGACCAGTCCTCCACGTACCGCAGATCCAGCCGGACGGCCTCCTCCCACGACAGGTCGCTGCGTCCGCTGATCTGCCACAGGCCGGTGAGTCCGGGCCTGACCAGCAGCCGCCGCCGGATGTCAGGGCCGTACGCAGCGGACTCCTCCGGTAACGGAGGCCGCGGACCGACGAGCGACATCGATCCGGTGAGCACGTTGAAAAGCTGCGGGAGTTCGTCGATCGAGTACCGGCGCAGTACTGCTCCCACCCGGGTCACCCGCGGATCCCGGCGGACCTTGAACAGCAGGCCGGCGCCTTCGTTGAGGTCGGCCAGCTCGGCACGTGCCCCATGAGCCCCGACGACCATGGTGCGGAACTTGAGAATGGTGAACTCGCGGCCGTGCTTGCCGACTCTGCGCTGGCGGTAGAACGCCCCACCCCGACTGTCCATCAGCACGAGCAGCCCGACGACCACCATCAGCGGCGCGAACAGGATCAGCAGGATCGCTGCGCCCAGCCGGTCGACGACCACTTTGATCGCCCGGCGGCCCCCGGTGAAGGTCGGCATGCTGACCCGCAGCAGCGGGATCCCGAGCACCGCGTCGACGTGCAGCCGCGGGCCGGCCACCTCCATCAGGACGGGGGCCACGACCATTTCGGCGTCGCTGCCTTCGAGGTTCCAGGCCAGCCGCTGCAACCGGTCCGGTGACCAGTGCGGGTCCGGTGTGACCGCGACGACACGGTAGCCGTCGCGGTGGACGTGGGTGGCCACGTCCGCCAGCTCGCCGACGACCGGCACTCCGTCCAGCTGGTCACCGTCGAGGCCGAGACCGTCCGTCGTGCACACCGCATCCACCCGCCAGCCGAGGTGCGGGAACTTGCGGGTTCGGGTGATCAGGTCGCGCACGGTGGCCAGGCTCCCGGCAGCGAGCACCGGTCGCAGGCACAGGCCTTCCTTCCGCTGTTTGTGCAGCCGGAGGCGCAGCAGATACCGCGCGGTCATGGTGATGAACCCGATCGCGGGGATCGCGACGAAGATCCAGAGCTTGATGTTGCGCGAGGTGAGGGCGATCCCGCCGAGCGCCAGTACGACGGTCGCCGTGAACAGTGAGCGTCCGAGCCGGCGGAATTCCTCGGCGCCCTGGCCGAGCACGGCCGGAGTCCACGCCCGGCTCACCGCAAGCGTCCCCAGCACCAGCAGCTCGGTGCAGAAGGCGAGAATTCCCCACTTCTCATGCCAGTTGGCCGCGTCCCGGGCCCCGAAGAAGTTGCCGATCGCCGCCACCACGAAGGCGGTGGCCACGGTGTCGCTGATGATCACGGTACGGCGGTACCGCTGCTCCCACTCGATCGCGGTCTGCTTGATCGCCCCGTTCGCCAGACGCTCGCGCGCCGACGGAAATGGGCGCGCCAGTCCCCCCTGTTGCACAGAACCCCCCAAGGTCCCCAGTGGTTCGACGTGTTCGCCTAACACTGTTCCGGGAGGCCCCCGCCTCCCGAGTTGCGCTGTTCCTCCCCTGGGAGGCTCCGCCTCCCGCGCCGCGCTGTTCTTCCCCCTGGGAGGCCCCGCCTCCCGCGCATGATCCCGGCTATGTCAGAGCTGCTCGAACAACCCACCCTGGCAGCGGCAGACTTGAATGCCCTGCCGGACTCTCAAGGTGCGCGGGAACCCGTCGAAAACCTCGGGTGCCCTCCGCACCCAAAGCCCCCCCGGGCTCCAAGAACTGATCACCCCCACGTCTGGCGCCGGGGACGCGACTGCTGGCTTCCCGTAGCGCTGGACCTATAGATCATCATTGGTCGCCTCATGTCCGAACAGCTGAAGCACGATCAATCTAGACCATGGAGGCCGGTATGAAGAGTGGGATGTGTGGAAATTGTGCTCAAGATTTGAGGCTCATCCACCAATGGGTGACTGCCTACGGGTGCCTTGACGCCGCCGCGCGCTCCAGCAGCGCGCCCGGCCCCGGCGGGCTTCCACGCGGTAGTGATCGGCGAGCTGCAACGGGCCTTCTACGGCGCCCAGTTCGGCAACAACGTCCCACTGTTCGTGCCCTACGGCGTGCCGATGAGGGTGCCCGAGGTGGGCGGGGCGACCGACCCCGACAACGAGGCGCACGACATGATCGGGGACTCGCCGACGGTAGTACGGCGGAGCCGGCCGACGTGCGTGGCGTGGCCGAATCGTGTCGGTGGGGCGTCGTTCGAGGAACTCGCCTCGCGGTGGGCGTTCGTGGAGTACACGGAGATCCAGGCAGCGTATGAACGCGGATGCACGGTCGGCGTGATCGAGGCGTACTGGCGCGCGTTGCTCCGGGAGGTGTCCCCGCGCCTGCGGTCGGTCGTCGAAGACGCCGGTGAACGGCCCCGCAGGTGTGCGATGTTCCCGCTGGACAGTCACCAGGGGTGGGGAACTGGTCGTTTTCGGATGTGCAGGAGCGTGCGTGGGTGTGCAGGAGCGTGTTCTGGTTCGTGGTGTTGTAGCGCGCACACGTCGTCGGGCATTGATGTCAGTGCCGGCTCGTACTGTTCTTCCTGTTGCTGATCAAGCGTGGTGGAGGGGAGTACATCGATGCGTGGTGAGTCGTTGCGCACGATCGCTGCTCCTAATCAGTTCGGGGAGTCGGCCCGTCGGGCGTGGCGATCCGGACCCGTCTGGGTCACCTGAGCGCCGAGGACGAGCGGGTGCTGCGCCTGGTGGGCGCGCATCTTGGCTCGCTGGCCTCTAAGGACCTCAAACGCCGGTGCGCTGAGGGCCTGGAGCACTCCGCGGAGAGGTGGGCGGGGCGTAAGCGGGCCCTGACAAAGGAGTCTTCGTCGCGTTGGGCCGGGAGCATTACCAAGGCCACGCATGATCAGTGGGCGCTGTCCAGGCGTGCCCAACTCGCGCACATCCACAGCCTTGAGGCGGGCGTGCGGACGATCGCGCACCGCCTGTCCCTGCCGATCGGCGAGAAGGGAAGCAGGCGGGGGTCGGGCGGCTACCGCAGCGCCAAGGAGTGGTTCGCCAAGACCCGACGCCTGCGGGTCCTTCACGACCGGCTCAGTGCCCAGCAGGCCGACCACGCCGTGGGCCGCGTCCGCATCGTGCGCGGCGGGAAGCGGCTCGCGCGCAACCGGCACCACCTCAAGGCCGCCCAGCTCACGCAGGCCCAGTGGCGGCAACGCTGGGAAGCATCGCGCTGGTTTGTGCAGGCGGACGGGGAATCGGGCAAGCGGTTCGGCAACGAGACGATCCGCGTCACCCCGGACGGCGCGGTCTCCCTCAAGCTCCCTGCTCCGCTCGCCCACCTGGCCAACGCCCCGCATGGCCGGTATGCGCTCACCGGCGCTGCCCTCTTCCACCACCGCAGCGACGAGTGGGCCGACCGCATCACCACGAACAAGTCTGTGGCCTACCGCATCCACTACGACACAGACCGCGCCCGCTGGTACCTCACCGCCTCCTGGACCATCCCACCGGTCAAGACCGTCCCCCTGTCCCACGCCCGCACCGGCGGACTGATCGGCGTCGACACCAACGCCGACCACCTCGCCGCCTGGCGGCTGGACGAGCACGGCAACCCATGCGGCGAACCGCGCCGGTTCTTCTAAGAGCCCGTGAACAAACTGATCGTTGTCGGCGGGTGGGAATCGGTGAAGTGACGTGAACGACCAGGACCTCTTGGTAGCAACTGCGGTGTCGAAGCCCAGTCGCGCCAAGAGGTCCTGTCATGCCGTTGTACGCCCCTGCCGCCACCGCTGTCACCCCAGACGGGCAAGGTCACTGCCCCTGCCTGGCCTGCCGGTTCGGGCACGGTCGCCGTCATCCGGCCCGGCCCCGCCGCTACACCTCAGACACCACGGATGCGGAGTGGCAGGTCATCGCTTCGGTACTGCCGTGGCCGGCATGGCTGGACGGCAATGGCGGGCGGCCGGAGGAGTACTGCCGTCGGCTGATCGTGGACGCGATCTTCTACGTCGCGGACAACGGCAACAAGTGGCGCAACCTGCCAGGCGACTTCCCGCACTGGCGCACGGTGCACACCATCTTCACCCGGTGGTGGCAGGACGGAAGCGTCGACGCCATCCACAACGACCTGCGTGACGAGGTCCGCCGATCCGAGGGCCGGGACACCGACCCGACCGCCGCGATCATCGACTCGCAGTCGGTACGCGCTGCGGAGACGGTCGGCGCCGACAGCCGCGGGTACGACGCGGGCAAGAAGGTGGCAGGCCGCAAGCGCCACGTGATCGTGGACACGATCGGCTTGCTCCTCGTCGTCATGGTCACCAGCGCGAGCGTGCAGGACCGCGACGGCGCCCGCCCCTCGCTGACGCACCTGCGTGACCTCTTCGAATCAATCAGCCTGGTCTGGGCCGACGGCGGCTACGCCGGGAAACTCGTCACCTGGGCCAAGAAGAAGCTCCAGCTCACGATCGAGATCGTCAAGCGCAACGACGACGTCAAGGGCTTCGTGGTACTGCCACGCAGGTGGGTGGTTGAGCGCACGCTGTCGTGGATCTTCCAGCGCCGCCGCTGCGTACGCGACTACGAACGGTTACCCGAGCACCATGAAGCCATGGTCAAGTGGTCCATGATCATGCTGATGTCCCGGCGCCTGGCGGGCACGAAGGACGCCAAGCACCGGAAATGATCAGTTTGTTCACGGGCTCTAAGACCTGTCCGGCACCGCGAACCATCGTGACGCCCAGGTACGGCATGCACTGATCCGGCTCCTGCACTGGGCCGAACGCCGCGGCCTGTCGATCGCGGTCGAAGACCTCGACTTCAGCGCGGAGAAGACCCGGGAGAGGCACGGCCGCCGGAAGCGGTTCCGGCAGGTGATCTCCGGCATGCCGGTGTCCAAGCTGCGGGCCCGGCTTGTCAGCATGGCGGCCGAACTCGGCATCCCCATCATCGCCGTGGACCCGGCCTACACCAGCAGGTGGGGCGCCCAGCACTGGCAGAAACACCTCACCCACACGACCAGGAAGACCAGCCGTCGCGATGCTGCGAGCATCGCGATCGGCAGGCGCGCCCTGGGGCACCGCATCCGGCGACGGACGGCACCGCCCCCACACGACCAGAGCGATCGTGTGGGGCATCGGACCGCCCAGGCCGGACACGGCACCCCAGGGCGTGAGGGAACCCGCCCCCGCATCCCCGGACCACGGACACGATCCGTGTCGCCGGACGCGGCGCGAACGCGGGCGACCAGTGCATCCACCACCGTTCGAGATGCGCCAGCTGACCAGGATTGGGTACAAGACTCACTCCTGCTCACTGACTGACTAGGAACGGTTCTGCGTAGTCCCAGACCTGGGCAAGCGTTGGACCACGCCGTACGTCCGGCCGAAGCACCTTGTGGGCTTCGAGCTGGATGCTTGACGTCGCGTCAAGAGTGGCTCAGTCCTCGAACCCCTTCTCCGACAGAATCGCGTCGATCTTCGCCCGGTGCGCCTTCTCCCACATGTCGAGGGTTTCCTGCTCCTCCTTCGCGAGCTTATTCCGGGCGGCGGCGAGGATCTCTTCGCGACGGGCGGCGGGGACCACCGCCACGCCCTCCTCGTCGGCCACCACCACGTCGTCGGCGTGCACCCGGACACCGCCGCACCGCACCGTCACATTGAGCGGTTCCACGGCGTTCTTGGTGCCCGGGATCGGGATGACGCCCCGGGCGAAGACCGGGAAGCCGATTTCGCGGACCTCCGCCAGGTCGCGGATGACGCCGTCGGCCACGAACGCGGCGACTCCCCGGCGCTGGGCGACGGCGCAGACGTTGCCTCCCGCGAGCGCGTAGTCGACGTCTCCCGACTCGACGACGATGACCGAACCGGGCTCCGCGCGGTGGATCGCCGCATGCAGCATCAGGTTGTCGCCGGGAGGGCAGCGGACTGTGAACGCCGGACCCGCCACGCGCGGCCCCGAGGGCCACAGCGGGCGGATGCCGATGTCCATGACCTGCTCGCGGCCGAGCAGGTCGGCGAGGGTGGTGGTCGGGATGTCCTTGAATGCGCCGGCGGTTCCGGTGGCGTCGGTCATGGGACTCCTCCGTTCGGACGATCATCGACTCTACGCTTCCGGGGTGCCGACGATCATCCCTTCGGGCACCGGGAGTTGAGCGGAGGGAGCGTCCTGTGCGGAGTCCGGCCCCGGGTGGCGGGGCGTGTCGGCCGGTCACACCAGGACGTGCTCCAGCAGCCGCAGCAGATCGCCTGTCGCGTCCGCGGCCCCCAGGGCCGGCAGTGCGCCGAGGGCGAGCGTCGTCGCGGCGAGCGGCCACAGGTGCGGAGGCGGACCGGCCTGGAGGGCGGCGATGCGCCGGACGACCGCGTGGTCGCTGAAGTACAGCGCACAGGACGGAGAGCGGCGTTCTGCGCTGAGGGCCGCGCGCGCCAGGGCGCGGGCCGTCGTGGAGCGGTCGCCGACCACGTCGGCCGCCTGCTCGTCCGCCCAGCGCTCGACGAGGAAGCTGACGGTGGTGCGTACCGGTGCGAGCAGCGGGTCGGCCGCGGTGGCGAGGGCGACGGCACTCGCCAGGAACGCGTGCCGGTGGGCCAGATGGGCGCGCTCGTGGGCCAGCAGCACCCGGCGCTCTGCCGGTTCGAGCGCGCTCAGCATCGCCGAGGTGACCAGGATCCGGCCCGGTGCCCCGGCGTTGCCGGGGATGGCGAACGCCTGTGCCCGGGACGACGCGGCGACGACGAGTTCCGTGTCCTTCGGATACCCGGCGCACAGGCGGCGCAGTGCGCGGCGGGTGGTGCGCTCGGCGCGGACGGTCCGGTACACGCGTACGGCGATCAGTACGAGTGCGAGGGTCGCTGCCACGGCGATCGTCTCCGGGACCGGGTCGGGCAGTCGGCGGCCGTCGTCGCGGGCGTCCGCGACGACCGGCGGCGCCTGGTTCACCAGGGTGACCGCGAGCAGGAGCAGCGACCAGGTGGTGGCGGCCGCGGTGAAGACGGCGGACGTGGCCAGCACCCGGGCCGCGAGCGCGGGCGCCACCCGCCGGCCGACCAGGGGGCTGAGGGCCGTCAGCAGCAGCGAGAGCAGGATCGGGAGGTAGACGTCGATCCTCATACGCCGCCTCCGTCGGGGAGCGGTGGGCCGCCGAGGAGGTCACGCAGGGCCTGCTCCTCCTCGGGGCTGAGTCCGGAGACGAACTGCTGGAGCGTGGCGATCGGGTCGGGTCCGCGGTCCAGGGCCTCGTGCATGGCCTCGGCGGTCAGCTCGGCCGCGTTCTTCGCGGGCCGGTACGCGCCGCGCCGCCCGTCCACGTCGCGCAGGACGAGTCCCTTGTCGTAGAGGCGCTTCAGGATGGTGTGCACGGTGTTGTAGGCGAGGCCGCCGCCGATATCGGCCTGGATCTCGGCCGGCGTGAGCGCCTGCTCGGTGGCCCACAGTGTGGCGAGCACCTCGCTCTCCAGCTCACCGGCGTTGCGCCGTTCCGCTCTGCCCTGGGGGCCTGTGCCAGCCATGCTCGCAACCTTACAGCGCGTAGGGGAGCGCGACGGCGGCGGGCGGAGCGCGCTGCCTTCCGGCCGGAGCGCTGTGCGTTCACCCGATCGGCGCAATGACGCCGAAAGGTGGCCGGGTGGCCACCCCACTCGAACTGCACCCCAAGGTCAACCGGGTTAACTTAGGCGTGATTTGCCTGATTCGTCCCTGATTTCGACCGTCAACCCTACGTACTGTAGGGTGTGATGCCCCTACGGCCTGTAGGGGGTGAGGATGGGTATGACCAACAGCGGGTACACCACGCTGGCCGGGGTCCGCCGGCTCACGGGGCCGTCGGTGGCCGGTATGTCGTGGCGCGACCGCGGCCCGGGTCTGATGGCCCTCGTGGCGGCCGCCTTCACGCTCGCCCAGCTACTCGTCGTACGGCCCCGCATGGGACTCGGCTGGGACGAGACGGTGTACGTCAGCCAGATCAGCGCCCACGCCCCGGCCGCGTACTTCAGCGCGCCGCGCGCCCGGGGGACATCCTTCCTGGTCGCCCCGGTCACCTCGTGGTCCTCCTCCACCGCCCTGCTCAGGCTCTACCTCGCGGTGCTGTCCGGCGCCTCCCTGTTCCTCGCCCTGCGTTCCTGGTCCGGCCTCCTCCCGGCCCGCGTCCTCGCCCTCGGCGGCGCACTCTTCGCGAGCCTGTGGGTGACCCTCTTCTACGGCCCGCAGGCCATGCCCAACTACTGGGTGGCGGTCGGCGCCCTGGCCGCCGTCGGCTGCTTTCTGCGCGCTCACGCGGACACCGCGGACCGGGCAGCCGTGTGGGGCGTCGGCGTGAGCGTGGCGGTCATGACGTTGATGCGGCCCACCGACGCCGTCTGGACCACGGCACCGCTGCTGTTCCTGCTGATCTTCCTGCCCCGGTGGCGGCGCCTGCCGGTGCTGCTGGCGCTGGTGGGCGGGCTCGCGGTCGGATGGGCCCAGTGGACCGCCGAGGCGTACGAAAGCTACGGAGGGCTCCTGCGGCGCCTGTCCGAGGGCTCCCGCATACAGGGCGGCCTGGGCTGGAGCATCGCGATCGGCGACCAGTTGCGCAGCCTCGGCGGCCGCACCCTGTGCCGCCCGTGCTCCGGCCCCCTGCCGAACCCGTCCATCACGGCCTGGTGGTTCGTCCTGCCGCTGCTCGCCGCTCTGGCGGTCGTCATCGCCTTCCGGGCCCGGCGCCCGGCACCCCCCAGCCGGACCGTGGTGCCGGTGGTCTGCGCGGTGACGGCGGCCTTCCCGTACCTGTTCCTGATCGGATACGCGGCGCCCCGCTTCCTGCTGCCCGCCTACGCACTGCTCGCGATTCCCGTGGCCGACGCACTCTTTCACCTGGTCACGGCGCCGGACGGACGGTGGCGGCCGGTCACCGCGTCGCTCGTCGCGCTCGGTCTCGCCGGGCATCTGGCCGTGCAGTACACGGTGCTGCACCGCACCGTGGACCGCACCACCGCCGACCGCCACGCCTGGTCCCGTACCGCCGCCGAACTGCACCGGCTGGGTGTGCGGCCGCCCTGTCTGCTGGCCGGGTACGAATCCGTCCCCATCGCCTTCTACACCGGCTGCTCCTCCGCCGCGACCGACGGCAGCAACGAGAACAGCACCGCCGGGGACATCGCGCGCATCGCCGGGCGCATGCCCGCCGCCTATCTGGACACCGTCGCGGGCCGGCTGCCGTCGTACGCGCACGACTGGAGCGCGCACTCCTTCGACGGTGTGCACATCTACGTCGCCCCCACGGCGGCAGGGGGCGGACCCGGATGACGCCTCCGACCACGACCGAGGCGGCACCGGCCACGTCCGCGCCGCCCGCCCCCCGGCTGATGTCCCTGCGCGGGCGCGCCCCCTGGCACGTGGCCGCCACCCTCGCCGTGCTCGTCGGCGCCGCCTTCCTCGCCCGGCACCACTGGCCGGTGATCGAGGCGGGTGCCGCGCGGCTCGCCGGCGCCGACCCGGGCTGGCTGCTGTTCGCCGCGACGGCCACCGTGTCGACCTGGGCCTGCTCGGCGCTCGCCCAGCAGGGTGCCGTGACCGAGGGCCTGCCCGGGGCACGCCTGGTCGCCGTGCAGTTCGCCGCCTCCGCCGCCAACCATCTGCTGCCCGCGGGCGCCGGCGCGGGCGCCGTCAACCTGCGCTTTCTGACCCGCTGCGGACTGTCCGTGCCCCGCTCGGCGACGGCGCTGGCGGTGAAGGCCACCGCGGGTGCCGTGTCGCGCGGCGCGCTGATCGCGGTCCTGGCCCTGGCCGGCCCCGGGCTGCTGCGCCTGCCGCCCCTCTCCACCGTCGCGGTGGCGGCCGCGGTCCTTGTCGCCGTGGCGCTCGGGGTGGTCCTGTGCGGACCGCTGCGGCGTGCCTCGCGGGCCGTGCTGGCGGATGTACGAGCCGTGCACCGGCTCCCCGGCCGCGCGGCCGCCCTGTGGGGCGGGTCGCTGGCCTTCGCCTCGCTGCACTCACTGGTGGTGATCGCGGTCGCCCGGTCGCTCGGTCTGCCGCTGCCGCCGGGGGAGGTGGCGCTGGCCTACCTCGTGGCGAGCAGTGCGGCCGTACTGCTGCCCACCCCCGGCGGTATCGGCTCCCTGGACGCCGCGCTCGCCATCTCCCTCGCACTCGTCGGCGCCCCCGGCGGCATGGCGGCCTCCGTGGTCATCGGCTACCGGCTGCTGACGGTGTGGCTGCCGCTGATCCCGGGCCTTGTGGTGCTCGCCCTGCTGGTCAAGCGCAAGGAGTTGTGACCGCCGGGGTGTCGCAGCGGCGTCAGCAGGCCGATGTCCGGCCGTAGTGTGCCCTGTGAGTGTGTGCCAGGTGGGGCGCGTGATGCGCCGCCGTGGTCAGGATGCGTTCAGGTTTCCGTTGGCACCGTCGGGCCTCATGGCATCTGAGATATCTGAGAACGCCCGGCTCCGGGACGCCGCCGAAGCCGCTCCGCGACTGCGCTGGAACAAGGTCCCCGAGGTCACCGTCTACTTCTGGATCATCAAGGTCCTGTGCACGACGGTCGGCGAGACCGCGGCCGACCTCCTCAACGACAAGGCGGGCCTCGGCCTGACCGGTGTCGCTGCTGATGAGCGCGCTGCTCGCGGTGGTGCTCGTCGTGCAGTTCCGCACCAAGGCCTACCGTCCCGGCGTGTACTGGCTCGCCGTGGCCCTGATCAGCGTGGTCGGCACCCTGATCAGCGACAACCTCACCGACAACATGGGTGTGCCGCTGACCTTGAGCACCACGGTGTTCGCGGTCCTCCTCGCGATCGTGTTCGCCGCCTGGTACCGCACCGAGCGCACCCTGTCCATCCATCACGTCGACACCGTGCGCCGCAAGTCCTTCTACTGGCTCGCGGTCCTGTTCACCTTCGCCCTCGGCACCGCCGCGGGCGACCTCGTCGCCGAGAAGATGAACCTGGGCTACTGGGTCTCCGCGGTCCTGTTCGCCCTCGCGATCGCCGCGGTCGCGGTGGCCCGCTTCGCGCTCGGCCTGGGCGCCGTGACCAGCTTCTGGATCGCCTACGTCCTCACCCGTCCGCTGGGCGCCTCGATGGGTGACTACCTCTCCCAGCCGACCGGTGACGGCGGCCTCGGCCTGGGCACTGTCGTGACCAGCGCGCTGTTCCTCACCGTCATCCTCGCCCTGGTCATCCACCTCTCGGTGACCCGCACGGATGCCGCCGATCCCGAGCATGCGGCGGCAAACACGAACTGACGGGTCATCACGTGTTCAGGATCGATTCAGGTCACCGCTGACAGGGTCGGACCCCGACGCGGCCGCGACGCACGGCCGTCCCCACCGTCTGCGCAGGGCGCTCGCCTTCCACGAGCGCCCTGTGTCATTGCCCGCACTGGAGGGTCCGCACCGTGGAGAAGTCCGAAGTCCTCACCCGCCCCGGCGCCGCCGAGGCACGAAGGAGTGTGGTGAAGAAACTGCCGGAGGTCACCCTGGCCTTCTGGATCATGAAGATCGCGGCGACCACCCTGGGCGAGACGGCGGGCGACCTGTTCGCCCAGACCCTCAGGCTGGGCTATTTCCTCACCACGATCGCGCTGTTCCTGGTCTTCGTGGTGACCCTGGTCGTCCAGCTCCGCTCCGCCCGCTACAACCCCTTCTTCTACTGGACCGTCATCCTGTCGACCAGCATGGCCGGCACGACGATGTCCGACTTCATGAACCGCGACGCCAGCGAAAAGTACCTGGCGAAGGGATCCACCTCGCTCGGCTGGGGGCCCCAGGGCCTGGGTCTCGGCTATCCCGCGGGCGCCGCCATCCTCATCTCGATCCTGCTCGTCATCTTCACCGTCTGGAAGCTGACCGGGATGACGTTCCAGATCCGCGACATCGTCACTTTCCGCGGCGAGGCCCTCTTCTGGTCGGCGATCCTCGTCTCCAACACCCTCGGCACCTCGATGGGCGACTTCCTCTCCGACAGTTCCGGCCTCGGCTACGGGGGCGGCGCGCTGCTCGTGACCGGTGCGCTGCTGGTGCTCGTCGTCCTGATGCGGGTGCCCGCGGTGCCCAATGTGGTGTTGTTCTGGATCGCCTTCGTGCTCACCCGCCCGCTCGGCGCCACCGCCGGTGACTTCCTCACCAAGCCGGCCGACAAGGGCGGCCTCGACCTCGGCACCGCGGGCTCGTCGGCCGTGCTGCTCGCGATCCTGCTCGGCCTGATGGCCTACGCCCACGTCCAGGAGCGCAGACACGCCGTCGCACCGCCGCCGGCCCCCGACGGTCGGGATCCCGTCAGCCGGCGGGCAGGGTGACCACGAACCGCGCGCCCGGGGTGTGGCCGGGATCGTGGCGCACCTCGCCGCCGGCCGAGCGGGCCAGGCGTCGCGCGAGCGGAAGCCCGAGGCCCGCACCTCCGTGCCCGTCGTGCGGATCGGCTCGCTGCCCGGGCTGGAAGAGCCGCCCGGCGAACGACTCCGGCACCCCCGGACCGTCGTCCGTGACGTCGATCCGTACGCCGTCGACCGTGCGCCGGGCCTCGACAGCGATGTACGAGTGGGCGAAGCGCAGGGCGTTGGCGAGCAGCGGACTGACCGTCCGCTGGAGCAGGGCGGCGGGGACCCCCGCCTCCAGCCGCTCGTCCCCTGCGCGGATCTCGACCGTCAGCTGAGCCGGGGCGGCGAGGCCGGCGGCCAGGCGACGCAGCACCGGCAGCACTTCGGCCGTCCCCGGAGCGGTGGACGTGCCCTCGCGGGCGTCGTTCAGCAGGGTGTCGCAGATGGTGCGCATCGACTGGGCGGCGTCGGCGATCACGGCGTGGGCGGCCCCTGTCTCGGCGTCCGTGCGCGGGCGGGCCTGCCACCAGTCCAGCTCGGCGACGATCCTGCTGAGCGGGGTGCGCAGTTCGTGCGACAGCTCCGCGGTCAGCTGCCGTTCATAGCGCAGCACCGCCCGGATACGGTCGAGGAGGGCGTCCAACGACAGCCCGAGACTGGCCAGTTCCGCCGGCCGGCCTAACGCGCCGAAGCGTTCTTCGGAGGCCACGGCGCTCCACTGCGTGGCCTGGTCGGTCATGGTGCCCACGGGACGCAGCGCCCGTCCGACCGCGAGACGGGTGAGCGCATAGGTGCAGGCGAGCATCACGGTGTCCAGGACGAACGATCCCAGCAGCAGCGTGTCCGCCGAACTGCGGTACGGGGAGAGGTCCAACGCGGTGACGACGGTCGCCGCACTGCCTCCCGCGCGCCGGGCCACGGGCTCGGCGCACAGCCGGACGGGTCCGTCGGCGTGGCGGTCCTCGGCGGTGACGCAGTCCTGGCCGCCGTGCGCCACCAAGCCGTACGCGACGCGGGTCAGCGGCCCCCGCGCGGTGGTGGAGGCGGGCTGTTCGAGCAGGCGCGCACCGGAGTAGATCCAGACGTTGGCGTCCAGGAGCGCGTCGTTGGAGGTCTCCAGGAAGCGCACCTTCGGGCCGCTGGTGTCGACCGTCGTGGCGACCGCCGCCGCCCGGGTGCGCAGTTCGTCGTCCGCTTGGCGCTGGAGGTGCTGACGGACCACCGTGTTGAAGAGGATGGTGAGGATCACCATGATGAGCGCGGCGGTGGTGAGCGCCACCAGGGAGAGACGGCCGCGCAGCGTGCTCGGGGCCAGCCGGGCGAGCAGGGCCGCCGCCCGTGCCGGGCGGGCGACGAGCCGGGCGGGGACCGCCGTCATGACAGCCGGTGCCCGATGCCGCGCGCGGTGCCGATCGACAGGTCGCTGCCCGACTCGCGCAGCTTGCGGCGCAGCCGGGTCAGATACTGGTCCAGCGTGTTGTCACTGACCAGGGCGCCCTCGGGCCAGCCCGCCCGGACCAGCTCGCGGCGGCGCACGATGTCCCCGCCCGCCGCCATGAGCGCGGCGAGGAGACGGAACTCCGTCGGCGTCAGGTCGACGTGCCCGCTGCGCACGGTGAAGCGGTGCCGCACGGGATCGAGGACCAGGTCGCCCGCGGTCGCGGCCGGGCGGGGAGCGGCCCGTTTGACGGCCGCGCGCAGCCGGGCGGCGAGTTCGGCGAGGTGGAACGGCTTGGACAGGTAGTCGTCGCCGCCGGCCGAGAAGCCGGACAGCCGGTCCGGGAGCCGGTGATGGGCCGTCAGGAAGACGACCGGCGCGAGGAAGCCGTTGGCCCGGATCGCCTGGCACACGTCACGGCCGTCGGCGTCGGGCAGTCCGATGTCGAGGACCGCCGCGGAGACGTCGTCGCGGGCCAGCCGCAGGGCGGTGGCGCCGTCCGGGGCGGGCACCGTGTCGAACCCCTCCTCCCACAGGCCGCGCAGCAGCACGTCCCGCAGGGCGTGGTCGTCCTCGACGACCAGGATCTTGTGGCGCATGGTCCTCCATGGGGTCGCGCGCCGGTCGGGCGGGGTTTCGCGGGTGCCGGCCCGGGCCGGTCAGGTGGGAGTGGCCACCCGGTCCGAGGCGGGGTCCTCCGCGGCCGCGGACGCCGAGAGGAGCGGACGCAGCCGGGTGGTCGCCAGACGGCGGGCCAGGGCATCGGGGTGACGGGTCAACGGGATCATCACGACCGATGCGACGAGGGCTCCCACGACGAACCCGGCTATCACGTCGTGCGGATAGTGCACACCGACCCACACCCGGGACACGCCCATCGCGCCGGAGGCGAGCAGCGCCGTGCAGCCGATGGGGCGGGAGACGAAGTACAGCGCGACCGCGGCCGCCGCGGCTATCGCCATGTGGTTGCTGGGGAACGACCAGTCGCCCGGGGCCGGGCACGCCTCGAGCGTGACCACACGCAGGCTCTGGCACGGGCGGTCCTCGCGGACGACCAGTTTCAGCGCGTCGTTCAGCGCATAGGCGAGGACGACCACGAACGGGACCGCGAGGGCGACCACCGCGGCCCCGGAGCCGGTGCGGCGTGCCCGCCACCAGCCGGCGAGCATCAGTACGGCGAACAGGCCGAGCCCGTAGGTCGACCAGGCGGAGATCAGGGCGTCGAGCCAGGAGGGCGCGCGGTGGGCGAGGCCCACCACGTCGGTGTAGGCCGAGCCGTCCACCCACGTTCCGTCGAAGGCTTCCGTCATCCGCGGACACCCTCCTTCGCGGCCCGGCGGGAGCGCAGCAGCTCCAGGGCGAGCGGGATCAGCGAGACCACGACGATCACCGCGATCATCGGCAGCAGGTACTTGTCGACATTCGGCACCGAGGAACCGAGGGCGTATCCGGCGAGGGTGAGGCCGAGGGACCACAGGAGGCCGCCGACCACCTGCCAGAGGGTGAAGGTCCGCGCGGGCACGTGCAGTGCGCCGGCCATCGGGTTGAGCACCGTGCGCACCACGGGGACGAAGCGGGCCAGGACGATCGCCTTCGCGTGCCCGTAGCGGTCGAGGAGCTCCTCGGCGCGCTGTGCGCCCTCCTTCAGCCGGGCCGAGCGGCTGCGGGCGAGGAGCGTGCCGCCCGCCTTGCGCCCGATCAGATAGCCGCACTGGGATCCGGCGATCGCGCCGACGGCCGCGGCGACCAGCAGCAGGGGCAGCGACAGCTTCACTCCGTGCTGACCCGAGCCCGTGCAGAGCAGGCCCGCCGTGAACAGCAGGGAGTCGCCGGGCAGGAAGAAGCCGATGAGCAGGCCCGTCTCGGCGAACATCACCACGCCGACGCCCAGCACGCCGAAGGCGGCGAGCAGGGACTGGGCGTCCAGCACGTTCACCGCGAGCTGGGCTCCCAGTGACAGGGGTGTGGCCATCGTCGCGTGCCCTTCCATGGGGGAGGCCGGGCGCGGCACGGCGCCACCCAGCATGACTACAATCTTGTAGACCGTCTACTTAACTGTAGACGATAGTGCGGTGGCGAACGTTCCCGTGATCGGCGATTCGGGTGAACGCCGCCGCGTCGCAGCAGATGACCAGGGCGGCGAGGGCTCAGGCCGTCGCCAGCGCGACCTCGGTCGACTTGATCAGGACGACGACCGGGGAGCCGGGGGCCAGGGCGAGGTCCTCCACCGCGAGCCGCGTGATCACGGCCGTCAGCGCACCGCCCGCGACCGTGACCCTCACCGATGCCATGGCCTCGCCCGTGGTCAGACGCTCGACGGTACCGGGGAGCTGGTTGCGGATGGAGATGCCCTCCACGGCGGCGGTCGCGAGCGCGACCTCCGTGGACTTGACCAGGGCGTACACGGAGGCCCCCGGGGCGAGGTTCAGTTCGTCGACGGCCTCGATGGTGACCGCGGCGGTCACGTCCTGACCTCCCGTCAATCTGACCTTGACGATCGCCATGACCTCGCCCGGAGTGACGGCCGTCACGGTCCCGGGGATCTGGTTGCGGATGCTCAGGTTCATGGGTGCGCCTCGCGGTACGTGGGGGAATGTCAGCGTCCGTACCTATGCTGAGCCCACGGCGGCCGGATCGGCGGGCCGCACCGGCGCGGCGTGTCAGGCCGGATACGCGTGCGTCTGCGCCGCCTTGACGGCTGCCCAGACCGGGGCGCCCGGCTGGAGGCCGAGTTCGGCCGCGGCGACGGCAGTCAGGTCCGCGGCCAGGGACAGCTCACCGGTGAGGTCGGCGCGGATCTGGTCGCCGTGCGTCTCCAGGCCGGCCACCTCGCACCGCCACAGATTGCGGGCGCTGGTGCCGCTCGGCCGGTCCCGGTACAGGGTCACGGCACTCGGCGGAAAGGCCACGAAGACCGGTCCGGACAGATCCTCCGTGGTCGTGATCGCGGGGCCGGCGTCGAGCCGCACAGTGTGCCCCTTGGCCGTGCCCCGGTACAGATTGAGTCCCACGAGCCGGGCGATGTAGTCCGTGCGCGGACGGCGGGCGATCTCCGAGGGCGTGCCGGCCTGGACGACCCGGCCGTGCTCCACGACCACCAGCCGGTCGGCGAGCACCATCGCGTCCAGCGGGTCGTGTGTGACGAGCACCGCCACCGCCTCGAACTCGGCGAGATGGCGCCGCAGTCCGGCCCGCACCTCCAGCCGGGTGCGGGCGTCCAGCGCGGCGAGCGGCTCGTCCAGGAGCAGCAGCCGGGGCTGAGTGGCGAGGGCGCGGGCGAGCGCCACCCGCTGGGCCTGGCCGCCGGACAGCCGCCGCGGCTTGGCACCGGCGTGGTCGGCGAGACCCATGCGCCCCAGCCATGCGGCGGCGATCGCGCGAGCCTCCGCCTTGGACGCGCCCTGGCAGCGAGGACCGAAGGCCACGTTGTCCAGGGCGGTCAGATGCGGGAAGAGCAGGTAGTCCTGGAAGACGACTCCCACGGGACGCGACTCGGTCGGCGTACGGTCCAGTGCGGCGCCGTCGAGCCGCAGATGGCCGCCGGAGAGCGGGACGAGTCCGGCCAGCGCCCGCAGGGCGGTGGTCTTCCCTGCGCCGTTGGGCCCGAGGAGCGCCACCACCTCGCCGGGCGCCACGGTCAGCGCCACGTCGAGCCGGAAGGTGCCGCGCTCGACGACGACCCGCGCGTCGAGCCCCTCGTCGCGTGCGCCGGCCGGGGTGCTGCCGGTCGCCGCCTGTCCGGTCTGGGTCATGACGCGGTCATCCAGCGGTCCCGCAACCCCGCAAGGACCGCGATCGACACGGCCAGCAGCACCAGGCTCAGGGCGATGGCCGCCGCCGGGTCGTTCTGCAGGGCCAGGTAGACGGCCAGCGGCATCGTCTGCGTACGGCCCGGGAAGTTGCCCGCGAAGGTGATGGTCGCCCCGAACTCACCGAGCGCCCGCGCCCACGCCAGTACGGAACCGGCCGCGATGCCCGGCGCGATCAGCGGCAGCGTGACCCGGCGGAACGCGGTGAAGCGGGAGGCGCCGAGTGTCGTGGCGGCCTCCTCGTAGCGAGGATCGGCGGCCCGCAGTGTGCCCTCCACGCTGATGACGAGGAACGGCATCGCCACGAACGCCTCCGCCACCACCACCCCTGCCGTGGTGAACGGCAGCGTGATCCCGAACCACGCGTCCAGCCATCGCCCGACCACTCCGTTGCGCCCGAGCGCCAGCAGCAGGGCCACACCGCCCACCACCGGGGGCAGCACGAGCGGCAGCGTCACGAGCGCCCGTACGACACCCCGTCCCGGAAAGGTGGTACGGGCCAACAGCCAGGCCAGCGGCACGCCCAGCACCAGACTCACCCCGGTGGCGGCGGTGGCGCTCACCAGGGACAACTGCAGGGCCTGCCACACCTGTGTGCTGGTCAGCTGGTCGGGCAGAGTGCGCCACGGGGCCCGTACGAGCAGGGCGATCAGCGGCAGCAGCAGGAACGCCAGGCCGACCAGCGCGGGCAGCAGCAGCGGCAGTGGAACTCCCGGGCGGCGGACACGCCCGCGCCGCGGCACGCCCACCAGCGTGTCGGCCGCGGCGCCGGACGTGTCGAGCCGGGTCACGGCTGGAGGAACCCGGCCTCGGTCAGGACCTTGCGGCCCTCGGCGGACTGCACCAGAGCGATGAACGCCTTGGCCGCCTCGGCGTTGGGCGCGTCCTTGAGCTGGACGATCGGATAGTCGTTGACGGCCTTGGCCGACTCGGGGAACTCCACGCCCTGCACCTTGTCACCCGCTGCCTTCACATCGGTCTTGTAGACGACCGCGGCGTCTGCTTCCTTCAACTCCACCTTCGTCAGGGCGCTCTTGACGTCCTGTTCGTACGACACCGGCGTGAGTTTCAGGTTGCTCGCCTCCAGCGCCTTCTGCGCGGCCGCACCGCACGGCACTGTCTTGTCGCACAGTACGACCTTGAGGCCGGACTTGGTGAGGTCCTTCAGGGAGGCGACCTTGTCCGGGTTGCCGGGCAGGGTGGCGATCTCCAGCTGGTTGCGCACGAAGGTGGCGGGCGTGCCGGCCGCGTCGTTCTTGTCCGTGACGATGGCCATGGTCTTGGGGCTGGCCGCGGCGAAGACGTCGGCGGGGGCGCCGCTGGTGATGCTCGCGGCGAGGGTGTCACTGCCGCCGAAGTTGAAGGACACCTTCGTGCCGGGGTGCTGCTTCTCGAACTCCTGGCCGAGGGTCGTGAAGCTCTCCTTGAGGGAGGCGGCGGCGAAGACGGTGACGGTGCCGGACAGCTTCGCGGCCGAGGACCCCGTGGACGCCGTGGACGCCGAGGAGTCGGACTTGGGGGAGGAACTCGAGTCGGACGAGGACGAGCAGGCGCTCAGGGCCAGCAGCGCGGCGGCCGCCACGCCGGTCACCTGCAGCAGACGGCGACTGCGGCGCGCGGAACGGGTCATCACGGGTCCACTCCCCCTTTTCGGTTGGGAGGGACCCCTTGGACCCCTCCGATACGCCGATCATAATGACGCAGATGCCATCCGGAAGTCATCTATTGCATCGCATCAGCAGGGTGATCGGCCTCCGGAGCCGGTATGTGCGTTTGTACGGTGTCGCCGCCCGGGTACTGACATCCGGGAGGTGGTGACCTGTGGGCCAGACCCTGACGGAACCGGTCGCCGACGCCGCGGTGCCGGCGGAGCTCAGCCTTACCGGTGACCTCGCGCGTCCCGCCCGGCTGACCGTGCCCGATCTGCTGGCCATGCCGCAGCGCGAGAAGCGGGTCAGTTTCGAGTGCGCCACCAGCGGCGTACAGCACCACTGCTTCAGGGGTCCGCTGCTGTACGACGTGCTCTCGGCCGCGGGTCCCGTGTTCGATCCCGCCCGGCGCAAGGACCGGCTGCGCTTCCTGATCCTCGTCACGGGCGCGGACGGCCACTACGTCCTGCTGTCCTGGGCGGAGATCGACCCGGACTTCGGGCGTGCGCCCGTCCTCCTCGCGGCAAGCATCGACGACACCCTGCTCGACCGGTCCGGACCCCAGCTCGTGCTGCCGCAGGACCGCTGCGGCGCGCGCTATGTCAGCGGCATCAACGCGATAAGGGTGGACGGCCGTTACGGCCCAGGGGCCTGAGAGCGGTTGGCACCCGCTCGTCAGGTCCTGTCGATATGTACGTTCGTCGACTTCACCCGGGCGGTGGCCTCCATCCCGACCTCCAGGCCGAGTTCCTCCACGGCCTCCCGGGTCAGCAGTGAGACCAGGCGGTGCGGTCCGGCTTGGATCTCCACCTGGGCGGCCACGTCGCCGAGTTTCACGGCGGTGACGATGCCGGGGAACGCGTTGCGGGCCGAGGTGTACGAGGGGGCGTCCTCCTCGCCGGTGCCGCCGCGCGCCAGCTCCACCGAGAACGCGGCCAGGTCCTTGCCGTCGATGACCCGCCGCCCGCTCTCGTCGCGCCGGGTCGCCACCCGGCCCGCGTCCGCCCACCGTCGCGCGGTGTCCGGGCTGACTCCCAGCAGACGGGCGGCCTGGCCGATTGTGTAGGACTGCATGGGCGTCACGATAGGTGCCCGGCGCCGCCCCGCCCGAACGCGGCCCGGAGGCGCGCCTCACACGCCTTGTCCTGGCAAAGCGACATGATCGCCGATCTCCGCGTGGGAGGATCCCACGCAATGACAGTGTCCTGGACGGTGCGGAGCGTGCGCGCGGCGGTGTTCGCCGTCGTCTGCGTGCTGCTCGCCGCAGGGGGACACACCCTGGCCACCGGCTCCGCTCCACCGGTGTGGGCGGACGCGGCGGGATTCCTTCCCGTGTTCGCCGGCGGTGTGGCGTTCGCCGGAAGGGAGCGCTCGCTCCTCGGCATCGGTCTCGCGATGCTGTTCGTACAGGGCGGACTCCATCTCGGCTTCGACGCGGCGGGCCGGCCGGCCACGCCGATGGACATGCCGGGCATGCCCCACGGCATGCACATGGCCGGCCAGCCGCACGCGATGACCTCTCACGCCGTCGCCGCTCACCTGGCCGCCGCTCTGGTCTGCTCCTGGTGCCTGCGGCGCGGCGAGGCCGCCCTCTATTCGCTGCTGCGCAAAGCCGTCGCCTTCGTCCCGGGCCTCGCCGCCTGGTGGCGTACGGTGCCGCTGCCCCAGTACGCCGGGCCGCCCCGCTCCCGCGGCCCGCTGCGCCGCCCGCTCCGGCAGGTGCTGCTGCGGCACGCCCTGTCCCGGCGTGGCCCGCCCCTGGGATCCCCGTACCGAATCTGCCCCCCCAAATCGAGCACGAGTACGGAGCTTCCCTACACATGTCCCCGATGCGTACCACTTTGCGCCGCGCCGCCACCGTCGGCGCCCTCACCGCCGCCGGTGTCCTCGCCGCGGCGGGCGCGGCCTTCGCGCACGTCACCGTCCACCCGGAGAGCTACGCCAAGGGAGCCACGGACGGTGTGCTCACCTTCCGGGTCCCCAACGAGGAGGACACCGCCGCGACCACCAAGGTGCAGGTCTTCCTGCCCACCGACCACCCGGTCCTCGGTGTGCTGGTCTCCCCGCAGGACGGCTGGACCGCTCAGGTGACCACCACCAAGCTCAAGACGCCGGTCAAGACGGACGACGGCACCATCACCGACGCCGTCTCCGAGATCACCTGGACCGGCGGCCGCATCCGGCACGGCCAGTACCAGGACTTCGACGTCGCCTTCGGTCAGCTCCCGGACGACACGGACCAGCTGACCTTCAAGACGCTGCAGACCTACTCCGACGGAAACGTCGTCCGCTGGATCGAGAAGACTCAGAAGGGCGCGGACGAGCCGGAGAACCCTGCGCCGGTCCTCCAGTTGACCGCCAAGGGCGCGGCGGAGGGCAACGATTCGGCGGCGGCTTCCGCCTCCACCGCCACGGGGGCGGCGGACAAGCCGGGCGACTCCACCGCCAAGGCCGCCGCCACCAGTGACTCCACCGCCCGGGGCCTCGGTATCGCGGGCCTGGTCGTGGGCGTACTCGGCCTGGCCGCCGCGGGCTTCGCGGTCGCCCGCGGCCGTACGCGCCCGTCCTCGTCCGAATGACGGGTCCCGTCCCGCGGGCGGTCGACCACCGCTCGCGGGACGGGTGGTCCACCGGCCCTGGCCTCCGCCCGGGCGGAGGCCAGGGCCGACTCTCCACGCTGGTTCACGAAGGCCGAGCAGGGGGTGCGCCGTGCGCTACCGGCCAGCCGGCTCGGTGGTGCGAGAGCCGTCGCGCCCCGTGACGTGACAGGCGGTTACTTCGGGGGAGCCTGACGGCGGTCCAGACGGATGTCCTGGCTCGACAGCGTCATGGGCGACGCGGAGAAGGCGCGCAGCCTGATCCGGGTGCCGTCCTTGGGCAGATCGAAGCGGCCGCCGGGTGCCTCGAGCCGGTAGGTGGCCGTCCCGTGACCGGCGACGGACGAGGGGCCGCCGAGCACCTTCCACCAGCGGCTCATGCCCTGGCCCGTGGTCAGCGTGAAATGCGGTTGGACGGCCGCGTCGCCGGTGTTGGTCACACGGACCGTGAGGGTCTTGACGGACGTGGGCGTCCGGGAGGCGGCGGTGGCCTGCATGTGCAGCGGCGGCCTTCCGGTCGCCCCCAGCATGACGGCGATGAGGGCCGGAACGAGTACGGCCGCGGCCAGCACGGCCCGGGCCTGCCGCCGCCCGGACAGCAGCCGGGGCTGCCAGGCGGTGGTGAACACGCTGGACGGCACGGTGACGGCGGCCGCCAGCCACAGCGGGGTCATCAGCAGGTAGTAGCCGTCCTGAGAGCGGGTCGCCAGGAAGAACGCGCACCAGGGCAGGACGGTCGCGGCCGGCCCCAGACGGCGCACGAACAGCACGAACAGGGCCAGCAGACCCGCGAGCATCAGCATGCTCGCGTGGGAGTACCAGGCCAGGCGGTCGCTGCCGTCGGTGAAGTAGAGGGAGATGTCGACCAGACCCTGGCCGTGGATCACCGCACCCTGGGTGATCGGCAGCGCGATGCCTTCGAGCCACGTATGCGGTTCGCTCACGATGAAGTACGCGTTGATCAGCAGCCAGGTACCGGCGGCTATGCCGACGATCCGTGCCACCGCCACGGCCGCCGCGCGTGCCCCCAGTTCACCGCGCCTGAGCGCGTAGATACCGGCGAGCAGGAACGGTGTGAGGAACCATGGCAGTTGCTGGCTGGCGCAGGCCGCGCCCAGACAGGCGGCCCGTGCCCAGTCGGCGGCGCCGCCCGCGCCCATCCGCGTCCAGCGCACCACCACGGGGATGAGGAAGGCCATGGCGACGACCGCCGGGTAGCCGAGCCGGGCGTACATGGGGAGCATGCCGAAGCCCAGGCACACCATGGTGGCCGCCGAGCGCCAGGGGGTCGGCAGCATCTTCCACATGACGATCGTGCCGAGGACGAGCGCGGTGTTGGTGACCAGGGTCTCCGCGAGCGCCCCGTGGCCGATCCACAGCAGCGGCGCGGTCAGCAGCATGGTCACCGGCGGATAGCCGTACGTGTAGTCGTAGCCGCCGGTCATCGTCTGGGTGTAGGCGATGCCGTGACCGAACAGCCAGGGCCAGGGCTGTCCGTACGCAGGGTGGCCGTGGAGCAGCTCACGGGCGGCCTGCGTGGTGAGTATCGACTCGTCGCTGAAGTTGTGGGCGACACTGACCGTGCAGTAGGCGAGAGTGACCGCCGTCACCAGGACGACCAGGTCGAGACGCGCCAGCGACCTGCTGCGCCGGACCACCACGGTCAGGATTCCGGTGACCAGGATCGACGCGTAGCACAGCGAGATGACCCCGGCCACCACCGGTCTGTGACTGGCGGCGGCGGCCCACACACTGCGTGTCCCGATGAGCAGACTGATGTTCGCCAGCAGCGTCAGAACGCGATGCCACTGTGCGGGAGTCTGGTCCGGATCGTCCTGCGCTGCGAAGGGGCGCGTCCAGCGGCCGATTGTCGCCGGCCTCACTTCTGCCAACTGCACCCCCGGAACCTAACGGGACCTCGTGAATGTCGAGCGCTCGGAGGTGAAGACTCCGGTGTGAGGGCGGTAAGAACTGGTCGTAACCGGGCACCGGGAGCCGGCCGCCCTGGCAGACGGGCGCCAGGAGCGGCGACGTGACCGCGGAAGATATCGCGGTCCGTGTCGCTGTTGGGCCGAAAGGGTGAGCGTGGTTAAGAATTGACCGGTGCAGACGATGAGTGCGAGCCAGTGCGGGGAGGGCCGGTGAACAGCCGCGATGTCACCGACGAACAGTGGGAAGGGCTCGCCCAGGTCGTTCCGTTGCGCGGCCGGGACGCCTGGCCGTCCGCCGTCGGCCACCGTTCGATACCGGAGGCCGTGACCGAGGCGCGCCGGCGCTTCGTGGTCCTGCGGGTCAACGTCTTCGCGGACGCCCGCGAGGTCGCCGAGACGCTGATGACGGGCGTGCCCGTGCTGCTCGACCTCACCGGCGCGGAGAACGACGTCGCCAAACGGGTGCTGGACTTCAGCACGGGTGTCGTCTTCGGTCTCTCCAGCGGGATGCATCGCGTCGACCGCAATGTGTTCCTGCTGACCCCACCGGGGACCGAGGTGCGAGGTCTGATGGAGGGGGCCGGAGTCACCCGCTGAGACCGGTGGGCGTCCGTGCAGCACGGTTCGTCGCCGCGCGGCCCGGACGGTCGCCCGATCGTGGGAAGGGTACGAGGGCGGAACGGTTCGCCCCGGCGCCGCGGGCCTACCGTCCCGGACATGACCGCGTCCCCTGCGTTGTCCCCGCCCGAGCCGGACACTGCCCCGAGTCCCCGTCCGGACCGGCCCTGCGTCACCGAGCTGCGGCTGTCCGCGTTCGCCGGGCATCGCCGGGCCGTCTTCGCGCTGGCGCCGCTGACCCTGTTCACCGGGCCGAGCGGCTCGGGCAAGTCGCGGGCGCTGCAGGCGTACGAGGCGCTGGCGCGGCTCGGGGGCGGAGCGGAGCTGGCGGAGGCGTTCCCCGACCCGGTGACGTGCGTGCCCGAGCGGGCGCGGCCCGACGGCGAGCGGCGGCGCGGGTTCCGCATCGGCTGCACGACCGCCGGCCCGGAGGGACCCGTGCGGCTCGACGTCGCGATCCAGGCCGAGCCCGAACTGCGCATCGTCAGTGAGCGGTTGACCGCCGACGGCCTGGTTCTGCTGGAGTCGGCGCTGCGCGACCCGGGCCGCCGGGCGGTGCAGGCCGCCTGGCACACCGCGGGGTCCGCCCCGGTGACCCGCGGGCCGCTCCCCGACGACCGCCTCGGCACCGCCCTGCTGCCGCTGCGCGTGGCGGGCAAGACGGACGGCCAGCGCCGGGTGCTCGCCGCGGCCGAGCAGATGGTGGTCGCCCTGCGGTCGGTCTTCGCCTGTGATCCGAGCCCCGGCTCGATGCGCGCCCCCGTGCCCCTGGGCGCGGGCCGGCTGCTGCCGGGCTGCGGCAACCTCGCCGAAGTGCTGCTGCGCACCCGCGCCGAGTGCGGCCGACGGCACGCGCTGCTGGCCGCGGCGGTCGGAGCCGGGTGTGCGGGGCGGGTCGTGGACCTGCTGGCCGAGCCGCTCGACGACGGTACGGTCCGGGCGCTGCTCGACCGCGGCGACGGACTGCGCACCCCGCTGAAGCTGCTGGGCGACGGCGAGCTGCGGTATGTGGCGCTGGCCCTGGTCCTCCTCACCGGTCCCGGCGTCCTGGAGGTCGACCCGGTGGGCGAGGTACCGGCGGCGCTGCAGACCCTCACGGTGCTGGCCGACGGCCTCGACCGCTGTATGGACCGGCGGCAGACGCGTGAACTGCTCGGACTGGCGGCCCGGATGTGCGAGCGGGGTCACATCAGGCTGGTGGGCGCGGTGGGTGAGGCGTCCTGGGCGGCGGGGGTGGACGGGGCGACGGTGGTAGACCTGAGCGCGTGACAGAAGAACCCGGGCGGCGCAGGGACCTGGACGTCGCGTGGCTGCAGCGGCGGCTCGCGGACTTCGCCGCGACACGCGACTGGCAGCCCTACCACACACCGAAGAACCTGGTGTCCGCACTCAGCGTCGAGGCGTCCGAACTGGTCGAGATCTTCCAGTGGTTGACGCCCGAGGAGTCGGCCCGGGTGATGGACGACCCGGACACCGCCCATCGGGTGACCGACGAGATCGCGGACGTGCTCGCCTATCTGCTCCAGTTGTGCGAGGTGCTCGGCGTCGACGCGCTCGCGGCGCTGGACGCGAAGATCGACCGCAACGAGAAGAGGTTCCCGGCACCCGGAGCCGAGTGAGGCGGAACCACCCTGCGGAGGACGCCGGGGCACCGCGTGGACCGGTGGAGCCGCTGTCACTCTCCGGAGTCATGGACTTGTTCTCCCCTCCTCCGTTGTCCACAGATTTCGGACTCCCTCTGGCCTTTCCTCTCCTGACCCTTCACGCTGGGTAGTGAACAACGGAGTTCGGGCAGACGTGCGGGAGTGCGTCGCGACAGACGGGGGCAGCGCATGGACGCGGTGCGGCTCATCGTGACGAGCAGGCGTGCCCTTTCGGGGAGCGAGGGCGGGCCGAGAGTCATGACCGAGGCGTGGCAGGCGTACGCCCTGGCGCAAGCGATCGGCAGTCGGCTGGCGGTCTCGGGACCGCCCGAACTGCGCGGCGAGGCACTGGGGTTGACGGAGTTGGCGGGCAGGGGGTGCGGTGTCCTGGACACACCCTCCATCGACGTGGCCGACCTGCGGGCCGCCCAGCTCACGGAGCTGGGCGACGCACGCAGTGCCCTCCTTGACCTCGGCACCCTCCTCGTGGAACTGGGCATGGCCCTTGTCGCGGCCGCGAGCGCCGCGGCGGACGAGGGCACGTACTGGCAGTGCATGGAGGCCATCGACGCCGCGGACGAGTCCAGGGACCGGGTCAGAGAGATGCTGCGAAGACTGGCGGCAAGGGACGGGGAGGTACGGGAGCGGGACAGAGCGGCGGGCTGAGCGCACACTCATTCCACCTGGTCCGGAGGGCAACAGCCGGTCCGGGCCGGACGGGTGCTGTACGTGCTGGGCGGGGGCGGGGCGGGGTGGACGCACTGCTCAGATGTCGGGGCGGGGACGGCGTGCTGCTCGAACGTTCGGTGCGGCGTCGTATGCGCCGTGTTCGGGCCTCCGGCGCTCCCTTGTGCGGAGGGGCGGCATGACGCCTTCTCAGCCGAGGACCGGCCCGGGCTGACGCGGCCACGCCAGCCGACCGGCGGCCGGCACCCCGTACCGGCGGCCGGATTCGCGGTCCGGTCCCCGTCGTGGGACACCGCCGCGATGGGCCGGAAGTGGTGCGCTTCACCCGGTCGCCCGATGGGCGGATTTTTCACCCGACCGGAGTCGGGTGGGGCGCTCGGGACCCGTGGGGCCGAATGTTCTCCGGGAGGTGCAGGAAGGAAACATGGATCTTCGCATCTTCACGGAGCCCAAGCAGGGGGCGACCTACGACACCCTCCTCTCCGTCGCCAAGGCCACCGAAGACATGGGTTTCGACGCCTTCTTTAGATCCGGTACCGTATCTACCCATGTAGCTAGTCGCCCTGGGGGACAGGGATCAGGACATGATCAGGGCCGTGACCTACGAGCGTCAGAGCCACAAGAGCGAGACTGACAGCCAGGCGTCACCGAAGATGCAGCGAGACAAAAGTGTCGCGTACATCAACTCACAAGACAATTGGACGCATATCGACACCGATTACTCGGACGTCGGCATCTCTGGCTACGACCCGAACGTCTACCGCCCGGGGTTCGAGCGGCTCATGGAGGACGCCCGCGCCCGCAAGTTCGACGTCGTAGTGATCTACATGCTCTCCCGCCTGACGCGCCAGGGGGCCGCGGAGGCGTTGAAGATCCAACACGAGTTGGCCAAGTACGGCGTTGCTCTCGTCTCGACGCAAGAGCCCTTCATCAATACGTCAGACGACAACCCGTTTGGCGTCGCATTCTTCGCGCTTATCGCTGGGCTCGCGCATCAGGAGTCGAAGAACAAGAGCAAGTTTATTCGCGACGCCTTCGCAGAGCTAAAAGCGAAGGGTTCACACTCGTCCGGCCCTGGCCCATACGGCTTCAAGTCCGAACCCGTCCAGGTCGACAGGCTCACTATCCGGAAACTGAGTCCCGGGGCGCGGAGCAGCGGGGATATCGGACCCGAATCCACGCCGGCCGACGTCGTGGAGTACATCATCAACGAGGCGGAGTCGGGGACGACGTCGAACGGCATCGCCTACGACCTCACGGAAATGCGCGTACCTACGCCTCTCGGCAGCCTCGACGACGAGTCGGCCAAAACGCTGCGGGAGGCCGCACAGAGCCGTCGGAAGAGCGGGACGGCCGACGGCGCTGGGTATGAGTGGTCGGCGACGGTCGTAGGGCGCATCCTCCGTGATCCGCGGCTGGCAGGCTTCGCCATCGGTCCCGTGGACCCGAAGACAAGGCGCCGCGTGATCCTCCGCGACGACGAGGGGCAGCCCGTCCAGCCGCACGAGGGCTTCATCACGCCGAAGCGTTGGTACGACCTCCAACAGCTCCTAAGCGGCTTGCCTGAAGTTCTGCGCGTAACTCTTCGGCAGCCAGGGCGAGGCCCAGGGTGCGGCGGTGGTCAGCATCTGGGTGGGTGAGCGCTGCCGGAAGAAGGCGTGGACCTGGCGCAGGCGGCCCGGCCAGGTGACGGCGGTGTTGGCAATGTGGGCCTTCAGCGCGGCCCAGATGCGCTCGACCGGGTTGTCGTGCGGGCTGTAGCGGGCGCCGAACAGCAGGCGCAGGCGGGGCTGGTCGGCCAGGTAGGCGGTCACCGCCTTCGCGTGATGAATGCTGTCGTTGTCGCAGACCACCGCGACGACCGGGGCGGCGGGGTAGGCGGCCAGCAGTAGCTGGAGGAAGGCGACGAAGGCGGCGGCATTGCGGCGGCCCAGGGTGTAGACCCAGGCGCCGGTGGCCACTTCCAGGGCCCCGAAGACGGTGGCCTGCCGGTTCTTGCCTGGGGTGGCCACCTGCTGCCGCGTCCCGCGCAGGATCCAGCTCGCCCGCACGTGCGGCAGTAGGTGCAGGTGGGTCTCGTCCTCGGCCCAGACCACCGACCCGTGGGGCAGGGCGGCGAGTTGGCGGCGCAGGGCGGCGAGGGTGCGCCTGCGCTCGGGGTCACCCCTGGCCACCAGGCGGGGCCGCCGCCAGGCCGCCTGTTCGCGAGTGTGCCGGTACACGGTGCGCAGGCTCATCTTCGGCCGGCCCAGGCGGCGCCAGATCCGGCGGATGGTCCACGGCCCGGGGCGGGTCAGCAGGCGGCGGATGCGCTCGCCCAGCCTCGGCCCGCCGAGCCGGGGCCGCCCCGCGCGGGGGCGATCGGCCAGGCCCGCCAGGCCGGCGGTGTTGTAGCGATGGATCCAGCGGCGCACCGTGGCCGGGTGGTAGCCGAGCAGCTCGCCGATCTCTCCTGCGGTCATGCCGGCCGCGGACAGCAGCACGATCACCGCGCGGGAGGCCTCTCGCCACCGGTGATGCAGCAGGTGATACAGGTGCTGGTACGCCGGACCGGGGCGGTTGGCGAACACGGATGCCGGACGCATACTGGCCTTGACCTCGCCGGTTTTGTCGTAGTTTGGTCAACCTCGATACAACACCCGGCGAGGTCTTCTCGTCATCGAGGCCATCGCGCCAGGCCGCCGCTGCCGCTCCAGATTCCGCGCAGAACTTCAGGTCATCCGCTTAGACGGGCGGAAGCCTGCCAGGAAGACGGACCGCGCAGGGGCGATGACGTTCCTAGGCTCGTGGGGCACGCTCCGCTGTGGGATGTGCACGTCGGGGATGACGATCTCCAACGCTGACGAGACGTATGTGTGCAACCTCCGTCGCAGCGTCGGCGACGCCCCGAAGCACGTCCTCCGCATTCGACGGCAGGAGGCGGACGCCATCGTCGGGGCCCGCCTGTGGTCAAAGGTGGCGTCACTGGACCCCGACGACCCGAATGACGTCGCCATCCTCGCGGCTGCCGCGGAGCGCTTCGCCGTCCAGGGGACGGATCCCGAGGCGGCTGCGGAGCTCGCGGAACAGGAGGCGCAGCTCCTCCACGTCCAGCAGAGCATGAGGACGCTGTACGCCGACCGGGACGAGGGTCTCTACGAAGGGTCCACGGGCCGTCAGGCGTTCAAGGACACCATCCGGAAGTATCAGGCGCACGAAACCCGTTGCGCCGCGCGTATCGACGAGCTGAAGGCGGCTGCCACGACGGCCACGAAGCTCCCCATTGACGAGTGGTTCGCCAACTCCGACGACGGCGATCCGTTCGTCCCGGGAGGGTTGTGGGACCGGTGGGACGTCCCCGACAAGCGCGCGTTCCTGTCCCTCTTCGTCGACTCTGTGACCGTCAAGCCGGCAACTACGAAGCGTGGGACGGCATTGGAGCGGGCGGACGGGAGGATCGAGATCGAGTGGGCGACGCCAGGAGAGGCCGAAGAGGATAACGACTCGGTAACAGCTTGAGGTGCGTTCGCGGGCGGCTGCGGAGCTCCTGGCGTCCCCGGCACCCTTCCGTCGCCCATCTCGTCGACGTCGAGCGGCGTCCACGTCGCCCACAGACTCCTGTGGACGACTCCAGAACGTGAGCGTAGTGACCCATGTCGGCACTGAGTGTAGCCAGTTGAGCCAGTCTGCGTGAGGTCTGTCGGAGGACGCTTCCAAGATCGCTACCGCGTCACATGCGCCCAATAACAGTAGTAGAGGGGGAGGACGTGACCCGCTATCTCCGCCTGATCCCGCTGCCTGAGGGGCACCCGACCAGCCACCTGCGCGACGTCCTCATCGCCAGCCTCGGCGAGCTGGCCGCGGCCACGTCCTCCGAGACGTCCTGCGGGATGGTGAAGCCCTGCTCGGGGTACTCCATCACCCGCTGCAGCGCCCCCGCCATCAGTCGATGACCAGCTTCGCGTCCCCGATCCCCTCCGCATACTGCGCGAGCCCCCGGCTCCGACGAGCACACCACGTCCAGCTCGGGCCACACCTTCTGGAACCGGCCTACCATCCGTACAGCCAGTATCGATGAGATTGATCTTGGTGCTGCCGCTCCGTATCCGAGCGTCGAGCGCCACCCCCCTCAGTGGCGGGGCGCGAAACGCTCGCCGGGGGCGAGGACCGTCCAGCCACACCGGGAGTGGAAGCCGTTACGGATCTCGAGGACTACCAGGGCGCTGACCAGGGAGAATGGAGAACTCTCGCTGGAGTACCTAGGGTCAGCCTGTGGCTTTTATTATGGTGTGCGAAGATGATGCAGCAGTCCGCGACGTCCTCAAGCGCGCACTCGAGCACGACGGCCATACGATCGCAGTCGCTTCTACGGCGGACAGCCTGATGCGGCACCTTGAGCCGGTCCCTCACCTGATCGTCCTGGATCTAGGGCTCCCGGACGCTGATGGCCGCGATGTCTGCTTGGCGCTGCGGGCACGTGGCGTTGATGCCCCGGTGCTGATGCTCACCGCTCTGGATGGCATGCATCACAAGGTGGGTGGCTTCGAGGCGGGAGCCGACGACTACATGACGAAACCGTTCGACGTCCCGGAGTTGCTGGTGAGGGTCCGCGCCCTGCTACGCAGAACAACCGCGACGACCCCACCGAGGGGCGTCGTTCTTGATCCGGCGAAACATGTCGTGATCTACGGTTCGACAAGCGAGAGCCTGACGCCGACCGAGTTTCGGTTGTTGGGCAGGCTTATCGCTTCGCGGGGTGACGCTGTACGCCGCCACGTCCTCGTTGCTGCCGGTTGGCCGCATGGCGCGCAGGTCAGCGACAACACCCTTGACTCCTACGTTCGCCGACTACGGACCAAACTCGGTGCGCTGGGTGTGGCCGATCACCTGGCGACGGTCCGTGGGGTGGGCTACCGATGGGAGTGACGGGCTTCCGCGGGAGGGTGGTCGCGCTTGCGGTTCTGATCGCGACAGCTGTGGTCGCAGTGCTGGTGGTGGTCTCGCACGTGTTGCTGAGCCAGGTGACCGACGCCGACGCGAACGCTTTGGCGCATACGCGTGCAGAGGCAATGGCGGCGAACGTAACCACACGCAGTGGCCACGTCGTGCTGATCGAGAGCGGCAACGAAGCCCTGGACACGGTCTCGTGGCTGTATGCCGATGGGCACCTCATTGACGGGATCGTGCCGGGCAGCGTCCTTGACCGCGTCGAGGCGCTTGCCGACTCCGGGCAGTCCCAAACCACCACGGTCGGCAGTTACCTTCTGTATGCCCAGCCGATCCGGCTCGAGGGCCACCGCGTCGTGGCGGTCGTGAGGGTGGATCTGACGCCGTACGAGACGTCGGAGCAGCGCAGCCTGGCGATGTCGCTCATGTTGGGTGGCATCTCGATCCTGCTCGCAGGCGTCGTCGCATACGTCGTGGTGGGTCGTGCGTTGCGGGTGGTTCACGAAATGGCCGCTCTTGCCGACGACTGGGGCGATCACGAGCCCGGGCGCCGATTCAACCTTGGCGTTCCTCGCGATGAATTCGGGGAGCTCGGGCGAACTCTCGATCGCCTACTTGACCGCGTGGACAACACGCTCGCGGACGAGCGCCGGCTCACCGATGAGATCGCCCACGAGTTGCGGACGCCCCTGACGGTCCTGCGAGGCGAGGCACAGTTGGCGCAACTCTCCGGTCACCGTGTGGCACCGGAGTCTGTTCTGACCGAGGTCGATCGCCTGAACACGGCGATCACGACGATTCTGAGTGCTGCCCGGACACGGATCGATGGCGATACCCGCTGCGATCTCAGGGCGGCGGCGCGACAGGCGATCGCTGGTCGCTCCATCGAACTCGCCATCCCAACCAACGTCGACGTCGCCGTGGCAACCGAACTCGTCGTGGCTGTGTTGTCACCCCTGCTGGAGAACGGCCTGCAGCATGCGAGTTCGCGCGTTTGGGTCACAGCGCGCATCCAGCCCCAAGGGGTCGTGATCGATGTCCTCGACGATGGCCCGGGGTTCGATCCGGCAGAGGTTGACCGGGTCTTCGAAGCGGGGGTGACCAGTGGCGACGGGCACGGGTTGGGGCTGGCCGTGGTAAGGCGTCTCGCCGCGTCCGCGGGAGTGGCGGTCCGTGCGATCGCGGATGGCCACGGTCGCGTCGAGGTGACCTTCCCCACGCCACAGGCGGCTGCGTAGTCAGGTTGTGTGCAGGTTGGCCGAGCCAGCCTCGTCGCATGACAACGACAAGCGAAGTCCGCACGCACCGCAGTGGGCGGCTGATGCTGAACAAGGTTCCCGAGGTCACCATCTGGTTCTGGGTGATCAAGATCCTGTGCACGACGGTCGGTGAGAGTTTCGCCGACTGGATCAACATGAAGCTGGGCGTCGGTCTGGTGAACACGGCCTGGATCTTCACCGCGGTGTTCGTGGTGGTTCTGGGCGTCCAGCTGCGGCTGAAGCGGTATGTCCCGTTCCCGTACTGGCTGACTGTGGTCGTTGTCAGTGTCACGGGCACGCTGTACACCGACATCCTGACCGACCAGCTCAACGTGCCGCTGTGGATCAGCTCCACAGTGTTCTCGGTCCTGCTCGCCGTGGTCTTCGGCGTGTGGTGGCTGCGCGAGCGCACCCTCTCGATCCACTCGGTCACGACGCTGTCGCGTGAGTCGTTCTACTGGCTCACCGTTCTCGTCACCTTCGCGCTCGGCACCGCGACCGGCGACTGGACCCTCGAGCTCACCGGCTGGAGCCCGGGAGTCTCGGTCCTGCTGCCGCTCGGCCTCATCGCGGCGATCACGCTGTTGCGGAAGTTCGGCGCGAACCCGGTGCTGTCCTTCTGGCTCGCCTACATCCTGACCCGCCCGCTGGGCGCCAACATCGGCGACTGGCTCGCCTCCCCGAAGGTCGCGCAGCCGGGCGACCCGACCGGCCTTGCACTGGGCACCTTCACCACCAGCCTGATCTTCCTTGGCCTGATCCTGGCGACTGTCGTCTACCTGACGGTGACGCGCTCCGACGTGACCGAGACCTACGAGGCTTCGCACACCCCGCAGATCACCGCCAACCCGCACAGGGAACGCATCGCGCTGGCGGGCTTCGGTCTCCTCGCCGTCGCCACCGGGGGCCTGCTGGTCTGGGCGCACAGCCAGCCGCACGTCGGCCCAGCGCCGGAGACCGACGCCACCTCCACCGTTCAACTCGCCCCTGGCCAGGCCGTGAAGAAATTCCCGCCCGCGAAGGTCGACGCACTCAAGGCACTCGCATCGACCTCGCTCAAGGACGCACGGTCGGGGAACGCGACCGGGGCCCACGCGGCTGCCCAGTCGCTGCGAGACCTCTGGGATGCCGACCAAGCCTCGTTGCAGCCGCTGGACAACACCGGCTGGACGTTCATCGACGCCCAGATGGACCGCGTCCTGAAGACCTTCGGCATCGACCACCCGAACCCGCCGATGTCGCCGGCCCGGCAGGAGGCTGAACTCAACACCCTCCTCACAGATATGCGCTGACGGACCTGATCGGCGGCGATTACTCCACAGAGGTCGCCGCCGATCACGCTCTCGCGGTGCACGGGATCGCCTCGACGTCGCCCGCACACTGCTGGCTGCCCGCATCGCTCGTCACGGGTACGGCCCACCCTGTCCGAGGACCGACGGAGGACCATGCGTCACAAGATTCTGGTCGCTGAGGACGATGACGTCCTGTGCGGGACGTACTGCGCCGCGGGTTGTACGAGGAGGGCTTCGAGCCCGTCGTCGCCGCCGGTGCCACCGCGCTGCGGTGGCACCGGCGACATCGCGGCGGTCATCGCGGATTTGGGGCTGCCCGACGCGCACGGCCGGGACGTATGCCAGGTGATGCGTGCCAACGGTTTCATGGCCCCGGTGATCTTCCTGACAGCCCGGCACTACCTCACCGACCGGCTGTCCGGGTTCTCAACAGGAAGCGACGACTACCTGCCCAAGCCCGTCCATCTCGCCGCCCAGCTACGCGCGTTCGTCATGCGTGCCGCACCGGGCCCGGCGACCGAGGCCGGAGACCTGGTCCTGGACGCGGTGGGCCACAGCGTCACCGTGCACCGCACCGACGTCGCGCTGTGTCCCACGGAGTTCCAGCTGCTGGCCCCGCTGGTGGCTGCGGGCGGGGACATCGTGCGCTGGCGCGATCTGATCAGGGCCGGCTGGCCCGAAGACGCCGAGGTCAGTGACAACACGCTGGACCAGTACCTGACCCGGCTGCGGCGCAAGCTGCGCGAGGCCGGCAGCGCACTGACGATCGGCACGGCGCGCGGAATCGGACACCGCCTGTCATGAAGCGCGTCGTCCGCAGCCTCACCCCCCGTACCCTGCGCGGCCGGCTCTCGCTGGCGGCGCTGACCACAGCCGTGCTGCTGATGACGGTCCTGACCGTGGTGTTCAACACCATGGTGGACCGGCACCTGCAGCACCAGGCGGACGACGAGCTGCACAACCGGGCCGTCGCAGTGGCCACGACCGTCGATACGCGTCACGCGCAGGTGCGGGTCCTGGAGACCGTCAACGACAGCCTCCTCGACACCAACGTGTGGATCTACGCGGGGACGCGGCTGCTCGAACAGCCGCCGTCCGCCATGGCGGGCAGCACGCTGACGCGGGCCGCCGGACGCCTCGCCGCCGAGGGCAAGCGGGTCTGCACGACCGTGCCCGCAGACAGTCAACGGTCCGTTCGGCTGTGCTCCCGGCCAGTGCCCGGCCGCCACGGCACAGCCACCGTGGTCACGACGCTGGACCTGCGCCCATATCAGAGTTCGGCCGAAACCCTGCTGCTGGGCTCCCTGATCCTGGACGCCGTCATGCTCGCCTGCACCTACGCGCTGACCCGGTTCGCGGTCGGCCGGGCCCTGCGTCCGGTCCATACGATGACCGACCAGGCCACCCAGTGGAGCGCCGTGGGCTCCGACGAACGCTTCGGCGCGACCGAGCAGCCCGCCGAACTGGCGCGTCTGGGCAGCTCGCTGGACTTGCTCCTGGACCGCATCCGCTCCGTGCTGCGTCACGAGCAGCAGCTGACGGGAGAACTGTCCCACGAGCTGCGCACCCCGCTCACTCGGATCGTCATGGAACTCGACTGGTGGCGTGTCCGCCCCCGCACGGACGCCGAGACCCGCGCCACCCACGAAGTGATCGACGAAGCCGCCCAGTCCATGCGCACCATCTGTGACACCCTGCTTAACGACGCCCGCGAGAATGCCCGGCACCCCACGACCGCTGCCCCGGGCACGACTCAGATCGCACCAGTTCTACGTCGGATGGTCCAGCACCTCGAACCACCGGATCCGGTGAAAGTCGCGGTGCAGACGGCCGCCCCCGAGGCGGAGGCCGGCGTCGCACCCGCTCTCCTGGAGCGCATCGTCAGCCCCCTGCTCGCCAACGCCGTCCGCTACGCCCGCTCCCGGGTGACCGTCTCTGCGCACCTTGCCCCCGGCGTCGTACACATCGATGTCACCGACGACGGCCCCGGTGTACCGCAGACGTTTCACGACGAGCTGTTCCAGCCCGGCCGGCGGGCGGACACTGACGACGGACACGACGGCGCGGGCCTCGGGCTGCCGCTCGCGCGGCGCCTGGCCCGCGCCGTCGGCGGGGATGTGTCCTACGACCCCTCACATACGCCCGGGGCGCGCTTCACCGTCACCCTGCCCGCCTGACCGGCTCCTGCTCCGCGTCCTGTACGCCGGCACCGCGGCGTTCCTGCACCTGCGCGTAGGCCATCAGCCCGAACAGGATCGCCAGCGCGTGCTGGAGATGAGGATCGCCGACCAGAAAAGGACATCGCCCCCGACCAACAGGAGCGAGCCAGTCAGGATGGCCGCTCTGGTCGGGTAGCCCCGGCGAAGCTCAGGCAACCACTGCTCAAAACCGGAACCAGCCTCCTATGGAGGACAGGACTGGAACCATCCGTACCAAGGTCGTGGCGGCGCGCCCCTGAAGCTCCTGAACCGGGAGGGCGGTCCTCCCATCACAGGGCCCGATGGGAGACGGTGAGCAGGTAGGTGCCGTAGAAGAGGGAGACGCCGGCCAGGGCGGTAAGCAGGACGACAATGGTGCGTAGGCGGCTCCGCCCCAGATGCAGGGCGAGCGGGAGCAGCAGAGGGAAGGCCGGTAGCAGGAACCTCGGCTTGCTGGTGAAGAAGTGGGTGCCGCCGACGGCCATCACGATGAGGACCGCGCAGTATGCGAGCAGGGGCGAGGGCATCCCGTTCAGGATGCAGAAGAGGAACAGCAGCATGGAGCCGAGGACGATCGCGGCGGTCACGTAGACGACGAGGGTGTCGTGCCCGACGATCAGGTGTTTGAACGTGCGGGCCGTGTAGCGGCCGAAGTCGAACCGTGAGCCCCAGAGACTCTGCACGTGGAAGTAGCCGACGGGGTTGTGTGTCCTGAACCCGACACAGCCGATGTAGCCCAGCCATCCGAGGGGAGCCGCGGCGGCGGCCGCCCAGGCGCGCGGAGCGGTGGGCACACCGGCGCGGCGCAGCTGCCAGAGATGAGCGACGGCGCTGGTGACGATGGCGGCCGCCACGGCGAGGCCGTTGGGACGGCACAGCCCGGCCAGTACTGCCAGCGTCCCCGCGGTCAGCCAGCGGCGGGTCAGCACGGCGTAGAGCGACCAGGCGGCGAAGGCGGTCATGAGGGGTTCGGTGTACGCCATCGTCAGGATGATTGCGTGTGGCAGCAGCGCCCACAGCGCCACGAGGATGATCCCGACGCGTCGTCCGTGCAGCAGCTCGCCGACTGCGTACACGCCCCAGGCGGCCACCAGGGCGGCACTCCATGTGATGAGCAGCGCCACGTTGATCGGGCCGATTGGCAGCACCGTGTTCACTGCGCGGATCAGGCCCGGGAAGAGGGGGAAGAACGCCAGGTCGTTGTAGACGATGTGGCTCCCTTTGGGGTGGATGATCAGGCCGTAGCCGTACTGGGAGATGTGCCAGTACCAGTGGCCGTCCCATTCCAGGCCGAGCACGGTCCGTGGGTGCCTGCCGAGGTGCAGCGACCACAAGGCCGCCATGATCACACCGGTCAGCCGCACGAAGGCGAACAATGTCAGGGCCGGCAGTGCCTTCCCCAGCTCGCAACGCCACCGCCGCTGCTGAGGTGGTGGATCGAGCCTCGGCGCGAACCGCCGCTTGAGCGCGTTGCCCGTCTTCGTGGGGCTGTCGCCCATACGACCTCCTTCTCTGCCCTGCAGGAGGGAGCGGCCGGAGGCAGGGTTCCATTGATAAGAAATCTCTTACTCGCAAGAATCGGTGATATTCGACGCTAATGCCGCATTATGAAAGTTTTGCTGTGTCGCCCCTCAGATGCAGATGTCGCTCAACGAGAACGCGACCGGCACGGGTCCGTATCGCCACCGAGTTGCTCTCGGCGACGGAACGGGCTCGCCACTCGCTGAACTCGATGCCGCACAACAGGCGCTCCACCTGCCCAATGCGGAGACCCAAAGCACGCTCTCCACACCCCCACCTCGAAGACGGCGGTGCCCCTCGGGCCATCCGCCGAGACACACGGACGCCGAGAGACATCACCGTCTCGCGCAGACGTCCGCGATGCGGTGCGCGGGAAGATCGAGCCAAGGGGGGATATTCATGGAGTTCCGGCTGATCGCCCGTGCTCCGAAGACGTTTCAGCAGCCATGACTGGTGATGCGACCGAGGCAATGTGCCGCCGGGGCTTCGGCCGGCATACGAAGGTGCTCTCCGCCACTGAACTCGGCGCCGGGCTGACAACACGACTCTCCGCGTTGCCGTTGCCGGCCAGGAACGGCCGGGGGTCTTGCGGATCGCTCCGGAGCCGGGCCGCAGTTCGTCGGAACGAGACGTGATGCGCAACGAGTCGACTGCACCCAGAACATTGGCGTCGGCCTCCTGCGCGGCCTTGACGACACCAAGGGCGGCTTCCGCGTCACCCTCGTCGGCTACCGGCTCGTCGGCCTGCCCGCCGCCGCACTCCCGGGCTTCGCGGCCGGCCTGGACACCCTCGGCATCTGGCTCGGCCTCCTCACCAGCCTCGCCATGACCGCGGCCCTACTGCTACGCCGCGTCGCCCAGGGCGTCGGTCGGCTGGAAGCCACCGCTGCTCCCGCCGCCGCGTGACCCACCCGCGCTGATCAGGTCGGCCGGAACTCCTGTGAGCGGGTTCTGGAAGTGCGCCCCCTCCTACGGAACGGCGGAGGTGGCGGCCGGGATGTGGGCGGTGGTGATCGTCATCGGTGTGCCGGTGACGGCGATGGCAGGCCCGTTGCGGCACGTGGCCCGCCTCGCCCAATGAGGGAGGGCGCGGCGAGGCGGGCCTGAGCGGTGCGATAGATGTCGTGACGAGCTCACTGTGACACGCGGGAGCGTGCCTGGTGAGGTAACTCCGGGTGCGCCGACCCCTTTCGGGTGATGCGCCAATCAGCTGGTCAGCCGAACCGCCAGCCGGGCAGCCGGCCATCCTCGCCGACCTTCGCGGTCAGCCGCACACCCGGCAGATCATGGACCCGGACGCCGATCGCGGCAGCGATCACCGCGGCCCGGTTAGCGCTCCGGCTCGGCGCGCTCCGCTGGCGGGACGTCGAGCTCGTGCGGGGGCTCACAGCGTCTCGATCATGCGAGCGCGCCTCCCACGAAGACATAACGTGGCGCTGGCAGCAGAGTTCGACGTGTCGCAGTCAACGGCATCCCGTGCGCTGGCCAGACTCCGCACTGAGGGACTTGTGTACGTGATCAGTGGACGTGGCTACTTCGTCTCTGAGCCTCAGCAGTCCCAGGGAGTCTCAGAGGCTCTGTGAGCGGCTGAGGTTCCCAGGTAATCCGGTACCGACCTGGCCCACTGACACCCATACTCGGTCATGTGTTCCTGATGATCTCTACCACCGGCACCGAGCAGCATCCCGCCACTGACCTGGGGTTTCTCCTCCACAAGCACCCTGATCGAGCGTTCTCAACTAACGTGTCCTACGGCACGGCACATGTCGTCTACCCACAGGCGGACACCGAACGCTGCACGGCCGCGTTGCTGCTGGAGGTCGACGCGCCCGCACTGGTGCGCAAGGGCCGTGGCAAGGGCCGCGGCGGCGCTCCCGACGCGGCCCTCGCACAGTACGTCAACGACCGCCCCTACGCGGCCTCGTCGCTGCTGGCCGTGGCGCTGAGCAGCGTGTTCTCCACCGCGATGCGAGGCGTCTGCCTGGCCAGGCCCGAGCGCGCCGGGCAGCCGCTGCCGCTGCGGGTGGAGATACCGGCCTTGCCCGCCCGGGGCGGAGCGGCCCTGGTGCGACGCCTCTTCGAGCCGCTCGGCTGGACGGTCACCGCCGAACCGGTGCCGCTGGACGCCCAGTTCCCGCAGTGGGGCGACTCGCGCTACGTGGGCCTCGTCCTGGAGTCGGCCGAACTGACCCTTGCCGAGGCCCTGCGCCACCTGTACGTCCTGCTGCCCGTCCTCGACGACGCCAAGCACTACTGGGTCTCCGCCGACGAGGTCGACAAGCTACTGCGGGCCGGTGAGGGCTGGCTGCCCGGCCACCCCGAGCAGAAGCTGATCACCAGCCGCTACCTCTCGCGCCGCTGGTCGCTGACCCGGCAGGCGATGGAGCGGCTGGAGCTGCTGCGGCTGGCCGAGGCGGACGACAGCGAGGTCGAGGAGATCGACAACGCGGTGGAGGAGGACAGCGAGACGGAGGAGCGGCCGACGCCGCTCGCCGTGCAGCGCCGGGACGCGATCATCGCTGCACTCGGGGAGAGCGCGGCCGCACGTGTCCTCGACCTCGGCTGCGGCCAGGGCCAATTGGTGCAGGCGTTGCTGAAGGACCCGCGGTTCACGGAGATCGTCGGCGTCGACGTGTCGGTGCGGGCGCTCACCATCGCGTCCCGGCGCCTGAAGCTGGACCGCATGGGGGAGCGGCAGGCCTCGCGCGTGAAGCTGTTCCAGGGATCGCTGACCTACACCGACAACCGGCTCAAGGGGTATGACGCAGCGGTGCTCAGCGAGGTCGTCGAGCACCTCGACCTGCCGCGGCTGCCGGCGCTGGAGTACGCGGTGTTCGGCTCCGCCCGCCCGAGGACGGTCCTCGTGACGACCCCGAACGTCGAGTACAACGTCCGCTGGGAGACGCTCCCGGCCGGGCACGTCCGGCACGGCGACCACCGGTTCGAGTGGACGCGGGAGGAGTTCCGCGCCTGGGCGGACCGGGTCGCCGAACGGTACGGCTACGCCGTGGAGTTCACGGCTGTGGGCCCCGACGACCCGGAGGTCGGGCCGCCCACGCAGATGGCGAGGTTCGAGCTGAACACCACCACGACGATCGGGACGAAGGAGGAGAAGGCCGCATGACCGAGACCAAGGGGCGCACCCTGCCCGTCACCGACCTCTCCCTCGTGGTCCTCGTCGGTGCCTCGGGGTCGGGCAAGTCGACCTTCGCCCGCAGACACTTCAAGCCGACGGAGGTCATCTCCTCGGACTTCTGCCGCGGACTCGTCTCCGACGACGAGAACGACCAGAGCGCGACCAGGGACGCCTTCGACGTTCTGCACTACATCGCCGGCAAGCGTCTCGCGGCGGGCCGGCGCACCGTGGTGGACGCCACCAGCGTGCAGCAGGAGGCCCGCCGTCAGCTGATCGAGGTGGCCAGGCAGCACGACGTGCTGCCTATCGCGATCGTGCTCGACGTACCGGAGCAGGTGTGCGCCGAGCGCAACGCGGCCCGCACCGACCGGGCCGACATGCCGCGCCGGGTGATCCAGCGCCACATACGCGAGCTGCGCCGCTCCGTGCGGCACCTGGAGCGGGAGGGCTTCCGCAAGGTGCACGTCCTGCGGGGCGTGGACGAGGTCGAGGGCGCGACGGTCGTCACCGAGAAGCGGTTCAACGACCTGACGCACCTCACAGGACCCTTCGACATCATCGGCGACGTCCACGGCTGCTCCTCGGAACTGGAGGCGCTGCTGGGCAAGCTGGGGTACACCGACGGGGTGCACCCGCAGGGCCGCACCGCCGTCTTCGTCGGAGACCTGGTGGACCGCGGCCCCGACAGTCCGGGCGTGCTGCGCCGGGTGATGTCGATGGTGGCGTCGGGCAACGCCCTGTGCGTACCGGGCAACCACGAGAACAAGTACGGCCGTCATCTGCGCGGCCGCAAGGTCCAGCACACGCACGGGCTCGCCGAGACCATCGAGCAGATGGAGGGTCAGAGCGAGGAGTTCAGGCAGCAGGTGAAGGAGTTCATCGACGGACTGGTCAGCCACTACGTGCTCGACGGCGGCCGGCTGGTGGTCTGCCACGCCGGTCTGCCCGAGAAGTACCACGGCCGCACGTCGGGCCGCGTACGCTCGCACGCGCTGTACGGCGACACCACGGGCGAGACGGACGAGTTCGGTCTGCCGGTGCGCTACCCGTGGGCGGAGGAGTACCGGGGCCGGGCGGCGGTGGTGTACGGCCACACACCGGTTCCGGACGCCACCTGGGTCAACAACACCCTCTGCGTGGACACCGGTGCCGTTTTCGGCGGCAGGCTCACGGCGCTGCGCTGGCCCGAGCGGGAACTGGTCGATGTGCCCGCCGAGCGGGTCTGGTACGAGCCGGCCCGGCCGCTGGCCACCGAGGCGCCCGGGGGGCAGGACGGGCGGCCGCTCGACCTGGCGGACGTGCACGGCCGCCGCGTGGTGGAGACCCGGCAGGCCGGACGGGTGGCGGTCCGCGAGGAGAACGCGGCCGCGGCGCTGGAGGTCATGAGCCGTTTCGCGGTGGACCCGCGTCTGCTGCCGTACCTCCCGCCGACCATGGCACCCACGGCGACCTCGAACGTCGACGGCTACCTGGAGCACCCGGCCGAGGCGTTCGCGCAGTACGCGCAGGACGGGGTCACGCGGGTCGTGTGCGAGGAGAAGCACATGGGCTCCCGCGCGGTGGCGCTGGTGTGCCGGGACGCGGAGGCGGCGCGCGAGCGGTTCGGGGTCGACAGCACGTCCCCGTCGAGCGGGGGAGGGCCGACGGGCTCGCTCTACACCCGTACCGGACGCCCGTTCTTCGACGACGAGGCGTTCACCGAGCAGATCCTCGGCCGCCTGCGGACGGCGATCTCGGAGGCGGGCCTGTGGACGGAGCTGCGGACGGACTGGCTGCTGCTGGACGCCGAGTTGATGCCGTGGTCGCTGAAGGCGCAGGGGTTGCTGCGGTCGCAGTACGCGGCCGTCGGCGCGGCGTCCGGGGCGGCCTTCCCGGCGGCGCTGGTCGCTCTGGAGGGCGCCGCGGCGCGGGGCGTGGACGTGACCGCACTGCTGGCGCGCCAGCGTGACAGGGCGGGGGACGCGGCCGCGTTCACCGACGCGTACCGCCGCTACTGCTGGACGACGGACGGCCTGGACGGGGTGCGACTGGCGCCGTTCCAGATCCTGGCGGCGCAGGGACGCAGCCTCGCCTCCGTGCCGCACGACGAGCAGCTCGCCCTGATCGACCGGCTCGTCGAGCACGACGGGAGCGGGCTGCTGCAGACCACCCGGCGCCTGTACGTGGACACCGGCGACCCGGAGTCCGTGCGGGCCGGCGTCGACTGGTGGCTGGAGATCACCGCACGCGGCGGCGAGGGCATGGTCGTCAAGCCGGTGGGCGCGGTGGTGCGCAGCGCCGAGGGGCGCCTGGTGCAGCCCGGCGTCAAGTGCCGTGGCCGCGAGTACCTCCGGATCATCTACGGACCGGAGTACACGCGCCCCGAGAACCTCGCCAGGCTCCGTCGGAGGTTCCTGAACCACAAGCGCTCGCTCGCGCTGCGCGAGTACGCGCTCGGCCTCGAGGCCCTGGACCGCCTCGCGGACGGCGAACCGCTGTGGCGGGTGCACGAGGCGGTGTTCGGGGTGCTGGCCCTCGAGTCGGAGCCGGTGGATCCCCGTCTGTGACGGGACCGTACTCCTCGGGTCCGCTCGTCCTCGCGGATGATCGGACCCGAGGGGCGCTGCCGGGCGACGCCTCGCGGAAGGCGGCCGGCGGGGCCTCCGGGAGTCCGTCGCCGTGACCCGCCGACGCCCGGCGCCGGGGTCCGCTCGCTTCGAGTGGGCCCCGGCGCTCGGTGCGGCCCCTTAGCCCACCAGCCGCAGCCGTTCCTCGCACACCCCCACCCGGACCGTCTGGCCCCACGTCAGCTCCATCGCGTCCCGCTCCATTCCGTCGCCGAAGGCGATCAGACGCTCGGATTCGACGGTGAGTCTGAGGTACGACGGGGCCGTGAGGTCGCCCGACACCAGGGACGTGCCGGTGACGGGGGAGGGCCAGGCCTCGCGGACGAACCACAACAGGCGGTCGTCCGTGGGGCGGGGGAGCGGGAGGGCGCCGTCCCGTTCCCGCCAGAGCGACAGAAGCCAGCCGGTGGCCCCCGTCCCCGTCCCCACCAGCACCCCGGACGAAGCCTGGGCTTCGGCGACACCCCCGTCGCCGTCGAGGCCCAGGCGGTAGCGGGCGGTCTGATGACCGGCGGCGCCCAGATAGATCTCGTTGAGTGCGACGAGCCGCTGTGTGTCGTCGGCGACGGCCTCGACCATGGTGAGGTCGTCGACGCCGGTGCCCTGTGCGCGGGCCGTCGGCAGCAGGGCCGCGGCGTTCCGCGGCCGGTGCCGCACCAGCACCCCGGGATTGCGTCCGGGCTCGGCGTCGATCCCCATCACCGGCTGGCCCGCCAGGTATTTGGCCACGTTCGCCACCAGCCCGTCCTGCCCCACCACGACCACCACGTCCTCGGGCGCGAACAGGAACCTGTCCAGGTCCGACCGCTCCACCCGCGCCTGACGCCAGGTCAGCGGCACCGCCGCCGTCACCTCGGCCAGCGCCTCCCGCGCACGCCGGTGCCGTACCTGCACCTCGTCGATGGACCGTCCCCGCGACGCCAGGAAGAACGCGGCCTGCCCGTGCGTGCCGTGCCGGGCCAGCAACTCCTCGTACTCCGTGGTGCGGTGGACCAGCACGGCCCGCGGGGCGAGGCTCACGCCCGTTCCCCGCCGGCCGTCCCGCCCAGCCGGGACAGCAGCCCGGTGAGCACGTCCGGCGACACCGTCACGCTGTCGATCCGCGGCAGGTTGTCGGCGAGCCGTGTCCCGGTCAGCGCGTGCAGCGTCGCCACGTCCACGTCCGCGTGCACCCGCAGCCACGCCGCCTGCGCCCCGGCCCGCGCCTCGCCGAGCTCCCGGGCGGCCCGCGCCTCCGCCTCGCCGAGCGCTACGGTCCGCCAGGCCTCGGCCTCGCCCAGCCGCACGGAACGGGTGGCCTCGGCATCGGCGAGCCGAACCGCTCGGGCCGCCTCCGCCTCGGCCAGCCGGACCGTCCGCGCGGCCTCCGCCTCGGCGCGCACCGCGTCCGCCGCCGCGTGCTCCTCCGCCTCACGCCGCGCGTTCGTACCGCGCTGCTCGACCAACTGTTCCTCGCGCCGGGCGAGTTCGATCTGGCTGGCCAGTTCGTTCTCGGCGATGGTGCGCTCCCGTTCCACGGCGACGGCCCGGCGTTCGTACGTCGCCCGGTCCGCCTCCTGCTGGATCTGCTCGCGGGCCGGGGTACGCAGAGCGCGTTCCACCTCGGGCTCGGGACGCAGCGCCACCACCCGGACGGCGACCACTTCGATACCGGTCGCGGGCAGCCGGGGCTCCGCCGCGAGCCCGGCCGCGACCCGCTCGCGTACCGCCGCGACGCCGTCGACCAGGGCCGCCGACAGCGTCGTCCGGGCCAGCACGTCCAGGGCGTGCTGTTGGGCGGTCTCCGTCAGCAGTGTGGAGAGCTGCTCCAGCGGCGCGCCCCGCCACACGCCCGTGTCGGGGTCGATGGAGAAGTCCAGCCGCGCGGCCGCGACACCGGGGTCACTGATCCGGTACGTGACCGTGGCCTGCACCGCCACGTCCTGGAAGTCGGAGGTGCGGGCGTGGAACGTCATCGCCAGTTCCCGGTCGTCCACCGGCACTTCGGAGAGCGCGGCGGTCAGCGAGCGGTACCAGAAGCTGAGCCCCGGCCCGTCGTGGACCAGGTGGCCCGCCCGGTGGTGCCGGATGTGCGCGGTCGGCGCCCCGCGCAGATGACGCCAGCCGAAGCGCCGTGTGATGTCGGCCATGTGTCCGCTGCCCCCTCCTGACGAGAGCCCGTGAGGCCCTCTACCTTTTCGTCATGGAGACGATAATGAGGTGAGCCACTTATCGTCAAGAGGACGAAATCAAACGGTCGGGTTCGCGCCGAACGAAGGGTGAACCGGGACCTGAGTGGTCAGGATGGAGGCATGGGATTCCATGTCGACTCCGAGGCCGGGCGGCTGCGCCGCGTCATTTTGCACCGGCCGGACCTCGAGCTGAAGAGGCTCACCCCCAGTAACAAGGACGCGCTGCTCTTCGACGACGTGCTGTGGGTGCGCCGGGCGCGCGCGGAGCACGACGGGTTCGCCGATGTGCTGCGCGATCGTGGAGTCGTCGTCCATCTCTTCGGTGATCTGCTCGCCGAGGTCCTGGAGATCCCGGCCGCTCGCTCCCTCGTCCTGGACCGGGTCTTCGACGAGAAGGAGTACGGGCCGCTCGCCACCGACCATCTGCGCGCCACCTTCGAGACGCTGCCCGCCGCGGAGCTCGCCGATGCCCTCGTCGGCGGTATGACCAAGCGCGAGTTCCTGGAGGCCCACCTCGAGCCGACGTCCGTGCGGTTCCATGTGATGGAGCTCGACGACTTCCTCCTCAGGCCCCTGCCCAACCACCTCTTCACCCGCGACACCTCCGCCTGGATATACGACGGTGTCTCCATCAACGCCATGCGCTGGCCCGCACGGCAGCGCGAGACCGTCCACTTCGAGGCGATCTACCGGCACCATCCGCTCTTCAGCCACGAGGACTTCCACGTGTGGTCCCAGGGGCAGGCCGACTACCCGTCCACCATCGAGGGCGGGGACGTCCTGGTCATCGGCAGCGGCGCCGTGCTCATCGGCATGAGCGAGCGGACCACGCCCCAGGCCGTGGAGATGCTTGCGCACAAGCTCTTCGCCGCGGGCTCGGCCCGCACCATCGTCGCGCTCGACATGCCCAAGCGGCGGGCGCTCATGCACCTCGACACGGTGATGACCATGGTCGACGGCGACACCTTCACCCAGTACGCGGGGCTCGGCATGCTCCGCTCCTACACCATCGAGGCCGGCGCCGGGGACAAGGAGCTGAAGGTCACCGACCACCCGCCGGAGCACATGCACCGGGCGATAGCCGCCGCACTGGGGCTGAGCGAGATCCGGGTGCTCACCGCCACGCAGGATGTGCACGCGGCCGAGCGCGAGCAGTGGGACGACGGGTGCAATGTGCTGGCGGTCGAGCCGGGAGTGGTGGTGGCGTACGAGAGGAATGTCACGACCAATACGCATCTGCGCAAACAGGGAATCGAAGTGATCGAGATCCCGGGAAGTGAGCTGGGGAGGGGGAGAGGCGGCCCCAGGTGTATGAGCTGTCCGGTGGAGCGGGACGCCGTCCCGAGGTGAACGCGGGTGCGGGCGGGCGCTATTCGCGTCCGGCCGGATGCGCCCGGCTGATGTCGCGCATAGAAATGTCGCCGATCGTATAGACTTCCATTCGTCCTCTTGTTCGTCCTGCCCCCTTCGTACCCTGGAGCGCCCTGATGGCGACAGCCCCGACCGCCCTCACGGGACGTCACTTCCTCAAGGAGCTGGACTTCACCGCGGAGGAGTTCCGTCACCTGGTCGAGCTGGCGGCCGAGCTCAAGGCGGCCAAGAAGGCCGGGGCCGAGACCCCTCGCCTGCGGGGCAGGAACATCGCGCTGATCTTCGAGAAGACCTCGACCCGTACGCGGTGCGCCTTCGAGGTCGCCGCCGCCGACCAGGGCGCGCACACGACCTATCTGGACCCGACCGGCTCACAGATGGGGCACAAGGAGTCGGTCAAGGACACCGCCCGGGTGCTCGGCCGCATGTTCGACGCCATCCAGTACCGGGGGCATGCGCAGGGTGTCGTCGAGGAGCTGGCCGCCTACGCCGGGGTTCCCGTCTACAACGGACTCACGGACGAGTGGCACCCGACCCAGATGCTCGCCGACGTCCTCACCATGACCGAGCACAGCGCCAAGCCGCTGGCCGGGATCGCCGCCGCCTATCTCGGCGACGCCCGTTACAACATGGGCAACTCCTACCTCGTCACCGGCGCGCTGCTCGGCATGGACGTCCGGATCGTCGCGCCCCGGCTGCTGTGGCCGGATGCCGCGATCGTCGAGGTGGCCCAGCAGCTCGCCATCTCCTCCGGGGCGCGCATCACGCTCACCGACGACGTGAAGGAGGGCGTGCGCGGAGCGGACTTCGTCGCCACCGACGTATGGGTGTCGATGGGCGAGCCCAAGGAGGTCTGGGACGAGCGCATAGCGCTGCTCGCCCCGTACGCCGTCACCATGGACGTGCTGCGCGCCACGGGCAACGACGCCGTGAAGTTCCTGCACTGCCTGCCGGCCTTCCACGACCTCGGTACCGCCGTCGGCCGCGAGATCCACGCACGGCACGGGCTGACCGAGCTCGAGGTCACCGACGAGGTCTTCGAGTCCGAGCACTCCGTCGTCTTCGACCAGGCGGAGAACCGCATGCACACGATCAAGGCGGTCCTCGTCGCCACCCTCGCCTGACCGGACCGGTGTGCCGCTGTCGCAGCGGGCGCCGGAGACCCTCCCGTACGACCTCGGCGGATCCGGAACCACCCCTTCCGTGATCCGCCACGCGGCGAACCCGTCGCGACGCACCACCGAAAAGAGCACCATCCGTATGCCCGGCAGTCCCGCCAACCCCTTCCGTATCAAGTCCCCCGAGCTGCTCGTCGCCGAGGCCGGCGCCGATCTCGCGGGCCACGGCCTCAAGCGCCACATGGGCCTGTTCCAGCTCGTCTGCTTCGGCGTCGGCGCGATCGTCGGTACCGGCATCTTCGTCGGTCTGTCCGACTCGGTCGCCGAGGCCGGGCCCGCCGTCGTCGTCTCCTTTGTGCTCGCCGCGCTCACCTGCGTCTTCACCGCGTTCGCGTTCGCCGAGCTGGGCGGTGCGATCCCGGTCTCCGGGTCCTCGTACTCCTTCGCCTACGCGGGCCTCGGGGAGGGCACGGCCTTCCTCGTCGGCTGGTGCCTGCTGCTGGAGTACGGCGTGTCCGTGTCGGCCGTCGCGGTCGGCTGGAGCCAGTACGTCAACGAACTGCTGCACAGCCTCACCGGGTGGCAGCTGCCCGCCGCGCTCTCCGCCGGGCCCGGCGACGGCGGGGTGGTCAACCTTCCCGCGGTGATCGTCATCGCCCTGGCCTCGGTGCTGCTCGTGCGCGGCGTCCGGGAGAGCGCCCGGGCCACCGCCGCCATGGCGGTCCTCAAGCTGGCCATCCTCGTCGCCTTCTGCGCCATCGGGTTCACCGCGTTCAGGCACGGCCATCTGACCCCGTTCTCCCCGGCCGGGCTCGGCGGCATCGGGGCCGGCACCACGGCCGCCTTCTTCTCGTACATCGGCTTCGACGCGATCACCACCGCGGGCGAGGAGGCCAAGAACCCGCGGCGGGACATCCCCGTGGCGATCCTCGTCTGCCTCGGCCTTGTGACGCTGCTGTACTGCGCGGTCGCCGTCGCCGCGATCGGTGCGATCGGCGGTCCGGCGGTGGCCGGCCGGCCCGCGGCGCTGTCATACGTGGTCAACCAGGTCACCGGTTCCACCGTCGGCGGCGGTGTCATCGCCTTCGGCGCGGTCGTCGCCATCGCCTCGGTGGTGCTCACGGTGATGTACGGGCAGACCCGCATCCTGATGTCCATGTCCCGCGACGGGCTGGTCCCCCGTGTATTCGAGCGCGTCTCCCCGAAGACGTCGACGCCGGTCACCGGCACGGTGATCGTGGCGGTCGTCTTCGCGGTCCCGGCGGCCTTCGCCTCGCTGGACGCCGTGGTCGGCCTGTGCACCATCGGCACGCTCGCCACGATGGCCGTGGTCAATGTGGCGGTGATCGCCCTGCGCCGCAGGGAACCCGGCCTGGCCCGCAGCTTCCGGGTGCCCCTGTACCCGCTGATGCCGCTGCTCGGGATCGGCTTCTGCCTGTACCTGATGTACGAGACGGGCTGGACGACCTGGGTGCAGTTCGCGGTGTTCCTGGCGGCCGGGTGCCTGGTGTACGCGCTCTACGGGCGCCGGCGCTCCCGGCTGGTCGCGGGCGCTGTCACGCCGGACGCCACTGCCGTGGAACCACAGGCAGTCTGAACCACACCGCTTTGCCGGACGCGGTCGGGCGGTGACCGCAGGCCGAGCTGAGGCTGCGGATCAGCAGCAGGCCGCGCCCGTGCTCCTGCCAGGGGTCGGGGACCTCCGCCGCCGGGCGGGTCAGGCTGCCGGGCGGCTCCGGGTCGGGGTCGTGGACCTCGACCTTGCAGCCCGTCGGCAGCAGCTCGACCACCAGCTCGATCGGCCCCTCACCCGTGGCGTGCTCCACCGCGTTCGCGACCAGCTCCGCCGTGAGCAGCTCCGCGGTGTCGCTGTCCGCCGCATGCTCCAGCTCCGCCAGCGCCGTGCGGACCAGGGCACGGGCGACGGGCACGGCCGCGGCGGTGTGCGGCAGCGCGACGCGCCAGGAGGCGGGGGCGGGCGGTTCGTACAAGGCGGATCCGTTCATGGCGCAGGTCGTCCTGCTTTCAACTACAAGGCATGGTACGGCGCGCCCCACAGGGAGCGATCGCCGGGCTTCGCCCGGAGCCCTCGTCGGCTCCGGCAGGGGGCTGCCTACCCGGGACGACGCCCGGCCTTGCGCTGCGGCGCAGGTCGTTACCAGCCTGTCGACGAGCTGTGACGCGACGCCGGGACCGGCGACGGCCAGGATTTCCCTCTCCCGCACACTGCCTTATCGCGCACTCGTGACGACAGTCACGAACAAGTGATAACTTCGTCACAGAGAAGCAGCGCGGACAGCCGCCCCCGTCCGAGGAGGCCGCACCACATGAGTCCTTTCACCGGCTCCGCCGCCCGTACCTCCGACTGGCGTCACCTCAGATGCGTCCTCACCAACGGGGTCGCCACCGTCACCCTGGCGCGCCCCGAGAAACTCAACGCGCTCACCTTCGGCGCCTACGCCGACCTGCGCGACCTGCTCGCCGAGCTGTCCCGGGAGAAGTCCGTCCGGGCCCTCGTACTGGCCGGCGAGGGCCGGGGCTTCTGCTCCGGCGGCGACGTCGACGAGATCATCGGCGCCACGCTGTCCATGGACACCTCCGAGCTGCTCGACTTCAACCGGATGACCGGGCAGGTCGTACGGGCCCTGCGGGAGTGCCCGTTCCCGGTGATCGCGGCCGTGCACGGCGTGGCCGCGGGCGCGGGTGCGGTGCTCGCGCTGGCCGCCGACTTCCGGGTGGCGGATCCCTCGGCCCGCTTCGCCTTCCTCTTCACCCGGGTCGGGCTCTCCGGCGGTGACATGGGGGCCGCCTATCTGCTCCCGAGAGTCGTCGGACTCGGCCATGCGACCCGGCTGCTGATGCTCGGCGAGCCGGTGCGGGCACCCGAGGCCGAGCGGATCGGGCTGATCAGCGAGCTGACCGAGGAGGGCCACGCCGACAAGGCGGCCCAGGCTCTTGCCCGGCGGCTCGCCGACGGCCCGGCACTCGCGTACGCCCAGACCAAGGCGCTCCTCACAGCCGAGCTGGACATGCCGCTCGCCGCCTCCGTCGAGCTGGACGCGGCGACGCAGGCCCTGCTGATGAACGGCGAGGACTACGCCGAGTTCCACGCCGCCTTCACCGAGAAGCGGGCGCCGAAGTGGCAGGGGAGGTAGCCATGGCGGCGGTCCACCCGACGGCGGCGCGGCAGGCGCTGCGGGTCGCCGTCATCGGCGGAGGCCCCGGCGGCTTGTACGCCGCCGCCCTCCTCAAGCGTCTGCACCCGGCTCGCGAGGTCACCGTCTGGGAGCGCAACGCCCCCGACGACACCTTCGGCTTCGGTGTCGTCCTGTCCGACGAGACCCTCGGCGGCATCGAGCACGCCGACCCCGTCGTCTACGCGGCGCTGCAGGACGAGTTCGTGCGCTGGGACGACATCGACATCGTGCACCGGGGCGTCCGCCACACCTCCGGCGGCCACGGGTTCGCCGCCCTCGGCAGGCGGAGGCTGCTGCAGATCCTGCACGAGCGCTGCCGCTCCCTCGGGGTCGACCTGCGCTTCGGCTCCGAGGCCCCGCATCCCGCGCGGCTCGCGGAGTCGTACGACCTGGTGATCGGCGCCGACGGCGTGCACAGCGCCACACGCCAGGCCTACGCCGAGGTGTTCCGGCCCTCCGCCGAGGAGCACCTCTGCCGCTACATCTGGCTCGCCGCCGACTTCGCCTTCGACGCGTTCCGCTTCGAGATCGCCGAGACCGAGCACGGCGTGATGCAGCTGCACGGCTACCCCTACTTCCGCCCGTCGCCGGACCAGGCGGGGCCCTCCGGGCCGCAGGACCAAGGCGCCTCCACCGTGATCGTGGAGATGCGCGAAGAGGTGTGGCGGGCGGCGGGCTTCGCGGAGCTGGACACCGCCGAGACCATCGAGCGCTGCGCCAAGATCTTCGCGGAGGCGCTCCACGGCATGCCCCTTCGGTCCAACAACTCCGCCTGGACCACGTTCCGCACGGTCGTCAACGAGCGCTGGTCGCACGGCAATCTGGTCCTCCTCGGCGACGCCGCGCACACCGCGCACTTCTCCATCGGCTCCGGCACGAAGCTGGCCGTGGAGGACGCGCTGGCCCTGGCCGCCTGTCTGGAGGAGCACGCCTCGCTGCCGGATGCCCTGGCCGCGTACGAGGAGGAGCGGCGCCCGGTCGTCGCCTCCACGCAGCGCGCGGCCCGGGCCAGCCTGGAGTGGTTCGAGAACCTCGGGCTCTACGTCGGCCAGCCGGCCCGGCAGTTCGCCTTCAACCTGCTCACCCGCAGCCGCCGGGTCACCCATGACAACCTGCGGCTGCGCGACCCGCACTTCACCGAGTCGGTGGAGCGGGACTTCGGCTGCCCACCCGGTACACCGCCGATGTTCACCCCCTTCCGGCTGCGCGGTCTGAGCCTGCGCAACCGGGTCGTGGTCTCGCCGATGGACATGTACTCGGCGGTGGACGGGGTTCCGGGCGACTTCCACTTCGTCCACCTGGGCGCGCGGGCGCTCGGCGGAGCCGGCCTGGTCATGACCGAGATGGTGTGCGTGAGCGCCGAGGGCCGGATCACACCGGGCTGCGCGGGTCTGTACACCGGTCGGCAGGGGGAGGCGTGGCGGCGGATCACCGACTTCGTGCACACCAGTGCGCCGGGCACCGCGATCGGAGTGCAGCTCGGGCACAGCGGCCGCAAGGGCTCGACCAAGCTGATGTGGGAGGGCATGGACGAGCCCCTGGAAGGGGGCAACTGGCCGCTCGTGGCCGCCTCCCCGATCCCGTACAAGCCCGGGAGCCAGACACCCCGCGAGCTGTCCCGCGCGCAACTGACCGACATCCGGGAGCAGTTCGCGGCGGCCGCCTGGCGGGCGGCGCGCAGCAACTTCGATCTGCTCGAACTGCACTGCGCCCACGGCTATCTGCTCTCCGGATTCCTCTCGCCGCTCACCAACCGCCGTACCGACGGCTATGGCGGCACCCTGGCGAAACGGCTGCGCTTCCCCCTGGAGGTCTTCGACGCCGTACGGGCGGTGTGGCCCGAGGAGCGGCCCATGACCGTGCGGATCTCCGCGACGGACTGGGCCCAGGGCGGCACGACGGCCGAGGAGGCCGTGGAGATCGCCCGCGCCTTCGCCGCTCACGGCGCCGACGCGATCGATGTGTCGACCGGGCAGGTGGTGGCCGAGGAGCGACCGGCATTCGGGCGTTCGTACCAGACCCCGTACGCCGACCGGATCCGCCAGGAGATCGGCATCCCGGTGATCGCGGTGGGCGCCATCTCATCCTGGGACGACGTCAACTCGCTGATCCTGGCCGGGCGTACGGATCTCTGCGCGCTCGCCCGGCCGCATCTGTACGACCCGCACTGGACGCTGCACGCGGCGGCCGAGCAGGATTACAGCGGGCCGGGCGTGGCGTGGCCGGCGCCCTACAGGGCCGGCAGCAGGCGCCCGCAGACGGGGCGCACGGATGCCCCCAAGCCCCGGCTCACCCTGGGCGGTTGAGCCGAGTCCCGCGCGCCGGGGAGCGCGGCCGGGGCGGTGGGGTCACACCCCCGCGAAGGCCGCCCCCGCGTCCCGCAGCCGCTCGTGCAGAGCCCGGAAGACAGCGGCCGAGCGGGCGCCCGGCCAGTCCACGGGGAGCAGCTCGGCGGGCAGCCCGGGGTCGACGTACGGCAGATGGCGCCAGGAGTCCAGAGCGAGCAGATAGTCGCGGTACGCGTCCTCGGGCGGAGTGGTCGGGCGGGCCTCCCAGCCGTGCAGCACGGGCGCGTGGCGTTCGAGGAACGCCTCGTGCTGCCCGGCGATCGCGGTGAGGTCCCACCAGCGTGCCACCGCCCGGACGGTCGGCGTGAAACCGAGATGGTCGCCGCGGAAGAAGTCCACGTACGGGTCGAGCCGCAGCCGCTCCAGGGTGTGCCGGGTCTCCTCGTACAGGCGTGCCGGGGCGATCCACACGCCGGGAGCCGCGGTGCCGAAGCCGAGCCCGGCGAGCCGGGAGCGCAGCAGGTGCCGCTTCTGCCGTTCCGATTCCGGCACGGAGAACACGGCGAGCACCCAGCCCTCGTCCTTGGGCGGAGTCGTCGCGTACACGCGCCGGTCGCCGTCGTCGAGCAGCTGCCGTGCGTCCGGCGACAGCGCGTACCCGGCTGCCCCCGTGGCCGTGCGGGCCGGCACGAGCAGTCCGCGTCGTTTCAGCCGTGAGACCGACGAGCGGACCGAGGGCGCGTCCACGTCCACCGCGGCGAGCAGCCTGATCAGCTCGGCCACCGGCACCGGGCCGGGGGCGAAGCGGCCGTAGGCGCCGTAGAACGTGACGATGAGGGACCGGGGAGCGTGCTGATCGGACACGCTGATCACTCTAGGACGTCCGCGTCACTCATGATCACCTTCTGCGGCAGCGGAGTTGGCGTCCGGGCGGGCCTCGGCAGCCGTCCCCGCCGCAGGGGTGAGATGGGTACGCAACCGGAAACGCTGGAGTTTGCCCGTCGCCGTGCGTGGCAGCGCGTCCAGGAAGACGAACTCGCGCGGGCATTTGTACGGCGCGAGCTCGGACGTCAGGAACGCGCGCAGTGCGTCCGGGTCGGGGGCGGCGCCGGCCCTGAGGACCGCGTACGCCACCACGATCTGCCCGCGGGCCTCGTCGGGCTGCCCGACGACCGCCGTCTCGACCACGTCGGGATGGCGCAGCAGGGCTTCCTCCACCTCGGGTCCGGCGATGTTGTAGCCGGCCGAGATGATCATGTCGTCGGCGCGCGCGACATAGCGGAAGTAGCCGTCGGGGTCGCGGACATAGGTGTCGCCCGTGATGTTCCAGCCGTCCCTGACGTACTCCTGCTGCCTCGGATCGGCGAGGTAGCGGCAGCCGACCGGGCCGCGTACCGCGAGCAGTCCCGGTTCGCCGTCGGGCACAGGCCGGCCGTTCGCGTCCTGCACGCGCGCGTGCCAGCCCGGTACCGGCACTCCGGTGGTTCCCGGACGGATCCGGTCGTCCGCGGCGGAGATGAAGATGTGCAGCAGTTCGGTGGCGCCGATGCCGTTGATGACGCGCAGGCCGGTGCGCTCGTACCACGCCTGCCAGGTCGCCGCGGGCAGGTTCTCGCCGGCCGACACACAGCGTCGCAGCGATGTGATGTCGTGCCCGTCCAGCTCGCCGAGCATCGCACGGTAGGCGGTCGGGGCGGTGAACAGCACGGAGACGCGGTGCTCGGCGATCGCGGGCAGCAACTGCCCGGGCCCCGCCTGTTCGAGCAGCAGGGCGCTGGCACCGGCCCGCAGCGGGAAGACGACGAGCCCGCCGAGACCGAAGGTGAAGCCGAGCGGGGGACTGCCCGCGAAGACGTCGTCGGGGCGCGGCTGGAGTATGTGCCGGGAGAAGGTGTCCGCGATGGCCAGCACGTCGCGGTGGAAGTGCATACAGCCCTTGGGGCGGCCCGTGGTGCCCGAGGTGAAGGCGATCAGCGCCACGTCGTCGGCCGCCGTGTCCACGGGCGGGAACGGCTCCTCGGACGCCGGCAGGTGCAGCAGGTCGTCGGGGGAGTCGCCGCCGTAGGTGGTGATGTGCAGCCCGGGGACGTCGGCCTTCACCAGGTCGTCGACCACGCGCACGTCGCACAGGGCGTGGCCGACCCGGGCGATCCCGCAGATCGTGTGCAGTTCGTGCGGGCGCTGCTGGGCGAGCACCGTGACGGCGACCGCGCCCGCCTTGAGCACCGCGAGCCAGCAGGCCGCAAGCCAGGGGGTGGTGGGGCCGCGCAGCAGGACGCGGTTTCCGGGGACGACGCCCAGCCGGGAGGTGAGGGTGTGCGCGATCCGGTCGACGCGGGCGCGGAGCTGTCCGTAGGTCCACACCTCGCCGTCGGCGGTGCGGAAGGCGGGGCGTTCCGCGGCGGTCCCGGCGAGCAGTTCGGCCGCGGCGTTCAGCCGTTCGGGGTAGCTGAGCTCGGGCAGGTCGAAGCGGAGCTCGGGCCACTGTCCGGGCGGCGGGAGATGGTCGCGGGCGAAGGTGTCCCGGTGGGCCGTGCGGGCGGGGCGTGCCGCGGCAGCGGTGCTCGCGGTGTCCGTGGAGCTGGTGGCGTCCCTCGGTTCCATGGCCGTTCGCCCCTCGTCGTGGTGGGCTCGCGCATCGAGCGTATCGTGTTGGTGACGACAGTCAACGGTCCGCGATACGGTCGGACGGTCAGCCCGGCCGGGCCGGGTACGCGGTCAGGGAGAGGGGACCGGCAATGACCGCATTCTCGCTCGATCCCGAACAAACCGCCTTCTGCTCGGAGCTGCGCGCCTGGGCCGAGCAGCGGCTGCGCCCGCCGGCCGAGAAGGGCGAGCCCGGCCACGTCAACCGCGAACTCCTCACCGAGCTCGGCCGGCTGGGGCTGCTGGACCGGCTGTTCACCTCGGGCGCGCTCGATCTGTGCCTGATGCGCGAGTCCCTCGCGTACGCCTGCACGGAGGCGGAGACGGCGCTCGCCCTGCAGGGCCTCGGCGCCCATCCGGTGCACGCGTACGGCACACCGGCACAGCGCACCCGCTGGCTCCCCGGCGTCCGGGCCGGCACCACGGTGGCCGCCTTCGCGCTGACCGAGCCGGACGCGGGCTCGGACGCGGCGGCGCTGTCGCTCACGGCCGAACCCGATTCCGCGTCCGGCTGGCGGCTCACCGGTGAGAAGTGCTGGATCTCCAACGCCCCCGAGGCGGACTTCTACACCGTCTTCGCGCGCACCACCGCGGGTGCCGGCTCCCGCGGCGTGACCGCCTTCCTCGTACCCGCCGACCGCCCCGGCCTGACCGGCAGCCCGCTCGAGATGCTCTCCCCGCACCCCATCGGCAGCCTCGCCTTCGACGCCGTCCCCGTCACCACCGACGACGTCATCGGCGAACCCGACAGGGGCTTCCGGGTCGCCATGGGCACCCTCAACCTGTTCCGCCCCAGCGTCGGCGCCTTCGCCGTCGGCATGGCGCAGGCGGCCCTCGACGCGACGCTCGCCCACACGGCCCGGCGGGACGCCTTCGGCGGCAAGCTGAAGGACCTTCAGTCCGTCGCCCACCAGGTCGCCGAGATGGCCCTGCGCACCGAGGCGGCCCGCCTGATGGTCTACGCGGCGGCGACGGCGTACGACGAAGGCGCCCCGGACGTCCCGCGGCGTGCCGCCATGGCGAAGCTGCTCGCCACCGAGACCGCGCAGTACGTCGTCGACGCGGCCGTCCAGCTGCACGGCGCTCGCGCCCTGCGCCGCGGCCACCTCCTCGAACACCTCTACCGGGAGGTGCGGGCGCCCAGGATCTACGAGGGCGCGAGCGAGGTCCAGCGCGGCATCATCGCCAAGGAGCTGTACGCCACCGTGGAGGCCCCGTGACCAGCGAGCGCATCAACCCGCCCACCCTCTCCCCAGCCACGGGCTTCTCGCACGCCGTCGTCGCGACTGGGTCCCGGCTGGTGTTCCTGGCCGGGCAGACCGCGCTCGACGAGAACGGGAAGGTGGTCGGCGACTCCCTCGCCGAGCAGTTCGAGCGGGCGCTCACCAACCTGCTCACCGCCCTGCGGGCGGCCGGTGGCACCCCCGCCGACCTCGCCCGCGTCACGGTCTACGCGACCGACGTCGCCGACTACCGCGCCCACGCCCCCGAACTCGGCCGTATCTGGCGAGACCTAGCCGGCCGCGACTACCCCGCGATGGCCGTCGTGGGCATCACCCGCCTCTGGGACGAGCAGGCCCTCGTGGAACTGGACGGCTTCGCCGTGCTTGCGTAGCACCTGCCGGGAACCTGCGCCGGGTGCTCTGCGGTGGGCGGGGGCACATGCTCCGTCCCGCCGCCCGCCGCCCGCCGCCCGCCGCCCGCCGCCCGCCGCCCGCCGCCCGCCGCCCGGCGCCGGCCGGACGGCGTGATGCCCTGCGGGCCGCTCAGGGGCAGTCCGACGACGGCCGGTGCGGACTCGCCACCGGACGGGTGAAGGTCACCTCACCCGGTGCGGCCTGCCGGTACCTGTGGAGTCCCCCCACTTCAGGAGGTTCTCCATGTCCGTGCGCCAGGTCATCGTGGTCGTCGGCGCCGCCCTGCTCCTGTCCGCCGCCCCCGCTGCGGGCGCGCTGTCAGGCCGGCACGACGAGGTGACCGTCGACCGAACCGGTCACCTCTTTGCCGACGGCACGGTCACCCTCTCCGGCACCTACCGGTGTCTGCGCGGCAGCGGCCCCGTCTTCGTCTCGTCCTCCCTCTCCCAGGGCGACCGCCGCGTCAGTCACGGTGTCGGCGGCACCCTGGCCCACTGCGACGGCGCCAAGCACCGCTGGACCAACTCCGAGACGATCCGGGGCGCGTACACCCCGGGCCGGGCGCACGTCGAGGCCACCCTGACGGAGCTGAGCGCCACCGACCTCCCGCTGCCCCGCTTCCACGTGGTACGGGAGCAGGGCATCAGACTCGTCCGGGACTAGCGCCCTCGGCGGCCGCCCGGTGCGCGGGCGGCCGCCGGCCAAGGACGCGCGGCCCGCGCGGCCCCGGCCGGCCGGTCCGGACGCCGGTCGCCGCCGTCAGATGTTCCGGAACGTCTCGATCTGCGCGCCGACCGAGTTGAGCCGCTCGGCCAGGTCCTCGTAGCCGCGGTTGATGACGTACACGTTCCGCAGCACGGACGTGCCCTCCGCTGCCATCATCGCCAGCAGCACGACCACGGCGGGCCGCAGCGCGGGCGGGCACATCATCTCGGCGGCGCGCCAGCGCGTCGGGCCCTCGACCAGCACCCGGTGCGGGTCGAGGAGTTGCAGCCGTCCGCCGAGACGGTTGAGGTCGGTCAGGTAGATCGCGCGGTTGTCGTAGACCCAGTCGTGGATCAGCGTCTTGCCCTGCGCGGAGGCCGCGATGGCCGCGAAGAACGGGACGTTGTCGATGTTCAGGCCCGGGAACGGCATCGGGTGGATCTTGTCGATCGGCGCCTCCAGCTTGGAGGGCCGCACAGTCAGGTCCACCAGCCGGGTCCGGCCGTTGTCGGCGACGTACTCGGGCGTGCGGTCGTGGTCGAGCCCCATCTCCTCCAGCACCGCGAGCTCGATTTCCAGGAACTCGATCGGCACCCTGCGCACCGTCAGCTCGGACTCGGTCACGACCGCGGCCGCCAGCAGGCTCATGGCCTCGACCGGGTCCTCGGAGGGGCAGTAGTCGACGTCGGCGTCGATGTTCGGCACGCCGTGCACGGTGAGCGTGGTGGTGCCGATGCCCTCCACCTCGACGCCGAGCGCCTCCAGGAAGAAGCACAGGTCCTGGACCATGTAGTTGGAGGAGGCGTTGCGGATGACCGTGACTCCGTCGTGGCGGGCAGCCGCCAGCAGTGCGTTCTCGGTCACGGTGTCCCCGCGCTCGGTCAGCACGATCGGCCGTCCGGGGACGACGGACCGGTCCACCACGGCGTGGTAGTACCCCTCGGTGGCGGTGACGTCGAGCCCGAACCGGCGCAGCGCGATCATGTGCGGCTCGACGGTGCGCGTGCCCAGGTCGCAGCCGCCCGCGTACGGCAGCCTGAAACGGTCCGTGCGGTGCAGCAGCGGACCGAGGAACATGATGATGGAGCGCGTACGGCGGGCGGCCGACGCGTCGATGGCGTTCAGGTCGAGGTCGGCGGACGGCACGATCTCCAGGTCGACGCCGTCGTTGATCCAGCGGGTGCGCACACCGATCGACCCGAGCACCTCGAGCAGGCGGTACACCTCCTCGATGCGCGCGACCCGGCGGAGCACCGTGCGGCCCTTGTTGAGCAGCGACGCGCACAGCAGGGCCACGCACGCGTTCTTGCTCGTCTTCACGTCGATGGCGCCGGACAGCCGGCGACCGCCGACCACCCGCAGATGCATGGGACCCGCGTAACCGAGGGAGACGATTTCGCTGTCCAGGGCTTCACCGATTCGGGCGATCATCTCAAGGCTGAGGTTCTGATTGCCGCGTTCGATGCGGTTCACGGCACTCTGACTGGTGCCAAGCGCCTCGGCGAGCTGGGCCTGAGTCCAGCCACGGTGCTGCCGGGCGTCACGGATGAGCCTGCCGATGCGTACGAGGTAGTCGTCTGACATGAGGTTGAGGTTATCTCAGATATGAGATGATGCCTCTTGGGGGGTCCGTTTGGGTGAGTGACCGTCAGTGACTCCTGGTGGAACGGGTGCGTCGCCACCCGAAAGGTCCCGGCAAATCCATCGATGTCGTACGACGTCCCGTGCTGCTGCGCGTGTGGCGGGGCCCGCTCTTCCCGCCGGTGGTGATGGACCAGGAGTGCCTGTTGATGTTCAGGCGCACTCCGGGCAGGATCCGGAACGTCTTGCGGAACGTGAGTGACATGCGAGGGCTCCTTCCGGTTGCCGACTCGGTCCGGATACCCCGGCTCGCCGAACTGATGGCATACCGAAGGCTGTCGGGACGCGGAGCGGGCGGGGAAGTGCTCAGCCGGCGGACTCGAGGGGGCGGGAGAACTCGGCCCCGAGCTGCGACATCAGATGCTTGAACTCCCTCTCGGCGACGGCCTCGCGCAGGACCACCAGTACGGCGCGGATGCCCCGGTCCACCTCGTCCTCCTTGAGCATGTTGCGCTCGGCCACACGGAGCACCGTGTCCTCCCAGCCGAAGTGCTCGATGCGTGTCGTGGTCCCCCGGTGCACGGACTCCGCCAGGCCGTCCGGGAGCTCCGCCTCCAGGTCCCGGGCGTCGACCGTGCTCAGCCGGTGGGTGAGTGTCTCGAGGGTGGCCCGGGTGAGGTCGGCCGCTTCCTGCCGGGTGAGCCCCGTGCGCTCGGAAACCGTCCGGATGAACTCCTTCTCGTCCATGCCCGCACTCCTTCGCTGCCGTGCCGTCGGAGGGCCTCGGCCCTTCCGGCCAGCGTGACACGGGGTGGCGGTACGTGCTCGGCCACGCCGAGGGCAGGGCGGAGCGGGGCCGGGCATGACCATCCGGCCCCCATGTACTAGAGTTATCTCGACATCGAGATATCTGCCGGGGCGCCCCGCAACCGCCGACTTAGTAAGGCTTACCTAACTAAGTTTTACCTTAGCTGATCGGCCAAGTCGTCGTGGCGGCAGGATTGCGGTGGTACGCGCACATCAATGAAGGAGACTGTCGTGTCGGCGAACAGCTTCGACGCCCGCAGCACGCTGCAGGTGGGCGACGAGTCGTACGAGATCTTCCGGCTGGACAAGGTGGAGGGCTCGGCCCGCCTGCCGTACAGCCTCAAGGTCCTGCTGGAGAACCTGCTCCGCACCGAGGACGGCGCGAACATCACCGCCGACCACATCCGCGCCCTCGGCAGCTGGGACTCCCAGGCCCAGCCGTCGCAGGAGATCCAGTTCACGCCGGCCCGCGTGATCATGCAGGACTTCACCGGCGTCCCGTGTGTCGTGGACCTCGCGACCATGCGTGAGGCCGTGAAGGAACTGGGCGGCGACCCCGCCAAGATCAATCCGCTGGCCCCCGCCGAGCTGGTCATCGACCACTCCGTCATCGCCGACAAGTTCGGCACGAACGACGCCTTCAAGCTGAACGTCGAGCTGGAGTACGGCCGCAACAAGGAGCGCTACCAGTTCCTGCGCTGGGGCCAGACCGCCTTCGACGAGTTCAAGGTCGTCCCGCCGGGCACCGGCATCGTCCACCAGGTGAACATCGAGCACCTGGCCCGCACGGTCATGGTGCGAGGCGGTCAGGCCTACCCCGACACCCTGGTCGGCACCGACTCCCACACCACCATGGTCAACGGCCTCGGCGTCCTCGGCTGGGGCGTCGGCGGCATCGAGGCCGAGGCCGCGATGCTCGGTCAGCCGGTCTCCATGCTCATCCCGCGCGTCGTCGGCTTCAAGCTCACCGGTGAGCTCAAGCCCGGCACCACCGCCACCGACCTGGTGCTGACCATCACCGAGATGCTCCGCAAGCACGGTGTGGTCGGCAAGTTCGTCGAGTTCTACGGTGAGGGCGTCGCCGCCACCTCTCTCGCCAACCGCGCCACCATCGGCAACATGTCGCCGGAGTTCGGCTCCACCGCCGCGATCTTCCCGATCGACGACGAGACCCTGAACTACCTGCGCCTGACCGGCCGCAGCGACCAGCAGGTCGCGCTGGTCGAGGCCTACGCCAAGGAGCAGGGCCTCTGGCTGGACCCGAAGGCCGAGCCGGACTTCTCCGAGAAGCTCGAGCTGGACCTGTCCACGGTCGTCCCGTCGATCGCCGGCCCGAAGCGCCCGCAGGACCGCATCGTCCTGGCAAACGCCGCCGAGCAGTTCAAGGTCGACGTCCGCAACTACGTGGACACCGCCGACGAGGCGGGCAAGGAGTCCTTCCCGGCCTCCGACGCCCCGGCCTCCGCTAATGGCGTGCCGTCCAACCCGGTCCAGGTCACCGCCCCCGACGGCACGACCTACACGCTCGACCACGGTGCGGTGACGGTCGCGGCCATCACCTCCTGCACCAACACCTCCAACCCGTACGTCATGGTCGCCGCGGCGCTCGTGGCGAAGAAGGCGGTCGAGAAGGGCCTGACCCGCAAGCCGTGGGTCAAGACCACCCTCGCTCCGGGCTCCAAGGTCGTCACCGACTACTTCGACAAGGCGGGTCTGACCCCGTACCTCGACAAGGTCGGCTTCAACCTGGTCGGTTACGGCTGCACCACCTGCATCGGCAACTCCGGCCCGCTGCCGGAGGAGGTCTCCAAGGCCGTCAACGACCACGACCTCGCGGTCACTTCGGTCCTCTCCGGTAACCGGAACTTCGAGGGTCGCATCAACCCCGACGTCAAGATGAACTACCTGGCCTCCCCGCCGCTGGTCGTCGCGTACGCCCTCGCGGGCTCCATGAAGGTGGACATCACCAGGGACGCCCTCGGTACCGACCAGGACGGCAACCCGGTCCACCTGAAGGACATCTGGCCGACCGAGGCCGAGGTCAACGACGTCGTGGCCAACGCCATCGGCGAGGACATGTTCAACAAGTCCTACAGGGACGTCTTCGCCGGTGACGCCCAGTGGCAGTCGCTGCCGATCCCCACCGGCAACACCTTCGAGTGGGACGCGGAGTCGACGTACGTCCGCAAGCCCCCGTACTTCGAGGGCATGCAGATGGAGCCGGCCCCGGTCACCGACATCGCCGGTGCCCGTGTCCTCGCGAAGCTGGGCGACTCGGTCACCACCGACCACATCTCCCCGGCCGGTGCGATCAAGGCCGACACCCCGGCCGGCAAGTACCTCACCGAGCACGGTGTGGAGCGCCGTGACTTCAACAGCTACGGCTCGCGCCGCGGCAACCACGAGGTCATGATCCGCGGTACGTTCGCCAACATCCGCCTGCGCAACCAGATCGCGCCGGGCACCGAGGGCGGCTACACCCGCGACTTCACCCAGGCCGACGCGCCGGTGTCGTTCATCTACGACGCCTCGCGCAACTACATCGAGCAGGGCATCCCGCTGGTCGTCCTGGCCGGCAAGGAGTACGGCTCCGGCTCGTCCCGCGACTGGGCGGCCAAGGGCACCGCGCTGCTCGGCGTGAAGGCCGTCATCGCCGAGTCCTACGAGCGCATCCACCGCTCGAACCTCATCGGCATGGGCGTTCTGCCGCTCCAGTTCCCGGAGGGCCGGAGCGCCGAGTCCCTCGGCCTGACCGGTCAGGAGACCTTCTCCATCTCCGGCGTCACCGAGCTGAACGAGGGCACCACGCCGCGCACGGTCAAGGTCACCACCGACAGCGGTGTCGAGTTCGACGCGGTCGTCCGCATCGACACCCCCGGTGAGGCCGACTACTACCGCAACGGCGGCATCATGCAGTACGTGCTGCGCAACCTGATCCGCAAGTAAGCGGTCAGGGCCGCCCGTTGGCGGTCCGACACGGTCGCCATCGGGCCGCAACCCCGGCAAGGGGTTGCGGCCCGATGTCTTTGCCCCGCCCGTGCGGGGCCCCTCAGATCCACCCCGCGGCCTGAGCTATCGCGAACGGCGCCGGGACCAGGGTGGTCATGCCGAGCCACAGGTTCAGCGGTCTGCCCTCCTGCCAGGGCATGAGGATGTCCACGACCAGGATCATGCCGAGGACGAACGCACCTCCCAGCACCGCGCCGAGCGTCATGCCGATCGCATGGTCGGGCGACTGCTTGGCGCAGCCGAACCCCCCGCCGCAGGGCATCAGCGCATAGCGGCTGAGCAGCCAGCGCACGCACACGCCCGGGACGATCGCGGCCATCCCGATGAGGAGGTTCGCCACCGCGGCCGCCCACCAGGAACCGGCGGTGCCCTCCTGGTGGCCACCGTCCGTACCGGAACCGTGCACAGTGCGCCCTCTCCCCGCTCGCCGTGTCCGTACAGATAGATGACCAGGGGAGCACTCGGGTTGCCCCGCGCGCCCCCCCAGGGCGGCCAACACCGCTCCCACGAGTGACGTTTCGTGGCTCGGGGAACACGTCGGGTTGATTCACCGGCGTCGTCCGTGCGGGGGTGGCAGGGGTGCGCACGGCGAAGGGGGCACCTTGCGGGCCGGCGTCCTCGCCCGGTTCCGTGGATGACGGAACGTCAACATCCAGTGGCAGTCGCGTGGTTCGGGATACTCGGGCGGACCGGGTGGCCGGTGTGTGAGCCACCCGGTCCGCGAGCCGGTCCGACCCGGGGGGAGAGGGTCGGACGGGTGATAAGTGGCTTGTGCGCTGCCCGCGCCGACGACAACGTTGTCGGAATGGTCTGTACATGACTGTACTCCCTGAACAGACAACGATGTCAAGGTTGTTCGCCCGTAAGGCTGACACTGGGGGAACGGGCCCGGACCCACTCCGTTCAGGTGCCGCTGGCGGCCGCGATGAGCAGGCTCTGGTCGACGAAGCCCGAGGCATCCCGGGCAACGACGACCTCGGCACGATGTCGTCCTGGTACGTCTTCTCGGCGCTCGGCATGTATCCGCAGGTGCCGTCCCCAGGCCGAACTCGTCCTGGCTTCACCCCTGTTCCGCGTGTCCCCCGAGGGAAAACGAGGGGCGGGCGCGGAGGGAACTCCGCGCCCGCCCTGTCCGTGCGGTGGGTCAGGCCAGCAGCTCCACCTCCGCCAGGGTCGACGCCCCGCTCAGGACCAGGCGGTAGTGCGTGTACGAGCCGGTGCGCGGGATCGAGAACGCCCTGGTCTGCCGGTCCCAGGCGAAGGACTCACCCGAGCGTTCGTCCAGGGTGGTCCACTGCGCGCCGTCCTGGGAGCCCTGCAGAGTCCAGCCCGTCGGTGCCTTCGTGTGGTCCGCCGGCGACGTCAGCGTGTACTGCGCCGCCTTGGTGGCGCCCGGGACCGGAAGGTCCACGCTCGTCGCCTCGGCCTCCGTCGCCGACGTGTTGTCGAACAGCGCTCCGTCGCCCTTGAGCACGTCCGCACGGGGAGAGGGCACCTTGTCGTCCTGAGTGATCGACACCGGGGCCGCGTTCTTCCCCGTGCCCCAGGCCGACGGCCGCGGACCCATGTCGAAGTCCAGCACCCCGCCCTTGGACAGCAGCGAGTGCGGCAGCGACGTCGACGTCCACTGCTTGCCGTTCACCTTCAGGCCCTGGACGTACACGTTCCCGGTGCTGTTCTTCGGCGCGTTGACGACGAGTTTCTCGCCGTTGTCGAGGTGCACCGTCGCCTTGGTGAACAGCGGCGATCCGATGACGTACTCGCCGCTGCCCATCACTAGCGGGTAGAAGCCGAGGGCCGAGAAGACGTACCAGGCCGACTGCTCGCCGTTGTCCTCGTCGCCGTGGTAGCCCTGGCCGATCTCGCTGCCGGTGTAGAGCCGGGAGAGGACCTCACGGACGTCCGCCTGAGCCTTCCAGGGTTCGCCCGCCGCGTCGTACATGTAGATCACGTGGTGGGCGACCTGGTTGGAGTGCCCGTACATGCCCATCCGGACATCGCGCGCCTCGGTCATCTCGTGGATGACACCGCCGTAGGAGCCGACGAACTCCGGGGAGGCCGTCTCGGGCGTCGCGAAGTACTCGTCGAGCTTGTCCGCCAGCTTGGTGCGGCCGCCGTACAGGTTCGCCAGGCCCCGGCTGTCCTGCGGGGCCGTGAAGGCATAGCCCCAGCCGTTGGTCTCCGTGTAGTCGTAGCCCCACACCCGTGGGTCGTACGTGGACGAGTCCAGGCGCCAGTTGCCCTGCGCGTCGCGGCCCTGGAAGAAGCCGGCCTTCGCGTCGAAGAGGTCGACGTAGTCCTGGGCGCGGTTGAGGAAGTACGCCGACTCCTCCTGGTAGCGCTTCTTGCCGGTCTTCTCGTAGAGCGCCCGGCCCATCTGCGCGATGCCGTAGTCGTTGACGTAGCCCTCCATCGCCCACGACAGGCCCTCACCGGTGGCGGTGCTGGTGTAGCCGAGGAACGGGGAGGTCGCCATGCCCTTGCGGCCCACCCCGGACGCGGGCGGTGCGACCGTCGCGTTCTTGACCGCCGCGTCGTAGGCGGCCTGCGCGTCGAACTTCACACCCTTCACATAGGCGTCCGCGAACGCGACGTCCGACGAGGTGCCCGTCATCAGGTCCGCGTAGCCGGGCGAGGACCAGCGGGAGGTCCAGCCGCCGTCCTTGTACTGCTGGACGAAGCCGTCCACCAGTTCGCCCGCCTGCTTCGGGGTGAAGAACGAGTACGCCGGCCAGGTCGTCCGGTAGGTGTCCCAGAAGCCGTTGTTCACATACACCTTGCCGTCGACGATCTTCGCGCCGGTGTGCGTGGGCGTGTCCGGCCCCGTCATAGGGGAGAAGGGGGAGGCGTACCGGTAGGCGGAACCGACCTTCTCGAATCCGGAGTTGGGGTAGAGGTAGAGCCGATAGAGCGAGGAGTACAGCGTGGTCAGCTGGTCGGCCGTCGCCCCCTCGACCTCGACCTTGCCGAGCAGCTTGTCCCACGCCTGCTGCGCGGACTTCTTGACGGTGTCGAACGAGGTCCCGTCGGGGATCTCCTGGCCCAGGTTGTCCTTCGCCTGGTCGATGCTGATGAGCGAGGTGGCGAGGCGCAGGGTCACCGTGTGGTCGGCGCCCGGCTTGAAGCGCAGGTACCCCTTCACCCCCGAGGAGGCGCCGTCGGTCACGGGCGCGTCGAACACGCCGTAGACGAACAGCCGTGTCGCCCCGGTCGACAGCCCGGACTTCACATCCGAGAAGCCGGTGACGATCCCGTTGTCCTTGTCGAGCGTCAGCCCCGCCTGCTCGGTCACGTTGTCGAAAATCACACTGGCGTCGTCACCCGGGTAGGTGAACCGCAGCACCGCCGCGTGGTCCGTCGGCGTCATCTCCGCCTTCAGCCCGTTCTCGAAGGTGACCCCGTAGTAGTACGGGCGCGCGATCTCGTTCTGGTGCCGGAAGGCCAGCCCTCGTGCCGCACGGCCGGTGTCCGGGGTGCCGGAGACAGCCGACGGCATCACCTGGAAGGTCTGCCGGTCGCCCATCCACGGGCTCGGCTCATGGCTGGCGCTGAACGCCTCGATGGTGGGCAGATTGTCGTCGTTGTTGGCCCGGGCGTAGTCGTACAGCCAGCTCAGCGACCCCGCGTTGGTCACCGGAGTCCAGAAGTTGAAGCCGTGCGGCACGGCCGTCGCCGGGAAGTTGTTGCCCCGGGAGAAGGCGCCGCTGGAGTTGGTCCCACGGGTCGTCAGCGCGTAGTCGGACAGGTGCGCCTTGGGCTTGTCCGGTGGAGCGACCTTCAGAGCCACGTCGTCCAGCCAGCCGCGGAACTTGGCCGGCCCCTTGGGCGAGTCGTAGGCCACCAGGATCCGGTCCACGGTCTTGCCGGCCGCGACCGACCCGATCTGCGACGCCACGTTGTTCCACTGGTTGACGTACAGGACCTTGGCCGAGCCCTGCCCCTGCGGGGTCAGCGCGAACCCGTGCTGGTCGAGCGCCCCGAGGCCGCTTAGCTGGGTCCCGTCGGTGAAGGCCAGGTCGACGGAGACGTTCGTGGCGTCGTAGTCCCGGTCCCCGTCCGCCATCGACGGGAAGATCCGGTACGACAGCCGGGTGTCCCGCTCGACGCGCACGTTCACGTCGAAGACCTTGTTGTACGAGTACGCCCGCCCGTTCGTCGTGTGCGTCCCCGCGTACCGCAGCGCCCGCTTGCCCGTGAAGCCCATGCCCGCCTTGGCGGTGGGGGAGCCGATCGGGCCGCGGTCCACCAGCGTGCGCATGTCCTTGGGCGTGGGCTCGGTGCTGTTGCCCGTGGAGAACTGCACGTCGGCGAGTTGCAGGAGGTCGGCGCCGTGGTTCTTGGCGATGTCCAGCCGGAAGTGCTGGTACGCGGCCGGCTCGGCGAGATCGTAGGAATGCGTCTGGAAGCGCTCGCCGAACGACTCGCCGGTGCGGGTGTCGAGGGTCTTCCAGTCCTTGCCGTCCGTGGAGCCCTGCAGGGTCCAGTCGGCCGGGTCGCGCTCCGCGACGTCGTTGGCCGACGTCAGGGCGTAGGTCACGACCTTGACCGGCGCGTCGAAGTCGAACTCCACCCAGCCGGTCGGGGCGAACGTGAGCCACTTGGTGCCCGGTTCGCCGTCGATCAGGTTCTCCTTGACCTCACCGCCGCCCGTGTTCTCGGCGCTGGCCCGGACACCGCTGACCTCGTCCGTCACATTGCCCGGGATGCCGGTCGTATAACCGCCGTCCACGCCGGACGCCCGCTTCGAACCGTCCGCCGCCGTGTCGACGGTGTTCAGCCATGTCGGCGCGGGCTCACCCGCTTCGAACGACGAGGCGAACTCCCGGTCGGCGGGCGCCGCCTGGGCGGGAAGTGCCGTGGCCGCACCCTGTGCGGCCACGAGCAAAGCGAAGGCGGCCGTTGCGACGACCGCCGTCGGAGCCCATCTGTGCCGAGATCTGTGCTGCATACGCAAGCACCCTCCCTGCGCTGAGAAAATATGGACAACGTTGTCAACTCGCTGCGCAAGGACCAGTAGGTAGTCAAGTGACCCATGGTGTCAAGGGTGTTGGGTGTGGCATTCGGGCTCATTGTGGTTGATATCCCATTCGTGGGGCGCACGAGCATCCCGTATTTCCGCGAGGTCTCAACTCGGAAAAGCAAAGCGTCAACCTTGCATTCGATCTTGCCCAGTTGGCGGGAAGTGGACTATACCTGTCGGCGTCCCGGCGGCCATCTGTGCGGCGGCTATGGACAGGTATGACCGGTGGGAATCGGGGGGCGGCTGCGTTTCGGACATGGCCGACTGTCGTACCACCCGACTAATCCCTCGTGCACGACCCCAGCTTCACCATCACCGCGGTGCCGGGGAGGATCCGGTTCACCGCCTGAGTCCTGGAGAAGGCGAGGACTTGAGCATGGGATCCACTTCCGGCGAGAACACCACCCGCCAAGGCGTCGGCCGCCGCGATCTGATCAAGCGGTCCGCCGCGCTCGGTCTGATCACCGTCCCCACGATGAGCTTCCTTTCCGCGTGTGCCAGCGGTGGCGGGGGCGACGACTCCGGTAACAAGGAAACCAAGGGGACGACGTCCAAGACGAACCCCTTCGGTGTGGAGAAGGGCGGCAAGCTCGATGTCGTCATCTTCAAGGGCGGTTACGGCGACGACTATGCCAAGGCATGGGAGGGCGATTACCAGACGAAGCTGGGCATCACCTCGACCCACACCGGCACCCAGGAGATCACGGGCAAGCTGCAGCCCCGCTTCAACGCCGGCAACCCGCCGGACATCGTGGACGACTCCGGCGCCCAGCAGATCAAGGTCGACGTGCTGTACAAGAACGGCCAGTTGCTGGATCTCGCCGAGGTCCTCGACGCGCCGTCCGTCGACGACCCGAGCAAGAAGGTCCGCGACACCCTCATCCCCGGCACCCTCGACCCGGGCGTGCAGGAGGGCAAGGTCGTCGCCCTCAACTACATCTACACGGTGTGGGGCCTCTGGTACTCCGGCAAGCTCTTCAAGGAGAAGGGCTGGGACGCGCCGAAGACCTGGGACGACTTCCTCGCCGTCTGCCAGGACGCCAAGAAGCAGGGCATCGGTGGCCTCGCCCACCAGGGCAAGTACCCGTACTACATCAATGTCGCCATCATGGACATGATCGCCAAGAAGGGCGGCATCGACGCCGTCAAGGCGATCGACAACCTCGACCCGAAGGCGTTCGTGGGGTCCGACGCGGCCAAGGCGGGCATCGAGGCGGTCTACGAGGTCGTGGAGAAGGGCCTGTTGATGCCCGGCACGAACGGCCTGACCCACACCGAGTCGCAGACCCGCTGGAACCAGTACAAGGCCGCCTTCATCACCTGCGGCTCCTGGCTGGAGAACGAGCAGCTCAAGCAGACCCCGGCGGACTTCGACATGAAGTTCCTGCCGATGCCGCTGCTGTCCGGCAGCCAGATGCCCTTCGAGGCGATCCGGGCCGGCTCCGGCGAGCCCTTCATCATCCCCGCCAAGGCCAAGAACCTGCCCGCGGCCAAGGAGTTCATGCGGCGGATGCTCTCCAAGGAGTGGTCGACGCTCTTTGCCAAGCAGGCCAACTCGCTCACCATCCTCCAGGACGGGGTCGACTCGAGCGTGACGCTGCGTCCGGGCACGCAGTCCACCGTCGAGGCGTCCAAGGCGGCCGGTTCCAACACCTTCCGCTACCTCTACCCCGACTGGTACAGCGAGATGGACACCGCCATCCAGAACGCGTCCAACGAGCTCATGGCCAAGCGCATCCAGCCCGCGGAGTGGCTGAAGCGCTGTCAGGCCGCGGTCGACAAGCAGGCCCAGGACCCGGCCAGCAAGAAGAACCACCACGACTGAGCTCGCTCGACCGACCGCATTCCGGGCCGGAAACCGTCGTATTCGGTGGTTTCCGGCCCGCACGGCACACCAGGGGCAGGCACGCCTATGCGCAAAGGGCAGTACCGGTTCGTCGCGGGATTTCTCTTCGTCCCCGTGGCGCTCTATCTGATCTTCGTGATCTGGCCGTACATCCAGACGTTCGGCTATTCGCTGACCGACTGGAAAGGCCAGTCGCAGACCTTCAAGTTCGTCGGACTCGACAACTACCGCGCGCTCTTGCAGGACGACGTCTTCCTGCAGGCCATCTGGCACAACATCCTGTTTTTGGTGTTCATCCCGGTGATCACCATTCTGCTCGCCCTCTTCTTCGCCTTCATGGTGAACGCGGGCGGCCGCGGACGGGCCGGCGGAGTGCAGGGCGTGGGCGGATCGAAGTTCTACAAGATCGTCTACTTCTTTCCGCAGGTTCTGTCGCTGGCGATTCTCGCGGTGCTGTTCAACGCGGTGTACCGCAGTGACGGCGGCGGTCTGCTCAACGGCTTCCTGATCAAGCTGGGCCTGGTCGACGGGAACAACCCCGTGGAATGGCTCAACGAGCCCAATCTGGTCTTGTGGGCACTGATCCTGGTCGTGGTCTGGCACGGCGTCGGCTTCTACCTGGTGCTGTTCTCGGCCGCCATGCAGTCCATTCCGAAGGACATCTACGAGGCGGCCCTGATCGACGGGACGAACCGGTCCCAGTCGTTCTTCCGCATCACCCTGCCGCTGCTCTGGGACACCGTGCAGACGGCCTGGGTGTACCTGGGCATCGTGGCCATGGACATGTTCGTCCTGGTCTCCTCGATGACCCAGAACATGGGCGCCTACGGCGGCGGCCCCGACCATCACAGCGACGTCATGTCGACCGTGATGATGCGCAACTTCCTCTACTTCGGCAAGAGCGGCTACGCCTGCGCCATGGGCGTCGTCATGCTGCTGCTCACCCTCGTCCTGTCCGTGGTCACGCTGCGCGCCACCCGCCGCGAGCGCATCGAGTTCTGAGCGGGAGTAACGACGATGAGTGCACCCCTCAAGGAGACCCCCGCCACCGGCACGGCCCCCTCCGGGGCCCCGGTGAGCAAGGCGCCGGCCCGCGCTGGCCACCGCCCGGGCGAAGGCGTCGTCCTGAACGTCTTCTCGCACGGCTTCCTCGCCCTGTGGGCCCTGCTGATCGTGCTGCCGCTGCTGTGGCTGGTGCTCAGCTCCTTCAAGACCGACGCGCAGATCGGCGGCTCGGCCTTCGGCTGGCCGCACGAGTGGTCCTTCGACGTCTTCCGGCGCGCCTGGGACAAGGGCATCGGCGACTACTTTCTGAACACCGTCATCGTGCTGGTCTTCTCCGTGCCGCTGACGATGCTGTTCGGTTCGATGGCCGCGTATGTGATCGCCCGCTACCAGTTCCCGGGCAACCGGCTGCTTTACTACTTCTTCGTCGCGGGCGCGATGTTCCCCGTGTTCCTCGCCCTCGTCCCGCTGTTCTTCATGGTCAAACGGCTGGACATGCTGAACACCTACCAGGGCCTGATCCTGGTCTACATCGCCTACTCGATGCCGTTCACGGTGTTCTTCATGCACGCCTTCTTCCGGACCCTGCCGACGGCGGTCTTCGAGGCGGCGGTCCTGGACGGCGCCTCGCACACCCGGACCTTCTTCCAGGTGATGCTTCCGATGGCGAAGCCGGGTCTGATCAGCGTCGGGATCTTCAACACCCTGGGTCAGTGGAACCAGTTCATTCTGCCGACGGTCCTGATGCAGCCGCAGAGCGGCGACGACCCCGAACGCTATGTCCTCACCCAGGGCCTCATCCAGCTCCAGCAGCAACAAGGGTACGCCTCTGACCTGCCCGTTCTCTTCGCGGGTGTGACGATTGCCATGATCCCGATGCTGGCGGTCTACCTGTCCTTCCAGCGTCAGGTGCAGGCCGGCCTGACCTCCGCGACGCTCAAGTAGACCCGGCCGGAGCCCAGCGCTCCGCAGCGGTCCGTGCGCGCGCCGCTCCTCGCTCCGGGGCGGCGCGCGCAGCTGTGTCCAAGGACCCGGATGCGGTTCAACCTCTTGACGGGAGGCAACCCGAACGGCTCAGCTTAGAGTTCACTAGTTGGACGTAGACGGGGCCTCATCGAGGCGGCCCCGTGCTCAGGAGGTCGTCGTGGAGACTCCAGGGTCGCAGTCGTCGCTGCACCGAGCCAACCTGGAGCGGGTTGTACGCGCCGTGCGGCTGGCCGGATCCCTCACGCAGGCGGAGATCGCGAGGACGACGGGCCTGTCGGCGGCGACGGTCTCCAACATCGTTCGGGAACTCAAGGACGGCGGAACCGTTGAGGTCACGCCCACGTCGTCGGGTGGCCGCAGGGCCCGTAGCGTCTCCCTCAGCGGCGACGCCGGCATCGTGATCGGCGTCGACTTCGGGCACACCCATTTGCGCGTCGCGATCGGGAACCTCGCCCACCAGGTGCTCGCCGAGGAGGCCGAACCGCTGGACGTGGACGCCTCGGCCGCGCAGGGCTTCGACCGGGCGGAACAGCTGGTCAGCAGGCTGATCGAGGCCACCGGAGTGGACCGCTCCAAGATCGCCGGCGTGGGTCTCGGGGTGCCCGGCCCCATCGACGTCGAGTCGGGCACGCTCGGCTCCACCGCCATCCTGCCGGGCTGGACCGGAGCCAGGCCCGCCGAGGAGCTGCGGGGGCGGCTCGGCGTGCCCGTGCACGTGGACAACGACGCCAACCTCGGCGCCCTGGGCGAGCTGGTCTGGGGCAGCGGCCGAGGGGTCAAGGACCTGGCGTACATCAAGGTGGCGAGCGGTGTCGGTGCCGGTCTGGTGATCGAGGGCAAGATCTACCGGGGCCCCGGTGGCACGGCCGGAGAAATCGGGCATATTACCCTTGACGAATCCGGTCCGGTCTGCCGCTGCGGCAACCGCGGATGCCTGGAGACGTTCGCGGCGGCGCGGTACGTGCTGCCGCTGCTCCAGCCCAGCCATGGCGCCGATCTGACCATGGAAGGCGTGGTCAGGCTGGCTCGGGACGGTGATCCGGGCTGCCGTCGGGTGATCGCCGACGTCGGCCGTCACATCGGCAGTGGAGTCGCCAATCTCTGCAATCTGCTGAACCCGAGCCGGGTGGTCCTGGGCGGTGATCTCGCCGAGGCCGGGGAGCTGGTTCTCGGGCCCATCAGGGAGTCGGTCGGCCGGTACGCGATCCCCAGTGCCGCCCGCCAGCTCTCGGTGTTGCCAGGGGCTCTCGGAGGCCGCGCGGAGGTGCTGGGAGCGCTTGCTCTGGCGCTCAGCGAGATGGGTGATTCGACCCTTTTGGACGGAACCCTACCTGCCGTTGCCCCTGCCTTCACTTAGAGAACGGATGGCACCGTTGCCATCTCGTTAAGGATTTACTTCTTGACGTCGCACGTGCGGCCGAGTTGACTTCCAGCCACCTCGGCCGCAACGACGCGGCCTCGTCAGGGAGGTTTCTGAAGTGAACACGCGTATGCGTCGTGCGGCCTTCGCCGTTGCTGCTGGTGCCATGGCCGTCTCGCTGGCCGCCTGTGGCAGCGCCAAGGAGTCCGGTGGTGGCTCCTCTGCGTCGTCCCCGAGCGCCCAGAAGGGCGACTCCATCAAGGTCGGTCTGCTTCTCCCCGAGAACCAGACCGCGCGTTACGAGAAGTTCGACCGCCCCTTGATCGAGAAGAAGGTCAAGGAGCTCACGAACGGCAAGGGCGAGGTCGTCTACGCCAACGCCAAGCAGGACGCCAGCCAGCAGAACCAGCAGGTCGACACCATGATCACCAACAAGGTCGACGTGCTGATCGTGGACGCGGTGGACTCCGCGGCCATCAAGAACTCGGTCCAGAAGGCGAAGGACGCCGGCATCCCGGTCGTCGCCTACGACCGTCTGGCGCAGGGCCCGATCAGCGCTTACACCTCGTTCGACAACGAGACCGTCGGCAAGACCCAGGGCCAGGCCCTCCTCGACGCGCTGGGCTCCAAGGCCAAGTCCGGCAAGATCGTCATGATGAACGGCTCCGTCACCGACCCGAACGCCGCGCAGTTCAAGAAGGGCGCCCACGAGGTGCTCGACGGCAAGGTGAACGTCGGCAAGGAGTACGACACCAAGGACTGGAAGCCGGAGAACGCCAACACCAACATGGAGGGCGCCATCTCCGCCCTCGGCAAGAAGAACATCATCGGCGTCTACTCCGCCAACGACGGCATGGCCGGCGGTATCATCACCGCCCTCAAGGCCGCCGGGATCAACAACATCCCGGTCACCGGCCAGGACGCGGAGCTCGCCGGTGTGCAGCGCATCGTCGCCGGTACGCAGTTCATGAGCGTCTACAAGCCGTACGCCCCCGAGGCCGACGCCGCCGCCGAGATGGCCGTCGCGCTCGCCCAGGGCAAGACGCTCGACTCGATAGCCAAGGACAAGGTCGACAGCCCGACCACCCCGCAGGTCCCGTCGGTCCTGGTCCCGGTCCAGTCGCTGACCAAGGACAAGATCAAGGACACCGTCGTCAAGGACGGCGTCTACACGGTCGCCGACATCTGCACGGCCCAGTTCAAGGCGGCCTGCGACAAGATCGGTCTGAAGTAATAGACCGCGAGCCCTTTCCCCGTACGGGAATTCCCTCTTGAATTCCCGTACGGGACTGGCGAACTAGGCTCCTCCGGCGCCCCGCAGTCACCAGCCCCGCAAGCTCGTCGCGGGGCGCCGGACGGAACATCCCCCTAATCTTCTGCACAACCTCCCGCCGGGTCAGGCGGCGAAGGAGATGGTTCACGTGTCCGCTACGCCCGTGCTGGCGTTGCGCGGGGTCTCCAAGCGGTTCGGTGCCGTTCAGGCGCTCACCGACGTAGAGCTTGAGGTCCACGCCGGTGAGGTGGTCGCCCTGGTCGGCGACAACGGCGCCGGAAAATCCACGCTGGTCAAGACGATCGCCGGTGTGCACCCCATCGATGAGGGCGTCATCGAATGGGAAGGCAAGCCCGTACAGATCAACAAGCCGCACGACGCCCAGAGCCTGGGCATCGCGACGGTGTACCAGGACCTCGCGCTGTGCGACAACATCGATGTTGTCGGCAACCTCTACCTCGGCCGCGAGGTCGTGAAGCGCGGTGTCCTGGACGAGGTCGAGATGGAGCGGCGCTCGCGTGAGCTGCTGGACCAGCTGTCGATCCGCATCCCCAGCGTCCGCATCCCCATCGCCTCGCTCTCCGGCGGTCAGCGTCAGACCGTGGCCATCGCCCGTTCCATGCTCGGCGAGCCCAAGCTGGTCATCCTCGACGAGCCCACCGCCGCCCTCGGTGTCGAGCAGACCGCCCAGGTTCTCGACCTCGTGGAGCGCCTGCGCGAGCGCGGTTACGCCGTGATCCTCATCAGCCACAACATGGCCGACGTGAAGGCCGTCGCCGACAAGGTGGCGGTGCTGCGTCTGGGGCGCAACAACGGCGTCTTCGAGGTCAAGTCGACCTCGCAGGAAGAGATCATCTCCGCCATCACCGGCGCCACGGACAACGCCGTGACCCGTCGTGCGGCGCGCAGCAATGGGGAGATCAAGAAGTGAGCATCGACAAGACCTCCACGCCCGCCGAGGACCACGTCGTGGAGAACCCCGAGGCGGCCGCCAAGGCCGTCACCGCCGTGGACCCCCGGCTGCTGGTGCGTGAGCAGGGCTTCAAGGGCTATGTCACCGAGTTCAAGCGCAAGTTGAAGGCCGGTGACCTCGGTGCCATTCCGGTCGTCATCGGTCTGGCGATCATCTGGATCATCTTCCAGAGCCTGAACTCCAACTTCCTCACCGCCGGCAACCTCTCCGACATCTCCGTCGCCATGGTCGGCACGGGCATGATCGCCGTCGGTATCGTCTTCGTGCTGCTGCTCGGCGAGATCGACCTGTCGGTCGGTTCGGTCTCCGGTGTCGCGGGCGCCTCCTACGCGGTGCTGACCGTCACCCACGGCATGAACGCCTGGCTGGCCTTCGTGCTGGCCATCCTGACGGGCACCGTCGCGGGCGCGATCCACGGCTTCTTCTTCGCGAAGATCGGTGTGCCGGCGTTCGCGGTCACCCTGGCCGGTCTGCTGTTCTGGAACGGCTTCATGCTCCAGATCCTGGGTGACAGCGGCACCATCAACCTGGACAGCGAGGGCCTCGTCGCCAAGCTGACCAGCTACTACTTCTCCGACGTGGCCGCCTCCTACGGGCTCGCCCTCGCGGTGACGGTGATCTTCTTCCTCAGCTCCTACTTCGGCAACAGGCGGCGCGAGGCCGCCGGTGTGCCGTCCCGGCCGCTGAGCGAGACCATCCTGCGCACGGTGCTGCTGGCGATCGTCGCCTTCGCCGTGGCGGCCGTCTACAACCAGTACAAGGGTCTGCCGCTGGCCGTGGTGATCTTCGTCGGCGTGCTGCTGATCACCGACTTCGTGCTGCGCCGCACCGCGTACGGCCGCAAGATCTTCGCCCTCGGTGGCAGCGTCGAGGCCTCTCGGCGTGCCGGCATCAACGTGGACATGGTCCGGATCTCGGTCTTCGCGATCTCCGGCACGTTCGCCGCGATCGGCGGTCTCTTCATCGCCTCGAAGATCGCCTCCGCCAACCAGGGTGCCGGTGGCGGTGACCTGCTGATGAACGCGATCGCCGCGGCGGTCATCGGTGGTACGTCGCTGTTCGGTGGCCGCGGGCGCACGTGGAACGCGCTGCTCGGTGTACTGGTCATCGTGTCCATCCAGTACGGCCTGGCCCTGGAGGGCATCGCCTCGCCGGTCCAGTACATGATCACCGGTGGCGTCCTGCTGGCGACCGTCGTCATCGACGCGGTCACCCGTAAGACGCAGAAGTCGGCCGGCCGCGCGTAAGCGCTCCGCGGGAAGCGCCGTCCGGGTACGGCGGCGGTTCCCCCGGCAGCGGGTCCGCTGTGGCTGGTCCAGCCCACGCGGCGGAACCGCATGATGCAACCGGGCCGCGCCCCCTGAGGGGCGCGGCCCGCGCTCTTGACCTGCGCCCGGTACCGATGGTGGTGCCGGGCCCGGTCGTGTCCCGCCGGACGTGTTGCGCGGAAGGTGAGGGCCGCACATGATCCGCACAGACGGAACATTAGACTCGACGGGCCCGGCAAAAGCTCGACTCAGCTCTACTGCAAGGAGGCACGGGTGCCGCTGCTGACCCGCATCAGGGGACCGCGCGATCTGGACCGGCTCAGCCTGGAAGAGCTGGACCTGCTGGCAGAGGAGATCCGGACCTTCCTCGTCGGCGCCGTCTCCAAGACCGGCGGCCACCTCGGCCCCAACCTCGGTGTGGTCGAGCTCACCATCGCCCTGCACCGCGTCTTCGACTCGCCCAGGGACAAGGTCCTCTTCGACACCGGTCACCAGGCCTACGTCCACAAGCTGCTCACCGGCCGTCAGGACTTCACCGGGCTGCGCAGCAAGGGCGGCCTGTCCGGGTACCCCTCGCGCGCCGAGTCCGAGCACGACATCATCGAGAACTCGCACGCCTCCACGGTCCTCGGCTGGGCCGACGGCCTCGCCAAGGCCAACCAGCTGCTCGAACGGGACAGCCACGTCGTGGCCGTCATCGGCGACGGGGCGCTGACCGGCGGTATGGCTTGGGAGGCGCTCAACAACATCGCGGACGCGAAGGACCGCCCGCTGGTCATCGTCGTCAACGACAACGAGCGCTCGTACTCGCCGACGATCGGCGGGCTCGCCAACCATCTGGCCACCCTGCGCACCACGGACGGGTACGAGAAGTTCCTGACCCGCACCAGGGAGGTCCTGGAGCGCACGCCCGTCGTCGGCAGGCCCCTCTACGACACCCTGCACGGCGCCAAGAAGGGCCTGAAGGACTTCATCGCCCCGCAGGGCATGTTCGAGGACCTCGGGCTCAAGTACGTCGGCCCGATCGACGGTCACAACATCGAGGCCCTCGAGTCCGCCCTCTCCCGCGCCAAGCGCTTCGGCGGCCCGGTCATCGTGCACTGCCTCACCGAGAAGGGCCGTGGCTACAAGCCCGCCGAGCAGGACGAGGCCGACCGCTTCCACGGCATCGGGCCCATCCACCCCGACACAGGCCTGCCCATCAAGGCCTCCGCCGCCAGCTGGACCTCCGTGTTCGGCGACGAGATGGTCAAGCTCGGGCGCGAGCGCGACGACATCGTCGCCATCACCGCGGCGATGCTCCAGCCCGTGGGCCTGAAGAAGTTCGCGGACGCCTTCCCGAACCGGATCTATGACGTCGGCATCGCCGAGCAGCACGGCGCGGTCTCGGCGGCCGGTCTCGCCACCGGCGGAGTGCACCCCGTCTTCGCGGTGTACGCGACCTTCCTCAACCGCGCCTTCGACCAGGTCCTCATGGACGTCGCCCTGCACAAGTGCGGCGTGACCTTCGTACTCGACCGGGCCGGTGTCACCGGTGACGACGGCGCCTCGCACAACGGCATGTGGGACATGTCGATGCTTCAGGTGGTCCCGGGCCTCAGGATCGCCGCCCCGCGCGACGCCGAACAGCTGCGCGCGCAGCTGCGCGAGGCCGTCGACGTCGACGACGCGCCGACCGTGCTGCGCTACTCCAAGGGCGTCGTCGGCCCGGCCGTCCCCGCGGTCGGCACCGTCGGCGGCATGGACGTGCTGCGCAAGGCCGACGTCCCCGTACCGGACGTGCTGCTGGTCTCCGTCGGCGCGCTCGCGCCCATGTGCCTGGAGGTCGCCGACCTCCTCGACAAGCAGGGCATCTCCACCACCGTCGTCGACCCGCGCTGGGTCAAGCCGGTCGACGAGGCGCTCGCCCCGCTCGCCGAGCAGCACCGCGTGGTCGTCACCGTCGAGGACAACTCTCGGGCCGGCGGTGTCGGTTCGGCGATCGCGCAGGCGCTGCGCGACGCGGGCGTGGATGTGCCGCTGCGTGACTTCGGCATCCCGTCGCGCTTCCTCGACCACGCCTCCCGCAAGGAGGTCCTGGCGGAGATCGGCCTGACCGCGCCGGACATCGCCCGGCAGGTCACCGGGCTCGTCGCCAAGCTCGACGGCCGGTTCGACCGTGCGGATGCCCCGGGGGCCGTGGATCCGATGGAGTCCGCACGCGACTGACCTCTCACCGCTGGGCTGCCTGGGCCGGTTCCGCCATCCTTTACGGTGGCGGAACCGGCCCGTTTGCGTGATCCCCCCGCGCCGGGGCATACGGACTACGCCCCCTCTCGATCATGTCGGGGACGACAAGCGTGGGAGGTCCGCCCGTGAGCCGCACCCTCTTCCGGACGAAGAGCGTCGAACAGTCGATGCGGGACACCGAGGAACCCGAACACGCGCTCAGAAAGACCCTCTCCGCCCTGGACCTGACCGTGTTCGGCGTCGGTGTCATCATCGGCACCGGCATCTTCGTGCTGACCGGCAAGGTGGCCAAGGAGAACGCGGGCCCCGCTGTCTCCCTGGCCTTCGTGGTGGCCGGTGTGGTCTGCGCGCTCGCCGCGCTGTGCTACGCGGAGTTCGCCTCGACGGTCCCCGTCGCCGGATCCGCGTACACGTTCTCCTACGCCACCCTCGGGGAACTGCCCGCCTGGATCATCGGCTGGGACCTGGTCCTGGAGTTCACGCTGGGCACGGCGGTGGTCGCGGTCGGCTGGTCCGGGTACATCCGCTCGCTGATGGACAATGCGGGCTGGCACCTGCCCGACTATCTCGGCGGACGCGACGGGGCGCACGGCTTCGGCTTCGACATCCTGGCCGCCGCGCTGGTCCTCGTGCTCACCGCCATCCTCGTCGTCGGCGTGAAGCTCTCGGCCCGGGTCACCGAACTCGTCGTCGCCATCAAGGTGGCGGTGGTGCTGATCGTGATCATCGCGGGTGCCTTCTTCATCAACAGCGCGAACTACCAGCCGTTCGTCCCGAAGCCGCGACCGGTGGAGGCGGGCGGCACGCTCTCGGCGCCGCTCATCCAGCTGATGTTCGGCTGGGCACCGTCCGACTTCGGCGTGATGGGCATCTTCACCGCCGCCTCCGTCGTCTTCTTCGCCTTCATCGGTTTCGACATCGTGGCGACGACGGCAGAGGAGACCCGCAACCCCCAGCGCGACGTGCCGCGCGGCATCCTCGGCTCGCTGTTGATCTGCACCGTGCTGTACGTGGCGGTGTCCATCGTGGTCACCGGTATGGAGAACTACTCGAAGCTGTCCGTGGACGCCCCGCTCGCCGACGCCTTCAAGTCCGTCGGGCACCCCTGGTTCGCAGGTGTGATCAGCTTCGGGGCCGCCGTCGGCCTGACGACCGTCTGCATGATCCTGCTGCTCGGGCAGACCCGGGTCTTCTTCGCGATGAGCCGCGACGGGCTGCTGCCCCGCTTCTTCTCCCGGGTCCACCCGCGGTTTAAGACGCCGCACCGGCCGACCGTGCTGCTGGGCGTGGTCATCGCCGTCGTCGCGGGTTTCACCAGTCTCAGCGAGCTCGCGGAACTGGTGAACATCGGCACGCTGTTCGCCTTCATCGTGGTCGCGATCGGCGTGATCATCCTCCGCCGGACCCGTCCCGACCTGCACCGTGCCTTCCGCACGCCGCTCGTCCCGGCGGTGCCGATCCTGTCGGTGTGCGCCTCGCTGTGGCTGATGCTGAACCTGCCCACGGAGACCTGGCTGCGGTTCGCCGTGTGGCTGGTCGTCGGCTTCTTCGTGTACTTCCTCTACGGCCGCACGCACAGCCGCGTCGGCCGTGAGGAAGAGCCACGGCCGACCGGGCGATGAGGACGTCACCGGCCGGGCGGTACTCAGCCGCGCTGTGCCGGCGGCTCCTCCTCACGCAGTGTGCGCGGTCCCGCGAACTCGGCGCCCAGTTCCGCCACCCGGCGCCGCAACTCGCGGTCCGCCGTGACCACCACGACGGGACGGCCCCCCGCCTCCGAGACCAGTTCGACGATCCGGTCGTCGCCGCTGCCGGGCGCCGACTCCACCCGTACGTGGGGTATCGACTCCACCCCGCGGGCCGCACCCTCGACCACGAGCACCATCTCCACGGGCCCGGGACGGTCCGGAAGTCCCGCCTCGGCGTACAGCACGAGCCGGTCCCTCAGTCGCTCCGCCGCGCCTCGCCGGTCGCGCCACCATCCGTCGGGCACCGACCCGACGACGTTCGCGGCATCGACGACGACAAGGGGTGGGGCACTCATGTCCACAGCCTCGCACGAGAGCGGCCCGCTCGCTTGCGCGTGCCCGATTAGAGTGGGGGAGTGTCAACGGTGCGTACGGTCAACGGCCGCTGGCTGCTGCGCGGCAGGGACGGCAGCCTGAGCGCTTACGCGGCGCGGGACGAGGCGGTGTGGTGCCGTGCCGAGCGGCATCCGGGTCTTCCCTGGGGGCCCGCACGACGCGTGGGCGGGGACCAGCGTCTGCATGCCGGGCCCGGCGTCGGACAGGGCAGCGACGGGTACGCCCATCTCGTCGCCTGGCGTCCCACGGTCCGCGGCGAATCGGGACTTGTGCACTCCACGCACTTCCGGCCCCATCTCTCCGCCCTCGACTGGACACCGATCGGCCACCCGGACAAGAAGGGGGACCGGACCGGTGTACCGGCGGTGGCCGTCGACGACGAGGGCCGTGCCCATGTCTTCGTGCGCAACAAGGGCGGCGGCGTCAGCATGGTCGCCCAGAAGGAGAAGGGCGGCTGGGACCCCTGGCGCGATCTCGAGGGGAGCGCCGTCCACGAGGAGTTGGCGGCGGTGACGGGGGAGTCGGGGCGCGTGGAACTGTACGCGGCCGTGTCCGGCGGCATCCTGCACTGGCGGCAGCAGGCGCCCGGCGAGCAGCCGGTCCTGGAGGAGACGCTGGAGGCCCAGGTCCGCCCGGGAACGCTCCACGCCCTCGCCACCTCGCCGGACAGTACCACCCTCTTCTACCTCGAGGAGTCCGGCGGTCTGTACGCCTGGCGACCCGGAGGCAAGCCGGTCACCGTGCTGGCCTCCGCCGGCCCCGGCCCGGTCTGCGCCGTGCGCTGCGAACTGGACGGTCACGACTGCACGTTGCTCGCCCAGCGCTCGGCCGGGGGCCGCGCGGTCTTCGCCGCCTACCCCACCGGGCGGGAGTCGGCCGGCGCCTCGTGGACCGAGTCCGGCCCCCGGCTTCCCGCGGACGCCGAGGTGTCGCTGACGGTGGACGCGGACGACCGGGTGGTCGCCGCCGCGTTCGCCCCGTCCACCGGTGAGCTGCTCCTCGCCCGCCGCACGGACGGAACGGGCCTTGCACTGGAGGCGTGGCAGCCCGTCTGACGGCGGATCACCCGCGCCGGGCGGCCCGTTGGGCCCTGGCGTTCGTGAAGACGAGGAGAGGGCCCCCGCCGAGGCGGGGGCCCTCTCCTTCTCACGCCACGATCACGCCGGGACCGAGGCCATGCCCGGCTCGAGGAACCGCTTGCCGTTCACGCGCTCCGAGACGCCCTCGCGGTCCAGGTACGGCGTGATGCCGCCCAGGTGGAAGGGCCAGCCGGCGCCGGTGATCAGGCACAGGTCGATGTCCTGGGCCTCGGCGACGACGCCCTCGTCCAGCATCAGGCCGATCTCCTGGGCCACCGCGTCCAGGACACGGGCGCGGACCTGCTCCTCGCTCAGAACGGTGTCGCCCTGCTTCAGGAGCGCGGCGACCTCCGGGTCCAGCTCGGGCTTGCCGCTGTCGTAGACGTAGAAGCCGCGCTTGCCCGCCTCGACGACCGCCTTCAGGTTCGGGGAGACCTTGAAGCGCTCCGGGAACGCGCCGTGCAGCGTCTCGGAGACGTGCAGGCCGATCGCGGGGCCGACCAGCTCGAGGAGGACCAGCGGGGACATCGGCAGACCGAGCGGTTCGATCGCCTTCTCCGCCACCGTGACCGGGGTGCCCTCGTCGATGACGTTTTGGATCTCGCCCATGAAGCGGGTGAGGATGCGGTTGACGACGAACGCCGGGGCGTCCTTGACCAGAACCGCCGTCTTCTTCAGCTTCTTGGCCACCGCGAAGGCGGTCGCCAGCGAGGCGTCGTCCGTCTGCTCGCCGCGCACGATCTCGAGGAGCGGCAGGATCGCGACCGGGTTGAAGAAGTGGAAGCCGACGACCCGCTCGGGGTGCTGCAGCTTCGACGCCATCTCCGTCACCGACAGGGAGGAGGTGTTGGTCGCGAGGATCGCGTGCGCCGGGGCGACCGCCTCGACCTCCGCGAACACCTTCTGCTTGACCGACATCTCCTCGAACACGGCCTCGATGATGAAGTCCGCGTCCGCGAAGCCCTCCGCCTTGTCCAGGACACCGGAGACCAGCGCCTTGAGGCGGTTGGCCTTGTCCTGGTTGATGCGGCCCTTGCCGAGCAGCTTGTCGATCTCGGCGTGGACGTAGCCGACGCCCTTGTCGACGCGCTCCTGGTCGATGTCCGTGAGGACGACCGGGACCTCGAGGCGGCGCAGGAACAGCAGGGCCAGCTGGGAGGCCATCAGACCGGCGCCGACGACACCGACCTTGGTGACCGGGCGGGCCAGGTTCTTGTCGGGGGCGCCCGCCGGGCGCTTGCCGCGCTTCTGGACGAGGTTGAACGCGTAGATGCCGGCGCGCAGTTCGCCGCCCATGATCAGGTCCGCGAGGGCCTGGTCCTCGGCGTCGTAGCCCTGCTGCAGGTCGCCGTTCTTCGCGGCGGCGATGATGTCCAGCGCGCGGTAGGCGGCCGGGGCCGCGCCGTGCACCTTGCCGTCGGCGATGAAGCGGCCCTTGGAGACGGCCTGGTCCCAGGCCTCACCGCGGTCGATCACCGGGCGCTCGACCTGGATCTCGCCCTTGAGGACGGTGGCGGTCCAGATCAGCGACTGCTCGAGGAAGTCGGCGCCCTCGAAGATGGCGTCGGCGATGCCGAGCTCGTAGACCTGCTTGCCCCCCAGCTGCTTGTTCTGGTTGAGCGAGTTCTCGATGATCACCGAGACGGCCTTGTCGGCGCCGATCAGGTTCGGCAGCAGGGTGCAGCCGCCCCAGCCGGGGACCAGGCCCAGGAAGACCTCGGGCAGGGAGAACGCCGGGAGGGCCGCGGACACCGTGCGGTAGGTGCAGTGCAGGCCGACCTCGACGCCGCCGCCCATGGCCGCGCCGTTGTAGTACGCGAACGTCGGGACCGCGAGGGCCGACAGGCGCTTGAAGACCTCGTGGCCGCCCTTGCCGATGGCCAGCGCGTCCTCGTGCCTCTTCAGCAGTTCGACGCCCTTGAGGTCGGCGCCGACCGCGAAGATGAACGGCTTGCCGGTGATGCCGACGCCGACGATCTCGCCGTCCGCGGCCTCCTTCTCGACCTGGTCGATCGCGGCGTTGAGGTTCGCCAGCGACTGCGGGCCGAAGGTGGTCGGCTTGGTGTGGTCGAAGCCGTTGTCCAGCGTGATCAGGGCGAACTTGCCCGCGCCCAGCGGCAGGTCGAAGTGGCGTACGTGCGCCTGCGTGACGACCTCGTCCGGGAACAGCTCGGCCGCGCCCTTCAACAGTTCGGCGGTGGTGCTCACTTGTCCCCCTCGAAGTGCGGGTTCTCCCAGATGACCGTCGCGCCCATGCCGAAGCCGACGCACATGGTGGTCAGGCCGTAGCGGACCTGCGGCTGCTCCTCGAACTGGCGGGCCAGCTGCGTCATCAGACGGACGCCGGAGGAGGCGAGCGGGTGACCGTAGGCGATGGCGCCGCCGTACTGGTTGACGCGCTCGTCGTCGTCCGCGATGCCGTAGTGGTCGAGGAGGGCCAGGACCTGGACAGCGAAGGCCTCGTTGATCTCGAAAAGGCCGATGTCGGAGATCGAGAGACCCGCCTTGGCGAGCGCCTTCTCCGTGGCCGGGATCGGGCCGTAGCCCATGACCTCGGGCTCCACGCCCACGAAGGCGTAGGAGACCAGGCGCATCTTGACCGGCAGGCCGTTCTCCCGCGCGAAGTCCTCGGACGCGATGATCGAGGCGGTGGCGCCGTCGTTCAGACCGGCCGCGTTGCCCGCGGTGACCCGGCCGTGGACGCGGAACGGCGTCTTCAGGTTCGCCAGGTTCTCCAGGGTGGTGCCCGGACGCATCGGCTCGTCGGCGGTGACCAGGCCCCAGCCCGTCTCGCCGCCCTCGGGGTTGGTGCGGCGCACCGAGATCGGCACCAGGTCCTGCTGGATCTTGCCGTTGGCGTACGCCTTGGCGGCCTTCTCCTGCGAGCGCACCGCGTACTCGTCGGCGCGCAGCTTGGTGATCTGCGGGTAGCGGTCGTGCAGGTTCTCCGCGGTCATGCCCATGAACAGGGCGGACTCGTCGACCAGCTTCTCGCTGACGAAGCGCGGGTTCGGGTCCACGCCCTCGCCCATCGGGTGGCGGCCCATGTGCTCGACACCGCCCGCGATGGCGACGTCGTACGCGCCGAAGGCGATGGAGCCGGAGACCGTGGTGACGGCGGTCAGCGCGCCCGCGCACATGCGGTCGATCGAGTAGCCGGGAACCGAGGTGGGCAGGCCCGCGAGGATGCCTGCGGTGCGGCCGATGGTCAGGCCCTGGTCACCGATCTGCGTGGTGGCGGCGACGGCCACCTCGTCGACCGTCTTCGGGTCGAGCCCGGGGTTGCGGCGCAGCAGCTCCCGGATCGCCTTCACGACGAGGTCGTCGGCGCGGGTCTCGTGGTAGATGCCCTTCGGGCCCGCCTTGCCGAACGGGGTACGGACGCCGTCGACGAAGACGACGTCCCTGACGGTACGAGGCACGATGGCTCTCCTCCAGGGTGCGGGATGGCACTGCTGCGACGCACTGAGCGCGCGCTCAGCTCCCATGCTACTTGTGGGTAACCAAGCTGCCCAGTCCCGCAGGCCCAAGCGGTGAAGGTCACACCATCGGGGGAGCCCTCGGGCGTCGCCCACCCGGCGGCGCCACGCCGATCTTGGCGCGATCTCGACGCTGCCGCCCGCTTCAGGCAGCGTGCGAGCCCCTTCGGAATACGGCCGGCACCATGGTGCGGCCGGGGCGGGACCCGCGACCGACCCACGGCGCCCGCCCTGTCCTGCGACCGGCTCCCTCCGGCGCGCCCCGTGGCCTTCCCGGTCCTCAGCCCAGGACCGACAGCGCCGCCACCAGCACCGGAGTGACCTGCTCGACCTGCCACGGCCGCGCCCCGTAACCGGTGAGCGCGGCCGCGACGGACCCGGCGTCGGCGGGTTTGGGCGGCTCCCAGCACACCCGCCGGACGGTGTCGGGGGAGATCAGATTCTCCTGCGGCATGTTCAGCTGCTCGGCGAGCGCCGAGATCGCCGCGCGCGCCGCGGTCAGCCGGGCCGCGGCCACCGGATCCTTGTCGGCCCACGCCCGCGGTGGCGGGGGCCCGATCACCGGCTGGCCGGGCTGCGGCAGTCCGGTCTCGGGCAGGGTCCTGGCACGGTCGACCGCGGCCTGCCACTGCTCCAGCTGACGCCGTCCCATGCGGTGCCCGAAGCCGCCGAGCGCGGCGAGGGCGTGCACATTCGGCGGCAGGGCCAGCGCGGCTTCGACGATCGCCGCGTCCCCGAGCACCTTGCCCGGCGAGACGTCCCGGCGCTGTGCGATGCGGTCCCGGGTCTGCCACAGCTCACGGACGACCGCCATCTGCCGGCGGCGGCGCACCTTGTGCATACCGGAGGTACGGCGCCAGGGGTCCTTGCGCGGCTCCGCGGGCGGCGCGGAGGCGATCGCCTCGAACTCCTGCTGGGCCCACTCCAGCTTGCCCTGCCGGTCGAGCTCCTTCTCCAGGGCGTCCCGCAGGTCGACGAGCAGCTCGACGTCCAGCGCCGCGTAGCGCAGCCAGGGATCGGGGAGGGGCCGTGTCGACCAGTCGACGGCCGAGTGCCCCTTCTCCAGCACGAAGCCCAGAACGCCCTCGACCATGGCGCCGAGCCCGACCCGGGGGAACCCCGCGAGGCGCCCGGCCAGCTCGGTGTCGAACAGCTGGGTCGGCATCATGCCTATTTCCCTCAGGCACGGCAGGTCCTGCGTGGCGGCGTGCAGCACCCACTCGGTGCCGGAGAGCACCTCGCCAAGGCCCGACAGGTCGGGGCAGGCGACGGGGTCGATCAGCGCGGTGCCCGCGCCCTCACGGCGCAGCTGGACCAGATAGGCACGCTGACCGTACCGGTAGCCGGACGCGCGTTCGGCGTCGACGGCCACCGGGCCGGTGCCGGCGGCGAAGGCCGAGATCATCTCGGCGAGGGAGGACGCGTCGGCGATCACGGGAGGAATCCCGTCACGCGGCTCCAGCAAAGGGATCGGCGCCGCTTCGACATCGTCCGGAGGGGCGCCTCCGGTGGTTCGCAGTGGGCTGTCTTCTGCGGTCTCTTGGGCGTCGGTCACCTGTCAAGGGTATCCGTGTATGGACTGCACCCGCCGACGGAACGTTCCGTCGACGGGCGGTGGAGGGTCGTAAACCAGTCATGTGTCAGATGTGCGGGAAAGGGATCAAGGTGCCGCCTGTACGCGGGTCGGTGGGCCCGGCCCGCTCGGTGATCTCCCCGGACTCGGGTCGGCGGCGGCTCGGTGCGGACGCGGATCGGGGTGGGCGGTGGGAACGGTGGACAGGGATGGCTGCGGGGTCAGTGGATGATGCCGGTGCGCAGGGCGACCGCCACCATTCCGGCGCGGTCGCCGGTGCCCAGCTTGCGGGCGATGCGGGCGAGGTGGCTCTTGACGGTCAGCGCGGACAGGCCCATCGAGACGCCGATGGCCTTGTTCGACTGGCCCTCGGCGACCAGGCGGAGTACCTCCACCTCACGGCCGGACAGTTCGCGGTAGCCGCCCGGGTGGCTCGGGGCACCCGGGGGGCGGCGGTGCAGGCGCGCGGCGGCGGCGCCGATGGGAGCGGCGCCGGGTCGGGTGGGGAGCCCGACGTTGGTGCGCGTGCCGGTGACGACATAGCCCTTCACTCCGCCTGCCAGGGCGTTGCGGACCGCGCCGATGTCGTCGGCGGCGGACAGGGCCAGACCGTTCGGCCAGCCCGCGGCACGGGTCTCCGAGAGCAGGGTGAGACCGGAGCCGTCGGGGAGGTGGACATCGGCGACGCAGATGTCGCGGGGGTTGCCGATGCGAGGGCGCGCCTCCGCGATGGACGACGCCTCGATCACGTCGCGCACTCCGAGCGCCCAGAGGTGGCGGGTGACGGTGGAACGGACGCGCGGGTCGGCCACGACGACCATGGCGGTCGGCTTGTTCGGGCGGTAGGCGACCAGGCTTGCGGGCTGCTCGAGAAGAACGGACACCAGGCCTCCTGGGGGTGCGGGACGGGGCCGGCTCTGGGGATCAAGCCGGGACGAACCGTGCTTTCAAGGTCACAGTCGTCTTCGGCACCAAACCTCTCGTCCTTTAGAGAATGATCACGATTTGGTGAGTAACAATCCGGGCAATTCGGACGCGCGAGCGATCAATGGGAGACCGAGTTGGATCACTCTGGCGTTGATATGAGGCTGAAAGTGGTTGTATCGACAAAGAGATGGCAAGAAACGTCAGTCGGAGGTTGACGCTGTCCGTCTTCCGGGCAGAGCGGCGAAATCAGCGGGACTGGGGATCCCGTCGCTGCGGCAGCGTCACCACGGAGGCATCACCCGGGCCTGCCGGAGGCAGCCCCGCCACCTGGCACAGCAGATCGCACCACGAGGCGAAATGGGCGGCCGTGTCCGGGGCGCCGCCGAGGCCCTCGCGAGGCGTCCAGGAGGCGCGGATCTCGATCTGGGAGGCGGCCGGGCGCGCGGCGAGCCCGCCGAAGTAGTGCGAACTCGCGCGGGTCACCGTCCCGCTCGGCTCGCCGTACGCAAGCCCGCGGGCCTGCAGCGCCCCGGTCAGCCAGGACCAGCAGACCTCGGGCAGCAGCGGGTCGGACGCCATCTCCGGCTCGAGCTCGGCCCGCACCAGCGTGACCAGACGGAACGAGCCCTGCCAGGCCTCGTGCCCGGCCGGGTCGTACAGCAGGACGAGGCGCCCGTCGGCCAGATCCTCGCCCTCCTCGACGACCGCGGCCTCCAGCGCGTACGTGAACGGGGCGAGCCGCTGCGGAGGCCGCGTCGGCTCGACCTCGATCTCCGGCCGCAGCCGTGCGGCCTTCAGCGCGTCCACGGCGGCACGGAAGGGCGGCGGCGCCTGTTCCCTCGCATCGCCGTCTGCCTCCTCCACGTCGTCCATTCCGCCAGCGCCGTCCGTCGGTCGTCCCTGAGCCGCAGCCATGCGGGGAAGATTAAGGGCAGGAAAGCACGTTCGCAGGGAGAGACACCCGTGCCGCCGGTGGTTGGCCGGGAAAGGCACCGAGTGGCTGCGGCCGGGGCGAGTGCGCACCGGCCGTACCTGTGATATGGCGACGTCGAGTCGCGCGCGCGTCCCAGTGGCCCTCCGGCGCGCTCGCCCCCGGTCTCGGCGGTCCATGCGGCGTGCGAGACTTTCCGGCGTGAGTGCCACTGACCGCCCCGCCACGGGCCAGCCGACAGCGACGTACGACTCCGCCTTCCTCAAGGCGTGCAGGCGCGAACCGGTGCCGCACACACCGGTCTGGTTCATGCGGCAGGCCGGGCGCTCACTGCCCGAGTACCGCAAGGTGCGCGAGGGCGTCCCGATGCTCGAGTCCTGCATGCGACCGGAGCTGATCACCGAGATCACGCTTCAGCCGGTCCGCCGGCACGGGGTGGACGCGGCGATCTACTTCAGCGACATCGTCGTGCCGCTAAAGGCCATCGGTGTCGACCTCGACATCAAGCCCGGCGTCGGGCCCGTCGTCCAGCACCCGATCCGCTCCCGCGCCGACCTCGCGCAGCTGCGTGACCTGACCCCCGAGGACGTCTCGTACGTCACGGAGGCCATCGGCCTGCTCACCGCCGAACTGGGCGAGACCCCGCTGATCGGTTTCGCCGGCGCGCCTTTCACCCTCGCGAGCTACCTCATCGAGGGCGGCCCCTCTCGCACGTACGAGAACACCAAGGCGCTCATGCACGGCGACCCGCAGCTGTGGACCGACCTGGTGGACCGGCTCGCGGAGATCACGGTCGCCTTTCTGAAGATCCAGATCGAAGCGGGCGCCTCGGCGGTCCAGCTCTTCGACTCGTGGGCCGGCGCCCTCGCCCCCGCCGACTACCGCCGCTCGGTGCTGCCCGCCTCGGCCAAGGTCTTCCGGGCCGTCGAGGGGTACGGCGTCCCGCGCATCCACTTCGGTGTCGGCACCGGTGAACTGCTCGGCCTGATGGGCGAGGCGGGCGCGGACGTGGTCGGCGTCGACTGGCGCGTCCCGCTCGACGAGGCGGCCCGCCGCGTCGGCCCCGGCAAGGCCCTGCAGGGCAACCTCGACCCGGCGATCCTCTTCGCCCCGCGGGAGGTCGTCGAGACCAAGACCCGTGAGGTGCTGGAGGCCGCCGCCGGTCTGGAGGGCCACGTCTTCAACCTCGGCCACGGCGTCATGCCCTCCACCGACCCGGACGCCCTCACCCGGCTCGTGGAGTTCGTCCACACACAGACGGCCCACTGACACCTTTTTCTCCGGCCCGGTCGGCCACGGGCGCGCCTGAGCCCGTGCCGAGCCGTGTCACCAGACCTGCCGGGCCCGGGCCTGCCTGCCCCACAGCAGGCCGCGCGGCTCGGGCGGCGCCGGGGTGCCCCGGCGCAGCGGCCAGGCCAGCAGCATGCCCACGATGAAGCCGACGATATGGGCCGCGTACGCCACGGTCCCGGCATGGGAGACGGCGGCCCCGGACGAGTAGAACGCCTGCAGCACGAACCAGAAGCCGAGCACGATCCAGGCGGGCAGCCGCAGCGGCAGGAAGATCAGGAAGGGGACCAGGACCCAGACCCTGGCCCGCGGGTAGAGGACCAGATAGGCGCCGAGCACGCCGGCGATGGCTCCCGAGGCGCCGATCAGCGGGTCGCCCGAGTTGGCGTTGAGCAGGGCGAAGCCGTACGCCGCCGCGTAGCCGCAGACGACGTAGAAGACGGCGTAGCGGACATGGCCGAGACGGTCCTCGATGTTGTTGCCGAAGATCAGCAGGAACAGCATGTTGCCCAGCAGATGGAGCCAGCTGCCGTGCAGGAACATCGCCGTGAACACCGACGTCGGTGGTGACTTGTGGTAGTCCGGCGGGGCCACGACACAGCCGGCGCCGTGCGGTCCGACGCCGACGGCGCCCGTGGGCACGAGCCTCGGCAACTGGTCGTGGATCAACTCCCGCGGGACCGCGGCGTAGTGGTCCAGGAACGCCTGGAGATGGCACAGCTGCGAGAGGTCGCTCTGTCCCGCCACCGAACCGGCCAGCCCCGGGGTGAACAGGAAGACGATGAAGTTGGCCGCGATCAGCGCGTACGTGACATAGGGCGTACTGCGCACCGGGTTCACGTCATGGACGGGGATCACCACAAGGAAGTACTGCCCTCGATCGGCCGCGTGAATCGGTGAACACGGCGGTCCGGGTGCCCGTATGTCTCGTCAACCGCCCGCGGCGCGGGGAAGGCGTGTCGCGGGGACGACGTGAGGAGCAGGCGATGAACGACCGGGTCACCCCTCCGATACACGCTCTGCCCGACGGCGAGGCCGAGCTCGCGCTGGTGATCCACCTGCCCTGGGAGGACATCGCCAGGCTGGGCCAGGAGGCCGGCCGGCTGGCCTCCCAGATGCAGCGTCCCGTCACCCTCGACGAGGCGGTCAGCCACCGGTTGCGCTCCACGCGCCCCGCCGCGCACGCCAAGCCCGCGGGGGCGCAGCCGCACCCGGCCGCCGCCGTGCCCGCCGGCGTCTCGGTGTCGTCGCTGCCGCCGCGACCGCCGGCCGAGCAGGCCCGGCAGGCGATCGAGCGGATCAACGGGGTCGGTCAGCACGAGACGGCTTGAGCGGAGGGCGCCGCGGTGGCCGCCCGTGGTTCGTCCGCGTTCCCCTCGCACCCCTTATCAGGGCTGCGCCCGTACCGCCGTGACCGCCTTGCGGGCCGCCACCAGGACCGGATCCCACACCGGTGAGAACGGCGGCGCATAGCCCAGGTCCAGGGCCGTCATCTCCTCCACCGTCATCCGCGCGGTCAGGGCGACCGCCGCGATGTCGACCCGCTTGGCCGCGCCCTCCCGGCCGACGATCTGGACGCCGAGCAGCCGGCCCGTGCGGCGTTCGGCGAGCATCTTCACGGTCATGGGCGCGGAGTCCGGGTAGTAGCCCGCACGGCTGGTCGACTCGATGGTGACCGTCACATACTGCAGCCCCGCCCGTCGCGCGTCCTTCTCGCGCAGACCGGTGCGGGCGATCTCCAGGTCGCAGACCTTGCTCACCGCCGTGCCGACGACACCCGGGAACGTGGCGTAGCCGCCGCCCACGTTCGTGCCGATGACCTGCCCGTGCTTGTTGGCGTGGGTGCCGAGCGCGATGTGCCGCTCGCGCCCGGAGACCAGGTCGAGGACCTCGACGCAGTCGCCGCCGGCCCAGATGTTCTCGTGACCGCGCACCCGCATCGCGAGGTCCGTGAGCAGTCCGCCGTGCCCGCCCAGCGGCAGCCCCGCGGCCTTCGCCAGGGAGGTCTCGGGGCGCACTCCGATGCCGAGGACCACCACGTCGGCCGGGAACTCGGCGGTCTCCGTGCCCACGGCCCGCACCCTGCCGTCGTCGCCGGTGAGGATCTTGGTGACCTCGGCGTCGTTCACCATGGTGATGCCGAGCCCCTCCATGGCCCGGTGCACGAGCAGGCCCATGTCCGGGTCGAGCGTCGCCATGGGCTCCCTGCCGCGGTTGACGACGGTGACCTCGTAACCGCGGTTGATCAGCGCCTCGGCCATCTCCACACCGATGTAGCCCGCGCCGACGACCACCGCGCGGCGGCCCGTCGTGGCGGTCAGCGTGTCCAGGAGCGCCTGGCCGTCGTCCAGGGTCTGCACGCCGTGCACCCCGGGCGCGTCGACCCCGGGCAGGTCGGGGCGGATCGGACGGGCGCCGGTCGCGATCACCAGCTCGTCGTACGAGGTCCACGCCTCGGCCCCGGTGTCGAGGTCCCGCGCCCGCACACGGCCGCCGTCCACGTCGATCTCCGTGACCTCGGTCCGCATCCGCAGGTCGATGCCGCGCGACCGGTGTTCTTCGGGGGCACGGGCGATCAGCGCGTCCCGCGAGTCGACGTCGCCGCCCACCCAGTACGGGATCCCGCACGCCGAGAACGAGGAGAAGTGGCCGCGCTCGAACGCCACGATCTCCAATGCGTCGGGACCTTTGAGGCGGCGCGCCTGCGACGCGGCGGACATGCCCGCCGCGTCGCCGCCGATGACCACCAGGCGCTCTGTCGAACGGCTCGTCGGGCTCGGGTTCATACGAACACGCTACGGCGCGGGGGGTCCGTCAGTCCTGCCCGCCCCGCCCTTCCTCCGGGGCCGCGGCGGTCGCGGGCGCCGGACGGTGCGGCAGCCGTGGGCGTACGCCCCGCACCCACACCAGTACCAGCAGCGCGGCGCACACCGCGAAGGGAAGTGCCGCGCCGATCGCCAGGGCGATCCACCGCAGCAGCGTGACGAAGACGTGCCAGCCGCCCGCCAGCGCGTCCAGGAAGCCCGGCCGGTCGTCCTTCGCGGCCTTCTTCACCGGCGTCTCGGACAGCGAGAGGGTGATGGTGGCCAGGCTGGTGCGGTCGTCTAGGGAGGCCTGCCGGGCGAGCAGCGACTCGAGGTCGGCCTCGCGCGCGCTCAACTCCCCTTCCAGGGTGACCACGTCACTGAGCTTGGTCGCCCGATCCATCAGCTCACGCACCCGTGCCACGCTCGCGCGCTGCGACTTGATGCGGCTGTCGACGTCCACGACCTGGTCGGTGACGTCCTGGGCCTTGGCGGTGCGCTCGACAAGCCTGCCCGCGCCCTGCAGTTCGCCGAGCACTTCCTCGTACTTCGCGACGGGCACGCGCAGGACGAGCCGGGTGCGCTCGTGGCCGGCGGTGTCGCGGCTGGTGCTCTCGCTGCCGACGAACCCGCCCGCGTTCTCCACGGCCGTCCGCGCCTCGTCGAGCGCCTTGGGCACCTCCTTGACCTGCACGGTGAGGGACGCCGTACGGATGATGCGGTTCGCGGTCAGCCGGGGCGCGGTGTCGCGGGCCTTCGCTTTGCCGGATGCGGCGCTGCCGGCGTCACTGTCGGCGGCGCCCTGCTTGTCTGCGGGTACGGCGGCCTTGGCATCGCTGCCACCGGCGCTGCTCGTGTCGTCGGCGCCGACGCTGCAGCCCGCGAGTGCGAGCGAAGCGGCGAGCAGTGTCGCGGCCAGCACCTGAACCGGCCGTGGTGAGCGTGGAATGCGCATGTGGTCATACCCCCCGAGGGTCGTTGTGACGGACGCCTCTTCGACGCCGGACCCGGACCGGACGTTGGCCTGATCCGGTTCCGATGCGGTCACGGTCGGGACTCGGCAGGGACACCCGGCCCCTGCGGGAGGGCCGGCGGGGTCTGAGAGGCTGGGGGCATGAGCGCAAGGGAGACCCCCGCGTCCGCGGGGCACGTCGTCGTCATCGGAGGCGGGATCGCGGGCCTGGCCGCCGCCCACCGGCTGCTGGACCGGGGCGCGCGGGTGACGGTGCTGGAGGCCTCGGACCGGGTCGGCGGCAAGCTGCTGCCCGGCGAGATCGCGGGCGCACGGGTCGACCTCGGCGCCGAGTCGATGCTCGCGCGACGGCCCGAGGCGGTGGCGCTGGCCCGCGCGGTCGGCCTCGCGGACCGCCTGCAGCCGCCGGCCACGGCCACCGCCTCGATCTGGACGCGCGGCGCCCTTCGCCCGATGCCCAAGGGGCACGTCATGGGCGTGCCCTCCGCCGCGTCCGCACTGTCCGGCCTCCTGTCCGACGAGGGCCTGCGCCGTATCGAGCGGGACGCGGACCTGCCGCGCACCGAGACCGGCGACGACGTGGCCGTGGGGGAGTACGTGGCGGCGCGCCTCGGCCGCGAGGTCGTCGACCGCCTGGTGGAGCCGCTCCTCGGCGGGGTGTACGCGGGCGACGCGTACCGCATCTCGATGCGCTCGGCCGTCCCGCAGCTCTTCCAGGCCGCCCAGGCCCACGACTCGCTGACGGAAGCGGTCCGCGAGATCCAGGCCAAGGCGGCCGCCGCCGCGCAGACCGGCCCGGTGTTCATGGGCATCGAGGGCGGTGTGGGCCGGCTGCCACTCGCGGTGGCGGAGTCGGTGCTCGCGCGGGGCGGCGAGATCCGGCTGAACAGTCCCGTCCACGGCCTGCGCTTCACCGCTGAGCCCGGGGGCGGTGGCGCTCGCTGGGAGGTGCTGGTCGACGACCACGTCGAGGAGGCCGACGGCGTCGTCGTCGCCTCGCCCGCTCGTGACGCGGCCCGCCTGCTGTCCGGGGCGTGCCCCGGGGCCGCCGCCGAACTGCGCTCGATCGAGTACGCCTCCATGGCCCTGGTCACCCTCGCCTACCGCCGCGCGGATGCCTCGGCCCTTCCCGAGGGCAGCGGCTTCCTCGTGCCGCCGGTCGACGGCCGCACGATCAAGGCGTCGACCTTCGCCTCCCGCAAATGGGGCTGGATCGCCGACGAGGACCCGGACGTGCTCGTGGTGAGGACGTCCGTGGGGAGGTACGGCGAGACGGAGATCCTGCAGCGCGACGACGCCGGCCTGGTGGCCCTCTCCCGGCACGACCTGCGCGAGGCGACCGGCCTGGACGCCGTCCCGGTGGAGACCCGCGTCACCCGCTGGACCGACGGTCTGCCCCAGTACCCCGTGGGCCACCACGCGCGCGTGGCCCGCATCCGCGAGCACGTGGCCGGGCTTCCGGGCCTCGCGGTGTGCGGTGCGGCGTACGACGGCGTCGGCATCCCGGCGTGCATCGCGAGCGCGTACGCCGCCGTGGACCAACTCGACGGTGATCTGCGCAGTGTGCGGGAGCTCATGGCGAGCCCGGTGCAGAGCCTGCACGGCGGAGCGGGAGAATAGGCACATGAGTGACGACGCCCCCACCACCGAGCCCGGCAGGATTCCGAACAAGGGCAAGCTGGCCAAGGACCTCAACGAGGTCATCCGCTACACGCTGTGGTCCGTCTTCCGGCTGAAGGACACGCTGCCGGAGGACCGCACCGGTTACGCCGACGAGGTCCAGGAGCTGTTCGACCAGCTCGCCGCGAAGGACGTGACCGTCCGGGGTACGTACGACCTGTCGGGTCTGCGCGCCGACGCCGACGTGATGATCTGGTGGCACGCCGAGACCAGTGACGAGCTGCAGGAGGCGTACAACCTCTTCCGCCGTACGAAGCTCGGCCGTGCGCTCGCGCCGGTGTGGTCCAACATGGCGCTGCACCGCCCGGCGGAGTTCAACCGTTCGCACATCCCGGCGTTCCTCGCCGACGAGACGCCGCGCAACTACGTCAGCGTCTACCCGTTCGTGCGCTCCTACGACTGGTACCTGCTGCCGGACGAGGACCGCCGCCGCATGCTGGCCGACCACGGCAAGATGGCCCGCAGCTACCCGGACGTGCGCGCCAACACGGTCGCCTCGTTCTCGCTCGGCGACTACGAGTGGGTCCTCGCCTTCGAGGCCGACGAGCTGCACCGCATCGTCGACCTCATGCGCCACCTGCGCGGCTCGGAGGCCCGGATGCACGTCCGCGAGGAGGTGCCGTTCTTCACCGGCCGCCGCAAGTCGGTCGCGGAGCTGGTCACGGGCCTCGCCTGACCGCGTGGGGCGGGCCGGGACACCCGGCCCGCGCCCCTCACGGCGGGGGGCTGGAGGCCGCCGGCGGCAGCGAGTACGTCGCCGAGGGCGTCACCGGCACCGGTGTGCCGGGGTCGTTCGTGGGGCCCGGCGGGGCCGGGGACGGGGTGAGCGGGGGCGGACTGGCCGTGGCCGCGTCCTGGGCCAGGGCGTCGAAGTCGACGTAGCCCGTGGCCTCGAGGACCTTGATGTGGTCGAGGACGGTGGCGTTCGCGTCGTCGGCGAGGACCCGCACGAGCGAGTTGCGCGTGGTGGCGCGGACCTGGGCGACGACGGCGAACACCTTGCCGTGGGCCTGGCGCAGGAGGTTGGCGAAGTCGCGGTCGTACTCCTCGCCCTGCGCCGCGTCCAGCGTCGAGAGCCACTGACGCTGCTGTGCGTTCGGCTGGTTGGGCAGGGCGAGCCCGAGGCGGGCGGCGACGTCGCGGACGCGGGCGTCCAGGAAGGTGTGCCCCTCGATGAGGTGCTCGCCCGCGGTGCGCACGGCCTGTGTGGTGCCTTTCTGCTCGGCCTGCTGACCCGCCGGCAGCTCCCACAGCCCGGCCAGCCGGACCCTGGTGATGAAATCCCGGTCCAGCGCGGACAGCGGGCCGTAGCTCGTGGGCACGGTCTGCGCGTTCAGGGTGTCCAGGCCGGTGCCGGAGCGGTCCGCGTAGGACCAGACGGGGAAGACGAGTGCGGCAAGGGTCCCCGCGAGCAGGGTGATGATGATCCCGGTGCCGCCCAAGATTCCGCGGCCCTGGACCGGTCTGGATCGCATGGTGCCTCCTGCTTCCGGCACCGCATGCTCGTGCGCTTCGGGTGCAGGCTGGCATATTACTGCGCCGTACCGACCAACTGCCCTACGGGCAGAAATAGTTGGATAGCAGGCATCGCATGCCTTATGCGCTCGGCGAACAGGCCGTCATCCCCTGGCGAAGTGGGGTGAATCGACGCTGCGGGCGCGATGTGCGACTGCTGTGTCGACCGTGGCACATTCCGTGGAATCGGCCCCCGGAGCACGCCAGGAGTGATACGGGCGAGCTCCGGTCAGTGCCGCAGCAGGACCCGGCGCGTGGCGCGGGCGAGCCGGGCCGCGGGGTGCCAGGAGGGCGGGGTGGGGCCGGAGCGCTCCAGCCACCACTCGCGCAGCCGGCGCCGCCGCTCGGCGTCCTCGGGGCGCCCGGCGAGCAGCAGGTGCTCGGCGAAGTCGAGGGCGTCGCGCCGATAGCCGTCCGACATCGGCCGGCCCTGGGCATAGGCGAGGAACGCGGACCGGTACTCCTCCCCGAGGATGCCGGGCAGTTCCGGCGCGACCTTCGCCACGATCGAGGACCGCTTGGCGGCGAGGGCGCGTGCCTGCACCCCGAGCCGCACCCGGTCGAAGCCCTCGGGCACGGGCGTACCCGCCACGAGGGAGGAGAGCAGCGCGGCCTGCGCGAGCGCCAGCCGCTGCCGAGCGGAGGCGGAAGCGGTGCCGCGCGCGTCCGTGGTCCGCGTGTCCGCGAGCTCTGCCGCCGGGCCGGCTGTCCCGGCGGGCCGTTCCGCCGGGAGCAGTCCCTTGCCCGACTGCGCCGCGGTGCCGCGCCGGGTCCCGGTCGCCGGCTGCCGCGCGGCCGTCCGCGCCGGGGGACCCTGCCGCACCCCCGTCCGGGTCCGTGCTCCCGCCTTCTCGACCGTTTCCCGAATGGCGGCCAACTCCCCCTCCAGCTCGGCCGGTTCGGGGAAGTTGTCGTCGCGCTCCAGCAGGACGCCGGGCGGGGTGGCGCGGGACGCGAGGTCGGCCAGCACATCGAGGACCGGCTGCGTGACCGGGTGGGCGTGGCTGTCGTGCCACACGCCGTCGCGTTCGTACCCGCCCGCGACGTGGACGTACGCGATGGCCTCGACGGGCAGTTCGTCCAGCGCCTTCGCCGGGTCCTCGCCCCGGTTGACGTGGTTGGTGTGCAGGTTCGCCACGTCGATCAGCAGCCGCACGCCGGTACGGTCGGCCAGTTCGTACAGGAACTGCCCCTCGGTCATCTCCTCGTCCGGCCAGGAGATCAGCGCCGCGATGTTCTCCACCGCGAGCGGCACGGGAAGGGCGTCCTGCGCGATCCGGACGTTCTCGCACAGGACGTCCAGTGCGTCGCGGGTGCGCGGGACCGGGAGCAGGTGCCCCGCCTCCAGCAGCGCCGAGGCGGTGAGCGGCCCGCCCGCCCGCACATACGCGATGTGCTCGGTGACCAGGGGAGACCCCAGCGCCTCGGCGCATGCGGCGAGATCGGCGAGCCGGCCCTCGTCGGGGCGGTCCGCGCCGCCGAGGCCGAGGGAGACGCCGTGCGGGACGACGGTGACGCCCCGCGCGCGCAGGCGCAGCAGCGACTCGGGGAGGTGCCCCGGACACACGTTCTCGGCCACGGTCTCGACCCAGTCGACGCCGGGCATGGCCTCCACGGCAGCGGCGATCTCAGGCCGCCATCCGATGCCGGTTCCCAGTCGTTCCATCGTCCCCTCCTCCGCCACGGTTCCCGCCGGGCCGCTCTCGTGCGGTCCACGGCGGCACCCGGTGCGCCCGTCCGTCCCCGTCGGCGCACCGCCGGTGCCGGCGTGACGAAGTCATGGCCCCGGCAACTCGCGTCGAACCCCTTCCGGGGGACGTTCAGAGCAACATTTGAGGTTCCGCCGGACTCCGGTCCGGCTTGCGCGACCACCGGCCGGCGGGGCTTTTCGACCCCAATGGCGGAACCTCCCCGCGCGGCTTTCAGGAAGATCTATTAGGAGGCCGTCCAGCACCCTGCCCGGACCCAGGGCGACCGGCCACCACTGCGCCGGTCGCGGCCCAGAAGTCAGGAGCAGGAGATTGAGCCGACACCGCCGCGCTCACCGGCGCCGCCTGCGCGCCGCCGCCCTCCTGGTGGCGGCCCTCGAGGTGGCCTGCACCGTGCCGCGGACCGATGCCGCGACGCCGTCCGAGGACGCCTGCCACACCACCGGCGACATGCTGCCCCGCGGCGACTGCGGCCCCTTCCACCAGGTCTTCGCCGAGAACTTCGACGGTGACGTGGTGCCGCTCGGCTCCTTCAGCGACTGCGACCACGACGCCGACACACGCGGCGCCTACTGCGGTGGTCTCACCGGCTCCTACCGTGCCGACTGGTGGGCCTACCCGTGCGGCTGGTACGACACCGCCGACCCACGCAACCACTCCGACGGCAACGACCGTGTGCTCGGTGGCGAGTACCGCGCCGACGACACGGTGTGGGTCGGGCCCGCCGAGGGCGGCGACGGCCGTATGCACATCCGCATGTACCGGCCGGCCTCCGGCGGTGACCTCCATGTCGCGGCGGTGGTGCCGCGCGCGGTGATGCAGCAGGCGTACGGGAAGTACAGCGCCCGGGTCCGCGTGGTGAGGGCCGCCCCGGGTTACAAGAGCGCCTGGCTGTTCTACGGGGGCGGCTGCGAGATGGACATGTACGAGCAGTCGTGGGTCGACACCGTCCACTTCTTCCACCACCCGTGCGACGGGCGCCCCCAGGGTGGCGCCGACACCGGTGAGCCGTTCACCGAGTGGCACACGGTCTCCCTGGAGTGGACGCCCGGCCGGGCCCGCTACTACCTGGACGGGCATCTGTACCTCAGCGACCACCGTGGCGTGGCCTCGCGCCCGCTGAGCTGGGTCCTCCAGAACGAGAGCGCGCTGTACGGGCCGTACGCGGCCCCCGGCTCATGGGCGCAGATGGACATCACCTGGGTCACCGCCTACGCGTACACGGGGCCGCGTCCGCCTGCCGCCGGGCCGCAACGCGAGCCGGAGTGACCGTGTCCCCGTGACCGGGGGGCGTCCATCAGGCCGGGCGATCCGGACTCCCGCCGATAACTCGTCGTGGATGTCCGGCCGGACCTCCACGATGACGTCCGCGTCCGCCGCGTCACCCTCCGCGTCCCGCCACAGCAGGACCCGCACATGCCTGGCCCGGGGGAGGCCGAGCATCTTCCACTCGGTCATCAGGTCGGCGACGACGAGGGCGACGGCGTACTGGGGGCCCTCGCTCGAATCATCGGCGGTGATGGTGCCCTGCCACCGCTCGGGGTCGCGGCCGTAGGGGCGCCATCCCTCCGAGCCGTGTGGTTCGCACACCCGGTACACCCAGTCCGTCTCGGTGTCCATACCACCGATCCTGTCACTGCGAGGACCGCGATGCGCGTGCCGCCAGACCGAGGATGTGCCACTGCCTCACGGTGGTGGACTCCTGCTCGTGCGGCGGTGCACCTGCCCCCACCACGCCCACAACCGCAATCCCGCAGACGCCCGCTCCGGTCAGTAGTCCCGAGCGGTCCGGCCCCTCGGGACCTTGCCTGGTCAGGAACCGTTTCGCGGGCGAAGTGCCGGATGCTCCGCGACCACCGTGCAGCTGCCCGGGGCGATCTCGGTGAAGCCGGCGTCCCGTACCAGGGGCAGTCCGGAGGTGGTGAGTGAGGCCCAGCGGGACGGGCGTGCGGTGCGCACGGCGAGGGGGAAGCCCGCGTCGCGCCAGGCGGCGCGCTCCTCGTCCGGCAGGGCCCACCAGGCGAGCTGGGCGCCGTGTCCGGCCTGGGCCATCGCCTTGCCGGCCGACATCTCAAGCTCCGGGTTCAGCCACAGCACCGGGCTCCCCGGATCGGCCTCGGCCGGCGGCTCGGGGTCCTCCAGGTCGGTGCCGGAGACCTGCAGCTTGGCCAGGTCCTTGGGCCAACCGTCCAGCGGGACGGGCGGGAAGACCCGTACCTCGGCCGACTTGCCCGTGACCGTGAGGCCCGGCAGCGCCTCGGCCCGCCGCCACTCGGCGCCGCGCGCCCGGCGGACCACCTTGCGAATCCGTGCGTCCTGCCAGTCCCGCATCGCCTGGGCCCACTCGCCCTCACCCAGTGAGCGCTCGTCGCTCAGGATCTCGAGCACCGCACGCGCCGCCGTCTCCAGCGCGTCCGTGCGTGCCGGGGGAGCGGCCCGCTCGATGCGCACGACGAGCGGCAGCACGAACTGCGGTGCCTCGTCGCGTGTGGTGCGCTCGGCGCGGAAGGGGCTGTCCTGGCCGTCGTGCGAGGCGTCCGCCGGCGCGGCGGTGGTCTGGTCGCTGCTCACGGGCTCAAGTCTGCCAGGCGGAACATCGGGTCATCGTGGGGGAGAGGACGGCCTCGTACGCCGCCGGCGGACTGCCGCGCTCATCCGGAGCAGGCGGTGCGCTGCGCCTCCTGCCACTCGCAGATCGGGCACAGCGTGAGTCCCTTGTACGACTCCGGGTACTCCGTCGGCTTCCGGCACAGCACACACTCGGCGAACGGCGGCCCGCCCGCCACGGGCTCCCGTGCTGCCGGCTCCGTCTCGCAGTAATCGCTCATGGCCTCAGGGTAGGCGCAGGACTGGAGCCGGGGTCCTGCCGCCGTCCGCCGGACGCTCCGATCAGCTCGGAGACCTTGGCGAAGCGGTAGCCCCTCTTGCGCAGCTCGGGCACCACGGCCCGGACCACCTTCTCCGTCACCGGCGCCCCGCCGCGGGTGCAGTGCATGATGACCACGGAACCGGGCCGGACCCCTCGCAGGACCTGCCGTACGACCGCGTCCGCGTCCGTCGCGAACGCGTCGCCGCTCACCACGTCCCACTGCACCGCGGTCATGCCGAGCGCACTGATCGTGCGCAGGGCCCGGTTGTCGTAACAGCCGCCGGGGAAGCGGAAGTACGGCACCGGATGGGGCACCCCCGCCCTGTGGAGCGCCGTGACGCCGCGTTCCACGTCCGAGCGCATCCGCTGCGGCGGCAGGATCGGCAGCCCGTAGCAGGAGCCGGCGAAGGAGTAGTGGCTGTAGGAGTGGCTGCCCACCTCGAAGAGCGGATCCCGGCCGATCGCCCGTGCCTGCCGCGGGTACTGGTCGACCCAGCGGCCGGTCAGGAACACGGTCGCCGGAACCCGCAGCTCCCGCAGGGCACCGATCAGCCCGGGGTTGTCGAAGTGCTCGCCCGCCGCCGCGCGGCGCCCCTCGTCCGCGGTCATGTCGGCGTCGAAGGTGAGGGCGACGACCTTCTCGTGCGTCGGGGCTCTCTTGAACACGGCCGCCAGTCCCTGCGGCCCGGGCGCGAGTGTGGGCGGCCCGGGAACGGTCGTCGTGGGGAACGCCGAAGGAGACGCCGAGGGTCGCGGGGCGTGGTGCGACGCACCGGGGATCGTGCAGGCGGCGAGCGCCGCGCCCAGGACGCCGAGGGTGGCGATGTGCCGTACGAGAGCGTTCACCGCATGAACGTAACCACCGAAATGATCAGAAAAGCAGATCTTCCGGGTGTGCCGGGCCGGTGAGGGGGCGAAGTCACCCGCCCGGCCGCCCGCAGAGAGTCACTCGGGCGCGGTCGTCACAGCCGGCGGAGGCGGTCGACGCTTACGGGGAAGGCGACGGTGTGCCTTCCGGCGAGGGGTCGGCCCACAGCTCCGAAGGGGGTGTGGGACCGGGGCCTGGTGCGGCTTCTCGCGTAGGCACCGCCGTCGCGGTTTCGGGCGCGGGCTCCTGCACGGGTGCCGCGGGCTCCGGTGTGACTTCCTGCACGCGTGCTGCGGGCTCCGGTGCGGCTTCTTGCGTGGGCACCGCCGTCGTGGCTTCCGGTGCGGCTTCCGGCACGGACTCCGGCACGGGTGCCGCGGCTTCCGGCAGCGGGCCTGCCACAGCCTCCTCCAAGGCTTCCGGGGTGGGCTCCGCCGTGGCCGACGGCGGCCGTGCGCCGTCATGGCCGGGCGTCACCTCCTGCGGCGCCGCCCGCTCCAGGAACCGCAGCAGCTCCACCGGGAAGGGCAGCACGAGTGTGGAGTTCTTCTCGGCCGCGACCGCCACTACGGTCTGCAGCAGCCGCAGCTGGAGCGCGGCGGGCTGGTCCGACATCACCCCGGCGGCCTCCGCCAGCTTCTTCGAGGCCTGGAGCTCGGCGTCCGCGTTGATGATGCGCGCCCGGCGCTCACGGTCCGCCTCCGCCTGGCGGGCCATCGACCGCTTCATCGTGTCCGGCAGGGACACGTCCTTGATCTCGACCCGGTCGATCTGCACGCCCCAGCCCACGGCCGGGCTGTCGATCATGAGTTCGAGGCCCTGGTTGAGCTTCTCGCGGTTGGAGAGCAGGTCGTCCAGATCGCTCTTGCCGATGATCGAGCGCAGCGACGTCTGGGCCATCTGCGAGACCGCGAACCGGTAGTCCTCCACCTGGATGAGCGCGTTCGTCGCGTCCATCACCTTGAAGTAGACGACGGCGTCCACGCGCACGGTCACGTTGTCCCGTGTGATGCCCTCCTGTGCGGGGATGGGCAGCGTCACGATCTGCATGTTGACCTTGTGCAGCCGGTCCACCATTGGAACGATCAGGGTCAGACCCGGCGACCGGGGCGACCCCAGGACCCGTCCGAAGCGGAAGACCACTCCGCGTTCGTACTGCTTGACGACCCGTGCTGCCGAGGCGAGGAACACGAATCCGGCGGCACCCGCCGCCACCAAGGCACCCACCAGCTCCTGGATCACGACGACCTCCTCGTCGAGAGGCCCGATATGTCTGCACTGCCACCATAATTCCGCCGGTGTCCACCAAGCGAGGGCCGACCGGCCCACCGGTAGACGCTCGCCCGGGACGAGCCCGGTGGCCCCCTGCGGTCAGCGGCGGGATGTCATCCGCACCGGTTCCGTCCCGGCCGCGCTGTGCCGCTCCGCCCAGCTCTCCAGGGCCGCACGGCACGCGTGGTTCAGGTGGGGTGCAGCCCGGTCAGGTCCAGTTCGACCGGCCGGTCCTGGGGCACCGCCTCCAGGCCGTCGAGGATCTTCGGCAGCCGCAGGGACGTCGCGTTGCCCGGCAGCCGGGGCCTGGTCCGGGCCCGTCCCCTTGTCGGCGAGGTGCAGCACCGGGGACGCCTTGGTCCTGGCGTCCGCCTGGACGTCGGCCGCGCTGCGGACGATCACCGCGGTCATCGGCAGGGTGCCGAGCAGCCCGCAGATCGCGTTCCCGGCGCCCTGCGCCATCAGCTCCCTGTCGTACTGGGCGCGCGGACCCCTGTGCATCGGGTCCACGGCGGCGGCGCACAACCGTTTGGGCTTGTTACTCCTTCACGAGACCCTGCGCGTCACGGGCGAGCGCCGTGAGGCGGGAGATCGCACGGAAGTACTTCTTGCGGTAGCCGCCTTTCAGCATCTCCTCGCTGAACAGCTTGTCGAACGGCAGTCCGGAGGCGAGCACCGGGACCTCGCGGTCGTAGAGCCGGTCCGCGAGCACCACGAGCCGCAGGGCCGTCGACTGGTCCGGCACCGGCCGGACATCGGTCAGGCACACGGCGTGCACCCCGTCGGCCAGAGCGCCGTACCGGCTGGGGTGGACGCGCGCGAGGTGGTCCAGCAGGTGCGGGAAGTCGTCGAGCGAGGCGCCCGCGGTGGCGTACGCCGCCTTCGTCACCTGCTCGTCGCTGTACGGGGCCGGAGCCTCCGGCAGCCCGCGGTGGCGGTAGTCCTCGCCGTCGATGCGCAGCGTGCGGAAGTGGGCGGACAGGCCCTGGATCTCGCGCAGGAAGTCGACGGCGGCGAAGCGGCCCTCGCCGAGCTTGCCCGGCAGGGTGTTGGAGGTGGCGGCGAGCGCGACGCCCGCCTCGACCAGCTTGCCGAGCAGCGTGGAGACGAGGACGGTGTCGCCCGGATCGTCGAGCTCGAACTCGTCGATGCAGAGAAGGCGGTGGCTGGAGAGCGTCTGGACCGTCTGCTGGAAGCCGAGCGCGCCGACCAGGTTGGTCAGCTCCACGAAGGTGCCGAAGGCCTTGAGCGAGGGCGCCGCCTGGGTCGCGTGCCACAGGGAGGCGAGCAGATGGGTCTTGCCGACGCCGTAGCCGCCGTCGAGGTAGACACCGCGGGGGCCCGACGGGACCTTGGTGGACTTCGCCTTGCCGAAGCCGAAGAACGAGCGCTTGGCGGAGACGGCGTGGGCACCGCCGAGGCCGTCGGCGAAGCCCTCGAGGACGCGGACCGCCTCGGTCTGGCTGGGCTGGTTCGGGTCCGGGATGTAGGTGGCGAAGCGGACCGAGTCGAAGCGCGGCGGCGGCACCATCTCGGCGACGAGCCGGTCGGCGGGGACGTGCGGCTCGCGGGAACAGAGCGACAGCGGGGCCGCCTCGGCTATCGGATCGATCCCTGAGGCGGCGGTGGAGGACGACACGGTTCACCACTCTAAAGGCCGTGCCACACTGCTCGACATGCGACGCCTGTTCCCTGTGACCGACGAGACAGCGACCCGGCCGGGTGACACGGCCCCCGATGGCGGGCAGGCGGCGGGCGCGGGTCCAGCAAGCGGGCTCCCCGGTGCCGGCCAGACCGACCGCGAGTGGAGCCTGGAGGAGCTGGCCGCGGCGTACGCGTATCCGGAGGCGGGGCCGGGCGGACGGGAGCCCTGGCTGCGCGCCAACATGGTCTCCACCCTGGACGGTGCCGCCCAGCACGACGGGCGCTCCCAGCCCATCTCCGGCGCCGCCGACATGCGGATCTTCGGCACTCTGCGGGGGCTCGCCGATGTCGTGATCGTGGGGGCTGAGACGGTACGGCAGGAGGGATACCGCCCGGCCCGCGAGCGAGAGGCCTTCGCGGCGTTGCGCACGGCGGCCGGGCAGGGGCCCGTGCCCGCGATCGCGGTCGTCAGCGCGAGTCTCGAGCTGGACTTCTCATGGCCGCTGTTCACCTCGCCGCTGGTGCCCACACTGGTGCTGACCGGGGCCGCGGCGGCGCCGGACCGGGTGGCCGCCGCCGAGAAGGCGGGCGCCCGGGTGGTGACCGCCGGGGACGGCATGGGCGTGGACCCGGCCCGCGCCGTACGCGCCCTCGCGGATCTCGGCCTGACCCGGCTGCTCACCGAGGGCGGGCCGCGGCTGCTGGGCCAGCTGGTCGCGGCAGGCGTGCTGGACGAGCTGTGCCTGACGGTGTCCCCCATGCTCACGGCGGGTGACGCGCAGCGGATCGCCGGGGGGCCGTCGGTGGCCGTACCCAGGCGGTTTACGCTCGTGTCGCTGCTGGAGGAAGAGGGATTCCTGTTCAGCCGCTACCACCGGAGCTGAGCCACGGGGCTGTGCGTGTTCCTGTGCCTTGAGCCGGATTTTGTGGAATCACCTGTTCCGTGCGACCCCGGATGGGCGCACTAAATCAGGCGGTCTCTGTGCGATCACGGGGCAGGATGGTTTCCGCAGGGCCTTGGAGGCCCACGGAGGAGAGGCCCCTCGGGGGTCCTCGACGGACTCGGAAAAGAAGGGGCGCCCGTCGTGTTCACGAGCGTACTGATGATCGAGAAGGCCCTCACGTCGGCGGACGTGGAGTTCGTCACCACTCTGCACGGTGACGAAGCGGTGTCCTTCCACGTCCTGTTGCAGCCCCGCGGCGACCAGGCCGACCGTCTGCTGCGCGCCATCGACGACATCGCCCTCGGCGAGCTGGACGAGGCGGCGCACGAGCGGGAGACCCCGGAGGGCAAGGACGCCGTGGCGCTGGGGCAGCAGGCCCTGGAGGTCTCCCTGTCCGCGCTGCACGGGGCGGGCAGCGAGGCGGAGGGCAGGCTCATCGAGGACCACCCGCTCGACGCGCTCAAGAAGCTCGTCGACGAGGTCGGCGCGGACGAGGTCATCGTGCTGACCGACCCCCACTACGTGGAAGAGTTCTTCCACCGCGACTGGGCCTCGAGAGCCCGGCACAAGGTGGGCGTGCCGGTGCTCAAGCTGTTCTCGCACAGCAAGAGCCAGTGACCGGTCGGTGTCCCTGGGCGCGCGCGATACCGCATAGGCTGGGGCGCTGAACGCACGCCGTACCAGCATCCAGGAGACACGCATGGCACCCGGCCTCCCCACCGCCATGGACCGACCGCACTTCATCGGCATCGGCGGCGCCGGAATGTCGGGCATCGCGAAGATCCTCGCGCAGTGTGGCGCCAAGGTGGCGGGCAGTGACGCCAAGGACTCCCCGACCGCCGAGGCGCTGCGCGCGCTGGGCGTGACCGTGCACATCGGTCACGCGGCCGAGCACCTCGCCGACGACGCCAGCTGCGTCGTCGTCTCCTCCGCCATCCGGGCGGACAACCCCGAGCTGGCCCGGGCGGCGGAGCTGGGCATCCCCGTGGTCCACCGCTCGGACGCGCTGGCCCGGCTGATGGACGGTCTGCGTCCGATCGCGGTCGCCGGCACCCACGGCAAGACGACCACGACGTCGATGCTGGCGGTCTCCCTGACCGAGCTGGGCCTCGCCCCGTCGTACGCGATCGGCGGCGATCTCGACGCACCCGGCTCCAACGCCCTGCACGGCGAGGGCGAGATCTTCGTCGCCGAGGCCGACGAGAGCGACCGCAGCTTCCACAAGTACGCGCCCGAGGTGGCGATCGTCCTCAACGTCGAACTCGACCACCACGCCAACTACGCCTCCATGGAGGAGATCTACGACTCCTTCGAGGCGTTCGCGGGCCGGATCGTGTCCGACGGCACGCTCGTGGTCTCGGCGGACCACGAGGGCGCGCGCGAGCTGACGCGGCGGCTGGGGGGCTCGGTGCGGACGGTGACGTACGGCGAGTCGCGGGACGCCGATGTGCGCATCCTCTCCGTCGTCCCGCAGGGCCTCAAGAGCGAGGTGACGGTGGTGCTGGACGGCACGGAGCTGACCTTCACCGTCTCCGTCCCCGGCCGTCACTACGCGCACAACGCGGTGGCGGCGCTGGCGGCGGGCGCGGCGCTGGGAGTCCCGGCGGCGGAGCTGGCCCCGGCTCTGGCGGCGTACACGGGCGTGAAGCGCCGCCTCCAGCTCAAGGGCGAGGAGGCCGGCGTCCAGGTCATCGACTCCTACGCGCACCACCCGACGGAGATGACGGCGGACCTGGAGGCGATGCGGGCCGCGGCCGGTGACTCCCGCATCCTGGTGGTCTTCCAGCCCCACCTCTTCTCCCGCACCCAGGAGCTGGGCAAGGAGATGGGCGAGGCGCTCGGCCTGGCCGACTCCTCGGTCGTCCTCGACATCTACCCGGCCCGCGAGGACCCGATCCCGGGCGTGACGAGCGAGCTGATCATCGAGGCGGCCCGGGCGGCGGGCGCGGACGTCCAGGCCGTCCACGACAAGGCCGATGTCCCCGCGGTCGTGGCGGGAATGACGGAGCCCGGAGATCTCGTTCTCACCATGGGCGCCGGGGACGTCACGGACCTCGGCCCCCGGATTCTGGACCGTCTCGCACAGAAGTAAAGGGGTTGGCCTTCATGTCGTACGACATCGACAAGCCGGACGAGCAGTGGCGCGCGGAGCTGACCCCGGCGGAGTACGCCGTCCTGCGCCAGGCGGGCACGGAACCCGCCTTCACCGGTGAGTACACCGACACCAAGACCCAGGGCGTCTACTCCTGTCGTGCCTGCGGCGCCGAGCTGTTCACCTCGGACACCAAGTTCGAGTCCCACTGCGGCTGGCCGTCCTTCTTCGACCCGAAGGACAGCGACGCCGTGGAACTGATCGAGGACCGCTCCCACGGAATGGTCCGCACGGAGGTGCGCTGCGCCCGCTGCGGCTCGCACCTCGGGCACGTCTTCGAGGGCGAGGGCTATCCGACCCCGACGGACCAGCGGTACTGCATCAACTCGATCTCGCTGCGTCTGGCGCCGAGCGAGGGCTGACCGGCCGAAGGGCGGGGCGGCGGGCGTCCGGGAAGGACGCCACGCCGCCCGCGAAGAGGCCTGCTCGGTCGCGCACACCGTCAGGCCGACAGGACCTCCAGCAGAGCCGCACCGAACTCCTCGGGGCGCTCCAGGTGCACGGCGTGCCCGGCGCCCGGGACGGCGACCTCGCGTACCGTGCCGCCGGCCGACGCGTAGCGGTCCAGCACGTGGCGGGTCTGCGCCACCATCGGCTGGGCGGGCGTCCCGTCCCAGCCCGGCACCGCGCCGATCGAGCCCAGGTGCGCCAGGTCGAACAGCGAGATGTCCGAGACGATCACGTCGTCCTCGCCGCGTATCCACAGCACCGGCGGCTTCGGGTCGAGCAGATGCAGCTCGTCGACACGGAAGACCAGCGGTGAGAGGCAGTTGAGGACCCCGCGGGTACCGGGTGCGACGCCCGGCCAGGCGGAGGACGCCACGCTGTCGCCCGGGTAGTGGTCGTCCCCTGTGCGGGTGGTGAGCATGGACTCGACGTACTCGTCCTCGTGCTCGGGGCGCAGGGGCGGCTTGACGTAGCAGTTCGCCAGGACGGACCGGGGGGAGAGCGGGGAGTCCTCACCGCGGTCGCCCTTCGCGAGCCGCGTGACGAACTCGGGGTTGGCCGTGCCGCCGCCCGAGCCCGCCCCGTCCTCGGAGTTGAGGGTTCCGTCCACCCCCTGGGTACCGCCGAAGCCGTACGGGGAGACCGGGTTGACCAGGGTGACCGAGCGCACCGCGGCCGGGTGGTCGCACAGGTACTGCAGGACGACGCCCCCGCCCATCGACCAGCCCACCAAGTGTACCCGGTCGAGCCCCAGGGCCGCCAGCAGCGCGGCGAGGTCGTCGGCGTGGTCGCGCAGGCCGCGCGTCGCGTCGATGGGCAGCGGGTCGGTGTCGCCGAACCCCCGCAGGTCCGGTGCGAGGGGGCGGTACCGCTCCGGAAGCAGAGGCAGGGTGGTGCGCCAGAAGGCGGCGGAGGAGACGTTTCCGTGGACGAAGACGACCGGTTCGCCCTCGTCCCGGATGTCGGTGACCCCGACGGTGAGCCGGTCGGTGGGAACTCGTCGGGTGCGGATGCTGCTGGTGCTCATGGGCGGTCCTTCAGGAGAGCCAGGTGGCGATCTGGGCGGCGGCCGAGCTGTTCCAGCCCAGCTCGAGGTGGTTGGCGCCGACCACGGTGGCCGTGCCGCCGACCGTGGGGATACCGGTGGTGTCGAGCGCGCTCGCGATGAAGACGACACCGTCGCTGGGCCCGCGGTTCTCGTTGAAGATGCCGACGACGTCCGCGGAACCGCCGGCCAGCAGATAGGTGGTGACGGAGGCGGGTACTCCGGCGTTGTGCAGGGGCGTGATCAGTGAGCCGGCGTTGATGGCGGCCTGGATGCCACTGCCCGCTGTGTAGAAGCCCTGGCCGCCGTAGTACGTCGTGTACCAGTCCTGCCCGGAGCCGTCGACCCCGAACACCCCGTCCCAGCGCGCCAGCATCTGGCGCTGACCGGGATAGTCGTCGTAGCCGCCGGCCGGCGTCATGGAGAACTCGGGGTGCGAGGTGTACTGGCCGTAGCACGTCATGTACGAATGCGGGGACGGGGCGTTGACCGTGCCTCCGCACTCGGGCCAGATGGAGAAGTCGTGCGCCCAGCCGTGGGCGTACGGATAGTCGTAGCCGCCGTTGGGCCCGCCGACGGTGATCAGCCTGCGGACGTCACCGGCGTAGGCCCGTCCCCAACTCGGCTTCAGGGACGACACATACGCGCGGGCCGACATCTCGCCCTTGCTCCAGCCGACGAGGTCGACATTGGTGACGCCCAGCTTCGCCTTGATGACCGCGATCGCGTCGCCGACGATCTGCGCCTGCATCAGGTTGTCACCCTGCTTGTGCGCGAAGCCGACGGCGAAGACGCGCTGGCCACGCCCCGACAGATACTGCATCAGCCCGGTGGACGGGCAGGACAGGGCGCCGCAGCCGTAGCCGCCCGCCTCACCCGGATTGGCCCAGGCGCGGTCCGCGGTGTCATTCGCGCCATGGACGAGCAGGACCGGCGTGGTGCTGGTTCCGGTGTTCCAGCCGGGGGCCGAGTAGAGCAGGAAGCGGCCGGAGTACGGGCGCGAGACGCCACCGAAGTAGGTCACCCGCTTGCCGTCCTGGTCACCGCGGCCGTCCGGCGGGTAGCCCTCGGTGCGGAATCCGGTGGTGGTGTCGAGGTAACGCTCCACGCGCTCCCAGCCGTTGGTGACGACACCGGCTCCGTAGGTGGCCTCGAGAGTGAGATACGGAGGCGGCTCGGCGGCGTACGCCGTGCCGCCGGTGGCCGGAAGTCCGGCCACCACCGCCATCAGGACGGCGAGCAGCAGCCGCCACCGGCCCGCACGGCCTTGTCTGTACCGCATGTCCTGTCCCCCTTGCCGACGTGTGCCCGACGCTCCTCGGTGCGGCGACACGTTAGGCAAAGGAGGCATGGGACGGCATATGTGGGGACCCCATAAGAAAGGGCGGCCATATGGGGCAGCAACCTGGCCATCTCCGCCCCGATTTCGCATGCCGGGCGCACCGCCGTGGTCCGACCGGCAGGTCACCCGCCATGGAGCCGCAACATGCGCCGTCTACACTCTCCCCGCAACGGCCCATGCGACACCGGCCGGGATCAGGCCGCTCCTGCCACACCCGAAGGGTATTCGGCGCTTTGATACGGATAGATTCAGTCACCAAGCGGTACCCGGACGGCACGGTGGCGGTCGACCGGTTGTCACTGGAGATACCGGACCGCTCGATCACCGTCTTCGTCGGCCCCTCGGGCTGCGGCAAGACGACGACCCTCCGCATGATCAACCGGATGATCGAGCCGAGCGAGGGCACGATCACGCTCGACGGCGTCGACATCAGCAAGCAGCCCGTGAACTCGCTGCGCCGGTCGATGGGGTACGTCATCCAGAACGCCGGGCTCTTCCAGCACCGCACGATCGTCGACAACATCGCGACCGTGCCCCGGCTGCTCGGCTGGAGCAAGGACCGGGCCCGGGCCAGGGCCCGGGAGTTGATGGACCGGGTCGGACTCGACGCCTCGCTGGCAAAGCGGTACCCGTACCAGCTCTCCGGCGGGCAGCAACAGCGCGTCGGTGTGGCGCGCGCACTCGCCGCGGACCCGCCGGTGCTCCTGATGGACGAGCCATTCTCCGCCGTCGACCCGATCGTGCGCAAGGGCCTGCAGGAGGAACTGCTCCGTATCCAGGAGGAGCTGGGCAAGACCATCGTCTTCGTCACCCATGACATCGACGAGGCCATCCGGCTCGGCACCATGGTCGCCGTCATGCGGACCGGTGGCAGACTGGCCCAGTTCGCGCCGCCGGCGGAGCTTCTGTCGTCCCCGGCCGACGCGTTCGTGGAGGACTTCCTCGGCACGGACCGCGGCATCCGGCGGCTGTCGTTCTTCACCACCGAGGGCCTTGAGCTGAAGAAGACGGCGATCGTCGCCGTCGACTCCACCGCCGAGCAGATCGCCTCCCGCGCCGCGTCCGACGTGCCGTACCTGCTCGTCACGGACCTCGACGGCAAGCCGCTCGGCTGGAGCGAGCCCGGGGACCTCGTCGCCGGGGACATCGCACCGCAGCGACTGCTGCCGTACGGACGGCCGTTCGTGTACGGCAAGGACTCGCTGCGCGCGGCGCTCGACGGCGCGGTGCTGTCACCCACCGGCTGGTCCGTCGCCGTGGACGGCGACGGCCGGGTGGTCGGGGTCGTGTCGCAGCAGACCGTCGGCGACGCCATCCGCAGCGCCCATGCCGAGGAGCACCCGGACGAGAAGGTCGCCGGATGAACAGGTTCTTCGACATCCCGAGCGACCTGCAGAGCAGCTATCTCGGCCTGATCGGCCTGCACTTGAGGGAGTCCCTGCTCCCGGTCCTGGTGGGTCTGCTGGTCGCGCTGCCCGTCGGTCAGCTCTGTGTGCGGTTCCGCTGGCTGTACCCGCCGGTGCTGTGGGTGACGACCGTGCTGTACGCCATCCCCTCGCTGGCCTTCTTCGTCGTCCTCATCGACTACACCGGCCAGACCGAGACCACGGTGATGATCCCGCTCGCCGTCTACAGCCTGGTCGTGCTCGTCCCCGCGATCGTGGACGGCGTCCGCTCCGTACCGCAGGAGACGCTCGCCGCGGCCACCGCGATGGGCTTCGGACCCGTACGCCGTTACCTCCAGGTCCAGTTGCCGATCGCCGTGCCCGCCATCATCGCCGGGTTGCGGGTGGCCACCGTGTCCAGCATCAGCCTGGTCAGCGTCGGCATGCTGATCGGCAACCAGGGCGCGCTCGGAAACCTGCTCAACGACGCGAACATCTACCACCGGCCCGAGCTCGCCTGGAACTCCGTGCTCACCACGGCGGTCCTGGCCATCCTCGCCGATGCCGTGCTGGTCCTCGTCCGCGTTCTGCTGACCCCCTGGATGCCGAGCGGCGCGCGCCGCCCGAAGCCCAAGGCCGCCGCGGCCCGGCCCGATGCGGCCGTGCCCGTCCTGGAGGACGCCGCCCGGTGAACGTACTCAATTTCGTCAGCGCCTTCTTCAACGACAGCGCCCACTGGCACGGTTACGACGGCATCCCCACGCGCCTGTGGGAGCACCTCCAGTACTCCCTGGAGGCGCTCGTCGTCGCCGCCGCGATCGGGCTGCCGGTCGGGCTGGTCACCGGCCACTTCGGGCGCGGCGGCAACGCCCTCGCCCTGATCGCCACCGCCGCCCGGGCCCTGCCCAGTTTCGGCCTGCTGGTGCTGATGGTCATCCTGCTCGGGTTCAGTCTGCTGCCCGTGATGATCCCGCTGATCGTCCTCGCGGTTCCACCGATCCTGGTCACCACCTACGAGGCCGTCCGCTCCGTCGACCCGTCCCCGGTGGACGCGGCCCGCGGCATGGGCATGCAGGAGTCGCGCATACTCTTCCAGGTGGAACTCCCGGTCGCGCTCCCGCTGATCCTCAGCGGTCTGCGCTCGGCCGCCATCCAGATCGTCTCGACGGCGACCATCGCCGCGTACCTGGGCCTCGGCGGCCTCGGCCGGTACATCATCGACGGCCTCTACCAGAGGAACTACGAGAAGGTGGTGGGCGGCGCCACGCTGGTGGCCGCCATGGCGCTCGCGACGCTCGGACTGTTCTGGGCGGCCGGGCGCTTCGCGGTGTCGCAGGGCGTGCGCCGGAGCGCCTGACGGAACGACCGGGGGCCCGGGAATCCACGATTCCCGGGCCCCGCACGGTGTGTCATCCCTCGCTGCGGGCCAGCGCCTGCTCCAGCACCACGAGCAGCGCGTCGCGCACCGAGCCGCGCTCCCGGGCGTCGAAGACGATGACCGGGACGTGCTCGGAGACGTCCAGCGCCCAGCGCACCTCGTTCACGCCGTACTCCACCCTGCCGTCGAAGGCGTTGAGGGCGACCGCGAACGGGATGTCCTTGTGCTCGAAGTAGTCCACGGCCGCGTAGCAGTCGTCGAGGCGCCGTGTGTCGACGATGACGAGCCCGCCGACCGCGCCCTCCACGATGTCGTCCCACATGAAGCCGAACCGGTCCTGCCCGGGCGTGCCGAACAGGTACAGCTTCAGGGTCGGGTCGATGGTGATGCAGCCGAAGTCCATCGCGACCGTGGTCGTGGTCTTGCGCGGGGTGTGCGTGAGGTCGTCCACGCCCGCCGCCACCTCGGTGATGGCCGCCTCGGTGGTCAGCGGTTCGATCTCGGAGATCGAACCGACGGCGGTGGTCTTGCCCACCCCGAAGCCGCCCGCGATCACCATCTTGACCGGCAGCGGGGGACGTACGGCCGTCTGCGCTGCCGCGCCGCCGGTGACCAGTTTAGTCGGTGTCACGGAGTACCCCCCGGGAGTCGGGGATGGCCCGGAGGCCATCGATAACCCTTCGCAGGACGGACGCGTCGTGCGTGACGTCGGTGTGCGGCACATACACCGTCAGCTGCCCGGCGGCGCGCAGGTCCTCGGCGAGGACCCGGACCACGTTCAGATGAAGCCGCAGCCGGGCCGCGATCTCCGCGATGGACTGCGGCTGCCTGCAGGCGGCGACGATGTCGTGCTGCTCGAACGAGAGCCGGTCGAGCGCTTCGAGACCCTCCGTGGTGGCCACCACCTGGGTCTCGACGGGGACCGGCCGGCCGGACGCGGTGGGCGCCACCCGGCCGGCGGTGACCAGGAACGGCCGTACGGCGGCGACGCGACCGAACGGTTCCAGCGGCGTGCGGCCCTCCTCGTCGGTGCCGCGCGGAGTGCGGCCGTCCGCCATGGGTGCGACTTCCTTCCTCGGCCGGGTCGGGACCGGTCACCCCGCCGAGGCGGCGCCGACGCTGTTCTTCAGCTCCAGCACCAGCTGGGGGCTGAGCGCGGCACCCGCCCGGTTGGCGAACAGGGTCATCTCGTAGGCGATGTTGCCCAGCTTGGCCTCCTTGTCGGTGACCACGCCGAGCACGGCGCCGCTGCCGATCGCGGAGACCAGGACGTGACCGCCCTCCAGGTCGATGATGACCTTGTTGAGGCCGCCGAGGCCGTAGTTGCCGGAGGCGCCGGCGGCCAGGCTGGTGATGCCGGAGACGATCGCGGCGAGCCGCTCCGAGTCGGCGTGCTCGCGCAGTTCGGAGACGGCGATGAGCAGACCGTCGGAGGAGACGGCGATGGCGTCGACGACGCCCGCGGTCTCGGTCGCGAACCGGTTGAGCAGCCAGGTGAAGTCGGCTGCTGCGGCTTGCAGGTCGGCCGGCGTGGTGCCTCCTGCCGGAGTGTCACCTGTCGACTTGCTCACTGCTCCGCTCCTTCCTGGAGGTGGTTCTGGTCGTGCGTGCGATGGGGGGTGGTGCGGGCGGCGGCGTCGCGGTTGGCGCGCTCCACCGCGGCCTCGAACTCCTCGAGCGCGGAGCGGACTTCGTCGGCTTCGGCGGGCCGGAGAGCCCGTGACGCCGCCTGCCGGCCGGTGTCGGAGGTGGTGGTCGGCAGCGTCGCGCCCCGGACGCGGCGGCGCAGCGGCCTCGGGGTGCCGGGTGCGCCCTCGGCCACGACGTGCGCCGATTCGGGGGTGCGGGCCCCGGGAGCCGGTGCGGTGCCCTCCGCGCGGGGGTGGGGGACGAGCGGGAGCTCCTCGGCACCGTCATGACGAGCCGAATGATCCAGGGCGCCGGTGCCGTCGGGCAGGCGGGACTCCGTACGGTCCGCACGCTCGTGGCCGTCTCCGGCCGCCTCCCCGCCCACCTCGTGCTGCTGGTGGCGTGGGAGCCGCCGGGGCAGGGCATCGGGCCGCTCCTGGGCGCCGACGGGAGCCTGCTCGGCGGGCACGGCCGCCGGGGCGACGACGGCCGACGGCACCGGGCCGGACACGGCAGCCGCGGGCTCCGGCCCGGCCGTGGCCGACGCCGTGGCCGCGGGCTCCGGCGCGTCCACCGGGCTCATCGGCAGCAGCAACATCGAGGGGATCTCCACGGTGGCCGTGACCCCACCGCCGGGTGTGCGGGACAGTACGACCCGGACCTCCCAGCGGCGCGCCAGCGTGCCCACCACGAACAGGCCGAGCACCTTCGTCGGTACGACGTCCAGGCGCTCACGGCGGACCAGCCGGGCGTTCTCCTCGGCGAGCCGCTGGGCGCTCATCCCGAGGCCGTGGTCGGCGACCTCGATCACCGCGCCTTCGGCACGGGTGCGCACCGTCACCTCGACGGGGCTGCCGGCGGGTGAGAACGAGACGGCGTTCTCCAGGAGTTCGGCGACCATCAGCGTCAGGTCGCCGATGATGTCGGGTTCCACCATGACATCGGTCTCGGCGTGCAGCCGCACCCGCTGGAAGCCCTCGATCTGGCCGAGCGCGGCCCGTACGACGTTGGTGAGCGCGGTGGGACCGGAGTCCAGGACCGTCTCGCGGATGCCGGCGAGCAGCATCAGGCTGTCCGCGTTGCGCCGCAGCCGCACGGCGATGTGGTCGATGGAGTAGAGGCGTTCGAGGAGCGCGGGGTCCGTCTCGCCTCGCTCCACCGCGTCGATCAGCACCAGCTGACGCGTGGTCAGGTTGCTCACCCTGCGCCCCACGTTGCCGAACATCTCGGCGACGTTGCGCCGGCTGAGCACCTGGCGCTCCAGCAGCGCGGCCGCGGTGGTCTGCACACGGTTGAATGCCTCGGCCAGCTCGCCGATCTCGTCGCGTGCGGTGACGGGTATCTCGCGCAGCCGTGGCGGGCCGTCGTCCTCGGCGTCCTCGTCGGCCACCCGGGCCAGTTCGCGGCTGGCGACCTCGGCGACCTGCTGGGCGGCGCCGGTGAGGGCCTGGACGGGGCGGACCACGGAGCGGCGCACCGCCCCGGAGAATGCGATCCAGACGGCGAAGCCCACGAGCGCGAGGCTCAGCAGCAGTCCGGCTCGCCACTTTGCGGTGCTGGACGCGGCGTCGGCCCGGTCGGCGACCTGGTCGATCAGCGAAGCGGTGATCTCCAGTCGACTGGCGGCCTGCCGGGGGTAGGCGGAGTAACCGCTCAGGGCCGCCGTGGACTTCGCTCGGACCTCCGCCAGGGTGGCCGCCTGCAGGGCGCTGGGGTCGATCTGGAGCTCGGCGTACGCCTCGGCGATGTCCCGCTGGGCGGTGCTGTGCTCCATCCCGGAGAGGAGGTCCGCCTGCTCATCGCTGGCGAACCGGCCGAAGCGGTCCGCCTGGTAGGTGTACAGCTCGTAGGAGCCGACCGCACCCGCGTACTCGATGAGGGCGTTGGTGTCACCGGTCGTCGCCGAGAAGACACCGGTCTCGAAGGCGCCGTGCGCGGCGTCGGCGCGCAGCAGCGAGTCGAGCAGGTTGCCGGTGAAGGTGGCCGCGAGATCCTCGTTCCGGTCCAGCCCGAGACCGTCGATCAGTCCTTCGGAGGCGTTGGTGTAGGCCGGGTCGATGTTGTCGGCGGGCAGGTATCCCTGCTCGACGGTCTCGCGCAGGCTGGACAGTCCGTCGATCTCTTTGAGGACCTGGTCCTCCGTCTCCGGCAGCCGGTCTCCGAAGGCGGCCCGCACCTCGTCCACTTGGGCGTCCACGGCCTGCTGGGCGGCGCGATAGGCCGACAGCGAGGGCTTGGTGCCGCCGGCGGCCGCCTCGTAGCGCACCGAGAGCAGGATGGCCTGCTGGTGTTCGGCCTCCAACCGGTCGACGAGCCGGGCGACCTGGGTGCTGTCGCGTACCAGCCGAGCCGCGGACCCGGCGCTGACCGACTCCTGTATCAGGCCGCTGATGAGGTAGACGAGCAGCACGGCCACCACGGCGAGCGGTACACCGAAGAGGATGTTGAGCTTGCGCCTGAACGGCCATCGGACGGCGAAGCCGCGTAGGCCACCGCCCGGCGGGGACGGCGCCGGCCGGGTCGGCGCGTCCACCTCGTTCGTGGACACCAAGCCTCCTTTGAAGGCGTCTTGGGGCGCGTGTAGATTCAATTAGATTCAATGTGACCGCAATGGATCGACCGGGGTCGCCAACGGAACCGACCGGGTCGGCACAGAACGGTACAAGGCGGCCCGGACACCGTTGTCAGTGCACACTGCAGCCCCGCGCGAACTTCCGGGAGACTACCGTCTCTTGAGGCCCCGGTTCCGGTCGCCCTACGTCAAGAATCCATTACGAAGAGCGCGTGGTTCCGCCCCGGTTCGGTCGTTGCTCCTTCATAATCGGACGTTCACGATCGTCCGGGCATCGAGGCCAATCGGTGACCAGAATGCTCTTGACTGACCGAGAACGAGCTGGATTGGATCAGTGGAGTGCGGCGCCCGCACCCCCGCACAGCAGCGCCACGCCTTGCCCCAACCCCTTCGGCCCGGAACGGGAATCGTGACTTTTACAGCGAACACCAGCACGTCCAGCAGGAGACTCCCCGGCACGGCCGCCGTCGCCCTCGCCGCCACGGCAGTACTGCTCGCGGGGTGTTCCTCGTCCTCCGACAACAAGTCCGACCCGCTCTCGGGCGGTAAGTCCGACGGCAACACCGTCGTCGTGGGTTCCAACAACTTCGCCGAGAGCATCCTGATCGCCGACATCTACGGCGAGGCCCTGAAGGCCAAGGGCCTGAAGGTGACCTACAAGCCCAACATCGGTAGCCGCGAGACCACTTACGGCCTGCTGAAGAACGGCTCCATCACGGTCCTGCCGGAGTACAACGGCGCGCTGCTGGCCTACCTCGACAAGGACGCCACCCCGAAGACGATCGCCGCCACCACGGCCGCGATCAACGCCAAGCTGGACTCCAAGCTGACGCTGCTGGAGCCGGCGCCCGCGCAGGACAAGGACTCCGTCACCCTCAACGCGGACACCGCCAAGAAGTACGGCCTCACCGAGCAGTCCGGCATCGCGGACCTCAAGAACGCCGCCAAGGACCTGGTCATCGGCGCGTCCCCGGAGTTCCAGACGCGGCAGCAGGGACTGGCGGGCCTGAAGTCGGTCTACGGCCTGGAGTTCAAGTCCTTCAAGGCACTGGACGCGGGCGGCCCGCTGACCCAGGCGGCCCTGAAGAAGAACACCGTGCAGGCGGCGGACATCTTCACCACGGACCCGACCATCTCCAAGGAGAAGTTCGTGGTCCTTCAGGACCCGAAGAACCTCTTCGGGTTCGAGAACGTGCAGCCCCTCGTCTACAAGTCGGGGCTGTCCCAGCAGGGCGTCGACGCGCTCAACGCCGTGTCGGCCAAGCTGGACACGGCGGCGCTGCTGGACCTGGACACCCAGGTGCAGCTCGGCAACAAGGACCCGCTGGACGTCGCCAAGGCCTGGCTGAAGTCGGCCGGCCTGGGCTGACGCACCCGCCCGTGGACACCGCGGACGGAGCGGCGCGGGTGCCCGAGCCCACGGGCGCCCGCGTCGTCCTCGACGGCACCGCCCTCGACGTCGGCGGGGTGGTCCGCCTGGCCGGGGGCGCGGCCGTCCCCGTCGTGCCCGCACCGGCCATGGAGCGCGCCCGGCGCTCATGGCACACGGCCCAGCGGCTCGCTGCGGCGGGCCAGTTGTACGGCCGCGGCACCGGCGTCGGTGCCCACCGCTCGGTGCGGGTCGATGCCGAGGAGGAGTCGGGGCACGGGCTGCGGCTGCTGCGCAGCCACGCGGGAGGAGCGGGCGCCCTGCTCCCGGCCCGCGAGATCCGGGCGATGCTCGCCGTGCGCGCCAACCAGCTGCTGGCGGGCGGCTCCGGCATCCAGCCCGCCTTCGTCACCGCGCTCACCGACGCCTTGCGGCTCGGCGTCCGCCCCGCCGTCAACGAGTACGGCGGCGTCGGCACCGGCGATCTGACCGCGCTGGCCCAGACCGGTCTCACCCTGATCGGCGAGCGCCTCTGGCTCGGCGACCCGCAGTCGGGTCTGCCCGCGCCCGTGGCCCTGAGTCCCGGTGACGCCCTCGCCCTGCTCAGCAGCAACGCCCTCGTGCTCGGTCAGTCCGCGCTGGCCTGCCACGACCTGACGGTGCTGCTGGACGCCACGCACGCGGTGGCGGCTCTGTCGCTGGCCGCCGTGTCCGGGTCCTTGGAGGCTTACGCGGCCCCCGTGCACGCCGTACGCCCGTACCCCGGAGCGGCCCGCGCCGCGGCGGAGGTACGGCGCCTGCTGGCCGTCCCCGACCGGCCGCCGCCGGCTGTGGGGCGGATCCAGGACCCGTACGGCTTCCGGGCCTTCCCGCAGGTGCACGGGCCCGCGCTGGAGGCCGCCGACGTGCTGCGGCGGATCGTCGAGGTGGAGGTCAACTGTCCTTCGGAGAACCCGCTGATCGGTGAGGACGGCACGGCCCACCACCACGGCGGATTCTTCGCGGCACCGCTCGGCCTCGCCCTGGACGGGGCATGCCTGGCCCTGCTGGGGACCGCGCAGCTGTCCGCGGCGCGGCTGACCGCGCTCGGCAGGGCGGACCTGACCGGACTGCCCGCGTACCTGGCCTCGGGACCCACGGGCAGCTCGGGCACGATGATCCTGGAGTACACGGCCAACTCCGCGCTCGCCGAGCTGCGTTCCTGTGCCGCACCGGTGTCGGCCGGGCACACGGTCCTGTCCCAGGGACTGGAGGAGGCGGCCAGCTTCGCCTCCCAGGCCGCACGCCAGTCGCTGCGCGCAGTGGACGCGTACCGCACCGTCCTCGCCTGCGAACTGGTCGTGGCCGTACGGGCGTTGCGCCTACATCCCGCCCCGCCGCCCGTCCCGGCCTTCACTGTGGCGGCCGCGGCGCTCCCGGGGACGACGGAGGACCGCCCGCTGACGGGGGACGTGACGGCGGCGGCGGAACTGCTGCCGACGCTGGCGGCGTTGTAGACGGCGACGGGCCGTGCCCCCGGCAGGGACGCGGCCCGTGGCATCGTGCGAGCTCCGCCGCAGGGGCGCGATCAGCCGTGCGACCCGCACTCGGCAGCCGGCGGTGCCCCCGCGGCGACGTTCCGGTCAGGGCTTGCGGGCAACCGCCCCGGACATCGCGATGTCCTCGTCCGGGATGCCCTGCTCACCGGTCCCGTCTGGGTGCCACTTGTGCACCTGGACCACGCCGGGCGCGGCCAACTCCAGCCCGTCGAAGAACTCGTGGGCCTCGTCGAGATGCACGATGTCCGGCAGCGCGGGCGCCCCGCAATTCTCAACTCGTCAGTTGCGAGCCGTTGTTGGCGGGTGCCACAGTGTTCATGGCGTCGGCGGCCGGTGAACCAAGATGTTGAGCAGCCCGGTTGGGGGAGACGGGGCTGCGGTCCCTGTGCGGTGGAGTGAGATGCACGGGGCGCGGCACGGCGTCCGGCGGTGGGCGCCGGCAGGGTGCCCCGGCAGACGAAAGGCGAACGGCGATGGCTCCGCCCTCCCTCCCCCAGTCCTTGGACCGCCTCTCCGGGGGCGCCTCACCGCGTCGGTCCGATGTCTTCGCCGTCCTGGCCGTCCCGGCGGCGGTGGGGGTGGCCCGGAGCAACGTCCGGGCCCTGCTCGCCCGGTGGGGCACCGGCCACGGAACCGTTGACAACGCTGTCTTGGTGACCTCGGAGCTCGTCACCAACGCCGTCATGCACGGCGCCGGCGAGCGCATCGTGTGCCGGCTGCGCACCGACGGCCACCGGCTGCACATCGAGGTCCAGGACGAGAACCGCGGCGGGACCCTGCCCACGCTCCGCAGCCCGCACCCCGACGACCAGAGCGGCCGCGGCCTCGTCCTGGTCGACGCGCTGAGCAGCGACTGGGGAGCACGGGACGCCCTGATCGGCTCCGGTCGCGTCGTCTGGGCCGAGCTGAGCCCCCAGCCCGGTGAAGCCCTCGTGACCGTCCCACCAGCCGTCCCGCACCTCAGGCCCGCCCCCCCACCCGGCCGACCGCGCCCCGGCGGCGGACGAGTAACAAGGCCCATGGAACGGCCGCACGCCTCTGCCGAACCGCTGCCCGCCCACCCGCCGCCCCCCTGGCCCTGCCCCGGCGCTGACCGCTGCTCTCGGATACGACGCCGTGGGCACTCCGAGGGACCACGGCGAACGGATCATGAAGTGCCTGTCCCGTGTCGGCTGTGCGTTCGGCGACGACCTCCAGCGGTGGTGGATCGTCCCCGCGGGCTCCGACATCGGCGTCACCTGGCCGCCGTCGACGAGCTGTGCGGTCGACGCCCGCCTGGGCCGCGGCGCACCGGAGCCGCAGCCGTAGCCACACCGGGCCGCCCCCTCCTGGAGCGGCCCCCGTGCCGACCGGCCGCTGCTGATCCACTCACCCGACGGTGACTTTCCGTACACGCCGTCGATCTCGCTGTACTTCCTCGCCTGCCGCCTGGCCGGCAGCACTCCGCACTGGTCCTCGGGGCCGGTGCCCGAGGCGCTTCCGGCCCCGACACACCCCGGCCGGTCCCTCTCCGGATGACGCCCGCCGCTCGGTGACGCATCCTTGCTAGGGCGCTATCGGGGTACCCGGAGACCCTGAGCGAACGTTGGGGGAGGTGCCCGGCATCTCCCCAGGGAACCGGGCGGAGTGGTCATGGTCAAGGACGAGGCACGGGGCAAAGGAGGAGTCCCCAGTGACTCGGTGTTCGGTGCACCGTGCTGGGTCAGTCTGACCACGCGCGACCTCGACGTCGCGGAGAACTTCTACCGGGCCGTGTTCGGCTGGGAATGGCGGCCGAACAGCATGGATGAGCGAATCCGGGTGGCGTTGGCGGACGGGGTGCCCGTCGCCGGGATCGCCGCCGTGGCCTCGATGTGGCAGATGGCCGTCGCCTGGACCCCGTACTTCGCCGTCCCCAGCGCCGACGAGGCGGCGAGCCGCTGCCGTGAGCGCGGCGGTACGACGGCCGTCGGCCCGCTCTCCTTTCCGCCCGGCCGGGCCGCCCTGCTGGCGGATCGCGACGGAGCGGTCTTCGGCGTCTGGGAGGGCCCGCTCGTCACGGGCTGGGAGGAGTGGCGCGAGGCCGCCCCCACCTTCATACGGCTGCACACGCGGAACGCCTTCGACTCCGCGATCTTCTACGGGGAGGTCCTCGACTGGGCCTCCGCACGTCAGGGCTGCTGCGAGGTGCAGTACGACGGCGACGAGGTGGTCCTGCGCAGCGGTGGAACGGTGGTGGCACGGATCCACTCGGGAGCGGTGGAGGCCGCGCCCGACCCCACGATCCGCCCGCACTGGCAGGTCCACTTCGTGGTGGGCGACGTCGAGGCCTGTGCGCGGGCCGCGCGGGCCCAGGGCGGCTGCGTCCTGCAGTGGGAGGAGGGCGCCGAGGACGCGGTGCTCGCCGACCCGGACGGCGCGCGCTTCACCGTGACCGCCAAGCGGCAGCCCTGAAGGCCGCGGGCCCTCTGTGACGGCACCCGGGGGTCTCAGGAGTCCTGGTCGGGGGCGCCTTCGCCCACCCGGTACGCCGTGGTCCAGGTGGCCCCGCAACGACAGCGGGACTTCTCGATCAAGTGCCCGTCCTCGTTGACCCCGATGCCGTCCCTGATACGGACGTGAACGTGCTCACCCACGGTGCGTCTCCTCCGGTCGGCCGGCATACGGGCGAACCGCCATTCAACGAGATGCCGCACAGGTCGTCTAGGAGCGCGCTCACAGGGTTGGGCCGGCTCACGGGATGAGACCGTCCGGTTCCCCGTCGTACGGCCTCGGCGGACGGGACCCGGCAGGGGGCCCCGTGCAGATGTGGGGGTCGGGGCGACCGGCCCGCCCGCCGAGGGGTCGAGGGGGTCAGGAGGCGGCCGTGTCGGCCGTGGGGGACCGATCGCGACGGCGGCGCAGGACGCCCCGGCGCGGCTCCTGGTCGGGCAGCCAGCCGAAGGCCAGGCAGCTTCCCGTCACGCCCAGCAGCAGGCCGATCAGGAAGCCGCCCAGGTTGGACGTGATCCAGCCGCCCAGGGACACCAGGACGCCGAGGACCGAGTAGAACACGCGCTGGGCCGGGCTGAAGAGCAGCAGCAGCCCGCACAGCAGCATCACCGTCGGCAGCAGATACCCGGCCAGGCCCTGCACGCCGATGTGCGTGATCACCTTCAGCGACGCCTTCTCCGTGAGGAGGATCTCCGCTCCGCCCAGCGTCAGCAGCAGCCCGCCCCAGAAGGGGCGGTCCGCCCGTCGGCGCCGGAAGGCGGCCCTCGCCCGGCCCGCCATCAGCAGCCCGTGTCGCTGAAGCTGAGGTTCAGGCCGGGCAGCCTGAAGACCGCGGCGGTGGTGGCGTAGTTGGTCTGCCGCAGGTTGGCGATGTGCACCGTGTCCGCCTGCTGACCGAAGACGCCCTTGTTGCCCTGCACCCCGGCCTTGGTCAGGGTGCTCGCGTCGTTCCCGATCTCGATGTGGTTGAAGTCGGCGTCGCCGGTCAGCAGGGTCGAGTCGGTGGTCAGATCGGTGGCGGTCACCTTGTCCTTGCCGCCGCCCGCGGTGATCTTCAGGTTCGTGCCGCCGAGGTCGACGCTCTGGCACAGCTTGACCAGTGTGGCGTCCTTGATCGCGGAGGTGACGACCAGCACCTGGCCGCCGGTGTCGCCGGCGTTCGGACTGTCGTCCGCCATGTTGTCCAGGGCGCCGAACTGCTCGAAACCGGTGCCGTGCAGGTCCGTGGCGGCGACCGTGAAGGGCAGACCGGAGATCGCGAACTGCACCCCCAGCGCTCCCTGGGCGGTCATGATCGCGAGACCGGCGGCGATCGCGGTGGCAGGCACCGCCATCACCGCGGCGCGGCGCAGGCGGACCCGCCCGCGCCTTTCGGGCGACGCTGCGGCGGTGGCACCGCTTTCCTGGTGCTCGGGTGAGGGACCGGGGGACGCCGTGGCGTCCGAGGACGAGGCCATGTCTGCTCCTGTGCATAGGCAATGCGAGTAGGGCTTCGCTGGCGTGTTGTCCTGGCGCGGACAGCGGCTGCCGTGCGCGCCTCCTCTGGCATCCCGGCGTGTGCAAGGGCTTGCTCGCGGCGCGGCAGTTACCACCGGGGAAGTTACCGGCGGTTACATCGAGGGGTCAAGAGAGCTGTGGAAAAAGGGTGTTGGTTGTGTTGCACCTGTGCCGCCGATGCTCCGGCGGCCTCCCGGGCAGGGTGGCCGCCGACCTGCCCCGCCGCATCTCTTCCCATCAACTTCGTTGTCACGTATTGACGTTGACGGTTCATCAGGTTTACAACTTCCCCTGATCTCGCATGGATCCGTGGCGCCGGATCCGTCGCACCGCACACGTCACTCTCCCGGCCCCCGTCCTCCCGGGGCGTTGGTGACACCTCCGCACGCGCGGTGCGATGCACGGAACCTTCACATCCGGCCGCGATCCAGCACTCTCCGCGACACCGGCACGGTCGCCTCCCCTGCCCGTGCACCGTTCCCGGTGGTCCGGCTGCCGCTGCCAGCCCGTCACGTACGGAGAAGGCGTCACGGGCCCGCAGCGGCACACCCCCCGCAACCCCCCACTTCGGAGAAGAGGCACCCTCATGCGTACGCCCCGATCCCTGCTCGCCGTCGCCGGCGCCGCCGCTGCCCTCGCCCTGGCCGCGGCTTCCCCCGCCTCCGCGGACGGCGCCGTGCTCACCGCAGGCGGCACCGCCGTCGCCGTCGGCGACGTCCTCAACGCGTCGCTCGCCGCCGGCACCACGGCCACGCTCTACTCCAGCGCCACCGGCACCAGCGGGGTCTCCTGCACCTCGTCCGCGTTCACCGCCACCGTCACCGACAACCCGGCCGCCCCGGGCACCGCCACCGAGTCGCTCACCGGCCACAGCTTCGACAGCAGCAGCTGCACCAGCAACGTCATCGGTGTCCTGGGCGTCACCGGCATCACCGTCGACCACCTGCCCTACACCACCACGGTCGGCTCCGAGGGCACGGTCACCGTCACCCCGGCCGCCGGCTCCACCATCCAGACCACGGTCAAGCTGCGCACCCTGCTCGGCACCGTCACCTGCGTCTACCAGGCCCCGAGCCTGACCGGCACGGCGAGCAACACCGACAACGGCATCGCCTTCACCAGCCAGCAGTTCACCAAGGTCTCCGGCTCGTCGCTGTGCTTCGCCAACGGCTACTTCACGGCGAAGTACGCCCCGGTCACCGACACCAGCCAGGCGGGCAGCCCGGTGGTGTCCGTCAACTGACGGACCGGCGCCGACGGCCGCTGCCAGTGGGTCCGGCGGCGGCCGTGTCAGCCGCGCCTGCGGCGCAGTGCCAGGGCGGCGCCCCCGGCGAGCACCGCGATCGCCCCGGCGCCGCCCGCCAGCAGCGGCAGCGACGGACCGCCGTCGGATCGGGGCGCGGTGGCCGCCGCCGGTGTGCCGGGTATGGAGGTCGCCAGTCCGCCCGGCCGGGACGAGGTGCTCACCGCAGGCCGGCTCGGCGACGGCGTGGGGGTGGGCGTGGGCGAGGCTTTGGCACCGGCCCGGGTGCCCGAAGTCTTCGCGCTGCCGGAATCCCGGGTGGCCCCGGACCCGCGGGAGGCACCGGACGCCGCCGGGAACACCACGTCCGAGCACGAGTAGTACGTGTCCGTGGTGCTCGAGTTCTGCCAGATCGTGAAGAGCACATGGTGCCCGGACCGGTTCGCCGGGAGCTTCGCCCTGATCCGGTACGCGCCGTTCGTCAGCGGCGGGTCGGTCACCTGGGCGAACGGTGCCGTCGGGAGGTCGGACCAGGTCAGCGGCTTGGTGGGGTCGTACCCCTGCTTCGTCAGGAACAGCTTGAACGTGCCCGTGTGCGCGATCGTCGAGCTGTACGCCATGGTCAGTACGGCCCCGGGCGCGAGCCGGGTCGACGGCCAGTCGGAGCGTGCCAGGTCCAGACCCCGGTAGGCGGGCAACCCTCCGCTGCACAGCCGGCCGTCGGGGACGGTCTGCCGGTCCCTGCCGTTCACGCCGGCCACCCGGAGGTTGTCCCAGGCCGTGAACGGCGAGCCGTTCGCCCTGATCGCCGCCAGACATGCCGCGGTCGTGCGGAAGCCGCCCACGGGTGAGCACGCGAAGACCCGGCTGACCGGATGCGTGGGCGCCCCGTGGGCGAGGGCCGGGGTCGCCGGCAGCAGGGTCGCCGCCACGGCGACGGCGGCCACGGCGGCTGTGCGGTGTGCGGTCATCCGGTGTCTCCAGGCACATCGGGTGCGGCGGGTGCGTACAGGGGAGTACGGGGACGGGGAGGCGCACGTTCAGAGCCGCGACCGCTTCCCGCGCGTTCCCCGCGCGGAGCGGGACACAGCGGGCAACCGGCCCGTGCCGAGGGCCGTTTACCGGCCGGACAGCCCCAGGGGAGCGGGCGGCCGGCGAGGGCGCCGGCCGGGCGGCCGTTAGCGTAGGCCCATGGCAACGGAGAGAGCCCCAGGGGCAGTCGAGGCGATATGTCCGGGCTGCGCATCGGCCGGGGTGCGGACGGTACCGGAGATCTGCGCCGACCACGCGGCCATGCGTGAGGGGCTGGCCGACCGGCTGGCCCGGACGCCGGGCGTGCCCTCGCGGTTCGACCGGTTCCTGCACTTCGCGGAGGGCTTGCTGATGGCTGGCGTCGGCGTCGTCCTCGCCTACGACGGCATCGGCAGCGGCAAACCCCTCTTCACGATCGGCGGCTCGTTGCTCGCCGTGCTGCTGTTCGCCGGCACGATCGTCGTGGTCCGCGGCGAAGGCCGCGAACGGGCCGTCGTGGCCGCGGGGGAGCCCCGCGCCGACGCACTGTGGCGATCGGCGTACTACTGCCCCGGGTGCGCGTCGGTGTTCTGTCCGGACGGCGCTCCGTGGCAGGGTCTGCTGACGCCGGAGCAGTTCAAGAAGTTCGTGTGGACCGAGGCCGGCTACGGGAAGCAGCTGGAGGAGCGGTTCACGGACGTGGACGTGCCCCCCGGGATCCTGACCGGCCCTGGAGGAGACCGAGACCATGCCTGACGCCCCCGTGATCCTCGCCGACGAGCCGGGCTCCTTCCCGCACGGTGTGCTCGCCGCCCGGCACCCCGCGCTCATCCGCGCGGTGCAGGAGGCCTTCCCGTACGGACCCGGGCAGCGACGGGCGCTCGACGGGCTGCTGAGCAGCGCCACGGAGGGCGTCATCGAACCGCTCTGCACGGAGGACGACGAGCGCTGGGCGGCCTGGGGAGCCCGTGAGTACCTCGGCCGGTCCTGGTTCGAGGTCCCCTTCCTGTGGTCCGAGAGCTACTTCTACCGCCAACTTCTACAAGCCGTCGGCTACTTCGGCCCGGGAGCCTGGCAGGGCATCGACCCGTTCCGCCCGTTCAAGCTCGCCGAACTCGACTCGCCGGAGACGGACGAGGAACTGGCGGCGCTCGACCGGCTCATGGAGCAGTCGCCCGACGAGCAGGCACGGGCGCTGCTGCACGGCTCTCTCTGGGGCAACCGCGCGGACCTCGGCTTCCGCCTCTCCGCTCCCGGTGCTCCGGCGATGGACAGCAGGCTCGTCGCGGACGACAGCGAGGCGCTGTGGTCCCTCCTCCCCGCCGGTACGGTCTGCCTGGTGGCCGACAACGCGGGCCGCGAGCTGATCCCGGACCTGCTGCTCCTCGACCATCTCCTCCGCCACGGACGGGTGCGCCGGGCCCTGTTGCATGTGAAGCCCCATCCCTACTACATCTCCGACGCCACGACGGCCGACGTCGTGGACGCGGTACGCCGGCTGACCGGAGCGAAGGGAGCGGCGGCCGACGCGGGGGAGCGCCTGTGGACGGCGATGGCCGAGGGCCGCCTCGAGGTCCGGGCACATCCCTTCTCGTGTGCCCCGCTGCCGTACGCGCAGATGCCGGAGGACCTGCGCACGGACTTCGCCGCCACGGACCTGACGATCTTCAAGGGAGACCTCAACTACCGGCGTCTGGTGGGGGACCGGCTGTACCCGCCGACGACGTCGTTCGCCGAGGTGACGGCCTACTTCCCCGGCCCGGTCGCCGCGCTGCGCACCCTGAAGTCCGACGTGATCGTCGGGCTGGACGCCGCCACGGAGGCCGCCCTAGTCGCCGCCGAGGAGCAGCACTGGCGGACCAGCGGAGCCCACGCACTGATTCAGGTCGAGCCCTCACGCGTCAAGTGAGCGCCAGCGGAAGCGACTTGATGCCGTTGATGAAGTTGGAGACCAGCCTTCGGGGCGGCGCGGCCAGGCGGGGGGCGGGCAGGACCCGCAGCGCCTCCTCGTAGAGCACGCCCAGCTGCAGCCGGGCGAAGTGGGCGCCGAGACAGACGTGCGGGCCGTCGCCGAAGGAGACGTGCGGGTTCGGCGTCCGGGACAGGTCGAGCCGGTCGGGTGCGGTGAAGACGCGCTCGTCCCGGTTGGCGGACGCGTGGAAGACGACGACCTTGTCGCCCGCGCGGATGCGCCGCCCGGCCAGTTCGGTGTCGCGGACGGCGGTCCGCCGGAAGGTGAGCACGGGCGGATGCCAGCGCAGCAACTCGTCGACGGCGACCGGAAGCCGGTGGTAACCGGCGCGCAACTCCTCATAGGCCGCGGGATGCTCGGCCAGCGCGAGGATGCCGCCGGGTGCCGCGGAGCGCACCGTGTCGTTGCCGGCGATCGTCAGCAGGAAGTAGAACATCTCCAGCTCGGGGCCGGTCAGTTCGGGATCGGTGGCCAGCGTGGTCATGATGTCGTCCGCCGGGTGGCCCCGTTTGTACGCGGCGAGCTGCTGGGCATAGGCGAACATGTCGCTCAGGGCCGCGGGCGACCGGGGATCGACCGGCTTGCCCTCGGCGGCCAGGAGCGGCTCGCCCGCCTCGTCCGGGTCCTGGTAGCCGATCACACGCTGGGTCCAGTGCAGCAGCAGGCCGCGGTCGGACTCCGGGACACCGAGCAGGTCGGCGAGATTGACCACGGCGTAGTCGTCGGTGACGGCCGCGACGAGATCGCAGGTGCCGTCGCCGCCGCGCGCCCGGTCCAGGGCGGACGCGAGCAGGGTGCGGGCCCGTGTGCGGGTCGTCGCCGTGAAGCGGTCGATGCGGCGCGGGGTGAAGGCGCGGCTGACCAGCCGCCTCAGCCGGCCGTGCGCGGGGGGATCCTGATTGAGCATCATCCGCCGGATGAACGGCAGGTCGTCGGGGTGGGGGTCGCGGATCTGGGTGGCTCCGGCGTAGGAGGAGAACGTCCCGGAGTCCCTGAGCACGTGTACGACGTCCGCGTGCCGGGTCACCGCCCAGAATCCGGGCCCGGCCGGCCAGCCGAGCACCTCGGGCTCGTCCTGCCAGGCGACCGGGTGGTGGTCGCGCAGAAGGCGGTACGCGGCATGGGGGACGCTGTCGGCGTACTGGCGTGGGTCGAAGACGTCGGGGACGGGCGGCGCACTCTCACCGACGTTCACGGGCGGAGGCTCTCTTCGGTGTCCGGCTTTTTGGCGGGGGCCGCGGTACTCGTGTCCGCCCGCAGGAAGTCCTCCACGACACGGAGCAGGTCGAGCGGCGCCTCGTCCATCGCGTAGTGGCCGGCCGAGGGCAGTTCCAGGAGCGAGGCGTTGGGATACCAGCGCAGCCAGGTCTCTCGCAGCAACCCGGCCGTCAGCGCGGGGTCGAGGGCGCCCGCGACGGCCAGCGCCGGAACCGTCGAACCCGCGACCGTGGTGTGGAAGTCCTCCCCGGCCCACGAGTCGAGCCAGGTCCGGAACGCGTTCGCGTCGCTGTGCGCGAGCGAGCGGGCGACCATACGGTCGAGCCAGGCGGCGGGCGCCCGGCCGCCGGTGGTGACGTCGATGATGACGCGCCGGTTGCCGGGCTTGTGCGCGGCGTCCGCGAACAGTTCCCACTGCTCGGCGGGCATCGGCATGCCGGAGGCGGGCACGGGGGAGACCCCGACGATCCGGCGCAGCCGCTCCGGGGCGAGCGCCAGCAGCCGTTGGGCGACCGCGCCGCCCATCGAGTGCCCGATCACCGAGAACCGCTCCCAGCCTAGCCGGTCGGCCAGGCCGACGAGGTCGGTGGCGGCCTCGGCCGTGCCGTACGTGCCGGCGGCGTCCTTCGCGGCCCCGTACCCGCGCAGGTCCACCAGCGCGTAGGTGAAGGTCTCGCGGTCCAGATCGGGCAGTACCGGCGCGTACGCGGCCCGGTCGGCGAACCAGCCGTGCACCGCGAACACCTTGTGGGCGCCGTCGCCGTGCACTTCGTGAGGCAGCACGAAAGAGGTCATGCGACCACGGTGGCCCGGGGCGTGAGTGTCGGCAAGGGGGCGTGCGAGGCGCCCGGATTCCGGCGCGGACGCCTCCGGACCGGCGCCAGGCCGCGGACGTGGACGGGCAGAGCGCGCCGGGATCGGGCCCGTTCCGCCTCCGCGCCCCCGATTCACGCGATGGTGTGGCCGTGATCCGCCCGGCGGATGTCGCGGCAGGGCCACGGGTAGGGCCCGGCCATGACGCAGCCGTTCGAACTCCCTCGCTTCTACATGCCGTATCCCGCGCGGCTGAACCCGCATCTCGACGAGGCGCGGGCCCACTCCACGCACTGGGCGCGCGCCATGGGCATGCTGGAGGGCTCCGGCATCTGGGAACAGTTTGACCTCGACGCGCACGACTACGGGCTGCTGTGCGCGTACACCCACCCCGACTGCGACGGCCCGGCCCTCTCACTCGTCACCGACTGGTACGTGTGGGTCTTCTTCTTCGACGACCACTTCCTGGAGGCCTTCAAACGCACCCAGGACCGCGAGGGCGGCAAGGCCCACCTGGACCGGCTGCCCCAGTTCATGCCGATGGACCTGCAAACCTCCGTGCCCGAGCCGGAGAACCCCGTCGAGGCGGGACTCGCCGATCTGTGGGCGCGCACGGTGGCGTCCATGTCCCTGGAGTGGCGCAGGCGCTTCGCGGTCGCCACCGAACATCTGCTGCGCGAATCGCTGTGGGAGCAGTCCAACATCGACGAAGGCCGGATCGCCAACCCCGTCGAGTACATCGAGATGCGCCGCAAGGTCGGCGGCGCGCCCTGGTCCGCGGGACTCGTGGAGTACGCGACCGCCGAAGTACCCGCGTCCGTGGCCGGTTCACGGCCGCTGCGGGTGCTCATGGAGACGTTCTCGGACGGCGTCCACCTGCGCAACGACCTGTTCTCCTACCAGCGCGAGGTCGAGGAGGAGGGCGAACTCAGCAACGGCGTACTGGTCCTGGAGACCTTCTTCGGCTGCAGTACGCAGGAAGCGGCCGACACCGTCAACGACATCCTCACCTCGCGGCTGCACCAGTTCGAGCACACCGCGCTCACCGAAGTACCCGCCCTCGCCCTGGAGAAGGGTCTGACACCGGACGAGGTCGCCGCGATCGGCGCCTACACGCGAGGCCTTCAGGACTGGCAGTCCGGCGGCCACGAGTGGCACATGAGGTCCAGCCGCTACATGAACAAGGGCGCCCGCGCCGAGGAGCGGCCCTTCGGGCCGTCCGGGCCCGGTCTCTCCGCCGCCGATGTGCGCGGGCTGCTCGCCGACGGGCGGGCCACGGGGACAGCTCCCACGCCCTTCGGGCGGCGGGGGAGGCTGCGCGCGTACACGCATGTCCCCTTCCAGCAGGTGGGACCCTCGCTGATCCCCGACTTCCACATGCCCTACGAGGTGGAGCTCAGCCCTCATCTGGACCGCGCCCGCAGCCGCCTCACTCCCTGGATGCACCGGACGGGCATGCTCCAGGAGGGCGTCTGGGACGAGGACAAGCTGACGGCCTACGACCTGCCGCTGTGCGCCGCGGGCCTGGACCCGGACGCCACCCCCGAGGCGCTGGACCTCAGTTCCCAGTGGGTGGCCTGGGGTACGTACGGCGACGACTACTACCCGCTCGTCTTCGGCCACCGGCGCGACCTCGCCGGGGCCAGGCTGTGCACCGAGCGGCTGTTGTTGTGCATGCCCCTCGACGGCGAGGTACCGCCCGCCCCGGTCAACGGTATGGAGCGCGGACTGCTCGACCTGTGGACGCGGACCACGGCGGGGATGGACCCGGAGCAGCAGCGCGCAGTGCGCACGGCCGTCGACACCATGACCGAGAGCTGGCTGTGGGAGCTGTCCAACCAGCTTCAGCACCGCATCCCGGATCCCGTCGACTATCTGGAGATGCGCCGCGCCACCTTCGGCGCCGACCTCACCAAGAACCTGTGCCGTATGGGCCACGGCCCCGAGGTCCCGCCGGAGGTCTATCGCAGCGGCACGGTCCGCGCCCTGGAGAACGCGGCCATCGACTACGCGATGCTGATCAACGACGTCTTCTCCTACCAGAAGGAGATCCAGTATGAGGGGGAGTTCCACAACGCCCTCCTCGTCGTGCAGAACTTCTTCGGCTGCGACTACCCGGCGGCCCTGCGGATCGTGGGCGACCTCATGACCCGGCGCATGGAGCAGTTCCAGCATGTGGCCACCCGTGAACTGCCCGTTCTCTGCGCGGACTTCGAACTCCCGGAAGAGGCCCGAGCGGTCATGGACGGCTATGTCGCGGAGCTGCAGAACTACATGTCCGGCATCCTGAACTGGCACCGGGGCTGCCACCGGTACGGCGCGGCCGACCTGGCCCGGCGCACCCACGGTTTCGTACCGGATCTGGCGCCGGCCGTCACCTGGCGACCCGCCCCGGTGGCCCGCTGACCGCACACCGGGCGACGGTCCGGCCGGCGGAACGGGTCCCGGGGAGGTACAGCCGGGGTCCGTGGCGCGTCGGGCGGGCCGTCGCGCGCGGTGCAGACGGTCCGCCCGGCTGTGCCCGGCTCGCCGCCGTCCACCCGGCCCGGCCGATCCGTTGAGAACGTCGGGCTCAGGGTGTCGAGATACGGTCGGTCTGTTCGTCATCCTCTTCGACCGACCGTGATCCGGGTGAGCGGAGGACAAGTGCAGTACATGCTGTTGATCTACGATTGCGAGCGGCCCGAGCCGGACGATCCGGGTTTCGCCGAGGCCCTGGCCAGGGTGAACGCGTTCGCCGACGAGTGCCGCCGGCGCGGCGCGTTCGTCTCGGGGCATCCCCTGCAGGCCGAGCACACGGCCACCACCGTCAGCGTGCGGGACGGTCAGACGCTGATCACCGACGGTCCGTACGCCGAGACCCACGAGCACCTCGGCGGCGTCTACGTGCTCGACTGCCGCAACCTGGACGAGGCCCTGGAGCTGGCCGCGCTGTGCCCGATGGCCGAGCAGGGCGGGATCGAGGTCCGGCCGATCGTCGGTGTGCCGGGCCTGGACCACCGTCCTGCGAACCTGGCGGCCACCGGCGAATGAACGCCGCTGCGGTCCTGCGGCGGGTCTACCAGGAGCACCGGGCGCGGATGCTCGCCGCTCTGATCCGCGTCCTCGGCGACTTCGAACTCGCCGAGGACGCGCTGCAGGACGCGTGCGCGCTCGCGCTGGGCGCATGGAGCGAATCGGCGCCGGGCGACCCGGTGGCGTGGCTGCTGACCGCGGCACGCAACAGCGCGATCGACCGGCTGAGGCGGGCACGGCTCGGCCGGGAGAAGCTCGCCCGACTCGGCGCGGCGCCCGAGGCGGTGACGACGATGACGAACGTCGGCGAGGACGGCCTGCTCAGCATGGGGGACGAGCGGCTCAGCCTGATCTTCACCTGCTGTCATCCCGCCCTGGCCAAGGACGTGCGGGTGGCCCTGACCCTGCAGGCCGTGGCCGGGCTGACCGCCGGGCAGATCGCCCGGATGTTCCTGGTCGGCGAATCGACTCTGGCCCAGCGCCTGGTGCGCGCGAAACGGAAGATCCGGGATGCCGGCATCAGCCTGGAAGTGCCCGCCGACCCGCTGCTGCCCGAGCGGCTTTCGGGCGTTCTGGCGGTGATCTATCTGATCTTCACCCAGGGCTACACCGTCGCGCCCGACCGGCCCGAACACCGCACCCTGCCCCAGGAGGCGATCAGGCTCGGGAAGCTCGTCGCCACCCTCATGCCCGACGAGCCCGAAGCGCTCGGCCTGGTCGCCTTGTTGCTGCTGCAGGACTCGCGCAGCACCGCCCGCCACAGCGCCTCGGGTGATGTGGTGCTCCTGGCCGACCAGGACCGGTCCCGCTGGGATGCCAACGAGATCGTCGAAGCCGTCGGGCTGCTGGACCGGGCGCTGCGCCTGGGCAGACCGGGCCCGTACCAAATACAGGCCGGGATCGCCGCGCTGCACGCCCAGGCCGTCTTCGCCGATCGGACGGACTGGCCGGGCATCGCCGCCCTCTACACCCGGCTGCTCGCGCTGACCCCTTCACCGGTGGTGGCGCTCAACCACGCCGTCGCCGTGGCCATGGCCACCACCCCGGACGAGGGACTGGCGTTGATCGACCGGATCGACGGGCTCGACCGCTACCACCTGCTGCATGCCGCGCGCGCGGATCTGCTGCGCCGCCTCGGCCGCACCCCGGAGGCGGCATCGGCGTACCGGCGTGCCCACGAACTGGCCACCAATCCCGCCGACCGGCGGTTCCTCGCCGGCCGGCTACACGACCTCGACGTCCTGGAGTCCTGATGAGACTGTCCGTTCTCGACCATGGCCACCGCCGCCGCGCCAAGCTGTTCCTGGCATTCACCTCCGCGATGTCGCGGGTGGAAAGCCCGGACATCGTGAAGATGCTGCTGTACCGGCCCGGCTTCCTCACCCGTCCGCTGCTGGAGCTCACCGCCGACGCGATGCGCGGACCGTCGTACTGGACCGCGGGGGAGCGCGAATACCTCGCGATGTGCACCGCGCGGCTGCACCAGTGCCCGTTCTGCATCGACACGCACGCCGAGCTCACCCGCATCGCGGGCCAGGGCGAGATCGACCCGGACGATCCCGCGTCGGTCCGGCCGCAGCTGCGCGCCGTCCGGCAGTTCCTCGATCTGGCCGGCCGGACGCCGGACCGCATGAACGCCACCGAGATCCCCGCCGGGGTCGCCGACCTGCCCGATCACGCGTTGCAGGAGGCACTGCACGTCAACCTGGTGTGGAACATCGTCAACCGCCTGGCCAACGCATTCGGCTTCACCCTCCGCGAGGGCCAGTTGTACAGCGGTACCCGTGCGCTGCACCGGTTCGGCTACCGCTTCCCGTCCTTCCTGCTCGCCGACGGCCCTGCGACCGATCACGGTGACGTCGTGGCCGACCTGCGCCACGCGGTGCTGGACACACCCGCCACCACCGACCCGGTACTGCGCGCCGCCGCCGCGGCCGGTGACCCGCTTCCTGCACCGTGGCAGCCCTATGCCACGGCAGTCCGCGACGCTTCGTACCGGATCACCGACACCGACGTGGACCGGCTCACCGCCGCCGGCTGCTCCGAGGACCAGATCTTCGAAGTCACCGTCGCGGCTGCGGTCGGCGCGGCGCTGCACAGCTTCGACGCCGGCCGGAACGCACTGGCGCACAAGACCACGGGCTGAGGCGAGGGCCTTGCCGATAACGGCTACCGCCGTCCGTCCTCCGAGCCGGCCGAAGTGAACTGCCACGGCGGCCCGAAATGCGCCTCCTCCTGCGCCGGCCGGGGGGCGGGCCGGGCGTTCTCGGGCACGTGACTCCTGACCGCGAGTCCCGGGCACCCCCCGTCACCCTCGCCGTGTGTCGCGCGGACGGCAGCCGTCGGCATCCGATCGCGACGCCGGGCATCGCCACCTGAGCCGCGCTGGAGTTCGCCAGGTCGCCCGGCACGGTGTGCCGCGCCGGTCCTCCGGCCGCCGTGGTCGTAATGGGCTCGCATCCGTCCCGGTGGAGAGGCAGGATGCTGCCCGTAGACCCTGGGAGAATCCGGACCGCGGAGGTATGGATGACCGGCACGCCCACGCCGCCCGAAACGGGCGGAACCGCGCCCTTCACCGCCGAGGACTACGCGGCCCGCATGCGGCGCGCCGCGGAGGCCGCCGACGCGGCCGGGCTGGCCGGGCTCCTCATCGCGCCCGGACCCGACCTGGTGTGGCTGACCGGGTACCGGCCGGGGGAGACCGAGCGCCTCACCCTGCTGGTACTGCGCGCCGGGCACGACCCTGTCCTCGTCGTCCCCACCCTGGAGGCGCCCGACGCGGCGGAGGCGGCCGGCGCGCCCGCCCTGACGCTGCGCGACTGGACCGACGGCAAGGACCCCTACGAGGCGGCGGGCTCCCTGCTCCGGGGCGACGGCCGTTACGGCATCAGCGACAACGCCTGGGCCCTGCACCTGCTCGGGTTGCGCGAACGGCTCCCGGACGTCGGCCAGGTGGCGCTCACGCGTGCCCTTCCGATGCTGCGGGCCGTCAAGGACACCGCGGAACTGGAGCGGCTCGCGGCCGCCGGCGCCGCGGCGGACGCGGCGTACGAGGAGATCCTGAAGGTGCCCTTCGCGGGGCGCAGGGAGAGCGAGGTCTCGGCGGATCTCGCCGACCTGCTGCGCCGGTTCGGCCACGCGCAGGTCGACTTCACCATCGTCGCCTCCGGGCCCAACGGCGCCAACCCGCACCACGAGGCCGGTAAGCGCGTCATCGAGCGCGGGGACATGGTGGTCCTCGACTTCGGCGGTCTCAAGTACGGCTACGGCTCCGACACCTCCCGCACCGTCCACGTCGGCGAACCGACCGACGAGGAGCGCCGGGTGCACGACCTGGTGCGCGCCGCCCAGGAGGCGGGCTTCCGGGCCGTCGGGCCCGGCGTGGCCTGCCAGGAGGTTGACCGGGCGGCCCGCGCGGTCATCGCCGACGCGGGCTACGGCGAGTACTTCATCCACCGCACCGGGCACGGCATCGGCGTCACCACCCACGAACCGCCGTACATGATCGAGGGCGAGGAGCAGCCGCTCGTCCCCGGCATGTGCTTCTCCGTGGAGCCCGGCATCTATCTGCCGGGCCGCTTCGGGGTCCGCATCGAGGACATCGTGACGGTGACCAAAGACGGCGGGCGGCGGTTGAACAACACGTCGCGCGAGATGGCCGTAGTCGGCTGAGAGGCGGTGGCGGACCGGGACGCGACAGCGGGGCGGGCGACGGTCGGCCGGCCCGTCACCGGCAGCCCCGAGCACGCATCCGAGACGACAACGGCGTGATCATGACCCAGCCAACGACACCGACGGCGGAGACCGTACACCGACTGGTCCGTTCCCTGCTCCCTGGCGACGACAGACCGGAGGTGACGCCTGTCGTGCAGGGCGCGGGGCACGCCACGTGGCTCGTCGGTACGCGCCATGTGCTGCGGCTCGCCACCGACCGGGACGCCTCCGCGCGCCAGCGCCGCGAACTGCGCCTGCGTGTCCTGGTGCGGCCGCACGTGGGGATCGCGGTCCCGACCAGCGTGGCGCACGGAGAGTGGGCCGCCGGCCTCGCCTACACCCTCGACACCCGGCTGCCCGGGAGCACCGAAGAGGAACCGGACATCTCGGCGGTCGGCGAAGCGGACCTCGCGACGCTGCTCACGGGGCTGCGCGAGGTGCCCGCGCGCGAGGCCGAGGCGCTGGGCGTCCCGCGGATGGCGCCACGGTCACTGGAGACACTGCGCGCGGCCGCCGCGCGTGTGACCGGGCGCCTGGGCGAGGACGACGAGTTCGACCCCGCCGGGCTCGACCGGCTCGGTGCGCCCGCCGCACGCCAGTTGGCCGCCCCGGCGGGCGCCGCCGTCCTGGTGCACCACGACCTCCGGGGCGAACACCTCGTGGTCAGCGGCGACGGGCGGGTGCGCGGTGTCCTCGGCTGGAGCGACGCGGTCATCGGTGACCCGGCCGAGGACATCGCCTCGCTCGCCGTCGCCGTGGGCACGCCCGCGGCGGTGTGCGCCGCCACCCTGGCCGGCTACGGAGCCCGCTCCTGTCTGCGCGGCCTGTGGCTCGCCCGTTGCGACACGCTCGTCCGCCTCGCCGACGGGCTCGAGGGCCGCGACGGCACCCCGCTGCCGGTCCTGCGCGCCCGGGTAGGGCGCGCCTGGGAGTCGATCATGCTGGAGCGGGTCACGGAACTGCCGCAGGAGGAGACACCGTAGGGCGTCCGCGTCGGACACCGGCCCGAGCATTCCCGTTGCGAAGTGCCCTGGAACGCCCCTTCCCGCTGAGAAGAGACCCGGGGCGCCGCGCGCACGGCCCGCTTGCGCAGCGCGCAGCGTACGTGCGCTGCGGCGAAGCTGCCGCGGGCGCCCCGGTGTCCCGGTCACTCCCGCGTCAGCACCACGCACGACTCGCCCGGCACGCTCAGCACACCGTCCTGGTCCGGCGGTTCCACGGGCTCCCACGCCGCCAGCACGCGGGCGTGCGTGATGCCGAGGGGGATCTTGGCCGTTTCCGCGGCCAGGTTGACGGCGACCAGGACGTCGCCACGGCGGAAGGCGAGCCAGCCGGCGCTCTCGTCATGGGTGACCTTCACGTCCTCGAGGTCGGGGTCCGAGAGGTCCGGCTCGGCACGGCGCAGCGCGATCAGCTCCCGGTACCAGGCCAGTACGCGCGCGTGGATGCCGTGTCCGGGCTCGGACCAGTCGAGACAGGAGCGGTCACGGGTCGCCGGGTCCTGGGGATCGGGTACGTCCTCCTCCGCCCAGCCGTGCGCGGCGAACTCCCGGCGCCTGCCGCGGCGTACGGCTTCGGCCAGTTCGGGATCGGTGTGGTCGGTGAAGAACTGCCACGGCGTGCCGGCGGCCCACTCCTCGCCCATGAACAGCATCGGGGTGAACGGGGCGGTGAGCACCAGCGCCGCCCCGCACGCCAGCAGCCCCGGGGACAGGGACGCCGAGAGCCGGTCGCCCTGGGCGCGGTTGCCGACCTGGTCGTGGGTCTGGGCGTAGCCGAGGAGGCGGTGCGCGGAGACGCGGGTGCGGTCCAGCGGGCGGCCGTGTCGCCGGCCCCGGAACGTGGAGTACGTGCCGTCGTGGAAGAACCCGCCCGTCAGCGTCTTGCCGAGGGCCGCGAAGGGGGCGCGGGCGAAGTCCTCGTAGTAGCCCTGGGATTCGCCGGTCAGGGCGGTGTGCAGCGCGTGGTGGAAGTCGTCGTTCCACTGCGCGTGCACCCCGAGGCCGTTCTCCCCGCGCGGGGTGATGACGCGGGGGTCGGCGAGGTCGGACTCGGCGATCAGGAACAGCGGGCGTCCCGTCTCGGCGGCCAGCGCGTCCACCGCCGAGGACAGCTCCTCCAGGAAGTGGACCGCGCGGGTGTCGCACAGCGCGTGCACCGCGTCCAGGCGCAACCCGTCGAGCCGGTAGTCGCGCAGCCAGGCCAGCGCGCTGCCGGTCAGGAACGCCCGCACCTCGTCCGAGCCCGGTGCGTCCAGGTTCACGGCCGCGCCCCAGGGGGTGTGATGCGTCTCGGTGAAGTACGGGCCGAACGCGGGGAGGTGGTTGCCGGAGGGGCCGAGATGGTTGTGGACCACGTCCAGCACGACGCCGAGGCCGAGCTCGTGGGCCCGGTCGACGAACCGTTTCAGCGCCTCCGGCCCGCCATAGGGCTCGTGCACCGCCCACAGGCTGACGCCCTCGTACCCCCAGCCGTGGCGCCCCGGGAACGGGCACAGCGGCATCAACTCGACGTGCGTGACGCCCAGGTCCGCCAGGTGGCCGAGCCGCTCGGCCGCCGCGTCCAGCGTGCCCTCGCGGGTGAACGTCCCCACGTGCAGCTCGTACAGCACCGCGCCCGGCAGCCCGTGCCCCTCCCCGGGGGTGCGCCAGGCGTACGCCCCGTGGTCGACCACCGCGCTCAGCCCGTCCGGCCCGTCCGGCTGGCGGCGCGAGCGCGGGTCGGGCAGCACGGGACCGTCGTCCAGGGCGAATCCGTACCGCGTGCCGTCGCCGGCCTCCACCTCTCCCGTCCACCACCCCGCGCGCCCCGGATCACGTGTCAATCCCTGCTCGGCCGCTCCGCAGTGGAGCGTCACCCGGGCGGCTTGCGGAGCCCACACCTCGAACTGCACGGACGGTTCCCCCTCGTCTGTTCCTCCTGACGCAGCGCCTCCATCGTGCGCCACGCGAGATCAATTCTTCGCCGGATCCACCCTTTTGACACATGGAACCGCCTGATGGCGGCGGAGGTCGTTCCACGCTTTCTGGACACCCGCGCGCGGCTGACCGACAATCACGTGCGTGACGTCGTCCTTCGAGTTCCACACGCACCCCGCTCGGCTCTCGGACGCCGAACGCGACAGGGCGCTGAAGATGCTGCGCGACGGCGTCGCACTGGGACGCCTGTCCCATGACACCTTCATCCGGCGCATGGAGCTGGCGCTGGTCGCCCGGCAGCCGCATGAGCTGGCCGCGCTCACCGCGGATCTGCCCACCGAGAACCGCTGGTCGCGGATGGTGTTCGGGACCGTCGAGGCGATCTCCGGGTTCACCGTGCGGCTGCGCCGTGCCTGGCAGGCCGAGCGGCTGCCCAAACTGCTGCTGCCCAGCCCTGGCAACCCCTATCCGCTGCGGATAGGCCGCGATCCCGCGAGCGGTCTCAGGCTGAGCCACGACACGGTCTCCCGCGTGCACGCCGAACTGCGGCACCAGGGCGGTCTGTGGGTGCTGCGCGACCTCGGCTCCACCAACGGCACGACCGTCAACGGACGCCGCGTGATCGGCGCGGCGATCGTCCGCGACGGCGACCTGGTCGGCTTCGGCACGATGACGTTCCGGCTGTCGGCGCAGTAGCCGGTCACCGGGCCGAGAAGGCCGAGGAGGGCCGGCGGGAACCGGCCGGCGGCCCTGACGGACCAGCGGATCCCGGGCACCTGATGCCCGGGTGCCTGATGTGGGCCGAACGCGTGGACGTGCCGGGCCGGAGCCAGGCCTCCGGCGGACGGCGTGCCCCGCCCGGGCTCGGCCTGTGGCCGGAACACCCTCCCGTTCCCGGCCGACCACCCTCGTCGTCCGCGGTGTTGACGTACCTGCCGAGCCGTGACTGACTGTGCGTACACCATGTACACCAGGTGAGCCGACGTAACCGCAGTGGAGGTGTGCCCTGCCGCCACTCCTCCGCTACCCGACGGTGGACGAACTCGGCGCTCGTGCTGCCGCGCTCGTCGCCCGCCGCCCGCGTGACGCCCGGCTGCGTCGCGTGGGCACGTCCCGGGGCGGCACGCCGCTGTGGCTGCTCTCCGTGGGACACGGCAGCCGCCACGCCCTCGTGGTCGCCGGACCCCATGCCAACGAACCCGTCGGCGGCGCCACCGCCCTGCGCCTGGCCGAACGGGCGCTCGCCGACCCCCGGCTCGGCGCGGGGGCCGACACCACCTGGAACCTGCTGCTGTGTCTCGACCCCGACGGCGCACGGCGCAACGAGGGCTGGCTGTCGGGCCCGTACACCCTCGGCCGGTACTTCCGGCGCTTCTTCCGCCCCGGCTTCCTCGAGCAGCCCGAGTGGCTGCCGGACGGCGCGGAGCGCGCCGCCCTGCCCGAGACCCGCGCCCTGCTCGACCTCCAGGACGAGTTGCGGCCCTTCTTCCAGTGCTCCCTGCACGGAGTCGACGTCGGCGGCGGCTTCGTGGAACTGACCCGCGACCTGCCCGGAATGGCTCAGCGGCTCGCCCAGGCGGCGGCCCGGCTCGGCATCCCGCGCGAACTCGGCCCGTACGACACCCTGTACTGGCCGACCCTGGGGCCCGCCGTCTACCGCATTCCGCCGCCCCGCCGGGGGGACCTCGCCGCGGCGATCACGGAGGCCGCGGTCGAGTCGACCTGGTTCCATCCGCACCGCTACGGCACCGTCACAGCGGTCGTGGAGGCGCCCATGTGGGGGGTGGAAGCCGTGGAGGACGACTCGCCGCACCCCGACCCCGAGGCGGTGCTGCGGACGGTCAGCAGGACGCTGCGGCACGACACCCGCCTGCTGGAGGGCTTCCTGGTCCGCATCCGCCCCCATCTGCCGGGCGTCGTGGACGCCGACCGGTTGCTCGCCCCGGTCGACGACTATTTACTGGTCGGCCCCGGACTCGCCGACTCCTGGGACCCCGACACCTACGGGCCCGGGGAGCGGCCGCTGCCGCCGCTCGACTCCGCCCGGCTGACCGCCCTCGGCATCTCCGGCCGCCGGGTCGCGCTGCGCACCGCCGGACTGCTGCACCAGCTCGCCGGGGCCGCCGGGCCCGGGGCGGCCGAGGTGCTGGCGGAGCTGGACGTGCTCATCGACGAGTGGTGCGCCGACTACCGCGACGGCTACGAAGCGCGCTGGATCCCCGTGGCACGCCAGGCCGAGTACCAGGCGCGGGTGGTGCTCGCCGCGTTCGAACTCGCCGCTCGGTATGCGCCTGTGCGTTCCCATTCGGGTGAGTCGGGGTGGGGTTCGGGAGCCGCGGTGCCGATGCATACGGAATGAGGAAGACGACCCTTGCCCTGCGCGGTGTCCTGCTCGCCGCGGCCGCCCTGCTCATCGCGCCCTCGGCCTCGGCCGCGCCCCGGCCGGCGACCGCGGGCAACTGGCTCTATCTGACCGTCGCCAAGGGTGACACCCGCTCCAGGGACATCCGCGGCACGCTTCTGATGTGCGATCCGCCCCGGGGCCACGCGGCGGCCCTCCGGGCGTGCGCCCAGCTCGCCGCGGTGCAGGGGGACATCGGCCGTATCGCGCCCGCGCACATGTACTGCCCGATGATCTACGCTCCCGTCACGGTGTCCGCGCGCGGCGAGTGGGGCGGCCACCCCGTCGACTACAGCCACACCTTCGCGAACGCATGCGACCTCGAGGCGCGCACCGGAGCGGTCTTCGCCCTGTGGGACCAGGGCCAGGGGGCGTCGGTGCCGGGCCTGCCCCACTGACGTCCGGATCCGGGCCCCGAGCGCGCACCCCGTGGGGCGCTCGTGCGGGGCCCGGTGCGGTCCGCCTCCGGTGAGCGGGGGAGACGCGCAGCGCCCCCGGCGATTCCGCCCCCGGCTCACTCCCCGCCGATCCGCTCCAGCAAGGCCACCGGCAGCCGCCCGAAGAGGGCCTCCACGCGCGTGTCGCCCTCGAACTCCCGCTCGGGAGCGAGCGCGTCGGCCCACCGGCCCGGCGGCAGCGTGAGAGAGGTGTCGCGCCAGCCGCCCGCCTCGGCGAGCCGCAGTGACAGCCGGGTGACCGCCGTCAGCACTTCCCCCGAGCGCACGAAGGCCACGCAGTGCGCGGCGGCGGGTCCTTCGGCGGCGAGAGGGGCGTAGGCCGCCGAGGCGCCGAACACCTCCGGACGACGACGGCGCAGCCGCAGTGCGGCTCCGGTGAGCTCCGCCTTGTCCGACGGCTCCTTCTGCGGTGCGAACGGCCGCCTGTTGTCCGGGTCGACCAGGGCCCGGTACTCGCCCTCCGTGCCCTGGTAGACGTCCGGCACGCCCGGCATCGTCAGATGGACCAGGGCGGCTCCCAGGACGTTCGCCTCGATGTGCGGTGCCAGGGCCTCCCGGAAGTGGGTCACCAGCCGTCCCGCCGGCCCCGACGGCATGCCCGCGGCGAACGCCGCGACCGCCTCCTCGTAGCCGGGGTCCTGCTCGGTCCACGTGGTGTGCAGTCCCGCCTCCCGGACGTGCTTGAGCAGCGCCCTCTGGAGGCGCTCCGCGGCGGCCGGCCCCAGCCCGAAGTACGTCTGCCAGGCCGCCCACACCAGGTGGGGATCGGGGGCCGCGCCGCTCGCGCCGGTCACCTCGGCCAGCACGTCCGCCCACCGCTGCGGGCACTCGGTGAGCACCGCGATCGCGGCCCGTACGTCCGCGCTGCGCTTGGTGTCGTGCGTCGACAGCACGGTGCCGGTGGTGGGCCAGTCGTGCTGCACCCATGCGCAGTACGCGTGGAAGTCCTCGGGGGAGAGCCCCGGGGCCCCGGGGTCGCCGCCCACCTCGTTCGCCGACAGCAGCGGCACATACCGGTAGAACGCCGTGTCCTCCACGGACTTGGCGCGCAGCGCCGACGCCGTCTGCGCGAAACGGGCCCGGAACTCCGCCTGTTCGGCGCCGTCCCCGGCGCGTCCGAGCGCCAGCTCCCGTACCACGTCGACCGCGTGTGCCTCCTCGGGCACCGTGAACGTGGCGCGGGCCTCGGCGGCGGCCTCCTCGGTGACCACCGCGGCGGCGTCCGTGGAGGTGTAAGGCCGGTACACCTCCATGCGGACCAGGAGCTCCGCCAGCGCGCCCCGCAGCGCCCAGGGCGCGTGGTCACGCAGGGCAGGGTCGGGGGACGTGGCGCACAGGCGGCCCGCCAGACGGGTCAGGCGGTCCAGCTCGGTGGCCAGCTCGTGCGTGACCACCCGATGGGCGGCGCGCCGAACGGTGGCGGCCCAGTCCCCGCCGCGGTCCGCCTGCGGGGCCGCGAACCGCCGGTAGTGACCGAGCAGCTCGTCGCTGCCCGCGGGATCGGTGAAGAGCCCGTCCACCTGCCGCAGCGCGTCGTAGCCCGTGGTGCCCGCGACCGGCCAGGCGGACGGCAGGTGCTCGTCGGCCGCGAGGATCTTCTCCACGACGGTCCAGCGGCCGCCGGTGGCCTCGTGCAGGCGGCTCAGATAGGCGTCCGGGTCGGCCAGTCCGTCCGGGTGGTCCACCCGCAGCCCGTCGATCACGCCCTCGTCCAGCAGCCGCAGGAGCGTGCCGTGCGTCGCCGCGAAGACCTCCGGGTCCTCGACGCGTACCCCGATGAGCTCGGAGATGCTGAAGAAGCGCCGGTGGTTCAGCTCGGTACGGGCCAGCCGCCACCACACCGGCCGGTACCACTGGGCGTCCAGCAGCTGTGGCAGCGGCAGCGACTCGGTCCCCTCGCGCAGTGGGAAGACATGGTCGTGGTAGCGCAGGACGTCCCCGTCCACCTTCAGCTGCCCGAGCTCCTCGCCGAGCCGCCTGCCGAGCACCGGCACCAGCAGCCGGCCGCCCTGCGCGTCCCAGTCGATGTCGAACCAGCGTGCGTACGGCGATGCGGGGCCCTCGCGCAGCACCTCCCACAGGGCGCGGTTGTGGCGCGGGAAGGCGGCCATGTGGTTGGGCACGATGTCCACGACCAGGCCGAGCCCGTGCTCCCGGGCGGTCCGGGACAGGGACCGGAGTCCCGCCTCGCCGCCCAGCTCGTCCCGCACGCGGGCGGGGTCGACGACGTCGTAGCCGTGCGCCGATCCGGGGACGGCCTCCAGGACGGGGGACAGATGCAGATGCGAGACGCCGAGTGCGGCCAGATACGGGACGGCCGCCTCCGCCGCACCGAACGGGAACTCCGGCTGCAGCTGCAGCCGGTACGTGGCCGTGGGCACCGCCGGGGCAGGTCGCTCAGGTGTCATGGAAACCTACGTACCCGCCCCGTCGGCTTTCGTGCGGCGGACGCGCCGCGGTTCGTCGTCAGGCGGGGCGTTGCAGCACCGTCAGGCTCCGGTCCGGCAGGGTCAGCCGGCCCCCCGCCTCGATCTTCATGCCGGTGCCGGGCGTCACCCCTTCCGGGACGGCCGTGTCGACGACCAGCTGCCACTGGCGCCCGTGGTCGACCGGCACCACGAACTCCAGGGGCTTGGGCGAGGCGTTGAACATCAGCAGGAACGAGTCGTCGGCGATCCGCTCCCCGCGCGAGCCCGGCTCGGAGATCGCGTTGCCGTTGAGGAACACGGTCAGGGCGCCTGCCTGCGACGACGTCCAGTCGCGCTGGGTCATCTCCTCGCCCTGCGGGGTGAACCACGCGATGTCGGACAGCTCGTCGTGGGTGCCCTGGACCGGCCGGCCGTGGAAGAAGCGGCGCCGGCGGAACACCGGGTGGTCCCGGCGAAGCCACACCATCGCGCGGGTGAACTCCAGCAGCTCGCCGCCGCCGTCCTCGGGCCACTCCACCCAGGACAGCTCGTTGTCCTGGCAGTAGGCGTTGTTGTTGCCCCGCTGGGTGCGCCCGTACTCGTCGCCGTGGCTGAGCATCGGCACGCCCTGGGAGAGCATCAGCGTGGCGATGAAGTTCCGCATCTGCCGGTCCCGCAGCTCGAGCACCGCCGGGTCGTCGCTGTCGCCCTCGGTCCCGCAGTTCCAGGACCGGTTGTAGTTCTCCCCGTCGCGGTTGTCCTCGCCGTTGGCCTCGTTGTGCTTGTCGTTGTAGGCGACGAGGTCGTGCAGCGTGAAGCCGTCGTGGCAGGTCACGAAGTTGATCGAGGCGAGTGGCCGGCGGCCGTCGTCCTGATAGAGGTCCGAGGAGCCGGTCAGCCGGGAGGCGAACTCCGCGAGCGTACGGGGCTCGCCGCGCCACAGGTCCCGTACGGTGTCGCGGTACTTGCCGTTCCACTCGGTCCACAGCGGCGGGAAGTTGCCCACCTGGTAGCCGCCCTCGCCCACGTCCCACGGTTCCGCGATCAGCTTCACCTGGGAGACCACCGGGTCCTGCTGGACCAGGTCGAAGAAGGACGACAGCCGGTCGACCTCGTGGAACTGTCGGGCCAGCGTCGCCGCGAGGTCGAAGCGGAAGCCGTCCACGTGCATCTCGGTGACCCAGTAGCGCAGTGAGTCCATGATGAGCTGCAGCACGTGCGGGGAGCGCATCAGCAGGGAGTTGCCGGTCCCCGTGGTGTCCATGTAGTAGCGCGGGTCGTCCGTCAGCCGGTAGTACGAGGGGTTGTCGATGCCCCTGAAGGAGAGCGTCGGTCCGAGGTGGTTGCCCTCGGCGGTGTGGTTGTAGACGACGTCCAGGATGACCTCGATGCCGGCTTCGTGCAGCGCGCGGACCGCCGACTTGAACTCCAGGACCTGCTGGCCGCGGTCGCCCCACGAGGCGTACGTGTTGTGCGGGGCGAAGAAGCCGATGGTGTTGTAGCCCCAGTAGTTGCTCAGTCCCATGTCCGACAGACGGTGGTCATTGACGAACTGGTGTACGGGCATCAGCTCGAGCGCCGTGACGCCCAGCTCGGTCAGGTGCTCGATGATCGCCGGATGGGCCAGTGCCGCGTAGGTGCCGCGGAGTTCGTCGGGCAGGGCCGGGTGGCGCATCGTCAGCCCCTTGATGTGGGCCTCGTAGATCACCGTCCGGTGGTACTCGGTGTGCGGGCGCCGGTCGTCGCCCCAGTCGAAATAGGGGTTGATGACCACGGACGCCATGGTGTGGGGTGCCGAGTCCAGGTCGTTGCGCTTGTCGGGTGAGCCGAAGGGATAGCCGTACACCTCCTCGCCCCATTTCACGCTGCCGCTGATGGCGCGTGCGTACGGGTCGAGCAGCAGCTTCGCCGAGTTGCAGCGCAGACCGCGCTCGGGGGCGTACGGGCCGTGCACCCTGAACCCGTACCGCTGCCCCGGCATCACGCCGGGCAGATATGCGTGCCGTACGAACGCGTCGGTCTCCCGCAGCTCCACCGCCGTCTCCGAGCCGTCGTCGTGCAGCAGACACAGCTCGATCCGGTCGGCGGCCTCCGAATAGACCGCGAAGTTGGTCCCGGCGCCGTCATACGTGGCGCCGAGCGGATACGCCTCTCCAGGCCAGACCTGCATGGATACGACTCTCCCAGTTGTCCTGGCCCCGCGGGGCGCCTTGCCGCGGAGTCTTCCCCGAAAGTGACACAACCTCCTATGACGTTCGTCCCTCTTTACATTCCGGCAGGTGCGGGCCTGCCGGACGCGCCCCCGGTGGCACGCCTGGCGAGCGGAGCCCGGAACGCTGCGGGAGCACGGGCCGAGCGATGGGAAGGGAGTCAACCGGCAAACGCCCGGCCACCCCGTGGAGTGGGCCGACGCCGGCAGCCACCCCATCGTGCCGACCGGGGGCCGGCAGTGCGTCGCCCTCCACGGGCAGCGCCCCCTGGCCGCTCCGTACCACGTCAGGGCTATGAATCCGCTCACGCGGCCCGCTCCCGCCAACCGGAACGGGCATGCGGAATACGGTAGTTGAGAAACGACCCTGTCCATCCGGCTGCATCGTGCCAGACTCCCGGAGTACCCTTCCTTGATCGTTGGCTGGGGCCTGGCCCCTGGGGAGGCTCGGGGAGCGGAAGGCGGTGCGCGGGTGGGCTCGGGAGGGCTGGAGCTTCCCCCTGGTGACGAGGGTCACGAGGGGAACTCCACGGATGTCCCGCCCGGGGCGGTGTCCCTGGCACGGCCGATGGAAATGGGCTCCATCGGGCCGGAACTGGACTGGGACGCCGACGCGTGGCGCGAGGTGCGCACCCGCGCCCAGCGGGCGGGGCGCGCCTACATCTGGCTGAACCTGGTCGAGCAGCGGCTGCGCGCGGTCGTGGCCGCCGTCCTCCGTCCCATCTACGAACCCGTCCACGGGGACGACTGGGTGGTCGCCGCCGCCGGGCCGGCCGGCCAGGAGTGGGTACAGCGCGCGGTCGCGGTGCGCGAGGTCAGCCGCCGCAAGGGGTACTTGCTTGACCCGGCCGACGACAACGTGCTCAGTTTCCTCACCCTGCCGCAGCTGCGTGAGCTGATGGTGCAGCACTGGCCGTGCTTCGAGCCCTACATAGACGAGCGCCGGGACGTCGAACTCGCCCTGGACGAGCTGGAAGTGACCCGGAACGTCGTCTCCCGCAACCGGGCCCTGTCCGAGGCCGTCCTCGCGCAGGCGGAGCGGGCGTCGGCGAGGCTCCTGGAGGTCCTGGGCGCGGGCGGTGACGTGCCCTCCGCCCGGCGGCTGCCCGTGGACGCGGTCGAGGACCTGGTGGGCGACCGGTATGCGGACGTGGTCGCCGTCCATCCGGACCGCGTGCGGCTGCTGCGGCGGTTCCCGGCCGAGGACATCTTTGGCGGTGCCCGCCGACTCGACGCCATCGGCATCGGCCTCAACCTGCTTGTGCAGAACTTCTCCGGCCGCCGCCTGGTACGCCTGGCCGAGTCGGGCTGCCGGGTGCGCCTGCTGTTCCTCAACCCCGCGTCCAGTGCGGTCAAGCGGCGCGAGCGGGAGCTCGGCATAAGGAAGGGCGAGCTCAGCCGCGCCGTCGAGATGAACATCCTGCACATGCGCCGGGTGCGCTCGAGGCTGCGTGACCCGGGCGCCTTCGAGATTCAGGTCTTCGACGAGACGCCGCGGTTCACCGCGTACCTGGTGGACGGGGACGGCGCGGACGGCATCGCGGTGGTGCAGTCCTATCTGCGGCGCACCCGCGGCATGGAGGCGCCCGTGCTGGTGCTGCGCAACGGCAACCGGGTCGTCAAGCCGGAACAGTCCGACGAGAGCGGTCTCTTCCCGGCCTACCGTGAGGAGTTCGAGCTGGCTTGGGCCGATTCGCGCCCGGTGTCCTGAAGCGTCCCGGACCATGAGCACGACTGGGGACCCTGGATTGTCAGTGGCGCATGGGAGGGTGAAGACCACTGGGGGAGAGCACCACGGAGAAGGGGGCCGCCATGGCCTGGCACCGACAGCTGCTGATCGGCTTCGACCTGGAGACGACTGGCACGGACCCGTATGAGGCGCGCATCGTCACGGGTGCGGTGATCGAGGTCAGGGACGGGCAGCCGCTGGGCCGCCGGGAATGGCTGGCGGACCCGGGTGTGGAGATCCCGGCGGACGCGGTCGCCGTGCACGGCATCAGCAATGAGCGCGCCGCGGCCGAGGGCGGACCGGCCGACCGGGTCGCGGACGCCATCGCCGAGGTCCTGGTGACGTACTGGAAGACGGGCGTTCCGGTCGTCGCCTACAACGCGGCCTTCGACCTCACCCTGCTCTCCGCGGAGTTGCGGCGGCACGGCCTGCCCTCCCTGCGCGACCGCCTGGGCGGCGCGGAGCCGGGCCCGGTCATCGATCCGTACACCATCGACCGATGGGCCGACCGCTACCGCAGCGGCAAGCGCAACCTCGAAGCGGTCTGCGCGGAGTACGGAGTCGCGCTGGACGCCGCGCACGACGCCGGGGCGGACGCCCTGGCCGCGGCCCGGCTCGCCGGTGCGATAGCGAGCCGCCATCCGAAGGTCGCGGCCTTCGGCCCGGCGGAGCTGCACCGCCGCCAGATCGAGTGGTACGCGGACTGGGCGGCGGACTTCCAGAGCTTCCTGCGCAGCAAGGGCGACGCGGCGGCCGTGGTGGACGGCACATGGCCGCTGCGGGAGGCCGTGCACGGCAGGGCTTGAGCCGGGGCGCCGGCACGCCACGGCGCCCCGCGGATCATGCCGGCGCCGGGCCCGCGATGGGTTCCACGCGCGGCTCGGCGATCCGTGCGTAGTCGGCGCCGCTGATGACGAGCGACCGATCCAGCCGGGCGGCGTTGAAGTACAGCCGCGGTCTGGCGACGACGTCCGGGTCGGCGACGAGTTCCAGGCCGGGGTCGAAGCTGAACGGAAGGACCGTGCCGGGTACGGCGCGGGCCAGGCGTTCGGCGGTCTCCGCGTCGCTGAAGCCGGCGTAACGAGCCGCGAACAGCTCCCGTACGGCGTCCAGGTCCACTCTTCGGTCCCCGGGCACGACCGCGAGGACGTGCCGGGTGGTACGGCGGTCGACCTTGACCCGCAGCACCAGGCACTTGGCCGCCTCGGACGCCGGGTGCCCGCGCAGCGCGCTGACGGCCTCGGTGGCGCCCTCCGGTGCATGGTCGACGAGGGAGTAGTCGACGTGGGAGGAGTCGAGCAGCGAGATCAGGCGCTGGTAGGTGTCGTGGTCCGGCATGAGGCGTCCTCTTCGGTGCGGGGTTCGGTGCGGGGTTCGCTGCGGAGGCGAGGGTCGTGTGCGGCGGGGGAGGGGCCGAGCGCCCGGCCCGGCGCCGATGTGCGGTGGGCGCGTTCCACGGACTGGCCCCAGTACGTCCCGGCGACCATCAGGGCCGCGCCGAGCCCGGTGAGCGGAGTGAGACGGTCGCCGCCGAGGACGACACCCACCGCGAGGGCCCAGACCGGCTCGGTGCCGAGCAGCAGTCCGGCACGGCTGGCGGACGTGCGCTGGACCGCCCACGTCTGCGCGAGGAAGGCGAACACACTGCAGAACAGGGCGAGATAGAGCAGCTGGGTCCAGGTCGCGGCGCTGGCGGTGGCGAGGCCGGGCAGCCGGGTGGCGGCCGGCGGCAGGAACAACGCCGTGCCGACCAGGGTCTGCAGCGCCGTCAGGTGCAGGGGGCGGACCGCGCGGCCCGCGGTCAGCCGCCCGACGAGGGCCATGTGCGCCGCGCGGACGCAGGCGGCGCCGAGCATCAGCAGGTCGCCGAGCCCGGGCGCGTGGAAACCGTTGCCGGACATCAGGAGCCCGACGGCCAGGACGCAGACTCCGGCGGCGGTGTGGAAGGACCACGGCAGCCCGCCGGGATGACCGGAGCGGTCGAGCAGCGGGGTGAGCACCATGGTGAGGCTGATGATCAGCCCGGCGTTGGCGGCGCTGGTGTGGGCGACTCCGTACGTCTCGATGACCAGCACCGCGGCCTGGGTCAGCCCGAGCGGCACCCCGGCCCGTACCTCCTCGCGCGTCCACCGGCGCCGTCCGCGGCGGACGGCGACGAGGGCGAGGCAGGCCAGGGCGGCGAGTGCGTACCGGGCGAACAGGACCGGCGGGACGGGCAGCGCGGACACGGCCGTCCGGGCCGAGAGATAGCTGGAACCCCAGACGAGCGCGACCACGAGGAGTACCGCATCGGTACGGCGGGCGTAGAACACCCGCCTACGGTGCACCGCCGGGGACCTTGAAGCCCAGAACCAGTTTCTTCATCGATCTTTTAGCAATCCTGCACAGTGGTCCTACACTGCGGGAATGGACGAACGGCAGCTGCGGATCCTGCGGGAGCTGGGTGAGCTGGGCAGCGTCACCGCCGTCGCCGAGGCGCTGCTGGTGACGCCGTCGGCCATCTCCCAGCAACTGCGGCTGCTGCAGCGCGCGATCCCGGTGCCGCTCACCGAGCGGCAGGGGCGGCGGCTGGTGCTGACCGACGCCGGACAGGCGCTCGCGGGCGCGGCCGTCGAGGTGGAGACCGCGCTGGCACGGGCCCGCGGTGCCGTCGAGGAGTTCGTCGGGCGACCGGACGGTGAGGTGTCGGTGGCGGCGTTCCACAGCGCGGCCGCGGCCTTCTTCCCGCTGCTGCTGCGCGCCTTCGCCCGGCCCGGCACACCCGGGCTCGCGCTCGCCGACGAGGACGTGGCGCAGGACGACTTCCCCCGGCTGACCAGGGAGTACGACCTGGTGCTCGCCCACCGGCTCGATCACGCCCCGCCGTGGCCGGGCACGGTGACCGCGACCACGCTGCTGCACGAACCGCTCGATGTGGCGCTGCCGGCCGGTCATCCGCTGGCCGGCAAACGGCGCCTGACGCCGCGGGACGTGGCGGACGAGCCGTGGATCACCGTGCACGACGGCTTCCCCGTCATGGCCACCATCGAGGCCATCGCCGCCGCGGCCGGGCGCCGGCTCCGTCTGGCCCACCGCATCAACGAGTTCGCGGTGGTCGCGGAGGCCGTGGCCGCGGGCGGCGGGATCGCTCTCATGCCGCGCTGGACCATGCGGCCGCATCCGGCGCTGGTCCTCAGACCGATCGGCGGCGTGCAGGCCAGGCGGCACATCGACGCGCTGTACCGCCCCGAACGTACGGCCCGCACGGCGGTCCGCACGGTCCTGGCCGAGCTGCGCCGCGCCGCACGCACGATCCGGGACCGCGACCCGGGCGAGCCCGCCCCGGGCACGACCTAGACCGAAGCCTCAGAACGGATACCAGCGCACCGACTCGTCCCCGTCCCGCAGCGAGGCCACGCGCCGCCGGAACTCGGCGAGGGCCTTCGGGTTGCTGGGCGCGTGCTGGGCTACCCAGGCGCAGCTGGCCGTCTCCCGGGCGCCGCGCAGCACGGAGCAGCCGGCCCACTCGCGCACGTCCCAGCCGTACGCCGCGGTGAAGGAGTCGTACGCCTCGTCGGGAAGCCCGTAACGGTCCCGGGTGAGCGCCATGACGACGAGATCGTGCTCGCGCAGATCGGCGGAGAAGGTCTCCAGGTCGACCAGGACGGGGCCGTCGGGGCCGACGTGCACATTGCGGGGCAGTGCGTCGCCGTGGATCGGGCCAGGCCGCAGCCGGGGGGTGAGCGCGGCCGCGGCGGCGGCGAATCCGTCCCGGCGCTCGCGCAGATACGCCGCGTCCGCCGGGTCGATCGCGTCGCCCGCGAGGCGCAGCCAGCGCTCCACGCCGCCCAGCAGGTCCCGGGCCGGGAGCGCGAAGGGCGGCACAGGCAGCGCGTGGACGATCCGCAGCAGTTCGGCCAGGTCCCGCGGCTCGGCGGGACGCACGGAAGGGGGGAGCCGGTGCCACACCGTCACGGGATGCCCGTCGACGAGCAGCGGTGCGGGCCCGGCGGACCGCACCGCCGGGACGCCCGCCTCGGCCAGCCACACCGCGATCTCCAGCTCCCGGCGCGCCCGCTCCAGCAGCTCGGCGTCGCGTCCCACCTTGACGACCAGGTCCCCGGCGGCGAACACCGCGTTCTCCCCGAGGGCGAGCAGCGCCGCGTCCTGCGCCGGAGTGGGCAGCACCCCCGCCGCGGCCAGTACCTCGCGCGCCCCTGCCTCGTCCATCGTCCGCCTCTCCGACCTCGTCCGCCCGGTGGACGGCGGCGACCCGGCGCCGTCCGACGGTCAGTGTCGCATTCATGGAAAACCGGTCGTCCGCCCGGCCAGGACCGCCTGCCGAGCGGCGCGCTCCGGTCGGCACGGTCCGGTCCGCGTGTCCTCGTCGGCGAGGTGTCACCCGCGGTCCGGCACCGGTTCCCGGACGCGTGAGACGCGCGCACGGGGAAGGGCCCGTCGGCGTCCAGTGACCGACGGGCCCTTCCCTGGCAGGGGTTCATACGCGGACCGGTTCGCTCTCGTCCCGGGTGGTCGGCGCCACCGCCTCGGGCGACTCGTCGTGCGTCAGATCCGGCAGACGGTGCAGCCACTTGGGGAGGTACCAGTTGCGCTCGCCGAGCAGGGCCATCACCGCCGGGAGCAGGACGCCCCGGATGATGGTCGCGTCGATGAGCACGGCGGCGGCCAGGCCCACGCCCATCTGCTTCATGGACTGCATCGACAGTGTGCCGAAGATCGCGAAGACGGCGACCATGATGACCGCGGCACTGGTGACGACCCCGGCCGTGGTCACCACACCGTGAGTGATCGCGTCCTTGGTCGTACGGCCCCGCAGACGGGCCTCGCGGATCCGGGAGACCACGAACACGTGGTAGTCCATCGAGAGCCCGAACAGGATGACGAAGAGGAACAGCGGCAGCCAGGTGATGATGGCTCCCACGCCCTCGGCGCCCACCAGCGACGCTCCCCAGCCGTGCTGGAAGACGGCGACCAGGATGCCGTAGGCCGCACCCACCGACAGCAGGTTGAGCACGATGGAGGTGATCGCGATGGTCAGCGAGCGGAACGACAGCAGCATCAGCAGGAAGGCGAAGACCACGACGAAGGCGAAGACCGGCACCACCGAGCCCAGGAGCTGGTCGTTGAAGTCGTGCGAGCCGGCGACCTGCCCGGTGATCGGCGCCTGCACGCCTTCCACCTTCCCGAGCGTGCCGGGCCGCACCTCGTCGCGCAGCAGTTCCAGGCTCTTGCCCGCCTTGTCCAGGTCGGAGCCGCCGACGAGCGGCACGGAGATCACGGCCACGTTCTGCGCGTCGTGCAGGTCGATGTCGACCGGACCGCGGGAGGCACCCGAACTGATGGCCCGCGTGCGGAAGTCGGCGAGCGCGGTCTTCACCGCGGGTGCGTTGATGTCCTGGGCCTTGACGACGACCTGAGCGGGTTCGGAGCCGCCGGGGAAGGCGTCGTTGACGCGGTTGTACGTGGCCACGATCGGCAGCTTGTCGCCGAACTCCTGGTCCAGGGTGAGGTTCTGGGTCTTCATGCCGAGCGCGGGCGCCGCGACCGCGAGCAGCGCTCCGGCCGCGATCACCAGGGACACGGCGGGCCTGGCGAGGACGACCTTGAGCACGGCACCCCACACCCGGCTGCCCTCACCGGACCCGGTTCCGCGGTCCCGTCGCTTGTCCGGGTGCAGGAAGGGGAGACGGCCCTTCTCGACGCGCTCGCCCAGCAGCGACAGCAGCGCGGGCAGCACGGTCACCGAGCCGACCATGGCGACCGCCACGACCATCAGCGAGGCCAGTCCCATCGCCTCGAACGTGGCGAGGCCGGTGAACAGCATGCCCGCCATGGCGACGCACACCGTGACACCGGAGACGATGACGGCGCGTCCGCTGGTGGCCGCCGCGATGCTCAGTGCGGTCCGCGCATCCCGGCCGGCCTCCCGCTCCTCCCGCTCACGTCGCAGGTAGAACAGGCAGTAGTCGACGCCGACGGCGAGTCCGACGAGGAGCATGACGGAGTTGGCGGTGTCGTTCATCGGCTGCAGATGGCTGACGATGCCCATCAGACCCATCGTCGCCATGATCGCGGTGATCGCCAGCGCGACCGGCAGCAGCGCGGCGACCAGCGCGCCGAACGCGATCAGCAGGATGCCGAGCGCCACCGGCACCGCGGAGTACTCGGCCTGCTTGAAGTCGTCGCCGAACGCGTCGGAGAACGTCTTCTGCATGCTGGCGCTGCCGATCTCCTCGATCCGCAGCTGCGGGTGGTCCTTCTGGACCCCCGCGACGGCCTTCAGAACCGGTTCGACGCGGTCGCCCGCGGTGTCCGCGTTGCCGCGCATGTCGAACCGCACCAGCGCGCTGCGGCCGTCCTTCGAGATCGTCTTCGTGTCGTACGGCGAGGCCACGTCCGTCACCCGGCCGGTGCCGTCCACCGCTCGCACGACCGCGGTGACGGCGGCGCGGAACTGCGGGTCGGTGGCCTTGGTGCCGCCGTCCTTCCCCTGGATCAGCACGGTCTCACCGGCCGGCTCCTTGATCCCGGCGTCCTCGATGATCTTGGCTGCGGTGTGCGTCTCGCCCTTGAGCTCGTCGCTGTCCTTGACGTCCACCCGGCCGGCCGCCGAACCGATGGCCATCGCCAGGACGACGAACAGCACCCAGATGCCGACGGCAGCCCATCGGTGCCGGGCGCTCCAGCCGCCGGCCCGCGCGGCGATGCCCCGCACCCGTGTTTCTCCGTTCCCCATGACGGGCATGCCCCCTCGTCCGCGGGTGACAGCCCCCTGCCGTCACCGTTCGTTTCGAAGGTATGGGCCGGATAAGAAGGACTCGTCGTGCTCGTCGGTGAACCGTGAAGGGTCCGGCTCATCCCCACGGATGCCCCTTCTCTCACCACCTGGGAGGAGCCGACCCCTACGCCCGGTCGGGGTCGGGTGGGGGCCGGACTCAGGGTCGAGGAGGCCGCTCGCGGACGCGGGTGCCCGGCCTATGGTGGTGCGATGACGACGAAGTACGCGGCGCTGCTGCGCGGGATCAACGTGGGCGGCAACAAGAAGCTGCCGATGGCCGAGTTGCGCACCCTCGTCGAGGGGCTCGGGCACAGCGGCGTCCGCACTCATCTGCAGAGCGGCCAGGCCGTGTTCGCCGCCGACCGCGGGGACGAGGAGTCGTTGGCCGTGGAGCTCAGGGAGGCCATCGAGAAGCGCTTCGGTTTCTCCGTGGACGTGATCGTGCGCGACCACACCTATCTGAAGGCGGTCGCCGAGGCCTGCCCCTTCCCGGCCGCCGAGCTGGAGGCAAGGCAACTGCACGTCACTTACTACTCCGCGCCGGTCGACGAGGCCCGTTTCGCGGAGATCGACCAAGCGGTACTCCTCCCCGAGGAGTTCCGGCTCGGCGACCGGGTTCTGTACCTGTACGCGCCGGACGGACTGGGCCGTTCCAAGCTCGCCGAGCAACTGTCTCGCTCCCGGCTGAACAAGGGGCTGATCGCCACCACGCGGAACTGGAACACCGTCGTCAAGCTGATCGAGCTGACCGCTGAAGGAAGCTGACCTCCGCAGGGGCGGGCTCGGTTTCGGACGGGGCGGCGGCGGCCACCGGCGCAGCTGTCGCGTTTGTTCAAGAGGACCCTGCCGGCCGTCCCTAGCGTGGAGGCATGAGCGATCCGTACAAGAACGTGCATCCGTACATGGTCGAATGCGCCGCCGAGGCCGCCCGTGTGGCCCGCGGGGTCCGGGCGGAGCACCTGCCCGAGCCCACCCACTGCCCGGCCTGGGACGTCCGCGCCCTGGTGAACCACTGGGTCCTGTACTCCTCGCACGGCCTGGAGCACCGTGCCCTGCGCACACCGATCCCCGATGAGCTGACCGCCCGCGACTTCACCGCGGATCCGGGCTGGGCCCAGTCGTACGCCGAGCAGCTCGACCGCGCCGTCGCCGCCTGGGACGACCCCGCCGTGTGGGAGGGCGAGGTCGACCTCGGAATGGCGAAGATGCCCGCGGCCGAACTTGCGGCGATGATCGTCAAGGAGATGGCCGTCCACGGCTGGGACGTCGCGACGGCCACCGGGCAGGAGTTCCGGGTGTCCGAGGGCGCGGGCCGGCTCGTACTGGAGGTCGTCGAGACCCACGGCGACCTCTACCGCCAGTACGACGGCTTCGCCGACCAGGTCCCCGTCCCCGACGACGCCCCCGTGTTCGAGCGCGCGCTGGCGGCGAGTGGACGTGACCCGCGGCAGACCGCGGTGGGCACGGTGGGCCACTGAACGAAGCGGGCGGGGCGGAGCCGTCACCCTCGGCGTATGCGCGGGCGGCGGGCGCCTCAGGCCCCGAGGGCCGTCAGCACCGGCAGGCGCGCCTGGTCGTAGCGTTCCAGGACCACCCGGGCCACCTCCGGAGCGGGACCCAGGACCTCGGCCAGCACATCGGCCTCGGCCGCGCCCCGTGCGATGCGGTCCGGGAGGAAGCCGGGGGCGAGGACGTACGGCGCCACGGCCACCCGTGCGCAACCCGCCGCCCGCAGTTCGCGCACCGCGTCCTCGGTGCGCGGGAACCCCTCGGGAGACGAGGCGGAGGCGAACGCAGGCCGCACGGCGCACCATCCGGTGTGCCGCCACTCCCGCGCGATGTCAGCGATCACTGCGATCGCCTCCGGGTCGGTGGACCCCGCCGAGGCCAGCACGACCCCGGTCGAGGACTTGTCGGCGGGGGTCAGGCCCGCCTCGTACAGACGCTCCTCCAGGGCACGCAACAGCAGCGGCGACGGGCCGAGCACCTCCGCCTGCGTGATCCGCAGCTGCCGGGGCGCCTGCCTCAGGACCGCCGGGATATCTGCCTTCGCGTGGAAGGCCCGGGTCAGCAGCAGCGGCAGGGCCACGGCTTCGCGTACTCCCTCCGCCGCCAGGGACTCCAGCAGCCCGTGCACGGACGGCACGTTGAAGTCGAGGAAGCCGGTCTCCACCCGCAGCCCGGGCCGCAGCGACCGCACCCGCTTCACGAGGGCGTGCACGGTCGCGGCATGGCGCGGGTCGCGGCTGCCGTGGGCGATGACCACGAGAGGCGGGTGAAGGGGCATATGGCGCATGGGAGATCAGCTCTTGACGAGAAGGCCGCGGCTGCGCAGCACCCGCCGCTCCAGCGGGCTGAAGATCAGCAGGTCGATGGCGATGCCGACGAACAGGATCAGGATGACGGCCTCGAAGACCATGGACATGGAGCTGGCGTTGCGGCCGTTCTCGAGCAGGGCGCCGAGGCCGATGCCGAGGTCGGGCGAGGAGGCGATGATCTCCGCCGCCATCAGCGAGCGCCAGGAGAAGGCCCAGCCCTGCTTCAGACCGGCCAGATAGCCGGGCAGCGCGGCCGGCATGACGATGTGCCAGGTGCCCTTGAGGCCCGTGGCGCCCATCGTGCGGCCCGCCCGCAGGAACAGCGGAGGCACCTGGTCGATGCCGGACACCAGGCCGTTGGCGATGGAGGGCACGGCGCCGAGCAGGATCACCGCGTACATCATCGAGTTGTTCAGGCCCAGCCAGATCACGGCCGGCGGCACCCACGCCACCGACGGCAGCGACTGGAGCCCGGACAGGATCGGGCCGATGGCGGCGCGCACGAACTTCACGCGGGCCACCAGCAGACCCAGCGGGGTGCCGATCGCCAGCGCGAACAGGAAGCCCAGCAGACCGCGCGAGACGCTGGTCCAGATGTAGCCGAGCAGCTTGCCCTGCAGCCAGGCGTCCTTCACCTCGCCCCACACATCGGCGGGCGAGGGCAGCTTGGTGGGGTCGTCGACGACCTTCAGCGTGATCAGCGCCTGCCAGATCACCAGGACGACCGCGATCGCCAGGACCGGCGGCAGGATCTTGCCGACGAAGGTCTGCCGGAAGGACGTACGGCTCGTGGCCGAGGACTCCAGGGCGTCGAGCCCCGCCTCCAGGCCGACCAGTCCGCTGCCGTCCTTGACGGGGGCGTCCGCCGTCGTGCCGGTCGTCGTCTCAGTGCTGGCCATGACGGCGGATCTCCCCACGCAGTACTTCGGTGATCTCGACGGACAGCTCCGCCACCGGGGCGTCCTCGATCCGGCGCGGCTGCGGAAGGTCCACCCGCCATTCGCGCTCCACCCGGCCGGGCCGGGAGGAGAGCAGTACGACACGCTGCGCCAGCCGCACCGCCTCGCGCACGTTGTGCGTGACGAAGAGCACGGACAGACCGGTCTCCTGCCAGATGCGGGTCAGCTCGTCGTGCAGCACGTCCCGGGTGATCGCGTCGAGCGCCGCGAACGGCTCGTCCATCAGCAGCAGCCGGCTGTCCTGCGCCAGGGCGCGGGCCATCGCCACACGCTGGCGCATACCGCCGGACAGCTCGTGCACCCGCTTCCCGTACGACCCCTTCAGGCGTACGAGTTCGAGCAGCTCCTCGGCCCTGCCGCGCCGCTCGTTCTTGGGAACGCCCCTGAGCTTCAGGGCGAGTTCGATGTTCTTGCCCGCGGTCAGCCACGGGAACAGGGCGTGCTCCTGGAACATCAGCGCCGGGCGCCCGTCGGTCGTGATGCTGCCGGCGGAGGGCTGGTCCAGCCCCGCCACCAGGTTCAGCAGCGTCGACTTGCCGCAGCCCGAGGCCCCCAGGAGGGTGACGAACTCGCCCGGCGCGACATCCAGCGTGATGTCGTCGAGGGCGAGGTGCTGCCCCGCGGGCCCGGCGAAGGACTTCGAGACATGCTCGATGCGGGCGGCCTGCCCGACCGACGCGGCACCGTCGGCGGCCCTGGCGAGGGTGGTGGCCATGGTCGTCACCTCCTGGGAACTGATCGGGGTCTGGGCTTACTTGGCGCCGAGGCCGGCGTCGTCGACCGTGCTCTCGCCCTCGTCCTTGAGGACCTTGTTCAGAAGGGTCAGGTCGTAGATGCCGTCCAGCTTCGGGGCCTTGAGCAGGCCCGCCTTGACCGCGTGCTCCGCCTCGGTGTCGAGGGTGGAGGCCAGCGGGTCGTCGGTGATCTGGATGGACTTCCACGCCGGGTCGAGGACGTCGGCCGGCAGGGCCTTGCCGGAGTCGGTCTCCAGCTGCTTGTTGGCCGCGGCCTTCGCCTCGTCCGAGTTGGCGTTGATCCACTTGTTGGTCTCGACCGACGCCCTGAGCACCGCCTCGACGGCCTTCGGGTGCTCCGTGAGGAACTTCTGCGACACGATGATGTTCGTGATCACGAACTTCTTGTCGGGCCACAGGGACGACTCGTCCAGGAGCACCTTGCCGCCCTCGGCGACCAGCTTGGAGGCGGTCGGCTCCGGCACCCAGGCGCCGTCGATCGACCCGGCCTTGAAGGCGTCCGGCGTCACCTTGTTGTCCGTGCGCACGACGGACACGTCGCCCTTGCCGCTCTCGGCGTCGACCTTCCAGCCCTGCTCCGAGATCCAGTTGAGGAACGCGACGTCCTGCGTGTTGCCGAGCTGAGGCGTGGCGATCTTCTTGCCCTTGACGTCCTTCAGGGACGTGATCTTCTTCGGGTTGACCACCAGCTTCACGCCGCCGGACGCCGAACCGCCGATGATGCGCAGGCTCTTGCCGTCCGACTTGGTGTAGCCGTTGATCGCCGGGGAGGGGCCGATCCAGCCGATGTCGATGGCACCGGAGTTGAGGGCCTCGATCTCGGAGGGGCCCGCGTTGAAGATCTGGTACTTGGCCTGCGTGGCGCCGAGCGACTTCTGGAAGAAGCCCTTCTGGACGCCCACGAGCGCGGTCGCGTGGGTGAGGTTGCCGAAGTACCCGATCTTCACGGAGTCAAGACCGTCGATCTTCTTGGCCCCGGCGGCGACCTTCTGGTCGGACGAGTCGCTCTTGGCCTGGGAGCCGTAGCCGCAGGCGGCGAGGGTGAGGAGGGGAAGAGCAGCGAGCACGGCTATGCCGCGACGCAGGATGGGGGTGCCCCCATTCGAGCGATGCCGGGAAAGGGGGAGGTTGGCAGGCACGGGAGGTGCTCCTCTCGTTGGCCCGGCGGTCACGGTCTTTCAGGTCGTGGCCGGGAGGTCGGCAGGTTTTCGTCGTCTCTTCCGATGCGGGGGTACCTCCCTGCCCACGGCGGTCCCGCCGCTCGGCCGAAGCCGGGTGCGGGGGAGAAGCCGAGAGCTCGCGGGAGGGTGGGGGGTCGGCCGGGCGCGCAGGCAGTGCGCGTACGTCACCGTGCACATCGCGCGACTCCGCCCTGCCCGCTGCCGAGGGCGCCGCTGCCGACACGGCCGCCCTCCTTCGCGAACATGGAGTAGAAGCAGGTGGTGGTCATGATCAGAAGTCCCACCCGTCGTCGTCGGCCTCGTCCTTCACCGGCTCGGGCGCGGCGAACGACTCGCCGACCATGCCCGCGGTCAGGGTGGTGCCGTCGGCCGGGTCGATCAGGATGAACGAGCCCGTGCGCCGGGAGTCCGCGTACGCGTCCACCGGCAGCGGCTCGGCGGTACGGATCTTCACGCGGCCGATGTCGTTGGCGACGAGCTGCCCCGGGTGCGGGTGCAGGGACAGGTCGTCGAGCGTGAGCCGGGACGGGATGTCCTTGACGATCGCCTTGACCGTGCGGGTGCCGTGCTTGAGCAGCACGCGGTGACCGACGGTCAGCGGCTGGTCGGCGACGTGGCAGACCGTCGCCTCGATGTCCTGGGTGGTCGCGGGCGCATCCTTGCTCGGCACGAGCAGGTCGCCGCGCGAGATGTCGACGTCGTCCTCCAGCAGCAGGGTCACCGACTGCGGGGTCCACGCCACATCGACCGGCTTGCCCAGCAGATCGATACCGGAGACCTTCGAGGTGCGGCCGGAGGGCAGGACGGTGACCCGGTCACCGACGCGGAACGTGCCGGCCGCGATCTGCCCCGCGTACCCGCGGTAGTCCGGGAGCTCGGCGGTCTGCGGACGGATCACGTACTGCACGGGCAGCCGCGCGTGGCAGTGCGCCAGGTCGTGGCTGACCGGGACGGTCTCCAGGTGCTCCAGCACGGTCGGGCCGCCGTACCAGTCCATGTGCGCGGACGGCTCCACGACGTTGTCGCCGGCCAGTGCGGAGATCGGTATCGCGGTGACCTCGGGGACGCCCAGCTCGGTGGCGTAGGCGGTGAACTCCTTGGAGATCGCCGCGAAGACGGGCTCCTGGTAGTCGACCAGGTCCATCTTGTTGACGGCGAGCACGACGTGCGGGACGCGCAGCAGGGCGGCGATCGCGGCGTGGCGGCGGGTCTGCTCGACGACGCCGTTGCGGGCGTCGACGAGGACCACCGTGAGCTCGGCCGTCGAGGCGCCGGTGACCATGTTGCGGGTGTACTGCACATGCCCGGGGGTGTCGGCGAGGATGAACCGGCGGCGCGGGGTGGCGAAGTAGCGGTAGGCGACGTCGATGGTGATGCCCTGCTCGCGCTCGGCGCGCAGACCGTCGGTGAGCAGCGCGAGGTCCGGTCCGTCCTGGCCGCGGCGCGCCGAGGCGCGCTCGACGGCCTCCAGCTGGTCGGCGAGGACCGACTTGGAGTCGTGCAGCAGCCGCCCGACGAGGGTGGACTTGCCGTCGTCGACCGAACCCGCGGTCGCGAACCGCAGGAGGGTGGTGGCGGAGAGTTCGGTGGTCGTGGTCATGGCTAGAAGTACCCCTCGCGCTTGCGGTCCTCCATGGCGGCCTCGGAGAGCTTGTCGTCGGCGCGCGTCGCGCCGCGCTCGGTGAGTCGGGAGGCGGCGATCTCGGCGATGACCTGCTCCAGGGTCACCGCGTCCGAGTCGACGGCACCGGTGCAGGACATGTCACCCACGGTCCGGTAGCGGACGAGCCGCTTCTCGACGGTCTCGCTGTCCTTCGGACCGCCCCACTCACCACCGGTCAGCCACATGCCGCCCCGCTGGAAGACCTCGCGCTCGTGCGCGAAGTAGATCTCGGGCAGTTCGATGTGCTCGCGGGCGATGTACTGCCACACGTCCAGTTCGGTCCAGTTGGACAGCGGGAAGACGCGGACGTGCTCGCCGGCGGCGTGGCGCCCGTTGTACAGCTGCCACAACTCGGGGCGCTGGCGGCGGGGATCCCACTGGGAGAACTCGTCGCGCAGGGAGAAGACGCGTTCCTTGGCGCGGGCCTTCTCCTCGTCGCGGCGGCCGCCGCCGAAGACGGCGTCGAACCGCTCGCCCTGGATCCTCTCCGTGAGGGGCAGGGTCTGCAGCGGGTTGCGGGTGCCGTCGGGCCGTTCCTTGAGCACACCGCGGTCGATGTAGTCCTGGACGGAGGCCACATGGAGGTGCAGCCCATGGGCGGCCACCACACGGTCCCGGTACTCCAGCACCTCGGGGAAGTTGTGCCCGGTGTCCACGTGCAGCAGCGAGAACGGCACCGGCGCGGGGGCGAAGGCCTTCAGCGCGAGGTGCAGCATGACGATGGAGTCCTTGCCGCCGGAGAAGAGGATCACCGGCCGCTCGAACTCGCCCGCAACCTCGCGGAAGATGTGGACCGCCTCGGACTCCAGCGCGTCCAGATGGCTCAGGGCGTACGGGTTGACCGTGCCCTCGCCGCCCCCCTTGACCTCGGCGACGGTCGTCATGCCAGTCCCCTTTCGCTGAGCAGCGCGTACACGGCCGCCGCGGACTCCTGCACGGTCTGGTTCTGGGACTCGATCCGCAGATCGGGCGAGAGGGGCTCCTCGTACGGGTCGTCGACGCCCGTCAGGCCCTTCAGCTCGCCCGCTGCCTGCTTGGCGTACAGGCCCTTCACATCGCGTACGGAGCACACCTCGACAGGGGTCGCCACATGCACCTCGAGGTACGGCGCCCCGCTCTCCTGGTGGCGCTTGCGCACCGCCTCACGGCTGTCCGCGTACGGCGCGATCACCGGTACGAGCGCCTTGACGCCGTTGCGGGCGAGCAGGTCGGCGAGGAAGCCGATGCGCTGCACGTTCGTGTGCCGGTCCGCGCGGCCGAAGCCGAGGCCCGCCGAGATGAACTCGCGGATCTCGTCGCCGTCGAGCACCTCAACACGGTGCCCCTCCTCGCGCAGGCGGCCCGCCAGCTCGTACGCGATGGTGGTCTTGCCGGCACTCGGCAGACCCGTGAGCCAGACGGTGGCCCCGGTCGTCACGTATGTCTCCTGAATGTCCGTCATGGTCAGTCGTGCAGCCCGCACTCGGTCTTGCCCCGGCCCGCCCAGCGCCCGGCCCGCGCGTCCTCGCCCGCGAGGACCCGGCGGGTGCAGGGCGCGCAGCCCACGGAGGCGTAGCCGTCCATCAGAAGCGGGTTGGTCAGGACGCCGTGTTCGGCCACGTACGCGTCCACGTCGTCCTGGGTCCAGCGGGCGATGGGCGAGATCTTGACCTTCTGCCGCTTCTCGTCCCAGCCGACGACCGGGGTGTTCGCCCGGGTCGGGGACTCGTCCCGGCGCAGTCCGGTCGCCCAGGCGTCGTAGCCCGTCAGCCCCTCCTCCAGGGGCTGCACCTTGCGCAACTTGCAGCACAGGTCGGGGTCGCGGTCGTGCAGCTTCGGGCCGTACTCGGCATCCTGCTCGGCGACCGTCTGACGCGGGGTGAGCGTGATGACGTTGACGTCCATCACCGCCTCGACCGCGTCACGGGTGCCGATGGTCTCCGGGAAGTGGTAGCCGGTGTCGAGGAAGACGACGTCGACGCCGGGCCTCGCGCGCGAGGCGAGATGGGCGACCACCGCGTCCTCCATGGAGGAGGTCACGCAGAAGCCCGTGCCGAAGGTGTCGGCCGCCCATCGGAGGATCTCCAGCGCGGAGGCGTCCTCCAGGTCGCGCCCAGCCTGCTCGGCCAGTGCCCTGAGTTCGCCGGTACCCCGCTCGTCCCGAGTCGTCGTCATGTCCCGTCCCCTCCCCGATCGGTCTGCACGAGCCCCCGGGCCAACAGCCCCAGGAACTTCAGCTGGAAGGCTCGATTGCACGCTCCGCACTCCCATGCGCCGTGGCCCTGCTCGCTCGGACGCAGATCCTCGTCGCCGCAGTAGGGGCAGTAGAAGGGGGCGGCCCGCTCGCTCACGACAGCGCCTCCTCGGAAGCCCGGGCCGCCCAGGTCGCGAACCGCTCGCCCTCTTCGCGTTCCGCCTGGAACCGCTTGAGGACGCGCTCGACGTAGTCCGGCAGCTCCTCCGAGGTGACCTTCAGGCCGCGGACCTTGCGGCCGAAGCCGGCCTCCAGGCCGAGCGCGCCGCCCAGGTGCACCTGGAAGCCCTCGACCTGTCGGCCCTGGTCGTCGAGGACCAGCTGGCCCTTGAGGCCGATGTCCGCGACCTGGATACGGGCGCAGGCGTTCGGGCAGCCGTTGATGTTGATGGTGATCGGTTCGTCGAAGTCGGGGATGCGGCGCTCCAGTTCGTCGATCAGCGAGGAACCGCGCGCCTTGGTCTCGACGATGGCGAGCTTGCAGTACTCGATACCGGTGCAGGCCATGGTGCCGCGCCGGAATGGGGAGGGGTGCACCGTGAGGTCGAGCGCCTCCAGGCCCGACACGAGCGAGTCGACCTGCGACTCCACCACGTCCAGCACGATCATCTTCTGCTCGACCGTCGTACGGACCCGGCCCGAGCCGTGCGCCTCGGCGAGCTCAGCGATCTTCGTCAGCGTGGCGCCGTCGACCCGGCCGACCCGGGGGGCGAACCCGACGTAGAAACGGCCGTCCTGCTGCCGGTGCACACCGACGTGGTCGCGCCAGCGCTCCACGGGCTGCTCGGGCGCCGGGCCGTCGACCAGCTTCCGCTGCAGGTACTCGTCCTCCAGCACCTGACGGAACTTCTCCACGCCCCAGTCGGCGACGAGGAACTTCAGCCGGGCGCGGTTGCGCAGCCGCCGGTAGCCGTAGTCACGGAAGATCGAGATGACGCCCTCGAAGACGTCGGGCACCTCGTCCAGCGGGACCCACGCGCCGAGCCGCTGCCCGATCTTCGGGTTGGTGGACAGACCGCCGCCGACCCACAGGTCGAAACCCGGGCCGTGCTCGGGGTGGACGACGCCGACGAAGGCGACGTCGTTGATCTCGTGCGCCACGTCGAGCAGCGGCGATCCCGAGATGGCGGTCTTGAACTTGCGCGGCAGGTTCGAGAACGCCGGGTTGCCGATGACCCTGCGGTGGATCTCCTCGACGGCCGGGGTGCCGTCGATGATCTCGTCCTCGGCGATGCCGGCGACGGGCGAGCCGAGGATCACGCGGGGGGTGTCACCGCAGGCCTCGGTGGTGGAGAGACCGACGGCCTCCAGGCGGTTCCAGATCTCGGGCACGTCCTCGATCCGGATCCAGTGGTACTGGACGTTCTGCCGGTCGGTGATGTCGGCGGTGCCGCGCGCGAACTCCTGCGAGATCTCGCCGATGACGCGCAGCTGAGGTGTGGTCAGCCGGCCGCCGTCGATCCGGACGCGCATCATGAAGTACGTGTCGTCCAGCTCCTCCGGCTCCAGGATCGCGGTCTTGCCGCCGTCGATCCCGGGCTTGCGCTGGGTGTACAGGCCCCACCAGCGCATCCGGCCCCGCAGGTCGTTGGGGTCGATGGAGTCGAAGCCCCGCTTGGAGTAGATCGTCTCAATGCGTGTCCGCACATTGAGACCGTCGTCGTCCTTCTTGAACTGTTCGTTGCCGTTGAGCGGGGTGAAGTGACCCACGGCCCACTGGCCCTCGCCACGGTGACGGCTCACCTTGCGGCGGGGCGTGGCAGGATTCTCCGGGGTGGCAGCCATGGTGGATACGTCCTTCGGACAGGCAGGGGAAGCGGCTCTGACCTGCGCGCACGGGCATGCGAGAGGCGTGCGCGGCAGTGCGCGACGAGGCAAATAAAGGGAAAACCGGGCTGGCTGGAGGCTGTCAGCTCGCCGGACAGATGGCGCTGGACATGCGGCCGAGGTCGACGTGCCGCCGACTCACCAAGGCAACTCCAGTTCCAGACATGATGGAAGCGTGGCACGGTGCTCTGGACGCAGTCCAGCTTTATCCATCATGCGGACACCCTTGTCCCGGGATGTGGAACAAGGGTGTCATCGGTCACAGGACCGTGAATGGTTGTGTCAACGCAGGTCAGGCTGGGTACGCCCCAGGCCAGGGCCCCGGGGTCGGCGCGTCGGGCTCCTCCTCGACCTTGGTGTCGAAGAGCCTGAAGCCACGGCGCAGGTAGTTGTCCATCGCGTGTTCGCCGTCCTTGCTGCACGTATGCACCCACACCCGCTTCGTCGGGGCCAGCCCGGGCCAGCGGTCCGCGAGGTCCCAGGCGCGGGCGGCGCCGTACGACAGCAGGTGCCCGCCGATGCGCCGGCCCCGGAACGCCGGGAGCAGCCCGAAGTAGAGGATCTCCACCGCGCCCTCGTCCTGCGGTTCCAGCTCCACGTACCCGGCGGGCGTCCCCCCTTCGTGAGCGACCCAGGTCTCCACACCCCGCCGGTTCAGATGTTCCTCCCACCGGGCGTACGTCCAGCCGAGCCGGTCGGTCCAGCGGATGTCCCCGCCGACCGATGCGTACAGAAAGCGGCTGAACTCCGGCGAGGGCACCTGGGCACGGACGACGCGGACGTCGCCCTCGGGGGCCTTCGCGGGCAGCACATCGGCCGGGGACGTCTGCTCCAGGGACCACGTGGTCACGGTGAGGGTGCTCATGCGGTCAGGGAATCACGGAGGTCCGCGGTACGACAAAGGGGTCGCGGCCGGGGGCCGGGCTCCTAGTCCAGCGCGTCGTCCACCGAGTCCAGCGGCACCGCGTACAGCACCCGGCCCCCGGCCGCCGTGAGTCCCTCGTCCGCGTCCTCGCTCACGGCTCCCACCGTCAGCGTCCACAGCTCGCCGGTCTCCTGCCAGTACGACAGGGAGGCGGTGTGGCGGCCCCAGCAGGCCTGGGTCTCGTCGGCTGAGCAGGTGGCCGCCTTGGCTCCGGAGGCGTTCTGCCGCCAGAGCGTGCCGTGCCGGCCGCGGACGGTGGGCGCGGGGTCGACGTACCAGTCGCTCCGGGCCGCCCCGTTGCGCCGGTGCGAGAGCACGCCCCGCACCCCGGTCGCCTCCGTCTCGTAGGACTCGCTCGCCGCGACGTCGTGGTGCGTGTCGGTGGCGAGCAGACCGGCGTGGCGGGGCACGGTGCTGAACGGGTAGCGCCACAGGCGGGTCGATGTGGCGCTGCTGCCGGCACGCAACCGCTCGGCGGCCACCAGGCTGTGCGGTGTCGAGGTGCGGTCGAGCGAGAGCGCGGAGAAGCAGGCGACCGAGCGGTCGTCGGCGGTGGAACAGGGGCCGCCGGTCAGACGGTAGGAGCCGATCGTCGGGAGCACGTACTGGTAGCCGTGCGCGGCATAACCGCGGCCGACCCGGCCGATGGCGGGGCTGTCGACGTCCGCCCGCAGGATGCGGTGCAGGTCGAAGACCAGCAGGGAGTCGCGGGAGGTGACGAAGAGCTTGTCCCGGTACCAGACCATGCCGGACAGGGTGGTGCGTACGGCGCTGAAGTCCTTGCCGCCGGCGCGCGGGGCCACCAGCAGGACCCAGCGGTAGGCGAGGCGGGCGCGGTCGTCGGCGTCGACGAAGGCGATACGGGCGAGGCCCCGGTCGGCGGCCGGCTCGCCCGGCGCGCGGTCGTTGTGCGTCCAGCCCGCCAGGATGACCCGGTCGGGGCCCCAGCGGCCGTCTGCTTCGGCGTCCCCGGAGGTGGTGACGGACCGGGGCAGCCACTGCGCGGTCGTCGCGTCCTTGTGGTCCCAGCAGTACGCCCGCGTGGCGGTCGGCTTCACCGGCAGCGCGGCGGTCTCGGCGGCGTCGCACGCGGACCGGTCGCGCAGCGTGCGGTCGGCGGAGGCGAGGACGCCGTGGACGTCGACGCCGCCCCCCATCGCGTGGGTGAGCCTGTCCAGGGTGGTGCGGTCGGTGAGGTTTTCATGGAGGCGGAACGTCGCGGTCCGGGCCGCGCCGGTGACCCGGGTGAGGCTGCCGGGGTCGTCCCCGCCGGCGGCCTGTGAGGTGCTGATCAGCGTGGCGGCCGCGGTCAGCGCGAGCGCGGCCCCGGCCAGCGTGGCCCGCAGCGCACGACCCCTGCGCCTGCGGCGATGTCGGCCACGGTGCGTCATACAACCTCCCGGCGTAGGCCAACTGCTCCTCGGTGTCCGGACATTGACGTGAGGTGCGGGTGGGGTGGCCTGTGGGAGGGATGCTACGGCAGAAGGATGCGGAGCCGGTCGAAGACCGGGGAAAATGGAGGGTTGTCCCCACCATGAGGGCTAAACGCCGGGGCGGGGGACGAGCGGTGGGGCGAGCTGGAAGCCGGTCTCCGGGCCGGGCAGGGCCAGTTGTGCGCCGATGTGGTCCAGCAGGCTGCCCCGCGCCCGTACCACCCCCGGCGCCACCGAGTGCGGCAGCAGGTCACGGGGGTCGGCAGGGGCCAGCAACTCCACTTCCGCGGAATCGCAGAAACGATACGGCCGGTGTTCCAGGAACGCCCCCAGGTATCGGCGCACCCGGGACATCTCCGCGCGGACCGTGACCGTGCGGGCCGGGTCGCCGAACACGTCGGAGGCCAGGGCCGCGGCCGTGCGACCGGTGCGGCTGATGGCCAGCAGATAGAGCAACTCCGCGTGCCGGGAGCTGAGTTTATGGGTCCAGGAGCCCGTGTCGCCCGACACGGTCACCGACCAGCGGCGCGGGTGTGCCACGTCCAGGACGACACGTGTGGTGGGTACGGGTGCGGGTGCGGGTGCGTCCGCGATCCGGATCAGCCAGCCGCCCGGCAGCGGCTCCACCGTGCAGGGTCCCCAGGCCGGCAGCAGGCAGTGGCCGGCCGACAGCGATGTGGGCAGGGCGACACGACCGGTGTACGGCATCCCGGTCACCGCGGCCGTCCAGCCGTCCGTGTCCACCGCCAGCGCCCGGCCGCCCAGTTTGGCCAGCAGTGGTGCCGCCACCGCACGCAGCCGCTCCAAGGAGGTCAGATGCAGCTCCCGCAGCCGTGCCTCCGCGAGTTTCGCCACCGCGTCCACCCAGGCGAGCGTCGCCGGATGCATCGTCTCCAGCGGACCGCTGACGTCCACGACCCCGATCAGCCGGCCGTCGCGCGGATCGGTGATCGGGGCACCCGTGCATGTCCACGAAGCGTGGGACCGTACGAAGTGCTCCGAGGCGAACACCTGCACAGGGCGCCGGGTCACCGTCGGAGTGCCCACGCCGTTCGTGCCGACGACCCTCTCGCCCCAGTCCGCACCGGGCTCGAAGCCCATTCCGTCCGCCTTGCGCAGCACCGACGAGCTGCCCTCGCGTCACAGCACCCGCCCCTCCGCGTCCGCGACGACCATGATGTGCTGCGCCACGTCGGCGACCGACAGCAGGCCCTCGCGCAGCACCGGAAGAACGCGCCGCAGCGGCGAGTCCTGGCGGCGCCGCTCGATCTCCTCACGGCTCAGCAGGCCGGCCCGGAAGTCCTGGTCGGGGTCCACGCCGCTGCGCAGCATCCGTCCCCACGACGCCTCGATCACCGGGCGCGGCGCGACGGGGGCGCGCTGTCCCGAGAGCGTGGCGCTGCGTACTTCGTTGAGCACGCGCGCCGCCTGCGTGGCATCCAGCGCGACGAGCCGGGTGACGTCTTTCCTGGTCGAGTGCGTCACTGAACTTCCCCCTGTTCCTGGCTCGTTCGCCGTGGGCAGCTCAGCGGATGCCGCACGCCCCTCGGCTCACTCGCCGTGCGTGACCGCCGGCGGATTCCGGGCATGAGCCACGGAACCCGTGTTGACGCTGGGTCTCATCTTGCCGCCTGCCCGCTACGGAGGGGTGCACTCCGGCAACAGCGAGCAGCAAGTTGCAACCCCTTGCAACCCTGGCGAACGGTCCGGCGGTCATTGAAACTTGTTCAACGCCGCTCACGCGGCGGCCGTGGTCCTTGAAACGGGGCCAGGGGCGGGGGTGGTGCCGTGTCGGCGCAGCACCACCCCCGCCACACGCGCCCCCGGGGGGACGCGCGTTGCGTCACGGGCTTGGGGGAGCCCGTGACGTGCGCGCCCAGGGGGCCGTGAGAGACCGCGGCGAGCGTCAGACGACGGGCCGTGCCCGCTCCACCACCGTGGCCAGATCCAGGCTGTGCGGCAGCGTGCCGAAGGCCGAGCCCCAGTCGCCGCCGAGCCGGGAGGCGCAGAAGGCGTCCGCGACCTCCGGCGGCGCGTAGCGGACCAGCAGCGATCCCTGGAGCACCAGCGCGATCCGCTCGACCACGCGGCGGGCCCGCCCCTCGATGCCGTCCAGGTCGGCGAGTTCGGCGAGCAGGTTCTTGATCGCGCCGTCCAGGCGGTGGTCGGCGCCACGCGCCAGGCCGACCTCCTGTAGATAGGCGTTCAGGGCCTGCGGTTCGCGCTGGAGCGCGCGCAGCACGTCGAGCGCCTGGACGTTGCCCGCGCCCTCCCAGATGGAGTTGAGCGGGGACTCCCGCAGCAGCCGGGGCATGCCCCACTCCTCGACGTAGCCGTTCCCGCCGAAGCACTCCGACGCCTCCGCCACCAGCGGAGTGCACCGCTTGGTCACCCAGTACTTGGCGGCCGGCACCGCGAGCCTGAGGAACGCCCGCTCCTGCTCGCTGCCGTCGTCGTAGGCCGCCGCGAGCCGCAGCCCGAGGGTCGTAGCCGCCTCCGACTCCAGGGCCAGGTCGGCCAGTACGTTGCGCATCAGGGGCTTGTCGACGAGCGTGCCGCCGAACGCCTCCCGGTAGGTGCAGTGATGGATCGCCAGCGCCACGGCCTGCCGCATGAGCGCCGCCGAGCCGAGGACGCAGTCGAGCCTCGTGGCCGCCACCATCTCGATGATGGTGCGCACCCCGCGCCCCTCCTCACCGACCCGGCGCGCCCAGGTGCCGTCGAACTCGACCTCGCTGGACGCGTTGGACCGGTTGCCGAGCTTGTCCTTGAGCCGCTGGATCATGAAGACGTTCCGGGTGCCGTCCTCCAGCACGCGCGGGACGAGGAAGCAGGTCAGCCCGTCCGGTGCCTGGGCCAGCACCAGGAACGCGTCGGACATGGGCGCCGAGCAGAACCACTTGTGGCCCGTCAGCTCGTATGTGCTGTCCTCGGCGAGCGGCCGGGCCGCCGTCGTGTTGGCGCGCACATCGCTGCCACCCTGCTTCTCCGTCATGCCCATGCCGAAGAGGACACCGGCCTTCTCCGCGGCGGGACGCAGACCCCGGTCGTAGACCATGGACGTGAGCCGGGGCTCCCACTCGGCGGCCAGCGCCGGGTCCGTGCGCAGCGCGGGCACCGCCGCGTGGGTCATCGACAAGGGGCAGCCGTTGCCGGCCTCGGCCTGCGTCCAGAGCACGAACGCGGCGGCGCGGCGGACATGCCCGCCCGGGCGCGGCCAGGCCGAGGTCAGGCCCGCGGCCACACCCTTGCCGAGCAGCCGGTGCCAGGCCGGATGGAACTCGACCTCGTCGATGCGGTTGCCGTAGCGGTCGTGGGTCCGCAGCTTCGGTGGGTTCTCATTGGCCTGCGCGCCCCATTCCTGCACCTGGGCGGAGCCGACACTCCGCCCGAGCCCCGACAGTTCGTCGCGGGCCTCATCGAGAAGCGCGGGGTCCAGATGCCGCTCGACGGCCTCCACGAGGGCGCGGTCGGCGGTGAAGACGTCATGTCCCACCAGGGGCGGAGCCTGGTTGGTGACAGTGTGCGTGGTGGCTGCCATGGGCCGAACCTACCCCTCAGTACGCCATCGGTCACCCGTATCGCGCGGGCCGTGCGCCACCCCCTTCGAGCCCGTCCCACCGGGAGATGAGCCCGGGCACCGGCGGCGGATACCGTTGAGGCGTGCAGTCAGCAGCAAAAGAGAACCCCGAGCCGCCGTCCGGCCGCCTCCACCGGGCACGTGCCCTCTACCGGAACGTCTCCAAACGCAGGACCGCCTGGCTGCTGCTGAAGGACACGGTCGACTCGTGCCTGGAGTACCGCATCCTCGGCCTGGCGGCCGAGGCGGCGTTCTTCACGCTGCTGTCCGTGCCGCCGCTGCTGCTGAGCCTCATCGGACTGCTGGGCTACGTCGACGACTGGACCGGTGCCGACACCATCCAGAGCCTGGAGAACAACCTCCTGGAGGCCTCCCGCACGGTCCTGTCCGACAGGGGTGTCGCGCAGATCGCCCAGCCGATCCTGCACGATGTGATGAAGGGCGGACGGCCCGATGTGATCTCCATCGGGTTCCTGTTCGCGCTGTGGTCGGGGTCGCGGGCGGTGAACGTCTTCATCGACACGATCACGGTGATGTACGGGCTCGACGGCACCCGGGGCATCGTGAAGACCCGGCTGCTCGCGTTCGTCCTCTTCATCGTGGCACTCCTGATCGGCTCGGTCGCGCTGCCGCTCATGGTGGCGGGGCCGGACGCGGTCGTGAACGTCGTGCCGTGGTCGACGACGGTCGTGCAAGTCCTGTACTGGCCGGTGGTCATCGTCCTGTCGATCGTGTTCCTGACGACGCTGTACCACGTGTCCGTTCCCGTGCGGTCACCGTGGGTGGAGGACGTACCCGGGGCCCTGGTGGCCCTCGCGATGTGGGTGCTCGGCTCCTTCCTGCTGCGCATCTACCTGACCCACACCATCGAGGGCCCGACGATCTACGGTTCGCTGGCGGCGCCCGTCGCCGTGCTCCTGTGGATCGGTGTGTCCGCCTTCGCGGTGCTGGTGGGCGCCGCCGTGAACGCGGCCATCGACCGGGTCTGGCCGGCCGCGGCCACCGCGGCGGCCCGCGAGGCCAACGAGCGGCTGCGTCAGGAGCAGGCCGCGGAGTACGTGGCCCGCGCCGCGGCGGGCCGCGCGGACGACCCCGACGACCTCGACGACGCGGACGACCCGGACATGCCGTCCGAGTTCCCGGAGCGCTGGTCGCGCTTCCTGCCCCCGGAGGACGTCACCTCCCGCCTGCGGACACAGGTCCGCAGCGCCCCCCACCCGCCGCGGAAGGGTGACGACGGGTCGCGGGAGTGAGACGGACGCCCCGCTCCTCGCCCTCCCGGCGCGGGCCCGTTCCCCGCAAGCCCCGCTCGCCCGGGGCGTAGCCTGGCGGTCGTGTACGCGGAGAGGCCGTCACGGTTCACCGGAGCGGTGGTGTGGCACCGCACGCTTGAGCTCGCCGTGGTCCGGCCGGTGCTGCCCGACGGCTGCATGGACCTGCTGTGGACCGAGGGCAGGCTGCTGGTCGCCGGCCCGGACACGCACGCCTACCAGCCCGGGGGTCCGGCCGCGCGCTGGGCGGGCGTCCGCTTCCACCCCGGCACCGCCCCGGCCCTGCTGGGCGTTCCGGCGTACGAACTCCGTGACCGGCGCGTCGAGCTGGCCGATCTGTGGCCTGCTGCCGACGTGCGCCGGCTGACCGCGCGCGTGAACGCCGCCGCCGATCCCGCGACCGCGCTGGAGGAGATCGCGCTGGACCGGGCCGCGCTCTCGCCGGGCCCCGACCCGCTGCTCGGCGCGGTGGTCGCGGCCCTCGAAGCGGGCCGCTCGGTCGCCGCCACCGCCGATGAGCTGCGCATGGGTGCACGCCAGTTGCACCGCCGCTCACTCGCCGCGTTCGGGTACGGGCCGAAGACCCTGGCCCGTGTGCTGCGGTTGCAGCGGGCGCTGGCGCTGGCTCGGTCCGGGGTGTCCTTCGCCGAGACCGCGGCTCGCGCGGGCTTCGCGGACCAGGCTCATCTGGCCCGGGACGTACGCGAGTTGGCGGGGATGCCGCTGGGTGACCTACTGGCCCGCGGTCACTGAGGCGGAGAACGGACCGGTTCCTTGACCCGGGACCGAACGCAGGCCCCGCAGCACCTCGAGATCCCGCCCCTCTCACAGAGCCTGCAACAGCCGTAGTGGGCGACGCTGCTGCCGCGGCGACCTCGGTATCCCCGTCGATGCCGAGGTCGCTTGTCCTTGGAACAGCTCAGTGCAGGGTCGCGAACAGGTCGACGCCGTTGCCGTCCGGGTCGTGCACGACCGCGTACCGCATCCCCCACACGGCGTCCCACGGCTTGAGCTCGCCGTGGTGACCGGCACCCACCAGCTCCTCGTAGAGATGGTCCACCTCGGCGGGGGAGTCGCACCGGAAGGCGAGGGAGACCCGGCCGCCCCCGCTCGGCGGCTGCCAGCCGGTGTGGAAGGAACGGACGGTCTCCTCGGTGTCCAGGGCGAGCCGCAGCCCACCGGGCAGCTCCGCCTCGACGTGGGGCTGGCTCTCGGCGCCCTCGGGGAAGACGAGCCCGAGGCGGCGGTAGAAGGCGAGGGAAGCGGCCAGGTCGGAGACGACCAGGCCGATCACATCGAATCGTGGAGTCATGCGGCCACCGTAGGCAGCCGGCGGGGGACGAGTCTTGAAGGAATCGGACAGCACACGTCCCTAGGCTCAGGCCATGGCCTTCCGTGTCCTCGTGTACACCCGCACCACCGACTACCGGCACGACTCCATCCCGGACGCCGTCGCCGCCGTGGGTGCCCTCGGGGCCGCGCACGGCTTCACGGCCGACGCCACCGAGGACCCGGGCGTCTTCGCATCGGGCCTCGGCGCATACGCGGTGGTCGTCTTCCTCTCCACCACCGGCGAGGTCCTGACCCCGCCGGGACGCGTCGGGCTGGAGGCGTACATGCGGGACGGCGGCGGGTTCGTCGGTGTGCACGCGGCCGCCTGCGCCGAGGACGACTGGCCGTACTACGGCGAGCTGCTGGGCGCCCGGTTCGCCCGGCACCCCGACCTCCAGCCGGGCAGGGCGGTCGTCGAGGACCGAGGCCATCCGGCGACCCGGCACCTGCCCGCCGTGTGGGATTTCACGGACGAGTGGTACGACTTCCGTACCAGCCCGCGGGGTTCGGTGCGCGTCCTCGCCTCGGCAGACGAATCCTCGTACGAGGGCGCCGGGATGGGCGCGGACCACCCGCTGGTGTGGTGCCGTGAGCAGGGCGCCGGCCGGGTGTTCTACACGGCGCTGGGACACGCCTCCGAGGCGTACGAGGACCCGGACTTCCGCGCCCATCTCCTCGGCGGCATCCGCTGGGCGGCGCGGGCGGAGTAGGCGCCGTCCGCCGGTGCGCGTCACCGGCCGGCCACCTCGCCGCCGCCGGTCTCCTGTGTCCCGTGCGACGAAGGAGACCGTCGTGCCGAGGCGGATGTGGTCGCACTCTTGTCGGGACGCGCGGACGCCTTCTGTGCGGCTCGGCGATCCGGGAAAGTGATGTGATGCGGTGAAACGGGCAGTCCCCGGCGTGTGAGGAGAGCCGTATGGAGCGCGCGGACGAGGTGGCCGGCAATCCGGCGAGTGCATCGGACCCCGTGGTCCGCACCCCCCACGGAGCCGTGCGCGGCCGCTACGAACAGGGGGTCGCCGTCTTCCGCGGCATCCCTTTCGCCGCCCCGCCCTTCGGCGCGCACCGCTTTCGCCCGCCGGTCCCGCCCGAACCCTGGGACGGGGTACGGGACGCGGGCGCGTACGGGCCGACTCCGCCCAAGCCGCCGTACTCGGAGGCCTTCGCCCGCTATCTGAGCGACCCGGTGGTGGCCGGGGACGACTGCCTCAACCTCAACGTCTGGACACCGGACCCGAGCCCCGGCGCCCGGCTCCCGGTGATGGTCTGGATCCACGGCGGCGCCCTGACCCGCGGCTCCTCCGCCGTGCCCGTCTACGACGGCAGCGCCTTCGCCCGCGACGGTGTCGTGCTCGTGTCCTTCAACTACCGGCTGGGTGTGGAGGGTTACGGACTCTTCCCGGACGTTCCGCCCAACTCCGGGCTGCGCGACCAGCTCGCCGCGCTGGAGTGGGTGCACGATGCCATCGCCGCGTTCGGCGGCGATCCGGACCGGGTGACCGTGTTCGGCGAGTCGGCGGGCGCCATCAGCATCGGCGCCCTGCTGGTGAGTCCGCGCACCCGGGGGCTGTTCCACCGGGCCGTGCTGCAGAGCGGGCCGCCGGAGTCGACCGACCGGGACCGGGTCCGGCGTCTGGTGCGCCGCATGGCCACGAAGTTGAAGGTGCCGGCGACGGCGGCCGCCTTCGCCCAGGTGGACCGCACGGTGCTGGCCGACACCCAGGCGGAGGTGGGCCGCCGGGCCAGCCCGATCCTCGGCGGACCCGCCTTCGGGATCGTCGTGGACGGCGACCTGGTGCCGCGCGACCCGCTCGAAGCGCTGCTCGACGGTGCCGCCCGGGACATCCCCCTGCTCATGGGCTGGACCAGTGAGGAGCACCGGCTGTGGCTCGCGCCCACCGGGCTGATCGAGCGCATCGACAGACTCGGCGCGGTCGCCATGGCCGGCGCGATGGCCCGCTGCCACTGCGGCCCCGACGTCCCGCGCGGCTACCGCAACGCCCACCCGGACGCCCCCATTTCCGACCTGGTGGGCCAGATGGTCACGGACTTCCTGCTCCGCCGTCCCCTGCACCGCCTGGCCGGTTCCCGCGCGGGCGAGGGCGACGCGCCGTGCCATGTCTACGAGTTCGCCTGGCGCTCGGGTCTCCCCGGCCTCGGCGCCTGCCACGCGCTGGAGCTGGGCTTCGTCTTCGACAGCGCGGATGTGCCGGAAGCGGCGAAGCTCGCCGGCCCCGACGCGCCCCGCGCGCTCGCCCACGAGATGCACTCCGCATGGGTGCGCTTCGCGACGGACGGCGACCCGGGCTGGCCCGCATGGGACGAGAGCCACCCGGTGCGGATCTTCGGCGGCGACGGCGACCCGGTCGTGCACGGCCCCCGCGACGGCGAGATGGAGCTGTGGGAGACCGCGTCCACACCTCCGGCGCCGGCCTCCGCGCCGGGTGCGGGCAACGGTTCGATGCTGCGGGGCGCGGTGCCGCTGTCGGCGGTGCGCCGTCTGCGGCGGCCCGGGGGTGTGCGGCGCAGCGATGCGGAGTGACACGTGCGGCGGTGTTCCGGCGTCGGTGGCTCGGGCCGGGGCCGACGGGGTCCGAAGTGCCGCCGGGTGGCTCAGGCCGGGGTCGGCCGAAGCGTTTCGGCGATCGAGGCGATCTGCCGCGGGCCCACCCGGCAGCACCCCCCGATCAGCCGCGCCCCCACGTCGCGCCAGCCCGTGACCCGGGTCGTGGCGAAGGTGGTGCGGCCGTCCCAGGCGCGTGCCCGGGCGTCCCAGGTCTCTCCGCTGTTCGGGTAGACCACCACCGGCTTGCCCGTCACCCGCGCGGCCGTCTCGACAGCGGCGTCCACGTCCCCGGGCGCGCAGCAGTTGACGCCCACCGCGATCACCTCGTCCGCGTCGCCGGCCAGGGCGAACGCTTCCTGAAGCGGCTGTCCCGCGCGCGTGCGGTCGCCGGAGACGGTGTAGGACAGCCAGGCCGGTACGCCGAGCCCGCGTACCGCCCGCAGCAGCGCTTCGGCCTCGTCCGTGTCCGGGACCGTCTCCAGCGCCAGTACGTCCGGGCCGGCCGCGGCCAGCACCTCCAGGCGGGGGCGGTGGAAGGCCTCCAGCTCGGCGACCGTGCGGCCGTAGCGGCCCCAATACTCGGAGCCGTCCGCGAGCATCGCACCGTACGGTCCCGCGGACGCGGCCACCCACAGCGGCCGGCCGGCGCCCTTGGCACGCGCCCGATCCGCCGCCTCCCGGGCCAGGTCCACGCTCAGGGCCAGAAGACCCGCCGCCCGCTCGCGGTCGATGCCCCGCCGTGCGAAACCCTCGAACGTCGCCTGGTAGCTGGCCGTGATCGCCACGTCCGCGCCCGCCTCGAAGTACGCGAGGTGCGCCTCGGTGATCGCCTCCGGCCGCTCTGCGAGCAGCCGCGCCGACCACAGTGCGTCGCTGAGGTCGTGCCCGGCGGACTCCAGCTGGTTGGACATGCCGCCGTCGAGGACGAGGGTCCCGCCGGCCAGGGCGTCGGCGAGGGCGGGAGCGGTGTTGCCGGTCATGTCATGACGCTAGTCGATGCACGGGCGGCCGCCCCGGGGATGTCCAGCACGTGGGCGTGCGGCCCGCCCTGCCGGTCAGGCGACCCGGATGCCCACGATGCAGGTGTCGTCGTCCGTGTCCGACTTGCTGTAGGTGAGCAGCCGGTCCAGCTGCTGGTCCAGCGTCGGGGGCACCGTACGCGCGGCGGTCAGCAGCTGGGCGAGCGACTCCTCCACGGACCGGTCACGGCGCTCGATCAGGCCGTCCGTGTACATCAGCAGGGTGTCGTCGACGGCGAACTGGACCTCGTGCTCCGCGTACGCCGCCTCGGCCACGGCCCCGAGCAGCAGCCCCTTGACCAGGGGCAGCGTGGCCGCCTCGCCGCCGCGTACCAGGACGGGCGGCAGATGGCCCGCCCTGGCCCACCGCAGGGTGTGGCGGTCCGGGTCGTACAGGCCGCAGACCGCCGTGGCGGTGACGGCGCCGGTCAGATGGTGGGCCACCATGTTGAGCCAGGACAGCAACTGGCCGGGTCCCGCACCCGTCACGGCGAGTCCGCGCAGCGCGTTGCGCAGCACGACCATGCTGGTCGCCGCCTCGATGCCGTGTCCTGCCACGTCGCCCACGCTCACCAGCACCAGTCCGGACGGCAGGAGGACCGCGTCGTACCAGTCACCGCCGACCAGTTGTTCCGTCTCCGCGGGCCGGTAGCGCACCGCCACCTGGAGGCCGGGAGCCTCCAGCGGCGCCTGCTCCGGAGGCATGATGGCCTGCTGCAGCTGGAGGGTGAGCCGGTTGCGTTCGCTCGCCTGCTGCTCGGTGTGCGCGAGCTGGTCACGGGTCGCGGCGAGCGCGACCTCGGTCCAGTGCTGGGCGGAGATGTCCTGGTAGGCGCCGCGCACCACGAACAGGCGGCCGGCGGAGTCGAGTACGGGCTCGGCCACTACGCGCATATGACGGGTCACCCCGTCGGGACGCTGCAGCCGGAAGGCGGTGGACGCGGGCCGCCGCTGGTGGAGCAGGGTGCGCAGGAACCTGCCGATGGCGACGGCGTCGTCGGGGTGGGCGTGGGCGGGCAGGTCCTCCAGCGGCACCGGGGAGCCGGACGTGGGCTTGCCGTAGAGGCTGAAGAGCTGGCCGTTCCAGGTGATCTCGCCGGTGAGCAGGTTCTCCTCGAAACCGCCGATGCGGCCGAGGCGCTGGGCGTGCTGGAGCAGGCTCGCGAGACGTGCCGTCTCGTCCTCGATGCGCCAGATGAGCAGGACGCTGCCGCCGTGCCGGCTGACGTTGATGTCGGCCACCGCCGCCAGCGGCACATCGTCCACCAGTGCGGTGAGCCGCATGCGGTGGGCGCGGAAGGGCTCGCCCGTGGCGTAGACGCGCTCGACCCGGTCGAAGAGCTCGCACTCCCCGGCGGCCATCGGATAGGCCTCGAGCAGCAACGCACCGTTGACGACGCCGCGCGGCCGGCCCGCGGGGTCGAGGAACCGGCTGTTGACATGCTGGATCCGGAAGTCGACGAGCTCGCCGTCGGCGTCGAGGTGCGGCAGCAGCACAAGGGCGGGGTCGTGCAGCCCGTCCGCCAGGTCCATCAGCTCCGCGACGTCGGGCAGGACGCGGGGCCTCGGGGTGCCGTCGGGGTGCTGGAGCGCGTAGGTCTCCAGGGTGTGGGCGCACAGCTCGGCCAGCGCCTCGACCTGACGCACTATCTGCGGGGGCTGCGGATCAAGCGGGACCGGCCAGGCGATCTCCAGTACGCCGTGGATCCGCCCGCCGGTGCCGGCCGGCAGGGCGACCCTGCCGCCGTCGGGGTGGTGGTGCTGGCCGATGGAGGGCACACCGGTCCGGGACAGGGAGCCGATCCACTGCCCGGCGCGCTCGGCGAGACCGCGACGCGCCACGGTCGTCACACCCGGCGGCACGTACCGCCAGCGTGCGGCCTCGGCCGAGGAGAAGCCGGCACTGCCGGCCAGCGTGAGCGAGCCGTCGGACCCGGCGGCCCAGATGGCGACGGCCACCGCACCGAGCGGAGTCAGGGCGTGCTCCAGCAGGGAGTCGGCGACGGCCTGTGTGTCGTGCGCGGCGAGCGCCCCGCTCTCGGCGGCCCGCAGCCGTACGGCGGAGGACTCGCCCGCCGGCCCGTCGCCCGCTTCGGATCCCTCCTCGTCGCGGGCCTCGGTGGCGACGGCCAGAAAGGCGGCGGCGACCTCCGACAGACGGTCCCGCGAGGCCTGGTTGATGACGTCGACCGCGAATTCGAGGGGGGTCACACCCGCCTGTTCGGTCAACTCGGCGAGCTGCCAGGCCGCTTGTACCGGTCCGCAGCGCAGCCGTTCGACCAGGATGCCCTTGGCGAGTTCGATGAGGGCCCGACCGTCCGCCTCGGCCTGCGCCGCCCGCACCTCGCGGCGCAGCCGCTCCACGGTCGCGGCGAGCCTGCCCACGGGAGTGGCCGACCGGTGCCCGTCCTCATCGACGACCCCGGCCCCGTCCACCCCGTCGGCACGTACCGACTCCGCGCCGACGGAGGCCACGGCGACGGACCCGATGCCGATCAGCGCGGTGCCTGTGGTGTATCCGGTCTCGGCCGGGGCGACGAGACCGTGCCGTGTGCCTGCCGGAGCCGGCATGCCCGGATCGCCCTCGGCCGGGCCGAGGGCTTCCTGTTCCGTGCCGGCCCGGGCCAGCCCTCCTCGCCCGGTCGGCGCCCCGTGGTCGCCGCCCGCCTGGGTGGCCGCGGGTGCCTCGGAGCCCGCCGAGCCGGCCGTGGCCTGCTCGGTGCCCGCCGGGTGCGGCCCCGTCTGCTCGGGCGGTTGTTCGGGATTGGTCACGGTCGGCCCGTTCCTCGGCTCGGGCGTACGGGGACGCCACGCGGAGGGCGCCGGTCGGCGCCCGGTCGGCTGGTGCGCACTGCGGGTGTCCCCCCTCAGACGCGCAGCCAGCGTCGGACACAGGCGATGAGGTCGTTCGTGTCGACGGGCTTGGTGACGTAGTCGTTCGCACCCGACGCGAGGCTCTTCTCCTGGTCGCCCGGCATCGCCTTCGCGGTCACGGCGATGATGGGCAGGTCCGCGTACTGGGGCATCTTGCGGATCTCGGAGGTGGCGGCGTAGCCGTCCATCTCCGGCATCATCACGTCCATCAGGACCACCGCGATGTCCGGGTGGGCGAGCAGCGTCTCGATGCCCTTGCGGCCGTTGTCCGCGTGCAGCACCTGGAAGCCATGGAGCTCCAGGATCCCGCTGAGCGCGAAGAGGTTGCGCGCGTCGTCGTCGACGACGAGCACCGTACGGCCGAGGAACGCGTCGTCCACCGGCTGCGCGGCCGCGTGCTGCGGCTCGTCGGCGCGGACCAGGGACAGGACGTCTCCCGGCTCCTCGGCCGACAGATGCAGCGTGATGTGCTCGCGCAGCTCGTCCAGACTGGACAGGAAGTCCAGCGGCCGGCCCCCCGAACGGGAGCGCAGGTCGTGTTCCTGGGCCGGGTCCACCCGGTGCCCGCTGTGGACGAGCACGGGAACGCTGGCCAGCGCGGAGTCGCCCTGCATGGCCTCCAGGAACCGCGCGCCCTCGTCGTCCGGCATGCCGAGTTCCAGGACGACGCAGTGGCAGGGCTCGGCGGCCAGTGCGCTCGCCGCCTCCTGCGCGCCCACGACGGTGATGATGTCGATCGACCCGCGCGGGTCACCGCTTTCGCGATCGTGCGCTATGTCGGTGACGGCGCTCTCCGCGACCAGGGTCAGCAGACCGCGCGGGCGCTCCTCGACGACCAGCAGGCGGCGCCGCCGCTGCCCGGTCGCGCCCGCCGGGGCGTACTCCGCCCGCGGCACCGGCACCACCTCGGAGGGGACCCCGGACTCGGGCTGTTCCGCGGGCCGGCCGCCGCCGTCCACCTGCTCCTCGAAGTCGGCGCGCGCCACGGGCAGATACAGCGTGAACGTGCTGCCCTGACCGGGTGTGCTCTCGACCGTGACGGCACCGCCCAGCAGATGGGCGATCTCCCGGGTGATCGACAGACCGAGGCCGGTGCCCCCGTACTTGCGGCTGGTCGTCCCGTCCGCCTGCTGGAACGCCCCGAAGATCGTCTCCAGCTGCTGGCGGGGGATGCCGATCCCGGTGTCCTTCACTCTGAACGCCACGATGGTGCTGCCGCGGTGGACGCCGGCGGGCACCTCCGGGTCGGCGGCCGGTTCGATGCAAAGCTCCACGCTTCCCTGCTCGGTGAACTTCACCGCGTTCGAGAGCAGGTTGCGCAGGATCTGCCGCAACCGGGAGTCGTCGGTGAGCAGGTCGGCCGGGGCGCCCGGCGCGGTGGTCACCGTGAACTCCAGGCTCTTCTGCGTGGTCATCGGCCGGAACGTCGCCTCGACATACTCGAGCAGCTGCCGCAGCGAGACCCGCTCGGGGGAGACGTCCATCTTCCCGGCCTCGACCTTCGACAGGTCGAGGATGTCGTTGATCAGCTGCAGCAGGTCCGATCCGGCGGAGTGGATGATGCCCGCGTACTCGACCTGCTTCGGGGTGAGGTTGCGCGACGGGTTCTGCGCGAGCAGCTGCGCGAGGATCAGCAGGCTGTTGAGCGGGGTGCGCAGCTCGTGGCTCATGTTGGCCAGGAACTCGGACTTGTACTTGGAGGCCAGCGCCAGTTCCTGGGCGCGGGTCTCCAGTTCCTGCCGGGCCTGCTCGATCTGCAGGTTCTTGGCCTCGATGTCGCGGTTCTGCGAGGCCAGCAGGGACGCTTTCTCCTCCAGCTCGGCGTTGGAGCGCTGCAGTTCGTCCTGTTGGACCTGCAACTCCTCGGAGCGTGCCTGGAGTTCGGCGGTCAGCCGCTGGGACTCCTCCAGCAGCTCGTCGGTACGGGCGTTGGCCACGATGGTGTTGAGGTTGACGCCGATGCTCGGCATCAGCTGGCCCAGGAAGTCCTGGTGGATCTGGGTGAAGCGGGTCACGGAGGCCAGTTCGATGACGCCGAGCACCTGGTCCTCGACCACGATCGGCAGCACCGTCAGGGCGGTCGGCACGACCTGGCCGAGCCCGGAGGAGATGGTCACGTAACCCGGCGGAAGCTCTTCCACGCTGATGGCGCGGTGGTTGCGCGCGGCCTGCCCGACCAGCGAGCGGCCCACGGGGATGCGGGCGGGCCGCTCGGCGTCGTCGGGGTATCCGTAGGAGCCCACGAAGCGGAGTTCGGCCCCGCGATCGGTCTCCTCCGCGAGATAGAAGGCGCCGTACTGCGCCGACACCAGGGGCGCCAGCTCGTCCATGATCAGCTCGGCGACGACAGGCAGTTCGCGGTGGCCCTGCATCAGGCCGGAGATCCGGGCGAGGTTGGTCTTCAGCCAGTCCTGCTCCTGGTTGGCCCGCGTGGTCTCGCGCAGGGACCCCACCATGGAGTTGATGTTGTCCTTGAGCTCGGCGACCTCGCCGGAGGCCTCCACGGTGATCGAGCGGGTCAGGTCGCCCTCGGCGACGGCGCTCGCGACCTCGGCGATCGCGCGGACCTGCCGGGTGAGGTTCCCGGCCAGTTCGTTGACGTTCTCCGTCAGCCGCTTCCAGGTGCCCTCGACGCCCTCGACCTCGGCCTGCCCGCCGAGCCTGCCCTCACTGCCCACCTCGCGGGCGACGCGGGTGACCTCGGCGGCGAACGACGAGAGCTGGTCCACCATCGTGTTGATGGTGGTCTTGAGTTCGAGGATCTCGCCCCGGGCGTCGACGTCGATCTTCTTCGACAGGTCGCCGTTGGCCACCGCGGTCGTCACCAGCGCGATGTTGCGCACCTGGCCGGTGAGGTTGTTGGCCATCGAGTTGACGTTGTCGGTGAGATCCTTCCACGTACCCGCCACGTTCGGCACGTGCGCCTGTCCGCCGAGCCGGCCCTCGGTACCGACCTCGCGGGCCACACGGGTGACCTCGTCGGCGAAGGCGGACAGCGTGTCGACCATCGTGTTGATGACGTCGGCGAGCGCGGCGACCTCGCCCTTGGCCTCGACCGTGATCTTCTGCGACAGGTCGCCGCGCGCCACGGCGGTGGCGACCTGGGCGATGGAGCGGACCTGACCGGTCAGGTTCGACGCCATCACGTTGACGTTGTCCGTCAGGTCCTTCCAGGTGCCGGAGACACCCCGGACGATGGCCTGCCCGCCGAGATTGCCCTCGGTGCCGACCTCGCGGGCGACGCGGGTGACCTCGTCGGCGAAGGCGGAGAGCTGGTCGACCATCGTGTTGATGGTGTTCTTGAGTTCGAGGATCTCGCCGCGGGCGTCGACGGTGATCTTCTGGGAGAGGTCGCCCTGGGCGACCGCGGTGGCCACCTGGGCGACGTTGCGGACCTGGGCGGTGAGGTTGCCCGCCATGAAGTTGACGGAGTCGGTCAGGTCGCGCCAGGTGCCCTTCACGCCCTTGACGTCCGCCTGTCCGCCGAGGCGCCCCTCGGTGCCGACCTCGCGGGCGACGCGGGTGACCTCGTCGGCGAAGGCGGAGAGCTGGTCGACCATCGTGTTGATGGTGTTCTTGAGTTCGAGGATCTCGCCGCGGGCGTCGACGGTGATCTTCTGGGAGAGGTCGCCCTGGGCGACCGCGGTCGTCACCTGGGCGACGTTGCGGACCTGGGCGGTGAGGTTGCCCGCCATGAAGTTGACGGAGTCGGTCAGGTCGCGCCAGACACCGCCGACGCCGGGCACCTGGGCCTGACCACCGAGCCGGCCCTCGCTGCCGACCTCGCGGGCGACGCGGGTGACCTCGTCGGCGAAGGCGGAGAGCTGGTCGACCATCGTGTTGACGGTCTCCTTCAGCTGAAGGATCTCGCCGCGCGCCGGCACGTCGATCTTCTGTGACAGATCGCCCTTCGCCACCGCCGTGGCCACCTGGGCGATGTCACGGACCTGGGTGGTGAGATTGCCGGCCATGGCGTTGACCGAGTCGGTGAGATCGGCCCAGGTGCCCGAGACCCCCGGCACCTCCGCCTGCCCGCCCAGCGTGCCCTCGGTGCCCACCTCGCGGGCCACACGTGTCACTTCCGAGGTGAAGACGGACAACTGGTCCACCATGCCGTTGAACACGGTGGCGATGTCGCCGAGCAGGCCTTCGCCGTCGGACGGCAACCTCGTGCCGAAGTCGCCGTCCCGTACGGCGGTCAGTCCTGCCAGCAGCTGACGTAGCTCCTGCTCACCCGGCGCCCGTTCCACGGTGTCGATCGTCTTGCTGCTCATCAGCACCCTCGTTCCGCTCCCCAAGAGCCCTCGCACCGAGGACTCGGAACCGCGCCGGGTCCGCGAATGGCCCCGCTCATCGCCCCCACATTTCCGCAGATCACGGATATGCCAGATGAGAAAATCGATCGCAGGTTAGCTCAGTTGTCGTGTGACAACCAAAGCAGCTGGCAAAGATGCCGGCTCGCCGAGTCAGTATGGCCGCGAGGTGCATGCCCACGCGGAGTTTGGGGTACTCGCCCGAGTTTTATCCGCGGCCGCGCGTCACCCGTCCGGCCGACAGCGATGCGGCGACGGCCGCCGGCCACCTCCCGCCGACCGGTCCTGCGCCGGGACCGGAGCCCCGCCGGACGCGCCGGCCGGCCATCTCCCGGACGAGAAGCGGCAGATGGCGCGTTCGTTCTTCGCTGGGCGACGGGGTACGTGGGTCTGGTGTGCGAGGCGCCAGTGGCGCAAGATCTGATACCGGAGGGTGTTTCACGTTGACGGCGGCCCCTCCGGCGGAGGCCGTGCCTCCGGGCGTACGAGTCCGTCCACAGCCCCTGGGGCGTCCCGACCGGAACCGGGGCGTCCCAGGTTCGCGTCGCCCGCGACCGCAGCGACACTTCGGCGGGCACCGAACCAAGGGGCCCCTACGGTGGGGCACATGACCGAGTCCGCACCGCCCCGACCCGCCGACGTCGGCACCGCCGTGATCGGCCACGTCCTCGCACTCGCGGCCGGCAGGCGGCCCTGTTACCCCGCCGCAGGGGGTGATCCGTCGTGACCGCCTTCGCCGATCTCCACCACGCCGACGAGCCGCTCCTGCTGCCCAATGCCTGGGACCACGCCTCCGCGGCCGCCCTCGCCGACGCGGGGTTCGGGGCGATCGGCACGACGAGCCTCGGCGTCGCGGCTGCCGCCGGACTGCCGGACGGGGCCGCGGCGACCCGCGAGGCGACCCTGCGGCTGGCACGCGGGCTGGGCACCGGCCACTTCCTCCTGTCCGTCGACGCCGAGGGCGGCTTCAGCGAGGACCCGGAGCAGGTGGCGGAGCTGGCCCGCGAGTTGCGCTCGGCCGGGGCCGTCGGCATCAACCTGGAGGACGGGCTCGGTCCCGCCGCGGTGCACGCCGCCAAGATCGCCGCCGTCAAGTCCGCCGTGCCCGACCTCTTCGTGAACGCCCGCACCGACACGTACTGGCTCGGCGACGGGGATCCGAGGGACACGCGCAGCCGCCTCGACGCGTACCGGCAGGCGGGGGCGGACGGCGTGTTCGTCCCGGGTCTCGCCGAACCGCAACACATCGCGGAACTGGTTCGGTCCGTGGAGGTCCCGCTCAACATCCTGTACTCGCCCAGCGGACCGTCCCTTCCGCAGCTCGCCGACCTGGGCGTGCGCAGGGTCAGCCTCGGGTCCCTCCTCTACCGCCAGGCCTTGGGCGCCGCGGTGGCAGCGGCGAAGACCGTCCGCTCCGGCCACCGGCCCGAAGGTACGGCCCCGTCGTACGACGAGGTGCAGGCCCTGGTCCCGTCACGCCCGGAGGCCCGGGGCTGACGACGTGGTCCCACGGGGCCAGTGCTCCAGTGCCACATGTAGGGCGTCGACGGCCTTGTCCCAGGACGCCTGGACGTCACGGGGCGCACCGAAGCCGCCAGCGGCCTCCAGCGCGCAGTAGCCGTGGAAGGTGCTGCGCAGCAGGCGCACGGCATCCGTGAGGTCGGGTTCCTCGAGGCCGTAGGCGCGGAGCATCCCGTAGGTGATCTCGGCGGTGCGGCGCAGGGCGGGGGAGTCGGCGACGAGGGACTGGTCGACACGGATCTGGGTGGCCGCGTACCTGCCCGGGCGTTCCAGCGCGTAGGCCCGGTAGGCGTCGGCGAAGGCGGCCAGCGCCTGCTTGCCCGCGCGCCCGGCGACCGCCGCGGCAATCCGGTCGATCATCTCGCCACCGGCCAGCAGTGCCAGCCTGGTGCGCAGGTCCTGCAGGTTCCTGACGTGCGAGTAGAGGCTTGCGTCCTTCACCCCGAAGTGCCGCGCCAGTGCGGAGAGCGTGACCTGCTCGAAGCCGACTTCGTCCGCGAGGTCGGCCGCCGCCTCGACCACCCGCTCGACCGTGAGCCCGGCACGGGGCATGGGTGTGGCTCCTTACCTAGCGTTCCCAGGCGGAAGCCTAGCCCCGGCCGAATGCGGCTGGTCCCGCCGGGATGAGAACGTAAACAGGCGTTCGAGTGGTGGCTTCAGCGGCGGTAGCAGTACGAATCCGAGGAGGCGTCGCCGCCTTGCAGGCGCGTCTGGTGCACGCGCAAGCCGAGGAAGTCCGCGCCGTGCGGGAAGAAGCGGCTGTCGACCGAGAGCCCGCCGTGCGAGGTGTCGGCGTCGAGTTTGACCATCCACGGGTCGATGCCCGCGGGATAGAACTGCGCGTCCCAGGCGGAGTACAGGGAGTTCGTCAGGTACACGCGCCGCCCGTCGCGGCTGACCTCGACCATCTGCGCGCCGCCGGTGAGCGGAACGTCCGGCTCGGCGGGATGCGGCTGCCGGCTGACGACGCCGCCAAGGCGCACGGACGAGGTCTGCCGCGGATGGAAGGGGTCGCTCACGTCGTACTGGAGCAGATCGCCGGTTCCCCACGCGGATACGTACAGCCACCGGTCGTCCACCGACAGGTCGATGTCGGTGATGCACGGGAGCACGGCGCCGAACGGCTGCAGCGCCGGGGGCAGGTCCTCCGTCTGCGCCGGCTCGGCGGGGACGGTGATCACCTTGCGGACCACGTAGTCCTCGCCCTCCCGGTTCCACAACCACACCGACGCCGACAGGTCCTCCACGTTGACCACGGTGTTCGCGAACCCCCACGTCGCCTCGGGGTCGTGCGCGGGACGCAGCTCCAGCACCATCTGGTTCTCGTCCCCCAGATCGACGCGCTGCAGGTGCCGGCCGGAGTCCAGCTCCCAGAAGTGCAGTGAGTGGCCGTACCGGCGGCTCAGCAGCAGTTCGGGGACGAGGCCGTCCTCGATCATCGAGGGAGTCCCCCACTCGCTGGTCACGGCGATGTTCTGGCGCAGATGCCACCAGACGTCGTAGGCGAACCACTGCGGTCCGCGGTCGCTCTCCCAGGCCCGCAGCACGTCGAAGCTCTCGTGGTCCAGCAGCGCGACGCCGCCGGGCCCGTCCGCACCGTCCGCGCCGCCCAGGCAGGACAGGAACACTCCGTCGGGGCCACAGTGGAGGGTGTGCGCACGGGAATATCCGGCCTTGGCCGCCAACTCCTCGGGCTCGACCACCTTGACCAGGCGGGGGCGGGCGGGATCAGGACCGGTGTCGAAGACGTGCAACCGGGAGGAGCGCAGTCCTGGGACGATGAGGTAGCGCCGCGCCGCGTGATGATGACCGGCGTGCGCCAGCGCGCTCGAGCAGGCGTTCCAGCCGAAGTGATGCAGTTCGTTGCCCAGGTCGGGCAATGCGGCGTGGGAGGTCACGCGGCCGTATTCGGGGGATCCGGGGTCGGTGACGACGGTGAACAACGCGTCCGCGCGCTGTGCGGTCGGGTCGAAACCGACGACATAGGCGAGCGTCTCCGGGGGCGCGGCGATGGCGTCCGCCGGAGAGCGGTACAAGGTGGGATCCCTGTGCTCGTCGCGGTCCTGGGGCTGATCGGTCGTCGTCATGGCTGTTCCTTCTCCCGAACGGGAGCCTGGAACCCGGGGGACCCCTGAGAGGCAGCCGGGCTCACCCGGCCGAGATCGATGTGCGGAAGCCGGACATATGTCCCATAAGCCAGCGTTTCACAGCCCCGAAGCACTGCCAAGCCGGGTCCGCGACGTGCCCGAGGCTAGCGTGCGCAGTCCGCGCCGATGTGCCGGCAGAACTCGGCCCAGGCGGTGGGGGCGAGGGTGAGCCGGGGGCCGGCGATGTCCTTGGAGTCGCGGACGTGGACGGTGGTGGGGCAGAGGGCTACTTCTACGCAGTCGCCGGAGTCATCGCCGCTGTAGCTGCTTTTGAACCAGGCAAGTTCAGTGGTGCTCATAGCGCTCCTCGCATCCGCTGCAGCAGGCTCCGGGAATCCTCCGGAGTGAGAGCCTGTGAACGCAGTTTCGCATAGCGCATGTGCAGCACACTGATCGTTTTCGGGTTGACGATGAACTGACTGCTCTCCTGGCCCTCTAAGTAGGCGAACCACTCGTTCTCGGGAGTCTCCGCCAGCCGGATCGGTCCGTTCAGCCCGGCATGCACGTCGCGGTCCATCGGCATCAACTGAAGCTCGACATTGCGCAGTTCCGTCGACTCCAGCACGTGGTCGATCAACTCGCGGGTGACCTCGACCCCGCCGGTCCGCCGTTCGAAGACGTACTCCTCGACGATGAAACTGAACGCGGTACCGGGCCGTTCGGCGAGCAGCGACTGCCGCTCCAGACGAGCGGTGACCATCGCCTCGATCTGCGAGTCGGTGAGCAGCGGCAGGCGCTCGCTGAACAACCTCCGCGCATACGCCTCCGTCTGCAACAGGCCCGGCACCAACCGGCTTTCGAACGTGTAGAGGCTGATCGCCTGCTCCTCCAGTTCCGCCCACTGCCGGAACCAGGACGCCAGCCCCTTCTCCCGTCCCACGTGCTTGTACGCACCCTTCAGCGCGCCGAAGGCGTCCAGTACCTGTTCGGCCCGTTCGACGAACACACGGGGTGGGAAGCGGCGTCCCTGTTCGATCGACGCGACCGTCGAGGGCTGGTACCGCACAAGCGGCGCGTACTCCTCCTGCGTGAGACCCGCGCGCCTGCGGAATGCCTTGTGGACCGCGCCGAAGCCTTTCAGACTGTCGGACGATTCCGGCTCGTTCGTGGTGCCGATGGTGCTGTCGGTCATGCCGGGAACCCCCGAATGCAGTGGTGCCTACCGCGCCAAGTCCCTTATGGTCACGCACCGTTACACACACTGTCCACCGCGTGAACTCGTACGGGTCGCAGCGTACGAGTGCCGTACCTGGTTGGACGCGGGTGATCTCGGGGACTTTTGGGTCATGTGCGCAGAACCACGACTCCATGAGCCCGTCACCGTACGTACGTTCACTCAGCTCTTCAGCAGTACACCGAGGGGTGCCCGGCTCGCGCGGCGGCTGGTCGCCCATCGCATGGACGTGTGGGGGTTTCCGTACGACGGGGGCGCGGGCGAGATCGTGACCCTGGTCGTTGCCGAACTCGCGGCCAACGCCGTGCGGCACGGGCGTGTGCCCGGGCGGGACTTCCGTCTCCGGCTGGTCCTGCGCGACGGGGTCGTACGCGTCGAGGTGGCCGACGGGCGGACGGAACGGCTGCCCGTGCTCCGGAAGTCGCGCGGCGAGGAGGGCGGGTACGGTCTGATGCTCGTCTCCGCGGTCGCCGAGCGGTGGGGCGTGGAGCCGCGGGTCGGCTGTGCGTACAAACTGGTCTGGGCGGAGGTGAGGGTCGCGTGAGCCCGAAAACCCCGTGGGGCGCGCCGGTCCGGTCGGCGTACGGTGGTGCGTCTTGATCGTTCGGCGGGACGGGGCCAGGGATGTCGGGTGACCCAGAGGTGCGGGCGAAACGGCCGGCGCAGGACAGGCGAGGGCCGGGGCGCAGCCGTGACTTCCGGATCTTCTGGGCCGCGCAGACCCTGTCGTTTCTCGGGGACTCCTTCGCCCTGATCGCGCTGCCCCTGCTGGTGCTGGAGGCCACCGGGTCCGTCGCCCGGATGGGGCTGTTGACCGCGGTCGGCGGGGCCGCGTCGGTGCTGGCGGGCGTCTTCGCCGGCGTGGTGGTGGACCGGGTGGACCGCAGGAAGCTGCTGATCGCCTGCGACCTGGTCAGGATGGTGCTGTACGCGCTGATTCCGCTGCTGTGGCTCGCCGGGCCGCGCATATGGCTGCTGTACGCGGTGCTGCCCGTGTGCGAGGCCGTCGGCATGCTGTTCGCGGTCGGGTACGTCACCGTCGTACGCCAACTGGTCGACCCGGAGCGGATCACCGCCGCCAACGGCCGGCTGAACGCGACCGCCGCGGCGGCGGGGTGGCCGGTCCGCTGGGCGCGGGCGTCGTGGCCGCATGGGCGGGTCCGGCCGCCGCGGTCGCGGTGGACGCGGCGAGTTTCGGGGTGTCGGCGCTGTGCCTCTGCTTCGTGCGGTTCGGGCGGGCCGTACCGCCCGAACCGGCGGCGGCCGGACGGCGGCTGTGGCGTGACCTGCTCGCCGGAGTGTCCTTCCTGCGCAGTCACCGGGTGCTGCGGGCCCTGACGGTGCTGCTGTCCCTGTTCAGCTTTCTGGAACTGGGCCTGAACGACCTGCTCATCTACCACCTCAAGCACGACCTCGGACAGAGCGACGGCACTGTCGGCACCGTCCTCGCCGTCGGTGCGTTCGGCTCGATCACCGGGGCTCTGCTGGTCGCCCGGATCCGGCGCGGGCTCGGTTTCGGCCCCACCTGGATCGGCGCGGTCACCGTCTGCGGCTGTGCGATGGCCGGCATCGGCTGGGCGCGCGACGTGCCGGCCGTCGCCATCCTGATGGCGGCGTTCGTCGGCGGCGGCAGCATCGCGGGAACGTGCTCCATGTCCCTGCGCCAGCAGGTGACCCCCGAGCATCTGCTCGGCCGGGTCACCTCGGCGTTCTGGACCATCCACTACTCCGCGGCCCCGATCGGCGCGGCCGTGGTCACCTGGGCGGCCCAGCACCATGGCACGGCGCCGGTGGGCGCGGTTGCCGGCGCGGCGTGCGTGGGCATCGCGGCACTGGGCCTGTTCACCCCGGTGAGCGCTCGCCACCCGGAGGTGGCCGCCGAGGCCGCTTGAGGATGGGCCCGGCCCTCACCCGTTCCCCCCGTACGCGACCCGGGCACCGGCCCTCCCGGCCTGGGCGAGCGGCCAGGTCGGCGACGGGAAGCCGGACGGCCAAGGCCAGGAATGCCGCGGCTCACGACGGGCCCGCGGCCGGACGGCTGAAGCACCGTCCGGCCGCGGATGGCCCATGGCCGTGCCGGTCAGCCGATCTCGGAGAAGACGAAGGAGAACTCCGTGGGCTCCGCCCGCAGGAAGTACTGCGGCAGTGGGCCCGGACCGCACGACTGCGAGCCGATGCCGTGCTGACCGTGGTCGAGGTTCACCCACACCGTGTCACCCGCGACGAGGTCGGTGAGGTGACGGGCGGCGTCCAGTTGTTCGCTGGTCCAGCGCCGGGCGCTGAACCAGAACTCCGGGTCGCCCTCGATCCTGAGGCCGCCGATCTCCGCCCAGCGGACGTCGGCACGGGCGCCGTTCTCCTGCGGTCGTACGTACGGCGTCTGCAGCCCGTCGACCGTGGACTCCCAACGGCTGAGCAGCGAGGCGGCCTTGGTGTCCGGGTACCCCTCGCCGGGGCCGCCGCCGAACCACCGCACACGGTCCGCCGAGCCGGCCAGCCCGAAGCGGATCCCGAGCCGCGGCAGCGGCACCGTCCAGTCGCCCTCCGGGGCCACGGACACGGTCAGCCGCAGCCGGTCCCCGTCCGACGTCCAGCGGTACACCGTGGCGAAGCCCAGCTCCCGGGCGGCGGGCGCGACCCGGGTGCGCACGGTCAGCGCGTCGCCGCTTCGTTCCACCCCGTCCAGGCGGTGCCGCATGCGGTGCAGACCGAGCTTGCGCCACAGCAGTCCGTTGCGGGTGTCGCTCTGCCACGCCGCGCCGTCGTCGTTGTCGGTGGGCGCCCGCCACACATCCAGGCGCAGACCGGTCACGTCCACCGCGCCGACGGACGTCAGCGCGCCCGTGCGGGCGTCGAAGGTGGCCGGGCCGAGTGTGATGCGGCCGTCGCCGGGGACCGGGCCCGCACTCCGGGCGACCCGTACCGCCGGGCGGGCGGTCACGGGGAACTGGCCCCAGGCCACCTCGTGGCCCTTCGGTCCCCACTCGGTGCCGGACGCCAGCAGCGCCCGTACCGTCCACTGCGTCTCACCGGCGCCGGTCTCCGGCGGCTCGGGGAGTTTCACGTCCGCCCACTCGCCCGGCGCGAGCGTGGGCACCGGCAGCGTGCCCGACTCGACCGTCTCCCCGTCGAGTTGATAGGACCATTCGAAGGTGAGAGCGGAGAGGTCGGCGAAGTCGTACGCGTTGCGGACCCGTACGGTCCCCTCCGGCCCCCATTCCTCGATCCGGACCGGTTCGACGACCTTCTTGTACTCGATCAGGCCCGGCGAGGGCCTGCGGTCCGGGAACAGCAGCCCGTCGCAGACGAAGTTCCCGTCGTGCAGCTCCTCGCCGAAGTCACCCCCGTATGCGAAGCCGTACCGCTCGTCCTTGATGCCGTGGTCGATCCACTCCCAGATGAAACCGCCCTGGAGCCGGTCATGGCTCTCGAAGAGCCGCTGGTAGTCGGCGATGCCGCCGGGGCCGTTGCCCATCGCGTGCCCGTACTCGCAGAGGATGAAGGGGAGTTCACGGCGTTTGAGGGTGCCGCCGTCCAGCCCCTGGCCGATCCTCTCCACCTCGCCGTGGTAGGCGTACATCCGCGAGTACATGTCCGTGTCACGGCAGTCGATGTCGCCCTCGTAGTGGACGAGCCGCGAGGAGTCCCGGCCGTGGATCCACTCGGCCATCGCCGTCAGGCCCCGGCCGGTGCCGGCTTCGTTGCCCAGGGACCAGACGACGACCGAGGGGTGGTTCTTGTCCCGTTCGACCATGCGGGCGGCGCGGTCCAGGAGCGCCGGGGTCCAGCGGTCGTCGTCGACCGGGTTGTCGCGCCAGGCCTGCTCGACGAAGCCGTGGGTCTCCAGGTCGCACTCGTCGATCACCCAGAGGCCGTATTCGTCGCACAGATCCAGGAAGGCGGGGTGCGGTGGGTAGTGCGAGGTGCGTACGGCGTTGACGTTGTGCCGCTTCATCAGCAGGACGTCCTCGCGCATGGTCTCCGGATCGAGGGCGCGGCCCTTCTCCGGGTGCCACTCGTGCCGGTTGACACCCTTGAAGAGCACCGGCCTTCCGTTGACCTTGATCAGGCCGTCCTCGAGTACGACCGTGCGGAAACCGATCCGCAGCGGCACCCGTTCGCCCTCGGTGACCAGTTCGCCGTGGTACAGCCTCGGGGTCTCCGCGGTCCACGGCTCGACGGCGACGGTCACGGGTTCGCCGGTCGCGACGTCGATGCCGAGGGCGGGCACGGCGACCCGGCCGTCCACGTCCGAGTCGACCCTCAGCGTGCCCTCGCCGGACCGGTGGTCGTACGAGGCGTGCACGAAGAAGTCCAGGACGCAGCCCGCCGGGCGGTGCAGCAGCGTGACATCGCGGAAGATGCCCGGCAGCCACCACTGGTCCTGGTCCTCCAGGTACGAGCCCGCGGACCACTGGTGGACGCGGACCGCGAGCACATTGCCGCTCGGCTTGAGCAGATGCCCGGCGGCGAACTCGTGCGGCAGCCGGGAGCCCTTGAACTCGCCGAGTTCCGTGCCGTTCAGCCATACGCGGGCGCACGACTCGACGCCGTCGAAGCGCAGCACCGCCCCGCCGTCCGACGGCCAGTCGTCCGGCAGGTCGAAGACGCGGAGATGGTCACCGGTCGGGTTCTCGGTCGGCACGCGCGGCGGGTCGACCGGGAAGGGGTAGAGGTGGTTGGTGTAGATGGGGGACCCGAACGAGCCGTCGCCCTGGAGGACCCAGTGGCCGGGCACCGAGAGCTCCGCCCAGTCGGCCGCGTCGAATCCGGGAGCGGCGAACGAGTCGTCCTCGGCGTCGGCCGTGGCCGACAGCCGGAAGCGCCAGCTGCCGTTGAGGGAGAGGGATGTGGCGTCGGAGGACGCGTACCGGGCGCGCGGCGGCAGGGCACCGCTGCCCGGCGAGACGTCCTCTACGTAGTCGTTGACCGAGTGCGGCGAAGAAGCCGGGAGTCCGGGGGAGCTGCGGAAGGACATCGTTCTCCTGGTTCGTTGTGCGACGTCAGGAATGCCGAAGGCGACGGAGTGCGAGACACCCGGAGGCGGCCCGCTGCGACCTCCGCACCCCCTCACGAAGGCGATGCGGCAGGCCTCCTTGCGGGGGCGGTGCGGTCGGCGGACTGCGCTGTTCCTCTGCGGGATGTGCCGGCCGGCTGGAGCGCCCCTTCGAGGGCGAAGGTCGCGGCCCCGAGGCACACCGGGTCGGTGGGGATGGGGGACAGGACGATCTCGGTGGCGGCGAAGGGCCGGCGCAGCGCGCGCCGCTCGACGGCCGCGCGCACCTCGGTCAGCAACGGCTCGCCGAGCGCGGCGGCGACCCAGCTGCTGAGCACGACCACCTCCGGATTGAGGAGGTTGACGAGGTCGGCGATCCCGGCGCCGAGGTAGCGGCCGGTGTCCTGGAGGACCTTGAGCGCGACCGGGTCCTCGGCGGCGGCCGCGCGGGCGAGCGCGTCGATCGTGGCGGTCTGGTCCTCGGGGTGCAGCAGCGGGCTGCCCGGGCTGAGCTCCCGCAGGTTCAGCATGATGCCGGGCGCCCCGACGTAGGTCTCCACACAGCCGTGGTCGCCGCAGTGGCACAGCCGCCCGTCCAGCACCAGCGTGGTGTGTCCCCACTCGCCGGCGCTGTTGCTGACGCCGCGGTGCGGCCCGCCGCCCAGTGCGAGCCCGGCTCCGACGCCGGTGCCCAGATTGACGACCACGGCGTCCCCGCGTCCACGGGCCGCCCCGAACCACAGCTCGGCGACCGCGCAGGCGCGCAGCGGACTGTCCAGGTACAGGGGGTGGGCGATGTGTTCGGCGAGCAGGTCGAGCAGCGGAACGTCGTGCCAGTCCCAGTTGTGGGCGTACTCGCAGACCCCGCGGTCCCGGTCCACCTGGCCCGGCACGCTGACACCGACGCCGAGCACGCGGGACCCCTCCACCCGGGCCCGTTCGACCACCGAGCCGACCGCCGCCGCCACATGACCGACGACCTGCTCGGGGCGTCTCTCGCCGGGACGCATGTCCTCGTCCGCGCGGGCCAGCATGTTCAGGGCCAGGTCGAACAGCTCGACACGCACGTATGTCTCCGCGATGTCGACGCCGATCAGGGCGCCCCCGGAGGCGTTGACGGCGACCAGTCCGCGCGGCCGGCCGCCCGCCGAGTCCTCGAACCCGACCTCGGTCAGCATCCCGAGGTCGAGCAGCTCGCCGACGAGCGTGGCGACCGTGGCCAGACTGAGCCCGGTGGCTGCCGCCAGCTCCTGCCGGGAGGTGGGGGAACGGGCGATGATCTGGCGCAGTACCTCGTAGCGGTTCGCGGTGCGGATGTCGCGTGAGGTGCGCTTGGCGGACACGTTCCCTCGGTCCCTCCGGGCCCGGCGGGGCCCAGTGCCCCGGCCGGCGCGAGCCTATGCCGGGGACGGCCTTTCTACAAGGGGTTAGGAAAGGGGCTGTACGAAGCGCAGGTCGCCACCGGCGCCGCCCTCACAGAAGCTCGAGGGCGCTGCGGACGAACGCGTTGCGGAACTTGCCGGAGGGGTCCAGCTCCACCGCCGACGCGGTGAAGTCGCCGAGCCGGGGGTAGCGCTCGCCGAGCACCCGGGCGGGCACGGTGAACACCTTGCCCCAGTGCGGCCGGGGCGCGAAGGCGTCCAGCGCCTGCTCGACCAGGCGCACCACGGGCAGGACGGCCGCCGTGTCCTTGACCCAGGTGAAGTGCACCGCCACGGTGTCCCGCCCGTAGGACGGACTCAGCCACTGCGTGTCGGCGGCGACCGTGCGCACTTCGCAGGTCTGGAGCACGGGGGCCACCGTGCCGCGGACGGCGTCGAGGGCGTGCAGCGCGTCGAGGGCGCAGGAGCGCGGCATCAGATACTCCGACTGCAGTTCGGTGCCGCTGCTCGGCATGAAGTCCGCCCGGAAGTGGGGCAGCCGCTCGTGCCAGGGGCCGGCCACGCCGAACTGCTGGGTGCAGTTGACCGCGGGCATGCCGGGTACGGGGTGCAGCGCCTCGGTGGCCGGCGCGGCCCACGGGAAGTCCGGCAGCGGCTGGTCGGTGCGCCGCTTCAGCCACACCTGCCGGAAGCCCGGCTCCCGCCAGTCCGTGAACAGGCTCACGCTGTACGCCGTTCCGGCGACCGTCTCGAAGTCCAGTCCTTGCAGGGGGAGCTCGGTGAACACGTGCTGCTCGACCTCGTAGTCCGGCTCCAGGGCGAGGGTGAGCGCGGTGACCACACCGAACGCGCCGAGCGAGGTCACGGCGCCGTCGAAGTGTCTCTCGCCCCGGGCGATGCGCACCGTGGAGCCGTCGGCCGTGACCAGCTCCACCTCGCGCACCGCCGAGGCGAGCGAGCCGTTGGCGATCCCCGAGCCATGGGTGCCGGTCGCGACCGAACCCGCGACCGAGATGTGCGGCAGCGAGGCCATGTTGTGCAGTGCGAGCCCGTGCCGGTGCACCACGCGGGCGAGCTCGGCGTACCGGACGCCTCCGCCGACCCGTACGGTGCGGGCCGCGGTGTCGACCTCGACCTCGGACGGCAGATCGGCCAGCGAGAGCAGCACCCCGTCGACGCCCGCCTCGGCGATGTCGTTGAACGAGTGCCCGCTGCCCAGGACCCGTACATGCGCGCTGTCCGCGACGAGGGAACGCAGCGCGTCGAGCGACCGCGGGCGGTGCAGCTCCTTCGCGGCGTAGGTGATGTTGCCCGCCCAGTTGGTCACGGTTTCGGTCATTCCGTCGTCCCTCCCCGTGGCCCGCGGCCACGCACACGCAGTCACCTGGAACCTACATCGACCACCTATGAGGCGCCGCCGCCCGCTCCCGGACATCGCCGTTCCGGCGCACATCGCACGGCACGAGGGGACCCGGCACCGCCGGCGGACGGGCGGGGGCATACCGTGAGTAGTCGAACGCCTGAGCCGGGAGGAGACACGGGATGGGCAGCCGCACCACACTGGTCGAGGATCTGATGGAGCGATTCCCGCACGTTCCGCGGGAAGCCGTCTTCAAAGAAGATCTGCTCCGCGGGGGTGTGGCCTTCGACGCGTCCGCCCTGTCCGACAACGAGGACGGCGAGGTCAAGCCGAAGTCCTACTTCATCTTCTCCTTCGACCACGGCACCCTGCCCGAGCTGGGCGAGGCGGCGCTGCGGCGCCCGCCCGAGGAGATCATCCTCACCGGCGGCCCGTACGACCTGCGTCGGACCGTGGTGTCCGTACGGGTCAATCCGACCTCGCCGTACCGCGTGGCCGCGGACGAGGACGGGCTGCTCGGGCTCTACCTCGACGGGCACAGGATCGCGGACGTGGGCGTGCCGCCCATGCCCGAGTACTACCGGCACACCCTCTCCAACGGGAAGTCCGTGATGGAGGTGGCCCCCACCATCCAGTGGGGCTACCTGATCTACCTCACCGTCTTCCGCGTCTGCCAGTACTTCGGCGCCAAGGAGGAGTGCCAGTACTGCGACATCAATCACAACTGGCGGCAGCACAAGGAGGCCGGGCGGCCCTACACCGGTGTCAAGGACGTCGAGGAGGTCCTGGAGGCGCTGGAGATCATCGACCGGTACGACACCCAGAAGGCCTCCACCGCCTACACGCTCACCGGCGGCGCGATCACCAAGACGGTCGCCGGCCGTGACGAGGCCGACTTCTACGGGCACTACGCCAAGGCCATCGAGGAGCGCTTCCCGGGCCGCTGGATCGGCAAGGTCGTCGCCCAGGCGCTGCCGAAGGACGACGTACAGCGCTTCAAGGACTACGGCGTGCAGATCTACCACCCCAACTTCGAGGTGTGGGACCGGCGCCTGTTCGAGCTGTACTGCCCCGGCAAGGAGCGCTACGTCGGACGTGACGAATGGCACCGGCGCATCCTCGACTCGGCCGAGATCTTCGGCGCGCGCAACGTCATCCCCAACTTCGTCGCGGGCGTCGAGATGGCCGAGCCCTTCGGCTTCACCACGGTCGACGAGGCGATCGCCTCCACCACGGAGGGCCTGCGCTTCTTCATGTCGCACGGCATCACCCCGCGCTTCACCACCTGGTGCCCGGAGCCGACCACCCCCCTCGGCAAGGCCAACCCCCAGGGCGCTCCGCTGGAGTACCACATCCGGCTGCTCGAGGCCTACCGGGCCACGATGGACGACTTCGGGCTCTCCTCGCCGCCCGGCTACGGCCCGCCCGGACCCGGCCGCGCGGTGTTCTCCGTCAGCTCCTTCATGGACAGCCTGCCGGCGCACGAGGAGACCGAGGAGCCGACCCGCGCGTAACGATGGCATCACGTGCCCCGGAGAGCTGAGCCGAAGCGGGGCGCGATCCGTACAACTCAACAGTGCGCGACGACGGCTGCGGCAAGTGAATACGCCGCTTGTCAGTTGTGTGAGAAGCGTGAAAGGCTCTGGGCCAGTCGTGAGATGATCCTCAACTCCCATGGTCCCCGGGCGAGTTGACTCTGCCTGTGGAAGCAGTTGATGCAGGAGCCTTCCATGCCCGAGCTGCCCACCCCCCAGGACGCCGCCGAGGCCGCGCTGTTCTCGGAGTGCTGGGACGCGGTGCTGTCGTACGCCGACCTGTGCACGTCCGGTACGGCGGCCGGCAGGCAACTGGCCACCGAGGCGTTCACCCAGGGCATCCAGGAGGCCCGTGCCGCCGCGGCCCGGGCAGGAACCGCCGGACGCCGCACCCCGCGGCTGCCCGGGATCCCCCTGCTGCTCACGGCGGTGCGCAGTACCGCGGCCGCATGGGAGGCGGAGGGCAAGGGACATCTGCTCGACCCCGAGCTGCGGCTGTGGCTCAACTCCGGCAAGGCCGCGCGGTACACCGGCCCACCCCTGCAACGTCCCTTGGCCCTGCGCGGGCTCAAGGACATGCAGGAGGCGGACGCCGCGCTGCTGTGGCTGGCGGAGGTGGAGGCGCTGCCGCTGCCCGACGTGGCCCGCAGGCTCGGCCTCGACCCGGCGGCCGTGGCCACCGAACTGGCCCAGGTACGGGCGCTGTTCAGGGACCGCTGCCAGCGCAACCACCTCGACACCCCCATGGACGCCGACTGCCGCAGGTACGCGCGGCTCCTCGACGCGGTCACCCGCGCGTCGGCCCCTGAGACGCCCGAGGACCTCTCGCGTCACCTCGCCACCTGCGTAGAGTGCGCGGAGGCGGCCGCCTGTCTGCGGCTGCACGGCGGAGGAACGCCCGCCGCGCTGGCGAGCGGAGTGATCGGCTGGGGCGGCCTCGCGTATCTGGAGCGGCGGCGCCGGGCGGCGGAAGCCGGGCTGACCGGCGGGCGCACGGACGCGGGCGCGGACCGGGGCATCGCCGTCGGCGCCGTGACGCGGCCCCGGATCGGCCGCGCGGGCCTCCTGACCACCGCCGTCGTCGTGTCCGCGCTGGCGCTGACGGTCTCGCTCATGCAACTCGGCGACTCCGGCGGGCCGACGTCCGACGGCGACACGGCCGACAGCCAGGCCGTGGCCGAACCGGCACCGCCCCTCCCGTCCGTCGGCTCCGTCCCCGACAGCAGCACGAGTGGCACCTCCCCGACCGCGCACCCAGGCGGCTCGGCCACCGGCACCAAGAGCGGGGACTACGACACCGAACCGCAGGGCACGTCGACGAGTCCGGTGAAGGACACGCCGACCGCGTCCACGCCTGCCCGGCGGACGCCGTCGCCCTGCCGGGCGAAGTACCACCTGGACGACGAATGGCATACCGGGTTCCAGGTCGCGATCACGGTCACCTCGACGACGGCGCTCGACGACTGGAACATCACCTGGACGTTCGACGACGGCCAGCACATCACCCAGATGTGGGACGGCATCTTCACCCAGGCGGGGTCCGAGGTCACCGTGAAGGCCGCCGACTACAACAAGAAGGTCGCCGCGAACGGCACGTTCGCGTTCGGTTTCCTCGCCTCGAAGCACGGGGGCAACGCCGTGCCGCACGACTTCATGGTGAACGGGGTCGGTTGCTCGACGGTGGGCTGAGACGACCCGAGCCCATCACGTCGGCGAGCCGCAGCAGGGACCGCTCGTGCCCGGTGGCCACGCGTCCGCTCCACCCGCCCCGGGCCCAACCCCCATGCCCACGAACGGCACCGCCCGCACGCGTGCCCGAGGTTCGTGGTCACGGCCTCATTCCCGACGGCCCGTGACGTGCCGCAGGGCTCGAAACAAATCGGTGGCGGCCCTGAACGCGGCGCTTCTATGGTGGGGGCGCTTCTCGTGGTGGCAGTGGGCTGCCACGGCCCGCCGAGTGAAGAACCGGAGGTGTGACCCATGGCTGTCTCTGTGATGGGCGCTGCCCGCAACCAGGAATTCGTCCGATCCACCTCCGCGGTCTCCGGCTGATCCTTCCCACCTCTTCCGCGCCTGCGGGCGCGCGCCGGGGGCCACCTTTGTGAAGGGTTCCCCCTTGAAGCTGTCCTCTCTTTCGTCTTCCTCGGCTGCGCCGCACCCTCTCGCTCCCTACGGCTGGGACGGGGACTGGGAGACGCAGTTCGCTCCCTACGCCGAGCAGGACCTCCTGCCCGGACGTGTCGTACGGGTCGACCGCGGTCAGTGCGACGTGATCACCGCCGGCGGGGTACTGCGCGCCGACACCGCCTTCGTCACCCCGCACGACCCCCTGCGGGTGGTGTGCACCGGCGACTGGGTCGCCGTCGAACCCGGGGGGCAACCCCCGGTATGTCAGGGAGTATCTGCCGCGCCGCACCGCCTTTGTGCGCTCCACCTCCTCCAAGCGGTCCGAGGGGCAGATCCTCGCCGCCAACGTCGACCACGCGGTCGTCGCCGTCTCGCTCGCCGCCGAACTGGACCTCGCACGTGTCGAACGCTTCCTGGCACTGGCCTGGGAGAGCGGCGCGACTGCGCAGCGGTGAAGCACGCTCGGCGCCGGCGTGCGCGATCCGCATGCCCGACAGACAGGACTCAGGCGAGCAGTGCCTTGTCGGTGCGGCGATGTACGGCCTCGCGGACGGCAGCGCACCGACTCCGCATGGAGTCCCTCAGCGGACGATCCGGTAGAGGTGTTCGGGGCGGCCGGTGGTGCCGTAGCGGAGTTCGAGGCGGACCATGCCCTCCTTCACCAGGTAAGAGAGGTATCGCTGGGCCGTGGCGCGGGAGACGCCGGTGAGTTCGGCGGCCTCCATGGCCGACAGGGCGTCCTGGGCGGCGCGGAGGGTCTGGTGCAGCAGGGCGAGGGTCGGCGCGGAGTGGCCCTTGGCCGGAACCCGGGGGACGGCGGGCGGACGGGCGGCGCTGAACAGGGCGTCCACGTCGGCCTGTTCGGTCTGCGGGACCGAGCCGAGGGCGTCCATGCGGTGCTGGAGTTCGCGGTAGGCGGTGAGCCGCTCGGCCAGGTCGGCGGAGCCGAAAGGCTTGACGAGATATCCCACAGCGCCGAGCTTCATGGCGATCCGCACCGAGGTGATGTCCCGGTCGGCGGTGATCATGATGACGTCGGGGCGGTCGCCGCCCTCGTCCCGGCTGAGCTGCCGGAGCACGTCGAGTCCGCTGCCGTCCGGCAGGAAGACATCGAGCAGCAGCAGGTCCGGGTGATGGTCGTGCACCGCGTTCAGCGCCTCGGCCACGGTCGCCGTCCGGCCGACCACCTCGAAGCCCTGGACGCGGGACACGTAGTCGCAGTGGATGTCGCTCACCCGGAAGTCGTCGTCCACCACCAGCGTCCGGATCACCAGCGATCTCCTCCTTCGGCACCGTCCGCCGCTCCGGCAGGTACCGGCGGAGCCGTCGTGAACAGGGCGCCTTGTGGCGCGGGGGCGGTGTCGGGCAGGGGCAGTACGACGGTGAAGACCGCGCCCGGCCCCTGGCTGACCGTGATCGTGCCGCCGTGCCCCTGCACCAGCCGGTGGACGAGGGCCAGGCCCAGGCCGCGCCGGGCGGTGCCTCGGTCGGGCCGGGTCGACCAGCCGTCCTCGAAGATCGTCTCGGCGGCGCCCGGCGGGATTCCCGGACCGGTGTCCGCCACCCGCACCAGCACCTGGTCGACGGCCTCGACCAGCGACAGCCGCACCTCGCGGCCGCGCGCCGGGACCGGCCCGCAGACCGCCGCGTCGACCGCGTTGTCCAGCAGATTGCCGACGACCGTGAGCAGCCGGCGCAGCTGCGGTGGGCCCTCGCCGAGGGCCGAGTCGTCGCTGAGCACCAGCCGTACACCACGCTCGGCGGCCACCGTGGTCTTGGCCACGATCAGCCCGACCATCAGCGCGCTGCCGATCCGCTCGCGCACGGACTCGGCCAGCGCCTGCTCGGCGCCGGCCGACTCGACCGCGTACTCGTAGGCGGCGTCGTGGTCGCCGATGTCCAGCAGCCCGGCCACGGTGTGCATACGGTTGGTGAACTCGTGCTGCTGGGCCCGCAACGCGTCGGTCAGGCCACGCACGGAGTCCAGCTCGCGCAGCAGCCCGATCAGCTCGGTCCGGTCGCGAACGGTGACCACCGCGCCCAGTTCCCGGCCGTGCAGCGCCACCGGCATCCGGTTGACGACCAGACAGTGCTCGTCGGTCAGCACGCTGATGTCGGTGCCGGTCAGGGTGCCGTCCAGCGCACTGCGCAGCCGCCCTTCCGGCAGCACCTCCGCCAGCGTGCTGCCGAGCGCCGTACCGAGACCCAGCAGATGGCGGGCCTCGTCGTTGACCACGGTGATCCTGCCTTCGGGGTCGAAGGCGAGCACGCCCTCCCGGATGCCGTGCAGCATCGCCTCACGGTCCTGGAGCAGCCCCGCTATCTCCTCCAGCTCCAGCCCGAACGTCGTCCGCTTCAGCCGCCCGGCCAGCAGGAACGCGGCCGCCGAGCCGAGCGCGACGGCGATCGCGGCGTACAGGCCGAAGGTGGGCAGCTCCCGCCACAGCTCCCCGAGCACATGGCTTTCCGGGAGGCCGGCGGACACCTCACCGACCAGGGTGCCGGTGGGGCCGTACACCGGGGCCTTGCCGTTGGCGGACCGCCCGGTGGCGCCCTGGTCGGAGCCGACGTGGGTGTGGCCGTCCCGCACCACGATCGGGTCGTTCACCGGCTCGCCGATCAGAGCCGACTGGGGGTGCGAGTGGCGGATGCCCCGCAGGTCGATCACGACCACGTACGACGCGCCCGAGGCCTTCCGGATCCGTTCGGCGACGGTCTGCACGACGTCGCCGCCACCGCCGTACTCCATGGTCCGCCGGATCTGCGGATCGGCGGCCGCGGTCTTCGCGATGGCCAGCGCCCGCTGCTCGTAGGAGCGGTCGATCTCGGCCCGCTGGGCGAACGCGAAGAGGACGAAGCCGATGGTTCCGGTGAGAGCCAGGATGACCAACTGGTTGACGAGGATCCGCCCGGAGAGCCTCCCCTTCCCGCCGCGGCCGATCCCGATACGGATGGGCATCACTGGTGCCTTCGCCCTTGTCGTGCTGCCGGGCGCGGCCCCGTCGCCGTACCCGTGGTGGCGTGATTGTGCCCCACCCAGCACATGCTGCCCACCCCCGGCCCGCCGAGCAGAATGAGCAGAACCCCCGGTAACACGGCTAACGCGGGATACGTCTGAAACAGCGACGCAACACCGACGGGCCTTTAGCGTCTGCCTTCCTCGACCTCCGAGGTTAGGAAGGAGACGGCCTCAGATGGCTTCGCGAAACGATCTCGCGGTGAGCCCGGGCGCCGAGAAATTCGGCCGGGACAGCGCGCGAGTGGAGATCTCAGGACTCACCAAACGGTTTCTGACTCCGGCAGGTGAGGTGTTCACGGCGCTTCAGGACGTCTCCTTCACCGTGGAGCCCGGCCAGTTCTGTGCGGTGGTCGGCCCGACGGGCTGCGGCAAGTCGACGACGCTGAGCATGGTGTCCGGGCTCGACCGGCCCAGCGAGGGATCGGTCAAGGTCGGCGGCCGTGAGGTGGACGGCGTCGCCGACGGCGTCAGCTTCATGTTCCAGACCGACGCGCTGCTGCCCTGGAAGACCGTCCTCGGCAATGTGCTGATGGGCCCGGTGTTCCGCGGCGTCCCCAAGCAGCAGGCCCAGGCCTCGGCGCGTGACTGGCTGCGCCGGGTGGGCCTGTCCGGGTTCGAGGACCGCTACCCGCACCAGCTCTCCGGCGGTATGCGCAAGCGGGTGGCGATGGCCGCGGCGCTGATCAACGAACCCAAGATCCTGATCATGGACGAGCCGTTCGGCGCCCTGGACGTGCAGACCAAGGCGATCATGTCGACCGAGCTGCTCGGCCTGTGGGAGCAGATCCGGCCGTCGGTCATCTTCATCACCCACGACCTCGACGAGGCTGTGGCGCTCGCCGACCGGGTCGTCGTCATGACGTCCAGCCCCGGATCGGTCAAGGCGGTCTTCGACATCGACCTGCCACGCCCGCGCGGCGCGGTCCAGGAGATCCGCTTCCAGCCCCGCTTCATCGAACTGCAGCACCAGATCTGGGAAACGCTGCGCGAGGAGGTGGAGCGCGCCTACGCACGCACCGCAGGAGGTCCGGCATGAGCACGACATCCGCTGTTCCCGCCGCCCTGGTCAAGGACGGCGCACAGTCCTCGACCGCGGCCGCCGCCAAGCGGGCCGCCCGGCGGCGCACCGCCCTGGTGTGGGCGGGCCGTATCGGCCTCGCGGTCTTCGTCGTCGGCGGCTGGCAGGCGTCCACCACCTGGGGGATCGTCGACCCGTTCTTCTTCGGGCAGCCGTCCGGCATCGCCCAGCGGCTGGCCGACCTCTTCCAGCACGGCACCGAGTTCGGGTCCTTCTACGCGAACATCTGGACCACGATCCAGGAGGCGCTCGTCGGCTTCGTCCTCGGGACCGTCACCGGAGTGATCTTCGGCGTCGCGCTCGGCCAGAGCCGCTTCCTCGCCGATGTGCTGGGCCCCTACATCAAGATGGTCAACGCGATCCCGCGGATCGTCCTCGGCTCGATCTTCATCGTCGCGTTCGGTATCGGTGTGCTGCCGAAGATCCTGCTTGCCGCGGTGCTGGTGTTCTTCATCGTCTTCTTCAACGCCTTCCAGGGCGTCCGTGAGGTCGACCGCAACATCCTCGCCAACGCCAGGGTGCTCGGCGCCTCGCAGCTGCAGATCATCCGGCACGTCATCGTGCCCTCCGCGCTCACCTGGATCATCGCCAGCCTGCACAGCGCCTTCGGCTTCGCCATCGTCGGCGCGCTGGTCGGCGAGGTGCTCGGCGCGCAGAGCGGCCTCGGCCTGGTCATCAAGACCGCGCAGAACAACTTCGACCCCAACGGCGTCTTCGCGACGATGCTCGTCATCTCGGTCATCGTGCTCGGCGCCGAGTGGCTGATCGGCAAGCTCGAACACCGGCTGCTGGCCTGGCGCCCGCCGGCGTCGTCCGAGGCCAACTCCCTCTGACGCCTCGGCTCCTCCGCGCACCACCTCGGAAACCTCAGCGAGTCGAGCAACTTCAACAACCCCAGCAACCTCAGCAAAGGAATGTGGTCAGCCATGTCCAGACGACCCGTCGCCGTCGCCGCGTCCCTCCTCACCGTGCTCGCCCTCGGCGCGACAAGCGCCTGTTCCGGCAACTCCTCAGCCGCAAGCGGTGGTTCGGGCGGCACGCCGACCGTCAAGCTCATGGCAGGCGGCCTCGACAAGCAGATCTACCTGCCCTACCAGCTCGCCCAGCAGCTCGGCTTCTACAAGAAGTACGGTGTCAACGTCGAGCTGAGCACCGAGCAGGACGGCGGTGTCGGCGCCGAGGACGCCATGGCCTCGGGGCAGGTGGACATGGCGGGCGCCTGGTACATCCACACCATCGACTTCCAGGTGAAGGGGAAGGCGGTCGAGGACGTCGTCCAGCTGTCCGGCGCGCCGGGGGAGCGGGAGATGTGCACCGCGAAGAGCGGCGTCAAGTCGGCCGCCGACTTCAAGGGCAAGACGCTCGGCGTCACCGACCTGGGTTCGGGCACCGACACACTCACCCAGTTCGTGGCCGCGAAGAAGGGCCTCAAGACCAAGGCCTTCAACCGGATCGGGGTCGGCGCGGGTTCCACCGCCGTCGCCGCGCTGCAGAACGGCAAGGCCGCCTGTGTGATGACGACGCAGCCGACGGTCGCCGCGATCGAGAAGAAGGGTGTCGGCACCTCCGCGATCGACCTGGCCACCACGGAAGGCGCCAAGGCCGCGATGGGCGGCGCCTGGCCGGCCGCGAGCGTCATCGCCCGTACCGACTGGGTGAACTCGCACAAGGACGCGGTGCAGAAGGTCGTCAACGCTCTCGTCGCCACCATGCACTGGATCAACTCCCACAGCGCGGCCGACATCGCGAACAAGCTGCCGGCGTCCTTCGTGCAGAACCAGCTGGTGACCAAGGCCGACTACATCGCGGCCCTGACCCAGGACAAGGGCCAGTTCCTCCCGGACGGCATCATGCCGGCCGGCGGCCCGAAGACCGTTCTGGCGACCGAGGAACTGGTCGGCCACGCGACCTCGTCGGTGAACCTCGGCACGACGTTCACCAATGACTTCGCCATCAAGGCCAACAAGACCGAGGGCTTCACGACCACGACGACCCCGGCGGGGTCTAACGGCTGAGTCTCCGGCACGTGGGGCCCCGCCCAGGTGACTGCCACCTGGGCGGGGCCCCACGTCGTGAGCGCGAGGGCTACGTGTCGAAAGGAAGACCCGGTCCGAGAAGCGTTGCGTTGATCTCCGAGGCGTCCGTCGCCGGTTGGGTTCGGCGCGCATGGTCCAGGAGCGGTACACGGAGTTGCGTCTGGTATCCCGCAGGCTCGGTGAACGTTGTCCGGGTCGAGCACTACGAGGCGGACACCGTGCTCACCCTCGGCCGGCGGAATTTTTGCGTCATCGGCCCGCTGACGGGACACATCGCGTTCCGGCTCCTGGCCGGCGATCTGTGGGTGTCCTCGACGCGGAGGCTCAAGGTACAAGTCCGGGGTCCGGCCGGTCAGCCGCCGGCCCGTCGTGGCGGTCGTGAGCCGCGGCCGCCGGCGTGCGGATGTGGGGGCGAGCGCCAGCCAGCACAGCAATGCGGGCACTGCAGGGGCCGTCGCTCCGCTCGGCAGGTTGAATGCCTCTGTGGCAAAGGACTTGGACTTCGACGAGGAAGACCTGCGGGCGCTGGCCGGGCCACGCTCCTTCGAGCGGGGCCGAGGGTATCTGGCCGCGGTGACCGCCGTGGAGGTCGGCGACGGCTGGATCACGGCCACCGTCCACGGGACGGACGCCTACCAGGTGGAGCTGACCTTCGATGGAGGCGACGGCCTCGCCGGGGAGTGCGACTGCCCGTACGGGATCGAGGGCAACTTCTGCAAGCACCTGGTCGCCCTGGGCCTGACCGTGCTTGCCGAGCCTGAGGTGGTGTCGCGGCAGCGCGGCCGGGCCAGGACTCGCGCCCAGGAGCTGGACGCTTGGCTGGCTGCGCGCTCCAGGGACGAGCTGCTCGCCCTGGTACGGGAACAGGTCGCCGAGGACCGGCAGTTGGCGCGTCGGCTGGAGTTGCGGGCTGCGAGCGCCCGCGGAGACCTGGTCGAGGTCCACGCCCGGATCCGGGAACTCTTCGACACCGCCCCCTTCGCACGGTACGGCTATGTGGAGTACGCCGATGCCCATGCCTATGGCGAACAGGCCTCTCAGGCGGTGTCCGCGATCGCCGCACTGACCGCCGCCGGGCGGCCCGCAGACGCGATCTCCCTGTCCCGGGAGGCGATGCGGCTGCTGAGCGAGGCGCAGGACGCGATCGACGACTCCGACGGTCACCTGGGCCGAATCGGGGCTGCGCTCGCCGAAGCCCACCTCGACGCGTGCCGCGCAGCAGGCCCCGACGCGGACGAGACCGCGCGGTGGCTGGTCGGCCATCTGCTCAGTGACCCGGACGATCTCACCGGCATCGATCCCCTCGACTACGAGGATGTCCTCGGCGTGCAAGGGGCGGCGCACGTAAGGGAGTTGGCGGCTGCGGCCTGGCGCCGCAACCGCACCGGCTGGGCAGAGAAGTACCTGATGGAAAGGCTGGCCAAGGCGGAAGGAGACGTCGACGGATGGGTCACCGTGCACGCGGCCGACCTCGCCCAGGACGGCAGCACCCACCTGACCGTCGCCCGCGAACTGGACACCGTCGGCCGCCCGGACGAGGCCCTGCGGTGGGCGGAACGCGGCATTGAGGAAACACACGACGACGTCACCCCCGACATCGCCCTGATCGACTACCTCTGCTACCGCTACGCCCGCGCCGGCCGGCTTTCCGACGCTGTCGCTCTCCGTCGCGGCCACTTCGCCGCCCGCCGCTCCCTGGCCGCGTACCAGCAGTTGCGTACGGCGGCACAGGCGGCCGGCTGTTGGCAGGTCGAGCGGGAGCCGGCGCTTGTGCTGCTGCGCGCTGACGCCGGGCAGCGGCAGCGGTCCTGGTACGGCGGCCCGGTCCTGGTCGATGCCCTGCTCGACGACGGGGACGTCGACGCTGCCTGGCGGGCCGCGGCCGAAACGCGTGCGCACGACCGTCAGTGGCGCGCCCTCGCCGACCAGGCCCGCGCAGTCCGCCCTGCCGACGCGCTCGGGGTCTACCTGCGGCTGGCCGCACCGCTCATGAAACAGACGGGCAACGCCGTCTACGAGCAGCTGACCGTTCTGCTGCTGAGCATGCGTGACTGCCATGGCCGCCTGGGGACCGAAGACGAGTTCACCGCGTACCTCGCCGCTCTGCGTGCCGACCAGAGGCGCAAGCGGAACCTGATGCGGCTCCTCGACCAGCACGGCCTGTGACCCTGCCAGAAAATCGGTGGCGCCGGAATGCGGGCGCCTCTAGGGTGAGGTTCGCTTCTCGCAGTGGCCGTTGGCCGCTGCCGTCTGCCGAATGAGAAACGGGAGGTGTGACCGATGGCTGTCTCTGTGATGGGCGCTGCCCGCAACCAGAAGTTCATCCACTCCACCTCCGTGGCCTCCGGCTGACCTCTTCCTGCTTCTTCCGCGCCCACGAGCGCGGGCGGCCGGGGCCACCCTGTGAAGGGTTCCCCTTGAATCTCTCTTCTCCTTCGGCTTCTTCCGCCTCGTCGCACCCTCTGGCCCCGTACGGCTGGGACGAGGGATGGGAAGCGGAGTTCGCTCCGTACGCCGAGCAGCGCCTACTGCCCGGCCGTGTCGTACGCGTCGACCGCGGTCTGTGCGACGTCGTCACCCCAGCTGGCACAGTCCGCGCCGACACCGAGTTCGTCGTACCCCGCGACCCGATGAAGGTCGTGTGCACGGGGGACTGGGTCGCCGTCGACCCCGAAGGCAGCGATCCGCGGTACGTGCGGACGCTGCTGCCACGCCGTACCGCCTTCGTGCGCTCGACATCGTCCAAGCGTTCCGACGGCCAGGTGCTGGCCACTAACATCGATCACGTCGTCATCTGTGTGTCGCTCGCGGTCGAACTGGACCTCGGGCGGATCGAGCGGTTCCTGGCACTTGCCATGTCCAGTTCGAGTGGTGAGGCCCTGCTGCATAAGTCGGCACTCTCTTGGGAGTCCGGAGCCCAGCCGCTCGTGGTGCTGACCAAGGCCGACGTCGTGCCGCACGCGACGACACTCGGGCACCTCGTCCAGGACGTGGAGGCGGTCGCGCCCGGCGTGCCGGTGCTGCCGGTCAGCGCCCAGCGCGGGGACGGCCTCGACGTCCTCGAGGCGGTCCTCTCCGGCGGCACGTCCGTACTGCTCGGACAGTCCGGAGCGGGCAAGTCCACGCTCGCGAACGTGCTGCTCGGTGAGGAGGTCATGGACGTACAGGCCACCCGGGACATGGACGGAAAGGGCCGGCACACCACGACCACGCGCAACCTCCTCGTGCTGCCGGGCGGCGGAGTCCTCATCGACACGCCGGGGCTGCGCGGAGTGGGGCTCTGGGACGCCGAGAGCGGTGTGAGCCAGGTGTTCTCCGAGATCGAGGAACTGGCCGCGGAGTGCCGGTTCCACGACTGCGCGCACGTGGCGGAGCCGGAGTGCGCGGTGCGCCGCGCGGTGGAGTCCGGAGAGCTGTCCGAGCGACGGCTGGAGAGCTACCGGAAGCTGCTGCGCGAGAACGAGTGGATCGTCGCCAAGACCGACGCGCGGGTACGGGCGGAACGACGCCAGGAGTGGAAACGGAAGGGGGCGGAGGGCCGGGCGGCGATGGAGGCCAAGCGGGGACGGTTGCGGTAGCCGCGACGGCACGCCGCAGACTGTCGTGCCCGCGGCGTGCCGCGTCCGGACGTCATGTCCGAAACCCGCCGGAACAGTGCCGCGCCACGGCGCACACTGGACGACATGACCGAGGAAGACACCAGGTACGAGGCGGTGCGCAGCCGGGACGCCCGGTTCGACGGCGCGTTCTTCTTCGCCGTCGCCACGACCGGGATCTACTGCCGGCCCAGCTGCCCCGCCGTGACGCCCAAGCGTCGCAACGTGCGGTTCTATCCGACGGCCGCCGCCGCGCAGAGCGCCGGGTTCCGCGCCTGCCGGCGGTGCCGTCCGGACGCCGTGCCCGGCTCCGCCGAGTGGAACGTGCGCGCGGACGTCGCGGGGCGGGCCATGCGCCTGATCAAGGACGGCGTGGTCGACCGCGAAGGTGTCGCCGGGCTCGCCCTGCGCCTCGGCTACAGCGCTCGTCAGGTGCAACGGCAGCTGACCGCCGAGGTCGGAGCCGGACCCATCGCGCTCGCCCGGGCCCAGCGGGCCCACAGCGCCCGCCTGCTGCTGCAGACCACCGAGCTGCCGGTCACGGAGATCGCCTTCGCGGCCGGGTTCGCCAGCGTGCGCCAGTTCAACGACACGATCAAGGCGGTGTACGCGGCCACTCCGCGCGAGCTGCGCGCCACGGCGCCCCGGGACGGAGGGGCCGCCGGCCGCGAGGCCGAGGCGTCGGCGGGGATCGCATTGCGCCTCGCGTACCGCGGCCCGTACCAGTCCGCGGCGGCCTTCGACCTGCTCGCCGCCGAAGCGGTGCCGGGCATCGAGGAGGTGTCGGGCCGGCCCGGGCGCCGGATCTACCGGCGTACACTCCGGCTGCCGTACGGCACCGCCGTCGTCGCCGTCGGCGAGCATCCGGGCCGCCCGGCGTCCCGGACGGGCGGGGACGGTCACCCCGGCGGCTGGCTCGACGCCCGGATCCATCTCACCGACCCCCGCGACCTCACCACCGCGGTCCAGCGGGTGCGGCGGCTGTTCGACCTCGACGCGGACCCGTACGCCGTCGACGAGCGTCTCGCCGCCGATCCCGGGCTCGCCCCACTGGTCGCCGCCCGTCCAGGACTGCGCTCACCGGGTGCGGCGGACCCCGAGGAGTTCGCCGTGCGCGCGCTCGTCGGCCGGACCCGGGCCGGGGAACTCGTCCAGCGCTACGGGAAGACGCTCGACGCGTCGCACGGCACCCTGACCCACACCTTCCCGGACCCCGCCGTGCTCGCCGAAGCCGGGCTGCACGGCACACCGGCCGCCCTCGCCACCGCGCTCGCCGACGGCACCCTCCGCCTCGACGCGGGCGCCGACCGCGACGACGCCCACCAGGCACTGCTCGCGCTGCCGGGCATGGATCCGCACACCGCCGCGATCATCCGCACCCGCGCCCTCGGCGACCCCGACGTGGCACCGCCGGACGAGACCGCCCCGGACGCCTGGCGCCCCTGGAGGTCATACGCCCTCAGGCACCTGTGGACGGCGAGCGGGTCCGAGCCGTCCCTCGCTCCGTGAAGGATCCCGTGAGGTGACGATCGCCCCGGCGAGGTTCAGGCCTGCTCGCCCTCCAGGCCCCAGCTGTGGATCCGCCGCGGACGGATCCGGATCACCTCGTCGCTGAAGTGCGGCCCCAGATCGTGCGGACCGGTGAGGAGTTCCGCCTCGCCTCGGACGTCCACGCCGCGCACCCGCCACGGGCGTGTGCTCACGATGTCGTCGACGACCAGCGCCACCTTGGGGTTCTGCTCCAGGTTCCGCCACTTCTTGGTGGCGCCCATCGCATGACCGCCGATCAGGACGGTCCCGTCCTCCTGGAGGAAGAAGCCGACCGGGTTGGCCTGGGGCTGTCCGTGCGGATCGACGGTGGCCAGCCGCCCGAGTCGCTGGGAGTGCAGATACGCGCGTTCGGCATCAGTCAACTTGACCCGGCCTTGAAGGACCGGGTTTGGAGGTAGCGCCCAACTGGCTGCTGGGTGGGCTCCTCCGTCCAGACACCCTTACGGGGTGGCAGGGGCGTGTGACTCACGCCCCGCAGTCCACGCGTCTTCGCCCCTGCGGGCGAGGACGCGGGAAGCGTTCCGGTCGGCGTGCGCAACGACGCCACACGACCGGCATGCGAACTTGGCTTGCAAGACGCGGTTGAGCCGGTCCACGTGCCCGCACTGCGCGCACTCCTTGGAGGAATAGGCGGGATCCACGAACACGAGCGGGACTCCGGCCCGTCGAGCCTTGTAGACGATGAAGTCTCCGAGCTGGGCGAAGGCCCAGGAGTGGAGTGCGACCCGTTGGGGCTTGCGGAGCCGTACCCGGGTGCGGATGCCCTTGAGTTCTTCCAGGGACAGGCCGCGTCCGGTGCGTTCAGCCTCGGTCACGATCGTCTTGGCGATGATGTGGTTGGTGTTCTTCACGTGCCGCTGTTCGCGGCGGGAGCGTTCCTTGAGCCGTCGCCTGGCGGACTTGGTGCGCTTCTTCTGGAGTTTGGCCCGCAGGGCGCGCTGCTGCTTGCGGTATCGGTTGAGGTGGCGGCCGGCGGCCTGGTAGCCGGTGGACGTGGTGGCGATGTTGACGATGCCCAGGTCCACGCCGGTGAACCCGCCGGGTTCATACGGGGCGGCTTCGGGAACCTCGCAGGTGGCGATCAGATAGAACACGCCGTCGCGTTCGATCAGGTCCGTTTCGCCCTTGCGGTACTGCTGGAGCGTCTTGAGCGCGCCCGCCGAGCAGGCGAACCGCACGCCCTTCAACCGGCCCTGCGTGGTCCAGATGGACACGGTTCGGGTGTCGTACTGCCAGCTCAAACAGCGGTCGTCGTAGGGCTGCGCGGCATCAGGGCGGAATGTGATCGGCTTGGACGCGGCCTTGATCCGGCGCTTGGAGCCCTTTTGGCCGAGGTTCCCGGCACGCAGGTTGGCGTGCAGCGTGGTGTACGCGTCACGCACTTTCTTGATCGCATGCTGCGCCGCCTGCGCTCCCAGGCCACGGGTCATTAGTTCGGCGTAGGTGTGCTTGCGTAACTCGTACTCACGCGGCACGTCGCCCGCGAACGCCACCTCGGAGACCCAGTTGGCCGCTTCGTTGACTGTGCGCAGGGTCGCCGACAGTGCGGATGCCTGCGCGGCGTCCGGTATCAGCTTGACCTGCGTCACGATCTTCACGGGCGTGATCGTATCATTGCTCTCTGTCACCTCGATGGGAGCCAAACTCCGATGTCCGCAGCGGCCGTAGCGCCGTCTACACGCTGCATGCGCACGTGGTCTTCACGCCGAAATACCGGCGCGGACCGTTCACCGGCGAGATCCTGACGCGCTGCGAGGAGGTCATGCGTGACGTCTGCACCGACTTCGGTGCGGAGCTGCGGGAGTTCAATGGCGAGACCGATCACGTCCACCTGCTCGTCCACTACCCGCCGAAGGTCGCCCTCTCCCGGCTGGTCGGCTCTCTCAAGGGCGTCTCCGCCCGGCGTCTGCGCCAGGAGTTCCCGGGACACATCCGCAAGTACCTGTGGGGCGAACACTTCTGGTCCCCCTCGTACTTCGCCGCCTCATGCGCAGGTGCACCGCTCGCCGTGGTGAAGGAGTACATCGAGAACCAGAAACGCCCCGGCTAAGAGCGTGCGCGGATAGGCGGTGTTCAGGGGCGTTTCCGGGGGCGTGTGTCCCAGCGGTAGAGGGTCCACGCGCGGCGGATGAGGCGACGCAGAGTGATGATGGCGTGGGCCAACGACAGGTACGCATCGATGACTTCGGTGCGGCGTTCGGTGCAGCGAGCGATCTTGAAGAATTGATTGCCCCAGGCGTTCGTGCGCTCCACCGGCCATCGTTTGGTGTTCTGGATCGGTGCGGCCACGCCCTTGACCGCGACCTGTGCCCGCAGGCCGTACTCTGCTGCCGTTCTGGTCCCCTTGCCGGTGCCGTAGGCGGCGTCGAGGTGGACCGTGACGTTTTCCGGGAGCGGCCCGATACGTTCCAGTCTCTCCAGGGTGGGACCCAGCAGCGGGGAGTCGTGCCGGTTGCCGGGAGCGGTGACAGCGCCGAGCGGGATGCCGCCGGCGTCTGTTGCGGTGGAGCGTTTCATACCGCCCTTTCGCCGGTCCACGGGCGAAGGGCCTGCAACTTCACCACCGCAGGGGGCCTTTGAGTGACAGCCGTCGACTGGCACATCCGACAGCTGTAGGCCGATGAAACGGTCGTAGGCTTCCAGAACGAGCAGCTCCAGGCGTTCGAAGACCCCAGCTTCGATCCACTCCTGACGGCGGGTACGGATGGTCGTCGCCGAGCACGCGTTGTCGGCGACCTTGCGGTAGCCGCAGCCGAACACCAGTACCTGCACGAGCCGGTCGAAGACAGTGCGGTCACCGATGCGTCGGCGATGACAGCCCAGCGGGTGGTCGGAAGCGAACTCACCGCGCTCTGGTAGCAGTTCCCGGAACTGCTGCCAGAGCGGATCGACAAGCCATAATGGGAGCGCAGGCACGGAGCCTCCACGGTCACGGAGCGTAGGAACTCACATGATCGCGCAGGCCCGTGCCTGCACCTGCATCCAGCCCTTACACCCGCCTATCCGCGCACGCTCTAAGCCTCGATCCACCGGGCAATAGCCGGTCCAGGGCTTGGACATGAAGACGCGGATGCCCTCTGAGCTGGGACGATGGGACTTCCTAGGGTTCCATGTCCACAGAATCGGAGTACATCCGCGAGATGTAATCTTCCCATGCCACTTCGGCGGTGTCCGCCGCGTTCGATGAGGCGAATCTGGTCGCGTATGCCGGGCTGGTCCCGGTGATGCGGTTGGCTGAGCGGTGCGGGCTTGCCCGTCTGACGGCGGACAAGGTGAAGCTGAGGGGGGCGAAGAACGGGGCGGGTGCCGCGGCGGACGCCAAGGTCGGAAGCATCGTGGCCGGCATGGCCGCGGGCGCGGACAGCATCGACGACCTGGACGTGCTGCGGCACGGTGCGATGCCCCTGCTGTTCGCAGGTATCCGTGCCCCGTCCACTCTGGGCACGTTCCTGCGCTCGTTCACCCACGGTCATGCCCTCCAACTGCACGCGGTGCACCGTCAGTTCCTGGCCGCGCTGGCCGCGAACACCCCGCTGCTGCCCGGCGCGGGCGAGAAGGCGTTCATCGATGTCGACTCCACTCACAAACGCGTCTACGGTCGCACCAAGCAGGGTGGCGAGTACGGCCGGTTCAAGGGCATCCGCACCCTGCACCCCCTGCTCGCCACGATCTGCACCCCCACCTCCCGGCCGGTGATCGCCACCGTGCGGATGCGCCGCGGCAAAGCGGCCGACTCCCGCGGCGCCCCGAAATTCGTCAGCGAGGCACTGGCCACCGCCCGTGAGGCCGGCTGCACCGGCCTGCGCATCCTGCGCGCCGACTCGCAGTTCTACAACGCCGGTGTCATCGCCGCCTGCCGCCGGGCCGGCGCCCGCTTCTCCCTCACCTGCGGCATGAACCCCTCCATCAAACGGGCCATCGCCGCCATCGACGACACCGCCTGGCAGCAGATCACCTACCCCACCGCGGTGCTCGACCCGGAGAGCGGCGAGCTCATCTCGGACGCCGAAGTCGCCGAGATACCCGCCTACACCGCGTTCGCCGGCCGGAAGAAGGCAGATCGGGTCACCGCCCGGCTGATCGTGCGCCGGGTCCGTGACCTGGCCAAACCCGCCACCATCGGCGAGCAGGGCGAACTCTTCCCCGCCTGGCGCTACCACCCGTTCTTCACCGACAACCCCGCCCCCACCCTCCAGGCCGAGCGGGAACACCGCCACCACGCCGTCGTCGAGCAGGTCATCGCCGACAGCAAGAACTCCGCACTGGCCCACCTGCCGTCCGGGCACTTCCACGCCAACGCCGCCTGGCTCACCCTGTGGGCCATGGCCTACAACCTGCTGCGGGCCACCGGCGCCCTGACCTCCGCCTTCCACGCCAAAGCCACCACCGCCACCCTGCGCGCCCACCTCGTCCACGTCCCCGCCAGGATCGCCCGCTCCGCCCGCCGCCTCACCCTGCACCTACCGCAGCGATGGCCCTGGCAGCACGCCTGGACACGACTGTTCGACACCGTCCACCCGCCACCCGAGGCGGCCCGACGTCACTGACCATCCCGCCCCGCCAGGGGCCCGATCGGAGCAGAACCGTGGAAACGCTGGGCAGACCAGCAAATACCCCTTGCCCACGTCCAGTCACAGCCCCAACGCCCGACCCTCGAAACCTCAAAAGACCCCTTCAAAGCCGACCGGTGGATCGAGGCTTAGTTCCGTGGGCGGATGCGGGCGACCGAATTGTTCTGTGGGCGGTCCGTACGCCCGACCGTGTGACGATGTGTTACCTCGCCGGTGGGTCCTGGGAAGTCTTCGAACGCTTCCCGGCCCCGCGTCCCGGGGCCGCCGGTGAAAAGAGGGCGCATCCATATGATCCGGTTGGCCCGCGCAAGGGGAACACGGCGTCGCTTCCTCGCCGTCCTGGCTCTCACCCTGCTGTCGACCGCGGTCGCCGCCCCGGGTGCGTCCGGCGGGACCGGGACGGCTCCCCGGTGGACCGGTACCTGGGAGGCGGCCCCCTCCGGCACCGCACCCGCCCTGCCCGGCGTCTCGATCCGCAACGTCGTGCACACCAGCGTCGGCGGCAGCGCCGCCCGCATCCGCGTCTCCAACCGCCTCGGCAGCGCCCCGCTCCGACTCGACGCCGTCACGGTGGCGTTGCGGCGGGGGATCGGTGCCGAGGCCGTTCCGGGCTCCCTGCGCATCGCGACCTTCTCCGGCGCGACCTCCGTCACCGTGCCCGTGGGGGAGGACCGTGTCACCGACGCCGTCCCTCTGCGCGTCCCGGCCGACGCAGACCTGCTCATCACCGTGCACACGTCCGCCGACTGCGGCCCGGCCACCTACCACCGCACCGCGATGCAGACCAACTACCTGGCCAGGAACGGCAACCGGGCCGCCGACACCAGCGGAGCCGCATACACCACCACGGTCTCCCACTGGTACTACGTGACCGGTGTGGACGTCCTGCGTCCCGCGCTCGCCGGCAGTGTGGTGGCCCTCGGTGACTCCCTCACGGATGGCACCGGCACCTCCCAGGGGACCAACCACCGCTGGCCCGACCTGCTCTCCGAGCGGCTGCGCGCGCTCCCGGCGAGCCGCAGACCCGGCGTCCTGAACGCCGGGATCGCCGGCAACCGCCTCCTGCTGGACGGAGTCGGCCCGAGCGCCCTGGCCCGCTTGGACGCCGACGTCCTCACCCGCACCGGAGCCCGCACCGTGATCGTGCTGGAGGGTGTCAACGACCTCAAGGACACACCGGGCCAGACCGATCCGGCCGCCTTCGTACGGGCGTACCGGCAGATTGTGACCCGTGCGCACGCCTACGGCCTGCGCGTCATCGGGGCCACCCTCACGCCGTTCGGCGGCCACCAGCGTTGGACCCCGGCACGCGAGCGTCTGCGTCATGAGATCAACGCCCTCATCCGCGGCGGCATCTTCGACGGGATCGCGGACTTCGACAGGGCCGTACGGGACCCCGCGCGCCCGGATCGCATCCTGCCGGACTACGACCCGGGCGACCATCTGCACTTCAACGACGCGGGCGCGATGGCGCTCGCGGACGCGATCGACCCGGCGGCCCTCGAGCGGTGACGGGTGGTCAGTCGGGCACATGCCGGCCGGGGACCGTCCGTCCAGGGCAGCGAAGTCACGAAGCTGGGAGAGATCCGAGGGGCCGCCCCGTGAATCGCCTCGGACTCCAGGCTCATCGATTTGCTTAGAGTTCTTCAGTGATCGTACGGTGACCGTGTGGAGCTTCTTCGACTCTCAAAGGCCGCCAGGCTTGGGTGTTCACTCCGTGACGCTTCGGCTTTGGGCTGACTCGGGGAAGGTTCCGGTGACTTGGGTCGGGCGTGAGCGTCGGTCCTCCTCGATCGATGTGGAGGCGATGAAGGTCTTCACCGGTGGCGAGCGTGTCCGGCTGGAGGGCCTGTACGTGCGTGTGTCCGGCTCCCACGGGGAGGAATCCTGGCTTCAGGCGCAGAGGAAGGAGTTGCGGGCCACCTCCACCGGCGAGATCGTCAAGGTCTTCCGTGACCGGGCCTCTGGCCTGGGGGAGGACCGGCCCGGTCTGAGCCGGCTCCTGCGGGGCGTTGCTGACGGCTCGGTGAGCGTCGTGCGTGTCACGCACGAGGACCGGCTCGCCCGGTTTGGTGTCGGCTGGCTCACACACGTGCTGTCCGTGTACGGCGCGAGTCTTGAGGTGCTGCACCCGAAGAAGCTCAGCAGCCGGGACGAACTCCTTGAGGACTTTGTGTCGCTGGGCACCACGTTCGCCGGCCGCCTGTACAGGATGCGGTCGGCCGAAAACCGGCGTCGCCTGCTGGCCGAGTCGGGCCAGTGCGACGCAGGGCGCGCCGCGTGAGTCGAAAGCTGCCGCTCGGTAAGGGCAAAACCCCCCGTACCTCGTGCGCCCGCGCCCTGCTCCGCCGGGCAGTGGACGAGAAGACCGGCGAACGCCTGTCGCTGTCCGCTGTGAGGTTACGCGTCGGCTGGTGCGCGGACCTCGTGTCCAACCTGGCCGCCGCCCTGCTGGCCGAACACTGCAATACCGGCGATGTTGATGTGCTGGCCTCCGGCGTGGACGAGGGCGGCCGGGCACTGCCGTCGAACGCGTGGATGGCGCTGCGGCGTCTGGGCTGGAGCGCCGCCCCGCCCGAGGGCGTGAAAGTCAACGACCGGATCGTGCGCATGGCCCAGGAGCAGGCCGGGCGGGCGCTTCGCTCGGCGAAGTGGCGTGCCGACCTGACTGCCGGAGTCGTGGCGGCATGGCCCATCGATCCGGGCAAGCGCACTCCCCTCGAGTGGGACACCGTCCGCACAGCGGTCCCTGGTGGAAAGTATCTGCCGTCCAGCATCATCAAGGCCCGCACCCGGCAGGCCGCCACGTATCTCAAGGCCAACGGCCGTCTGCCCGTGGACGTGTTCGAACTCGAAGGCACCCCGAAGATCCCCCGCATGCTGCTGCTCGCCGCATGCGACGGGCAGCAAGCCACGATCGAACGCTCCGAAACCGACACCGGGCAGGCGCTGCTACGACTTCAGCTGCCCACCCGCCCCGACCCACAGACATACCGGGACTGGACATGGGTGGCCTGCCCCATCGCGCTGCCGCCGACGGTCCCCGCATCGGCGGTGCTCCACCTTCCCACCCTCCGCTGCGCGGGTGACACCGTGCGCGCTGACCTGGCCTACACCCACGCCGTCCCCAAGGCCCACCGCACCGGTCATACGGTGGCGCTCGGCGTGGACTGGGGCCTGAACACGCTCCTCAGCGCAGGCGCCGTGCAACTGAACGGCGACGGGCGGATCACCGCGCTCGGTGCCGGCGCCCAGTTCCGGTCCGCCGGTGTGCTCGCCAAGCAGCACCGCCTGCGCCGCCTCTCAGAGCGACTGCACACCAAGGCCGACCAGTACATGCGGCTCATCGCAGGCCACGACCACCAGCTTGCCTCCACGCTCGACGTGCTCCGCGGCGAGATCCAACATGTCTCGCAGCGCCGGTCGAGCCTCAACGACGCCCTCGCCTGGGCTGCCGCCAGATGGACCGTCGACCAGGCCATCGCGGCCGGGGCCACGGTGATCTATGTCGAGGATCTGCGGTCGATGGAAGCCGGGGGCATGGGCCGCACCCTGAACACCCGCCTGTCCCAGCAGGTCCGCGGACAGATCGCCGACCGCATGCGGCACCTCGCCACCGAACAGGGCATCGCCGTCGTCACGGTTCCGGCCCGCAACACCTCCAAACTGTGCCCGCACTGCCTGACCCCGCTGCGGCACCGCAAAACCCCCGACCGGCCCACCCTCGCAGGATGGAAATGGGCCATCTGCCCCCACCAGGACTACCGTTGGCAGGGCGACCGCGACCACGGTGCCTGGCGACGAATCGCAGCCCGCGGCCTGGCCCACCAGGCCACGACCGTTACCGACCACACCAGCGGCCACATGGTGATCCGGACGGTCCTCGACAACCTCGAAGCGAACGCCGTCCTCACACCGACTGCCAAGACCAGCCGGAAGGACCGGACCAAGACCGGCCCCACCCGGCCACGTTCCACACGCCCCGCGCCCAGGCGACGCAGGGCACCCTCCCCAGCACGGCCTCGCGGTCGTGTTGGCCAGCGTCCGGAGGGACACGCTCACACGGACCGGACCCGGCTGCCCCGCGCAGCCCACCGACACCAGGGCATGAACACGGTCAGCACATCCACCACCGGCCACCGGCCACGAGGGGCAGCACTCGGCGCGGGATTCCACTTCCACGCCCACGCCTCCCCACCACGGTGGGAAACGATCCCGGAAACTCAATCCGACTCAGGATCGCGTAGCTGATCAGAGACGCTCAGTCCCGGGCCACCCAGCCCCGCTCGTACGCGTGCCAGCCGAGCTGCAGCCGGGTCGTCACCCCGGTCAGCTCCATCAGCCGTTTCACCCGGCGCTGCACCGTGCGCAGGCCCAGGTCGAGCTGCTTGGCGACGCTCGCGTCCGTCAGCCCGGCGAGTAGCAGGGACAGCACCTGGAGGTCGGTGCCGTCGGGGCCGTCCAGCGGCTGCTCGGTGACGCCGGACGCCCCGAGCCGCAGCGGCAGCGCGTCCCGCCACACCGACTCGAACAGGCCGGACAGCAGCTCCAGCAGTCCGCTCGCGTGCACGACGAGAGCGGCGGGTTCCGCGGTGTGCGTGGTGAGCGGCACCATGGCGAGCGATCGGTCGGCGACCACCAGCTTGGTCGGCACCTTGTCGAGGACCCGCACCTGTTCGTCGCGGCCGAGCGCGGAGGTCAGCTCGGTGATGCCGTTGGGCCGGTCGAGCACCGCCCGTTCGACCACCACCCGGTAGTGCACTCCGCGCTGCGCCGCCTGCTCCTCCGCGTCGTTCTCCATGCCCGACACGGCGACCGGGGTGCCGGTGACCAGGGCGCACACCTCCTCGGTCGCGGCGAGCTGAAGCTGCAGGAAGCGCCGGCCGACCCCGGCCGCGCCGATCACCACCTCGACCAGGTCGTGCACGGCGGGCTCCGCGGCCGCCGCCCGGTACTCCTCGGCGAGCAGTGCGGCCGCCAGTTCGGCCTTCTCCAGTTCGTGGCGCTGCTGGGTGAGCAGCGCGCCCAGCAGCACTCCGGGCGGCGCCGCGACCCAGCGGCCGGGCCGGGCCGACGACTGGGCCGCGAGTCCGTGCCCTTCGAGCCGGCGCAGGGCGCGCTCGGTGTCCTGCTCGCCGAGGGTCAGCCGCCGCGCCAGATCGGGCACGTCGGCGGCGCCCACGGACACCAGCGCCCGGTACGCCGACTCGTGCGTCTCGTCCAGGCCTATCACTGCCAGCATCAGCCGGTCGCCCCTCCCCGAATAAAAGCCGCACGGTACGGCGCCGTGGCGGAAATCGGCCACGGCACAAACCCGCCTCGGGACATCATCGCCCTACCCCCTGTTCGTCTGCCAAGGTGACGGCATCGCGGTGTCGACCACTGCCCGCTGTACCCGCTTACGGCCCGTTCAGCCTGCGCGGATGCCGTCTGCGGTCCTCCGGAGGGACGTACCGGAGGCCCTGATGCCGGTCGTCGCACGCGCCGGCCCGGCGTGCCGGGCCGGCCGGCACTTCGGGACAGCGGTTCACACCCGGCCTCACCTGGCCGAAGGCCAGTGGCCGCACGAACGTGACGGGGCGCCGGAGGCGTGTCGGGCCCTGTCACCGCGGTGCCGCCGGACGGTTCCCCTGTGGGGGGTGGGATCGTCCGGCGGTCCGCCTCCCGGTGGCTGGTTTCGGACCGCAGTTCGAGGTGTCGTCCGACGTGTGGATCGCAGACCGGTCGCCTGGCCGGATTTTCCTGATGCGCCGTTTTCACGCCCCTCGCAGTGGACAATCGGGGGCATGAGTCAGCAGGGGTGGAGCCCCATCGAGAACGCGGACGACTGGTGGGGGCAGTTGTACGACGACGCCACCGGGGACACGGGACCGGCCCTCGCGGCGGACAGCCTCGACGACCGTTTCGCCTCCGCCGTGGGGACGGTGGCAGACCGCGGCACCCGGGCCGGGGCCGAGGAGCTGCTCCCGTCGGCGGGCGCCGGCACCTCACCGCCCGGGAACGGGACGGCCACCCCGGTCGTACCCCGCGCGGGCACCTCCGCACCGCCCGCCGGGCCCACCGGTTCCTCCCGGCTCGTGGCTCCGCTCGATTGGGGTGACCCTCCCGCCCGTGGCCCGGCGCCGTGGGAACATCCGTCCGCCAGGTCGCTGGGCCCTCTGACCTTTCCCTCCCCGTCCAGGCCTGCGGCCCTCGAGGCCGGCCCCGCCTCCGGCGACCGTGACGTTCCGGCCGCCGCCGCGGAGGCGGAGCCCCGGCCCGGCCGAACCGGAACAGTGCCTCCCGTCGACTACGTCGGCTCCGGGCCGCCCACCTACGACCCCGAGCCCACCGCCCTCCCGCTCGCCGACCCGGACGACCTCGGCGACCTGGTCGCCGACACCGTGCTGGACGGGGCGCGCTACGGGGCCTGCACGCTGCGCGCGGTCTCGGTGCGCGGGGACTCGGCGCGCTACCGGGGCGAGCCGCGCCGGGACGCCTTGCTCACCGCCCGCTTCGGCACCGGCGACCAGGCGCTCGTCCTCGTCGCCATGGCGACCGGCGCGCGGGCCGCGCCCGGTGCGCACCTGGCCGCGGCAGAGGTGTGCCACTGGATCGGGCGTGCCGTCGGGCGCAGTCACCTCCGCCTGAGCGAGGACATCAGGGCCGACCGGCGCGGCGACCTCAAGTCGGGCCTTCAGCGGCTCACCGACCGTAGTTTCGGCAAGCTGCGCGCCGACGCCGTCGAACGGAGCCTTGACCCCGAGGAGTACACGGCCACGCTGCGCTGTCTGCTGCTGCCCGCCGACCCGTCCTGTCGTGCGCGCGTCTTCTTCGGCGTCGGCCCGGGCGGCCTGTTCCGGCTGCGGGACGGCGAGTGGGAGGACATCGAGCCGCAGGGGACCGAGGCGGCGGGCGAGGCCGTGATGGGGTTCGGTTCGCTGCCGTCCGAGACCCCCGAAGGCGACCGGATCACCATGGACCTGGCCCTTACGACGCCTCCGAGCCCCTATGAGCCGGCCCCCGAGCCGCCCCATGACCCCTTCCGCTTCCGTGCGTCCATCGCCCGTCCGGGTGACACCCTGCTGCTGTGCTCGGGTGGTCTCGCCGAACCGCTGCGCGGCGAACCGCTTCTCGCCGAACACCTCACGGAGCGCTGGTCGGCGGGCGGGCCACCGGGCCTCGCCGCGTTTCTCGCCGACACGGCGGTGCGGGTGAAGGGCTATGCCGACGACCGTACGGCGGTCGCCGTTTGGGAGGCGTGATGGCGGTCGCTGTGGATTGATGGACCCAAGGCAAGCGAAGGGGTGCATGCATCCATGGCCAAGCAGAACGTTGCCGACCAGTTCGTCGACATACTCGCCCGCGCCGGGGTCAAACGCCTGTACGGAGTCGTCGGCGACAGCCTCAATCCGATCGTGGACGCCGTCCGTCGCAACGCCGCCATCGACTGGGTGCATGTACGCCACGAGGAGACCGCCGCCTTCGCAGCCGGTGCCGAGGCACAGATAACCGGCAAGCTGACCGCCTGCGCGGGCTCCTGCGGCCCCGGCAACCTCCACCTCATCAACGGCCTCTACGACGCCCACCGTTCCATGGCCCCGGTGCTGGCCCTCGCCTCGCACATACCCTCCAGCGAGATAGGCCTCGGCTACTTCCAGGAGACGCACCCGGACCGGTTGTTCCAGGAGTGCTCCCACTACTGCGAGCTGATATCCAATCCGAAGCAGATGCCCAGGCTGCTGCAGACGGCGATCCAGAACGCGATCGGCCGCAGCGGCGTCAGCGTGGTGGCGCTCCCCGGCGACATCGCCGACCAGCCCGCCCCCGACAAGCCCGCCGAGACCGCCCTTGTCACCTCCCGGCCCAGCGTCCGCCCGGGTGACCACGAGATCGACGAACTCGTTCGGATGATCGACCAGGCGGAGCGGGTCACCCTCTTCTGCGGCAGCGGCACCGCCGGCGCGCACGCCGAGGTCATGGAGCTCGCCGGGAAGATCAAGTCCCCGGTGGGGCACGCCCTGCGGGGCAAGGAGTGGATCCAGTACGACAACCCGTACGACGTAGGCATGAGCGGCCTTCTGGGCTACGGCGCCGCGTACGAGGCCACCCACGAGTGCGACCTGCTGATCCTGCTGGGCACCGACTTCCCGTACAACGCCTTCCTGCCGGACGACGTGGCCATCGCCCAGATCGACGTACGCCCGGAGAATCTGGGCCGCCGCTCCAAGCTGGACCTGGCGGTGTGGGGCGATGTGAAGGAGACCCTGCGGTGCCTGACCCCGCGGGTGACGGCGAAGCAGAACCGGCGCTTCCTCGACAAGATGCTGAAGAAGCACGCGGATGCGCTGGAAGGCGTGGTGAAAGCGTACACCCGAAAGGTGGAGAAGCACATTCCGATCCATCCGGAGTATGTGGCCTCGGTACTCGACGAGATCGCCGATCCGGACGCCGTCTTCACGGTCGACACGGGGATGTGCAACGTCTGGGCCGCCCGTTACATCTCTCCGAACGGCCGTCGGCGTGTCATCGGCTCGTTCTCCCACGGCTCGATGGCGAACGCGCTGCCGATGGCGATCGGCGCGCAGTTCACGGACCGCGGGCGGCAGATCGTGTCGATGTCGGGCGACGGCGGCTTCTCCATGCTGATGGGCGACTTTCTGACCCTGGTGCAGTACGACCTGCCGGTGAAAGTCGTGCTGTTCAACAACTCCTCGCTGGGCATGGTCGAACTGGAGATGATGGTGGCCGGGCTGCCCGCGTACGGCACTTCCGCGAAGAACCCCGACTTCGCCGCCGTGGCCCGCGCGTGCGGGGCGTACGGCATCCGGGTGGAGAAGCCCAAGCAGCTCGCGAGCGCCCTCAAGGACGCCTTCCGGCACAAGGGTCCCGCGCTCGTCGACGTCGTCACCGATCCGAACGCCCTGTCCATCCCGCCCAGGATCAGCAGGGAGATGGTCACGGGCTTCGCGCTCTCGGCCTCGAAGATCGTGCTGGACGGCGGGGTCGGTCGCATGGTCCAGCTGGCCCGTTCGAACCTGCGCAACGTGCCCCGGCCGTAGCCGGCGGACACGTCGCGCGCAGACCGGAACCCCGGCCCGATTCCGGCGGGCCGGGGTTCTCGTTCTCTACCTTCAGAGGGACCTTTGGTCCCCAGGATCACCTGCCTCCGCTGCTGCCTCCGTAGTTGTTGTTGTTGTTGTTGTTGCCCTCGTTGCCCTTCCCGCTCTGGCCGCCGCCGCCGCCCCCGCCGCCGCCGCTGTGCTCCTCGCGCTGCTCCACGAAGCGCTCCACGTGCCGGCGGATCACTCGGAAGCTGGCCGTCACGCCGTTCTTGACCTTCACACCGCCATGGACGTGCATGGGGCGGAGCCCGTTCGACGAGCTGTGCGGGCCGACGGTGGCGAGGGGGGCACCGTTGTCGCAGGTGGCGCCGTTGAAGACCTCGACGGTGTTCCTGCTCTCGTTGCGGACGTTGATGGTGTTGGCGCCGAGGCCACTGACCACGGTGATGCAGCCGTCGGGCACGCCGCTGAACTCGCGCTCGTTGACCGAGATCCTGTCGCGCGAGAAGCTGTTGTCGTCGCGACCGCAGTCCCGGCCGCCGTTGCCGCCGTTGCCGCCGTGGTCGTTGTCGTCGAAGTTGCCTTCGCCCTCGTCCGACTCGCACCGGGTGATCTTGCGGAAGCTGCTGCTCCCGCCGCCACCGCCGCCGCCGCCGCCGTTGTTGTAGTTGTCGTTGTTGTTGTTGCCGTTGTTGTTGTTGCCGTAGCTGTTGTTGTTGTTGCCGTAGCTGTTGTTGTTGTTGCCGCTGCCGCTGCCGCTGCCGTTACTGCCGTCCGGCGCGGAGGCCGGGGCTGCGGCCGGGGCTGCGGCGGCATGCTGCGCCAGCGGAGCCGCCTGCGGTTCGGATGCCGCGGAGGCGTACGTGATTCCCGTGGCCACCAGGGCCGCGGCGGCCGCGGCTGCGGCCGTTACAGCGGTGGAACGCGTTGCCATGTCACTTCTCCTGTCTCTGACACATCGGCTGCGCGCCGATGCGAGATTGAACCTACTAACGATCTCTTTATCCGTCATGTCGGACATGCCGACAATATGAAGAAAGACACGGTTGGAGCAATCCAGGCACTGACGGCCTGTCACCCCGGCCTACGTGCCCTGTCTACAAGTCGACCCGGGCGGGAGCGACCGCAGGCACCGTACAGCCGTATCGGCAGCCCGCAGCCGGCCGAAGGGCCCAGCGGCAGCGGTCTCGTGGCCCGCGCCGTACCCGGTCGCGAACGGGCGTACGGCTGTGCGTTTCTGAGGAGCCGGGCGTGTCGTGCGACGGGCCCGGTCCGTACGGGTGACCGGGAGCCGGACCGAGGGCGCGCAGGGCGCACTCGCGCCCGGCTCATATGACCCAGTGCGTACGGTAGTTGACGATTCGGCATGACTGGCGACCCGCCGATGGGGCATGGATCCCCGTGGACGTGTTCGAGCAGGGGGATCCGGCATCCACGTACGGGCGGGGGTCATGAAGAGGCGAGCGCGACGCGGCGGTCCCGTGGTGATCGGGTCGCCGTCGGTGAAACAGGCGGAGGAAGCGACCGACACGACGACGGACCGGTCAGGGGGCCCGCAGCTGAGGCGCCGTCTGGGACAGGCCGACTTACGGGCGGTACCCGAGGCGCGCAGGGCGCTGCGGGAACTGCTGACGCACTGGGGAAGGCCAGGAGGAGCCGAGATAGCCGAGCTGCTCACCAGTGAGCTGGTCACCAACGCGCTCATCCACACCGACCGCGACGCGGTCCTGACGGCCACCGTGTCGCCGTGCGGACTCCGCGTGGAGGTAAGGGACTTCGTGGGGCGCAAGCCGAGGCCACGGGTGCCGGAGGCCGGCGAGGACACGCACGGCCGGGGCCTGATCCTCGTTCAGTCCCTGGCGGACGCGTGGGGCGTACGGGCGCACGGTGTGGGAAAGGCCGTCTGGTTCGAGCTGGACGCGGAGGCCGCCTGACGCACTGAAGGGGGCGCGGCAGCGTGCCGCGCCCCCTTCCAGTGATGGCGTCCGGACTCAGCCGAACTGCTGCTCGAGGTCCTTGAGCTTGCGCTCCAGGGAGTCGAGGCGAGGCAGAGCCATGGTGTCGTCCTCGGCCGTGAGGTCGACGGTGATCGGGTCAGCCGAGGGCTTCCGGACGGGCTGGAGCGAGGGGCGGGTGCGCGTGGGCAGTTCTCCCGCGGCTATGGCGGGCTCCGCGGGGACCGGAGCGCTCGCCCGTTCGACGGTCGGCATCTCGACCTGACGTCCGCCGTTTCCGCCGGTCAGCGAGCGGTGACCGCGGCTGAGCGCCTTGAGCTGCACACGCTCGACGCGCTGCTGCTCGCGCCGCAGCGCCTTGTTGTGCTCCTCCTGGCGCTGGTCCTCGCGGACCTCCTCGACCGCCTCGTCCAGGGTGCGCACGCCCTCCAGAAGCATCAGCGACCAGGCCTTGTACGTCTCGCGCGGGGCCCGCAGCCAGCGGACGATGCGGATCTGCGGCAGCGGACACGGCACCAGGCCCTGCTCCCGCAGAGCGGCGCGACGAGTCTGCTTGAGCGCCCGGTCGAAGAGCACGGCGGCCGACAGCGACATGCCGGCGAAGAACTGCGGGGCGCCCGCGTATTCGACGCCCCTCGGCGCGTGCACCCAGTTGAACCAGGCGGAAGCGGCCGCGAACGTCCACACGAGGATCCGGGAGCTGAGCGCCGCGTCACCGTGGCTGGCCTCGCGCACCGCGAGCACGGAGCAGAACATGGCCGCCCCGTCCAGACCGAACGGGACCAGGTACTCCCAGCCACCGGTGAGGCCGAGGTTCTGCTGGCCGAAGCCGACCAGGCCGTGGAAGGAGAGCGCAGCGGCGACGGCCGCGCAGCAGAAGAGCAGTACGTAGGAGGCCGTGGCGTAGATGGCCTCCTTGCGCCTGCGGCGCTCCTCGGCGCGCTCCCATGAGTCGTCCGCGCTCGCGTTCTCCCCGGAGGAGCGCTTTCCGCGCGCGAGCATCGCCACCGCTGCCACCACGCCCAGGAGCAACACGACGCCCGGAAGCAGCCAGTTCAGCGATATCTCGGTCAGTCTCATCTGGGTCCCTTGCATTGGGATAGGGCGTAACGCCCGCCATAGTGGCCCAATCCCGCCGGCCCTCAGGGGGTGGGGAACTGTTCGTTTTCGGATGTGCAGGAGCGTGTGAGTGTGCAGGAGCGTGTACTGGCTGATGGTGTTGTAGCGCGCACACGTCATATGGCGGGCACTGATGTCAGTGCCCGCCCGTACTGTTCTTCCTGTTGCTGCTCAAGCGTGGTGGAGGGGAGTACATCGATGCGTGGTGAGTCGTTGCGCACGATCGCTGCTCCCTTCGTGGCCGTCGGCCCGTCGGGCGTGGCGATCCGGACCCGTCTGGTCCACTTGAGGGCCGAGGACGAGGAGGTGTTGCGTCTGGTGGGCGCGCATCTGGGTTCGCTGGCCGCAAGGGATCTCAAACGCCGGTGCGCCGACGGTCTGGAGCACTCCGCGGATTCGTGGGCGGAGCGTAAGCGGGCCCTGACAAAGGAGTCTTCGTCGCGCTGGGCGGGGAGCATCACCAAGGCCACGCATGATCAGTGGGCGCTTGCGCGGCGTGCCCAGAGCGCGCACATCCACAGCCTTGAGGCGGGCGTGCGGACGATCGCGCACCGCCTGTCCCTGCCGGTCGGGGAGAAGGGGAGCAGGCGGGCGCCGGGCGGCTACCGCAGCGCCAAGGAGTGGTTCGGCAAGTCCCGGCGCCTGCGGGTCCTTCACGACCGGCTGAGTGCCGAGCAGGCCGACCACGCCGTGGGCCGCGTCCGGGTGGTGCGCGGCGGGAAGCGGCTCGCGCGCAACCGGCATAACCTCAAGGCCGCCCAGCTCACGCAGGCGCAGTGGCGGCAGCGTTGGGAAGCATCGCGCTGGTTTGTGCAGGCGGACGGGGAATCGGGCAAGCGGTTCGGGAATGAGACGATCCGCGTCACGCCTGAGGGCGAGGTGTCACTGAAGCTGCCTGCTCCGCTCGCCCACCTGGCCAACGCCCCGCATGGCCGGTATGTGTTCACCGGCGCTGTGGTCTTCCACCACCGCGGCGACGAGTGGGCCGACCGCATCACCACGAACCGGGCCGTGGCCTACCGCATCCACTACGACACAGGCCGCTCCCGCTGGTACCTCACCGCCTCCTGGACGATCCCGCCGGTCAAGGCCGTCCCCCTGTCCCAGGCCCGCACAGGCGGTCTGATCGGTGTCGACACCAACGCCGACCACCTGGCCGCCTGGCGGCTGGACGCCCACGGCAACCCGTGCGGCGAGCCGCGCCAGTTCTTCTACGACCTGTCCGGGAGCGCGGACCACCGTGACGCCCAGGTACGGCATGCACTGATCCGGCTCCTGCACTGGGCCCAACGCCACGACCTGTCGATCGCGATCGAAGACCTCGACTTCGGCACGGAGAAAGCCCGGGAGAAACACGGCCGCAGGAAGCGGTTCCGGCAGGTGATCTCCGGCATGCCCGTCTCCAAACTGCGGGCCCGGCTCGTCAGCATGGCAGCCGAACTCGGCATCACCATCATCGCCGTCGACCCCGCCTACACCAGCAGATGGGGCGCCCAGCACTGGCAAAAACCCCTCACCCACACGACCAGGAAAACCACCCGTCACGATGCCGCGAGCATCGCGATCGGCAGGCGCGCCCTGGGGCACCGCATCCGGCGACGGACGGCACCGCCTCCACACGACCAGAGCGATCGTGTGGGGCATCGGACCGCCCAGGCCGGACACGGCACCCCAGGGCGTGAGGAAACCCGCCCCCGCATCCTTGGACCACGGACACGATCCGTGTCGCCGGACGCGGCGCGAACGCGGGAGACCAGCGCATCCACAACCGTTCGGGATGCGCCAGTTGACCAGGATTGGGTACAAGACTCACTCCTGCTCACTGATTAAGAACGGTTTCGGGGCAAGAGGCCGCCATGGCATCGCAAGGGGTTGCCCAGGGCGGCGTTCTGCTCGAACTGCCGCTTGAGGGGCGGGAGTTGAGTTCGATTAAGCCTACCCGTGGACGGTGGTGCTGCGGAAAGTTCCTGCGACAGGTGAGGATGTTGTGAAACGCCTGTGATCCGTGCTGGGCCTCACTCGGGACGGATCTTACGGCACGCGGCGTAGGGCCGGACGCCGGGCCTGAGGAGACGTCAAGCCGCAGCGGTGCTGCTGAGCTTGGCGACGCGGTCGGCGTCGCAGGTGCGCGGGCAGGTCGCGCAGGTGTCCTCGGGGCGCAGCGTGTAGAACATGCAGCAGGTGACCCGGTCCCGGGTGGACAGCGAATCGCCGTTCGATCCGGTGAGTTCGCGGAACGCGGCCGAGCCGGCGAACGGCTTCGTCCGGCCCGGCAGCAGCAGCTCGAGTTCGTGCCTCGCCCGCCGCTCCTCGCCGAGCAGCCCGGCCACGTACCAGAGCCCTTCGACCACCTCGTCCGTGGCCATGCCCCACAGGGCGCGCCCGCGCCGTCGCATGCGCGGTCCGAACCCGGCGAGCACGGGATCGAGGTGCTCGGCCACGGCCGTCCGCACCTCGGCGCGCAGCGCCTCCTCGTCCGCCACGACGAGGGCACCGGGCAGGGCCGCCGTCGGATCGTCCGGCAGGCAGGCGAACGCTCCGGTGCGTACCGCCAGGCGCCCGAGGGTGCGTTGGAACGCGACGTGCTCCACCGGGAAGCGCGGCACCCGGCGGCGCAGGAACCACGGCACCGTGATCAGCAGACAGGCCGGCCACGCGTAGCGGTGCAGGCCGAAGCTCGCCACGACGTCCGGGCGGGCCCGCTGCCCGTAGTCGCGCAGCACCTGCTCCTCGTCCCACGCGAGGAACGCGTCCAGAGCGGCCCCGCCCGCCGCGAGCCCGGCGGCCGACACCCAGCCGTCGCCTTCCGGTGCGGCCTCGCCCGGACCCAGTTCCGTGACGGCCAGTCCCGGGAGCACCTCGGTGAGCCGGGCGTACGCGTCCGCCGCGACTGACGGGGGCGGGGTGGAGAGGGGCATGAAGGGACCGCCGTTTCACACGCTCTGATAGGTAAGCCTTACCTTATCGAATGTGAGTGGTGTGTGAACCGGAGCGTAAGGTGCCTATGGTGCTTTCCGAGCGGTAACCGTCCCGTGCACGTTCCGCGCACCGTCCAGCACCGCCACGACCGGAGGAGGAGCCCGTGGAGCAGGCACGTTCCCGCCGTGCGCAGGGCTCCGCCGAGTCGTCGGCCGAGAGCGACGGTGCGCCGGTCTGCCGGGTTCCGGCGCAGCTCGGGGCCGGGGACGGAGCCCGCGAGCGGAGCGCCGCCCCGGGCTCCGCGCGCGGTGAGCACACGCACAGCGAGACCCCGATCCCGGGACCTCGCGTGGACGAGCGGCCGCAGCGCGGCGAGCCGTCCGCGGCGGGGCAGGGGGCGCAGGACGGGCGTCCCGTCGTGCAGCGTGCCTCGGTGCGACGGCAGATCCTCGACGCCCTGCGCACCGCGCTCGTCGCGGGGGAGCTGGCGCCCGGCGAGGTCTACTCGGCGCCCGCGCTCGGCGAGCGCTTCGGGGTGTCGGCGACCCCGGTGCGCGAGGCGATGCAGCAACTCGCCCTGGAGGGCGCCGTCGAGGTCGTACCCAACCGCGGCTTCCGCGTCGTCGTGCACGGCGCCCGGGAACTCGCCGAACTCGCCGAGATCCGCGCGCTGGTCGAGGTCCCGGTGATCCTGCGGCTCGCCCGCACGGTCCCCGCCGAAAGCTGGGCGGAGCTGCGACCGCTCGCCGACGCGACCGTACGGGCCGCGTCGTCCGAGGGCCGGGTGACGTACGCCGAATCCGACCGTGCCTTCCACCGCGCGGTGCTCGCCCTCGCGGGCAACGAGCAACTGGTGCGGATCGCGGAGGACCTGCACCGCCGTGCCCAGTGGCCGCTCGTCCAGGGCTCCGCCCCGCGGAGCCGCGCGGAGCTGATCGCCGACGCGGCTGAGCACGCGGCCCTGCTGGACGCACTGGCCGGGCAGGACCTGGCAGCGGTCCAGGCCCTGGTGAGCAAGCACTTCGACGGGGCGTCCTGACTCCTGGGCGGCGCGTGGTGCTTGCTCTTGGCCGTCCCCGCGTCACGGCGGTGTCCCCGGTCGGCAACGGCCGGCCCTGCGGGGAACTGTGCCGGCGGTCCCCGGAGTGCTGCCCGGTGAGGGACGACCGTCCCACGGGGGGTGGACGACGATGGTGTCCGATCCGCTGCAGCACGCCCGGCGCCGAGGCCGGCCGGGCATCGGGCGTGCCGAGGGGTACCGGGGCGAGGCCCGCGGGCGCCCGGCCGGACGGCCGGGGCGACCGGGGGTGGACGGCGTCGGCGTGCTGCTGGCCTTCGTCCTCTTCGTCGCCGTCGTGGTTCTCGTCGTCCACGACGGCGAATTCCGCGGCGCCCTCTGGACGTTCGTCAGGAGTCTGTGAGCGGGCCTGCCGTCACTGCCGGGCGCCCGTAGCGGTCTTCGAGTAGGCGTCGTGCCAGGCGGCCTTGGCGCCCGAGTCACCGATGCGGTAGACGTCGACGACGGCGCCGACCGCGACCGCGACGGACAGCACGGCGATGGCGATCCGGACCAGGCCGCCGGCCCACGTGCCGGACGAGGTGGGGGCGCCGGCACGGGGCGCGGCCGTCCGGCGGGTCGTCCACCACACGAGTCCGGCCAGGACGAACAGACCCACGGCCCACGGCAGCAGCCCGTCGCCGAGTTCGGCGTGCCGGCTGACCAGCGGGTCGCCGTCGACGTGCCGCTCCAGCCACTCGCCCGCCTGTGTCGTCAGCGGCACGGACGCCAGGGCGACGAGCGCCAGCAGAGGCAGGACCGGACCCAGCCGCAGCGCCGCCTTCGGCCACACGGCGGCGACCACGAGTGCCAGCGCGCTCAGCGGGATCAGTACGACGACGAAGTGGACGAACAGGACATGCGCGGGCAAGCCGTTGACGAGGCTCATCGGGTACCCCTCCAGGAGGCGGTCGTGGGGCGGGGCACACGGCCGAGTCCGTGTCCGCCGGACGGCGCGCCAGCCTGGCACAGGAGTCTCTCAGGTTCCTCTGAGCTCAGGCGTGACCCGGAGGGGGCCCATCCCTCACGGAGCGGCGGGATCCGCCGCCGGTTCCACCGACGCCAGCTGCCGCGCCAGCCAGGTTGGTACGCCGCCCAGCAAGCGGAACAGCCGGGCCGCCTCGGCCCGTAGCCGGGAGGCCTCCGGTTCGGTCTCCGTGTCCGCGAGCGAGGCCAGCGCCGGCGCCGTGCCGACGAGGTAGCCCAGCTCCTCGCGGATCCGCAGCGATTCGGCGAAGCCGTGCCGGGCCTCCGCGAGCTCGCCGTCGCGCAGGGCCAGTCCGGCCAGATGGCGCCAGGTGAAGGAGAGCAGCAGCGTGTCGCCGTACGCGGAGGCGCTCGCATGGGCCCGGCGGTAGGCGGCGTGGGCCGCCTGCGGGGAGAGGGCGAGGTTCTCGGCGATGAGTCCGCGCCGGAAGTCCAGCAGTGCCCGGCCCGCGGCGCCCGGCGGGATCAGCGCGGCGGCCCGGCCGAGCGCCGCCCGTGCCTCGTCGGCCCGGTCGCGCACGCCGTGCAGCGTGGCGGCGTACGCCAGTTGACCGCGCTCACAGGCGGCGGCGCCCCGCTCGTCGTCGCTGTGGGCCTGCGCCTCGGCCGTGCGCAGCGCGTCCTCGGCCTCCTCCCAGCCCTGCTCCGTGTACAGGCACCGTTCGACGAGCAAGGACGCCCGCTGCAGCGAGGCCGCGGCCGTCTGCCCTCTCAGCAGGGCTGCCGCGTCGGCCCAGCAGGCGCGCGAGCGCAGCCGCCATACCGCGGTCTGGAGTGGATCGTCGCCAGCGGTCGTTCCCGTACCAGACATGGCGGTATGCGCCACGTTGCCCTCCCCGAGCGCGCCATCGAGCTGTTGAGTGGTGGCGGCATTCCAGCACCAATCTCGGCGCTGGGCCAAGGGGGCGGGTGAAGGATTTCACAAAGTCGTGGGACAGCGGAGGCGGCGTCGCGACCCCTCCGACGGTGCATCGCCTCAGCTCATACGCAGGGCGAGGAAGAAGTCGAGCTTGTCTTCGAGGCGCGAAAGGTCACGGCCCGTCAACTGCTCGATACGCCCGACCCGGTAGCGCAGCGTGTTGACGTGCAGGTGCAGCCGGGTCGCGCAGCGGGTCCAGGAGCCGTCGCAGTCGAGGAACGCCTCCAGGGTCGAGATCAGCTCCGCGCGATGCCTGCGGTCGTAGTCGCGCAGCGGGTCGAGGAGACGGGCCGTGAAGGCGCGGCGTACGTCGTCGGGGACAAACGGCAGCAGCAGCACGTGCGAGGCCAGCTCCTGGTGGCCGGCCGCACAGACCCGGCCCGTCCGGGCGGCGGCGACCCGGCGCGCGTGCCGTGCCTCCTCCAGCGCGCCCCGCAGCCCCTCGGCCGAATGCACGGCCGCGCTGACGCCCAGCGTGATGCGTCCGTCCTCGTCGAGCCCCGCGGACAGCGGTTCCCGTACGGCCTCCAGGAGGGCGTCGGCGACGATGCCGGGCTCGGGACCGTCGTGCTCGGAGGAGACCGCGGGGAGCGGAACGAGCGCGATCGCCTCGTCACCGCTATGCGCCACGGCGATGCGGTCGGAGTGCTCCGGTCTCGTCGACAGGGGGTCGACCAGGATCTCCTCCAGCAGCGACTGGGCGACCGGGCCGCCCTCGACGGAGCCGCCGTCCCACTCGACCCGGGCCACGACCACCTGCCAGTGCGGCGCCGCCCCGAGGCCGGGCAGCAGCACGGGCGCGGCGACCCGCAGCCGGGCCGCGATCTCGGCGGGCGCCGATCCCGTCTGCACGAGTTCCAGCACCTCCTGCGCGAGCCGCCGTCGCACCGTACGGGCCGCGTCCCGCCGGTCCCGCTCGACCGCGATCAGCTGGGTGACGCCACGGAGCAGGTCCACCCGCTCCTCGGGCCAGTCCCCGGCGTCCGCCTCGACGGCGAGCAGCCAGTCGGAGAGCACCGTCTCGCGCACGTCCCGTGCGGCACCGTCGCTCCGGTCCTCCGCGTCCGGCGCGGGGCGGTGCCCCCAGTTGCGGATCGGGAAGAGTGAGTACGTCGTCGCGCCCACCGTCGCCCGATGGGGGACGCGCCGGCCGGCGCGGGTGGCCGCCAGGTGCTCGGCGGCCAGTGCCGCGCGCACATCCGGCGTGAGCCCCGGTCCCGGGCCCGCGATCCGCCGGCCGGTGGGGGAGAGCACCCACGCGCGCAGATCGAGGTCGGAGCCGAGCAGGTCGAGGACGACCTCCGGGCCGCCGCCGGCCGGCCCCGAGGTCATCATCCGCCGGTGCCGGTCCACCACGGCCGCCAGATCCCCGGCCCGCTCGCCGGAGACCTGCCGCACGACGTGTTCGGTGATGGTGGCGAACGCCACCGACTCATGGACGGCGAACAGCGGCAGCCGGTGGCGGGCGCAGGCCACGACCAGATCGTCCGGGATGTCCCCGAGTTCCGCCTCGCCCGCGGCGAGCGCAGCGACTCCCGCGGCTGCGAGAATACGGACGAAGGGCTCTGAGTCAGCGGCGTCGTGCCGCCACGCCAGGCCCGTGAGGACCAGTTCGCCGCCGGAGAGATAGCGGCTGGGGTCCTTGAGATCCGTGGTCATCACCCCGCGCACGGCGCGGTCCAGCTCGTCCTCGCCGCCGAGCAGCCGCAGCCCCAGCGCGTCGGTGTTCAGCAGTGCGCGCAGCCGCATGTCTCGTCGCCGCCGTCCTTGTCGGGAAATCCACGTTCGGTCGGCCACGGTCGTGGCCTGGGGTTTCGGAAGCAGGGCTCGCGATTCCCTCTGGCCGGGCGCCGTGTTTCCAGAGGAAAGCGGAGATGTTACTGATCGCCTCCGTTCATATGAATCTACAAGATGTGCGCCCTGGCCAGCCAACTCCTTCATGGTTTCGGTGACTGACACCGCTGTGGACGGAGCGGTGTACTGACATCACCCCGCGTGAACAGGACATGAACGAGCCCGGCCCGCCGCGCCGGAGATGGCTCCTCACCTACGCCCCACGAGACGAAGAAGAGAGCCGGTCATGGACTTCCTTCGCCCCGCAAGCTGGGAGGAGGCGCTCGCCGCCAAGGCGGAGCACCCCACCGCTGTGCCGATTGCGGGTGGCACCGATGTGATGGTCGAGATCAACTTCGACCACCGGCGCCCCGAGTACCTCATGGACCTCAACCGCATCGGCGAACTCACCCAGTGGGAGGTCGGCGAGGACAGCGTGCGGCTCGGGGCCTCGGTCCCGTACACCGCGATCATCGAGAACCTGCGGACCGAACTGCCGGGCCTGGCCCTCGCCTCCCACACGGTCGCCTCCCCGCAGATCCGCAACCGCGGCGGCGTCGGCGGCAACCTCGGCACCGCCTCCCCGGCCGGTGACGCCCACCCCGCCCTCCTCGCGGCCGGCGCCGAGGTCGAGGCCGAGTCGGTGCGCGGCACCCGGCGCATCCCGATCGACGAGTTCTACACCGGTGTGAAGCGCAACGCGCTGGCGCCCGACGAACTGATTCGCGCCGTCCACATCAAGAAGGCCGACGGCCCGCAGCAGTTCGCGAAGGTCGGCACCCGCAACGCGATGGTGATCGCGGTGTGCGCCTTCGGCCTCGCCCTGCATCCCGGGACCCGCACGGTCCGCACCGGCATCGGCTCGGCGGCCCCCACTCCGATCCGGGCCGAGACGGCTGAGGAGTTCCTGAACGCGGCGCTCGAAGAGGGCGGTTTCTGGGACAACGGGAAGATCATCACCCCGTCGGTGGCCAAGCAGTTCGCGGACCTGTGCTCCGCCGCCTGCAACCCGATCGACGACGTCCGGGGCACCGCGAGCTACCGCCGCCACGCGGTCGGCGTGATGGCCCGCCGCACGCTGACCTGGACCTGGGAGTCGTACCGCGGCACCGCCCGCACCTCGGAGGGAGCTGCGTAATGCGCGTCAACTTCACTGTCAACGGACGTCCGCAGGAAGCCGACGACGTCTGGGAGGGCGAGAGCCTGCTCTACGTCCTGCGCGAGCGGCTCGGCCTCCCGGGTTCCAAGAACGCCTGCGAGCAGGGGGAGTGCGGGTCCTGCACGGTCCGCCTGGACGGTGTGCCGGTGTGCTCCTGTCTGGTCGCCGCGGGTCAGGTGGAGGGCCGTGAGGTCGTCACGGTCGAGGGGCTGGCGGAGTACGCCGAGCAGCGGTCCCGCGGGACCGGCACCTGCGGAACGTCCCTGGACGAGGCCAAGCACTGGCAGGCCAAGGGGACCGACTCCCACACCGGGGAGGGAATCGGACTCTCCCCGATCCAGCAGGCGTTCATCGACGCGGGTGCGGTCCAGTGCGGCTTCTGCACCCCGGGTCTGCTGGTCGCCGCCGACGAGATGCTGGAGCGCAACCCCAACCCGACCGACGCGGACATCCGCGAGGCGCTCTCGGGCAACCTGTGCCGCTGCACCGGCTACGAGAAGATCATGGACGCGGTCCGCCTGGCGGCCGCCCGGCAGTCCGAGGGGGTCTGAGCATGACCAACGGTGCTCCCACCAAGATCACGCAGGGCTCCCGGACCAAGGGCGGCATCGGCGAGTCCACGCTCCGTCCCGACGGCATCCTCAAGGTCACCGGGGAGTTCGCGTACTCCTCCGACATGTGGCACGAGGACATGCTGTGGGGCCAGATCCTGCGCTCCACGGTCGCGCACGCCGAGATCGTCTCGATCGACACGAGCGAGGCCCTCGCCACACCCGGCGTGTACGCCGTCATGACGTACGACGATTTGCCCACCGAGGTGAGGAACTACGGCCTGGAGATCCAGGACACACCGGTCCTCGCCCACGGCAAGGTTCGCCACCACGGTGAACCGGTCGCGATCGTGGCCGCCGACCACCCGGAGACCGCGCGCCGCGCCGCCGCCAAGATCAAGGTCGAGTACCGCGAACTCCCGGTCATCACCGACGAGGCGTCCGCGACCGCCCCGGACGCGGTCCTGGTCCACGAGAACCGCACCGACCACCACATCGGCCACGTCCCGCACCCGAACATCGTCCACCGGCAGCCGATCGTCCGGGGCGACGTGACCGCGGCCGCGCGGCGGGCCGACGTCATCGTCCGGGGCGAGTACCACTTCGGCATGCAGGACCAGGCCTTCCTCGGGCCCGAGTCCGGGCTGGCGGTCCCTGCGGAGGACGGCGGCGTCGACCTGTACATCGCCACCCAGTGGCTCCACTCCGACCTGCGCCAGATCGCGCCCGTCCTCGGACTGCCGCCGGAGAAGGTGCGGATGACGCTGTCCGGCGTGGGCGGCGCGTTCGGCGGTCGCGAGGACCTGTCGATGCAGATCCACGCCTGTCTGCTGGCGCTGCGCACCGGCAAGCCGGTCAAGATCGTCTACAACCGCTTCGAGTCCTTCTTCGGCCACGTCCACCGCCACCCCGCGAAGCTGTACTACGAGCACGGCGCCACCCGTGAGGGGAAGCTCACCCACGTCAAGTGCCGGATCGTGCTCGACGGCGGCGCCTACGCCTCCGCGTCCCCGGCGGTCGTCGGCAACGCCTCCTCGCTGGGCATCGGGCCGTACGTCGTGGACGATGTCGACATCGAGGCCATCGCCCTCTACACCAACAACCCGCCCTGTGGCGCCATGCGCGGCTTCGGCGCGGTGCAGGCGTGTTTCGCCTACGAGGCGCAGATGGACAAGGTGGCGAAGGAACTCGGCCTGGACCCGGTGGAGTTCCGGCAGCTCAACGCCATGGAGCAGGGCACCCTCATGCCGACCGGGCAGCCGGTCGACTCCCCGGCTCCGGTCGCCGAACTCCTGCGCCGCGTCAAGGCGATGCCGATGCCGCCGGAGCGCCAGTGGGAGAGCTCCGAGGGCGTGGACGTACGGCAGTTGCCCGGCGGCCTGTCCAACACCACCCACGGCGAAGGCGTCGTACGGGGGGTCGGCTACGCGGTCGGCATCAAGAACGTGGGCTTCTCCGAGGGCTTCGACGACTACTCCACCGCCAAGGTGCGTCTGGAGGCCGTCGCGGGCGAGCCCGTGGCGACCGTGCACACGGCCATGGCGGAGGTCGGCCAGGGCGGAGTCACCGTCCACGCCCAGATCGCCCGGACCGAGCTGGGCATCAGCCGCGTGACGATCCAGCCGGCGGACACCCAGGTCGGATCGGCGGGTTCGACGTCCGCCTCCCGTCAGACGTACGTCACCGGCGGCGCCGTGAAGAACGCGTGCGAGCTCGTACGCGAGCGGGTTCTGGAGCTGGGCCGCCGCAAGTTCGGCTCGTACCACCCCGCCTGGGCCACGGCCGAACTGCTGCTGGAGGGCGGCAAGGTGGTCACCGACGCCGGCGAGGTGCTCGCCGATCTGGTGGACGTCCTCGGCGACGAGGTGGTCGAACTCGAACGCGAGTGGCGGCACCGGCCGACCGAGCCCTTCGACCTGCGCACCGGCCAGGGCAACGGCCACGTCCAGTACTCCTTCGCCGCACACCGCGCCGTGGTCGAGGTCGACACCGAGCTGGGCCTGGTCAAGGTCATCGAACTGGCCTGCGCCCAGGACGTCGGCAAGGCGCTCAACCCGCTGTCCGTCCTCGGCCAGATCCAGGGCGGTACGACCCAGGGCCTGGGCATCGCGGTCATGGAGGAGATCGTCGTCGACCCCAGGACCGCGAAGGTCAAGAACCCCTCCTTCACGGACTATCTGATCCCCACCATCCTCGACACGCCGACCATGCCGGTCGACGTGCTCGAACTCGCCGACGAGCACGCCCCGTACGGGCTGCGCGGTGTCGGCGAGGCACCCACCCTGTCCTCGACTCCGGCTGTGCTCGCGGCGATCCGTGACGCGACGGGCCTGGAGCTGAACAGGACGCCGGTACGGCCCGAGCACCTCACGGGCAGGTGACCCCTGCGGTGCTGCGCAGGTGAAATGCACCTGGGGGACCGCGTCCCCCAGGCCCCCGATGTTCGTCTCGGGCCGTCCCTCGGGTCGTGCACATCCCAAATTCCGTGCCCGCCATGGCGGTTGCACGGGAGTCCCTATGAACCTTGGGAGATGGCACCATGACCCAGCAGTCAGTGGAGCCCAGGACCACCGCCGAGGACGCGGGCGCGGGAACCCGCGTCCCGGCCGGCCGGTCCTGGCTCGACCGGTACTTCCACATATCCCGGCGGGGATCCACGCTCGCGCGTGAAGTGCGCGGCGGCGTCACCACCTTCATGGCGATGGCGTACATCCTGCTGCTCAACCCCCTGATCCTGTCCGGCAAGGACGTGGCCGGGGACACGCTCGGCCCGCAGGCGGTGATCACCGCGACCGCGTTCGCCGCGGCCGTCACGACGCTGCTGATGGGTTTCGTCGGCAAGGTGCCGCTCGCGCTCGCCGCAGGCCTCTCCGTCTCCGGTGTCATCTCCTCCCAGGTCGCCCCGCAGATGACCTGGCCGCAGGCGATGGGCATGTGCGTGATCTACGGCGCGGTCATCATGCTCCTGGTCGTCACCGGCCTACGCGAGATGATCATGAATGCGATCCCAGCGGCGCTCAAGCACGGGATCACCATGGGCATCGGCCTGTTCATCGCCCTCATCGGCTTCTACAAGTCCGGCTTCGTGCACCAGGGCAAGGCCACCCCGGTCACCCTCGGCCCCGCGGGCGAGCTCGCCGGGTGGCCGGTCCTGCTCTTCGCCGGCACCCTGCTGCTGATCTTCATGCTGCAGGTCCGCAACGTCCCCGGCGCCATTCTGATCGGCATCGTCAGCGGCACCGTCGTCGCCGCTGTCCTGAACACCGCGGGCGTCGTGAAGGCCGGCGCCTGGGCGAGCGGCGCCCCTGAACTGCACGGCAGCGCCGTGTCGATGCCGGACTTCTCGCTCTTCGGGCATGTCGCGTTCGGCGGCTGGGGCAAGGTCGGCGCGATGACCGTCGGCGTGATCGTCTTCACGCTGGTGCTCGCCGGGTTCTTCGACGCGATGGCCACCATCATCGGCGTCGGCACCGAAGCGGGACTCGCCGACGACAAGGGCCGGATGCCGGGCCTGTCCAAGGCGCTGTTCATCGACGGCGCGGGCGGCGCGATCGGCGGTGTGGCGGGCGGCTCCGGCCAGACCGTCTTCATCGAGTCCGCCACCGGTGTCGGCGAGGGCGCCCGCACGGGACTCGCCTCCGTCGTCACCGGACTGTTCTTCGCCGCCTGCCTGTTCTTCACCCCGCTCACCGCGATCGTGCCCCAGGAGGTCGCCTCGGCCGCCCTGGTGGTCATCGGCGCGATGATGCTGATGAACGCCCGCCATGTGGACTGGTCAGACCGCGCCACCGCGATCCCGGTCTTCCTGACCGTGGTCCTGATGCCGTTCACCTACACGATCACCACGGGGGTCGCGGCGGGCGTCGTATCGTACGTCGCCATCAAGTCGGCCCAGGGCAAGGCGCGGGAGATCGGCGCCTTCATGTGGGGTCTGGCGGCCGTCTTCCTGATCTACTTCGCCCTCGACCCGATCGAGAGCTGGCTGGGCGTCCACTAGGCCCGCCGAGCCCTCCGCACGCCGACGCCGCTAAGGAGACCGAGAGATGCTGGACATCGCCGACGAGCTGCACCGGTGGGTCGGGCAGGGACGTGACTTCGCCGTCGCCACGGTGGTGGCCGTCGGCGGCAGCGCGCCCCGCCATGTGGGCGCCGCCCTCGCGGTGGACGCCGACGGCACGGCGATCGGCTCGGTCTCCGGCGGCTGTGTGGAGGGCGCGGTCTACGACCTGTGCCGGCAGGCGCTCGAGGACGGGGAGACCGTGCTGGAGCGCTTCGGGTACAGCGACGAGGACGCCTTCGCCGTCGGTCTGACCTGCGGTGGCGTCATCGACATCCTCGTCGCTCCCAGCCGGGCGGCCGACGGCGCCCGCCCGGTGCTGGCGTCCGCGCTCGCCGCCGCGGCCTCCGGCTCGGCCGCGGCCCTGGCCCGGATCGTGACCGGACCGGCCGAACTGCTCGGCAGGGCCCTCCTCGTACGTCCCGACGGCACCTACGAGGGCGGCTTCGGCGCCCACCCCGAACTCGACCGTACGGTGGCGGCCGAGGCGGGCGCCCTGCTGGACGCGGGCCGCACCGGCACCCTGGAGATCGGTGAGCAGGGCTCGCGCTGCGGGGCACCGCTCACGGCCCTGGTCGAGTCGTCCGTGCCGGCACCGCGGATGATCGTGTTCGGTGCGATCGACTTCGCCTCCGCGCTGGTCCGGGTCGGAAAGTTCCTCGGCTTCCATGTCACGGTGTGCGACGCGCGCCCGGTGTTCGCCACACCCGCTCGCTTCCCCGAGGCCGACGAGATCGTCGTCGAGTGGCCGCACCGGTACCTGGAGCGCACGGACGTCGACGGCCGCACGGTGCTGTGCGTCCTGACCCACGACGCCAAGTTCGACATACCGCTGCTGAAGCTGGCGCTCGGGCTCCCGGTCGCGTACGTCGGCGCCATGGGATCGCGCCGCACCCATCTGGACCGCAACGAGCGCCTGCGCGAGGCCGGTGTCACCGACCTGGAACTGGCGCGCCTGAGGTCCCCGATCGGCCTCGACCTCGGCGCCCGGACGCCGGAGGAGACCGCCCTGTCCATCGCGGCGGAGATCGTCGCGAGCCGGCGCGGCGGAACCGGCGCTTCGCTGGCGGGGGCGCACACGCCGATCCACCACGACGCGGCACCGGTCACGGCGCGGCGGATCGGGTCGGTGGCCTGACCGGGGCTACTGGGCCCTGCGCGCCAGCAGATACGCCTGCGCAGTCGTCTCGCGCTTCTCGTCGGCGGCCCTCACCAGCCGGGCGACCTCGACGAAGCCCGCACTCCCGAGCAGTTCGGAGATCTGCTCGGGCGGGAAGCGGTAGACGTCCAGGGACAGATCGTGGCCGTAGGCGTGGTCGAGGTGCACGCATCCGTCGCCGACCTTGAAGGCCATGAGGAGGTGTCCGCCGGGAGCGAGGACACGCTGGAATTCCGCGAATACCACAGGGAGTTCACCGGGCGGGGTGTGGACGGCCGAGTACCAGGCGACGGCTCCGGCTAGCGACCCGTCCTCCAGGTCGAGGCCGGTCATCGAACCGACGTCGAAGCGCAGCGCGGGGTACGCCCGCCGGGCCACGGCCACCATCCCCGGCGACAGATCGACACCGAACACATCGAGGCCGAGCTTGTCCAGATGGGTCGTCACCCGTCCGGGCCCGCAGCCGAGATCCCCGACGAGCCCGCCTCCGCTCTCCAGCACGCGCTCCGCGAACACGCCCAGCATGGCCCGGTCGAAGGGCATGTTCGCGAGCTGGTCCCTGAGCAACCGGTCGTAGTCCACGGCCACCGTGTCGTACGAGGCCCTGGTCGTCTGAAGGTGCGTGGTCTCGGTCATGGACGAGGACTCTAGACGCCGCCACCGACAGCCGGGCCCCGTATCAGCAACCCGTCCACCGCGCGCCCGAACATCCACCGGGCCGCCCAGCCGACCTGGCGGTCGAAGAAGGCCGGCAGCAGGCGCACCGCCAGGTCCTCCCGCCACACCACACGCGAGTGCCCTTCGCCGTGCGGATGCACCTCGATCTCCGCCCAGCCGGTCAAGAGGCCGCCCCGTTTCTCCAGCCGGCACAGCGCCGGCGGTCGCCACACGGTGACCTCCATCGGGTCCTCGAAGGCGAGCGGGCCGATGCCGGTCCGGGCCACGAACACGGTGCCCACACCCGTCGGCGGTGGAGTGGGCACCGTGACGCGGGTCAGCGGTACGACGTCCCCGTGACGCGGCCAGTCCGTGAGGCGGAGCCAGGCCTGCTCGACGGGGAGGGGAGTGAGGCGTTCGAGAAGGAAGAGGGCCACCGGGGGATCGTAGGCAGCGGAGCCGTCCTTCCCCGATCAGCCACGCACAGTGAGATCCTGACCAGCCACGCACAGACGGACGGAGTGTGAATTCCCGGTAGGAGGGGTGACAAAGGGCGCAGCCTCACTAGCATGCCCAGCACGGGCGGACGACGCGCCTGCCCCCAGGGGGAGTTGGTCACCATGCCGTTGAAGGCCTATGGCGTACTGATCGGACGTGCCGTCGGCACCCGCCGCGAAGGAGAGGCCGACACACCGCATTACCAGATCCATCTGACGGACGATCACGGTACGCACTACCGCGCGTCCGTCAACGTGAAGTCCCAGGAGAAACCCTCCGATCTGCTCTACCTCGTCAGCGAGGACTTCTGGCATCCGGTCACCGCCCGTCTCGAGGGGCTCGCGGACGGCTGGAACACCCTGCCGCCGGGTCCCGGCGGGCCCAACCTCGACTTCATCCGCGGCAACCTCTTCGACCACGCGCTGATGCGTGCGCTTCCGCCCGAGGTGTCGGGCCCCGACAACGACCTCGCGGACCTGCTCGACCACTATGTGCGCCGCGCGGTCGACGACGCCTCCGCCCGGCTCTACGTCTTCGGTGAGCGCTGGGGTCCCGAGACGAACGTCCCCGACAAGGTCTTCGGCTTCCTGCCCGGCAACGGCGTTCACGACGTCCATATGAACCAGGGCAACAGTTCCCGCTTCGCCCGGGACGACGGCGTCTGGCAGGACGGCGGTCTGCTGATCCACTTCCCCGCGCAGTCCCGCTGGGTCGGCGTCTTCCTCGCCTTCCAGAGCCAGCAGTGGCACACGGACGATGTCACCGGGCATGTCCTCGTGCCGGCCGGCGGGACGGTCCCCGAACCCGCCGGCGGCCCCGTGCGGATCGTCGCGGCCCTGGTCAACCCGGTGGGGCCCGACCCCGAGCCGGAGAACGCCACCCTCATCAACGTCTCGCCGGGCCCCGTCGCCCTCGCGGGCTGGCGCCTCGTGGACCGCCTCGGCCACGCCTGCCCGTTGCCCCAAGGCGCCCTGGCGGCCGGCGCCTGTCTGACCGTCGCCCTCACGGGCGGCGCCCAACTGGGCAACCACGGCGGTGAGATCACTCTGCTCGACGCCGAGGGCCTCAAGGTGCACGGCGTCTCGTACACCGCGGCACAGGCGGCACGTGAAGGGTGGACGGTGGTGTTCTGAGCGAAGCCGGGCCGGGGCCGGTGGACCGTGCCCTGCTCAGGGCCGGTAGACCGTGCCCGGTTCCGCCTTGCCCGGTGCGAGGAGCTGGGGCACGGTCACGAACACGTACCCCCGTTCCTTGAGCGCGTCGACGATCCCGGGCACCGCGGGCACGGTGCCCGGGTAGATGTCGTGGAGCAGGATGATCCCGTCCCGGGACGCCTGCTCCAGCACCCTCTTCCGGATCAGTGCGGAGTCATCGGTCGTGTAGTCCTTGGCCGTCACACTCCACAGCACCTCGGCGAGCCCCAGCTCCCGGCTGATCCGGTGCACGGTGTCGTCGGTGCGCCCCTGCGGCGGCCGCATCAGGGTGGGCCGGTGCCCGGTGAGTCTCTCTATCGCCTCGTTCGGTCTCTCCAGTTCCTCACGTATCCGCTTCGGTGGGATCCGGGTCAGGATCTGGTGGTCCCAGGTGTGGCTCGCGACTTCGTGCCCCTCGGCGGCCATCCGCCGGACCAGGTCCGGATACTTCTCGATGTGCCGCTTGCCGAGCAGGAAGAAGGTCGCGGGGACCCCCTTCTCCTTGAGGATGTCGAGCAGGCGCGCCGAGTTCTCGCTCGGCCCGGCGTCGAACGTCAGCGCGATGCACTTGGCTTCGCGGCAGTCCACGGTCCCGAACCGGGCCGGCGCACCCGGCGCCGCCTGGACACGGGCTGTCGCCGGTGCGGTGGTGTGCACGGTGGTGCAACCCGAGAGCGCGAAGACGCCGGCCGCGAGCAGGGCCGGCGCGGCGCGCAACCCGGCCGCTCGTTTGTTCGTCTTCTATGTGGAGACCATGCGTTGACTATGCATATCGTGTATACACGTAATGCATAGTGCCCCCGGTGTGGAGGCGCGAGCGGTGACCGCCGACGCTAAGAGCTTTCACGTGATGCGAGGCTGGACGTGCCTCACCGTCGTGGGTGCATTGCTTACCGGAGCTCGAACTTGAGGTTGTGGAGTGCGGCGACGCCGGCTACGGCGTGATTGATCGCGTTGCCGCGGCGTCGGCACTGGCGCAAGATCTGGTGGTCTTTGAGACGGGCGAGGGCGTGTTCGGCGACGGCCCGGCGTTTACGGAATCGGCGGGAGTTCCGGTCTTTGATGATGCGGCGGTCTGCTCCGTGCTGTGGTGTTCGGATGCGGTCGCTGCCGCGGTAGCCACCGTCGCCAGAGAGTCTGGGATGGCCGGGCAAGGTGGCGGCGAGAGTTTCCCGGAAGACGACGATGTCGTTGCGGTCTACCGGGCCCGTGACCGGCGCGTAGTCGTGGCCGGGCAGATCTGCACGTTGACGCTGCGCGGTTGTTCTTCGCTTTGGCGGTGCGTTGCTGGTCTTGGACGGGGATCAGTGTGCCGTGGACGATCCACAGTTCCCGCCGGTCGGTGGGCGGCGGGCCGAGAAGCTGCGCGAGCGGTGCAGCAAGCCGGGTGATGGCCCGGTGTGCGGCGGCGTGGGAGATGCCGAACGGGAATCCCAGTTGCTGCAGGGTGAGGTTGGTCCGGTGGGCAAGGACGATCAGCAGGACTGGGCCGGCGATTGGTAGTGCCCAGGGCCGGCCGCGGCCCGTGTCCGGTGCGAACTCCCACGACTGCCGCACCAGATGCTGCATCTGCGGGCCGGTCCAGCCCGTCCACGCGCGAAGTTCGGTGGTCGTGCCCTATCTGCGACGCAGGCGCATGAACGGAGCATATGGGTCCCGGCGTTGCTGCTGTGCGAGGGCTGGTTGTCAGTGGCGCCCTGTAGTTTCGGCGTAATTTGCCGCACGGGCCAAGCTGCGGACAGGTCCTGGATGTTGCGACGTCAAAAAGGGCTCTCCTGCCGCATGTGTGGGTGCCCTGACCTGCCCTGATAGGGGAAACACGCCGTCTCCTGCAAGGCTTGAGGTCTCGAGGCTCAAGTTGGATCAAGCAGGAAAACGGCGTGTCCCTCTTCAGGATATGGAAGCGGACGCTGACGGCCGAACACACGGTGGTCGAGGGCGTCCGGATCGACGAGAACGAACAGTGTGTGATCGTGTCGGTACGGCCCGATGCGCGCCGTCGGCAGCGGTGCGGCCGGTGCCGGCGTCCGGCGCCCTGGTACGACGCGGGGCGGGGACGGCGGCGGTGGCGGGACCTCGACCATGGGGTGCTGCGTGTCTTCCTGGAGGCCCAGGCGCCGCGGGTGACCTGCCGGGAGCACGGGACGACCGTCGCCGCGGTGCCCTGGGCTCGTCACGGCGCCGGGCATACCCATGCCTTCGACCAGCAGGCGGCTTGGATGGCTGCCGAGTGTTCCAAAAGCGCGGCCGCGCAGTTGATGCGTACGTCCTGGCGGACCATCGGTGCGATCGTCGAGCGGTACGTCGCCGACCGCGACCGGTTTGTCGACCGCCTGTCGGGGCTGCGGCGGATCGGCATCGACGAGATCAGCCACCGCCGCGGGCAGAAGTACATGACGATCGTCGTGGACCACGACACCGCGAGGGTGGTGTGGATGGCCGACGGGCACGGCAAGGACGTCCTGCACCGGTTCTTCGACCAACTCGGCGTCGACCGCACCGCCCGCTTGACGCACATCAGCGCCGACGGCGCCGCCTGGATCGCCGATGTCCTGGAACACCGGGCCACGCAGGCCGTGCGCGTCATGGACCCCTTCCACGTTATTACCTGGGCCACCGACGCCCTGGATACCGAACGCCGCTCGAGCTGGAACCGCGCCCGCCGCCAGGCCCAGGACCCCGAGCGGGCCCGGGCGCTGAAGGACTCCCGCTTCGCCCTGTGGAAGAACGAAGCCGACCTCACCGACCGGCAGGCCGCGAAACTCGCCTGGATCGCTGCCACCGATCCACGCCTGCACCGCGCCTGGCGCCTGAAGGAGGCCCTGCGGGCAGTGTCCTCCCTGGCCAAGTCCCGCCCCACCGCGGCCCTGCGGGCACTGGACCGGTGGATCGGCTGGGCCCGCCGCTGCCGCATCGACGTCTTCGTCGACCTCCAGCGCCGTATCCGCCGCCATTACCAGGCGATCCGCGCCGCGCTGACCACCGGTATGAGCAACGGCCTGATCGAGTCCACCAACACCAAGACCCGCCTGATCATCCGCAGAGGCTTCGGCTTCCACTCCGCCGACGCCATCATCGCCCTGGTCATGCTCACCCTCGCCGGCCCCCGCCCCCAACTCCCCGGACGCCAACCCGCCTCAGCATGACCCACACATCAAGCAGGAGAGCCTCAAAAAGGAGGGAGGCATCGGTGAACGTCGAGCCGCGTGATGTCGTGCCTGCCTCCGATGCTCCTTCGCGCCGGTTCCGGGGCAAGAACAAAGGGAAACGGTGGACGCGGGGCGAGGACACCGAACTTGCGGTGATCCGTCTCCCGCTGGATGTTCACGATTCGGGCGTCCGGCATCGGGTTGAGCAGTTGTTGTTCTCGGCCATGTGGTCCATCAAGCGTGCGCTGCAGCGGGACGCCCGGGATGCGGTTGACGCGTATTGGGCCGGTGACGTCCGCCGTGAAACGGACGCGAAAGCGTGGCGTCTGGAACTGGGCCTGTCCCGGGCGGGGATGGAGCGGCGCGCGTACCGGCACATGGAGAAGTCGAAGCATCTGGGTCATCACGTCACCAAAGCTCTGGTGATGCATCAGGCCGACGAGGTCTTTGAGACATCCGTGAGTCGGCATCTGTTCCCGGATGCTTCCGGTCGCCGGCACGGCAGGCCGAAGGTCGGCCGGTGGTGGGAGTACACCCGCATCCCCGGCCGCGCCCGGTCGCACACCATGGCCCGGAAATGGGAGACGTTCCGCCTGCACGGAACGCTCGCCGGGCACGTGGCTGCCTACCGGCACCGCGGCCTCGGCCGTTCGGTGACCACCCCGGAGCAGGCCGCAGCCCTCCCGCCAGGCAAGAACGTCCTGGAGCAACCGCGCCACCTGCCCGCACCCTCGCGCCCGTCGGGGCGCATCGCAACGGGCGAGAAGACAGCGAAGGCAAAACCGAAGACGCGGGCCGCGACGTGGTGGGACCACACCGGACCCCTGGCCGTCGTGTTCACCGGCGGCGCCGACAGCAGTCGCGGCGACCTGGTCCTGCCCGTTCGGCTGCCGTCGGGTTCTGGCCGGTGGCCACGCTTGCTGCACTTCCTGAACAACCCGGAAACGTGGCACAAGATCGACCTCGTGCGGCGCCGGGACGCGTCCGCACCGGGCGGGTGGGCGTACGAGGCCCACCTGATGGTCCTGGCCGGCGGCTACACGTCCCCCGGCACGCGGGCCCGGCGTGCAGCGGCGGCCGCGCTCGAGCGTGTCGGTGGGGTCGACGGCAACGTCTCCAACCTCTCCGTCGTCTCGTTCCCGGCCACGTTCGACCCGTCTCATGGTGATGTTGAGGCGACCCGGGTGGATCTGTCTGCCGACGAACTCGCCGCCCTGGCGAAAGCCCGACGCAAGGAACGCGGCCGCAACAGGGCGCTCGACCGCTCCCGCAGGGCATCCAACCCCGGCCAGTACGGGCCGTCGAAACGGCAGCAGACCCGGGCGGAACGCCGCCAGGCCACCGGCCTGCCTGCACGAAGCGTCGAAGTCCCTCGCGGTGCCCGGGCAGCGAACAAGGCCGGTGCGCCCAAGCAGGCGTTTCGGCGCGACACCTTGTCGGCCGGCTACCGGCTCAACCGTGCCCGCCTCGCCGACACGGCCGCGACCTCGGCCGCGGCGAAAGACCACCGCGCCAGGCGCATAGCCGGGAGTATCACCGCCGGCCACGGTGCGAACCTGATCGTCGAGGACTGCGACATCCGCACCTGGTACCGCCGGTAGGGCAAAGCCCTCCAAGCCACCACACCCGGCCGACTCATCACCGCCATAGCCCGGGAGTGCGAGAAGAGCGGCGGGCGGATGCTGCGGGCTTCCACCTTCACCACAAAGTTGTCCCAGACCTGCTTCTGTGGAGAACGCGTCGCCAAAACCCTCTCCGAGCGGATCCACACCTGCACCTCGTGTGGGCTGGTCGGTGACCGGGACATGGTCTCCGCCGCACTCAACGCCCATGTCCGGCTTGAGAATCCGGACGATCCGAGCACTGCCCGCCTGGACACCGCCCAGACGCGCACCACACAGACCTTGTTCCATGAAGGGCTGCAAGAGGCCCTGTCGAGTCAACCACAGCGCGGTGCCCGCCCCGCACGGGGCCGCACCCACGCGGCAGCCCGCACGCCGGATGTCTCTGGCCTCGGGCCTCTGCTCGACACAACACACCGACCGGTACCGGACAAACCCCGAATGAGACCCGACCCGCGAACGAGCGGCACAAGGCCCACGTCGGAACAGCCGGCTGCACGGACAACACGCCACCCAGGCGCGCCAGCCCCGCATAGACACCGGACGGACATCACGGCATCACGTGATGACTCTTAGAGCCAGTCCTTCCGCTTGAAGATGAGGTACAGACTGGTGCACACGACTGCCATCAGGACGATGGCGAAGGGGTATCCGAGGGCCCAGTGCAACTCGGGCATGCGCGAGAAGTTCATGCCGTAGATGGTTCCGACGAGCGTCGGGGCGAACAGGATCGCCGCCCAGCTGGAGATCTTCTTGATCTCCTCGTTCTGCTCGAAGCCCGCCTCGGCCAGCGCCCGCATCTCCGCGTTCTGCTCCTGGGTGACGAGTGTGGCGTTCACCGTCAGGATGTCCGTCAGGGCCTGGCGGAAGCCGTCGACCCGTTCGCTGATATGGGTGACGTGGTCGGCGACGTCGCGCAGATAGCGCTGGAGTTCCTCGTCCGTGCCGTACTTCGCGAAACCGGCCATCAGGCCGTGCAGCATGCCCACCAGGGGGCGGGTGGCGCGCTGGAACTCCACCATTTCGCGGGAGAGTTCGTAGATGCGGCGGGAGACCTCCGGGTCGCCGCGGAAGACCTCGGTCTCGATCTCGTCGACGTCGATCTGCACCCCGGCCACCACCGGGGCGTACCCGTCCACGACCGCGTCCAGGATCGCGTACAGCACCGCCTCCGGGCCCAGTTTCAGCAGCTCGGGCGTCTCCTCCATGCGGCGGCAGACCGCCGACAGGTCCGGGGCCGCTCCGTGCCGGACCGTGATCACGAAGTCCGGGCCGACGAACACGTGCAGTTCGCCGAAGTCGACCTCCTCGGGGGCGTCCAGATAGCGGGCGGCGCGCAGTACCACGAACAGTGTGTCGCCGTACCGCTCCAGCTTGGGCCGCTGATGCGCCTCCATCGCGTCCTCCACCGCGAGCGGGTGCAGGTCGAACTCGTCGGCCAGGGAGAGGAGTTCCGACTCGGTCGGACGGGCGAGACCGATCCATGCCATGCCGTGCGGTTCGTCGCGCAGCTCGCGGAAGGTGTCCGCCAGGGAAGCCGGCGACGAGACGCGGACGCCGTCCCGGTACAGGGCCGCCTGGACGATGCTGCCCGCCTCGGCCGGTTCCGCCGGCGGCTGGTCCGGGCCGGGCGCGGCCGGGACGGCGGGCGGTGTCGGTGGCTGGGTGAGACCGCGGCGCCAGACGGACTTCCTGCCACCCCTCGGGGTGGGACGGGCACGACGCTCGGACATCGCGGCTGCCTCCCGTGTCGAACGTACGTCTGCGTGATCACGTTGCAGGATATACGGGGCAAACGGCGCGGGAGCGGGGAGTGCGACCAGGATCCGGTGAGAGTTGCGGACCGTGACTGTCCGTGAACAGGGTGGCCGCCTCCAACGGGCCGGGACGGGGACGGCCCCGGTGCGGACAGTGGAAAGGGGGCGTTGCGGGCCGCTCGTGGAGGCCCGCAACGCCCCCTGGTATCTGCCTGAGTGGTACTCAGGAGCCTTCTGGGCCGGCTATGAGGTGACCTGCGCCGTGACCAGGTTCGAGAAGGTGGTCACCCGGGTGTGGTCACCCGGGTGACCGGCCTCCGCGCAGCCGTTGCCCCAAGAAGTGATGCCTGCCAGGACGCCCCCGATGAGCGGGGGACCGCCGCTGCCGCCCTGGCAGGTGTCCACGGGGCCGGACGAGTGTCCGGCGCACACCATGTCGCGCGCGACGAAGTCGGAGCCGTACGAGCCGCGGCAGCTGGAGTCGGACACGATCGGCGCCGTGGCGGTGCGCGGCTGGTCGGCGGCGGCGACCGTTCTCCTGGCGCGGTTGGGGCCGAACATGGGTCTCCTCAGCGGAATGCCGGTGGGGGGTGCCCCTATCTGTTTCGTCAACCCCGGTGGGGTCGGTTCGCAGGGGTTGATCCTGGTTTTCGGGAACGTCCCGCGAAGCGGGATCGGGACGTTCCCGGTGGATCGGGTGGCTGATGGGCAGCCCGGTGGCCGGCGGAGCCGGAGTGGCCATGCCGGTGCGCGGGCGTGATGGGGCCTGGAGGGCGGGGCGGTGGGGTCGTCAGGCGGCGAGGCCGACGTCGCCCGGGGTGCGTGCTTCGTAGAGGGCGCCGGTGCGGATCATCGCGTGGATGACGTTCACGCGCTGGCGGGCCAGGCGGAGGATCGCCTGGGTGTGGGTCTTGCCGCGTGCGCGTTGACGGTCGTAGTAGATCCGGGAGGACGGGTCGGACTTGCAGCCGATCGCGGCGAACGCGGCCTGGAACAGGGCGCGTTTGAGGAGTCGGTTGCCGCGGTGGGGTGCGTGCTCGCCGCGGATGGAGGTGCCCGAGGACTTCGTGGCCGGGGCGAGTCCGGCGTAGGAGGCGAGGTGTCCGGCGGTGGGGAAGGAAGTGCCGTCACCGATCGCGACGATCACGGCGGCTGTGGTCCTGACGCCCAGGCCGGGCAGGGACGTCAGGAGGTGGAAAAGAGGGAGGGCCTCCAGCAGGGCGGCGATCTCCTGCTCGGCCTGGCGGCGCTGGGTGTGGGCGGCGGCGAGCTGGGCGGCGAGTCCCGGCACGATCACGGCGCTGGCCTCGGTGCCCGGAACGACAAGGGTCTGCTCGGCGAGCGCGTCGAAGATCTCTGCGGTCAGGTGGTGGGCCTTGCGTGAGCCGTGGGCCTTGAGCAGGGCCTCGCAGCGGGCACGGCCCAGCTTCTTCAGCCTGGACGGGGATCCGTGCCGTTGAAGGAGAACCTGGATGTAGGGGTAGGCCAGGCGGGGGCCGAGGACGCGTTCAAGGGAAGGATGGATCTGGGAGAGCAGGCCGCGCAGCCGGTTCGTGGTGCGGTTGACCTCGCCGGCCAGGTCGTTGTCGTAGCCGGTGAGCATGGTCAGCTCGGCCAGCGCCTCGTCGTCACGGTCCACCGCGCGCAGGGTGTGCGGCATGCTCCGGGCGGTCTCAGCGATCACGTAGGCGTCACGGGCGTCGGTCTTGGCCTCGCCCGGATGCAGATCGGCGGCCCGGCGCATCGACAAGCCGGGCAGGTAGGCGACCCGGCAGCCTGCCGCGCGGGCCACCGTCAGCGGCAACGCGCCAATGTTGGCGACCTGGTCCACGATCACCAGGACGGTGCCGAACTTCGTCACCAGCCGGCTGAACAGCTCCAGCAGCCTCGGTTCGGTGTTCGGCAGTCTCTTGTCGTGGACGGTCTTCCCTTCGCACGTCAGACCGTGGGCGTGGTGGAACTCCTTGCCCAGGTCCAGGCCGAGGAAGAGATCTATCCCGGCGGTGTCGACCATGTACGCGTGCCCCTCGTCACTCGTGCTCCCCCCGGCCGTCCCTGCGGCACCACACGCCGGCAACCACGTTACGCAGACATCCCCGCCCACAAGCGGTCCGGCGTTGCACCGGGCCAGGCGGTCGTCAGGCCCCTCATCAGCGGTCAAGCGGTGCCCCAAAGCCCGGCGGCAACACCCCCCAGGTCATCACCTCGACAGGGGGCAAACAGCCATACCGGGCCCGGGGGCCAGGCGCCCCATTGCGGGGCCACGGAAAAGGTAACGGGGCGCGCGGGTGGGGGGTGGTGCACGGAGGTCGTGGCTCCGTCACACCCGACGGAAGCCGAGTGCGGGGAGGGGCCCCCGTGTGCCCGGGCGAGCGGCACGCCCTTACGCTAGGAGCCGGAGGGGTCCGGCCCCAATGAGGGAACTCCCTAAGGGCAGTTGGGCAGGGTTAACCCTCGGTTTGCGCGTGTATAACCGTCATCTTGGTTTCCAGTAAGGGTTGTTCAGCTGGGACGCTGCCCCGCCGCCAGCCGCACGATGTCCACCCGGGACCGGATGCCCAGCTTGCGGTAGATGCGCGTCAGCGTCGCCTCCACCGTCTTCACGCTGATGAACAGGCGCGCCGCGATCTCGCGGTTCGTCGCACCCTCCATGACCAGCGCGGCCACCTGTCGCTCGGTCGCGGCGAGGGTGTCGAGGGCGGCCGCGGCCAGGGGCGGCTGGGCGGGGCCGGTGACGGAGGCGGTCTCCACCTGGCGCAGCCACGGCATGGCGCGGCAGCGGCGGAAGAGCCTGGCCGCTTCGTCGTACGACGCCTGACCCGGCCGCTGGGTGCGCAGGTGTGCGAGCGCATAGGCCGCCCGCGCCTCCTCGAGGCAGTAGCCCAGGGCCGCCAGCCGGTCCTGAGCCGACGTCAACTGCCGCTCGGCCTCCTCGGCTTCGCCGCGCCCCGCCCGGATCAGGGCCTCGGCCCGGTCCAGTACGGCCAGTACGCTCTCCCGGCCGAGCCGCAGCGCCCGGGCGCGGGTGGCGTCGACGACGTCCTGCGCCTCGGCCGGCTCCCCGATGCGGACCAGCGCCTCGGCGAGGTCGCCCTGCCAGCGCCCCCGGGCTGGGTCGGTGACCCCGAGGCCCTCCTCCAACTCTCTCACCCGGCGCAGGGAATGCACCGTGCCCGCCGCGTCCCCGGCCACCAGCTGGGCGTGCCCCAGCGCGGCCAGCGCCCGCGACAGATAGATCACGTCGCCGTCCTCCTCGGCGCGCCCCACCGCCTCGCGGGCCAGCGTGAGCGCCCGGTCCACCTCGCCGCCGGCGGCCTCCGCGAGCGAGGTGAGCATCGCGCTCGCGGCCTCCCCGATCCCGGTGTCCCGCGCCAGCCGGAGGCTCTCCCGCGCCAGGTCGAGGGCCCGCCCGCAGTGCCCGGCCCGCAGCTCGGTCTCGGCGAGCCCGCGCAGGAAGTGGACCTCGGCCTCGACCATGCCGCGCCGCCGTGCCTCGCGCAGCAGGGCGCTGACCGTCTTGCGGGCCTCGCCCAGCTGGTCGCTCATGACCAGCCAGCGGAACCGTACGGCGCCCGCGCCGTTGTGGTCGCACGCCACCCGGGGGTCCTGGGGTTCCTTCAGCGCCCGCTTGATGGTCGCCGGGGCGTCCGGATGCCCCATCAGGGTCTCCGCCTGGGCCTGGAAGGCCAGCGCCAGCAGCTCGTTGCGCCGGTCCCCGGCCCGCGCCGCCAGGTCCGCGGCGAGCGCGCCCTCCTCCCGCGCCCGCTCGAAGTCGCCCTCCACGAGCAGGGCCCGCCAGGCGAGTTGGTAGTGCACCAGGGTGAGCAGGCGCGGGTCGTCGCCCGCGTCCGCGAGCGCCTGCGGGAAGACCGAGTCGACCTCGGCCATCGCGTGTCCGGCGGCGTCGATCACGACCATCCAGGCCCGTACCCGGTCCGCTGGTTCGGTCGCTTGGGCCAGCACCTCGTGGGCGATGTCCCGGGCGAAGTCCGTCTCTCCCGCGGTCAGCGCGTCCTCGGCGGCCTGCGACCGCCGTGTGTCCGGGCCCGGGACGGTGTCGCAGGGAGTGTGCCGGGCCGCGAGCAGTCCGAGCCCCGCCGCCACCGAGGGGGCGCCCCTGTCCCGGGCGGCGGCCGCGGCCTCGCCGAGGCGTTCGGCCACATGGGGGTCGGTGCCGGTGGTGGCCAGCGCGAGATGCCGGGCCCGCTCGATCGGATCGGCGGCCGCCGTGGCCAGCGCGGCGTGCGCGCCGCGCCGCTCTTCCGGGCTCGCCTGGGCGTACAGCGCGGCCGATATCAGCGGGTGCGCGAACCGTACTCCCGGCGTGTCCCGCTCCGTCCCCATCAGCCCGAGTGCGGCGGCCTGCGCGGTCTCCGCCTCGGCGTTCTGCCGGCCGGCCGCGCGCAGCAGGGCGAGGGTGGGCCGTGCCCCGGCGCTCGCCACGAGCAGGGTGCGGCGTGCCTCCGCGGACAGCGCCTCCAGCCGGCTCAGGACCAGGGCACGCAGCGAGGTCGGCACCGGCAGCGGCTCACCGGGTCTCGGGGGCCTCGAGCTCTCGGCGAGGGCACGGCCGAGCTCCAGCGCGAACAGCGGATTGCCGCCGCTGGTGCGGTGGATGTCCCTGACGGTGGAGCGGGGCAGGCCGGTGTAGCCGCGATGGTCGAGAAGTTCGGCGACGTGGGTGCGGGAGAGCGGGTTGACCCGGACCGCGAGCGTGTCCGGCGGGGACGTGCCCAGGTAGCGGTCGTGCTCTTGGGCCTGCGGTTCGTTGTGCGTGCGCACCGCGCACAGCAGTTGCACCGGCGTGCCACCCAGGCGCCGGGCGGCGAAGCCCAGCAGTTCGGTGCTTGCCGGATCCAGCCACTGCAGGTCGTCGGCGACGATCAGTACGGGGCCGCGGGCGGCGAGCGCGCGCAGGGTGGACAGGACCGCGAGCCGCAGCGCGAGTCCGTCCCGTTGCAGCGTGGACTCGCCGCGGCCGGTGAGCGCGGACTCCAGGGCGGTGCGCTGAGGGGCGGGGAGCTGAGAGGCGACCTCGTCCACCACGAGACCGAGCAGGTCGGCGAGGGCCAGGAAGGGCAGATGGGATTCGGACTGGGTCGCCGAGCAGCGCAGGACGGTGCGCACGGTTTCACCGTATTCGGCGGCCAGCGCGCGCAGCACCGTCGACTTTCCTATTCCGGCCGGGCCGTGCACCAGCACACTGCCCCCAGCGGCGAGCTGCTCGCGCGCTCCGGCGAACAGCTCCTCCCGGCCGATGACCAGGTCGGGGCGGGGTCGGGCAGGCTCCTTGAAGTCCCGTCGCACGGTCACCGCTCCCTCCGTGTGTCGTGTCCTGGCCAATATTAGGCAGTCGGTCTTTGAAATTCGGACGGACGGTGTGGTGAGGGGAATAACAGCGGGCCGGTACAAGGGAATTCAGTTCGGTCTTGAACGAATGGAGAGCCGGCAATCCGGGTGAGGGCACGAAGCGCGGCTGGGTGCCGGTCCACCGGGAGTCACAGGGGAGGAGCTGCCGCAAGCCGGCCCGGGGCCTACGGCAGGACTCCGGCCCGGCGCGCCGCCACCACCGCCTCCCACCTGGTGTGCGCACCCAGCTTCCGCATTGCGGACCGTAGATAGCCCTTCACGGTCTCCGGCCGCAGCCCCAGCCGTTCCGCGGCCATCGCATTGGTCGCCCCGACCGCCAGGCACGACAGGACGTCCACCTCCCGCGGGGACAGGCCCGCGGTCCGTGCCCCGGAGCCGGGTGACGCCGCGCCCGCCAGGCGCCCGCAGACCTCGAGGATCTCGGCCCGCAGCGCCGGGTCCTCGATGCGCCCGGCCAGCGTCCGCAGCACGCCGTGGGCCTCACGGACCTGCTCCCAGGCCGCGCCCGCCGGCGCCGACGGCTCGCGTACGGCCGCCAGCACGGCCTGTGCCTCGTCCCGTGCGACCAGAGCCTGCTCCACGTCCCGTGCCGCCTCCACGGCCGCGTTCAGTGTGCGGTCGCCCAGCGGCTGCGCGGTCCGCAGGGCGCCGTACAGCACACCGCGCACCCGGCGCCGTACGACGACCGGGATCGCGAGCACGGACTTGAGGCCTTCCGTCGCCACCGCCACGTCGTACTCGTGAGTGATCTGCCGGGAGGCCGAGTAGTCGGTCACCGCGCACGGCCGGGACAGGGCGACTACCTTGCCGCCCAGGCCGTTGCCGGAGACGACGGCGAGCGAGCTGAGCGCCGTGGTGGCGGTGCCGCTGAGTTCGCTGATCCGTATCTGCGGCCGCCCGGACTCCACCAGGCCCCCGAAGGCGACCGGCAGCCCCGTGGCGCGCCGCAGCCGCACGAGCGCGCCCCGTACCTCCACTGCCTCGGCTGCGTCAGCTGCCACGTGTTCAACCCTTCATCGCGGCGCACCCCCGTTCGGGGGTGGTGAGACCTCCATCACGGATTACACGATGCTAGGTGGCTGTCCGGCAATGAGGAGGACACATGACGGCGAACACCGACGCGACGGAAGCGTTCCGGACCGCGCGGGACTTTCTGCTCGCTCACCGGGATGACTACGGCACGGCCTACGAGGGCTTCCGCTGGCCGCGTCCGGCGTACTTCAACTGGGCGCTCGACTGGTTCGACGTCATCGCGGACGGCAACGACCGCACGGCCCTGCACATCGTGGAGGAGGACGGCACCGGCACCCGGCTCACCTTCGCCGAGATGTCCGAGCGCTCCGACCGGGTGGCGAACCGGCTGCGCGCGTGGGGGGTGCGGGCCGAGGGCCGCGTCCTCGTCATGCTCGGCAACCAGGTCGAGCTGTGGGAGACCGCGCTGGCCGCGATGAAGCTGCGCGCGGTGGTCATCCCGGCCACCCCGCTGCTCGGACCGGCGGACCTGCGCGACCGCGTCGAGCGCGGCCGGGTCCGGCATGTGCTCGTACGCGCCGAGGACACCGCGAAGTTCGACGAGGTGCCGGGCGACTACGGCCGGATCGCGGTCGGGGGCGCGCCCGAGGGCTGGCGGGCGTACGAGGAGGCGTACACGGCCGACGCCCGGTTCGAGCCGGACGGCCCCACCCATGCCGACGACCCGCTGATGCTCTACTTCACCTCGGGCACCACCGCCCGCCCCAAGCTGGTCGAGCACACCCATGTCTCGTACCCGATCGGCCATCTGGCCACGATGTACTGGATCGGCCTCAAGCCCGGGGACGTGCACCTCAACATCTCCTCGCCGGGCTGGGCCAAGCACGCCTGGTCCAATCTCTTCGCGCCGTGGAACGCGGAGGCGACCGTCTTCCTGCACAACTACACCCGCTTCGACGCCCCCCGGCTGATGGCCGAGATGGACCGCGCGGGCGTGACGACCTTCTGCGCCCCGCCGACCGTGTGGCGCATGCTCATCCAGGCCGACCTCAGCCAGCTGCGCACCCCGCCGCGCGAGGCGGTCGCCGCAGGAGAGCCGCTCAACCCCGAGGTCATCGAGCAGGTGCGGCGCGCCTGGGACGTGACCATCCGGGACGGCTTCGGCCAGACGGAGACGGCCGTGCAGGTGTCCAACAGCCCCGGGCAGGCGCTGAAGACCGGCTCCATGGGCCGTCCCAGCCCGGGATTCCGCGTGGAACTGCTGGACCCGGTGACCGGGGTGCCGGGCGCGCAGGAGGGCGAGATCGCGATCGACCTGTCCGCCGATCCCGTCGGTGTGATGACCGGCTACCACGGCGACCCCGACCGCACGGCGGAGGCCATGGCGGGCGGCTTCTACCGGACGGGGGACATCGGCTCGCGGGACGAAGAGGGGTACATCACCTATATCGGGCGCGCGGACGACGTCTTCAAGGCCTCCGACTACAAGATCTCCCCCTTCGAGCTGGAGAGCGCGCTGCTCGAGCACGAGGCGGTGGCCGAGGCGGCCGTGGTGCCCGCGCCGGACGAGCTGCGGCTCGCCGTTCCCAAGGCCTACGTCGTGCTCGCCGCCGGCTGGGAGGCGGGCCCGGACGCCGCGAAGGTCCTCTTCGAGCACTCGCGTGAGGTCCTCGCCCCCTACAAGCGCATCCGTCGTCTGGAGTTCGGCGAACTGCCCAAGACCGTCTCCGGCAAGATCCGCCGGATCGAGCTGCGCGAGGCCACCGCGGCGGGCTCGGCACACGAGTACCGCGAGGAGGACTTCCGGTGACGGAGCTGTCGTACACGCACGGGACCAGCACCACGCCGCTGCTCGGCGACACCATCGGCGCCAACCTCGACCGTGCGATCGCCGCCCACCCCGACCGCGAGGCCCTGGTGGACGTGCCGTCCGGACGTCGCTGGACGTACGCGGAGTTCGGCGCCGCCGTCGACGAGGTGGCCCTCGGGCTGCTCGCCAAGGGTGTCGGCAAGGGGGACCGGGTCGGCATATGGGCGGTCAACTGCCCCGAGTGGGTGCTGATCCAGTACGCCACCGCGCGCATAGGCGCGATCATGGTGAACATCAACCCCGCCTACCGGGCCCATGAGCTGGAGTATGTGCTCAGGCAGTCCGGGGTCTCGCTGCTGGTCGCCTCCCTGGCCCATCGCACCAGCGACTACCGCGTCCTGGTGGACCAGGTCCGCGGCCGCTGCCCCGAGTTGCGCGAGACGGTCTACATCGGCGACCCGTCCTGGGAGGCGCTGACCGCCGGCGCGGCTTCGGTGCCGCGTGAACGACTCGTGTCCGCGGCGGACGGGTTGAGCTGCGACGACCCGGTCAACATCCAGTACACCTCGGGCACCACCGGGTTCCCCAAGGGCGCCACGCTCTCGCACCACAACATCCTGAACAATGGCTACTGGGTGGGCCGTACGGTCGGCTACACCGAGCAGGACCGGGTATGTCTTCCCGTGCCCTTCTACCACTGCTTCGGCATGGTGATGGGCAACCTCGGCGCCACCTCGCACAGCGCGTGCATCGTCATCCCGGCGCCGTCCTTCGAGCCGGCGGCCACGCTGCGGGCGGTGCAGCAGGAGCGCTGCACGTCCCTGTACGGCGTGCCGACGATGTTCATCGCGGAGCTGAACCTGCCCGACTTCACGTCGTACGACCTGTCGTCCCTGCGCACCGGCATCATGGCGGGCTCCCCGTGCCCGGTCGAGGTGATGAAGCGGGTGGTCGCCGAGATGCACATGGAGGAGGTGTCCATCTGCTACGGCATGACGGAGACCTCGCCGGTGTCCCTGCAGACGCGGATGGACGACGACCTGGAGCACCGCACCGGAACGGTCGGCCGGGTCCTGCCGCACATCGAGGTCAAGGTCGTCGACCCGGTGACCGGTGTGACCCTGCCGCGCGGCTCGGCGGGCGAACTGTGCACCCGGGGCTACAGCGTGATGCTCGGCTACTGGAACGAGCCCGAGAAGACCGCGGAGGCCGTCGACTCCGGCCGCTGGATGCACACCGGTGACCTCGCGATGATGCGCGAGGACGGCTACGTCGAGATCGTCGGCCGCATCAAGGACATGATCATCCGCGGTGGGGAGAACATCTACCCGCGCGAGATCGAGGAGTTCCTGTACGCGCATCCGAAGGTCGCCGACGTCCAGGTGGTCGGTGTTCCCCACGAGCGGTACGGGGAGGAGGTCCTCGCCTGTGTCATCCCACGCGATCCGGCCGATCCGCCCACTCTGGAGGAGCTGCGGGGCTTCTGCGACGAACAGCTCGCGCACTACAAGATCCCGAGCAGGGTGCAGATCCTCGACTCCTTCCCGATGACGGTCTCGGGCAAGGTGCGCAAGATCGAGCTGCGGGAGACCTACGGCGAGTGAGCCGGCGCTCGGAGCGCCGGATGTGCGGCCGGCCGCGGGGGTGATCAGCCGCGGCCGGCGGCCAGTTCGTCGGCCGGGCTGTTCACCGGCTGCGGTGTGCCCGTGAGATCGAGGACGAACAGGGCTACGCCGAGGCGGTTCGCGACCCTGCGCGCGTCGTCGTCGTATCCGGCGAGGGAGAAGTACGCGCAGCGGACGGACTCCGACATGGCGGTCAGCCACAGGCACTCCACGTCCCGCGGTGCGGCCGGGCGCAGCGTCGGGTTCACCTGCGCCAGGATTCCGCGTGCCGCGAGTCCTATCCCGTTGGGCGGCCGCTGGGCGGCGCGCCGGACGTCCCGGTAGCCGAGCCTGCGCAGATAGAGCGCGGTGGCGGTGACGGCGTCCCGCGGGGTGCGGATGGCGACGGGCCGGAAGTCGGCGGGGGACGACTCCCGCCCGGTGCCGTGTTGCGTTGTGACGCTGCTCCTCTGGGGCCGAAGACCCGGGTCCGGCACGTCGTCCGGATGCGACCGGGCCGAGGGGTCGGCCGGTCGCGGCCCCCCGTGCAGCGGAATCCGCAGGACGGCTCCGCAGGGGCAGCCCAGTTCCGGCTGCGGCCACTGGTCCTCGCGGGCGCACATGGCGCAGCGGACCGTGACCCATTCCTCGTCCCATGTGCGGTGAGTGATCACAAAGGGCGTGGAACAGCGGCTCAGCGGCGGTGCCACGGGTGCGCCGCAGGGGCAGGGATAGGCCGGCGCGGTGTAGAGGTGCTCGCGCCGGCAGGCCGGACAGTGCACCGGCACGCTCTCGGGCATGGCCCACTCCAAGGCGATCGGGACAGCGCTCCCATCGTGCTCCTACACAGCCTTTTTTGTCCTGGGCTTCGCCCGCTTGGCCGGGCCGGTGACCGTCCCGGTCACCCTCTCTTGACGGTCTTCTGCCTCCCACCTACATTGCTTCCAGATAGTAGAATTCAATTTCCGTATTACGGAAGTGCTCACCGCGGGGCGCGACGGGAGCGCGAGTCCGACATCCGAAGCAGGAGTACTCAATGGCTCGTATGACCGCTGCCCGAGCGGCAGTCGAGATCCTCAAGCGCGAGGGCGTCGGCGACGCCTTCGGGGTCCCGGGTGCGGCGATCAACCCCTTCTACGCGGCCCTCAAGGCCTCCGGCGGCATCCGCCACACCCTGGCCCGGCATGTCGAGGGCGCCTCCCACATGGCGGAGGGCTACACCCGTACGCGCCCGGGCAACATCGGCGTCTGCATCGGCACTTCGGGTCCGGCCGGGACCGACATGATCACCGGCCTGTACTCCGCGACCGGTGACTCGATCCCGATCCTCTGCATCACCGGGCAGGCGCCGACCGCCGTCATCCACAAGGAGGACTTCCAGGCCGTCGACATCGCGTCGATCGCGGCACCGGTCACGAAGATGGCCGTCACCGTCCTGGAGGCGGCGCAGGTCCCGGGCGTCTTCCAGCAGGCTTTCCATCTGATGCGCTCGGGCCGGCCGGGCCCCGTCCTCATCGACCTCCCGCTCGATGTCCAGCTCACCGAGATCGAGTTCGACCCGGAGACGTACGAGCCGCTGCCGGTCTACAAGCCCGCGGCGACCCGCGCCCAGATCGAGAAGGCGATGGCGCTGCTCAACGCCTCCGAGCGCCCGCTCGTCGTCGCCGGCGGCGGGGTCATCAACGCCGACGCCGCCGAACTGCTCGTCGAGTTCGCGGAACTGACGGGCGTTCCGGTCGTGCCGACCCTGATGGGATGGGGCGTCATCCCCGACGACCACGATCTGAACGCGGGAATGGTCGGCCTGCAGACCTCGCACCGCTACGGCAACGCGACGTTCCTGGAGTCCGACTTCGTCCTCGGCATCGGCAATCGCTGGGCCAACCGGCACACCGGCCGGCTCGACGTCTACACGGCGGGCCGTACGTTCGTCCACGTCGACATCGAGCCCACCCAGATCGGCAGGATCTTCGCCCCCGACTACGGCATCGCCTCCGACGCCAAGGCGGCCCTGGAGCTGTTCGTCGCGGCGGCCCGGGAGTCGAAGGCCGCGGGCGAACTGCCCGACCGCTCGGCCTGGGCGGCCGCCGCGCAGGAGAAGAGGGCAAGGCTCCAGCGCCGTACGCACTTCGACGACATCCCGATCAAACCGCAGCGCGTCTACGAGGAGATGAACAAGGCCTTCGGCCCCGAGACCCGGTACGTCTCCACCATCGGTCTCTCACAGATCGCCGGCGCCCAGATGCTGCACGTCTTCCGGCCGCGCCACTGGATCAACTGCGGTCAGGCGGGCCCCCTCGGCTGGACCGTCCCCGCCGCCCTCGGCGTCGCCAAGGCCGACCCGGAGGCGTCCGTGGTCGCCCTCTCCGGCGACTACGACTTCCAGTTCATGATCGAGGAGCTCGCCGTCGGGGCCCAGCACAGGATCCCGTACGTCCATGTCCTGGTGAACAACGCCTACCTCGGCCTGATCCGCCAGGCGCAGCGGGCGTTCGAGATCGACTTCCAGGTGAACCTGGAGTTCGAGAACGTCAGTGCGCCGGAGTTGGGCGTCTACGGCGTCGACCATGTGAAGGTCGCCGAGGGCCTCGGCTGCAAGGCGATCCGGGTGACCGACCCGAACGAACTGGGCGCCGCCTTCGAGCACGCCAAGAAGCTCGCCGCCGAGTACCGGGTGCCGGTCGTCGTCGAGGCGATCCTGGAGCGCGTCACCAACATCTCGATGTCGACCACCAACGACATCAGCCAGGTCGTCGAGTTCGAGGAGATCGCGACCGAGCCCGGCCACGCGCCGACCTCCATCAAGACGCTGAAGGTCTGAGCGGATCGCCGCAAGGGGCGGCCGGGGTGCACGACCGGCCGCCCCGCACGGCTGTCCTCATGCCATCCCGCAGCCGCCGCCGTCCCCGCTGCCACCGGTTGCGCCCCAGCCCGGCCGGAGCTCCAGCTCCGTGGTCCCGGCACGCCCGACGAGCCCGGCCGCACGGGCGAAGCGCGGCACGAGCGAGGTCAGTGCCTGGTCGCCGTACAGCGCGACGGCGAGCAGCAGTTCGTCGTTCGTGAGCCCCGTCCTGGACTCGGGAAGCGGGTCCCGGGCGCGCAGGGACCGCAGAGTGCGCCGTGCCGTCCACGTGGGGCCGGGCGGGAAGGCGCGCAGCAGTCCGGCCGCCCTGAGTCCGCGGCGCACCTCGGTCAGCGCGCTCCGCACACCCCGCCGCTCCAGCAACTGCCCCATCCCCGCGGTCCGGTAGAGCGCGGAGTGCACGGCCTTCGTCAGTGCCGGGACGGCCTGCTCCGGGTCGTTGAGCGCCCCCGTGGTCCGCATCGTCGCGGGCCGCCCGGGTCCGACGGCGCCCCGCAGGTGCAGTGTGAGCACGGCGACCGTGACGGCGGCGCGGGGACCACCCCGTAGAAACGCGATCTCGTGCGGCTCCAACCGGATCGTCGACGTGGTGTCCATAGGGTCCCCCGAACGAGTCGGGGCCCGCCGCCCCCGTGCCGGCGGGCCCCGTGTGCCGAGAATGTGCCCTCGGACCGGGGTGGTTGAAGCCTTTTGAACAGTGTTCAGAGGTTGATTTGAGGATTGCGTAGCCGGCGTACGCCCGCAGGCGTAAGCGCTCTCATTCGGCGTCGAGGTCCGACAGTCCCGGCCAGTCGTCGGGTCCTCCGCCCTGCCAGTCGATGAGGTCGCCCTCCTCGACCTCGATGCGGTCCAGATCGGCCATGCGCAGGATCTCGACGACGTCGTCCAGGTGGCTGGCGATCCCGAGCGTCACGTCGCCCTCGGTGACCCGCCGCGATCCGTCGAGGGCCGGGGGGTGCACCACGATGTGCGGAAATTCCGTTGGCTGCTCCATGCCTTCAGCCTCCTGCCACCGGGCCGGAACCGCACCCGGGCACACCGAGAGCGCCGGATACGGGACATCGCGCATCCGGCGCTCTCGGTCGTACGCGGGCCGGGACCGCGGCGGGCGCGACGGTCCCGGGGGCCTGCCTCCCTCTGGTCGGGAGCAAGGCGCCCGGGGCCTTCGCCACCGCACTGGCTCGCACGCCACCGCGGTCCCGGTCCCGCTCTCCGCCGATCCGGGCGACCACCCCTCATCCGGGTCGCTCGGTGGTGGCGGGCCTCGCGCCCGTCTCCCGACCCTTCGTCAGGAGACGGACGTGGTCACGGGCGGCCTGCGTGGGGCCGCCGGCGACGGTCGTCCCGTGCGGCGGCTGGTTCCGGGCCGCGGCGGCGCCTGGGCGCGACAGGACAGATGTCGGCGCCGGCGCGGCCCGGGGTCTTGGAGGGATCAGGCCTGTGTGCCGGAGAGACGTTCCACGGCCCGCAGCAGGGCCGAGTGGTCGAGCCCGCCGTCGCCCTGTGCACGCAGAGCGGCGACCAGCTGGGCGACCACGGCGCCCACCGGCAGGACCGCGCCCACGGAGCGGGCCGCGTCCGTGACGATGCCCATGTCCTTGTGGTGCAGGTCGATACGGAAGCCCGGCTTGAAGTCGCGGTTCAGGAAGTTGTCCTTCTTCCGGGCCAGCACGGTGGAGCCCGCGAGCCCGCCGCCCAGGACCTCCAGGGCAGCCCTCAGGTCCACGCCCGACTTCTCCAGGAAGACCACGGCCTCGGCGCACGCCTGGATGTTGACGGCGACGATCAGCTGGTTCGCGGCCTTCACCGTCTGGCCCGAACCGTGCGGTCCGCACAGGACGACGGTCTTGCCGAGCGCCTCGAAGACCGGCCGGGCCGCGTCGAAGTCGGCCTGTTCACCGCCGACCATGATGGACAGCACGGCCTCGACCGCGCCGGCCTCGCCACCGGAGACCGGGGCGTCGAGGACACGGATGTTCTTGTCCCGGGCGGCCGCGGCGAGGTCGATCGAGGTCTGCGGAGTGATCGAGGACATGTCGATCAGCAGGGCGCCGGGCCGGGCGTTCGCGAGGAAGCCGTCCGGGCCGTACGCGACGGCCTCGACCTGCGGCGAGGCGGGCACCATCGTGATCACCACGTCGGCGTCCCGCACGGCCTCGGCGATCGAGCCCGCCGCGGTGCCGCCGGCGGCGGTCAGCCGGTCCAGCTTCTCCTGTTCCAGGGTGTAGCCGGTGACGTGGTAACCCGCCTTGATCAGGTTCTCCGACATGGGGGAGCCCATGATGCCGAGGCCGATCCAGGCGATCTTGGGGAGGGTGCTGGTCATGAGGGTGCCTCTCTGACTGCTCTGGTGTCTCAGTGGGGTGGCGCTCAGCGGGAGGAGCGGGCCTCGACCGGCAGCCACGCGAAGGTCTCGGCGCTCGGCTTGTCCCCGGGCTTGTACTCCAGGCCGACCCGGCCCGTGTAGCCGGACTTCGCGAGCTCGTCGAGGAGGTCCTCCAGCGGGAGCGAACCCGTGCCGGGGGCGCCGCGACCGGGGTTGTCGGCGATCTGGACGTGGCCGGTCCTGGACGCGTACCGCTCGATCACCGACGGGAGGTCCTCGCCGTTCATGGACAGGTGGTAAAGGTCCATCAGGAACCGCGCGTTGCCGAGGCCTGTGGCCTCGTCGACCTGGTCGGCGATCGCGACGGCGGCCGAAGCCGACACCAGCGGATAACGGGGCGACTCGGGCCTGTTCAGCGCCTCGATCAGCAGGACCGCCCCGATCCGGTCGGCGGCGCGGGCCGCGAGGACCAGGTTCTCCAGAGCGAGCGCGTTCTGCTCGGCCGGGTCGACGCCGTCGACGCGGTTGCCGTACAGCGCGTTGAGCGCCCGGCAACCCAGCGCCTCGGCGAAGTCCGCCGCCACATCGATGTTGGCGCGGAACTTCTCCGACTCCTCGCCGGGGACCGACAGGGCGCCGCGGTCGGGGCCCGGCAGCTGTCCCGCGTAGAAGTTGAGGCCCGTGAGCAGGAGGCCCGCGTCCTCGATCGCCTTCTTCAGGGCGTCGAGTTCCGAGCGCTCCGGGGTGGGCGAGTCGGTCCAGGGCCACCACAGCTCGGCCGCGGTGAAGCCGGCCGCGGCGGCGGCCGCGGGCCGCTCCAGGAGCGGGAGTTCCGTGAAGAGGATCGACAGGTTGACGGTGAAGCGCTGGTCTGCGAATCCCATCGGGGCGGGGCTCCCTTCCCTTCCGGCGGTGCTTCCGTGCTGAAGCCCAGGATCACTGTAATTCCGTATTGCGGAATATAATTTCTGCCTAATGGAAGACTGCCGCCGGTGAGGGGTGAGTGTCAAGAGAGCTCACGAAAAGTGCCCCCGCGCGAACTGCGCGAGGGCACCGCCGTGTACGGAGGCGAGGGCCTGCCGGTGTGGGTCAGAGCGCGTCCACGGCACTGACCTTCCAGCCCCCGGAGGTACGGGTGAGCGTCATCCGCACCCGGTTCAGGTCGAGGCGGGACCCCGACACCTGGGTGCTCCGGGTGACCTGGTTGACGAACAGCAGCACCACGACCCGGTCCGGTGCGGCCGACACCACGGAGGCCGCGGGGGCACCGCCCGTGGGCGCCGCCACCGTCGCCTTCACCACTCCGTGGTACTTCGTCGCGGTCGGTCCTACCACCGTCTTCGTGGTCTTGAGGTACTGGTCTCGGAAGGCGCCGGTCAGGCAGGCGCGGGCGCGCGCGAAGTCCCGGTCCAGATGCCGGTAGTCGTACGACAGCACGACCGGTGCCGCCTTCTGCGCGGCCGCGAGCGCCTCCTCGCGTGCCTGTTCGGTCTGTCGGCCCTCCCGGTACTGCCATCCGAGGACGGCGGCGGCCACCAGGCCCGCCACCAGCAGGATGCAGAGCGCCACGGTGAGCAGCCCGGTGCCGGACCACCGGGCGGGCGTGCCCTCCTCAGGCCTCTCCTCGGCGGATTCCTGCGACGGCTCCGGCGGGTCCTCCCAGCCGTTCGGCGGGGCCTCGATGAGCAGGGTGCGCCCGGAGCGCTGCTCCTCGGCCGGCGGTGCCTCGTCGGCGGGGCCTTCCGCCCCGAGGGTGCCGTGCTGCTCCGGGCGCGCCGGCCGTCCGGCGCGCTTGGCCGCAGCGCGGGCGGCCGCGGACATGGTGCGGCGGGCGGGTGAGCCGGCGCCGCGGACTCGGGAGCTCGGGTTCGCCACGGTGTCTCTCCTCACTGATGTGGCCTGGCGGATCACGAGGCGGCCTGCTCAGCCCACGAACGCGACGTCGGAGGTCAGCCAGCGGCCGCGCTCGCGCACGAGGTCGAGCTGCAGCCGGTAGGTGCGCGCCTGTCCCTGGGGCGCGGCGGTGTTGGTCACCTTGCTGTCGGCGACGACCAGGACCCGGGCCGAGCGGTCGTCCGAGCGCACGATCCCCGCCTCGAGGACCTGCCCCTCGGACACCGACTTGTTCTGCGCGACGAGCTTCGTCAATTCCCCGGTCTGCGCGGCGAACTGCTTCTTGAAGTCGCCGGTGGCGCCGTCGAGCACGTTCCCGCTGTCCTGGCGGTAGTGCCGGTAGTCGAGCGAGGTGAAGTTCAGCGCCGACTGGCGGGCCGCCGCCAGGATGTCCTGTCTGCGCTGCTCCACCGCGCGCTGGTCGGCGAGGCGTACGCCCAGCAAGGCCGACAGCGCGACGGTCAGCACGGTCACGGCGACGAGTCCCGCGGCCAGCGCCCTGCGGCGGCCCCCGCTCATGCCATCGGTCCCACGAGCAGCCATTGCCACGACTCCTTTCCGAAGACGGTCTGTTCGCCGCCCGTCGAGCCGATCTCGACGGGCGTTCCGTCCGGGCCGGTGGCGGTGCCGGTCTCCGGGTCGTACGGGGTCACGTAGGCGGACCGGTCGGCGCCGCCCGAACCGCTCTGCGCGCCGGGGGCGTTCTGGGCGCCGCGCACCGATGTGGCGCTCCCGCGCGGCGCGGTGCAGCGCGCACCGGTGTCGGCCGCCCGTGTGCTGGTGTCGGAGGGATCGCGCCGGCGTGTCCCGTACCCCTGGGTGCACGGCGGCGGATCGTCCACGTTCACGACGAGCCCGAAGTGGGTGGTGCCGTCGCCCGGGAGGACGGTGTAGCCGCCCGCGACCACCACCGGGAAGGTGACCAGGGCCTGCTCCAGGCCGGGCAGCCGCGCCGTGGTGACCTGACCGCCGCTGATGAGGTTGGCCAGCAGGACGGGGAGGTCCGGCCGGCCGGACCTCAGCAGGGAGTCGACCTCCTGCGCGGCGGGCGCCGTGTTGCCGATCAGCCGGCGCAGGTCACCGTCGCTGGACTTCAACCGGTCGGTGAGCGCGGCCAGATCGCGGGAGAACGACTTGATGGCCGAGCCCTTGTCGGCCTGTGTCTTGAGCACCTTCTGCGAGTCCTCGATCAGGGACACCGTCTGCGGGAGCGAGTCGGACGCCGACTCGACGAGCGCGTTGCCCGAGTCCACCAGGCGGCTCAGCCGCGGTCCCGTGCCGGCGAAGGCCTTGCCCAACTCGTCGACGGTCGTGCGCAGATCGTCCTTGCCGACCGATTCGACCAGCCGGTCCAGGCTGAGGACGAGATCGGTGACGGGCAGCGGAACACGGGTGCGGCTGCGCGGGATCGGGCTGCCGTCGATCAGATACGGGCCGCCCGAGCGGCGGGGCTGCAGGTCGACGTACTGCTCGCCGACCGCGGAACGGTCGGCGACCACCGCCAGGGTGTCGGCCGGGATCCGCGGTGCGCCGTCCTTGATCGTCAGGGACACCGAGACACCGGAGCCGTTCAGCCGCAGATCGCTCACGCGGCCGACCGGCACTCCGCGGTAGGTGACCTCGGCGCCGGGGAAGATGCCCCCGGACTCGGCGAAGTCGGCGCTCACCGTGTAGCCGCGGCCGAGGATGTCGTCCGCCAGGCCGGTGTACTCGGCGCCGACGTAGGACACCCCGAGGGCGGTGAGGGCGGCGAAGGCGATCAGCTGGGCCTTGACCGTTCGTGTGATCACGGCTGTATCCCCTTCAGCATGAGCTCGGCGAGGGCGAGGTCGATCCCTGGCGGGAGGCGGCGCGCGTTCCCCGCGGTGCCGTACGCCGCGGTGCACACCGGCGGGCACAGCGGGCCGCCACCACCCGGCGGAGGGGAGGTCGAGACGGGCGGTTTCGGCACCTTGGGAAGGCCCGGCACCGTGGGCAGCGCCGTGGGCACCGGAACGCTCGGTACGCTGGGGAGCGGGGGAATGCCAGGGGTACCGGGCTTGCCCGGTTTGCCGCTGCCCTTGCCGGGTTTGCGGGTGAGGTTGCCGTAGAGGTCCGCCAGGTCCAGATCGGCGGTGATCTTGAGGTTGACGTAGTCGCCCTTGACCGCGTCCACCGCGTTGCGCGGGAACGGGTAGGTCGTCAGCAGCTCCAGGGAGTTGGGCAGATCGTCGCCCGCTTTGTCAAGCTGTCGCAGGATCGGCCGCAGCTGCTCGAGGTCGGCCACGGTGTCGTCCCGCGAGGCGTTGACGACCCTGGTGCCGGTCGTGCCGAGCCGCGAGAGGGCGGTGAGCATCTTCGTCAGGTCCTTCCGCTGGTCGGCGAGGACCTTCAGGGCGGGCGGCAGCGCGTCGACGGCCTGGCCGATCGTCTTGTTCTCGGTCCGCAGCCGCTCGGCCAGCCGGTCGATGCCCTTGAGCGCGCGGACGATCTGGGCGCGCTGCTCGTCCAGACCGCCGAGGAACGTGTCGAGCTGGGTGAGGAGGGACCGCACCCGGCTCTCGCGCCCCTCCAGCGCCTTGTTCAGCTCCACGGTGATCGTCTTGAGCTGGGCCACTCCGCCGCCGTTGAGGAGCGCCGAGAGAGCGGACAGCACCTCCTCGATCTCCGCGTTGCGCCCGCTGCGGGAGAGCGGGATGACGGCGCCCTCGCGAAGCCTTCCGACCGGCGGGGTGCCGGCCGGCGCGGACAGTGCCACGTACTTCTCGCCGAGCATGCTGGTCTGCCGCAGGTCGGCCACCGCGTTGGCGGGCAGCTTCACCGAGTCGGCGACGCGCAGCCGCACCCGCGCGTGCCAGCCTTCCAGTTCCACCTTCTCGACGGCGCCCACCGTGACGTCGTCGACCTTGACCGCCGACTGCGGCACCAGGTCGAGGACGTCCCGGAACTCGACCGTGACGTGGTACGCGTGGCCGTCCCCGGCCGCACCGCCGGGGAGCGGGACGTCGTACCAGCCGTTGAACTCGCAGCCGGACAGCAGCAGTGCACCGGTCACCGCCCACGCGACCGCCCGTCCCGTGCTCAGGATCCTCATGCCGCGCCCCCCAGGATCCCGCCGAGCGTCCGGTCGACCGTGCCCGTCCCGGCCGGCGCCGTGGGCACCTTCGGCAGGGAGTCGAAGAGCCGCCGCAGCTCCTTGCAGTCCGGGTTCCTGCCGCCCTCGTCCCCGGTCGTCTTCAGCAGGGAGCACAGCAGGGACGCCGGGTCCTGCGCATTCTGTACGTTCTCGCGGGTGTCGAGGGTGCCGGAGGACGGGTTGTAGGCGTTCTCCAGGTTCGACAGACCCGTGGGGGCGACGGTCAACAGTTCCTCCAGCGCGGCCCGTTGGGTGACGAGGACCTTGGTGACCTTGCTGAGACCCCGGACGTTCTCGGTCAGTGACCTCTTGTTGGCCTTCACGAAGCCGGACACGTCGCCGAGTGCCGTCGCCAGGTACCGCAGGGCCGCCGCGAGGTCGTCGCGCTCCCCGGCGAGCTGTGCCGCCACCTCGGCGAGGTCGTCGTTGAACGACCGCACGCTCGTGTCGTCGGCCGCCAGAGCGGCCGTGAACACCTGGAGGTTGCGCACGGTGCCGAACAGATCGCCCCGGCCGTCGGAGAGCGTGGTGACCGCCTGCGAGAGGTCGTCGACCGCCTGGTTGAGGTTCGTGCCCTGGCCCCTGAGGTTGTCCGCGCTCACCCCGAGCAGCCGCGACAGGAAGCCGTCCTTGTTCGCTCCCTTCGGCCCAAGCGCGTCGGCCGTGGTGTGCAGACTGTCGAAGATGCGGTCCAGCTCCACGGGGACGGCCGTGCGTGACTCGGGGATCACGTCGCCGCTGCGAAGAGCCGGGCCCTTCCGGTACACCGGCAGCAGCTGGACGTAACGGTCGCTGACCACGGAGGAGTTGATGATCGCGGCCCGCGCGTCGGCCGGGATCCGGCGTCCCTCGTCATACTCGAGCTCCACCCGCACCCGGCCGCCCTCCGGTGTGATCGTCTTGACCTCGCCGATGCGGATGCCGAGGACACGGACGTCGGAACCGGGGTAGATGCCGACGGTGCGGGGGAAGTACGCCGTGATGTGGACCGTGCGGGGGTGCGGCCACAGCGCGACGGCGAGTGCGGCGAGTACGGCGAGCGCGGTGAGCAGGGCCAGGGCACGGCGGAGACCGAAGCGTTTCGTCATCGCGAACCTCCCGTCCGCGGCACCAGCGGGGCGGCGACCAGGTTCTGCACGTAGGTGTCGAACCACCGGCCGTTGCCGAGGGTGTTGGTGAAGACCCGGATGTAGGGCGCGAGCAGTCTGACGCTCCGGTCGAGGCTCGCCTGGTTGCGTTCGAGCATCCGCACGAACGTGTTGAGGTTCCTGAGCGCCGGCCCGATCTCCTTGCGGTTGTCCTCGACCAGCCCGGACAGCTCGATGCCCAGCAGGGCGGAGCTCTTGAGCAGGGTGTGGATCGCCGCGCGGCGCTTGCTGATCTCCTTGAACAGTTCGTCGCCGTCCTTCACAAGCACGGAGAAGTCCTTCGTGTGCTCGGCCAGCACCCCGGTGACTCCGTTCGCGTGCTCCAGGAGCCCGCGCAGGGCCTCGTCGCGCGAGGCGACGGTCCGGGAGATCCTGGCCAACCCCTGGATGGACGCGCGCACTTCGGCGGGGGAGTCCTGGAAGGTGGTGGATACGGTGTCCAGCGCCTTCGCCAGCCGCTGGGTGTCGACCTTCTCCGTCGTGGTGGTCAGATCGCTGAACGCCTGCACGACGTCGTACGCCGACACCGTCCGCCCCAGCGGGATCTCGCTGCCCGGTCTCAGCCGGCCCGGTCCCTTCGGACTCAGCGCCAGGTACTTGGCGCCGAGGATCGTCTTCACCCGGATCGAGGCGCCGGTCGTGGTGCCCATCTCCGGGTCGCCCTTGACCTTGAAGGTCACCCTGACGTGGTCGTCCTCCAGGTCCACGCCCTTGACCGCGCCGACCTTGACCCCGGCGATCCGCACCTCGTCACCCGGCTTGAGACCGCCCGCCTCCGAGAAGGCCGCACTGTACGTCTGGCCGCCACCGATCAGCGGCAGGCTGTCCGCGTTGAACGCGGCCACGGTCAGCAGGGCGAGGACGGTGAGTCCGACGGCCCCGACCACGAGGGGGTTCCGCTCACGGAACGGCTTCAGCCGTGGCCGGCGCAGCCGCACCCCGGGCAGCTCGGGCGGCAGGACGCGCACCCTGACGAGGGGTTCGGGGCGTCCGGTCCGGCTGCGGCGGGCCGGACGCCGCACCCTGGGCAGCTTCGGTGGCAGGACGCGCACCTTCACCAGGGGCTCCGGACGGCGGCTTCGGGCCCTGCCCGGCAGGATGCTCATCCGCCGCACCTCGCCTGCGCCACGTGCATCTCGGGGGTCAGCACCTGCTTCGTCTTCGGCAGCACGATGCGGCCGTCGAAGTCGCACAGGTAGAAGTTGAACCACGAGCCGTAGGACGCCGTCCCCGTCAACTCGTTGAGCTTGTCCGGCAGCCGCTTCAGCACGCCCTCCACGGTCTTCTCGTTCCTGTTCAGCGTTCCGGTCAAGGTCGTCAGCCCGGCGATGTCGTCCTTCAGCGGCGGACGCGCGTCCTTCAGCAGCCCCGAGGTGGCCTCGGTGAGGTCGCCGATGCTCACCAGGGAATCCCCGATGGGTTTGCGGTCGGCGGACAGCCCGGAGATCACCCGCCGCAGCTGGGTGATCAGCCCGGAGAAGCGGGCGCCGCGCTTGTCGAGCGTCGCGAGCACCGTGTTGAGGTTGTCGACCACGGAACCGATGAGCGCGTCACGGTCGGCGAGGGTCGTGGTCAGCGACGCCGTGTGCGCGAGCAGGCTGTTCACGGTTCCGCCCTCGCCCTGCAGGGTCCGGATGATCTCGGTGGCGAGCTGGTTGACGTCGTTCGGGCTGAGCGCGGCGAACAGCGGCTTGAAGCCGTTCAGCAGCGCGTTGAGGTCCAGCGCCGGCTTCGTCCTGGACAGCGGGATCGTGCCACCGGGCCGCAGCCGGGTGCCGTCGCCGGGCCCCTCGGCCAGCGCGATGTACCGCTGTCCGACCAGATTGCGGTAGCGGACGAGGGCGTGGGTGCCGGTGAGCAACGGCCGGTCGGCCGCGACGGTGAAGGTGACCTCCGCCAGCGTCCGGTCCTTGATCCGGATGCCCTCGACCTCGCCGACCCGCACCCCGGCTACCCGGATGTCGTCGCCCTCCTGCAGACCGGTGACATCGCTGAACACTGCGTGGTACGTCTGCTTCGGGGTGAACGAGACACCCGCGACGGTGGCGGCGAGCAGCGCCGTCGCCGCGATCGTCACCAGCGCGAACAGGCTGAACTTGACCAGCGGTGCGACCGTCTGCCGGGCGTGTGTCCTGCTCATGCGACGCTCACCGCCGTTCCCCGGGCGAGCGGTCCGAACAACAGGGTCGTGACGGGCGGCACCTCGTCCGCGGGCACGCCCAGGACGGGGGCCACGAGCGAGCCCACGGCACGCTGCTCGGCCGCGGTGCCGGACACGGTGGCCCCTCCGGGCAGCGCGCCCCCCGAACCATCGGCCTTCGTACCGTCGTCGAGCTTGGGTTTCGGTCCGGGCACCGGTGGATGGGGCATGCCGCGGCAGCTCGGCCCCGACCGCTCGGCGTAGCGCGGCTCCTCGCCGGGCCGGTAGGCGCTCTGCGGACGCACGGCCTCGAGGGTGATCCGCATCTCGCCGCCGCGGAACGCCTTCTCGGACTCCTGCTCCTGCCTGACCAGACCGGCCAGCAGGCAGGGGTACTCCGGGGAGTAGCGGGCGAACAGCTCCAGGGTGGGACGGGAGACCCGGCCCAGGGTGATCAGCCGGTCGCCGTTCTCGTCGAGCACGTCCCGTGCGGTGCCCGCGACCGTCGCCGTGGTGCGGAGCGCGGCGGCCAGCCTGTCCTGCTTCTCCACGAGGGTGCGGCTGGTGGTGACGGTGTCGTGCAGGATCCGCATCAGGTCGGGCGCGGCGTCGGCGTACACCTCGGCGACGTCGGCGAAGCGTGCGATGTCCCGCTTGAGGGACGGCAGATGCGGATTGAGGCGGCGCAGATAGCCCTCGACGCGGGTGAGGTTGTCGCCGATCCGGTCGCCGCGGCCCTCGAGCGCGGTGGCGAACGCCGAGAGCGTGGCGTTCAGTTCGCCGGGCCGGACCGTGCGCAGCAGCGGCAGCAGGTCGTTCATCAGCCGCTGGAGCTCGATGCCGGTCCTCGTGCGGTCCTGGGTGATGACGTCCCCGGCGCGGATGGGCCGGGCCGCGGACCGGGCCGGAGCGACCAGGTCGACGTACTTCTCTCCGAACAGCGTCTTGGGCAGCAGCCGGGCGTGCACGTCCGAGGGGATGTACGCCACGTAACGCGGCTTGAGCGCGAGGTCGAGGGTCGCCTTCGAGCCGTCGGTGTGCACCCCGCGGACCTCGCCGACGAGCAGCCCGCGCAGCTTCACGTCGGCCCTCGGATCGAGCTGGTTGCCGAGGCGGTCCGCCTCCAGAGTGATGCGCACGACGGGGGTGAACGCCTGCTGGTACACGGCCACGGCCAGCGACAGCAGCAGCCCCAGCACTGCGATGAAGGCGATGCCGTACAGCCGGAGTCTCAGCACTCTCGCCCCTCTCACCCCGCGATCCGCACGGTCGTGTTGGCGCCCCAGATCGCGAGGCTGAGGAAGAAGTCCAGGACGTTGACGGCGACGATGGAGGTGCGCACCGCGCGGCCCACCGCGACGCCGACACCGGCCGGCCCGCCGCTCGCGTGATAGCCGTAGTAGCAGTGCACTAGGATGATCAGCAGCGCGAAGACGATCACCTTGCCGAAGGACCACAGCACGTCGACGGGCGGCAGGTACTGGTGGAAGTAGTGGTCGTACGTGCCCTTCGACTGCCCGTAGAAGACGGTGGTGATGGTGCGGGCCGCGAGGTAGGACGACAGCAGCCCGATCACGTACAGCGGGATCACGGCGACGAAACCGGCGATCATGCGGGTCGTCACCAGGAACGGCAGCGAGGGGACGCCCATCACCTCGAGAGCGTCGGTCTCCTCGCTGATCCGCATCGCGCCGAGTTGCGCGGTGAAGCCGGCGCCGACCGTCGCGGACAGGGCGAGCCCGGCCACCAGCGGGGCGATCTCCCGGGTGTTGAAGTACGCCGAGAGGAACGCGACGAAGTTCGAGGTGCCCAGCTGGTTCAGGGCCGCGTAGCCCTGGAGCCCGACCTCGGTGCCGGTGAAGAACGACAGGAAGGCGATCACCCCCACCGTGCCGCCGACGACGGCCAGCGCACCACGGCCGAAGCTGACCTCGGCGAGCAGCCGCAGGACCTCCTTCTTGTAGCGGCGCAGGCTGCGGCCCGTCCACGCCAGTGAGCGTCCGTAGAAGGAGAGTTGGCTGCCCAGCTGCTCGAGTGAGCGCAGCGGGGCGTCGAGGAGTCGTGTAGGTCGCATCGGCTACCCCCGCTGCGGGACGATCTGGAAGTACACCGCGGTCATCACGAAGTTCGTCACGAACAGCAACATGAAGGTGATCACCACCGACTGGTTGACGGCGTCGCCCACGCCCTTGGGGCCGCCTTGGGCGTTGAGTCCCTTGTACGAGGCGACGATCGCGGCGATCGCGCCGAACACCAGCGCCTTGATCTCGGCGGCCCACAGGTCGGACAACTGGGCGAGCGTCGTGAAGGAGGCCAGATACGCGCCGGGCGTGCCGTGCTGGAGGATCACGTTGAAGAAGTAGCCGCCCGCCACGCCCACGACCGACACCAGCCCGTTGAGCAGTACCGCCACCACCATGGAGGCCAGCACACGGGGCACAACGAGCCGGTGGATCGGATCGATGCCGAGCACCTGCATCGCGTCGATCTCGTCCCGGATCCTGCGCGCCCCGAGGTCCGCGCAGATCGCCGTGCCGCCCGCACCCGCGATCAGCAGCGCGGTCACGATGGGCGACGCCTCCCGCAGCACCGCCAGCACCGAGGCGGCCCCTGAGAAGGACTGGGCGCCGAGCTGCCGGGTCAGGCTGCCGATCTGCAGCGCGATGACCGCCCCGAACGGGATCGAGACGAGGGCCGTGGGCAGGATGGTGACGCTCGCCACGAACCAGGCCTGCTGAATGAACTCCCGTGCCTGGAAGGGGCGTCGGGGCAGGGCCCGCAGCACGTCCAGCGCCATCGCGAACAGCTGGCCCGAGTGCCGCAGCGCTCCGGCCGGGGACAGGCTCATGCGCCGGTCACCTCCGTGCGGTGCAGCTCGGCCTCCCGTCTCGCGATGGCCTCCCAGCGCGGCGGGCGGCTGATGCCGGGCCCCGGCAGCAGGCGGGGGGTCATCTCCCCGCGACCCGGGGTCCGCGGGCCGTCGCCGAGCTGCGCCAGCTCCTGCTCGACCTGGGCGGCGTCCTTCTCCTCCGCCATGCCGATCGGCCCCTGCATCCGGCCGTTCAGGAACTGGCGCACGACGGGCTCGGCACTGGTCAGCAACTGCTCGCGGGGCCCGAACATCACCAGTTCACGCCGGAACAACAGACCGATGTTGTCGGGCACCTGGCGCGCCGAGGCGATGTCGTGCGTGACGATCAGGAAGGTCGCGTCGATCTGCGCGTTGAGGTCGACGATGAGCTGGTTGAGGTAGGCCACCCGCACCGGGTCCAGGCCCGAGTCCGGCTCGTCGAAGAGGATGATCTCCGGGTCGAGCACCAGCGCCCGTGCCAGACCGGCCCGCTTGCGCATCCCCCCGGAGATCTCGCCGGGCAGCTTCTCCTCGGCGCCGATCAGCCCGACCATGTCCATCTTCTCCAGCACGATGCGCCGGATCTGGCTCTCGGACCTTCGGGTGTGCTCGCGCAGCGGGAAGGCGATGTTGTCGTACAGGTTCATCGAGCCGAACAGCGCGCCGTCCTGGAACAGCACCCCGAACAACTTCCGCACCTCGTACAGGTCGTGCTCCCGCAGTCTGGTGATGTCCCGGCCCGCGACCTTCACCGAACCCCAGTCCGGCTTGAGCAGCCCCACCAGCGTCTTGAGGAACACCGACTTGCCCGTCCCGGAAGGACCGAGCATGACCGAGACCTCCCCCGCGGGAAGGGTCAGCGAGACGTCCTGCCAGACGACCTGGTGACCGAAGGACTTGGTCAGCCCTTCCACACAGATCTCGACACCCATCCCGTCCACCCTTCGCCCGCGAGCAGCTCCGACATCCGCTCTACGGGGAGGGGCCGGGCGTCCGTCGCGGCGAGGCCGGAATTTTTCCGACGGGTTTCCGGACGGGCCTACGGCCGGTCTAGGGCAGCTTCACGGGCGGCGTGCCCGGCGTGGGGAGCGAGAGGGACGGCAGGGCGGAGGTGGCCGGAACCGACGGGAGCGGGGGGACGCTGACCTTGACCGGCAGGTCCGGCACGGCCGGCAGTCTCACCTCGGGGAGTCCTGGCACCCGCAGGACCTCGGGTCCCGAGAGCACGGCGGCCGGGGCCGACGAGGCGTCCGGCGGGGACGGCTCGGACTGCGGCCTGGACGATCCGCCGGAATGTGGTTCCGTCGCCCCCCGAGCAGGGTGCGCCGCGGTGGGGGCGGGCCCGCGCACCCGCGGAGTGCGCAACACGTCGTTTCTGCCCGGCCGGGGCGACTGCGGGCTGCGTGACGCGGACGGCCGCGGAGCCGGACCGTGTGTGCCTCCGCTGGAGTCGAGGGTGTTCGGCAGGACGAATCCGGCCACCACCAGGGTTGCCGCCGTCGAGGTGACGGCCACCGTCTGCACCTTTCCGCCCAGGCCCTGCCGTCCGCGCCCGAGCAGGAACAGCGCGAACCCGAGCGTCCCCGCCAGCGACGCGCGCAGGGTCCGGCGGGCGCGGGCCAGCAGCGACTCGACGGTGCGGTAGCTCAGCCCCATCCGCACGGCGACCTGACCGACGTCCAGGTCCTCGGACTTGAGCCGCAGCGCCTCCGCCTGACGGCCGGGCAGCTCCCCGCTGCGCACGGCCAGCCACCTGGCCTCGGCCCGGTCGCACACCGCCTCGTCGACGGGGACGGGGCCCGGGGCGATCAGCGTGGGGCTGCGGCGCACCTCGGCCTCCCGGTTGACCTGCCGGTGGCGGTCGACGCACAGCCGCATGGTCACGGTCGTCAGCCAGGCGCCGAGACGCTCCTCGTCGAGATCCGGGCGCTCCGCCGCGCGCAGCATCGCCTCGTGCACCGCGTCCTCGGCGTCTTCCAGGCTCATCGATCTGCGCCGGGCCACCTTGAGCAGTTGCTCACGGTGGCTCCACATGCGCTCCCACCGGTCGTGGGCCGCCTGTGTCTCGTCGGGCGTGGCCGTCTTCGCCTCCGCAGGCTCCGTCCCCATGAGGGCCCCTTTGCGCTTTCCCTCCGGTTCTCCTACCCCCGGTGGGTGGCGACATTACCGCCCGGTATTCAGAGTTGGGAGGGGGAGGAACCCGGCGAATTCCTGCCGGCGCCCGTCAGCGGGCCGATGGGCAGCAGACCTGTGGGCAGCCCGAGGCTCGGGGTCGGTATGGGCAGCGCCGGTGCATGCGTGCGCGGCGCGGCGCCCGCCGAGGTGGACGGACCGGGGGAGGGCGCGGCAGGCGTCGGCGTCGGATTCGGGGTACGGGACGGGCCGGGGCCCGGGCGGCGGTGGGACGGCGTCGGCGAGGGTTTCGGCGTGCTCGGGTGGGAGGGTGCCGGGCGGTCCCGGGACGAGGCGGGCAGGTCCGGCACCACCAGGTGTCCCTCCAGGAAGTACGCGTACCAGGCCCTGACCGTGCGCAGATAGGCGTCCGAGTGGTTGTAGCCGAGGATCGCCCGGTCCAGGCCGGCGGGGTCGGAGAGGTCCCGCCCGCCCGCGCACAGATAGCGCCCGGCGGCGAGCGCCGCGTCGAACACGTTGTCCGGGTCGGCCCGCCCGTCGCCGTTGCCGTCCGCTCCCCATCGGGCCCAGGTCGACGGGATGAACTGCATCGGGCCGACCGCGCGGTCGTACACCGTGTCCCCGTCGTACACACCGCCGTCGGTGTCCCGGATGACGGCGAAGACGCCGCCGGTCAGCCGGGGCCCGAGGATCGGTGCCGCGGTCGTACCGTCCGCGGTCAATCGGCCGCCCCGTGCCTGCCCGGATTCCACCTGGCCGATCGCGGCCAGCAGCTGCCAGCGCAGCCGGCAGCCGGGCGCGGTGCGCGCGAGCTGCGCCTCGGCGCGCCGGTATGCGCCGAACACGCCGGCGGGCAAAGCGCCACCCGTCGCCTCCGGCGCCCTGGCGCGCTCCGGTTCCGCCGTCCGCAGCGGCGGGAGCGCGGTGCGGTACGGGGTGTCGCCCGAGACGCTCGGGCCGAGCTCGGCGGGCACCCCCGGCCGCGCGGGCTCCGACGCCCGCGCCGCCACCACACCCGGCGCCTGCGAGGCGGTGAGCGCCGCCATGGCCGCCGCCGCGACGGCCGTACCCCTGGCCCTTGCGAGCCGGACCTTGAACTGTCGCCCTGCCACTGTGCCGTCCCTCCGTGTGAACGTTCCGTCCCCTGCTCTACGCGGACGGACGGCGTGTCCGTCGCGGGAGAGCGGGCCCGTTCCACGGGAGGCGCTGCCCCCGGTCCGCCCGCAGCCGGCCCTCCGGTGCGAGGAAGGCGCTCGGGAGCCGGGGGGTTCGGCGTCGGTTAGGGTCGCATCGTGGCGATCGGAGCGGCTCCGTCGCCGACCGTTCTGGGGGCACGCGATGCGTTTGAGAGTGGAGTTCACGACCGAGCCCTTCGACCTCGACGAGGCGCCCGCGCACGCGCTCGTCGCCCGTGAGGTCATCGGGGCGGCCGAGCTGGACGCCGTGGACGTCGGCCCGTTCGGCAACACCGCCGAGGGCGGCGCCGACACGGTGCTCACCGCCGTCGACGCGCTGCTGCGCAAGACCCTGGAAGCCGGCGCCACCCGAGTCACGCTGCAGATCAACGTGCTGGAGGAGGGCGAGTGACCGGTGTCGGGGACGAGCCCTTCATCACGGCCGTCAAGCCGCTGGTCGACGCCATGGGGGGAGAGATGCTGCCCCTGGACCAGGCCGGCCCCGACGATGTGGTGCTCGCCTGGGACGGCGCGGACGTCGTCGCCGTACGCCTGCCGCAGCTCGCCGACTCGCTCGATCACATCCTGGCCGCGATGGAGCGCAAGCAGGGCAAGCCGCTGGCCGAACTGGACCGCAAGGCCAAGCAGGAGGTCGTGCGGATACTGGAGGCGCGCGGTGCCTTCTCCGTGCGCCATGGGGTGGAGACCGTCGCGAGCGCCCTGGGCGTGAGCCGCTTCACCGTCTACAACTACCTGAACCGTGAGAAGGGGGCCTGACCGGCCCGGACGTTGCCTCTCCGGCAGTGGCCGCCGGACCCGAGGCCCTTCCTCCGCCTCCCGTGACGAGCCGCCGTCCGGCCTTCGGGCGGCGGTCTTCCGTACGAGGATTTCGTCACCCCGATTTTTCAACAAAGTGTTGACCTCGCCTCGGCGGGGGGCGTTAGCTGTTCGCAGCCCAGTCAGCACACAGGCCACGGAGGCCCATGTGACGTCGACTTCCACGCCGCCGGGCCTCGCCCGGTTCAACGCCCTGGGGGAGCACGCGGCCCTGGCCGCCCTCCTCGAGGCGTGCGCCTCCACGGCGTGGGCCGGGCGGCTGCTCGCCGCGCGCCCCTACGCCAGCGCCGAGGAGCTCTACGCCGCCAACGACACGGCCATGGCGGAGCTGACCACGGCGGACCTTCAGGAGGCGACGGCCGGGCACCCGCCGATCGGCCGGCCCAAGGCCGGGGACCCCACCTCGGCCCGGGAACAGCGCGGCATGGCCGGCGCCTCCGCGGAACTAAAGGCGGAGATGCTCGAACTGAACCTGGCCTACCAGGAGAAGTTCGGCCATGTCTTCCTCATCTGCGCGACCGGAAGGAGCGGCGAGCAGATGCGCGACGCGGTCAAGGAGCGGATCGGCAATCCGCCGGAGTGGGAGCGGGAGATCGTCCGCACCGAGCTGGGAAAGATCAACCGCATCCGGCTCGCCCGACTGCTCGAAGAGGAAACTGCATGAGCACCGAGACCACCGCCTCCGTGTCCACACACATCCTGGACACCAGCGCCGGTCGCCCCGCCGAAGGCGTCCCGGTCCGCCTCTCCGCCCGCTCGGGCCGGAGCGCCGACTGGCACGCGGTCGGCGGCTCGGCGACCGACGCGGACGGCCGGTGCAAGGACCTCCCGGTGCCGCCCCAGGGCACGACCCATGTGCGACTCGACTTCGAGGTCGAGCCGTACCTCGAAAGCACTGAGAAGAAACAAGCCGATACGCAGCAGGACGCCCCCGCGAATCGGGACAGCGGTGCGGCCGGAGCGTTCTTCCCGGAGGTGGCGGTCACCTTCGCCGTCGTGCCGGGCGAGCACTACCACGTACCGCTGCTGCTCAACCCGTTCGGCTACTCCGTATACCGAGGGAGCTAGCAGAAGATGCCCACGATGCTCGGCCAGAACCAGTACGGGAAAGCAGAGAACCGCGTCGTCAGGATCGTGCGGGACGGCGCCACCCACCACATCAAGGACCTGAACGTGTCGGTGTCGCTCTCCGGCGACATGGACGAGGTCCACTACTCCGGCTCCAACGCCCATGTCCTGCCGACCGACACCACGAAGAACACGGTGTACGCGTTCGCCAAGGAGCACGGCATCGAGTGCGCCGAGCAGTTCGGTATCCACCTCGCCCGGCACTTCGTGACCTCGCAGGAACCCATCCACCGGGCCCGCATCCGCATCGAGGAGTACGCCTGGGACCGGATCGGGACCTCGGGTGCCGGCTCGAAGTCCGCCGCCGTTGAGGCCGGGCACTCCTTCGTCCGCAGGGGCCAGGAGACCCGGCTGACCCAGATCACCTACGACGGGCAGAAGTGGGAGGTCGTCTCGGGGCTCAAGGACCTCGTCGTGATGAACACGACCGACTCCGAGTTCTGGGGCTACGTCAAGGACAAGTACACGACGCTCCCGGAGGCGTACGACCGCATCCTGGCCACCGAGGTCTCCGGCCGCTGGCGGTTCGGCTGGAGCGAGGACGACCAGCCGGCGCCCGACTGGGAGACGTCCTACGAGCAGACCAGGCAGCACATGCTGCAGGCCTTCGCAGAGACCTACTCCCTGTCACTGCAGCAGACGCTCTACGAGATGGCCGCGCGTATCATCGACAACCGTGGCGAGATCGACGAGGTCCGCTTCTCGCTGCCGAACAAGCACCACTTCCTGGTCGACCTCGAGCCGTTCGGGCTGAAGAACGACAACGAGGTGTACTTCGCCGCCGACCGCCCGTACGGCCTGATCGAGGCCACCGTGCTGCGGGACGGGTGCGAGGCGCGAATCCCCGTCGACCTCACCAACCTCTGACGCGCCGGGTGCTCCCGGCCCGCCGGGGGCACCCGTCCTCCTTCGGCACCCGTGGCCGCCGGGCCGCGGCACTCAAACCTCCGGGGTCCTGCCGTGCCCTCTCCACAGAGCGAAAAGGACGCACCATGGCAGCAGACCGGCGCATCGTCATCGAGAACTGTGCGATCGCGACCGTGGACGCGGACGACACCGAGTACGCCTCGGGCCATGTCGTCGTCGCCGGGAGCCGCATCGAGGCGGTCGGCGCGGGAGCAGCCCCCGAGGGCCTGGAGAACGTCGTACGCCGCATCGACGCCTCCGGTCACCTCGTCACGCCGGGCCTGGTCAACACGCACCACCACTTCTACCAGTGGATCACCCGGGGCATCGCCACGGACCACAACCTCTTCGACTGGCTCGTTGCGCTGTACCCGACCTGGGCGCGCATCGACGAGGAGATGGTGTACGCCGCCGCGCAGGGCTCGCTGGCCATGATGGCCCGCGGTGGAGTGACCTGTGCCATGGACCACCACTACGTCTACCCGCAGGGCTCCGGCGACCTGTCCGGCGCCATCGTCCGGGCCGCCCGCGAGACGGGCGTCCGCTTCACCCTGGCCCGCGGCTCCATGGACCGCAGCAAGAAGGACGGCGGACTGCCGCCCGACTTCGCGGTCGAGACCCTGGACGGCGCGCTGGTCGCCACCGAGGCGACGATCGACGAGCACCACGACGCCTCCTTCGACGCCATGACCCAGGTGGCCGTGGCCCCCTGCTCCCCGTTCTCGGTCTCCACCGAACTCCTCCGGCATGGTGCCGAGTTGGCGCGGCGCAAGGGTGTGCGGCTGCACACCCACGGCTCGGAGACGGTGGAGGAGGAGAAGTTCTGCCACGAGCTGTTCGGGATGGGGCCCACGGACTACTTCGAGTCCACCGGTTGGCTCGGCGAGGACGTCTGGATGGCGCACTGCGTCCACATGAACGACTCCGACATCGCCGCCTTCGCCCGTACGCGGACGGGCGTCGCCCACTGCCCGTCGTCCAACGCCCGCCTGGCGGCCGGTATCGCCCGGGTCCCGGACATGCTCGCGGCCGGCGTCCCGGTCGGCCTCGGCGTCGACGGCACGGCGTCCAACGAGTCCGGCGAGCTGCACACCGAACTGCGCAACGCGCTCCTGATCAACCGTCTGGGCGCCCGTCGCGAGGCGGCCCTGAATGTCCGTCAGGCACTGCGCCTCGGCACCTACGGCGGTGCCCAAGTCCTGGGCCGCGCCGCGGAGATCGGCTCCCTGGAGCCGGGCAAGCTCGCCGACCTGGTGCTGTGGAAGCTCGACACGCTGGCCCACGCCTCCATCGCGGACCCGGTCGCCGCGCTGGTCCTCGGCGCCGCGGCCCCGGTCACGCTCTCGCTCGTGAACGGTGAGCCCGTCGTCGAGAACGGCCGTCTGCTGCACGTCGACCAGGACGCCGTCGCCCGCACCACGCGGGACGAGGCCCGGCGCCTGGCACGCATCGCGGGCCAGGGCTGAGCCACCGCCGGACTCCGGCCGGGAGGGACGGCTCCCGGCCGGTGGCCGTGGACCCGAGCGGGTCCACGGCGCCCGTTCCGGGGCGCGCAGGGACGTGCGCGCCCCGGAACGGACCCCTTCCCCTCGAACGATCCCGTCCCCGGTCCCGCACGACCACACGCACCACCTCCTTGACACCCACGTCAGAGCCGACGTGCAACCGACCGGAGGAGCCGCCGTGGCCGCCCACCCAGTTGACGAGACGATCCCCGCCCTCAAGCTGGTGACCAGCGGTCTGCAAACGGGTCGGTGCGGGGCGTCCTCGCGGTGGCGCCCGTACCACGGCTTCGGCCGGGTCCCGGTGCCCTATGCGCCGGGGCCCGGCCACGCCATGAGGTTGGCGAGCAGCTCGGCCTGCTCGACGGCGTCGTCGAGGGCGTGGTGCGTGTGGCGGCGCTTCGACAGGAGGTGACGCGGCATCGTGCCCTTGGCGACCGCCCGCAGGGGCAGGCCCGCCTTCGTCGCGTACAGCGTCTTCATGTCCAGGCAGCCGGAGTGCCCGAAGGGGCTCGCGCCGGTGAAGCGGATCAGGTACCAGTACAGGAACGTCCAGTCGTACGACGCCGGATAGCCGCACATCACCGGCTGCGCGCCCGCGCTCACACGGCGCACCCAGTCGGCGAACTCACCCAAGGCGGCGGCCGGTTCACTTCCCTCGCGCGTCAGCCGCTCTCGTTCCAGGCCGCTCACAGCGAGCGCCTCGGGCACGAACTCCGCGCTGATCGGGCGTAGTTCGCGGTAGAAGGTGTGCTCCTCCGGGTCGGCCGCGCTGAACCCCTCCGCATCCTGGCGCCCGGCCACGGCGGCGCCGAGACTCAGCATGGAGTACGGCCCCGGGATCGGTCCGTCGGCCTCGATGTCCACGGAGATGTACAGGCTCATCAATTTGCTTAGTTTTCTTCAGTGATTGTACGGTGATTGTGTGGAACTTCTTCGACTCTCAATAGCTGCTAAGCGTTTGGGTGTTCACTCCGTGACGCTTCGGCTTTGGGCTGACTCGGGGAAGGTTCCGGTGACTTGGGTCGGGCGTGAGCGTCGTTTCTCCTCGATCGATGTGGAGGCGATGAAGGTCTTCACCGGTGGCGAGCGTGTCCGGCTGGAGGGCCTGTACGTGCGTGTGTCCGGCTCCCACGGGCTGGAATCCTGGCTTCAGGCGCAGGAGATGGAGCTGCGGGCCACCTCCACCGGGGAGATCGTCAAGGTCTTCCGTGACCGGGCCTCTGGCCTGCGGGAGGACCGGCCGGGTCTGAGCCGGCTTCTGCGGGCCGTTGCTGACGGCTCGGTGACCGTCGTGCGGGTCACGCACGAGGACCGGCTCGCCCGGTTCGGTGTCGGCTGGCTCAAGCACCTGCTGTCCGTGTACGGCGCGAGTCTTGAGGTGCTGCACCCGAAGAAGCTCGGTGGCCGGGACGAACTCCTTGAGGACTTCGTGTCGCTGGTCACCACGTTCGCCGGCCGCCTGTACGGGATGCGGTCGGCCGAGAACCGGCGTCGCCTGCTGGCCGAGTCGGGCCAGTGCGAGGCAGGGCGCGCCGCGTGAGTCGAAAGCTGCCGATCGGTGAGGGCGAGACCTCCCGTACCGCGTGCGCCCGCACCCTTGTGCGCACAGGCGTGGATGAGAAGACCGGCGAACGCCTGTCGCTGTCCGCTGTGACGTTACGCGTCGGCTGGTGCGCGGACCTCGTGTCCAACATGGCCGCCGACCTGCTGGCCGAACACTGCAATACCGGCGATGTAGATGTGCTGGCCGCCGGCGTCGACGCGGGCGGCCGGAAACTGCCGTCGAACGCGTGGATGGCGCTGCGGCGTCTGGGCTGGAGTGCCGCCCCGCCCGAGGGCGTGAAGGTCAACGACCGGATCGTGCGCATGGCCCAGGAGCAGGCCGGGCGGGCGCTGCGCTCGGCGAAGTGGCGTGCCGAGATGACTGCCGGGGTCGTGGCGGCATGGCCCATCGATCCGGGCAAGCGCACTCCCAGCGAGTGGGACGCCGTACGCACAGCGGTCCCTGGTGGGGAGTATCTGCCGTCCAGCATCATCAAGGCCCGCACCCGGCAGGTCGCCACGTATCTCAAGGCCAACGGCCGTCTGCCCGTGGACGTGTTCGATCTCGAAGGCGCCCCGAAGGTGGCGCGCCTGCTGTTGCTCGCCGCGTGCGATGGGCAGCAGGCCACGATCGAGCGCTCCGAAACCGGCACCGGGCAGGCGCTGCTACGGCTTCAGCTGCCCACCCGCCCCGACCCGCAGGCATACCGGGACTGGACGTGGGTGGCCTGCCCCATCGTTCTGCCGCCGACGGTCCCGGCATCGGCGGTGCTCCACCTTCCCACCCTCCGCTGCGCGGGTGACAGCGTGCGCGCTGACCTGGCCTACACCCACGCCGTCCCCAAGGCCCACCGCACCGGTCATACGGTGGCGCTCGGCGTGGACTGGGGCCTGAACACGCTCCTCAGCGCGGGCGCCGTGCAACTGAACGGCGAGGGGCGGATCACCGCGCTCGGTGCCGGCGCCCAGTTCCGGGCCGCCGGTGTGCTCGCCAAGCAGCACCGCCTGCGCCGCCTCTCGGAGCGACTGCACACCAAGAGCAAGCACTATCGGTGATTTGTTGACCTGGGGCGGAACGTGCGGTAGGCCGGTAGGCGGGGGCGATGTTGTTCGGAGGTGGTCGCGATGGTGACCGCGAGGCGTCCGTGCCCGCCGGCGCCGGGGCCGCTGGAGGGCTACGCGGCCCGGTTCGACGACCTGTTCTCGTCGCTGGCGCAGCGGCGCGGGTTTAGGGAGTACCTGACCGGGCTGCTGGCCCCGCGGGACCGGAACAAGACGCTGACCTGCCTGGCCGGGGCGGAGCCGGTCGTGGGGGCCCAGCACCCGGCGGTGCAGCGGCTGCAGTTCTTCCTGTCCGAGTCGACCTGGGACCCTGAGCGGGTCAACGCCCGGCGGCTGGAGCTGCTGCTGCAGGGCGAGGCGACCGCCCCGCACGCCGGCGGGGTGCTGGTCATCGACGACTCCGGGGACCGCAAGGACGGCACTGCCACCGCGCACGTGGGCCGGCAGTGGCTGGGCCGGTACGGCAAGACCGACAACGCCGTGGTCACGGTGACCACGCTGTGGGCCGACGAGCGCCTCTACTACCCGCTGCACGCCGTGCCCTACACCCCGGCCCACCACTTCCCGCGGGGGAAGAGCGACCCGGCCTTCCGTACCAAGTGGAAGATTGCCGCCCAACTTGCCTGTCAGGCCAGGTTCTTGGGGATCGCGTTCCGGGCGGCGGTGGCCGACGGCGCCTACGGGGACCTGGACGACTTCCGGTGCGAGCTGCACGCCGCCAAGGTGCCGTTCGTGATGGCCGTCAAGCGCCGCCGCGGGGTGTGGGCCTACGGCGACCAGGCCCGCACCCCGGTGGACGCCGCCCGCGAACTGGCCTGGCACGGCCCCGAGGAGCCCGGCGCCTGGACGCCGGTGGTGCGCACCTTCCGCGACGGGCACACCGCCACCTGGTGGGCCGCCGACGCCACCTTGGGCTTTTGGGGTCCGGACGGCCTGACGCGGCTGGTGGTGGCCACCGCCGATCCGTCCACCCTGCCCGCGAAGGCCACCTGGTACCTGGCCACCGACCTGCCCCGCCCCGGCTCGCCCCGCGCGGCCGAGTCCCCCTATCCGCCCGCGGACCTGGCCGAGGTCGTGCGGATCTACGGGATTCGAAACTGGATCGAGCAGGGCTACAAGCAGGTCAAGGACGAGCTGGGGTGGGCCGACTTCCAGGTGCGCACCGATGTCGCGATCCGCCGCCACCAGACCCTGGTCAATTGCGCGTTCGCCTTCTACTGGGAAGCAGGACGCACCAGCGCGGGACCTGAGAGTACGTCACCACTGATGCCGGAAGCCGACGCTGGAGAGAGGGGGCCCGGCACTGCCGACCCCGCCCCCACCACCGTGCTGGCCGAAGGCGATTCGCGCCGTCCGCGGCTGGCTGACCCCGTCGATCGTGCTGCAACGCTGGTGGCGGGCCTGGTCCAACGCGCCCCCTCCACCCGAACTCCAAGCCCTGATCGACGCGGTCACCACCGGACAGACCCTGAACCTCTACCCCCCGAACTAACAAACCACCGCTATGAACGGCTGATCGCAGGCCACGACGACCAGCTTGCCCCCACGCTCGACGTGCTCCGCAGCGAGATCCAGCACGTGTCCAACCGCAGGTCGAACCTCAACGACGCCCTCGCCTGGGCTGCCGCCAGATGGACCGTCGACCAGGCCATCGCGGCCGGGGCCACGGTGATCTATGTCGAGGATCTGCGGTCGATGGAAGCCGGGGGCATGGGCCGCACCCTGAACACCCGCCTGTCCCAGCAGGTCCGCGGACAGATCGCCGACCGCATGCGGCACCTCGCCACCGAACAGGGCATCGCCGTCGTCACGGTTCCGGCCCGCAACACCTCCAAACTGTGCCCGCACTGCCTGACCCCGCTGCGGCACCGCAAAGCCCCCGACCGGCCCACCATCGCAGGATGGAAATGGGCCATCTGCCCCCACCAGGAATGCCGTTGGCAGGGCGACCGCGACCACGGTGCCTGGCGCCGTATCGCAGCCCGCGGCCTGGCCCACCAGGCCACGACCGTTACCGACCGCACCAGCGGCCACATGGTGATCCGGACGGTCCTCGACAACCTGGAAGCGAACGCAGTCCTCACACCGACTCCCAAGACCAGCCGGAAGGACCGGACCAAGACCGGCCCCACCCGGCGTCGTTCCACACGCCCCGCGCCCAGGCGACGCAGGGCACCCTCCCCAGCACGGCCTCACGGTCGTGCCGGCCAGCGTCCGGAGGGACACGCTCACACGGACCGGACCCGGCTGCCCCGCGCAGCCCACCGACACCAGGGCGTGAACACGATCAGCACACCCACCACCAGCCGACACCGGCCACAAGGGGCAGCACTCGGCGCGGGATTCCACCTCCACGCCCACGCCTCCCCACCACGGTGGGAACGATCCCGGAAACCCAATCCAACTCAGGATCGCATAGCTAATCAGAGACGCTCGGCTTGATCGTTCGTGGTGCCATGGCTGTGCAGCATGACAGCCGCGGGCGCCCGCTCGCATCCGGGATCCGTGTTGGTCGCCCCCCGGCGCTCACTCGGGACGGGGACGCAGCACGACCGCCGCCAGGACCAGCGCCCCCGCCGCGATCCCCGCCGCCACCCGGAAGGCCAGCCCGTAACCCGCCGCCGTGGCGGGGATCAGCTCCACTCCCCGCTCGAGTAGTCCGCCGGTCCGGCCCGCCGCCAGTGTCGACAGCGTCGCGAGGCCCAGCGAACCACCCACCACCTGCGTGGTGTTGAAGAGCCCGGACGCCAGCCCCGCGTCCTCCTCCCGGGCTCCCGACATCGCGAGCCCGGTCAGTGCGGGCATCGCGGCCGCGAACCCGGCGGCGAGCAGCAGCAGCGGCGGCAGTACGTCGGTGAGGTACGAACCGTCGACCGGAGCCCGGCTCAGCAGGCCCATCCCGGTGACGATGAGTACGAGCCCGGCCATGAGCACCCGGTACGCGCCGAACCGGGCGATGGTCCGTGCCGAGAGCCCCAGCATCAGCGCTCCGATCGCGACCGGTGCCGGCAGGAACGCGGTTCCGGTGGCCAGCTCGCTGTATCCGAGGACGCGTTGGAGGTAGAGCGCGCCGAGGAACTGGAAGCCGTACATGGTCCCGATCATCAGAACCTGGACGGCGTTCGCACCGGTCAGCAGCCGCGAGCGGAACAGACGCAGCCGCAGCAGCGGACGTGCGGCCCGTGTCTGCCGGAGGGCGAACGCCACGAAGAGGGCGAGCGCGAGCCCGGCAAGGAGCAGGTCCGCCGTCAGGCCGCGGCATCCGGAGCCGACGATGGTGTACACGGTGAGCATCAGGGCGCCGGTGACGAGGGCCGCCCCGGGGTAGTCGGCGCCCTTGCCGAGTCCGGCGCCGCTGTCCGGGGCGAGGACCCGGACCGCCGCGAGCCACGCGGCCACCCCGATCGGCAGGTTGATCAGGAAGATCCAGTGCCAGTTCAGGGCCTCGGTCAACGCCCCGCCGAGGAAGGTGCCGAGCGCCCCGCCGGCTGCTCCGACCGCGCTGAACACCGCGATGGCACGGGCCTGTTCACGCGGTTCGGAGAACAGCGCCACCAGCATGCCGAGCACCACGGCCGAGGCCATCGCCCCGCCGACGCCCTGCACGGCCCGCGCCGCGATCAGCACCGCCTGGCCGGTGGCGAGTCCGCACAGCAGGGAGGCGGCGGTGAACACGGCGAGTCCCGCCGCGAACATCCGCTTGCGGCCCACCAGGTCCCCGAGGCGGCCCACCAGCAGAAGCAGCCCGCCGAAGGGGATCAGGTACGCGTTGACGACCCAGGCGAGGCCCGGCCCGCTGAAGCCGAGGTCGCTCTGGATCGCGGGCATCGCCACCGTGACGATGTTGCCGTCCAGGATCGTCATCAGCGTCCCCGCGCACAGGACGACAAGTGACGCCCAGCGCGAGTACGTCCGGTGCGGCGATGTCCGGGCCGGTGACGGTGCCGGTGACTCGATTCCGGTCGACATGGCCTTGTGGCCTCCGTATTCTCCATGGGAACCATAGGTGCACGACTTGTAACGGGGTACATCGTGGGTGACCATGGAGGACGGCGTAAGGAGGCAGTCCGATGTCCCAGGGGAACACCGGTGTTACCGCGCAGGTCGTGAACGCGCATGCGTGCCCCGTCCGCGAGGTTCTTGACAGGGTGGCCGGGAAGTGGAGCGTGCAGATCCTCGTGGCCGCCGCGCACGGGCCGATCCGCTTCACCGAGCTGGAGCGCAGCATCGAGGGCATCAGCCGCCGCATGCTCACACTGACCCTGCGCAATCTGGAGCGCGACGGACTCGTCACCCGCACCGTCCATCCGACGGTGCCGCCCAAGGTCGAGTACGAACTGACGCCCATCGCCGAGGAGTTGCACGCCACGCTGCTGTCGCTCACCGACTGGGCGGAACGGCACCGGGTGGCCATCGCCGAGGCGCGCGCGGTCTACGACGCCGAGCACCGCCCGGAGTTGCTCGACGCGTAGACCGCCGAACTCACAGGCCGAATGCCCCCGGCTCGCTCGCCATCGCCCGGAAGTGCCCCTGCGGGTCGGACACCAGCTTGCGCAGGTTGAGGTCCATCAGTCCGCCGACCGCCGTGACCTTGGCGGAGACCGTGCCGTCCGTCCTGCGGATCGTCTGGACGACCCGGAACGTCTTGCCCTCGCCCCACTCGAAGGCGCACGTCACCTCCACCTGGTCGCCCGCGCGCAGCTCCCGTAGATAGCGGATCGTCGTCTCCAGGACCACCGGCCCCACGCCCTTGGCGAGCAGCTCGGACGGGCTTACTCCGGCGGCCTGCAGCAGGCTCCAGCGTGCGTGCTCCGCGTACTGCAGATACACGCTCTGGTTCAGGTGCCCGAGGGCATCGGTCTCGTACCCGCGGACGGTGACGGCGACGGAGAACGGCTCCGCGGTGTGCTCGGCCATGTTCTTCCTCCAAGGTGACGGCAACAGACGTGCGAGCGTACGAATGTACGGCAGTGCCCTGTGTGTTGATCACCCGGCCGCGGTCGGCTCCTCGGTACTCCGCGCGGTTCGCGCCAGGGGGCTCATCCGGTTCATGTGCGCCGCGGTGATGCCAGCAGGTACCGCGCCCCGGTGCGCGGCTGCGTGTGCTCGCTCACCTGCCACCCGGCCTTCTCCAGCGTGGCCGCGCAGGCGTGCCGTGCCCCGAGGTCCTGTTCGTACACCGCGACCGCCTCCGGCTGCGGTGTCGCGCGTACTCGGTAGCCGTCGCCGTCGCCTGGGGCGGGCCGGTGTCCGGCCGCCTCCAGGGCGAGCGCGGCGGCCCGCACCAGATGGGCCCGCTCCCAGCCGCACGGGCGGTCCACGGCACCGTCCGGGTTGGTCATCCGGCGCAGCTCCAGCAGTCCTTCCCAGGCGCCGCGCACCTCGCGCAGCCGGGCGGGCCCGGTGTCCGGTGCGTCCTCGCCGCCGACGCGCGCGGCGAACACACCGGAGTCGGACGGCGCCGGGTCCGCGGTCGGCTGTTCCGGGGGCGACTCGCGTATGCGATGGCCCGAGGGGGTCAGGAAGTGGTCGTGCGGCGGACGTGGATGCCGGAACGCGAGGCCTCGCTTCACCAGCGCGGCCAGCTGGGCGTCCGTCCCTCTGAGCCGGCCGGTCACGGGATCGGCCGCGTCGATGACTCGCCGCTGCGCGGCGGTGGGCGGTCGGGTCACGGCGTGCTCCTTCCCCTGGGCGCACCGGGCGGGGGACCGGTGTCCTGGCCCCGGTCAGGGCACGTCCGGTCCCGCCTCTCCTTCCGAGACGGACCCATGGGAACAGTACGTGTCGGGTCTGACATTCCACCCGGCCATGACATGGCGCCGGTGCTCCGTGCCCAGCCGGCTCAGCGTGCCGGTGGAGAGCTGGAACAGCGCGCCCGACGACGCGGGCAGCCCGAGGCGCCGCGCCGTCAGCACCCGTAGGAAGTGGCCGTGCGAGACGACGACCACGCTGCCCTCCGCGTCGCCGAGCGCCGCGTCGATCTTGGCGAGCATGCGCTCCGCGCGTGCCCCGACCTCGTCCGGGCCTTCCCCGGGGTGCTCGGGCGGGCCGGGCGCCACACCGTCCGTGAAGAGGAACCAGTCCGGACGCGTCCGGTGGATCTCGTGGGTGGTGATCCCCTCGTATCCGCCGTAGTCCCACTCGGACAGGTCCGCGTCGACGCGCGCCCCGCCGATCCCGGCCAGCCGGGCCGTCTCGCGGGCCCGCTGCATCGGGCTGACGAACGCGGCGGCGATGTGGTGCCGCGCGATCAGCGGAGCCAGCCGGCGCGCCTGCTCCCGGCCGTTGTCGGTCAGCGGTACGTCGGTCCGCCCGGTGTGCCGCCCGGACAACGACCACTCGGTCTCACCGTGCCGGACGAGAATGAGGTCGCCCACGCCTGCCCTTCCTGGCCCTTCCGCTTCCGTCTACCGGCACCGTGTCACACGCTCGTGGCGGCGCGCAGGACGGATTGAGCCAGACGGTCGTTCCCCTACTGGCGGTACCCGCTCAGGAACCGCCCGATCCGGCCGATCGCCGCCTCCAGGTCGTCCGCGTAGGGCAGCGTGAGGATGCGGAAGTGATCCGTGGCGGGCCAGTTGAAGCCCGTGCCCTGGACCACCTGGATCTTCTCGCGGAGCAGCAGGTCGAGGACGAACTTCTCGTCGTCGTGGATCCGGTGCACCTTCGGGTCGAGGCGCGGGAACGCGTAGAGCGCGCCCTTCGGCTTCACGCACGTCACTCCGGGGATCTCGTTGAGTTTCTCCCAGGCGCGGTCGCGCTGCTCGTGCAGACGGCCGCCCGGCGCGGTCAGCTCGTGGATGGACTGGCGTCCGCCGAGCGCGGCCTGAATGGCGTACTGGGCGGGTGCGTTGGCGCACAGCCGCATGGAGGCCAGCATCGTCAGGCCCTCCAGATAGTTCCGCGCGTGCTGCTGCGGACCGGTCACCACCAGCCAGCCGGAGCGGAAGCCCGCCACCCGGTACGTCTTCGACAGGCCGCAGAAGGTGAGGACCACCAGGTCGGGGGCGAGCGCGGCGGCCGAGTGGTGCACGGCGTCGTCGTAGAGGATCTGGTCGTAGATCTCGTCCGCGAAGACCATCAGGCCGTGTCGGCGGGCGAGGTCGAGGATGCCCTCGAGGATCTCCTTGGGGTAGACGGCGCCCGTCGGGTTGTTGGGATTGATGATCACGACGGCCTTGGTGCGGTCCGTGATCTTCGACGCCATGTCGTCCAGGTCCGGGTACCAGTCGGCCTGTTCGTCGCACAGGTAGTGGACGGCCCGGCCGCCCGCGAGGGTCGTCACGGCCGTCCACAGGGGGAAGTCCGGTGCGGGGATGAGGATCTCGTCGCCGTCCTCCACCAGTGCCTGTACGGCCATCGAGACCAGTTCCGAGACGCCGTTGCCGAGGAAGACGTCGTCGACGCCCACCTCCAGGCCGCGCTCCTGATAGCGCTGGGCCACGGCGCGGCGTGCGGAGAGGATGCCGCGCGAGTCGGTGTAGCCGTGCGCCTGCGGCAGCATCCGGATCATGTCCTGGAGGATCTCCTCCGGCGCCTCGAAGCCGAAGAGCGCGGGGTTGCCGGTGTTGAGGCGCAACACGCTGTGGCCCGCCTCCTCCAGCGCGTCGGCGTGCTCGATCACCGGGCCGCGGATCTCGTAACAGACCTCGCTGAGCTTGCTCGACTGCCGGAACTCCATGCGTCGCTTCCTCCGCTAGCTGTGATGCTTGGTTTTACCAAGTGGGAGCTTGGAAAGTCCAACACCGTGTCTAGACTGCGTCGCATGTCACCTCGCCGAAGCTACGACCAGTACTGCTCCACGGCCCGGGCTCTCGACGCCGTCGGCGACCGCTGGACCCTTCTGATCGTCCGTGAACTGCTCGCGGGACCGCGCCGCTACACCGATCTGCACGCGGACCTGCCGGGCGTGAGCACGGACGTCCTGGCGTCCCGGCTGAAGGACATGGAACGCGACGGACTGGCCACGCGGCGTCGGCTGCCGCCGCCTTCCGCCGCGTTCGTGTACGAACTCACCGCTCGCGGCCGCGAGTTGCTCCCGGTGATCCAGGCGCTCGGCGCGTGGGGCGGGCCCGCGCTGGGGGAGCGCAGGCCGACGGACGCGGTGCGCGCGCACTGGTTCGCGCTGCCGCTGCTGGCCTCGCTGGAGGGGGAGGGGCTGGTCGAAGTCCACTTGGACGAGGGCGAGTTCCATCTGCGGCTCGGCGTCGAGGACGGCCCGGTGTACGGCGAGGGAGCCGCCCCCGAGGAGCCCGACGCCCGGCTCTCCCTCGACGCCGGCACCTGCGCCGCCCTGGGCCGAGGTGATGTGACACTGGATCAGGCCGTCCGCGCAGGCCGTGTGGAGGTGTCGGGGGACGGGACGCTCGCCAAGGCGCTGCGCGGGGACTGACCCGCGCGCGTGGCGTTTTCCGGCACCTTCAGCCGTCCGGGTGTGGTACGCGGGCGTTCAGCGGGAAGGCCCGCCGTGCCGAGACGGCACGGCGGGCCTCCGCTTGCCCCGAGCGGTGCCTCAGGCGCCCGGCGGCACCCGGTACGGACGTCCCGAACCACGTGTCAGCGCGTATCCGCCGATGCCCGCGAGGGCCGCGAGGATGCCGCCGACCGCGGTCCACACCCAGCGGTCGGACCACCAGCCGGAGGCCCAGCCGTCGTCGGGCTTCAGCGAGGACAGTACGGCCGCGTCCGACTCGGGCGACTGCTGCTGCGAGGTGGTGGTCGCGATCCCCGGTACCAGCGGCTGCGCCAGCGAACCGTCCACGGCCGCCGAGCCGCCGATCTCCTTGGACTCCACCTGGAGTTCGGCGCTCACCGGCATGCCGAGGTCCGCGGCACCGAGGCCCACGGCCGTCAGCCGGACGTAGTACGTGCCCGGCAGCGGGTCGTCGGACCACCGCTCCGACCAGGCGCGGACCGTGCGCAGCGTGCAGGACAGGTTCACGGAGGACGCACCCTGCGCCGCCGTGCGCGTCTGCGTGCCGTACTGGCAGGCCTGGCGGCGGCGCAGCCCGTCGTACACGTCCAACTGCCAGGTCTGCGTCCCGCTCTGGGACGCCGAGGGCAGCTTCACCGTCGCCTTCACGGTGGGGCGCTGTCCCGCGTCCGCGGGGAACGACCAGTACAGGTAGTCACCGGTGGAGGCGCTCGCCGTGGCCTGCTGGCCCTGCTCGATCTCCGTCGCCGTACGGAACGACGTGCCCGCCGAGGTGGGCGCGGCGCTGTCGCCGGACGCGCTCGGGGACGGTGAGGAGTCGGCGAGGGCCGGGGAGACGGAGGCGCCCAGCAGCAGGGCCGCCGCGGTCAGAATCGTTCCGATACGCATCAGTTGGTCCTCCAGACCGCGAGCCGCCAGCGGGAAATCCAGCCCCACAGAACACCCGCGAGGAAGCCGGTCAGGACCAGGGCGCCGAGCAGCCACCAGCCACGGCCGAGGCCGAAGGAGGCGACGTCGCCCGCCTGGTCGGGCCCGTCGACGACGTCGACGGTCAGCTCCAGCGGAAATCCGGGCGTCGTCTTCACACCGGCCACGGGCGAGAAGGAGTTGGCGACCTGGAGACACACCGTCTCGGCGGGTGCGTCCTCCTCGTCGCTCTTCGCCTTCGGATAGCGCAGACCCGTCGACATGACGTCCGTACGGCCGGAGCCCGTCGCCTCGCCGCGCACGATCTCACGCCCGTGCGAGCTGATCGCCCGCAGCGTCACCCCGTAGTCCGGGTTCACCTGCCGGTCGTCGGCCACGCTCACGGAGGCGCGCAGCTCCTGACCGGGCGCCACGTCCACACGGTAGAAGCGGTGCTGACCGATCTCCTCGCGGTCCGTGTAGAGGCCGGACTTCAGCGTGGGCGCCGTCGTGCACTGTCCGGTGCCCTCCACGGCGACCGGGGTGACCACCTTGTCGGCCGTGCGGTCCACCAACTGGTTGACTTTGTCGGAGAGCTGCTCCTTGTGCTGCACCGAGGTGTAGGTGCCGCCGGTGGCCTCGGCGATGCAGCTGAGCTGCTTGCTGAGCTTGGCGTTCGGCACGAGCCCCAGGGTGTCGATGGTCAGCCCGATTCCCTTGGCCGCGATCTCGCGGGCCACTTCGCAGGGGTCGAGCGGGGCGCAGGTGTCCTCACCGTCGCTGATGAGGACGATGCGGCGCGAGCCGTTGCCGCCGTTGAGGTCGTCCGCGGCCTTCAGCAGGGCGGGGCCGATCGGGGTCCAGCCGGTGGGCTGGAGCGTGGCCACGGCCGTCTTGGCCTCGGTCCGGTTCAGCGGCCCCACCGGGTAGAGCTGCGCGGTGTCCTTGCAGCCGGTCTTCTGGTCGTTGCCCGGGTAGTTGGCGCCCAGCGTCCGGATGCCCAGCTGCACCTCCTCCGGTGTCGCGTCGAGCACCTCGTTGAAGGCCTGCTTCGCCGCAGCCATCCGCGAGCCGCCGTCGATGTCCTGCGCCCGCATGGAGCCGCTGACGTCGAGGACGAGATCGACCTTGGGCGCGGCCTGGGCCGTCGTCTCGTCGGCGACGGCGCCGGCCGGGACGGCCATCCCGGCCGCCAGGGCGGCGAGCAGGGCACAGACACCCGTCGCCAACCGTTTTCTTGTGATCATCGGCGGATCCTATTGATCAGAAGCCGCGCACTTCAAAACGAGCCGTGGAACCTTGGTGGTCTAATCGAACAACCCTGCCAGACGGGCCCGGTAGAGCACCGCGATGGTGAAGGCGTCGGTGATGTCTCCCGTACGCACCATCTCCTCCGCCTCGGCGCAGGTGACGACCTTCGCCCGGCGGATCCCCTCGTGCCGCTCCAGCTCGCCGACGGACTCCACGCGGGCCGCGAACAGTTGGACCTGCTGGGCCAGCAGGCCCGTGTCCGGGTGGAGTTCCCCGAGCGGTACCGTCTGCCGCGGGTGGGCGGACACCTCCTCCTGGGGTTCCGCGCCACGTTCTCCTCCGCGCTCGCCCCCGGTTCGCCGAACCCCCGCACCACCTCCCAGTGCCACTCCCGGGTGGCATGCCGGTAGTGCTCGATCAGCAGGATCCCTCCGTCCGGGCCCAGCAGCGGCAGCACGACGACGCCCGGTGTCGCCCCCGGCGGCGGGACGATCCGGTTGTACAGACCGAGCGTTCCGTCCGGGAAGCGCACCGGATCGCGCAGATGGAACAGAAAGCGGTCGGCCGACACCACACCGACGGTTTCGGGACGCACCGCGTGCCGCAGTCGCGCCCACCAGTACCGCCCCCGGCTGCCGCGCGCCTCCCGCGCGGCGGTGTGGCACCGCATCCGCCACAGCGACGAGGTGAGGGCGGGTTCGGACAGGATCTCGATACCGCCCGACTCGTTGCGGAACCACTCCGGGCGGACCCGGCGCAGGGCCTCATAGGCGCGCCGTGCGCGCCTGTACGCGGTCATCGGCTCCCGCGCACGACGGTCACCACTCCTGCAGGTCGTCGTCGTCCTGCGTGGTTGTGACGGCGGTCGCCCGCGGCGGGGGCGCGGCGGCCTCCCGGTAGGCGCCGAGCCGGCTCACCAGGTCGTGGAACACGGCCCATTCCCGCTCGCTGTCGAGTCGGACCCGGGCGATCTCACGGGCGAATCTCTGTTCCCGCATGCCTTCCCGCCTGTTGCGCAGCACCAGTTGTACCGAGCCGCCCACCGGACCGGCCGCCAGGGGCGCGATACTTCCCAGCACTTCCCAGGTCTGGTCGCCGGTAATCGCGGAGAACACGGAACCGCCCAGGGTGACCACGACCTCGATGACGGGTGACCACCGGCTGGTTCCGATCCGCTGCCCGCGCGCCGCCGCGAGGTCCACGATGGCCCGGTTGACCCGGACGTAGTGGTCGAAGACACGTCCCACCTGGTCGTGGAAGGCCAGCGGATCGGCGGTCAGCGCGCCGAAGGCCCTGATGTAGGCGTTCCAGGCCCCGCTCTGCCGCAGCGACCACACGTCCCCGAGGGTCAGCCCGTCGACGTTGGAGGGCGTGAGGTGGTCCTGGACGATGCCGAAAGCCTGCCTTCGTAGGAACAGGGACAGCGCTTCGGGATCCCGGATGATCTCGGGATCGTCCCGCACCTGCCGGACCTCCTGCAGCACGACCCGCCGCTAGCTGCCCTGCGGGGTGAGCGGGAAGCGGCCCAGCGCATCGGCGAGGTTGACGTTGTAGAGCAGGTCGAGCAGCTGCTTGAGCTGTGCGGCGAACGGCTTGGCGCCGTCGTACCGCCCGTCCACCACGCTGCTGCCCGGCACGGTCACGAACTCCTCGTACAGGACGTTGCGCACGACCGACTCGCCCCGGACGTTCAGGTCGTTGCTGAAGGAGACGAGCTCGCCCAGCCGCCGCCGGAACGCCCCGTACTCCTCCGGCGCGACGCCGACCTGACCGGCCAGCAGATCGAGGTCCAGTGCGGTCAGTCCCTGCACCTTCGCGGCGAACGGCCTGTACAGCCGGGCCCGGGTCCGCTCCCGGTTCTCCTGGTCGTCCCACGACATACGCACGCACCGGACCCGGTCCGTCGCGGACATCTCCTCGAAGGTGTCCCGCCACGCCGCGTATCCGGCCCCGTCCACGTGCAGATGGGGGGCGGGCTGCTCGGCCGGGTGCCGTTCGTTGAGCAGATACGGGACCAGGGCGCCCGAGGTGAGGAGCTTGCGATGAGCCTGCCGCGCGTCCCCGCCCTCGATCAGGTCCCGGCTGATCGCCGGGTTGTTGTAGAAGAACGCCCGGTTCACCACGACCTGCGGGGCGTTGATCAGACTGCGGAAGTACTCGGCGCGCACCTGTGTCTCCCGCCGGTCCGCCACCTGCCGCAACGATCTCCCGTCCCGGATCATCTCCTCGGCCAGATGCGCGCTCACCCACTGGTTGTCCAGCGACTGGGCGATCACCGCTCCCGCGTCGAGCTGGTCCGGACGCAGAGGGGTCATCGACTCGTCGATCCCCCGGATGTCGGCCACTGTTCAGTCCCCTCGTTCCACCGCGCCACTTCTGCAGCACTCCATGATTCAGTGCCGAACGGCCGGGAGGCAATGCAACTCCCTTCCATCTCCAAGTAGTTGAAGCAGATGTGACAGGCCCGTCGCGGTCACGGGCCCGCCCCGGTCAGCGGGTTCGGCAGCAGCGTCCACAGATCGCCGGGCCGCTGCGGGGACAGTCGCATCAGGGTCAGGGCCTTGGTGGGCAGAGGCTCCGCACACAGCGCCGTCAGATCGGCCGTGCGCGGCAGGTCCCGCACGGCCGGCTCCAGCGCCTCACGCAGCACGGGGGCGGACCCCGCGGCCGAGGCCAGCGCGCCCGCCACGAGCGAGCCGAACAGCTTGCGGCGCAGGGTCGTCTCGTCGTCCGTGACCATCCGGCCGGCCAGGTCCGGGGCCTTGATGCCGTGCCGGGCCAGCCGGGCCGGGCTCACCCGGATGTCGGCGAGGTCGCGGTAGACCAGTCGTCGTGGGGCGCCTGTGGGTGAGAGCACGACCAGCAGGTTCTGGCCGTGCGCCTCCAGCGCCACGCCCAGGTCCAGCAGGCGCAGTCCCACGGTGAGGGCGAGACGGGTGAACGCGGCGAACCAGGTGGCGGACGAGGGCAGGCCGGTCAGCGGCAGAGCGGCGACCGGAACCACCCGTTCACCGGTCGCCGTGTCCGCGTGGGTCTCGGGCGACTCCCGCAGCAACGCCGCGAGGTCGGGGGAGTGCGCGCTGACCGCTCCGAGGGTGCGGGTGACGTGCAGCAGGCCGTCGGTGCGCGCGGCGATCGACCCCACGAAGTCGGAGACAGTGAGCGATGTCTCGACGGACTGCACCGAGATGTCCCGCACCGAGGACGTAAGCCGTGCGCTGAGCGCCGTCTTCACATGCGGGCCGTCGTCGGGCAGGGCCAGGGTCCGCAGCGACATCAGCGGATGGGCGGTGGGTCCTTCCTGCGCCGGCATCCCCAGTACGTGCGCGGTCTGCCAGGGATGGACCGGGACCAGCGGGCGCCTACCGTCCCGCAGCCACTGCGGCCACTCGCCCCGTACGGGACCGCCGTCGTCCAGGGGGACCAGACCGAGGCGTACCAGCGGCCGGTGCTCGGGCCCGTAGGCGAGCTGCTCGGCGACCGAGAAACCCGGCCGCGACCGGCAGTTGGGGTGGAACGGGTGCCCGTCGACCACCCGCTGCTCCCACGCCCAGCTCGTCACAGGTTCCCCGGTGTCCTGCGGCCGGCCGGCCCGCGACAGTGCGAGCGACGCGGAGCTGTGGTCAAGTTCGGCGGCGAACGACTCGCCGTGGGGGACGCCGAGCGCCCTGACCAGCGCGCCCGGGCGGTCGTACGCCCGTCCCTCGAGCCGCACCTCGGTCACGTACGCGGCGGTCGCGCAGGGGTCGGCGAGCGGTCCGCGCAGCCTGCGCCCGTCGGTCAGTCGGAGCGTGAGCCCCCCGGCCGCCGGCTCCCGGCGCGCGATCCACGGCAGCGGCTCATGGGCCAGCGCCCGCCACAGGCGCGACAGGACGGCCGAGCGGGCACCGGGGAGCGCGGCCGCGTACGACGCCGACAGGTCGGGCCGTACGGCGTCGAGCTCGGCGGCGAGCTCGGTCTCGGCCGAAGGAGAAGGGGGCACGGTCTGGCTCCTCGGGGGCTGGGTGCGGATCGTGGTCAAGGACCACCAAAGACATACTGATCGCCAGTGCCCGTACGGAACGAATGGACCACCGTGGACCCCATGCACCACAGCGACGAGGTCCCCGAGCGCGCGGACGCCTACGCGGCGGCGCCGCTGCTCAACTGCCTGCTGCGGGAGGCGGCGGAGCCCGCCGGTGAACAGGGTGTCCACCGCCTGCGGGCCGGCGGCCGGCTGCTCCGTGTCCGCGGCGGGCGCCGGCCCCATGACCCCGAGGTGTACGCCGACGGCTCCTGGCACCCGCTCACCCATGCCGAACTGGTCAAACTCACCGCCGACGAGCTGCGCCGCGCCACCGGTCTGTCCAATCCCGAACTGCCGGGCGAGATGCTCGACAGCCGGGAGGCGGTGGCCGCCATCCTGACGGCCCGCGCCCGCGCGACGGCGCCGCAGGACCCGTATGTGCGTTCCGAACAGTCCCTGATCATGGGACACCCCCACCACCCCGCCCCCAAGGCGCGCGGCGGCGGGCCCGTGGCGAGCTGGCTGCCGTACGCCCCCGAGGCGTACGCCCGCTTCCCGCTCACCCTTCTGGGTGTCCGCGAGGACGCCGTGGTGGAGGAGGGCGACACGACAGCGCTCGACGCCCTCGGCACCGCACCGCGCGGCTACCGGCTGCTGCCCGCGCACCCCTGGCAGCTCGGCCTGGTCGCCGGCCGCCCGGAGATCCAGCAGGCGTTCGCGGACGGGCGCCTGGTCAGGCTCGGCGCGACCGAACGGCCCGTGACGCCGACGGCCGCGATCCGTACGGTGTACGCCCCCGACGACGACCTGTTCGTCAAGTTCAGCCTTGACGTGCGGATCACCAACGACATCCGCCGGCTGTGGCGCCACGACCTGCTGGAGCTGCGGCGCAGGGACGGGGCGGTGGCCCGCGCGTTCGCGGCGGCCCAGGGCCCGGCGGCCTGGCTGAGCGACCGCGGCTACCGCACGGCCGATTTCGCCTTCGAGGAACTGGCCGTGCTGGTCCGTGACGGCCTGCGCCGGCACGTCCTGCCCGGCGCCACCCCGCTGCTCGCCGCCGGCCTGGTGGAGGGCTTCGAGGGCAGCCCGCTCGACGCGCTCAGCGACCCGGAGGCCTGGTGGACGGCGTATCTGCGCCAGGTCGTCCCGCCGGCCCTGGAGGCGTTCGAGCGGCACGGTGTCGTCCTGGAGGCGCACCTGCAGAACACGGTCGTCGCGGTGGACGCCGCCGGTCTGCCGGTCCAGGCGCTGTTCCGGGACGCGGAGGGCGTGAAGCTCCTGACGGACGTGTCGCGTCAGGCGGGCTGGGAGCGGTTGGTCTACTGCCTGGTCGTCAACAACCTCTCGGAACTGGCCGCGCTGCTGACCGAACGCCACCCCGGGTGGAACCCCTGGCCCGCCGCCCGCGCCGAGCTCGCCCGCCACCCGGTCCCCGAGATCCCGGGCCTGCTGGCCGCGCCCACCCTCCCCGGCAAGACCAACCTCCTGCTGCGCTGGACCGGCGCGGACGGCGCCGACGCGCGCTATCTGCCGCTGCCCAGCCCGCTGGCCTGCCGGTGAACGCCCGCAGGCGGTGCCGGCGGGCAGGCGATCTCCGCCGGCCCCTGCGAGCGGCTGTCCTACAGTGGCCGGTGTGCTGCGCGACGTGACTGCTGTTCGATACGTGAACCCGCTCCGGTCCGGCGGCTCCGTGCCCGGAGTCGTCGAGGCCGACGACCTGGGGACGTACGTCGTGAAGTTCACCGGTTCCGCGCAGGGCGTGAAGGCACTGGTCGCCGAGGTGATCGTCGGGGAGCTGGCCCGCAGCCTCGGACTGCGCGTGCCCGAACTGGTCCTCGCCCACTTCGACCCGGCCATCGCCGCACACGAACCGCACCAGGAGGTGCGCGACCTGCTGAACGCGAGCCCCGGTCTCAACCTCGGCATGGACTACCTCCCCGGCGCCCGGGACTTCACCCCCGAGGTCGCCCGGGCCTGCACCGTCGACCCGGTGGAGGCGGGCAGGATCGTCTGGCTGGACGCGCTGACCGTGAACGTCGACCGCACCGTGCACAGCTCCAACCTCATGGTCTGGCCCACCTTCGGCACCGCACCCCCGCGGCTGTGGCTGATCGACCACGGCGCCGCCCTCGTCTTCCACCACCGCTGGGACGCCTCGGCGCCGGACAAGGCGTACGACTTCCGGCACCACGCCCTCGGCCACTTCGCCCCGGACATGCGGGCCGCCGAGGACCAGCTCGCGCCCAAGGTGACCGAGGAGCTGTTGCGCGAGGTCACCGGGGAGGTGCCGGACGCCTGGCTGGCCGGAGAGCCGGGCTTCGCGACGCCCGGAGAGGTCAGGGACGCCTACGTCGACTACCTCCTGGCCCGGGTCAAGACCTCGGAGGCCTGGCTGCCCACCGACTTCCCCACCCGGGAGGAGCTCGCGGCCGAGGAGGCCCGGCGCGCGGCGCGGACCCAGCAGGGCCGGCCGGACTGGCTCAAGCGGGTCCCGGACCTGCACGGCAAGCCGGCCGCGGAACAGGATTGGTCGGTGCATCTGGGATGACGGACCCCGCCGGCGCGATGACCCATCGCGTCCAGATCGAGTACTGCACCCAGTGCCGGTGGCTGCCCCGCGCGGCCTGGCTGGCGCAGGAGCTGCTGACCACGTTCGAGAACGAGCTGGCGGAGCTCGCCCTCAAGCCGGGCAAGGGCGGTGTCTTCGTCGTCCGGGTGGACGACGAGGTCGTCTGGGACCGCCGTGAGCAGGGCTTCCCCGAGCCCACGGCGGTCAAGCGCCTCGTACGCGACCGAGTGGCCCCGGGAAAGCCCCTCGGCCACTCGGACAGGGCGGCGGAGTAGGTCAGCTGGCGAGCTGCTCGTACGCGGGGAGGGTGAGGAAGTCCGCGTAGTCCTCGTCGAGCGCCACCTTCAGGAGCAGGTCGTGGGCCTGCTGCCAGTGGCCGGCCGTGAAGGCGTCCTCGCCGATCTCGGCCCGGATGTTCGCGAGCTCCTCGGCGGCGACCCTGCGGGCGAGCTCGGCGGTCGCCTTCTCGCCGTTCGAGAACTCGACGCCCGCGTTGATCCACTGCCAGATCTGCGAGCGGGAGATCTCGGCGGTGGCCGCGTCCTCCATCAGGTTGAAGATGGCGACCGCGCCGAGACCCCGCAGCCAGGCCTCGATGTAGCGGATGCCGACCTGGACCGCGTTGACCAGGCCCGCGTACGTCGGCTTGGCGTCCAGGGAGTCGACGGCGATCAGATCGGCCGCCTTGACGTCCACGTCCTCGCGCAGCCGGTCCTTCTGGTGGGGCCGGTCGCCTAGGACCCGGTCGAAGGACGCCATGGCGATCGGCACCAGGTCCGGGTGGGCGACCCAGGAGCCGTCGAAGCCGTCGTTCGCCTCGCGGTCCTTGTCGGCCTTGACCTTCTCGAAGGCGACCCGGTTGACCTCCTCGTCGCGGCGGGAGGGGATGAACGCCGCCATGCCGCCGATCGCGTGGGCGCCGCGCTTGTGGCAGGTGCGGACGAGGAGTTCGGTGTACGCGCGCATGAACGGGGCCGTCATGGTGACCGCGTTGCGGTCCGGGAGGACGAACTTGGGGCCGCCGTCGCGGAAGTTCTTGACGATGGAGAAGAGGTAGTCCCAGCGACCCGCGTTCAACCCCGAGGCGTGGTCGCGGAGTTCGTAGAGGATCTCCTCCATCTCGTACGCCGCTGTGATCGTCTCGATCAGGACGGTGGCGCGGACGGTGCCCTGCGGGATGCCGAGGTAATCCTGTGCGAAGACGAAGACGTCGTTCCACAGGCGCGCCTCCAGGTGGGACTCCGTCTTCGGGAGGTAGAAGTAGGGGCCCTTGCCGAGGTCGAGCAGGCGCTGCGCGTTGTGGAAGAAGTACAGGCCGAAGTCGACCAGGGCGCCGGGCATCGGCTGTCCGTCGACCAGGAGGTGACGCTCATTCAGATGCCAGCCGCGGGGACGCGTCACGACCGTGGCGAGCTCCTCGGCCGGGCGCAGGGCGTAGGTCTTCCCGCTCGCCGGGTCCGTGAAGTCGATGTTCCGGGTGTAGGCGTCGATCAGGTTGAGCTGACCGAGGACCACGTTCTCCCAGGTGGGCGCCGAGGCGTCCTCGAAGTCCGCGAGCCATACCTTCGCGCCCGAGTTGAGGGCGTTGATGGTCATCTTGCGGTCGGTGGGGCCGGTGATCTCGACACGGCGGTCGTCGAGGGCCTGGGGCGCGGGGGCGACCTTCCAGGAGTCGTCCGCGCGGATCGCCGCGGTCTCCGGCAGGAAGTCGAGGGCCGAGGTGCGGGCGATCTCGGCGCGGCGCTCGGCCCGGCGGGCCAGCAGCTCGTCACGCCGAGGTGTGAACCGGCGGTGCAGCTCGGCCACGAAGGCGAGGGCCGCTTCCGTGAGGACCTCGTCCTGCCGCGGCAGGAGCTCGGCCTCGACGACGACCGGCGACGGCGCTGATGCGGACATGAGCTGTCACTTCCTTCGGCTGACGTGAGTTCGCCGCGGCACTGGGTGCCAGGTGGCGCGGATGCGGCTGACGGCACCCGGTGAGCCCGTCAGGCGCTTCTGATCAGTGGATAGTAGTTTCCTCATAGTGGAAGTTCAATGATTTGTTGACGTCGAGATTCTCTGCATCGAGCCAAGGTGACGCTCGGTGCCACGCCCTCACTCGAGGTGGACCAAGTCGCCCCGGGTGTCGATGTCGTAAGCCTGCGCCACGTCCCCGCACTCCACGAGGGTGATCGCGTCCTCATGGGCTTTGAGGTAGTCGCGCGCCCCCCGGTCGCCCGTCGCCGCCGCCGCGATGCCCGCCCAGCGGCTCGCGCCGAACAGCACCGGATGGCCGCGTACCCCGTCGTAGGCGGCCGAGACCAGCGATGTCCCGTCCTTGTACGCGGCCAGCACCCGGGCCACCGCCGCCGGACCGATCCCGGGCTGGTCGACGAGCAGGACCAGGGCCGCCGACGTCCCCGTTCCGGCGAGCGACGCGAGCCCCGCCCGCAGCGAGGAACCCATGCCCTGCTCCCAGTCCGGGTTGTCCACCAGTACGCAACCGGTGAGCTCCGCCCGCTCACGTACGACTTCGGCAGCCGCTCCCAGCACCACGTGCACGCGGGCGCACCCGGCCGCCCGCAGGGCCTCGACCGCGTGCTCCACGAGCGGCCGCCCGCGGTGTTCGAGCAGCGCCTTGGGCCGTCCGCCGAGCCGCCGGCCTCCGCCCGCCGCGAGGAGGAGCCCGGCGATGCGGTCGTCGTTTCGCGTCATACGTCCTGCATACCTGACCCCGTGCCGGGCGTGCGGTTTCCCAGGGCTGAATTTCGGTCCGCACGGTGGCGCCCGGCGCACCGATTGGCGTTTACTGACCCGCGTCCCCCGGCGCCTGACCGACGCCACGGGGCACCGGGCGACGTACCGACGCCGTGCGCACAAAGGGGTGCGAGGGGGGAGAGCTGTGTTGCGGAGCTTGGGGCAGAGGCCAGTGACCGGCAGCGATGAGGACCCGCGAATGGCGGGACTGCGGACCGCGGTGTACCAGCTGCGCCGCGAACTCGCCATGCTCCCGGCCGAGTTCCCCGACCGCGGCATAGCCGAGGACGAACTCGCCGCGCTCGCCTCCATGGCCGTGAGCGGCGCTCCCGAGATCCCGCGCCTGCGCCGGTCCCTGCTGCTGGTCGCCGGTGCGATCGGCTCGGTCAGTGCCCTGGCCCGGGGCCTCGCGGACGTCCGCAGCGCGGTGGAGCTGTTCGGGGAGCCGCCCCGCGACTGAGCGCACGCTGCCGGGGCTACCCCCGGCGGCGGATGACTCCCCGCTCCGCGGCCACCGCCACCGCGGCCGTGCGCGAGTCGACGCCCAACTCGTGATCTCCGCCCTCGTCACCGGGGCCTTCTTCACGGTGCGGACGATCCAGCGGTCGCCTGACATTGCGGTCCTGAAGGCGCTCGGCGCCACCACGCCGCATCTGCCGCGCGACGCGCTCGGCCAGGCGGTCGTCGTGCTGGTCGCCGGGACCCTGCTCGGGGCCGGACTGGCCGCCGTGACCGGTGTCCTGATCTCCGGCGGGGACGTGCCCTTCGTGCTCGACGCGCCGACCCTTCTCGGGCCGTCCGGGGGCGATGACCGTCCTCGGAGCGCTCGGCGCGGCGCGGCGGACCGCGCCCGGGACCTGCTCGCCTCGGTCGGGCTCGCCGGACAGACGCACCGCCGGCCGCACCAGCTCTCCGGGGGCCAGCGGCAGCGGGTCGACATCGCCCGTGCGCTGATGAACGAGCCGTCCGTGCTGCTGGTGGACGAGCCGACCAGCGCCCTCGACCACGAGCGGGGGCGCTGCCGTGGTGGACCTGCTGTTCCGTCTCACACGGGAGCGGGGCACGGCCACGGTCCTGGTGACGCGCGACCGCTCCCATCTCGAAGGAGTGGACGCGGTGCGGGAGATGACGGACGGGCGGCTGACCTCCCTGGTGGACGGGCAGCCCGTGTGACGGCCGTGGGTCAGGCGGCGGGGCCCGTGCTCGCCAGCGCCGCCGACAGCTCGGCGGCCACCTGCTGGAGCACCGGCACGATCTTCTCCGTCGCCGCGTCCGTGACCCGGCCCGCCGGCCCGGAGATGGAGATCGCCGCGGCCGTCGGGGAGCCGGGGACGGACACCGCGAGACAGCGGACCCCCATCTCCTGCTCGTTGTCGTCGACCGCGTACCCGAGCCGGCGTACCTCGGCCAGTGCGGCGAGGAAGGCGTCCGGAGTGGTGATCGTCTTCTCCGTCGCGGCGGGCATGCCCGTGCGGGCGAGCAGCGCGCGCACCTCGCCGTCCGGTGTATTGGCGAGCAGCGCCTTGCCCACACCCGTGGAGTGCGGCAGCACCCGCCGGCCCACCTCGGTGAACATCCGCATCGAGTGCTTGGACGGCACCTGCGCCACGTACACGATCTCGTCGCCGTCGAGCAGGGCCATGTTCGCGGTCTCGCCGGTCTCCTCCACCAGGTGTGCGAGGTGGGGGCGGGCCCAGGTGCCGAGCAGCCGGGACGCCGACTCGCCGAGCCGGATCAGCCGGGGACCGAGCGCGTAGCGGCGGTTGGGCTGCTGGCGGACGTAACCGCAGGCCACCAGCGTGCGCATCAGACGGTGGATCGTGGGCAGCGGCAGCCCGCTGCTCGCGGACAGCTCGCTCAGGCCGACCTCGCCGCCCGCGTCGGCCATTCGCTCCAAAAGGTCGAAGGCACGCTCGAGGGACTGGACGCCACCGCCCGCGGCGGACTTTGCGGGGGCGTCGCTGGCGCTGGACGTCGGCACGGCGCGTTCCTTTCGGGGCGGACAGGAGGGGCAGAAGCCTACCCGGCGGCCGGTCCACCGCCCGGTGGTGCATAGCTACGTCTCTCGTTACGAAAGTCTAATTCCGCTTTGTGGAAACGTCCAGAACGGTCGTGCCGGAGGTGCTCGGAGTAGGCGCACCCTTGACGGTGCAGGGGCGGGAGTGAAGACTCCTTCAACAGAACGTTGAATTCGTTCCGTGGAGGCAACTCCCGTTTCCCGTGGGCAGGACGTCGGCAGAGAGGGGCCGGGGTGTCCGACGCTGAACTGGTGCTGCGCTCGAGACGCGTTGTCACTCCCGAAGGGACGCGCCCGGCGGCGGTCGCGGTCGCCGGGGGCACGATCACGGCCGTACTGCCGTACGACGCGGACGTGCCGGCCGGGACCCGACGGGAGGACTTCGGCGACGACGTCCTGCTGCCCGGCCTGGTCGACACCCACGTCCACGTCAACGACCCGGGCCGCAGCGAGTGGGAGGGCTTCTGGAGCGCCACCCGCGCGGCGGCGGCCGGCGGCATCACCACGGTCGTCGACATGCCGCTCAACTCGCTTCCGCCGACCACGACGGTCGGACACCTGCGCACGAAGAAGGAGGCCGCGGCCGGCAAGGCGCACATCGACGTCGGCTTCTGGGGCGGCGCCCTGCCGGACAACGTCAAGGACCTGCGACCGCTGCACGACGCCGGTGTCTTCGGGTTCAAGGCGTTCCTCTCCCCGTCGGGCGTGGACGAGTTCCCCCCGCTCGACCAGGAGCAACTGGCCCGTTCCCTGGCCGAGATCGCCGGCTTCGGCGGACTGCTCATCGTGCACGCCGAGGACCCGAGCCGGCTCGCCGCCGCCCCGCAGCGGGGCGGCCCCAGGTACGCCGACTTCCTCGCCTCCCGGCCCAAGGACGCCGAGGACACGGCGATCGCTCACCTCATCGCACAGGCGAAGCGCCTCGACGCCCGTGTGCACGTGCTCCACCTGTCGTCCGGCGACGCGCTGCCGCTGATCGCCGAGGCCAGGGCCGAGGGCGTACGGATCACCGTGGAGACCAGCCCGCACTATCTGACCCTGACGGCCGAGGAAGTCCCGGACGGGGCGAGCGAGTTCAAGTGCTGCCCGCCCATCCGCGAGGCCGCCAACCAGGACGCGCTGTGGCGGGCGCTGGCCGACGGCACGATCGACTGCGTGGTCACCGACCACTCGCCCTCGACGGCCGACCTGAAGACCGGCGACTTCGCGACCGCGTGGGGCGGCATATCCGGACTCCAGCTGAGCCTGTCCGCGGTCTGGACCGAGGCCCGCGGGCGCGGCCACGGACTTGAGGACGTGGTGGGCTGGATGTCGACACGCACGGCACGACTGGCGGGACTCGACGCACGAAAGGGCGCCATCGCGGCCGGGCGCGACGCCGACTTCGCGGTATTCGCCCCCGAGGAGACCTTCACCGTGGACCCGGCGGCCCTCCAACACCGCAACCGGGTCACGGCGTACGCGGGCCGGACCCTGCACGGCGTCGTCAAGTCCACCTGGCTGCGCGGCGAACGCATCGTGGCGGACGGCGCGTTCACCGAGTCGAAGGGACGACTGCTCGCCAGAACCGACTGACCTCCGCACCCGCTGCGGCCGACTCCCGAAAGGAAGACCTGATCACTGTGACGGCGATTCCCACGTTCACCGGCGACGCCGGCCCCTACGGAGGCGGTGACCCGTACGCGGACTACCGCACCGCCGACTTCCCCTTCACCCGCCACGCCGACCTCGCCGACCGGCGGCTCGGCGCCGGGGTCATCGCCGCCAACGACGAGTTCTTCGCCCAGCGCGAGAACCTGCTGGTGCCCGGGCGCGCCGAGTTCGACCCCGAGCACTTCGGGCACAAGGGCAAGGTCATGGACGGCTGGGAGACACGGCGCCGCCGCGGCGGCTCGGCGGAGCACCCCTGGCCCGCGGAGGACGACCACGACTGGGCGCTGATCCGCCTCGGCACGCCGGGCGTCGTACGCGGCATCGTCGTCGACACCGCCCATTTCCGCGGCAACTACCCGCAGGCGGTGTCCGTCGAGGGCACGGCGGTAGCGGGCTCCCCGTCCCCGCAGGAGCTGCTGGGCGACGACGTGAAGTGGACGACGCTCGTCCCGCGCACCCCGGTCGGCGGTCACGCGGCCAACGGGTTCGCGGTCGCCGTCGAACAGCGCTTCACGCATCTGCGGGTCAACCAGCACCCCGACGGCGGCATCGCGCGTCTGCGCGTCCACGGCGAAGCGGTGCCGGACCCGGCGTGGCTCGAGGCCCTCGGCACCTTCGACGTCGTCGCCCTCGAGAACGGGGGCCGGGTCGAGGACGCCTCGAACCTCTTCTACTCGCCCGCCACCAACACCATCCAGCCGGGCCGCTCCCGCAAGATGGACGACGGCTGGGAGACACGGCGCCGCCGGGACCACGGCAACGACTGGATCCGCTACCGGCTCGTGGCCGAGGCGCAGATCCGGGCGATCGAGATCGACACGGCGTACCTCAAGGGCAACTCGGCTGGCTGGGCCTCCGTCTCGGTCAAGGACGGCGAGGACGGTGAGTGGCGGGAGATCCTCGCGCGCACCCGCCTCCAGCCGGACACCAACCACCGGTTCGTCCTGCCGGATCCGGCCGTCGGTACGCACGCGCGCGTGGACATCTTCCCGGACGGCGGCATCTCCCGGCTGCGCCTGTACGGCTCCCTGACCCGGGAGGGCGCGGCCCGCCTGGCGGCACGCTTCCAGGAACTGGGCGGCTGAGGCCCCGGCACCCATGGGGTGCACCGGCCACGGGTGCGCCCCATGGGGTGTTCAGGCGGTGTGCTCGCCGTCCACGGTGAACTCGGCGCCGTGACCTAGGCGGCGTCCGCTCCCGCCAAGTACGTCACCGCCGACGCCACCTCGTGCGCCGTGCCGAAGCGGCGCAGCGCCGTCATCGCCGCCTGGGCGGAGGCGTGGGGGCCGTCCGCGGGATCGTGCCGGTGTCGACGGGACCGGGATGGACGATGCCGGCGGTGATCCCGCGCTCTCCGAGCTCCCATGCGAGGGCCTTCGTCAGGCCGCCACCTCGCGCGGGGAGCGCGGCGGCCGGATGATCAGCGTCGGCACCGGTATGACCCAGCGCGTGCGGGTCCCCGGCCGAGCACTCCGACGCCGGCGTTGTCGACCAGGACGTCCAGCCCTCCCAGTGCCTCCCCGGCACGGCCCACCGCGCCCGCGGCCTCGCCCGCGTCGCCGGAGTCCGCCGAGTCCGCGTGCTGGGCCACTGCCCGGCGGCGGCCCCAGCGCCTCGACGCCCCGGACGACCTCGGCTGCCCCTAGCCGCTCGCACAGGTGACGGCCCTGTCCGCCCCCTCGCGGGCCGGCCGCCGTGCCGTCGCCGCGCCCATGCCGCGGCTGCCGCCGGTGATCAGGGCCGTCCCGCCGTCAGAGTTCCTCGTGGAGTAATGAGCCCGTCCCAGCGCCCCGGCGCGCGGAACACAGGCGGCGAACGGACATCGGCTTGGCGTGTCCGGAACTCTTTCACCCGTCCGCCGCGTTCTCCCCCCGTGACTCTTCAGCAAGAAATCGTCGGCAACGCCATGCAGATGGCGGTCGTCAACCTGCATCCGGGACAGACCGTGTACTGCGAGGCGGGCAAGTTCCTCTTCAAGACCACGAACGTCACCATGGAGACCCGTCTGTCCGGCCCGTCGAACAACGGCGGCCAGCCCCAGGGCGGGGGCAGCGGCATGGGTGGATTCCTGCGCCAGGCCATGGGCACCGCCATGCAGGTCGGCCAGCGGGCGCTCGCGGGTGAGTCGCTGGCGTTCCAGTACTTCACCTCACAGGGCGGCGAGGGCACCGTCGGTTTCGCGGGTGTCCTGCCAGGCGAGATGCGCGCGCTGGAACTCGACGGCGCGCGCGCGTGGTTCGCGGAGAAGGACGCTTTCGTGGCCGCCGAGTCGACGGTGGACTTCGGCATCGCCTTCCAGGGCGGCCGTACCGGGATGAGCGGCGGCGAGGGCTTCATCCTGGAGAAGTTCACCGGTCACGGGACGGTGATCATCGCCGGTGCGGGCAACTTCATCGACCTCAACCCCGCCGACTTCGGCGGCCGCATCGAGGTCGACACCGGATGCGTCGTCGCCTTCGAGGAAGGCATCCAGTACGGCGTCCAGCGCGTCGGCGGCCTGAACCGCCAGGGGATCATGAACATGGTCTTCGGTGGCGAGGGCCTGTCCCTGGCCACCCTGGAGGGCAACGGCCGCGTCATCCTGCAGTCCCTCACCATCGAGAGCCTCGCCAACGCCCTCAAGAAGGCACAGGGCGGCGACAAGCAGGGGCCGACGGGCGGACTGTTCTCGACGAACGTGGGCTGAGCCGAGGAGTTCCGGGTGCCGACGTGGCCTTCCGCCGGTACCCGTACGACCGGCGCGGGCGCCGCCTTCCACCCGTACGACCTGGAGGGCCGCCCGTGACACGGCTCCCGCGCGCCTGTGCGACACGCCCTGCCCGAGATCGTCCGCGCTGCGGCCGCAGGTTAACTACGCGAAAATTCAAGGGACTTGACAGGAAACTCTGTCGACTTGTCATTGACATGTCATCGTCTACGCGCGTCATCATGACGGCATGAGATTCCCCCCACGCGCAACACGAATCGGTGCCGCGGCCGCGCTCGCGTCGGCCCTGCTCATGGGCGCCACCGTCACCACCACCACCGCGGAGGCCGCTGCCACGTCCGTCGGCAGCATCTGCTACGGCGACCTGCCCTCCCAGGCGTACACCACGCTCCGTCTGATCGACTCGGGCGGTCCGTTCCCGTACCCGCAGGACGGGATCGTCTTCCAGAACCGCGAAGGCGTGCTGCCCCGGCAGTCGACCGGCTACTACCACGAGTACACGGTCAAGACGCCCGGCTCCTCCACTCGTGGGGCCCGCCGGATCGTCACCGGCAGGCAGTACGAAGAGGACTACTACACCTCGGATCACTACGCGACGTTCGATCTGATCGACTTCGACTGCTGAGCGAACAGCGCCACCACTGCTGAGCGGACAGCATGACCGTCCGGGCCCCGACCGGTGCCCCGACGGACCTCCGCTCGCAGTCCGCTCCACCGCAGCACAGAACCCGCCCCGCGGCTCCCCCCGGAAAACCGGCCGCGGGGCGGGCCGCGTCCTACGGAAGTCCCGCTCCGCCCCGAGGCCCGCGCCCAAAGTCTGCGGCCCTGCGACTTTGGTCTCGGATCGGGCCGGCGGGGGAGGTGCCCAGGGCCGTTCCCGCATAGATTGGCCGACCGTGAGCGGAGACGAGTCGGCACGTCCCGCGGGGACGTCGCCCCGCCCAGAGACGGCCATGGAAGGCGTCCGAAGCGCCCTTGGCCTGTTGCGGACCGGCCGGCTGCGGCGGCCGGGGGCTCCTCTCGTCCCCGCCGCCCGGCCCGCGCCCCAGCCGGTGCCCGCGCCCCAGCCGGTGCCCGCGCCCCAGCCGGTGCCCGCTCCCGCTCCGGTCTCGCGACCGGCGACGGGGCAGGCGGGATACGGGCTGCCCCGGCACCGATGGTTCCTGCCCTCCGCCGTGATAGCGGAGCTGAATCCCGGAGCCGGGCGCGCGCGGCCCCGGCGTACCGTGCGGGACTGGGTCGTCGACTTCGGGTGCTTCGTCCTGGCGGTGCTCATCGCCTGTGCCGCCGGAGCCACGGTGGGACACGACCACCACATCTCGCAGGGCCTCGCGGCGGCCGACAAGGGACTCGGCGGGCTCGCCTGCCTCGCCGTCTGGCTGCGGCGCCGCTGGCCGCTCGGTCTCGCCGTGGCGATGCTCCCGGTGGGCCTGGTCTCCGATACCTCGGGCGGCGCGTGCATGATCGCCCTCTTCACCGTCGCCGTGCACCGGCCGTTCAAGTACGCCGTCTGGCTCGGCGGCGCGCAGTTCGCGCTCATCCCGGTCTTCTACTGGCTGCGCCCGGACCCGGGCATGCCGTATCTGGCCAGTGTCGCCGTCACCGCCCTGTTCACGGCGGCGGTCGTCGGCTGGGGCATGTTCGTACGGTCCAAGCGGCAGCTCATGCTGAGCCTGCGGGACCGGGCACGGCGGGCCGAGACGGAGGCGGCGCTGCGGGCCGAGCAGGCCCAGCGACTGGCCCGGGAGGAGATCGCGCGGGAGATGCACGACGTCCTCGCGCACCGTCTGACGCTGCTGAGCGTGCACGCGGGCGCCCTGGAGTTCCGGCCGGACGCGCCCCGCGAGGAGATCGCACGGGCGGCGGGGGTGATCCGGGAGAGCGCGCACGATGCACTGCAGGACCTGCGGGAGATCATCGGGGTGCTGAGGGCGGGCGACTCCGACGACGCCGGCCGCCCCCAGCCGACGCTGGCCGCGCTCGACGCCCTGGTCGCCGAGTGCCGTCTGGCCGGCATGAAGGTCGTCCTTGTCGACCGCCTCGCCGATCCCGCCGCCGTGCCGGCCTCCGTGGGCCGCACCGCCTACCGCATCGTGCAGGAGGGCCTGACGAACGCGCGCAAGCACGCCCCCGGGACCGAGGTCACGGTCACGGTCGTGGGCGGGCCCGCCGACGGCCTGACCGTGACGGTGCTCAATCCGGCGCCGCCCGGAGAGGTCCCGCACGTGCCCGGATCCGGGCAGGGCCTGATCGGTCTCACCGAACGCGCGACCCTGGCCGGCGGCACCCTCGACCACGGCACCGGGGACGACGGCGGCTTCCGGGTGTGGGCGTGGCTGCCCTGGCCCGGGTGAGCGCGGGCCGCGTGGTGTGCGGCTGGTTCAGCCGAGCCGCAGCGTGTGTCACACCTCGTCGACGTCCGCCACATGGCGGTCGACCTCGACGAAGCCGCGTTGGTGCGCGAACCGCAGCCCGTCCGCGTTGACGCCGAGCACGATCGTCTCGATCACCTCGGCGCCCAACCGCCGCGCCCGCTCGACGCCCCGCTCGTAGAGCTGCCCGCCGAAGCCCTGCCGGCGGTGGGCGGGCAGGATCCGGGCGATGACCATGGCCGTGCCGTCCTTCGGCGGGCGTACCGTCGAGCAGCCCACGAGGACGTCGCCCAGGTACGCGACCTCCAGGTGATGGCGCGTCACCCGCTCGCGGACGTCGTCCGGGGAGAGGGGGTCCGCCGGGATGATCTCGTTGTGGACGTGACGCCAGTCCTCGAGCGTGGCGTCATCGTGCGGCTGTTCGAAGCGAAGGCTCGGCATCGCAGCAGAAAACCGGCGGCCCTTCGTCGGCGTCAACCGAATTCCCGGCCCCGCACGGCACCTCGGGCCGAGCGTCGGAGGTGCGCGGCACCACCGGCAGCCCGCCCCGCCGCCGCGCCCGGCGCGGCAATCCCCTCATCGACGGGGCCGTGCGGTCAATACCGTAGGGCCATGACCGCGATCCGACTGCTCCTCGTCGACGACGACCCCCTCGTACGGGCCGGCCTGTCCTTCATGATGGGCGGTGCCGACGACATCGAGATCGTCGGCGAGGCCGCCGACGGCAGCGAGGTCGAGCGGCTCGTCGACCGCACCAGGCCCGACGTCGTCCTCATGGACATCCGGATGCCGACCGTCGACGGACTGGCCGCCACCGAGCTGCTGCGTCGCCGCGCGGACGGACCTCAGGTCGTGGTCCTCACCACCTTCCACGCCGACGAGCAGGTGCTGCGGGCGCTGCGTGCGGGCGCCGCCGGGTTCGTCCTCAAGGACACCCCGCCCGCCGAGATACTCGACGCGGTACGCCGGGTCGCGGCCGGCGACCCGGTGCTGTCGCCCGCGGTCACGCGGCAGCTGATGGCGTACGCCGCCGGGGCCGGGCCCGGCACCCGGCGCCATGCCGCACGCGAGCGGATCGCGGCACTGGGCGAGCGCGAACGGGAGGTCGCCGTCGCGGTCGGCCGGGGCGCCTCGAACGCGGAGATCGCCGCCGAGCTGTACATGAGCGTCGCCACGGTCAAGACGCATGTCTCCCGGCTCCTCGCCAAGCTCGGCCTCAACAACCATGTGCAGATCGCCCTGCTGACCTACGACGCGGGACTGCTGGACGAGCCCGGGCACTGAGCGCGGCGCAGGTGTCAATTCAGTTTGTCTGGACAATCGGACTACACAACTTCCCGTCAAGGAATGCCGGAGCTACGCTCGGGCCGTGCCGAAACCACTTGTGGATCCGACCGTCTCGCTCCAGCTCAGCGTCGACCGGAACAGCCCAGTACCGCTGTACTTCCAGTTGTCCCAGCAGCTGGAGGCCGCGATCGAGCACGGGTCGCTGACGCCGGGCAGTCTGCTGGGCAACGAGATCGAGCTGGCCGCACGGCTCGGGCTGTCCCGGCCCACCGTCCGCCAGGCCATCCAGTCCCTGGTCGACAAGGGCCTGCTCGTGCGCCGCCGGGGTGTCGGCACACAGGTCGTGCACAGCCAGGTCAAACGTCCACTGGAGCTCAGCAGCCTGTACGACGATCTGGAGGCGGCCGGGCAGCGGCCCGCGACCCGTGTGGTCGTCAACACCTTCATGGCGGCCTCCGCCGAGGTCGCCGCCGCGCTCGGCGTGCCCGAGGGCAGCGAGGTGCACCGGCTCGAGCGGCTGCGTCTCGCGCACGGCGAGCCGATGGCGTACCTGTGCAACTACCTGCCGGCCGGCCTGCTCGACCTCGACACCGAGCAGCTGGAGTCGACCGGTCTGTACCGGCTGATGCGGGCCACCGGCATCACGCTGCACAGCGCCCGGCAGTCCGTCGGGGCCCGGGCCGCCACCGCGGTCGAGGGCGAACGGCTCGGCGAGCCCGAGGGCGCCCCGCTGCTGACCATGCAGCGGACCACGTTCGACGACACCGGCCGTGCCGTCGAGTTCGGCACCCATACCTACCGCGCCTCGCGCTACTCCTTCGAGTTCCAGCTGCTCGTCCGCCCCTGAATCCGGCCCGAATCCGCCCCCGAGCCCGCCCCTGAGACCGTCCTCTCACCCCTCACCAGGCCCCTGACCTGCGGCGTCGATCCGCGGTCAGCGATACTTGGTAGTTCAAAGCAACTACGCAAGAAGGGCACGGCCTCGTGGCACGGACCAGGACCTGGGCAACCATCGCGCTCGCAGGAGCGCTCGGCCTATCCCTCGCGGGGTGCAGCAGCCACGGCGGCAAGCGTGCCGAGGACGCCCGCAATGCCGCCGCCGCCCAGGGTCGCGCAGCGGTGGACACGCCCCGGTGGACCTTCGCGATGATCACCCATTCGGGTGATGGTGACACCTTCTGGGACATCGTGCAGAGCGGCGCGAAGCAGGCCGCCGTCAAGGACAACATCGACTTCCTGTACTCGCACGACGCCAACGCGCAGCAGCAGGCGCAGCTCGTGGACGCCGCGGTCGACCAGAAGGTCGACGGCATCATCGTCACGCTGGCCAAGCCCGAGGCGATGAAGGCCGCCGTGGAGCGGGCCGAGAAGGCCGGCATCCCGGTGGTCACGGTCAACTCGGGCTCCGCTCAGTCCAAGGCGTTCGGCGCGCTCACCCACATAGGCCAGGACGAGACGATCGCCGGCGAGGCGGTGGGCCAGGAGCTCGACAAGCGCGGCAGGAAGAAGGTCCTGTGCGTGCTGCACGAGCAGGGCAACGTGGGCCACGAACAGCGCTGCGCGGGCGTGAAGAAGACCTTCCACGGCACCGTGGAGAACCTCTACGTCAACGGCACCAACATGCCGGACGTGCAGTCCGCCGTGGAGGCCAGGCTCCAGTCGGACAAGTCCGTCGACGCGGTCGTCACCCTCGGCGCCCCCTACGCCGACACCGCCGTGAAGGCCAAGGCCGACGCCGGCAGCGGGGCGGAGATCGACACCTTCGACCTGAACGCCAAGGTCGCGGCCGGGCTGAAGGACGGGACCCTCGGCTTCGCCGTCGATCAGCAGCCGTACCTCCAGGGTTACGAGGCGGTCGACCAGCTCTGGCTCCACAAGTACAACGCCGACGTCCTCGGCGGCGGCAACCCGGTCCTCACCGGACCGCAGATCGTCACCAAGGACCAGGCCGCGGCCCTCGAGCAGTACACGAAGCGGGGGACACGATGACCGTCACGGCACCGGCCTCCGCGCCCAAGACGCAGCAGGAGCGGACGGCGGACGAGCGGCTCCTGAGGACCTCGCCGCTGAAGAGAGTCCTCGGCAGGCCCGAGTTGGGCTCGGTGGTCGGCGCGCTCGCCGTCTTCCTCTTCTTCTCGCTCGCCGCCGACAGTTTCCTGCGGGCGTCCAGCCTCAGCACCGTCCTGTACTCGGCCTCGACGATCGGCATCATGGCCGTGCCGGTCGCCCTGCTGATGATCGGTGGCGAGTTCGACCTGTCCGCCGGTGTCCTGGTGACGACGTCGGCGCTGGTCTCCTCGATGTTCAGCTACCAGATGACGGCCAACGTCTGGGTGGGCGTGGGCGTGTCCCTGCTGGTCACGCTGGCGATCGGGGCCTTCAACGGAGTCGTGCTGACCCGCACGAGGCTGCCGAGCTTCATCGTCACGCTCGGTACGTTCCTGATGCTGACGGGGGTGAACCTAGGCCTGACCAAGCTGATCAGCGGCACGGTCTCCACCAAGTCGATCTCCGACATGGACGGCTACTCCTCGGCCAGGGCGGTCTTCGCCTCCACGCTCACGATCGGCGGAGTCCCCTTCAAGATCACCATTCTGTGGTGGTTCGCCCTGGTCGGCCTCGCCTCCTGGATCCTGCTGCGCACCCGGGCCGGCAACTGGGTCTTCGCGGTCGGCGGCAACAAGGACGCGGCCCGCGCGGTCGGCGTCCCGGTCGGCAGGACCAAGACCGGCCTGTACATGGGCGTCGCGCTCGGCGCCTGGGCCTCCGGACAGCACCTGCTGTTCTCGTACGACGTGGTGCAGTCCGGCGAGGGCGTCGGCAACGAGCTGATCTACATCATCGCGGCGGTCATCGGCGGCTGCCTGATCACCGGCGGCTACGGTTCCGCGGTCGGTTCCGCGGTCGGCGCGTTCATCTTCGGCATGACCGGCAAGGGCATCGTCTTCGCCCAGTGGAACCCCGACTGGTTCAAGTTCTTCCTGGGAGCGATGCTGCTCCTCGCGACCCTGCTCAACGCCTGGGTCCGCAAGCGTGCGGAGGCCACGACATGACGACGGACGTCACGGAGCGCACCGCGCTCGTCCACCTCGAAGGGGTCGGCAAGCAGTACGGCAACGTCCGCGCGCTCGACGGCGTCGGGCTGGAGGTCCACGCGGGCGAGATCACCTGCGTCCTCGGCGACAACGGCGCGGGCAAGTCCACCCTCATCAAGATCGTCGCCGGGCTGCACCGGCACGACTCGGGGAGCTTCCGCATCGAGGGCGAGGAGACCCGTCTGTCCTCCCCGCGCGAGGCGCTGGACCGGGGGATCGCCACGGTCTACCAGGACCTCGCCGTGGTCCCCCTGATGCCTGTGTGGCGCAACTTCTTCCTCGGCTCCGAGCCGCGCAGGGGCATCGGCCCCTTCAAGCGCCTCGACGTCGACTTCATGCGGCGTACGACACGCGAGCAACTGCTGCGCATGGGCATCGACCTGCGCGACGTCGACCAGCCCATCGGCACCCTGTCCGGTGGCGAACGTCAGTGTGTGGCGATCGCGCGGGCCGTGTACTTCGGTGCCAAGGTGCTGGTCCTGGACGAGCCGACGGCGGCACTGGGCGTCAAGCAGTCCGGCATGGTCCTCAAATATGTGGCGGCCGCACGGGACGAGGGCCTGGGTGTTGTTTTCATCACCCACAACCCACATCACGCCTACCTGGTGGGCGACCGTTTCGTGCTGCTCAAGCGCGGCGAGATGGTGGGCAGCCACATCCGCCAGGAGATCACCCTGGAGGAACTGACGCGCCAGATGGCGGGCGGAGAGGAGCTCGACGATCTCCGTCACGAGCTGGAGAACCGCGCCTCGCAAGAGGCGGGCTGAAGGGGCACCGGGCTCCGCCGCGTGCGCGTGACGAGGCACGATGCACCCGTACCCGGAGGCCGTGCCGCACCGCCTGCTGCTCCCCCTGCGGAGCAGCGGGCGGCGGCGTGAGGCAGAATCGGGGCCGATGAGCACCTACCGCGACTTCACCCACCGTGGGTCCGCCCGGGCCACCGTCCTGCGGACCGTCGGCACGCGCGAGCGCCGCTCCCATCTGACGGCGCCACGCGTTCCCACGGTCGGCATCGACATCGGCGGTACGAAGGTGATGGCGGGCGTCGTCGACGCCGACGGCAACATCCTGGAGAAGCTCCGCGCCGAGACGCCCGACAAGTCCAAGAGCCCCAAGGTCGTCGAGGACACCATCGTCGAGCTCGTCCTGGACCTCTCCGACCGCCACGACGTGCACGCCGTCGGCATCGGGGCGGCCGGCTGGGTGGACGCGGACCGCAACCGCATCCTGTTCGCCCCGCATCTGTCCTGGCGCAACGAGCCCCTGCGCGACCGGCTGGCCGGGCGGCTCGCCGTGCCCGTCCTGGTCGACAACGACGCCAACTCCGCCGCCTGGGCCGAGTGGCGCTTCGGCGCGGGCCGCGGCGAGGACCACCTGGTCATGATCACCTTGGGCACCGGGATCGGCGGCGCCATCCTGGAGGGCGGCCAGGTCAAGCGCGGGAAATTCGGCGTCGCCGGCGAGTTCGGCCATATGCAGGTGGTGCCCGGCGGCCATCGCTGCCCGTGCGGCAACCGCGGCTGCTGGGAGCAGTACAGCTCCGGCAACGCCCTGGTCCGGGAGGCCAAGGAGCTCGCCGCCGCAGACTCGCCGGTGGCGTACGGGATCATCGAGCACGTCAAGGGCAACATCGCCGACATCACCGGCCCGATGATCACCGAGCTGGCCCGCGAGGGCGACGCGATGTGCGTCGAGCTGCTCGAGGACATCGGCCAGTGGCTGGGCGTCGGCATCGCGAACCTGGCGGCGGCCCTCGACCCCTCCTGCTTCGTGATCGGGGGCGGCGTCAGCGCGGCCGACGACCTGCTGATCGGTCCCGCCCGGGACGCCTTCCGGCGCCATCTGACCGGGCGCGGCTACCGCCCCGAGGCCCGTATCGCGCGCGCCCAGCTCGGCCCCGAGGCCGGCATGGTCGGCGCCGCGGACCTCGCCCGGCTCGTCGCCCGCCGCTTCCGGCGCGCCAACCGGCGCCGCGTGGAGCGGTACGAACGCTACGAGCGGTACGCGCAGGCCCGCCGCACCGCCAAGGGGTCCCTGTGACGGCAGCCGCCTCGATACCGCGTCAGTCGTCGCCGCCGGACGAGCCCTCGAGGCCTCCGGAGAGCCGGTGGCACATGATCCGCCGCCGGGCGCTGACCCTGCTGACCATCGTGCTGCTCATTGGCGTCCCGGCCGGCTACCTGGTGATCTCCGCGAACCAGAGCCGCAACAGCGGCAAGGACAAGGAGGCCAAGTACTCGGCCACCGGCCTCACCGTCGGCTGGCCCTCGCGCGTCCAGCGCCGTATCTACCAGGTGACGATCCCGATGGGCGCCACGAACGTCGCGTACTACGAGACGAACAACTGGAAGACCAGCAGGCTCTACGTCCAGTTCGACACCGACGACGCCGGCCTGACGCGGTTCCTGGGCCACCTGAAGACCACCCAGGCCGCGCTGAAGCAGGACGACATCGCCATCAGCGGGCGCGACCAGAACATCGTCAGCTGGAACTTCACCCGGCCCGGCTCCTGGTACGGCCTCGTCCACAAGCAGAAGAACCCGGCGCCCACCCTGGACATCGTGGTGAACAAGTCCCGCCCCCTGCAGCCCACCGTGTACGTGGTGTCCCGCACCATCCCCTGACGCACCGCTCCAGGCGACCCCGGTTCAGGCCCGCGCGTCCGTGCTCCGGCCGGAGTCGGAGCCGATTGTCGGACCCCGCCCGTACAGTCGAAGACGTCCGACGCGACGCGACGGCGGGAGGTGACCGGACGTATGGGAGAGCAGGTGGCCGAGGCCGCCGTGCCCGTGAGACTGGCCGCCGTCTTCCTGCCCGCGCCACTGCCCCGCGAGAGCCGGGTCGCCTTCTGGGACCCGGAGGGCGGACCGCCGCCGTCGGGCGCCACGGAGGAACTGACGGTCGTCCGCCCTCACGGGTCCGGAGTGCGCCGGGGCGGAGTGCCCGCGTTGCTGCTGCCGATCGCCGACGCGCTGCCGCTGCTCGCCCGGGCCCGGCGCGATCCCGCCGCCCACCCCGCCACCGCCTGCTGGGGCGCGGCCACGCTGCACGCGCTGCGGCTCGTCGCGCGGGGCCGCCTGCTGCCCGGGCTCACCCCGGACGGCTACGACGCCTGGCGGGCCGGGCCGCTGGAGCCGGACGACATCACCCACCTCAGGGCGATCGCCGCCGCGCTTCCGTACGAGGGCCATGCCGTCCCGCTCCCGGGCCGAGGACCCCTGCTGCTGCCCGAGCCCGAGGCGCTGGTGCGCGCCTTCCTCGACGCGGTGGCCGACACCCTGCCGCGCACCCCGGCCGCCGCCCACACCGCGGGCGGCCCGTTCGCCGCGCGCGAGCCGCAGCGTCTGCCGCACGCGCACGACTGGGCGGCCGAGGTCGCGGCGGGCATGGACGCGGGCGTACGGATCTCGCTGCGCCTGGACCTGTCGGCGTACGACCTGTTCGACGACGGCGAGGGCACCCACCGTGCCGGGGCGGCCGTCGTGCAGGTGCACAGCCTCGCCGACCCGACCCTCGTCGTCGACGCGGCGGCGCTCTGGGCCGGTGAGGCGGACGCGGTCTTCGGCCCCCGTACCCGGGTGGACGCCGCCCTGGCCGTACGGCGCGCGGCCCGGGTATGGCCGCCGCTGGACCGGCTGTGCGAGCAGGAGGTGCCGGACGTCCTGGCGCTCTCCGAGGAAGAGCTCGGTGATCTGCTGGGTGCCGCGGCCGGCCGGCTGGGCGCGGCCGGGGTCGCGGTGCACTGGCCCCGCGACCTGGCGCAGGACCTGACCGCGGCCGCGGTCGTACGGCCCGCTCCCGGCTCGGCGACCGACGGCACGGGCTTCTTCGAGACCGAGGACCTGCTCCAGTTCCGGTGGCAGTTGGCGCTCGGCGGCGAACCGCTCACCGAGGCCGAGATGGACGCTCTCGCGGAGGCCCACCGTCCGGTCGTCCGGCTGCGCGACCGGTGGGTTCTGGTCGACCCCGCGCTCGTCCGCAAGGCCCGCAAGCGCGAACTGGGCCTGCTCGATCCGGTGGACGCGCTCTCCGTCGCGCTCACCGGCACCGCGGAGGTGGACGGCGAGACGGTGCAGGCGGTGCCGGTCGGCGCGCTGGCCGCACTCCGGGACCGGCTGACGGCGGGCATCGGCCCCGCGGAGCCGCCCGCCGGCCTCACCGCACGCCTGCGGGACTACCAACTGCGCGGCCTGGCCTGGCTGGACCTGATGACCTCCCTCGGCCTCGGCGGCTGCCTCGCCGACGACATGGGGCTCGGCAAGACGGTCACGGTCATCGCCCTGCATCTGCGCCGGGCGCGCCGCGAGCCGACCCTGGTGGTCTGCCCGGCCTCCCTGCTCGGCAACTGGCAGCGGGAGATCACCCGGTTCGCCCCCGGAGTGCCGGTCCGCCGCTTCCACGGCGCCGAGCGGACCCTGGACGACCTGGACGGCGGCTTCGTGCTCACCACGTACGGGACGATGCGGACGGCGGCGCCGCGGCTCGCCGAACAGAGCTGGGGCCTGGTCGTCGCCGACGAGGCGCAGCACGTCAAGAACCCGTACTCGGCGACCGCCAAGGCCCTTCGTACGATCCCGTCGCCGGCCCGCGTGGCCCTGACCGGCACCCCTGTGGAGAACAACCTCTCCGAGCTGTGGGCACTGCTCGACTGGACGACCCCGGGGCTGCTCGGCCCGCTGAAGTCCTTCCGCGCCCGGCACGCACGCGCCGTCGAGAACGGCGAGGACGCGCAGGCAGCGGAGCGGCTGGCCCGCCTGGTCCGCCCCTTCCTGCTGCGCCGCAAGAAGTCCGACCCGGGCATCGTCCCCGAGCTGCCGCCGAAGACGGAGACGGACCACCCGGTGCCGCTCACCCGCGAACAGGCCGCGCTGTACGAGGCGGTGGTACGCGAGTCCATGCTGGCGATCGAGACGGCGCAGGGCATCGCCCGCCGGGGGCTGGTGCTGAAGCTTCTCGGTGCGCTCAAGCGGATCTGCGACCACCCGGCGCTGTATCTGAAGGAGGACACGGGCACGGCCACCGGCCTCATCGCCCGGTCCGGCAAACTCGTGCTGCTGGACGAGCTGCTGGACACACTGCTGACGGAGGACGGCTCGGCGCTGGTCTTCACGCAGTACGTCGGCATGGCCCGGCTGATCAGCACACATCTGGCCTCGCGCGCGGTACCCGCCGACCTGCTGCACGGCGGCACCCCGGTGCCCGAGCGTGAGCGGATGGTGGACCGCTTCCAGAGCGGAGCGACCCCGGTCCTCGTCCTGTCCCTCAAAGCGGCGGGCACGGGCCTGAACCTCACCCGGGCGGGTCATGTCATCCACTTCGACCGCTGGTGGAACCCGGCGGTGGAGGAGCAGGCCACGGACCGGGCGTACCGCATCGGCCAGACCCAGCCGGTCCAGGTGCACCGCCTGATCACCGAGGGCACGGTGGAGGACCGTATCGCCGAGATGCTGGAGTCCAAGCGGGCGCTGGCCGACGCGATCCTGGGCTTCGGCGAGTCCTCCCTGACGGAACTGACCGACCGTGAGCTGGCCGACCTGGTGTCGCTGAGGAGGACCGAGTGAGCGCCCGGCCCGGACCCGGCGAGGAGTCCCACGCCGGCACCACGGGACCTCCGGGAGAGACGCCACGTCCAGCGGACGCGGCACGCCGTGCGCTACGGGACGCGCGGGAACGGGCCGGTGAGCTCCCCACAGGCGACGTCGAGATCGCCGGTTGTGAGCGGGATGGGCGGGAGCGGTCCGGTGAGCCTCTCGCAGGCAGTGCGGATGTCGCCGGTCGCGAGCGGGATGGGCGGGAGCGGTCCGGTGACCCTTCCGCAGGCGGTGCGGACATCGCCGGGAGCGAGCGGGATGGGCGGCCGGGGGACGCGGCGCGCGCGGCGTTGCGGCGGGCGAACGCGGAGCGCCGGAGCGGCCAGGCGGCCGAGGCGTCCGTCATCCGGACCCCGGAATCCGGCGCGGAGGATGCGGCCGCAGTGAGTGAGGCGGGTGCGCTTACCGGTCCCGTCCGTGCGAGTGGACCGGCGGCGCGTCCCGGTGATGCCGCGCGCGAGGCGTTGCGGGCGTCGCGGGCAGAGGTGGAAGGTGAGCCAACGGACGTCGGGGAGAGGGGTGTTGAGCCTCACTCCGACGCGGGCACCTCGGAGTCCGGCGCGCAGGACGCGGCTGCTCTGCGCGCCGGTCCGCTCACCGGTCCCGTCCGTGCGAGTGGACCGGCGGCGCGTCCCGGTGATGCCGCGCGCGAGGCGTTGCGGGCGTCGCGAGCAGAGGTGGAAGGCGAGCTAACGGGCGCCGGGGAGAGGGGTGTTGAGCCTCACTCCGACGCGGGCACCTCGGAGTCCGGCGCGCAGGACGCGGCTGCTCTGGGCGAGGCTGGTCCGCTCACCCGTCCCGTACGTGCGAGTGGACCGGCCGCGCGTCCCGGTGATGCCGCGCGCGAGGCGCTGAGGGCGGTGCGGGAAGAAGCGGAGGGTGAGCGAACGGACCTCAGAGAGAAGGGCGTTGAGCTCCGGCCCGGTGCAGGGACCTCGCATTCGTCCGCCGCTCATGGGAGGAGCCGTGACCGGGAGCGCCGCACCCCCCGCACCGGTACACCGGACGCCCCCCAGCTTCGGGACCTTCGGGAGCTGCTCGCCGGGGCCTTCGAGGCACCGGCGCCGTCGGCCTCCCGGGACAGGGGGGTCTCCGGCGAAGGGGAGCGCGACGACCGGCGGGAGCCCGGTCGCGCGCGGGTGCGGCAGCCGTCCGCACGGCCCGCGCCCGACACGCGGAGCCGCTCCTCGCAGGACCTCCCGGACCAGGGTCCCGGCTCCCCGGAGTCCGGGCCGCCCCCGGCAACCGCACGCTATCCGCGTTCCATGGCGGCTCCCGGCCGCGACGGCGAACTGCGGCGGACCTTCGCGGCGCTCCCCGCACGGCCCGCGGCGCAGGGCGACCGGTTCGCCGGGACATGGTGGGGCAATGCCTGGGTCGCCGCTCTGGAGGAGGGGGCCCTCGACGCGGCCCGGCTGGCGCGGGGCAGGGCGTACGCGGGCCGGGGGAACGTGGACGCGATCACCGTCACACCCGGTCTTGTGCTCGCCTATGTGCAGGGGAGCCGCCCGCGCCCGTACCGCGTACAGGTGAGGCTGCGGACGTTCTCCGACGACGAGTGGGACCGCTTCCTGGATGCGGCCGCCGAGCGCCCCGGGCACATCGCCGCGCTGCTGGACAAGCAGGTGCCGCAGTCCCTCGCCGAGTGCGGTGTCCGGCTGCTCCCGGAGGCCGGCGATCTCGAACCGCGCTGCAGCTGCCCCGACTTCGGGCATCCCTGCAAGCACGCGGCCGCCGTCTGCTACCAGACCGCGCGCCTGCTCGACCAGGACCCCTTCGTGCTGCTTCTGCTGCGCGGCCGCGGCGAGCGCGAGTTGCTCGACGCGCTGTCCCGGCGCAACGCGGCGCGCGAGGCCCGGGCCGCGCAGGACAGGGAGGCCCCACCCGTTCCCGGCGTACGCGCACGTGACGCCGTGGCCCGCGAGGCACTGCCGCCGCTCCCCGCTCCGCTGCCGCCGCCCGCCCATCCCGAGCAGCCGCCGGTCTATCCGGGAGCGCCGGGCGGCCCGGACCCCTTCGCGCTGGACCAGCTGGCCACGGACGCCGCGACCCGTGCACACGCGCTGCTGACCAGGGGGTACGACCCGGTCGCGGAGCTGACACTGTGGCAGGACGCGGTACGGCTCGCCGCGGCCCGCCCGGGTTCGGGTCTCACCGCGGGGACACGGGCGCTGTACGCCTCGCTGGCCGCCGCCACCGGACGGACCCCGGCCGACCTGGCGCGGGCGGTCGCCGCGTGGCGGCAGGGCGGCCGGACGGCACTGGCCGTACTGGAGGAGCCCTGGGATCCGCCGGCGGGCCGCTTCGACCGGGCCCGCCCCCTGCTGCTGGCGGCGGACCTGCCGGCCTTTCGCCCATGGCGCAACCGCCTGACCCACCCGGACGGCCATGTCCAGCTGCGCCTCGGTCAGGACGGCCTCTGGTACGCCTACGAGTCGGAACCGGGCCACGAGGACTGGTGGCCCAGGGGCACCCCGGACCTGGATCCGGTCGGCGCCCTGACGGGTCTGGGGGCGTGAGCGCCGTCGGTCCTCCCGCCGGCGGCGGTCACTGACTCTCCGGCTCGTGTTTCTGGTCGACGATGTCGAGGACGGCCATCATGCCGCTGTCCTTGTGGCTGAGGATGCCGCAGTGCAGGACTGTCTTTCCGGGGAAGTCGGCGAAGCGGACCCGGACGACGATGTTGCCCTGCGCCGGGACGTTCACCGTGTCGTACCAGCCGTGGGTGGGGTCGTAGGGCTTTCCGTTGACGCTCATCAGCTGCAGGCCGTTGGTGTGGAGGTGGAAGGACTGGTCCTCCTCCGTGGCATTGCGGATGTTCCACTCCTCGACGGTGCCGAGTACGGCGGTGAGGTCGGTCCTCTGCGGGTCGTACGTCCGGCCGTTGATGAAGTACTGCGAGCCCCAGTAGTTCTCCGTGAAGACCATGGTCTTGCGGTCCGCGATCGTCGCGTCGGACAGGTCCTCGTGCGGGGCGAAGTCGGTCGGGATGGCGGCCGGGGTCGTGCTCGGGCCGCTGGTGACGACGGTGGCCAGGTTCGCCTGGGGGAACTTGTACCCGGCGGACCCGGTGTCGTACGGGAGGGTCTCCAGCTGGGTCGTACCGGGGTTGCCGCCCTGGACGAGGACGTCGAACCGGGCGCCGGAGGGCATGAGCAGGGTGTCCTGGGAGTAGACCTTGGTGACGGGGATGCCGTCCTGGGCGAGCACATGGAAGCTGGTGCCGTTGAGATGGACCTTGTAGTAGATGTTGGCGCCGATGTTGGCCAGACGCCACAGCTGGGTCTCGCCGGGCCGGATGCTGATCACGGGGTTCTGCTGGCCGTTGACGGTGCGGTTGGTGGGCGCGCCGATGCTCAGGGGACGGGTCTTGATCGAGTCGCCCTGGATCTGGTCGTCCTTCAGCGCGATCGTGTGCTCGGTGATGTCGCGCAGTGACGGCGGCAGGTACCGCTGGAGCCCGTCGACGATGATGATGCCCGACTCTCCGCCGACGACCTGGGCGGTGGACCGCAGGTCGGCCTGCGAGTGGTACCAGTAGGTCCCCATGGGCTGACTGCGCGGAATCCAGTACTTGTAGTGGTACGACTGCTTGTACTTGATGGCGGTGAACATGTCGTCGGCGGGGGCGGTCGGTGACACGTGCAGGCCGTGCAGATGCAGCCTCGTGCTCTCGTCGACGTTGTTGGTCATGGTGATGTCGATGTGGTCACCGGGTCGCACCCGCAACGTGGGCGGCATGTACGCCCCGTTGTACGTGGTCGCGTACAACTGACGGTCGCCGACCTGGACCTTGTGCCGTTCCACCTTGATGGTGGTCTTGAGCAGGCCGTCGCGGCTGACCACTTCCGGAGGGTCCTGCAGAGCCGGACCCTGGCCGGTGTCCGCGCCGCTCTCCTTGGGCCCGGTCTGGTGATGGCCGTGCTCGGCCGGGTCGGGGCCCGCGCAGCCGGCCAGCACGGCGGTGGCGAGGACCAGGCCGGCAACCAGCCAGGTCAGCGGAGAACGACGAGTAGTAGGCCTGGTCACATCTCTCCCCAGGGAAGCTGCGCCGGGCGGGCGAGGCCCGGTTGCGGAGTCACGACGACCGCCGGCGGTCCGTCCTCCGGAGCCTAGGGCGACGGAGGACCACAGCCGGCTGGTGCGCGACCCGGGGCGGCGGCATCCGCTCAAACGGCAGTACACGGAGCACCTGAATGGGTGTGTCCGATCGGCGGCCCCGTGTGCGAGCGGGCGGCGGATCGGCGGCACTCGTCGCGTCGGCGTGGGCCGTGCTGACGACCGCTCGTGCGGTACGGCATGGAGTTCCCCGCGGGGACGTGCTCCGTACTCGTCGTCACTTCGCGCGCGGAAGCCGGGCGCGGAAGACCGCTCCCTCGCCGGGATCACCCCCGACGGTGAGCGAGCCGCCGTGCCGCAGCACCACGTCCCGGGCGATGGCCAGTCCGAGACCGGCACCGCCTGCATCGCGGCTTCGGGCCTCGTCCAGGCGGACGAACCGCTCGAAGACCAGCTCCCGGTCCTCCGGAGCGACCCCGGGACCGTCGTCCGCGACGGTGAGGACGATGTCGTCGCCCTCGACGGCTGCGGTCACCAACACCGCGCCCTTCGCGTGGCGTTGAGCATTGTCCAGGAGATTGGCGAGGACGCGGACGAGCTGTGTCCTGCTCCCGGTCACCGCGAGCGACTCGCCCTCCAACGTCACGGCGGGGGCGAACCGGTCCGTCGCCGCCCGCGCGGCCACCTCTTCCCGTATCAGGTCCGCGAGGTCGACACGCGCGTGGGCCGGACTCTCCCCGGCGTCCAGCCGGGCGAGGAGCAGCAGGTCGGTGGCCAGGTGCTGCAGGCGTACGACGTCCTGGACGAGGTCGTGGGTGTCCAGCAGTTCCGGGTGCGCGTCGGCGACCTCCAGTTGGGTGCGCAAGTTGGCGATGGGGCTGCGCAGTTCATGGGAGGCGTCGGCGATGAAGCGGTGCTGCCGCTCCACCGAACTCTCCAGGGCGGCCAGTGTCTGGTTGGTGGTGCGGGCCAGCCGGGCGATCTCGTCCCCCGACCAGGGCTCGGGAACCCTGCGGGACAGGTCGCCGCTCCCCGTGATCTCCGCCATCTCGGCGCGGATACCCTCCACCGGCCTCAGCGCGTGCCGAGTGACCAGCCAGGTCACGGCCGCCACCACGGCGAGCAGGAACGGCAGACCGGTCAGTAGCGACTTCGTGACCTGGTCAAGGGTGGCTTGCTCCTCCTCCAGGGAGACCCCCGCATAGACGGTGTAGGTGCGGCCGTCGTAGGTGGTGCCCTGTACGGCGGCGAAGCTGTAGTCGTGGGTCGCGCCGGCCACGGTGGCCCGGATCGTGCGCCGCTGCACGTCGGTGCCGACCTTGCCGCGCGGGGGGCTGCTGGTGGCTCCGCCGTGGTCGTCGCCGGTCGGCCCCTCGCTCTTCCCGTCTGGCGTGGCGGAGCCGTCGTCGCTGCCGCCGTGGTCGTCAGCGCCCCGGCCTCGGCGCCCGTGGTCGTCCACGGGGACCACGGTCCGGGCGATCCCGCCGCGGACGGGGACGTACACGGCGGCGAGCACGCCACCCGGAACGCCCGCACTGGTATTCGCGTGCGCGGCCGTGCCGGTCACGCCTGCTGTCCCGGACGCCGACGGGGAAGGCGGTACGAATGCCGCTCCCGACCCCGACGGGGAGGGCGCTGCGGACGCCGGTGCCGTGGGAGTAGGGGAGGCGGTGGACGCGGGCGCTGCGGTGCTGTCCGCCGCCCGGGCGTAGTCGGCGACGGGGGCACGGCCCGCGAGGGCGGCACCGGCGCCCAGCACCTGCCCGGCCGAGTCGACGACCTGGACCACGCGCCCGTCCTCCGGCAGGTGGAGCCGGTCGAACCGGCCGTTCAGCGCGTCCTGGGAACCGGCCACCGTACGGGCGGTGACCTCGGCCTCCAGGCCGGCCCGTCCGGTGAGGTTGTGCCGGAGCACCGCGACCACACCGAAGCCCGCCGCGACCAGCGCGAGGCAGACCACCACGGTGGCCGCGAGCGCCGCGCGTGCCCGGACCGACGCCGGCAGCCTAGGCATCGCGTCCCCCTTCGGCCTCCAGGCGGTATCCGGCGCCGCGCACGGTCTTGATGGAGCGGCGTCCGAACGGGACGTCGATCTTGCGGCGGAGCGCGCTCACGTAGACCTCGACGATGTTCGGGTCGCCGTCGTAGGCGAAGTCCCAGACGTGCGTGAGGATGTCCGCCTTCGAGACCACCTCACCGGCGTGCCGTGCGAGGTGTTCCAGTACCGCGAACTCCTTGGTGGTCAGGGCGACTTCCTCCCCGTCCCGGGTCACGCGCCGGGCTCCGGGATCAAGGCTCAGACTGCCGACGCGCAGGACCGGGGAGCCGGTGCGGCCACGGCGGCGCAGCAGGGCGCGGATGCGAGCCTGGAGGACGACGTAGGAGAACGGTTTCGTCAGGTAGTCGTCAGCGCCGGTGTCCAGGCCCTCCGCCTCGTCGTATTCGCCATCCTTGGCGGTCAGCATCAGGATGGGCGTGTCGTCGCCCTCGTCCCGGAGCGAGGCGCAGACCCGGTAGCCGTTCATGCCGGGGAGCATGATGTCGAGCACGATCAGGTCGTACTCCTGCTCACGGGCCAAGTGCAGCCCGTCGACACCGTCATGGGCCACGTCGACGGCGAAGCCCTCGGCGGCCAGTCCGCGTGCGAGGGCGGTGGCGAGGCGTCGCTCGTCCTCGACTATCAGCAGGCGCATGGCGACAGGGTGTCAGAGCCTTCCTGCAGACGGCTTCAGGTTGCTTCAGCCTGGCTTCAGGATGCGTGGCGCACGGTGGTTCCCGTCCGGTGAAGGCGCCGGACGGACTCCGCGGACCGGCCGCGGAGCGAAGGAGGGGACACATCATGAGCATCTTCCGGCTCACCGGCCGCCGTCGAACCATCGCAGCCGTGTGCGTCGCGGCGGCCGTGATCGGCGGAGGCGCCGTCACCGCCACGGCCGTCGCCTCACCGGCCGGCCACCAGGCCCCCGGCCCCGTCACCCCGTCGACGCACCACCAGCGGCACGGCACGGACGACCGGGGCGCGGACGACCACGGCCGCCACTCGGGCGCGGACGACCACGGCCGTCACTCGGGCGCGGACGACGGTGCCCGCGCCGGCCTGGACGACTCCCGCACCGCACCGGCGACCCAGGGCATGCCGGGCGCCGCCGTGGAGGACCGGCCGCACGCCGACGACTATCCGACCGCGCATCACGGCCGCTCCGGCGACCGGAGCCCCGAGGCCCGGCACCACGCCGACGATCCGGCCGGCGACGACCGCGGCGGTGCGCGAGGTCGCGGCGCGGACGACCCCGCTGGTGACGACCACCATGGGCGCGGCTCGCACGACGGCGGGGACGACCACCACGGCGGCGGCTCGTACGGCGGCCGCGACGACCGCTGACGGCTCCGGACCACGAAGCCGACAGGCCGACAGGCCGACAGATCGACAAAGCTCGGCCGTCTGACGGTCGGCAGATTGGCGAGATCGGCAGCCGGGCACGTCCTGCGGGTCAGTCGACCCGCAGGACGTGCTGACCGGCAGATCGGCGAACGGGCACACCGGCAGACGCGAGACCGACCGGGGCGGGCCGAGGGCCTGCGGGTCACCACCGTGGCAGCCACGGGCCGCGGCCGGTGGGACTCCCCGGGCAGGGCCACCCACCCCCAGACCCTGCCCGGGGGCCCTCCGCCCGGAGTGCCGGCGGCGGTCCGGACTCCGCCAGGTGAGGACCGCGGGAAGCACCTGTGAAGGCGGCCGTGAAAGATCTTCGCCAAGCGGCCACGAAGTGGGACGGCTCGCATGGGGTTGCGACCCCTGCTCATGAGAAATGGGCGGATGTGAGAGCGTGAGTCGAGTGAGTGAGACGACTGCCGCACCCCTGCAATACCGCTTTGACGGGCCAGAAGACGCCCCGGTCCTGATCTTGGGGCCGTCGCTCGGGACAACATGGCACATGTGGGACCGCCAGGTCCCGGAACTCGCCAGGCAGTGGCGCATCTTCCGCTTCGATCTACCCGGGCACGGCGGCGCCCCCGCGCACCCGGCGGGCTCCGTCACCGACCTGACCACCCGGCTCCTCGCCACCCTGGACAGCTTCGGTGTGCAGCGCTTCGGCTACGCGGGCTGCGCGCTCGGCGGTGCCATCGGGGTCGAACTGGCGTTGCGCCACCCCGAACGCCTCGCCTCCCTCGCCCTGATCGCCGCCTCCCCCCGCTTCGGCACGGCCGACGAGTTCCGCCAGCGCGGAGTGATCGTCCGGTCCAACGGGCTCGACCCGATCGCCCGGATGTCCCCGGAGCACTGGTTCACCTCCGGGTTCGCGGCCGCCCAGCCCGCGATCACCGAGTGGGCGGTGCAGATGGTGCGCACCACGGACCCCGGCTGCTACATCGCGGCCTGCGAGGCGCTCGCCGCGTTTGACGCACGGGCCGCACTCGGCCGTATCGGCGTCCCCACCCTCGTCCTGGTCGGCTCCGACGACCGGATCACCGGTCCCGCCCAGGCGCGGACCCTGGTCGCCGGGATACCCGACGCGCGGCTCGCGGTCGTCCCCGGCGCCTCCCATCTGGTGCCCGTCGAGCAGCCCGCGGCGGTCACGGATCTGCTGGTCCACCACTTCTCGACCGCGTGGCAGCCCGGATTCGACGCGGTGACCGGCCAGATGGCGGCGATCACCGCGTCTCCGGTGAAACCCGTCCTGTCCGCGGCGCCGCTGGTGGCCCCCCGGGCCGAGATCGCCCCGGTGGCCGTACCGCTCGAGCCCGGGGGCAGGCCCGACCCGTACGACGCGGGGATCAAGGTCCGCCGCGAGGTGCTCGGTGACGCGCACGTCGACCGGGCGCTCGCCGCGGCGGACGACTTCTCCGGGGACTTCCAGGAGTTCATCACCCGGTACGCGTGGGGCGAGATCTGGGACCGGCCGGGCCTCGACCGGCGCGCGCGCAGCTGTGTCACGCTCACCGCGCTGGTGGCGGGCGGCCACCTGGAGGAACTCGCCTTCCACACCCGGGCGGCCCTGCGCAACGGGCTCACTCCCGGCGAGATCAAGGAAGTGCTGCTCCAGGCCGCGGTCTACTGCGGCGTACCCGCCGCGAACAGCGCGTTCAAGGTGGCCCAGCAGGTCATCCGGGAGGAGACGACTCCTCAGGCATGATCGTCAGCCGGGCACCAGGAGCACCAGGCTCGGCGGGCCCCGGCTGCCCGGGCCGGGGCAGGATGGACGTATGAAGCTCACGAAGAAGTCGCACGCCTGCATCCAGCTCGAGAAGGACGGGCGCAGGCTCGTCATCGACCCGGGCGCCTTCAGCGAGGAGGACGCCGCGGTCGGTGCAGAGGCCATCCTCGTGACGCACGAGCACATGGACCACTTCAGCGAGGAGCGGCTGCGGGCCGGGATGGAGGTGAACCCTGCCGCCGAGATCTGGACGCTCGCGTCCGTGGCGGAGCAGATCTCCGCGGCGTTCCCGGGCCGCGTGCACACCGTCGGCCACGGCGACACGTTCAGCGCCGCCGGCTTCGACGTCCAGGTGCACGGCGAACTGCACGCCGTGATCCACCCGGACATCCCGCGTATCACCAACGTCGGGTATCTCGTCGACGGCGGCAAGGTCTTCCACCCCGGCGACGCGCTCACCGTCCCCGATCAGCCGGTCGAGACGCTGATGCTTCCGGTGATGGCCCCCTGGAACAAGATCGCCGAAGTCATCGACTACGTCCGCGAGGTCGGGCCGCGGCGCGCGTACGACATCCACGACGCCCTTCTGACGGATCTGGCCCGTCCGATCTACGACCACCAGATCGGGGCGCTGGGCGGTGCCGAGCACCTGCGGCTGACGCCGGGGGCGACGGCGGAGGTCTGAGCACCGGGAAGCCGGGGAGGCCGGGCCGCGGGGGGTTCCGTGGGACGCGGGACCGCGTTGTCACACCCGCCGGGTAGGTTGTGAGGCATGCGCATCGCGACCTGGAACGTGAACTCGATCACCGCCCGCCTCCCGAGGCTTCTGGCCTGGCTGGAGAGCAGCGGCACGGACGTGCTGTGCCTGCAGGAGGCCAAGGTCGCCGAGCAGCAGTTCCCCTACGACCAGCTGCGCGAGCTGGGCTACGAGGCAGCGGTCCACGCCACCGGCCGGTGGAACGGCGTCGCGGTGCTCTCCCGCGTCGGCATCGAGGACGTCGTCAAGGGCCTGCCCGGCGACCCCGGCTACGAGGGCGTCGAGGAGCCCCGCGCCCTCTCCGCGACCTGCGGCCCGGTCCGCGTCTGGTCGGTGTACGTGCCGAACGGCCGCGAGGTGGAGCACCCGCACTACGCGTACAAACTCCAGTGGTTCGAGGCGCTGAAGGCGGCCGTGGCGGGCGACGCCGGCGGCAGTCGCCCGTTCGCGGTGCTCGGCGACTACAACGTGGCGCCGACGGACGACGACGTGTACGACGTCGCCGCCTTCGAGGGCGCCACGCATGTCACCCCTGCCGAGCGCGCGGCCCTGGCCTCCCTGCGTGAGACCGGCCTCGCCGACGTCGTCCCGCGTCCGCTGAAGTACGACCACCCGTTCACGTACTGGGACTACCGTCAGCTCTGCTTCCCCAAGAACCGCGGTATGCGCATCGACCTCGTGTACGGCAACAAGCCGTTCGCGGCGGCGGTCAAGGACGCGTACGTGGACCGGGAGGAGCGCAAGGGCAAGGGCGCCTCCGACCATGCGCCGGTGGTGGTGGACCTGGACGTGTAGGGGGTTTGGGCAGTGTCACTATGGTGCGACCGGTGTCGCCGGTGACACGCTGAGCCTATGAACATCCCCTTCCTGGGCAACTGGCGCAAGAAGCGTGGCCCCGCTTTCGGTATGGCGGTGTTCTCCGACGACGGCACCGACGCGGCCGGTGTCGGCGAACTCCTCTCCGAGTGCGAGCTGTTGCGCGCACAGGCCGGGCAGGACGGTGTCGAACTCGACGACTCCGCCGCGTCCCTGGAGGCGCTCGACCAGCTGGTGCCGCGCTGGCGCGACGACGAGGAGATCCTCCCCTGGCTCGGGAACGACGCGGGCCTGTATCTGGGCACGGTGATCGTCCGTACGGTCGCCGGCGCCGCCTGGTCGATCTGGCCGAACGGCCATCCCGTGGTGCGGCTGGCCTCCGGGCGCGAGATCGACGTGGTGGCCGACGGGCACACCTGGGCCGCCACGGGCGCCCCTGAACTCTCCTACGTATACGCCGAGGTGACCGAGGCCTAGCAGTGCCGCGGCCAGTGCCTCGCCTCAGCGCCCGGTAAATACGGCTAATCACCGAAAGGTGCGTGTCGGGTGTCGGGCCCGTTCCCGTCCGGATAGGTTGCGGGGCCTGCGGCACTCGGCGAGTAGGACGGGCTGGGCATGGCGGGCGATCCGCTGATCGAGCTTCACGGCGTGAACAAGTGGTACGGCGACCTGCACGTCCTGCAGAACATCGAGCTCACGGTCGGCAAGGGCGAGGTGGTCGTGGTCGTCGGCCCGTCGGGATCGGGCAAGTCCACGCTCTGCCGGACGATCAACCGGCTGGAGACCATCCAGTCCGGCACGATCAGACTCGACGGCCGGCCGCTGCCCGAAGAGGGCAGGGCACTCGCCCGTCTCCGGGCCGACGTGGGCATAGTCTTCCAGTCCTTCAACCTCTTCGCCCACAAGACCGTCCTCCAGAACGTCTCGCTCGCCCCGGTCAAGGTCCGCCGGCGCAGCAGGGACGAGGCCGACCGGCGCTCCCTCGAACTCCTCGACCGCGTCGGCCTGGCTTCCCAGGCGTCGAAGTACCCGGCCCAGCTCTCCGGCGGCCAGCAGCAGCGCGTCGCCATCGCCCGCGCCCTCGCCATGGAGCCCAAGGCGCTTCTGTTCGACGAGCCGACCTCCGCTCTGGACCCCGAGATGATCAACGAGGTCCTGGAGGTCATACGGCGGCTCGCCCGCGACGGGATGACGATGGTCGTGGTCACCCACGAGATGGGATTCGCCCGCGCCTCCGCCCACCGTGTCGTCTTCATGGCGGAGGGCCGGCTGGTGGAGGACCGCACCCCCGAGGAGTTCTTCACCGATCCGCGCAGCGACCGCGCCAAGGACTTCCTGTCCAAGATCCTCAAGCACTGACCGGGGGGTGTGCGATCCGTGATCCGAACCAGATCCGTGTGCCTCGCCCTCGCGCTGCTCGTCGCTTCGGCGGCCGCCGCCTGCGGCAAGGAGGGCAGTCCGCCCACCAAGGGGCCGGCGACGGACAGGCTCCCGCACTACCAAGTGGCCCAGGGGTTCCGGCTCCCCGGCTCGCCCACCTGGGAGCGGGCGAGGAAGCGCGGCTACTTCGTCGTCGGCGCCAAGGAGGACCAGCCCTACCTCGGCGAGAAGGACCCGGCCACGGGTGTCTACTCCGGGTTCGACATCGAGATCGCGAGGATGATGTCGGCCTCGCTCGGCCTCTCCCCGAAGACGATCCGCTTCCTGACCATCGCCTCCGCCAACCGCGAAACAGCCCTGCAGAACGGGCAGATCGACTACTACGTCGGCACCTACACCATCAACGCCCTGCGCAAGAAGCTCGTCGGATTCGCGGGCCCGTACTTCATGGCCGGCCAGGACCTGCTGGTCCGCCAGGACGAGCACGGCATCGACGGCCCGCAGGACCTGGACGGCAAACGCGTGTGCTCGGTGGCCGGTTCGACCCCGTACCAGCGCATCAAGAAGGAGTACCCGAAGGCGGTCCTGGTCGCCTACGACACATACTCCGTCTGTGTCGACAACCTGCTCACGTACCAGGTCGACGCGGTCACCACCGACGACGCCATCCTCATCGGCTTCGCGGCGAAGGCCCCGAAGGAACTCAGGGTCGTCGGCAGGCCCTTCTCCCAGGAGCCCTACGGCATCGGCGTTCCGCGCAGCGACAACGCCCTCCGGTTCGCGCTCGACGACGCGCTGGAGGCCCGTATCAAGGACGGCGACTGGAAGAAGGCGTTCGAGGCGACGCTCGGCCTGTCCGGGGTGCCCGCGCCGACCCCGCCCGCGATCGACCGCTATCCGGCGACCTGAACGAGGCACGTGTGAAGGTACTGACCGACAACTTCTCCGTCTTCGCCGAGGGCTTCCTCGGCACCGTCGAACTCACCGTCTACTCCTCCCTGCTGGCCCTCGCGCTCGGCTTCGTGATGGCCTCCTTCCGGGTCGCGCCCGTGCGCTCCCTGAGGGCTTTCGGCACCGCGTGGGTGACGGTCCTGCGCAACACCCCGCTCACACTGCTGTTCTTCGCGGTGCTGCTCGGGCTGCCGCGCTTCGGGCTCGTGCTGCCCTTCATGGTGTTCGCCGTGCTGGCACTCGGCTGCTACACCTCGGCGTTCGTCTGCGAGGCACTGCGCTCCGGCATCAACACGGTGCCGACCGGCCAGGGTGAGGCGGCGCGCAGTCTCGGCATGACCTTCCGGCAGACCCTGTCGCACATCGTGCTGCCGCAGGCCTTCCGCTCGGTGATCCCGCCGGTCGGCTCGATCCTGATCGCGCTCGCCAAGAACTCGGCGATCGCGGGCGCCTTCAGCGTGACCGAACTGCTAGGCACCTACCGGACGCTGAGCGAGCTCGGCTACAACGTCGTCTGGACGTTCTTCTGGATCGCCGTCGGCTATCTGGTCGTCACCGGCGCCATCAGCGCGCTCTTCAACCTCCTGGAGCGCCGCTGGGGAATCGCCCGATGACCGGCAAGGCCGCGGTCGCCACGGCCCTCTACGACATCCCGGGCCCCAGGGCCCGGCAACGGCAAGGCGTCTTCGCGGCCGTTGCCGCCGTCGTCCTTCTCGGAATCATCGCCTGGATCGTGTATCTCCTCGTCGACACCGGCCAGTTCTCGTACACGAAGTGGATGCCCTTCGAGTACAAGGGAATTCAGGAGCTTCTGCTGCGGGGCCTCGGCAACACGCTTAAGGCCTTCTCGATGGCGGCCGTGCTCTCGCTGGCCCTCGGCGGGGTCCTCGCCACCGGACGGCTCTCCGAACACGCCCCCGTACGCTGGCTGTCGACGCTCGTCGTCGAGTTCTTCCGCGCCATGCCGCTGCTGGTGATGATCTTCTTCATCTTCGTGGCGCTGAAGGTGCAGCCCCTGCCCGCACTGGTCGCGGGACTCGCCCTCTACAACGGCTCGGTGCTCGCCGAGGTGTTCCGCTCCGGGATCGCCTCGGTGGACCGAGGCCAGCGGGAGGCGGCCTACGCGCTCGGTATGCGCAAGACGCAGGTCATGTCGTACGTCCTTGTGCCGCAGGCCGTACGGGCCATGCTGCCCGCCATCATCAGCCAGTTGGTGGTGGCGTTGAAGGACACCTCCCTCGGGTTTCTGATCACCTATGAGGAGTTTCTTCACGCCGGGAAGCTCATCGCCTCGAACCTCGACTACGATTTGCCGTTCATCCCCGTGGTGATGGTGATCTCACCGATCTACATCGGGATGTGCATGTTGCTCTCGCGGGTCGCGCAATGGGCGTCCCGGTGGGAGCGGCGCAGCCCCAAGACCGAGGCCGTGGACGTCGCCACGGCCGGGGCGGGGACGTTGCTGCCGGGTGGGATTCCCCCCACGGCCCCGGGACCGTAGGGGGAGGAGGGCGGCAGCCACAGGGCCAGGCCCGGCCGGCGCCGGCCGGAGATCACTGCTCGCGCAGCGGAACGGACACATAGGACGGATCGTCCGCCGGTGAGGAGAAGGTCAGCTGCGCGCCGGACGGGTTGTGCTCGATGTACAGCGGGTCGACCGTGTCGACGACCAGGGCGAGCCGGTGCCCGGCCGGGACGTCGTAGGCCGTGGAGAACAGCTCCAGGTCGACGCCGAACGGCTTGCCGGGCGTCTGCCCGTACCAGGTGTACGGCGCGTTGCTGACCAGCTTGCCGAGGCCGAGCGGGCCCACGTCGTACAGGTACGCGACGAGGGTGCCGCTCTCCTTGCTGCCGGTGACCGTGGTGTGCAGCCTCACCGTGCCACGGATCCGCTGGGCGGTGGCGGACTTCTGCGACTGCCAGACGGCGGCCCAGCGGCGCGGGAGAAGCGGGATGGAGGCGATCGGGGGCACCCGTGCCACCTGGTCGAGGATGCTGGAGAGGAAGATGACCCCGCCGTCGGCGCCGGAATCGACGTTCGCGTGGATCGTGGTGGTGCCGGCGAGATCTATCTTCCTGCTGGTCGCGGCCACCGACTTCCAGTCCGGGTAGCCCTCGTAGCCGTCCGTGGAACGGGACTTGAGCTGTACGGGCTGCTCCCTGTCGATGCCGTTGTCCACACCCTTGAGGTAGTGGTCCAGCCACCGCTGCGTGTCGCCCCATACGTCGTTGGGCAGCCCGAACAGTCCGGGCAGCTCGGCGGTGGCGTGGTCGCCCGGCCGCAGTTCGAGTCTCTTCGGGACCTTCAGCTTCTCGTAGAAGTCCGCGTATCCGTTGACCGGGAAGATCGTGTCGCCCCAGGCGTTGGCGAGCATGATCGCCGCGCCGTTCCTGTTGAGTTGATCGAGGTAGGTGGCGGGGGAGCGCTCCTTGCCCCAGGCGATGAGTTCCTGTTCCTTGGCCAGGTTGGAGGCGTAGAAGTCGTTGAACACCTGCCTGACTTCGGGGCTCTCGCGGCCGGTGAGTGTCGCCGCGCCGTCCAGCAGAGCCGCCGCCTGCAGATGCTGGGTGCGGCCGGAGTAGATCGAGCCGATCAGGTCCGACCAGCCGCTGAGCGAGGCGACCGCCTTGATGCGCTTGTCGTGCGCGGCGGCCAGCAGGCTGATGCCGGCGCCGTAGGAGACACCCGCCATGCCGATGTGCCGGGAGTCGGAAGGTGTGTTGGCGAGCGCCCAGTCGATGACCTTGGAGGCGTCGGCTATGTCGGGCGGCCCCGCCACTTCTATGTCGCCGCCGGACTGCCAGAACCCGCGGACGTTGTAAGCGACCACGACGTACCCGGAGTCGGCGAGCCTCTGGGCCTGGGCGAGGTATTCGACCTGCGGCAGACCCCAGCTCGTCGGAAGCACGACGAGCGGATAGCGCCGCGTGCCGTCGGCGCCCTGGGGCGTGGCGACGTTCGCTTTGAGGACCGTGCCGCCGTCGCCGGCGATGTCGACGAACCGCACGGCGCCGGAGGCCTGTGCGGCAGGGGCGAGCCCAAGGGCACTGCCGGCGATCAGCGTCGCCGAGGCGGCACCCACGGCGGTCGTACGCAGGGCCTTGCGTGAAGTTCCCACGGGTCACTCCTCACTCGTTCAGTGCAAAGTGACCAGACGGTAACCTCAGGCCATTACCGGAGGTAACCCGTCGGTAAGTTACGTGGGAGTAACGATTGTTGACGTGCGGACGGACCTAGGCGGCACGGTGGGAGTTACGGGGCGCCGGCGCCGGCGCCGGAGCGGGAGCCTGAGCGGCCCGGGTGACGTCCTTCACCAGTTCGACCACATCCGGCCCGTACGCCTGCGAGTTGACGACCTTCAGCAGCAGGACGAAGGAGTTGCCGCCGTGCTTGCGCGCCAGTCGCTCGTGATGGCGCGCGAGATAGCGTGTCGCCGCCTGGTTGGTGATCGCGCGCTGGCCGCAGAACAGGAAGACCGGCCGCGCGCCGTTTCCCTGGTCCGCGGTGAGCCGCGCGAGGATCACGAACTCGGCCTTGCCGGCCTCCAGCCCGTAGCGCTCGCCGCCTATTCTGAACGCCCCGCGCTCCGGGCCCGGTTCGGGGTCGGTGTTCACCTCGATGCCCGGCAGCAGGGAGTGCAGATGCGCCGCCATCCGGCGGTTCGACGCCGGGCCGCCGACACAGAACTCGGTCCGCTCACCGAAGCCCTGCTGGGCCGCGTCGTGCGCTATGACCTGGGCGTTGGCGCCGCAGTCCTTGATGAGCGCGGACAACTCCAGCAGCGCGAACACGTCGTGGCGCGTCACCGTCAGCTCGGGGCCGCCCGCGTCGCGGTTGACCACCAGCAGCGACTCGGAGTTGTCGGGCAGCCCGAAGAATGCCTGCTTACGACGGAGTTTCCGCCTCCAGAGATACGTACGGGCCAGCCAGCCGAGGGCCGCGCTGATGCCGGCCGCGACCACTCCCAGGACGATATTGCGCACGTCGTCGTTCATGGGCGCGCATGGTAGCGGGCCAAGATGGACCGGTGTTCGATGGGACTGACGGGACCATGGCAATCCGGTTACGCTCGGCGGACGGTCGCGGCGAGTGAGCCAATGGGGCGCGCCGGTGTCGAGGGGCCATGGGACCGCCTCCCGTGCGAGCGAAACCGGGCGCGGGGGAGCGCGGAGACCTGAAGGGCTGAGCACAACCGGGCCCTGGACACCGGCTGTGACACCCGGAGGCGAGCCCAGCCATGGAGGAGCCTGGAGGTACGAATGCGTCGCCCTGTCGCACGGAATCTGGCGGTCCTGGCGGTCTCAGCCGCCGTGGTGTCGGTGGGAGCGGCGGCCCCGCCGCAGGCCGCCCGCCCGGCTCCCGGGAAGGTCCCCGTGGCCGTGGGCTACGGCGGTGCCGTGTCCAGCGTCGACGCGGACGCCACCGCCGCCGGTATCGAGGTCCTCAGAAAGGGCGGCAACGCGGTGGACGCGGCCGTCGCCACGGCCGCCGCGCTCGGCGTCACCGAGCCCTACTCCGCGGGCATCGGCGGAGGCGGCTACTTCGTCTACTACGACGCCAAGTCGCGCACTGTCCACACGATCGACGGCCGGGAGACGGCCCCCCTCACCGCGGACTCCCGCCTCTTCGTGGAGAACGGCAAGGCGCTCGCCTTCGCCGACGCGGTCAGCAGCGGGCTGAGCGTCGGCACCCCGGGCACGGCCGCGACCTGGCAGAAGGCGCTGGACGAATGGGGCACCGAGCGTCTTCGCACCGTCCTGAAGCCCGCCGAGCGGATAGCCCGCGACGGGTTCACCGTCGACGACACCTTCCGCTCGCAGACCGCGTCCAACGAGACCCGCTTCCGGTACTTCCCGGACACGGCCGAGCTGTTCCTGCCGGGAGGGAAGCTCCCCGCGGTCGGCTCCAGCTTCAAGAACCCCGACCTGGCCCGGACCTACGAGGAGCTGGGCCGCAAGGGCATTGGCGCGATCTACCACGGCGACCTCGGCGAGGACATCGTCGCCACCGTGAACAAGCCGCCCGTCGACCCGGCCGCGGGCTGGAACGCCCGCCCGGGCAGGCTCTCCGAGCAGGACCTCGCGGCGTACCGCGCGAAGCTCCAGGCGCCCACGAGGACCTCGTACCGCGGTCTGGACGTCTACTCGATCGCGCCCTCCTCCTCCGGCGGCACGACGGTCGGCGAGGCCCTCAACATCCTGGAGCGGACGGACCTGTCCAAGGCGAGCGAGGTCCAGTACCTGCACCACTTCATCGAGGCGAGCCGCATCGCGTTCGCGGACCGGGGGCGCTGGGTCGGCGACCCCGTCTACGAGGACGTGCCGACGAAGGAGCTGCTGTCGCAGAAGTACGCCGACTCGCGCGCGTGCCTGATCAAGGACGACGCGGTGCTCACGAGCCCGCTCGCGCCCGGCGACCCCCGCCACCCGGCGGCCTGCGGCAGCGGCGGTAAAGCGGCCCCCACCACGTACGAGGGTGACAACACCACTCACCTCACGGTCGCCGACAAGTGGGGCAACGTCGTCTCCTACACGCTCACCATCGAGCAGACCGGCGGCAGCGCGATCACCGTCCCGGGCCGCGGCTTCCTCCTCAACAACGAGCTCACGGACTTCTCCTTCACGCCCGCCGACCCGGCCGTCCACGACCCGAACCTGCCCGGCCCCGGCAAGCGCCCGCGCTCCTCGATCTCGCCGACGATCGTGCTCGACAAGCAGGGCCGGCCGGTCGTGGCGCTCGGCTCGCCCGGCGGCGCCACCATCATCACGACCGTGCTGCAGACCCTGACCGGCTTCCTCGACCGGCATCTGCCGCTCGTGGACGCGATCGCCGCACCGCGGGCCAGCCAGCGCAACGCCGCCCAGACGGAACTCGAACCCGGCCTCTACGACAGTCCCCTGCGCGCGCAGCTCGAGGCGATCGGCCACTCCTTCAAGCTGAATCCGGAGATCGGCGCCGCCACCGGTGTGCAGCGGCTGCCCGACGGCAAGTGGCTCGCGGCGGCCGAGAAGGTGCGGCGCGGCGGCGGGTCCGCCATGGTGGTGAACCCGGCGCCGTAGCGGCCACGCGGCTCACTCGGGGCGGGCGGCCCCGTTCCCTTCGGGGCGGGCCGTCTCGCCGCCCTGCACGGCGGGGGGTGCCGCGGCCGGCTCCGTGGCAGTGCCCTGGGGCGCGGAGCCCGTCCCGTCCGACCGTGCGGCGGGCGGCTCGGTGCGGAAGGCGAGGTCGCCCTCCGCGACGTCCACCACGACCCGGCCGCCCCGCTCGATTTGGCTGTCCAGCAGCAGCCGGGAGAGCTGGTTGTCGACCTCCCGCTGGATGGTGCGGCGCAGCGGCCGGGCACCGTACTCCGGCTGGAAGCCGCGCTGTGCCAGCCAGTCGACGGCCGCCTCGGTGAACGTGACGTGGATGTCCTGGGCGTGCAGCCGGCGGCGCGTCTTGTCGAGCATCAGGTCCGTGATGCGCCGCAGCTGCTCGGCCGTCAGCTGCCGGAAGATCACGATCTCGTCGATGCGGTTGAGGAACTCGGGCCGGAAGTGCTCGCGCAGCGGACGCAGGATCTGCTCCCGGCGCGCCTCCTCGTCCGCGTCCGGGCCGCCCGGACCGAACCCGATGCCCGCGCCGCGCCGGGTGATCGCCTCGGAGCCGAGGTTGCTGGTCATGACGATGACCGTGTTGGTGAAGTCCACCGTGCGGCCCTGGGCGTCGGTGAGCCGGCCGTCGTCGAGGACCTGGAGCAGGATGTTGAAGACGTCCGGGTGCGCCTTCTCGACCTCGTCGAGCAGCAGCAGCGAGTACGGGTGCCGCCGTACCACCTCGGTGAGCTGGCCGGCCTCCTCGTGGCCGACGTACCCGGGCGGGGCGCCGACCAGGCGGCTGACGGTGTGCCGCTCCTGGTACTCGCTCATGTCGAGCCGCACCATGCGCTCCTCGCTGCCGAACAGCACCTCGGCCAGGGCGCGGGCCAGTTCGGTCTTGCCGACGCCGGTCGGACCGAGGAAGAGGAAGCTGCCGATCGGCCGTTCGGGGCTGGACAGGCCCGCGCGAGAGCGCAGCACCGAGTCGGCGACCACGCTGACCGCCTCGTCCTGCCCGACGACCCGCTGGTGCAGATGCTGCTCGAGCTGGAGCAGCCGTTCCTTCTCCTCCTCGGTGAGCCGGCTGACCGGGATTCCGGTGAGCCGGGAGACGACCTCGGCGATGGCCTCGGCGGTCACCTCCAGGTGCTGGCCCTCGTCGGCCTGGGTGTCTCCGGCGGCCTGCCCGATCCGCTCCTTCAGCCCGGTGATCCGGTCCCGCAACTGCGTGGCCTGCTCGTACTGCTCGTCGGCCACCGCCTGGTCCTTGTCCCTGGTCAGCTGTTCGACCTCGCGCTCCATGGCCCGTACGTCCGTGCCCTTGGTCCGGGCGCGCAGCCGCACCCGGGCCCCGGCCTGGTCGATGAGGTCGATCGCCTTGTCCGGCAGATGACGGTCGGTGAGATAGCGGTCGGACAGTTCGACGGCCGCGACCAGCGCCTCGTCGGTGTAGCGGACCTGGTGGTGCGCCTCGTAGCGGTCGCGCAGTCCGCGCAGGATCTCGATGGCGTCCGTGACGGACGGCTCGGGAACCAGGATCGGCTGGAAGCGGCGGGCCAGCGCCGCGTCCTTCTCGATACGGCGGTACTCCACCAGCGTGGTGGCGCCCACGACATGCAGTTCACCGCGGGCCAGGGCGGGCTTGAGTATGTTGCCCGCGTCCATGGACCCGCCCTCCGTACCGCCGCCACCGGCGCCCACCACGGTGTGCAGCTCGTCGATGAAGACGATCAATTCGTCCGAGTGCGCGCGGATCTCGCCCACGATGTTGTTGAGCCGCTCCTCGAAGTCGCCCCGGTAGCGGGTGCCGGCGACCACCCCGGTCAGGTCCAGGGCGACGACCCGGCGGCCGAGGAGGATGTCGGGCACGTCGCCGTCGGCGATGCGCTGGGCGAGTCCCTCCACGATGGCGGTCTTGCCGACGCCCGCGTCTCCGATGAGCACGGGGTTGTTCTTGCCCCGGCGGGAGAGCACCTCGATGGTCTGCTCGATCTCCTCGTCCCGCCCGATCACCGGGTCGATACGGCCCTGGCGCGCGAGGCCGGTGAGATCGTGGCCGTACTTGTCGAGAGTGGGGGTCGGGCTGGGCCGCGGCCGCTCCGGACGCGCCTGCGCGGCCTCCCCGACCTCGGGCGGCGGGGAGGGAGGCGCGAAGTGCGCGGAGTGCAGGATGTGCCCGGCGGCCGAGTCCGGGTTCGCGGCCAGCGCGCTGAGCACATGCTCCGGGCCGATGTACCCGGCGCCGCTCGCCCGGGCCAGTTCGTGCGCGTCCAGCAGGGCGCGTTTGACGGCGGGCGTCAGAGAGAGCGAGGTGGGCGGCGGCGCCTCGCGCGAGCCCTGGGGCGGGCCGGACCGCTGGTCGATCTCCGTCGCCAGTGAGTCGGGATCCGTTCCGGCACGGCTGAGCAGGCTCCGGGTGGGTTCGGCGGCGAGCGCGGCGCGCAGGAGGTGCTGGGTGTCGAGATCGCGGCTGCCGTGCTGGGCCGCGTACTGCGCCGCCCCGACGACCAGTTGCCGGGCGGGCTCGCTCAGCAGCCGTCCGAGATCGATCTGCCGGGGACCGGGACGCTGTCCGCCGAAGATCCGGGAGAAGAACTCTGCGAAGGGGTCCGAGCCGTAGCCCTGCGGACCGTTGAACCCGCTGGTCATGGCCATCCGTTCCGGCGTCCCGGCGGGGGCCCGGGACACGCTCGTTGATCGACGTGCCGGTGCCGGGTGCCCGGGCGGGGCCCGGCTACACCTGTGGGGCGCGCCTGCCGCTCGTACCACGATGGCACGATCCCCAGCGGCGGGCACCTCCGGAGCCGCGTGCCGGGAGGCCGCCTGCGATCTCCGCGGCGCTCATGGCCGGACGGGTCCGCGCAGCTCCGCCGTAGGTCCCGCGGACGCCGTACGCGTCACGGCGGCTCGCTCCCTCAAGAGGCCTGCCATGCGGTGAGGATCCGCGGGCCCGCGTCCGTGATCGCCACCGTGTGTTCCGTGTGCGCGGCACGGGAGCCGTCGTCCGTGCACAGGGTCCAACCGTCGGGGGCCGCGTGATAGCTGTCCGTGCCGCCGCCGATGAGCATGGGCTCGATGGCCAGGACCATGCCGTGGCGTAGCCGGAGCCCGCGGCCCGGGCGGCCCTCGTTCGGGACCGCGGGATCCTCGTGCATCCTGCGGCCCACACCGTGCCCGCCGAAATCGTCCATGATGCCGTACCCGGCGGCCCGGCACACCGAGCCGATCGCGTGGGCGATGTCCCCGATGCGGTTGCCGACGACGGCCGCCTCGATGCCGGCCGCGAGTGCCCGCTCCGCGGTCTCGACCAGCCGCAGGTCCTCGGGCCGGGGCCTGCCCACGACGAAGCTGATCGCCGAGTCCCCGACCCAGCCGTCCAGTTCGGCGCCGCAGTCGATGGAGACCAGGTCGCCGTCGCGCAGCCGGTAGCCGTCCGGGATCCCGTGCACGATCGCGTCGTTGACGGACGCGCAGATGACCGCCGGGAAGGGGGTCGGCGCGAAGGAGGGGCGGTAGCCGAGGAACGGCGAGCGCGCACCCGCGTCGCGCAGCACCCCGTGGGCCACCTCGTCCAGTTCCAGCAGGGAGACGCCCACGCCGGCGGCGTTCCGCACCGCCGTGAGGGCTCGGCCGACGACCTGCCCTGCCGCGTGCATGGCATCGATCGACGGATCTGTCTTGAGTTCCACCATGCCAATTACTATACCGCGGAATGCCAATTACTATACCGGTCGCGCTGTGGGGGACCGGTATTAGAATGGGCGCATGGTGCGCAACCCGTTGACCCCCGAAGAGCGCGAACGCGGCGAGCGACTCGGGCTGTTGCTGCGCGAGGCCCGCGGGCCCCGCAGCATGGCGGAGGTGGCCGCGGGCGCCGGGATCTCCGCCGAGACCCTCCGCAAGATCGAGACCGGGCGCGCACCGACCCCCGCGTTCTTCACGGTCGCGGCGCTGGCCCGGGTGCTCGGCCTGTCCCTGGACGAACTCGTCGGTCTGTGCGCGCCGGTGGCGGCCTGAATCGCGGACGCCCCCCGTTGGCCGGCGGGGGCGCACAGGGCTCGGGACGCTCCCGTGAGGTTGTCCGGGCGCGGCCTGAAAACTCCCTGTAGCCGATCCGTAACACGGCTGGTGTTTTCTACCGGACCGGGATACTCCACTCGGGCGGGAGCTGGCGATGGCTGTGGATCGACTCCCGGGCGGGGTGCGGGAATTCGCGGACTACCTGAACGCGCTGCTGACACGGCTCGACCAGGGTGGCGGCTGGTGCGGAGTGTTCTGGCAGCGCGACCCGGAGGGGATGCGGGCCTGCCTCGACGGGCGGGAAGTGCCGCCCTGGGACGTCGTGGAGGCGCTGCTGCACGACCTCGGAGCGGCATACGGTCCCGAGGCCGCCACCGGGGAGGCCGAGCGGGCGCGGACGCTGCACGGTGCCTCGCTCGCCGCGTACGACGCCCGGCCCGGCGGCAGGGACGCCCTCGGGCACCGGCTCGATGTGATGCTCCGCGAGCAGCGCCGTGCGGCCGATCGCCAGGCGGACCTCGGCCGCCGGCTCGAGACCGCCGCGACGCGCGAGGAGGCCGACTCACTCCGTCTCGACCTGGCCTGGGCCCACGACGACCACGAACGCGCCACGGCCCGCTGCGCGGAACTCCGTCGCCGTATGGAAGCCCTCGACCACCGCGCCATGCGTCCGCTCGCCGAGGGCGCGGGTGATTTCCGGGCGGCAGCCGCCGGGGACGGCGGGTGGGCGGGGGAGACCGGGGGCGGGAGGGAGGGCTACGGCGACCGGGGTGCCTCGGGCCCGCCCTCCCCGGGTGCTGGTGATTTCCGGGCGCCTGGCCCCGTGGACGGCGAGTGGCCGGGGGAGACAGCGAGCACGGCAGTACGCGGGACCGACCGGGATGGCGAAGCGTCCGGCCAGGGCGCCGAGGGCCACCCGGTCGGTGGCGGCGGGTGGCCGGAAGGCCGGGATGCTTCCGGGGTGCCGGTCGGCGGCCCCGGGTGGCCGGAAGGCCGTGGGGCGAGTGGGCCGGATGGTGCCGGTGGCGGGCCGAGCGGTGCTGGTGCGGAGTGGCCGGAGGTCCGCCGCGTAGACCCGGCTCGTGCGCGATCGGCCCGGTGGCCGGAGGGCCGGGATGCTTCCGGGGTGCCGGTCGGCGGCCCCGGGTGGCCGGAAGGCCCTGGGGCGAGTGGGCCGGATGGTACCGGTGGCGGGCCGGGCGGTGCTGGTGCGGAGTGGCCGGGGGAGGCCCGCCGCGTAGAACCGGCTCGGCTGCGATCGGTCGGCTGGGCGGAGGGCCGGGATGCTTCTGGGGTGCCGGTCGGCGACGCCGGGTGGCCGGAAGGCCGTGCGGGGAGTGGGCCCGATGCCGCCCGTGGTGACCCGGGCGATGCCCGAACGGAGTGGCCGGAGGCCCACCGAGTGGCCCCGGCCCGGTGGCCGGAGGGCCGGGATGCGTCCGGCGTGCCGGTCAGCGAACCCGGTCGGCCCGCCGGGAGTGACGCCGGCAGCCCCGGTGCAGGTGCGCAGGCCCCTTCCGTGGAGGCGCGACGGGAACCGTCCAGGGTGGAGGGCACCGCGGCCGACGGTGGGTCCGCGACCGCGGGGCCTTGGGCCGGTGGTGGCGACGCCGGCGGCGGCTTCGTGTGGCCGGACGGCCGGCCCGGCCCCGAGGGGCACGGGTTCGGCTCTCGCGCCGACGCCCGGCCACCGGCCGATTCGGCCGCACCCCACCTGCCCGTCGCCGAAGAGCCCCACCCGGCGGCCGGGCAGTCCGAGGCCCCCGTCAAGCAGCGCGCCCGGCGCCGCCCCCGCGGCAGCGCGCGATTCGCCGGCGTGATGGACGTACAGGAGGCGTCCGCGGGTACCGCGTCCGCGCCCGCGCCCGCCACGAGCCGTCGCGGCCCGCGTGGCGCCCGCTTCGCCGGGGCCACGGCTGCCGGGCCCCCGGCGGATACCCCGTCACGCCGGGACGTCCCCGACGAGACGGATCGGCGCCTCACCGCCGAGACCGTCGCGGCCCTCACCCGGTTACGCGCGGAGGGTCGCAGCGGCGAGGCGCACGCCCTGCTCGTCGAAGCCGCCCACTGGCCGCCCGCCCGCTACCCGCTGCTCGCCGACGAACTGCACCGAGCGGGCCTCCACGCGGACTGGACCACTCTTCTGTGGGAGGCAGCCTCACTGTCCGTCGCAGGCCTGGTCGCCGCCGCTGACGCGCTCACCTCGGCGGGCCGTAGCGCGGACGGCGAGCAGATGCTCCGCCAGGGCGTGGTGCGCCCCGCCGGGGAGATCGGCGAGGCCGTGCTCGGGCTGAGCGAGGAGCGCCGGCACCGCGAGGTCCGCGCCCTTCTCGACGTATATGTACGCGCCCGTACGCCGGAGGAGGCGGCCCGCAGTGCCGCGCCGGACCCGCAGCGGCTCGTACCGCTGCTTCTGGAGGCGGCCCGAGGGGTCTCCGACCAGCGGCACTGGGATCTCGTCCATGCCCTCAGAGTCGCCGGACACACCGCTTGAGCGGCCCGCGGGCCCTCCGGGCACTCACCCGCAGGGGTGCGAAACGTGATCGACTCAGCGGGTTGACGACGATGGTCTTGGCAAGGCCGTCCCTGAGGCTTACGTTCGAGCCTCTACCACCTGTGTCTACGGGCGTAGAGGCTCTGACGTCCCCGCGGCGGACAACAGGCAAAGGAGCAGCACCATGGCCCACGTCGTACGCGCCGCACTGGTCCAGGCGACCTGGACCGGTGACACCGAATCCATGATCGCCAAACATGTGGAGCACGCCCGCGAGGCGGCCCGGCAGGGCGCGAAGATCATCGGCTTCCAGGAAGTCTTCAACACCCCCTACTTCTGCCAGGTCCAGGAGCCCGAGCACTACCGCTGGGCCGAGCCGGTGCCGGACGGCCCCACGGTCACCCGAATGCAGGAACTGGCCCGCGAGACCGGGATGGTGATCGTCGTCCCCGTCTTCGAGCGCGAGCAGTCCGGCTTCTACTACAACACCGCGGCCGTGATCGACGCGGACGGCAGCTACCTCGGCAAGTACCGCAAGCACCACATCCCGCAGGTGAAGGGCTTCTGGGAGAAGTACTACTTCAAACCGGGCAACCTCGGCTGGCCCGTCTTCGACACCGCGGTCGGCAGGGTCGGCGTGTACATCTGCTACGACCGCCACTTCCCGGAGGGCTGGCGGCAACTCGGACTCAACGGCGCCCAGTTGGTGTACAACCCGTCCGCCACCTCGCGCGGCCTGTCCGCCTATCTCTGGCAGCTCGAACAGCCCGCCGCCGCCGTCGCCAACGAGTACTTCATCGCCGCCATCAACCGCGTCGGCCGGGAGGAGTACGGCGACAACGACTTCTACGGAACGAGCTACTTCGTCGACCCGCGTGGGCAGTTCGTGGGGGAGGTCGCCGACGACAAGGAGGAGGAGCTCGTCGTCCGGGACCTCGACTTCGATCTCATCGAAGAAGTGCGGCAGCAGTGGGCGTTCTACCGCGACCGCCGCCCCGACGCGTACGAAGGACTGGTGAAGCCGTGAGTGACCTGCACGCCCGCCACAGGGCCGTCCTGCCCGACTGGCTGGCCCTCTACTACAAGGAGCCCCTGGAGATCACCCATGGCGAGGGCCGCCATGTCTGGGGCGGCGACGGGAAGAAGTACCTCGACTTCTTCGGCGGCATCCTCACCACGATGACCGCGCACGCGCTGCCCGAGGTCACCAAGGCGGTGACCGAGCAGGCCGGGCGGATCCTGCACTCCTCGACCCTCTACCTCAACCGGCCGATGGTCGAACTCGCCGAGCGTATCGCCCAGTTGAGCGGCATCCCGGACGCCCGTGTCTTCTTCACCACGTCCGGCACCGAGGCCAACGACACCGCCCTGCTGCTCGCGACGACGTACCGGCGCAGCAACCAGATCCTGGCGATGCGCAACAGCTACCACGGCCGTTCCTTCAGCGCGGTCGGCATCACCGGCAACCGCGGCTGGTCCCCGACCTCGCTGTCCCCGCTGCAGACCCTGTACGTCCACGGCGGCGTCCGCACCCGCGGCCCGTTCGCCCACCTGAGCGACGCCGAGTTCATCGCGGCCTGCGTCGAGGACCTCAAGGACCTGCTCGGGCACACACGGCCGCCCGCCGCGCTGATCGCCGAGCCCATCCAGGGCGTCGGCGGCTTCACCTCGCCGCCGGACGGGCTGTACGCGGCCTTCCGCGACGTGCTCCAGGAGCACGGCATCCTGTGGATCGCCGACGAGGTGCAGACCGGCTGGGGCCGCACCGGCGACCACTTCTGGGGCTGGCAGGCCCACGGCCGCAGCGGACCGCCGGACATGCTCACCTTCGCCAAGGGCATCGGCAACGGCATGTCCATCGGCGGTGTCGTCGCCCGCGCCGACATCATGAACTGCCTGGACGCCAACTCCATCTCGACGTTCGGCGGCACCCAGATCACGATGGCGGCAGGTCTCGCCAACCTCTCGTATCTGCTGGAGCACGACCTGCAGGGCAACGCCCGGCGCGTGGGCGGGCTGCTGCTGGAGCGCCTGCGGGCCGCCGCCGCTCGGCTGCCGGCCGTACGGGAGGTGCGCGGACGCGGCCTGATGATCGGCGTCGAGCTGGTGCGGCCGGGCACCGACCGGGCCGACCCGGACGCGGCGTCCGCGGTGCTCGAGGCGGCCCGCGAGGGCGGTCTGCTGATCGGCAAGGGCGGCGGCCACAACACCAGCGTGCTGCGCATCGCCCCACCGCTCACGCTCACCGTCGCGGAGGCCGAAGAGGGCGCCGCGATCCTCGAGCGAGCCCTGGCGAGCGTCCACTGATGCTCCAGCCCCTCGACAGCGCCGTCACGAGGTGTCTTCGGTAAGACCAGAGCAAGGGAAGACAGCCATGACCACCGCCTTGGAACCCGCCCTGTCGGTACGCCAGGTTCTCACGCTGGACCGGGTGCTCGCCGGAGAGCCCGAGGTGGTGGCCGGCGCGGCGAACCTCGACCGACCGGTGCGCTGGGTGCACGTCGCAGAGGCCGCCGACGTCGGGGTGATGCTCACCGGCGGCGAGATGGTCCTGACCACCGGGGTGCTGCTCGCCGGCGACGAGGACAAGCAGACCGACTACATCCGCTCCCTGCATCGCGCGGAGGCCGCGGCCGTCGTCCTCGGACTCGGCCGCGCCTTCCCCACGCCGCCGGACGTGATGCGCCGGGCGGCCGAACGCTGCGGACTGCCCATGGTGGTCCTGCACCGGCCCTTCCCGTTCGCCGAACTGACCGAGGAGGTCCAGTCCCGGCTCGTGCGGCGGAATTTCGCGGCCGTGAGCCTGTCGGAGTCCGTCCGTACGGCGCTGACCGGACTCATCACGGCCTGCGCCCCGCTGCAGCGACTGCTCGACGAGATCGCCGTGCACGCCGGCTGTCCCGTGATCCTCGCCAACCTTGCGCACCGCGTGCTCGCGACGGCGGGGGAGCGGTCCGCGGTGGACGACGTGCTGCGCGACTGGGAGCGCATCGCCCGGCAGGCGGGCGGCACCGAGGGCGACGGCTGGGTCCGCGCCGAACTGGGCGGACGCGGCGAGCGCTGGGGCCGGATCGTGCTGTGCGGCTACCGCGGCGACAGCCCCATCGGGAGCCTCCTCGCCGAGCGCGCGGCCGAGGCCCTCGTCCTGCACCGCATGCTCGGCGGCTCGGTGCACAGCTGGGAGGAGCAGTCCGCCCAGAGCCTGCTGACGGACCTCGTCTTCGGCGTGGTGCCGGCCCGTCAGCTGCTGCCGCGGGCGCGTGCCGCCGGACTGCCCGTCAACCGCCGTACCTTCGTGCCGCTCGTGGTCCGCGACGGGGACCCGGCCCATCTGGACCGGATGCTGCGCCTGCTCGGGCTCTCCGGGCTCGTCGCCGAACTCGCCGACGGGGCCACCGCCGTGCTGCTCAGCCTCCCCCGCGACCAGGACGCCGAGGCGCTGACCGCCCACTTCGCCGCCCGGCTGAGGACGGAGTCGGTCTCGGGCGGAACGGTCGTCGCGGCGGCCGACGCGCGCGCCGCCTGGGAGGACGTACCCGCCGGGCTGCGCGAGGCCCGGCATGTGGCCGACGCCGTCGCCGGGCATTCGGCCGCGCTCGACCTGCCGCCGGTGGTCCGGCTCAGGGACGTCCATCTGCGCGGCCTGATCCGGCTGCTGCGCGACGACCCGCACGTCCAGTCCTTCGCCGAGCGGGAACTCGACGGACTGCTGTGCGGGCGCGACGCCGAGCAGGAGCTGCTGCCGGTGCTGCGGACGTATCTCGCCACCGGCCGCAACAAGTCCCGCACTGCCCAGCTCCACCACGTCAGCCGTCCCGCCCTCTACCGCAGGCTGGAGGCCATTCAGGCCCGCCTCGGGGTCGATCTCGACGACTTCGAACAGGCCGCCTCCGTGCACATCGCGCTGCTCGCGCACGACGCCCAACAGGGGTGAAACACCGTGGAAAAGTGCGGGAAACCAGTGTGCACGAGCCGGGTTGACACCGTGCAACGCAGGGCGCCCGCAGACGTGACACGGTGCAACTCAAAGCGGCCCGCACGGCTTCCTAAGCTCACCGCACACCGAGCGACCGGAGGTCCCGATGAGCAGAGTGATCCGTGCCGCCGTCTTCCAGACCGCCTGGACGGGCGACAAGGAATCGATGATCCAGGTCCACGAGCAGGCGGCCCGCGACGCGGCCGCGCAGGGTGCTCAGGTCCTGTGCTTCCAGGAGCTGTTCTACGGGCCGTACTTCTGCCAGGTCCAGGACCCGGCGTTCTACGAGTACGCCGAGCGGATTCCGGACGGCCCGATCGTCAAGCGCTTCCAGGCGCTGGCGAAGGAGCTGGGCATCGTACTGGTGCTGCCCATGTACGAGGAGGAGCAGCCCGGCGTCCTCTACAACACCGCGGCGGTGATCGACGCCGACGGCTCGTACCTCGGCAAGTACCGCAAGACCCACATTCCTCAGGTGAAGGGCTTCTGGGAGAAGTTCTACTTCCGTCCCGGCAACTCCGGCTGGCCCGTCTTCGACACCAAGGTGGGCCGGATCGGCGTCTACATCTGCTACGACCGCCACTTCCCGGAGGGCTGGCGGGCCCTCGGCCTCGCGGGCGCCGAGATCGTGTTCAACCCGTCGGCCACCTCGCGCGGCCTCTCCGGCTATCTCTGGCAGCTGGAGCAGCCGGCCGCGGCCGTGGCCAACGAGTACTTCGTGGGTGCGATCAACCGGGTGGGCGTCGAGGAGCTGGGCGACAACGACTTCTACGGGACCTCGTACTTCGTGGACCCCGAGGCGCAGTTCGTCGGCGAGGTGGCGAGCGACAAGGAGACCGAGCTCGTCGTGCGCGACCTCGATCTGGCCAAGCTGCGCGAGGTCCGTGACCGCTGGCAGTTCTACCGCGACCGCGCCCCGGGCACGTACGGCCCGCTGACCGCGCCGTAACGGGTGAAGGTACCCCCGCGCCCCTGAAGAGGGGCGCGGGGGCAGGCCCGGCATGCGGCTCCGCCGCGTGGGCGCGACAAGCCACAGACAACCCGCACTTCTCACGACCGCCGTCAACGCCCGGAGGGTGAGCATGACTCGTACCGTCATCCGCGGTGGCCTCGTCATCACCGCGTCCGACGAGATCCACGCCGACGTCCTGATCGAGGACGGCCGCATCGCCGCCCTCGCCGCGACCGGCACCCCGGCCGCCGAGGCCTTCACGGCCGAGCGGACCATAGACGCCACCGGCAAGTACGTCATCCCGGGCGGCGTCGACGCCCACACCCATATGGAGCTGCCGTTCGGCGGCACCTTCGCCTCCGACACCTTCGAGACCGGGACCCGGGCCGCCGCCTGGGGCGGGACCACGACCATCGTGGACTTCGCCGTGCAGAGCGTCGGCCACACCCTGCGCGAGGGCCTGGACGCCTGGCACGCCAAGGCCGAGGGCAACTGCGCCGTCGACTACGGCTTCCACATGATCGTCTCCGATGTCAACGAGGAGACGCTCAAGGAGATGGATCTGCTGGTCGAGGAGGGTGTCACCTCCTTCAAGCAGTTCATGGCCTACCCCGGCGTCTTCTACAGCGACGACGGCCAGATCCTGCGCGCCATGCAGCGTTCCGCCGAGAACGGTGGCCTCATCATGATGCACGCCGAGAACGGCATCGCGATCGACGTGCTGGTCGAACAGGCACTGGCCCGCGGCGAGACCGACCCGCGCTACCACGGTGAGGTCCGCAAGGCCCTGCTGGAGGCCGAGGCCACCCACCGCGCCATCAAGCTCGCCCAGGTCGCCGGCGCGCCGCTGTACGTCGTGCACGTCTCGGCGCAGGAGGCGGTCGCCGAGCTGGCCAGGGCACGGGACGAGGGGCTCAACGTCTTCGGCGAGACGTGCCCCCAGTACCTCTTCCTGTCCACCGACAACCTCGCCGAGCCGGACTTCGAGGGCGCGAAGTACGTGTGCAGCACGCCGCTTCGCCCCAAGGAGCACCAGGCGGCCCTGTGGAAGGGGCTGCGCACCAACGACCTCCAGGTGGTCTCCACCGACCACTGCCCCTTCTGCTTCGTGGGCCAGAAGGAGCTGGGCCGGGGCGACTTCTCGAAGATTCCCAACGGAATGCCCGGCGTCGAGAACCGTATGGACCTGCTCCACCAGGCCGTCGTCGACGGGCACATCTCCCGCCGCCGCTGGATCGAGATCGCCTGCGCCGCCCCGGCCCGCATGTTCGGGCTCTACCCGAAGAAGGGCACCATCGCCCCGGGCGCGGACGCCGACGTCGTCATCTACGACCCGCACGCCGAGCAGGTCATGTCCGCCGAGACCCACCACATGAACGTCGACTACTCGGCGTACGAGGGCAAGCGCACCACCGGCCGGGTCGAGACCGTCCTCTCGCGCGGGGAGCCCGTCATCACCGACCGGGAGTTCACCGGACACGCGGGCCACGGCGTCTACACCCCCCGCTCCACCTGTCAGTACCTCAACTAGGAGTGGCGCCCATGGACTTCGGACTCGTCCTGCAGACCGACCCGCCGGCATCGCGGGTCGTCAGCCTGATGAAGCGTGCCGAGCGCAACGGCTTCCGCTACGGCTGGACCTTCGACTCGGCCGTGCTGTGGCAGGAACCGTTCGTGATCTACAGCCAGATCCTGGCGAACACCCAGAAGCTCACGGTCGGTCCGATGGTGACGAACCCGGGCACCCGCACCTGGGAGGTCACGGCCTCCACGTTCGCCACCCTCAACGACATGTTCGGCAACCGCACGATCTGCGGTATCGGCCGCGGTGACTCGGCCATGCGCGTCGCGGGCCGCAAACCCAACACCCTGGCCCGCATCAGCGAGGCCATGAAGGTCATCCGGGCCCTCGCCCGTGGCGACGAGGCGGACCTCGGCGGTACGGTGATCGGGTTCCCGTGGATCAAGCCGGGCGCCGAACTGCCGGTCTGGATGGCCGCGTACGGCCCCAAGGCCCTGAAGATGACCGGGGAGGAGGCGGACGGCTTCATCCTCCAGCTCGCCGATCTGTATCTGACCGAGTACATGGTGAAGGCCGTGAAGGACGCGGCCGTCGCCGCCGGACGCGATCCGTCCGAGGTCAAGATCTGCGTCGCGGCCCCGGCGTACGTCACCGAGGACGACTCGCCCGAGGCGCTCGCGCACGCCCGTGAGCAGTGCCGCTGGTTCGGCGGCATGGTCGGCAACCACGTGGCCGATCTGGTCGCCAAGTACGGCGAGCACTCCGCCGCCGTACCCGAGGAACTCACTGAGTACATCAAGGCTCGGGAGGGCTACGACTACTCCCATCACGGACGCAGCGGCAATCCCGACACCCAGTTCGTGCCCGACGAGATCGTCGACCGGTTCTGCCTCATCGGCCCGCCCGAGCAGCACATCGACAAGCTCATCGCGCTGCGCGACCTCGGGGTCGACCAGTTCGCCGTCTACGACATGCACGACGCTCAGGAAGCGGTCATCGACGCGTACGGGAGTCAGGTCATCCCGGCCGTCAACGGCTAGTTCCCGCAAGGGTCCTTCCACCGGCCCTCTTCGCTCGTCCCCTTCTCGCTCCCCCGGGAAGGGGCCAGGGCGCTCCCGTGCCTTCGTTGCCGGGGCGCACCCCCCATCGGCTACGCCACCCCCACGGCCTTTCCCGTCCCGCCTCATGATTGGCCTGCCCATGACCGACACGGCTCCTACGGCCATACCGCTGTCCGACCAAGTCACCGGCCCTGACGGGCGGGTGGAGTTCGCCCCGGGCTCCGCGCAGCCCACCGGTCAGTACGCCAACGAGGACCTGCTTCCGGTCCCCGTCGCACGGCGCACCTGGACCACGTACAACTTCTCCGCACTGTGTGTTGCGCAAGAGAGAACACATACTGCGCAGTGAGGCGCTGACCAGTGCCTTCGCCAGCCATCGTGCTGGTCGCGCGAGCACGCGGCCAGTGTGCGTGCTTGACGCCGTCGGAGTGGGTCGCCTTCCGCAGCTGTGCTCGCGGAGCTGGTCGGCTTCTCCATCGTTCGCTGTAGTCCCGGGGTTGCGACAAGGCCCAGGATTCACGTCCCTGCATGAGTCTCCGAGTTGCGAGGTGGTCTCCAATGTCCTCCAGTGGAAGAACCCTGGCCGATCCGGCCGTTGCACAGCAGGCGCATCCAGACGGCCGGGTCGCCTTGTCCGATCCGGCGGGGCTGGACGACTCGCGTTTCGCCAACGCGGACCTGGTGCCGGTCGCGATCGAGCGCCGTACGTGGGGGACTTACAACTATCTCGCCCTTTGGGTGGGAATGGCGCATTGTATTCCGTCGTGGACGCTGGCCTCGGGGCTGGTGGCGCTGGGGATGGACTGGAAGCAGGCGGTGCTGACGATCGCGCTGGCCAACGTGATCGTGCTCATACCGATGCTGCTGACCGGCCACGCCGGCACCAAGTACGGCATCCCGTTCCCCGTCTTCGCCCGGGCGTCCTTCGGGGTGCGCGGCGCGAACCTGCCGGCGATGGTGCGCGCGGCGGTGGCCTGCTGTTGGTTCGGCATCCAGACTTGGATCGGCGGGGAAGGCATCTTCCTGCTCGCCGGCAAACTGTTCGGCCACGGCTGGCTGAACGCCGGCGCTATAGCGGGCACGCCATGGACTCAGTGGCTGTCGTTCCTTGTCTTCTGGCTCATCGAGGTCGCGATCATCACCCGCGGCATGGAGACCCTGCGCAGAGTCGAGAACTGGGCGGCGCCGCTGGTGATCGTCGGCGCGCTGGCCCTGCTGGGCTTCATGGCCGCCAAGGCGGGAGGCTTCGGCCCCCTCCTGGACCAGCCCTCACGTCTCGGCTGGGGGAGCGACTTCGCGAAGGTCTTCTTCCCCTCGCTCATGGGCATGATCGGCTTCTGGTCCACACTGTCGCTGAACATCCCCGACTTCACTCGCTTCGGCGGTAGCCAACGCGCTCAGCTGTGGGGCCAGACACTGGGCCTGCCGACCACGATGACGCTCTTCGCGGTCCTATCGGTGCTGGTCACGTCAGGCTCGCAGGCTGTCTACGGGGAGCCGATCTGGGACCCGATCGCACTGAGCGCGAAGATGAGTAACACTGTCGGCGCCCTGTTCGCACTGCTCATCGTCATGGTGGCGACCCTGTCGGTGAACATCGCCGCCAACGTCGTCTCACCGGCGTACGACCTGTCCAACCTGCTGCCGCGACTGGTCAGCTTCCGCACCGGCGCGCTGATCACCGGCGTGGTCGGCATCCTGATCATGCCGTGGAAGCTGATCGCCAACCCGCACGTGTACATCTTCACGTGGCTCGGCTTCGTCGGAGGCCTGCTCGGCACGGTGGCCGGCATCCTAGTCGCCGACTACTGGATCGTGCGCGGTGCCCGCCTGGCGCTGGGGGAGTTGTACCAGTCTGGCGGCCGGTACTGGTACACCGGCGGGTGGAACCTGCGCGCGGTGGCGGCATTCGTGGTTGGAGGCATCCTGGCCGTCGGTGGCTCGTACTCGACCGTCGTCAAGGGCGTCAAGCAGGGCCCGTTCCCCGTCGACGGGGTCATCCCATTCCTCAAGCCGCTGGCCGACTACGGCTGGGCGGTCGGCCTGGCCTCCGCCGTGCTGCTCTACACGCTGCTCAGCCTCGGCACCGGGCGGAACCAGGACGCCTGAACCGCAGACCGGCTGGTGAGTACGCCGGGCACGGATCTGGCGGAGTACGCCTGTGCCCTTGTACCGGGAGGACGACAGTACCCGGCGTACAGCCCGACTCGTCTGCCGCCACCTGCGGCTTTGCCAGGGAAAGGGCCTCTGACCTGCGTCGGAGGCTCTTTCCGGTCTTTCGGGGGCTTGCCGTGTAAGGCGGCGAAAAGTCCCTCGGAAGTCCCTCGGACAGCACTGAAAGTCCCTGAAAAGTCCCAGGAGCAGAGGGGCGGACGATGTCTCTCGACTGGTTCGGATCGACGGGACACAGCGCGCCAGTGGGCGTGAATCACGCCCTACCCCGGCTTGCCTCGCGCGGTCGCACAGAGGCCAAAGAGAACGGCGCTGACCCATACTGGTAGGTCGGCGCCGGACCTCGATCTCAGACGTGGATACGGGCGACCTTACGACCCACCTTGAGGTACAGCTCGGCGCCATCGAGTGCCCCGGCCTCGTTCACAACTGCGCCGAGCGTCTGTTGAACAGAAGCCTCCGTGAGCGGAGTCGGTTGCTGGTCTCCGTTCGATTCGCGGATCAGGCGGAGGCCTTTCTGCTGAGCTACACGGCGCACGGCGGAGATGCTGGGAGCGAACTCCAGCGTGCGGCTGACCAGCGTGCCGAGCGTCTCCTCGGCGTGATCCTTCAGGGAGACGACGGGGAGGTTCTGCGTGTCCCCAAAGGAGCGCTTCGAGAAGCGCGCCGTGAACTCCGCCCGGGCGGCGGCGGCAGCGTCCAGGCCATGGAGGGCGGCCACCACCTCGCCTGCGAGGATGCGCTTGACCGCCATCGGGTGCGCAGTTCCCTCCTCCAGGCGCTTGGTGATCATGCGAATCTCGTCGTCCGTCCACTCGGTGAGCAGCTGGAGGTACGACTCGGTCAGGTGGTCGGGGATGGACATCAGCCGACCGTAGACGTCATCAGGCGACGCCTTCAGGCCCACGTAGTTACCCTTGCTCTTGCTCATCTTGGTGCCCGTGCTGTCGGTGCCCTCGATGAGCGGGGTGGTGATGACGACCTCGGGGGTCTGCTCCGAGATCTCCATCACCTTGCGGCACATCTGGAGGTTCAGCAGCTGGTCCACACCGCCGAGTTCGACATCGGCGTCGATGGCCACCGAGTCCCACGCCATGACGACGGAGTAGACGAACTCGGCGACCGACAGCCCGTGGCCCTCGGCGAGTCGGGTGCGGAAGTCCTCGCGCTGGAGCGACATGGAGACCGGCACCCGGGCGAGGACCCCGACGAGCTCCGGCAGGGTGACCTTGTTCAGCCACTCGCCGTTGAAACGTAGGTCGGCGCGCTCGAAGTCGATGAACGGCGTGACCTGCTGCTGGTAGCCGCTCAGGTTGCGCGCGATGTCCTCGTCGGTGAGGGGCGGTCGCTCCGAGGAGCGTCCCGAAGGGTCGCCGATCTTGGCCGTGACGTCGCCGATGATGAAGACGACGTGGTGGCCCATCCGCTGGAACCGGCTGGCGATAATGATCGGCACCGCGTGTCCGAGGTGGACATCGAGCGAGGTCGGGTCGATGCCGTACTTCACGACGAACGGCCGTCCCGCCGCCTGCGCGGCCTCGATCTTCTCGGCGAGCACCGTCGCTGAGGGGATCAGGTTGATCGCGCGCCGCTCGACCAGGGAGGCCTGCTCCTGGGGGGAGAGGTCGGAGAGGTCGAGAGAGCGCCTTGCTGTTGTCTCGCCGAGCAGTTGCGCGACCGTGTAGTCCGCGCCCAGGTCCGCTCCATCGAGGATGTGCATGACACGTGTGACGGACTCACTCAAACGGCTCATGGCACCTCTGCGCTCCTGGGCCGGACAACATCCTTGTCCAGTACGGGTTTGGAAGCGGCGACACTACCGAGTAGGTGTTGTGCCAGTACATCGAATTTGGGAGACGGCAACTGCACGGCCCGCGCACCCTCTTGTTCGCTCGGGTAGCCCGCTCCTGTCTGCTCAGTGGGAGGGGGCGAGGCCGTCAGGCGGTCCGGATCTCGGTGCCTAGCGCCGCCGAGATGGCCCGCTGGTGGACGAGGCCCGTACGCACCAGCCTGGCCTCCGGGGTGAAGCAGTCGACGATGGTCATGTGGTTCGCCGCCGGGCACACTCCTCCGTCGACGATGACGTCGGGCTCCAGGCCGGAGGCGGCCAGGAAGGCGTGAGCCTGGTCGAGGGTGATGGCCGGTCCGGGGTCGTTCGGACCGGCGTCCCCGGAGATGTTGGCTGTGGTGGCCGCGAGAGGAACTTTCACCGCCGACGCGAGGTCCCCGAGGATGCCCGGGGCGATCGTGACCAGGGCGGGTGATCCGACTGCCGCGTGCTGGGCGGCGTCTTCCGCATTCTGCCACGGCAGTAGCAGGGCGAGGTCGCCGGGCCAGAAGGCTGCCGCGAGTCGCCTGGCCTCCGGGCTGAGGATGAAGCGTTCCTCGCAGGATGCGGTGGAGGTGGCTACGTAGGCGAGGGGCTTGCCGCTCGGGCGGCGCTTGCCCGTCATGATGTCGTCGCACGCCTGCGCGTTGCTCGCGTCGGCGCAGACCATGTACCAGCGTCGGGTCGGGACGACGACGAGTCCTCCGCCCTCGATCGCCTGTGCTGCGGCTTCGAGGTTTTCGGGACCGATGACACGCATGGGCTACTCCTTGTCGACTGCGGGCTGAGAGGTCGCGGTGAGAGGCGGATAGTCGAGCCATGGGTCGCGCAGGGCTTCGAGTGGGCGGCGGGGGTGGTCCGGGTGGGAGACGCGGAAGTAGGCCATCACCCTGGGGAACGGGGTGAGGTTTCGTCCCACCGAGTGCGGGACGAGGTGGTGCATGAGCAGGACGTCGCCGGGGGCGCCGAGCAGGGGCACACCCCGCTCGTGGTCGACCTCTGGGGGCACCTGTTCCGTCATGCCGAGCGACCACTGAGTCCGGAACCAGCCCGCCATGGTGTGGTGACCGGCCGGCTGGTAGTGCAGCGCGCCGTCCTGCGCGCTGCTCACGTCGGACAGGATGACCCCGACGAGGAGCGAGAAGGTACGCAGTTCTCGCGGATCGAGGTGAGGGCAGGAGACCCCGTCCACGTGCATCGCCTTCTCCGGCTGCGCGTCGGGGAACTCCGACTCGGGCACGCGGATCTGGATCTGGGCGGTGGTGACGCGGAGGGTGTCCCCGAGGAGGTCGGTGGCGAGTTCGGCGGCGTCCGTCTCCCCGTACAGGGCGAGGATGTCGGGGTGGTTCCCGAGTTCGGGGGCGAAGGTGCGCTGGCTGTAGGCCGGGATGTCGCCGGGTTTCAGGTCGCGGTACCAGGTTCCAACCAGGGAGGTGGCGCGTTGGACGAGTGCGGGGGCGACTAGTGCACGGCGTACGAGAACGCCCGCCTGTTTGAACGTGGTCTGCTCCTCAGACGTGAGGGGCATAGTGCCTCCGTAGGGTCTGCGACGGCCCATGGGACGTGGCCGTGTCGATGCGGTCGAGGACGTGCGTACTGGCGTCGAGCGCTGCGGTGAGGAGCTTCTGGCCCACTTCCGGGGTGGCCTTGCGCGGATCGCCGCCGATGACGCCGTCGGTGGAGAGCGCGGGGTCGTCGGAGGTCCAAGGCCAGGTGACGCCCCGATCGAGTACGAGCTGGCCGATCGCCCGGCGCTGGCCGGGGTCGGGGAACGCCTCGCTTGGCAGGAGGTCCAGTCGGACCCGGTCCGGGTCGAGGGCGAGCATGAGGGCGGTCTCCAGCGCCCCGGCATGCACCTCGGGCAGCTCGCTGTCGAGCGGAATGCGGCTGGCGGCGAGTGCGGTCGGGTGCAGTACGCAGGTGGTAACGCCGTAGGAGTGGCGGAGCTGGTGGACGACCGCTTCCAGCACGCCGCGGTTGCCGCCGTGTCCGTTGATGAGGAGCACGGAGCCGACACGCATGGAGCGGGTGTACTCGGTGACGAGCGTGGTGATCAGCGTGGCGTACAGGTGGAGGGCCACGGTGACGGTCCCCGGCGTCCGAGCGTGTTCGGGCGAAAGGTCGTAGGGGACGGCCGGTCCTACCCAGAGGTCGTACCGGCCCGCCACATGCGCGGCCAGACGGTGGGCGAAGCGCTCGGCGATGACGGTGTCGGTGTTCAGGGGCAGGTGCGGGCCGTGCTGTTCGACCGACCCGAGCGGCAGGCAAAGGACGGACCGCTCGCCGAGCTCGGCCGCCACACGAGGTGCGGTGAGCGCGGCGAACGCCCGTCTGGTGCTGCTGGTCGTCACCTCCTGCTCCGCCGCCCGAAGCAGATCAGGAACTCGTTCTCCTCCGGGAAGGTGTCGTCCTTACTGAAGTCCGTGAGCCGCTCCTTGACCGCGGTCTCGAATTCCGGCAGCCGGTCGCCGAAGAGGTGGGGCGCGGCGAAGGATGTGGAGTAGAGGTAGCCGAGGATGCTCTCGGTGGTCCAGGTGCGGTGGACAGGGATCTGCGCCTCCTCGACCTGGTCGAAGGGCGACTCCTCCATGATCTCGCTGTAGGGGCGGTTGTGGTGCTGGAAGGTGCCGGAGCCGGCGCGCCGTTCCTCGCCGAGGAACGTCTTGATGACGTCTCGGACGGCCTCCTTCCATGGGCTGGTGGCGGTCCAGAAGCTGCTGTCGCCGAAGATGGCCACGACGCCGTCGGGAGCGACCTGGTCGTCCAAGCGGGCCAGTACGCCGGCCTGGTCGAGCCAGTGGAACGCGCGGCAGATCGTGACCACGTCGGCCTTCCAGCCGGCGGGCGGCACGAAGTCCTCGGCGGTGCTCTCTACGAGCGACAGGCGTGTTCCTCCGGGGAGCTTCGGGCGCAGCGCCGACTCCGCCGCGGCGAGCATGTCGGCGTCGTTGTCGATGGCGATGATGTCGTCGAAGCGGCCGAGCAGTGCCTCAGCGACCAGTCCGGTGCCGGTGCCGACGTCCAGCAGGCGACGCGTCCCGCCGGTACGGGTCGGTGCGGCCTGGTCCAAGGCTGCGGCGACGTCTTCCGGGATGCCGGGGCGGAACTGGCGGTAGTAGCTAGCGGTTCCCGTGAACAGGCTCATGTGGCGCTCCGAGGTGCGAGGTGCTGGATGTGGGCGGCGGCTGCCGCCAAGTCGTCCGCGACGAGCACACCCTGGTCAACGAGCAGGGACTCGTCGGGGACCTGCCTTCCGCGCGAGATCCACACGGCACGCGCCCCTGCTTCGATGGCACCCACGATGTCGCACGTCCAGTCGTCACCGACGTGGATCAGGCCACTTGGGTCCGTGTGGAAGTGGTCGGTCACGGCCTGGAAGGCGCGACGGTCGGGCTTGGTGTGGCCGATGCGACAGGACGGAAAGAAGTCGCTCACCCACGGGGAGAGAAGCGTGCGCATTCCGCCGGTGTCGGCGTCGACACAAGTCACGTTGGAGAGGGTGACGACGGTCGCTACGGCACTGATCCTGCGCAGGGCCTCGGTGGTACCGGGGTAGAGGCTGAACGGGGCCGGTGGCACATCGCGTGGGAACGTCTCTGCCGGCACCTGGATGGCCTCGCAGACCTCGTGGACCAGGGAGTCGGTCAGGACCGGGCGGGTGTGCAGGCTGGACCGAAGGATCTCGCGGGTACGCGCAGGAGGAAGCGGCGACGCCTCGACCAGCCGCATCGTCAGGCCGGGGCCGTCGGCCATGCCCAGGGTGCCCCCGACGTCCACCGAGACCAGCCGTTCGGGCCGTGACGTCACTGGGTCCTCCCCGTGGTGGCCGGGAGCGCTGAGACGACGGCTTCGATACGGGCCTGCCGGATGTCCGGAGCGGTGGCTTCGGAGAGGAACGTGAGAACGTACCGCAGCTCCGCGTCGTCGAGCGCGCCGAGTGATCGCCCTTCTTGATCGGCGGCGGCGTTGAGGTCCGGTGGGACGCTGCGGGGACGCAATCCGTGCGGCACGTGCAGTCGGCCGTGCCAGTGCTCGCCGTCGGCCGAAGCCGGAAAGCCGTTCGTGGGGCGCAAGACGGTGACGTCGTCCAGCGTCAGGATGCGCACAGGGACGGACGAGTCCTCGATGTCGACGCTTCCGGTGAGGAAGGTGTCGTGGCCGTCGAGTCGTCGCGACAGGCGGAGCAGGGGCCCTTCCGGGCTGTGGGTAACCGTGCCCTCGACAGGGACGTTCAGTGAGGCGCTGGGCATGCTGTGCTCCTTGGTGTGGTGCCAAGACCTGGGGTGTCGGGCAGGCGGATGTGGCCCTTTTCAGGGCGGAGCGGCACCTCGTAGAGGCGTTGGCGCCCGGGCTCCCACCGCAGCCGGTACTCGACGGCCGGGACGGCGTCGGGGTAGGCGGCGGCGAGGTGGAGGCCGGGCAGGAATGAGCGACCGTGCGGGTACACGGGGACGCCTTGGGCCTGAGCGACTGGGATGATCTGTGCCGCTCGAGTCAGACCGCCGCATCCGACGGTGTCGAGGGTCAGGGCACTGGGCCGTATGTACTGGATCAGTCCGGCGGGGTCCTCGTCGCAGTGCGCGCGTTCGCCGACTGCCAAGGGCAACGGGGAAGCCGCCAGGAGTTCGTAGGTGTCCGCGTCGTGACGCAGGAGCGGGTCCTCCAGCCACCGAAGGCAGGCGGGATCGGCGGCCTGCGCGAAGGCCAGGGCCACGGCCGGTGTCCAGGTGCCGACCGCGTCGACGGCGAGCGGCGCGCCGAGAGCATCCGAGAAGCGCTCGACCGCTTGGGCCATGCGGGCCGCTGCTTCCCCCGACGGTTCGGCCGGATCGCGGCGAAGCCCCCACTTGCTGAAGCTCCAGCCGCCGGCCATGACGCTGGTCAGCACGTTCGGGCTGTTGATGCTGCTGAGATCCTGGGTGAGCCAGGAGGCATACGCCGGGATGAGCAGCCGGGGCGCTGCGGTCGTAATGAGTTCGGCCACGCTGCGCTCGGCGAGTCGGCCGTGGAGGTCCCAGACGGCGCAGTCGACCGTGCCGACCGCCCACGACGCCACCTCGGACGGATGCCTGCGAGCCGCAGTCTGCAGGCCGTCGAGCAGGCCAACGTGGTCCGTGACCAGCGCGTCCTTCGTCTCAGGGGCCAGTACGTCGTTCACGAAGCGTGCCACGCGTTCCCCGACCGGGCCGTACCAGCCGACCGCGTGCCCGGCGCGGGCCGCGACGAAGAAGGTGTCGTCTCCGACTGCCGCGGGCTGCCTTGTCTGGACCACGTGGAGGTCCTGGATGGTCCACGAGGTCATCGGACCACCTCGCGGGAGGCCAGGAGGAAGTCGGCAGCCCGCTCGACTCCCGACACGTCCATGCCCATGGTGCGGGCGAGATCGCGCTGCGGCATCGGTCCGGCGGGCTCCTGCCAGCCGATGACGTCGACGGGGCGGCGAAGCCTTCCCGCCAACAGGCCCCACACAGCCGCCGGGTGGCCGAGAGTGAGGATGAAAACGGGAGCGTGGGCACCGAGATAGTCCTCGATCTCACGACCGTTCAGACCCCGTGGCCACACGCTCGGGGCACCGAGGACCGTGAGGTCCAGCAGATTGACGACTCGGACCCGGCACCGGTGACGGTTGCGAATGCGGTCGACGGCCTCCGTGGCCACGGCAGCGGGGATGTCACCTGCTGTCACGATCGTCAGGTCAGGCTCGTCATCGTCGCTGAGGTGCGACCACACCGCGAGACCACGGCTCTGTTCCTCGGCGAGGTATCCCTCTGCGTGGCGAGTGCGGCTGTGCTTGCCGGTGATGATCAGGTTGACGCGGTCCACCGAGTCGAGCGCCTCGTCCAGGACCGCCGCCGTCCGCGCCGGGTCCGCCGGGGTCAGCACGCGCACTCCGGGGGCGCCCAGTCCCAGCAGGGCTGTGGCGAGGGATGGGTCGCCGTGCGTGTGGACGTTGTGCCAGCCGTAGGAGGTCAGGAGGACGTTGAGGCTGGGCAGGCCCCGCGCACCGTCGAGGCGTCGCTGCTTGATGTGCCCCACCAGGCCGCTCGAGAGCAGAGGGGCGAAGCTTTCGTACGACACGAGCAGGCCCCGTCGCCCGCTGGCGGTCCAGCCAGCGAGCCACTCCAGCAGTACCTCCTCTGCCAGCAGCTCGTGAGCCCATCGCTCAGCCGCGAGATCGGGGAGACGGTTGGAGGCCAGTTCGTCGGGGCTGAGGAGCAGGAAGTCCCCTCGTTCGGCGTGCTGCCGGACAATCCCAGTGACCGCGCTTGCGAACGAAACCACACTGACCTCTCGTGGAGCTGGGGGAGTTGCCGACCGTGCGGAGGGAAGGGAGCACCAGCGAACCTGAGCGACCGCTTCCGCGAGAGGCCCTCGGCTGTGCCCGTTCGCGTCGAAGAGCTGCGAAGGCCGGTAGGAGGCTAGCCAGTCATCGAGCTGCGCCAGTTGTTCCGCGTCGGCGCGCGGGTTCGTGAGGGGTGTCTTATGCAGGGCAGGCGTACCGAGGAGCGTCTGGTTGCCGAGGGCGACGGGGCCGGTCCATCCCTTGACGCAGCGCAGGACGAGAGCTGTAGGCCTGCCATGCAGGGTGAACTCCATGGCGTCCTGTAGAGCGGCGTGAAAGGATGCGTGCTCGGCCTGTGATCCGGTGGTGACGTGGACGACCTCGACATCCCATCCAAGGCCGGCGAAGTACGCGCGAAGGCGATCGTCTTTCAGCCGTCCGAGCAGAGATGGACCGCCCATGCGGAAGCCGTTCACGTGCACTACGGGAAGGACGGCGGCGCCAGCGAGGTCTCGGTGCGCGAGCCAAGCGGCTGCGGTGGTCGGAGTCTCGCACTCGCCGTCGCCGATCACAGGGACGACGACCCTACCGGGAGCGCCCAGGGCGGCTCCTTGGGCAAAGGGCAGGCAGCCGCCGAGGCGTCCGCTGAGAAAGGCACCAGCGGGAAGCGCCGGGGTGACCTCGGCACCCAGTCCATCCACGTCGGGGAACGACCTGGAAAGCCGTCGCAGACCGTCGGCGTCCGGGCCGAAATCGGGGCGCAGCCTGCCAAGCTCGCCCGTCACCCAGGAGGCGGAGAGCTGGACCACGCCGGCGTGCCCGGCTCCGAGCAGCGGCACGAGGCCGACTTCTTCTTCGAAGGCCCCGGCGGCGAGAGCGAGGTGGGACAAGGCCCAGGCGGTGCCCGGCACGGTTCCCCAGTGACCCGAGGGGCGCGACTTCGCGTGTTCGGCGGTCAGCGGATGACTGAGCAGGACGTTGTCCTGTAGGTGGAGTTGGCACACCGAGGCGTAGCAGATGGCTCTCCACAGGGCGTCGGCCAGAACGGCATTGCCCTCCATCAGGCACCGACCAGGGGCTCGTCAGCGAAGGTGAAGTACCACAGGGGGCGGTAGCACTCCCATGCCGCAGGCCGCAGCCCGGAGGGCTTCATGATCTTCTCTATCTCGGTGCGGGCGCGGAGGTAGTACTCAAGCTCCTGGGCCCCCGAGGCGCGCAGGCCGACCATGATGCGGTTGTGTGCCTGGTAGACCTGGAAGTTGGGGAACTCGGTCACGTACGGCGCGAGGGCCTCGACACCGGTGCGCAGTGCGTCGAGGTCGTCCAGGCCCGCGATGTACGTGAACGACGTGCCGTGGCCGGCGGCGACCGCCCGCCTCAGCACTTCCGGCATCGAGGTGCTCGTCAGTACGGCCTTGCTGGCCTTCAGCAGAAGGTCGCGTCGGGTAAAGCACTCAGCGGTGAGCCGGAGCACGAAGGGGCCGACGTCGGCGAGCTCGTCGAACGCCTGCCTGGAGTGGAGCACTGAGGTGAGGAAGCCGAGCCGGGCTTCGATGCGGTACTCGACGAGTACCGAGCGCAGAGCCCGCAGATGGTAGACGGCCGCGGGCTCCCGCTCAAAGCATCCGGTGGAGACGGTGACCTCTCGGACTTCCGTCAGGTTCCGCCGCGGGTGCTGTTCGCGCAGCGCGACGAGGAGTTCTCGGAGGTCCTGTTCCTCCGACAGCCGCGGGTCTGCCGCCGCTTCCAGTGTGTTGGGGCAGAAGGCGCAGCCCACGCATCGGCTACGGGCGTTCGGGTTGAGGGTCATGGCGGTGCCGTTGTCGCGGAAGTAGCCACCGACAGCCTCATCGGCATCGACACGCTCCACAAGGCCGATTGCGGATTCACCCAGCAGCAGTTGCCCGTCCGCCAAGAGGCGGAAGGGCGACTCCGCCGCGTTAAGCGGGACGATGAGCTGCCAGGGCACCGAACGTGCGCTGTCCAGCCGCACCTGCAAGCGGGCGCGGTGACGCGGGGCTTCCCCGTCGATTCCGTGGAGGTTGATCGCGATGAGCAGGGCGTCTTCGACCGGGATGCCGTACTGCTGCGCGAGTCGCTCTACGCCCGCGAGTGTGGACGTCGCGCCCGCCTGTCCGCCGAGTAAAGCTGTCACGCGCATGCTCCATCCATGAGGCGGGAGAGGGGATGGCGTCGGCGGAACCCGGGGGACGCTCCGCCGACGGCTTCCAAGAGCGTGCCGTCGTAGGGCAGGACGGCGAACCACGCGCAGGGATTTTTGGCGGACGTCCCGGGACGTTTTTCAGTAGACGGCGTGGGCCAGTGACCGTAGGTGACGCATCAGGGCGGCGATGTCCGTGAGGTCGGCGAGCACGGTGCTCGCTCCGGCCTGCTTCAGCTCGTCTGCGCTGTGGACACCGGAGGCCACGGCAATCACGTGCGCGCCGGAGGCGAGGGCGGCCTGGACATCACGCGGGGTGTCGCCGATGAGCACCACAGGCGTCTCGGCCGGGATGCCATAGGCGGCGCGGACACGGCCCCGGGCGACGTCGACCAGATCCGCCCGGTCCGTCGCATCCGCTCCGTACGCCCCGCACTCCATATCGACCAGTCCGTCCAGCCCGAAGGCCCTGAGTTTGATCCGGGCATTCGCCTGGATGTTCCCGGTCAGAACTGAGGAGATCAGGCCGGGTTCGGCCGCCACCGCGGCGAGCGCCTCGCGAGCACCGGGAAGCGCTCGGCCACGACGGGCGAGATCAGCCTCCCGCGCTGCGCCGGCGGCCTCCAGGGCGGGCTGGATCAACGCCCACTCCGGTGACTCCATACCGTGGTCCCGGAACATCCCCGTGAGGATCAGTCGGTCGGTCCGGCCCTTGGTGCGGGCCGGATGGTCGGCGGCACGGCCGGCGACGCCTTCGAACGCGGCGGCGTAGATCTCCTTGCTGACGCCGGAGTTCTCGATGAGGGTGTGGTCGATGTCCCAGAGCACGATCAGTGGCACCGGACCAGCCTAGGCATACGAACAGTTCCGGCCACAACCGCGTCCGCCGGGCTTATCGCACTTGCGGCCTGCTGCCACAGTCCGGTTGGGTTGCCTGAGTGAATGAACGACTGCGTTCTGCGCTCGTGCAACGCGGCCTGACCGTGGAGGAGTTGGCCGAAGCCTGCGCCGTGGATCCCAAGACTGCCAGCCGGTGGGTCGGTGGTAGGGTCCCCCACCGTCGGCACCGTTGGACGGTCGCGAACCTACTGAGCGTCGACGAGACATACCTGTGGCCGGAGAACGGCCAGGGAGCTCAACGGCCCGGTACGGCCCGCTCGGAACTCGTCGACACCTATCCCAATCGGGCGAGCGTCCCCCGCGATGTGTGGCTCTCCTTGCTCCTGGGGGCAATGAAGCAGGTCGACGTACTCGTCTTCTCAGGGACCTTCTTCGCGCAGACGAACCCGCACATCGCGAGGATGCTCCAGGAAAGGGCGCAGGCAGGCGTTCGTGTCCGGTTGTGCTTCGGCGATCCGGACGGGGAGGCGGTCCGTGTCAGGGGCAGGGAGGAGGGCATCGGAGACACGCTCGCGGCCAAGATCAAGGCATCCCTCACGTACTACCGCGACCTCGTCGGCTACCCAGGCTGCGAGGTACGCCTTCACGACACGACGCTCTACAACTCGATCTTCCGATACGACGACCATCTCATGGTCAACCCGCACATCTGGGGCCAGCCGGCCAGCGCCAACCCGCTACTCCAACTCCGCAACACCGACGGCGAAGAGTGGTTCCAGCGGTACAGCGACAGCTTCGAGGCCGTGTGGGAATCCGCGCGCCCCTGGGCGCCCGACAGTCAGGAGTAGCACCACCGTGGGCAGGACCGAGTACTACCACGACCCCAAGGCCCCCAAGGCCAACACCCTCATCCCCGCCAGTAACCTGCTCGTGGTCAACGACGAAGGCGCCATCCTCCTCCAGCGACGCCGCGACACCGGCCAGTGGGCCCTGCCCGGCGGAGCCCAGGACATCGGCGAGAGTCCGGCACAGTGCGCCGTCCGCGAGTGCGAAGAGGAGACCGGCATCGTCGCGGAGGTCACCGGTTTCCTCGGCGTCTACTCCAACCCGGACCACATCATCGAGTACACCGACGGCGAGATCCGGCAACAGTACGAGGCCGTGTACATCGGCCGCCCCGTCGGCGGCAAGCCCACCGTCAACGACGAGGCCGACGGCGTGCGCTGGATTCACCCGGACGACCTGCACACGCTGGACATCCACGCGAGCATGCACGAGCAGATCGGCCACTACCTCACCGGGGCCTACCCCTACCTCGGGTGACGGCTCGCATTCACAACTCGAGGTCGGCCTCGACCGCGGCCGCCCGCACCCGATCCACACTCGCGTGGATGTGCGGCGCGGCCCGGCGAATGAAACGCCCCACCACGCTGTCCTCGCCGTAGCGGCCCAAGATCTCATGCAGCCGTTCATGGGACGTCGTCCGTCGGCCGTCCGGCGTCGTGGTCATATCGCAGTAGACCAGCGCGTCCACCAGGAGCGGATCACCCAGGAGGGGGAACTCGTCGGTCAGCTCGTCTCGTAGGCCACGCTCCTCGGCTTCCAGCAGGGCGTACGAGTCGTTCGCGACCGAGCGGACAACCCGTTCCTCCGCCGCGTGCACGCTCCGGAGGTACCGTGCTCCGTCCAGCGGATGGAATCCGGTTGAGACCAGCGGTGGCGCGTAGCCGATGTCATGGAGCACCGCAGCGGCTTCCAGTACCGGGGCGCTGTTGCCGACCAGCGGCGCCAGCATCCGGGCGCAAGCGGCAACGCCCTGAGTGTGTGCCCACCTGCGCGGGAGGCTGCTACTCAGCAGCTCGCCAGCCAGTTCATACGCCCAGTCAACCTCGGTCGTCGCCACGGGGGGACGATAGGGCAGCAACGGCGACGGCGTCTTGGCCATCCGTGATCGTGGGCAACGGGGAAGCCCGGAAGCTGCGGGATTCACCGAAGGGTTTCTCGATTGCGGACGCGATCGCGGCGTCCGTATCCTTCCGGGCAGCGCGTTGACGGAGACGAGTAGCCAGGGATCACGCGAGCCGAGAGAACCGCCGACAGCTGGGAAGGCGGTCTCGCGCCCCGAGGTGAAGACCCTCCCGAGCGCGGGGAGGAACGGCCCCGCTTGGTGGCCCAATGCCCCGCCGGCCGACCCCCGTTACCGGGCCCGAAATGAGGCCGCCACCTCGTGGCGGCGAAAGTGCGGTGGCACCGCGAGTTGCCCTTCTCGCCCGCACTCCCAAGGGATCATGACAGCGTCCTTCGGAGGATCGAAATGATCCACAGCCGCGTACACATCTCCGACCTGCGAGAGCACGTGGGCCGTACCGTCACCGTCTGCGGATGGGTGAAAGCCCTGCGCCTGATGAGCAAGGTCCAGTTTGTCATTGTTCGGGACAACAGCGGCCTGGTGCAGGTGACCCACAAGCGTGGCGACGGGCCGTTGGAGGCCCAGCTCGACGCCCTCACCCCAGAGTCCGCCGTCAAGATCACCTGCCGTGTCGTGGACGCCGCCCAGGTCAAGCTCGGCGGGCTGGAGCTCGTCCCAGAGGCCGTCGAGGTCCTGAACCCGGCTGCTGTCCCCCTGCCGATCGACGAACAGACCGGGATCGAACACCGGCTGGACTGGCGGTTCCTGGACGTGCGCCGCCGTCCCGCCGCTCAGCTGATGTTCGCTGTGCAGACCACCCTGGAGCAGGGCATGCGCGAGTACGCCTATGCGCAGGGTGCCACGGAGATGCACACTCCCAAGCTGATGGGCACCGCCTCGGAGTCCGGAGCGGAGGTCTTCGAGCTCGGCTACTTCGGCCGCAGCGCCTATCTGGCCCAGTCGCCCCAGTTCTACAAGCAGATGGCGATCTCGGCCGGCATCGAGAAGGTCTTCGAGATCGGCCCGGTCTTCCGTGCCGAGCCGTCGTTCACCTCCCGGCACGCCACCGAGTTCACCGGCGTCGACGTCGAACTGGCGTGGATCGACGGTGTCGAGGACATCATGGCGTTCGAGGAGCAGATGCTCGCCCACGCCATCGCCAAGGTCGCCGAGGCCCACGGCGAGGCCGTCCGGGAGCATTACGGCGTGGAGATCACCGTCCCTACAACGCCCTTCCCCCGTATCACCATGGCCGAGGCGCACGACATCCTGCGCAAGGGCGGCTGGGACCCGGAAAGCGTCAAGGAGGACCTGGACCCGGAGGGCGAGCGACGCATCAGCGCCCACATCCAGCAGGCCACGGGCCACGAGTTCGTGTTCATCACGCACTACCCGGTCGGCATCCGGCCCTTCTACCACATGAGGTCGGCCGACGACCCGACCGTGACCCTGAGCTTCGACCTGCTGTGGAAGGGGCTGGAGGTAACCACCGGCGCCCAGCGCGAGCACCGTTACGACGTGCTGCTGAGGCAGGCCGCCGAGAAGGGCATGAGCCCCGAGCCGATGCAGGACTACCTGAACGCGTTCCGGTACGGGTGCCCGCCGCACGGCGGCCTTGGCATGGGCCTGGGACGGGTACTGATGGTGATGCTCGGTCTGGAGTCGATCCGCGAGGCCACCTTCCTCTTCCGCGGACCGAACCGGCTCACCCCGTAGCTCGCCGCTGCATTTTGCTGGCCTACGACGGACTCCCCTTCCAGGTCCTCGTTCACTGAGAGCATGGACAGGTGGGTGCTGAGGGAGCGGGGCGCTGGGTGCTGGCTCGTCCCGAAGATCTGGCGTCATGTTCGCCGAGGCCGACTTCCCGTGGTGGATCGCCGGCGGGTACGCGATCGAACTCGCCGTCGGTCGTGATCCGGCGGACACCGCTCGGTCCGCTGATGCGCGGAACCTGCGTGGATGGGTCAGCGCAGCCCCGCGAACACCACAGCTGCCGCCGTGCCGCCCAGGATGGTGCCCACGATCACCTGTGCCGTCGTGTGGTCACGCAGTGAGACCCGGGACCAGCCGACGGCGACGACGCCTAGGAAGAGGAGGGCGGCCCACCAGCCGTAGGCGACGGTGATGACGACGGCGACGCCGGAGGCGACGGCGGTGTGGACGCCGACCTTCCACCAGACGGTGACCGCCATGGTCAGTAGCAGGCCAGCGATCATGGCGGCGACCAGGGCGACGACCTCGCGGGGCGCGTCGAGCGCCAGGAGCAGGCCCGTGCCGACGAGGACGGAACCCAGGTGACGAAGAGCGGTATCCACCGCTGGGAACGGACCTTGAGATGCTTGTCCGTCCAGCGGCCCCGGCGGACGCCGGTGACGATGTAGGCGATCGGCAGGCCGCCGCAGAAGATGCCTGCCAGCAGGCCCCAGCCCGCACCCGCAAGGGAGTTGGTGGAGTGCCAGCCGATGACCAGCAGGACGCCGATGACCAGGTTGGCGGGCGCCAGAGCCTCGGTGACGAGGCGGGCGGAGCGCCGCTCGGCAGGAACAGCGGCAGAGGGTGGAGTCTGGGTGGTGGTCATGCCGGTGTCTCCTCAAGGTGGGCGCGGAGGAAGTCCTGCGTGGCGCGGGAGCGGTAGGCGGTGCTGAGGGTGTTGAGGGCGCGGATCTCGGTGGCGAGGTCGCGGCCTCCGCTGGCGGGGGCATGGGCTCGCCGGAGCCGGTGGTCACGCCGCGGAGCCGTTCCTCGCGGGCGACGGCGAGCCAGCAGGCCTCGGCGGTGATGTCGGCGAGGGCGCCGATGAAGCCGAGGGAGGTGGCGTGGTCGTAGGCGCGTCCGCGTAGTTCCGCCGGTGCGTGGTCGGCGAGAGTGAGGATGGAGTCGCGGATCTCGATGGTGCGCCGGTACAGCCGGTCGTGCGTACGCAGTGGGTTGGTCGCGTCTGTGGCGCGGCTCGGCGGGGTGTCGAGCCGGGTCTCCGGGACGGCGTCGGTGAGGGTGCTGCCCAGCACGATCAGCAGCAGGGCCAGGAAGAGCAGGTCCGTGCTGACTGCGTGGTTGACGTGTTCACCGCGCGGACTGCTGCCGAGGTAGTCGACGAACAGCACGGCGACGCGGTGGAGGGCGTATACGAGGCCGACGGCGGTGCCGGTGCCGATGAGGATCAGCCCTCGGCCGACGAGTCCGCTGTCGGGGCGGCGCCCCCAGCGGAAGCAGAGCAGGGTGGCGCTCAGCAGGGCGGCGCCGAGGTAGGAGGTCCATATGACGCCGTACGCCAGGATCGTGGCGTGGTCGGCGTAGTCCGCCAGGAGGTCCTCCGCCTCGTGAGGCTGGGGCGTGGCGAAGAAGCAGGCAGCCAGTAGGACGACCGTGACGACAGGAACGGCCTTGTGCAGCCTGGATACGCGTATCTCGGTCTTCGACTCGGCCATGTCGGCGACGAAGGTGAGGACCGATGCCGCTTCTCCAACATCGCGCCGCGCAGGATCAGTTTCCGCACCGGCGCCCTCGCCACCTGCGTGCTCGGCGTGCTGATCTTCCCGTGGAAGCTGTACTCCGACCCGCAGGGCTACATCTTCACCTGGCTCGGCCTGGTCGGCGGACTGCTCGGCACGGTGGCGGGCATCCTCATCGCCGACTACTGGATCCTGCGCCGCGGCTCCCTCGTCCTCGGGGACCTGTACCGCTCGGGCGGGCGCTACTGGTACGAGGGCGGCTGGAACTGGCGGGCCGTCGTCGCCTTCGTGGTGGGCGGCGTCCTGGCGATCGGCGGCGCCGACTTCCATCCGCTGGTCGACGGACGTCCCATCCCGGCCCTCAGGCCGCTCGCCGACTACGGCTGGGCGGTCGGCCTCGGTACGTCGCTGGTGCTGTACGTGGTGCTCATGCTGCTGCGGGGACGGGAGAGGACCGCGGCCTGACCCGGCCCGCGCTGGAGGACGGTCAGCCCTTCGTCTGGCCGTTCTCCAGCGCGGCCACCGCGTCCTTGGCGGCCTTGATGGCGCCCTTGTTGATCTCGTCCGTACTCGGTGCCTTCTTCGTCTCGAAGTCACTGCCGTTGTAGGTGATGGACACCAGCGCGTTGGACACGCGGACCAGCACCACGCCCTCACGGGTCTGCTGCTTGTCCTCGGTGGTGAGGTTCACCACCGAGTAGCCCGAATCGCCGAGGCCGGGGACCGCGCCGCCGCCGCTCTTCTCCGTGGTCCGCTCGGTGTACGACTTCTGCGCCTGGGCGTTGGAGCCGGTGATCTCGAAGGAGACGTCGAGCCAGCGGTAGTCGTAGCCCTTGAGCGCGTTCCAGGAGCAGGTGCGCCGGACGGACTTGTCCGTCGACGGGATCTCCTTCCCGGCCGTCTTGGCGCCGGGGACGAGCGACTCGATCGTCTTGGTGGCCACGGCGCCGCACGGCGCCGGCGCGGCGGAGTAGGTCTTGGCCGTCGGCGCTGTGGCGGTAGCGGAGGCGCCCCCGGTGCTCTGGGTGCCTTGCGTGCTCGGGGTCCCCTGCGCCGCCTTCTGGTCGGTGGCCGGGGCGGCGGCGAGCGGCCCGGACGACAGGGACCAGCCCGCCGCGGCGAGGACGGCGACCGGCAGCAGGCGTGCGGTCAGGGCGAGCGGCAGAGGAAGAGACTGCACGGGCGCTCTCGTGGGGGACGGTGCGGAGTGGGGGTCCACACTGCGGACGGGACGCCAGTCTCACATGACTGCCCGTGAGGCGGAAGTGCGAACTCGCTCCGTGCCTGCTCGGTGACAGCGGACGGCTGTTGACGGGCCGTGAGGTCTGTACGTCCTTGCTGTGGTGTGCCGTTTTTGTCCTCGCCGTCAGGACCTGGACGGGCTCTGTGTGCCGCGCAGTCGCGGAGAGGGTTCGGGGTCCGCGGGGCATGGCTCCGGTCCGTCGTACGTGTCTTAAGCCTGGCCTCGTACGCGGATCATCGCCTCGGCCGTCGTGCGGGGGCATCGCCTCGCCGTCGGGCGCACGTCATCGCCCCGGCTCGTCGTCCCCTTCTGCGAGTCGGGTTCGTCGGCGGCGCAGGGGGCGGTGCCGCTCACACCATCAGCGAGATGGCGTACGCCAGGAAGAACCCGGCCACCAGCACGGTCACGATCATGATCGCGATCAGTGGCCCCATGGCCCAGCCTCGTTGCCGCTGGTACTCCAGTTGTGGAACGGCCTCTTCGATGCTGCTCTCGCCCGGTGGGGTCTCGCCCGGCGGAACCCCGCCCTGCTCCACCCTCGGCCTCCATGACGATGCGGCGGGGGCTCCGTAGCGGTCGTCCCAGGCGCCGCTCATTCCGCTGTTCCGATGCATCTGGTTCATGTCTTCCGAATACCCCGGCCACCTGCGGTCAAGCAGGCATATCGGGATGAAAAGGATAGGTGCTGCCTTGGCTGCACCGGGGGTGCGTACGATCGCCGCACCGGACGGCGAGCAGTGAGGAGTTTCCGATGTTCACCACCCGCCCCACGCTCCAGGGCACCTTCGGCATGGTCTCCTCCACCCACTGGCTGGCCTCGCAGTCGGCCATGGCGGTGCTGGAGGACGGCGGCAACGCCTTCGACGCCGCAGTGGCCGGAGCGTTCGTGCTGCACGTGGTGGAGCCGCATCTGAACGGACCCGCCGGGGAGGTCCCGATCCTGCTCGCCCCCGCAGGCGGTGAGGTACGGGTGCTGTGCGGTCAGGGCGTCGCACCCGCGGGGGCCACGATCGCCCATTACCGGGGACTCGGTCTGGATCTCGTGCCCGGCACCGGACCCCTCGCCGCGGCCGTCCCCGGCGCTTTCGACGCCTGGATGCTTCTGCTGCGCGACCACGGTACGAAGCCCCTCGCCGACGTCCTGAAGTACGCCATCGGCTATGCCGAGCACGGGCACGCACCAGTGGAACGCGTCGGCGAGACCGTCGAAAGCGTCCGCGAGCTGTTCGAGACGGAGTGGACCTCCTCGGCCGAGGTGTACCTCCCGAACGGGAAGGCACCCGTCCCCGGTGAGCTGCTGCGCAATCCCGCGCTGGCCGCCACCTGGAAGCGGCTGCTTGCCGAGGTCTCCGGGGCGGGGGACCGGGAGGCGCAGATCGAGGCCGCCCGGCGAGTGTGGCGGTCGGGCTTCATCGCGGAGGCGCTCGTGCGGCAGGCGCGGCGGCCCACCAAGGACACCAGCGGCGAGCGCCACAGCGGCACCCTGGCCGCCGATGACCTGGCCTCCTGGTCCGCCTCCTACGAGAGGCCCGCCACCTACGACTGGAACGGCTGGACCGTGTGCAAGGCAGGCCCCTGGAGCCAGGGCCCGGCCCTGCTCCAGCAGCTCGCCCTGCTCCCGCCCGAGCTGCCCCGCTACGGCTCCGCGGACTATGTCCACCTGCTGATCGAGGGCTGCAAGCTCGCCATGGCCGACCGCGAGGCCTGGTACGGCGACGCGGCCGAGGTGCCGCTGGACGACCTGCTCTCGGACGCCTACAACGCCGGGCGGCGCGACCTCGTCGGCGACAAGGCCTCCTACGAGCTGCGCCCCGGCGCACCCGGGGGCCGCGCTCCCCGCCTGAGCGAGTACGCGTGCGTGGTGGCCGCCGACGACCCCGGCTTCGACCCCATGGGGGCTGGCGAACCGACGGTCGCCAAGAGCCCGGCCTCCCCGGTGCCCGGCGAACCGGACGTCGCCGCCGACGGGACCACCCGCGGCGACACCTGCCACCTGGACGTCGTCGACCGCTGGGGCAACATGGTCGCGGCCATGCCCAGCGGTGGCTGGCTGCAGTCCAACCCGGTCGTGCCCGAGCTGGGCTTCCCGCTGGGCACCCGCCTCCAGATGAGCTGGCTGGACGAGGGTCTGCCCAACTCCCTCACCCCGGGCCGACGCCCCCGGACCACCCTCACCCCCACGATGGCGCTGCGCGACGGTGTGCCGGTGCTCGCGTTCGGCACGCCCGGCGGCGACCAGCAGGACCAGTGGCAGATGCACTTCTTCCTGGCGGCCGCCCTGCTCCCGGCGGTCCGCGGCGGGCTGGACCTGCAGGGCGCCATCGACGCCCCGAACTGGCACAACGACAGCTTCCCCGGCTCCTTCTACCCGCGCGGTATGCGCCCCGGCAGCGTCACCGTGGAGTCCCGCATGGACTCCGCGGTGGTCGAGGAGCTGCGCCGGCGCGGCCATGACGTGACCGTCGGCGGCGCCTGGTCCGAGGGGCGGTTGTGCGCGGTGGCCCGGGATCCGCGGACGGGGGTGCTGTCCGCCGCGGCGAATCCGCGCGGGATGCAGGGGTACGCGGTCGGCCGCTAGGCGGGAGCGGCGGGCCGCCGAGGTCGCGTTGCCGGGCCGGGGTGGCGCGGCCGGGCCGGTTACCTCGGTGGCGACAAGCGATCGAGCGTGCCCGCGTCCCGATCAACGAAGTCCCCAATTCATCCGGATTCCACCGGTGGTACACCGGGCCGGGGGGGATTGTCAGCGTCGCGTGCTCTCATGGACGCATGATCGAAGGCTTTGAAACCATCGACGAGTTTCTCGCTCATCGCACGTCAGACGTGGAGGAGGCCGTCCGCACGGCGGCCGCCACCGAGATCATGCCGCGCTTCCGCCGGCTCGCCGCAGACGAGATCGACGAGAAGAGCGGCCCGTACGACCTGGTCACCGACGCCGACCGCAAGGCCGAGGCCTACCTCGCCGAGGCGCTCGTCAAGCTGCTGCCCGGCTCGGTCGTGGTGGGCGAGGAGGCGGTCCACGCCAATCCGGCGACGTACGAGGCGGTGCGGGGCAGCGAGCCCGTCTGGATCGTCGATCCGGTCGACGGCACCCGTCAGTTCGTCCACGGCGACCTCGGATTCTGCACGCTGGTCGCCCTCGCGCAGGACGGCGTCCTGCTGGCCTCGTGGACGTACGCACCGGCCCAGGACAAGCTCGCCACGGCCGTACGGGGACAGGGCGCCTTCCTCGACGGCGTACGCCTGCGCTCCGGCTCACCCGCCCCGGGCCGTGACCTGGAGGTGGCCACCTCGCACCCGTACTACACGACGGACGAGCAGAAGCGCGCGCTCCTCGGCCTGCAGACCGAGGGAATACGCCCGCGCTCGTGCGGGTCCGCGGGCCTCGAGTACCTGAAGATCGCCCAGGGCCTGCTGGACGCTACTGCCTTCTCCTGGGAAGCGGCATGGGACCACGCGGCGGGCATCCTCCTGGTCGAGGAGGCGGGCGGCGCACACCTCACGCTCACGGGTGAGCCGTTCCGTATCACCGGCGGCAACACCTTGCCGTTCACCGCCGCCAGGGACGAGGCCACGGCCCGGCGGGTGGTGGGACTGCTGTCGGGCGGCGTCTGAACCCGGTAGCGCCCGCAACGCCCTTGCGTCCGGGCCGACATCGCCGTCACCGCCGGATCCGGCGGCCGCCACCCGCACCTCCGCACTGTCAGTGGCCCGGCATATCCTGAATGCCTGTGGGCGTCGGCTGACGAAGGAGTCCGAGGTGCCGTCGATGCACGATGCGGTCGTGGTGGGAGCGGGGCCCAACGGACTGACGGCTGCCGTGGAGCTGGCTCGCCGGGGGTTCTCCGTGGCCATCTTCGAGGCCCGCGACACCGTCGGCGGAGGCGCGCGGACGGAGGAGCTGACGCTGCCCGGGTTCCGGCACGACCCGTGCTCGGCGGCCCACCCTCTCGGTATCAACTCGCCGGCCTTCCGGGCACTGCCCCTGGAGCGCTACGGCCTCGAATGGCTGCACGCCGAGCTGCCCATGGCGCACCCCTTCCCCGACGGCAGCGCCGCGGTGCTCTCCCGTTCCGTCGCCGAGACGGCCGCCTCGTTCGGGCCGCACGACGCGGGGGCCTACCGCAGGCTGGTCGAGCCCTTCCTCGGCCGCTGGGACACCCTGGCCCGTGACTTCATGTCCCTGCCGCTCACCGCGCTCCCTCGTGACCCGGTCACCCTGGCCCGGTTCGGCCTCGTGGGGCTGCCCCCGTCGACCTGGCTGATGCGCCGCTTCCGCGACGAGCGGGCGAAAGCCCTGTTCGCCGGTCTCGTCGCCCATGTGATCGCCCCGCTCGACGGCTTCGCCACCGGCGCGATCGGCCTGGTCTTCGCGCTGGCCGCGCACGCCCGCGGCTGGCCGGTGGCCCGCGGCGGCTCCCAGTCCGTCTCGGACGCCCTCGCCGCCTACCTCAAGGACCTCGGCGGCACCGTCCACACCGACTACGAGGTCAAGCGCCTCGATGACCTGCCCCCGGCGCGCGCCTATATCTTCGACACCTCGCCCACCGCCCTGGCCCGCATCGCAGGCCTCGGCCGGTACTACGACGGCTTCCGGTACGGCCCCGGCATCTTCAAGATCGACTACGCCCTGGACGGCCCCGTGCCCTGGACCGCGAAGGAACCGCGTGTCGCGACCACCGTCCAGATCGGCGCCGACAAGGCCGAGATCGGCCATGCCCTGCGCGCCGCGTCCCGGGAGGGCCGCGCCCCCGACAAACCCTTCCTGATCACCGTGCAGCCCAGCGTCGCCGACCCCACCCGGGCGCCGGAGGGCAAGCACGTCTTCTGGGCGTACGGCCATGTGCCGAACGGCTGGACGGGAGACCTCACCGATGCCATAGAACGCCAACTGGAGCGCTTCGCGCCGGGCTTCCGTGACCGCGTCCTCGCCCGCGCCACCGCGGGCCCGCCCGAACTGGCCGCCCGCAACGCCAACTACGTCGGCGGCGACATCGCCTCCGGCGCGGTGTCCGGTTTGCAGCTCCTGCTGCGCCCCAAACCGTCCCTGTTCCCGTACAACACCCCCCACCCGGCCGTCTTCATCTGCTCCTCGGCCACCCCGCCGGGCCCCGGAGTGCACGGCATGTCGGGGCACAACGCGGCGAAGGCCGTCTGGAGGAGGCTGAGAGCGACATGACCGGTCTCACCCTGGTGCTGGGCGACATCACCCGGCAGAGCGCCGACGCGATCGTCAACGCGGCCAACTCCTCGCTGCTCGGCGGTGGAGGCGTGGACGGCGCGATCCACCGGCGCGGCGGGCCCGCGATCCTCGAGGAGTGCCGCGCACTGCGTGCCTCCCACTACGGCAAGGGACTGCCCACCGGCCAGGCGGTCGCCACGACCGCGGGCGAACTGGACGCACAGTGGGTGATCCACACCGTCGGCCCGGTCTGGTCCGCCACCGAGGACCGCTCCGAGCTGCTGGCCTCCTGCTACCGGGAGTCCCTCAGGGTCGCCGACACACTGGGCGCCCGGACGGTCGCGTTCCCGGCCGTCTCCACGGGTGTCTACGGCTGGCCGCTGGACGACGGAGCCCGTATCGCGGTCGAGACCGTGCGGAGCGTGGCGACCGAGGTCGTGGAGGTACGGTTCGTCCTCTTCGACGAGCGGGCCTACGAGGCGTTCGCCGCCCACGTCGACTGACGCGGGCACCCTCGGCCGGGACGCACCGCGGCCCGTTCCGGCGCCGCTGGTGATCGGGACAGTGCCAGGTAGGCTCACCTACATGTCGGATTTCCGCCAGCCCGGCCGCCGGTCATGACCCATGCTGGACGCATGCGGAACGGGATGCACACCGACAGGGAGCGCTGCGTGCGCGCGGTGCAGTCGAAGGACGCACGCTTCGACGGCTGGTTCTTCACCGCCGTCCTGACCACGCGGATCTACTGCCGGCCCAGCTGCCCGGTCGTGCCGCCCAAGCCGGAGAACATGACGTTCTACCCGAGCGCGGCCGCCTGCCAGCAGGCCGGATTCCGGGCCTGCAAGCGGTGCCGCCCGGACACCAGCCCCGGCTCGCCCGCCTGGAACCAGCGGGCCGACCTGGTCGCCCGCGCCATGCGGCTGATCGCCGACGGCGTCGTCGACCGGGAGGGCGTGCCCGGGCTGGCCGCGCGCCTCGGCTACAGCACCCGCCAGATCGAGCGCCAGCTCCTCGCCGAGCTGGGTGCGGGACCCCTCGCGCTCGCCCGGGCGCAGCGCGCCCAGACGGCCCGGCTCCTCATCGAGACGACCGCGCTGCCGATGGCGGAGATCGCGTTCGCGGCCGGCTTCTCCTCGATCCGCTCCTTCAACGACACCGTCCGCGAGGTCTTCGCGCTGGCCCCGGGCGAACTGCGCGCCCGCCTGCCGAAGACGACGGCGATCGCACCGGGCGTCCTGACCCTGCGGCTGCCCTTCCGGGCCCCGCTCAACCCGGACAACCTCTTCGGCCACCTCGCCGCGACCGCCGTACCCGGCGTCGAGGAATGGCGCGACGGCGCCTACCGGCGCACCCTCCGGCTGCCGTACGGCCACGGGATCGTGGCGCTGACACCGCGGCCCGACCACATCGGCTGCCGTCTGACCCTGAGCGATCTGCGCGACCTGCCCGTGGCGATCAGCCGCTGCCGCCGGATGCTCGACCTGGACGCCGATCCCGTCGCGGTGGACGACCAGCTGCGCGCCGATCCGCTGCTGGCACCGCTGGTCGACAAGGCCCCGGGCCGCAGGGTCCCGCGCACCGTGGACGAGGACGAGTTCGCCGTACGGGCCGTCCTCGGCCAGCAGGTGTCCACGGCCGCCGCCCGCACCCACGCGGCCCGTCTGGTCACGGCGCACGGCGAGGCGGTCGAGGACCCAGAAGGCGGCCTCACCCACCTCTTCCCGGCACCCGACGCGCTCGCCGCGCTCGACCCCGAGTCGCTCGCGATGCCCCGCACCCGCCGCACCACGTTCACCACCCTCGTCCGCCGGCTCGCGGACAAGGAGATCCACTTGGGCGTGGAGAGCGACTGGGAGGAGACCCGGGCCCGCCTGCTCGCGCTACCCGGCTTCGGCCCCTGGACCGTCGATGTGATCGCGATGCGCGCCCTCGGCGACCCCGACGCCTTCCTGCCCACCGACCTCGGCATCCGGCGCGCGGCCCAGGGGCTGGGCCTGCCGTCCACCCCGGCCGCGCTCACGGCCCGGGCGGCGGCCTGGCGGCCCTGGCGGGCGTACGCGGTCCAGTACCTCTGGGCGACCGACGGCCACCCCATCAATTTCCTGCCTGTGTGAGGACGTTCCATGAAGCAGTACACGGTCATCGACAGCCCCTACGGTCCGCTCACCCTCGTCGCCGACGACGGCGTCCTGTGCGGCCTGTACATGGTCGGCCAGCGCCACCGCCCACCCGAGGAGAGCTTCGGCGAGCCGGACGACACCCCATTCGGGGAGGCGATCGATCAGCTGCGGGCCTACTTCGCGGGCGAGTTGAAGGAGTTCACCCTCGAACTGCGCCTGCACGGCACGCCGTTCCAGCGCAGCGTCTGGGAGCAGCTGTCCCGGATCCCCTACGGCGAGACCCGCTCGTACGGCCAACTGGCCGACGCCCTGGGCAATCCCGGCGCCTCACGCGCCGTCGGCCTCGCCAACGGCAAGAACCCCGTCGGCATCATCGTCCCCTGCCACCGTGTGATCGGCGCGGGCGGCGGCCTGACGGGCTACGGCGGCGGCCTCGACCGCAAGAGGCGCCTGCTGGACTTCGAACAGGGAGCGGGCCTGTTCTGAAGGCGGCGGTCCGGCGCACGCGTCCCGCACCGCCGCCTCACCGGCTCCGCTCCCCCCGGGCGGACGTCAGCGGCGTACGGCGTCGGCGGCCTGGTCCCACAGCCGGTCCGCCGCCTGCTGATCGAGGGCGTGAGCGGCCACCCGGCCGGCCCGGTTGTCGCCGTCCGATACGACCGGTGCCTCCTGGTTGTCCTCGAAGTAGCGGCCGGTCACACCCTTGACCAGCGGCGATGCGGCCAGCAGCACGGATGTCGCGGCGCCCTGGGCCGGGGTCTTGTAGTACGGCAGCGGAGTCAGGTTCCCCTCGTCGTCCATCACGCCGAACGAGCGCATGGTGTCGTCGTCCAGGTGGCGCTGGAGGTTGGTGAGGATGTAGCCGGGGGCGACCGCATTGGCCGTGATGCCGTCGTCCGCCCACCGGCGGGCACCCACGGCGAGGAGCACATCGGCCGTCTTGGACTGCCCGTAGGCCACCCAGGGGTCGTACGGACGCCGCTCGAAGTGCGGGTCGTCGAAGTCGAAGGGCGAGTTCAGGTGGGCCCCGGAGCTGACGACCACGACGCGAGCCGAGCCCGACGCGCGCAGCGCGGGGTGGAGGGCGTCGGCCAGGGCGAAGTGACCGAGGAAGTTGGTGGCGAGCTGCAGCTCCCAGCCCTCTGCGCTGAGCTGTCGCGTGGGAAGCGCCATGATCCCGGCGTTGGCCACGAGGATGTCCAGCGGGCCGCGCCACACCCGCGCGAAGGCCAGGGCGGAGTCGATGTCCGCCAGGTCGAGCGCCTCGGCCCGCACGGATCCGGCACCAGGGGCTGCGGCGAGTTCACGGACCAGCGGCTCGGCGGTCTCCGGACGACGGGTGGCCACGGTGACCTCCGCGCCGGCGAGGGCGAGGGCCCGGACCGTCTCGGTACCGATACCGGAGGCGCCGCCGGTGACCACGGCGCGGCGTCCGGTGAGGTCCACGCCGTCGATCACCTCGGCGGCCGTGGCGTGGGAGTGGAAGGGGGTGGTGAGTGGGGATTCGGCGTTCACGGGCAGTCTTTCCTGAGGTGCGACGTCACGTACGCCACTCACCGTAGGACCGCGCCGCTGGACGATGTATAACTTGTCGTCCGGACTTCTTCAGCCATCGTCCAGAGGAGGTGCTCGTGGATCCACTGGAGGACGTGCTGGCCCTACTGAAGACGCGCAGCCATCTGTCGACCGCCCTGGCGGCGGGAGGGCGCTGGGCCGTGCGGTTCGCCCCACCCTCCGGCGTCAAGTTCAACGCCGTCAGACGCGGACGGTGCCGGCTGGAGGTCGACGGGCTCCCGGAACCGATCGAGCTGGCGGCCGGCGACTGCTACCTGCTCACTCGCCCGCTGCGCTTCACCCTGAGCAGTGACCCCGAGGCCACCGCGGTGGACGCGGGCCCCGTCTTCGCGAGGGCGACGGGCGGCGTCGCGCGGGTCGGTACCGGTGACGATGTATACCTGATCGGCGGGCGCTTCTCCTTCGGCGAGCGGGCGCAGGAGCTGCTGCTGGACGGGCTGCCCCCGGTCGTCCACGTGCCCGCGGGGACCGAGCAGGCGGATGCCGTGGAGTGGGCGCTGACCGCCATCGAACAGGAACTGCACCACAGGCCGCCGGCCTCGACGCTGGTCGCCGAGCACCTCGCCGTCATCATGCTCATCCACGTTCTTCGGCTGCACCTCGCCCGTCAGCCGCACGCGGTGTCGGGGTGGCTGTCCGGCCTCGCCGACCCCGTGGTGGCCACGGCCCTGGCGTCGATGCACGAAGACCCCGCGCGTTCCTGGACCGTGGCCGAACTGGCGCAAGCGAGCGCCGTGTCGCGGTCCACGCTGGCGGCGCGCTTCAAGGAGACGGTCGGGCAGGGACCGCTGGAGTACCTGACCCGCTGGCGGATCGAACTCGCCTCCCGGCAGCTGCGAGCGAGCACCGACACGGTCGCCCTCATCGCGCACTCGGTCGGATACGGGTCGGAGAGCGCACTCAGCGTGGCCTTCAAGCGCGTCACGGGAATGTCGCCGGGCGCGTACCGCAAGCAGGCGGGCGCGTTCTCGGACCCCGGCGCCGTGCTGGTCGGCGCGGACGGCGCATGAGCGGACTGACACGGGGTGACCCGGCGCGCCCCAGAGCGAGCCACCCCATGCCGGCCTGCGACGTCTCCGGCCCACCCCGGGGCTCCGCACAGGAGAGACCCCGCCCCCTGGGCAGCGGCGACGGGGCACGGTCGACGCGCTCGGCGACCACGGACGGCTCGGGGCCGCGGTCAGCCCTGGCCGCTCGAGGCGGTCAGGCCGCGCAGTAGTTCGGGCAGCGCGGTGCCGATCGGCTCGCGGACGATCTCGTCGGCGCGGTCGTCGTACGGTGTCGGCTCGGCGTTGACGATGATCAGGCGGGCTCCGTGGTCGGTCGCCACGCCCGCGAGTCCGGCGGCGGGTTGCACCTGCAGGCTGCTGCCGACGGCGATGAACACCTGGCAGGCCTTGGTGATGGCGACGGCCTCGCCGAGCACGACCGGGTCGAGTCGTTCACCGAACATCACGGTGGCCGATTTGAGGATGCCGCCGCAGTTCAGGCAGGGCGGGTCCTCCTCGCCGGCTTCGACGCGGGCGATGGCGTCCTCCATGGGGCCGCGGGCATGACAGTTCGTGCACACGAAGCTGCGGGCGCTGCCATGCAGTTCCAGGACCTTGCGGGCGGGCATCCCGGCGAGCTGGTGGAGCCCGTCGACGTTCTGCGTGATCACCCGCACGGGCACCCCGGAGTGCTCCAGTTCGGCCACGGCACGGTGCGCGGCGTTGGGCTCGGCCTTGAGCGTGCGGTTCTTGCGCCGCATCTGCCAGGAGCGCCGCCGGATCTCGGGATCGCCCATGTAGTACTCGTACGTCACGAGCTTCTCGGCTTCGGGGTCCTTCCGCCACAGGCCGTTGGGCCCGCGGTAGTCGGGGATCCCGGAATCGCAAGGCATCAGCAGATGTAACACGACGCTAGAACGGGAGCGTCTGGAACAGCCGTGGAACGGGGCCATCTGGGGGCAGGTGGGCTCAGCGGTGGCAGGCTCAAGGCCCGTCACCCAGCGCACCGATGCGACCACTCCAAGCAATAGAGCTGGCCTATCGGCTTCGGCTACGCACCTTTTTCAAGTTCGTTCGCAACCCTCATGCTCATCACAAGATTGCGCTCATGCAGTCACATGCCTGTGCGCTGGTGGCCCGGGGTGTCGGCCTTGTGCCGACATCCAGCAGTTCGGTCGGGAGCAGCAGCAGGAGCACCAATAGGGTGAAGGCCGCCCTTGACGCACCGCCCTGGACCAACAGCGCCACAACCTAACCGGGCACTCTTAGCCTCGATCCACCGCGTGGTGATCGGCCTGTGGACGGAGAAATAGGAAGAGGTGCCTGCTGACCTGCGATGATGGGAGTTCCGACGCTTCCACCACGCACGATCGGCAAGGCACCTCTGAAGTGAAAGTCTCCCGCAGGCTCGCGGAGCTGTTCGCCGTGTTCGACGACGCCGACCTGATCGCACATGCCGGGCTCATCCCGACGATCCGGTTGGCCGAGCGGTGCCGAGGCTGGGCAAAGGCTCGGCAGGCTCCGGCAAGGGCGCCGCGAGTCTGCTGCGCGAGGCGCTGGCCACAGTGCGGGCGATGGGCATCACCGCGCAGATCATCGTCCGCGCCGACTCTGCGTACTTCTCCCACAAGGCCGTCGAGGTCTGCCGCAAAGCCGGCGCACGGTTCTCGCTCGCGGTCGCGGTCAAGAAGAAGATCCGCGAGGCCATCGCGGGCATCGCCGAGGGCGCCTGGACGCCGATCAAGTACGCCAGCGCCGTCTGGGATGCCGAGGAGGAACGCTGGATCTCCGACGCCGAGATCGCCGAGGTCCCCTTCACCGCGTTCACCAGCAAGAAGAAGGCGTTTCACACCACCGCCCGGCTGATTGTGCGCCGGGTGAAGCGGCTCAACCCGAAGAGCGTGCCCGAGGGGCAGGCCGAGCTGTTCGGCGTCTGGCGCCACCACGTCATCTTCACCGACAACCCGTTCGTCCTGACCCAGGCCGAACCCATGCACCGCGAACACGCCGTCGTGGAACAGGTCTTCGCCGACCTGGAAGACTCCGCACTCGCCCACCTGCCCTCGGGCAAGTTCACCGCGAACGCCGCCTGGCTCACCCTCGCCGCCACCGCCTACAACCTCACCCGCGCCGCAGGCCACCTCGCCTCCGCCTTCCACGCCAAGGCACGGACCGGCACCATCCGCCGCCACCTGATCAACATCCCCGCCCGGATCGCCACCGGAGCCCGCCGCCTCACACTCCACCTGCCCGAACACTGGCGCTGGGAAGCCGACTTCACCGACCTGTGGACAGCGACCGGACAACGCATGCTCACCTGAGCCACGCGACCGCCCTGCCTGCCCACGACTCGAAAGACCTTGGAGACTCCTCGCCGGACGGCCACCCGACGATCGCCGCTGCCCACACCCCGAAAGATCACCCTGAACCCGCCCGAAGGTGATGATCAGAATTCACGCGGTGGATCGAGGGTCAGCCGACCATCGTCGGTGCTGCCGTGCACCGTTTTCCACTTCCCGAACCGGGCCGGCAAATCCCGCCGCGGTATGCCGGTTCGCTGCCGGAAGAGAATGCCGTTGATCACTCTGAGGTGGTTCTGCCAACGGCTTCCTCTACCTGAATTCGTCGGCAAGTGCGGCTCAAGCCGTGCCCATTCCTCATTCGACAGATCGCCCCGCCCCACGTCGACCGAAACGAGCTGGGCGCAGGTCGGTCACATGACCCATCGGACAGAACCTAGGTGTATTGACGCGCAGGGTTGTTGACGCGGGTGATGGGTGGCCGCCCGCCGAGCGCGGTGTGGCAGCGATGGTAGGTGTAGGCGTGGAGGAAGGCGTCGGGGGCTGCCCTTCCCGGAGCCCTGGACCGAGATCGGCGTCCCCCGTCAAGTCCCAGTGAAACCGGAAGGTTTCCGCGATCCACTTCGCGCGCAGCGGATCTGCGGACAGCAGGACAGTCTGTGTTATCCGATCTATTGCGCCGATTTAGGTATTTAGGTAGCGCAACTTGGCAGTTGCTAGGATTTGGCCCGTAATCTTCGAGTGTCAGTCAGCGCACGGCGAAGGAAGTGTGTCCATGTCGTTCAGCCCGGGGGAGCAGGTCAACTTCGGCGGTGACGTCGCCGTCGTGCTGGCGGACCACGGTGACGGTGGCTACCTGATTTCCAGCGGCCCGACGCGGCTGCCGATCGTGGTCCCCGCCGACACCCTCGAGGACGCGCAGCGCAGGTCCGCCACCAAGCGGCTGTTCACCCCCACCGCACCGCACCTGCTCTCCATGGACAACTTCCTCGACGACCCGGACGAGGTGCCGGGGGCGGTGCCCATCGGGGCTGCCCGGCGCTCTCCTTCACCGCCGCGCCGCATGGCCAGCGCGGCGGCGGAGGCCGTCAGACACCTGTGGCATTCAACGGAACAGGCCCATGAGCGGATTCTTCGACACCACCTTGCTGGACTTTCGGTACTACCTCGTCTATCTGCCGCTGGGCATTCTCGGGCTGGTCCGCTGGACCTGCTGGCTCGTACGGCGCGCGCCTGCGGCTCTCTATCAGCCCGTGAAGAAGGACTACTCCCTTCCGCTCAGCATCGTCGTGCCGGTGTACCAGGAGGACCCGGAGATCTTCGCCCACGCGATCGAGTCGTGGCTGGCGAACGAGGTGGCGGAGGTCGTCCTGGTCATCGACGTCACCGACAAGGCCTGCCAGGACATCGCGGCGCGCTATCCCGTCACGGTCGTCGTCACCGACGTGCCCGGCAAGCGCGACGCCCTGCGCAGGGGGTGGGAGGCGTGCTCCACCGACCTGGTGGCGCTGGTCGACTCGGACACCATCTGGGCGCACGACGTGGCCAGGGAGGTCTGCAAGCCCTTCGCCGACCCCCGGGTCGGTGGGGTGGGGACCCGTCAGAACGTCTACAACCCCAAGGGCTTCCTGCAGCGGGTCAACGACATGTACCTGGACTACCGGTACTTCGACGAGAACGCCGCGCAGACCGTCATGGGCCGCGCCGTCTCGTGCCTGTCCGGGCGCACCGCCGTCTACCGGCGCGAACTGCTGCTGGAGATCTCCGACGACTTCATGGAGGAGACGTTCTGGGGCGTCCCCTGTATGTCGGGCGACGACAAGCGGCTGACCGCGTTGATCCTGGAGCGCGGTCACCTCACCTACATGCAGCGCTCCGCCCGCGTGTGGTCGACCTTCCCCGGCACGCTGCGGATCTTCATCAAGCAGCGGCTGCGCTGGGCCCGCAACACCTGGCGCTCCGACCTGAGGGCGCTGTCGCGTCGCTGGGTCTGGCGGCACCCCTTCCTCGCCTACACCATGATCGACAAGGGGGTCAGCAGCTTCACCCTGCTGCTCTCGCCGTTCTTCATGACCTGGGCGATCATCCGCCAGGACTGGTTCTTCGTCGCCTGTCTGGCCGGTTGGTGGTGGGCGAGCCGGTCGATGAAGATCCTGCCGCACCTGGTGCGCAAGCCGTCCTCGTTCTTCCTGGTGCCCGGCTTCGTCCTGATCTCCTTCGTGATGGCGGTGGTCAAGCTCTGCGCCCTCGCCACCATCCGCAAGCAGCGCTGGCTGACGCGGCAGGTGTCGGTGGAGAACGGCGTCGTCGTCCGGACGGCGCAGCCCGTCGGGGCGGAAGCCGCCGCATGAGGACCGTCCACCGTTTCGCGCGCGCCGCTCTCGCCGCGGCCGCCCTGCTGGTCGCCGTCGCGCCCGTCGCCCACGCCGCGGGCGCAGCCGCGCCCGACCCGGACGTCGCTGCCTGGCAGCGCAGCGGTCGCCCGGACCGGCTCATGGTGGTCAGGCCCGGTACGGTCACGCTGGTCAGCCACGGTTCCGGCGTGAAACGGCTGAACTCGCAGTACGGACCGCTCGCGCTCAGCTGGCTGGCGGCCAACGCCGGCCGCGACTGGATCGGTTACGCACCGGTGAAGGCGGGTGAGCCGAAGACCGTGAGGATCAACACGGCCGTCCTGCTCACTCCCGGCACCACCCTGCAGATGGGCCGCCTCACGCCCACCGTACTGATGACCGCTGGGAAGACCGCCGCGTCCGGCACCTGGATCAGCGGCAGCCGGGCCAACCTCGACATCGACGGCGTCACCCTGGCCTCCGCGGCCGCGGACGGGACCAGCCTGGCCCCCGCGGACACGGCCGGACGTCCGTACCTCGCCATGGGTGCGGAGGGCCGCATGACGATCACCGACACCAAAGTGATCGGCTTCGGCCGGGCGGGCAACGTCCCGGCCCGGGAGTCCGGGGTCACCTGGGGCCGGGTCGGCACCGGCTCCGCCACCGGCTCGACGTTCGAGGGCGACCGCACCGGCCTGCGGCTGACCGGGTCGACCGGCGTGACCCTCGACAGGGTCACCGTCAAGAACGCCGCCCAGGACGGCGTCGTACTGGACGGCGACCGGGGCACCACCGTACGGGGCCTGACCGTCGAGGGCAGCGGCGGCAACGGTGTGACTGTCGGCGGCACCGACCGCCGCAGCCTGTCCGGCGTCACCACCAAGGGCAGCCACGGCACCGGTATCAAGGCCACCGCCCAGCACGGCCTGACCCTCACCGCGACCGCCTCGCACCACGACGCCCACGACGGTGTCCGGTTGATCTCCTGCGTCTCCTGCACCCTCGACAGGACCGTGGTGGACGGCGGGGCTTCCGCGATCAGCGTCTCGGGTCCGGGCGCCCGGGTGGCCGTACGCGGGGCCCGGCTGGCCGGCGGCAACGGCGGCGCGGGGGTGTCGCTCGCCGCGGACATCGCCAGTGCCACCGTCACCGGCGGCACCGTCACCGGCTTCGAACGGGGCCTTGCGATCGGTGGCTCCGGTGTCCGGGTGACCGGCACCACGGTCACCGGCGCGGGCACCGGCGTCGCGGTCTACGGGCACGCCCGGCAGGTCGCGCTGGACGGCGTCGTCGTCCGCGGCGGTCGCGTCGGGTTCACCGCCTCCGGGACCACCAGGGACGTCATCCTGACCGACGTCCGGGTGAGCGGTGCCTCCCGCAAGGGCCTCGCCTCCGCCTCCCCGGGCCTCACGGTCACCGGGGGTTCCGTCTCCGGCGCCACCACGGCCATCGACCTCGGCGCCTCCGCCCGGCTGCAGACGCTGGACGTCAGCGGTGCCCGGCGCGGAGTGCACCTGGCCGCGGGGGTGCACGCCCGCGGCCAGGGCCTGGACATCCTCGCCGAGCGCAAGGGCATCGAGGCGGACTCGGGTGCGTGGATCAGCATCACGGACTCGTGGGTGCGCGCTCCCATCGCCCTCTCGGGGGAGGGCACGATCAAGCGGCTCGGGCGCACGGAGGTGACGCTGCCGCCGTTCCCCTGGCTCGGGTTCGCGGCGCTGGTCGCGCTCACTCTGGCCGTCGTGCTGCAGACCGTCCACCAGGTCCGCCACCGCAGGACACCGCGGCCCCAGGCGGCGGTCCACGTGCGGAACACCGCATGACCCGCGAGAGCAGGGCGGGCCGGTGACCGGGACGGACCGGATACCGGCCCGCGCACCCGACTCCGACCCGCCAAAGGACCTGGCGTGGCCGCCGCCATACGACCGGCTGCGGACGGCCGGCTGCGGACGGACAAACGCACCACCCAGTCGGATACGGCGCGTACCACCGGACGGCCGGGGACTTCCCGCGCGCCCCGCCCGTCCGCACCGCAACAAGCACCTCCGCCGTTCAGTGCCAAGCGGCGGATACGTCAGGAGCCTCGCATGAACGACCAGCCACTCAAACCGGGCGCGACCGCCCCGAGCGGCCGGCCTCGGGCGGGTCACCCGCCGGTCCTTTTCGCCCGGCGGGCCGGGAGCGGTACTCCCGCGGGCCGCCGCGCCAGCCGCCTCGGCGTCGCCATCACGGTCCTCGCACTGCTGACCGGCCCCCTGGTGCTGTCCGGCGGCACGGCCCGGGCCGTCTCGTGCTCCGGCCAGGTCCGCTACGCCAGCAGCACCAACACCATCTACCTGACCTCCGGCACCGCGAGCCTGTCCGACATCGACGCCCTCTGCCCGTCCGCGCCCCTCGCCGAGACGGACCCCAGGACCAACACCTGGGAACTGAGCGCGGACCTGGTGGTCCAGAACGGCGCCACCCTCGAACTGCACGGCACGTCGGGCGGCGGCGACGTCGGCACCCTTCGGCTGCGCAGCCTGTCGGACAATGTCGCCACGCATGTCAGCGCCATCACCGCGCAGTACGGCGACATCGACATCGACGATGTGCACATCACCTCGTGGGACGACGCGGCCGGCGCCCCCGACACCAACCCGTACCTGCCCGCCGGCGCCCCGTCCGGCTCACGGGCGCGCGCGTTCATCCGGGCCATCTCGTTCCTCGACGCCGACGGGACGCCCCGCGAGTCGCGGATGGACATCAAGGACAGCGGCATCGGCTACCTGGGCTCCCACGACGCCGAGAGCTACGGCGTGTCCTACAAGGGCCGCGGCTGCGACTCCACCCACCTGGACGTGTGCGCCGCGCTGAACGTCTACGGCTCGCAGACCGACAGCCGGTTCCACCACAACTTCATGGGGACGTACACGTTCAACGCGTACGGCATGACCTTCACCGGCAACGAGTACGACCACAACGTCATGTACGGGCTCGACCCGCACGACGACTCCGACCACCTGACGATCACGCACAACCATGCGCACGACAACGGCGACCACGGGATCATCTGCTCGCAGCGGTGCGACCACTTGGAGATCGCCTACAACGAGGTCGACCACAACGGCATTCCGCCGTACACGCCGGTCGGCGACGACGACCCGTCGGACAACCAGATCCACGGAATCATGATCCATCGCGGTGTCACGGACGCCGTCATCGAGAACAACTACGTCCACGACCAGCCCAACGGAGCCGGCATCGCGGTCTTCGACAGCAGTGGCGACACGATCCGGAACAACACCGTCACGGGCGCGAAGTACGGCCTGCGCTACAGCGTCGGCTCCACGGGCATCAGCACCACCGGCAACACGGTGACCAACAGCAGCCAGTACGCGGTCTTCACCTACCAGGGCTCGGACGTCCCGGCGTACACCAACAGCACCGGGCGGCCGACCGGCCTGACCTTCACCGGCAACACCTTCGACACCACTTCCAGCAACGCGGTCAAGCTGAACCAGACCGACGGGACGGTGTTCTCCGGCAATACCTTCAGCGACCCGTTCTCCTCCGGTGTGCTGACGCAGTGGAGCACGGGCACGGTGTTCTCCGGCAACACCCTGCCCGCCTCGCTGACGTACTCGGTGACGGGGGACTCCACCACCCCGGGCAGCATGACGTTCAAGGACATCGAGCAGTCCACGAAGGTGGCCGTGGACTCCGTCAGTTCGGCGTCGTTCACCGGCTCCACCTGCACCGTCTACAGGGCGAGCGGCTACCCGGCCCTCACCACCACGCTCGCCCCCTCCGCAACGGGCAGCACGGCGAGGCTGACCGCGGCCACCGTGGGCACCTCCCCGGTGACCGTCACCCCGCAGTCGGTCGCGGTGGTGCCCGCGAGCGGTACCGCCACCGGCCGCGTGCCCAGCGGCGCCGGAGCCTACGAGGTCCTGGTGGCGCCCGGCACCTCCGGCGCAGACCTAGCCTTCACCGCCACCGGGCTGACCGCCGGCGCCCCGTACGCGCTGACCGCGGACGGCACCACGCTCGCCACCGGCACGGCCTCCGCCGACGGCACCCTCACCCTGCACACGGTGCCGAGTACGACGCAAGAGGCGGACTACCGGGTGGTGAGCGCGAGCGAGCGGACCTTGAGTGCGCTTGAGCCACAGATCGACAGTGACACAAACCGGGAGACGGGGAGCGGCGGCAGTGCGTAGACGGCAGTTCATCACGGCCTCGGGGGCCGCCATGATCGGTACGGGGCTTGCCGCGTGCTCCGGCCCGGGGACCGGCACGTCCGGCTCCCCGGGCCGCTCCACCGCCTCGGCCACCCCGTTGAGCCAAGACCCGGCAGCCGTGGCCCGCTTCTTCGGCCCCCGGCTCACGGCACGCCCCAACGGCTCGTTCGGTCTCTCCCGCGCCGAGCTGCTGCCGGGAAGCCACCCGGCGCTGGGCAGTCTGCTGCGGGTGCACTACCCGGCACGCTCCGCCAGCCCCACCGTGGCGCGGCAGTACGGCCGGCCCGAGGGAGGGACACAGCTCTACCTGCCGCTGCTGTCCGGCCCCGTCGACTCCCTCCACCTTCGCTACTACGTGCGGTTCCCGGACGACTTCGACTTCGTCAAAGGCGGCAAGCTGCCCGGCCTGTACGGCGGGACGGTGACCGGCGGCCGCCACATCCCCGACGGCGAGGACGGGCTGTCCACCCGCTACATGTGGCGCCCGCACGGTGTCGCCGAGGTCTACGCCTACCTGCCGACGTCGGTCGCCCACGGCACCTCGCTCGGCCGTGGCTCCTGGGACTGGCCGCTCGGCCGCTGGGCGTGCGTCGAACAGGCCGTACGCCTCAACCGGCCCGGCCGCTTCGACGGAACCGTGACCGTCTTCGTCGACGGCCGACAAGTGATGAGCCGAGGCGGTCTGGAATTCCGTACCACCGGTCGGCTGGGCATCGACGGGGTGTTCTTCTCGACCTTCTTCGGCGGCAGCGACCCGAGCTGGGCGACGCCGCGTTCGCAATACGCCGACTTCGCGGCGTTCGCCGTGTCCGACCGGCCGATCGACCCGCTTCCCGACGTCTGAACCTTTCGTCCTAGGAGGGACCCACCATGACCACCGCGCATGACACGGCTCTCGCCATCACCGGCTGGGGCGGATCGCACGTCCGGCAGGCCGTCATCCTCGCCGGAGGGCAGGCCAGCAGGCTTAGCCTTGATCCACCGACGTGGCCTGGAATGGATCTTCTGACCGGTTTTTGAGCGGTTTTCGGGTCGGTGTCTGTGTCTGGGCAGGTGGTATCCGCTGGTCTGCTCAGCTTTTCCACGGTTCGGTTCCGGTCGGGCCCTGGCGGGCGGGGTGGGCAGGGACTGTCAGCCGGGTTCGGGCGGGGCGTGGATGGTGTCGAAGAGGTGTGTCCAGGCGTGCTGCCAGCGCCAGTTGTGCGGGAGGTGCAGGGTGATGCGCCGGGCGGAGCGGGCGAGGCGGGCCGGGACGTGGATCAGGTGGGCGCGGAGGGTGGCGGTGGTGGCCTTGGCGTGGAAGGCGGAGGTCAGTGCGCCGGTGGCCCGCAGGAGGTTGTAGGCCATGGCCCACAGGGTCAGCCAGGCGGCGTTGGCGTGGAAGTGCGCGGACGGCAGGTGGGCCATGGCAGAGGCTTTGCTGTCGGCGATGACCTGCTCGATGACGGCGTGGTGGCGGTGTTCCCGCTCCGCCTGGAGCGTCGGAGCGGGGTTGTCGGTGAAGAACGGGTGGTAGCGCCAGGCGGGGAAGAGTTCGCCCTGCTCGGCGATGGTGGCGGGTTTGGCCAGGTCGCGGACCCGGCGCACGATCAGCCGGGCGGTGACCCGCTCCGTCTTCTTGCGGCTGGCGAACGCGGTGTAGGCGGGTATCTCGGCGACTTCGGCGTCCGAGATGAGTTCCCCCGTCTCGGGGTCGGGCACCGCGGTCGGGTAGGTGATCTGCCGCCATGCCTGGTCGGGGATGGCGAGGATGGCCCGCTTGATGGAGGGGTTCATGCCGGCGGTGATCGAGAAGTGGGCGCCGGCCCGGCGGCAGGCGGCGATCACCCCGGCGTTGTAGAACTGGGAGTCCGCCCGCAGGACGCGGGTGCCGGTGCACCCGGCCTCCGCGGCGGTAGCCAGGGCCTCACTGACGAACTTCGGGGCGCCGCGGGAGTCGGCTGCCTTGCCGCGGCGCATCCGCACCCCGGCGATCACCGGCCGGGACTGTGGAGTGCAGATCGTGGCCAGCAGTGGGTGCAGGGTGCGGATGCCTTTGAACCGGCCGTACTCGGCGCCTTGCTTGGTGCGGCCGTATACGCGTTTGTGGGTGGAGTCGACATCGATGAACGCCATCTGGTCGGCCCCGGGCAGCAGTGGGGTATGCGCGGCCAGCGCACCCAGGAACCTCCTGTGTACGGCGTGGAGTTGGAGGGCATGGCCGTGGGTGAACGCGCGCAGGAACGTGCCGAGCGTGGAGGGGGCACGAATGCCGCCGAACATGGTCGGCATCGCACCGTGCCGCAGGACGTCGAGGTCGTCGATGCTGTCCGCACCCGCGACCATCCCGGCCACAATGCTGGTGACCTTCGCGTCCGCCGCCGCACCCGCGCCGTTCGTCACCCCGGTCAACTTGACCTTCTCCGTCACCAGTCGCGGCAGACCACACCGCTCGGCCAGCCGCATCACCGGGACCAGCCCGGCATACGCGATCAGATTCGGATCATCGAACGCAGCGGAGACCGCCGCTGGCGTATGGGAAACTTGCATCTCGGAAGTGCCTTGCTGATTGTGCGTGCTGGAAGCGTGAAGAACTCCCATCATCGCAGGTCACAAGGCACTTCTTCATTTTCCCAAGCGTCATCCACAGGCATCGGTCGGTGGATCGAGGCTTAGTCACCCTCGGTGCTCAGTTGCCGTAGAAGCTCGGGCAGCGCGGTCCCGATCGGCTCGCGGACGATCTCGTCGGCGCGGTCGTCGTACGGTGTCGGCTCGGCGTTGACGATGATCAGGCGGGCTCCGTGGTCGGTCGCCACGCCCGCGAGTCCGGCGGCGGGTTGCACCTGCAGGCTGCTGCCGACGGCGATGAACACCTGGCAGGCCTTGGTGATGGCGACGGCCTCGCCGAGCACGACCGGGTCGAGTCGTTCACCGAACATCACGGTGGCCGATTTGAGGATGCCGCCGCAGTTCAGGCAGGGCGGGTCCTCCTCGCCGGCTTCGACGCGGGCGATGGCGTCCTCCATGGGGCCGCGGGCATGACAGTTCGTGCACACGAAGCTGCGGGCGCTGCCGTGCAGTTCCAGGACCTTGCGGGCGGGCATGCCGGCGAGCTGGTGGAGTCCGTCCACGTTCTGCGTGATGACCCGCACGGGGACCCCGGAGTGCTCCAGCTCGGCCACGGCCCGGTGCGCGGCATTGGGCTCGGCCTTGAGTGTGCGGTTCTTGCGCCGCATCTGCCAGGAGCGCCGCCGGATCTCGGGATCGCCCATGTAGTACTCGTACGTCACGAGCTTCTCCGCCCCGGGATCCTTCCGCCACAGCCCGTTGGGCCCGCGATAATCGGGGATCCCGGAATCCGTCGAGATACCGGCACCACTGAGGATCGCGACGAGGGGCTTGGCCATGGGAACGAGCGTAGGGCGGACCGCCGCGGGGCGGCGAACGGATATCGGCGCTCCGTGGAGGAAGGGCGGGTCAGCCGACCCGGTGGCCGTTCTCCAGTTCCGCTGTGCCCGAGCCGGCGGCGAGGACGTCCAGTGCGACCAGCACACGGCGGCCCAGGGTGCCGGACAGATACTCGGTCAGTTCCTCGCGCGGCACGAGACGCCAGGACAGCAGCTCCTCTTCCTGCAGGCGGATCGCCTTGAGAGCCTCCTCGTCGAGGACTCCGCCGTCGTAGAGGTACGCCACCAGCGGCGGGTGTCCCGTGAAGTGCACCCAGTCCACAGCGAGCAGCCGGCCGAGCTCGACGTCGAGACCGATCTCCTCCAGCGTCTCGCGGTGCGCGCCCTGGCGCGGGGTCTCGCCGTCGTCCGACTCGACAGTGCCGCCCGGCAGCGCCCAGCCCTCGCGGTAGTTGGGCTCGACGAGCAGCACCCGCCCCGCGCCGTCCTGGAACAGTGCGGCGGCCCCGGCGAGGACGCGGGGGAGGCCCGCGATGTATGTGGCGAAGTCTGGAGTGCTCATTCATGAAGCGTATCGAGTCGTTGCGGGCGTCCCACCCGGTCCCCCGACGGCCCGCGGCTCACCGCGATTCCGCGTGCGCGAGGCGCAGCGTCCGGTCCGCCAGTTCGCTGATACTCACGCAGTCGAAGCCGAAGACCGCACTGCGCACCGTGTCCTCCAGGGGGTCCTTCCATTGCGCGGGGATCGCCTGCGCCCCGGTGAGGACTCCGGCGACCGAGCCGGCGGTGGCGCCGTTGGAGTCGGTGTCCAGGCCGCCCCGGACGGTCAGCGCGATCGTGCGGGTGAAGTCGCCGTCGCCGTACAGAAGCCCGGCCGTGAGCACGGCGGCGTTCGGGACGGTGTGGATCCAGCCGAGCCCGGCCGTCTCCTCGGCGACCGTGTCGAGCGTCTCCTCCCAGCTCAGCCGGGTCTCGTGGAGCGAGACGACCCGGCGCACGGTGCGGGCGAGTCGGCTGCCGGCCGGGATCACGGTCAGCGCGGAGTCCAGCGCGTGCCGGACCGTGGGCGCGGTGAACGCCGCCGAGATCAGCGCGGCCGCCCACATCGCGCCGTACACGCCGTTGCCGGTGTGGGACAGGACGGCGTCCCGGCGCGCCAGCGAGGCGGCCTGGTACGGGACGCCGGGGCGGGTCCAGCCGTAGACGTCGGCGCGGATCAGGGCGCCGATCCACTCCTGGTAGGGGTTGTCGTACGTGGCCGTGAGCGGGGGTTTCAGCCCGTTGGCGAGGTTGCGGTAGGCGGCCCGCTCGGCCGTGAACGTCTGCAGATACGGCAGCCGCAGCAGCCACAGGTCGCCCACCTGCTCGGTGCTGAAGCCGAAGCCGTGCGTCTCGAGCAGGTCGAGGCCGAGGATCGCGTAGTCGACGTCGTCGTCGCGGCAGCTCCCGTGGATGCGGCCGCGTACACACTGCCGCCACTCCGGCCGCAACTCGAAGCCGTCGCTCTCGGTGGCGGGCTCCGGCAGGTAGTCGGTGAGCGGCAGGGCGGAGGCCTGCCGCAGATAGCGGTCGATGCGCTCCCGCGTCCACAGGTCGCCCTGCTCGACCGGTTTGCCGAGCATGTTGCCCGCGATCCGGCCGAGCCAGCCTCCGAGGATGCGGTCGTCGAGCTCGATGCCCTCAGGGGTCATGGCTGAAGGTCTACCCATTTCCACAGGTCCTTGCGCGGGGTCCCGAGGGCCGGACGGGGCGTGGCGGCCGGCGCGTCCGTTGGTTAGGGTCGCAGCGGCGCGACTGCCTTGACATGCGCAAGGCTCGAAGAGTAAGGGGAATGCGGGTGGCGGACGCTGCTGTGAAGGGCACTCGAGCGGCACATCGGGTGCTCATCGCCGCTGACAAGTTCAAGGGCTCGCTGACGGCCGTACAGGTCGCGGAGCGGGTCGCGACGGGGCTGCGCAGAGTGGTGCCGGGGCTGGAGATCGAGGCGCTGCCCGTGGCCGACGGGGGCGACGGCACCGTGGACGCGGCCGTCGCGGCCGGGTTCGAGCGGCGTGAGGTACGGGTCGCGGGCCCGCTCGGCCATGAGGTGACGGCCGCGTTCGCGCTGCGCGGCGACACCGCGGTCGTGGAGATGGCCGAGGCCAGCGGGCTGCAGCGGCTGCCGACCGGGGTCTACGCGCCGCTGACCGCGTCCACGTACGGCTCCGGGGAACTGCTGCGCGCCGCGCTCGACGCCGGCGCGCGCACGGTCGTGTTCGGGGTCGGCGGCAGCGCGACGACGGACGGGGGCGCGGGGATGCTGTCCGCGCTCGGGGCGCGGTTCCTGGACGCGGACGGGGAGCCGGTGACGCCGGGCGGCGGCGGACTGGCCGCCCTCGCCCGTGCCGATCTGTCCGGGCTTGACCCGCGGCTGTCCTCGGTGGACCTGGTGCTGGCGAGCGACGTCGACAATCCGCTGACCGGGCGGAAGGGTGCGGCGGCGGTCTACGGGCCACAGAAGGGTGCTTCGCCGGACGACGTGGCGGTGCTGGACGCGGCGCTCGCGCACTACGCCAAGGTGCTGGGCGAGGCGACGGGTCCCGGGACGGCGGAGTACGCCGCCTCGCCGGGGGCCGGGGCCGCGGGCGGTATCGGGTACGGGGCGCTGGTGCTGGGCGCGCGTTTCCGGCCCGGTATCGAGGTCATGCTGGACGTCCTGGGCTTCGCTCCGGCGCTCGAGCGGGCCTCGCTGGTGATCACGGGCGAGGGATCGCTGGACCGGCAGACGCTGCACGGCAAGGCGCCGGCGGGGGTCGCGGCGGCTGCCCGGGCGGCCGGCAAGGAGGTGGTCGCGGTGTGCGGCCGGCTGGCCCTGCCCAGGGAGGCGCTGGCGGGGGCCGGGATCCGGCGCGCGTACCCGCTGACCGAGGTGGAACCGGATGTCGCGAGGTGCATCGCGGATGCGGGACCGATCCTGGAGCGGGTGGCGGAGCGGATCGCGCGCGACTTCCTGAGCTGAGCCGAGCCCGGAGGGGCCCCGGCCCTCGCTGGGGGCGACCGCTTCCGGGCGCGGCCGCAAAGCGAAGGGCCCCGAACCCATCCGGGTCCGGGGCCCTCGCACACGACGAGCGCAGTGTTACGGGAGCTGCGCCGCACGCGCCTCTCGGCGGTTGTCGCGGAAGTTGTTCACGCGGCGAGCGGTCGCGAAGAGCGGGATGACAGCCCCCATGACCAGCTGCAGCGCGCAGCCCGTCTGGAGCAGGAGCTGGCCGCTCGGCGCATCGAAGGCCCAGGCCACCAGAAGGCCCATCGACAGCACGATCCAGGTCAGCATGGCCACCGCGAGACGGCCGCGCGGCTTCGGGTACTCCACCCGGCTCACCATCAGCCACGCCGTGCCCAGGATCGCCAGGAGCGTGGCGAAGAAGGGCAGCTCCAGTAGGACGATGGAGACCACCGTGAGCGCACCGAACGGTGAGGGCATGCCCTGGAACATGCCGTTCGTCGGAGTCACGCACGAGAAGCGCGCGAGCCGAAGCACGACCGCGAGCAGCACCACGATCGCCCCGACCGCGGCCACTCTCTGGTGCGCGTCGTCGGCGACCATGCCGTAGACCAGGACGAAGTAGGCCGGAGCCAGACCGAAGCTGATCAGATCGGAGAGGTTGTCGAGTTCGGCGCCCATGGGGGAGGAGCGCAGCTTCCTTGCCACCAGGCCGTCGAACAGGTCGAAGACCGCGGCGCAGAGCATGAGGATCACGGCCGTGGCAGCGCTGTGCCGGGCCATGCCCGCCGACTGGTCGTCACCCGTCAGATGCGGGATCAGGATGCCCGTGGTGGTGAAGTACACCGCCATGAACCCACAGGTGGCGTTGCCCAGGGTGAGGGTGTCCGCTATCGAGAGGCGGAGTGAGAGCGGCATCTCCTCCTCGTCGGACACCTCGTCGGCCTCCGGCACCCAGTCGGACTTGGTATCGGGATCAATCACGGTCAAGACGAGTCACCCCAGCCACGGTCTTCTGCCCGACCTCGACCGCGACCTCCACGCCCTCGGGCAAGTAGAGGTCGACGCGCGAGCCGAAGCGGATCAGACCGATGCGGTCGCCCTGCTCGACCTTCGTGCCCTGCGGGATGTAGGGGACGATACGGCGGGCCACCGCGCCGGCGATCTGGATCATCTCGATGTCGCCGAGTTCGGTGTCAAAGTGCCAGACTACGCGCTCGTTGTTCTCGCTCTCCTTGTTGAAAGCGGGAACAAAGCCGCCGGGGACATGCTCGACCGACGTGACGGTGCCGGCCAGCGGCGCGCGGTTCACGTGGACGTTGAGCGGGCTCATGAAGATCGCGACGCGGGTTCGTCCGTCCTTCCACGGCATGATGCTCTGCACCACACCGTCGGCGGGCGAGATGACCCGGCCCTGAGCGATCTCGCGCTCGGGGTCGCGGAAGAACCACAGCATGCCCGCCGCGAGGGCGGTGGCGGGCACGGCCACGGCCCTGGCAGCGCCGGAGCGGCGTGCACGGGCCAGGCTGAGCGCTGCGGTGGCAACGGTCGGGAGAAGCCACGGCGATGCTCCGCGCGCGAGGCGTACGCTGACAAGGCTGTCGCGTGGTGCAGAGGTTTGGCTGTGGGGCATGGATGACCTTCGTAGCGGATGATGCCGCGCTTCAACGGGGGACGGCGGCTTTCCGGCGATCGTACCGGTCGCGGACCGTAACTCGGCAAGCCAGGAAGCCGAGTCGGCGGCCGAAGGAGGTTGACGGGGTGTGATCTTCTTCGCGAAGAAAACACCCCGTATCGGGATATCTAGCCCTGGAGTCGATACTCTTCGAGCAGTCGGCGGCCGATGATCATTTTCTGGATCTCGGCGGTACCCTCGCCGATCAGCAGCATCGGGGCCTCGCGGTAGAGCCTCTCGATCTCGTACTCCTTCGAGAAGCCGTAGCCGCCGTGGATCCGGAAGGCGTCCTCCACGACCTCCTTGCAGTACTCGGAGGCCAGGTACTTCGCCATGCCCGCCTCGAGGTCGTTTCGCTCCCCGGAGTCCTTTTTGCGTGCCGCGTTCACCATCATGGCATGCGCGGCCTCGACCTTGGTGGCCATTTCCGCCAGTTTGAACTGAATGGCCTGGTGCTGGGCGATCGGCTTGCCGAAGGTGTGCCGCTGCTGGGCGTACGCGACGCCGAGCTCGAAGGCACGCTGGGCGACGCCGCAACCACGGGCCGCGACGTTCACCCGGCCGACCTCGACGCCGTCCATCATTTGGTAAAACCCGCGGCCGGTGACCCCGCCGAGCACCCGGTCGGCCGGAATGCGCAGTCCGTCCATGATCAGTTCCGTGGTGTCGACACCCTTGTAACCCATCTTGTCGATCTTGCCGGGGATGGTGAGGCCGGGGCGGACCTCGCCGAAGCCGGGCTCCTTCTCGACCAGGAAGGTCGTCATCGACTTGTGGGGCGCGGTGCCCTCGGGGTGTCCTTCGTCACTCCGGACGAGCACGGCGACGAGCGTGGACGTGCCGCCGTTCGTCAGCCACATCTTCTGGCCGTTCAGGACGTACTCGTCGCCGTCCTTCACCGCCTTGGACGTGATCGCCGACACATCGGAACCGAGGCCCGGCTCGGACATCGAGAAGGCGCCGCGGATCTCGCCGAGGGCCATCTTCGGCAGGAAGTGGGCCTTCTGCTCCTCGGTGCCGTGCTGCTTGAGCATGTACGCCACGATGAAGTGCGTGTTGATGATGCCGGAGACCGACATCCAGCCGCGGGCGATCTCCTCCACGCACAGTGCGTAGGTCAGCAGCGACTCGCCCAGGCCCCCGTACTCCTCGGGGATCATCAGACCGAACAGGCCCAGCTCCTTGAGGCCGTCGACGATCTGCTGCGGGTACTCGTCGCGGTGCTCCAGCTCGGTCGCGACCGGGATGATCTCCTTGTCCACGAAGTCGCGGACGGTGGAGAGGATCTCCTGCTGGACGTCTGTCAGACCGTGGGTCTGGGCGAGGCGGCTCATCACTTCTCCTGGGACTTGAGCTCCGGGCGGCCGGGCTGCTCGCCGCCGCGCTCCTTGATGTACGTCTCGGTGGGGACCATCACCTTGCGGCGGAACACGCACACCAGCGTGCCGTCCTGCTTGTAGCCCTTGGTCTCGACGTGGACGATGCCGCGGTCGTTCTTCGACTTCGACGGCCACTTGTCCAGCACGGTGGTCTCGCCGTAGATCGTGTCGCCGTGGAACGTCGGCGCCACGTGCTTGAGCGACTCGATCTCCAGGTTGGCGATCGCCTTGCCGGAGATGTCCGGGACCGACATGCCGAGCAGCAGCGAGTAGATGTAGTTGCCGACGACGACGTTCTGACCGAAGTCCGTCGTCTTCTCCGCATAGTTCGTGTCCATGTGGAGCGGGTGGTGGTTCATGGTGAGGAGACAGAACAGGTGGTCGTCGTACTCCGTGACCGTCTTGCCCGGCCAGTGCTTGTACGTCGCCCCGACCTCGAACTCCTCGTAGGTGCGTCCGAACTGCATGGCGCTCAGGCCTCCGGGATCTCGAACGTGCTGGTGCGCCGCATGCCGGCGGCGCGTCCCTTGCCCGCGATGACCAGGGCCATCTTGCGGCTGGCCTCGTCGATCATCTCGTCGCCGAGCATCGCCGAACCCTTCTTGCCGCCCGCCTCGGACGTGTAGTAGTCGTACGCGTCCAGGATCAGCTCGGCGTGGTCGTAGTCCTCCTGGGCCGGCGAGAACACCTCGTTGGCGGCGTCCACCTGACCCGGGTGGAGCACCCACTTGCCGTCGAAGCCCAGCGCGGCGGCACGACCCGCCACCTCGCGGAAGCCGTCGACGTTGCGGATCTGCAGGTAGGGGCCGTCGATCGCCTGGAGGTTGTTGGCGCGGGCGGCCATCAGGATCTTCATCAGGATGTAGTGGTAGGCGTCCGCCGGGTAGCCGGGCGGCTGCTCGCCCACGACCAGCGACTTCATGTTGATCGACGCCATGAAGTCGGCCGGGCCGAAGATGATCGTCTCGATACGCGAGGAGGCCTGGGCGATCTCATTGACGTTGTTGAGGCCCTGAGCGTTCTCGATCTGCGCCTCGATGCCGATCCGGCCGACCTCGAAGCCCATGGTCTTCTCGATCTGGGTCAGCAGCAGGTCGAGCGCCACGATCTGCTGGGCGTCCTGCACCTTCGGCAGCATGATGCAGTCCAGGTTCGGACCCGCGCCCTCGACCACCGTCACGACGTCGCGGTACGTCCACTCGGTCGTCCAGTCGTTGACCCGCACGACCCGCGTCTTGCCCGTCCAGTCGCCCTCGTTGAGGAACTTGACGATGGTGTGCCGCGCCTCGGGCTTGGCCAGCGGCGCGCACGCGTCCTCCAGGTCGAGGAAGACCTGGTCGGCGGGGAGGCCCTGCGCCTTCTCCAGGAAGCGGGGGTTCGAGCCCGGTACCGCCAGGCAGGAGCGCCGCGGACGAAGGCGGTTGACAGGGGTGGTCATGCGGGGACCTCCAGGGGGTCGAGCTTGTTCGCTTTCCGGATCTCGTCGACGATACGGCCGATGATTCCGGTGATGTCGAAGTCCTTCGGGGTGAAGACCGCGGCCACTCCAGCGGCCCTGAGCTGCTCGGCGTCGGCGCTGGGAATGATTCCGCCCGCGATCACCGGAATGTCGGTGGCGCCGGCCTCGCGCAGCCGGTCCAGCACGTCCGGCACCAACTGCGCGTGGGAGCCGGAGAGGATGGACAGGCCCACCGCGTGCACGTCCTCCGCGAGGGCGGCGTCCACTATCTGTTCGGGCGTCAGCCTGATGCCCTGGTAGACCACCTCGAACCCGGCGTCGCGGGCCCGTACGGCGATCTGCTCGGCGCCGTTGGAGTGCCCGTCCAGGCCCGGCTTGCCCACCAGGAAGCGGAGCTTGCCGACGCCGAGGTCCTGGGCCGTCAGATCCACCTTGCGGCGCACCTGGGCCAGCGCCGTGCCCTCCTCGGCGGCCACCGCGACCGGGGCGGACGACACGCCGGTCGGTGCGCGGAACTCGCCGAACACCTCGCGCAGGGCGCCGGCCCACTCCCCGGTCGTGACCCCGGCGCGGGCACACTCCAGGGTGGCCTCCATCAGGTTCTCGCTGCCCTTGGCCGCCTCCTTCAGCCGCTCCAGCGCCTTGCAGGGGCGGGGGTGGTTGAACGGCGGCTGGTAGCGGGTGTCGCGCCAGTGCTGGAGGGAGGCGATGACGCGTGCCTCGACCGCCGGGTCGACCGTCTGGATCGCGGTGTCCAGGTCGGCCGTCAGCGGGTTGGGCTCGGTCGTCTCGAAGATGTTGACGCCGATGATCTTCTCCTGGCCGCCCTCGATACGAGCCCTGCGCTCGGCGTGCGAGGCGACGAGCTGCGACTTGAGGTAGCCCGACTCGACGGCGGCCATCGCGCCGCCCATCTCCTGGATCCGCTCGATCTCGGCGAACGACTGCTCGACCAGTTCGCCGACCTTGGCCTCGATGACCTTCGAGCCCTCGAAGATGTCCTCGTACTCCAGCAGGTCGCTCTCGTGCGCGAGTACCTGCTGGATGCGCAGCGACCACTGCTGGTCCCAGGGCCGGGGCAGGCCCAGCGCCTCGTTCCAGGCCGGCAGCTGCACGGCACGCGCGCGTGCGTCCTTGGAGAGGGTCACCGCCAGCATCTCCAGCACGATCCGCTGGACGTTGTTCTCCGGCTGCGCCTCCGTCAGGCCCAGGGAGTTGACCTGGACGCCGTAGCGGAAGCGGCGGTGCTTGGGGTCCTGGATGCCGTACCGCTCACGCGTGATCCGGTCCCAGATGCGGCCGAACGCCCGCATCTTGCACATCTCCTCGATGAAGCGGACGCCCGCGTTCACGAAGAAGGAGATACGGCCGACGACATCGCCCATGCGCTCCTGCGGCACCTGGCCGCTGTCGCGCACCGCGTCGAGGACGGCGATCGCGGTGGACATCGCGTACGCGATCTCCTGCACCGGCGTGGCGCCCGCCTCCTGCAGGTGGTAGCTGCAGATGTTGATCGGGTTCCACTTCGGGATGTGGGAGACCGTGTACGCGATCATGTCCGTCGTCAGCCGGAGCGAGGGCCCAGGCGGGAAGACATGCGTCCCGCGTGAGAGGTACTCCTTGACGATGTCGTTCTGGGTCGTGCCCTGGAGCTTGGTGATGTCCGCGCCCTGCTCCTCCGCGACGACCTGGTAGAGCGCCAGCAGCCACATGGCCGTGGCGTTGATGGTCATCGAGGTGTTCATCTGCTCCAGGGGTATGTCCTGGAACAGCCGGCGCATGTCACCGAGGTGCGCGATCGGCACGCCGACCCGGCCGACCTCGCCGCGGGCGAGGATGTGGTCGGAGTCGTAGCCGGTCTGCGTCGGCAGGTCGAACGCCACCGACAGGCCGGTCTGGCCCTTGGCGAGGTTGCGCCGGTACAGCTCGTTGGACGCCTCGGCCGTGGAGTGACCGGCGTACGTGCGCATCAGCCACGGGCGGTCCTTGCTCTTCTGGGCCTGCGGCTCTTTCGACGCCGGCGCGCCCTCGGCCGCAGGCGCTTTCTGACGCTCAGTCATCTATGACCTCCGGTGTCCTCAGATGTTCCGGAAGCGGTTGATGGCGTCGAGGTGCTTGGCGCGCATCTCCCCGTCGCGCACGCCCAGGCCCTCCTCGGGGGCGAGGCACAGCACGCCGACCTTGCCCTGGTGGAGGTTGCGGTGCACGTCGAACGCGGCCTGACCGGTCTCGTCCAGCGAGTACACCTTCGACAGCGTCGGGTGGATCTTGCCCTTCGCGATGAGCCGGTTGGCCTCCCAGGCCTCGCGGTAGTTGGCGAAGTGCGAGCCGATGATCCGCTTCAGGGACATCCACAGGTAGCGGTTGTCGTACTCGTGGTTGTAGCCCGAGGTCGAGGCGCAGGTGACGATCGTGCCGCCCTTGCGGGTGACGTAGACCGAGGCGCCGAAGGTCTCGCGGCCGGGGTGCTCGAAGACGATGTCGACGTCCTCGCCGCCGGTCAGCTCGCGGATGCGCTTGCCGAAGCGCTTCCACTCCTTCGGGTCCTGGGCGTGCTCGTCCTTCCAGAACTTGTAGTCCTCGGCCGTGCGGTCGATGATCGCCTCGGCGCCCATCGAGCGGCAGATCTCCGCCTTGGCCGGCGAGGAGACGACACAGATGGGGTTGGCGCCGCCCGCGAGCGCGAACTGGGTCGCGTACGAGCCGAGGCCGCCGCTCGCGCCCCAGATCAGCACGTTGTCGCCCTGCTTCATCTGGGCGCCGTTGCGGGAGACGAGCTGCCGGTAGGCGGTGGAGTTGACCAGGCCCGGGGCGGCGGCCTCCTCCCAGCTGAGGTGGCCGGGCTTCGGCATCAGCTGGTTGGACTTGACGAGCGCGATCTCGGCGAGGCCGCCGAAGTTGGTCTCGAAGCCCCAGATCCGCTGCTCGGGGTCGAGCATCGTGTCGTTGTGGCCGTCGGAGGACTCCAGTTCCACCGAGAGGCAGTGCGCGACGACCTCGTCGCCCGGCTGCCAGGCGTTGACGCCCGGGCCGGTGCGCAGGACCACGCCGGCGAGGTCGGAGCCGATGATGTGGTACGGCAGGTCGTGGCGCTTGGTGAGCTCGGAGAGCTTGCCGTAGCGCTCCAGGAAGCCGAAAGTCGGCAGCGGCTCGAAGATCGAGGTCCACACCGAGTTGTAGTTGACCGAGGAGGCCATGACGGCCACCAGGGCCTCGCCCGGGCCGAGCTCGGGCAGCGGGACATCGTCCACGTGTATGGACTTGCGGGGGTCCTTGTCACGGGTGGTGAGCCCGGCGAACATCTCCGTCTCGTCCTTGTGCACGGTCACCGCGCGGTACGACTCGGGGAGCGGGAGTGCGGCGAAGTCGGCGGACGTGGCCGTCCCCGACTGAATCGCGTCCAGGATGTCCTTCACGTTGTTGCCTCCGGCGAATGGCGTCTTGAGGGGAGACGCTGAGGGATACGTCGGTGCTGCTGCTGCTGGTGTGAGCGGTGTGCCGTCGGTTCGGCTCAGTGATGCTGTGGCAGCGCTTTGTGGCGCGAGAAGTTGCCTGTGACGCAGGCGTCCGGGCGCGCTCGCCGAGGGAGGCTTGCGGGGACAGCCGGCGTACGAAAGGTCTCTGCACGCCGGCCGCCCGGACAAGACCAACGTATGGCACGGCGTGTCACCCCGCAAGGCACTGGGTGCCAGATATTGCTCTCAGATGAAATCTTTACGTGACAAATGAGCGATGATCGATCAAAGTTACTGACGAGTAGGAGCAAAAGGAACGGACCGGCGGTGGCATGAGATGCCGCCGCCGGTCCGTGGTGGGCGCCGAAGGGCCTTTGTGAGAGCCCGGGTACTGCTAGGAGTGTTCCTTGAGTGCCTGTTCGATGGTCCGCATGACCTCGTCGAGCGGCGCGTCGGTCCTGGCCACCGTCACCAGCACGTCGCCCTGTGTCGCCACGGCGGCCGGCGCGGTGCGCGGCGCACTCCCGCGCCCGGCCCCGATCCCGGTGCCGAAGGTCCTGCGCACAATGGCGAAGGCGTGGTCGAGCTGGGTCTCCACGTCCCCCTGGCCGCCGGCCCGCAGCCAGCGCCGCAGGACGTGGTTGTGCGCGGTGACCACCGCCGACGCGGCGACCTCCGCCAGCAGCGGATCGTCGTTCGCGTCGTCGTCGTGCGCGTGCTCGTCGAAGTGGCCGAGCAGATAGCGGGTGAAGAGCCGCTCGTAGCGGGCGACCGAGGCGATCTCCGCCTCGCGCAGCGTCGGCACCTCCCGTGTCAGCTTGTAGCGCTGCACGGAGACCTCCGGCCGGGCCGCGTACATCTTCATGACTTCCTTGATGCCGCGGCACACGGTGTCCAGCGGGTGCTCGTGCGCCGGAGCGGCATTGAGTACCGCCTCGGCCCGCACCAGGGTGTCGTCGTGGTCCGGGAAGATCGCCTCTTCCTTGGAGCGGAAGTGGCGGAAGAAGGTGCGCCGGGCGACCCCGGCGGCCGCCGCGATCTCGTCGACGGTGGTCGCTTCGTACCCTTTCGTGGCGAACAGTTCCATCGCCGCGGCCGCCAGCTCCCGGCGCATCTTGAGCCGCTGGGCGGCGGCGCGACTGCCTGCGGCACTCTCCGGCACGTCGGGAGCAGCTGGTGTACGTGAGGACTTGGCGGGCTGGGACATGACCCGAACGTACTGCATGTGTGCAGGATGATGCGCACGTCCGGGGTCACCCCCGCCCTGTGCGGGCGGGGGGTCGCCGTTCGGATCGAGCAGTCCGCCCCAGTCGGCGCCGCCTCGGAACCAGTCGCCGGGCCGGTCAGCGCTTGGCATATTCGCGGAAGCCACGGCCGGTCTTGCGGCCGAGGCAGCCCGCGGCCACCAGGTGTTCCAGGAGCGGAGCCGGGGCGAGGCCCGGGTCCCGGAACTCCCGGTGCAGCACCTTCTCGATGGCCAGCGAGACATCGAGGCCGACGACGTCGAGCAGTTCGAACGGGCCCATCGGGTAGCCGCCGCCCAGCTTCATCGCCGCGTCGATGTCGTCGAGGGACGCGTAGTGCTCCTGCACCATCTTGATCGCGTTGTTGAGGTACGGGAACAGCAGGGCGTTCACGATGAACCCGGCGCGGTCGCCGCAGTCGACCGGGTGCTTCTTGATCGAGGTGCACAGCTCGCGCACCGTCGCCTGCACATCGCCCGCGGTCAGCACGGTGCTGACCACCTCGACCAGCTTCATGGCCGGGGCCGGGTTGAAGAAGTGCATGCCGATCACGTCCTGCGGGCGCGAGGTGGCCCGGGCGCAGGCGACGACCGGCAGCGAGGAGGTGGTGGTGGCGAGGATCGCGCCGGGCTTGCAGACCTTGTCGAACGTGGCGAACAGCTGCCTCTTGATCTCCAGGTCCTCGGCGACCGCCTCCAGGGCCAGGTCGACGTCCGCGAAGTCGTCGTAGGAGCCCGTCGGCCGGATCCGGCCGAGCGTCTGGGCGGCCGCCTCGGAGGTCATCCGGCCCTTGTCGACCGAGCGGGCCAGCGACTTGCCGATCCGGGCCCGCGCGGCCTGGGCCTTCTCCTCGGTCCGGGCGGCGAGGACGACCTCGTAACCGGCCTTGGCGAAGACCTCGGCGATGCCGGAGGCCATGGTGCCCGAACCGGCAACACCGACCGAGGCGACGGGACGGCCCTGCACCAGGGAGGCGCCGTCCAGCGGGGTCAGCGCGTCGCGGACGACGACCGGGCTGCCGGGAGCCTCGTACGTGTAGAAGCCGCGCCCCGACTTACGGCCCGTCAGACCCGCATCGCTGAGCTGCCGGAGGATCGGCGCGGGAGCGTGCAGACGGTCACGGGAGGCGGCGTACATGGCCTCCAGGACGGTGCGGGCCGTGTCGACGCCGATCAGGTCGAGCAGGGCGAGCGGGCCCATGGGAAGCCCGCAGCCCAGCTTCATCGCGGCGTCGATGTCCTCCCGCGAGGCGTACTTGGCCTCGTACATCGCGGCGGCCTGGTTGAGGTAGCCGAACAGCAGCCCGTCGGCGACGAATCCGGGCCGGTCGCCCACCGCCACGGGCTCCTTGCCCAGGTCGAGGGCGAGGTTGGTGACGGCGGTGACGGCGGCGGGCGCGGTGAGCACGGAGGAGACGACCTCGACCAGCCGCATCGCCGGCGCCGGGTTGAAGAAGTGGAGTCCGAGGACCCGCTCCGGATGGGCCGAGTCGGCCGCGAGACGGGTGACGGACAGGGCGTTGGTGCCGGTGGCGAGGACGGCGTCCGGGCGCACGATGCCGTCGAGGGCGCGCAGGACCTGCTGCTTGATCTCGTACGACTCGGGCACCACTTCGATGACCAGATCGGCGTCGGCCGCGGCCCGCAGGTCGGTGAACGTCCGGAACCGGGCGAGGGCGTCGTCGCGTTCCTGCTCGGTCAGGCGACCGCGGTCGACCGCGCGGGCGGTGGCGGCCTCCAGGGCGGCGACGGCCTTGCCGGCCGCGATCTCACTGATGTCGATGCCGACGACCTCGCGGCCGGCCCGGGCCAGCACCTCGGCGATGCCGGTGCCCATGGTGCCGAGGCCGACGACGGCAATGGTCTTGAACGGGGACAGAGGGGTGTCGGACAGGGGAGTGGCCATCGCGGACTCCAAAAGAAGGTGACGACTGAGGAGTGCGCCTGGATCTGTCTACGGGCGCACACAGTGCGGTGGTTGCGGGTGTCTGCCGGGCTGACGAGCGCACACGCCCGGTGCCGTACACGGGCGTGCACACGCCCGTAGAAGTGATCCGACCGGCCCTGTCCCGGAGCCGGGTCGTACGAAGTACACGAAGTACCGAACCGACCAGCCTCACAGCGGCTGCGTCACCAGGCCGCTGCGAGTCGCGCGAGTGGGTAACTCGCTCGATTGAGCTTAACCCGCGAGTAACGAGCGCGCCAGCCCCGAGTTTGTGATGCAGGTCCCCGGCTCCTACGAGGGCCCCTAGGCTCGGCGTCATGGACGAAGCGTCGCGATCCCTCACCGAGCGTGTCCGGACCGAGGCCGGCGGGTCCGCGGTGTACGAGCGGCTGATGGCGACCGACGACCCCGACGAGCTGGCCGCCGTGCTGACCGAGCCCGGCCGGCCGCTGTGGGCCCGGGAGGTGGCCGCCTTCCGGCTGGGCATGGCGGGGGACCGGCGGGCGTTCGAGGCGCTCGTCCTGTTGCTCAACCACCGCGATCCGGCGCGCTGCGCCTCGGCCGCCCATGCCCTGGCCCGCCTCGGCGATCCGCGCACCGCCCGTGCCGCGGCCGCCCTCGCCACGAACGAACTGCGCGTCGCCTACGCCTTGCACCCCGTACGGCTGCTGGTCGAACTGCGCGCCCCCGAGGCCGTGCCCGCGTTGATCACCACCCTGCGGCGCAGGCTGGGGCCGCACGATCCCTACCGGAGGGTGGCACTGGCCTGCGTGGAGGGACTCGGCGCGCTCGGCGACGACCGGGCCAGGCCGGTGCTGAACGAAGCCCTCGCGCACCCGGCGCTCGCGGAGGCCGTGGTGCACGCGTTGGCGCGCATTCCCCGGCCCGGATGACCCCTCAGCCGGTCAGTTCCTGCACATACCGCACCTCGGGCACGGCGATGCCGCCCGCCTCGTAGGGCTCCTCGGCGCCGTCGGCGTGGAACCCGGCCCGCTCGTAGAAACGCCGGGCGCGGGCGTTCTCCCTCAGGACCCACAGGAACATACGGGCATACGAGGGCGCGCACTGCCAGACCGACGTCTCCAGCAGTGCCCGCCCGATCCCGTTCCCGAGGTGGGCGGGGTCGACATAGATCGCGTACAGCTCGGCATCGGCGGTGCGTATGTCGCCGTCCCGGTACGGGCCGTGCACCGCCCAGCCGACGATCTCGCCGTCCCGCTCGGCGACCAGGTTCACCACACCGTCGTGACCGTCGTCGCGGAAGCGGGCGCGCCTCTTCTCGGCGTCCGCGGTCACGCTCAGCGCGTCGAGGTACGGCTGCGGCATGAGTCCCCGGTAGGCGAAGCGCCAGCCGTGGACGCGTATCTCGGAGACGCGATCGCAGTCGGCGAGGGTCATCGGTCGGATGCGTGGCGGCTGGTGGTGCATGGCCACACCCTATGGACAGGGGCGGCTGGGAAAGACGTCCGTACCGTCAGCCCACCACCGCGTACGCCTCGATCTCCATGAGGAACTCCGGTCGCACCAGCGCGGCCACCTGCACCGCCGACGCGGCGGGCAGCCGGTCGTCCGGTATGTACGCGGCGCGGGCCGCGCGGATCGCCGGCATATGGGCCATGTCCGTGACGAAGAAGGTCAGTTTGACCACGTCGTCGAAGGTGGCCCCGGCGGCGGCCAGGCAGCGCCGCAGGTTCTCGAAGACCTGCCGTGCCTGGGCCGCCGGGTCGCCCTCGCCGACGAGTTCGCCGTGCTCGTCGAGCGGAATCTGGCCGGAGATCGCGACGAATCGTCCGGTGCCGATCACGACGTGGGTGTACGCGGCGGCGGGGGCGACCCCGTCGGGGGCGGGAATCCTGGTCGGCTCACTCATGGGTCCATGGTGGACCAAGGGTCCGACAACGCCCCTGACGGGTCGGTCGGGCGGCTCAGCCGCGGAAACCGAGCAGGCCGTGCAGCGTCGAGCCGCGTTCGAGGGTGGAGGCCGCCTTCATGCTCGTCGGCTCCGGATCGGGCAGCTTCTGGCAGACCGCGTCGATGTCCCCGGAGCCGCGCGGCACCGTGCCGTCCGTGAGGTAGTCCGTCAGGTACTGGTCCAGGCACGCGTTCCCGCTCAGCGCGATGCCGTGGTTCCCGCCGCCCTGCTCGACCACCAGGCTGGAACCGCGCAGCAGATGATGAACCGTCATACCACCCTGGAAGGGCGTCGCCGCGTCGTTGGTCGCCTGGAACAGCAGCGTCGGCGGCAGCGCGTCGTTGGCCACGTCCACCGGCCGCAGCGAGGACGTCCTCCAGAAGGCGCACGGCGCGTTGTACCAGGCGTTGTTCCAGGCCATGAAGGGCGCCTTGGCGTACACCGCCCAGGTGTCCTTGCGCCACTGCGCCCAGTCACGCGGCCAGGAGGCGTCACGGCACTGCACGGAGGCGTAGATGCTGTAGCCGTTTTCGCCCGCGGCGTCGATGGCGCCGATGCTCTTGTAGATCTTCACCAGCGGATCGGGGTTCTCGTCGTTCATGTACGCCGCGAACGCCGTGGCCAGACGGGGCCAGTAGCCGTTGTAGTAGCCGCCGGGCATGAAGGTGTCCTCCAGCTCGGAGGCGCCCACCGTGTTCTTGGCGGGGTTCTTGGCCAGCGCCGCCCGCATCGCGTACCACTTGGCCTCGACCTGGGCCGGATCGGTGCCGAGCCGGTACCTCGCGTCGTGCTTGGCGACCCATGCAAGGAACGCCAGATGGCGGTCGTTGAACGCGTAGTCCTGCTGGATGTTGTCCTCGTACCAGACGCCCGTGGGGTCCACGATGGAGTCGAGCGCGAACCGGCGCACCCGCTGCGGGAACAGCTTCGCGTAGACGGCTCCCAGGTAGGTGCCGTACGAGTAGCCGAAGTAGTTGAGCTTCGGCGCGCCGAGCGCCTGCCGGATCGCGTCCATGTCGCGCACCGCGCTGACCGTGTCGAGGTACGGCAGCAGCCCCGCGTACTTGGTGGCGCACGCCTCGGCGAAGGAGGCGACCCGGGAGAGGTTGGCCCTCTCCAGGGACGGCAGGCGGGGCACCGAGTCCGGGCGGACCGGGTTGAAGTAGCCGGGCTTGCAGTTCAGCGCGGGCTTGCTGTTGCCCACGCCCCGGGGGTCGAAGCCGATCACGTCGTACTGCGCGGCCACCGCCTTGGGCAACGCGGACGCCACGTATCCGGCGAGCTTCAGACCGCTGCCGCCGGGGCCGCCGGGGTTGACCAGGAGCGGTCCCTGGTAGTTCTTCGCGGTGTGCGGGACCCGGGACAGGGCCAGGGTGATCTGCTGTTCCCTCGGGCGCGCGTAGTCGAGCGGGACCGTCACCGACGCGCACTGGAGCGCCGGATAGCTGGTGATGCCGCAGTTCTTCCAGGTGGGCTGCGCCGCTTGCGGGGCGTCCAGTGCGCGGGGTGCGCTCGCGTCGGCCGGGACGGCGGCGAGCGTCCCGGCCACCATGACGGCGGCGCCGCACAGCACGGCTGCGCGTGTTCTCATGTCAGGCCTCCCAGGGCGGAGGGGTTCGGACCACGAGTGTCTGGTCCTCGCCGCATGGTCCCGGGAGAGCCCGCCGGGAAAGGCGTGTTGGGGCCGTGGTTGACCCGATTGGGCAGCGGGAAGCGCTCGGATGCTCCTGAAGTGGCGTCAGGGATGCGCCGGGAGGGCGCCTGGAGGACGATCCCCCGGCCCGGTCGCCGCCCGAGTGCCGCGCCCTGCACTTCGCCCACCTGGCCAACGGGGCGCGTACCGCGCAACTCAACCGCGAAGTCACGGGGCCCAGTTGATGGACCATTGCTCATATAAGCGGTTGAGATTGTTGGTTCGAGCCCCGTCGGCGTCGCCCATCGCCGGGCGCGCTCAATCACAGCTGAGCGTCACGGCCGCCGGCGCGGTGCGCCCGGTCAAGCGCCGTCGATGCGGTCGAGCAGCGTCCGGGCCTCGACGGTGCGGCGGTGGTCCGGACCGAAGGCGGCCAGACAGGCATCATGGGCGGCCGCGGCCCGGGTGTGGGCCTCGGTACCGCGGCCCAGCCCCAGGAGGGCGGTGGCCACGGCCAGTTCGACGGCGCCGGTCTCAGGGCGGCACTCCTCGTCGGGCAGGCCGCGGCGAAGCTCGTCGGCGCGCTCCGCCTCGGCGAGAGCCTCGTCGTGGCGGGCCTGGCCGTTGAGGCTGCGGGCCAGGCCGAGCCGGAGGACCAGGGTGAGCCGGTCCGGTATGCGATGGGCGGCGAGGGCCTCGCGGGCGAGCGCCTCGCCCTCCGCGTGACGGCCTTGTGCGGTGAGGGCGTAGACCTGTCCGTTGCGGGCGGCTGCCGCTATGAGCGGCATCTCCGGCGCCGTGCCGCGGGTCGCGGCCCGGGCGACGGCAGCGCACTCCGCCTCGCATTCGGCGTGCCGGCTGAGCGCGCTCAGCGTCTGGGCGCGGTCCGAGCGCAGCTTCAGGGTCAGCGGGTGTTCGGCACCGTAGATCCTGCCGAAGGCCGGGAGCAGTGCGTCGTATCCGGCACAGGCCTCAGCGTGGCGTCCCTGCGCGCCCGTCGCGAGCGCGGCCATGCCCAGCGCCAGGGGCGCGAACACGTCGTCGCGCGGCCGGGACCGGGCCGCGGCCACGGCGCGGGCCTCGGCCTCCGCCTCGGCATAGCGCCCGGCCTTGTACAGGGCCGTGGCCTGGGCCAACGGGGATCTCGTGTTCTGCCCGGCGTCGTCTCGGCCGCGCGGCCGGAAGAGTCTCATGCCCGGAGCATACGGATGCTGCGCACGCCAGTTCGAGGAAGAGGTGAGAGCCGGTCGACGGGCCCACCCGGTCCGAGGGGGCAGGCGGGCAGCGTGAACTCTCACCGACACCGCGAGGGCGCTCCCTGGAGTGTCGTCAGAGGTGCGCCCGTAAGGCCTTCAGAGGAGCGACAGTTGGGTCGCACCGGCCGGCGCCGCCGCCGGTTCCGGTGTCAGGGGTTCGGGCTGGCGGATCCGGCGCGGCATCCCCGGGCGTGTGGGTCCGATGCCGTACTCCTCGGCCAGTTCGTGCACCTGACGGGTGATCCGTCGCTGGTACCACTTCGGTGCATGGGTCCCCTCCGCGTACAGCCGCTCGTAACGGCGCACGAGGTAGGGATGCCGTTGCTCCAGCCATGCCGTGAACCACTCGCGGGCGCCCGGTCGCAGATGCAGGACGAGCGGTGTCACGGAGGTGGCCCCGGCGGCCGCGATCGCCCTTACGGTGGCGCGCAGTTGGGCCGGGTGGTCGCCCAGGAACGGGATCACCGGCGCCATCAGCACACCGCAGCCGATGCCGTGCTCGCTCAGGGTGCGCACCACGTCCAGCCGGCGCTCCGGGGCGGGGGTGCCCGGTTCGACGGTGCGCCACAGCTCCTGGTCGACGAAACCGACGGAGACGGAGATGCCGACGTCGATGACCTGTGAGGCCTGCTTCAGCAGTTCGAGGTCCCGCAGGATCAGGGTGCCCTTGGTCAGGATCGAGAACGGGTTCGCGCGGTCGCGCAGGGCCGCGATGATGCCCGGCATGAGCCGGTAGCGGCCCTCGGCCCTCGGCCCTCGGCGCGCTGGTAGCAGTCGACGTTGGTGCCCATCGCGATGTGCTCGCCGTGCCAGCGATTCCGTCTCACTGCCGTTCGGCGATAACCAGCGGTATGACGTGATCGCGGACGACGGTGAGCGCCTGTATCGCCTCCAGATCAAGACGGCCCGGGACGGCCGCATGGCCGGAACGATCCAGTTCAACACCGCCAGCATCCATCCGATCTCGGGTAGGACCACCCGCTACCACGGTCAGATCGAGACGTTCGTCGCCTACCACCCCGGAACGCAGGACTTCTTCTGGGTGCCGGTCGACGAGTGCCAAGGCGACCGCTTCGCTCTGCGTATCGCGCCCGCGAAGAACAACCAGGTCCACGGCACGCGCCCGGCGGAGCCGTACCGCCTGCGCACCGTCACCTGACCCCCACTCGTCCGGCGGCCGGACATGCGACCCGCGCCCCCAGCGCACCGACTCGCTTCCCGCCGCCGGGCCCCACCCGCGACCGAGGAGACACCCCGATGAACACTTCTGCTGTCCCCGCCAGGCGCGTCGGCGAGACAGCGGCGCGCGCCACCGATGCGACACCGGGGGAGGGGCAGTGAGCCGGACCGTCTCACCCGCTGTCGCACACCGGCGCACCAGGGTGCGACAGATACTCGAGGAAGAGCCGCAGCTCAGCGCCCGGGCCATCGCCGACCGGCTCGGCGTCGGCAAGGACACCGTGCTCCGCGACATGCGCGCCATACGCCAGACTGCGCCAGACGCGGACCAACTCGTCATCGTCCTGGACGAGTCGCTGCGCCAGGCGCTCGCCGTATTGCGCGGCACCCGCGGCCGGCCGGACAACCACAGGGAGAACGAGGCCGCCACGCGCGCCGCGATCCGCGCTATGGCAGACATCGTCCTCGAGGGACGGCAGCGGACCCAGAACTGCCCCAACTCCGTAAGGACACGGCCCCAATTCGCCGATGGTTGACAACCCATGCCCACGCAACCGGATGATCGCTTTGGTCGTCCGTCTTGGGTGACCTGCCATGCGATGACGCCCTTGCCAGGAGCCGCCGGTATGACACCGCCCCCGCCGCCGAATCCCAGCCCGCCTTCCTGGCCGCACTGTGGGCACGGCGCCGATCCAGCCACCGATCCGGTTGGCTGCCATGGTATCCACGTGCCCGGCCACACCGTGTGCCTGGCACACCTAGCGGGCGCCGACCGTAATGTCTACCTGGCCAGCCTGACCCCTGGCGCCGACGTCGACCACCGCGGCACGCCCTTCACCGGGCTACTGCTCAACGAACTCCTCAATGCCCTCCGTGATCCCACCACCGGCAAAGCCCACCTTGGCGACGCCCGGTTCGATGGGGCGCATTTCTCCTGCAACGCCCGGTTCCACAGGGCGCAGTTCTCCGGCAATGCCCGGTTCAGCAGCGCGCAGTTCTCCGGCGATGCTGGGTTCGGTGCGACACAGTTCTCCGGCAACGCCAGATTCAACGGGACGCAGTTCACCGGCCACGCCCGGTTCTACGAAGCGCAGTTCTCCGGCAACGCCTGGTTTGCCAATGCACAATTCTCTGGCGACGCCCGGTTCAACGGGGCGCAGTTCACCGGTCACGCTCAGTTTTACAGGGCCGAGTTCTCCAGCGACGCCCAGTTCGATGGGGCGCAGTTCACCGGCGACGCCCGGTTTTTCGCGGTGCGGTTCTCCGGTGACTCCGACCTCGGCAAGACACAGTTCTTCGGCGACGCCCGATTCGACAAGGCCCAGTTCTCCAGCGAAGCCCAGTTCGATGGGGCGCAGTTCTCTGGCGACGCTCGTTTCTACAGGGCGCAGTTCTCCAGCGAAGCCCAGTTCGATGGGGCGCAGTTCTCTGGCGACGCTCGTTTCTACAGGGCGCAGTTCTCCGGCGACGCTTGTTTCAACGGGGCGCAGTTCTCTGGTAGCGCCCGTTTCGTTGGGGCACAGTTCTCCAGCGACGCCCGGTTCGACGAGGCGAAGTTTGAGGGTGTGTCGGTGATCGGGCCGCTAGTGTGCGCGGGGAGGGTGGTGCTTTCTCGGGCGGCGTTCGGGCTGCCCGTGACGCTGGAGATGGCAGCACGGGAGGTAGTGGCCGAGCGGACAAGGTGGGAGTCGACGGCGACCATACGCCTGCGATACGCGACTCTGGACCTCAGCCACGCGGTGCTGTACGCACCAGTTGCGGTCGTGGCTGCCGCTATCCCCTTCACACGCGCCGACGGGGTCGCTTTGGGCGAACATGAGCTCACTGGTTCCGCTAGCGTGCGGGTCTCCTCGGTACAGGGAGCAGACGCTGCGTATCTGGTCCTAGCCGACACGGACCTGACCGACTGCCTGTTCTCTGGGGCCTTCCATCTCGACCAGCTGCGTCTGGAAGGCCGCACCACATTCGCCCCCACCCCCACCGGGTGGCACCGCGACGGCTTCTGGCCGGTGCGCTGGACCCGCCGGCGTACCCTCGCCGAGGAACACCACTGGCGCGCCCAGACCACCGGCCAGTCCGCACCCTCCCCAGGCCATCCCCTCTCGCTCCGTCAGTGGCGCCCCGGCCTGCACCACCCCGACCCCGCCCGCACTCCCGACCCCGAGGACGTCGCCGCCCTGTACCGGCAACTACGCAAGGCATTCGAGGACGGCAAGAACGAGCCCGGCGCCGCCGACTTCTACTACGGCGAGTGCGAGATGCGCCGCCACGACCGCACCGGCACCGCGCCCGGCGAACGCGGACTGCTGTGGGGCTACTGGCTGCTGTCCGGCTACGGCCTGCGCTCCCTCCGAGCCATGGGCTGGCTCGCTGCCGCCATGCTCATCACCATCCTGCTGCTGATGGGCCTCGGTATCTCGAAGGACTCCCCGAAGCAGGAAGCGACCGGCACCGTGCCTCCCGGCGGAGGCAGGGTCACCTTCGAGATAGACAAGGACGACCCGAAGAACCCCACCGGGAACAGGTTCACCGGCGAGCGCTTCGACAAGGCCCTGAACGTCACCCTCAACTCGGTGGTGTTCCGCTCCAGCGGACAGGATCTGACCACCGCCGGCACCTACATCGAGATGACCTCGCGCCTGCTGGAGCCCACTCTCCTCGCCCTGGCCGCCCTGGCTGTACGAGGCCGCATCAAACGCTGATCGCCGCCGCGAACCACCGGACGAGAGGATGACCCCACGACCACCGAGCGGGTCACCGTCCATGTCCTGCTGCCGTTCGGCGACCAGGCCAGCGAACATGCGCTCGAACGCACCGCTGCAGGTCCGGCCGGCTGCCTTCCCGCCCGTCGGGTTCAGCGCTGCTCCGGCTGTGCGTGTCTGGGCGGCGTGGTGCGGCCTTTGCGGCAAGGAGGGCCCGCCTTGCTGGTAGGCCGGTCCTCGAGGCTCGACCGCGCCGGGTGGGAGATCTGCCTGGCGGCCGGGTTCGCGCACATGTCCGATCGCAAGAAGGGAGGCCGACTGTGATCCAGTCTGGCGACCGAATCGACGTCGTGCTCGACGTCGTTGTCGAGGACGACGCGTACAAGGTGGTCATGTCCGGCGTGCTCCGGCCCGGGCAACCCGTGCCGAGCCTCCCTGTGGGGGCGACCCGCAACATCGTTCAGACGTGGCTGGACGTGCGCCACAGCGTGAGCGCTTTCGCTATCCAGCGCACGGGAGAGGAAGAGGTCCATGGCTGACGAACTGGTGACGTTCCTACGCGATCGGCTCGACGAGGACGACGAGACCGCCCGCAAGGCCACCGTCCGCCGGACAGGTGGCGAGGCCTGGTCGTATGACCAAGTCTCCGTGCGCGCGCAAAGCGGCATTGTCATCGCCAAGCGCATCGTGCCGGTCCTCGCCGAGCACATCGCCCGCCACGACCCGGCCCGCGCTCTCGCCGAAGTGGAAGCCAAGCGGCGGATCATCCGGGCCCACGACAAGTGGTGCCAGGGCGAGTGCGAGGCCAAGTACCCGGACGGCGGTTTCGACGCCGCGTACTACTGGTCGATCAAGTCGCTCGCCGCCGCGTACGGCGACCACCCCGCCTACCGAGAGGAATGGAGACCATGACCGAGTGGATGAAGGCCCGTGTGGGGCTGCTGTTCGGCGACGAGGCGCTGATCAGGACGGAGCACACCGGCGACGGCGGCGAGCCGGAGCGCGTGCCAGTGGACCGCCTCGTCGCCGACACCGGCATTCCGCTGGAGCAGCTCCCCGGCGCGGAAGTGATTGCTGTGGTGGGTGATGACGGCCAGCTGGAGCGTTTCGAGCGGGCGTGAGCAAGTTGTGGGCCCGCCGCGAAGCCTGGCTGTCCTCCCGGAATGCGCGGAAACAGCAGACGTACGACGCGGCCGCCGTCGCCGCGTTCGTCCGTGATCACGTCGACCGCCCGGCCGTCGAGCGCCGACGCGCCTACCAGCGCAGAGTGGGAGTCATGGATGACTTGATTCAGTGGATGCGCGTTCAACTCGATGAGGACGAACGGTTTGCCCGCGCGGCCACCGAGGGCCCTTGGTTCCTCAGGGACGAGTCGATCATTGGAGCGGACGGTACGGAGGTCGTCGCGGGCGGCCGGTTGGGTGGCGAGGCGTCGGTGTTCGAGTCGACGGCGGATGCCCTGCATATCGTGGTGCATGATCCGGTGCGGGTGCTGCGCGAGGTCGACGCCAAGCGGCGGCTGCTGTACGAGTTCGACCGGCGCGCGAACCACGTCCGACGGACGGAATTGCCAGCCACAGGTGGCGTTTGGGACGACCTGCTGCGCATGCTCGCCCTGCCCTACGTGGACCGGCCCGGCTACCGCGACGAGTGGCGCCCGCGACCAGCCGGAGCGGGTGCCGGTGGAGAAACTACCCGTTGCGGAAGTGATCGCCGTGGTGGGTGATGACGGACAGCTGCAGCGTTTCGAGCGGGAGTGATGGGGATGGGGCGGCTGCTGGGGCCGTCCCGTTTTCCCGCGCCGTATGTGCCCGGGCTCCGTGCCCATCGAGAAGGGCCCGGGACGCTGCACTGCGGCTGGGCGTCCCGGACCCTCGTGTCTAGTGCCGCATCAGGCAACGTTTGCCCCGTCTTGAGTTGCCCCGTGTGCCTTGCGGTGGGGTGGGCGAGCTGGAAGGCTCCCACTCATGCCGATCTTGGTCAGGGCTGCAGAGCGGGAGGATGTGCCCGCGCTTGTTCGCCTGCGTCTCGCGAATGCTGAAAGGCATGTCCAACTCGATCCTGCCATCTACCGCGTACCCGATGTCGAGGCCGTGCGCAGGCATTTCGAGGAGGTGCTTGCGGCCGAGCCCAAAGTGCTGATCTTGGTCGCCGAGACGGTGGGCGAGGTGGTGGGCATGGTGGAGATAGTCCTGCTGGCGGATCCCCCGGACCATCAGATCCTGGCTCCCCGCCGCGCGGCCGAGATCCACACCGTCGTCCTGGACGGGCATCGTGGCGCGGGCGTTGGGGCGGCCTTGCTGATGGCGGCGGAGAAAGCCGCCGCGGAGCGCGGTGTCTTGATCATCTATGCCGGCATCTTCGCGTCGAACAAGGGAGCCGTTCGCTTCTACTCTTCGGCTGGCTTCGGGCCGCGCGGAACCTTGCTGAGCAAGGAGCAAGGCGCGCCCTCGGCAGGCTGATGCGTCTCCGGCCGGAGAGCGGGTGGCCAGCTGCTATGCGATGTTCGCCCGAGCCACGACCTTGCGGAGTCGTTCGTCAGCGGCGTGCTTGTTCCGCCAGATGATGTAGCGACGGATCATGCTGCCCTGCTCCTTGTGGCTGGCGTGGTCCGTCCCGTCCAGTGCGAAGTAGCGCAGGGCGGTGAACTGGGCCTCGATGCGGTTCAGCCAGGAGCTGTTGGTCGGGGTGTAGGCGATCTCGACGTTGTTCGCGGCTGCCCAGGTGCCGACGCGTTGGCATTTCTTCGTGGTCAGGTGCGGGGAGAAGTTGTCGCAGACGATCGCGATGCGGGTCTCGGGCGGGTAGAGGGTACGCAGGTAGCGGCAGAACTCCAGGAACTGTGTCCGCCTCTTTACCGGCTTGATGTGGCCGTAGAGCTTGTCTTTGGTCAGGTCCAGGGCTGCGAACAGATGCCGTACTCCGCCGTAGCGGTTGTAGGTGGCCCGGCGCCTGCGGCGGGGTTCGCGGTCGGGGTCCTTGTGCTTGCCGCCGCGCTCGGCCCACTGCCGGCCGGGGTGGGGCATCAGGTTGAGCGGGCCGAACTCGTCCACACAGAAGACCACTTCGGGCTCGTCGTCCTCGGGTATCACCTCTCCGTCGGCGATCGCATAGAGGTGCTCGACCCGGGCCTTCTTGGCGGCGTAGTGGGGGTCGCGGGAGGTTTTCCAGGTCTTTATGCGTTGAAAGGAGACGCCTTCCTCGCGGAGCAGGATGCGCAGGCCCTCGTGGCTGATGTCGTCGACCACCCCCTCGGCGACCAGGAAGTCCGCCAGCTTGGTCAGGCTCCAGGTGGAAAACGGTAGGTCGTGCTCGGTGGGCTTGGACTTGGCGATCTTCTTGATCTCGCGCCGCTCGGGCAGCGTGAAGGTCTTTGGCCGGCCGCCCTTGTACTTGGGATAGAGGGAGTCGAAGCCGTCGGTGTTGAAGTTGTGGATCACATCGCGGACCCGGTCATCACTCGTGAACGACACCTCGGCGATCTTCGCCACCGGCATGGCCTGCGCGGACAGCAAGACTATCTGGGCCCGCCGCCAGGTCACCACCGATCCGGTGCCCCTGCGGATGATCCGCAGAAGCCGCCTGCCTTCGTCATCGTCGATCTCACGGACACGTACTCGTTCTGCCACCCGCACAGCCTGACGGCAACACGCCGCACGGAACAGGACCCGAGCGGCGCGTCACATCACGACAGGGCAAACGTTGCCTGATACGGCACTAGCGGTGGTTTGTTAGTTCGGGGGGTAGAGGTTCAGGGTCTGTCCGGTGGTGACCGCGTCGATCAGGGCTTGGAGTTCGGGTGGAGGGGGCGCGTTGGACCAGGCCCGCCACCAGCGTTGCAGCACGATCGACGGGGTCAGCCAGCCGCGGACGGCGCGAATCGCCTTCGGCCAGCACGGTGGTGGGGGCGGGGTCGGCAGTGCCGGGCCCCTCTCTCCAGCGTCGGCTTCCGGCATCAGTGGTGACGTACTCTCAGGTCCCGCGCTGGTGCGTCCTGCTTCCCAGTAGAAGGCGAACGCGCAATTGACCAGGGTCTGGTGGCGGCGGATCGCGACATCGGTGCGCACCTGGAAGTCGGCCCACCCCAGCTCGTCCTTGACCTGCTTGTAGCCCTGCTCGATCCAGTTCCGAATCCCGTAGATCCGCACGACCTCGGCCAGGTCCGCGGGCGGATAGGGGGACTCGGCCGCGCGTGGGGAGCCGGGGCGGGGCAGGTCGGTGGCCAGGTACCAGGTGGCCTTCGCGGGCAGGGTGGACGGATCGGCGGTGGCCACCACCAGCCGCGTCAGGCCGTCCGGACCCCAAAAGCCCAAGGTGGCGTCGGCGGCCCACCAGGTGGCGGTGTGCCCGTCGCGGAAGGTGCGCACCACCGGCGTCCAGGCGCCGGGCTCCTCGGGGCCGTGCCAGGCCAGTTCGCGGGCGGCGTCCACCGGGGTGCGGGCCTGGTCGCCGTAGGCCCACACCCCGCGGCGGCGCTTGACGGCCATCACGAACGGCACCTTGGCGGCGTGCAGCTCGCACCGGAAGTCGTCCAGGTCCCCGTAGGCGCCGTCGGCCACCGCCGCCCGGAACGCGATCCCCAAGAACCTGGCCTGACAGGCAAGTTGGGCGGCAATCTTCCACTTGGTACGGAAGGCCGGGTCGCTCTTCCCCCGCGGGAAGTGGTGGGCCGGGGTGTAGGGCACGGCGTGCAGCGGGTAGTAGAGGCGCTCGTCGGCCCACAGCGTGGTCACCGTGACCACGGCGTTGTCGGTCTTGCCGTACCGGCCCAGCCACTGCCGGCCCACGTGCGCGGTGGCAGTGCCGTCCTTGCGGTCCCCGGAGTCGTCGATGACCAGCACCCCGCCGGCGTGCGGGGCGGTCGCCTCGCCCTGCAGCAGCAGCTCCAGCCGCCGGGCGTTGACCCGCTCAGGGTCCCAGGTCGACTCGGACAGGAAGAACTGCAGCCGCTGCACCGCCGGGTGCTGGGCCCCCACGACCGGCTCCGCCCCGGCCAGGCAGGTCAGCGTCTTGTTCCGGTCCCGCGGGGCCAGCAGCCCGGTCAGGTACTCCCTAAACCCGCGCCGCTGCGCCAGCGACGAGAACAGGTCGTCGAACCGGGCCGCGTAGCCCTCCAGCGGCCCCGGCGCCGGCGGGCACGGACGCCTCGCGGTCACCATCGCGACCACCTCCGAACAACATCGCCCCCGCCTACCGGCCTACCGCACGTTCCGCCCCAGGTCAACAAATCACCGCTAGTAGCGTGTCGCTGCTTAATGATGGCGTATCTGGTGGGAGGTTGGTGTCTGGCAGATTCCGTCTCTTCTGCCAGGCAGGACTGTTGTCATGGGTTCGCAGAAGAAGCGGCCGGTCACGTTGACCGCGCAGGATCGCGAGGAGCTGATCCGGGTGACCACGACTGGTGTTCGTGGCGCCTCAATGATCATGCGCGCGCGGGTGCTGCTTGCGCTGGACACCTCGGTGGGTGAGGTTGATTCCAAGGAGGTGATCGCGGCCAGGCTCGGCGTTTCCGGTGAGACGTTGCGGCTGGTCGCCAAGCGTTTCGCCGAGACCGGCAGCGATGTTCACGCCACAATCACACGGAAGAAACGCGACCTCCCGCCGGTGCCCTCGCCGGTGACCGGTGAGGTCGAAGCCCGGCTGATCGCGATGGCCTGCTCACAGCCGCCCCGGGGCTATGCCCGGTGGTCGCTGCGGCTGCTGGAGAAGTACGTCGCACTGGCCGAGGACATCCCCGATCTGGACCACTCCACCATCGGGAGGATCCTAAAAAAACGGAACTGCGTCCTCATCTGAGGAAGTGCTGGACCATCCCGCCACGAGCGAACGCGGAGTTCGCGGCCCGGATGGAAGACGTACTAGCCGTCTATGCCCGGCCCTACGACCCGGCACGTCCGGTGGTGTGCATGGACGAGAAGCCCTACCAGCTCCTCGATCACGCGCGCGACCCGCTCCCGGCCCGCCCCGGTCACGACGCCTGCCAGGACAGCGAGTACATCCGCTGCGGCACGTGCTCCATCTTCGTGTGGGCCGAGCCCCTGCGCGGCTGGCGCCGAGCCCGGGCACTGCCCCAACGGACCCGGATCGACTGGGCCAGCCAGGTCAAGCAGTTACTGAGCGTGGATTACCCCGACGCCGACGCCGTAGTGCTGGTGATGGACAACCTCAACACCCACAACATCGCCTCGCTGTACGAGGCATTCGAACCACAAGAGGCCTTCGCCCTGGCCCAGCGCCTCGAGATCCACCACACGCCCAAACACGGGTCATGGCTCAACATTGCCGAGATCGAACTCTCCGCGCTGACCCGACAATGCCTCGACCGCCGGATCGGCGACCTCGACATCCTCAACACCGAACTCACAGCGTGGCAGAACGCCACCAACACCGACCAACGCCAGGTGGACTGGCAGTTCACCACCCACGATGCACGCATCAAACTGCGCCACCTCTACCCCAAGCATTAGCCGCGACAGCCTACTAGTCCTCGCTGGAGTCACCGCCGGGCACGGCCAATTCGATGCCGCGGACCTTGCGGAGCCACCTGAAGAAGAGGTGGAGGGCCACAGCGCATCCCCCGCACCACCCCCACCCGTCGGTGAGGAGGCCGTGCATACCGTCCTCTCGAACGATGTAGATGACCTGAGCGCCGACCGCGAGTGTGCTCGTGGTGTGGGTCCGCGACTCCGACGAGAGCAGCCAGTCCACCGGCCGCCACAATGGCTCCGACATGACACAGCTGCGCATTCGGGCAGCCGCGAGTACGAAGCCCGCAGCGTGGCCCACCTGCTGCCACCGCCCCATGGTCAGTCCCTCTTCGGGTGCCCCGGCAAGGTCAGCCATCCACGTATCGCGCAGACGAGCGCCACGCTCTCCCCCGAGAGTGATCGCGAGGCCAGTGAGGCCGGTGACCAGGTTCCGACGCGTCCATGCCACGGCCCGCCGTGGCGCGAGTTGCTGATCCCAGAACTCCGCCTCAGCCAGGGCCTGCGCGATTCGCTCGTGGGCCGGGGTCAGCTTCTTCATGAGTTCCGTGAGCTCATTCACCAGCGCGAGGAGCCGCACGCGATAGGCCGCAGCCTCATCTGGGTCGGCGGTCGTCTCCAACTTCTGCTGCAAGTGCAGCATGCGCTCCCGCAAGTCGATGGACCGCGAAAACTCCCCCGAGCAGGCTCGATAGTCGGAATGAGCACGTTGGGACGCTCTGGAGTATGCAACCAGCGGTTTCCACGAGAACAGGACGGCGAGCCACCAAGCCGAACACAGGACCATTGTGGCGATCGTGACCGGGTTCAAGCTAAAGGCCATTACGGCTGCGGCCATCGTTAATGCTGTGCCGAACAGGGATCCCGAGAGGATTACCTCGGCCGGTACGGCAAACAGAAGTTGGCGCCGATCGACGCGAAGCTTCACGCTTGACCGCCCGTCCATCGAAGTACGTGCTGCCGCCGGGCGCGGCGGGCTTCGAGCGCGCTATTGGCGAGCGCACGCCCTGTGTTCGTGAGGGTGTAGTAGCGCCGCGGCGGTCGTCCGGGATGTGGTTCGGCCTCGGTCCGGCTGGAGACCCAGCCGCGCTCTTCGAGCCGATCGAGGATCGGGTAGACGGTGCCGGAGCCGAGGTCGGCGTCGCGACAGATGCTCAGCCCCCATGCAGGGGCATCTTCTGTCGCAGCCAACAGCACCTCCAGCACGGCGATGGTCGGCTTTGTCAGCCTGGGAGTTGACATGTCTCTAGTAAAGCATGTGTCGAGTACGAGTGTCGAGTACGACATAGTCCGCCGGCGTGCGGTAGCCGGCGTCCGCGCGCACCGCTGGTACGGCGCCACCGTCACGCAGGCCCTCGAGGACCGCCGTGGCTATCGGCGCCACGAGGAAGGCTGAGCCCAGACCGCGACCGTGCCTCGGCTCGGCCATCTGCGGTTGCAGCGCGCCCCCGTCGCCCGGGTGGAGCCGGTCCGGGAGGGGGAAGGGAGTCGTCCGACCGGCTCGCTGAGGCTGCTTCCCGGCTGATGCGCAGCACGAACAGCCGCTTCAGCTAGGCAGGCAGCCCCGCTAGGGCGATCGTCAGGGCTGGAATGAGCCGGGCCGTGCCGACCCGGCGCTTTGCTCCCGGTGACGAGCGAGGCCCCAGCGTTTCACCGCGCGGCCTTCGCCAGTGGGGCCGAACGAGTGATCAGTCCATCCCTGAGCGGCTCGACACGCCCGAAGTACCTCGCCCCCGCGCCTCCCGTGCAACGGTGAACTGGCGCCATCCAACACACGGCTCCCGTCAGGCCCGCTCCGTAACCCTCACCCGCGGGCGGACCCGTCAGGAGCCATCCAGCAGTCAGGCCCGCCACCCTGGCACGGCCACACCTCGGGACCACCGCCGTGCCACTCGATGAGGTCCGATTCGGCCACATCCAGCTCATCCCCGCCCACCAGCCCGGCGTGTTGCAGGAACACCATCAACTCGTGCAGCGAGGACGCCGTGCCCAGGAACGCGTCATCAACGCACACGCGGCGGCCGCCCGATCCGCAGGGCGCCGCCACGATCACGCAATACTCCACCATGACTCCACCTTCCACCCGCAAGGGCCTGACCGCATTCCGAGGTCAGATCTGCGAAAACCGTGCGAAAGGCTCACCCTGTTACTGAGAGGAATGACAGCCATGACCACCGACCGCGTTACTGTCCGCGTCCTGCTGCTGTCCGGCGACCAGGCAGAGCTCGTCGACCACACGTCGCCCGGAGCGGGCACCGAACCGAGGCGCTACCCGGCCACTGAGATCGCCTCCGCCATCGGCGTCGAGATCGATGATCTGCCGGGCGCGTGGCTGACCGCCGAGGTGGGCGACCATGGTCAGCTGTTCGGCTGGCAGTTCGCCTGATTCGCGAGCCCACGTAAGTGCAGGCGCACCGGACGGCCATGCCCAGACTGAAATGTGTGAACGTAGCGAGCCGGGGCAGGCGCGGCTTGTGCCATCGGTCCATCCAGAGTTCTTCGCGCAGGTGAAGAGCACCCTCATTCAAGCGGGCTTCCATCTCGTCGCCGACGACAACCGTCAGCCAGGCCTGCACGTGACCCGTGTCCCTACCGGGGCCCTCATTGAGTGGAAGGCCTCCGACGGCTTCAACGCTCTGGCTGCGGAACAGCCCGGAACCTCACACAACAGCATGCTGGCCATCGTGCAGACGGCCGTTTCCGAGCTGCTGGCCCAACACGGGCACACGGTGACGGAAGCCCTGCACGGTTCCCTGCTCGTCATGGCCAACAGTTCCCGGCCGTCCGACCAATGACGGTTCCCCCCGCCCCGCCGCGTTGAAGGTCTGGGCGCCCAGCCACGTGTGAGACGCGCAGGCCGGCTTGTCTCTTGCTTGCAGGGGCAGACCCGTCACGGAGGCTACCGGGTCCGCCCCTGCACGCTGCCCTCTCTGCCAAAGTAGACCGAGTCAGACATACTGGATGATTCATTGAGTCGAGGGCGGAGAAGGAGTAGTGCCCAGGTGGCCAGCACCAACGACCACGGGACCCCTGATCCGCAGGTAGCAGCCCGTTCCGCCGGCCCGCGCCGGTACACAGCGGAGTACAAGGCGAGGATCCTCGCGGAGTACGAGACGCTGGACAAGAAGGGCAAGGGTGCTCTGCTGCGGCGAGAAGGCCTGTACTCGTCGCTGATCACGACGTGGCGGCAGCAGCGGGACAAGGGTGCCCTGGACGCGCTCGCCGCCCCGGCCGGGAGGCCGAAGGCGGACCCGAGGGACAAGGAGATCGAGAAGCTCAAGGCGGAGAAGGCCCGGCTGGAGGCCGATCTGGCCAAGGCCCGCACCGTCATCGAGGTGCAGGGAAAACTCTCCGCGCTGCTCGACCAGTTCGCCACGGACAGCGCCCCGACCCGGCACGGCGAGAAGAACCAGTGAGCGAAGCCCAGGTCGCGGCCGTGGTGTTCGACACCGCCCGCGGCCAGGCCCTCGAAGAGCTCACTTTGCTGGTCGGACGGGTCCAGGCGTGCGCGGCGCTCGGCGTGAGCCGGGCCACTTACTACCGCCACCACCGCCAGAGCCCCGCGCCCCAGCGGCCGCGGCGCGAACGGCGGCGGCATCCCCGGGCGCTCTCGCCCGAGGAGGAGATATGGGTCCTCGACGTGCTGCACTCCCCGGAGTTCGCCGACATGGCCCCCGCCGAGATCTACGCCGTCCTCCTCGACCGTGGCGTCTACCTGTGTTCGGAATCGACGATGTACCGGCTCCTGCGCCGGCGCGGCGAGGTCCGTGAACGCCGCCGCCAGGCCGTCCACCCGCCCCGGACAGTCCCCGAGTTGGTCGCCGAGGCTCCGAACCGCGTCTGGTCGTGGGACATCACGAAGCTGAAGGGGCCGGTGACGGGCGTCTACTACTGCCTCTACACAATCATCGACATCTTCAGCCGCTACACCGTGGGCTGGATGATCGCCGCCCACGAGAACAAGGATCTCGCGGAGCGTTTCCTGTCCGAGACGATCGCCAAGTACGGTATCGGACCAGGTCAGTTGACGATCCACTCCGACCGCGGGTCCCCGATGGTCGCGCAGAACGTTGCCCAGATGATGGCGGGTCTCGGCGTCACCAAGTCACACTCCCGGCCAAAGACGTCCAACGACAACCCCTACAGCGAGAGCCAGTACAAGACCCTGAAATACCGGCACGACTTCCCCGACCGATTCGGCTCCCTCGAGGACGCCCGCGCGTGGTGCACCCGCTTCTTCACCTGGTACAACCAAGAGCACCGGCACTCCGGGATCGGCCTGCACACCCCCTACGACGTGCACTTCGGCCTCGCCGAACAACTCCGTGAGATGCGAGCCGACGTCCTGGAGACGGTCTACGCGAAGCACCCCGAACGCTTCGTCCGCAAACCCCCCGAGCCTCCAAAGCTCCCCGCAGCGGCCTGGATCAACAAGCCGACACCAGCAGGCCCACTGATACCGGCGCAACATTAGAACGACCTACCTGCCTTGATCGCTTTGACAGGTTCCGCTGGCGCCCGTGATCTCTCCCCAAAGAGCAGGCGCAGTGACCCACGTCCCTGGGCCACTGCCTTCAGCGTGGCGTGACTCCGCGGTGTCACAGGTCGCAGCGGCCTATCGCGAGGTCAACACACCTATGAAGAGCAGCGCTGATTTGTGCCACAGCCTGATCACAGTGCCTTTACTGCTATCCCGGGCCGCGTCACCATATGCCCTAACTCGATGACACCTCCGCCCGTGAGCTCCGCTGGCATCGTGCCGCCGTTCGCCAGAGCCGTCGATGGCCGCCGAAGCTGTCGGCACACACGGGCGGATAAGCCCCGGACGCGCCCCTAGACACGTCACCGCCCCGGGTGGCCGACGAAGCCGCCGATCTTGTATCGGTCAATCGCCTGCGTCAGCTGCTCCAGCTCGGCGTTCGGCATAGCGCGACCTTGTGCGAACTTGAGGACGTGGTCGGCGACTGTCCGAAGCTTGATGTTCGTGCGCTGGGAGACGTCACGGAGCACGCGCCAGCCCTCCTCGGGCGGGATCTGTCCCAAGACCACGATGACGCCGATGGCCTGGTCGATGATTGCGTGCGAGGCCACGGCGCGCCGAAGCTGCGTGTTCTCCTCTGAGAGCAGCTCGTACGCCATCGCCAAATCGGTAGCGGACAGCAATTCCAAGGGGTGTCGCTTCGAGATCGCAAAAAAGGCCATATCTCCACCTGAGCGGGCGCACCGCGCGTGGGGTCTCGCGGTGCTCCTGATCCAGCTTCCCGCGACAGCGGCCGGCACACGACTCGATCGCGCCGTCCGCCGATGCAGTGAGTCACGACTCGCCCGTACGGATTCGCGCCCCGGCTCGACCGGCGCCAGACCCAGCGCTTGAATCGAACGTGTGAGCGAGCTTCCGCCGGATCCCATGCGCTTGCGCGTCATCCTCGCGCGGCTCGAGGAACAGGTCACCGACAATGCGACCGTCGGAATCTTCCTACGGCTCCAGCACGGCACCGTCGCCCAGGCCCTCGCCCAGGCCGACGGCGAGCAGCCGGCCACGCCCCCGCCGGCGCCGCCGGCGAAGCCGCCGCGCCCCACCTCGCTGCCGACCTTCACCGGCGATCACAAGCCCGCCTTCAAGGTCGTCGAGCAGGGAGGCGAGAACGAACCGCCACGGCTGACCCTGCACATCGGCGCCTGCGAGGTCGACGACGGTCCGGCCCACCAGGTCGACGCGCACGATGCCCTCGCTGCGCTGCGCGAGGGCCTGGACCCGTGCGCCGTCTGCCGACCGGACATCGACCTGTCCTTCGACGAGTGACCGCGGTGTCCGAGCCTTCCCGAGACGGCACGGCGGTCCTACGATCCGCGCATGAGAAAGCTCGTCAGAGTGCTCATCGCCATCTTCTTCGGGTTTGTGGGCGTGAGCGGCATCATCGGCGTGTTCCTGCCGGGGGGCAGCATCGGGGGCCGCATCGGCTCTGGCGTCCTCGGCCTACTGTTCCTCTGGATCGCTCGCGAAGTCTGGCGCGGCCCCACGGCTCCGAAGCCCGATAAGCGTCGGCGTTCCCAGATCGCCCCTGGGAGCGATAGGGCCGACCTCGAGCTCGGCGACTGACGGCGCTGTCGCGGACGCTTCGGTCGGCGACGAAAGTCGGCCAATCAGCGACGAAAATCGGCCAATCGGCGAAACCGCAGGTCGGTGGGTGTCCACACATGGCCACAGGTGGCCACAGGTGCGTATCCGCGAACTTCCGCGAACTTCTGCAAACCTCTGCTAGGCACTGCTGACGTGCGGAAATGGCTGGATGGCTGAGCGCCCCAGCAGCTGATCGCAGAATGTGCGCGCCTTAGAGCCTGTCGGGTGGCTGATCATGCGTGATGCGTGACGGTCGCGATCTGCCCTCTGGGCATGGCGACGGCCCCGGAATGATCACGTGGTGTGTGCCAGTGCGACAACTCCGAGGCCGTCAGCGGCCCGTGCTATCCGTCCAGCCTGACCGATGAGATGTGGGAGATCATCCAGCCGCTCCTTCCCATGCGTGACCTGCGGAAAGGCGGCGGGGTGCGCAAGTACCCGGATCGGCTGGTGCTCGACTCAATCTTCTACGTGCTGCGCTCGGGCTGCCAGTGGCGGATGCTCCCGCGCGACCTGATGCCCTGGGACGCGGCCCACCGCTGGTTCACCAAGTGGCGCCGGGACGGCACCTGGGACCGCGTCCACGGCGAGCTGCGCCGTCAGGTCCGGATCGGGGCCGGACGCGATCCCGAGCCGTCGGCCGCCGTGATCGACGCCCAGTCGGTCAAGACCAGCGAGGGCGGCGAGGCGCGTGGATTCGATGCGGGCAAGCGAACGACGGGGCGGAAGAGGCATCTGATCGTCGACACGATGGGCCTGCTGCTGGTCGTCACCGTCACCTCCGCGTCCGTGCAGGACCGTGCCGGAGGCCGCGCCGTCCTGGCCCGGCTCGCCGCCGGCTTCCGCACGGTCAGTCTGGTGTGGGCCGACGGCGGATACGCCAACTCTGTTGATTCCACGCTGCTTTCATGGGCTCGCAACGCGCTGGACATCGTCGTCCAGATCGTGAAGCGGACCGACGATGTCAAGGGTTTCAAGGTCCTGCCCCGCCGCTGGGTGGTGGAGCGAAGTTTCGGCTGGCTGGTCCGCAACCGCCGACTGGCCCGCGATTACGAACGGCTGACCGCGACCTCCGAGGCCATGATCAAGGTGGCGATGATCCGCCTGATGCTCGTCCGGCTCGCCGGGCAGCCAACGCGGTGGAGCCACGAATCCCACCGCAAGACTGCCCGAACCAAGACCGTCGAAGACCTCATCGCAGCGTAATCAACCAGCCACCCGACAGGCTCTTAGGTGCCGTTCCTCATGTCCCGCCCCACTGAGCCGAGTTGGCGAAATGTGACGGGGTACACAGTCGGAGCGGTGAATCCGTCGTTCCGCTGGATCTCACTGGATGTGAGTGCATGTGAGGACATGTAGCCGAGCGTTCGCGCGTGACGGACCGTTACATGCCGTGCGCAGCCAGCGAGATTGCTTCGCACGGTCCCTTCGTCCCTACAAGGCTTCCCTAGACTCCCCATAACGCAAAGAGAGCCCTGCAACCCCGGCACGGTTCCTACGCCATCCGCCGGGAGGGCTCTCTGCGCGACACCCAGTTCACGTAACCCACGTAAGAAGGTGACGCTTGAAGACTAGCAACATGGACGGCCCGAGGCCTCGCATGGTCCGCTACCTGCGGAAATGGGCCGCACGACATGGGCGCACTGTCCAGGAACAGCTGATCCGCGGGGCCGCGTACAGCCTCGGCTCGGGCGCGGTCAGCCTGCTGATGTTCTGGGTCCATAGCCTGCTGGTGTTCTGGGTCCAGAGCCTGCACTGACCCGCGAACAGATCGGCAATTGGGGCCCGCAGTCGTCCAGGCTGCGGGCCCGTCCCATGCTCCACGCCGGCCATAAGATCGGAGTCACATCGTCTTCAGCGCTCTACCAACAAGGCCGACAACTGACGACGGTCGGGTGGCAGGTCACGACGTAGCGCCCAGGCCGTCACGGCTCCGCAACAGCCACGCGCGCCTGCACGGCCCCCGACAAGCTGACCCGGTGAACATCGATGTCAACGGCCTGATCAACCTCGCCGGGACCCTTGGCGCCGTCGCACTCGGCGCCTGGCTGACGGCGCGCACCACATCCCGCGCCGAGGCGAAGGCCGAGCAGGACACCCTTGGACGGCAGTTCGAGGCGATGGTGGTAGCCGTCGCTGGCCTTCGCGCCGCCATCGACGCGGATAAGGTGCTGCGGAGCAGCTGGTTGGAGTGGTTGCGCACCTTCGCTCTGGCCAGTGTCACGGGCCTCGCGCCAGCTGCCTTCGTCAGGGGCTCCGACCGGCGCCAGATTGCGGCCGCCATCGGTGGAGCTGGCTGGTACCTGGCGCTAGAGCGCGAGCGAATGAAGACCGCGACAGCCAGCCTCGTGCCGAAGCTGGAAGCCGTCGTCGCTGCTGCCGCACCGCTCATGCGTCATTCGGACCCAGGAATCCGGGAAGCGACAGAGCACTTCAGGACGGCTGCCTTCCAGTACCACGAGTCCCGGAGGCCGGAGGAGTTCGAGGCTGCTGCCGCCAACTTCGGCACGGCAGTGCGCGCCATCCTCTACCCGCCCGCGCGGCGCCGCCTGCCCTGGCGCCGCCACACTCAGTAGCCGAAACGGATGCGTTCAACGCGCCGGAAGGGGAAGTCCATGGCTGTCTACATCACTGCGGCAGGGGAGCGGCACCACGCCCACCCCGAATGCGCGCACATCACCGGTCCGCAGAACACGGCACGCACCATGGGGTGGACCGTTCACCCCGTCGAAGAGGTAACCCTCGCCGAGGCCAAGGCGCGAGGCAAGGAGCGACCCTGTCCGACTTGCGGCGGCACATCCTGACCGCCTGGGACGCCGCCGCCCGCACTGAACATGACGACTGAGCCCCCGTCGATACCGGCCGGGGAGAGAGGCCTGGGCGTCACCGCCACAGTGGACATGCCCAGGCCTCCCACGCGAGCAGGAGCAGACCCGCCACGGGGGGTGCGAGCCTGCCCCTGCACGACGGCGCCCGCTGCCTCCCCCCGGAGTGCAGGCACCTGACCCCGCCCGGGGTCACTACGTCCAGCGGCTTGTGGGGCTGGAGTGTCACGGGTGACGGCCGATGGTTTCAGGACCAACACACCTGCGAACCCATCTACTTGTGTACGTTACAGCTACATCGCACCGCCTCCATAGCAGCTCCGCACGGCGGCACATTGCGCCCCAGGTGGCCACCTTGTATCGCTCTCCTGCAATGCCGCGCACACGGCAGTGGCTACGGGAAGCGGTAACCGCGGAGGCCCGTGGCGGCGTCCAGTCCTAGGCAACTGGGAGCCATGAGTCGCGCTCAGCCCTCGTCGCCGTAAAGAGGCGGGAACGCCCGGCGCGCCACGCGCCCGCTGTACGCCGCGACGTGGGGCATCTCTCCAGCGGTCAACGGCCGGGGATCCCGCAGCCCTTAGGCGTAGCCCTCGACATGGCCCTGCCCAAGGACTCCAGCGCGGCACAGTGCAGCTCGGCGGTCGTGGGCCCCATGCCCAGCTACGGATCAGGCACCCAACGGCCGGCGCGAACTTGTCCGACCGACAAGGCCTAAGGAAATCCCCACTCCATGCGGGAATGTCACTCAAGATGCGCAAAGAAGCACGCACTGTCACCATGGAATGCGGATCCCGGCAGCAGAGGGAAGGTAACTTCCCGCAAGCCGTCCGCGTGCATCGGAGAGGTATGCATGCGGAGTGATGAGCCAGGTCGAGTGACCGCCACCTGCCGGATGAGACAAGCGCGAGTTGTCGTTCGAGACCGGAGCGCTGAGGCCGCGGCGAACTGCCAGCCATTCAGGGCCCCCATCGTTGTCAGGAACATTCTCAAACGGCGGTCGAGCGCATCAACGAAAGGAAGTGCGGGAAGATGGCGAGTATCCCCAAGCGTTGTCGCACGGTCACCTCTGCCGCTGCCCTTCTGGTGGCAGTGGGGGGTGGCATTGTCCTTCCAGGTGCCACGGTCGCGGCCGCGACCACGCCCCGAGCGGACACCTGCGTGTCGGGGTTCGTGTGGCGTGAGGCAACGGCCGGTGACCACGTCTGCGTCACTCCTGGAACCCGCGCCCAGGTCCAGGACGACAACGCCCACGCAGCAAGCCGGCGAGTCAGCGCCACCGATGCCACCTGCGTGTCGGGCTTCGTGTGGCGTGAGGCGATGCCCGGTGACCTCGTCTGCGTCGCTCCCGGAACCCGCGCCCAGGCCAAGGACGACAACGCCCACGCAGCAAGCCGCGTAGCCGGAACGACCGCGCCCGCAGGCACCTGCGTGTCGGGGTTCGTGTGGCGTGAGGCGACGGCCGGTGACCTCGTCTGCGTCACCCCCGGGACCCGCGCCCAGGTCCAGGACGACAACGCCCACGCAGCAAGCCGGCGAGTCAGCGCCACCGATGCCACCTGCGTGTCGGGCTTCGTGTGGCGTGAGGCGACGGCCGGTGACCTCGTCTGCGTCGCTCCCGGAACCCGCGCCCAGGCCAAGGACGATAACGCCCACGCAGCAAGCCGCGTAGCGAGCTGAACAACAACTGGGAAGCCACGAGGTCCCATTCGATCAATGCTGACGAACGGGACCTCGTCGGCTGACCCTCGTGGCGTGTATCCGGGGTGCACAGGCTGACGTATCAGACGGCGCACACGACCAGCACGACACCCCAGTTGCCCGGGCACACTAGACGTGTGACCACCACCCGCACCGGACGCGACGGCCGGCCCCTTGTGACGACAACCCAGGCTGGTTACTCGCTGGGGATGAAGACGAACGGTCAGTTCCGGGAGTGGGCCCGTCGGCGCGGCATCAGCCCCGCCGCTTGGCAGCCGAACCCTGCACGCGGCCAAGCCCTGGCGCTCTGGGATCTGTGCGATATCAGTGAGGCCATGCGTAGCGGCATGCCCGCAGCCTGATCCGAGTCGGCGAATGCCCGGGTCGCGCTCTCACTTGATGTGCGCGACCGGGGCGGGCGCAGAGGGTGCGGTTCCGCACTTTCCGGCCTTGCTCGCGGCTGCTGCATAGCCGTATGCGTCCATGACATGGGCGTTGATCTTGTCGATGTAACCGTTGGCCTGCGTAACGAGATTGGAGATAAACGACTGGGCGCCGGTGATCGCCCCTTCGACATCGGCGGGCGCCGGTTGCCCGTCGGCCCCGTTGTACGTGGGCATGTCCCTCTGGACGGTCCCAAGGCTGGACCGGAGGCTGGAGGCTGCCTTTCGTAGCGCCGACATGTCGCTGGTGAGCGTGTCCAGGTCAGTGCTCACACCGTCGGCATCGACGCTCACACCGTCAGCATCGACGGCTACGCCGTCAGCGTCGACACACACCTCCGACGCGTCGCTCGTGGACACCTCGGCGAAGACGTTCTTCTCGTCGTCGTGGGTAGTCGCGAGGTCGTCGCTGGCGGTGGACACGTCGGACGCCAAGGTGGACAGGTCGCCCTTGAGCGAGTCCTTGTACTTCCCGCCCTCTGCATAGTCGTCTGCGAGGGTCTGAATCTCCTGTGCGATCTGCTGATCTTGCTGCGCGCGGCCGTTGGAGCCTGTGAGCGTCTTCCTCAGGGCCGCGAGCGCCTGGTTGTAGTCGCTCGGCGATGCCTGGTGGTAGGTGAGAGCGCGTATGCTTCCGTCGCCCTGACGGACGTTCAGCGTCAGGGTGCCGTCGGACAAACTGCCGTAGTCGGTGTGGAAGTCGATCTGGAGGGTGACCGACCGGCCGTCAATCCGACCTGTGATCGAGCCGGTGCTCGTCTCAACGCTCGCGTTCGGCGGACTGCCGGATGCCGTTGCCCGGTCGATGGTGCCCTCCAGTTCGCCGGCGGCATTCGCCTTCCACTCGAGGAAGGCCACCCCAGAGGGATCTTCGTAGAGATAGCCAGTCACTCCGGCCACGCTGGCAGGCGTTGATGGCTCTTGGCTTCGTCCTGGAACGGCAGTGGGTTTCGCGCCACAGGCAGCCGTGCTGAGAACGATGAACACTGACACGAAAGCAACTCGCCGCACAGCGCGGACGGTACCGGCGTGACGCCAGAATGTCGACGGGTCAGGAGATCTCATCTGTTGTCGCCCAAAGCAGACTGATGCTGCGATGGTGCTGGAGTTGACCAGCGATGGGTACGTGTGCATTCTGTGTCATGGTGCACGTAGTGCCTCACAAGCCCGGCTGAGACAGCCGGGCTTACTGTTGCCCCAGGGCAGGCAGACACCCCCACCCCCACCCCCAAGCCAGGGACCCCAGGCCCCCACCCCCAGGCCCACAGCCCAGCCATGCATAACCCGATGCATAGCGGTGCATAGAGGATCAGTCGCCGCATGCACGATGCATACTCATACACTGCATACTCATGCACGCAAGACTGCAATAACCCGCAGAGCATCACAACCAGCAACCAAACCCTCGAATCGCCACGCCCAGTGATCGGACGGCGATACGGAGGGGGGTACCACCCCCTCGAGAAAACCGGGAAGCCCCGCGACCCCGCTCCGCTGCTGGCTGAGATCCTGTACGGGTCTGGGGGCCTCCCTGATCCGGCGGAGTGAAGGCTGACGGAATAGCGCCGCATACTCATGCAGCGAATATCCATGCATGGCTATTCACCCGGTCCTCGGGTCGACGATTCTTTCCGGGGCGGGTGATCGTGAAGCCGCCCTCGATCTGCTCCGGGTGTCGACTGCCCGTCAGGGGCCGCTGTCCACGCTGTGATCAGGGCGAAGGCGGCGCGCGCAGGGTGCCGGGTGGAGCTCGGAAGCGACCCGGGTACACGCGCAGCGAGCGGATCCGCCGGGCCGACGCCGTGCGCGCCTGGGTAGCGGAAAACGGGCTCGTCTGCCCCGGCTGGCAGCGCGACCCGCACCTGGCCGACGACCTGACGGCCGACCACATCGTGCCCCCGGGCGCCGGCGGTTCGGAGGTCGGCCCGCTTCGGGTGCTGTGTCGGTCGTGTAACTCTGCGCGCGGCTCATCGATGGCGGACCGGCGGGTGCCCGGCCTGGAGGTCGTCCTCGTCGCCGGGCCGCCGTGCGCGGGCAAGAACCGGTACGTCGCCGAGCACGCCGATTCGGAAGACCTGGTGCTCGACCTCGACGCGCTCATGGACGCGATGAGCCTGGCCGGGGAGCGCGAGTGGGTCGACGTCCTGGTGCCGGTCGTGACCGAGGCCCGGGATGCCGCGCTGGAGCGGCTGCTGCTCGGCGGTCACCAGGTGCGCCGCTGCTGGGTCATCTCGACGGCGCCGGAGCGCAGGAAGCGCGAGCACTACCGGCGCCGGTATGGGGCCCGGTCGGTGCTGCTGTGGTGGCCCGAAGAGACCTGCCTGCTGCGGGCGATGCGGGAGCGGCCGCCCAACTGGCCGGCGTACGTACGGAACTGGTTCGACCGCTACGAGCCGGACCCGGCCGACGAGGTGCTGCGCAGTTGGCGGGCCGCGGGTGACGATCACGTTCGAAAATCCGAGGCGCCGAACGCGGCCGAGGCCCACCATTGAGCCGTGAACGAACAGATAGCCGCTGACAACGAGCGTGCCTACAAGGGCCTTCGGGACCTTGCTGAGCTGACCCGCAACGTGGCCGAGCTCGCCCCGACGGAGGATGACCGCCGTCCGTTCCTGGTTGCGTGGGGCCTGCTCGCTGCCGCACAGCGCCAGGCGCACGCGGTTGTCCTGCTGCACCGTAAGGGCCTCGGCCACGAAGCGGCGCCCAACCGGCGTGCTCTGCTTGAGTTCATGGCACAGATCCGATGGCTCGCTGAAGATGGCGCGGACGCTGTCGACTCCATGAACCGAGCCCTCAAGGAGTCCCAGAAGAGGCTGCGCGAGGCCGCGGACTCGGCTGGGATGACCTACGACCCGACCATTGCGGACGTGGTGGCGGCTACCGTGATCCCGCCCAACTCTGCCAACCAGTTCAACAACTTCACCCCGCTGTTCAAGCGGCTCGGTGGCGCCCTGCTGGCGGTCTGGAGGGCCGAGACCCAACTCGCGCACCCGACGCTCACCGCCGCACAGTGTTTCTTCGACGACACCGCGCCCGACGCCGTGAGGCTGTACGACGAGCCGGTGTACCGCAACGGCGCGGACGGCCCGACCGATCGGTCCCCCTTCGTCGCCTTCGCTGTTCTGTGGTCCGCCATGTACGCCTTCAACCTGCTTCTCCCCAGCCAGCCCTGGTGCGACGCGCTCCAGCGGATCGCTGACGAGGGAGGCCTCGACGACTCGTGGACCGCCCCCAAGTAGGCCCGTGATGCGGCGCCCGACTCCGGGAGGTCCTGATGGCGGGACGCGGGCCAGTGCCGAAGGATCCCGAGAAGAGGCAGCGTCGTAACGCCGCGCACGACCTGGAGGTCGTCACCGACCCAGTGGCGGCCGCGCCGGAGGCTCCGGCGCCGCCTGCTGGGCTGCTGAAGCGGACGCGGGAGCGGTGGGCGGCGTACTGGGCGTCGCCGGTGGCGAGGCTGGCCGACCCGGTGTCGGATCTGCCTGCGCTGGAGCGGCTGTTCGCCCTGTATGACGACCTGGAGCGCTCGAATGCCACGGTGAAGCGGCGCGGGCACATGGTGACCGGGTCGCAGGGCCAGGCGGTGCTGAATCCGCTGCTGCGGCACATCCAGGTCACGCAGGGCGAGGTCCGGCAGCTCGAGGACCGGTTCGGTCTCTCGCCGCGGGCCCGGCTGTCGCTGAACGTCACGCTCGGCGAGGCCGCCAAGAGCCTCGCCGACCTCAACTCCGACTTCACGGCTGGGGGCGAGGAGGATGACGACCCGCGCTTCGACGTCGTCGACGGCGAGGTCCTCGACGGAGCAATGCTCAGGACCTGTGGATCGGCCTCGGGAGGTCTGTTTCGCGAAACGCGGAGGGCGTACCTTCCCGAGTGATCGATTGATGGTCACCGAGTAGACCCGCGTTGCACCGCGGGTTGGGAAGGGTGAAGTAGGCCGCCAGCGAGGTGCCTGTGACCAGGCCCTTTTCCGACGGCCCCTTCCCGAACCGGGCGTGCGGCTTGTCACCGCACCCGGCTCTCCAGTGCCGCAGTCCGCGGTTGCTGTCGGGTAGGCCGTCCGGCGTGGATGGCGTGGTGACAGCTGCGGCAGACGATCAGGGTCTTGCGGCGGCGGCTGGCCATCCGCTCGGCCCATGCGGGCTTCGGGGCCCGTCCCTTCTTCTGGAGGTCCTTCAGGTGTCGGACATGGTGGACCTCGACGTCCTGCTGCGACCCGCAGAGCTCGCAGGTCTCGGCGAGGAGTCGTTGCACCAGTTCGGACCGTTGGTTGCTCCAGACCTTCGGGGGTTGATCGTCAAGGGCCCGGACCATGGTCCTGCGGGCCAGGGAGATCCCTCCCCATTGGGCCACCAGCGGTTTCTTCCCGTCGTCCCGTTCGATGACGACCTGAAGTCCCGCGCGGGGACCTCGGTCGGTGGCGAGGACGGCACGGTAGCGCTTGTAGACCTCGGGGACGCTGATGCGGAACTTGTGCGCGAGCGTCTTGGTCAGCGAGCGCTGCATGACGTACTTCAACCATTCGAACGAGTGCCGGTTGACTGCCAGCTGGTAGTAGTTCACGACGCCCCGGTACTCCGCCTGGTACTGGGCGATGATCGAGAAGTCACTGTCGGTCATGCGCTCGGTCCGGTGGATCGGTTTGCCGCGTTGCAGGTAGGGCCTGGCCTTGTCTCGCGCGACATGCACAGGCACTTTGAGCCCGATCTGCGCGTTGATGCTGCGCCAGCCGTGCTGGGAGTGCTTGTTGTCGGCGTGGTAGACCGTGATCTCGTAGCCGAGGAACCGCGCGGGACGAGTCCGCCCGTGGGTGATCAAGGTCTTGCTCGGGGAGAGTTCCAGCTTCAGTTCGTCGCGCAGGAACTTGCCGATGTCGGCCTTCATCTCCTCGGCCTCCCGCTTGGGACCGGTGAACCCCAGTAGCCAGTCGTCGGCGTAGCGGCAGTAGCGAAGCCGCCGGAACCCCGGGTCGAGCGGGTCGCGCGAGGGTAGGCGCTGCATCTGTTGCCACAGCGCCTTTGCCTGGTCGCGGTTCCCGATCTTCTCCTGGTGGCGGGCGGCGTCACGTAACCGCATGTAGGGCCGGTTGAACCGGCGCTGGGTTCCACGGTTGTGGGCGGGCAGCAGGTTCGACTCACAGTACTTGTCAAGCCGGTCCAGGTAGATATTGGACATGACGGGTGAGACCACGCCGCCTTGCGGACAGCCGCTGAGCGTTGTGTGGTAGCGCCAGTCTTCCAAGTACCCGGCCTGGAGCAGTCCGTCGATCAGACGCAGGAACCGGTTGTCGCGGATCTTCTCAGCCAGGATCGACCTCATGATCGAGTGGTCGAGCGATCCGAAACAGTCGGTGATGTCGCCTTCGATGAACCACGTGGTGCCCCGCCAACCGGGGCTGATGCTCTGCAGGGCGGTGTGACAGCCCCGTCCGGGCCGGAACCCGTGGGAGCGATCGGAGAACTGCGGCTCGTAGTACGCCTCCAGCAGGAGCCGGATCACTTCTTGCAGCAGTTTGTCCGACCATGTCGGCAGCCCGAGCGGGCGCTTCTTCTTCGGCTGTCCCTTCTTCTCGATGTAGACGCGCCGCACGGGGGTCCAGCGGTAGCGCTCCTGCCGGAGAGCCTCGGTGATCGCCTGGATCTTGCTCAGGCGCATCCCGTCCGCTGTCTCCTTCGTGCTGCCGGGCGTCATCGCACCGGCATTGCGGTAGATCCGCCCGTAGGCCAGCAGGTACAACTCCGGGTTGAACAAGTGCCGGTAGAGACGTTCCAGAGGCAGCCCCCTTCGGCCGCGTTCGCGAATGATCCCCAGTACGGCTTCGGCGCTCTGCATTTCGCATACCTCGCCAACGTGAGCGATCAGCTGACACCTGGGTCCCTTCGCCCTGCGGACGGCTTTCCCGTCCTCCCCGGCCGGCCGTGAATCCGGCGACTACTACGGACCCTCCGTCGCCGTAGGACTCTCGTCCCGTAGGCGATCCCGCATTCCCCTTGCGCTGGACGTATCGAGTGCGACGTAGGCGGCCCGGTCCGTCCCCTTGGGCGGGCTCACTGCCCGCTGTCCGCCGACCGGAAGGATTGGGGCCAGGCGCCTCGAAAGCCTTGTTACCGGCGGCTCCGACATCAGGCGTCGTGTCGGAGAATGACCACTTGCATCTCTGGAGACTTGGGCTTCAAGCAGTTTGGCCTTCGCCATATCGCACGGGTCTTGCACGGCCACGCCTTCGACGCCTTCACTGCGTCCCGCGCTTTCCCGCCATGCTGTTGTCCCCTCGCGCTTTCGCGTTCAGGTGAGGCGGGCGACCCACGAGGTGAGCCTCCTTCCGAACCCCGTGTTCCCTGAAGGAACGATCCAGCGCCGAGTGAAACGGCGCACCACGCCCGTGCTCAGCGTAGTCAACAACGACGGAACCACCGAGACCGGATCCCTGATGGACGACATCGTCCGCGAGGGTGCCCGGCGGATGCTCGCCGCGGCCTTGGAGGCCGAAGTCAACCAGTACATAGCCGAGTTGGCCGGTGAGCGGGACGAGGTCGGCCGCCGTCTGGTGGTCCGCAACGGCCATCATCGCGAACGGACGGTGACCACCGCCGCCGGGCCGGTCGCGGTGAAGGCGCCCCGCGTGAACGACAAGCGCGTCGACGTGGAGACCGGTGAGCGCAAGCGGTTCTCGTCGAAGATTCTCGCGCCGTGGTGCCGCAAGTCCCCGAAGATCAGCGAGGTCCTGCCCCTGCTCTACCTCCACGGGCTGTCCTCCGGGGATTTCGTGCCCGCGATGGAGCAGTTCCTGGGTTCCTCGGCCGGCCTCTCGCCGGCGACGGTGACCCGGCTGACGAAGCAGTGGACCGACGACCACACTGCCTTCCAGGCCCGCGACCTGTCGGATTCCGACTACGTCTACGTGTGGGCCGACGGCGTCCACCCCAAGGTCCGCCTCGGCCAGGCCCACTCCTGCGTGCTGGTCCTCATGGGCGTGCGACCCGACGGCCGCAAGGAACTCATCGCGCTGGCCGAGGGGCTGCGTGAATCGACCGAGTCGTGGGCGGATCTGCTGCGTGACTGCCGCCGACGCGGCATGCGCGATCCCGAACTCGTGGTCGGTGACGGCGCGATGGGCCTGTGGAGGGCCCTGGCAGAGGTGTTTCCGCGGGCCAGGCACCAGAGGTGCTGGGTTCACAAAGTCCGCAATGTCATGAACGCGCTACCGAAGTCGGCTCAGCCCGGCGCGAAGAAGGCCCTGCAGGAGATCTACAACACCGAGGACCGCGACCACGCCGAGAAGGCGATCAAGGACTTCGAGCGCGCCTACGGAGCGAAGTGGCCGAAAGCGACCAAGAAGGTCACCGACGAGGCCGACGAGCTCCTTGCGTTCTACGACTTCCCCGCCGAGCACTGGGTGCACCTGCGCACGACAAATCCCATCGAGAGCACATTCAGCACCGTGAAGTTGAGGACCAAAGTCACCCGCGGGGCTGGCAGCCCGGGCGCGGCCCTGGCGATGGTGTTCAAACTCGTCGAGTCCGCCCAGGCCCGCTGGCGCGCGATCACCGCACCCCACCTTGTCGCCCTCGTCCGCAACGGCGCCCGCTTCAACAACGGTCACCTCGTCGAACGCCACGAAGTCACTGCAGCCTGAGTAACCCCGCTGATCCACAACTCTTGACAATTACTCCGGACGCACGGTCCGTTGTGGGGTCGATGCGTCTGGGCACCTCGTCCATGCGTCCGAATGTAGACCGCGATGCCCGCTATGGTCGGGTGAGTGCGCCAGCTGGCCACACCGTTTGACCTGGCTGAACATCCGCGTCAAGTCGGGTGCTAGGGCGTCGCGGGAGGTGCGCTGACCGAGGTCTCACCGTCCAGTGCCTCGGTCACTGCCACCATCGTGGGTGACTCGATCAGCCGGGTGGCGACCGAGTCCAGCACCACCGCGAGGGCTCGCGACCGCTGCACGAGCCCCTGGTAAAGCAGCGCCGCGCATGCGATCAACCCGAGCCACCAAAGCCAGCTCGCGCGCAGCGCCAGCGTGGTCACGAGCGCGACCACCGGCAGGAACATGTTGATGCGGATAGACGCCTCTGCAAGCAGCCGATCGTACCGGTCGAATACCGCCGGTCGCTCGATGAGTAGCCGGGTCGCGAGATCGGGCAGTTCGTCCCACAGTGCATAGAGTGTCGCGATCGCTATGGCTGGGAGCTGCCGGATGGTGGCCTTGTCGACGGGCAGCTCGGGGGCGCGCGTTGTCCCGACGCGGTACTCCGAGGGTCCTAGCACTCCGTCGAGGTGCATCACCAGCGTGACCCGCTTGGCGGTCCGGCCTGGGATCGTGCGGTGCCACGCCGCTACCGCCGCCCGATATCTCGCGTCCTGCATCGTGACCTGTTCGCCTTCGAGGCGTGGGCGTACGAGGATTCGGAACCGGTCAGCGACCGCTTCCCAGGCTGTCCGATTGAGGCTGGCCCAGTCGAGCCATCGCGCCGCGGCGATGTCCAGCTCGACGATTGAGCCAAGGAAGTAGGCAATGAACGTCAGCGCGGCCAGGGAAGTGGCTGGCGGCAGGATCCTGTCGAGGTCGTAGAGGTCGGCGATGGCTCCACGAGCCGTGCCACGCTTGGGGAGTACGTCATGGAACCAGAGCCAGGCGCAGATCAGCCACAGGTATCCGACCGTCAGAGGCGTACGAAGGTCCCGTAGGCCAGGCAAGAGGCTCGCGAGCATTTCCGCGAAACTACTGGGCTCGAAGTGACGATGCAATCCCCAATGGGCGCGGCTTGTTCTTGCTCCAACATCCCGCCCTGTACAAGCCGACGAGCCAGACGGGCAGAGCGCGCACTCAACGGTCAACTAGCGCGCTCAGCCACGCCCGCTCCGGCGGATCCGGCACAAAAATCGCATGTACCGAGTCGACCACCCTCACCGAGCGGCAAGAACAGATCATCAAGGTCATCCAGGAGGCGATCGCGGAGCACAGCGGGGGTGACCTCGAAGTAGGACGTCCTCTTGGACTGGCTCCCGGCACCCCCATCGATGCCTCGTTTGCTCTCAATATTGGCCCTCTGCCTCTCCAGGCAGGCCGCTGCGAGGGGAGGCTGGACCTCGGTGAGGGTGATCAGTTCCGCGCCGCGTTCACCCTGCGGCCAAGCGGGATAAGTGCCTCCTGGATGGCCCCATGTGCGCCGTGTGGGGAGCGCTTGCATCATGCGATGCTGTGGCGGTTCCGACTGGGGAGGATGCGATGACTGATAGGCCGCTGACACACAAGCAGGCCCTTGCCGCGGTGATTCAGGCTCTAAGCGGATGACCTGAAGTTCTGCGCGGAATCTGGAGCGGCAGCGGCGGCCTGGCGCGATGGCCTCGATGACGAGAAGACCTCGCCGGGTGTTGTATCGAGGTTGACCAAACTACGACAAAACCGGCGAGGTCAAGGCCAGTATGCGTCCGGCATCCGTGTTCGCCAACCGCCCCGGTCCGGCGTACCAGCACCTGTATCACCTGCTGCATCACCGGTGGCGAGAGGCCTCCCGCGCGGTGATCGTGCTGCTGTCCGCGGCCGGCATGACCGCAGGAGAGATCGGCGAGCTGCTCGGCTACCACCCGGCCACGGTGCGCCGCTGGATCCATCGCTACAACACCGCCGGCCTGGCGGGCCTGGCCGATCGCCCCCGCGCGGGGCGGCCCCGGCTCGGCGGGCCGAGGCTGGGCGAGCGCATCCGCCGCCTGCTGACCCGCCCCGGGCCGTGGACCATCCGCCGGATCTGGCGCCGCCTGGGCCGGCCGAAGATGAGCCTGCGCACCGTGTACCGGCACACTCGCGAACAGGCGGCCTGGCGGCGGCCCCGCCTGGTGGCCAGGGGTGACCCCGAGCGCAGGCGCACCCTCGCCGCCCTGCGCCGCCAACTCGCCGCCCTGCCCCACGGGTCGGTGGTCTTGGCCGAGGACAAGATCCACCTGCACCTACTGCCGCACGTGCGGGCGAGCTGGATCCTGCGCGGGACGCGGCAGCAGGTGGCCACCCCAGGCAAGAACCGGCAGGCCACCGTCTTCGGGGCCCTGGAAGTGGCCACCGGCGCCTGGGTCTACACCCTGGGCCGCCGCAATGCCGCCGCCTTCGTCGCCTTCCTCCAGCTACTGCTGGCCGCCTACCCCGCCGCCCCGGTCGTCGCGGTGGTCTGCGACAACGACAGCATTCATCACGCGAAGGCGGTGACCGCCTACCTGGCCGACCAGCCCCGCCTGCGCCTGCTGTTCGGCGCCCGCTACAGCCCGCACGACAACCCGGTCGAGCGCATCTGGGCCGCGCTGAAGGCCCACATTGCCAACACCGCCGTCACCTGGCCGGGCCGCCTGCGCCAGGTCCACGCCTTCTTCCGGCAGCGCTCACCCACCCAGATGCTGACCACCGCCGCACCCTGGGCCTCGCCCTGGCTGCCGAAGAGTTACGCGCAGAACTTCAGGCAAGCCGCTTAGGTGGCACGTGGGACACGCAGCGCGCTGTGCTGGCTCTGCAGGTTGCCGGGCACGAGGCGAAGGACCAGGAGGCCGCGGAGAAGGCGGCCCGTACCAATCTCCGCGCCCTGGCCGACGACGGCGTCATCGTGAGACCAGATCCCGACGAAGCCGTGTACCGGCTCGCGTGACCGCAAGGCACTGAAGCGCCCCCTGCACGGCCTACGGGCTGTGCAGGGGGCGCTTCGTCATGTCGGGCCACCCGTTTGACTGTTCCGAGTGGCCGGCGTCGCGCTGCCGGGACAGGCTGGTCGCGGAGTCACACTGCCTGACCTACCCCCCCTCGGTGAGGCAGTTGGGAATCCACGCAGGGCACGCCTTCCTCCCGTATTCACGACGCAGGACGGGGCGGGAGGCGCGCTCTCCGTCGACCTCAACCCGCGCCGCAAGTGCGCATTCAGACGCCCCCTGCACGGTCCACTGCGGGCCGTGCAGGGGACGTTTTCGTCTCCCTCAGCCCTCCCACACATCTGGCCCGCCCCCGCGCCACTCGATGAAGTCCGCGGCCGACTCGACGACGTCCGGGGCCCTCAGGTCGACCGCCGTCCAGCCTTCAAGACCCGCACGCTGAAGGAACACGCTGAGATCTTGCAGGCTGTACGCCGTCCCAAGGATCACTCCGCCGACGCGCACGCGCCGCCCCCCGGTCTCGGACGGCGGGTACACGATCACGGGGCGCTTGGCCATGGCTCCAGCCTCGTCCTCGGGTGCCGGATGCGCATCCTTCTCCATCGGCGCTGTACGGGATCCCCCGTCGAGCTTGCCCACCCGTATGGCAGCGCCTGGTGTGCCGTCGTCCTGCTGGCGGGTCAGACTGGGCGCGGCGCCGCGCAGCCTGGTGTCCCCTACGCTCAGGCTGCCGGCCGTCCACGAAGGCGCGCCTCTCACTCCGCCTGCACCGACGCTCGAATGGGGTGGGAGGCGCGCTCGCATGGTTGAGATGCGGGGGAATGTGGGTTGTGGCAATGCCGCGCTGACCCGACCACTTGGGTTCTTGGGAACCCAAGTGGAGATCAGTCCTGACCCGGCGCGGCGACGAACGAGCCGAGCCCTGGTGTGGTGACGATCAGCCCCTCTTCGCGGAGCTGCGCCGTGACCTTGCGGACTGTGGCGCGGGCGACGCCGAACTCAGCCTCCATGCGCACTTCGGAGATCAGGCTCTGTGGCGGGTACTCGCCGGACCGGATGCGCTGGCGGATCACGTCGGCGATCTGTACCCACTTCGGCTGAGTGGGGTCAAACTCGATCATGGTCTGACTGTAGGTAGCTGTCTCCGTACAGGCATAGACACACCTATGCATGCCTATCTATGGTCAGATGAGAAAAGACCCCGGCGACCGCGCGAACGCCCCCGGGGCATGGCCAACGCCGCTACGTGAGGGAGCGTCGACATGCCACAAGCTACCGCCGGACCACCCACCGCTGAAGATCAGGCCCCGCCGGACCTCGCCACGATGCGCGCCGCCGTCGACAGACTTCTCGACCCGGACGCCGTCCCCGTGGCCCTGCCGCCGGCCCCCGACGAGCTAGACGCGCTGACGCTCCAGCTGCGCGGGCACCTCGACCTGCTGATGCCCACGGTCGACGAACTGGCCGCCCGGCTGGGGAAGAACAGCATCCCGAGGTACTGCGCGCTCGCCTGCCTGGGCGAGGCCCGCCGCCGACTCAAGGAGCAGCCGAGTACCGAGTTAGGCGGAACTCTGGCGCACGCCCGCCGTCTGGCCCGCGTCCTGAACGCCCTGTGCGACCACTTCGAGGCCCTCGCCCAGGCCGCGCCGTGAAGTCGATCACCGGTCTGCTCGTGTACGTGGCGGTCGTGACCGCCCCCGTCCTGGCTCTGGTGCTGGCCCGCACACCGCGCTAACACACCCCATAGACCCCGCCTCTTCCGTGCTCCGCAAGACACGACGAGGCGGGAACGCCCGCCCCGTCGGATCTCCGCAAGAGTCCGGCGGGGCGGGTTCGTTGTGCCTAGTCCGGTGCGGCCCCACCGCGCCGCCGGCTTGCGGACCGGTGACGCGGGGGGTGTTCAGTGGCCGCCCGCGCGGCTCGTCGTACGGTCACGCAGGAGCAGCCACGGCTGGACCTCGACGTCGCCTGCGGGGCGTCCGTCTCCGTGCAGCAGTGCGCCGTAGGCGGCTTTCCCTGCCGCCCTCGCCGCCGGGCAGGCGCCCGACGCGTCCCCGGTCGGGAACGACGGCGTCATGCCCTTCCAGGCCCTGTCTGCGGCTGGTGCGCTGAGCATCGAGACTCCCGGAATAAATAGCGTCATTGAACGAAGTGCAGGCACGCGTGTGTGCAGCCCCGGTAGGGGTTGACTGTCCACTCGAACGGCATCCGGGAGGCGCCCGGTACCCGGTTCACGATCGAGCGGGCGCGGACCTCGTGGAAGGTGATGCCCCGGAACTCCGGGCTGTCGAAGGTGCGGGTGGTCACCGCGTCCGCGTCGAACAGTGCGGCGTTGCGGGCCGGGGCGGGGTTCTCGGCCAGATGGTCCCAGCGCATGGGCGCCTCCTCGGTAGCACTGACCACAGAATAGAACAGATGTTCCCTTGATCGCGATGGGGATTCGAGTGATCGTTCGAATTGGTGAATGCGTGGCCCTGACCTGCGGTCTCGCGCTGCGTCTGCTCCGAGCGGCGTGCGGTGAGGGCGTCAGGGGTGGGCCGGTCACCGTCCGCTACCGTGGCTCCGCATGACTCACGTCGAGACCGGGATCACCGCTGAGCTCGTCCGGGATCTGTTGCACAGCCAGCACCCCGACCTGGCCGATCGTCCCGTGAGACTCGGCGCGCGCGGCTGGGACAACCAGCTGTGGCGGCTCGGCGACGACCTGGCCGTCCGGCTCCCCTGGGCGACGCAGGCTGCGGACCTGCTGCTGCGCAAGGAGCACGCGTGGCTGCCCTCCCTCGCCCCGCACCTTCCCCTGCCGGTCCCTGTCCCGCAGCGCCTCGGCGAGCCCTCCGAGCGGTTTCCCCGCCCCTGGATCGTCACCACCTGGGTACCCGGCGCGCCCGCCGACCGCGCCCCCGCCACGCGCGCCGCAGAGGCAGCCGAGGCCCTGGCCGCTTTCCTGACGGCTCTTCACAGACCTGCCCCCGACGACGCTCCCAGCGGTGGCCACGGCCGTGGGGGGCCGTTGGCCGACCGTGCCGAGCAGTTCGCCGAGCTGCTCGCCTCGGCCACGGAGACGGGTCTCATCCCCGATCCGGACGCCGTCCGCTCGGTGTGGGATGACGCCGCCGCCGCGCCCGACTGGGCGGGCCCCGCACTCTGGCTCCACGGCGACCTGCATCCGGGCAACATCCTCACTGCGGACGGCACCTTCTGCGGCGTGATCGACTTCGGCGACCTCTGTGCGGGCGATCCGGCCTGCGACCTCGCCGCCCCTTGGATCCTGCTGCCGGACGACGCCGGCGACCTCTTCCACCACGCGTACCAGCCGGCGGCGGACGCCGCGACGCTGCGCCGCGCCCGAGGCTGGGCGGTGCTGCGAGCCCTCGGCGGCATCCTCATCGGAGAGGCCGGTCTCCGCGGGCGCCCCGGCGGCAAGCCCACCTGGGGCCCACCCGCGCACGCCGCGCTGAGACGCCTTGTCGCAACGGCGCGCCGCTGAGAGCGAGCGACCCGGGCCGCGCGAACTTCGAGGGCACGCGGTCGAGGTCCGCTGCCGCAGGACAGCCGCGCCCCCTCTGCTCCGAGCGGCGTGCTCACGCGGCCGGAGGTCGGCGCGTCCGCCGTCATCTCTTCGGTGAATACGACATAACGGATGTATGCAACGCACTGGAGTGGTGCCGCAGATGGCACCGTCGCCGACCCTGTCAGCGGGTGTCCGCCGGCTGACCCTGCAGGCCGCGGGCGTGACCCTGTCGTGTCTGCTGTCCGAGCCGCCGGACGGGCAGCCGAAGGCCACCGTCGTCGCCGTGCACGGCGGCGGCATGACAGCGGGCTACTTCGACGGGCAGGCCCATCCCGACCTGTCCCTGCTCACGCTCGGCGCGCGTCTCGGTTTCACGGTGCTGGCCGTGGACCGCCCCGGCTACGGCCTGTCGGCCGAGCAGCTGCCCCGCGGACAGACCCTCGCCGAGCAGGCCGAGGTGCTCGAGGCGGTCCTGGAGCGATTCGCCTCCCGGCACGCCACGGGAGCCGGATTCTTCCTGCTCGCACATTCCTACGGCGGCAAACTCGCCCTGATGACGGCCGCGCGTGCCGCCGCTCTGCTCGCCCTGGACGTGTCGGGCTGCGGCCACCGCTACGATCTCGAGCCGGCCGACCTCGCCTGGGTCGGGCGTCGCGTCGACAGGCGGCGCACCTGGGGCCCGCTGCGGCTGTATCCACCGGACACCTTCCGTTCCCTCGGAGCCCTGGTGGCTCCCATGCCGGACCGCGAGGCGGACGAGGTCGCCCGCTGGTCCGCAATGTTCGAGGAACTGGCCCCACGCATCCGCATCCCCGTGCGGCTGACGTTCGCCGAGCACGAGACGTGGTGGCTGCACGGCGAACGCGACATCGCCGACCTCACCGCCAGGCTGGCCGCGGCACCCCTCGTCCGCGTCGAGCACCAGCCGGACGCGGGCCACAACATCAGCCTGGGCTGGGCGGCGCGTGCGTACCATCTGCGCGCCCTCGCCTTCTTCGAGGAATGCCTCGCCGGACCGCCGGATCTCCGCAGGCGGTAGCGGCACGTGGCGGCGGCACGACGGTCCCGAACCGATGTGCCGTCAGGCGCCGTCCCCCGAGTGTGATGGGATGGCGCACGCCCCCCACTCACACGTACAGGAAGAGGAAGTCATGGCGCAGGTCGAGGCCACGACGGAGCGGACCATCGCGGCGGACGCGGAGACGGTGTTCGACGCCCTCGCCGACTACAGCGGCACCCGCCCGAAGCTGCTGTCCGAGCACTTCAGCGAATACGAGGTCCGCGAGGGCGGCGACGGCGAGGGCACCCTCGTGCACTGGAAGCTCCAGGCCACCAGCAAGCGCGTGCGTGACTGCCTCCTGGAGGTGACCGAGCCGACCGACGGCGAACTCGTCGAGAAGGACCGCAACTCCTCCATGGTCACCACCTGGCGGGTCACCCCGGCGGGCGAGGGTAGGTCCCGGGTCGTCGTGACCAGCACCTGGCAGGGCGCGGGCGGCATCGGCGGCTTCTTCGAGAGGACCTTCGCGCCCAAGGGTCTCGGCCGTATCTACGACGCGGTGCTCGCCAGGCTGGCCTCCGAAGTGGAGAAGTGACACCCCGTACGCCACCGGGCGCGCACGGCGTAACCCCGTGTGCGCCGTCAGCGGTGCCGGCGCGGTCCGGGGGCGCGGATCCCACGTCCCGAGCCCCCGGAGCGCGTGCCGCCGGTCGACCCGCTCATTCCTGCGCTCACCGTTTCGGGTGGTTTTCGTCTCGGCGCGGTTGTACGCCGTAGGGCTTCCGACCGGCGGATACCTTCACACGGTACGTCTCACGGGCGACTCGTCGCGCTTGATCCCAGTTGTCGTGGAATGCGAGAAATGGGCGGCGCAGACGCGACGAGGGGAGCGGTACGTGGGCGGGACGACTGCGGTGGACCTGGAGCTGGACCTGCCGGGCGAGCAGGCCGTACGGCCCGTGGTCCCGGACGCTCCCCGTGAGCCGGCCAGCGCCACGCCCTCCGCGGCGCTCAGCCCGAGCCGGGTGCGTCTGGTCTTCGTCGGGCTCATGCTCGCACTGCTGCTCGCCGCCCTCGACCAGATGATCGTGGCCACCGCGCTTCCGAAGATCGTCGGCGAGTTACACGGCCTGGACCGGATGTCCTGGGCGATCACCGCGTATCTGCTGACCTCCACCGTGGGACTGCCGGTCTATGGCAAGTGCGGCGACCTCTTCGGCCGCAAGCGTGTCTTCCAGTTCGCGATCGCCGTCTTCGTCATCGGCTCCGCGCTCGCCGGACGGGCGCAGACCATGGACCAGTTGATCGCCTTCCGGGCCGTCCAGGGCGTCGGCGCCGGCGGGCTGATGATCGGTGTGCAGGCCATCATGGCCGACATCGTCCCGCCCCGCGAACGCGGCCGCTACATGGGCATCATCGGCGCCGCCTTCGGTCTCGCTTCCGTCGCAGGACCGCTCCTCGGCGGCTACTTCACGGACCACCTCTCCTGGCGCTGGTGCTTCTACGTCAACGTGCCCTTCGGACTGGTCACCCTGGCCGTCGTCACCGCGGTGCTCAGACTGCCCCGGCCCACCGTGAAGGCCCGGCTCGATGTGCTCGGCACCCTGCTGCTGGCCGCCGCGTCGACCTGCCTGGTGCTGCTGACCAGTTGGGGCGGCACCGAGTACGCTTGGAGCTCCCGGGTCATCCTGGGACTGGGCGCCGGCGCGGTGCTCGCGAGCGTCCTCTTCCTGCTCGTCGAGCGGTTCGCCGTCGAACCCCTCATCCCGCTGCGGCTGTTCCGCGACTCCGTCTTCAACGTCAGCGCCCTCGTGGGGCTGGTCATCGGCGTCGCGCTGTTCGGCGCCGCCAGCTATCTGCCCACCTTCCTGCAGATGGTCGACGGGGCGAGCGCCACCGAGTCCGGACTGCTGATGCTGCCGATGATGGCCGGGATCGTCGGCGCCTCGATCGTCGGCGGACAGCTCATCAGCCACACCGGCCGATACAAGATTTTCCCCGTCCTCGGCAGCGCCCTGGCCGCCGTCGGCATGTGGTTGCTGTCCGGGCTGGACATGGACACCTCGCGGTTGCAGTACAGCCTCTGGATGGCCGTCCTCGGCGCCGGAATCGGCATGGTGATGCCGGTCCTGGTCCTCGCCGTGCAGAACTCCGTGCGCCCGGCCGACCTCGGCACCGCGACCAGCGCCAACAACTACTTCCGGCAGATCGGCGGCAGCGTCGGCGCCGCCGTCTTCGGCACCCTGTTCGCGAACCGGCTCTCTGACGCCCTCCAGGAGCGCCTCCCCCCCCACGTGCCGGTGCCGGGCTGCCCGATCCCGAGTCGATCACCCCGCAGCTCGTGCACGCACTGCCGCCGGCCCTGCGCGACGCCTATATCGCCGCCTATGCCGACGCCATGCCGAGGATCTTCCTCTACCTCGTGCCGGTCATCGTTCTCGGCCTGCTCATCGCCTTCTTCCTCAAGGAGAAACCACTGGTGTCCCACAACGCTTCCGCCGAGCACCCGCCGGCGGCCCAGGTACCGCAGGCACGTTCCCCCTACGTCGCGGGAGTGCCCGTCTGCGGCACGGTCCAGCACCCCGACGGCACCGTCGTGCCACGCGCCGCGCTCACCCTCATCGATGTCGGGGGAGTGCAGATCGGACGCGGTGCGAGCGGAGAAGACGGACGCTACGCGCTGTCCACGCCGGGAGCGGGTTCGTACGTCCTGATCGCCGCCGCCGGCGGGCACCAGCCGCAGGCCGTCTCCGTCACCGTCGGGGAGCGGCCCGTCGAACTGGACGTCGTCCTCGGCGGTGCCGGGCGGCTGGCCGGCAGCGTGCTGACGGCGGACGGCACGCCGGTGCGCGACGCCGCCGTCACGCTGACGAATGTGCACGGAGAGGTGGTGGCCAGCACCCGCAGCGGACGCGAAGGGGGGTATGTCATCGGCGAGTTGGTGGCCGGCGAGTACACCCTCGCCGCCAGCGCGCCCGCCTTCCGCCCGGCGGCCCTGCCCGTCACCGTGCAGGCGTCGCGCGAGACCCGCCAGGACGTCGAACTCGCGGGCGGCGCGGTACTGCGCGGCACCGTGCGCGCGGGGGACGGCCGGCCGGTCGAGGACGCACGGGTGACACTGCTCGATGCCGCGGGCAACGTCGTCGACACCCTGACGACCGGGCCCGACGGAACATTCCGGTTCGTCGATCTGTCGTCCGGTGAGTACACCGTGATCGCCGCGGGGTACCCGCCGGTGGCCACGGTGCTCCAGGTCGCCGGAGGCGGCAGGACCGAGCGGGACCTGCAGCTGGGGCACGAGGACTGAGGGGCGGGGCCAGGCTCACGCCCGTCCGGTGGCCGCTCGCGGCCCGCCGTGGAACCGCGCATGTGGCGGTTCCGCGCCCCCTCGCGCGCCGGAGGTGCCCCCTGAGTTCAATTCAGGCAATGCCGCACACCGCAACGGGGCCCCGCCGTACCGTGGTTGTGCGGTACAGATCTTGCGAACTCGGGAAAGAGGGCCTCGGCCATGGACCAAGGCACCGGGACGGGCGCGCTTCCCGGCCCCCCGGCCGGGAAGGCGGCGGAGCACACCGCGTCCGGCCGTATCCCCCTGGCCGTGATCGTGGTGGACCGCGACGGCCTCGTCTCGCACTGGAGCCGCGGCGCCCGGCGGTTGTTCGGCATCCCCAGGGAGAAGGCGGTCGGGCAGTCCGCCGTCGATCTGCTGCCGGTCTCCGGTGCCCTGCCCGAGGCCGACGAAGCCGGCCCGTACGGGGCGTACGCGCCCTTCGGCGGACTCGGTCCCGACCTGGAGTCCTCCCTCGACGGACGGCTCTCCTACCCGGCCGCGGGCCGCGCCCGCCTGACGGTGCCGGACCGCGAGCCACGCGGGACGGAGGTCCTTCCGCTCGGAGAAGCGGGCAGGACCGATGTGCTGTGGTGGGCGTACCCGCTGGTGGGACCGGGCCCGGAGCGGCTGCTGGTGCTCGCCGCCGACGCGGACGCGCTGCACCGGGGCGACGGGACGGCCGTCGAGCGCATCGCGCCCGGTTTCGCGCTGCACACCGACTTCCCCGGAGCCGAGGAACTCGCCCAGCGGCTGCCCGAGATCCTGCCCAGCATGAGCGTCGGCGAGAGCGCCCGGATCGTGGCGCAGGTTCTCGAACTGGGCTACCCCGTCATGGAGTTCAGCCAGAACGACCGGGTGCCCGTGACCCCGGACTGGGGCGTGCCCCGGCGTGCGGAGCGCAAGGCGCGCCGGCTGCTCGCGGCGCGCGCCGTGGTGACCGGGCAGCCGGTGCCGGAGGGCCTCCGGGACGAGGGCGAGGATCTCGAGTACGTCGCGGTGCGCGAGCGCCTGGAGTTCCTCAACGAGGTCAGCGGCAGGATCGGCACCTCGCTCGACCTGGCGCAGACGATCATCGAGGTCAGCAAGGCCGTCGTGCCGCGCTTCACGGACGTGGCGGGCACGTACCTGCGGGAACAGGTCCTGGCCGGTGAGGGATTTGCCGAAGGCGTCCCCGACACCACGACCATGTGGCACCGGGTCGCCCTTGAGCACACCGACGAGCCGGGCCGCTGGGACGACGTGGTGCCGGTCGGCGAGGCCATGCCGTTCCCGGCGCACACACCCTTCTTCCAGTGCATGACCACCGGCGAGCCCGTCCTCGTGCCGCACATCAGCGAGGAGTTGGGGCACGCGATCGCCTCCCAGTTCGACAAGCGCGACATCCGGCCCCTCATCACCCACCGCTCCATGCTGGTCGTGCCCCTGAAGGCACGCCACGTGGTGCTCGGGTTCATGATCCTGCTCCGCCATCCGGAGCGCACCGAGTTCAACGACATGGACCGGGTCACCGGCGCCGAACTGGCCGCCCGTGCGGCTCTGGTGCTCGACAACGCGCGCATGTACACGTACCAGGAGGCCGTCGCGGAGACGCTCCAGGACAGCATGCTGCCGCACATCGCGCCCCGGATGGCGGGCTGCGACATCGCCACCCGCTATCTGCCGGGCACCCTGCTCGGACGGGTCGGCGGCGACTGGTTCGACTCCGTCAAACTCCCCGGCGCCCGCACCGGGCTGGTCGTGGGCGATGTCATGGGCCACGGTCTGAACTCCGCGGCGATGATGGGCCAGCTGCGCACGGCCGTACAGACCATGGCCGCCCTCGACCTGCCGCCGGCCCAGCTGCTGCGCAATCTCGACGACCTCGCCCAGCGGCTGGGCGACGTCTACCTCGCGACCTGTCTGTACGCCGTCTACGACCCGATCGCGGGCGAACTGCACATCGCCAACGCCGGTCACATCCCACCAGTGGTCGTGCGCGCCGCCGACGGACGCAGCGAGCTGCTGGAGCTGCCCACGGGAGCGCCGATCGGCGTCGGCGGGGTGCCGTTCGAGTCGGTACGCGTACGGGTGGAGCCCGGCGACCGCCTGGTGATGTGCACCGACGGCCTGGTCGAGGTGCGCGGCGAGGACATCGGTGTCGGGCTCGCCACCCTGTGCGAGTCGGCGGCGCACCCCGCGGCCTCCATGGACGACGCCTGCGACACGATCATCCGCGCCCTCAACACCCGGGGCGGCCGCAAGGACGACGTGGCGCTGCTGATGGCCCGGCTGTCCGGCGTAGCACCCGAGGACGTCGCCGTATGGCGGCTCGCCCCCGATCCGGCCGAGGCGGGCCGGAGCCGTGCGGTGGTGCGCGAACAGCTCCACCGGTGGGGGCTCGGGGTGCTCGCCGACAACGCGGAACTGATGGCGGGTGAGCTGGTCGCCAACGCCGTACGGCACGCCCGCAGCCGGCGGATCGAACTGCGCCTGGTCCGCGGCGACACCCTGCTGTGCGAGGTGGACGACGACGATCCCACTCTGCCCACGCTGCTCAACGCGGGCCGCGGCGACGAGTTCGGCCGCGGGCTGCGCGTGGTGAGCACGCTGGCCCGCGAGTGGGGGACCAGTCGTACGAGCGCGGGCAAGACGGTCTGGTTCGAACTGACATTGCCACGAGGCTGATCCCCTTGGCGGGCGCTGGTGAGGCGACGGGCACGCCGAAGGCGCGCGAGGGCCGGACAAGCCGGTGCCGTGCTACGCGTCTCGAATGAGCGGTGAAGGAATAGGCGAGGCGCTTGTCGCCCTGCCCCGGGCGCGATAGACCGAAGCCGCCCGTCACCTCCGGCGGGCTGCCGTCGCACCCCGAGGAGTTGGGCATGAGCGTGACCGATCGGTACAGAGAGGCCTGGGAGGGCTTCTGGCGAGAGGCCCCCGACGAACCGGGAACCGTCTTCTGGGACGCGGAGCCGGCCTTGACCGTCGGCGTCCACCTCCCCCTGTTCGAACCGCTGTTGACGGTTCCGGACCTGCCCGTGGTGGACCTCGGCTGCGGCAACGGCACCCAGACCCGCTTCCTGGCCGGCCACTTCCGTCACGTCGTCGGCGCCGACCTGTCCTTCGCGGCGCTCGAGCACGCCCGCCGGGCCGACTCCACGGGCCGGGCCGGATACCGTCCGCTGGACGCCGCGGACAAGAGCGAGGCCGAAGCGCTGCACGCCGAACTGGGCGACGCCAACGTCTATATGCGGGGCGTGCTCCACCAGTGCGAGCCCGGCGACCGGCAGTCGCTCGTCGACGGCATCGCCACGCTTGCGGGGGAGCGCGGACGGGTCTTCCTCGTCGAACTCGCCGAGGCGGCGGGACTCGTCCTCAAGGGGCTCGCCCAGAGCGCAGAGGGTCCGCCGGCCAAGCTCGCCCCGGTCTTCCGGCACGGCATCGCCCCCGGCGAGGTGGCGGACGCCGCGGTGCCGGAGTACCTGAGCGCGGCGGGACTGACGGTCCTGGCGGCTGGGGAGCTGCCGCTGGTCACCACGGAGCGTACGGCGGACGGGACGCGGATCGAGCTGCCGTCGAAGTGGATCGTGGCCGGGCGTCAGGCCTGAGCGAGGGAACCCGTGACCGGCCGCGATCCGCTCCGGACGCGGCCGGGTACCGCACGCGGTGCGTCGACTTGCCGCGGCCGGATCAGGCCACGGCCTCTCCCCCTGGGGGCCCCGTCGTCCCCCGGACCTCCAACGACGGTGTCGTGAGCACGAGTTCCGCCGGGCGGCCGGGGTCGCCGATGCGGTCGAGGAGGCGCTGGGCGGCGCGCCGCCCGACATCGTGGCTGCCGTTGTCCATGGTCGTGAGCCACAGATGCCGCAGCCGGGAGAGGTACGTGTTGTCGTAGCCCACGAGGGAGAGGTCGCGCGGCACGCGCAACCCGCTCTCCTCGGCCGCCGAGAGGGCCCCGACGCAGGTCATGTCGTTGAACGCGAAGACGGCGGTCGGGCGTTCGCGGGCGCTCAGCAGGCGCACCGTGGCGCGGTAACCGCCCTCCTCCGTCAGGTCGCCCTGTTCCACGCTCGCCGAGTCGGCGAGACCGTGTTCGCGCATGACGGACTCGAAGCCGCTCCGCCGCAGTGCGCCGACGACCCCCTGCCCGGCGATGTGGGCGATCCGGCGGTGCCCGAGGCCGATGAGATGTTCGGTGGCGAGGCGGGCACCGCGCTCGTCGTCGCACGCGACGATGTCGACCGACGGCAACTCCGGCTCGCGGGCCCCCGCGACGACGGTGGGGATCCTGACGGCCGCCGTGCGCAGCGCCTGCGAGGGCGGCAGCGTGCCCACGGCGATCAGCCCGTCGACCCGCAGGTCCGTGAAGGTGCGGGTGAGGTCCTCGCCGAGCCGCCGGTTGAGCCGGCCGTCGGCCAGCAGCATGTGTAGATCCGCCTCGTGCAGCCGGGAGTTGAGGCCGTCGAGGAGCTCCACGAACCAGGGGTTGCGCAGGTCGTTCAGCAGAACGCCGACCGTACGGGTGCGGCGCTCGCTCAGGCTGCGCGCGGCGGCGTTGGGCCGGTAGCCCAGCTCCTCGACGGCGGCCAGCACGGCCTGCCGTTTCTCGGGGCGCACCTGGCCGGAGCCGCGCAGCACCAAGGAGACCAGCGACTTGGAGACACCGGCCCGCTCGGCCACATCGCGTATGGTCGGCGGTCTCATGTCTGGACCGTTCCACAGGGCGAGCACGCCTGTCAAAGGGATTGACACATGGGGAAACGGCCCGCAGTGTGGGCCTTCGTAAGCTATGGAACGGTCCACAGAAGGGCGGGCATGGTGAGCACACTCGGCGTCGCCGTCGTCGGATTCGGCTGGATGGGGCGGGTGCACACCCAGGCCTACGTCCGGGTGCCGCACCACTTCCCGCAGCTGTCCGTGCGGCCCGAACTGATCGCCGTGGCCGACGACGTGCCCGGCCGTGCCGAGGAGGCCGCCGACCGGTACGGCTTCGCCACCGCGGTCCGGGACTGGCGCGAGATCGCCGCCGACCCCCGGGTCGGGGCGGTGAGCATCGCGGCCCCCAACTTCCTGCACCGGGAGATCGGTGTCGCCATGGCGGAGGCGGGCAAGCACATCTGGATCGAGAAGCCCGTGGGCCTGACCGCCGACGACGCCCGCGCGGTCGCGGACGCCGTCGCCAAGGCCGGTGTCCAGGGCGCGGTCGGCTTCAACTACCGCAACGCACCGGCCGTCGCGGCCGCCCGCGACCTAATCGCCTCCGGCGACATCGGCGCCGTCACCCATGTCCGCATCCGCCTCTTCAGTGACTATGCCGCCCACCCCGAGGGCGCCCTGACCTGGCGGTACGAGCGCGAGCGCGGCGGCAGCGGCGTCCTTGGGGACCTGGCCTCGCACGGGGTGGACCTGGCCCGCTTCCTGCTCGGCGAGATCGAGTCGCTGGTCGCCGACACCGCCGTCTTCATCCCCGAGCGGGCCCGCCCCAGCGGTGCCACCGCCGGACACGCCCGGGCCACGGGCGGAGAGCCCGGCGCCGTGGAGAACGAGGACTACGTGAACTGCCTGCTGCGCTTCACCTCGGGCGCCCGCGGCGTCCTCGAGGCCTGCCGGGTCTCCGTCGGCGAGCAGAACAACTACGGCTTCGAGGTCCACGGCACCAAGGGCGCGGTCCTGTGGGACTTCCGGCGCATGGGCGAACTCCGCGTCAGCCGCGGCACGGTCTACCAGGACCAGCCCGTCAGCACCCTCTACGTCGGCCCGGGCCATGGCGAGTTCGCCGCCTTCCAGCCGGGCGCCGCCAATGCCATGGGCTACGACGACCTGAAGGTCATCGAGGCATACCACTTCCTGCGCTCGGTCGCGGAGGGAACCGCGTACGGCCCGACGCTCGACGACGCCGTGCACAGCGCGGCGGCGCTGGACGCCATGAGCCGCTCGGCCGAGCGGCGCGCGTGGGTGAGCCCGGCCTGAGCGGACGGCGGCCCGGTACGCAGTCGTGACCAATCTTGGCGACGCAGCCCCACCGCCCGCTGCTCCGGCGGGCGGTGGCGCGCTCACCGGTGGGTACCCTCGTCCGTCATGACGAGGCTGGAGCTGCTCCGGGCCGACCACGCGCCCGCCCTGCTGGACTTCGAGCGGGAGAACCGGGAGTACTTCGCGCGGTCGGTGTCGGACCGCGGGGACGCGTACTTCGCGGAGTTCGCCTCCCGGCACCGTGCCCTGCTCGCCGAGCAGGAGGCCGGTCTGTGCCACTTCCACGTCGTCCTGGACGACAGTGGTGCGGTGATAGGGCGCGTCAACCTCGTGGACGTTCTGGCAGGGGGCGCCGAACTCGGCTACCGGATCGGAGAGCGCGCCACGGGACGTGGCGTCGCGACGGCCGCGGTCCGGGAAGTCTGCCGTCGTGCCGGGGCCGACTACGCCCTCCTGGAACTCACCGCCGTGGTCGCCCTCGACAACCCGGCGTCCAAGGCCGTGCTCATGCACAACGAGTTCACCGCCGTGTCCGACACCAGGGTCCAGGGGCGACCCGCGGTGCGCTACCGGCGCCGGCTGACGGCCGGGCACTAGACGCCGAGACGGCGGCCGGTCCGCGGGCAGCGCCGCACGGACCGGCGGCCGTCCTGCGCCGACCCGGCCGTCCTGCGCCGACCCGGCCGCCGTGGGCCGGCGCGGGCGAGGGGGCCCTTCGCCAGCGGTGGGAGTCAGAGGTGGCGACGGCGGCCGACGACGTTCCGGTCGTACCTCTTGCGGGCGGCCACGGCGGCCTCACGCGAGGCGACCTCGGCCACGGGCACGTCCCACCAGGCCTCGGCGGGCGGGGCGGTCGGTGCCGGGTCGGTCTCGACGTACACGCAGGTGGGCCGGTCCGAGGCGCGCGCGGCGGCCAGGGCGTCGCGCAGTTCCCGTACGGTCTTGGCGCTGATGACCTCCATGCCGAGGCTCGCGGCGTTGGCGGCCAGGTCCACCGGGAGCGGAGCACCGGTGAAGGTGCCGTCGGCGGCCCGGTGACGATAGGCGGTGCCGAAGCGCTCGCCGCCGATCTCCTCGGACAGGCCGCCGATGGAGGCGTAGCCGTGGTTCTGGATCAGGACCAGATTGACCGGCAGACCCTCCTGCACCGCGGTGACGATCTCGGTGGGCATCATCAGATAGGTGCCGTCACCGACCAGCGACCACACCGGTGTGCCGGGGGCTGCCTGCTGGACGCCGATGCCGGCCGGGATCTCGTAGCCCATGCAGGAGTAGCCGTACTCCAGGTGGTACTGGCGCGGAGAGCGGGCCCGCCACAGCTTGTGCAGATCGCCGGGGAGCGAGCCGGCCGCATTGATCACCACGTCGTCGTCGCCGACGACGGAGTCGAGGGCGCCGAGAACCTGGGTCTGGGTCGGCGCGGAGTTCTCGTCGTCCGCGCGGTAGGCGGCCTCGACCACCTGCTCCCAACGCTCCTTGCCCGCACGGTACTCGGCCTCGTACGCCTCGCTCACCCGGTGACCGTCCAGGCCTTCGGCGAGTGCCGCGAGGCCTGCCCGTGCGTCGGCCACCAGGGTGCGGGCCGCGAGCTTGTGGGCGTCGAAGGCGGTGATGTTGAGGTTGACGAACCGCACGCCGGGGTTCTGGAACAGGGTGCTGGAGGCGGTGGTGAAGTCGCTGTAGCGGGTGCCGACGCCGATGACCAGGTCGGCTGTGCGGGCGATGTCGTCGCAGACGGCGGTGCCGGTGTGTCCGATGCCTCCGAGATCCGCGGGGTGGTCGTGGCGCAGCGAGCCCTTGCCCGCCTGGGTGGAGGCCACCGGGATCCCGGTGGCATCGGCCAGCGCCTTCAGCGCCTCCTCGGCCTCGCTGTGGTGGACCCCGCCTCCCGCCACGACCAAGGGCCGCTCGGCGGCCCGGATCGCGCGCACCGCCTCCGCGAACTCGACCGGGTCGGGCGCGGGACGGCGTACCCGCCAGACCCGCTCGGCGAAGAACTCCTCGGGCCAGTCGTACGCCTCCGCCTGCACGTCCTGCGGCAGCGCGAGAGTGACCGCGCCCGTCTCGACGGGGTCGGTCAGGACCCGCATGGCGTTGAGCGCGGACGGGATCAGCATCTCGGGCCGGGTGATCCGGTCGAAGGAGCGGGAGACCGGGCGGAGGGTGTCGTTGACGGACACGTCGGCCTCGACGGGGTGTTCCAGTTGCTGCAGCAGCGGGTCGGCGGGGCGGGTGGCGAAGTAGTCACCGGGCAGCAGCAGCACCGGGAGGCGGTTGATCGTGGCGAGTGCGGCGCCGGTGACGAGGTTGGTGGCACCGGGGCCGATGGAGGTGGTGACCGCCTGGGTGGACAGGCGGTTCGACTGGCGGGCGTAGCCGACGGCGGCGTGCACCATGGCCTGCTCGTTGCGGCCCTGGTGGAAGGGCATGGTGTCCTCACCGGCCTCGAGCAGCGCCTGGCCGATCCCGGCGACATTGCCGTGGCCGAAGATGCCCCAGGTGCCGGCGATGAGCCGGTGCCGTACGCCGTCGCGCTCGCTGTACTGCACGGACAGGAACCGCACCAGAGCCTGGGCGACGGTCAGACGGCGCGTTGACGGACTTGACTGACTGCTCATCAGGACCTCACTGGGGCGGTGTGGAGCGGAAGGCGGGCGCCGGCCGGCTGCGCGGGCCGGATGTCGCGGATCCACGCGCAGGCTGGAGCAGTCCCATACTCCGCCTCCGGGGTGACATCGACGGTGCAGGCGGCGGTGGTGGCGTTGCGCGCGGGACTGCGGTGGGTGGTCATGGGTCTCAGCGGGGCGGACGGGTTCACAGGAGGCTCACCGCCGTGTCCACCGCGGTCTCGACGCTGCCTTCGGCGGGGTAGAGCAGGGACCGGCCGACCACCATGCCCTGCACGGTCGGCAGGCGCAGGGCCTTGCGCCACTTCTCGTACGCGCCCTCCTGGTCCTTGCCGACCTCGCCGCCGAGCAGCACGGCGGGCAGCGTGGACGCCTCCAGCGCCTCGGCCATGGCGTCGGGGTCGTCGGTGACCGGGAGCTTGAGCCAGGTGTAGGCGGATGTGCCGCCGAGGCCCGAGGCGATGGCGATGGACCGGGTGACGGCCTCGGCGCTCAGGTCGTTGCGCACCCTGCCGTCGACGCGGCGCGATATGAACGGTTCGACGAACAGCGGCAGTTCGCGCGCGGCCATCTCGTCCACGGCCCGGGCCGCGGACTCCAGGGTGCGCAGGGAGCCTGGGTCGTCGTAGTCGATCCGCAGCAGCAGTTTCCCGGCGTCGAAGCGGAGCCGTTCGATGTCCTCGGGGCGGTGGCCGGTGAAGCGGTCGTCCATCTCGAAGCAGGCACCCGCGAGCCCGCCCCGGTTCATCGACCCCATGACAACCTTGTCGTCCAGGACACCGAGGAGCAGCAGGTCCTCCAGGATGTCGGCGGTGGCCAGCACCCCGTCCACGCCGGGCCGGGACAGCGCCACGCACAGGCGCTCCAGCAGATCGGCGCGGTTGGCCATGGCCAGACGGTGGCCGCCGACGCCGAGGGCGCCGCGGGCCGGATGGTCGGCGGCCACGATCATGAGCCGGCCGTTGTCGCCGATCAGGGGGCGGCGGACCCGGCGGGCGGCGGCTTCGGCGATGGCCTCCGGGTGGCGGGCGCGCACCGTGGCGAGGTCGAGGATGCTGATGCTCAACAAAGGCTCCGTTCAGGGTGGCGGCGGTCGGCCGGGTGCGCGGCGGGGTGGTGGCGGTCGGCCGGGTGCGCGGGGTCGTGACGCGAGGGTCAGGCGCCGGCGAGGAGGCCGGCGACCTCCTGCTCGGTCGGCATCGCGGAGGAGCAGGCGAGCCGGGAGGCGACGAGCGCTCCGGCCGCGTTCGCGTACCGCATGGTGTCCTCCAGCGGCCGGCCGGAGAGCAGTCCGTGGCAGAGCGAGCCGCCGAACGCGTCTCCGGCGCCGAGCCCGTTGACGACCTCGACCGGCACGGGGGACACCTCGGCCGTCGTCCCGTCCCGGTGCACGGCGAGGACGCCCTTGGGGCCCTGCTTGACGACCGCGAGTTCCACGCCCGCGTCCAGCAGCGCCTCGGCGCAGGCCTGTGGTTCGCGTACGCCGGTGGCGATCTCGCACTCGTCGAGGTTGCCGACGGCCACGGTGGCGTGGCGCAGTGCCTCGGCGTAGTACGGCCGCGCCGCCTCGGGGTCGCTCCAGAACATGGGGCGCCAGTCGAGGTCGAAGACCGTGGTGCCAGCTTTGTTCCGGGCCTCGAGTGCGGCGAGCGTGGCCGAGCGGCTGGGCTCCTCGCTCAGGCCGGTGCCGGTGATCCAGAAGATGCGGGCCGAGCGGATGGCGGGGAAGTCCAGCTCGTCGGTGCGGATCTCGAGGTCGGGCGCCTTGGGCCGGCGGTAGAAGTAGAGCGGGAAGTCGTCCGGCGGGAAGATCTCGCAGAAGGTGATCGGGGTCGGATAGGCGGCCACGGGTGTCACGAACCGGTCGTCGACGCCGAACTCCTTGAGCTGCTGGTGCAGATAGGTGCCGAAGGGGTCGTCGCCGGTGCGGGTGATGACGGCGGTGGTGCGGCCGAGCCGCGCCGCGGCCACCGCGACGTTGGCCGCCGAGCCGCCGAGGAATTTTCCGAAGGACTTGACCTCGGGAAGGGGCACACCGGTCTGGAGCGGGTAGAGATCGACCCCGATGCGTCCCATGGTGATGAGATCGAAACAGCCGGCGGGCTCGGACATGCGTGTCGCTCCTCGTGCGGGATGTGCGGGGAGCCGGACGCCCGGAGGGCGCGACGTCCGGGCCCGGATGCCTCACAGGTGTAGGCCGCCCGGCGATCCTCTGTCAAGACTTTGTTCTTACATTCGGACCTGCTTCTGAAATGATGTCTTAACAAAGTATTGACAGGCGGGTGTTGGAGGGGTTTGTATCCCGTCCCAACGAAACCGCCGCTTCACCGGCACATCGACCCGGGCACCCGTCCGGGCCGCACGGGCATCCCGCCCGGCGTCGTCCCTCCTCGTTCCCTTTCCCCCCGGTCGCACAGTGAGGTGCAGGAAAGATGGATCGCACGATTCGCTCCCGCCGCTCCCGCAGGGTCGTCCCGCTCGTCGCGCTGGCCGCGGCCTCGGCGCTGCTCGTCGCCGGCTGCTCCAGCAGCTCGGGCGGAAAGAAGGCGGAGGAGAGCAGCTCCGGCGCCGCCGCGGGCAAGGCCACCACTCCCCGAATGACCGTCGCGCTGGTCACCCACCAGGCGCCCGGTGACACCTTCTGGGACATCGTCCGCAAGGGGGCCGAGGCGGCCGCGGCCAAGGACAACATCAAGCTCGTCTACTCCGCCGACCCCAACGCCGGCAACCAGGCGAACCTGGTCCAGAACGCGATCGACCAGAAGGTCGACGGCATAGCGATCACCCTGGCCAAGCCGGACGCCATGAAGGACGTCGTCGGCAAGGCAAAGTCCGCGGGTATCCCGGTGGTGGGCCTCAACTCCGGCGTGAGCGACTGGCAGAAGCTCGGCCTGATGGAGTTCTTCGGGCAGGACGAGGGCGTGGCGGGAGAGGCGCTCGGCAAGCGGCTGAACGAGGAGGGCGCCAAGAACGCCGTCTGCGTGATCCAGGAGCAGGGCAACATCGGGCTCACCCAGCGCTGCGACGGTGTGAAGAAGACGTTCAGCGGCAAGACGCAGGTCCTCTATGTCAACGGCACCGACATGCCGTCGGTGAAGTCGACGATCACCGCCAAGCTCAAGCAGGACAGCTCGATCGACTACGTCGTCACCCTCGGTGCGCCGTTCGCGCTGACGGCGGTGCAGTCGCTGTCCGACGCGGGCAGCAAGGCGAAGGTCGCCACCTTCGACCTCAACAAGGACCTGACCAGCGCCATCAACAAGGGCGACATCCAGTTCGCCGTCGACCAGCAGCCCTACCTGCAGGGCTACCTCGCGGTCGACTCCCTGTGGCTCTACAAGAACAACGGCAACTACAGCGGCGGCGGTGAGCAGCCGGTGCTGACCGGCCCGGCCTTCGTCGACAAGTCCAACGTCGACACCATCGCCACCTTCGCCGCGAAGGGCACGAGGTGATCCCTATGAGCCAGCAGGCTGTGCCGGCGGTGACCTCACCGCCGGCCTCCGGCCCCCGGCAGAGCGACGGGCGGACGGCGCAGCGCTCCTTCGTCCTCCGGCTGCTCGCCCGGCCGGAGGTCGGCGTCTTCCTCGGCGCCGTCGCGGTGTTCGTCTTCTTCTTCGCCGCGGCGCCGACGTTCCGCACGGGCAGCGCGATGGCCACCGTCCTCTACCAGTCGTCCACCATCGGGATCATGGCGCTGCCCGTGGCCCTGCTGATGATCGGCGGAGAGTTCGACCTGTCGGCCGGTGTCGCGGTGATCACCTCGGCGCTGACCGCCAGCATGGTCAGTTTCCAGCTGACCATGAACGTCTGGGTGGGCGTGATCGTCGCGCTCGTGGTCTCGCTCGCCATCGGGGCGTTCAACGGCTGGATGATGGTCCGCACCGGGCTGCCCAGCTTCCTGGTCACCCTCGGCACCTTCCTCGGGCTGCAGGGCATCAACCTCGCGGTCACCAAGCTGATCACCGGTAATGTCGCGACCGACGACATCAGCAACATGGACGGTTTCGACCAGGCCAAGGCGGTCTTCTCGTCGTCGTTCTCCGTCGGCGGCGTCCAGCTCAAGATCACCGTGCTGTGGTGGCTGCTCTTCGCGGCCCTGGCGACCTGGGTGCTGCTGCGCACCAAGTACGGCAACTGGATCTTCGCCGTCGGCGGCAACAAGGACAGTGCGCGAGCCGTCGGTGTGCCGGTGAAGTTCACCAAGATCTCGCTGTTCATGCTGGTCGGCTTCGGTGCCTGGTTCGTCGGCATGCACCAGCTGTTCTCCTTCAACACCGTGCAGTCCGGCGAGGGCGTCGGCCAGGAGCTGATCTACATCGCCGCCGCCGTGATCGGCGGCTGTCTGCTGACCGGCGGCTACGGCTCGGCGATCGGCCCGGTCTTCGGTGCCTTCATGTTCGGCATGGTGAGCCAGGGCATCGTCTACGCGGGCTGGAACCCCGACTGGTTCAAGGCATTCCTCGGCGTGATGCTCCTCGGCGCCACCCTCATCAATCTGTGGGTCCAGAAGTCCGCGACCCGGAGGTGACCACCCCATGACGACCGCTGACATCGGCAAGAACACCGCCAAGGCCGCCCCGGACGACCAGGCCCCCGTGGTCGAACTGCGCGGCACGGGCAAGTCGTACGGCAACATCCGCGCCCTGCACGGCGTCGACCTCGCCGTCCACCCCGGCAAGGTCACCTGCGTCCTGGGCGACAACGGCGCCGGCAAGTCCACACTGATCAAAATCATTTCGGGGCTGCACCAGCACACCGAGGGCGAGGTCCTCGTCGACGGCGAGCCCGTGCGCTTCACCACCCCCCGCGAGGCACTCGACCGGGGTATCGCCACCGTCTACCAGGACCTGGCCACCGTGCCGCTCATGCCGGTGTGGCGGAACTTCTTCCTGGGCTCCGAGATGACCAAGGGCCCCTGGCCGTTCCGCCGTCTCGACATCGCCCGGATGAAGCGGACCGCGGACGAAGAACTGCGGAACATGGGCATCGTCCTGGACGACCTCGAACAGCCCATCGGCACCCTGTCCGGCGGCCAGCGCCAGTGCGTCGCCATCGCCCGCGCCGTCTACTTCGGCGCCCGCGTCCTCATCCTGGACGAGCCCACCGCCGCGCTCGGCGTCAAGCAGTCCGGTGTGGTCCTCAAGTACATCGCCGCCGCCCGCGAGCGCGGCCTCGGCGTCATCTTCATCACCCACAACCCGCACCACGCCTATATGGTCGGCGACCACTTCAGCGTGCTGCGCCTGGGCACCCTCGAGCTCAGCGCGGACCGTTCGCAGGTCAGCCTCGAGGAACTGACCAACCACATGGCCGGCGGCGCCGAACTCGCCGCCCTCAAGCACGAGCTGGCACAGGTCGGCGGCGTAGACGTCGAGGGGCTCCCCGAAGCGGAGGACCTCCAGGCACCTGTGACGGCATCTCCCGAAGGGACCCTGTGACATGACCACTGCCCTGGACCGCATCCGGGTCGGCTCGGCCCCGGACTCCTGGGGCGTCTGGTTCCCGGACGACCCGCAGCAGGTGCCCTGGGAACGGTTCCTGGACGAGGTCAGCGAGGCCGGCTACTCCTGGATCGAGCTCGGCCCCTACGGCTATCTGCCGACCGATCCGGCGCGCCTGACCGACGAGGTGAACAAGCGGGACCTGAAGGTGTCGGCCGGCACGGTCTTCACCTCGCTGCACCGCGGACCGGCCGTATGGGAGTCCACCTGGGAGCACGTCGGCCAGGTCGCCGCGCTCACCCAGGCGATGGGCGCGAAGCACCTCGTGGTCATCCCGTCCTTCTGGCGGGACGACAAGACGGCCGAGATCATCGAGCCCTCGGAGCTCACCGCCGAGCAGTGGGCGCACCTGACCAAGGGCATGGAGCGGCTCGGCCACGAGGTCAAGGAGACCTACGGCCTCGACATCGTCGTCCACCCGCACGCCGACACGCACATCGACACCGAGGCGCACGTCGAGCGCTTCCTGGACTCGACGGACTCCGACCTCGTCAACCTCTGCCTGGACACCGGGCACTACGCCTACTGCGGCGGCGACAGCGTCAAGCTCATCGAGACCTATGGCGAGCGCATCGGCTATCTGCATCTCAAGCAGGTCGACCCGGAGATCCTCGCCGACGTCGTGGAGAACGGCGTTCCGTTCGGGCCCGCCGTGCAGCGCGGTGTGATGTGCGAACCCCCGGCGGGCGTGCCCGAGCTGGAGCCGGTCCTCGTCGCCGCCCAGAAGCTCGGCGTCGAGCTGTTCGCCATCGTCGAGCAGGACATGTACCCCTGCGAGCCGGACAGGCCGCTGCCCATCGCCGTACGCACCCGCAAGTTCCTCCGCTCCTGCGGCGCCTGACCATCCGAAGGGACGACCGACCACCATGACTCAGCGCGGAACGCTCCGAGTCGCCGTCATCGGGACGGGACGGATGGGCGCCGACCATGTGCGCCGTATCGACGAGGTGATCAGCGGGGCGCGGGTGTCCGCCGTCGTGGACGTCGACGCCGAGCGGGCCAAGAGCGTCGCGGCCGGTGTCGAGGACTGCACCGCCTACACCGAACCGGCCGCCGCGATGGCCGCCGCGGACGTCGACGCGGTACTGATCGCCTCTCCCGGCCCCGCCCACGAAGCGGCGCTGCTCGCGGCCTTCGAGCGCGACCTGCCAGTGCTGTGCGAGAAGCCCCTCACGCCCGACGCGGCCTCCGCGCTCCGCATCCTGCAGGCCGAGCAGAAGCTGGGTCACCGGCGCGTCCAGGTCGGTTTCATGCGGCGCTACGACGCCGAGTACCTCAGGCTCAAGGAGCTGCTGGACGGCGGCCGGCTGGGCCGCCCGCTGATGCTGCACAACCGGCACCGCAACGCGGCCAGCCCGCCCGGCTTCACCGACGCCATGCTCATCAACGACTCGGTCGTGCACGAGATGGACGTGACGCGCTGGCTGCTCGGCCAGGAGATCACGGCGGTGACGGTGCTGCGCCCGGCACCGTCGGGCAACGCCCCGACAGGCCTTTCGGACCCGCAGCTCGTCGTCTTCGAGACCGATGGGGGCGCCCTCGTCGACGTCGAGATCTTCGTCAACTGCGGCTTCGGCTACCAGGTACAGGCCGAGGTGGTGTGCGAACAGGGAAGCGCCAGGATCGGCGACGGGCACGCCATGGTCACCCAGGAGGCGGGCCGCTGGGGCGGCGGCATCGCCCAGGACTTCGTGGAGCGCTTCGCGGAGGCGTATGACCGCGAGGTGCAGGCCTGGGTCGATGCCACCCGGCGCGATGAGGTCACCGGGCCGAGCGTCTGGGACGGCTATGCCGCGGCAGCGGTCTGCGAGGCGGGCGTGCGCGCCCAGTCGGAGGGCCGCCGCGTCGAGGTCGAGCTGGTCGAGCGGCCTGCGCTGTATCGCTGACGCCGGGTGCCGGGTGCCGGGTGCCGGGTGTCGAGTGCCGGGGCGTCGGGTGCGGGGCCGATCGGCCCGGCCGGCCCGCGCTCCACGGCCGGCAGGCCGGCCGCTCGCAGCCGCCCTGACCGCGTGACCGCCCCTGACCGGTCACGCGGTCGGGGGGTGTACCGCCGAAGGCCACCACCACGTCGGGACACTTTTCCACAGGGCTGGTCACGCAACGTCACGAGCGCGTAGGTTTCCTGCCATGAAGATCCTCATCAGCGCCGACATGGAAGGCGCCACGGGTGTGACCTGGCCGGCCGACGTGCTGCCCGGGACGCCGGAGTGGGAGCGGTGCCGTGGGATGTTCACCTCGGACGTGAACGCCGCGGTGCTCGGTTTCCTCGACGGCGGCGCCGACGAGGTGCTGATCAACGAGGCCCACTGGTCCATGCGGAACCTCCTCCTCGAGCGCCTGGACGAGCGGGCGCAGATGCTCACCGGCCGGCACAAGTCCCTCTCCATGGTCGAAGGCGTGCAGCACGGGGACGTGGACGGTGTCGCGTTCGTGGGCTATCACGCCGGCGCCGGTATGGAGGGCGTCCTCGCGCACACCTACCTCGCCAACTCGATCACCGGGGTGTGGCTGAACGACACGCGCGCCAGCGAGGGCCTGCTGAACGCACACGTGGTCGCCGAGTACGGCGTGCCCGTCATCCTTGTCACCGGGGACGACGTGGCCTGCGAGGACGCGCTCGGGTACGCGCCCGAGGCGCTCAAGGTCGCCGTGAAGGACCACGTCTCCCGGTACGCGGCGGTGTGCCGCACACCCGCCAGGACCGCGGCCGACATCCGCGCGGCGGCCAAGGACGCGGTGTCCCTGGCGGTCCGTCACGAGCCGGTGAGCGGGGGGCCGTTCACGATCGCGTTGGAGTTCGACGCCGAGCACCTGGCGATGTCCGCCACCGTGGTGCCGGGCGTGGACCGCGTCGGGGAGCGGAAGGTGGCGTACACGAGCGAGCGCATGTATGAGGCGATCCGTACCTTCAAGGCGGTCACCACGATCGTCTCGGCCGCGGTGGAGGAGCAGTATGGCTGACCAGCAGGCACTCGACGAGGTGGTCCGGTTCACCTCGGACCTCATCCGCATCGACACGACGAACCGCGGCGGCGGCGACTGCCGGGAGCGGCCCGCCGCCGAGTACGCGGCGGAGCTGCTTTCCGAGGCGGGCCTGGAACCCGCCCTGCTGGAGCGCACCGAGGGCCGGACGAACGTCGTCGCCCGCATAGAGGGCACCGATCCCTCCGCCGGTGCGCTGCTCGTCCACGGCCATCTCGACGTGGTGCCGGCCGAGGCCGCCGACTGGAGCGTGCACCCGTTCTCCGGTGAGGTGCGCGACGGAGTCGTCTGGGGCCGGGGCGCCGTCGACATGAAGAACATGGACGCGATGATCCTCGCGGTGGTGCGGGAGTGGGCGCGCTCGGGGGTACGACCGCGACGCGACCTCGTCCTCGCGTTCACCGCCGACGAGGAGGCGACCGCCGAGGACGGCTCCGGCTTCCTCGCCGACCGGCACGCCGGACTCTTCGAGGGGTGCACAGAGGGCATCAGCGAGTCCGGGGCGTTCACGTTCCACGACGGCGACGGCCGGCAGCTCTACCCGATCGCGGCGGGCGAGCGCGGCACCGGCTGGCTCAAGCTCACCGCGCGTGGCCGGGCGGGCCACGGCTCCAAGGTCAACCACGACAACGCGGTCACCCGGCTCGCCGCCGCCGTCGCCCGTATCGGGGCCCATGAGTGGCCGCTCAGACTGACCCCGACGGTGCGCGCGGCGCTCACCGAACTCGCCGCGGTCTACGGCATCGACGGCGGCCTCGACGATGTGGACGGCCTGCTGGACAAGCTCGGCCCGGCCGCCTCACTCGTCCGGCCGACCGTGCGCAACAGCGCCAACCCCACGATGCTGAGCGCCGGTTACAAGATCAATGTGATCCCGGGCGAGGCCGTCGCGTACATCGACGGACGTTATCTGCCGGGCGGCGAGGACGAGTTCCGCACCACCCTGGACGAGCTTACCGGGTCAGCTGTGGAGTGGGAGTACGACCACCGCGAGGTCGCTCTCCAGGCGCCGGTGGACTCGCCGACCTACGCCCGGATGCGTGCCGCCGTCGAGGAGTTCGCGCCGGAGGGCCATGTGGTGCCGTACTGCATGTCGGGCGGTACGGACGCCAAGCAGTTCTCCCGGCTCGGCATCACCGGCTACGGCTTCGCGCCCCTGAAGCTCCCGGAGGGCTTCGACTACCAGACGCTGTTCCACGGAGTCGACGAGCGGGTCCCGGTGGAGGCGCTGCACTTCGGAGTCCGGGTACTCGACCGCTTCCTGCGCGCGGCGTAGGGGAGAGAGGGGGAGATGGTGCAGACACTTCCGTACGGGGAATGGTCCTCACCCATCGACGCGGCGCTCGCCGCCGCGCACGACGGGCACCCGGAGTCGGTGGACTTCGTCGGCGAGGAGGCGTGGTGGACCGAACCGCGCCCCGCCGAGGGCGGCCGCCGCACGCTCGTGCGCCGCACGGCGGACGGCACCGAGGAGTCGGTGCTGCCCCCGCCGTGGAACGTGCGCAGCCGGGTCATGGAGTACGGCGGCCGGCCCTGGACCGGGGTGATGCGCCCCGAAGGGCCCCTGGTGGTGTTCGTGAACTTCGCGGACCAGAGGCTGTACGCGTACGAGCCCGCGGCGCCCGGTGCCGGACCCCGCCCGCTGACCCCGCTGTCCCCGGTGGGCGGCGGACTGCGCTGGGTCGACCCGACACTGCACGTCGAGCGCGGTGAAGTCTGGTGCGTGCTCGAGGAGTTCACCGGCGACGGAGCAGGCGACGTACAGCGGGTGGCCGCCGCCGTGCCGCTGGACGGTTCGGCGGCACGGGACCAGGACGCCGTGCGCGAACTGACCGACGGGCGCCACCGGTTCGTCACCGGACCCCGCCTCTCGCCGGACGGGCGGCGCGCCGCCTGGCTCGTCTGGGACCATCCGCGCATGCCCTGGGACGGCACCGAGCTGATCGTCGCCGAGGTGACCGAAGACGGCACGTTCCTGAAGCCGCGCACCCTCGCCGGCGGGCCCGAGGAGTCCATCGCCCAGGCCGAGTGGGCGCCCGACGGATCCCTGCTCTACGCCAGTGACCGCACCGGCTGGTGGAACCTGTACCGGGACGGCGAGCCGCTGTGTCCCCGCGAGGAGGAGTTCGCGGGGCCGCTGTGGAAGGTCGGGCAGCGCTGGTTCGCGCCCCTGGACGGCGGGCTGATCGCCGTCGTCCACGGCAGAGGCGCCGCAGCGCTCGGCATCCTCGACCCGGACAGCGGGGAGGTGGTCGACGCGGCCGGGCCCTGGACCGAGTTCGCCGCGACGCTCGCCGCGCACGGCAGCCGGGTCGTCGTCGTCGGCGCCAGCCCGCGCAGCGCCGGCGAGGTCGTCGAGCTGGACTCCCGGACCGGGCGCACCCGGGTCATCGGGGCCGCACACGAGGACCCGGTGGACCCCGCGTACTACCCCGAGCCGCAGATCCGCACCTTCACCGGCCCCGGGGGCGTGACATCCACGCCCACATCTACCCTCCGCACCACCCCGGCCACATCGCGCCCGCCCATGAGCTGCCGCCGTATGTGGTGTGGGCGCACGGCGGGCCCACCGGCCGCGCCTCACTCGTCCTCGACCTGGAGATCGCCTACTTCACCTCGCGCGGCATCGGAGTCGCCGTGGTGAACTACGGCGGCTCGACCGGCTACGGGCGTGAGTACCGCGACCGGCTGCGCGAGCAGTGGGGTGTCGTCGACGTCGAGGACTGCGCCGGCGTCGCGCTCGCCCTCGCGGAGGAGGGCACGGCCGACCGCGACCGGCTCGCCGTGCGCGGCGGCAGCGCCGGGGGCTGGACCACCGCCGTGTCCTTGACGACAACCGACGTGTACGCCTGCGGCACGATCCTGTACCCCGTCCTGGACCTGGTGAACTGGGGCTCGGGGGAGACCCATGACTTCGAGTCACGGTATCTGGAGTCCCTCGTCGGGTCCTACGTCGAAGTGCCCGGCCGGTACACCGAGCGGTCGCCCGTCGAGCACGCGGACCGCATCACCGTGCCCTTCCTGCTGCTGCAGGGCCTGGACGACGTCATCTGCCCGCCCGCGCAGTGCGAGCGGTTCCTGGCCCGGCTCGAAGGGCGCCGGATACCGCACGCCTACATCGCCTTCGAGGGCGAGGGGCACGGCTTCCGGCGGGCTGAGACGATGGTGCGCGCCCTGGAGGCCGAGCTGTCGCTGTACGCGCAGGTCTTCGGGCTGAACCCGCCCGGCATCCCCACCCTGGAGCTCACCAAGTGACACCCCTCGTACGACCGCCCCGACTCGTCCCCGGTGCCCGTGTCGCCGTCGTCGCGCCCAGCGGACCCGTGCGGGAGGAGCGGCTCGCCGCCGGGCTCGACATCCTGCGAGCCTGGGACCTCGACCCCGTCGTGGCCCCGCACGTCCTCGACCGGCACCCCGACTTCCCCTACCTCGCGGGCACGGACGCCGACCGGGCCGCCGACTTCCAGGCCGCCTGGTGCGACCCGGAGGTGTCCGCGGTGCTCTGCGCCCGCGGCGGGTACGGGGCACAGCGCATGGTGGACCTCCTGGACTGGGACGCCCTGCGTGCCGCCGGGCCGAAGGTGCTGGCCGGCTACAGCGACATCACGGCGCTGCACGATGCGTTCGCGGCCCGTCTCGGACTCGTCACGCTGCACGGCCCGATGGTGTCGGCCGTCGACTTCCTGAAGAACACGCGGTCCCAGGAGCATCTGCGCGCGACGCTGTTCGAGCCGGAGTCCGTACGGACCATCGCGTCGTCCGGCACCGCGCTCGTCCCCGGCCGAGCCCGGGGCGTCACCCTGGGCGGCTGTCTGAGCATGCTCGCCTCCGAACTGGGCACTGCGCACTCCCGGCCGGGAGCGCGCGGCGGCCTGCTGCTGATCGAGGACGTCGGCGAGGAGGCGTACCGGATCGACCGCATCCTCACCCAGCTGCTGCGTTCCGGATGGCTCGAAGGCGTCGCGGGGATCGCGCTCGGGTCCTGGGAGCGATGCGGGCCCTACGAACTGCTGCGCACCGTCCTCATGGACCGGCTCGGCGGGCTCGGGGTGCCGATCGTGGAGGAGTTCGGATTCGGCCATGGCGAGTGCGCCCTCACGCTGCCGCTGGGAGTCGGCGCCGAACTGGACGCCGAGGCGGGAACGCTGACGCTGGACGCACCGGCGCTGGCCTAAGAGTCATCACGTGATGCTGGTGTGATGCCGGTCGACCAGTTCCGGTGCAGAGCGTGCGCGCGTGGGTGGCGCGTTCTCCGTGCGGACGGCTGTTCCGACGTGGGCCTTGTGCCGCGTGGTTGCGGGTCGGGTCTCATTCGGGGTGGGCCGGTACCGGTCGTCGGTGTTGTGTCGAGCAGAGGCCTGTTGTCCCGAGGTGTTCGGGGCAGAAGCTGCCGCGTGGGTGCGGCCCGGGCTGGGGCGGGCACCGCGCTGCGGTTGACTCGACAGGGCTTCTTGCAGCCCTGCTTGGAACAAGATTTGTGTGCTGCGCGCCTGGACAGTGTCCAGGCACGCAGTGCTGGGGTCGTCCGGATCGCCGAGGTAGACGTGGGCGGCGAGAAGGGCGGACACCAAGTCGCGGTCGCCGATCAGCCCGCACTCTCGGCAGGTGTGGATCCGGTCGGCGAGGGTTTTGGCGACCCGTTCGCCGCACAGACACCTCTGGGACAGGCGGGTGGTGAACGTGGACGCGCGCAACAGCCAGCCGCCGGCCTTCTCGCATTCGCGGGATATCGCGGTGATGACCCGTCCAGGAGTCGTGGCCTGTAAGGCCTTCCCCCATAGCCGGAACCAGGTGCGAATGTCGCAGTCCTCGACGACCAGCCGGTTGCCGTGTCCGGCAACGATCTGTTCTGCGATGCGCCGGGCGCGATGGTCTTGCGCCGCGGCCGCGGTCGCCGCCGCCTCCGCGAGCCGGGCCCGGTCGAACCGGTAACCGGCCGACAGGGCGTCACGCCGGTACGCCTGCTTGGGAACACCGGCCTTCTTTGCGGCCCGGGCTCCTCCAGGCACCTCAACGTTCCGGGCCGGCAGGCCTGCGGCCTGGCGCCGCTCCGCGCGGTCCTGTTGCCGTTTCGATGGCTGGTATTGGGCGTTGTTGGTCGCCCGGCGGGAGCGGTCGAGAGCCCGTTTGCGGCCACGCTCCTTGCGATGGGCTTGCTCGAGCGCGGCACGTTCCGTCTCGGTGAGCTCCACTCGGGTTACGTGCAGGGGCCCGTCGTCGGGGTCGAAAGTATCCGGAAGGGAGACGACGGACAGGTTGGAGACGTTCCCGTCGATCCCGCCCACACGCTGCGATCCAGCCGCGGCCTTCCGCCGGGCCCTTGTCGCAGGCGACGCATAACCTCCGGCAAGGACCATCAGGTGAGCTTCGTAGGCCCACCCGCCAGGGGATCCGGCGTCGCGGCGGCGAACGAGATCAACCTTGTGCCGCGTGTCCGGGTTGTTCAGGAAGTGCAGCAGCCGCGGCCACCGGCCGGAGCCGGACGGCAGTCGCACGGGCAGGACCAGGTCCCCGCGCTGCGAAGCAGCACCCCCGCTGAACACGACGGCCAGGGGGCCGGCGTGGTCCCACCACGTAGCAGCCCGGGTCTTCGGTGTGCCTTTCGGTGTCACTTCACCCGTCGGTATGCGGCCTGTGGGGCGTGCAGGCGCGAGCAGACGACGCGGCTGCTCCAGCACCCTCTTCCCTGCCGGAAGTGCCGCTGCCTGCTCCGGTGTAGCCACCGAAGGTTCAAGGCTGCGGTGCCGGTAGACGTCCAGGTGCCCGGCAAGCGTGCCGTGCAAGCGGAACGTCTCCCACTTCCGGGCGGTGGTATGTGATCGGGCCCGGCCGGGGATCCGGGTGTAGTCCCACCAGCGGCCCACCCTCGGGCGCCCGAACCTGCGACCCGACGCATCCGGGAACAAGTGCCGCCTTATCGACGTCTCGAAGACCTCGTCAGCCTGGTGCATCACCAGTGCTTTGGTGACGTGATGCCCAAGATGACCGGAGTTCTCGATGTGCCGGTACGCGCGGCGTTCCATACCCTCCCGGGTCAGACCCAGCGCAATCCGCCAGGCTTTCGCATCCGCCTCCCGGCGCACGTCACCGGCCCAGTACGCGTCGACCGCGGCACGTGCGTCGCGTTGCAGAGCGCGTTTCACCGACCACATGGAGGAAAACAGCTGCTCAACCCGGTGCACAGACGCGAGGTCGTGAACATCCAACGGGAGGCGAATCACCGCAAGTTCGGTGTCCTCGCCTCGTTTCCACCGGACACCCTTGTTCTTCCCGCGGAACCGGCGGGCCGGCGCGTCGTCGGAGGCAGGCACCGTCTCGAGCATCTCAACGCTCACCGAAAACCCACCTCCTTTCAACGTCCCAACAACAGGTGCCTGTCCGCACCGTCGGCAGCACGGCAACCAACACCGAAGCTACATGCCCCCACTGACAACAGCCCCCAGCCCGGCAGCAGGTCCGGCTCTACGCTTGCTGACCTGTGTGCGTGGACAGGCGGCCTGACCGGACCGCAACTCCACCACCTCGTCCAGCAACTGTGGGAACTCAAACCCGACGCGGGCAACGGGCGCCCCTGAGCACTCCCATGTGCAGACCGGGTCCTTCTCATCGTGCTTGCCTACCGCACTAACCTGACCATGCAGCAACTCGGTGTCCTGTTCGGCATCTCTCATGCTGCAGCGCACCGCACTATCGACCGGCTTGCGAAACCCCTCGACGATCTCCTCGGTCCACCGCTCACCGATCGACGAGAACTCTGGATTGTTGACGGCACACTCATTCCCCTCCACGACCAATCCCGCACTGCGAAAAGCAAGAACTACCGGCGCAGCGTGAACGTGCAGATCGCCTGCCGGGCCCGTGACCGCCGGCTCGTGGCTGTCGGGGCGGCGTGGCCGGGCAACCGCAACGACGCCGTCGTCTTCCGAGCACCCCTCGCACCAACGCTGCCCGACCATCCCAGACTCTCAGGCGCCGGCGGTTACCGCGGCATCGACCGCATTCGCACGCCACGCAGCGGACCAAACGGCCGCATCATCGAAGACCGCACCTACCGAAGGTTCCCCAAACGGCAAGCGGCCGCTGAACACACCATCGCCCGCCTCAAAGACCACCAGATCCTCCGCCAATGCAGGTGCCGAGGCGATGCCGTCAACATCCCCGGCCGACGGCCGGCCCGCCGAGACCCATGATCCGTCCCGCACAGGGGCGTCGTCCGGCCCTGATCAGGCTGGGGCCGGTCCGCGTGTCCGGGAGCGCCTCGGAAGCACCCGTAAGACCGGGATCACGCCGCTCGTGCCCCCTGGTGACCATGCCGCCGTGGCCGGTGCCGCCGGTCACCGGCGTGGTCGAGGGCTGCTGACGGGTCGGCACGGGTGACGCCCTGCACGTACTGTGGCGAGGTGCCGAAGACCCGTGGATATCTCGCCGAAGGCCCCCGCGTGGGCATACGCCACTTCACCTACGAGGACGAGGCCGAGTTCACCGCCCGGGCGCGGGAGAGCAAGGATCTGCATCACCCGTGGCTGTACCCGCCGACCGGTGCGGAGGCCTACGTCGGCTATGCCGGACGGCTGATCCAGGACCCCACGCGGGCGGGGTTCCTGGTGTGCGAGAAGGAGAGCGGGGGCATCGCCGGGTTCATCAACATCAACAACATCGTCGAGGGCGGCTTCCTGTGCGGTGCTCTCGGCTACGGCGCCTTCGCACACGCCGTCGGGCGCGGGCTGATGGCGGAGGGGCTCGGCCTGGTGGTGCGGTACGCCTTCGGACCCATGAGGCTGCACCGCCTCGAGATCAATGTGCAGCCGGGTAACGCGGCCTCGATCGCCCTCGCCCGGCGCTGCGGCTTCCGCCTCGAGGGCTTCTCCCCGGACATGATCTACGTCGACGGGGCCTGGCGGGACCACGAGCGCTGGGCCATCACCGTCGAGATGGTCGGCAGGTGAGCCGGACGCGTACGCGCGTCGCCCCGGACGTTCCCACCGACCTGGGCCTGCGTCCACCGGCCTCCGCACCGCCTGTCTCCCTGTGGCGCGCCGGCCCCCGCAACATCGTCCAGGACCCCGATCCGCGCCTGGAGAGCGCGGACGGGACGCTCCTCGTGCAGGGAGCTGTGTCCTCCTTTGCGGAATCCTGACCGGCACGCACCCTGGTCGGCTCGGCGGTGGACGGGTTCCATGGTGATGGTGACGACCATCCGACGGGACGCAATGACGCTGCCCGCCGCGGCGCTGGGCCCGGACAATCCGCTGCCCCCGCTGCGGCCGCTCGACGAGATGCACCGCATCGAGGACCGCGACAGAGAGGACCTGCCCGGCGACATGGCCCGGCAGATCGGCTACGCGCCGCTGCACAGCCTGCTGCCCGTGCGGGTCAGGGACGGTTACGGCAGAGCGCGGGAGTCCCAGGACCTGGACACCCTCGTGATCGAGAACGACCGGTTGCGCGTCACCGTCCTCCCCGGTCTCGGCGGGCGGATCGCGTCGCTGTTCCACAAGCCGACCGGCCGTGAACTCCTCTACCGCAACCCGGTGTTCCAGCCCGCGTGCTTCGCGCTCAACGGCGCCTGGTTCTCCGGCGGCATCGAGTGGAACATCGGTGCCACGGGGCACACGGCTCTCTCCTGCTCACCCCTGCACGCGGCCCGCGTCACCGCGCCGGACGGCGGCCCCATGCTGCGCCTGTGGGAGTGGGAACGCCTGCGTGACCTGCCCTTCCAGGTCGACCTGTGGCTGCCGGAGGGGTCCGACTTCCTGTACGTCGGCGTCCGCATCCGCAATCCGCACGAGAAGCCCGCGCCCGTGTACTGGTGGTCCAACATCGCGGTCCCGGAGGAGTGCCGGGTCCTGGCCCCGGCGGACGAGGCGTGGCACTTCGGGTACACCCGCCGGCTGAGTCGGGTTTCGATGCCCGTGTACGACGGTGTGGACCGCACCTACCCCGCGAACAGCGTCCACCCCGCCGACTACTTCTACGAGGTGCCCGACGGACGGCGCCGCTGGATCGCCGCGCTCGGCGAGGACGGCAGCGGACTGGTGCAGACGTCCACCGATGTGCTGCGCGGGCGGAAGCTGTTCGTGTGGGGCACGGGCACCGGCGGGCGTCGCTGGCAGGAATGGCTCACCGAACCGGGCACCGGCGGCTACTGCGAGATCCAGGCCGGTCTCGCCCGCACCCAGCTGGAGCACGTACGGCTCGACGCCGGGAGCGAGGTGTCGTGGCTGGAGGCGTACGGGCAGTTGAACACGGCGCGGGAGGGGGAGTGGGCCGCCGTTCTGGAGGGGGCCGAGGCCGGGCTCGAGGCCGCGCTGCCGCGTGCTGCGGTCGAGGCGGCGTACGAGCAGTGGCGGCCCTGCGCCGACGCCGAACCCGGCGAGGTGCTCGCGGTCGGCTCCGGCTGGGGCGCGCTGGAAGTGCTGCGCACCGGTGACAAACTGCCGGGCACACCGTTCGATGAGCAGACCCTCGGCGACGCGCAGGCTCCGTGGCGGGAGCTGCTGCGGACGGGTTCCTTCCCCGAGCCGCGACGGGTCGGTCCGCCCGGGGAGACACTGGTGGCGCCGCACTGGCGGGACATGCTGGAGACCGCGCCCGCCCGGCCGCTGACGGAGTACCACCTGGGGGTCGCGCAGTGGCATGCGGGCGATCGGGCGCAGGCCGTGCGCAGTTGGGAGCGCGCGCTCGAACTCGCGCCGTCCCTGTGGCCGTTGTTGCGCTGCCTCGCCGTCGCGGACAAGGAGGCCGGCGACCGGCAGCGGGCGGCCGACCGCTGGGCGGAGGCTTTCGACGACCTGTGCCAGGAGCGACGCGACGACGGGGAGAGCTGGACGGCCGCCACGGCGGCGCTCGGCCGAGAGGCGATCGAGGCGCTGCTGGCCGTGGGGCGGGTGGCCGACGCGCGCGCCGTGTGGCACCGTCTGCATCCCGCGACGCGCGAGCGCGGCCGCTTCCGGCTGACCGGGGCGGTGCTGCTGCTCGCCGAGGGCGATCCAGAAGGCGCACGGGCCGTCTTCGACGCGGGGTTCGAGGTGGCGGACCTGCGGGAGGGCGCGGAGACGATCAGCGAGCTGTGGGCCCGGGTCACCGACGACCCGCTGCCGGCACGGTACGACTTCCGGATGCGGCCCGAGGAGGGGGACCGGCCGGTGTGACAGGAGGGCGGGCCGCCAGGTCGCCCGCGCGGATACCTCACCCTCGATCCCGTTCGGACCGGGGGCACCCCCGGCGCGGCTCGGGAATCTCCCTGCGCACGAGCCTGGTTGGAACGGCCCGGACAGGAGATCGCCGCGGACGTGTTCCGGGCTGCGGGGGGCGGGGCGAGCCCGCCTCCGAGGCGTTAGGCATGTCCCGGCCCGGGTACCCGGCGGGCATGAACCGCTTGGATCATCTGGAACATCTGGACAAGGACCTGGTCGACGAGCTGGCACAGGTGGCCCGTGAGGCCGTGCGCGACGAGCTGCGCGAGCAGACGCGCAAGCAGCGCCGCACGGCAGCGCTGTACGCCGCGTCCGGTGCCGTCGGCCTGTACGCGGGCGCCGCGGTGGCGCTCGCCCTGGGCCTCGCGCTCTCCCTCGGTCTGCCCGCGTGGGCCGCGGCGCTGATCACGGCGGCGGTGCTGGGCGTGGCGGCATATCTGCTGCGCGGCGCGGCCCGCGCCGGCGGTCACCACCACGGGTCCGCTACGACGGGTGCCGGCGGCAGGACCCTCGGCGCCACGGCGCCCGGCGCGCCGTCGGGCGGGGCCGGCATGCCCTACCCGCCGGTACCGCCCTCCGCACCCGGTGCTCCGGGGACGGCTGGGCCGGGTCCGGACCCCGAAGCCCCGCACCACCGGGCCCGGTGAGCGATGACCGGGGCGTGGTCGGGAGCCCTGCCGAGGCACCGCAAAACGGTCGTGGTGACCGGGGCCAGCGGAGGCGTGGGCCGGGCCACGGCCCTGGCCTTCGCCGCCCGTGGCGACCGGGTCGCCCTGCTGGCCCGGGGCCGCGAGGGCCTCGCCGCGGCCGCGGACGAGGTGAGGCGCGCCGGCGGTGAGGCGCTCGTCGTCCCCGTCGACGTCGCCGACGCGCGGGCGGTCGAGGACGCGGCGCAGCAGATCGTGGACATGTTCGGGCGCATCGACGTCTGGGTCAACAACGCCTTCGCCGGCGTCTTCGCACCGTTCACACAGGTAGCGCCGGACGAGTTCCGCCGGGTCACCGAAGTGACGTACCTCGGCTGTGTGTTCGGCACGCGGGCCGCGCTGCGGCACATGCTGCCCGCGGACCACGGCACGATCGTCCAGGTCGGGTCGGCGCTGGCGTACCGGGGGATCCCGCTGCAGTCGGCGTACTGCGGTGCCAAGCACGCGATCCAGGGCTTCAACGAGTCGCTGCGGTGCGAGCTGCTGCACGACGGGTCCCGGGTGCGGACGACGATGGTGCAGTTGCCCGCCCTCAACACCCCGCAGTTCGACTGGGTGCTGAACCGGATGCCCGGACGGGCGCGACCGGTCGCGCCCGTCTACCAGCCCGAGGTCGCCGCACGCGCGATCGTCCACGCGGCCGGGCACCCGCGGCGCCGGGAGTACTGGGTGGGCGGCTCGACGGCGGCCACGCTGATCGCCAACGCCATGGCCCCGGGGCTGCTGGACCGCTATCTCGCCCGCACGGGATACGACGCGCAGCAGGACAAGGGTGAGCACGAGAGCACGGGAAACCTCTGGTCGCCCGCCGACGGTCCGCACGGCCGGGACTTCGGGGCGCACGGCCGGTTCGACGGCCAGGCCCTGTACGGCAGCCCGGAGGAATGGCTGTCCCGGAACCGGGCCAGGATCGGCGCGGGGCTGCTCGTGGGCGGCCTGGCCACCGTGGTGACCGCTGGTCTCCGCCGTCGTGGCTGATGTATCGGTCCCGGAGGCCTGACCACGGCAGATCGGCCGTCGGGCCGCGGAGGGCCGAAAACGGCAGGCGACCGGTGTCAGCGGGGGCGGACGGCGCCGTCGGCCCCGGCTGACACCGGTCGGCTTACCGCGGCAGCTGCGGCAGCACCTTCGTGCGGTAGAAGTCGAAGAAGCCACGCTGGTCGGGACCGATCTGGTTGACATAGACCCGGTCGAAGCCCGCGTCGGTGAACGCGGTCAGCGCCGCCATATGCTCGTCGACGTCGTTCCCGCACACCCTCTTCTCACGCACCATGTCCTCGGTGATCAGCGGCTGCAGCTGCTCGAAGTGCCTCGGCGAGGGAAGCACCTGGCCCATCTCGCCGGGCAGCAGCTCATTGGCCCACAGCCTGCGCGCCGTACGGACGGCCTCGTCGCGGTCGGTGCCGTAGCAGACCTTGGTGCCGCCGCTGACCGGCTTGGCGCCGCCTCCGCCCTTGCGGAACTGCGTCACCATCGACTCCTCGGGCGTCATCGTGATGTAGCCGTCGCCCACGCGGGCCGCGAGCGACGTCGCTGCGGGGCCGAAGCCGGAGATGTCGATCGGGACGGGTTCGTCGGGCACGGTGTAGAGGCGGGCCTTCTCCACCGTGTAGTGGGTGCCGTAGTGGCTGACCTCCTCGCCGGAGAAGAGCCGGCGTATGACCTGGATCGCCTCCTCCAGCATCTCCAGGCGCACGTTCGTGGGCGGCCAGGCGCCGCCCAGGATGTGCTCGTTGAGCGCCTCGCCCGTGCCGACGCCGAGCCGGAACCGGCCACCGGTCATCACCGCGCTGGTCGCGGCGGCCTGCGCCACGATCGCCGGATGGATCCGCACGGTCGGGCAGGTCACCGCCGTCTCGATCGGCAGCGACACCGCTTCCGAGACCGCGCCGATCACCGACCACACGAACGGGCTCTGACCCTGAGCGTCGTTCCACGGGTGGTAGTGGTCCGAGATCCACAGCGCCTCGAATCCGGCCTGTTCGGCCATCCTCGCCTGGTCGATCAGGTCCGGGGGACCGAACTCCTCGCACGAGAGGAAATAGCCGTACTCGGTCATGGGGGAACCTCCGGAAACGGGGCTTACCGCATCGGTCCCGGGCCGGGTAACCGCCGGGGTTGAGGGCGAAACGCCCGTCCGGTGGCGTTTGGGCGCCCCGACCAGGGGGACGCGGAAGGTCTCGTACGGGTGGCATTCGTGCGCCCGCCAGGCAGACGCAACGACGTCCGCGACGACCGCGCCGGAGGCGAACGTGAGTCGACCCCGCATCCTGATCGTCGGTGCCGGATTCGCCGGGTACCAGACGGCCCGCACCCTGTCCCGGCTGACGCGTGGCCGGGCCGAGATCACCCTGCTCAACCCGACCGACTACTTTCTGTACCTCCCGCTGCTGCCCCAGGTGGCCGCGGGCATCCTGGACCCGCGGCGCGTCACCGTCTCGCTCACCGGCTCGCTGCGCCATGTCCGGCTGGTGCTCGGCGAGGCCGACGGCATCGACCTCGACGCCCGCACCGTGCACTACACCGACCCCGAGGGCCAGGGCGGCACGCTCGGCTACGACCGGCTCGTGATCGCCGTGGGCAGTGTCAACAAACTGCTGCCCATCCCCGGTGTCTCCGAGCACGCACACGGCTTCCGGGGACTGCCCGAGGCGCTGTACCTGCGCGACCACGTGGTCCGTCAGATCGAGCTGGCCGCCGCGGCCGAGGATCCCAAGAACTGTTCGGCCCGCTGCACCTTCGTGGTGGTGGGCGCCGGCTACACCGGCACCGAAGTCGCGGCCCAGGGGCAGCTGTTCACCGACGAGCTGGTACGGCAGCACCCGCTGCGCCACGGTATGCGGCCGCGCTGGATGCTGCTGGACATCGCGCCGCGCGTGCTGCCCGAGATGGACGAGCGGCTCTCCCGGACCGCCGACCGCGTGCTGCGTCGGCGCGGTGTCGACGTGCGGATGGGGACCTCCGTGAAGGAGGCCACGCACGAGGGGGTGCTGCTGACCGACGGCGAGTTCGTCGACACCCGCACACTGGTGTGGTGCGTGGGCGTACGCCCCGACCCGATCGTCGAAGGGCTGGGACGCCCCCTGGAGCGCGGACGGCTGCTCGTCGACCCGTACCTCCAGGTGCCCGGTCAGCCCGAGGTGTTCGCCTGCGGGGACGCGGCCGCCGTCCCCGATCTGGAGAAGCCCGGCCAGTACACGCCGATGACCGCGCAGCACGCCTGGCGGCACGGCAAGGTGGCCGCCCACAATGTCGCGGCCTCCCTCGGCATGGGCTCGAGGCGTGTCTACCGCCATCGCGACCTGGGCTTCGTCGTGGACCTCGCCGGCGTCCAGGCCGCCGCCAATCCGCTCGGCGTGCCCCTGTCCGGGCCGCTCGCCGGCGCCGTCACCCGCGGCTACCACCTCGCCGCGATGCCCGGCAACCGCATCCGGGTCGTCGCCGACTGGCTCCTGGACGCCGTACTTCCACGGCAGTCCGTCCAGCTGGGCCTGGTCCGCTCCTGGTCCGTGCCCCTGGAGTCGGCGTCGCCCGAACTGGCCCGGGTACCCGGAGGCCCGGACACCCCCTCGCTCTCGACGGTTCCGGGCGAGCAGGGGCGCCCCCACGGCACGGAGGAGACCACATGAACACCCGTCAGCTGCACGAACTGGCCCAGCAACTGCGCGTCGACAGCGTCCGCGCCGCCGCGGCGGCCGAATCCGGGCACCCGACCTCTTCGATGTCCGCCGCGGACCTGATGGCCGTCCTGCTGGCGAACCACCTCCACTACGACTTCGAACGCCCCGCGCAACCGGCCAACGACCGGTTCGTCCTGTCCAAGGGCCACGCCTCGCCGCTGCTCTACGCCGCCTACAAGGCCGCGGGAGCGATCAACGAGACCGAGCTGCTCACCTTCCGCAAGCTCGGCAGCCGCCTCGAAGGACACCCCACGCCCCGCCGGCTGCCCTGGGTGGAGACGGCGACCGGCTCGCTCGGCCAGGGCCTGCCCGTCGGCGTCGGCATCGCCCTGGCCGGGAAGCGGCTCGACCGCACCGGATACCGGGTCTGGGTGATGTGCGGGGACAGCGAGCTGGCCGAGGGGTCCGTGTGGGAGGCCGCCGAGCACGCCGGGTACGAGCACCTCGACAACCTGATCACGATCGTCGACGTCAACCGCCTCGGCCAGCGCGGCCCCACCCGCCACGGCCACGACCTCGACGCCTACGCGCGCCGCTTCAAGGCCTTCGACTGGCACACCATCGAGGTCGACGGGCACGACGTGGATGCCGTCGACCGCGCGTACGCCGAGGCCGAGTCCACCACCGGCCAGCCCACCGTGATCCTCGCCCGCACCCTCAAGGGCAAGGGCGTCCCGTCCGTCGAGGGCCGCGAGGGCATGCACGGCAAGCCGCTGCCCGACGCCGACGAGGCGATCGCCGAGCTGGGCGGCGTGCGGCACCTGCGCGTCGAGGTGCAGCAGCCGCCCGCGGCCCGGGTGCTGCACGCCGTGCAGGGCGGCCATCTCGATCTGCCGCGCTACGACGTCGGCGACGAGGTCCCCACCCGTGACGCCTTCGGCCAGGCGCTCGCCGCGCTCGGCCACGCCCGAGGCGACGTCGTCGCCATCGACGGCGAGGTCGGCGACTCCACGCGCGCCGAGTACTTCCACAAGGAGCATCCCGAGCGGTACTTCGAGTGCTACATCGCCGAGCAGCTGATGCTCGGGGTCGCGGTGGGCATGGCGGCGCGCGGCTGGGTGCCGTACGCCTCGACGTTCGCCGCGTTCCTCACCCGCGCCCACGACTTCATTCGCATGGCCTCCATCAGCGGTTCCGGTGTCAACCTGGTCGGGTCGCACGCGGGCTGCTCCATCGGCGAGGACGGAGCCTCGCAGATGGGCCTCGAGGACCTGGCCATGATGCGCTCGGTGTACGGGTCGACCGTGCTGTACCCGTGCGACGCCAACCAGACCGCCAAGCTCGTCGGTTCCATGGCCGGCCTGGAGGGCATCCGCTATCTGCGCACCTCGCGCGGGAAGACACCGGTCATCTACGGCCCGACCGAGGAGTTCCCGGTCGGCGGCAGCAAGGTGCTGCGCACCTCCCCCGAGGACCGGCTCACCGTCGTCGCCGCCGGCGTCACCGTCCACGAGGCGCTGAAGGCCGCCGACCACCTGGCCGAGCAGGACATACCGGTCCGGGTCATCGACCTCTACTCGGTCAAGCCGGTCGACCGGGCCACCCTGCGTGAGGCCGCCGAGCACACCGGCTGCCTGCTCACCGTCGAGGACCACCGCGCGGAGGGCGGCCTCGGCGACGCGGTCCTCGACGCCTTCTCCGACGGGCGCCCGGTGCCCCGTCTGGTGCGCCTCGCCGTCCGTACGATGCCGGGCTCGGCGACCCCCGCCGAGCAGCTCCACGCCGCGGGCATCGACGCCGAGTCCATCGCCGCCGCCGTGCGGCTGCTGGTGGAACACGCCGTCGTGCGGTGACGGAGGGAGCGCCATGACCGGCACGAGCGCCGTGCGGGTGGGCCGTCGTGAGGTGGAGATCCACCGGCCGGACAAGGTGCTGTTCCCGGGCGACGGTGACGGCAAGGAGTACACGAAGGCGGACCTTGTCGCCTACTACCGCGCCGTCGCCCGCTTCATGCTGCCCCATCTGCGCGGCCGCCCCCTGATGCTGGAGCGGCACCCCGACGGTGTCGGCGGACCGCGCTTCATGCAGAAGAACACCCCGGAGCACTACCCGGACTGGATCCACCGCGTCGAGGTGCCCAAGGAGGGCGGCACGGTCTGCCACACCGTGTGCGACGACACGGCCACCCTCGTCTACCTCGCCGACCAGGCCTGTCTGACCCTGCACCGCTGGCTCTCCCGCGTCGGCAGGCCGGAGCGGCCGGACCGGATCGTCTTCGACCTCGACCCCTCCGTGCCCGAAAGGCACGAGGGGACCCGAGGCGACGACTTCGGCCAAGTACGGCGCGCCGCACAGCTGCTGGAGGAACTCCTCGGCGAACTCCGGCTGCCGTCCGGTCTGATGACCACCGGTTCGCGGGGGCTGCACGTCGTCGTGCCGGTCAGCGGCGACCACGACTTCGACGAGGCACGCGAGTTCGCCAAGGACGTGGCCGAGACGCTCGCCGACGCCCACCCCGACCTGCTCACCACGGCCGCCCGCAAGAAGGACCGCGGCGACCGGCTCTACCTGGACGTGCAGCGCAACGCCTACGCGCAGACCGCGGTCGCCCCCTTCAGCGTCCGGGCCCTGCCGGGCGCCCCGGTGGCCATGCCCCTGTCCTGGGACCAACTGGACGACCCGGGGCTGGACGCCCGCCGCTGGACCGTCGCTGACGCGCTGGACCAGGCCCGTACCGAGCCCTGGGACGGGCTGAGGGCGCGCGCGATCGGTCCGGCGCGCAGGCGCCTCGAAGCGCTCCGCTGACGACACCCCGCAGTCGCTCTCTCGCACACGGTGAACAGCTCTTTCCTGCCCCGGTCAGCCGCCGGCCGACCATGCCGGAGCCGTATGGCGTACGGCCGAAAACCAACTTCACAGGTTTGTGCGGAAGACACTGGGCACTCGGCTTAACGAGGTCGCCATGTCAAACACATCAAGCGCATCGAATTCACGGGATTCGCCCAAAAGCTCAGGGGGCGGTTCGGCCAAGGGCCGGCTGCGCCCCACAGAAGTGGTGCACGAGGCACGTGCCCAGTTCGCGGAGCTGACCGGCATGACCCCCGAGTCCGTGTCGTCCTTCGAGCGTACGGAGGACGGCTGGGAACTGCAGATCGAGGTCCTGGAGCTCGCCCGGGTCCCCGACACCATGAGCCTTCTGGCGAGCTACGAGGTGGAGCTCACCGCCGACGGTGAGCTCACCGGATACCGGCGCGTTCGCCGTTACGAGCGCGGGAGGGCCGACGCACATCGGCCTGGCGGTCGCCAGTAGACCGCGGTCCCGCGCACATTCCGACAGACCCGACAGACAAGGAGGACCGGTCGGTATGACCGTTGTCCCGGCACAGCAGACCGGCGGAGGTCGAGGGCGCTCGCACTCGCCGCAGAGAACCGCAGCAGGTCGAGGGCACTCGCACTCGCCGTAGAAAGGAGTCGTCGTGACCGCGCTGCGCTACGTCTACGCGGTCTGCCGCCCCCTCAGCGCCCCTCTCCAGGCCCAGCTGACGGGGGTGGCGGGCGTTCCGGCCCGGCAGCTGGAACACCACGGGCTCATCGCCGTGCTCAGCCAGGTCGCCGAGGAGGACTTCGCCGAGGAGCCGCTCAAGGAGCATCTGGAGGACCTGGAGTGGCTCACCGCCACGGCCCGCGCCCACCAGAACGTCATCGACGCGCTCACCGGCGTGACCACTGCGCTGCCGCTGCGGCTGGGCACCGTGTTCCGTGACGACAGCGGCGTCCGCGTGATGATCGAGGAACGCGAGGAGGACTTCCGGCGGGCTCTGGAGCGGCTGGAGGGGCGCGTCGAATGGGGCGTCAAGGTCTACGTCGAGGAGGAGACGAAGGACGAGACGGGCGAGGCGGCCGATGAGGAGGCGCGGGCGGACGTCCGCCCCGCGGAGCGGGCCGCCTCGGGACGGGACTACCTCCGCCGGCGCCGTATGCAGACCATGGCCCACGAGGAGAAGTGGCAGAAAGCGGAGGAATTCGCGCGCCGGCTCCATGAAAGGCTTTCGGCGCAGGCCGAGGACTCCCGGCTGCACGCTCCTCAGAACCCGACGCTCTCTGGGGCTTCGGGGCGCAATGTACTCAACGCCTCCTATCTGGTGCCCCGGTCCCATTCCGAGGAATTCGTGGAATGGGTGGACCGCACCGAGGACGACACTCCCGGAATCCGGGTGGAACTCACCGGCCCATGGGCTGCCTATTCCTTCACGGGACTTTCGGAAGGTGCGCCGTGACCGCCGTCGAGCACCGGGAGATCGCCCTGGTCGACCTGCTCGACCGGCTGCTCGCGGGCGGGGTCGTGATCACCGGCGACATCACCTTGCGCATCGCGGACGTCGATCTGGTCCGCATCGATCTGAACGCCTTGATCAGCTCTGTCAACGCACAAGTCCCCTCGCCCTGGCCGGAGGCCGAAGCACCATGACCGACAGGACGCCCGGCAAGCGGCGCAACCGGCTGGACCTGGAGCCCGACACCGTGGAGCGTGACCTGGTCAAGCTGGTCCTCACCGTCGTGGAACTGCTCCGCCAGCTGATGGAGCGGCAGGCACTGCGCCGGTTCGACACGGGGGAGCTGACCGAGGACCAGGAGGAACGGATCGGGCTGACGCTGATGCTGCTCGAGGACCGTATGGCCGAACTGCGGCTCCGCTACGGCCTGCGGCCCGAGGACCTGAATCTGGACCTCGGGCCGCTCGGGCCGTTGCTTCCGCGCGACTGATCGCCGACCGTGCGGATCAGGCCTCTTTCCGGCCCAGGATTTCGCCGTGCAGGACCGAGAACCAGCCGTCCTCCCGCCGCCCCCATTCCCGCCAGGCCGCCGCAACGGCCCGCAGTTCCACCGGGGTTGAGTGCCCCCCTTCCACCGCCCGGTCCGCGTACGCCGAGTCGACGGTCCGGTCCGCCCACAGCCCGCTCCACCAGTCACGCTCCTCGGCCGTGGCGAAGGTCCAGGTGCTGGAGGTCGCGGTGACCTCCCGGAGGCCGGCACTCAGCGCCCACGCCTTCAGCCTCCGCCCGGCGTCCGGCTCACCGCCGTTGGACCGAGCGACCCGGCGGTACAGGTCCAGCCAGTCGTCCAGGCCCTCGGAGGCCGGATACCAGGTCATCGCCGCGTAGTCGGCGTCGCGGACGGCGACGAAGCCGCCCGGCCTGGTCACCCGGACCATCTCGCGCAGCGCCTGCACCGGGTCGCCCACGTGCTGGAGCACCTGATGGGCGTGGACCACGCAGAAGGTGTCGTCCGGGTACTCCAGTGCGTGCACGTCGGCGACCGCGAAGTCCACATTGGTCAGCCCGCGCCCGGCGGCCGTGGCCCTGGCCTGCTCCAGAATCCCGGGCGCGCGGTCCACGCCGGTGACCCGGCCGTCGGGGACCAGTTCGGCCAGGTCCGCGGTAATGGTGCCGGGGCCGCAGCCGATGTCCAGGATCCGCATGTGCGGTTTGAGGGAGCCGAGGAGGTACGCCGCCGAGTTGGCGGCGGTCCGCCAGGTGTGCGAGCGCAGCACGGACTCATGGTGGCCGTGCGTGTAGACGGCCGTCTCCTTCGGCATGGGTGTCCCCTCTCGTCGTACGACCCCGGGCCCGGCCGCGGGGCGCTGCACACCACGGTAGGCGCTCATGCCGCATATTGAGACCGGCGTATTGCCATGTGGACACAGCGGAAGGGTCCGGTGGTCAGCGGCGGGGGAGCGGACGGTAGACGGTCAGCGCCTCGGAGAGCTTTTCGAGCGTCACCTCGCCATGGACCTCGGTGACCTCGCCGTCGTACGCGAGCGGGGTGCCCGGAGCCACTCCGTCCAGGCGCAGTCGCCTGACCCGGACGGCCGCGTGTGCCGGGGAGCGGGACAGGGGACCCGCGAAGGCGGCGGCCAGCAGGCGGGCGGCCGGCCCGCGGCCGCCGTGCACGACCCGTACGTCGAGCCGCCCGTCCGCCAGGTCGTGGCGCCGGGCCGGGGCGAGGCCCATGCGGTGGTAGGTGCCGTTGCCGGCGAAGAGCAGCCACAACGGGCGGGTGCGCCCGGAGAGTCGCACGCGCAGCGGATGACGGTCGGCGCGCAGGACGCGCAGGGCGGCGACGACCCCGGCGGGCCAGCCGCCGATCCGGCCGGACCAGTGCTCCCGCTCGCGCACCAGCTCCGGATACACGCCCAGGCTGCACGTGTTCACGAAGCAGCCGCTGGCCGTCTTCGAGGAGAAGCGGCCCACGTCGACCCTGACCGCGTCGCCCCGCTGGAGGGCGCGCACGGTGTCACGTATGTTCTCGATGCCGAGGTCGAGGGCGAAGTGGTTGAGGGTCCCGCCCGGCAGGACCGCCAGCGGGAGGCCGTGCCGCAGGGCGACGTCGGCGGCGGCGTTCACCGTGCCGTCGCCGCCGCACACGCCGAGGACGAGGGCGCGGGCGGCGGCCTTCTCCAACTCGGTGCGGACCTCGGACGGTTCGCACTCCACCGTCTCGGCGCCCGGAAGGGCCTCCTCGAGTGCGCGGACCCGCTCGGCGGTCCCCGAGCCCCGGTTCGCCACGACCACGAGCCCGGTCCCGTCGGGCAGCGCGGGTACGTTCGCATGCCGGTTCCCGGGCGGCGGCACCAGATCGCGGGTCGGCACGAGGCCCCGTACGGCATAGGCGGCACCCACGCCCAGGGCCGCACCCGCGAGGACGTCGCTCGGGAAGTGGACGCCGGTGTAGACGCGGGAGACGGCCACGGCGGCGGCTAGCGGCGCGACCACCGCGCCCCAGCCACGCGACTCCAGGGCGACACCCGCCGCGAAGGCGGCGGCCGAGGCCGAGTGCCCCGAGGGGAACGACGTGGTGATGGGCCGGCGCTTGAGCCTGTGGACGGCGGGCACCGGGTCGAGGACCGGCCGGGGACGGCGGACCGTCCGCTTGCCGATAGTGTTGATGGTGGCGGAGGCCAGCGCCAGCGAGGCGACACCGCGGGTGGCCGCCCTGCGGGCACGGGGCGTCCGGGCGGCGGCCACGGCGGCGGCCGTCGCGAACCACAGGACACCGTGGTTGGCGACCCGGCTGAGCCCGGGAAGCAGCGGGTCGGCCCCCGGCCAGTGCCGGGCGGCGACGGACTCGAACAGGCGGCAGTCGGCGGCGAGCAGACGGTCGCGCAGCGGATGCGGGCCCGGCGGACGCAGGGTGAGGTCGACATCTGGGGTCATGCAAGGCGGCTACCCCGAGATGCCCGAACCCTGCCCGGGCTCCCGCCCCGGCGATAAACGATTGCCCAGGCCGGGTGCGTCTGCCCACAATGCGCCGCATGGGACACCTTGAAGCCGCGCACCTCGAGTACTACCTCCCGGACGGGAGGGCGCTCCTCGGCGATGTGTCCTTCCGGGTCGGCGAAGGCGCGGTCGTCGCGCTCGTCGGACCCAACGGCGCCGGGAAGACGACACTGTTGCGGCTGCTGTCGGGAGAGCTGAAACCGCACGGCGGATCGGTCACCACAAGCGGCGGGCTCGGGGTCATGCGGCAGTTCGTGGGTTCGGTACGAGACGAGACGACCGTACGGGAGCTCCTGGTCTCCGTCGCCCCGCCCCGTATCCGCGAGGCCGCCCGCGCCGTGGACGCCGCCGAGCACGCCGTCATGACGGTCGACGACGAGGCCTCCCAGCTCAAGTACGCACAGGCGCTCGCCGACTGGGCCGAGGCCCGGGGATACGAGGCCGAGACGCTGTGGGACATGTGCACCACGGCGGCGCTCGGCATTCCCTACGACCGGGCCCAGTGGCGCCAGGTCCGCACCCTCTCCGGCGGCGAGCAGAAGCGGCTGGTCCTCGAGGCGCTGCTGCGCGGCACCGACGAGGTCCTGCTGCTGGACGAGCCCGACAACTACCTCGACGTGCCCGGAAAGCGGTGGCTGGAGGAGCGGCTGGAGGAGACCCGCAAGACCGTGCTGTTCGTCTCCCACGACCGGGAACTGCTGGCCCGCGCAGCACGGCGGATCGTCTCCCTGGAGCCGAGCCCCACGGGTGCCGACGCCTGGGTGCACGGCGGCGGATTCGCCACGTACGGCGAGGCCCGCCGCGAACGCTTCGCGCGCTTCGAGGAGTTGCGCCGGCGCTGGGACGAGAAGCACGCCCAGCTGAAGAAGCTGGTGCTGAGCCTGCGCCAGGCCGCCACCGTCAGCCATGAGCTGGCCTCCCGCTACCAGGCGGCCCAGACCCGGCTGCGCAAGTTCGAGGAAGCCGGGCCGCCGCCCGAGCCGCCGCGCGAGCAGGACATCAGGATGCGGCTCAAGGGCGGCCGTACCGGGGTCAGGGCCGTCACCTGCGAGGAACTCGAGCTGACCGGCCTGATGAAACCCTTCGACCTGGAGGTCTTCTACGGCGAGCGGGTCGGCGTCCTCGGCTCGAACGGCTCCGGCAAGTCGCACTTCCTGCGGCTGCTCGCGGGCGGCGACGTGGCGCACACGGGGCTGTGGCGGCTCGGTGCGCGCGTGGTGCCCGGGCACTTCGCCCAGACCCATGCGCATCCCGAACTGGAGGGCCGTACGCTCCTGGACATCCTCTGGAAGGAGCACGCGCAGGACCGGGGTGCGGCGATGTCCCGGCTGCGGCGCTACGAGCTGACCGCGCAGGCCGAACAGCACTTCGACCGGCTGTCCGGCGGTCAGCAGGCACGTTTCCAGATCCTTCTGCTCGAGTTGCAGGGCGTCACCGCCCTGCTGCTCGACGAGCCGACCGACAACCTGGACCTGGAGTCCGCGGAGGCGCTCCAGAAGGGCCTGGAGGCGTTCGAGGGCACGGTCCTCGCGGTCACCCACGACCGGTGGTTCGCCCGTTCCTTCGACCGCTATCTGGTCTTCGGCAGCGACGGACGGATCCGTGAGACCCCAGAACCGGTCTGGGACGAGCGGCGGGTGGAGCGGGCGCGCTAGCCGTTGAGGGACCGCGCACGACTGATGCCGGGCGGGCCCTGCCGCGGTGCTGGGACGAAGACCAAGTGAACGCCCTGAAGGGGTGGAAGGCGGCAGTCCCGCCGCCTTCCACCCCGTCAGACAGGTTCCGACGCAGCGGACGTCGCAGCACCATGCGAACCGGATCCCGGTCCCGCCCGGCGTTTGCGTGGCTCGGCCCGTGGTCCCTGGACCGACGCGTGCCGCGGCGGCTGTCGGCGACGGCCTCCGGCGGGTGGGCCGCCGCACCCGGGCTTGCGGGTGCGGCGGCCGGTCGGCTTTTCCCGGTCCTTGGTCCGGTGCCCGATCAGCGGACCCGGATGAAGACCACGTCGTACCCCGAGTTCTTACTGCGGTTCTTGACGTAGACGCCGTCTTTCCCGCCCTTGGGGTTGCCGGTGTTGCCTTCGACGGTGGTGAAGGTGGAGCCGCTCACCGTTCTCACGATGCCGATGTGCTCGTTCCCGTCGTTGAAATTGCTGCCGCCGTTCCAGTCGAAGGCCACGATGTCGCCAGGCTGCGGGTTGGTCGTCACCGAAAGGTGGTAGCGACCGGCCCGTGCCTGATTGACCCAACCCACGACGTAGGTGTTGCGGTAGGGGGTGGCCCCTGTCTGCTTGGCCACCCAGCTCACGAAGGTCGCGCACCAGGCGTAGTTGTTGGTGGACAGGGAAAGGCCCACGGCCGCCCCGTAGCTGTTCGCCCGGGCGCTGCCCTCAACCGTGCCGACCTCGGCTGCGGCCACAGCGAGGATCTTGCTGTACCCGCCGCCGGGCGGGGGCGACGACGGCGGGGTGACCGCGCCGTACAGAGCCGCCTTGGTGTTCGGCCCGACCTGGCCGTCGACCGCGAGGCCCTTCTCGGCCTGGAAAGCCCGCACCGCGCCGTCGGTCAGCGGCCCGAAGTCGCCGTCAACGGCAAGATCGGCCCCGTGCTGGTTGAGCAGGCTCTGCAGTTCGGTGACACAGCCGCTGCGCTGGCCCTTCACGATCACGCTCGGGCACGAGCTGGACTTCAGGTTGATCGGCGCCGGTGCGCCGCTGCCGCCGCCACCGCTGATGTTCGAGTACAGGGCGCCCTTGGTCTGTGGCCCGACCTTGCCGTCGACTGCCAGGCCGCGCGCGGACTGGAACGACTTCACGGCCGCCAGAGTCAGGGGGCCGAACCCGCCGTCAACGGCGAGGTGCTGGCCCTTGCCGTTGAGCAGGGCCTGCAGCGTCGCGACGCAGCCGCCGCTCTGCCCCTCCACGATCACCGACGGGCAGGACGTCGACCGCAGGTCCAAACCTGTCGCCGGCGACTCGTCGGTATCGTAGAGCTTCCGTTTGGTGTTCGGTCCGACCTGGCCGTCGACTGCCAGGCCGAACGCGGACTGGAAGCTTCGGACCGCGCTGTACGTCTGCGACCCGAAATTGCCGTCCACGTTGATCGCGTAACCGTGGTGGCGGAGCAGCCGCTGCAGTTCGGTGACGCATCCGCCCTTATAGCCCCTGACGATGTTCGCCGGGCACGACGAGGACATGAGGTTGACCGGCGCGGGCGCCGTGCCCCCGGTCGCGTACAGCTTGGCCTTGGTCTGGGGGCCCACCAGCCCGTCCACGGCGATCGCGGTGGCGGACTGGTACGCGCGTACCGCGTAGAGCGTCTTCGACCCGAACGAGCCGTCCACCACCAGGCCGGCACCGTGGGCGTTGAGCAGCTTCTGCAGCTCCGTGACGCAGCCGCTCACCTGGCCTCGCTGGATCACCTTGGGGCAGGACGAGGAGGTCAGGTTGATCGGTGCCGGCGCCGCCACCGCCGGGCCGGCGCCGAACAGGGTGCCTGCCGCGAAGATCGCTGCGGTCGTCGCGGACACCACTATTCGGGCACGCCAAGCCGGTCTCGCGCCCATGGTGCCCCGACGCTGGACGCGTGTTTTGCCGGCAGGAACGTGGAATGCGTTTCTCATGACTGCGGAATGTCTCCTTCGTCGGATAGGTCACTGGGGTAAGGCTTTCGCTGGCTCACGGCACAGCGTTGGCACGGACGAGCCGGAGGGTTCCGTTCCGCTACCCGTTGGACGTGTCCATGGCTTTTTCAAACCGGACGAACCCCAGGGTCCGGAGGGTTCCATTCCGTTATTCGTGGGCGTTTCTGCAACTTTCCAGACCAGACGAATCCCGGGGCGCAGAAGCGGGCAAAACGGACAGTCGGGTTCACGGCCCAAGATGGGGCAAAGGTTTCCTATCGGTTAACGCCACGAATAGGGGCAATGCCAAAAGTCACTTACCGAAACAGAGCTGCATGAACGGGGCTAACTCCCGCCAGCAGTCCGCGACGCCCTCGCCCGGGCCTGACCCCGGCGCACCGATCCCGACAGGAGGCCTCTATCTCACCGCGACCCCACTCTTTCGCTGCCCGTCCGCTACACAGCCTCGCTCTGCGGCCCATGCCGCCCGGAGTGCGCGGCGCACTCGTCCACCTCGTCTCCGCCCTTCCCATCGGGCCGCTCAACATCTCCTGGCTCCCGGCCGACGCCCCCAGGCTCCCTCTCGGCCGCATCCGCCTGCACTGGGAGCCCGTGTCCCTGTCGGGCTGGAACGTCACCGCCTACCTCGGGTTGACCAACGCCGACGTCCATCTCGCTTCCCGGCTCGCCGCGCCCGACGACTGGCCGCACCTGGTCCGCCTGACCATCCACGAGGTACGCGGCCCTCGCGGTGGCCACCGCCGCCCCCGACCTCTCCCATTCGACTCGCCGAGGTCTGACCGCAACCGCAAAGGCCGCCCCGTGCCGATCAGGCAGGGGCGGCCTTGCCAGGTCCAGGCAGCGCCGTGCTCCGGCTGATTGTCGGCAACGCCATCGCATCGGTCCGCAGCGACGAAGCCTCGGCGGAGGAGGCGATCCTCAACGCGGCTGTCCACGGCTGGTACGAGGGCGATGTCCAGGGCGAGGACGACTGCCCTGGCTGCGACTTCCGGGGCCAGCTTCCCAAGCCCAGCAACCGCAGTTGAGCGCGGCTAGGTCTCCTTGGTGGTCAGAACACGTGCACTTTGCTTGAGTTTCATCCGGCTTTGAGTCGGGCGGTGCGGGTGTAGTGCGCGACGGACTTGTCGATCACGGCGAGGGCGTCGCGCAGCGGTGGGGGTGCGGGTGGGGTGTTGGCTGCCAGCAGGGTCGTAACAGCCGGTCGTGGACCTTGGTGTAGAAGATCGCGACTCGTTGGCCGTCGTCGGTCAGCACGTAGGTGTTGGTGTGCTCCAGGCGGCGGATCAGTCCGTTGCGGCGTAGCCGGGCAAGGTCGTAGCCCATCTGATTGGTCGAGTATGGGGTGCCCAGCAGGGCGCTCACCTGGGCGCGAAGGCTCCGGTTGGTGAACCCGACGACGGTGGTTAGCAGGATGGACAGGGCGCCGGCCAGGGCCATGACCCGGGGGTCGCCGAACCGCAGGGCCGGGGCCCTCCTGCCGTCGGTGGTCACCGAGGGCAGCGCGACCCGCTCAAAGGCTGGGCTCGCAAGGACGCAGCCCTGGCCGACGCGTTCAGCGTGCAGCAGTCGGGCGTTGACGGCACGGGCTTTGGTCTGAAGTTCCTCGAGGTGGTCCAGGCGGCGCAGGACTGCGAGGTCCTTCGGGGAGTTGACGACGGTCTCGATGCGCAGTGCCCGGCCTTCTTTGAGGTACTGCTTGATCCTGGAGTGCTTGTAGAACAGGTTGACCGTGACGTCGACGCCACGGGTGACCACCTTGGTGGCGAACCCGGTCTGGGTGTCCGAGCGGATGCGTCGGTCGAAGATGTAGGAGATCTCGTCCGGGCGGCCCAGTCCGAGGTTGTCGCTGACCAGGGCGTCGAAGAACGTTCGAGCGTTGCGGGGTGCGTCGAAGACCAGGGTGCGCGAGACCTCGATCTGGCGCATGGACAGCTCCCACCAGTAGCCGCCGTCGCGTTCGCGTGGACCGAAGGGCAGGGGCAGTTGGGCCATCCAGCGCTCGAAGAACACGGCGATGGCGCCGGAGTCCAGCCGGTCGCAGATCGCCTGTAGTCCGGGCGTATCGCCGCAGGAGGCGAACCCGTTGGACAGGGCCGTGAACGCGATCCCGGCTTGGGCGGCCTGCTGTTTGGCCCACTCGTGGCCGTTGACCCACACCTTGATCGGGTAAGGGAAGTAGGAGCAGATCTTGATGAACGCCGGGCCGAAGTCGGAGTCCCACAGGTAGAAGTAGAAGCAGGTCACCCGCCGGTCAGCCTTGTCGAAACCGAAGCACACGGCTCCGGGTGTGGTAGCCCGGTCGTAGCCGGTGAACACCCGTTGGAACTCTTGGGCCACGCCGATCGCGACCACCTGTGGGCGACCGGACGCCTGCGCGGCGGCCAGGTACGGCTTCATCACGTCGGCCTTGCGGGCGTCCTTCGCGAAGCGGACCACCGGGATGTGCTCGTCGCGGGCAAAGCGGGCCACTGCCGCGCGGAAGCGGTCGCCGATCTGCCCCAGCAGTGCCGGCGAGGGGGCCGGGTGACCCAAGTGCCCGGTGAGGAACGTCACCACCTGGCCGCCGACTTGAAGGTTCGGCACATAGCCGTTGAGGTAGATCCGGTCCAGGCACTCCAGATCGAGCGCGACATGTCCGTCGAGTACGTCGTGGACGGTGACTGCTCCGGCTGCGTTGCCCGCTGCGATCGCCCTGCGCGCCTGTGCACCAGCCGTCACCCTGACCACCGCCCAACCGAGCACACGAACCAGCTGCTCGCAGCGTCCACCCACCCACCGCGGCTGTCATTCGAACGCCCGGACACCCACCTCGGCGGTCCGAGGCTGGCCTCACTGGGAGCGCGGGTCAGTAACGGCAACCCGCCTGCGGTTCGTGGTTATTCATGCGGGATGATCACGGTATGCATGGTGGCGATGGGCTGTTCGAGGTCGAGCCAGTCGAGCCGAAGAGGACGCTGGGTCGTCCGGCGGCGGTGGACAAGACGTTCCGGGCGTTCGATCCGCACCAGGTCCTGCTGCTGCCGCCGTCGCTGGACGACTGGCTGCCCGAGGACCACCTCGCCCGGTTCGTCGCCGACCTGGTCGACGAGGTCCTCGACCTCGGGCCGGTCCTGGCGGATTACACCGAAAAGCGCGGTTACCCGCCCTACGATCCCCGGCTGATGGTGCGGCTGCTGATCTACGGATACACCACTGGCGTCCGCTCTTCCCGGGCGATCGAGCGCCGCCTGGCCGACGACATCGCGTCCGGTTCCTGGCCGCTGACCAGGAACCGGACTTCCGCTCGATCGCCCGGATCCGTCGCCGTCACCTGGACGCACTGGCCGGTCTGTTCACCCAGTCCCTGCGCCTCGCGACCAAGCTCGGCATGGTCACGATGGGCCGCGTCGCGCTGGACGGCACCAAGCTGGAAGCCAGTGCCTCCAAGCACAAAGCGATGAGCTACGGCCGCCTGACCGACAAGGAAGTGCGGATCGAGGCCGAGATCGCCCAGCTGGAAGCGAAGGCCCAGGCACTGCTGGCCGACGCGGAGGCCGCCGACGAAGCCGAGGACCAGATATTCGGCGCGGACGGCAAGGAGGTGGACCTGCCCGCCGAGCTGGACCGGCGTGAGAAGCGCCCGGCGAAGCTGCAGGCCGCCCGCGCGCAGATCGAGGCCGAGGCCGCCGACAAGGCCCGCAAGCATGCCGAGGACAAGGAACGCCGCCGTCAGGAGCGCGCCGGCACCAGCGATGAGCAGGCCGTCACCGACGCCGGCCAGAAGGCCGCCGCGACAGCGCGGCCAAGCCCAAGGCGCAGGCCAACTTCACCGATCTCGACTCACGGATCATGAAGAACAGCGACGGCGCCTATGTCCTGGCATACAACGCGCAGGCCGTCGTTGACGAGGAACACCAGGTCATCACCGGCGCCGACGTGACGTGCAACCCCTCGGACGCACTGAACTGCACCCCGATGCTCCACCAGTCCGCCCAGAACACCGGCGTCCACCCACGGCAGGCCCTCGTCGACGCCGGATACTGCTCCGAGACCAACCTCGAAGCCGCCAAGGACCGCCAACTGACCTGCGGAACAGACACGTTCATGCTCACGGGCCGACTCGCCCACGACGAGCAGGTTCTCACCGATGCAGAGCTCGCCGCGCTGGCGAAGGCCCAGCGTAAGGAACGGGGTGGGAAACGGGCCCTGGACCGCTCCCGCCGGGCGACCAACCTCAACCAGTACGGGATGTCGGCGAGGCAGCAGGCCCGCGCCGAACGGCGCGAAGCCTCCGGCCTGCCCGCGCGTCACGTCGAGGTTCCCGGCGGTGCCCGGGCGGTGGACAAGGCCGGAGTTCCGAAGCAGGCCTACCGGCGTGACGACCTGTCGGCTGGCTACCGCCTCAATCGGGCTCGTCTCGTGTAGGCCGCGGCGACCGCAGCCGCGGCGAAAGACCACCGCGCCCGGCGTATCGCCGAACGGATCACCACCGAGCACGGCGCCAACCTCACGGTCGAAGACTGCGACATCCGCACCTGGTACCGGCTGTGGGGCAAAGCCCTGCAGGCCACCACACCCGGCCGGCTCATTACCGCCATCGGCCGTGAGTGCGAGAAAATCGGCGGCCGCATGCTGCGTGCGTCGACGTTCGCCACAAAACTGTCCCAGAGGTGCCTGTGCGGCGCGCAAGTCAACAAGACCGTTCTTAATCAGTGAGCAGGAGTGAGTCTTGTACCCAGTCCTGGTCAACTGGCGCATCCCGAACGGTGGTGGATGCACTGGTCGCCCGCGTTCGCGCCGCGTCCGGCGACACGGATCGTGTCCGTGATCCGGGGATGCGGGGGCGGGTTCCCTCACGCCCTGGGGTGCCGTGTCCGGCCTGGGCGGTCCGATGCCCCACATGATCGCTCTGGTCGTGTGGGGGCGGTGCCGTCCGTCGCCGGATGCGGTGCCCGAGGGCGCGCCTGCCGATCGCGATGCTCGCGGCATCGTGACGGGTGGTTTTCCTGGTCGTGTGGGTGAGGGGTTTTTGCCAGTGCTGGGCGCCCCATCTGCTGGTGTAGGCGGGGTCGACGGCGATGATGGTGATGCCGAGTTCGGCTGCCATGCTGACGAGCCGGGCCCGCAGTTTGGAGACGGGCATGCCGGAGATCACCTGCCGGAACCGCTTCCTGCGGCCGTGTTTCTCCCGGGTTTTCTCCGTGCCGAAGTCGAGGTCTTCGATCGCGATCGACAGGTCGTGGCGTTGGGCCCAGTGCAGGAGCCGGATCAGTGCATGCCGTACCTGGGCGTCACGGTGGTCCGCGCTCCCGGACAGGTCGTAGAAGAACTGGCGCGGCTCGCCGCACGGGTTGCCGTGGGCGTCCAGCCGCCAGGCGGCCAGGTGGTCGGCGTTGGTGTCGACACCGATCAGACCGCCTGTGCGGGCCTGGGACAGGGGGACGGCCTTGACCGGCGGGATCGTCCAGGAGGCGGTGAGGTACCAGCGGGAGCGGCCTGTGTCGTAGTGGATGCGGTAGGCCACGGCCCGGTTCGTGGTGATGCGGTCGGCCCACTCGTCGCCGCGGTGGTGGAAGACCACAGCGCCGGTGAACACATACCGGCCATGCGGGGCGTTGGCCAGGTGGGCGAGCGGAGCAGGCAGTTTCAGTGACACCTCGCCCTCAGGCGTGACGCGGATGGTCTCATTCCCGAACCGCTTGCCCGATTCCCCGTCCGCCTGGAGGAACCAGCGTGATGCTTCCCACCGTTGCCGCCACTGGGCCTGCGTGAGCTGGGCGGCCTTGAGGTTATGCCGGTTGCGCGCGAGCCGCTTCCCGCCGCGCACCACCCGGACGCGGCCCACGGCGTGGTCGGCCTGCTCGGCACTCAGCCGGTCTTCAAGGACCCGCAGGCGCCGGGTCTTGGCGAACCACTCCTTGGCGCTGCGGTAGCCGCCCGGTGCCCGCCTGCTTCCCTTCTCCCCGATCGGGAGGGACAGGCGGTGCGCGATCGTCCGCACGCCCGCCTGAAGGTTTTGAATGTGCGCGAGTTGGGCACGCCTGGACAGCGCCCACTGATCGTGCGTGGCCTTGGTGATGCTCCCGGCCCAACGCGACGAAGACTCCTCCGTCAGGGCCCGCTTGCGCTCCGCCCACCTCTCCGCGGAGTGCTCCAGACCGTCGGCGCACCGGCGTTTGAGGTCCTTCGAGGCCAGCGAGCCCAGATGCGCGCCCACCAGGCGCAACACCTGCTCGTCGGCGGCGCTCAGGTGCTTTAGGCGGGTGCGGATCGCCACGCCGGACGGGCCGACGGCCACGAAGGGAGCAGCGATCGTGCGCAGCGACTCATCACGCATCGATGTACTCCCCTCCACCACGCTTGATCAGCAATAGGTAGAACGGTACGGGCGGGCACTGACATTTAGCTTTGTCCTTGGCCCTCCGGGATCTTCGGGGGCTGCGGGGTGCGTCGGGTCCGGTTCCTCCGGCATGGCTGGATCACTGACCGAAGCGTCTGCTCACAGGCGACTTCTCCACGGTGATTGTTGAGCAGGTCGAACCGCCCGACGCACGTGCGTCCCTGTTGGGAACCCGTGGCCACGCCCGGCGTGGACCACTGCTACCGAATGTCCGGTCAGCACAACCCTGCGGAACACGCGCTCAGGGGCCGTGGCGGATGTCCCGGGCAGCAACAGCACTGCGCTAGAGGGGATACGGCCGTTGAGAATCCACCTGGGCATCGATGTGGCCTGCCGGGCCTCGCACCGTGCCACATGCACCGACGCCACCGGACAAGTCCTCATCTCCGGGCGGCGTTTCACCACCACCGCCGAAGATCTCGAACGGTTATGGGCGATCCTGCCGGCCACCGACGACGTCCTCGTGGTCATGGAACCCACCCGCAACGCCTGGGTCCCGCTGGCAGCCTGGTTCCAGGACCGCGGGGCCACGGTCGTGCTGGTGCCGCCGGAACAGTCCGCCGACCTGCGCGACTACTACAACAAGCACACCAAGAACGACCGCCTGGACTCCCGCGTCCTGGCCCGGCTGCCGCTCCTGCACCCCGAGGGCCTGCGCCCGCTGTCCGACACCGGCCCCGCTCACCCCCTGCGCCGCGCAGTGCGCCGGCGCAGCTCGCTGGTCGAACGCCGCACCGCATCGTTCTACCGCCTCGACGCCCTGCTGGAACTGATGGGCCCCGGCTGGGGCGACGCCCTGGGCACCGGTGCCTACTGCAAAGCCGCCCTCGCGGTGCTCCAGCGCACCGGCGCCGACCCTCACGCCCTCCGCCGCCTGGGCCCCAAACGACTGGCGGCCCTGCTGATCCGCCACAGCCGCGGACAATGGCGCGAAGACCGCGCCGAGAAGATCATGGAAGCGGCCCGCGAAACCCTCCGGCTCTGGCCCGACGGCCTGCTCGACTACGCCGAGCTGGCCGAGGACATCGCCGCCGAGGCCCAACTCGCCGACCATCTGAACACACAGATCACCGCGCTGGAGGACCGGATCACCGTCCTCTACGAAGAAGCAGACCCCGGTCAGATCATGGCCTCCGGGCCGGGCCTGGGCGTCATCACCGCGGCCGGCATCCTCGGCCGCCTAGGCGACCCCAACCGGTTCACCAGCCTCGCGGCCATCCGCTCCTTCACCGGACTGGTCCCCCGCATCAGCCAGTCCGGCCTGACCGGCCACCACGGACCACCCACCCGGGCCGGTGACCCGGGACTGCCCGAATCCGTGTTCAAGGCCGCCGACCTGGCCCGCCACGTCGACCCCACCCTGGCCAGCCGCTACCACGACCTGGTGGTCAACAAGGGCAAACACCACAACTCCGCCCTCTGCACCCTCGCCGCGATGCTGATCACACGACTCGCCGCGTGCTGGCGCAACGGCACCCTCTACGAACTCCGGGACACCGACGGCCACGAGATCACCGAAGCCGAAGGCCGGACCATCTGCGCCACCCGATACAAGATCGACAAGACCGACCGCGCCAAGACGATCATCCGCAGGCGCAGCCAACGCCTCAAGGACACCACGACGAGCCGACGCGATCAGGAGTCGCTCAGCGCTCCAGCAGCCGGCTCGTCTGCCAACCACTCTACGAACACCACCCCAAGAACACCACAACGGACTTGACGTCCGTTAGGAACTCATCAGTGCTCGCCATGCAACGTGTGCGCGCTGCAACACCGCGAACCAGAACATGCTCCTGCACACCCACGCACGCTCCTGCACATCCGAAAACGAACAGTTCCCCACCCTCGCCGACCGAGTCCACCGATGTGCCGTCTGCGGACTCGTCGCCGACCGGGACATGGTCTCCGCAGCCCTCGCCGCCCACACCAGCCTCACCAATCCCGACGATCCCAGCACCGCACGCCTGGACAGTGTCCAGGCGTGCACCACACAGATTTTGTACTCACAAGGGCTGCAAGGAGCCCTGTCGAGTCAACCGCAGCGCGGTGCCCGCCCCCGCAGGGACCGCACCCACGCGGCAGTCCGCCGTCCGGGAGTTCCCGGTCAGCGGGCCTCTGCTCGACGAAATGCCACCGACCGGTACCGGCCGACCCCGAATGAGACCCGACCCGCGCGCGAGCGGCACAAGGCCCACGTCGGAACAGCCGCCCCTGTAGGGAACGCCCCACCAAACGGTGCGACACCCGAACAGGAACTGGTCGGTTGGCATCCCATCACGGGATGACTCTTAGGCCCAGCGCAGCAGTGCCCCCACTCCGCCCACCGGCGCCTCGCTCTCCGGTGCGGACGGCACCGAGACGGCCGCCGCCCCGTTCTCCACCACGGCCCGCACCAGCGCGTCGTCGGCGCGAGCCTGCGCGGGATGCCGCTCACCCAGTGCGGTGAGGTCGCCGCGGCGGACCGCCACCTGGTCGGCGGCCTCACCGATCCACACCTCACGGCGTGTGTCGGGACCACCCGAATGGATCAGAAGTTCGTCGATACGGTGTTCGCGTGCCGCCTCGACCACGGCGGGCACGCCCTCGACCGCCCTGGTGCGTCCCTCCTCGTCCGGGGCCCGGGCCGCCAGGAAGAGTTCCAGCTCCTCGGCCGCCCGGCCGCGTAGATGCTCGGCCCGGATCCGCTCCACGTCGTCGTCCAGCAACCGGCTGCCCGGGCCGTGCCGCGCCTCGGCCACCCGGTCCTGGAGCCGGCGCGGCAGCCGCTCGTGCACGGAGCGCCGCTCGCGCTGTTCCCCGACGAGAATCACCAGGTCGGCGCCCGTCTCCTCCTGGCAGACCGCGAGCGCGTCCGCGATCTCCGCCGCGTTGTGCTCCCAGACGTTCTCGACCCGCAGCTGGAAGTGGCGCACCGACCAGTCCGAGGTGGCCGTACGGTGCAGCGGCCACTGCTTCCCGGTCACCTCCCCGGCCTCCTCGCTGCCCAGCGCACCCCGCAGCTCGAATTCGGCGCCCTTGCGGTCGATGTAGGCCACGACGCACACGGGTTCCTGGTTGGCCAGGTCGAGCAGGGGCGCCGTGTGCGGCAGCGTCGCCCATACCGCGGAGGAGCCGCCCGGCGGGGCGGCCAGCGGCGGATCCAGGACCACCTCGCGCGCACGGGCGAACAGCGCCCTGCCGTGCGGCTCGGGGGAGTGGGCCAGCTCCTCGATCGCCGTCCGGACCGCATGGCACGTCGCCTTGTCCGCCCCCTGCCCGGCCAGGTCACCGGCGAGCCACTGAGCGGTCAGCTTGCGCTCGCGTGCTGTGGACTCCGTGTGCCGGGAGGTGTCGACGTATACGGAGGCCCAGGGACCGGGATGTTCGTACAGTGGATGGAGAAAGGCGAGATCCATGGCTCCCTCCCGGATGCCGCTCGGGGTATTGCTTTTTCCGGGCGGGTACCCGGACCGCACTGAGGAACACGACGAGCGGGGTACCACCATGACCGGAGTCGACCCGGGCCGGCTGACCGACCACCAGCTCATGAAAGAGCTGGAAGCGATCCACCGCACACGCCACGACACGCTGCTGTACGGCTCGAACGACGCACTGCGTACGCACAACCACCGTATGGCGCAGCTGGAGGGCGAGTACCTGCGCCGCCATCCACGCCGGGGGGTCGCGGCGAGCCGCACCCGGGACGGGGCCCGGAACCGGGAACCGGGCACGCCCCTGACGGAACTGGGCAGCGCTCGCCGAGAAGGGGTGGGGCCCGCCCGCTGACACCGGCCGCACGCGTCCGGCCTCCCGGGCGTGCGAGGGCCCGGGGCACGCAGAACCGGACGGCGCGGCCCCTCACCATGGGGCCGCGCCGTCCGGTCGTCAGGCGTCACACGGTGAGCGCCGTCCGCGGGCCGGAAACCGCGGCTACGCGGCGAACTCCGTCAGGATCGCCTCGTCGAACGCCTTCAGATCACCCGGCTTGCGGCTGGTGACCAGTGTGTTCTGCCCGTGGTCGACGCGTACCTGCTCGTCCACCCAGGTGCCGCCGGCGTTGCCGATGTCGGTGCGCAGGCTCGGCCACGACGTCAGGGTGCGGCCCCGTACGACGTCTGCCTCGACCAGCGTCCACGGCGCATGGCAGATCGCGGCGACCGGACGGCCCTGACCGAAGAAGTCCCGGACGAACTTGACGGCCCGCTCGTCCATCCGCAGGAAATCAGGGTTGGCCACGCCTCCCGGCAGGACCAGCCCGTCGAAGGAATTGGCCTCTACCTGGCCGACGACCGCGTCCACCGGGAACGTGTCCGCCTTGTCCAGGTGTTTGAACGCCTGGATGTGGCCCGGCTTCGTCGACACCAGGACCGGCTCGTGGCCGGCGTCGACGAGGGCCTGCCAGGGGTCGGTCAGTTCCACCTGCTCGACGCCTTCCGGCGCCGTCAGGAACGCGATGCGCATGATGTCCCACTGTCCTTTCTGTGCCTGTGCCTGTGCTTGTGCCTGCCGGGCGGCCTCGTCATATGCCGCCTCATTCCCGTCGCGTGCCGGGCGTCGTCCCGCGTGGACGCGGCGCGGCAACTCCTCGCCGTACGGCAGCAGTACGCATATGCGGATCCCCGCGGCCGTGCCGGTGGGACGGTCGCGGGACGAGACGCCGAGCCCGGGGGTGTGGATGCCATCCGGCGGCTCGGCGTCCCGGTCGCCGTTCACGGCGGTGCGCACGTTCCGAGGCGCGGCCGCCTTGTGCACGTGGGGGGTCACCGGGGGGTCGGTGGAACGACGCCCTCAGTACCCCCGGCCGTGCCCCCCGTGCGCGGTGCGCGGCCCTCACGCACCGACGGTGGCTTCGGCGAGCTGCTCCTGGTTGGCGAAGCGTGTCGAACGCCGGAGCCGCTCCACGGTCTCGACCAGGGGGTCGGGCGCGTTCTTGTCGCGCAGGACGCGGACCAGATCGCCCGCGCTCGCCGGGAAGTCGCTGCGCCCGAGATATCGGGCCAGCTCCAGACGGGCGGCCTCCAGGGCCACCCGGGGGGTGCCGGGCACGACCGCTCCGCGCCAGACCGCCGGGTCGTCGTCGGCCGTCGGCTCGGGGTCGTGCCACTCCTCGGTGCGGGTCGGGTGGCCCGACCGCAGCAGACCCTGCAGTTCGTGCTTCATTTCGTCGTCCCTGTGGACGTTCAGCCGGTCACTGCCTCGCTGCATGACTCCCTCCAGATCTTCGGGGGTGGCCCTCGCGTACCCGGTGGGCCGCGTTCGACACGGCGACCGGGGGGTGCGGTCGGTGGCTATTGGTGGCCGCGTCCGGGCAGGAACTCCTGCACCTTCGCCTTGAAGCCCTGGCGAACCATCGGACCGCGGTCCGCGTCGCCCTTCAGGATCGAGGCGGCCGTGGCCTCCATCTGCTCCCAGGTGGCGTGCGGCGGGATCGGCGGTACGGCCGGGTCCGTGAGGAACTCGATGACCGCCGGGCCGTCCGCCTCCAGGCCCGCGCGCCAGCCCGCCTCGACGTCCCCCGGCTTCTCCACCCGGACGCCGGTCAGCCCGAGGGAGCGGGCGAACGCGGCGTACTGGACGTCGGGCAGTTCCTGGGAGGGCAGGAACGACGGGGAGCCCTCCATGGCCCGCATCTCCCAGGTCACCTGGTTGAGGTCGTGGTTGTTCCAGACGCCGACCACCAGACGCGGGTCCGACCAGCGGTCCTGGTACTTCGCCGCGGTGATCAGCTCCGCAAGTCCGTTCATCTGCATCGCCCCGTCACCGACCAGGGCGATCACGGGCCGGTCCGGGTGGGCGAACTTCGCGCCGATCGCGTACGGGACCCCGCAGCCCATCGTGGCCAGCGTGCCCGACAGCGACCCGCGCATCCCCGGCCGCATCGTGAGGTGCCGGGCGTACCAGTTCGCCACCGAACCCGAGTCCGACGTCACGATCGCGTCTCCGGGCACCAGCGGGTCCAGCGCCCAGGCCACGTACTCCGGGTTGATCGGGTCCGCCGAAAGCTGCGACCGCCTCTCCATCACCTCGTGCCAGCGCCGCACATTCGCGCAGACGGTGTCGTACCACTCCCGCCCGCGGTGCGCGTCCAGCAGCGGGATGAGCTGCTCCAGGGTCGCCTTCGCGTCGCCGACGAGGTTCACCTCGTACGGATAGCGCATCCCGACCATGTGCGGGTCGATGTCGATCTGCACGCCACGTGCCTTGCCGAATTCCGGCAGGAACTGGGTGTAGGGGAACGAGGAGCCGATCGTGAGCAGCGTGTCGCAGTCGCGCATCAGCTCGTACGAGGGCCGGGTGCCCAGCAGGCCGATGGAGCCGGTGACGTAGGGCAGCTCGTCGCTCAGCGCGTCCTTGCCGAGCAGCGCCTTCGCCACGCCCGCGCCGAGCAGTTCGGCGACCCGCTGCACCTGAGTGCGGGCCCCGGCGGCGCCCTGGCCGATCAGGATGGCGGGCTTGTCGCCGGAGTTGAGAACCTCGGCGGCCCGCTCCAGCGAGTCCTGGGAGGGCATCGCGGTCCAGCCGCTGCGGTCCAGGCTGGAGGGGACCATTTTGAACTCGTGCGTCGGCGGCGAGTAGTCCAGTTCCTGCACGTCACCGGGGATGATCACGGCGGTGGGGGCGCGGCGCGCGTAGGCGGTGCGGATCGCGCGGTCGAGGACGTTCGGCAGCTGCTCGGGGACGTTCACCGTCTCCACGAAGTCGGAGGCGACGTCCTTGAACAGGGTGTGCAGGTCGACCTCCTGCTGGTACGAGCCGCCCATCGCCGTCCGGTGCGTCTGACCGACGATCGCGAGGACGGGGACATGGTCGAGCTTGGCGTCGTACAGGCCGTTGAGCAGGTGGATCGCGCCGGGACCCGATGTCGCCGCGCACACTCCGAGACGGCCGCCGAACTTCGCGTAGCCCACCGCCTGGAACGCGGCCATCTCCTCGTGGCGTGCCTGGACGAAACGCGGATGGTCCTCGGCCCGGCCCCAGGCGGCGAGCAGGCCGTTGATGCCGTCGCCGGGATACCCGAAGACCTGCTCGACACCCCATTCGCGCAGGCGCTGAAGAATGTGGTCGGCGACCTTGGGGCTCATCGGTGGACCTCCCATGGGAAGAGGGGTGTACGGATCGCACCTGTCGAGTCACCCGGGCGGTGCCGGGAAAACCTGGTGAAGGCGCGCGGCGGACCCGGGGTCCGGGCAGGACCGCCGCCGAGCGCGGGCCGTCTCCGGCCGTGTGCGGGGCGTGTGCGGGGCGCCGCGCGCCCCCTCGCGACGCTCCGTGGTCCCTTCGCGCATTCGCGTGTTTGTCGTGCACGGCCCGGGGCAGGCGCAGCCTCAGTGCTTCGGACAGGAGGCACGTCCGTGGGAGCGGTGGAAACCCGCCACGGGTGTGCCCGTCCGGCTCGGGTTCCCCTCCCACGGTGACCGTCCACCCAAGGCACCAGCAAAGGGAGTTGCGACCCACCATGCAGAATCGAGCGAGCGTGAAGCACCACCCCCATGACGACGCCCCCGAGACGGCGGAGGCCTTCCGCAGGCTCGCCACGCTCCCGCAGGGCCCCGAGCGCGACGCGCTCCGCGACGAGATCGTCGAGGCCTGGCTTCCCATGGCCGAGCGGCTCGCGGGCCGTTTCCGCAGCCGGGGCGAGAGCTTCGAGGACCTCCGTCAGGTGGCGGCGCTCGGTCTGGTCAAGGCAGTCGACCGGTACGACCCCGAGCGCGGCCACGCGTTCGAGAGCTATGCGGTCCCCACCGTCACCGGGGAGATCAAGCGGCATTTCCGCGACCACATGTGGACCCTGCACGTGCCGCGCCGGGTCCAGGACCTGCGCAACCGGGTGAGGTTCGCCTATCAGGACCTGTCGCAGACCGTCTCCGGCCGCAGGCCCACCGTCGCCGAGATCGCCGAGCACGCCGGGATGAGCGAGGAGGACGTCCTCGTGGGCCTCGAGGCCCTGGAGAGTTTCACGGCGCTCTCGCTGGACGCCGAAGTACCGGGTAGCGAGGACGGCTACTCCCTCGGGGACTCCCTCGGTTCGCCCGACCCGGCCCTCGACACCGTCATCGACCGCGAGGCCGTCAAGCCCCGGCTGCACGCCCTGCCGGAACGCGAACGCGCCATCCTCTACATGCGGTTCTTCGACGACATGACCCAGAGCAGCATCGCCGAGCGGCTCGGCATCTCCCAGATGCACGTCTCCCGTCTGATCAGCCGCTGCTGCAACCGGCTCCGGGACCAGGTGATGCGGGACGCCGCGTAGGCGCTGCGCGGTGAGGGGCCGAAGCGGCCACTGACCGGGAGGGCCGGGCCCCTCACGGGGCACGCGTGACCAGGGCGATGTGACGGGAGGTCAGGTCCGTCACGCTGCCCCGCCGACGAGGAGGCCGGGCGTGCGACGCCGCGGACCGGTGTGAGATCTGCCCCCAGAGGCCAGGCGGTGAGTGCTGCGCGGATCGGAGAGGTCCCGTCCGCGCGCACCGCCGGTCACCCGCCCGGCGGTGCCGGTGGCACGAATGGGGCCCGGCCGCGCGCGGGTCGTGGCCGGGCGGGCTGTCATGGGCTCTTGGGGCACCACCGGCGTGCCCCGGAGGAACCCGTCGAAGGAGTCACCCGCATGCGCCGCAGTGCCCGTGTCCTGTCCGCCGCCGCTCTGGCCGGTTCCGCCGTGGGTTTCATGGCCGCGCCGGCCTCCGCCGAACCCTCCGCGGAGATCACCCCGCACTCCGCGGTGCCCGGTGGCGCGGTCACCGTCACGGTCTCCTGTGCCATGTCGGGCGGCGCCCCACCCGACTTCATCGAGGCCACTTCCCAGGGCTTCGAGGACGGCAGGGTCCGGCTCTACCGGGTCGACGGCGATGCCATCAGGGCCCGTGACTCCTCCTCCGTCCTGTACAGCGGTGTGGCCCGGATCCCGGACGGTGGCGCCGTCGGCGACATTGCCGCCCTGGCGGGCCGCGACGCGGAGTGGGGCGTCGACGGGCGGTGTCCGGTGAGGCCCGGCGGCCACGTCAAGCCATGGAGCGCGTCGTTCAGCGTGAGCCGGGACCGCACCGATGGCCGGCGAGGTGAGGAGCAGGGGACGGTGCCCGGGAGCCAGCAGGCAGAAGGCCAGGCCCGGACGCAGGGAAGCCAGGAGGCGATGACCAAGCCACAGGCCCAGGGCGGACAGCAGGGCTACGGGCAGTCGCAGCAAGGGGGGATCGGGCAGGCCGAGGGCCGGGTTCAGCAGCCGGGGACGCAACTGGGTGACGGGTCGCTTCAGCAGCCTGGCGATGGGTCGGTTCAGCAGCCAGGTGGGCAGCAGGGCTACGGGCAGTCGCAGCAAGGGGGGACCGGGCAGGGCGAGGGCCGGGTTCAGCAGCCGGGGACACAGCAGGGCGACGGGTCGGTCCAGCAGCCTGGCGATGGGTCGGTTCAGCAGCCAGGTGGGCAGCAGGGCTACGGGCAGTCGCAGCAAGGGGGGACCGGGCAGGGCGAGGGCCGGGTTCAGCAGCCGGGGACACAGCAGGGCGACGGGTCGGTCCAGCAGCCTGGCGATGGGTCGGTTCAGCAGCCAGGTGGGCAGCAGGGCTACGGGCAGTCGCAGCAAGGGGGGACCGGGCAGGGCGAGGGCCGGGTTCAGCAGCCGGGGACACAGCAGGGCGACGGGTCGGTCCAGCAGCCTGGCGATGGGTCGGTTCAGCAGCCAGGTGGGCAGCAGGGCTACGGGCAGCTGCAGCAGCCTGGCGACGGGTCGGTTCAGCAGCAGCCTGGGACGGAACAGGGATACGGTCAGATGCAGCCCGGGACGCAGCTGGGCAACGGGTCGGCTCAGCAGCCGGGGATGGAGCAGGGGTACGGCCAGCTCCAGCAGCCGGGGACCCAGCCGGGGAACGGGTCGGTTCAGCAGCCCGGGACCCAGCTGGGCAACGGGGCGCAGCCGGGGAAGGAGCAGGGATACGGCCAGCTCCCGCAGCCCGGGACGCAGCAGGGCAACGGGTCGGTTCAGCAGCAGCCCGGGAAGGAGCAGCCCGGGAAGGAGCAGCCCGGGAAGGAGCCGGGCGACGGCGCGGGTGGTTCGCAGGGCCGGAAGCAGGGGGGCCAGGACCACAGGACGCGGCCTCCGGTCGATCCCCAGCACGGCGTGCACGCGGGCGAAGGGGGCGCCTTCGCCGGGTCCGAGCCGACACTGGTCGCGGGCGGCGTGCTGATCGGGGGCGCGCTCGCCGCCGCCGCCCACCGCGGCTACCTCCACCTGGCGACCGGCAGGGGCTGACCCTGTGACCGGGCAAGTCGGGCGGAGCCCATGAGCGGCCGGATCCCGGGGTACTCAGAACCCGAGAGCACCATCGGCACCACAAGGGAACAGAAGTACGAGGACGAACCGCGGCCATGGGCCGAGGGCCCTGTATGAGCCGCAGCCCGGGGGACCGTCCACCGCACCACGGACTGCGCGGAGGCATGCATGCGGCGCACGGATCCGGAAGGGCACGGCCCCGTCCGTTACGGCCCGCCCTTTCCCGACCAGGGATTGCCCCTGTTGCCGAGTCTGTCCGCCGCCCTCGCCGAGGCCGCCGACTCCGGGGGCCCCGGATCCTTCGCCCGCACACCGCCCCTGCTGGAAGCCGCCGGCGGCTACTACGCGCGGCGCGGGCTGCCCGCGGAGCCCGACACGGTGGCCGCCGCCCCGGGTGCGCCCATCCTGTTCGCCGCCGTGACCGCCGCGCTGGGCGGGGACGTGCTGGTGCCGCGGCCGTGTCCCGCCTGGTGGGCACCGCAGATCCGGGCGCTTCGGCGGTCCGTGTTCCATGTCCCGACCCCCGCCGAATGCGGCGGTGTGCCGGACCCGTACGCCCTCCTGGAGACTGTCCGCAGGATCCGCGCAGAGGGCGGCGACCCTCGGCTGCTCGTGCTCGCGGTCGCCGACGACCCGACCGCCACCGTCGCCCCGCCCGAGCTGGTGCACGAGACGGTCGAGGCCGCCACCGCGGAGGGCCTCCACATGGTGAGCGACGAGACCTGGCGCGACACCGTGCACCGGCCGGACGACACCGTGCTGCTCAGCCCCGCCGAGATGGTCCCCGACCGGGTCACCGTCGTCACCGACCTCGCCGGGCCCTTTCTGCCCCCCGGCTGGCCGGCGGCCGTCGCCCGGTTCCCGGCGACCGCCGACGGCGCCGGGCTGCGCGCCCGCGTCCTGGACGTGCTCACCGCGCTCGGTGCCCGTATCGCCGATCCGGTCGCCGCGGCGGCCACATACGCCCTGGACGAGTCCGCCGACGTCGACCAGCGCCTGACCAGGGGCACCGCGCTGCACGCGCGCGTGGCCGCCGCCGCGTACCGAGCCGTCGTCACCGCGGGAGCCGTTGCCCGGCCCCCGCAGGCCGGGCGCCACTTCTACGCCGACCTCGACCCGCTGCGCTCCGCGCTCGGCGCGCACGGCGTCGGCGACGCCCAGGAACTGGAGGACTTCCTCAGCGCCCGGCTCGGTATGCCCACGCCCGGCGGCCACCGGTTCGGAGACGACCTGGCGGCCCTCCGCGTCCGGCTCTCCACCGGGCCGTTCCTCGGCACCACCGCCGAGGAACGGGCCCAATGCCTCATCTCACCCGAGCCGTTGGAACTGCCACATGTGCAACGCGCGTTGAACCTCCTGGGATCGGTCTTCGACGATCTACGCGACGACGCTCAGCGATGGGAGCCTCCTCGATGACGCAGCAGTCCGAGCCGACCGAGCCGATGACGAGTCCCGCTCCGGCGTACCGGAGCGCCGCCGAGCCCTCGTCAACGTCCCTGCTCAGCCCGGTGTCCGGGCTGCCGGCTCCGCTACCGCCACTGGCCGAGCCCCGTCCGCTCGGCGAGCGCCGCATCTGGCCGCGCTCCTTCTTGGACCGGCTGACCGCGCCCCTGCCCGGAATCAAGTCCCTCGCCCGCTTCGCCCGCGAAGGTGCGATGCGGCCACGGCCCGAGGCCCTCACGGACATCCCGCTGCTGCCCTACGACCCGGCCCCGTTGCCCCGCGTCGATTCGCGCACGGTGGCCGTCTCCTGGGCGGGGCACGCCAGTTGGGTGGTGCGGATCGGCGGGCTGACCGTGCTCACCGACCCGGTCTGGTCGCGTCGCATCCTGGGCACACCGGCCCGGATCACCCCCGTCGGAGTCGCCTGGAGCGACCTGCCGCGCGTGGACGCCGTCGTCGTCAGCCACAACCACTACGACCATCTGGACGCTCCGACCCTGTGCCGACTGCCGCCCGACACACCGGTCTTCGCCCCAGCCGTGCTCGCTCCCTGGTTCCGGCGGCGCGGGTTCACATGCGTCACCGAGCTGGACTGGTGGGAGGGCGCCGAACTCTGCGGTGTCCGCTTCGACTTCGTGCCGGCCCACCACTGGTCCAAGCGCACCCTGACCGACACATGCCGTTCCCTGTGGGGTGGCTGGGTGCTGACGGCACCCGACGGACAGCGGGTCTACTTCGCGGGCGACACGGGCTACGGCCGCTGGTTCCAGCGGATCGGACAGCGCTACCCGGGCATCGATCTGGCGCTCATGCCGATCGGCGCCTACGACCCGCGGTGGTGGCTCAGCGACGTCCACTGCGACCCCGAGGAGGCCGTGCGCGCCGTGCGTGACCTCGGCGCACGGAGGATGGCGCCCATGCACTGGGGCACGTTCGTGCTGTCCGCGGAGCCCGTCCTGGAACCGCTGACCCGGGTGCGGGCGGCCTGGGAGCAGGCGGGACTGGCCCGCGAAGACCTCTGGGACCTGCCCGTCGGGGGTTCACAGGTGCTGGGCTGAACCCCGCCCCGTCTCAGGAGGTCGCGGCCCGGCGCATCCGGCGCCACATGCCGGGCGCGGCGCTGATCACCACCGTCAGTATCACCGCCGCCGCCACGCCCTCCCAGGGCTTGGGGAACAGCGATCCGCCGACTATGCCGATCAGCGCGTACGTCGCGGCCCAGGCGAGGCAGGCGGGCGCGTCGCCCCGGGCGAAGTCGCGCAGCGGCATCCGGGCCAGCAGGCAGGCGAGCATCACCGGGATGCGGCCCGCGGGGACGAGCCGGGAGAGGGTCAGCACCGCGATGCCGTGGTCGTTCAGCTTCTCCTGTGCCTGGGCCAGCCGCTCCTCCGGGGCGCGGTCGCGGATCGTCTCCAGCCACCGTGAACCGTTCTTCGACCGCATACCGCGCCGCCCGAGCCAGTACAGCGCGAGGTCCCCCAGGAAGGCCGCGACCGCGGCGACGACGAACACCAGCGCGAGCGAGAAGGGCGCGGTCTGGTGGAAGGCCACGACCGCGGCCGAACTGACCAGCGCGCCCGTCGGCACGACCGGCACCAGAGCGCCGATCAGCACCAGCAGGAACAGCGACGGATAGCCCACCGCCTGCTGCGCCGACTCGGGGGTCACGCCCGTACCGGTGGCCGAGAGGAATATCACCGCGCGACCTCCGGGCGGACGCTCTCGCCGTGCGCCAGCAGATGCACCGCCACCTCCGGCGCGCGTTGCGCGGCAAGGCGCACGAACTCCTGTCCGGGCGCGTGGAATTCATGAGGGCGCACCGCATCCATGCCGATCGGCCAGTACGTGCCGTAGTGCACCGGCACGGCACTGCGCGGCATCAGCCGGGCCAGCGCCTCCGCCGCGCGCCCCGCGTCCAGATGCCCCGGCCCGAGATACGGTCCCCAGCCGCCGACCGGAAGCAGCGCCACATCGACGGGACCGACGGCCTCGGCCATCGTGTCGAACAGAGCGGTGTCCCCGGCGAAGTACGTCCGTGCGGCGCCCTCGATGACGAACCCGAGGGCGGGGGAGCGATGCGGCCCGACCGGCAGCCGGCGCCCGTCGTGTCGCGCAGGCACCACCCGTACGACCAGGTCACCGACCGGCACCCGGTCGCCGGGCACGACCTCGGTGAGCCGCAGACGACCGAGCCTGCGCAGACCCGGCACCTGGGCCAGGGCACCGCGCGGCAGGAGCAGGCGGGTGCCCGGGGCGAGGCGGGCCAGCGACGGCACATGCAGATGGTCGGCGTGCAGATGGGAGACCAGCACCACGTCCGCGACGGCGGCCTCGGCCGGCGGCACCGCGCTGCGCCGCCGCCGCAGGTGCGCGAAACGGCGTGCGAACAGGGGATCGGTCAGCACACGTGTTCCGGAGTCCTCGACCGTGCAGGTGGCGTGACCCCACCACGTGATCTCCACCGGCACTTCATTGCCTCCTTCGTGCGACTCCCCTCGAGCCTACGGGCAGGAGTAGGGTCGGCGGCGAAACCCTGAGGTGAGGGGGACATCATGGGAGATGCGCACGAAGCCTCCGGCACGCGTGGCGCCTTGGGCGGGGGCGCCCCGATCCGGGTGACGGCGATCGCCAGTCTGACGCCGCTGGAGGAACTGGACGCGGACCCCTTCCTCGTCGACTCCCGCAGCCAGCACGCCATGTGCGCGCGCTGGGCGGCGGAGCGGGGGTACGTGGTCACGCGCGAACTGCTCGTCCGGGGCCTGCGCCACGACCACAGCGCCCTGTGGGCCGATGTGGAGGCGGGCCTCGTCGACCTGTTCGTCGCCCCGAGCCGCCGGGTGCTGGAGCGGGCCCTGTCGTCCGTGGACGACTTCACCGCGGAGTGCGCCCGCCGCGGCGTCCGGATCGAGACCGTCGGCCGCGCGGAACCGTCGTACGACGCGCAGATGAAGGCCTGTGTCCACCGCCGTCTGTCCATGCCGACGGCGGGCTACGACGGCCGCTGACCAGCCGCCGCCCGGCTCTGTGCTCCAGGCCCGTTTCGGCGGCCTGCGGCCGTTGTGACAAAGTGGGGCGGATCCCCTGGGATCGCATCGGCCGGGACGTGAGGTGAGCGAGGCGTGGGTCAGGAGCGCTGGCGGAGACTGATCAGCGGAGTGGGGCGGAGCGCCACCGTATGGGCCGTGTCCACCGCCACGATGCTCGTCCTCGCAGGACTGCTGCCCGACTTTCGGCTCCAGTCCGCCGCCGGTGACAGCGTCACCCGCATCGCCCTCACCGCCGCGGCCGGCGCCGGTGTCTTCGGTCTGCTGTCCTCTCTCGTGTGGCCGCTGCTCGTCCGCCTGCTGCTGCTCGTACCCGCCCTCGTCCTCGGGCTGCTGGTCTTCTTCCTCAACGGATCGCTGCTGCTGCTCGCGCTGCGGCTCACCCCCTCGGGCCAGGGCGAGGCCGCCCCCGAGACCGCCGTCGTGGTCGCGGCGGTGATGTCGGCCGTCGCCTCGGCGACCGGGGGCGCCCTCGCGGTGCGGGACGACGCCGCCTACGGCAGGCGGCTGTACCGGCTCGCCGCCCGCCGGCGCAGACGCGGCGACGACCGGGCCGGACGCCGCACCCCGGCCGTCCTGTTCATCCAGCTCGACGGTGTCGGGCACGACGTGCTGCGGGCGGCCGTCGACAAGGGGCTCATGCCGGCCGTGGCCTCCTGGCTCGGGCCCCGCGACGGCCAAGGGCCCAGCCACCGGCTCACCTGCTGGCGCACCGACTGGTCCAGCCAGACCGGCGCCAGCCAGCTCGGTATCCTGCACGGCTCCAACCACGACGTTCCGGCGTTCCGGTGGTACGAGAAGGAGCACCGGGAGGTCATGGTCTGCAACCGGCCCGCCAGCGCCGCCGAACTCCAGCGCCGGGCCATCGAACGCACCGGTGACGGCGGACTGCTCGCCGGCGACGGGGCCAGCCGCGGCAACCTGTTCAGCGGCGGCGCCGACGAGGTCGCCCTCGTGCTGTCCGTCGTCGTCAGAAGGGGACGGGAGAACCGCTCCCGGGCGGGCTACTTCGCCTACTTCAGCGATCCGGCGAACGCCGTCCGCACCGCCCTGTCGTTCCTCGCCGAGGTCTTCCGCGAGATCGCCGAGTCCACCCGGGCCCGCCTCACCCGGCAGCGGCCCCGGGTCAAGCGCGGCGGCCTCTACCCCTTGGTCCGCGCCTTCGCCACCGTCGTCGAACGCGACGTCGTCGTCGCGGCGGTGATCGGCGACATGCTCGCCGGACGCAACGCGGTCTACGCGGACCTGGTGGCCTACGACGAAGTGGCCCACCACTCCGGCCCGCACAGCCGCGACGCCGAGAAGGTTCTGCGGCGGCTGGACCGCTGCCTCGCGCTGCTGGCACAGGTCGCCGAGCACACGCCGCGCCCCTACCGGATCGTCGTGCTGTCCGATCACGGCCAGAGCCCCGGCGAGACCTTCCGCACGCGCTACGGGCTCAGCCTCGCCAATCTGGTGCGGGCGGGCTGCGGACTGCCCGTACCGCGCAGGGTCGAGCGCACCCACAGCGGGACCGAGGCACGCGCGGCGGTGCGGGCCGCGCTGCGCCGACCGGTCGAGGCGGGCGGCGAGGAGCGCCGGCCCGCCCGGCGCCACGACGAGCCGGTCGTGCTCGCCTCCGGCAACCTCGGACTGGTGTCGTTTCCCGATGTGCCGCACCGGATGACCAAGGAGGAGATAGACCGCCGGCACCCCGCGCTGCTGTCGACGCTCGCCAACCACCCCGGTGTCGGCTTCGTCCTCGTGCGCAGCGAGGAGCACGACGGGGTGGTGCTGGGGGCGTTCGACGCCGAGGTCCCGGTCGGCCGGCTCGCCGACGGGAGCGGCCCGCTCGCCGGATTCGGCCCGGGCGCCGCCGACGCCGTGCGCCGCACCCACTCCTTCCCGCACACCGCCGACATCATGGTCAACTCCTGGTACGACCCCGTCGAGGGCGAAGTCCTCGCGTTCGAGGAGCAGATCGGCTCGCACGGCGGACTCGGCGGTGCCCAGGCGCGGCCGTTCCTGCTGTCGCCGGTGACGCTGTCCGCCCCCGAAGAAGAGGGGGCCGAGCTCGTCGGAGCCGAGCAGGTCCACCGGCTCTTCCGCCGCTGGCTACGCGAGTGCGACGGCCCTCAGGTGCCGCTGTCCGCGACCGAGGACGAACGCGTCGCCTGAGCCGGGAGGAATCCGGTGCCGGCACCCGCACGAAAATGACATGACGGCCGCGTCCGGTCATTGAGAACCTCGACGGTGAGCAACCGCGTCCGCGAGGCGGCGCCGGTTCGGACCCGAAGAGGAGAGCCGCTGCGTGCAGGCAGCCGTCACCGTCACCCCCGCCCGCATCCCGGAACTGCTGCTCGGTCTCGCGACCGTGCGGCCGGTGTTCATCTGGGGTGCCCCCGGTATCGGAAAGTCGTCCCTGGTGCGCGCGTTCGCCGAGTCGCTGGGGCTGGAGTGCGTGAGTCTGCTGGGCACCCAGCTCGCCCCCGAGGACCTGATCGGCGTCCCGCAGATCCGGGACGGACGCTCGGTGTTCTGCCCGCCCGAGGCGATCGCCCGCGACGAGCCGTACTGCCTGTTCCTGGACGAGCTGAACGCGGCGACCCCGGATGTGCAGAAGGCGTTCTACTCGCTGATCCTCGACCGCCGCATCGGCAGCTACGAGCTGCCGAAGGGCTCCATCGTCATCGGCGCGGGCAACCGCTCCACCGACAACGCCCTCGCCCGGCCGATCGCCTCGGCGCTGGTCAACCGTCTCGCCCACGTCCACCTGGAGGCCTCCGCGAAGGACTGGCTCGTCTGGGCGGCGGCGAACGCCATCCACCCGTGGATCCTCGACCACCTCACCGACCGGCCCGACCACCTGTGGTCCAAGCCGCCCAAGACCGAGGAGCCGTTCTCCACGCCCCGCTCCTGGCACATGCTCTCCGACGCGCTGCATTCCTTCGGCCGCGACCTCGACGAGGAGACGCTGAAGGTGCTCGCCCACGGCACCCTGACCCCGGCACACGCCACCGCCTTCTGCGGGTACGTCAAGATCGTGCGCAGCCAGTACGGCATCGAGGCCATCATCAAGGGCGACGCCCACTGGCCGCACCGCATGCAGGACCGCGACCTGCTGTACTACCTCGCCGAGTCCTTCCGGGGCCGGCTCGTCAAGGAGCTGCCCGCGAGCAAGGAGCACATGTCGGCGAACGGACGCCAGACCGCGTACCGCGCCAAGTCGCTGCTCGTGCAGCTCGCCGAGATCTCCGTCGAGATAGCCCAGAGCGTCATCGCCTCCGACGCGGACGGCAACCCCGTCCTGCCGGCCTGGTTCCTGGTGGAGGCGGCCCGGGACATGCCGCGGCTGGTGGAGGCGCGGCGATGAGCCGCACCCGCTCCAAGAAGAAACGGGACTTCGCGGCGGAGGCCTTCGCCGAAGGCATGCGGCTGATGCGGGCCAACCCGGCGCTGGCCGCCGTCGAGTTCAGCGTCTGCCGCGCGGAGGAGTGCACCACCGCGCCCCGGGACGGGCTGGTCCGCGTCGACTCCGACGGCGTGCTGCACGCCCACCCGGACCGGCTCGCCGACCCCGCCGACTGGGCCTGGGCACTGGCGCACGCGGTGCTGCACCTCGGCTTCGGGCACGTCCCGGCGGTCAAGGGCACCCGTGTCCAGCCCGACCGCCACGACATCGCGGCGCGCTGCGTGGTCGTCAACCGGTTCCTGCTCGGCTTTCCCGTCGGCAGGTTCCCCGAGGACCTGCCGGTCTCCTACCCCGACGGCGACGAGGAGCAGCTCGCCGCGCGCTGGCGCCGGGACGGTCTCCCCGCCGTGTACGAGCGCTGCGGGACGGCGGGCGGGGAGCCCGACCAGCTGCTCGTGGACGGGAAGGGCTGGTGGGGGCCGGCCCCCGACTGGCAGCTGGCCTTCGCCACCGCGCTGACCCGGACCGTGTCCGCGGCGATGGACATGGCGGGCGGCCGCCGTGACTCCCTGGACGGCGAGGCGACCCGGCCGCGCCCTTGGGAGCAGGCGCTGAGCTGGTTCATCTCCTCCTACCCGCTGCTCGGTGGCGTGGCGGCCGGGATCAAGCTGGTCGCCGACGCCGAACTCGCCCGCGCGCACGGCATCTCCGTGGCCGCGGTGAACGCCGAGGCGGGCGAGATCTACATCAATCCGCTGCGGCAGTTCGAGGACGAGGAGTGGCGCTTCATCCTGGCCCACGAGATGCTGCACGCCGCCCTGCGCCACGGCGACCGCTGCGGCACTCGCGACCCGTACCTGTTCAACATCGCCTGCGACTACGTCATCAACGGCTGGCTGCGTGAGATGCAGGTCGGCACGATGCCCGAGGGGCTGCTGTACGACCCGGACCTCGCGAGCCTGTCCGCGGAGCAGGTCTACGACCGCATCGCCGGCGATCTGCGCAGGATGCGGCGGCTGGCCACGCTGCGCGGCAGGGGCGTCGGCGACGTGCTGGGCGCGCCGCTGCGACCGCCCGGCGACTACGTCGACCTCGACGAGTTCTACCGCCGGGGCCTCGCGAACGGCCTGGACCTGCACCAGCAGCAGGAGCGCGGTTTCCTGCCCGGCGGTCTGGTCGAGGAGATCCGTGCGCTCAGCCATCCGCCACTGCCGTGGGACGCCCGACTCGCCCGCTGGTTCGACGAGTTCGTTCCGCGCCCGGAACCCGTACGGTCGTATGCGCGCCGCTCGCGCCGCCAGAGCTCCACGCCCGACATCCCGCGTGCGGGGCGCTACTTCCCGCCCGAGGAGGTGGCCCGCTGCACCTTCGGCGTCGTCCTGGACACCTCGGGCTCCATGGACCGCGTCCTGCTCGGCAAGGCGCTCGGGGCGATCGCCTCGTACGCCGAGGCCCGTGACGTCCCCGCGGCCCGGGTCGTCTTCTGCGACGCCGCGCCGCACGACGCCGGCTATCTGCCGGTCACCGACATCGCGGGCCGGGTACGGGTCCACGGCCGCGGCGGTACGGTCCTGCAGCCGGGGATCGATCTGCTGAACCGGGCACAGGACTTCCCGCCCGCGGCCCCGGTCCTGGTGATCACGGACGGCTGGTGCGACGTGCTGCGGGTACGGCGGGAGCACGCGTATCTCATACCCCAGGGCGCACGGCTGCCGTTCACGCCCCAGGGGCCGGTGTTCCGGGTGCGCTGAACCCGGCGCCCGGGGACCGGTTCGTCGCCATGTCCGGTGCGTGCGCCGCGTGCCGATGTGATCGGATGGTGCCTACGGAACCCGGCAACGGGCCCACACGTGAAAGGAAGAACCGTGGCAACCACGCGCACCGCACACACCGTCTGGGACGGCAATCTGCTCGAGGGCAACGGCGTCGTGACCTTCGACTCCTCCGGCATCGCTCAGCAGCCGGTGACGTGGGCTTCGCGCGCCCAGGACGCGAATGGGAAGACCAGCCCCGAGGAGCTGATCGCCGCCGCCCACTCCAGCTGCTTCTCCATGGCGCTGTCGCACGGCCTGGCCGGCGCCGGCACCCCGCCCACCAAGCTCGAGACCAAGGCCGACGTCACCTTCCAGCCGGGTGAGGGCATCACCGGCATCCACCTCACCGTCGAGGGCACGGTCCCCGGGCTGGACAACGACGCCTTCGTCGCGGCCGCCGAGGACGCCAAGAAGAACTGCCCCGTCAGCCAGGCCCTCGCCGGTACGACGATCACCTTGGACGCCAAGCTCGCCTGACGCACGGACGTCCGCAGTGCCGCGCCCGCCACGAGGGGGCGCGGCATCGCCGTTTCCTGGGTAGGTGCAAGAGGGGCCGGTCTGTCCGGCCGGCAAGGGGATTGACAGGGAGCCACTCAAGTTTTGTGATGGAGTGCGTAAAGCGCCCTGGCGGAAGGGGACGGCGATGGCACGGGCGGTGGGGATCGACCTCGGTACGACGAACTCGGTGGTGGCCGTCCTGGAGGGCGGTGAGCCCACGGTTGTCGCCAACGCGGAGGGGGCGCGGACCACTCCGTCCGTCGTGGCCTTCGCCAAGAACGGCGAGGTGCTCGTCGGCGAGGTCGCCAAGCGGCAGGCCGTGACGAACGTCGAGCGCACCGCGCGCTCGGTCAAGCGGCACATGGGGGACACGAACTGGCGCTTCCCGGAGAAGGGATCCGTCGACGGCACCCGCTACCGGGCGCAGGAACTGTCCGCCCGCGTGCTGCAGAAGCTCAAGCGGGACACGGAGGCGTATCTCGGCGAGGACGTCACCGACGCCGTGATCACCGTGCCCGCCTACTTCGACGACTCCCAGCGGCAGGCCACCAAGGAGGCCGGGGAGATCGCGGGACTCAAGGTCCTGCGGATCATCAACGAGCCGACGGCCGCGGCCCTCGCCTACGGACTCGACCGCGGCGAGGAGCAGACGGTCCTCGTCTTCGACCTCGGCGGCGGCACCTTCGACGTCTCCCTGCTGGAGATCGGGGACGGCGTGATCGAGGTGAAGGCCACCAACGGCGACACCCGTCTCGGCGGCGACGACTGGGACCAGCGGGTCGTCGAACACCTCGTCAAACGCTTCAAGGGGCAGTACGGCATCGATCTCGGCGTCGACAAGATGGCGCTGCAACGGCTGCGCGAAGGTGCCGAGAAGGCCAAGATCGAGCTGTCCAGCTCCACCGAGACGAGCATCAACCTGCCCTACATCACCGCCTCCGCGGAGGGGCCGCTGCACCTCGAGGAGAAGCTGACGCGCGCCCAGTTCCAGGAGCTCACCGCCGATCTGCTCGATCGCTGCCGGACCCCCTTCCACCAGGCGGTCAAGGACGCCGGCGTGAAACTGTCCGCGATCGACCATGTCATCCTCGTCGGCGGCTCCACCCGTATGCCGGCCGTCACCGACCTGGTCAGGGAGCTCACCGGCAAGGACCCGCACAAGGGCGTCAACCCCGACGAGGTGGTGGCCGTCGGCGCCGCGCTCCAGGCCGGCGTCATCCGCGGCGACGTCAAGGACGTCCTGCTGCTCGACGTCACCCCGCTGTCCCTCGGTATCGAGACCAAGGGCGGCATCATGACCAAGCTCATCGAACGCAACACGACCATTCCCACCCGGCGTTCGGAGATCTTCACCACCGCGGAGGACAATCAGCCGTCCGTCGGCATCCAGGTCTACCAGGGTGAACGCGAGATCGCCGCGTACAACAAGAAGCTCGGCGTCTTCGACCTGACCGGGCTGCCGCCCGCACCACGCGGGGTGCCGCAGATCGAGGTGGCCTTCGACATCGACGCCAACGGGATCATGCACGTGTCCGCGAAGGACCTGGCGACGGGCCAGGAGCAGAAGATGACGGTGACCGGCGGCTCCGCGCTCGCCAAGGACGAGATCAACCGGATGATGCGGGACGCGGAGCAGTACGCCGAGGAGGACCGGGGGCGCCGGGAGGCCGCGGAGACCCGCAACCAGGCCGAGCAACTCGTCTACCAGACCGAGAAGTTCGTCCGGGAGAACGAGGAGCGCATCCCGGCCGGCACGAAGGACGAGGTGACGGCCGCGACCACCGGTCTGAAGGACCTGCTGAAGGACGGGGCCGACACGGCGGCGCTGCGGGCCGGCATCGAGAAACTCGCCACCGTCAGCCAGAAGATGGGGCAGGCCATGTACGCGCAGTCCCAGCAGTCCGCGTCCGATGGTTCGGGAGCTTCCGGCGACGGACACGGCGCCCCCGGCGACGAACACGGGGCTCCCGACGACGAGTCGGTGGTGGACGCGGAGATCGTCGAGGACGACAAGGACGCCAAGGGAGGGGCGGTCTAGTCGCGGAGCCCAGGCGGGCGGCGACCCGGGGCGGCCGGGCAGAGACGGGGTGCGGCGTCGCGCGCGGCGGTCGCCGAAGCCGGGTCAGGGCTTGCGCGCGACCCCCGCGTACACCGGCACGATGCCCTCCGCCTGGGCTGCCACGTCCTCGGGTTCCGGCCGCCAGCCGGAGACGGGGATCACTCCGGGGCCGAGGAGTTCCAGACCGTCGAAGAAGCGCGAGAACTCGGCGAGCGGGCGCGGGAAGAAGGGCGTGCCGCTCTGCTGGAACAGGCCCGCGGCCCGCTCGACGGACTCGCGGTTCAGGTCGGAGGTGACCTGCGACAGGACCAGATGGCTGCCCGGGGCCAGCGCCTCGGTGTACCGCGCCAGCAGCCCGTGGACCTCGTCGTCGAGATAGTGGGTGAGAGCGATCAGCGACAGGGCGACCGGCTTGCCGAAGTCCAGGGACTCGGCGGCGTGGGCGAGGATGACGTCCGGGTCGCGCACGTCCGCGTGGACGTAGTCCGTGCTGCCCTCCTCGGTGCCGTGCAGCAGTGCCTGCGCGTGCCGCAGCACGATCGGGTCGTTGTCGGCGTACACCACCCGGGCCTCGGCGACGACCTGCTGCGCGACCTGGTGGAGGTTGGGCTCGGTGGGGATGCCGGTGCCGATGTCGAGGAACTGGCGCACACCCGCCTGCGCCAGCGTCCGCGTCGCCCGGTGCATGAACCGGCGGTTGGCGCGCGCCCCGCGCCGCACGGTCGGATCCGCGGCGAGGATCTTCCGGCCCAGTTCCTCGTCCACCGGGTAGTTGTCCTTGCCGCCCAGCCACCAGTCGTACACCCGCGCGGGGTGCGGCCGGCTCGTGTCGAGGTGGGCGGTCGCTGCGTCGCGTCCGGTCGTCATGCGGATGCTCCTGGGGGGTGAGGAACGGGCCGGCATCGGTCAGAAGGTGTCCCGGTACTCCTGGAGGATCTTCCGCGTGCGCTGTACCGAGGCCGCCTTCGCGGACATGTGGTCCAGGACCTCCAGGTGCATGGCCACCTCGGGGCGCGAGTCGAGATACAGGGCGCCGGTCAGGTACTCGCTGTAGACCATGTCGGGCAACTCCGGCTCGGCGAACCGGAACAGCACGAACGGGGTGTACGTCCCCGGGTGCGGTCCGGACGCGTACTCGGCGATCTGCAGCGTGATCCGAGGGTTCTCGGTGACGTCGATGAGCCGGTCGAACTGCTCGCGCATCACCCGGGAATGGATGCTGACGGGGCGCCGGAGCACCGTCTCGTCCATGATCACCCAGAAGTGCGGCGGGTCCTGGGAGGTGAGCAGCTTCTGCCGGGCCAGGCGCAGCGCCACATGCCGCTCGATGTCCTGAGGGCGGACCTGTCCCACGGTCCCGGCCTCCAGCACGGCACGCGCGTAGTCCTCGGTCTGCAGGAGTCCGGGCACGAAGTGCGGCTCGTAGGAACGGATGATGCGGGCGGCACCCTCCAGGCTGACGTGCATGCTGAACCACTCGGGCAGCACGTCGTGGTAACGCTGCCACCAGCCGGGCTGGTTGGCCTCCTCGGCCAGCCGGACGAAGGCGGTGACCTCCTCGTCGGGCACACCGTACGTGGCCAACAGCACCTGCAGATACGGGATCTTCAGCGCGACGTCGGCGGTCTCCATGCGCCGCACGGTGGCGGCCGTGACGCGCAGGACCCGCGCCGCCTCCTCCCGCTTCAGCCCGGAGGCCTCCCGTAACTCCTGCAGCCGCCGCCCGAGCACCACCTGCCCCACGGTGGGCGCAGCCCGCCGTTCACTCACGCCACGCCTCCCCTGCCTGATGAAGGATGCGAGCAGTGTGTCACGTTCGAGTGAAAGTCTCACGGGTACCGGTGAACCGGCTTGATGAGAAGTCAAATCCCCTCTGAATGAAGGTACTTAACCGTCGCCGGGTCCGCGGGCAGAAACGTCTCGATGGCCAGTTCCGCGACCGTGATGTCCATCGGGGTGTTGAAGGTGGAGATGGACGAGACGAAGGACAGCACCCGCCCGTCGTGCTCGATCCGCAACGGGAGCGCGAACCGGGGAACGGACTGCTCCGGCTCGAACCCGGCCTGCTCCGGAACCGGATACGCCGCCACCTCCTCGTACAGGGCCCGCAGTGACGTCGAACGCTGCAAGGCGATCTGACGGCCCATCTGGGCCAGCAGATGACCCCGCCATTCGCGCAGGTTCCGGATGCGCGGCGCCAGGCCCTCGGGATGAAGAGTGAGACGCATCGCGTTCGGCGACGGCGTGAGCAGCCACTCCGGGACACCCTCCAGGAGCATCGCGATGCCCCGGTTCGCCGCCACCACGTCGTAGTGCCCGTCCACCACCAGCGCGGGGTAGGGCTCATACCCCTGGATCAGCTGCTCCACCCCCGCGCGCAGCGCGTCCATCGACGGGTCGTCCAGCGGCGTCCGGGGGTAGTGCGGGGCGTATCCGGCGGCCAGCAGCAGGGCGTTGCGGTCGCGTACCGGGACGTCCAGATGCTCGGCGAGCCGCAGGACCATCTCCTCGCTGGGCCGCGACCGGCCCGTCTCGATGAAGCTGATGTGCCGCGCCGACGACCCGGCCCGCAGCGCCAACTCCAGTTGGGTCACCCGTCGTTGCTCCCTCCAGCCACGCAGCAGTGGGCCGACGCCCTGCTCCACAGGGGCCGGTGAGGAGGCGGCGGAGGCGGACGCGACAATGGTCATAAGAGGACCGTAGTCGAGGAGTGGTGCATGTACGACCGGCTCAACCCGTCCTGGGAGGCCACCGCCGTCTACCGCACCAGGGTGCGCGGCTGTCTCCTCGGGGGCGCGATAGGCGACGCCCTCGGGTACCCGATCGAGTTCGCCTCCCTGGACCGCATCCGTGCGATGCACGGCGCGCGGGGCGTCACCGGTCTCGTCCCCGGCGGCGAGGGCGTCATCGGCCGTGTCACCGACGACACCCAGATGACCCTGTTCACGGTGGAGGGGCTCCGGCAGGCGCACGACCGCGAGCGGCACAAGGGCATCGGAGGCGGCTGGTCCCGGCTGGTGCGCGAGGCGCACGGCCGCTGGTTCGACACCCAGCGCCTGCCCAGCCCACCCGAGGGAGCGACCGGGCTCGCCGCGCAGCCCTGGCTGTACACGCGCCGCGCCCCCGGCAACGCCTGCCTCTCCGGCCTGGCCCAGGACTTCGTCCCCGACCCCATGGCCGAGCTGGGCCGCCCCGGCCCGGTCAACTCCGACTCCAAGGGCTGCGGCGCCGTCATGCGCTCGGCGCCCTTCGGACTGAGCCGGGTGCCCGCCGAGACCGCCTTCGACATGGCCGCCCAGTCCGCCCAGACCACCCACGGCCATCCCACCGGCTACTACTCCTCGGGCGCCTTCGCCGCGATCGTCGCCCACCTCGTCGAGGGTGACTCCCTGGAGGGCGCCGTGCTGCGCGCCCTGCGCCTGCTCGCCCGGTACCCCGGCCACGAGGAGACGACGGCCGCCCTGCGCGGCGCCCTCGACCTGGCCGCCGAAGGGTCACCGACCGCGGAAAAGGTCGAGACGCTGGGCGCGGGCTGGATCGCCGAGGAGGCGCTCGCCATCGCCGTGTACTGCGCGCTCGTCGAGCCGGAGATCCGGCACGCGCTCCTGCTGTCCGTCAACCACTCCGGCGACAGCGACTCCACAGGCGCCATCTGCGGCAATCTGCTCGGCGCCCACCACGGCGACCACCGGCTGCCGCACGAGTGGCTGGAGCGCGTCGAGGGGCGTGCCGAGATCACCGTGGTGGCAGACGACTTCGCCGCGGAGTGCGTACGACGTTGAGGGCCCGGACCGTACGGGACCGAGGGCACGGGCGTGCGTACGGTGCCGTACGGGGGTGACAGATATCTTGGCCGGGTGAAGCTTTCGGAGTGGGCGCGTCAGCAGGGCGTGAGCTACCAGACGGCTTGGCGTTGGGTGAAGGACGGGAAGATGCCCGTTCCTGTCCGTCAGGCGCCGTCGGGGACGTGGCTGGTCGACGAGCCCGCTGCCCGGCCGTCCGGGCGTGTAGTGGCGTACTGCCGCGTGTCGTCCGCCGACCAGGAGGCCGATCTGGATCGGCAGGCTGCCCGCGTCGTGGCCGGTGCGAACCAGCAGGGTCTGGCCGTGGCCGAGGTCGTGAGGGAGGTGGGGTCCGGGCTGGACGGGCGGCGCCGCAAGCTGCACCGGCTCCTGGCGGATACCAGCGCGGCCGTGATCGTGGTCGAGCATCGCGACCGCCTCGCTCGGTTCGGCGTCGAGCACCTGGAAGCCGCCCTGTCGGCGTCCGGCCGGCAGCTACTCGTCCTCGAGGCTCCCGAGACCACCGACGACCTGGTGCGCGACATCACCGAGGTGCTGACCTGGATGTGCGCGCCCCTGTACGGGCGCCGGGCGGCGAAGAACCGTGCCGAACGCGCGGTGGCCGTGGCGGTGGGCGAGGCCGGCGAGTGAAGAAGTTCCAGCCGCAGCCCGGTTTCGTGGTGCAGGCGTTCCGATTCGCGCTGGATGCGAACGCCGCCCAACAGGCCGCGCTGGTCTCGCACTGCGGCGCGGCGAGGGCGGCCTACAACTGGGCGGTGGGCTGAGTGACCGCCTCGTGGTGGCAGCGCAAGGCCGAGGAGACCTACGGCGTGCCCGAGGCCGGGCTGACGCAGTGGCGGCCCTGGTCGCTTCCCGCCCTGCGGAAGGCGTTCAACACCGCCAAGCACACCGACCCTAAGTTCGCCGGGTGGTGGGAGGAGAACTCCAAAGAGGCGTACAACACCGGCCTGGCGAATGCCGCCGCCGCGTTCGACAACTACGCGAAGTCGAAGCAGGGCAAGCGGCGCGGCAAGAAGGTCCAGATGCCCCGGTTCAAGTCGAAGCGGAAGGCGCGTCTGGCGTGCCGGTTCACCACCGGCACGATCCGTGTCGAGGGCGATGGCAGGCATGTGACGCTGCCGCGGCTGGGCACGATCCGCACCCACGAGCCCACGCACAAGCTCCTGACTCGCGTGCAGGCCGGGACCGCCCGGATCCTGTCCGCGACCGTCCGGCACGAGCGTGGCCGGTGGTTCGTCGCCTTCCAGGTGGAGGTGAAGCGGGACATCCAGCGCGTGGCCCGCCCGGACGCGGCAGCCGGTGTCGATCTTGGAGTGAAGACGCTCGCCGTGATGGCCGACAGCCACGGAGAGATCCGCACCGTCCCCAACCCCCGGCACCTCGATGCCGCGCTGAAGCGGCTGCGCCGGGCATCCCGCGTCGTCTCCCGCCGCCGCGGCCCTGACCGCCGCACCGGACAGAAGGCGTCCAGGCGGTGGGAGAAGGCCAACGCGGCCCGCAACCGGGTACACCACCGGGTGGCAAACCTCCGTGCCGACGCCCTGCACAAGCTCACCACCGCCGTGGCCGCCGAGTACGGCACCGTCGTGGTCGAAGACCTCAACGTCGCCGGCATGCTCCGCAACCGGCACCTCGCCCGCCACATCGCCGACGCCGGATTCGGCGAGATCCGACGCCAGCTCACCTACAAAACCCGCCGGGACGGCTGCCGCATCGTGGCCGCCGACCACTGGTTCCCCTCTTCCAAGACCTGTTCCGGCTGCGGCGCGGTGAAAGCCAAGCTGCCGCTGCACGTCCGGACCTACCAATGCGATGTCTGCGGCCTGGTCCTCGACCGGGACGAGAACGCGGCCCGCAATCTCGCCGCCCTCGCGGCAGCAGCAACTGGTACCGGAGTGGCCGGAGACCAGGACGCCCCTCGGGTGTCGAAGCCTCGTGGAGCCGACCACAAGACCCGCACCACCCGCCGCAGCCGCAAGGCCGGGGCGGGCAGGTGGCGCACCCCTGCCGCACCAGCGGCAGAAGGAAGCGAGAGACCGTACTCACGCCGAAGCTCTCACGCTTTGGTGATGTGACGGACCTTCCGGGCCGGAATGCCCGGAATGCTGAGATCTGACTACGGTCTCGGCAACGGATGTGACAGGGTGGGGCCCACCCACCCGCCCGGGTACGGAAGGAGCCAGGTCATGCCCGTCGAACCGTTGTCGCACAAGGAGATCGAGGACCGGCTTGCGGAGTTGCCCGGCTGGTCCCTGGACGGCGACCGGATCGCCCGCTCGTACCGGCTCGGCTCGCACTTCGCGGCGACCGCGATGGTCGTCCACATCGCCCAGGTGCAGGAGGAGCTCGACCACCACTCCGACCTCACCCTCGGCTACAACACCGTCTCCGTCACGGTGAACACGCACAGCGCGGGCGGCGCGGTCACCGAGCTCGACTTCGAACTGGCCCGCCGCATCGAGGAGCTGGCGCCCGGTCACAGGGCGCAGTGAACGGATGGCACCCATGCTCGACTACGAGCGGGAGGCCGCGGAGTACGACGCCACACGGGGCGGCGAGCCCCGGGCCGCGGCGGCCGCCGACGCACTGCTCGGACTGATACCCGACGGCGGGGGCCGGCTGCTCGACGTGGCCTGCGGCACCGGGATCGTGACCAGGCGACTGGCGGCCGGGCGCCCCGGGCTGCGGGTGACGGGCGTGGACCTGGCCCACGGGATGGCGCTCCGGGCCGCCTCCCGGCTGCCCGGCGCCGTCGTCCTCGCCGACAGCCGCCGGCTCCCGTTCCGCGACGGGACGTTCGACGCGGTCACGAGTGTCTGGCTGCTGCACTTGATCGAGGATCCCGAGGACGTCCGGGCCGTCTGCGCGGAAGTCGCCCGGGTGCTGCGGCCCGGCGGCGTGTACATCACCACCGTCGACAAGGCCGCCGCCCATGAGGTGGGCAGCGACATCGACGCCGTTCTCGCGCCACGCCCGCGCCGCCCGGCCCGCGATGACGTTGAAGCGGTCGCGGCGCACGCTGCCGCATACGGTCTGGTACCGGTCGGTCGGGCCCGTTTCCCCGGCGTCGGCCAGGGCCGCAGCCCCCGAGGCACGGCCGAGGACCTGCGGCGCGGCTGGTTCACGACGCTCGCGCCCGGGGATCCGCTCGGGGATCGGATCGCCGAGCGCCTTGCGGCCCTGCCGGACCAGGACCGTCCGCGCCCCGACCCGGTGTTCACCCTATGGGCGTTCCGCAAGCTCTGAAGGGCCTCGCACGGGCGGGCGGGACGCCGCGATCCAGATCCGGCCGCCGGACGTCTCCCGACGTTCACCCGGAGCGCCTGTGGCAGTCAACCCCAGTAGGGGAGGGCGTTGGACGCTGGCCCCGGCCGTTCTCCCGGCCTTGGCGGGACGGCTCCTCAGCGTGAGACCGCCTTCGCCCAGCCCCGGTCGACCGTATCCTGCGCCTTCGCCAGTTGATCGTCCGTCGGGAACTGAGGCGTCCCCTCGACCGTCGGCAGCCGGGCGGCGCCGGCCTTGTCGAGGGTGCCGTCCTTCTTCATGACGTCCATGAGCACCGGGCGGGCATAGCCGTAGAGCCGGAGGTTCTGGCCCCGCACGCTGAACAGGTACTCCTCCCACAGGCGGGCAGCCGCCGGATGCCGTGCGTGCTTGTTGATGGCCTGCGCGTAGTACTGGGCGAAGCTGCCGTCGAGGGGGATCGACACATGCCAGTCCATGCCCTTACTGCGCAGTCGATCGGCGTAGCCGAGGTTGAGGAAGTCCCAGTTGATGCTGACGGGTGTCCGGCCGTTCGCGACCGCCGAGGAGGTGGACTCGACGGGGTCGAAGTTGCCGCGCCTGCTGAGTTCGGCGAAGAAGTCGAGACCGGGCTGGATGTCGTCGAACGAGCCGCCGTTGGCCAGCGCGGCCGCATAGACGCTCGAGAAGGCGGAATTCGCCTCGGTGGGAGAGCCCTCGAGCGCGATCTTGCCCTTGTAGCCGGGTTTCAGTAGATCCGCGAAGGTCTCCGGACAGGGCTTGACCCGGTTGGCGTCGCAGCCGATGGAGACGTAGCCCCCGTAGTTGTTGTACCAGTGGCCGTGCGGGGACTTCTGGTAGTCGGGGATCGAGTCGTACACGGCGACCTTGTACGGCGCGAGCAGGTGCTTCACCTCGGCCATCCGCGCGAACGTGTCGCCCAGGTCGATCACGTCGGGAGTCGTCGCCCGGCCGCCTCCCTTCTCCAGGGCGTCGACCTCCTCCTCGCTGTGGGCGTCGGGGGAGTCCACCGTCACCTCGATTCCGTACTTCTTCTCGAAGTCGTTGATGAGGGCGCCGTAGTTGGCCCAGTCACGTGGCAGGGCGATCGCCCGGAGCGCGCCCTCCCGCCGGGCGGCGGCGATCAGCGCGTTCATGCCGCCGACCTCGGCGGCGGATGTCGCTACCGACGGCTTCTGCGGCCCGGCGGGCGGAGGACTCCCGCAGGCGGTCAGGCCCAGTGTCACCACGGCGAGGCAGCCGATCGCGCCCGCTGCCCGGGCACGGAGTGCGGTCACGACGGCTCCAGGGGGTCGGAGGCGGGAAGCGCTGGCACGTCTGGTCGTCGCGGGGGGTGCCCGGTCCGCCGGAGTGACCGGCCGGTGCCGCCCGACGCGCCGCCGCCGTTGCCGCCGCGCGGCGGTCGTGGAGTCCGCAGGCCTGAGCCCGCGCGTGCTCGGTCCGGCGGGCGCCCGGCACCCTCTCGCGGTCCCGGTGCCAAGGGCCCTCGGCGGTGTCTCCCGGCCTCGTGGGAGACGGTCTTGGGAGCCGGTGTACCCGGTCGTCCCGACGGCGGGTCCCCGGCGAAGAAACCTGTCATCGGCGTCCTCCACGTCTCCCGTGCGGGATGGGTGGCCTGCGGGCGCCGCGGGCTGCGATGGTGCCCGTGCGTGGTGCCGTGCGGCCGTGCGGGCCTTTCGGAATGCGCTTTCACAATGCAGTGTCGTCCCACTGGGAGAGCAAAATGTCGCCGAGATCCTCCGCCTCCGGCGTGGCGCCGTCCAGCAGGGGCTGTTCGGCCCAGATGACCTTTCCGGTGGGCGTGTAGCGGGTGCCCCATCGTTCGGTCAGCTGCGCGACCAGGAAGAGTCCCCGGCCGCCCTCGTCGGTGACGGTCGCCCGGCGCAGCCGGGGAGAGGTGCTGCTGCCGTCGGAGACCTCGAAGATCAGGGCGCGGTCGCGGATCAGCCGGACCCCGATGGGTTCGCTGCCGTAGCGGACCGCGTTGGTGATCAGCTCGCTGAGGACGAGTTCGGCGGTGAACGCCATGTGCTCCAGGCCCCACTCCGTCAGCCGGCGGACGCAGTCGTTGCGTACGGAGGCCACCGCCGCCGGGTCACGCGGCACCCGCCAGTCGGCGATCCGCGAGGGGTCCAGCCGGCGGGTGCGGGCCACCAGCAGTGCGATGTCGTCCCTGGGCTGAGCGGGCAGCACGGCCTCCATCACCGCCGCACACGTGGCCTCCGGGGTGCGATCAGGGCCGGTGAGAGCACGGCGCAGGGCCCCCAGACCGGCGTCCGGGTCACGGTCGTGGCCCTCGATCAGCCCATCGGTGTAGAGCACCAGCCGGGAGCGTTCGGGCACCCTCAGCTCGGTGCTCTCGAAGGGCAGGCCGAGGCCAAGACCCAGGGGTGTGGAGACGGGTACCCGGGGGAATTCGACGCTTCCGTCGGGATGGACCACCGCCGGTCCCGGGTGGCCCGCGGTGGCGATGGCCAGGTTCCCGGAGGTGGGGTCGTAGACCGCGTACTGGCAGGTCGCGCCGGTGATGCCCTGTGCGTCGCCCTCCTGTGCGTCGAGCTGGGCCACCAGCTCGTCCAGTCGGCTCAGCAGTTCCTCCGGAGGCATGTCGAGTCCGGAGAAGTTGTGCACGGCGGTGCGCAGCCGGCCCATGGTCGCCGCGGCGTGCAGTCCGTGGCCGACGACGTCGCCGACGACCAGCGCGACCCGGGTGCCGGACAGCGGGATCACGTCGAACCAGTCCCCGCCGACCCCGGCGCCTCCCGCTCCGCGGCCCCCGGCCGGCAGATAGCGGTAGGCCACCTCGAGCGCGGACTGCTCCGGCAGTCCGCGTGGCAGCAGGCTGTGCTGGAGGGTGACGGCCATGGTGTGTTCGCGCGTGTAGCGGCGGGCGTTGTCGATGGACACCGCGGCCCGGACGGCGAGTTCCTCGGCGAAGCTCACGTCGTCGTCCTCGAACCGCGGGGAGCTGTGCGACCGCCAGAAGTCCGCGGTTCCGAGTACCGCCCCGCGGGCCCGCAGCGGGACCACGAGCAGGGAGCGCAGACCGCTGCCGAGGATGTGGCGGGCGCGTTCGGGGTCCTCGGCCCGCCACCCTTCGCATGTGCCCAGGTCGCGGACCAGGATCGTCCGGTTCTCGGTCATGGCGGCCGCGACGGGATGGCTGCCGGGGAACCGGATCAGCGCGCCGACGGGATGGAGGAGTTGGTCCTCGTCCAGGCCCGCGACCGCGACACGGCGCAGCTCCCTGCTCGCCTCGGGGGACTCCTCGCCGTGCAGCACGGAATCCAGAAGCTCGATGGTGACGCCGTCGGCGAACCGGGGCGCGGCCACCTTCGCGAGCTCCTCGGCGGTGCGTCGCACATCGAGTGTGGTGCCGATTCGCGCCCCCGCGTCGTAGAGCAGTCGCAGCCGTTCCCGCGCTCCTTCGGCCCTGCCGTACAGGGCCCGCAGCTCGGTGGTGTCCCGCAACGTCACCACGTTGCCGAGCGGTCCGCGCGGCGCGGTGGGCCGTTTGTTGACGGCCAGCAGCCGGTCGCCCGCCAGGTACACCTCGTCGGTGGCCGGCCGCTCCGAGGCCAGCAACTCGGCGAGGTCCCCCTCCAGACCCAGATCGCTCACGAGGCGCCCCTCCGCGTCGACGGGCAGGTCCAGCAGACGCCGTGCCTCGTCGTTGGCCAGCAGCAGCCGGCCGTCACCGCCGAGGATCAGCACCCCCTCCCGTACGGCGTGCAGGACCGCGTCATGGTGCTCGTACATCCGGGTCATCTCGGCCGGGCCGAGGCCATGGGTCACCCGTCGCAGCCGGCGGCTCACGAGTCCCGCCCCCGCCGCGGCGATGACCATGGCCCCGGCGGCACCGCCGAAGAGGACCGGCAGCTGGCGGTCCATCCGGTCCCGTACCTTGTCGACCGTGACGGGGACGGCGACAACGGCGATCACCGAGCCGTCCGGAGCCTGGACGGGCGCCGCCGAGACCACGGAAAGCCCCAGGGAGCCCTGGAAGGTCCTGGTGAACGCCTTGCCCATCGCGGCCGGCGCGTAGGGGCCGATGACATGCTTGCCGATCTGGCTCGGATCACTGTGGGTGAGGGTGACGCCGTCCAGCCCGTAGACGATGACGGCGTCCACGCCCGCGGTCTTCCTGGTGGCCTCGGCGTACGGCTGCAGGTGTGCGGTGGGGTCGGGGCTCTTCAGCGCCGCCGCGATCCCGGGCGAGTGGGCGAACGTCTCGGCCGTCGCGAGCGTCCGGCGCTCGGCCTCGCCCATGATGTCGCGTCGGGCCTGTACCACGACAGCCACCAGTGCGGCGACGACGAGGAGCACCACGACCGCCAGCTGCAGGAGGAAGACCTGGCCGGCGAGGCTGCGCACGCTCAGCCGCCGCACCAGGCGACGCGGCCAACGCGCCCTCGGACGCTCAGGCAGACCGGGCCCGTCGGACCGGGACGTACCAGGCGTCCCAGGACCGTCCTGACCCGAAATTTCACGCATATACCTTTTCTATCGCTTCTCGGGCGCTGACCTCGGACTGCCATGACGACCGGACGTGCGGCGATGGCGGCGAGTGAGCCGCGCCCGGCAGTCGCCGGCGCGGTCGGCCACGCGCAACCGGTGGGTTCCACGGGGAAGCCCGACATCTGATGACCGCCTGCCCCGGGGGGACGGATGGCGCCGGGGCGGCGGTCATGGCGTCGGGGGTGATGGCGTCAAACGGGTGGTCGGTCACGGGCCTGTACTGCACCGGTGGGGGCGAGGCGATCGCCACGAGGGCGGTCCGCAGCCCCAGGGACCCTCCCGTGGTCAGGGGCGACGCGCCGCGTCAGCCCTCCCGGGCCAGGCCCCGGCGGATCGCGTACTCCACGGGGGAGTGGTTCCCGTCCGCCCGTTCCAACTCGTACGGCACCGCCGGGTACAGCGGCGGCTGGGCCATGAAGCGGGGGCGTGTGCCGTGGTGGGGCTGGGCGGCGTGGAGGAAGGGGTGGCAGAGTTGACTTTTTCGCCCGCCTAAAGGAGGGCGATTCCGGCTTGCCGCGCCGTTGTCGGGTGCGGGTTCGGGTGGGTTCCTGTTTCATCGCGCTGTGCCGGGACGAGTCCCGGTCTTACCTGCGCTCCGCAGGCTGTCACCGCCAGTCCGGCGGCCTTGGCGACGTTGACCGCCGCGTTGATGTCTCGATCGAGGACGGTCTGGCAGGCCCCGCACTCCCACACGCGGACGTGCAAGGGCTTGGGTCCGTCCTTGACGCCGCAGGCGGAGCATACCTGCGAAGTCGGCTCGAACCGGCCGATGCGCACAAGGGTGCGCCCGTAGCGGCTGGCCTTGTACTCCAGCATGGCCAGGAACTGCGACCATCCGGCGTCGTGGACGGACTTGGCCAGGCGCGTTCGGGCAAGTCCCTTGACCGCCAGGTCTTCCACCGCGATGGCTTGGTTTTCGCGGATCAGCTTGGTGGAGAGCTGGTGGTGGAACTCCCGCCGCGCATCGGCCACCCGTGCGTGAGCGCGGGCGAGGCGGAGCCGGGCCTTGTTCCGGTTGGCGCTTTTCTTGGCCTTGCGGGACAGCGAGCGCTGGGCCTTCTTGAGCTGTTTCTCGGCCCGACGCAGGAAACGCGGGCTGTCGATCTTGCGGCCGTCGGAGAGGACGGCGAAGTGCCCCAGGCCCAGGTCGATGCCGACCTGGGGTGTGACCTCGGGCAGGACTTCGGCTGGTTCGGTCTCCACCACGAAGGAGGCGAAGTACCTGCCGGCACTGTCCTTGATCACGGTCACCGTGGACGGGGTGGAAGGCAGGGTGCGCGACCACTTCACGCTCACGTCGCCGACCTTGGGCAGGCGGAGCTTGCCGCCGGGGGTGATCCTCCATCCGGCGTTCGCGGTGAACCGGATCGCCTGGCGGCTGTCGCGTTTGGACTTGAAGCAAGGCGGCCCCGTCTTGGGTCGCTTGCCCTTCAGGCCATCGAAGAAGTTGCGGTACGCGGCGTCCAGGTCCCTGAGGGACTGCTGAAGGATCACTGAGGAAACCTCGGCGAGCCATGCCCGCTGGGGCGTCCTCTTCGCTGAGGTGAGCTGTTTGGACAGCTCGGCCGACGTGACAAACGGCAACCCGGCGGCGCGGGCGTCCTCACGGACGCGAAGCGCGTCGTTGAAGACTACCCGCGCACACCCGAATGCCCGGGCCAGAGCGGACTGCTGAGGACCGTTCGGGTACAGGCGGAACCCATACCTGAGCTGCATGTGATCACCCTATATGCGTGGTTCATGTCACCGCGCTGGAATTCGCATCCCGATGTCAGGAGCGAGGCGCACCCTTCGCCGTGCGGCTCCAGGACCGGGGCGCGTCGTCCTGGGTGACTTCCGTGAACAGGAAGTGCATGAGCAGCGCGCGGCCCTTCGACCACAGGTTCGTGTGCCACAGGGTGGCTGCCTCGGGCAAATTGCTCCCCTCGATGTGCCAGCCCGCGTCGTCCGGTGCGGCGGCCCCACGCCGTGCGGCAGAGGACGCCGTGCCGTTTCCGCGTACGCGTTTGCCGTTCCTGCAACAGAAGTGGCCATTTATCGGTGCGTCGGCGCAGGCTGGGGTCCTCCGGACGAGAGGCTCACCACCATGGCGCACCACCACGACGATCACACCGATATCGACTGGGCCGTCATGGCTCCCCTGCTCGAGGCACAGGCAGAGCTGTTCACTCCCCTGTACGAGCGGGTCATGGCCTGGCTGGCCGAGGAGGTGGGCGCGCCCGGCCTGGTCGTCGACACGGGCAGTGGACCCGGTGTCGTCTCCTGTCTGTTCGCCGAGGCGTTCCCGGGCGCGCGGGTCGTCGCGGTGGACGGCTCCGAGCCCCTCCTCGAGCGGGCGCGCGCCCGGGCCGCACGCCTGGGCCTCGCCGATCGCTTCGCCACCATCGCGGGAGAACTCCCCGACGCACTGGGTCACTTGGACTACCCCGCCGATCTGCTGTGGGCGAGCAACAGCCTGCACCACCTCGGTGACCAGCGGGCCGCTCTTGCCGCGTTCGCCGAGCGGCTGGCCCCCGGCGGCACTCTGGCCCTGCTGGAGGGCGGACTGCCCGCGCGGTTCCTGCCCCGGGACATCGGTATCGGCCGTCCCGGTCTGCAGGCACGGGTCGACGCCGTGGAGACGGAGTGGTTCGCACAGATGCGGGAATCGCTGCCCGGTGCCGTGACCGAGACCGAGGACTGGCCGGCTCTGCTGACCGCCGCGGGTCTGAAGCACTCCGGCACGCGCAGCTTCCTGCTGGACCTTCCCGCACCCGTCACGGACCGGGCGCGTGCTTATGTGGCCGGCTCTCTGGCCCGGCTCAGGGATGCGCTCACGGACGGCCTCGACGCCGAGGACCGCGCCATCCTCGACCGGCTCCTCGACCCGGAGGACGAGGCGAGCGTGCACCGCAGGCGCGATGTGTTCGTGCTGAAGGCGCACACGGTGTACACGGCCGTCCGGGCCTCCTGAGCCCTGCCGCCCGGCCGTTGGGTGCCGGCGCCCGGTGCCGCGCGTGCCCGCGGTACCGGGCCTGCCGGCCCTGTCCGTTCAGTTGTTCTGGATGAACTGCTTGGCCAGCGACTGGCCGAGGGACACCGCAGCGCTGTGGCTCTCGATCGGCGACACCTGCGAGTTCTTGAACAGGATGTACGTCACGCCGGAGTCGGCGCCGCCGGTCTCCGGGTTGGGGTCGATGCCAAGCGCGTTGGCCGTGGCGTACGAGGCCTCGCCGATGATCTTCGTGGGGCCGGTGTCGCCGACGACGGCGTACTCGACCTTGTTGTTGTAGATGACGGCGACCACGCCGCCGCCCTTGATGCCGGAGCTGGAGTACTTCCAGATGCTGCTCGCGCTCGGCACGACGACGTACGGGAGGGAGTCGGCGCGCAGGGGCTTGCCGTCGGACTGGTGGAAGGCGGTGTCGTCCTGGAACCAGGGGTCGGTGTCGCCGTTGCACTTGCCGGTGACCTGGCCGTCGCAGTCGATGTCCATGTCGGCCTTCCAGAACACCGCGCCGTTCTTGCCGCACACGGGGACGGTGGCGGAGGTCTCGTCGTCGGTCTTGTACTTGCCGTTCGATATCTGCGAACAGGACGTCACCTTCGCGAGCAGGTCCGCGGCGCTGACCGTGCCCTCTTGAGGGGACTTGGGAGCGGCCGCTCCGGAGGCGCTGGTGGGGAGCACGGCGGTGGCGAGGAGCGCGGCGCCTGAGGCCGCGGCGAGGGTCAGTGTTCGAGTGCGCACTGTGGGGGGACCCTTCTGTTAGGAAAGTTTCCTTACCGGGTGCCGTACAAGGTGGACCCGTCGGCGTGGCCGCGTCAAGTCCCAACGAGGCCACAGATACCGTCAGTTGGGAGCCGACGGGAAACGGGCCGCCCGTGTGCGCGGTGGGGTGGAGCGACTCCCGACGCCTCTTGAGGCGCGAGGACCCGAGGCTCACCAGTTGGATTAGCGAACCGTAGTGAACCTGTGGCAGAGTGCTACGCGCACGCCCGGCGCCCAGGCGACGTTGGGCACCCTCCTCGGTCGGGTCTTGCGGCCCGGTCGACCAGCGTCCGGAGGGACGTGCCACGCGGGCTGGCGGCTCCTGTCGTTCAGTACCAGGGCACGAAGGCGATTGGCTCCCAAGGCTGAGCAACGCTCAGGCTCGCTAAGCCAGTCAGAGACGCTCTCCGGTCCTGGTCGGCGACTGCCCCCGGAACGCACGGCGACGCCCCTCGGAGCCGCCGGGCAAGCGGTCCGCGGGGCGTCGCCGGGATGTCGTCCCGTCAGCCCATGTCGAACGTCTCCGGGTCCGGGCCGAGACGCCGGTCCTCGTTCAGCGCACTGATCGCCCCCATGTCCTCGGCGTCCAGCGAGAAGTCGAAGACCTCGATGTTCTCCCTGATCCTGGCCGGAGTCACCGACTTCGGGATCACGATGTTCCCGAGCTGGAGGTGCCAGCGCAGCACGACCTGGGCCGGCGTGCGGTTGTGCTTCTGCGCGATGGCGACGATCGCCGGGATCTCCAGAAGGCCCCTGCCCTGCCCCAGCGGGGACCAACCCTCGGTCGCGACGCCCTGCTCGGCGTGGTACTCGCGCGCCGCGTGCTGCTGCAGGCGCGGGTGCAGCTCGATCTGGTTGACCGCCGGGATGACCGAGGTCTCGGCGATCAGCGTCCGGAGGTGTTCCGGGAGGAAGTTGGAGACACCGATCGCCTTCGCGCGGCCGTCGCCGTAGATCTTCTCGAAAGCCCTGTACGTGTCGACGAACTTGCCCCGCGAGGGCAGCGGCCAGTGGATCAGATAGAGGTCGACGTACTCCAGGCCGAGCTTCTCCAGCGACACGTCGAAGGCGCGCAGCGTGGCGTCGTACCCCTGGTCGCTGTTCCAGAGCTTGGTGGTGATGAAGAGGTCCTGGCGCGGGATCCCGGAGGCGGCCACCGCCTGGCCCACACCCTCTTCGTTGCCGTAGATCGCTGCTGTGTCGATGCTGCGGTACCCGGCCTCCAGGGCGGTGGCCACGGCGGTCTCCGCCTCGTCGTCCGGCACCTGCCAGACGCCGAAGCCCAGCTGGGGCATCTCGACGCCATTGTTCAGGATGATCGGGGGGACCTTGCTGCTCACGAACTCTCGATCCTTCAGTCGTCGGGTGGTACGCCCATCGTCAACGATCACAGCCCGCCGCGCATTCCTGGCCGGTCGTTCCCGCTCCGTATCCCGGCCGAGAGCAGCAGATCCGCCGGACATGGATCCGACCTTCTCGGTCCAGGCCATTGACCGGGCTCCGTCATCCCGTAACTCTGTATCGCGACCGAACGCGTCGTTGAACGCGGCGCACGCATGTGAACATGCCGCCTGCCTGGGCCTTTCCGGGCTCATCCACCCCCACCCATCCGGAAGCAGGTACGCGCACATGAACGAGATGGTGTCCGTGGTGCGCCGACCGGAACCGCTCATTCGGAAGACATCGGAGGACAGGGTCCAGGAGAACCTTGACTCTTCGACAGTGCAAACTGATCAGCCGGTCAGTAGTCCTGACCGGCGAACAGCACACCGACACCTTGGGGCAAGCCGTCGAACCGGGCGTCGTCCGCGTCCCGTCCGCCCGGCGCAGAACCACCGCCGGGCAGCACGGCGCCCCTGCATTCGCCCGCCCGCGCCCATCGAACGATCGAGAGGAACAGAGGTGCGGGGGACGGGTCCGACAAGATCTTCCGGGTGACCATCGACTACCCGTCGCCGCCGGGGCGGCGTGCCGGGCTCAGGCCCGGTACAACGCCTCCACCTCGGTCGCGTACGCGTTCTCGATCGCCTTGCGCTTCAGCTTCAGCGACGGGGTGAGCAGGCCGTGCTCCTCGGTGAACTGGTGCGCGAGGATGCGGAAGGTGCGGATCGACTCGGCCTGCGAGACCAGGGTGTTCGCGGCGACCACGGCACGTCGCACCTCGGTCTCCAGATCGGGGTCGCGCACGAGCTGGGACGGGGACATCCTGGGCTTGCCCCGCATCTGCAGCCAGTGCTCCACGGCCTCCCCGTCGAGCGTGACCAGCGCGGCGATATAGGGGCGGTCGTTGCCGACCACGATGCACTGGGCGACCAGCGGATGGTCCCGCACCCGCTCCTCGAGCACCCCGGGCGAGACGCTCTTGCCGCCCGAGGTCACCAGGATCTCCTTCTTGCGCCCGGTGATGGTGAGAAAGCCGTCCTCGTCGAGCGAGCCCAGGTCTCCGGTGGCGAGCCAGCCGTCGTGCAGGGACTCGTCGGTGGCCTTCGGGTTGTTGAGGTAGCCCTGGAAGACATGGCCGCCGTGCAGCCAGACCTCTCCGTCGTCGGCTATGTGCACGGTCGTGCCCGGGATGGCCTGGCCGACCGTGCCGTAGCGGGTGCGCTCGGGCGGGTTCGCGGTCGCCGCGGCCGTCGACTCCGTCAGCCCGTACCCCTCGTAGATGTGTACGCCGGCGCCCGCGAAGAACAGGCCGAGCCGGCGGTCCATCCCGGAGCCTCCGGACATCGCGTGCCGCACCCGGCCACCCATCGCGGCACGGATCTTGGTGTACACCACCTTGTCGAAGAACTGGTGCTGCATGCGAAGGCCCGCCGACGGGCCGGGGCCGATGCCCCAGGCTTTCGCCTCGACCGCGTCCGCGTACTTGACGGCGACCTCGACCGCCTTCTCGAAGGGGCCGGAGCGGCCCTCCTTCTCGGCCTTGCGGCGGGCCGCGTTGAAGACCTTCTCGAAGATGTAGGGCACGGCGAGGAAGAACGTCGGCCTGAACGCGGCCAGGTCGGGCAGCAGCGCGGCCGCGTTCAGCTGCGGCTGGTGGCCGATCTTGACCCGGCCGCGGATGCAGGCGACCTCGACCATCCGGCCGAAGACATGGGCCAGCGGCAGGAAGAGCAGCGTGGAGGCCTCGTCGCCCCTCTTGGAGTGGAAGACCGGCTCCCAGCGTTCGATGACCGTGTCGCCCTCGAACATGAAGTTGCTGTGCGTGAGGACACAGCCCTTGGGGCGGCCGGTGGTGCCGGAGGTGTAGATGACCGTCGCCGTCGAGTCGGGGGTGACCGCCTGCCGGTGCCGGTGGACCACCTCGTCCTCGATGTGCGCGCCCGCGTCGTAGAGCTCCTGCACGGCGCCGACGTCCAGTTGCCACAGCCGGTGCAGCTGCGGCAGCCGGTCGATGACCGTGGCGATCGTCATCGCGTGGTCCTCGTGCTCCACCATCGCGGCCGTCACCTGGGCGTCGTGGAGCATCCAGAAGACCTGCTCGGCCGAGGAGGTGGGATAGATGGGCACCACCTGGGCGCCGATCGTCCACAGCGCGAAGTCGAAGAGCGTCCACTCGTACCGCGTACGGCACATGATCGCGACCCGGTCCCCGAACCGGACGCCCTGGGCCAGCAGACCCTTGGCGAGGGCGAGGACCTCGTCGCGGAACTCGGCGGCGGTCACATCGCGCCACTGGCCCTCGTCGTCCTTGCGGCCGAGTGCGACACGGAGCGGATCTTCCTGGGCATAGTCGAAGACGACGTCGGCCAGACCGCCCACCGGCGGCGCCGACGCCAGCTGAGGGTTGGTGAACTCGTGCAATCCCCGCTCCTTGTGGCGCTCCGCACAGCGCCGTGAAAGCTACCCCACCGAAGGGCCGGGCGGGAGAGGGGCGAAATCCCGGGCACTCGTGGCAAACGCACAGGCCAGCCGGGAAGATAACCGCACAAGGGGGAAGGAGCGGACAGAATTCCTTACGGCCGCGTAGGTTCCGGGCCCGCAATCTCCACGGAATCTGTACGGCGCGCTTACCGCACGCTGCACTCTACCGGCCAGTAGCGACGGGGCGGTGGCCGGGGTCGCACGGACCACCGCCCCGTGTTCAGCCCCGCGGCGCCGACTCCTTCAGCGGCTGGGGCGCCGTTTGTGTCACCGCGTTCTCCGGCTGCCGCACCAGCACGAGGACCAGCGTGCCTGCGATCACGCCCGCCACACCCGCGACCAGCAGAGCCGCGTCGAGACCGGAGGCGAACGCGGTGCGCAGCACATGCTCGGAGAATCCGCGGCGCAAGGCCCCGGCACCTCCACTCGCCAGGGTGTGCGCCGCATCGCGTGGCAACGTGTCCCGCATCCGGGAGGTCAGTACGGTGCCGAAGGCGGCGACCCCCAGCGCGTACCCCAACTGGCGGACCGTGTTCACCGCGCCGCCCGCCATGCCCGCCCGCTCCGGTGGCACCGAGGCGAGCGCCGCTCCGGCGACCGAGGGCGACACGAAGCCGGTGCCGATGCCCACCACGACGAGCCCCGGGATGAGCGCGGTCCAGCCGCTGCCCGCATCCAGCACCCTCTGGCAGAGGGCGCCCGTGCCGATCAGCAGCAGCCCGCCGCCGACGGTCAGCCGGGCCGGCGCCCCGTGCAGCAGGCGCCCGCCCAGGATCGCGACCACCATGGCGGCGACCGTCAGCGGCAGCAGCGTCAGTCCGCCCCGCACCGGGCTCATGCCCAGCACCGTCTGCGTCCAGATCGCGAGGTACGGCGTCACCCCGAAGGCCACGCCGCTGAAGGCGAACGCGCCCGCGAGCACGCCCACGAACGCGGGCTTGCCCAGCAGGGAGAGGTCCAGCAGCGGATGCGTCGACCGCAGCTCCACCAGCACGAAGCACACCAGAGCCAGCGCGGCGACCGTGAACGAGCCCAGCGTCACCGGCGCGGTCCAGCCGTTCTCCCCGGCGCGCACCACCGCGTAGGTCGTCCCGCCTGCGAACCCCGCGATCATGACCGTGCCCGCCCAGTCGATCCGCCTGCCGTGGGCTCCCCGCGACTCCGGGACCGCCCGCAGCGTCATCCACACCGCGGCCACACTGACCGGTAGATTCACGAAGAAGATCCACCGCCAGCCCGGCCCCTCGGTGAGCAGTCCGCCGAGCGCGGGGCCCACTGCCGCGGCCACGCCGCTGACCGCGCCCCACACACCGAGCGCCGCCGAGCGCTGCCGCCCTTGATATACCGAGCCGAGCAACGGCAGCGTCGTCGCGAACATCCCGGCCGCGCCCATGCCCTGCACCGCCCGCGCGGCCACCAGAGTCCCGGGCCCGGACGTGAGCCCGCACATCAGCGACGCCACCGCGAACACCACCACGCCCGCGACGTGCACCCGGCGCCGCCCGAGCACATCCGCCGCGGCCCCGGCCGCCAGCAGCAACGCCGCCAGCGCGAGCGCGTATCCGTCGACCACCCACTGCAGATCACTGAGCGACGCGTGCAGCGACCGCGCCATGTCCGGCAGCGCGACGACCACGATCGTCACGTCCACCAGCAACATGAATGTGCTCAGGCACACCGCCGTGAGCGGCTTCCATGCCCGCATGTCCCAACTCCTCGTGCGATGTATGCGTATGGCTCCCTACGATGAGCGGACGGCGGCCGATCTCAGCGGAAGCGGATACATGAACGCCGGAACCCGACAGAGAAGGGGCCGACGGAGATGGAATCCCACACCCTCGACAGACTCGATCTGCAACTGCTCTCGGCCCTGGAGATCGACGGCCGGGCCTCCTTCAGCCGGATCGGCGGGGTGCTCGGCGTCTCCGACCAGACCGTCGCGCGCCGCTTCCGCAGGCTGCGTGCCGACGGCGGGCTGCGGGTCGTGGGTGTCCGTGACGCCCACCGGCTGGGCCAGGAGCAGTGGATGCTGCGGGTGCGCTGCGCCCCGGACATCGCGCTGACCATCGCGGACGCGCTCGCCAAACGCCCCGACACCAACTGGATCGGGCTCGCCTCCGGCGGCACCGAGGTCCTGTGCCTGACCCGGCCGCGCACTCGCGGCGACCACGACGACCTGCTGCTCGGCAAACTGCCGCGCACGCCCAGCGTGGTGGAGATCCGCGCCCACCAGCTGCTCCACCGCTTCTACGGCGGGGCCCACGGCTGGATCCGCAAGTTCGCCGCGCTCACGGACGATCAGATCGACGCACTGCGCCCCCATCCGGCTCCCGGTCCCGAGCAGGTGGGCCTCGACCCGGAGGACGAGCCGCTGCTGGCCGTACTGGAGCGGGACGGACGCGCCGGCTACCCCGAACTCCGGCGCGCCACCGGCCGTTCCGAGTCGGCGGTCAAACGCCGCCTGAACGCGCTGCTCGCCTCCGGTGCCCTGTACATCGACACGGAGTGCAACCCGGACCTCCTGGGCCATCCGGTCGCGGCTGTCCTGTGGATCACCGCCGCCCCGGCCGCCCTGCGATCCGTCGGTGAAGCCCTCGCCGCCCACGACGAGATCGCCCACGCCTCCGCGACCGCCGGCCCCTCGAACATCGTCGCGACCGCACTGGCCAGGAACACACGGGCGCTGTACGCCTATCTGAGCGGCCCGCTCGGCTGCCTGGAGGGGGTCCAGCAGGTGGAGACGACACCGGTCCTGCGCCGCGTCAAACAACTCACCTACCAGCCCCTGCCCCGCTGACCACAGCCCCGACCGGGCCGGGGCCGACCGGTGCGCGGTCCCCTCGGCGCCCGGACTGTGAGGGGGCACGCACACCACCCCTTGCGACCCGCATGGCGCCGCATGGCGCCGCATGGTGCCACTTGGTGCCATCCAGTGCCGTCCTGGTGCCATTCCATGTTCTAGAGAGCACGCAAGCGTGCGTGGTGCCACAGTGACTCAGGCTGGTCCCATTATGTTTCCGCAGGTCGGAGCGATGACTCTCGGGTTTGCCTGGCGTGCGGTGCCATTCGGGGTTGCGTGTGGCGCCATAGTGGTGCCATGATGACGTCATGGACCTCACCCCGTATGTCGACACCCTCCGCCGCGAACTTGCGGTGGCCGCCGAAGCCGGCGGGGAAGATGCCCGCGAGCTGGCCGAGCGGCTCACCGCTCCCCTGGAGTCGGCGACCCGTCTGACCATGCTCAATGTGCTCTCCGCCGCGATGGACGAGATCACCCGCGAGCTCGCCCCCGGCTCGGTCGACGTACGGCTGCGCGGGCTCGACCCCGACTTCGTGGTGACGCCGCCGCCCGCCTACAGCGGCCCCACGGAAGCGACGGTCGCGCCCGTCGAACCGCTCAACGTGCAGGCACCCGCCGAAGGCGACGAAGGCGGCACCGCCCGCGTCAATCTGCGTCTGCCGGCCCACCTCAAGGCGCGCGCCGAGGAGGCCGCGAGCCGCGAGGGCCTGTCGGTCAACGCGTGGCTGGTGCGGGCCGTGTCGGCCGCGGTCGACGGCGGCACGCGGCCGCGTACGCCGGAGAAGACCCGAACCATCGGACAGAACTTCACGGGCTGGGTGCGCTAGCCGCGCCCGCCCCACTTCACCCACACCACGTCCCACCAGCGGGGACACCCCAAAGACTCAAGAGGACGGTACAGCCATGCCTTCTTTCGACACTCCCGAACCGATTTCGGTCACCGCCCACGTGGGCGCCGGGTCCATCCGGTTCACCGCGAGCGACCGCCTCGACACGGTCGCCGAGGTCCGGCCTCTCAATCCGAAGAGGGACAAGGACGTGCGGGCCGCCGAGCAGACCGACGTCGCCTACGTGAGCGGCGTCCTGACCGTCAGGACGAAGGAGCGCCGCCTCATCGGGCCCAGCGGCGCCGTCGACGTGACGGTGGACCTGCCCACGGGCTCGCGCATCGACATGAACGGCTCCTGGACCCAGGTGCTCGGCGAGGGCCGGCTCGGCGAGGTCCGGGTGAAGGCCTCGGGCGGTGACGTCCGCCTGGACTCGACCGGGCCGCTCCAGCTGACGGTCTCCCACGGCTCGATCACCGTCGACCGGGTCGAGGGCATGGCCGAGATCGTCACCAGCTTCGGCAGCCTGCGGGTCGGCACCGTCGACGGCCCCGCCGTCCTGAAGAACTCGCACGGCACCACGACCGTCGGGGCCGCGATCGGCGACCTGCAGGTGAGCGGTGCCCACGGCAACATCGACATCGCGCGCGCCGAGGGCTCGGTCACCGCCACCACCGCCCACGGCACCCTGCGCGTCGATGAAGTCGCCCGCGGAACCGTCCAGTTGGAGACTGCCTACGGGGCCATCGAGGTCGGCATCCGCGAGGGCACTGCCGCCTGGCTCGACGTCAGCTCAGAGCGAGGTCAGGTGCGCAACACGCTCGCCGCCTCCGAGGCCCCGGAGGAGACGGAGGACACCGTCGAGGTCCGCGCCCGGACCCGCTGGGGCAACATCGACGTGCGCCGCGCCCGGGCCTGAGCGCCGGCCCCGCCAACTCGCCCACTTCTCCCCGTCACTCCACCCTTCGAACGGGAGGGCTCCATGCCTTCATCTGTCATGCCCACGTCCAGGCGAGGCGACGGTTCACAGTCGCCCGCCGCCGTCTCCACCATCGGCCTGCGCAAGTCATACGGCGACAAGACCGTCCTGGACGGCATCGATCTGCGTATCCCGGCCGGGACCGTGTTCGCACTGCTCGGGCCGAACGGCGCCGGCAAGACCACCACCGTGCAGATCCTGTCCACGCTCATCGCCGCCGACGGCGGGCAGGCCCAGGTCGCGGGCCACGACATCGCCACATCACCGGACGGGGTGCGCGCCGCGATCGGCGTCACCGGGCAGTTCTCCGCGCTCGACGACCTGCTCACCGCCGAGGAGAACCTGCTCCTCATGGCCGACCTGCTGCGCCTCGGCAAGCGTGAAGGACGATTCCGTGCCCGGGAGTTGCTTCAGCGATTCGACATCGCGGACGTCGCGCACAAACGGGCCGCGACCTTCTCCGGCGGTATGCGGCGCCGGCTCGACCTCGCCATGACACTGGTCGGCGACCCCCAGGTGATCTTCCTGGACGAGCCGACGACCGGGCTCGATCCGCGCAGCCGGCGCACCATGTGGGACACGGTGCGCTCGCTGGTCGCGGGCGGCACCACCGTCTTCCTCACCACTCAATACCTGGACGAGGCCGACCAGTTGGCCGACCGGATCGCCGTGCTCGACGGCGGCCGGATCGTCGCCGAGGGCACCGCCGACGAGCTCAAGGCGCAGATCCCCGGCAGCCACGTACGGCTGCGGTTCACCGACTCCGCCGAGTTGGAGCGCGCGGCGGCCGCCTTCCCCGGCGCGGCCCGGGACGACGAGAACCTCGCCCTGCGCGTGGCGGGCAACGGCGGCCTCGACGCGCTGCGCGTCCTGATCGACCGGCTCGACGCCGCCGGCATCCGATCCGTCGACTTCTCCGTGCACACCCCCGACCTCGACGACGTGTTCCTCGCCCTGACCGGCCGCGGCACCACCGAAACCGGCATCAGCACCTCGCTTCACGTCAAGGAGACCCTTCGATGAGCACTCTCACCTACGCCGTGCACGACTCCATGACGATGCTGCGGCGCAACCTGAAGCACGCGATCCGCTATCCGTCCGTGGGGCTCGGCAGCGCCCTGATGCCGATTCTGATGCTCCTGCTGTTCGTCTACGCCTTCGGTGACTCGATCGGCGCCGGCATGGGCGGCGGCCGGGGCACGTACGTGAACTACCTCACCCCCGGCATCATCATCATGGGGGTGGCCGCCGGTTCGATGTCGACCTCGATCGCGGTCTGCTCCGACATGACCGAGGGCATCATCAACCGCTTCCGCACCATGAACATCACGCGCTCGTCGTTCATGACGGGCCATGTCATCGGCAGCGTCATCCAGACGATGGTGTGCATGGTCCCGGTCGTGGGCGTCGCGCTCGCCGTCGGCTTCCGGTCCGGGGCGACCCCGCTGGAGTGGCTGGCCGCGGCCGGCCTCCTCACGGCCATCGCCTTCGCGGTGACCTGGCTGTCGGTGGCGCTCGGGCTGATCTCCAAGACCGTCGAGTCCGCGAGCAACAAGCCACTGCTGATCCAGTTCCTGCCGTTCCTCGGCTCGGCGTTCGTACCGGCCGACTCGATGTCGCCGGGCCTGCGCTGGTTCGCCGAGTACCAGCCGTTCACGCCGATGACCGAGACCCTGCGCGGCCTGCTCTCCGGCTCGGAGATCGGCAACAACGGCTGGATCTCGCTCGCCTGGTGCGCCGGCATCGCCCTGATCGGCTATGTCTGGTCGCGTTCGCTGTTCAACAGCACCACCAAGCGCTGAGCTTGATCTTTAACCTGCACGGTTCTTGTGTTCCGCGATGCTGAGATCGCGTTTCACGGTTTTACCGACGTCGTGGTTGGGTGCCCGGCGGCGGTTCTTCGAGCCGGTCGGGCGTCCGGGGCCGGGCCGGGAAGGTTTGGGTGCGGCCGCCGGACGGGCCGTCTTCGCTCGGAGGTTCCGAAACCCCCGCCGCACCCGCGCGGGCGTGAGCCGCCCCGGCTCGGCGGGCTTCTCCCAGGGGCGGCGAAGATCCTCGGCGAGTGGGCGGGCGAGCCGGAGCTGCGTGTGGGCGATGATGACCAGCCAGGTCCAGCGGTCCGCCGTATCGGGCTCACGGACCTTCGGACGGGTCCAGCCGAGCGTCTGCTTGATCATCCTGAAGGTGTGTTCGAGCAGCAAGCCGTACTGCACACGTAGGTGTGTCTGGCTCGGGGAATGCCCCGGTCGTAGGGATTGAGGGCCTGGTCGCTGCCGCTGCTGCCGTTCGGCGGTTGCGTGAGCGGCAGGCTGGTGCAGAAGAGGGTGGTGAGTCGCAGTGGACGAGCGTGTCGTCGCTGAGCTCCCCAGATCCCGTGGTGGGGAGCCGTTCCGGAGCTGAATCGGCAGCTGGTGGCGCGGTTGCTGGGGGTGCTGGCCGTGCGGATGGTGATCGCTGCGGATGTGGCCGGACGGGACGAGGGTGAGTGCGGTGAGCATGACGGTTGCCGCCCCGTGGGCACGGGTTGAGGGCAAGGTCCGGCCGTGGCATCGCGACCGCCTCGCGGTGATCTATGTCCGCCAGTCGACCCCGCAGCAGGTTCTCGGTCATGCAGAGTCCACCCGGCTGCAGTACGGGCTCACGCAGCGGGCCGTCGACCTGGGCTGGGCCCCGTCCCGGGTGCTGGTGATCGATGAGGACCTGGGGCATTCGGCGTCCGGCCTTCAGGACCGTCCCGGCTTCCGGCGGCTGGTGGCCGAGGTCGGCCTCGATCATGTGGGCCTGGTGCTGGGCAGCGAGATGTCCCGGCTGGCCCGCTGCGGGCGCGAATGGCACCAACTGCTGGAGCTGTGTGCGCTGGCCGGGGCCCTGCTGGCAGACCCGGACGGGATCTACGATCCGGCCGAGTACAACGACCGGATGCTGCTGGGGCTGAAGGGAACGATCAGCGAGGCCGAACTACACCTGATCAAGCAGCGAATGTGGAACGGACGCCTGAACAAGGCCCGCCGCGGTGAGCTGGCCGTGCCGCTGCCGGTGGGCTATGCGCGGCTCCCGGACGGCGAGGTCGTCTTCGATCCGGACGAGCAGGTGCAGACCGTGGTCCGCCTGGTCTTCGATCTGTTCGATGAACTGGCCACCATCAACGCGGTGTTGCGGTTCCTGGTCGACCACGGCATCCAGATGGGGATCCGGGTGCGGGAAGGCCCTGAGCGGGGCGAGCTGGCCTGGCGCCGCCCGAGCAGGATCGCGGTGCAGAACATGCTCCGCCACCCGGCTTATGCCGGCGTCTATGTCTATGGCCGCAGCCGGACCGATCCGCGCCGGCGCCAGGCAGGGCGTCCCTTCACCGGCCGGGTGCGGCGGCCGCGGGAGGACTGGCTGGTCTACCTGCCCGGTGTCTGGCCCGCCTATATCAGCACCGAGCGGCATGAACGCAACCTCGAGCGCATCGAGGCGAACCGGGCTCATGCTCAGAGTATGGGCGTGGTGCGAGGCGGGTCGGCCCTGCTGCCGGGACTGATCTTCTGTGATCGGTGCGGCAAACGCATGGTCGTGCGCTATCAGCGCGGCGCGGGCGGAGAGCTGCGAGGAGTCTACGAGTGCAGCCGTGCCAAAACCGACTACGGCGGCGCGTTGTGCCAGCAGCTGTCCGGAGCATGCGTCGACCGGTATGTGACCAGCCTGCTGCTGGCGGCGATGGCCCCCGCCGCGCTGGAAGTCTCGCTTCAGGCCGCCGAGCAGGCTCAGCAGCGCCGGGCCCAGATGGACGGGATCTGGCGTCAGCGCCTGGAACGCGCCGACTACGCAGTCGACCGGGCCCGGCGTCAGTACCAACTGGCCGAGCCCGAGAACCGCCTGGTGGTGCGGGAACTGGAGAAGAACTGGGAGCACGCGCTGGCCGAACGACAGCAGCTGAGCGAGGAGTACGACCGCTTCACCGCGGCCCGGCCTCGCACCCTCACCGCCGCCGAACGCGAGCAGATCCGGGCCCTTGCCAGTGATCTGCCCGCGATCTGGCGGGCGCCGACCACCATGGACACCGACCGCAAGCAGCTGGTGCGGCATTTGATCGAGAAGGTCGACCTGGCGGTGATCGGCGACAGTGAACGTGTCACCGTCCGCATCACCTGGGCCGGCGGGCATCGCACCACGGGCGAACTCGTCCGCCCGGTCGCTCGTCTTGATCAGCTCAGCTACTTCCCTCGCCTGGCCGCCCGGGCCCGCGAACTCGCCGACGACGGACACCCGGCGCCGCAGATCGCGAAGATGCTCAACGCGGAAGGCTTCCGGCCGCCCAAACGCCGCGAACGTTTCGGCACCGAGGGCGTGCGCAAACTGCTGCAGGACCTGGGCTGTGTCAGCCACCAGGAACAATCCAGTCGGCGGTCCGCACCAGCACTCGGCGAGCACGAATGGTGGCTCACCGACCTCGCCCGCGCCATCGGCATGCCCCGCGTCACCCTCTTCGGATGGATCACACGCGGCTGGGTCACCGCCCGCCAACTCAGCAACCCGCGCCGATCCTGGGTGATCCACGCCGACCCCGCAGAAGTCGAACGACTTTGCCGACGCCACCAGCAGTCCCGCGGCCACCAGCCTCGACAAGCCTGGCTCGACCACCAACAGACGACGATAATCCCGAACAGGAAAGGAACCCGAGGCGATGACGTCGAACCGCGACTTTGACAGCACTGCGGCTTGCTCATCTCAAGATCGAACCTTCGCAGGAAGGCCTGCCAGAACACATCGACCAGTCCAGCGCTCGCACCGGTGACCGACGACCACAGCCAGACCGGCTTGGGGTCACGGTCACCGGGCAGGTACTCGACCCTGAGGCGGATCAACGTGCCATGCAGAACGGGGAGTTCGCCCTCGTGGTCCAGCCAGGGCCCGCGGTGGGTGAGCCGGGGATGCATCCGGTCCCATGCCATCGCCTCGGCTTTCCCATAGCGGGTGGTGTCGGTGACGGTCGCCACCTCCGGCTCGTGCCAGGTGTCGGACTTGGCCAGGGTGAAGGTTCCGCCGTGCTTGCGGGGCCGGCCCCCCTTGGGGCTGTAACGGTGCGGTGGTGCGGGTCGAAGCAGCACCCGGTCGGAGCGGAGACGGCCCACCAGCTCGACCGGCAGGTCCGTGAGGACGAAAGCGAGGCGGGTGACGTCGTAGCCGGCGTCCATCACAATCAGGATGTCCGGGTCACCGTCGCTCCAGTGCCCTGCAGCGATGATCCGGTCGACAACTTCGCGGAGCTGGGCGGCGGTCACCGCAGTGGCGTCGTCGGCCGGGCCCAGCCGCACCGCGTCCAGCAGCGCGGTCCAGGATGTGCGTCCGGTCTCCAAGGCAGCGACGAAAGAGTAGGGCCAGCCCGGGATGAACTGCGAGTTGCTCTTGGCCCGCCCGTAGACATGACAGAACAGCCGCTCCGCGCTGGTCGGCGCATCGGGCCGCAGCCACGGCGAGACATCGACCGCCAGCACGATCCTCCCATCGGCCGCCCTGGGTAGCGGCAGGGACGCCAACGACCGGCGCAGACGTTCCACCTGGAGGCGCCCGCAGTTCAGCGCGTCGTACATCGCGCCGTGTCCCCGCTGGTGCTCCGCCACCAGCGTCAGGTCGACCAGCGAGGTGACCGGGCCGTCGGCACACAGAACCGCATCCGTCAGCTCGAACAGTGCATCCGCTCGCCGGGACAGGCAGGCATGGAAGTCCTCACGGAAGCAGGACAACACGGACAGCGACTCGACGCGGGCGGCGTCATCCAGAACACTCATCACAGCGGCCGTTTCTTGGTGCTTCGTTGCTCGACACTCCGAAGCCTCAAGGACGGCCGCGCCCTCTGTCCGGCGAATCAAGAACCCCGACAAGAAACGATCTTGCCGAGGTTAAAGATCAAGCTGAGAGCCCGTCTCTCAACCCTGCACGCAAGGCCCTCTGCCCGCGGTGTCGGGCAGAGGGCCTGTTCACGTCGCCCCCATACATCACCACAGCCGGCTCGACGCTGATCGCGATCTGATTCTGGTCGCCGCGGCAACACCGACGTCAACGCCGTTCACGGGCCGAGCAACTGCTCCACCAAGGGGACCAGTTCCTCAGGGTCGGCCGCCGCCAGCGAGTCGAACGCACCGGCGCTGCGCCCGAGCAGCACCCCGAGGAACGCCGCCGTCGCCAGTTCGGCCCGCAACCGCGGCCGGTCCAGTCCCTGAGCGGCGAAGCGCTCCCGCAGGGGGTCGACCAACCGGCGCTGCAGTTCCTCCCGCGCGGCGTTCTGGACCGCCGCATCCCGGGGCCGCTGGACCGCGGCCTGGAAGACGGGGCCCGGACCGCGCTGCTGGACGCGGTCGAGGAGATCGAGCACGCGTCCGGGGTGGAGCAGGTCCTGCGGGGCCTGGTCGCCCATTTCGGCATGGAGCGCGGCGATGTAGAGCTGGGTCTTGCCCCCGAAATACCGGGCGATCAAGGCCTGGTCCACTCCCGCCCGTTCGCCGATGTCCCGCACGGTGGTGCGTTCGAACCCACGTTCAGCGAGCAACTCGGCCGCGGCCTGTAGCAGTCGCTCTTTGCTGCGTGCCGAATCCCTTCGGCGAGCGGGCTTCTCGGCACTCATCGACGGAACGCGACCGTCCGAGCCGGCTCCGGGATCTGCCGCGGTTCCTGGACGGGGTGTGCCATGGGTCCTCTTTCTGCCGTCGGTCGCCTCCGGTGACTCTGCCACGGAGGGGCCGCCCTTGGCGCGCAGGGCGGCGTGCTCACCCATGCGATGCACACCGCCACTGTGCGTACGGGGGGCGGCGCCCGGGAACGTGAGTCGCGTCACGTAGACCGCAGATGCTACGAGGCGAGGTAGTAGATGCCCCTGCAGTTTCACGGCTTTATTGCCCGGTGTGATCGGCGTCGGGAGCAGTTCGCTACTAGGCGTCTTCGTATATGCCGACCGGCCGTGGACACTCTCGGTTCTCTACAGTCCGCATGTCAGCGGTTGCTGACTTGTTGGGGCCGGAGCGATGCCCGCCGTCTCCCGTCGGCCGTCGCGACTCACCAGGAGATGTACTCGTGCACGAAGATGACTTCTGGTCCGTGACGGCGGATGCCGCTGTCGTCCCGCCCGCCGCGGGGCCTGAGGACACGAGCCCGGATGTGGGCCGGCCCCGCCATCGCGCGCGCACCGACGCCGCTCCCGTCCGGCCGGGTCTGACCGGCCCCAAGGCGGTGCTCGCGCCGGTCGTCACCGTGCTCACGATCGGGCTGGTGTTCGTCTCCGTCTTTCTCGCCGCCTTCCACACGCCCAAGGCGCACCGACTGCCGATCGCGGTCGCCGCCTCGGACCGGTCGGCGGCGCTCTTCGACGTGCGGCTTCAGCGCATGGCGCCCGACGCCTTCCAGGTCGAGCGCTACCAGGACGAGTCCGCCGCCAGGTCGGCGGTCGAGCACCGCGCCGCGTACGCGGCCTACCTGGACATCACCGGCTCGCCCCGTCTCGTGTACGCGGGCGCCAACGGACTCGCGGTCACGGCCATGGTCACGCCGCTCGGCCATGCCGCGATGCCCGGTTCCGGCAAGATCAAGGTGCAGGACATCCTTCCCCTGTCGCAGGGGGACAGCCGCGGCCTGTCGACCTTCTACGCGTCCTTCGGCCTCGTCCTGGCGGGCTTCCTGTTCGGCCAGATGACATACCAACTGGCGCCGCGGCTGTCCTTCCGGCAACGCATGCTCAGTCTCGTGATCTTCGCGGTCGTGGGAGGGCTGGCCACCGCGCTCATCGCGAGCACGATCTTCGACGCCATCCCGGGGTCGTTCATGGCGCTCGCGGGCGTCGTCACCCTCATGGCGGGAGCCGTGGCGGCCGGAACCGTGCTGCTCATCCGGATCTTCGGCCCGATCGGTGTCCCGCTGGGCTCGATCTTCATGCTGGTGATGGGCAACGCGACGAGCGGTGGTGTGCTGCCCCCGTCCTTCCTGCCGGGCTGGCTGCAACCGCTGGCCTCGGTGATGCCCGCGGGCGTCGGGGTGCGGGCCATCAACGGGCTCGCCTACTTCCACAACGACGGGGTCGCGGACGGAGTGACGATCCTGTCGGCCTGGGTGGTGTTCTGCTTCGCAGCCGTCTTCAGCCTCGACCGGATCGCCGCCTCGACGGCCATCGTGCACGTCGCCCACCGCGGAAAGCCCTCGGGGGCGAGCTCCTGAACGCCGGTCGGCGTGCCGCCCGGGATCAGTCGGCGGACGGCTCCTCGTACGGGATGCGCCTCAGGTGCAGGACCTCGCCCAGGGTGCCCCATTCGTCGCCGCCGAGCTTGGTGAGCGGGCGCAGCAGAGCGCTGCTGGGACGGCCGCCGACGAGGTAGTCCTCGTCGACGGCGGCGTGGACCACGCGTCCGAAGACCAGGGTGGAGTTGCCCATCCGCAGGGTGGTGTGCGAACGGCACTCCAGGATCACATGGGAGACGGCCACCCTCGGTGGGCGCACGCGCCTGCTGGCTTCGCGCTCGATGCCGGCGGTGTCGAACTCGCTGACCGACCGGGGGTAGTCGATGGCGGTGGCGTTGATCAGATCCAGATGCGGCTCGGAGGAGAAGTTGACGACGAACTCCCCGGTGTCCTCGACGTTGCGCAGCGTGTCCTTCCGGCCGATCGAGGTGAACTGCACGATCGGCGGGTCGGTGCTGGCGATGCTGAAGAAGGAGTGCGGGGCGAGGTTCTCGCTGCTGCCGTCCGCAGTGACCGTGGAGACCCAGGCGATCGGCCGGGGAATCACGGCCGATGTCAGGAACCGGTAGAAGTCCGCGCTGCTCATCGTCTCGGGGTCGCGTTCGATGCGCATGCGCTCAGTATCGATGCGAACACACTGCGCGATGAGCGCGACGCGGCCTCTCTTGGGGGCGAGTGTCAACGACCGTGCAGCCGGTCCCCGCCGGCCAGGATCGCCGACGACAGTGCCTCGGCCGCGTGGCGTGCCGGGCCCGGGCGCTCTCCGTGTACCAGGACGAAGTCGACCTCGCCCAGGTCGGGCAGGCCCGCGCGCTCGGGGACGCGCACCAGGCCCGGTGGCACCAGCCCCCGGGAGTGCGCCATCACGCCGAGACCGGCTTGCGCCGCCGCGATCAGGCCGTTGAGGCTGCCGCTCGTGCAGACGATGCGCCAGGCGCGGCCCTGTTCCTCCAGTGCCGCGAGAGCCCGGGCGCGGGTGATGCCCGGCGGTGGATAGACGATCAGCGGAACCGGGCGGTCGGGGTCCAGACGCAGCCGCTCCGCACCGATCCACACCAGTCTGTCGTGCCGGATCAGCTCACCGCGTGGGTCCTGGGGCCGCCGCTTGGCGAGCACCAGGTCGAGCCGGCCGGCCGCGAGCTGTTCGTGCAGCGTGCCCGAGAGCTCGACCGTCAGCTCCAGGTCCACCTCGGGGTGGTCGTACCGGAAGCGCTCCAGGATCTCGGGCAGACGGGTCAGCACGAAGTCCTCCGAGGCCCCGAACCGCAGCCGCCCGCGCGGCCGGGTCCCGGTGAAGAAGGCGGTCGCCTGCTCGTGGACCTCGAGGATGCGCCGGGCGAAGCCGAGCATCGCCTCGCCGTCCTCGGTCAGCTCCACGGAGTGGGTGTCCCGGGAGAACAGCTGCCGGCCGGCCGCCTCCTCCAGCCGCCGTACGTGCTGGCTCACCGTCGACTGGCGCACGCCGAGCCGCCGAGCCGCCTGCGTGAAGCTGAGCGTCTGGGAGACGGCCAGGAAGGTACGCAGTTGGGAGGGGTCGTACATGCCTCAAGGTTATCGGGGAACGTGATGACAGTCAGAGCGGTATGCGGGATTCCCGATCGCGGGCCGGAGGAGGAACATGGGGAGGTCACGTCCGTGCCTGGCACGGACGAACAGCGAACGCACAGCGAAGCAATGGAGCACAGTGAAACGCCTGCACTGGCCGCGTTGGATGCCCGTCGACCCGTACATCCTCCTGTTGCTGGGGACCGTGGGTGTAGCGGCCCTGTTCCCGGCGCGGGGCACGATGGCCGATGTCGCGTCGGGCGCCTCCACCACGGCGATCGCGTTCCTCTTCTTCCTGTACGGGGCCCGGCTCTCCACCCATGAGGCCCTGGCGGGACTGCGGCACTGGCGGCTCCACACCACCGTGCTGGTCTGCACCTTCGTGATCTTCCCGTTGCTGGGTCTCGCCGCACGCGGTCTGGTGCCCGTGCTCCTGACGGACAACCTCTACACCGGGCTGCTCTTCCTCACCCTCGTCCCGTCGACCATCCAGTCGTCGATCGCCTTCACCTCGATCGCGCGCGGCAATGTGCCCGCCGCCATCTGCGCGGGCTCCTTCTCCTCCCTCGCCGGCATCGTCATCACCCCGCTGCTCGCGGCGGCGCTGCTCGGCAACAGCGGCGGCGGCTTCTCCGCGGACTCGCTCGTCAAGATCGTGCTCCAGCTGCTGGTGCCGTTCCTCGCGGGCCAGGTGCTCAGGCGCTGGATCGGCGGCTTCATCACCCGGCACAAGAAGGTCCTCGGCCTCGTCGACCGCGGCTCGATCCTGCTGGTCGTCTACACCGCCTTCAGCGAAGGCGTGGTCCAGGGCGTCTGGCACCAGGTGAGCCCGCTGCGGCTGGGCGGCCTGCTCGTCGTGGAGGGTGCGGTGCTCGCCGCGATGCTCGCCCTGACCTGGTACGGCGGCCGGGCGCTGGGCTTCGGCCGCGAGGACCGCATCGCCATCCAGTTCGCCGGGTCCAAGAAGTCCCTAGCCTCGGGCCTGCCCATGGCGAGCGTCCTCTTCGGCGCGCACGCCTCACTGGCCGTCCTGCCGCTGATGCTCTTCCACCAGATGCAGCTCATGGTCTGCGCGGTCATCGCCAAGCGCCGCTCCCGCGACCCCCAGCTTCGGGAGGCCGGCACCCGGACCGTCCCGGTGTCACGTACGGCGGTCGGTACGGGGACGCGCTCCGGCTGAGGGCTCCGTTCGCGACCCGTTCACAGGCCCGTCGATCCGGATTTCCGGTACGAACGGGTGATGGGGGTTTAACGTTCCGTCATGACCGCACCCCACGCACTTGATCCCGCGCGCAGCGCCCTCGTGCTCGTCGATCTGATGGACCGCATCGTCGCCCTGCCGCTGGAGCCCCGCAAGGGCACCGAAGTCCTCGCCACGGCCGAGGAACTGGCGGCCGCGTTCCGCTCGGCCGGCGCTCTTGTCGTCCTGATCCGGGTCGAGCGTCCCTCGGTCGCCGAACAGCCGCCCGGCAGCGGACTGGTGCCCGGCCTGCTTCGGGAGGGCGACCTGGAGGTGGTGAAGCGGACCATCGGCGGCTTCCAGGGCACGGGCCTGGACGAAAGACTGCGCGAGCGGGGCATCACCACCGTGGTGCTCGGCGGTATCGCCACCAACCTGGGCGTCGAGTCCACCGCCCGCGCCGCCGCGGACCTCGGGTACGACCTCGTCTTCGTTCAGGACGCCATGAGCGCGTTCACCGCCGCTGAGCACGATGCGTCCGTCAGGCTCGACTTCCCGCGGCTGGGATCGGTCGTGACCGCCGCCCAACTGCGCCTCACCCGCGGCTGACCCTCACACCAGCACCCCGCCGCCGTCCACGACCACCACGGACCCGGTGCTGTAGCCGCCGCGCATCAAGTACAGGTACGCCTCGGCGATGTCGGCGGGCTCGCCCACCCGGCCGACGGGGAGTGACGCCGCGGAGGACTCGAACAGCCCGCTCTGTTCGTCCTGCGGCAGCTCCCGCCACACGTCGGTGCGGACCACGCCGGGTGACACCGCGTTGACCCGGATCGGGGCCAGCTCCAGGGCCAGTGCCCGGATGAGCGACTCCATCGCGCCGCACAGGCTCGCCGCGACGGTGAAGCTGGGCAGCGGCCGGCGCCCCGCGGTCCCGGTGGTGAGCACCACGGAACCGCCCTTGCGGAGGAACGACACGCCATGCTTGACGGCCGTGTAGGCGCCCCACAGCCGGGTGCCGAGAAAGCCCTTGGCCCGTGCCAGTTCGGAGTCCGCGAGGCTCTCCAGCAGCAGCGACTCACCGGCGGTGTAGACCAGGTGGTCGAATGCGCCGATTTCCTGGAAGAAGTCGCGCACCGCGTCCTCGTCGCTCGCGTCGAGCAGCCGTCCCGTGGCGCCCTGCGGCAGCCGCTGCAGAGCCGCGTCCACGCTCTGCTGCCGGCGCGAGGCGACCACCACCTCCGCACCCTCCCGCGCGGCCCCCTCCGCGACCGCCAGTCCGATGCCGGACGTACCGCCGATCACGATGATCCGCTGTCCTTGCAGGCTCATACCGATGTCCCTTTCACGCTGGTGCGGCGCCACTCCGGCGCCACGTGATCCAGCCTGCGGCCGCGGCCCCCCGGCCGTCCAAGACCTCTTTCGGCTGCGGCGATACCCTGAAGGCATCGCCACCCGTACGACGGAAGGGGCGGCCATGGATCTCGACCTGCGGAAGGTCCGCTACTTCACGGCGGTCGCCGAACAGCTGCACTTCGGGCGCGCGGCCGAGAGCCTGCACATCGCGCAGCCCGTGCTGAGCCGTCAGATCAGGGCCCTGGAGAAAGACTTGGACGCCTGCCTCTTCGAACGGGACAGCCACGGGGTGACGTTGACGTCGGCGGGCTGGCAACTCCTCGACGACGCACGCCCTCTGCTGGCGACCGCGGATGCCACCCGGCGCCGGGTGCTCAGGGCGGCCCGGGGACCGCGCCGCCTCGTCGTCGGGTTCCGGGCGGGCGTCGTCGTCACCGGCGCACTGCGCGCCTTCGGTGCCGCGCACCCGGACGTCGAGGTCAAGGCGCGCCGCATCGAGTGGGACGACCAGGAGCAGCTGGTCCTGGACGGGACGGTGGACCTCGCGTACGTCCGACGGCCCATCCGCGAGCAGGGCCTGACGCTCGTTCCGCTGTTCAGCGAGAGTCGTGTGGCGATGCTGCCAGCCGACCACCGGCTCGCCGGCAAGCGGGAGCTGGTCCTGGCCGATCTGGAGGGCGAGCAGTGGCTGCGCTACTCCGACCCGGGGCCGGACGATCTGCCGATCCGGACCATCGAGGAGAAGTTCGAGTGCGTGGCGGCGGGTACCGGCATCACGCTCGTACCGCAGTCGGTCGCCGAACAGTACTCCCGCCCGGACATCGCGTACGTGCCGGTGCTCGACGCCGAGCCCGACCAGGTGTTCCTCGCCTGGGAGGCGGGGCGTGGAGCACCGCTGATCTCGCACTTCGCCCGGATCGCACAGGAACAGGGCTGAGGCGGGGCCCCTGCGGCGCAGGGGGCGCTCCCCGCCGTTCGGGGCCCCGCCGCCGTGACGCGGGAACCGGTCAGCCCTGCGTGGCCACGGCCCGCAGGGCGATGCGGTCCTCGCCCGCGTACACGTTCATGGAGCTGCCCCGCAGGAAGCCCACCAGGGTCAGGCCCGTCTCCGCGGCCAGGTCGACCGCCAGGGAGGAGGGCGCCGAGACCGCCGCCAGCACCGGAATGCCGGCCATCACCGCCTTCTGCGCCAGTTCGAAGGAGGCCCGGCCCGAGACCAGGAGGACGGCGCGGGACAGCGGCAGGTCCCCGTTCTGCAGGGCGCGGCCGACCAGTTTGTCGACGGCGTTGTGCCGCCCGACGTCCTCGCGGATGTCGAGCAGTTCGCCGTTCTCGGTGAACAGGGCCGCCGCGTGCAGACCCCCGGTCCGGTCGAAGACCCGCTGGGCGGCCCGAAGCCGGTCGGGGAGGCTGGCGAGCAATTCGGGATCCAGCCGGACCGGGGGAGTGTCGGCGATGGGCCAGCGCGCCGTCGTACGGACCGCGTCCAGGCTCGCCTTGCCGCACAGCCCGCAGGACGAGGTGGTGTAGACGTTGCGCTCCAGGGTGATGTCGGGGATCACCACGCCGGGGGCGGTCCTCACGTCCACCACGTTGTACGTGTTCGAACCGTCCGCGGTGGCCCCCGCGCAGTAGACGATGTTCAGCAGCTCCGACGCGGTCGCGAGGACGCCTTCGCTCACCAGGAAGCCGGCGGCGAGCGCGAAGTCGTCGCCGGGCGTGCGCATGGTGATCGCGAGCGGCTTGCCGTTCAGCCGGATCTCCAGCGGTTCCTCGGCCACGAGGGTGTCCGGGCGGGAGGACACGGCTCCGTCCCGGATGCGGATCACCTTGCGTCGTTCCGTGACTCGTCCCATGTCCTGATCAGCCCCGGTTCTGTAGGTGCTGGTGGCCTAATCGGCCCTTGCTGCCGAGGTCGCCGCCGGTCACGGGTTGTTGTGCCCCGGGGTGACCTCGACGACCTCATTGTCCTGCACGTACGGCGAGAGGTCGCGGCCCACTCCGCACGCGGCGCACACCGTGGTGGTCTGCGTCCCAGCCGGCTCGTCCCAGGTACCCGCCGCACAGATGTCGAACGTCCACCGGGGGAACAGTCCGTTCGGTCGTGCGGGTGCCGCGGAGATATGGAGTGCCGAACCTTGTCGGCGCAATACTGTCTACAGTATGGAACTTGCGGCGGCAAGAGTCCGCGAAGCATCCGGGAGCCGGCGGCAACGACCGTTCGGCGCACACTGGATACCGCTCACCGCATACGGTCGACGCGAAGGTTCTCAACTCCGCCTCGTCTGCGTACCGTTCGGGATCATGAGTCCTCCGGTCGCTCCCCCGGGATGGAGCCGTTGGCTGGTCCCGCCCGCCGCTCTGTCCGTCCATCTCTCCATCGGCCAGGCCTACGCCTGGAGTGTGTTCAAGCCGCCTCTCGAATCCGCGCTCCACCTCGACGGCACCGAGAGCGCGCTGCCCTTCCAGCTCGCCATCGTGATGCTCGGTCTGTCGGCCGCGTTCGGTGGCACGCTCGTCGAGCTCAAAGGGCCGCGCTGGGCGATGACCGTGGCCCTGATCTGCTTCTCGTCGGGCTTCCTGATCTCGGCGCTCGGCGCGCGGACCGAGCAGTACTGGCTGATCGTCCTCGGCTACGGCTTCGTCGGCGGCATCGGTCTCGGCATCGGCTACATCTCGCCCGTCTCCACGCTGATCAAGTGGTTCCCGGACCGGCCCGGCATGGCCACGGGCATCGCCATCATGGGCTTCGGCGGCGGCGCGCTGATCGCCTCGCCCTGGTCGGCGCAGATGCTGGAGTCGTTCGGCACCGGCCACTCCGGGATCGCGCTCGCCTTCCTCGTGCACGGGCTGTCGTACGCCGTCTTCATGCTGCTCGGCGTCCTGCTGGTGCGAGTGCCGCGCACCGAGCGGCCGGTCGAGTCCGGGCCGAGCGCCGTCGAGGGCGTGCAGGTCTCCGCGCGTAGCGCCGTGCGCACCCCGCAGTTCTGGTGTCTGTGGATCGTGCTCTGCATGAACGTGACCGCCGGGATCGGCATCCTGGAGAAGGCCGCTCCGATGATCACGGACTTCTTCGCGGACACCTCCACCCCCGTGTCGGTCTCCGCGGCCGCCGGCTTCGTCGCCCTGCTGTCGGCGGCCAACATGGCGGGCCGTATCGGCTGGTCCTCGACCTCCGACCTGATCGGACGCAAGAATATCTACCGCGTCTACCTGGGGGTCGGCGCGCTCATGTACCTGGTCATCGCCTCGTTCGGCGACTCGTCGAAGCCGCTGTTCATCCTGTGCGCACTGGTGATCCTCTCCTTCTACGGCGGTGGCTTCGCGACGATCCCCGCGTATCTGAAGGACCTCTTCGGGACCTACCAGGTCGGCGCGATCCACGGCCGTCTGCTCACCGCCTGGTCCACCGCCGGTGTCCTCGGCCCGCTGATCGTGAACTGGATCGCCGACCACCAGGAGGCGGCGGGCAAGCACGGATCGGCCCTCTACGGCCTGTCGTTCATGATCATGATCGGGCTGCTCGTCATCGGCTTCGTCGCCAACGAGCTGGTCCGGCCCGTCCACCCCCGCCACCACATCCCCGCACCGAAGGAGGCCGCCGATGGCCGGCGAGAGCAGCCCGCCTGAGACGCCCCCCGCCGGGCCTCACCCGGGCGGGGGCGGCCGCACCGCATTGATCCTCTTCTCCTGGCTGTGGGTGGGCGCGCCCCTGTGCTACGGCCTCTACGAGCTCGTCCTGAAGGCCAGGCAGCTGTTCACAGGATGAGTTCCGTACGGCAGGACGGGCGATGCCCGGGCGTCCAGGGGTCTGCGGGAAGTCGACAACGCGGGCGCCCCATTCCTGTTGCTTTGCATGCCGTCGTACTCGTCGGTCACTGATCAGACTGGTGGATCCCGCTAAGCACGGCAACGAGGGGATCCGCCCATGAACGGCTCGCGCATTGCCGCCGTCGGTCATTACCAGCCCGCCAAGGTGCTCACCAACGAGGACCTGGCGGGCATGGTCGACACGAGCGACGAGTGGATCAGGACCCGGGTGGGCATCCGGACCCGCCACATCGCGGGGGCCGACGAGCCCGTCGACGAACTCGCCGGGCGCGCCGCCGCCAAGGCGCTCGCCGCCGCGGGGCTGGCACCGGGCGACATCGACCTGGTCGTGGTCGCCACCTCCACCGCCGTCGACCGCTCGCCGAACACCGCCGCCCGCGTCGCGGCCCGGCTCGGCATTCCGTCCCCCGCGGCCATGGACGTCAACGTCGTCTGCGCCGGCTTCACCCATGCGCTGGCCACCGCCGACCACGCCGTGCGCGCGGGCGCGGCCACCCGGGCGTTGGTCGTCGGCGCCGACAAGATGTCCGACGTGGCGGACTGGACCGACCGTACGACGTGTGTGCTGGTCGGGGACGGTGCCGGGGCCGCCGTCGTCGAGACCTGCCCTCCGGGTGAGGGGCCGGGGATCGGCCCGGTGCTGTGGGGCTCGGTGCCCGAGATGGGGCACGCGGTGCGGATCGAGGGCACGCCTCCGCGGTTCGCGCAGGAGGGGCAGAGCGTCTACCGGTGGGCGACCAACCAGCTGCCGCCCATCGCGCGCCAGGTCTGCGAGCGGTCCGGGATCGCGCCGGAGGACCTCGCCGCGGTCGTGCTGCACCAGGCCAACCTGCGCATCATCGAGCCGCTCGCCGAGAAGCTCGGCGCCGTCAACGCGGTCGTGGCGCGCGATGTGTCCGAGTCCGGCAACACGTCGGCGGCGAGCATCCCGCTCGCGCTGTCCAAGCTCATGGAGCGCGGTCAGATCTCGACGGGCGACCAGGTGCTGCTGTTCGGCTTCGGCGGGAACCTGTCGTACGCGGGGCAGGTCGTCCGCTGCCCGTGAGCAGCCCGAAAGGGCGGTGTGAGAAGTCCAACTCGCCCAGCCCCTGGCCATGGTGCGCCGTAGACTGTAGACGAAAGACGCTGGCAGTCAGGCTACTGCGCTGCCGTTGCCCTGGAGGGGGACCGCGATGTTGTCGACAGGACTGCCGCACGGGTCGGTGCCCAAACTCGAGCGGCCCGGCCCGCTGCGCGACCGGGTCTACGAGGCGCTGCTCGAACTCATCACCACCCGCGCCCTTCAGCCTGGCCAGCACCTCGTCGAGAGCGAACTGGCCGGGCATCTCGGCGTCTCCCGGCAGCCGGTGCGCGAGGCCCTGCAGCGGCTGAACACGGAAGGGTGGGTCGATCTGCGGCCGGCCCAGGGCGCGTTCGTCCATGAGCCCACGGAGGAGGAAGCCGACCAGCTCCTGACCGTGCGCACGCTGCTGGAGGCCGAGGCCGCCCGGCTCGCCGCCGCCGACGCGGGCAGCGCCGGGATCTCGGCCCTCGAAGAGCTGTGTGCGGAGGGCGAGCATGCCGTCGCCGCCGACGACGTCGACAGGGCCGTCGCGATGAACGCCCGTTTCCACACGAAGGTGATGGAGCTGGCGGGCAACGCGGTGCTCGCCGAACTCGCCGCGCAAGTCGACCGCCGGGTGCGGTGGTACTACACGCCGATCGCCCGTCAGCGCGGACAGCAGTCCTGGGTCGAGCACCGCGCACTGATAGCGGCGATCGCGGACCGCGACGAGCAGCTCGCCACCCAGCTGATGCGCGAGCACACCGAGCACACGCGGCGGTCGTACCACGCGCGGCCGAAGTCCTGAATTCCGGTCTCTCCAGGCCAGGGCGGCGCTGTCGGTTCTTCTTTGTCCTGTGAGTGGAGAAAGTTGGCGGCGATCGCTGCACAACTTCTTCCCAGTCCCGGCAGCCGCTGCTACGTTCCTCTCGAAAGCCCGACGCTGGCGGCCAATTGAGGCGGGGAGGGGCGCGTGAGACGTATGACTGCACGACCCGCGAACGGGCACCAGGCCCGGCTGCTCAGGCTGTTGCGCGACGGGGGGCCCAACTCCCGGGCCCGGCTGGGCGACGAGATCGACCTCTCGCGCTCCAAGCTCGCCGTGGAGGTGGACCGGCTCCTGGAGACGGGACTGGTCGTCGCGGACGGGCTCGCCGCCTCACGCGGCGGCCGGCGCTCGCACAACATCCGGCTCACCCCGGGCCTGCGCTTCCTCGGTGTCGACATCGGCGCGACCTCGGTCGACGTCGCGGTCACCAACCCCGAACTGGAAGTGCTGGGCCACCTCAACCAGCCCATGGACGTGCGCGAGGGCCCCGTCGCGGTGTTCGAGCAAGTCCTGGCCATGGCTGCGAAGTTGAAGGACTCCGGGCTTGCGGAGGGCTTCGACGGCGCCGGTATCGGGGTTCCGGGCCCGGTCCGCTTCCCCGAAGGCGTCCCGGTGGCGCCGCCGATCATGCCGGGCTGGGACGGCTTCCCGGTGCGGGAGGCGCTCAGCCAGGAACTCGGCTGCCCGGTCATGGTCGACAACGACGTGAACCTGATGGCGCTGGGGGAGCAGCACGCGGGCGTCGCACGCTCCGTGGGCGACTTCCTCTGCATCAAGATCGGTACCGGCATCGGCTGCGGCATCGTCGTCGGCGGTGAGGTCCACCGCGGGGTGACGGGCAGCGCGGGCGACATCGGGCACATCCAGGCCGTGCCCGACGGACGCCCATGCGCCTGCGGCAACCGGGGCTGCCTGGAGGCCCACTTCAGCGGCGCGGCCCTCGCCCGTGACGCGCTGGAGGCGGCCCACCAGGGACTCTCGGCGGAACTCGCCTCGCGGCTGGAGACGAACGGCGGTCTGAGCGCCGTCGATGTCGCCGCCGCGGCAGCGGCGGGAGACGCCACCGCGCTCGACCTCATCCGGGAGGGCGGCACCCGCACCGGCCAGGTGATCGCCGGCCTGGTCAGCTTCTTCAACCCCGGCCTGGTGGTGATCGGCGGCGGAGTGACCGGCCTCGGCCACACCCTGCTCGCCGCGATCCGCACCCAGGTCTACCGCCAGTCGCTCCCGCTGGCGACCGGCAACCTGCCCATCGTCCTCGGGGAACTGGGCCAGAACGCCGGTGTCATCGGCGCGGCCCGGCTCATCAGCGACCACCTGTTCTCACCCGCGTAAGCACTCGTCCACCGCACCCGCACCGCGGGACCACCCGCACAGCGCCCTGCTCTGCCCTGCCCTGAAAACGCCTGCCCGGCACGCGTTCCGCCCTGAAACCGGCTCGCACGCCCGCCAAGGGGAACCCACATGGCACCAGAAACACCGCTGCTCAGCATGTCCGGCATCACCAAGTCGTTCCCCGGAGTCCGGGCCCTCGACGGCGTCGACCTCGACGTCCGGGCCGGTGAAGTGCACTGCTTGCTCGGCCAGAACGGGGCCGGGAAGTCCACCCTGATCAAGGTGCTGGCCGGTGCGCACCAGCCCGACACCGGCACCATCCAATGGCGGGGCGAATCCGTCACGCTCCGCTCGCCCATCGCCGCCATGCGCCTCGGTATCGCGACCATCTATCAGGAACTCGACCTGGTGGAGCATCTGTCGGTGGCCGAGAACGTCCACCTCGGCCACGAGCCCACGGCCGCCGGCTTCGTCGTACGGGCCAGGACCGCGAGGGCGTCGACGGCCGCGCTGCTGCGGCGGCTCGGGCACCCCGAGATCGACCCGGCCCGGCTCGTCGGAGAACTCTCGGCGGCCCAGCAGCAGATCGTGTCCATGGCCCGGGCGCTCTCCCACGACGTACGGCTCATCGTGATGGACGAGCCGTCCGCCGCGCTCGACCCGGACGAGGTCGACAACCTGTTCCGCATCGTCGGCGACCTCACCGCCGCCGACGTCGCCGTCGTCTACATCTCGCACCGCCTGGAGGAGATCCGCCGCATCGGCGACCGGGTCACCGTCCTCAAGGACGGGCGGGCGGTGGCCCGTGGACTTCCGGCGAAGACGACGCCGACCCGCGAGGTCGTGGCGCTGATGACGGGACGGAACGTCGAGTACGTCTTCCCGGAGCGGCCGTCCTCGGCTCCCACGGGCGCTCCTGTCCTTCAGGTGCAAGGGCTGGCGAGGGAAGGGGAGTTCGCGCCCCTCGACCTCGTCGTCCGTCCCGGCGAGATCGTCGGCCTCGCCGGCCTCGTCGGCTCCGGGCGCTCCGAGATCCTCGAGACGATCTACGGTGCCCGCAAGCCCACGACCGGTCAGGTCCTCGTCGACGGACGCCCGTTGCGTCCCGGGAGCGTCCGCGCCGCGGTCCGCGCCGGCCTCGGGCTCGCCCCCGAGGAACGCAAGGCGCAGGCACTGCTCATGCTGGAGTCCGTCACCCGCAATGTGTCGGTCTCCTCCCTGTCCCGGTTCTCGCGCGGGGGCTGGATCGACCGGGGCGCCGAACGGGGCGCCGCACGCGCCGCGACCCGTGAGCTCTCGCTCCGCCCCGACAACCCCTCCGCACCGGTCCGCACGCTCTCCGGCGGCAACCAGCAGAAGGCCGTCCTGGCCCGCTGGCTGCTGCGCGGCTGCCGCGTGCTGCTGCTCGACGAGCCGACGCGCGGCGTCGACGTCGGCGCCCGCGCCGAGTTGTACGCGGTCGTCCGCCGCCTCGCCGACGAGGGCCTCGCGGTCCTGCTGGTCTCCAGTGAGGTACCCGAGGTGCTCGGCCTCGCCGACCGCGTCCTGGTGCTGCGCGAGGGGCACGTCGTGCACACGGCGCCCGCGCGCGAACTCGATGAGCACCGCGTCCTCGACCTCGTCATGGAAGGAAGTCCGGCGTCATGACGCAGCCCGTTTCCCCGCCGCGGGACAGCACCGGCAAGATGCCGTCGTTCGGCCCGCTCCCCGCCTGGCGCGCCCTCGTCGCCCGCGCGGACGTCCGCACCCTCTCCCTGCTCGGCGTGCTCGCCGCGTTGGTCGTCATCGGCGGGATCACCAAGCCCGACGAGTTCCTCGACACCCGCAACCTCCAACTCGTCCTCACCCAGGCCTCGGTGATCGGGGTCGTCACCGTCGGTATGACCTTCGTCATCACCTCAGGCGGCATCGATCTGTCGGTGGGTGCGATCGTCGCTCTGGCCTCGGTGTGGGCCACCACCGTCGCCACCCAGGAGTACGGCTTCTGGGGCATCCTCTTCACCGCGGTCGTCGTCGGAGTGGGCTGCGGTCTGGTCAACGGCGTGCTCATCGCGTACGGCGGGATGGTCCCGTTCATCGCCACGCTCGCCATGCTGGCCTCGGCACGCGGACTGGCCCTGCAGATCACCGACGGCAGGACGCAGATCGTCACGGTCGACGGGATCCTCAAGCTCGGTGAACGCGACTCCTATGTGCTCGGCATCCCGCCGCTCGTGCTGGTCTTCGCCCTCGTCACGGTCATCGGCTGGCTGGTGCTCAACCGCACCACCTTCGGGCGCCGCACGGTCGCCGTCGGCGGCAATGCGGAGGCGGCGCGGCTCGCCGGCATCGACGTACGCCGCCAGCGCCTCTACCTCTACCTGCTGTCCGGCCTGTGCTGCGGTATCGCGGCCTTCCTGCTGATCATCCTGTCCGGCTCGGGCCAGAACACCAACGGCAACCTGTACGAACTGGACGCCATTGCGGCCGCGATCATCGGCGGCACCCTGCTCAGCGGGGGCCGCGGCACCATCACCGGCTCCGTCCTCGGCGTCCTGATCTTCACCACGATCACCAACATTTTCGCCCTGAACAACCTGCAGAGCGACGTCCAGCAGATCGCCAAGGGCGCGATCATCGTCGCCGCCGTGCTGGTCCAGCGCCGTACCGCAAGCACGACCTGAGGAAAGGGTTCACCGCCATGCCACAGCTGCCTGTCACAAGCCGCAGAGGACTGCTCTTCGGGACCGCCGCCGTCTCGGCCGGTGCCTTCCTCGCAGGTTGCACGAGTAACGAGACCAAGTCCGACAAGCCCGCCGCGAACGACAAGCCGGCCGCCGAAGACAAGGCCGGCAAGCACGTCACCATCGGCTTCGCCGGCCCGCAGGCCGACCACGGCTGGCTCAACGCCATCAACGACAACGCCAAGAGCCGCGCCCAGAAGTACTCGGACGTCACGCTGGAGATCACCGAGGGCTCCAACGACACCGCGGCGCAGATCGGCCAGATCGAGACCCTCATCAACAAGAAGGTCGACGTACTGGTGGTGCTGCCCGCCGACGGCAAGGCCCTCACCCAGGTGGGACTGAAGGCGATGCGCGCGGGCATCCCGGTCATCAACCTCGACCGCATCTTCAACACCCCGCAGGCCTACCGGTGCTGGATCGGCGGCGACAACTACGGCATGGGCCTGAACGCCGGTCACTACATCGGCGAGAAGCTCAAGGGGAAATCGGACGCCCGCGTCATCGAGCTGGCCGGCATCGACAACCTGGAACTGACCAAGCAGCGCACCCAGGGCTTCGACGACGCGCTGAAGAACTACCCGAACATCAAGAAGGTGGCCCGCCAGGCCGCCGAGTTCACGGTCGAGTCCGGACAGGCCAAGATGGCCCAGCTCCTCCAGGCACAGCCCAAGTTCGACGCGCTGTGGAACCACGACGACGACCAGGGCGTGGGCGCGCTGCGCGCCATCGAGCAGGCCGGTCGCGACGACTTCCTGATGGTCGGCGGGGCCGGGGCGCTGTCCGCCTTCCAGGCCATCAAGCAGGACAACGGCGTCCTCAAGGCGACCGTCCTCTACCCGCCGACCATGGCCGCATCCGCCATCGACCTCGCGCGCGCACTCGGCCAGGGCAAGGGCGTCGGCGGCCTCGCCGAGTACGAGATCCCGGCCTCGATCACCCTCTACTCGGCCGTCGTCGACAAGGACAACGTCGACCAGTACATGCCCACCGGCTTCCGCTGACAGGTTCCGCCCCGCACCCCCCACGGCGTAATCACGACGAGGACGAGGAGGACATCCGTATGGGACAGCCGCAGCAGGCAGAAGGGGCCGAGGCCGGAACACCGCCGCTGCGCGTCGGCATGGTGGGGTACGCGTTCATGGGTGCCGCCCACTCGCAGGGCTGGCGCACCGTGGGCCATGTCTTCGACCTGCCCCGACGCCCGGTGCTCGGCGCGATATGCGGCCGGAACGCGGCGGCGGTGCGTGCCGCGGCCGACCGGCACGGCTGGGCGGCGGTCGAGACCGACTGGCGGACGCTGATCGACCGGGACGACATCGACCTCGTCGACATCTGCACCCCGGGCGACAGCCACGCCGAGATCGCCCTCGCCGCCCTGGCGGCCGGCAAGCACGTGCTGTGCGAGAAGCCCCTCGCGAACACCGTCGAGGAGGCCGAGGCCATGGCGGTGGCGGCCGAAGCGGCGGCCGGACGGGGCCAGGTGGCGATGGTCGGCTTCAACTACCGCCGCCTCCCGGCCACCGCACTGGCCCGCCACATGGTCGCGGACGGCCGGCTCGGGACACTGCGCCATGTGCGGGTGACCTACCTTCAGGACTGGCTGGTGGACCCGCAGTTCCCCCTCACCTGGCGGCTGCAAAGGGAACACGCCGGCTCGGGGTCGCTGGGCGACCTCGGTGCCCATGCCATCGACCTCGCCCAGTACCTCGCCGGCGAGGAGCTGGCCGGGGTCTCCGCCCTCACCGAGACCTTCGTACGGGAGCGGCCGCTGCCCGCCGGCGGGAGCAGCGGCCTGTCCGCGGTGTCCGCCGCCGGCATCGGACCGGTCACCGTGGACGACGCCGCCCTGTTCACCGGGCGCTTCGCCTCCGGCGCCCTCGCCTCGTTCGAGGCCACCCGGTACGCCACCGGACGGAAGAACGCCCTGCGCATCGAACTCAACGGGGAGCGCGGCTCACTCGCCTTCGACCTGGAGCGGCTCAACGAGCTGGAGTACCACGACGGTACCGAGCCGGGCACGCTCGCCGGCTTCCGCCGCATCCTCGTCACCGAACCCGACCACCCCTATCTGGACGCCTGGTGGCCGCCGGGCCACGGCCTCGGCTATGAGCACACCTTCGTCCACCAGGCCCGCGACCTCGTGTACGCCGTCGCGGAAGGCCGCAGACCCGAACCCTCGTTCCGCGACGGACTCCAGGTCCAGCGTGTGCTCGCGGCGGTGGAGGAGAGCGCCCAGAAGAACTCCGTCTACACCCCCATAGCGGTCTGAGGAGGCCTTGCGCATGCCGCGTACCTTCACACTCTTCACCGGCCAGTGGGCCGACCTCCCGCTGGAGGAGGTCTGCCGCCTGGCCCGCGACTTCGGTTACGACGGACTCGAACTCGCCTGCTGGGGCGACCACTTCGAGGTCGACAAGGCGCTCGCGGACCCGTCCTACATCGCCTCGCGCCACCAACTGCTCGACAAGTACGGACTCAAGTGCTGGGCGATCTCCAACCACCTGGTCGGCCAGGCGGTGTGCGACGCCATCATCGACGAGCGCCACGAGGCCATCCTCCCGGCCCGTATCTGGGAAGACGGGGACCCGGAGGGCGTACGCCGGCGCGCCGCCGCCGAGATCGCCGACACCGCCCGGGCGGCGGCCGCGTTCGGCGTCGACACCGTCATCGGCTTCACCGGCTCCGCCATCTGGCACCTGGTCGCCATGTTCCCGCCCGCCCCCGAGGCGATGATCGAGCGCGGCTACGACGACTTCGCCGAGCGCTGGAACCCGATCCTCGACGTCTTCGACGCCGAGGGCGTGCGGTTCGCGCACGAGGTCCACCCGAGCGAGATCGCCTACGACTACTGGACGACACAGCGCGCTCTGGCCGCCGTCGACCACCGCCCCGCCTTCGGGCTGAACTTCGACCCCTCGCACTTCGTCTGGCAGGACCTCGACCCGGTCGGCTTCCTGTGGGACTTCCGCGACCGCATCTACCACGTCGACTGCAAGGAGGCCCGCAAGCGTCTCGACGGCCGCAACGGCCGCCTCGGCTCCCATCTGCCCTGGGGCGACCCGCGCCGCGGCTGGGACTTCGTGTCGGCCGGGCACGGCGACGTGCCCTGGGAGGACGTCTTCCGGATGCTGCGCTCCATCGACTACCAGGGCCCGATCTCCGTCGAGTGGGAGGACGCCGGCATGGACCGGCTCCAGGGCGCACCCGAAGCCCTGACCCGGCTGGAGGCGTACGACTTCGAGCCCCCGTCGGCCTCCTTCGACGCGGCGTTCGGCAACTGACTTTCTCCGACTCGCCGGGATGACGGCGCATCCCGGCGTTCGCAACCGCCCGTACAACCGGCCCCTTTTCTGGAGGCATTCGTGCACGGGAACCACCGCACCACAGGCAACGACAGAATCGAGACCCACATACCAGGGCGATTCCGCAAGGCCCTGGCCCTGTTCAGCGGGGCGCTGCTCGCCGGCGCCACCCTCACCCTCACCTCCCCCCAGGCCGGCGCAGCCGTCGCCGACCAGGGAGCCGCCCCGGCGGCCTCCGCCGCCGAGGACTTCCAGCAGGTCACTCTCGCCAAGGGCGAGGCGGAGGTCGGCGAGCCCATGTCGCTCGCCGTCCTCCCCGACCGCTCGGTCCTGCACACCTCCCGCGACGGTGAACTCCGCCTCACCGACGCGGCGGGCAACACCAAGCTCGCAGGCAAGCTCGACGTGTACTCCCACGACGAGGAAGGCCTCCAAGGCGTCGGTGTCGACCCGGACTTCACCGACAACCGCTTCATCTACCTCTACTACGCGCCCCCGCTGAACACCCCGGCGGGCGACGCCCCGGAGAACGGCACCGCCGCCGACTTCGCCCCCTTCGACGGAGTGAACCGCCTCTCCCGCTTCGTCCTGAAGGCGGACGGCACCCTCGACGCCGCGAGCGAGAAGAACATCCTCGAGGTCAAGACCTCGCGCGGCATCTGCTGCCACGTCGGCGGTGACATCGACTTCGACGCGGCGGGCAACCTGTATCTGTCGACGGGCGACGACAGCAACCCCTTCCAGTCGGACGGGTACGCCCCCATCGACGAACGCTCCGACCGCAACCCGGCCTTCGACGCCCAGCGCAGCGCCGGGAACACCAACGACCTGCGTGGCAAGATCCTGCGCATCAAGGTGAACGCCGACGGCTCCTACTCCATCCCCGACGGCAACCTCTTCCCGCCGGGCACCGCCAAGACGCGGCCCGAGATCTACGCCATGGGCTTCCGCAACCCGTTCCGCTTCAGCGTCGACAAGAAGACCGGCATCCTCTACGTCGGCGACTACGGCCCCGACGCCGGCACCGCGGACCCGAAGCGCGGGCCCGCCGGGCAGGTCGAGTTCGCCCGGGTCACCAGCCCCGGCAACTTCGGCTGGCCGTACTGCACCGGCAAGAACGACGCCTACGTGGACTACGATTTCGCCACCAAGGCCTCCGGAGCGTCCTTCGACTGCAACGCCCCGAAGAACACCTCGCCCCACAACACCGGCCTGACCGACCTGCCGCCGGCCCAGCCCGCCTGGATCCCGTACGACGGCCCGTCCGTGCCCGAGTTCGGCGACGGCTCCGAGTCCCCCATGGGCGGACCTGTCTACCACTACGACCCGGCGCTCAACTCGCCGGTGAAGTTCCCGCAGGCGTACGACGGGAACTTCTTCGCCGGTGAGTTCGGCCGCCGCTGGATCAAGCGGATCGTCAGCGACTCCAGCGGCAGCGTGCAGTCGATCAACGCGTTCCCGTGGACCGGCACGCAGGTGATGGACATGGCCTTCGGGCCCGACGGCGCGCTGTACGTCCTCGACTACGGCACCGCCTGGTTCGGCGGGGACGACAACTCGGCCCTGTACCGCATCGAGAACGCGACCGACGGCCACTCGCCGGTGGCTCAGGCGGCGGCGAGCAAGACCTCAGGGCAGGCGCCTGTGAAGGTGCAGTTCTCCTCCCAGGGCACGAGCGACCAGGACGGCGACGCCCTCACCTACAGCTGGGACTTCGGGGACGGCGGCACGTCGACCGCCGCGAACCCGACGTACAAGTACAAGAAGAACGGCACCTACACCGCGACCCTGACCGCCAAGGACACCTCCGGCCGGACCGGCAGTGCCAGCGTGCAGATCGTGGTCGGCAACACCGCGCCGAAGGTGACGCTCGAACTCCTCCAGGACGGGCAGCTGTTCAGCTTCGGAGACGCCGTCCCGTACAAGGTGAAGGTCACCGACCCCGAGGACGGCACGACCGTCGACTGCTCGAAGGTCAAGGTCACCTTCATTCTCGGCCACGACACCCACGGCCACCCGATCACCTCGGCGAACGGCTGCTCGGGCACCATCCAGACCACCGCCGACGGCGGTCACGACGAGGACGAGAACATCTTCGGGGTCTTCAACGCCGAGTACACCGACGGCGGAGGCGGCGGGCAGGCGCCGCTCACCTCGCACGACCAGAGCGTGACCCAGCCGCGGCACCGCCAGGCCGAGCACTTCGGCAACTCCTCCGGTGTCTCGGTCGTCACCAAGGCGAGTGCGCACGGCAGCAGGACGGTCGGCGACATCGACAACGGCGACTGGATCTCCTTCACGCCGTACGTCCTGAGCAACGCCAAGAAGATCACGGCGCGCATCGCCTCCGGCGGTGCGGGCGGCACCCTCGAGGTCCGCGCGGGCTCGGCCTCCGGGACCCTGCTGGGCAAGGCGACCGTGCCGGTGACAGGCGGCTGGGAGAACTACCAGGACGTCAGCGCCGACCTGTCCCACGCGCCCAAGGGCACGACCACGCTCTTCCTGGTCTTCAAGGGGAGCAGCGGCTCCGGCGCCCTGTTCGACGTCGACGACTTCACCTTCACCACGGGCTGAGAGGAGGCAGGCATGCGCTCGACCGGCAGACTGACGACCGCCGTCGTGGGAGCGGCCCTGCTCCTCGGCTGCGTCACGGGACCCGCCGTCTCGCATCCCGCCGAGGCCAAGAGGGTGCTGGTGTTCTCCAAGACGGCCGGATTCCGGCACGACTCGATCCCCGAGGGCATCGCGGCGGTGAAGCAACTCGGCGAGGGCGCCGGCTTCGCGGTCGACGCGACGGAGGACGCAGGCGCCTTCACCTCGGCGAACCTGCGCCGCTACGACGCGGTCGTGTTCCTGTCGACGACCGGAGACGTGCTCGACGCGGCGCAGCAGAGCGCCTTCGAGGGCTACATCCGGCACGGCGGCGGGTACGTCGGCATCCACGCGGCGGCCGACACCGAGTACGACTGGGCGTTCTACGGCGGTGTCGCCGGCGCGTACTTCCAGAACCACCCGGCGATCCAGCCGGCGACGGTGGACGTCGAGGACCGCGCCCATCCGGCGACCTCGGACCTGGCACGGGCCTGGGACCGGACCGACGAGTGGTACAACTACCGCTCCAACCCCCGGGAGAGGGCCCATGTCCTCGCCTCGCTCGACGAGTCCTCGTACACCGGCGGCACCATGCACGGCGACCATCCGATCGCCTGGTGCCAGAACTACCAGGGCGGCCGCGCCTTCTACACCGGGGGCGGCCACACCAAGGAGTCGTACAGCGAACCGGCCTTCCGGCAGCACCTGCTGGGCGGAATCCGGTGGGCGATCGGTGACGCCCAGGCCGACTGCCGCCCGGAGAACGGCTACCGCCCGCTCTTCGACGGTACGGCCGGCTCACTGTCCGGCTGGAAGCAGGCGGGCCCCGGCTCCTTCACCCTCGACGCCGACGGCACCCTGACGTCGACCGGCGGCATGGGCCTGCTCTGGTACGCCACGTCGGGCTTCTCCGCGTACTCGCTGAAGCTCGACTGGAAGACGGCCGGCGACGACAACTCCGGTGTGTTCGTGGGCTTCCCGCCCTCGGACGACCCGTGGGCGGCCGTGAACAACGGCTACGAGATCCAGATCGACGCCACGGACGTGCCCGACAAGACCACCGGGTCCGTCTACGGCTTCCAGTCCGCCGACCTGAAGAAGCGCGACCGCGCGCTGAATCCGCCGGGGGAGTGGAACACGTACGAGATCCGCGTGGAGGGCGAGCGCCTCCGCCTCTGGCTCAACGGCGTGAAGATCAACGATTTCACCAACACCGATCCGGCCCGGAGCCTGCGCGACGGACACCTCGGCATCCAGAACCACGGATCCGGTGACCAGGTGTCCTTCCGCGACATCCGGATCAAGGAACTGCCCGTCAAGGGCAACTGAGCGACGGCGGGCGGGGGACGCCGGACTCCCGCCCGCCGTCTTCCTCCCGTCTCTGCCGTTTCTCGCACGACCAGGAGGCTGACCCATGCCCGCGTCCCTTTCCCGAACCCGTGCCGGGGTGTGGCTGATCGGCGCCCGCGGCTCCGTCGCCACGACCGTCGTCGCCGGGTGCGCCGCCGTCAGCGCGGGCCTGCACCCGCCCACGGGCATGGTCACCGAGACGCCCGTGTTCGCCGGATCGGGCCTTCCGGCGTTGTCGTCCCTCGTCTTCGGCGGTCACGACACGGTGGACTGCCCCCTGCCCAAACGCGCCGAGGCACTGGCGGCGGGCGGTGTGCTGCCGCCGGGACTCCCCTCGGCGGTCCTGACCGAACTCGGCGCCGCGGACCGTGAGATCAGGCCGGGCGGCCCCGTCCCGGCGGACACGCGGAGCGAGGAGGAGCTGATCGCCGCCTTCGCCGCGGACATCCAAGACTTCGTGGAACGGCGCGGGCTCGCCCGGACGGTGGTGGTGAACGTGGCGTCCACCGAGCCCCCGGGCAGCGGTGACGCGCTGCCGCCGAGCTCGCTGTACGCGGCGGCGGCACTCCGGGCGGGCTGCCCCTACGTGAACTTCACCCCGTCGACGGGTCTGCACCACCCGGCGCTGGCGTCCGCCGCGGCAGCGAGCGGGCTGCCGTACGCGGGCCGTGACGGCAAGACCGGCCAGACGCTGCTCCGCTCCGTGCTGGGACCGATGTTCGCCCAGCGTGCGCTCGCCGTGCGGGCCTGGTCCGGGACCAACCTGCTGGGCGGCGGCGACGGCGCGTCGCTGGCCGACCCGGCCGCGGCGGCCGCCAAGAACGCGGGCAAGGAGCGGGTCCTCGCCGACACCCTCGGCACGGCCCCCGAGGGCGAGGTGCACATCGACGACGTCCCCGCCCTCGGCGACTGGAAGACCGCCTGGGACCACGTCGCCTTCGACGGCTTTCTCGGGACACGCATGGTGTTGCAGACCACCTGGCAGGGGTGCGACTCGGCGTTGGCGGCACCGTTGGTGCTCGACCTGGCCCGGCTGGTGCTGCGCGCGCACGAAGCCGGACTGTCCGGCCCGCTGGGAGAGCTGGGTTTCTACTTCAAGGACCCGGTGGGCGACGGGCCCGCGGCACTGGGGGAGCAGTACGCGGAGCTGGCCGGATTCGCGGGTAGGCTGCGCGGAGCCCGAACGGCAGAGCACCCCGGGGTACCGCGATGACCCGGCCCGGTGCGGCGGACGTGCGGGCCTGGGCCGAACTGCTCCGCGTCCCCGCCCTGCTCACCGTCCCCGGCGACACCATCGCCGGCGCGGCGGCGGTCTCGGCGCGGCCCACCCCCCGCGCCCTCCTGGCCATCGGCTCCTCACTCTGCCTGTACGAGGCCGGTATGGCCCTCAACGACTGGGCCGACCGCGACGAGGACGCCGCGGAGCGCCCCCACCGCCCCCTTCCCTCCGGCCGTGTCCGTCCCGCCGCCGCCTTCACGGCCGCCTGTGCCCTCACCGCGGCGGGCCTCGCCCTCGCCGGGCGCGCCGGACGTCCCGCACTCTCCGTCGCCGCACCTCTCGCGGCCACCGTCTGGGCCTACGACCTCGGCCTGAAGCGGACCTGGGCGGGACCTGTCGCGATGGCGGCGGCACGAGGCCTGGACCTGCTCCTGGGGGCGGCGGCCACCGCGGGCCGCTTTCGCCCCGCCCTCGCTCCGGCCCTCCTTCTCGGCACCCACACCCTGGCGGTCACGACCGTCTCCCGCGGGGAGACCCGGGGCGGCTCAGCCCTGCCTCCGCTGGCAGCGCTCGCCGCCACGGGCGTACTGACCCGCCTGCTGACACAGGGACGTACCCCCCTGAGCGGGGCCCTCGCCGCGAGCTACCTCGCGACCGCGGCCCGCCCCTACCTCCACGCCAGCCTCAACCCGTCACCCCCGCTCACCCAACGCGCCGTCGGCGGCGGCATCCGCGCCACGATCCCGCTCCAGGCAGCCCTGTCCGCCCGTTCCGGTGCTCCCGTAGCAGCGCTGCTCACCGTGGCGCTGGCCCCGCTCGCAGGCCGACTCGCCAGGAAGGTGAGCGTCACATGACCCCGCAGCCCCGTGTCGCCCCCATCGCCCCGGCGCCCGAGCAGGCCCCCGGCAGCAATCCGCTCCGCTTCGGATACGGCACCAACGGCCTCGCCGACCTCCGCCTCGACGACGCCCTCTCCCTGCTCGCGGACCTCGGCTACGACGGCGTCGGCCTGACCCTCGACCACATGCACCTCGACCCGCTCGCCCCCGACCTCGCCCACCGCACCCGCCGGCTCGCGCGCCGCCTGCAGTGGCTCGGCCTGGAGGTCACCGTCGAGACGGGCGCCCGCTATGTCCTCGACCCACGCCGCAAACACGCTCCATCCCTGCTCGACCCCGACCCGGACGACCGCGCCCGCCGTGTCGACCTGCTGCTCCGGGCCGTCCGGGTCGCCGCCGAACTCGGCGCCCACGCGGTGCACTGCTTCAGCGGCACCACCCCGGCGGGAGGCGACGAGGACACGGCGTGGCAACGGCTGGCCGAGAGCCTCACCCCCGTCCTGGACGTCGCCACCGCCGCCGGCATCCCCCTCGCCGTCGAACCCGAACCCGGCCACCTCCTCGCCACCCTCGCCGACTTCCATCGCCTGCGGCACGCCCTCGGGAACCCCGCAGGCCTCGGCCTCACCCTCGACATCGGCCACTGCCAGTGCCTCGAACCCCTCCCGCCCGCCGACTGCGTACGCGGCGCCGCCCCCTGGCTGCGCCACGTCCAGATCGAGGACATGCGCCGCGGCGTCCACGAGCACCTCCCTTTCGGAGAGGGCGACATCGACTTCCCCGCCGTCCTCGCGGCCCTGTCCACCGCCGGCTACCGAGGCCTGACCGTCGTCGAACTGCCCCGCCACTCCCACGCCGGGTCTCACCACGCACAACAGTCCCTGCCGTTCCTCCGCAAGGCGGCGGCGACCGCCACCGCCCGGCACGCGCCGGCCCCCGCCGCCGCCCACGGCGAGCCCTCCGCCACCCCCGAAGGGAGCACCGCATGACGCACCCGCACGCCGCGCCGGACACCCCGGCGGCCGGCACCCCGCTGGGCGAGTTGCATGCTCACGTCGAAGCCGCCCTCGCGGGAGCCGCACGGGCCTGGCTCGACCAGGCACTCGACGAGGCAGCCGCCCTCCCGTCCACCCAAGGGACCATTTTCGTCTGGGAGTTGCGCCTGGCCGAGGCCGGACGTCGCTGCGGCCCCGCGTACGCCGACGCCGTCCGTGTCCTCATCCTCCACGCGGCCCGCGCCGACACCGCCGCGCTCACCCGGGTCTACCGCCAGGGCACCGCCGACGAACGCCGTGCGGTCCTGCACGCCCTGCCCCACCTCGTACCGGGCCCCGAGGCCGTCCCGCTCCTCGAGGACGCGCTCCGCACCAACGACACCCGGCTCCTCGCCGCCGCCGTCGGCCCGTACGCCGCACGCCACCTCGCCGCCCATGTCTGGCGGCACGCGGTCCTCAAATGCCTGTTCACCGGCGTTCCCGTCGACATCGTCGTGGAGCTGGCAGGGCGCGCCCGCGGTGACGCCGAACTCGCCCGCATGCTCCGCGACTACGCCGCCGAACGCACCGCTGCGGGCCGTTCCGTACCGGAAGACCTGTACCGCGTCCTGGCACTGGCCGAGTTTGCCCCTCCGCACACCACGGACGCCCCCCACGGCAAGGAGTCCTGATGCGCATCTTCGACCCGCACATCCATATGACGTCACGGACCACCGACGACTACGAGGCCATGTATGCCGCGGGTGTCCGTGCCGTGGTCGAGCCCTCCTTCTGGCTCGGGCAGCCCCGCACGTCCCCCGCCTCCTTCCTCGACTACTTCGACTCCCTGCTGGGCTGGGAACCCTTCCGCGCTGCCCAGTACGGCATCGCCCACCACTGCACCCTCGCCCTCAACCCCAAGGAAGCGGGCGACCCCCGCTGCGTCCCCGTCCTCGACGAACTGCCCCGCTATCTCGTCAAGGACCAGGTCGTGGCCGTCGGCGAGATCGGCTACGACTCCATGACCCCCGCCGAGGACACCGCCCTCGCGGCCCAGCTCCAGCTCGCCGCCGACCACGGGCTGCCCGCCCTCGTCCACACCCCGCACCGCGACAAGCTCGCCGGGCTGCGCCGGACCCTCGACGCGGTCCGTGAGTCCGCACTGCCCGCGGAACGCGTCCTGGTCGACCACCTCAACGAGACCACCGTCAAGGAGGCCAAGGACAGCGGCTGCTGGCTGGGCTTCTCCGTCTATCCCGACACCAAGATGGACGAGCGGCGGATGGTCGCGATCCTGCGCGCCTACGGACCCGAGCAGGTGCTGGTGAACTCGGCCGCCGACTGGGGGAGGAGCGACCCGCTGAAGACCCGCGCGGTCGCCGACGCGATGCTCGCCGACGGCTTCACCGAGGACGACGTGGACCGGGTGCTGTGGCGCAACCCCGTCGCCTTCTACGGGCTCAGTGGCCGTCTGAACCTCACCCCCGACGGCACGACGGCCACGCATGAGGGCAACTCCGTTCTGCGTGGCGGGGAGTGACCGATGCGTTTCCGCCACCCCGACGGCACCACCGTCCACCTCGCCTACTGCACCAACGTGCACCCGGCGGAAACCCTCGACGGCGTCCTCGCCCAGCTCCGCGACCACTGCGAGGCGGTTCGACGCCGCCTTGGCCGTGACCGCCTGGGGATCGGCCTCTGGCTAGCCGCCGACGCCGCGCAGGCCCTCGTCACCGATCCGTCCGCGCTGCGCCGTCTGCGCACCGAACTCGACCATCGCGGCCTCGAGGTCGTCACCCTCAACGGCTTCCCGTACGAGGGCTTCGGCGCCGAGCAAGTCAAGTACCGTGTCTACAGGCCGGACTGGGGCGACCTGGTACGCCTCGAGCACACCACCGCCCTCGCCCATGTCCTCGCGGCCCTGCTTCCCGGCGACGTGACCGAGGGCAGCATCTCCACCCTGCCGCTCTTCTGGCGCACCGCCGACGACGACGGACGGCGCGCGCAGACGGCCCACGCGGCCCTGCGCACTCTCGGCCGACGCCTCGACGCCCTGGCGGAGCTGACCGGCCGTTCGATCCGTGTCGGCCTGGAGCCGGAACCGGGCTGCACCGTCGAGACCACCGGCGACGCCATCGCCCCGCTGACCGCGATCGGCCACGACCGCATCGGCATCTGCGTGGACACGTGCCACCTCGCCACCTCCTTCGAAGATCCGCACACGGCTCTGGACGCGATCGGCCGGGCCCGTATCCCCGTCGTGAAATCCCAGCTGTCCGCCGCCCTGCACGCCGAACACCCCCACCTCCCCGATGTCCGGGCGGCCCTCGCCGCCTTCGACGAACCCCGTTTCCTGCACCAGACCCGCGCCGCCACAACCGCCGGCCTGCGCGGCACCGACGACCTCGGCGAGGCCCTGCGGGGAGGCGCCCTGCCGGACGGCACTCCATGGCGAGCCCACTTCCACGTCCCGCTGCACGCGGCCCCCGCCGCACCCCTGACCTCCACACTCCACGTCCTGAAGGCCGCACTGGCCCACCTCGTCGGCGGCCCGCATCCCCTCACCCGCCACCTCGAGGTCGAGACCTACACCTGGCAGGCCCTCCCGCCCGAGCTGCGGCCCCACACCAGCGCCCGGCTAGCCGACGGCATCGCCGCCGAACTCACCCTCGCCCGCGACCTGTTGACCGACCTCGGCCTGAAGGAACTCCCATGAGCGCCCGACGGACCACCACCGGCCCCACCCCGCTGCTCGTGCTGGACGTCGTCGGGCTCACCCCTCGCCTCCTCGACCACATGCCCCACCTTCAGGCGCTCGCCCGGTCCGGCTCCCACGCGCCGCTCGGCACCGTCCTGCCCGCCGTCACCTGCGCCGCCCAGTCCACCTTCCTGACCGGCGCTCTGCCCTCCGAGCACGGCATCGTCGGCAACGGCTGGTACTTCCGCGAACTCGGCGACGTACTCCTGTGGCGGCAGCACAACGGTCTCGTCGCGGGAGACAAGCTGTGGGACGCGGCCCGCCGCGCCCAGCCCGGCTACACGGTCGCCAACATCTGCTGGTGGTACGCCATGGGCGCCGACACCGACATCACCGTCACTCCGCGCCCGGTCTACTACTCCGACGGCCGCAAGGAACCCGACTGCTACACCAGGCCCCCGGCCCTCCACGACGAACTCACCGAGCAATTGGGCACGTTCCCCCTCTTCCACTTCTGGGGGCCCGGCGCCGACCTGGTCTCCAGCCGCTGGATCATCGACGCCACCCGCCACATCCTGCGCACCCGCCACCCCGACCTGGCCCTGTGCTACATCCCTCACCTCGACTACGACCTGCAGCGCTTCGGCCCCGACGACCCGCGCTCCCTGAACGCGGCCACGGAACTGGACGCCGCCATGGCCCCCCTCCTGGACGACGCACGTGCCGAGGGCCGTACCGTCGTCGCGCTGTCCGAGTACGGCATCACCCGCGTGGACCGCCCGGTCGACATCAACCGCGCGCTGCGCCGCGCAGGCCTGCTCGAGGTGCACACGCAGGACGGCATGGAATACCTCGACCCGATGGCCTCCCGGGCCTTCGCGGTCGCGGACCACCAGATCGCCCATGTCTACGTGCGGCGCCCCGAGGACCTCGACGCCACCCGGGCCGCACTCGCCGGCCTGCCCGGCATCGCGGAACTCCTCGACGACGAGGGCAAGAAGGCCCGTCACCTCGACCATCCGCGCTCCGGTGAACTCGTCGCTGTCGCGGAGCCGGACGCCTGGTTCACGTACTACTACTGGCTCGACGACGACCATGCGCCCGACTTCGCGCGACTCGTCGAGATCCACCGCAAACCCGGCTACGACCCGGTCGAGCTCTTCATGGATCCGCTCGACCCCTACGTCAAGGTCAAGGCGGCCACCGCCCTGGCCCGCAAGAAACTCGGCATGCGCTACCGCATGGCGGTCGTGCCCCTCGACCCGTCCCCCCTGCGCGGCAGCCACGGCCGCCTTCCCATGAGCGACGACGACGGTCCGCTCATCATCTGCTCCATCCCCCGCGCTGTCGGTGACCGCGTCGCGGCCACCGACGTGAAGTCACTCCTGCTCGCCCTGGCGGGCCTACCGGACCACCAGACAAGAGAGAGGCACCCGTGAACGACTTCCACACCACCGTCAACGGCACCGACGAACCCCTGCGCCGCAGCCTCGGCATCGACCGCCGCCGCTTCCTGGGCACGTGTACCGCCGTCGCGGCGGGGGCGATCGCCGCTCCCGTGTTCGGCGCGGGCCCGGCGCAGGCCACGCCGGCGGCCCCGGCCGACGAGCAGGCCAAGGGGCAGCTGCTCGTCCCCGCGGACAAGCGCGGCATCATCCTCTACACGGTCCGCGACGCCACCGGCCGCGACCCGCTCTCCACCGACCTGCCCTCCGGGTTCCGCGAGGTGTTCAAGCAGCTCAGCCGCTTCGGCTACCGCCAGGTCGAGTTCGCGGGCTACGGGCAGCACGCCAACGCGCCCGGCGGCGCCAGCCTGGAGTCCGTCGAGGGCGCCCGGCTGCTGCGCGGCTGGCTGGACGAGTACGGACTGCGGGCACAGGGCAACCACGGCTTCATCCCCGGCTCCTGGCCCTTGACCACCGCGGACCTGGACACCTTCAAGAAGCACCTCGAGATCGCGAACATCCTCGGCATGGACCACATGGGCACCGGCGGTGACCCCACCAGCAGCTCCTACAAGGCCGACTGGGACGTGGCCGCCGACAAGTGGCACGCCCTCGGCGAGATCGCCCGCAAGGCCGGGATCAAGCTCTACACCCACAACCACGACACGGCGTACGACTTCCTGATCGACGGCGGACCGCTCGACGCCCAGGGCCGCCCGACCCGCAGCTCCGGCATCCGCAAGCTGGAGTACTTCCTGTCCATCACCGACCCGAAGGTGATCTGGCTGGAGATGGACATCTTCTGGGCGCACGTGGCCCAGTACAAGTTCCACACGTACACCGCCCACGACGGCTCCACCCAGGAGAACGTCTTCGACCCGGCGGGCCTGGTCGTCCGCCACAACAAGCGCTACCCGCTGTTCCACGCGAAGGACGGCGTCGTCAACACCACCAACGGGATGGGCTACGACATGGTCCCGTTCGGTACCGGTGTCATCGACTACACGACGTTCTTCTCCCGTGTCGGGCACCCCAACTACCACAACCCGATGGTGGAGCAGGACAACGCGCCCAGTTCCACCAACCCGGCCCAGTCGCTGGAACACGCACGGATCGGCTACGGCAACCTGGCCGCCCTGCGCCGGAAGTAGCGGGCCCCAGAGGAACACGAGGAGGCCCTCCCCGAGTCGGGGAGGGCCTCCTCGCCTACACGGTGGATCAGGCCGTCGGCTGCGGCTGTGGCTGCGGAGCCGTTGTGGCCCTCAGGTCCCGCCCCGGCTGGCGCAGCAGCAGCGCGATCGCCGCCGCCACCATGGAGACGCCGCCCGCCAGGGCGTACGCGCCGTTGTAGCCCCAGGCCGCGACCACCATCGAGCCGAGACCGCCGCCGAACAGGCCGCTGATCAGCTTGCCGCTGTACACCAGGCCGTAGTTGGTGGCGTTGAAGTTCTCGCCGAAGTAGTCCGGGGTGAGGGCCGCGAACATCGGGTAGAACGCGCCGCCGCCGAAGCCGGAGAGAAAGGCGAAGAAGAGGAACAGCCATTCGCTCTTGATGTCACCGGCCCAGATCACCCCGAACTGGGCGAGGCCCAGGACGACGATGACGAACACCAGGGTCAGCTTGCGGCCCCAGATGTCGGACAGCCAGCCCACGACACCGCGGCCGATGCCGTTGATGACGGCCATGACGCCCATCGACGAGGCCGCCACCAGCGGACCGAAGCCCACTTCCTTGGCGAAGTCGACCTGGAAGGAGATTCCGAAGATCGACACGCCGGCGGTCAGCACGATGGACACCCACATGAGCGGCAGCATGCCCGTCCTGATGGCCTCCATCGGCGTGTACTGCTTCGCCGCCGGCGGGTTCTTGGCCAGGCTCACCGCGTTCTTCTGGTTGCCGGAGAAGGACAGCGGGTCGATGTCGCCGGGCCACCAGTTCTTCGGCGGGTCCTTGAAGAAGAAGGCGCAGGCGAAGACGACGACCAGGATGTAGCAGCCGATCAGGTCCAGCACCCGGTGGTAGTTCGCGGTGTCGAACGCGTAGTTGAAGATGAAGATGAACGGCAGCGAGCCGTACGCGAAGCCGCCGTTGACGAACCCGGTCCGCGCGCCGCGCCGTTCCGGGAACCACTTGCCGACCATGTTGATGCAGGTCGCGTAGATCAGTCCGGCACCGAGGCCGCCGACGACACCGAAGCCCAAGATCGCCAGCAGTACGTTGTCCAGGTGCGACAAGGCGAGGAAGCCCACGACGCACATCCCGGAGCCGACGAACATGGCCTTGCGCGCGGTCAGGATGCCCTTCTCCCGCAGCCAGCCGGCCGGGAAGGCGACACCCGCCTGGAAGAAGACCCAGACGCTGAGGATCCAGAAGGTGTTGCTCTGCGTCCAGCCGTGGGCGTGGGAGAGGGTGTCCTCCGCGGAGCCGTAGGCGTATTCGAAGACGCTGATGGCCATCATGGCGATCCACGGCAGATACACCATGAGTTTGCGGGAGTGGCCGAGGATGTCCCGGTCGGTCTCGCCGATGCGGTAGACGCGGCCGTGGGAGTCGGTCACCTCCCGGTAGGGACGGTTCGCGGCGTCGGCCGACGAGCTGTTGGTTGCTATGGGGTCTGCCGTCATGTCAGGCCATCTCCTCGCCGAGCGGCTGCGGGTTGGGGAGGATGCGCCGGGCCTTGGGCCTGCCCGGAGCCTTGAGGAAGAGCGCCAGCACTGCGGAGGCCAGTCCGATGGATCCCGCCAGGACGAACGCGCCGTCGTAGTCCCACTCACCGACGACGACCGCGCCCAGGCCGGAGCCGACGAGCCCGGAGATCAGCTTCGAGCTGTAGACGATTCCGTAGTTGGAGGCGTTGTGGTTCTCACCGAAGTAGTCCGCGGTCATGGCTGCGAACAGCGGGAAGATCGCGCCGCCGCCGAAGCCCGAGACCATGGAGCAGAACAGGAAGAACGGCATGCTGCCCATCTGGCCGGAGACCAGCACGCCGAACTGCGCCGTGCCGAGCACGATGCAGACGATGATCAGTGTGTTCCGGCGGCCGTAGCGGTCGGAGATCCAGCCGATGACGCCGCGTCCGGTGCCGTTGACGATCGCCTTCAGGGACATCGCCGTGGCGACGATGCCGCCCGCGAAGCCCATGTCCTTGCCGAACGGGACCTGCATGGCGATCCCGAAGATGTTGATGCCGGCCGTGCACAGCAGACAGAACCACATCATCCACAGCACGGGCGTGCGCGCGGCCTCCCTGGGGGTGTACTGCTTGACCGCCGGAGGGTTCTTCTGCAGCGCCCGGCGGATCTTCGGGTCGTCGGCGGCCGTCAGCGGGTCGACGTGCGCGGGCCACCAGTTCCTCGGGGGGTCTCTGAAGAAGACGCCCGCCGTGGCCACCACCAGGCACAGCCCGATGCCGACCGCGGTCAGTACGGCCTTGTAGTTGCTCAGGTCCAGCACGGAGGTGAAGAGGAAGACGAAGGGCACGGACCCGTAGGCGAAACCGCCGTTGACGAAGCCGGTCTTGCCGCCCTTTCGCTCCGGGTACCACTTGCCGACCATGTTCACGCAGGTCGCGTAGACGAGGCCGGCGCCTATACCGCTGCACATGCCGAAGCCGAGGTAGGCGACGAGCACGTTCGGCGCGTAGGCCAGTGACAGATAGCCCAGCAGGGTGCCGAGCGCGCCGATCATCATGGCCGTACGGGCGGGCAGTCTCCCGCTCTCCCGCAACTGACCGGCGGGGAAGGCCACGGCCGCCTGGAAGAACACCCAGACGCCCATGAGCCAGAAGATGTGGCCACTGCTCCACAGGTGAGCCTCGTGAAGCGTGTCCTCCGCCGACGTGAACGCATACTCGGCGGAGCTGATGCCCATCATGCCCACCCAGGGCAGGATGACCATCCATTTCCGTGGTCGGCCCATGATGTCGACGTCTGATTCGCCGACCCGGTACACGCGGCCGTTCCGGTCCGTCACCTCCCTGAACGGGACGGAGGTCGAATAGTCGGTGGTTGCCATTGCTCAGTACCCCTAGCGTCGAAAGATCTGGCCAGCGCCCCCTGTCCAATGCCTTTCGTGCGCGCACGGGTCCCGGGCGCGGCCGACGCGCACCGTCGGCCGGGCCCGCTTCCGCTCAGGTCATGACCCGCCCCCCAACATCCCGCCGTCTCCCGCCACCGCCCTGACGGAAGGGCCTTCGGCCCCCAGCCGTCCGGCGGCCCGTGCCCACCGGTACTTCGCACCGAGCACGGCCACCGGCTTCTCGGTGGTGTAGGGGTACGCCACGACCCCTCGCTCGTAGAGGTACTGGCTGGCTTCCTCGACCTCGACATCACCGGCGAGCGACGCCACCACCGGCTTCTCGACGCCGCGTTCGCGGTACTCGGCCACCACGCGCGCGGTCAGCTCGGCGAACACCATGGGAGGAGTCACGATGGTGTGCCAGTAGCCGAGGACGAGCGCGTGGATCCGCGGGTCCTCAAGACCCAGCCGGATCGTGGCCTCGTACGTCGACGGCGGCTCACCGCCGGTGATGTCCACCGGGTTGCCCGCGGCCCCGAAGGGCGGGATGAACTTCCTGAAGGACGCGTCCAGGTCGGGTGGGATCTCCATCAGGGACAGGCCGTTGTCGCTGACCGCGTCGGACAGCAGGACGCCGCTGCCGCCGGCGCCCGTGATGATCACGACGTTGCCGCCCTTGGGGGTGGGCAGCACCGGCAAGGCGCGCGCGTACTCCAGCATGTCGTTCAGCCCGGGCGCCCTGATGACACCGGCCTGGCGCAGGATGTCGTCGTACACGGCGTCGTCGCCCGCGAGCGCCCCGGTGTGCGAACCTGCGGCCTTCGCGCCCGCGGCCGTACGCCCCGCCTTCAGCACCACGACCGGCTTCTTCGGCACGGTCGCGCGTGCCGCCTCCACGAAGGCACGCCCGTCCTTGAGGTCCTCCAGGTGCATGGCGATGCACTCGGTGTGCGGGTCCTCGCCGAACCACGTCAGCAGGTCGTCCTCGTCGAGGTCCGACTTGTTGCCGAGCCCGACGATCGCGGACACGCCCGTCTTCGTCGTCCGAGCGAAGCCCAGGATGGCCATCCCGATCCCGCCGGACTGCGAGGTCAGTGCGACGCCGCCCTTGACGTCGTACGGCGTGCAGAACGTGGCGCACAGGTCCTGCCAGGTGGAGTAGTAGCCGTAGATGTTCGGCCCGAGCAGCCGGATGCCGCACCGCTCGCCGATCGCCACGACCTGCTCCTGCAGTTCGTGCTCGCCGGTCTCGGCGAACCCGGAGGGGATGAGGACGGCGTTGGGGATCTTCTTGCGTCCGACCTCCTCCAGCGCCGCGGCCACGAACTGGGCGGGAATAGCGAAGACCGCCACATCCACCTCACCGGGAACGTCCGTGACACTCTTGTACGCCTTGCGGCCCAGAATGTCATCGGCCTTGGGATTCACCGGATGGATCTCTCCGGGGAAGCCGCCGTCGACGAGGTTGCGCATCACCGAATTGCCGATCTTGCCCTGCTCGTTGGAGGCGCCGATCACTGCTACCGACGACGGCTGCATCAACCGGCGCATGGACGTGAGGATCTCGTCGCGCGTGTAGCGCCTGCGCTCCTTGGCGGGGGTGTCGGAGAGGATGACGCGGATGTCGGCCGCGACCGCGCCCTCAGGGGTGGCAATCACCGGGTTGAGGTCCACCTCGGCGATCTCCGAGAAGTCGGCGACGAGTTGGGAGACCCGGCGGATCTGCTCGGCCACCGCCCACCGGTCCACTCCCGCCCGGCCGCGCACTCCGCGCAGGATCTCCGCCGAGCGGATGGAGTCCAGCATGGACAGCGCCTCGTCGGCGTCCACGGGCGCGAGCCGGAACGTGACGTCCTTGAGGACCTCGACGAGCACGCCGCCGAGACCGAAGGCCACGACCTTGCCGAAGGTGGGGTCGGTCACCGCGCCGACGATGACTTCCTGGCCCTGCGGCAGCAACTCCTGTACCTGCACGCCCTCGATACGGGCGTCGGCTTTGTGATTGCGCGCGTTCTCGATGATCGTGTGGAACGCGGCACGCACGTCCTCGGCGCCCTCCACGCCGACGATCACACCGCCGGCGTCGGTCTTGTGCAGGATGTCGGGGGAGACGATCTTCATCACGACGGGTCCGCCGAATCGTGCGGCGTACGCCACCGCCTCTTCGACGTCCGTCGCCAACTCCTCGCCCGGTACGGCGATCCCGTACGCGTCGGCGATCACCTTGCCCTCGGGCGCGGTGAGCGCGGTCCGCCCCTCGGCCCGCACCGCGTCAAGGACGGACCTGACCGTCAGCTCCCGGTCTTCGGCCATCACGTCAGATCACTCCGTTCGACTTGAGCAGGCGCAACTCCTCGTCCCCGAGGCCGAGTTCGCCGATGTAGATCTCCTCGTTGTGCTCGCCGAGCAGCGGCGAGCCGGTCACCTCGACCGGGGAGTCGGAGAGCTTGAGCGGGCTGCCGACGGTCACGAACTCGCCGCGCTCCGGGTGCGGTACGCGCACCACCATCTCGTTGGCGGCCAGTGACTCGTCCTCGATGATCTCCTTGGTGGACAGGATCGGCCCGCACGGGATGTTGTGGGCGTTGAGTCGCTCGAGGACCTCCCACTTGGGAAGCGTGGAGGACCACTCCTCGATCATCTGGAACATCTTGGCGAGCTTCGGCAGCCTGGACCGGGGCGTCGCCCACTCGGGGTCGTCCGCGAGTTCGGGCCGGCCGATGAGCTGGGTGATCGGCTTCCAGCCGACGGGCTGGACGATGACGTACACGTAGTCGTTCGGGCCGCCCGGTGCGCACTTGACCGCCCAGCCGGGCTGGCCGCCGCCGGACGCGTTGCCCGAGCGGGGGACTTCGTCGCCGAAGTCCTCGTTGGGGTATTCGGCGAGCCGCCCGTGTGCCAGGCGTTGCTGATCGCGCAGCTTCACCCGGCACAGGTTGAGTACGGCGTGCTGCATGGCCACGTTGACCCGCTGCCCGCGCCCGGTGTTCTCCCGCTGGAACAGCGCCGCGAGAATCCCCGCCACGGCGTGCACTCCCGTGCCCGAGTCCCCGATCTGGGCCCCGGTCGCGAGTGGTGGCCCGTCCTCGAAGCCGGTGGTCGACATCGACCCGCCCATGGCCTGCGCGACGACCTCGTACGCCTTGAAGTTGGTGTACGGGCCGTCGCCGAACCCCTTGATGGAGGCATAGACGATACGCGGATTGATCTCCTGGATGCGGTCCCAGGTGAAGCCCATGCGGTCGATGGCGCCCGGTCCGAAGTTCTCGACCATGACGTCGGAGCGGCGGATCAGCTCGGTGAGGAGCTCCTTGCCGCGTTCGGTCTTGGTGTTGAGCGTGATGCTCCGCTTGTTGCAGTTGAGCATCGTGAAGTAAAGGGAGTCGACGTCCGGGAGGTCGCGCAGCTGCCCACGCGTGATGTCCCCGGTCGGCGCCTCCAGTTTGACGACATCGGCACCGAGCCAGGCGAGCAGCTGGGTTGCGGAAGGACCGGACTGCACATGGGTCATGTCCAGGACGCGGATGCCGTCGAGGGCTTTGGTCATGACAGCGCTCCTCACTCGTACGTGGTCTGGTTCGCCCTTGCGGGGCCGTGCGCGTCCGGGTGTGCCCGGACGTCAAGCAATGAGGGCTTCCCAGGAGGTCGGGACGCCCTCGGGTACATTGCATACAGTCGACGAATACTGTATGAAGCTTGTTTATCCCGCATCCAGTGAGTGGTGTCCAGGGGGCGTGCGGCACTTTTCAGTCGTCGGAGGCCGGCCTCTCGGCGACATCGCAGACAGGAGCCGAGATGGACCTGTACGAACATCAGGCAAGAGAGCTGTTCGAGGAACACGGCATCGTGGTGCCGAGGGCCGAGGTCACCGACTCGCCCAAGGAGGCCCGTGACATCGCCCGCAGGCTCGGCGGCCAGGTCGTCGTCAAGGCACAGGTGAAGACGGGCGGCCGCGGCAAGGCGGGCGGCGTCAAGCTTGCCGCCGACCCGGCGGCCGCCGAACTGACGGCGCGCCAGATCCTGGGCATGGACATCAAAGGGCACACGGTCGGCAAGGTGATGCTCGCCGAACCCGTCGCCATCGAGCGCGAGTTCTACGTGAGTTATGTGCTCGACCGCGCCGCGGGCCGCTTCCTCGCCATTGCCTCGGCCGAGGGAGGCATGGAGATCGAGGAGGTCGCCGCGAGCCGTCCGGAAGCGGTGGCGCGCGTACACATCGACCCGGCCGAGGGCGTCACCTCCTCGAAGGCGGGCGAGATCGCGGCGGCGGCCGGCCTGCCGGCCCGGACCGTCGACGTGCTCGTACGGCTGTGGCAGGTGCTCGTCCGCGAGGACGCCGTACTCGTCGAGGTCAACCCGCTCGTGCAGACGCGGCAGGGCCACATCCTCGCCCTGGACGGCAAGGTCACCCTCGACGACAACGCCCGTTTCCGGCAGACCCGCTGGGGCGCCGAGGACGCGGAGCACGACGACCCGCTCGAGGCACGGGCCGCCGCCAAGGGCCTCAACTACGTCAAGCTGGACGGCGAGGTCGGCATCATCGGCAACGGCGCAGGCCTCGTCATGTCGACGCTCGACGTGGTCGCGGGCTGCGGCGCCCGACCCGCCAACTTCCTCGACATCGGCGGTGGGGCCTCCGCCCGCGTCATGGCCGACGGCCTGTCGGTCATCCTCTCCGACCCGGCCGTCAAGTCGGTCTTCGTCAATGTCTTCGGCGGCATCACCGCCTGCGACGCGGTCGCCGACGGCATCGTGCAGGCGCTGGACTCCGTCCGGCTCACCAAGCCGCTGGTCGTCCGCCTGGACGGCAACAACGCGGCGCGGGGACGCGCGATCCTCGACGGCCGCGCGCATCCCCTGATCGAGCAGGCCACCACCATGGACGGCGCCGCGCGCCGGGCCGCCCAACTCGCAGGCGCCGTCTGAAGGAGCACGCCATGGCCATCCACCTCACCAAGGAGAGCAAGGTCCTCGTCCAGGGCATGACCGGTGGCGAGGGCATGAAGCACACCCGCCGCATGCTCGCGGCCGGTACGGACGTCGTCGGCGGCGTCAACCCGCGCAAGGCAGGCCGCACCGTCGACTTCGACGACCGTACGGTCCCCGTCTTCGGCTCGGTGCGCGAGGGCAAGGAGGCGACCGGCGCCGACGTCACCGTCGTCTTCGTGCCACCCGCCTTCGCCAAGGCCGCGGTGATGGAAGCCGCCGAGGCGGGCATCGGCCTCGCCGTCGTCATCACGGAGGGCATCCCGGTCCACGACTCGGTCGCCTTCATCTCGTACGCCAAGGCGAAGGGCACCCGGATCATCGGCCCGAACTGCCCGGGCCTGATCACCCCCGGCCAGTCGAACGCCGGCATCATCCCCTCCGACATCACCAAGCCGGGCCACATCGGCCTGGTGTCGAAGTCCGGCACGCTCACGTACCAGCTCATGTACGAGCTGCGGGACATCGGCTTCTCCACCTGTGTCGGCATCGGCGGCGACCCCGTCGTCGGCACCACCCACATCGACTGCCTGGCCGCCTTCGAGGCCGACCCCGACACCGAACTGATCGTGATGATCGGCGAGATCGGCGGCGACGCGGAGGAACGGGCGGCCGACTACATCCGCGAGCACGTCACCAAGCCCGTCGTCGGCTATATCGCGGGCTTCACCGCACCCGAAGGGAAGACCATGGGCCACGCCGGCGCCATCGTCTCCGGCTCCTCCGGCACCGCACAGGCGAAGAAAGCGGCGCTGGAGGGGGTAGGGGTAACGGTGGGCGGAACGCCGACCGAGACGGCGCGCCTGGTGCTCGCTCAGCTGGAAGCGAGGCGTGACGTCACTCATAGTTGACGTGAGGTCACTTACAGGTGCTTCGGCGCCTCGCTAGCGTCCCTGTACGACGTCCGCGTACGGCCAACGCGATCACACGATCACGTACGTGGACGGGCCATGCACCCCCCGCCCCCGACTGTGCACCGAGAGCGGAGCTATCCGATGGCACCCACCCTCACCCTCAAGTCCGGAACGTCCTGGACCGACGCCTGGCAGCGCTGCCTGACCGTCGCTCCCGAGGCCTTCCGGGACGACCGTGTCCTCAACCTCTGGAACTCGTCCTGGCAGCTGGACGGCCGGGCACTGCCCGCCACCAGCCCGGTGGACGGCAGCCCCATCGCGGGCCCACCGCGCCTGGACCGGGCGGCCGCCCGGCGCGCCGTGCAGGCCTCGCTCGACCAGCACCGCGCCTGGCGCCACGTGCCCCTGCCCGAACGCCGGGCCCGCGTCGCCGCGACCCTGGACGCGCTCACCGAGCACCGCGAACTGCTCGCCCTGCTCCTCGTCTGGGAGATCGGCAAGCCCTGGCGGCTCGCCCAGGCCGACGTGGACCGGGCGATCGACGGCGTGCGCTGGTACGTCGACGGAATCGAACCGATGATCGGTGACCGGGTCCCGCTGGACGGCCCGGTCTCGAACATCGCGAGCTGGAACTACCCCATGAGCGTCCTGGTCCACGCCATGCTGGTCCAGGCCCTGGCAGGCAACGCGGTCATCGCCAAGACCCCGACCGACGGCGGTCTCGCCTGCCTCACCCTGGCCTGCGCGCTCGCCGCACGCGAGGGCATACCGGTCACCCTCGTCAGCGGCAGCGGCGGCGAGCTGTCGGAGTCACTCGTACGGGCGCCCGAGATCGGCTGCGTCTCGTTCGTCGGCGGCCGCGACACGGGCGCCGCGGTGGCCACGGCCGTCGCCGACCTCGGCAAGCGGCACATCCTCGAACAAGAGGGCCTGAACACCTGGGGCATCTGGAACTACACGGACTGGGAGTCGCTGACGGCGGTCATCCCGAAGCTCTTCGACTACGGCAAGCAGCGCTGCACCGCATATCCGCGCTACGTCGTCCAGCGCGAGCTGTTCGACGAGTTCCTGGCGGCGTACCTGCCGGCGGTCCGCACCCTCAAGGTGGGCCACCCGCTGGCGGTGGAGAAGCAGGACGACCCCTACCCGGCCCTGGACTTCGGCCCGCTGATCAACGCGGCCAAGGCGAAGGAGCTGACCGACCAGGTCACCGAGGCGATCGACCGCGGCGCGATCCCGCTGCACCGCGGCAACGCGGAAGACGCGCGCTTCCTGCCCGGCCAGGACACATCGGCGTACGTCCACCCGGTGACGCTCCTGAACCCGCCCCCGTCCTCTCCGCTCCACCACGCGGAACCGTTCGGCCCGGTCGACACGATCGTCCTGGTCGACACGGAGGCGGAGCTGCTGGCGGCGATGAACGCGTCCAACGGCGCGCTGGTCGCCACGCTGTCCACGGACGACAGGACGACGTACGACCGCCTGGCCCCGCAGATCCGCGCCTTCAAGGTCGGCCACGGCAAGCCGCGCTCCCGCGGCGACCGCGACGAACTGTTCGGCGGCTTCGGCGCATCCTGGCGCGGCGCGTTCGTGGGCGGCGACCTGCTGGTCCGCGCGGTGACCCAGGGCCCGGAGGGGGAGCGGCTGCCGGGCAACTTCCCGGAGTACCAGCTGATGCCATGACGCCCGGCCGGGCGGTGCGCACGCGATGTGGGCACCGCCCGGCTGTACCCCTGCTGACCAGGCCTTTCACGCGGTGGTGTAGGGGCTCGCTCACCGAAGGTGAGAGGGCGCTCGAACGCCCCCGGGCCAGGAATATGCAGGTGAATGCCACTCCGAAACCTTGGTATTGTTGTCCCTGTCGCCGCGGGGAAGACCTCCGGCCAGGCGGCAGACACCTAGTCCGGGTGGCGGAATGGCAGACGCGCTAGCTTGAGGTGCTAGTGCCCTTTATCGGGCGTGGGGGTTCAAGTCCCCCCTCGGACACTCGCTATGGGACGTTCACGAGATCGTCCTGAAGCGTTCACGAATTACCGGCCGAGTCATGTTACTCGCCGGTATTTCGTCGTTCCTGGGGCCTTCGAGCCTCGTGATCGGCCCGGTGAGGGGGTGGGGCGGTGGCGGTCCAGGTACTGCGCCTCTCACCTGCGGAAACAGGACATGCCTGCGCGACGGCTGATAGCCGTGGCGCAGGCATGCAGGGTTTTCAGGGGGCGGAGCGCGGCGGAGGTGTGTCACTCGCGTGGCGGAGGCTCGACCTGCTCGGTCGGAAGCCGTCGCGCTGGGGGTGGATCGGAGGGCTCGCCGAGTGGGGTTGCGGCGCTCTGCGAGCTGGCTTTGCGGGGCAGGATGCCCTGGTCGCGGAGGAACCGTCGGATGGCTCTGAGGTTCGCCACAAAGATGATGACGGCATTGAGCAGGGTTTGTGCGACCCGTCCGTGCGGCAGGCGGAGCTGGGGATTGTCGATGCTGTCGAGGGCGGACTTCTTGAGGTTGCCGTTGCCACCCTCGTTCTGACTGCGCAGTCCGGACCAGGCTTCCTGCCACAGAGGGGTGAACAGGGCGTATTTCTGCCGCCACTTGGCCAACACGGTGCCTGGGACGGTGATGCTCTTCCCCCTGCAGATGTCGGGGTAGACGCGGCTGTCCCGCTTGGGCCTGGGGATAGTGGGCAGGGCTGCCGGAGCACGGACAGTGGGGGCGTCGAGGTCGACGACGGTGGACGGGCGTGGCTGGGGCCGGCGGTAGCAGGTGACCGTGGCGTGCGACCCGAGGGCGGGGCACTGCCGACGCTGGTCCCCTGCGGGCCCGTACTCCTTGACCTTGGTCTGGTAGTCCTTCCGGGACTGGATCAAGTTGAGTGCATGGGCGCGATCCTCGTCCGTGCGGCTGTCGATGTATGTGGCGCCCGCAGTGATGAGCGGGGTGGGCATCAGCGGGCAGTAGAACTCGCCGCCGACCAGCTGCATGCCTCGGAACTCTCCCTGCAGGTCGACCTTGTCGTCGTTGTAGTGCTTCACCGCGTTGAGGCCGAGTTTGAGCAGCTGCAGATGCAGGTTGTGAGGCTTGGCCTGGGTGATGCCCCGGTCGGCGCAGAACAGGTCTTTGACCAGGCCTCGTTCGAAGGCCGGCTGGATGGCGCGCAGGGCGGCCGGGCCGGGTTCGGTGCCCGGGGTGTGAAGGATCATGCCGAGGCAGACCGCCGGGTAGGCGCCAGCGAGGTCACCATGGCCATGGCCCGGGAACGCGGCCATCATCGCGTAGCGGAACTCCCTCTTCTCCGGCGCTTTGGCCTTCTTCTCCTGTGCCGACTTGGCCTTGCGAGTCGCTGGCTTGTTCGCCGTGCCGCGCCGGGTGCCAGTGTTCGTGGAGGACGCAGCTTTGCCGCTGGCCCCCGACTTCTTCTGCGTTCCTCCCTTCACGTACATCCCGGCGGTGATCTCAAGCGAGGCCCGGTCCTGGTGGTAGTCCGGCTCTTTGCCCCAGACCGGAACCGGAGTGTCGTCGACCGCGATGTGGCCAGGCCACCGAGCGAAGTCGCCACGCTGGTAGGAAGCCATCACCGGAGCGAGAATCAGATCCTGGGCCATGGCCTCCAGATTGCGCACGGTGTCTTGGTTGGCGTGGGCATTCCACTTCCGCCGGATCTTCTTGGCCTCGCTGAGCGACAGCCGCTTGCGGCGGTCGTGTGGTGCCGGGTCGAGGCGCCGGGTCATCGAGGCCCAGGACCGGTAGACGCGCTTCGACGTCGCGTACTGGTGGTGCGCGACGCGGTCGATCTCTTCTCGGGTTGCGCCCTCGGGGATGTGCAGGTCGACGTCGGGGACGTCAAGGAGGGCTTTGGACCCTGGAGACAGTGCGAAGAAGAGTGTCTCCCACGCGTCGTCGATGTTCGCGCTCTTGCCCATGTACTGCGACAGGATCAGGCCGATCAGCACTGTCCGGAACGGGAAGCCCTTCGGACCTGGCCGGTGCTCGTTGGAGGGAAGACGTTCCAGTGCTCCGCTGTGGCGCACGAGGTCGAAGACCTGGCTCACAACGCGGTCGCTGAGGGTACGGCCGGGGGCCTGTGGTGCAGGGCGTAGGGCGAGGCCAGTACGCCGGCAGGGTTTGTCCTCCGGATTCTTCCTGCTCATGCCGCCGCCCCCCGCAACAGATCGGATGCCTCCGCTTCGGGCACGTCGTGGAGGAAGACGAGGTAGCGCGAGAGGCTGTGCAGGGTCCCGAGTCCCGACGCTTTGAGGATCACCTTCAGCGGAATACCTGCATTCAGCAGATCGACGAGCCAGGTCGTACGCAGCCGCTGGGTCTGCAGCACTGCACCGTCACAACGGCCGATGATCCGCGGGTACTTGGCCAGCCAGTCCGATGCGATGTGCTTGCTGGTGCGGTCCTGCCAGTCCGGCCGGAAGGCGTACGCGTCTGCCGCGATGTGGGCGGCTTCCGCCAGCAGCAGTTCCTCGTAGGCGTACCGGCAGACGACAGTGCGCGGACGGCGCCCGTGCACCTTGACCAGTGCCCGGCCGGTGGGGCCCGCGAGGATATCCCGCCCCTGAACGTACACAAGATCCTCAACGGCGAGTCCGCAGCCGACGCCGAGACAGAACAGCAGGCAGGCGTTGCGCCGCTGGGCTGGCGTGGGCAGGCTCTGCGCCCAGATCAGCCAGTGGGCGACTTCCGCCGGCGGGTAGGGGGCTACCGGGGTCGCGGTGGCCTTCAGCCGGATCGGCGCATGCTGTCCGAGCTGGTCCAGCAGGAGCGCTTCGGAGGCCCGGCGCAGCTGGCTGCTGCAGGTTCGGCGGCTGTTGGCGGCCATGTCGCGGCAGCCGACGAGGATGAACCGTTCGACGGTGCACTGGTCAAGGATCACCGAGGGTTCGAGCGGGAGGCCCTGGGCCTCGACCCAGGCGACCAGCCGTGTGAGCGGCGTCATGATCACGTCTGGGCCGTAGGGTCCCGCTGCGACGGCCAGGAATCCCAGCGAGCGGACGACCGGCGCGATGCGGCGCCACTGGGCGGGCGGCACCGTCTCCGCCTTCGGTGCGTAGGCCAGCAGGCGATTCGACACAGAAACCTCCAGGCGCAAGGTCCATGACAGGTGGCCGGTTAACCGGCCACTGGCGTCAGTGTCGATCACGATCTGAAGGAACGCATCTTTATGACCGGAGGCCGAGCGCGCACGGCGCCGCCATGGAGCTACGCCGTCGATCCGGAGAAGTGGCCGGATGCCCGGATCGCTGGGGAGCCCGCCGCGGCGGTGGTCCAGACGATTGCCCGCCGCCTCGCCGCCGCCCTGCGTGAGAGGCCGGAGCTCTCGCTGCGCGCGCTGGCCGCCCAGAGCGACGTCGGCAGACAGACCATCGGTGATCTGCTGGCAGGCGCCACCTGGCCCGATGTCCTGACGGTCTGCCGACTGGAGCGCGCCCTGGGCCTCGCGCTCTGGCCCGGATCGAATGCGACCCAATGTGCTCATGACTGATCCCCAATTGCCTATTTGAGGTCAGTCGTGCACGCTCAAGCGCGGAATGGCGCAGACGCCCTATAGCGCCACCGGTGGGAGCGCTAAAGTGAGCGTGCGCGACGGACCAGAACCGTGGTAGGAGAAGGGTCTGTTCGCGTGTCTAGGCGGCCTCCCTCGATCGTTAATCGAGGGAGGCCTGCTTGTTGGGTTGAGGGCCGTTCTCGGATGGATCAAGCAGCCCGGGATGACAGCACAGCCCGGAACATTCCCGGTGCTACGTTTTCCACCTCACCAAGTAGCTTCATACGGTTGAGGGTTTTTCCTACGGATGAGCGGACCGCCGCGTCCGCCCCTGGGCGCACCGCCGCCGCGATATCGGTGATGGACATTGCCTCTTGAGCGGCGCACAGGAGTGTGAGGATCGCATCGCGCATGCTTCCGTTGCGCGGTGGCCCCAGGGCCCGAGTGCCAATGCCCGGGCGCGCATCTTCGGACGAAGGATCCTCGTCGGCGACAGAAACTTCAGACGGACCCCCCGGGGAAGGCTGGGCGGTTTCCGCGCCCTCGCCAGTGTCCGGCGGCTCTTCGCGGACATCGGCGGCTTCGCTGCCCTGGCACATCATCGCGTACACAGCTTCCAACGTGGCCAACTCGCCGCGCAGTGAAGTGATCAGCTCCTTCACGGCATGCCGGGCCTGGCCGATGTAGACACCCTTGTCTGACGCAGGTGCGCTGGTCCGGTATCCCGCCATAGCGAACTCCTAAGGAAGGCCGCTGCCAGTGTAGGGACGGCACACTGTGGCACGCACGCAGTTCCTGTGAGGCGCTATCAAACGGTCAGCAGTGCGCTCAAGCACGGCAAGTCCGGTCGGGGTTATCGCAGGACTCGAACCGTCTTGGCGCAAAGTTGGCTCGTCGGGTTCGTGCGATGCCGCTCCGGAACTGTGAGACGTGCCACCACAGAATTCTGACGTGTGGATTCTGTCGAAGGTCCCGGTCTCCGGGAACGTTTGAGCGTTACGGTTCCTTCATGGTGGATGGCAAGCATCTGTCGGCGACAGAGGCCTTGGGTTCGGCGACGAAGGCCCTGGATGTTCTAGTCCTGGCGTATGACCGGGGGGAAATCGGTGTTACCGAAACCGCCCGGGAGCTCGGTATCTCACGTTCCACCGCACACCGCATCCTGGTCACCCTGCAACGCACGGGTTTCCTGCGTCACGATCCTGGCCAGCACGGATACTCAGCGGGGCCACAGCTCGTACGCATGGGACTGGCCGCGATCGCCCAATTTGACGTCCGACGACAAGCCCGCAGACCCCTGGAAGAGCTTTCCGAGAAGCTGCAGGAGACGGTGTGCCTCTACTCCCTGGATGCGGCCGTCGTCCGACTGCTCGACGGAGTCGAGTGCCGGCATGTCCTGCGCGTCAGTGTTCCGCTCGGACAGGAGTTCCCCGCCCACGTCACAGCGGCGGGCAAGGCCCTGCTCGCGCTGCGCGACCCGGCAGATGTACGCGCGACACTCCCGGCCGCACTCCCTGCCACGGCGGCAGGAAGCATCACCGAGTGGCCGCTGCTTGAGGTGGAGTTGGAGGAAGTCAGAGTCCGGGGATGGGCGGCAGACCTCGAGGAAAGTGCACACGACCTGCACGGCGTAGGCGTGGCCATCCGCAACCGTATCGGGGAACCACTCGCCGCGATCTCCGTGTACGCACCCGCCGTACGTTTGCGTGAACAGGACATGCCAGCGGTTGCCACGGCCCTGCAGGAGACCGCCACCACGATCGCCAGGGGGGAGTGACAGCGGGTGCCGAGGTGCCGGGACTCAAGGCCCCAACGTGATCCGCCCGTCCGGGATCCACCCCTCCAGGTATCCCGCCAACAGCACATCCACATCCGGCAGATCACACCGTGTACACAACTCCTGCCACTGCTCAGGCCCCGCCCAGCGTGTCGCTCCCCTCCAGGACAGATGCTCTGGCGGATCACCAGACGCAGCGAGACGAAAGATGAACACGTGCGCCTCTCGACGGGTCCGGCCTACGGCCACAGGCACCTGAGCCCAGCGGCATCCTTCAACAGTGCCCCCGCGCACCGGCATCGCGCCGACCGCATCGCGGAGTACGCGCAATGCCGCCTCACGGTAGGTTTCTGTGGCTCGGACGGATCCTGAAGGGAGCACCCATCGGGGAACAGCTCCAGACAGGTCGTCTGTCACCAGGGCAAGCCGCCCGTCCGAGCTCAGCACCGCGAGGAACACCACCCGCAGCATCCTGGGAGGCGGCACGGCAGGGCGCCCCGAACTCTCGGCGGCGTCCAGAAAAGCAGGCACGGTCCGATCCTGACATGCGGCCGCTTAACCGGCCAGTTCTGACCCGCGCCGACGGGGGTTTGATCGCGGAGATCGAGTCGGCAAACTTGGTCGACTTGGGGGCTCTGGCATGCGCATCACCAACGGGATGGTTCCGGTTGGGAGAGGTAGCCTGAACCGGGAGTCGCGGATAGCCCAGCCCTGCTCATGCAGCGCTCTCCCCGTGAGCGCCCCGAGCCCGTTTTCCGTATTCTGCCGCGGGACGCCACATGCTTCCATCGAACAGATCAGCCAGTGATCTGACTCGGGAGATGTGCTTGTCGAGGTTCCGAATCTGGGTTGAGTAGGCACCGGGCAGGAGCGAACGAATGGTCTCGAGTTCCGCAAGAGCTTTCGGCGGCCCGAACACTGGAGATGAAGATGATCGCGGCTCCGACGGTCGATAGGTCGTCCCCCTCCGCGCGGGGAGCGCGGCCGGTTGTGATCGGGCTTCCTTGTCGCCGTGCGAGAAGGTGCTTGTGCTGGGCTGACTCAGCAGGTGCCCAGCAGCCCAGTGCGGATTACTGGGTCGCGCAGTAGAGCAAGGGTTTCGGACTCGTCCGCGAAGATGTCTTCGGCTCCTGGGACGAGAGCCTGATGGAACATAGCGAGTACGACGTCTGCGGTTGGCTGTTCCCATACGACGCTCGCCCAATCCGCCGCATCTTCCATGTCCCCCTTCTCGAAGGCATTGAGCCATCGGTCCAGCAAGGGAGGAGTGGCTCGGTAAGCGCGACGACGTCCTCGGACAAGAATGCTCCGGTTGAGACCGAAGACCTTGATCGTTGCCTCACCTCGGTCTGTGAGATGGACGTATTCGCCGGCTGCGAGTGAGAGGTGCAGATGCGGTGCGGGATCATCGCTGCTCGGATCGATGAGCAAGGGGGACCCGTCCTTTGCCAACGGAAAGAGGTCGCGCTTTAAGTGGCTGTTGCACAGGGAGCACGCCAGGAGGTGGTTATGCCAGTCGAACGTTCGCAGCGGATTGATGCGCACGGGCTCGAAGTGATCGATGTCCGTGCCCTGGTTGTCTCCGCAGTACATGCAGCGTTCGAGCCCTGGTGCCATCTTCGCCAGGGTGCTTCTCAGTACGGGGTGTATCTGCCGGCGGACTGTCGTGTTCTTCCATAACTGCTTGGCCCGCTGTTTCGGGACAGAAGCCTGGCTGATGTCACCGGTGTGGCCAGCCATTAATGTCAGCGCCGCCCGCGGGAGTGGTGCTCGCTTGATTCGGATCATGAATCGCGCCGAGGCTGACGGGAGTGAAGCCGGGTCGTGATTTCGTCGACGCGAGTAGCTGGGGAACTGGCCAACTTGCGCTTTAGGTGGCGGTACTGGGTCTTTTCCTCTTCGCTGGCCCGCCCTCGCACGACGTCCAGTTCCAGCGCGAGGAGCTCCTCCCTCTTCTGTTCGGCTTGGTCCGAGTAGGGAGTGTCGAGCCCGAACAGGTCCGAGAGTACGGCGTCGTCACCGCTACCGAAGATGATTCGGTCGTAGAGGTGCTCGGGCACGACCTCCACAGGGCTCTCCTCGTCCGGGCCCGGTAGTCGGATCAGGCCTCCTGGGTCCGCAGCCTGGCAGACGTAGGGGCTGTGCGTGGTGACGATGAACTGGATGTTCGGGAAGTGCGCCTTCAGCCAGCCGCCGATGCGCTTCTGCCAGGAGACGTGCAGATGAGCGTCGATCTCGTCGATGATGACGACGCCGGGACTCGGAACGTTCGGTGTTCCGTCCGTCGTTTCGAGGACGAGTTGGCCGTAGGCGTCGTGGATCTGCTTGAGGATGTCCACGACGAGGGCCGCTACCGTTCGGTAACCGTCGCTCATCTCCCGCAGCGGGAAACGGTGGTTCCGGTTGACCACCCACAGACCCTCGGAATCGACGTTGTCGATCCGGTAGTCGTCGGGGAGCAGGTCGTCACCCAGGATGGCCAGGGCAGCCGCTTTGAGGTCCCGGGCACCGTCCTTGTCCTCGAATGCGCGCAGGTGCTGCTCGATGAGCCAACTCACGCCTTCCGCCAGCGACGCATCCTCATGGAAGAGGCTCGTCAGCCGGGCGACCGCGCCTGAGCTGGACATCAGCCGCTGGATGTCGCTCGAGCCCCCGGCGAGCCTGCGGAAGGGCCCGTACCCGGCGCAGAACCATCCCACCGGGTTGTCCGCCCAAGGGCCGCGCTGGGCGACGGGGCGTTCCTTCTGGTAGCCGATGGCGTTCAGCGCCGGCTGTCCGGCCCTGCTGGAACCCGGCTTGCCGGAGAGAGACGTCTGCTCCGCCGCGGTCCAGCGCAGCCCTGCCCAGATCGGCCGGACCGGACGGCGCCCCGTGGTGAACTGGTCGTGCTCCGGGTCATGGACCAGGCACACTTCGGCCTTCGCCACCGTCTCGTCCCGGGAGACCCAGGTGTCGAACCCGGGGACGAGGCTGCGGGCCACGGCAGGGCCGCTGATCGTCAGGGCGACCGCGCGCAGCAGGGTCGTCTTACCCGAGCCGTTGCGGCCTGCCAGGACCGTCCAGCCGGCATATGAGCCGTCGGGCCTGGTCAGGTCGAGGTCGACATTGCGTGCACCGTGGAACGACCTGATGTTCCGTAGGCGAAGGTTCTTCAGGTACATGTCTCGTCCGCCCGGATCCCGTTCTGAGGTGAGAGCCGGACGACGGCCGGCTCCGTGGTGACTCTAACGCGGCGGTGTTGTGCCGAGTCACCGCAGGTCAGTGGCTTCCCTCCAGGAACGGACTGCGCGGTCCCGCCCAGGTGATGGCGAGCTGTTCACGGGCCCTGGTGGCGGCGACGAACAGCAGCGACCGCTCGCGCTGCAGGTCACGTTCGTACTGGAGACGGTCCTCGGAGACGGGGGTGACGGCGCCAGGTTGCGGCACGTGGTCCGCGCCCACTCCGATGATCGCGACGGCCCGGTACTCCAGGCCCTTGATCCGATGCATCGTCATGACGTGCACCCCGGAACCGATCGCCGGTGTCTGCCGCGGCTTCACCTTGACGGCCTTGATCCCCGCGCTGTGCAACGCCTCCACCGCCGCGTCGACGAGCTTGTTGGTCCGGGCGGTGACAACGATCTCCTCCTCCTTCAGGCCTTCGCCCAGCCACTCCTCGACCCGTCCGGCCAAGCCCGTGAGTTCGGCGGCCGTGGAGGGGTACTCGATCAGCTCGGGCTTCGCTCCGCCGAGGACGGACCGGTAGCCGCCCAGGTCCTCGCTGGCGTCGTCGAGGTCGTCGAAGTCCGCGTCGCCCAGCAGTCTCAGGGAGGTTCCGAGGATCTGACGGGTCGTGCGGTAGTTGAGGGTCAGTCGCCTGGAGCGTCTGCCCCGCACGTTGATGCCGTGGGCGCTCAGCGACGTCCGGTTGTCGTAGATCCGCTGGTGGGCGTCACCGACGATGAACAGGTCGTCCTCGCCGACCGGGACGAGCGCGCGCAGCAGCTTCCAGTGGGCGGCGTGCAGGTCCTGGGCCTCGTCCACCACGATGTGCCGGTAGGGGCGCGTCTCGTCGCTCCAGCCGGAGGCGATCCGCGCGGCCTGTGCGGCCAGTTGGGTGACACCGACTTCACCCGCGGCGTCCAGCCGGTGCTCGAAGGCCTCGATCAGCCCCCACACCTGTGCCCGTTCCGGGCGGTTGAGGCGCCGGCCACGACCGGCCCGGCTGGCGGCGAGGTACTCGTCACGGCTGCGCACGTCCTGGGCGAGCACGACCTGTTTCCATTCGGTCTCCAGGAAACGCGCGTCCCAGCGGTGCGGCTGCTGTTCGTCGGCCAGTTCCTCCCAGCGCTTGCGGATCTCGTCGTCGCCGAGGGACTTGGGGGTCTTCGTGCCGAAGGTCTCCTTGGCGATGCCGTAGGCGACCTTGTCGATGTTGCGGACGTCCACCTTCGCGGTGAGCTGGGTGCCGCCGAGGTCCTCCAGCAGCGAGCGCAGGAGTTCGGCGAGGGTGGTGGTGTAGGTGGTGAGCAGGATCGCCTGGCCGGGCGGCAGCCGTTCCGCCAGGGCCTTGACCCGGTGCAGAGCGACGACGGTCTTGCCCGTACCGGGGCCGCCGGTGACCCGCACCGATCCCTTGTTGGGGGTCTTGCGCTCGGCCAGTGCGCGCTGGGCGGGGTGCAGGAAGATCCGCCAGGCCGACAGCGGCTCGGACATGATCCGCCCGAACTCGGCGACATCGCCGGTGACGACGAACGACTCCTTGGTCGCGGGGCGCTCGTTGGCGGCCTCGTAGTCGTCCGGGTCGACGGTGTCGCTGGTCGCGGCGACGGAGCTGACCTGCTCCCAGACGGCCTCGACGCTCATACCGTCGGCGAGGCAGAGGATCACGTCCCGGGCGAGCTTGGGCAGGTGCTCCACGAAGCCGAGTATCGCGTCGATGCTGCGGATCTCGCGCAGCGCCGGTACGACGGACGGGTGCACGCCCAGCCGGTCGAAGTCGGCGTCGGAGACATCCGCGAAGACGGAGGGTTCCGCGGTGGCGGCGGTCTGGGCGGGCTGCCCGCTCAGGGTGCCGTGCAGGCTCGCGAGGTTGATCAGCTCGACGCCGCCGGTGACCTTGTTGATGTCGAAGATGATGTGCGACGCGAGGGTGTAGGCGTCGTCGTGCGGCAGCACCGCGACCAGGTAGTAGATCCGGTCGGCGTAGTGCATCAGCACCGCACGGAAGTTGTCGTTGATCCTGGCCGTGCGTACCCGCTTGTCCTCGGCGCCCTTCGGCGGCTTGAGGTTCAGTCCGTTGGCGTCCGGGTCACGCTGCATCTTCATGATGAACTGCAGGACCTGCGCCTGGACCGACCCGTCCAGCTTGTCGTAGTACTTGCCGAAGACGTCCGCCATGACGACCTGGGCCTTGGACATCACACATTCTCCAAACGCTCGGCCAACTCGGCCACATCAACTGTCCCGGCATGTACGACGTGCCAGCCGGCCTCCGCGAAGGCGGCGTCACGGTGCTCGTCCACGTCGATGAACACCGCCACTCTCGCGTCCGGCCAGGCGAGTTCCGCCTGCTGCGCCACCCGGTCGTCAAGTTCGAAGCCGACCTCCGGGGCACCGAAGTGACGGGTACGGGCCTCCTTGCACAGGGCGAACAGCAGTTCCTCGGCCTCCGTGGAGGCCCACTCGACGGCCTCCGCCCAAGGCTCCGGCAGTTGCTCGGGCAGGCCGGTGGCGGTGGGCAGCGCGCCCGTGAGCAGCGCGACCGCGTGCGGGTCGACCCGCCCGGCCGTGGACATCGCGATCTGGTGGAACGACCGCGGCAGCGCCGCACCCCGGTCGCCTGCCAGCAGCTGCAGCAGATTCGACCACCGCAGCCAGTCCGCCCAACGCGCCCGGTGGTCCGGCTCGGCGACGGCTTCGTCGCGGTCGTCCAGCACGGTGAAGGCCGACCAGGCGGACATCCCGGGCTGCCCGGTCACCGGCTCGGGCCGCCGGTCGAGGAGCCCGATGATGCGCAGGCCGCCCAGGGTGCGGACGTCCATCGCGATGGCGTCAGCGGCCGCCGGGGCGCCGGGCACCGGGAGGGTCCCACCCGCCAGCACGTCCGGCAGCCGCTCGCCCACCGCCCGCCGGTCGATCGGTTGCCGCGCCGCGCCACCTCCCGCGAAACCACTGATCAGCGCGGCCGCCCGACGAGACCACCGCTCCGCGTCTGGATCGGCGAGCATCGCGAGCAGCGTCTCGACCGGGTTGCGCAGCACCGGATCCAGCGTGTCGTCGGGGCGTGGACCGCCCGTCAGCATCTGGTGGATCTGCCGGGCCGTCCGCAGAGCTCCTTCGCCGAGCAGCGGTTCGGCGGGGGTGCGCACCTCTCGGTCGTCCGCGGTGCCCTCCACCGCCGCCTTCCAGGCCATGACGTCAGCGTGCGTGAACTGCCAGACCTGCATGCCCTCGGCCCGCAGCGCCTCCCGCTTGGCGGCGTCGTCGGCGATCCGGTTGATGCCGGTGCTGGCGTGGAAGGCGTAGCCGTCGAGGAAGACCGCGATGCGCGTCGACGGCCCGTCGATCCGGGTCAGCAGATAGTCCGGTTCACTGGGCGCGGACGTCAGCTGCCGCACATGGTCCTGGAAGAGCCATCGAGTGCCGCTGCCGTCCGGGCGAGTGAAGCGCAGCTCGTACTCCATGCCGCGTTCCCCGGCACGGGGCGTCACCGAGCCGGACTCCGGGCGGCGGCTGCCCCAGTCCACGAGAGTGCGGACGAACTGCTTCTCCAGCTCGCTCTCGGCGAGTTGATCGATGCGCACCCCGGACAGGGTGTCGACCTGCTCCGTGTCCCAGCCCGTGAGGATCTCGTCCAGGAGCTCCCTGGCGACCCGCAGCGACGCGAAGGGGTGTTCGTTGCTGCTGACATGCGGCAGCAGGCAGCGGTGGCAGGGGGTGCGCAGGTTCTCCTTGCCGCAGGGACAGTCCCGCAGGGCGGTCTGGGCCAGGGTGAGCACCCGGTGCAGTACGGTCGCGTCGGCGAGGTGCTCCAGGTAGCCGGTGCCGCCGGGCATGGAGTCGTGCAGCACCAGGAAGCGACGGCGCAGTTCCCGGGTGCCGCCCGGCATGGTCGCGGGTACGACGCGCAGGTGGTCGGGAGCGCCGCCGAAGTGCTTGGTTATGCCCAGCAGCAGCGCGGCCTTGAACGACACCAGCCGGGTCTGCAGTTCCATCGTGGAGACGGGCAGCAGGATCCGCAGTGCCTGCGTGGTCAGCTCGTGCGCGAGGACGAGTCGCTGCATCGACGCCGTCTCGGCGTCGATCCCGTCGTCCTTGTGGCCGCACCAGTACGCGTGCCGGGTACCGATCCGCTGGGCGGCCCGGTCCCATGCCTGGGGGTGCACGCCGCGTACGGCCCCGCACTCCAGGCAGGTATCGAAGCCGGGCACCTGGACGTCGTCGCCGGCGATCTGGTGCTCGGGACCCGCGGCGGCGGCCGGGCCGAGGTTGAGGGTGCGGATGGTCGCCACCCGGGCGAACTCCACACCGAACGGCAGCTCTCCCACCCGCTTCCAGGCGCGCAGTCCCTGGGGCTGATCCGGGTCGATGTCCACCAGCGTGACGTCGTTGAACCGGCGCCGCTCCCGCTCGTCACGCTCGTCGGTGAGCCGTGCGTCCTCGCGCCGCTCGCGGGCGGTGACCCGTTCGGGCACGAGCACGGTGTGGAGCGCGCCGGGATCGGCGATCTGCGGCGTCAGGCAGCGCGGGCAGGCTGTGAGGTCCAGGCCGGCCTCGGCGGTGGCGACGTAGCCGCACTCGGGGCACAGCCGCCACTTGGCGTAGGCGGTGTCGCCCTCGCCGGCGCCGAGATCCAGGCCGTTGACGATGTACTTGTAGCCGTCGGTGTGGAAGGTGTTGCCGGGCGCGAGTTCCAGCAGGCCCATGCGTGAGCCCCGCCCGTACTCGGTCAACTGGTCCTGGAACTCGCCGTCGGCGTCCTTCCACCACAGCGTCGCGTCCAGCAGCGTGGCGTCGTCGTGGAGGGTGTAGTTGGGCAGCAGGCCCAGGCGGACCATGGCGTTGATCGAGTTCTCGCCGACCAGGGCGTCCCTGCGCCGGTTGACCGACCTGCGCTCGGCGTAGAGCTGGCGGCGCTGCTCGTCGCGTTCGCGGTCCCCGGAGGCGGTGGACAGGGCGTCGAAGGCCCGGCCGATCTGCCGGGACCGGGAGCGCAATGCCTCCAGGCGTTTGCGCCACGCGGTGGCGGCCTGGCCGACGGTCTGCTCCAACTCCAGCTGCGCGAACTGCCGCAGGCCCTGCTCGGCCTCGGCCGACATGCCGGGGAAGAGCTGGACGAAGGAGGACGCGAGTTCGGCGTGGCGGGCGTGGGCGACGTCCAGGAAGCGGCGGAACCAGCCGTCCTCGGCGAGCCCTCGGGTGAAGAGGGCGCCTATGCGGTGCGGCATGGGCTCCTCGGGCATCATCGTCCCCCGCCACAGGCTGCGGTCGGCGGCCCGGTCCAGCAGGTACGCCAGGTACTGGCGGCGCAGGATCTCGGAGGCGTCGAGGTAGCAGTCCGGCGGGATGATCCGGCCCGCGAGCATCTGCTCGGGTGCGTGCAGGTAGTACTGGTTGCGGGCGCCGCGCGGTACGAAGGTCACGGTGAGCGAGTTGCCGGTGCTGCGGCCGGCACGGCCGATGCGTTGCGCGTAGTTGGCGGGCGCGGGCGGCAGGGACGCGAGCAGCACGGCGGACAGGTCGCCGATGTCGATGCCGAGTTCGAGGGTGGGCGTACAGGTCAGTACGTTCGGGTCGAAGGGCGAGGGGCGGTTCTTGAAGGCCTGCTCGACCTCCTCGCGGCGGGCCCGGCTGAGTGCGCCCGTGTGCTCGGCGGTGAGGACGTCACCGGGCCGGTCGACCGTGTAGAGACGGCGGTAGTAGTCGTCGCTGTAGTCGCGGTCGTCGGTGGTGAAGGTGCCGCCGCACTGGAAGCGCAGGCAGGGTGTGCCGAGCCAGTCCTCGCGCCGGCCGGGCGGGACGGTCTGCCGCCAGGTGCAGCTGTCGCAGCGGACGCCGTGGTCGTTGACACCCGTTCCGTCGGCCCCTGCCCCGTCTGCCCCACTGCCGTCGTCGGGAGACGACGGATCGGTGGCGAGGCTGTGCACCATGATGGTGCGTGGCCTGAGAGCGAAGACGGTCGAGCCGCCCTCGGCCGGGTAGGTCGCCAGTACCTCGCGCTGCGCGAGCAGCTTCATGGCCTGTTCGGCGAGGGCGCGGGCCTCGCGTCGCTCGCAGCCGAGGGTGCGATGCCCCCAGTCGGCGAACCAGGTGTTGTCGCGGGCCAGCGAGTCGAACTCGGACGTGCCGAGGCGCCCGAGGACCGGGAAGGTCGGTGCGGCCAGGCCGCGCGGAAACGCGGGCATGCCCGTGGGCCGCCCGCCCCAGATCGGCCAGCGCCGGGCGCCGGCCTGGGCGATGTACTCCTTCAGCCAGGGGTGGAACAGCGCCCCGCGCAGCCGCATGCGCTCCAGCAGGCCGCGCAGGTAGACGACGTAGTCGGCGTCGTCGGTGGGAAGGGTGATCTGCCCCGGGAGGCGCTGGTGGGCTTCCCGCAGCAGAGCCGCGACGGCGACGGCGTCGGGGAGGTGCACCTCGGCGGCGGCGGTCCGGGTCAGTTCGAGGGTACGGCCCAGGCGTGAGCGCAGCCCGAACTCCAGCAGCGTCTGGAAGACCATGCGGTCCTGCAGCATGTACGCGCCCGCGTCACTGAACCCGTCGCCGCTGAGGAGCGTCCGGATCTCCGGGTTGTCGCGAAGGTCGGGCGGCACGATCGAGGCGAGCTTGCTCATCTCGCCCTTCTCCGCCGCCGTCACCACGGCTTCGGCGGCGTCGGTGGCCAGATCGTGTACGGCGACGGGGGCGCCCGGCTTGAGCTGCTCGGCGAGCAGTCCGCGGAAGGTGAACCCGAAGCTGCGGTTGGCGATGAACGCGGCCCGGTGGGTGGCGTCCTGGACGGAGTCGGTGAAGACCAGCAGCTTGCGCTCGTCGTCGCTCAGGCCGCGGTCGGAGAACAGCTGGGTGGTGGTGACGGAGGCGAGGGTGGCGGTGCCCGCACCGAGGAAGCGCATGCCGTCGGTCAGGTCGCAGGAGGGACACTTGTCGCCCGCGTTGGCGGGGATGGGCCCGGCAACGGTGATGACGGGCACGGTGTCGTTGCTCGGCACCGTACGTAGTTCGGCTTCCTCCGCGTGCAGGAAGACAGCGGTGTGCTCGCCCGGCCTGGCGCGGATCATCCAGCGGACGGCCCGGTTGCCCTGGGCGGAGGCCCGGTAGATCTCCAGCGGCTTGGTCTTGAGCTGCTGCCACTCCAGATCCGTGGAGAGCGCCGCCCAGCCGGAGCGCCCGCAGTGACGGCAGTACACGGCGGGGAGGTGGGCGCGGTAGGCAGGGCCGACGGGGCGGACGAACGGGACGGGGCTGTCCGGGGTGAGGGCGGCGGCGCCGTCGCCGGGGGCATACGGGTCTGTGTCGGCGTCGGCGGTGCTGTCCACCTCGGCGGAGGGGTAGACGGCGAGGTTGGCCGGGTTGGGCCGGGTGTCCCCGGTGGGGCCGTCGTCGTCGAACCAGCGGAAGTGGGGCGTCGGCGTCGCGGCGCGGATCACGCGGCGCACCTCACGGACCCAGAGCTGGGCCTCGACGCGGAGGAAGGGGATGGTGCGGTCGGCGATCGGGTCGTAGGCGCGGGCGGTCGAGACCAGCGCGAGGAGCCGTGCGAGGCCGGTCGCGACCAGGTCGATGTCGGTGCGGGCCGCCTCGTCCCAGGCCGCGCCGCCGCCGCGCTTCGCGAACTCGCGGGCGATCTCGGGGACGGTGACGGGAGTGTCGCCCGCGACGTCGAGGAGGGCGCGGATGAGGTTGTGCTGGCGGAGCTTCTCGCCGAGTTGGATCGGGTCGGCGAAGTCCCTGCCGAGGACGAGTTCGGCGAGTCGGTGGAGAGCGGACGGGTCGTCGAGGGGGTCGGGGACGGCGGCGAGGCCGGCCGGGGAGGGCACGGGGAGGAGGAAGTCGGGCTCGGCGACGAACTCGCCCGGCGACTGGCGGTCCTCGCCGATGAGGGCGGCGTCCGGGAAGGGGGTGCCGAAGACCTTCTCGGCGAATTCGAGGAGGAGTTCGCGGTCGGACTTCTGGGGGCCGTCGGGGGTGGGGGCTGCTTCGGCGGAGGGGGTGGCGCTGGTGCTTGCGGTGCGGCCGACGGCGCCGGTTCCATTGGTTCCGCCCGCTCCGCCGGTTCCGCCGCCGAGGGTGGCGGAGGTGGCGACGGGGGTGATCGTGCCGAGGGGGCGGCCCGGCTCGGCCTTGCCCGTGGCCGCGCCCAGGCGGCGCAGCAGCATCGCCACATCGGTGCCCTGGGCGCCGTCGTAGGTGTGGAACTCGTCCAGGACGACGTACGTCAGCCCGCCGTCCTGCCAGAGCGGAACGTCGGGGATGCGCTGGAGGAGGAGGTCCAGCATCTTGTAGTTGGTGAGCAGCAGGTCCGGCGGGTTGGCGCGGATGGCCTCGCGGTCGGTGATCAGGCGGCTGTCCGGGGACAGTTGCGCGGGGGTGATGGTGCTCGCGCCGGACTCGCGGGCGTAGGAGCCGGGAGCGTTCTCGTCCTCGTCGTCCGGGGGGCGGTTGCCGGAGGCGCCGCCGATGTAGATGCCGGCGGTGACGGAGGAGAGGGCGGCGTTCTTGGCGAGAAAGTCGTCGATACGGCGGGCCTGGTCGTCGGCCAACGCGTTCATCGGGTAGAGGAGCAGCGCCTTGACGCCCTTGACCCCGGCAGCACGGGCGCGGGCGCAGTGGTCCAGGATCGGGACGAGGAACGACTCGGTCTTTCCCGAGCCGGTGCCCGTGGTGACGATCGTCGGCTCGGGGGCGTGCCCCGACTTGCTGGACAGCCGCTGCCAGGCGGTCGCCTGGTGGGTGTAGGGGCGGAGGCTGGGCGACCAGTCAAGAGCCTTCTCCCAGCCGGGGGGCGCGTACCGGAAGGGCGTACGGACACGGAGGTACGGGCCCCGGAAGAGCCGACTCTCCGGCCGCTCAAGGAATGCCTCGAGCTCCTCGCGGACGTCATCGTCGGCGAGCGCGAAGCTCGTCGTCAGGTACGCGGCGAGGGCACGGCGCAGATCCTCGGCGGCCAGGGAGGGAAGCATGGCTGGGTGCTACCTGCTTTCCGGGGCGGGGGTGGCGGGGGACTCGGCGGGGGCGGGCGTGGGCGTGGTGAGGGGGTGTTCGGCGAGGTAGGCGGCGTAGTCGCTGTATTCGCCGGCGTGGAGGCGGGCGGTGAAGTCGGCGTGGGCGCGGGTCATTTCGGCCTCACGGTTCGGCTTGACCCAGCCTTCGGGGATGGCGGGAGTGGGGTCGCCTGCGCGGGCTGCCTTGGCCCAGGCCTTGACGAAGGCTGTCTCTTCGGGGGTTTGGCGGATGCCGACGTTGTGAGTTGCCGCGCCGATCTTGTGGCCGTCGGGGGCGAAGAACATCTCCCACTCGTACTTGCGTAGTACGGCGAATTGGGAATGGTACATGGCGCAGAGCTGTTCGGCGGTGAGCCCGAGCATGGCGGCGACGAGTGCGTCGATTTCGACGAGGGCCATTCGGCGGTCGTACTCGGTGCGTAGCGGCGTTGCCATGGACCAGGTGCGTTCGACGGCCTGGACTGGCGGTCGAAGGGATTCGGGGTCGGTCCAACGATCAACAAGCCATGCAGATTCGAAGAGTTTCTCCCAAAAAGGGGCGTAATCGCGAGTGACGCAATTGAGGCGAAGGGCGCGGAGGAGAAGTGGAGAGGCCAAGGGGTGTCCCGGCGGAAATGGATAATTACTGACTAGATTGTCGTTGAGATTAGATTTCCCCGCGGCCTTGGTCAGATAGTCAATTGGAAGACTAGCGAGAATCCCTGCAAGGATTCCGGTCTCGCGATCCGAAGGCATTGCAATAGTGTTAATGGAATGAATATGCGTAAACCCAGGAGCGATCAGCGCAGCCTCAAAAGTGCGTTCGGTTCCGGTGTCCACGAAACCACGCCACCCGACTCGCCAGAAGCTGGCCTGAGGTTGACCATTCCAGGGCTTGAGTCCGCCCTCCATACCGGAGTCACCCTTAGCGAATTGATAATTTGCCCTAGGGATTTGAGTCGATGAGAGGACCTCCAGGTCGAAAGTTGACCAGTCGTTCTTGCTCCGGCAATTCTCGTTAGGCTGTTTGGCGAAGGGGTTTGCCACAGTGATATGAGGACTTTGAAGGATCACTTGATCTGCACTCTCATTATCCCGGGTTTCCCACCTTATGGCCCCTGAGGTCTTGGCCCCTTTCTCGTGCCACCCATCGGAGTGGAAGTACGGACGAGCAGACAACCTCTCGGGATAGGTTGACAGGACTGCAAGCGCGTTGAGTTCTTCGGCTGAGATGGGCTTAATCAGCTTAGCCTCGAGTGCGGGCGTCCCTGGCGCGTCCAAGATGTAGGCGAATACTTGAAGCAGAGACTCATCAACACGGATGACCCTCTTTTGGTGCGGCCGCATATCAGGGGCGCCGGAGGCGAATTTCACGCCGGGCACTTCGCCGCTGCCGTCATGCTTCAAAGAGAGTTCGAGAGTTTCCGTGCTCAGTAGATTTGTGACGAGCTTAAATCGGACCTCATCTTTTTGTGGGCCGTAGCATGAGATACAGAAGGTCTGGCTGGGGCTATCGACGCCATCAAACCATTTGTTCGCAAATAGGAATCCAGCATGAAGGCGCAGACGGCCATATGTCGCAACCCGCAGCTTTCCGCCATACTTGTCGGTCATATGGCTTTCAGGGTGTAGCAGCGCAGCAAGTCCATTCGGACCGAGAGACCGCCAGGCTCGTTCCATGAAATTCATGTAGACATTTGTTTGAATACCCGTCAGAGGTGGATGGTCGATCTCTGAACCCAGGTAAGAGCCGACGCCAGCCGATGCGCTCAGGTCAGATAGATAGCCACGGAGCGCTGCCGCATATCCCAGCACTGCCCGGCGACGTTCGTCCCTCACCGACTCCTGAGCCTTGTCTGTAAGTCCGAACCAGGGGTCGTATTCCGCGAGCGCGAGAGCATCATCCCAGATCGGCCGGTGCCAGGGAGGATTCCCCACCTGCAAATCGAACCCACCTCGCCCAAAGATGTGCGCGAACTCCAACTCCCAGTGGAAGAAGCCCTCCCGCCGGGAGATTGCGTCCACCTCGCCCAGCCACGGGAATCGCACCATGACCGACGGCAGGTCAACGCATTGGCTCATGACCCGGTCAAACTCGTCGTCCGTCGCCAGCTTTTCGAACTCGCCGGTATCCGCGAACAGCCCGAACTCGTCGTCCAGGCCCGCCGCGGTGCCACCGATACGGCTGGACTGCCTCGCCTTCGCCTTGGCGGCCGGAACACCCAGCACTGCTTCGCAGAAGGACAGCCACTCCTCCATGCTTGGCGGTGTAGGGGTGTCGACCTGCCCAACCGGCCAGAACCACAGGGCGCACCAAGCATCCATGACCAGCTTTAGCCGGCCGCGCGGCGAGCCCGGCTCGTTCAGCGCGCTCTCGATCTGCTCACGGGTCACGTCTCCCGATGCCTTCTCCAGTGGCTGGTCGGGGTCGACCTCCCATACGTCGATCTGGCGCCGTACCTCCCGCTCGCTCACGATCAAGCGGCGCCGGGTCAGCTCCCACAGCCGCTCGACTCGGGTCGCCAGCGCCAGCAGCCGCTTACCTTGCGCTACCGACGGCGTCGCCACGACAGCGGTTCGCCACTTCGCCAGTGCGTCGCGCTCGTCCTTTGCCAGCTCCTTGGCCTGCTTGGCGTCAGCGACCGCACCCCAGCCCTTAGCCGGGAGCAGGAAGTGGTGGATCTCCTTGCCCGCCTGGAACCGGCCTTCCGCGGCTCCGGCCCGCAGCGGCCGGTCCGTCGGGACTGTCGTCAGCCATGCCTTCCGCTTCAGCGCCTCCGCCGCGTACATGGACCGCCGCGCCCCGATCAGTGAGTTGCCGCGCCGCAGGTGCAGGCCGAACCACGGGGCCTTCAGGCCCTCGTGCATCGAGTTGAGCCACAGCGAGACCTCGGCCAGCTCAACAGCGGTCTGGTTGAGGTCGACGCCGTAGCAGTTGTGCAGGGCGAGATACGCCTTGACCTTCTGTAGCTCCGCCTCGTACCGGTCAGGCGACAGTTGGTCGCCGCCGAGTTCCGTCATCCTGCGCTTCAGGTACTCCGCCGCCAACTGGTTGATGGCCTCGTTGAGGAAGGCCCCGGAGCCCAGGGCGGGCTCACATACGGTCAGGTCGAGGATCGCCCGCGCGGGCGTCGTGACGCCGTCCTGGTCCAGCAGTTCGGCCAGCGCGTGCTTGACCGTGCTGCGAGTCAGCACCTCCGGCGTGTAGTACGACGCGGACCGCTGCCGCTCTCGTCCCGACAGGCGATAGACGAACGTGCCCTTCTTGTGTTCGACACGCCTGAGAACACCCGTCAGCTCATTCCGCCGCTTGACGAAGACTTCCTCGTCGTAGTTATCGGCGTCCTTGAAAGGCACGACCCAGGTGCCGCTCAGCCCGTCGGAATCCGGCTTGGCAACCTCGTACAGGTCATCCCAAGCGAAGAAACCGGTGTAGGACATCAGGCCCTCGTACACCGCACCGAGCTGATTGATGCCGAGCTGCGCGTACGAGATGAAACCCTTGCCGGTGCCGCCGCCGGCATTGCCGCGTCCGCTGCGCCGCCCCTGTGTGAGCATCAGCAGGTTGAGCACGCGCCACAGCACCTTGTTGCGCAGCCGCGTGTCGATCCGCTCGCCCTCGACCGACACCGAGCCGATCAGCGGGGTCGCGTCGGCCTTGAACAGGTCGCTGCGCAGGGCCTCGAAGCGCAGGCCGTCCGCGTCGAGGACGGTCACTCCGCCCTCGGCCGGCGCCGCGTCCGTGCCCAGAGGGCGGTGTCCCTGGTCGACCAGCCGGAAGAGCAGATTCAGCGAATCGGCGAAGTGGGTGCCGTCCTGAGCCTCCTCCGGAAGGTCGTAGGAGACCAGCTCCCCGAGCCGGGCCAGGCCATAGCCGTCCTGGTAGGCGTCGTCCTTGCTGGGCAGGATGCCAAGTTCGGGCCGCGCCTCTGCGTAGAGCAGGAACAGGATCCGGTACAGATACCGCAGCGACTCCCGAGTGAGCCGGCTCGCCAGGTCGGCCGGGTCGCCCAGCTCCGCCGGATCGGCGCCGCCCTCCTTGAGCCGGTCCAGGATCTCCTGGGCGATGAGCTCGACGGACTGTCGCAGCCCCTCCCGCAGCTCCTTCGAGACGCCCACCGCATGCTTGCGGCCCTTGTCGACCAGCCCGTCCAGATACCCGGCGACACCACCCTCCGTCAGCAGCGACTCCGCGCCGAACAGCGCGGCCACCGCCTCCAGTTCCTCGCCGTCCGCGCTGAGGTTGCGGTCCAGGGCCTCGTCGACGCTCACCGCGAGGAACCGGCCCTCGTGCCAGGCCGTGCGGTCGGCGAGCAGTACCGCGCCGCCCGCGAGGAGAAGGACGTAGCGCGGGGCGTAGCCGTCCTCGCAGCCGAAGAGGAAGGTGACGGCGTCGGCTGCACTGGTGATGAGCTGCTTGCCGTCGAGCTGGATCGGGTCGAGGAGTTGTGCGCCGCCGTCATCGACGTCCGCGACGACGAGTTCGCCGTCCACCTGCCAGGTGACGTCCAGGGCGACGAGTTCCAGGCCGCCTGGGCCCGTGACGGCGAGCGCCACCGGCACCGACCGTTCCTTGTCGCCCTGCATCACCTCGAAGTCGCCCCGGCGGAGCCGGGTGTGGGTGGGACCCGCGGGCTCCGGAGCGGCGGGCTCAGCGTCCTTGCCCTTGCCCTCCGGCTCGACATACGCAAGTGCTGCCAACAGGTGATCGTTGAGCTCCCGTACCTCGGGACCGTCGAAGGCCTTGTTCTCGGTGATGCGGACCTTGGCCTTGAAGTACTCGCGGCGCAGGCCCTTCACACCGGACCGGGACGACGGAGCGCCCGCCCGGTCGGCGGAGGTCCAGCGCTTGCGCAGCTCGGTGAGGTCCTTGGCGAACAGCTCGGCGAGGTAGTGGGCGGAGATGTACTCACCGCGGTTGGTGATCGCTTCGAATGCCACGGTGTCACGCACCCCTCTGCTGCTGAATCACGTTGCCGCCGGCGGTCGAGGCCGGCGCCAGGACTCCGATCACCCGCACCATCGCCTCGCCCTGTGTGGCCAACTGCTCGATGAGCTGCTCGACCTCCACCGCGGTCTTCTGCACGCGCGTCTCCTCGTGCTTCCGCCGGATGCCGCTGAAGCTGAGCTGTTCAAACGTGGACAGGCTGGCCTTACGCCAGGCTGCCAAACGCTGCTCGTACTCCACGAGTTGTTCCACCAGCGGAGTTTCCTGCTCGGTGCGCAGCGCGGCGATGTGCTCGCGGCTCGCCCTTACCGCCGCCGGGACCAGTGCTTGCAAGGCCGCCTTGTCCCCGGTGAACGGTCGGTTGAGCATCTTCGGCTTCACCCCGGCCCGCTCAAGCACTCCCACCAGGTCGTCGTCGAAGACCGGCGTGCCGCTTTCCAGGCCCGTCACACACATCCAGGCCAGCACGGTGGGGTGACCCTTGGCGTTGGAGTACATGCCCTGAACCAGGAAGATCGGTTCATCGACGTCCGCCGTGATGACCGGAGCGCGGTCGCGGCTCTGGTCCGAGCCGTTCCGGCGGTCCTGAGTGAGTCTGACGAGGACCTTGTCGGTGAGCCACTCCACCACCGGGTGCTGGTCGGTGAGGTAGCTGACGTCGGGCCAGCCGGAGGTCTCGGTGCGCTCCTGCTTGGTGATCGCGCCCTTGGCACGGTTGCCGCTGCGCTCACGGGCCCGGTCCAGCCTGTCCTGGCCGAACTGCTTGTCGAAGGTGACCCGGAGCTGGTCCAGGACCTGCCGCTCGTCCAGGTACGACTTGGGGAGGACCAGCAGGCGGCGCTGGAGTTCCCGGTCCGGGGTGAAGACCATCATCTTGGGGTGGTCGGCGTCCCAGTGCTTGCCGATGCGCTGCTCCGGGTTGCCGTAGACCTCTTCCAGGGCCTCTTCGACGAACGCGCGGGTGGAGGCGAACAGTTGCGGCACCCGGTAGCCCGGTGAGCCGCCGTCCGGGGTGTGGTCGGCGAGGAACGCCTCGAAGGGGTCCAGCGGGACCGACGGAACGGCAGCGTCGAACGGTTCCTCGTTCGCCAGGAGCCGTTCCATGATGGCGTTCGTCTCGGCGTCCTCGTCGCGCAGGCCCAGGATGGAGGCGGCCTCGCCGAGGGTGCGGTGGACCTCGTCCTCACGCCTGAGCAGGCGCTCGGACACCGCTCGGTCGGCCGAGGGGCGGTCGGGGTCCTCGTCGGCGGTGAGCAGCAACAGCGCGCGGATCTCCGGGGAGTGCTGCTGGCCGTAGCGGTCAATGCGGCCGTTGCGCTGCTCGATGGTGATCAGCGACCAGGGCAGGTCGTAGTGGATCATCTGGTGGCACTGTCGGTGCAGGTTGACGCCCTCGGCGGCGATGTCGCCGGTGAGTAGGACCCGCAGTTCGCTGCTCGCCAGGCCGAAGTCCTTAACGGTGCGCTGCTGTTCGTCGTCGGAGAGGCCGCCGTGGAGCTGGCGGACGGCGCCGCTGGTCTTTCCCCGGCTGGGGGCGAAGCCGAGGGCCGACGGCAGGGTGTCCTGCAGTATCTGCAGGGTGGCGCGGCGTTCGGAGAAGATCACGACGCGGGTGTCGGACCCGGGGCCGACCTTGATCTCCTCCTTGAGGACCTTCACCAGTTGCCGGAACTTGGCGGCGTCCTCGATGTCTATGGCCTCGGCGATGGTGCCGAGGTTGACCAGTGCGTCGCGTTCGGCCTGGCGTTCTTGTGGGTTGGGGCTCCGGTCGATGCTGTCGATCCGGTTGTCGACCGTTTCGACGAGCGCGGAGTGGGAGGAGAGGAAGGACTTCAGCAGGGTGTAGGGGAAGAGCCGGGCGCCCTTGCCGGAGACAGGGGCCTTGCGGCCGTCCTTCGGGTTGATCCAGACGTCGTACAGCTCGTCGAAGACCCGCTGCTCGGCCGGGGTCGCCTTGCAGTCGATGGCGATCGGCGGCTTGCGGGTGGCCCACATGTGGCCGATCTCGGCGGAGACGTCGGGGGACATCTTGTGGCGCCGGATGTAGAGGTGCTGGAGCTGCGTCTCGTCGTAGTCGCTGGTGTTGGGGATGGCCGTCGGGTCGAGGAGGCTCAGCAGTTCGCCGAAGGACTCCCGCTGGCCGTTGTGCGGTGTGGCGCTGGCCAGGATCAGGGCGTCGGTCTTCGGCGCGAGGAGCTGCGCGAGGCGGTTGTTCTTCGTCCCGGTGTTGATGAGCTTGTGCGACTCGTCGATGACGACGGCGTCCCAGGTGACCTGCATGAGATGGCTGCGCCAGCGGTCGGAGCGCAGGGTGTCGATCGAGATGATCGCGCGCTTGTAGTAAGAGAAGGGGTTGCGGCCGGCGGGGATGTCGTTCTTGATCCGCTCGATGCCGGCCGAGTCCAGCCGCACCACCGGGATCGCGAAGCGCGTCCACAGCTCGTGCTGGAACTGTTCCAGGATGTGCTTCGGCGTTACTACGAGGATGCGCTCGCCGCGTCCGCGCCTGATCAGTTCGGACAGCAGCAGCCCGACCTCAAGGGTCTTGCCGAGGCCGACCGCGTCCGCGATCAGCAGTCGGGGGCGCAGGGCGCGCAGGGCGGCCTTGGCGGGTTCGCGCTGGTAGGCGAGGTCGTCGACGAGGTGGGTGCCCACGGTGGCGAGGCGCTGCTCGGAGAGGGGCAGCGGGGTCTTGCGGATCAACGCGTCGATGAACAGGCGCGAGCGGCGGCACTCGGGGGAGTCGTCGGGGACGAGCTCGGTGTCCTCTGGACGCAGCGGGGTCACCAGGTCGAGGCTTTCGTGCGCGAAGAAGACCGCCCGCTGGTCGCGGACCAGGGGCGAGATGCCCCGTACGTCCAGGCGAGTGCCGTCATTGGCGGTCTCGGCGGCCTCCACGACCAGCCAGTCCTCGTCGCGGGCGCGGACCTGCATCCCGGCGGCGAACCGGACGCCGTCGGACGCGTCGCCCGGGACGTTGCCTGACGCACTGTCGGTGACGGTGGTCATCGGCGGGTCTCCTTCGATTGCTGCTCTGCTGCTCTGCTGCTGTGCCGTTCAAGCACTGTGCGTTTGTGGTTTGCGCGCGGGTTTGGCGGGGTCAGCCGCCGTAGTCGCCGCGGCGGTCCTCGATGCGGCTGCGCCATCGTGCGGCCCAGCGGTCCGGCATGGCGTCCGGCCGGGGCCCGGGATCGAGCGGCTCCGCGGGCCTGGGGAACGGCGCGGCCTCGGGCACCGGATCGGGGGCGATGTCCGGAACGCCGTCCGGCTCGTCGTCCACCACGGCATCATGGTCCGGTACGGCATCCGGTGCCTCGACCGGTGTGGCCTGCCGCTCCAGCACCGCCGCGAGGAACGCCTCCGGCAGCGGCGGGTACGCCTGTGCCTCCGTTGGCACGCCGAAGTCGAGCAGGCGTCCCATTGCCTCCTCCAGCACGTTCTGTGCCGTCGGCCGGTCCTCTGCGTCGAAGGCCAGCGTGTGGGTGACCAGGTCGAGCAGCGCGGGCGGGAGGCCGGTCAGGTCGGGCTGGATGTCCAGCGTCCGCTGTGCCGGCATCTGCGCGTAGAAGGGGACGTGGCCGGTCGCCGCGTGCGCCAGCGTCGCGCCGAGGCTGTAGACGTCCGACGCCTCGCTGGCTCTACGGGAGTCCGCCGCCTGTTCCGGTGCCATGTAGGAGAGGGTGCCGAGGGCCGCGCTCGCCGTGGTTAGGCCGGTACCGCCGCTGACGTGGGAAATTCCGAAGTCTATGACCCGGACGCCGTCCGTGGCGACCAGGACGTTGCCGGGCTTGAGGTCCCGGTGCAGTAAACGTACCGAGTGGATGTGCATCAGGGCGGCCGCGAGACCCGCTGCCAGCCACCACGCACCCAGCTCGCTGACCGGGCCGTGCTGCTCCACCAGCTCCAGCAGCGAGGGCGCGTTGATGTACTGGGTCGCGATCCACGGCGTCGCCGCCTGCGGGTCGGCGTCCACCAGAGCGGCGGTATGGAAGCCGCCGACACGGCGGATCGCCTCCAGTTCCAGGGCGAACCGCTTGCGGAAGTACTCGTCCTCCGCGAGCTGCGGTCTGACAACCTTCACCGCGACCGGGCGGGTCGAACGGTAGCCCAGGTACACGACACCCATCGCGCCCTGTCCCAGTCGGCCGACCAGTCGGAAGTTCCCGACCGTCGTCGGGTCGCCCGCTCTGAGCGGCTGCAGCACCTTTGCCCCCGTACTGTCCTGACCTGGCTGGACGAGAGCGAGGTTATCAGCGGATCGGTTCACTGATCCTGCGCCTCCTGGGACTCGCTCTTCCCCGAAGAGGCACTGGTGGCCGACTGCGGCAGCAGGGCCCCGTTAGTCAGCCCGTCGTACGCGAGCGCGCCGACCCGGTCGCCGATGGCGGCGGCCTCGCGCAGCAGTTCCTCGAAGGCGGCCAGGCGCCGGAAGGCCTCGCCGTACTCCCGCTGGCGCCCGATGTCCATCTGCGGAATCTGCGCACCCGAGGCGTTCAGGCGGAGGGTGCCACTGGCGGTGGTGCTGCGGCGGGTGTTGGCGGCGCTGCGGAGGAAACCGCGCAGGTAGTCGGTGTCGAGCTGATCGGTCCGGGAGGTCGGCTCGGTGCCGTCCAGGTCGACCAGACCGCCCCGGACGAGATCGCCGAGTCCCATCGGCGCGGCCTCGATTCGGCCGGGGCCGGCAGGGAGCTCGGGGAGCAGGTCGAGCAGGCCCCGGGCGAGGCTCTGGACGCGGTCGCGCAGGGCGGCGTACTCGACGGGGTAGTCGGCGTGATGCGGGGTGACGTATCGGCCGGGGCTCAGGTCGACGTCGTCGTCCAGGACGTCGACGGGCGGAACATCCGCGATCTGCTCCGGCGTCGGTGCGCAGCCCTTCATATCGATGCCGATGCCGTCCGGGTCGGCGGTGCTGAGGTCGATCATGCGGATGTGTGTCCGGGCGGGGTCGCCCTGGGCCGGTCGCCGCAGGATCCACAGGTGCACGGGCTGCGCGTGGCTGGACATCAGACCAGGCGGCAGTGCCACCACGGAGGCCAGCAGTCCTCGGCGGACCAGTTCGGCCCGGATACGGCGACCGGCCTTGCGGTAGGCGACGGACGAGGGCAGCACCAGCAGCGCTCGGCCGCCGGAAGCGGTGTGGGCGTAACAGTGCTGGACCCAGGCGAGTTCGCTCTCCGAGCGCGGGGGTACGCCCAGCTCCCAGCGGGGGTCGAGCAGCAGGTCGTCCCGCCCCCAGTCGGCCACGCCCACCGGGGGATCGCAGACGACCAGATCGGCGCGGAGGTCGGGGAATGCGTCCTTGCGCAGCGAGTCTCCACAGGCCAGCGTGGCGGTCCTGCCGTCGAGCCGGGCGCGGAACTCGGCAATGGCGGCGGTCGCCGGATTGAGTTCCTGGCCGTACCGGTGGGCACCCGGGACGGCAGTGAGCAGCAGCGTCCCGATGCCGCACGCCGGGTCATAGACCGTGCCGATGGTGCGGTCCGATGCTCCGGCTGCATCGTCGGCCGGCCCGGTGAACGCCGAGACGATCCGCTCCAGGGCGAGGGTGGTCATCGGCTCACCGCCGCTGCGGGTGGTGGAGGCGATACAGCGCTCGACAAGGTCGGCGTAGAGGGCGTGGGCGCCACGCTCTGCGGCCAAGGTGGTGAGGGCAGCCGCGGCGGGCTCGGCCAGCGGCTGCTTGACGGCGGTTCCGAGCAACTGCGCGCCGACCGCGCCGAGTGCGGTGAGCAGGTCATCGCCGTACTGAGCGCGCAGTTCGTGCCACAGGTCGACCTCAGCGGAGGTTTCCCGGCCCTTCCCCTGTAGGTCCAGCCACTGCTGGACTTCCGTGAGCGCGAAGAGGGGGCTGGTCGCGGTGCCGGCAGCGGGGCGCGGGAAGTCTGGGTGGCGGCGGCGCCAGTTGGAGACGGCGGCACGGGTCACCCCGGCGAGGCGGGCGATCTCGGCAGCCGTGACGACCGCCGCGGGAGCGGATTCGTCGGCGGCCATGACGGGACCGTACACACCTCAAAGGACATAGACAAGATGTCTGCGTTAACAGCGCTAACAGCATGGTGACATTCCTGCCCATTTCGGAATCCAAGGAGCGAGGAACCGCCCCTCAAGGGACAAACGGCCAGTCGACGAGTGAGAGGGTCAACCCTCGCTGTCGTGGTGCGCGGCGAAGCCGAGGAAGGCCGCCCACGCGGTGCGGTCCATGGTGAGTGCGGGGCCGGTGACCGCCTTCGAGTCCCGGACGTGGACGGTCCCTCGCGAAGTCGCCACTTCTACGCACTGGCCGCCCTCCGCGCCGCTGTAGCTGCTCTTGAACCACCGCGGATCCTGAGCGACGGCAGTGATCCTTCGGGTGTTCATAGCTCCCCCAGCGGCTGGACCAGTGGGGATACGCCTACAACTCCGCAGCGAACGAGACCCTCATCCTCATCGCGGCCGAACTGGCCGCCAACGCCGTGCGGCACGGCCACGTGCCCGGCCGGGACTTCCACCTCCGGCTGACGGCAACCTCCGACACCCTCCGCGTGGAGGTGACGGACACCCGCACCGAGCGGGTACCTCCCTCTTCTCCGCAGGCGCCACGCGGCGATGCGGAGTCGGGCCGGGGCCTGCTCATCGTCGCCGGGCTGGCCACCCGCTGGGGTACCGGCCCGCGACTCGGTGCACCGGGCAAGACGGTGTGGGCCGAACTCGCTGCCGCAATGCAGGAGGGGTGACGTCCGGGGCGCGCCAGACCCGATGCCGCGACGCATTGCAAACAACGTCGAGTCGGCCCATCCTGAGCTGCAGTCGAGTGCGTCTCAGCCGACTCGACGGCTGAGGCAAGAGGGGGCGACATGACAGGCTTCGGGACTTGGCCCGGACAGGCGCCGGGAATCGGGCACCGAAGCGCCGGAGGCCCAGGTCACCGCTGATGAGGTTTGTCCCACTGGACCACCGTAGGGTCCAAACCGCGGTCATCGGAGACAGGTACTCCGGCGATCCTGTGATCCTCCCCATGGATCATCACGAACTGGACCACTGGCGCAAGCTGCACCCCGACTACACCTACTGGTGCGGGATTCAGCTGGGCGGCTGCGGCGGTGAGTTGAGTGACCGGCGCTACACCGACAAGGTGTGCCACTTCGCCCACCACCCCAATGCCGTGTGTCATCGCACCGCCAACGGTGAGTCCAGCGCCGATCACCTCTTCGTCAAGCGCGGTGTGGAGCGACTGCTCGAACGGCAGGGTGTGCCGGGCAAGGTCAGCATCCGGGATCTCGGCGCCGGCCCGGGCGGTGCCGTGGATCTGCTCGCTCCGGGCATACGACTCCGAGTGAGGTTCCAGCTCGGTGCTCTCGACTTTCCGGCCTGGCGCCGCGCCACCGACGAGTTCGATGGGGGCGAAGTCGGCGTGGACTGGATTCTCGCGCAGGACGGTCCGGTGAGCCGGGAGCTGTTGGACCGTCAGGGCTTCTTGCTCCGGGTCCGCCTCGTCACCCATGGGGGAGAGCGTCGCGTCCACATCGGAGTGCAGGCGCGCGGACATCCGCTTCACTGGGCGCCGTTGGAGGAATGCACGCTGTCGCCGATGGGTCTGCTCACCCCGCACTTGGAGAGGGTTCGCCCGTCTCGGCCGCGTTCCGAACCTGCGGGCTTCCCCGTCCAGGGCGCTCTGGTCTTCGCTCCCGTACCAGGCGGCGAGGTCACGGAAAGCGCGCCCGTCGTGGTCGGCGAGGATCGGCATGTGCTTGCCGCTTACGTCAAGCCTGTCGGCAGCGCGGTCACCCGGGCTTTTCTCTCCGTCCCCGCGGACACTGAAGTCCCGCTCGCGGGGCAGGTCTACCGCGTACCTGACGGAGCGCGTGTTCTTGTAGCGGACGGCGGAACGGGCTGGGTCGTGGCCGCTGAGCGCTACATCCGCCTGAACGCCGACGAGGCTCAACGCACAGGGCTGTGGTCACTTTCCCCTGTCCCGGCCGTTGCTTGCGAACGGTCTTCCGCTGGTGGGACAGGCCAGGCCGGCGCTACCGCGGAGAGTTCCACCGACGCTTCGAGGCCCACGTCCACGGCCGGGACTGCGGCTGACGACGAAGCGCCTCCGGGCGGGGCGGATCACCGGCCCGGGAACAGCAAGCGGGCCAGGGATCTGATCAGTCAGCTTCGCCCGCTCGAAGGTGCTCTGGGAGAGGCGGCCGGGAGACAGGTCACCCGGGCCATCAACGGCGCCGAGTTGTGGCTGGCCGCTGCGGCGAACGAGCGTGGCGGCGCGGCGAACGAGGGTGGGCGGCATGTGCGGCAGTTGGAACTCGCGCTCAGGACCGCGAGACGCGACCTGCAGCTGGAGGATGAGGCGCTTCCTTCGACACGCCCGCTCAGTCCCTGAGGGCGGCATCGGCGAGCCCTCCCGAACCGGGTGTTCCGTGCGACCCGGTCGGCACCGCAAGGGCGGAGGCGTCGAGGAACCAAGGGTTGCCGTGCGAGCCCAGGGCGGAGGCCTCGCGCGGGCCGAAGTTCACCGCGAGGCTGCGGGTCGGCGTGGCCAAGAGCTGACTGCTCCGGGAATAGGTGCAGTTCGAGACGCATGTCAGTGGTGCCGGATAACCTGCGGGGGTGTATGAGATGACCGACCCCGTGGCGGCCCGGCAAGCCGCCATTGAGGCTGAGAAACGTCGTCTGGCCGAGCAGAGGCAGCGACGTGAGGCTGCCCCCTCGCACAGCACCAGTGGATTCGTCCTTCGCAAGTGGCGGTGGCTCGGGGTGAACGGCGCCGAAGCCGTGAGCGCCGTGCAGGAAGTGCTGGAGGAGCTGCAGCAGGCGAGCGGCGGCGAAGGTGCGGACGGCGGCGGTCATCACAAGGAGGAGCTGCGCAAGGCGGTCGAGGGTTCTCCCCGGGCGGACGCCCTGCTGCCCGCAGTCGGAGCACTGCTTGGGCAGTGCACGCCCACGGACGTCCTGAGGCACCTTCGGACTCTGCACGCCGCGGGAGTGGAGTGGCTCACCCCTGAGGGGACGGACCGCCTGGCGGTCATCTGCTCCACCGCCCCCAGTCTGCTGCTGGCCCGCTCGTCCCGAAGCCTGAGCGGTGGACCCGCGTACTCGCTGTTCACCTCGGTCGCCATGGGCGGAGCCGTGCCCGTGCCCAGGACACTGCTTCCCGAGGTGCTCCGCTGGGCTCCGCTGCCCGTCATCGACGACCTCATCGAGCACGGCGGGATCCTGCCGGAGGACGACCCGTGGGCGTATCGGAGCGACAACGAGGCACTCTACCTGCGTGCCCGACTGGTACCGGGGCAGGTGACGCGGGACGAGGCCCGTGCCCTGGACTGGACCTGGTTCCTGCGTCGCGCGGAATTCGTGTCCGGCGAGGAACCGGCGGACACCGACGGGTCCGCTGCCGACGGCCGGCCGGACGTCTGGGACTTGCTGTTTGAGGCATCCGTGGGAGACGCCACGCGCCTTCAGGAGCTGGACGCCGCGCTTCCCCAGGAACAGCGCATCCAGCTGCGCAATCTCAAGGCCGGATCCCAGGAGGGGAACTGGCCCCGAAGTTTCCTTGCCGACCGCGGCCTGTGGGCGCTCATGTCCACGCTGTGGGACCCCCAGTCCACTGTTGATCCGCGGCTCAGCGACTTCCACGCCTGGACGGCCATTCGCAGAGCGTACGATCTCGTGATCGAAGGCCGCGTGGAGGAGGCGGGACGGCAGTCCGCGGCTTTCGACCGCCCCCTGAAGCCCGCCAAGAAGCTTCCGCCGAGTATGCAGGGCATTCTTCCCGAAGCCCTCAACATCGCTGCGTACGCCGCTCTCGCACGTGAGGATCTGCAGGACGCCGAAGCGTTGACGGAACGCGCGGCGGCGCTGACCGACGAAGCGACGGGCAACCTCCGGCTCATACGCGTATGGCGTACGACGCCCAAGAACAGCCGCGATCCCCTCACCAATCCGTACCTGGATCTCGGCCTGCCACACGGCTCCGCCGACTGGGAGACCCGCTACCGTGAGCTCGTCCGCGAGTCACGCTTCGACACGGCGAAATACGCGCGGCTCAACATGATCCGCGGTCGTCTCGACCAGGCACGCCGGAACGAAGCCGGAGACTCGGTCTTCTTCAGGTTGCCCCTGGCCCACTCGGTCTACGAGGCACCCGACGACGTGTCGCGGTCCATCGTCCCGCCGTTGGAGCCGTTGCCGCGGCGTACCCCCGCCACCAGCGGGGCCGATATGGAGGCCGTGCGTGCGCGGGCCGCCGTCGAGCTCCTCCAGGACTTCCGTACCACGCCACCACGTCTTGACCGTCACCGATCCAGGTAGTGGTCGCACACACCGTCCGAGAACCCCTTCGCCAAGAGAAGTCAGGCCACTCAGCGATGCCGCACACGCACCGACGTACCACCATCAAGAAGCGCCCCAAGAAGGCCGAAAAGCGTCTCAGGTCGCACAAGGTGTGTCCGCAATGCGGGCAGATCCGTCCTGAGGCCACGCAGAAGCGCCCGAAACCCACTGCAACGGCGATACGCAGGGCGAAGAAGGCCGAACAGTCGCCGCGGACGGCATGGTCGTCCTCCGAACCACTCGACGCCACTCAGGTGATCAAGGGCATCGTGGCTGCCGTACCGGCGGCCCTGGCAGAACTCGGCGAGGAGCACCCCGCAGGGGGAACGAGCAGTGGGCTGCTCCAGGCCGTCCGTACCGCGGTCATCGCAGAGTTCCGCACCCGCGCCCAGTTCGTGGGCAGGCTGTGCGAGATCGACGCGCTGCTCCACGCGCAGGGCGCTTCCCGAACCGTGGCGGATGCCATGACCGAGCACCTCGGCCAGCTTCAGCTGCGTCGGGTCACGGACCTCGACTCACCGGAGCTGTTCGTGGTGACCGAAGGACAGGGCGAGAACTTCGAGGTCCTGCGGCCCGCCTACGTGGACGAGGCCACCGGCAAACTCGCCCTCGCCGGCCAGTTGCGTCGCGTGGACGCCATCGGCAACGGAGCGAACGGCACGGAGGGGGGCTGGTGACCGCGACGGGCATCGACTTCGGAACGACCAACTCGGTGGCCGCTCAGTGGAACGGCGAATACGTGGAGGTCCTCGAACTCGGCGGCTACGGACTCGACGCCGACTGGCGACGGCCCGGCTTCGAGTGTCTCTTCCCCTCCGTGGTGGGCACCAGCTCGCTGCGTCCCGGAACACTCTTCGGCTGGGAGGCCAAGCTCCGTTCGGAGAGCGCCGTGGAAGCGTGCAAGCGCATGCTCCGTGACGAACAGCTGGTCACGATCGGCAACCGGCGCTTCGCGGCGACCACGGCTGCCGCAGGAGTGTTCCGCACCATGGCCAGGGTGGCGGAGGAGGAGGCGGCGACCGACATCGCACCGGCCGTGGTCACCGTCCCGGCCAATGCGACGGGCGCAGCGCGCTACCGGACACGCGAGGCGGCCAAGGTCGCGGGCGTCGCCGTGCAGGCCCTGCTCAATGAGCCGACGGCAGCGGCCATCGCGTACGCCCATGCCCTGGAGGAAACCGGGGAGTTCCTGGTCTTCGACTGGGGTGGTGGCACCATGGACTCCACCATCCTGCTGCACGAGGACGGGTTCTTCGACGAGAAGGCGTCCCGTGGAGTCAACCGCCTCGGTGGGCTCGAAATCGACGAACGTCTCAAACGCCTGGTTCTCGAACGGGCACCGGCATGCCGTCAGTGGACCCCGTCCGAACAACGCCAGTTCGGGCTCGACATCGAGCGATCGAAGATCCTCCTGTCGCAGCAGAGCAGCGTCCACGTCATCACGCCCGACGGCATCGGAGCGGAGATCACCCAGGAGGAGTTCTCCGAGGAGATCCAGGACCTCATCTCCCGAGCCCTGGACCCCGTCGAGGCCTGCTTGGAAGACCTCCGCATGGACCCGGGTGAGCTCACCGCCGTCCTGATGATCGGGGGGAGCAGCCAGATCCCGGCCGTACGAGCCGCGGTCGCCGAGGCCCTCGGATGCGTGCCGGTCGGCGCGGACCTGTGCAACCCGATGACTGCCGTGGCGGAGGGTGCCGCGATCGCGGCCGCTTCCCTGAACGGCGAACTCGACAGCATCGTCCAGGTGGTCAACTCCCATGCGCTGGGCACGGTGACGACCGAGCGTGGTGGTCGGCGCAGCTTCAGCACCATCATCCCGCGGAACCAGCCGCTTCCACAGATCCGCAAGAAGTCGTACACGCCGACGAAGGACAACCTGGCGTCTCTCCAGGTCGAGGTATGGGAGGGCGACCCAGACAAGCCGGTCGACCACCCGGACAATGTCCGGCTCACCGTACTCACCCTTGAATACAAGAGACGGTGCTCAGCGCAGGACGGAACGTTCGAACTCGACTACACCTACACCAAGGAAGGGCTGCTCGAAGTCAAGGCGACGCTCGTCAAAACAGGCGAGGTCGTTCTCAACGAACCGGTGTCGAGCTTCGGCACGACCGGGGCATCACCCGAGGTCGAGAAAGAGCTGGCTCACCTGATGTCCCTGCGCGGGGCACCCCATCGCAGCGCCCCGCTGCCCACGCATCCTCACCGGACCAAGCCCGACATCCCCCCGGCGCAGGCAGGCTCGAAGCGCGGCAAGGCCTCCCCGGAGGTTCTGGCGCGCCTCGCCGCCACGGCGGACAACCGTCCGCTGGTGGTCGACGGCTCGAACCTCGCCTGGATCTCCAGCGCCAGCCGAGCCGCCGGTGGCCGACCGCGTTTCGCCATCCTGGAACAGGGCGTCGCCGCCCTGCAGCGCCGCTATCCCAACCGGGACATTCACGTCGTCGTCGACGCGACGCTCCGCCACGACGTGGCTGAGGAGGAGCGAGCGGCCGTGCAGGCAGCGATCGACGCACGCCAGGTGGTGCAGCCGCCGGCGGGTACCGAGGGGCGTGGAGACGCACTGGTCGTCGACATCGCCAACGCCGTGGACGGGGTGATCGTCTCGAACGACAACTTCGCGCCGCTCCAAGCCTCCAACCCCTGGCTGCGAACCTCCGGGCGCATGCTCGGCGCGACGCTCTCCCAAGGGGTCTGGGTGTTCAGCTCACGGATCCCGCCGCTCAACAACAGTGCGCGCTACAAGAGATGAACACCTCGGCCGGCGCGGCCCCGGCTGATCGGCAGGGAAGAGGCCCGCTTCACATCAGAGGCGGGTTCTCTGGTACCACGGCTGCATGGGAATCGAACGGTTCATAGGCATCGACCTCGCCTGGGCGCAGAGCGGAGCCCGCACCCAGCCCAATGAAACAGGCGTGGCCGCTATCAACGCGCACGGCGTCGTGATCGAATGCGGCTGGACCCGCGGCCTCGACGAGACGATGTCATGGCTGGCCGGGACAGCCGTCGACGGATCGACCCTGGCATTCGTCGACGCACCGCTGGTCGTCGACAACCCGGCCGGCCAACGGCCGTGCGAGCGGGAGGTCGGCCGGCGGTACGGCCGTTGGAAGGTGAGCGCGAACAGTACCAACCAGAGCTCTCCCCGACAGGCCGGAGTGCTGCTGCGGGAACGGCTGGAGGAGTCAGGCTGGTGCTACGACGACGGCAGGGGCGGGCCGCCGGCCAGCGGTCTGGTCTTCTCCGAGTGCTATCCGTACACGACCCTGGTCGGAGCCGCCGAGCTGGGCTACGACCAGGAACGCCCCACGTACAAGCGCCGACCGGCACGGGTTCCGACGGCACAGTGGCGAGCGGTACGGGCGGCGGAGTGCGACAGGCTGATCGGGCACATGGCGGGCCTGGCCACCGCCGATCCGCCCCTCCTGCTCTCCTCCCACCCGGTCTCCCGTCAACTGCTCTCCGAGCCCTCACCTCAGAAGGCGGCTGACTACAAGCACCGGGAGGACCTCATCGACGCGCTGCTCTGTGCATGGACGGCCGCACTGTGGTATCGGCAGGGACTGGCGCGCTGCCAAGTGCTCGGAGCGGACAGCTCCCTGCCTCCGGGACAGGCTCCCACCATCATCGCGTCTGCCCGCCTTGAGCAGCGGCGTGACGGTGAGACGAGGCGAATCGAGGGAACTCAGCCGCTCGACGGTCCGTCGCCGATGGCGTCACGGCACTGATCGCTTTCTTTCCCCGTCACGTGTCGAGTGTGAACAGGCGACTGACCAACTCCGGGTAGGCGAGGCCCGCTTCGGCGAGAATCTTCCTGAGAGCTTCCGGCGGGCCCTTCTGCAGCGGGGCCGAACCGACGCGGCCGGGTACCGCGGAAAGGTCGCCGCCGCTGAACCGTGATTCCGGTGTGGCGGGGAGCCGCACCTGGTAGGTGCGCCAGACCCGTGCCGGGGGATTGAGCAGGACCAGGTAGGGGTCCGCCCATGCCATGAAGGCCCAGCGGTTCTTGCTGCGGGCTCGCACGAGCACGCCGTCGGCGTGGTGCCGCCCGAGTCGTTCGGCGGCCTTGGCCACGACCGGAAGCGGATTGCCGAAGGAGCCCGTGATCTCCCAGAGCCCGTCCTCGGACGCGACCGACCAGCCGGCCGCGGTGAGCCCCTCTATCGCCTCCGCGTAGGGGTCGTCTTCCTGCGCCAGAGCGATGAGTCTGTCCACCTCGCTCCAGGGCGCGACGCGGGCGAGCGCCCGCTCCGGCGGGATCATCAGGTCCTCCGCCTCGGCGGGCTCGGCACGCGCGATCATCGCCTTGCCGCCGTGCCAGGCGCGGGCCGCGAGTACGTCGTGCTCGCCGCCGCCGGTGAAGGTGGCGTCCTGGACGAGCAGTGTCATCACCACGGCCGCCACCGCGTCCAGCCGTCGCCGGGTCTCGGGCGGCGCATCGTGGTCCGCCTCGCCCGCCAGGTCTTCGGAACGGAGTGCTTCGAGGAGGCGGCTGAGTCCGTCGCGCCAGCTCTGGTCCTGCTCGTCCCAGACTCCGGCGGCCAGGAGCTGGACGTACAGGTTGGCCACGAGCAGCCGGACCGGAACCGGTGCTGCGGCTGAACCGTCAGGGCCTGTGAGCGCCGCGACCCAGCGCTGGGCCCAGGCGCGACAACGGGCACGCTGCTCTGGCGCGACGTACGGGGCGAGCGGCTCGCTCGTGGTGGGGAGGTCCACCTCCTCCGTCTCGTCCTCGTGCTCTTCGTCGTCCTCCTCCCGCACGCCAAGGGTGACCGCCGACACGATCCACCGCGACGAGGGTGCCTGCGGCAGGTCGAGCTGCGAGGTGCCGAACGCCAGATCCGTCAACGGCGCCCCGATCATCCGGCGGCAGTCGGCGAGGTAGGCGTCCCAGCGGTCGACGCCGCTCGATGTCACCGAGCCCGTTGTCGTGTCTCCCGCCGGGCTCACCCGGGGAGCGGACGTTCCGGCGGTGAGTTCGCGCAGGCGCAGCAGATCGGTTTCGAAACGGCGTGCGGCACGCTCGTCGGCGAACAGGGTCTGCGCCGTGTAGTCGTATCTCAGGCGGGGACCGCTGTCGGCGCCGTGGCGCCGTACGCAGTGCACGGGGCTGTACACGAAGACGACGGCGGATTCTGCTGTGGTGCCGTCAGGACGGGCGCACGTGGCGCGAACCGCCGCACCAGGAACCTCGGGCAGCGGGAAGGAACAGGCCGAGACCCCCGCCGGAATGGTTCCGGTCCGTGTCCAGGAACCCGGTGAACCGTCCGGAGACGTGCTGATTACCACGGGCAGGGGCTGGGGGTGCGCCAGAGAGACGTGCAGGCCTTCGCTGTCCGTCTTCGCGCCCAGCAGGACGAGCGTGTGACCGGTGGACTCGAAGGGCCGGATGGTGCGGCCCGTCAGGCTTGCGAGTGAGGTGATGCGCCCCTGTTCGGGAAGCAGCGGCGCGGTGTCGGCGGTGATTACCGCGAGCTCGCAGTTGCCGCCGTCCCGGGTGCTGGTGCACAGCGCGGCGCGGGTCAGATTCGGGCTCCCGGTGAGAGCGTATCGGCGGCCGCCGGCCTGCCACTCGACGAACTTGCCGTGCCGCATTCGAGTCTCCTCGAGAAAACGGATCTGCGCGTCGAAGCCGCCGAGTGCCCTCTTGATCGCTCCGGCGTCGTAGCTGGACCAGCGAGGCTGGAGCCCGAGGATGGTGCGGCGGGGTGTCAGACGGCCGACCAGCCCGCTGAGGGCATGCCCGGCGTCGTCGACGAACGGGGCGTATGCGTGCAGTTCGTCGACAGGACCGAGCGGCAGTTGGTCCAGCAGACTCTCCTGGAGATTGTGCAGAAGCCGGGCACCTGATTCCGGTCCGGCCGGGGCGTTGACATGCCGTTCGGTCAGAAGGGCAGCCATTTCCGTCAGATGACTCGTCGACCAGGGGGCCATTTCCACGGCGGAGGGTAGTGCGTCCAACCAGTCGGCGAGGTCGGCCAGGAGCGCGTGGGAGTCGTCGTCCTCAGTTTCCACCACCGTCCACAGTTCGTCGTTGGCACCCCAGCCGGACAGCGTCGGGTTCCCCGAACCCACTGCGAGCCGGCAGGCGTGTTCTCCGACCAGAAGGACGACCTTGGGGTGGAACGCACGCCGGCAGGAGGCCAGGCCGTGCAGATAACTGCGGCCGGCCATGCGCACATCGACCGGGTCGTACAGCCCTTGGGCCGCATCACCGATCACCGCGGTGCGAGCACCCAGGCCACGGGCGACGGGTATGGCGACCTTCTCCAGGAAGGGAAGATCGACTGTGAAACCGAGGAAGAGTGCTTCGTGCAGCGGCTGCTGATCGCTGCGTTCGCTCCACTCTCTCAGCAATGTGACGGGGGACGCGAACCGGGTGTGCTGTGCCGCGCTCATGGGTTTGTCTCCAGGATTCGCCGTCCCTCCGCGGAGACGGTGTGGCAGTTGTCGCGGACAGCGAAAAGCCCCAGCTGCACTGCCAGGGAGCCCAGTTGGGGGATGCGGGTGCCGATGTCGGAGTCTCCTTCGTCACCGGTCTTGAAATAACGCTCGTTGCGAAGGTGTAGACGGGAGAAGATCTTCAGTCCGCCGGTCGCGGGGTCGGTGCGCAGCTTCGCGAGGGCGACTCTGCGGGACTGGGCGAGCATGTCGTCCACCAGCCGGGCGGCCAGGTCACGGACCGGCCGGTCGGCGTAGTCGTCGATGAGGCCGTCGACCCACGTCGGGTCGAGGAACTCGGCCCAGCGCCGCTGACGGCCCAGGAAGACGGCCCGTACGTCGTCTGGCAGATGACCTTCTCGGGAGCGCAGCGCACCCACCATCAGGAGCAGCACATTGGCCATCGGGGCATCGACGCCCTGCGCTAGGAGTTGCCGTTCGGCAGGCAACAAGTGACCTGCCACGTTCTTGAGCGGAGGCAGGTCGTCCAGGACGCGCCGTACATTCGCATCCGGGGCCTGTTGCGCCAGCCAGTCGCGTAGTTCCTCGGCCGACCGGTCGGCCTCGCCGTCCTTGGAGCCGACGCCGGCCACCAGCGCCGCCCACAGCCGACGCCAGGCGCCGACGGAGTAATGGCGCAGCAGCACTCCCCGCCAACCGGCCGTCTCGGGAATCGCCGCCAGGACGGGATCCGTTGTCGCCTCGCCACCGAAGGCCACCGCGGAGCGCAGCGTCTCCTGATACCCGTCGCCCTCATGACCGTGGAGATCGATCGCCCGGCCGAGGATACGGAGGGTCGCACGCCGTGTGTGGTCGGACGCCTCCCAGTCCCCCTGCGCGTGGGTTCCTCCACCGCGAGTTGCGGTCAGCAGGTCCGTCAGCCATTCCCGCTCGGCCGGACACGGGACGCCAAGAGCCGCCTGCCCCGCTGTCTCCAGGTCGGCGAAGGACACGATGTCCCGCGCCGCGAGAGACAGCAGAGGGGCGAAGAGCTCCTTGACCGCGGGAGGGCACGGGTGCCGGCCGGGTCTGAGCACTCCGTCCCGGACGTCCACGGTGCCGAGCACCGTGGCGGGTCCGCCGTACTGGTCCCAAAAGCCCCAGCGGCGGGGTGAGTACGACTGGCTCAGCTGCTCCTCGTCGGCGGCTCGTGCGAGTTCCAGTTCCTCTGCGCAGAAACGCCGAACTCGATCGACCCCGTGGGCAAGCCACGCCGGATCTGTCTCCGTGTGGTGCTGGAGCGCCGCCAGCAGGACCTCGCTGCGGCGGACCGCCCGGCGGCACGCGGTGATGTCCCAAGCGTTCCGTTCCGCGTGCGCCGCGATTGCCGCATACAGCGAGTGGTAACGGATGTAGCGGGTCACGGTGGACACTCCAGGAACCAACCGGTCCACCGCCCGCATCACCGGGCCCTCCACCGCCAGGGGATAGCGCCCGGACCGCACGCCCAATCCCTCGAGTGCCCATGCCGGCCCACGGACATCCGCTGTCACTTGCCACCCCTTGTTGGCTGCCGGAGCGTTGCATCGGCAGGAGCTACCTGACCCTGCCTCAGAATAGATGCTGATTTCGGACGAGAGGCCAGTACCGTCGACTGGATTCGGGAAGTTGCCGGGACGCGCCCGATCTCGCCCCAAGGCCGTCCGCGACTTGGCTTTCGGCAACGCCCGAGTTGAGTTCGGTGCTGATGCAGGCGATCGATTCACGAACCCCATTGGGCAGCGACGACAGACAGCGCATTAACGGGCTCCGCTATGCCGTCTACATCCAGGGCGGTTGCAAGTTCCCGGATCCCAGATGCCCTGCGGGAGCGCTGTGGTGAGGGCGACTCTGAGGCTGCTACGCGGCCGCCTGAGGTCCGCGATCTTTCGCAGCGTGCGATTCCCGCGTGCCCAATGGGTCTCGTCGGCCCGCACCACGAGCCGCCGGTCCCGGCCAGTCATTGCAGGTGGGGACGCCGTCCGTTCCGTTGTGGGATCGTCAGTTCACCTGGAGACAGAGCCCGTAGCTGCATACACGAGGTTCATGCCGTTCTTGTCGGACGTCAGCCGTAGGCTGTTGTCGGAAAACAAGGGGGAGACGATGACTGACGATCGCAAGGCAGTCGTTCCGGTGTGGATGCTGGCGACCGGTGACGTCCGGGTGCCGGCAATGGCCGGAGGCGAGGCGATGACGGCTGAGCGCCTGGCTGAGCTGCGTGGTGTGCTGGCCGCCCTGGCCGCCGCGCCGATCGCCACCCTTGAGGTGCATCCGCTGCCCGACAAGCTCGACCGCAGCCGAGGCATCCCGCTCGATGCCGCGAGTCCCCTGGCGCAGCACCTGTCACAGTTCATCACGCAATCGACGCGAAGTTCCCTTACAGCGGCCAGGGCGACCGCCGCCGGCGAAAACCTGTATCGCATGGTGGTGCCGGCGAAGGTCGCCGCCCAGTTCGGTCAGGGCATCGTTCGCCCGATGGCGTCGAAGGCGGCGGCCGGTGGCATCCACAGTGCACTCATGAACTCGACGGGCATCGCCGCCAATGCGACGTTCGTGCCAGTCGGTAAAGCGGCGGCAGCAGGCGCGGTCGGCGGAGCCGGTGCGACAGCCAGCGTCGCGGCCGCCGGCAGCGCGGCGCTCACCGTGGCCGCGCCGCTCGTGCTCATGGCCGTAGCGGTGGGCATGAGCGCGCATGCCGACTACAAGCGCCAGCAGGCTATCGAACACATCACAGAACTGCTGGAGCAGCTGCACGAGCAGAAGCTCGAAGATGAACACAGCGAACTCGACGGCTGCCGCGATGCCATCGACAAAGCCACCGCCATTCTGCTTGACCAGGGCAAGCTCGGAGTCTCCCTGGGACTGGACTCGGCAGTGCACGCCATCAACACGGCGTTGGGCGCCGCTGACCGCCGCCTTGCCCGGTGGCAGAGCGCACTCGACAAGCTGCCCGAGGGCAAGTCCGTCGAGATCAGCACGCTGGCCAAGTCGTTCCCCGGCGTCGACGAGCATGGCGGCATGTTCCGCGCCCACCTCGAACTCGCTGCCCTGGCCATTGCGCTGAAGAGGCGGGTCGTCGTCCTGCAGGCTGTCGAGCATGCCCAGGACCACCCTGACAACTTGTTCGAGAACTTCACCCGCGAACTCAAGCGCGACCAGCAGCGCCTCGACGAACTGGAGTGGAGCATTGCCAGTGTCCTGGAACGCTTGTCGGCGCTGGAGCTGGCAGGTCCGCAAGGTCTGTGGCCCGTCTTCACGACCGGTGAAGTCGATCGCCTGATGCGAGCGGCAAACCGGATTCGCAAGCTGGGCGACGGCGTCGTGGTCAACAGCCGCACGACAGACGTGGCGATTGAGATTGCCCGCAACAAGGACGGCTCGGTGGTCGTGTTCCCTGCGCTGTCCGCGTAGACGTAGGCGCGCTCGCACTCACGTGCTGCGTGGTGTGGGGCTGCCCGAAACCTCGAACGCGATAGTGGCCCTACGGCCACGCGGTCGACGTAACTGAGGGTGATGTTGGCCTTTCGCGACCGGCCCAGCTTGGTCCAAGGTGCAATCGGGCATGGGACTCTCCAGCTCATGCTGCCTGTGCGGGCTGTGAGACGCAGAGAGTGCGTGCATGGAAGCTGCGCGGACGAGTCGCCTCAGGACACAGCTCATCCCGCCAAAACAATTGCGTGTGCATATGCTCGGGGGATGATCTTGCGCCTCGCGGGAATCTCAACATCAATTAGCCTTGTTTCTGCTGGTCAAGGGATCTCGTGAACGTCCCACTCGCTATAACGATACGGAAGCGAGGGCCTCGGCCTTACGGCCGTGGTCCTCGTCGGGTTTTCGTGGCCGATCGTGGGGTCCAGGGCCTCGCAGAGTGGGCTTTTTCTCGGTGTCGACTGCACTGATGTGCGGTGCGATGCCCCAGGACGCCTCAGGCGTCCGCAGCGGAACGGTGGCAAGCCGTTCACGTGGACCAACCGGCGACCGGATCATCGGATCTGTCGCTGCTGTTCACGCATCCTCGAAGCGGCTCAATAGGGTTTCGCCGATCGCGCTGCTTGCGCTGTTTGTCATCGGCTCCTCGGGCGGAAGACGTTCCCCGCGGAGCTCGGCGACCATGATCGCATCCTCGGTGGCACGTGAAAGGAAGCGGATTGCTTCGCGTAACTCCGCACGGCAGGAGCACTCATCACCAGCGATAGCCTGTGCGCGTCGGACGTCCTCTCTCGCTGCCTCCACCATGCTCTCTTCGCATGAGTCGGCGACAGCCGCCAGGATTCCTCCTGGCTGTACGTATTCGCGTTTCCCCTCCAGGGACGTCCACGGCAACCTACGCAGCCCGGTAATCCCGCTCACTGGGTCGACTCCTCCCCGTCGGCTTGGCCCCCCGTGCTGTAGCGCTGCATCGGGGGTCTCGCCTTCGACTATACGCGCATACGCGTATTCGCGGTCGCGTGAAGACGAAGATTCGCGCACGCTCACAGCATGGATCTTGACCGGAGCAAGCCCGTATGGCCGCAGGTAGCTGATGAACTGCGCAGGCGGATCGATGCCGGCGTGTACCCGAAGGGTGAGCGATTTCCCGCTGTCGTGACCCTCGCTACTGAGCTCGACGTAGCAGCCTCGACCGTGCAAAAGGCGGTGGCCGCCTTGCGTACAGAGGGGCGTCTCTACACCCTGCTCGGGCAGGGCAGCTTCGTGCGCTGACTGCCGCGCGACTCGCAGGAGAGCGCGCCGATGGCAGTTGCCCCCTTCACTCACCGGTCGGTGCCGCAGACGCAGACGCAGCCGCAGTAAGCGGCCGAGCGGGCCTTGAGTGCCGACTCGTAATCTCTGCGGCCACTGCCCCTGCTGTTGCGGGCTTCCAACTGGCATGCCACCCTGTCCCGCTCGGAAATACGATTCTGGGTCTGGCCTGCAGCTTCTTCGCGCGGGGCAGCGGCCTCCGCGGCGCCTGGGATGATCCTTCGATGTCACTGTCGATCATCACCGCGCTGATCCGGAATTTGATCAAGGCGCTCGTTGCCGTGCTGCGCAGCCGCGTGGCCAAGGACGCGGAAGTCCTGGCGTTGCGGCACGAGAACGCGGTGCTGCGCCGTCAGATCGCCCGGGTCCGATACGGGCCCGCCGACCGGATCTGGTTCGCTGCACTCTCACGGCTGGTCCCTCGCGAGCGCTGGCGCCAGGTCTTCGCGGTCACCCCCACCACACTCTTGGCTTGGCATCGGCAACTCGTAGCACGCAAATGGACATACGCCCAGCACCGCCGTCCTGGCAGGCCCTCCACCGTGCCCATGAGGCGCACCCCGCGGTGTGGACACCTGATAATGGATCTTCTTGGTCCTGGAAGGTGTAGATCTACGTGGCACGGCCCTCGAAGTACAGTGCGGAGTTCCGTTCCGACGCGATCGCGTTGTGGCGGGCTTCGGCGGACAGGCGGACGTTCAAGGACGTCGCGGCCGATCTGAACGTCAATCCCGAGACGCTGCGGACGTGGGTGCGCGACGCGGACGGCCGTCCGGCGGCCGCCGGTGCGGGGGAGGGTCCGGAGGGCGAGTTGGCCCGGCTGCGCGCGGAGAACGCGCGTCTGGCCAAGGCGGAGAAGGAATGGCATCTGGAGCGGGAGATCCTGCGTCGGGCAGCGGCGTATTTCGCTCGGGAGATGAAGTGAAGGCCGCCGCTTGGGACTTCATCTCCGCCCACGCCGAGACCTTCGGCATCAAGCGGATATGCCGGGCGCTGGAAGTGTCCCGCTCCGGCTATTACCGGTGGATCGCCGGCGCCGAGGCGCGGGCTGCCCGCCAGGCCGACGAGGATGCCCTGGTCGAAGAGATCCGCGAGATCCACACCGAACACGGCGGCAACTACGGCGCGTTGCGGGTGCATGCCGAGCTGCGGGGCTTCGGCCACACGGTCAACCGCAAGCGGGTCGCCCGGCTGATGCGCAAGCACCACATCGTCGGCCGCCACCTGCGAAAGAAGAAGCGGACCACCATCCCGGACCGTCTCGCGCCGCCGGCACCAGACCTGGTCAGACACCCCATGTCGTTTGGTGTCAAGCGGCATGGGGGTGGGCGTGGTGCGACCAGGCGGTCGCTTCGTCGTAGAGGGTTCGGGTCTTGAGGCATCCGTGGAGGATGCCGACGAGGCGGTTGCCGACCTGCCGCAGAGCCGGGTTGTAACCGGCCTCGCGGGCACGTTGCTTGTCGTAGTAGTGGCGGGCTCCGGGCGAGGCGCGCAGGGCGGAGAATGCCTGGGTCTGCAGCGCGTCGGCGAGCCGGTTGTTGCGGACGTAGCGGGCCTGGACGGTGTGACTCTTGCCAGAGGCCCGGGTGATCGGGCTGGTGCCGGCGTAGTTCTTGCGGGCCTTTGCGCTGGTGTAGCGGGTGGGATCGTCTCCGAACTCGGCGAGCACCCGGGCGCCGGTGATCTCTGCGATGCCGGGCATCGAGAGGTAGATCTCAGCGTCCGGGTGCGCGAGAAAATGGGCCTTCACCCGTCCCTCCAGCTCGACTATCTGCTCGTTCAGCGCGATGATCAGCCGGGCGTGGGCAGTGGCGGTCGCCGCGTAGGCGGCCGTGACCGGCTCGGGCAGGCCGAGCTGCCGCTCGCGCAGCGCGGTCTGGATCGTGGCTGCTTTCGCGTCCCGGTGATGGCGCCGGGCGCGCGCCAGCACGGCGGTGATCTGAGTGCGGGTCAGCTTCGCCCCGGCTGCCGGGGTAGGGGCCTTGATCAGCAGTTCCAGCGCGTCCGTGCTGGTCAGTGTGAGGTCTGCGTAGGCGTTCAAGGCGGCGGGGAAGTACTCGCGCAGCGTGCTGCGCAGCCGCTGGAAGGTGCGGGTGCGTTCCCAGATCAGGGTCTGGTGGGCACGGGCGACGACCTTGACGGCCTGCGCCTGCTCGCTGTCCCCGGCCACCGGCCGTAGCTGGTCCCGGTCGATACGGACCATGTCCGCGAGCGCGTGCGCGTCGCCCTTGTCGCTCTTGGCTCCGGAGGAGGCGTACCGCTCCTTGAACCGGGCGACCTGCCTGGGGTTGATCGCATAGACCTGGTAGCCGGAGGCGATCAGGGCCTGCACCCACGAACCGCGGTCGGTCTCGATCCCGACCACGACCTCGACGGCCTCCAGGTCCTTACCGCCGTGCTTCGCGACGAGCTCGTGCAGCTTCGCGATCCCCTCCACGCCCTCGGGCAGCTTCGCGGCGGCCAGTTTCCGGCCGGCCTCGTCCTGGACCTCGACGTCGTGGTGGTCTTCGGCCCAGTCATCGCCGATCAGCAGCAACTCATCCTCCTGGTCAGGAACTTCGCTTCCTCTGCAGCCTGCGGAAGGCGCGGCACGCGGCCTAATGGATCCAGTGCTCACGCCCTGTGGGGCGGGCACGCCACCCCATCAACGGTCTGGCCTCCCGGCCGACCAGCAGGGGCACGGTCTGACCACAGAAGTCGGATGCTTCCGGCGGTTGAAGTGTTCACCTGCTGGCGGCTACGGCACCGAGTCTCACCGACCCGGCACGTCCCATTAGGCGGGACTGAGGTTCCCCCTCTGAGCTGGACAGCCTGATACTGGGACGGAAGGTCCCAGAGGAAGCAGTTCCAGGTAGTGAGTAAGAAGAGCAACACGAGCAAGCGGTACACGGCCGAGTTCAAGAGGGACGCGGTCGCGCTGGTCTATTCGTCAGGGAAGACGGTCACCGAGGTCACCCGGGAGATCGGCGTGAGCCCGGAGGGGCTGCGGAACTGGGTGAACCAGGACAAGTCCGACCGGGGTCGGGGGCCGGCGGGCGCGCTGACCAGTGACGAGAAGGAAGAGCTTCGCCGTCTGCGGCGGGAGAACCGCGAACAGCAGCAAACCATCGAGATCTTGAAAAAAGCCGCGGCGTGCTCAACCTCTCGGTGCACCAGAGCGACAGGCCTTCGACCAGGGTCACCAGAGTGTGGCTCGACCTGACGCTGGAGCGCACCGACGGTCGCGAACCGGCACCAATCGCCTGGTCTATGGAGCCGAAGTCGGTGGCAACCCCAGGGCGGGCCGGCACCACGGTGACGATCACGTCGAGCTTGAAGATCTGTAACTGGTTTGGTGGTCCTGGCGCACTGAGTTGATCTTGGCGTCCAACTCGTTGATCATTGGATCTCGTGTCCGACACCCCGCCGCTGCCGAGCTACGCGGAACTGATTGCACTCGTTGGCGAGTTGAGGGCCGAGCTGACGGCCGCCCGGGCCGAGATCGCTGAGCTGCGCGCGGAGAACGGTGAGCTGAAGCGGCGTCTGGGGATGAACTCGAAGAACTCCTCCAAGCCGCCGTCCAGCGACGGGCTGGCGAGGCCGACGTCGCTACGTAAGCCCTCGGGCCGAGGCCCGGGCAAGCCCCGCGGCGGCGCCGGGGGCGCGCTGATGCAGGTCGACGAGCCCGACGCGATCGAGGTCCATTCCCCGACCGCCTGCCTGGGCTGCGCGGGTGACCTGACCGGGGCCGAGGTAGTCTCCATCGAGCGGCGGCAGGTCTTCGACCTGCCCGAGATCCGCCTGCGGGTGACCGAGCACCGCATCGAACACCGCCGCTGCGCCTGCGGGCAGGTCAACGCTGCCGCCACCCCTTCCGACGCCCCCGCCGCCCCGGCCCAGTACGGGCCGCGGCTGAAGAGCCTGGCGGTCTACCTGCTCACTCGCCAGCACCTGCCCTATGAGCGGTGCGCCGAACTGCTGGCCGACTGCCTGGACGCGGATGTGGCCACCGCGACTCTGCTCGGGTGGGCCGGGCAGGCCGCCGAGGCAGTCGCCCCGCACACCGAGGCCGTGCGGCAGCAACTCATCGAGTGCGAGGTGGTCGGCTTCGACGAGACCGGCACCCGGATCGCGGGGCGCACCTGCTGGGTACACACCGCCTGCACCCGCTCGCTGACGCTCTACCAGGTCCACACGAAGCGCGGCGTGAAGGCGTTCGAAGCCATGGGCGTCCTACCGCACTTCACCGGCATCGCGGTCCACGACGGCTGGAAGCCCTACAAGACGTACACCGACGCGGTCCACGCCCTATGCAATGCCCACCACCTGCGCGAACTGGCCTCCGTCGTGGACAACGCGCCTGCCGGCCACCCCGAGGACTGGGCCGAAGAGCTGGCCGCGCTGCTGGTGGACACCTGGGACGAGATCAAGAACATCCAGACCGCGCACCCTCACGCCACCGGCTTCACCGTCGACGCCCTCGAACGCCTCACCGCCCGCTACGAGGAGATCATCGCCGCCGGACGGACCCTGCACCCGCCCCGCGCCCCCGGCGAACCACGCCGCAAACGGGACAAGGCCGCGAACCTGCTCGACCGCCTCGACACCGAAAGCCACCAGGTGCTCCGGTTCGCCTTCGACTGGCGGGTGCCCTTCGACAACAACACCAGCGAGCAGGCCATCCGGATGGCCAAGATCCAGCAGAAGATCTCCGGCGGCTGGCGCACGGCACCCGGAGCCGAGCGCTTCTTCGCCGTGCGCGGCTACCTATCTACCGCCGCCAAGCAGGGCCGCAACCTGCTCGACACCATCACCCGACTCTTCGACGGCCGAGGCGCCTGGATCCCCACCCCAGCCTGACCACCAAACCAGTCACGAAGATCTTTGGGGTGGGAGTGGACGCCGCAATTGCCCGAGGGGACGCACCTGCGATGGAGGAAGTACACATCGACACCCTCAATGAATGACCGACCACCCTCGGTGGGTGCTCCGGGAGACCAGCTCTCGGCCTCTGCACGGCGGCACCCGACTCGCCGTAGTGGTACGGGCGCCGCTGCACGAAGAGGTCCAGGCAACGGGCAGCGTTGGGCTTGTCACCCATCAGAACCGGGTCTTCTACTCCCGGCGGCAGTCTCCAGTGGATCCACCTGGACGAGCACAGTGGCTGCGGCAAGTAGCCTGTAGTTGGACGACAGCGTGGCCGTCAAGATCTGGCTATCAGCCAGCCGTTTCGCTTGGCTGCGTCCGGATCTCGAGCGGGAACAGCCGCTGGTCGAAGCCATACGGGGTCTTCGGATTCAGGCGGTGCGCCGGGGCTGTCGGGCTGACCTGCTGTCACGCTGAGTGAATGCCATGGCGGGCGGAATCGTGAGGGCCACGACAGAGATCACCGTGCTCGCGCACGGACCCTCGAAGCGTCTACACGAGCAACCTCCGGTCTGCTGGGCGCACGGAAAAGGCACATGTCCGGTAAACAGAAAGGGCCGAGGAGATGGATACCCTCGCCCCTCAGCAGCCGCTCGGTTATAGCTACAGTCCGTGAGCTTCCTCGTACCGTTTGATTTGCTCGTTGGACAGGCGCCCGGCATGCGGCACGTTCTCGCCCTGATTCATCAGCCAACTACGCACGTCCTTGGTCGTGAATGCTTGGCCGGTCCTGCCCCGTAGCGCCTGGCGCACGTGCATGCCGGTGCGCTTCTGGGCGTCGTGAGCGACGGACACGAACGGCTCCACGGCGTCTTGCCCCAAGCGGGCGATGGGGGTGCTGCGGGACAAGAGCCGCGCGGCCACCTACCGACGCCAGGTGGGACGGCCGCTGGCGGCCGTGGTCGCCGACCTCAACCCCGTACTGCGGGGCTGGGCGGCGTACTTCCGCTGGGGCAACTCGGCCGGGAAGTTCTCCACGATCGACAGCTACGTGCACGAGCGGCTCGCGATCTTCGACAGTCGCAAGCATGCAATCCCCGGCCGCAGTTGGGGCAAGCGCCATGACGGCGCGTGGTTCAACCGGCTCGGGGTGTTCCGCCTGTCCGGGAACGTACGCAGGGTGGCAGCGCATGCCAGCCGCTGAACGATGTCGGTAAGCCGTGTGCGTGAGAAGCGCATGCGCGGTTTGACGGGCGGGGGCTGGAAACGGAGCCCTCACAGGCCACCGCGCCAGTCCCCGACCCTACTGAGTAATCCTCATTCTTGCTGGGCTGAGGCAATTTCTACTTCCCTGATCACCTACCGGACAGTCCGCTTCGCGAAGGCCCGAGGTTAGGGCGGGATTGAGACGTGGTCCGCTCCCGGAAGCGGACCCGCAGATCTCGGCGTCATCGCAGAGTATTACAAACATGCACGTGCATGATCTCGGGGAGTGATCTTGTGGTCGGCGGGATGCTTGTGACCAATTAGGTGCGCTGTGCATGGTCAGAGGATCTCGTGAACGACCCACAACCACTGACGATATGGTGACGAGGGCCTCGACCTTACGGTCGCGGTCCTCGTTGCATGTTCGTAGCTGATTGTGATGCCCAAGGCTTCGTAGAGCGGCCCTTTCTTGTCGGCGTGGACTGCATGGATGCGCTGTCACGGCAGCTGTAGTTCTTGATCGGTGATGCATCGGTGCTGGTCAAGTCGTTGCTGTGGCAGTGATGTTGTTCCATCTGCGGTGGGCTTGGGCGGCTTGGTGTTGGTGGTGGCGACGCCAGGCTGACCAGTGCAGGAGGTGGTCGCGTTCGCGTCGGGGGCGGGGCAGGACTGTGATCCGCAGGAGTCGGAGGAGTTCGCGGCCGCTGGGCGGGACGAGCTCGCTGCTCGTGGTGGCCGTGGTGGTGCGGGCGCGGGCGACGGCCAGGACGGCGGCGGCGAGCATGCTGATCAAGGTCCAGCGCATCCAGGAGTTCCAGCAGGTGGTCTGGCCCTGGTCGAGGCCGCAGACGCCCTTGGCCATCTGGAAGTCCTCCTCGACGCGCCACCTGCGGCACACCACGTCCACAAGATCGGCCAGAGTGACCGGGGCGGCGGAATGGCAGCGGTAGAAGGAGAGTTCACGGGTGTAGCGGTGACGGCGCACCAGGACGGCGGCGTGCCCGGGCCGGTGTCCGTCGGGGGTGTCGTCGGGGCGGATGCCGAGCACGGCCCAGTCGTAGTGGCGGTCGCCCTTCAGGCCGTGGCCGGTGCGCAGGCGCATCCAGCTCTTCTTCGGGACCCGGGCCGCGAGGTCGGTGACGGTCAGGCGGCCGACGGCGGTGTCCACACGGTGATCGGTGCGGACGGCCAGGGCGTAGTCGAAGGCGAGTGCGCGGGCGGCCTGTCGCAGCTCACGGCCGCCGTAGACCTCGTCGCCGGCAAGCCACCGTGCCTGTATGCCCAGGTCGCGGGCACGCTGCAGCATGACGGCGGCCTGCTGGGGCTTGGTGGCGAACTCGATGTCGTCCGGGACGTGGGTGAGCAGGCGGCGTTCCTCGTCGGCGACCCACTCCCTGCCGAGGTAGAGGGCCCGGTCGATCGGGGCGTGCCCGGTGCGGCTCGCGTAGGTGAGGTGGACCGCGACCTGGCACAGGCCGAGGCCGCCGAGCGCACCGGAGTACTGGTGGGCCGCACCGACGCAGTCCGTGGAGGATTTCTCGTCACCGGTCTCATCCACGATCAACACCGCGTCCGGGTCGGCGAGTTCACCTGCTGTCCAGGCCGCGATCCGGTCCCGGGCCAGATCGTGATCGACCGAAGCGCGGGACAGGAAGTGCTGCAGCCGATGCGGACCGCCGTGCCCGAGGGCCTCGGCAAGGGTCCAGCAGTTGCGGGTGTCCAGCTCCATCAGCATCGCCTCGCACATCTCCCGTGCCAGGGCTCGGGGTTCACGGCGCCCGAAACAGTCCGCGATCTCTTCGATCACCGCCCCCAGCGCCGTCATCCATGCCTGCTCGGCTATCGTGGCCTCCACGGCCACCTGCTCCTGATACGTCGTCACAAACGTTCATGATCACGGTGGCCGTACCCATGCTCGCAGGCACCCCTCCACCGCACTGACCAGCATCGACGACCTACCGATCAAGAACTACAGCTGCCGTAGCTGTGCAATGCGTCCAAGACTCTCGGTCATCTCTCGGATCTGTTTTGCGCCGAGCGGGGATTGCTTTTTTCGAGTGACGGCGGGGAGCGCGTCCAGCTTCTTCCGCCCCGCCTCCTTGTCTCTCTGTGCCTCGTTGATCCATTGGGTGACGACGGCTGGGGGAGTGTCTAATCAACGGCGGATCTGCTGATCAAGGGAGAGACGCCACGTGAGCGAGATGACGATGGAGCAAGGGTCCGTGGAGGAGTCGGCAGGCAATGCGACGCCATCGGCCGCGTCGGACGAACAGCTCGTCGCGATGCTCGTTGACCGGGCACGTAGTGAGGGACTGCAACTGACTGGCGAGGGCGGGCTGTTGCAGATGCTGACCAAGCGGGTGCTGGAGTCCGCCCTGGAAGGCGAGATCACCGATCACCTCGGCTACGAGAAGCACGATCCGGCCGGGAAGAACAACGGCAACAGCCGCAACGGCACCCGGGCGAAGACCGTACTGACCGACATCGGTCCGGTGGAGGTGAAGGTGCCCCGCGACACCGCCGGCAGCTTCGAGCCGCAGATCGTCAAGAAGCGGCAGCGCCGCCTGACCGGTGTCGACGAGATGGTGCTGTCCCTGTCCGCGAAGGGTCTCACCCACGGGGAGATATCGGCTCATCTCGCCGAGGTGTACGGCGCCGAGGTGTCCAAGCAGACCATCTCCACCATCACTGACAAGGTGATGGACGGCATGGCCGAATGGCAGAACCGGCCGCTCGACCGCGTCTATCCGGTCCTGTTCGTGGACGCTATCAATGTCAAAATCCGCGACGGTCAGGTCGCGAACCGCCCCATCTACGTCGTGATGGCCGTGACCGTGGACGGCACCCGCGACATCCTCGGCATCTGGGCCGGTGACGGCGGCGAGGGCGCGAAGTACTGGCTGCACGTGTTCACCGAGTTGAAGAACCGCGGCCTGGACGACGTGCTGATGCTGGTCTGCGACGGACTCAAGGGCCTCCCCGAGGCCGTGGAGACCGTCTGGCCTCGCACGATTGTCCAAACGTGTGTGGTTCACCTGCTGCGGAATTCGTTCCGTTACGCCGCCCGCCAGGACTGGGACAAGGTTGCCAAGGCCCTCAAGCCCGTCTACACCGCTCCCAGCGAGGACGCGGCGACGGAGCGGTTCCTGGAGTTCCAGGAGTCCTGGGGCCAGAAGTATCCAGCGATCGTGAAGCTGTGGTCGGACGCCTGGGCCGAGTTCGTGCCCTTCCTCTCCTTCGACGTCGAGATACGCAAGGTCATCTGCAGCACGAACGCGATCGAGAGCGTCAACGCCCGCATACGCAAGGCCGTTCGCGCCCGCGGACACTTCCCCAACGAGGCCGCCGCCCTCAAGTGCATCTACATGGCGCTGATGAGCCTGGACCCGACCGGGAAGGGCCGCAAGCGGTGGACCATGCGCTGGAAGGCCCCACTCAACGCCTTCCAGATCGCCTTCGAGGGCCGCCTGACCCCGAGCAACAACTGACCGCTCAACAACCAAGATCAGCCGTTAAATTGACACACCCCTTCAAAGCCGACCGGTGGATCGAGGCTAAGGGGAATGGCCCAGTCGGTGCTGTCGCTGGAGCAACGCGGCCCTCCGAGTCGGACGTGACTGGCGCGGGCAGGCAGCCGTGCGCCCGGCCATGGTGGTGGTTCGACGCGTCGGTGCAGCCGAAGGATCCCTGCCTGAGTGGTCAGTTCCAGATCGTGATCTTCCGGTTACCCCGACCTGCCCGACCAGCACCCAGTGGGCTGTGCGCGGAGGCATCGCTCCGGTGTCACATGAGGCTGGACTTGCGAAGTGCAGAGAACTGGCCCGGACGACAGAGCTTCAGTTTGTCAATGGCCAACTGGCCGCGGTGATCGCTGCGAAGGACCGCATCGGAGGAGTGTGCGGTCGACCCCGCGAAGGTCAGCAAGGCGACGAAACGGTGAAAGAAGACCGCCAAAGAGGCGTCCCGGATGTACGAACGACGTTCAGTCATTCCACGCAAGCCCGTTCCCGCAAGGCATCCCTACGGTGGCGCCGAACGGACCGATACGGCGGATTGCCGCCGACTTCCGAGGGAGTTCCCCATCGTGACCACACACATGTCGGCAGCGGAGACGAACGCGCTGATCCCGGGTATCACCATGGCGCCGACGACGGCTTGGCGGCAGCGGGCCTCCTGCCGAGGTGCCGATGTCGAGACATTTTTTCCCCTTCCCAACGAGCGGGCCGCCGTTGAACGCGCACTCGAACTGTGTTGCCGTTGCCCGGCGTTGACTCCATGCCAGCAGTACGCGATCAGTCGTCGGGAACGATATGGAATCTGGGGTGGGCTGACGGAGGAAGCACGCGAATGGATCATGCGCCGGAGCTGACTGGGCGACGGCGGGAAGTCGCGTGCGCTCCGCGTCGCCGACCCGCACCCTCGGGACGCCGCACCGGCGGCCTCTTGCGGATGCTGCAGTCTCGGCCTCAGCCTTGATCCACCGACGTGGCCTGGAATGGATCTTCTGACCGGTTTTTGAGCGGGTTTCGGGTCGGTGTCTGTGTCTGGGCAGGTGGTATCCGCTGGTCTGCTCAGCTTTTCCACGGTTCGGTTCCGGTCGGGCCCTGGCGGGCGGGGTGGGCAGGGACTGTCAGCCGGGTTCGGGCGGGGCGTGGACGGTGTCGAAGAGGTGTGTCCAGGCGTGCTGCCAGCGCCAGTTGTGCGGAAGGTGCAGGGTGATGCGCCGGGCGGAGCGGGCGAGGCGGGCCGGGACGTGGATCAGGTGGGCGCGGAGGGTGGCGGTGGTGGCCTTGGCGTGGAAGGCGGAGGTCAGTGCGCCGGTGGCCCGCAGGAGGTTGTAGGCCATGGCCCACAGGGTCAGCCAGGCGGCGTTGGCGTGGAAGTGCCCGGACGGCAGGTGGGCCATGGCAGAGGCTTTGCTGTCCGCGATGACCTGCTCGATGACGGCGTGGTGGCGGTGTTCCCGTTCGGCCTGGAGGGTGGGGGCGGGGTTGTCGGTGAAGAACGGGTGGTAGCGCCAGGCGGGGAAGAGCTCGCCCTGCTCTCCCACGACCGCGGGTTTGGCCAGGTCGCGGACCCGGCGCACGATCAGCCGGGCGGTGACCCGCTCCGTCTTCTTGCGGCCGGCGAACGCGGTGTAGGCGGGTATCTCGGCGACTTCGGCGTCCGAGATGAGTTCCCCCGTCTCGGGGTCGGGCACCGCGGTCGGGTAGGTGATCTGCCGCCATGCCTGGTCGGGGATGGCGAGGATGGCCCGCTTGATGGAGGGGTTCATGCCGGCGGTGATCGAGAAGTGGGCGCCGGCCCGGCGGCAGGCGGCGATCACCCCGGCGTTGTAGAACTGGGAGTCCGCCCGCAGGATGCGGGTGCCGGTGCAGCCGGCCTCCGCGGCGGTAGCCAGGGCCTCACTGACGAACTTCGGGGCGCCGCGGGAGTCGGCTGCCTTGCCGCGGCGCATCCGCACCCCGGCGATCACCGGCCGGGACTGTGGAGTGCAGATCGTGGCCAGCAGTGGGTGCAGGGTGCCCCGGGTTCGACAGTTACGGGTCGTGCCTAGGACACGAAAGTGCGGCCTGACCTGCGGGAACGCGTGGGGGCGCGCTGAAGGCGCGTGTCACTAGGCGCGGGTGTTCGTGCTGGTCAGCGCGTTGCGGTGAGTTCGATGACCTTCTTGGGCACGGGGAGGTTGAGGGCGGTGAGGATGTCGCGCTGGGGCTTGGTGGGCTCGGAGGTCTGGCGGTAGGTGCCGGCGGGTCCGGTGAAGGTGGCGGCCTGCAGGCGCTGGAGTTCGGCGCGCAGACGGTTCCAGGTCTGGCCGGTGGCGTTCTCGGCGACGCGGATCAGCAACAGGGCGAGCCAGCACAGCAGGACGTGGGCGCGGATGCGGTCCTCGCGGCGATGGTAGACCGGGCGCAGGTCCAGGAGTTGCTTCATGTCCCTCCAGCCTCGTTCCACCTCAAGAAGCTGCTTGTATCCCAGGGCGATGTCCTCGGTGGACAGTTCTGGGTCGGAGGACCGCAGCAGGTACTTGCCGTCGAGCTTCTCCTCTGCGGCGATCTTCTTCTTGTCGATGCGCAGGAGGCCGCCGGGGGTGGTCCGCAGGTACCGCTTCATCCCTGGTTTGGTGGACAACTGCCCGGCCAGGTGGGCGCGTTCGGCCGCGTTCAGCTTGTCGGTGCCGGTGATGGCCTCTTCGAGTTGGGTGACCAGGCGGGCGCGGATGGCGGCGTCGCGGGTGGCCTGATCGGGGTTGAAGCAGATGATGTACCGGTCGTCGGAGCCGATGTTGACTTCCTTGACCTGCATGTTGTCGCGGACGGTCGCGTAGCGGCCGGGGCGGGCGAGGGCGGCCTTGACCTCGGCGGAGCCGGAGCGGAGCTTCTCGCCGATGATGTAGCCGCCGCCTCCTTGCATGAGCGCGCGGCGGTTGGCGGCGGAGGTGAAGCCGCGGTCGGCGACCCACACGACGCGGGAGAGGGACCACTCGCGCAGGTCGCGTTTGACCTGGCGGATCAGGTCGCTGTCCGCGGTCGAACCGGGCCATGACCACACGCGCACCGGGATGCCGTCGCGGGTGACGGCCATGCCGACGACGACCTGGGGCAGGTCGTCGCGGGAGTCCTTGGACTTCCCGAAGGCGCGGAACCCCCGTTCCTTGTCGATGAGTTCGGGGTCCGCGTCCTCGGGCAGGCGGCGGCCGTCGGCGTCGCGGGGGACGGGTTCGTCGGCGTCCTCGGTCTCGAAGTAGGTGCTGGTGGTGTCGAAGAACAGCAGGTCCACTTCCAGGTTGAGCAGGTCGGTGACCTGGAAGTACGCCTCCTTGGCCAAGGCCGGTTCTATCTGGAGCAGCCAGTCCATGGCCCGGTAGCAGGACTGTTCGTCGATGGCGGGCAGGCCCTCGATGTGGACATCGTGGCTGATCCAGTCGGTGGCGGCGAGCTTGCTGGAGGCGTCCAGGGCCCGGTTGGCGACCAGTGCGAACAGCACCCGCTCCACGCGTGGGTCCAGGCGGCGGCCGGTTAGCTGGCGGCGCATCACCTGGTCCAGGCCGAGCCGGTGCCACAGTCCGTCCAGGACGTGGGTGCCGCCGAGCGGGCGGGCCTCGGTGAAGGCGAGTTCGGCCGGGCCGGTCAGCGCGGCGGCGCGGGCCGGGTCCAGCAGCCGGGTCAGCGCGGTGACCAGACGCTCGATGGCGTCGCGGTCGATCTCGTCCTCGCGGCCGAAGGAGTGCAGCACCTTGGTACGCGACACCCCCGCGGCCGGGTCCCACTCGTTGTGGGCGAGCTGGAGGTACCGCACCACTTGCCCGGACTTGTTCCTCCGCGAGGACGTACGCACATACACGTGGCTAGACGATACACACTTGTTCGCAGGTCAACGCAGTGTGATCACGCGAATCGTGTCACTAGGGCTTTCACGGGTCTCGCGACCCGGAGACCGTCCTGACCTGCACCTTCATTCGATCCCGTGCCCAAAACCGGCCCACAACTGTCGAACCCGGGGGTGCGGATGCCTTTGAACCGGCCGTACTCGGCGCCCTGCTTGGTGCGGCCGTATACGCGTTTGTGGGTGGAGTCGACATCGATGAACGCCATCTGGTCGGCCCCGGGCAGCAGTGGGGTATGCGCGGCCAGCGCACCCAGGAACCTCCTGTGCACGGCGTGGAGTTGGAGGGCATGGCCGTGGGTGAACGCGCGCAGGAAAGTGCCGAGCGTGGAGGGGGCACGAATGCCGCCGAACATGGTCGGCATCGCACCGTGCCGCAGGACGTCGAGGTCGTCGATGCTGTCCGCACCCGCGACCATCCCGGCCACAATGCTGGTGACCTTCGCGTCCGCCGCCGCACCCGCGCCGTTCGTCACCCCGGTCAACTTGACCTTCTCCGTCACCAGTCGCGGCAGACCACACCGCTCGGCCAGCCGCATCACCGGGACCAGCCCGGCATGCGCGATCAGATTCGGGTCATCGAACGCAGCGGAGACCGCCGCTGGCGTATGGGAAACTTGCATCTCGGAAGTGCCTTGCTGATTGTGCGTGCTGGAAACGTGAAGAACTCCCATCATCGCAGGTCACAAGGCACTTCTTCATTTTCCCAAGCGTCATCCACAGGCATCGGTCGGTGGATCGAGGCTCAGTCAGATGACGGACGCCGGGATCCCGGAGCGGCGGGAGCGTGGAGACCACCCCATTCCGCTTCGCACTCAAGGAGCAGTTGTGGACTCTGCGGTAAACGTGGCTGTCATCTACTACTCGTCCACCGGGACCGTCTTCGAACTCGCCAAGGCAGCGGCGACGGCCGCCGAGAAGGCGGGTGCCGAGGTACGGCTGCGGAAGGTGCACGAACTGGCGCCGGACGAGGCCGTCGCCGCCAACCAGGGCTGGACCGACCACCGGGCCGCCACTCAGCACATACCCGTCGCGGCCCTCGACGACCTGGAGTGGGCCGACGCGATCCTGCTCGGCTCACCCACCCGATACGGACTGCCTGCTGCCCAGCTCAAGCAGTTCATCGACACCACCGGGCCGCTGTGGGCCCAGGGACGGCTGGTGAACAAGATCTGTTCCTCGTTCACCGCCTCCGGGACTGCACACGGTGGCCAGGAGTCGACGATCCTGGCGATCAACAACACCTTCTACCACTGGGGCTCGATCATCGTCGCTCCCGGCTATGCCGACCCCATCCAGTTCCAGGCAGGCAACCCCTACGGCACCAGTCACGTCTTCCAGAACGGCGAGATCCCGCCCGGCCGGACCGAACTGGCCGCCATGGACTTCCAGGCCCGGCGCGTCGTGGACATCGCGAGGCGCCTGCGGCCGCAACTCCCCCTCTGACCGACGTCTCATCCGACGTCCTGATCCGACGTCCGGGAGGACGAGAACCCGGGCGGGCGCCCGGTCGTGGTGAGACACGACCGGGCGCCCGCCCGGGTCAACCGCTGGATGGGGACAGCCTGCCCCCGCTCAGACTCCGACCGGCTCCGCACCGCCGGCGTTCTTGAGGAAGTGGCGTTCCTGGAAGGACGCGATGATGCCGGAGGTGCCGTAGAAGATGCTGAACAGGCCGAAGACGGTGGCCAGCGAGACCGCGCCGATGTCCGGCCGGACGAACAGCACGAAGGCCAGGGCGATGGACACCAGGCCGCTCAGCACGAACAGGGCCCGCTCGCCCGGCTTTTCCCCGCGTTGGAAGGCCAGGACGATCTCCATGGCCCCCGTCGCCAGGGCCCATGCGCCGATCCAGATCGTGAGGGCCATCGCGGTGATGCCGGGCCAGGCCAACGCGACCACACCGGCGACGACCGACAGCAGGGCGAGGAGCAACCAGCCGAAGACCGGGCCCACCCGGTCGCTGCTGAAGGCCCGCGCGCCGTCCAGCGCCGCGCCTACGAACGCGTACACGGCGAACAGGATGACGACGGCGCCGATGGTGATGCCGGGCCAGGCCACGGCGACCACTCCGATGGCGACCGCCAGCAGACCGCGCCAGAGCAGTGCGTTGGGCGAACTGAGCATGATGATCTCCCACTTGTGAGGGTGTCGCCTCGTTCTTGATACGAGACGAGGGATGCACGGGGTGTGCGCCTGACCTTGCTGGAGGTCGTGTTGTCCACCGTGAACGCTAGAACGACCGGCCTGGCTGGTGATCCGTCATCCGACTGCGCTCGGTACTTCACCCCGAGAGGCGGATCAGGCCGGCTCGCGTACAGCGCGGGACGGTCATGCGGCACTGCAGTCAGGTGACCGAAGTCCGACCCGCCTCCCGGTGAGAGCATCGCTGTCGTCGAGCGGGGGACGACGCCTCAAGGGCGGCACTGGCGCCGCATCCCGGCTCTCAGGCCGCCGACGAGGAGTTGACATGATCAAAGCCGTGCCCGTTCGTCCTGGGTACTCCGGCCCGGTCCGATATCACGGCCTGCGTTCTGACCATATCGGTGAGCGCATGAGCCGTCACCACTGGTTTGCTCCAGGTCGTGGCCGCCCTCGTGGTTCCCGCAGGCGCCGGGATCCGGATGGCGTTCGTGCTGAGCAGCGCGATCTGATGGGCGGTCGGCCGTGATCGAAGGCCATCGGATACACCTGACTTCGGACGCCGCAGGCACATCGGAAGGCCTGCCGGCGCCCGTGATCGACGCTCCGCCGCTGCATGCCGTCCGCCGGGCGGCCGATCTGTGGCGGCTGCTGGTGTCCCTCAGCGCGCTCCTGGCGACCGTCCTGCTGGCGGTCGCTACGCGCGATGTCGCCCGGACGGTTCAACAGGGACTGCTGACCACGGCGACCGCGTTGCCGCCCGATCTGCGCGACGGTCTCGTGGGAGCGGTGCAGGGGATCGCCCTGCTCGCGCCGACCGCCGCACTGGCACTGTGGGGTGTGCGGCGGCGGATCGACCCGGTTCAGCGGGTCGTACCCGCGGCGGTGTTGGGCGCACTGGCCGCATGGTCCCTCACGCATCTCGCGCTAGCGCGCAGCAGGCCGGATCTGTGGCCGGAGGTTTTGGCGGGCCGGGGCGCTCTGGTGCGCGCTGGCTGGCCGTCGGCGGTGTACCTGGCCGCCTGCGCGGCGGCGGTCGTCGGGGCGGGCCCATGGCTGGGGCCCCGCGTACGGCGGGCGTTGTGGTCGCTGACCGCCGCGTGCGCGGTTCTGAGCGCCGCCGCCGCCGCGCTCGTGCCACTGGATGCCGTCGCCGCACTGGCCGTCGGGGGCGCGGCGGGGTCGGCCGTGCTCTTGCTGGGCGGGGCTCCGACGGACCGGCCGGCGGCGGAGGCGGTCGCCGACGCGCTGGTCGCCAGCGGAATCCCGGTCGCCACCTTGCGTGAGCTGCCCTCGGACGACCAGCGTCCCGGCGAGGGCACCCTCTACCATGCCGAGACCACCTCCGGTTCTCGGCTGGCGGTACGGGTGCTGGCCGCCGAGGACCACAACCGTGATCTGTTCCACCGGCTTGCCCGACGGACGCTGCTGCACCACCCGGCCGACGCGGGCGCGCAGTCACCGCTGGGGGCGGCCGAGCACGAACTGCTCATGATCGTCTTCGCGGCCCGTACCGGGGCCCGGGTGGACGAGCCCGTGATGGCGTATCCGGTGGCCGGGGGCGGCGCGCTCGTGGCGACGGTCGATACGGGTGCCCGCCCGCTGTCCGCGCTGACGGACGAGGCCCTGACCGATGAGCTGCTCATCGCGGTGTGGACGTCCGTGGCCCGCCTCCAGGAACACCGATTGGGCCATCGGGCACTGCGCCCGGAGCACCTCCTCGTCGAACCGGGTGGCGTGTCCCGGCTCACCGCGTTCGCGCGCGCCCAGCTCAATGCTCTGCCCGATGTGCTCGGCAGCGATATCGCCGAATTGCTGGCGACGACCGGGATACGGGTCGGCCCCCACCGCGCCACCGTGAGCGCGCTCGCCGGCCTCGGACCGGAGCTGCTGGCGACCGCCCTGCCCTACCTCCAGCCGCTCGCGCTGATCGGCCCGGCCCGGCGTGCCGTCGCCCGGTACGACCAGGAAGCCGCGCGGGCCGCTCGCGCAGGCGGGGGGCGGCGGATGCTGCGTCCCGGCGGTAGACCGAGTCTGCTGCGGGATCTAGCCGCCGAGGTGACGGCCGCCACCGGAGCTCCACCCACCTCACCCGCGCCCCTTGCCCGCCTCACCTGGAAGAAGGTCCTGGGGCTTGTCGGCGCATTCCTGGTCCTGCACCTTGTACTGCCGCAGTTCGCCAACGCCGGGGCCGCCGTGGACGCGCTGCGCTCCGCCAACTGGTGGTGGGTGCTCGCCGTCGTGCCCGTCACCTTCATCTCGCAGGCGTTCTCGACCTGTCTCCAACTCGGCACGATCCCCGACCGGTTGCCATTCGGACCGACGTACGAGGTTCAGTTCGCCAGTTCGTTCCTGAACCGGATCACCCCGAGCAACGTCGGCGGGATGGCCCTCAACCTGCGCTTCCTGCAGAAGACGGGCATCGAGACCGGGGCCGCGACGGCCTCCGTCGGGCTTCAGAGTCTGGCCGGCGCGCTCTCCAACGCCGTTGTCGCCGCGGTGTTCTTCGCCTGGGCGGGAAGGCACGGCCGCGGCCTTCACGTGAACCTGCCCGCTGGCCGGTACGCCCTGCCCGCCATCGCCCTGACGCTCGCGGCAGGGGGCCTGCTGGCCTTCACTCCACCGGGCCGCCGTTTCCTGCGCGAAAAGGTGTGGCCGTTCCTGCGCGCGGCCGGATCGACCATGGCCGGGATCGCGTCCGACCCCGCCAAGCTCGCGATCGGCGTCGTCGGTGCTCTGGGCCTGCCTCTCATCCAGATTCTCGGGCTCGGCCTGTCGGTCCATGCGCTCGGTGGTGACCTGCCCGTCGTCCAGGTCGGCGCCGCATACATGGCGGCCCGGTTGATCGCCAGTGCTGCTCCCGTGCCCGGCGGTCTCGGTGCCCTCGAAGCCGGTCTCATCGCCGGTCTGACCGCCCTCGGTATGGCGGCGGGCCCGGCCACCTCGGCGGTACTGATCTACCGGCTGCTCACCTTCTGGCTCAACGTCCCGCTCGGCGCCGCGGCCCTCGGCGTCGTGCAACGCCGGGGCTACGTCTGACGAGGTACCGGTCACCCGGGCACCGGGCACAGGTCAGGTGGGATCGGCCTCGACGAAGGCGTGAAGCTGTGCCCGGGTGGTGATGTTCAGCTTCGGGAAGATCCGATACAGATGCGAGCCGACCGTCCGGTGTGACAGGAACAGGCGTTCGCCGATCTCCTTGTTGGTGAGCCCCTGACCGGCGAGGCGGACGATCTGGAGCTCCTGCGCTGTCAGCTGACTAGTGAGCGACGCCCGGTTCGTGGAGGTCTGGACGACTCCCGCGGCGCGCAGTTCTACGCGGGCGCGCTCGGCCCAGGGAGCGGCGCCAAGGTGTTCGAAGACGTTGAGAGCGGCGGTGAGTTCGGTCCGGGCCGGTTTGATCCGTTGCTGGCGGCGTAGCCACTGGCCGTGGGCGAGCCGGGCGCGGGCGCGCTCGTAGGGCCATCGGTCGCCTTCGGGATTCGCCAGCGCGGCCCGGAAGTGCCGCTCGGCGTCCGCGTCGGAGTGGGCCAGCAGCGCGCGGGCGGTGCTCATCAGCAGGTCCAACCGTGGGGTGGGCCGCTGAGCCAGATCGCTGGCTGCCACCGCGAGCACCGTCTCCGCCTGCTTGGCCTGGCCGGCAGGGATCGCGGCGGCGGTGAGGTCTGCGAGGGCGTAGTAGGAGTGGTGGTCGTGGAGGGGCTCTCCGGCGTGGGTGAACAGCCCGCGGAAGTGGTCGTAGGCGGCGTCGTGGTCGCCTTCGGCGGCTGCGGCCAGACCCAGTGCGCGCCCGCAGCGCACGCCGATGATGCGGCTCTGCGGGTCCGCGGCAGCCATCGCCCGCTGCGCGAGCGTACGCGCCTCGTCCACCCGCCCGCGCAGGGCCGCCAGCATCGCCTTCAGAGACTGGCCCATCGCGGTGGAGAGCCCCGGATTGAGATCCAGGGAGATCGCGATCGAGTAGTCGGCGATCGCCTCGGCCTTCGGCCACTTCCCGGCGTCCAGGCATGCGTGACCGTAGAACGTCAGGAACGAGCTGTTGCTGCCGGACAGCGCCGCGTTCCGTTCGGGTTCCAGGATGCTGCCCAGGAGCTCGATGCCCTCGGCCGGGAGGTCGGCAATGCCGGCCGCCGCACCCAGCATGAGGCGGCTGAGGTACTCGGTGCTCTCTTCGGTGATCGAACGTTCCGCCTCCTGGCGTATCCGTTCGCGGGCGGCGAGGAAGTCGGTCGAGGCCTCGATCCAGAGCAACAGTGGTGGGTCGTCGATCTGCGCGGTCACCTGGGCCAGTGCCTGGCGGATCTGTTCGCGGTGCTCCCGTCGGCCGGAGTGGAAGGCCGCGCTCGCGGCGACGCCCAGGACTCCCACCGCCGACTGCGGGGTGCGCTCGGCCGCCGCCCGCGACGCCGCGATCAGCAGTTCCATCGCCGCGTCCTGCCGCCCGGTGTTGGACACCGCCCAGCCGACCTCCGCCGGCAGCTGATCGCGGACGTCGGGGGCGTCCGTGAGAGCAGCGGCGGTGGCGGCGTACTGTTCGACCTTGTCGGGCCGGTCGTTGAAGAGGGCGAACTGAGCGGCCCTGGCCAGTCGCCGGGCCCGCGCGGTGGCGTCGGGAGTGAGTTCGGCGGAGCGCTCCATCGCCGCGAGTGCCTCGCTGGGTGCACCACGCCTCCCGGCGCGCTCGCCCACCTCCGCGAGCATGACGGCGAGATCCTCGTCGGGTCCGCTCGCGGCGGCCGCCAGATGCCATGCCCTCCGGTCGGGACTCTCCTCCAGGGCCTGCGCGACGGTCTGGTGCGCCGCCCGCCGCTCCTCCAGGGAGGCGGTGTGATAGAGCGTCGAGCGGATCAGCGGATGCCGGAAGTAGGGCCCCAAGTCGCTGCGGTGGAGCAGTTGGGCCCGCTCTGCCGGCAGCAGGGCGTCGTCGGGAAGCCCACCCGGCATGGCGGCGACCACCATCGGCCACTCGAACCCATCGGCGGTGGACATCAGGAGCAGCAGGTTCCGGGTCGCTCGCGGCAGTTCCGCCAGACGCACCGCGAAGATCCGCTCCAGCCGCTCGGTGAGCGGAAAGAGCCCACCGGGCCGGAACTGCGTTCCGTCCTCGTCCCTGGCGACCTCGGCCAGTTCGATGATCGCCAGTGGGTTTCCCCGCGTCTGGTTCAGCAGACGCCGCCGGACGGTCCGGGCCAGGGTGACAGGCTGCAGATCCAGCAGCTCTCCGGCGGCTTCGGCCGACAGCGGTTCGACGTCGAGTTCGGCGAAGTCCCCGCCGAACGAGGCGGGAGTCGAGCCCCTTGTTCCGGTCAGCACGGCGACCGGTTCACCTCGCAGACGGCGGCCGAGGAAGCCGATCGCGTCCTGCGACGCCCGGTCGACCCACTGGACGTCGTCGACGACCAGCAGTGCGGGACGCTGCTCACCGAGTTCGGAGAGCAGAGTCAGCGCCGCCAGGCCCACCAGCATCCGATCCGGCGGAACGTCCTCGGCCTCCATGGCGAACGCGGCCCGCAGTGCGGAACGTTGCCGTCCGGGCAGGGTTTCCGCTTCCTGAAGCACCGGCCGGAGCAGCTGGTGGAGCGCGGCGAACGGAAGCCTGGCCTCGCTCTCGTATCCGCGGGCCTGCAGCACGGTGGTCCCGGCCGACTTCGCCCGCCGGATCGTGGCCTCGATGAGGGTCGTCTTGCCCATGCCCGGCTCGCCCCGCACGAGGAGCGCGGGACGGTCGCCCGTCGGTCGTACGAAACCCTCGAGCAGCGCCAGTTCTCGCTCACGTCCGAGGAGAGACCCTTCAAGTCCACCAGACCCGTGCCGCATTCATCCCCCATACCTCGGCAGTGATTCCTGACTTGATCAAGGATGACGCTCACTGGTCATCAGCGCTCGCCGACAGCACCCCACGCAGTTGCGTTCGCGAGGTGATGCCGAGTTTCGGAAAGATGTTGTAGAGGTGCGAGCCCATGGTTCGGTGCGACAGATAGAGCTGCTGCGCGATGTCCCGGCTGGACAGCCCCTGCTTGGTGAGCCGGGCTATCTGCCACTCCTGTGCCGACAGTTGCGGCGTGCCCTGGGCGGCCGCGCGCTTGGTCTTCAGGCCGGAGGCCCGCAGTTCGCGGGCGGCCTGCTCCGACCAGGCCGCGGCTCCCAGGGTGTCGAAGGTGCTCTGCGCGGACCGCAGCGGGCGGCGCGCCTCGGCCATCCGGCGCCCGCGGCGCAGCCATGCGCCGTGGGTCAGGTCGAGCCGGGCCCGGTACCACGGAGAGGCGGCCGCGCTGAGGTCGAACGCGTGCTTGAAGAGTCGCTCGGCGTCGCCGTCGTCGGAGAGCGCCCCGCGGCGGCCAGCAGGAAGGTCTTGCCGATCCCGGCCTCGCCGGTGATCGCATGCGCGCAGCCCCGGTCACCGACGGCATCGAGCAGTCCGGTCAGCAGGGCGAGAGCCGCCTCGCGACCGACCAGTCCGCGTGGCCCGGTCCAGCTTTCGACCATGGTGAGCACCGCCGCCGTTCGTTCCGTGCCCCGAAGGGCACATCATGGCCCTTCAGTATTTCTTCAGTCACCGTACTGATGTCCGGGCCTGGTGATCACTTTAGTGTCGCTGTCATCTGGATCAAGGAAATGGGGCTCGGATGGTCGACACGGAACTCGCCAGCCGGGATGCCGAGTTGAGGAATCTGAAGGATCACGTCGCGCGTCTCACGGGCGGGGGTGGCGGGCTCGTGGTCCGGGGTGATCCGGGCATCGGCAAGTCCTCGCTGTTGTGGGCGGCCATCGACCTCTCCGAGGCGGCAGGGTACCGCACGCTGCAGGCCAGCGGGTTCGAGTCGGAGGCCAGGATTCCGTTCGCCGGACTGGACCAGCTCCTGCGGCCGGTGCTGTTCGCGGCGGAACAACTGCCGACGGCGCAGCGGAAGGCGCTGCTGTCGGCGCTGGGTGTCGAGGACGGACCGCCGCCGGAGCTCTTCAAGGTCGCTCTCGCCGTGCTGAACATGCTCGCCGAGCTGGCGATGGCGGCCCCGGTGGTCGTGGCCGTCGACGACATCCACTGGTTCGACCAGTCCACCCAGGAGGCGCTGGCCTTCGTCGCCCGCCGGGCCGAACGCGACGCCGTCCTGATCGTCGGGACCATTCGCAACGGTCATACGAGCCCCTTCGGTGCCGCTGGACTGCCCGAGTTCGAGGTTCTCGCACTGGACGGCGCGGCCTCACGCCGCCTGGTGGCCACCCGGGCCCCTGGCCTGAGCCCTGTGGACCGGGACCGTATCCTGCTGGAGGCGCGGGGGAATCCGCTGGCGCTGGTGGAACTGCCGGAAGCATGGCAGGCGAGCGGAGTGACGAGCGAGCACGGACCGCTGCCCTCGATGCCGTTGACCGCCCGACTGGAGCGTGCGTTCGCGGGCCGGGTCGCCGACCTGCCCGGGCTCGCTCGGGACGCCGCGCTCATCGCCGCCGTCGACTACGGCAACGACCTGTCGGAGGTCCTGGCCGCGGCCTCGGTGCTGGCCGGATGGACCGTGACGCTGGACGTGTTCGCCGCCGCGATCGAGGCCAGGCTTCTGACGGTGAGCGGGACGCACGTGGGGTTCCGCCACCCGCTGGTGCGCTCGGCCATCCTGCAGGAGGAGCCTCTGACGCGTCGGCTCGCGGCCAACGCGGCGCTGGCTGAGGTGCTGACCGACGACCCCTACCGGCGCACCATGCACCGGGCCCAGTCGATCCTCGGCCCCGACGACGAGATGGCCGACGAGCTCGAGGCGAGCCACACCATCTCGCTGAAGCGCGGTTCGGTCACCTCGGCGATCTGGGCCCTGGAGCGTTCCGCGCAGCTCACCACCGACTCGGCGAAGAAGGGCAGGCGGCTGCTGCTGGCGGGTGAGCACGCCTTCGGGCTGGGGCGGACGGACACGCTCGACCGGCTGCTGACGGCTGCCGCGCGCACCGAGTTGTCGGAGCTGGACCGGGTGAGGATGGAGTGGCTGAGGGAGATCTTCAGCGACGGTGTCCCCGGGGACACGCCGCGGGTGCTGGAGCTGTGCGCGATGGCTGATCGCTCCGCGGCCACGGGCGACGTCGACCTGGCGCTCAACCTGCTGCTCGGTGCCGCACTGCGATGCTGGTGGGCCGACACGGGGCCGGAGGCACGAGCCCGGGTGGCCGCTGTCACCGAGGCACTCCCGGTGCCCACGACCGACCCCCGCTATCTCGCGGCCCTGTCGGTGGCCGAGCCGGTGCTGCGCGGTGCCGCCGTCCACGACCTGCTCTCCGGTATGTCACCGGAAGGTGTCTTCGACGCCGAGGCGCTGCGACTGCTCGGCATGGCCGCACACGCGATCGGTGACCCGCCACGGGCGATCGACCTGCTGAGTAGATCGGCCCAGCTGCTGCGCGAGGAGGGACGGCTCGGCCTGCTCTCTCACGTGCTCACCATACAGATCAACAACCATCTGTGGATGGGTGACTGGGGCCGCGCGCTCATGGTCTCGGAGGAGGGCCACCGGATCGCCGGGGACACCGGGCAGCCTCTGTGGACTACCGGGTCGATGAGCCAGGACACGATCCGCCGCGGGCTGCTCGGGGAGACCGAGCGGGCGCTAAAGATGGCGGCGGAAGTGGAGGCGGCGGCCGGCCGGGACCGGCTCAACGACCTGCTCTGCTGTGTGCAGCTCGCGCGTGGTCTGGCGTGGCTCGCCTCCGGGGAGTACGAGTTGTCGTACCAGGCGTTGCGCAGGCTCTACGATCCGGCCGATCCCGCCTACCACCTGCGGGAGTCCTTCGACGGTGTGATGTTCTTCGCCGCCGCCGCGGCGCACAGCGGTCACCGTGAGGACGCCGCGCCGGTGATCGCCGAGCTCGAACGGGTGGCCCGGATCACTCCCGCGCCGCTGCTGCATGTCCATCTGCTGTTCGCCCATGCCGTGCTCGCAGCCGACGAGGACGCCGAGGAGCTGTACGAGGCGGCGCTCGGCCATGACCTCAGTCGCTGGCCGCTCGTCCGGGCCAAGACCGAACTGGAGTACGGTGAGTGGCTGCGCCGACGCCGGCGGCTCGCCGAGTCCCGGACGCCGTTGCGCTCCGCCCAGAACACCTTCGACCTCATGGGCGCCACCACGTGGGCGGACCGCGCCCGCGCGGAGCTGCGGGCGTCCGGCGAGCGCGTCGTCGAACGCCGCGCGTCGACCGTGGACGAACTCTCCCCGCAGCAGTTGGAGATCGCGAGACTGGCGGCCGAGGGGCTGTCCAACAAGGAGATAGGCGAGCGGCTCTACCTGTCCCCCCGGACGGTCGGCTCCCATCTGTACCGGATCTTCCCCAAGCTCAACGTCACCACCAGAGCTCAGCTCGCGGCCCGACTGGAGGAGAGGTAGCGGGTCTCCGTCTACCCGCTCCTGCCCCGACTGATGAGTGCGCGGCCAGTCATTTGGCTCAAGCCCGGCCGTGAGCGCTTTCCTACGATCGGAGCAGGGCACCAGGCAGAGGAGGGGGCGGATGCGCGAGGCCGAACTCCTGGGTCGGGGCGACGAGCTGAGGAACCTGTGGGAACTGACGGACCGGCTGCCCGCGGCCGGTGGCGCGCTCGCGCTGGTGGGAGGGCCAGGGGCCGGTAAGACAGCTTTGCTGCATGCCGTGGCCGGGCCCGCCCGTGCCATGGGCCGGCAGGTGCTCTGGACGACCGGCCGGACGGACACCAGTCCCTTCGCCGGCCTGCGCGAGCTGCTGCGGCCCCTGCTCGGCACGATCGACGCCCTGCCCGCGGCCCAGCGCGGGGTCCTGCGGCCGGTGTTCGCATCCGAACCCGGACCGCCGCCGCAGACGTTCACGGTCGCCCTGGCGGCGCTGAACCTCTTGGTCGCCGGTGCGTCGAAGCGGCCGGCTGTGGTGATCGCCGACGACGCGCACTGGCTCGACGGGCCCACCCAGGAGGTACTGGCGTTCATGGCGCGCAGGGTGAGCCATGACCCGGTCGTCGTCCTCGCGGCCCTCCGTACCGGATGGACCATGCCGGGCATGGCCGTGCTGGACGTGCCTGCGCTGGACCACTCCTCGGCGCGCCGGCTGCTGACCCGCCACGCGCACGGGCTCGCCCCTGCGGACCGCGAGCGGATACTCCTGGAGGCGCGCGGCAACCCGCTCGCCCTGGTCGAACTGCCCGCCGCACGGAGCGGCGCGCGGCCACCGGGCTCCTGGGCGCACCTGCCCGTGACCAGCACGCTGGCGACCGCGTTCGCCGACGCCCTTGCCGGTCTCCCGAGGCAGACCCGGGACGCCCTGCTGGTCGCGGCCGTCGACCACGTCGGCGAGCTGCCGGAGATCCTCGCCGCCGCCTCCGTGCTGACCGGCCGGGCCGCGGCGGTGGACGTCCTCGACGGTGCGGTGGCGGGGCGGCTGGTCCGGCTGGACGGTACGGGGCTCCGGTTCGTCCACCCCGTCGTCCGGCGCGCGGTGCTGGACGCCGAGTCCCCGGCCCGGCACCGGGCCGCCCACGCCGCTCTGGCGGCCGTCCTGGCCGACGAGCCGCACCGGCGTCTGTGGCACCAGGCCCAGTCCGTCGTCGGCCCCGACGACGAGCTGGCCGATGAACTGGCGGCCGCACACTCCCTCGCGCTCCACCGCTGTGGCGTCGTGGCGGCGATCTGGGCGCTCGAACGGTCGGCACAGCTCACCACCGACTCCGCCATCCGGGGACACCGGCTGCTGGGTGCCGCGGAGTACGCGTACGGTCTCGGCCGGATGCGCCTGACCCATGCGCTGATCGACAAGGCCGACCAGCAGCGGCTCACCGAGGCGGACCGTGCGTGGGCCGATTATCTGCGCGACGTGTCCGACGCGCCCGTCCGACCGGGCCAGGCCGGGACGCCGTCCGTCTTCGACATCCCCGAGCGGCCGGCGGGCGACCCCGACCATGCGCTCGGCCTGCTGCTGAGGGGGGTACTGCGGGCTCACCGGACAGGAACCGGGCCCGCGGAGCGGGCCGCGCTCCTCGCCCTCGCCGACCGGCTGACGGCAGCGGACGACCCGCGTCGCATCGTGGCCCTCGCACTGATCGAACCCGTCTCGCGCGGCCGTGCGGTGGCCGACGGCCTGCCCTCGAACGCGGCGGTTTCGGGGCTCCCGGACGCGGACGGCCTGCGGCTGCTCGGCATCGCCGCACACGCCATCGGCGACCCGATCCGGGCCGTGGAGCTGCTCGGCCGGGCGGAGCCCGCCTTCCGGGGGCAGGGCCGGCTCGGTCTGCTGTCGCATGTGCTCATCACCCAAGCCGGCGACCTACTGCTGCTCGGGGACTGGCCGCACGCCGCAAGCCTGGCCGACGAAGCCCGCCGGATCGTCGCCCGGACCCGGCAGCCGGGCTGGATCGCCGAGCTCACCTGTATCGACGCGCACGCCGCCGCCCTGCGAGGGGAAACCGAACGGGCGCTGCAGCTGGCGGACACGGTGGCTGGCTGGCAGCGCGGCGAACTGGGCATGGGGGTACGGCTGGCCCGGGGCGTGGCCAGGCTCTCAGCCGGACAGCATGCCGAGGCGTACGTCGAACTGCGGCCACTCTTCGACCACGCGGGCGAGAGCCTGCACCGGGAGGCCCTTGCCGCGGTGATGCCGTTCGTGGCGGCGGCGGACGCCTGCGGCCGTCGTGCGGAGGCGACGGCCGTGCTCGCGGACCTGGAGGAGACAGCGCGGCTCACGCCCGCCCCGCTGCTGCACGTCCAACTGCCTTACGCACGTGCCGTGCTGGCCGCCGAAGCCGTGGCCGAGGAGCTGTACCTCGTGGCGCTGGGCCAGGATCTGGCCCGCTGGCCACTTGTCAAGGCGCGCACCGAGCAGGCGTACGGACAGTGGCTGCGGCGTCGACGGCGCTTCGTGGAGGCGCGGTCGGTGCTGCTCGCGGCGCAGACCACGTTCGAGCTCGTCGGATTCGTGGACTGGGCGGAGCGGGGTGGCGGTCAGCCGGGCGGGGATTCCCTCGCGTCGGCCGAGCAGCTGTTGTCCCCGCAGGAGCTGCGGATCGCCGGCCTCGCCGCGCAGGGGTTGTCGAACCGGCAGATCGGGGAGCGGCTGAACCTGTCGGACCGTACGATCGCCACCCACCTGTACCGGGCGTTCCCCAAGCTCGGAGTGGCCTCGCGCCGTGATCTCGCGGCGCGGCTGGGGCTTCCGGAGGACGGCAGCGCGGCCGACGCGACATCAGGAACGGCTGCAGTCAGATGACTGAAGGCGCCGGCCCGGCGCCGTCACTAGCGTGATCACTCTCAGCGGTCCGCGGAAGGAAGCCATGGGTGCGGCGGTGCTTGTCGGCAGGCAGCGGGAGATCGAGGTGCTGGCCGGGCTCCTCGGCCGGACACCGCCGCGCGGCGCGGTGTTGCTGGTGCTCGGGGAACCCGGCATCGGCCAGTCGTCCTTGCTGCATGAAGCGGAGACCGTCGGGCGGTCCCGGGGCTTTCGGGTACTGAGCATGGTCGGCGTGGAGTCGGAGGCGGCGTTCCCGTTCCCCGGGCTGCACCAGATGATGCTCCCCGTCCTCGACGAGGTACCGCTGCTGCCGGAGCGCGAACGGGACGCACTGCTGGGGGCGTTCGGGATGGCCGAGGGGCCGCCGCCGGAGCCGTTCCTCATCGCCCTTGCCGTGGTGGACCTGTTGGCGCTGGTGGCGGCCGATGGGCCTGTGCTCGTTCTGGTCGACGACGTGCAGTGGCTGGATCCGCAGTCGCATCAGGTGCTGACGTTCGTGGGGCGCCGCGTGGCGGGACCCGTGGTGGTTGTCGGCGTGATGAGGACGGGCCACACGGGCCCGTTCCTGGACGCCGGCTTCCCGCAGCTGACCGTGGGCGGCGCGGACGACGAGGCGGTGACGCGGATCCTGTCGGCCCACGCCCCGGGCTGAGTCCCGCCGAACGGCGGCGCATCCAGGGCGAGGCCAAGGGAAATCCGCTCGCGCTGCGGGAGTTGCCGTCCGCGGTCGCACTGCCGTCCCCGGGTGGACTACGGTCGCTGAGTCTCTCCGACCGGCTTGAACGCGCGTTCGCCGGACGTGGCGCCGAGCTGCCGCCCAAGACCCGGGACGCGCTGCTTGCGGCGGCCGTCGACCCCGTCGACGACCTGACCGAGGTCACCGCCGCGGCCGGGGTCCTGCGCGGCGAGACGGTCACCCCGGAGGTGTTCGGCCCGGCACAGGCGGTGGGACTGGTGGACGTACGGGACGGGCGGGTGACGTTCCGGCATCCGCTGATGCGCTCCGGCGTCCTGCAGGCCGAGAGCCTGACCCGGCAGCAGGCGGCCAACGGCGCGCTCGCGGACGTCCTGACCGATCGGTACCGGCGGACCTGGCACCGTGGGCAGTCGATCGTGGGCCCCGACGAGCGGATCGCCGACGACCTGGAGGCCAATGCCGCCGAGGCCCTGCGGCGCGGCGCGGTGATGGCGGCGATCACCAATCGGGAGCGCTCGGCACGGCTCACGGGCCGGCCGCCGCTGCGCGGACACCGGCAGCTGATGGCGGCCGAGCACGCCTTCGGGCTGGGCAGCGGCGACATCGTCAACGAGCTGATCCAGGCCGCCGCGCGGGGCGATCTGACCGACCTGGGCCGGGCGCGGATGGAATGGCTCCGGGAGATCTTCGACGACGGGATCCCCGGGGACGCCGTACGGGTGCAGGAACTGTGCGACATCGCCCTGCGGTCGGCCGCCGTGGCCGATTCCGATCTGGCGTTGAACCTGCTGCTGGGGGCGGCCCTTCGCTGCTGGTGGGCCGACACCGGGCCGGAGGCCCGCGAGCGCGTGGTCACCGTGACCGACCGGCTGACCGAGACCGTGGCCGACCCGCGCCATGTGACGATCGTCGGGGTGGCGGAACCGGTGCTGCGCGCCGGGCAGGTCATCGACACCCTGGCCCGGACGACCCCCGGCGAGAGCGCCGACGTGCTGCGGATGTTGGGGATGGCCGCACGCGGTGGGGCACGAGGCGTTGGCGGCCGAATTGCTCTTCCGGGCCGGGTCGACCCTGCGGAAGGAAGGCCGGCTCGGATTCCTGTCGCACGTGCTGTCCATGCAGGTGATGACGCATCTGGTGCTGGGCGACCTGGCGCGGGCGGCGGCCGCGGCGGAGGAAGGCGAGCGGCTGGCGGTGGAGACCGGGCAGCCGGTGTGGCGGACTGGCACACTGGTCTGCGACTCGATCCTGAAGGCGCTCCTCGGCGACGCTCAGGAGGCGTTGCGACTCGCCGCCGAGGCCGAACTGGAGGCGGCCCGCCGACACCTGAACGACCTCCTGTCATGCGTCCAGCTCGCCCGTGGGGCGGCGTGGCTCGCGGCGGGGCGGAACCGCGACGCCTATCGCGTGCTGCGGCGTGCCTTCGATCCGGCCGACCCGAGTTTCCACCAACGGGAGCGGTTCACCAGCCTGATGTTCCTCGCGGACGCGGCCGTACGCGCCGGGCACCGCGCGGACGCCTGTGACCTGGTGGACCGACTAGAGCCGGTCGCGGCCCGCACGCCCTCGCCGATCCTGCACGTCCACCTGTCGTACGCCCGCGCGGTCCTGGCCGATGACACCGACGCGGAGGACTACCATCTCGCGGCACTGAGCCAGGACCTGTCGAGGTGGTCGTACGCGCGGGCCAAGATCGAGCTCGGGTACGGCTCCTGGCTGCGCCGCCAGGGACGGGTCGACCAGGCACGCACGCTGCTCCGCAAGGCCCAGGACACCTTCGACCGCATCGGCGCACTCCCCTGGGCCGACGAGGCGCGGCTCGAACTGCACGCGACCGGGGCCCTGTTGCACTGGCCGGGGTCGACCGCCGAGCGGCACCGGCAGATCACGGAACTCGCCGCCCTTCGGCTGCCGGACGACGAGATCGCGCAGCGGCTCCATGTGCCCGCGTCCGTCGTGGCGATGTACCGTCGCCGGCCGCTGTGGACACGGGAACAGTCGTATGACCCAAGCCGCGGACCACGGCGTGCCGAGACCATGACTTGAGTGCGTTTTTCTCAAGTGGCCGGATGGAGTTCGCATGAAACAGACCGAGGCGCCCCTGGGTATAGAGCTTCGTCATTTGCGTTATTTCGTGGCGGTGGAGGAATCGGGAACATTTACCCATGCGGCGGAGCGAATGTATGTCGCGCAGCCGACGCTGAGTCAGCAGATTCGGCGTCTGGAGGAATTCGTGGGTACGGCTCTGCTGCAGCGCGGGCGTGGCGGCGCACGGCTGACCGCGGCCGGCACCGTCCTGCTGGAGGAGTCGCGGGCCGTGCTGTCCCTGGTCGACCACGGAGTCAGCAGGACCCGGCACGCGGCGGGGCTGGGACGGCAGCGCCTGCGGTTCGTCGTTCAGCCGCATCTGCCACCGGCGCTCGCCGCGCAGACCGTGTCGCGGCTGCGATCCGCGGCGCCCGCGGTCGACGTCAGTTGGCTGGAGGCGGCCCTGGACGCGGAGTTCTCCCCGGTCCTGGAGCGGCGGGCCGACGCCGCTCTGGGCTGGATGAGCCCGGCGGACCGTGACCTGCCGGACCCCCTCGACGTCATGGACATTGGGCAGTACGAACCCGCCGTATGGATCCCGTCCAGGCACCCGGCGGCACCGCGCGGGGCCATCGGCCTGGAGGAACTCTCCCGCATGGACCTCATCCACGGGCCGCGCCGCGTCGGTCCGGGCACATACGACGCCTGGCGGGCGGTCCTGCGCACCAGCAACCCGTATTTCGAGTTCATCGACCCTCCCTTCCGTCAGTCGCTGTCGATGACGCTGGCCTTCGCCGCGACCGGGAGCCGGCCGAGCGGGGTGCTGACCGGCCCGTGGCACCGCGTCGGCACCGAGCCGGAAACGGTGGCCGACACCGGTCGCGGCGAAATGGTTCCGGTCCGCGTCGAAGGGGCCCGGCTCGCCGCCAGGGCCGGTCTGGTGTGGAGGGGTGATCTGCCCCGCGAATTGCAGCAGATCCTCTTCGACACAGCCGAGGATATCGCCGCGTGAACCGCGACCGACCCGGCGAATCCATAGAGACCGGCTATGGCACAAGAGTCTCCATCACTTTTACGGGCGCCCGGTTCACGCGCTGAAATCTTTTTGGAGCGGAAATCCACCGCCCGCTTTCACGACGGAAGGACGCACGGCGATGAGCAAGACCAAGGACATCCGCGAGGCCGTCGAGGCGGAACTCGTCTTCGATCCGCTGGTCGACCCGTCGGACATCACCGTCCACAACCTGGGCGGTGAAGTTCGGCTGACCGGCACGGTCCCCAGCTACCCCCAGTACGTGGAGGCCGCCGCAGCGGCGCAGCGCGTCGCCGGTGTGACCAAGGTGCACAACCACGTCGAGGTCGTCCTGCCGGCCGACCACTACCGCGACGACGCGACGCTCACCACCACGGCGAACAACGTGCTGCTGGCAAACATCGCCGTGCCGCTCGGCGTCGAGGCGAGCGCCGACAACGGCAACCTGACGCTGACCGGCATCGTCCGGTACGGCGCCGAGCGGTTCGCCGCCGAGCAGGCGGTCGCCGGACTCACCGGCGTCCGCAACGTCAAGGACAAGATCGAGATCACCGACGACGCCGACCCGGTCGACGTCACCCTGCTGGTCCAGGACGCCTTGGACCGCAACGCGCTGATCCTCGACGACAGTGACGTCGGGATCACCACCGGTGGGAACACGGTCGTCCTCACCGGCAATGTCCGCACCTGGGCGGAGCACGACGCCGTGATCGCGGCCGCCTGGATGGCCCCGGGCGTCTACGACGTGCGCGACGACATCTACATCACCGGCTGACGTTCCCTGCGGAGGGGGTCCGCGGGGCCGGTCCCAAGACAACGCCATGGGACCGGCCCTCTGCGGCATTTCCCGCCTTGCCCACCGGCCCGACAGGAGAAGCACGCCATGCGCGAAGCAGCACGATCCAAGATCAAGGAAATCGGCCAGGCCCGCCAACACGGCACAGAACTCGAACGCATCCTCCGCGACGCACTCGATCTGATCGCGGGTACGAAAGCCGCCCCGAAGCAACACCCGCACGGGCACGGGCCCCACGGTGCCCGGCGGCACCACAGGCTCGTCCGGACGGCCGGTCACCTGGCCGGCTACACGTTGCTCGGCTACATCATCGTCCACCAGCGGCGGGGTCTGCGGAACATCGCCGCCTGAGGCGGTCTGAGGAAACCTGGCCGCCTGAGTACGAAACCGGCGGCCGGCGCGGCCCCGGGTACGCACCCGGCCGCGCCGGCCGCCGGCACAGGAGGGATCCACATGGAACCGGACTGCCCGGATCTGGACCTGACACTGTGGCTGCACGTGTCACTTTACGAGGGCCTGCCCGTCGAGGCCCGCTTCAGCTACGACACCGCCCGGCCCTTCGAGGTGAACGTCGACTTCTCCACCGCCGGTGGCGGGGCCGTCACCTGGGTGCTCTCCCGGGAGCTGCTGATAAACGGCCTGGTGTACCCCAGTGGCGAGGGGGACATCCGGATCTTCCCGCCGTGCCGGCGCCATGGTGGACAGCATCTGTTCATCCTGTTGCGGGGACGGATCGGGGAGGCGCTCCTCGAAATCGACTACCACCCCCTTCAGGCCTGGCTCGTCCAGACCCTCAGGGTCGTCCCGTTCGGCGCGGAAGCGGAGTTGTTGGACTGGGACGTCCCCCTCGAACGCGTCCTCGCCGAGTGGAGCTGGTGACGTACACGGTGCCTACCTGTGTAGCGCGCCGTCGACGCCCTGGGTGCGGTGGCGCAGGTGCAGCCCTTCGGCGAATACGGTCACGGGCAGGTGAATCCTTTCTGCGCGGGTGCGCAGCAGGGCGAGGACGATCTGGTCGAGCCCGGTGCCTCCCCGCGGCAGCACGCTGACCACACCGTGCTCCACCGCCCGCAGCAGTTGATCGAAACCGACGATCTGCGCCACCAGGACGACGCGCGGCCCTTGCGCTCGCGGTGGGCGGCCGTCGCCGCCCATGAGGGAGAGCGTGTCGTCGTCGAGCTCGGTGGCCAGCACGAGCAGGGTCTCCGCCCGCCCTTCCTGGTCCGGGCGCAGCACGCGGATCCGGGGGCGGGTGCTCAGAGCGGTGGCGATGTCGCCGGCGAACCTCGGATCGGCTGACTTGACGGCCACGGACAGGGGCGAAGTTACGCTTTCCAGACTCATAGTGCCAAAGGTAGGCATCTGGTAATCATCCGGGCTTCGGTCGGACGACTGCAGACGGAGACTTACGCCGGTCTTCCCGCGCCTTCGGGCGGTTCGACAGCCGTCGCAGTCATCCGACGGAATCGGGTGCCGTCGGTGGCGAACCACGCTGGCAAGCAGGGCCCACTGCCCGGCCGATTGGAGGAAGCGCATGAACAGCCCGACCCGCCCGACCCGCGCCCGCGTCCTGATCGTCGGCGGCGGTTTCGCGGGCGTCGCCTGCGCGCGCCGCCTGGAACGGGTCCTGCGGTCCGATGAGGCGGACATCGCCCTGGTGACGCCGCTCGACTACGAGTTGTACCTGCCGCTGCTGCCACAGGTGGCGGCCGGTGTCCTGACCCCGCAATCGGTGGCGGCCTCGCTGCGCAGGTTGCTGCGCCGTACCCGGATCGTCCCGGGGGCCGCGTTGGGCGTCGATCTGGACGGCAAGACGTGCGTCGTGCAGCTGATCACCGATCAGGTGGTGTGCGAGCGCTACGACATCGTGGTGCTGGCCAGCGGGAGCGTGACCCGCTCCTTCGACATCCCCGGTGTGCCCGAACACGCCCACGGCATGAAGACCCTCGCCGAGGCGGTCGCCATGCGTGACCACGTCATCGCCCAGCTCGACCTCGCCGCCGCCACCGAGGATCCGGCCGAGCGGGAGGCCCGGCTGCGATTCGTCGTCGTGGGCGGCGGCTACGCAGGCACCGAGACCGCCGCGTACCTCCAGCGGCTCACCGTCGCGGCGACCTGCCGCTACCCGGCGCTGAGCCGGGAGACAATCGAGTGGCACCTGGTGGACATCGCGCCACGCCTGATGCCCGAACTGGGCCCGAGGCTCGGTGACAAGGCGCTGAAACTGCTGCGGCGGCGCGGTATCGAGGTCTCCCTCGGAGTCAGCGTCGCGTCCGCCGGGCCGGGCTGGGTCACGCTCACCGACGGGCGGCGACTGCCCACGCACACCCTGCTGTGGACGGCGGGGGTCGAGGCGAGCCCACTGGTCGCCTCGACCGGGGCGGACACCGAACGAGGACGGCTCGCGGTCACCCCGCAGCTGACCGTGCCGGGACACGACGACGTGTTCGCCCTCGGTGACGCCGCCGCCGTACCGGACCTCGCCGCCGACGGGGACGCGATCTGCCCGCCCACCGCCCAACACGCCCTGCGCCAGGGCGGGATGGCCGGGGTCAACATTGCCGCGCGGCTGCGCGGGCGGACGCTGAACCCCTACCGGCACCGCGACCTGGGCCTGGTCGTCGACCTGGGCGGCCTCGGTGCCGTCGCCCGGCCGCTGGGCGTCCCGCTCAGCGGCCCGCCGGCGCAGGCGGTGGCACGCGGCTACCACCTGCTGGCCCTGCCCACCTTCGTGGCCCGGACCCGGGTCGCCACCAACTGGGCGCTGCACGCGGTGGCGGGCGACGACTTCGTCCGTACCGGATTCCTCGCCGGGCAGCCCGCCACGATACGGGCGATGGAGCACACCGGCGCGTACCTCAGCCCTGCGGAGATGCACGCCCTCACCGCGTCCGAGAAGTTCACGGGAAAGGAGTCTGCATGATCTTCCGGCATCGTCCGTTCATCGCGTACTGGGACTGGCAGCGCGACGCCCTCTGCCGGGGCATGGACGCCTCGGTCTTCTTCTCCCCGACGGGTGAGCGCGGCCGTGAGCGGCTCGCCCGGGAGGCGAAAGCCAGAGAGATCTGCGCGCGCTGTCCCGTCCGGGAAATCTGCGCCCGTATCGCCCTCGACGCCCATGAGGAGTATGGGTTCTGGGGCGGCCTCAGTGAGCGGGAGCGCACGGAGGCGCGGCGGCGTCGAACACTGTCACGGCGGGCTGCGTGATGACCGACGCCGCCACACGCGAAACCGCGGCCCCGCACATCGGAGCCGAGCCCGGCGAGCACGCCGACAGCCGCACCACCTGACGCAACGGCCCCTCCTTCCGGGCCAGGCCGCTGGACCGCACCCGCTTCCTCTACGTCGACCTGGACGCCACCCACTGCAAGGCCCCCGGGGACCACGGCAGCCGCGGGCGGCCCTGGCGACGGAGGCCCGTCTGCTCGGTCGCGGCGGCGTGCGCGCTGTGGTGTGATCGCCGAGGTCAGCGAGACCACCGTGCGCCGGGGGTGCCGGAACTCGAGGCGGGTGCCGGGCCATTGCCAGTGGTCGCGTCCGGGCATCGGGCGGTGGCAACCGCGAGATCAAGCGCCGGCCCGACGTCGTCCAGGTCTCCCAACGACGCCAACGACGCCGCGGTCCTGCGGCTGGTCACCGCCGTGCTCAACGACTCGTCGCGTCAGAGCAACCCGCGAACGGCCGCCGGAAAGTCAGCCGGCGGCCGTTCCGCGTCACCCGACATCAACGCCGTGGGGCCAGGTCGTTTGCGAGCCGGCTTGACCGCGGCGAGAAAACGCGGCGGACACCATCCCAGAACAGCAGCGTGCTCGCCCCGTACCTCCGTACCCCGCCGAAGCAGCCAGGTGCCGAGCAGGACGTGCGGAAGTACGGCGGCGAGCAGTACGGCGACCTCGGTGGGACGGTGGTGGCGGATCGTCTCGGCGGCTGCCAGAACCACCGCCATCGCCGTGGCGAACAGTGACAGGGTGTGGTGGAAGCGTCCCACCTCGGAGTGCGGCCAGTCGGTGGGGTCGGCCGGTTCGGGTGCGTCGGGGACGGCGCGGCGGTACCCGGCGAACACCCGGGACGCCCAGGCGCTGGTGGGCTGGCGGCCATAGAGCTCCAGTAGCCCCACCACCACGAGCAGGGCCAGGACGCGGTTGGTGCGGAAGTCCTCGACCGTACGGGCCTGCGCCCCGGACGCCTTGGCGCCGCCGTACTCCTTCTCCACCATGGTGGCGCTGCGGTGCAGGTAGTCGGCGGTGAAGTCGGTCCCAGATAGGCGCCGTGGCCGAAGATCGAGCCGTACTGCATCAGCCCGTTGCGCAGGAAGGTCTCCTGGCCGTGCCGGACGTCGTCGCCGGTGAAGAGGAGCCGTCCGTCGGCCGTGGTCACCCGCTCGGGTATCGGCGGTTCGGCCTGGTAGGTCCGCAGGCCCAGCAGCCCCAGCACCAGGAAGCCGCCGAGGGTCACCATTGTCCCGCTGGGGCATATGGACTGCGGCACGGTGTGACCGAGTGGCCCGACGGCCGCAGGACGAGTCTGGGAAGGGCCGCTCAGGTCAGGCTTCGGTCAGGTGACCGCTCCGACTGCGACCTACGGTGTAACGGCCGAAGGACGGGTGTAGGGCAGGAACAAGCCGGACACCGTGCACTTCCTCGAATGACCGGGGCGCGGGCATCTGGGCGCTCCCGCAGCTGGTCGCCGCGGTGCTTGTTCGAGAAGCACGACGAATGGATCGTCGTCCAGAGCACGACCTCGCTGAGGCGCCGAGGCGGCGGCTCCGCATGCGCAGGGGCAGGTCGGCTGTCGGTGACTGGGCTATCGGTGGAGGGAGAGGACGTGCGAGCACCAAGGGGCCAGCGCCACGAACAGTCCGGGGCCTGTGAGTTCGTCCCCGTCGCGGTCGTAGGTGTCCGTGGTGAGCAGGTCGGTCAGTCGGCAGGCACGTCCCCGGAGATCCGGCCAGGGCACGGGTACTCGGCCCTGGGCGGGCCGGTCGGAGTAGTTGACGACCACCAGGTGGCGCGTGTCGCCGTCGGTCCAGCTCCAGGCCAGCAGGTTGCGGTGGGTGTCGTTGTCCGGCCAGCCGGTGCAGGTCAGCAGCTGCCAGTCGCCGGCCCGTACGGTGGCCGCGGCGGGGAGTAGCTGGTCGTGGAAGGCGCGCAGGTCCGCGTCGGCCGGTTCGGGCGGGCGACGGGCCAGGAACACTGGCAGACGCACCCGGCGGCCCTCGAACTGGCCCTCGTGCCACAGCGTCGCGCCCGGCAGTGTGGCGACGGTGACGGCCGCCGCGCGTTCCCGTTCGCCGGGGAGGGTGGCGGCGGCCCGGGACTCGTCGTGGTTCTCCAGGAAGCGGACGAGGCCGCGCTGGTAGGCGAGGTCGGCGCCGAGGCGGGCGCGGACGGAGTCCGCGTCCTCGTGGACCAGGCGGTCGTAGAGCCGTTTGTCGTAGCAGTGGTCGAAGCCCTGCTGCTGGAGGGGCCATTCGAGGTCCCAGTAGGCCTCGGCTACGAAGAGCAGGTCAGGGTGGTGGGCCCGTACGCGCGGGATGACGTACGGCCAGAAGTCCTCGGCCGGAACCGGGCCCACCCGCTCTCCCCACGTCTTGTGGAACACGTCGTTCATGAGGAGCATCGCCATGTCGCAGCGGACGCCGTCGGCCTGCTCGCCGATCGAGGTCAGCGTGTCGATGGTCGCCGATCGGAGGTCGTCGCTGAAGGCGTTCAGCTGGACCACGTCCGGCCACGGCGCGAAGTACGGGTCCCGACCGCGGGCGAACATGTGCCCGGCGGTCTCCAGGAAGGCACCGGGGGAGCGGGTCAGGTCGTCCGGCGTGCCCTGGAGGAGACAGGCCGGGCGGTCGATCAGCCAGGGGTGGTCGGGGGCGACGTGGTTGGGCACGTAGTCGAGAATCAGCCGCGCCCCGCGTGCGGCCAGTTCGGCCCGGGCGGTGGCCAGTCCCTCCGGGCCGCCGAGTGCCCGGTCGGCGACGTAGTTGCGTACGCAGTACGGGGATCCTGCGATGTCGGCCGTGGTCAGGTCGGGCAGGGCCGCTCGGAAAGAGGCATGCAGGGACTCGTTCCGCAGGGCGATCTTCAGTCCGGCCGGGCTGCGTTCCCAGACCCCCATCAGCCAGACCGCGTCGACGCCCGGCCGCGCGACCTGGTCCCAGACCTCGCCCGGCAGGTCGCCCAGGGTGATGCGACGGGCGTATCGGCTGCTCAGTTCTCCCAGCCAGACAAGGGTGTTGATCTCGTAGATCACCGGCTGGGACGGCCATGTGTTCATGACAGCGGCTCCGCGCGCAGGGTGGCCCAGTCACCGGGGCCGACGAGGTGGAACAGGGTGGCGGTGACCGCCGCGAGACCGGTCCAGCCGGTCTGATGGGAGGCGCCGAGGCCGGCGCCGGTGTTGCCGTGGAAGTACTCGTGGAGCAGGACCAGGTCCTTCCAGTGCGGGTCCTTGGCGAACTTCTCCCGGTCGCCGTGCACCGGACGGCGCCCCTTGTCGTCGGCGAGGAAGATGCCGGTGAGCCGGTCGGAGATCTCGCGGGCGACCTCGTACAGATTCAACTGCTTGCCCGAACCGGTGGGGCATTCCACAGTGAACGTGTCGCCGTGGGAGACGTGCAGGTTCAGCAGGGCACGGATGAGCAGGACGTTGACCGGGAACCACACGGGCCCGCGCCAGTTGGAGTTGCCGCCGAACATGCCCGAGTCGGACTCGGCCGGCAGATAGCCGACGCCGTACGTCTGGCCGTGCACGTCGAAGGTGTACGGGTGGGTGGCGTGGTGGCGGGAGAGCGAGCGGATGCCGTGCGGGGAGAGGAACTCCTCCTCGTCGAGCATGCGGGCCAGGATCCGACGCAGCCGGTCCTCGCCGAACAGCGCGAACAGATGGCCGCCCTCGGTGTCGGACCCCACGGCGTGCTGCGCGGCAACGACAGCGACGGCCGGATGTCGCGTCACGAACTCCCTTGCCTCTTTCACGAGTTCGGGGAAACGACGGTCCACCCAGCCGCCGACCAGGCTGGTGGCCGCGAGTGGGATCAGTCCGACCATGGAGCGGACCTTCAGTCGGGTCGCGGTGCCGTCGGGCAGCCGCAGGACGTCGTAGAAGAAGCCGTCATCCTCGTCCCAAAGGCTCTGGTTGTCGTTGCCGATGCGGTTCATGGCGACGGCGATCCACGCGAAGTGCTCGCACAGCGTCTGGGCCTGTTCGACGTAGACCGGGTTGGCGTCGGCCAGTTCGATGGCGATCTCGAGGAGGTTCTGGCAGTAGAGGGCCATCCAGGCGGTGCCGTCGGCCTGGTCGAGCCGGCCGCCGGTGGGCAGCGGGGCGCTGCGGTCGAAGACACCGATGTTGTCGAGGCCGAGGAAGCCGCCCTGGAAGACGTTGTTGCCGTCGGCGTCCTTGCGGTTGAGCCACCAGTTGAAGTTGTTCATCAGCTTGTGGAAGGCGTTCTCGAGGAAGACGCGGTCGCCGTGGCCGGTGCGGTGCTTCTCCAGTTCGTAGACGAAGAGGACGGCCCAGGCGTGCACGGGCGGGTTGACGTCGCCGAAGTTCCATTCGTACGCGGGGATCTGGCCGTTGGGGTGCAGATACAGACGGCGCAGCAGCAGCTCCAGCTGCGCCTTGGCGAAGCCGATGTCGACCATGGACAGGGCGATGGCGTGGAAGGCGAGGTCCCAGGCCGCGAACCAGGGGTACTCCCAGGTGTCCGGCATCGACATGACCTCGTCGTTGACCATGTGGTACCAGGCGCTGTTGCGGACGCGGGGGTCGGCGGCGAGCGGATCGGCGCCGTGCTCGGCGAGCCAGCGCTCGACGTCGAGGTAGTAGTACTGCTTGCTCCACAGCATCCCGGCGAGCGCCTGCCGCACCACCCGCCGCTCGTCCTCGCCGAGGCCGTCCGGGACGACGCCCTCGAAGAACACGTCGGCCTCACTCCGGCGTGCCTTCAACTCCTGCTCGAACTCGCCCCATGGATCGGCGAGTTCCGTGTCCGACAGCCGCAGCCGTACGGTGGCGCTGCCGCCGGGGGGCACGGTCAGCACGTGGTGGACGGCGGCCTTGGTTCCGGTCTGCGCCGGGTTGACGGCTTCCTTCTCGCCGTGGACGACGTAGCGGTCGATGCCGTCCTTCACGTACGGCGACACGTTCGGACTGCCGAAGATGCGCTCGTTGTTCGTGTCGTTCTCGGTGAACAGCGCTGGTGCGTCCGTGTCGCAGTACAGCCACCGTGTGCCGAGTCCCTCGTGGTCGGCGCGTACGGCGCCCGGGACGCGCCGCAGCCCGGGGACTGCCGCGCCGCCCGCCCACGACCAGGTGTGCCGGAACCACAGCGTCGGCAGCAGGTGCAGCACGGCCTCGTCGGGTCCCCGGTTGCAGGCGGTGATCTCGACGAGCAGGTCCTCCGGTCCGGCCTTGGCGTACTCGACGAACACGTCGAAGTAGCGGTCCTCGTCGAAGACACCGGTGTCGAGGAGTTCGTACTCGGGCTCGTGCCGCCCGCGGGCCCGGTTGACGGTCACCAGGTCCTCGTACGGAAAGGCCCCCTGCGGGTACTTGTAGAGGTACTTCATGTACGAGTGGGTGGGCGTCGAGTCGAGGTGGAAGTAGTACTCCTTGACATCCTCGCCGTGATTGCCCTCCGCGTTGGTCAGGCCGAACATCCGCTCCTTGAGGATCGGGTCGCGGCCGTTCCACAGCGCGAGCGCGAAGCACAGCCGCTGTTTGTCGTCGCTGACGCCCGCGATGCCGTCCTCGCCCCAGCGGTAGGCGCGGGAACGGGCCTGGTCATGGGTGAAGTACGACCAGGCGTCACCGCCGGGGCTGTAGTCCTCACGGACCGTGCCCCACTGCCGCTCGCTCAGATACGGCCCCCAGCGCCGCCACGCCACCCGCCCCGCGTCGGCCTCCCCCAGCCGCAACCGCTCGGGATCCGCCGTGTCGCCGTTCGCCACCATCGCACGCCCTCCTCACTCAGGACCTTCACTTGGACTTGGCCGTCTCGGACTCGGCCGCAACGACTCGGGCGGAGCCGCGGCTGCCGAGGTTGTCTGGCACTGCGGTCCGGTGAGGAACATCGTCACCACCGGGCCGGTATCGCCGCTTTGGTCGACTGACCGCGTGCGGACGGTAAGCGGGTGAGGAGGCCGGCGGCTCATTCAGAAGGCTGCGCGCCGCCGTTCATCTTCGCCTGGTTCTGTGCGATGAGTTCCTGCACCTCCTGTTCGACCTGCTTGGGGTCGACGCCGAGGGCCTGTCCTATGTGAGCCGACCACACCTCCGAGCGTATGTTGGTCTCGAAGTCCAGGTCGGCGCGGACCTTCTCGCGGGCCGCCTGGCGGTTCTGGCTCACCATGACGAAGGTGGACAGGAAGATCGCCTCAAGACTGACGATCATCGTGAGCAGCCCGAAGGGGTACGGGTCCCAGACCGCCGAGTGGCCGAACAGCCCCTCGTTGAAGCCGATCCAGACCGCGAACCACAGCGCGTGGAGGTAGACGAACTGCATGGTTCCGGAGAACGCGGTGATCGCGTCCGCGATCCGGTCCTGGGTTCCGCGCTTCCGCGCGAAGACGACCTGTTCATGCCGGAACCGGAGGCCCGAACCGTTCGCCGCAGAGCCCATGCCCACTCCCTGATCCGCTGCTCACGAGATACGGCCGCCAGCCTACGCACCGGGCGGGTGCCCCCCTTCCGTCAAACGACTGCCAAAGCCACCGAACGCCTACGCATACGTCGCTCCTTTGAGTCGATTGACGGAAGCGAGCGGGCTCGCGCTCCGGCAGATTGACGGCAGTGGTGCTTCCGGCCCTCTCCGCGAGAGCGGGCCCTCTCCCAAGGAGAAGGAGATGAGCATGGCCAAGACAACCGCCACCCCTCTGTTCTGGCGAGGGCTCCTGGCCGTGATCGTCGGAGTCGTGTCGGTGGCGTGGCCCGACATAACCCTGGGGGTGTTCGTGATCGCGTTCTCCGTCTATGCCCTCCTCGCTGCCGGCACCGATTTCCTACGCGCCGTCATGAGTGACCGTGTCGGCCCCGTACTCGGGTATGTGTTCCTCGCCGTCCTGTCCTTGGCCGCGGCACTCGGCGCACTGACATGGCCGAGCGTCACGGCGCTGGTCCTGACGATATGGGTGGCGGCGTGGGCACTGGTCACGGGCGTCCTGGAGGTGGCCCTGTCGTTCCGGCACGGCGAGAACGCGGGCGAGCGGGCGATGTGGGTGCTCGGCGGTCTAGTGTCGGTCGTCCTCGGGATCGTGCTCGCCGCGCGGCCCGACATCGGCGCGGTGACGCTCGCATCGGTGTTCGGGATCTTCAGCATCCTGTACGGGGCCTTTGTGCTCGTACTGTCCGCGAGGGTCCGTCGTGCCGCGCATGCCGCGGGGCGACTCGTCGGATCCCAGTGACTCCTCCTGATCCCCTCGGTACGCACCCAGCACGACCCGTCCTCGAACAGCACACGTCCGTCAAGAAAGGGGTGCATTCATGTCAGACCAGAAGCCCCAGACGAACCCGACGCCTCAGACAACCCCGGCCGGCCCGGCGAACCGCGTCGCCGAACTCTCGGAGAAGGCCCGGGACGCGCAGCGGACGGTGGAGGCAAGTGTCGCGGAGGACCGGCAGAAGCTGTCCGCAGCGGTGGCCACCGCGAAGGACAAGGCCGAGCTGGGTGCCCAGAAGCTGCAGGCGAGTGGTCAGCGGGCGAAGGAGAACGCGACCGGGACCTGGAACCAGGTACAGGCCTCCTGGCAGGAGCATGTGGCCTCGGCCCGCAAGACGATCGAGGAACGCAAGGCGGAGCGGGATGCGAAGCGCCTGCAGAAGGCCGCCGACGATGCCGAGGAGTACGCCGCCGACGCCATCACCTTCGCAATCGTGGCCATCGAAGAGGCCGAGTACGCCACGCTGAACGCGGTTCTGGCCAGGGCGGAGGCGGACGAGTCGGCCGACGCGGCGAAGTGAGACGCCGAGGCGCGTGCGTGTGCAGTGGCTGAACGGCCGAGGCAGCGGGGCGTGGGACAGCGCCCATGGCCCGCTGACCGGCTGGGACCGCGGTGCGCTCGGGCCATGCGGGCGGCGGGCCCTCGCTTGCCGAAGGGACGCGGCGAGCCGGAACGCGGCGTCGTCGACGCACTTGCGCTCGATCGCCCGAAAGGAGCCGATACTGTGCGGTTGACGATCGACCCGGGGAGATCGTGAAGCTGAGCCCCCCGACGAACGTGAAGGAGAGGCCGTGCAAGCGTCCGAGATCGCGTGGCTTACCAGGCATGTGCTGCTGTACGTCTCGCCGCCCGACGCGCGGGCCAAGGTGGCGGAGTTCTTCGCGGCCCACAATGCGTATGCGGATGCTTTCCGCAAGCGACACCCTGGAGCGCTGCTGATGATCGGACCATTTCCCGAGCCGGAGGAAGCTCAGCCTGGCGCGATGTCCATCTTCACGTCGCGCGAAGCAGCTGAGGAGTTCGCGGCCTCGGATCCGTTCGTCGTGAACGGCGTAGTGGGTACCTGGCAGGTGCGGACCTGGCTCGTCTCGCCAGAGGACCAGGAGCGTGGTCAGTAAGCGGCAACCTGCGTGCGGCTCATGATCATTCGTACGAGATGGTTCTGGTATGCGCGATCAGGAGCGGCCGCAACTTCCAGCACTACCCGGACACCGTGACTTACGAGTTGGTGCGCGATTGAGGTCGGGTCGTGTTGGCCTGGCGGGTTGGCTGGTGGATGATCACCGCTCGGCGGTGCGGTCGGAGACCAGGCTGGCGATGGCCAGGTGGGTCTCGTCGTAGTACTCGCGGCGTCCGATCCAGCGCTGGAGGGACCGCCACTGCTTGTGCTCGGCGTTGGCGTGCTCGACTGGAATCCGCTCGGAGGACTGCTTCTTGCGAGCGGCCTCCCAGACAGCTACTTCTTCGGGCGGGGAATCCTTCTTCGGCTTCAGCGGCGGGGCTTCGACCTGGTTGGGAAACTGTTTGGCCAGGCCTCGGTATCCGGCGTCCACCTTGGCCTTCACCTGGGGGAACTGCTCGAACAGGTCCGAGATGCCTTCGGTCTTCAGCGCGGTCTGATCGTGCATACGGCCGGGCCGGATGGCCCCGGTCCACAGGGTGCGGCCCTTCTCGTCGCTGATGACGCTGGCCTTCTTGGTGTTCTGCTTCATCTTGCCGGAGACGAACGCCCGGCGGCCGGGCTTGTTCACCCGGGGGCGGCGTACACGGACCTCGGTACCGTCGATCCGCAGTTCCACACCGTGGGAGGCGGCGTAGGCGAAGACATCAGCCAGGGAGCGAAGCCGCAGGTCGGGGCCATCGGGGATAGCGAAACCGCGGGCGGCGAGCAGGGGGCGTACCTCGTGAACGGCGCGGGTGATCGTGGAGCGGTCCACGCCGTAGAACACGGCGAGGGCGGCGTGCGGGAGTTGGAAGCGCAGGACGACCAGGGTGGCAATGACCCGGTCGGTGAAGACCAGTTCGTGGTCGGGGCCGGCTCCTGCGGCGCGCTGCCGGTCGTGGCCTCGGCGTTCGCGCAGCCGGGACTCCTCACGGGCCGTCCACGGGTCGGCCAGCTCCACAATCAGCTTGCTTAAGCGGCGGCGCGGGATCCCCGTACAGATACGATGTCTCAAGGCCGTGCGGGCCCATCCTGACGTCACAATCATGATCGTCCCGCACGGCCGTTCGCGTACCTAGGCAGGGGGTGTCAGCTATCGCGCACCAAGCCGTTAGAGGTTGCGCGGATAGGGATGGGGTCATGGTCGGCACTTCGGGCGTTCGTCCCAGCGGTTGGTTGTCCATGCCCGCCGGATCAGGCTACGCACGGTGATGATCGCGTCGGCGAGGTCGAAGAAGGCGTCGATGACGGTGGCGCGCCCCTCGTAGCAGCGGGTGAACCGGTAGAAGGCGTTCTGCCAGGCGTGGGTGCGTTAGCCGACTTCCTGTCCCCGCCGCACGCTTCCCGCAAGGCCAGACCGCAACCCAGGGCAGGGCCAAGGAGAGAGGCGCGTTCGCCCAGTTCGACCATGCAGAGAGCGAACGGGTGCCGGACGCAAGGCACCCTCCACCTCTACGTGCGAAATCCGTGAGTAAACCGGACGTTCAGGACTCTCCCCGGGGCTGCGGCATTCCTAACGGGTCAGGAGATCACCACGACGCAGTGCCGGGGGTGCTGCACCGAGGCCGGGTATCCGAGGCGGGCTCCATGCCGCTCAGGCACTGACCGGCTCGGACCGGCTTGCGTTGGTACGACCACGCCGCTCCTCGAACGAGGCGAAGACCGCCGAGACGCCATGGACGATCCTGAAGAGTCCGAAGCCGGTGGCGAGTGAGACCGCACCGATGTCCGGACGGACGAACAGCACGAACGCAAGCGCGATCGACACCAGGCCGGTCAGCAGGAACAAGGCCCGCTCGCCCGCCTTCTCGCCGCGCGACAGCGCGACAGCGCGACAGCGCGACCACGCCGGCCGTCGGCGGGGGCAGGGCAAGCAGCAGCCGTCCGGCCCCACTCTGTTGTCGGCGAAAGCACGCGCACTGTCCGTAACAGCACTCATACACGCGGAGGCGGCGAAGAGGAGCACGGTGACGTTCCCCAGAGGAGGGTGACGTGACACGAAGCGGCGATGCACGGTGCGGTGCCCGACCTCGCCCGAGGCCGTGGCGTTCGCCGGGAATGCCAGAGTCGTGGCTGCCTGCTGTGATCCGCCGTACGGCTGCTTCCGCTACTGCACCGTTGACCTGCCCGCGACGGCCGAGGGGGCATCGGAGGCGCGGACGCCGCTGTCCTTGGGCAGCGGCGACATGACAGGCTCGCTACAGCATTGTGCACATGCAGTGCATCAGGCCGGGGGTCGTTTCCCAACCCAGGACACGGATCACTTTGCGTACGACGGGCGGCGTGGCGTGCAGCAGCAGACGGCGGCCGTCGCGGCTGAGCGTCTTCGCAACGGTCGTCATCATGCGGATTCCGGCGACGTCGATGAATGTGAGGCCCGTCAGATCAACGTGCAGATCGCCACTGCCGAAATGGACCGCCTTGTCCAGAGCCGCGGCCAGTAGATCCCGGGAGCAAAGGTCCACTTCTCCCTCGCACCGCAGCCCGGAGGGACAGATCGTCGGGATGACACTGAGGAGCGGGGCCTCCCGTAGCAGGTGTTCGAGGGTCGGAGCAGCCGCGAGGGCGACGGACGACGGACGGGGCGGTCGGCGATGGGTCATGTAAGTGCCGTTCATGCTTGTTGGGAGCGCACCACCGTGGCTGCGTCAGGAGAGCCACCGATCGGGAAGGCGCAAAATGATGACAGCACTGTGCCGAACGGCTGGCGGCCGAGGCTTCTGTGAAATGACTCATTGTCCTACCGAGCTCGGGATTGTCGGCGACCTTTGCGGAGTGGACTGAACGGCTTACGAGTTGGTGCGCGATTGAGGTCGGGTCGTGTTGGCCTGGCGGGTTGGCTGGTGGATGATCACCGCTCGGCGGTGCGGTCGGAGACCAGGCTGGCGATGGCCAGGTGGGTCTCGTCGTAGTACTCGCGGCGTCCGATCCAGCGCTGGAGGGACCGCCACTGCTTGTGCTCGGCGTTGGCGTGCTCGACTGGAATCCGCTCGGAGGACTGCTTCTTGCGAGCGGCCTCCCAGACAGCTACTTCTTCGGGCGGGGAATCCTTCTTCGGCTTCAGCGGCGGGGCTTCGACCTGGTTGGGAAACTGTTTGGCCAGGCCTCGGTATCCGGCGTCCACCTTGGCCTTCACCTGGGGGAACTGCTCGAACAGGTCCGAGATGCCTTCGGTCTTCAGCGCGGTCTGATCGTGCATACGGCCGGGCCGGATGGCCCCGGTCCACAGGGTGCGGCCCTTCTCGTCGCTGATGACGCTGGCCTTCTTGGTGTTCTGCTTCATCTTGCCGGAGACGAACGCCCGGCGGCCGGGCTTGTTCGCCCGGGGGCGGCGTACACGGACCTCGGTACCGTCGATCCGCAGTTCCACACCGTGGGAGGCGGCGTAGGCGAAGACATCAGCCAGGGAGCGAAGCCGCAGGTCGGGGCCATCGGGGATAGCGAAACCGCGGGCGGCGAGCAGGGGGCGTACCTCGTGAACGGCGCGGGTGATCGTGGAGCGGTCCACGCCGTAGAACACGGCGAGGGCGGCGTGCGGGAGTTGGAAGCGCAGGACGACCAGGGTGGCAATGACCCGGTCGGTGAAGACCAGTTCGTGGTCGGGGCCGGCTCCTGCGGCGCGCTGCCGGTCGTGGCCTCGGCGTTCGCGCAGCCGGGACTCCTCACGGGCCGTCCACGGGTCGGCCAGCTCCACAATCAGCTTGCTTAAGCGGCGGCGCGGGATCCCCGTACAGATACGATGTCTCAAGGCCGTGCGGGCCCATCCTGACGTCACAATCATGATCGTCCCGCACGGCCGTTCGCGTACCTAGGCAGGGGGTGTCAGCTATCGCGCACCAAGCCGTTACGGGAAGTACTGGCGTTGCCGGCTGCGCAACAGTGGTTGTGATCCGGCAGCGTGGTGACCGGCCGGACGAGTCTCGCTCCACGAGGAACGGAGTCGGGATACACATACAGGTCGCCGTTCGGCTCTCGGATGCGCGCCTTGGCTTCCGTCCCGGCTGAAGTGAACTCCAGGCGGCAGGTTGGGCTGCGTGGCCGGAGGGGCGGAGCCGGTGGTCGTGGCTGCCGCGGTGTGGGCGGCCAAGGGCGGCGGCGAACGGTCGGCCCGTGGACGGGTCAGGACTGTCCGGGTGGGTGCGTCGCATCCTGGCGCGAAGACCCGTGCGGAGTGCGGGCGTTTCCGGTGGTGTCTCACACGTCCGCACCGTGGCCGGACGTGTGTGGAACAAGACCGGGAAGACAGGGCTGTTCGGAGCGTTCGGTCGGGTCGCTCGACGCGCGAACGGAGCCTCCTTGCGCAGAGCCGCCGCGCGCCGCCGTGATCGGCAGGCCCGGGGTCGGCGTTGTCGGAGGCGTCCTACGGTGAACGGGACGGATGCCGCTTGCATCACCCTGATCTGTGCCTCGTCCCGCGCGGCGTCCAGGTCCTCGACACTCGCGCCGAAATGGGATTGCCCGGACATTGGACGCTTTCATCCGACTGCAGTCGGTACCTCACTACTTCGTTCCGCAGACGGATCGGTCCGCGAACACGTGGCGGTGGACCGTGACATGACGCAATGCGGTGATGCGCCGCCCGAGTGGGGGAGGACGCCTGGAGGGTGACACGGGTGCCGCATCCCGGCTTTCGGCCTGCCGACGAGGAGCCGACGTGATCCAGCAGCCGCCACAGGTCGGCTGCCCGGCGAGCCGGACGCCGCGGCGGGGCGTCGGGTTCGGCGATGGGCCCCGGCGCGCGTGTAATGGAAGAAGTCGTTACGGGCCTGCGATTAGCCAATCCCGCGCCGGCGTCGTCGGCTGCCCGAGCGGTCGCCCCCAACGTGTCGAACATGCTGGACGCGGAGTGCGGTGGATGCGAGTTCGACGGCGGGGGGTTGACGGCGCACGCGCGCACCGTACGCTGGAGCGAGCCCGGTCCCGGTACCCGTGGGCTCGGTGTCTGTCGGATGCTGTCTGCGCCCCCGTATCCGTGCGTTGTTCGAAGCCTTGTAGTTTCGGCCCAGTCGCATGACTCAAGCCCCGCCGCTGTGGGACTCCTACGATCTCGCCGAGAAGGCATGGCGAGTACTGGAAGACTGAGGTGACGCGTGTACGACGCCGGGCTCCTTGGCCGCGACGAGCAATTGAGTGTCCTCCAGGAACTGATGGGAGGACTGCCCGACGCCGGTGGCGCCATGGCGCTGCAGGGCGCCCCGGGCGTCGGCAAGTCCGCGTTGTTGCGGGTCGCGGCCGAACGTGCCCGGACGGCGGGATGGCAGATGTTGGAGGTTGCCGGGCGCTCCGACGACACACCCTTCAGCGGTCTGCGCGAGCTGCTGCGGCCGGTGCTCGGCACGGCGGACGCTCTGCCTGCGGAACAGGGCGGGATCCTGCGGTCGGCGCTCGAGATCGGTTCCGGGCCACGGCCGGAGACCTTCAAGGTGGCCCTGGCCGCGCTGAACCTCGTCACCGCGAGGGCGGCCGAGCAGCCCGCGGTGCTGATCGCCGACGACGTGCAGTGGCTCGACGGGCCCACCCGAGACGTACTGGCGTTCATGGCGCGCAGGGTGAGCCACAACCCGATCGTCATCCTCGCGGCACTCCGCAGCGGACGGACCCTGCCGGGCGTGCCCGTACTGGACGTGCCCGTGCTGGACGAGCCCTCGGCGCGGCTGCTGCTGGCCCGTCGTGCGGGCACGCTGCCTCCCGCCGTTCAGGAGCGGATACTCGGTGAGGCGCTCGGCAACCCGCTCGCGCTGGTTGAACTCCCCGAAGCCTGGCGCCGTACGGGACCGTCGGCTTCCTGGACGCACCTGGCGGTGAGCCCCGCATTGGCGACGGCCTTTGCGGGCGGGCTCGGCGAAGTGCCGGTGCAGGCCCGGGACGCCCTGTTGGTCGCGGCCGTCGACCATGTCGGAGACCTCTCGGAGGTTCTGGCTGCGGCCTCCGCCCTGGCAGGGCGCGCTGTCGCGGTGGACGTTCTCGACAGCGCGGTGGCGGCGTTGCTGATACGAGTCGACGGGACGACACTGCGTTTCCTCCATCCCGTGGTCCGATTCGCGGTCCTGGATGCGGAGCCCCGGGCCCGCAGGCAGGCCGCCAACGCCGCCATGGCGCAGGTGCTGGCCGAGCAGCCGGAACGGCGCACATGGCATCGTGCCCAGTCCGTCGACGGCCCCGACGACGACTTGGCGGACGAACTGGCGGATGCTCACGCTTCCTTGGTCCGGCGTCACGGGGTCGTCTGGGCCATCTGGGCGCTCGAGCGATCGGCGCAGCTCACCGCGGACTCGGCCACTCGGGGTCACCGGTTGCTGCGTGCCGCCGAACACGCACACGGCCTCGGCCGCACACGCCTGACCCACTCCCTGATCGACGAGGCAGAACGCCAGGAGCTCAACGACGCGGACCGGGCGAAGGCCGGGTGGTTGCGAGACATCTCGGACGCGGACCCGCAGCCCGGTCCGGCGCGGACGCGCGTGTGGGACATCACCGAGCTGTCGGCCGACGATCCCCACCTGGGTCTCGACCTGTTGCTGAGCGCGGCGCTCCGTGCTCACGGGACGGAGGCCGACCCCGCCCGGCGAGCCGGTATCGTCGCGGCCGCCGACCGGCTGACGGCCACGAGCGACCCACGCCACATCGCGGCTCTGGCACTGGCCGAACCCGTGCTCCGCGGCCGGACAGTGGCCGACCGGCTGCCCTCGAACGAGACGGTGTGGTACATCCCCGACGCTGACGGCCTTCGGCTGTTCGGCATGGCAGCGCACGCGATCGGCGATCCGGTCCGCGCAGCCATCCTGCTCAGGCGCGCAGAAACAATGCTTCGCAAGCAGGGCCGGCTTGGTCTGCTGTCGGAGACGCTCCTGACCGAAGCCGCCGACCAGCTGTTGCTCGGGGACTGGCCGCGTGCCGCTCATCTCACCGAAGAAGCACGCAGGATCCTCACCGAGACCCGGCAGCCGGCCTTACTCGCCGCACTCACCGGCACGGACGCGGTCGCCGCCGCACTGCGCGGGCAACCCCAGCGCGCGGTGGAGCTGGCCGGCAGTGTGGCGGCATGGCAGCGCACCGATCTCATCCCGACGCTACGGCTGGCGCGTGGCATGGCGCGGCTCGATGAGGGACGGTACGCCGCGGCGTACAACGAGCTGAGGCCGCTCCTCGACCAGCCGTACGAGGCTCTGCGGTGGCAGGGCTTCGCCGCGGTGATGCCGTTCGCCATGGCCGCGGATCGTGGCAGGAGCCGGCATGAAGGCGCACACATACTCGCGCTCCTCGAGGGAGCGGCACGCGTGACTCCCGCCCCGCTGCTGCACGTTCAGATGCCCTATGCGCGCGCTGTGCTCGCCGCCGACGCGGTGGCCGAGGAGCTGTACATGGTCGCGTTGGGCCAGGACCTGGCCCGCTGGCCGCTGGTCAGGGCACGGACGGAACAGGCGTACGGCCAGTGGCTGCGGCGCCGCCGGCGGGCCGCACGGTCGCGCATGATGCTGCTCTCGGCGCGGACCGCTTTCGAGCTCATCGGAGCCTCCGACTGGTCCGGCCGCAACGCCACTCAAGCAGCGGGCAACCCGCTTGCGTCCGTCACGGAGCCGCTGTCACCCCACGAGACACTGATCGCCCGGCTGGCCGCGGAAGGGCTCTCCAACCGGGAGATAGCGAAACGCCTGAATGTGTCACACCGCACCATCGCCGCACATCTGTACAGAGTCTTCCCCAAGCTCGGAATCACCTCGCGCCGTGAGCTGGCGCCGCTGTTGAAGCCGCCGGAACCGGGCGCGAGCGACCGCTGAACCAGCGCTCGCCGCACCGACGGATTCAGTCAATCGGTGCAAGCCGCCGATGGAGCGGAGCGAATGGCGCGCAGACTCAGGGCAGTTGGGGAGGGGATCCATGGGCGCGACGATGCTGGTCGGAAGGGAGCGGGAGATCGCCGTGCTGGCGAGGCTCCTCGCACATGCGCCGCCGCGCGGTGCGGTGCTGCTGATTCGCGGAGACCCGGGTATCGGCAAGTCGTCGCTGCTGCTCGAGGCGGAGTCCATGGGGCGGGCCCGGGGTTTCCGGATACTTCGGCTGGCCGGTGTCGAGTCGGAGGCGGCGTTTCCTTTCGCTGGACTGCACCAGATGGTCGGTCCGGTGCTCGATCATGTCTCGCTGCTTCCGCGGCACGAGAGGGAAGCGTTGTCGGCGGTGTTCGACCTGGCCGAGGGCCCGCCACCGGAGTCGTTCCTGATCGAGTTGGCGGTCGTGGACCTGCTGGCGGCCGTGGCGGCCGACCGGCCGGTGCTGATCCTGGCCGACGACCTGCAGTGGCTGGACCCGCAGTCGCAAGAGGTGCTGACGTTCGTCGGACGGCGGGTGGCGGGACCCGTGGTGATCATCGCCGTGATGCGCCGAGGCCACACGGGCCCGTTCCTCCACGCTGGCTTTCCGGAGCTGACCGTGGGCGGCCTGGACGACGATGCGGCAGCGCGGATCCTGTCCGCTCATGCTCCTGCCCTGAGTCCCGCCGAACAGCGGCGCATCCGGCGAGAGGCGCTGGGCAATCCGCTGGCACTACGCGAACTGCCGATCGCGATGGCGGCCCTGCCCTCCAGCGGACTAAGTCCACTGACCCTGTCCGACCGGCTGGAATACGCGTTCGCAGGACGCGGGGCCGAACTCCCCTCGGCGACACGGGACGCCTTGCTCGTCGCGACCGTCGACTCGGCAGACGACCTCGCCGAAATCATCGCCGGGACCTCGGCCATGCGTGGCGAACCGGTCACTCCTGAGGTGTTCGACCCTGCGCAGGCGGCAGGACTGGTGACTGTGAAGGATGGCCGGGTCGCTTTCCTGCACCCCCTGATGCGTTCGGGAGTCCTGCAGGCCGAAAGCCTGGCCCGGCACCAGTCGGCCCACCGGGCGCTGGCGCACACCCTGGACGATGCGTACCGAAGGACCTGGCACCGCGCTCAGTCCATCGTGGGTCCCGACGACCAGATCGCCGACGCTCTTGAGGCCGGCGCCGCACGGGCGCTGAGCCGGGGCGCGGTGATCGCGGCGATCAGCGATCTCGAGCGGTCGGCACAGCTGACGAGTCGGTCGGCGCTGAGCGGACACCGGCTGCTGATGGCCGCCGGGCACGCCTTCGGAATAGGCCGGGACGACATCGTCCACGCGTTGCTGCGGTCGGCCGCGAGGACCGACCTGACCGACCTGGACCGAGCACGTGCGGAATGGCTCGGCGAGATCTTCGACCACGGCATTCCCGGGGACGCCGCCCGCGTACACGAGTTGTGCGACATCGCCGTTCGGTCCGCCCCGGCCGATCCCGATCTGGCGCTCGACATTCTCCTGGCGGCTGCCTTCCGCTGTTATGCGGCCGACACCGGGCCGGCCGCCCGGACGCGTGTCGTTGCTTGCGTCGACCGGCTGCCCGAGACGGCGGGCGACCCGCGCCACCTCGCGACCCTGGCTCTGGCAGAACCGCTGCTGCGCGCTCGGCAGGTCATCGAGGCACTGGTCCGGACGCCCCCCGGCGAAGATGGAGACGCACTGCGGGCCATGGGTATGGCCGCGCACGCGGTGGGGCACCTGGCCCTCGCGGCCGAGCTGCTTGCCCGCTCCGAGGCCATTCTGCGCCGGCAGGGCCGACTCGGACCGCTGTCGCAGGTGCTGACCATACAGGCGTGGACGCATGTGCTGCGCGGGGACCTGGTGGGGGCGACCGACACGGCAGAGATGGGGAAGCGGCTGGCAGCGGAGACGGGGCAGCCGCTGTGGGGAGCCGGAACGCTGGTGTGCGACGTCCTGCTGAAAGCGCACGTCGGTGAGACGCAGGAGGCACTGCGGCGGGCCACCGAGGCCGAACTGCAAGCGGACCACGGCTGGAACGCGGTGCTGTCATTGCTGCAACACGCCCGTGGACTGGCGGCACTGGCGGCCGGGTGGAACCGGGACGCCTACCGGACGTTGCGGGCGGCATTCGATCCGGCCGACCCCAGCTTCCACCAGTACGAGAGGTTCACCAGCCTGATGTTCCTCGCGGACGCGGCCGTACGCGCCGGACACCGAGAAGACGCCCGAGGGCTGGTGACGGAGCTGGAGATGATCGCGCGGGCGACGCCGTCGCCGATGCTGCACATCCATCTGTCGTACGCCCGCGCCGTCCTGGCCGTCGACGGGGACGCCGAGAACCTCTACTTGGCGGCGCTGGGGCAGGATCTGTCCGGCTGGCCCTATGCCCGCGCGAAGGTCGAGCTGGCGTACGGCTCCTGGCTGCGCCGTCAGAAACGGGTCCGTCAGGCGCAGTCGCTGCTGACCTCGGCACAGTCCACCTTCGACCGGATCGGCGCTCTCCCGTGGGGTGACGAGGCACGACTCGAACTGCAGGCGACCGGCGCTCCGATTGTGTGGCCGGAGTCGTCTGCCGAGCGGCTGAGGCGGATCACCGAGCTGTCCGCTCTGCGACTGCCGGACGACGAGATCGCCGATCGGCTCCACCTGCGCAGGGCGGTTGTGGCGATGTATCGCGGCAGGTTACGGCCCGACACCCACCGGTGAAGACGCCGCGGCAGCAGCCGGATGACTCAAGCCCGCGGGCGGGACCTCCGGCAGCGCGACATGAGTCCGCTTCTCTCGAGTCGCCGGATGGGACTGCACGGAGAAAGCCGAGAACGGATCGATTTCCTCGTTTGATTCCGATCGGCGGCCGGCGGACCCACGCCGTGCTCGGTCGGCCTGCCAACTCGGCGCAGCCGTCCGGGAGTTCGGTGCCAGTCAGGCTGAGCCGTACGGTGGTGCTGTCGCCGGTAGGCACGGTGAGCACATGGTGGACGGAGGTCTTGGTACCGGTGTACCGGGGGCCGAGTACGCCACACTGGACGCGTTTCTGGCAGGGGCCGAGGTGGACGAAGCGGTCGACGCAGCGAAAGCGCAAGGCAGGGGAGAAGCGGCGTACGGCGGAGCGTCGACGCGACCTGCGGATCGTTCAAGAGCATGCTCAGCCCGCCGTGCCGATCATTACGGCTCGGTCCGCGATTGATGGTGGGTGTGGCTCCGTCTCGGCGGCAGTTGATCTGGGGCGTTGCGACGACCGTTGATCAGTCCGGGGTGTTGTGATGGGCGGTGCTCGGTCGGGATATTCGCTGGTCGCCGCTTGTTGGTGGTGGTCATACTTCCGCGATGGATCCAGTGACTCTTGAGACCGACCGTCTGGTGCTGCGGGCCTTCACACTTGCCGACGTGGATGCGGTGCATGAAGCCTGCCAGGACGAGGACATCCAGTTCTACACCCCGGTGCCGGTGCCGTACCGGCGTGCGGACGCGGAGAAGCTCGTCGGCGAGAAGAGCGTCTCCGCATGCACATCTCGGCGAGTTGATTGAACCTTCCCCTTGATCGTGGACGCCTGGAGACTGGGACATGAGGTTCCAGAGGAAGAAGTGGCCAGGTGGGAAGCAAGAGCAACCGCAGCGGGCGGTATACGGAGGAATTCAAGCGGGACGCGGTCGCGCTGGTCCGGTCTTCCGGGAAGACCGTCACCGAGGTGGCCCGGGAGCTCGGGGTCAGCGCCGAGGGACTGCGGAACTGGGTCAAGCAGGACACGATCGACCGCGGGCAAGGGGCGCCGGGCGAACTGACGAGCGCGGAGCGGGAAGAGTTGCGGCGGCTGCGGCGGCAGAACCGTGAGCAGGCCGAGACGATCGAGGTGCTGCGAAAAGCGGCGGTCTTCTTCGCGAAGGAGAGCGATCGATGAGCGACGTGTACGCGTTCATCGAGGCGGAGAAGACCACCCATCCTGTTGCTCTGTTGTGCCGGCTTTTGAAGGTGGCCCGCTCCTCTTTCTACGCGTGGCTTGCCGGCGAGAAGGCGCGCTCGGCGAGGAAGGCCGCCGATGACGTGCTGGCCCACGAGATCACCGTGCTGCACGTCGCCTCCAAGGCCACCTACGGGGTGCCGCGCATCCACGCCGGGCTGCGCCGGCTCGGACGCCGCGTGAACCGCAAACGGATCGAGCGCGTCATGCGCGAACGCGGCATCAGCGGTGTCACACGGCGCAGGCGCAAGGGCCTGACCCGCCCGGCCAAAAGGGCGGTGCCCGCCTTGGACCTGATCGGCCGCGACTTCACCGCGAGTGCGCCCGGGGTGAAGCTGGTCGGCGACATCACTTACATACCCACCGATGAGGGCTGGCTGTATCTGGCGACCTGGCTGGACCTCGCGACCCGCGAGATCGTCGGCTACTCGATGGCCGACCACCACCGCGCCGGCCTGGTCGTGGACGCGCTGAAGATGGCCGCCGGCCGCGGGCACCTCAAGCCCGGATGCATTACGCACTCGGACCGCGGCAGTGAATACACCTCCGACGAACTCCGAGAGGAAATGCGCCGGTTGGGACTGCGGCAGAGCATGGGCCGCACCGGCTCATGCTTCGACAACGCCGCCGCCGAATCGTTCTTCGCACTGCTGAAGGAGGAGATCGGAACCCGCCGCTGGCCCGACCGGTCCAGCGCCCGCGCGGACATCTTCGCTTTCGTCGAGACCTTCTACAACCGACAGCGCCTACGCCGCCATCCACGCTGGGGCTACCTCACCCCGCTGGAGACCCGGCAGCGTCTGGAACAAGAACACGCCCTCGTGGCGTAAGCATCGAGTGTCCAAGATCACGGGGAAGCTTCAGAAGCGACTTCACCCGCACCAGGCAGCTCCTCTTCGATGCGGCTCGCCAACGGCCCAGCGTCAGGCAGGTTGAACCCGCCAGCCAGCTGCGCCGGTGTCAACCATCGAGGCAACGCCAGCAGGGCCAGAGGGTTTCCGCGTGCCTCGGCGACTAGACAGTCTCGCACCTGTGCGTCCAGTCCCCCGCCGATCGCCGACTCGATCAACGAGCGCGCATCCTTGTCGTTGATCCCCACAATCGCCATCTCCGGCAGGCCATCCAGCTCGGTTTCGCTGATCTCTCGCACTGTGAACACCAACAAGACCGGCTCGGCGAGCAACCGACGACCGACAAATGCCAGAGCCTGCACGCTGGCCTGATCAAGCCATTGCGCGTCATCCACCAGGCAGACCAACGTCTGCTCCTGTGCAATATCCGAAAACAACATCAGAGTGCGGTATGTGGGCTCTTGTCCGTTTCGTGGTTGAGGTTGGGTGAGGGCTGCTGGTCGTCGCCGTTTGGTGGGGGTCAGGCGCGGGGCTGAGTGAACAGGCCGGGTTCGGGTTCGGTGAGGATGCCGCGTGTGACCAGGCGTTTCAGCTTGGAGCGGATGCCTTCGGTGTTCTTCGGGATGATCGGCAGGTCGAGTGCCTGGCACAGGTCGCGGGCGCGCATCGGCTGCCCGGTGTCGGCGAAGGAGGTGAGGATCTGCTGGTAGGCGGGGTGGTCGGGGACGTCGGGGCGATCCGGATCGTCGGCGGACGTGGGGGCGGGGAGGGTGAGGAGGGTCTTCCGGGTGACGCGCAGGTTTTCGCTCTCCGCGTCGAGCTCGCCCAGCTGCGCGTTGAGGTCCTCAAGGCGGGCGCGGACGGACTCGGCGCCCTGCTGACGTTCGTGCTCCTCGCCGCCGCGGCGGTCCTCCTCGCCCACGACCCCGAATTCCGTGGCGCGGTGTGGACGTTCGTCCGGAACCTGTGAGCGGGCGCGCCCGTCAGTCCCCGTGGCTGCCGGAGGCGGTCTTCGAGTAGGCGTCGTGCCAGGCGGCCTTCGCGCCGGAGTCGCCGATGCGGTAGACGTCCACGACGGCGCCGGCCGCCACCACGACGGACAGCACGGCCGCGGCGATCCGGACCACGCCGCCGCCGCGGGTCACGGCCGCGGCGGCGGAGGCGGTCTGCGTCCCGGGCGTGCGGCGCGTCGTCCACCAGACGACCGCCGCCAGTACGAACAGACCGGCGGCCCACGGCAGCAGCCCGTCGCCGAGCTCGGTGTGCCTGCGCACCAGCGCGTCGCTCTCCACGTGCCGCTCAAGCCACTCGCCTGCCTGTGTCGTGAGCGGCACGGACACCAGGGTGACGAAGGCCAGTACGGGCAGGACCAGGCCCAGCCGCCGTGCCGCCTTCGGCCAGAGCGCGCCGACCACGAGCGTCAGGGCACTGAGGGGGACCAGTACGACGACGAAGTGGACCAGCAGCACATGCGCGGGCAAGCCGTTGACGAGGCTCATCGGATGCTCCTCCGGGAGGCGACTATGGGGGCGGGCGGCACAGCTGTGATCAGTGTCCGCTGATCGGCGCGCCAGCCTGGCACAGCAGCCTCTCAGCTTCCTCTGACCCTGATCCGTTGCTCACGAGATACGGCCGCCAGCCTACGCACCGGGCGGGTGCCCCCCTTCCGTCAAACGACTGCCAAAGCCACCGAACGCCTACGCATAAGTCGCTCTTGAGTCGATTGACGGAAGCGGCCCGAACCCTTCTTCCGGAACTGTGTGATCCACATCTCTCGGGCCGCCCCGCCTTGCTCCGCGGCGCACTGGCTCGACCTACAGGAGGTTCCTTGATGAATGTCCATAGACCGGGAAGGCGGCTCAATACCGTCCTTCTCGCAGTCATGGCCACCAGTGCTGCCATGCTCCCTTCGACGTCTGCGGTGGCCGCCTCGGCCTTTGCGTCGTCTTCCCCGGCTCCGGGCTCGAGCGGGTCTTCCGCCTCCCATGCGCCCGCCGTCAAGACGCCACTGGGCAAGGGGCTTTCGGCTCAGCAGCCCAAACAGCGCAGCGGCGTGGTACCGGGCCAGGTCGTGGTGACCCTGGCCGCGGGCACGTCGGTCACCGGGAAGCCGCTGACCGGCCACCGGTTGTCGACGTTGGCTCCGCAGACGGACAAAGCGGCGGTGAACTCCGCCCTTCGTGCGGTCGGCGCCAAGGCGATGCGCACCGTCATCCCGGCGCTGTCCCAGTCCTCTGGAACTGCGCTCCGCAAGAACGCCGCCTCGCAGCCGGCCGCGGACTCCGCTCTGTCGCGCACCTACGTGCTCCAGACGGCAGAGCGTGACTCCGATGCGGTGGCGAAGAAACTGCGCAAGACGCCTGGTGTCGCGTTCGCGGAACCGGACCGCTACGTCAACACGCTGGACGTGCCGGGCCAGCAGCTGCCCGCGTCCGTGGTCAAGGCCGCCGCACGGGCGGCGGCAGCGCAGGCTCATGCGACGCCGTCGGATACGGCACGTGCCACCACCGACTCCACTGGGATTCCCACCAACTACGGACTGGCGGATTCCGCTCAGGCGCTGCTCAACGCCGGCGGGGTCGACGCGACGGGCGCTTTCGCGACGCTCAAGGACAAGTTCGGGCAGGAGCCCGGGGACGGTGAGATCATCACCAACGTCTCCATCGGGGACCTGGTGGACCAGTCGATGGTGAACGACAGCAACCCGAGAGCTGTCGAGAGCGGGGCCACCACCATCCTGCAGGATGGTCAGCGCTACCTCGACCTGCCGTCGATGCCGCTCATCCCGACCTATGTGTCCGATGGGCAGGGCGGCCTCAGCGGCTCCGCCGCGGTCCAGGGTCAGGACGGTGCACTGGACGAGGTCCTGCTGGACTTCAGCGTCATGAGCCCGCTGCCCCACGACCTGCAGCGGCCTGACCGGGTCGGGAGCGGCTACACCGACCTGCTCGGCATCGCGCCTGGTGCCAAGTACCGTCTTGTCGTCCCGCAGACCCCGACGACCGATCAGATAGCATCGGCGCTCATGGCGGCGGCCAACCAGTCGCCCCGCCCCAACGTGATCACCGCCAGTCTCGGCATCGGCACCGACACCCTGGGCTTCGCCGGGCGCTACCTGGAGGACGACCCGGTCGTCCGCGCCACAGTCCAGCACATCGTCAAGCAAGACGGCATCACGGTGGTCATCTCCTCCAACGACGGCACCCGCCTGTTCACCCAGGCGGCGGTGGGCCCGGACGGTGGCAGCACACCGACCGACCTGGCTGCCGACGATGCCGCGGCCACGAACATCGACGACGTCGCGTTCTCGTCGGTGCCGTCCCGGGATCCGGACACCGGCGCCATCGCGGCCGGCGGCACCACGCTGGACGACACGCTCGCCGGTCCGGCGGGCAGCCCCACCGTGGCGGAGACCCGTATCAGCGGCTTCGGCACGTTCTCGTCCGGATTCGGTAGCCGCGTCGACCTCTCCGCGCCCAGCGACAACATCCCCGCGTTCGTCCACCCCGTCCAGACGCTGTTCACTCCCGCCGGCGGACCCTCGGACGTGAACGTGCGCCTCAACGGCGGCACGTCGGCGTCCGCTCCGGAGATCGCCGCAGCGGCGGCCGTGGTGCTGCAGGCGTCCCGCCTGGCCGGACACCACCTGACGCCCGGCGATGTCCGCGCCCTGCTGGAGCACACCGGGCGCCCGGTCTCCAGCCCGCCTCAGATCGACCGGACCCTGCACGTGGGACCGCAGATCGATGTCACCGCAGCCACCGAGGCAGCTCTCGGCGGCAAGTTCAAGGCCGAGCCCGCCCTGGTGCGGCTGTCGGTCGCACACCGGGTGACCCTTGGAGGCCTCGGCGGCCGGTTCACGGAGACGACCGATCCGGACCGTATCGACCTGGGCGACGTCGCCTCCGGCGGCAACGGCGAGGGCCTGGTGGGCCCGGTCACCTTCGCCGGTGATGTCACGGGCCTGCCCAGTGGAAATGTCGTCAAGTACCGGCTCACCGTGGGCTCAACCGTGTGGACGTCCGACACTCCGGCCATCCGTGTGACACCACGTCAACTGCTCACCGCGGCCGGCCTGCCGGTCGTGTCCACGAGCGACCGCACCGTCGACCTGCGCTACGACGTGCTGGTCAAGGGCAACGTGGTGGCGAGCACCTCCCGTACCATCACCATCGGGAGCAGCGACGGCACCTACGCAGAAGCCCACGGGCCGACGGCGCCCGCGGTCGCCCCGCTGGGACACGCGGTCACCGTGCACTACGACCTGACCGGCGTCAACGGCGTGTCCCACCCGGCCATCGCCGTATCCGGCGTGGGCCACTGGAACCCCGGACTCGGACCGATCTTCTACCCGGCCTGGACGCAGCCGCTGACAGACACCTCCGGCAACGTCACCATTCCGGCCAGCGCCTTCCACGGCGGTGCCGGCCTCTACGGCATCGGCATCATCCAGAGGTCCGGGAACCTCGCGTCCAACGTCTACGCCGAGTTCACTCCGATCCGCATCGGCACCGACCGTGCCGAAGACCGCCCGGACGCGCCGCTGATCACCGACGCGAGCGGAGTCCCCGGCCACTTCGCCACGGCCGACCGCACCCACCCGAAGTTCCGTCTCACGTACGACACCAGCGCCGTCCACGGGGCGGCCGCGGCCGAGGTGGAGTTCTCCGCGCCCGGCCCGACGGCTAACGGTGGCAACGGGTACAACACGTTCGACAACCCCAATGGGTCGCAACTGGACAATGACGGCATCAACACCCCGTCCGTCCTCCACCAGACGCTGTCCGGAACGTCGGGCACGGCCGGCCTGGACATCCTGAAGCTCGGGCTGCCCACATCCGAGCTGTACAACGTGCGCGTGCTAGCCCTGAACAGCGACCACCAGGTCATCGGACAGGCTTCGCCGACCGCGGAGTTCGAGGTCGACGACGGTCTCGCTCCGGACGGCGCGCGGGTGCTCGACTTCGCCTTCGCCGGCAAGGACTCGCTGGTTTCCCTGCTGGGCCAGGACGGTACGTCCATGGTGCGGCCGTACGACCCGGCAACAGGCACCTACGGCCCCGCCCTGACCACCGACAGCACACCGCAGTCGACCTATGCGGTGACCGGGGCATCAGCCACCACCCACCGGGCCCTTGTGGCCCACCGGGCCCAGCCGAACGGCGACGTCGACCTGCAGATCTGGGACACCGCGAACCGGACGATGGTCGCCCAGCAGACGCTGTCCGCCTCGGAGTACACCTTCGTGAACGCCAAGGTCGATCCCGCCCGGAACCGGGGCGTCGTCCTGCTCCACCGGGTGTCCGACAACACCGACGTCCTGCTGCCGATCAGTCTGACGACGGGCGCCCCCTCCCCGGTGATTCCGATCCCGGTCTCCGGCGCGGGAGTCACAGACCCAAGCGCCGCCCCCGTCCAGTGGTCGCAGCTGGCCATCGACCCCAAGGACGGCACGGTCGTCCTGCTGCCCACAGGTACCTTGCACTGTGCGGGCACCGTCTACGCGCCTCGCATGGACCTCGACACCGGTACCGCCACGCTGGCCGGGGAGACCTCCCGGTGCAGTCACGGCCTCGCGATCGACGATGCGGGCAGCCCTTACAACGCGTCGAACACGGGATGGAGCATCAAGATGCCCGCCCCCAGCGTGATCACCAAGATCGACCCCAGTGGTGAGCCCGACTCGATGCTGGTCCGCCAGGACCGGGGTGGTTTCGAGCTCACCGTCGACGGCGGGCGCGACCTCGCCTTCGAGAAGTTCAACGGACCCGACGGCCTCCACCTCTTCGGGGTTCCGACGCTGGTCTTCGACAACAACGCGATGGGGCAGATGGACGTCGTGGACCTCAAGACCGGCGAGCGCGTGAAGACGATCAACGGCACCTACGCGTACCCGGACGGCAGCCCGCTGATGACCGTCTCGCTGCGCGGCTTCCGGAACCCCCAGGACGGACAGTCCATCCAGCTGGACCCCACCACCCGCACGGGATACACGATCGGCATCAACCACCAGGAGATCCAGCAGTTCTCCTACTGATGGTGAGCTGACCACCGTCAGGTGCCGGGGCGAGGAACGGCAGCCCGTTCCTCGCCCCCTGGCGTACCCTGATTCGGCAGAACAGGCAGAACAGGGGTTCAAGGATCAGACGCCAACTCCTGAGAGTGCGGTACGCGACCTTATGACCGGCTTGTTATCGCTCGATGGGGTGACGTTGAGGCATCGTTGCCGGTCAAGCGTTCGAGATCCGCTTGCATGGCGGGATGGGTGATCGCAAGCCGTACTCGAGTGATGTCTCCGACGAGCAGTGGGCGTTGGTGGAGCCCGTGATCAGCGCCTGGAAGGCCGCGCACCCATCGGTCAGTGGCCACCAGGGCAGATATGCGATGCGGGAGATCGTGAACGCGATCCTGTACCAGAACCGCACCGGCTGCCAGTGGGACCTGTTGCCCCACGATCTGCCGCCCGCCGGTGCGGTGAAGTACTACTTCTACAAGTGGCGCGACGACGGTACCGACCAGAACATCCACGATCTTCTGCGGTGGCAGCTGCGGGAGGAGAAGCGGCGATTAGCCGACCCGAGCCTCGTCGTTCTGGACACGCAGAGTGTCCATGCCGCCGTCGGTGTGCCTGCCACCACGACGGGCCGGGATGCCGCGAAAAAGGTGCCGGGCCGCAAGAGATGCCTGGCCGTGGACACATTGGGCCTGGTCATCGCGGTCGTCGTACTGGCCGCCTCCGCACACGAGAACACCGCGGGCAAGGCCCTGCTGGACGGCGTGGCCGAGCAGACCGGCACGGTGCGTAAAGCCCTGGTCGACCAGGGGTTCAAGAAGAGCGTCGTCGAGCACGGCGAGCAGTACGGCATCGACGTCGAGATCGTCGAACGCAACCCCGCCGACAAGGGCTTCGTCCCACAGGCCAAGCGGTGGATCGTCGAGCAGACGAACGGGATCCTGATGTTCTACCGGCGCCTGGTCCGCGACTACGAACACCGACCCGCCAGCTGCCGCTCCCGCGTCTTCTGGGCGATGACCTCCGTGATGGCCCGCCGCCTTACCGGCGCCACCGTCCCCGCCTGGAGGACACCGTGACCGAGAACCCGCAGATCAGCGCCGTCCTGGAGTACATCGAGGCGCGCGAGCGCGAACTGGGCGAGCAAGCCGGACAGCTCCGCTCCCGCATCGGGGAACTCACCGCGCGGCTCGGCGAACTCGACGCGGAGAGCGAGAACCTGCGCATCACCCGCAAAACTCTCCTCACCATCTCCGCTCCGGCGCCCGCCAAGGACCCGCCCCGCCCTGACGTGCCGGACCACCCGGCCTACCAGCAGATACTCACCGCCCTCGCTGACGCCGGCCGGCCGATGCGGGCCCGCGACCTGTGCCAGGCCCTCGACCTGTGCCAGGCCCTCGACCTGTGCCAGGCCCTCGACCTGTGCCAGGCCCTCGACCTGTGCCAGGCCCTCGACCTGCCGATCCTCCCGAAGAACACCGAAGGCATCCGGTCCAAGCTGAAACGCCTGGTCACACGGGGCATCCTCACCGAACCCGAACCCGAACCCGGCCTGTTCACTCAGCCCCGCACCTGACCACCGACCCACCCAGCCGACCAGGGCTCCTCACCCAACCCCAAACCCGAAACGGGCATTACGTCACGTATCGGACTCTCAGAGCTGCCTTACCGATCACAAAGCGCTCCGGCGAGTCCCCGGCACGCAAACCGAACGCAGCCTCCAGCGCGTCTCGCAGCGGACCCGAAAGATGCTTCACCCGGTGGAGCATCGGGACACACAGCTGATGCAAGCCAGCGAACGCGAGCTCCATCTCCGACTCGACACCCCCGGCACGGACGACACGGCACCCCGACGCCTTCCCCGCCAGGTAGTCCAGCAACGCCGACTTGCCAATCCCCGGCTCCCCACTGATCACCAGCGTGCCGCTGTAGCCCGATCGCGCCTCGGCGAGCAGCTGGTCGAGCCGTCGACATTCGGCAGTCCTGCCGCGCAACATGGGTCCGAGCCTCCTCCAGTCATCCTACGACCGGGGCACCACCCGCACCGCCTCCCGACCCGGGCGTCACGGCGCCGCGACTGGGGGTCACCGAAGCACCCCTGACGATCCGCACCTGAAAGGAACCGCCGATCTACCCGGCGGCTCCCTTGCCGCGCATTTCGTGATCACAGCAGGCGACGCAGCGCCCGCAAATGCGATCGAGGGTCACGCTGATCATGCCGATCCGCGACACACCGTAGCGGCCCGGGCTGTCAGTGACTCCGCACGCGCCACGGGCCAGCTACGGGTTCATTCCCGGACCGCCGCCCCGCCAGCCGATCACCGCAGGGTCGCTTAGGATCTTGCCGCGGTTGCGGATAGTGCGCCCCGCGTCTCTTGCCGAGGGACGCGTGCGACTCTGCTCCTCAGGTGATCCACGGCCGCGGTCGGCCGCCACGGCGCCAGGACGATCCCGACGATCAGCCCCGCTCTGGCGCGCCGTCCCGCCCGTGCCGCAAGGTGGTGGCGGAGAAGAGGATGCCTCCGGCGGGGGCGCTCCGGCTCCGGGATGGCAGGGGCCGGCTGCGCGGGTGCGGGTCGAGGGTGGTTCGGGTGGGGGTCTGCCATCCCGTCTGCCGTCGTCCCAGGCAAAGCCGTATCAGCCGGGGCCTTCCTGGCCCAGGTCGTTCGTCCAGCTGGGCGCTCCACCTGGACCAGGAAGGCCCCGCCCGATACCACTGCGTGTGGGACGACGGCAGACGGGATGACAGAGAGACAAGGTGCGGGGCGTGCCAGGAAGCCTTGCCCACCGAGCGACGTCACTTGGTGCTGGCGATGCGTCGTCGAGTACGCCCCCGGCAAGGCCGGCACCGGAGATGGCACGGTCTACCGAGTGATGACCACTTTTGTGGATCCGGATAACGAGCAGGCCAAGCATGGTCCGCACCCGGCGCCCGGAGCGGGAGGCCCTGTTTCCTTCATCGCATCAGGCGACATCCACCGGCACGGCGTCCCCTGGGAGGCTGAGTCGTAGGGGCGGGTTCGACGGCGACTATGGGCGGTGGTTTTGTGCGTCCTGTGTCGTGTCGTAGCGATTCCGGGCGGCGAGCACCTCGGGCATCTGGCGTTGGACCAGGTCGATCAGGTCTAGCAGGCGTGCGGCGGTCGCCTCGCCCAGTTCCGTGAGTGTGTAGTCCACCCACGGAGGGTTCCCGGGCTGCGCCGAGCGGTGCACCAGGCCGTCGCGCTCCAAGGCACGCAGGGTCTGCGACAACATCTTCTCGCTGATGCCATCGACGCGCCGTCGCACTTCGTTGAAGCGCAGCGTGCCCGAGCTGAGCGCGCTGAGCGTCAGGCCGCCCCACTTGCCCGTGACGTGCTCCAGCGTCGGCCGCGAGGGGCACGCGCGAACAAAGACGTCGAAGGGTCGCTCGCCACCTGCCTCGGTGTGCTCCTGCGTCGTGCCGTCACTGTGCATCCACGAAGCGTACCAGCAGTTAGCACTTACTGCTAGATTGCGCTTTCGAAAAGAACGTGCTCTCCTTGCGGGTGTCGGCTCACCCCGGTGCCTCCCATACCCGGGGCAGCACGCATCGAGCAGCACGCATCTACACGTATCTGTTTAAGGAGAAAGTGATCGTGACCACACCTGTCGTCTCCATCGCCTACCACTCCGGCTTCGGCCACACCGCAGTCATCGCCGAGGGCGTCCGCGACGGCGCGGCCGCCGAGGGCGCCACTGTTCACCTGATCGACCTCGAGCAGATCTCCGACGAGCAGTGGAGCCTCCTCGACGGCTCGGACGCGATCATCTTCGGCTCGCCCACCTACATGGGTACCGCCTCCGCCGTCTTCCAGGCCTTCGCCGAGAAGACCGCAAAGCGGATGATCACCCATCAGTGGAAGGACAAGATCGCGGCCGGATTCACCAACTCGGCTTCGAAGAGCGGCGACAAGCTCAACGTCCTCCAGAACTTCACGATCCTCGCCGCACAGCACGGCATGCACTGGGTTGCCCTGGGCCTGCTGCCCGGCTGGAACTCCTCAACGGCGTCGGAGAACGACCTCAACCGGCTGGGCTTCTTCCTGGGCGCCGGTGCCCAAAGCCACAATGACCAGGGCACGGAGGGCGTACACAAGGCGGACGTCGCCACCGCCAGGGAATTGGGCAAGCGCGTCTCCGAGGTCGCCCGGGTGTACGTGGCAGGCCGCACCGCACTGGCCGCCTGACGACGCACGCCCCGGCGATCACCGTCGCCCACGGCTTCGCAGGCCGCATCGGAATCGCCGACCTGCACCCCCAGCACGCCAGCCGCTGACAAGAACGGAACCAGACATGCCATTCGCAAACTTCAAGGTCCCCGCCGGCACCATCGCCCCCGAACAGAAGGAGAAGATCATCCACCGCACAACAGAGCTCTACGTGGAGATCTTCGGCGAACGCGCCCGCGCCACCACCATGGTGCTGGTCGAGGAGGTCGCCGACGGCGGCTGGGGTATCGGCGACCAGGTGCTGACGCTCGCTGCGCTGCAGGGCGGCGGCGGGGGCGGGTCGGACGGGTCGGGTGGTGAGGTGTAGGGCTGGGGAGGTGAGGCGGTTCGCTTCGGGCGCGGCGGCGATCTCGCCGTGCCCGAACGGATCGCGCGTCGGGGTCGGCATGTTCGTGCTCGGATCCGCCGACGACATTCGTTCGCGGCGACGATTGCTGTGACGTGCGGTCTTCGCCCCGGCGTCAGCCCGTACTGGTAGCCGGATTCGGTCCTTGCCGAAGGCGGCCTGCTGCATTACGCCGAGCGGTTCGCCGAGGCCGGGTTGTGAGAGGGCGGTTCATAAGGCTTTGAGTCGTGGCTGCGGCTGTCGTCGGCGCCGTTGTTCCGCTAGCGCAGCGCCGGGGACGTGGCGCGGTGTCGGGAGGCGATGCTTCCTGACGGCACCTTTTGACGGCAACACCGGCGCACGTTGCCGTATCCGGAGCACCAATCGCGCACCATTCGGGGCAGGCGGGGGCAGCCTCACCCGGGCTCATTGGACGGCCCGGATGATCTCGCGAGGGAAACATCACGGTCGCGTCAAACATCGGTTTCCCGGCGAGAACCGGATGGGCCGATGCCCGGCGCGCCTGATGTCGCGCGTTCGGTTCGCGGCCGGCAGCGGATCTCGTCCCCGCGCAGCACCTTGTCGGTCGGGATGTCCCGGACGGTGGTGGCCTGGTCCACGGCCGTGATGCGGCCGCAGTCCCGTCGGCCTGCGGGGCGTGCGCGTGGCATCGGAACGCTTGGCGCCGCCCGGCGAGCGGCAGGATCCACGGCCGGATGCCTCGTGGCGACCGTGTGGCCGATCACTGCCGCTGGAGTCGATTGCTGTGGGCGGCAACATCGACCACGGTTCCCCGGTCAGTGATGATCTTGATGTCGGTGTGAGCGGACGTTCGGCCACGTGGGGGGGCAACAGGTCTCCTCCTGTACCGCTTCGACATCGTCCAAGGTTCCCCGGTTCCTCCATGTCTGGCGTGCACGCAGGGGTTCAGCGACAGCGTTTTTTCGTTCTTTCCGCTGTGGAGGTACGCATGTGGCAGGGCTGCACCTGTCCGTGGTCGCCGCGAGGGCAAGTGGGCCCGACCCGTGCTCCACCATGGCTGCATGTCCGATCGGCGGGCCGCAGGAGCCAGGTCCTGGCACCGCCGAGACGGGACTCGGGCAGCCAGGTGCGGCTCACCCTCGCGACAGGTCGGCGGCCCGGCGCTGTCGCAGGGCGCGGGTCTCCGCGGTGCAAGCCCGAGGGCGAAGAGAGGCCATATCGGTACGGGGCGTCAGCCCGACCGTCCACGAGCCGGGCCTTGGTCGTTGCAGATTGAATAAATAGTAAAGGATGCTCATTCTTGTCCACCGATCAGACTTTTTCCGGCAAGCCGCTTGATGGTGGCGAGTCGGTGGATTCACGGCCTGGAGCGGACCTGGCTGGGCGCACGGCCGAGCTGGAACTGATGGACTCGCTGTTCGCCAGGCACGATCGGGGCCGCCCCGGCCTGCTGCTGCGCGGCGCCCCGGGGGTCGGAAAGTCGGCACTGCTGGATGCCGCCGCGGCACGGGCCGCAGACGCCGGAATGCGAGTACTGCGCGCCTCCGCCGTGGAGTTCGAGGCCGAGATGAACTACTCGGCGCTGCACCAGATGATCTACCCGCTACGCCATCACGTCGACCGGCTCGCCGGCCACCATCGCGACGTGCTCGACCGGATCTTCCATTTCGCGACGGGACCGTCGCCGGACCCGCTGGCCGCTTCGACGGCGGTTCTCGCCCTGCTCGGCGAGGCCGCCGTCGAGCGTCCGATGCTGATGATCGCCGATGACGTGGCGTGGTTCGACCGCGCCAGCGCGGCCGCGCTGGGGTTCGTCGTCCGCAGGATCAGCGACGATCCGATCGTCTTCCTGGCCGCCGTGGGGACCGGGGCAGACGGCTTCAGCCACCAGCTCCAGCTGCCCGTGCGCGAGATCGGGCCGCTGGCGGCGCAGGCGGCAGCCGAGCTGCTGGACGCTCGATGGCCCGCGCTGGGGCCATCGGTACGACGGCGGGTGCTGGCCGAGGCCGACGGCAACCCGCTCGCGCTGCAGGAGCTGCCGACGGCGCTGAGCAGCCGGCAGCGCTCAGGCCAAGACCCACTTCCCGCGCTCCTGGCCCTGTCCGGGCGGCTGGAGGAAGCCTTCGCCACTGCTGTCGAAAGGCTGCCTGCGCCGACCCGAAGCGTCCTGCTCGTGGCCGCGCTGGACGCCGACGCCAGCCTGACCACGATACGGAGGGCCAGGCAGGACCCTGCGGGCGTCGACGACCTCGCCCCGGCGCAGGAAGCGGACCTGGTACACATCGATGCGGCCGACGGCCGCATCTCGTTCCGCCATCCGCTGATCCGCGCCGCGGTCGTACACCAGGCATCCCCGAGTGAACGCCGCAGCGTGCACCACTCTCTGGCCGCGGCACTGGCCGACCACCCTGGGCGCCGGGCGTGGCATCTGGCCGAGGCCGCGCACGGAACGGACGAGGCGGTGGCCCGCGCGCTGGACGAAGCAGCCCTGTCCGCCTGGCGGCGCGGTGCACCGTTCGGCGCTGCGGACCGGGCGATGGACGAGGCGGCGATCGTCGACCGCCGGCGCGTCGCTGCGTCCGCCGCGGTGGCCGCGCTCATGCGGGCCGGTGAACTCAGCCCGCATCCGGGCGACCGGTCCCGCCGACTGGTCGAGGCCGCGTACCTCGCGACCATCACCGGCCAACTCGAAGACGTCCCACGGCTGTTGGCCGACGCCGGACAGGCACCCGACACGCCGACCGGGCTGGTCTTCGCCGCCACCGCCCACCTCCTCACCAACGATGAGGGCGATGTCGATGCCGCCTACTGGCTCCTGACCCGGGCGCTCGACGACAACACCGGCACCGCCAAGAACGACAACTGGGACCACTGCGGCATCCTGTACGCGCTGCTGCTCGTCAGCCTCTATGCCCTCTGCCCCGAGGCGTGGAAGCTCCTCGACACCGCAATGGCCCGGTTCGCACCGGATGCCGTAACACCGTTCAGACTGTGCTACGACGCCTACGTCGACCCCACTCGCACCTCCGACGCGGTACGGAAGGGCCTCGCCGACGCCTTCGCGGCACTGCCTGCCGACGCGGCTCCCTGGGAGCTGATCCCCCTGGCGTTCGCGGCGCGCGCGATGGACACGCTGTCCGACTACAGGTACCTGGTCCTTCGCATGATCGAACGGGAACGCGACGGCGGCGCGATCGCCATGGTCATTCCCGCTTTGATGCTGCTCTGCACGGACTCCTACGCCCGCGGAGAGTGGGACCAGGCCGAGAGCCTGGCACAGGAGGGGCTGGACCTGGCAGCGGTCTACGGCTATCACTTCTGGGAGCGACAGCTTCGGGCCTTGCTGGCATTGGGCGCGGCTCTTCGCGGCGACGTGGACCTCGCGCGGACCCGCAGCGAGGAGACCACGACCTGGGCGGCGCCCCGCGGCATCGAGGTGACCGAGGCCTACGCCCGGTCGGCTCGCGGCATCGCGGCCATGGGCCAGGGCGACTACGAGGAGGCTCATGCCCAGGTGGCCAGGATCGATCCTCCCGGAGTACCGAGCACCTGCATCCCGGGCCGGTGGCTGGTCCTGGACCTGGTCGAGGCGGCGGTCCGCACCGGCCGCATGGACCAGGCCCGCGCCCACGTCGCCGCCGCGCAACAGGCGGGCATCCACCGTATCTCCCCCCGCACCATGTTGATCACCGCCGGGGCCGCGGCCGTGGCTGCCGACGAGAAGGAAGCCGGCCCCCTGTTCGAGGCAGCCCTGCTCCTGCCCCACGCGGCCCGGTGGCCGTGGGAACACGCGCGCATCCAGCTGGCCTACGGGCAGTGGCTGCGCCGCACCCGCGATCCCAGCGCCCGCCTGTACCTGAGCGCCGCCCTGGAAACCTTCGACCGGATCGGCGCCAAAGCCATGGCCCAGCGGGCCCGCAACGAGCTACGCGCCACTGGCGTTGCCACCACCGGGCCCGACGCATCGACAGCCGCGCTGACCGTTCAGGAACGGCAGATCGCCGAGCTGGCGGCCATCGGCCTGACCAACAAGCAGATCGGCGAACGGCTGTTCCTGTCTCACCGCACGGTCGCCTCCCATCTGCACCGGCTGTATCCCAAGCTCGGTATCGCCTCACGCGCCGCGCTCCGCGCCGTCCTGCAGGCGATGGCACCCGGCGAGGACGACCATGCCTGACCGCCGGCGTCCCTCACCAAAGACCTGGACGGCAGAGTCCCGTTCGGCCACGCATGACCGGACAGCGCCGAAGCGCATGACCAGCCCCTGGTGATCACGGACATCACCAGGCGTCTGGGCGCGAGACCCGCGGAATCGGGACCCGTCGGCCTCGGCCCTGCGGGGCGGCGGCGTCGTGCCACGGTGCGGGCTGCCGCTCCGGCGGTATTGCAGAAGGCAGACCCCTTACCGGTGAGTCGGAGAAGATCTTGGTCGATGACGAGATCAGAGCCTTGGCCGCCGTGCTGCTCGAACGCGTCGGAGAGCTGGCGAAGGAGATCGCGACGCGGATCTGCGGCGCGCTGAACGACTATGACGCGGTGCCCGAGGAGGAGCTGGAGGAGGCTTGCCGGACCCACTACGGCAACGCACTCCAGACGCTGGCCGGACAGGCACCTCTGGACACCGACACCACGGCCCGCATCGGCCGCCGACGCGCCCAGCAGAATGTGCCGCTGCCCAGCGTGATGACGGCCTACCGCATCGGCGTCAAGTACTTCTGGGAGGTCGTGGTCGGCGAGGCCACCGCATCCTCCCTGGTGGGGAGCGACCAGCTGGTGGCAGCGGACTCGGCGATGTGGGAGCTCCAGGACAAGGTCACCGAGGCCGTGGTCTCCGGATACCACGACGCGGTGGCCCAGCGGCTCCTCGCCAGCGACCAGGAGCGTTCGGCGCTGGTGGAGGCGCTCCTGGCGGGCAGGAGCATGGAGACCGACGCCGTGTGGTCCGCGGCGGAAGCCCTGGGTGTGCCGCGCAACGGTCCGTTCGCCGTGGTCGCCGCGGAGGTACCGCACATCGGTCGGCAGGCCCTGCCGGAGGTTGCGGCCATCCTGAGCCGGCGCGGCATCCTGTCAGCCTGGCGGCTGCGGCCCGATATCCAGCTGGGCATCGTGTACCTGCGTACCCCCCGGGACCTGGACGTCCTCGTCGAGGTGTTGCGGCACCAGGCGGAGCGGCGCGTGGGGGTGAGTCCCCCCTGCGACGACCTGTACCTCACGGGGGACGACCTGCGCCTCGCCAAGGTCGCCATGCGCGCCGGCGACGCGGGGAGCGGCGCCGTGACCGTCTTCGACGACTGCCCGGTCGCGGTCGCGGCAGCCGGCGCACCCGACGTCATGGTCCGCGTCGTCACCAGCGTCCTCGGCCCGATCAAGGCCCTGCCGGCCAGCGAACGCGAATTGCTGCTGGACACGCTGGACGTCTGGTTCAGCTGCGGCGGATCCGCCGAGGAGGCCGCCAAGCGTCTGTACGTCCCTTCAGTTGGAGATCAGTGGCCCCGCTGTAGTTTGAGGACCGGTGGGTGGCGGCCGTGCCGTGGGGTGTTCGGCTTCGCGGGCATGGTTGCGCCGCCTGTGACAGGCGCGGGCGACGGCCTGGTGGCAGCGTCGCCACCAGGACCAGTGCAGGCCGTGGCGGATCCGCTCGGCCGGGGTGGGCTGGGGTGCCATCACCCACAGCAGTCGGGCGATTTCATACGCCGTGAACGCGATAGCGGCGGTGCCGGTAGGGCTGGTGGGATCGGCGAGGTCCCCCTGTGTGGCCGGGAGGCGTGTCCAAGCTGGCGTGCAGGATCTCCGCGACGCGGTCGGGGCCGGGGGCGGGCTCCTCGTCGCGGGTGGCGGCCGCGGCCTGGACAGCCAGGAAGGCCGCGGCCAGCTGGGCCAGGGTGATGTGCCGGTACCAGCCGTGGAAGGAACGCACCTCGTAATCGGCCATCCCGGCGGCCGACTTCGCGAGCTTGATCGCTTCCTCCACTCGCCAGCGGGCCCCGGGTACACAGACCAGCTCTTCCACGGTGGTCTCGGGCGGGCCCCAGGCCAGGTAGTAGTCGCGCCCGGTGGGGGTCTGCGGCCGTCGCCGGGCGATGAACCACCGCGCCCACGCCCCGTCGCCGGTCTCCGCCTCAGGGTCGGGGATACGGCGTACCCACCACTGCCAGACGCGGGAGTCGAGCTGGGAGGGCCGGCCGGCAGGGTGACCCAGTCGTCCTCGGCGGCGTGCCGCTCCACCAGCCTCGCGGCGTGCCGCCAGCCGGGACGGGGCAGCACCGTGTGGTTGGCCTGCACGTTCACCGCGTAGGGCAGATGGTGCTCCTCCAGGAAGACGCGGAAGGCGCCGTCGCGTCCATAGACCTCATCGGCGGCCACCCACACCCGGTCCTCGGGAAGGTTGGGCAGCGTACGGGCGATCATCTGCTCGGCCAGGCGGGGCTTGGTGGCGAAACCGACGGTGTCGGGGACGTGTGCGGCGCGGCAGCGGGCCCGGTCCTCGGTCCATTCCCGGGGCTGGTAGATCTCCCGGTCGATCAGTGCCTGCCCGCGTCCGGTGGCCCAGGCGGCCATCACCCCGATCTGGCACGGGAAGACCCCGCCGAGCGTGCCGGAGTACTGCCTGGCCACCCCGACCGAGGCCCGGCCCTTCTTGGCGAAGCCGGTCTCGTCGACCACCAAAACCCCCGCTCCGCCGGGCCCAGCTCCCCTCCCGCCGTCGTCCAGGCCATCGATGACGTAGCGTCGGGTGAAGTCCCGCAGCGCATCGACGTCCCAGACCGAGCGGTCCAGCAGATGCTGCTGCCCCCACGGCTCGGCGTCGCCGCCGTACTCGGCAAGCTGCCAGCCATTCTTGCGTGACACCGGGGAGAGCAGGCCGCGGATGCACCGCGCGGCCCGCATCCGCAGATCCGCCCGCGGGAAGATCCCGCCAACCTCCACCAGCAGGTTCTCCAACTGATCGGAGAACTCCTCGGCCCGCTCCCGATCGGTGATCTCCGGCATAATGTCCAGTAACTCCGCCTTCATACAAGGCAGTTACCCCCACACGATGACCGAGGAACTACAGCGGGGCCGCTGATCTCCAACTGAAGGGTACGTCACGGCAGCTGTAGTTCGTGATGGTTGCCCAGTTGAGGCTGGTCAGGTGGTCGCGGGGGTGCCTGTAGGCAGGTGAACGGCCACCGTGATCATGAGCGTTGTGGAGACGATCCAGGATCAGGTGGCCGCGGAGGCCACGGTAGCCCAGCAGGCATGGACGGTGGCCCTCGGGGCGGCGACAGCGGGGATAGCGGATTGCTTCGCACGACGCGAACCGCGGCTGCTGGTGCGGGAGATGTGCGAGGCGATGCTGATGGAGTTGGACACCCGCAACTGCTGGACGCTGGCCGAGGCGCTCGGCCACTGTGGCCCGCACCGGCTGCAGCACTGCCTCGCCCGAGCCGCCTTCGACCACGACCTGGCCCGCGACCGGCTCGCCGTCTGGACCGCTGGCGAACTCGCAGACGGGCAGGCGGTGGTGATCGCGGACGAGACCGGAGACGCGAAGTCTTCCACCGAAGCCGTCGGTGCGGCCTACCAGTACTCCGGCGCGCTGGGCGGAGTGGGCCTGTGCCAGGTCGCAGTCCACCTCACCTACGCCACCCACCGCGGCCACGCAATCATCGACCGGGCCTTATACCTGCCCGCCGCCTGGGCCGAAGACGAGGAGCGGCGCCTGCTGCGGCACGTCCCCGATGAGATCGCCTTCGCCACCAAGCCCCAGCTCGCGGCCGCCATGCTCGCCCGTGCCCGCATCCTGGGTATCGTGGCACGCTGGTTCGCCGGCGATGAGGTGTACGGCGGGCGCGAGCTGCGCTGCGAGGCCCGCCGTCTGGGCTTCGACTACACGCTGGCCGTCAAGGCCGACCACCACCTCACCACGTCCGGCGGCCGCTACACCGCCGCCGAACTCGCCCGACTCATCCCGAAGAAGGCGTGGATGCGGATGCGCACCGGCCACGGGCTCAAGGGCGACCGTCACTACGACTGGGCACTGGTCGACGTTCAGGCTGACGACACCCCCGACGGCCACGAGGACGGCCACTCCCATCTGGTCATCCGCCGCCACCGCTACACCGGGGAACTCTCCTTCTACCGCTGCCACTCCACCACCCCCGTCACCCTGGCCACCCTGATCGAAGTGATCTGCTACCGCTGGAAGATCGAAGAGGACTTCCAGCTCCACAAGGGCTCCTGCGGGCTCGACCAGGGCCAGACCACCTGCTGGAACTCCTGGATGCGCTGGACCCTCATCAGCATGCTCGCCGCCGCCGTCCTCACCATCACCCGCCTGCGCACCACCGCCGCGAGCAGCCCACCCGGCCCGCTCCGCCTCGTAGCAGCCAGCGCCCGCGAACTACTCCGGATCCTGCGCGCCACCGTACTGCCCGCGCCCTGCCGCGACCTCGACCACGTACTGCGCTGGTCCGCCTGGCGCCGCCACCATCAGCATCAAGCCGCCCAGGCCCACCGCAACTGGAACAACATCACCGCAGCCGCAACGACATGACCACCGTGATCACGAACTACAGCTGCCGTGTCGGTCCCTTCAGTTGGAGATCAGCGGCCCCGCTGTAGTTCCTCGGTCATCGTGTGGGGGTAACTGCCTTGTATGAAGGCGGAGTTACTGGACATTATGCCGGAGATCACCGATCGGGAGCGGGCCGAGGAGTTCTCCGATCAGTTGGAGAACCTGCTGGTGGAGGTTGGCGGGATCTTCCCGCGGGCGGATCTGCGGATGCGGGCCGCGCGGTGCATCCGCGGCCTGCTCTCCCCGGTGTCACGCAAGAATGGCTGGCAGCTTGCCGAGTACGGCGGCGACGCCGAGCCGTGGGGGCAGCAGCATCTGCTGGACCGCTCGGTCTGGGACGTCGATGCGCTGCGGGACTTCACCCGACGCTACGTCATCGATGGCCTGGACGACGGCGGGAGGGGAGCTGGGCCCGGCGGAGCGGGGGTTTTGGTGGTCGACGAGACCGGCTTCGCCAAGAAGGGCCGGGCCTCGGTCGGGGTGGCCAGGCAGTACTCCGGCACGCTCGGCGGGGTCTTCCCGTGCCAGATCGGGGTGATGGCCGCCTGGGCCACCGGACGCGGGCAGGCACTGATCGACCGGGAGATCTACCAGCCCCGGGAATGGACCGAGGACCGGGCCCGCTGCCGCGCCGCACACGTCCCCGACACCGTCGGTTTCGCCACCAAGCCCCGCCTGGCCGAGCAGATGATCGCCCGTACGCTGCCCAACCTTCCCGAGGACCGGGTGTGGGTGGCCGCCGATGAGGTCTATGGACGCGACGGCGCCTTCCGCGTCTTCCTGGAGGAGCACCATCTGCCCTACGCGGTGAACGTGCAGGCCAACCACACGGTGCTGCCCCGTCCCGGCTGGCGGCACGCCGCGAGGCTGGTGGAGCGGCACGCCGCCGAGGACGACTGGGTCACCCTGCCGGCCGGCCCCTCCCAGCTCGACTCCCGCGTCTGGCAGTGGTGGGTACGCCGTATCCCCGACCCTGAGGCGGAGACCGGCGACGGGGCGTGGGCGCGGTGGTTCATCGCCCGGCGACGGCCGCAGACCCCCACCGGGCGCGACTACTACCTGGCCTGGGGCCCGCCCGAGACCACCGTGGAAGAGCTGGTCTGTGTACCCGGGGCCCGCTGGCGAGTGGAGGAAGCGATCAAGCTCGCGAAGTCGGCCGCCGGGATGGCCGATTACGAGGTGCGTTCCTTCCACGGCTGGTACCGGCACATCACCCTGGCCCAGCTGGCCGCGGCCTTCCTGGCTGTCCAGGCCGCGGCCGCCACCCGCGACGAGGAGCCCGCCCCCGGCCCCGACCGCGTCGCGGAGATCCTGCACGCCAGCTTGGACACGCCTCCCGGCCACACAGGGGGACCTCGCCGATCCCACCAGCCCTACCGGCACCGCCGCTATCGCGTTCACGGCGTATGAAATCGCCCGACTGCTGTGGGTGATGGCACCCCAGCCCACCCCGGCCGAGCGGATCCGCCACGGCCTGCACTGGTCCTGGTGGCGACGCTGCCACCAGGCCGTCGCCCGCGCCTGTCACAGGCGGCGCAACCGTGCCCGCGAAGCCGAACACCCCACGGCACGGCCGCCACCCACCGGTCCTCAAACTACAGCGGGGCCGCTGATCTCCAACTGAAGGGTCGGTGAGGACATCGCGGCAGTCGGATGACTCAAGCCCGGCAACGGGGCCTCCGGCAGCATGACATGAGTCCGCTTCTCTCGAGTGGCCGGATGGGACTGCATGGAAAAAGCCGAGAACGAATCGATTTTGTCGCTCGATTCCGAGAATTCGGCACCCCAGGGTGTCGAACTGCGTCATCTGCGTTATTTCGTGGCGGTGGCGGAAGCGGGCACCTTCACACATGCCGCGGAGCGCATGTATGTCGCGCAGCCGACACTGAGTCAGCAGATTCGGCGTCTGGAGGAATTCGTCGGCACGCCGTTGTTGCAGCGTCGGCGTGAAGGCGTTCGGCTGACCGAAGCCGGCACAGTACTGCTGGAGGAGTCCCGGGCCGTCCTGTCCCTGGTCGATCACGGAGTCAGCCGAACCCGACGGGCGGCGGGGCTGGGCCGGTCGCGTCTGCGTTTCGTCGTCCAGCCGTATCTGCCGCCCACGCTCGCCGCGGCGGTCGTCTCGCGGCTGCGATCCGCGGCCCCCGAGGTCGACGTGACCTGGTTGGAGACGGCGCTGGACGCTGATTTCTCCTCGATCCTTCAGCAGCGAGCCGACGCCGCTCTGGGCTGGATGGACCCGGCGAACTGTGTGCTGCCGGACGCCCTCGACGTGATGGACATCGGGTCGTTCGAACCTGATGTCTGGATTCCCGCACCGCACCGAGGGGCGCTGAACGGAGCCATCGGCCTCGACGAACTCGCCCGCATCCACATCATCCACGGTCCTCGTCACACCGACCCCGCAACGTACGACGCATGGCGCTCGGTGCTGCGGACCAGGAACCCGTCCTTCGACTTCACCGACCCGCCGTTTCGGCAGTCGCTGCCCATGACGCTGGCCTTCGCCGCGACCGGGAGCCGGCCGAGCGCCGTCCTGACGGGACCGTGCCGCCCCGTGGGGATCGCTCCGCAGTCGACGGCGGACGCAGGCCGTCACGGGATGGTGCCCGTTCGCGTCGAGGGGTCCCCCCTGACCGCCACCGCTGGTCTGGTGTGGAGCACGGACCTCCCCCGTGAATTGCAGCAGGTGCTGTTCGAAACCGCCGAAAAGATTGCTGCCTGAACCGCTGCCCAGGCCTGTGTCGCGGAATCCATAGCGCAGACCAATACCAGAATCGTTCACATCGATTTTACTGGCGTCGGGGTTCCGCGGTGAACTCATGACGGGGCGGAAATCCGCCGCTCTCACCGAAACGGAAGGATCCCCGATGAGCAAGACAAAGGACATTCGCCAGTCCGTCGAGGCGGAACTCGTCTTCGACCCGCTGGTGTACGCGACGGACATCACCGTTCACAACCTGGGGGGTGAAGTGCGGCTCACCGGCACCGTCCCGAGCTACCTCCAGTACCTGGAAGCCGCCGCCGCTGCGCAGCGTGTGGCCGGCGTCACCAAGGTCCACAACAACCTGGAGGTGGTGCTGCCGCTCGCGCACGAGCGCGACGACGCGACGCTGGCCGAGACGGCGAACAGCGTGCTGCTGATGAACATCGCCGTGCCGGTCGGTGTCGAGGCGACCGCCCGCAACGGCAACCTGACGCTGACCGGCGTCGTCCGGTACGGCTCGGAGCGTCGAGCCGCGGAGGACGCGGTCGCCGGGCTCACGGGCGTCCGCGGTGTCAAGAACAAGATCGAGATCTCCGACGACGCCGACCCTGTCGACGTCACCCTGCTGGTGTCGGACGCGCTGGACCGCAACGCGCTGATCCTCGACGACAGCGAAGTCGGCGTCACCACCAACGGGAACACGGTGGTCCTCACCGGCCATGTCCGGACGTGGGCGGAGCACGACGCCGTGATCGCGGCCGCCTGGATGGCCCCGGGCGTCTACGACGTACGCGACGACCTCTTCATCACCGGCTGACAGCCGCATCAGGAGTTTCACAAGGGCCGGTTCTTCGGGAAACCCCGCGGGACCGGCCTGCTCCTCTTCTCAGGACCACCCGAACCAGACCGAGAGGCACAGCACGCCATGCACGACGCGGCTCGATCCACGAAGAAGGGCACCGGCCGGTTCCGCGAGCCGGGCACCGAGCTCGAAAACCTGCTGCGGGACGCACTCGCAGTGGTCGCCGGCACCAAGGCGGTCTCCCGCACACCTTCCCACCATCACCGGTTCCATGACGCTCCGCGCCACAGGCTTGCCCGCACCGCAGGCCACCTGGCCGGCTACGCACTGCTCGGCTACATCGTCGTCCACCAGCGGCGAAGCCTGAAGAACCTGAGCCTCTGACCAGGGGGCTGGCTGCCCGGCGCGGCACAGGGGGCACACCCGGAGGCCGCGCCGGGCGCAGCCCACGCGCTCCGGCACAGATCAGCACAGAAGGGGAAGCACATGGCTCACTCGCACAACGGACCAGACAGGGACGTACGTTCCTCAGAACAGGACTGCGCGGATCTCTCCCTGAGGATGTGGCGGCACGTGTCCCTGCACGAGACATTGCCGATCCAGGCCCGCTTCAGCTACGAACACACCCAGCCCCTCGAGGTGCGCGTCGAATTTTTCAACGACATCGGCGGCGCCGTCACCTGGGTGCTCTCGCGGGACCTGCTCGTGACGGGCCTGGACCGCCCGAGCGGTGACGGCGACGTACGGATCTGGCCGCCGTGCCAGCGCCATGGCGGGGACAGCCTCTGGATGCTTCTCCAGGGTGAGACCGGCGCGGCACTCCTCGAAGGCCGCGTCGAACCACTACGCGCCTGGCTCGAAGAGACGCTGTGGTCCGTTCCCTTCGGCACGGAAGGCCTCTCGATGGACTGGGACGAGGCCTTCGCGCACGTTCTGCCACAAGGGGATCGCTGACAGCCTATGGTGCGCAGTAGGGTGTCACGCCATCGATGGCCTGGGCTCTGTGACGCAGGTCCAGGCCATCGACAAGGGCGGAGTCGGACAGGCGCATCCGCCGCTCCCGGGTACGCAACAGGGCGAGGACGATCTGGTCGAGCTCGGTGCGCCGGGGCAGCACGTCGACCAGCCCGTGACGCACTGCCCGCGAAAGCTGGGCGCGTCCCACGTACTGGGCCACCAGCACGATGCGCGGCCGCCCATGTTCCGTGCACGCACCGCGCATGAGCGCGAGCGCCTCCTCGTCGAGGTCCGCGGCCAGGATGAGCAGTGCCTCCGCCTGCGCTTCCTGCTCTGGTAGCAGCACGCGCACGCGGGGCCGGGCACGCAGGGCGGTGGAGATGTCACAAGCAAGCCGGAGGTCGCCGGACTTGACGGCCACGGTCACTGGAGAGGTCACTCGTTCCGTTCTTCTCATGATTCCGAAGCTAGGTGGCCGGCGACCTGTCGGCTTCCGTCGGACGACTGCCCGACAGGACGTACGGCGGCCGTCTGGACCGTTCCCGTCGCACGGTAGGCCTTTGCGTCATCCGACGGAAGCCGCTGTCTTCCAACCCCGATCACGATGGCGGCCCTCAGCCCTCTTGCCCACTCAGCCGCTCGGAGGAAGTGCCATGACCAGTTCGATCAACCCGACCCGTCCCCGTGTCCTGATCGTCGGCGGCGGCTTCGCAGGCGTCGCCTGCGCCCGTCGTCTGGAACGGGTCCTGAAGCCCGACGAGGCGGACATCGTCCTGGTGACGCCACTCGATTACGAGTTGTACCTGCCACTGCTGCCGCAGGTGGCGGCCGGCGTGCTGACACCGCAGTCGATTGCCGTCTCGCTGCGCAGGATGCTGCGCCGCACCCGGATCGTCCCCGGCACCGCCCTGGGTGTCGACCTCGACTCCCGGGTCTGCGAGGTACGGTTGATCACCGATCAGGTGGTCCGCGAGGGATACGACATCGTGGTGCTGGCCAGCGGGAGCGTTACGCGCTCGTTCGACATCCCCGGTGTGCCGGAAACCGCCCGCGGCATGAAGACTCTGTCGGAGGCCGTGGCCATGCGCGACCACGTCATCGCACAACTCGACCTGGCCGACGCGAGCGAGGACCTGGCGGAGCGGGAGGCACGGCTGCGGTTCGTCGTCGTGGGCGGCGGATACGCGGGCACCGAGACCGCCGCCTACCTCCAGCGACTCACCGTCGCGGCGACATACCGCTACCCGGGGCTGAGCCGGGAGGCGATCGAGTGGCACTTGGTCGATGTCTCGCCCCGGCTGATGCCGGAACTGGGCCCGCGACTGGGTGACAAGACGTTGGCCCGGCTGCGGCGGCGCGGCATCGAGGTCTCCCTCGGCGTGAGCGTGGCGTCGGCCGGGCCCGGCTGGGTCGAACTCACCGATGGGCGCCGGCTTCCCACCCACACCCTGGTGTGGACCGCGGGGATCGCGGCGAGCCCGTTGGTCGCGACCACGGGCGCGAAGACCGTACGGGGGCGGCTCGCGGTGGCCGCGGAGCTGACCCTGCCGGGCCACGACGACGTGTTCGCCCTCGGCGACGCCGCTGCGGTACCGGACCTCGCCGCTGGCGGGGACGCGATCTGCCCGCCCACCGCGCAGCACGCTCTGCGTCAGGGCAGGACGGCTGGTGACAACGTCGTCGCGCGGTTGCGCGGACGGACTCTGAGCCAGTACCGGCACCGCGACCTCGGCCTGGTCGTCGACCTGGGCGGCCTGGGTTCCGTCGCCCGGCCGCTGGGCATCCCGCTCAGTGGCCTTCCGGCACAGCTGGTGACGCGCGGCTACCACCTGCTGGCGCTGCCCACGTTCGTGGCCAGGACCCGCGTCGCCACGAACTGGATGCTGCACGCGGTAGCGGGAGACGATTTCGTCCGCACCGGATTCCTCGCCGGACAGCCGAGCACGATCCGGGCGATGGAGCACATCGACGCCGACCTGACCACTGATCAGGTCCACGCCACCGCCGACTCCGAGAAGTCCGCGAGGACGCGACAGGCCTCAGGAGCGTCATGAGGAAGGGGGCGGCCCCGGCGGCCGAGTCGCAAGGGTCACCCGTCGCCTAGCGGCGGAACGAGAGCAGGTGCCAGTGCCAGGAGTCGAGGGCGACGAACAGGCCCGGGTCGACCAGTTCGTCGCCCTCCCGTTCATTGGTGTCCTCGGCGAGCAGTTCGGCCAGTCGGCATGACCGTCCGTGAAGGTCGGTCCAGGGCAGCGGAACCCGCCCCTGGGCAGGCCGGTCCGAGTAGTTGATCACGACGAGGTACCGTTCCTGGCCGGCGGTCCAGGACCAGGCGAGCAGGTTGTGGTGGCTGTCGTTGTCCGGCCAGCCCGTGCAGGTCAGGAGCTGCCAGTCGCCCTCGCGAACGGGGGCCACGGCGGTCAACAGGCGGTCGTGGAAGTCGCGCAGGGACTCGTCGGCCGGTTCCTGGGGCCGACGCGAGAGGAACACGGGCGTGCGTACGCGGTGGCCGTCGAACTGGCCCTCGTGCCACAAGGTCGCGCCGGGCAGGGTGGCGACGGCCACGGCTGCCGCGCGTTCCCGTCCGCCGGGCAGTGCGGCGGCGGCCCGTGGTTCGTCGTGGTTCTCCGGGAAACGGACGAGCCGGCGTTGGTAGCCGAGGTCGGCGCCGAGGTGGGTGCGGACGGATCCGGCGTCCTCGTGGACCAGACGGTCGTAGAGCCGCTTGTCGTAGCAGTGGTCGAAGCCCTGCTGCTGGAGGGCCCATTCGAGGTCCCAGTACGCCTCCGCGACGAAGATGAGATCGGGGTGGCGCTCCCGCACACGGGGGATGACGTACGGCCAGAAGTCCTCAGCGGGGGCCGCTCCCGCCAGGTTGCCCCAGGTCTTCGCGAACACGTCGTTCATGAGGAGCATCGTCATGTCGCAGCGCACGCCGTCCGCCTGGTCGCCGATCGCCGCCAACGTGTCCACCGCCGCCGCCCGCAGGCCGTCGCTGAAGGCGTTCAGTTGGACGACGTCCGGCCACGGCGGGAAGTACGGGTCGCGGCCGCGCGCGTACACCTGCCCTCCCGCCTCCAGGAAGGCCTCGGGTGCGCGGGCCAGGTCGTCCGGCGTGCCCCGGACCAAGCAGTCGGGGCGCCCGGTGAGCCGGGGGTGGTCGGGGGCCACGTGATTGGGGACGTAGTCCAGGATCAGGCGTACGCCCCGTGTGGCGAGTTCGACCCGTGCCGAAGCCAGTCCCTCGGGGCCGCCGAGGCTCTCGTCGACGACGTAGTTCCGTACGCAGTACGGGGAACCGGCGATGTCCGCCAGGGTGAGGTCGGGCAGGGCGTCGCGGAAGGAGGCGAGCAAGCGGTCGTCCCGCAGGGCGATCCTCAGCCCCGCCGGGCTGCACTCCCACACGCCATCAGCCAGACGGTGTCCACACCCGGCCGTGCGACCTCGTCCCAGACCTCGCCGGGCACGTTGCCCAAGGTGACGCGGCGTCCGTACTGTTCACTCAACTCACCGAGCCAGACGAGGGTGTTGATCTCGTAGATCACCGTCATGACAGGGGTTCCTCCCGCAGGGCGCCCCAGTCACCGGCGCCGACGAGGTGGAACAGGGTGGCGGTGACCGCGGCCAGGCCGGTCCAGCCGGTCTGGTGGGAGGCGCCGAGGTCGGCGCCGTTGTCTCCGTGGAAGTACTCGTAGAACAGGATCAGGTCCTTCCAGTGCGGGTCCTTGGCGAACTTCGGCTGGGCGCCGTGCACCGGGCGGCGGCCGTCGGCGTCGTGCAGGAAGGTGGAGGTGAGCCGGCTGAAGATCTCGCGCGCGACCTCGTAGAGGTTCAGCCTTCGGCCGGAGCCGGTGGGGCATTCCACGGTGAAGTCGTCGCCGTGGTAGGCGTGCAGGTTCAGCAGGGCGCGGATGAGCAGGAGGTTGACCGGGAACCACACCGGGCCACGCCAGTTGGAGTTGCCCCCGAACATGCCCGAGTCGGACTCGGCCGGCAGGTAGCCGACTGTGTAGGTCTCGCCGTGCACCTCGAAGGTGTACGGGTGCGCGGCGTGGTACCGCGACAGGGAGCAGATGCCGTGCGGGCCGAGGAACTCGTCCTCGTCGAGCATGCGGGACAGGATGCGCCGCAGCCGGTCCTCGTCGAACAGGGCGAACAGGTGACGCCCCGCCGCGCCCTACCCAGGCACGTGGTGGGAGGAGACAAAGGCCTCGACGGCCGGGTGCCTGCGAACGAACTCCTGTGCTCCCTGGGCCATTTCTGGGAAGCGCTGATCCGCCCAGCCGCTGATCACGCTGGTCGCGGCGAGCGGGATCAGCCCGACCAGGGAGCGGACCTTCAGTCGGGTCGCGCCGTCGTCGGGCAGGCGCAGGACGTCGTAGAAGAAGCCGTCCTCCTCGTCCCACAGGCTCTGGTTCTCGTCGCCGATGTGGTTCATCGCCACCGCGATCCAGGCGAAGTGCTCGAACAGGATCTGCGCGTGCTCGACGTAGACCCGGTTGCCGTCGGCCAGTTCGATGGCGATCTCCAGAAGGTTCTGGCAGTACAGGGCCATCCACGCGGTACCGTCGGCCTGGTCGAGGTGGCCGCCGGTGGGCAGCGGGGCGCTGCGGTCGAAGACACCGATGTTGTCGAGACCGAGGAAGCCGCCCTGGAAGACGTTGTTGCCGTCGATGTCCTTGCGATTGAGCCACCAGTTGAAGTTCTTCATCAGCTTCTGGAAGGCGTTCTCCAGGAAGACGCGGTCGCCGCGGCCCGTGCGGTGCTTCTCCAGCTCGTAGACGAAGAAAACGGCCCACGCGTGCACCGGCGGGTTGACGTCGCCGAAGTTCCATTCGTACGCCGGGATCTGGCCGTTGGGGTGCAGATACAGGCGACGCAGCAGCAGCTCCAGCTGCGCCTTGGCGAAACCGATGTCGACCATGGACAGGGCGATGGTGTGGAAGGCGAGGTCCCAGGCCGCGAACCAGGGGTACTCCCAGGTGTCGGGCATCAAGATGACCTCGTCGTTGACCATGTGGTACCAAGCGCTGTTGCGGATGCGCGGGTCGGCGGCGAGCGGATCGACGCCGTGCTCGGCGAGCCAGCGCTCCACGTCGAGGTAGTAGTACTGCTTGCTCCACAGCATCCCGGCGAGGGCCTGCCGCACCATGCGCCGCTCGTCCTCGGCCAGGCCGTCGGGGACGACGCCCTCGAAGAACACGTCGGCCTCGCTTCGTCGCGTGTCGAGCAGTTGGTGGAACTCGGCCCAGGGGTCTGCGAGTTCGATGTCGGTCAGGCGCAGCCGTACGGTGGTGCTGTCACCGGCGGGCACGGTGAGGACGTGGTGGACGGAGGCCTTGGTGCCGGTCTGCCGCGGGTTGACGGCGCCGGTCTCGCCGTGGACGATGTACCGGTCGATGCCGTCCTTGACGTACGGCGTGGCGTTCGGACTGCCGAAGATCCGCTCGTTGTTCGTGTCGTTCTCGGTGAACAAGATCTGCGGTCCACCCGTGAAGTACAGCTAGCGCGGACCGATCTTCGCGTGGTCGGCCCGGATCGCGCCGTCCGTCCGCCGCAGACCGGGCACGGCCGTGCCGCCCACCCACGACCACGTGCGCCGGAACCAGAGCGTCGGCAGCAGGTGGAGGGTGGCCTCGTCCGGTCCGCGGTTGTGCGCGGTGATCTCGATCAGCAGGTCCTCGGGGCCGGCCTTGGCGTACTCGACGAACACGTCGAAGTAGCGGTCCTCGTCGAAGACTCCCGTGTCTAAGCGGATGACCTGAAGTTCTGCGCGGAATCTGGAGCGGCAGCGGCGGCCTGGCGCGATGGCCTCGATGACGAGAAGACCTCGCCGGGTGTTGTATCGAGGTTGACCAAACTACGACAAAACCGGCGAGGTCAAGGCCAGTATGCGTCCGGCATCCGTGTTCGCCAACCGCCCCGGTCCGGCGTACCAGCACCTGTATCACCTGCTGCATCACCGGTGGCGAGAGGCCTCCCGCGCGGTGATCGTGCTGCTGTCCGCGGCCGGCATGACCGCAGGAGAGATCGGCGAGCTGCTCGGCTACCACCCGGCCACGGTGCGCCGCTGGATCCATCGCTACAACACCGCCGGCCTGGCGGGCCTGGCCGATCGCCCCCGCGCGGGGCGGCCCCGGCTCGGCGGGCCGAGGCTGGGCGAGCGCATCCGCCGCCTGCTGACCCGCCCCGGGCCGTGGACCATCCGCCGGATCTGGCGCCGCCTGGGCCGGCCGAAGATGAGCCTGCGCACCGTGTACCGGCACACTCGCGAACAGGCGGCCTGGCGGCGGCCCCGCCTGGTGGCCAGGGGTGACCCCGAGCGCAGGCGCACCCTCGCCGCCCTGCGCCGCCAACTCGCCGCCCTGCCCCACGGGTCGGTGGTCTGGGCCGAGGACGAGACCCACCTGCACCTACTGCCGCACGTGCGGGCGAGCTGGATCCTGCGCGGGACGCGGCAGCAGGTGGCCACCCCAGGCAAGAACCGGCAGGCCACCGTCTTCGGGGCCCTGGAAGTGGCCACCGGCGCCTGGGTCTACACCCTGGGCCGCCGCAATGCCGCCGCCTTCGTCGCCTTCCTCCAGCTACTGCTGGCCGCCTACCCCGCCGCCCCGGTCGTCGCGGTGGTCTGCGACAACGACAGCATTCATCACGCGAAGGCGGTGACCGCCTACCTGGCCGACCAGCCCCGCCTGCGCCTGCTGTTCGGCGCCCGCTACAGCCCGCACGACAACCCGGTCGAGCGCATCTGGGCCGCGCTGAAGGCCCACATTGCCAACACCGCCGTCACCTGGCCGGGCCGCCTGCGCCAGGTCCACGCCTTCTTCCGGCAGCGCTCACCCACCCAGATGCTGACCACCGCCGCACCCTGGGCCTCGCCCTGGCTGCCGAAGAGTTACGCGCAGAACTTCAGGCAAGCCGCTTAGGAGCTCGTACTCGAGGTCCCGGCGGTCCCTGGCCCTGTTGGTGGCCACCAGATCGTCGTACGGGAACGGTTCCTGCGGGTACTTGTAGAGGAACTTCATATACGAGTGGGTAGGTGTCGAGTCGAGGTGGAAGTAGTACTCCTTGACGTCCTCCCCGTGATTGCCCTCGGCGTTGGTCAGGCCGAACATCCGCTCCTTGAGGATCGGATCCCGGCCGTTCCACAGCGCGAGCGCGAAGCACAGCCGCTGCTTGTCGTCGCTGACGCCCGCGATGCCGTCCTCGCCCCAGCGGTAGGCCCGTGAGCGGGCCTGGTCGTGGGTGAAGTACGACCAGGCATCACCGCCGGGGCTGTAGTCCTCGCGCACCGTGCCCCACTGCCGCTCGCTCAGATAGGGCCCCCAGCGCCGCCACGCCGCCCGGCCCGCATCGGCATCCGCCAGCCGCAGCCGCTCGGCGTCCGCCCCCGCCACTGTTCTCCGTCATCGCACACGCCCTTCCCATGCAGCACCTTCACTCAGACTCTGGCGTCTCGGACTCGGCTGCAGCGATCTGGTGGGGCCGGAGCTGCCGAAGCCGTCTGCGTTCACCCTCGGACAGGCCTCCCCAGACGCCGTACGGTTCAGGACCGCTCATCGCGGTCCAGGCACAGGGCTGGATCACAGGGCAACGCCTGCAGACGGACCGGGCCTTCTTCTCCCGCTCCCGCTTCTCGGCACCGTGCTCGCCGGACGGAGAGAAGAAGACGGAGCTGTCCATGCCCCGGCAGAGCGCGTGCTGTTGCCAGTGCCAGTAAGCGAGGAAAGGGCGATGTCGCTGGATCATGACGCTTCCTCCAGGTGACAGGTCGATCCGGTACACGTCATCGTCATGGCTGGGTCGGAGTCGCGGCTTCCGTCGGTTGACTCATCTCCGGACGTATGTGGGGATGCGGGCGGGGGAGGGCGGTGGCCGACGCTGCGGCTCCACGCTTCTGTCTCACTGCACCTATTGGGAGGACTGCTCGGTGCCGTTCATCTTCGCCTGGTTCTGCGCGAGGAGGGTCTGCACCTCCTGATCGACCTGTTTGGGGTCGACTCCGTGGGCGTGCCCTATGTGAGCCGACCACACTTCGGAGCGGATATTGGTCTCGAAGTCCAGGTCGGCGCGGACTTTCTCGCGACTCGCCTGGCGGTTCTGGCTCACCATCACGAAGGTGGACAGAAAGATCGCCTCAAGGCTGACGATCATGGTGAGCAGTCCGTAGGGGTACGGGTCAAAAACCGCGGAGCGACCGAACAGTCCCTCGTTGACGGCAATCCAGGCCGCAAACCACGCTGCGTGGATGTAGACGAATCGCATGGTTCCGGCGAAGGCTGTGATCGCGTCCGCGATCCGGTCCTGGGTCCCGCGCATCCGCGCGAGAACGTCCTGCTCGTTCGGAAGACGTATGTCCAACCCATTGGTTCCAGGGGCCATGGCCACTCCTTGATCGGCTGCTTACGCGAGACGCCCGCCAGCGTACGTGTGGGGCAGGTGCCCCCCTTGGGTCAATCGACTGCGTGCAGCGCCGAATGCTTAGCCGTGCGCAGTTCATTTGAGTCGGTTGACCGAAGCGAGCCGAGTAGGGGCTGCCGCAGAGTGACGGCGGGGCCGCCCCCGCTTCACCCCGCGTGAGCGGCCACTTTTCGAAAGAGAAGGGCATCAGCATGGTCAAGTCGACGGTGACTCCTCTGTTCTGGAGAGGGGGGCTGGCGGTCGTCGTCGGAGTCGTGTCGCTGGTGTGCCCCGGCGTCACCTTGGAGGCGTTCGTCGTCGCGTTCTCCGTCTATGCCCTCGTCGTTGCCGGTATCGATGTCATGCGTGCCTTCAGCTGTGACCGCGTCGTCGCGGTAGGCGGGCGTCTGCTCCTCGCCGCGCTGTCCTTGGCCGCGGCGTTCGGTCCAGTGACATGGCCGGAGGTCACTGCGCTGGTACTGACGGTATGCGTGTCGGCGTGGGCACTGGTCTCCGGGGTCGTGGAGGTGGCCCTGTTCTTCCGGTACGGCGAGCGCGCTGGGGAGCGGGCCACATGGCTGCTCAGTGGTCTGGTGTCGGTCCTCCTCGGGACCGTGCTCGCCGCGCGGCCCGGCGCCGGAGCCGTCACGCTCGTCTCCGTGTTCGGCGTCTTCAGCGTCCTGCACGGGGCCTTCGTGCTCATAGCGTCCGCGGGGATTCGCCGCGCCCCGTACGCCACGAGGCGACTCGCCCGCTCCCACTGATCCACCTGTATGCACCTCGCTACGCCCCGCCACCGAACAGCACACGTCCAGCAAGGAAGGCATGCAGCATGGCAGACCTGATGCCGCAGAAGAACCAGGCGCCTGGGACGATCTCGGACGGCCCGGCCGGCCGCCTCGCCGAGCTCTCGCAGAAGGCAGAGGAAGCGCAGCGGACCGTGGCGGCAAGTGTGGCGGAGGACCGGCGGAAGCTGTCCGCCGCGGTGGCCGACGCAAAGGACAAGGCCGAGCAGGGCGCGCAGAGGCTGCAGGCGAGTGGGCGACGGGCGCAGGCGAGCGTCGCCAGAACCTGGACCCAGGTGCAGACTTCCCGGCAGGAGCATGTCGAATCGGTCCGCGAGAAGCTGGAGGAACGCAAGGCGGAGCGCGACCTGAAGCGTCTGCAGAACGCTGCCGACGATGCCGAGGAGTACGCCGCCGACGCGATCGACTTCGCGATCGCGGCCGTCGAGGAGGCGGAGTACGCCACGCTGGATGCGGTTCTGGCAAGGGTGGAGGCGGCCGACTCACAGAAAGACACTCCGAGACCCGCAAAACCTCGTCGGCCACGACCGCAGCCAAGTCCAACCGCCGCCTCGCCACGGGGATGTTGTCAAAGATATCGCTCATAACCCCAGGTCATATTGGACGAGCACGCACCCACAGATGTTGAATCGCACCGCAACCGGCGCCGCCCGACGCGGAACAAACCCTCGGAGGCATCGTGGCCGAGCTACCTCCACGGCAGGAACGTGACCGTATCTGGGTACGCAAGGGTTCCGTTGCCCACACAGCCCCACGGAGGAGAAGCCGGCCGATGGACACCACCCCAGCGCATTACTCGCGCCGCCTGATCGGCCGGCAGTACGAACTCGGCTTCATCCGCCGCCTTTTCACCGAGGCATCCGTCAAGGGCGGCGCGCTGGTGGTGACGGGTGACCCGGGCATCGGCAAGTCAGCGTTGCTCGATGCCGTCACGCAGGACGCCCAGCAGCTCGGATGCACCGTGCTGCGAGTGGTCGGCGTCCAGTTCGAGGCCGACATCGGCTACTCGGGCCTCAACCAGCTCCTATTTCCCCTCCTACCTTGCCTCGACAACCTCAGCGAAGCCCACCGCGACGCTCTGCGCGTGGCCACCGGCATCGGCTCCGGTGCCGCTCCCGACCGGCTGCTGGTGTCCACGGCGACCCTGCTCCTGCTGCGCAAGGTCGCGGAGGAAGCCCCTGTCCTATTGGCCGTGGACGACGTCCCCTGGCTGGACCGGTCCACCGCCGTGGTGCTCGGGTTCGTAGTCCGCCGCCTCATCGGCAGCAGAGTCGGATTTGTGGCCACCGCCCGCACGGGCACCGACGGCTACTTCGAACGCGGTGGCCTGCCCGAGCACGTACTCAAGCCCCTCGCGGACGACTCCGCCCACGAACTCCTGCGCACCGTTCATCCACGCCTCGCCACCAGCGTGCGCCGCCGCATCATTGCGGAGGCCCGCGGCAACCCCCTGGCGCTGGTCGAACTGCCCGCGATGCTCTCGGGACCGCAACAGCAGGCCGAGGCCAGCATGCCCTTGATCCTGCCGCTCAACGAGCGCCTGAAAGCCCTGTTCGCAGAGCGGGTCGCGGAGCTCCCGTCGGGCTGCCGCCATGCTCTGCTCCTGGCCGCCCTCGACGGCACGGGCGACCTTTCCGTCATCGAGCAAGGGATCGGGTCTTCCTTCGTGGACGACCTGGGCCCGGCGGAACGATCCCGCGTAGTGATGGTGGACCTCGCCTTGTACCGGCTGGCCTTCTCCCATCCGCTTCTCGCCTCCGCCGTGGTGGAGAGCGCCACCTCCGGTGAGCGTCGGGAAGCACACCGAAGCCTGGCCGCCACCTTGGTCGCACACCCCGAGCGCCGCGCCTGGCACCTCGGGGAAGCCGCCTCCTCAGCCGACGAGGAGGTCGCTAAACTGCTGGAGGCCGCCGCCCAACGCAAGCTGTCCAGGGGCGACGCCACCGGTGCCGTCGCCGCCCTGTCCCGTGCCGCGCGGCTGAGCCCGCTGCCTCAGGACAAGAGCCGCAGGCTGGCCGAGGCCGCCTACATTGGTGCCGACGCCGGGGGAGAACTGCGCAGTGCCTCCGCCCTGCTGGACAGCGCACGGCGCGCGGATCCGGCACTGCGTGGCTCGCTCCTGGCCGCAGCCGCCACAGCGCACCTGCTGATCAACACCGACGGCGACGTCGACACGGCCCACACGCTTTTGCTCGGGGCAGTCGAGGCGCACCTGTCCAGCCCCGAGCCGAACGACGACTTCGCCCTCGGCGAGGCCCTTCACACCCTCCTGCTGCTGTGCTGGTACGGTGGCCGGGCCGAACTGTGGGAGCCGCTCGTCGAGGCCATGGACCAGATGGGAGACGCGGTCCCCGAACTGCTCTGGCTGACCTCCCGCACCTTCGGTGATGCCGCCCGCACCGGAGCCCAGGCCCTCGAGCGCCTGGACCGCGTGCTGCGCGAGTCCTCGGCTGAGACGGACCCCACCCGCGTGATCCGCATGGGCACTGCGTCGGCCTACGTCGACCGGCTCGGCGACCTCCGGGAAGCGTCTTGGCGCGTAATACGGCAAGGACGCCGCGGCGAGAGCCCCGCCCGCCGCCACCTCGGCGCCCTCATGCATCTGTGCGTTGAGTACCTGTTCACGGGCCGCTGGGACGAGGTAGACGGATTCGCTGAAGAAGGACTCAGGATCTGCGAGGAGCAGGAGTACAACTTCTTCGTCTGGTACTTCCGCTACTGCCAAGCCTTCATCGCCGCCGTGCGGGGACAGAACGACACCAGCCGCGTGCTGACCGAGCAGATCAAGCAATGGGCCGCACCTCGCGGCGCCCACGGGGCCGCGCTGTGGGCCGCGCAGGCGCAGGCCCTGTGCGCCCTGGGCTGTGGCGACTTCGAGGAGGCCTACCGCCAGTCCTGCCTGGTCTCCGGGCCCGGAGAGCTGTCACCGTTCGTGCCGCACGCCCTGTGGAACGCCCTCGACCTGGTGGAGTCCGCCATCCGCACCGGCCGCACCGACGAGGCACGCCGCCACGCTCGGGCGGTCAGGGACTCGGATATGCCCGCCCTCTCCCCGCGGCTGCACCTACAGGTGCGCGTGATCGAGGCGATGACCGCCTCCGGGAAGGAGGCCGAGCAGCACTTCGAAGCCGCGCTCGCCGGAGAACAGGCCCGCCGCTGGCCCTTCGAACACGCCCGGACGAAGCTGCTATACGGCGAGTACCTGCGCCGTGCCCGCAACACCGGGGAGGCGCGAGCGCACCTGTCCTCCGCGCTCGCCGCCTTCCGAGGCCTCGGCGCGCTCCCGTGGGCCAACCGGGCGGCCGCCGAGCTGCGGGCTGCGGGCGAGCGCCTGCCCCGGGAGGCGGGGGAGGGCCCCAAGGCACTGCTCACCCCGCAGGAGCTGGAGATCGCGACCTTGGCCGCCACCGGTCTGACCAACAAACAGATCGGCGAACGGCTCTTCCTTTCGCACCGCACCGTCGGCTCCCACCTGTACCAGATCTATCCGAAGCTCGGGATCACCACGCGGGCAGCGCTGCGTGACGCGCTGGCGGACCTCGAAGAGAGCGCGGCGAACGCCTGAGCCATACCCCCGGCGGGTTGGCCGCCATCCGACAGTCAGATGACGGATGCATCGGTCAGCCACAGGCGCGAGTCTTGGGAAAGCGGCTCCTGCCCTTGAGCACGTGAGGCCGCGTTATCAAGACATCGCGGCGCAGCGAGGGGAAGACGATGACATGCCCAGTGATCACAAGGGCCTGACGATTCACTGGCCGTCCGGATTCGCTCCCGACGACGCCGACTATCACTTCCGGGCAAAGACCACCATCAACGCGTCGCCCGAAGCGGCATTCGGCTGTCTGGCGGATCTCAACCGCTGGCCCCTGTGGGTACCGGGCGTCTCGGAGGCCGGCCCGACCATGTCGGGCGGCGTGCTGAGCCTGCAGGAGTCCTTCCGATACCAGCTGTTCGGAGTGGACTTGGAGTGCCTGATCGCGGAATGGCTGCCGGGCAACCGCCTCGGCTGGTCAGGGCTCGGCCCGGGGCTGCACTTCTAGCACGCCTGGACCTTCGAGCCGCAGCAGGAGACGACGATCGTCGCCACCGAGCAGGCGGCGCGCGGCGCCACCGCAGTCACCATGCGCGACTCCCACCCCGAATGGGAGGACTTCTTGCGTTACGGCTGGCTCGACGCCCTCAAGCAGCGGGCGGAGATGAGCTGAGGGCGATCGTGCCGCTCGGTTAACGGTCCCGGAAACAGAACGGCCCCGGCGCCATCCGGTCGCCGAGCCGGGATCGCTCGTGCCCCGTTACCTTTTCCGTGGCCCCGCAATGGGGCGCCTGGCCCCCGGGCCCGGTATGGCTGTTTGCCCCCTGTCGAGGTGATGACCTGGGGGGTGTTGCCGCCGGGCTTTGGGGCACCGCTTGACCGCTGATGAGGGGCCTGACGACCGCCTGGCCCGGTGCAACGCCGGACCGCTTGTGGGCGGGGATGTCTGCGTAACGTGGTTGCCGGCGTGTGGTGCCGCAGGGACGGCCGGGGGGAGCACGAGTGACGAGGGGCACGCGTACATGGTCGACACCGCCGGGATAGATCTCTTCCTCGGCCTGGACCTGGGCAAGGAGTTCCACCACGCCCACGGTCTGACGTGCGAAGGGAAGACCGTCCACGACAAGAGACTGCCGAACACCGAACCGAGGCTGCTGGAGCTGTTCAGCCGGCTGGTGACGAAGTTCGGCACCGTCCTGGTGATCGTGGACCAGGTCGCCAACATTGGCGCGTTGCCGCTGACGGTGGCCCGCGCGGCAGGCTGCCGGGTCGCCTACCTGCCCGGCTTGTCGATGCGCCGGGCCGCCGATCTGCATCCGGGCGAGGCCAAGACCGACGCCCGTGACGCCTACGTGATCGCTGAGACCGCCCGGAGCATGCCGCACACCCTGCGCGCGGTGGACCGTGACGACGAGGCGCTGGCCGAGCTGACCATGCTCACCGGCTACGACAACGACCTGGCCGGCGAGGTCAACCGCACCACGAACCGGCTGCGCGGCCTGCTCTCCCAGATCCATCCTTCCCTTGAACGCGTCCTCGGCCCCCGCCTGGCCTACCCCTACATCCAGGTTCTCCTTCAACGGCACGGATCCCCGTCCAGGCTGAAGAAGCTGGGCCGTGCCCGCTGCGAGGCCCTGCTCAAGGCCCACGGCTCACGCAAGGCCCACCACCTGACCGCAGAGATCTTCGACGCGCTCGCCGAGCAGACCCTTGTCGTTCCGGGCACCGAGGCCAGCGCCGTGATCGTGCCGGGACTCGCCGCCCAGCTCGCCGCCGCCCACACCCAGCGCCGCCAGGCCGAGCAGGAGATCGCCGCCCTGCTGGAGGCCCTCCCTCTTTTCCACCTCCTGACGTCCCTGCCCGGCCTGGGCGTCAGGACCACAGCCGCCGTGATCGTCGCGATCGGTGACGGCACTTCCTTCCCCACCGCCGGACACCTCGCCTCCTACGCCGGACTCGCCCCGGCCACGAAGTCCTCGGGCACCTCCATCCGCGGCGAGCACGCACCCCACCGCGGCAACCGACTCCTCAAACGCGCCCTGTTCCAGGCCGCGTTCGCCGCGATCGGCTGCAAGTCCGACCCGTCCTCCCGGATCTACTACGACCGTCAACGCGCACGCGGCAAGACCCACACCCAGGCGATCCTCCGCCTGGCCCGCCAGCGCGTGAACGTCATCCACGCGATGATCCGCACCGGCGCCCTCTACGAAGCACGCACCCCGGGCGACGTCGGCCTCGCCGCCTGACGACCCCACCGCCCCGCCCTCCAGGCCCCATCACGCCCGCGCACCGGCATGGCCACTCCGGCTCCGCCGGCCACCGGGCTGCCCATCAGCCACCCGATCCACCGGGAACGTCCCGATCCCGCTTCGCGGGACGTTCCCGAAAACCAGGATCAACCCCTGCGAACCGACCCCACCGGGGTTGACGAAACAGATAGGGGCACCCCCCCGCCGCCCGCTGGCCAGAGACCCGGGCGGCGGGGCAGGTCCAGGCCGACCAGCTGGCGCTCAGCGTCGCTCCGGGCGTCGTTTCAGAAGCCGTATCTCTATCGATCGTAACTGGTTTGGTGGTCCTGGCGCACTGAGTTGATCTTGGCGTCCAACTCGTTGATCATTGGATCTCGTGTCCGACACCCCGCCGCTGCCGAGCTACGCGGAACTGATTGCACTCGTTGGCGAGTTGAGGGCCGAGCTGACGGCCGCCCGGGCCGAGATCGCTGAGCTGCGCGCGGAGAACGGTGAGCTGAAGCGGCGTCTGGGGATGAACTCGAAGAACTCCTCCAAGCCGCCGTCCAGCGACGGGCTGGCGAGGCCGACGTCGCTACGTAAGCCCTCGGGCCGAGGCCCGGGCAAGCCCCGCGGCGGCGCCGGGGGCGCGCTGATGCAGGTCGACGAGCCCGACGCGATCGAGGTCCATTCCCCGACCGCCTGCCTGGGCTGCGCGGGTGACCTGACCGGGGCCGAGGTAGTCTCCATCGAGCGGCGGCAGGTCTTCGACCTGCCCGAGATCCGCCTGCGGGTGACCGAGCACCGCATCGAACACCGCCGCTGCGCCTGCGGGCAGGTCAACGCTGCCGCCACCCCTTCCGACGCCCCCGCCGCCCCGGCCCAGTACGGGCCGCGGCTGAAGAGCCTGGCGGTCTACCTGCTCACTCGCCAGCACCTGCCCTACGAGCGGTGCGCCGAACTGCTGGCCGACTGCCTGGACGCGGATGTGGCCACCGCGACTCTGCTCGGGTGGGCCGGGCAGGCCGCCGAGGCAGTCGCCCCGCACACCGAGGCCGTGCGGCAGCAACTCATCGAGTGCGAGGTGGTCGGCTTCGACGAGACCGGCACCCGGATCGCGGGGCGCACCTGCTGGGTACACACCGCCTGCACCCGCTCGCTGACGCTCTACCAGGTCCACACGAAGCGCGGCGTGAAGGCGTTCGAAGCCATGGGCGTCCTACCGCACTTCACCGGCATCGCGGTCCACGACGGCTGGAAGCCCTACAAGACGTACACCGACGCGGTCCACGCCCTATGCAATGCCCACCACCTGCGCGAACTGGCCTCCGTCGTGGACAACGCGCCTGCCGGCCACCCCGAGGACTGGGCCGAAGAGCTGGCCGCGCTGCTGGTGGACACCTGGGACGAGATCAAGAACATCCAGACCGCGCACCCTCACGCCACCGGCTTCACCGTCGACGCCCTCGAACGCCTCACCGCCCGCTACGAGGAGATCATCGCCGCCGGACGGACCCTGCACCCGCCCCGCGCCCCCGGCGAACCACGCCGCAAACGGGACAAGGCCGCGAACCTGCTCGACCGCCTCGACACCGAAAGCCACCAGGTGCTCCGGTTCGCCTTCGACTGGCGGGTGCCCTTCGACAACAACACCAGCGAGCAGGCCATCCGGATGGCCAAGATCCAGCAGAAGATCTCCGGCGGCTGGCGCACGGCACCCGGAGCCGAGCGCTTCTTCGCCGTGCGCGGCTACCTATCTACCGCCGCCAAGCAGGGCCGCAACCTGCTCGACACCATCACCCGACTCTTCGACGGCCGAGGCGCCTGGATCCCCACCCCAGCCTGACCACCAAACCAGTCACTATCGATCATGAGGACGGTTCTGATCGAACACGGTCCTTGGTGGGGTGATCTCGGCCGTGTGGATGCATGAGTACAGGGCCCCTTGGTAGCTCGGGGTTGCGACACCACTCGAGTATCAGGAGGCCCTGTTGTTCCAGTCTTGCGTGCCGGTGCCCGTTTCGTCCAACTCTCGCGTGTCGGAGTGTGATTGCCTCGCGCACCGGTTCGGGAACGCGGCCGACCGCCCGGACAGGGGGCGTCGGTATCCGTCGGACATGACGGATGCGGAGTGGGCTGTGGTGCGGGACGCGATGCCGGTGCCGGCGTGGCTGGAGGGCCGGGGCGGGCAGCCGGAGGGCTACTGCCACCGGCAGATGGTCGACGCGATCCGGTACGTCACCGACAACGGGATCAAGTGGCGCTCCATGCCAGTCGACTTCCCGGCGTGGGACCGCGTGTATGCCTTCTTCCGCAGGTGGCGGGAGAAGGGCCTGGCCAAGGAGTTCCACGACCGTCTTCGCGGCCGCGCCCGCGTGGCCGCAGGACGTGAGGCGGAGCCGACCGCGGCGGTCATCGACTCGCAGTCGGTCAAGGGCGCCGCCTCGGTGCCGGCGGCCTCACGCGGCTACGACGGCGGCAAGAAGATCAACGGCAGGCGCCGGCACGTCGTCACGGACTGTCTCGGCCTGATCCTGATGGTGCTGGTGTGTGCTGCGGACGTCACTGACCGCGAGGCCGCCCGCATCATGCTGCCCGGCCAGCGGGCACGGTTCCGCACGGTCACGCTGGTGTGGGCCGACGGCGGCTACACCGGGCGACTGGTCACCTGGGCGAAGGAGAAACTCCAGCTCACCCTGGAGATCGTGAAACGCAGCGATGACATGACAGGGTTCGTGGTCCTGCCGAGACGGTGGGTGGTGGAGCGGGTGCGCCGTGAAGCGCTTGTTGATCGAGTGGAGGTGAGAGACCGTGCGCCACGAGGCGCTGGTGCGCCGTGAGGCGCGGTGAATCGAAGGAGGTGCGAGACCTCCTCGCCAGGTTGTCGCAGCAGCCTGGTGGGAGCTGAGCGCAGTCCGATCCGGGAGACGCCGGGGAGGGCGGGAAGCAGCGCTGACAAAGCCGGGACTGCTCGGAACTACCAGACGGGCCGGGTCCGGCGAGCGAGATCAGAGGGCGTACGAGAGGAACCAGTGGTAAAGCTCCGTAAGCGTGGCACCGGCTCAAATCTGGTGGATATGGGCCGGGTTGTAGCGCACAGTTCGCTCGTTGAGCGGGCTGACTCCGTAGCCGACTTGGCGTGTCGGTGGGGAGGCCACGGCGAAAGCCTGCGGCGTAACCGTGGCGATGCTGCCGGGGCAAAGCTGGGCGCCGGACTGACCGATCGATTCACCGTGAACACGGGAACCATCTCGCGTTGTTCCCCGGGCCCGGAATCCATCCGGGTTCTTGGGATAGATACGTCGTCTGTCGAAGGCGCGGGATGGGGCGGAGGCCCCGTAGTAGTCCGAGCGGACGAGAGGTCCGCGCATGGCGAAGGGGGCCAGCAAGTCGGCAATAAGGATGCTGGAATGCCGGGAGGCCGTTGGTGAATACCGACGAACTGGAATACGTCTTACTCAAGGCGGAACGCCGGGTACTGGAAATCCAGACCAAGCTGCACCGTTGGGCCAGTGATGACCCTCATCGCAGGTTCGATGATCTGTACAACCTCGCCGCGGACCCGGGCTTCCTGCTGGTGGCCTGGGATCGGGTGCGGAATAACAAGGGCGCGCGCACGGCGGGAGTGGACGGCGAGACCGCCTACTACATCGAGTCCGTGCGGGGGCTGGAGGGGTTCCTTTCGGAACTGCGAGATGATCTCAAAGCCCGCACCTTCCGGCCCCTCCCGGCTCGGCGACGCGCGATTCCCAAGGCTGGCGGCAAGGTCCGCTACTTGGGGGTCGCGACCATCCGAGACCGGGTAGTCCAGGCGTCCGTGAAACTGGTGTTGGAGCCGATTTTCGAGGCGGATTTCCTCCCGTGTTCCTACGGATTCCGTCCGAATCGCCGGGCTCACGACGCAGTGGCCGAGGTGCACCATTTCGCATCCCGCTCGTATGAGTGGATTGTTGAAGGTGACATCAAAGCCTGCTTCGACGAAATCTCGCACACCGCTCTTATGGGCCGGGTGCGGGAACGGGTCGGAGACAAACGTGTCTTGGATCTGGTGAAGGCATTTCTGAAGGCTGGCATCCTCGATGAGGACGGCACGCTGGTGGATACCAACGCTGGGACTCCGCAAGGGTCGATTCTTTCGCCGTTGCTGAGCAATGTGGCTCTCTCGGTCCTGGACGAGCATATCGCCCAAGGGCCGGGCGGCCCCGGAGCCAGCCCGTATGGAAGGGCCAAGCGACGCCGTCAAGGTCTGCCCAACTACCGTCTCGTGCGGTATGCGGACGACTGGTGCCTGCTCGTGTCGGGCACCAAGGCACACGCTGAAGCCCTGCGGGAAGAAATCGCCGGGGTCCTGTCCACGATGGGCTTACGCCTGTCGCCGGAGAAGACCCTGATTACCCATATCGACGAGGGCCTCGTCTTCCTCGGCTGGCGCATCCAGCGCCACCAGAAGCGAGGCACCGGCAAACAGTACGTCTACGTCTATCCAGCCAAGAAGGCCCTGGTGGCCGTCATGGCCAAGGTGAAGACGATATGCCGGCGGAGCACGAACCTGTCGCTCGAAGACCTGCTGCGTCAGCTCAACCGGATGCTGCGGGGCTGGACCGCGTACTTCAAGTACGGGTGCTCGAACGCGACTTTCAGCTATCTGAGGGCCTATCTCTGGAAGGAGATCATCAGATGGCAGGAGCGCAAGCATCGGCGCGTTCCTTGGAAGGTACTACGCCGACGCTACGGCATCTGGCCCGCCGAGGGCGGGAAGGAATTGTTCGATCCGGCAAGAGTGAGCGCAAAGCGCTACTACTACCGGGGAACACGCATCCCGACACTGTGGCCGAGCACAGCATGAAGTGAACACCGACCCACGGGACTTGTGGAGAGCCCGGTGCGCTTAGTACTCCAGCTGTAGATCGTGATCTTGCTGGTGGGGCCGGTGCGGAGACGGGTGCGGCCACCGTTGATCATCGTGAGTTGTGTGGACTTACGAAGAGACGGTGGCCGCAGGTCACAGCATAGATCCCGCGCGTTGGCGGGAGGCGTTCGAGGGTCTGTTGGGGCGGATCGCGGGCCGGTTCAAGCGGGTTGAGCCCCGGCGCCGGGCCGAGCGGCTCGTGCTCGGGCTGCTGTCGGACCTGCCGAGAAAGAACTGCTGGACGATCGCGGAGTGGGCCGGGGAGGCCGGCCCGCACGGCATGCAGCATCTGCTGTGCCGGGCCGTTTGGGATGCCGATGCCGTCCGTGACGACGTGCGCGAATACGTGGTCGAGCACCTCGGCGACGAGGCCGCGGTGCTGGTCGTGGACGAGACCGGGGACGTGAAGAAGGGCACCCACACCGTCGGTGTCCAGCGCCAGTACACCGGAACGGCCGGGCGGATCGAGAACTCCCAGGTCGCGGTCTACCTCATCTACGCGGGCGAACGGGGGCATGCGGCGGTGGACCGGGAGCTGTACATCCCGCGCTCTTGGACGTGCGACCCGGATCGTTGCCGGGCAGCGGGGCTCGACGAGGACACCGTTTTCGCGACCAAGCCGGAACTGGCCCGCACGATGATCGAACGGTTCCTGGACGCCGGACACCGCGTCGGCTGGATCACGGGGGATGAGGTCTACGGCGGCAATCCGAAGCTGCGGGCGGCTTTGGAGGAGCGCGGTATCGGCTATGTCCTCGCGGTGGCCTGCTCGGCCGAAGTGACCACCGGCGCGGGCACGTTCCGCGCTGACGCCCTGGCGCGGAAGGTGCCGAAGCGGGCCTGGCAGAAGCTGTCGGCCGGGCCCGGTGCGAAGGGGCAGCGGTTCTACGACTGGGCCGTCATCGACCTCGTCGAGGCGGCACCAGGCAGCCGCCAGCTGTTGATCCGCCGCAACCGCACCACCGGTGAACTCGCCTACTACCGCTGCTATTGCACCGAGTCGGCGCCACTGGCCGCCCTGGTCAGGGTCGCCGGCTCCAGGTGGCGTGTGGAAGAGACCTTCCAGACCGAGAAGGGGCTGGCGGGACTCGATGAGCACCAGGTCCGCCGCTACCCCTCCTGGGCCCGCTGGGTCACCCTGGCCATGCTCGCCCATGCCTTCCTTGCTGTCGTCCGCGCCGACGAACACGCCCGCCGTTCCGGGCCCGCCGACCTGGTCCCGCTGTCCTGCAACGAGATCCAGCGCCTATTCATCGTCGCCGTCCAGCCCCTGCACGACATGGCCCACCGACTCGGCTGGTCCGACTGGCGACGCCGCCATCAGCAGCGATCACGCACCAGCCATTACCGGCGACAAGCCGCGTCCCAGACATGAAGATCACGATGTACAGCTGGAGTATTAGCGGTGCACGCCGGGTTCGGGAGGCGACCCGGAGAAACGGGCTGGTCGTGAGGCCAGTACCGCGCTCCGGGTCGACCTCACTGATCCGCGTGCGGGTGTGAGACCCGCACCGTCGTCCCGTCGCAGCGGGACGGCAGAAGCAGGGGGTAGCTGGGCCTGGGGAGTCGGCCGGGTCTGGTGGAGAGCAGCCCCGACAACGACGGGACGCACCGGAACTACCGGACGGTGCGGGTCCGGCAAGCGAGACGGGAAGGTGGACGCGAGGAACCAGCGGTGTAAAGCCCCTCAAGACCTCCGCCAGCTCAAACCCGGTGGATCTGGGCTGGATCGCGGTGCGCACTGCTCCCCTATGGGCAGGAACTCCTGGATCGGATTGATCTTGCCGATCGGGAGGCCACGGTGAAGGACTGCGGCGTAACCGTGGCGATGCCGCAGGGGCAAAGCTGGCCGCCTCACCCGACGAGCGGATCACAGTGAACGTGGGAACCACTCCGGAGCCCTCGTCTTGGCGCGCTCCCCAGGCGCGTCGGGCGGGAAGGCGCGACGTCCGCCGACGGCCCGGGGTGGGGCGGAGGGCTGGTAGTAGTCCGGGGGCGGGAAAGCCGTCCACATGGCGAAGCAGCCCAGCGGATTCAGGTAGTTGAGGAACTGCAAGGGACGGAGACGCTGGGTAAGCATTCACGTGGTCTGTCCGCTGGTGGCGAGTTGACGATGTGACAGGCCGTCGTGGTCTCTGGCACGCTGCGGGATCGTGTCTGTTGCTGCCGAGTCCGCCGCGTCGCGTGAGGACCTCCTCGCGCTGATTGCGCTGCTGCGCGAGCAGAACGTGGCGCTGGCCGAGCGGTGTGCACTGCTCGAAGAGCGGAACACTGTGCTGGAGACGCGGGCCGCACTGCTGGAGGACCAGAACGCGCAGCTCGCTGCCGCCAACGAGCGCCTGACGAAGCGGGTCGTGGAGTTGGAACGGCGGTTGAACCGCAACTCGGGCAACTCCAACTTCCCGCCCTCGCAGGACGTGTTCGGTCTGCCGAAGGACGACAAGCCCGAGGCGCAGCCGAAGGGCCAGGCCCGGCGGGGCAGGCGCAAGGGCGCGCCCGGTGCGGGGTTGGGCATGGTCGAGAATCCGGACCAGGTCGAGAACCATCGCCCGCGTGCCTGCGCGGACTGCGGCAGCCACTTGCGCGGCGCGCCCTCAGTCGGCTTCGCTCGCCGTCAGGTCAGCGACATCCCCCTGGTCACGGTGAAGGTCACCGAGTACCGGCTGCACAAGGTCCGCTGCGGCTGCGGGCACACCACCACAGCCGAGGCACCCGACCACCTGGCGGGCTCGCCCGCGTCCTACGGCCCGAACCTGCGCGCACTGGCGGTCTACCTGGTCGTCTTTCACCACGTCCCCGTCGAGCGGACCGCCCGGCTGATAGCCGACCTGACCGGCGCCGCGGTGTCCACCGGCTGGGTCAGCGGTATGGTCGCCGAGGCCGCCGAACTGACCGGCGACTCGCTGAACCTCATCAAAACCCTGCTGATGCTCGGCCACATCTTGCACGCGGACGAGACCACCACCCGGATCGGCGCCAAGCGCCGCTGGCTGCATGTGGCCTGTACCGAGCAACTGACCCACCTGGCCCTGGCGCCGCGCTCGCGTGAGGGCGCCAACTCCCTGGGCATCCTGCCGGGTTTCCGCGGCACGCTGGTCCACGACTCGCTCTCGCTCTACGCCGGCTACCCGGACGCGGACCACCAGTTGTGCGGCGCGCACCTGATCCGCGAGCTGACCGCCGCCGAGCAAGACCATCCCAAGCAGAAGTGGCACCAGCAGATCCACTGGGCCCTGGCGGGCCTGAACCGCCAGGCCCGGCGCGTCAGGGACGGCGAGAGAGCCGAGATCGGCCCCACCTCGCTGCTGTTCTACCAGCAGCACTACCACCGAGGCGTCACCGCCGGACTCGCGCTCCACCCCAGAGCCCCCGGCCGCAAGCAGTCCCCGGCCCGCAACCTGCTGGAACGGCTCCGCGACCAGGCGAACAACGTGCTCCGCTTCGCCGACCACCCCCGACACGTGCCCTTCACCAACAACACCGGCGAGAGAGCACTGCGACCGGTCAAGACCCAGGTCAAGATCTCCGGTTGCCACCAGTCCGAACACGGTGCCGCGGCCTGGCTCGCCGTGCGCTCATACCTCGACTCCGCCCGCAAGCACGGCCTGAACCCCTTCGACGCCATCCGCCGCGCCTTCACCGGCAACCTCTGGATGCCACCCATCGCCCTGGCCACCTGACCAGCAGATATCACACAGCGTCAAATGTCGACAGGCATTCCTTGTGAATGCTTACGACGCTGGTGAATACCGGTGAGCTGTGGCCCGACCCCGATGGGGCCTGGCTGCGGGTACGACGGATGCAGACCAAGCTGCACCAATGGGCGGTCGATGATCCCGACCGCAGGTTCGATGATCTCTACAACCTTGTCCATCACCCCGACTTCCTCACCGTTGCGTGGGAGAGGGTGAGGGGCAACAAGGGGGCACGCACCGCCGGCGTGGACCGGGTCATCCCGGCCTTCATCGCCGACGACGCCGACATCGTGGCCTTCCTGAAGAACACGCGGGAGCAGTTGAAGGCCCGCACGTTCACTCCGCTGCCGGTGCGGGAACGGATGATCCCCAAGCCGGGCGGCGGGGGAAAGCTCAGGACGCTGGGGATTCCCACCGCGATGGACAGGCTCGTGCAAGCCGCTCTCGTGCTGGTCCTGGAGCCGATCTTCGAGGCGTCCTTCAAGCCGGTCAGCTACGGCTTTCGCCCAGAACGACGGGCCCATGACGCCATCGCCGAGGTGCACCACTTCGGCTCTAAGGGATACCACTGGGTGCTGGATGCGGACATCGAGGCGTGCTTTGACGCATCGTCACACTGCTCCTTGTGCTGATTGTGGGGGTCAGAACAGGCTGTTCTGAGGGGTCGGGGGCTCGATACGCAGGCCTTTTCTGCGTCCGGTGCGGACGTGGACGGCCTTCAGTTCGCCGTGCTTGACACGCTGCAACAGGGTCTGGCGGGAGACGCCGTAGGCGAGGGTGGCCTCGAGCATGGCGAGCCAGCCGTCGGGGGCGTCCTCGACGAATAGGGCACGGAGTTCGTCGGTGAGGCGGATGCGCCAGGGGGCGCCGGGGGTGTCCTGCTCGCCGGCGATGAAGCCGTCGCCCAGCCAGCGATGCAGGGTGGAGGGCGCGAGACCGAGTCGGTCGGCGGCCTGGGCCACGGTGACCAGCTCTCCTTCCTGCGGCTTGTCGCTCTTGGTGTGGCAGGGGATGCCCCAGTGGTGCCGTAGTGATTGGACTCTACTGGCCGTGTATGACAATCCCCGGGCGGTGCGCCGACCTTGGCGGTTGAGGATCCCGGCGATCTGGGCGTCCGGGTAGTGCACCGCCAGGCGGCGGATGAGGTCGACGGTGTCCTCGTCGGTGCGGATCTTCGGCTGCGGTCGGCGGATCGGCACCACCAGTTTGCTGATCGCGCCGCCTTTCCAGCGCATGACTGCCTCGGCGCGCGGGTCGGAGTCGTCGCGGTGGACGGTGAGGGTGACGTCCTCGAGCAGGGTGTGCAGCAGCTGCTTGCGGTCCTTGTCGGTGGTGGTCTCGGCGGTCCAGACCGGGTGGAGGTCGTCGGCGAGGGCGAGCACCGTGGCGCGCTCGGCCGCGGTGAGGGCGGTGGGCCGGCGGCGATCGCGGCGGGCGAGCTCGGCCTCGGCGGCGGCCAGGGCCGTGAGCGTCTTCTCCCAGTCGGCCTCCAGGCCGCGGGCGACCAGGCGGTTGTCCGGGTCGACGGCTCGGTAGCGGCGCTCGGCGCGCAAGGCGTCGTAGCGGGCGCGCTCGACCTCGCGCCGGTATTGGGCAAGCGCCGTGTCGTGGTCGGCTTCGAGTTGGTCGGCAGCCTTGAGGCAGGCTTCCAGGGCGGCGGGGGTGAGCGCGGCCAGGAACGCGGCGGCCACCGCGGCGTCGATGGCCTGCCCGCCGACCTGCAGGTGGCGCGTGCCGCGGCCGTCGACCAGCTGTCCGGATCCGGTGCAGTAGTAGCCGGGGGTGGCCTTGGCAGGGCCCTGGTAGAAGACGGCGAGTTTGCGCCCGCAGATGCCGCAGACGGCCAGGCCCTGCAGCAGCGCGCACCCCTCACGGACCGCGCCGGTACCGGGCTCGTGACGCCGCGGGCGGGTGTTTGCACTGATTTTCTCCTGGTTGGCCAGGTAGTCCTCCCAGGTGATGAAGCCCTCGTGGTGGTCCTCGATCAGGACCTGCCACTGGTCGCGGGGCAGGACGCGGCGGTGGGTGCGCACGGTGCCGTCGGTGTCGAGGCGGCGTTCGAAGCGGGTGCGGCCGTAGACGTAGGCACCGGCGTAGGCGGGGTGGGTGAGCGTGTTGTGCACCGCGTGGTAGGTCGGCTCGACCCAGACGATCTCGGTGCCGTTGACGTACCCGGTCGGCTGCAGCGGCCACTTCAGGCCCTGCTCGCGCAACCACAGCCACACCCCGCGCGCTGAGCCGCAGGCGGCGAAGTGTTCGAAGACCGCGCGGATCACGCCGACCACGGCCTCGTCGGGATGGAAGAGGATCTCGCCATCGGCTTCGCCCCAGACCAGACCGACGGGAAGGCCGCGTCGCAGTTCCCCGCGGGCGGCCTTGTTGCGCACCCCGCCGTCGAGGCGGGCCCGCAGAATGTGCAGCTCAGCTTCGGCCATGGTCCCCTTCATGCCCAGCACGAGGCGGTCGTCGAACCGGCGCGGGTGGTAGACGCCGTCCGCGTCGGCGACCAGCGTGTCGGTCATCGCCGCGAGGTCGAGCAGCCGGTACCAGTCCGCATTATTGCGGGCCAGCCGGCTCACCTCGAGCGCGAGGATGATCCCGACCTGGCCCAGGCCGACCCGGGCGGCCAGCCCGGCGAACCCGGACCGCCCCAGGGCACTGGCGCCGGAGATGCCCTGGTCCTCATCGACGACGCTGACCTGCGCACGGGACCACCCGAGCGCCACCGCACGCTGGCCCAGATCGTACTGGCGGGCCGTGGACTCCCTGTTGCGTTCCAACTGAAGCAGAGTGGACTGGCGCACGTAGACGATCGCCGCTCTTTGTCGATGGGACGCGGTGACTTTACTGTGCTCACTCATCGTCAGCCTCCGTTCGGCGTGCGGCGGTCATCTTGGCGATGAGATGGGCCAGCTGGGTGACGGCCTCTTGCAGCTGGGGCTGCGGGAGTCGGCCGATCACTTGGTTCTGCGGCGGGGATACCTGCTCGGGGAGCAGACTGAGTTGGACAGGCTGCACGGTCGTCCTCCTTGCACGGTGACTGCCGTGCAGCCTGCTCCCGCCCAGCGATCGCCCGGGCGAGAAGCGAGGAAACCAGCCCGTGCGCCTCCAACAGCTTGACCGACGAGGCAAGTTGCCTGATGCGATCGTCTCCGGCGCCGGTGGCTTCTTCCCTGTCCTGAGGGAAGTCAGTCCAGGCGGCCGGGATGAGCGACTTGCTCCCGTCCGGCAGGACCAGCAGCAGCTCCAGCCGTCCCCGGCAGTGCATCTGGCCGAGTACCTGAAGGCTGCGGCCCTTGAGCGGGTGGTGGTCCCTGACCACCTGCACGGACCTCACCGCGCACCACCGTCTCGCAAGGGCAGAGCGACCTCCGCACAGCCGCCGGCGCGCAGCACGGCGCGGGCCACCAGTACCACGGTGGGTGCGTCCACGCTGGTCAACACGGTGCCCAGGTCAACGGGGACGCCCTCGACCAGGCTCGCGCACAGCCGCAGCACCTGGCCCTCGCCGGTGGAGCAGGCCAGCCGCCCGCGCTTCAGACAGGCTGCCACCCGCGACCAGTCGACGAACGCCATCGGCGTCCCGTCCGCAGCAGGGACGATCTCGACGAAGTCCGCGATGAAGTCGTCGCGGCGCAGCCACCGTTCCTGGCCAATCAGCAACTCGACGGCCGCCACCGCGCAGTACAACCCCGCGGCCCCAGCGCGCAACGCGGCCGCGAGGTCCTCGATGCGGGTAGTAAGTCCGGGCTTCGTTCGACAACATCGCGCACTCCGCTCTCCTTGAGCGGATGCGCCGACGAGTCGAAGACAAGCGGGTTCTCGCCCTGGTCAAGGCATTCCTGAAGGCGGGCATCATGTCCGCCGACGGCGAGACCAGGGACACGAACACCGGCACACCCCAAGGCGGCATCGCTACGCCCCCAACGCAATGGGCAACTTCTGCTTCGAGGTCACGCTGAGTTACCGGCGGGTGGAGCGGCCGCGGCGGGGCGGGGGCGGTTGAGATGGCCGGCGGTACGGTCGGCTCATGGCCAGTGGTCTCGGTGCCGGCGGCCAGAGCCCTCCCCGGTGGGCCGAGGCGACAGCCCGGCGAGTACGGCGATGAACGGGGCGAAGGTCGAGACCGCGTGCGTCTTCGACCGCCTGGCGGCCGCGGACCTCTCGGCAGCCTACGCCATCTTGGTACCTCCGCGGCGGGCCCGCGTGCGGCGGGCCGGCCAGGAAGGAGCGCCGCATCATGACGAGCGCGGCGATCTACGCCCGGGTCTCCTCGGCCCGGCAACGGCAGGATCAGACGATCGGGTCGCAGACGGCGGCGCTGCGCGCGCACGCCGCGAAGCTGCGGCTTGAGCTGCCCGAGGAGTGGGTCTTCGAGGACGAGGGGCACTCCGGGGCCACCTTGATGCGGCCCGGACTGGAACGGCTGCGGGACCTGGTCGCGCAGGTCGGGGTGGACGTGGTGCTGTGCTACGCGCCGGACCGCCTGGCCCGCAAGTTCGCCTACCAGGCCCTGCTGATCGAGGAGTTCGCCCGCGCGGGCACCCGGGTGGAGTTCCTGCGCGGCCCGCGCGGCGACAGCCCCGAGGACCAGCTCCTCATCCAGTTCCAGGGCATGTTCGCCGAGTACGAAAAGGCCCAGCTGATGGAGCGCTACCGGCGGGGAAAGGCCTACCGGGCCCGGGCCGGCTCCATCAACGTCCTCGGCGGTGCCCCGTTCGGCTACCGCTACCGGCGCAAGAGTCCGGAGTGCGGGGCCACCTACGAGATCGTGGAGAGCCAGGCCGCACTGGTCGCGGAGCTGTTCCGCCGCTACACCGACGAGGGCGCCTCCATCGCGGAGCTGACCCGCTGGCTCACCGAGTCCGGCACCCGCACCCGCACCGGCAAGACACGCTGGGACCGCAGCGTGGTCTGGGGCATGCTCCGCAACCCCGCCTACGCGAGCACCGCCGCCTTCGGCAAGACCCAGGCCGTCCACGAACCGGCGGGCCTGAACCGCCGGGCCCGCCTGGAAGGCCGCACCACCCCCAGCCCGGTCAAGGCCGTCGCCCGCCCGCCCGAGGAATGGATCACCATCCCCGTCCCCGCCATCATCAGCCCCGCCACCTTCCAGCGGGCCGCCCAGCGCCTGACGGACAACAAGAAATTCGCCTCCCGCAACAGCAAGGACCCCTCCCTGCTGCAGGGCATGATCGCCTGCGCGAGCTGCGGGTACGGCTACTACCGCAGCCACACCACGACGACCGCCAAGAACAAGATCTACTACTACCGGTGCCTGGGCTCCGACGACTACCGCCACGAAGGGGGCCGCGTCTGCGCCGGCAAGCCGGTCCGCGCCGACTACCTCGACGCGGTCGTCTGGGACCACATCACCGCCCTGCTCGCCGACCCCGCCCTGATCCGCGCCGAGATCGACCAGCGCCTGGCACAGGCCCGCGCCGGCGACCCGGCCACCCGCCAACGGCACCGACTCCAGCTCGCCCAGGCCAAGGCAAGCACCGCGATCACCCGCATGATCGAAGCCTTCCAGGAACAGCTGATCACCATCGACGAGCTACGGGCCCGCATGCCCGGCCTGCGGGCCCGCGAGGCCGACCTCCGCCGCCAGCTCGACGCCCTGGAAGCCCAACTCGCCGACCGCGACGCCTACCTGAAACTCGCGGACGACCTGGAAGGCTTCCTCGCCCAGCTCCGCCACCACGCAGCCACCGCCACCCTCCAAGAGCGCCAGCGCGTCCTGCGACTGCTCGTCAAGGACATCCTCATCGGACCCGAGAAGATCACCATCCGGCACCGCATCCCCATCCGCGAACCCACCCCCACCAGCCGACCCCACGACCGCGCCCCCGACACGGAGAGTGACACGGAGAGTGACCGCGGCCCGAGTTATCTATTGCGTTGGGGGCGTACTCTCCCCACTGCTGGCCAACATCGCCTTGTCTGTGCTCGACGAGCACGTGATGGGGCCCTGGAAGCCGGGTGGGACGATGTCCAGCAGTTCTCGTCGGATCACGCGGGTGGCCAAGCACCTGCCCAACTGGCGGATCGTGCGTTACGCGGACGACTTCGTCGTGCTGGTCAGAGGCGAACGCCACCACGTCGAGACGCTGAGAACGGAGATCGGCGAGGTTCTCGCCCCGCTCGGGCTGCGCCTGTCGCAGTCCAAGACGCGCGTGGTGCACATGGCCGAAGGGTTCGACTTCCTCGGCTTCCACGTCAAGTGGATGCATAAACGAGGAACGGACAAGTGCTACGTCTACACCTTCATCGCGGACAAGCCCGTCCGTGAGCTGAAGCGGAAGATCAGGGCACTGACCCACAGGAGGTCGCAGGTCCCGTTCGCCGCCGTGCTGTCGAGGATCAACCAGATCCTGCGCGGCTGGGCCAACTACTTCAAGCACGCCGTCGCCAAGCACACCTTCAACGCCCTGCGTTCGTTCGTGTGGTGGCGGGTGGTCAACATGATCACGTATCGGCGGCGCATGACGTGGACAGCCCTGCGCCGACAGTTCAAAGGCCCCCAGGGCTGGCGGCAAATCGCTCTGGATGGAGTCGAGCTGTTCAACATCGCCGCAGTGGCGGTCACCCGCTACCGCTGGCGCGGACTGAGCATCCCGACACCATGGGCCGCATAAAGATCATCGCCCCAGCGGCAGTGACCCGTGGAGAGCCGGATGCGGTGAGAGTCGCACGTCCGGTTCGGTGAGCGGCTCGGGGAAACGGAGCCGGGGAAACCCTGCTACCGCGCCCCGAGTCGACTCTCCGTCAACGGCACCCTCATGCTGCACCGGCGCCTCGCCCGCGACTACGACCACCGACCCGACAACGCGGCCTCCCGCGTCTACTGGGCCTCCACCGCCGGCATGCTCCGCCGCCTCACCACCCCTACCCCCACCTGGCGGGACGACGTGGAGCTGACCGCGTGAACGTCAGCGAACTCCTGCGGCTGCTGCAGACCGAACACGATGAGGCCGCCGCACGAGCCGACCACCTGCGCGAGCAGATCGAGCGGCTCACCACCGCCCTCGCCGAGACCGAAGCCCGCCTGGCCGAGCTCGCCGCCACCCGCAAGGTCATCGACGCCCTCACCCCTCCCGACCACGCAACGGCCCCCGCGGAGACCGCCACCGCCACCGTCTACCAGCGCATCGTGACCACGTTCAACGAGCACCCCGGAAAGGTGTTCCGCGTCCACGATCTGCACGAGCACCTCGGCCTACCCACCGACGAGCCCTCGATCAACGTCACCCGCTCCCGCCTGGGACGACTCGTCCGCCAAGGACTCCTCACCCAACCCGGACGCGGCCGCTACCAGAAACGGACTTAACGCCCTCTGATGGGGAGCTGGCTGCTGCCGCGCTGTGGTTGAGCCCGTCGTGGGCGCGCCGGCGTGAGGGGTTCGGCTGGGGCGCCCGGTTCCTGGCGGTTCGTTCTGCGGTGTGATCGCTGTCGGCCAGGTCGGTGCGCCGCGTGTCGCCGCGCGCGGCGTCGGCTTCCACCGGCCGAGCGTGCTACTGGTCGTCTCCTTCCGGGTGTCGGGGCGGCGGGCCGGTGGTCAGCCGGGATCGGGTAGGGCCTGGATGCGGTCCCACGCAGCGACGGCCTGGTGGGCGGCGGCCCAGTCCCGGTCGAACTTGAGCTCCCAGCGGCGGGCGTGTTCGGTCAGCTTGGCTGGGACGTCGAACAGTTCGCTGAGGACAGTGGTAGGTTCGGCCCCCCAATCCGGCACAGACCGCTACATCACAGCGTGTCGCCGCTCGTTGCTGTCAACAGTTCACTGCTGATGGAGAAACCGTGAGAAATCTTCCTGCTTTGCTTCTCGTGCACGGCGCCTGGCATGGCCCGTGGTGCTGGCAGCCTTTGATCGAACATCTGCCGGGCGTCGACGTGCGGACCGTCGCGCTGCCCAGCAGCGGTGCCGATCCGGCGGACTTGGGGGACCTCTACGACGACGCGGCCGCCGTGGCGAAGACGCTGGCCTCTATCGGTGGGCCCACCGTGGTCGTCGGACACTCCTACGGCGGCAGCCCCATCACCGAGGCCGCCGCGCAAGTCGACAACGTGATTCGGCTTGTCTACGTCACTGCCCTGATGCTCGACGTCGGCGACTCCGTCCTGTCCGCGGCCGACGGCGTCTACCCGCCCTACTGGGACGTGCGGGAGCGACCTGACGGACACCCTGACAAGGGCTTCTTCCAAGTGTCCCAGCCGTTGGAGATCCTCTACGGTGACGTGGACCCCGAACTCGCGCGGCTGTCGGCCGCCAAGCTCGGCCGCCAGTCGCTGGCCTCAGCCACCCAGCCTCTCACTGAGGCGGCCTGGCGTACGGTGCCGAGTACCTACATCGTGTGCGAAGCCGACGCGGCGATTCCGGTGCCTCTCCAGGAGGCCATGGCTCAGCGTGCCCAGCGTACGCGGCAGGTGGACTCCGCGCATTCACCGTTCCTCTCCAACCCGGCCGAGTTGGCCCGCATCCTGCGGGAGGAACTCGGCGGGTAGAACGGCGGCGCGGTCGGCGTCCCGGTGGGACCGTTTGACCGGCTTCTTGAGCGCAAGCCCGGGTGTTCACGCCCGGTTTCTGTACGCCAGACGCCGTCCGGGACGTGGCTGGTCGACGAGCCCGCCACTGAGGCGTCCGGTCGGGTTGTGGCGCACTGCCGTGTTTACTCCGCCGACCAGAAGGCGGACCTTGACCGGCAGGTCGCCCGCGTGGTCCAGGGGGCTACCGGTCTCGGTTTGCCGGTCGCTGAGGTGGTGACTGAGGTCGGATCGGGGTTGAACGGGGGCAGCCGCAAGCTGCACCGCCTCCTGTCCAACCCGGACGCCGCTGTGATCGTGGTCGAGCACCGCGACCGGCTGGCTCGGTTCGACGTCGAGCATCTCGAAGCAGCGTCCGGTCGGCGTCTGATCGTCCTCGACCTCGACGAGACCGCTGACGACCTGGTGTGCGACATCACTGAGGTGCTGACGTCGATGTGCGCGCGCTTGTACGGGCGCCGAGCGCCAAAGAACCGGGCCGCCCGCGCGATGGGCGAGGCCGCCGAGTGAAGAAGTTCCAGCCGCAGCCCTGTAGGTGCCAAGAACTACGTCCGCGCTGGTCACGCTGCATGTTGGTACTCGTGGAGGATGCCGCCGAGGTGGTCGTGTCGGCGGACGTTGAGGTGGGTGGGCTGGCGAGGTTCGGTGATCGGTTCGGGTAGGGGGCGGAGGGGAGCGGCGCCTTGGAGGGTGCGGTGGGGGCGGTGCCCGTTGTAGAACTGCTCGTACTCGCGTAGTGCGTGGAGTAGGTGGGCCTGGTTCCAGACGAGGGTTCGGTCGAGGAGTTCGGCCCGGCAGGTTCGTACCCAGCGTTCCATGATGGCGTTCATGCGTGGCATCCGGACGCCGGTCTGGACGACTTCGATGCCTTCGGCTTGCAGGACGGCGTCGAACGGGGCTGGGTAGCGCGCGTCTCGGTCGCGGATGAGGAACTTCACCTTGGTGCCTGCGTCGTGGAGGTCCATGACCATGTTCCGGGCGAGTTGGGTGACCCAGTCCGCTGTGGGGTGTGCGGTTGCGCCGAGGATCCGCACGCGCCGGGTGGCGTGTTCGATGACGGCGAAAACGTAGAGGGTCGCACCGGTCAGCGTCTTGGTCTCGAAGAAGTCGGCGGCGAGGATGGTTTACGCTTGGGAGCGCAGGAAGGTGGCCCGGGTGGTGTGGTCGCGCTCGGGGGCAGGATTGATGCCGTGATGGTTGAGGATGTTCCACACGGTTGCGGCGGCGACCTTGATGCCGAGAGCGGCGAGCTCTCCGTGGATGCGCCTGTACCCCCAGTTGGGATTCTCTTCGGCGAGCCTGAGCACCAGGGTACGGATCGAGCGGATGGTGCGTGGTCGACCGGGACGTTTGGGTCGGGAGGCTTTGCCGTGGCGGCGGTGCAGGAGTTCGCGATGCCAGCGCAGCACCGTGTCGGGGGAGACGATCAGGTGTAGCGCTCTACGGTCAAAACGTGGACAAGATCAGCCCTGACTCGCCGCAGTACGTGTACGAACAGCTGGCCGCGATCATCGAACGCAAGATCCGTTCAGGCGAGTACCCTCCCGGCACCCGGCTGCCAGGAGAGCTGACCATGACCCACGACTACAAGGTCGGCCCAGGTACGGTCCGTCGCGCGCTGGACCTCCTTCGGGACAGGGGGTTGGTGGTAACTGTGCGTGCCCGTGGGTCGTTCGTGGTCGACCCCCTTCCTCTCTCCCTCGAAACTCCCCCTCCCCTCACGTAGCCGAAGCCGCAGTCGCCGTGCCGCGTGCGATCCGCAGCGCACCGTGGTCCTGGCAAGCGTGGGCCCGGGCCGACGGCTATGACGGCTCGGGCTCGAGTGAAGACGGTGGATGTTCCTGCGAGATGGACGGCCGGGCAGGGGCGTCGTTGGGGAGATGGACGGCGAGGCGGCCGTGTGAAGCCTTCGGTCGTGCGGCTGCGAGGCCGGTGGGGTGTCGCGCGCCGCCCAAGGTTCCGCTGGAGGAGCGCTCGCGTCACGATGGGGAAACGGGGGCTGTGGTCGGCCCGCCACAGCCCCAACCAAGCCGCAGGAGGGACTGAACGCCGCATCGTCGCAGAGGTCGCCGTGATCTGGTGGCGCGAGGCGGGGATCTCGGCATCCTTCGCGCGGTCGCTCATCGAGAGAAATCGCTGGAGGGCGTGGGCATTCATGACGCCGAGGTAGGCCAGTTTCAGCAGTACGGGCGATCATCGTGCCGCCTTGATCCACAGGGCAGCCAGGGTGCTGATTTTGACACTTCGGACGACGAGGTCGGTGCCCGGTGGCCGAGGCGCACCGGCTCCCATCGGCGCGGATGAGTTGTCGGCGGGCGCAGGGTCTGGGTCTGTGCGGTGCTCGCCGTGATGCTTGCGAGGCTGGGTGCTGTGATGGTTGCGGTGAGCCGGTCCGGGGCGAAGGTACGGGCGATCCACGAATCCGGCGCCCGGCACAATGCCGTCTTCGCGCAGGTTGACGGTCCGTGGGTGGTCGAGCCCGGGGTGGAGCGCGGCTTCCTGCTCCAACGCTCAGACGACCATTAGCCCTTGCTGAAACGGATCTGCGCAATCGGTTGTGCATTTGTGTCCGGGACCATTGCGCAGCCCCGCACCCCCACGCGACTTCACGGTGCGCAGTCTGCGCACCGGGCCTGGACACGCCCCATCCGTCGTTGCGCGATCGAGCTCCCATTGCGCAGCTTTCGGCCGGACGGTGTGCGCACCGCTGTGACCTGCTCTGGTTGGGTCCATGGTCGGGCTGGCCCGCTTCATGGTCGGGGCCGTGCAGGTCGTGGTCGGGCATGATGCCCAGGCCATGTCGGCGGTGTGATGGAGGCGGCCTGGGCGGTTGCACAGCCATCGCGTGCGCAATGTGCCGTGCAGCGCTGTGACCTGCTGTGGTCGGGTTCATGGTCGGGAGCATTGCGCAGGATCGCGGGCGGAGCGGCTAGGGGTGGCGGGACTGTGTCCAGCTGACCTTGTGGTCTTGGTCCGGGACGTGGACGGGGTGCCATGCGGGTGCGGAGGGGCCGTTGCGGAGCAGGTCGGTCAGGTGGCTGCCAGGATGGGGACGTCGCGCAGGAAGCTGGACAGCGTCAGTGCCGTGGTGGCTGCGTGCAGGGCTTGGATGCGCGTGGCGATGTCGGTGGGGCCGGTGCCGTCCAGGACGAACAGCAGCCGCGGGAACAGGGCGTAGCGGCGCTTCCAGTCTTCTTCCTGGGGCTGGTGGGCGAGGATCGGTCGTGGGCGGCCGATGGGTGTGGGCACGTAGGTGTGGAGGCGGGCGTAGGCGCCGAGTTTGACGGCGAGTCGTTCAGGGCCCATGGTGGCGCGGTCGACTTCGACGAAGGCCCGCAGCATCGACCCGCCGTGGTTGGAGGTGCGGTAGTACAGGTGGGCGTCGGGGATGACGGCTTCGCCGCCGAGGGAATGGTAGACGTCGGAGATCCAGTCCAGCGGCCGGCACACGTCGCCGCGGCGGCGGGCGTCCTGCAGGAAAGCAAGCCCGGTCTCCGTTACCGCCCGCGCGTGCCCTGCCCGAAGCCGCGCGGCGGTAGGGTCGGCGATCAGCTTCGGCGGCTGCCACTCCCGCAACTCCGGCCACTCGGAGGCGACCTGCACACCGTACTGGGTGGCAAACCACACCCGGGTGCGCCCGGCCTGGGGTAAGGTGATGCGATCGATCAGGCCCTCGCTGCGCAGCTTGACCAACCTTCGCCGTGTCTGTTCGATCCGCACCCTGGGCGCGATCACCCGATGCATCTGCTCGGCCGTCGCCATCCGGTACTGCGCCAGTACCGCCCGCGCCAGCCAGTCCCCGCCGCCCGCGCCCACCTTCATCATCGCCGGGTCCTCCCGTAGGGTGTGGCACCGCTTGCCCGGTGCCGCGCGTGGGGACAGACCAGCAGTCGGCCCCGACCGCACGTGCGACCGTGGAGGCCCGACCGGAGTCGCGATGCGATAACCCCGCCCTCGACCCCGCCGGAAACCCGGCCGAAAGCCCCGTCGGCATCCCCGCCGACAAGTCCCCGCCCTCCTCGGGCGCCTGACGGTGTATTCGCAGCTCACCACGCCTGATTGGGCGTGGCCGGGAGCCCGACATCCCCCTATGCGCCTCTCGCAGCCGACCCCTGAAGCAGAAAGAGAAAAGGTCGGGGCGGGCTGGGGCGGGTGGTCGGCGCGGCGGGGGATCGGGCGGCCCGAGGTCTTGTTGCGCGTCGGCCGGACCTCCGCGCTGGCGCTGGGCAGGCCAGCGTTGTGAGGGGACTGGCCGGCGAGGCACAGCGGGACAAGAACACGCGTCATCGTCACGATGCCACGGTGGTGCTTTGCCCACCCTAATCGCCCTCGTGCAGAGCGCAGACGCCAAGCCCGAGTGATGTGCAAGCGAAGCGCTGGGGCGGCTGCCGTATGGCGACGCTGGCTCACCATTACTGTGCCGTACGTGAGGGTCCTTGTTCGGCCTCGTACTGGGCGCGTGCCTCGTTCACGGCCGCTCCGGCGACCTCGTCCTCGACCCCATGTGCGGCATCGGCACCACCCTCGTCGAAGCCGTCCGCCTCGGCCGCCATGCCATCGGCCCCGAGTACGAGCCCCGTTGGGCCACCCTCGCCAGCGCCAACGTCCGCCACGTGATCACCACAACGGGGGGTGGCCAAGACGAGGTTGTCTGCGGTGACGCCCGACGCCTGACCACCCTCATCGGTGAGGAGTATCACGGCCGGGGTCGCCTTCGTCGTCACCTCACCGCCATACGGCAACTCCCTCCACGGCCAAGTACGTTCCACCAAGGAGACCGGCACGCCCGGCGTGCTGAAGAAAGACCACCGCTACAGCCACGACCCGTCCAACCTCGCCCACGTCACCACCGACCAGCTCCTGGAAGCGTTCACCGACATCCTCACCGAGCGCAGGTGCTGCTCGTTGTAGATCAAGAGCCGGTCGGTGCATTCGCGCCGGACGGTGCCTACCCAGCGTTCGGCGATCGCGTTCGCCCGCGGTGCACGGACCGGTGTCCGGATCACCCGGGCACCCAGTGAGGTGAACACCTCATCGAAGACACCGGTGAACTTCGCGTCGCGGTCTCGGATGAGGAACCGCACCTGTTCGGCTCTGTCGCCCAGATCCATGACAAGGTTCCGGGCCTGCCGAGCGACCCACGAACCCGTTGGGTTCGCCGTGACCCCTGCGATGTGGACGTTGTAGGTGCCAAGAACTACGTCCGTGCTGGTCACGCCACGTGTTGGTACTCGTGGAGGATGCCGCCGAGGCGGTCGCGTTGGTGGACGTCGAGGTGGGTGAGCCGGTCGGGTTCGGTGATCGGTTCGGGCAGGGGACATAGCGGTGTGGCGCTTGCGATAGTGCGGTGGGGCCTGTGCTGGTTGTAGAACTGCTCGTATTCGCGCAGGGCGTGGAGTAGATGGGCCTGGTTCCAGATAAGGGTGCGGTCGAGGAGTTCGGTTCGGCAGGAGCGGATCCATCGCTCCATGATCGCGTTCATGCGCGGCATCCGGACGCCGGTCTGGACGACCTCGAAACTCTCAGCTTGCAGGACGGCGTCGAAGGCGGCCGGGTAGCGCGCGTCCCGGTCGCGGATCAGGAACCTCACCTCTGCGCCGGCGTCGTGGAGGTCCATGACCAGGTTTCGGGCCAGTTGAGTGACCCAGCCCGCGGTGGGGTGCGCGGTCCCGCCGAGGATCCGCACGCGCCGGGTGGCGTGCTCGATGACAGCGAGGACGTACAGGGTCGCCCCGGTCAGCGTCTTGGTCTCGAAGAAGTCGGCGGCGAGGATGGTGTGAGCTTGGGAGCGCAGGAACGCTGGCCAGGTGGTGTGGTTCCGCTCGGGGGCGGGGGCGGGGGCGATGCCGTGTTCCTTGAGGATGTTCCACACGGTGGAGGCGGCGACCTTGATGCCGAGAGCGGCGAGCTCGGCGTGGATCCGCCTGTACCCCCAGCTCGGGTTCTCTCATGCGAGCCGGAGCACCAAGGCACGGACGGAGCGTACGGTGCGCGGTCGACCGGGACTCTTGGGGCGTGAGGCCGTGGCATGACGGCGGCGGAGCAGATCGCGGTGCCAGCGCAGCAGCGTGTCGGGAGAAACGATCAATTGGAGTCGGCGAAGGTGTACCCGGGGGAGGGTTGCAGGAGCGCCGCGAGCAGCGCGCGGTCAGGCCAGGTGAGCTGCGGCTTGTCGATCTGCCGCTGCAGCACGGCCAGTTGGTGGCGCAACGCCAAGATCTCAGCATCCCTGTCGCGATCGCCCATCGGCAGCAGTCGTATCAAGGTGAACACGCTCGTCAGAGCCAGGTAGGGCAGTCGCAGCAGCACCGGACCATCTTGGAGCCGGCCCGATCCGGCCAGCAATCAACGAGCGATGCCTTCAATGTCATCGCCGACTGGCAGGACCCGCAAGAGTACTCGCACACGTGCTGACCAGCACGGATGAGGATTCTGGCACCTACAGCGTCCCTGCGTTCAGCGAGCCGGACCAAGATCGACACGTGCGGAGCTTCCCACCGCCTCGATCTGGCAGCAAGGCATGCCCCCGGACTCGCGCAGGGGCAAACGTTGCCTGGTGCGGCACTGGCTACGTGGCAATGGATCGACCCCGATGATGGAGACGAATTCCCCCGGGTAGCCCTCAAAAGGACCCTCTCCGTCGCTTGTGTCGTACGGCTCGGCCTTGAGGCACCAAACGAGGTCGTCGAACTAGCGCGCCCGTCGACCTCGTCATCGACTCCGGCGAGTGCCCGGTCGACTGACACGTCTGTCAGCCCAGCAGAGCCGCGACCACCACCAACACCGGCACCGAAAGCACCGTGGACAGCAGAATCGCGTCCCTGGCGAGCACCTCGCCCACCCCGTACGTGCTGGCGTACGTGTAGAGGTTCTGCGCGGCCGGCAGTGCCGAGGTCACCGTCACGTCGAGCAGCGGCGCTCCGTGCAACCCGAAGACGTTGGTAGCCAGCGCCCAGGCGACGACCGGCTGGCCCGCCGCTTTCAGGGTCACGGCGAGGAGCACAGGGTGGCGATCCCGGCCGCGGCCGGGCAGGGCGCTGCCGCGCAGGGAGATGCCGAAGGCGAGCAGGACCGCCGGGACGGACATGTTGCCGATGAGGGTGATGGGGTCCATGATCGGACCGGGGACGCGGACGCCGGTCGCCGAGACCAGGACACCGCTCAGCGAGCCCACCGCGATCGGATTGCGCAACGGGGTCAGCAGGCGTCGCCACCACGGGCCCTTCTCGCCCATGCCGGAGAGGTCGAGGATCATCAGGGCGATGGGGGTCACCATGACGACCTGGAAGAGCAGTACCGGGGCTACCAGGGACGCGTCGCCCAGGACGTACACGGCGATGGGGATGCCGAGGTTGCCGGAGTTGACGTAACTGGAGCACAGGGCGCCGATGGTGGTGCGGCCCACGCCCCAGTGGCGTACGACACCAACCGCGACGAAGGCGCCCGCCGCCGCGGCCGTGCTCATCGCCGTCACCAGCAGCCGGCTGGAGAAGATCACCGACAGGTCGGCGTGGGCTAGCGTGGTGAACAGCAGGGCGGGGGAGGCCACGTGAAAGGCCAGCTTGGTAAGCACCTCCCGGCCGTGCCCACCGAGGTGGCCGCCGCGGCCGAGGACGTAACCGACGGCGATGACGACCGCGATGACGACGAACCCGCTCAACACCCCCTGCACGGCGCCTCCTCGGTGGACCGGAGGCCGTCGGGTATCCAGGGTGGTGCTGATCCTGAGGATCCATGGGGCATACAGCCAACCCTCCGGGGCGAGCCCGGCCGGGTCAATGTGATGTTCGCTGCCCCGCCCTGCACCCGGAGTCACCGCAGGCCAGAGCGCTCCCGTGGCCGTGATCGGGGCACGGATCCGGGCTTCTGCTCGGCGAGCGAGTGAAGCTGCGCAACGCAGTCCTGCACGCCGCAGCGGTGGATTCCACTTGTACTTCGCCGCCCCGCCCGGCGTCCGGCTCGGCAACACGGCAGGGCGACTCGGCAAGCGAATCGACACCCGCGCGTGGGGAGGCCATGTCGTCGCCCCGGCAGCCTCACCCATGTCGGGGTCTACGCGTCGTCGTCGACGCACCGCCTGTTCCTCTGCCGGATTGTCTGTACGTCTGCCTGACGGAGCGTCAGGTCTCACGGGGCTTTAATTGGCCGCACCGTCGTCGGTCCGGGCGTCCCGCTACACCACAGCGGGCTTCAACGCGGAAACCGCGAGTGTGCGGGCAGCCCCGGAGGGCGAGCGCAACGCCACCTCGCTCCGGGCGGCGCGAGCCCTGGGGGCGGTTCATCGCGTGGGGCGACCTTCCGTGAGAACAGGTTGAGGAGGCTCTTCAGTCGGCAGGGGAGGACGCCGGACTCTCGCCGCGATCCTGCGCGGCGTCGATTCGGAGCGGTCTGAACTGGTCCATCGCGCGCAGCGGTCAGCGGAGGACAGCATGAGTACCCGCTCTCGCACTCCACTGAGGTTGGTCCACTCCGCAGAACGGTCGGCGGACGGCGGCACGAGCACCCGCTCGACAAGGACGTGTGGCGCGAGGAGGCGGGCCTGGTCCCCGAGCACCTCAACATCTTCGGCGACCACAGGCCGAAGGAGCTGGGGGACGAGTACCGACTGGTCCAGCGTCTGGGCTGACCCCTCCGAAAGGCTCCGCGGCCGGTCGCGTGCCCTGACCAGCGTTCGTCACGGCCAGCGGCGGTGCACACCGGTGAGGCCGCCGCACAACGGCGTGCGGGGCCGCGGGCCAGTGCCGGCCACCGTCCGCCGTCCACGGAGAGGACGGCGACAGGTCCTCACCCGCGCCCCTTGGACAGGCAATCTTCTCAGCTGTTTCATGGGTGTTACAGGTGCCTCATTGAACGCAGTGGGCACCCGACACAGCCTGTGGGGGGGCACAGTTGAATACAGCACACCGTCCCAGACGTCTGGCGGCCACGTTGCTCGCCGCCACGCTCGCCGGAGTCGGCCTGACCGTCGCCGTGGCGCCCGCGGCCCACGCGGCGGCCTCCGACGCGGTGGTCAAGCTGCCGTTCTCGTCGTACTCGGCGATCGCCGTCGACTCCGTGCACCAGCGCGTGTTCGTCGCGGACAGCAACACCGACTACTACCTCAACAAGGGCACCATCGTCGCCTACAACTTCCAGGGCGAGCGCCTCACCACCATCCAGACCCCGGCCCACGTCTCGGGCCTGGCCCTGAGCGCCGACAACACCAAGCTCTACGCCGGCCTGCGTGAATACATCCAGACGTACGACACCACCACCTTCGAACCGGCCTTCCTCGCCTACACCAACACCGACACGTGCGGCAGGGAACTCGCCTTCTCAGGCGACCAGTTGTACTTCACCACGCCCTACTCGCAGTACGTGGGCGAGTGCAACAACGCCCAGACCTATTTGGACGGCATCGTCAACGGTGTGCATACACGCACCGGTTGGAACGACTACGGCAAGCTCAAGCTCGAGGCCGGCCCCGACGACCGGATGCTGATGGGCCAGCCGCACAACGACTACGCGGCCAACCCCTTCCTCGCGGTGTACGACACCAGCAACGGCTCTCTCGTACGGAACGCCGTCCGCCGTTTCGCCGACAGCGCGGGCAACGGCGCACTCGACCTGAAGGACATGGCGTTCTCCGCCGATGGCAGCAAGGTCGCCGTCGCCGACGCCAACTACGGCACCCGGCTGCTCAACACTGACGACCTGTCCGACGCGGCGAACGGCTACCAGCCGCTCCCGGTCGGCGCCACCGCCAGCTCGGTCGCCTTCAGCGGCGACGGAAAGTACATGGCACGCGGCGCGGCGGCCACCGGCTCCACACCCGACCTGCTGCTCCAGCCCGCCGACCCCACCGACTCGACAGCCCCGCTGGAGTTCGTCTTCGAGGGCAGCCTCGACGGCGACCGGGTCGCCCCGCGCGGGATGGAGTGGTCGGCCGACGGCTCCCGGCTGTTCGCGGTCACCACCAACGCCGTCGGCAGCCAGTACTGGCTGCACATCATCCAGCCCCCGGCCGTCCAGTACGACACCCGCTTCACCGGCGGCCTCACCCACAGCCCTGCCCCGGCGGTCGCGGGCGAGCCGCTGGCCGTGCGCGGCAGGCTGGAGCTCGACGGGCCCGCTCCCGGCACTCCGCTGAAGGTCACGGCGACCCGCACGGACGCGACCGGCACCCACGACCTGGGCGCCGCCACCGTCAAGGAGGACGGCACCTTCGCGGTCCTCGACGAGCCGGACCTCGTCGGCGACGCCACGTACACGGTGTCCTTCCTCGGCGACCTGACCCACCGCCCCGCCACGGACATCGTCCACATGGTGTCCGTGGCCAAGGCGCCGACCTCGATCGCGCTTACCGCCCCGGCGCAGGCCACGCTGGACGGTGTCCGGATCACCGGCACCTTCACCGCGCAGGGCAAGGCGCTGCCGGACCGGGCGGTGCTGAAGGTCGTACGGACTGACAAGCTCGGTACGGGCACGCTGTCGTCGGTGTCCGTCGCCGCGGACGGCACGTTCACCATCGACGACATTCCGCGCGCCCGGCGCGAGGTGACCTACACGGTCAGCTGGCCGGGCGACGACCTGCACGAGGCGTCCGAGGCCGTGGTAGCGGTCTACGTCACGCGCTGATCCCTCCGGTCCCGCCCCGGCCCTCCAGGTACTGGGTGTGGGAGTCCTGACGGTGGGCCTCGGTCTCGCCTCGGAAATCACTCAGGGGCCTGATCCACTCTCGCGGATCAGGCCCCTGACCTGGTACTCCCCTGTCGGGGTGGCGGGATTTGAACCCACGACCTCTTCGTCCCGAATTAGGCCCTGGAAGATCGCCCACCTGCTACTCATGCCAAAGGAGCAGGTCAGAGCGTTGGGACATGTCGGTCTCCGTTGGTGATTCGGAGACGTGATCGCAAGATCATCTCCAGGATTTCTCCATAGAAGCGCGACCAGGACTTTGCTGTGGTCGCCATCCGGCAGGGGTATTGACCTGGACCCTGGGGCTCTCTCTCCTATCGACGGGGCATGCGATGTACTGTCCTGCCGACGCTGTGGCTGAGCAGGTACGACCAGGGGAGATAGGGGGGCGCGTGAGCCAGTGCACGACTACAACGACCAAGGGGACCCGTTGCCGGAACCCGATCATGGTCTGGTACGGCATCGGTCCTCACCCGCAAGTCTGCGAGAGCCACGCCACCCCAGAACAGAAGGCCGCGTCAACAGCGGCGCTGGACATCCCCGTCGATCTCGCCACAGCGGACCCCGCCGCGGTGTTCCCCGGGGTGTCCATTACGCCGCAGCGCCTCGTCTGTAACGCCATGAGCGGCTGGGTGGCCAAGATCCGTGGCACGAACGAGAAGTACATGTACGCTCGGACATTCCTCAACCGCAGCCGTAAGCAGCCTTACGGATGGGCGCTCCCGGACCTGGGTGGCGGACAAACTCACCGCGATCCTCGCCGGACACGCCGACCGCGCCGCCACCGAGATGTCCGCACAGGCCGCCGCCGAACAACTTCCCTCTGCCCGCCGCGAGGCAGTCACCACATGCCACCGCTACCTCACCGGCCACCTCGACCAACTCCACTACGACACCGCACTCGCAGCCGGATGGCCGATCGCCACCGGCGCCGTCGAAGGCGCCTGCCGCCACCTGATCGCCGACCGCCTCGACATCACCGGCGCCCGATGGGGACTTACCGGAGCCGAAGCCGTCCTCCAGTTCCGCGCGCTGATCACAAACGGAGACTTCGAGAACTACTGGATCTTCCACGCGGCCCGCGAGCATCAACGCCTCTACCCCAGTCCTGGCCAGCAGAACTACAGCCTCACAGCCTGATCAGGAACGTCACTTCAGAGGATCCGCACCCATCATGGAGTCCCCGACAACCCGAATCCGACGGGTTCGCGGATTCCAGACGCACTCTGGTGACGAACCCGAGGGGCAGTGTTCCTGAACAGCCCGCACCATACATCGCGTTCGTTGCTGGGGAGGACTCTTCTGAAGTGAAGGTCGTGGATCAGGCGGTCAGTGTGTAGCCGTCCTGGTCGGGACTGGGATAGAGCCGCTGGTGTTCACACGTGGCATGGAAGACCCAGTAGGCGTCGAGGTCGTTGTTGGCGGTGAGGGCGCGGAGGCGGAGGACGGGCTTCGGCTCCTTCGAGGCCCCAGCGGGCGCCGGTGATACCGAGGCGGTCGCTGACTGAGGTGGCGGCAGGTGCCTTCGACGGCGCCGATGGCGATGGGCCAGCCTGCCTCGAGTGCGGTGTCGTAGGCTTCCCGACCACACCCGGTGTACGGGCGGCAGGCCGCCCGGAGCTGTCAGCGGGGCGGGCGAACGGCGAAGGTTGCTGTCACCGTGCCGTCCTGGTTGAGGTCCGGTACGCAAGGGTTGGCACCGGCGCAGGCACCCGACCACCCCGTGAAGAAATAACGGGAGTCCGAGATGGACGCGGTCAGCTGCAGTCCTTCCGCTGAGACGTCGAAACCACATTGCGTAGGGAGGACTGAGCCCTCGCAGGTCGTCCCGTCCTGAGTACCCTGGGCTGCGACCTTGCCGTCAGATTCACCAGTGAGGACGACCATGAGATGGACGAATCCGGTGCCGGTGAGCTCGGCGGGCGTGGAGGTGCTCTTCCCCGAGGTGACCGTGAGCTGGGTGCTCGCGGGGCCGATCCGGCTCGGCGAGAACTCAACCGACACCCTGCAAGAGGCGCGGGCCGCCAACTGGCCCGGGCAGGTGCCGTCCGCGTATGAGAAGTCGGTGTCGTCGGGGATATCCACGGAGTCGACGGCGATGGCCTGGTCGTTGGGGTTGGTGACGGTGAAGTCCAGTACCTGGGCTTCCACGCCGGGATAGATGTGCACCGGCCGGAAGTCTTGTACGGACGGGGTGATGGCGGGTGGGGAGAGCGGGATGTGCGTCCCGCCGTCGGTACCGGTTGTCGTGCTGTCGTTCGTTGCCTTGCCGGTTGTCGTGCTGTCGTTCGTTGCCTTGCCGGTCGTCGTGCTGCCGTTCGTTGCCTTGCCAGTTGTCGTGCTGCCGTTCGTTGCCTTGCCGGTCGTCGTGCTGCCGCCGTCGGTTCCACCGGAACGGGAAGCCGCGGGTGGTGAGGACGAGGAGCCGCCACCGTCGCCGGAGCCGCCCATGGCCTGGCCTATCGCCGAGCCGATCGTGAGCACGGCCACCACCGTGGCGACGGCGGTCAGCACACGCCGCCGGGTATTCGATGTCCGGGGTGGGGGAGGGGGCGCTGCCGGTTCGAGGAGGGCCAGGTTGGCGCTGGTGACCGCCGCACCCGCCGCGTCGCCCAGCTGTGTTCGCAGGTCAAGCGCCCGTTGGAGGAGCCGCCGGGCCTGGTCCGCGCGGTCGTGGAGAAAATGCTGGATGCCCTGCTGGTGGGTGAAGTAAGCCTCGGACACGGTGTCCCCCGCTGCCTGTGCGGCGGTGATCCCCTGTGTGAGAGTGTTCTGCCAGGCCTGCCAGTGCCCCTGGACGAAGAGCACCCGCTCGACGACGGTCGTCAGACGGACGACCGCCTCCCACTCGCGCTGTTCGGCCGCGAAGCCGAGCAGGCTCACCGCCGCGTCGATGGCCCCGCGTGCCTCCTGGCCGCCCGGGTCGCAGGACGCGAGCCAGGCGTTCAGCGAGCGCAGCGCTGAGGCGAGCCCGATGTAGCGGTACAGGATCCGCCGGTAGGGCTCGGCCTTGCAGACTGGTAACCCGAAGCGGTCCTCGCGTTGCTCGGCCAGGCCGCGCGCCGTCAGCGACTCCAGGGTGTCGCTGACGTACGCGATGTCGGCCATCTGCGAGAGCAGATCACCGGGCAGTAGCGCGCCGCCGGCCAGCGCGAGCACCGCCAGCGCGCGCTTGGCCTGGGGACCGGCCGCCGAGATACACAGCTCGTCCAGGACGCCCGGGTCTGACTCCGCCCGTGCGGCGAGTTCGCCGAAGGAGCGGCCGTCGAGTCGCACCAGCGCGCCCGCCTGCCGCAGATGCAGCGGCTGCCCGTCGACGGCGGTCACCAGCCGCCGTACCGTGGCCATCTCGAAGTCCGGGATGAAGCGGCCCACCTCGCGCGAGAGCAGGGCCACAGCTGCCGACTCCGGCAGGCCTGGTAGCGCGGACGAGGTTCCCAGCGCACCGAGTACCGGGGCTGAGGTGCCGATCACCAGCGCGCAGCTCGGCAACGCCCGCCGTAAGTAGCCGAGTTGCTCCGGACCGTATGACACGTCGTCGAGTGCGACGACCCCGCTGACGTTCCCCAGCGTCTGGGCGCACTCCTGGGTGGTGAGCCTTCTGCCGCCCGGGCGGGGGTAGATGTAGAAGTGCCGCGTCAGATCCTGGAAAAGGTCCTCTAGTTCGGTGCCGCCCACCCGCAGGTATGCTCCGGGGGCGCTGCTGGCGGCCGCGTTCTTGAGGAGGGCGGACTTCCCCACTCCGCAGGGCCCCGTGAACTCCACCGCTGCCTGCTCGCGGGCCGCTCTCCGGATGAGGGCGAGTTGTTCCTCCCGGCCGACAACGAACGGCGGCGGAGGGACGTCCGGGCCGTAGGGAAGCCGTACCGGCTGTGGACCAGATGCCCGCAGGGGCAGGCGCTCGAGGCGAGCTCCGTGCCGGTCTGTGAGAGTGACACTGAAATGACCGAAGATGACACTGTCCATTACTCAGATCCTCCAGCTTCAGGAGGCCGGTGTGACGGAGGAAGAGCTACTTCCGATCGTCGCGGGGGCCATCACCGAGTCGTATTTCGCGGAATGGGGCACGTTGGCACCCGTGTGATCACCTCAGTCTTGGCGCCGTGCGCGACCTCTCAGTTGGAGGTCTCGGCCCGGTCGAGATCCGGGGCAGATGCGGAGCCCCCGGATCGGGACTTCCGCGGCGACATCATGAGGCCGGCCACGACGGCCCAGATCCCGATGAGTGAGGCCAGCGGAAACAGCGCGTCGAAGCGGTCGGTGAACGCGATCGTGGCGGACGCCAGCGCGTAGGCCAGCCCCCCGACGAGGCCGAGCGCGAGCGTGATCGGGTTGCCGAGGGTGCGCGTGAGGCCGCCGGCGACGGCGAGGGTTGCGATGCCCAGGCCCCACAGCGGATCGACGATCGTCTCGTTCCACGTCTGCATGTGGTAAAGGAGCGTCTTCTCGCCACCGGCGATTCCGTCCGCACCGAGAGCGGCGAACAGGTGCAGCGTCATCCCGATCGTGGCGACGACGGCGATGACGGACACGACGCCGGTCACCGTGGCCATGGCGGAGCCGAGACCGCCGCGGCGCCGGAACCCGAGGATCGCGGCCGCGAAGCACGCCATCGCGGCCAGCAACAACGCGTGCGAGGGGTACCACATCGAGTCGACCAGCATGTCGTGGAGTTGGGAGACCTTCGATCCCTTACCACTGTCACCGGGGTGGATGGCGCCGCCTGCGAAGAAGGCGGCCCCGCCCAGCACCAGGAGGGGCCCGGCGACCCGCTCGGGGTGTCCGGCGCTGGACAGTTGGATGTGGATCCGAGTCGACGTGCTCATGGTGACTCCTTCGGTCGGGACGAGTCGGTGGTCCCACCGTGTCCCTCCCAGGGGTTCCGGGATACGGTGCGCACCCTGCACTTCGACCAGGGGAAACCCTCATCCATGAGCGTTGCCGCTGTGCCAGCATGGCTTCATGTCAGCGGCCACGGAGGCACATGACCAGGCACCACCGACGGTCCGCGAAGCCGGAGCAGCGCTGGTGGCGCTGGTGGTCGCGACCCTCGTCGGCTACGGCTGGTACCTCGGCTTCCACTTGGAGAACGTGCACAACGGGCTGATCGGCGCCTCCTTCACCGCCGTGGGCCTGTACATCGTCCGGATGCGGCCGCGGCACCCGGAGGGCTGGCTTTTCGTCGCGACCGGCGTGCTGCACGCGGTGATGTTCTTCGGCCGCCAGTACGGCCTGCACGACGGCCCCCTGGCCGGGGCCTCCTGGCTCGGCTGGGTCGGGGTGTGGCCGTTGCCGCTGGCGATCGCGCTGGCCGGGTGGACGTTCATGGCGTTCCCCGACGGGCGGCTCCCGTCACCCCGGTGGCGGTTCGCCGTGGTCGCGATGATGGCGGTCGCGGTCGTACTCGCGGTGGTGTCGGCGCTGTGGCCGGTGGAGTACGACCGGATAGGACTGGCTGCTCCGCACCCGCTGGCTGTCCCTGGCAGCGAAGTGGCAGACCGTGTCTGGGAGTACGCCCAGTACAGCTACCTTGTCTTCCAGGTGCTGTGGACTGTCGCGATCGTGGTGCGTGTCCGCCGCGCTCGTGGCGACGAGGCGCGCCAGATGCGCTGGCTCGTGTTCGCGGTGGTCGCGGGGATCGTGTTGCTGGTGGCCGGCTTGCTGGCGTTCGGCAGCCCGGTGCCGGGCCTGCTCGCGCTCCCGTTGATCCCGGTCGTCGCCGGGTTCGCGATTCTCAAGTTCCGGCTCTACGACATCGACCCGGTCATCAACAAGTCCCTCGTTGTCGGGGCCATGCTGCTGCTGATCATGGCCGCGTACGTGGCGATCGTGGTCGGTGCGGGAGCCGTGGTTCCGGCTGACGAACGAGTGCTGGCGCTGGTCACGACGGCCGTTGTCGCGGTTGCGTTCGAGCCGCTGCGGCGGCGGGCCCAGCGCCTGGCGGATCGCCTCGTCTACGGGCATCGCGCGACGCCATATGAAACGCTGTCCCGGTTGTCGGCCCACCTCGAGGACCCGCCGCAGGACCTGCTCGACGCCGTCGCGGCCACGGTCGCTGGCGCGGTCGGCGCCAGCGAGGTTGTCGTGTGGGTGGGCGACGAGCATCGTCTGGTGCCGCGGGGCCGGTGGCCGACTGCGACGGTCGATGCGGGCCCGGCAATGCTCGCTGGGCTGGACGGACCGCGCCGGCTGGTCCGGCCTGTCGTCCACCGCGGTACCGTGCGCGGCGCGATCACGGTCCGCAAGCCGGCAGGGGAGTCGCTCAGCGCCACGGAGGTCCGTCTGCTGTCGGACCTGGTCGCGCAGACCGGGCTGATCATCGTGCAGCAGCAACAGGCGCAGGAGATCCAGGCGGCGGCCCGCCGGATCGTCACCGCCGAGGACGCGGCCCGCCGGCGCATCGAGCGCGACCTCCACGACGGTGCACAGCAACGGCTCGTGACCCTGGGGCTGGAACTCGGCGCCCTGGCCAAGCAGGCGGAGGTCGGCGGCACGGCGATGGCGGATCGGGTCAAACAGGCGCGGGCGCAGTTACTGGAGGCCACTGCCGAACTGCGTGAGCTGGCCCGTGGCCTGCACCCGATGGTGCTGGCCCAGTCGGGTCTCGAGCCCGCGCTCGCCGCCCTCGCCGACCGGTCGGCGATCCCGGTGCGACTGCACGTGACCGGCGCCGGTCGCCTGCCGCGCGACATCGAGGCGACGGCGTACTACGTGGTGAGCGAGGCGCTCACCAACGCCGCACGCTACTCGGGCGCGAGCGTGGTCGTCGTCGACGTGGCCCCGGTCGACGGCGGGCTGTGCGTGGAGGTCACCGACGACGGTCGTGGCGGCGCACGCCCAGGACCGGCAACGGGGCTGCAGGGGTTGGCGGATCGCCTCGCCGCACTCGGCGGTGACCTCCAGGTCGACAGCCCCTCCGACGGGGGAACCCGGGTCAGGGCGGTGCTGCCGTGCGAGTGATTGTCGCCGACGACGCGGTCCTCTTCCGTGAGGGGATGGCGCGCATCCTCGCCGAGGAAGGCTTCGACGTGGTGGCCCAGGCCCGGAACAGTGCCGAGCTGGTCGGTCTCGTCCGCCGCGAACCACCGGACGTAGTGATCACCGACCTGCGGATGCCGCCGGGCTTCGCGGACGAGGGCATCGAGGCCGCGGCCGAGATCCGATCGTTCGCGCCGCAGGTCGGGCTGATGCTGTTGTCGCAGTACGTCGAGGTGCATCACGCGCTACGGCTCATGGAAGAGTTCGACGGTGCGGTCGGCTACCTGCTCAAGGACCGGGTGTCCGACCTCGGTGCCTTCGCCGTCGACGTACGACGCGTCGCCGGTGGAGAGGTCGTGATCGACGCCGAACTCGTGTCCAGACTGGTCGGCCGGCGACGGGAACGTGACCCGCTCACCACACTGACCGACCGCGAGCGGGAGGTGCTGGCGCTGATGGCCCAGGGGCTGACCAACGCCGCATTGTCCGAGGAGTTGGTCCTGAGCCCCAAGACGATCGAGGGCTACGTACGCAGCGTCTTCACCAAGCTCGGCCTGGAGCAGAGCGAGCGCGAGCACCGGCGGGTGCAGGCGGTGCTCCAGTTCCTGCGTTGGCAGTGATCCCTTTCCAACTTGGCTGGTGACGCGCCCGCTGTCGCCAAGAGAAATCTGCACGCCCGGAGCTTCGCGTGCATGCCGTCACGCGATGCGTGAGCGGACAGTCAGGCGCGGCCGTAGAGGACGTCCCAATGGTTCATCTCGCGGACGTACACGTTGCCAGCCGCCGACTTGCAGAGCTTGTGACGTCCTTACGGGCGCTGGCCCGCTTGAAGTGGCTGAAGATGTACCGGTCCAGGCACCCATCCTGCTTGAACATGTCGACCTTGTAACCGTTGCGGTGGGAGTACGGGCCAGGGTTGTGGCCGACCTCGGTTACGGCGGTAACGATCGTCAAGGTTTGAACAGACCAGCATGGCCACCTGGCCCGCTCCTGACGCCCTGTACCAGGCCCACGAGTCGGTCGCCGCGCTCGCCGACCGCGCGAAAGACTTGGAGACGACCGGGCACCGGCCGGTAACCCGGACGTCGACGACAGCGGGCGCTGGCGGCAGCCGATCATCGCGCCGTCCGCCGGGCCGGGCACCCGGGCGGTATCCGTCACCGACACCCAGTGCCCCGGCGGAAGCGCTCGTTGGCAGGTCGCCACGGCCGACCTGTGGGGCCAGTGGTCGCCGTTCGGCAACTCCGGGGACGTCGATCCCCCGCAAGGCCGTGGCTGCCAGCTCCGGGAGTCATCCTCGACTACCCCCGGCCGACCCGCCGCCCACCGGCGCCGCCCCCGCGAGCCTGGGCACGGTCACCGTCCGGGCCCGTCCCCGCACCGGCCGCCGACGGCGCCCCGGTCAGCACCGTCGAGGCCGGTGCCAGCCGGGAGAGCCACCAGCAGCAGGCCCCGAGGACCGCGGGTCCGCCCGCAATCAGCCCGGTGCTCGCCGCTCCCCCCACCGCGCGGGCCCGTCTGGAGGTCGACGTTGCGGCCCCGCGTGCCGACCTGGAGGCGCTGGAGCTGACCGCCGAACAGCTCAGGTCCCTTGGCGGCGCCGGGCAGCGGCTCTCCGCGCTGCGGAGGGACGCCAACCGGTGTGCGTCCCAGGCCGCCGCCGATAGTGCATCGGGTGGGCAGGCCCCCCTGCCGCGCAACGCCAGGACGAGAAACAGGCGCATCGGTACCACCCGCAGGAGCCCGGCCGGCGCTGCGGTGCACCGCGCTGAGTGAGGCCGCTTCACGGACCAGGTTGCGGCAGTGTTCGGCCCGCTGCCGCGGAACGGCTTCGGCGAAGAACAGCACGTCCGGTGTGAGGGTGCCGCCGCAGATCGTGCTCTTGCGGGTCAGCCGTCGGCTTGGTCTTCCGGTCCGGACGCCTCGCCGATGGTGACGCGCAGGTCATGCATGCCTTGCAGGATGTCGATGAACATCCTCGCGGAACTCTTCCGGATACGGCTTCGGCACAGCGACATCCTTCCCACCCGCCCCACAGGGCAAGCCAGTTCAGACGGCACCCGATCGTGCAGCGGACCCGTGCGTTGCATCTCCAGGTATCCATGGTCAGCCACTTGCGCTGAGTGCCCAGCAGCTTCTTCGTCTGCTGGTGGTACAGGCGTCACGCGTCGCTGACCTGCGTAAAACGTTGCCACGTATGGCTCGTTGGAGCCGTTAGCCCGGGAATGGGCCGGATTTTGTCCTCAGCGAGACGGGCATGGTCATCTGTCGACGCCGCACCCCTCGGCTCGTGCACTGCTCCAAGCGGATGTGTCGGCCCGCCCAGTGCTACGGCGAGGCGGGCAGGTGCGGGGAGCGGAGCACGAGCAGGGTGATCTCGCTGGGGGCGAAGACGCGGAACGGCGGGCCCCAGAAGCCGGTGCCGCGGCTGGTGTAGAGGAGGGTGCGGGTGCCGTGGTGGCTGAGGCCGGCGAGGGCGGGCTGGTCGATGCGGACCAGGTGGTGGAAGGGCCAGATCTGGCCGCCGTGGGTGTGGCCGGAGAGTTGGAGGTCGATGCCGTCGGCTGCCGCCCGGTCGACGAACTTGGGCTGGTGTGCCAGGAGCAGGACGGGCAGGTCGGGGTCGGCGCCGTTCAAAGCTCCGGCCAGGTGGGCGCGGTGGCCTGCCAGGCCGGAAGACTCGGCGGTGACGTCATCCACGCCGGCGACCACGAGGGTGTCGCCTCCGCGTTCGAGCAGCAGATGGCGGTTGCGCAGCGGCTCCCAGCCCAGCTCGTCCATCAGGTCGACCCAGCCCTGGGCCTCGCTGTAGTACTCGTGGTTGCCGGTGACGTATACACGGGCATGGGCGGCCTGCACGGTACCGAGTGGGACGGCCTGGGCGCGGCGGCGTTCGGCTGTGCCGTCCGCGATGTCGCCGGTGTGGCAGACCAGGTCGGCTTCCAGAGTGTTCACCGTCTCGCATACCCGTGCCGACCAGCGAGCCCGATCGAGTGGGCCGTAGTGGGTGTCGGTGATGAGGACGACGCGGATGCCGTCCAACCCGGCACCCAGTCGCGGGAGTTGCACATCGAGTCTGCGCACGCGTGGCACGCGGCGGGCCTCGGCGTACCCCCAGGCGAGCAGTACGGCGGTTACGCCGAGGACAGCCCAAGTGACAATTCGAGCCCGCTCCTGACTCTCGCCGACGCCGGCCGCGGTCAGGACGAGCCACAATGGGACGCCGAGCAGAACGGACCAGGTGAACAGAACCCAACTGGCACCCAGCAGGGTGTCACCGATGATCGCCGCCCGGTCCTGCTGGCGCCGGCCGTGGCCGCGCACCATCGCGAGCGGCATACCGACGAGGCCGAGGACGAACAGGGCGGTGCCGACCAGCGTCACGGCCAGCGGCCAGTGCTGGCCGGTGTGCAGGAGCACCCAGCAGGGCACGGCCCACAGCAGGACGGGGGCGATCCGGGGGATGTAGCGCATCAGGCGGTGCAGTCGGCTCTGCCGCGGCGCTCGCGCTTCACCCTCGGCGGGCCGGGTGTTGCTGGTGGCGGTCACGCTTCCCCTCCCTGACCAGGCTGCCGTCTCGCGCACTGTATCCGGTCACCCTGGGGCCGGCCGGACCGGCGTTCATAAGCGCGGCCCCTTGGGGCGAAGGGTTCTGTGCGGGATGGCAAACGGCGCATCGATTCGTGTGGGGGAGGCGACCGCCGCCGCACCGCTCAGCGTTAGACCCCCGGCTGAGCTGTCGGCGGCAAGCTGCGCCTCAGGCGGTAGTCAGATCGAGTAGTTCCGTACGGGTCACGGGAAACGAGGCACGTGTAGTGAAGGCCGAGTAGCGAACCGGCGTTAATACCCAGGTTGGTAGCGAGCGCCCGAGTGGGCAGTGGATGCTTGTCATGGTTCTCGCCTGAACGGCCGCGCACGGTGCTGAATGACACGGAAACTGTGCTTCTTTCAGGGCGGACCGGACGTGTCACCGGACCAGTGGCTGCGTGGCCATGACTGGAAGCCGGACGTGACCACGCTCGCCAAGGAGACGACCGCACACGGCAGGGACATACCGAAGATGTTCCAGGAAGGGCGCCCGCACGAGGCCAATCTCTGGCCGGCGCACGGCATTCTGCGCTGATTGACCAGTGCCGCCGGCCGTCGCAGGTGACGGAGATGTAGGCATGTCCGTCGTAGACCTTGGCGGAGTCGTCTTCGTCGATACGGTCCCAGACCTGATAGGCGACGCCGGGGTGGACGGAGTCGGCGCTGACGGAGTTCATGTCGTCGGTGATCTGGGCCTGAGTGTCGTCGATTAGAGGGGTTGTGTGCGTCCATGTGCGCACGCCGTTGTACGACGTGGAGGCGGCTGCGCTGTTGCGTGTCCGCCTCCGCGCCCGCCTGCGCGGTTGTCGACTGGAGCAGGTGCCCCCGCAACCGGTCTGAACAGGACGCCGTCTGCGGCATGTGGCTCGCCTCGCTCGGTGAGGGTGCGGGCGAGGCGGGCCGCCAAAGGGATCCGACAGGTTGCGACGCAACGACGCCCACCGTGACACGCGAGACGTGCCTGGCGAGGTAGCCGCGGCTGCGCCGCCCGCTTTCGGGTGATGTGCCTGTCAGCTGCTCAGGCGAACCGCCAGTCGTCCTTGCGCGATCGCGGCTGTATCGTCAGCCGTCAACTCGCCCCTCGGACACACTTGCGACTCCAGTAAGGCGCTGGTCGGGAGGGATCTCGACCAGCGCTTTGTGTTGTGCGGCACGGTACGTCATGCGTAGCCCGAGGGCGCGGTACTGCCGGTTCTTCTGCTTGCCGTCGGCCTTGCGGAGCATGTCGGTCGCCGGCGGCGTTCACGAGTTCGCTGATCTGTTCGCGGCTGGACGTCCTGCGGGAAGCCGGCCCGGATCGCGGTTGCTGGACGTGGTGGGGTACCTCGCAGTTGCCGCAGACCTGCGGTGCGGTCGCCCGGCACCAGCTCCAGGAGATCGTGATGCACACTTACGACGCCCAGGTCGCCCTGGGCACGCCGCAGCCGCTGGCGGACGAGGTGGCACTCGACGGTGTCGACGAGTTCCTCTCCACCTGCTGCGCAATGACGGGCGCCTGGCCGCACAAGCCCGCTGCCGTCGATTACCACGCCACCGAGGGCCGCTCATGGCGCCTCTGGCTTTTCCGCCGACGGCGCACGGGCTGCCCGCCTCCCCACGCCCGGGACCATGCCCGCCACCGCTGCCGGCGAGGACCTGGCGGCGGCCGACGCCTCCGCCCGGGGCACGGCCGGTGCGCTGGTCCTCGCCCTGTACGGCCGTATTCCGGTGGACTCCCTGCAACTCGGCGGCGACCGAGGTCTCTTCGACCGGCTCATAGCCCGGGACCCGGATGAGCAGGACGTGACGATGCGCCACCCCGTGTGCCCCAAGAGCACGCCTCCCGCGAACGGCTGCAGCCATGCCGTGGTGCCCCTCGGTGCCGCTGACCGCGATCTTCGCCCAGGTTCCCCTGGACGCCTCGGGCCGCCTCGCCGGAGCGCGCGACGCTCTCAGCGGTGCCGCGCGCCGACGGCAAGAGCGCTGTGTGAGCACAATGTGCAGGATGCTGACGGACCGTCAAGCAGGCGCGGACTGAGGCGCGGTCGCGTTCACCGTCCGCACCGCACGCGAGTCGGCGCGCAGCCCCAGCGCCCCGAACACCGCGCCGAGCACCGCCCACAGCAGGGTCTGGGCAGCCAGGGACTGCAGGCGGAAGTCCCAGACCAGTGTCGCCGGCACCGTCACCGCGTCCGGATTGTCAGGCAAGGTGAACAAGACGGCCAGGATCGCCAGGAGCGTACAGGCCACCGCCACGTGCCGGCGTGGTGCCGACCGGTCGGCCAGGCGTCGGCCGACCTGCCAGGCCAACAGGACGCCCAAGACCCCGATCACCACCGCGGCCAGCCACACCAACTGCCGGTCGCGAACCGTTCCCGAGTCCCCCACGCCAGGCGGGCTGGCCGGGTAGCGAAGGCCGGGCAGCAACGAGAGCGCCACAAACCCTGCTCCAGCCAGGCTCATGGCGCGCGGCCACGCCCCGACGGCCGGATCGGAGCGCCGATGCACCAGGGCGTACGCCACACCGAAGAGGGCGCCGAGGGCCAACCCGGCAATGACCGCGGTGACGACCAGCCCGAAATGTTGGGCACCCCGGGAGAACAGTTCCTCATGGTGGTGTACGACGGCTACCGTCGCATCCTGCCCATGGCGGTGCTGCTGCGCTCCTTGGCTTTGTTCTTCCAGGCGGACCGCACGATCCATCAGAGGCTCGGTGAGCAAGAGTGAGAACAGGCCGGTGGCAAGGCCTGCCAGTGCACCGGCGGCCAGCCCGCGCCGCAGAAAGGGAAGGACAGTGGACATGGCTGCAGGCCCCGATCAGTGGCAGGGGGCACCGAGGAGGTGCCGGCCGTCGTGCGTGAATTCGTGCAGGTAGGCGCCCGTCGCCGAGACGAGTGAGCCGTCGTCGATGAACACCGCGTAGAGGGCGAGCAGCGCGACGATCACCGCAGCTCCGGCGATGAGCCAGTCCCGGGTGAGGTCGGTGGCATCGGTGAGGATCTCCGAACTGGTCTGCTGCGCCGTGTGCAGGGACATCTGTACCTCCTTCACGGGGCTCCCAGGCCCCGTATGGATCCGTTTCGTGCTTTCTCCGTCAGCAGGTGCATTCCGGCCACCGTGAGCAGTCGCCCGGCCTCGCGATCCGGATGGTGACGTTCGCGAGGCCCGGGGTCGCTGCTTGGCTTGCCGGTCTGAGGTCCGGTGCTGGTCTTTCCGGGCTGCCTTCGGCGGCTGCCGCAGGCGTCAGGAGACGTGCGCGGGGGCGAGCCTGAGGACGCTCGGGGACGATGCGGTTTCGTGATGGGGGCGGCGGGTGGGGCGCTGTGCGATGTCGGTGGCCAGGCTGAAGATGCGTTCGACCAGGTCGGGGTCGCGCCACTGGTGGCAGTCGAGGAAGTCCAGCCACTGGGCCGGCGGGATGACCTGCGTGCCGGAGTAGTCCAGTTCACGCCAGGTCACGGCAAGTTCCATGAGCTCGAGGACTGCGCCGGGGTCACTGTCCACGCTGAGCAGGCTGTCGTGGTGGGTGCGGAGCGAGCGGCTGAAGGCGCATGGCTTCGGGCATGGCTGCCAGTCGTCGGCGCGGGACATCCCGGGGTGCCGTGGCATGTGGTGCTCCTCGGTCAAGAGTGCGGCTCGGTCAGTCGGTGGGCGGCCCGCAGAGTCGGCTCGGGGCCGGACCCGACTGAGTGAAAGCTGATTCTTGGCTTCGGTGTTGCACGCGGATTGCAGCGCCGTGCAACGCCCCTCAACGTACTGACGCAGTGATGACGATGTCCGTCGCCACAGTCCTGGCAAGCCCTACCGGGAGGCTGCAACGGCGCGGGCCGGGGCAGCCGTGCGTCAGCCTGCGTGCGCCGTCAGGCGGGGAGGCTCCGCCTCGGGGCCGGCCGGCGGCGTCCCGCTGGTGACGCGGGTGCCGGAGCCCGTTTCGCGCAGCAGCCAGGTGGTCCGCTCGAGGTGAACGTCCTCGGCCTCCCGGGGGCGACGGCCACGAGCGTGTGGGGAACGGATCGCCTGTACAGCGACGCCGCCGGCCGCCCGGCCATCACGAGAAGAATGCGCTCGCGAAACCCGGCAGGCACGGCGGGCAGGACGTGCTCTCCCGCGGTCGTCACCGCGTGCCAGCCCCACGTCGCCCCGTCCGAGTCGACGCCGTCGCCACGGCCGTCCGGCCGGTCACGCCCCATCTGCGGGACCGGCTACCGACGGGCCCCGGGACTTCGGGCGCCGGTGCAGCAGCCCGGCAGGCAGCTAGGCCGTGTTTGAGAACTCCCGCCTGGCTCGCGACGCCTGGCACGCACACTCGCTGTGTTGTCGGAGTCATCCAAGTACGTCCAGTACGAGGATGATCTCTACCAGCTACCGCTGGGAGGTGCCCCCACCGCCTTGCGATTGCACGCACTAGACGCCGCGAGCCCCGCCCTACGGGCGGACGGCGCTAGTTCTCAAACACGGCCTAGAGGGCATGCCGTCCGGAGGCCGGGCTCAGGCGTCGTCGTGGAGTTTGATCCATGCCAGGGTCGCGGAGCCGGTTTTCGGGTTCGTCCACACGTACCTGCACGAGGCAAGGTAGTGCAGGGCATCTCCCTGCTTCAGCGAAAACTCCTGTTCCCCCACCGTGAAGTCGACCGCACCGTCGAGCACGAGTACCAGTTCCTCGCCGGACTGGGCCGGAGACCATTCGCTGCCACGGGAGCCAGGAGGAAGGGTCGCGATCACGCCGTTGACGCGGAACCGCTCGGCGGGACCGGAGATGTCCGCCAGTTCGACGCCGGTTCGGCGTGTTTTCATCACCCTGCGCTCGTCCGCTGGGGTGTAGACGGCTGAGGCCGGGTCGGTGGTCTCTTCCTCTATGAAATAGCCGACGGGCCGCTCCAAAGCGGAGGCAAGCTTCAGCAAGGTGGTGACCGTGGGCACCATGTTGCTCCGCTCGATCTTGTAGATCGCGGCCGCACTGACCTCTGCCCGGCTGGCCAGCTGCTGGAGGGACAGCCCCAGCTGCCCCCTCAGCTCCCGGACTTTGGGCCCGATGGCGCTCACGACGGCTTGCCAATGAGGTACCGGCCCGCTGGTACCCGACTCACCGGACGGCTCGGCCGGCGCAGCCGCCGTATGTCGTGTCGCCACGCGCTCGCTCCTTGGTCGTCACTCGTCCTGAAGACCTACTTTAGTAGATGGATCGAGTCGGATGGGGCACTCAGTTCGACTTCGCAGTTCCTTCCGCGGCCGGTGGGCCGGGACGCCGGTGCAACGGAGCAGGCGCTCGGCTGCCGCTGGTCGAACGCGGGTGTGGTCGCCAGCCGGGGCCGGAGGTACGTGATCGCGGATCGTTCAGGCGCGACGCTTGCGGTATCGCGGCACATGGTGGTTCCCTCTTGCGATATCCGCGGAGCGCTCTCACAGCCATGACGATGCCTCCCCCCGCCGGGCCGGTGTTGCAGCACCTCGCAACGTGCGGACACAAGGGACGGGGAGAGGGCAGACACCGGGTAATGGCGCAACTACTCTGCTGGACGTAGGAGGCCCCTGGGTGCAGGAGATGCGGTCGAATATGGTGCGTTTGCGTCTCATCGGCTCCTTCCGGATAGAGGGCGACCCCCTGAAGCCCATTCCGGCAGGCAAGGCCGGGCGCCTCCTCACGGTGCTCGCCGCACACCCCGGCCAGTTCCTGCCGCTGTCGCTGCTCATCGAGGCACTGTGGGCCGACGGGCCACCGGACAAGGCGGATCGCAACATCGCGGCCCTGATCAGCCGCTTGCGCCGTTCCCTCGGCCGGCAGCGCATCGAAGGCGGGCCCGGGGGCTACCGGCTGATCACCGACGAGAGCCTCACCGTCGACCTGGCCGAAGCGGAACGCTACGTGCGCACGGCGGAGCGTGAGCAGGCGCGTGGTGTGTGCGCAGTGGCGGCAACAGCCGCTGCCAGTGCCGCAGGCCTGCTGGCAGCGGATAAACCGTTGGCGAACGAGCCGGACGCGCCCTGGGTCCACGAGGTGCGTCAGGTCGTCGATGGTCTTCTGCGACGTGCACGCGCGTGCAGTTGGACCGCCGCGCTTGAAATGGGCGAGGTCAGGACAGCTGTCGAGGCCGCATCTGCCGCGTTGACCAGTGACCCGTTCGACGAGGAGGCCTGCCGGGCCGTCATGCGCGCCTATCGGCTCGGGGGCGAATCCGGTGCCGCGCTGGCCGCATACGAGCGTCTGCGGTCGTCTCTGGCCGAGGACCTCGGCGCCGATCCGGCCCCCGTCACCCAGGCGCTGTACCTGTCGGTGCTCCGCGGTGAGCCCCCGTCCACTCCCAGCCGCGCCATCGCAGGACGCCCACGGACTGCGACGTCCTCGCTCGTGGGGCGGGACACAGAACTGCAGAGCCTTCTCGACCGATGGTCGGAGGCCGTCCTCGGTCACGGTCAGGTCGTTCTGCTGGTGGGCGAGTCCGGCGTGGGAAAGAGCTCTCTGACCTCGGCACTCGCCCGACAGGTGAGTGCCAGTGGGGCCCTGGTCGTGACAACGGGGTGCTTCGAAGCCGAACGTTCGCTGTTTCTCCAGCCGTTCGTCGAGGCACTCCGCAGTGTCATCGCATGGCAGACCCCGCAGGCCGCGCGGGAGCTGTTCCGCGGGTGGAACGGCCCCTTGTCCGAGCTGGTGCCGGAGGTCGCCCGGCTCATCGGACCGGTGAACTACGAGCGCTATGAACGGGGTACGCCCGAGACGGAACACCGCAGGACCCTGGAGGCCCTCGCAGCGGTCCTCGGACGGCTCACCGAGTCGCACCCCGTTCTGCTGATCATCGAGGAGCTGCAGCACGCCGGACAGTCGACCATCGAGGCCCTGCACTTCCTCACCACGCGGGTGACAGGGTGCCGGCTGCTCATCCTCGGGACGCTGGAAGCGGCCGAGGCCTCGCACATCACGGATTCGCTCGAAGGGTCCGTGACGCGCATCGGCATCGGGCCGCTCTCCCGTGCCGCCGTGCGCACCCTCGCCATGGAGGCCGGACTGCCCGTCGACGCGGACTGGTTGTACGAGTGGACCGGCGGGTCTCCGTATTACGTCACAGAACTCCTCCGACCCGGCCACGAGCTTTCCGCGGCGGGTCACAGCCCGCCGGAGCACATGCCTACGTCCCTCCGCGATGCCGTCGCCCGCCGAATCAGCCACGCGGGGAGGGACGTCGGGCTCCTGCTCCAGCTGGGGGCCATCCTCGGAGTCGCATTCTCCCTTGACGATGTGGCCGCCCTGGGGGACCTGGGCGTCGAGGAGTGCATCCGCCGGGCCGAGAAGGCACAACGCGCCGGCCTGCTCGAGCCCAGTGGCGAGACCTTCCGCTTCTCCGGCCACATCATCCGCAAAGTGGCCTACGACTCTGCGTCCGAGCCCGTGCGCATCAGCCGGCACCGGCGCGCGGCGAAGCTTCTCGCCGCCCAACCGGAGGCGGCGGCACACCAGTTGGTGGCGGCAGGTGACTGGGCTCCGGCCGTTGAAGCGTGGTTGCGGGCCGCGGACGCCGCCCACCTGGCGTTTTCCAACCTCGAAGCCGAGCGGCTGCTCACGGAGGCGCTCGCCTCAGTGACACGGTCGGGAGACCGCAGGCTGCTCGCATCGGTCCGGCTCCGCCGCGGCCAGGTCCGGGCCGATCTGGGGCGGTACGACGCCGCACGGGAGGACCTCTCGACCACCATCGGGCTGGCCAGGGAACTCGGGGACGAGGGGCTGGAGGCCCGCTCCCTGGAGCAGCTCGGTTGGACCGCCCTGTATGCCCGCGACGCCCTCGCCGCCGTCGACCTGGCATCCCGCGCCAGCCATCTTGCAGAGTCGGCCGCGGCCGCCCCTGGAGCACTGCCGAGTTCGTTGCTCTTGCTGGGCCGGGTCCGTCACTGGGACGGCGACTACGCGGAGGCTGCCGAGGCCTACGAGCAGGTGTTGTCGGCTCAGACCGACGAAGCGACCAAGGCCATGGCCCTCGCCCAGAAGGGGGCCATGCTCCAGCACCTCGACCGCTTCGTCGACGCCCGTCGGGTCCTGGAGCGTGCGGTGCTCCTCTGCCAGGGCACCGGGTTGCTGCGCCCGTTGCTGCAAAGCCTGTTCTTCACCGCGCTCGCGCGCGGTGACGCGGGTGACTTCACGGGCGGGTTGCGCGCGCTCGAGCGGGCGCGCCGTCTGATCGACGCGGCCGGAGTGACGTACTACCGCGCCGGCATCGACACCGCGATGTCGTGGCTGTGGCGGGAGCTCGGCGAGGTGGGCCGGGCCAGGGAGATCGCCGAACGTGCCATCGAGTCCACTCGCCGGGGCGACGCACTCGAGCTCGAGCAGGAGATGCACGCGCGGCTGGCACTGGCCGACTGCGATCTCGTGCTGGGGAGGGAGGACGACGCTGCCGCACAGGTGGCCGCCGCTGTCCCCCTGCTCCAGGGAAGCATGCCGTTCCGGCCGCGCGCCGAACTGCGCCTCCTGGAGATGCAGGCCCGTTGGGACACGACCGCTGCCGAGGCCCTGCTGCAGACGGCGCGGAACGCCTCGTCCACGAAGTACGAGGCTCTTGCGCTGTGGCACCTCGAACGTCGCGAGGAAGCGGCGCGCACGGCGCTGCTGACCGGGTCGGACCTGGTGGTGGCGAGTGTGGGGACCCCGCGCGACGCCCAGCAGGCGGTCGAACGGATCGCGCAGGGCCTGCCGGCCGAGCTACGGAGCTCCTTCGTTGCTCATGGCCGGCTCCCCTTACTCGTCCGATCCCGCTGACCGGGGCGCAGCAAGCCTTCGCCCCGGCGGGCGAAGAGCGCGGCTTGCTGCGCCGGCCGGTGTTTGCGGTGCACGCTCACTCGCGGGCGCTCGCACCCTGTGCTGCGAGTTCGACAAGGCGCAACGCGCAGGCCGCCTCCAGCACGGTTCGTGCATGGATGAAGTCGTCCGGTTGCTCCATCGCATCCGCGGAGAGCGACTCCTCGGGCTTGCCGTCGACGCCCAACAGGTCCTCTATGCTCAGGCAGTTGGTCCGAAGCTCGGCGAGCACCCTCCCGACGCGCTGTACGGCCCGTTGATACGCCTCAGGGTTGGACAGGGCCAGCGGGTACAGCCGCTCCTCGGCAAGACGCCAGCGAGCCCGTGTCATTCGCATGTCCTGTGCTGTCATTCCTGGTTCGTTGCTGTGCATGGTTCCTCCTCGGCGCCCTCGCGTGCCTGCCGTCACCGCCATGGGAAAGGGCCCCCGGACGACGTGCGCTACCCGGGGGCCCACCGATACGACGACGATGACGTCAGTGACTGTGTGCGTGCTCGTGGCCGTGGTCGTAGCCGGCCGGCCGGTTGGCCAGCGTTTCCACGCGATCGATCACTTCGTCCGCGGAAAGCACTCCGGTGCCGATGACGACGTCTTCCAGCGCTTGCAGCCAGCAGCAGTAATAACTCCACTGCTCGTCGGCCGGATCGGCTTCCCACTCGTTGATGCGCGCGATGAGCCGGCGGCGGAAGTCCTCCCACTCGAAGGCGCGCTGATCGTGCAGGGTCACGGCCAGCCCGAACGCACGGCTCTCCCAGGGTTCGGCGAACAGCAGCTCGCCGTTCTGCCGGGGAAGCGCGGTCTTTCCTTCGGTCTCCAGCAAACTCTGCTGTACGGAATTCGAGGTCGGGCAGGTCATTGCACATCGCCTTCCGGGCTCGCGGACGCCCTGGCCACACCGACCATCGAGTCCCGGCTCACCAAGGCGACCAGCTCGTCCTCCGACAGGTTCTCCGTACCGGCCGGACGTTCCGGCAGCACCATGTAGCGCACTTCTGAGCTGCTGTCCCAGATCCTGATCTCGACGTCGTCGTCCAGGGTGAGTCCCATTTCGGCCAGCACCGTACGCGGCTCCCGCACCACGCGGGCACGGTAGGCAGGGTCCTTGTACCAGCTGGGCGGCAGTCCGAGCACCGGCCAGGGGTAACAGGAGCACAGGGTGCACACCACGACGTTGTGCACGGCCGGGGTGTTCTCGACCACGACGATGTGTTCGCCCTGCGGACCGCCGAAGCCCAACTCCTTGATCGCAGAGGTTCCCTCTGCGAGGAGGCGCTCGCGGTACTCCGTATCGGTCCAGGCTCGGGCCACCACCTTCGCACCGTTGAGGGGGCCGACGTCACGCTCGTAGGTCTGGATGAATTTCTCCATCACCGCCGGGTCCACCAGGCCGCGCTCGACGAGCAGTTGCTCGAGTGCTTCGGTGCGCACGGCGATCGGTGCGCGGTTGGCGATCGGGTCGTCGCTCACGCCACAGCCTCCAGGTAGCTCTCGTACAGGTCCGCGGTCAGTTCGAACTTCTCCGCTTCCGCGCCCCACAGCTCCTGCGAATCAAAGGTCACCGCGTATACGTGCTGGGCGTTTTCACCGAGGAAGTGGGCGTGCGTGTCCGGCAGCAGGGCCGCGGGACGGATCGACTGGATCAGGCAGGGACGCCGCCGCAGATAGCGGGCCAGCTTGGTGTGGCCGGCGGTCTGGAGGTCCTTGGTCATCACCCGTTCCCCGACCGAGAACTTCGGTGGATCGTCGATCGAGCGCAGCGACCCCGGTCCGGTCGGCTGGTAGTCGGGCTTGGTGGGTTCGGGGACCGGAGGTTCCTCGATCTTCTCGCCGGCGTGTGCCCTGATCCGCGCGTCCACCGCGTCCTTGGCGATGATGTTGCTGTCGGTGAGCAGGAGCTCTGCCGCGTGCAGCCACCGCCCGTAGTAGCCGTCGACGAGGTAGTCGATCGGCTGCAGCCTCTCCAACGCGTGCCGGAAGGCGTCGAGGTTCCTGCCTGACAGCCGCATGGACAGCAGGGACAGCGCGAAGGCCCTGCCTTCCCAGCGTTCCGCGAACACCGGTTCGGGAAGCGGGGGCGCAAGATCTCCCCACCCGTGCATGCCCCCCATGTCATGAATCCCGTCCAACGTACGCCACCTTTCCACCATCCCGTGTGAAGCCGGAACTCACCGTTCGCAACCGCCGTGGCGTGGGGCCGCCGACCACCGCGGCGCGTCTGCAGGGGCGTGCCGCCCCCTCGGATGCGATCCCGACCGGATCGAACGGGGGCGGGACACCGGCCCGGATCCTGCCGGCGCCCCACCCCGAGACCGAGCACGAAGCTCAGACCGTCCAGGTGTTCATCTGGAAGGCCTTCTCCCGCCATGCCGTGAGCGCCGTGTCGAGCACGTCCAGCGGGTGGAACGGTGTCACACCGGGGATCAGGTCGTCCTCGCGGAAACCGTACAGCGCGCCCAGAGCGAAGCGGCAGGCGTAGATCTTGCCGCCCTCCTTGAGGATCGTCTTCAGCTGGTTGCTGATCGCCATGTGGCCGGGGAACGCCTCCTGGCCCACCGCCGGGTAGCCGCGGGTGCCGGAGGCGAGGAGCACGCCCGGGCCGTACAGGATGACCGAGACGTCGAAGCCCTTGCGCAGCAGACGGGTCGTGGTGAGCAGGTTCACCAGTCCGACCGAACCCTCGTAGGGCACCGTGTGGATGAAGATGTACGCCTTCTCACCCGGATTCGCCTGAATGTCGTCGAAGAGCTTCTCGTCCGAGTTGTACAGCGTCTCGCCTTCGTTGGGGAGTTCGGTGGTGATGGTCTTCGGCATGCGCTTTCCTCCTTGCGGGTTGTGAGTGGTGTGCTGCATCTCCTGCTCTGCGGGCCGCCGTCACACCGCCGGGCCGGCCGGCCGCCTGGCGGCCGGCCACTGCTTGCGGTGGCTTCCCGGCATGAGCTTGAGGACCCAGGCGCGGAAGGCCCAGGGCAGGAGCCGATAGATGGGTGCGAAGATGCGCAGCCAGAAGAAGTCCTTGAGTCCCTCCGGCGGCCGAGGCCGACGTGCACCGTACTGCTGTGCGACCTGTTGCTGCGCGGCGACGAGAAGGTAGTGCTCGGAGTTGGTGCGCAGCCACCTGGCGAAAGCCATGTCAGCCCTTTCGTGCGGCGTTCACGCCGTTCTGAGCCGCGACGGCGATGGGTTCGTTCAGCGCGCCGATCGCCGGCGAGTACACGTTCTCCATGACCGCGAGGTCGTTGAGGGTGAGCCCGAACTTGATGGCGGTGGCCAGGAAGTCGGCCCGCTCCTTGATGCCCTCGCCGCCGACCATCTGGGCTCCGATGAGGCGGAGCGATCCGGGCTCGGCCAGCAGCTTGACCCGGACCTTCTTCACACCCGGGTAGTACCGGGCCCGAGAGATGCCGTCCGCGGCACCGAGCACGTACGGGATGCCGAGCGCCTTCGCGGTCGTCTCGCCGAAGGACGCCCCGCCGATGATCCACTTGCCGGCCGGTGTTCCCCAGGGGATGTACACCGGCTGGTAGCTCTTGGAACCGCCGCCGGCGTTGAATCCGGCGACCTTTCCCTGTGCGTAGGCGTGGCTTCCGGTCAGGCCCTGCAGTCCGACACCGGTCACCCCGTGCGGCAGTTCCGCGCAGTCGCCCGCGGCGAAGACATCCCGGGCAGACGTCGCCATCCGCTCGTCGACGATCAGTCCGCCGGTCGGCCCAGTCTTGAGACCGGCCTGCGCGGCCAGCCTGTTCTCCGGCTCCTTGTGGGTCGCGACGACGGCGAAGTCCGCGGGCAGCTCTCCCTGCGAGGTCAGTACGCTGCGCACGCGTCCGGAACCGAGGAACGCCTTGAGGGTCGTGTTGAAGTGCAGCTTGACCCCGAGTTCGCGCCAGGACTCCTCGACGGGGGCCATGATGTCCGGGTCCGCCATCTCGGCCAGCGGCCACGGGTGCGGGTCGATCAGATGGGTCTCGATTCCGCGGTGCGCCAGCGCGGTGACCATCTCCAGGCCGAGCGGCGTGGCGTTCACCACGACGGCCACCTTCGCCCGGTCGATGACCTTGTCCCACTCCATCGCCTGACGGATGTTCTTCACGTAGTAGAGACCGTCGAGGTCACTGCCCGGCACCCCGGGATCGGCGTAGTGGAAGCCGGTCGCGATCACCAGCCGGTCCCACGAGACCTCGCCCTCACCCGCCACTTGGATGGTCTTCCTGCGGACGTCGATCGCGGTGACTTCCGTCTGATAGTGCACGTCGATGCCCGCGCGGACGTAGGCCTCCTTCTCCGCCAGGAACAGCGCTTCGAAGGTTTCGATCTCCTTGCCGTGCACATACGGGATGCCGCACGGGCTGTAGGCGACGTCCTCGAACTGCGTGTACACCACTACTTCGTTGGCGGGGTCGGCCGCCTTGACTCCTCCGGCGGCGCCCAGCCCCGCCGCTCCTCCACCCACCACTACGGTCTTGTGCGGCACCAGCACTCCTCTTGGCCACTCGGGAGGACGCCCCCCGGAGGGTGTGCACTATAGATGACGGGAGTTGACTATACTCATAGCCCGTTGTCAAGAAGCCGTGCGCGACCGAGTTCCCGTGCCGTTCGCGTTCGCGAGGTGACGCCTCACGCCCCCGCATGACGTTGCCTATAGTAAAGATCCATGCACTATGGAAGCATGTGGCGGTCCGCTCAGGAAAGGACGACCGACATGTCCCCAGTGCACACCGGGCCTTCGAAGGACTCGCCCACGCGTCAGGGCCTGCTCGCCGGCATTGTGGATGCCGTACGCACCCATCCCGGCATCGCGAACAAATCCGCGATCGGGTTGGTCACCGAGGTGCTCGGCAGGACCGACTGGCTGACCGGCCCCGGCGACGACGGGGCCGTGGTGGACGCCCTCGGCTCCACCGTCGTGGCCTGTGGGGAGGCCCTGCTGCCGCAGTTCGTGGCAACCGACCCGTACGGCGCGGGAGTTGCCGCGGTACTCACCAACGTCAACGACCTCGCCGCGATGGGAGCCCTCCCTCTTGGCATCGTGGACACCATCGTGGCGAACGAGCAGGTGGCCAGGACGGTGCTCGAGGGCATGCGCCACGCGTGCGAGCTCTACGACGTTCCGATCCTGGGCGGTCATCTGACCCCGCACACGGGATCGCCCTCGGTGTCGGCGTTCGGTGTGGGCGTGACGACCCAGGCGCTCACGATCACCCGGGTGTCCCCGGGGCAGCGGCTGATGCTCGCCTGCGCCGTGGACGGCGAGATGCGCACCGACTTCCCGTTCTTCCGGTCGTTCGAAGCCCGCGGGAAACGCTGCGCCGGCGACGTGCGCGTCCTGGCCTCCGTGGCCGAGTCCGGCGCGTGCGTGGCCGCCAAGGACGTCAGCATGGCCGGACTGGTCGGTTCGCTCGCCATGCTCCTCGAATGGGGTGGCCACGGAGCCACGGTCGACCTCGACGCCCTGCCCACACCCGAGGGCGTGTCCCTGTCGGCGTGGCTGACCTGTTTCCCGAGTTTCGCATTCCTGTTGTGCGTTCCGGCCGGCCGCGAAGAGGACTGCGCAGCGCCGTTCCGCGACAGAGGCCTTGTCGCCTCCGTGATCGGGGAGATCGACGATTCGGGAACGGTCTCACTGCGCCTCGGCGACCAGACCGAGACCGTGATGGCCGTGACGGACTCGCCGGTGACCCGCCTGGACCGGACGTCGCCCGACCTGTCACCCGACGCGCCGCAGACGACGGGGGGTGCTCCGTGAGGAGTCGGTCGGTCCGGGCGACCTGGGAGGAAGGCCTGCGCTGCACGGTCGATGCCGGCGGATTCCCGTTGACCGTGGATGAGCCACGATCCGTCGGCGGGAGCGACCAGGGGCCGCAGCCCACGGACCTGCTCCTCGCCTCCGTCTCATCCTGCTTCACCGTGGCCCTCGCCTACTGTGCGGCGCGGCAGGGGGTTGAGCTGGTCGATCTGCGGGTCACCGCGACGGGTGTGTACGACGGCCCGCGTTTCGCCTCGGTGCGCATTGAGGTTTCCTCGGGATGTGAACGAGCCGCCCTGACACAGCTCATCACGGCGGCGGAAAAGGTCTGCTACGTGACGAACACGCTGCGGCGGGCCCCCGAGATCGAGGTCGCCCTGGCCGAGGAGCGGCACCGGGCCGAGGTGCCGGACGCCTGACGCGGCGTCATCGCTGGTCCGACTGGTCCTGCAAGGACTGCAGGGCCAGTTGAGCGACCTCGCGCGCCGGCCGGCCGAGTGCTGAGGCCGCGGCGACCACGTCCTCGTGCTCCGGTTTGGCCCCCCACACCCCGTGTTTGACGCGAATCGCATGCCCTCGCAGGTCGATCACGGATGTTCTGCGCTCGAGCGCCACCTTGTCCACCGCTGTCCTGCGCAGGCCCAGCGTTCCGGTCTCCGTGAAGATGACCTCCTCCAGGTCTGCCATGCGATGCAGGGGCGCGAGCACGTGCACCGTGTGCGCGGGGCGGCCCTTCTTCATCGTGATCGCCGAAACCCAGGCGTCGGCGGCTCCGGCGTCGAGAGCACGGCGAATCAGATGGCCCAGCACCTCACCCGTCACATCGTCCACATTGGTTTCGAGGAGGATCTCGGTGGACAGCGAAGCCTGGGGCGTACCGAGCAGTCCCTGTGTGACGTTCGGCCGGTCCTCCACGACCCGTGTTCCCGCGCCGTAGCCGACGGCTTTCACCGCCATAGGCGGCACCGGTCCGTAACTGGCGGCCGCCGCCAGCAACAGCGCCGCCCCGGTGGGTGTCACCGTCTCGCCGTCGATCGCCGCGCCGGTGATCTGCGCCTGCGCCTCGGCCAGCAGGGCGACCGTGGCCGGGGCGGGCAGCGGAAGGACTCCGTGCCGGGTCCGCACCGTCCCGGTGCCCAGCGTCAGCGGAGCCGACCGCACGGCGGTGATACCCAGCAGGTGCAGGCCCGCAGCGAAGGCGACGGTGTCGACCACCGTGTCGAGGCCACCGATCTCGTGCAGGTGCACCTGGCGTGCGTCCTCGCCGTGCAAGCGGGCTTCGACCCGCGCGATCGCGGAGATGGCCCTGGCCGCGAGCGCGGCCACGGGCTCGGGTCGTGCCTGCCGCACGATGGCGAGCAGTTCGGCGGCCCGCCGTGACGGCGCGTCGTCGTCGACGGTGACCACGGCACGCGTGGCGGTCAGCCCGCCCGTCATGACCCGCTCGGCGTCGAGTGCCCAGCCGGACAGTCCGGTGGACGCCACGATGGCACGCATCTCGTCCAGCGGGGCGCCGAGCGCGAGCAGCGTGCCCACGCCCATGTCCCCCGACAGGCCACTCACCGGATTCAGCCAAAGGATCATGCCGGGCGCGGTTCCTCACGGGTCATGGCCGCCGCGGACGGCACGGAGGCCCGGGCGATCCGGAACGCGGCCATCGCAGCGGAGAAGCCGGAATCGATGTTCACCACGGTCATCCCCGCCGCGCACGAGGACAACATCGCCAACAGGGCGGTCACTCCCGCGAGGTTGGCACCGTAACCCACCGACGTGGGCACGGCGATCACCGGGCACCCCACCAGACCGCCGACGACACTGGCCAGGGCTCCTTCCATGCCGGCGACGCACACCACGGTGTCCGCACGGTGGAGCGCGTCCGACACGGCCAGCAACCGGTGGATGCCGGCCACCCCCACATCCGCGATCCTCTCGACCTCGAGCCCGATCGCCGAGGCCACTGCGACCGCCTCCGCGGCGACGGGACCGTCGGCGGTCCCCGCCGACACCACGACGACCCGGAAGTCCAGGAGGGCGGCCCGCCGCCAGCACAGGAGCCGACCCGCCCGGTCGTACGTGCCGTCCGGCACCTCGGCCAGGACCGTGGCGGCGACCTCGGATTCCACCCTCGTCACCAGAACGGGACCACTGTTGCGGGCCAGGAAGTGACGCACCAGACCGGTGATCTCCTGCGTCGTCTTGCCCGGCCCGTACACGATCTCCGGAAGTCCCTGACGCGCCTCGCGGCCGATGTCGGGCCGCGCGAAGCCGAGGTCGTCGAAACCGTACTTGCCGTCCGTATCGCTGTTCACACCATCTCCCGGCATGGTCCGGCGTTCTGCCTCAACCGGCGGTCCGCGTCGGAGGCCTGCCCGGCATGCCCAGCAGCACGTTCATCCGCCCACTGCGAAATCCCGCCAGGTCGATCGCCGCGAACGCGAAGCCCGTCGCCCGCAGTTCCCTGTCCAGCAGGTCACGCGCGACCACGACGCGTTCGATGTCCTCCTCCGGGACCTCGATCCGCGCGACCGTACCGTTCGCGTGCGCGCGCACCCGGCATTCTGCGAATCCCAGGGATTGCAACACACTTTCCGCCCGGTCGATGCGCTCCAGGACCTCGGCGGTCACCGGATCGCCGTAGGCCACGCGGGAGGCGAGGCAGGCCGATGCCGGTTTCGCCGCGGTGGACAACCCCAGTTCGGCGCTGACCCTGCGCACGTCTCCCTTGGACATTCCCACGTCGACGAGAGGAGAGATCACACCTCGGGCGGCGGCGGCACGCTGGCCGGGACGGTGGTCGCCCAGGTCGTCGGTGTTGGTGCCGAGGGCGATCCGCCCACCGGCCAGGGAGGCGATCGGCTCCACAGCGTCCAGCAGCGCAGACTTGCAGTGGTAGCACCGGTCGCCCTGGTTGCGTACGTATTCCGGGCGCTCGATCTCGTCCGTGCATACTTCCACGTGCCGGATGCCGTACCGTCCGGCGAATTCCCGGGCCTGGGTGCGGGCCGTCGGTGACAGGCTGGGCGAGACCGCGGTCACCGCGACGGCACGCGGTCCCAGCTCCTGGCTTGCCACGGTGGCCACCAAGGCGGAGTCGACTCCGCCGGAGAAAGCCACGATGAGTGCCGTCTCCTCGCGTATCCGCTCCCGCAGGGCGCGGAGCAGTTCTTCTGCCACTCGTCCTCCTCATTCGCCGAGGGAACCAGCAGACCCACGGCCACCCCACCCACCGGTCTGGCGTCGCAACAACGTAGACCGGACGCGCAACTCTACGGGATCCGTGTGCGACGCGAGCAGTAAGGTACGTGATCACCTCGGCGCAGGCGGTGGCCCGCGCACAACAGACGCCGGCCAAGCCGGGTGTTGGGGTGATCGTGGCGCGCCGGCCGAGGCCAACGCGCCACCGCGTCAGCACGCCGTCGGATCCACCGGTCAGCCTGCCTTGCGCACCGCCCCGGCCGGCCGAGCGCCGCCGCCGGCCGACCGGATGTCCTGGTAGATCTCGGCGTGTTGGGCCGCACTCGCCTCCCAGGTGAACCGGGAGACGGTGGGCCGGCTCCCGCGGTGCAACCGCGTGCGGAGCTCCGGGCTCTCCGCCAGCTCCCGCATTCCCCGCGCCAGGGCCGTCGCGTCGGCGACCGGGGTGAGCAGTGCGTTGCGCCGGTCGGTCAGATACTCCTTGAACACGGGCAGATCGCTGGCGATCACCGGGAGTTCCGCGCTCATCGCCTCGAGGACGGCAAGCCCCCAGCCTTCCTTGACGGAGGGGAAGGCAAGCGCGTCGGCGGCACGGTACCAGGCACTCAGTTCACTGTCCGGAACCGTCCCGAGCAGGACGACGTCCGTGCCCAGCTCCAGTCCGAGCGCCGGAAGTGCGGACAGGGCGGCATCACGGTAGTCGGCGTAGTCCTGGAAGGAGTGGCCCCCGACAACCGCGAGGACGGGCGGCGTGTCCATCAGGTCCTTGAGGATGGACATCGCCCGGAAGAGATGGACCGTGCCCTTGCGCGGTTCCACCCCGCCCACGGCCAGGAAGAGGAACCGGTCCTCCGCCCCGATCCCCTTGCGCAGCCGGCTTCGCAGCTCCGCAGGGATGGGGCCGAAGCGATGGGGATCCACCCCGTTGTGGACGACGTGGGACTCGACGTCGTACTCGGTGCGCAGCAGCTCGCGCCAGTACTCGCTGACGACGAGGACGCGGTCGGGCTCGAAGATCGCCCGGCGCTGGCAGTCGATCAGTGCGGGTGTGGTGAAGTCGTCCACGTGATGCACCGTGCGCACGACGGTCACCGGCGCACCCGCGTCCCGCACACGCGCTGCCGCGCGCGCGGAGATGCAGTCCTGGGTGTGGAGGATGTCGAACCGGTCGCTCACGTCCGCCAGGCCCTCGGCGAGGGTGTCGAGGGAGGCGAACACCCGTGACTCGAGGGTGGCTTCTCGACGGGGGGCCGGGATGATGGTGTGCGGTACGGGGGTGGGCCGGAAGAAGCCGGCGTCCCTCTCCCCGAGCGCGATCAGATGGACGGGGACGCCTCGGCGGTGCATGGCCTCAGCCAGCGAGAGGGTGTGCACGACACCGCCCCGCGGCTTGGTCGAGTACGTGACGAGTGCCAGTTCTTCGGGTGATGTCACAGCACCTCACCGACCAGGTCCGGGTCGCGCAGAGCGATGGCCGCAGCCGCGAGGGATGCCCGGGCAGCGGTTTCGGTCACGATGCATCCGGCCTCCTCGAGCGCGCGCCGCTGGGCCTCCAGGCCCTGGGGGTCCCGCTCGGTGCCCAGCACGTACGCGACCACGACCGGTCCGCCTCGTGCGGCGATGTCAGCGCAGACGGGAGCCAACTGCCCTGCCGGATCCGGGTGGGCGCCGTGGCCGAGGACGACGTCCATCAGGATGGCGGCGACCTGGGGGTCGGCGCCCTGCTTGCGCAGCAGTTCGATCCTCGCCTCGGGATCGATCATCGGGTGGGGCCGCCCCTTGGTGTACTCCTCCTCGCCGAGGTCGAGACACACATGGCTGCCGGGCGGCTCGGGGACCATCCACGACTCCTGGATGGGTGTGTTGGAGTGCACGGGTCCCACGAACTTCGACAGGATGACCAGCGACTCGTAGCAGAGTGTGCCGCCGGAGTAGAGCCCCCGGATGAGCGTACGATCCGGCCCCAGCCGGTCGCCGGCCTCGGCCACCCGCTGCCGGAGGTTTCCGGTCAGGTTGGGAGCGTCGGCGCCCAGGAGTTCGACTGCCTTGACCGCGCCGCCTTCCAGCGTCCCGGTCAGCGCGACGTGCGCCGGCACGTCGAATTCCGCCTGCAGGCCGATCAGCGCGGCCACCAGGGGCTTGTCCTGGGCCGTCTCGACCACGCTCCGGGCGACGCTCTCCTCCGGCGGTTTCGACACGAGCAGGATCACGTCGGTGTCCGGGTCCGCGCAGAGCGCTTTGACAGCCACCTTCGCCATGCGCCCGCCGACCGCGCCGGAGAGGTCCCGGCCGCCGAGGCCGATGACATGGGAGACGCCGACTCCCCACCGGTCCAACAGCGTTGCGACCTCCTGGGCACCGGTGCCCGCGGCGGCGATGACACCGACCCGGCCCGGCTCGACCACGTTGGCGAAGCCCAGGCACGTACGGCCCAGCATCGCCGTTCCGGCTCCCGGCCCCATGACCAGGTGGCCCAGCCGCTCGGCCCGTTCCTTGAGCGCGATCTCGTCCTCGACGGACACGTTGTCGCTGAACAGCAGCACGTCGAGGCCGGCCGAGAGCGCCTTGTGCGCTTCGAGCGCCGCATAGTCGCCCGGCACCGAGATCACGGCGACGTTGGTCGACGGCTGGTTCTCCAGCGCGCGTTCGAGGGTCCGGGGGGCACGATCGCTCTGCGCATCCATGTCACCGCCCGCGCGCGCGGCGAACATCGCGATCTCGCCGGCCGTCAGGGCGGCGTCGATCGCGTCCTGGCCGGCGGCCCGGACGGCGAGGAACAGGTCGTTCGCTCCCGCTCCGGAACAGTCGTCGGTGAAACCCTCGGACCGAAGAATGTCCAGGTTGGCCGGGGTCGCCATCGCCGCCGCCGCCCAGTCGACACCTTCCGCCTGGCGCATGGCGCGCGTGCCGGACAGCTGGATGACGGAATCGACGTAGGTGTCCTTGAAGAGGCGGATCGTGGTCTTCATCGGGTCGCTCCAACCTGGGTCCGGGAGGTCACGATGCGAGTGCCCACTTCCGCATCGGCCTTCGGATCCGCATCGAGTGAGGCCTGCACGAGTTGTGGGGTGGTGATGACCGCCGTTTCCCCGCCGTTTCTGATGAATCGCAGTGCGGCCCGCACCTTCGGCCCCATGCTGCCTTCCGGGAACTGGCCGTCGCCGAGGTGGCGTTCCGCCTCCTCGGCGGTCATTTCCCTGACAGGGCGCTGCTGCGGGGTTCCAAAGTCCAGCAGCACCCTCTCCACGCCGGTGACGAGGACCAGGGCGTCGGCCTTCAGGGAGGTGGCGAGCTGTTGTGCGGCGTAGTCCTTGTCGATGACGGCGTCCACGCCGGTGTACCCCTTGTCCTGCCGCACGACGGGAACGCCACCGCCGCCCGCGGCGACGACGATGACACCGCTGTCCACCAGCGTCTTGATGACTCCGGCCTCGACGATGCGGGTGGGTTCCGGTGAGGGGACGACGCGGCGGTAACCGCGTCCGGCGTCCTCGGCCACCCTCCATCCCCGCTGGTTCGCCAGGAGCGTTGCCTGGTCCGCGTCGAAGAACGGGCCGATCGGCTTCGTCGGACGGTCCATGGCGGGGTCGTCGGCTTCGACCACGACATGCGTCACCAAGGAGGCGACGTCGCGGATCCGGCTTCCTCCCACGCGGCGCAGGGCCAGCGTGAGGAGGCTGCCGATCTGTCCCTGCGTCATCGAGCCGAGACAGAACAGGGGTTGCTGCGGTACGAGGGGCTCGCCCTGTTCCTGCTGGATGGCGAGGTTGCCGACTTGCGGGCCGTTGCCGTGGACCAGGACCACGTTCCAACCGGCGTCGCGCAGCGAGCAGACGGTTTCCGCCATGTGCAGGGCGTTGAGTTCCTGCTCGACGTAAGTGCCTGATTGCCCTTCGAGGGTGAGGACGTTGCCACCCAGGGCAACTACAGCAGTCTTCGACATGTGGGCTTCTCCGGATGGGCGCCGATCTTCTCCATTATCCGATCGCGCTGCCTACTATAGTGAACGCCTCCGAGGGGTCAACCTCCCCTTCGGGGGCCGATCGGCAACGCGTGCGCGATGCCGAGTGATTGACAAGCCACCCCCGGACGTTTCTTATAGGAAGCAATAACTTCCCAAAGTAGATGCATTGGCAGGTGGACCATGACTGTCAGCTCAGGACCGGAACTCGCCGTCGGTGACGCTGCCGGCCACACCGGCTCGTTCTCCCCTGCGCACGACCCGCGGGCGCTCGCCGAGCTCATCGTGGATCTGCAGAGTGCCGGGCTCCGCCTCGAGACGGAGATCGAACGACGGCGCGGCGGAGCAGGTCCCTCCGACTCAGGGATGCTCTGGGTCGAAGGCACGGCGGTCACGGTGCCGACGGAGACCGACGCCGCTCGGACCTCGCCGTACGTCCTGCGTGTCGAGGACGAGGGCTACGGCATCTACCGGGACGGGGAACGGCTGGCGAGCGCATCGGGCGCGGAGCGCCCCCGTTTCTACGACATGACGACGTCGGACGGGATTCCGTACTGGAAGATCGCGCTGATGCACCTGGACTCCCTGGCCAGCACGGTGGTCCAGACGTGCGCCTACTGGGGAAAGTCGGATCAGTGCACGTTCTGCGGCATCGGCGTGTCCCTCGACAGCGGACGCACGATCGTCAAGAAGACTCCCGCCCAGCTGGCCGAGGTCGCCGTCGCGGCCAAGAGGTTGGACGGTGCGGTCGACGCGACCCTGACCACGGGCAGTTCCCTCGGCGTCGACCGCGGGGCCCGGTACGTCGCCCGGTGCGGGAACGCGATCAAGGAGGCCTCGGGTCTTCCGGTGGAGGTGCAGTTCGAGCCGCCCCTCGACCTCGACGTCATCAACGAGGTCGGGGACCTCGGGATCGACTCGGTCGGCATTCACGTGGAGTCCTTCGACCCGAAGGTGCTCGGCGAAGTCGCCCCCGCCAAGGCCCGCACCGGCATCGACCACTATTTCCGTGCGTGGGAGCGGGCCGTCTCCGTCTTCGGAGAGGGCCAGGTGTCCACCTATGTCATCCTCGGCATGGGAGAGGACCCCGACCTGACGATCGAGGGCTGTCGCCGCGCCATCGACATCGGGGTGTATCCCTTCGTCGTCCCCATCCGGCCGGTCGCCGGAAGCCTGATGGAAGACGTCACGCCGCCCTCCAGGCAGTACACGGAACGGATCTACCGCCGGGTGGCCGCCTACATGACGGCCCGCGGGCTGAAGGCCACCGGCGTCGCCGCGGGATGCGCCCGCTGCCAGGCCTGCTCGGCGCTCAACGCCGTCCAGAACCTGATGCAGATCGGGCCCCGTCCCGGTGGTGGCTCGTGACGGGCACGGTGCCCCTCGATGCCGTGGGCTCCGGCGTGCGCATCTCGCTCCAGGATTCACGCGGCGGCACGCTGATCTGCCGGGCCACCGCCCCGCAGGAGCGCCGGCTGCACCACGGCATCCGCCGGCGGGTCTTCGTCGAGGAACAGGGCGTCTTCGCCGCGTCGGATCTCGACTCGTACGACGCGCGGGACGACGTGATCCATGCGATCGCCATCTACAACGGCATCGCGGCCGGAACCGTCCGCCTCTTCCCGATCGACCGGGACACCGGGCTCTGGCAGGGAGACAGACTGGCCGTACTGCCGCAGTTCCGCGTCCACGGCCTCGGGGGTCCTTTGGTACGCTTCGCCGTCGCCGTCGCGGCGGCCGCCGGCGGCCGGCAGATGCTCGCCCACGTCCAGTTGGCGAACGTCCGCTTCTTCGAGCGCCTGGGCTGGCGACGGTCCGCAGCGGTCGAGACGTACGTGGGTCGACCGCACCAGCCGATGACCATCGCCCTGCCTCCCGCGTCCGGGGACGATGTCGTCCGCCTCGAGCCGAGCCCGCACACCAGGACCGGCGCAATCGGCTCCCCCGCTTCGTACGTCAGCCGCTGAGCACCGGCGGAACCGCCTTCATGCCACATGGCGGCGGCCACGGTGGTGTCCTCCTCGTGCGGGAGCAGGGCATCACCGTGACCGCGCTCCGGCTGCACGGCCGGCCACGGAAGCGGCACTACCCCGCGTCCGGGTGGGCGGGCAGATGCCGCAGTCCCCGGGCGAGTCCGGTCACGAGGTCCTGCCCCGAGCTCTGCCCGAAGGTCAGGAGGGTGTCCACAGCGGTGCGGGCCCTGGTCAGCTGGCCGTCCGCCACCGCGTCGAGGAACGTGTGCGCGGGCTCGATGAGCCGGCCTCTCGCCGCCCAGGCCAGGAACGCCGCAGCGATGTCGTTCGTCCGCACCGCCCCCGCCAGCGCGACCAGATGGGGTTGCCCCACGGCCCCCCACAACGCCCTCGCGACCACGAACACACCCGCGAGAACGTCGTCGCCGGACGGTGTGAGGCCGGGCCCCCGCCCGCCGAGGAGGCGGGCGAGGGGTGAAAGATCGCCGGCGCGCAGGTACTGCGACACCTGATGGTCGAGCCCTCCGGAGCCGCCCGTGAGCAGCAGCGACGGCGGCACGTGCGCCGTGGCGTCCACGCCCACGGCCCGATGGGCGAGGAGATCACCGGCCGGAGGCGGCAGCGGCCGCCACGTCGGGCACGCCAGGCTGATCCAGGCCCGCCTGACCTGCAGTCCCGTCCCCGTCGTCACGACCCGGTCGCCGGTGCCCACGGCCGGCAGGGCACTGCAGCGCAGGTGCAGCGGCCCCCGCTCGACCCCTGGTCCGGTGAGCGCCACCAGCCCCTGGGGAAACCGCAGATAGACGGCCTTCGAATGCACAGAGTGGACCGTGCCGGCGCCGGCCCGGGAGAGGATCCTCCGCGCGCCGGCGCCCATGTCCAACGGTGTCATGAAGTCCGTGCGGCAAGGTCGAGCAGTGCCTCGACGAAGCAGGCGACGGGCGCGGTCGCCACTCCGGCACCCACCTGCCCGATGCCGGAACTGACGTGCAGCACCCCGGTGTTAACCTTCGGGGTGATACCGAGCTCGACGACCCGGCGCAGATCGACGCCCACGGGAGTCCCCTGGAAGTCCAGCGGGGGCAGCTTGAAGCGGGAGCTGGCCCCGGCGCAGATCGCCGCCATGGCCTCGGTCGCCTTCAGCGCGTCGGCCATGGTCCCGCCGAGGAAGGCCGCGACCGCGGGCGAACCCGCGGCGGCCGGCCCGCCCAGGCCCATGAGTTCGAGGACCGCGCTGTCGCCGATGTCGCGTGCGCTGGTCTCGGGACCGTATCCGGAGTAGTACAGCGCGTCCTCGACCGGAGGAGCTTCGGTGATGTACCAGTGGTCCGAGCCCGCCACACGGATGCCGAACGTGGTGCCGTTGCGGGCCATCGAGGTCACGATGCTCGATCCCTGCACCTGCTCCGCCCACAACGTCAGCGACTTCGCGGACGCCATCGCGAGGTTGAGGAAGAACAGGTGGTTCCCGGAGAGGTACCGGGCGAACTCGACGCGTCCCGGTCCCTCGTACTCCGCGATGTACGGCAGCAGGTTGCGCGTCAGCAGGTTGGTCGTGGCCTGCGTACGCATATGAAGGTCGTCGCCCATCTGGATGCCCTGGCTGGCCAGGGCGAGCAGATCGATCGGCCCGGTCCTGCGAACGGTCCAGGACAGTAGCGGTCCGGCGACGTCCCGCAGGAAGCGGAGCCGTTCGATCGCGGCGTCCGTCTCGCGTCCGAACCATGCGACCTCTCCCGGGCCCTGGTTGATCGGCGAGAACGCACGCGTGCCGCCCTGCTCGTTCTCCACCACGAACACCGGGGCCGAAGGGCCAATCGCGGTCGCCATCGGGACGACCATGGCGTGGTGGTTTGCGGGTTCCAGCCGGACCTCGCCGCGCTCGACCAGCCGGTGGGCCTGCTCGACGTCGTCGGCCCATCCTTCGGCCACGACGGCGGCGCGGATGGAACGGCGCAGCGGGTCGCACACATCGGTCCAGTCGATCGGCGGACCGCAGTGCACGATGGTCCGCCCGTCGAAGCCCAGCACGACCTCACTCGCCCGCGAGACCTCGACGAGGAAGGGGACGCCCTGATCAAGACGCCGGACGACCTCGGCGTTGGCCTCGTCGATCGCGGCCGCGCGATCGCCGTAGAGACTCTGCAGAGCCTTGACGGCGTCCAGGTTTCCCCCGGCGGGAATGCGCCAGTCGACGTGCTGGACCGGGCGGTCCTGATCACGGACGGAGTCGGCGAACAACGGCAGTCCGACGTTGACGACCTCGACCTGGTGGGGCAGCGACACGGTGGGCGACGCAATGGTCATCAGAGGTTTCTCCCATCTCGATCCGGTGTGCTGGTCAGGGTGCGACCCTGCGCCGCCCTCTGCCGGGCCGTGGCCAGCAAGGCCTGCTCGGCCGCTTCGAAGGCGGCCCGCCGGTGGACCACCGTCTTCTCCAGTTCGGCGATCTCCTCGGTGATCGAGGCGGTCATCGCGGCGAACGACGAAGCGGCGGCGCCCCCGACGACACGGCGCGAGGCCACGATCTGCGCGGGGTCGAGGGCGGGCGTGAGGTCCTCTCCGGCCAGTCCCCAGGAGTGCCCGGTGTGTTCTTCGGCGGCGCGGTCGAGCATTTCCCCGGTGATGTCGATGCCGCGGACGTGGTTCCGGCTGGCTTCCCGCACCGCGTTGCCGACCACGACGTAGGCGCTGCGATAGTCGACCCCGCAGCGCAGGACCAGATGCTCGGCGAGATCCGTGGCTTGGGTGTAGCCGCGCAGCAACTCCTCGAGCATGCGGTCGGCGTTGACGTTCAGCGTGCGCACGACGCCGCTCATCAACCGGGTGACCTTCAGGCACAGATCCACGGCCCGGGGCACCTCGCCGTAGGCGAAGATGAAGTTGTCGCTGCGCGCCGAGGGGCTCTTGGTGACCGCCAGGAAGCCGGTGAGCCGGCCGACGAGGACTCCGGAGGCTCCTCGCACGATGGACAGGGAATACGGGTTGCGCTTCTGCGGCATGAGGACGCTCGACCGGCTGTAGGCGTCGTCCAGGTCGACGAAGTCGAATTCCGAGCTCGACCAGATCTCCAGGTCCTCAGCGAGCTTGCTCTGGTTCGACAACAGGCTCGCGGCGCCGGCGAGGATGTGGATCAGGCCGTCGACCTGCCACATGGCGTCCCGCGTGTGGTCGATGACGCCGTCGAAGCCGAGTGCCCGGGCGATGAAGCTCCGGTCGTCGAGCAGCCTCGTCCCGTTCACGCACCCCGCCCCGCCCGGGCTGTGGTTGATCCCGGACAGCTCCTCCAGCAGCCGGCGGGCGTCCCTGATCGCAGGATAGGTGAAGGACAGCAGGTAGTGGCCCAGGGTGGAGGGCTGCGCCTGCTGCAGATAGGTCTGATCGGGCATCAGGGTGTCGGCGTGCGCGGCCGCCTTCGTCGTGACCGCGGAAGCGAACCCCAGGGTGTCGGCCACCAGGTCGGCCAGCTGCCGCCGCAGTTGCAGCCGCAGGGCGACCCGCGCGGCTTCGCGGCGTGGCCTCCCTGCATGCAACCACCCAGCCAGGTCACCCAGTTCGCGGACGAAGTAGCGCTCGCGCGAGTTGTACGCCTCGCCGTAGGCCGGGTCGTAGGGGAAGTCCTCGACGGAGGTCGCGTGGACCTTCAGCAGCAGCGCGAGCAGTGCCCGCTCGGCGTCCTCGGGAATGATGCCCCGCCTGCCCATGTCCAGGACGTGGGCGATGTCGGCGAGGTTGAGGCCCTCGTGGAGATATGGAGCGTCGTTGTTCTCGAGGGCGAATCCCGACTCCACCAGCTCGATGGCCGGCCCTTGTTCCGGAGGGCCCCCTCGGCGTGTACGTCTGGTCATGTGTTCCTCACCTGTGTGAATGCGGCCACGGCCGGGACGAGTCCTCCGGTGTGCCAGAAGACCACGGGCCCAGGCGTTCCTGATTGCAGCAGCTCTGCGGTCACGCGGAAGGACTTCGCCGTGTACGTGGCATCCAGCACCAGGCCTTCGGTCTCCATCGCGAGCCGCGCGAAGCGCACGTCGTCGGCGGAGGGGATCCCGAAACCCGGCCCCCGGGCGTCGACCACCTCGACGTCCTCAGGACGCGGCAGCTCCCAGGACCCGTGCTGCCGCGCGCATCCCCGCGCGATGTCGAACACGCGCGCCGTGATCTCGTCGACCGGTCTGCTGACGGATGCCCCGATCAGACGCCAGCGCTTCGCCAGTCCCGTCAGGCCCGCGAGGAGGCCGGCCTGGGTGCCTCCCGAACCCGTGGCCACGACGATCGCCTCCGGCTCCATGCCGAGCGTGTCCAGTTGCCCGGCCAGTTCCCGAGCAGCCATGGCAAAGCCCATGGCGCCCAGGGGGGTCGATCCGCCCCGTGGCAGAGGCAGCGGCCGACGCCCCTCGGCAGCGAGGTCGGAGGCCACCGCCGCTACGGCCGCGTCCACGAATTCCCGGTCCTCGCCGGTGAAGTGGAGACGAGCACCGCACGCGCGGGCCATGGCCAGGTTGGGGGACAGGACGGCCGGCGACGCGCCGGGAACGACCAGAACGCAGTCGAGCCCGGCCGTCCGCGCCGCCACCGCCGCGGCCTGGCAGAAGTTCGAACCCGGCCCCCCGCCCGTGACGAGCACGTCGCAGCCGTCGGCGCACGCGGCGCCCAGGAGGTACTCCAGCGGCCGCGCCTTGTTGCCCGCACAGGAGAATCCGATGAGGTCGTCACGCTTCACCAGCACAGGACCGCAGCCGAGCGCCTCTTCCAGGCGATGGGCCCGTACCAACGGGGTGGGCAGCACCGCGAGGGGAAAGGGGGAAGGGATCAACGCCATGTCTGCGGCTCCTGCTCACGTGCTCGGCGCCCCCTGCGTACGACGTCGTCGACCATGCGGCAGGCCGTGCCGACAGCGGAACGCCGCACCCATGTGCGGATCTCCTCTTGTGTCGCGAGTCCGCGCTCCTGCAGCGCCGCGGCGAGATCGGCGCCGGCGCCCTGCTCGCGCAGCACGTCCTGCAGGACCGCCTGCGCCTGGTGCTTGCCGAGGCGCTCGGACAACGCCGCGAGCACCCGCTCGGACGCCAGGCGGTCGCCGTGCCGCGTCACGTTGGCCGCCATGGCGTCCGGGTCCACCTCGAGCCCGGCGAGCAGGTCGTGGGCGGTACGTACGGCACGAGCGGTGAGCAGGCAGATCTCCGGCAGGGCCACCCACTCGGCCTTCCAGCCCCGGCCGTCCCGTTCGTGCTGCTGGACCATGCCTTCCAGCAGGATCCCCGCGTTGCCCCGGGCCAGCCGGGCCAGGGTGTCGAGGTGCTCACTGTTCTCCGGGTTGCGCTTGTGCGGCATGGTGATGCTGCTGACCCCGCCGGGGGGCGCGGGCTCGCGCAACTCGCCTATTTCGGGGCGCTGCAACTCGTACACGTCGGCGCCCACGCGCGCCAGGGTTCCGCAGATCATCGCGAGCACACCGGCGAATTCCGCCAGCCGGTCCCGCGCGGTCAGCCAGGAGATGCCCGGGTCGGCAAGCCGCAGGTGCCGGCAGAACCGCCGGCGGAGTTCCTGTCCGTCCCCTTCGAAGAAGCCCAGGGCACCGACCGCGCCGCCGAGTTGGCCGACGGCCCAGCGGTCGCGTCCCTGGTGCAGGCGCTCGATGTGCCGGCGGATCTCGTCGGCCCAGCCGGCCGCCTTGAACCCGAAGGTGACCGGAGCGCCGGGCTGCCCGTGGGTGCGTCCTGCCATCACGGTGTCCCGGTGCAGGGAGGCGAGCTGGAGCAGGACCGCCTCGACCGATCGCAGGTCCTCCCAGAGGAGCGAGCCCACTTCGCGCATCACGATGCCGAACCAGGTGTCGGTCAGGTCCTGGACCGTCGCACCGAAGTACACGTGCTCACGCGCCTGTTCCGGCAGGACCTGCTGCAGGCCCCGGATGAGCCCCAGCGTCGAGTGGCTGGTCCTGCGGGTCTCCTCGGCCACGTGGTCCAGGTCGAGCAGTTCCACCCGGGCGTGCTCGGCGATGGCGTCCGCGGCGTGCCGCGGGATGATGCCCAGGTCGGCCTGGGCGCGGGCGAGTGCGACCAGGATGTCCAGCCAGGACTGGACCCGGCCGGTCTCCTCGAACAGCGCGCGCGTTTCGGGGGTGCCCCACAGATGGGCGTACATGGATGAGTCCGTCAGACGGGCGCCCACGTCGGCTCCAGATGCTCGGCCAAAGAGGACAGGGCACGCCGCACATGCTCCAGCGACGAGCCCCAGGGGACGGAGACCGTCCCTTCGCTGTGCTCGATGTCTTCTTCCTGCATGCAGCACTTCGTCAGCACCGCGGAGTCGCCGTCCGAGGCGTACAGGCCGGGGCAGAAGTCCTCGCCCGGCGGGGTGAACCCGTAGAACCACTGGTGGATCTGCCGTGAACGGGCGCACCCGAGCAGGGTCCAGTCGGCACGTTCGGGACGTTCATCGAGGAAGTGGACTTCGGCCTCGGGTATGTCCCCTCCCGACCCCCGGCAGGGCAGCAGATAGCTTTTCGCAGGGTGCCGCCGCGCCAGCGTCTCCAGGTCGATGAGTTCCGGGACGAGTTCGATGGGGGGCAGGTCCTCGGCGGTGTCGAGGATGCGCCGGGCCTGGTCAAAGAGCTTGGCCGGCGAGGGCGGGACCACCTCGCGCACGGCGATGCGCAAGGGTTCCGGGTGGAGGATGAAATTGACGTGCTCGTACCGGCCTTGCACGACCACGGCCGGTGATCCCGCGGCATGCCGGCGTGCGGCGTGTGCCAGGGCCGACGGTACGGCGACGTCGGCCTCCGGGACGTGCACGAAGGCGCACTCGGCGGGCGAGGCCAGAAGCTCCACCTCGACGATCGGGCTGAAGAGGGGGTCCTCCGATTCCTTCCTGACGCGCAGCAGCGCGGTGTCCGTGCCGGACCGCACGACGATGAACCGGGTGCGCCGGTACGCCTCGCGGCCCAGGAAGTGCCGGCGCAGGCTCTCGGCGTCGAGGCCGCCATCGACATGGGCGACGGCGACCCCTCGGTATCGCCCAGGAACGACGTTGCGGGCCGGAAGCGGTGCGAAGGTCACGCCAGCACCCCTTGGCAACCGACGCCGACAGTGTCGGCGCGCAGACCCAGCCGGAGTGTCTCCACGGACAGTGCATCGTCCAGGGTCACATTGGCCAGGTTGACGTTGGCTCCGAACCGCCTGACGAACCAGGCCTGTTGGTCCTTGCGGGGTGCCTCGAAAAACACGCGGTCGGGACTGCCCGCGGCGATGACGGCGTCCACGATGTCCTCGCGAACGTCTCCGGCACTGTCGTAGAGACCGACAGTGCCGCTCTCCCGGGCCTCCGCCACGACCCACTTCGCTCCCGCGGCCAGATCACCCGCCACCTCGGCGGCCCATTCGTCCTCGTGCAGCTGATGCGCCTCGTCCTTGGAACCGGTCTCCGCCAGCACGATGAAGCGTGATGCGGCCCGCCGGATCAGCTCGCGCTTCTCCGTCGGCGACATCGGCACCACTCCACGGGACACCTCGACGTGCGGGAAGCCCTGCCGGTGCGCCCAGTCGAGGCACTCGTCCGCCTTGCCCTGGGCCCAGGCGATCTCCAGGAGCGTTCCGCCGAGGCAGGCGCCGATGTCGTGGTCGGCGAGCAGCTTGAGCTTCTCCTTCAGCGACCGGTCGATGTAGGCGGTGCCCCAGCCGAACTTCCAGACGTCGATGTGGTCCCCCGCCTCGGCAATGAGGGATGCCGCCGCGGCCGAGGTGATGCCCTTGTCGAGGACGTGGGTCAGGCCGCTCAGCCGCGGCTTCCCGGTCCGGTACGGGAGGGAGAGGAAGGTGGGGACAGACATGTTCCGGATAGTAGACGCGTTTGCACTATCCGACAAGAATCGACATGCCCTCATTCCATGCCACGCCCCCTCGTTCACCCGCTGAAGACACACCAGGCCGTAAGGCGCGCGAGGGTCGGTGTGGGCGGCTTTGTCACTTTTCGAGGCCGCCCGTACGTGGCCGTGCGGATGCGGGCACTCGACCGAAGTCTTGCCACGACGACGTTATGCGTATAACTTCACTGCTCGTAGGAGTAGACGAACGAGTCACCTGATCGCGTAGAGGAGGCCCCCGATGAACGCAGACCAGGGGAGCCGTCACCTGTGGATCTTCGGTAACCACTCCTTCCGCAGCGAGTTCTACGGCTGACGAGTCGAACCGAGTCGAGGGCACACGTGTGTCCCGACTCCGGCTCCACGGCATCTGACGTGCCGTGCCTCCCTCTTTTTTCAGCCAAGAAACTCGTCATGCCTCAGCTCACCCCTGCCCGCTGCTAGATCTTCCACGACGGCACGCAGTGGGCCGCCCGCCACATGCCGCTGCTCGCGGCCACCATGCAGGCCCACGCGGCGGCGTTCGCCGGCCGCCGTATCGGCATCTGCCTGCACATCGAACCCAAGACCGCCGTCCTCGTCGGATACCTCGCCCAGGCAGGCGCCGAGGTCGTCCTGACCGGTTCCCCGGGCACCACCCAGGAGGACACTGCGGACGCGCTGCGCGCCTACGGCATCACGGTCGTCGGCCATCGCTCCGACGACCTCGCCCAGTACCGAGAGAACATCGCTCAGGTCCTCGGCACGCAGCCCGATCTCATTCTCGACAACGGTGCCGACCTGATCGAGGGCGTCCTCGCCCGGGGCGGCTTGCCCGGCCTTACGGGCGCCACGGAGGAGACCCGTACCGCTTCAGAATGTCTGCACAGCCCGTGAGCTGCGGCTTTTCCGGGTGATCAGCTTGCTCGGTGGTACTGATTGATGAGGCCTGCGACGGCTTGTCGGCGCTGGATCCGAGTTGCGGGTAGTGGGATGACATTGGGGTCGTCGAGGGGTGCGAGCTGGTTCCGGCCCTGGTGCGGCCGATGAGCATTGAAGTGCCTCGCGTAGTCGTGGAGGATCTTCTCGGCGTGGCCTCGGTCGAAGATCAGGAGCCGGTCGGTGCACTCCTCGCGGACCGAGCGCACGAACCGCTCGGCGTGCGGGTTGCAGTTGGGGCTCCGCGGAGGGATCTTGGCCACGGCGATGTCCTCGTTGGCGAAGACGGCGTCGAAAACGGCGGTGAATTTTGCGTCCCGGTCGCGGATCAGGTGGGTGAAGTCGTCGGCGCGCTGGCCGAGTTGCCACATGAGCTGTCGGGCCTGCTGGGTGGCCCAGGCGGCGGTGGGGTGGGCGGTGACGCCCAGGATGTGCACAGTGCGGGTGTGTACCTCCATGACGAACAGGGAGTACAGCCGCTGCAGGCTGATGGTGTCGATGTGGAAGAGATCGGTGGCGAGCAGGCCGTGGGCTTGGGCCTTGAGGAAGGCGGCCCATTCGCCACGCGCCGGATGTCGGCGCGGGGCGGGGCCGAGGCCGGCGGCGCGCAGGATCCGGCGGACGCTGGGCGGACTGACCCTGTGCCCCAGGCGACGGAGTTCGCCGTGGACGCGCTGGTAGCCCCATCGTGGGTTCTCGGTGCCGAGCCGGATGATCAGGTCGCGCAACTCCTCGGGTACGGGCGGGCGTCCTGGCGAGGGGGGTTGCGTCCACTTGTCCTTGATCAGACGCTGGTGCCAGGCCAGGAGGGTGCGCGGGGAGACGATGCGATGCTGGCGCAGCGCCCGTGGCAGGAGCCGGGCCAGGGCCGCGAGCAGTGCCCGGTCGGGCCAGGTGGGCTTGGGAGCGGTGACCTGTCGACGCAGGACCGCAACCTCGTGCCGCAAGATCAGTATCTCGGCCTCCTTGGCCGCGGAGGTTCGGGACAGCAGGATCAGCCACGCGAAGCTCCGCGTGGCGATCAGGTAGAGCATTCGTACGAGCACAAGCTCCGATGGTGCCGGATCGGCCGTGCGGTGCATCGTCCCAGGTGAAGGGCTGTGCGGCTATTCTGAAGCGGTACGGGGTGCGGGTGGTCCAGGCGTTGACGTGGTGGCCGAGGCGGTAGGGCTGCACCGTGGGCAGGTTCAGGGTCTGCTTGGGCAAGCGGAGCATCAGCCGGTGGGCGCCCCGTTGGTGACGTACAGGTGGGCGTCGAAGTAGCGCTCGGTCATGCGGCGCGGATCGCCGCTCAGGTCACACCAGTTGTAGGTGTTGGTGAAGCTGGTGGCGGTGATCCGGGCTCGGGTGGAGATGGCCCGCAGCTGGTCCTGTTCCCCGTGGCTGAGCGGCCTCCCGAGGGCCTGGAACTCGTAGTACTGGTACTCGCTCACACGGCGGACCCTATCGCCGCCGCGGGTGGGCGCGAACACGGAGCGGCCACGGAGGCGGAGCCGACCGGACGCCGCACTCAAACGCCGTAGGGTGAGCCGAGGCGGGCGGTAGCGGGAGGAGCGGGCTGTGGCGGCGGTGTGGACCGAGCGGGCGATGGAGCACGGGGCGAGAACGGAGCTCGCGGCCGTGCTGCAGCTGGCCGCCGCGGGCAGGCTGCGGTGCAGCGACAAGACGAAACGCCCCTCCGAGGCCACGATCCGAGCGCTGGGCGAGGTCCTGACCGGCGGTGACTTCTACGAGGGTGAGGCGGTCAGGGCCTTCGCATGGCCGCTGCTGCTTCAAGCCGGCGGTCTCTCGGAACTGTCCGGCGGCCGACTGGAGTTGACCGCGCGGGGCCACAAGGCGCTGGCCGGGCCCGCCCACGAGACGATCCGGCACCTGTGGCGGCGCTGGCTGAGCCACGGGGTGCTGGACGAGTTCAGCCGCATCGAAGAGGTCAAGGGGCAGCGCGCGGCGAACGTCCTCAGCGCGACCGGTCCGCGCCGTAAGGCGGTGGGTGCGGCGCTCGCCGAGTGCTGTCAGCCCGGGAAATGGGTGACGGTGGACGAGCTGTTCAAGGCAATGCGTACCGCGGGCCACGACCCGGACTTGGTCCGCTCTGAGCGGGCGCTGTGGAAGCTGTACCTGGAGGACGCGCAGTACGGCAGCCTCGGCTACGACGGACACCACGACTGGCCGGTGCTGCAGGGCCGTTACACCCTGTGCGTGCTGTTCGAGTACGCGGCCACCCTCGGCCTCGTCGACGTCCAGTACATCGACCCGGACGGCGCCCGGGACGACTTCCGCCACATGTGGGGTGCCGACTGGCTTCAGCGGCTCAGCCGCTACGACGGGCTGCTCGCCATCCGGTTGAACCCGCTCGGGGCGTACGCGACGGGGCGCGTCGACGAGTACCGGCCAGGTCCGGCGCCCGCCGTCGGGGAGCGGAGCCCGGTCAGGGTTCTGCCGAACTTCGACGTCGTGGCACTCGACGGTCTGGCCCCCTCCGAGGCGCTGCTGCTCGATGCGTTCGCAGCCCGGTCCGCCGACCGTGTCTGGACGCTGTCCACCGCCTCCCTGCTGAAGGCACTCCACGCAGGCCGCGGCCTGGAGGAGCTGCGCCGCTTCCTCGCTGAGAGCAGCACAGGAGGGGAACTGCCGCAGACGGTCACGGCTTTGCTGGCAGATGCCGCCTCCCGCACCGAGAAGGTACGGGATCTGGGTACGTGCCACCTGCTGGAGTGCGTGGACGAGGCGCAGGCGGTGATGATCGCGAAGGACCGCAGGGCGGGTGCGCTGTGCTCCCGGATCGGCCCCAGGCACCTCATGGTGGCCCCCGGTGATCTGCCGGCCTTCCGCGCCGCGCTGCTGAAACTCGGTTGCGTACTGCCTGCCCGGACCTGAGCGGGAGGATCACGCCCAGGGCGTGGTCCGCGGGGCATGGGCACGAGCTCCTAGTGCGGTGAGGACGGCGGCTCGGCCGGTGGGGGTGAGGGAGATCGTGGAGCGGCGGCGATCGCGGTACGCCAGGAAGCCGAGGGCCTCGCCGGGACGCAGCCACTGCCACAGGAAGTGGCGGGTGTCGTCGGGGCGTGGCGCCGTGCCGTCGGCGAGGGTGAACGCCTCGGCGGCCAGGGTGTGCACGGCGCCGGCCAGATCGTCGAGCGTGACCTCTCCGTCGAGCAGGGCCGCGGCGGCGGCTTCGGCGAGCTCGGCTCGGACACCGTCGCCGAACCACGCGCGGGCCGCGGTGGCCTGCAACAGGTCCGGGTCGACGAGGTGTTGCCGACCGCGGGCGGTCAGGGCGAGCTTGCGATGCCGCTTGGTGACCAGCCGCGCCGCGCGGGCCATTTCGTGCAGTTCGACGAGGCGGGCGACGTCGTACTCGGTGCGCGGCACCATGCCGGGTAGATACCAGTCGTAGCGTTCGGCAGCCTCGATGACCAGAGCTCGTGGCAGGTAGCCGGCCTGGGTCAGCGTCACCCCGTCGCCGACCGACTCCAAGAGCCAGCGCAGGGGTTCGGCCGTGTCGGCGGGCACCTCGGGCGCCACGCTCAGCAGGTCCATTACGGTGCCGCGCAGACGGCGCCGGGCGGCGGGCGAGGCCTCGGACCAGGTGCGGCGGCGCTCGCTGTGGATGGCGTCCAACGGGGTACGGCCGTCGTGCGCGGGGTGCGGGGTGGTGAGCCAGCGCTCCAGATGTTTGATGCGCGCGGTGGCGTAGCCGCGGGCGCCAGGCACCAGTGCGCCGTCGTCCAGCGCCTGTTCCAGCAGCCGGGAGGCGTTGCTGTGGGTGACGGCCTCGTGGATGCCCATCACCGGCCCCCAGGTGAGCAGGTCGGTGTCCGGCGGGGTCACCGGGGAGGCATCCACCGCCCGCAGGTGGGCGGCCCGCCCCTTATCGGGCGAGCCCTGCCATGCGTCGAGGATCTCGCGGGTGCCCTCCGAGGTGCAGACGGCTGCGGCCCGGGACCGGCCGGCGTCCTGGAGAAGTTCTGCCAAGGCGGAGAGGATGTGCGGGTACTCGGCGGGCTCGGCCATCCACTTGACCGGCAGCTCGTACCAGCAGAACCGCTCCACGTCCTCCTGGGCGAGCGAGCCGGCCGCTCCGCCGTCCGGCAGCAGCCAGCCGAGCAGCCGGTCCCGCACATCCCCTCCATGGCCGGTACGCGTCATGTGTGTCCTTCCCCGCCGAGATCCTGGTCGACTTCGATGGCCCGGCGCCGTACCCAGCCCCGGTGAAACCCCGGCCGGTCCGCCGCCCGGAGCACGGCATGGGCGGTCGCGGCGTCACCGCGCCGCAGGGCGCAGGAGATCATGGCCTCCAGCGGTTGCCAGTCCTCCGAGCCCAGCACCGTCGCGGTGGCAGTGAACCGGTCCACCTCCCCGGCCGCGACCTGGGGGTAGGCGCGAGGGCCCAGGATCTCACAGGCGCGGAAGTCCCAGCGGGCCGAGGCGTACTCGTTGTGGAGCGCGCAGACCAGAGTCTCCACCAGGTCCAGATCGCCCCCGACCCCGGCGTGCACGAACAACTCGGCCTCCTGCCGGTGCGTCCCGCCGACATCACTGACCTCACCAAGGAGTTCAAGGAAGTCCTGCCAGAACACTTCGGGGGGCATCGCTGCCGCCAGGGGACAGCGGCGTACTCAGCCACCGTCTGGCGCAGCCACTCGCCCAGCGTGCCGCACGAGTCGTCGCACACCCGCAGCGCCCGCACGCCGCACGTCAGCGCGGCCCGCCGGACGGCCGGCAGCCTTGCTGCGTCCCCGCCTGCTTCCCCCACCTGGGCGACAGTGGCTTCGGCCAGAGCCTCTGCCACCGCCATCGTCGCCCACTGGCCGTGATGCCGATCCAGATCCGCAACCCCGGCGAATGCTCGTACGGACCCTGCGGCGACACAGGGAAGCGCGGCCACGCCCCAGTCAGAGCCCGCTCGGACAGCCGCCGACCCGGAGTCCACCGCATGGACGCCGTTTCCGCCCGCCCCTCCAGCGCCTGCTTCCACACCTTGGAACGGGCCGGGGCGACGACCTTCGGATCACGCGCCCCGTCCTCGGCCAGCTCGGCCGCTCCGAGCCCGCCTGCTGCAAGACGCTCCCGTAGATCCAGCAGATGACTCCATAGCGATTCCAGATGCGCCCCGTGCATGACCCCGCCCGACCGCTCCCGCGTCAGACGCGCATCGAAAGCATCCCAGTCGCCGCCGCAGTCCACCGCGCATGCCACGGCGAACCACACGTCCCAGTGCGACCAGTCGCCAGACGGCGCCGGATGAGGCCACGGCTCCGGGCCGAACGTCGGCGGCCTGCGCCTGCCAGGGGACTTGTCTGCCGTGCTCACCAGCGCTTTGTCGCACCGGAGACGATGGCGCTCGCAGCGCGCCTCGGCGTAGCCTCGCGGGCATGACCGAGCCATGGACCGACCACGCGCTCAAGGCGCTCCGCGCCGCCTGCCACACCGCGGACGGCCCGTCCCTGCTCGCCCTGCTGCGTGCGCATGACCCCGCTGGCGTCCTGCAGCAGTGCGGAGACGCACTCACCACAGCCGTCTTTCGGGGTGTGCCTGGCGCCCGGGAGATGGCGATCGCATGCACGTCCACCCTGCGCGAACGGGGCTGGCCCGGCGACGACGTCCTCGCCGAACAGCTCGACTCGGTGGGCGGCGGTGCCGTCTTGGTGTTGCGGCCGCTGCCGGTCGATCTGGAGGAACTCTCCGGTCTGCTCGGAGGAGACCCGGCCTGGGGCGGTGGCCGCATCGACCTGAAGACTGGAGTGTGCTGGCCTGCCATCGCGGACACCGAGAGGTCGTGGGACGAGGACGAAGCGGAAGGCACCCAGGGGTGGCTCCCTGTCCCGTGCGAAGGATCACCCGACGCCTACCGCGACATGGAGGGCTTCATCACCACCCTCGACGACCAGGACCTCGCCCGGTTCCTCAACATCGCGATCCAGGGCCCAGGAGCATTCCGCCGCTTCAAGGACATGCTGGCCACCTCACCGGCACAGCTGCAGCGGTACTGGTTGTTCGCTGCGGAGCGGCAGTACGGCCGGGCCCGGGCCTGGCTTGCCGATCAGGGCTACCGGCCAGCGCCACTGGGCGACCACTGACGGGGGTGGCCTCAGGGTCCCCAGTGCCGGTACGCCTCGATCCACTCAGCCCCCTCGGGCGCCGGATCCGGCAACGGAAAGTCGAGAATACCGATCGCCTGCCGGTGCCTGCCTCGCGTACAGACCGCCACAATCTGGCTGCCGGGTAGGAGGTCCACCTTCTTCACGGTGACCTCGACCCCGAGAACGACCGTCTTGAACGGGACGGCCAGATGCTCTGCGAGCATCGTGTAGAGGCCGGTGAGCTGCTCCTCGTCGTCGTAGGCGTCCACGGTGGCCTGCGCGACCAGCTCATCGAGTTCCGCGTCACTCAGCTGCCCGTCCTCCCTCGGCCAACTACCGGCCGCTCTGCCCTGGGTCATGACAGCCGTCTCTCCTCTCCTGTGCCGAGGCGATCGTGCTGCCTGGTAGCGCGTACCGACTCTGCGGCCGCACGGCGGCATGCAGGATGCGGCGGACGGTTGCCGGACTGATTTTGTGCCCGAGGCGCCGCAGTTCGCCGCGCACGCGCCGGAACCCCCACCGGGAGTTCTCGGTGTCGAGTCGGATGATCAGATCCCGCAGCTCGTCGTGTACGGGCGGACGGCCCGGTGAGGCTGGTTGAGGACCAGCCACGCGGAGATCCGCGAAGTGATCAGGTAGAGCGTTCGTACGAGCACAAGGATCGATGGTGCCTTACTGGCCCCGAGGAGCCTCGTCCCAGCCCACGGGCTGTGCAGTCATTCATTCTGAAGCGGTACGAGCCGCCGATCAGGCGGCGTCAGTGTGCGGGGTGAGCTCGATGGTCAACTCGGCATCCAAGGCGTCGGCCAGACGTCGTAGCAGAGGGATTGTCGGCACGGTGCCGCCGCCTTCGATCCGGGAGATCTGTGGCTGTTTCATGCCGCACCGCTCGGCCAGCTCGGCCTGGGACAGTCCGAGGGCGGCGCGCCGGTCGTGGACGAGGCGGCCCAGCTGTTTCGCGAGGACGGGTTCGGAGGGCTGCACGGCTGCCTCCGTCAGGCAGCCGGCGGGACGATGGTCACGGTGGGCTCGGCGCCGGGCTCCAGGTGCATGTCCACGGTGAGGTCCAGGGCGCGGGCCAGGCGCATGATGACCGCGATGGGCGGCAGTTCGGTGCCGGTCTCGATGCTCTCGATCTCGGCGGTGTCGATGTGCATGCGCTCGGCGAGGTCGGCCTCGCTCAGCCCGAGCTGCTTGCGCCGGTCGTACACGGCCTGGCCGAGTGTGATGGCCAGCCCCGTTTCTTCGTAGACGCGGTCGTACTCGGGGTCGGCGTCGAGGCGGTTGCCGAGGATCTGGCGGTGGCGTCGGGTGCGCCATTCGCTGTGGTTCACCGGCTCTCCTTCAGGTTGCGGCTGTAGAGGTCGTGCTCAGCGGCGGCCTCGTGCTCCGCCTCGCAGAGTCGCTGCGCGGACAGTGCGCGCTCGACCTCGGCCTGCTTGCGCATCTTGGTCTTGACGAACGCCGTCAGCAGCACGACCCGCTGTCTCGGTGCAAGCCAGTAGGTGATGCGTTGATGTGCGTCACCCAGGCGAAAGCGCAGCTCACGGACCTTGCCAGCCAGGTGGCGGGAGTATGGTTCGTCGAGCGTGGTGGGGTGTTCGGCCAGCAGGTCGGCGATGCGTTCGGCCTGCCTGTAGTGCTGAGCGGGAATGTTGTCGAGCCACAGCCGTACTTCTGGCTCGATCTCGATCGCGTACCGCTCGCTCATAGCGGCGATGCTATATGGCGCGGCCGTGATGACGCCACCGGACGCTCCCATGCCGCCTGCCCAGGCGGGATGATCTTTCCGCTTGCCGGGGTGGGCGTCGGACAGTGGTTGATCATGCTGGGAGGGGGCGTCCGTGGGCAGCGCGCCACACAAGGGGCACCGGAGTGAGGCCAGACCGGGCCTCACGAGGTCGGAGTGGGCGTACCGCTTCAGAATGGCTTCACAGCCTGTGAGCTGCGGCTTTGCCGGACAGTCAGCTGGCTCGGTGGTACTCATTGATCAGTCCGGCGACGGCTTGCGGACGTTCGATCCGGGCTGCTGGCAGTGGGATGACGTTGGTTTCGTCCAGGGGTGCGAGTTGGCCGCGGCCTTGATGCGGCCGATGCCGGTTGAAGTGGCGCGCGTAGTCCTTGAGGACCTTCTCGGCGTGGCCGCGGTCGAAGATCAGGAGCCGGTCGGTGCACTCCTCGCGTGCTGAGCGTACGAACCTCTCGGCGTGAGGGTTGCAGTTGGGGGAGCGCGGAGGGATTTTGGTGACGTTGATGCCCTCGCTTGCGAAGACGGCATCGAAGCTGGCTGTGAACTTCGCGTCGCGGTCGCGGATCAGGTGAGTGAAGTCTGATGAACGGTGGCCGAGTTGCCAGAGCAGCTGTCGGGCTTGCTGGGTGGCCCAGGCCGCGGTGGGGTGCGCGGTGACGCCGAGGATGTGGACGGTGCGGGTGCGGACCTCCATGACGAACAGCGCGTACAGCCGCTGCAGGCTGATGGTGTCGACGTGGAAGCAGTCGGTGGCGAGCAGGCCGTGGGCGTGGGTCTTGAGGAAGGCTGCCCATTCACCGCGCACCGATTGTCGGCGCGGTGCCGGTCCGAGGCCGGCGGCGCGCAGGATGCGGCGGACGGCGGCCGGGCTGACCTTGTGCCCGAGGCGGCAGAGTTCGCCGTGGACGCGTCGGAAGCCCCACCGTGGGTTCTCGGCGCCGAGCCTGATGATCAGGTCGTGCAGCTTGTCGGGTATCGGTGGACGTCCCGGTGAGGCGGGTTGTGTCCACTTGTCCTTGATCAGACGCTGGTGCCAGGCCAGGAGGGTGCGCGGGGAGACGATCCGATGCCGGCGCAGCGCCCGCGGGAGGAGTCGGGCGAAGGTGGTGAGCAGTGCTCGGTCGGGCCAGCTGGGTTTGGGGGCTGCGACCTGCCGGCGCAGTACCGCGACCTCATGTCGCAAGATCAGTATCTCGGCCTCCTTCGCCCCAGAGGATCGGGACAGTAGGACCAGCCACGCGAAGATCCGCGTGGCAATCAGGTAGAGCATTCGTACGAGCACAAGGTCCGATGGTGCCCGATCGGCCCGCGGAACGTTGTCCCAGGTCACAGGGTGTGCAGCTATTCTGAGGCGGTACGCGCCAGCAAGGAGGCGGGGCTGCCCGCGACGTCCCGGAAGGTGGCGAGGGTTTCCTCGTAGGCGTAGAACGGCGTGTACGGGACCTCCACCTCGCTCCAGTACTGCTTCGGGTTTCGGCCGTTGTGGGAGGCGATGATCCGGTCGAACTGGAGTCGTATCTGGTCCCGAGCGGCCGCCAGGCGATCGAGTTCGGCGTCTTCGACGCGCATCGGTACGGGGAGGACGCGCATTCCCCGGTCGCTGTGGATGTCCTGCACGCGGCGGGCCACTGCCACCGCGCCGTCGATGCTCTGGTCGTTGAGGGTGAAGCAGTCGACGAGCACGTCGGGAAGGTGGATGGTGCAGATGTCCGCGACGTCGCTGAGTCCGGTGCGGCTGTCGATCAGCACGTAATCGTAGTCGCGGCGGAACTCCCGGCGAAGCTCATCCAGATACTCCCCGCCGAACATCTCGTCGTAGAAGGTGTTCCAGTCGAAATGAGAGAACGCCGCGGAATAGTTGCGGTTCTGCCGCCCGGCGGAGATGTAGTCGAGCCGACCGCCCAAGGGGAATCGCCAGTCCACCGGAATCACGGCGTGGCTGGTTCGAGCCTGCCCGCTGATCCAGGCCAGTCGATCCCCGGACGGGTCGTTGAGCGGCGAATCGGAACGGGCACGTCCTTCTGTGACGGCCTGACCGTAGTCGGTGATCAGATTGCACACCCGGCGTGGTCTGGATTCTCCGGCCCTCCAAGAAGGGATGGAGGAAGCGATCCAGCCCGGGTGCCTCGAGATCCCAGTCGACCACCAGAACGCGGCGTCCCGAGGACGCGATGATCCACGCCACGTTGGCGAGGGCCATGGTGCGTCCGGTCCCGCCCTTGTAGGAGTAGAAGGTGACGATGGTTCCGCTGTTTCTGTCAGTCATCGCTCCGTCTCCGAACTGCCGTATTCCGCCCAGAGGCGGTCGTCTCGCTCACCGCGGCCCGGCGCACTCCAGGTGTCGCTGTCGCCCGTGCCATCGATGTCCAAGCCGTCGATGCCAAGCGTGAGCCGAGGCCTGGATGGCCCTACCGGCAGCTCGAGAGGGATGCTACCTGAGGGTGTCTCAGGAACCGCAGACTCAGATGAGATAATCAGCTAAGGCAATGTCGACGCCCCATCTGTGACGGGCGGTTGTCCGGCACTCGCAGCCCCCGGCGCCAGATATTCAGCTCAGCGTCCACTCATTGATCGGCCTGTCAATTCGCAGCCGGACCGGTCCTTGCACGATCACAACCGTATCGTTGGCCGTCAACTCTGCGGGTGCCGATTGATCATCCAGCCTGCTCAGGCGGCATGTTGGTACTCGTGGAGGGTTCCGCCGAGCCGATCTCGTCGGTATAGGTCAAGGGGTGCGATCTTTCCTGGAGTGCTGGTCGGTTCGGGCAGTGGGCGGAGCGGAGCAGCTTGACCCAGGGTCCGGTGCGGTCGATGGCCGTTGTAGAACGACTCGAACTCGGACAGGGCGTGGAGCAGGTGGCGCTGGTTCCATATGAGGGTGCGGTCCAGCAGCTCGCGCCGACAGGTCTGTACCCAGCGCTCCATGATGGAGTTCATGCGGGGCATTCGGATGCCACAGGTCACCACGCGCAGGCCCGCGTCCTGCAACACAGCGTCGAACGCCGCGGTGAACTTCGAGTCCCGGTCACGGATCAGGAACTGCGCCCTTGCGCCCGCGGCCTCCAGGTGGTGCGCAGGTCGCGGCATGGCGCCGTTTGAGCAGGTCGCGATGCCAGCGCAAGATCGTGTCCGGGCGGACCAGCAGCGGGAGTTGGCGCAGCTTGTCCATCGGAAGGTGGTGGAGCAGGCTGGCGAGTATTGCGCGGTCGGTGACGGTGAACGCGGGCTTGCCGGCTTGACGCTGCAGGACCTGCAGCTGGTGCCGCAGCACGAGGATCTCGATGCCTTTATCCCGCTCGCTCATCGGCGGCAGCAGCCGCAGCAGCGCGAAGGTGTTGGTCACGGCGGCGTAGGCCAGGCGCAGCAGCACGACAGATCATGATGCCGCCCGACTGCCGTCCACGTGAACAACACGGGTGCGAACTGCGCGGTAGCAGAGGACCACGCCATCGACGATCAAGCTCCTGACCTGGCCGGATGATTTATCGGCACTCGCAGGGGTCCTCAGGGCTCTGCGGGCATCCGTTCCGGGTGGCGCGAGAGGGAGGCGCGCCGTCGAGCACATGGTCCGTGACTTGCTCGAGGTTCGCGTCGACGACTGGGATTCACCCGAATATGCCTGCACGGCGTTTGCTTCACTCAAAATGAAGCAATTGCTGTATCCGATGCGCTACCGGCTCCAGGCCGAGCCCCGAGCCCCGAGCCCCGAGCCCCGAGCGCGGACGGGGGCGGCCCGGGGTGCGGTAGCCCGGTGTGCGGTCAGCCGCCCTCCTCGTCGAGGAGGTGGCCGGGCATCGTGCTATCGCGGCCTGGCCGCCCAGCGCGTTCGTTGACCCGGTATCAGTTGGGTGAGAACACCCGGATCAGGCACTCGTTGATGTCGTCGATCGCGAACGGCGCGGTGGGGTACGTCCCATCTTCGTTCTCGGGCAGGGAGTCCTCGATCGGGCTGTCGCCGTGCCCTGCCGTGCACACCGGGTGTGCCGTGCCGGGTCCGCCGGCGAGGGTCTTCTGGTAGGTGATCTCGTGGCGCCAGCATTCGCCGAGGTCGTAGGTGTAGCCCATGATGCTGCCTTTTCGGGGGAACGCGTCGACGACGAGGACGGTGTCCTCGTCGTCGACGTCCAGGTCGCACCAGTGGGGGGCGTAGGTGCGGCGGTCGGGTCCTTGGAAGAGGTGCAGGTGGTCGTCGTCCCAGTCCAGGACGGTCCGGATGACCTCGTGCAGGTCGCCGAGGGTGAGGGTGGGACGTACCAGGACCCGCCGCCATACACCCCAGCCGGTCAGGGAGATCTTGAGTTGGTACACGCTGGGCTGTGATTGTTCGGCGCCGCTGCGCGCCAGATGGTCGGCGAGGGCCGCGGCATCGGGGTGGTCGCTGCCGTGCAGGGCGGTCAGGCGCTCGGGTCCGGTGGCGCCCGGCAGGTCGTGGAACCGTTCGAGCAAGCGTGCCGGGTCGTCGCCGAGCCAGGCCGCGGCGCACTCGTCGACCGCCAGCCAGAGCAGGTCCTGTGGGCTGAGTGCCTGCTGCGTGGGGTCGTCGTCCCACAGTACTCGGCGGGCCGGGGGGCCGAGGACCGGGTGGGCGGTGGCTCGGTGCCACGGCTCGTCGGAAACCACGGGGAGTTGGGCGGCGAGTTCGAGGGCGAGTCTGCGCCGCGGGGTGTCCGCCCGGCCGGCTTCGGCGAGCAGGCCTTGCAGCGCGGTGTCGGGGCCCTGGACCTCGATCCATGGCCAGATCGCCGGGTAGGGATCGCGGAGCGGGCGGCGCTGAAGCTCTCCCAGCAGGTCGGTGGTGCTCATCGGCGGTGTGATCTGTGCCGGGCGTAGCTGCTCCAGTGCCCAGCTTCCGAGCGGGGTGAGGCCGCGGTTGCTATCAGCCGCCCCCGCGTCGACGAGGAAGGTGCGGAGCTGCTCAAACTCGTGCTCTTCCTGAGTCCAGAGAAAGGAGCAGCGCCAGGACAACGGCCACTGGCCGCCGCGCGTCATCTCGAGGATGCGGGCGCTGACGCAACCCGCGTCCCCGGGGTCATCGGCGGTGGACAAGGCGAACAGCAGGACGGCGATGCAGGTGGCGTGCTCGTCGTCGTCGCGCGGCCGTTCTGTGCCCGCGCCGAAGGGGATAGCTGCCGACAGGGCGTCGAGCCAGCGTCGCACCACGGTCTGCGGCGGCGGCTTCGGCCAGTCCGACTCCGCTGCGGCGGCGCGGCCCCGTCCGCGGTCGACGATCACGAAACCGCCCGCGCGGGCGAAGCTCCACACCATGCCGAGCTCGGGAATGTCGGCGGCACGACGTACCCGGCCTGGCGCGGGGATGCCCAGTGCGGCGGCGGCCGCGGGGGCGTCGGAGGGTTTCGGCATGCCCGTCGGGGTCAGTGCCCGTCCCGGACCGAGCCAGGCGGCGAGGGTTCGGGCGCGCGCGGCCAGCCGGCAGGAGCTAGCCGCGAGGGCGAGCGCGGGTGACGGGGACGTTGACGTGGTCACCGCGGCAGCCTAACGGGCCCGCACCACGGCGGTGCGGGCGTTACCCGTCCGGCGTGACGGCGGCCCGTTCCCGCTCACGCCGTGCGCCGAGTCGCTGTCAGCCATGCCAGGTCGGCCGCGGCCTCGTCGCGTGCGTGCGCGGCGCTGGTGAACAGCGTGTCGGTCTTGGTCAGCACCAGGGTGTAGGGCCGCCCCTGCCGTCGGGTCTGGTGGCGCACCGGCAGCTCCGCCGCGTCGATCCGGGAGTGCACGTGCCGCCGTCCGTCTTTCGCCAGCGGCCACTCCAAGGTCCGCTGTGTCCGTGAGCCGAGAAACGTCCCCAGCCGGTCGCAGCGGTCGCACCCGCACCCGGTCCATTCGATCGACCAGTCGTCTTCGTCGCGCGGCGGCGTCGCGGCGATCCTGCCGAGCCGCTCCGCGCAGTCCCGGGCGACCTGGTCGAGCCCCGTCGCCCCGCGCGCGTCCGCCAGGCGCAGCGCCGGCATCAGACACTCCAGTACGGTGTCCGCGCACTCGCGCAGCGTTCCCGTGATCTCGTCGTACAGGGTGTCGTCGGCCGCTTCCAGCAGCCGCGCCAAGGGCGAGCTCAGGATCTCCAGCTGTCGCCGGCGGACATCGCGGTGGGCGGTGGTGGTCCAGAGCCGGAGCCGGCTGTACAGCCAGCCCCAGGCCCCGGCGGCCAGGAGCTGTGCCACGTGCGGGCTCCCGGTGGCACGCAGCGCCCCGCACAGCCCCGGCAGCGTGGTGTCGGCCCACTCGGACAGGTCGGATCCGTACGGGTCGCGCTTCGGCCCAAACCACCCGTCGACGACGGTCCCCGTCCACTGCTCGCCGTACAGTTCGGCTGCCGCCGCCAGCCCGGCCGCGTGATCCTGCGCCAGCAGCTCCACACGGAACGGTTCAAGCAGCATCGCCGCAGTCCCGGCGGCATCCAGGCCCACTGCCACATCCAGGGCTGCCGGAAGCAGTCCTGCCTTCGTTTCCAGCTGGGACCAAAACGGTGCGAGCGACTGTGCCGCGTCACGTGCGCCCGGCAGGTCTCCGGCGTCGATGCGGTCACGGAGGTCACGCAGGGCCCACCGGGACCCGCCCTCGGCACGCGCCGCGAACGCCCTCTCGCGCGGCCACACGACGACCGCGGCCCGCCGGTACCACCGGTCCAGTGTGTTGCCATAGTTGCCCATGTAGCCCTCGTACTCGGACTGGTAGGGAGTCAGGCCCGCGTTCGGGGTGGCGGCACACACCTCGTCGTCGCTGACGCGCAGCGAGATCGGTTCACCGCCGGTACCGTCCTGGCTGGTCCACCAGTCGAGGGTGATCTCGTCATCGATCAGCTCGTTGAGTTCGTAGTCATCGGGATCCTCGTTCGGGCCGTCGCCGGTGTCGTCCTCCTCTTCCTCTTCGTCCTCGTAGTAGTAGTCGTCGTCCCATGGGCCGCTGCCGGAGGGCAGAGCGTCCCATGTCTCCTTCACCTCGGCGAGTGCCAGCACCGTCTCGCATCCGGCCTGCTCCGCTGCCGCGCGCAGCAGCGCGGCGCGCTCCGCGTCGGCGCCCTTGAGGCGCTGCCAGTTCAGGCCCCGCTGGGTGTACTCGTGGTCGAGGAGGAAGACCAGCCGGTTCGGCGGGGGCAGGACGCGGCGTGAGTATCGCGGGGTGACTGGCGTGCTGAAGTGCCCGGTCAGGCAGCGCGCCGACTCGGCAGCGGGGCCGGCCTCCACGGGCGGGGAACCGGCGTCGGCGAGCAGGTTGAAGGTGAGGGTCTCCCGGTAACCGGACCTGACCGGAGTCACTTGGTGACGGCAGTCGGCGTAGAACGCGATGAGGGTCAGCTCGTCCTTCGATGCTTGGTACGCGATGCTCTCCCCGCCGTGCTCGACGACCAGTTCCCCGCCGGTGTGCGCCGAAGGCAGGGACACCACCAGGGTGCCCACCATCGCGTCGTCCTTCTCCGAATCCTGGTGGGGGAGGAAGAACTGCCCCTTGCCGTACACCAGCATCGAGTGCAGTTCGGCACGGAGACGAGACCCGCGCGGAAGCCCGAGACCGCCACGGAAGTGTTCCAGCGCACGGTCGAGCAGTGCGGGCCAGCCGGTCCCCCCCAGCGTGATCTGATCCGGGGTCAGCTCCCAGGTGTCCCGGACGCTCGCATCGGCCAGCGTCTCCTCTCCTCGCCCGAACTTCGCCGGCCGCGCCACCGCGATCAGCTTCTTCGCCAGGGGCGCGCGCAGCGGAAGCCTCACCGGACCGACGCCGGACACCACGAGGTGGAGAAGGTCCGCCGGTGCCGACAGCTGAGCGCTGAACGATCCCGTCGGCGCGGAGCCGCCCAGCAGCTCCGCCAGCCGTTCCCTCGCGGTCTTCGCCATGCGCCCCTCACTCCCATCTGCCCCGCACCTGCCGGGGTGTCACTCTATCGGCGGCGGGGTACCAGCCAGATGAGAACGGGTCTGACCAGCGGTTTCCCGGTTCCGGGCCCTGTCCGACCCAGGGGGCAGTGGTACGGGCGCGGTGCCTGCTGCTTCGCAGGCGCTGTCGGTTCGCGTGGGCCGGTCGCTCGTTTCGGTGAGCTGCATCTTTCAGTTGCGCGACAAACCACAGCGCTGAGGTCATGCTGGCCTTGCCGCACCACAGCACGGCGTGATCCGGCGCCGTACCGGCCCTGGCCTTGGGAGACAAGCACGTGGCCCATCACGTTCCGCTGGACGTCGACGACGTGATCGAGGGCGTGGTCGATCACCTGCTGCACGTCAGTTACGACGAGCGCACGGTGCTTCGGCTGACGTCCACGGGGGACGGTGGGGAGAGCGTCACCGCGGTCGGCAAGGCGCTCTTCGGGGTCCAGCCAGGAGAGAGCCTGCGCTTGCGCGGATCGTGGGCCCACCATCCGCGCTACGGGCGACAGTTCAGAGCCGGACGCTGTGAGCGTACGGTGCCAGCCGACGAGCGGGCGATCCGCCTCTACCTTGCCTCGGGCATGATCCGCGGGATCGGGCCGGCCCTGGCGGCGGCGATCGTGGACACCTTCCGCGAACAGACGTTGAAGGTCATCGACGCCGAGCCGGAGCGGCTGCTGAATGTCCACAACATCGGTGAGATCCGGCTCGGGCGGATCATGGCAGCCTGGCAGGAACAGAAGGCCATCGCCGAGATCATGATGTTCCTGCAGCAGTTGGGGATCACTCCCGGGTTGGCGGTGAAGATCTACACCACGTACGCCGACACCGACGACGACCCGATCGATGTCGTCCGCCGGAGCCCCTACCGACTATGCCAGGACGTGTATGGCGTCGGCTTCGTCAACGCCGACAAGATCGCCCTCGCCGTCGGGGTCCCCAAGCACAGCGAGGAACGGCTCCAGGCCGCGCTGCTGCATGAGCTGGACCAGGCCGGCGGCCAGGGCCACTGCCACCTGCCCGTCCACGTCCTGCTCGCCCGCACCCGCCAGCTGCTGTCTGACGACGACCCGGCCACCGCGGAGATCCTCGACGACGCAGTCCTGCGCCACGCCCTGCAGACGCTGTCCGGGCAGGGTGAGGTGGTCACCGAGAGGCTACCGCTACCCGTGATGGACGGCACCGACGCGGTGGCGGACACCGAGATCGCCCTGCTCGCGCGCCGGCATCGCGACGAGACCCAGCTCGCCTGGCACGTGCGCCGCCTGCTCGGCTCCGCGCCCGCCCTGGCCGACCTCGCGGACTGGGGGCAGCGGTTGACCGCGCTGACCACGGCGGAGACGGCCGGGCTGACCGAGGAGCAGTATCAGGCGATCCACACCGCGCTCACCCGGTCCCTCTCCGTGCTCACCGGCGGCCCGGGCTGCGGCAAGACCCACACCCTGCGCACCCTTGTGGAGGTGGCTGACGAAGCCGGGGCGGTCGTCGCCCTGGCCGCGCCGACCGGGAAGGCCGCCAAGCGTCTGGAAGAGACCTGCGGACAGGCTGCGATGACCGTGCACCGCCTCATCCGGCCACCCGACGGGGACTCCCTCTTCGACCACGCCAGCATCCTGGATACCGCCGATCTGGTCGTCATCGATGAGACCTCCATGCTCGACCTCGCCCTGGCCCGAAAGCTCTTCGCCGCCGTCCGCGAGGGCTGCCACCTGGTGCTGGTCGGCGACACCGACCAGCTGCCTAGCGTCGGCCCCGGACGCGTCCTGCGCGACCTGCTTGAGGTGGACGCAATCCCGCGCACCCGGCTGACCAAGGTCTTCCGCCAGCACGACGACAGCGCCGCGATTGTGATCAACGCCCACCGCATCCTGCGCGGCGACCTGCCTGAGGACGACCCCAGAGCCTTCTGGAACCGGCCCATCCCGGGCGCGGAGGACATCGCCCAGCGCGTTGTGGAGCTGGTCTGCGACGTCATGCCGAAGCACCTCGAGGTCCGGGCCGAGGATATCCAGGTCCTATGCCCGGGCAAGAAGAACCTCGCAGGCATGACTGATCTCAACCTGCGCCTCCAGCAGCGTCTCAACCCACCCGCCGACCACAAGCCACAGCACTTCCACGACGGATGCGCCTTCCGCCTCGGCGACCGCGTTCAACAGGTCCGCAACAACCCGCACCGCGGCGACACAGGCGTTTTCAACGGCAGCAGTGGCACCGTCACCGGCGTCGACGTCGAAGCCCACCAGCTCACGGTCACCTTCCCCGGCGGCGAGACGGCCACCTACCCCTTCACCGACCTCGACGAACTGGTCCACGCCTACGCCCTGACCGTCCACCGCTCCCAGGGCAGCGAGTACCCGTACGTCGTCATCCCCGTGATCAACGCGGCCGGGATGATGTTGCTTCAGCGTAACCTGCTCTACACCGCCGTCACCCGCGCCCGCGACGGCGTCATGCTGATCGGCCAGCGCGAAGCCGTCGAGCGGGCCGTCGCCAACAACCGCACCCAGCGCCGCAACACGGCCCTCACCCACCGCATCGCCCACACCGACACCGCAACTCTGCCGCCGCGACCCCAGACACCGAACGGTCAGCTCGCCTGGGACTGAGAGCACAAAGGCCCATCCGGCAGGGCGCACAAGCGTGTTGGCCGGCTGCCCTCTTCCCCGCACCGTAGGCGATGGTCACACTGCTGAACGGAAGTCGACGGAGGGGGACTCGCGCGATGGCCGCTGGACCGGGACGCCGCTCAATCACCGGCCGACACAGGGCTGACGAGGAGGTGGGCGCACTGTGACCGGTTGCACGCGATGGAAGGACGTCCGGGCCGAGCATGTCGAGCGCGCGGGCGGTGAGGCGGCGGTGGTCGAGAGCTAGCGGCAATCCCGTGTAGATAGCGCGTGGGGCCTGCGTGCCAAGTGTGCGCCTGCCGAATATTTCATCCGACCAGGTCAGGCGGCGTGCCAGTACTCGTGGACCACTCCGCCGATTCGATCTCGGCGGCGTATGTCCAGACGGGAAATTTGCCCGAGATCGGCAATCGGTTCGGGGACCGCGCGCAGTGGCGCCGCCTGGTTCATCGCTTGGTGGGGCCGGTGCGCGTTGTGGTGCTGCTCGAACTGGCGGAGGGCTTGGCGCAGGTGGTGCTCGTTCCAGATGAGGGTGCGGTCCAGGAGTTCGTGGCGGCACGTCTGGACCCAGCGCTCCATGAAGGCGTTCATGCGCGGGATCCGGACGCCGGTGAGCACGGTCTGGATGCCGGCGGCTCCCAGGATCTGGTCGAAGAGCGCCGGGAACTTCGCGTCCCGGTCCCGGATCAGGTACGTGACGGTGGCTGCGGTGTCCTCCAGGTCCATGACCAGGTTTCGGGCGGCCTGGGCGACCCAGTTCGCAGAGGGATGGGCGGTGGTGCCCAGGATTCGGATGCGGCGGGTGGCGTGCTCGATGACCGCGAGGATGTACTGGCGCCGGCCGGTCAGGGTGACGGTCTCGATGAAGTCGCAGGCCAGGAGGGCGTCGGCCTGGGAGCGCAGGAAGTCCGCCCAGGTCGTGGCGGCCCGGTCGGGCGCGGGGTCGATGCCCTCGGTCCTGAGGATCTCCCAGACGGTGGAGGCGGCGACCTTGATGCCGAGAGTGGCGAGTTCGCCGTGCACCCTGCGGTAGCCCCACGACGGGTTCTCCCGGACCAGGCGCAGGATCAGGATGCGGATCGAGCGAACGGTGGGCGGGCGACCTGGCCTCTTCGGTCGACAGTTGCGGGCGTGGCGCTGCTTGATCAGGTCGCGGTGCCATCGCAGCACGGTGTCGGGTTGGACCAGCAACCCGAGCCGACGCAGAACCTGGCGCGGTAGCGACACCAGTAGAGCGGCGAGGAAGGCCCGGTCCTCCGGGGCGAACTTCACCCGGTCCGCACCGAGTTGCCGCTCAAGAACCATGATCTGGTGGCGTAGGGCGAGAATCTCCGCGTTCTTGTCGCGGTCGTTCATCGGCAGCAGTCGCAGCGCGGCGAACGCGTTAGTGATGGCCAGGTAGGTGAGACGAAGGAACATGAGTGCTCATCCTGCCGCAGCACCGAACAAGCCCCTGGACTGTATGGATGACATTCTCGGCAGGCGCAATGTCCGCGGGGGCCAGCGCAAAGTCGACTTCTACCTTCGGCTGCGGGCCTTGGGTGTCTTCCCTGATGACGCCCCGGCCACGATCCGGGCGTTCGGGCTTGCCGCCGGACGGCTGAGCATCGAAGAACTCGTGGATCGCTTTCCGATCCGGTGCCGCCCGGTCCGCGACCTGATCGTGGACTACCTGCGCGAACGGCAGCCGTCGTTGGATTACACCAGCCTGGACGCGGTGTCGCGGACGCTGGCTGGGCTGTTCTGGACCCGGGTCGAAGCGCTCTCACCGGGCATCGACTCCCTGCGGCTGCCACCGGCACTGGCCCGGGCCTGGAAGACAGACATCGCCACCAAGAAGCGCACCACGGTCGGTCCGGACGGCACCGCCGTCGAGGTGGCCAGCCCCAGGCTGAACGCCAAGGACGAGCTCATCCGCGTCCGCGCCTTCTATCTGGACATCGCCCATTGGGCTGCGGAAGAGCCGGTTCGCTGGGCGCCGTGGGTGGTGCCCTGCCCGATCAGCGATGAGGAGATCAGCAAGGCCAAGGACCGCAGACACCGCAAGGCCCGGATGGACCAGCGCACCCGCGAACGGCTTCCCCTCCTGCCGGTGCTGACCGACACCGTCGACCGCAGGCGACGTGCCGCAGCTGAACTACTGGCTGCTGCCGAGCGCACCCGGCCCGGGGATCTGATCCCCGACACTGCCGGAACCCTGCGCAGGGCCGTCGCGCCCAAGGCCGCAGGGCATCTGACCTGGGCCGAGGAGACCTCGACCGGGCGGCGGCGGAACCTCACCTACGAGGAGAGCGAAGCCTTCTGGGCCTTCGCCGCGATCGAGGTCCTGCGCCTAACCGGCATCCGCAACGAGGAGCTCCTGGAGCTGACCCATCACAGCATCACCGAATACCGGCTCCCCAGCACCGGCGAAGTCGTGCCCCTGCTGCAGGTCGCCCCGTCCAAGACCGACAGCGAACGGCTCCTCCTGGTCAGCCCGGAACTGGCGGACGTCCTTTCCAGCATTGTCCGCCGTCTGCGAGGAGGCGGCGGCGCGATCCCGCTGGTGGCCTCCTACGACGTCCACGAGCGGGTCTGGAACCCGCCGATGCCGCTGCTGTTCCAACGCGATATCGGCACCGAACATCGCGCTTTCACCCCGACCGCCCTCCGCAAGCTTCTGATCAACGCGCTGGCCGCCACAGGCCTGACCGATGCCGGCGGCGAACCGCTCGTCTTCTCCCCGCACGACTTCCGCAGGATCTTCGTGACCGACGCCATCATGAACGGTCTGCCACCGCACATCGCCCAAGTGATCTGCGGACATAAGAGTCTTGATACGACAATGGGCTACAAGGCGATCTATCCGGCAGAGACCATCGAGGCCCATCGCGCCTTCATCGCCCGTCGCAGGGCCACCCGACCCAGCGAAGAGTATCGAACCCCCACCGAGGAGGAATGGGACGCCTTCCTCGCGCACTTCGAGAAGCGCAAGGTCTCCATCGGCACCTGCGCTCGTGCCTTTTCAAGCCCTTGTGTTCATGAACACGCTTGCGTTCGTTGCTCGCTCCTTCAGCCGGACCCGGCCCAGCGCGGCCGGCTGGAGGAGATTCGCGACAACCTCGTTGCCCGCATCGCCGAGGCCGAGCGCGAAGGCTGGCTCGGCGAGGTCGAAGGACTCAAGGTCAGCCTCGCCGGCGCCGAGGATAAAATCGCCCAGATCGACAGGCGGTCCCAGAAGGCCACCATCAGCCTCGGCATGCCTACGACCAGGAGCGGGGACCTTGAGTAGCGACGCATATCGAGAAGAACCAGGCAGCGATCTGAGCACGTGGACGCTCGACAAGCTGCAGATGTTCATCCATGACGCCTGCGGCCAGCAACTTGAGACGGCGCGCGTCGCCGCGCAGGGACACGCCTACAACTCCAGCCACCCCCAGGAAGCCCGTCGCCAGTGGGCGAAGCTGTCACTGCTCGCGAACCGGCGCATGCTCGACAACGCCGAGGGACGCTCCGTGCGGGAGGCCCAGCAGGACTTCATGCTCCGGATGTGGGTGATCGACCGGCTGGGCCCCGACGACACGGACCCCGACTGGAGTCCCGAGGCGTTGGCGTCCGACACGCTCGACGCACTGACCTTCACGCCCACACAGGCCGCTGGTCTCGCCGAGGGCTGGCGCGACCTTCCCATCGAGCAGATCCGCGAGCTGCGGTGGCACAAGAACCTGACAGCTCATCTGGAATGCCTGGTCGGCTACCTGGCTCCTGGCCCGGTCCGTGAGCGACTGGTCGCCTGGACCGCGACTCGACAGCTCCTGCCTTGACCGGGCCCCAGCGATCACGTCGCCTCAACTGACCCGCTTCAAAGCGAAGTTCAGAGAAGCCTGTCTGCGGTGTTCGATGCACTGGCCCGACCCTGCCCAGCGTGCTCGCATCGCCGAGATCCGCGACAACCTTCTCGCCCGCATCGAGGAAGCGCGACGCGAAGGCTGGCTCGGCGAGGTCGAAGGGCTCCAGATCAGCCTCGCCGGCGCCAACGACAAGCTCGCTCAGATCGACCGCCGATTGCCTCAAACTGTCGACCTCGGGATCCCCTCCCCACGGCGACAAGACACCTCGGCAGTCCAAGATCACTAGTTCAGAGAATGCGAAGGAGATCGAGGCCGGCACGGCCGAACATCTGGCGTTTGAGCATCTTCAGCCGGTTGACGGTGCCTTCCACGGCGCCGGAACTGTAGGGCAGAGTCAGGCCGTTGTGGACGGCGTCGAAGTCGCGGCGGAGGTTGCGGGCGAAGCCCGCAAGCGGAGCCAGGGTGTCGTGCTCGACGCCGGCGATCCACTCCTCGAGCCGGTCGCCGTGGCGTGCGGTCATCATGACGGCGAACTTCCTGACGTGGCCGGTGAGCCGGTCCAGCTCGGGGTCGCGCTCACGCAGGCGGTGCAGCTTCTCGGCATCGCTGTCGCGGAGGTGTTCGGGATGGGTCATGATCCATGAGGTGACCTCGCGGACCGAGGGAGGCTTGGGGCCGACCGCGGGTGCGTGTCCGCGCCCGGTGCGGTAGCGCCGCAGATGACGCTGGACGGCCAACTCGCCCCCGGGGTAGCCGAGTTTCTGAATCTCCCGGTGGAGCTGTGCGGCATTTCTTATGCCTTCGTTCCAGCGCCGGTGCAGGTAGCCGACGTACGGGTCGACGACATGTGCCCGCTGGAGGCTCTTGGCGACGACATCATCAGCGGAGCGGGCGTTGACCAGCTTGCGGACGGTGGCCTGGTGCAGCCCGAGCTTCCGGCCGATCGCCGCCTTCGACATCCCCTGCGAAGACTCCGGCCGACGTATACGGCTTGGGCACGGTCTTGCTGTACGCGGCGACCGGCCGTTACCCGTACGACGGCAACGGCTGACCGGCGATCGTCGCCAAGGTGACCGACGAGACCCATCCGCCGGACCTCTCCGGGCTGCCCGGGGCGCTCGCCCCGCTGGTCACCGCGATGCTCGCCCACGCTCCGGAGGACCGGCCCGAATCTGTCACCCGTCCAGCATGGCAAGCTGTTCGGGCGTCAGCGTCAGATCAGCCGCCAACGCCGAGTCACGCGCCGTCTCCGGACGCGAGCAGCCGGGGATGGGTATGACGTGCTCACTTTGGGCAAGGTGCCATGCCAGGCACACCTGCTGCGGGCTCACCTGGAGATCGGTCGCCACAGCCGCGAAGGCGGGCTGCCCGACCCCCAGGGCGATTGCGTTGTGCATCCCGCCGAGGGGGCTCCAGGGAAGGAACGCGATGCCGAGCTGCCCGCACAGATCGAGCTCCGGACGGCTGGAGCGAACGGCCGGCGAAAACTCGTTCTGCACCGAGGCGAGCCCGCCCGGGCCGAGGACCTCCAGCGCCAGCCGGATCTGCGTCTCGTCGACGTTGGAGAGGCCGACGAGGCGGACTTTGCCGGCGTCCCGCAGTTCGCGCAAAGCACCGAGGGTCTCCTCGTAGGGGATGGAGGGGTCAGGTCGATGGTGCTGGTAGAGACCGATGGCCTCGACTCCGAGCGCGGCGAGGGATGCCTCGCAGGCGCGGCGCAGGTGTTCGGGACTGCCGTCGAGGCCCCACCCGCCGTCGGGAGTGCGGGTGTGGCCGCCCTTGGTGGCCACGAGCACATCGCTCGTGTCGCCCCCGTAGGTGGCCAGCGCCTTGCGGATCAGGCGCTCGTTGTGTCCCATGTCGTAGCCGGGGGCGTAGGCGTCTGCTGTATCGATCAAGGTGACGCCGGCGTCGAGCGCGGTGTGGACCGTGGTGATGGCCTGCTGTTCGTCCGGCGCAGGAGTGTGCAAGGAGAAGGGCATCCCGCCCAGGCCGATCGCGCTGACCTGGAGGCCGCCGAGGGAACGGGTGTGCACGTTGTGCTCCTGTGGTGTGTGTGGGGCCGGCGCTTGTCGAGACGTCGAGCGCTGCCTGATCAGGAAGCGCCGGTGCTGAGGTTTGACGCGGCGGTGGCCGGAGGGCGGGTTTCGACGTGAAGTGACCCTGGGGCACCGACGATGCTGCCGTTCCCACGGCCGTCGACCTTGACCGTCACGGCGTCGGCACCCAATCGGATGCCGGAGACCTGAACGCTTCCGACCGGCGACTCTGCAAGCGGACGCAGTGTCACACGGCCGGTCGGGAGATCGGGCTCGAGCCCGAGCAGGGACGACAGCAGGCTGACGCCGGCGGTTGCCGCCCATGCCTGAGGACGGCAGGACGCCGGATATGGCACGGGACGGCCCCCGGTGCGGCGTTGCTCGCCCGCGTGGAGTTCCGGGAGACGGTAGTCGAACGCTACGGCTGCTTCGAGGAGGCCCTCGAGGAGCGAGGCGGCTGCTCCATGGTGCCCGCTTGCCGCGAGGCCGGCCACGGCGATCGCGGTGTCATGCGCCCAGACGGATCCGGTGTGGTATCCGACGGGGTTGAAGCCCGTAGACCGGGCGCTCATGGTGCGCAGGCCCCAACCGCTGTTCATGTCAGGCCCGTTCAGCCGGAGGGCGACCAGAGCGCTCTCCTCTGCGGACAGGATTCCCGTGCCCAGCAGGTGCCCTGCGTTGGAGGCGACGGCATCGATCGGTCGTTTGTCACCGTCCAGCGCGATCGCGATGTACGGGCCGGCGGCGTCCTCGACCCAAAACGTCGATCGGAACCGGCGCGCGAGAGAGTCCGCCCAGTCCAGCCAGTAGTCGGCGCCCGGCCTTTCGAAAGCGCTGAGCAGGGCTGCCCCTGCGATGGCGGCCTGGTAGGCGTATCCCTGGACCTCCGACAGGGCGATGGGCGCTACCGCGAGGCGGCCGCGGGTGGTCTGCACGGCGTCGACGGAGTCCTTCCAGCCTTGGTTGACCAGTCCGTTCTCCTGGTTGCGGATGTACTCCACAAATCCGTCGCCATCGGCGTCGGCGTGGGAGCGCAGCCATTCGAGCGCGCGCTCGGCGTGCGGGAGCAGGGCGGCAACCTCCTCCTGGGGCATGCCCCAGCGCCAGGCCTCCGCCAGAAGTACGACGAAGAGCAGGGTGGCGTCGATGCTGCCGTAGTACAGGGGGGGCAGGGTGAGGCCGCCTGAGAGTCTGGTCGTTTCACGGCGCAACTCATGCAGGATCTTGCCTGGCTGTTCCTCGGTGTCCGGGTTGTTGGCCGTGCCCTGCCGGCGGGCGAGTGTACGCAGTGTGCTTGCGGCCAGTTCCGTCCCCAGTGGGAGCATCATCCGGGCGGCCCACAGGGAGTCCCGGCCGAAGAGCGTGAGATACCAGGGCGCCCCGGCGGCGAGGAAGTGGTCCGTCGGGTCCAGGGGATCGCTCAGCAGCAGGCCCTCGAGGTCGTCCAGGCTGCGGCCGAGCAGCAAGGACATGCGTGGATCGGCGCACCGCACCTGGATGTCCGACCAGGGCCCACGGTCGGTGGAAGGCGCCGTCACCGCGGTCGGTGCATCCACGGTCCGGTCTGCGACGAGAGCGAGGGAGACAGTCCAGCTCTGTCCGGGGGCCAGGTCGACCGTCCACTCGAGGCCGCCTGTCGCGGGGTCGATCCGGTCCGGCACGGCGCTGGGGGTGAGCGTCACCGACACACCGGTCCGTGGGTGGGTCCAGGACAGGCCGCGTCCGGTGTTCTCGGCAGGCAGCCCGGCAGGGGTCCGTCCCGATTTGACGGTGAAGATGTTCGCCAGATCACATCCCGTCTCCAGCCTCAGCGGCAGAACCACGGGGATCCGCCCATGGTTGCTGAGGGTGATCTGCTCGAGGCAGTCCTGCTCGGCACTGCGCAGTCGTTCGACGCTTACTGCGGGATCCGGGGTGGGGTCGTCCGCGCTGCGCCGTACCGCGACGAAGCGGGCCTTCCGCGTGCCGAGCAGCTCGGAGTGGATGGCTTCGGGCTCGGCTCCGTCGATGGTGAGGACGAGACGGCTGACCCACCGGGTGTCGGACGCGAAGAACCCTGCGGCGCCTCCGCGCAGCTGGCCGTCCGGCGTGGACAGCACCAGCAGTGGAGCCCGCAGGCAGACGATCGCGTCCTGGATGAAGGGCTGAGGGGTCCAGTCCGTCATGAATACTCCTTCGCGGTGAGCCGTCCTGGCAGAGTCCCCCTCAGACGGGGCCAAGGTGCATGCCTTGACAGCGATTTCAGCGGATGCTTTTCTTCTCAGGCCGTGACGTTTGAACGATCAAATCACGACAGCCGTGTCGGACGCCAGTCGTGAACCGTCCCCACACCTGCTGTCCGCAACGAAGTCCCCTCGCACACCCGACACCCGGGTGCCTGAAGAGGGATCTTCGTTGGCCACGGTGCCGCCTCGTGTTCGAACGGTGCACGCAGGCGTCCGCCGGGACTCCCCCGCGGACGGCCCATGCGCGAACCGCCGGCCGAGGCATCCGAACGCCCCTGCCGGGGCAGCGCGTGCGTCGTCCCGGCGATCGCCAGCGCCCACCGGCTTCGCGAAAGGCACGACCCGATGGCGACCCCATCCGCGCCCTGGTGGCGCGACGCTGTGATGTACCAGGTTTACCTGCGCAGTTTCCGAGACGGGAACGGCGACGGCGTAGGCGACCTGCGCGGCGCCCGCTCGTGCCTGGCCTACCTGTCAACGCTCGGCGTGGACGGGCTCTGGATCAGCCCGTGTTTTCCCTCCCCGCAGCGTGACCACGGCTACGACGTCTCCGACTACTGCGCCATCGATCCGCTCTTCGGAGACCTGGACGACTTCGATCTGCTGGTCCGCGACGCGCATCAGTTGGGGCTGAAGGTCGTCCTCGACATCGTGCCCAACCACTGCTCCAGTGACCATCCGCGGTTCCAGGAGGCCCTGGCCGCCGGGCCCGGGAGCGAGGCTCGCCGCTGGTTCCACTTCGCCGAGGGACGCGGCGCGGACGGGAGCCTGCCGCCCAACAACTGGCGAGCCATGTTCGGTGGCCCGGCCTGGACCAGGGTGGTGGAGCCCGACGGCCGGCCCGGCCAGTGGTACCTGCACATGTTCACCCCGCACCAGCCGGACTGGAATTGGCGCACGCCCGAGGTCGCCGACCTCTTCGACAAGGTCCTGCGCTTCTGGCTCGACCGCGGGGTTGACGGCTTCCGGATCGACGTCGCGGTCGGACTCTTCAAGCATCCCGACCTCCCGGACTCCCCCGATCCGACCGCGGACGAGGACGCCCGGGACGCGATCAATCCCCTGGCCTGGAACCAGCCCGAGGTCCACACCGTCTGGCGGCGTTGGAGGGCGATCTGTGAGGAGTACGACGCTCACGACGGCAAGCAGCGCACGCTGGTCGGCGAGGTCGCTGTTCCCACCCCCTCCGACCAGGCGCTGTACCTACGCCCTGACGAGCTCCACCAGGCGTTCTACTTCGACCTGCTGCACACTCCGTGGGACGCGTCGGCGTTCCGGGAGCGGATCGGGGCCGCGTTGCACGACATCGCCTCGACCGGCGCTCCTGTCACCTGGGTACTCAACAACCACGACCAGCAGCGCACCGTCACCCGGTACGGCCAGAGCGTCCCGCCTGGGCAGGAGCCGGACCTCGACCGTGGTGCCGCACGGGCCCTCGCGGCAGCGCTCCTGATGCTCGCCCTGCCCGGAAGTGCCTACCTCTACCAGGGCGAGGAACTCGGACTGCCGGAGGTCACCGACCTTCCGCTGGATGCCCTGACGGATCCCATCGTCGCTGCGACCGGCAGACCGGAGGCGGGCCGGGACGGCTGTCGTGTACCGCTGCCCTGGAGTGGCACCAAGCCCCCGTTCGGTTTCACCGACGCGGAGGCGGACCGGATCTGGCTTCCGCAACCCGACTGGTTCGAGCGTTACACCGTGCAACTCCTGCGTGCGAACGGAGACTCGTGCTGGCACACCTACCGGGACGGTCTGCAGCTCAGGCGCACTGTCCCGGCACTGCGCGACCCCGCGCTGCGCTGGCTCGCGGACGACGACGGGATCCTGGCCTTCGCCCGCGGCGAAGGATTCGTGTGCGCGGTGAACTTCACGGACGCACCGGTGCCAGCGCCTGTCCAGGGTACGCCTCTGCTGTCCAGCCAGCCGTGTGACGACGGGAAGTTGGCGGCCAACACAGCTGCATGGTGGATCGTCGACCCCGCTGCCTGACGCGGTCTTCACCGAACTCCTGGCGGCCGGCTTCTCACCGGCCGCCAGGAGTTGTACGCATTCCCGGCCGCGACCCGGGGCTGCGAGGACCTTCACCGCTCACCGCTGTGCGACTTTCGGTCAGGCGCTGTCCCGGATCACCAGGGAGGGGGCAAGGAGAATCCCGGTCTGCTGCAGATGCTGATCGCTCAGCCTGGCGACCAGCAGATTCATGACCTCCTTTCCCACCTCCTCCAAGGGTTGCCGGACGCTGGTCAGTGCAGGCGTGACGAGGGAGGCGGTCGGGGAGTCGTCCACACCGATCACGGCCAACTCCCGGCCGATCTCCAGGCCGACACTGCGTGCCGCCGCGTAGCAGCCGAGCGCGAATGTGTCGCTTGCGGCGACGATCGCCGTGATGGTGGGCGCCCCGGCGAGGAGTTCGAGCGCGGCGCGCGTGCCGTCCGCCAGAGTGTCCAGGGCGGTGATGTGATGATCTGGTCGCAGTCCGTGGCGCTGAAGAGCTCGCAGCCAACCGCGTCGGCGCTGTTCGCCGGGGCCGGAACTGCCGGACCAGCCGAGGAAACCGATCTCACGGTGACCGGCCGCCACCAGGTGGTCGACCGCGGCCTCTGTGCCGGCGGCTCCATCTACGTCGACCCAGAGATGGTCTGCCCGGTCGGACTCGAGGCGTCCGAAGCAGACGAAGGGAGCGCCGCGTTCGGCGAGCCAGGCGGGACGTGGATCGCCGGGGTCGATGCCCGAGAGTACGAAACCGTCGACGCTGCCGGTGCGGAGCATGTCCTCGTAACGGGTGAGCTCGGCACTGGTCCCGCCCGAACTGAACAGCAGCACCAGATAGCCCGCGGACTCCGCGGCAGTGGTGAGCGCGTGCAGGAATCGATCTTGCAGGACGCTGGCGGTGTCGGATCGATCCGGGTCGAGGCGATAGCCGATGTGACGTGTGCGCCGGCTGCGCAGTGAGCGAGCCGCGCGGTTCGGTTGGTACCCGAGCCGGTCGATGACGTCCAGGACGCGGGCCAGAGTGTCCGCACGGACACGTTCTGGTGCGTTGAGCGCGTTGGACACGGTTTGCAGGGAGACTTGGGCGGCGCGTGCCACGTCGGCCATGGTCGGGGTCGTGCGTCGGTGTGCCACCATGCCGCCTCACAGCTGGGGAAGTCGACTGCGGGCTCGGAGCCGGTACAGCCAGTTCGATCGTTCAACACTACCGGTGAGAGTTGTCTCTCGTACGCCCAATGGCCGTACAGCGTTCCTGGCAACACTTTTGCTGCGACCAGGTTGCGGCCTCCGAACCGGGTACCGCAGACTCCGGGTCGCTACCAGGAGGATGTCCGACGGGCCTTGCACTCGTCGGCCCGATCCCTGCGACCGTGGAGCCTGCGGCGAAGAATGGTGACACGGCCATTGTGTATGCGCCGACCGGATATGACCGGTGGGACAGGGAGTCCGGTCAGCCCTTGAGGGCCCCGGCGGTCAGCCCGGAGACGATGCGGCGCTGCAGGATCCAAACCAAGATCACCAGCGGGACGGTGACCACGACACCTGCCGCCATCTGCGTGCTGAACGGCTGCTGGTACTGGGAGCTTCCGGTGAACTTCGCAATGGCCACCGTGACCGGCTGCGCGGCCGGCGTAAGCGTCATGGCGTTCGCGATCAGGAACTCGTTCCACACGGAGATGAACACCAGCAGCGCGCTGGTGAAGATGCCCGGGAGGGCCAGCGGGAGGATGACCAGACGGAATGCCTGGGCGTGCGTGGCACCGTCGACCATGGCCGCTTCCTCGAGATCCCAGGGCATCTCCCGGAAAAAGCTGGACAATATCCAGATCGCCAGCGGCAGGGCAAAGCTGATGTCCGGGATGACCACCGACTGGTACTGGTCGATCCACCCCCAGTTGCTGAACTGCTGGAAGAGCGGCGTGAGCAGAGCCACCCCAGGAAACATCGAGGCCGCCAGCACAGCACCCAGCGCCAACCGCTTGCCACGGAACCGGAGTCTGGCGAAGGCGTAAGCGGCAACAACACCGATGATCATGGCGAACAACGTGGTCGAGCCTGCGATCACACCGCTGTTGCGCAGCGCGTAGGAAAAGTTGTTCTGGCCACTGAAGACGGCCTTGTAGTTCACCATCGTCGGGGAGGACGGCCACAGGTCGTTGTTGAAGATGTCGTTCGGCCCCTTGAGGCTGGAGACGATCATCCAGTAGAACGGCGCGAGGCAGTACACCATGATGCCGAGGACGCTCAGGACCGTGCCCATGGCACCGAGGCGGCGCCGGACCACGCGACGCGAGCGTCCGCGGGCAGTCATGAACCCTCCGGTACGGACCTCAACCGGCTGCGTACGGTCGGACTGGACTGTCGTGGCCATCAGGAGGCTCGCCCTTCTTCGTCGGACGGCAGCAGGCTGGTTCCCATGAACCGAATGAATACCAGCGCCACGCCGAAGATGATCAGGAACGTGAGCGTCGACAAGGCGGAGCCGTATCCGAACTTGGTCTGCTGGATGGAGGACTGCACGACAAGCATCGAAAGGGTCGTCGTGCCGTTGGCGCCACCGGTGAGGAGCTGGGGCAGGTCGTAGATGCGCAGGGCGTCGAGCAGCCGGAACAGGACCGCCACCCCGAGGGACGGGGCCAGAAGCGGCAGTGTGACGCTGCGGAATCGCCGCCAGGCTCCGGCACCGTCCACCCGCGCGGCCTCGTAGAGCTCGTCGGGAATCAACTGCAGTCCGGCCAGGATGAGGAGAGCGAGGAACGGGGCGGTCTTCCAGGTGTCCGCGATGACGATCGCCGCACGGGACGGCCACTGGCTGCCTGTCCACAAGGTGCTGCCCCCGGTCAGGTGGTTCACGATGCCGTCAGGCTGAAGCATCCAGCGCCACAGCACACTGGTCACGGCGGTGGGGATCGCCCACGGCACGAGAACGCTGGCGCGGACCAGGCCTCGGCCGCGGAAGGCACGGTGCATGACCAGTGCCATGGCAAGACCGATTGCCACCTCCAGCCCCACGGAGAAGACCGTGAACAGCCCGGTCACTCTCAGCGCCGACCAGAAGTCGCCGGAGGCGTCACCGGTGAGAGCTGTGCGGTAGTTGCCCAGACCGATGAACTGGGGCGTTCCGCCGATGGTGTCGCTGAACAGCGACAGGTAGATGGCTCTGACGAGCGGGTAGCCGATCACAGCGGCAAGCAGCAGCAGGGCCGGGGTGATCAGGTACCAGGCCGCCCATGTCCCACCACCCTTGTGACGCTTCGGTGGCGGCGGCGCACCCGGCAGCCTGGACGCGCGCGCCTTACTCGTGGTGGACATGGGCGGGACCTCCTTGAGGCTTCCGAACTCGATGGATCAGTTGTTGGGGATCTTGCGGAGGTCGGCAGCAAGCTCCTTGAGCACGGTGGCCGTGCTCTTCTTCCCGGTCAGCGCCTCGGAGATGTGGTTCTGGATGCGCAGACTCGCATCTTCGTACGCGGGCACCTGGGGCCGCGGAGCACCGTGCAGCAGGCCCTCCTTGAGGATGGGGAGGTAGGGGTTCTCGGCCACCAGCTTCTTGTCTGTGTACAGATCAGTCAGCACGGGCGAGTTGGAGAGGTCCTCCACCTCGATCCGCTGGACTGTCGGGCTCTCCATGAAGGCCATGAACTGCTCGACGGACTTCCTGTGCTTGGAGTAGCTGCTCAGGACCAGGTTGTTGCCACCCAGGGTCGTGGCCCCTACCCCGTTTGCACCGGGCAGCGGCGCCATGCCGAACTTGCCCTTGATGACGGAGTCACTTCCGCCGGCGTTGGCGAGGTTGTACACATAAGGCCAGTTACGCAGGAAGAGCAGCTTGCCCTGCTGGAAGGCCCGGCGGCTGTCCTCCTCCTGGTACGTGATGGCGGCCTTGGGGATGTAACCCTGCTTGAATCCGTTCACCAGGAAGTCCAGACCGGCCTTGGCCTGGGGGGAGTCGACGGTGACCGATCCGTCAGGACCGAAGATCGAGCCGCCTGCGGAGTTGATCGCCTCGGTCGCGTTGACCGTCAGTCCCTCGTACTTGGCGAACTGGCCGCTGTAGCAGTCCATGCCGTGCTGCTTGGCGATACGGCAGTCGTTGATCAAGTCCTGCCAGGTGGTCGGCGGCTTGCTGACCAGGTCCTTGCGGTAGAACAGCAGAGCGCCCGCCGAGCTGATGGGGGCGCCGTAGAGATCTCCCTTATACTGGGCCGTCTTGACCGCAGCGGGCAGCATCTCCTTGATCGGCAGACCGGCGGGGTCGATCTTCTGGATCCAGCCCCGGGCGGCGAATTCAGCGGTCCACACGACATCGGCGGACACCGCGTCGAACCGATCGCTGTGAGCCTGGAAGTTCTGAACGATCGCGGCTCGCTGCTCGTCGGATGACGCCGGCAGTTCGATCAGGTTCACCTTCGCGTCGGGGTGTTCCTTGTTCCAGAGGTCGACCACCTTGGTCTGCAGTTTGCCCGAGGTGTCCTTGCCGACCACGAGGGTGAACGGACCACTCCCGTCCGCTTTGGCTGTGCTGCCGCCGGGGGTACTGCCGGAGCAGCCGGCGACGAGGGCCACGCTTGCCAACGAGGCCGCAACTGCACAAGCTGCTCTCATACTCTTCATCGGAAAACTCCTTGCTCATCCCAGATGTCGCATTTGCCCGGATCCCAGCTGCGCGACCCGCATCGAGCAGGTGCGGCAGCGTCACTCATGGGCCGTGCCGGGTGGCGGTTGCCATGCGAGGGCATATGAACGATCAAATAAGACCGTCAGGCACTACAACATTTGACGATCGTTGCAGCAAACAGTTGTTGGTCACGTTTTGATCACGCACAAGAAGGAGGCGCTCATGTGCAGGGCTGAAAACGCCGATCGCCGGACTGGGGGCCGAACCCGCACTGTGCCGCGGGTACACGATCCGATCCGAAGCGGCGGGTGGGGTGCTGCAGGTGCCAGAATCCTCATCCGTGCCGGTCAGGGGCCGTGCGGGCACCGTCGTGGGTCCCTGCTGGCCGGCGGTGCCGGTGGTCGCCTGCCTGCCAGTTCCGGCCGACGTGCATATGGTCTGGTGCTGCTGCGACTGCCATGCCTGACCTCGACGAGCATGTTCACCCTCATGCGGCTCCTGCCGATGCGCGCCTGCGGCGAGGGAGCCGAGACCTTGGCACTCCGCCACCGACCGGCCATGCTGCAAAGGCGGACCGACAAGCCGAAACTCAGCTGACCCGTGTACGGTGCCAGAAGGTGCGCATAGCTCCTGAGCAGGTGTACTTGGCAGTTCCAGGTGATCACAGCAACCTCGGGCTGCATGGCGCTGCCCTTTGCTCTACCTGACACTCCTCCGGCTCCTCGGACTGCTCCTGCTGCTGGCACGCTCGGGAGAAGCCAAGGACGTCGAACCGCTCACGCTGCGCCACGAGAACACGACACTGCGCAGCGGCTCGGCGTCCGGCCGCGCATTGCCCGGCCGGACCGCGCCATGCTCGCAGCCCTCGCCCGGCACCTGCGGCGCGTCCTCGCCGGGTGTGCCGAGCACTACGACCGCGGGCGGCCCCACCGGGCCCTGCAGCCTCGCGCTCCCGCCGACCAACCGGACGCCATCCCTCCCAGCCCAGTGGGTCCAGCGCCACGCCATCCTCGGGGCCCCATCCACGAATACCGAGACGCCGCCTGAAGAAGCTCGCGTCACGAAGCGAACGCGAAGGCCAGTGCACAGTCGGAGCTTTTGTGACCCTGCAGGCTCAACCGGACACCATGCCAAGGTCGGAGTGAACGCGGTCAAGCATGGTTCGGGATAATGGTGAACATGCTCAGTTGGCGTGCGAGAGGCCGGAGTTCATACGGCCGCTGAGCTGCGCGGATGATGCGTCGGCACCCAAAGGCTAGCGCTCCCGTCAATTCCCTGTCCGGTCGAACCGGGTTGCGCGGCCTGGTGATATATCTAACGCAATCGCATGGCTCTCTTGCTCGCGAATGTGCAAGTGAGATGGCATTCTCAGGGAGACGAAGATCTCGCCCACCTGACGGAAACCGACGGTCCATCCTGTGAACATCCCGGACGCCGAAGTCTCCGCCGAGGACCGCTCCGCCTTCACCACGATCGACGCCCTCGACGAGGCGCCGCGCCGCAGTCGCCGTTGGCTAAGGCCGGCCGCGGTCGCGGCCCTCCTGGCCCTGTTCACCATCGAGCTGATACTGGGGTGGTCGTCGCTGACCGCGGCGCTGTCACAGTTGCGCGCGCCACGGCCGCTGTGGTTCGCCGTTGCCCTTATTGCCGAGCTGGCCGCCGTGAACTGCTACGGGCGCATGCAGCGCCGACTGCTCCGCTCCGCCGGGGTGAGTCGGCCGGTCCACCAGCACATCGCTCTGGCTTACGCCGCCCACTCCCTCAGCGTCACCATACCTGGCGGCCCGGCCTTCTCCACCCACTTCAACTACCAGCAGATGCGCCGCTTCGGAGCCACGCCAGCCGTCGCCTCCTGGTGCATCGCGCTGTCCGGCATGCTCTCCGCCGCCGCACTGGCTGTCATTACCGCGGCCTCCGCGCTCGCCTCCCATGGCGCCCTGCTGTGGCGCAGCCTCCTCACCCTCACCCTGGCCATCCTGCTGCTGACCGTCGGCATTCGGCGCAGGGTGCGGATCCTTCTGAGGGAAGGTTGTTGATCAAGTACTGGGTTGGTTGTGGTGCTGGTCGGGGTAGGTGCGCTGATGCTCGCGGGTGTGGTGGTAGGCGAGGTAGGTGTCGAGGTCGCCGTTGGCGTGGACAGCGCGGAGTTTGAGGACGGCTTCGGCGCTGGCGAGGCCCCAGCGGGCTCCGGTGATGTCGAGGCGGTCGCCCACGAGGTGCCGGCACGCGCCTTCGACCGATCCGGTTGCGATGGGCCAGCCCTTGTCCAGTGCGGTGTCGTAGCGGAGCTGGTCGAGGTGGCCGGACAGGTAGCGCACGCAGGTGTCGACGCTGTCCCGTTTCGCCCCGGTGAGCTGTTCCTTCTCGGCGCGGGCGGTCATCTCGCCGGCGACGCGGGCGGCGTGTCCGTGCAGGATCGCGGTGAGTGTCTCGGCGGCGAAAGTCTCGGCCTCCAGGCTGCCGACAGGATGGAAGGCGTGCGCGGCCGTCCACGCGTACTCGGCGACATGGACGAAGTCGATCAAGATGTGGATCTTGGCGTTGCGGCGCTGTGCTTCGGCTTCGACGAGGTCGAGTTGGTGGCGGGCGCCGTCGACGAGGATGAGCCAGGGCCGGTGATGGCCCGGGTCACGGTCGGTGGCCTGGGTGAATGCCTCGGCGATTACGTCGTCGGGGTCGTGGATCAGGGAGGCGGTGCACCACCGGTTGACCGCTTTCGGGCCGGGCCGCACCGTCCGCAGGCGGGTACGGCCGCCGGGTGGGTGGACGATGTCGTGCGGACGGCGCTGGGCGGGGTGGGTGTCGTGGACGCAGGCGATGGTCGCCATGCGTTTCCGGTTCGGTTTCTCGCCCGGTGCGAGCCGCGCCTGCCTGCCCTGCCGCTTCTTTGCCTCGGCCGCGCGGCGGGTGGCCTCGCGTAACGCTTCGGGCCGCATCACCACCCCCTTCTGGTCGACCTGGATGACCAGCGGCATGTCGGCCGTGCACGGGGAGGCGATCTTGTGGTGGTAGAAGGCGTCGATGTCGGCGGCGGCCTCGACGGTCAGGCTCTCGGCCCGGCGTTTGCCCAGTACCGGCCCGCACCGGTCGGTGATCGCCGCGACGGCCTGCGCGTAGGAACCACGGACCGCCTCGCGCACGGCGAGGCGTTTGACGCCGTGGCTGTGCCGGCCGCGTGGCAGCGACAACTGGGCGTCGGCCGGGTGCACGTTCGACAGGCCCCGGCTCCGCCAGGCGCACCGCGTCACACTCACCGTGCCGAACAAGCAGGTCAGCTGCCGGGCATGCCCCCTCTCGCGGTACGGCCGCACCTCGCGGTCCGGACCGAAGACCGCCCGAGGCGGCGGCGCCTGCTCTTCACGGGCCGCCCGCAGGTCGAGGTGGTCCTGGAAGAACCGGCGCAGGATCTCCCGGCCATCGGTCTCGATCAGCTGTTCCACCGCGGCATGGTCCAACTCGGCGGTCTCGGGTGCCGACAGCCGTGCTGCCAGCGACTCCACCGCTTCCATCGAGCAGGCAAACGGGTCAGGGACATCGTGGGTGTCGTAGCGTTCCATCCGGGCTCTTCTTCCGGCCGTCGTTCCTGGTTGGCACCTACGACGGTAGGAAGAAGAGCCCCTTGACCACCGGGAGTTGGCTCACCGCACCGAACCGGTCGCCGTCCTTCCGGCCGACGCGGTGAACAGTGCGGGTGTCTGTTCGTCCAGCCAGCCCCGCTCGACCAGCCGCTTCAGTTTCGACCGCGTCCCCTCGATCTTCGACGTCTGCGCGGGCAGGCCGATCCTCGGCACGACCTGCTTCGCCTGCACCGGCTCGGGCCCGTCGTCGATCACGTCCACGATGTCGCGGTAGACCGCAGGGAGATCCGCGCTGCTCATCCCCTCCCACCACACGGTCACCGTCTGCGCTCCCACCACCCGGCCCCCGCCCACCGGCTCGACCGCGTCCACGGCCACTCCCTCAGCCGCGAGTTCCTCCAGCGTCTCCCGCGTCACGGTCAACCGTTCCAGCCGGTCCCGCTCAGCCTCCAACCGCACGGTCAACACGGCGATCTCCCGCTCGAGTTCCTCCACCCGGGACCGCACCGCCGCCTGCCGAGCCTCCAGTTCCCCGATCAACGAGCCCATCCGGCACCGCCTCCTCTACCCGCACGGTAGAGACGACAACACCCCACCCACACCCAGATCAGCAAAACCCCAGTTCAACCGTCCCCCGAGAGGATCCGCACCCTTCGGCGCATCACTCGCCACCCCGAGAAGGTCGAACCGGCCACCCGTGCGGCACTGGCCAAAATCAACCGACTGCGGCACCACCCCGACGCCGAGGGCCTGGACCGCATTCGCGGCTTCGTCGAGCAGCTCCGCGCGACCCGTCTCGCACCCAGGCATGCAGTCGCGGCCGCCACCTACGCCGTCCTCAACTGGGTGCTCGACGCCGGGTGCCTCTGGCTGTGCTTCCACGCCGTCAGCGGCAGCGGGGTCAGCAACGCCCAGTTGCTGTTCGCCTTCTGCGCGGGCATGACCGCTGGCACTGTCACGATCATCCCGGGCGGCCTCGGCCTAATCGACAGCGCCCTGATTCTCGGACTGGTCACCGGCGGCGTCACCACGAGCACCGCCATCGCCACTGTCGTGCTCTACCGAATCATCAGCTTCGGCTTCATCGTCGGCGCGGGCTGGATCACGTGGCTGATCATCCGACGTCACAACCGCCGAGTACCGGCTGTCTGACCGCCACGGACCGCCCGCGAAAGGAAAGCATCGCCCGCGAGACAGGGCAGTCGCAGCAGCGCGATCCATCAGCCTGACACGTCCGCCCGGTAATCAGCGGGACCAGGACATCGAGATATTGACGCTCCGGCATCAACTGGCTATTGCGGCAGATCGACAAGCCGCGCATCGCTCCGACGGACCGTGCTTTCCTGGCCCCGCTCCTTCACTGGCTTCCCAGGCCCAGGCTGCGGCGGTTGCACCTGATCGTCTCCCCGGACACGGTGCTGAGGCGGCACCGTGACCTGATGCGCCGTCGCCACGCCGACGCCTCTCGACGTAAATGGCCCGGCAGACCACCGACCGTCGCAGCGTCCAGGCCGTTGTCCTGCGCTTGGCCCGGGAGAACGACGGGTGGGGCTGGAGAAGGATCCACGGGGAGCTCGCCGCGCTGGGTATCAAGGTCGCACCTTCCACGGTGTGGGAGATTCTGCGGGCGCACGGGATCGAGCGGTCGCCCGAACGCGGCCGTCAGATCTGGGCCGCGTTCCTGGCGCGGCCGGCCCCACGCGATCCTGGCCCGTGACTTCTTCACCGTCACCACCCTGAGCGGCGCGAGCGTGCACGTCTTCGCTTTCCTCGCGCACGCCAACCGCCGCATCCGCATTCTCGGAGCCCCCAGCAGCTCACGCCGGCAGGTCTGTAACCAGCGTTCCGTGGGGGAGTTCATCCGCGGTATCCGGATACCGGTGGTGGCAACGTTCAGCCTGTCGTCGGCCGGGAGGGCGGCGGAAGCGGCCGTGAACTTCGAGTCGGTCGCGGATCTGGAACCTGGCCGTGCTGCCCGCGTCCTTGAGGTCCGTGGGGAGCTTGCAGAAGCACTCCCCGCCCGTGACCTGTTCGAGGTCCGCACCCCTGACGGGTGCGTTTCCTTTGGAGTGACCCCCTCCCACCAGGCAAGACGCAAGGCCGGGAAGTTAAGGGTCTTGTGGTTGGCGTCGAGGCCCGTCGCGGTCAGCAGGCGAGGGTGTAGGTGGCGGGTCCGGTCTTGTGGATCACGCCGCGGTGAGCCCACTGGGACATCTGGACGCGGAAGCTGTTGATGTTCGTGACGCCAAGGATGCGGGCGACATCGCGGGCGTGCCAGGGCTCGCCGGGGCGGCTGGCAAGCACGGCGAGGGCGAGTGTCATCCGGCCGCCCGGGTCCGCCGAATCGTGTTCTTCGGAGGTGCCGTCGGTAGGTGAACTCTCCATGATTTCATGCCCGTTGTTCTCCTCGGTCGATGGTGGGACGGTGCTGGGCGGCGCGAGCGGGGTACTGGTGCGGTCGTGGATGGTGATCTCGATGGCGGTCACCGGGGTGTCGGCCTGGGGGCGGGCCTGGCCCTTGAAGGCGTGGTAGCGCGAGATCGGTGACTTGACCTTGCGGGCGCTGATGCGCAGGCGGCGGGCGGGCAGCAGGTTGTCCAGGACCGCGGCGCCGATCGTGCCGACCGGCTGGGGGTGCTCGGGGGCGATCCCGGCCGCGAGGATGACCTGGGTCCGCGCGGCCTGCAGGGCGGTGATGAAGCCGGCGCGGTCGGGGTCGATACCGGGGCGGGACTCCACGGCGTCGACCATGACGGTACGAAGCGCCTGGTAGAGGGCGAGGGCGGCCCACAGTTCCTGCTCGATGCCGAACCGGTCGCCCGAGCGCAGGACCCGGCCTGCCATGAGCGTGGAGCGCAAGGCGAAGAACGCCGATTCGATCTCCCACCTTTCGGCATAGATCCTGGTCAGACGCTCGGCGGGGTCGGCTACGGGGTCCAGCAGGGTGGTGGCCAGGCGGTAGCGCCCGCCGACGTGGGTGCCGTCCGCCAGGACGCAGACGATGTCGGCCTCGATGACGCGCACCGTCAGCTCCCCGAATCGGGAAAGGTAGGAGCCGTCGGACAGGGCCCGGAGCAGGGGCGGTCGGCGGGTGGACTTGCAGCGGGCCAGGAACTGGGCGCCGGTGGCGGCGGCCTCGGCCAGGAAGGTGTTGCTGTCGAAGCCCCGGTCGATCAGCAGCAGGTGGTCACGGCCCAGCAGCGGCAGCAGGCGCTTGGCGTAGCTGGTCTCGCCGGCGCTGCTGGGGCCGAGGCAGGCGCCGAGCAGGCCGCGAGTGCCGGTCTCCACCAGCGCCATCAGCATGACGGTGGGGTAGCCGGCCCAGGCGAGCCGATAACGGATCTTGCCGAGCCAGCCCCGGGCCCGCTCGCTGTCCGGGGTCTTGATCGAGGAGCAGCCGTCGAAGGCGACGGTGCGAAGGTGCCGGTAGCGGACGCCGGGTGTGGTGGGCTGGGCCAGCGGTCCGGCCAGGGTCTCGAACAGGAGCTTGAGCGGGGCGGGGGTGAGGCGGCGGCGCAGGTGCCGCAGCGCGGTGGTCGACACCTGCGGGAGCGGCAGGTTGCCAAGGGCGGCGGTGAGTTGACGCCAGACGCCCTGGTAGCCGTGGTCGGGGAACAGGGCCAGGGCGAGCATGTAGTACACGCCGACGCGCGAGGGCAGCGCGCGCAGCCGCTGCTGGGTCCGTCCGGTCTCCTCCAGCACGGCGTCGACCAGCTCGAAGGGGATGACCTGTGTCAACTCGCCCAGATGGCCCGGGGCGTAGACCCCAGCGGCGACCGTGCTGGAACGAGTGAGGGTGATGGTGGCACACTGGCCGGGCAACGGGACCTCTGCTCTGGATCTCGGACTGTCTTGCGAGGACGTCCCAAGATCTACCAGCGGTCCCGTTCCGCATGTAGCCCCAGGTCAGCACACATCAGCCCCCGCCTGGACAGTGCCCCGGCCAGCCTTAACTTCCCGGCCTTGAGGCAAGACGGAGCAGATCCGCAGGCGACTTGCCCGATCGTCAGGACATCCAGAGCTATGGGTGCCGGAAGTACCGGCGTCGAAGGGATGGGCAGGTACATGGCGGTCACTCAGAAAGAAACGCACCCCTTGACCGGGGCGCGCCCGTACGTCTTCGCGGTGATCGAGCACGCCACCCGGCGCGCGCGGATCCTGGTCGCCCACGCGTTCACCACGCGGTAGGCCAGCCGCAGCAGCACAGCCGGTCATGATGCCGTGCTGATCGACAGCCGCGGGCCAGCCTCCGATACCCGCGACAGTGGACGACGTCCGTGACACCCCAAGTACCTTCTCCTAGCTGGGCGGATGAGGCATTCGTCAAGGGCAGGTTCTTCCTTGATTCAAGGGGTTGACGCGCCGGTATCCGGCCAGGAAACTTCCATCCAATATTTGAACGCTCCAAGAGGGTGAGCAGGCCTTTCCGGGGCATGTGGGTGAGTCGGCGTCAGGTCCGGTTTCCCATGGTGCTGAGCTTCGGGATGCCATGACGCCCGGACAGGAAGTGGCGAACCCACTCGCCGCTCGAGACTGCTCGCAGTGCTCCCTTGTCCTACAAAGGAAACAGGAGAACCAGGTGGAGAACAGAGCAAGGCGGCCACTGGTGGCAGCCGCAGGCGCCCTTGCGCTCACGTTGGCGCTGGCGGCGTGCGGTTCGTCGGGTGGCGGTGGGGGCACCGCCTCGAAGAACGAGTCGGGCCGCGGCCCCATCACCTATGTACAGGGCAAGGACAACACCGGCGACGTCAAGAACATCATCGCGAAGTGGAACGCCCTGCATCCGGACCAGAAGGTCACCCTCAAGGAGCAGAGCGACCAGGCCGACCAGCAACATGACGACCTGGTACAGCACTTCAAGGCCCAAGACCCCGGCTACGACGTGGTGTCAGTCGACGTCGTGTGGACGCCAGAGTTCGCCGCGCAGAACTGGCTGCAGCCGCTGACGGACAAATTCGCCCTCAACACCGCACCACTGCTGAAGGTGGCCGTGGACGCCGCGACCTACCAGGGGAAGCTGTACGCGGCGCCGATGGCTTCCGATGGCGGGATGTTGTACTACCGCAAGGATCTCGTCCCCAAGCCGCCGACCACCTGGAGCGAGCTACTCGCCGACTGCAAGATCGCCCAGGCCCATCACATGGGCTGCTATGCGGGCCAGTTCGCCAAGTACGAGGGCCTGACCGTCAACGCCTCCGAGGCGATCAATGCCGCCGGCGGTGAGATCGTCAAGTCCGACGGCAAGACCGCCGACGTGGACACGCCGCAGGCTGCCAAGGGCCTGTCGTTCCTTGCGGACGCCTACAAGAACGGCGACATCCCCAAGGAGGCCATCACCTACCAGGAGGAGCAGGGGCGCCAGGCGTTCGAAGCCGGAAAGCTGCTGTTCCTACGCAACTGGTCCTACGTCTACAACCTGGCCAGCAACGACGGAAGCTCGGTGGTCAAGGGCAAGTTCGCGGTGGCCCCCGAGCCCGGGCCGAACGGCATCGGCGCGAGCACCCTGGGCGGGCACTCCCTGGGCATGAGCGTCTACTCCAAGCACAAGGCGACCGCACTGGACTTCATGAAGTTCTACGAGAGCACCGACATCCAGAACGAGTTGCTGATCAAGGAGTCCAACGCCCCGGTCCTCAAGAGCCTGTACACGGACCCGACACTGTTGGCCAACCCCAAGCTCGGCTACCTCAAGACGCTGGGAGAGAGCCTCGCCAGCGCCAAGAGCCGCCCGGTCACGCCGTTCTACCCCGGTGTCACCGCGGCCATCGAGGAGAACGCCTACGCCGCGATCAAGGGCAGCAAATCGGTCTCCCAGGCTCTGAAGGATATGCAGGCAGCGATCAACTCCGCCACGAACGGCTGACGTCAGGAGCGGTGGCCCGGGTCGGCAAAGAGTGACGCCCGGGCCACCGCCGACACGAGTCTGCACATCCCGCGCTCATCCGCCCCCGGCGCGGCCTCACGACAGGGACACAGATGACCGTTACCACCGACAGACCGGCAACGGAGCCGGCCGGGTCGAAACGGCGGCTCACGCGTCGGCACCGCCACACCACGGGCGAGGGCCGTGTCGCACTGCTGCTGATCAGCCCCACTCTGCTGTTGCTCGCCCTGGTCATCGGCTACCCGGTGGTGGCCGCTCTGATCACCTCGTTCCGGCAGGACCAGTCACTGCAGAATGGGTTCTTCACCCGGGGCGGCGGGTTCGCGGGCTTCGGCAACTACACCCACTGGCTGCTCCAGCACTGCGGCGTCGCCGCCTGTGCGCCCGGCACCCTGGGCAGCGAGTTCTGGGACGCCGTGACCGTCACCGTGCTCTTCACCGTCATCACCGTCGTGCTCGAGATGTTCCTCGGCACGCTGATGGCGCTGGTGATGCACCGCAATTTCAAGGGCCGCTCGCTGCTGCGGGCCAGCGTGCTGGTGCCCTGGGCGATCCCCACCGCGGTCACCGCGAAGCTGTGGTTCTTCATGTTTGCCTACAACGGCATCGTCAACAGGGTCCTGGGCACACACATCCTGTGGACCGACGGGCAGTGGGCGTCACGGTTCGCCGTGATCATCGGCGATGTCTGGAAGACGACCCCGTTCGTCGCCCTGCTCCTCCTCGCCGGACTGCAGATCATCCCCACCGAGTTGTACGAAGCGGCCAGGGTCGACGGTGCGAGTGCCTGGCAGCGTTTCCGATATGTCACCGTGCCGATGGTGCGCCCGGCGCTGCTGGTCGCGACCCTGTTCCGCGTCCTGGACGTCCTGCGCATCTACGATCTGCCCGCCATCCTCACCCACGGCGGTGGCGGCACCGGGCACTCCACCACCACCCTGTCCATCCTGGTCATCGACCAGCTCGAACAGGGCTACGGGGGCGCGTCCGCCCTGTCCACCATCACCTTCTTGTTCATCTTCGCGGTGGCCTTCCTCATGGTGAAGCTGTTCAACGCGAATGTGATCCGCACCCAGCAGTCGGCGGTGAAGTGACATGACCAGCACCACGGGAACCACCTATGCAGCGCCCTCCCTCCGATCGCTGGCGCTCCGGCGGACGGCCGGTCGCCTTGGTCTGTATGCGGGTATCGCGGCGATCGTCGTGTGGTGCCTAGGCCCCTTCTACTGGATGGTCGTCACTGCGTTTCGCCAGGTGGGATTCACCTTCGACACCACCCCGTGGCCGACCCATGTCACCCTGGACGACTTCCGCACCGCGTTCGACACCAGCCGCGGCAACCATTTCGGCCAGGCACTTCTCAACAGCACCATCATCGGGGCGGCCACCACGGCGATCGCCATGGTGGTCGGCACCTTCGCGGCGTACGCCGTGGCGCGTCTGCACTTCCGCGGCAAGTTCCTGGTGCTCGGCCTGGTCCTGAGCGCGGCGATGTTTCCCGGAGTCGCCCTTGTCACGCCGCTGTTCCAACTGTTCACCAGCATCCACTGGCTGGGCAGCTACCAAGCCCTCATCATCCCCGACATATCCTTCGCCCTGCCGCTGACCGTGTGGATCCTGACCAGTTTCTTCGCCGAGATGCCCTGGGAACTGGAGCAGGCGGCCCGTATCGACGGCTGCACGCCGGGCCAGGCGTTCCGGCTCGTCATCCTGCCGTTGGCCGCGCCGGCCTTGTTCACTACCGCGATCTTGGTCTTCATCTCGGCCTGGAACGAATACCTCCTGTCCAGTCTGCTGTCCAACGGTAACGCCGCCGTCGAGCCGGTCACCGTCGCGATCGCCGGTTTTACCGGAGCCCAGCCCCACCAGGAGCCCTACACCGCGGTGATGGCCGCGGGGACCGTCGTCACTATCCCGCTGATCATCATGGTGCTGCTCTTCCAACGGCGCATCATCTCCGGCCTGACCGCGGGCGCCGTCAAGTAGCCGGCGTGGGACCTCGGGACTGTTCGACGACCGCTTTCACAGAAAGGCACACAATCGTGGCCCTGGCTTCGTCCTCCGGCCCCTCCACCGAGCGAGCGTGGTGGCGCGACGCAGTTGTCTACCAGGTCTACCTGCGCTCGTTCGCCGATGCCGACGGGGACGGGATCGGCGATCTGGACGGACTTCGCCAGCACCTGGACTACCTCGTCCAGCTCGGCGTGGACGGCATCTGGCTCAACCCGTGCTATCCCTCACCGCAGAAGGACCACGGCTACGACGTGGCGGACTACAGAGACATCGCTCCGGAGTACGGCGACTTGGCGACATTCGACGCCCTGACGGCCGATGCGCATGCCCGGGGTCTGAAGGTGCTCATGGACCTGGTGCCCAACCATTGTTCCAGCGAGCATCCGTGGTTCCGCGCGGCGGTGGCCGCGGGCCCCGGCTCGCCGGAACGCGCGCGCTTCATCTTCCGCGACGGCCGCGGTGACGACGGAGCCATGCCGCCGAACAACTGGTTGTCCATCTTCGGCGGGCCGGCGTGGACCCGGATCGTGGAGCCCGACGGCACACCCGGCCAGTGGTACCTGCACCTCTTCGATGCCGCTCAGCCGGACTTCGACTGGACACATCCGGACGTCATCGGCATGTTCGACGACGTGCTGCGGTTCTGGTTCGACCGGGGCGTCGACGGATTCCGCATCGACGTGGCAGCCGCCCTGTACAAGCACCCCGGGTTGCCGGACTGGACCGGCGGCCACTACAACGAGTACACGCACAACCGTCCGCAGGTCCACGAGGTCTACCGCCGCTGGCGCCGCATCGCCGATTCCTACGCGCCCGAGCGGGAACTCACCTTCGTGGGGGAGATCTGGGTCCCCGACGTCGCCGACCTCGCTGCCTACCTGCGCCCGGACGAGCTCCACCAGGCCTTCTACTTTGACCTCCTCAAGCAGCCCTGGAACGGCCAGCTGTTCCGCAGCTCGATCGACCGGGCCCTCACGGGCATTGGGTCCACCGGTGCTACCATCACCTGGACCCTGGCCAACCACGATGTGCACCGTACCGTGACACGCTACGGAATCGTCCGCGCCGACGAGCCGCACGAATCGCTCGACCGCAACCTCGCCTTCATCCGGCCACGCGGCGAGGTGGACACTGCCCTCGGTGAGCGGCGCTCCCGCGCCGCGTGCCTGCTTCTCCTCGCATTGCCCGGCTCGCAGTACCTCTACCAGGGTGAGGAGCTCGGGCTGCCCGAGGTGCTTGATCTGCCCGACCAGGTCCGCCAGGACCCGACCTGGTTCCGCTCCGAGGGGCTCGACCCGGGCCGCGACGGATCGCGCGTACCGTTGCCGTGGACCGCGCAGGCGCCGAGCTTCGGCTTCTCACCGACGCAGGTGACCGCCGAACCCTGGCTCCCGCAACCGCAGTGGTTCGTCAAGTACGCCGCGTCCGAACAGCTCAAGGACGCCGACTCCACTCTCGCCCTGCACTGCAGGGCGCTGCGCGTCCGCCGGGACTTGTTCTCCACGGCGGACCGGGCGGTGACTTGGATCGACGTCCCCGGCCGAGACGACGTACTCGCCTTCCGCCGGGACAGCGTCACCTGCGTCGTGGTGTTCGGTGACACGCCGCTCAGGCCACCCGCCGAGTGGGGATCGATCGTGCTCTGCAGCGCCCCCGTCCACCAGGGGCAGCTCGCTGGCAACTCGGCCGCATGGCTGCACACCCCGTGAGCTGCCTGGGGAATGCCTGTTGATTCGGCACGGAGCGCGGTGCCGGTGTTGCCACTGGTCCGTTGCTCCGTGCCGATCGCCGGCCTGGCGTATCCCGTACCGCTCCAGATTGGGTTCACATCCTGTGGACTGCGGTTTTGCCGGACGGTCAGCTTGATCTGTGGTACTCGTCGATCAATCCGCCGACGGCTTGCCGGCGTTCGATCCGGGCTGGTGGCAGTGGGATGACGTTGGCTTCGTCCAGCGGTGCCCGACGGCCACGACCTTGATGCGGCCTATGCCGGTTGTGGTGCCTGGCGTAGTTGTGGAGGATCTTCTCGGCATGGCCCCGATCAAAGATCAGGAGCCGGTCGGTGTACTCCTCGCGCACCGCGCGTACGAACCGCGCGGCGTGCGAGTTGCAGTTGGGGCTGCGCCGAGAGATCTTGCCGTGACGCGGGCGACTTCCTGCGCTCGTTGCTCAGTGGGCTGCGGTACCCGCTCGGCGCCGACATCGCTTCGATCGGCTGGCCGATCGTGTAGCCGGAGCTGCCCTCGCGCGACCGCGACCGTATCGTCAGCGGTCAACTCGCCCCTCGGACACAACCAGGGACGTTCACGAGATCGTCTCCGACACGTTCACGAATTACCGGTTGAGTCATGTGACTCACCGGTTTTTCGTCGTTTCTGGGGCCTTCGGGTCGCGTGATCGGCTCGATGAGGGGGCGGCGCGGTGACAGTTCGGGTGCTGCACCTCTCACCTGCGGAAACAGGACATGCCTGCGCGACGGCTGGTGGCCGTGGCGCAGGCATGTGGGGCTTTCAGGGGGCGGAGCGCGGCGGAGGTGTGTCACTCGCGTGGCGGAGGCTTGACCAGCTCGGTCGTAAGCGGACGCGCCAGGGGCGGGTCGGAGGGCTCACCGGGTTGGGTTGCGGCGCTCTGCGTGCTGGCTTTGCGGGGCTGGATGCCCTGGTCGCGGAGGAACCGTCGGATGGCTCTGAGGTTCGCCACGAAGATGATGACGGCATTGAGCAGGGTCCGGAGGACACGCACCACCACAGCCGACCTGACCAAGCCCTACTAGGCGTCGGGGCCTGCCTGCAGGTGGCGCACGGCACGCTCCAGGTCCGCGATGCGGTCGACGAGTCCCGATGTGTCTCCGTCCGGCCGGTTGCGGAGCAACAGCTCCACATCGGCGAGCCGCTCGGAGATTTCCGCGAGCCGGGCCCCGTTCCCCGCCGTCCGGCGCGCCGTCAGTTGGCGGTTCTTGCGGTGCAGATCGAGGAAGACGTTGACCTTGGTACGCAGCACCCACGGGTCGATGGGCTTGGTGAGGAAGTCGGCGGCACCGAGGGCGTACCCACGGTAGGCGTAGTCCGCGCCGACTTCGGCTCCGGTCACCAGGATGATGGGCACGTCCTTGGTCTGGTCGAGACGCTTGATGTTCGCGGCGGTCTCGAAGCCGTCCATGCCTGGCATCAGGACGTCGAGCAGGACCACCGCGAAGTCCTGGCGGAGCAACGCCTTCAGAGCCTGCTCTCCCGAGCGTGCCCGTACCAGGTGCTGGTGGAGTGGGCCGAGCACGGCCTCGAGCGCGACGAGGTTCTCCTCCATGTCATCGACGATGAGGATGCTGCACGGGTCGGGTGTGGCCGTGTTCACGGCTCGCGCTCCGGCGGTTCGTGGTCATGGGCCCCCGATCCGTCGCCCTGCTGCGGCACGGCGCTGTCCGGGACCGCCGCACGGGAGTCGTCCGGCGGGTCGAGCAGATCGCAGACGACCGACAGCAGGCGGTCGACGTTGACGGGTTTGGGGATGTATTCGGAGGCACCACTGTCGATCGCCTTTTCGCGGTCGCCGGGCATGGCCTTGGCGGTGAGCGCAATGATCGGCAGGTGAGCGAGCCGGGGGGTGCGCCGGATGGTGCGAATGGTCTCGTATCCATCCATCTCCGGCATCATGATGTCCATCAGGACCAGTGACACATCGGGGGACTGCTGGAGGACTTCGAGGCCTTCGCGGCCGTTCTCCGCGTACTTCACCGTCATGCCGACGCGGCCCAGCACATGGGTGAGTGCGAAGACGTTGCGGATGTCGTCGTCGACGATGAGGATGCGGCGTCCTGCCAGCACTCGGCCGGGGCGCCCGCTGAGCCACTCCTTGAGCCTGGTCGTCTCGGGCCAGGTGTCCTCGCGGGGGTCCAAAGGTCCGGTGGTTCCCCTGCTGAGCAGGTCGTCCGGGCTGGGGATCTCCACGTTCAGGCTGTCTGGGTCGAGGGTGTCCGGGCTGAGGGTGTCGAGGACCAGCCTCTCCGGACTGGGGCTACCGACGTTGTCGAACACGTCGCTCGGCATCGCAGCCGCGTCGTAGCCGGCCGTGCCGACTGCCGTGGTCCGCACGGGAAGCGCCGTCGGGGCGGTGGCATCCGAGGTGCTGGCAGCCCGCAGTTCCGCCCGGCTACGCAGACTGGGTATGCCGGGGTGGTGTGACGGAATGTAGAGGGTGAACCGGGAGCCCACGCCCAGCTCGCTCTCGGCGACGATGCGGCCACCGAGCATCCCGGCGATCTCCCGGCTGATGGACAAGCCGAGGCCGGTGCCGCCGTATCTGCGGTTGGTCGTGCCCTCGGACTGCTGGAACGCCTCAAAGATCACCGACAGTTTCTCGGGCGCGATGCCGATCCCCGTGTCCTTGACGGCGAAGGCGATGACGGCTTCGGCGTTCTTGAGTGTCTCATCCTCGAACTGCTCCCTTGGCACGCTGTCGACACGCAGCTCCACGCTGCCGGAGTGGGTGAACTTCACCGCGTTGGACAGCAGGTTGCGCAGGACCTGCTGGAGGCGCTGTTCGTCGGAGTACAGCTCGCGCGGCACGTCCTCGCCAACCTCGATCTCGAACCGCAGACCGCGGTCGATGGTGAGCGGCCGGAACGTCGCATGGACGTAGTCGAGCAGCTTGTTCAGCGGCAGCGTCTTCGGGTGGACGTCCATCCGTCCGGCCTCGATCTTCGAGAGGTCGAGGATGTCGCTGATCAGCTGGAGCAGGTCGGAGCCCGCGCGGTGGATGGTGGTCGCGAACTGCACTTCCTGCTCGGAGAGGTGGCCGTCGGGGTTGTCGGCGAGCAGCTGGGCCAGGATGAGCAGCGAGTTGAGCGGTGTGCGCAGCTCGTGCGACATGTTCGCCAGGAATTCGGACTTGTACTGCGAGGCGGTCGCGAGCAGGGCGGCTTTGTCCTCCAGTTCGGCGTTGGAGCTCTGGAGCTCGTCGGAGCGTTCGCGCAGCTCGGAGGTGAGGCGCTGGGACTGCGACAGCAAGGACTCGGTACGGGAGTTGGCGATGATCGTGTTGATCGAGACGCCGATCGTGTTGGCGAACTGGTCGATGAAGGCTAGGTGTACATCGCTGAACCTGCTGAGCGACGCCAGCTCGATTACTCCGAGGACCTGGTCCTCGAAAAGGATCGGCAGGATGACGACGCTGGCCGGACGCGCCGAGCCGAGCCCGGAGATGATGGTGATGTAGTCCGGCGGGGCGTCCGTGATTAGGATGCGCTGCTTCTCCTGGGCGGCCTGCGCAATGAGGCCACGCCCGGGCGTGCCCGTACCGGGGAGCGGGCTGCTCCCGCCGGCCTGGTCGGTGCCGTAACCGGCGATGAACTCGAGGCCCTCCCCGGGCAACGCGCCCGCCTCGGCCAGGAAGAACGCTCCGAACTGCGCATTCACCAGGGGTGTTAGCTCGCGCAGGATCAGGTCGGCGACCTCCACTAGGTCGCGGTGGCCCTGCATGAGGGCGGCCATGCGGGTCAGGTTGGACTCCAGCCAGTCCTTGGCTCGGGTGGTCTCGCGGAGGTTGGACACCATCAGGTTAATGTTGTTCTTCAGCTCGGCGACCTCGCCCTGCGCCTCGACTGCGATGGAGCGGGACATGTCGCCCTGGGTGACCGCGCTGGCCACCTCCGCGATGGCGCGGACCTGAGTGGTGAGATTCAGGGCCAGCTCGTTGACGTTCGTGGTCAGCCGCTTCCAGGTTCCGTAGACGCCTTCGACGCGGGCCTGGCCGCCCAGCTGGCCCTCGCTGCCGACCTCGCGGGCCACGCGGGTGACCTCTGACGAGAACGAGGAGAGTGTGTCGACCATCGTATTGATGGTCGTCTTCAGTTCCAGGATCTCACCGCGCACATCCACGTCGATCTTCTTCGACAGGTCACCCTGGGCGACGGCGGTGGCGACCTGCGCGATATTGCGGACCTGCGAGGTGAGGTTGTCCGCCATGAAGTTGACGTTGTCCGTGAGGTCCTTCCACACTCCGGAGACGCCGCGGACCTGGGCCCGGCCGCCGAGCCGCCCCTCCGTACCGACCTCGCGGGCCACCCGCGTCACCTCGTCCGCGAACGCGCGCAGCTGCTCGACCATCGTGTTCACGGTCTCCTTGAGCTGCAGGATCTCGCCCCGCGCATCGACCGTGATCTTCTTCGACAGGTCGCCGTTGGCGACCGACGTGGTCACCTGGGCGATATTGCGGACCTGTGAGGTTAGGTTCGACGCCATGAAGTTGACGTTGTCCGTCAGCTCCTTCCACACCCCGGAGACGCCGCGGACCTGGGCCTGTCCACCGAGGTTCCCCTCGGTACCCACCTCGCGGGCGACCCGGGTCACCTCGTCCGCGAACGCGGACAGTTGGTCGACCATCGTGTTGATGGTCGACTTCAGCTCCAGGATCTCGCCTTTCGCCTCGACCGTGATCGTCTTGCCGAGGTCACCCTGGGCGACGGCGGTGGCGACCTGCGCGATGTTGCGGACCTGCGAGGTGAGGTTGTCCGCCATGAAATTGACGTTCTCCGTGAGGTCCTTCCACACCCCGGAGACGCCGCGGACCTGGGCCCGGCCGCCGAGCCGCCCCTCCGTACCGACCTCGCGGGCCACCCGCGTCACCTCGTCCGCGAACGCGGACAGCTGGTCGACCATCGTGTTCACGGTGCTCTTGAGCTGCAGGATCTCGCCCCGCGCGTCCACTGTGATCTTCTGGCTGAGGTCGCCGTTGGCGACCGCCGTGGTCACCTGGGCGATGTTGCGGACCTGTGAGGTCAAGTTCGACGCCATGAAGTTGACGTTGTCGGTGAGGTCCTTCCACACGCCCGAGACGCCCGGCACCTGGGCCCGGCCGCCCAGCTGCCCCTCCGTACCGACCTCGCGAGCCACCCGCGTCACCTCGTCCGCGAACGCGCGCAGCTGGTCGACCATCGTGTTCACCGTCAGCTTCAGCTCCAGCATTTCACCGGTCGCCTCGACCGTGACCTGCCGGGTCAGATCGCCGCGCGCGACGGCTGTCGTCACCACGGCGATGTCGCGAACCTGCGAGGTCAGCCGGGAGGCCATCGCGTTCACGGCCTCGGTCACATAGCGCCAGTCGCCCGAGAGCCCCCGTACCTTGGCCCGGCCGCCGAGGCGCCCCTCGGTACCGACCTCACGGGCGACCCGGGTCAGCTCGCCGGTGAACAGCGAGAGCTGGTCCACCATGCGGTTCACGCCGCGCCCGAGGCGCCGCAGATCACCACGGAGCTGGCGCTTGCCGTCGTGCAGCTCGACCCGTTGCGTCAGATCGCCGTCCGCGACCGCGTCCAGCACCCGCGTGGCGTTGGAGACCGGGACGGCCAGCGCTTCGAGCAGCGTGTTGGCCGCGTCAACGCTCGTGGTCCACGCCCCGTGCCCGGGGCTCGCCGCGAGCCGCTCGTCCATCCTGCCCTGCCGCACCACTTCCCGGCGCACCCGCTCGAGCTCGGAGGCCAGATGCGCGTTGCGCAGCACGATCTGGTTGAACACTCCCGCCATCTCGGCAAGTACGCCCTCGTGAACACCTTCCACGCGTACCGTGAAATCACCGTCACAGAAAGAATTCATCGCTGCGAGGAGCGGTCGCAATTCGGCTGCACGTACCCGCGGCCCGTCGAGGGCGATGCCCGGCCTGTCTGCGGACTCGGCGAAGTCGACGGGCCCGGCGGATTCGGCGGGGTCTTTGCCGAGTCCCGCGAGGTGTCGCTCGTGGGCGCGTGGAGCGGGATCAGTCGGAGCCGGGTCGCGTCCCATGAAAACCCACTTCAGTCATTGGACAATGGCATCATATGCATAGTTCTGGCGTGATTTAGACTACATTCATCCACTCAAACATCGGTAGTGAGTCGGGAGTCACCTGTGCGGCTGCGCCCTGACCTGCACCACTCCGTGTCACGGATGCGTCTGCCTGCGAATGAGTGCGCCTCTGCCGCCGCGCGACGGTTCGTTCGCGCCGTTCTCACCGAGCGGACCGCGCCGGCGCTTCCCGGGGTATCCGCGATCAGCGGCCGCTTGGTCGAGGACGCCGTGCTCCTGGTCAGTGAGCTGGTCACCTGCACCGCCACGCCCGCGGGATTCGAGGTCGAAATCGCCTGCCGGTTGCAGGTCGGGGACGACTCCCCGGCCTCGTCCGACTTGGCAGGGGCCGGGCAGATAGGGGTGGTGATCGAAGTAGTGGACCGCCATCCGTCTCGCGTGGTCAGCAGCGGCCAGGACGTACCGAGCAACCTCCACGGCCGCGGTCTGCAGTTGGTGCGGGCGCTGGCCACTTCGTGGGGGATCACGTACCGGCACACCGAGAAGGCCGTGTGGTTCCAACTGGAGGCCCCGCTGGAGCCCGGTGACGAGGGCGGGGGCGATTCGTCGGCCAGGGCGCCGCAGCACGACTCGTCGGCCCTCGAAACTCAGCACCACGGTCACAGCGCCCGATGGGCCGACCACGGAGGGGAGTCGTTCCTCGCCGAGGCCAGCGAGCTCCTCGCCGGTCAGCTGGACGAGGACATGGTCGCCGCGCTCGCCGGGCAGCTTCTGGTCCCCAGGCTCGCCGACTGGTGCGGCGTGTGGCTGAGCACCGAAAGCGGCAGTATGCGGCTGTCTCGCGTCTGGCACCGGGACGAGCGGCACATCGGAGACCTCCGGCTGGCGCTCGAGAGGGACCGTCCGCCGCCTGCCCGGCTGAGCACGACAGGTATCCCGTGGCCCTGGCCGGAAGGCACGGACGCAATGGGCGCGACCGGCTCTGCGCTGGCGTTCCCCCTGGTCGCGTGCGGTCAATGCCTTGGCATGCTGCTGCTCGGCCTGGGTGGGCTGTCCCAGATGACCGACGCCGTGACGCGACTTGCGGAGGACTTGGCCCGGCGAGTGGCCCAGGCGGTGGTCACGGCCCGTCACTACACCCGGGAGGTGACCATCAGCCGGACGCTCCAGAGCAGGCAGCTCCCCGCATCCCTCGCAGTGATCCCGGGCGTCGACACGGCGATCGTCTACGAGCCAGCCGGTGAGAGTCAGACCGTCGGCGGCGACTTCTACGACCTGTTCCCGATGGGGGACCGCCGCTGGTGCTTCCTGCTCGGCGACGTGTGCGGCCACGACCTGGTGGCGATGTCCGCCACCGGTCTGGCCCGACATTTGGTCCGGCTGCTGGCCCGTGAGGGCCATGGTGTCGAGTCCCTGCTCAGCCGACTGAATCTCGCGATGGCGGAGGAGAGCGCGGAAGCGGTGTCGTTCGGCAGCGAGCAGGCGGGGCCGCGTTTCCTGAGCCTGCTCTACGGGGAGCTGGAGCCGGATGTGATCACCGGCGGTGCGCGCTGCACGATCGCCAGCGCCGGGCACCCGCTTCCCTTGCGGCTGGCGGTCGACGGCTCGGTGGCGCCGGCCGCCGACCCACAGATGTTGCTCGGGATCGACGAGCACGCAGAGTTCCACGCCAACTCGTTCACCCTCGCACCGGGCGAGGCGCTGCTGTGCGTGACCGACGGCGTGACCGAGCGGCGCAGAGGAAACCGCCAGTTGGACGACAACGATGGCCTCGCCGAGGTGTTCCGGGGGTGCGTCGGGCTGGGGGCGAAGGCCGTGGCGGAGCGGGTACGGCAGGCGGCCCACGACTTCAGCACCGAGCCGATCGACGATGATCTGGCCGTACTCGTACTGGAAGCGGTGCCGGTGCTCGGGCGGGCCGGGTACGGGGGCGGCACCTACGGAGAGCATTTTTCAGTGCAATCTTCCCAGCTCCGGTAGCGGTCTCGGCCGCGTTCGACGAGCCGAACCTGATCGCGGACGCGGCCCTTTCCCCACGTCGACGTGCCCGTGCGGCGCTTTCCGGCCCCGTGCTCTCTCCGGCCGCACCGCCCGTAGCCGAGGTGCGACAGGTAGAGTGCCGCTCCATGCAGGCCCGAGCGCAGCACCCGTCCACCGGGCCGGGTGATGGTGTCGGTTTGGATGAACAAGTCGCAGGTGGTCGCTGGCTTGATGTGGTGGTCAGCAGGACGCTGCTCTTCGTACTCATGACCGCGGTGATCGTTGCCGTGTTCACGGTCGTCTTCGTGACGGTTGGCCGTGAGGTGTTTCTGAGGAACTCGGCGGTGGCTGTCCTGGTCGGTGCAGGCATCGCGGCGCTGATCCAGCCGGTGTACACCTGGGGTGTCCGCGCGGTGAATTGGCTGCTGTACGGCGACCGCGCCGACCCGTACCAGGCGCTCGTGCGCAGCGGACAGGCGGTGCAGACCCACGCCGGAGGATCAGGCCTGGTCGAGGCGCTGCTCGACTCGGTACGCACCGCAATGCGCCTGAGCTTCGTTCGCATCGAGGACGAGGCACGGCGCGAGGTTCAGCCGGCCGTGACCCCTCCCAGCTTCTGATGTGTGTCCCGGCCCAGGCTCTGGGTTCGCTGTGAGATGGGACCGCAGGAAGTGGGGTGGCCCGGCCTGCAGTTGTCGTGGTCGCGTCCGGCGACGGATCGTGGGAACCGAGATAGCAGGTGGCACAGGCTCCGCAAGGGACTGCGACTAGATCAAGAGAAGCGCCCTGGTGGTGTTCGGCCTATTGCGGCGAGCACGACCAGGGCGCTTAGAAGCTGTTGTCTTTCCGAGAGCGTCGGGTGCGTTTCTGCTGGTCAGGTGTCGGGTGGTGTCTCGGCGGGAGGGATGCGGTGTCGTGTCGTCTCTTTGGTGGAGGTGCCGGGGTGCCGTCGGTGATGGGGTTGCTGGAGGAACGTGAACGCGCCGCTCGGCAGCGGGTGGAGGCTCTCCAGGCCGAGCTGCGGGAGGCGGAGGCCGTGTGGGAGCGCATTCAGCGAACACCTACGCAGCCACGAGAACTTGCCTTCACTCAAATCCGTTGTACTCAGTCAAAATCTCGTGCATGCTTCACGGTACGACTGATGAGGCGCCGGAGATGTTCCAAGCACGCTATGAGGACATCTCCGCCATCCGCTGGCCGAGGCCGGCTGACCCGCAAGAGGATCGCGCCACGCTGGACGCCAGGCACCTGGCGTGGAACGCCTGGTACAAGAAGACGGTCAAGGCGGCACAGGAGCACGGCCCGCAGCACGACGCGCTCCTGGTCGCTCTCGAAGACCTCGTCGAGATCAAGCGGGATGCCGACGAGAAGATCCGGCTGCTCCTGGCCTACGGCCGGATCTTCCACCAGCCGCGCCCGCACACGCTGGAATCCCTCGGCGCGGCCGCCGGCCTCAGCCCCTCCGGCGTCAGCCGCGCCTTCGGCGCCGAGGAAGTCATGGCCGTCGCGGAACTGACCGGCAAGCGCCCGCCCGCCGTTGACGTCCAGCGCCACGACCCCGACGTCATCTCCGGTCAGGCCAGCAAGAACCGCTGCACCTGGGGAGGCAGCAAGGCCAAGCCCTGCACCGAGACGCCCAAGTACGCCGTCACCGACAAGTCCGGCGCCAAGTGGGCCTGCTGCGACAAGCACCTGCCCGGCTACCTGCGCTCCCGCGTCTGAGCCGCACGGTCACGACGGCCGCCATGCGGCCTTGTAGTCGGGGTGTTCGTCCTACAGCTCGGCGAACACCCGCGCAGCACGCACTCGTCGCCGTCGACCCGGCACAACAGCCTTGGCGTCCCTCGTCCTGCCGGCGGCGGTACAGGCACGCCGATCAGCGGTTAACGATGTACGCGCCTGTTACGAACGCGGTGGACTTCAGGATCAGACACTCCACGGTGATCAGGCTGGGCACCAGCCACTCCAAGCGCCCCTTGCCACTCAGCAGAGCCGCGGGTCCTGTTCGGCGCCGACGAGGCCCCGAGCCCCGCCACCGCCGCAGTCGGTGACTGGGTCGAGGTACGGCCCTGAGCCCCGGACCGCAGCCCGCGGCAGGCCCAGGCCGCCGCGCGCCGCTCGCCGGGCCTCTGGCCGCCGTTGCGATGAGCTGTGGGGCTGGCCGGGCAAGCAGTAACCTCCTTGTGCGGAGGGGGATTCGGGCGTGACGACAGCATTGGTCATCGGCAGCGGTGTGTTCACGCAGGCCGCGCCGACCGGCGAGTGGACGCTGGACCGGCCCTGTTCGCGGTATGGAGGATCTTCCATACTGTGGATGCCGCGATTGGGTGGCCGAGACGGGCCAGCTCGCCCTGGATCCGCCTATGCCTCCACCTTGCGTTCTCTCGAGCGAGCTGCAGGATCAGCTTCTTGAGCGCCGCCCTGGCCGGCGGTCGTCCGGTAGGGGCGCGTTGCGCGCTGTAGTCCCACTTCGCCGCGATGAATCTGCGATGTCAGGCCGGCGGCGTCCTGGGAGTAACCGGGAAGTCCTCGCGCCAGCGGTGACGGGGTATCAGGCTGGAGACCGCTGTCAGCCAGAACCGGTCTGCGGGCTCGTAGCGGACCGGGCCCCGGAGCCGGCGGCGCAGCACGCGGCGATGGGATGGCCCAATCGGGAGAGCTCACCCTGGATAGGCCTGTGGCCTCTCCGTGGCTGACGCTGCCCCCAGACCAGGGGTGCAGGCCGCGGGATCATCGCGGCGCTCAAACATGCATGCGCATATTATCGGGGAGTGATCTTGTGCTCGGCGGGATGTTCGTGATCACTTAGAGCGTGCGCGGATAGGCGGTGTTCAGGGGCGTTTCCGGGGGCGTGTGTCCCAGCGGTAGAGGGTCCACGCGCGGCGGATGAGGCGACGCAGAGTGATGATGGCGTGGGCCAACGACAGGTACGCATCGATGACTTCGGTGCGGCGTTCGGTGCAGCGAGCGATCTTGAAGAATTGATTGCCCCAGGCGTTCGTGCGCTCCACCGGCCATCGTTTGGTGTTCTGGATCGGTGCGGCCACGCCCTTGACCGCGACCTGTGCCCGCAGGCCGTACTCTGCTGCCGTTCTGGTTCCCTTGCCGGTGCCGTAGGCGGCGTCGAGGTGGACCGTGACGTTTTCCGGGAGCGGCCCGATACGTTCCAGTCTCTCCAGGGTGGGACCCAGCAGCGGGGAGTCGTGCCGGTTGCCGGGAGCGGTGACAGCGCCGAGCGGGATGCCGCCGGCGTCTGTTGCGGTGGAGCGTTTCATACCGCCCTTTCGCCGGTCCACGGGCGAAGGGCCTGCAACTTCACCACCGCAGGGGGCCTTTGAGTGACAGCCGTCGACTGGCACATCCGACAGCTGTAGGCCGATGAAACGGTCGTAGGCTTCCAGAACGAGCAGCTCCAGGCGTTCGAAGACCCCAGCTTCGATCCACTCCTGACGGCGGGTACGGATGGTCGTCGCCGAGCACGCGTTGTCGGCGACCTTGCGGTAGCCGCAGCCGAACACCAGTACCTGCACGAGCCGGTCGAAGACAGTGCGGTCACCGATGCGTCGGCGATGACAGCCCAGCGGGTGGTCGGAAGCGAACTCACCGCGCTCTGGTAGCAGTTCCCGGAACTGCTGCCAGAGCGGATCGACAAGCCATAATGGGAGCGCAGGCACGGAGCCTCCACGGTCACGGAGCGTAGGAACTCACATGATCGCGCAGGCCCGTGCCTGCACCTGCATCCAGCCCTTACACCCGCCTATCCGCGCACGCTCTTAAGTGCGCTGTACCTGGTCAGGGGATCTCGTGAACGACCCACAACCACAACCACTGACGATACGGCGACGAGGGCCTCGACCTTACGGTCGCGGTCCTCGTTGCATGTTCGTAGCTGATGGTGATGCCCAGGGCTTCGTAGAGTGGGCCTTTCTTGTCAGCGTCGACGACTTCGATGCGCTGTGCGATGTTTCCGAGCCTCTCAGTAATCGCCCCGATCTGCTCGACGGTCAGCTGAGGCTCCCTCGTCCGGGTGGCGGCGGGTAGCGCGTCGAGCTTCCTCTGCGCTGCTTCCTTGTCTCGTTGTGCCTCGTTGATCCACTGAGTGACGACGGCTGGGTCGGCTCCGGCTTCGAGGGCGGCCTGGTAGCGGGCCAGGCGCCGCTCACACTCCTTGATTGTGTGGCGAGCTTGAGCCTGTTCGGGGGTCTGCGTCTGGGAGGTGCTTGCCGCGGTGCTCGCGTGGCTGAGTGCAGTGAGGGCGGCGGTGAGCCGGTCCGGTGCGAAGGCACGGGCGACCCACGAGTCCAGCGCCCGACACACGACGTCTTCGCGCAGGTTGACGGTCCGGGGGTGGTCGGGCCCGGGATGGAGCGCGGCCTCCTGCTCCTTTAACTCGCATCGGTAGTAGACACGGTTGCGGGTGGCGGCGGGCTGCATTTTCCGTCCGCACAGCAGGCACCGCACCCGTCCCCGCAGGGCGTAGGCCCGCTGCCCGCCTTGCCGACCCGGGCGTTCTTGCCGCTGGTGGGCACGGGCGCGCTGCCTGCGGATCGTCTGGACGGCTTCGAAGAGTTTTGTGGTGACGATCGCGTCGTGCGCGGGTTCGTTGGACCAGACCCACTGGTCGGTGGGGTTGTGCGTCATGTGGGTGCGGTGGCCGAGGGTGACGTCGTCGATGTCGAGGAGGCGTTCCTCCTTGCGTTGTTTGTTCCAGACCTCGTAACCGGTGTAGCGGGGGTTGATGAGGATCGCTCTCACCGCACCGGCCTGCCGTGCGGCTTTCTTGCGGTGTGGGGTGCGGGCGGTGTCGTGGGCGGAGGGGCAGGGGATGCCGTCGCGTGTGAGCTGTGTGGCGATGGCCTTGTCGCTCATGCCGTCGACGTACATGGTGAAGAGCCGTTGCACGACGGGCGCGGCGGCGGGGTCGGGCTGGAGTTTGTGAATCCCCTGTCCGGCGGCGGCCTTCGCAGGGTTGGGGTGGGGTCCGGTGTCGACGATCCAGTAGCCGTAGGGCGGTCGCCCGCCGAGGTAGCGGCCCTGGAGCTGGGCCTGGGAGCTCATGGCGGTCCGCACCCGGATCTTGATGCGGTTGCGTTCTCCCTTGCTCATGCCGCCGAAGATGGACATGACTAGGTCGTGGGCTTCGTTGTCCGGGTCGATCGGGCCGCCGACCTCCGGGACCCGGAGCGGGATGCGGAAGTGCACGAAGACGGGGAAGGTGTTGCCGAACTGGTTGCCGTAGAAGGTGCGCTGCGGCTCACTGATCACTACCGCGTCGAACCCGCGGTTCGGGTCGCGGAGCGCTTGGAGGAGCGCGTTGGCGCGGGGGCGGCGTTGCCAGGGCAGGGAGCGGCTGTGCCCAATGTCGAAGTACTCGGTGACGATCTGGCCCTCGGCTGGCTCGATCAGGGCTCGGGCGCGGGTGAGCTGCCGGTTTCTGGAGGCCTCGGGGTCTTGAAGGTCTTCAGTGGAGCAGCGTCCAGCGAAGGCTAAACGGATCACGTGTGGTGAGACTCCCGGGCGTTTGGCGTGGAGCGTTTTGCGGCACGGTTGCATCGACCGAGGGACCGGCGCCGCACGGGCGGGAAAAACGGAGACCACAACGTCGTCCGCCCCACCAGGAACAGGGCCCCAAGATCGCGGTACGCCCGCCGCACACTCGGACCAAGACGTATTTCTGCAGGAGGACTGTTTCATGACTGACCGGCCCTCCCGGCCTGCTAAGACGACGCACTCAGGAGGCGTCATGGCCGCAGGCACATCCTTCATCGACTTCGACAGCCCGGTTCTCCGGCCCCGCGGGTTGGATGTCCGCTGGATCCACGGCTCACCGTCGTCCAAGCACAACACTGACCCGGACATCCAGGTCTACGCCTACGACGAGCACACGGTCATCTTGCGGCAGAACATGGCGATCGACTACGAGGCGCCGTTCCTGTTCCTGCTGTTCGGCAATACGCGAGCGGTGCTGATCGACACCGGGGCCACCGCTTCTGCCGAGTTCTTCCCCCTGCGCCGGGTGGTGGACGAGCTCGTCGACGGCTGGCTCGGCCGCCACCCCCGACAGGACTACCACCTGCTGGTGCTGCACACCCACGCCCACGACGACCACATCGCGGGCGACAGCCAGTTCGCCGACCGCCCCGACACCACCATGGTCGACGCAGACCTCACCACGGCCTGGAAGTACTTCGGATTCGACCAGGACCCCACCACCGTGGCGCGGGTCGATCTTGGAGGCCGCGTGCTCGAGTGTCTGGCCACCCCCGGGCACCACGAGGCAGCGGTCACGTTCTACGACCCGTGGACCGGAGTCCTCCTCACCGGCGACACGGTCTACCCCGGCCGGCTCTACGTCCAGGACTGGCCCGCCTTCGCCCGGACCATCGACCGCCTGATCGAGTTCTGCGAACGCAGACCGGTCACCCACGTCCTGGGCTGTCACATCGAGATGACCACCGACCCGGGCGTGGACTACCCGGTCCGCACCACCTACCAGCCCCACGAGCCCCCGCTGCAGATGACCACCGGCCACCTGCACGAGATCCGCGCCGCACTCATCGAGATCGGCGACCAGCCCCGGCGACTCGCCTGCCCTCTCTTCGTCATCTGCCCAGACGACTGAGCCACGCCCGAGGCGCACTGCCAGCCCGGACGCAGGAACTGGCGAGCGGAGCGCCCTGGGAGACATGGAGCCCCTGGTAGGACAGGTTTGCGAAGATCACGTCCGTAACCAGGGGCTCCACGTTGGTCACCTATGCCGCAATGCTCGACGTTCCGCGCCCTGTCGTCGAGATGCTCGCGAGGCTCCTCGCCGCCTACCGGCACCGCCCCCGGGCCTGTATCCCGCCGGTGCGCGAATCCGGTCGCGATGGATCACTCTCCGTCGGCGCCGGGCTGGATCTCCACCATGAAGGCCGCGTCTTTGGGGCCGGCGCCTTCTTCATCCGCCCACACGATCACGCGCACGTGCTGCTGACCGATGCCGTTCACCTTCCACTCGGTGAGCAGGTCCGTGACGACGAGGGCGGCGACGTACTTGGCGTCCTGCCCCGGGGCGTCGGTGGTGACCACTCCCCGCGACCGGTGGGAGTGGGAGCCGTAGGGGTGCCAGCCCTGCGAGCCGTGCGGCTCCTCCACGCGGTACACCCAGACTCTCTCGGTGCCCATGGTACTGATCCTGCCACCGGGTGCTTATCGCCACACAGCGGCGGGGGGCGAGGGTAGTGCCGGCTACCCCCACCCCTCCTCCAGGGCGACGTCCGCGCGGCCGCCTGAGCGGATCTGGGGCCCGATCCTCTCCGGGAGGGCCCGAGGCCCCGGAACGGGTGAAGGGCGGGTCCACAGGGGCCGTGCCCCCGCTCGAGAGGCGAGACCATGACTGAGCCAGTTCGCATCTACCTGGTGACCAACCCTGGCCCGGTGTTCGGCCCCGGCGCGCGTCGTCATCCGCAGCTCCGCCGCGGCCGGTTCGGTCGTCGACCGCGTCGTCGACGGCCACCCCGTCCGCGTCCTGCTCACCGACACCCCGCTGTCCGACTACGGCAACGTGTTCGCCGCAGAACTGCAGGACCGCTACCTGTAGCGCTGTCCGTGCCGAAAAGGCCGTCCGTGCTGGTCAAACAGCGTGTTGGTACTCGTGGAGGGAGCCGTTGAGGAGGTCGTGTCGGCGTATGTCGAGACGGACGATTTGTCCTGGGTCGGTGATGGGGCCGGAGAGTGCGCGCAGCGGGGCGGTGGCCTGCAGTGATCGGTGGGTCCGGTGCTCGTTGTAGTGCGACTCGTACTCGCGCAGCGCGTGGCGGAGGTGGCGCTCGCTCCAGATGATGGTGCGGTCGAGGAGTTCGCGGCGCAGGCTGAGTACCCTGTGGGGGCTCGGAGAGTCATCGCCGCTGGTCAAGCTGCGTACCGGTACTGGTTGATGGTGCCGTCGAGGATGTGGGTGCGCAGGAGTCTGTGGCTGTCGAGGTCGTGGACGGTGGCGGGCTGCCCGGAGGCGTGAGGGGGCTCTGATCTCGGGCCCGGTGAGGTCGATGCGTGTTGTAGTGCCGTTCGAAGTCGGCGAGGACTTGCCGGGCGTGGGCCTCGTTCATGAGCAGGACGTGGTCGAGGGCCTCGCGGCGGACGGTGCCGATCACCCGCTTGCAGTGCGCGTTCATCCGTGGCGCCCGTGGCGCGCTGAGCAGCACATCCATGTCCTCGGCGTCGAAGGACTGGTCGTACTTGGTGCCGCGGTCGCGCAGCACGAAGCGCAGCCACTCTATGCGCGTGTCGAGTTGGTCGGCGAGATTGCGGGTCTGTTGCGTCGCCCAGGCGCGAGTGGGGTGGGCGGTGACGCCGGTGAGGTGCGGTCTGCGGGTGCCGTGTTCCAGGAACGCCATGGCGTACAGGCGTTTTCCGAGCATGGTGTCGACGTGGAAGAAGTCGGCTGCGATGATCCCTTGGGCTTGGGTGGTCAGGAACTCGCGCCAGCTGGGGCCGGACCGGCGTGGAGCCGGGTCGATGCCCGCGGCGTTCAGGATCCCCCAGACCGTGGACGGTGCGATCGGATGGCCCGGCCGGGTCAATTCGCCCTGGATCCTGCGGTGTTCCCACCGGGGATTCTCGCCGGCCAAGCGCAGCACCAGCTTCCTGAGCGCGGCCGCAGTCGGGGGGTCGGCCGGTGCGGCGGCGGGCGGAGTAGTCCCACTTCTTGGCGATCAGCTTGCGGTGTCAGGCCGGCAGGGTGCCGGGGGTGAGGGGGAAGTCGTCGGCCCAGCGGCGGCGCGGTATCAGCGAGGACAGCGCGGAGAGCCAGAACCGGTCGGCCCACTCGTAGTGGACCGGGCCCTTGAGCTGACGGCGCAGGATTGAGTTCCCATGCCTCAGCACCAACAACTCGGCTTCCCTGGCGGTGTCTCGGCGCAGCAGGACAGCCGGTAGGGACAGCAGGGTGCGAGCAGCGCGGTACAACAGCGACACGATCATCGGGACAGCGTCTCAGCCACCACCGACAACCATATACACCGCTGCTCACCTGCAGCGATGCCTTCACGAGCCCCACAGGGTTCCCACTAGCTCCAGCGAGGACAGCTGGCGGCACCCAAGTCCCAGCCTGGGGTGGGACCGGAAACGTGACTAACCTCGCGCTTTCATGAGGCAGTGCGTCCAGTGGGTGATCAGAAACGCGAAGAGTGCTCCTGACCTGCAACGATGGGACTTGTCTAGGGTCCAGGTCGTCACATGAAAGAAGCACTCTCCAGGTGAAGAAGCGTATCGGGTCCTACCCGCGTGTCCGTACCGAAGGCGATGGTCGCGGGGTGGTCTCCCAGGCCGGCGGTGTGCTGCTGGTGGAGACAATCCGCAAGACCGGCCTGGACAGGGCGATATCGGCGGCATTGGCGCCGTGGCACAAGCTGCGCGCGGTACATGATCCGGGCAAGGTCCTGCTGGATGTGGCGCTCGCGGTCGCGCTGGGCGGGGACTGTCTGGCGGATGTCGGGATGCTGCGGGCCGAGCCGGCCGTGTACGGGCCGGTGGCTTCCGACCCGACGGTCTCCCGCCTGATCGACACCCTCGCCGCGGCCGGACCGAAGGCCATTCACGCGATACGGGCCGCACGGGCCGAAGCGCGCAAGCACGTCTGGAACGTGGCCAAGCATGCGGCCCCGGACGCCGGAGGACAGGTGATCGTCGACCTGGACGGGGTGCTCGTGCTGGCCCATTCCGAGAAGCAGGACGCCACCGCGACCTGGAAGAAGACCTTCGGACACCACCCGCTGATGGGGTTCGTCGATCACGGAAGCGGTGGCAGCGGGGAACCGGTGGCCGGCCTGCTCAGGCCGGGCAACGCAGGCAGCAACACCGCCGCCGACCACATCACCACGGCCCAACTCGCCCTGGCCCAACTGCCGAAGAAGTACCGACGCGGACGCCAGACGCTGATTCGTACCGACTCCGGAGGCGGAACGCACGAGTTCACAGCCTGGCTCGCCCAGCGGGGAAGGTGGCTGTCGTATTCGGTCGGCATGACCATCACCGACGCCATCCACCAGGCCGTCCTCAAAGTCCCGCCCGCCGCATGGACGGTGGCCGTCGAGCCGGGTGGCGAGATCCGCGACGGCGCCTGGGTGGCCGAACTCGACGGCGATGTCCTCAAGGGCTGGCCGAAGGGAATGCGGCTAATCGTCCGCAAGGAACGGCCGCATCCCGGCGCGCAGTTGCGCTTCACCGACGCCGACGGCCTGCGGCTCACCGCGTTCGCCACGAACACCACCGGCGTCCCGATCGCCGCACTCGAACTGCGGCACCGCCAGCGGGCACGCGCCGAGGACCGCATACGCGCGGCCCGGGCTACCGGCCTGCGCAACCTGCCCCTGCACGACACCGCGCAGAACCAGATCTGGCTGGAGATCGTCCAGGTCGCCCTTGACCTGCTGGCCTGGATGCCCATGCTCGCGCTGACCGGCAAGACCCGCACATGGGAGCCCCGCCGTCTCCGGCTCCGCCTGTTCTCCGCCGCCGGCCAGATCGTCACGACCGCCCGCCGCCGGCACCTGAGATTCGCACGCCACTGGCCCTGGACCGACGCGATCATTGATGCCCTGGCACGGCTCGAAGCTCTCCCGAACCCCGGCTGACCAGCGCGTTCCCGTCCCTACGAGCAGCACCACTCCGACCGGAGCCGTGGAACCCGGCGCCCACCCGACGCGACAGCCGGGTACTCAGCCTGCCCGATACATGCGCAACAAGCCGAAACGGCCCACCAGATGAACCGACGGACCGTCACGAAAGATCGAGGCTAACGTCCCTGAACACCCTGCAAGCCAGTGAACTGCAGAAATACTTGACAACCCTAGATAACCGCCGAGTGCGGTGGCGAGGGAGTCCAAGTCTGGCGTCCCAATCGCACTTTGGCTCCCTCGTCGCATGCGCGCAGCCGATCGCTTGAAATCGATCATTCAGGTGGCCTGGCGGCTACTGCTGCTCGGCGGAGGGCCGTCGCACCTCGAAGTGGAAGCATCCGTATTCCACTGCCCTGACGTGCACGAGCACCACGTCCGGGTCGTTGAACGCATCGTCGAAGGCTGCATCGAAGCCAGCCGTGGCGTCGGCCGGGACCTCCAGAAGGCGGCCACCGGCGATATGGCCCTGGGCGTCATAGCGGCGCACGGTACGCAGGGCGTCAGGCCGATCGAAGGGGTAGTTCTCGCCGGGAGTGAACCCATCGCAGTCATCGGCGTGGATGAAGACGGGACCCTGTTCGTCGTACGCGCCCGGAAGTGCACCACTCGCGGCGGCCCAGCGACGCAACGGGGCGTAGGAAACAAGGGCAATCCGCTCGCCGAGCGTGATGGGGCGCAGGCAGCAGCGCAGCGGCGAGCCCACGTCGTCACGGGTCGCGATGTACGGGGCACAGGGACGGCCCGCGTCGTCGGCAACTCGCAGTTCCTTGAGGACAGCTGTGTCAACGGGGAGCACGGTGTACCTGGTCATGTACCCATGCTGGCTCGACGCACGTGTGTTTGCTGGCAGGAAACGGACGTCACGTTGGTGCGTACCCACGTAGTAGGGCTTGGTCAGGTAGGGGGCGAGCGTGTCGTATCAGGGCCAGGGTCTTCGGCAGGTGGGGCACGCCCCGGCCCAGCAGACGAGGAGGACTTGGAGCCCGGCCACGACCTGGTAGATCGTCAGACCGTGGCCGGTGCTGGCGGGCACAGTCGCTCCAGGGTGCAGAACGCCTGCGCCACCGAGGCCAGCGTGAGATGTCGCAGGAAGCCCTGGTAGGTGCGTCCCTCGAAGTGGCCCAGCCCCAGGGCGGTCTTCAATTCCCGGTAGTCGTGCTCGACCCGCCAGCGGATCTTCGCCAGCCGCACCAGGCGCCGCAGGGGAACGTGGGCGGGCAAGGTGGACAGCCAGTACTTGGTCGGCTCCGGCTCTTTGGCGGGCCACTCGGCCAGCAGCCAGCACACCGGCAGGTCCTCACCGGGGTGCGCCCGGCGGACCCGCGCTCCGGCCGGCCGGACCCGCAGCGCGACGAAGTACGAGCGCAGCGGCCCCTTCGAGCCGCGCCGCCAGGTGACGCGGTGCCGTGCGCCGCGCCCGGCGGCCAGCACGATCTCGCGGACCGACACCGGCTTGTCCCGGTAGCAGGGCACCGGCGGCCGCCCGGTGCCCGACCACGGCGGGGCGGTGCGCGCCGCCGTCTGGGGCAACACCGCGGTATCCGACCGCACCCCGACGACATACGCGATCTCCCGCTCCTCCAGTGCCAGGCGAAAGGCCCCGTCCTGCCCGTAGCCCTCGTCGGCCACCACCAGCGGCGGATCCAGGCCCCAGCAGCGCAGCTCGTCGACCATGTCCACGGCCAGCTGCCACTTCGGCACGTGCCCGACCTCATCGGGGACGCGCGCCCGACGGCGCCGCAGGACGGCGCTCTCGGGCTCGTCTGCGGTGGCCGGATCCCATTCGGCGGGCAGGAACAGCCGCCAGTTCACCGGGCAGGAGGCGGCGTCGGTGACCAGGTGCAGACTCGGCGCGACCTGGCAGTTGGCGGTCTTGCCCAGCGCGCCGCAGTACTGCGCGGCCACCCCCGGGGAGGCATGACCGTCCTTGGGGAAGGACACGTCGTCGATCACCCAGGCTGCCGGGTGGATGGCCGGCTCCATCCGCCAGGCCAGCTCGGCCAGCACCATCTGGTGCGACCACGGGGAGTCGGCCAGGAACTGCTGCAGGCCCTGCCGGTCCACCCCCAGCCGGGCGGCCATCGGCTCCATCGACTTGCGCCGCCCCGCGCCCAGCAGCCCCCGCACATACCGCTCGCCCCACCGCCGCTGATCCACCCGCCCGAACGAGCCGAACACCTCGGCCGCGAGCGACTCCAACCGCTGTTGGGCCTCCGTGAGCTCCTGCGGTGTCATTCCCCTCACCTCCGAGAGACGACACACCGCTACTCACCCAAGGTAACCAAGCCCTAGTAGAAGGCTGACCGGAAACGTCACACCCACTGAACGCAGGCCGCCTACGATCGCCGACCTGTCCTGCTCGGAAATACGATTCTGGGTCTGGCCTGCAACTTCTTCGCGCGGGCAGCGGCCTCCGCGGCGCCTGGGATGATCCTTCGATGTCACTGTCGATCATCACCGCGCTGATCCGGATTTGATCAAGGTGCCCGTTGCCGTGCTGCGCAGTCGCGTGGCCAAGGACGCAGAAGTCCTGGCGTTGCGGCACGAGAACGCGGTGCTGCGCCGTCAGATCGCCCGGGTCCGATACGAGCCCGCCGACCGGATCTGGTTCGCTGCACTCTCACGGCTGGTCCCTCGCGAGCGCTGGCGCCAGGTCTTCGCGGTCACCCCCACGACACTCTTGGTTTGACATCGGCAACTCGTAGCACGCAAACGGATATACGCCCAGCACCGCCGTCCTGGCAGGCCCTCCACCGTGCCCACGATCAAACGACTCATCCTGCGCCTGGCGAAGGAGAATCACACCTGGGGCCACCGCCGGATACAGGGCGAGCTCGCGCGCCTTGGGTACCCGATCGCCCCGTCCACGGTCTGGGAGATTTTGCACGCCGCCGGCATCGACCCGGCCCCGCAACGCTCCGGCCCAACCTGGCGCCAGTTCCTGAATGCCCAGGCTCACGGCATCCTCGCCGCGGACTTCGTGCACCTCGACACCATTTCGCTCAGGCGCCTGTATGCCCTGGTCTTTATCGAGCACGGCACGAGACGTGTCCACCTCGTCGGCGTAACCGCCCGCCCCACCGCACGGTGGACCATCCAGCAGGCCAGGAATCTGGCCATGACTTTGCGGTGCCGGATGGACTCGTTGCGCTTCCTGCTCCGTGATCGGGATACGAAGGACACCCATGCCTTCGACGCCGCCTTCCAGGCCGACGACATGGAGATCCTGCTCAGCCCGCCGTGGGCACCGCGAGCGAACGCAATCTGCGAGAGAGCCGTGGGCACCCTGCGCCGCGAGATCCTCGACGCCATCTTGATCTACAACGAGGCTCACGCAGCACAGGTGTTGACCGAGTACATCCACCACTACAACGGGCACCGGCCTCACCAGTCTCGGCGGCAACTACCCAGACAGCGCCGAACTACTCGTCCAGGCCACCGTCACCGACTTCCAGGCTCACCCGATCCGACGACAATCCATCCTCGGAGGATTGATCAACGAGTACGAGCGCGCCGCCTGACCGAACGACACCGCCGCAGCTCACAGCGCCGAACTGTATTTTCGAGCGGGACAGGGTCATCACGCTGTGGATCGGGCCCCAGGCGGCGTTGTGGTTATGGGTGCGCTAGCTGCCGTGCTCGATGACACGGATGCCGGACTTCTTCAGGACGGCGAGGAACTGGTCTTCGGCCCGTCGCTGGGCCACGTTGGGACGCTTTCTCCCCCGCGCCTCCATGTTCACTGCTCACCAGGGGCCACCTGGCGGTCCCTCGGCAGGCAAGCCTTGCGGTGTTCCCGCACACACTCGAGGGTGGAGGGTCGCCCGAGCGGGCGTAGCCTGACGCATCTCGCCTCGAGGTGACCTCAGTGCGAAACCTCGGATGGAGCGATCTGGGCGGCACCGCTCACTAAACTCAACTGCCATGGAGGAAGGGGCGGAATGTTCGGGTTGATTTCGAAACTGGCGGAGATTCTGTCCTCGCACTGGGGGAGACTGCTCGAGGGCAGGCAACTCGGCCGGGATGCGGATGTTGCCCGGCACTTGGTACGCGTGGTGGTGACGCTGCAAGATCTGTGCATTCGTGGTGAGCAGTTGCTGGTGCTAGCCGAGAAGCTTCTTGATGGCGAGGGGACGCCGGAAACGTCAGGGGAGTTCACTGGAACTCTGGGCCAGCAAGCGCGTGAGGTAGCCAGTTTGCGGTCCCTCCTGGATGAGTCCAAGGGACTGATGGCCACCATCGACGCACAGCTCTACCTGGACCTGGCGCCTATGGTCGACCAGAAATCCGGTCTACTCACACGGTGGGGCCGTCAGGCAACGCTGAGTGAGTTCTCAACAACTACCCTATTTTTCCTGCCTGCGGGCGACCTGACGCGTCTCATCGAGGCCGGCCGGGCAAGCGTCGGCTCCGATGGCTTGGACGTGGAGCGCACCACGTACGTGGCCGCCATCGCCGACAGCATCCGTAATACTCGCTCGCGAGAGGTGCGCGACATTCGCCTCGCTCCCCAGGGCGTCCAGGATCAGGTGCGCACGGAGATTGCGTCCGCGCGCGCTGACCTGGCGCATGCGAAGGACTACTGCTTGACGCTGCGTGGCGCGACCGAGACAGCAGTCGGGCCCGCGGCCATGGCCAGGCTCCGGCGCAAGCTCCTGCCGTGAGGGAGACTAATGACGGCGATGCCGCATCGCCTGGTACAGCTCAGGATCCCTCGGATAGCCCATCGCCGCGAAGGCATAGGCGCCGACCCCGCTGGCCAGGATCGTCACCTGTGCAAACCCCAGCAGAGTGGCGAGACGCTCGGTGTTGAACATCATCCGTTGGAACAAGCCGGTGTGTGCCAAGGCGTTCGCAATCCGGATCTCGTCGACGTGCAGAGCGACCTTGTCGGACCAGCTCAACTGCAGCAGCGCTTGTGCGCTGCCGTCACCCAGCATGACGTCGACGTTCCCGCCCCCGCCCGGGTACAGGGCCACATCGGCCCGCGCTGCGTCCAGGCCGTTCAGCAGCGTTTCGACGAACCGCGTCGGCGTGATGGGCATCGAGGCCCGCCAGCATGACACGAACTCATCGTCGAGCGCCACGCAGGTCAGGGTCGGCTCCAGTTGATGGAAGTCAGTGATGGCCACGTCAGCGGCGGCCGTGGCCACGTCGTCCTCTCCCTGGGCAGAGGCCGTCACCGTGAGCTGAGACGCCTCGTGCACCAACTCGTCCCACGCCGAGTCGGCTCGGAAGCGTGGCAGCAGCACGTCTCCTTCAAGGGCGGCCCAGCCACGCAGCCACCACGCCACGCTGCGCACCGGCCGCAGCCCGGCCAGCGTGGCCGCGACGATGAAGCACCGCACGAGCAACAGAGTGGCTCCTGCGCCGTCCAGCTCGATCGGCCCCGGCTGTTCGCAGGTCAGGGCCACCTCTTCAGCCGCTCGCTCCATCTCGGTGTAGGCCACGATGTGCGGAGCGTTGGTGATCCGGTACTCAATGTGGGAGTCCAGCACGGCTCCGGTGTCCACCGGTTGGTAGACGACGTCGTCGGAAGTGATGATCAGCGGCCACACTCCCTCTTCGTCACCCATCACGAACTCCACGGCGGGATCCCCGCTCGGGGCCCAGATGCGCTTGCACCGCCTCACTTTGGCGGCGTCGATGCGCACCGTGTCATCGATGGAGGGCACGTACACGCAGACCCGGCCTGCCGTCACAACTGCCCGGTGTCCCCGCAGCCCCTCCAGCGCTTGGACGACGTCCGCAGCCTCCATCAGGTGTCCCCCGTGTGTCGAGTTCTCGGCCACTGTCCATCCTCGCCCATCTGCAGCCTGTGCGCGGCGACTTCGGCGGACCCCTGGCCACGTGCCTGCCGTCCGTCCGGACTGTCCGTCCAACGCTCGTCGGGACAGTCCGTGCACGTTGGTCTCATCTCCGACAGCGACGGCCATGAGACCGAGGCCGTCCGCAATCCGCCAACGATCAAGAGCGACTAAGCAATGCCTGGCGTCAGGTACAGCGCGGCAAGTCGGGGCAAGCGGCGGCGGAAGATCAGGTACAACCGCCGCAACTTGGGCCTGGGGAGCCGGTGGAGGAGCGCTGCAGGGAAAGCACGGTCCTCCGGGGTGAGCTGAGGCCTGTCGATCTGCCGCTGCAGGACAACCAACTGGTGGGGCGGTGTCAATATCTCGATGTCCTTGTCCGCGTCGCTCATCGGCAGCAGCCGGATGAGGACGAACACGCTCCGCATAGCGAGGTAGGGCAGTCGCAGCAGCACGATCCATCAGCTTGACACGCAGGCCCGGCGATCAGCGGCCCTTCGCAAAAACCTGCACATCACAGACCATGGATGGGGTTTTCTGCACCCGCAACGTCCTACGCGGGATTCCGCCCCCTTCTCCCGGCCACTGCCACTGTCGTCCCGCAGCTACCCCGTGTTGCGCGGATGCGGCGATGCGAGAGCAACCGCCACACGCAGCCGCGTCTCTTCCGGCCGGTCGCGGACGGGTTGTTGTGCTGGGGCTGTTGCGGCGCGCGAGCCGGGGAGGGGGCCGGGTCAGCTCCGGTCGGGGAGCAGGTCACCGTGCGAGGCGCGGCTGCGGTCCGGGCCATTCTTCGCGGGCGGGTCGTCCTCCGACGAGCGCCTCTCGGTGACCTCAAGCCCTGTGCGCCCCTTTTGCCCGGGAGCTCGCTGTCGCGTCACCGGCTGCTGTATACAGTAACCGCGCCGCCATCGCCCCCCCACTCCACCGAAGGGCTGTGAAGTGCTGTCCGGAACCGGAATACGTGTCCGTCTGAGTGGGCACCGTGCCGTCGGTGCCGTGTTCGTCGCGGCTGTTGTGGCCGTGTCATCCGGATGCTCGGCGCACGACGGCAAACGGAAGCCGGCGGGGCGGCACGCCTCCTCGAAAGCCACGCAGGCCCAACCGGAGTCGAAAGCCACGCGTCCCGGGACCAGGGCCCCCGCCCCGGAGCCGAAGACCGCCGCGCAGTTCGTCGCCCGCGCTCGGCAGACCGTCGGGGCCGAGAAGGGATGGACGTTCGCCGTGCGTGGCAGCGAGTCCGCCGTCATGCAGGGGCAGGCGCCGTCCAGCGCCACCTATGCCGCGACCGTGCACCGCACCACCGACCCGGCCGCACTCCAGCAGACCGGCACGGTCACCACCAGCAAGGGGGTGCGCAAGCCGGAGGTGGTGTACGTCGTCGGCGGCACGGGTTACGTCAAGGACGCTGCCGAGGGGTGGAAGAAGGGGCCGTTGTCTGATCCGGACATAGCCAATGACATCGAGGATCCCGTGGCCGAGCTGGACGCGTTCGCGGCGTACGCCAAGAGTGCGGAGGTGAGTCGTACGGCGACGGGGGTGCGGCTACAAGTCAGCGCATCTGGCTGGCAGTTGTCGGCCGCCCGGAACCGTCCTGCGCTGAAGCGGGCGGTGCGGGAGGTTGAGCCCACGCTGGGTCAGTTGCGCAAGGCCGGGGTGACGGCGACGGACAGCCAGATCACGCTCAAGAGTTTCAGTGAAACGTGGGACCTGGACCGTGCACACGGGTATCGGCCTGCGTCGCACCGGTACGCGTTCACGTTCCTCGTCCCCTTCCAGGGCGGGGACATCACGGTGAGTCAGGAGGTACGGGCCGACAACGGTGGGGTGTTCGGCGGGAGCGTGGCCTTGCCGTCAGGCGTGAAGTGATCTGTGCGGCGTTGCGGGTGCCGATACATCATCCGGCCTGGTCGCGCGGCGTGGTGGTACTCGTGCAGAGTTCCGCCGAGTCGGTCTCGTCGGCGGATCTCCAGGTGTCTGATGTTCCTCGGTTCCTTGATCGGGTGGGAGAGCAGGCGGAGGGGAGCGGCTTGGCCCAGGGCTCGGTGTGGGTGATGTCTGTTGTACAGCCCCCACCAAGCCGCCGAAGCGACCGATCGCCGCACCGCTGCGGCGGACGGAGGGGGTGCGTCCGTGCGAGCCACCGCTCTGGTTGGGGAACTCGCGGTTCAGGCCCAGAATCATGTCATCTGCGGGGGTGACGGGGAGGTTATGAGCATCGCCAACGTCGTCACCGGCATCTTCGGCGGCATGGGTGGCTGCGGCATGATCGGCCAGACCGTGATCAACGTCAAGAGCGGCGCCCGTACTTGCCTGTCGACGTTCCTGGCAGGGTTCTTCCTGTTCATCCTGTGCGTCAATGGTCGCGTCGGCACCGACACGCGCCGCAGGACGTCGATACCGAGGATCCAGCCGGACAGGCCCTGACAGACCCGTGGCCTGCTACGAACGCTGATGCCATGTGGCCCCGTCGCACCGGCACCGACCAGCTCAGCCCATGGCAGGAGGGGCCGCTACAGGCTTCGGCTGCGATCCATCGGAGGGGCCGAACTCGACGGTCCGCCGGGATTTGCCGTCGGCGTCTCGTCACCGGTGTTCGGGGTTCTCGTAGTCGCGGCGGCAGCCGGCGTCCCAGGCGGTGCGTTGGTTGCCGTAGGCGGGAATGCCGCCGAGGTCCTTCAGCGCTCGGGCCAGGTGGAGCAGGTTCCAGGTCATGAAGGTGGTGTTGCGGTTGGTGAAGTCGTTCTCCGGGCCGCCCGAGCCCGGGTCGAGGTAGGAGGGACCCGGCCCCGCCTCACCGATCCAGCCGGCATCCGCCTGGGGCGGGATGGTGTATCCTAGGTGCTGCAGGCTGTAGAGGACGTTCATGGCGCAGTGCTTGACGCCGTCCTCGTTGCCGGTGAGCAGGCAGCCGCCGACCCGTCCGTAATAGGCATACTGGCCAGCGTCGTTGAGCAGGCTGGAGCAGGCGTAGAGACGTTCGATCACCTGCTTCATCACGGAGCTGTTGTCGCCCAGCCAGATGGGCCCGGACAGTACCAGGATGTCGGCCGCCAGGACCTGCTGGTACAGGTCCGGCCAGGCGTCGGTCTGCCAGCCGTGCTCCCTCATGTCGGGCCAGACACCAGTGGCGATGTCGTGGTCCACGGCCCGTACGACGTCGACCCGCACTCCCTGTGCATCCATGATGGCGGTGCTGCGGTCGATCAGTCCCTGGGTGTTGCTCCGCTCCGGTGACCGTTTCAGTGTGCAGTTGATGACCAGAGCGCGCAGGTCGTCGTAGCGGGCCGGCGGTGCGTCGGTGGCGGGCGACGAAGCAGTCACTTGGCCCTCCCAGAGCCCTGCGCCGCACGCTGGAGGGCGGCGCGTCCCCGCCCAGCGTGCAGACCGGCGGTGGCAGGCGCCAGTGCGACGCGTCCGAAGGATGCGGGCGATGTCTGAGCGCGACATGGGTTGGTACCTCCCGCGAGAAGTCCTGCTGGCCCCCTGTCGGCTGCCGGTGAGTGGCCGGGGCCGGCCTGCGTGCCTACGGTCGCCTCATGGGCATTGACGGCGTGACGGAGGCGCGGAACGCGACGGCAGTGGGCGACGTGGCCCACCTGTTGGTTCGCTGTCTGGAGGCCGAGGGCGTGGAGTACGTCTTCGGGATCCCAGGTGAGGAGAACATCCGCTTCGTCGACGCGCTGAACAGCTCTGGCATCCGGTACGTCCTGGTGCGCCACGAGCAGGCCGCCTCTTTCATGGCGGAGATCTACGGGCGGCTGACCGGCCGGGCCGGGGTGTGTTCGGCCACCCTGGGTCCCGGCGCGATCAATCTGCTGCTCGGCACCGCCGATGCGACGACCAACAGCACACCGCTGGTGGCCCTGGCCGCCCAGGGCTCCCTGCGCCGCATCCACAAGGAGTCGCACCAGGTCATCGACCTCGTCTCGATGTTCGCTCCCGTCACCCAGTGGGCTGCTCGCATCGAGTGTCCCGACGCGGTGCCGGAGATGGTGCGCAAGGCGTTCAAGACCGCGCAGAGTGAACGCCCCGGCGCGGTGTTCCTGGCGGTGCCGGAGGACATCGAAACCGAACCTCCCGCCGAACCGCTCGCGCCCTTGCAGATTGACGTGGTTCGCAGCGATGCACCGTCGCCCTCGCAGATCGCGCGGGCCGCCGACGTTCTCACCGGCGCACGCCGTCCCGTGGTGCTGGCAGGCCACGGCGCCGCCAGAGCCAGGGCCTCGGCCGCCCTCGTGCGGTTCGCGGAGCGGCTGAGCGTCCCGGTGGCGACCACGTTCCACGGTAAGGGCGTCTTTCCCGACGACCACCCGGGCGCCCTCGGCGCGGTCGGCTTCATGCGTCACGACTACGGCAACTTCGGCTTCGACGCGGCCGACGTGCTTGTCTGCGTCGGCTACGAGATCCAGGAGTTCGACCCGGTCAAGATCAACCCGAACGGCGACAAGCGGATCTTGCATGTGCACCGTTTCCCTGCCGAGGTGGACGCCCACTACCCGGTCGCGGTGGGAGTCGAGGGCGACCCCTCGCAGGCGCTGGACGCACTGGCGGCCGCACTGCCCGACCACCTCACCTACGAGTCGAGGACCGGCGAGAAGATCCGTAGGCTCCTCGACGAGGAGCTCCAGTACGGACGCAGCAGCGACGCGTTCCCCGTGGTTCCGCAGCGCGTGGTGGCCGATGTCCGCTCCGCCCTGAACCGCCACGACATCGTGCTCGCGGACACCGGCGCCGGAAAGATGTGGATGGCCCGCCTGTACCCGGCCTACGAGCCGGACACCTGCCTGCTCTCCAACGGCCTGTCCACCATGGGGTTTGCGCTGCCGGGCGCTATCGCCGCCAAGCTCGCCCGGCCGGACCGGCAGGTCCTCGCCATGATGGGTGACGGCTCGTTCCTGATGAACTCCCAGGAACTGGAGACCGCCATCCGTGAACGCATCCCGCTGGTCGTCCTCGTTCTGGTGGACGAGGAATACGGCCTGATCACCTGGAAGATGGAGCTCGAACTCGGCCGGCACAGCCATACTCGGTTCACCAACCCGGACCTGGTCGCCTACGCCGAGAGCTTTGGCGCCCGCGGCTACTCGATCGAAGCCGCCGACCAACTGCTGCCCACGCTGCGCCGTGCCCTGGACGACGACACCGTGTCCGTCATCGCCTGTCCCGTCGACTACTCCGAGAACCTGCGTCTGACCGACAAACTGGGCGATCTGCACGGTCCGTTCTGATCGCTGTCGTCTGCGACGGCAGGGGCCCGTCGGTAGGGACAGCAGCGTGCGAGCAGTGCGGTACAACAGCGACACGACCATCGGGACAGCGTCTCAGCCACCACCGACAACCATGTACACCGCTGCTCACCTGCAGCGATGCCTTCACGAGCCCCACAGGCGGATGCCGCGCAGGAGGCCCTGATGGCGGTCTTCAAGTCGCTACGCGCACTCAAGGACCCGGCCGCTCTGCACGGCTGGGTGCGCGCCATCGTCGTACGCGAGGCGGTCCGCACCGCGCGCCGCGCCGCCCGAACCGAACCGGCCGATCTCAGCTCGCTCCCCGCCCGTGGTGACCCCCAGCTCTCCGCGGACGTCAGGGACGTACTGGAACGGCTCCCTCCCGAGCACCGCGCGGTGCTGATACTGCGTAACGCCGAAGGCCTGGACGAGCGCACAGCCGCCGCCCTGCTCGGCGTGCGCACCGGCACCGTCAATTCGCGGCTGCACCGGGCCCGCGACACCTTCCGGAAGGCGTGGACATCATGAACGAGCACTGGCCCACCACCGACGTCGACTCCGTACGTCGCCTGTACGCCCTGGCCGCCGGCATCCGCAGCGCACACGTGACCGAGGCCCACGTCGACGCGACCTTCGAGCGGGTCTGAGCCCTGCTGGGTGACCTTGAGGGCGGGTTCGGACAGGTCGTGCCCGACATGGAGCGGCTGCGCGTCCTGCACCGGCAAGGCGAGCGCGTGGAGGCGCTGGCACGCAGCAAGTACGGGATGCGGGCTCGACTGCGCGGAGTGCAGCGGCCCGGCTGGTACTGGCTGCAGAGCAGGTTCCTGCTGATCGGGGTGGCGGCGGTACCCCAAGGCCCGGGCACGCGGGTCGCGTTCACCGGGGGCGTGCGCCTGCCGACCCGCGCCGCCCTGATCCCTCTGGGCGTACGCCGTGAGGGCAGCCGCAGCGTGAAGCGCCTGGCGACACTGCTGTGAGACGGAATCCGGACGTGAATTCATCGGACGCCAGAACGGCTTCCGTCCGATTCTGCGCTCGTCGCACATCACTTGGGATCCGGCCGAGATCCAGCCCGTTGGGAAAAAACTGTGTGTTCGCTGTGTATTCGCTGTGTGCGGCGGACTTATAGGGCAGGTAATGAACGGCACTTCGCCGATTGAAATGCCGCCGGGTCCGGTTAAAGGATTGCCCCGGGTCCGACAAGAATTTCCTTGAATCGGGGCACTTCAGCGGAGCGGGGGGCGTGCCGTATCGAAGACTGCTGTGCATGGCTACGACAGTCCTCAACCCCACCGTGCCCACCAGTGCCGATCGTCGCGCGTCATGGAGATCGCCGGTGGACCAGCCCGCGTACGCACGCCCCGCACTGCTGGTCATCACCGTGCTCGCCGCCGTGCTCTACGCATGGGGAATCAACCACAGCCAGTACCACACGTTCTATGCGAACGCCGTCCGCAGTATGACGGAGAGCTGGAAGGCCTTCTTCTACGGCTCTTTCGACCCGGGAAATTCCATCACGCTCGACAAGCTGCCGGGATTCCTGTGGCCCCAAGCGCTTTCCGCTCGTATCTTCGGATTTCATCCGTGGGCGCTGGCCCTTCCTCAGGTCGTCGAGGGCGTCGCGAGTCTGCTGGTCCTGTATCGGTTGGTACGGCGCTGGGCGGGGGTCAATGCGGCACTGATCGCCGTTACGGCGTTCCTCCTGACTCCGGTGGCCGTGGGGCTTTTCCGTACCGCTGTCGAGGACCCCGCCTTCACACTGTGCGTGCTGTTGGCTGCTGAGGCCACCCAGCGCGCCGCCCGGGACGGCCGGCTTGGTCCGCTGGTGCTGGCCGGAGTATGGGTCGGGATCGGCTTCCAGGCCAAAATGCTGGAGGCGTGGGCGGTGCTGCCCGCGCTCGCCCTGGTGTACCTGGCTTCGGCGCCGATCACCCTGCGGAAACGACTGGCGCACCTCGGCTTGTCCGCGGTGGTGATGACCGCCGTCTCGCTGTCCTGGATGCTCGCGGTCACCCTCGCCCCGGTCAAGGACCGGCCCTATGTGGACGGCACCACCAACAACTCCGCGTTCAGCATGGTGATCGGCTACAACTTCCTGAACCGCTTCTCCTCGCTCGGCATCAGCGCGGCCTCCACCGGCAGCGTGAGCGCGACGCAGGGCGGCGGTCACGGCCGACAGCAGGCGGCATGGGGCGTCGATCGGCATCGCGAGGCCGGCCGGGCGGGGCAGCCCGACCGGAACGGACCGTTCGGCGCGGGTCAGTACGGCGGGCACGGAAGCACCCAGTACGGCGGCAGTGGCGGTTACGGTGGCGCGCACGGCGGGAGTGCCGGGTACGGCGGCGGGCAGGGAGGTGCCCGGACGAGCGCAGCGCACCAGGCCGGTGGTGGCGGCTGGGGCGGTGGTCAGAACGGCTGGTCGAAGATGTTCGGCCAGTCTCTCGCCTCGCAGACCGGTTGGCTCTACCCTCTCGCCGCCATCGCCGTCGTCTGCGGTCTGATGTGGCGACGGGGCAGGCCGCGCACTGACCGGATCCGATCCGGATTCCTGCTGTGGGGCGTCTGGTTGACCACGTACTTCCTGGTGTTCAGCGCGGGCAGTGTCGGCGGCCACATGTATTACATGGGCGTGATCGCGGTGCCGCTCGCCGCACTCACCGGGGGCGGCATCGCGCTGATGTGGCGTGCCTACCGGGCCGGCGGCCGTCGTGCATGGGTGCTGCCGGGCGCAGTGGCCGCGACTGCGGCGTGGAGCGCGTACCTCGCTGCAGAGTTCCCGTCGTTCCTGCCGTGGCTGGCCTCAGCGGTGAGCGTGCTCGGCCTGGCTGCGGTCGTCCTGCTGGTGCTGGCCCGCCCCGGTCGAACCCCGTCCGGCGGCCGACTCGCACTCGCCGGTCTGGCCGCGTCCCTTGCGGCGGTGCTGATCGCGCCGAGCGCTTGGGCGGTGCAGGTGTTCAATCCCTCGTACGGCAGCTCCGGTATGGGCTCGGTCGGCCCGTCCGGGATGAACCGCGGTCACGGCTCGGCGTTTTCGGCGAGCGGCCGGATGGGCGGAGCGCGCTGGGGCGGCGGTACGGCTCGCGGCAACGCGGGGTCACGCGCCGGTATGGGCGGCTTCGGCAGCGTCGGCGAGAATGGCGGACTCAGCGCGATTCAGCGGAAGTTGCTCGCCTACGCCACCGCGCGCCAGGGTTCGGCCGCATACGTCTTCGCCACCACCAGTTGGAGCGGCGCGTCGCCGTTCATCCTCGGCACCGGTGCCCATGTCCTGCCGCTCGGTGGCTTCAGCGGCAGGGTGCCTTTCCCCAGCGAGACCCAGTTCCGGCAGCTGGTCGACTCCGGCAAGCTGCGGTATGTGCTGCTGGGCGGTGGCCGCGGCAGGGGAAACATGTTCGGCCGCGGCAGCGGGACGACGGCCACGGTGCAGATCACCGACTGGGTCCGGTCCGCCTGTGCGCGCGTCCCCGCTTCCACCTTCGGTGGCACGGACTCCCCGGGCACCACACCCACTCTCCCGGCCTTCCCGGGAAGGACTTACGAAGGCGCCACCGCCCAGACGCTGTACCGGTGCGCACCGGGCCACTGATCGCATGATGCGAGACCGGTTGGCCCTGGTCACCCCGCCGGCGCCGCTTACCTGTGAGGTCATCGATCCCTGCGCGTTCCCATGCCATCGTCTGCGGTGTACCGACCCGACCGACCGGAAGGACGCCATGCCTGCCTACGCCATAGCTCATCTGCAGGAGGCCACCCCACACCCGGAGATCGCCGAGTACATCGAACGCATCACCGCCACCTTCGAGCCGTACGGCAGCCGCTTCCTCGTTCACGCCTCGCAGCACGAGGTGAAGGAGGGCACCTGGCCCGACCACGTAGTGGTGATCGGCTTTCCCGGGATCGCCGCGGCGCGGGCGTGGTGGGACTCGCCGGCATACCAGGAGATCGCACCGCTGCGCTCACGGCACATCAAAGGCGACATCATCCTGGTCCCCGGCGTCCCCGAGGGCTACGACGCGGCTCCCACCGCGCAGGCCATGCGGGCGGGCCTCCCTGCCGAGGAGCCGTCAGGACGCGTCCGCTGCTGCCGGGGACGCGTCCTGACGAAAAATGAGCCCGACGATCTTCCCGTCCAGTCCGGCACGATCGCCGATTCACGTCTCAATGGGCCTCGCGCGGCAGGGGAGTTGTGGTCAGCAGACGGGAAAGCCGAAGGAGTATCCCTGCTGCTTCAGCCAGGGCAGGACCTCGCGCAAGGCGGCCACGGTCTGGGAGCGGTCCCCGCCCGCGTCGTGGAAGAGGATGGGCGGGCCGTTGGAGACCTCCTTCTCGACGGTGGCGACGATGGCGGCTGCGCCGGGACGCTCGAAGTCCTTGGAGTCGACGTTTCAGCCCAGCGGCCGCATTCCGTGGGATGCGGCGAGACGGCGGCTGTACGGGGTGAAAGCTGTGGGGGCTCGGAAAGTCATCGCCGCTGGTCGAGCGGCGTACCGGTACTGGTTGATGGTGCCGCCGAGGATGTGGGTGCGCAGGAGTCTGTGGCTGTCGAGGTCGTGGACGGTGGCGGGCTGCCGGGAGGCGTGAGGGGGCTCTGATCTCGGGCCCGGTGAGGTCGATGCGTGTTGTAGTGCCGTTCGAAGTCGGCGAGGACTTGCCGGGCGTGGGCCTCGTTCATGAGCAGGCCCGACGGCGCAGTCGCCCGCCAACGGGCCCTGGTACGGCCGGATTCATCCCTCCGGCGGGGTGCCGGGCACGAGGTAGGTCAGCACCCCCATGCCGAGGACGGCTATGCCGAGGAAGGCGGTGCCGCCGGTGCCCAGCGCCGTGCCCACCGTGGCGCCGAGGGCGAAGACGACGATCCCGCTCACCATGGCGACCACCGTGGCCACCAGCAGCACGACGTGCGAACAGGCGTGATCAACACGAGCGCGGCCGACTCACACTCGAAGGCGCTGGCTGCCTGCTGTCGTCGCTCCGCACGGAACTGTACGGCTGCCCTCGGACCCACAGGAAAACTCTTGGCGCAATCCCCTTCATATCGGCGGGGAACCGTCGTCAATTCTACGTCCCGGGACTGACACCCGGCGGGCTTCCCTGCGTACCCCGGTGCTGGCGGAGTCCGTCGCCACGTCTCGGTGGCGCTTCTCCTATGGCTGTGGCGCCTGGCCGAACGCGGCGGCCGCGCTGGTCGGCTGCGGTCCGTCCTTCTGGGAGAACTCGCTGACTCGCCAGCCGTCGTGGGTCCAGCGGACGGTCACGGTCATCTTGAAGGCTCCCCTCCCTGAAGGGAGGGGATTCTCCACCCTCCAGGGTTGAGCGGGGATTCACGGCTCAGGCCGCCTCTTGGTCCAGCGGACCAGGAGGTCTTACGCCCTCGGCACCGTCCGGGTTCCAACCTGCCCGGACCAGCATCACGCGGGCGGAGTTCTTGTCCCTGGGGGACACGGCTCCGCACGCGGTGCAGGCATAGGTTCTCATCGAGAGAGGGAGTGCGTGCTTGGTTCTCGCTCCGCACGTTGCGCAGTCCATCGTGGTGTGCGCCGGGTGCACGAGGCGGACGTCCCGTGCGTGCTTGCGGCCCATCTCGACCAGGGCACGCTTCGTCGCCGCGATGGCCGTGTCGGCCGCCTTGCGGGCCATCGTGGTTTTCGCGAGGAACTTCGGGCGGAAGTCCTCCACCGCAACCCCGTCATGATCACGCATCACGGACTTGGCCCACTTGCGGCCGGTGTCCTCCCGCTGCCGCGCGATCTTCTTGTGCAGCTTCGCGGCCTGTGCCTGCGCCTTCCGGTAGCCCTTGGATGCGGGCTGTCCTTTCGGTCGCCGGCGCCGGGCCATCATCCGCTGGTAGCGGGCGAGCCCCTGCGCGGCCCGCTTGCCGTGCTCGGCATGCGGGAGATCGTAGGCGTCATCCGTGGTGGTGGCCGTCTCCTGCACACCCCAGTCCACACCGAGCACGCGCCCCGTGGGAGCGAGCGGTTCGCTCTGCGCGGGGGCGACGAAGGACACATACCAGTGCCCGAGCGTGTCCTGGTACACGCGCACACTCGACGGGTCGGCCGGAAGGTCCCGCGACCACACCACGCTCAGCACGATCTGGCCCGCAAGGTGCAGACGACCGTCCTTCAGACGGAAACCCCGCTTCGTGTAGTTGAGGCTCGGCCTGGCCTCCCGCTTCCGCTTGAAGCGGGGCATCCCCGCCCGGCGGTGCTGCGCAAGCCCGTCCTTGACGTCCTTCAACGCCTTCGCCCGCGACTTGGCGAAGTCCCGAATCACCTGCTGCTGCGGCACCGAGGCACCCTCGGCCAGCCACGGCATCACCCGACGCGCCTCAGTCAGCATCCTGTCCAACTGCGCCGGACCACACGTCAGCTTCTCGCCGGACTCCTTGCTCTGCCGGTGGACCTGCTTGGACTTGGCCACGCATTCATTCCAGAGCCACCGGCAGCGATCCCACTCGGCTTCGAGTGCGCGCCGGGCTGTCTTCGACAGGCGTACACGGAAGGTGTACCGGGCATGCCCGGTGTCCTTCGTGGTCGCTTCTGTCGTCATGCATCCGAACCTACCTGGGAGGACTGACAGTTGAGAGTTCTTGACCGTTGTGGGCGGCATCACGGCCGTGCGGAGTGGACGCCGGATCGCCCTGACGGCGATCCGGCTGTCCCTGCCCTGCTCCGCAGGAGTCCGATTCCTCCCCGGCCTGAAGGCCGGGGCATCCTCGGAGAAAGCCGGTGAACCAGCTGCTCTTAACGGGGATCTGCTGCACGCCCTTACCCGTCAGTCCGAACAGTCCGGAGCACCACACGTCCACGGTGGCTTCCTCGGGACGGTAGGTGCGTACGACGGTCCCGGCGGGCATGGTGCGGCTGGACGACAGCCCCGGCTACGACCTCGGCGCCGACCTCGCCGGCGCCATGGAGAACAGCACGGACTGACGTCCTTCAAAACCGTCCACGTCACCAACTCGTCCTCGTCGAGGCAGCCGTCAAACTCGTAGTGCCGGTACCCGTCGCACTTGCCGGTGTAGCAGCCGCAGCCGGGGCACTCGGGGCAGATCATGGCCACCGTCCACCCGCACTCCCTGCACAGGAGTTGATATCGGGGGTTGGTGCTGCGGACGTGAGCGGCGGCCGCGTAGGTGCCGACGTCGCAGTACGTCTCCATGATCTCGACGAGGAGTTCCGTCTCCGGGTTCTCGAGGAGCTTCAGGGCGTCGGCCCACTTCAACCGAATGTCGGGGGCCAGGCGTTCCTGCAAGGCGCGGACATCGTTGGAGCGGCTGTAGTTGCGGGGCATGACGCCATCCCTTCGGCGCGCGATCCCATGACTCGCTGCACGCGGGCGGGTGTCAGCGGAGGTATGCCGTGAGAGCGGCTCGGCGCGGCGCACCTACGGATTAGCGCGATCAGCCATGGGCTGACGCCTCCGAGCCTTGAGTCGGGCTCACGACCAGGGGCCGCAACGCGACCATAGCGCAGCCCACCGACACGGCAGGGAACACGTCGCGACGGCCGGCCCGGGGGCACTAGAGTCGGCGCCATGACTGACTCCTCGGAGCAGATGAGTGCGGGCGAGACGAAGCCGACCCCGCCGCCCCCCTCCGACTCCGACATGCCGCCCCAACTCGAGGAGGTGCTTCGCGGGATGAGTCTGCGCGGCCCCGCGGTCAAGATGGGCACAGGTCAGACCGTCACCGAGGGGGGGCAGCCCGTCGCGGCGGCCTTGCCCTCGCGTGTCGACTGGGAGGGCAACGAACGTCCGGCCTTCGCTGCCGAGGTGGCTCGGGCCGAAGCCACTGCAGCCCGCATCCGCCGCGAGGTCGCCGAGATCCGCACGGCCGTCGAACGGCTCGCCGGCGGCAGCCCCTTGAATGCGGCAGTCGCGGAGTTCCTCACCGTCCAAGCGACGCTCCTCGAACGCCACGGCGGCACGGCGCAGCGTGCGGAGACCCTGAGCCGCTACGACGACACCCGCGAAGACCCCGGCGTGTTCCCCTCCGCGGCGCGCAGCGCCCTTCTGATCGCCCGCGCCGCCCTCGGCATTCGCTGAAGTCAGGCGGAGAAGGTTCTGCCGGGCTCGGTCGGGCCGGCTTCCTCTGCCTGCCGCTGCTGCTTCTCGGCCTTCTCCCGTCCAGCCAGGCTGACGCGAAGACCGCTGTCGGCGCCGTGGAAACCAACCAGCCGACGTCGGCGCGGGCTGTCCTCTACCTCGGGCAGCGTCGGAACCGAAGGACGTCGGCCTGCAGACCGAAGACGTCCTGACCAACGGCATGCCCTGGGACCTCGCCTCCGCGATCCACTTCCAGGTTAACCAGCGAGCAGCGGGAAACGGCTCCTTGATGCGGGCTGCCACCTCCGCGGTCCACTTCGCCGCCGCCGGCCAAGAGGCCACCATGAACGCGGCCCGCCGCATCGCTGCCCTCACCCATGGTGACCGCGCGGCCTGGGAAGGCACCGCGATCTTCCACGAACTCATCCGCGTCACGTTCGAGGGCACCGACCCCCTCACCGCGCTCCCGGACATCCTGACTCTTGTCCATCCCGACCACCGCGGCCGCTACGCCACAATCCTCGCGCCCGACTGGCATCCTGACCAGGCGACCGAGTTCAACGGCGCCGTCTGGCCTTGCCTGGGCTCCGCTGTCTGGGCCCTGCGCACCACCACCAGCTTCGAGGAGGCGATACGCGCGGCGATCGACCTCGGCGGTGACACGGACACTGTCGCCGCGGTGACCGGAGGCCTCGCGGGTGCGTATTACGGGCTGGACGCCATCCCCGCCCACTAGACCCAGCCGCTCCATGTCCCCCTCCCGGGATTCCATGGACGGGTGCTGCACCTTGCAGACCTGCTCCACCTTGCACACCGCCTCGCAGAAGGGTTGCGATGAGACAGGTGCAGTAGCCCGCACACGGTGAGCTGGTGGTGTGGGAGTCGCAGCCATCGTGCAGGGCGGAGGTAACCGGTTCTCACGAGGAGATGGTGGGATCACCCCGGAGGATCTTGTGGTGGGAGCCGTCCTTGGGCGATCACGACCGTATCGTCAGTGGTCAACTCCCCCCTCGGACACTCGCTATAGCGATACGCGGATGAGGGCCTCGACCTAACGGTCGCGGCCCTACCTGCATGTTCGTAGCTGATCGTGATCCCGAGCGCCTCGTAGAGCGGGCCCTTCCCCTCTGCGTCGACGGCGTGCACGCGTTGCGCGATGTCCCCGAGTCTCTCAGTGATCTCCCGGATCTGGCCGACGGTGAGCGGCGTTTCCTTCTTTCGAGTGGTGGCGGGTGGCGTTTCGAGCTCTTTGCGCGCCGTCTCCTTGTTCGCCTGTGGTAGCCGCTCTGATGCCTGGGGCTGCCGCCCTACGCCGGTCAGGAGACGTCGCGGACGGTGTTGCGAAGCGTACCGAGTTTGCTGACTTCGACTTCGACGACGTCACCGTCGACGATGAATCCCGGCGGCTCCATGAAGAGCCCGACACCGCCCGGCGTGCCGGTGACGATGACGTCGCCGGGGGAGAGCGGCGTGAACGCGGTGACGTACTCGATGATCGACGGAATATCGTTGATCAGGTCGGCGACCTTGCCGCGCTGGCGTACCTCACCGTTGACCCGGGTCGTAAGCTCAAGTTCGGTGACATCGCCGACCTCGTCGGCTGTTACCAGACAAGGACCGAAGCCACCGGTCCCCGGCCAGGTCTTGCCAGGCAGCCACTGACTGGCGGCACGCTGCCAATCGCGCACCGAGAAGTCGTTGTACACGGCATAGCCGGCGACGTGGTCGTAGGCCTCGGCCTTGGAGACCTGATGCGCGTGCTTGGAGATGACCAGAGCCACCTCGCCCTCGTAGTCGAACTGCGCGGAGTCCGCCGGCTTGAGGGCGTCCTCGCCATGCCCCATCTGGCTGTCGGCGTAGCGGGCGAAGACGACCGGGGCCTGAGGAGCCGCCTTGCCGATCTCCTCCTGGTGGGTGCGGTAGTTGACCCCGATGCAGATAATCTTGCCGGGCTCCGGGATGACCGGAGCGAGCCGCACATCACTGAGCGCCACTCGGCGATCGGTGTAGTGCGCCAAGGAATCGAGGGCGTCGGCTGCGATGGCCTCAGCGAGCGAAGGTGCTGTCGGGGTCGCGTCATAGAGGGTCTCGGCGTCGAGACGCCCCCAGGCGATGCTGTGGTCGGCGCGGTAGTAGCTGACGAACTTGCTCATCGGGTGCTCCTGTTCAGTGGTGGGCGAGAGTGCGGGATTCCGGAGTACGGATCAGTGCGTCGGGAGCGATCATCGATGAAGGCGCGGAGGCGCTCGACGACGCGTCGCTCGCCGGCGGAGTCGAATACCGCCGCGACGTAGCGGTCGGGACGTACCGCGACGAAGACCGGAAGAGTGCCGGCGCCGGAGGTGAGCACCGCGGTGGTCTCGGTGACCATGCCGTCGATCGGCTCGCCGCCCGGTGCGCGGACGCACAGCCGGTTCGCGCCGATTGCGTCCCAGTACGCATCGACCGCCGCGTCGGGCGGACCTCCGATCTGCAGCAGCGCCCACCCGCGCCCGAGGTGGGCGTCGAGTCCGCGTTCGGCACCGGTGGCGTCGTGTACGACCGGTTGGCTCAGGGCGCGGCCGACGGTCACGGTGTCGAGGGTGACGCCGTGGGCCGCAACGGCGACTCCGGCGGTGTAGTCGGGTGGTGCGATGAAGCGCATGTTGGCGAGGAATTCGCGTACGCGGGGGATCAGGCTGACCGTGCGGACGACGGTGTCGCGTACGCGCGTGACCACCGGGTGGGTCGCCATGACGACTGCGCCGATGCGGCGCGAGACCGTCACCATCGCGGCTCCGTGGGTGCGGCGCTCGACCTCGTACGAGTCCAGCAGCCGCTCGGTCGCGCGGCCGGTGATCGCCTCGATCAGCTTCCAGGTGAGGTTGGTCGCGTCGCGGATACCGGCGTTCAGGCCCTGGCCCGCGAACGGCGGCATCAGGTGCGCGGCGTCACCGACGAGGAACGTGCGCCCCGCGCGGTACGTCCGCGCGACACGCTGGTGGGCGATGTACACGACCGCGCGGCGCACGTCATCCGGCGTCAGCTCGGCCCGGAAGCGCGGCACGACCAGCTCGCGGATCCGCTCCGGCGTCGTCATCTCATCGGGGTCCTCGTCGTCGAAGAGCATGAACTCGATCCGCAGGCGTCCCTTGACGCCGGGCACGAGCACGTACGGCCGCTCCCCGTCGCCGTGGAATTCGGCGAACGGGTCCCGCGCGCGCGGCTCGTTGTGCAGATCGACGACGATCCACCGCTGCGGTTGGGTGGTACCGGCCAGATCGATCCCGACCGCCCGGCGGGTGAAGCTGCGTCCGCCGTCGGCGCCGATCAGCCAGTCGGCGGTCAGAGTCTGCGTCTTCTCTCCGATCGTCACGGTCACGCTGATTCCGTCGCTGTCCTGCGTGACCGCGGTCGCCTCGGCGTCGCGCAGGAACTCGAGCCCCTCGTGCGCGACTGCTCGCTCCCACAGCAGCCGCTCCAGGATCGGCTGGTCGAACTGGGTCTTGGCGGGATGCCCCAGCCGCGATGCGACCGGCCTCGCCTCGAGCAGGAGGCGGTCCCCGAGCCCGAAGTAGCGACTGCCGGTGTCAAGCAGGGACTCGGCCTTGAGCGCGTCGGCCACACCGAGCTGCTCAAGGGTGCGGAACGACTCGTCCTGGAGGCTGATCGCGCGAGGCAGGTCGCCCGGCTCTGTCTCCTTCTCCACGAGCGTCGTACGCACCCCCGCATCGGCGAGCAGGAGAGCGGCGACGAGCCCGATCGGACCGGCACCCACCACGAGCACGTCACGCCGCTCGGTCACGACGTCGCCTCCGGTCGTGGGCGGAGCGTGAAGTCGGTGTCGAAGTCGGCGCCCCGTGTCACCTTCCAGTACTCGAGATGGCTGTACGGCCATACCTGCGAGACCCGGCCGCGGGAGTTCTTGTACCAGGTGCGTACCTGCGGCTGCCCCCATGCACGCTCGGCATTGCCCTGGTCGATCCACGCGAGGAAGCGGTCCAGGGTCTCCTGCTTCACCTCGAGCGACGCCGTCCCGCGGCGCAGCATCTGGTGGATCGCCTCGGTGGTGAACTCGACCCCGCACTCGATCATGAAGTGGAACTGGCCGTGCACCACGTAGTTCGTGTTGGGTCCCTGGATGAGGAAGAGATTCGGGAAGCCGGGCACGGAGATACCGGCCCAGGCCGTCGCATCGCCGTTCCAGTGCTCCTTGAGTGTCTGCCCGGACGGCCCGGTGACCACGATCGGGTCGAGGTAGTCGGACGCCTTGAACCCGGTCGCGTAGATCACGGCGTCGACCGGGTGATGCTCGCCGTCGGCAGTGACGATGCCGTCGGACGTGAACCGCTCGATCGGTGAGGTGACGAGCTCGGCGTGCTCCCGGTGCAGTGCGCGCGCCCACACGCCGTTGTCGCGGAGCATGCGCTTGCCGCCGGGGGGATACGCGGGCACGACGACATCGAGCATGTCGGGACGGTCCGCCCACTGCTCGCGCATGATTGCGGTGAGTGCCTCACGCACCCGCAGGTTGGTTGCCGATACCGAGTCGGTGCGGTCCCACTTCGGATCGACCTTGACGGTGTGCAGCCGTCCCGTGCGCGCACCCCAGAACGCCTGGAAGCGGTACCACTGCCCGTAGTACGGGACGTGCTCGCTGAGCCAGGCCAGGGCCGGCGGTGTCGGGTCGTGGTAGTTCGGGGCGGGAACCGTCCACGGTCCGGACCGCTGGAAGACTTCGAGGTGGGCGACGCGGTCGATGATGCCCGGGACGATTTGGTAGGCGCTGGCGCCGGTGCCGACCACCGCGACGCGCTTCCCGGTCAGGTCCACGTCGTGGTCCCACCGCGCGGAGTGCATCTGCACGCCGCCGAAGTCGTCCTGTCCGGGGATCTCCGGGATGTTCGGCTTCTCCAGCTGCCCGGTCGCGGCGACGACGGCGTGGAACCGCCGGTACTGCTCGACGCCGTCGCGCCGTATGACGACCTCCCAGGTGGCCGATGCTTCGTCCCAGGTCATCGAGATGACCTCGGTGTTGAACTCGATGTGCTCGCGCAGCTTGGCACGATCGACGATCTCGACGGCGTACGCCTCGATCTCCGCGCCCTCGGCGTACGCGTTGGGCCAGTCGGCCCGCTGCGCGAAGGAGAAGCTGTAGCCGAAGGTCGGGGTGTCGAGACGTACGCCGGGGTAGGTGTTGGCCAACCAGGTGCCGCCGGCCTCGGGGTGCTTCTCGAACGCGACGAACCGTACGCCCGCCTGCTTGAGCCGGTACATCGCTGCGATGCCGCTCATCCCGGTGCCGATGACCGCGACTTCGAAGTCGCGGTCGGGTGCGACCTCGTCGATGTGCCAGGTCGGTGCTCCCGGACGCTGCGCGACCAGGTCGAGCTCGTGCATCATCAGTGCCGCATCCTCGGCACTTGCCCCGCCCGTGATGAAGTCGACAATGGTGCGTGCTTCCTCGGGCTCCAGCAGACGGGGCCGGGTGAGCCCCTCATCGCGGACGCGCTTGAGCGCGGACAGCGCGAGCTCACGCGCATGCGCCTGCGCGGCCCCGCTCATGCCGCCGTGCGCAGGCGGGGTCGTGTCGACGGGAGGAAGCGGGGGGCGCAGCTCCGCCGGGATCAGCCTGTGATCTCCGGTCAGAGCTGCCAGCGCCGTGAGCAGCGACGGCAGGTCGGCCTCTGCAACGATGCGTTCGAGGAAGACGTCGTCCTCCGTGATGGGCGTGTACTCGTCGCGCCAGTACACGTCGTCGATCTGGGCGACCTCGCTCGGGTCGGTCATCAGCCCTCCGTCGTGTTCGGGGGTTCTCTCGGGGATATGCCGGGATCACGCGATGCAGGCGGCCTCGAAGACCTTGCCGAGTACGTCGTCGAGTTCTTGGGCGAGGCACTCGGCGGCGATCACATGGTCGGGGCGGATGATGACGGCGCCGACCGGGCGTGCGTCGAACCAGGCCTGCAGGCCCGACTCGCCGCCGAGGTCGCCGATGACGGTGACGCCGGCCGCGGCCTGCTTGCGCGCCCACGGCAGCTGCACCTTCGGCACCACCTGCACGAGGCGGGCGCCGAGGCGATCGAGCACGGCGAGCCGCTCCGCGGACAGGAAGGCCCTCGGGTCGTTGTTCCAGGTGATCACACGCCAGCCCTGCCCGGTGGCCTCGTCGAGCAGCATCTCCACGCCGTCCGCGTCGGTGGCCTGCGGCTGCGGGAAGATCGAGCCGGCGAGACGCGGCACGTCGCGGGCCGGCAGCGTCTTGAACGCCAGCAGCGGCGTGTGCACCACGACGCCCTGTTCGAACTTCGGCTGGGGTTTGAACGCCTGCCGCTTCTGCGCCTCCCGCTCCTCGGGGCTGCGGTTGGCCGCGATCCGGTCGCGCTCGGCGGCCTTGACAGGATCGTGGTCCGTCATCTCCTTCGCCATCCCGAGGGAGACCGCCACCATCTGCCTGACGTGGCCGAGCCGCTCGGTCTCGTACGTATCCAGCAGCCCGTCCCCGGAGTGGCCCTTGACGACGGTGGCCAGCTTCCAGCCGAGGTTGAAGGCGTCGCGGATCCCGGAGTTCCAGCCCTGGCCGCCGACGACCGGCATGACATGGGCGGCGTCGCCGGCGAGGAAGATCCGCCCGTGCCGGAGCTGCCCCGCGATGCGGGCGTGGTGCCGGTAGACGCGCCGCCGGATGATGTCGAGTTTGGACGGGTCCGGCACGTGGGGTGCCAGCAGGCCGAAGACGTACTCGTCGTTGTCGACGTCGGCCTCGGTCTCGTCCTCGAAGAGCGTGAACTCCCAGCGCCGGATGCCGTGGGGCAGTGCGATGGAGGCGTAGCTGCGGGCCGGATCCCCGCCGAAGACGGCGTGCGGCGTGCCGATCGGGTCGTTGGCGACGTCGATCACGATGCCGTCGGTCGGCCGGGTCTCGCCCTCGAACGAGATGCCCAGGCGCTTGCGGGTGGGCGAGGCTCCGCCCTCGGCGGCGACCACGTACTGCGCACGCACCGTGCCGCCGTTCGCGAGGGTGGCGACCACGCCGTCCGCGTCCTCGACCAGGTCGGTGACCTTGACACCGAACCGTGCGGTGGCGTTCGGGAAGCGTTCCAGGCCGGCGAGCAGCACCTGGTCGACCAGCGGCTGCACGAAGCCGTTGCGCCGCGGCCAGCCGAACTCGCGCGTCGTCGGGTTCACTTCGGAGAGGATCATCCGGTCCCCGTTGACCATGTAGATCTTCTGGTCGGGGATGGTGTGGGGAAGCACCTCGTCGACCAGGCCCGCGGTCTGCATCGCGCGCAGTGCCTCGTCGTCGATGCCCACGGCCCGCGGGTAGTCGATGAGCTCGTGCTCCCGCTCGACGACCAGGACGTCGATGCCCTGCTGCCCGAGCAGGTTGGCCAGGGTCAGGCCGACGGGGCCCGCACCGACGACGAGGACGTCGCAAGCGGTGGTCATGAGTTGCTCCCAGTGGATCGTGCCGAGTCCAGCGCGGCGATGGTGTCGCCGAACGCGCGGTTCAGCAGGACGAGATCGATGCCGAGGCCCACGTAGTCGACAAGGCCGTCGGCGAACAGGCCGGCCACGTATTCCGGCCGGCCGGAGTAGATGCCGAGGGTGACGCCGTGCGCGGTCGTCACCTCGCGCAGGTACGCGATCGCCTCGCGCACGGGGCCGTCCTCCCAGTCGCCGCGTCCGGGCAGGCCGTGGGAGACGGCCAGGTCGGCCGGCCCGATGTAGACGGAGTCCAGGCCCGGGGTCGAGACGATCTCTTCGGCACGGTCGACGCCGGCCTTCGTCTCGATCTGGGCGATGGCGGACACCGCGCGGTTGCCGGCCTCGGTGTACGAGTCACCCGGGTACAGCGCCGGCCTGGACGGACCCAGGCTGCGGTTCCCGACCGGCGGGTATTTGGTGGCGGCGACCAGAGCCTCGGTCTGGGACCGGGACTCGACGGTGGGCGCGACGATGCCGCGGGCCCCGCTGTCGAGCAGCCGCAGGACGGGGGCGGGATCCAGCGAGCCCACGCGCGCGTACGCGTAGGCGTTGTCCCGCGGAATCGAGCGCAGGATCCCGCATGCCGCCTCGAGCCCCAGCTCGCCGTGCTGGAGGTCGAGGACCACCCCGTCGTAGCCGGCTGCCGCCGCCCACTCGGGCATCGCGAAGGACGGGACCGACTGGTGGTACAGGATGGGGTTGGCGCCGCCGGACGCTGCCTGCTTCACTGCGCCGACCCTTCCCGCCCGGCCAGCCGCGCGGCGTGCGCCGCGGCCGCCTTGCCGCCGAAGACCGGCACGATCTCGCGGCGGGCGAACCGCCATTGCCCGTCGACCTTCCGGTACCGCTCGCGGAACTCGCCGACCGAAGCGGGCTGCGTCTGCGGCTCGTTGGTGTCGCGGAACGTCAGGTACTGCGCCGTTCCCTCGACCTCCTCGCCGTCCCATACGAGGCGGATCCCGCCGATGAAGTGCCGGCCGACGATGTCGGTCTGCTTGGCGCGCTTGGCACCCCATGCCTTCATGGCCTCGCGGTCCATGTCACCCATCGGGCCGACCGAGACGCCGTCCTCGGTGTACAGCTCCCAGGTGGTGTCCGCCTGGTTGTGGTCGAGGCGGTAGAGCATCTCCGCGACGAGCTGCTCGATCTCGACGCGGGTGGTCGCGTCGACGGGACGGTAGTCGCTCATGTTCAGCCTTTCGAATCCGCGGTCGCGACCACGCGACCGAGTCCGGTGATGGTGGCGACGCACTCGACGTCGGCGGGCCACGGCTCGATGTAGCCGATGGACCCGGACAGCAGCACCTCGCCGGCGCGCAGCGGCTCGCCGGTGCGGATCGCGGTCTCGGCCAGCCAGATCACCGCGTTGACCGGGTCCTCGAGCACGTTGCCGCCGACGCCCCGGGTGATCTCGGCGTCGCCGCCCGTGATGACCATCTCCACCTTGGTCAGGTCGACCTCGCCGTACGGGTGCTGCTCCTCGCCGAGGACGATGCCGCTGCAGCCGGCGTTGTCGGCGACGGTGTCGACGATCTGCCCGACCGATCCGTCGTAGCGGAAGTCGACGACCTCGAACGCGGGGGTCACGTGGTCGATCGCGGCCTCGACGCTTTCGCGTGTGGCCTCGAGGATGTCGGTCCTCAGCACGAACGCGACCTCGGCCTCGATCAGCAGGTGGTTGTACCTGGAAAGCGGAAGGTGCGTTCCCGAGGCGTGCACCATGTCGTCGTGGATGATGCCGTAGTCGGGCTCGTCGATGCCCACGCGCTCCTGCACGAGAGGATTGGTCAGGCCGACCTTGCGGCCCACCCGCTTCACGCCCAGCTCGCGCTCGCGGAGGGCGGCGAACTCGGCGGAGATCGCGTAGGCCGCGTCGAGATCGCGCTCGGGGAGCCGGGGGCTCACGTACGGCACGGTGTACACGTCGCGCTTCGCCTCGAACAGCTCGCGCGCGATCTGGGTGATGGTCTCCTGGGCGACGCTCACGTCGGTCCTTTCCTCAGGCATGTTTCTTCAGGAAGGCGATCGCCGCGGCGTTGAACTCTGCGGCGCCCTCCCACTGCGGCCAGTGCGCGGCGCCGCGGATCAGCAGGTACTCGCCGTCCGGGATCAGCCCGCACAGGCGCTCGCCTTCGGCCTCGTCGCCGGTCGGCTCGTTGTCGGTCCACACCATCAGGGCCGGGACCGGGACCGCCGCGAAGTCGTCGTCCGTCACCCGGTTCCGTCGGCGCCGCTCCGGCTCCCGCAGGGCGGACACGTACGCCATGCTGAACCCGTCGCGGGCGTAGATCGCCTGGCGGACGCGTACGAGCTCGTCGGTGATCTTCTCCGGATCGTGGATGACGACCTGCAGGCGCTTCTTCACGTTGTCGAAGGTCGGCTCGCTCACCGCCTGGGTGCTCACCGACTGCGTCCTGTCCAGCTGCGGTTCGCCGATCATCCGCCCGCCCGGTGCGGACAGGATCACCGTGTGCAGCCGGTCGGGGTGCTTCGGCGCGAACTTCAGCGCGAGCCAGCCGCCGAGCGACTCACCGGCGAGGTGCACGCGCTGAAGTGCCAGTGCGTCCAGCAGCGCGAGCAGGTGCTCCTCGTAGTCGCGGATCTCCAGGGGATGGTCGGACAGCGACGTGTACCCGTGGCCCGGGTAGTCGTAGCCGACCACCCGGAAGCCCGCCTCGACGAACGCGCGGATGTTCTGCGTCCACGCCTCGATGTGGCCGCTGGTGCCGTTGGCGAGCACCACCGTCTGCGCCTCGGGGCCCGCTCCGGTGAAGTCGAGGACGCGGGTGCGGTAGCCGCCCGCGTCCACGTACCGCAGCGTGTGCTCCAGGTCCGCGATCTCCTCCCAGAAGGTCGCGAAGTGCGTCTTTCCCGCCTGGCTCATGCGGTCACCGCCGCCTGGATCGCGAAGCCGGCGCCCCACTTCTCGACCGCCCAGTAGTGGTCGACGGCGAGGCGGTACGGGCCGGCAGTCGACAGTGCCGCGTAGGCGGCGATCCAGCTGCGCATCTCGTGCGCGGCCGAGCCCCCCTCCGCCATGAACCAGCCGTTCTCCCAGCCGTCGACCGGGCTCAGGTCGCCGGAACGGAGCACATCGAGTACGAGCGTGTCCCACTCCTCGTTCAGCGGGTCGCTCGGCGCCTTGCCGTCGGCGATCGCCTGGATGCCCTTGACGATCATCTGTTCACGCTCGTGCCGCTCCTCGGACGAGGGCGCGTACGCGACCAGGCGCTCGTGCACGGTGTCGGGGGCACCGTCCCAGCGCGGGATCGGCGGGCTGTGGGAGATGCCTCCCGAGGCGAGGAACAGCACCTTCTTGTCCATCGCCTGGGCGGCCCGGCCGAACGCCTCGCCCATCAGCCGCACCCGCTGCATCGGCGAGAGCGGCAGGCCGATCGCGTTCACGAACACCGGCACGATCGGCTGCGTGAAGCCCTTCCCGAACACGAAGTCGAGCGGCTGGACCACGCCGTGGTCGACCGTCATCCGCTCGCTGCGCCCGATGTCGATGCCCTCACCCAGCACTGCCGTGTGGAAGGCCCGGGCGGCATCGCCGTCGACGGGGAGCGGTCCCGCGGTGGTGCCGTAGTCACCGATGCCTTCGGCGACCGCACCGATCACCCACGGGGTGATCAGGGAGTAGAGCTGGCCGTTGAAGTGGTCGGGCCCGAACACCACGACCAGGTCGGGGCCGTACTCGGCGACGAACCCCCTGACCTCGTCGATGGCGGCATTGATCTCGGCGAATGTCTCCCCGCCCGGGTCGACATTGCCGAAGGACGGCGCATGGGAGAGCGCTGCGACGGCCAGCGGCATGGAGTGGTTCCTCTTTCTCGAAAGCGGCGGATTTCCCGGAGTGGTGAGCGGCTGCTACGCGGACGTAGCGGCGAGCACGGGCTGAGCGGCATCCGGTGCGTCGGAGCGGCGCAGGGCCAGGTGCAGGGCCAGGACGCAGAGGCCGGCGACGAGCATGGGCAACGCGAAGACGGTGAAGGCCGCTCCCATCCCCATGCCCGCGTCGAAGGCCGCGCCGCCGACGATCGGCGCCGCGATGCCGCCGAATCGGCCGGCGCCGATGACGACACCGAAACCGGTCGAGCGGGCCAGCGTCGGGTACAGCGTCGGGACGATCGCGTAGAAGGCGGCGGTGCCCGCGCAGACGAAGAACGACGCCAGGAACAGGGTCCACCAGGCGGTCGGCATCCCCGGGCCGGCGATGCCGAACAGCGACAGGGCGGCGGTGGCCAGGACCAGGAAGACCGGGGTGAGCAAGCGGACGTTGAGCTTGCCGCCGAGGTAGCCGAAGAGCACGTTGCCGAGGATGCCGCCGACGCTGAAGGCGGTGACGAGCTGCGGGGCGAGCGCCGGGTTGTGGTTGGCGTCCGCGACGGTGCTCGGCGCCCAGTTCGTCATGAAGTAGAAGCTGAGCATGTACGCGACGTACCCGACGATCATCAGCAGCGTGAAGAAGCCGGTCCGGCCGGTGAACACGATGCGCAGTGAACCCTTCGCCTTGACGCTCGTCGAGTCCGACTCCGGGAGCGCTTCGAGCGCAGGGCGGTGCATCTTCGTCAGGAGCGCGTTGAGCCGCCGCAGTGAGTCCGTGCGACGGCCCTCGGAGAGCCAGGCGAGCGATTCGGGGAGGAAGGCGAACGTGGCGGCCGCGGCGATCGCGCTCAGGGCGAATCCGACCCACCAGCCCAGCTGCCAGCCGTGCGCACCCAGCATCGGGCCCACGATCATGGAGCCGAGCAGCCCGCCGATGTTGATCGCGGCGGCGTAGACGGCCATCACCAGTGAGTACACGCGCTTGCCCGTGTACTCGGCGAGGATGACGCCGGCCACGGCCACCAGGGAGCCGAGGCCGATGCCGGTGATGATGCGACTGACGACGAGGGGGCCGGTCCCGGTCTCCGGCGTGGCGAACGGGCCGATGAGCATGCCGATCGCGATGGTGACCGCGGAGATGACGCCCATCTTGCGTCGGCCGATGCGGTCGGCGAGTGGCGCGACGATGACCGAGCCGACGAGCATGCCGACCAGGGCTCCGGACATGACAAGTCCGAGCTGGGCCTTCGACACCCCGAAGCCTCGCTCGAGGTACGGGGCGGCGAACGACGTCAGGGAGACGTCATAGCCATCGAGCACGACAAGGGCGATCACGATGACGACGGCGCGGATCTGCAGTCCGCTCATCTTCCCTTGAACGACTTGATCGGTGACCTTCATGGGCGGCCTCTCTGCGTCGAGGATCGCGCGGACCGGCGTCATTGCCGCCCGCGGAGTCGGGGGACCGCATCCTGGGCCGCGGTCACCACCAAAATCTAGAATCTAGGTTCTAGGTTCTAGGCTGGGGGTTACAGTGACCGGCGAGCACGGTCGGCGTCAAGGGTCGATGTGAGATTTGGTAGAACTGCAGTCCGGAGCAGCGAGGAGGATTGATGGCCGCCAAACGGAAGGCCCACCGGGCTTCCGAGGGGTCCAAGCAGGCGATTCTCGAGGCCGTGCTCTCGCGGGCGGTCGAGGCCGGGTACGAGGGCACCACCATGGCCGATGTCGCACGCGCGTCCGGTCTGCCGATCGGATCGGTCTACTGGCACTTCCAGAACAAGGAGCAACTCTTCGTCGAGTTGCTCGACTACTGCTTCGAGGTCTGGAAGCAGGCCAACGCGTCCGTCGGTGGCATGCGCGACCTGCTACGACACAGCATCAGCCAGTCGGCGGCAGCCTCCGCGAGCCTGGCCGAGCCGGCCGCTGCGTTCTGGAGCATCGGCCTCGTCTTCGCGTTCGAGCGGCGCCTGGAGGACAACCTCGCACGGCAGCGGTACCTCGCCATCCGCAAGGAGATGTTCCAGTTCTTCACCTCCCGGCTGCGGGCCTCGTATCCGGAGGTACCGGAGGATGTCGCGGAAGAGCTGGCGCACGACATGGCCGTCATGGGGCGCGCGCTCACCGACGGCTTCCGCGTGGCCGCGGCCGCCGGCGATGACACCGACTTCAGCCGGTACGCCGAGCTGGCTGCCGACGCGCTCGAGTCCCTGGTCGCCACCCGCCTGAAGGAGTACGCGCATGACTGAGACCCCCTCGTCAGCATCCGAGAAGGTCGCGATCGTCGTCGGTGGCGGATCCGGAATCGGCGCCGCGTGCGTGCGGGAGTTCGCCGCGAACGGCTACCGGGTGGTCGCGATGTCGCCGTCGGGTCGGGCCCGAGCCCTGGCCGAATCGCTCGGTGGTGCTGGTCTGGACGGCTCGAACACCAGCATCGAGGACCTTCGGGCGTGCGTCGACCTCGCGGTGTCGCAGTACGGCCGGGTCGATGCGGTCGTCAACAGCAGCGGTCACGCGGCACGCGGCCCGGTGCTTGAGATCACAGACGAGCAATGGTCCGAGGGCGTCGACCTCTACCTGCTGAACGTCGTGCGCATGGCCCGCCTCGTGACGCCCCACCTGGTCGCCTCCGGCGGCGGCGCGATCGTGAACATCTCCACCGCAGGCGCCTTCGAGCCCGGCCCGATGTTCCCCGTGTCAGTGACGATGCGAGCGGCGCTGGCCTCCTTCACCAAGCTGTACGCCAACGAGTACGGCCCGCAGGGCATCCGGATGAACAACGTCCTCACCGGGCTGACCAAGGATGACCCCAGCGTAGTCCCGGCCGAGTGGACGAGCGGCATCCCGCTGCGCCGAGCGCAGAGCACCGCAGAGGCCGCTCGGATCGTACGCTTCCTGGCCGGCGAGGAGTCGGCCTATATGACCGGACAGAACATCCGCGTTGACGGTGGAGAGACCAAGTCGGTCTGAGGCGCATCGGCAGGCTTTCTGCCACCGTACCTGTATGCCCTCTGGGCTGGGCGGCGGGTTTCGATGGGGCGGTGCGCGGCTCGGTGTGTAGAGCGGGGAGGCGACCGCCCGGGCAGGCACCGTAGCCTGTGGGGCTCGGAAAGTCATCGCCGCAGGTCAAGCGGCGTACCGGCACACGATGTCTTCGCGAAGGTTGACGCCGACGCACGGGCGGCGCTCGACGAGGACTGGGACGACGGCGCGCGGCCGTACGAGGAGCCCAAGCGGCGGCGCGGATGTTCGTCGTAGTGGCGGACACGTCCGCTTCGGTGGCCACGGCCGATGTGGATCACGCGGACTTGAGGGCGACCCGCTGAATGGCGGATGAATCCGGGCGCACTGGAGCAAATTCGACCCTTCATGCGGCCATCTCATCATCCTGATCTCGGTTGAGGAACGGAACAGCGAGACAGAGAGAAGGCCCGACATGTCCGTCAGTGAAAGCGAGAACCCGCTCATCCCCGCCCCGACCCCCACGCCGCACCGGCCCCGAACGAACATGGACTGGTGGCCGAACCAGGTGGACCTCTCGGTTCTCCGCCAGCGCTCGCCCCAGTCCGACCCGATGGGTGAGGACTTCGACTACAGAGAAGAGTTCGAGGCCCTCGACGTCGAGGCGCTGAAGCGGGACCTCTTCGAGCTGATGACGACGTCGCAGGACTGGTGGCCGGCTGACTACGGCCACTACGGGCCGCTGTTCATCCGGATGAGCTGGCACGCCGCCGGTACGTACCGTACGGCCGACGGCCGGGGTGGTGGCGGCACAGGCTCCCAGAGGTTCGCCCCCCTCAACAGCTGGCCCGACAACGCGAGCCTCGACAAGGCGCGCCGGTTGCTCTGGCCGATCAAGCAGAAGTACGGCCGCACGATCTCCTGGGCCGATCTGCTGATCTTCGCCGGTCACTGTGCCTACGAGTCGATGGGTCTCAAGACGTTCGGCTTCGGCTTCGGGCGCGAGGACATCTGGGAGCCCGACCAGATCTTCTGGGGGCCTGAGGACACCTGGCTCGGAGACGAGCGCTACAGCGGGCCGGGGGAGTTCGCCAGTCCTTTGGGTGCCGTGCAGATGGGCCTGATCTATGTGAATCCGGAGGGGCCCCAAGGCAACCCGGATCCGCTGGCCGCCGCCCAGGACATCCGCGAGACCTTCGCTCGTATGGCGATGAACGACGAGGAGACGGTCGCGCTCATCGTCGGCGGTCACACGGTCGGCAAGTGCCACGGTGCCGTCCCTGCCGACTGTGTCGGTCCGGAACCCGAGGCCGCCTCCATCGAGCAGCAGGGCCTCGGCTGGAGGAACACCTGCGGCAGCGGCAAGGGCGCCCATGCGTTCACCAGCGGGCTGGAGGGCGCGTGGACCCACGAGCCGGTGAAGTGGGACAACGGGTTCCTGGACAACCTGTACAAGTACGACTGGGAGCTGACGGAGAGCCCCGCCGGGGCGAAGCAGTGGACTCCCAAGGATCCCTCGGCCCAGGGCACCGTGCCCGACGCCCATGATCCGTCGAAGAGGCACGCCCCCATGATGCTGACGACGGACCTCGCGCTGAAGCTGGATCCGGTCTACGGGCCGATCTCCAGGCGCTTCTACGAGAACCCCGACCAACTCGCCGACGCGTTCGCCAGGGGGTGGTTCAAGCTGTTGCACCGCGACATGGGCCCCGTTACGCGCTACCTCGGCCCGTGGGTTCCGGAGCCGCAACTGTGGCAGGACCCCGTCCCCGCGGTCGATCACGAGCTGATCGGGGAGGCGGACATCGCTGCCCTCAAGAGCAAGTTCCTCGCATCGGGCCTGCCCGTCTCCCGTCTGGTCGCCGCCGCGTGGGCGTCGGCGGCGAGCTTCCGCGGCACAGACAAGCGTGGCGGGGCCAACGGGGCGCGTATCCGCCTTGCACCGCAACGGGACTGGGAGGTCAACAACCCGGCCGAATTGGCCGAGGTGCTGCGGACCTTCGAGCAGATCCAGCAGGACTTCAACCGCTCCCAGTCCGGCGGGAAGAAGGTCTCGCTCGCGGACCTGATCGTCCTGGGCGGGTGTGCGGCCGTGGAGCAGGCGGCGAAGAAGGCCGGCTACGACATCACGGTCCCATTCACACCGGGGCGCGCCGACGCCTCGCAGGAGCAGACCGACGTCGAGTCGTTCGCCGTGCTCGAACCGGCCGCCGACGGGTTCCGCAACTATCTGCGAGCCGGTGAGAAGCTGCCGGCGGAGCAGCGGCTGGTGGACCGGGCGTTCATGCTGAATCTGACCGCTCCCGAGATGACGGTTCTCGTCGGCGGCATGCGGGCCTTGAACGCCAACGTGGAGCAGTCCCCGCATGGTGTCTTCACCGACCGGCCCGGGACGTTGACCAACGACTTCTTCGTGAACCTGCTCGACATGGACACGGAGTGGAAGGCGTCCGCCTCGACGGAGAACGTGTTCGAGGGCCGGGATCGTGCCACGGGCGACGTCAAGTGGACCGCCACCCCTGTCGACCTTGCCTTCGGTTCGAACTCCCAACTCCGGGCCGTCGCAGAGGTCTACGCGCAGCACGACTCGAAGGAGAAGTTCGTGCGCGACTTCGTGGCCGCGTGGAACAAGGTCATGAACCTCGATCGGTTCGACCTCGCCTGATCCCGACGTCCGGGCCGGCCGCCGAGCGGCCGGCCCGGACGTCCTCGGTCGGGCGCAACTCGTGCCGGACGCCCGTGTGTTGCGCTCCAGTGAGGTCGACCCGGAGCGCGGTACTGGCCTCACGACCAGCCCGTTTCTCCGGGTCGCCTCCCGAACCCGGCGTGCACCGCTAAGCGCACCGGGCTCTCCACAAGTCCCGTGGGTCGGTGTTCACTTCATGCTGTGCTCGGCCACAGTGTCGGGATGCGTGTTCCCCGGTAGTAGTAGCGCTTTGCGCTCACTCTTGCCGGATCGAACAATTCCTTCCCGCCCTCGGCGGGCCAGATGCCGTAGCGTCGGCGTAGTACCTTCCAAGGAACGCGCCGATGCTTGCGCTCCTGCCATCTGATGATCTCCTTCCAGAGATAGGCCCTCAGATAGCTGAAAGTCGCGTTCGAGCACCCGTACTTGAAGTACGCGGTCCAGCCCCGCAGCATCCGGTTGAGCTGACGCAGCAGGTCTTCGAGCGACAGGTTCGTGCTCCGCCGGCATATCGTCTTCACCTTGGCCATGACGGCCACCAGGGCCTTCTTGGCTGGATAGACGTAGACGTACTGTTTGCCGGTGCCTCGCTTCTGGTGGCGCTGGATGCGCCAGCCGAGGAAGACGAGGCCCTCGTCGATATGGGTAATCAGGGTCTTCTCCGGCGACAGGCGTAAGCCCATCGTGGACAGGACCCCGGCGATTTCTTCCCGCAGGGCTTCAGCGTGTGCCTTGGTGCCCGACACGAGCAGGCACCAGTCGTCCGCATACCGCACGAGACGGTAGTTGGGCAGACCTTGACGGCGTCGCTTGGCCCTTCCATACGGGCTGGCTCCGGGGCCGCCCGGCCCTTGGGCGATATGCTCGTCCAGGACCGAGAGAGCCACATTGCTCAGCAACGGCGAAAGAATCGACCCTTGCGGAGTCCCAGCGTTGGTATCCACCAGCGTGCCGTCCTCATCGAGGATGCCAGCCTTCAGAAATGCCTTCACCAGATCCAAGACACGTTTGTCTCCGACCCGTTCCCGCACCCGGCCCATAAGAGCGGTGTGCGAGATTTCGTCGAAGCAGGCTTTGATGTCACCTTCAACAATCCACTCATACGAGCGGGATGCGAAATGGTGCACCTCGGCCACTGCGTCGTGAGCCCGGCGATTCGGACGGAATCCGTAGGAACACGGGAGGAAATCCGCCTCGAAAATCGGCTCCAACACCAGTTTCACGGACGCCTGGACTACCCGGTCTCGGATGGTCGCGACCCCCAAGTAGCGGACCTTGCCGCCAGCCTTGGGAATCGCGCGTCGCCGAGCCGGGAGGGGCCGGAAGGTGCGGGCTTTGAGATCATCTCGCAGTTCCGAAAGGAACCCCTCCAGCCCCCGCACGGACTCGATGTAGTAGGCGGTCTCGCCGTCCACTCCCGCCGTGCGCGCGCCCTTGTTATTCCGCACCCGATCCCAGGCCACCAGCAGGAAGCCCGGGTCCGCGGCGAGGTTGTACAGATCATCGAACCTGCGATGAGGGTCATCACTGGCCCAACGGTGCAGCTTGGTCTGGATTTCCAGTACCCGGCGTTCCGCCTTGAGTAAGACGTATTCCAGTTCGTCGGTATTCACCAACGGCCTCCCGGCATTCCAGCATCCTTATTGCCGACTTGCTGGCCCCCTTCGCCATGCGCGGACCTCTCGTCCGCTCGGACTACTACGGGGCCTCCGCCCCATCCCGCGCCTTCGACAGACGACGTATCTATCCCAAGAACCCGGATGGATTCCGGGCCCGGGGAACAACGCGAGATGGTTCCCGTGTTCACGGTGAATCGATCGGTCAGTCCGGCGCCCAGCTTTGCCCCGGCAGCATCGCCACGGTTACGCCGCAGGCTTTCGCCGTGGCCTCCCCACCGACACGCCAAGTCGGCTACGGAGTCAGCCCGCTCAACGAGCGAACTGTGCGCTACAACCCGGCCCATATCCACCAGATTTGAGCCGGTGCCACGCTTACGGAGCTTTACCACTGGTTCCTCTCGTACGCCCTCTGATCTCGCTCGCCGGACCCGGCCCGTCTGGTAGTTCCGAGCAGTCCCGGCTTTGTCAGCGCTGCTTCCCGCCCTCCCCGGCGTCTCCCGGATCGGACTGCGCTCAGCTCCCACCAGGCTGCTGCGACAACCTGGCGAGGAGGTCTCGCACCTCCTTCGATTCACCGCGCCTCACGGCGCACCGGCGTCTCGCGGCGGTCCCAAGGCGCGGGCTGCTGGGTGACAGCCGACCGGACAGTTACCACATTCGGCCATGGTGGTTCGTCGTGTTCACCCGGATGCGGAGGGTACTCGTCGGCCTCGTCGCCGAGCGATATGGCCGGCGGGTCAGCGTCACGGTGGGTAAACGTCAGGCAATCGAGGTGGGAAAGTCGGTGAGCTCGGCGCGCAGCTGCGTGCCGTCCTCGTCCGCGAGGGCCGCAGCACGCAACTGCTTGAGCCGTACTGCGAATCCGCTGCCGGCCGGTAGCGCGCGGGCGGCGGTCATCAACAGGTCGAAGCTCTCGTTGCCGTGCGCGTAGGTAGCGCCGTAGCCCTTGAGGACCTGTTGGCACTCGATGATCTCGCGTGCCAGGTCGGGATCCTGGGCAGCCGTGGACAGCGCAAACCCCAGCCAGGAATCGATCGCGGCCTGTTCCCGGACGAACCTCAGCGACCTCGGGCGCAGCGGGCGGAGCCGGGCGAGCACTGCGAGTGCGGTGTAGCCGCTGACCGACGTCGTGTTGAGCACGATGCCTCGGTGGGTGACGGCGTGGATGAGGCCGCGGAAGAGCGCTGACCGCAGCAGGGCGGCGCCGACGCCGGCTGGCATGGTGTCGGTGATCTCTTCGACCTGTGGGTGCAGGTACTCCCGGACCTGCGCCAGGCGGCCGTCGCCCACCTTCGCCTCGTTGCGTACTCGTTCCAGCCGGTGGCGTCGGGTCTTCTGCAGGGCGACTTGGATCGTGTCCTGGTAGCACATCCATAGCGCGATGTGCCGCGCGGCCTCGCGGGTGAGTGCCGCGTCGCCGTCGGGATCCGGGTCGACGGCGGCGATGGCTGCAACGCGCTCGAGGTACTGGTCGGCGTATTCGGGACTCTGGTAGACGGCTGTGCGGACCACGCCGTGAAGGGCGGTCGAGCGGGCGGCTGCGGGCAGTTCGGCGGTGCGCTGTGCCTGGGTGGTCAGCGACGGCCCGACAAGGGACGCCGGGTCGGTCAGGGCGATGCGGGTGCGCTCGCGTTCGGCAGCCTGCTTGCGGTCCTCGGCTGTCTCGGGGCGGCGGCGTCCGATCGTCACCGGGACCGGCCCGCTCGACCGGGCGGGGCTGCCCACGAGGGCGGGGGGCGCGGTCGGCGCTTTGCCGTCCGCTTCCTTGTCGGCTGCCGTCTGGATGGTGGCCTCGGTGTAGGCGGCGGCGAAGGCCTTCAACGAGTTTTCCGCAGCTTTGGGGAACGCGCGGATCGGTGCCTCGAACTGTTCGCGGGTGAACGGCAGTGTGCCAGACCCGGCGAGCGCACCGTAGAGCGAAGCGCTGATGACGGTCCCTGCGGTTTCGGCCATGTGAGCGAAGTCGGCGGCCACGAGGAGCTTTGAGGCGCGTCGTGCAGCGGCGAAGAGTTCGTCACTGTCCACGCGGCCGTCACCGAGCTGGATCTTCTCGTCGACGGCGTATACCCGGTGGGTCGAGGTGATGAGCGTGGTGCGGTCCGGGGTGGAAAATCCGCGCTGTACCGCGCGCCCGCTTTCCATGAGCTCGGACGCGATGACGATGTCGACCTCTCCCGGGGTGGGGAAGAGGCTCAGGATCGGTGCGGTCCGTCCCCCTTCGGGAGCGCCGTCGGGGGGCGGAGGGAAGAGCTCGACGTAGTAGACGGTCGCGCCGGTGCGCTGGGCGACGCCCGCCACGGAAGTGTTCTGCGAGATCCAGCCGGCCTTCTCCCCGACCTCGACGATCCAGTCGGCCAGGACGCCACCGCCCTCTCCCCCCAGGGCCAGGATCGCCAGTGTGATCGGCCGCTGTCCGCTGCTCCATGTCGTTGCGCCTGTGTTGATGCTCTGCATTGTCATTGCGCCGCCACCTCATAGCGTGCCGCACGCTTCTCCAGGCCTCTGGACGCGAAGGAGATCCAACGCGCGCGGACCGCGGCGAGGAACCGGTCTCGCAGGGTGGGGTTGTGCACGACGTCTGTGCGGTAGAAGGACGGGCACAGCACGGCGGCGTGCGCGTTCGCCCCGCAGACCCCGCAACCGACGCAGCTGTCCAGAACGGTGGCGATGGGGTCGGTCCGCAGCGGGTCGGGATTGTCGGTGATGCTCAAAGACGGGCAGCCGGAGATGCGGATGCAGGCGTGGTCGCCTGTGCAAGTCTCCGGATCGACGCCGAAGCGTTCGCGGACGACGCGCTGCCCGGTGTTGAGGGCCTCCGATTGCTGTTTCTTGACGCGCCGCTGCCGGTTGAGTTGGCATTCGCTCTGCGCCACGATCACCTTGGGGCCAGGTTCCTTCGTCGTGAGGGCCTTGATGAACAGATCGCGCAGGGCGGACACCCTGTAGGTGTTCGTGACGGTGCGGCTCCAGCGCACGCCGATACCTCGCACGGCCTTCTCGATGGGGTGCTTCGTCGACCGGATCGGGTTGTCAGCCTGTGACGAGAGCAGATCCTGGCCGCCGGTGGCGGCACTGTAGGCGTTGTCGACCACGACGAGCAGTTGGTCGTTTTCGTTGAAGACGGCGTTGCCCACGCCGCTGGTCAGACCGTTGTGCCAGAAGCCGCCGTCGCCCATGACGGCAATCGTGCGCCGGTCGGCGTCTTTGGAGTTGAGTGCGGCCGCGCCCGCCGATCCCAGGCCGTATCCCATCGTCGTTGCGCCGAGGTTGAACGGTTCGTTGATGGCGAAGAGGTGACAGCCGATGTCGGCGCTGATGTGGTGCTGTCCGGTCTCACGCTCAGCCAGTTTGAGCGCGCTGAAGATGGGGCGCTCCGGGCAGCCCGTGCACAGACCAGGCGGGCGCTGACGCATCGTAGGGGGCGCGACCCGTGGAGCGAACGGGCTTGCCGGGTCGGTGTCCGGGCGCAGCAGCGCGGGCTCGTGCGCGATCGCCTCCGGGAGGTACTTGCGGAGGAACTGCGCGACACCCCTGGTGACGGCGGTGGATGTGTACTCACCCACCGGGGGCAACATGTCCTTACCGTGCAGGACGGTGTCGCTTCCGGCGCGCCGCAATATGGCGTGCAGGTTCTGCTCGATGTAGTCGGGCTGCCCCTCCTCGAGCAGCAGCACGGCGCGTTTGTCGGCGCAGAAGTCCTGGATCTCGTCGTCCACCACGGGATAGGTGACGTTCATGACATAGAGGGGCACGGTCGTGCGGCCGTAGGCGTCCGAAGACCCGAGCAGTTCCAGAGAGCGGTTGAGGGTGTTGTAGAGACCACCCTGGACGATGATGCCGATGTCGGCGAGTCCGTCGCCGAAGATCTCGTTGAGACCGCGCTCCTTGATGAACCGGACGGCGGCCGGCCAGCGCTTCTCGTGCTTCTCATGCTCGTGGAGGAAGCTCGCCGGCGGGAGCACGATCCGGCTCAGCTCGCGGCGGGGGCTCTCGATCGCGTCCTTGACCGTCATCGGGGGCCGCCGGTTGTCCTCCGCGGTGAACGTGCCGTGCAAGTGACATGAACGCAGACGTAGTTCGAGCATCACCGGTGTGTTGCTCACCTCGGACAGTTCGAAGCCGGCCTGGACCGTGTCCACAATCGCCTGCAGATTGGGACGGGGGTCGAGCAGCCACATCTGCGACTTCATCGCGAAGGCATGCGTGCGTTCCTGCATGATGCTGGAACCCTCGCCGTAGTCCTCGCCGATGATGATCAGGGAACCTCCGGTGACGCCGCCGCTGGCGAGGTTCGCCAGGGCGTCGGAGGCCACGTTCGTGCCGACGGGGGACTTGAAGGTGATTGCGCCGCGCAACGGCTGGTGCACCGAGGCCGCGAGCATCGCCGCCGCTGTCGCCTCGGACGCGCTGTTCTCGAAGTACACGTCGAACTCTGACAGGATCTCCCGGGCGTCGCCCAGCACATCCATCAGATGTGAAATCGGCGCGCCCTGGTAGCCACCGACGTAGGCGACGCCGGACTGCAGCAGCGCCTTGGTAACGGCCAGGATGCCCTCTCCCCGGAAGGTCGTCCCGGCGCCCTGCCGCAGCTTGCCCACCTCAGCTGCGAAGGATCGCTCCGCCATCGTTGTTCCTCCTTACTCTGGTACGGCCGCATCCCGCCGATCAAGCGCTGCGGCGCACGAGACTCGGTCGGGTCAAACGTGCGGCGACGAGGAACCCTGAGCCACCCCCAAGTCCCTGCCCAAGGGCCCAGGGGCGTCGATGCGCCGATGTGCCACAGTCCCGCTTGCCCCTCTGCCGTGGCCAATGGCCACCACAGGGCGCGTGGGTCGATCCACAGTCTCCGTCGTAAGGGTCGCTTCCGACCAGGTCGGCGCTCAACGCCTCGGCCCTACCGGACCCAGCAGGGCCCGCCGTGTCCGACGACCCGTTAGTGCGTGGGGCGTCAGCCGGCTGAGCACGCGTTCGGTACAAGTCAGTTGGCACGCATCAGATCGACGTTTCGGCGCAGGCTCGTAAGCAGGCGTTCGATGTCGTCGGTCGTGTTGTAGCAGTGTGCCGCTATGCGCAGGTTGTTATCGCGCGAGGATGTGACGATGCCGTCCTTCGAGAGCCGCGCGACGAGCGCCTCGGCGTCGACGGAACGTACCGCGACGAGGGGGCCACGGCAGGCCGGGGACTTGGGGGTGACGACGTGGGTGCCCATGGTTTCCAGCTCGTCGATCAGCCACGAGTTGAGTCTCTCGACGTGAGCTGCGGTCGCTTCGACGCCGATTTCGAGCATGAGTTCAACCCCGGCATATGCGGCATAGACTGCGGGGATCGGCGGTGTGCCCGCTTCAAAGCGTCGCGCCGAGCGGGACGGGGCATAACGGTCGATTCGCATCGCGAATACGTCGCTATCGGCGAACCAGCCCGTCGCGAGCGGTACAAGGTGTGACGTCGTGGCGCTGTTGGCATAGAGATAGGCGACACCGGGCGACGCCAAGAGATATTTCAGTGCTCCGCCGACCACGAAGTCCACGCCCAGTGCACGGGCGTCGATCGGCAACGCGCCGGCCGACTGGTAAGCATCGACGAGTACGAGCGCTCCCCGTTCGTGAGCGATGCGGGTGATCGCCTCCAGGTCGAGTCTGCTGCCGTTGCGGAAGCAGACGTGCGTCACCGAGACAAGGGCCGTGCGCTCGTCGATCGCGGAGGCGAGTCGTTCGAGGGACATTGTGTTGTCCGGCTCCGCGGGCACGTGCACGATGCGTGCGCCATGCCGCTCGTGTGCGTGCCAGATCTGCCCGACTGTCGGGAACTCCAGGTCGGTCGCGACGATGGTGTCGCGTGGTCCTGTGAAGTCCATCGCGGACGCGAGCGCGTTCAGTCCGGCCGACGTGGACGTGGTCACTGCGATCTCGTCGGCGTCGACGTTCAGCAGCCGGGCATACGCCGCGCGTAGACGCTCGGTGCACGCCACCCAGTGGTCCCACGCCGAGCCTTCGCGTTCGAGGCTGGCCAGGTAGTCGTTGTATGCCGTGCGGACCGCGTCGGACAGCGCACCCTGCGAACAGCTGTTGAGGTAGGTGAGCCGGTCGAGCACCGGAAATCGGTGCCGGAGGCGGTCGGGTAGGGTCTCCTGGAGCACGGGACTCCTCTTCGTCGTTTTCAGTTCGTACGGTGGCGTGTTCACTCTGTGCCTGGGGCGAGGGCGAGAACGCGGGTGGGGCTGCCGGTACCGCCGACGAGCTTCAATGGGGCGGCGATCAGCACGGCTCCTGTGGCGGGGAGTGCGGCAAGGTTCGCAAGCTGGGTGAGGCCGTACTTGCCCGAGCCCAGGAGGAAGTTGTGCATTGGGAAAGCGGGTTCGAAGCGATATGCCTGGCCCGCGTCGGTGCCGACGGTTTCGACCCCGACCCCGGTGATCGCGGTCTCGTGCGCGAGCCAGCGTGCACACTCGGCGTCGAAGCCCGGCGTGTGCGGTCCGGTTTCCGAGGCGTTGAGGAAGGCGGCCTGATCCGCCGCATACGCGTCCCACCCGGTGCGCAGCAGCAGCCAGCCACCCTCGGGCAAAGGACCGTGTTCAGCCTCGAATTCCTTCACTTCGTCGACCGTGAGCAGGTAGTCGGGGTTCTTGGTGGCTTCGGCCGACTTGTCGATGACGACCGCAGGACCGACCAGGCGGTGCGGTGGCACGGCCGCGAGGTCCTCGCCGTCCCGGCCGGTGATCCAATGGTTCGGCGCGTCGAAGTGCGTGCCGACATGCTCGCCGATCTCCAGCCAGGACCAGGACCAAGCAGGTCCGCGGTCGTCGAAGTTACTGATCTCATGCCTACGCAGGCCGGGGGTGTTCGCGAAGGGCTCGGGCAACTGCAACAGCGGGGTCTGCTCGCTGAGCGGCTGGGTGAGGTCCACGATGTGCACCGATCCGCCAGTCAGTGCGCCGATCAGGGATGAGAGTGTGTCAGCGGCCATGGCCACTCCTAGCGTCGGGGTCGGACGGGATTCACTTGCGTTCGGCTAGCGGCACGTCAGCACTGTGGGCGAGTAGCGGGCGGGTCTCCGCGCCACCGGCACGCCGTCTGGCGACGATCGCGTAGACCACGGAGATGACCGCGAGGTAGGGCACACCCGCTTCCCAAGCGATGGCGAGTCCGAGCTTGAAGCAGGCGAGCAGGATGCCGATGAGCAGCACTATCCCGATGACGGGGGTGGCCATGCCGCCTGGCAGCCGAACTGGCGACTGCGCCATGCCGCGTTGCTCCCGGATCCGGCGGAATGCGACGAGTGTCGCCAGGATGAGAATCCAGACCGCGATGCCGCCGAAGATCGAGATACCGAAGAGTGCGAAGTACGCCTTGCCTGGTGAGGCCACCGACAGGTACGCGGCGAGGGCCAGACCGAGTGCGGAGATCACGAGGGCGTTGCGCGGCGAGCCTGTCTTCGTCGTCCGTCCGAGAACCGCCGGCGCATAGCCGTCATGGGAGAGAGAGTGTGCCATGCGGGTAGTGAGATAGAGGTTGGTGTTCATGCTGGAAAGCGCCGCGGTGAGCACGACGAAGTTCATCACCGATGCCGCGGCCGGGATGCCCGCGACGTCGAAGATCCTTACGAACGGGCTCGCCAGGATGCCGTGTGCCGTTGACTTCGCGTTCCACGGAACGACTGCGACGATAATCGTGATCGATGCGATGTAGAACAGCGTCAGACGGAGCAGCATCGAACGGATCGCGTGGGGCACCGTCCGCTCCGGCTCCTTCGTCTCTGGCGCAGTCACCGAGATCACCTCGATACCGTAGAAGCTGAAGATGACGATAAGCATCGACAGCCAGACTCCGGTGAGCCCGTTCGGCAGGAAGCCGCCATTCGCAGTCAACTGGTGTACGCCCACCGCAGAGTGGCCCGGGAGGCCGACCGTGAGGTATGCGATGCCGAGCAGGACGAACAGCCCGATCGCGGTGACCTTGATCGACGCGAACCAGAACTCGAACTCGCCGAAGAACTTGACCGCCGTCGCATTCACAATGAGCAGCAGTGCGGAGAACACGACGACCGGTACCCACAGCGGGATCGACGGCCACCAATACTGCACGTACGTCCCGGCGGCGATCACCTCTCCGCCCACAGCGACGATCTGAGCAATCCAATAGGTCCAGCGGATGACGAATCCGGCCCACGGCCCCAGGTAGCTTTGCCCGATAGCTCCGAAGGAACCCCGGGTGGGATGGACCACGGTCATCTCCGCGAGAGCCCAGGCAACAATCAGCGCGATGCCCGCACCGATGAGATAACTGATGATCACGGCGGGCCCGGCCGAGCTGATCGCGAGCGTCGAGCCGAGGAAGAGACCGGTTCCGATCGCGCCGCCGATGCCGATCATCGTGGCTTGGCGGTGACTGAGTCCGCGCGTCAACGCGCCCTTCTCGGACGGCGTACTCGTTGGCGGTGTTGTCATCGAATGCACACCTCTCATGAGGATGCGAAATGGGCCGGCGGCTAGGAATTTCCGAAAGCTGACGCCCGGAGCGGCGACAGTACGTGCGCGGCGGACGCATCGCCCACCGGTCGGAGGAAGCCGAGTGGCTACGGTCCTTGCCCCTCCGAGTCCTGGAGCCCGGTGTCCACGGCGAACGAATACCGATGACAGCCCACCTGGAGCCAACCGAACCAGGCGTTGAGCCGGCGCCCCCGCATAGCCTGCGCCGCCGGCAAGTCCCTACTCGAGGCGGCGTGGGCGAGCTGGTGCCGGACGGTGACATCGCGTTCCACGGGGACGACTCCAGCGATCATGCTGCACCCCTGAGACCGGAGACTACCCAACCAGAGATCGACTAGCTCAGATTAACTGTGGGCAGATTAGTTAAGCTGTAGTGATCTGTCTAGCGTTTTTTCGACGCTCGCCATACATGCGCCATAGGAAGTTCTTGTTGCGGATCACTCCTGATGTGTCCGGGTGTGTCGCCGCGGAAGTGCAGCCGGCTGTGCCGAGGGCGCGAGGGACACCACCTGACACGCTCACTCCGGTCACGCACACACTGAGCCACAGACCGCCACGGAACCCACGTGTCCGACCACGGCCGCACCTGTGAAGTCCTGCTGGGTACTGAGCGATCTACTCGGCGAGGCGGAAAGTCGACCTGCGTGGCGGCGATCGCAGCCTCCTGGCGGTCGAGTGGCGAGCACCGGCTGCAAGACCCCGCGAAGAGGCTGGTCACCGCCGAAGCCGTTCGCCCGACAAGCCACCGTTCCTCGAGCCGGCGATTGACAAACACGCCCCTGGTCTCGGCGCCGGACGCGGCCGACGCACGTTGCGGGCATCCATCGGCGTCATCTAGTTTTAGTCCAGATTAAATCGGGCGATTGAGGCGGTAACGGGATGCGCATCGGTGAAGGACTACGCGAGCTACGGCAGACCCGGAACATGACGTTGAAGGACCTGGCAGAGGCGACCGGTCTGTCTGCCGCGATGCTCAGCCAGGTTGAACGCGACCGCACCGACCCCAGTCTCGAAACCCTGCGGCGGCTGGCCAAGGCGCTCGACGTCCCCGTCTTCAGCCTGCTACGAGACCGCGACAACGACGCGGTCGCCGTCGTCCGCCGCGACGACCGAATGCTCATCCGCTCGCCACACAGCCACACGACCTACGCCCGAGTCTCTCCCGGCCAGGGGCGGCTTGAACTACTCGAGGGCACGCTCGGCCCTTGGGGCGCCACCTCGCAGGAGCCGTGGTCGCATCCGTCCGAGGAGTGCGCCGTGGTACTCAGCGGCACACTCATCGTCGAGGTGGCCGATGAACGCTACGAGCTGCACGCCAGTGACAGTTGCTACTTCGACTCTCGCCTCCCCCACCGCTACCTCAACATGACCGACGCGGCGGTGTCGTTCCTCATCGCGATCACGCCACCGAGCTACTGACCCGGGCTCGCGCGTGGCGCCCGAGCTCGTGACGTGTCCGGGTCCTGATGGTCCTCGGTCGACACCCGGCCGTAGAACGCACACCGCAGACCGCCGGCGGGCGGCCTGCCGACGGGGAGGGACAGGGGGTCCGATTGCGGGCCCATTCCAAGAACGTTGACCCGAACGAGTGAAGATCGCTGGGTAATGCAGGGCCGCGCCCAGCGGCTTGGGAGCGCACGAAGGCCGCAGCGCGGGCGACGGGTACGGGCGTGGCGCTGCCTGGTGTCGCGGTGCCATCGCAGCATGGTGTCGGGCTGGACCAGCAGCCGAAGCCAGCACAGAACAGAAGCCGAATCGGCGGCCACAGAGGCCGAAACGGCACCGAAGCGGAGGTTGTCCGGGGCCGAATCGGTCGCAGAAGGGGGCGATGGCGGCGGTGAGGCGTGAGGTAGCCCTGGTCGGCTGAGGGTGGCGTCCCACGGGATGATGTAGCCGATTATTCGCCTGTGGCTTTCGGGGCGTTGGGAGTCGTTGATTCCCCTGGAGCGAATCGATCGAGCCCCCGTCCGGCGCCTCACGCCCTTCCCTCGCCGCTACCCGTCCGAAACGCTCGCGCACACCGATCCTTGATCGGTTGCACCACGACATGGGATGCCGTCGGATGTCGGCGCCGCCCTTGTGTCAGCGCCCTTCGGAGCGCAGCAGGTCTCGCCATTCGTCCGCACTTCGGCTGACCGGCTCGGTCGTCGCGATGAAGCTCTCCAGCACGGCCAGGAAGCGTTGCGGATCTGTGTGGAACGGAAAGTGTCCCGAGTCTTCGAAGATCTCCAGGCGGCTGCCGGGCATGGCCGCGTGCGCCATCTCGGCGTGCCGGGCGGGCACCACCTGGTCGCGTGATCCCCAGACCAGCAGGGTCGGCATTCCGGCGGTGAGATAGCAGCGGTCGAGCATGGTCACCACCTGACCGCGCCAGTCGACCACCGCGCGCAGCGTGCGGATGAACGCATCGCGGGAGGCCGAGTCGGGCAGCGCGTCCACCAGTCGCAGCAGATCCGGGGCGTCCACGCCGAGCCCGGTATCGAGCAGCTGCAGCAGCCGGATCACGATGGCAGTCTGCGTCCGTACCGTCGGAAGCCGCAGCGAGGCCAGAGCCAGATGGGCCCCAGGCAGCGAGGCCAGGCGCAGCGCCGGAGTGACAGCGCGGCCCACACCGCCGGTGCTCACCAGCGCCAGCCGCTCGGTCCGGTCTGGGAATTGGTATGTGAACTGCATGGCCACACCACCGCCGAGGGAGTGCCCGACAAGCGTCACCTTGTCGATGTCCAGCACTCCCAGCAGGTCCCGCATGCCGTTGGCGTAGGCGGGGACTGAGTAGTCGCCGCGTGGCTTGTCGGAGGCACCGTGGCCCAACAGGTCCGGGGCGATGACCGTGTGGTGCCGGGCCAGCTCTGGGATCAGGTTGGCCCAGGTGTCGGACGAGTCACCGATGCCATGGATCAGCAGTACAGCCGGACCTTTGCCCGCCATGCGGAAGGCCCAGCGGTGGCCGTGCACGACCCGGTACTGCCGTGGGGCGGGCTTGTGGATCGCACGCAGCCGCGTGGACTCGCCACGCTGCGGGGGGACGCCTGGCATAGCGGCTCCTCTCCAGGGCGAAGGGCCCCTGGGCGGCACGTCGGTCAACGTGCCCGTAACGCATATGCGCTGGAGGAATCTAAATCGACAAATCGATTTATTGAAGTTGGCCACGTCACAGGACGCACTGGTGACGCCCGCACCGAACCTGCCCGAAGCGCCGATGTGACCTGCGGCTTTGCGTGACCTGGAGGCTGGCCGCGCCCCCTCTGACGTGAGGTACGCCACGGCGCTGACGTTCACAGCCGCAGAGCGTTTTGGCGCCTTGGCGGTGAGTGTGAGGTGATCTTGACCTTCGGGTGGAGATCGGGAGGCTGTGCTCGGTCCCCCTGGACTTGGCGATTTTCTAGATCGGCCGTGTCGGTACCCGCGGCCACCCCGCCTCCGCTGACAAGCGGCGGCACACTACAGATCACGCACTACAGCCGCCGTGTCAGTCGCGCAAATCCCAGTTCGGGACGACGTCGTCTGGTTCCCATCGCGTTCCTGCGAACGATGAACCACTGGAGTACCGTCTCCTCAAGGCCCGTTCCTTACAGGAAGATCGGATCATGATTCCACTCTCGCCGAAGGAACTCGCGGCAGCCTATTCCGACGCACTCACCTTCGATAACCCGCTGACCGCCGTGATCTCGACGGATCAGTTCTCGTCCAATTACAGCTCTCGGCCCGCATGGGTGCTGGGGCCGTTTACGAAGGATGATTCGCTCACATTTCGCCCTACCGGCCAGTGGAATGATCCGACCGGAATCGGCTGGACCTCGAGTTCGATATTCAATCCGTCTGTGATCGTCACGGACTCGTCGCTCCACCTTTTCTACCGTGCCTCGCCGCGGAAAGAATCGACCGCGAGCCGAATCGGGCTTGCAATCAACGACGGATCAGGGTGGACGGATTACGCAGACAACCCCATCATCTTCCCAACCAGGGACAACGAGCTGCTGAGTTGTGAAGACCCAAAGGTCTACGCGGCCGAGGGTCGCTACTTCATGTTTTACAACGGAATCTGGGCAGCCGCCGGCTCCCAAGAGCAATCGGAATACCCGTCGCCCGGATACCCGGTGGAGACACTGGGGTGCGATATCAACGTAGCTGTGTCGGACGACCTACTGCACTGGGAGAAACTCGGCCTTGCCGTGCCGTACGAAGTCTCCAGGCTGTGGGCGAAAGGCGCGGTCATCCCTCGCAATCCGAACGGTGAGGCCGTGAAGATCGACGGACAGTACCTCATGTACATGTCGGAGGGCTGTAACGGAATTCGCTACGTGGGCCGGTCAACCGACATGATCAACTGGACCTTCGAGCCGCAGAATTACCTTGACCTGACCGAACTCGGCGGCACGCTCTACGAGGTCGCCTGCGCCGTCACCGAGCACGACGAGTCGCACGATCTGGTCCTGGACTTCTTCTACAGCGACGAGAACGGCGATTTCGCCGCCGCACAGGCCCTATTTTCCAGAGATTCACCCTTCACTCAGCGAGCCCTCAACCGAGGTGGCTCCCTGGCCTGGGGAGGGCTTACCAGTCTGAACGGCACACTCGCCTTCGCGCAGGGATGGGACTCCGCGCCTGAGACTCGAGAGATGTTCTTCTACCGCGCGGTGGCGTCCTGATTCTCAACGAGGACTTTCCATCGTCAACTTGCCCGTCCCTGAAGGGCAGGGCTTGGCGGTAGGGCCCAACTCGAGCTGCATGGATGACATTGCACGGTGCCCGTCGCGTCCGCCGGCAGAGTCATCGAAGGTGGACCAGGACCCGGCCGGCGTTGGTCGCGTCGGTCTCCACGCGGACGTAGAGCTTCTTGATGTGCTTCTGCGCCAGCACGGCCAGCACCCGCTTCTTCAGCTGGCCCGTCCCCTTGCCTGGGATGATCTGCACGACGTCGACCCCAGTAGCGGCGGCCTTGAACAGGGTCTGGCGCAGCGCGACGTCGATGTCGCGGTTGTTGCGGAAGATCGGGTGCAGATCCAACGTGAGCAGGGCAATCGCCTCCGATGCGCTCGGTCACCGGCCGCAGCCGGGTCTCCGTGAGCCGTGCAGTGGCAGCGTACTTTGTCTTTTCGACCCTGTCCCACCCTGGGGGTTGCGGACTTCCGGTGGTGCGGCGGAAGCGTGTCGGCGTGCGGGTGAACCTGCGGCAGCCCTGTTGCGAACGGCGCACGCTGGGCTGGACGAGGCCTTCGCCCGTGGGCGAGTGCGGCTGTACCGTAGGGCGGCTCTTGTGCCCCCGACCGCTGGGTTGCCAACGGCCAGGGTTCCAGGTCCGCGGTGCGTTGGCCCGCATGACTCTTCCTCCCACCAGCCGATGCCGGTCAGCTGGGCGTTGAGCCAGGCGGCGAGCGAGGGCGGGTTCTGCTGCCAGACATCGGAATGGTCACGGCCAGGACAGGCGCCCGTTTTCACAAGGAGACCTTGAGACCACCTCGCGGGTCTTGCAGCTCCAGTCGTCCTTGCGCGACCACGACGGTATCGTTAATGATCAAGTCCCCCCTCGGGCACACGGAGTGACGATTCGCTGACGAGGGCCTCGGCCTTAGGGTTGGGGTCCTCTTTGCTTCGGAGCTGATGGTGATGCCCCGGGCTCCGTAGAGCGGTGGTCTTGCCGCTAATCCCGTCCGCGTAGGTCACGCGGCATGTTCGTATCCGCGAAGGATGCCGCCGAGGCGATCGCGTCGTCGTACGCCGAGACGGGCGACCTGCTCCGGGTCGACGATCGGCACGACCTCGATCCCCGCATCGGCGAGGATGCCGTCGAACAGGGCGGGGAACTTCCCGTCCCGGTCCCGGATCAGGAATGGCGCCGGGCAGTCGGCGTCCTCGAGGTCCATGACGAGATTCTTCGCGGCCTGCACCACCCAGGCCGCGGACGGGTGGGCGGCTGCGGCCAGGATGCGGATCCGCCCGAGTGGTGTGCTCGATCACCGCGAATACGTACAGCCGCGCTCCAGTCACGGTGATCGACTCGAAGAAGTCGCATGTCAACAGGGGCGTCGGCCTGCGAGCGCAGGAAGTCGGCCCACGTGCTGTCGCTGCGCTCGGGCGCCAGGTCGCTCCCGGCCTCCCGCAAGATTCCCCATACGGTGGAGGCGGCCACCTTCATCCCGAGGACCAGCAGCTCACCATGGACGCGCCGATACCCCCAGCCGGGACTCTCCTGCGCGAGACGCAGTACGAGGGCGCGGATGTAGCGCACGGCCCGCGGTCGTCCCGGGCGCTGGGTCGAGATGCGTAGGGTTAGGATCTCGACGTCCTTCTCCCGGTCGCTCATTGGCAGCAGGCGCAGTACGGCGAAGGCGTTTGTCAGACCCAGACAGGCAGTCGCAGCAGCACGGCTGATCATCTTGTCGCGGCGATCGCCAGCCGCGCGAGAGCTCCGGCGCAAGCGACCAGGGTTGACACCCCGCATGCCGGCTCCCTCCGGGGCGGATGATTTTTCGGCATGGGACCGGTCCGTGGCTGTGGATCTTCGCGCGGCCCTGGCCGAGATCGAGGCCTTTGCCCAGGAACTCGGCGCCGACCTCACCACGGTGTCGGAGTGAGCTGAAGTCCGTCGCCCCTTCCCCCCATACAGGCATGGGCTATTGAGGACTGCTTCACGTTGCTCCCGAGGCTTCCTTGAGGTGGGAGGTGAGTTTCTGGAGGGTTGTCCATGCGTCGCTGTTGGTGCCGTCGCCCAGCGGGTAATGCAGCGCCGGGCGCGTGTGGGGGCCGAGCGGTCGGGGGTGCAGGGCGAGGGGTGGGTGGCGGGCGTGGGTGAGGCCGGCGGCGCGTACATCGCGTTCGCCGAGGGTGAAGGAGACTGGGACGGGAGGGGCCTCCAGACGCGGGGGCAGGGTGAGGTCGGAACCGGCTGCTCGCAGTGTGGTGAGCATCGTCGTGAGGTTGTGCTCGTTGGCGAGCGTGGCGGCGAGGGGCTCGATGGCGTCCAGTAGTACGTCCGTGGCGGAGGGGTATCCCAGTGTGAGTGTGATGTCCTGGGCGACGCTGGCCGTCGTGCGCGTCGTGCGGAGTGTGGCAATGGCCGGGCGGTCTGGATCGCCGACGGCTACGAGGTGGGTCGGTGTGGGGGAGCGGTCGCGGGCCAGGTTCGTCAACTGTCTCGGTGACCAGGGTAGGTTGACCGGTTCTGCGGTGCCCCAGCCGACTGGTGGACGGCCTGTCAGGTGTCGCCAGGCTGTTTCCAGGCTACGGCCGAGGACCAGATCGGCGTCGGGGACGTGGATGGTGCGGAAGGCGATGGTCAGTTGGCGTTCTGGCGTGGGTGCGGAGTGCTTGGTGAAGGCGTCGGCGACCGTGGTGCCAGTCGGGGTGAAGGTGCCGTTGCGCCAGGCGAGTCGGACGCCGGACAGGCCGTCGTAGTAGCCGCCCGCCGGATCTTGGATCACCCATCGGTTGGGTGGGACCGCCAGAGGCCTGTGCAGGGGGAGCGTGAGACGGACATCGGCAGGCGTGACCAGATGCAGGGCGCGGTTCTGGGCACTCGCAGTGCGGAGCACCTCGGAGAGCCAGGTGGTGAATGCGGCCACGGGGCGATCGGAGAGAACGACGACCGTCGACTCGGTCAGGACGTCGACTGCAGGGGCGCCGGGCGCAGCTGCGGCGACGCTGTCCTCCGTGTCAAAGGGGGACGGGTCTCCAGAGGCGGTCACCATGCGCGTCGTGGCTGCACCGCGCGGCCACACCGCTCCGCCCAGCAGCGTCGTCAGGCGTCCGCACACCGAGTTCGCAAGGTGTTCCGCTTCTGGCAAGGCTGTTGAGGCGCGGGTCTCCGTCCACCAGTAGGGCAGCGGGGGCGCGGACACGGAGGCACCGAGGAGGCGTTCGGCTTCGCCTGATACGTGGATGAGGATGGGGGCCTCGACGGAGACGAGTGGACGGCCGTGGTGGGTGCACAGCTGGAGGATGGCGCCGTCGCCGGTGGCGGTGAGGCCCAGGTTGGGTCCGCCTGCGAAGAGGCCGGCGAGCAGGGAGCGGGTGTCCGGCATCTTCGGGGTGAGGGCAATGACGTCTTTGGTCACGCGTGGGCTCCGACGTCTGTTCGGCGCGAGGGCGTTGGGGATGGGCAGGTCCGGTCGGCACGGCTGGGCGTACCAGCGTGCTGTCGTCGGTGATTACGGGAGAACGGGCGTGGATGCCCTCACCCGGGCCGTCGGGCACCTGTATTGCTGCGTGAAAGAAGTCGGCGGCGCTCCTGAGGAGACGCTTCGGCTGCGGGCGACGGGCTGCGTCATACGCCGTCGGCCGGCGAGGCCAAGTGCAAGGTGAGTTCCGCGCTGGCCAGCATCCGCGTGATCTCGATCGGGAGGCTGGAGAATTCCTTTCTCACTACATCGGCGGGGTCGATCTGGTGAGTCTGCCCGTCGCGACCTGTTGCCTCGATGACAAAGCGGTAGCCACGTGGCGCGGTGGGATCATCTGCGACACTCCATCGCGCACCGTGCTTGTGAATGAGGTAGTCGGCAACGTAGGACATCAAGTCGGCGTGTAGGGTAATCCAGTCGGACTGCTCAAATTCGGCGAGTGGGGCACGGGAAACGTAATCCTGGAGAGCCGGAATGAGGCTCATCGGGTCCCGCGTGTAGACCTCGGGAGGCACCCCGAGCATGTCCGCCACGTCAATGAGCGTTTCCCGGTAAGCCCTCATGTCTGTGTGTGATCGTTCAGATGGTGCGGTCGTATTCGAGCTGGAGCAGGACGAGGGCCGCGGCGGCGATCTGGGTGATGCGGCTGGGATCGAGGCTGACCCGCCGCAGGGCCTTGAAAGTGGTCTTAAGCAGGGCATTCGCGCGTTCGCACATCCCGTGGATGCCTCGGATGACCCTGTTGAAGGTCTGCTGGGCTTCGGTGAGTTCACCGCCCGCGGGCTTCTTGACCGGGTGACGGAAGCCGTCTCCGGCGTTCTCGTAGCCGAGGTCGACCAGGGTCAGTGTGCCCAGTTGGTCGGCGAGCCGGTTCAGAGCATCGACGAGCCCGTGGTGGCGGGCGCAGGTAGTGTCGTGCTCGCGGCCGGGCCGCACCGGCGAGACCCAGATCGGCCAGCCGTCCGGGGCGGAGATGACCTGCACGTTGCCGCCGTGATGCTTGTGCTTGCCCGACCACCAGAGGTCTGCCCCGTTGGGCCCCGGGGCGGCGACGCGGTCGGTGCGGATGACCGTGCCGTCCAGATTGAGATGGGTCAGGCCGGCCGCCTTCGCCCGTTCCAGCGCGGTGGCCAGGTCCGGTGCCCCGGCCGCCAGGACCGTCAGTCCTTCGTGCAGGTATCGGTAGGCGGTGGACGTGGACAGGGCGTTGTCGCGGGCGAGTTGGGACAGACGGGTGCCGTCGATGAACCAGCGCAGGATCAGCACGGCCTGCTTGAAGCAGCCCAGGGCGCGGCGCCCGCGGCGGGTGCCGACCTCGGTTCGATGGCTTCGCAGGAGCCGGGCCAGGTGCTCGGCGGTGGAGCGCCGGACATCGAGCACGGCGGTGTATGTGACACTGGTCGGCACGTGAGGCCCCTCGGTCGGATCTTTCTGTCGCAAGATCGTTCCTACCAGGGGCCTTACGCCTGCCCGGAGTTGGGAGTGCACCACGAAACTCCCGGAGGCGATCACCCTCAGCGACCGTCGGTTACCGGGAAAGGCTCAATGATGTTGCGGCGTCCCTCCTCGATCCAGCCTTGGAGATTGGGTTCCCTTGCCATCGTCACCTGGTGCGCCTTTGATACCACGTTTCGTCCCACGGTTCGTCGAACATGTTCTCGTGTGACGTGTTGCGGGCGCAACGTACCGTCACGGCACGGTGGCTGGAATGTGTGTCTGGCGCCAGGTGGCGAGAGAGAGCTGACGCGCTGGCGGTTGACCGTGGCCCTTGACCGTGGGCTCGCGCAGAAGCCTCCACCGCCCATGGCGAGAACAGGTATTGCCTCGGAGCATGGTGTGCTGATCAACTCAAGTATGCGCTGTCCAGGGTCCGGGAGTGCAACGATGTGTGGCTGACATGCGATGGTTTGTGGCTCGGAGGCGGCCTTGACCGGAATCCGCGAAGCCTGGTCCGCGGGATTCGCGGGCGGCCACCTGACTGGCCTCGCCGGCTGTTCGCCAACCGCGGCTACGACTACGTCAAGTACCGCCATCGCCTGAGGGCCCGCGGCATCACACCGAAGATCGCCGCAAAGGCACAGCTCACGGATCCGGCCTGGGCAAGACCCGCTGGGTCGTCGAGCGGACCGTCGCCTGGCTCCACCAGTTCAAACGACTCCGGATCCGCTACGAGATACGCGCCGTCCTCCACCACAGTCTGCTCCAACTCGCCTGCAGCATCATCTGCTTGAGGCGACTCGGAACCTCATTTTGAAATGATCAGTAAGACGTCCAAGATGCCGTCAGTCACTCCGACCCGCGCGCCACCCAGCGGCACAACCGACGTCGTCGCCAGCTCGACAACAACCCCGCCTACGCACTTACCTCAACCTCGCTGCGAGACTCCAGCAGGGGGAACATTCATGACCGTCTACATCGCCGACAAGGGTGAACGCCACCACAGCCGCCCGGACTGCGCAGCGATCATCGGGGCGCAGCGCACGACCGTCACGTCCGTGCGGGCAGGTCGTGTGACTCCGCTGGAGGACGTCTGCCGGACATACCGTGCTCCTCGTCAATACGCCGTGCCGGCCGCCGCCCTCACTGGAGGATTGTGGTGACTGACCTGACTCTATGAGGGCCGGGCCCCCTTCCCTGCACAGCCCGGTGGATTCTGGTTCCGGGTCCCATACGTGCTCGGAAAGGAGGCCCTCAATGTCGGTCTACGTCGGCATCGACGTGCACCGCAAGCGCTCACAGATCGCGGTCGTTGATCACGATGGCGCGGTGCAGGTGAATCGGAACGTGCCCAACGGGGTCGAGACGGTGCTCTCGGTGATCGGGGATCTTCCGATCGGAGCCCCGGTGGCCTTCGAGGCCGCTTACGGCTGGGGCTGGCTGGTGGAACTGCTGGAGGACTACGGCTTCGAGCCGCACCTGGTGCACCCGCTGCGGTGCAAGGCCATCGCCTCCGCGCGGCTGAAGAACGACAAGGTCGACGCGGCGACCCTTGCCCAACTGCTCCGTGCGGATCTGCTGCCGGAGGCGTGGATCGCCCCGCTGGATGTGCGCCAGCAACGGGCTCTGCTGCGTCACCGCTGCCAGCTAGTGCGTCTGCGCACGCTGCTACGCAACCGTGTCCATGCCGTCCTGGCGGACTACGGCTGCGACCGGCCGGGCGGCTACTTCACCGCTCCGGGACGGGTCTGGCTCGACGGCTTGGACCTGCCGGACGCCTCGCACCGCGTGGTCGACGATCTTCTGGTCCTGATGGACGCGCTCAAAGAGCCGATCGACGCCCTGGACCAGCAGCTGGTCGCGCACGCCCGTGGTGATCCGCGGGTCAAATCCCTCACCCAGCTGCCGGGGGTGGGTACGCTCACCGCCCTGATCATCGTTGCCGAGATCGGTGACATCAGCCGTTTCCCCTCCGCCCGCAAGCTCACCGCGTGGGCGGGGCTCACCCCGACGGTCCGCGGCTCGGACATGACTGTCCGGCACGGCCACATCTCCAAACAGGGTTCGGACTGGCTGCGGTGGATCTTGTGTGAAGCCGCCCAGACCGCCAAGCGGTCGCCGGAGTTCGCCGCCTCCTACCAGCGCCTCGCCCGGCGCCGGGGCAAGAAGATCGCCACCACCGCGATCGCCCGCCGCCTGTTGGCCCGCGCCTACCATCTGCTGCGCGCAGTCCAGGCCCCACCCGACCGGCAGAGGACTCGATGACACCAGCCGACGACAACCGCCAGGGGCGGTCGCAGACCCCGGGTGAGCTCGCATTTGCCCATGAGACGGGCTGTCGCCCGTGCTCGATGACCTGACTGAGCAGCCCGGATCCCCCGAACCACGGTCATGGCGCCGGCCCGCACGGCCAGACGCTGAATGGGTGGATGTGAGCTCACTCCGCCAAGGCCATCAGCGCATCGGGGGCGTCACGACCAAATCTCTGAATATTGGTGACGCTACCTCGCCTCCGACTCAGGGCTCTGCACGGCAGCCGCCTGCCAGACGAGCACGAGGAAGACCCACAAGGAAAGCGCCTCGGCGAAGAACAAAAAGCCGCAGGCCGGGGCCACTTCTATGCTTGACAGGCCCGGCCCTCATGGGTGGGGGAATCTTGACCCGGTTCGCAGGACCAGCCTTCGATAAAATGGGCGGGTCGGGAAACATCCGCTTCGCCGCGGAGGCAGATCTGTCCGCCCGCGCGGCCAGGTCGGCCGACCGATCTGGAGGGCACTCTTATGGTCAAACAGATCACCTGCCGCAGAGTCTACGAGGAGACCTCGCCGCAGGACGGGAAGCGCGTACTTGTCGACCGGGTGTGGCCACGGGGCATGCGCAAGGAGGACGCGCATCTGGATGAGTGGCTACGTGATGTCGCCCCGTCGAGCGAACTACGCAAGTGGTACGGCCATGAGACCAGTCGCTTCCCCGAATTCCGTCGTCGCTATGTGGCGGAACTGCGCGACGCGGGGCACCGTGAGGCGGCCGAGCATCTGCGTGACCTGGCGGCGCATGACAAGCTCTTGCTGTTGACCGCCACCAAGGACGTGGATCACAGCCAGGCAGCTGTCCTGGCTGAGTGGCTGACCAAGAAACGGTGACGTATACACGAGGGTCCACAAGGACGGCAAGCCGTTGATTTCGATCGTCGACGGGTGCGGGTAAGCGCGTGTCGCGTGCACCGTCGGCGTGGGCTGCACTCTCCTTGCCACAGGCTGGTCGCGGGCTGTGCGTGCCGAGAATGATTCCGCGCTGGTCAAACGGCGTGTTGGTACTCGTGGACGATGCCGCCGAGCCGGTCGTGTCGTCGTACGTCGAGGTGGGTGATGTGATCTGATTCGGCGATCGGTTGGGGCAGGGAGCGGAGTGGGGCCGCGGCATGCAGTGATCTGTGGGTGCGGTGCTCGTTGTAGTGCCGTTCGTACTCGCGCAGCGTGTGACATAGGTGGTGTTCGTTGCACGACGTGAAGCGCGCCGTATCTCGCGAACGCTGTCCGAACCCGGCCTTCCTCGGGGCCGTGCCGGCTGACGGGTGAGTTCCGACTCCTCTCAGCACGGACGACTGCCTGCTGTCTTGACGCTCGTTCTGATGAGCCGTCACCCGTGTCGAGCGGTTCCAGGTGAACACCGTCGGCCGCTCCCGACTGCTGTGCCTGACTGAGGCGATTACCTATGTTGACATAGGTATATGGGCGTACCTATGGTGGGTCTGTGCTCGACTCCAGCGCCTCCAGCCGGCAGAACGACCACGTGGCCTCGGTCCTCGTGGCGATTCTGCCTACGCTGAACAGGGCGCTCGAGCGGCGGATGGTCCGGGACTTCTCTCACCCGACGCTGCCGGAGGGGCAGCTCACTCTGCTGCGGCTCGTGGAGGAGCACCCGGGCATCACGGTCCGTGACGCGGCGGACGCCCTGCTGATGAAGCCGAACAACGTCAGCGCCCTCGTTGCCCACCTCACCGAGCTGGGGCTGCTGGAGCGCAGGCGGGATGCCGTCGACAAGCGGGTCGCTCATCTGCACCCCACGGCCCTGGCCGCGGAGAGACTCGCGGAGGCGCGAGGGCTGAAGGAAGCCCACATGGCGCGTCTGCTGGAGACCCTCACCGACGGGGAGCAGGATGCCCTCGGTTCGGCCTGTGGCGCGCTGCTGGCGTTGAACCGGCGCTTCTACTCCGCCGACTGACCCTCCGGCACCGGTTCTCCGGCGCGAGCGTCCGGTCCCGTGCGCAGCCCGCACGTTGACGGCGCCGTTGCCCCGCCGCGCTTCCCCCGTCGGTGGCCGCACGCCGCCGTATCTCCGCCTGTGCCGAAGTCCTTGATCCATCTCGTCGACTTGTCGACGTTCTCACCACAGACAAGGCACCTGCATGCCCTCCACCCCCGTGGACCACTCAACCCTGCCCACTCCGTCGCGACTGGGCACTGAGCTTGGCCCGCGCTCCAATCCGTGGCTGACGCTGATCGCTGTCGCGATCGGTCTCTTCATGGTCAACCTCGACGGGTCCGTGGTCTCGATCGCGAACCCGGAGATCGGCCGGGCCCTGCACGCGTCCACCGCCGACCTGCAGTGGGTCACCAACTCCTACCTCATCGCCATGGCCGCCGCCCTGATCCTGGGCGGCAAGCTGGGTGACCGGTTCGGGCGGCGTACGTACTACACGACCGGAGTCGCGGGCTTCGTCGTGACCTCCGTCATGATCGGCCTGATCGGCTCCGTCGAAGGCGTGATCGTCTTCCGCGCGCTGCAGGGACTCTGCGCCGCGCTGCTGATCCCCAACACGCTCGGCCTGCTGCGTGCGGTCTTCCCGCCGGAGAAGTTCGGTACGGCGGTAGGCCTGTGGGCGATGGTGGCCTCCTGCTCGACCGCGCTCGGACCGATCGTCGGCGGCCTGCTGGTCGAGCACGTCAACTGGGAGTCCGTGTTCTACATCAACGCGCCCATCGGTGTCGCGACCCTGGTCTTCAGCGCGTTCGTACTGCCGGAGAGCAGGGACGCCACGGGCCGCCACCGCTTCGACTTCCCCGGCGTGATCCTGCTGGCGCTCGGCCTGGTGGCCGTGGTCTTCGGTGTGATCAAGGGCGACAGCTGGGGCTGGATCTCGAGGGGAACGCTGTGCTCCCTCGCCGCCGGACTGGTCTTGCTGGCGCTCTTCGGCTGGTACGAGACCCGTGTTCGGCACCCGCTGCTGCCCATGCGGCTGTTCCGCAGCCCGGCGCTGACCATCGGCACTCTCGTCACCGCGATCAACTTCTTCGTGCTGCTCGGCGTCATCTTCTTCCTGATGCTGTACCTGCAGAACGTCCGGGGCCTGACTCCCGTCGAGGTAGGCGTGCGCACCCTGCCGCTGAGTCTGGCCTCCGTCGTCGCGGCACCGCTGGGTGCGGCGCTGACCGAACGGTTCGGTGCACGTCTGTCCATGCCCGCGGGCATGCTGCTGGAGGTGGTGGCGTCCCTGTGGATGCTGACGTGGGACGCGCACTCCTCGTACGCGGCCATGTGGCCGACGTTCGTGCTGCTCGGTCTGGGCGTGGGCATGGTCATGTCGGCGTCCTCGGACGCGATCGTCGGCAACGCGCCCGTCAAAGACGGCGGTGTGGCGAGCGGCCTGCAGTCCACCGCACTGCAGATCGGCGGTGCCCTCGGCACGTCCGTGCTGGTCTCGCTGATCAGCAGCCGCGTGGCCGCCACGCTCGTCGGCGAGTTGGCCGGCGCCGGGTTGCTGGCCTCTGCGGCACATGGCTTCGAGGAGGCGAAGGACGCCGTGGCGATGGGCGTCGCGCCGGTCAAGGACGGCATGCCCGCGCAGTTGAAGGCCGCCGTGGTCGAGGGCAGCGGCAACGCCTTCATGAACGGTGTGCACGCCGCCGTTCTCGTCACCGCTGTTCTGTGTCTCGTGGGTGCTCTCCTAGCCGCCGGGGGCTTGCGCCGCGACACCGGCTCCCCTGCCACCGACGGCTGACGGCGGGTCGGGCGGAGAGGCGGGCCGAGGCCGGGCACACGGCCCCGTCTGCCGCGTCCCGGTGTGCGGCAGACGGGGCCGTGCGCGTCGATCGTCCCGGTGACGTCCTGAAGTCGCTGAGCTCAGGGGCGGAGGACGGTGGGGGCGGATTCCGCTCTGCCGGCGCTTCCGGGAGCCGGCGGTGCGGACACCTCGTCCTTGGGAGAGTGGCGGTGGACTCCGATCATGCCGAAGGCGGTCAGGGCCGCCGCGACGGCGGCCGCCACGCCGCAGACCAGGAACGCGGTGCTGAAGCCGCTGCCCAGGGCGTCCAGGGCCAGGCCGTGCGCCGCTGATCCCGGGGCGCCGGGCGGCAGGCTGTTCACGGCGATGGGTCCTCCGGCCCCGGCGATCTCCCGTGCCGCCGCCGCTTGACCGGCCGGCAGGCCCGCGCCGGCCAGGTTCGTCGCGAACGCCGCCCCCGCGTTGCCGAGGGCGACCGCGCCGACGACGACGGGACCGAGGACGAAGCCGAGGTCGCGCAGCATGTTGGTGGTGGCGCTGGCCATGCCCGCCAGGTTCAGGGGCACGCTGTTCAGCGCCACGGCCGTCACCGAGCTGACGGTCAGGGCGAAACCGATGCCGATCAGCAGGGCGGGCGCGACGAACGCGCCGAGTCCCGGGTCGGTGACATCCAGGCGGGTGAACAGCAGGCAGCCGATCGCCATCAGGACGAATCCGGAGGTCAGCAGCCAGGACGCGGCGACCCGGTGGAGCAGCCGCGAGACGACCGGGATGAGGAGGAAGGCGGGTCCCTGGAGGAGCAGGAACAGGATCGCGACGCGGATCGGGTCCTGATGCTGTACCGGGCCCATCCACATGCTCATCGCGAAGCAGGCGCCGAGGAAGGCGAGCATGCCGATGACCGCGACGACGGACGACACCGTGAAGGCCCGGTTGCGGAACAGCTTCAGGTCGAAGATCGGCGACTCGGCCCCCAGCTCCACCACGGTGAACCCGGCGAGGAAGCATATGCCGAAGATGAAGGCGAGCATGACGGGAAGGGTGGTCCAGCCCGACTCGGGCCCCTCGACGGCGCCGTACAGCACCAGGACGAGACCGATGGCGAAGGTGATCTGACCGGCCACGTCGAACTTTCGGCCCTCGGGCGCCTTCGACTCCGTGGCCAGCACCAGGGTGAGCACCATGCTGACCAGGGCGAGTCCGACGAGCACCGAGAAGGATCCGCGCCACGACCCGACCCTGGCGAACATGCCGCCGAGCAGAGGTGAGACGGCGGCGCCGGCGGACAGGAAGCCGCTCCAGAGCGCCACCGCGTGCGCCCGTTCCCGCATGCTGCGGGTGACGGCGGTGATCGCGGTGAGCGAGCCGGGGAACATGGCGCCGGCTCCCAGCCCGTTCAGGGCGGCGCCGATCCACAGCACCTGGACGTTCGGTGCGAGCGCGGCCACGGCACTGCCCGCGGCGACCAGGACCGTGCCGGCCACGACGAGCCGTCGCCGTCCGAAGAGGTCGCCGAGGACACCGAAGGTGAACTCGAAGCAGACCACGGCGATCATGAACGCGGCGGTGATCCATGTCAGTTGGGATCCGTGGGTGTGCAGGTCCTCCTGGAAGAGCCCGAGGAGCGAGGCCGGCAGGGCGTTCGCGACCTGGGCCACGAAGACCGCGCCGCAGGCGGCAGCCAGTGTTCCCGCGTAGCCCGGCATCCGGGCGGCCCCCGCGGTTGGGCCCTGGGACGTCGTCGTCCCGTTGTTGAGCGTCATTGCTGATTCTCCCTGGCTGGGAAACAAGGGCACCCGGGAAGCGGGAGCCTCGAGAGCTGGAAGTGCTCGGCTCTGCGTACGCGGTGGGGGAGAGGGGCACGACGCGAGACGGCGCGATGCCGTGGAGAATGACACTCGCTTTACGTCGCGTCAATGATATGTTCAGAACCTAAGTCCAATGGACTATCTGCCACAGAATCATCCGCTCCGTCTTACGAGTCGGGAGTCTCAGCACTCCGCCAGGTCCTCCTTGAGTGCGTGGGCCGCGGCATTCAGGGCCGTGACCAGGGACTGGAGGTGGTGCGGGTCGTAGCGCACACTGGGCATCGACACCGACAGGCCGGCCAGCGCGGTGCCGTCCCGGTCGCGCACCGGTACGCCCACAGCGACCAGACCCCGCTCGGACCGTTCTTTGTTGACGGCGAACCCGTTGCGCCGCAGCCGTTTCAGCTCCGTGCGCAGGCGGGCGAGATCCGGTCGGTCGGCCGGACGGTCGCGGTAACGCTCGGGGGCGTACACCTCGTCCAGTTCCTCGTCGGAGAGGTCGGCGAGCAGGAGCAGTCCCGCTGTGGTGCGGTGCGCCGGGAACACCATGCCCTCCCGGGAGCCGACCCGCAGGGCCTGCCGGCACTCGACGCTGGCGATGAACCGGGCCGTGTCACCGGTGCGCACCGTCAGGTTCGCGGTCTCGTCTAGCAGGTCGACGACCCGGTGCAGGTGGGGCAGGGCCGCCGCGCGCAGCCGCGAGACCAGGGACTGGGAGTGCGCGGCGAGTTCCAGCACAGGTCCCGCGCGGTAGACGCGGTCCTCGTCCTGCACGGCGAAGTCCCGGTAGACCAGCATCGCCAGGATCCGGTGGGCGGTGGACCGGGCGACGCCCAGCCGCTCGGCGATCTGCGAGACGGTCGCGCCGCCCTCCATCTGCAGGATGGTCGCCGCCCGCAGCGCGTGGTCCACGCTGGCGATCGGGTAGGGCGGCGGTGTCTTCAGCGGCTTGTCCATGGCGTGGCCCCTGTTTCTGCTCTCCAGAATCTCCATGTTCTCTCACCAGACGCGGCGCACGCTGATGCCGTGACTGAGACCTCCATGACCCAAGACACCGCCACGGGTTCCCCGGTCCGGCTCCAGGCTGTCGCCGCGGAGGGGCAGCCCGAGGTCACCCCGGCACTCGAAGAGCTCTACCGCGGGTTCGAACAGGAACTGCTCGTTCCGCTGTGGACCGAGATCGGCGACCTGATGCCGGCCCACCCGCGCTCGCGCGCCGTGCCGCACCTGTGGCGCTGGGAGCGGCTGCGGCAGCTGGCGGCCCAGGCCGGCGACCTGGTTCCCGTCGGCCGCGGCGGCGAGCGCCGCGCCATCGCGCTGGCCAACCCCTCCCTCGGCGGACGGCCGTTCGCCACCCCGACGCTGTGGGCGGCCATCCAATACCTCATGCCCGGTGAGGACGCCCCGGAGCACCGGCACACCCAGCATGCCTTCCGCTTCGTCGTCGAGGGCTCGGGCGTGTGGACGGTCGTCGGCGGCGACCCGGTCCCGATGAACCGTGGCGACTTCCTCCCGCAGGCGGGCTGGAACTGGCACGCCCACCACAACGCCACCTCCGAACCGATGGCGTGGATCGACGGCCTGGACATCCCCTTCCAGTACGTCACCGAGGCGCAGTTCTTCGAGTTCGGCCGCGACGAGATCAGCGACGCCGAGCGCATCACCCCGCAGCGGTCGCGCTCCGAGCGCCTGTGGGGCCACCCCGGCCTGCGCCCGCTGGCGGCCGCCCCGCCCACGCCGGGCAGCCCACTGCTGTCCTACAAGTGGGACTACACCAACGCCGCCCTGGCCGACCAGCTCCTGCTGGAGAAGGAGGGCTTTGGCGGCACCGTGGAGCCCGGTCACGCCGCGGTGCGCTACTCCAACCCCCATGACGGCTCCGACGTCCTGCCGACCGTCCGCGCCGAGTTCCACCGCATCGCCCGCGGCGCCGAGACCGCGCCGGTGCGCGAGACCGGTTCGTCGGTCTACCAGGTCTTCGACGGCTCCGGCGTGGTGACCGTCGGCGACACGTCCTGGACGGTGACCCGCGGCGACCTGTTCGTCGTCCCGTCCTGGGAGCCGTTCGCCGCCAGGTCCGAGGCCGGCACGACCGACTCCGACGAGGGAGCCCTCGACCTCTTCCGCTTCTCCGACGCGCCCGTCTTCGAGGCGCTCCGGCTCAACCGCACCCAGAAGGACGCCTGACCATGAAGCTCGCCACCATCCGCACCGCCGACGGCACCAGGGCGGTCCGCCTAGACGGTGACCTCCTGGTCGATCTCGGGTACGCCGACCTGGGCGAGCTGCTCGCCGAGGCCGACTGGCAGGCCAGGGCCGCCGCCTCCGGCACCACCTACCCCGCCGAGGGCGCCGACTTCGCGCCGGTCGTGCCCAACCCATCCAAGATCATCTGCGTCGGGCACAACTACACCGACCACATCAAGGAGATGGGCCGGGAGCTGCCGGACTACCCGACCCTCTTCCCGAAGTTCGCCGACACCCTTCTCGGCGCCGGCGACGACATCGCCAAGCCGACCGAGACCGGCGCGCTCGACTGGGAGGTCGAGCTGGCGGTCGTGATCGGCAAGGCGGTGCGCCGCGCCGACGAGCAGCAGGCCGCCGACGCGATCGCCGGCTTCACCGTCATGAACGACATCTCGGTGCGCGACTGGCAGTTCCGCACCATCGAGTGGACCCAGGGCAAGATCTGGGAAGCCTCCACCCCGGTCGGCCCCTACGTCGTCACCCCCGACGAGGTCGGCGGCGTCCGCCCCTCGCTCGAGGTGAAGACGGTCGTCGACGGGCAGGTCATGCAGCAGGACGACACCGGCACGCTGCTGTTCGACCCGGTGTTCCTGGTGCGGTACATCTCCACCGTCATCACCCTGCGCCCCGGCGACATCATCGCCACCGGCACCCCTGCCGGCGTGGGCAACGCCCGCGACCCGAAGGTCTTCCTGCTCCCCGGCAACACCGTGGTCACCGAGATCTCCGGTCTGGGCGCCTGCACGAACAAGGTGGTCGAGGCATGACGGACGCCGTACGGACCTCCGCCGACGCGCGCGTGTGGGCCCGCACGGGCACGAAGCTGGTGCTCGCCGCCGTCGCGGAACTCGACGAGGCCGGCTTCTCGGCAGACAGCGTGCTGCCCGGCTGGATCCGCAAGCACCTCGCCGCTCATGTCGCCGCCAACGCCGACGCCCTGTGCAACCTCGTGCACTGGGCGGCCACCGGAGAGGAGACGCCGATGTACGCCTCCGCCGAGGAGCGCGCCGCCGGCATCGCCAAGGGCCCGGGCCTGTCGGCCGACGAGCTGCGTTCCTGGCTGACCGCCTCCGCGCACCGGCTCGCCGAGGGACTCGACGGGCTCACCGACGACCAGTGGCAGCACAGGGTCGTCACCGCCCAGGGCCGCACGGTCCCCGCCACCGAGCTGCCGTGGATGCGCGCCCGCGAGGTGTGCGTCCACGCCGCCGACTTCGGCACCGGCACCACCTTCGCCGACCTGCCGGACGGCTTCCTGACCGCGCTGGTCGACGAGATCCGCGAGAAGCGCGGACCGGTCGACCTGCCCGACGGGCCTCTGCCGGAGGTCGCGGCCTGGCTGACCGGTCGTCCGCACTCGCTCGCCGACGCTCCCGAGCTCGGCCCGTGGCTCTGAGGAGTTGAGTCATGTCCCATCCTGATGTGATCGTCGTCGGCGGCGGCATCGGCGGCCTCGGCGTCGCGTTCTCGCTGACCCGCCAGGGTCAGAGCGTCCGCCTGCTGGAGCGCGCCCCAGCCTTCGGCGAGGTCGGCGCCGGCATCCAGCTCGCGCCCAACTGCACCCGCATCCTCGACGACTACGGCCTGCTCGAGGAAGCCAAGAGCCTCGGCGTCGTCCCGGACTCCATGGTCATGCGCGATGCCGTCGACGGCGCCGAGCTGACCCGGCTCGACCTGCGGGACCTGGAGAAGCGCCACGGCTACCCGTACCTGGTCATCCACCGCAGCGACCTGCACGGTCTGCTTCTGCGCGCGTGCGAGCGCGTCGGCGTCGAGCTGATCACCGACGCGCAGGTGACCTCGTACCAGAACACCGACGGCGGCGCCCGCGTGACCCTCGCCTCCGGCGAGACGCACGAGGCCGGCGTCGTGATCGCGGCCGACGGGCTGCACTCCCTCGCCCGCAAGCTGCTCGTCGACGACGAGCCCGTCTCCTCGGCGTACGTCGCCTACCGCGGCACCGTGCCCGCCGAGCTGCCGCGAGTGGAGTCCGTCGACCTCGGCGAGGTCGTGGTGTACGTCGGGGCCGCCTGCCACTTCGTGCACTACGGCCTGCGCGGCGGCGAGTTGCTCAACCAGGTCGCCGTCTTCGAGTCGCCCAAGGCGCTGGCCGGGCAGGAGGACTGGGGCACGCCCGACGAGCTCGACACCGCCTTCGCCAAGACCTGCGACTTCGTCCGGGACGGCCTGCCGTTCATGTGGCGGGACAAGTGGTGGCGGATGTTCGACCGTGACCCGATCATGAACTGGGTCCATGGCCGGATAGCGCTGCTCGGTGACTCCGCGCACCCGCCGCTGCAGTACATCGCGCAGGGCGCGATCATGGCGATCGAGGACGGCTGGGTGCTGGGCGAGCACGTCGCCCGCAACCGGGCCGCCGACGGCACGGTCGAGTGGGGCACCGCCCTCGCCGCCTACCAGGCGGTGCGCCCGGAGCACTGCCGCCGCGTGCTGAGCACCTCCCGCACGTGGGGCGAGCTGTGGCACCTCGACGGCGTCCCCCGCGAGCAGCGCAACGCACTGCTGCGCGCCCGCGACACCTACGACTACTCGTTCGTCGATTGGCTGTACGGCCCGACCGCGCTGACGCCGGACCAGGAGCCGCCCATGTTCACGCCGATCCCGCTGTCCTCGGCGGACGCCGAGGCCTCGCTGACGGTCGTGGAAGGCAGTGCAGCGTGAGCGATACCTACCTGTACGCGGCCGTCCGTACCCCGTTCGGCCGCTTCAACGGAGCCCTCGCGGGGCGCGCCCCGACGATCTCGCCGCGACCGCGCTGACCGGCCTGCTGGACCGGGCGCCCGGCCTGGACCGCGCCGCGATCGACGACGTGGCGTGCGGCAACGCCAACGGCGCCGGCGAGGACAACCGCAACGTGGGCCGTACTCCTGGCCGGGCTGCCGGTGGGCGTGCCTGGCCCCGACGGAGTCCGCGTGCGGGAGACGTACGGCATCACGGTGGCTGACCTGCGCAGGCGGCTCTCCCTCGACCTGCTCGCCCGAGCCGCGACCGGTGTCCTGTGCCGAGCGGCACGGGGCACCGGCCGCCCATCCTGCTTTACAGTTCGTCAAGGAGTTGTGCGGGGCGTGCGGCGCGGAGTCGGTCCGTACGGTCATCGTGCGGCGGCGCGTTAGGATCCCGGCATGGCGAACCTTCGACAGGCGCAGAAGCAGATGACGCGCCGCTTGCTGCTGGAGTCGGGACTCGAGCTGTTCAAGACGAAGGGGTACGCCGCCACGACGGTCGACGACATCGCGACCGAGGCGGGCACCACCCGGGTGACGTTCTACGCCTACTTTCCCTCCCGCAGCGAGCTGATGAAGGCGCTCATCGACGAGCAGCTCAACGAGGCTCTGCAGCGCGTCAGTTCACCCGAGCACGGCTCCACGGCCCAGGGCCTGGTCGCGACCGTGGCCGACGGGACGCCGGAGGCGATCAACGCCTGGCTGCGGCGTACCGCCGACAGCTGGCCGACGATCCGGCCGATCATCCGCGTGGGCCGGGACGCCGCGGCGGTCGATCCGGAACTCGCCGACCTGGTGGAGCGATGGCTGGAGGAGGCCATCAGCGACATCGAGGACGGACTGACGGCGGCCGGGCGCTTCGCCCCCCATCAGCGCCGCTTCCGGGGTGTACTGGCGATGGCCGAGCTGGACTACGTCGCCCAGCACTGGGAAGGTGCGGACTGGAAGCTCACGCGCGAGCAGATGCTCGACGAGCTCAGCTCCAGCTGGGTGCGGTTGCTGACCTGACCGCCGCCGGGAGCCGGGCCGGTCTCAGATCTCTGCCGCGGCGTCGAACAGCAGCGTCCGGAGCCATGCGATGAAGGACCGGTCGGACAGGCGTGGGTTCCACACCATGTCGATGCCGAGCCCGGGCAGCGGGAACGGGAACTCCTCGATCCGCACGTCGGCGAGCGTCTGCATGGTGGCGGCGACCCGGTAGCGCAGGAGGGCGACGCCGCCCGCGCGGGCCACGAGGAACGGCACCAGCAGGAAGTCGGAGATCCACTGACCGACGCGGTAGGGGATCCCCTTGTCCTCCAGCACCGAGTACGGGAAGACCCGCCGGTCGGTGTCGACCACGATGTGCGGCTCGGTGGTGAGCAGGTCGAGCGCACTCGCCTGGGGCGGGGTGTCCGGTGAGGCCACCACCACGCAGCGGTCGTCGTACAGCCGCTCGCGCGGATACGGCGAGAAGTGCCCCTCGGAGATGAGTACCACGTCGACGCCCCCCTCGGTGAAGGTGGCCTCGGTCGGCACCGTGATGGTCCGCACGCGCAGCGTGGCGTGCGGCGCGCGCTCGGCGACGAGCCGCGTCAGCCGGGGGCCGATGACGAACGCCGTGCTGTTCGTCATGGCGACCGTGATGACCCGCTCGTCCGTGGCGGGGTCGAAACAGGGGAAGTCGACGATCTGGGCCGTCTGTTGCAGCGCGCTGCGCAGCGGCGCGATCAGCTCCAGCGCACGCGGGGTGAGCGTGACGCCGCTTCCCTGCCGGACGACGAGCTCGTCGCCCAGCAGACGCCGCATCCTGGTCAGCGCGTGGCTCATGGCGGGCTGCGACAGCCCCACCCGTTCCGCCGCCCTGGTCACCGAACGCTCCTCCAAGAGCGCGAGGAGGGGCACCAGCAGGTTGAGATTGACCGACGCCAGCCGGTCCAGCCCCGAAGCCCGGGTGCCCTCACCGTCGCCGTTCATGGAGCAAACCTTACGCGGCCGCCCAGGTCATGCGGCGCAGCCGGGGAATGGGGATGCGGTGGTTGAGCGCCGCGGCCGTGGTGGTGCCGTCCTCCTGCGACCAGGTCATCAACGCCGGCCCGCCGCCAGGCTCTCCGTCGGCGTACGCCGGCTCCCCGGCCGCCGGGAGGTGTCCCACCGCCTTGAGGGTCAGTCCGAACTGCTCGGTCCAGAAGTAGGGCTGGAACGCGAGCGGCGGTGCGTCCTCGCCGTGGACGAGCGCCCGGGCGGCGGCCTTCGCCTGCTCGATGGCGCTGCTCCACAGGGGGATGCGGCGCAGGCCTTGCGGGGTGGGGAAGGCGGCGAGGTCGCCGACGGCCGCGACCTCGGGACGGGCGAGGCCCCGCGAGTCGACCGGGACGGCGCCGTTCACGACGAGACCGGTGCCGGCGAGCCACTCCGTGTTGGGCACGTCGCCGACGGCCGTGAGCAGGATCTTCGCCGCAAGGACCGCGCCGTCCTCCAGCACGACCCGGGCGTCGCCCGCACGCCCTTCGACCCGGGCCCTGCCGGTCTCGACGACGGTGAGCCCCCGGTCGCGCGCGGCGGCGACGAAGACACCGGCGAGGTGCGGACCGAGTTGGTCGGTCAGCGGCATCCCCTGGGAGACGAGGGTGACTCGGCAGCCGGTGGCAAGGCATCCCGAGGCGATCTCCATGCCGAGCGGGCCGCCGCCGACGACGAGGACCGAGGGCCGGTGCGCGAGGCGGCGGCGCAGCGTCAGCGCGTCGTCGAGTCCGCGCAGGGTGACCTCGTCGGGCAGCTCGGACAGCCGCCGCGCCCGGGAGCCCGTGGCGAGGACGACGCGGTCGTACGGCAGGGCGGTGCCGTCGTCGAGCGTGACGAGCCGCCGGTCGAGGTCGAGCCCGGTCGCGCGCACGCCCAGCAGTTCGGTCGCCCCGTGGCCGGGCGGCGGGAGCGCGTGCGAGGACATGTCGTCGCCGTCGAGCAGCAGTGCCTTCGACAGGGCGGGGCGGCTGTACGCCGGGTGCGTCTCGTCGCCGACGACGGTCAACTCGCCGTCGAACCCGGCGTCGCGAAGCGTGTGGGCGGCGGTGAGTCCGGCGATCCCGTTGCCGACGACGACGACGCGTTCCAAGGTGCCGGCGCTCATTCGACCCTCAGCGCGGCGACCGGGCACACCCGGGCGGCGGCGTTCGCCAGAGCGGCGTCGGCCTGGCCGGCCTCCTCGCGGTCGAGCACCAGCTCGCCGTCGTCGTCGAGGTGCATGAGCTGCGGGGCGGCCTCTTCGCACAGGCCGTGTCCCTCGCAGCGGGCGCGGTCGAGAACGATCCTCATGCGGGGATTACCTCCAGGACGGGGAGCTCTTCGATGCTCCGGGTGATGTTGCTGGGAACACGGACCTCGGGCCCGACGACGAGGCGCTTGACGCGCCGGGAGAGTGCCTCGATCACGGCGTGGGCCTCCAGGCGGGCGAGTCCCTGGCCCGCGCAGCCGTGCGGGCCGTATCCGAACGACAGATGGTCGACCGGGTTGCGTTCGACCAGGAAGGTGTCCGGGTCGTCGTAGTGCCGGGGGTCGCGGTTGCCGGCGCCGAGCAGTAGCGCGATCTGTGCGCCCGCCGGGATGACGGTGCCCTCGACGTCGACGTCCCGCGTGGCGAGCCGGCCCCAGACGTTGACGGGAGACCAGAAGCGCAGCACCTCGTTGAACGCCCCCGGTATCAGGGACGGTTCGACGCGGACCCGGTCGAGCTGGTCGGGATGCGCGGCGAAGAGGGCGACGATGTTGCCGATCGCCGCGACGGTCGTGTCGACGCCGGCGCCCAGGTACTGGTGGATGATGTGGCCGGCCGTGCCCTCGGGAACGGCGCCGCGCGCCTCGGCCTCGAAGATGCCACGGCCCACCGAGCCCTCGGCCAGGTCGTCGGCCGTGACCTCGGAGCACCATCCGTACAGTTCCCCTGCGATGGGGAAGTTCTCGGCCGTGCGCTGGTTCATCGGGCCGAGGACCTGCATGGCGGCCTGGCCCCAGCGCAGCATGTTCTCGCGTACGTGGCCGGTGAAGCCGATCAGGTCCGCGACGACCTCCAGCGGGAAGGCGCGGGCGAGGGCGTCGACGGCCTCGAAGGAGCCCTTCGCGACAAGATCGGCGACCAGGGCGTCCGCCTTCGACTCGATCCGGTCCTTCAGGCCGCGCAGGGCGCGCGGCGAGAGGTTCTCCGTGAGCGTGGCGCGCAGCCGGGTGTGCACCGGCGGGTCGGACGCGAGCGAGGTGCCGGTCAGCGCCTGGTTGGCCGCCGGGTTGAACGCGATCGACGTCGAGGAGAAAGACTCCCAGTCCGCGAGCGCGCCGCGGATGACGTCGTACCGCGTCAGTGCGTAGACGTCGTTCTTCGGCAGGTGGACGACGGGGCCCTGTTCCCGCAGCTCGGCGTGGACAGGGCAGGGGTCCAGGACGACCTCGTCGGCGAAGAGGTCGACTTCGGAGGTGGGCGGAGTGCTCATGTCCTCAGTGAAAGTGGTCGACCTTACATCCATCAAGTGAATGATTTACATGGCGTTACATGCACGACATTCATGTGTCACGGGCAGCATGCGCCCGTGCTCTGATTTTCCGACCTGGCGCAACCCTCCGTGCGTTTCTTTTTCGTGGTGTTCGTTTCATTGACGTCATGTAAAGCGAATGGTTAACGTGACGGCAGCCACAGGGTGCACGGTCGCACCCCACACCGGACACGTGAGGCAGTCATGAGCGTGAACAGCAACACCGTGAACACCGTCCTGGGCCCGGTGCCGGCTGAGGAATTGGGTGTCGTCTCGGTCCACGAGGCCCTGCTGTCGGTGCTCCCCGGTGCGGAGCACGCCTTCGACATCACCCTCGACCGGGCCGAGATCTTCGAGACGCTGGCCGCGAAGCTGAGGGACTTCCGCGCTCATGGCGGCGGCACGATCGTCGACAGCACCGGCATGTTCCACGGACGGGACGTCCGGCTGTACGAAAGCCTGTCCCGGACGACCGGTGTGCACATCGTCGCCTCGACCGGCCAGGGCCCCGAGGAACTCCTCGGCGGGTACTTCCTCACGCCGCAGACCAACCCGCCGACGCCGTGGCCGGCTGACAAGTTCGCCGACCTCTTCACCAAGGAGATCGCCGAGGGCATGGTGGTCCCGCGCGTGGAGCGCCGCGGCCCCGCCGGTCTGGTGGCCACCGCCGCGACGCGGACCGGCATGACCGCGACCGATGAGAGCCTGTTCCGCGGCGCGGCGCGCACCGCCCTCGCCACCGGCGTCGCGGTCTCCGTCCGGTACGGCGCCGACGCCGTACACGACCTCGACACCGTTCTCGACGAGAAGCTGCCGGCCGACCGGGTCGTCGTAGGCGGGCTGGACCGCAAGGACGCCGTCGCCGCCGGCGCGCCCGCGAAGGTCGCAGGCCGCGGCGCGCACGTCGCGCTCGACCACGTCGGCACCGAGGACGCCGAGCACCTCACGGACGCCGAGCGCGCCGCTCTGGTCGCCGACCTCGTGAGGGCCGGTCTCACCGACCGGATCCTGCTCTCCGCCGGCGCGACCGGGGTGGCCATGGGGCACCCCGCCAACGACCTGCCGTACAGCCACGTCCTGACCGCCTTCGTGCCGCTGCTGAAGGCGCAGGGCCTCAGCGACGACGACGTGCGGCGGATGCTCGTGGCCAACCCGCGCGACCTGCTCGCCGTGCGCTGAGCGCGCCGGCCCGAACGACCGTCAAGTCCTCTTCTCAAAAGGTGAGTGTTGTGTCGAGAGTGAACACAGTCCTGGGGCCGGTCCCCGCCGAGGAGCTGGGTCTCGTGGCGATCCACGAGCACATCGGGTACGGCATGCCCGGCTCCGAGCTGGACACGAAGTGGTGGAAGACGCCCGAGCAGCGCTACGAGGAGACCGTCCCGAAGCTGCGGAGGTTCCACGCGCTCGGCGGCGGCACCTTCGTCGACGCGACCGGCATCTGCAACGGCCGTGACGTCGACTACTACAAGTCCCTGTCCGCGAAGACCGGCGTCCACATCGTCGCCTGCACCGGCTTCGTTGGCGGCGACACCGCTCTGCCGCACTTCGCCCGCGCCGACGTCGACTACCTCACCCGGCAGTTCGTCCACGAGATCACCGTCGGCATCGGCACCACCGGCAGTCCGGCCGGCGTCATCAAGGTCGGCGTGAGCCGCGGCGGCCGTATGACGGACCTGGACAAGCGCATCTACCGAGCCGCGGCCCGCGCCTCGCTCACCACCGGCGTGCCGATCCTCACCCACCTCGCGATCGACGCCGAGAACGCGATAGCGATCTTCAACGAGGAAAGCCTTCCCCTCGACCGCGTGCTGTTCGGGCATGTCGACGACGGCGTGAACGCCGACAGGACGCGCGACGTCTGGATCGCGGAGCAGGGCGGCCGCATCGGTTTCGACACCTTCGGCTATGAGACCGAGCTGCCGGACCCGCCGTTCTGGGCCCGCCCCCGCAAGGAGCGGCTGGACCACTTCCTGCGGTTCATCGGCGACGGCCGGCTGGGGCAGGTCCTCGCCTCCGCCGACGCCAACTGCAGCCCGCTGGGCTGGCCGGGAGTCAAGGGACACACCGTCAACTACATCTTCGACGACCTCATCCCGGACCTCCGTGCCGTCGGCCTGGACGAGGCCGCCATCACGACGATCTTCGTCGACAACCCTGCCGACTTCCTGACCATCCAGAAGTAAGAGAGAACCACCATGCAGTCCTCGAACCTGAAGAACCTGAAGATCGCGGTCGTCGGAGCGGGATACGGCGGCGCGGCGGCGGCCAAGGCCCTGAGCCTGCTCGGCGCGGACGTGAACGTCTACGAGCAGGCGAACCAGATCCGCGAGGTCGGCGCCGGCATCGGTCTGCGCCCCGCCACCATCGACCGGTTCCGCCAGTGGGGCATCTTCGACGCGATCGCCGAGGTCAGCTCGCCCAGCGAGTACTTCGAGATCCTCACCGCCACCGGTGAACCGATCATGAAGGAGGCGTGGCCGGCCGCCGGGGACCAGACCCACACGCATCTGATCCACCGCGGCGACTTCATCGACGCCCTGCTCGGCGTGCTGCCCGAGGGCATGGTGCACCTCGGTCACAAACTGCAGACCGTCGAGGACAAGGGCGACAGCGCGGTCCTCACCTTCGCGGACGGCAAGACGGTCGAGGCGGACCTCGTCGTCGGCGCCGACGGCATCAAGTCGGTCGTGCGCCACCAGCTGTTCAGTGACAAGAGCCCGGTGTTCTCCGGCGAGCACGCCTACCGCGCCGTGATTTCGGTGGACGACGCCCACGGCATGGTCGTCGACGACAACCTCCGGATGTACATCGGCAAGGGCACGAAGATCTACCTGCTGCCGCTGAGGCACCGGGGCCAGGTGTCGTTCGACATCACCGCCCTGTGCCCGGACAGCACCTGGACACCCCAGGTCACCAAGGACGACCTGCTGAGGACGGTCGAAGGCTTCGACGAACGCCTTGTGAAGATCACGCGCGACCTCGACATGGACACCGTGAACATCCGCGCCGTCTACGACATCGACCCGGTCGACACCTGGCACTCCGGCTCCGTCGTCCTCGTCGGCGACGCCGCCCACTCGATGCTGCACCACCAGGGCCAGGGCGCGAACTCGGCCATCGAGGACGCCGGGGGACTCGCCGATGCCCTGCGCGAGGCCGACTCCCTGAAGGAGGCACTGGCGCTGTACCAGGCCACCCGCAAGCCCATGACCGACAAACTGCAGGCCATCTCGCGCCAGGGCTGGACCGAAGACGAGATCAACGACGTCTTCCCCGGCCAGAAGCCCGCGGCGGCCGCCGCGCCGAAGGAGTGACGTCATGCCGCTGCATCCCGAGATCGCCAAGTTCGTCTCCGGCCTGCCCACCCCGCCCGAGGGCCCGCTCGACCCGGTCGCACTGCGCGCCGCCGACGAGGCGCGTGTCGCTCCCGTGGAGGAACGCCTGCCGCTGCACTCGGTCGAGGACGTGACGGCACGGACCGCCTCCGGCGAGGTGCCGGTGCGGATCTACACGCCGGCGGAGGCCGACCGTCACGGTCTGCTGGTGTACTTCCACGGCGGCGCCTTCTTCCTCGGCAGTCTGGAGACGCACGACCACGTCGCGCGCTCGCTGGCCAAGGAGACCGGGCTCAAGGTCGTCTCCGTCGGCTACCGCCTGGCGCCCGAGGCTGCCTTCCCCGCCGGACTCGACGACTGCCACGCGGTCGTACGGTGGGTTGCCGAGGAGGGGGAGAACCTGGGCTGGGACGGTACGACCCTCGCCGTCGCCGGCGACAGCTCTGGCGGCAACTTCGCCGCTGCGGTCGCGGCCAGGGCACACGACGAGGGCTTCGACCGGATCACCCACCAGATCCTCTACTACCCCTCGCTCGACCTGGACTTCGACGTCGACCGCTACCCCTCGCTGCGGAAGAACGCCGTCGGCTACGGCCTGGAGACGGCGGGCCTGAAACCCTTCAACGCCTTCTACCTCGACAGCGGCGCCGACCCGGCGGACCCGCTCGTCTCGCCGATCAGGCGGACCGTCCTCGGCGGGCTGCCGCCCGCTCTCGTCGTCACCGCCGAGTTCGACCCGATGCGCGACGAGGGGGAGCTCTACGGCCGAAGGCTGCAGGAGGCCGGGGTCGGGGCGACGGTGCGCCGCTACGAGGGCGCGAACCACGGATTCGTCCAGCACTTCTCCTGGATCCCCGAGTACCACGAGGTCTTCGCCGCGACCCGCGACTTCCTCAGCCGCCACTGACCGGGCGGCCTAAGCACGAGTTCAGAAAAGAGGACCATGACGCACGCAGTCACCGTCCATCCCTTGGTCTCGCCGTGGGGCCGCTTCGGTCTGTACAGCTTCTTCATCGACGCACCCGAACCGGCGATCGTCGACACCGGGATAGCGTCCTCGCCCGCCGAGGGGATGGCTTCGGCACTGGAGGCGATCGGGCGCCGCATCGAGGACGTGCGCTGGATCCTGCTGACGCATGGTCACATCGACCACGTAGGCGGGGCGTACGCCCTGTGGGAGCTCACCGGCCGACGTGCACAGGTGGTCATCCACGAGGCCGACGCACCGATGCTCCGCTCGCGGCGGGCCCATGTGGAGGAGTACCGCGCGGGACGCGGCCGGTACCTGGGTGATCCGGACGGGGAGGCGAAGGTGGCGGCGGCCGCGGACGCCGTCATTTCCGGCGAGATGGAACCCACCTTGCTCGTCGAGGGAGGCGAGACCCTGTCCCTGGGCGGTGACGTCACGGTGTCGGTGCACGCGATCCCGGGCCACACGCCCGGATCGGTCGCCTATGTCGTCGACGGTCAGCGGTCGGTGTTCACCGGCGACGCCGTGCAGGTCCACGGTGCCGCCAACGGCTTCCCCGGCTACACCGACCCGGCCGCCTACCGCGCCGGCCTGGAACACCTGCGCGACGAGGTCCGTCCGCGGCACCTGTACCTCGGGCACCCGTACCGCCGCGCCGATGGCACGCCGTACGGCGTCGAGCTCGACGAGGCGCAGGCCCGGGAGGCCATCACCCAGAGCCTCGTCGCCGAGCGTCGCGTCGCCGCGGCCGCCTGCGCCTGCCTGGAGGCCGGGCTGCGGGAGACGGACTCGCCGTACTCCCCCTTCACCCCCGTCGCCGACGCACTCGGCTACAGCGGCGACCCGACGCTCGAGCCGTCGCCGTTCTTCACCTCGCTGCACGGCTACCGCGCGCAGCACCACCAGACCGTGTAGTACAGGAGCTTCTCACCATGACCGACCTTCATACGATCCAGGCGGGCGGGCAGACCATCGCCGTCCGCAAGGACCTGCGGGTGCCGACGCGGGACGGCGTCCAACTCGCCGTGGACGCCTACCACGGCGTGGACGACACGCCGCGGCCGGCCCTGATCGCGATGAGCGCCTACGGCAAGGAGCTGCAGGCCCTCGCCCTCACCACACCGCCGCAGCGTCGGCCCAGCCCGATGTGGGACGGCTGCATCGAGGCCGGTGACATCGCCCGTGTCGTCCGCGGGGGCTACGTCCACGTCATCGGTGACATGCGCGGCACCGGCGACTCCGGCGGCGTCATGATCGGCAACTACAACTTCGGCGGGGTGTCGCAGGGGCAGGACCTCTACGACCTGATCGAGTGGGTCGCCGCGCAGCCGTGGTGCGACGGCAACGTCGGCATGATCGGCATCTCGTACTTCGGCTCGATGCAGGTGCTCGCCGCCGCCGAGCGTCCGCCGCACCTGAAGGCGATCTTCGTCAGTGGGGGGCACTACGACTTCTACGAGACGACATACCACGGCGGGATCATGTGGTTCATGCCGCGTGCCGCCCGCGAGGGCCGAGGCGGTGACTCTGGCATCGCGCACACCAACGTCAAGTCCCGCATGCAGGAGGTCCACAGTCCCGAGGAGCTGAGGAAGCTCGTCGACGAGCGGCTGAACGACCCGGACGTGGCGGCCTGGCCGAACCTGGTCCACGTGCTCAAATACTCCAAGAACCGCGAGTTCTGGTTCGACATCGTGATGAACCCCCTCGACGGCGACTGGTACGAGGAACGCAACCCGATCAACCTGGCCCGGAACATCGACATCCCGGTCTACCTCCAGATCGACCAGGGCCGCGGCTGGACCCTGGACGGCCACATCGAGCTCTTCGACGTGCTCAAGGGTCCCAAGAAGCTGGACATCGGCGCCTACCCGCCGATGCAGTCGCGCCCCTGGGTCGAAGAACACGACAAGATGTTCCGCTGGTACGAGTACTGGCTCAAGGGAATCGACAACGGGATCATGGACGAGCCGGCCGTGAGCGTCTTCGTGGAGGGTTCCCGCGAGGTGGTCACCGCGGCGCAGTGGCCGCCGAAGGAGACCGAGTACAAGTCGCTCTACCTGCGCCCGCGGCACAAGCTCTCCTTCGAGCCCGAGCTCATGGGCCCCGAGTACGCCTCGCCCGACGGCTTTTACCAGGCGCCGCTCACCGTCACCGACAAGGTGCAGTTGCTGAACTGGCGCACCGAGCGGTTCGAGGAGCCCACCGAACTGATCGGCAGCGGTGCGGCGCACCTGTTCGCGGAGATCGACCAGGACGACACCAACTTCATCCTGCGGCTGTGGGACGAGGCCCCCGGCGGCGCTCGGCAGCTGATCACCACCGGCTACCTCAAGGCGTCCCACCGAGAGCTCGACGAGAAGCGCACCACCGAGGGCAACCCGTACCACCCGCACACCCGGGCGGTGCCGGTGGAGCCCGGGAAGATCGAGGAGTACGTGCTGCGGCTGTACCCGTTCGCGGCCACCTTCCAGCCGGGGCACCGCCTGGTGGTGGAACTGTCGAACGACGAGCCGCTGGCCGACGCGCACAACGCGCTGCTGCCGCCGGACGCCTTCCACCTGCCGGTGGGCCGCCCCGTCACCCACAAGATCTACCGCGACGCCGCGCACCCCTCCCGGCTGGTGCTGCCGTTCACGACGACCCCGGCGCCCGACACGACGCGATCGGGCTCCGCGCGCACCGAAGACGGAGACCGGCGCAGCGGCTCCTGACGAGGCCGACGCCGCCCGGGGGACCGCCGTACCCCGGGCGGCCTCACCTCTACGTCCGCGTAGCGTCCGGATCCTCGCGCTGCGCGTCGTCCCGGCCGCCGACCGGGCAGCGGTCGCCCCTGCCGGATTCCGGCGGGCGGCCGATCTGGTCCGTGGGGACCGGCCGTAGTGTTCGTCGCGGCAGCCGAATCATCGCCGCTCGTCTGTCACTACGTGATCAGCCGGCGGTATTCCGTTCGGCCGGCCCTGGGCCCGACCACCGAGCGTCGGCGCCGCGTTCGCCGAGTACGGCCGCATCGACAAGACCGTGCACCTCTGGTTGCCCTTGACGATCGGTCAGGCCGCCGCTGTGGTCGAGGGCGGCGAGCAGGTGGATCTTGCGGCCTGCGGTCCTGGCGGCGTCGTGCAGGCTCTTCCCGTCGACCGCCAGGCCGCGCCGCTTGCACTCGCAGCGGCTGCGGCGGTCCGCGAGCCGGCGGCCGACCGCTCGGTCCAGGGCGTCGCCGTCGATCCGGCCGGCAGCCTGCGAACCGTTGTCTCCGCAGGGAAGAACCGTTTCGGGAATAGCGGATCGGGGTGCACGCCGACGTGCTCCAAGATGTGCAGCGGAGCGTCGGCGATCCATACGCCGATCGCCAGCAGCGAGGTCGCCCCCGCCAGCACCGCGCAGGCGGCCAGAGTCAGCCCGCCGACAAGACCGTGACGCACTCCGCGCGGATTGCGGGGGTCGGGCACCTCGGCAAGCTGCTCAAGCAGGTCCGGACTTTCCCCGGTACTACCTCGGGAGGCTCACGAAGTCGGCCGAGGGCAGGCGGGATCGGCGATGCTGCTTCAGCAGGCACGGTCTTCCAGGCAGGTCACGGGGGCGTCGAGAACTCAATGATCCTGGAAGCCCGTGTCTGTCACCTTCCCAGAGCTTCGTCAGCCGGCATGACGTCACGAACCGGACACCACTCGACTTCGTCGAAGCCCTGCCCGGCCGGCCAGCGGGGACAGCGCGAAACGGAAGCGAGTAAACCGTTTTCATCCTGCGCTGTAGAGGTGAAAAGAGGTTCAGTGACTGCTCTTCTCCATCAGGAAGTCTTTACCGCTTGGTGGAACTTCACGCCTTCCACGTGATCGTTGGGCCGGGCTACTCTCTCTTGGTTTTTCATTGCATCGGGGTGACCAGGAGTCAAAAAGCAGGCGCTTCTTGCCTTTTCCGTCCCCGGGTGTCGCTCTGCAACGCTTGTTCACTCTGTACTGGAGGACACGGGTGGCTCAGCGCCCGCTCATACGTGGCTCGATCGCCGTGGCTGCCGCATGCGCCATGGCCTCGGGGTTCGCTTGCTTCGCGGCGCCCGCGGCTCTCGCGGGCACGGTGACAGAGGCAGGGCCCCGGCGTTTGCCTCGGATGTCTGGTTGATCATGTGATGCCGTAGAGGGCGAGGACGCGGTGGCGTTCGGTGTGGGCTCGGCGTCCGGCGGCGGTGTTGACGTACCCGGCGAGTTTGAGTGCACTGCGGATCAGGTCGCGGACGGCGGCGAGCACGGCTGGCGTATTGCGGGTCCTGACCTGGGACTTGTCCTCACTGAAGACGACATCACGCACCCAGTGGACGGTGTTCTCCACGGTCCAGTGCCCGCGAGCCCAGGCGGCGATCTCGGCGGCAGATGCCTGCTCGGCGGGCAGATCGGTGATGGCGTAGACGGTCTCGCTGGACCACTTCTTCGCTCCGTAGAGGCGGCGTCTGCGCTGGATGCGCAGGACTTGACGGGCGTTGGGGAAGAGCAGGCCGTCGACGGTGACGACCTGTACGTGGCGCTGCTCGTGGCGGCCGTGGCCGCGGGTGTCGTCACGGTGGATCACGGGGACCTCTTTCCAGGGCAGCCGGTGGAGTTGGCGGGCCTGACCGCGCTGGTTGTTCTTGATCGTGAGGAGGTAGTGGGCGCCGCGTTCGTGCAGGTAGGCGGCGTGGGCGTGCTGGGCGTGGAGAGCGTCGGCGGTGATGACCGCGCCGGCGAGGTCCACGTCGTCGATCTGGTCGAGCAGGGGTGCGAACTCGGGGATTTCGTTCGTCTTCGCGCCGATCTCGCGGGAGGCCAGGGTGATGCCGTCGCCGTGGCGGACCGCGGAGAGCACGAAGACCCGGCTGCCGTCAGGGCGCCTGGCACCGCGCAGGCATTTGCCGTCCACCGCGATCGCCCGGCGCCTTTGACGCACCGGATCGGTCTGGGCGGCAGCCTGGTGGGCCCGGCGCTGTTCGCGTTCCGGGCCGCCGTCCGGCATCAGCAGCGCGGGATGCGCGCGCTCGTCGGAGAGCAGGGACGTCAGGTAGGCGAACCCGGCCGCGCTGAGCTCGGCCGGATCAAGGCGCCCCAGCACGCTGCGCAGGGTCTTCTCGCTCGGCACCCGGTAACGGCCCAGGAGCGGGTGGTAGGGCAGGCCGAAGGCGGCCAGTTCCTCGGGGGCCGCACGCCGGCACCACTCCGCTGCCGCAGTGATCGAGTCGTGGCCCGCGGGCGTCATCGCGCAGACCGCCAGGGCCAGCAGGGAGGAGAGTCGGTAACGCACACCGCTGGCTCCGCGCGGATCGGTGAGTGACTCGAACTCCGCGACCAGGCTGCCGACTTGATCCCGGGCGGCACCCTCACGCAGATCTTGCAGGCGGGGTGCGGGGCAGACAGGAGCAGGGATGGGGGATGATGGTGGGACGAACACGGCACCTTCGTGGATCTTGAAGCATAGAGAACTCCATGATCCACAGGGGCCGTGTTCGCCTGCTTCCGGGGCCCGCCGTCGACGTCAACCGACCCAAGGTCGGACGAGCCGGGCAAACGCCGGGGCCCTGCCTGCCGTCGTGGCCGTTGGACGCCGCGATATACAGGTCCACCCGGTCCATTCCCCCGATCGCGAGAGACTCCGGCATTTTCATCGTGAGGAACACCTGACGGCCGTTCTTGAGCGATCCGGCCGTCTCGAAGTGCGCCCCGCTGTCGTCGGCCAATAGGTTCAGGAACTCGGCGTGTTCCTCGTTCTGCACCGGGTGTTAGTCGCTGCCCACCACCCCGAGCGTCTCCGTCGCGCCGGTCTTCGGGTGGGTGCGCACGCTCGCGAAGTGCCTGCGCGGGACCTCCACCCGTGTGGCGCCGTCCTCGGTGAGCTCGGTGGCGGCCAGAGGTGGCAGACGCACCTTCCAGTCGGCCAGGGACGCGATGCGCATGGCATCCTCGGCGGTCATCGCTCCTTCGGTGACGGTCCCCAGACCGTGCCAGGCGCTCTCCTGAGCGGATGCGAAAGCGGCGGTGTGTGAGGTGCCGTGTAGAGGCCAGTAGCTTCATGTCATTCCTGTGCCACCACCAGGGAACGGTGGATTTCCCCTGCCCCGATCGCGTCCGCTGTGCTCGCGCAGCAGGATGAGAGAAACAGCCCGGCCCCGCGAGGAGGGTGGAGATGGCTGGCGGACGTCTCCGCAAGCGCGCACTGGTGGCCTTCGTTTCCGGACCTGTTCAAGGGCTTCCCCCTCGATTTCCACCTCTCTCCGTGATCCGGGGCGAGACGTTCACCGGGGACGGGGCGCTGATTGTTCACGCCGAGCGAACCGAGGAGAAGGAGGACAAGCAGTGCTCCGAACTCCGCGGCGGCTCCTTGGCCCCAGCGTCCAGCCGCCCGCTGAGGCCAAGGAAGCGCCACCACCGCCGCCTACGAGTGGGGCGTCCTGATCCTGAAGGCCCGCTGGCCGAGGTCGAGAAGCAGGCGCGGAAGATCACCATCACGGCAGCCCGGTCACAGCAATGAGCGCCGCTGAAGTGTGGGGTGCGTCTGCGACGGAGAGCGGCGGTAGGACTTCGCAGCCGCAGACCACTCCGTTGATCCTCACGCTGACGCTGAACCCCACCGTCGACATCTGCTGCGAGGTCGACCATCTGGAGGACATCGGCAAGACCCGCGCCCAGGTCCGGTTCGTGGCCGCCGGCGGCGGCGGGATCAACGTTGCCCGGGGCGTGGGGCGGCTCGGCGGACGGGCGACCGCCCTCCACACCGCCGGCCGCGAAACCGGCCAGCGCCTGAACCGGCTACTGGACGAGGAAGGCATTGAGCACCTGGCCCTGGGTATCGCGGGTGAGACGCGCGAAGCGTTCGTGCTGTTCGAGACTGAGTCACGCCGTAGCTATCACATCGTGCCGCCCGGCCCGCGGATCGAGGACCACGAGGCAGGGCGCTGCCTGGACGCGCTGGACCGGGCACTCGGGACTCACCAGTACGTCGTGGCCAGCGGCAGTCTGCCCGGCGGCGTGCCTGACGACTTCTACGCGGCTGTCGCCCGCCAGGTCAGGGCGGCCGGGTCCCGACTGGTCCTGGACACTTCGGGGCCTGCGTTGCGTGAGTCGCTGCAGGAGGGCGTCTTCCTGTTGAGGTGCAACCGCAGCGAGGCCGCCTGGCTAGTCGGCAGACCCGTGCGGGGCTTTGACGACGCCCGCGCTGTCAACGCGCACCTGCTCGCGGCAGGAGTCGAAGTCGCCATCACGACCCTCGGCGAACTCGGCGCTCTGTGCTCGACTGGTCGCAGCCACACCGAACTGCGGGCGCCTGTGCTGCCCGGGGAGCCGCTCAGCGACGCTGGGGCCGGGGACAGTATGGTGGCCGCACTCGCCGTGCGATTGGTTGCAGGCGACGATCCGGTCGACGCCTGTGCGCTCGGGGTGGCTGTGGCTGCCGCGTCGGTGCTCACCCCGGGCACTGAGCCGTTCGATCGGGACCTGGCGGAGTCCCTCTACGCTGCGGTGCGGATCAAACGTCAGGCCGACTCATAACCGCTGTCGTCGATTCTGACCGCGACGTCCTGTTCTCCGTCTGACGATAGTCGTCGATGTCTACCTATCCATGTGTGCCGCTGGCGCGCGAGCGCGTCGGCGACTTACTGCGTGAGGCGCTGGACGCCGACGGAGCGCCTGCCACTACGATGCCGAGTTTCACCCTCAGCAGTCATCGCGGCCACTGAGCCGTCGCGCCGAAGGACTACTGACCCCGGTACAGCTGGTCGAGACCGATGAGCTCCACATCGCCGTCGGCCTCGGCCGAGCGGAGCCCGGGAGTGAAGCCGACGCCGCTGTAGCAGGCCGGCCGGGTGTGGGCGACGTCCTCGCCACGGGCGGCGAGGAGGGCGAGGAGGCGACGGAGGTGTTCCAGATGGTGCAGGTCCATGACCTCGTCCCAACGTGCCACTCCCACCGACAGCAATGTCTTGGTACGGTCGTCGGACCGGCCGCGTACGACCACTTCCGCGTCCAGGTCGGCATGGCGCGCCGGGTCGGGAAGTGAGCCGTGGGCGGCCGTCTCGGGGCGCGCACCGAAGATGGCCGGCTCGGCGAAGTTCATGACCCAGTCACGGCAGACCTGTGCGAAATGGGGGCGTGCCACGGCGGAGTCGAAGACGGGACGCACGCGCCGCCAGATCTCGACGGCGTCCTGTTGCTCCAGCGTCGATCGGTAGGGCCAGACCACCGCGTGTTCGAAGGCCAGTAGCGGCTCCGTCATATGCAGCCGGATCACGTTCGGCCGGAAGGCATCGGGCCCGCTGCACAACAGATCGTTTGCCTGCAGCAGCGCGAGACAATGTGAGGCGTCGGTGAGCGAAGTACCGAGACATTCGGCGATCTCGCCCTGTGTCGAGCAGCCCGAGGCGACGGCGGCGAGCACGGAGTGGCACAGCGCACGGTCCCAGTGGTCCGTCTCCTCCTGCAGCAGGTGATGGGCCTCCAGGAACAGGGGGGTGAGAGGGCTGAGGACGGTCCTGCAAACCCAGGCGTCGAAGTCGTCCATGCTGCTGGGGGCGTCGTCTCCGGCATAGCGTCGGTAGGCGAGGGTCCCGCCCACGACGGCGTGAACCAGCAGGGCGAGGGCGGGATCGTCGATGCCCCAGTACCGTGCGGTTTGCCGGAAGTCCAGCGGGCGAAGGGTCAGTTCCAGATCGGCCAGCTCGTGCAGCGGTGAGGCCGCGCAGAACAGCCGGTGCATGACCGGCAGAGCACTGCCGCTCAGCAGCAGGCGCGCACGGTTGTCCCGCCCCGGTTCGCGCAGACGTCGGTAAGCGCTGTGGATGATGGAGGGCAGTGCTGGACTCTGCGGTACGAGGTCGGGGAACTCATCGACGACGATGGGAACTGGCCGTTCGTCGCCCAGTGCGAGCAGGGCGTCGACAGCGTCCTCCCAGCTCAGCCAGTGGTTTGGTGGCGATGCTCCCGTGTGCCTGGTCAGCTCGTCGCGGAGTCGACGCAGGGACTCGCCCTGAGTCGCCGGCTGCGCCCCGAAGTAGAAGCCGCCCAGGGAGTCGGTGAGTGCCTTCAGGAGGTACGTCTTGCCCTGCCGTAGCCGCCCTGACACGACAGCGAGGCTGGCTCCGGCACGGGTGTCGCAGGCGAAGGCGTGGAGCGCGTCCCATTCGGCGGCGCGGTCGAAGACCGTCTCCGGACTCGCGGTGCGATGGGCGTCGGACGGCCACACGGCTACTCCCATCGCCAGGCAGTGTTCCTGCCACCAGTACAACGTCGAATGCCTCGCGCCGCGACCAGGCGGCCACGCGCGGCCCCGAGCCCCGCAAGTGCTCGGCTCGCCGCAACCTGGCCACGGACGCGCGGCGCGGTGTTGTCAGGACTCGGATGAGGACCGACTGCGGCTGACCGGTGTGAGCGGGCCTGTTGCGCTGCTCTCGGTCGGTCATCCGAGGCGGCGTACAACGGTTGCCTCGTTTCGTGTGGGCGTAGGCGTCCGATGCCGGGCTCCTCGTATGTTCGGCCGGACGCGATGTATTGCCTGACTTGTAGCGCTGCGAGCGATTCATCACGCTCCAGCAATGGGAATACTTCGCCGTTGGGGCATGTCTGCTAGGAGGCGCTGTGCGGGCGACGCTCGTCCTGGGGAGGATTGCCGGGGTCCGGGTGGGTGTGCACTGGAGCGTTCTGCTCATCTTCGGCGTCATCGCCTTCGGGCTCTCGGAGGGCCGCCTTTCCAAGGCGTATCCAGGCCATCCATGGATCGTTTACTGGGCGGTCGGGGTGTCCACCGCCGTGGTCTTCTTCGCCTCTCTCCTCGTGCATGAACTGGCGCACGCCGTCGTGGCGCGGCGGAATGGGATCGACGTGGACGACATCGTCCTCTGGCTGCTGGGCGGTGCGGCCAGACTCAAGTCGGAGGCACCGAACCCGGCGGCCGAGTTGCGGATCGCGGGTGTCGGACCGCTGGTCAGCCTCGCCCTGGGGGAGTGTTTGCGCTGGCCGCGTGGATTCTGAGCGTGGTGTCCGTCCCAGGACTGGCCCTGGAGGCCGTGGCGTGGCTGTCGGCGATCAACATCCTGCTGGCCGTCTTCAACGCCATTCCCGCAGCTCCGCTTGACGGCGGTGGGCTGCTGCGCGCCTTTCTGTGGTGGCGTACGGGGAACCGGCTGCGCGCGACTGCGGGTGCGAGCGCTACGGGCCGGATCTTCGGCTGGTTCCTGGTGGTACTGGGCCTGGTGCTGGTCCTGCGGGGTGCCGCCTTCAGCGGTTTGTGGCTGACCGTGATCGGCTGGTTCCTCGTCGCGGCCGCCACGGCTGAAGCACGGCAGGCGCAGCTGCGTGAGCTACTTGCAGGGGTTCCGGTGCGGCACGCGATGACTCCGGATCCCGTCACGGCCCCCGTCGGCTTGACGGTCGTGGACCTCCTGACCCGTCCGCCCTACCGCTTCCGGCATTCGGCGTTGGGTGCAGCTCTTTCGTAGTGACCTGCTCGGTCAAGCGGTGAGGGCGTATCCGTCCTGGTGGCGGGCCTGCCGAGTGCGGAGATGTTCTTGTTCGATGTGGTGCAGCCAGTATTCCTCGAAGTCTCCGTTGATGATCACGGCGCGGAGCAGGAGGAGGGCTTCGGCACCCTCGACGCTCCACCGGGATCCGGTGATGTCGAAGCGGTCCGCGATCAAGCGGCGGCACGCGCCCTCCACCACCCCGGTCGCGATCGGCCAGCCCTGCTCCAGGGCCTGCGCGTAGCCCAGGTAGGGCTCCTTGTTCGCGAGGTAGCGCACGCACTCCTCGACGCCCCCGCGCCGCTCGGTCGTCAGCCCCAGGTCGTCGGCCTGCCGCGCGATGCGGGCGGCCGCCTCGGCGGAACGGCCGTGCAGGCTGGCAGTACCCAGGCAGGTTGTTGCGCTGGCTGGCGTGCTGGTTATGCCAGTGAGCCCACCAGCCGCCAGAGCAGCGGCCGCCAGGGTTGCGAGGATCCGACGTGCTGACATACGCGTTCCCCTCTCGATTCGTCTCCGGCGCTCCCGTTCCCCGCCGGCACTTCGAAGAACAGGCGGCATTATGTCGTGGACACGATCGATTGGATAGGAGTCCAGATTCAGCCGCTGTCGACGGGTCGGCTCTCGGAAGTCGGCGCGACCTCCGGCGCTGCGCTTGCCGCAGGTGCAAGGCGCTGACCATGGGTTTCTCGTCCCTCCAGCTCGACCTTCGACGTTTTCGCTGATCGTCGTGTGGGTCGCTCGGGCGGGTGATGCAGCACCGACCTCGGGCCTCCCTGACCCGCTACTTGTGATTCCGGGGTTCGTAGTTGATGCGAGGGGTCTGTACGGTCAACGGCCCTGTCTCACATTCGGTGGTGACGGAGAGTCGTGAGGGTCGTTGACCTTCGCGTGAAGGATGTCAACAAGCTTGTGCAGACGGTGTTTTCGGGTCTGTCCCCGCTGGTCATCGAGGATGTGGTCGACGAGGGTGGGCGGATCGTGGTGCGGGCGCGGACTCCGCAGGAGGCCGCGGTCTGTCCGGTGTGTGGGGCATCGTCGGGGCGGGTGCACGGCTATCAGCTGCGGACGGTGGCCGACGTGCCGGTCGATGACCGCCGGGTGGTGGTCCGGGTGCGGGTGCGGCGTCTAGTGTGTCCCACGCGGGGCTGCTGCCACACCTTCCGCGAGCAGGTGCCCGGGGTGCTGGAGCGTTACCAGCGACGCACCGCTCGTCTGACGAGGCAGGTCAAGGCCGTGGTCAAAGAGTTAGCGGGCCGGGCGGGATCGCGCTTGCTGGCGCTACTCGCGGTGTGCCTGTCGCGTCACACGGCCCTGCGCACCCTGCTGCGCATCCCGTTGTCCACCGGGCGGGTGCCCCGCGTGATCGGTGTCGATGACTTCGCTCTGCGCCGGCGGCACCGCTATGCCACCGTGGTGATCGACGCCGAGACACATGAGCGGATCGATGTGCTGCCGGACCGCACCGCCGACACCCTGGAAGCGTGGCTGCGCGAGCATCCGGGCGTCGAGGTCGTGTGCCGCGACGGCTCGGCGACCTATGCCGAGGCCATCCGTCGCGCCCTGCCCGACGCGGTCCAGGTCACGGACCGGTGGCATCTGTGGCACAACCTGTGTGAAGCCGCCCTCAGCGAGGTGAAGGCGCACAGCAGCTGCTGGGCCACCGTGCTGGACGCGCCTCTCTACGACGGGCCGCGTGCCCAGACCACCCTCGAGCGCTGGCACCAGGTCCACGGCCTGCTCGACCAGGGCGTGGGCCTGCTCGAGTGCGCCCGCCGCCTGCAACTGGCCCTGAACACCGTCAAACGCTATGCCCGAGCCGACCGGCCTGAGCGGATGCTCCGCGTCCCCAAGTACCGCGCCGGCCTCGTCGACCCCTACCGCGAGCACCTGCGCAAACGCCGGGCCGAAGACCCGGCCGTCCCCGTCAAGCACCTCTTCGAAGAGATCAAAGCCCTCGGTTTCACGGGCTGCCTCAACCTCCTGCACAAGTACATCAACCAGGGCCGCGCGGACGCCGACCGCAGCCACATCTCCCCGCGCAGGCTCGCCCGGATGCTTCTCACCAGGCCCGACAACCTCAAGGCCGAGCATCACGACCTCCTGGCCGAGCTCACCGCCGCCTGCTCCGAGATGACGCAACTGGCCGCTGGCATCAGGAACTTCGCCCGGCTCCTGACGCCTTGTGCAGGAAATACCGACGGGCTCTCGCGCTGGATCACCCAGGTCCGCGCAGCCGATTTACGGCTCTCCTGCCGCATCTCGACTTTCGCAGTTTGCTTGGTCGGTAGTGACGACTGGGGCGGCGATCGGTTCTCTTGCGGCGGGTGTCGCCGTCGGCCGGGACGCGAGGAAGCATCGACGGTAGAAGAAGTTCCGCTCCCGGAGAGGAGGGATTCGTCGATGCTTCCGCCTTCGACTGTACTGCCGTCCCTGGCCGGGCTACTGGAGGTCTTCCGGCCCTGCTTCCGGGCGCCGACTTACCGGGTGTTCGCCGCCCTGGTCGTGGGGATGATCGCGCAGACCGGCCGCCGCACCGTGTGCGGCATGCTCCTGGGCGCCGGGCTGGGCGGGGTGTGGCACCACGCCCGCGCCCACCGCTTCTTCTCCACCGCCCGCTGGTCGGCCGACCGGGTCGGCCTCGCGCTGGCCCAGCTGATCGTCGACCTGCTCGTGCCACCTGCCGCGGCCCTGGAAGTGGCGGTGGACGAGACGTTCTTCCGCCGCCGCGGCAAGAAGATCTTCGGCGTGCTGTGGGGACACGACGGCTCGGTCAACGCCCCCCAACCCCTACAGGTGGGCTGGGGACACTGCTGGGTGATCGCCGGCCTGGTGGCGCACCTGCCCGGCTTCCCGCGCCCAATCTGCCTGCCGGTGCTCTTGCGCCTGTGGGGCGGCAAGGGCACCGCCAGCCGGGTCCAGCTCGCCCGCACCCTGGTAGAACTGCTGGCCCGCGCCTTTCCCGACCGCGACCTCCACGTCGTCGCCGACGGCGCCTATGCCACCCACGTGCTGCGCGGCCTGCCGGACCGGATCACCTGGACCACCCGGGCCGCCGGTCGGTCCGTCTTCTACCGCCTGCCGCCCGCGCCGACCGGCAGGCGCGGACGCCCCCGGCTCAAGGGCGACCGGCTGGGCACCAGCGCCGACCTCGCGGCCCGGGCCCGCTTCCGCCCCTGCCGCACCACCTGCTACGGACACACCGCCACTGTGCGGGTGGCCGAGACCCTCTGCCTGTGGTACGGCGTCTTCGGCCCCCGCGCCGCACGGGTGCTGACCGTGCGCGACCCCGCCGCCCGGGGCAAGGACCTGACCCTGGTCACCACCGACCTCGCCAGCACGGCCGCCGCCCTGGTCTCCCGCTACGCGGGACGCTGGTCCATCGAGGTCGCCGTCTTCGACGGCAAGCAGTTCGTCGGTGCGGGGCAGGCCCGCAACCGCACCCGGGCCGCCGTCGAGCGCACCGTGCCGTTCGCCGTGATCTGCACCAGCCTGATCCCGCTGTGGTACAGCCAGTTCGGCGACCGGACCGCCGACGTGGCCGACCATCGGCGCGCGGCCCCCTGGTACACCACCAAGAAGGACCCCTCGTTCGAGGACATGCTCGCCGCGCTCCGACGTGCCGTCATTGCCGCCCGATTTAACCCTCTTCGAGCCGAAGCCCCAACAGCCACCGAAATCCTGCAAGTCCAGCACGCCTGGGCCTCCGCCGCTGCCTGACTGCGAAAGTCGAGCCGCATGTGTGGGTGCCCTGACCTGCCCTGATAGGGGAAACACGCCGTCTCCTGCAAGGCTTGAGGTCTCGAGGCTCAAGTTGGATCAAGCAGGAAAACGGCGTGTCCCTCTTCAGGATATGGAAGCGGACGCTGACGGCCGAACACACGGTGGTCGAGGGCGTCCGGATCGACGAGAACGAACAGTGTGTGATCGTGTCGGTACGGCCCGATGCGCGCCGTCGGCAGCGGTGCGGCCGGTGCCGGCGTCCGGCGCCCTGGTACGACGCGGGGCGGGGACGGCGGCGGTGGCGGGACCTCGACCATGGGGTGCTGCGTGTCTTCCTGGAGGCCCAGGCGCCGCGGGTGACCTGCCGGGAGCACGGGACGACCGTCGCCGCGGTGCCCTGGGCTCGTCACGGCGCCGGGCATACCCATGCCTTCGACCAGCAGGCGGCTTGGATGGCTGCCGAGTGTTCCAAAAGCGCGGCCGCGCAGTTGATGCGTACGTCCTGGCGGACCATCGGTGCGATCGTCGAGCGGTACGTCGCCGACCGCGACCGGTTTGTCGACCGCCTGTCGGGGCTGCGGCGGATCGGCATCGACGAGATCAGCCACCGCCGCGGGCAGAAGTACATGACGATCGTCGTGGACCACGACACCGCGAGGGTGGTGTGGATGGCCGACGGGCACGGCAAGGACGTCCTGCACCGGTTCTTCGACCAACTCGGCGTCGACCGCACCGCCCGCTTGACGCACATCAGCGCCGACGGCGCCGCCTGGATCGCCGATGTCCTGGAACACCGGGCCACGCAGGCCGTGCGCGTCATGGACCCCTTCCACGTTATTACCTGGGCCACCGACGCCCTGGATACCGAACGCCGCTCGAGCTGGAACCGCGCCCGCCGCCAGGCCCAGGACCCCGAGCGGGCCCGGGCGCTGAAGGACTCCCGCTTCGCCCTGTGGAAGAACGAAGCCGACCTCACCGACCGGCAGGCCGCGAAACTCGCCTGGATCGCTGCCACCGATCCACGCCTGCACCGCGCCTGGCGCCTGAAGGAGGCCCTGCGGGCAGTGTTCTCCCTGGCCAAGTCCCGCCCCACCGCGGCCCTGCGGGCACTGGACCGGTGGATCGGCTGGGCCCGCCGCTGCCGCATCGACGTCTTCGTCGACCTCCAGCGCCGTATCCGCCGCCATTACCAGGCGATCCGCGCCGCGCTGACCACCGGTATGAGCAACGGCCTGATCGAGTCCACCAACACCAAGACCCGCCTGATCATCCGCAGAGGCTTCGGCTTCCACTCCGCCGACGCCATCATCGCCCTGGTCATGCTCACCCTCGCCGGCCCCCGCCCCCAACTCCCCGGACGCCAACCCGCCTCAGCATGACCCACACATCAAGCAGGAGAGCCCGATTTACCCCATCTACACGCCTTCACCCGGGGCCTGGACCGAGATCTCGACGCCGTCATCGCCGGGCTCACACTTCCGTACAGCAACGGCCCCACCGAGGGCGTCAACACCAAGACCAAGCGGATCGCGCGTCAGATGCACGGACGAGCAGGCTTCCCCCTTCTTCGCCACCGCATCCTCCTCGGATAGCAACACCCCCTGTCACCACCGAATACGAGACAGGGCCGTTCACTGGACAGACCCTGAGCTGACGCTGCGTTTTTCAGCCTTTTCGCGTATGCCGGACATATCTGCCCCGGAGGCCAGGGCGGTTTCAAAGTCTTACCGGTGGCGCGTCCGTGCTGGTCAGCAGAGTCCGAGGAGAGCCAGGGGTCGGGTGAACGGCTCGTAGGACATCTCGCGGAGTCCGGCGGCGATGTTGTGGTGGCCGGCGGCACGGAGGCCGTTGATCGCGAAGCTGCGCAAGGTGGCCATGTTCTCGGGGCCGTGCTCGGTGTGGACCTTGGAGGAGTCCTCGCGGAAGGCAGTGAACCTTTCCCGGTAAGCGATCATGCCTGTGTGTGATCGTTCAGATGGTGCGGTCGTATTCAAGTTGGAGCAGGACGAGGGCTGCGGCGGCGATCTGGGTGATGCGGCTGGGATCGAGGCTGACTCGCCGCAGGGCTTTGAAGGTGGTCTTGAGCAGGGCGTTCGCGCGTTCGCACATCCCGTGGATGCCTCGGATGACCTTGTTGAAGGTCTGCTGGGCTTCGGTGAGTTCACCGCCCACGGGCTTCTTGACCGGGTGACGGAAGCCGTCTCCGGTGTTCTCGTAGCCGAGGTCGACCAAGGGTGAGGGTGCCCAGTTGGTCGGCGAGCCGGTTCAGCGCATCGAGCAGCCCGTGGTGGCGGGCGCAGGTGGTGTCATGCTCGCGGCCGGGCCGCACCGGCGAGACCCAGATCGGCCAGCCGTCAGGGGCGGAGATGACCTGCACGTTGCCGCCGTGATGCTTGTGCTTCCCGGACCACCAGAGGTCTGCCCCGTTGGACCCCGGGGCCGCGACGCGGTCGGTGCGGATGACCGTGCCGTCCAGATTGAGATGGGTCAGGCCGGCCGCCTTCGCCCGTTCCAGGGCGGTGGCCAGGTCTGGTGCCCCGGCCGCCAGGACCGTCAGCCCTTCGTGCAGGTATCGGTAGGCGGTGGAGGTGGACAGGGCATTGTCGCGGGCGAGTTGGGCCAGGCAGGTGCCGTCGATGAACCAGCGCAGGATCAGGACGGCCTGCTTGAAGCAGCCCAGGGCGCGGCGCCCGCGCCGGGTGCCGACTTCGGCTCGATGGCTTCGCAGGAGCTGGGCCAGGTGCTCGGCGGTGGAGCGCCGGACATCGAGCACGGCGGTGTATGTGACACTGGTCGGCACGTGAGGCCCCTCGGTCGGATCTTTCTGTCTCAAGATCGTTCCTACCAGGGGCCTTACGCCTGACCGGAGTTGGGAGTGCACCACGAGACACCCGGAGGCGATCACACTCAGCGACCGCCGGTTACCGAGAAAGGCTCAGTGTCTCTCACGAAGTGGAGCCGGTTTTCAATCACCCACTGCGAGCGAATGATCTTCGCGAGCCGCTGTGGGGAGGCTTCCTGGCTTGTCAGGTCGGTGATGACGTAGACCGTCTCGCGGCTGCGTCTGCCGGTCTTCAGGCAGGTGCGGTGGCGTACGACCCGGGCGACCTGCGCGGCGTGCGGGAAGTCGAGGTCATCGACGGTCAGGACCTGCACCACGCGGGTTTCCTTGCGGCCGTGCCCCTCAGTACGGTCGTAGAACTTCGCGGTAACCTCCTTCCAGGGCAGCATGTGCAGCCGCTCGTAGAGACCGGGCTGGTTCTTCTTCACGGACAGCGCGTAGTGCGCCTTCTTGTCCTCGACGAGGAAGCGGGCGTGGCCGCGCTGGGCATGCAGGGCATCGGCCGTCACAGTCACCCCGGTCAAGTCGAACGGGGCCAACAGGCTGGCAAAGCAGGTGATTTCATTCGTCTTGTCCGGCACGCGCAGCTGCGTGACGGTCAGCCCGCCACCGGTCATGGCGGCAAGCAGATGTGCAGCCGGGGTGTCGCCGTGGCGGGAGCCGCGGGCGCTCTTGCCGTCCACGGCCAGGGTGTCGGCACCGGACGGGTCACATCCCAGCAGGTCGGCAAGGCCACCGGGGCAGACTCGGTTGACGATCCGACGGATTGCCGCGGTGCTCGGCGCGATGCACACCGCGAAGACGGACACCCTCCGGGCGCCGAGCCGCGCCAGGGTGTCCTGCGGAGCGTTTCGCGCCCAATGCCCGATCGCGGCGAAGGACCGGGCCCCGCACATGACCGCGGAGCAGGCCATCAGCAGTACGCTCACGAACGGGTGACGCCTTCCGCGCCGGTCACGTGGATCGGGCAAGGTCGCCAGCCGGGACGGCAGATCGCCGATCACGCGGTGCTGACGCGAGGGCGGCTTGACCAGACACACGGTGGCAGACTGACGACACATCGAAGCTCCGGGCGATACAGGCGACTTGGTAGGTCACCGGCATCAACCGGAGCTTCGTTGCACGTGTGGCGGCCCACCACCACATCGTCATGATGCCGTGACCAGCACAGATCCTTGATCGAAAAGACTTTGAAACCGCCCTGGGGGGAGGACCGGCAGGGATCTAACCGACACACCAAACAGCAGCCGTCGAACCGGTGGCGGCGCGCCAACCAGAGACGCAACCGGATCCACTACCGCACGGCGAACCTGCGCTGGGACGCGATACACAAGCTGACCACCGAGCTGACACGCGAGGACGGCACGGTCGTGGTGGAAGACCTCAACGTCGCCGGGATGCTCAAGAATCGACGTCTGGCTCGCGTGGTGGCCGACGCCGGGTTCGGCGAGATCCGCCGGCATCTCGCCTACAAAACCTCTGGACAGGTGGCCCGCTCGACGTAGCCGACCGCTGGCTTCCCAGCAGCAAGTCGTGCTGCGGATGCCAGGCAGTGAAACCCAAGCTGCCGCTTCGGGTGCGTGTGTACGTGTGCGAACACTGCGGGCTCGTCCTCGGCCGGGACGAAAACGCAGCACGCAACCTCGCAGCGCTTGTCAAGCGGCACCTCCGGTCCGCCACCGCTTGGCTCTGGCCGCCAGCGCAGTCAGCTCCTCGAGGCGATTCCTCGATCGGCTACCCGGTTCGGCGCTGCTGAGCACAAGACGCCGTCCCGTACCATCAGGAAGGAACAGGCTTTCCTCCGACAGGACCATATGCCCAACCAGTGGATGATCGTACTGGCGAATGGCTGGTCCAAATTCAGAAACCTCGTGTTGGTCCCACATTCTCCTGAAATCTGCACTGGTGATATGGAGTTCCTTGATGACCTCGGTCAGTGAAGAATCATCCGGGTACTTACTGGAAGTCATCCGGATCTCTGAAGTCATCTTGCGCGCATCCGCATCCCAATCCGGCAGCAGGTTCCGCGTTGCAGGGTTGAGAAAGAGCATCCTTGCCGCGTTCGGCCGCTGTCCTGGTCGCAGTCCGTGCAGCGCGGCTCCGAGCGAGTTGAAGCCCAGCAGATCCATCCTGTGGTTGAGAAGAAATGCCGCGCGGTCTGTCATGCTTTGAATCAGAGCGAGAATCGATGGCCTGACGGCCTCGGATTCCGAGTTCGGGAGCTCGATCGGCCGAGGACGAGCCAGCCGCAGCAGGTATATGCGCTCAGCCCGGTCCAGTTGTAGGGCACGAGCAATTGATTCGATGACCGCGTCCGACATCCGATGGTCTTTGCCCTGTTCGATACGGGCGTAGTAGTTGGTGCTCAGACCTGCAAGCTCTGCGACCTCCTCGCGGCGTAGGCCTGCTACGCGGCGGGGTGAACCGTATGTGCGGATCCCTGCCCGTTCGGGTGTCATCGCCGCCCGGCGAGCCCGCAGAAACGCCCCAAGCTCCTCGCCGCTCCACGTGGACGCGCCCACTCTGTCTGCTCCAGTCATCCGCTTGCTCATCGCGAAGTACACCCGCCCGACCCCCTCCAGCACCGCCGCGGCGCTCTCGGGTCGGGTCAGGTCGCCCATGACGACCTCGTGCCGAGCGCACGCAACTCGGCCGCGCGATCGTCGTCACGGCTGACCATGCGCGCACTGGCACGTCCTGCGCGTGCAGTTCCGTGAGGACCGTTCGGCCAACCCCAGCGGCACCGGCGATGAGAACGAGGTTGTTGGCACCCGTCGGACGATCAGCGCGGGCGCCGATGTGGCCAGCCGTATCTGTCGCCCGGTCCGGGACACAGCCCTCTTGTGGACCGTGTGCACGGACGCCTCAGCCATTATGAGGAGATGCTCTTATCTGGGGTGCGGCAAGCCGGTCAACCATGGCCAACCGGGGACGCCAAGGACCCTCCAGGCACCCATGGGCAAACGCTGGCACCCTCAAGTGATCAACGCACCACTCACGGACGATCATGTGGTCGTGGAGGCACCGGTGCGTGACTACGGGTTTTCGCCGGCTCAGCATCGGTCGAAGCTGCATCTGACCGGCAGCGAGCGCGGGGAGGTATCCCGCGGTATCGCGGCAGGTGAGTCGGCCCGGCGTTTGGCCAAGTGACTGGGCAGATCAGCGTCGACCGTCTCCCGGGAGATCGCCCGCAAGCAGGCCAAGCTCGCCCAACGACCGCATTGCGGGCGCTGGTGGAGGCGAAACTGGCCCTGTGCTGGGCGCCTGAGCAGATCGCGGGCTGGCTGCGACGGCAGTTCCCCAGCGACGTCTCCGTGCAGGTCTCGCACGAGGCGATCTACCTCTCGCTCTTCGACCCGCGCCGCCGCCAGGCGATCGACCGCAGCCTCACCCAGCGGCTGCGGACTGCTCGGCCCATGCGCAGCCCGAAGGTCGCCCGCCGACCCACCGGGCGGGACGTGATCCGCGGCATGGTGTCCATCAGCGCCCGTCCCGCTGAGGTCGAGGACCGCAAGATCCCCGGTCACTGGGAGGGAGACCTCGTCATGGGCACCCGGCCCTCAGCGGTCGCCACCCTCGTCGAGCGCACCAGCCGATACACCGCCATCGTCGCGTTGCCCGACAACATCAAGGCCGAGCAGGTCACACCGCACCTCATCCGCAGCCTCCTCGGCATCCCGCCACAGTCACGGCGGACGCTCACCCGGGACCGGGGCCGCGAGATGGCCGAGCACCAAGCCATCACCGCGGAGACGGGTATGCCCATCTATCTCTGCAAGCCGCGAAGCCCGTGGCCGCGCGGCACCAACGAGAACACCAACCGACTGTTGCGGCAGCACCTGCCCAAGGGCGCGGACCTCCGCACCTTCAGCCAGGCCGAACTGGACGCCATCGCCTACGAACTCAACCAAGACCCATGACTACCGAACTCCGGCACAGGTCTACGCTGATCTCCTGAACAGCGGTGATGCACTGACCGCGTGAGCCCGCCCGCCCTTCCTGACGGAGGGTCGCTAGCCTCGGGCTTTCGCGCGCCCCCGGCAGGAGGTGCGGTGCGGAATGCTGTGCACGGTCTTCTGGTCGCTGACCACCCCGACGAGCCCCGCCGCGTCCGCTACAGCTGCCTCACCCAGAGGACCATGCAGCGTTTGAGCACATCAAGCTCCATGGCCAGCTCCTTGTTGTCCTTCTTCAACTGGGCGTTCTCCCGCCGCAGCCGCGCGATCTCCTCGCACTCACCCGCCGCCCCGGCCCCGCCGGCCTTGCGGACCTGCGACACCCAACTCGCCAGCGTGGTCTCGTTAATCCCGAGATCCTTCGCGACCTGCGCGATCGGCTTGCCGGTCTCGGCAACGATCCGCACAGCCCCCTCACGGAACTCCGCATCGAACTTCCGCCTCTTGCCTGCCATGACCCTCAACTTCCCCTGTAATCACGGTCTCTGCGCTACGAGGGGAAGGTCAACGCCGTTACTCCCCTCCTTCGTCGACCAGCTACTCGCATACGGGCGAGACCCGGGCGGGATCCCCAAGGTCTCCGCTGCCGGCAGCACGGGATGCGCGGCCCTGGCTTCCCGAGTCCTCAGCATCAGCATCCTCATCAGCAGCTCACCTCACATTCAGTGCGTTGCGTCGTGCGCTTCGGTAGCCTCTGTCGGTTGCGTCGTCGACGGCTCGTCCTTCTCATGGGTCACGGCCTTGACGAGGTTCGTGGCCTGCTGGGAGGGAATGAATGCCGCCAGTACCAGGCCACCGAACAGCGCACCTATGGCAATGCCGAATGAGATGCGGAAACCACTGATGGTGGGTACCACCACCGCACCGGCCCGTTCCGAGGTGTGAGCCAGCACCACGCCCATGATGGCGCTGGACATCGATGTACCGACGGACCGCGTTAGGGTGTTCATCCCGGTGGCCGCGCCGGTCTGCGTCGGATCGACTGCCTTGACGATCAGCGCCGGAAGGGAGGAGTATGCGAAACCGATGCCGGCGCCGACAACCACCGAGATGACAACGGTCTGCCAGACAGCACTCATCAGGCCGATGCCCGCGCCGTAGCCGATCCCCATGACGATCATTCCGATGACCAGTGCGACCTTAGGCCCGTACTTCGCCAGGATCCAGGCGTAGACGGGGGTGACCAGGATCATCATGATGCCGATCGGTGCCACGCATAGGCCGGCGACAACCATCGACTGGTCGAGGCCGTACCCGGCGGAGGCGGGCGTTTGGAGCAGCTGTGGCAGGACGAGCGTGACCACGTAGAAGGCCACCCCCAGCATGAACGCCGCGAGGTTGGTGAGCAGTACTTCGCGGCGGGCCGTGGTTTGTAGATCGACCAGCGGTGTGGCGACCTTGAGCTCCGCTACGCCCCAGAGAAGGAGGATGACGGCCGCCAGGGTGAAGAGGCCCAAGGTGGTGGTCGAACCCCAACCCCAGAGGCTGCCCTTGGTGATCGCCAGCAGCAGGGCTACCAGTCCGCCGCTGAGTCCGAGCGCGCCTCGCCAGTCGAACGTACCCGCGGCACGTACCGGCGACTCAGCCACGAGGAAGAAGGTGAGCGCCATCGACAGCACGCCGATGGCGGCCGAGCCGAAGAACAGGAAGTGCCAGTCGGCGTTCTGAGCGACCAGCGCTGCAGCAGGCAGTCCGAGTGCGCTGCCCACACCGATGGAAGAACTCATCAGTGCCATCGCCGAGCCGAGCTTCTCGCGCGGCAACTTGTCCCGCAGGATACCGATGCCCAGCGGAATCGCGCTCGTGCCGAAGCCCTGGAGAGCCCTGCCCGTGATCATGACGATCAGGCTGTCGGTGAATGCGCAGACCAGCGACCCGACGACCATGACCGCAAGGCTTGTGAGCAGTATCCGCCGCTTGCCGAACAGGTCGCCGAGGCGCCCCATAATTGGCGTGGAGACGGCGCTGGCGAGGAGTGTCGAGGTCAGGAGCCAGGTGGCGTTGGTCGGCGTCGTGTGCAGTAGCGCTGGAAGATCGGTCAGAACCGGAATGAGCAGCGTCTGCATGACGGCGACAGAGATGCCTGTGATGGCGAGGCTGGAAACGATCGTTCCGGTGCGGCGTTCTCGGAGGACCGGGCGAGTCCCTATGTATCGATGCTTCGGTATATGTCGATGATTCGGTCTCGTCGGCATTCTCGTGACCTCCAGACAGGAAAGACTGCGGGCACTGGCGTGCCCGTGTCGTGGCTACGGTGAGGTCCCTGGGCACGCGCAGTTCAGGCGAAGGCGATATACGTGGAGGGCAAGCTGAGAGGCTCCACAGATCTGCTCCGGCGAACGGTAGGGCAGTACGAACGGCAAGGCGCCGAGCCCAGCGACTGCGCCGTTGACTTGCTTACCTCGCCGCCTAAAGGCGAGCGTGCACGCAGCCAACTCCGGTACCCCTGCGCAGGTCGCCGCCGTTCATCCCGCCATCAACGACGTATGGATGGACGGCGGCAACCGTCACACCTTCAGAGAGCATGGCCCGTTATGGGCGCCTGAGCCCTTTGGTGCGCTCTTCAGGCACGTGTCCGCGGTTCGCGGAGCGGACTTCTCCCGCCCCAGGACGGGCAGACCGGTTGATGGTTACCGGTCTGCGGTCGGTATGACGAGCGGCAGGCTGTGCAGGACGTCGAAGCGGGTGAGTTTCCACACTCCGTCAATCCTGCGCAGGATGGCGTCGTAGAAGCCGATCATGGTCGGCGCGACGCTGCCGTGCACCCCGGCATGACCCTTCGACCAGCCACCCTCTGGCTCCGGCTCGGCGACCGTGGACATCACGATCCACTGCGCGTTCATGGTTGCCTGATCGCCGGCGACCTCTATGACATGGTCGGTGGTCAGGTGGTGCAAGTACGCCCGCTCCGGGAGCGGGTGCCAGCCCTCGACAAATTCCTTGATCGCCTCCGGGCCGACGATCGGCTTTCCGGAGGACTGGTACTTCTCCGTGCCGGACCGGCCGAAGAACTGGAAAACCCCGTCCTCGGCGAACAGCGCGGCCAGGGCCTCCGGGTCTCGCTCGTCAGTGGCACGGACGTACCGGGAGAGGACGTCTTGAATCTCGTGCTTGTCGTTCATCAATGTCTCCTTTGAGCGGTTAGCGTGCGAAGCGGCGCTCGTAGCCCTGCCAGAGCGTGTCGAAGTCCTGGCGCCGCCGCGGTGAGTCAAGAGCCTGGCGGGTGAGCCGGAGCGGGTCCCGCGACTCGTAGACGACCATGAGGCCCCAGTTGAGCCGCTGGGGACCGGGCGGCATGTTGGTCGCCGCGTCGTCCATCTCCGGGACTACGCCGTGCGGCGTCATCATGTTCTGAAGGGAGCTGGCGCCCGGCTCGCCGTACATGCTCGTCGGCCCGGACTCCGGGACCTTGATCACACCGTAGAACTCGGTACTGATGTTGCGGTGGTAGTACTGCGGGCGGAAGGTGTCCTCCGCCACGTCCCAGCGCCCGGTGGGGGCGAGGAAGTCGAGGTTGGGCACGCCGGGGGTGTCGGTCGGCGAGGTGAGGATCGTGTAGATCGAAGGGTCGGTGTGGTCGCGGGTGAGGGTCCCGACGTTCTGGAAGGAATACAGGTCGTAAACGTAGGGCACGTGGTTGCCGTGCCAGGCCACGACGTCCAGCGGCGAGTGGTCGTAGATCGAGCTCCACAGCTCTCCGCTGTACTTGACGACCACCTCCACCGGTCGCTCGACGTCCTCGTAGGCGGCGACCGGGGCGCGGAAGTGCTGCGGGTTCGCCATACCGTTGGCGCCGAGCGGGCCGAGTTCGGGGATGATGACCGGACGGCCGAAGTTCTCGGCGACATAGCCGCGGGCGACCGCGTCCAGCAACTCCACCCGGAACCGCACACCACGCGGGATCAGCGCAAGATCTCCAGGCTTGACATGCAGCAGCCCGAACTCGGTGCGCAGCAGAAGTTCACCCTCTTGGGGGGTGATCAACAGCTCGCCGTCGGAGTCACTGAACACCTTGTCCGTCATGGAGGTGTCAGCGGCATAAAGGTGCACGGCCATGCCGGTGCGTGCGGTCGGGTCGCCGTTGCCGCCGAGGGTCCACATGCCTGAGACGAAATCGGTCCCAGGCGCCGGGTCAGGCAACGGGCTCCAGTAGGAGCGATTCATTTCAATCTCGGCATCGGCGATGCCGCGAAAGGTTCCCCCGTCGATCCGACTGAAGGCACGATGCTGTGCCGACGGCCGGATGCGGTACATCCACGAGTGGCGGTTGTTGGCCCGCGGTTCGGTGAAGGCGCTGCCGCTGATCTGCTCGGTGTAGAGCCCCATTGGCGGACGCTGCGGCGCGTTGTTGCCGACAGGCAAGGCGCCAGGCAGTGCCTCGCTGGAGTGAAGGTTTCCGAAGCCGTGTATGTACCTCAGTGCTTCGGCGGTCTTGCGCGCCTTGCTTTTTTCTTTCTGATCCGTTCGGATGCTCATCCAAATCCTCGCACTGGAAATAAAGGGCGACTTACTCACGGCTTGCTTCGTCAGGCATGCCGTCGGCCTGACAGGGCAAACAGCTCACCCCCTGGCCTCGCAGGAGGCAGAAGACGCCCATTGCTCTGGGTAATTCTACGACTGTGGAATTTACAGGGAGACTATGCTACATCCATGACTGAACGCAACGTCTCTCTGGTTAATTCCACGACTGTGGAATGGAGACTACACTGCGCCCATGACTGAACGCAACGTCTCTCTAAATAATTCTACGACTGTGGAACTGGTTGGATACTATACTGCTCCCATGGCTGAACGCAACGCCTCCCTGAGTAATTCCACGACTGTGGAACTGGTTGGAGACTATACTGCTCCCATGACTGAACGCAACGCCTCGGCCGGCGGAGGGCGCCGCACCACGGCCGAAACCCAAGACCGCATTCGCAACGCTGCAGTCGACGCCTTCATGGAGCGCGGTTACGACGGTGTGGGTCTGCGTGAGATCGCCAAGAGGGCCGGCGTCGACCCGCGGCTCGTCGGCCACTACTTCGGCTCCAAGGAGGGCCTGTTCGCGGAGGCCCTCGAACTCACCATGGAGATGCCATCCGTAGGCCGCAAGGAGTCGGCTGCAGCGTTCCTGGCTCAGCTTCGGTCCGAGCGAAGCATGGCGGGCCTGCTCATGACAATTCGCTCAACGTCGAACCCGCAGGCTGTAGAAATCATGAGGGAAATGATCGAGCACAGGTTCCAACATGGCCTGGCCGACCAACTCCTGGGTGAACAGCGTCACGAGCGGGCTGCGTTGATCCTCGCCATAGGCATCGGTATCCTCGTCATGCGGGAAGTCATTGGCGTCGCTGCTCTCAACGGTGATGTGACAGGCCTCACGCCCTATCTCGAGGCCGTCTTCGAGGCCGTTGAAGACGGGCCAGCCGTCGATCGACCCGAGGCAACCACATAGTGGATTTGCGCCGGTTTGGTGCACGCTGACGTCTTGCCTGGCGCACGGGTGGTGATGGAGGCATCCACGCTTCGGGACCGGGATCAGGGCTTCGGCGTAGTCGCATGACGTCCGGTTCGTGGTCATCCGAGGCCGAGGAGTGCGAGGGGGCGGCGAGGGTCGCGGGCGTTGCGGCGGAGGCCGGCCGCGATGTTCTTCACTCCGGCCGCGCGGAGGGCTCCGATGGCGAGGTTGCGCCAGGTGGCCATCGCGCGGGGTGCGTTGCCGGTCCGCAGCTGGGAGGCGTCCTCGGCGAAGGTGGTATCACGGACATGGTGCACCGAGCGCGGTGATGACGGCCGCGGCGTGGACATCCTTGTGGGTGTCCACGCCGAGCAAGATTTCCTCCTCGGCGTCGGCCGGGACGTGACATGGGGCCGTGGGCTGCGTGATGCTGGGCAAGGTCGCCTGTCTCCTGATCGCCTCGGGTGCTGGTGACCGTCGCCGGGCCGGGGCGGTCAAGACTGTGACGGTGCCTGTCGCGAAGGCCGCTATCGGGACACGTCCCCTGCCCGGCGGCAGCGAGTGCCGCCCCAGGCAGCGGCCGACAGATCAACGCCAAGGCAACAACGCCAGTCGTAGCTCGGGGCTCGCCGCGGCCGCGAGCGCGGCCAGCGTGTTCGTCGGCCTGGCGCACCCAGTTGCGCAGCGTCTCGCCGGTCACCCCGACATCCGCCGCGACCGCCGCATACGTGCGCTTCCCGTCCACCGCCCGGTACAACGCGACGGCATCGTTCCTGAACTCCTCCGGATACGAAGACCTACGTCCCACCAGGACACCCTTCCTCGGATCTGCAAGATCCATTGTCAGATACGGCAGCTGTAGTTCTTGATCGGTAGGTTGTCGATGCTGGTCAGTGCGGTGGTGGGGTGCCTGCGAGCATGGGTACGGCCACCGTGATCATGAACGTTTGTGACGACGTATCAGGAGCAGGTGGCCGTGGAGGCCACGATAGCCGAGCAGGCATGGATGACGGCGCTGGGGGCGGTGACCGAAGAGATCGCGGACTGTTTCGGGCGCCGTGAACCCCGAGCCCTGGCACGGGAGATGTGCGAGGCGATGCTGATGGAGCTGGACACCCGCAACTGCTGGACCCTTGCCGAGGCCCTCGGGCACGGCGGTCCGCATCGGCTGCAGCACTTCCTGTCCCGCGCTTCGGTCGATCACGATCTGGCCCGGGACCGGATCGCGGCCTGGACGGCGGGTGAACTCGCCGACCCGGACGCGGTGTTGATCGTGGATGAGACCGGTGACGAGAAGTCCTCCACGGACTGCGTCGGTGCGGCCCACCAGTACTCCGGTGCGCTCGGCGGCCTCGGCCTGTGCCAGGTCGCGGTCCACCTCACCTACGCGAGCCGCACCGGGCACGCCCCGATCGACCGGGCCCTCTACCTCGGCAGGGAGTGGGTCGCCGACGAGGAACGCCGCCTGCTCACCCACGTCCCGGACGACATCGAGTTCGCCACCAAGCCCCAGCAGGCCGCCGTCATGCTGCAGCGTGCCCGCGACCTGGGCATACAGGCACGGTGGCTTGCCGGCGACGAGGTCTACGGCGGCCGTGAGCTGCGACAGGCCGCCCGCGCACTCGCCTTCGACTACGCCCTGGCCGTCCGCACCGATCACCGTGTGGACACCGCCGTCGGCCGCCTGACCGTCACCGACCTCGCGGCCCGGGTCCCGAAGAAGAGCTGGATGCGCCTGCGCACCGGCCACGGCCTGAAGGGCGACCGCCACTACGACTGGGCCGTGCTCGGCATCCGCCCCGACGACACCCCCGACGGACACCGGCCCGGGCACGCCGCCGTCCTGGTGCGCCGTCACCGCTACACCCGTGAACTCTCCTTCTACCGCTGCCATTCCGCCGCCCCGGTCACTCTGGCCGATCTTGTGGACGTGGTGTGCCGCAGGTGGCGCGTCGAGGAGGACTTCCAGATGGCCAAGGGCGTCTGCGGCCTCGACCAGGGCCAGACCACCTGCTGGAACTCCTGGATGCGCTGGACCTTGATCAGCATGCTCGCCGCCGCCGTCCTGGCCGTCGCCCGCGCCCGCACCACCACGGCCACCACGAGCAGCGAGCTCGTCCCGCCCAGCGGCCGCGAACTCCTCCGACTCCTGCGGATCACAGTCCTGCCCCGCCCCCGACGCGAACGCGACCACCTCCTGCACTGGTCAGCCTGGCGTCGCCACCACCAACACCAAGCCGCCCAAGCCCACCGCAGATGGAACAACATCACTGCCACAGCAACGACTTGACCAGCACCGATGCATCACCGATCAAGAACTACAGCTGCCGTGTCAGACCCTTCAGCTGTAGATCATGGTCGGGGTCGTAGTTCGTCGATCTCGTAGGGCGGGTAACTGGCGTGTATGCAGGTCGAGTTGCTGGACGTTGTGGGCGCGGTGTCGGACCGGGAGTGGGCGGAGGAGTGGGCCGGGCAGTTGGATGACCTGCTGTTGGAGGTCGGCCGGTTCTTCCCCCGGGTGGACGTGCGGTGTCGGGCTGCGGCGTGTGTGCGGGGCTTGTTGGGGCCGGTCTCGCGGAAGAACGGCTGGCAGTTGGCGGAGTACGCCGGCGACGGTGCGCCGTGGAATCAGCAGCATCTGCTGGACCGTGCGCGTTGGGACGTGGAGGGGATACGGGACTTTACGCGGCGTCACGTGGTCGCGGCGCTGGCGGATGATGGGGAGGGCGCGGGGCCGGGCGGGGCGGGAGTGCTGGTGGTGGACGAGACCGGGTTCGCCAAGCGCGGCACGGCTTCGGCGGGGGTGGCCAGGCAGTATTCCGGGGCGCTGGGGGGTGTCTTCCCCTGCCAGGTCGGGGTGATGGCCGCGTGGGCGACCGGAGCCGGTCAGGCGTTGATCGACCGGGAGTTGTACCTGCCGAAGGAGTGGACAGGCGACCCGGCGCGCTGCCGGGCCGCGCACGTGCCCGAGGACCGCGCTTTCATGACCAAGCCGCGGCTGGCCGAGGCGATGATCGAGCGGGCGCTGCCCGACCTGCCCCAGGGCGAAGGAGCAGTGTGGGTAGCGGCGGACGAGGTCTACGGGCGAGAAAAGGCCTTCCGCTCCTTCCTCGAGGAACATCACTTGCCCTACGTGGTAGCGGTCCAGGCGAACACGCCGGTACTGGCACGCCCGGGATGGAGGCATGCGGGACGGCTGGTGGAGCGCGTCGCCCAGGAGGAGGACTGGGTTCAGCTACCAGCCGGGCCCTCCCAGCTGGACACCCGCGTCTGGCAGTGGTGGGCACGCCGGATCATCGACCCGGGCGAGCCGGTCGGCGACGAGGCCTGGGCACGATGGATCATCGCGCGCCGCCGCCCCGAGGAACCAGCCAAGCGCGACTACTACCTGGGCTGGGGACCACCCGGGACAGCGATGGAAGACCTGGTGCTGGTCCCGGGAGCACGCTGGCGGGTGGAAGAAGCGATCAAGCTGGCGAAATCCGCCTGCGGACTGGCCGACTACGAGGTCCGCTCCTACCACGGCTGGTACCGGCACATCACCCTCGCCCAGCTCGCCGCCGCCTTCCTGGCCGGCTGCGACGCCCAAGCCGCCCGGGAACAGGGCCCACTGGCCTCCACCCGCTTCGGCCAAGACCAGCCCACACTGACCGGCGACCAGAGAGGGGGACCACGATGACCCCACCGGCACCCCGGCCCCCGTCCGCTTCACGGCCTTCGAGATCCAACGCCTGATCATCCTGCTCGCCCCGCAACCCGACCGGGCCGAGCGTATCCGGCACGGCCTGGCCTGGTCCGCCTACCGCCGCCTGCACCAGACCGTCGCCCGCGCCTGCCACCGCCGCACCCGCGCACGACGACGCATGGATCGGTCCGCATCTCACGCGACGTCAGAAGTACCACAAGGACCATGATCTACAACTGAAGGGTCAGAGTGTCCACACCACCGGGGTCACCTCACCAACACCATGTCCCCGCGCCACGAGTTCAACCGCTCAAGGAACTCGAAATCCTCACCGGACCGGGGATGGAACGGATGGACCAGCCGGACACGTCCATCGTCATCGCGGGGAACGAGCGCATTCGACGGCGATTGCCAATGCATTCGCCGAGTCGTTCTTCCAGGGTCTCAAGCGCGAGTTGCTCCACGGAAGGCGCTGGACCTCGAAGGCACAGACTCGACTGGAACTGTTCCGCCGGCTGTCGTACTACAACCGGCGCCGTCGGCATTCCGCGCTCGGCTACCTCACACCAGCCGAGTTCGAACAGCAACTGACCACATCACATACGCTGTCACTCGTCGCATGAAACCCGGTGTCCACTCCCGGGGATCAGCCTCAGTGCAGAGCCCGCGGTATCGGGCGCGTCCCCGTCTGCCGCTTTGTCGGCCTCCCCGCACTCGCCGGTGCCCGGTGCACCTCGGTTCGTATCAGGCGCTGGGCCCGGTGGTTTGGACCCACACGCGTGGATCCGAACCACCGGGGCCTGACCCGGAGATGGGCGTCCCGTTCAGCCGCAGATCTTCGACCGGATGCCCCCTGAGCGCGTCGGCTTGTGGTTCACCCATCAGGTGGAACCGGTCGCCAAGCCCTGCGTCCATGGCCGCGGCTGGTTCACCAGCCGCCGAGTACGATCGAGGGTTAGCGCGCAGCCTTCAACGGCGAGGAGCCCATGACCCGGTTACATCGAGTTGTCATCACCGCGGCTCAGCGCCAGCAGGCCCATGTGGATGTCGTGTACGGCCGGCGGCATGACCACGAACGGCCGCATCATGCCCTCGTCCTCGTGGTCGAGGAGGTGGCAGTGGTACATGACCCTACCGGTCTGCTCGGCGATCTTTCCTCCAATCGTGACCATTGTGTTCGCGTTGACGGTGATGGTGTCCTTCCAGCCGGACTCCTCAGGGGCAACGGGCACCCGATCCCCGACGGTGATGGGGGACGTGGTGGTCCCGCCGTTGAAGTCGAATCCGCTGACGTCGAGGCTACGCCGGTCCACCACCTGGAAGTCCAGCAGGTGTATGTGAATCGGGTGGTAGATCGGCACGTTGGGTGGTGCGATGCTGATGAGGTTCCACTTCTCCCACGTGTTGCTGGATGCGAAGAAGTTGGTGGCATCCTCGAAGATCGAGGCCACACGACGGATGGTCTTCGTCCCACTAGATAGGGTGATCTTGACGACGCCCTCGCCGGATGCGCTGGCGGAGACTTCCTTCATCTCCCAGATCACCGGCATGCCGGCCTTGTCGAGGGTGAGCACGACGAACCGCTCTTCACCCCCGGCAACGTCGTCGAGGGTGACGTTCTTGAAGTTGGGAGCCAGCGCTGCCGGAACGGTGTAGGCCTTGTTCCCCTCCCGCGCGACGCGGAACTGCATGATCTGGGGGTAGGGGATGAGGGCCGCGGGCATGGCGTCGCCGGGGGTGATGCCCGGAACGGTGTTGACGAGCTTGAGCTTCTTGCCCGGGAAGGCAGCGAAGTCGATCACAACGTCGGCGCGCTCCGCGGGGGAGAGCGACAGCGCCTCGTCGATGGTCTGAGGAGCGCCGAGCAGGCCCAGGTCGGTGGCGACGACCTTCATGGCCCCCTTCACCACCTTGCCGGTCTCCTCGTCCACCACAACCATCCGGTAGACGCGGGTAGCCGACCGGTTCAGCAGACGGAAACGGTAAGCACGGGCCTCCACGTTCAGGTAAGGCCACACCACACCGTTCACCATGGTGAACGGCCCGAGGGACGCGAACGACGGCGGGATCTTCCCCGGCTCCGGCTTCGTGACATAAACCTTCTTGTGAAGGATCTGCCCGGTCAGTCGCCCCTGGTCGTCGGATGCGAAGTTGGCGTCCTGGATCGTCAGCGGGATCTCGTAGGCACCGCTGGGCAGACCGAGCCCGGTCTCCACGTCGTCGCGAATGATGTAGTTGCCCAGCAGACCGGCTGCCACATTCACTGCGGTGACCGACATGGCGTGGTCATGGTAGAAGAGGTGCGTTGCGGCCATGTCGTTGCCGTATTCGGACAATTGCGCGTCGCCGGGCGTGACCGCGAGGTCCGCCCCGCCGTCGTGCAGGCCGTGGTCGTGGCCGCCGTGCAGGTGGACCGCAGTCCAGGCAGTGAGCTTGTCGATCTCGGGGCGCGGGAGCGTATCCGCGGATCCCGGCTGGTTGTAGGGCAGCAGGCCAGGCCCGGGGCCGTCGGGGGCCGCCCACACGGCCTTGACGGGGGTGGTGCCCTTCAGCTTGTTCTTCCAAGCGATGCGGGTCGTCTGCCCCTTCTGCACCTCGATTGTCGGCCCGGGGAAGTAGCCCGCGTAGGTCCACAGAGGGGTCGCCGGCATCTGGGAGTGCAGACGGATCCGGGATTGGACCAGGCTGACCTCCGTGACCCCGACCCCGGGGGTCAGCGTCGGGGGGATGCGCAGCTCGTCCTTGAACGGTGTCAGCTCAGTGAACTGCGGCGAGCTGACACCGTCGAGCGTCAGGTTGGCGCCGCCAGTCAACGTCTGGCCGTCCGTCGCGCTGGCCTCCGCGCTTCCGCCGGTCAGACCGTAGACGCCCGTGCCGGCCACGGCGGCACCGACAGCGGTGCCGCCGGCCATGCCAAGGAAAGTACGTCGAGAGTGCTTCATGTTGGATTATTCCCGTATTGAACGTTGTTGTTGTGTGTGAGCACCCGGGCATCGTTGCTTTGTACAACGATGCTCCAGAGAACTGAGTGATGTGTCCGGGCGCCTGTCCCCGTGAGGTCGCCGGAGCGTGCCCGAGTCGCCTGTCAGTCATGCGCTGTGGCGCAACACGGGGGCACAGCAGTTGACACTTCGTTTATCGGGCGGCCCGCTGCTAGTCAGCTCGGTCGGCAGCGCCTGGGTCGGCTTCGCCACCAGGGCCGAGACCCACGCCACCCTGAACCGACTGTGCGCACCCGGTCTGAGTACCCATGGGCGGCGATTGCAGAGCTCGATGGATTTCCGAGCTGCGGCAGGGGTCGCTCACGTTACGACTGCCGTTGACCGCACAGACACCTGGAATGCGACTTGCCGCGCCCGGCCGCCGCCGGACGATTCTCGCCCCCAAGCTGTTCGGTTTCAGCGATCGCCGAAGATGTTGCCGGCAGACCGCCAGGCAGCAGCCCCACAAGAGGCAGGACGGCGTGTTTCACAACTCGGTTCCTTTCCTTGTGGCCCTCCGGCCGTATTGCCGGAGGGCAAGGAGGCCGGATCGCAGTGCACATGGAGTCGCCGGCTGACGGGGAGACCCGCTCGGGTCGGTCGCTGCGGACGTCCCCGTTAACGCCCACGCGGCTACCCTGTTGCCGACTTGAGGTTGGCACCGCTGGCCCAAAGCCCAGCACGCGATTCCCCCCGGATCTGCACTGAGGTGGCTAGCCACAATGCCAGTGATTTAACACGCACTTTGATGCTCTGACGTGCGAAAATGCTGTCTGCACGGGTCTTCGATGGTCGTTAAGTCACTAGGATTTAGGCTAGCCAGGAAACGTAGAGCCGACCTCTCACTGTCATACACAGGAACATAAGAGGCGACCGATATGGGCAAGTTGGTGTTTCGGGATGTCCTTGTGACTGCTGGTGCCGGCGGCTGCCGCACGACTTCCCGCCCTACAAGACGGTCTACGACTGATCCGCCAAGGGGAAGCGGGCAGCACGACCCAGCAGCTCTACGACTTGTTACGGGAAAAGACGCGCCGTGCGCACGGCCGTAGCCCCGATCCCGCGTTCATCCACTGGCCTCGATTCTTCCAAGGACTGCCGACGACGTCGTAAGCGGCTGGCTGCCCGATATGTCCCGTGCCGTGTCGGGACTGGCCGTCGCATGACGCTGCGGGGGCGTCGGGTTCCACGGGCCCGAGGGTGGTGCAGTGCTCTCCTCTCCGGTGTCGTTGGGGTGGTGGTCGGCCGGTCAGGTGAGGGCCGGAAGCTGGGTTGCCCGCTGCCAGGCGGTGGTGAACGCCGCTGCCCAGGGCCAGGCGCGGTCGAGGTGGAGGGTGCGCCTGCGGGCGTGGGCGGTGAGCCTGGCGGGCAGGTGGTAGAGCTTCGTGCGGATCGTCTCCGGCTCCGCGGCGGCGAGGGCGGGCTCGTCGTGCAGGAGGAGGAGCCGGGTCCATGCGTCGAGGTCGGCGGCGATCGTGGCGGCCAGCACCCAGGCGGCATTCAGCTGCCAGGACTTCGAGGGCAGCAGCCCGAGGCCGGCCCGCTTGATCGCTTTGACGCGGTCCTCTACCTCGGCGTCATCACGGTAGAGGGCGTCCACGAACCACACTTGCCCGGAGCCCGGCACCCCGGAAAGTCCCTGGTGGGCGGGGATGTTCGTGGCGATGACCTGGTAGCGCCAGCCGGTGCACTTCTCGAAGACGGTCAGCTTCTTCGCATCCCGCCGCGAAGGCTTGACCCGGCGCACGATCAGCCGCATCCCCGCGGCCAGCCGGTCAGGTCACGGACCCCGGTCAGCTCGGCGACCTGGTAGGAGATCCATTCACCGTCGGGTCCCTTGATCTCGTGGACCTCGCCGTCCTGCCGCTGCGCGCAGGTCCACACGTTCTCGGGCAGCAGCGCGATGGCCTGCTCGCCCGTCTCGTTGATGGCCCAGCCGGTCACCCAGCGCACCCGGCGCCAGCTGGTGGTCAGCGCCTGGAGGTGGTCGAGGACGTCGTGGCTGAAGGCCGCGCCGTCGATCCGGATCAGCAGCTTCGACCACAGCGGCAGAGGGAGTTGCCGCAGCGCGGCAGCCAGGACCGTCTTGTGGTCGGCGACGTCGTTGGGCGGCGCGTTGCCGGGCCGCAGCAGCATGGCGACGCACTCACGGGTGTTGGCCACCCACGCCCCCAGCGGCATGTGGCCGAAGCTGCCCTTGAAGGTGCCCGCCGCGCCTTCCTTCCGGCTGGTGCAGGTGACAATGGTCGCGTCGAGGTCGAGGACGTACCAGCCGGTCAACTCTCAACTGCACACCCAGATCCAGGGGAAGCCGCCGGGTCGGAGGGCGAGCAGCATCCACATCACACGGCGTATCGCGGCGCGGGCGCGTTCCACCCGGGCCGCGACCGGGGTGTCGATCGCCGCCAGGGCGCGGCGCAGGGTACTGTCCGAGACCGGCCGCGGGAACACCGGACGCCAGTGGTACTGGAGTTGCTCGGCCTCCAGGACGTTCGTCGCGCCGAGCACGATCGCGCAGGCCAGCTGGACCAGCGCCATGCCCCGATCCCGCCGGCACGGTCCGGTGCCCTTCGGTAACGCCGCACTCAGCGCGGTGGCCAGGCCGACGCGCTCGGCGACCTTCCGCAACAGCACCACGCCCAGGGCTGATGCGCTCTCACTCGGCGAGATGAGCTGATCGCGTGTGCATGCACCGAGGCGGCCGGACTGCAGACGGTGAACGCGACCCCCGATGATCAAGGTTCTCGAAGCCTTTGATCACGAACAGGGGTCGCGTTCGCGTGTCATCCTCCCTGATCGACGTCATGCAGCGCCACTGCGGGCACGCCGACCTGCCCTGCCCGCCCGAGCAGCTCACCTCACTTCGCGAGATCCTGGACGGCTCCCCGATCCAAGGCGGGTCAGGGGCCGCCGCTACCGGCTGGGCTCCCTGCTCGCCCTGTGCCTGCTCGCAGTCCTCGGCGGTGCCACCACACTGGCCGGCATCGCCCGGTTCGCCGTCGACGCCACCCCTGAAACACGGACACGCATCGGCCTTACGCGTCTCCCGCGCGCCACCACCGTGGGCCGCCTGCTGTCCCGCATCGACGGCGACGCCTTCGATGACGCCGTGGGTGCCTGGCTCGCCCGGTACTCCCGTGACCCGGTCGAGGACGAGACGCCCACGCTGGTGGGACTGGCCGTCGACGGCAAGGCCGTCCGCGGCAGCCGTCGTGACGGCCAGACGGCCGTCCACCTCCTGGCTGCGGTCCTGCACGAGAGCCAGGCCGTGATCTCCCAGCGGCAGATCGCCACGAAGAGCAAATCCGGCCCTCCTGTCGGATCTCGTCTTTCGCAGTTTGCTTGGTCGGTAGTGACGACTGGGGCGGCGATCGGTTCTCTTGCGGCGGGTGTCGCCGTCGGCCGGGACGCGAGGAAGCATCGACGGTAGAAGAAGTTCCGCTCCCGGAGAGGAGTGACCCGTCGATGCTTCCGTTTCCGACTGTACCGCCGTCCCTGGACTGGCTGCTGGGCGTCTTGCGGCCCTGTTTCCGGGCGCCGACTTACCGAGCGTTCACCGCACTGGTCGTGGGGATGATCGCGCAGACCGGCCGCCACACCGTGTGCGGCATGCTGCTGGGCGCCGGTCTGGGCGGGGTGTGGCACCACGCCCGCGCCCACCGCTTCTTCTCCACCGCCCGCTGGTCGGCCGACCGGGTCGGCCTGGCCCTGGCCCGCCTGATCGCTGACCTGCTCCTGCCGTCGGATGCGGCACTGGAGGTGGCGGTGGACGAGACCTTCTTCCGCCGCCGCGGCAAGAAGGTCTTCGGCGTGCTGTGGGGATACGACGGCTCGGTCAACGCCCCCAAGCCCCTTCAGGTCGGCTGGGGCCACTGCTGGGTGATCGCCGGCCTGGTGGTGCACCTGCCCGGCTGCCCGCGCCCAATCTGCCTGCCGGTGCTCTTGCGCCTGTGGGCCGGCAAGGGCACCGTCACCCGGGTCCAGCTCGCCCGCACCCTGGTGGAACTGCTCGCCCGTGCCTTCCCCGACCGCACCCTGCACGTCGTCGCCGACGGCGCCTACGCCACGCACGTGCTGCGCGGACTGCCCGACCGGATCACCTTCACCACCCGGGCCGCCCACCGGTCGGTCTTCTACGGTCTGCCGCCCGCGCCGACCGGCAGGCGCGGACGCCCCCGGCTCAAGGGCGACCGGCTGGGCACCAGCGCCGACCTCGCCGCCCGCACCCGCTTCCGCCCCTGCCGCACCACCTGCTACGGGCACGCCGTCACAGTGCGGGTGGCCGAGACCGTCTGCCTGTGGTACGGCGTCTTCGGGCCCCGCCCCGTGCGGGTGCTGACCGTGCGTAACCCTGCCGTGCGGGGCAAGGAGCTGACCGTGGTCACCACCGACCTGGCCTCATCAGTTGCGGCCCTGGTCTCCCGCTACGCCAGGCGCTGGTCCATCGAGGTCGCCGTCTTTGACGCCAAGCAGGTCGTCGGCGCCGGGCAGGCCCGCAACCGCACCCGGGCCGCGGTCGAACGCACCGTGCCATTCGCCATGATTTGCACCAGCCTGATCCCGTTGTGGTACAGCCAGTTCGGCGACCCGGCCGCGGACGTGGCCGCCTACCGCAGCACCGCACCCTGGTACACCACCAAGCGGGAACCCTCCTTCGAGGACATGGCCCTCGCACTGCGACGCACCGTCATCGCCGCCCGATTTAACCCCCTGCGGGCCCAACCCCCAACAGCCGCCGAAATCCTGGAAGTCCAGCGGGCATGGGCCTCCGCTGCCGCCTGAACTGCGAAAGACGAGTCGGATCCGTGGGTAGCGGTTATGGGGTTTGACGGCCTGGTAGGTGGGGGCGGTGTCCGCCGAGGCTGAGCATGGCGAGGGCGATGAGGGCGTCGGGGTCCTTGAAGCCGAACGCCATACGGGTGATCAGCCGGATCTTGGTGTTCATACTCTCGACCAGACCGTTGCTCATGGAGTGCTCGGCGGCAGCGGTGATGGCGTCCCAGTGCCTGACGACGGCGCGTTGCAGCTTCACGAATGGCTCCAGGCGGCAACGCCGGGCCCAGGTCACCCAGTCCCGTAACGCTTCGCCGATGTCCGCGCCCTGCTTGAGGGCGACCCTCAGGCCCTCCTTGAGCAGGTAAGCGCGGTGCAGGACGGGGTGGCCCTGGCGATGAAGGCGAGTTGGGCACGCTGGCCGGAGGTGAGATCCTCGGGGTTCTTCCACAGCGCGAAGCGGGCCTTCTTCAGCGACTTCGACCCGCGCGTGGCCCGTCCCTTGCCACCGCGCTCGGCATTCCACACCGCGCGGCGGACCTCGTCCAGGGCATCGGTGGCCCACTGCACGACGTGGAAGGGGTCCATCACCCGCACCGCGTTCGCACACCGCTCGGCCACGACCGTGGAGATCCACTCGGCGGCGTCCGCGGTCACGTGCGTGATCTTCGCTGCCCGCTTCTCGCCCAGCAGGTCGAAGAAGGCCCGCAGGGTGTCCGCGTCCCTGCCCGCAGCTGCCCACACCAGGCGGCCGGTGTCGTGATCGACCACGATGGTCAGGTACTTGTGGCGCTTCTTGTAGGAGATCTCATCGATCCCGATCCGGCGCAGCCCGGCCAGCAGGTCCACCCACTCCTCGACATCCGTCCATACCCGGGCACAGATACTGCCGACCGTGCGCCAGCCGATCCGCATCAGCTCGGTGACCGTGGTCTTCGAGCAGTGCGTGGCCAGCCACGCCACCGTGTCGTCGAACGCCAGGGTGTGCCCGGCGCCGCGTCTGGCCCAGGGCACCGCGGCCACCGTCACGCCATGCTCTGGGCAAAACACCCGCGGCGCCTCCGCCTCGATCACCGCCCGCAGGGTGCCCACATCCAGCGCCCGCCAGCGCCGACGGCCCTCACCGCTGTCATACCCGGCGCACCGGCGCTCGCAGACCCCGCACCGCTGACGGCGGCCCCTGGCCGGACGGGCGTGCACCACGATCAGCACGTCGCCGTCGTCTGCGTCGGGGTCGCACTCCTCGACCTCCACCGACTCGATCACGGTCCTTTCGACACCGAGCAGCCGAGTCCGTATCCTTGAAGATCGCACGCCGTATCCAGGTTCTTCCGTTTCGTACCTTTAGCAGTCGAAACGTATCCCGGGTACGGCGTGTTGCTTGCATCGCCCCTGGTCAGCGACCCACGGAAGCGACAGGGGAGCCGGAAAAGGCCGTCCGTACGGAGCTTTTGACGACATCCAGGACGGGCGGGAAGCTGATGCGGGCCGGGTCGATACCGGCGGTCACGGCGGCTCTTGTGATCAGGGTGCGCAGGGCCTGGTAGACGCACAGCAGGGCCCACAGTTCCTGGCGTACGCCCTCGGGTTTGCCTGACCGCAGGACGCCGCCGCTTTGCCGTAGGTCGATCTTGACCAGCTTGAACAGGACCTCCACCGACCACCGTTCGGCGTAGGTGCGGGCCAGTTCGAGCGCCGGGGCCGTCTCGGGGTCCAGCAGAGTGGTGACCAGGCAGAACACCTCACTGACGCCGTCGTCGTCGGCCACGCTGTACTCGATGACCCTCACCGTGACGCGCTCGGTGCGCCTGGTGCCGCGCAGTTCGGACAGGTACGTGCCATCAGCCAGGCGCCTCTTCACGGGCAGGGCGAAGGAGGCCGAAACGCGCCACAGCAGTTCGGCACCCGTCGCGGCGGCGGCCGTGTACAGGTCGTAGGAGGGAAAGCCCCGGTCGGCCAGCAGCAGCATGCCCGGCGTCAGCCGGTCCAGCAGGCGTTCGAACAGGACCCGTTCACCGACCTCGACGGAGTCGAAGGCCGCCCCGGCCAGGGCCAGGGTGCCGCACTCGGCCAGAGCGACCAGGCGGGCCTGCGGGCGGCTGCCTCCGGCCGGCACACCGAAAGCGGCCTCGTTGTGCCGACCCGAGGGCAGGTCGAAGACCGTGCCGTCCACCGCCATCAGCCGCAGGCCCCGCCAGAACGAATCCGGCATCCGCTCATCGGCCACCGGCGCGGCGACCTCCTCGAACAGGTACCGCAGCGGCGCCTCGCCGAGCCGGTAGCGCGCCAGGGAGATCGCCCCGTCGCTGGGCACCCGGTAACCGTCCCAGGTGGCATCACCCGCGCGGGCATGAGCCCGCGCCCGCTCGGCCAGCGAGCCGGGCAGCTTGACGGTGAACACGACGTTCGCTTCGGGGACATCGACGCGGCCTGCAGCCATGGCCTGCTCCACATACCGGCGTGCCTGACGCACCGACACCTCGTACCGGCCGGCCAGCACACGCGCGGCGGCAAGGGCGGACACTCCCGCCGCGACCAGGTCAGCGGCGGCATTGACCCGCCGGGCGTACTCGATGCCGTCGACACGCTCCCCGCGCACCATGTCATGAATGTACTACCCGTCACGACGTGGCCTACTCTTCGTGCGCGGCAGCTTCTCCAACCGCCGGTAGCTGAGCGTCACTTCGAAGCAGAAGTTGCCCATTGCGTTGGGGGCGTGGCAACGCCGCCTTGTGGTGCTCCGCTGAGCGTGTCGTTCCACTGCCAGTCCTCCAAATACCCGGCCTTGAGCAATATGCCCTGCGCTCGGGAATCGAGGGCACCATGTCCCAGGCATCCCGCCGCTGCGACGCCCACCACGCGCGCTACAAGGGGATTGCCAAAACCCACCTGCAACACGTACTCACCGCGATGGCCCTCAACCTCGTCCGCATCGACGCATGGCTCACCGGAACCCCGCTCGGCGGCAGCTGGACCTCACGCCTCGACACCCTCCGCCTCTCACTCGCGTCACCGTGAAAAGACCAGCAGAGTCACCTCAAGGGTCACCTCAATACTTGCCCCGTCAAGCTGTTACCCTCAATGAGGTCCTTGGTAAGCCCACCCACCAGGCACTCACCATGGCGGCGCCAGGGCTTCGACGCGCTCTGGCAGGGCTACGAGCGCCGCTTCGCGCGCTGATCACTCCATGGAGACATTGATGAACGACAGGTACGAGATTCAGGACGTCCTCTCCCGGTACGTCCGCGCCAATGACGAGCGGGACCACGCGGCCCTGGCCGCGCTGTTCGCCGAGGACGGGGTGTTCCGGTTCTTCGGCCGATCCGGCACGGGGAAGTACCAGCTCTCCGGGGAGGCGATCACCGGCGCGGGGGAGATCAAGGCATTTGCTGAGGGATGGCCGCCGCTCGCGGAGCGGCTGTACCTGCACCACATGACCACCGACCATGTCATCGAGGTCGACGGCGACCAGGCGACCATGAACGCGCAGTTCGTGGTGATGTCGACGGTCGCTGATGCGGAGCCTGAGGGTGGCTGGCCGAAGGGCCTTCTAGGGGTGCAGGGCAGCATCACGCCGATCATGATCGGCTTGTATGATTCAGACCTTCGCAGCATTGACGGGGTGTGGAAACTCACCCGACTCGACGTCCTGCATAGCCTGCCGCACAGCCTGCCGACCGTAAATCGGTAACGACCTTGAGGCGAGAGCGGTGGTGACGGTTGACCCGTGACGCCAGAAAGGCCGCACGGGGTTGGGCAAGTTGTGACGCTTACCTGGGTCCGTGCGGCCTGTGAGGTGACCCCTGAGGTGTAGACGCTCTGATGGCGGATCTTCATGGTCCGGGAGGATGGTTCACACGGCAGGGCGGATGTACAACCCGGAATTCCGGTCGTCCGCCTCCGTACCTCGGGTCGCCGGTTCGTTCGGCTTTGAAGCGTTCGGCGCTGGTGGGCGTCTTGGCTCCGGTACCGTCACCGGGTTTGAGCGTGCGCAAGCCCATCTCCTGTTCGATGCGGCGGTATTCGGCCTGGGCCTTCTTGTAGTCGTAGTTCATCCTGTGGCGACGCAGGTCGCCTCGGACCATGGTGGCGAGGATGTGGATGTGGTCGTCCCCGTGGCGTACGGAGACCCAGCGGCATTCGTCCGGGTCTCCTTCGGGGGCGAGGCCGACGGCTTGGACCAAGCGGCGGGCGACCGAGGTAGGGCGTTGTCCCAAGGTCGGGTAGTTAGCGTATTTGCGCTGGTGGCAAGGGTTTTGAGGGGGGCCTCGGGCTGGCGTAGGTCGCAGGTTGGGTCTTGGTGATGAGTCCTTGTGTGGCCCATCTGTCGAGTTGCCGGTACATCGAGCCGAGGTGGCGGGCGAGGTCGCGGGTGTGCCAGTGGCGGTCCGAACTCGGCATCTCGCTGGAACCCGCCCGGTCGGAGGCGCTGCGGGCGAAGCTGAACCGGCTAAGCGGATGACCTGAAGTTCTGCGCGGAATCCGGGGCGGCGGCGTCGGCCGGGCGCGATGGCCTCGATGACACGGGGACCTCGCCGGGTGTTGTATCGAGGTTGAACAAACTATGACAAAACCGGCGAGGTCAAGGCCAGTATGCGTCCGGCATCCGTGTTCGCCAACCCTCCCGGCGTGGCGGACCAGCACCTGTACCACCTGCTGCACCACCGCTGGCGGGAGGCCGCCCGCGTCGTGATGGTGCTGCTGTCCGCCGCCGGCCTGACCGCAGGAGAGATCGGCGAGCTGCTCGGCTACCACCCGGCCACGGTGCGCCGCTGGATCCACCGCTACCACGCCGACGGCGCCCCGGGCCTGGCCGACCGCCCCCGCCCAGGACGCCCCCGGCTCGGCGGGCCGAGGTTGAGCGAGCGCATCCGCCGCCTGCTGACCCGCCCCGGGCCGTGGACCGTCCGCCGGATCCACCACCGCCTGGGCCGGCCGAAGATCAGCCCGCGCACCGTTTACCGGCGCACGCGCGAGCAGGCGGCCTGGCGGCGGCCCCGCCTGACGGCCAAGGGCGACCCGAACCGGCGGCGCGTCCTGGCCGCCCTGCGCCGGCAACTGCGGGCCCTGCCCCGTGGGTCGGTGGTCTGGGCCGAGGACGAGACCCACCTGCACCTGCTGCCGCACATCCGGGCGAGCTGGATCCTGCGCGGGACGCGGCAGCAAGTGGCCACCCCGGGAAAGAACCGGCAGACCACCGTCTTCGGTGCCCTGGAGGTGGCCACCGGCGCCTGGGTCTACACCCTCGACCGCCGCCGCAGTGCCGCCACCTTCGTCGCCCTCCTCCAACTGCTGCTGGCCGCCTACCCCGACACCCCGGCCGTCGCGGTGCTCTGCGACAACGACAGCATCCACCACGCGAAGGCGGTGACCGCCTACCTGGCCGACCAGCCCCGCCTGCGCCTGCTGTTCGGCGCCCGCTACAGCCCGCACGACAACCCGGTCGAGCGCATCTGGGCCGCGCTGAAGGCGTTCCTCGCCAACACCGCCGTCACCTGGCCGAGCCGCCTGCGCCAGGTCCACGCCTTCTTCCGACAACGCTCACCCACCCAGATGCTGACCACCGCCGCACCCTGGGCCTCACCCTGGCTGCCGAGGGATTACGCGCAGAACTTCAGGTCATCCGCTTAGCTGAGCGGGGCTGGCTGCGCAAGCTGGCCGACGGAAAGTTCACCACCACGCTGTGAGCTTCCCGCCTCTGGCATGCTCGTGCCTTCGGGCCGTAACGGCAGTGCCCCCGGCGGCAGTTGATGATGCATGTCGAACAACAGCAGCCCCGCCAGGGACACCGAGACAGTTGTCTACCAGTCCAGCCTCACGCTGTCCACGGCCACTCTGACCTTGATCGGCGACCTGCTGCGCGGCCACCTGAAGAAGATCGGCTCCCGGTGGCGCAAGCTCCCACCCGGACAGATCGCCACGATCGTCCTCGCCGTTCTCCGCCACGACCAGCGGCTTGCCGACATGGCCGGCGGCAACCGCATCTCCGCCACGACGGTGCGCCGCTGGGTCTTGGAGGCGATCGAACTGCTCGCCGCACGGGCCCCACGGCTGGACCGGGCGCTGAAGAAAGTCACCCGAAAGGGCGGCCACGTCGTCCTGATCGACGGCACCCTGATCGATGGTGTCCCGCTGGTTGGTGCAGCCGATCTTGGTCAGGGCGTGTTGGTGGTGTTCGGTAGCGCGGGGGCGCTGTCGGGGAGCTCGGCGGGGTAGAGCTGGTCCATGCTTCCCTCGGGCAGGTAGCGGCGGGGGAAGGCGATCCATTCGTCGTGCAGTTCGAACAAGACGGCGGTGACCAGTCGCAGGAGCGCGTCGTCGTTGGGGAAGACCTGGACGACGTCGACGCGGCGCTTGACCTCGCGGTTGACCCGCTCCAGTGGATTGGTGGACTGAATCTTCTTCCAGTGGCGTTCGGGGAAGACCGCGAACGCGGTCAGGTCCTCCTTCGCTTCCAGGAGCATCGCCTTGACCTTGGGGAACTGGCCGCCGAGCATGTCGGCGACGGTGTCGAGCTGGGCACGGACCGTCTCGCCGGTCGGCTGGGCGAAGATCGTGCGGATCGTCGCGGCGACCATCTCGGCCGACTCCTTGCTGATCACGCCGAAGACATTGCGCAGGAAGTGGAGCCGTAGAGAAACAAGGTGTCGCTTCTGCCTGCTGGTGTCGTTGATCTGGTATGGCGTTTTCGGAGGGGGTGCACGGCCAACTTGCCGTGCGATTTGAGGTGTTGCTGCCGCATCTGAACGAGCGGCAGCGACGGCTGATGCTGGCGACGGAGGCCCGGCTGCTCGGCCATGGCGGCATCCGAGCTGTGGCTCGTGCTGCCAGGGTGAGCGAGACGACGGTCCGCCGGGGCGTTGTCGAACTGGAAGCTGGTGAACTGCCGCTTCCCGAAGGACGGGTACGCAGGTCGGGCGGGGGACGCAGACGCGCCGAGGAAGTCGACTCCGGGGTGCTGCCCGCGCTGATGGCGATGGTCGAGCCGGATGAGCGAGGCGATCCGATGTCCCCGCTTCGCTGGACGACGAAGTCGCTGCGCATCCTGGCCCAGGAGCTGACCCGTCAGGGCCACCCCGTCTCGGCGATGACGGTGGGCCGACTACTGAAGGAGAACGGGTTCAGCCTGCAAGCCCAGGCCAAAACGCTGGAGGGCAAGCAGCATCCGGACCGGGACGCCCAGTTCCACTACATCAACGAGCAGGTCAAACAGCACCAGGCCGACGGCGAGCCGGTGATCAGCGTGGACACGAAGAAGAAGGAGGTGCTCGGCCAGCTACCGAACGTCGGCCGCCAGTGGCGACCGAAGGGCGACCCGGTCCAGGTGACTCGTCGAAGGCCCACAGCTCTCCGACGGGCTCCCACCTCAGCCGCCCCGGCGGAACGGTCTTGACCAGGGAGATAATTCTCGACCGCTCTTCTTCGGTGATCCGTCGTTTACGGCCCTGCCCACCCAGATCCTCCAGTCCTGGCAGGCCCGAGCGGTTGAAGCGGTGCAGCCAGCAGCGGACCGTTTTCTGGCTGCAGCCCAGCTCCGAGGCGATCGCCGGTACGCGTAGTCCCGACCAGCTCATCTCAATCATCCGGGCCCGCATCACCACGTCCCGTGGAGCCTTCCGCGCCCGGGACGACCGGTGAACGATCCTGCGTTCGTCCTCACCACGCCCCGGCCGAGCTCGTAAGACCATCGCCCAGCACCCGCCCCCGAACACCCGAACCACCCCGGCACCAGGACATACACCCAGAGAAAGAGGAACCCAGCATTAGCGCTGGTTGGTCAGGTCGGGGGAGGCGGACGTACGCTTGAGGTGTCCGGCTGGGCCATTCCGGTGGGGGTGCCCTATGGCCACTTCGCGCAAGCCGACCGCGCCGACGGCGGAGGCGATCGACCGGTTCTGCGGCCACTTCGATGACCTGTTCTGCCGCTTGGCCGAGCGCACCGCCCTGCGGCACTACCTCATCGGCCTGCTGCTGCCCCGTGAGCGCAACAAGACCCTGACCGAGCTGGCCGCGCTGGTCCCCGGGGCCGACCGCCAGCGGCTGCACCACTTCCTGCACGACGCCCCCTGGGATCCCGACGCCCTGGGCGCGCGCCGACTGGAGCTGTGGCGGCAGCACCCGGGCCTGGGGCCGCACACCAACGGGGTGCTCATCATCGATGAGACCGGGGACCCCAAGCGGGGACGAGGCATCGTGCTGGCCGCCCAGCAGTACCTCGGCAAGCTCGGCCACACCGCCAACGGCGTCGTCTCCGTCACCAGCCACTGGGCCGACGGCACCCGCCACGTGCCGCTGGGGGTGCGGCCCTACCGGCCGGCCGCCCGGCTGCCGAAGGGCAAGGCCGATCCGGCCTTCGCCACCAAGCCGGAGCTGGCCTGGCAGCTGATCGAGCAGGCCCGGGGGGCCGGCGTGCCCTTCCGGGCGGTGGTCGCCGACTGCGTCTACGGCGAAAACCCGAAGCTCGAGGGACGCTTGAGGGCCGCCAGGATCCGCTATGTGCTGGCCCTGCGGCCCAGCCACGGCACCTGGCAGTTCGTGGACGACCCCGCTCATCCACCGGCGTTCACCCCCGCCGAGGCCGCCGCCCGCCTGCCGCTGGAGGACTGGCAACGCCTGGTGCTCACCGACAGCCACCACAGGCCGCTGGTGCGCTACGTCGCCGAGCTGGAACTGGGCACCGCCTATGGCCCCACCCGCGGGGTGCGCCTGATCGCCGCGAGTGCCGACCCGACGGTTCTCACGGCCGATTCGACCTGGTTCATGGCCACCAACCTCTCGGTGACCGAGGCCGATGCGCTCGAGGTCTACCGGATCTACCGGCTGCGGGACTGGATCGAGCACTACTACAAGCCGGTCAAGCACGAGCTGGGCTGGGCGGACTTCCAGGTCCGCTCCGAGGAGGCCATCGTGCGGCACTGGCAGCTGGTGATGCTGGCCTTCACCTTCAGCCTGCTGACCGCGGCCTCTCCTGACGGTGAGACAGGGAACGCCGACAGCACGGACAGCGGGCCGCTGGGGGAAAAATCCGCGACGGATCATCTGACAGGACACACTGCGGCAGGTCCGCAGCTGGCTGTGCCCCTGGGCCCGCCTGCAGCTGTACTGGCACCGCTGGTCCACCGCTCCGCCCCCGCCGGAACTGGCGGCGCTGCTTGAGCATGTGGGCCACTCTCGCCCGCTGGCCGCCCCAACCTGACCAACCAGCGCTAGTGCTGCGTTCCTCAAAGCAGGTAGACGAACTTCCGGCGCAGTCGGCGGTGCGGTGGCGGTGGTCGTCCCCAAACCCACGGGCGGGCACGGGTGTTGAGTTGGGCGGTGGCCACCCTCACGGCGTAGGCGATCTCGCCGGGGTCGGCGAAGGTCTGCCCGGCCAGCGCGGCCTTGCGCAGCAGCCGCCACCAGCCCTCGGCCAGGTTCAGCCAGCACGCGCCGACGGGGATGAAGACCTGATGGACCCTCGGGTGCTTCCGCAGCCACCTGCGGACGGGGCCGCTGGTGTGGCTGGAGAGGTTGTCGGCGATCACGTAGAGCCGGCCGCGCGGGTTGGCCCGGGCGATCTCCTGCAGTAGCCGGAGCCAGCCGGCGGTATTGCGGGACGGCGCGCAGAGGGTCACCTCCTGGCCGTCCGCCGGTCGCAGGGCCCCGTACACCCGGGTCTTCTCTCGCCCGCGGGAGTATTCCAGCGGCGCCTTGATCCGGTGCCCGCCGGGAGACCAGCCTGGGGCGGGGGCGAAGGTCCGCGGGATCACCGGGCCGAGCTCGTCCGCGCAGATCGCCGTGGAGCGCGGCGGCGGGTCGGTGTACAGCCCGACGACCCGCGCCCTTTTGGGGCGAACTCCGCATCGGTGCTGTGCGCCCAGGACCGCGGGTGCCGCCAGTGCACCCCCTCTGCCCGCAGGATCCGGCGCACCTGGCTGCGGTGGACGTCGATGCCCCGCTCGCGGGCGACTTCGGTGAGCGCATCCAGCGTCCACTCGCCCGGCCCGGCCTCGTCGGCAGCCTTCAGGACGCCGCCGGGACCGGGCACCGGGCGCCCGGGCGGGTCACTTTCGGCCAGAGCGATGATCACCGAGCGCTCGGCCTCGGTCAGCCGGCGGGGGCGTCCGGGGACCGGCCGGTCGCCGAGCCCGTCGATGCCCTCGGCGTTGAACCGGTGCAGCCGCTCCCGCACGGTCTTGGGATGGCAACCCAGTTCGGCGGCGATGGCGGTGACCTGCTTCCCGGCCCAGCTGAGGCTGATCATGCGGGCTCGCAGGATCCAATCAGCGGGGGCATGACGAGCGCCGGCCAGCTTGCGGATCTTGCGCTCCTCGTCCGGATCACGCGCCGGACGCGCGTACAGAGGCGGATACATGGCACAGTCCTTCACCACGCATCATGCGCCCCCTGACGCCCAGCGGTCCACACCCACTTTGAGGAACGCAGCACTAGTAGGCTGTCGCGGCTAATGCTTGGGGTAGAGGTGGCGCAGTTTGATGCGTGCATCGTGGGTGGTGAACTGCCAGTCCACCTGGCGTTGGTCGGTGTTGGTGGCGTTCTGCCACGCTGTGAGTTCGGTGTTGAGGATGTCGAGGTCGCCGATCCGGCGGTCGAGGCATTGTCGGGTCAGCGCGGAGAGTTCGATCTCGGCAATGTTGAGCCATGACCCGTGTTTGGGCGTGTGGTGGATCTCGAGGCGCTGGGCCAGGGCGAAGGCCTCTTGTGGTTCGAATGCCTCGTACAGCGAGGCGATGTTGTGGGTGTTGAGGTTGTCCATCACCAGCACTACGGCGTCGGCGTCGGGGTAATCCACGCTCAGTAACTGCTTGACCTGGCTGGCCCAGTCGATCCGGGTCCGTTGGGGCAGTGCCCGGGCTCGGCGCCAGCCGCGCAGGGGCTCGGCCCACACGAAGATGGAGCACGTGCCGCAGCGGATGTACTCGCTGTCCTGGCAGGCGTCGTGACCGGGGCGGGCCGGGAGCGGGTCGCGCGCGTGATCGAGGAGCTGGTAGGGCTTCTCGTCCATGCACACCACCGGACGTGCCGGGTCGTAGGGCCGGGCATAGACGGCTAGTACGTCTTCCATCCGGGCCGCGAACTCCGCGTTCGCTCGTGGCGGGATGGTCCAGCACTTCCTCAGATGAGGACGCAGTTCCGTTTTTTTAGGATCCTCCCGATGGTGGAGTGGTCCAGATCGGGGATGTCCTCGGCCAGTGCGACGTACTTCTCCAGCAGCCGCAGCGACCACCGGGCATAGCCCCGGGGCGGCTGTGAGCAGGCCATCGCGATCAGCCGGGCTTCGACCTCACCGGTCACCGGCGAGGGCACCGGCGGGAGGTCGCGTTTCTTCCGTGTGATTGTGGCGTGAACATCGCTGCCGGTCTCGGCGAAACGCTTGGCGACCAGCCGCAACGTCTCACCGGAAACGCCGAGCCTGGCCGCGATCACCTCCTTGGAATCAACCTCACCCACCGAGGTGTCCAGCGCAAGCAGCACCCGCGCGCGCATGATCATTGAGGCGCCACGAACACCAGTCGTGGTCACCCGGATCAGCTCCTCGCGATCCTGCGCGGTCAACGTGACCGGCCGCTTCTTCTGCGAACCCATGACAACAGTCCTGCCTGGCAGAAGAGACGGAATCTGCCAGACACCAACCTCCCACCAGATACGCCATCATTAAGCAGCGACACGCTACTAGCGCTGGTTGGTCAGGTTGGGGCGGCCAGCGGGCGAGAGTGGCCCACATGCTCAAGCAGCGCCGCCAGTTCCGGCGGGGGCGGAGCGGTGGACCAGCGGTGCCAGTACAGCTGCAGGCGGGCCCAGGGGCACAGCCAGCTGCGGACCTGCCGCAGTGTGTCCTGTCAGATGATCCGTCGCGGATTTTTCCCCAGCGGCCCGCTGTCCGTGCTGTCGGCGTTCCCTGTCTCACCGTCAGGAGAGGCCGCGGTCAGCAGGCTGAAGGTGAAGGCCAGCATCACCAGCTGCCAGTGCCGCACGATGGCCTCCTCGGAGCGGACCTGGAAGTCCGCCCAGCCCAGCTCGTGCTTGACCGGCTTGTAGTAGTGCTCGATCCAGTCCCGCAGCCGGTAGATCCGGTAGACCTCGAGCGCATCGGCCTCGGTCACCGAGAGGTTGGTGGCCATGAACCAGGTCGAATCGGCCGTGAGAACCGTCGGGTCGGCACTCGCGGCGATCAGGCGCACCCCGCGGGTGGGGCCATAGGCGGTGCCCAGTTCCAGCTCGGCGACGTAGCGCACCAGCGGCCTGTGGTGGCTGTCGGTGAGCACCAGGCGTTGCCAGTCCTCCAGCGGCAGGCGGGCGGCGGCCTCGGCGGGGGTGAACGCCGGTGGATGAGCGGGGTCGTCCACGAACTGCCAGGTGCCGTGGCTGGGCCGCAGGGCCAGCACATAGCGGATCCTGGCGGCCCTCAAGCGTCCCTCGAGCTTCGGGTTTTCGCCGTAGACGCAGTCGGCGACCACCGCCCGGAAGGGCACGCCGGCCCCCCGGGCCTGCTCGATCAGCTGCCAGGCCAGCTCCGGCTTGGTGGCGAAGGCCGGATCGGCCTTGCCCTTCGGCAGCCGGGCGGCCGGCCGGTAGGGCCGCACCCCCAGCGGCACGTGGCGGGTGCCGTCGGCCCAGTGGCTGGTGACGGAGACGACGCCGTTGGCGGTGTGGCCGAGCTTGCCGAGGTACTGCTGGGCGGCCAGCACGATGCCTCGTCCCCGCTTGGGGTCCCCGGTCTCATCGATGATGAGCACCCCGTTGGTGTGCGGCCCCAGGCCCGGGTGCTGCCGCCACAGCTCCAGTCGGCGCGCGCCCAGGGCGTCGGGATCCCAGGGGGCGTCGTGCAGGAAGTGGTGCAGCCGCTGGCGGTCGGCCCCGGGGACCAGCGCGGCCAGCTCGGTCAGGGTCTTGTTGCGCTCACGGGGCAGCAGCAGGCCGATGAGGTAGTGCCGCAGGGCGGTGCGCTCGGCCAAGCGGCAGAACAGGTCATCGAAGTGGCCGCAGAACCGGTCGATCGCCTCCGCCGTCGGCGCGGTCGGCTTGCGCGAAGTGGCCATAGGGCACCCCCACCGGAATGGCCCAGCCGGACACCTCAAGCGTACGTCCGCCTCCCCCGACCTGACCAACCAGCGATTAGGTAGCGATGCGCGGCTCGTTTGCCGGGAGCTGCCGGGGCTTTGGTCATGGTGATGGCCGTGGCGGTCGAGGCATCCGTACCGACTACCTGGTGGGCGTCGTCGAGGACGTCGTGCGGCTCGATGTCAGGCGTCGAAGCGCCATCGCTTGCTTTGATCGCCGATTCTATAGTAGACTGGTCATCTACTAGCCGGGACGCCAAGAACGGCGCGACGCCGTGGCGGCCCGGTACGGACGCACTCGCGAGCAGCAGATCGCTCGGGAGAAGCATGCGGCGTCCGAGGCGCGCCGAGGGACTCGACTTCCGGCGCGGGGGACGTGTGCACGGCAACACCTTCGATCTTCACCGCCTCCTGCACTTCGCCAGGGCCCGCGGTCTCCAGGCTGAGCTGCAGCCCGTCGAGCTCTTCGCGCGGGCACTGGAGCAAACGTGGGAGAACCCGCCGGCGGGCCGGCTCTGAGGCTCGTATCTGCCATTTTTTGTAACCGATTCCATTACATCCGCTTGGAGATCCTTCCGACGTGTACCGATCACTACTCGTCTTGACCGCCTCGCTGTTCGCCATCGGCACCGACAGCTTCGTCATCGCCGGCATCCTGCCGGACGCGGCACACTCGTTCGACGTCGGCGTCAGCACCGCGGGATGGCTGATCACCGCCTATTCCTTTGCCTACGCGATCCTCGGCCCGGTCATGGCAGCGGTCACCACGCACTGGCCGCGCCGCATGCTGTTCCTCGCTGGGCTCGGCGTCTTCGTCGTGGGCAACCTCCTGACGGCCCTCGCCCCCGCCTTCGGCGTGGCCCTGGTCGCGCGGGCGGTCGCCGGGCTCGGCGGCGCCATGGTCAGTCCCACCGCCATCGCGGCGGCCGCCGCGATCGCACCGCCGGAGCGCCGGGGACGCGCCATCGCTACCGTCCTGGCAGGCCTCAGCGCGGCGACCGCGCTCGGCTCTCCCATCGGCACGGCGATCGGCAGCCTCTCCGGCGACTGGCGTGCCACCATGCTGTTTGTCTCCGCCCTCGGCGTGCTCGCCGCCGCGGGAATCGTCCTGCTGCTGCCCAAGATCCCCAATCCGCCGCTGGTTCCGCTGCGTGCCCGCCTGGCTCCGCTTGGCGACCGCCGCATCGGCGTGACCCTGCTGACGACCCTGCTCGCCTTCACCGGCCTGTTCACCGCTTACTCCTACATTGCCAAAGGCCTGGACCGCGCCACCGACGGCAGCGGCACCACCCTGGCAGTCCTGCTGTTCATCTGGGGCGTGGCCGCCACCGTCGGAACGCTCGGCTCGGGCGCTCTGGTCGACCGGATCGGCGCCCGCCGCATCATCAACACCGCGATCGTCGTGATCGCCCTCGACTTCGCACTGCTGCCCTGGTCCAGCGCGCACCTGGCTACGACCGTCGTGGCGCTGATCCTGTGGGGCGTCTGCGCTTGGGGACTCGTCACGCCGCAGACGCACCGTCTGATCGGTGCCATGCCGGCGGCGGCTCCCATGCTCACCGGCCTCAACAATGCGTCGCTCCATGTCGGCGTCTCCATTGCGCCGCTGCTCGGGCAGGTCGGAATAGCGTGGTTCGGCGTACACCGGCTCGGCCTCGTGGGCGCCGTGCCGATCGTACTCAGCCTCATCGCAGCGGAGACGGCACAAGTCCTCATCCACCGCCACCGAGCGCCCGAAACAGCCACAGCGCAGGCAGAGCCGCTGCCCACCAAGTAACGCACAGCCGCCAAGGCCACGCGGCGGAAGGGCATTGAGTAATCCGATCCCCGGACGGCGACTCCCCGAAGATCCTGCTGGCCAACGTCGCGGAGGGGCGCCACGTCCGGACGGGCGGAGACGGGCAGGTGCCGGACCCGGGCTGACCGATGCCTGCCCGGCGCCCCCAACTCACAGCACGGGGAGCTGAGCTCCGGACGACGTGCGCCGCCGGGGTCACTTGACATGAGGTCAGGCGAGGCCCGCTCACTCACCCATGCATCCAACACACCTGAAGGAAGACGCTTGTGTTCGAGATACTTGGACTCGACCCTGTGGCCGAGTCCGTTTATCGAGTCATGCTGCTGCACAACCAGGATGGAATCGCAGCCATCGCGCAGCGTCTGGACATCAGCCCCGATCAGGTACGTGCAGCGTTGGACACTTTGAGCTCCCTGGCTCTTGTGAGGAAGTCGATCGGTGCTGATGACACCCTCCACGTAGTGAGTCCCCAAGTGGGTCTGCAGGCTCTCCTCACCCAGCAGCAGACAGAACTGGCAGGGCAACAGCAGCGCGTCGAGGCATCTCGTGCGGCCATTGCTCAGCTGGTATCCGAGTACGCTTCGCTGCGCGCCAGCTCCAGGCAGGAAGAAATCGAAAGTCTAGAAGGCACCGATCAGGTTCGCGACCGATTGCACCAAATTACCGATGAGGTCAAAGAGGAGATAGTCACCTTCGCGCCCGGTACGACAGCCGCACTTCGTTACTTGACCTGATCCTATGAGGGCCGGGCCCCCTTCCCTGCTCAGCCCGGCGATACCTATCGTCCGGGTATGTACGAGCTCAGGAGGGAGGCCCTCAATGTCTGTCTACGTCGGTATCGACGTGCACCGCAAGCGGTCGCAGATCGCGGTGGTCGAGGACGGCGGCGCGGTGCGGGTGAACCGGAACGTGCCCAACGGGGTGGAGCCGGTGCTTTCGGTGATCGGTGATCTTCCGATCGGGGCGCCGGTCGCCTTCGAGGCCGCCTACGGCTGGGGATGGCTGGTGGAGCTGCTGGAGGACTACGGATTCGAGCCGCATCTGGTGCATCCGCTGCGGTGCAAGGCGATCGCCTCCGCGCGACTGAAGAACGACAAGGTGGACGCGGCCACCCTGGCCCAGTTGCCGCGCGCAGATCTGCTACCGCAAGCGTGGATCGCCCCGCTGGACGTGCGGCAGCAGCGGGTCCTGGTGCGGCACCGCTGCCAGCTGGTGCGGCTGCGCACCCTGCTGCGCAACCGCGTCCACGCCGTCCTGGCGGATCACGGCTGCGACCGGCCCGGTGGCTACTCCACCACTCCGGGCCGGGCCTGGCTGCAGGCCCTGGATCTGCCGGATGCCTCGCGCCGCGTGGTCGACGATCTTCTGGTCCTGATGGACGCCCTCAAGGAGCCGATCGACGCCTTGGACGCACAGCTGCTCGCACAGGCGCGGGGCGACCCCAGGGTCAAGGCGCTCACCCAGCTGCCGGGGGTGGGCACGCTCACCGCCCTGGTCATGGTCGCCGAGATCGGCGACGTCACCCGCTTCCCGTCCGCGCGCAAGCTCACCGCCTGGGCCGGGCTGACGCCTACCGTCCGGGGATCGGATCTCACCGTCAGGCACGGGCACATCTCCAAGCAAGGCTCGGACTGGCTGCGGTGGATCTTGTGCGAGGCCACCCAGACCGCGAAGCGGTCGCCGGACTTCTCCGTCGCCTACCAGCGCCTCGCTCATCGCCGGGGCAAGAAGATCGCCACCACCGCGGTGGCCCGCCGCCTGCTGGCTCGCGCCTACCACGTCCTGCGCGAGGTTGGATCCACCCAGCTTCAGAGGCGCCGATGACTCCAGCAGACGACAATCGCCGCAGACGGTCGCAGACCCCGGGTGAGCTCGCCTTTCCGCATGAGACGGCCCAACGGCCGCGCTCGATGACCTGATTGAGCAGCCCGGATCCCCGCATCACGATCATGGCGCCGAGCGCCGGCCCGGTGCCGAATGGGTGCCTGTGAGACCACTCCGCCGGTCAGGACCCGCCGGGGATGTCAACGACCGTACCTGTGAATATCCGTGACGCTTCCTCGCCCTCATTCTCGACCGCCGCTCGTCGGCCTCCAGCTCGTTCGTCCTCGCCCCGATCATCCCTCGCGGGGCTCCAGGAGCTCCAACTGGACCCCTCCCACGCGGCGGGCTCACAGACGAACACGAAGAAGCCCAACAAGGAAAACGCCCCTGCTTCGACCAGGAAGCCGCAGGCGAGAGCCATCTACGCCCCTTGACAGGCCCGGCCCTCATGGGTGCGGTAAGGGCTGGAACCTGGCTGGTTCTCGTGGACTTTTGGGAACACAGCGGGAACACCGGCGCCGGCCTCCCGTCATGGCGAGCGTTGTTCCACGCAAGAACAAGGTCGGGGAGATCACCAGTTACCAGGTGACGTGGCGAGACGGTGGCTCGACGACCGGCGACTGGCAGACGGAGCGTTCGATGCCATCGCCTGCCATGCCGGTTGCGAGCAGTGCCGTCGTCGGCGTGCGTTCGGTGCCGGGATGTGGCCGTACGGCTCCGCGGAGGCTGCAGTCAAGGGCGTGAACGGCTGGCCGCCGTTGAGTTCCGCCGCGGCCGCCGCATCACCGGGAACCTTGCATGATGTCAGCGGCCGGGGAGCCGCTCGGTGATCTCCTGGAGCACCCAGCCGTTGCCGTCCGGGTCGCTGAAGGTGCAGAAGGAGCCGTAGGAGGCGCGCTCGGGCTGCGGGCCGGCGAGCCGCTGCTGGTCCTCGAGGTGGTGGGTGACCTCTCCGGCCTCGTGGCCGTGGTAGAAGAAGCTGGCGTCGTGGAAGATCTCACTCACCTCGATGCCGCGGTCGACGAGCTTCGCGCGGGCCTCCTCGATGTCGGAGACGACAAGGTACAGGCCTTGAGCCGAGCCTGGCGCGGCGGAGGTGATCCCGTTGCCGAAGATGATCGAGCACTCGGAGCCGGGCGGCGTGAACTGCACGCCGCGCCAGTCCTCGTTGGCGGTCTTGTCGAGGTCCAGGCGGAATCCGACCTTCTCGTAGAAGGCCTTGGCCCGGTCGACGTCGGAGACGGGCAGCACGATGACTTCGAGTTTCAGATCCATGGGAATGTCCTTACCTTCTTGTCGAGTGGACCGGTCGTCTGCTCGGATGGCAGGCGTCCGGCTGTTCGGTCTGCCGAGCGCTGGGGTGTTTTTGTTGCGGTCCGAACAGGACGTGCTCGGGCAGATCGGAGGGCGGCCGAAAGGCGCATCTGCGGCTCAGTGGCCGGCGCTCTGGCCGCCGTCCACGTGGAGGATCTCGCCGGTGACGAACGGGGCGTTCTCCAGGTAGAGCACTGCGTCGACCACGTCGCTGACCTCGCCCATACGGCCGACCGGGTGCAGGGCGGCGAGCACGTCCCAATACCCCTCGGTCATGGGGGTCTTGATGGTGCCAAGAGCGACGGCGTTGCTGCGGATGCCGCGGGTGGCGTACTCGATGGCCAGTGCCTTGGTCGCGGACTGCAGGCCGCCCTTGGTCAGCGAGGCCAGCACGGAGGGCACCGCCGAGCTGGCGTGGTCGACCAGGCTGGTGGTGATCTGGACAACGTGGCCGCCACCCTGGCGGATCATCTGCTCGATCGCGAGCTGGCTGATGCGGAAGAAACCGCTCAGGTTGACGCCGGTAACCGCGTCGTAGTCCTCCAGCGTGTACTCGGTGAACGGCTTGCCGACGAAGATGCCGGCGTTGTTGACCAGGGTTTCGATGCGGCCGAAGCGTTCCAGACCGGCTGCGATGACGCGCTCGGCGGTCGCCGGGTCGGAGATGTCGCCCTGGACGGTGAGGACGTCGGAGTCCTGGGAGGGAGCGATGTCGCGCGAGGTCGCGACGACGGCGTAGCCGAGCTTGCGGTAGGCCTCGACCAGTCCGGCACCGATACCCTGCGACGCACCGGTGATGACCGCGACCTTCGGAACAGAGGAGCTCATGGTTGTCCTTCCAGCGGGGAAACCAGCCGCCAGTCGACCGGTCACATATAGAAAGTAGACGACCGGTCGACATATTCCGAACCCCGGCAGCGCGCCACACAGAATCTCCCCGACCTGTGGTGAATGGCTTGCCCTGGTAGAAGGGAAAGCCATTCGCACCCGCCGACACCTCGGCCGCCCCTCGGTCGGGGAAAGTGCGGACAGGCCGTGTTGGAGTTGCTCGGCATCGCGCCTCCCCGGTCGGATCGGGTGACGACGGCTTGTCCTGCTACCGCGGTCGCGCGCCGCCTGCCCCTTCGCCGCCGGGACAGTCCCCTGGCCGGTGCATGCGGCAGTCCCTCCGGGGCGATGCCGCACCCCGTGCCGGTGACCTTGAAGACCCCCTGGTCCTCGTCGATCGGGTGGAGAGCACCTCACTGCCTTGTACGGGATCCGACCGCGCGGGCGGTTCAGCATGCCCCGAAATTATTCGGCGGCCGCGTCCAAGCCGTGCGGGTCAGCCCCACAGCCCCCTTCGTGCGACCCTCCGAAAGGGGCAGCCCGTGGCGGGCGAGGTCCCAGGCACGCGTTCCGGATCGCCTTGTTGTCCTGGTGGCCGGACACGCCAGCCGACGGATCTGATCGGCCGTGGCCACCTTCAGCACACCGAGCGCCGCCAGGGCGCAGCCGCGCACCGCGCTCATCTCCGCCGAGGCCGGCGCCCTCTGCAACGCAGAACACGGCCAGGTCAGCGCGGAGAGAGTCAACCACTGCAACGGCTACCGCTCGCGCGAGTGGGACACCCGGACGGGCACCATCGAGCTCGCCGCGTATCCAGTACGACGACCCCACGTCCGGTGACCGGGCCCCCCTGCCCTGTGCATCAGGCGCTGGGAACGCCGGCCCAGAAGTCGATCAGCGCTTCCGCCGTCTCGGCGGGCATCTGCAGATTGGGCGAGTGCCCCGCGCCCGCCAGCACCGTGCGACGGGCGCCCAGTCGCGTGGCCATGTCCTCCAGCAGTTCCGTCGTCCAGGTGTCGTCCTGGTCGCCGTACAGGACGTGCTTGGGCACTGCGGTGCGTGCGAGTTCCGCCGTCCGGTCAGGTTCGGACAGCAGTTGCCGTCCCACCACACGCAGGTGCGAGGGGTGGGTGCGCAGCCAGCGCGCGCGGAGGCGTTCTGTGTCGCCCGGCGACGCGTTCACGGGCCGGAGCTTGCGCATCGCCTCCCACACCTGGGCCATCGTCATGGTGTCGAGTGCTCCGAGGAGCAGCTTCAGTTGAAGCTGCCGCTCCTCGCCGACCTGGGCCGGGCCCGAGGACAGCAGGGTGAGGGACAGGAAGGGGCCCGGGTCCGTCAACACCGCCGCTCGCGCGAGGAGGCCGCCCATCGAGTGCCCCAGCAGATGCACCGGCCCGCCGAGAGCCTCGGCCTGCGCCAGAACATCCGCGGCCAGGGCGTCTTGCCGGTACGCGTCCTCCTCGTCGGGGCCGGTCGTCCCGTCCTGGCCTCGGGCGTCGACCGCGACCGCGCGGTAGCCGGCATCGACGACGTGGGGCAGGAGGGGAAGGAACTCGTCCTTGCTCCCGGTGTATCCCGGGAGCAGCAGAACGGTGCCGCGAGGGCCGTTCCTGGGAGTCGCCGCCAGCCCGGCGAATGTGCCGCGCCGGGTGCTCACCTCAAAGGGGCGGACATGCTGCGGCAGGGAAGAGTGAGTCATGGGGTGAGGAGCCTGCTGATCGGGTCGGTGCTGGGGGTGGCGACGGCGGCGTATACGGCAATAACCGTGATCACGCCGCGCCACCAGCCGATGTCTCGACACCGGGGTGGGTGTCTGCCTCAGCGGCTTCGGGGGCCGCGTGCCGGGCGTCGACCGCGGACTGCAGGGCCAGCTCGGCAGCGTGCACGCCGGTGTGGGGTACGTCCGCGTCGTCCTTACGCATGGCCTTCGTCTCGCTCTTGAGGATCCGCAGCGACTGACCGAAGGAGCGGGCCATCTCGGGAAGGCGCTTGGCGCCGAACAGGATTAGGACGACGACGAGGAGGATGAGGAGCTCTGGTGCTCCGAGCTTGTTGAACATGGGCGTTTCCTTTCTGAGGGACTGAGGCACGAGAGCGGTGACTCCTGTGCGGTCGGCCTGGCTGCCGGCAAACGCGGGATCCGTGCTCTGAGTGCCGGTCGATGCGTCGACGTGCCGGGCCGGCGGCGCGCAGAGGGAACCGGCCGCACAACGGTGTAAGGCCCCTGTGCTGCCGGCCGGGATCGCTGCTGCGACGACATGAGGTGGCGTTCGGCCTTGCTGTGTCAGGAGGCTCGGGCCCTGCGGACCAACCCGGCCGTGACGTCGACGACGAGGAATCCCAAGAGGGTGATCCCCAGAACGGGAAGTGCCCAGCAGAGTGCGGCGACGGCCGGGACACCAAGGACCAGCACCGGCAGGGGCAGCCGTCGCCAGGTGCCGCGTGCCGGGGCTTTGCCGAGCGGCGCGGTGCGGTTCTCGCGTGTGGGGCGGCGCTGCCACCACATCCGGTAGCCCCAGCCGATGACGAGGACCAGGCCGAGCGCGATCACCGCCAGCACGATCTGGTTGACGATCCCGAACAGCAGGCCCTTGTGGCCCTGCACACCGAGTTTGCTGAGCTTCGCCAGGACCGGGTAGTCCGCCCACCGGCTCTCGGAGGTGACCTCGCCCTTCACGGCGTCGACGGCGACCTGGTCGTAGTGCACGGGCCACCTGTCGTCGTCCTGGGCGACGGTCCAGGCGGTCGTCGCGTCGGCGGGCGGCGTCAGCTCCACCATGCCGCCGAGCCCGGCGTTCCGCGCCACCGCGAGGACCGTGTCGAAGTCGGCCGGGTCCGCCGACCCTGTGGCCTGGCCGGCGCTGTGCCCCGCATGTCCCTGGTGTCCTTCCCCGGTCGGCGCCTGCGCGCCGGGCAGGGCGGTGTCGAGTTCCGGCGCGTGGCCCTCGGCCGCGTCGAGCAGCTGCCCGAACCGGTCACCCGCGTAGTGCGACCAGGTCAGGCCGGTCGCGCTGAGGAAGAGCAGACCGAGGGCGATCCACACACCCGTGGCGGCGTGCCGACTGCGCGTACGTCGCACGCGGCGCGCGGAGCGGTCGGGCAGCAGGACGCCGCGCGCGGATCTCGCACGCTGTCCGCGGGCGCGCCCGAGCCAGAGCACGAGTCCGCCGGTGACGAGCACCCAGAGCCAGCTCGCGGCGACCTCGGAGTACAGGCGGCCGGTCTCGCCGAAATGGAGATTGCGGTGGAGGTCGTCCAGCCATGTGGTGAGGGGCGTGGAGCCCCACGAGGTGGTCAGCTCGCCCTTCACCTCGGCGGTGTAGGGGTTGACGAACACCGTGCGTTGCTTGTCGCCCAGCTCCGGGACGGAGAGCACCACCCGCGTGGTGTCCTGCGGTCCGGGCGGGGTGATCACCGAGGCGAGCGTGCCTTCCGGGTGGGTGGCCCGGGCGGCGGCGATCTGCTCCGCGAGCGGGCGCGGTTCATCGCCCGGTTCCTCCACGCGCAGCCGGTCGCCGTAGACGAGTTGGTCGAGTTGCGGGGTGAAAGTGTAGGCCAGGCCGGTCAGCGCGGCCACGAGCAGGAAGGGGGCGACGAATACCCCGGCGTAGAAGTGCAGGCGGACGAGGAGTGCCCGTACGCCCTCCCATGAACGGGCCGGCTGTGCGGGTCCGATTCCCGCGGCGGGCGGCGGCGAGGCAGGGCCAGCGGCCCCTGCCGCGGCCACGCCGGCCCCACCGAGGTCGTTCTGCGGTGTGTGTTCTTGTGTCGAAGACATGTGGGATTCCCAATCGGCACCCACGCTCGAGCAGTGGGTGCGAAGAAGCCGGCGAGTTGGTCGCCGGAGGGGTGGAACGGTGTGACACGGCGGCAGTCGGAGCCCAGGGTCAGCTGAACTTCCGGTGGGGCAATCCTCACTTCGTCGGGGGCGTGGTCCGGGTTCCGCCCAGGGCGGCGTGCGGCCGTCGGACTTCGCCGGCCTCTCGCGACCTCGCGGTCGCACAGGTGGTTCGGTTCGTGTCAGTGCTGAGCCCCGGTGGCTCGGACCCACACACGTGGATCCGAGCCACGGGGCCCGACGCGGAAGGGACTTCCCGTCCCGCTTCGGATGGTCGACCGAATGAGCGCTGAGCGCGTCGGCTTGCAGTCACCCACCGGGTGGGACCGGTCGCCAGGCCCTGCCTCACCCCGGGGTCATCTCGGTACCGTGCCGTGAGGCCGACTCCCCGAATCCATGGCTCGGCATCCATGGCTCGGCCGGTTCACCGGCCACCGAGCAGGATCGACGATGAGCGCGCGGTCCGCACGGACGAGGAGCCCATGACCGGGTTACATCGTGTGCTCGCCGTGCATCCCCATCAGGCTGCTGTGGATCTCGTGCACGGCCGGCGGCATGACCACGAAGGGACGCATCATGCCCTCGTCCTCGTGGTCGAAGAGGTGGCAGTGGTACATGGCCCGGCCGGTCTGCTCAACGATCTTTCCGCCAAGCGTGACCATCGTGTTCGCGTTGACGGTGATGGTGTCCTTCCAGCCGGACTCCTCAGGGGCAACCGGCAGCGCATCGCCGATGGTGATGGGCGCCGTGGTGCCTCCCGCGGCGAAGTCCATGCCGCTGACGTCGATCGCACGCCGGTCCACCACCTGGAAGTCCATCAGGTGTATGTGGAACGGGTGGTAGATCGGTACATCGGGCGGTGCGACGCTGAGGACGTTCCACTTCTCCCAGGTGCTGGACACCGAGAAGAAGGTGGTCGGGTCCTCGAAGACCGAGGCCACACGGCGCAGGGTCTTCGTGCCACCAGGCAGGGCGATCTGCACGACACCCTCGCCGGATGCCTCCCCGGAGACCTCCTTCATCTCCCAGATCACCGGCATGCCCTTTTCAAGAGTGAGCACGACGAACCGCTCGACGGCGTCCTCGGGAACGTCGGCGGGGGTGAGCTTCTTGAAGCTGCCGGACAGCTTGGCCGGAACGATGTAGGTCTCGTTCCGCTTGGTCCCGACGCGGAACTGCATGACCTCGGGGAAGGGAATGAGGAAGTCCGGCAGGGCAGCTCCGGGGGTCTGGCCCGGAATGGTGTTGACCAGCTTGAGCTTCTTGCCCGGGAAGGCAGCGAAGTCGATCACAATGTCGGCACGTTCCGCGGGGGAGAGCGACAGCGCCTCGTCGACGGTCTGGGGAGCGCCGAGCAGACCCAGGTCGGTGCCGACGACCTTCATGGCGCCCCGCACCACCTTGCCGGTCTCCTCGTCCACCACGGCCATGCGGTAGATGCGGGTCGGCGAGATGTTCATCAGGCGGAACCGGTAGGCACGGGCCTCCACGTTCACATACGGCCACACCACACCGTTCACCATGGTGAACGGGGCAAGGCTCGCAAAAGACGGCGGGATCATCCCCGGCTCAGGCTTGGCCAGGGAGATCTTCTTGTTGAGGATCTGCCCGGTCAGCCGCCCTTGGTCATCGGTGTCGAAGTTGACGTCCTGGATCGCCAGCGGGATCTCGTAGGTGCTGCTGGGCAGGCCGAGCTGATCCTCCACCTCGTCGCGGATGATGTAGTGGCCCATCAGTCCGGCTTGCACATTCAACGCGGTGACCGCCATGGCGTGGTCATGGTAAAACAGGTGCGCGGCGGCCTGGTCGTTGCCGTATTCGGCCAACTGCGCGCTTCCAGGCGTGACCGCGAGGTCCGCACCGCCGTCGTGCAAGGCGTGGTTGTGGCCGCCGTGCAGGTGGACCGTGGTCCAGGCAGTCAGCTTGTTGACCTCGGGGCGCGCGGTCGCACCATTGGCTCCCGGGCTGTTGTAGGGCAGCAGGCCGGGCCCGGGGCCTTCCGGGTCCACGAACACGGCCTTGAGGGGGATGGTGCTCGTCAGCTTGTTCTTCCAGGCGATGCGAGCCCGCTGCCCCCTCCGCACGTCGATGGTCGGACCCGGGAAGTTGCCCATGTAGGTCCACAGGCGGGTGGCCGGCATCTGGGAGTGCAGACGGATCTGGGACTCCACCAGGTCGATTCTCGTGATCGCTTCGTCGCCGGGGCGCAGCGTCGGAGGGATGCGCAGCGGGTCCTTGAACGGAGTCAGTTTCGTGAACTCCGGGGAGCTCACGCCGTCGAGCGGCTTGCTGCCGCCGTCAAGCGTCTCGCTGGCTTGTGCGCTCCCCTGGAACAGGCCGGTCGCGCTGTAGAGGCCCGCGCCGGCCACGGTGGCAGCGACCGCGGTGCCGCTCGCCATGCCGAGGAACGTCCGTCGATTATGCTTCATGTTGGTTGGTTTCCTGTACTGAATGGTGTTGTTGTGGGTGCCTGTTTGGGCACCGTTGAAGGGAACTGCAGCCCGATGTCCCAGCGACTTCAGCAATGTGACGCGGCGTACGGTCGTCCGAAGTCGCCGTGTTCTCGAGATGGCTGTCAGCCTTGAGCTACGGCGCGACACGAGCTCAGGCAGTTTTCTGCCTCAGGAAGAAAATCCCGGCCTCGCCTGAATGAGGCGCCCCCCGACGCCTTGCGTTACACCCTGTGCAAGCGATACTTGGTCCCCGTACAGGCACCCCCGGCCCTGTGACTGTCTTTCCCCCAGAGTGCTTGTGGCCCCTGCGGCGGTGCCGATGTCAGTCGCATCGGTGCTCACCATGTCGCCGCCTCAGGCCCGCCGGCGCCTTACTCCCGGTCGCCCTCGATGTCGAACCCGTGGTCCAAGCCGCCCCGCCGATGCCGAACGGCAACTGATACGGCCGGAAAACCGCCCGAGAGGTCCGACAATTTCCCCTCCCCTCCGAAGTCTTCATGAGTCGCACGCAATCTCAACGTTCCGCAGGACCGTTTCGGGAGAGAGGGCGACGAGCCCGTACGTGAGCTCGAAGCGGGTTTCGTGTCGAGCGCGCAACAGAGCGACGACGATCTTCCGGAAGGTCTCCGGAGAACCGACGTGATGAGAATCGTATGCATCGCAACGACGACAGCCGGAGCACCCTTGTCACCAAATACTTGCTCAAATCGCCATGTTCCACCCCAATAGAGGCCTTGCCGCGCTGTGGGTACCCACGCCGTGGGTACCCACAGCGCAAAGAAAAGAGCGACTCGTGGCGTTGGGGGACAGCAGGTCGTCGGCCTTCGGCCAGCACTCCGACCAGCCAGAACTTCCCCGCCTGGAGAACCGCCCGCCAGGCGGCCACATGCACGCCCGCCCAGGCCGGTCCCGGATTCAGGGCTCCAAGCCCGCCGAATGACTCGGACAGCGGGTTCAAGGGCTCGAAGCGTGGCTTCTGAGGGCGGTCACCTGTCCCGCATGTTTCATCACAGGGCCGTCAGGCTGCGCTCGAAGGCTGCCGAGGTGCTCCCAGGGCCTTCCCTGTGGGGTCTTCCCGCCCTGGCCAGGCTTGGGGGCAGGGGCGGCCCGCGCTACTCTTGTCCTCATCCACTTACGAGCATATGCTCTCAATATGGGCAAAAGGCGGAACACCGAGCTCGGAGACTTTCTCCGCGCCCGACGGGCAGCACTCTCACCCGCGGATGCCGGGATCGCTACCTGCGGTTCGCCCCGCCGAGTACCGGGTCTGCGGCGCGAGGAGGTCGCGTGGCTCGCCGGGATGAGCGTGAACTACTACGCCCGCATCGAGCAGGGGGAGGACCACCACTTGTCCGGTGCGGTGATGGAGGCGATCGCAGGCGCGCTGCGCCTGAACGAGATCGAGCGGCTCCATCTGCTGCGCTTGGCATGGCCCCCACCCATCGGGCAACTTCAGGCCGGGCCCGAAGAGGTGCGGGACTCGGTCATCGCCCTGGTCGAGAGCACCACCCAGCAGGGGGTGTGCATCGTAGGGAGGCGCACAGACCTGCTCGGCGGCAACCGACTGGGATTCGCACTGTTCGGCCTGAACGCGGACCAGCGGCCGAACCTGGCAAGGCAAACGTTCCTCGAATCAGCGATGCGTGACCTGATCGTGGACTGGAATGACTGGGCGCGCAATATGGTCGGCTATCTGCGGGCGACCTCGACGGAGTACCCCGGTGATCTGCAAATGGTCGAGCTGATCAGCGAACTGAAGGCCAGGAGCCGGGAATTCATGGAATTCTGGGATACCCAACCGGTGGCCGAGTGGACGCACCAGGTCCGGGAGTTCAATCACCCACTCGTCGGACACCTCACTCTCAACAAGGAGGTCGTGCGACTTCCCGGTCCCTCCGGCCAACGCATCATCTTCTACGGCGCCACCCCCGGCTCCGAAACCGCCGAGCGGCTCAGACTGCTGGACTCCAGGGCCCCGGCGTTTGCCCGGCTCGTCCGATCTTGGGTCGGTTGACGTCGGCGGCGGGCCCCGGGAGCAGGCGAACACGGCCCCTGTGGATCATGGAGTTCTCTATGCTTCAAGATCCACGAAGGTGCCGTGTTCGTCCCACCATCATCCCCCATCCCTGCTCCTGTCTGCCCCGCACCCCGCCTGCAAGATCTGCGTGAGGGTGCCGCCCGGGATCAAGTCGGCAGCCTGGTCGCGGAGTTCGAGTCACTCACCGATCCGCGCGGAGCCAGCGGTGTGCGTTACCGGCTCTCCTCCCTGCTGGCCCTGGTGGTCTGCGCGATGACGCCCGCGGGCCACGACTCGATCACTGCGGCAGCGGAGTGGTGCCGGCGTGCGGCCCCCGAGGAACTGGCCGCCTTCGGCCTGCCCTACCACCCGCTCCTGGGCCGTTACCGGGTGCCGAGCGAGAAGACCCTGCGCAGCGTGCTGGGGCGCCTTGATCCGGCCGAGCTCAGCGCGGCCGGGTTCGCCTACCTGACGTCCCTGCTCTCCGACGAGCGCGCGCATCCCGCGCTGCTGATGCCGGACGGCGGCCCGGAACGCGAACAGCGCCGGGCCCACCAGGCTGCCGCCCAGACCGATCCGGTGCGTCAAAGGCGCCGGGCGATCGCGGTGGACGGCAAATGCCTGCGCGGTGCCAGGCGCCCTGACGGCAGCCGGGTCTTCGTGCTCTCCGCGGTCCGCCACGGCGACGGCATCACCCTGGCCTCCCGCGAGATCGGCGCGAAGACGAACGAAATCCCCGAGTTCGCACCCCTGCTCGACCAGATCGACGACGTGGGCCTCGCCGGCGCGGTCATCACCGCCGACGCTCTCCACGCCCAGCACGCCCACGCCGCCTACCTGCACGAACGCGGCGCCCACTACCTCCTCACGATCAAGAACAACCAGCGCGGTCAGGCCCGCCAACTCCACCGGCTGCCCTGGAAAGAGGTCCCCGTGATCCACCGTGACGACACCCGCGGCCACGGCCGCCACGAGCAGCGCCACGTACAGGTCGTCACCGTCGACGGCCTGCTCTTCCCCAACGCCCGTCAAGTCCTGCGCATCCAGCGCAGACGCCGCCTCTACGGAGCGAAGAAGTGGTCCAGCGAGACCGTCTACGCCATCACCGATCTGCCCGCCGAGCAGGCATCTGCCGCCGAGATCGCCGCCTGGGCTCGCGGGCACTGGACCGTGGAGAACACCGTCCACTGGGTGCGTGATGTCGTCTTCAGTGAGGACAAGTCCCAGGTCAGGACCCGCAATACGCCAGCCGTGCTCGCCGCCGTCCGCGACCTGATCCGCAGTGCACTCAAACTCGCCGGGTACGTCAACACCGCCGCCGGACGCCGAGCCCACACCGAACGCCACCGCGTCCTCGCCCTCTACGGCATCACATGATCAACCAGACATCCGAGGCAAACGCCGGGGCCCTGGTGACAGAGGTGGTCATTCCCGCAGCCATGGACTACAACCCGCCACAGGACCTGCTTTAAGTTCGCGGGATCGGGTGGGTTCCTGCACCGGCCGTCGGGGAAGTCCACCGACGTCTGGACATCGTATTCGGGAGGTCCCGACATTTCCGTGCCCGGGACTCATTACTCGTTTCCCGGGGGATCGGGAGCGGGTTCGGACATCGTGGCCACTGTGATCAACCCCCGCGTCGGTGTTCAGCTTCAGGACATGGACGCGGGTACGACGAACACGATGACCTTTCCCACCGGCCAGATCTACGTGGGTACTTTCGGGTCACATGTCCTCACTTCCTCCAAGGCCGCGGACGGTACCGTTTCCCTGCACGTCCTCAGCATGGCGAGCGGGCCGCTGACGGACACCCCTGTCACCGGCCTGACGGACGCGTCTGTGATGGCAGGTGACGCGAACGCCGTGCTGATGAAGTACTACGACTCCACCAGCTGGAGGCTCGGCCTGGTGGACCTGGCGAGCGGTCAGGTCCACCAGGTGTTCGGCTCCGTGCCCCGTGATGCCGACGGGGTGCTGACAGACAAGTACGTCGGGTGGTATCTGGCAGGCCAAACGAGTCTTCATCTGCTGTCACGATCCGACGTCACCGGGTCCGAGACCACCGTCCAGATTCCCCTGACCACCAGCCCCGCATCCAAGACGAGGCTCATGGATGTGCGTCAACTCGCCATCGTCGGCGACAGGCTGCTGATCACCTACGAATGGGGCAGCTACCCGGGCCCGACCGACGAGAAGCTGGGCGGCGCCCTGTACGAGATGCCGCTCACCGGTGGAACCCCGACCCTGGTCATCGACCATGTGCGGACGGACACGCTCGTTCCCGGAGCCAATGGCGCTCTCGCGCTGGGCGGTTCTTCGGAGACCGACTGGGGCGTCCGCCGGGTGACATCGGTCCCGGATGGAGCGCCGACGCAGACCGTTGTGTACCCCGATCCAGCCGGTGCCGCATCCATCGGTGGAATATCCCTGGCGGGCGGCCAACTCGCCACGATCGAAAACGGCGGGGACCCGGGCGGGGACGTGTTCACGAGGACGATCGAGCTCGGAGGCTCGCCGGCGTACGGGGCGCACACGGCTCTCGGGACAGCCCACCAGCCGAGCGACTGCGCCTCGGCCGATTACTGCAATCCGCAGATTGGTACCGGTGACGGCCGCATCGCGCAGCTGGTGGGCGGGGACCAGGTGGCGGTCCAGGGCAGCACTACGTTCTCCGAGGTGACTCCCGGCACGACGGGTGGCACGCTCGTCGACTCTGACGGCCGGTATGTCGTCTACGACAGCAGCTCTACCGGGGAGCAGTACATCGGTGACACCACGTTGAGCAGCACCTCGAAGGTGCTGTTCACGCGCGCGGTCACTGCGGCGGCCCTGTCGGAGTCCACTCTGTGGGTCGCGAATCCCACCGCCGGATCGATCAGCGCCATCGAACTGACGAGCCGGAAGACGACACGTACCGTCGACACCGGTGCTCCATGCGTCCCCAGTGAGCTGCAGGCCGCCGCCGGCCGGTGGATCTACTGGTCGTGCGGTTCCTCCGGCCCGGCGGGCGTCTACGACCTGACGAAGCACACCGAGGTCTCCGTCCCGTCCTCAGGGCCCGCGCAACTCGGCGACGGCTACGTCGTCGAGCACGACAGGACCGCCGGGAAACTGGAGTTGACCGACGTCCACACCGGCAAGGCCGTCACCAGCGAACTGGCCGATCTACCGGCCGGTCACCTCGCCGACGACCGGCGTGAGACGTGGGCGGTGGACAGGTACAGCGGTGGCGGGATCGCCTACCTCGACGCGCAGGACGACATCCACATCGTCGACCCGCACATCCCCGCCTCCACAGCGTCCGGACACCTCATGCTGCCGGGCCAGCGCCTGAATCCGGGACAGAGCATCACGAGCAGCAGCATGCGTCTGGTCATGCAGACCGACGGCAACCTGGTGGCTTACCTCAAGTCTGGTGGCAGCAGGCCGCCGGCGGTGTGGTCCAGCGGCACCTCCGGCCATACCGGCGCTTACGCGGTCATGCAGAACGACGGCAACCTGGTGGTCTACAGCCAAAGCGGCGGCGCGGCGACCGGCGGTGCGCTGTGGTCCACACACACCTACGGCCACCCCGGTGCGTACGCCGACCTCCAGGACGACGGGAACCTCGTCGTCTACCGCCAGGCCGGCACTTCCTCGACCGACACGCTGTGGGCCAGCGGTACATACGCGCACTCGCAGACCATCCGCCCCGGCCAGACGTTGCAGGCCGCCTGGTGGACGCAGGGGCAGCGCACCTTCCTGGTGATGCAGAACAACGGCAATCTCATCATGTATCGCAAACGGGACAGCGCGGCCATCTGGTCCACCAGGACCTCCGGGCACCCCGGTGCCTACGCGGTCATGCAGCGTGACGGAAACCTCGTCGTCTACCGCAAGGGCGGCGGCCCCAGCGCGGGCGGAGCACTCTGGAGCACCCGCACCTACGGCCATACCGGTGCCTACGCGGTCATGCAGAACGACGGCAACCTGGTGGTCTACAAGAGCGGCGGCGGCCCGACGGCCGGCGGCGCGCTCTGGGCCACCAACACCTACCGCAGCGCGTCCTGACCCTCGGCTCTCCTCGGTGCCACCAGCCCGGCCCGGCCGATGAAGCGACCCGGCCGGGCTGCGCACGCTCAGCCTTCGGGCGGTGGGCATCCACAAGCCTCGCAAGCGTGCGATCCGCCCCGTCGATCGCGGCCTGCACCCGCGAACCGCTCCAACGCCGGCGCGACGAGCGGACACCTACGCCTCACCGGGCGCCCCGTCGGTCCTACCCGCCGCACCCACTTCGCCGACCTCCACCTCGACCCCAGGCTCCGCGGGAAGACACGCACACGCCATCCGTGAATCGGGCGACAGAGTCCTACAGCACCCACGCCTGGCATGGCGCCTTCTACCGTCTTCGACTGTGACGACACGATCATCACCGTGCGCAGCCTGATCCGGCACGCATGGACGACTCACCTCCGGGACGAACACCCGACCGCCGACCCTGACCACACGCCTATCCGCGCGGTCCCTCCATCATCGGAGGGGTCTTTCCTCCGGGCCGGGGCCTGTGGATGTACTGGTCGGCCCAGGCGCTGACGATGTGGGCGGCTCGCTGCGCTTGTCCTCGTGCGGTCAGGAGATGATCTGCTCCTTCGAGCGAGACGAAGCTTCGCGGGTGTCGTGCCTCGAGGAAGATCTCCGCGGCATTGGCGATGTCGACGGTGTTGTCGGTAGGCGAATGCAGGACGAGTAGCGGAACGTGCAACTCGCGTATCCGGTCACGCAGGTGAGCATGACGGACGTCGTCGACGAAGGCACGTTTGAGGACCAGGGTCCTCCCGCCGACGAACCACTCGTGCGACCCTTCACTGAGAACGCGATCCACGACCGCGTCGTACTGTCCCTCGACGTGGCTGGGGTCGACAGGTGCCCCGATCGTGGCGACCGCGCGGACGCCGGTTGCCTCGGCCGCTGCGGCGATGGCGGCGGCGCCTCCCCAGGAGTGCCCGACCAGGAGGTCTGCTGGAGTTCCTCGCTCCGTCATCAGAGTTGCCGCACGGACCGTGTCCTGGACCTTGATGGTGAAGGAACCGTCCCCCCAGTCGCCGTCGGAGTCTCCGATCCCGAGGTTGTCGTAGCGCAGCATCCCGATCCCCTCGCGTGCCAGCTGCTTGCAGACGCGCGAGGCGGCCGGTGAGTTCTTGCCGAGTGTGAATCCGTGGACGAAGATTCCCCAGCCCCGGATCTCGCCTTCGGGCAGGTCGATCGACCCGGCCAGTTCGGGGCCGACGACGCTCTTGAATCTCACTTCTTCAGTCATGTTGTGATCACCCGGCATGGACTGTTCGTGGGGTAGGGACGTGAGGGCGACACGGGGTGGTGCCAGGCGCGCGCTCCGAGCAGGAGAGCTGCGAGTGTGGTGCCGGTCGCTGTCGGCGCGTCAGAGGGCCGGCTTGTGGACGGCGGTCCGCTGGGTGGTGAGCAGCGTGGTGATCTCATCGGCGAGGTGCGGGCCGAGTTCGCCCCAGCCGTCCTTGTAGCCGTAGACGCCGGCCAGGGTGCGGGCCTCGTAGTCGCCGTTCATGATCTCGATGTCGGCGGCTGTGATGAGTCCCGGGTGGGCGACGCCGATGGCCGACGAGACCTTGAGCAGCTCCTTGCGCAGGGTGCGCAGGTAGACAGCGGCCCGGGTGGCCTTCGAGGTCGGGTCGATGCCGCGGGCCAGCCATGGATTCTGGGTGGCGATGCCGGTGGGGCACTTGTCGGTGTGGCACTTCTGCGACTGGATGCAGCCGATCGACAGCATCGCCTCACGGGCCACGTTGATCATGTCGGCACCCAGAGCGAAGGCGACCGCGGCGTTCTCGGGCAGGCCGAGCTTGCCGGAGCCGATGAAGGTCAGCTCATCGGTCAGCCCCAGCTCGGCGAAGGCGCCGTAGACCCGGGAGAAGCCCATCCGGAACGGCAGGGACACCGAGTCGGTGAAGATCAGCGGCGCCGCTCCGGTGCCGCCCTCGCCGCCGTCGACGGTCACGAAGTCGACACCACGGTCACCGCGCGCCATCAGCGTGGCCAGCTCCTGCCAGAAGGCCATCTCTCCCACCGCGCTCTTGACCCCGACCGGCAGACCGGTCTCGGTGGCGAGCAGCTCGACGAAGTCGAGCATCGAGTCGACGTCGCCGAACGCGGTGTGCCGCGACGGGGAGGCGCAGTCCTTGCCGACCGGGATGCCGCGGATCTCGGCGATCTCCGGGGTCACCTTCGCGCCCGGCAGCAACCCGCCCAGCCCTGGCTTGGCGCCCTGGGAGAGCTTGATCTCTATCGCCTTGACCGGGGCGCCGGCTACCACATCCTTGAGCTTGTCAAGGTTGAAGCTGCCGTCCTCGTTGCGGCAACCGAAGTACGCCGTCCCGATCTGAAGGACGAGGTCGCCGCCGTTGCGGTGGTACGGCGAGAGGCCGCCCTCGCCCGTGTTGTGCATCGTGCCCGCCAGCGCCGCCCCTTTGTTGAGCGCCGTGATCGCCGCGCCGGAGAGGGATCCGAAGCTCATCGCCGAGATGTTCACCACGCTCGCCGGCCGGAACGCCTTGGCGCGCCCGCGCGGGCCGCCCAGCACCTTGGCCGAGGGCAGCGGGGCCTGCGGGTCGTGGGCGTCGGGCAGAGTGTCGGCGAACGTGCGCTGCTTGAGGTAGGCGTGCCCCTGCACGTGCTCGACGTCGACGTCGGTTCCGAACCCGAAGTAGTTGTTCTCCTCCTTCGCCGACGCATAGATCCAGGTGCGCTGGTCACGACTGAACGGGCGCTCCTCCTCGTTGGAGGTCACGACGTACTGCCGCAGCTCCGGTCCGATCGTCTCCAACAGGTATCGGGCGTGCCCGATGACCGGGAAGTTCCGGAGCAGTGCGTGCTTCTTCTGGATGAGGTCGCGGGCGGCCAACAGCGCCAATGCTGTTGCGGTGGCCGCGCCGATGCTCCGGACGCGCATAAACGTTCCTCTCCTCGAAGCTCGACTCCATCGCCATGCGGTGGACGTCGTCGTGTCGTGTTGGGCATTGGGTGGCGGGTACGACCAAGTGGGCGTCAGCGTCCATCGAAGAATGCGAAACGCCAAGGCCTGTGCCCATGCTGCTGCCGGAGTCCCCCACTGCGCCTATATGCGCGAACTCTTAGGCTGCGGCGCTCGCGGCCTCGGGCTTGGGCACATCGACAAGGCCCATAACTCGGTCGATTGTGATCTCTATGACCACGCGCTCCGGGTCCGGGATCGGCGTTCGCTCGTATCGCGTCACAGCGTCGCCCACTGTGGTTGCGTCCGTGCGCACTTCGGTCGTGCCCTCCAGAGTCGCCCAGCGTCCTCCGGCCACTTGGCATACGGCGACGCGCGCCTTCCCGGGAGCGCTGCGTGGACGTCGGAGACTTTTCTGCTGGATTGGCGAGTGGCAATCCGAGCGATGCCGGCGTCGGCGTTCAAGGTGACCCCGACGGGTACGACATGTGGGCGGCAGTCTGGTCGAAGTGTGGTCAGAGTTCACGGGTGGTACTCACTCCAGAACTCCAGGCAGCCAGTTCCTTTGCGAAGTATCTCGGTGTGCATGACCGAAAGCCTAATCACGAACGATGTCCCTACTGTCCGAAAGTGGCCATGGCCACACCCATATCATTCGCGTGCGGTCAGGGATTTGGCTCCATTCCGTAATCGTCGGTAAACGAAGCGTGATGGACCTCGTTGTCCGGTGCTCGGCTGCCGGCGGCAGACGTTCCGCGTGGAGTTCATTCGCGGCACCCAGATGTCCGTGATGACAACCTTGAACCCGGCGTCCACGAGCACGGCATCGATTGCGGCGTGAACCTTGAGTCGCGGTCACGGATGAGGAAGCCGGCCCTGTTGCCCGCGTCCTCCAGGTCCATGAGGAGATTGCTTCCAAGCTGTACCACCCACGCGCGGTGGGGTGTGCGGTGATGCCCAGGATCCGGATGCGCCGGGTGGAGTGCTCAATGACCACGAAGACATACCCTCCGCCGTCCACGAGGCGATGCGCGCTACGCCCGAGCACCCGCCGCTCAAGCGCAGCACAGCGTTCCCGACCTCGAACTCGCCAGCCCTGCGGTGTGAGACTGTTCATCTCAGCGGGCCGAGCTGAGAAGCGAGTGAAGGGTGGGGCATCGTGTTCCCGATGTCCCCACCCCTCGTGCCATGCAATCAGCCCTTGGGTATGCGCTGTCACTTCGCCGTCGGGTCAGCTCTCACACCATTGCGCTGACAAGGTGAGCAGCGACGGCAGCACGGCACCCGCGTGCTCTCGTCGTGGCCTGGGCGGGACCCCCACCAGCGATCTGGTCCCGCCCAAGACCGCGACGGATCAGTCGGGAAGGGGTGCGCCGCGCGTTTCCGGGGCCAGCCGCACGACACCGATGCCAATGGCGAAGACGACCGCGGTGAGACTGAGCGGGACGGTGAGTGAGCCGGTCGCGTGGATGCCATAGCCGATGAGGAACGTTCCTCCGGCGGCGACCCACCGGGAGAAGGTAGTGGTGAACGCGAAGGCGGTGGCCCGCATCCGGGTGGGGTACTGCTCGGGCAGCCAGATGGTGAACACCGCGAAGCTGGCACCACCGAGGCCGAGGACGGGCAGGAACGCGAAGGTCAGGCCGATGGAGTGCAGGGGGTAGGCCAGGCCATACGCGCCGACAATGCCCACGATCATCAGTGCGAAGAGCGTGGCCAGCGCGCCGCGGCGGCCGGCACGTGCGGCGAGGCGGGGTACCACGAAGCAGCCGAGGATGGTGAAGACGGCCACCGTCATCGAGGACAGGCTGGCCAGGCGCACGGTGGTGTCGTGGTCGTAACCGGCCTGTGCGCTCAGGGTGTTCATGGCGGCGGGAACGTAGGTGGAGCCGGCCCACAGACCGATGACACAGACCACCAGGAGCAGCAGGTTGCCGACGGTGCGGCTGCGGTACTCGCCGGAGAGCACCTCCTTGACAGGCTGCCAGAAGGACTGCTGAACGAGTTTGGCGGAGCGGTCCTGCCAGCGCGGGGGCTCGGGGGTGGTTCGGCGGATGAGGAAGACGGCGAATGCGGGGATGCCGCCGACGAAGAACATGCCGCGCCAGCCGAGTTCGGATCCGAACAGGAGGTAGACGATGGAGATCGCCAGTACGCCGAAATAGGCGGCCGAGTGCATCAGGCCGCCGAATCGTTCCCGGACACGTTCGGGTATGACCTCGGCGAGCAGGGTGCCGGCCATGGCCCACTCACCGCCGATCCCGATGGCGGCCAGGAAGCGGAAGGCGTTCCACTCCCAGAGGTCGGTGGAGATGCCGGCCAGGGCGGTGAAGACCCCGTACATGAGGATGGAGGCCATCATGGCGGGCTTACGGCCGAACCGGTCGGCGATGGGTCCCCAGATGAAGGCGAAGCCCCAGCCGAGGAGGAAGACGGCGGCGCTGATCTGTCCGTACCAGCCGATGTTCTCAGGGTCGGCGGATATGCCTCCCGTGGGCAGCAGTACGGACAGGGCGGGGACGAGGACAAGCCCGGGGATCGTCCAGCTGAAGCCGTCCATGGCCCAGCCGCTGAAGGAGCCCCAGAAGGCATGGCGCTGGGCCTTGGTGAGGCGTTCGGCAGTGGTGTCCGGAATGCGTGTGACCGCTGGGGGTCTCGTGGCTGATTGCTCGTTGACCGTCACAGGGACCTCGTTTCGGCTCGGATGGTGAGGGTGTGGGGACGGGGGTCGGTGATCTGCGGTCCGTCGCAGGTCAGCCGGCGTGGGTGACGTGGGAGAGGAACGAGCTGAGCCCGGCTTGCATGCTGGCGTAGTCGGCGGCCGGCCCTGCTGATGCCTTGCGCAGCCGGTCCCTGACGGGCTCCAGGAGGGTGTCGATGGAGCGTTTCGCCGCTCGGATCGCCGCCAGGGGGTGGGCAGTGATCGAGGCGACGAGGGTGGTGATCGTGTCGTCCAGTTCGACTTCGGGCACACAAGCGGTGGCCAGCCCGAGTCGTAGGGCTTCGGGGCCGTCGACGAGACGTCCGGTGAACAGCAGGTCGCGGGCCGTAGCGGGGCCCGTGAGGAGGGCGATGCGGGCGGCGAAGGCGGGCGGTACGAGGATGCCCCAGCGGGCGATGGGCATGCCGAGCTGCGCGTTGTCGGCGACGATCCGCAGATCGCAGGCGCAGGCGAGCTGGCAGCCCGCGCCGGCGGCGGTGCCATGGATGCCGGCGATGACGGGGACCGGTAGGCGTTCGACGGCGGTCAGCGCGTTCTCCATTGAGGCGAAACTGGCGTCGATGTCGGCGGGGTCGGCCGAGAGCCATTCGCGCATGTCGGAGCCGGCACTGAAGAAGGTGGAACCGGCGCCGGACAGGATCACGGCGCGCAGGGTGCGGTCGTCGGCCAGGTCCTCGAACAGCGCGGCCAGCGCATCCCAGTCGCGGGTGGCCAGCGCGTTGCCCCGGCGGCCGGTGCCGACCCGTACGGTGGCGATGTCGCGGTCGCGCCGGAGGCGGACCGCGCCCGAGCCGCTCATCGCACGGCTCCCGCGGCGCGCAGCTGGGCGATCTCGTCGGGACTGTAACCGGTCTCGGCGAGCACGTCGTCGGTGTGCTGGCCGTGCAGTGGGGGCGCCGTGCGGATGCGGGCCGGTGTGGCGCTGAGCTTCAGCGGGGAGCCGACCACGGACAGCCGGCCTGCCGTCGGGTGCTGCAGAACGGAGACCATCTCACGTGCCACTGACTGCGGGCTCGTGAGGGCCTGTTCGACGGTGCTGATCGGTGCGCAGGGCACTCCGGCGGCCTCCAGTGCTTCGGTCCACTCAGCGGTGCTGCGGCGGGCGAGGGCCGTCTCCAACAGAGGAATGAGCTGTTCGCGGTGGCGGACCCGGTCGGGATTGGTGGCGAAGCGTGGATCACCGGCGAGGTCTGGGGCGCCCAACACTTCGGCGAAGCGCTGCCACAGTTTGTCGTTTCCGGCGGCGACCATCAGGTGGCCGTCGGCGGAGGCCAGTGCCTGGTAGGGGACGATCGTGGGGTGGGCCGAGCCGTGGGGACGGGGGGTGTGGCCAGTGGCGAAGTAGCCGCCGGCCACATAGGTGAGCCAGGCCAGTTGCCCGTCGAGCAGTGAGACGTCGACGTGCTGGCCGCGCCCCTCGGTTCCGCGTGCGAGCAGGGCGGCGAGGATGCCGATGGTGGCCCACATGCCGGCGCCGATGTCGGCGGAGGCGATGCCGGGGCGCAGCGGCGGCCCGCAGGGTTCGCCGGTGATGCTCATCATGCCGCTCTGCGCCTGGGCGATGGCGTCGTATCCGGGCCGTGAGGCCCAGGGGCCGGTCTGGCCGTAGCCGGATATGGAGGCGTAGACCAGGCGCGGATTGCGTGCGGACAGTTCCCGGTAGCCGAGCCCGAGGCGGTCGGCGGTGCCGGGGCGGAAGTTCTCCACGAGTACGTCGGCGCGATCTGCGAGGCGCAGCACGAACTCGCGGCCCTGATCCGTCTTGAGGTCGACGGACACACCGCGCTTGTTGCGGTTGGCGGCCAGGAAGTAGGCGGCCTCGGCGCCCTGGAACGGCGGGCCCCACTGGCGGGTGTCGTCGCCGTCCTTCGTGTCCTCGACCTTGACGACGTCGGCGCCGAGGTCGGCGAGGACCATGGTGGCGAAGGGGCCGGACAGGATCCGTGAGAGATCCAGGACGCGGATTCCGGTCAGGGGGCCGGGAGCGGTGGGCGTCGTGGCGGAACCAGGTGTGCTGGGGGGCTTCTGCGGCGGGGACCCGGGTGTTTCGGTCGATGTCATGCCGGACTGGGTGCCTTTCTGGGGAGGGCGTGGTCTCGGCAGTTCTAAATTGGATGGACCACTGGACCACTGGACCGGTGAGCTAGAGTGTTCAGTCGGGGCTGAACAGCTGTCAAGGGGCAGCTCTGAGGTTCGGGGGCCCCCATCCGGGAAGGGACGCGCCTGTGACTGAGTCGCTGCGCCCGCTGGCACGGCCCCGCCTCTACGAGCAGGTGGTCGCCAGACTGCGGGAGTACGTGGAGCGCGAACACCTGCACGCGGGGGACAATCTGCCCCCGGAGCGTGAGCTCGCGGACCGGCTGGGCGTCAGCCGCACTTCGGTCCGGCAGGCCATCGTCGCCCTTGAGGTGCAGGGCCTGGTCGCGGTGCGACACGGTGGCGGCACGTACCTGCTGCGTGACCGGCTTGACGCCGAACCGCTGGAGGCGATGATCGACCGGCGGCGCCGGCTGCCGGACGTCCTGGACGCCCGGGACGCTCTGGAGACGAAACTTGCCGCGCTCGCGGCCGTACGCCGCACTGACGAGGATCTTCAGGAGATCGATGCGGCCCTGATGGCCATGGCCGAGGCCATCGACCGCGGCGAACTCGGCATCTCCGAGGACAAGCGCTTCCATGCCGCTGTCACCGCGGCCGCCCACAGTCCGCTGCTCGGCGCCTTCATGGCGGAGATCGCGTTGCCCATCGCCGAGAGCCGCGCCGAGTCACTGCGTCAGCCCGGCCGCCCGGCGCTGTCGCTGGACCAGCACCGCGGCATTGCCGAGGCCGTACGTGCGGGCGACCAGGAAGCTGCCGCGCACGCGATGCACCACCATGTGGTGACCGTCGGCCACGTCAAATTGCTGGACTGGCAGGCAGAGGCCACGGATTGAGCCGAGGAGGCCCAAGCCCCAAGAGATGACGCGGCGGTCGTGATGAGCAGCGCTTGCGCGATTCACCAGCCGATGCGTGCTTGACCCGGCCACGGGCCTGTGGCGGCAGGTACGCGCCACCCGAAGGACCACCCTCGGCAGAGCCTTCAGGTCAGCAACTGGTGTGGTTGTGTGCGGCGTTCCACGCCGCCGGCCACTCCCTCGATGCGTCCACCATGCTCATACCGATCTCCCAGGTGGTGGCCGAGCGGCCAGCGCGGTGGGCCGCTCGGTGTCGAGGGAGGTGTGACCAGATGCCTGGTCAGGGCGAGGGCGTGGATCGGGCGCTGGGAGAGGCGCTCGGCGCAGTAAGCCGAAGCAGGAAACCTGGTTCCCCTGGTTCACTCCACACCGCGACGGTGACATCGAAGAGCCCGGCGCGTGCTCAGGATGGATCCTCCCGCCTGGCCAAGACAGGCACCCAAGTCACCCAGCTTGCGGGCTGCCCGTCCATGTAGTCGCGGGGCGTGTGCTTATGCAGCCGCGGCTGGCCGGTTGGTGAAGTACCGCCGCCGCCCAAGGCCGCGCACCCTCTTGACATGCTCGCAGTCGGGTAGCACGCTCACCGCGATTCGTTCATTGGTTCAGTGGTTCAACCAATTGCTCCGGGAGTCGTCATGCCCGCACCTGAGTCCTCCGCCAGCCGTGAAGCGACGTACAGACACCGCCGCCGCGCCGTGGTCGCCAGCACGGTGGGCACCGCGATCGAGTGGTACGACTTCTTCCTCTACGGCACCGCCGCCGCTCTGGTCTTCCCCCATGTGTTCTTCCCCGGGGCGGACGCGTACACGGGGGTCATCGCCTCGTTCGGCACGCAGTTCGTCGGCTTCGCGGCCCGTCCGCTGGGAGCCGCGATCTTCGGGCACGTCGGAGACCGGATCGGTCGCAAGTCCACACTCGTGACCACCCTCGTCCTGATGGGGGTCAGCACCTTCCTCATCGGCGTGCTGCCGGGCTACGCCTCCATTGGCCTTGCCGCACCCGTACTGCTGGTCCTGTTGCGGATCGCCCAGGGCATCGGCGTAGGCGGTGAGTGGGGTGGCTCGGTCCTGATGTCGATGGAATGGGGTGACGAGCGCCGCCGCGGGCTGATGGCGAGTTGGCCGCAACTCGGCGTGCCGCTCGGTCTTCTCGCCTCGACCGGCATGGTCAAGATGACGAACGCCGTGTCCGGCGGCGGCTTCGACAGCTGGGGCTGGCGGATACCCTTCCTCGCCAGCGTCGTACTGATCGGCATCGGGCTCTACGTGCGGCTGCGCGTGCTGGAGAGTCCGGCCTTCACCGACCTCAAGCAGGAGCGCGTGGTGGTGCGCCAGCCGGTCTGGAGCGTGCTGCGGCACCAGCCGCGCACGGTCCTGACCTCCGCCTTCGTCCGGATGTCGGAGCAGGCACCCTTCTACCTCTTCATCACCTTCGTGCTCACCTACGGCACCCAGAAGCTCAGTCTTTCCAAAGGCGACCTGCTGAACGACACGCTCATTGCGGCAGCCGTTGGGCTGATCACCGTCCCCCTCTTCGGCCACCTCTCCGACCGTTTCGGGCGGCGCCTGGTCTACGGCATCGGCATCTTGTGTACCGGGCTGTATGCGTTCCCGTACTTCGGCTTGCTCAACACGGGCAGCTCCGGTCTCGTCCTCCTCGCGATCGTGCTTTCCCTGGTCTTCCACGACATTCAGTACGGGCCCCAGGCCGCATTGATCGCCGAGGGATTCGGGACGAACGTCCGCTACAGCGGCGCCGGGATCGGGTATCAGCTCGCCTCGGTGATAGCGGGCGGACCGGCGCCGCTCATCGCGGCGGCGATCCTCGAGCACACCGGCTCCAGCACGGGAATCAGCTGGTACATCGTCGGCTGCTGCGCCGTCGCCGTGATCGCGCTGCTGCTCATGCCACGCCAGGTGCCGTTGGTCACGGCCTCACATGAGACGGTTCCGTCGCGTACCACCGCCGCGCCGTCGCCGGGAGAGCACTGACCTGACCAAGGCGGCACGGGTTTTGACCCTGCGCTTGCCGAAAACCTCATCCGCACAGTTCAGGCGGCTCTACCGCAGCTGGTCGTCTCCTCGGAGCACGACGAGCCGGTCGTGATGTACCTGCGCAAGCAGGGCCCGGGTCTGGTCAGCGCCGCCGACATCGCGCCCCCGGCCGGTGTCGAGGTGCACAACCCTGACCTCGTCATCGCCACGCTCAACGGCAAGGGCAAGCTCGGCCGAGAGTGTGCGGGATCCAGGCCGTCCTCGTCCAGGCCGAGCTGAGTAGTCGCACGAGCACAAGGACTGATGGTGTCGTATCGGTGTGGGGGAGCGTCGTCCCAGGTCAAGACCTATGCAGCCATTCTGGAGCGGTACGGGTGATCGGATGCGCTACCGGTTCCCTCGGGCGGTTCAGGATGCGCTTGGTCAACCTGGCAATACTCCGGTTGGAACGCCAGAACGGGCGTTTCCCCGAGCTCGGACAGGTGGGAGCAACCAGTGATGGGTGAGCCCCGTGCAGCCTCACAGAGGGTGCCCCTCACCCGACTCTTCCGCTGGGGCGGTGTTGTGCATCCGGGCGGTGGCCCCCGGGGCAGGCGGCCGGCGTCGCGTCAGTGGTCCTGGGGCATCTGGTCATCACGATCGGGGTCGCTCGGGCCCAGCCGCACACAGCATTCCCCGGGCTCGGGGGCCAGGGTGGCCTGAACCCCGTTGACCTCAAGGCCATTCAGGTAGCCGGACAGGAACGCCTGGTTCATGCCGCACACGAGGTCGGGGGCCTTTGCGGCCAGTGGGTGGAAGGGGCAGTTGCGCAGCCGGAGCCGGGTCGGGGTTTCCCGTACGGGTTCGTAGCCGTACTCCTCCAGCAGGTGCTCACAGGCGGTCAGTCCGCGCTCGGGGCCCAAGCGGCCCGGGCGGGTTTCATCCCGTGCGGCCTCGCCCATCTGCCGGCCGCGCTGCTCGGCGGTCCGTACGGCTGCCTGCGCGGCGTTTTCGTCGGCGCCCTCGGTCAGGACGGCGTCCAGGAGGAACTCCGCCAGGAGTTCGTGGCGCCGGTCGGGGATGTTCACGGTGATCTGGGTGTCGGAGGGCTCGTACACCTTCGGCCGCCTGCCGACCTTCCGAATCCCCCCGGGCGTCTCGTAGCGGGCGCGCAGCAGGCCGGCGTCGACGAGCTTGTCGAGGTGGAAGGCGGCCAGCTTGCGGGAAATGCCGACGCTTGCGGCGGCCTCGTCGCGGGTCACGGCCCGGCGCGCACGCCGGATGAAGACGAACATGCGCCGCCGCGAGTCCTCGCTCAGGACGCTGACGGCATCGATGGCGGTGCTGGCCGAGTCGGCCGGCGGAGTCGAGTCAGAAGCCACCAGACCACGATAACTCCCACCCACGTAGACCTAAAAGTTCTTTTGGCTGTCTGAACAGCACACCTTGACGCACCTACCTAATAAGACCAAGATACGTTGGCGAAACTATGGGAGGTCGCGATGGTCAATGAGTCACAGCTTCAGGCGAAGCGCCCGGTCAGCGCCTCGCTCGCCGGCCCGTACGGCCACCCCTTCCACCCGATCCTGGTGACCGTGCCGATCGGCGCCTGGGTGACCAGCCTGGTGTTCGACATCGCTTCTCACGTCGTCAACCGTCCGGGCTTCCTGACCCAGGGCTCGGAGTGGCTGATCGCCGTAGGCGTGATCGGGGCCCTGCTGGCGGCCATGGTCGGATTCCTCGACCTGTTCGCGATTTCGCCCGGCACCCCGGCCTTTCGCACCGCCCTGGTCCACATGACGCTGAACGTGCTGGTGACCGCCGCCTACGCCGTCAACTTCCTCTGGCGCTACAGCACCTACACCAGCGGCGGGAGTGTCGGCCTCGGACGGCTCGTCATGTCCGCACTCAGCATGGCGGCCCTGGGCGTCTCGGGATTTCTGGGCGGCAAGCTCGCATACCGCTACGGCGTACGGGTCGCCGACGAGAGCACCCAGGCCGAGGGCTACACACCTGACCGAAAGCGAAACGCCCGCTCTGCCATGTGATCCGGCCCGCCCACCCTCCACGGCCGCCGGTGCCGTCCGGCTGCCTTCGACATCGTCATCACTTGGGAGTTCCCCATGGACATCGCCGCACTGATCACCTGGGTGGTCACCGCCCTCGGCGGCTTCTACATGCTCGGCACCTGGATCCAACGCGGCGGCATCCGGCAGCAGCAAACCGGCACCAGCCGCCTGCCCGCACCGGCCGTCTTCGGGCACTTCGCCCTCGCCGCGATCGGACTGGTGGTCTGGATCATCTATGTCGTGGCCGACAAGAGCGCCCTGGCCTGGACCGCGTTCGGTCTGCTCCTGCCGGTCGCCCTGCTGGGATTCGTGATGCTGGCCCGCTGGATCCCCGTCTACCGCAACCGCACCGCGGCGCAGGCCGACACCGCGGCTCAGGGAACCGAAAGGACCGTCCCTGCCGAACGGCACTTCCCGCTCGCGGTGGTGGTCGCACATGGCCTGCTCGCGGTGGTCACCCTGGTCTTGGTCCTGCTCACTGCCCTGGGAATCGGCGGCAGCTGACATGACCGAGCGCCCGCACCGCACCGCCGCCCGAATAGACCTGCACAACGAGGAACCAACGGCACCCGCACGGGCCGCCCTGCGGGTCGTCCATCAGCCCGCCGGTATCGACCTGGCCGCCGCGGAAGAAGCGGCCGGCCAGTTCCTCACCGCGCTCGGCATCTCCACCGACTCCCAAAGCCTGCGCGGCACACCGGGCCGGATGGCCCGCGCGTATGCCGAACTGTTCAGCCCGCGTGACTTCGACCTAACCACCTTTCCCAACGACGAGGGCTACGACGAACTCGTCCTTGCCCGCCGCATACCCGTCCGGTCGGTGTGTGAGCACCATCTGCTGCCGTTCGTCGGTACCGCCCACGTCGGCTATCTGCCCGGCGCCCGCATCCTGGGCCTGTCCAAGCTGGCTCGCGTCGTCGAGCACTTCGCCTGCCGACCCCAGGTCCAGGAACGCCTGACCAAGCAGGTCGCCGACTGGCTGCAGACCCACCTGGAGCCCAAGGGCGTCGGCGTGGTGATCGAGGCCGAGCACTCCTGCATGACCCTGCGCGGCGTCCAGGCCACCGGCTCCAGCACCATGACCTCCACCCTGCTCGGCCGGCTGCGCTCCGACTCCCGCTCCCGCAGCGAATTCCTCGCCCTGACCGGCGCCACCTCCTGACCGGCAACGCCGCGCACAGCCCGGCCTGACCTCGGAAGACCACAGCGCATGGAAATCTGGATCAACCCAGCCTGCTCCAAGTGCAGTTCCGCACTGTCCCTGCTGGACGCAGAGGGCACCCAATACACAGTGCGGCGCTACCTGGAACAGCCACCGACCACAGAGGAACTCGAGCAGGTACTGGACCGGCTGCACCTGGAGCCCTGGGACATCACCCGGATGGGAGAACCAGCCGCGGCCGACCTGGGCATGGACACCTGGACGCGGGACGCGGCGCACCGCGACCGCTGGATCACAGCCCTGGCCACCCAGCCCATCCTCATCCAACGCCCGATCATCACCGCGGACGACGGGACAGCGGTCGTGGGCCGATCACCTGACGCCGTACGGTCAGTCCTGCGCTGACCCAGCACGATACGGACACACGATCCAACCCACCTTCGCTGACCTGAGCCTGGAACCGGTGTCAGTGCTGCCGAAGCCGCAGGTCGCGTGATCGCTACGGTGCTCTGCCCAGCGATCGCAAACATCCGCCATCTACGGAGAACAGTCACAGCACACACGATCGGCCGCCGCAGGCGCCCGTCAACCACGGCAGGGCGCCGACGTCTGGTGCAGCAGGCTGCTCCCGGGTAGCGGGTGGTGGCTGGTTGCGGGCCTGGTGTGGGCGGTGTTCGTTGTAGTGGTAGACCGTCCGCAGCAGCGTGGCCACCACACTGATGAGCTCCTGCTCGGCCCTGCGGCGGCGCTCCAGCAGCCAGTGCGGGAAGTAACTCCCGCTCCGCAGCTTGGGGATGGCCAGCTCGACCGTTCCCGCCCTCCTGTCCCACCTCGCGCGGGCGGTAGCCGTTGCGGTGGTTGACTCCCTCCTCGCTGACCTGCCCCTATTCGGCGTTGCAGAGGGCGTCGGCCTCCGGAGACATGAGCGCGTCGGCGAACGTTTTGACCATCGCGCGCAGCAGATCGGGACTCGCTGCGACGAGGTTGTCTTCCGCGAGGACATGCAGCGGCACACTGTCTGGCGCGGTCATGGCGCTGATCTCCTTCGTGACTCGACATCTCGAAGATCAGCCGGTGGCCGTTCATCTATGCGGGCATCAGCCAGAAGCCGGAGCAAACCCCCGGATCGGGTCGAACCGGTACACCACTTCACCGGGTTCCTCCGAGGATGCCCCGGCCTTTAGGCCGGGGAGGAATCGGACTCCTGCGGAGCAGGACAGGAAATAGGGGTTTCGCCTCCAGGGCGAAAGACCGTCCACCCGCGACGAGGTGAGCGAGCCCGTGGCGATCAAGAGGTCTCGTAACTGGTTTGGTGGTCCTGGCGCACTGAGTTGATCTTGGCGTCCAACTCGTTGATCATTGGATCTCGTGTCCGACACCCCGCCGCTGCCGAGCTACGCGGAACTGATTGCACTCGTTGGCGAGTTGAGGGCCGAGCTGACGGCCGCCCGGGCCGAGATCGCTGAGCTGCGCGCGGAGAACGGTGAGCTGAAGCGGCGTCTGGGGATGAACTCGAAGAACTCCTCCAAGCCGCCGTCCAGCGACGGGCTGGCGAGGCCGACGTCGCTACGTAAGCCCTCGGGCCGAGGCCCGGGCAAGCCCCGCGGCGGCGCCGGGGGCGCGCTGATGCAGGTCGACGAGCCCGACGCGATCGAGGTCCATTCCCCGACCGCCTGCCTGGGCTGCGCGGGTGACCTGACCGGGGCCGAGGTAGTCTCCATCGAGCGGCGGCAGGTCTTCGACCTGCCCGAGATCCGCCTGCGGGTGACCGAGCACCGCATCGAACACCGCCGCTGCGCCTGCGGGCAGGTCAACGCTGCCGCCACCCCTTCCGACGCCCCCGCCGCCCCGGCCCAGTACGGGCCGCGGCTGAAGAGCCTGGCGGTCTACCTGCTCACTCGCCAGCACCTGCCCTATGAGCGGTGCGCCGAACTGCTGGCCGACTGCCTGGACGCGGATGTGGCCACCGCGACTCTGCTCGGGTGGGCCGGGCAGGCCGCCGAGGCAGTCGCCCCGCACACCGAGGCCGTGCGGCAGCAACTCATCGAGTGCGAGGTGGTCGGCTTCGACGAGACCGGCACCCGGATCGCGGGGCGCACCTGCTGGGTACACACCGCCTGCACCCGCTCGCTGACGCTCTACCAGGTCCACACGAAGCGCGGCGTGAAGGCGTTCGAAGCCATGGGCGTCCTACCGCACTTCACCGGCATCGCGGTCCACGACGGCTGGAAGCCCTACAAGACGTACACCGACGCGGTCCACGCCCTATGCAATGCCCACCACCTGCGCGAACTGGCCTCCGTCGTGGACAACGCGCCTGCCGGCCACCCCGAGGACTGGGCCGAAGAGCTGGCCGCGCTGCTGGTGGACACCTGGGACGAGATCAAGAACATCCAGACCGCGCACCCTCACGCCACCGGCTTCACCGTCGACGCCCTCGAACGCCTCACCGCCCGCTACGAGGAGATCATCGCCGCCGGACGGACCCTGCACCCGCCCCGCGCCCCCGGCGAACCACGCCGCAAACGGGACAAGGCCGCGAACCTGCTCGACCGCCTCGACACCGAAAGCCACCAGGTGCTCCGGTTCGCCTTCGACTGGCGGGTGCCCTTCGACAACAACACCAGCGAGCAGGCCATCCGGATGGCCAAGATCCAGCAGAAGATCTCCGGCGGCTGGCGCACGGCACCCGGAGCCGAGCGCTTCTTCGCCGTGCGCGGCTACCTATCTACCGCCGCCAAGCAGGGCCGCAACCTGCTCGACACCATCACCCGACTCTTCGACGGCCGAGGCGCCTGGATCCCCACCCCAGCCTGACCACCAAACCAGTCACGAGGTCTCAAGTGTCAGTCCTCCCGGGTAGGTTCGGATGCATGACGACAGACGCGACCACGGAGGGGGCCGGGCATGCCCGGTACTCCTTCCGTGTGCGCCTGTCGGCTACCGCGCGGCGCGCACTTGAAGCGGAGTGGGACCGCTGCCGGTGGCTCTGGAATGAATGTGTGGCCAAGTCGAAGCAGGTCCACCAGCGAGCCAAGGAGTCCGGAGAGAAGCTGACGTGTGGTCCGGCGCAGTTGGACAAGATGCTGACCGAGGCCCGCAGGGTGACGCCGTGGCTGGCCGAGGGTGCGTCGGTGCCGCAGCAGCAGGTGATTGGGGACTTCGCCAAGTCGCGGGCGAAGGCGTTGAAGGACATCAAGGACGGGCTTCCGCAGCACCGCCGGGCCGGGATGCCCCGCTGGAAGAAGAAGCGGGAGGCCAGGCCGAGCCTCAACTACACGAAGCGGGGTTTCCGCCTCAAGGACGGTCGTCTGCACCTTGCGGGCCAGATCGTGGTGAGCGTGGTGTGGTCGCGGGCTCTTCCGGCCGACCCGTCGAGTGTGCGCGTGTACCAGGACACGCTCGGGCACTGGTATGTGTCCTTCGTTGCCCCCGCGCAGAGCGAACCGCTTGCCCTCACGGGGCGCGTGCTTGGTGTGGACTGGGGTGTGAAGGAGACGGCCACCACCACGGATGACGCCTACGATCTCCCGCATGGCGAGCACGGCAAGCGGGCCGCGCAGGGGCTCGCCCGCTACCAGCGGATGATGGCCCGGTGCCGGCGTCCGAAGGGCCGGCCCGCATCCAAGGGCTACCGGAAGGCGCAGGCACAGGCCGCGAAGCTGCACAAGAAGATCGCGGGGCAGCGGGAGGACACCGGCCGCAAGTGGGCCAAGTCCGTGATGCGTGATCATGACGGGGTGGCGGTGGAGGACTTTCGCCCGAAGTTCCTCGCGAAAACCACGATGGCCCGCAAGGCGGCCGATGCCGCCATCGCCGCCACCAAACGCGCTCTGGTCGAGATGGGGCGCAAGCACGCACGGGACGTCCGCCTCGTGCACCCGGCGCACACCACAATGGACTGCGCGCAGTGCGGAGCGAGAACCAAGCACGCACTACCTCTCTCGATGAGAACCTATGCCTGCACCGCGTGCGGAGCCGTCTCGCCCAGGGACAAGAACTCCGCCCGCGTGATGCTGGTCCGGGCAGGTTGGAACCCGGACGGTGCCGAGGGCGTAAGACCTCCTGAGCCGCCGGCTCAGGTGGCGGCCTGAGCCGTGAATCCCCACGCAGCCCTGGAGGGTGGAGAATCCCCTCCCTTCAGGGAGGGGAGCCTTCAATGGACGCAACCGCCGTCACCGCCGCGGCCTGCGGCGACGGACTTTTCGAGCGGCACAGGATGACGGGTCGGCGTAGCGCAGCAGTACGCCCACACGCTCGCGCAGACGCAGCTGCTCTTCGGGCACCAGGACCAGTTCGGCCCTCGTGCTCACGAGGGCGCGGGTCAGGGCCGCTTCGGCCCGTTCCTCGCGGACGTCCCGTACGCCGTAGGAGCACAGTTCCTGTTCGGTGAAGGCGAGTTGACGGGGGTCCGGACCGACCCACAAGCGCAGCCCGGACTCGGGATGGTCGTTGAGGAATAGTGCTCTGACCTGGCCGCGCTGCAGGGCCGATATGGCGGCGGAGATGCCTTCGGCCGAGGCCCCGTCGCGCGCCTGCTGTGCGAGGAAAGCATCCAGCAGGGTCCGGTCATGCGCCGTCATGCGACCGCCGAAGAGGCTTTCGAGCCCGTGTTCCATGAGTGCCCGCCCCGGCGTCGACTCGCCCACGCCTTCCACCGCGGTGACCTGCCCGCGCAGGGAGGCGGGAAGCCGGCGGATGAGGATGCCGCGGGCCCAGATGTCTCCCGCGACGACCACTTCTTCGGCGCCGATACGCCGTGCGTGGCCCTCCAGCTCTCGGCCGATCACTTCAGAGGCGTGCAGCCAGTCGGCAACGGGGACGTCCTCGTGCAGGCGGTGCGCCGGCGTGACCTTGGTCAGGGGCCATGTGCCGACCTCTGCGTCGACACGCACGGTCCCGGTAGCGTCCGTTGAGTGACGGCCGCTGTAGTGGACGTGGATCGCCAGGTACGGGAGTCCGGGTGCGTGCTGGATGATCAGCGGCATGGTGTCCGGCAGCGTGCCGAAGTGCGCTGCGTTCCGCGCGGGCGGGATGGGCAGCTCGTCCAGCAGTGCCAGTCGGCCATGCGCTGTGAACACGGCCTGCCCGTGAGTGCCGGGGACATCGGTGTCGCAGCCCACCATGCGCGCCACCGCGGTGATGGAGCCCTGGTCCGCTCCCTCGGACATCAGGGCGTCTCGCAGATGCCGCCACCGCAGTGCTATGGCGGCGTCGGGATCCTCGATGGCGCTGTCGCGAGACGTGTCCAGATACACCGACGCGAAGGGACCGGACTGCTTGTACAGGGGTTCGAGAAAGGAAAGTCTCATGGCCGCTCCCCAGCACGCTGTCGACCCCTTCGGGACGGAACGACCGAAGCGCCATGATGCGTAGGGGCGTCGCGGCCGGCGGGCCGCCAGCAGCCGACACGATCTCACTCTCGTTGGGGGTCTCGTTCGGAACTGGTCTCGGCTTGCATCCGGACACCGGGGCTGCCGCACCTCCCGCAGCGAGATCGGCGGGTGGTGGTCTGCGTATGCCGGACCGGGCTTGATGCCTCTCGGCAGAGGACGTCGCGGGACGACTCTGCGGCGACCCGTGCGTGCCGGTATGCGCGCAACGTGGCGGCGAACCGCGCTGGCGGAATGGCCTCGATCGACGGCTAAGGGGCAGAAGCGTCCGCGGTTTCCGCTGCGGACGAGGGCCGCGTGACGCGCCGGACCGGGAGCACCAGGACTCGGGGATCTCGATGCCGTCTCGCTTGACGCCGGACAGTTCTGCCTCGATCACGTACGCGTCATCGATCTCCCTCATGTCCGCCGCGGTTCGCCCAGCCCAGTGCCGTCGGCACGGCTGCGGCGGTTTCCAGGAGCCGGTTCATCCGCTCGCCGAGTTCGTCGAACTCGGCGGTGACCGGTTCACCGAGTCCAAGGGCATGGGACGGTCATCGCGATTCATCTCCGGGAACAGTGATATTCAGGTCACTTTCCATGGTGCACGTCCCCGCGCAACCGGGCGACTCCTTCACCAGTCGTCCCGTTGACGCTGCCCTTTGTTGCCGCCCGCTCATGCGCCAGCGAGGGGCGGCCACGAGGGCGACGGCACGCGCGGCCTGCCAGATCGTCCGCGCCCGTGGGGGCCACACGGATCGTGCTCGCCGTCCCTATGGCACTCCATGACCGGACCGAGCGGCTTGGCGAGGACGCCGACGAGCCGCTTGATCCAGGTACTTCATCTTCCCGTGGTTGCCGAGGAGCGCCTCATCGGTGTGATCTCCTTCGGCGACCTGTTCTGGCAGCTGACGCAGGAACTGGCGGACCTGGCGGCGGTGGTCGACGCTGCCCGGAAGATCCCCGAGACCTTTCACGGTACGAAGCGGGCGCCGTTGCTCGACGGCTGACACGGCTGTAGTTCAAGACATCCCTCAGCGCCGTGACGCACCTGGATCCGCACCACAAACCTGTACACAGACAAAAGGAGGACCACCCGCTCCTTGAGGGGTCCCAATTGCGTGGTGCACGGTTTCTCTCCGCTGCCCTCGCGATTGTTGCCGGAGCCGGGTCCGTCGGCTGCAGCAGGCCACGGGACAGTGCACCTGGTGGAGTACCGCAATGGCTGACCCGGCCGAGTGCGGCGCCCATGGGGCAAGCGAGCCCACGATCGCTCACCACCGTGCCGAGCGGGCGAGGCGGCCCCTGCAACGACCGGACCGGATGCAAGAGGAGCACAGTGGAGGTGGGGGCGAGGCAGCGTCCACCGCGCGACGCGCAGGTTGGAAGGAGACGCGACCATGACCACCCAGCACAGCACTGTCAGCGAAGTGATGACCCGCGATGTTGTCACCGTCCGCCCGGACACCTCGTTCAAGGAGATCACGTCCGTCCTGTCCAGCCACGGGATCAGCGCGGTGCCCGTGGCCGACGAGCATGGTGCGCCGTTGGGACTGGTGTCCGAAGCCGATCTACTCCGCAAGCAGGCCGAACAGCCCGACGAGTACGGTGGGCAGGCAGCACCGCCTGGGTGGCCGCATGAGAAGGCCAAGGCACGCGCGGAGAACGCCGCCGGGCTGATGACCACTCCCGTGGCCACCGCCCACACCGATTGGACGGTCGCCGAGGCGGCCCGTGCGATGGACCGCCAGCACGTCAAGCGACTGGTGGTCGTGGACGAGACAGACCACATCGTCGGCATCGTCAGCCGCCCGGATCTGCTGCGCGTCTTCCTGCGCCCCGACGAGGAGATCCGCGAGGAGATACGCGACGAAGTCCTCACAGCGATATTGCGGCTGACCGGACAGGAGGTGCAGGTCCAGGTTCACGATGGCGTCGTCACGCTGCGTGGCGAGGTCGAGAACCGCAGCACCGCCCAGATCGCCGAACGGCTCGCCAAGGGCGTGGACGGCGTGGTCACCGTCAGGCCGATGATCGACTACGCCATCGACGACAGGGCCGCAGAGGACCAACCACAGTCAGGCGTCGAGCGCATCGACCCCCGTCGCGGCGACGTGTAGCGCCTCCCGCGGGCCCCTGGATGCCTCGTGCGCGATGCGTCCGCGTTCTGGAGGACAACCGGCGCGCCGGGTTCCCATGCCCGGCGTGCGTCAGCAGTGCCTCGAGAGGTTCGTCATGGTGAAGGCGGTCGATGAACTCGGCGAGCAGCGGGGCCATGGACGGGATCAGGATGTCTGCGGCCGCGCAGGGCGCAGACCAGGCGGGTGAAGTTGAGCGGGGGCAGGCTGCTGGCGCGTACGAGCTGGTGGAACCAGTCCTCGCTGACGCCTGTCGCAGCGAGGCGTCGGCGTAGGCACGGCTGGCGCTCATTGACTGGGCGGTGCGCCGGGAACGCCGTCATCATCGAGGACGACTACGACGCGGAGTTCCGCTACGACCGGGATCCGTAGGCCATACACCTTTGCAGCTAGGTGAGGCGTAGCCACTGACCAGCGGCTACGCCTCAGCGGGTGGCAGCGGATCGGCCACATAGGAACCCTTGGCAGGCAGGGTCTCGACCAGCCCCCGTTCCCGCAGCTCACGAACGGCACGGCGCACGGTCCCAGCGCTGACGCTGTAGGTATCCGCTAGCTCCCGCTCGTTTTCCAGTCGACCGCCCGGCGGAATCTCCCCAGCGCGGATACGGCGCTCAAGGTCATTTGCTACGCGTTGCCATTCGTAGATCACAGATCCCATGGTCTGTGCACACTGCGCGCCCCACACTTTGACTAGCACGCTGTGCACAGTGTGCACATTGTGCGTAGGATGGACTCCCGCAAGCGAAAAACGCCCCGGCAGGAAGCGGCTACTTCCGTACCGGGGCTCACCGAGAAACGGAGTCTCGGCTATGCGAAACCTTATCGCCGCGCTTATCGCGTGGCTCGTGCCGTCCAGCGGCAAGCACCGGGCGGCAACTGTGCCGGCAGCGCCAGCTCGAACCCTTCCCGCTCCGCGCAGCCAGCGTCCGGCGGTAGTCATCGAGGCGAATCACCTTCCGCTAGTGCGCCCGTACGTCGTGGCTCATGAGCGAGAGCGGCAGATTCAGCGAGAACGGCGCACTGCGGCAGTACTCGCGACGTTCGGCATTGACTATCCGTACGGGCCCCAGGGGCGTGCGGCATGAACCACCTTCGACGCCTCCCGTTCAACGGGCCGGAAGGCAAGCCAGCGTTCGTTCCAGCCAACAACCCGGACGGCGCGCTCTCACGGTTCGCCGACGCTATCGAGGCTCACCAACTGGCCGTAGGCCAAACGATTTTGGCGCTGGTGCGCCCGATGCTCGATGTCGCGCTGACAGCGGATGAGGCGCGCTACATGCTGCGGCGTACGGCGGAATGCCTCAGCGACGCGCTAGGCGTGGCGGAGTCGCGCGGCCAGCGGCTAGGGCTGTCTGACGAACCTATTTCCGGCGCTGTCGCTGAGGTACTGAGCAAAGCACTGAAACAGGGGATGTCTGACGCACAGTGAGACGGCGCAAGCGGGTAGCGCGCAGCAGTACATGACCCAACCGTCCCTCAAACACACGAAGCCTCGTATGCGCCCTGCGAGATTCGTAGACGTCAACGGGGCTTCGTCGCTTCCTGGGAGCCGGGCTGTGCAGGCCGCATTCTCTCCGAACAACTTCGTCCCCGACGGGCTCGTTACCGACCATGCGGGCCCGACAACGGTCGCGATGGGGACATATGGGCCGCGGTCGGCCCGCCCACGGATCCGGCCGCGCCCGGACGCCGCCCGACTCAACACAGCCGGAGAGATGCCTGGCTGGTGCGAGCATGCGTGGTCGGCCCCATGAGCCCGACCACGGCAGCGCAGGGGGCATGTTGCCGAATGGTGAGCGCTGGACGGGGCTGGTGGCCGTCGGCTTGGCCGGAGCTGCGGTCTGAGTTAGGTCACCCTGGGGGACACAGGCCGTGGTTGGGGCTGTGGTCGGGCCGAGCACAGTTCCAACCAAGCCGCGGAGGCGACTGATCACCACAGCGGCCGGAGGGCGTGGCAATGATGGCGGTGAGCCCGGGATCCGCCCACAGGGAGGGCAGTTCACGACGCGGGCTCTGCGCAGCGCTCCGGCGTCAGTCTTGGAGCTGATTGCGCACGATCTCCCGACTGCGCAGTCCTGGCCGATGTTCGCTCGCCTGTATGCGCAATCGCGCGCACATGGCCGATTGCGCAGACCCTGGGTCTGTTGCGCAGCCGTCTGCGTGAGCATTCGTTCTTTCGCTGCGCAGCGGCAGGGTGCGCGGCTGCTCGTGGAGCGGGCCGGATCCGCTTGGTCGGAGCCGGCCATGAACCCAACCACGGCGTTCCAGTGCGCACAATTGGGACGTCACCGTTGGTCGGGGGTATGGCCGGCGGTCTGGTCGCGAGCGGCGGGTGAGCTGCCGACCTCGGCGCCGAGCACGCTTCCTCGCGCCTCATCACCGCCGCCGTAAGCCAGCTTCACCGTTCTTGCCACCCGTACCAACTCATACAGACGAAGGCGCGATGCGCGGCCACGACACGGGGGTTTTGTTGTGAGGTGATGGCGGAGGACCAGTTCACCCAGATCCCTGACGACCTCTACCCGGACTGTGCGCTCCCACCTCACCTTCCGCGCCTACGGAAACCTCCGGCTCATCACCATCGGCCGCGACGGCTGGCGCGAGGTGACGCCGAGCCGGCCCGGCTGGGGCCGGATGCCACGGATGCGGTCAGCTTCGTTCAAAAGGGAGGTGAAGGGCGCTACGTGTTCCGGGCGTGCGAGGCGGCCGGGAGGCATGCTCGGCCCGGCCGGCTGCGCACTTCATCATGGTCATGCTTGAGTGCTGCGAGGGTGATGCCACCCTCGCAGCAGCTGCGCGCACCCGAAAGAATGACGTCGCAGTTCCGGCCCGGCGGCTTGGCGGCGCAGTTTTGGTAGAGGTCGCTTGGGATCTGTGGCGCTGACTCATGCGTTGACTGGCGCGGAATCTGTTGCACCATCTCCTGACCACGGCCGTTGAAGGGCCTTCGAATACTGCAGGGCAGATGGCGAATTGGCCATGGTCGGGGAGCTGACATCCCCTCTGCTGCCGCTGCTCCCTGCCCGAATGATGAATGAAGAGAGAAGGTGGGGGCGGGCGTCGTCGGTGCGGCGGCATCGGGGATCGGGCCGGGCTTTTTTGGGTTGCGCGTCGGCCGGGCCTCCGCGCTGCGGCGCTGACGTGCCGGGGGGCTGGCCGGTCCGGATCGGCCTGTTGACGGCGTGCCGGCTCAACAGAACCGGACGATCTTTTGGAGACCCCGGCCACGGCAGCCCGCCGCTGCGACGACGAACTGGCTCCCTGACGCCGACGAGCCCGACACCGCCCCGATCCCGGTCTGTGTACTCCCGGCATGGGCCATCGACAAGGTCTGCACCGACTTCGTCAGACGCCCCGAGCACCTGCCCGTGTCGCTGCTGAAGAGCCGCCACGATCGAGGAATCGGGCAGGTCACCGGACCCTCACCCGCGGCCGGGCGAGCCGAGCGCGGGCCTGCGGACCGCGCTCGGGATCGGCACGCTCCTCAGGCCGTGCTCCCAGTCGTGCTACCCGCCGGCAGGCCGCGTGCCGACGGGTAGGATCAGACGCGTTCCGCCGCGAGCGCGGCCAACTCGCGGTCCACCGCCTGCTGGTGCAGCTCGGCGTCCTCACGGGCCCGCTTGGGGCTCCAGCGCCCGGTCATCAGGAAGACGAACGGCAGAAACAGCACTTGGCCGCCGACGCAGATCCACCACCAGGTCCGCCACTGGCCCGGCCCGTGGTGCGCGGCCTTTTGCACCGTGGTCCCGTACTTCTTCAGCAGGTCGAGCTGTGGCTGCGCTTTCTGCACGGTGGCCAGGTCCGCGGCGCCGACCTCCTGCTGCGCCCGCGCGGCGACGTCCGGAGGCACCTTGCCCGGGGCGTACGAGCCGAGTTCGGCGAAGGTCTGCGGATGGGCGCCGACGATCGCGAGCGCGGGGGCGGCCTGCTTCTGCGCCGCGGCGACCTCGGTGCCGTGGTCGACGAGCGGCGTGACCGAGGTGACCAGCACCGGGATGAACGCCGCGGAGACCGCGACGACCACGCGGATCGTCCACCCCCACACCGCGAGGCCGGTGGCGGTGGCGGCCGGGTTGTGCTTCTCGACGGTCTCGGTGAAGCTCGCCATCCACGGCGCGTAGGCGATGCCGCTGAACACGCCGATGGCCACGAACAGCCAGGCGAAGGTGTAGTAGTCGGTGGCCGGGTGGGCGGCGCGGGTTGCGAACACGGCCGTGGCGATGATCGAGCCGAGCGCGCCGATGATCATGAACGGCTTGCGGACCCTGATCCGGTCGGAGAGCAGGCCCACCACGACCAGCGCGATCGCGTTGGGGGCCCAGTACCAGTTGGCGACGGCGTTCGCCCGCTGCTCGCTGTAGCCGTAGGTGGTGGCGAAGAAGACCACGAAGTTGCCGACCGCGGCGAAGTACAGCAGTAGGTAGATGGAGATGGCCACGGCTGAGCCGGTGACGTCCAGCCGCAGCATCTGCCGCCATTCCCCCCGGCGGGCCAGCGCCGGGTCGATGCCCTTGGCGCGCGCCTCGATGAGCGCCCGGTCCCGCAGGGTGACCATGATCTGGTCGCGCAGGGCGGGTGACAGCTCGCGCAGCGCAAAGAGCGCGAACACGAACACCACGAAGCCGGAGAGCGCGGAGTAGCGCAGTTCGTCCTGCCAACTGGAGGTGTCCAGGGTGCTGCTGGTGACAACGGTGACGACCAGGCTGCCGACGACCGGGCCCATCGTCCAGGCGCCCATCGCCGTGGCCCGGCCCAACTGCGGCGAGAAGTCCCTGATCAGTGCGGGCGTGGCCACCAGCACCACGCCCTCGACAAAGCTGACCAGTGCGAACAGCACCAGGTACGTCGCCTTGCCGTCGGCGTTGGGCAGCCCGAAGTACACCAGCAGCGAGGCGGCGAGCAGTCCGTAGACGACCATGTTGGCGCGGCCCCACCGGTCGGCGAGCCCGGCGGCGAGCGAGGCGAAGGCGCCGACGGCGTTGCCGATCACCGACACCCACACGAAGTAGCGGTAGGTCATACCGAAGTGGGTGATGATCGACGTCGCGACCGCGTACTGAATGTAGAGCATGTAGTAGAGCACCACGGTGGTGACGACAACGATCGTCAGATACGCCAGCCGGCGCCCGGTGGCCGGATACGCGGTCAGGTCCCGGCGCAGCAGCCGGGCGAGTGTGCTACGGGCACCGGCGGCCGGGGCTGAGGGCCCCGGTCTGCCGTCGTCGAGTGACGTCGGAGTGGCGGACATACGGCTCCTCCAAACGTTGCAGGAATACCGGTGGGGTCGCCTCGGAACAACCAGAACTCGTACGGCGGGGTCCGAGTTGGGCCGAGGGTAGTACCGACCGGTCGGCATGCCTAGGGGGTGCGCGGCGCGCGTTCCCCGCCCCGAAATCCGGCCTCCCCGCCCCTTGATCCCCTTCGTGAGCCAGGGCGCATCCTTGACGCCCCGCCCGCCACGCTGCCGTAGGAGTCGCAACGGAACCCCGGCAACTCGCCCCTGAAGGCGACGATGTCGTCGTCCTCCCAGCCCGAGGATGTACGGCGCGGCTTCTAGCCGGGCGGATGGGTCTAAACCACCTGGCTCTTGGTCTGGACCATTGACATGTGCATGAGCTGGACGTATGGAAGGCAGTGGATGGCGCAAGTTCCCATTCCTTCGCGTACGAGGAAGGGCTCCACATGTTCGGACCTTGCACCCGCGGATGGCCCCGGACCCTTACGCGGCTGTTCGCACTGTTCGCTGTGCTGCTCGGCTTGCAGGCCGGCTCGGTACACGCCGCCCAGGCGGCGCCTGCCTTCAAGGTGATCGCCTTCTACGACGGAACCTATGACGCGGCGCACATCAGCTTCGTCCACGAGGCCAACTCCTGGTTCCCGCAGGCTGCCGCGCAGTACGGCTTTTCGTACACCTCGACCAACGACTGGAACCAGCTGAACACCGCCAACCTGGCCAACTACCAGGTGGTGATGTTCCTCGACAACTACCCCCACACCGCCGCGCAGCAGTCCGCGTTTCAGACGTACATGAACAACGGTGGCGGCTTCCTGGGTTTCCACGTCTCGGCCTTCAACACCGACAGCAGCGACTGGCCCTGGTACCACAACACCTTCCTCGGCACGGGCACCTTCCAGACCAACACCTGGGGGCCGACCTCCGAGGCGCTGAGGATCGACGACTCCACTCACCCGGCGACGGCGGGCCTGCCGGCCACCATCAGCTCCTCGGTCAGCGAGTGGTACAGCTGGCAGTACGACCTGCGGCAGAACCCGGCCATCGACATCCTCGCGTCGATGGACCCCTCCACGTTTCCGGTCGGCACGGACCCCAACCAGTCGTGGTACAGCGGCTACTACCCGATCGTCTGGTCCAACCGCAACTACAAGATGATCTACGCCAACTTCGGCCACAACGCCATGGACTACTCCACCAACACCACCCTGTCCTCCACCTTCGCCAGCGCGCAGCAGAACCAGCTGCTCATACAGGGCCTGCGTTGGCTGGGCGGACAGTCAGGCCCGATCACTCCGCCGCGCCCCACCGGTCCGATCCACGGATACGGCGGCAAGTGCGTGGACATCGCGGGTGCCAACAACGCCAACGGCACTGCGGTGCAGCTGTACGACTGCAACGGCACGTCTGCGCAGAACTGGACGGTAGCCGGCGATGGCAGCCTGCAGGCACTCGGCAAGTGCATGGACGTCACCTCGGGAGGCACCGCGAACGGCACCAAGGTGCAGCTGTACGACTGCAACGGCACCGGCGCGCAGAAGTGGCAACCGGGTACGGCCGGCGCGCTGGTGAATCCGCAGTCCGGGAAGTGTCTGGACGCCACGGGCCCCAGCTCCGCCAACGGCACACGATTGCAGATCTGGTCGTGCACCGGCGCGGCCAATCAGAGCTGGACACTGCCTTCCTGACCGTCTGAGGGGCACACTGCCTGCTCCGTCGTGGACACGCAGCGGGCCGGCGCAGTTTGAACGACGGGGCGCCTACGAGAGGCAACGGCCGTCGGCTCACCTGCGTCAGCCCGTTGTCGGCGTTCCTTGGACTCCCCACGCCGTGTCACTTCGACGGCCATTCAAGAAGCCACGGCGCAGGGAGCCATCTGCCGGCAGCAGTCGCTGACGAGGAGTCGGAAAGGACGGTGGCCCGCTGGCCCAGGCGCGGCGTGGCCCCTGGCAGGCTTCCGTTACTGCCTGCGGGCGGCCGCCCAAGCCGAGGCGTAGCCGAAGCTGTTGAGGGCGCAGTGTACTACCATGGGCGCGATCAGGCTGCCGGACCGGCGGCGCAGTTCGCACAAGAGCACGCCAGCGATGCCCGTGCCGACGACGGCGGCGGCGACGGACCGGATGACGCCGGCAGTCCCGGCACCGAAGACGCCTTCGGCCGCCGTGTTGGCCTTGGTGAGTCCCCGCGACGGGGGCACATGCCAGAAACCGAACAGAGTGGACGAGACCGCCGTGGCCCACACGGGGCCACGAAGCCGGATGATCAGGGCCCACAGGACGCCGCGGAAGCCCACCTCCTCCAGCAGCACCGTGCCGAACGGCACGCGCACCAGAACCCGGAACAACTGCTTCGCGGCAGAAAGGCCGACGGCGCGCTTGTCCTTGAAGGCCTCGTGGGTGAACGGCATGTGCCACGCGAGGAGGTAGACGGCGAGGACGGCCCCGGCCAGGACGAGGCCCCAGTCCAGCCCACGCTGCACCGAGACCGGACCGAGCCCCAGCTCCTCCCAGCTCACACCGGACCGGCGTGCGATCGTCACGAGCAGCGCGGCCGCGGTGACGCACACCGGGACGTACCAGTCGTCGGCCAGCACAGTGGTCAGCGTGCTCGCAGCCGCGAGCACGCTGACCGCGAGGAGCAGCGAATGCATGGTCTCTTCAGCATCCCTGACGCACGGAGATCCGGCAGGTCACGGCGCGCCGAGTAGACGGGCGCACCAGTACGGTTGGCCCGCGATGGACCAGTGCGGGCCGGGCTGGTGGTGACGAGCGCGACGATTCTCCCAGACGAATGAGTGCCGTCGCGAATGTACGGTCCGTGGTGGGGTGTGCGGTGGTGCCCAGGATTCGGATGCACCTCGTCGAATGCTCGATGACGGCAAAGATGTACAGCTCGCTTCGCTCAGGGTCTCGCACAGGTCGCAGGCGAGCGGGGCCCCGGCCTGGCTGTTTCTTGCCGCGGATCGCATGGGAGCATATGCTCCTAATGGGCGATGGTCCGATCGCGCGTCAGCCTTGCAGCCGGGCGCGTGGGTCTACCGGCCCCGCCCGCGCCCCCCACAGATCAAGGAGTCATCTGCCATGACCGATCTCGTCACGACGGCCCTCGAGGCGCACGGCGGCCTGGACCGCTACCACCGGTTGAGCTCGGCGACCGCGCATATCCGCGTCGGGGGTTCGCTGTGGCGACTGAAGGGACGGGAGGGGATCTTGGATCATGCGGCCGTACGGATCGACCTGCACCGGCAGCACGCGAGTCACTCACCCTTCACCGCGCCCGACCTGCGGACCTCCCTCACCCCGCAGAGGGTGGCCGTGGAGACGGTCACCGGCGAGGTGAAGGCCGAGCGGCTCGATCCCCGTGCGTCGTTCCCGGACGACGTGCGCGCCCCTTGGGACGATCTTCACGTCGCCTACTTCGCCGGGTACGCCATGTGGACCTACCTCACATCCCCTTTCACCTTCACCTCTCCCGGATTCGAGACCGCGGAACTGCCTTCGGTCACCGAAGAGGGACAGACGTGGAGGCCCCTGAAGGTCACCTTCCCGGACCACATCGCCACGCACTGCCGTGAGCAGGTCTTCTACTTCGACTCGAACGGGCTGCTGCGCCGGCACGACTACACTCCCGAGGTCATCAACGCCGGGCCTGCCGCGCACTACCCCTCCGAGTACCGGGAGTTCGACGGCATCATGATCCCGACCCGGCGCCGCGTCTACCGGCGTACCGAGGACGGAACGGTGGCCCGGGACGTGGAACTCGTCACCATCGACGTCGAAAGTGTCCTGTTCGTCTGACACGCGAGACCGTCGACCCGTGCACGAGTTCCGCCAAGAGTGCGTACGGCAACGCTGCACGTCAGCGACCTGGCGCGGGCGCTCCCGGAATGTCACCGCGGAAGCCGGATCTCCCGCTTGAGGATTTTTCCGGTGGGGCCTTTGGGCAGGGCGGGGAGGAGCCAGACGTTGCGGGGGTACTTGTAGGGGGCGACGCGTTCCTTCACGAAGGCCCGCACGTCTTCGGCCGTGACCTGAGCATCCGGGGTGAGGACGACGGCTGCGGAGACCTCCTCGCCGAGGGATGCGTGCGGGACGCCGACGACGGCTGCCTCGACGACGTTCGGGTGCTCGTAGAGCACCTCCTCGATCTCCCGCGGGTAGACGTTGTACCCGCCTCGGATGATCAGGTCCTTCTTGCGGTCGACGACGAAGAAGTAGCCGTCGGCGTCCTGGCGGGCCAGGTCTCCGGTACGGAACCATCCGTCCGGGATCGCCTCGGCCGTCGCGTCGGGCCGGTTCCAGTAGCCCGCCATGACGTTGTGGCCCCGAATGGCGATCTCACCGACTGCACCGACCGGGACGTCCTGGCCGGCGACGTCCACCAGGCGCACCTCGACACCGTCGATCGGGGTGCCGATCGAGCCGGGCTTGCGGGTGCGGTCGAGGTGGTTGAACGTGACCACCGGTGAGGTCTCCGACAGTCCGTAGCCCTCGGCCACCGCACAGCCGAAGCGCTTCTCGAAGGCGTGCAGCACCTCCGTCGGCAGCGCAGCCCCGCCGGAGACGCACACCCGCAGGTCACCGGCCTCGGGGGCGGTGGCGGACGGGGGCTGGTGCAGCAGCGCGTTGTACATCGTCGGCACGCCCTGGAAGACGGTCACCCGCAAGGCGTCGAGCAGCGCCAGTACCTCGGCCGGGTCGAAGCGGGGCACGAGGACCAGGCAGGCGCCCTGGCGGACCGCCGCGTTCATGCCGCAGGTCTGGCCGAAGGCGTGGAAGAGCGGAAGGCAGCCCATCACCACGTCCTGCGGCCCCACGTGGATCACCCGCTCGGCCACGACCTCGGTGTTCAGACCGAGGTTGTGGTGGGTCAGCGCGGCGCCCTTCGGCCTGCCGGTGGTGCCGGAGGTGTAGAGGATCACGGCGAGGTCGTCGTCACCGCGCTGTGTCTCCGCGCCGACCGGCTCGTGGTCCTCTGCCTGCGACAGGATCGGGTCGACGGGGATCACAACGGTTCCCGTGACACCGGCTGCCACCGCGGCTTCCGCGGCGGCGCCCTCGTGCACGAACAGGCGGCACGCGCCCGAGTCGACCAGGCAGTGCTCGATCTCGCGTGCCTTGAGCAGCGGGTTCATCGGCACGACGACTCCACCGGCCCGCAGGATGCCGTAGTAGAGCGCCACGAAGGCCGGCACGTTGGGCAGCATCACGCCCACCCGATCACCGACCGTCACGCCTTCCGCACGCAGCATCGCGGCGACGCGCGACGCGGCCGCGTCCAGCTCCGCGTACGTCAGCACGTCGTTCCCGAACCGGAGGGCAGGGCGATCGGGGTGACGCAGCGCTGTCTCCGACAGATTTCCCGCGATGTTCGACATGCGTCCTCCGTAAGTTGTTAGACGGCCCGGGAGAGCCGGATGTGGCTGATGTGTCCTTGCCTTCAGTGGCTTCACAGGAGTGGCCGTCCGGCTCTCCGGGGCGCCCCGGGCTGCTGATTGAGATGTGCGCGCCGCGTGCGGTCGCTGATTACGGAGATGACAGCGGGGTGTTCCTCGGGCCGACGGCATGCCGTGCGGAACGAGGAGGGGCGAGTGAGCGAGCGGAAGACTCAGGTCTGGGCCGGTATCGACGCGGGCAAGGGCCATCACTGGGCTGCCGTGGTCGACGAGACCGGTACGACCCTGTGGTCGAAGAAGATCGACAACGACGAGTCGACGATCCTGACCGCACTCGGCGACATCCTGGACCTGGCGGACGAGGTCCGCTGGGCGGTGGACATCTCGGGCACGTCCTCCGCGCTGCTGCTGGCATTGCTCGCAGCCCACGGCCAGCAGGCCGTCTACGTGCCCGGCCGCACGGTCAACCGCATGTCCGGCGCCTACCGCGGCGAGGCGAAGACGGATGCCCGCGACGCCTACGTCATCGCCGAAACCGCCCGGCACCGACGGGACTTCGCCGCCATCGACGTGCCCGCGCAGCTGGCCGCCGACCTCGCGCTGCTGACCGCCCACCGCACCGATCTCGTGGCCGACCGGGTGCGGATGATCAACCGCCTCCGCGACGTGCTGACCGGCGTCTTCCCGGCCCTGGAGCGGGCCTTCGACTACAGCAGCCATAAGGGCGCGCTGGTCCTGCTGACGGGCTACCAGACTCCGGCCAGCATCCGCCGCCGCGGCCGGACGCGGCTGACAGCCTGGCTGGCCAACCGCGGCGTGCGCGGCGCCGACGCGGTGGCCGCGACCGTGCTGGAGGCGGCCCAGGCCCAGCAGACCGCGCTGCCCGGCGAGGACGTCGCCGCGCAGATCGTCGCCGACCTGGCCATGCAGATCCTCGCCGTGGACGACCGGCTCAAGCGCGTAGACCGGCAGATCAGCGAGACGTTCCGAAGCCACCCTCAGGCCGAGATCATCGAGTCCATGCCAGGCATAGGACCGATACTCGGTGCGGAGTTCGTCGTCGCCGCGGGTGACCTGACCACTTACGCGGACGCCGGCCACCTCGCCTCCGCGGCCGGGCTGGTGCCCGTCCCGCGCGACTCGGGCCGCCGTACCGGAAACCTGCACCGGCCCAAGCGTTACAGCCGTCGCCTGCGCCGGGTCTTCTACATGTCCGCGCAGACCAGCATGATGCGCGAGGGGCCGAACCGGGACTTCTACCTCAAGAAGCGCGACGAAGGGCTCAAGCACGTCCAGGCCGTCATCGCCCTGGCCCGCCGACGCGCCAGCGTCCTGTGGGCACTCCTGCGCGACAACCGGGTCTTCACCTCCGCCCCGCCGGTCACGCAAGCGGCTTGACTGCGTCATTGAGACTCCTGTTAACAGCCCGGTAACCCCCGAACGCCGGGTACAGACTGTCGCCCGTGCGGGCCGTCACCAATGGACCGGCGAACAAGAAGACCGCGGGATGTGTTGTTCTCAGGAACAACCTGACGGCGGACGTTCCCTGGAAACTGGGCGATACCTTGTCGGCCGGGACAAGCACACCCCGTACTCTGGCCTCGTGCAGCGTCGCCCGCCCGTACCCGAGATCGCTGCGATGGCACAGTCCCTGCGCCCGCGGCTGCCCGACCTCGTCGAGCGCGCCACCCGCCGTATCCGCGACGAGATCGACATCTACGGCCCCTCCGGCACTGTGCCGGAGGCAGAGCTGCGGGCATCGCTGCGGCGCAACATCGACAGCATGCTCGCCCAGTTCGCCCGCGGCAGCGAACCGGACCTCACCGAGCCCAGCGAGACTGGACGCCTGCGCGCGGTCCAGGGCGGTCCGCTGCCCGACGTCCTGCGCGCCTACCGGCTCGGGTTCGCAGAGGTGTGGACGGTCCTGACCGAGGAAGCCTCGCGTCGCCAGGTGGACCCGTCCGTTTTGGTGCGCGCGGCGACCGACGCGTGGCAGCTCGCGGACGAGTACAGCGACGCGCTGACCTCCGCCTACCGGCGAGCTGCCGCCGAACTCGTCCGCGCCCAGGAGCGCGAACGGTCCGCCCTCACGGAGGCCCTGCTCAGCGGACGGATCACCGATCGAGGGACGTTGTGGGAGGTCGCCCAGACCCTCGGCCTACCCAGGAAGGGCCCCTTCGTCGCCGTTGCCGCCGAAGCCACCGCACTCGGTCAGGAGCCGCTCGGCGACGTCGAGGCGCAGCTGGCCGCGCACGGCATCCCCTCCGCCTGGACACTGCGGCCCGACCTTCACATCGGAATCGCGTCCCTGCTCCGCCCGGACGCCGATGACCTCACCATGAACGTCCTACGGCGCCTCGCCACCTCCCGCGTGGGAGTGAGCCCGGCCTTCGCGTCGCTCGACGGCACCGGCCAGGCTCTGCGGTACGCCCGCCTCGCCATGAGCGGCCAGCCGGCCGGGACGGCCGAAGTGGTCCGCTTCCAGGACGACCCGCTCACCGTGGTCATGGCCGCGGCTCCCGAAGCCGCCGCCGACATCGCCCGCAGGGTCATGGGCCCGGTTCTGGACCTCGACAGCGACGCACGCGCCCTGCTGCTCGACACGTTCCAGTGCTGGATCGACGCCGCCGGAAACGCCACCGCGACGGCACAGGCCCTGCACTGCCACTCCAACACCGTCCGCTACAGGCTGCGCAAACTCGAAGACCTCACCGGCCGTTCGCTCCAGACTCCCGGCGACACCGCCGAGCTCGTCGCGGCGTTGCGTGCCGTCGGATTCCTTCCGGGCACCTCGACGGACTCCACCCCGCCTTGATGAACTCATCCCTCCAGTCCCGAACCGTGTGGCTCCGCGGTGGCGGTCGCATGCGTTCGCGCGTCTTGTCGTCATCCTCGTGATCCACGACCGGCAGACCCATCTGGCAAGCCCACCAACGGCACCCACGGTCGAATGGTGAAAAGGCGAACGAAAATAAGGGGATTCTGCGATTCCATTGTCCGGGTCGCCGGTTCGTCCGGGGTCGGCTCCTCGCTCCGGCGGATTTGGGTAGACGTCGGCGAGTCTCCTGGAACGGACCACCGCGAGGAGGCGAGCCCCAAGAATCTTCCGCCCGAAATCGACGCGGTGGGCACGGCCGCGGCGACGAACTGGGTCGGTGACACGAGCACGCCTCCCCCGGGGGACGCCTCCGGGCCGATCCGGTCCGGGTACGTCGGCAAGTGCGTGGACATCGCGGGCGCCGGCACCGCCAACGGCACCGCGGTCCAGTTGTACGACTGCAACGGCACCAACGCCCAGAACTGGACGGTGGGCAGCGACGGGACCCTGCGAGGGCTCGGCAAGTGCATGGACGTCACCGGAGCCGGCACCGCCAACGGCACCAAGGTCCAGCTCTACGACTGCAATGGCACCGGCTCGCAGGTCTGGCAGAAGTCCGGCAGCGCGCTGGTCAACCCGCAGTCCGGAAAGTGCCTGGACGCGACCGGACCCAGTTCGGCCAACGGGACCCGGCTGCAGATTTGGAGCTGCGCCGGCACCGTCAACCAGCAGTGGACACTGCCTTCCTGAAGCGTTGCCACGGCTCCCGGCTGCCCGAGGCGTGAACGCGGGTGGGGGCCCGCGGGTCCTGTGCTCCCGCTCGGGCAGCCGCATCACTACCGGCCGAGCCCATCGGGCCCGGCCGGGCCTCGTGTGCCCCTCGCGCCGCCTAGACGGGTCTCTGTCGGCGAAGTGGGTAGTGACGTGCCGGCCCGCACCGCGCGCAGGCCGGCAGCACACTCAGCGCCAGCCGAGCTCCGGTGCCACGTGGGTGAGGATGCTCTCCAGCACATGGGCGTTGTAGTCGACCCCGAGCTGGTTCGGGATGGTCAGCAGCAGGGTGTCCGCGGCCTGGATGGCCTCGTCTTCCTGGAGCTGCTTCACCAGCACGTCCGGCTCGGCGGCGTACGAGCGTCCAAAGATCGCCCTGGTCGTGTCGTCGATCATGCCGATCTGGTCGCGCGAGTTGCGGTCGCGGCCGAAGTAGGCCCGGTCCAGGTCGTCGGTCAGGGCAAAGATGCTGCGGCTGACCGACACGCGCGGCTCTCGCGCGTGGCCTGCCTCCTTGTACGCCTCGCGGTACGCCTCGATCTGCTTGCGCTGCTGGACGTGCAACGGTTCGCCCGTCTCGTCGTCCTTCAGCGTGGAGCTCTGCAGGTTCGTCCCCAGCTTTGCGGCCCAGACGGCGGTCGCGTTCGAGCCGGAGCCCCACCAGATCCGCTCGCGCAGTCCCTCGGAGTGCGGCTCGATGCGCAGCAGCCCCGGCGGGTTGGGGAACATCGGCCGCGGGTTCGGCTGCGCGAAGCCCTTGCCCTCGAGCACCTTGAGAAAGGCCTCGGTGTTCCGGCGGGCCATGTCACTGCCGGTCTCGCCCTCGGCGGGGGTGTAACCGAAGTATCGCCAGCCGTCGATGACCTGTTCCGGTGATCCACGGCTGATGCCGAGTTGCAGCCGGCCGCCGGAGATGAGGTCGGCAGCACCGGCGTCCTCGGCCATGTACAGCGGGTTCTCATAGCGCATGTCGATCACGCCGGTGCCGATCTCGATCTTCGAGGTCCGTGCACCGATGGCCGAGAGCAGCGGGAACGGGCTGGCCGCCTGCTGCGCGAAGTGGTGTACGCGGAAGTACGCACCGTCCACGCCGAGCTCCTCGGCTGCGACCGCCAGGTCGATGGACTGGTGCAGGAAGTCGGCGGCGGACCGGGTCTTGGAGTGCGCACTCGGCGACCAGTGGCCGAACGAGAGGAAACCTATCTTCTTCACGCACGCTCAAAGCGTCGGGCGACCACTTTTGATTCCCGACGTCGGCACGCTGTGACCAGGCCGACCGTGCGGGTACGGATACATCATCCGGCCTGGTCATGCGGCATGTGCGTACTCGTGGAGGATGCCGCCGAGGCGATCGCATCGTCGGGTTGCCCGTCGGCCGGGCCTCCGCGCTGACGCGTCGGGGTGCCGGCCGGTGCGGTGATCCGCCTGCTGACAGCGTGGCAGGCTCACTTGGAACCGGACGGTCTTCTGGAGACGCCCGGCCCCGGCACCTCGCCCGCCGACCACGCTTGCACCTTCTCCGGCGGCACAGTCGACCTGCGCGATCAGTTCGCCCTCCGCGACGATCTGATGGAACGTCTCGTGATCGATCCATAGCCGTGGTGGCACCTCGCAGGCAAAGCCCGCGGCGTATCCGGGTCGTTGCCTGCCCGCCGGCAGGGCTCCGCCCGGCCCCGGATACAGGGCCACGAAGACGAGCGCTGCGCCTTCCGTCGCCGTCCCGGCCTGCCGCGGCGGACCGGGACGGCGGCGGCCCCTCACACGAAGGCGCTCTGCCCGGTGATCGACTTGCCGACGATCAGGGTGTTCATCTCGCGTGTGCCTTCGTAGGAGTAGAGAGCCTCGGCGTCGGCGAAGAACCGTGCAATGCCGTAGTCCAGCAGGATGCCGTTGCCGCCGAAGATCTCGCGACACCAGGCGACGACTTCCCGCATCCGCGAGGTGACGAAGCTCTTGGCCAGAGAGGAGTGCTCGTCACGGAAGATGCCGGCCTCCTGCAGCCGTGCGAGTTGCACCAACATGCCCCAGGACGCGGTGATGTTGCCCAGGCTCTTGACGAGCAGGTCCTGCACCATCTGGAACTTCGCTATCGGACGGCCGAACGCCATGCGCTTCTTGGCGTAGTCCAGGGCCAGTTCATACGCGCCGGTCATGAGGCCCAGCGACTCCCAGGCGACCCCGCTGCGGGTGGCGCGCAGGATCTCTGCGACGTCCCGGAAAGAATGGACGTTCTGCAGCCGGTTCGCCTCCGGCACCCGGACATCGGTCAGAGTGATCTCGGCGTTCTCCACGATCCGCAGTGCGATCTTGCCCTCGATCTTCTCCGGGCTGAACCCCGGCGTGCCCTTCTCGACGACGAATCCCTTGACCTGGTTGTCGTCGACGTCCCGCGCCCACACCACGACGTAGTCGGCGAAGGTGGCGTTGCCGATCCACCTCTTGGCCCCGTTGAGGACCCAGGTGTCGCCCTCACGCCGGGCAGTGGTGCGCATGCCGCCGGAGACGTCGGAGCCACCCAGGGGCTCGGTGAGCGCGAACGCGCCGATCTTGTCCATGGTGGCCATCCGGGGAAGCCACCGGTCGCGCTGTTCCTGGTCCCCGCCCGAGTAGATGGAGTAGAACGCGAGTCCGTCGTGGACGCCGAAGAAGGTGGCGACCGAGGCATCCGTGCGGGCCAGCTCCATCGCCAGCATGCCTCTGAGCAGGTGGCTGACCGCCGGCTGGTGCTCGCCGTAGCTTTCGTAGGCCAGCGCGGCCAGGCCGCTTCCTTGGAACTTCTCGATCAGTTCCTCGGGGAACTCGCCTTTGGCCCAGTGGTCGTTCACCAGCGGCTTGATCTCGTCCTTCATCAGGGCGCGGGCCTTCAGGAGGATCTTGCGTTCCTCTTCCGGGAGCAGCGACTCGTAGTGGTAGAAGTCCGCGGCCAGGTGATCTTCCAGCGGGACGATAGTGCTCATTTCAATTCTCCTTCGTGCGGGCGTGCTTGGCTGTGCTGTTGCGTGCGAACTGCACGGCGAGCTGCTTGCGGTCGCGTTCTTCAGCGAGGACTGCGCACATGCAAGGGCCTGAGCCCTTCGCCACGGGCTTCGCGAGCTGTTGCCGCTGCCCGGGGCTCATCGACGGTCGGCCGAGGGTCGGTCCTGCCGGGTGGCGTGCCCAAGAACCCGGGGATCTCCTTGCGTTCGTCGACGTGGGTGCGGCCGACGGAGGAGCAGAAGTCCACCGCCGCCTGGACGGCGTCCTCACCGGTGCGTTCGCCCGGCGCAACCTCGACCAGCGGGATCACGTGGGGGGAACGCGTAGCCGATCAGGATCCGCCTCGCGTCCTGCGGCTTGGCTATGAAGTCGCCGGAATCGCCGGCGACGAGCTCAGAAGCAGCACGTGCCGCGCGGCCTTTAGGACCATCGAACTCGCGGGTCAGCCTGCGGAGGGACGCGGGGCGCGCAGGTGGGCCCGCTTCTCCAGTCCCTCCTCGTCGACAAGAGTGAGCCTCGGTTGGCCCGGCGCGCACAGCATGGTCACGACGAACTTGGTCGGCGCGTCCGACAGGGCCGTGCCGTTCTGGTGGTGGATCACGTCACCGCCCGGTCATACCGCGTCTCACCGGCCTTGATCACGTGCTCCGGCTCACCCTCGCGCTCGAACCGGATCGCGCCCTCGATCACGTAGCCGAAACACGGCCCGGAGTGGCGGTGGGGAGCAGTCCCGGGGTCACCAGGAGGCCACTCGACGAGGACGGTCATCCCCGAAGCGCCCTCGGGAATGAAGCGTGGCTTGACGTCCGCCGGCATCTTGAGTCCGAACGCCGCGGGCCTCTCCTGCTCGGCAGTCCCGTCCTCTGAGTTGCTCTCCGGCACTGTGCTGCACCTCCGTAGGACCGCCCGGAACGAATGATCTCGCGTCGCCCACCGCCTCCTGGGCCGGTGTACCGACCCCTCGTTCGGCGGTGACCGCGTTCGTCGATTCCGGGTTCACACAACTTGCTCCGCAATCAAGACAAGGCACGACCTGTATCTGTGACTCGCCCTGCGCTTTCGCAGCGCTACGCAGGCATGCGCGGCGATCTCAGCCGGACGCGGCGACTGCGCGCTCGATGAGGTGGTGAGCGGCCGCGTCGGTGCGGGTCACGTCGTGGGTCACCAAGCGGTCCTGGCACAGTCCGCGCAGGCCGGACAGGAGCATCGTGGCCCCTGCCCGCGCCTGCTCCGGCGGGTGACCCAGCCGGACGTAGGCGGCGGCGATGGGTCCGAGCATGACCTCGACGGTGTCCGCTGCGAGGTCGCCGTACTGCTCCGGGTCGGTGGCGGCCAGGCTGAGCAGTTGCAGCAGCATGCGGACCGGCCCGGCCTGCTCCCCGACGGTCATCGCTTCCCACAGGGCATGGGCGCCCTCGCGCAGCCCGGCGGTGTCGTGGACGTCGTCGAACATTGCGTGGGCGTCGGGACGGCTGGCGGCCAGCGCCTGGGCCAGCAGGTTCTCGCGGCTGCCGAAGTAGTACAGAAGCATGCGTTTGGTCGTGCCGATGGCCTCCGCGAGCGGGCTCAGCGACATCTGCGCGAGGCCGTGGTGTTCGAGGTACTGCACAACCTGCTTCAGCAGCTCGGCACGCTTTTCGGCATTGAAGGGGCGAGGCACACCTTTGACTGTACCGATCGGTACGCGTATGGTCCACCCACGGATATATGTTCCGATCGGTACGTTAACGGATTCACCCCTTCGGAGGATTGCAGTGCGTTCTAGGCTTTTCATCGGTGCGGCCATCACGGTCGCCACTGCCATGGCTGTTACGGGTTGCAGTAGCTCCTCCGGGAGCGCCTCCAAGACGATCAAGGTCGTCTACAAGCAGAATCCGAACAACGGCAACAAGGTCCAGGCGAACTACCTGGCCCCGATGGTCAAGGCGTTCGAGAAGGCCAACCCGGGCACCCATGTCCGGCTGGTGCCCGTCACGGCCTCCGACAGCGACTACTTCACCAAGATCGACCTGCTGATGAAGTCCCCGGCCACGGCACCCGACCTGGTCTACGAGGACACCGCGGTCATCAACTCCGACATCGCTGCCGGCCTGCTCAAGCCGATGGACCCCTACGTCTCCACGTGGTCCGACTGGGCGCAGTTCGAGGACGTCTCCAAGGGCTCGGTCAAGGGTTTCTCGGACGGCAAGACCTACGGGGTGCCGGACGGCACCGACACCCGCGGGATCTGGTACAACAAGCAGATCTTCGCCAAAGCCGGCATATCGGTCCCGTGGCAGCCCAAGACCTGGGACGACGTGCTGGCCGCCGCGAAGCAGGTCAAGGCCAAGGTCCCCGGCGTCGCCCCGCTGAACCTCTACAGCAGCGTCGCCAGCGGCGAGGCGTCCTCCATGCAGGGCATGGAGATGCTCCTGTACGGCACGCCCGCCGCCCGCGACTCCCAGTACGACTGGACCAAGAAGAAGTGGGTGACGGGCAGTCAGGGCTTCAAGGACGCCCTCGACTTCGTCCACAGCGTCTACGGCGGAGGCCTCGGTCCCTCGCTCCAGCAGGCGCTCGGGGCCAACTTCAGCGACACCGTCGGTACGCAACTGCTGCCCCAGGGCAAGCTCGCGATGGACATCGACGGCTCATGGATGCCGAACAACTGGCTGCCGTCCGGCGGCGCGCCGTGGAAGGAGTGGAGCTCGGTGATGGGTGTGGCGCCGATGCCGACCCAACACGGCCAGGGAAGTGGCAAGATCAGCATGTCGGGCGGCTTCGCCTGGTCCATTCCCGCCAAGGCCAAGAACCCCGACCTGGCCTTCAAGTTCCTCAAGTCCATCCAGACGGAGTCCGCCGCGGCCAAGTGGGACGTCGTGAACGCCCAGATCCCGGTGCGCAAGGACGTGGCCGCCGACCCGGCCTACATCAAGGGCCTGCCGAGCAACAAGTTCTTCACCGATCTGGTCCCCGACACCTTCTACCGGCCCAGCCTGCCCGCGTACAACCAGGTCTCCACCGCCACCCAGAAGGCCATGGAGGCCGTGGCCAGCGGACAGAGCTCGGTCGAGAAGGCCGCGTCCGCGTACGACAACGAGGTCGCGGCCGCCGTCGGTAGTGGCAGCACGGTCAAGGGCTCGTGATGAGTGCGGCAACACAGGCCCCCGGCCGTCGTCCCAGGACGTCGGCCGGGCAGGCCCCGGCCCTCGTGCGGAACATGCTGCGCGGGCTACCTGTACTTCCCTCGGTCGTCCTGCTGCTGGTCTTCATGGCGGGTCCCATCGCCTACTGCATCTACTATGCGTTCACGAACCTCCAGCTCACGGGCGCCTCCACCAGTCAGTTCGTGGGCCTGGACAACTTCAGCCGGGCCTTCGCGGATCCCGACTTCATCAACTCGGTCGTACTGACCGTGGTGTTTACCGTCGGATCCGCCGTCATCGGGCAGAACACGCTTGGTCTGGCCCTGGCCGTCCTGATGGAGAAGGCCTCCAAGCCGGTCAAGGCAGTGACGAACACGGTCGTCATCGCCGCCTGGGTCCTGCCCGAGGTGGTCTCCGGCTACCTGATGTACGCGTTCTTCTACGACCAGGGCACCCTCGACGCCATCCTCTCGGCTCTGCACCTGCCGCAGCAGGACTGGCTCGTCAATCTGCCGATCCTGGCCGTGTGCCTCGCCAACGTCTGGCGGGGGACGGCGTTCTCGATGATGGTGTACACCGCCGCTCTCAACGACGTCCCGCGGGAGCTGGTCGAGGCCGCCGAGATGGACGGCGCGGGCCCCTGGCAGCGGCTGCGGCTGATCACCCTGCCGGTCATCCGCCGCACCATCACGACCAACCTGATGCTGATCACGCTCCAGACCCTCTCCGTCTTCGGGCTGATCTACACCATGACCCGTGGCGGACCGGGCAACAAGAGCGAGACGTTGCCGATCTTCATGTACCGGCAGGCGTTCCAGAACAGCCTCATCGGTTACGGAACGGCCATCGCCCTTGTCCTGCTCGTGGTCGGTGCGCTGTTCTCCGCCATCTACGTCCGGATTCTCAAGCTGGAGGACTCCTGATGGCCCTGACCGACGCCCCCGGCACCCCCGGTGCCGCCTCCACGACGAAGGCGGCCGGCCGGGACACGATGCCCGTCACGATCCTGCCCGCCTCCAGCCGCGCACGCCGCTCCCGCCTCGGCCGCATCGCCGCCAACACCGTGCTGCTCGCCATCTCGCTCGTGTACGTCCTGCCGCTGCTGTGGATGGTGCTGGCATCGGTGAACGCCCACGCCACCTTCCAGCTCTCGCTGCCCTCGCCGTTCACGCTGGACAACTTCGACGCGGTGCTGAACGTGGACACCACGTTCCGGCCCATGCTCAACAGCCTTGTGCTGTGCGGCGGGGGCACCCTGCTGTGCGTGGTGTGCTCGATCCTGGCCGCCTATCCGCTGTCGCGCTACCGCTCGCGGATGCGGCGGCCGTTCCTCTACACGATTCTGTTCTCCACCGGGTTGCCGATCACGGCGGTCATGATCCCCGTGTACAGCATGTTCGTGCAGGTGAACCTCATCGACTCGATCCCGGCCACCACGCTGTTCCTGGCGGCGTCGGCGCTTCCGTTCGGCATCTGGCTGATGAAGAGCTTCATGGACGGGGTGCCGATCGTGCTGGAGGAGGCCGCCCGGATCGACGGGGCCAACACCATGCAGGTGCTGTGGCGCGTGGTGCTGCCGCTGATGTGGCCGGGCGTCACCGTGGTGACGATCTTCACCTTCATCGGGATGTGGGGCAACTTCTTCGTCCCCTTCGCACTGCTGCTGTCCCCCGAGAAGCTCCCGGCGTCGATCAGCGTCTTCACTTTCCTCAGTTCCCACTCCTCGAGCCAGTACGGGCAGTTGTCCGCCTTCTCGATCCTCTACTGCATTCCTGTCGTGATGCTCTACCTGCTGCTCGCCCGCAAGCTCGGCGGCGGGTTCGCACTCGGCGGAGCCCTCAAGGGCTGATGAGCCGGACCGAGTTCGTTCTGCTCCCGGTCGGTGAGCACGACCAGAACGAGGGGGCCATCAGTCTTTGCCGCGAGGTGATCCAGGACCAGTTCGTGCACGGCCAGCGGTGACGGCGCGGGTCGAACTCGCCGCGCGCCCGAGCGGCCGGATTCCCGCTGAGCAGCGCGTACAGCACTGCCATGAAGTGCGACTTACCAGATGAACGGAGCATGACCTTGCATGACGAGCGTGAAGTCACAGAGCGGCGCGTCGACCGGGTGCTGAACCAGCGCATCCGGCCCGCGGTCCACGCCCGGTCCGTCGCGCTCGACGTCGGAGTGTGGGACGTACCCGGCGAACCGGTCCCGGTCGAAATCGGTCTGGCGGCGACCTACCGGCCCACGCGGATCGGTGAGCCGTGGGGACCCGCGTGGGCCACCCGATGGTTCAAGGTCAGCGGCACCGTTCCCGAGGAGTGGGCCGGACGAACCGTCGAGGCGATCCTGGACCTCGGCTTCGACACCATCTCGCCGGGAATGTCCGCCGAAGGGCTCATCTACCGGCCGGACGGCAGCGCGGTCAAGGCACTCAACCCTCGCAACACGCACGTGCCGATCGCCGCGCCCGCGGCCGGCGGCGAGACGTTCACGTACTTCATCGAGGCCGCCGCCAACCCGCTCATCCTGCCGCCCTGGGGCAACGAGTTCCTCCCCACGCGGGCCGGGGACCGGGCGGCCTGGCTCCTCGACGAGAACGCCCCGACCGGTGAACCCCAGTACGTGCTCAGCCGGATGGACCTCGTCGTCTTCGACGAGGAGGTGTGGGAGCTCGTGCAGGACATAGAGGTCCTGTCCCAGCTGATGCGTGAGCTGCCGCTGGAGTCCCCGCGGCGCTGGCAGATCCTCAAGGCCCTCGACCGCGCGATGGACGTCGTCGACCTGCAGGACATCAGCGGCAGCGCCACCGCCGCCCGCCGGGTTCTGGTCCCGGCTCTGGCCGCGCCCGCGCACGCCAGTGCGCACCGCGTCTCGGCGATCGGACACGCCCACATCGACACCGCGTGGCTGTGGCCCCTGCGCGAGACCGTCCGCAAGGTCGCCCGTACGGTCTCCAACGTCACGGCGCTGATGGACGACCACCCGGAATTCCGCTTCGTGATGTCCCAGGCCCAGCAACTGGCCTGGCTGAAGGAGTCCCGCCCCGAGGTGTATGCCCGAGCGGTGGAGAAGGCCAAAACGGGGCAGTTCCTGCCCACCGGCAGCCTGTGGGTGGAGCCCGACACCAACATCACCGGCGGTGAGTCGCTCGCCCGCCAGTTCGTGCACGCCAAGCGCTTCTACCTCGACGAGTTCGGCGTCGAGACCGAGGAGATGTGGCTGCCCGACACCTTCGGCTACAACGCGGCGCTGCCGCAGTTGATGAAGCTCGCGGGTGTCCGCTGGTTCCTCACCCAGAAGATCTCCTGGAACACCACCAACAAGTTCCCGCACCACACCTTCTGGTGGGAGGGCATCGACGGCACGCGCATCTTCAGCCACTTCCCGTCCGTCGACACGTACAACAGCGAACTGTCCGGTGCGGAAATCGCCCACACCGTCCGCAACTTCCAGGACAAGGGCGCCGCGAACCGCTCCATGATCCCCTTCGGCTACGGGGACGGCGGTGGCGGCCCCACCCGGGAGATGCTGGCGCGTGCCGCCCGGCTCGCCGACCTGGAGGGCTCTGCCCGGATCGCCATCGAGAAGCCGGCCGACTTCTTCACCCAGGCCCATGCCGAATACCCCGACGCGCCGGTCTGGGTCGGCGAGCTCTACCTGGAATTCCATCGAGGCACCCTGACGAGCCAGCTCGGCACCAAGCAGGGCAACCGGCGCAGTGAGCATCTGCTGCGGGAGGCAGAGCTGTGGGCCGCGACCGCCGCGGTGCGCAGTGGGGCACCGTACCCGTACGAGGCCCTGGACCGGCTGTGGAAGATCGTGCTGACGCACCAGTTCCACGACATCCTGCCGGGCTCCTCCATCGCCTGGGTCCACCAGGAGGCCGAGCAGACCTACGCCGAGGTCACCGAAGAGCTGAACGGGCTGATCGACACGGCCCAGCGTGCCCTGGCCGGGCCCGCCTCCGACGACAGCGTGGTGGTGTTCAACGGCGCACCGCACGCCCGCGGCGGCATCGCCGCGTTCGCAGCCGCGCCCCGGGAGGCCGCCGCGGACACCGACGCGGTCGCTCCCTCGGCCGGCGAGGGCGCCGGCTTCGTCCTGGACAACGGCCTGGTGCGCATCGCGATCGACGCCCGCGGCCTGGTGACCTCCGCCTACGACCTCGTCGCCGAGCGGGAGGCCCTCGCACCCGGGAGCGTCGCGAACCTGCTCCAATTGCACCAGGACTTCCCCAATCAGTACGACGCCTGGGACATCGAAGCCTTCTACCGCAATTCGGTGCGCGACCTGACGGACGCGGACGAGGTGTACAGCACCGGCTCGGCCGTGCACGTCGTACGGACCTTCGGAGCCTCACGTGTCGAGCAGCGGCTCAGCCTGCGCGCCGGTGCCCGCCGCCTGGACATCGACACGCGCATCGACTGGCACGAGACGGAGAAGCTGCTCAAGGCCGCCTTCCCGCTCGATGTGCGCGCCGACCACTCCAGCGCCGAGATCCCCTTCGGCCATGTCCAGCGGCCCACGCACACCAACACCAGTTGGGACGCGGCCAAGTTCGAGATCTGCGCCCACCGCTTCCTGCACGTCGGTGAACGCGGCTGGGGAGCGGCCTTGGTCAACGATTCGACGTACGGCCATGACGTGACCCGCGACATGCGTGCCGACGGCGGTACCACCACCACCGTCCGGCTGTCGCTGGTGCGTGCGGCGCGCTTCCCCGACCCCGAGGCCGACCAGGGCAGTCACCGGCTGCGGTACGCGTTCGTGATCGGCTCGGACATCGCCGACGCGGTGCGCGAGGGCTACCACCTCAACCTGCCCGAGCGGACCCTCCCCGGCACCGCACAGGTCGCTCCGCTGGTCTCCGTGGACAACGAGGCGGTCGTGATCGAGGCGGTCAAGCTCGCCGACGACCTCTCGGGCGATGTCGTCGTCCGGATCTACGAAGCCCACGGCGGTCGTGCCCGGGCACGGCTGGTCACCGGGTTCGAGCTGGAATCGGCCATCTCCACGGACCTGCTGGAACGCCCGCTGGACGAGCCCGGAGCCTACGAAGTCACAGGCGAGGGGATCCAGTTGGCGCTACGTCCGTTCCAGATCGTCACCTTGCGGCTGAGCGTACGTGGATTGCGGTGAAGCCCACCCTGGTGGCCGGGATCGACATCGGCGGCACCAAGATCGCGGCAGGGATCACGGACATCGCTGGCGCTGTCCTCGCGGTGTCCCGGCGCAGGTGATCTCCGTGCAGCATCCCAGCCACCGCCGGAGGCCCGGCACGCAGGCTCCCACGTGCAGCGATGACGGTACGAGCCCCACAGCATCGTCTGCGCTCTGAACGACCTGCACTCCTGCAGGCGCGGCAACAACCGCGGGCGTCCCGCCGCCAGGCCGGCGGCGGGACGCCCGTTTGGTGTATCGAAGGGTCAGCTGCCGTGGACGGCGCTGACGAGGTCAGGCAGGAGCTTCGCCGCGTTCGGCGTGCCCAGCCCGGTGACGGGGTCCCATCCTGCGGTGGCCGAGTAGCCGGGGACCGAGGTGTCGGTGATGTTGTTGCCCACGGTGACGTCGTTGAAGTCCGCCGCGTAGGTGGCCGGGTTCGAGGCGAGCTTGTACAGAGCCGGGTTGATCAGTCCGAGTCCACCGTGGTTGATCTGGGCGGCGATGGAGACCAGGCCCGCCCACTCGGGGCACGCCAGCGACGTGCCGCCGATGTCGTACCAGCCCGTGCTGCACGGTGCGCTGCCGCACTTCAGCCCGCTCAGGCCGTCGGGCGGGAGGGACAAGTACACCAGGGCTCCCGTCGACGGGCTCGCCTGCAGGGAGATGTCCGGAACGCCGCGCATCGCGCCGATGGAGGTGCTGCCGGCCGGCAGCGCGCCCGACTGGTAGTCCGGCTTGGCGAAGACGCTGCTGTAGCCGCCACCGGAGCCGAGCCAGGAGATCTCCGACTGGCCGGGCGCCTTCTGGCAGGCTCCCGGCGGGGAGACGCTGTCGACGACCCTGCCGCTGGTGGCACCCGGGTCGGTGCACAGGTTCGTGCCGCCGACTCCGGTGACCAGCGGGTCGGACGCGGGCCACTCGACGGCGGGATCGGTGAGCGTCGATCCGCCCTTGCCCACAGGCGCCTTGAGCGAGCCCACGCTTCCGCTGTCACCTGACGAGCCGAGAACGGTGACACCGTTCTGTGCCGCTGCCTTGTAGGCATCGCGCAGGTTCTCCAGCGACTGGGCGTTGTGGAAGGCGCCCTCCGCGGAGGCGAACGACTGGGAGATGACGGTCGCGAGGTGGTGCTCGACGACGTACTGCTCGGCAGCCATCATCTGCGGGAAGCCCTGCACCCCGAGGGTCTCGGCGGTGGGCGTGGTGACCAGCAGGATGTTGGCGCCGGGTGCCATGGCGTGGGCGGTCTCGACGTCGAGAGCCACCTCCAGCGCCCACGCGCTCTTGTCCTCCTGCCCGGGGCTGTTGCTCGTGGACGGGGGTGCCTTGGTGGCGGGCGAGCCCTGCAGGTGAAGCTCGCTGAAGGTCGGCATGCCGGGCGCACAGGTGACGCTCTCTTCGCCGCACATCGATGCGATGCCGAATGCCTGGTCGAAGACGTGCAGGTCGTGGGCCATGGTGTCGCTGCCGTAGGCGTCGACGATGGCGATCGTCTGACCGCGGCCATCGTTTCCGGCCGCGTGCAGCGGGCCTACGTTGTAGGCCGCCTGGACGCCCTGGGGGGTGAAGCAGCGACGTCGCACCGACGCGCACTGGGACTGAGTCGGTGGAGTCTGGCTGGTCGTCAGCTGCGTGTAGTCGGCCACGGTTGGCCGTACTTGCGGATAGGTTGCCTGGTGGGCAGCGCTACTGACGGGTACGGCGCCTGCCGCTGCGAGGCTGAGGGTGCCCACCCCCGCGAGCAGCCATCGTCTGATGCTGCGTGCCATCAGAGTCCTCTCTTGAGATCGAAAGGGGACTTGCGTGTCCGCCCCTCAGGTGGGGGGTGGTGGCACAGGGGTTGCGGACGGGGGCGAGGCTATCCCTCACGGTTGTCGGACGGAAAGGGTCGTCCTGTCAACAACGATCAAAAAATTCGGCTGGACCGTTGTGCGGCGGTGCCGGCGCGTCCGACCCCTTGCGCGGTGCTGCGGCGTGGTGGGTGCGTCCGTAGACGCGAGGCCGCGGCGCGGCCTGATCTGGATCAACACCATGCTGATCAGTCCGGCTATGAGCAGCAGAGTCCCGGCCGCCGACAGGTAGTTGAGTTGGAAGGTGGTGGCGACCGGGTCGCCGTTCGCCTTGACGATGTGCAGCCCTGGCCACTTGACGATGTGCGTCACCGACTCCAGGCCGTGTCGCCGTCGGCACCGCCGAGGTCGTCGTCCTCGCCGTGACCACCGAAACTCACCAAGATATTCAAACCTCGAATTTCAGGCGCATCGCGCTGGCCCCAGATGGTCGCCGTCCTACGATGGACGAAGATCAAATGCGATCAAGGAGCGTGAAATGATCTTTATCACGGCCAAGTTCCGGATCAAGCCGGAGCACGCGGAGAGGTGGCCTGAGATCTCGCGGGAGTTCACGGAGGCCACGCGCAGTGAGCCCGGTTGTCTCTGGTTCGACTGGTCGCGCAGCCTCGACGATCCGACCGAGTATGTGCTCGTCGAGGCGTTCCGGGACGGCGACGCCGGTGCCGCGCATGTCCAGTCCGACCACTTCAAGTCGGCACAGCAGACCCTGCCGCCCTATCTGGTCGAGACGCCACGAATCGTCAACGCGGTGCTGGAGCAGGATGACTGGTCCCTGCTCGGTGAGATGGCCGTCCAGGGCTGACGGAGTCGCGGAGGGGGAGGGGAAATGCGCCGGCCGCGTTCTCCCTGGACCGGAACGAGGGTGTCTTGGCCTACCTCTGGCCAAGACACCCTCGTTGCCGCGTCATGAGGCCCTGCAATGGTTTGTCTGCGGGAGGCCGGGGCGGTGAGCGAGGTGCAGAAGGCTTATCAGTGGGTCCCCGGGTCTCCGATCATCAGAACGCTTTGGGGCGCTTGTAGTTGCCCTCGCACGCACGCTGCCAACTCATAACACCCCAGCTCGTCCGGACGTCGATATCCCCTTCGGGAACCCGGCGGCGCTGCCGTACGATCAACCGCCGACAGCCGAACGAGAGAAAGCACACAGCATCGTGGCTGACAAGCCATCCGAAGAAGCCAGACCGGAACCCGAGTCCACGTCTGAGCTCGGGTCCGGTTCCGGTACCGGGGCGTCCTCGTCCATACCGGACGACGTGTGGGAGAAGTTCGTCCGGGACAGCGAGCGGGACATACGTGCCTCCTCCGCACCGAAGGAGCCGTCCGCGCGGGCGCGGTTGGTGACCGAGCGGCTGCGGCAGAGGGACGAGGAGGCCGCCCGCCAGGACTCCAAGAAGCGCCGGTGGAGCAGGAGCGGCGGCAGGGCCGCCGCCGACCAATCATGGCAGCCCGAAGGCTGGCGTACCGGCCCCGCCTGGCAGGAGATGGAGGGCCGCGCGGCTCGCCGCCGGCGGTGGTGGGGCATCGTCGGCGTTCCCCTCGCCGTTGCCCTCGCCGTCGTGGCGATCAAGCCGTCCCTGATTCCCGGCGACCGTTCCTAGTCAGTGAGCAGGAGTGAGTCTTGTACCCAATCCTGGTCAACTGGCGCATCCCGAACGGTTGTGGATGCACTGGTCGCCCGCGTTCGCGCCGCGTCCGGCGACACGGATCGTGTCCGTGGTCCAAGGATGCGGGGGCGGGTTTCCTCACGCCCGCGGGTGCCGTGTCCGGCCTGGACGGTCCGATGCCCCACACGATCGCTCTGGTCGTGTGGGGGCGGTGCCGTCCGTCGCCGGATGCGGTGCCCCAGGGCGCGCCTGCCGATCGCGATGCTCGCAGCATCGTGACGGGTGGTCTTGCGGTTCTTGCCGGAAAGGGGCTTGTGCCAGTGCTGGGCGCCCCACTTGCTGGTGTAGGCGGGGTCGACGGCGATGATGGTGATGCCGAGTTCGGCCGCCATGCTGACGAGCCGGGCCCGCAGCGTGGATACGGGCATGCCGGAGATCACCTGCCTGAACCGCTTCTGGCGCCCGTGCTTCTCCCGGGTCTTGTCCGCGCTGAAGTCGAGGTCTTCGATCGCGATCGACAGGTCGTGGCGTTGGGCCCAGTGCAGGAGCCGGATCAGTGCATGCCGTACCTGGGCATCACGATGGTTCGCCGTGCCGGACAGGTCGTAGAAGAACCGGCGCGGTTGGCCGCAAGGGTTGCCGTGCTCGTCCAGCCGCCAGGCGGCGAGGTGGTCGGCGTTGGTGTCGACGCCGACCAGACCGCCTGTGCGGGCGTGGGACAGGGGAACGGTCTTGATGGGCGGGATGGTCCAGGAGGCGGTGAGGTACCAGCGGGCGCGGTCTGTGTCGTAGTGGATGCGGTAGGCCACGGCCCGGTTCGTGGTGATGCGGTCGGCCCACTCGTCGCTGCGGTGATGGAACGTCACAGCCGTGGACAGGACATAGCGCCCGTGTTTGTCGTTTGCCAGGTGTGCGAGTGGGGCGGGGAGCTTGAGGGAGACTTCGCCGTCCGGGGTGACGCGGATCGTCTCGTTCCCGTACCGCTTGCCCGATTCCCCGTCCGCCTGCACAAACCAGCGCGATGCTTCCCAGCGTTGCCGCCACTGGGCCTGCGTGAGCTGGGCGGCCTTGAGGTGGTGCCGCATGCCCGCGAGCCGCTTCCCGCCGCGCACCACCCGGACCCGGCCCACGGCGTGGTCGGCCTGCTCGGCACTGAGCCGGTCTTGAAGGACCTGCAGGCGCCGGGACTTGGCGAACCACTCTCGTGCGCTGCGGTAGCCGCCCGGCGCCCGCCCACTACCCTTCTCCCCGATCGGCAGGGACAGGCGGTGCGCGATCGTCCGCACGCCCGCCTGAAGGCTTTCGATGTGCGCGCTTTGGGCACGCCGCGCAAGCGCCCACTGATCATGCGTGGCCTTGGTAATACTCCCGGCCCAACGCGACGAAGACTCCCCTGTCAGGGCCCGCTTACGCTCCGCCCACCTCTCCGCGGAGTGCTCCAGACCATCAGCGCACCGGCGTTTGAGGTCCTTCGAGGCCAGCGAGCCCAGATGGGCGCCCACCAGGCGCAACACCTCCTCGTCCTCGGCGCTCAAGTGGCCCAGACGGGTCCGGATCGCCACGCCCGACGGGCCAACGGCCACGAAGGGAGCAGCGATCGTGCGTAACGACACGTCAGGCATCGATGTACTCCCCTCCACCACGCTTGATCGGCAACAGGAAGAACGATACGGGCGGGCACTGACATCAGTGCCCGCAATATGACGTGTGCGCGCTACAACACCACCAACCCGTACATGCTCCTGCACACTCACACACACTCCTGCACGTCCGAAAACGACCAGTTCGCCACCCTTTCGGCACCGGCGAGGCGGCCGCGGACACGGCGCCGCAGCTGCCCCCGGAGACCGCGGCTCCCACCGCCCCGCCCTCCTCCGTCGCGTCCGACACGCCCACCCGTGAGCGGCCGTTCGCCGGATCCCCGGCCCAGCGGTGGGCCGACGGGGCCGCAGGTATCGTCCTTGCGAAAGCGACGCCGTCCGGTGCGTTCTCCGAGTCGCAGGTGGAGCGCGCGCTGCAGCAGAGCAAGACACTGCTGATCGACGCCAATCTCAGCCCCGGCACCCTGCGCGGTCAGCGGCCCGAGGCGGCGCTCGGCGTGCTCGGTCCACGCCAGCCGGACCTGCTCGACCACCTCGACGCCTCGTTGCGCGCACCGGACAAGAAACACGATCCGCTGGCGCTGTTCAGCCGTTTCGACCCGGACGAGGCGCGGCTCGTCGGCGGCGTGGTCAGGACCCGCGGTCGTATGACCTTCGGGACGGCCAATCGCGGATCCCTGGTCGTGCACGCCGACTACACCTTCGTGTACCCGTTGGTGCGGCCGGGGACCGACGAGGTCACTCGCACCATCGTGCGGCGCGTCGTCGACCTGGAACTGCCCAACCCCGCGCACTTCCAGATCTCCCCTGGCAAGCTGAGCCTCCTCCGCTGCGACGAGGACGCTGGCAACTCCGCCTGCCAGATCTACGACGGCTATTTGCACCCGCAGTTCGACTCGCAGCAGCCCACGGGCGCGCCGCCCACCGGTCCTACGACCGACCCCTACGACCGCAGCAAGGATCTCGACCAGGATCGCAGCAAGGCTTGCGGGACGGTCTCCCGTACGTGAGTCGTGGACGCGGGGTGTTCCGTCGGACTACGACGTCACCGAGTCCGAGATCGCGTCCGCCCTGCCGACGCGGGGTGTTCGGACAGTGGAGTGGCAGGGGCGACAGGTGGTCGGCGACGGCGAGTGGCTTGTCCCCGTCATTCGCCGCGTCGAGCATGCGCCAGAACGCTTCGGTGTCCATGGCGGGCAGTCTGTCAGGGCGCTATGACAGCAACCTGTATGCGGGATGGGAAGACGCCGGTGGGCGGGGCCGTGGTTACGGCCCCGCCCACCGGTGTTCTTTGAACTACCTCGGCTCAGTGCCGGCTGACCGTGAAGGGCAGTCGGACATGAGTCGCCGAATCAGCGCCGGCCAGCGTGATGCTGGTCGAACCCGGCTTCGCTGTCCCCGGAACACTGATGGTCGCGGCAGAGATGACGCCGTCACCATTCGCGTGCACGGTGATGGAGGCGAGGCCGTTACCGAATCTGATCGTCACTGCTTCGTTCGGCTCGAACCCGGAACCATTGACGGTGATCGCCGTACCGCGCGGTCCCGAGGTGGTCGACAGCAGCACCTGCGGTTGGTACGCCGGCGCTGCCGGCTCCTCGGTCACCTGGACGGTTGCCGTCGCCGGTGTCCGCGAGGACTTACCGGCTGCGGTGATGGCGTACCGGCCTGGCTGCGCGTCATCGGACGCGGCGATCGATGCGTGTACCGCTCCCTCCGCTGTGGCCGCGACCGTCAAGGTGCGGGCCGGGCTGGTGCCGAGCTTGACGGTCACCTGCTCGCCGGCGGCGAACCCGCTGCCGTTGATGGTGATCGAGTCACCGGCGGAGACGGTGCCGGATGCCGACGCCGAGATCGACGGCTGCAAGCTCGCCTTGCCCACGGTCACGGTGAACGTCTCGGTACTGCTCGAGAGTGTGTCCCATGTGGTGACGTGCACCGTGTACGCGCCCTCCTGCACGTACGTGTGTTGTCCGCTTATCGCCCCGGACGAGTCGACCGTGGCGTCATCCGGAACCGTGCCGTCACCCCACTGGACGCGGGCCTGGTAGCCCGTCGAGCCCGGGACGCCACCGGTCACCGAACCGAGGTCCGCCGAGAGGGCCTTCCCCGGCGTGGCCGTCTGGTCCTTGGGGGCGGTGGTCGCCAGCTTGGCGTCCGGCGTGCCGTCATGGGCGATGGCGAACACGTGGATCCGGCCCGCCGAGCCCGGGTCGCCGGTCTGCGTCGGCAGGGTCACCGAGACCAGCTTCTTGCCCGCCGGGATCTGGTACGGCGTGGTGGCGAACAGGAACGGCTGGGCGCCGTCCCGGCTCGTGCCGAGCAGTCGGTACGCGGCCTTGGCGACGACGATGTTGCCGTAGGACGGCGTGCCGTTGGCGTTGCCGCCCAGCGTCCAGTCGCTCATCTGGATCGGGATGGCGGCGGTGCTGCCGTCACTGAACGTCGCCGTGCCGGTGGTGCTCTGGTTGCCCTGCGTTCCGGCGCCGATGAACGAGATGCTCTTCGCGTCATCCGGCAGGTTGAGGGCGATCGTGCTGCCGTTGCCGGTCGCGTTGTCCGGCTGTCCCGCCGGAACCGTCGGCAGCGTGAAGCGCAGCGCCGTTCCAGGTACCTCGTGCTCCTGGCCCTGGGTCACGCCCGCCGCCTCAAGAGCGGCACGCGAGTACGCCCACGACTTGCTGTCGCAGTTCGCCGCGAGGACGCCCTCGTCTCCGATGCACACGGTGTCGAATGCCGCGGTGAGGCTGGAACTCGGCGCGTAGCCGACGTCGACGCCCACCGTTCCCGAGCCCTGGCCGGCGCCGTCGCTCACCGTGACACTGGCCTGGTAGTAACCCGGCTTGTCGTAGGTGTGCGAGCCGCTGACGCTGTACACGCCCCGGGAGCTCAGGTCCAGGGTGCCTGCCGTGGCCGGCGAGCCGTCACCCCAGTTGATCGTGGCCTGGTAGCTGCTCGCGGTGCCTCCGGTGACAGTCGCCAGCGGCATCGACACCGCGGCGCCGGACGTCGCGTGCACACTGCTCGCCGCGGAGACCGCGATGGCGCCGCCACCGAGTTGGACATCGCCGCCGGCGAGCAACTCGACCTCGGCGAGGTTCGTCTGCGCGGCGCCGAGGGTCTTGTTCACGACCAGGCGGAACTGTGCGAACTTCCCCAAATTGCCGATCCTGAACGGCCGGGTCTGGCCGCGTGACGAGAAGACCTCGCCCTTGCGGGAGTCGACGGTGGTCCAGGTGATCCCGTCGTTGGAGCCCTGCAGCTTCCAGTCTGTCGGGTCGCCCCCATTCGCCCCCGAGGTGAGGGTGTAGTACGACGGCATCTGCTTACCGCTGCGGAAAACCCAGTTCACCTGCGGAGTGCCGTCGGTGAAGGTCATCTGCGTGGTCGACGAGTCGTCGAACAGCTTCGACGCGTCCTGCCCGTCGCTCGCGGTCGCGGTGCCGAGGCCGGGGCCCGTGGTGTCCTGCAACGGCTTGGGCACCTCGTTGCCCTTGGTCAGCGACGAAGGTGCGTCGTTCTTGCCGGTGCCCCAGGACGACGGCTTCGGGCCCATCTGGAAGTCGAGCGTGCCGCCATGGTCGAGCACGGACGAGTCGATGGACACCCCCTGCTGCGTCTTGCCGTTGACCTTCACACTCTGCACGTAGACGTTCTTCGTGCTGTTGTCCGGCGCGTTGACGACGATGTCGCCGCTGTCGCGGTGGACGGTCATCTGGGCGAACTGCGGTGAACCGATGGCCCAGTTGGAGGAGCCGGCCTGAAGCGGGTAGATGCCCAGCGAGCTGAGGATGTACCACGACGACATCTCGCCGTTGTCCTCGTCACCCGGGTAGCCCTGGCCGATCTCGTCGCCGACGTAGAGGCGCTGCAGGATCTCCCGCACGATCGCCTGCGTCTTGGACGGCGCACCCGCATAGTCGTACATGTACGGTATGTGATGCGACGGCTGGTTGCTCATGCCGAGCTGGCCCATGCGCACCGCACTCGCCTCGAGCATCTCGTGGATCGTGCCGCCGTAGCCGCCGGGCCTGTCGGCGTTCTCCGGGGTGGCGAAGAACTGGTCCAGCTTCTGCTCCAGTGCCTTCTGGCCGCCGTACAGGTTGGCCAGGCCCTGGCCGTCCTGCTGCGCGGTGAACGCGAAGTTCCACCCGTCGGTCTCGGTGTAGACGCCGCCCCAGTCCCTGGGGTCGCCGGCGAGGAACTTGCCGTTGGCCGCTCGTCCCTCGAAGAAGTTCGTGTTCGTGTCGAAGAGGTTGACGTAGTTGCGGGCACGCTCCAGGAAGTACTGCGACTCCTCCTTGAGCCGCTTGCGCTCCGACTTCGGTGTGGCCGGGTCCTTGGCCAGGGCCGCGCCCATGTTCCCGATGCCGTAGTCGTTGATGAATCCTTCGAGCGCCCACGACACCGACTCGCCGGTGGAGGTCGGCGTGTAGCCGAGGAACAGCCCCTTCTCGATGCCCTTGCGGCCGACCTCGCTGCGCCCGGACGCGACGGTCGCGTCCTTGACCGCCGCGTCATACGCGCCGAGCGGGTCGGGCACCTTGACGCCGTTGAGGTAGGCCTCGGCCAGCGCGACGTTCGAGCTCGTGCCGGTCATCAGGTCGGCGTAACCAGGCGACGACCAGCGGGCTATCCAGCCGCCGTCGCGGTACTGCTGGACGAACCCGTCGGCGATCTTGGCCGCGATGTCCGGGTACAGCAGCGAGTACGCGGGCCACACGGTGCGGTAGGTGTCCCAGAACCCGTTGTTGACGTAGATCTGCCCGTCGACGACCTTCGCACCGGTCTGCGTTGCGGTCGACGTGCCGGTCGGCGCCGACACCGGGCTCGCGTACTGCCAGTGCGGCGCGGCGGCGGTACCGGTGTTCTCCGACTGCGAGTTCGGGTACAGGTTCAGCCGGTAGAGGTTCGAGTACAGCGTGACCTTCTGCGTCTCGGTCGCGCCCTTCACCTCGATCCGGCCGAGCCGGTCGTTCCACGCAGCGGTGGCGGCGGCGTGGATCTGGTCGAAGCTCTTACCGGTGACCTCCAGGTCGAGATTCCGGTGAGCCTGGTCGACCGAGATGAACGACGTCGCGATACGCATCGTCACTTGCGAGCTCGTGGAGGTGTCGAACGTGGCGGACGTGGCGGAGGACGCCGTCGGCGCGCGATCGAAGGTGCCGTACACGAACATCCGGCTGCGACCGGCTGACAGACCGCTGCCGTTGTCGACCCAGCCGCTGAACGTACCGTCCGTACCGATGGAGAACGTGCCGTTGTAGAAGACGAGGCTTCCGGTGGCCTTTCCGGACGGGAAGGTGAACTGCATGATCCCACCGTGGTCGGTGGGCGACATCTGCGCGATCAGGCCGTTCTGCAGAGTGACCTGGTAGAGGTCCGGCCGCGCGATCTCGTCGTTGTGGCTGAAGGCGAGTGCGCGGGTGCTGGGCGCTCCGGTGAGCGAACCGCCGGCCGACACCGGCATGACCGACATCTGGTTGCGGTCACCCATCCACGGGCTGGGCTCGTGCGAGAGCGCAAGTCCCTGCAGCATGGGCAGATTGGCCGCGTTGTTGCCCTGCTGGTAGTCGTACTCCCAGGAGTTGGACGTGGCGTTGGTGACCGGCGTGAAGAAGTTGAAGCCGTTCGGCATCGCCGAGATCGGCAGGTTGTTGCCGCGCGAGAACGAGCCCGATGCGTTGGACCCGCGCCGCGTGTCGACGAACTTGGTCAGGCTGGATCCGTCGATCGACGTCGGCGTGCCCGCCACAGAGATGTCGTCGAGCCAGCCCTGGAAACGAGTCGAGGCGGTTGCCTTGGGATCGTCGTAGGCGAGCAGGACGCGGTCGATCGTCTTGCCGTTCGCGACCGCTCCGATGTCGGACTGGACCGCGTTCCACTGGTCGGCGTAGAGCACCTTCGACGCGCCCTGCCCGGCGGCCGTCAGCGCGTAGCCGTGCTGGTCGACAGGCGAAAGCCCGCTCAGGTAGCTGCCGTCGGTGAAGTGCAGGTCGACCGCCGCGTAGGTAGACGGGTACTGAGCGTCCTTGCCCGTGAACTCGGGGAAGATCTTGTACGACAGCCGGGTCTTCGGTCCGACCGAGATGTTGACGTCGAACAGCTTGTTGGTCGCGTACGAGCGACCGTCGGCTTGCGCGCCGCCCGAGTACCGCAGCGAAGCCACTCCGGTGAATCCGGCCCCTGACTTCATGTTGTAGCCCGTGACCGGACCGGCGCCGACGACGCTGACCATCGGGGTGGCCGGCGGTACGACGTTCGAGCCGTCGCTGATGTTCCAGTCGGCGAGCTGGACGATCGAGTCACCGGAGTTCGCGGTGACGTTCAGCCGGTAGTAGCTGTAGGCGGTCGTGTTGGTGAAGCTGTAGGTGTTGGTGGCGAACCGCCCGCTGAAGCTCACCCCCGTGCGTGTGTCCAGGTCGGTCCACGAGCTGCCGTCGTTGGACCCCTGCACGGTGAAGTCCTTGGGGTCGCGGCCCGGCGCGTCGTTCGCGGAGGTCAGCGAGTACTTCACCACCGTCGCGGGCTTGGCCAGCCGGTAGGCCACCCAGCCGGTCTTGTCGAACGCCAGCCACTTGGTGGACGGATTTTCGTCCTTGAGGTTCGTGGCGACTTCGCCCGGCGGGTTCTCGGCGCTCGCGGTCACAGCGCTCACCTGGTCGAGCAGGCTGCCGGGCAGTCCGGAGGGGCTCGATCCGCTCAGGTTCGTCTGGATCGGCTTGCCGTTCGCGTCGACCTCGACGGTGCTCGTCGCGGGTTGCGGGTCGGCCGACTCGAACGAGGAGCTGAAGTTGCCGGGCGGCGCCTCGGCGCTCGCCGCGGGTGCGACGACGAGCACGCCCACCGGCAGCGACAGGGCTATAGCCGCGCTGGCCCATCTTCGGAGGGACAGAAGGCGAGCAAAGGGGGAGTAAGACACAACGGGGCCTTTCGTCGATAGAGGTCGAGAGCGTCGAAGGACGGGACGGAGAACCTGGTGGCCGCGGTCGATCGACCGCGATGGATCGCGCGTACGCCTCACGGGCACTCGGGGGCTTGCCGCATGCCGACCCTGGATCGGCACTCAAGAAGCGGTTCGGCTCCGACGGCGGGTCAGCGCGACGCGGAGCCAGTTGCGTTGCCGTAAGGGTGCGGCAACCGCCGTGACCACTGCTGTGAGTTGGTACGTAGACCTTGAACCATGCGGAAGCTCCATGAAGGGATGGCGAACTCGTGGAAGGGCACACCCAGCCAAAGATCGCGGTCAGCCTGACCCTCTCGGACAACGTTGTCAAGACTGATTGCGCAACCTCCTTCAAGCAGCACCGTGTCCGGACGCACCGCAGCTGTATCGCGGGCAGCCCCTGTGCGGGAGGCGGTGCAGCTATGCCGCCAGGAACGGGCTGTCGCTCAGAGTGAATCTAAGTCTCACGCCGCCGAGTTGATTCCGGGGGTCAATCGGCGCAGCGCACCGCAGACGTTCCTCGGGCACCCGCACCTTCAACTAGCGGCTCGCGTTCCGGTCCGCTTCTTCCTCGGCAACTGCGGTGTGCGGCGGGGTCACTTCCGGTCGGCTGTGTTGTGTGGAGCGGTCGGCCTCATGTCGGGAAGAGCGTGTGAACGACCGTCCCGCCCTGCGGCCAGAGGTAGCCAACGAACACTCTGACGGCGGGAGTTCTTCCTTGGGACCCGCTCCCGGACGCCGTCCGGCTGCGCGGCACGCGGTGTTCCTTGCCGCCGAGCCGCGCGGCTGACTCCGGGCGCGGGCGATGGGGCATGCGGCGGCGTACGTCCACGACGAGTTGACCGCCGCGGGTTGGCTGGTAGCGCGGTGGTCGTTCGATGCGCGCCAGCGTGGTCGGCGGGCACTCTTCAGGGAGTGTCGCCTGTCGAACGGGTGGTGACGCGTCGCTCGTGATCAGTCGGAGTGCGCCCTGGGTTCCTGGAGCAGGTCCGCGGTGGCGACGTCCCAGTCGATTTCCGCGAGCTCGTGACCGGCGGGAACGAGTTCGTAGGTGTACTCCAGCCAATCGGCCAGCGGAGGCACGGGCAGCTCGAACAGGGCCGCCATGTCCCTGGAGGTCAGCTGAAGCCGTGCGGTGGCCCGGTCCTCCGAGTGTGACGGCCATATCTGGACGTCACCGAGGCCGCTCACCGAGTACAGCCCCTGCTGGAGCAGGTCGCGGCCGATTCGCCACAGGACGCGCGGGCCGCCCTCGACGACCAACTCCACGCACACGACCAGGGGAGCATCCGGGTCGAACCGGAACTTTGCCCTGATGGCCTGCCGGGCGGAGACGTCCAAGACGCGCTCGATGTCCAAGATCAGCTCAGGAAGGCCGTGCGGCGCCGTTCGGCGGGCCTGTCCACCCGGTTGGGACTTGCGTGCCTTCGACATCGGAACGTGCCTTCCTGCAAGTGGTGCGCATGGACGGATGTGCCGTCCATCGCTGACGATGAGACCCATGAGTCTGGCAGTACCAAACTGATCTGTCACTCGACTGTAGCAGTTGTTGAGGGTTCCACTCCTGTGAGGCGTCTCAGGCTGCACATTCCGCCAACGGGCTCCGGTCGGTGAGAGCCGGCTCAGTACGCAACCTGGAGTCGTCCTGACCTGCGGAGCAGCTGATTGCCGTTGATGGTGGTGGGTCCTTCTCTGTGGCTCCGTGGCGGAAGCCGGCCCGACCTACTCTCGTCCCCGCGGGAGCGACGTACATAGGTAACTTGACCGTCCTACTTCACCGACCTTCGACGGTGATCGTGGTGACCGTTGCCCCGCCGTGCGGACGCTGTCCGCCTCGTGGCCCTGTCCGGGGCGGTCCGCCGGGGCGCTCCGCCCTGCGAGCGCTGCGGGCCGCCGACATTCAGTCATTCGACTGTCGCCCCAGACCTGCGCCTGAACGATCCTGAGACGGTCGCCCGCGTGCCAGTGTCGGGTGATTGTCATGCTCGGAGGGGCCAACCGTGAACCACACTCCCGTCGTCTTCATCCATGGCGCGTGGCTGCACGCGCTCTCCTGGGAGTCGTGGGCGGAACGCTTCGCCAGTCAAGGGTTCGTCGCCTTCACGCCCGGATGGCCGGGGGAGGCGGCCGCCGCCCGGGACATGCGCAAGTCCTCCGAGGCGCTCGCAGGCATAGGCCTGGACGTGCTGACGGACCACTACGCCGAAATCGTGTGTTCGTTCGATGTCGCGCCGGTGATCGTCGGCCACTCGGTCGGCGGGCTCATCGCGCAGCACCTCATCGGCGCCAACATCGGCCGGGCCGCGGTGGCGATCGCGCCCGCCCCGATCAACGGCATCCCGCTGGCGCCCGCCTCCCCGGCTCGGTTGTGGACCCCCGGCCAGGCCGACGACACCGAACAGCTGGTGTCCCTGTCTCAGGAGCAGTTCCACCACGGCTTCGCGAACACTGTCGGAGCGGAGGAGTCCGACCGGCTCTTCGAGCGCTATGTGGTCCCGACGCCCCGCCGTCTGCTCGCCGACCTGGGGTACGGGGGCTCGGTGCGCAGCCCGCGCGCCGTGGTGGACGTCGGCAACGTGGACCGCGGCCCGCTCCTGCTGATCTCCGGGCAGGAGGACCGACTGGTGCCCGACGCCGTCACGCGCGCGGTGTACAAGCAGTACGGCGACTCCACAGCGGTGACCGACTTGAAGCAGTTCGCGGACCGCGCCCACTCCCTGGTCATCGACAGCGGATGGAGTTTCGTCGCCGACCACGTGATCGGCTGGCTGGACGAACGCGGCCTCCGTGCCCGCCCCGCGTAGGGACAGGCCGAACGTGCCGCCGGCCGGCGGGCGGCACGTGTCGTCCCCGGGCCGCCGGCCGGACCGGTCAGACGTTCTGGTCGTCGGGGATCTTGCCCAGCGCGTCGCGGAGGGCGGCGCGGGAGGTGATGCCGAGCTTGGGGAAGACGCGGTACAGGTGGGAGCTGACGGTGCGCGGCGAGAGGTGCATGCGTTCGCCGATCTCCTTGTTGGTCAGGCCGCCGGCGGCGAGATCCGCGATGCGGCGTTCCTGCCAGGTCAGCGCCGCGAAATGCGCCGAGGAGGAGGCGGTGGACGCACCGGTGGCACGGAGCTCGGCCCGGGCCCGCTCGGCCCAGGTGGGTGCGCCGAGCCGTTCGAACGTCTCCGCGGCCAGGGTCAGCGACGGCCGTGCCGCCTTCCGTCCCTGGGTGTGTCGGAGGCGGATGCCGTGGGCGAGGCGGACGCGGGCGAGTTCGAAGGGGAAGGTGGCGGCGGCCGGGTGGGTTTCGGCGCGGTGGTACATCTCGTCGGCTTCGGCGGGGTCGGTGGCGGTCATGGCGAGGGCGCCGTGGGTGATGAGGGCGAGGCGGGGGGAGAGGTCGGGCAGGTGTGCGTCGCGTGCCGCGAGGGCGTGTCGGCGGGCTTGTTCGGCGCGGCCGGTGTGGAGGGCCGCTTCGACGAGGTCGAGGAGGGTGCGGGAGGCCTGGTGGGCGTAGGGGGCGAAGGTGCCCGGGGGTGTGATGCCGATGGCGTGGAGGTAGGCGGCTTCGTAGTCGCCTTCGCTGAGGGCGGCGGTGGTGCCGATGGCGTCGGCGATCTGGGTGAGGAAGCCGACGCCGCGGGGGCGGGCCCAGGCGTCGACGACGGCCTGGAGTTCGCGGGCGCGGTCCGTCTGGCCGCGCATCGCGGCCAGCAGACTCAGATACGCGTGGGTGTGATAAGCGAACAGCCCGTGCCGGTGTGTTGTCGTCAGCTCCAGGCAACGTTGTCCGGTGCGCTCGGCCTCGTCCCACTCACCGACCGCGATCTGGTCGAGCATGATCAGGTGCAGCATGGTCATGGCGTCGGCCAAGGCCCCCGTCTCCACCTCGCGGTCCACGGTGCGCTGCAGATGCGGCCGGTAGTGACTGAGGGTGTCCACGTGGTAGGCGGCGACGGCCAGCCGGGTGACATCCCACGGTTCCAGGTCGTGGAGGCCGGCGAAGGCGCGTTCCACCCGCTCGTGGACGCCCGCGCCGCGACGCACCACGTCGCCCCAGGCGTCCTGGTAGACGCGTGAATGCGAGGGCACCAGGTCTCCCAGGGGGCCCAGGAGTTCATGAGTCCGCTCCCACGCGGTCTCGTCACCGGCGTACTGGTTGATGGCCAGCAGCAGGTCGACCAGTCGCGTGAGCACCTCGTCCGGCTCCCGCACCCCGCTGTCGCACATGCTCTCGATCGCCGCGAAGACCTGGCGCTGCGAGGACCGTACGTCCCCGTCCTCGAAGAGCGCGACATAGCCCGACGTGACCGCCGAGTTCGGGGAGTCGTTGCCGGACCCGGTGCCCGAGCGGACCAACTGCCGGGCCTGGTCCAACTGGCCGGAGTGTCCGGCGATGTACGCCGCGCTGCCCAGTCTGCGGGAGCGTTCCTCGTGGCTCTCGCTGAGTTCCGCGGCCCGGGTCAGCCAGGCTATGGCTGTCTGCGAACCACCGCGCCGAGTGGCGGAGTCGGCCGCTGCCTCGAGGGTGGCCGCGACCTGCTCGTCGGGGTCGATCGTCGAGGCCGCGAGGTGCGTGGCACGCCGTTCCAGATCGTCACGGTGCACGTCCGCGAACACGGCGTGGGCCGCACGTCGCTGGTTGGGGGTCGCCATCTGGACGACGGTCGAGCGCACCAGGGGGTGCCGGAAGACGAAGTCGCCGCTGAGCGGGTCGATGTCCAGCAGACCGCAGGCCGCGGCCTCGTCGGCGTCCATCATGCGGTAGCGCGTGCCTCGGGTGCGGTCGGCCGCCGTGCCCGCTCCGACACCGTCGAGGGCGCCGCGCAGCAGCTCCGCGCGCACGGCCTCGCCGAGGGACTTGATGCGGGTGCCGTACACGTGCTGCAGGCGCAGGGGGAGCGGGACGCCGGTGTACCCGAACAGTTCTTCGGGGTTGCGTCCCGCCCGGCCGCCGCGCACGTAGGGCGGCAGTTCCAGCAGGGCCAGTGGGTTTCCTTGCGCCTCGTCCAGGACCAGACGGTGGATCTGGGGTTGCAGGCCGGGGTGGTGCATGTCCAGGAGTTGTTCCGCGTCCCTCTCAGAGAGCGTGGTCACCGGCAGTTGGGGCAGCGCGGCGGTGTCGAAGCCCGAGGGCACGTTGGAGCGCAGGCCGACGATGAGCTTTACCGAGCCGCCGGTCAGCCGACGCCCCACGAATCCGCACACCTCGGTACTGGAGGTGTCGAACCACTGGCCGTCGTCGAGCACCAGGAGGAGGGGTTTCTGCGAGGCCGCGAGGGAGAGCAGATCCAGGACGGCGATGCCGAGGGTCATCACCGAGGGAGGCGCGCCTTTGCCTCTGCCGAAAACGATGTCGAAGACCCCCCGGTGGGTCTCGTCCAGCCGGTCGATGTAGGAGAGCAGCGGATACAGGAACTGGTGCAGACCGGCGAACGGGAGTTCCGACTCAGCCTCCACCCCGGCCGCTCTGATCACCCTGTGCTCCTCGACCGCCGCGAGCTCGACGACGTGGTCCAGCAGGGCGCTCTTGCCCACACCCGCGTCTCCCCGCAGAACGAGAGCCCGGCCCCCGGAAGCCGCCACGAACTCCGACAACAGCTCCCGCTCGCGTTCCCGGCCGACCATGTTCCCGACGAGTGACTCCACTGTTCCCCCCACTCCCTTCACCGCTGAACCAGCCCGGACCGAACGCGCTTTCATGTTCGTGTGAACGGATCGCGCCAGGCGCAAGTGAGGGTACGTCGTCGTTCCTCATCGCCTTGGCGGCGAGTGTCACCGCCGCCCGCCTCCTGGACCTCGGGGGTCGCCCGGTCCCGGAAGCCGCAGGGGGTTGGCTGCGCGTGACACCACGGGTCGGTGGCCCGCTCGTCACATGTTTGACGAGGACCCTCGACAGTGTGCCCGTGACGTGTCCGCCGCCCCTGCCACCCACACCTCACGCAGAAGAGTAGATGCCGCCGGGGGCGTTCGTCACCTGATGTGGCCGAAAAAGTTCTTGTGTACGGCTCCGCACCGAACACCCGTCGGACGTGTGCTCGGCCCCTGGCGCCGGGTGTGTACCTTCGATCGCACGACATGTTTCGTCTGCCCGACGTCCCGATTCTTCGGGAGGAAACACCACGATGAGCAGTAGCACACACACGTGATCGGCTCATGTTCCGTACACGCGACGACTGAGACGCTGGCTCACACATGCGAGTGGCGTGTCTCACGTGAACCTCGGCCTGCGACACACACGTCGACACGGGTGAGTGAACAACCACATGTCTGCGGAGGCGGTCCGGCACATTGTCCGCCGCTAGGGACGCGGTGGGTCTCTCAACCTGGGCCGGGTGCATCGACGCCGATCCACGCGGTACAGAGCGGGAAGAAGCTGATGCACGATGAAAGACGGTATGACCGTCTGGCTCCCTTATCGCCGAAGCCAGATCGCTGGTCTGCCGGACGGGCTCATCTGCTCATACTGGGGCGAATCGGGCCCGCTGCCCGGCGATCCAGGCGACGTCCGTTTCCTCGTGGGCCCACCGGGGCCCGGTGCCGAACGCATCCTGCGCTCCGTACGGCCGCGGATGCGCAACCTTGGGGTGCTTCAGCTGCTCAGTTCCGGCTGCGACCACATGATGCCGCTGCTCGGCGCCACGCCCGCCGGCAGCCAGCTGGGTCGCGCTCGCGGTGGAATCGGTTCGCCCCGGAATGCGTCGGCGGCATCGTTGGTTTCTTGGAGCACCCGCCCTGTCCGACCCTCGGCGTCACGCGCCGGGGACACGGCACGTCGAACGCATCGATGGGAGAAGCCTTGAAGCGCCCCGCCTCCAGGAACGAGCCGTCCCGACTCCGCCGTGTCCGCCTGCCCGGAACCGTGCCACTGCCCCCTCCGGCGGTTTCCCGGCGCCCACAGGACGAGGACGAGGAACAGGAGGCCTCCGGCACGGACACCGCTCGGCAGGTCGTGGAATGAGTTGAACGGCGGCGGGACGCGCCCCCTGAGTCGACCGGCGGCGGGACGCCGCCGGACCGCTGCCGCACGGGCCGGCTTGCCCTCGGTGACACATGTGCCCATGTGCTGCCGAGGGCCATCTGTGTATCAGGACGTTCCGAGGCCGTTCAGCAGGGTGTCGACGACGACGTCCGCCGCTTGTGCGGGGCTCAGTTCGGGCAGTTGACGTGACACGAGGTGCATGAGCTGGGGGAGTAGTGCGCTGGCCCATCCCTGGGGGAGGTGGGGGCGTAGGAGGCCTTCGTCGGTGGCGCGTTGGAGGAAGGTGTCGACTTCGCGGACGGATGTGTCGCGGCGGGCCTGGATGGTGGCGTCGGCGAGCATGCGGGTGAGGTCGACGGGCCAGGTGCGGTTGACGGTGATGATGTTCTCGACGTAGCGGTGCAGGGCGACGGCGACGGGTGCTTCGCGCAGTCGTGCGTCTTGGATGGCGTGCTCGATGGCCGTGAGGCGGGATTCGTAGATGGCGGCGAGGAGTTCCTCGCGGGAGGCGAAGCGGCGGTAGACGGTGCGCCGGTCGACGCCTGCCTCGGCGGCGATGCTCGCGATGCTCGCGCCGGGATCGGTGGCGAGCATGCGTGCTCCGGTGGTCAGAACGGCTTCCAGGTTGCGTGCTGCGTCGGCTCTCACCGCACCGATTCTAGTAGCGGAATGTGAAGTCTGGGACACCTAGCGCCTCTCAAGGGTGGAGCCATGCCCGCTAAGTGCTACAGTCAAGTGGCAGATAGCTCTGGTAGTGCCAGGCCGGTGGGTCGATTCGTCCAGCACCGGTCGGCACATCGTCCATGCACACCACTTCCAGAAAGGGCAAGTTCCGATGTCGAAGGCATACAAGTCCCCCTCACCCAAGGCGGGTGGTGTCGCCGCCGCAATGAGTGCGCTGATCCTGGCGGTCCTTCTCGCGGCCCTGGACCAGACGATCGTCTCTACCGCGTTGCCCCGGATAGCGGAGGACCTGGACGGGTTCGACGACATCGCGTGGGTCAGCGCCGCCTACCTGCTCGCGTCGACGGCAGTGACACCGCTGTGGGGCAAGCTCGGCGACATGTTCGGCCGCAAGCGGCTGTACCTGGCCTCGACCTCCATCTTCCTGATCGCCTCGGTGGCCTGCGGTCTGGCGCAGAACCTGCCCGAGCTGATCGGGGCCCGTGTACTGCAGGGTGCGGGCGGCGGCGGCATGATCGTGCTGACCTTCGCTCTCGTCGGTGACATCGTCGCCCCGAGCGAACGCGGCCGCTACCAGGGCATGTTCGGTTCGGTCTACGGCGTCGCCAGCATCGTCGGCCCCCTGCTGGGCGGCGTCTTCACCGACCAGCTGTCCTGGCGGTGGGCCTTCCTGATCAACCTGCCCGTCGGCATCGTCGCCCTGGCCCTCGCCGCGCGGGCGCTGCCCGCGGCCACCCGGGGCGCCAAGGCACGCATCGACTACCTCGGCTCCACCATGCTGGCCGCCATCGCCACCGGCCTGGTCCTGATCACGTCCTTCGGTGAGCGCTGGGGCTGGGGCTCGCCGGCCATCGTCGGCCTGATCGTCGCCACCGTCGCGCTGGCCGTGCTGCTGGTGACGGTCGAGCGCCGCGCCGCCGCCCCGGTCCTGCCGCCCGCCATGTTCGCCTCCCGGACCGTGGTCTTCTCCTCGCTGATCGGGTTCTTCGCAAACGCCGCGATGTTTGCCGTACTGGTCTACCTGCCGACCTACCTCCAGATCGTCCACGGGGTCTCGGCCACTCTCTCCGGCGTCCACATGCTGCCCCTGGTCGCCGGTCTGGTGGTCAGCCAGTCCCTGGCCGGACGCTGGGCCGCACACGTCAACCGGCTGCGAGCGATCCTTCTGGTGGGCCTCATCACCAACCTCGCCGGGCTGCTCCTGCTGGGCACGATCGGGGCGGCCACCAACACCCTCGTGCTGAGCGTCTACTTCCTGATCACCGGTGTCGGCATCGGCATGGTGCCCATGGTCGTGCTGACCACCGTCCAGAACAGCGTGCCCGCCGCCGATCTCGGCGCCGCCAGCGCCGTGGTCACCTTCGCCCGCTCCATAGGCGCGGCCTTCGGTGTCGCCGTCTTCGGCACCCTCCTCAACTTCGGCTTCGCCGACCGCACCCACGGCCTGCCGACCGCCGGTGGCTTCGACACCGCCCGCCCCGACACCATCGGCCGGCTGCCTGCCGCCCTGCGCGACACCGCGCTGGACGCCTTCGCCCACGCGACGGCCATGGGGTACCTGTGGATCGCCCCGACCCTCGCCGTCGGCACCCTCCTCGCCTTCTTCCTGAAGCCGGCCCGCAAGGCCGAGGAGAAGGCCGGTGCCTCCGCGGCTGCCACCGCCAAGGAGACCGTCCCGGCCGCCTGACCCACCGGACAACGCTCTTCGACCGGCCGACGCCCTCACGGGTGCCGGCCGGCGGCGTTTCCGGAGGTCCAGCCTGCGTCCGCCAGCTGTCCTGGCTGGTGCGGTGGCCGCGGGCGAAGACCATGGCGTTGATGGAGTACGGAACCACCCAGGCCGTTTCCGCGGCGAGCGCCCTCCCGGGCCCAGGAAACGGGGTGCCCAGTCGCCGAGCCGTCCGGTGACAGGACCGGCGGCCGGTGACGGGGCGGTCGCCCGGCGGGTGAGGGAACGACTGGCGGATGAGTTCGGCGTACTCCTCGAAGCCATCCGAGAACGCAACGATGTTGCCGTCGCCCAGGAGCACGAGAGGGACGACGTGCGGCTTCATCGGCCCGGGACGCGGCCGGACCACTGGGCTCGGTGGCCTGATGTGCGGCGGCGCCCGCGACGGTCGAGCGCGGTGGTTCCTCCGGCGCTCAGGTGGTCACGGTGTCCTGTCCTTCGCCGGGCCGGGTTCCCCCGCCCGGCGGTCCAGGAGGTGAGGATGAGCAGCGCGTCGTGGGAGGGGCTGCCGGGTTCGGCGGTCAGCACCATCAGACGTTGTCCGGAGCCGTCGAAGCTGGCCCAGGCGTCGCAGTTCAGGGTGAGCTCGCCGACCAGGCGGTGGCGATAGTGCTTGGTGCCGGAGGTCGCGCTGTTGACGTGGTGTTCGGCCCACCAGGTGCGGAAGTCCGCGTCCTGGATCGTCAGTTCACCGACGAGGCGAGCGAGGTCGGGGTCGTCGGGGTCGACCGCGGCCTCCATACGCAGTGCGGCGACCGCGTCGCGGGCGTCGTGCTGCCAGTCCTGGTGCAACTCGCGGACCACCGGGTTCGTGAACAGCAGGTGCACATAGTTGCGCCGGGCCGGCGGGAGCGCCGAGAAGTCTGTGTAGAGGGCCGCGGCGGCCGGGTTCCAGGCCAGGACATCCAGGCGTTTGCCGAGGACGAGCGCGGGGGCGTGGGTGAGTTGGTCCAGCATGCGTCGCATGGCGGGCCGCACACGCTGGGCGGATCGGCGGTGTGGGCGGGGGTCGTTCCGACCGGCGAGTTCGTAGAGGTGTTTCCGTAGGTCGTCGTCGAGGCGCAGGGCGCGGGCCAGGGAGGCGAGCACGGGCGCGGAAGCCCGGACGCGGCCCTGTTCGAGCCGCGTGTAGTAGTCCACGCTGATCGCTGCGAGCCGGGCGACCTCCTCGCGGCGCAGTCCCGCGACCCTGCGGGCGGAGTCCGTCTCGGGCAAGCCGCACTCCCGCGGATCCAGCTGTGCCCGACGGGCCCTGAGGAAGGCACCGAGCGCACGAGGGTCGGGGTGTGAGGTCAAGGCGTCCAGTCTCCCGTGAACAGCACACGTGTGAGGTGTGCCTGTGGTGTCCGTGGCATCGCCCGAGGGCGGCGGGACCTTACGCCCGCCGCCCTCGAGGGATGTCAGCGGACGGTGGCGTGGGCGGCCTGTTCGATCACGTTGGCCACCAGGTGGGGGTGGGAGACGGCGACCGAGTGGGAGGCGGCGACCTCGGTGGTGTGCGCGTGGGCGCGCTTGGCTATGAAGCGCTGGACGGCGGCGGGGATGTTGAGGTCGCGGGTGGTGACGATGTCCCAGCTGGGCTTGGTCTTCCAGGCGGCGGTGGTGGCCTTCTCCTCCAGGGCGGCCTGAGCGATGGGACGCTGTTCGGCGGCCATGAGGGCGGCCTGCTTCGCGGGGACGTCGGCGGCGAATTGGTGGCGGAACTTGTCCTGCTGGATGTACAGGTCGGTGGCGGTGGAGCCGTCGGCCTGCTTGTAGGTGACCGGGTCGAGGGCGTTGGGGAGAGTAGAGCCCGGATACTTGTTGGTGAGCTCCAGGGCGCTCTCGCCCGGGGCGGGCAGGAAGGCGGCGACGTAGACCAGGGCCTTGACTTCGGGGTCGTCGGCGGCGGCCTGGCTGATGACGTTGCCGCCGTAGGAGTGGCCGACGAGGATCTTCGGTCCCTTGACGTGGTCGAGGACCGTGCGCAGAGCGGCGGCGTCGGAGGCCGGGCCGCGCAGCGGATTGGCGGCGGCAACGACCGGGTAGCCGTGGGCGCGCAGGTCGGCGATGACACCGTTCCAGCTCGAGCCGTCGGCGAAGGCGCCGTGCTCCAGGACGATGGTCGGCTTGGCGTGTATGCCGGTGTCTGCCGCCTCGGCGCTCCTGGTCGCGCCGTTGGCGGGGCCGCTGAGGGCGATGGTGCCGAACGCGAGACCCACCGTGACCGTAGAGACCACACCCGTCACCAGCCGCTTGCGGCCACCCTTGATGCTCACCACGACAAAACTCCTCTCAGACATCTTCTCGGTAAATGGGGGGCGGGCCGGCCTTGCCGACCCTCGTCACCGTGCTGGATGGTGACGAATTTTGGAATGCGTAGATCACCCGTCAAGATGGTGACGAGCTGTTGGAAGTTTCCGGCCGGCGTACGAGCCTGGCCTGGGGCCTGGGGCCTGGGGCCTGGGGCCTGGGGCCTGGGGCCTGGGGCCTGGGGCCTGCCGGGTCTGGGGCCTGGGCACCTGAGGCCCGGTGTGCACGTGTGCTGCTGTGGACCACCCCAGGTCGTTCGCCGTTCTCACCTCGTGGGCCGGGCCCGTCGTCCTGCTTCGTCCACGGGGCCCCGCAGGGTGGATGTCCGCCGGCGTCTATGCGCAGCCGGAGGGCATCCGTTCGCCTGTCTCCAGGCCGCCGCCTGAGCCTCGCCCGCGACCCCGGACCCGGTCCGGTGATCCGGCCGAAGGGCACGGCCATGTGCTCCTGGGCGTGACCGCGCGGTGTCCGGGGTTCGGGCTCGGCGGCGGATGCGGATCTCAGAAGTGGTCGACGTCGACCACGGTCTGGGCGAAGGTGGAGGGCGCTTCCTGAGGCAGGTTGTGGCCGACGTTCGCGATGGTGCGGTGCTCGTACGGGCCGGTGAAGTGGGTGCGGTAGACGGAGCCGTCGCCGGCCGGGGTGAAGGGGTCGAGGGCCGCGTCGAGGGTGATCGTGGGAACGTGGATGGAGGGCTGGGCCGCCAGCTGCTTCTCGTAGCGGTCGTAGCGGCGCTCACCGTCGATCAGGCCGATGCGCCAGCGATAGTTGTAGAGAACGATGGCCGCGTAGTCGGGATTCTTGAAGGCTTCGGCGGTGCGCTCGAAGGTGGCGTCGTCGAAGTTCCAGTTGGGGGAGACGAGGGTCCACACGTAGCGGCACAGCGCGATGCGTTCGTCGACGTTCTCCATGGCCTTCTTGCCGCGCTCGGTGGCGAAGTACCACTGGTACCACCAGTTGTGCTCGACGGCCGGGAGGGCGGGCTCAAGCTGCGTCTTGATGTTGGTGATGAGGTAACCGCTGGTGGAGACAAGGGCCTTGACGCGCTCCGGCCACAGGGCGGAGATGATGTCGGCGGTGCGCGAGCCCCAGTCGAAGCCGGCGAGGACGGCCTTGTCGATCTTGAGCGCGTCCATCAAGGCGATGATGTCCAGCGCGATGGCGGACTGCTCGGCGCTGCGGGGGGTGTGACGGGACAGGAAGCGGGTGCTGCCGTGGCCGCGCAGGTAGGGAACGATGACGCGGTAGCCCAGGTCGGCGAGGAGCGGGGCGACGTCGACGAAGCTGTGGATGTCGTAGGGCCAGCCGTGCAGGCAGATGACGACCGGGCCGTGGGCGGGGCCGGCCTCGGCGTAACCGATGTCCAGGAGGCCCGCCTTGACCTGCTTGATCGTGCGGAACTCGGTGTGGGTGCGCGGAGTGAGGGGCACGGTGGGAACGGGAGCGCCGCCGGGCTCGTGCGAGGCGGCCGCGGCGGATGCGCTGGTCTGCAGGCCGGACAGCGAGACCGCGGCCGCGCCGGTGCCCAGGCCGACGGCCTTGCTGAAGGTACGCCTGTTGATCATGTCAAACCCTCCATCGTGCGTTTCCGGTGACCGGCCCGAGCCCGGGAGACCTCCCGCTGACATCGGCGGTACGAGATCACTGCGGCTCTTGGCGCGATGACCCTCGCACAGCACTCGTCACCAGTCAAACCGGTGACGCGAGACAACTTCGATGAGGACGGGCGGCAGGTCCAAAGTTGTTCCTGTCCGGGAATCCGGACCGGCGACACACACTCTCGTCCGCAAGGCGACCGGACACATCAGTCATGTGACGGTGAGACGCGGGCAGCGACGTCAGGTGTGCCGCACACTCCCTGTGCCACCCGGAATCGCAGGTGAGGACGCTGGGCGACGCACTCGGAGTGGTGTAGGGGGCCTCGCGCCTCCCGGTCCGGGGTGCGACGCCCCAAGTCATTCGACTGAGGGAACGATCCTCGACGTCCCAAGAAGGGCTCGATGCGTGGCAATCGGCGAGGAGCGGGCTCTGCGGCCCTCAAGCAAACTGGTCCCGCACATCTGGCCGCCGTCCGGCCTTCGCCGGACCCTGGGGCCGGGGTGCGGGTTGCGGAGGGCTGATGCCGCGCAGATACGTGTCGACCACCACGTCGGCCGCCTGCCCTGGGCTCAGGTGTGCCTGCTGGTGCGACGCCAGGTGCACCAGTTGGGGGAGTAGTGCGCTGGCCCATCCCTGGGGGAGGTGGGGGCGTAGGAGGCCTTCGTCGGTGGCGCGTTGGAGGAAAGTGTCGACTTCGCGGACGAATGTGTCGCGGCGGGCTTGGATGGTGGCGTCGGCGAGCATGCGGGTGAGGTCGACGGGCCAGGTGCGGTTGACGGTGATGATGTTTTCGACGTAGCGGTGCAGGGCGACGGCGACGGGTGCTTCGTGCAGTCGTGCGTCTTGGATGGCGTGCTCGATGGCCGTGAGGCGGGATTCGTAGATGGCGGCGAGGAGTTCCTCGCGGGAGGCGAAGCGGCGGTAGACGGTGCGCCGGTCGACGCCTGCCTCGGCGGCGATGCTCGCGATGCTCGCGCCGGGATCGGTGGCGAGCATGCGTGCTCCGGTGGTCAGAACGGCTTCCAGGTTGCGTGCTGCGTCGGCTCTCACCCCTTAAGAGTACCTACGACGTGCAAGAACAGTGCCTTGCAGACACGCTAATGTGTATCTAGCACAAGTAAGTGCTACAGTTTAGTGGCAGTTAACTGATGCGTCCGAACGAACTGAAACGAAAGCACCGGAAGAGAGAAAGCACATGATCACCTACGACCGGCTATTCATCGGAGGTTCCTGGGCCGAGCCGAGCAACCGGGAGCTGCTCGACATCGCCTCGCCGCACGACCAGTCGGTGGTCGGCCGCGCCGCGCAGGCACGGCCGGCGGACATCGACCGAGCGATTGCCGCGGCACGCGCCTCGTTCGAGGCGGGCGTTTGGCGTCTGACCCCGCCGGCGGACCGGATCGCGGTCCTGCGGCGGTTCAACGCGCTGCGTGAGGAGAACGCGGAGAAGATCGCACGCTTGATCTCGCTGGAGAACGGTTCAGCCGGCTGGTTCACCCGCGCCGGACAGCCCGGCCTGACCCGGCAGGCGAACGCCTACCTGAAGGCGGCGGAGGAGTTCGGCTGGGAGGAGACGCTCGTCCCCTCCGACCCCGCGTCCCCTGTGCGCAGCGTGGTGCGCCGCGAGGCGGTCGGCGTCGTTGCCGCGGTGATCCCGTGGAACTCGCCCTTCTCCTCGGCCACCTCGAAGATCATCCCCGCCCTGGTCGCCGGTAACTCCGTGGTCCTCAAGGTGTCTCCTGAGAACTCGCTGAGCATGGGCTTCCTGGCCGAGCTGCTGGAGCAGGTGGGCCTGCCCGAGGGCGCGATCAGCGTCCTGCCCGCGGACCGGGAGACCAGTGAGTACCTGGTGTCGCACAAGGAGATCGACAAGATCGCCTTCACCGGCTCGACGGGGGCCGGCCGCCGCATCGCCTCGATCGCCGGCGAGCAGCTCAAGCGGGTCAGCCTGGAGCTGGGCGGCAAGTCCGCCGCCCTCATCCTCCCCGACGCGGACATCGAGAAGGCCGTAGCGGGCGTGAAGTTCGGTTCCCTGCTCAACAACGGCGAGTCGTGCATCGCCCAGACCAGGATCCTGGCTCCGCGCAGCCGGTACGAGGAGGTCGTGGCCGCGCTGAAGGAACTGGTGGAGTCGCTGAAGGTCGGCGACCCCAGCGACCCCGACACCTTCATCGGCCCGATGATCCGCCCCGACCAGCAGGACCGGGTGCGAAGCTACATTCAGCTCGGCATCGAGGAGGGCGCCCGTCTGGTCACCGGCGGTCCGCAGATCCCTGAGGGTCTGGAGAAGGGCAACTACGTCACTCCCACCGTCTTTGCTGACGTCGACAACTCCATGCGGATCGCGCAGGAGGAGATCTTCGGCCCGGTCCTGGTGGTCATCGCCTACGACGACGAGGACGACGCGGTCCGTATTGCCAACGACTCCGAGTACGGCCTCTCCGGCGGTGTCTGGTCCTCCGACGAGGAGCACGCCCTGGCGGTCGCCCGCCGCCTCCGTACCGGCACCATCACGATCAACGGCGCCTCCGTCGCCTTCGACGGGCCGTTCGGCGGCTTCAAGGCGAGCGGTATCGGCCGCGAGTACGGCGCGGTCGGCCTCGGCACCTACACCGAGTACAAGACCATCACCGTCTGACCCCGGCGGGACGAACCCCGGCCGATCGCACGACACTGCATTACCGCCGACGGTGGCAGGTGGCCCGACCCCCTGCCACCGGCGCGGCGTTTTCGGCTGTCGACTGACGGTTCCGAGCGGTCCGTTTCACGCTGGCCATCGAGACAGGGAGCCTTTTCCAACTGGGCGTCTGGCAAGGCTCACTGGCTGGGGAGCTTCGAAGCGCCCGTCGCGGGGGAAGGGCTACCGCTGTGCGGCTGCCTGGCGCAGATGGCCACTCACATCGCCGACAAGGTTGATGCGGACCCGGCGCTCCACGAAGCGCCACTGCCCATCGCGGCGCTCGAAGCGGTCGTGGTAGCGACCGCCGGCGATGGGTTGCAGCGGCAGGTCGGGCAGCGCCTGGAACACGGTGACGTACGCACGCGATACCGCCGTGCTCGCTTGTTCGTCGACCTCGATGGCCACATTGGTGGTGACATGCTGGGTCCGCGGCGTGCCGTCGGCGTAGACGATCAGAGTGTCCTGGAACATCTTCTCGATCGCGTCCCGGCCGCTCACCGGCCCGCCACTGCCTGTGAAGGTGGCGTCAGCGAGAAGGATGCCGAGTCCTGCGAAATCGCCGCCGTCCACGAGCTCGGCATAACGGGCAATCAAGTTCTCGACAGCCCGGTAGCTCGATGCGGGATCGGCGGGCATGGGAGTGGATGTGGAGATGGTCTCCTCCAAGCGAGAGGGGCGATCTTCAGCGCGCTGCCGCCGACGACAACAAGGCTCACCAGTTGGATTGGCGAAGCGTAGTGAACCTGTGGCAGAGTGCTACGCGCACGCCCGGCGCCCAGGCGACGTCGGGCACCCTCCTCGGTCGGGTCTTGCGGTCCGGTCGACCAGCGTCCGGAGGGACGTGCCACGCGGGCTGGCGGCTCCTGTCGTTCAGTACCAGGGCACGAAGGCGATTGGCTCCCAAGGCTGAGCAACGCTCAGGCTCGCTAAGCCAATCAGAGACGCTGCAATGGGCCGGTTGTGACACGTAGATTGCCATGATCGGTGTCGTCTGCATTGTGCCTAGGGCCGGCGACCGCTGCGGAAGCCGCGATGCAGAAAGAGGCTCAAGGCCAAGGTGCACACCAAGGTCGAGAAGATCACTTCGGTGTGCGCCTTGCGTCGATTCCTTGCGCCCGGGCCCGGTTGTACGGCTGATTCCGTGCGCCGGGCCCGGTGGGCCGGGTGACACGGACTCGCGCGCCTCACCGACAGGAGCCCGAGCCGACCTGTGAGGTTCAGAGCACCGCGTTGTCGGCGGCCCCCGGGAAGTCCGTGCTGAATGCCAGCTCCTTACCGGCCTCGAACTCGGTCCTCAACTGGTCCAACTTGACGCCGATGCGCCGCTGGGCGTCGCTGCCCAGGACGACCCAATGGGGCAACTCCGAGCCGCTGACGGCCTGGTAGATCGCCTCGGCGGCCCGCTCCGGGTCGCCAGGGAACATCTCCGGCGTGAGGTTGCTCATCATGGCGCGGAATGCGGCGGCCGTGGCGGCGTAGTCCGCGATGGCCTCGCCGGACGCCCGGGTCCGGTTCTCGATGCCGGTCCGGAAGGAACCTGGCTGAATGATCATCGCGTGCAGGCCGATGGGCTCGATCTCCTGCCACAGGGCCTCGGTGAAGCCCTCCAGCGCGAACTTGCTCGCGGAGTAGTAGCCGTTGGCGGGCAGACTCGCCAGGCCGTCCATGGAGGAGACATTGACGATGATGCCGCTGCGCCGGCCGCGCATACCGGGCAGCACCGCCCGGGTGAGGGCGACCGCGCCGAAGAAGTTGACCTCGAACAGCCTGCGGTAGTCGCTCTCCTCCTGCTCCTCCAGAGCGCCGACGAAGTCGATGGCGGCATTGTTGACGAGGATGTCGATGCCGCCGAAGCGCTCCTGCGCGGCGCGCACGCCCGCGGCACGGTCCTCGGCGTCGGTGACGTCGAGCTTGACCGCCATCGCGGTCTCCGGATAACGGGTGGCCAGTTCGGTGGTGGCCTGCGTCGAGCTGGCCGTCGCCACCACCTGACCGCCCTGTGCCAGGACGTGTTCGGCCAGGGCCTTGCCGAGTCCGCTGGAAGCGCCGGTGATGAGCCAGGTCTTGCGAGACATGAAGTGGTCTCCTTCAGATCGGGTGAAAGGGGTGTCGTAGGGGAGGGAGGAAGGCAGGGGAGACGCCGGGGGGCGAGGGGCTACGGCGGCCCGGTGCGCCTACTCCCCGGCCGGGAAGTCCGCCGCGCCGCTGGCCGCGGCCCACTTCCGCGTCTCTGCGGCTCGCGCCTCGCCCGCCTCCAGGGCCATGGACACGGCCTGGGCACCGAGCAGGAGACGGCGCGGCGGGTCGTCGTCGTTGGCGACGTCGATGAGGACCTTGGCGGCGCGGACCGGGTCGCCGGGCTGCGTGCCGTTGTTCTCCGCCCGGTACTTGTTCATGGCGCCGACGGTCTCCTCGTAGTCGGCACCCACGGAGTGCAGCTCCATCGACGAGCCCTGCCAGTCCGTCCGGAAGGCGCCCGGCTCGACGATGACGACCTTGATCCCGAAGGGGGCGACCTCGTTGGCCAGGACCTCGGAGAAGCCCTCCACGGCGAACTTCGCGCTCTGGTAGGCGCCCATGCCCGGGGTGCCGCCCACCCGGCCGCCGAGCGAGGAGAACTGCAGGAACGTCCCCGAGCGCTGCCCGCGCAGCACCGGAAGGGCGGCCCGGGTGACGTTGACGACCCCGAAGAAGTTCGCCTCGAACTGGGCGCGGAAGTCGTCCTCCGCCATCTCCTCGATGGGAGCGCTGTTGGCGTAGCCGGCGTTGTTCACCACGATGTCCAGACGGCCGAAGGCGTCGACGGCCGCCTGCACCGCCTGCTGGGCCGCGGCTGTGTCGGTGACGTCCAGGGGGACCGCCCGCACTCGGTCGCCGTAACGGGAGATCAGGTCCGCCAACTGCTCCGGGCGTCGGGCGGTCGCCACCAGCCGGTCACCGGACTCCAGAACAGCTTCCGCCAAGGCGCGCCCGAAGCCCCGGGAAGCGCCTGTAATCAACCATGTGCTGGTCATCAGTATCCTTCGTTGGTTCGGCTGGGAGTGATCCGTCTCGTAGTGCAGGGAGAGCTTCCTGAGGAGAACGCGCACGGCGAATTGGGCCGTCGGCACATGTATGTGTCGTCGGGACGCGTATCGGCAGGATGTTTCTCAGTCGTGACTGGTTTGGTGGTCAGGCTGGGGTGGGGATCCAGGCGCCTCGGCCGTCGAAGAGTCGGGTGATGGTGTCGAGCAGGTTGCGGCCCTGCTTGGCGGCGGTAGATAGGTAGCCGCGCACGGCGAAGAAGCGCTCGGCTCCGGGTGCCGTGCGCCAGCCGCCGGAGATCTTCTGCTGGATCTTGGCCATCCGGATGGCCTGCTCGCTGGTGTTGTTGTCGAAGGGCACCCGCCAGTCGAAGGCGAACCGGAGCACCTGGTGGCTTTCGGTGTCGAGGCGGTCGAGCAGGTTCGCGGCCTTGTCCCGTTTGCGGCGTGGTTCGCCGGGGGCGCGGGGCGGGTGCAGGGTCCGTCCGGCGGCGATGATCTCCTCGTAGCGGGCGGTGAGGCGTTCGAGGGCGTCGACGGTGAAGCCGGTGGCGTGAGGGTGCGCGGTCTGGATGTTCTTGATCTCGTCCCAGGTGTCCACCAGCAGCGCGGCCAGCTCTTCGGCCCAGTCCTCGGGGTGGCCGGCAGGCGCGTTGTCCACGACGGAGGCCAGTTCGCGCAGGTGGTGGGCATTGCATAGGGCGTGGACCGCGTCGGTGTACGTCTTGTAGGGCTTCCAGCCGTCGTGGACCGCGATGCCGGTGAAGTGCGGTAGGACGCCCATGGCTTCGAACGCCTTCACGCCGCGCTTCGTGTGGACCTGGTAGAGCGTCAGCGAGCGGGTGCAGGCGGTGTGTACCCAGCAGGTGCGCCCCGCGATCCGGGTGCCGGTCTCGTCGAAGCCGACCACCTCGCACTCGATGAGTTGCTGCCGCACGGCCTCGGTGTGCGGGGCGACTGCCTCGGCGGCCTGCCCGGCCCACCCGAGCAGAGTCGCGGTGGCCACATCCGCGTCCAGGCAGTCGGCCAGCAGTTCGGCGCACCGCTCATAGGGCAGGTGCTGGCGAGTGAGCAGGTAGACCGCCAGGCTCTTCAGCCGCGGCCCGTACTGGGCCGGGGCGGCGGGGGCGTCGGAAGGGGTGGCGGCAGCGTTGACCTGCCCGCAGGCGCAGCGGCGGTGTTCGATGCGGTGCTCGGTCACCCGCAGGCGGATCTCGGGCAGGTCGAAGACCTGCCGCCGCTCGATGGAGACTACCTCGGCCCCGGTCAGGTCACCCGCGCAGCCCAGGCAGGCGGTCGGGGAATGGACCTCGATCGCGTCGGGCTCGTCGACCTGCATCAGCGCGCCCCCGGCGCCGCCGCGGGGCTTGCCCGGGCCTCGGCCCGAGGGCTTACGTAGCGACGTCGGCCTCGCCAGCCCGTCGCTGGACGGCGGCTTGGAGGAGTTCTTCGAGTTCATCCCCAGACGCCGCTTCAGCTCACCGTTCTCCGCGCGCAGCTCAGCGATCTCGGCCCGGGCGGCCGTCAGCTCGGCCCTCAACTCGCCAACGAGTGCAATCAGTTCCGCGTAGCTCGGCAGCGGCGGGGTGTCGGACACGAGATCCAATGATCAACGAGTTGGACGCCAAGATCAACTCAGTGCGCCAGGACCACCAAACCAGTTACTCTCAGTCTTGCCGTGTGTCCCGCATGAGGCGTCCGTCGTTTGACTGCCTGTTGTCTCCGTGCCGATCGCCGACGTCAGCGGCATGCGTAAGTCATCGGCCGTACGCGTCATCGACGGGACCTGTGGGACGCGGACGCGCTCCGGGCTTACACGCGAAGTCCGGTCTCAGACGTCGGGTGGTCGTGCACGGAAACATGCGCTCATACGTGTGCGGAATTGATGTGCCTGCCTCTACGTGTGACCACGTTGTATGGTTGCTCTCGCGGAGCTCCTGGCGGATGCGGCCAACAGGTGTGTCTCTGGCCAGGAAGAACCGTCCCCTTCAGGGCGCAGGCACAGGTGTGACGCCGACAACCACTTCGTTCGGGCCGCGCACCACCGCTGCGGAGGTACTCGACAGCGTCGATCTGAGCGGGCGCCGGATGATCGTCGCCGGAGGGTCCTCCGGTCTCGGTGTGGGACTACTCCCTTCCCGCGGTGTGCTGACCCCGTCGGCCCCTGCCCCTCACGGACCGACCCACGAAGGAGTGAGATGAACGACAGCAAGCGAAGCCCCCAGTTTCTCCTGGTGCACGGGGCATGGCACGGCTCGTGGTGTTGGCGCGAGCTCCAGGACGTTCTCGCCGACCGGGGCTGGACCAACCACACGGTCGACCTGCCGAGCGTCGTTGCCGAAGGGTCCGGTGGGAAACTCCCCGGCCTCCTCGACGACGCCCGGGTGGTCCGAGAGAAGATCGACGCCGTCCAGGCCCCCCTCGTGGTCGTCGGGCACTCCTACGGTGGCGCTCCGGTCACCCAGGCGACTCCGGGAGCCGCTAACGTGTCCCACATCGTGTACCTGGCCGCCTTCGCCCTGGACGAGGGGGAGAGCCTGATGACGTGCTTCGGCGGTGAGCAGCCGGATCTCTCGACGGTGGAGGGTGTCATCCCTGTCCGGGAGAACCCGGAGGTGACGCTCTACAACGACGTGCCCGAGGACAGGAGGGACGCCGCTCTGGCGCGCCTGCTGCCGCAGAGCGCGCTCTCCTTCGCCGAGCCGGTGCGCCGGGCCGGCTGGAAGACCCTTCCCACCAGCTACGTCGTCTGCGACGACGACCAGAGCCTCCCCCCGTCGTACCAGGAGCCGTTCGCCGAGCGGACCGGTGCCACGTATCACCTCCCCAGCGGCCACACTCCGCTGCTCTCCATGCCCGTCAAGCTGGCAGACCTCCTTGAACAGATCGCGTTGGGTACTCCCGCATAGGGTGCTGGACCGGACTGTCGAGGCGTGGGCCCGCGCGACGACCGGAAGGTGTCTGACGAGCCCCGTGTGCCGGCGGTAGGCCGACCGTCATGCCGCACGTTCGGGCGCGACCCAGGCGCTGGTGATGTCCAGCCTGGACCGGCGGCTCGATTCCGGCGAGCCCTTCTTCGAGCTCAGCATCCAGCGGACATCGAGGAGGCGGGTGTCTCCCTCGACGACCCTGGCCCCGGCCCGGGCCGATGTGCTCTCCAGGTATGTTCGACGCCCGCCGCGAAGGCCGCTCAGTGAGGAACACTGCGATGACCGCACAAGCCGCCCTGCCGACCCTGCATGAGGCGACCTACGACACCGGCCGCCAGAAGATCTTCGTTGCCAAGGCAGGGGAGGGCCCGGCGGTGCTCCTGCTGCACGGCGGAGGACCGGGTACCAACGGCGTCTCCAGCTACGTCCGCAATATCGCGGCACTGGCAAGGGACCACCAGGTCATCGTCCCCGACCTGCCCGGCTACGGCCGCAGCACCAAGGGCGTCGACCCCGCCGACCCCTTCGGCCACCTCGCGGACGGCGTCCGCGGCCTGCTGGACCGGCTCGGCCTGGAGAAGGCACACCTGGTCGGCCACTCCTACGGCGGTGCCTGCGCCCTGCGCCTGGCCCTGGACACCCCCGACCGGGTCGACCGCATGGTCCTTGTGGCCCCCGGTGGTATCGGCACCACCCGCGCCCTGCCCACCCCGGGCGTGAACCGCCTGCTGAACTACTACACCGGCGACGGGCCCTCCCGGCAGAAGTTGGAGGAGTTCATCCGCCGCTACCTCGTCTTCGACGACGCCGACATCACCGACTCCGCCATCGAGGAGCGCTACCGGGCCAGCCTCGACCCAGATGTCGTCGCCGCACCACCGCTGCGCCGCCCCTCCGGCCGGGGCGCACTGCGCACCATCTGGAAGATGGATCTCACACGCGATGCGCGCCTGACCCGCCTCGCCGTTCCCACACTCGTCGTCTGGGGCGCGGCGGACAAGGTGAACCGGCCCTCGGGCGCCCGGATGCTGGCCGACCGCCTGCCCGACTGCGACCTCTACCTGGCCGCCCGGACCGGGCACTGGCCCCAGTACGAACGCGCCGAGCGGTTCAACCGACTGTGCGCGGACTTCCTGGCCGGCAGTCGGTGAAAACGGGCCGGCCCACGGCAGGACAGCGGCACGCGAAGGACCGGCAGGCCTCGACCACCTGGGCGCCGTCCTGAAGGTCCGCCGTACGTAGGGCGTAGCACTACTGGGTCACATGGGTTCGTGAGCAGCTCTGTGACGGTGCCGTGTCGGTGGGGCCTTGACAGGGATGCCCGACATGAGGACCCTCGTAACTCATTAGAACGGTGACGAATGATGGGGGCGGGGTAGCCCCGGGCGTTCACTACCGCAGCCCTCGAAGTCGACGCCGTGAGGTGGTCGCCGATCGGGCCGCGTGTGCGATGCGTCACCACCTTGACAGGTGACGCATGTCGGTGCACGCTGATAATCGTCCCTGGTGGCGATGGGGACGCCATCCGTGATCGGCGAAGTGGAGAATGGTCATGAGCAAGGAACTCGCCGGCGATCCCGCCGCGGCGGCGCGGCACGCGCGCTTTGGCAAGCTTCCCGAGCGCATCCGCTTCGAGGACATGACCGAAGAGGCGGAGGCCGGGCCGAACAGCGGGGTGAACGCTTCGTACAACCCCGAAGGCTCGTGGAATTACTACTCGTGCCTGGCTCTCGACCTGGGGCTGTAGGCCGCGGGCGGGGTTACAGTCGCGCGCCTCGCTGATCGGCGACCCGCGCGCGCCCCGGCGTCACTCGCCGGTAGCCAAGGACGGACGGACTGTCGATGTCCGTATACCCAGCCGGTGTGAGCAGGCTGGCCAGACACCAGGGCGCCCGCGTGCTGCGGGCGAGCGGAGTGCAGTCCGAGGCGGGCGTCAGCTAGGCCGGTCTCAATCAACTGTTCGTGCCCCTCTTCAACTCTTCGAGCTGCTGGACCGCAGCCACCGCGAGGCCCCGCGACACGTCGTTGCTGCTCCCGTCGACGACCTGCCATGGCCGGGCCTGGCCACACCGCGGTACGGGGCTTCGTGGCCCGACGGCTCATCGGCAGCCGCATCGGCTTCCTGTGCGCCTCCCGCGTTAGATCCTCACCGATTTCCTGGAGCAGGCCGCCCGTGTGCGCCTGGCGCCACCGGACTGGCGGCCGCTGCGTGAGCACGCGGCTTCCCGTCGCCGTAACGGACCGCGCGGACAGGGTGGTTGAACCGGGCTCTCTCGTTGCCGGCCGCGTCGGGCGCGGCGAGCCAGGCGGGCTGCATGCGTGTCCCTGCACTGGCATCTGCCATCACCCTCTGGATGCGCCGCTGGACGTTCCTTCGGTTGAGGTCCATCTGTGAGGCGCGATCATCCCGCCTCCGAGAGGCACAGACGGCGCGCTCTCCCGGTAGCTCTCGAACGGTAGTACCGCCCGGAACACCCGAGGTGTGCCATCCGTGCGGCCGGCCGACCCCTGGCGCACGAGGCATCAAGCACACGTGTGCTGCCGGCCCCGCTCACGCCGGCGCGCCGGGGAGACCTCGTCGGAGGTCGCTCCGCCCACCGTCAGGGGGCGCGTCAGAGGGCAGATGTAACTCAAGGCGCGCGCGCCCGCGTTGCCGAGCGCGGTGCGTCATCCGTCAAAGACGGCACCGGCTCGTCGTGGCGAGACGGCCACGCAAAAGGCTCTCGGTCACCCCTTTGACAGGTGACGAAAATGTCTGCCATGATTTCGTCACCGCCTCAACCGGTGACGCGAAAGTGTCCTGGCCTGCAGGCGTCCGAAGACCTTTCGACCCAGATGGGGAGCACCAGTCATGGCAGTCAGCTACACCGCCGTTGTCGACGTCGACGGAGAGGGCCGGAACGGCGGTCACGTGCGCTCCTCCGACGGTCTGCTGGAGACCAGCCTCGCCCTCCCCAAGGAGGTGGGTGGCGCAGGCACCGCGACCAACCCCGAGCAGCTGCTGGCCGCCGGCTGGGCCGCCTGCTTCCTGGGCGCCCTCCGCCGCGCCGCCACCCTGCGCAAGATCCGGCTCACCAGCACCACCATCACCGCCAAGATCACCCTCACCCACGGCGATGACGGCGAGTTCTCCCTCTCCGCGGTCCTCAACCCCGTCCTCGGGGGTGTCGACCAGGCCACCGCCGAGGAGCTCGCGCACGCCGCCCACCAGATCTGCCCCTACTCCAAGGCCACGCGCAACAACATCCCGGTCACCATCAACGCCAGCGCTGCTGCCTGATCGACTCCTCCCCTCCACCACGGGTCCCGTGTTCCCCTCTACGCCCCCCTGCGCGGGATCCGAGATCTCTCAGCCGTACCCATACTGCCGACCTATGAGCGAGGGCAGGACATGGCTTCCATGACGCACACATACGTACGGACCGTCAGGCATCGTCGTTCGGATCTCGACCGTGTCTCCGGCGAGCGACTGTCCCGATTCGCGGCAAACCCCCAGGACGGTGACCGGCCCACGGACACGCAGATATGGAACTGGGCGGAGAGTGTGACGCTGTTGGGGTACGGCCCGGCGGCTTCGACCTTCCTGTGACGGACGCGCAGTTAGGCCCGCGCGGGTGGCCAGCGGCACCCTGCTGCCGGGACGACCCGAGCCGACTCTCCGTGGCCCTGCTCGCCGCAGCCGGTCCGGCCGGAGCTCGTCCGCAGCCCAACGCCGCGTCCAGTCAAGGGTCATGGACTGGCGTGCGCGCACACCCGGTTGAGGCCAGCGCGCCCAACTGCCTCACGTATCTGAAGGGTCACCAGGTGCGGATGGCTTAGGTGCCTGGTGCCGGCGTCCGACTGGGACACACCGTCAGCTGACTGACGCGGCACGTATCGATCGCGGCCAACACTGAGGGCACGGCCCCCGCCGGCGTACATGAGCGCCGGTGACTGGTGTGGGCTCGAGACCCACGGCGGGCCCCGCGCTCGGCGCGCGTCCGCGGGGGCACCGCCCACTGACCCCAACCCCAAAACCCGGCCATCGAAAGCGAGATCACAGCCATGGACATGAAGCTCGAAGTCGTCATTCTGCCCGTCTCCGACGTGGACCTCGCCAAGGGCTTCTACGTGGAGCAGCTCGGCTGGCGCCTCGACGCCGACTTCCCGATCAACGACGGCTACCGGATCGTGCAGGTGACCCCGCCCGGCTCCGAGTGCTCGATCATCTTCGGGGAGGGCCTCACTCGGCAGGAGGCGGGCACGCTCCACGGCCTCCAGTTGACCGTCACCGATATGGCCAAGGCCCAGGAGGAGTTGGCCTCCCGCGATGTGGAGGTCTCCGGCCCGTTCCGCGACGAGACCGGTGCCTTCCACCACGCCGGCGACTCCCACCGGGTGCCCGGCCTGCACCCCGAGCGGGCCAGCTACGGCACTTTCGCCGCCTTCAAGGACCTCGACGGCAACGAGTGGTTCCTCCAGGAGGTCACCGAGCGCGCCCCCGGCCGCTGACAGCCCGTCCCGGCGCGGTTGACCTCCCCGGCCGTGCCCGGACCGCCATCCCCTACGGACATCCACGACATCCAACCGACCGGCATCCAGCCACCGGAGGACTCATGACGACCGAGAACATCCGCACGTACGACGTCATAGTGATCGGCGCAGGTCCGGTCGGCGAGAACGTCGCGGACCGCACCACCGCCGCGGGTCTGAGTACCGTCATCGTCGAGAGCGAACTGGCCGGCGGCGAGTGCTCCTACTGGGCCTGCGAACCCAGCAAGGCCCTGCTGCGCCCCGCCTTGCTCCGTGCCGATGCCATGCACGTCCCCGGTCTCGACCCTTCCGTCAAGGGCCCTCTGGACGTCGAAGCCGTCCTGGCGCACCGCAATCGCATGTCCGCCGACTGGAACGACGACGGCCAGGTGGAGTGGATCAAGTCAGCCGGCATCGACCTGCTGCGCGGCCACGGACGCCTGACGGCGGAGCGCGAGGTGTCCGTGGAGACCCCCGACGGCGACACCGTCCACCTGCGGGCCCGGCACGCCGTTGCCGTGTGCACCGGCAGCCGTGCGGCCCTGCCCCCTCTGCCCGGGATCGAGAACCTGCGGCCCTGGACCAGCCGGGAGGCGACCAGCGCCCAGCAGCCGCCGCAGCGCCTCGTGATCGTCGGCGCCGGTGTGGTGGGCGTCGAGATGGCCACCGCCTGGCAGGCCCTGGGCAGTCGGGTGACTCTGCTCGCCAGGGGTGAGGGGCTGCTGCCCCGGCTGGAACCCTTCGCGGGCGAGCTGGTCACCGAACGTCTGCGGGAGGCCGGTGTGGACGTACGCTTCAACATCTCCGTCGTCGGCGCTGCGCGGGTGGACGACGGTGGGGGCGAGGTCCGAGTCACCCTGTCGGACGGCAGTGAGATCACCGGCGACGAGATCCTTTTCGCCACCGGCCGCGCCCCGCGGTCCGACGACATCGGGCTCGACACCGTGGGACTCGAACCGGGTGACTGGCTCGCCACCGACGACAGCCTGACCGTCACCGCCGTCCCCGGGAACTGGCTGTACGCCGTCGGCGACGTCAATCGCCGCGCCCTCTTCACCCACCAGGGCAAGTACCAGGCCCGTATCGCCGGTGCCGTGATCGCCGGCCGGGCCCGGGGCGAGGAACTCGTCACCGGCCGCTGGGCACCCCACAGCAGCACGGCCGACGTCGAGGCTGTTCCGGGCGTCGTCTTCACCGACCCCGAGGTCGCCTCCGTAGGTTTGACCGTCCGCGAGGCCGAGCGCACCGGCCGGGCCGTCGAGGTCGTCGACCACGACATCGGTCACCTCGCCGGCGCGGTCCAGTACCGCCCTGATTACCGAGGCAGGGCCCGGATCCTCATCGACCGGGACCGTCAGGTCGTCGTCGGCGCCACCTTCGTGGGACCGGGCGTAGGCGAACTGCTGTACTCGGCCACTGTCGCCATCACCGGGGAGGTGCCGGTCGAACGTCTTTGGCACGCCGTACCCGCGTTCCCCACCATCAGCGAGGTGTGGCTGCGCCTGCTGGAGACGAGGCGGGACTCATGACCACCGCACGGGACCTCGTGCTCGTCGCCCTGGGGATGCCGTCCGACCGGCCCGTCGAGCAGGGCGACCTGTCGCTCGCCCTCGCGGGCGCCGAGGCGATCGATCTCCTGGAGAGCGGCGCGTTGAGCCTGGACGGCGATCGCATGGTGCCCGGCCCGAGGGCGGCGACGGGTGACCGTCTGCTCGACCAGGCGGATGCCTCGCTCGTCCGACGGGAGCCTTACGAAACGGTCGACGACTGGCTGTGGCACCGCGGCAGAGACCTCGCCGCGGCCTACGTCGACGACCTGGAGCGGGCCGGGCTCGTCACCCACCCACGGGGCCACGGATTCCGGCTGCGGTTCGCGCGGGCCGTGCCGGCCGATGCGCAGGCACGCCGCAGTGCGGAGGAACGCAGAGTGTCCGGCGAGCCCGTCCTCGCCGCTCTGCTGGCAGCCGTGGGGATCGGGGAGGGCCCGTCGGAGGCCCGCGAACGCCTCATCGGGGACGCCGCCACGACGGTGCTGGCCGCCGTCGGCGACGCGGTGACGCAGCTGGAGGCCGTACGACTGCGGCGGGACATCGAGAACGCCGCGTTCGACAACGTGTGGCGGGGCTAGCGTCCTCCAGCAAGCGTGCCCACCCGTCCAGCGCGGCGGACCGTGTCGCACACGGTGCCTATCGGGGCACGCAACGCACCGCCGTCCGCGGGCGCACCGACGTATCAGTCGGAGCTGCCCGCCGCACCCGACTTCACCAAGGTGTACATGACGGAACGCTCCTGCTTGTGACGCCTGATACGTCCCTTGGCGACCAGGGATTCGAGGGTGTTCCGCACCACCTGCGGTGTGGGGTTGCGGTCCGGGTGTTTCTTGAGGAGTTCGTCCCGCAGTTCCTTCGCCAGACGCGGCTCCTTGTACTGGCCGAGCAGGTCCGCCAGAAGGACACCGAGCAAAGGCTGGCGCGACGTCCCCTTCGCGTCGGCCTTCGCCGTGTTGCCGGCAGGAGCCGTCCTGGCCGACGCGGAACGCCGTGAGGCGGTTCCAGCGGGGGCCTGCTTCGCCTTGGCAGCGACGGGCTCGTCCTGCGACTGCTCGGGCAGACGGGACGCGTCCGCGAAACCCTCATACTGCTCGGCGAGGTTGATGATGTCCGCAAGGAGGGCCTCCTCCTGCTTCAACACCATGATCCTCTCCTGCAGCTCCTGCTGCCGGCGGCGGTTCTCCTCCAGGTCCGATGCGGCCTGTGCTACGTACCGCGATCGGAGGGTGGCGGCTGATTGGTTGGTCACAACCATTCACTTCCTCGATATGGATGATGTTGCGCATGGTACCCACGCCGAGGGTCCCTGCGGACAAGTGTCAACGCCAGATGCTTCGTCTGACATGTGCACCCTTCACGATAGGCGCTGATGTGCCTGCGCACGTAGGAAGTGTGGCCCTTTCTTCGGCCTCCCGAGGGTGCGACGACGTCAGTGGCACAAGGTTCGCTCCACACATACTGCCCGGTAAGTGTGTTGCCGAACCGCCTGTGACGCCCCTTCATGGACCGGTGTGTGTGGGACGCGTCCGTGTTCGATGCGGCTGCCGGTCTCGCCCGACCGATCGCACTCGGGCATCGGTCAGACGGGACCGCGTTGCACTGAACCTTTCCCGGTAAGCGATCATGCCTGTGTGTGAACGTTCAGATGGTGCGGTCGTATTCAAGTTGGAGTAGGACGAGGGCTGCGGCGGCGATCTGGGTGATGCGGCTGGGATCGAGGCTGACCCTCCGCAGGGCCTTGAAAGTGGTCTTAAGCAGGGCATTCGCGCGTTCGCACATCCCGTGGATACCTCGGATGACCCTGTTGAAGGTCTGCTGGGCTTCGGTGAGTTCACCGCCCGCGGGCTTCTTGACCGGGTGACGGAAGCCGTCTCCGGCGTTCTCGTAGCCGAGGTCGACCAGGGTGAGGGTGCCCAGTTGGTCGGCGAGCCGGTTCAGCGCATCGAGCAGCCCGTGGTGGCGGGCGCAGGTAGTGTCGTGCTCGCGGCCGGGCCGCACCGGCGAGACCCAGATCGGCCAGCCGTCCGGGGCGGAGATGACCTGCACGTTGCCGCCGTGATGCTTGTGCTTCCCGGACCACCAGAGGTCTGCCCCGTTGGGCCCCGGGGCCGCGACACGGTCGGTGCGGATGACCGTGCCGTCCAGATTGAGATGGGTCAGGCCGGCCGCCTTCGCCCGTTCCAGCGCGGTGGCCAGGTCCGGTGCCCCGGCCGCCAGGACCGTCAGCCCTTCGTGCAGGTATCGGTAGGCGGTGGACGTGGACAGGGCGTTGTCGCGGGCGAGTTGGGCCAGGCGGGTGCCGTCGATGAACCAGCGCAGGATCAGCACGGCCTGCTTGAAGCAGCCCAGGGCGCGGCGCCCGCGGCGGGTGCCGACCTCGGTTCGATGGCTTCGCAGGAGCCGGGCCAGGTGCTCGGCGGTGGAGCGCCGGACATCGAGCACGGCGGTGTATGTGACACTGGTCGGCACGTGAGGCCCCTCGGTCGGATCTTTCTGTTGCAAGATCGTTCCTACCAGGGGCCTTACGCCTGCCCGGAGTTGGGAGTGCACCACGAGACACCCGGAGGCGATCACACTCAGCGACCGCCGGTTACCGAGAAAGGCTCACTGTCCAGGGGGCGAGGCCGGGTGTCGTCCGTCCGCCCCGCGGAACGGGGTCCGTCACCTCACGGCGTACTGGCGGGCGGGCGGCTTCAGGTGGGGGTGGTGCCGCACATGTCAACGTGGCACGCCTTCCCCACAGGCGCCCACGAAGGTCACATGGGTCCGGCTCCGGGGCAGGTCATGGCGGCTCGCCGCCCGTGACATACACCTCACACCTTGCCTCTGCTCGGCCTCTGCCGAAACGCGGGGTCCGATGGAAGTCAGCCCACCGCAGCCGCAGAGCCATGTACCTCTGAGACACCCAGAAGTGACGACCGGATGCGCACGGCGTACTGAACACGATCCGCGAGGCCCCCTTGAGGACCTCGTCGCCGGCTGAACGTCACGTTCGACGGGACCGTGCGACGCCCGGGTCAGGAGGTCAGCGCGCGGCCACGGCGGGCGCGGTCTTCTTGCGTGCTCGGTAGGCGGCGGCCTTGATCTTGTTGCCGCAGGACTCCATACCGCACCACTGGCGCCGCATGCCCCGGGAGCGGTCGATGTAGACCCGCGTGCACTCGGGGTTGCCGCACTCCTTCATCAAGGGGACGTCCGGGCCGCTGAGCAGCTCCACGGCCTGCCGGGCGACGGTCGCCAGAGTCTGCTCGGGAGTCGCCTCGGTGAGCCGCCCGGTCGTGGTGAGCTGGGGCGTCACAGGGGTCTTGCGCGCGGCGGCGTTGACCGCGTCGAGCGCATCCCGGTCGAACTCCTCGCCGAGACGGCGGTCGGTGACGAGCCGGTAGATGGCCTCGCGCACGGCCGTCGCCTCCCGGACGTCGTCGTCCTCCCCGGGAGTGATCGTGTCCACCAGCCCGGATTCCAGGTACCAGGCATTCAGCCGCTCGGGCGTCACGAACATCTCGAACCGGGCCGAGCGCCGGGCCCGGAGGGTGGCCGCGAAGTCGAGGGCCGGGTGCCCGCATACGAATACATGCTCCAGGTTCACATCACCATCTTGACAGGTGACTCCCGTCGGGCGCAAGAAGCGTCGCCGTTCCAGAGGGTGCCGCCGGCGCCGGCGCGGTCGGGAGCGTAGGGCATCTCGCGCGGTCCGCGCAGGCCAGGATGTGTGAGTGCACGGGTCAGGACCCGGATCGGGCCGGCGCCGCCCCCTCCCGTCGGTCGCGGCCCGGTTCCAGACGGAGTTCGCGGCCCTGCCATCGGCGGCGCAGCCAGCGGTCGTGGCTCGCCACGACGATCGCGCCGGGGCCCGCACCCAGTGCGGCCTCGAGTTCGTCGCACAGGCGCGGGGAGAGGTGGTTGGTGGGCTCGTCGAGCAGGAGGAGCTGGGGCGGGCTGGCCACCAGCAGTGCCAGCGCCAGCCGCCGGCGCTGCCCCACGGACAGTTCTCCGACCGGCTTGTCCAGGTCCGCTTCGTGCAGGAGACCGAGGGAGCCCAGCGGCGCCTTCTCGGCCCGCGCCGGGCCCAGGGACAGCTCATAGGTGAGCCGGACCGTGCGGTCGGACCGCTCGAACACGGTGTCCTGGGTGAGCAGCCCCACCGTCAGCCGGCGCCGCCGGTGCACCTCGCCCTCGGCCGGGAGACATCCGGCGAGTACGGCGAGCAGCGTCGACTTGCCCGCCCCGTTGCCGCCGGTGACGAGCAGCCGGTCCTTCGCCGAGACCTCCAGGCCGTCGAGTGCGAGACGGCCGGGCACCCGCACGTTGAGCAGGGACACCAAGGGCCGCGTGCCCTCCTCGGCATGTGCGGCCAGTTCCCCGGCCGCGAACCGCAGCGGGCGCGGCGGCTCGGCGACCTGGGTGCGCTCCAGCGCCTCCAGTCTTTGCGCGGCATTGCGGACCCGGCGGGAGATCTGGTTCTGCACGCGGCCCGCCCGATGGCCGTAACCCATCTTCTCGTTGTCGCGCCGCCCCCGATCCGGAGCCACCCGGTGGGCGGTCACGCCCGTCGAGTGGCGCAGCTCCTCCAGCCCCTGCTGCTCCGCGGCGTACTGCCGCTCCCAGCGCTCCCGCTCGGCGCGCTTCTCGGACAGGTAGGCGCTGTAGTTGCCGCCGTAGCGGACCGGGCCGCCCATCGCGGGATCGAGGTCGATCAGGTCGGTGCAGACGGCGTCCAGGAACGCCCGGTCGTGGCTGGCGACCACCACGGTCCCGGTCAGGCCGCGGATCTGCTCCTCCAGGAAGGCGGCGGCGCTGTCGTCGAGGTGGTTGGTCGGCTCGTCCAGTAGCAGCGCCGACGGCCGCCGGACGAGCAGCGCGGCCAGGGCCAGCCGGCCGCGCTGCCCGCCCGAGAGCGAACCGAGCGTGCGGTCGTGCCCGAACGCGCCGAGGCCCAGGCCGTCGAGCACCAGGGCCGCGCGGTGGTCGGCGTCCCAGGACTCCCGGTCCTGGGCCTGTTCCAGCCGCCTGCCGTAGGCGTCGAGGAGATCCTGGTGCCCGGGGTCGTCCTGCGGGACGCGGGCGAGCTCCTCGCCGAGCCGTTCCAGCTTCGCGAGGTCCTCGCGTGCTTCGCGGAGCGCCTCGTCCAGCACCGTGGCGATGGTCGCGGCGGCGTCGAACGGCATCTCCTGGTGCAGGAAGCCCAGTTCGGGAGGGCGGGAGACGCTTCCGGCATCGGGTTCGTCCACGCCGGCGAGTACCCGCAGCAGGGTGGACTTGCCGGCGCCGTTCTCCCCGATCAGCCCGATGCGGTGGCCGGGGGAGGCGGTCAGGGAGACGCCGTCGAGGACGCGGTGCCCGCCCAGGTTGCGGACGAGGTCGTGGGCGAGCAGTGCGGGTTGGGGCACGGGGATCCGTCCAACGTGATCGGTGGTCGGCCCGCCGGGAGCTGCGCCTCGGACGCGGGCCACGGCACACTCCGGCGGCTCACACCGCAGGGGCTCCCGTCTCCGTGAGTCCTCCGTCGGCCAGCCGCAGCCAGCGGTCGACCCCGATCTCGGTGAGGAACCGCTCGTCGTGGCTGACCACCATGAAGGCGCCCTGGTAGGAGTTCAGCGCGCTCTCCAGCTGGCCCGCGCTGACCAGGTCGAGGTTGTTGGTCGGCTCGTCGAGCAGGAGCAGATGAGGGGCCGGTTCGGCACACAGCACGCAGGCCAGGGTGGCGCGCAGCCGTTCGCCGCCGGAGAGCACTCCGACCGGCAGGTGCGCCCGCGCGCCCCGGAAGAGGAAGCGGGCCAGCAGGTTCATCCGCTCCGCCTCGGGCCGCTCCGGGGCGAACGCGGCGAAGTTCTCCGCCACGGTGCGGTCCAGGTCAAGCAGGTCCAGGCGCTGCGAGAGGTAGGCGATCCGGCCGTCGTTGCGCTTGATCTCCCCGCCGTCCGGGGCGAGTTCGCCGCTGATCAGACGCATCAGAGTGGTCTTACCGGCGCCGTTGGGCCCGATCAGCGCGATGCGCTCGGGACCCCGGACGGTCAGGTCCACACCGCCCGCGGCGAACACGGCCTTGTCCCCGAGGTGGACCTGCATCCCCGTGCCGAGGAAGAGGTTGCGTCCGGCGGGCACCCGGGTGTCGGGCAGCTCGAGGGTGATGCGCTGCTCGTCGCGCAGGGTGCGGCCGGCCTCGTCGAGCCGGGCCTGCGCCTCGCTGATACGAGCCGCGTGCATCTGCCCGGCCCGGCCCGCGGACTCCTGCGCGCCGCGCTTCATGTTGCCGGCGAAGATGCGGGGCAGGCCGGCATTCTTGAGGTTGCGGGCGGCGGTGCTCTGCCGGCGGTCGGCGCGTTCGCGGGCCTGCTGCATCTCCCGCTTCTCCCGCTTCAGCTCCTGCTCGGCGTTTCGCACGTTCTTCTCGGCGACCTCCTGCTCGGCGCGGACGGCCTCCTCGTACTCGGTGAAGTTGCCGCCGTACAGGCGCAGTTCGTCGCTGCCGAGTTCGGCGATGCGTTCCATGCGGTCGAGCAGTGCGCGGTCGTGGCTGACCAGGAGCAGACAGCCGTTGAAGTCCGACAGCACGTCGTACAGCTTGTGCCGGGCCTCCAGGTCGAGGTTGTTGGTCGGCTCGTCGAGCAGGAGTACGTCGGGACGCTTGAGCAACTGGGCGGCGAGGCCGAGCGAGACGACCTGGCCGCCGCTGAGCGTGCTGAGGCTGCGGTCCAGAGTGAGATCGGCCAGGCCGAGACGGTCGAGCTCGGCGCGGGTGCGCTCCTCGATGTCCCAGTCGTCACCGATGGTGGTGAAGTGCTCCTCGCTCACGTCCCCGGACTCCACGGCGTCCAGGGCCCGGATCACCGCGGCGACGCCGAGCACCTCGGCGACCGTGAGGTTCCCGGTCAGGGGCAGGCTCTGCGGGAGGTAGCCGAGCGTGCCGCTGACGGACACCGAGCCGGTGGCGGGTTTGAGTTCGCCGGCGATCAGCTTGAGCAGCGTGCTCTTGCCGGAGCCGTTGGGGGCGACCAGGCCCGTGCGGCCGGTGTTCACGCTGAAGGACAGGTCGTGGAAGACCGGGGTGTCGTCGGGCCAGGCGAAGGAAAGGTTCGAGCAGACGATGGCGGCGTCGGACATGGAAAGACCTCGGAGGGACTGAGGGCAGAGCTTGGACCTCTGCCCTGGGCAGACGTGGAAAAAGGGGGACGACGAAACCGGCCACCTCGGCAGCGCTCCTGAGCGCCGGCCGGTGGCCGTCAGACCCGGGTCTCACCCCGAGATGTCGTCTTCACCTACCACGTCTGCGACTCCTCGATACATGGTCAACGTCGCTGACAGCCTAGCAGCCGTCCTCGGCGATGTGGCCGGCCTGGACTCATACGTGTGTGCATCGTCACGCAGTCGACGGCTCGTTGTTGACAGCTCAGAGACCCCATGGCACTATCGTCACCGGTTGAACGGGTGACGATAGAGTGGGATAGGTGCGCCTCAGCTCACACGTGTGAGTCGCCCTATCCGTGCCGTCCGCATGCCCCGTCTCGCCGGGATCGTCGGCAATCCGAAGGAGCACACTGACCATGGCAGGAAAGCCGAAGCGGAGGACCGAGGGCGCACCGGTGGCGCGGCGGGCGATGCTGGGCATGCTCGGCGTGGGCGCGGCGGGGCTCGCCACCGCGCCCTATCTTCAGCGCGGCTGGCAGGGGTTCCTCGGCGCCGCCTCTCAGATCGACGCCACGGGCCTGACCGGTCTGCTGCCCAATCCGGGCGGCTTCCGGTACTACAGCGTCGTCGGCTCGGTGCCGCGCAAGGACGAGACGAACTACGAACTGCGGGTCGGCGGACTGGTGGATCGGCCGAAGACCTACACGCTCGACGAGCTGCGCGCGATGCCGCAGACCCGGGTCGTCCACGACGTCGTGTGCACCGATGGATGGCGCGTGGAGAAGACGCCTTTCGACGGTGTGAAGCTGGCGGACATCCTCGACGACGCCGGGGTGCGTTCCCCGAGCGCGGCGATCCGGTTCACCTGCTTCGACGGCGCCTACAGCGAGAGCCTCACCCTGGAGCAGGCGCGCCGCTCAGACGTCCTGGTGGCACTGAACATGCAGGACAAGCCCATCACACACGAGCACGGCGGACCGGTCCGCCTCTATGTGGCTCCCATGTATTTCTACAAGTCGGCCAAGTGGCTGTCCGGCATCTCGGTCACCGACAAGGTCGTTCCCGGCTACTGGGAGGAGCGTGGATATGCGATCGACGGCTGGCTCGACGACGCCGAGCGGCACCGCGACGCGGCCTGAACGCGACGGCCGTGTCCGCCGTTTCAGCACCGCCGAGCGCATGGTTCACCGGGCCACCGGCTACCTGATGCTCGTGTGCCTGGTCTCCGCCGCCTGCCTCTACCTCGGACCGCTGGCCCAACTCGTCGGGCGCCGGCACCTGATGGTCACGGTCCACGAGTGGTCGGGCATCTCGCTCCCGCTGCCCTTCCTGCTGGGGCTCTTCTCTCCCGCCTTCCGCGCGGACCTTCGTCGGCTCAACCGCTTCGCGGTGTACGACAGGCGGTGGCTAAGGGCCGTCCGCAGGCGCCGGAAGTCGCCCGAGGCCCGCCCGGCGGGCAAGTTCAACGCGGGTCAGAAGCTCTACGCGGGCTGGATCGCCGGCTCCGTGCTGGTGATGGCGTTCACCGGCCTGCTGATGTGGTTCATGGGGCTGCTGCCCTTCATCTCCCGCACCAGTGCGATCTTCGTCCACGATCTCCTCGCCTGGGCGATCACCTTCGTCGTGCTCGGACACATGCGCAAGGCCTTCGAGGACCCGGAGGCGAGGCTGGGGATGCGCACCGGGTACGTCAGCCGCTCCTGGGCGGAGCGGTACCACTCCCGGTGGCTGCGTGAGGAGGGCGCGGGTACTGCGACCGATGAAGCAGACAAGGGGTGATACCCACTCCGCCGTAGTCCTTGGTGAGGAAGTTGACGGCGGTGCTGCACCGCGCCGTCCGCCAGGCCGCGGCCACCACCTCCACGCGGTGGCTGCGGCCGTGTGTCTGCTGACCCCAGGCGACGGCGCCCTGGCATCTCAGAGCGCCCGGGCGAGAGGTGTGCGCGGCGTCAACGTGCGAACTTCTCGATGGCCGCCGGGGTGATGGGGGTGAAGAAGTTGACGAGGTTGCCGTCGGGGTCGCGGAATAGCAGCGACCGGTTGCCCCAGGGCATCGTGGTGGGCCCGTTGACGAAGTCGGTGACGAAGCCGGTCAGGTTCTGGTGGACGCGGTCCACGTCGTCGACGAGGAACTCGGTGATCACGCTGTGGTTGTCCGCCGGGCGGGCAGAGCCCGGGGCGAACAGCGGGACGGTGCGGGTGCCGGCGATCGCGAGGGTGGCGTTGGGGGTCTTGAGCTCGGCGAAGTCCTCGGTGGCCCACATCGCCCGCACCCCTGTGGCTCGCTCGTAGAACTCGACGAGACGCGCGACGTCGCTGGTGATGATCCGGATCGAGACGAAGTCCATGGGGATCTCCTTGGCTGTGCTGGAGTCGTGTACTTCGCAGGCTAGGAGAAATAGTGGACAGAATCGGTCCTCTATTCACGTATGCTGTGCACATGCCTCGACCCACCGGCCGCGTGCTGACGCTCCTGGAGCTGCTGCAGTCGGGCGGCACCCGGACGGTGGCCGAACTCGCCGACCGGCTCGGCGTCGAAGGGCGCACCGTGCGGCGGTATGTGGACCAGCTGATCGACCTGGACGTGCCGGTGGAGTCGGTGCGCGGCCGCTACGGCGGGTATCGGCTCGCCCCCGGGTACCGCTTGCCTCCGCTCATGCTCAGCGACGACGAGGCGCTGGCCGTGCTGCTCGGCCTGGTCGCCGGCCGCCGAGCGGGGCTGACGACGATGGCGCACACGGCGAGCGAGACGGCATCGGCGAAGATCCGGCGGGTGCTGCCCAAGCACATCGCCCGTCGGCTCGACACACTCCTGGAGACTCTCGCCTTCACGGAACAGCCCCGCGAGTTCGACACCCCGGACGCTGGGGTCCTGCTCACCATCGCCGATGCGGTGCGCCACCGCCGACCGGTCTCGATCCGCTACACCGACCGCGACGGACGGGGCAGCGAACGCACGCTGCACGCGTATGGGATCGTCGCCCATTCAGGCCGGTGGTACGTCACGGGCAAGGACGCCCGGATCGGCGAGGACCGAACCTTCCGGCTCGATCGCATCGCAGACGCGAGGACCTTGCCCGGCTCATTCGAAGCGCCCGTGGGTCCGGATCCGGCGCAGCGCGTGGTGACAGGGTTCGCCACGGCTGAGTACCAGCATGCGGTGACCTTGCGGATTCAAGGGACGGTTGAGCAGATCCGCGCCCACCTTCCCGCCGGCGTCGCGAGCCTGGAGGAGGACGCGCCCGCGGCAGGCGAGGAGCGGGCGACCGAGCGCTGGCTGCGCGTCGAGCTGCGGGCGGAGCGGCTCGACTGGTTGCCTCCGGTACTCGCCTCGCTCAACCGGCCGTTCGTCATCGAGCGCCCCGATGAACTGCGCGACCTCGTCGTCGCGTTCGCCGATCGCCTCGCCTCCTACGCCCGCCAAGCCTGACAGCCACCTCTGAGCGGGTCAGCAACGTCCTCGTCCATGTGGGCAGCGACGTCGACCTGCGGCTGCGGGCGTTTGGCTGGAGGTGCGGGACTGGGACAGCGACCCGCCCGTGGCCACCGCCTGCTCGCTCACCGATGAGGGCAGCGCGCGGGCCGAGCGCGGGCGTGGCCTGTTCCTGGTCGACGGCCTTGAGCGCGCCTGGAACATCTAGCCGAGCGACTGGGCCAAGACCGTGTGGCTGCAGAGGAACATCCCCGACGCGGGCAGTGGCGCGGCGGATCGTCGTATGACCTAACACGTCCCGTGCGGGGTCCGGCCGGGGCATGTGGTGCGCGGACCGTCAACTGACTGATGTGGGGTGTGGGACGCGCGGCCAGAGTAGGACCGGGTCGATGCCGTACGGACGACCCGGGCACCTGAATTCGACACACCTTCTTTCGTCACCGCTTTAACCGGTGATAAAGTCTGGCTCAGTCCTCAGCCAACCCGAGGCCGGGGGCGCATACCGAGGTCACGCAGGCATGCGCGGACGCCGTCCGTGGTGAGTCCACTCGGTCCACCCACCGTTCTTCTCATGGCACGCACACGTGTGGCCGCAGCCAGGCGCACACCTACTTCTTGGATGGGAAAGCAATGAAGAGAGTTCTGACTGTTCTCGCGGCCGGTGTGCCGCTGGCTGCGGCGGTCTACCTGCCGACCGCCTCGGCGGAGCCGCAGACCACCTCGGCCGCCGCGCAGTCCGCCTGTGTGAACCCCTCCGTGAAGGCCCCGGCCGGCACCAAGGTGGAGTCCGTGACGGCGGTTCGCCAGCCGGGCGGCACAATCCACGGCACCGGGATCCTGCAGGGCGTGGCCGAAAATGTCCCGGCCTTCTGCCAGGTGACGGTCACCCTCACCCACCCGGGTGACGGCGACCACGCCAAGATGCAGACGTGGCTGCCCGAGACGGGCTGGAACGGCCGCTTCCAGGCACTCGGCGGCTCCGCCTACCTCGCCGGTGACAACGGTGTCGGAATGGGCAACGCCGTCAAGGCCGGCTACGCCGCGACCACCACCGACGCCGGCGTCGGTGACGCCCTGGACGTCAGCTGGGTGCTGAACAGCAACGGCCAGGTCAGCAACGCGCTGCTGAAGAACTTCGCCTCCCGCTCCCAGCACGAGGCCGCGGTCGTCGGCAAGGAGGTCGTCGACGGGATCTACGGCAAGCGCGCCGCCTACTCCTACTTCACCGGCTGCTCCACCGGCGGACGCCAGGGCTACATGGAGGCCCAGCGCTACCCCGACGACTTCGACGGCATCCTCGCGGACGCGCCCGCCATCAACTGGGACGAGTTCGAGGTCGCCACCCTGTGGCCGCAGGTGGTCATGAACAACGAGAAGATCTATCCGACCGGTTGCGAGCTGGACGCCTTCACCAATGCCGCCGTCAAGGCCTGCGACAAGCTCGACGGTGTCACGGACGGCCTGGTCAACGACGCGTCCCGCTGTGACTTCGACCCGCGCACGCTGATCGGCACCAAGGTCCTGTGCAACGGCAAGGAGCTGACCGTCACGGCGGCCGACGCGGCCGTGGTCCGCAAGATCTGGGACGGCCCGCGCACCGCTTCGGGCGAGAAGCTGTGGTCCGGCATCCCGCTCGGTGCCGACCTGAAGGGCCTGGCGGCGACCAACCCGGCGGACGCCGACGGCAACGTCACCGGAGCGCCGTTCCAGGTGCCCGAATACTGGGTCAAACTCTGGCTGAAGAAGGACCCGTCCTTCGACGTCTCGAAGATCACCTACAGCCAGTTCACGCAGCTGTTCAAGCAGTCCGAGGCCGAGTACGACAAGGTCATCGGCACGGACGACCCCGACCTGTCGGGCTTCCGCAACTCCGGCGGCAAGCTGATCACCTGGCACGGCCAGGCCGACCAGTACATCCCCACCCAGAGCACCGTGCAGTACCGCAGGCAGGTCGAGCAGGAGATGGGCGGCTCCAAGCAGGTGGACGACTTCTACCGGGTGTTCCTCGCCCCGAGCACCAACCACTGCGGTCTCAACGGACTTGACGGCTCGGCCGACGGCCTCGCCGCGCTGACCAACTGGGTCGAGCACGGCAAGGCCCCCAAGACGCTGCCCGCCACCCTGATCAACGCCAAGGGCGAGCAGGTCAACCGTGACCTGTGCGCCTACCCCGAGGTGTCCCGCTACAAGGGCGAGGGCGACGCGTCCCTCGCCTCCAGCTTCCACTGCGTCGCCCCCTCCCGGCACTGACCGGGTCGGCGACAACCCCCTGACCTGAGAGAGGCCGAACCAACATGAGCACCCGGACAGCGACCCCGCCCGGCCAGGCGGCCACGGGTGAACGCTCCTCCCTGCTGAAGCTGTACCTGATCCGCGGCGTCCTCGCCGTGGTGTGGGCCCTGGTGTTCGCCGGAGCCCACAAGGACGTCGACGCGGTGGCGATCACGCTGCTGGTCGTCTACCCGCTGATCGACGCGGTGTCCTCGCTGATCGACTACCGCGCGACGCCCAACGGTTCCGAGCGCTGGATCATCGCGTTCAACGGGGTGCTCAGCACGCTGGCCGCCGTCGCGATCGGTATCGCCGGCGTCGGCGGCGAGGCACCGGTCCTCCATGTGTTCGGCGCCTGGGCCGTCATCTCCGGCGCCGCCCAGGTGGTCGTCGGGCTGCGGCGGCGCGGTTTTGAGCTGGGCAAGCAGTGGCCGACCCTGATCTCGGGCGGCCTGTCCTTCCTCGTCGGCATCACCTACAACATCCAGGCCACGGGCGAGAACCCCTCGCTCGACGTGCTGTCGGTGTACGCCACGGGCGGTGGGGTGTGGTTCATCCTCCAGGCCCTGCTCCTGGGCTGGAAGACCCGCCAGCTGCGCACCCGGACCGTCTGACGGCCGTACCCCTTCGGTTCCGTCCCGGCCCGCGCCTCCACGGCGCGGGCCGGGACGTTTTCGTACGGTGGCCGTCGTCAGCCGACACGGTGGTCGCCGTCAGCCGACGCAGCAGCGCACCGGAAGGGACAGCACACCGCGGTGATCCCGGAGCCGATCCACTTCAACGAGTCTGCCAGCGCAGCGAGTTCGAGTCCGAGTTCCGGGACGTGGGAGTGCAGGGTGCGTAGGGCGGTGGTCGTCTGGAGGCGGGCGAGCGGGGCGCCCCGGCAGTAGTGGATGCCGTGCCCGAAGGCGAGGTGGCGGGAGCGCTCCACGGACGTGTCGTAACGCAGGAACTCCTCCACCGTGCCGGGCACCAGCTCGGGCCGTTCATGCAACCGCCCTACCTGATCGGGGTGTTGCAGCAGGGCCGGCACGGCGTTGCCCAGTCGGTTCACCGTGTCTCGTGGCTGGCGACGGCCGACATCATCGCCGTACCCACCAACTCCCCCTCGGAGAGGCGGCCGTCGTCCTCGTCGCGTACCGCGACCAGGGCGGAGAGCAGATCGTCCTGGGGACGGCGCCGCGGCGGAAGTGCGCTCACCCGTTCTGGCGATCAGGTTGTCGACATGAGAACGAGCCGGGTTCCGTGGAGGCTCATGCGGCGGATCCGCGTACGGACACGTCTGAGGGGCATGCGCGCCGCGCATGCCCCTCAGACGTCGGAGAACTCAGTTGTCGCTGTTGAAAATGGTCAGCACCCGCAGGACCTCCAGGTAGATCCACACCAGCGTGGTGGTGAGACCGAAGGCCGCCAGCCACGCCTCCTCGCGCGGGGCGCCGTAGGCGATGGCGTCCTCGACCTGCTTGAAGTCCAGGGCGAGGAACGCCGCGCCGAGCAGGATGCCGATGACGCCGAAGACTATGCCGAGGCCGCCGCTGTGGAAGCCGAGGCCGTTGCCCGCACCGAAGGCGGAGAAGAGAAGGTCGGCGACCAGCAAGAGGAGGAAGCCGGTCGTGGCGGCGGCGACGAACCCTGTGAACCTCCGGTTCACGCGGATCCAGCGCATCCGGTACGCGACGAGCACACCCACGGACACCGCGAAGGTGCCCAGCACTGCCTGCACGACCACACCCGGCGCGATGTAGGTCGAGATCGTGCTGGAGAGTACGCCGAGGAAGACGCCCTCGAACGCGGCGTACCTGAGGACCAGTGCCGGTGACGGCGTCCGCCTGAAGGCCTGGATCATCGACAGGACGAAGGCGAAGAGGGCCGCTCCCACGGCGATTCCGTAGGACCGGCCGATGTTCGCCTCGTCGACGGGCAGCAGGAGCCAGGACAGCACTGCCGCCAGGGCCACGGTGCCGAGTGTCATTCCGGTGCGGACGATGATGTCGTCCATCGTCACCGCGGTCCGGTCGGTCCGCGGTGACGTGCCGGCGCCCGGGGCGTAGGGGTTGGTCTGGTAGTCGGCCGTCGACCGGCCTCCGACCGTGGCACCAACCGGCTGGAGCGCGTCGGCCTCGGCCGGGCCGGCGTCACGGGCGGCACCCCAGCGGGAAAAGATCGGGTTGCTGGTCCTCACGTCATTCCTCCTCGTCTGCCGCACACGCGCGGCCTGCGGTACATCGCTGGCATCGGGTGCCCGGGACGGCATACGTGTGGTGCCCGCCACGTGCCGGGCCGAGGGCGGTAACCCTGTGCGTCACCACTCTGGCAGGTGACGCACTGCGGAGCAAATCCAGTGGGTGGATCCGGTGACGGTCATTCGCACGGCGCTCCCGGGTCGTCGAGTAGCTCCATGAGGAAGTCGTCCCAGTTCAGACCGTCCAACTCGGCCTCGGCCGAGGTGATTTGGTAGGTGCTGTCGAGCCACACCGCCAGGGCCGCGATGGGCACCTCGAACAGGGCCTCCACCTCCTGCGATTCGAGAAGCAGCCAGGACGAGGGCTGCTCTCTGGGCAGCGCCGGCCACATGCGTACGTCGCCGCAGCCGCTCATCGACGTCAAGCCGCCATGGAGAAGTTCGCGGCCGATGCGCCAGATGAGACTCGGTCCTCGTTCCGCCAGGAACTCGACCGTGATCACCGCGGGGATGTCCGGGTCGAAGCGGAACTCCGCTCGCATCGGCAGCGGGGTGAATTCATCGAGCATCTGGGTGAGGTCCAAGGACAGTGAAGGCACAAGCTCGGGCGCCGAACGCGCCTGCAGGGGTGGGTGATCGCGGTGTATGGCAGGAGTTCCCCTCCGTGGGGCGAAGTCTGTGTCCACCACTCTTCGCCAGGGGGCGGACGCGCACATCGGTCAGTTGACGGTCGAAGGGCAGCCTCGGACGCAGCAGTTGGCGGAACACCCGCTCCGGTGGATGGCGTCCGCGAGGCTTGTGTCGGCGCAAAGGCGGCGCCGTGATGTGTCCTACGGACTGCCGGGGACGTGACGTAAGTCAATTGTCTGCCGGCGCCGCACGGCCGGGACCACTGCCCGTACAACTCAAGGAATTACGTACCTCATTCCGCGCCGTGCAGGCGCTGTCAGGCCGCGATGGCTACTGGATATATGCAGAGGTGATGGCGACCGGCCGGCGACCTCCGGCTACCGCCCGCGCCGACATGACGAGGGGCCGACAGCTTGCGCTGTCGGCCCCTCACGGTGTGAGCCGTGCCGCACCGATGGCCCCGCGGATCAGGGACCGGGCGCGCGTCACTTCGCCTGCAGGGGTCCCGCGAAGGACTTGCGCAGGGATGACGGCGCGGCCAGGGGGAGCAGGGCTGCGAGCATCTTGCCCTTGACCGTACTCGGGTGCCGTGTCAGCTCGACATCGACCCGGGTGCCGTCACCCTCCGGGGTCATCCGGAAGACCCAGCCGCCGCCGGCTCCGAAGAGTTTTGAGTCGACCGTGGTGACGGTGACCGTGTCACCGGCCGGCTCCCACTCGTAGCGCGCGCGCTCCCAGGCTGCGGCGGTCCCCTCGGTGACCTCGGCCCAGGTGTCGCCGAGTTCGTGAACCTCGAAGTGTTCGGCGTCGATCGTGGGCCACGCCTTGGCACGTGAGGGGCTGAAGTCCGTCAGCACTGCCAGCACGTCTTTCGGGCTGAGCTTGGAGACGAGATCGAACCGTACGACTGCCATGGGATGTCCTCACCGAGAAGTAACCGTTCTGACTGGTGACGAGAGCTTTTCAGGCGCTTGCATCACCTGTCAAGGCGGTTACTTTGAAGGGCTTGGTGCAGAGATGTCGGCCCCGCCGTCCGTCCCGGCGAAGGTCTGCTTCAGGCCTTGTCGTTGGTCTGTGGCAGACCGATGGTCCGGGCGATCTCCGCGACCCGCTCGAACCACGGAGTGGGCGTCAGGGTGGTGCGGTCGAGACGTACGACGGCACGGCTGCCGTGCGCGTACGTCGTGTTCCCGTCGGCCGAGCACACCCGGTAGCCCGCGGTGGCTGAGGAGTTGCCCAGGCGCTTCATCCACAGGTGCACGGCGTACTCGCCGATCCCCGAAACGGGGAGGTCGTAGGTGATGTCGAACGCCTTGGCGACGTTGAAGCCGTCTCCTTCGAGGCCGCTCTTGCCGCCGACGCCCCTGTCCCGCCAGAACCACCCCCACGCTCGCTCGACGAGCACCTGGTAGTGGCCGTTGTGCAGCAGGCCCATCGGGTCCAGGTCGTCGAAGTGGACGACCACGGGCATCAGGACACCGACATCGGTGCCCGGTGCGTCGGCGGTCTGGGTGGTGGAGGACATGGTTCTGCTCCTTGGGTCATACGCCCGTCTCTCGGGACGAGAGCGGGTCGCACGTAAACACGTGTGAACACGTGTTTCGGAGGATAACAAGGGAGTGTGGACCCGGTCCGTGAGGAGCGTGGGCAGGAGTCCGGGCTCAGAGCCTGTCGGGTGGCTGGTTGATTACGCTGCGATGAGGTCTTCGGCGGTCTTGGTTCGGGCAGTCTTGCGGTGGGATTCGTGGCTCCACCGCGTTGGCTGCCCGGCGAGCCGGACGAGCATCAGGCGGATCATCGCCACCTTGATCATGGCCTCGGAGGTCGCGGTCAGCCGTTCGTAATCGCGGGCCAGTCGGCGGTTGCGGACCAGCCAGCCGAAACTTCGCTCCACCACCCAGCGGCGGGGCAGGACCTTGAAACCCTTGACATCGTCGGTCCGCTTCACGATCTGGACGACGATGTCCAGCGCGTTGCGAGCCCATGAAAGCAGCGTGGAATCAACAGAGTTGGCGTATCCGCCGTCGGCCCACACCAGACTGACCGTGCGGAAGCCGGCGGCGAGCCGGGCCAGGACGGCGCGGCCTCCGGCACGGTCCTGCACGGACGCGGAGGTGACGGTGACGACCAGCAGCAGGCCCATCGTGTCGACGATCAGATGCCTCTTCCGCCCCGTCGTTCGCTTGCCCGCATCGAATCCACGCGCCTCGCCGCCCTCGCTGGTCTTGACCGACTGGGCGTCGATCACGGCGGCCGACGGCTCGGGATCGCGTCCGGCCCCGATCCGGACCTGACGGCGCAGCTCGCCGTGGACGCGGTCCCAGGTGCCGTCCCGGCGCCACTTGGTGAACCAGCGGTGGGCCGCGTCCCAGGGCATCAGGTCGCGCGGGAGCATCCGCCACTGGCAGCCCGAGCGCAGCACGTAGAAGATTGAGTCGAGCACCAGCCGATCCGGGTACTTGCGCACCCCGCCGCCTTTCCGCAGGTCACGCATGGGAAGGAGCGGCTGGATGATCTCCCACATCTCATCGGTCAGGCTGGACGGATAGCACGGGCCGCTGACGGCCTCGGAGTTGTCGCACTGGCACACACCACGTGATCATTCCGGGGCCGTCGCCATGCCCAGAGGGCAGATCGCGACCGTCACGCATCACGCATGATCAGCCACCCGACAGGCTCTCAGGCGCCTTCGCGTATGAACTCCGCGGCACGTTCCCCGATGGCATAGACGGTCGCGACACGGCGGCGCTCAGCCCCGGCGAGCGGTGCCTGCTCCATGAGTGGCTCAAGCGGCTGGCCGACGCGGAGGCCGGGGACGACTGACGGCGCCGCCGGCCGGGGATCGGCAAGGGCGGTCAGCTCCCGTGGCACACCTGGTCACACCCTGGACGGCAGCGGGAGCCGGGCCGCCTGAAGAGCCGCGTCGGACCTCGCTGCGACTGCCTGGGTGTGAGCGGACTTCCCGCTGCACCGGCCGGGGAGACCGGTCGGCGCAACCCCGCCAGGCGGTCCGTCAGTCCGCGTCCTTCTGACGCAGCGCGTCCCGCAGCGCCACCCGAGAGGCGATGCCGAGCTTCGGATAGATCTGGTACAGGTGGGCGCCGACGGTGCGATGCGAGATGAACAGGCGCTCCGCGATCTGTTTGTTCGTCAGACCGGTCGCGGCGAGTTCCGCGATCTCGCGTTCCTGCGCTGTCAGCATCCCCCCGGTCCGGCTGTCCGGGTGCGGTACGACCCGGCCCGCCGCCCGCAGTTCCTTGCGCGCCCGCTCCGCCCAGGCCGAGGAGTCCAGCTGCCGGAAGGTCTCCAGCGCGGCAGTCAGGGGAGCCTTGGACTCGGACAGTGCCCTGGAGCGGCGCAGCCACTCACCCTGGGCCAGGCGCACCCTCGCCAGAGTGAACGGCCACCGTTCCGCCTCCGGTGTGGCCAGCGCTTTCGTAAACAGGCGGACCGTCTCGGCGTCGTCCTCCGCGACGAGGGCCTCGGCGCAGCCGGCCAGGAGGGCGAGCCGCGGTGAGAGCCCGGCGACGTTCGTCTCACGCAGCGCGCGCACATGCGAGGCGGCCTCCGCGCGTCGGCCGGTACGTACGGCGGCCTCCACCAGTTCGAAGAACACCCACGCCGCGTGCGCGACGTACGGGGTGAAGCTGCCCGCCGGGCTGATGGCGTTCACGCGGCCGAACGCCGCGTCGAAGTCGCCCTCGGCGATGTCCGCGAGGGCATGGACGTGCTGGGCGCAGTGGACGGCCTCCCGGATGCCGCGGGGCGCCGCCCAGCTCGTCATCGCGTCGGCGAGCGCGTGCGCGGTCTCGGTGTCGCCCCGAGAGGCGGTCACCAGGCCCTTGGTGTACTGGAAGAACCAGGTGCAGACGGCGTACCCGGACGTCGTGCACAGCGTCAGACCCTCCTCCGACAGCTCCAGGACCTCGGTCCACTCGCCGCGGTGGTAGTCGTCCAGGCACAGGTGCAGGAGGGCGCCGATGTGCCGGCGTACCGGGCCGCCCTCGCGCCCCTGCCGGACCAGACGCCAGGCCGCCTCGCGCACCGCCGACAGCCGGTCCGGGTAGACCGCGGCGGTCCCCACCCGGACGACCCGGGCAGGATCGGTCTCCTTCAGCGCGCCGCCGATGATCTCGTCCAGCTCCCGCAGTGTCGCCGCGTCGGCGTGGGCCGGGTCCCCCCAGGTCCGGGCGGCGGTCAGCAGGAGCGGCGGGGGAGCAGGACGCAACCGGGAGACCGCCGCGTTGTAGGGCGCCCACAGCTCCTCGCGGGCACCGTAGCTGCACAGCAGCAGCAGGAAGTACAGCGCGTCGATGAGCGCCGGGTCCTCGGCGTCGTAACCGTGGTCGCCCTCCTCGATGGCGCCGACCAGGAGGCGGTGGGCGGTGGCCAGGTCCCCGTCGCTGTTGAGCACGAGCTGGACCGCGGCGGTCGCGGAGCGCAGGGACGCGCCGTGCTCGGGATCCGCCCGCCGGGCGTCCTCCAGTAGTTCCGACGCGCTGCGCAGCGCGCCGATCGCCTCAGCGCCCACATAGGCGGCCTCCGACAGCCGGCGCGCTCGATCGGTGTTCCGCGGGCTGAGGTCGGCCGCCCGTGTGAGCGCCGCGATCGCGGCCACGGCGTCCCCGCGGTCCACGATGCGCCGTGCGGTCTGCTCCAGCAGGAGGGCCACCTCCTCGTCGGGCTGGAGCGTGGCCTCGCCCAAGTGCCAGGCGCGTTGTTCCGGCTTGTCGGCCACCACCTGAGCCAGAGCGCGGTGCGCCGCACGCCGACCGCTGCTGGTGGCTGCCTCGACCGCGGCGGACATGATCAGCGGGTGCCGGAACGCCAGGCGGCGCGGGGACTCGTCCACGCGCACAAGACCGTCCTGCTCGGCGGGGTCGAGGTCGCGCAGGTCCGCGTCGCCGTCCATTTCCCGCGCGGCCGCCGAGAGCACACCGAGGTCACCGGTGCCGTCCAAGGTGGCGAGCAGCAGCAGGACGCGGGTCGCGGCGGGCAGGGACCGGACACGGGAGACGAACAGGGACTGGAGACGTTTGCCCAGCGGCAGGACGGCCGGCACGACCTCCCGGGCCCGGCGTTGGTCCGCGCGCAGCGCGTCGGGGAGCTCGAGCAGCGCCAGCGGGTTCCCTTGCGCGGCGTCCAGCAGGCGCCGCCGTACCGGGTGCGCGAGGTCGGGGAAGCGCAGGTCAACGAGGCGGGCGGCGGAGTTCGTGTCCAGGGCGGGCAACTCGTACGCCGGAAGGCCGCTGCCGTCGAAGAAGCTGTCCACGCCTGTGCGTGAGGCGGCGAGGAACCGGATGCGGCCGCCGGACAGCCTTCGGGCGAGGAAGCCGAAGACGGCGGCACTCGCCCGGTCCACCCAGGGAAGGTCGTCCACGATCAGCAGGAGGGGGCTGTCGTCCGCCGCCGACCGCAGCAGGGCGAGCGCGGCGTTGCAGACGACCAAGCGCTCAGGAGGCGGGCCGGCGCCGAAGCCCAGGGCAACGCTCAGGGCCTCTCTGCTGGAGGCGCTGAGCCGGTCGAGGGCACTGTGCAGCGGCAGCAGGATCTGGTTCAGCGCCGAATAGCGGACGTCCGCCTCGAACTCGGTACCGGCCGCGCGCAGCACATGTGCCCCGCGCTGCGCGGCGGCCCCGGCCACGGTGTCCAGCACCGCGGACTTGCCGACGCCGGGATCCCCGGACAGCAGCAGGGCGCCACCCGTGTGCTGCTCCAGCAACCCGAGAATGCGGTCCAGGTCGCGCTCGCGTCCCACCAGGAGATCGGCGGTGCTGACTCGCGCCGGATCAGTGAACACCACGGCGCACCACCATTTTCGGGCCCGGCCCGGCTGTTGCCGAGAGGCCGGCATGAAGTATCGGCTGATGAAGACGGGGGACGGCAAGGCCGCGCCGTTGAGGTCCGACCACAGCTGCGCTGCCTATCGGTACTGGTCCCGACGCTCGGTCCACCCGGATCAGGCCAAGGACAGCTCGGTCCACGCGGATCAGGCCAAGGACAGAAAGAGCTTCTCCAGTCGGGCGCGCATCTGCTCCCGGTCTCCGTCAGCGGCCATCTCGGAGTCGCTGAGGCAGTGCTGCAGACCGGTCGCGATGACTGCGAAGCCCGCCTTGTCCAGAGCGCGAGAAGCCGCTGCGAGCTGCGTGACCACCTCCTCGCAGTCCCGCCCCTCCTCGATCATCTTGATCACGCCGGTGATCTGTCCCTGCGCCCGGCGCAGCCGGTTGACTACCGCCTTGAGTTCCTTCTCTGCCATCGTCAGTTCCACGACCACTCCCTGGATATACCCCTCCCGGTATCTTAGCCCGTGAGGTCCGCGATCAGGGGCGCCGAAGAACACGCCTGACGATCAGCGCCGCGGTTCTTGCCCTTCAAGCGCGGCCGGTGCCCATCTCGCGGAGTGAACCGCCCAGGGTCCGCGGCACAACCATCACCTCGCTGCATCTGCTACCGCCCATGGGGTGGTGGATCGGGAGACCAGCCAGCCGGCTGTCTCAGGGCCGTCCCAGAATACCCCCGGGGGTACCCGTGCTACGGTGTCTCGTATACCCCCGGGGGTAATTTCTCAGGAAGGGAGCGCCCGATGTACTTCGTCGACACCATCGAGCTGGAGGGCCTGGGCAACCGCAGCTACCTGGCCGGCGGCAGGCGTACGGCCGTGGCAGTGGACCCGCCACGGGACATCGACCAGGTCCTCGCGGCCGCCGCCCGACGCGGAGTGCGGATATCCCACGTGGTGGAGACGCACATCCACAACGACTACGTCACCGGCGGCCTGGAGCTGGCCCGCACGACGGGCGCCGCCTATCTCGTGCCGGCCGGAGCGCGCGTCTCGTTCGCCCGCGTGCCGGTGGCAGACGGCGACGTGACGGACATCGACGCCGGGCTCACGCTGCGGGCGGTCGCCACCCCCGGGCACACACCGCACCACACCTCCTTCGTGCTCGAGGAGGAGGGCCTGCCCGTGGCCGCGTTCACCGGCGGTTCCCTGCTGATCGGCACCATGGGCCGTCCGGACCTGGTCGAACCCCGCCTGACCGAGCAACTGGCGCGCGCCCAGCACGCCTCGGCGCACCGCCTGGCGGCCGAGCTGCCGGACGAGACGCCCGTCCTGCCCACGCACGGCTTCGGCAGCTTCTGCTCCTCCACGCAGGCAGAGGGCGACGCCACCACGATCGGCAAGGAGAAGGCCGTGAACGTGGCGCTCACCACCGACGTGGACTCCTTCGTCGCCCGTCTGCTGGCCGAGCTCGATGACGTCCCCGCCTACTACACACACATGGGGCCGGCCAACGCAGCCGGACCCGTCCCGGTGAACCTGGCCCCGCCGGCCGTCGCCGACGCCGAGGAGATCGCCGACCGGCTGGCCGCCGGTGAGTGGGTGGTCGATCTGCGCAGCCGCATCGCGTTCGCCGAGGGGCATGTCGCCGGCTCGTTCAACTTCGAGGCGGAGGGCAAGATCGCCACGTATCTGGCCTGGATGATTCCGTGGGGCAAGCCGGTCACGCTGCTGGCCGAGTCTCCGGAGCAACTGGCTGCTGCCCAGCGCGAGTTGGTCCGGGTCGGCATCGATCGTCCCGCGGCCGCCGCCACGGGCACGCCGGACCGGTGGGTGCCGAAGGGAACCAGGCCGGTCTCCTTCCCACGGTCCACGTTCGCCGGGCTGGCCGAGCGAGGCACGGACGGCGTGGTCGTTCTCGATGTGCGGCGGGCATCGGAACGGGCCGCCGGGTACGTCGAGGGTTCCGTGCACATCCCGGTCCACGAACTGTACAAGCGGCTGGGCGAGGTGCCGACGGGCACCGTGTGGGTGCACTGCGCCGGCGGCATGCGGGCCGCGATCGCCGCCTCGCTGCTCGATGCCGTGGGCCGGGACGTGGTGGCCGTGGACGACGGGTTCGCGGCCGCCGCCGAGGCCGGCCTGAACCTGGTCACCGGCTGAGCCGGACCGGACGAAAACCCATTTCGAGTTCTTGAGAGGTAGAGCCATGTCCCTCTTCCGGCGCGGCGACGACCGGGTCACCGTTGACGAGGCCGTTCGATGTACCGGTGGCGTCCATGCCCGGGCCGTTCTGCTGGACGTGCGGGAGGAGCCCGAATGGGAAGCCGGGCATGCCCCTGGCGCCCTGCACGTCCCGCTGTCCCGGCTGGCCGCAGGGGCGGCACTGCCGGCCGCGGCCCAGGGCCGGGCGCTGGTGGTGATATGCCGCAGTGGTCGCCGCTCGCAGGACGCCGTTGAACTGCTGGCCGCACGTGGCGCCGAGGCCGTCGATGTCAAGGGCGGCCTGAAGGCGTGGGCCGCCGCAGGCCACCCCCTGGTCGACGAACGCGGGAACAGCGGCTTCATCGCATGACCGGTCTGGTTCTCGCACTCGTCGCAGGTGCCGTCATAGGCCTCGCCCTGGGCGGCCTCGGCGGTGGAGGAAGCGTCCTGGCGGTGCCTGCCCTCATCTACCTGCTCGGCTTCACCCCGGCGGAAGCGACCACGGCGAGCCTGATCATCGTCACACTCACCTCGGTCACGGCCCTGACCGGGCACGCCCGGGACGGCAACGTCGCCTGGCGTACCGGGCTGATGTTCGCCGCTGCGGGCATCGTGCCCGCGATGCTCGCGGGGGCAGCAGCCGGCCACCTGCCGCAGCCCGTGCTCACCGTGGCCTTCGCCGTCGTCGCAGGGATCGCGGCCCTGCGGATGCTGCGCCCCCTGCACACGAAACCGTCGGGCCACGTCCGCCCCGGAAAGGCCGGCGCCGCCGGAGCCGGACTGGGCGCGGTCACTGGGTTCCTCGGCGTGGGCGGCGGCTTCCTCGCCGTACCCGCCCTGGTGGGCGTCCTCGGTATGGCCATGCGCGCCGCTGTGGGCACCAGCCTGCTGGTCATCACGATCAACTCGCTGGCCGCCCTCACCGCTCGCGCCGGCACCGGGATGCACCTGGACTGGGCGGTGATAGCACCCTTCACCGGGGCGGCGATCCTGGGCGCCTGGGACGGCAAACGCCTGGGGAAGAAGATCAAGGGCAAGACGCTTCAGAGGGTCTTCGCCTGCCTCCTGCTCGCGGTGGCCGCCTTCATGCTCGTCGACGTACTCGTATGAGGCGCTCCTCGGCAGATGCAGCCACCCGCCGTCCTGGCCCGTGCTGCCCGCGCCGTTCCGCGTGCCTGTCAGCGCAAATTTCCGATCACCCTCGTCCATGCCCCCGTGTCACCGACGCACAAGGAAGACATCTGCCATGACCACCCCCACCACCCTCGACCCCCGCGAGGCCCACTCGCGCCTCCACGAGTTGACCGTCATCGACGTCCGTAGCCCCGGCGAATACGCGGGCGGACACCTGCCCGGCGCCCTCAACATTCCGCTCGACCAACTCGACCGGGCCCTGCCCGACATCCGCACCGCCTCCGAGCGCCGCGGCATCCTCGTCGTCTGCGCCTCCGGCGCCCGCTCGGAGAACGCCTGCCGCATCCTCGCCGGCCGCGGTATCGACACCGCCACACTCGCCGGAGGCACCGGTGCCTGGGCGGCCCAGGGGCACGACCTGCACCGGCCCGAGGGAGCTCCGAAGGCGACCTGGAGCATGGAACGCCAGGTCCGTCTCACCGCCGGTTCGGTCGTCCTGCTGGGCCTGCTGCTCGGTCTGGTTCTGCACCCGGCTTTCCAACTGCTGTCCGCAGGCATCGCCGGCGGCCTGGTCTTCTCCGCCCTGACCAACACCTGCGGCATGGCAGCCATGCTCGCCAAGCTCCCTCACAACCGGCCTCGCCAGGCCGACCTGGATGCCACGCTCGCTCGCCTGCGCGGCGTCGGTATTGATTGAGGAGGTAAGCACCGGTTGCCCTGTGAGCCGGCCCCTGTGAAACGTGAGGAGCACGCCGATCAGGCCCGTTCGACCGGCTGCCGGCGGCTGGGCCGGCGACGGGTTGCTCAGGCCGGATAAGGGTTGTAGCAGTCCAGAGCCGGGTGGTACAGCACCTGCCAGGTGCGCGCCTCGATGAGACCGTTCTCCGGCAGACCGTGGCAGCCTTGGATCCACTTGATCTTTTTCAGCATCACGGAGTTGAAGACCCCGTCGACGGCCAGCTTCGGCGGCAGTCCTCCCCACACGTTGCTCAGGCATTGGGCCTGCCGGACCGCCGCACCGGAGTCACCGTACGTAAGCACGGGCCGAAAAGTCGACGAGACGTAGGAACACTTCGTGCTGGTGGCCGTGGCGACCTGTGGCACAGCCAGACCCAGGGAGGTGGCGGTGCACAGTGCCGCGCCCAAGGTGACCAGTCTGCGCTGTTTCATGCTGCTCCTTCCGGCCCGGCCGCCCACTGGGCGGCCGGGGTGATGGATACGGGCCCATCCTCCCTGCGTTCAGCAAAGCCCGCGAGTTTGCGACGGTGTGATCGCAGCGTGACGTGGGACTTTTGCGCCGGCCTTCGATCGGAGTGAGCAGGCTGGACAGTGGAGTGAGGAGCGCACGGAGCGATTTCGGCTCGTGGCTGCTTACCGAACCAGGCGGTGCAGGCCACAGGCGCCGGCTATGACGAACTCGGCACGGGCGAAACGAGGGTGGGCCCCGTATCCCGCAACTGCCGGACCCCCCTACTGGGTTGCGTGCTGAGCGGCTCGAGCAATACCTCCGGTGCGCTGACCACTCAGCGTGAGCTGACCGCTCACGAGGCCGGCGTCGGGGTGGGGGAGGCGGACGGGGGAGGGTAGCTCGGGTGCAGCGAGGGGGACAGGGGAGCCAGTGCGTCACACATGCTGGACGGAAAGGCGGGCTCCTTGCGCTGCACGTTCTGGCAACCTCCGGCCGCGCCTTCGGCTATCGGCTTCCAGCCGGACTTCTCCGCCCTGAAGAACCAACGGTCGCCGAGCCGGGACGAGCAGGCGGGGTCCGTCGTATCGTCGCAGGCCGGTCCCGTGCGCCAGGAGAAGTCCAGCACCAGCCACTTCCCGTCGCAGCGCTCCGAGTCCCTGTACGTGTGCTCGGGCGCGTCGACCGCCATCAACGCCTGGTCGTAGGAGGCAGCGGTACAGCCGGTGGCAGGCGGGTGGCAACCCAGCTCGCCGCACAGCCGCAACGCGGGCGGCTTGGCGCCGTCCACGGTGAAGCGCACGTAGTTATCGACGATCACGTCCCGGCCGCCCAACGGCTCGGGCAGTTCGAGTCGCACCGTGGCGGTGCTCTCGCCGGTGCACCCGGACCGGGTGTCCCCCGACGGGGAAGAGAAGGTGATCTGGACCCGCGCAAGGTCTGTCATGGGGTCTGTGAGCACCGCTTTGAGGTCTCGCACACACGGGTGCTTGCCACTGGGGACCTGTGTGTCGAGGAGCAACGTGCGGTGGTCGTCGCCGAGGCGGGCTCCGGTGACCGCGGCCGGCTGCGCCGTGGTCCACGGGATCGGCCCGGTCGCCGTCGGCGGCGCGATCGTCCCCCCTTGCCCGGCCACTTGTGTCCCGCGCCGGGTAGCGGGAACGCATCACTGCGTTCCCGCCCCCTAAGAACCGGACGTGCGGCGCCAACCGCATCCGGCTCAAGCAAGCCTTGAAGGCTCGTTGGCGGACAGAAGTGCTGGCCTGCCATCGGCGCCGAGAGTCTGGCGGCGGTGGCAGTGCGCGTGCACAAGGCGTGGAGCGGCGGGTTCGTCCGGCGTGCCGACTGCCGCGTCGGCGATGAACGCGTGTTTGCGGATCGCGTGGCGGACAGCCTTGAGCCACTGCTCCCATGCGTCCGGGCGCTGTGGTTCATGGTCGGCGTGCAGCAGCAGCGCCCCACATAGCGGGCAGCGGCTGTCCTGCGCTTGGATCAGTCGTAGGACGGCGCTGGCCAGTGGGGGTTGGCTGCGGCGACGCCGGTTGGCCCAGAAGTCGGCCAGGGCCGGGTCGTCGACCGACGCCGTTCCTGGCACCATCCGGTGCCGGACGATGGGTGTCCAGGCGAATTTGGCGAGGTAGCGACCGCTGGCGCGGTCCCCGAAGACCCACCGGTCCTGCCTGGACTTGTTGAACTCGCCGAAGTACCGGGCTGTGACCCAGCGGTTCGACTTGTTCGGGTGGGAGTACCTGGCCCACTTGTAGGTCAGTCTCCACACGTGGTGGTCCAGCGAGGCGAACGCCCGTTTGGAGACACCGATCCGGTAGTAGGCGGCCCACCCCTTGATGATCGGGTTGAGCTTGGCCACCACCGCTTCGGCATTGGTCCCTCGCAGGGCCAGCACCTCTGCGGTGAGCCGTTCCCGGATCCGCCGCAGGGCTGCCTGACTCGGCTTGGTCAGCAACTTGCCGCGATACCGGCGGATGTTGAACCCTAGGAAGTCACAGCCCTCGTCGAGGTGGACGACACGCGTCTTGTCCTCGTTGAAGGCCAGGCCCCTGGGCACCAGCCACGCGGCCAGCCGCGCCTTGACCTGTTCGGCCTGCTCACGGGAGTGGCACAGCGCGAGCAGGTCGTCGGCGTAGACGACCAGAACCGGGGAGCCCGGCGCCGTGGTCGCGGCACTGCTGCCGAGACGTTGGTACCGTACTCCGGCAGCCTCTTCCATGCCATGAAGGGCAATATTCAATAGCGCGGGACTGATCACCCCGCCTTGCGGAGTCCCCTCCTCGGTCGGGGTGAACCAACCTTTCTCGACCACGCCAGCCCTCAGCCATCCGGCTATCATTCCCCTGCCGGGAAATGTGCCCAGAGAGGCCAGTAGATAGCTGTGGTCGATTCGGTCGAAAGCCGCTTTCAAGTCGGCATCGAGCACCCACAGGCGTTTGGCGTTCCTGCCGCTTGCCGTTGTGTGGATGGCCACGATTGCGTCATGACAGCCACGACCGGGCCGAAAACCATAGGATCTCGGCCCGTATCGTGCCTCCCACTCCACGGCCCCGGCGTTGTTCCGTTACGCCCGACTTCGTAGTAGTTGATCAGATGCCGTAGACGGCGAAGGCGTCGTTGTGGTTGAGGAGATCGCGGCGGGCGTGGGCGATGTTGGCTCGTCCGGCGAGGCGGAACGTGCTGATGCCCAGGTTGCGGAAGCTGGCCAGGGTTCGGGGGGCGGTGCCGGTCCGGACCTGGGAGTTGTCCTCGTGGAAAGTGACGTCCCGCACCCAGTGGATCTTGTTTTCGATGGACCAGTGGGCCCTCTCGTAGTGGTTGAGGTGAGCGGGGCCGGCGAGGTGGGCGGGCATACTGGTGACGCCGAAGACGATCTCCTTCCCGGTCCAGGTGCCGTCGAGGCCGCCGGTGTCACGGCGCAGGCGGAAGACCTGTCCCGCGCCGGGGAAGAGGGCGTCGTCGGCTTGGGCGGTGCGGATCGTGCGGCGCTCGGTGCGCCCGTGCCCACGGTCGTCCTCGGCCTCGGTGGTCTCGGTCCACTCGGCGTCGGTGCCGGCCAGCAGCGCCTGGGCGGCGGCGCGGGCCAGCGGCTGGTTCCCCTTCAGGATCAGGACGTAGTGGGCGTCGAGCCGGTCCGTGATCAGGCGGGCGGTCTTCTTTGTGGTGTGCAGGGCATCCAGGGTGAACACCCATCCAGGCAAGGCGAGTTGGGCCAGCAGGGTGCGGGCCGCCTCGCCCTCGCCGCGCTTGTCCGGAACCTGGGTCTGGCCGAGGACCGCGCCGCTGGCGTGGGCGACCGCCCCGACCAGGAAGACCCGCCCCGATTCGGTGCGGGCGCCGGTCAGGGCCTTGCCGTCGAAAGCCGCGGCGGGCAGGAGCCCGGCCGGCGCCGGGTGTTCCACGGCCCGCTGGGCGGCGCGGCGCTGTTCGCGCTCGATGGGCCCCGGGGTGCACGGGATCTCGGGCGCCGTTGCGGTTCCGGCCGCGACTTCGGTGACGTAAGCACAGGTCGCCGCGTCCAGGGCGTCGGCGTCCAGGTCGGCGAGCACGCGGCGGAAGGTGCGTTCGCTGGGTACGAGGTACTGGCCGGCCAGCGGGTCGTACCGGGCGCCGATGCGTGCCAGTTTGATCTGCGGGGCGCGGGTGGCCCACTGCCAGATCGCGGTCACGGAGTCGCCGCCGACCACCAGCGTCGCGCACGCAGCCAGCACCAGGATCACCACCAGAGGATGCCGCCGCCCTCGCTCCGCGCGCCGGTCAGGGACCTGGCGCAGCCTGCTGACCAGCGCAGAATCCGCTGCCGCAGGGTCGGCGGCGAGCTCGGCCTCCCACAGCGCGAGGTCGGTGAGCTGGCCAAGGACAGGGCTGATCAGAGAGGATGCGGACACGAGCGCGGCTCCTGAGACGATCTTCTGGCGTAGGAACCTGAAAGGTCATCAGAGGCCGTGCTCGCCTCGCAACTTGCCACCTCACTCCACCGACAAACAACCCAAAACCCATCAACGATCAACTACGCCGGGGCCGTGCCTCCCACTCGGGTTCCAGTGCTCCGAGAGCCAGGGCCTGAAGGCACCTGTCGGCAATCACGGGAATTCCTAGCGGGCGCCGGTCTCCGTTGCCCTTCGGTATATACACGCGCTTGACCGGCTTGGGTTTCCACGGTTTTGCGTGATGCTGTATCCAGTCGGTCAGTTCGGCCTTGGACTGGGGCAGCAGTGCGGTCTTCCCGTCGATGCCGGCCGTCGCGCGACCGGCGTTGATCTCCGTGACCCGCCGCACGCTCGCCAGCGTGTTGGCGCGGGAGCGGAGCATCAACTTCTGAAGATTCCTGACCCTGGCCAGGTCCCCTGCCTGCGATGCCGTGAAGATGCGCTGCCGCAGACGCCGTACGTCGTCCTCGACCTGTCGCCATTTGACCGACGACCAGTCGGTGATCTCGTCCTCCGGTCCGTTCGCCATCACAACAGCGCTCGTTGCGATCTGAGCCGCCCCGTTCGCCCTCGTTGCCATGACGTCTAACTTGCCCTTCGGTTCCGGTGTCATAAACAGTCGTGTCTCACAGGCTCACCAGATCCACGTCAGCACCCTTTCGAGTCGAGGCATAGACCCCTATCCGACCAGTTATGCGGGTCCGCCGACGGAGTTGTCGGTTTCCGGCTCCCGGGTTCCTGTTTCCTTTCGGCTGTCGGCCTTCGCTTGTTGGATCCTCCTGCTCCCGCTGAGGAATTGGGCCTTCCTTGCGGTCGGCTTACCCGACGGACTTGTCGTCGGGACCTTATCGGGGTTGTCGTGTTCCGCATGAGTGAGATGTGACCGGGTTGGGTGTCCTCTGAACCCCGGGGACGGCGGTGTGCTCCCGAGTGGCGAGCACTGTCCACTCGGCGCCTGCCGCTTTCCTGCGGCCAGTCCCTATCACCCGCTGGTACTACCCATCGACGGGAGTTTGCTTGACGAGGCATCATCGAGGATTCATTTGCATTCACCCGTCCGCTCTTCCCCAGCCTGTAACCCCCGGATGGAACGGAGGTCCTTGGGCCTCGACCTCAGGCTTCGCACCCCGCAGTTACCCGCGACGCACGCTGAGGCGGGGACAGACCCTGCACACGGGCCTGGGCCCTACACCTTCGACATCAGTCGAACCTCCTCGGTGACGAACCACTCAACTCAAGCGACCTCACGTCGCAAATGCCCCGAGCAACAGGACGGCCACAGCGCAGAACACGGCCACCACCGCTCCACGTGTCCCGTGTGATCGCATGAGCACTCGATCCCCCGTCCCCGTACCGGCGCCGGCTGGCCAATATAGAGATGGGACACGAAGGCTTACCAGGCGGCGGCCGGTGGGGCGGGAGACCCGACAGGACGATGCTGCGTGGTGACCTCCGGTTCGAACACAGGGCTGTGAGCCGGACGGCCTCTTGGAGGCCAGCCCGGCCCACTCCGCCCTCGCACCCCTGCCGCCGGATGATGCTGTGCATGCTCTTCCCGCGGTCCGAGCCCGGCCCGTCGGTCGTCGTCGGCCGGTCAGCCGGTGGGAACGGTCAGCCGTCCCACTCGTCCAGGTCCTCCTCGTCCAGCCCATGATCGGCCATCAGCTGCTCGGCCTCGGTCCGCGCGCCGCGTGCGCGCAGGGATCGGACCAGCACGACGACCGCGTTCCAGCGGGCCTCGTTCCAGGGGTCGTCGGGGTCCGTCGTCAGGTCCAGTGCGGCGCGGGCCGCTTCCTCGGCGGCGTCCGGGGCACCGAGACGCAGGCGGACGCCGGCGAGTGCGGTCAGGATCTCGCCGAGCAGTTCCGCCGTCTCCGCGGTCTCAGCGGACTGCGCGGCCGAAGCCCCGGCGAGGAGATCACGGGCGGTCGCCAGGTGCGTCGCGGCTTCCGTAAGTCGCCCGTCGTGGTGCAGCATCCGGGCGCAGGCGTGCAGGAGTCCGGCCCTCGACTCGACCGGTGTGCCCGGCTCGGCCAGTGTCGACTCCGCCTCGGCCAGCAGCTCGGCCACCGCTGCGGGGGCGGGGTTGCACAGCAGGGCCCGCCGTAGCGCGGACAGCCGCTCCGCGGTGCGTCCGGAGGCGGTGAAGCCCTGTGCCGCCGAGGCGTACCAGCGTGACGCCTCCGGGCCGTACCTCAGCCACTCGCCGAGCGTGGCCTCCCACTCCGGGCGGTCGGGCGATCCGGGGAGGTCCCCGTGCTGCTTCTCCAGCAGCTCCCGCAGCCGGCGGACGGCCTCGGCCCGATGGCCGTCCTGCTCGTAGGCGCGGGCCAGCAGCACCTGGCACCGGGTGGCGTCCCCGGTCATGCCGAGGCGTTCCAGTTCGCGGATCGCCTCCTCCGCCGCTTCCACCGCCTCCGCCGGACGCTCGGCTTCCAGCAGGGCTTCGGCTGCGGCGAGTCGCGCACGGGCCGCGCCCTCGGCGTCACCCGCGGCGGTTGCGGCGGCCACCTTTTCGATCAGCCCTCGCACGCGATCGCCGCCGGGCGTGTGCGCCCCCGCGGAGAACACTGACACGGGTACGGATTCACCGATTGGCCCGGCCGCCATCCACCGCCGGATCCGGTTGCTCTGGTAGTCGTTGCCGTTGCGGGTGTCGAACCGGGCAGCGATGTCCAGGGCCCGTTCACGGAGTTCCGCGGCGAGGGCGGTGACGCTGGTGTCCGGGCGGCGCCGGCCCTCCGCGGCCGGGAACCGCAGGAGCAGCTCGCCCTCGCCCTGGTTCTCCAGTGCGGTCAGGACGGCCACGGCCGCAGCCGCGAACTCCGCTTCCGCCAGCGGTGTCCGGGCCTGGCCCAGCCAGGGCAGATGGCGCTCGATCAGGTCGAGGCCGCGGCCCGCGTTGCCGGTGTGCACGCAGAACAGCAGATTCAGTGCGAGCTCGGCCAGGTGGTGCGGATTGTCGCGGATCCGTCGATACGCACTGCGGTGTGCCTCGAGTGCCTGCTCCCCGCGGCCGGTGCGCACGTACGGCAGCAGCAGCTCGGAGTTGATCCACTGGGGCTGCTCGCTGCAGAACGAGGCGCGGGCGGGCTCCCCGATCCGTATCGCCTCCTCGTCCCGTCCCAGCGCGACCAGGGTGCGCACCTGACTGCTCGGGACACAGCCTGCGCAGTCGGACAGCGAGTCGCGCCGGGTGCGGTCCATCCGCTCGTAGAACTCCTGGGCCTGCTCCAGTTCTCCCACGCTCTCCGCGACCAGCCCTCGGTGCTGCAGCACCGCGTGCATGCTGTGGCCGCCCCGCCGGTAGCGGCGCTCCATGTCGTCCAGCAGGTCGAAGGCGCGCTGCAGCGGAACCTCCGGGAACTGATGGACGCTGTAGATCATCCACTTGATGTTCCACAGCAACCGGTGTTCGGCCCGCGCTCCGAAACGCTCGGGCTCACGGTCGTACGCCGCCAGACACCAGGAGTAGGAAAGGAACGCCTTGGCCGGCACCCAGCTGTGCTGGAACACCGACGTCGCCTGCATCCGTACGTCGAAGGCGAACTCCACCAGGCCGAGCGCGTCCGCGTGGCGCATCACCTCCTCCAGCGCCGCGAACTTCGCCGCGCCCTTCGGCATGCTGAAGGTGTCCTGGTAGAGCTTGCGCAGCTCCTGCTCTGTGTGGCTCACCGGGCACCTCCGGCGACGGCGCGGCCGATGAGGCCGAGGAAGGACTGATTGAGGACGGCGGTGTCCGCCGGGCGCAGCGGATGGTGCCCGAGCAGCAGGGCCTGCACGTACAGGCCCTCCAGACAGGTCGCACGGAGTTCGGCGTCGTCCAGCGCCAGCACTTGGCGGGCGAGTGCGTTGCGGTGGTTGAGCACGAGACGGGGGCGGGGGGCCTCGGTGGTCTGGAAACTGCCGAGGATCGACGACCAGACGTCGTCCGCCTGCTCCTTGGCCTCGCGCAGGTCCACCTGGAACGCCGTGTCGTCGTCGAGCAGATAGAGCGCCGGGAGCCCGGACGGCTCGAAGGACCGTACGAGCAGGTCGCAGCCGAGCCGCGCCAGGACGCGGTCCGATGCGGCCAGGGCAGGGGCGATGGCCCGTTCGTCGGCTGCGGTCAGCCGCTCCAGGTGCGTGGCCAGATCCGCCGCGCGCAGCGTCTCGGCCTCCAGCTCCCGGTCCACCGTGACCAGCCGGTCGATGATCTGGGCGTCGTACACATAACCGGCGTTGACGACGGCGAGGCCCTGGGCCGCCGCGACAGGGGCCAGCTGACGGAACTCGTCCACCAGAGGGGTGAACCGCAGCACGCCGTACCGCTCCCGGAACTCGGCGAGGGTCAACGGGCCGACATTGGTCTCCATCGGCCAGAAGTCCGTGACCAGCCGGAGCATCTCGTCGTCGTGCAGCGCCAGCGCCTTCACGCCCAAATGGTGAACGCGCAGGAACTCGCGCAGCCGGGCCGGGTCCTGCCGGCTGAGGCGGACCAGCCATGCACGCAGCTCGTCGCCGAGGCTGTCGCGCGTGCTCTCCAGCAGCGAGTTCTCGTAGAGGGCTTCCCGGCTCGCGGTGGGGCGGAGTTCCGCAGTGTCCGCGACGCAGCGTACGAAGAAGGCCCACTCCGGAAGCAGCCGCTCGGCGCCCTCGGACAGCAGCATCTGCTTGAGGTAGACGCGGTGCGCGGCGGGCACCGCCGGATTGGCGGGCATGGGCAGGACGAAGGCGACGCCGCGCAGGCCCGCCTCGGCGGCGGCCAGGTCCACCACGTCGTAGGGAGTGAAGCCGAAGACCTGCTCACAGTAGGCCTCCAGCCGCGCGCGGCGCTGTGCCGGATCCTCGCCCTCTGGGCGGTCCCAGGGCGCCGGGCCGCCGGTGATCTCCATGGCGTCCACGGTGACGGTGTGCGGCAGATGGGCACCATAGTGGGTCACCAGCTCGGCGACGGCGTCGCGGGTGAGCAGGTGTTCGCAGCCGGGGCGCGGGCGCAGCGTGACGGTGGTGCCCGGCTCGGCACGCTCGTCCCCGGGCGGGGCCGGGCGCACCGTGTAGCTGCCGTCGGAGCGGCCGTGCCACAGCACGGTGGGCTCGTCGGCACGACGCGTGGTCACCTCGATGGAGTCCGAGACCATGAAGCAGGACAGCAGTCCGATGCCGAACTGGCCGAGGAACTCGTGCCGGGCGAAACCGAGTTCGTCCCGCTTGGAGCTGCGGCCTATGGTGGCCAGCAACTCGTGGACCTGCGCCTCGGTCAGCCCGATTCCGTTGTCGCTGATGGTCAGGGAGCCGTCACCGGTGGAGTCGGCGGATGAGACGACGATCCGGCCGCGCCTCCGAGCAGCGGCGTCGGGACCATGCGCAGCGGTGATCGCGTCCACTGCGTTCTGCAGCAGCTCGCGGGCGTAGACCTGCGGGCTGGTGTAGAGGTGGTGGCTCAGCAGATCTACGATTCCGCGCAGATCGACGCGGAAGGTTTGGTTCACGGACTCTCCCCATCCTGGACTGGGCAGCACCTTAGGACGCGGGACTGACACCGCAGAACGAATATCGTCCACGGGCCGATCAGGGGGTTCACCCGCGACGTCCGGACGCACGCCCGGGCTGCCCCCGGATCCGCGTCCGCACGCCGCCCTGCGGCCGCAAGGGAATTCACCGGGCACGCCGGACCGGATCCTCGACCGCCTCACCGCCTCACCGCCTCTGTGGACGCGGGTACCTGGCACCCGCAGTCCCTTGTGTGATCGATCAGGGTCACCGCCCGCACTCACGGAAACCCGCAGGTGGTCCGCACGGCCCGCCGCGTCCGCTCCGGCGACGCGGCATCGACTACCGAAGACGCCCCGGGCGTACGGGCTCGAGAGGCTTGCGCGTGGCGGATCGCATCCGCAGCCCTCGTCTCCCGCGCCTCGCCCGTCCAGACCCTGGCCGCCCTGCGCGCCGCAGGCCACAGCCGGCGCCGCCTCTGGCACGGACGGGCCCGCCGGAGCCGGAAGCGCGTTACTGTACGGCGGCGCTGCACCGGCCATCGGAATCTCCGCTCACCCAGTTGCCTCGAGCGGGGGATCCGCGCGAACTGAGCGCACAGAACGCCAGGACGAGGGCCGAAGGGGCGCCCGGCAGAATGAGTCCAACGGGCCGGATCGGAGTCGGAGATGACTGCAACGGAGAGTGACGGCGTACCGACCCGCCGGCCTGACCTCGGTGTGCCCCGCCTCGTCGGCCGCGACCGCGACCTTTCGTTGCTCGACCAGGCCCTCGACGGGCGGCCGGGTCTCGTCGTGGTCGCGGGTGAGGCGGGGATAGGGAAGACCCGGCTGCTCCACGAGCTCCAGCGGCGGCGTCCGGAGACAGCGCTGGTCGCCGTCTGCCCGCCGTTCCGGGAGCCGTACACGCTCGGCCCGGTCGTCGACGCCGTACGCCGGCTGGCCGACCGTGTCGCCGGTCTGCCGCTCACCGGGCTGGCCGGGGCGCTGCGGCCGGTCTTCCCGGAGTGGGCCGGACAACTGCCGCCTGCGCCCGAGCCACTGCCCGACGCCGCGGCCGCCCGGCACCGCCTGCTCCGCGCGCTCGTCGAACTGATCGACGCCCTCGGCGTCGGGCTGTTCGTGGTGGAGGACGCCCACTGGGCCGACGAGACCACGCTCGAACTCCTGCTGTTCCTGCGGGCCCGGCGGGAGCGGAGCCCGCGCCTCGTCCTCACCTACCGGCCCGAGGACGTCCGCCCGGAGTCGCTGCTGCGCCGGCTGGTCGCCCAGGCCGGCGTCACCCGCCTGGAACCCGGGCCCCTCACCACCGCCGGAACGGCGGACCTGGTGTCCTCGATGCTCGGCGGGGAGCCGGTCTCGGTGGAGTTCGCCGAATTCCTCCACGGCCACACCGACGGGCTGCCGCTCGCGATCGAGGAGTCCGTCCGCCTGCTCTACGACCGCGCGGACCTGGTCTGTGAGGACGGCGCCTGGCTACGGCGCGACGTCGCGGAGCTCGACGTGCCGCCCAGCATCCGCGACGCCGTGCTCGAGCGGACCTCCCGCCTCGGCCCCGCGGCCGGCGCGGCGCTGGCCGCGCTCGCCGTCCTCGAGGGGGAGCGGTCGCCGGCGCTGGTCGCCGAGGTCGCCGGCCTACCCCTGCCGGAGGCGGAGAACGGTCTGGTCGAGGCGCTCGCCGGCGGGTTGCTGCACGAGGACCGCGACGCCCGAGTGGGGTTCCGCCACATGCTGGCCGCGCGAAGCGTCTACCACGCCCTCGGCGCCGGGGAGCGCAGCCGCCTCCACCGCCGTGCCGGGGAAGCACTCGACCAGGAGCCGGTGCGCCGCGTCGCCGAGCTGGCCCGGCACTTCCGGGAGGCGGGAGACCCGGGACGCTGGGCGGCGTACGCAGAGCAGGCGGCGGACCACGCGATCTCGTCGGGCGACCCGCGTACGGCGTTCGGACTGCTCCTCGACCTCCTCACCGGCGGTGCCGTCCGCGGCGCGGCGGTGTCCCCTCTGGTGCGGCGCATGCCGCTGTACGCCGCACCCGGTAACGGGCCGCTGCGCGAACTCGTCACCGTGCTGCGCGAGACCGCCGCAGGCGACCTCACCCCGGAGGAGCGGACCGAGGCCACCTGGCAGCTGGCGCGGCTGATGTTCCACGTCGGTGATGTGGAGGCCGCCTCGGTCGAGATGGAGCGGGCCGTGCCGGGGCTGATCCAGGACCGGCCGGTCGCCGCGGTTCACGCGATGATGATGCTCGCTCGCCCGGTCGGTACCGCGCGGCCCGCGGCGCATCACCGTTCCTGGCTGGAGCGCGCCGGGCGTCTCATCGAGGCCCGGCCCGATCCGTCGCCCGAGGGGCGGCTCGCTTTTCTCATGGACCGCGCCGCCACGCTCCTGGTACTCGGCGACCCCGCCGGCTGGGCGGCGGCGCGCGACCTGCCGGCCGAGGGGGAGACCCCAGGCGAGGTGTTGCAGCGCGCCCGTGGGTTCGCCAACCTGGGTGAGGCGGCGATGCTGTGGGGCCGCTACGACGACGCCCGGCGCCGGCTCGATGCGGCCGCCGCCCTGGCCGAGCAGCACCAGCACCTGCGCCTGCGCGACCTCGTCATGGCGACCCTCGCTCACCTCGACTGGCTCACCGGCGGCTGGACGGGCCCGACGGAGTGGGCGGCCTCGGCCCTCGACGACGACGAACCCGTGCTGCGTGCCGACGCGTTGCTGCTGGCCGGTCTGCTCGACGCCGCGCGCGGCGATCACCGTCGGGCACAGGAGCTGGTGCGCGCCGCGATCGCGGTCGAGCGTCCGCGCGGCCCCGTCGACGGGTCACGCGACCCGTCCGCCATGCTCGCCCGGGTGGCGATCGCCGCCGGCCGCCCCGGGGAGGCACTGGCCGCGACCGATGCCGCCTGGCGGCTCGTCGAGGCCAAGGGAATCTGGCTCTGGGCCGCCGAGATCGCCCCGCTCCGGGTCCGCGCGCTGCTCGAAGAGGGACGCGTCGGGGAGGCCACCCGCGCGGCCCGGGCCTTCGAGACGGGTACCTGCGGCCTGGACGCGCCGGTGGCGACGGCAGCTCGCCTGCTGATCGCGGCCCTGCTCGCGCGCGCCGGCGGTGACCTCGCGGGCGCCGCCGGGCACTTCGAGGAGGCGGGCGCCGCCTGGGCCGCCCTGCCAAGGCCGTACGACGCCCTGCTGGCCCGCGAGGCGGCGGCCGGCTGTCGCCTCGCCGGCGGCGAGCGGGACCGGGCCGTCGATGTGCTCCGCGAGGTCTTCGACGGCCTCACCGGCCTCGGCGCGACAGGGGACGCGGACCGGGTGCGGCACAGCCTCGCGGACGTGGGGGTCAGGGTCGGAGCGCGGGTGGGCCGGCCCGGCTACGGAGACCGGCTCTCGCCGCGCGAACTCGATGTGGTGCGCCTGCTCGTGGAGGGCCGGACCAGCGCACAGATCGCCCGCGTCCTCGGGCTCTCGCCCCGCACCGTCGAGAAGCACGTCCTCTCCGCGATGCGTAAACGGGGCGCGCCCTCGCGCACCGCGCTCGCCGTCGTCGCGGTGGAGTCCGGTGACGTACCGCTGCCGGGGAGTGCGCCGCAGCCACCGACATTGACGGGGTAGCCGCCCATCGCCACGGGAGTTTCCCGGGTAGTTCTGCGCATTGCCGCCTTCCCGCCGCGCGACGTTCACTGCTGGCTCTGGGACAGAACGGAGCAGCCGAGATGACCTCTGGCAACGGCGCCGAACGGTCCGGCGAGGAGCCGGCGGTCGGCCCCATCGACGGATCCCTGGAGATGTCCACCGAGGACTTCGACGAGGCCTCCGACGACGGTGAGGACACCACCGTCGATCCGGCCCCGGCGGCGAGCGCGGACCGGCCGCGTGAGGGCCGACGGAAGCCGGGCGTGGAGTATCGGCCGGTCTGACCAGCACCCCACTTGAGTCGGCCCGGCCGACGCACACTCCCGAGAAGAGCGATGCACAGACCAATACGCATATGGGCCGCTGGGATGGCGGTCGCTTGCGCGGTGGCGTCCGGCCTGATGGCCGTCGCCCCGGCGCAAGCGGCGCCCACCCTGGCCAGCGGCACCCCGCAGAGCACAGCGACCTACAAGCCCGCCGGATGCGCCGTCCCCCTACCTGCCTCCGAGCAGAAGGGTGACGCGCCCTACGCCACCTGCGACCTCATGGGCGTGACCAACACTCACGGCGCCTTGGCCGCAGGCTCGTCCACCCCGCCCGCCACCGCCCTCACCCCGAACGATGTGAGGGCGGCCTACGACCTGCCCACGGGCGGCTCGGGCGAGACGGTCGCCATCGTCGACGCCGGCGGCTACGCGAACGCCGAGGCCGACCTCGCTGTCTACCGAAGCACCTACGGCCTTCCCGCCTGCATGACGGCGAACGGCTGCTTCACCAAGCTCGACCAGAACGGCGGCCACAACCTCCCGCCCGAGGACGCCGACTGGTCCATGGAGACCGCGCTCGACCTCGACGCCGTCTCCGCCGCCTGCCCGGAGTGCCACATCCTGCTCGTCGAGGCCGACTCCGCCGGCGTCGACGACCTCGGCCAGGCCGAGAACACCGCCGCCGCCCACCATCCCGTGGCCATCTCCAACTCCTACGGCATCCCCGGCGAGGGGGGGAGCTTCGCGACGGCGTACGACCACGACTACGACCACCCCGGTATCGCGGTCACCGCATCCAGCGGCGACTACGGCAACATCGTCAACTGGCCTGCGTCGAACGGGAACGTTGTCGCCGTCGGCGGGACGACGCTGACCCGCGACGGCACCACCGCCCGCGGCTGGACCGAGGCGGCCTGGGACAGGGGAGGCTCGGGCTGCTCCAGCGTCGAGCCGAAGCCGGCGTACCAGCAGGGCATCGACACCGGCTGCGACAAGCGTGCCATCGCCGACGTCTCCGCGGACGCCGACCCGGCCACCGGGCTCGGCATCTACAACTCGAGCCCCGCGGTCGGCGGCTGGCTCCAGGTCGGCGGCACGTCGCTCTCGTCGCCGCTCGTCGCCGCGATGTACGCGCTCGCGGGCGCCCCGACGCCCGGCACCTACCCGGTGACCTACCCGTACGCCGACACGAAGGCCGGTGACCTCACCGACGTCACGGCTGGCTCCGACGGCTACTGCGGCAACCAGCTCTGCAACGCCCGCACGGGCTGGGACGGCCCGACCGGGCTCGGCTCGCCCGTCGGTGTCGGCGCATTCCGGCAGGGCCCGCACGGTCTGGTCACGGGTACCGTGCGCGGCACCGGCTCGGGAACGGCCAACGGGCCCGTCTCGGGCGCCTCGGTCACCGCCACGGACGCGGACGGCCGCAGCTACACCGCCACGACCGGTGCGTCGGGCAGCTACACACTCGCGCCCGCACCGGGCGACTACACCCTGACCGTCGCGCAGTTCGGCTACGCGACGGCCGCCACCACGCTGAAGGTGACCGAGGGGCTCACGGCGAAGAAGTCGTTCACGCTGCGCGCCCTTCCCACCCACATCGTCTCCGGTACTGTCACCGACGCCTCGGGCCACGGCTGGCCGGTCGCCGCGACGCTCACCGTCGACGGCTACCCCGGCGGCGCGGTCGACACCGACCCGGTCAGCGGCCGGTACGCCGTCCGGCTGCCGGACGACGGGAAGTACAAGCTGCACGTCTCGGCGACCCTGCCGGGCTACAAGACGGCGGACGACACGGTCGCCGTCGGCTCCGGCGACGTACGCCACGACGTGTCGCTGTCCGTGGACGCGAGCGCCTGCACCACGCTCGGCTACCATTTCGGATACAACGGCACCACGACCGACTTCGAGGGCTGGGCCGGCGCCACGCCGCAGCATGGCTGGACGGTCACCGACGACAGCGGCTCCGGGATCACCTGGCGCTTCGACGACCCGGGTCACTACGGCAACGACACCGGCGGCACTGGCCAGTTTGCCGAGGTCGACTCCCGCGACGGCGGCATCAACACCGAAGAGACGACCAGCCTGGTCTCGCCGGTGCTCGACCTGAGCGGCGATGCCACGCCGATCGTCTCCTTCGACAACTCCTTCATGTCACCCCGCTACAACTCCAACGCCGACGTCGAGGTCAGCGTCGACGGTGGCCAGACCTGGACCTCGGTCTGGCACGTGGCCCGCACGATCTCCTACGGCCCCGAGGTCGTCGCGATCCCGCAGGCCGCCGGAAAGAGCGACGTGCGGGTCCGGTTCCTGTACGACGCGGTCCACTCGTGGTTCTGGAAGGTCGACAACGTCTTCATCGGCAACCGCTCCTGCGATGCCACCGCCGGTGGGCTCGTGGCCGGTACCGTCGACGACGCCAACACCGGCAAGGCACTCTCCGGAGCCGGCGTCAGCGTGGCGGGCATCCCGACGGCCACGACGGCCGGCGGCCGCTACGAACTGTTCGCTCCGGCTTCTGCCGCCGACAGCTCCGGCCGGACCACGCTGGGGGTCGTCGACGGCGCGTACACGGGCTCGACTGCGAAGGTCTCCGTCGCCCGTGATCGGGTCACCCGGAAGGACTGGCGCCTGGGCGCCGGCCGGATCAGTGTCTCCGGCGACTCGCTGCGGGTCACCCAGCCGCTGGGCCGGTCGACGACCCGGACCGTGACGCTCCGCAACGCTGGTACCGCACCCGTCCACGTCGTCCTCAACCCGCAGGACGGCTCGTACACCCCGGACTCGACCCCGGGGCAGGCGCGTAAACCCGGCACCGGGGCACCGGTCCGGCACGTCGGTGGCCACTTCACCCGTGGCTCGCTGCTCGCCGGTAAGGCGCACGCGGCTGCCACACCGACGGGCTCGACCGACGCGGCCCTCGTGAGTGGCGCCACCGCGTGGACGACCGCCGACGCCCTGCCGACGCCGGTGATGGACAGCGGCACGGTGACGCTCGACGGCAAGGTCTACGCCTTCGGCGGGACCGACGGGGCGAACATGCTGTTCAAGGCCTACGTCCACGACCCGGGCACCGGTGGTTGGCAGCGGCTGGCGAACATGCCGGAGAAGCTGGAGAAGCCCGGCGTGGAGGCGGTCGACGGCGAGATCTACGTCGTCGGCGGCTGGGACAGCAACCGCAACGTCTCAACCGCGGCATACCGCTACGACCCGAAGCACGACTTGTGGTCCACGGTGGCATCGCTCCCCGCGGGCGTCGTCGCCGGCGGTACGGCGGTCCTCGGCGGCCGGCTCTACGTGGTCGCCGGCTGCGGCGGCAACTGCATCCCGGTCTCGCAGGCGACCTACGTCTACGATCCCCGGGCGAACGCCTGGAGCCAGGTGGCGAACTACCCGATCACCGACTCGTGGTTCTCCTGCGCCGGCATCGACGGCCAGGTCGTGTGCGCGGGCGGAACCGACCCGGTCAGCGGCCAGGAGACGACGGCGACGTACGCCTTCGACCCGGTCACCGGCGCGTGGACTGCGCGGGCCGACCTGCCGTACCCGAACTGGGCGATGGCCTCCGCCTCCTCCGGCGGGCGGCTGCAGCTGGTCGGCGGTGTCACCGGCGGACAGCTGACCAACCAGGCCGAGGAGTACGACCCGGTCACCAACTCCTGGTCGGCTCTGCCGGCGGCCAACGCGCTGGTCTACCGCGGCAGCGGCGCCTGCGGACTGTACGTCGTCGGCGGTGCAGATGGCGGCAACCGCCCGGTCACCGGCGTGGAGCAGCTGCCGGGGTACGGCGACTGCGGCAGCTCCGGCGCCGCCACCTGGCTGTCGGCGCCGCACACCGTCACCGTGGCCCCGGGTGCCGTGGTGAAGGTACGGGTCACCCTGAACGCGGACGACGTCGACCAGGCCGGCACCTACACGAGCGGGCTGACCGTCGGCACCGACTCGCCGTACGCCGTCCCGGCGCTGGCCGCCACGATGAAGGTGACCGGCAAACACTGACCGCGGACGGCTGACCGAACGGCACGACCTGACGGGGCTCCCGGGAAACCGGGAGCCCCGTCCTGGGATCAGTGTCGGTGAGAGTCGGCGAACTGTGAAGTGCCGGTCGAGACACCACAGTTGATCACCGTGCTATCGTCGCGACCCAGAGGCACTCCTCGCCTGTTCGACCACCTCGGACCGCCCCCTGCGGTCACAGCCCGAGGGTGATGTCCGCAAGTGCGTGAGTGGGATACGGGGATGGACACGGAACGGACGGGTCAGGAACTCACGGACGAGTCCGGCGCTGAGGCCGGCCCCCGGCGCGGGTCGGCCGGGCGGCTCCGCGGCAACGGTACGCCCCGTCGCGCCTGGCTTCGCTGGACCCGGCGGATCGCCCTCGGTCTGCTGCTCGCCCTCCTCCTGTGCACCCTTTCCGCCGCAGTCGCCCTCCGGCTGAACTACGCGGGCGACCCCGCGCCGGGGACGTACACCCGGAATCGGGACGCCCTCTGGCTCGGCCACGCCTGGGTCGACGGACGCAAGAGCAACACGGACCTCGATGCGCTCGCGCGACGCCTGCGCGACACCGGAATCCGCGACCTGTACGTGCATGCCGGCCCGCTGGAACACGACGGCACGCTCCCCGAGTCGGCCTACCAGAACGCCCCGTGGCTGATCAAGGCCGTACACCGCGAGCTACCCGGCGTACGCGTCCAGGCCTGGCTCGGCGACAAGCTCGCGAGTGAGGGACCGGTCGGCCTGCGACTGGAGCGGTCGGCGACGCGGGCCGCTGTGGTGCGTTCCGCCCGTCAGGTCCTGGCGGCCGGCTTCGACGGCGCCCACTTCGACCTGGAGCCCCTGCACTCCGGCGACCGCAACTACCTGACCCTCCTCGACGCTCTGCACCGCGTCACCCTGGCCGACCATGCCCCGCTCTCGGTGTCCGCCCCGCAGATCGACCCCCTCCCCGCACTCCACTCCGTGGCGGGCGGCCTGGCCGGACACCCCAAGTGGTGGTCGCAGGAGTACTTCGGCCAAGTCGCGCGCCGGGTCGACCAGATCGCTGTGATGTCGTACGACACGGCGCTGCCGCTGGAGAGCCTGTACGGAGGCTACGTCGCCCAACAGACCTCCCTGGCCCTCGAAGTCACCCCGCCCTCGACGGACCTGCTGATCGGCCTGCCCTTCTACCACGAGGACGACATCGGCCATCACGCGTCCGCCGAAACGGTCACCGCCGCCGTCCGCGGCGTCCGCCTCGGCCTCTCCCGCACGGACGCGGACCGCACCCGATTCGGCGTCGCCCTGTACGTGGACTTCGCCGCGACGGAGACGGACTGGACGGCGTACCGCGAGGGCTGGGTCCGCTGACCGGCTTGTCTGACCGTGACGAACGCGTTCGCCGGACTTCGGCCCAGTGTGCGGCGGCGGTCTTCAGTCGTGGTGCGTGGTACGTGCCGTCAGGGGACCGGCTCGACGAGCCGGCACCACACAGGACTCGGCCTGAGTACCCGTCAGGTCCCTTGGATCGCCGCGTCATGCGACTCGTCGGTCGTGTGCTGGTTCGAGGCCGGTTCTTTCGGCGGGTTGGTCGATGAGGATGGGCCTGGCGGGAACCTCGGTCGTAGAATCGGGGCATGGGAAGGACCGACCATGCCAGCCGGGTGATCGCGGCGCCACCGGCGACGGTCTACGGCGCCCTCCTCGACCGGGAGTCCCTCGAGGTCTGGCTGCCGCCGGACGGTATGCGCGGGCGGGTCGAGCAGTGGGACCCTCGGCCCGGCGGCGGATTCCGCATGGTCCTCACCTACCTCGACCCCACCGACAGCCCCGGCAAGACGTCGGATGCGACGGATGTCGTGGACGTCGAGTTCGCCGACCTGGTGCCACCTGAACGCGTGGTGCAGCGGGCGGTGTTCGAGGCCGACGACCCCTCGTACGCGGGCACCATGACGATGACCTGGCACCTGACTGCTTCCAGTGAGGGGACCGAGGTGACCGTCACCGCCACGGACGTGCCACCTGGCATCGACCAGGCGGTCCACGAGGCCGGGATCGCCTCCTCGCTGGCCAACCTGGCGTCGTACGTCGAAGCGGCCGACTGACTCAGTTCGCCCGTGCCCCAGCCGGGCCCCGTCGCCGAGGAAGCCGTGAGTACGCACATCCGTCTTCACGCGCATCTCCGACGGACTTCGCTCAGGAGTCCTTGAGGAGTGCCTGGCAGGCGGAACGGGCGATCCAGGCCTGGGCCCGGTCGAAGGACCAAGCACGTTCGCCGACGAGCGTCATCCAGGCGTGCGGGCCGAGGTAGAACAAGAGCAGGTCGACGGCCTCCGCCTGGCTGACCTCGGCGCGGAGGCCGTCGAGTGCCGCGAGGCGATCGGCCACGCGGGTCAAGGCCTGGACGTAGTCGTCCGCCCCCCTGTCCAGTACCGCCTTGACGGCGGGTTCCCCCGGCGGATTCCGGTAGAAGAGTCCGTACACGAGCTCCCAGTGGCGTTCGTGTGTGAGGCGGGTCCCCTCGGCAGTCAGCTTGATCACGGCGCGTGGGTCGTCGCTGGCCTCGACCGCGGCGAGGGTGCCGGCGACGGCCGGGTCCGTGAGGGCCGGCTCCAGCAGGGCCGTCAAGATGCTCGGTTTGTTCCCGGCGCTGCTGTACACGGTCGGCACGGCGACCTTCGCCGCCTCGGCGATCTCCCCGATGGTCACCCCGGCATACCCGCGGGCCAGGAAGAGCGCGTGCGCGCTGCTCAGGATGGCCTCACGTGTCGCTGCGGCCGAGTCCGCGCGGCGGGGCGAGATGTACTTCCGGGTCGTCACCGTCGCAGTCTATCGCCATCGCTGTACGTGACATTATTGACTATAGACGTCTCTAATGAATACGTTGCACTTCATGCTTACAGATCCCCCCAAGGACTCCACCGTGGCGGTCACTGAGACCCGGCTCGCCCATGAGGTGCACCGTGTGGCCACCGCCCTGCTGGCCGAGGCAGCCGTTCACCCCGCAGTACCGCTCGGCGCACTGGCGCAGCTGCGCAACTTCCTCGTCGTGAACCTGCGCCACCACCACGAGACCGAGGACGAAGACTTGTGGCCGCGGATCGTCGCGGCCGCGCCGGCCACGGCGGACGCGCTCGGTGCGCTGAGCGAGGAGCACGAGCGACTGGACGCGGCGCTCGATCGGCTGGCTGCCGTGGCCGTGAGCGACAGCCGACCCGACAACGGAGCCGGTGAGGACGTTGCCGCAGGCCGAACCGGCGCCGACGAGGGTGAAGGCGATGCGGGCGGCGAAGTCCGGGCCGCGCTGCACGACGCGGCTGTCGCGGTACGCGACACGGTGCACGCCCACCTGGCCCATGAAGAGCCGATTCTTTTCCCCGCGCTCCGCGACCATGTCACCCCCGCGGAATGGACGGACTTCTCGCAGCGAGTGATCGCGACCACGCCGCCCGTGGCCGGACATCTGATGGTCGGATTCCTCGACGAGGTCGGTACGCCCGCCGAGGTCGAGTTCGTGCTCGCCGGCCTGCCGGAGCCGATACGCCCACTCCTCCCCGCCATGCGCCGCCAGGCGGTGGACGACCTCCGGATCCTCCGCGGGACCGGGTCGTGACGTCCGCTCCCGTCGGGTGGCCGGACGGGAGCGGACGCCGTGATCAGAGGCGACCGCACCGTTGCGGTCGCCTATGTCACCCCGGCCGGCGGCGCCGTGGTGACCAGCGGCTCGCCGGTGGGCCTGGCAGACCGCGGCCCGGTGGAGTGATCCCGGTCCTGGGTGGCTCTCGTCGGCAGTCCTTCGAGGCACTCACCATGTCATGAGTTGTCTGTCCGGATTCCCCGTTGGGGGCCCCGGCCTCCTGCGTGCCACAACGGGCAGTACGAATCCGGCCACTCGCGTACTGCCCCATCGCCCTGGAGTGACGCTCCAGGCCCCGTTCTGAAAGGTCCAGATCATGGAAACGCGTGAGGTTGTAGAGAGGTTCTTCCGTCTGCTGGCTGCCGGAGACCCGGATGCAGTCGCCGAGGTGTTCGCGGATGACATTGACTGGTACGTTCCCGGCTCGCCGTCGCTGCCCTGGACGGGAAGGCGCTCCAAAGGCAGCGACGTGGCCGACTACCTCCGGACCCTCGTGGACAACATCGTTCCGGACAAGAACGTCGACGAAGTAGAGGCCCTGCTGGTCGACGGCGACCACACGGTGATGCTGGGCCGGTTCACGCGCGTCGCGAAGAGCACGGGGCGAACCTACGAGATGCCCATTGCCATGCATCTCCAGGTGGCAGACGACAAGATCGTCAAGATGTACCTCTACGAGGACACCCTCAAGGTATCCGAAGCCTACGCAGACTGACGGGCTGGGCCTTGGGGCATTCACGACCGGGACCGACCGATGTCCGCGGAGCGCGGGCAGACCTTTGGTGAGTCCTCCGGTGGCTGCGAAGTGCGGTCCTCAGCCGCGGTTTCAGCGCCTCGTCGTGGCCGGCTGCGTTGATCGAGGATGCGGCGGCGTTCAGCTCGGAAGCACCCAGTCCGGCGCCCAGGTCCCGGCGGCGCCGTGGCCGGCTGCCGTGGTGGCGAGGTGGGCGCGGAGAGTGGGCAGCGCTGGGTGGGGGTTGTCGCGGTGCCAGAGGAGCGAGTGCGGGTAGACGGGCGTCGGGTCGGTCACCGGGATGCGCCGCAGGCCGTGGCCGGCGGGCCAGACCAGGCGGGTGTGCTCGCCCATGAAGGTGGCCAGGGCCGGGGTGTCGGCGATGGTGTCGAGGAGCGCGTCGGAGCCGAAGTTGGGGCCGGTCGCCTCGATGGTGAGGCCGAACTTTGCGACGAGGTCGTCGTAGTAGGCGGCCCACTCGGTACCGGGGACGATGCCGGGCATCCAGATCCGGTGCCCGGTGAGCTGAGCGACGGTCACCGACCGGGCGCCGGCCAGCGCGTGCGCGGGACCGGTGAGGAGCTGGAGCGGCTCGTCGAGCACCCGGACGGACTCGATGTCCTCGGGAAGGGGCCGGCCGGGCACGGCCACGGCGCGGAAGGACGCGTCTATCGCACCGGACCGGATGGCGGCGACGGCCGTCTCGATGTCGAACAGCATGACCACGTCGAGCTCGATATCGGGGTGCGCGCGGTGGAATCCGCGCATCAGGCCCGACGCCGCGCCGCGCGAGGCGATCACATCGACGCGCAGCGGACGTCGGCAGGTGTGCACGGACGCGATCGCGCGCTCGGCGGCGCGCAGCAGCTCGCGCGCATGGGGCAGGAAGGCCTGCCCGTCGATGGTGAGCTCGGCACCGCGCGCGGTGCGGGTGAACAGCCGTACGCCGAGAGTGCGCTCCAGCGCGGCGATGCGCTTGGAGACCGCCTGCTGGGTGACCGCCAGCTCGGCGGCGGCGTCCTGGAACCGCCCCGCGTCGGCGGCGGCGACGAAGGTCCGCACGGTGTCGAGGTCCATGCCCGATACCCTAGAGGTACAACCGTTGGTTGTGGCTGGGCGGCCCTGCGGTTGTTTGATCCCCGGCTATGGTGCTCGCTTTGATGCTTCCGATCGCGGATCGGTTGTGCGGGTGAGTGGCGAGGGGCATCGGGCATGAGGAGCGGGCACCGGCTGGGACAACTGCTCGGACATCGGCTGGGGCGGCGGTTCGGGTGGCTCTGGGGAGCGTACGGGACCAGCGCGCTCGGCACATGGCTCGCCTTCGGCGCGTTCCCGCTGATCGCCATCCGGGTGCTGCACGCCGGACCGGCCGAGGTCGCCGCGCTCTCCTCCGTGGGGGTCGCGGTGGGTGCGGCCGTAGCGGTGCCGCTCGGCCCATGGGTGGAGTTCCGCCGCAAGCAACCGGTGCTGATCGCGATGGACCTGGTGCGGTTCGCGGCGTTGCTGACGATCCCCACCGCGTTCGCGCTCCGTGCGCTCACCTTCCTTCAGCTTCTGCTGGTCTCGGTCGTCGTCGCGGCGGCCGACATCACCTTCCGCGCCGCCTCGGGCGCGTACCTGAAGACGCTGCTGCCGGCCGAGGACCTGCTCGTCGCCAACGCCCGATTCGAGTCCACGGCCTGGACGACCACGATCATCGGACCGCCGCTGGGCGGCGCAGCGATCGGGCTCCTCGGTCCGGTGGCGACGGTGGTGGCCGACGCGGTCAGCTACCTGCTCTCAGCCCTGGGCATCCGCGCGACGGGCGGGCACGAGCCACGGCCCGAGCGCCGGGAGGCCCCGCGCATGCGGGCCGGGGACCTGCTCGACGGTTGGCGGTACACCCTCGCCGACGCGACGCTGCGTCCGCTGTTCTTCAACACCGCTTTGTTCAACGGTCTGGTGATGGCGGCCGAGCCGCTGCTGGCCGTGCTGATGCTCGACCGATTCGGGTTCGCGCCGTGGCAGTACGGCCTCGCCTTCGCCGCGCCCTCGATCGGCGGGCTGCTCGGTTCGCGGCTGGCCCGACCGCTCGTCACCCGGTTCGGGCAGCACCGGGTCCTGGTCGTGTTCGGGGCACTACGCGCGATCTGGCCCGTCGGCCTGGCCTTCCTGCGGCCGGGGACCGGCGGGCTGCTGCTGGTGATGGGCGTCGAGCTCGGGCTCATCTTCTGCTGCGGCGTCTTCAACCCCGTCTACGCCACCTACCGCCTCGAGCGCACCGCGACCGACCGGGTCACCCGCACGCTGTCCGCGTGGACGGTGACGACCAAGGCCTCGACCGCGCTCCTGACGGCCCTCTGGGGCGTGCTGGGCAGTCTGCTCGGCCCGCGTACGGCCATCGGCCTGGCCGGCGTACTCCTGCTGGCAACCCCGCTGTTGCTTCCCCGCCGCGCCGCAGCGCACCTCTCCGATCCGGAGCCCGAGCCGACACCGAGCCGCGCCTGACGGACCGCCACGGCCGTCACCGCGATCGGAGGACTGGCCCGCCCTTCTTCGGAGAGTCACCACCGGGATAGAGCTCTCCGACGATCCCGAGCTCGCCTTCCGTGCCCACGCCTGTGCCGAGTCCTTCCGCAGGCGCAGCCGGCGCGGCCAGCCAGGAGGCGGGCCCCCGACCGACAGGTGCTCCGCCGTCCTGACCGCGCCTCAGCTGATGCGAACTCCCGTGCCGCTGACGCGGACCCGCGGGTCACCTGCGCGCAGCGTCACCGTGAGCTCGCCCGGGCGACCGAGGTCCTCGCCCTGATGCAAGGTCAGAACGGCGTCCTCGGGGACCAGGCCGAGCTCACGGACGTACGCACCGAACGCGGCCGCCGCGGCTCCCGTTGCCGGGTCCTCGACGACGCCGCCGACGGGGAACGGGTCACGGACATGGAAGACGGTGGCCGACTCCTGCCACACCAACTGGACCGTGGTCAGGTCCAGGCGGTGCATCAGGGCTTCGAGGCGCGCGAAGTCGTACGCGAGATCGGCCAGGCGGGCTCGCGTCGCCGCCGCGAGAACGAGATGGCGGGCGCCGGCGAACGCTGTACGGGGCGGGAAGGCCGGGTCGAGATCGGCGGCCGGCCAGCCGAGCGCGGCGAGGGCCTCCGCGAGGTCGGCGTCGGCGACCTCCTCGATGTGCGGCTCGACACTGGTGAGTGTGGCCCTGACCGTCCCGCCCTCCTCGGCCACCTCCACCGGAACGATGCCGGCACGCGTCGAGAACGTCAGCTCCCCGGGGCCAGTCCGCTCGGCGAGCGCGACGGCGGTCGCGACGGTTGCGTGCCCACAGAACGGCACCTCGGCCTTGGGACTGAAGTAACGGATGGTGTACGCCCGTCCCTCCGGGCCGTCGAGGCCCTCCGGGGGCGCGGTCAGGAACGCGGACTCCGAGTATCCGAGGTCGGCGGCGATGGCCAGCATGTCGCTGTCGTCCAGGCCGGTGGCGTCCAGCACGACCCCGGCGGGGTTTCCGCCGTCGGGGGAGCTGGAGAAGGCGGTGTAGCGCAGCACCTCGGGCCGCGGGGGATTCGTCGTCATGCTCGTGGCAACGCGGGACGGGCCCGAGGCCATTCCGGGACGCGGGCGGAAGCGGGGACGGTCGCCTTCGGCGGAGCCGCACATCGACACGTGCCTTCGCTGCCCCTGGGTGGTCCAGAACCGTCGGACGCCCTCAAGTCCTATGCCTTCCGGGCCAGTCCAGCGGCGATGAGACGCTCCCAGACGGTGAGTTCCCGTTCGCCGCCGCTGTTCAACGGGCTGTCGACCACCTCAGGACGCCACAGTGACGCGGGGACGATCCCGGGGTCGAGGATCTCCAGGCCATCCAGCAGGGATGCGATCTCCTCGTCGGTGCGCCACCGACCGCGGCCGAACGTCTGCTGGAGGACTCCCTCGGCCTCCGCCGTCTCCGGGTTGTTGCCGGAACGGAAGTGGCTAACGAAGAAGTAGCTCCCGGAGGGCACCCGGTCGCGCCAGTAGCGGACGATTCCAGCCGGGTCCTCCTCGTCGTTGACGTGGTGAAGAATGGCGCTGAACATGACGGCGACGGGCTGATCGAAGTCGATCAGTTCCACGGTGTCCGGGTGGGTACGGACGTCTTCGGGGTTGCGTACATCAGCCGCGACGACCCGGGTCCGGTCGTTCTCCTCCAACAGCGCACGGCCGTGGACCAGCACTTGGGGGTCGATGTCGACGTACACGACCCGGGACTCCGGAGCGTGCCGTTGCGCGACCTGGTGGACGTTGTCGGCGGTCGGAAGACCGCTGCCCAGGTCGATGAACTGCCGTACGCCGGTGGTCGTCGCGATCTCCCCGACCGCCCGGGTCAGGGCCGCGCGGTTGGCGAAGGCGATGGCCACCGAACCAGGAAGGTCACGTTTGAACACGTCGCCAATCTCCCGGTCCACGGCGTAGTTGTCCTTGCCGCCGAGCAGGTAGTCGTAGACGCGGGCGATACTGGGCTTGGTGGAGTCGATGGAGGAGCCTTCAGCCGTCATGACGGCCATCCTCCCCTGCAACGTCGCCTGCTGACCACCACTTTGGAACGCTTGGATGCGCCTTCCTCTGCGAAGGGGGACCCGTGATCCGGCGGGGTGAGAGTGATCAGTGCACGCCGAGGCTGGATCGGCGGACCACCAGTTCCGGCTGGAGCACGACCCGCCGGTGCTCATGGATGTACGACTCCGACACCAACACCGGCTGCCGCAAGGCCTTTGTCTCACAGGCCAGCGCCGAAGACCTCGGCCGCACCGAAGTACAACTGCTCGCCCAGCAGATCGGCTACAAGGGGCAGATCGCGATCCTGTCCGCCGCACAGATCGCCACGAACCAGAACACCTGGATCGGCTACATGAAGGACGAACTGAAGGACCGTTCCTGAGGACTGAGCATGAGTTGCACGGGCTCAGTCGGACGCTCCGAACGGTGTTGGGCGTCCTGGTCTCCCGCGTTCGCGCCGCGTCTGGTCCCAGCGGATCGTGTCCGTGGTCCAAGGATGCGGGGGCGGGTTTCCTCACGCCCGCGGGTGCCGTGTCCGGCCTGGGCGGTCCGATACCCCACACGATCGCTCTGGTCGTGTGGGGGCGGTGCCGTCCGTCGCCGGATGCGATGCCCGAGGGCGCGCCTGCCGATCGCGATGCTCGCAGCATCGTGACGGGTGGTCTTGCGGTTCTTGTGGGTGAGGGGTTTCTGCCAGTGCTGGGCGCCCCACCTGCTGGTGTAGGCCGGGTCGACGGCGATGATGGGGATGCCGAGTTCGGCCGCCATGCTGACGAGCCGGGCCCGCAGCTTGGATACGGGCATGCCGGAGATCACCTGCCTGAACCGCTTCTGGCGGCCGTGTTTCTCCCGGGTCTTGTCCGCGGTGAAGTCGAGGTCTTCGATCGCGATCGACAGGCCGTGGCGTTGGGCCCAGTGCAGGAGCCGGATCAGTGCATGCCGTACCTGGGCGTCACGATGCATCGCGGTGCCGGACAGGTCGTAGACGAACCGGCGCGGCCGGCCGCAGGGGTTGCCGTGCTCGTCCAGCCGCCAGGCGGCGAGGTGGTCGGCGTTCGTATCGACACCGATCAGACCGCCCTTGCGGGCGTGGGACAGGGGAACGGTTTTGACCGGCGGGATGGTCCAGGAGGCGGTCAGGTACCAGCGCCCGCGCTGCACGTCGTAGTGGATGCGGTAGGCCACGGCCCGGTTCGTGGTGATGCGGTCGGCCCACTCGTCGTTGCGGTGGTGGAAGAGGGCAGCGCCGGTGAGCGTATACCGGCCATGCGGGGCGTTGGCCAGGTGGGCGAGCGGAGCAGGCAGCTTGAGGGAGATCTCGCCGTCCGGGGTGACGCGGATGGTCTCATTACCGAACCGCTTGCCCGATTCCCCGTCCGCCTGCAGGAACCAGCGCGATGCTTCCCAGCGTTGCCGCCACTGGGCCTGCGTGAGCTGGGCGGCGTGCAGGTGGTGCCGGTTGCGCGCGAGCCGCTTCCCACCGCGCACGATGCGGACGCGGCCCACAGCGCGGTCGGCCTGCTCGGCACTCAGCCGGTCTCGAAGGACCTGCAGGCGCCGGGTCTTGGCGAACCACTCCTGTGCGCTGCGGTAGCCGCCCGGCGCCCGCCTGTTTCCCTTCTCCCCGACCGGCAGGGACAGGCGGTGCGCGATCGTCCGCACGCCCGCCTGAAGGCTTTGGATATGCGCGCTTTGGGCACGCCTTGCCAGCGCCCACTGATCGTGGGTGGCCTTGGTGATGCTCCCGGCCCAGCGCGACGAAGACTCCTCCGTGAGGGCTCGCTTTCGCTCCGCCCACGTATGCGTGGAGTGCTCCAGACCGTCGGCGCACCGGCGTTTGAGGTCCTTCGAGGCCAGCGAGCCCAGATGCGCGCCCACCAGGCGCAACACCTGCTCGTCGTCGGCCCCCAGGTGTTTTAGGCGGGTGCGGATCGCCACGCCGGACGGGCCGACGGCCACGAAAGGGGCAGCGATCGTGCGCAGCGACGACTCATCACGCATCGACGTACCCCGCTCCCCAACGCTTGATCAGCAACAGGAAGAACGGTACCGGCCGACACTGACATCAGTGCCCGCCACGCGACGTGTGCGCGCTGCAACACCACGAACCAGTACACGCTCGTGCACACTCACACACGCTCATGCACACCTGAAAACGAACAGTTCCCAACCCCAAGTACAAGAACGTCCAACTCGTCAAGATCGCCTACGGCAACGACGACGTCCAGCAGTCCTTCCAGCAGACCCAGGGCCTGCTCCAGCAGTACCCCAACCTCAAGGGGATCATCTCCCCCACCACCGTCGGCATCAAGGCCGCCGCCCAGTACCTGGCCGGCTCCAAGTACAAGGGCCAGGTCAAGCTCACCGGCCTGGGCACCCCCAACGACATGCGCCCGTACGTCAAGAACGGCACCGTCGACGCCTTCGAACTGTGGGACCCGGCCAAGCTCGGCGAACTCGCCGCCCGCACCACCATCGCCCTCGCCTCCGCCAGATCACCGGCACCCAAGGCGAAACCTTCAAAGCCGGCGACATGGGCACCTTCACCATCGGCAAGGACTCCGTCATCACCCTCGGCAAGCCCACCGTGTTCGACAGCAAGAACATCGACCAGTTCAACTTCTGACGCAGAGGCCGGCTGTGCCGGGAGGGCCTGGGCGGCGCTCTGCCTCACCTGGCTGAGTACGTCACCTGTCGGTGATCCTGGAGAGCCAGTCGGTGTCCTCCGGGCCCGGCGCTTCGAGGCCGGGCGGGGGCAGCCGGCGGACCTCGCCCGTGCGCAGGGCGACCGTGGCCCGTGGCCGCATCGGCCCTTCGCCCCTGCGTGCGAGCAGGACGAGTTCCCAGACTGTCGCCGTCATCGCGTCGAGCCGGGTGGCGCAGTCGGCGGTGACTTGCCGCGGATCCCGGGTCCGGCCCAGGGACAGGTGGGGGGTGAAGTTCTTGGCCGGCCCACGACAGTGCGGGAACCGTTGCCGCAGTACGCGGTACAGGTCCGCCCACGGCGCCTCGCCGGCCGCCGTCGGGTCGAGCCACACGGTGAAGTACGCCTTGTGTCGGAAGGTGCGCACCCCGTCCAGCCGGGCGGTGAAGACCGGCGCCTCGGCCGCCGCCGCGGCGAGCAGCGGGGCCGCACGCTCGAAGTCGGACTCCGGCACGAAGCCGAAGAGCACATTGACGTGCGGCGGCCAGCGGTGGATCTGCGGATCGTGATCCCGGCGGATGTCCTGGATCGGGAGCCACAGCTCCGCGGGCGGGATCCAGGCCAGCGCCGTGCGGACGGTCGGGGACACGTCGAGGATGCCGGCGGGCTCGCTTCTGCCGGAGCTCGTGCCGAAGTTCAGGTCAGCTTGCGGCTCCCGCACCCGGCCGGCGCCCGAGGCGTCGAAGCGGTCCACCCCCGTGGTCCGGTCCCAGGCCACCTCGCCGTCCGCCTCGATGAAGACCACTCGGTGCCACGGGATGTCGCCCCCGGGGACGAAGGAAGTCAGCGGGATACGTTCGAGGCCATCCCCGCGCCGGCTGATACCCAGCACGAAGCGGGCCGGGTCGAACCGCGGGTCCCAGCGGATGCGGTGATAGATCTCGTCACTGGTCCGCATCGCGCCTCCTCTCCCGTCTTCACACCATCTCTCCTTCCAGGGTGCCGCTGTCCTCGACGGTTGAGAACCTGCAGGTCACAGGCCATGGATCGGGATTTCGAGGTCCGCACTGTCCAGGCGTCCCTTCCTTTACGCGAGGGGACGACCGGTCAGCCGTACATCATGACCATGACCCCACTTCAGCCCCGTGACCTGCAGGGATGCAATATTTCGACGTACTGGGCCGTGGCACACGTCCCTGTCAGGGGGTTGCCGGCGTGTCCACGACCATCCAGCCGAGCGCTGAGGTGCTCTGCAGGTAGACCAGCACGCACATGAAGAGCATGAAGACCACGCTCCACACGATGACGCGGCGGAAGAGGATCCCCTCGCGGCCCTCGAAACCGACCGCGGCCGCGGCGATGGCGAGGTTCTGCGGGGAGATCATCTTGCCGAGCACGCCACCGGAGGAGTTGGCCGCGGCCATGAGGGTGGGCGACAGGCCGGCCTGGTGGGCGGCGGTGATCTGGAGGGCGCCGAACAGGGAGTTGGAGGAGGTGTCGGATCCGGTGACGGCAACGCCCAGCCAGCCGAGGATCGGTGAGAGGAAGGCGAAGGCCCCGCCGGCCCCGGCCACCCACAGACCCAGGGTGGTGGTCTGACCTGACTCGTTCATGATGTAGCCGAGTCCCAGCACCAGCATGACGGTGAGTACCGCGAACTTCAGTTGGTCCAGGGTGCGTCCGTAGGCGCGCAGGGCGCGCCGGGGGCCGACCTGGATCAACACCATGCTGATCAGTCCGGCTATGAGCAGCAGAGTCCCGGCCGCCGACAGGTAGTTGAGTTTGAAGGTGGTGGCGACCGGGTCGCCGCTCGCCTTGACGATGTGCAGCCCCGGCCAGTTGACGATGTGCGTCACGGACTCCAGGCCGGAGCCGGTCGCCCCGACCCCGGCCGGCGGCTTTCCGGTGATCGCCGGTACTCGGGTGGCCAGCACGAACACCACGATGATGGCCAGGTAGGGCGCGTACGCCTTGAAGACGTCCAACGGCGAGTCGTGCGTGTCGCGGTCGGCGTCCGCGCGGGCCCGGGTCAGCACCTGGCTGTCCGCGGACTCGCCGCTGCCGGGGGCCGGTTCCCCGCCGGGGGTCTGGGGCCGGCGGGAGCCGCCGTCGGCACCACCGAGGTCGCCGTCGACGCCATGGTCCTCGTCGCTCTCGTGGTACGTCTCCTCGGCGTGCCACACCCGGGTGAACGCCAGGACCGCCAGCGCGGAGGCGAGCGCGGCGACGATGTCGGCGAGCGGCACGGACCAGAAGTTCGAGGACAGGTACTGGAAGACGGCGAAGGACACACCGCACACCACCGCCGGCGGCCAGGTCTGCCGCAGCCCCCTTCGGCCGTCCACGATGAACACCAGGGCCAGCGGCACGAACAGCGCCAGGATCGGCGTCTGCCGGCCGACCATCGCGCCGAGGTCGTCCACGGGCAGGCTGGTGACACCCGCCAGTGTGGTGATCGGCACGGCTATCGCGCCGAACGCCACGGGTGCGGTGTTGGCGACCAGGGCGACGGTGGCCGCCTTGAGCGGCTTGAAGCCGAGGGCGATCAGCATGACCGCACTGATCGCGACGGGCGTGCCGAAACCGGCCAGCGCCTCCATGAGGGCGCCGAAGGAGAAGGCGATGATGATCGCTTGCACCCGCTGGTCGTCGCTGATGGACGCGAACGACCTGCGGAGCACGTCGAAGTGCCCTGTCTCGACGGTGAGGTTGTAGACCCAGATCGCGTTGATGACGATCCACATGATCGGGAAGAAGCCGAACGCGGCGCCCAGCAGCCCGCTGTTGAGCGCGTCGGCGAACGGCATCGAGTACACGGCGACCGCGACCACCAGGGCAACGATCAGGGAGATCAGCGAGGCGAGCCACGCCTTCATACGCACCACGCCGAGCAGCACGAACAGGACGAGCAACGGAAGGATCGCGATGATGGACGACAGCCCGAGCGAATGACCCACTGGACTGTAGTCCTGCTGATAGTTGGCGAGGATCATGTAGCACCCTTTTCTACGACACCGGAGAGGAGGGGGCCGCGCCACGGATCGGCACCGTGGTGGTCTGTGGGATGGCGTGCGGGACGACGGAGCCACGGTCGTCGAGGGCTCGCTCGAGTAACTGCCGTAAGGGGACACCGCGGAGGGCGGTGTCGCGCGCCTGCACGGTGCGGGCGAGGGCACCCCTTCGCTCACGCGGGCGAGGATGGTCGCGACCTGCATCCAGCACCCGGGGCCGCCGGCGGTCAGCGGCCATCATGAGCTCGGCGCCGGTGGCCGGCCCGGTAATCGCCCTGCGCTCGTCGAGTTCGCGGGCGGGCTCAGGGTGCAGCAGGTTGTACGTTCCGGCGCCGGCTCCCATGGCGACGCAGGACGTGATGCGGTGTCTCATGCGGGTACTCCGCGGTGTTGGCGACGAGGTCAATTCCACTACTCGGTAGACACCAACCGAATGGTGGAACAATGCAGCGGCGCGCCACCCGTGTCAAGGGTCACGGGTGGCCCACGTCACACACGAATTCCCGCCGGACGGACGGCTGAAGGCCCGCTGCCCGGGCGATCAGCGGCGCCGCAAGGTGGGGTCGAGCAGGGCGGGAGGAGTGTCGTTCTTCTCGTGTGCGGCGAGGTCGACACCCGGTGCGACGATCGCGTCGATCGCGTCGAGCACGTCGGCGGAGAGCACGGTGTCGGCGGCGGCGAGTTGGGCGTTCAGGTGGTCCAGTGTGCGGGGGCCGATGAGGGCAGAGGTCACTGCCGGGTGCGCGGTCACGAATCCAAGCGCGAGCTGGATCATGGTCAGACCGGCCTCGTCGGCGACTGCGGCCAGCCTTTCGACGGCGTCGAGCCTTGCCCGGTTGGCGGGGACGGCGGTGTCGAAGCGCTGCGGCATGAACGTGGAGCGGTTGGTGGTGATGTCCCGGCCTTCGCGGATCGCGCCGGACAGCCAGCCCGAGGCCAGGGGACTCCATGCCAGCACACCGAGCCCGTACTGCTCGGTCACGGGCAGGACGTGGGTCTCGATCCCGCGCTGCAGGATCGAGTAGCTGGGCTGCTCGGTGGCGTAACGGCTCAGGTGATGCTCGCGGGCCGCCCACTGGGCCTGCACGATGCGGTACGCGGGGAAGGTGGAGGAGCCGAAGTAGCGGATCTTGCCCGCCCGTTGCAGGTCGGTCAGGGCCGACAGCGTCTCCTCGTCGCTGGTTCGCGGGTCCCACCGGTGGATCTGGTAGAGATCGACGTGGTCGACGCCGAGGCGGCGCAGACTGTTGTCCAGCTCGGTGACCAGCCAGCGGCGGGAGCTGCCCTGATGGTTGGGCTCGTCGCTCATGGGCAGGCCCGCCTTCGTGGCCAGCACGATGTCGTCGCGGCGGCCGGCGATTGCTTTGCCGACCATCTCTTCGGACTCGCCGCCGCTGTACATGTCGGCGGTGTCGATGACGTTGATGCCGGCCTCGAGAGCGGCGTCGACGACAGCCGTGGCCTCGTCCTGGGTGGTGCGTCCGATCTTGCCGAAGTTCATCGCGCCGAGCGCGAGTGCACTGACCTGCACACCGGTGCGGCCCAAGGTGCGGTACTGCATGACTGTGTTCCTCAATCTCTGTGAAGCGTGACGGCAACGCGTGGGTTGGGTTTCGGGCGCTTCTGTGGCGCGTCTATGGCGCGCGTGCTCACCCATCGGGTGGGCCTACTTGGATTCCACCCGTCCGAGCGGGTCGGGTGCGGCCGTCAGCGCGTCCTGCGCTGTCTGCCAGGCGGGATCCGAGGGATGGAACTCGGTGCGGAGGTACGCCCACGAGAGCCGCTGGACCGCGGCGACTCGCTCGGGGTTCTCGTCCGTGGTCTCGGCGACGTCGTATCCCGAGACGCCGCCGAGCCCGTGTTCTGCACCGAAGAGGGTGAGCAGGGACTTGGGGCCGGGGGAGAGGTGGTACGGGTCGGTGTGCCAGTCCGCGCCCCGGACCGTCAGGTGGGGTGAGGTGTCCTTGTCGCCTGCGACCACGAGGGCGGGCGTGGTCATCGCGGAGAAGTCCGTGGTCAGAAAGAAGGGATAGTGCTCGGCCGTGGACTTGGTGAGGGCGTCGCCCCCTCTGCCGGGCGCGGCAAGCAGTACGCCCGCCGTGATCCGCGGCTCGGCCAGGTTCACTTCCGTTCCGTCCTGGGGATCGGTGAGCCGGGCGCCGAGCAGCAGGCTCGCGGTGTGCCCGCCCATCGAGTGCCCGGCTACGGCGATCTTGTCGTGGGCCAGGCGTCCGCGGAGCTGCGGGGTGGCGGCCTCGATCACGTCGAGCCGGCCGAGGATGCGCTGCATGTCCTCGGCCCGTGATCGCCAGTACAGCGGCGCCCCGGGGGTGGAGGGGTCCAGGCTCAGCGTCCGCGAGCTCAGATGGGTGGGCTGGATGACGACGAAGCCGTGCGCCGCCCAGTAGTCGGCGAGCGGGGCGTAGCCGTTGAGCGAGGAGAGGTTGTTCGAGGGTCCGTGGCCGTGCGACAGGAGGACGACCGGCAGGTCATCCCCGGTCACGGGGGCGGAGACGCGTAGGTGCAGGTCCACGGCGCGGCCGGGAACCGGCAGCACCACCGGACTGAGCGAGAGGACGGGAGTGGGTGCGCCGACGGTGTCGGCTGCGGAAGTCATGAGGTGCCTTTCCCTTTCCACGGCTTTGCCGCCGGCCTCATGCGGCCGGCGGCAGGGGAGGGGTACGGGACGGCGCCGCCGCGGCTAGACTCGAAGCGGAACGCTGTTCCAGAAAGAACAATACGGAACGCTGTTCCGCTTAGTCAATCGTCGTCCGGAAGGAGCGTGTGGTGCCCTCAGCAGGCCAGTCCGCGGGGGTGTCGGCCCGAAGCAAGCGGGCCGACGCGCAGCGCAACGAGCAGACGCTGCTTGCCGCCGCCGCCGAGGTGTTCGTCACCTCCGGCGTCGACGCGCCGATCCGGCAGATCGCGGCCAAGGCCGGTGTCGGGCTGGGCACGATCTACCGCCACTTCCCGACGCGGGCGGATCTCGTCGTGGCCGTCTACCGCCACCAGGTCGAGTCCTGCGCCGAGGCCGGCCCGTCCCTGCTGGCCGGCGCCGACTCTCCCCTCGCGGCACTCCGTCAGTGGGTCGACCTCTTCGTCGATTTCCTGGTGACGAAGCACGGACTCGCCAACGCGCTGCAATCGGACAGTGGCTTCGACGCGCTGCACGCGTACTTCCTCGACCGCTTGGTGCCCGTCTGCGAGCAGATGCTCGACGCAGCGGTCGCCGCCGGCGAAATCAGGCCCGGTACACAGGCGTACGAACTGATGCGCGGCATCGGCAACCTCTGCATCGGACGTGACGACGACCCCCGCTATGACCCCCGCCGGCTGATCGAACTGCTCCTTCAGGGGCTGCAGCGACCGCAGTCGTCCTGATCCTGACGACGCTCGATGACCCGTGCACATGCGGCTTCAGTCCTGGGAGCCGCGGCCATGACGTCGCGTACACGCTGGGTCATGGGCCGCGCCCTCACGGCTCTGGCGGTGCCGGTCACCGCACTCGGCGTCTGCGCCCCGCCCTCCCGTACATCACCTCTAGCCCTTCAGTTGGAGATCAGCGGCCCCGCTGTAGTTTGAGGACCGGTGGGTGGCGGCCGTGCCGTGGGGTGTTCGGCTTCGCGGGCATGGTTGCGCCGCCTGTGACAGGCGCGGGCGACGGCCTGGTGGCAGCGTCGCCACCAGGACCAGTGCAGGCCGTGGCGGATCCGCTCGGCCGGGGTGGGCTGGGGTGCCATCACCCACAGCAGTCGGGCGATTTCATACGCCGTGAACGCGATAGCGGCGGTGCCGGTAGGGCTGGTGGGATCGGCGAGGTCCCCCTGTGTGGCCGGGAGGCGTGTCCAAGCTGGCGTGCAGGATCTCCGCGACGCGGTCGGGGCCGGGGGCGGGCTCCTCGTCGCGGGTGGCGGCCGCGGCCTGGACAGCCAGGAAGGCCGCGGCCAGCTGGGCCAGGGTGATGTGCCGGTACCAGCCGTGGAAGGAACGCACCTCGTAATCGGCCATCCCGGCGGCCGACTTCGCGAGCTTGATCGCTTCCTCCACTCGCCAGCGGGCCCCGGGTACACAGACCAGCTCTTCCACGGTGGTCTCGGGCGGGCCCCAGGCCAGGTAGTAGTCGCGCCCGGTGGGGGTCTGCGGCCGTCGCCGGGCGATGAACCACCGCGCCCACGCCCCGTCGCCGGTCTCCGCCTCAGGGTCGGGGATAGGGCGTACCCACCACTGCCAGACGCGGGAGTCGAGCTGGGAGGGGCCGGCCGGCAGGGTGACCCAGTCGTCCTCGGCGGCGTGCCGCTCCACCAGCCTCGCGGCGTGCCGCCAGCCGGGACGGGGCAGCACCGTGTGGTTGGCCTGCACGTTCACCGCGTAGGGCAGATGGTGCTCCTCCAGGAAGACGCGGAAGGCGCCGTCGCGTCCATAGACCTCATCGGCGGCCACCCACACCCGGTCCTCGGGAAGGTTGGGCAGCGTACGGGCGATCATCTGCTCGGCCAGGCGGGGCTTGGTGGCGAAACCGACGGTGTCGGGGACGTGTGCGGCGCGGCAGCGGGCCCGGTCCTCGGTCCATTCCCGGGGCTGGTAGATCTCCCGGTCGATCAGTGCCTGCCCGCGTCCGGTGGCCCAGGCGGCCATCACCCCGATCTGGCACGGGAAGACCCCGCCGAGCGTGCCGGAGTACTGCCTGGCCACCCCGACCGAGGCCCGGCCCTTCTTGGCGAAGCCGGTCTCGTCGACCACCAAAACCCCCGCTCCGCCGGGCCCAGCTCCCCTCCCGCCGTCGTCCAGGCCATCGATGACGTAGCGTCGGGTGAAGTCCCGCAGCGCATCGACGTCCCAGACCGAGCGGTCCAGCAGATGCTGCTGCCCCCACGGCTCGGCGTCGCCGCCGTACTCGGCAAGCTGCCAGCCATTCTTGCGTGACACCGGGGAGAGCAGGCCGCGGATGCACCGCGCGGCCCGCATCCGCAGATCCGCCCGCGGGAAGATCCCGCCAACCTCCACCAGCAGGTTCTCCAACTGATCGGAGAACTCCTCGGCCCGCTCCCGATCGGTGATCTCCGGCATAATGTCCAGTAACTCCGCCTTCATACAAGGCAGTTACCCCCACACGATGACCGAGGAACTACAGCGGGGCCGCTGATCTCCAACTGAAGGGCTAGAGTGCGCTCAGTGCTCGGAGCGGGCCTGGTGGACGACTCCATGGCGCTCCACCTCGTCCCTGACCAGCATCGACAAGAGCGAGGCCACCGTCAGGCCGGCTTCGGCGGGATGGCGCAGGACCTTGCTCGGGTCGATCTGGTAGGCGTTACCGCGGCCCTGGCGGTTGTGGGACAGGTAGCCGTCCTGCTCCAGATCCGAAATGATCTTTTGGACGGCCCGTTCGGTCAGTCGGCACCGTGCGGCGATGTCGCGGATACGCGCGTTGCGGTTGTCGGCGATGGTAGCCAGAACACGAGCGTGACTCGTGAGGAACGTCCATCCGGTATGTGGCTCAGGCGATCCATCCACTTCGACCATCCCCGAATCGTACGACCAAGCATTCGCGCATTCAAAAGAACGAAATAAAATTCATGTATATCTTGACGTCTTACGCTTTGGGGCGCGACGCTGAGAGCAAGGTAATTGGCGAGTACCCATAGAGAGGCAGTCATGCTGGAGCCGCCCTATGCAGCGCGGTCCATCAGCCGAGTCGGCAGCGCCTGCGAGCGCGAGGACACCTCACCGTCAATCGCCACACGTCGTGACAGCGACCGTGTCCTCGTCACCCTCAGCGGGGGACTCCGTCTCGAGGACAGCGAGATGCTCGAGAGCACGCTTCACAGTGCCCTCGACGGACCGGTCCAGGGCGTGGACCTGGACCTCAGCGGACTGGAGTTCTGGGACTGGTCCGCACTCAATGTGCTGCTGACCGTTCGGCGGCAGGCACTCACCAAGGGGAAGTCGATAGTTGTCACGGCCGCCGGCCCCGTGGCCGAACGGCTGCTGACCCTTACGGGCACCTCCGACCTTCTCGCACCTGCGCGCGAGGATGCGGGTCGTGCCGCCGGGCGGTCCGAGCCGCGCGCAGAGGACGCAGCCGACGACGGACTCCGGTGCGAAGTCGTTCAGCTTCGACGAGCCCTGCAGACGCGTCCTGAGATCGACCTTGCTCGTGGAATTCTGATGGCCTCCTTCGGCCTGAGCGCCGACGAGGCGTGGGATGTGCTGGTCATGGCATCCCAGAACACCAACACCAAGCTGCACCGCCTGGCTGCGGACGTCGTGACCACGGTGAATGGGACGCCCCTGCCGGATCCGCTGCAGAAGCACCTGACAGCAGCGGTCGCCCGGATCACCACCGTCGACGATCAGCAGGCGTAGCACGCAGCGTTGGCGCTAGTCCATGGGGACGGTGACGGCCTCGGAACCGGTCGGTTCCTGCGACAACCGTGCAGCGCCTTCGGATCCGGGAGTTCCGGTGGGAGGCAGGCGCAGGGCCAAGAGAGCGACATCGTCCGGGTATGGATCGGCAAGGAGACCGGCCAGAAGTTCGTCGCACATGGCCGGGAGGGGCTCGCGGGGCAGGGCCGCGGCGTGCTGGCGCAGTCGGGTCAGGCCGCTCTCAAGGCTTTCGTCACGGCGTTCGATCAGGCCGTCGGTGTAGAGCAGGAGCGTGGAGCGGGGTGGTAGAGGTTCGGTTGCCATGGTGCGGGAATGATCGGGGTCGACGCCGATCATCAGACCGGCCCCACCTTCCAGGTAGCCCGTGTCGCCCTCGTGGGCGACCAGCAGGGGAGGCAGGTGTCCCGCGCTGGAGTAGGCGAGCTCCCAGGGACTGCCCCTCGCGCCGTGGATGACGCTGTAGAAGCAGGTGGCGGTCGTCCGGCCCACCACCTGCTGGGCGATGTCGAGGCGGCGCAGGATGGCATCGGGCGGTTCCTGACGGTCGCAGGCGATGCCGCGGAGCATGTTGCGCAACTGACCCATGGCGACCGCGGCACGCATGTCATGTCCGGTGACATCGCCGATGATCACGGTGGTGTCGCCGGTCGGCAGGACGAAGCTGTCGTACCAGTCCCCGCCGACTTCGGCTGCCTCGGCGCGAGCGGGGCTGTAGCGCGCCACCAACTCCAGGCCGTCGACGCGCGGCAGCTCAGGAAGCAGAGCGCGCTGAAGGTGTTCGGCCGTGGCCTACACTGCCTGATACAGACGGGCGTTGTCGGCCTGCAGAGCGATGCGGTGCGACAGCTCCTCGGCCAGCCCGAGGTCTTCTTCGCCGAAGGGCCGCTCGCGCGTGGTCCGCGCAAGGGTGATCGCTCCCATCACACGCCGGCGGGCCCGCAAGGGTGCGATGACTGCGGAGTCCGCGTCCAGCTCCTTCAGAAGGTCCCACCCCCGCGTGGAGCCGTTCTGTTCGACGGGCAGCTCGGCGTGGCGAAGGAGCAGCGGTCCGGCCCCTCGCAGTACCCGGGCCAGCGGACCGGTGGCTTCGGCGGGTACCGGAAGGCAGCTCTCCAGCAACCCGTGCAGCAGGGCGGGGTCGCGGTGGGTCACACACACGCGCCGCAACTGTTCTCCGCCCTCCAGCAGGTCCATGGCGCACCAGTCCGCCAGCTGCGGAACCACGATCCTGCACACCCGCCGCAGCCCCTCGTCCGCGTCCAGAGTGCTCCCCAGGGCTTTGGTGACCTCCGCCAGCAGCGCCAGACGGTCCAGCGCCTGCTGCAGTTCCGCGTCCACATCGAACTCATCCACGAGACCGCCTCCGCCCGCCTCCCCGTTCGCATGCACGCGCCGCACTCTCAGCTTGCCTCCCACCGGTGCAACGTGCGATGGCGGCACGTCCTGACGCCCGCGCTTCCACCCTCGCCGTCCGGTGCGTGGGCAGGGCACGGAGGGGTGCTACCCGGTACCGGTTGGGGCCGCGGTGCCTCGTCCGCGGTTCTTCTCAGCTCAATACATCGGCCAGGTCGGCTTCCAGGGCGAAGAGGCGCTCGTGCTCCGGCGCGATCACGGCATAGCACAAGGGTGTCCCACCGCCCGGCATGTCGGAGTACAGAACGACGCCTTCTCCTTGGTCCGGGTCGTAGGTCAGACGAGTCGATCTCAGAATTCGGAGCACCTTCTCGAAGTCGCCGTGATCCGTGGAGCAGTGCCGATGGTCGATGAGCCGGGCCCCGGCGAAGAGACCCGAGTCCTGGCCCTCGAGACGCGAGACCATGGCATAGGGAGTAGTGGTCGCGGTACGGCGGATATTGCATTCGGTCGCATAGAGCGTTCCGTCGTGTGCCAGGACGGCGTCCACATCAAACGGCCCGAGGTACCCGCTCGCCCGGAGGCGCCGTCCCAGGCCGAGTCCCCATGCCTCCAGTTCCTTCAGTACGGCGTGCCCGACACCGGGTGGTGGTGACACATAGCCGGTGAAGGCTCCCTCCCGCACGCGCATGGTGCCGGCGAACAGCGTCCGGGGGCCTTGCTCCTCGACCGTGAGCTGCGCGCTGACGGAGATGCCAGGGCCCACGTATTCCTCGACGACCCACAGGCCGCTCCCCTCAGGTCCCTGAGTCGTGACCGGATCCCCCCGGGAGACGAAACGCAACCCTTTGCCACCGGCCGAACGGTCCGGCTTGACGACCAGTCGGGGATGGGAGTCGAGCAGGTCACGGACCGTTCGCTGCAACTCCGTTCCCGTGCAGACCCTTGCGCGGGGCAGGCGCATCCCGATGCGTTCGGCATGGGAGCGAAAGCCCGTCTTGGTGTTGAGAACCGCGGCGCTCCCGACGGCACCTGACGCCGTCAGGTCCATGCCCGGGGCGTAGGGAACGACCGGAATGCCGAGGTCGGAGGCAAGGCACCGTGACCTCCAGGTGGCGGATATGGGCGTCCAGGGCCGAGTAGAGGATGCACTGTTCGGTGACCTGTCCGCACAGCACCCCATGCCCTACCTCCAGTTGCCACAGGAGGTACGACATGGGGGTCTCGAAGAAGATGGAATGGCGCGCCTTCACCACGAAGAGGGAGTCGTCGTCGGGCTTGATCGGCTCGATCAGGTCGGCGTGCGGGCGGGCCAGCGCAGTGTCCACGAGTTCCTCCGTGATGGGAGCGCCACCGCCCGAAGTTGTCGTTCGCGTAGATCACCGGTGCATCGGCTTCGCGGGCCCGGCCGATCAGGTCCGCCAGCACGGGGACGACACGCTCGGCGGAGGGCACGAGCAGTTCGGCGTCCTCGTGATCGTACGTGTTGATCATGTCGATCACGATGAGCGCGCGGCCCCTCTGCTCTCCGGGCATGTGAACTCCGTCCACCGCTTGTGCCGTCAGTCGCGCAACCGGGTCAGGACACCGGAGCCGGTCTCAAGGCTCAGCCCCAGGGGGTCGGAGCACGGAAGTCGGCGCGGTCACGGACGCGCCGGCCGACGCAGGCTCCACGGTTCCGGATACCTGTTCTGTACGTCAGCGCCCAGCCGTATGCCGGCCGGGGACGAAAGCTCCGGTCAACGCCTTGCTCGTCGAGACGACTCGAGTACCCGGGACGGATTCCCCGGAACCACCTGCTGCCGTCGATGTCGGATCCCGGGCAGGGCGCCTCCGGTCTCAGGGACGGAGCAGGGTCCCCTGACCGTGGCGTCCTCGTTGGGCACCACGTCGATCCAGCGAGGCGCCGGTGCCACGCTCGCGCGCCTGGACGGTCTCGCGGTCCGGTCATCCTGTCGGAGTAACGGCGGTGTAATCCGGGTGTACGGGGTACGCGGTGTATGCGCATTCAAAGACCCCGGGAACGGGGTCTCGACGGCCGAGTCGATCACCTTCTGGAAGGGCAAAACGGAGGACAGCGTGATTATTCTCGGGATCATTTTGCTGATCATCGGTCTCCTCACGGGACTCTCGATCCTTTGGACCATCGGTTGCATCTTGGTGGTCATCGGCCTCGTGCTCTGGGTCCTGGGCGCCGTCGGGCACGCAGTGGGCGGGCGTCGGCATTACTGGTAGATGGTGCGAGTCGGCCCGATCGGCTGACGGTGACCGCATGGTGCCGGTGGGTGCATTGCCTGTCCCATGTGGGGTAGACACGCGCCCATGAGACTGAGCGTGGTGGACGCGGGATCAAAAACCGTCCGGCTGGTGGTGACCGACGTGAAAGACGGTGTGCCGCTGCCGGTGCACACCGCGAAATGGAGGCTCCGCTTGTCCGAAGCGGTCGGAACTGACGGCCGCTTCGGGGAATCAGCCACAGCGCAGCTCGTGACAGCGCTGAACGGGGCAGTCGAGACGGCCCGGCGCTGGGGCGCGCCGGAACCGTTGGCGTTCGCCACGGCCGTGGTGCGCAACGCACCCGACCGGGCGGACGTCCTGCGGGCGGTGCGCACCCAGACCGGGCTTGCGCTGTGCGTGCTGCCCGGCGAGGTGGAGGCCGAGCTCACCTTCTTGAGTGTCCGGCGCTGGATGGGCTGGCGCTCGGGCCCGCTGGCCCTCTTCGACATCGGCGGCGGCTCCCTGGAAGTGGCCTTCGGCCGTGGCCGGATGCCGGAATTCGTGGCCTCCCTGCCGCTCGGCGCCAACCGTCTGACCAACGAGTTCTTCGCCTGCCAGGACCCTCCTTCGCCGGATGAGGTGCATGCCCTGCGCCGCGCGGTCCGTCATCAGCTGCGCGACGCCACCACCAGGATCCGCTGGGAACAGCCCCACACCGTCGTCGCCACATCGCGGATGTTCCAGCAGCTGGCGCGGTTGTGCGGCGCCCTGCCGGGGCGTCACGGCCCGTTCGCCGAACGGGTCCTGCACCGAAGAGACCTGCGCCTCGCGATCGAGCGGTTGGCGACTCTGTCCGCGACCGAGCGGTCCCGACTGCCCGGCATCTCCGCACCCCGGGCCCGGCAGAGCCTGGCAGGGGCCATCGTCGCCCATACCGCGATGAAACTGAGCAGGGTGAAGACCCTCGCGATCTGCCCCTGGGCCCTGCGCGAAGGCATCCTCCTGCGCTACTTGGAGGACGGGGCCGACTGGTGGACCGACATCGAGCGGCTCGACGGCGTCAGCCGCCTCGGCGCAACCACGGTCAGGCCTCTCCCACTGCGCGCGGCCGCGCCGTCGCCTGCACCCTGAACCCGGGCGGCTCCCGCGCGACACGAAGGCAGGCGGTCTCTTCCGGGCGGTCCGGGTGCCCGACCTCACCCCCCACACCCACCCCCCGCGTCGGGCCCTGTCGGCTGACCTGACGGCGAAGATTGAGCGCTCCTCACCGAAGATTGAGTGACGGATCGTACGTGCGAGGAGTTCCGCCACACGGCCCGGTGTACTGTCCCCCCGCCATCACTGACAGGGGGACATATGAAGCGGTGGGCAAACGAGGGTCCGCACGGCCCGCACCCGATGACACCGGCACTACAAGTCGAGATCCGATCCGACTTCAGTCAAGCGTGGGTACGGATGATCTGGGGGTCCTGCTGGCCGTCCTGGGTGCCGCGGTGACCATCTGGACCTTCCTCAACGGCAACGGACAGATCGTCATCTTCACCGGTGGCCTCGCCGTCGGCCTCGCGGTGTTTCTCAGCGGCTACCTCTGAGACAGGCGCATACGGCGCTATCTGAGCAGGCACGGCGTCCCGCTCGAAGCCGTGAAAGGCCCGCGTCCCTGACCGCGACAAGGCCTGGCGGTCCCGTCTCGCTTCTCGAACTCGTGGAGCTCGTAGAGGAGATGGCGCTGGTTCCGGATCAAGGCGTGGTCCAGTGCTACGGCAGGTCACGCCACGACGTGGATGTCCCTGTTCCGTAAGGGGCCCGGGCGTTCCGCGGCCGCCTCGTGGCGGCTGTGATGGGAGGCATGAGATCCCGCTTGTTTCCGCCGGTGTTCAGGGGCAGGTTGCACGACGCCCGCACGGCGACCTCGATCGGGCGGTGGCTCGGCCTCGCCTTCGCGGTGTGCTTCGTCACCGGTCTGATCAGCCATGTGCTGCAGCATCCGCCCGGTTGGCCGGCCGGTGATCCGCCGAGCCGCCCGGTGTGGGGCTACCGGCTCACGCAGGGGCTCCACGTCGCATCGGGTATCGCGGCGATTCCGCTGCTGCTGGCGAAGTTGTGGACGGTGTACCCGCGGCTGTTCGCCTGGCCGCCGGTGCAGTCGGTGCGGCACGCCCTGGAGCGGCTGTCGGTGGCCGTGCTGGTGGCTGCGGCGGTCTTCGAAGTGGCCACCGGCCTGCTGAACACCGCCCAGTGGTATCCGTGGCCGTTCTCCTTCGTACCGGTGCACTACGCCGTGGCCTGGCTGGTGGCCGGAGCGCTCCTGCTGCACATCGCGGTCAAGGCCCCCGAGATCCGGGCCCACTGGAGCCGGCGCTCTTTGGGCACCCTGGCCCTGCCCGAAGAGGACGGGCCCGACCGGCGCTCGCTGCTTGCCGGGGTCGCAGCGGCGGTCGGCGCGGTCACCGTGACCACGGTCGGCCAGTCCTTCACTCCTCTCAAGGACCTCGACCTGCTCGCGCCCCGTCATCCCGACCACGGCCCGCAGGGCCTGCCGGTCAACCGGACCGCCGCCGCGGCCGGAGTCGGGCTGATTCCGGCCGAGCGCTACCGCCTGACGGTCGCCGGGCCGCGGCCCTTCACGCTGACCCTGGACGAGCTGCGGGGCCTGCCACAGCGCGAGGTGGAGTTGCCGATCGCCTGCGTGGAGGGGTGGAGCAAGTCGGCGCACTGGACGGGCGTGCGCGTCATGGACCTCCTGGAGCTTGCCGGCGCCCCGCCGCACGTCCGCGTACGCGTGGTGTCCCTGCAGACGCGAGGCGGATACCGCGTCTCCGAGATGGGACACGAGCACGCCCATGACCCGCTGACCCTGCTCGCCCTGCGCCTCAACGGCGAGGAACTCTCCCCGGACCACGGCTACCCGGTGCGTCTGATCGCCCCGAACCGGCCCGGCGTGCTGCAGACCAAGTGGGTCGGCCGACTGGAGGTGCTGTCATGAGGCTGAGCGTGACGAGACTGCTCACGGGTGCGGTCGGTCTGACGCTGATGGGCGTCGGCGCCTCCCTGCTGCTGGACGTGCCCGACCTGACGGGTGTTCTGGTCTGGCTCGGCGGGGCGGTGGTGCTGCACGACGCGCTGATCGCACCGCTGGTGCTGCTCATCGGATGGGTGCTGGTCCGCGGCGGTGCGCGCGGGCCGGTGCGCGGGGCACTGCTGGTCGCGGGCGCCCTGACGGCGGTCGCCCTGCCGGTGCTGCTGCGCCCGGGGAAGCCGGCCAACTCCTCGGTTCTGCCGCTGGACTACCCGCGCAACTGGCTGCTCACGCTGGCGGCGGTGGCGACCGTCACGGCCCTCCTGCCGGCCGTACGGGCCATCCGCCGCAGCCGTCGGCGGCCACCTATGTAGGTCCCGTCCGCCTTCCGGCTCCTGGGCTCGTGCTACGAGTGGTTCGCCCACGGCCTGGTGGCCGAGGACGCCCCGCTCGATCCGCGCAACGTCCACGCCGCCACAATCTCGCGCAGGTACTCCTCGCCTCCGCAGGGGTGCGCGCCGTCGGCCGGCGAGTCGGCACGCTCACAACGTGTACGGGCCCTGGATGATCGTCACGGGGGAGTGCCGGCTCGGCGATGTCCGCCACATCACCGCACCCCCGCGCAGGCTGTGCGACGAACCGGGCTGGAAGCCGCAGGTCGTTCTTCGTAGAGGGCATGACGGAGTTCGCGACAACCCGACTGCAGGCCGATAGACGTCCGCCGCCGACCGGCCGCCGACCGCGACGAAAGCGGAAGGACCGGTCCTGTTTCTCGAACGGGGCCGGTCCTGCTGTCGGCGGGCTCCTCAGACCGCGGCGGGCAAGCGGACCTCAAAGCGGCAGCCGCCGGGGACGTTGCTCACCGCCGCGCGCCCCTGGTGGGCCTCTACGATCCCGCGCACGATCGCCAGGCCCAGACCTGCTCCGGCCGGTGGGGTTCGTGCGTCGGTACCGCGCCAGCCGGTGTCGAAGACGCGGGGCAGGTCCTCCGTGGGGATGCCGCCGCAGCCGTCGGTGACCGACACGACGACGCTGTTCGCCTCCCGGTGGGCGGAGACCGCGACCGTGCCGTCGGTGGGCGTGCGGTGGATCGCGTTGACGAGCAGGTTGGCCAGGACGCGGGACATCTCGCGGCCGTCGACTTCGACCGGGACGGGCTCGACCCCGTCGCCGATGATCCGTACGCCGTGCTCCTTGGCCAGTGCGTCGGCGCCCGCGAGCGCGTCGCCGACCAGGTCGTAGACCGACATGCGGGTGGTGTTCAGGGCGAGGACGCCGGCCTGGATGCGGGACAGTTCGAAGAGGTCGCCGACCATGCCGGTCATGCGTCCGACCTCCGCGCGGATTCGGGCGTGGTAGACGCTCGGGTCGTCGACCATGCCGTCCTCCAGGGCCTCGGTCATGGCCTGCAGTCCGGCGAGCGGGGTGCGCAGGTCGTGGGAGATCCAGGCGACCAGTTCGCGCCGGGAGTCCTCCAGGGCCCTCTCCCTCTCCCGGGATGCGGCGAGCTTCGCGCTGGTGGCGGCGAGTTCGCGGCCCAGTTCGGCGAGTTCGGCGGTGGGTGCGGCGGCGGGCGGGACGAAACTGCCGTCGTCGCCGAGGGCACGGGTGGCCTCGGCCAGGGCTCGGCTGCCGCGGACGACGCCGCGGCCGAGCGTGAACGCCACCCCGAGCGAGACGACCGCCGCGATGGAGCACACCATCGTCACGACCCACAGGTCGTGGTCGGACAGGAGCATGGCCCATGACACCAGCATGGTTCCGGCGAGCATCGCAGCGACGGTGACGGCGGCCACCACTGCCAGGGACAGCGTGACCGAGCGGTTGCGCAGCAGCCGCAGGACGCCCGTGCCGAGCAGGCCCGCACCCGCGGCGCCGATGGCCGCGTAGGCCGCGATCAGGAGGGTGTCATGCAGCATCGTCGGCTCCGTTGCCTGCCAGGGGAGGGTCGAAGCGGTAGCCCACGCCCCACACGGTGCTGATCAGGCGGGGGTGTGCCGGGTCGTCCTCGACTTTCTCCCGCAGGCGCCGCACGTGGACGGTGACGGTCGACAGGTCGCCGAACTCCCAGCCCCACACCCGGCGCATCAGCTCCTCGCGGCTCGTCGCCCGTCCGGGGTTTCGCAGAAAGTACTCCAGCAGGTCGAACTCCCGGATGGTCAGGTAGAGTTCGGTGCCGTGGCGGGTGACGCGGCGGGCGTTGGGGTCCAGGGCGAGAGGGCCGGCGCGCAGCCAGGATCCGGGCGGGGCGGTCTGCGCGGCGGCCGGCGCTCCCGTACGACGCAGCACCGACTCCACCCTGAGGACGAGTTCACGGGGGCTGAAGGGTTTGGTGACGTAGTCGTCCGCCCCGACCTCCAAGCCGAGGATGCGGTCCTCCTCGTCGCCGCGCGCCGTCAGCATGATCACAGGGATCGGGCTGTTCCTGCGGATGCGGCGACAGACCTCAAGCCCGTCCATGCCGGGCAGCATCAGGTCCAGCACCACCAGGTCGGGTGGCTGGGCGGCGGCGCGGGCCACGGCGGCGGGTCCGTCGGCGGCCACGTCGACGGCGAAGCCCGACCGGCCCAGATAGCCGGCGACGACCTCGGAGACGGTGGGGTCGTCGTCCACGACGAGTACGCGTTTCACGCCATCGAGTCTCGCACCGGCTCACAGCAGTCGGCGGGCGCGGCTGCGGACGTCAGCGATCCGTAAGATCACCAAATCCCTTTTGTCGGTTTCGTCCTCGTAGGGTGAGTGGGGTGATCGAGACATCCCCCTCTTCGCCCGCTTCCGTGGACGTGGTGCTTCCCTGCCTCGACGAGGCCGAGGCCCTGCCGTGGGTGCTGGACCGCATCCCGCCGGGCTGGCGCGCGATCGTCGTCGACAACGGCTCCACCGACGGCTCCGCGGAGATCGCCCGGTCCCTCGGGGCGCATGTGGTCCATGAGCCGCGCCGCGGCTTCGGCGCCGCCTGCCACGCGGGCCTGACGGCCGCCACGGCCGACGTCGTCTGCTTCTGCGACTGCGACGCCTCCCTCGACCCCGGGCTGCTGCCCACCGTCGCGGGGCCTGTCCTCGACGGCTCCGCCGACCTGGTACTGGGCCGCCGCAGGCCCGTCACACGCCGCGCCTGGCCGCTGCACGCCCGCGTGGCCAACCTGGAGCTGGCCCGCCTGATCCGACGGCGCACCGGACTGCGGCTGCACGACCTCGGCCCCATGCGTGCCGCCCGCCGTGGGCCTCTGCTCGCCCTGGACCTGACCGACCAGCGCTCCGGCTACCCGCTGCAGATGGTGGTCCGCGCCGCCTACGCCGGCTGGCGGGTGGCGGAGACGGATGTGCCCTACCGGCCGCGCACGGGCCGCTCGAAGGTCACCGGCACCTGGCGCGGAACCTGGCACGCGGTACGGGACATGCGGGCCGTCCTCGACGAACGGCCCACCGCCGCCCCGGTGTCCGCGGCGACCACCTGGGGAACCGGACGATGAGCGCCCGGCACCCGGCCGCCGGGTCGGCCACTCTCCTGGTCATCGCCAAGGAACCGGTCCCGGGGCGGGTCAAGACGCGGCTCACTCCGCCCTATACGCCTGACGAGGCGGCCGCTCTCGCGAAGGCCGCCCTCGCCGACACCCTGCACACGGTGCTTCAGGCCCCCGCCCGGCGGCGTGTCCTCGTCCTCGACGGTGCCCCCGGTCCCTGGCTGCCGCCCGGCTTCGACATCGTGCCCCAGAAGGCCGGCGGCCTGGACGAACGGATCGCGGCCGCCTTCGCCCACTGCGACCGAGGACCAGCCCTCCTGGTCGGCATGGACACACCCCAACTGACCGTGGATCTTCTCGCGGTTGCCGGACGCGACGGCCACGACGCCTGGTTCGGTCCGGCCGCGGACGGTGGGTTCTGGGCGCTGGGTTTCGCCGACCCGGGGCGGGCCGCGACCCTCGTACGGGGCGTGCCGATGTCCACCGACCGCACCGGGGCGACGCAGCGGAGCCGACTCGTCCAGGCGGGGCTGCGAGTCGGCGATCTGCCGGTGCTGTGCGATGTGGACACAGCCGCCGACGCCGTTGTGGTCGCCGCCTGCTGCCCGCCCGGCTCGCGCTTCGCCGACACGCTGAACTTGCTTGCGGAGAACGGTCGGTGAGCGGCCCGGACCCTGCCCTCACCGAGCGGACGACGCGGACTGCTGCCCCACGGCGTCCACAACCCGCGGTGGTGTGGCCCGCCCAGCTCAACAGGCGTACGCAAACAGCCGATCGGCCAGGTCCAGCGGAGCCGGGCGAACCGTGGACGGACGACCCCTATGCCGACGCCCTGCGCACCGGCCGCGGCCCGCTCTTCTTGCGCCGCCTACCGGCACCGGCCCGTCCGGACGGCGCCGGAGAAGAGGGGGAGTTGCTGCCCCTGGAAGTCGAGCGCTGGTGCGCTGCACCCGACGCCGCCGACACGGCCGTCCTGCACCGTTGCACCGGCCCCGTTCTCGACGTCGGCTGCGGACCGGGACGCCTGGTGACCGCCCTTGCCGCCCGAGGCCTGCGGGCGCTCGGCGTGGACGTCAGCCCGGCCGCGGTGGCCCGGACCCGACAGGGCGGGGGTGCCGCCGTGCGCCGGTCCGTCTTCGACCGCCTGCCGGGGGAAGGCCGCTGGAGCACCGTCCTGTTGATGGACGGCAACGTCGGCATCGGCGGCGACCCGGGCGCCCTCCTCACCCGCCTTCGCACCGTGGTCGCGCCCGGCGGGCGCCTGCTGGCAGAGGCCGCGCCGCACGACGTGGACGAGCGCCTCACCGTCCGGGTCGAGGACGACCTCGGCCGGTACGGCGGCCCCTTCCCCTGGGCCCGTGTCGGCACCGACGCCCTGATGACTGCCGCCGACGCCACGGGGTGGATCCAGGCGGGCCGATGGACGGCCGAGGGCCGCCCGTTCGTGGAACTGCACCGCTCGTAGCCCGGACATCGCGACAAGCACCCCACGGCCGACGGAAGGCCCGAACACCCATGAGCGACACAACCGCCCCACACCATCAGTCCCCCCAGCCGATGTCCCGTCAGCCCGCAGCACCTTTGAAGGCTCCCCTCCCTGAAGGGAGGGGATTCTCCACCCTCCAGGGCTGCGTGGGATTCACGGCTCAGGCCGGCTCTTGGTCCAGCGGCTCAGGTGGTCTTACGCCCTCGACACCGTCCGGGTTCCAACCTGCCCGGACCAGCATCACGCGGGCGGAGTTCTTGTCCCTGGGGGACACGGCTCCGCACACGGTGCAGGCATACGTTCTCATCGAGAGAGGGAGTGCGTGCTTGGTTCTCGCCCCGCACGTTGCGCAGTCCATCGTGGTGTGCGCCGGGTGCACCAGACGGACGTCCCGTGCGTGCTTGCGGCCCATCTCGATCAGGGCACGCTTCGTCGCCGCGATGGCCGCGTCGGCCGCCTTGCGGGCCATGGTGGTCTTCGCGAGGAACTTCGGGCGGAAGTCCTCCACCGCCACTCCGTCATGATCGCGCATGACGGCCTTGGCCCACTTGCGGCCGGTGTCCTCACGCTGCCGCGCGATCTTCCTGTGCAGCTTCGCGGCCTGTGCCTGCGCCTTCCGGTAGCCGGTGGATGCACGCTGTCCTTTCGGTCGCCGGCGCCGGGCCATCATCCGCTGGTACTTCGCGAGCCGCTGAGCGGACCGCTTGCCGTGTTCGGCATGCGGAAGGTCGTAGGCGTCATCGGTGGTGGTCGCGGTCTCCTTCACACCCCAGTCCACGCCCAGGACGTGGCCGGTCTCCACAAGCGGCTCGACCTGGGCCGGGGCGACGAAGGAGGCGTACCAATGTCCGAGCGTGTCCTGGTACACGCGCACGCTCGACGGGTCGGCCGGAAGGTCCCGCGACCACACCACGCTCAGCACGATCTGGCCCGCAAGGTGCAGGCGGCCCTCCTTGAGGCGGAAGCCGCGCCGGGTGTAGTTGAGGCTCGGCCTGGCCTCCCGCTTGCGCTTGAAGCGGGGCATCCCGGCCCGGCGGTGCTGCGCAAGCCCGTCCTTGATGTCCTTCAGCGCCTTCGCCCGCGACTTGGCGAAGTCCCGGATCACCTGCTGCTGCGGCACCGAGGCACCCTCGGCCAGCCACGGCATCACCCCGCGGGCGTCGGTCAGCATCCTGTCCAGCTGCGCCGGACCACACGTCAACTTCTCGCCGCCCGCTCTGCTCTGCGCGTGGGCCTGCCGGGACTTGGCCACGCATTCGTTCCAGATCCAGCGGCAGCGATCCCACTCGGCTTCGAGTGCGCGCCGGGCTGTCTTCGACAGGCGTACACGGAAGGTGTACCGGGCATGCCCGGTGTCCTTCGTGGTCGCTTCTGTCGTCATGCATCCGAACCTACCTGGGAGGACTGACAGTTGAGAGTTCTTGACCGTTGTGGGCGGCATCACGGCCGTGCGGGGTGGACGCCGGATCGCCCTGACGGCGATCCGGCTGTCCCTGCCCTGCTCCGCAGGAGTCCGATTCCTCCCCGGCCTGAAGGCCGGGGCATCCTCGGAGAAAGCCGGTGAACCGCACAACGGCCCATATCCGCACCATCGCCACCGCGGTCCTCATCGCCGCGCTCACCGCCGTCGTCTTCGACACCGTTCGCGCAGGCGACAACCAGAGCAACGCCGGCCGCGTGCTGGCCGGATACGCCATCGCCTGGACGTTGTTTGCCGCCTCCGTGTGGGCCGTACGCAAGGTCCCGGCGCGCGCGGCGACCGTACTGGTCATGGTCGGGACGGCCGCCGTGGCGATGGCCGCGCTCGCGGCGCCGCCCCGCACCAGCAACGACATGTACCGCTACGCCTGGGACGGCCGCGTCCAGGCCGCCGGGATCTCCCCGTACGCCCATCCGCCCGCCGCGCCCGCGCTCGCCGAGCTGCGCGACGACTGGCTCTTCCCCACCGAAGGTTCCTGCCGGGGCTGGGGACTGACCCGTACCGACAGCGACCTGTGCGTCCGCATCAACCGCCCCACCGTCCCGACCATCTACCCGCCCGTCGCCGAGGGCTGGTTCTTCGGCGTCCACGTCCTCTCACCACCGGACGGCCGCCACAAGCCTCTCCAAGTAGGCGGTGCCGTCCTGGCGTTCGGCACCACCCTCGCCCTCCTCGCCGTTCTGCGCCGACGCGGCGACCCATGCCGGGCCCCGGCCCGCGCCGCCCTGTGGGGGTGGTGTCCGGCGGTCCCCTTCGAAGCGGTCAACAACGCGCACATCGACACCCTCGGTGTCCTACTGACCGTGCTCGCCCTCGGCACCGCCACCGCAGGGGTCCGCCGCGGCGCACTCCTCGGCGCCGCGATCGCCGTGAAGCTGCTGCCCGTTCTGGCGCTGCCGGGCGCTCTGTCCGGTGAGCGCAGCCCGTCGCGCGTGGTGCGCGTGGTGTCGGCCACGCTCGCCGCAGTCGTGCTCGCCTACCTGCCCTACGTCATCGCCTCCGGCGCGGGCGTCCTGGGCTACCTGCCGGGTTACCTCCAGGAGGAGGGCTACGAACCCGGAGACGTGCACCGCTTCGCCCTGCTGCGGCTGCTGCTCCCGGACGCCGCCGCGGGGGTGACCGTCAGCGTGCTGCTCGCCCTGACGGCCCTGTATGTGTGGCGGCGCGGCGACCCGGCCCGCCCCTGGCGCGGCGCCCTGTTGCTGACCGGCACCGCTCTGCTGCTGGTCTCGCCCAACTACCCTTGGTACTCACTGCTCGTCGTCGGCCTGGTCGCGCTCGACGGCCGCTGGGAGTGGCTGACCGTCACCCTCGCCGGCACTGTCCTCTACCTCGGCGGCCCACTGCTGCCCGGCTTCCCCCTCCAGGCGTGGGCGTACGGCACGGCCGCCATCTGTGTCGCGCTCGGGGCCTGTCTGCGCGCCGCCCCGGCACGGAATCTTCTGGACCGGCGCCGGGTCAGGTACCTGCCGTGCACCTGACCAGATCGCGGACGCCTGCCATCAGCTTCGGCCGCATGACGCGCCGCCCGGCCCCTTCAGCACGGTGGTGCTGTGGGGCAACCACATCCTCGACCACCGGGCGCTGCTCGTCCCGAGGCTCAGTAACGCGGACCTCTCGACCGATCATGTCCATTCGGCGCGCGTCATCGACTCGGCCAACCCCAGGGGTGAACAACGCCAAGTGGGTGCATCGTTTCACCATGGCTGATCATCACGGGAGCGGTGTTCGGCGCTCCCTGAGCGGCCTGCGCAAAATCTCGCGCGACCTGTGCGCACCCTGCACCCTACGATCGCCTGCTACGACTGGGCGGAACGGGGCGGGGCATGCACGAGAACGTCAAAGACGGGACAGCGATGGCAGCGCGGCTCGCGGGCGGTGCGCCACTGCGGAGTGCGCTGGTCGTCACCGACCCCGCCGAATGGCTCGCGTTGGACGCGGGAGTCCGGGAAGTGCCCTGCTTCCGCTCGGACTTGATGCCGGAGCGCGCCGCGCCGCTGCCCGCCGATCTGTCGCAGCTGGGCGAGTCGCGGCTCGTGCTCGCGCTCTGCAACCGTGACGGGCGCATCCGCGAGAGGGCGCTGTACGAGGTGGCGCACTACCCCAGCCTGCTGCCGCTGATCGTGATCCGCTGCGCAGACTGGGGCGAACCTGTGCGCGCACGTGCCCGCGAAGTACTGCGGGAGGCACTGGACGCCGAACCCGACGCCGCTGTCGACCTGGCGTCGTTGATCCTTCGCGTGGGTCGCCGCGACAAAGGTGCCTTCTGCGTCGATCTCCTTGAGGAAGTCCTCGGCCGGCACCCTCGTGGGCGGGTCGCCGCCCTCTTCTCCGACCGCGACCGCATGGTGCGACGGTTCGCCTACCGGCTGGCCATCGAGCACCAGCTCCTACGGCCCGCCCAACTGGCCCGCACGGCCGCGCGGGATGAGGACAGCGTCGTTCAGGACCTGTGCGCCACGGCGGCGCTCGCGTCCGTACCGGAGGGAGACGCCGACGACGAGGTGCTCGCACCGCTGCTGACCGCGCGCAACCCGCGTACCCGTTCCGCCGGCGTCACCGCGCTGCGGCGAGCGGGGCGGCCTGAGCCGGCCGAGGCGTTTCTGAGCGACCGGTCCGCACTGGTGCGCGCCTGCGCCCGGTACGTCGTGCGACAGCATGGGGGCGATCCCGCCGCCTGGTACCGGCTGCGGTGTGCGGTATCCGACGATCCCGAACTGCCGCCCGGTGCGGTCATCGGGCTGGCCGAGTGCGGAAGCCGCGCGGATGCCCACCTGCTGTGGCCGCTGCTGGCGCACCCTGCCCCGGCGGTGCGGGCCCGGGCGGTGGCCGGGCTGCGCACGCTGGATGTCGGGAGTGCGGAACGGTTGCGACCGCTGCTCGACGACCCGGCCGCCGGGGTCGTGCGTGAGACCGTCCTCGCCCTTCTGCCGTCGGCGAAGGAACTGGCCTCGGACTGGCTGCTGGAACGCACCGGGCCCAAGTGGCCTCGCCACGCTCGGGTTGCCGCATTCCGGCTCCTCGATGCGCAGGGCGGAATCGTGGCGCTACGAGCAGCGGTCAGCCTGCTGGAGGACCAGGACGACAAGCTGCGTACCTGGGCCGGACAGTCCGTTCAGCGCTGGCATCCGCAGGCCGGTATGCGGCGTGGGGACCCCGAGGTGGGCGAACTGCTCGACCGGAGCAGGCACCTTTTCAGCGACTATGTGCTGCTGCGGCGCAAATGGGAGGCGGGGGTGGACGGCCGCCCCGGCTCCCACCAAGGCGGATGAGGCTTTCGGCAAGGGCAGCACCCGCGGAACCCGGACGTCAGAACATAATTCTGGCCCGTTGGGCGGCTGCGAGGGCGGACTCGGCTCCGGACACCAGTTCCAGCGTCACTTCGGGGTCACGACCGGCCAGGGCACGCATGTACGCCAGGGCGTCCGCCCGGACGACCGCCACCGGCTCGCCCGAGCCGATCAGCCACGAACCGCCGGCAGGTCCGGTGAGCTCCAGCGCGATGGGTGCCTCGCGCCACGTCAGGGCCAGGTCGCGGACGACCTGCTCGACGATCTGCCCGTCGTGGTCGCCCACGGTGACGGTCTGTCCCGTTGCCCGCGCCAGGTCGATGCGATGCATCCACAGGTCGCGGTTGTAGATGGTGTCGAGCAGGTAGCCGACGGATATCCACGGCGCCGCGGGCATGCCGGTGTCGACCTTGGCGAGCCGCATCAGGCCGGGACGGCTTCGGCGGGCCTGTACGGCACGGGGCCACAGTCGCATGAACTGCGCGACCAGTATCGGCCCCGGTACCGCAGTGTGGTCCGCGATTTGCGCCGCCATATGGGCGTCCACCGGGCCCTTGCCGTGGTGGCGTCGCCTTCCCGTGATCTCCCGGCGCAGCATCGTACGCAGACTGATGTTGTCCTCGCACTGGGCGACGAGATGGGAGACCAGCGTGCGTATGTCCCATTCCACGCAGTCGGTGGGACGCCGCCAGTCGTCGTCGCCGAGCTTTTCGAGCACTTCCAGAGCCGCCCGGCCTTCGGCCTCGGCGATCACGGCTGACTGGTCGCGATCAGTCTGCGGCAGGCGCGCGGCCTGAACAAAGGTCTGAGTCAACGGACTCGCCCTCCTCTGGGGCGTAGAAGCGGAAGAACATGTCCACTGCCGTCTGCGTGAGTCGGCTGAAGCGGCCTTCTTCGACCTGCGCAGAGGGTTCATTGGCCAGTTGCTGGCTGACCACACCGGACATCAGGGCCGTGTAGAGGGCCACACCTTCGTCGCCGGCCGCCGCGGGGGCCAGTTGTCCGGCGTGCACGGCCGCCTGAAGCACTGCCCGCAGGAGCTCCAGTTGCCGCACTGCGGGCTCGTAGGCCTGGGGGGTCGGTTCGAATCCGGGCACCGGCCGCCAGTACAGCAGCTGCGCCAGCACCGGATTGGCCATCGCCCAGGCGATGGCGGCCTGTTGACCCGCCGTGATCGCAGTCCGCGGATCCTCGGCGAGCCCGGCACGGTACGGCTCCAGGATGTCGACCGACTCACGCGTCCCTCGCTCGAACAGAGCGTCGTAGATGGCCATCTTCGACGGGAAGTACTGGTAGAGCGAGGGTGGACGCACCCCCACTCGCCGAGCGACCTCGGCCATGCTCAGCGCGGCCACGCCCTCTTCCGCCATGACCTCGATCGCGGTGTCGAGGATCTCCTGCACGGTCTCATTGCGCCGCCGAAGCCTCCGGTCGTCCCTCATGCCATTAAGAAAACCTAATGCCCGTAGGGAAGTCAATACCCCTTCAGCCAGCCCAGGTTGGAGGGGGCCGCGCGGGCCGCACGCCCGTCGGCGCGGCGTCAGGCGGTGCGCCGGAGTGACCTCGGTAGCGCGGCTGGTGGGGCGAACCGCCGGCCCCTCAACCCGCGGCCCCGGCTCGGGCTTCCGCTTCCGTTTGGGGGTTCACGTCGGCTTGGGGGTTCAAGTCGGCGCCAGCCGGAGGCTGTCGACAGCGAGGGCACTGGCCGGCGACCACAGAACCCCCGTCAGGTCCACTCCGGCGAGGTCGGTGCGGCATGGATCGGCAGCGGTGAAGTCCTGCAGCAGCAACGGCACACCCTTGTAAAGGAATCTTTCTAAAGATACCTTTACAACATGTCGAGCAGTCAGAAGGACGAGTCCCCGGGAGTCCCTGCCCGCACAACCCAGCTCACCGACCCCCGCGCTCTGCGCGCCTACGCCCATCCCACCCGCATGCGCCTCGTCGGCTTGCTCCGTACCGAAGGCCCCTTCACCGCGACCCGCGCGGCCGAGCTGACCGGCGAATCGGTCGCCAGTTGCTCGTACCACCTGCGGATGCTCGCCAAGTACGGGCTGGTCGAGGTCGCACCGGGTGGCCAAGGCCGCGAGAAACCCTGGCGGGCCACCGCACGCTTCACTCAGTGGCCCAACTACTCCGACGACCCTGCCGTCGCAGAGGCCAGCAAGGCACTGGAAACTGCGGTCGCCGAACGCTACTTCGAGCTGATGACCCGCGCCATCGAAGAGCGCCACGATCTGCCACGCGAGTGGCAGGAGGCCGAGCACATCGGCGACCAGGTGCTCTACCTGACGGCAGAGGAGCTCATTGACCTCGGCGAAAAACTCGACCGTCTGCTGCACCCCTACGAGGAACGGCAGAGCGACCCGGCCGCCCGCCCCCAGGGCGTGCGGCTCGTCCAGATCGTCCGTGCCGCCTTTCCCTTGCCCCAGAGGCCCGCAGGCGACGAAGAGGCTTCCATCGCTCCGGACCGCACGGATGGCCCGCGATGACGGCGCCGGGCCGCTTATCCGCGGCCATCCCCGACCTCCTGCGCAAACGATCCTTCCGGCGTTACTGGACCGCCCAGAGCATCTCCCTCGCCGGCGACCAGATATCCCAGATCGCCCTCCCTCTCGTCGCCGTCCTTGCTCTCCACGCCGACGCCGCCCAGATGGGCTGGCTCGCCACGGCCCAGCTCATGCCCGCTCTACTCCTGTCCCTTCCCGCGGGTGCCTGGGCCGACAGCAGAGCGCACCGCCGCCGCGTCATGATCGCCACAGATCTCGCGCGGGCCCTGCTCATCGCGACGGTTCCCATCGCGTACGCCCTCGGCGCCCTCACCTTCACGCAGCTCTACGCGATCGCCTTGGGGATCGGCGCGCTGACCGTCCTCTTCGACGTCTGCAACACCATCCTGTTCGTCTCGCTCATCCCCGCCGAGCGGTATATCGAGGGCAACTCCCTCGTCAACGGCAGTCGCGCCATGTCCTTCGTCGCGGGCCCCAGTGCCGGCGGTCTCCTCGTCCAGTTGTTCACCGCGCCGCTCGCGCTTCTCGCTGACGCGGTGACCTATCTGGCCTCCGCCTACTGCCTGGCCCGCATAACCCCCGCCGAACCGTCGGCCGTGCCACCCGCGACAGGACACTTCACCGCAGGCCTACGGTGGATCCTCCGCTCGCGCGTCATGCGCGCCACGTTCGCCGCATCCGCAACGGTCCAGTTCTTCAATTTCATTTTTCACACGCTCTTCGTGCTCTACGCCACCACCGAACTCGGCCTCAGCGCAGGCATGCTCGGGCTGGTCCTCGGCATCGGTGCGATCGGCGGGCTGGTCGGTGCGTTCCTCACTGGTCGTCTCGTGCGCCGCGTCGGCATAGGGCCCGCCGTCGTCGTCGGTTTCGCGGCCTTCCCCGTCCCGTTGCTGCTCGTACCACTCGCGGACGGCCCAGACCCCATCGTCCTCAGCCTCCTCTTCCTCGCCGAATTCGGTTCCTGCGTGGGCGCGATGATCGTCGACATCTCGCTGGGATCACTCCAGACAGCCCTCATCCCCCACGCCCTGCGCGCCCGCGTCAACGGCGCCTACCGCACCCTGACTCACGGCGTGCGCCCACTGGGCGCGCTCGCGGGAGGAGCGCTCGGCGCGGCCATCGGGCTACGCCCGACACTGTGGATCGCAACAGCCGGGGCCGTGACATGCCTGGTCTGGGTGCTGCCTTCGCCGGTCCCAGGCATCCGCGAGTTGCCCGACTCTCCGCCGGAGCCAACACACGGCGCGCCATCGGCATCGGCGTCTGCATCCTCACCCTCGTCCGGCTACTGAAATCAAACCTGTGATGTCGGCGATGGTGCTCCTACGGCCGTCGCCGACATCACGTGGAGGCCGTCGGGGTCGGTGTCAGTGGACCGGTTCGAGATGGTCGGCGTCCGGGCGCCCGGCGCTCAGGTGGGCGGTGAGGAAGCGGGCGGCGCGGTCGAGTGCGGCGTCCGCCTCGTCGAGGCGGCCGTAGTGGTGTTGGAAGACGTGGGGGAGGCCGGGGCCGACTTCGAGCGTGACCTCGACGCCGTCGGCGCCCGCGCGGCCGGCCAGCCGGACCGCGTCGTCGAGGAGCACCTCGTTCGCCCCGACCTGCACGAGGAGTGGGGGCAGTCCGGTGAGGTCGGCGAACACCGGACTGGCCAGGGGATGCGCCCTGTCGCCTGCGCCGACGTAGAGGTCGGCGTAGGCGCGCACGTCGGCCTCTGCGAAAATGGGGTCGGCGCTCTCCTTGGAACGGATGCTTCCTCCAGCGAGGGTGAGGTCGGCCCAGGGGGAGAAGACGACCACGGCGGCTGGTTGCGGCAGCCCGGCCTCCCGGGCGGCGAGCAGCGTGGCGATGCTCAATCCGCCACCGGCGGAGTCGCCGGCCATGACGAGGTCCCGCGGGTCGGTGCCCGACGCCAGCAGCTCGCGGTAGGCCGCGAGCCCGTCGTCGACAGCCGCGGGGAATGGGTCCTCGGGCGCCAGCCGGTAATCCACCGACGTCGCGCGCAGCCCGGCGCGGCGGGCCAGTTCACCGACCAGCCCTGCGTGGGTGTCCGGTGAGCCGATGACGTAGCCGCCGCCGTGCAGGTAGAGCAGTCGGCCGCGGCCGGAGGCTTCGGCTGGCTCCAGCTCCAGTATCGGCCGCCCGCCCAGGACGGTCCTGCGGGTGACCACGCCCTCCGGCGCGGGGCGGGTGACAGCCGCGGCGAAACCACTGCGCTGCTCCTCGGGAGTGGGTCGTATCTTGCTGCGAGGGGCGGAACGGAGTATGGCGTCCAGGGCGTCGCGCTGCTGTCGGGACATGCGGGGCCTCCACGGGTCGGGGTGCGAGGATGGATTCCTCGGAATCCACCTGCCTGACCCCAACCGGATTCCAAGGAAGATGATTCCTGGGAATCTACTGGAGCTAATGTGAGCCACATCACCCAGATCTTCACCGATCTGGTCCGCGTCGAGACCCGGCTCTACAACGCGGTGGGCGCCCGGTTGCGCGCCGAACAAGGGCTGGGGCTGGGACAGTTCGAGTTTTTGGAGATCATCGACCGCGTGCCGGGGTGCCGCGTGCTCGACATCGTCGGCGAACTGGCGATCACCGTGGGGGCCGTCAGCAAGGCGGTCGACCGGCTGGTGGCTGCGGGCTGGTGCCTGCGGGTCGCGCACCCCCAGGACCGCCGCTCGTCCGTCCTCCGCCTCACACCCGCGGGTGAGAAGCAGTTGTCCGCTTCCCGCCCCATTGTCGAAAGCGAGCTCACCTCACTGACCGCGGCGGTTCCCCCCGACGACCTGGCCCGCATCGCCTCAACCCTGGCCATCCTTCGCGCAACCCTCGAGGCGGGATCCCACGGCCGGCCGGGATGAGGGGACATGACCCGCGAATGGCATCCGACCCGTGCATGATCCTTCGGTGGCCCGGACAGCGAGCCTGAGGATGACTGCACCGAGGAGGAACTGGAGCGGATGGTCTCCGCACTCGGGCCACTGACCATGAACGTCAGCTGGGACTGCGGCTGGCGGGGCCTGTCCGATTTCAAAGGCTGCGGCGTCCAGCTCTGTCTGAACAGCGTTTGGACCGAGCAGCACGCCGAGCGGCCCCCGGTGAGTTCGGGGTCTGGGTCTCCGTCGGCTCCCGCGTCGCCTGGAGCCCGGCCGGCCAGGCATGGCTGCGCGACTCGGAACTGGCACTGGGCGAACCCCAGACGGGCTGGTAACACACCGGCCGCCCCGTACCCGAGGGACGCCGCCTGCGGTAGGCGGCGGTCCGGCCACGCAACCTTCACTGAGAATGCTCGACCCTCGCCGCGATAGATCATCAGCCCTCGTCCTCATCGAGGCCGAACCCGTCCGGCACGGGCGTGGCCCTGCTGACCGCCGCCTATGCGCTGCCGCGCAGGTACATGCGGGTGAAGAATCGCGGCGTATGGTTCGCCATCTGCCTGATCACCGGGTTCGGATTCTTCACCTTCCTGTGGCTCGAACGATGTGTGGCTCCCGATGCCGGCGAGCCGCCCGTACTCAAGCCGCGCTACGCATGGGGGGCCGTCGCTTGCGACGGGGATGCTCCTGGTGCTCGGTGGATGGGGGCTGGTCCATTTGATGTGGTGGATCTATTGAGCCGGTGGCCGGAACTGTCGGATGGCCTGCATGATCGTGGGCTGACGATTCCAAGTCGGGCTGCCGCGGTAGCTGTGTGAATCAGACCTCGTACCGCGTGACCATAGAGACGCGCCGGCATGTCGTACCGCGTGACCATAGAGACGCGCCGGCATGGCACAGCCGGGCGAAAGCGGCCGCCCATTGGCAGGCGTCAACCGTGCGCGGCCACTGGACCACCGCACGTGCAAGTTGATCGACGGATTCGGGTGTGACTGCTGCGGTCACACCAATTGGGGCAAATCGGTAATTCCATTCCGCGCCGGAGGCAGACAGGCTTGAATCAGCGAGGTCCGACCGGACCTGAGGTCAGCACAACCCCAGGAGCGCACATGCCTACCCTTGACCGCCACGACAACAACGTCTTCGTCCTCGATCTCGGCGACGGTGAGAACCGCTTCCACCCGGACTGGATCGCTGCCGTCGACGCCGCCCTGAGCGAGGTGGAGAAGGCAGAAGGGCCGCGTGCCCTGGTGACCGCCGCGACGGGCAAGTTCTACTCCAACGGCCTGGACCTGGAGTGGCTGGGCGCCCACGAGGACCAGCAAGAGAGCTACCGCAGCTCCGTCCATGCCCTCTTCGCCCGCGTGCTGTCTCTGCCGGTGATCACCGTGGCCGCCCTGCAGGGGCACACCTTCGCCGCCGGAGCGATGTTCTCCCTCGCGCACGACTTCCGTGTCATGCGCGCCGACCGCGGCTTCTGGTGTCTGCCCGAGGCCGACATCAACATCCCCTTCACGCCCGGCATGTCCGCCCTGATCCGCTCCCGGCTGGCGCCGCAGACCGCGCACGAGGCCATGGTCACCGGCCGCCGCTACGGCGGGTCGGAAGCCGAGGAGGTCGGCATCGTCGACTGGGCGGTGGACGAGGACGCTGTGCGTTCCACGGCCGTCAAGGTCGCCGAGGCGCAGGTCGGCAAGGCGGGCGACACCCTCGGCACCATCAAGGCACGTATGTACGCCTCGGTCCTGGCCACCCTGCGTGGCAAGCCCGATCCGCTCGGCTGACATGCCATGGAGACGATCGGCCGCGCAGACAACCAGATGGCCTACGCCGTAGTCGATGGCGATGGCGATGGCGATGGCGACGGCGAGGACGAGGACGAGGGCGATCCACGGCGGCCTTCGTGGCGTCGCGGCCCCAGGTGTCCGGGGCCCTGTGCCGCCCGTACGCCGCACCATGGCGACGTTCGCAGCGCCGCCGACGGCACGCAGCGCCGGTACGGCGGCCCGGACGTCGCCCCATGGGTCCCGCACGAGCGGTGACGGCGAAGAGCCGGCCGAACCGCTCGATCGTCCCGGACGACTCCGGCTCCAGCCGACCGGCGCCGTCGATCTCTGTGTCGAGGACGGCCGCGTCCAGCCGCACTGACCGGTCCAGAGCCAGGCCACGGCCGCCGGTCACCGTCGTGAGCGGACCAGCCCCGCCGGCGGAGCGGGATTACCGTTGAAGACGTGGAAATGCTGCACCTGCGCTACTTCGTCGCGGTCGCCGAGGAGCTGAACTTCTCGGCTGCAGCCCGACGGCTCCACATGGCGACGTCCCCTTTGAGTCAGCGCATCAGGGACTTGGAGCGCGAACTCGGACAGCAGCTGTTCGACCGCGACACGCGCCGCGTCACGCTCACCCCGGCCGGTTCGGCGCTCCTTCCGATCGCGCGCGATGTCCTCGACGAGTTCAGCTCCATCCCGTGGCGACTGCGTGAGGCGACCCGGGTGCAGCGCAGCACCGTGCTCATCGGCATACCCCCGGGACTGCACCCCGAACTTCGGTCGCGGGTCGGCACACTCACCGAACAGGTACGGGAGCGGTTCGAGCTCCAGCGCTGGCCCGGCAACTCTCATGCCCTGGTGGCCGGCGTCCGCGACGGCAGGCTTGCGCTCGCACTGGCCCGGCTGCCGTTCAGCGACCCGGCTCTGGAGCAGGTGGGCGTGATGTCGGAGCGCATGGGTGCGGCGGTGCCGGCCGACCGGTTCGCCGGGCGGGACTCCGTCGCCCTCGCCGATCTGGCGGACCTTGCGTTCGTCGCCCCGCCCAAAGAGGTGAGGCTCGCGTATTTCGACGTCCTCGATCACGCGCTGGCGGAGGCCGGTGTCCGCAATCGCCTGGAACTCACCGACACCGGTTACAACGGGGTGGCCGAAGTGATTTCCGGTGGCATGGCCTTCTGTATTTCCATTCTTGCCCCGGAAAATCCGATCCACGGATATCAGCTGGAGAACGTGACGGTGCTGCCGTTCACGGACTTCCACCCCCGGCTGGAAACCGCCCTGGTATGGCGTCGCGACCGTGGAGACGGTGACCTCAAGAACCTCGTCGCCGCCGCGCGCGAGATTTTCGATGAGCTTTTGACCGTGGAGTGAATCCCCGAAAAGTGCAGCTCGGAGGCGCTTTGATCAGCGGTGTGACCGCTGCGGTCAAGCCGCCGTTCCCATTTTGATAATTCCGTCTCCCGTGTCTCCTCATTTAGCGTTGCGTATCAGAGGCAAAAAGACGCGATGCTAAGGGAATGGGACAATGGCGGAATCCTTCGTCGCCGGACCGCTCGACGGAGTTCGGGTGATCGACCTGTCCACCGTGGTGATGGGTCCCTACGCGGCCCAGATCCTGGGTGATCTCGGCGCCGACGTGATCAAGATCGAGTCGCCCTCCGACACCGTCCGGGTGGGCCGGTATCAGGTCACGCCGGGTATGACCGCGCTGAGCCTGAACGTCAACCGCAACAAGCGCAGTGTTGCCCTCGATCTCAAGGACCCGGCGCAGCATGAGCAGGCCCTGAAGATGATCGACACGGCGGACGTGCTGATCACCAACATGCGATCGGCCGCGCTGCATCGGCTGCACCTGACCTATGCGGACGTCGCCGCGCGCAACCCGGGCCTGGTCTACGCCCACGGCCAGGGCTTCCGCAGCGAGTCCGACCAGGCCGGAAACGCCGCCTACGACGAGACCGTGCAGGCCGCCTCCGGGCTGGTCGACATCACCCATCGCGCGCTGGGCACGCCGGTCTACCTGCCGACGATCATCGGGGACAAGGTCTCCGCACTGACCATCGTCTACAGCGTGCTCGCCGCCCTGCTGCACCGCTGCTGCACCGGGCAGGGCCAGCACATCGAGGTCCCGATGACCGACACGCTGCTCGCGTTCAACCTGGTCGAGCACCTGGCAGGGCACGAGTTCGAGCCGGTGACGGGTCCCACGGGCCACCCCAGGTCGATGTCGAAGGAGCACCGGGCGCGGCGCACCAAGGACGGTCTCGCCTGCCTCGTCCCCTACACCCCGCAGAACTTCCGCGACTTCTTCGTCGCCGCCGGGCGACCGGACCTCGCCGCGGACCCCCGGGTCAACGGGCAGGTCATCGACATGGCCGACCTCGACGCCCTGGCCGGGCTGGTCGACGAGTGCGCGCCGACGCTGACCACGGAGGAGTGGGCGGAGGTGTGCGCCAAGCACAGCATCCCGATGGCTCCCGTGCTGGAGCTGGAGCACGCCCACGAGGACCCCTACGTCCGTGACGGCCACCTGCTGGAGACGGTCGTCCACCCGACCGAGGGACCGATCCGCGCGATCGGGATCCCGGTGCGGTTCTCCGCGACGCCCGGTTCGATCCGCCGCCTTGCTCCGGTGCCGGGCCAGGACACCGCCGAGGTCCTCGCCGAACTGTCCGACCGCTGAACCCCCAGTCCCCTGTACCTCTTCGAGAGAAGCGAGCCATGAGCACCACCGACGTCTGCACCCGCCGGGCGGGCACCACCCTGCTGATCACGATCGAGCGCCCACAAGCACGCAACTCCGTGAACGCCGCGGTCGCCGCACTCCTGGCCGAGGCACTGGACGAGCTGGAGACCGACCAGGGTCTCCGGGCCGGCGTACTGACCGGTGCCGGCGGCACCTTCAGCGCCGGCATGGACCTCAAGGCCGCCCTGCGCGGCGAGTCCCCGAACATCCCGGGACGCGGATTCGGTGGCGTGACCGAGGCAGAGCGGACGAAGCCGCTGATCGCCGCCGTCGAGGGCTGGGCCGTGGGGGGCGGTTTCGAACTGGCCCTGGCCTGCGACCTGATCGTGGCCGCCGAGGATGCGCACTTCGGTCTGCCGGAGGTCAAGCGGGGACTGATCGCCGCCGGTGGCGGAGTGATCCGGCTGCCCCGGCGCATCCCGTACCACCTCGCGATGGAGTTCCTGCTGACCGGCGAGCCGGTGAGCGGCCGACGGGCAGGCGAACTGGGCCTGGCCAACCGGGTCGTGCCCGCCGGTCAGGCAGTGGAGGCATCCCTCCTGCTCGCCGAGCAGCTCGCGGCGAACGCCCCGCTCGCGCTGGCCGCAGTGAAGGCGGTCGTACGGGCCGCGGACGGCGCGCCCGAGGCCGACGCCTTCGCCGCGCAGCGCACGGTGATGGCCGAGCTGATGGCCTCGGCCGACGTCCGCGAGGGCATGACCGCCTTCGCCGAGCGCCGTGCCCCGCAGTGGACGGGGCGGTGACATGCGGATCGACGACGTCCGGCGGCACATGACCACCCCGCTGACCAGCCCGGCGTATGCGCCGACAGTCCCTTGCTTCACCGACCGCGAGTACCTCGACATGCGCGTCCAGGAGCTGGTGCGCACCGAGATCACCGACGTGGTCGTCAAGGAGGCCTGCACAGGCCCCGCACGGCTCCAGCTCTTCGCCCACGTCCTCGCCCCGCCGGCCGACCAGCCCGTACTCGAGGTCTTCTCCGCCGGCCACATCCTCACCGACCTGGCCCTCGCCCCCGTAGAGCCGGTCTTCGACCACCTGAAGGGAGACGCGCAGTGACGCACCCCATCCGTACCGCCGCCGTGATCGGAGCGGGCACCATCGGACTGTCGTGGACGGCGCTGTTCGCCGCACACGGCCTGACCGTCCATGTCAGCGATCCCCGTCCCGATCTGCCGGAGGCGGTCGCCGAGGCGCTCGCCGCGTTCGGCCCGCACCTGGCCGCGCAGGGCCTGGACATCGACGGCCTCGCCGACCGCGTACACCTCGCGGCCGACATCACCGAAGCAGTCCGGGACGCGGACGTCGTCCAGGAGAACGGGCCCGAGCGCGTCGAGTTCAAGAAGGAACTGTTCGCCCAGCTGGTCCGGGAGGCTCCCGGGCACGCGCTGCTGCTGAGCTCGTCGTCGGCGATCCCGGCGACCGCCTTCACCACGGAGCTCGAAGACGCGGGTCGCATCCTCATCGGGCACCCCTTCAACCCGCCCCACCTGCTGCCGCTCGTCGAGGTCGTACCCGGCGAACGCACCACCGAGGAATCCGTGCAGGCGGCCGTCGACTTCTACACCGCCGTCGGCCGCACGCCCGTCGTCGAACGCCAGGAGATCCCCGGGTTCGTGGGCAACCGCCTCCAGAACGCGCTCAGCCGCCAGGCTGTCTACCTCGTCCAGCAGGGCGTGGTGACCCCCGAGGACCTGGACACCGTCGTGACCCACTCGCTCGGCATCCGCTGGGCGACGGTCGGTCCGTTCCTGGGCGCGCACCTGGGCGGAGGCCCCGGCGGCTACCGCCACATCACCGAGCACATCGGCTCGTCCCTGCAGCAGATGTCCCTCGGCGAGCCCTCACAGGACCCCGAGGACCGGGAGCGAGTCGTCCAAGCGGTGGAGCAGGCATACACCTCAACCCCCTACGCCGACCTCGCCGAAGCCCGTGACCGCGGGCAACTCGCTGTCCTGTCCGCCCTGGAAGACGTCCGCCGCAACCAGCACAACAAGGAGCACTGAGATGACCGTCACCACCCCCGTCACCACCCCCGTCGCGCCGCTGGACGACCTGCTGACCGCCGACTTCTACCGCTACCAGACACTGCTCTCGGACGACGAGCGCGACATTCTCCTCACGGCCCGCACCTTCCTGCGCAAAGAGGTCAAGCCGCTGGTCAACGAGTACTGGGGCAAGGCCGAGTTCCCTGTCGAACTGATCGAGAAGTTCCGCGGCAGCGGACTGGCCGCCCTGGCCTACGAGGGCTACGGCGAGCACAAGGCGGCCACCAGCCACCTGCTCGGCGGCATGCTCGCCACGGAGCTGGGCCGCGTCGACGCCTCGGTCGCCACCTTCTTCGGCGTCCACAACGGGCTCGGTTTCTACTCCATCTACTACGGCGGCGACCAGGAACAGCGCGACAGGTTCCTGCCCGCCATGGCCACGATGGAGAAGATCGGCGCCTTCGCCCTGACCGAACCGCTCGGCGGCTCCGACGTCTCCGGCGGCATGCGCACCACCGCCAAGCGCGAGGGCGACACCTGGATCATCAACGGCGCCAAGAAGTGGATAGGCAACGCCACCTTCGCCGACTACGTCGTGGTCTTCGCCCGGGACGTCGACGACAACAAGGTGAAGGCCTTCGTCGTCGAAAAGGGCACCCCCGGCTTCAAACCCGAGAAGATCGAAGGCAAGATCGCACTGCGGATCGTGCAGAACGCCGAGATCACCCTGACCGACGTGCACGTGCCGGAGGCGAACCGGCTGCAGAACATCAAGGGCTTCCGCGACGTCGCCGAGGTCCTGCGCCAGACCCGCAGCGGAGTCGCCTGGCAAGCCCTCGGTGTCATGATCGGCGCCTACGAACTCGCGCTCGACTACGCCAAGGAACGCATCGCCTTCGGCCGCCCCATCGCCAAGTTCCAGATGGTGCAGGACCTGCTGGTGAAGAGCCTCGGCAACATCACCGCCTCCTGGGGCATGCTGATACAACTCGCCCGGCTGCAGGACCAGGGCATTTTCCGCGATGAACACTCCGCGCTGGCCAAGGAGTACGTCGCGGCCCGTATGCGCGAGGTCGTCGGCTGGTGCCGCGAACTCTTCGGCGGCAACGGCATCCTCCTCGACTACGACGTCGCCCGGTTCTTCTCCGACGCCGAAGCCCTCTACTCCTACGAGGGCACACACCAGATGCAGACACTCATCGTCGGCAAGTCCATCACCGGCCACAGCGCCTTCGTGGGGTGAACGCAATGACCACCGAATCCGTTTTCACCGGCCTGAAGGTCCTCGACGCGTCGAGCTTCATCGCGGCACCGGCCGCGGCCACCGTGCTCTCCGACTTCGGAGCGGACGTCATCAAGATCGAGCCACCCGGGCAGGGCGATCCCCAGCGACGGCTGAGCTTCGTCCCGCCCAGCCCCCGGGCACAGGCCAACTACGGCTGGCACCTGGCCAACCGCAACAAGCGCGGCATGGCGATCGACCTGAAGTCCCCGGCGACCACAGAAGTCCTGAAGCGCCTCGTCGAATGGGCCGACGTGGTGATCACCAACTTCCCGCACGGCACGCGCGAGAAGCTGCACCTCGACTACGAGCAGGTCTCGAGCTGGAACCCGAGGGTCATCCACGCCGACATCACGGGCTTCGGGGATGCCGGACCCGACGCGGGGCAACCGGGCTTCGACCTGACCGCCTACTGGTCGCGCAGCGGGCTGCTGGCCTCCACCCGGGACGCGGGAGCCCCGCCGACGGTGCCGGTCTGGGGCAGCGGCGACTACACGTCGGCGATCGCGATCTACGCGGCGATCGTGACGGCCCTGTACCGCCGCGAGCAGACGGGGCAAGGAGCCAGTGTCGGTACGTCGCTGCTCGCGACGGGCGTCTGGGCCACGGGAACGCTCGTGGCCGGCGCGCTCGCCGGCGGCACATCGTTCGAACTGCACGACCGGAACGCGCCGGTGAACGCGCTGACCAACCCCTACCGGACGGCGGACGGCCAGTGGTTCATGCTGGCCACCTCCTCCGTGCACTGGCCGGGACTGACCCGGGCCATCGGATGCCCCGAGCTTCTCGAGGATCCCCGCTTCGCCGACGTCGAGGGCCTGGTCAAGCACGCCGCCACGGTGAGCGAACTGCTCGACGCCGAGTTCCGCTCACGGCCCTTCGCCCACTGGAAGGACGCCCTGGACCGGGAACGCATCACCTACAGCCTCATCCAGACACCGGAGAAGGCGGCACAGGACCCGCAACTGCGCGCGAACGACATCGTCGTACCCCTGGAGGGGGTCAGCGAGCTGGAGGAGACCGTCAGCAGCCCGATCAACCTGCGAGGGGTGCCGAAGGTGCCGGCGAAGCGGGCACCGGACCTGGGCGAGCACACCGACGAGATCCTCGCCGAGCTGGGCTTCGGCCCCGCCGAGGTCGCCCGGCTGCGCTCCCGGGGAGCGATCCAGGGGACGACGGGGGCGAAGGCGGCGTGATGAGCCCGGCGTCCGAAACGCCGGGCGGGGTGCTCCACGAGCGCCGTAGCGGCGCACAGCTCACCGCCCGCCGCTACGGCGGGTCGGATGCCAAGGCCGGCTGTCTCCCTGGTGAGCGATACAGCCGGCCTTGGGAAGACCAACGTTCCGCCGCATCGCTGAGGCCCTGAACCTCAGCGGCTGGGTCCACAGACTGCCGGACGCGCGCAGTAGCTCTGCCTCGCTGTCGTCAGAGCTCCCAGTCGTCCTCGCCGCCAGGGCCAACCGTGATCGGGTCGACTCCGCGTCCGGTCAGGTGCCAGGACTCAAACTGCGGGTCTGGGCCGATCCAGAGCCCGGCACCATCGTGAAAGTCGATGACCAAAGCACCGTGCTCACGGACATCGACCGCGGTGAGTGACTGCCCGAACAGGCCGCCGGCAGCGTCCCGGAACAGGAACGGCGTCTGTGGACGGCGGACCTCAATGGATGATCAACCGAGGTGCCGCACCGGCTGGTCGACGTCGGCGGTTCCCCCGGATCGAGCTGATAAGGGTGAGGCCAGTACCCGAAGCCTGCGTCCAGGATGGGGCGCCGTCGACAATGATTCGACGGCGCCTCGCCGGCTTCTACCTTCTGGCATGTATCCAGCGCACGCACAGGCGCAGGCCTGCCCACTGAAACGTCGACGCTCGCTGCTGCAGCCACCACGCCCGGTGGAACGCCACTCCTGTCGCGGCTGGACGAGGTCATTCGGGAACAGTCGCATGGCTAAATTCAGGCATTCGTTCGATTTTTCCGCCACCGTGCCCCGTGAGGGTCTCTGTGGTTGTCGGCCACTTTTGACGCTCAGCTCAGTCCGTGCCTGAACCCTGCGTCGCGAACGGGAGAGAACACAGGTGGCCGGGGGAGCGTCGTGCCGGAGTCGGGGACCGGGGCGACGACGGGACCGAGATGTGCCAACTGGTCGGTTGCCGACCGTCTGCGCTCCTGCACCGACTCTCGGGAGGATGCACAGTGAAGGTGTGGACCTTGGGCGGCGCCTGGTAACCGGTCTCCCACACCCGCGGCGGGGGAACCGTGCGCTGGTGGCGATCCCACTCGTGTTCATCGTGGTGATCACCGTGGTGGACATCCACATGCCCCCGCATATTCACCTCGGCCCGCTGCTGGTCGCCGCGCCCATTTTCACCGCCATGTTCGCGGGGTCCTGGCTGACGGGTTCGGTGGGAGCTCTGGCCCTGGCGGGCCAGGCGATCATCGCGGTGTTTCGCAGCAAGGGGGGCGGTGGTCTGGCCATGGAAAACCACGTGGTGCAGATGATCGCTCTCGCGCTGATCACGATCTTGATCGTTGCCTTCTGCGTGGTGCGCGAGCATTGCATGCCGGTCGAGGAGGCGGTGATGCGCACCCTGCTGCGGCCGGTGCCGCACCAGGTCGGCCACGTATGGGCGGCCGGGCTCTACCGTCCCGCCGAGTCCGGCACGATGGTCGGCGGCGACCTCTACGACATACGCGCGACCCGAGCGGGCGAGCGTGCCATCATCGGAGACGTCCGCGGCAAGGGCCTGCAAGCCGTGCGCGTCGTCGCCGACGTCCTCGGCAGCTTCCGTCAGGCGATCTACGAACGAGGCGACCTGCGGCAGGTCGCCGCCAGCATGGAACGAAGCATCGCCCTGGAAGCAGAAGCGATCTGCGACGACGAACTGTTCCTCACGGCCGCCCTGATCGAATACGACGCTCTCGCTCAACGCGTGACGATCGTCAATCACGGACACCTCGAACCCGTCCTGATCTCCGGCGGCAAAGTCAACGCTCTCATCGGCCCATCCGCGCTGCCTTTCGGCCTCGGCGCTCTGACCACTGAACTTCCTGTCGCCTATACGCACCGCCTCACGCGCGGCGACGTCCTGCTGCTCTGCACCGACGGGCTGAGCGAGGCCCGCAATCCGGCCGGGGACTTCTACCCCCTCCTCGACCGGCTCCGTGATCGATTCGCCGACAAACCGGCCCCAGACCCCATTGATGTCATCGAATTCCTCAACACCGACGTGCCCCGCCACGCACACGCGTGCCTCGACGATGTCGCGGTCCTCGCCATCGCCCCGCATGGGCAAATATGAGCCGCGGTACACAGCTGCACCACGGCCTCAGACGTGTCCCCGCCCTGGCGGGTACGGGGCGCCGAAAACTTCGGTGGGGCACCCCTGTGGCCGGCTATGACGCTCAGAGTGGCCAATCGGGGGGTGTGACCGCGCTTCCGTGATGGCCACGGCCGCTGACGGAGTTGTGTCGGCTCTTCGCGGCGATAGAAGCCGTCACGCAGACGGGACCGGAGTCTCCGGCGGGGCGGGAAGCGTCCGTCCCAGGCGGGCGAGTGGGGACAGGGCCATCAGCGCCGGTGACAGCAGCATGCCTGCGGCTGTCACCAGGAGGCTCGTGCGCGTCCCCCACACTTCCGCGAGAAAGCCGCCGAGCAGCGAACCGAGCGGGGTCAGCCCCGTGCCGACAAAGTTGATCGTCGCGGCCGCGCGGCCTTGCATCCCGTCCGGAGTGACGGTCTGCCGGACGGCCATGACCGTGACATTCACCAGCTGGCTGAAGGTCCCGAAGACGAAGTTGACCGTAAGGAGCGCGGGAACCGTCACCACAGAGGTGCCGTGCAGTGCAGGCACGAACAGGAACACGCCGTCGCCGAGTGCTGCCGCGGACACGAGCACGGCACCATGTCCGAAGCGGCTCGGTAGGCGGGCGGCCAGCAGCGAGCCCAGGAGCGCGCCCGGCCCCGTCGCCGCGAGTGCCAGCCCAACGGCGGTGCCTGACAGGTGCAGATCCCGTGGCAGGAGCAGCAGATAGACGGTCATCACAGCCGCGAAGAAGAACTGGAAGGCGGCTGATGCGAGGCACACAGTCCGCAGCGAGGTGTCGCCGGCGACGAAGCGGAGGCCTTCATGGATCCGCCGCCAGACCCGGGGAGGACGTTCCGAGCGTTCCGGGATGGATTCGCGGCGCCCGATCCGTCGGATCGACAGGAACGACAGCGCGAAAAACACTGCGCTGGACGCGGCAGCGATCGGCGCCGACAGCTCAGACACCAACGCACCGCCGAGAGCGGGACCGCCGATCTGTGCAGCGGACCGACTGCCCTCGAGCGCGCTGTTGCCCCGTACCAACTGCTCGCGCTGCACCAGCCGTACCAAAGACGCCTGGTATGCCACGTCGAAGAACACGGACAGAGCCCCGACGGCGAAGGCAACCATGAGCAGCGCCGGCAGGCCGAGCCCACCGAGGAGGCCGGCCACGGCGGCGGCGCCCAGTGCCAGGGCCCGACCGGCGTCCGTCAGCACCATCAGCGTGCGGGTCCGCCATCTGTCCACCCCCACGCCGGCGAAGAGCGACAGCAGCAGGATCGGCGCCTGCCCCACCGCGCGCAGGACGCCCAACTGGCCGGCACCGGCGTCGAGCGTCAGGACGGCGAAGAGCGGCAGAACCACCAGACTTGCATGTTCGCCCAGTTGGGAGGCCGTCTGACCCAGCCAGAGCCTGCGGAAGTCGCCGTCCCGCCACAGGCTTGCCGGAACAGGTCGACCGGAATCGGATACAGCGGAGGAAGAGGACGGCACAGAGACCCCTCGGATGACCGAAGACGAGACCCGCCAACCGGCGCACGACAGGTGCACCGACCAATTCAGGCAGCGGGAAAGGAAGGCTCGCTGTGCCGCGCATCAAGGGCAGCACGCGATGACAAGCCGCTCACGGCCGCAAACGTCAACGCGTGCTCGGACGACCGACCATGCCTTCGCTCCTCGTGAGTCACTCGCCGCGCAAACACCAGCTCCCGCTCGGCAGGGCACGAAAGGCGATTATGTCTGCCGGCTCGGCGCTACTCGGCCTCGTCCAGCACACTGCGGCAGTGCGCCCAGGCCGCCTCGGACAGCAGCGGCCGCCATCGAGTGAACAGGTCACGTAGGTCAGCCCCGTAGCGAGTGCGGAGCTCTGGACTGACTGCGACGATGTCCAGCTCGTTGGCGGCGGTGAGTTCGGCGAAGTCCCGTCGCTCTTCGAGGCTTGGATGCATCCGTGTACCGTTGAAGGCTCCCCTCCCTGAAGGGAGGGGATTCTCCACCCTCCAGGGCTGCGTGGGATTCACGGCTCAGGCCGCCTCTTGGTCCAGCGGACCACGAGGTCTTACGCCCTCGACACCGTCCGGGTTCCAACCTGCCCGGACCAGCATCACGCGGGCGGAGTTCTTGTCCCTGGGGGACACGGCTGCGCACACGGTGCAGGCATACGTTCTCATCGAGAGAGGGAGTGCGTGCTTGGTTCTCGCCCCGCACGTTGCGCAGTCCATCGTGGTGTGCGCCGGGTGCACCAGACGGACGTCCCGTGCGTGCTTGCGCCCCATCCCGACCAGGGCACGCTTCGTCGCCGCGATGGCCGCGTCGGCCGCCTTGCGGGCCATGGTGGTCTTCGCGAGGAACTTCGGCCTGAAGTCCTCCACCGCCACCCCGTCATGATCGCGCATGACGGCCTTGGCCCACTTGCGGCCGGTGTCCTCACGCTGCCGCGCGATCTTCTTGTGCAGCTTCGCTGCCTGTGCCTGCGCCTTCCGGTAGCCGGTGGATGCACGCTGTCCTTTCGGTCGCCGGCGCCGGGCCATCATCCGCTGATACTTCGCGAGCCGCTGAGCGGACCGCTTGCCGTGTTCGGCATGCGGAAGGTCGTAGGCGTCGTCGGTGGTGGTCGCGGTCTCCTTCACACCCCAGTCCACGCCCAGGACGTGGCCGGTCTCCACAAGCGGCTCGACCTGGGCCGGGGCGACGAAGGAGGCGTACCAATGTCCGAGCGTGTCCTGGTACACGCGCACGCTCGACGGGTCGGCAGGAAGGTCCCGCGACCACACCACGCTCAGCACGATCTGGCCCGCAAGGTGCAGACGACCGTCCTTGAGGCGGAAGCCGCGCCGGGTGTAGTTGAGGCTCGGCCTGGCCTCCCGCTTGCGCTTGAAGCGGGGCATCCCGGCCCGGCGGTGCTGCGCAAGCCCGTCCTTGATGTCCTTCAGCGCCTTCGCCCTCGACCTGGCGAACTCCCGGATCACCTGCTGCTGCGGCACCGAGGCACCCTCGGCCAGCCACGGCATCACCCCGCGGGCCTCAGTCAGCATCCTGTCCAGCTGCGCCGGACCACACGTCAACTTCTCGCCGCCCGCTCTGCTCTGCGCGTGGGCCTGCCGGGACTTGGCCACGCATTCGTTCCAGATCCAGCGGCAGCGATCCCACTCGGCTTCGAGTGCGCGCCGGGCTGTCTTCGACAGGCGTACACGGAAGGTGTACCGGGCATGCCCGGTGTCCTTCGTGGTCGCTTCTGTCGTCATGCATCCGAACCTACCTGGGAGGACTGACAGTTGAGAGTTCTTGACCGTTGTGGGCGGCATCACGGCCGTGCGGGGTGGACGCCGGATCGCCCTGACGGCGATCCGGCTGTCCCTGCCCTGCTCCGCAGGAGTCCGATTCCTCCCCGGCCTGAAGGCCGGGGCATCCTCGGAGAAAGCCGGTGAACCGGTCGACGAACGTGCCACGGTTGTGGGTCAGCCCCGGGTAAGAGGACTTGCGGTCGCAGGAGGCGTAGAAGTAGACGAGTGCTTCGGCCTCGACGCCGATCGCCTCGACCAGTTCCGCCCGATGCCCCAGGTCCAGCAGCGCGACCGGGAATCCGTCGGTCCCGTAGAACGCGTGACACAGCCCGGCCGACACCAAGGCCGGGCGAGCGCCCCACGAGCCGAGAAGGGCGCTGACTCGCCGCAGGTGCGACAGCAGTGTTCCACCAGGGTGCTCGATCTCTTCGGCTCCGGCCGCCTGCAAGATCGCCATCGCTTCTGCGGTCATCTCGACATCACCCGTCCGATCGCCGTCTGATCCGAAGCACCCATGATCGTAGGCCCGAAGTACCGCCTCCGCAGACTGCAATGCCGGCAGACGGACGCAGAGCGAAGCAGCCGTCGAACCCCCAACTGACCTGGCCCGCCCGGTCGTCGTCAGGGTGGAGCCTCGCCCACGCACTCAGCGCCCAGGGCCGCTACGCCGAGGCCCTCGACTGTGTGACCAGTGCCCGCGAGGCCTACACCACCTCTCGACGGTTCGATGCCGCCGAGGTCCACACGGCCGGCGTACCTATGGCGGAGGCTCTCCTGGGCCTCGGACGCCATGACGAGGCAGCCCAGGCCGCCCGCGACGGCATCACCGCACTCACGGAACTCTTCAGCCCCGACCACGGGTGCGTCCGCGACGCCCGAGAACTGCTGGAGCGGGCAACGAGCGCCACGGCGTCCTGACCCGGCCTGGCGCTGTGGCCCGCAGATTCTCCTGGAGGCCCGCCACCAGGCTCCTGATGCGGTTTCAGGTGGTGAGCGCGGGCGCGAGGCCGAACGTGGGGACCAGACCTGGGTCGTTGAACGCCGTGATGCGGCTGATCCGTGCGCCTATCAGGGTCAGGACCTGGACTCCGTACGCCTCGTAGCGGTCGACGGCCGCGCGTTTGTGGACGACGAGGGCGGGCTGGCCGTTGGCGAGGGTGGGCGCCATGCGCCACAGGCCAGGATGGAGTACGCGGGCGGAGAGGAATCCGACGACGGCCCGGCGTCCGGTGAACCAGGTCGGGGTCGGCGGCATCTCCAGCTCGACGTCGACCCGCAGCAGGTTCACCAGCGCGTCGGCGTCGGCCCGGGTGAACGCGTCGACGTAGTCGTCGAGAAGTGCGCGGAGGGTCTGTTCCGTCGGTTCGGCCAGGTCGTCCTCGACCGGTCCGGCCTCGGCCAGGCGGGACCGGGCGCGGCGCAGCGCGCTGTCGACGGCGGCGGTCGTCGTGTCCAGGATCTCGGCGACCTCGGCGGTCCGGAACGACAGCACATCACGCAGCGTCAGCACGGCCCGCTGCCGGGCGGACAGGAACTGGAGCGCGGCGATGAAGGCCAACCGCACTCCAGTCCTGGCGGCCACCACCGCCGCCGGGTCATGGCCGCCGAACAGGGCGTCGGGCGCGGGCTGGAGCCACGCCATGGACGGTTCACGGGGAGCCATGGCCACCAGATGATCGTCCACAGGCGCGCCGAGGCTCGACGGAAGCGGCCGTCGGGAGCGCGACTCCAGCGCCGTCAGGCAGGATCTGGTGGCGATCGTGTAGAGCCATCGCCGCACCGAGGAGCGGCCCTCGAACCGGTCGTACGCCCGCCACGCGCGCAGGTATGTCTCCTGCACCAGGTCCTCGGCGTCGTGGATCGAGCCGAGCATGCGGTAGCAGTGCGCGAGCAGTTCCGGCCGGAACTGCTCGCGCACGACGGCGAATTCGGTGTTCGAGGGCATCGCGGCATCTCCTGGGGGTGCGGTGAGGGTGACTGTAGAGCCGTTGCTCAGCCGAGCGGGCTCAGCCCGTCGCCGCCGACCCGGTACTCCGGTGCGCTGTCCGGGTTCCCGGCGAGCTCCACGACGGCCTTGGCGACCTGGTCCGCGGTGAGGACGGGCCCCCTGCCCTTGACGAAGGTGTCACGGTCCACGCCCTGGCGTGCGGCGTAGCCCGCTACCGCGACCGCGCCGACGCAGCCGGCCGGGGTCATGTTGGGCAGCAGCGTGACGAACCGGATGCCCAGGCCGGCCCGCTGCGACTCGTCGGCCGCGTACCCCCGGATGTACCGGATGGCCGCCTTGGCGCTGGCGTATCCACCGCTGAGCGGGGATCCGCCCAGGACGGCCCCGCTGGACATCGTGACGACCACGCTGCCCGGCGCCAGCGGCTGCCGCAGCGCCGCCCGGGTCCAGGTGAACACGTGCCGCGTGTCGACGTCCCAGTTACGAGTGAAGGTCTCCCAGGTGTGCTCGTGCACGGGTGCCATGTGCGGTACGGCCCCGGCGTTGAGGACGAGCAGGCCGGGTCGGTGCGTGCCGATCACGTCCTGCGCGAGCGCTTCGTCGGTGGCATCGGCGGCGACGGGGGTGAAGCCCTCGCCGTCGTGTACGGCGTTCAGGTCCTGCTCATGGCGGGCGATGCCGACCACGCGGGTGCCCGCGGCGACCAATGCGGCGGTGATCGCGCGCCCGAAGCCGCGGCTGGCACCCGTGACGACAGCGGTCTGGAAGAGAGTGGACTCAGACATCGGATACTCCGAAGTGGTGGTCGGGTTCGGTCCTTATCAAGACCAGCGGCGGGAGGAAAATCCGTCGCCGCGGTCACCATCGACGCAGCCGCACAGGTCAGGCGCTCGGTCGGTTCGTGCGAGGCTCTGCCGGCTGACCGGGACCACTGAGAGCCCCCCGAGATGCAAACCTCCCGTGCCGCAAGCTTCCGCCCCTCGATCACCCAAGCCTCCCAAGGAGATCCACTGGGACCGTCCCCGTCGTTCGGCGCAGTCGGCACGAGCTCTTCGGCCCGATGTCAGTGACCCGTGCGAAGATCCCGGTCAGTGAGGTGAGAGGGGAGCCATGGGTACCTGGGACATCGGTCCGTTCGACAACGACACGGCCGCGGACTTCGCCGACGATCTGGATGATGCTGCCGCAGGAGAGCGTGAAGCCCTCATCCGCGGAGTTCTGGTGCGCACTGTAGGCAACCAGGATTACCTCGAGGGCCCCGACGCCGAGGAGGCCGTGGCGGCTGCTGCCTTGGTCGCCGCCCAATGCCCAGGGGGCGAGGCGGTCAGCCCCCATTACGGTCCTGACGAGCCGGTGCCCGTCCTGCCGGCCGACTTCAGACGGCTGGCCGTCGAGGCCCTGGACCGAGTCCTCGCAGACGAATCCGAGCTACCCGAACTCTGGGGCGAGACCGGAGACGGCAGACAGTGGCGCAGCAGCATCGACCGGCTTCGCGCGGTTCTCGATCCGACGATGCAGGCACACGAGGATGCGCTCTTCGAGATCTGACGTTCCCGCCATGGCCACACCCTCACGGATGCCTGACGTTTGCCGTAACCCCTTGGATGCCGACCCTGGCGACCAGCGAAGTCGGTGTCGGAACGCACGCGCCGATCGGCCGCCGCAACGTCTGCCATACCCATGCGCATCGGGCCGACAGCGACACACCCCGGTTGCTCCATTGGGCTCGAATCGTCCTGCCGAATGGCCGTATTCCGGTCGATCGGGGAGGCAGCCCTGCCCCTGGCAGAGCCAGGATGGCGGCTGACTGACGACGCGAACCGAGAGTACCGGGAGACACCCACTTGTGAGCATCCTCAACGAACCCCACGGTGCCGAATCAGGTGCGGAGTCATACGCGAACGAGATGCCGGTCCGGCACAGGCAGCCCGGCAATGTCGTGGTCAAGTGGGCGACGACCACCGACCACAAGACGATCGGCACGCTGTATCTGGTCACGTCGTTCGCGTTCTTCCTCATCGGCGGCGTCATGGCCCTGCTCATGCGCGCCGAGCTGGCCCGTCCGGGCCTGCAGATCATGTCGAACGAGCAGTTCAACCAGGCGTTCACGATGCACGGCACGGTCATGCTGCTGTTCTTCGCGACGCCGCTGTTCGCCGGCTTCACGAACTGGATCATGCCGCTCCAGATCGGCGCCCCCGACGTGGCCTTCCCCCGCCTCAACATGTTCGCCTACTGGCTGTACCTGTTCGGCGCGCTGACCGTCTTCGGCGGCTTCCTCACCCCCCAGGGCGCGGCCGACTTCGGCTGGTTCGCCTACTCCCCGCTCACTGACGCCCACCACTCGATCGGCATCGGCAGCGACCTGTGGATCATGGGCCTCGTACTTTCGGGCTTCGGCACCATCCTCGGCGCCGTCAACTTCATCACCACGGTCATCTGCATGCGCTGCCCCGGCATGACCATGTTCCGCATGCCGATCTTCACCTGGAACGTGCTGCTCACCAGCGTGCTGGTGCTGTTCGCCTTCCCGGTGCTGGCAGCAGCGCTCCTCGCACTCGAGGTGGACCGCAAGTTCGGCGCCCAGGTCTTCGCCGCGGCCAACGGCGGCCCCCTGTTGTGGCAGCACCTCTTCTGGTTCTTCGGCCATCCCGAGGTCTACATCATCGCGCTGCCCTTCTTCGGCATCGTCACGGAGGTCATCCCGGTCTTCGCGCGCAAACCGGTGTTCGGTTACATGGGCCTGGTCGGCGCGACGATCTCCATCACGGGCCTGTCGGTCACAGTGTGGGCGCACCACATGTTCGTGACCGGCGGTGTGCTGCTGCCGTACTTCTCCTTCATGTCGTTCCTGATCGCGGTTCCGACCGGTGTGAAGTTCTTCAACTGGATCGGCACGATGTGGAAGGGCTCGCTGTCCTTCGAGACTCCGATGCTGTGGGTGACGGGCTTTCTGGTCACCTTCCTCTTCGGCGGCCTGACCGGTGTCATCCTGGCGTCGCCGCCCCTGGACTTCCACGTCTCGGACAGCTACTTCGTGGTGGCGCACTTCCACTACGTCGTGTTCGGCACCGTCGTCTTCGCGATGTTCGCCGGATTCCACTTCTGGTGGCCGAAGTTCACCGGCAAGATGCTCGACGAGCGCCTCGGAAAGATCACTTTCTGGACGCTGTTCATCGGATTCCACACGACGTTCCTGGTACAGCACTGGCTGGGCGCCGAGGGGATGCCCCGCCGGTACGCCGACTACCTGGCCGCCGACGGCTTCACCTGGCTGAACACCGTCTCGACCATCGGATCGTTCCTGCTGGGGCTGTCCATGCTTCCGTTCTTGTACAACGTGTGGAAGACCGCCAAGTACGCCAAGCCGGTCGGCGTCGACGACCCGTGGGGCTACGGCCGTTCGCTGGAGTGGGCGACCTCCTGCCCGCCGCCCCGGCACAACTTCCACACCCTGCCGCGCATCCGCACCGAATCCCCGGCGTTCGACCTGCATCACCCCGACCTTTCGGAGATCGACTACCAGGACTACCGCGGCAAGCGCGGGATTGAGGCGCCGGGGCGCGAAAGGGGCCGGCCTTGACGTCATCGAGCCGTCATGGGGCCCCGCCGGATCGGCAGAGCGGCACACTCGCCAACGAGGTCGAGGGTTACCTCCTCCTTCAAGCAGAGCGAGAGCAGGCGCAGCGGGAGGCCGAAGCCCTCTGCGCTCGCCTGCCCTGGCTCACGCATGGGCAGGCCGAGGATCTGACCCGCCATTACACCGAGCAGCGCCTCGGTCTGACACGGGAAGCGCTGCAGGCCACTGCCGACCGGGCCAAGCGCCTGCGCGGCGAATACGAGGCCCGCTACGCCACCTTGCGTCGCACCCTGCTCAGAAGGCATGCCGTCTGCGCGTGCCTTGTGATGGCCTGCTCCACCGTGGCCGGCGTCGGGACCTGTCTGCTGGCCCGCTGATCCGACCTCCTGGAGTTGTCCCGGTCTGATGGACGCGGACGGGTTGGCCGACCATGCCGCTGACCGGGCGACGCTGACGGACGACTCTGCCGCGAGTCGACGCTCGTGCCCGGTGCCACTGATGCCCGGTGCGACTGAGATGACCGCTCGCCGAGCGACGACTGACGGACGACACTGCTGCGAGCCGACGCTTGTGCCCGGTGTCACTGATGCCCGTTGCGATTGAGATGACCGTTCACCGAGCGACGGCACGCGGGTCGTAGAAGCCGAGCCGGCAGAGTCGGTGACGGATGCCGCGGGAGCGAGCGCCCGCCGTGTGCTGAGTGGCCCCGGCAGGACGTCCAGGCGACGTGGACCATGCTGCACGGCAAGTGGGATGTGCCCTGCGCACCCGTGATGAGCATGAAGGAGATCGCCGAGACAAGGCGCTGCGCGAGAGCGGCACCGCGGTGGAAGTGGAGCAGAAGGGTCGCGGAACCAGGAGCAGCACTGCGGGTGCCGATCGGGATGAACCATCGGCACCCGCGTCGCTCTGCGCCGTCCGGTTGATCGCCACCGGTCCCCGCCGGGTGGCGGTGTCCTCGACTTGCGTCCAGTTCCTTCCAGATCGTGTGGGTCATGCTGAGGCGGGTTGGCGTCCGGGGAGTTGGGGGCGGGGGCCGGCGAGGGTGAGCATGACCAGGGCGATGATGGCGTCGGCGGAGTGGAAGCCGAAGCCTCTGCGGATGATCAGGCGGGTCTTGGTGTTGGTGGACTCGATCAGTCCGTTGCTCATGCCGGTGGTCAGCGCGGCGCGGATCGCCTGGTAATGGCGGCGGATACGGCGCTGGAGGTCGACGAAGACGTCGATGCGGCAGCGGCGGGCCCAGCCGATCCACCGGTCCAGTGCCCGCAGGGCGGCGGTGGGGCGGGACTTGGCCAGGGAGAACACTGCCCGCAGGGCCTCCTTCAGGCGCCAGGCGCGGTGCAGGCGGGGGTCGGTGGCAGCGATCCAGGCGAGTTTCGCGGCCCGCCTTACCGCTCACCGACGGTGCAGCTGCCGCCTCCGACAGAGCCCGGCCCGCCAACACCGCAAGCCACCGCACCGCCAGCAGCCGGTTCACCTCCGGCAGCCCCGCCCAGACCCCCTCGCCCAGGCCCTGACGGGTCAGGCTCTGGGGCAGCCGCCCCCTGCGTCGTCCACGACGACTCGCTCTCCTCTTCACCTTGCCGGGCCCGCAGCCGCTCGACCACCACGACCAGCCGCAACAGCCCCTCACGCCCGATTACCGGCACATCACCTACCTGATACCCATTCATAGGTGCAGTGAGCTTGGCGGATTGAGCACGACTACCGGGAGCTCAAGCACGGCCTGGGTCTGGACCACTTCGAGGGCCGCTCCTGGGCCGGCTGGCACCACCACGTCACCCTGGTCACCGCCGCCCACGTCTTCCTCACCGAGCAGCGGATGGCCCCAAAAGCCCGCACACCGGCCTCACCCTCTACCAGATCCTCGATGCCCTCCAAGACCTGCTGAACTGCTGGACCGGCGTGTGCACCACCTGCCACCAGCCCCTGCCCTGATCCCGAATCAGACAGCAGCCAGCAAGATCCACCACAACTTAACGGAGTCCTACTAGCCGGACCGCAGTCCCGTCTACGTCCTCAACGTGTTTGCGGGTACGCGGAGGCGTCTGCTGCGTGCTTGGTACTGGCGGGCGGCGGCGATTGCCGGGCTTGATCGCCAGTACGTCGGTGATGTGCCGCCGGAGATCGCTGGCTGGGCAACGGCGTTCTTCTCTTCGTCAGCGGACTTTGACTTGTCTGAGCAAAAGTTCGGACCTGTTGCCTGAAACTTTTGCGTAACAGAGTCTTTCTTTGGCGCATTCGTGGCTATACGATCCGCGCAAGAACTCGGAGACCGAGCCAGTCGCTCACCAGCGATCCCGGTGGGCACTGATGCGCAGCTCGACGTAGTACACGCACCTGCCGTCACGCCGTCCCCGTCCCGCTCGCACCGCTGCGATCGATCGCCTGTCCACCTCTTTCTGAACATTCCGGCGCATACCCCCCGCACCCCTTCCCGGCCGGGCCGTCTCCGCACGACGGCCCGTTGGTCTGGCGTACCCCTGAGGAGGTTCCATGCGCATTGCCTTTCGCCGCCGCCTCACCGTGTTCGGCGCGCTGCTCGCACTCGTGGGCAGCATGCTGATCGGTTTGGCATCGGCGTCCGTCCCGGCTGCGGCGTCCCCACCGGACGCTGCGGCGCCGGAGAGCTCCGGCAATCAGTACAGAGTCCTGGTCTTCACGAAATCCACGGAGGCACACCCGTCGGTGACCAACGCCGGGGTGGACGCCATAAGACAGCTGGGCGATCAACTCCGGTTCGCGGTTCAAGTGACCGACGACGCCCGCAAGTTCGATGAAGAGCACCTCAAGCAGTACCGCGCCGTCGTCTTCCTCAACACCAACGGCGACGTGCTCACCACCGCCCAGCAGGACGCCTTCGAGGCGTACTACCGCGCGGGCGGCGGCCTCGTCGCCATCGGCTCGGCGATCGAAGCCCAGCCCGACTGGAAATTCCTGTCCGACGTCCTCGGCACCCGGGCATCCGGCCGGACCGACGTGCAGCCCGGCACCATCAAGGTCGCAGACCGCGTCCACGAGGCGTCCAAGAACCTGCCGGAGTACTGGACCCGTTCCGACGCCTGGTACAACTTCAAGTCCAATGTGCGTGGCAAGAGCCATGTCCTGGCCACCGTCGTCGAGGACACCTTCAAGCAGCAGCCGTCGGGTGAGACGCTCACCGGCATCAAGGGCGGCACGATGGGGGCCGACCACCCGGTCACCTGGTGCAAGGACTTTGAGGGAGGCCGCTCCTTCTACACCGCGCTCGGCAACACCGCAGGCAGCTTCCGCGAGGGCGACATGCGCTCGCACCTCGGTGGCGCGATCAAGTGGGCGGCCGGGCAGGCCGACCCGGTGTACTCCGACTGCGGCGCGACGGTGCTGTCCAACTACCAGCAGACGGCCGTAGCAGCCCCGCCGAACCTGGGCGAGCCGATCGGCTTCGACGTTCTTCCCGACGGTCGGACCCTCCAGACCGACCGCCGCGGCAGCGTCCGGCTGCACGACCCCGAGTCGAACAAGACCACCGTGCTGGCCCAGATCCCGGTCTACCAGAACAGCGAAGACGGCATGTACGGGCCGGGGATCGACAACGACTTCAAGACCAACCACTGGGTCTACCTCTACTACGCGCCTCCCACCGTGAAGGACGTGAAGCTGTCGACGGGTGAGGTCGTCACGCAGACGACTCCGACGGCGGACGCACCGACCACCGGGGCCTCACCGTCGGTCTGGGATCCCTGGGTCGGGTACTTCCAGCTCTCCCGCTTCAAGTTCGTCGACGCCGCCGGGGACACACCGGCGCACCTCGATGTCGCCTCCGAGCAGGAGATCATGCGGGTTCCGGTCAACCGCGGCGCCTGCTGCCACGTCGCGGGCGACATCGACTTCGACAAGCACAACAACCTGTGGATGGTCACCGGCGACGACACCCCGGCCGGCGGCGGCAACTCCGGGGGCTTCGCTCCCTTCAACGACATGATGACCACGACCGGGCAGTACAACGCCCCGTTCGTCGACGCCCGCCGCTCGGCGCAGAACACCAATGACCTGCGCGGCAAGCTCCTGCGCATCACGGTCAAGGACGGCGACATCGCCGCCGGCGACCAGAACAAGTTCGGCGGTGCCTACACGGTGCCCTCGGGCAACCTCTTCCCGGTCGGCAAGGAGAAGACCCGTCCGGAGATCTACGGGATGGGCTTCCGCAACCCGTTCCGGGTCCAGGTCGACGAGAACGACGTCGCCTACATCACCGACTACTCGCCCGACTCGCAGACTCCGCAGAACTTCCGCGGGCCGGCCGGTACCGGCCGAGTGGAGATCGTGCGCAAGCCGGCGAACTACGGCTGGCCGCTGTGCGTGAAGCCGGATCTGCCGTACTACCGCTGGAACTTCAACACCTCCACGCCGCTGGACAGTCCTGCGCAGCCGTTCGAGTGCAACAACGCCGAGCACGGCCCGCAGAACAACTCCCGTTGGAACCTCAACGGCGGACCCACCGTCGAGCCCGGCCTCGAGTACGGTCCGCCGATCACCAACCCGGACATCTGGTACTCGTACACACCCGAGAACCGGGCGGACAACCCGATCGGTACGCCGTGTCTCGCCTACTACAACGGCTCGGGTGCCACCAGCTGCCCGCGGCTGTTCCCTGAGCTGGGCACCGGTGGTGTCGGCCCGCAGGGCGCGGCCAAGTACCACTTCGACCCGGACAACCCGGATCAGACGAAGCTGCCGCCGTACTACGACAACGCGGTCTTCATGGGCGAGTTCACGCGGGACACCCTCAAGGAGGTCCGCCTGGACTCGAAGGGCAGGGTGTTCAAGATCAACGACCTGCTCGACTGTGCCGGTCTGAACACCAGGCGGGTCCCGGACACGAGCAAGCCGTTCGAGTGTGACAACCCGATGGACATGCAGTTCGACGGGAAGGGGCACTTTTACCTGCTCGGCTACGGCGACGGCTTCTTCAACAGCAACCCTGATGCCGGCCTGTACCGGTGGGATTACGTCAAGGGCAAGCGCGCACCGATCCCGGTGCTTGCGGCGACGCCGACGAACGGCTCCGCACCGCTGAACGTGCAGTTCTCCAGCGCGGGTTCGCGGGATCCCGACGTGGGCGACTCGATCCGGTTCGAGTGGGACTTCAACGGTGACGGAACCGTCGACTCGATCGACCCCGACCCGCAGTACACCTACACGATGCCGGGACAGTACACCGCGAAGCTGACGGTGCTCGACTCCAGCGGCAAGTCCGCCTCGGCGAACACGACCATCACGGTCGGCAACACCGCGCCCACCGTGACCGTCAACACGCCGTTCGACGGCGGCCTGTTCTCCTTCGGCGAGAGCATCCCGTTCTCGGTGACGGTCGCCGATCCCGAGGACGGGACGATCGACTGCAGCAAGGTCGAGGTGACGTTCGTCCTCGGCCACGACACCCACGGCCACGCCGAGCAGAGCGCCCACGGCTGCACGGGTGTGCTGGCGACCGATGCCAACGACGTGTCCCATGGGGGCAACGTGTTCGGTGTCATCAGCGCCTCGTACACCGATAAGGGCGGAGCCGGCGGCGTTCCGGCGCTGACGACAGTCGCTCAGAACCAGCTCCGGCAAAAGCGCCAGGAGGCTGAGGTCGCCCTGGAGGAGTCCGGTACCAACGTCGCCACGACGAACGACCCGGCCGGCGGCAGCCAGCACCGCGGCAGCCTCGGCAGCGGCGACTGGATCGGCCTGAACGGACCGTTCGACCTGCACAGCATCGACTCGCTGACGTTCCGGGTGGCGAGCACGTCGACGCAGGTGCCGGCGGGTAGCCCGATGGCCGCCGTCGAAGTCCACCTCGACTCGGTGAGCGGGCCGGTTCTCACCACGGCGAACCTCACGTCGACCGGTGCCACGTCGACCTGGGAGAGCCAGAAGTTCCCGATCATCGACCCGGGCGGCAAGCACAAGGTCTACCTCGTGTTCCGGTCGGTCACGGGCGGCCAGACCGGCGCCAACCTGTTCAACCTCAACTGGGCCGAGTTCGGCGGACAAGGAGTGAGCGCTTCCTAGCACCACCCCGCGGCCGGGGGCGCCGCGCGCTCACTGCGGCGCCCCCGGCCCTGATCTGGTACAGCCACTTCGAAAAGAGGGACCACCATGGCCTTCAACAGCAACTTCAGCCGACGCCGCTTCATGGTCGGCACGGGCGCGGCAGTGGCCGCGGCGTTCAGCCCGATCGGCCCCGCATCCGTGTTCACGCCGGCCCTGGCGAGTGCGGCCAACGGGCGGCTCATACCCGCCGGCAAGCTGGGCACGATCACCTACAGCCAGCGCGACGTGCCCACCCGGGTCGGCATCGCGGCGAGCAGAGCGCTCGGCGTCGCCCCCACCATGGGCTACCTGGGCGGCCCCGACTTCCCGCAGGACCCCACCGACCTCGGCCCGCTGGTGCCGCTGCCCGGCGGCTGGGCGGAACTGTTCGAGTTCCTCGCGAACTGCGGTTTCAAGCAGATCGAGTTCGCCGGTTACGGCCAGAACGCCGCGAACCCCGGCGGCGACGCACCCAACCCGGCGCCCGGCGGCGTCACCACACCGCAGTCACGGGCGGCGTACCTGGCGTACGCGCGAACGCTGCGCGGCTTCCTCGACGCGTACGGTCTGGAGGCGATCGGCAACCACGGGTTCATCCCGAACACGTGGAATGGCCCCAACAGCGCCGGCGGCGCCATGTCCACACAGGACTACGAGCGGCTGCAGACCGAGCTGGAGTTCGCGGCGATCCTGGGCACACCGTTCATGGGCACGGGCAACGACCCGACGAACTCGGGCAACCGCAACATCGAGCCGTGGACCGTCGCCGGCGAGAAGTGGGAAGCGCTGAACACGATCAGCCGGCAGTGGGGCATCCACCTCTACACCCACAACCACTCGCCGGCGTACAACTTCCTGCAGGACGGTCCGATGGTCACCGTGACCCAGGACCGTGTGACAGGCAGGCCGATCGCGCCCACGCAGGTACGGGGAGAGTCGGGCAAGCGCCTCATGCAGCACTATCTCGACGTCACCGACCCGGCCCTGTGCGTCATCGAGATGGACGTGTACTGGGCGCACGTCGCCCAGCACCAGTGGCGCTGGCGCTACGACTGGGAGGGCAACCGCGTCGAGGACATCTTCGACCCGGCCGCGCAGGTCGCCAAGCAGCCGCAGCGCTACCAGCTGTTCCACGCCAAGGACGGCGACGCCACCGGCGAGGCGCCCGGCGTCGGCAACGGCTACAACTTCATCCCGTTCGGCGACCCCCGCAGCGACATCGACTACACCACCTTCTACGGGGGCATCGGCGCCAAGGGGCACTACAACGCGAACTACGAGCAGGACAACGCCCCGGGCGGCAACTCGGACCCGGGCCAGTCCCTGCGGTTCTCCAGGATCAGTGCGGCCGGCATGGCGGCACTGCGCGGCTGACACCCGGCCGCTTCCCGTCCCGTGCCGCGGTGGCCGCCGCGGCACGGGCGGGGCACTGGCCGCCGCACCCGCCCCGGGCTTTTGCGTGAAAGAACAAAAGTTCCATGAGTAACACCCAAAGGTATGGACCACTCTCGGTGAAAGTCATTATCGTGGAAGCCATGGCACAGCATGTTGCGCTGATATGAACGCGTCAGAGGTGACCCCGGTGCGAAGCCCACAACCGCTGCATGTCGAGCTGCTGCGGCTGCTACGCGATGAAGGCGCGTTGTCGCGTGCCGAGCTGGCCGACCGCCTTGAGGTACCCCGGCGGCGGCTGCTCGCCGAACTGGAGCGTCTGATCGCGGCGGGCTACGCCGCCGAGGCCGGGCCCGCCACGTCCCGAGGCGGTCGCCGGTCGACGCTCGTCGAACTGAACCCGGATCTGCGCTTCGCCTCCATCGACCTGGGCGCCACCTCGATCGACGTCGAGGTGACCAACGGCCGGCTGGAACAGGTCGCGGCGTACCAGGAGTCCGCCGACCTCCGCTCGGGACCGAAGGCGATCCTCCACCGGGCCGACGAGTTGCTCGCGAAAGCCCGCACGGAGGGGGCGTACGAGCGGCTGACCGCGGTCGGCATCGGAGTGCCCGGCCCGGTGAGCTTCCGCGACGGTGTGCCGGTGGCGCCGCCGATCATGCCGGGCTGGGACCGGTTCCCCGTGCGCGAGTACCTCACCCGTAAGCACAGCTGCCCCGCGGTCGTCGACAACGACGTGAACATCATGGCGATAGGCGAGCGCCATGGCGGCGCCGCGCACTCGGTCAACGACTTCCTGTTCGTCAAGATCGGAACCGGAGTCGGGTGCGGCATCTTCCAGGACGGAAACGTCTACCGCGGGACCGACGGCTGCGCCGGCGACATCGGGCACATCCAGGTCGACGCGCACGGGCCGGTCTGTTCCTGCGGCAACGTCGGCTGCCTCGAAGCGCTGTTCAGCGGCGCCGCACTCGCCCGCGAGGCGACCGCGGCGGCGCGCTCGCACAGGTCCCCGGCACTGGCCGAGCGGCTTGCCGCCTCCGACGCGGTCAGCGCAAAGGATGTGGCCGAAGGCGCGTCCGAGGGCGACGTGACGTGCATCCGGCTCATCCGCGACGGCGGGCACCACCTCGGCAGCGTACTTGCCGGCTTGGTCAGCTTCGCCAACCCCTCGATGATCGTGATCGGTGGCGGGCTCGCCCAGCTCGGACACATCCTGCTCGCCGAGATCCGCAGCGTTGTGTACCACCGGTCGCTGCCGCTTGCGACCAGGAACCTGCCCGTTGTGCTGTCCGAGCTGGGGCCGCGCGCCGGTGTGACCGGCGCCGCGGTGCTGGCCAGCGACCTCGCCTTCGAGCAGGCGTCGTGACGGACAACCCGCAAGACAGCCCGCACGCCTGCGGGGCAGGTCGCGTAGCGGTACTCGTTGATGACGCCGCCGAGGACGCGGGTGCGCAGGAGTCTGCGCGTATCGAAGTCGTGCACGGTGGCGGGCTGTTGGACCGAGTCGGGTGGCAGCTGACCGCGGGCCCGATGAGGCCGATGCGCGTTGTAGTGCTTTTGTAGGTAGCCAGGACCTGTCGGGCGTGAGCCTCGCCCATGATGAGGACGTGCTCGAGGGCCTCACGCCGGATGCTACGGTCCCAGACCGTCCAGGCGGCGATGGGGTGGCCGAGCCGGGCCAGCTCGCCCTGGATCCTCCCGTTTCCCCACCTGGGGTTCTCCCTGGTTGTCATGGCGCCCGGCTCCGACAAACCTTTCCGGTCACAGCAGCTAGCTAAGGCTTGTCCCGTAACACCTGACCGCACTTGAGATTTCGTCGGCATACCTGCCTCCACGACCTGCTCCTCGAAGCTGAGGTTCTTGCAGGTAGTGGCGGCTGCGGTCGGGCAGAGGGTGGATGTGGATCAGCTCAGGGCTCGAACGAGTCCTTCGTGCTGGGCCTCCGAGAGCGTTTGACACCGCTGCACGCCAAGAGCTCGGTCCCGGTGGCGTCGAAGTACAGAGTGAAGAACCAGAGCCGGTCTGCTGCGTCGATGGTCCCGGTACGTAGTTGCTCGCCGCGGTGCCGTGCGAGGATCTCAACGGTCTCGTCGAGGCCGATGGTCTCTGGCAGGCCGCGCTTCAACGACCGTCTCAACCTCGTTGCGGCGATGCCGGCGGCCATCCACTGGGGCGCCGCCCTGTCCCAGACCTTTACCTCGGCGCCGGCGGCGATGGCCTCGCGTGCTGGCTTGCACGCGCTCGTCTGGTCGGTGAGCATCGCGGTGATGTCGGGCTGGCTTGGGGGCTCGTCTTCGGTGGCCATGCGGTGACTGTAGAGACTGAGCGTGGCGTTGCTACAGGATGCGGCGTGGCTGGCGCTGGGCGGGGAGACAGAGGATCGCGATGTTGTGCCGGGCATCGTGGAACGATCTTGTGGTGGCTGGTGTGATCACGGCGTCGGAGTCGTCGTGGATAGCCCCGTTCAGCGGGCTGAGCCCGCGTTCCTTCAGGAAGCTGGTGACCGCGCTGCGCCGCGAAGGTGCGGATCCGGTCCGCAAGGGCCGGCCGTGGTCCCTTCCACTGGAGGACCGGGTACTGCTCGTGTCGGCCTACTGGCGCACGAATTTGACGATGCGCCAACTCGCGCCGCTCTTCGGCATCTCGAAGTCCGCGGCCGACCGGATTATCGACCACCTCGGTCCCGCGCTTGCCGTGCGGCCCCGCAGGCGGTTCGCCAAGGGCACCGTGCTCATCGTGGACGGCACCCTGGTCCCCACCCGGGATCACACCATCGCCGAGCGGTCGAAGAATTATCGGTACTCCACCAACCACCAGGTCGTCATCGACGCCGACACCCGCATGGTCCTCGTGGTCGGCCGGCCGCTCGCCGGCAACCGCAACGACTGCAAGGCGTGGGAGGAGTCTGGCGCCAAGGCTGCCGTCGGCAAGACCCTCACGATCGCCGACGGCGGCTACCCGGGCACCGGACTCGTCATCCCGCACCGTCGTGAGCGGGGCCAGGCCGAACTCCCGGATTGGAAAGAGGAACACAACAAGTCCCACAAGCAGGTCCGCGCCCGCGTCGAGCACGTCTTCGCCCGCATGAAGACCTGGAAAATCCTCCGCGACTGCCGCCTCAAAGGCGACGGCGTCCACCACGCCATGCTCGGCATCGCCCGGATGCACAACCTCGCCCTCGCCGGCTAAATCGAGGGCCGTTCGGCGGCCAACCCTGCTCGCGCCGATCCGGAGATCATTTACGGGACACCCCTTAGCTGTCACCTTCTCTCCCCGTCCTCAACCCACCACCCTCCCGTGATGCCGGGGCGGCGGTACCCGCTACCACGGCATCCGGTCGGCTGCCGTATGCCCTTGTGCCGCCGCCCAGTTACGTAACCCCGCGCTCAGGCCAGGCCGCTGGTGTAGGCGATGACCACGGCCTGAGTGCGGTCGCGGGCATGCAACTTGGCGAGGACGTTGCTGACATGGGTCTTCGCGGTGGCTTCGCTGACGCTGAGCGCGCCGGCGATCTCGGCGTTGGTGAGCCCCTTGGCCAGCTGGGCGAGGACCTCACGTTCGCGGGCGGTCAACTGGCTCACCGCCTGGACAGCCGCCGGGTCGTGCGCGCGGGTGCCGGCGATGTGGTCGACCAGTCGCTGGACGGCTCGTGGCGCCAGGATCGCGTCGCCGGCCGCAGCCGTGCGGATCCCCGCGACCAGGTCGTCGGCGTCACCGTCCTTCAGCAGGAAACCGGACGCCCCGGCCCTGACGGCAGCCAGGACGTACTCGTCCAGATCGAACGTGGTGAGCATGACGACGGCAGGCGGTCGGGGCAGGGCCCGCAGATGCCGGGTCGCCTCGACGCCGTCCATGCCCGGCATGCGGATGTCCATCAGTACGACGTCGGGTTCGCACCGGCCTGCCTGCCGGACGGCGGCCGCTCCGTCCGACGCCGTGCCCACCACGTCGACATCCCCTGCGGTGGCGAGCAGGGCCGCCAGCGCGTCGCGGATCAGCGGCTGGTCATCGACCACGAGAACGCGGATGGTCATCGTGCGGCGTGCTCCATGATCGGCATCGGCAGCGTCGCCCGCACCGCCCAGCCCTCCCGGTCGCTTCCCGTGCTGAGGGAACCACCGAAGAGACGGACGCGTTCGGCCATGCCGAGCAACCCGTGTCCGGCTGTGCCGGGCCGTTGCCCGGCGTGTACCGGGTTGACTATGTCGAGATGAAGCGCTGAATCGCCCCAGTCCAGCCGGACCACAGTGAGGCCCGGGGCGCCGTGCCGGCGGGCGTTGGTCAGCGCCTCCTGCACGATCCGGTACGCGGCGAGCGATATGGCCGGCGGGAGCGGCCGAGGAGTACCGGACTGCGTGAAGCGGACCGGGTGACCGGTCGACCTCGCGGTCTCCAGCAGGTTCGACAGGTCGTCCAGCGACGCCTGTGGATCGAGGTCGGCCCGCTCGCCGTCCGGCCGGAGCAGGCCCAGCAGCCTGCGCAGGTCGGTCATGCTCTGCTGGGCGGTGCTTTCGATGGTGCGGACCTGCTCGGCGGCAACGGGCTTCCCGGCCTCGATGCTGCGCCGCACCACCTGGGCCTGCAGGGACAGCGCCGAGATGCGGTGCGCGACGATGTCGTGCAACTCGCGGGCGATCGTCATGCGTTCCTCCAGGACCGCGTGCTGCACCTGCCGCTCGCGTGCCGCCTCGGACTCGGACGCCCAGCGTCGGGCCCGATCGGCCTGCGTCGCGAGGGTCTGCACGCAGAACCCGACGAAGAGGGGACCGAAGAACACCAGGAGCGGGAAGACGACCTGGCTGACGTCATGCGCGGACCCCCCGGTGACGAGGGCCACGTACGCGAAGCCGAGCGCCACATTCCACGGCTGTCTACGACCGGGCCCGTGCCGGCCGGCCAGGTACGCCGACCACATCAGCAGCAGCACGAACGGGCTGTCGCTGTTGCCACCGTCGTCGGGCAGGCCTCCGCCTGTGACCGCGACCAGCATGGCCGGAAGGGTGACGAAGGGGAGCCACCACCGGCCTCCGGTCGCGACCCCGGCCAGCGCCGCCGCCCCGGCGGCGATGACCACCGCCGGCCTGTCGGTGCGTCCGGCCACCACGACGACCCACACCGCGAGGCCGATCATGGCCGTGACCCTGCACAGTCGAGCCGCTATCGCAGCGCGGCGCGTGAACACCATGCGCGAGAGTGTAAAGGCGCCCCCACCGGTGGCGACCTCGGCCTCACGGCCGATTCCACGGGAGGGGCGAGTCCGTCGCGCGGCCGATCTCCGGCCGCGCGAAGACCCCTCCGCGCGCCGATGTTCCAGCCGGGCCGGCGCGGCCACCATCTGCGGCATGACTGATACTCAGACCGCCGTCCAGCGCCGCCCCGACTCACTTCTGGGTGTGGTGCCGTCGATCGCCGCAGGGGTTGCCGCCATCGGCATGGCCCTCTACCAGGTGCTCACTCCGGGCGAACCGACCGCCAGCTACGACAGCGCCCTCGACTTCCTCCGGGAGGGGCTGTTCCTGCTCTACCTGGTCGCCAGCATCGCGGCCATGTTCCTCGCCCGCCGCCAAGGGGTCCTTCCGGGGATCGGTGCCTGGCTGGTCGGGGTCGGCTACGGGCTGCTCACGATCGGGGTCGGCGCCGGCCTGGTCATGCTGAAGGACCCGGATTGGTTCGGCGTCCTCGGTATTCCCGGCAACCTGCTGGCCATGGCCGGGTTCGTCACCGCGGCCATCATGGCTTGGCGCGCCCGGAGCGTGCCCGGCTGGGCCACCCTGCTCCTCGCCGTCGGCGGCTTCTTCGCCGTCTTGGCCGCGGAGTTCGGGACCGGCGTGCTGATCGGCTGCTTCTGGCTCTGGGCGGCCTGGGTGACTCCGCGCCCGGCTCGGGAGAGCTGAGCAGCGACACGAGTCGGCGCGGGCCGGTGAAGGGGGGCGGCCCGCGCCGACATCGACCGGCATGGGCGGCCGCTGCGCTGCCGCCCATGCCGGGTGCACAGCCGGCCATCGCCAGCAGGCCGCCCTTACAGCCAGGTTGGAAAGCATTAACGATCTTGCCGCAGCGGGGGCCGCGAAGGTCTAGGGGCCGGCCCCCGGCTCGACCTTTTCAAGCCCAGGGCTGGGCGGACCCGGCGGATCGGAGCTGACTTGACCCATGACACTCACGCTCCATAAGCGAGATCCCCGCCACCGCTGGCCTCGATCAGCCAGGACAGCGAACCGCTGCCGAACGGCCAGCCGGTGGTGGCGACCTCAACCCAGCCGTTGCCCAACTCATCCGCCCCGGCGTCCCACCACCACCAGCTGCGATCGTCGCCCATGCCTTCCTCGGTCGGGTCGAAATAATAGAGCCAGCCCGACAGCGTCCAGGGCCCTTTACTGAAGTCTGCCTTCTGGTCGGGCGTCATCGACTGCCACTTCCGCAGCCAGGCACCGGCGTCAAAGGACATGCCCGGTTCCGGATCCGCGGGCTCTGGCGCGCATCGCTGCACGAACCAGGCCGGCAGCAGCTCCGGCCACCGCCCCAAGGTGGGCCAGTCAGCCATCCGCTCGACCACGGTCGTCAGAACAGCTCGGGCATCCGCGACGACCCGCGCCGGATCCTCGGCGGTGAACCGGACTCTCACGAGAAACCGCCGCTGTCGACGGTCGTCGGATCCGGGGCCGTACCGAAGTCGCCGTAGCTCGCCCTTGATGATCTCCACGACGGAGAAGCGTGCACTGCCACCCGCCGTGCCGCAGGTGAAAAAGCGCCGGGACCCTCCCTGGCCGATGGCCCTGATGGGCGCCAGCGTGCTTCAGCGGCGCAGGTCCGCGCCTTCCCCGACGGCGAGAACCGGGCCACGGCGCCTGGATCGTGTCTGGCGGACGGATCATGGCTGGTCTCAGCGGAGTTCGGTGCGGAGCCAGATCATGATCGAAGTGATGGCCGCGGTGGCTTCGAAGGGGTTTTTGGGCGCCAAGCTCCCGTCGGCCTGCCCGATGGTGGCCGACGGCTGACGGCCGGCACCTCGGCATGTCCCCTGTGCACGCCGAGAACCCCCGGGCCCGTCGGTTCACCTCGTCCGGACGGGCGTGGCGCGGGTTCAGCTCCACGCCCGGACGCTACTACTCCGGTTGTGCCGCGGCCCGGACCTGGCGGACCGCCTCCTGCACGCCACCGTTCCAGGGCGTGCCGTGCCCCGGCAGCACCCACTTCGCCCGTATCTCCCCGAGCCGGTCGAGCGACGCCAGCGCCTGCTCCCGGTCATCGGTGAACGGCGCCGGCTGCGGCCCGCGCTGTCCGGTGAGTACGTGCCGGGTCGTGAGGCCGTCGCCGACGAACACCGCGTCGACCTCGGGCACATGAACGGCGATGCTGCCCGGCGAATGCCCCGGCAACCCCATGATGCGGGGCGCGCCCGGCAGGTCGAGCACGTCGCCGTCGTTCACCTCCGACACCTCGGTCAGGTACGCCGTGCGCAGGCCGCCCTTGCGGCCCGCGTACCAGAGAAAGCCGGCCACAGCGCCGAGTCTGGCGTGCCCCCAGCTGGCCTTGGGCTTGACCTCGCCCCGGGCGCGCGCGGCGTCGGCGCTGTGGACGAAGACCGGGATTCCGTGGTCGCGGCGGAGCCGTTCCGCGAAGCCGAGGTGGTCGGTGTCGCCATGGGTGAGTACGACGCCGCGGATGTCGGCCAGGGTCCGGCCCAGGGCGGCGAGTTCAGCGGTCAGCTCCCGCCAGTGGCCGGCCAACCCGGCGTCGACGACCGTCACGCCGTCGTCGGTGACGACCAGATAGACCGCCACTATGTCGTTCCCGATGCGATGCAGGTGCTGATCGAGCTTCATGATCCTTCTCCTCGCCGAGCTGCCATGATGGCTACGATACATAGCCATCATGGCTACGGTCCATAGCTATGATGAAGACGACATCGCACCGGCCGGAAGGAGTTCGCATGCCGACGCCCGAACGCACCTCGCTCGAAGCCATCGTCGAGGCAGCCCGCGACATCCTGGAGTCGCAAGGGCTCGCGCAGCTGACCATGCAGGCGGTCGCCGACCGGGTCGGCGTGCGCGCCCCCTCGCTCTACAAGCGGGTCCGCAACCGCGACGCCCTCGTCCTCCTCGTCACCGAGGCCACCCTTCTCGACCTGGAAGAACACCTCCACGCCGTCCCGGCGGCCCCGGACCCTCGCGAGACCCTGGCCGATCTGCTCCGCGCCTTCCGCGCCTTCGCCCACGCCCGCCCGGCCGCCTACCATCTGATCTTCACGAGCTCCCCGGGCCCCACCAGACCCGACCCTGCCCGCCTGGCCCGCGCGGCGGCCCCCGTCCTGCAGATAGCCGCCGAACTGGTCGGCCCCGCCGAAGCGCTGGAGGCGGCCCGCATGATCACCGCCTGGGCGCACGGCTTCATCAGCATGGAACTGGCCGCCGCCTTCAACCTCGGCGGCGATGTGGACCGCGCCTTTGAGTACGGCATGGCCCACCTGGCGGCCGCGCTCACCAAGCCGGCCTGACGTCGATCCGACCGCCCGTAGCGTGCTTTCCAGTCCCGCCCAGGCCGGACGGGTCTGGCTGCGTTGCCCATACGGCACCGAAAACTGACCCTGTCACCAGCCCAGCAAGTGCCGACCTGCCCTCCTCACGCGCCCATCCGAGCTGTCCGGCCGGGTCGCCCTGTACCGCCACAGCCGCGTCGCGCTCTCGCCGTCGGGCCGACCGGGCCGTTCCGCGTTTACGCTGCCCGGCCCCCGGCTGGGGTGCGGGAGGCTCCACTTAGGCTTTGGCCATGCTGCTGATCCACGGCGGGGAAGCCGTAGCTGACGCTCCCGAACTGCGCACGGGAGGAGTTCCACTCGTCCCGGATGGATTCGTCTGGCCGAACTGCCGCGAGTGTGGCGGGCCCATGCAGTTCCTCGCTCATCTGCCCCTCGATCTCGGGGCGGTCGCGGTGTTCTTCTGCCAGAACGACCCCGGCATGTGTGACGACTGGGACGCCACCGCCGGAGCCAACCGCGCCTTTGTGTTCAGTGGTCGACTCGCGCCGGCCACCGTTCCCGCCGAGGGTGAGACGCTGCTCGGTGCGGTCACCGCCCTGCGCCCCCACCCAGCCGACGTCCCCACCGCGGAGCCGGTCCTGGGCCGGCTGGGTGGCGAACCCGACTGGATCCAGGATGACGAGACTCCCGACTGTCCCTCCTGCAGCGCCCGTATGACCTTTACGGCCGAGCTCGAAGAGGGGGCCGACTTCGCGACCTCCGCCAACTTCGGCGGAGCTGGTCGCGGCTACGTCTTTCACTGCCGCCCCTGTAGCGAGGCAGCCTTCCTCTGGCAGCGATGAAGACTGCCGCCAGGCTCATGTCCGGAGCCGGAGCCGGAGCCGGAGCCGGAGCCGGAGCGCTGCGACGGTGACGGCGCCGTGAAAGACGCCGTGAAAGACACAGGCCAGGTTCGGCGGCAGAACGGCCGTGCTCTCCTGTGCCCAGCGTCTCTGATCAGCTAAGCGATCCTGAGTTGGATTGGGTTTCCGGGATCGTTTCCCACCGTGGTGGGGAGGCGTGGGCGTGGAGGTGGAATCCCGCGCCGAGTGCTGCCCCTTGTGGCCGGTGTCGGCTGGTGGTGGGTGTGCTGATCGTGTTCACGCCCTGGTGTCGGTGGGCTGCGCGGGGCAGCTGGTTCCGGTCCGTGTGAGCGTGTCCCTCCGGACGCTGGCCGGCACGACCGCGAGGCCGTGCTGGGGAGGGTGCCCTGCGTCGCCTGGGCGCGGGGCGTGTGGAACGTGGCCGGGTGGGGCCGGTCTTGGTCCGGTCCTTCCGGCTGGTCTTGGGAGTCGGTGTGAGGACTGCGTTCGCTTCCAGGTTGTCGAGGACCGTCCGGATCACCATGTGGCCGCTGGTGCGGTCGGTAACGGTCGTGGCCTGGTGGGCCAGGCCGCGGGCTGCGATACGGCGCCAGGCACCGTGGTCGCGGTCGCCCTGCCAACGGCAGTCCTGGTGGGGGCAGATGGCCCATTTCCATCCCGCGAGGGTGGGCCGGTCGGGGGCTTTGCGGTGCCGCAGCGGGGTCAGGCAGTGCGGGCACAGTTTGGAGGTGTTCCGCGCTGGAACCGTGACGACGGCGATGCCCTGTTCGGTGGCGAGGTGCCGCATGCGGTCGGCGATCTGTCCGCGGACCTGCTGGGACAGGCGGGTGTTCAGGGTGCGGCCCATGCCGCTCGCTTCCATCGACCGCAGATCCTCGACATAGATCACCGTGGCCCCGGCCGCGATGGCCTGGTCGACGGCCCATCTGGCGGCAGCCCACGCAAGCGCGTCGTTGAGGTTCGACCTGCGGTTGGACACGTGCTGGATCTCGCTGCGCAGCACGTCCAGCTTGGGGGCAAGCTGGTGGTCGTGGCCTGCGATCAGCCGCATGTACTGGTCGGCCTTGGTGTGCAGTCGCTCCGAGAGGCGGCGCAGTCGGTGCTGCTTGGCGAGCACACCGGCGGCCCGGAACTGGGCGCCGTGTCCGAGTGCGGTGATCCGCCCGTCGCCGTTCAGTTGCACGGCGCCCGTGCTGAGGAGTGTGTTCAGGCCCCAGTCCACGCCGAGCGCCACCGTATGACCGGTGCGGTGGGCCTTGGGGACGGCGTGGGTGTAGGCCTGGTCAGCGCGCACGGTGTCACCCGCGGGGCGGAGGGTGGGAAGGTGGAGTACCGCCGATGCGGGGACCGTCGGCGGCAGAACGATGGGGCAGGCCACCCACGTCCAATCCCGGTAGGTGGCCGGGTCGGGGCGGGTGGGCAGCTGAAGCCGTAGCAGCGCCTGCCCGGTGTCGGTTTCGGAGCGTTCGATCGTGGCCTGCTGCCCGTCGCATGCGGCGAGCAGCAGCAGGCGCGGGATTCTCGGGGTGCCTTCGAGTTCGAACACGTCCACGGGCAGACGGCCGTTGGCCTTGAGATACGTGGCGGCCTGCCGGGTGCGGGCCTTGATGATGCTGGACGGCAGATGTTCCCCGTCACAGATCGCCGCCCGAACCTGATCCCACTCTCTCGGGGTGCGTTTGCTCGGATCGGCCGGCCACGTCGCCAGCACCCCCAAGACCACATCGGCGCGCCACTTCACTGAGCGCAGCGCCCGCCCGGCCTGCTCCTGGGCCATGCGCACGATCCGGTCGTTGACCTTCACGCCCTCGAGCGGGGCGGCACTCCAGCCCAGACGGCGCAGCGCCATCCACGCGTTCGACGGCAGATTCCGACCGGCCTCGTCCACGCCGGAGGCGAGTACCTTCACATCACGGCTGTTCCAACGCTCGGCGAGCACGACAGACACCGTGCCCGCCACCAGGTCGCTGCACCAGCCGATGCGTTCGGCCAGCACGGCCTGGGTCAGGACTTCGCCCGTCTTCTCATCCACGCCGGTGCGCACAAGAGTGCGGGCACACGCGGTACGGGAGGTCTCACCGTCGGCGAGCAGCGGCTTCCGGCTCACGCGGCGCGCCCTGCCTCGCACTGGCCCGACTCGGCCAGCAGGCGACGCCGGTTTTCAGCCGACCGCATCCCGTACAGGCGGCCGGCGAACGTGGTGACCAGCGACACAAAGTCCCCAAGGAGTTCGTCCCGGCCGCCGAGCTTCTTCGGGTGCAGCACCTCAAGACTGGCGCCGTACACGGACAGCAGGTGCTTGAGCCAGCCGACACCAAACCGGGCGAGCCGGTCCTCGTGCGTGACCCGCACGACGGTCACCGAGCCGTCAGCAACGGCCCGCAGGAGCCGGCTCAGACCGGGCCGGTCCTCCCGCAGGCCACAGGCCCGGTCACGGAAGACCTTGACGATCTCGCCGGTGGAGGTGGCCCGCAGCTCCTTCTCCTGCGCCTGAAGCGAGGATTCCTGCCCGTGGGAGCCGGACACGCGCACGTACAGGCCCTCCAGGCGGACACGCTCGCCACCGGTGGAGACCTTCATCGCCTCCACATCGATCGAGGAGAACCGGCGCTCACGCCCGACCCAAGTCACCGGAATCTTCCCCGAGTCAGCCCAAAGACGAAGCGTCACGGGGTGAACGCCCAAGCGTTTGGCGGCCTTTGAGAGTCGAAGAAGTTCCACACGATCACCATATGATCATTGAGGAACTCTAAGCTTGATCTTTAACCTCGGCAAGATCGTTTCTTGTCGGGGTTCTTGATTCGCCGGACAGAGGGCGCGGCCGTCCTTGAGGCTTCGGAGTGTCGAGCAACGAAGCACCAAGAAACGGCCGCTGTGATGAGTGTTCTGGATGACGCCGCCCGCGTCGAGTCGCTGTCCGTGTTGTCCTGCTTCCGTGAGGACTTCCATGCCTGCCTGTCCCGGCGAGCGGATGCACTGTTCGAGCTGACGGATGCGGTTCTGTGTGCCGACGGCCCGGTCACCTCGCTGGTCGACCTGACGCTGGTGGCGGAGCACCAGCGGGGACACGGCGCGATGTACGACGCGCTGAACTGCGGGCGCCTCCAGGTGGAACGTCTGCGCCGGTCGTTGGCGTCCCTGCCGCTACCCAGGGCGGCCGATGGGAGGATCGTGCTGGCGGTCGATGTCTCGCCGTGGCTGCGGCCCGATGCGCCGACCAGCGCGGAGCGGCTGTTCTGTCATGTCTACGGGCGGGCCAAGAGCAACTCGCAGTTCATCCCGGGCTGGCCCTACTCTTTCGTCGCTGCCTTGGAGACCGGACGCACATCCTGGACCGCGCTGCTGGACGCGGTGCGGCTGGGCCCGGCCGACGACGCCACTGCGGTGACCGCCGCCCAGCTCCGCGAAGTTGTCGACCGGATCATCGCTGCAGGGCACTGGAGCGACGGTGACCCGGACATCCTGATTGTGATGGACGCCGGCTACGACGTCACCCGCCTCGCTTTCGTCCTCACGGACCTGCCGGTCGAGCTGGTGGGCCGTCTCCGCTCCGACCGGGTGCTGCTTCGACCCGCACCACCGCACCGTTACAGCCCCAAGGGGGGCCGGCCCCGCAAGCACGGCGGAACCTTCACCCTGGCCAAGTCCGACACCTGGCACGAGCCGGAGGTGGCGACCGTCACCGACACCACCCGCTATGGGAAAGCCGAGGCGATGGCATGGGACCGGATGCATCCCCGGCTCACCCACCGCGGGCCCTGGCTGGACCACGAGGGCGAACTCCCCGTTCTGCATGGCACGTTGATCCGCCTCAGGGTCGAGTACCTGCCCGGTGACCGTGACCCCAAGCCGGTCTGGCTGTGGTCGTCGGTCACCGGTGCGAGCGCTGGACTGGTCGATGTGTTCTGGCAGGCCTTCCTGCGAAGGTTCGATCTTGAGATGAGCAAGCCGCAGTGCTGTCAAAGTCGCGGTTCGACGTCATCGCCTCGGGTTCCTTTCCTGTTCGGGATTATCGTCGTCTGTTGGTGGTCGAGCCAGGCTTGTCGAGGCTGGTGGCCGCGGGACTGCTGGTGGCGTCGGCAAAGTCGTTCGACTTCTGCGGGGTCGGCGTGGATCACCCAGGATCGGCGCGGGTTGCTGAGTTGGCGGGCGGTGACCCAGCCGCGTGTGATCCATCCGAAGAGGGTGACGCGGGGCATGCCGATGGCGCGGGCGAGGTCGGTGAGCCACCATTCGTGCTCGCCGAGTGCTGGTGCGGACCGCCGACTGGATTGTTCCTGGTGGCTGACACAGCCCAGGTCCTGCAGCAGTTTGCGCACGCCCTCGGTGCCGAAACGTTCGCGGCGTTTGGGCGGCCGGAAGCCTTCCGCGTTGAGCATCTTCGCGATCTGCGGCGCCGGGTGTCCGTCGTCGGCGAGTTCGCGGGCCCGGGCGGCCAGGCGAGGGAAGTAGCTGAGCTGATCAAGACGAGCGACCGGGCGGACGAGTTCGCCCGTGGTGCGATGCCCGCCGGCCCAGGTGATGCGGACGGTGACACGTTCACTGTCGCCGATCACCGCCAGGTCGACCTTCTCGATCAAATGCCGCACCAGCTGCTTGCGGTCGGTGTCCATGGTGGTCGGCGCCCGCCAGATCGCGGGCAGATCACTGGCAAGGGCCCGGATCTGCTCGCGTTCGGCGGCGGTGAGGGTGCGAGGCCGGGCCGCGGTGAAGCGGTCGTACTCCTCGCTCAGCTGCTGTCGTTCGGCCAGCGCGTGCTCCCAGTTCTTCTCCAGTTCCCGCACCACCAGGCGGTTCTCGGGCTCGGCCAGTTGGTACTGACGCCGGGCCCGGTCGACTGCGTAGTCGGCGCGTTCCAGGCGCTGACGCCAGATCCCGTCCATCTGGGCCCGGCGCTGCTGAGCCTGCTCGGCGGCCTGAAGCGAGACTTCCAGCGCGGCGGGGGCCATCGCCGCCAGCAGCAGGCTGGTCACATACCGGTCGACGCATGCTCCGGACAGCTGCTGGCACAACGCGCCGCCGTAGTCGGTTTTGGCACGGCTGCACTCGTAGACTCCTCGCAGCTCTCCGCCCGCGCCGCGCTGATAGCGCACGACCATGCGTTTGCCGCACCGATCACAGAAGATCAGCCCCGCCGACAGGGCCGACCCGCCTCGCACCACGCCCATACTCTGAGCATGAGCCCGATTCGCCTCGATGCGCTCGAGGTTGCGTTCATGCCGCTCGGTGCTGATATAGGCGGGCCAGACACCGGGCAGGTAGACCAGCCAGTCCTCCCGCGGCCGCCGCACCCGGCCGGTGAAGGGACGCCCTGCCTGGCGCCGGCGCGGATCGGTCCGGCTGCGGCCATAGACATAGACCCCGGCATAAGCCGGGTGGCGGAGCATGTTCTGCACCGCGATCCTGCTCGGGCGGCGCCAGGCCAGCTCGCCCCGCTCAGGGCCTTCCCGCACCCGGATCCCCATCTGGATGCCGTGGTCGACCAGGAACCGCAACACCGCGTTGATGGTGGCTAGTTCATCGAACAGATCGAAGACCAGGCGGACCACGGTCTGCACCTGCTCGTCCGGATCGAAGACGACCTCGCCGTCCGGGAGCCGCGCATAGCCCACCGGCAGCGGCACGGCCAGCTCACCGCGGCGGGCCTTGTTCAGGCGTCCGTTCCACATTCGCTGCTTGATCAGGTGTAGTTCGGCCTCGCTGATCGTTCCCTTCAGCCCCAGCAGCATCCGGTCGTTGTACTCGGCCGGATCGTAGATCCCGTCCGGGTCTGCCAGCAGGGCCCCGGCCAGCGCACACAGCTCCAGCAGTTGGTGCCATTCGCGCCCGCAGCGGGCCAGCCGGGACATCTCGCTGCCCAGCACCAGGCCCACATGATCGAGGCCGACCTCGGCCACCAGCCGCCGGAAGCCGGGACGGTCCTGAAGGCCGGACGCCGAATGCCCCAGGTCCTCATCGATCACCAGCACCCGGGACGGGGCCCAGCCCAGGTCGACGGCCCGCTGCGTGAGCCCGTACTGCAGCCGGGTGGACTCTGCATGACCGAGAACCTGCTGCGGGGTCGACTGGCGGACATAGATCACCGCGAGGCGGTCGCGATGCCACGGCCGGACCTTGCCCTCAACCCGTGCCCACGGGGCGGCAACCGTCATGCTCACCGCACTCACCCTCGTCCCGTCCGGCCACATCCGCAGCGATCACCATCCGCACGGCCAGCACCCCCAGCAACCGCGCCACCAGCTGCCGATTCAGCTCCGGAACGGCTCCCCACCACGGGATCTGGGGAGCTCAGCGACGACACGCTCGTCCACTGCGACTCACCACCCTCTTCTGCACCAGCCTGCCGCTCACGCAACCGCCGAACGGCAGCAGCGGCAGCGACCAGGCCCTCAATCCCTACGACCGGGGCATTCCCCGAGCCAGACACACCTACGTGTGCAGTACGGCTTGCTGCTCGAACACACCTTCAGGATGATCAAGCAGACGCTCGGCTGGACCCGTCCGAAGGTCCGTGAGCCCGATACGGCGGACCGCTGGACCTGGCTGGTCATCATCGCCCACACGCAGCTCCGGCTCGCCCGCCCACTCGCCGAGGATCTTCGCCGCCCCTGGGAGAAGCCCGCCGAGCCGGGGCGGCTCACGCCCGCGCGGGTGCGGCGGGGGTTTCGGAACCTCCGAGCGAAGACGGCCCGTCCGGCGGCCGCACCCAAACCTTCCCGGCCCGGCCCCGGACGCCCGACCGGCTCGAAGAACCGCCGCCGGGCACCCAACCACGACGTCGGTAAAACCGTGAAACGCGATCTCAGCATCGCGGAACACAAGAACCGTGCAGGTTAAAGATCAAGCTAAGTGCCTGTCCGTGAACTGATCATTTCCGGGCTGTGCGCGCGTTGACGCGGGCGAGTCTGCGCCGCATGAGGATGGTCATGGACCACAGGACCATGGCCTCGTGGTGCTCGGGTAAGCGCTCGTAGTCGCGTACGCAGCGGCGGTGTTGGGAGATCCACGACAGGGTGCGTTCCACGACCCACCTGCGGGGAAGCACGACGAAGCCCTTGACGTCGTCGCTGCGTTTGACGATCTCCAGCGTGAGCTGGAGATTCTCCCGGGCCCAGTCGACGAGCTTGCCGGCGTAGCCGCCGTCGGCCCACACCAGGGTGATCCTCTCGTACAGCTCGCGCAGGAACGTCAGGGCAGGTCGGGCGCCGTCGCGGTCCTGCACGCTCGCGGCGGTGACCAGCACGACCAGGACCAAGCCGATGGTGTCGCAGATGACGTGGCGCTTGCGGCCCCCGACCTTCTTGCCCGCGTCCCAGCCCCGGCTGTCGGCGCCGACGGTCTCCGCCACGCGCACCGACTGCGAGTCGATGACCCCGGCGCTCGGCTCTCCCTCGCGTCCCTCGGCTTTCCGTACCTGTTCGCGCAGGTCGTTGTGGAAGGCGAGGGTGAAGCCCTCGCGGTTCCAGCGGGTGAAGATCGCGTGCAGCGTCTTCCAGGGGATGCCGTAGTCGGCGGGCAGGTTACGCCACTTGTTGCCGTTGTCGGCGACGTAGCAGATCGCGTCGACGACCAAGCGTCGGCAGCACTCCTCCGGATGCCCGCCATAGCCGTCCAGCCATGCCGGCCAGGGCAGCAGCGACTCGATGGCCCGCCACTCCGGGTCCGTCATGTCCGTGGCGTACCGGCGGGGACGTACGGGGCGCTCGGCGCCGTGGCCGAACCGGCAGGCCACGCATGAGCAGCGAGTTTCCTCATCGGGAGTGACAGCGGCGGGCGCGGGCGCGTACAACGGCATGACAGGACCTCTTGATGCGGCTGGGCGTAGACACCTCCGCTGCTATCAAGAGGTCCTGCTCATGCGGGTCACTTCGCGCGTTCCTGCCCCACCGCCCAAACGATCAGTTCACGGACAGGCCCTCAGCTTGATCTTTAACCTGCACGGTTCTTGTGTTCCGCGATGCTGAGATCGCGTTTCACGGTTTTACCGACGTCGTGGTTGGGTGCCCGGCGGCGGTTCTTCGAGCCGGTCGGGCGTCCGGGGCCGGGCCGGGAAGGTTTGGGTGCGGCCGCCGGACGGGCCGTCTTCGCTCGGAGGTTCCGAAACCCCCGCCGCACCCGCGCGGGCGTGAGCCGCCCCGGCTCGGCGGGCTTCTCCCAGGGGCGGCGAAGATCCTCGGCGAGTGGGCGGGCGAGCCGGAGCTGCGTGTGGGCGATGATGACCAGCCAGGTCCAGCGGTCCGCCGTATCGGGCTCACGGACCTTCGGACGGGTCCAGCCGAGCGTCTGCTTGATCATCCTGAAGGTGTGTTCGAGCAGCAAGCCGTACTGCACACGTAGGTGTGTCTGGCTCGGGGAATGCCCCGGTCGTAGGGATTGAGGGCCTGGTCGCTGCCGCTGCTGCCGTTCGGCGGTTGCGTGAGCGGCAGGCTGGTGCAGAAGAGGGTGGTGAGTCGCAGTGGACGAGCGTGTCGTCGCTGAGCTCCCCAGATCCCGTGGTGGGGAGCCGTTCCGGAGCTGAATCGGCAGCTGGTGGCGCGGTTGCTGGGGGTGCTGGCCGTGCGGATGGTGATCGCTGCGGATGTGGCCGGACGGGACGAGGGTGAGTGCGGTGAGCATGACGGTTGCCGCCCCGTGGGCACGGGTTGAGGGCAAGGTCCGGCCGTGGCATCGCGACCGCCTCGCGGTGATCTATGTCCGCCAGTCGACCCCGCAGCAGGTTCTCGGTCATGCAGAGTCCACCCGGCTGCAGTACGGGCTCACGCAGCGGGCCGTCGACCTGGGCTGGGCCCCGTCCCGGGTGCTGGTGATCGATGAGGACCTGGGGCATTCGGCGTCCGGCCTTCAGGACCGTCCCGGCTTCCGGCGGCTGGTGGCCGAGGTCGGCCTCGATCATGTGGGCCTGGTGCTGGGCAGCGAGATGTCCCGGCTGGCCCGCTGCGGGCGCGAATGGCACCAACTGCTGGAGCTGTGTGCGCTGGCCGGGGCCCTGCTGGCAGACCCGGACGGGATCTACGATCCGGCCGAGTACAACGACCGGATGCTGCTGGGGCTGAAGGGAACGATCAGCGAGGCCGAACTACACCTGATCAAGCAGCGAATGTGGAACGGACGCCTGAACAAGGCCCGCCGCGGTGAGCTGGCCGTGCCGCTGCCGGTGGGCTATGCGCGGCTCCCGGACGGCGAGGTCGTCTTCGATCCGGACGAGCAGGTGCAGACCGTGGTCCGCCTGGTCTTCGATCTGTTCGATGAACTAGCCACCATCAACGCGGTGTTGCGGTTCCTGGTCGACCACGGCATCCAGATGGGGATCCGGGTGCGGGAAGGCCCTGAGCGGGGCGAGCTGGCCTGGCGCCGCCCGAGCAGGATCGCGGTGCAGAACATGCTCCGCCACCCGGCTTATGCCGGCGTCTATGTCTATGGCCGCAGCCGGACCGATCCGCGCCGGCGCCAGGCAGGGCGTCCCTTCACCGGCCGGGTGCGGCGGCCGCGGGAGGACTGGCTGGTCTACCTGCCCGGTGTCTGGCCCGCCTATATCAGCACCGAGCGGCATGAACGCAACCTCGAGCGCATCGAGGCGAACCGGGCTCATGCTCAGAGTATGGGCGTGGTGCGAGGCGGGTCGGCCCTGTCGGCGGGGCTGATCTTCTGTGATCGGTGCGGCAAACGCATGGTCGTGCGCTATCAGCGCGGCGCGGGCGGAGAGCTGCGAGGAGTCTACGAGTGCAGCCGTGCCAAAACCGACTACGGCGGCGCGTTGTGCCAGCAGCTGTCCGGAGCATGCGTCGACCGGTATGTGACCAGCCTGCTGCTGGCGGCGATGGCCCCCGCCGCGCTGGAAGTCTCGCTTCAGGCCGCCGAGCAGGCTCAGCAGCGCCGGGCCCAGATGGACGGGATCTGGCGTCAGCGCCTGGAACGCGCCGACTACGCAGTCGACCGGGCCCGGCGTCAGTACCAACTGGCCGAGCCCGAGAACCGCCTGGTGGTGCGGGAACTGGAGAAGAACTGGGAGCACGCGCTGGCCGAACGACAGCAGCTGAGCGAGGAGTACGACCGCTTCACCGCGGCCCGGCCTCGCACCCTCACCGCCGCCGAACGCGAGCAGATCCGGGCCCTTGCCAGTGATCTGCCCGCGATCTGGCGGGCGCCGACCACCATGGACACCGACCGCAAGCAGCTGGTGCGGCATTTGATCGAGAAGGTCGACCTGGCGGTGATCGGCGACAGTGAACGTGTCACCGTCCGCATCACCTGGGCCGGCGGGCATCGCACCACGGGCGAACTCGTCCGCCCGGTCGCTCGTCTTGATCAGCTCAGCTACTTCCCTCGCCTGGCCGCCCGGGCCCGCGAACTCGCCGACGACGGACACCCGGCGCCGCAGATCGCGAAGATGCTCAACGCGGAAGGCTTCCGGCCGCCCAAACGCCGCGAACGTTTCGGCACCGAGGGCGTGCGCAAACTGCTGCAGGACCTGGGCTGTGTCAGCCACCAGGAACAATCCAGTCGGCGGTCCGCACCAGCACTCGGCGAGCACGAATGGTGGCTCACCGACCTCGCCCGCGCCATCGGCATGCCCCGCGTCACCCTCTTCGGATGGATCACACGCGGCTGGGTCACCGCCCGCCAACTCAGCAACCCGCGCCGATCCTGGGTGATCCACGCCGACCCCGCAGAAGTCGAACGACTTTGCCGACGCCACCAGCAGTCCCGCGGCCACCAGCCTCGACAAGCCTGGCTCGACCACCAACAGACGACGATAATCCCGAACAGGAAAGGAACCCGAGGCGATGACGTCGAACCGCGACTTTGACAGCACTGCGGCTTGCTCATCTCAAGATCGAACCTTCGCAGGAAGGCCTGCCAGAACACATCGACCAGTCCAGCGCTCGCACCGGTGACCGACGACCACAGCCAGACCGGCTTGGGGTCACGGTCACCGGGCAGGTACTCGACCCTGAGGCGGATCAACGTGCCATGCAGAACGGGGAGTTCGCCCTCGTGGTCCAGCCAGGGCCCGCGGTGGGTGAGCCGGGGATGCATCCGGTCCCATGCCATCGCCTCGGCTTTCCCATAGCGGGTGGTGTCGGTGACGGTCGCCACCTCCGGCTCGTGCCAGGTGTCGGACTTGGCCAGGGTGAAGGTTCCGCCGTGCTTGCGGGGCCGGCCCCCCTTGGGGCTGTAACGGTGCGGTGGTGCGGGTCGAAGCAGCACCCGGTCGGAGCGGAGACGGCCCACCAGCTCGACCGGCAGGTCCGTGAGGACGAAAGCGAGGCGGGTGACGTCGTAGCCGGCGTCCATCACAATCAGGATGTCCGGGTCACCGTCGCTCCAGTGCCCTGCAGCGATGATCCGGTCGACAACTTCGCGGAGCTGGGCGGCGGTCACCGCAGTGGCGTCGTCGGCCGGGCCCAGCCGCACCGCGTCCAGCAGCGCGGTCCAGGATGTGCGTCCGGTCTCCAAGGCAGCGACGAAAGAGTAGGGCCAGCCCGGGATGAACTGCGAGTTGCTCTTGGCCCGCCCGTAGACATGACAGAACAGCCGCTCCGCGCTGGTCGGCGCATCGGGCCGCAGCCACGGCGAGACATCGACCGCCAGCACGATCCTCCCATCGGCCGCCCTGGGTAGCGGCAGGGACGCCAACGACCGGCGCAGACGTTCCACCTGGAGGCGCCCGCAGTTCAGCGCGTCGTACATCGCGCCGTGTCCCCGCTGGTGCTCCGCCACCAGCGTCAGGTCGACCAGCGAGGTGACCGGGCCGTCGGCACACAGAACCGCATCCGTCAGCTCGAACAGTGCATCCGCTCGCCGGGACAGGCAGGCATGGAAGTCCTCACGGAAGCAGGACAACACGGACAGCGACTCGACGCGGGCGGCGTCATCCAGAACACTCATCACAGCGGCCGTTTCTTGGTGCTTCGTTGCTCGACACTCCGAAGCCTCAAGGACGGCCGCGCCCTCTGTCCGGCGAATCAAGAACCCCGACAAGAAACGATCTTGCCGAGGTTAAAGATCAAGCTAAGCAAATTGATGAGCCTCGCTCGGTGGGTACCCGGCGGCCGAGGGCGGTGAACGGCACCGCCGAGCCGGGGAAGGAGATCGACCATGACCCAGCACGTGCACGACATCATGACCACCGCGCCGGTGACCGTGGAACCGCAGGCCTCCGTGGCCAACGTGGCCAGGTTGATGCGTGACCAGCACATCGGCGCCGTCCTGGTCACGGAGAAGGATCACCTGCGCGGACTGGTGAGCGATCGCGACCTGGTGGTACGGGCCCTCGCGCAGGGCGTAGACCCGGAGCAGACGACCGTGGCGAACGCGTGCAGTGATGATCTGGTCACCATCGGCCCGGACGATGATCTCGACCGTGCTGTCGGGATGATGCGTGAGCACTCCGTCCGTCGCATCCCTGTCGTCGAGGGCGACCAGGTGGTCGGCATCGTCTCTCTCGGCGACATGGCGATCGAACGCGATCCCCGTTCGGTGCTGGGCGACATCAGCGCGGCGCGGCCCAACGAGTAGCGGGCTTCAGGGGTCCCCACCAGGTCACGCGGAGGTTCACGCCCGCGCTACGCCCTCGACGTCCCGCGCCGTACCGCCTTCGGCATCAGTGCAGTGCATCGAGGAGGCTGCCGTGGCCCTGAGGCAGAAGCAGGCGTCTGCGGCCGGATCCGCTTCGACTCGGACGGCTTTCCCTCATCACGCACCGAGCGTCCTCGCCCGGCGTGAGGACGTCTGCCGTGCCTGAGCTACCGGACGTCGAGGGGTTTCGCCAGGTGCTCGAGTCCTGTGCGAAGGGCAGGGCCATCCGTCGCGTCGACGTGCGCGACACGGGTGTCCTGCACGGGGTGGGCGTGCGGCGGCTGCGCGACGCGCTGGAGGGCCGCCGGTTCACCGAGCCGGAGCGGCGTGGCAAGTGGCTGCTCGCCCATACCGGCGGCCCCACCCTCCTCCTGCACTTCGGCATGACCGGTCGACTGCTCTGCGCCCGTCCCGGCGACGCGGTCGAGCCACACGACCGTGTCTTGTTCACCCTCAGTGGCGACCGCCAGCTCCGCTTCCGCGACCAGCGCAAGCTCCAGGGCCTGTGGCTGGCCGACGACGGCTCCGGCGTCGCCCGGCTGCTGGAGCGCCGGGGGCCCGATGCGCTGACCGTGGACCGTGAGGAGTTCGAGGCCGCGCTCTGCTCACGTCGTGGTCACCTCAAAACCACGCTGACCGACCAGTCCGTCCTGGCCGGTCTCGGCAATCTGCTCGCCGACGAGATCCTGTGGCGTGCCCGGCTGCACCCGGGCACCCGGGCCGGCGATCTGACGGCGACCGAGCGCCGGGATCTGTACACGGACATGCGACGCACGCTGCGCTCCGCGGTCACCGCCGGCTGCGTCCCACCGCGCGATTCTTGGCTCACCGGCCACCGCGACGACCCCGACCCGATGTGCCCTCGCTGCGGCGTCCATCTGCGCCGCACCCGCATGGCAGGCCGCGGCACGGTGTGGTGCCCGCGGTGCCAGCCGGACGAGGCCTGAGCCCCATAGGGACGGTCCCTCGGACGTCAGGTGTCTCGGCCGAGCACCCGAGGACGCTGTTTGGGGTCGGTGCGGAGGACACGGCCTTGGGGCCTGAGCCGTCGCCCAGGGTCTGTTGACGGGCAGTCAGCGTCCCGTCGGCGTGTGCAGAGGTGGCCTCGTTCCGGCGGCCCACCTCTTCGGGTCCCGGCGCGAACGCGCAGCCGGCCGGCTCAGCTGCCGCCGTTCAGCGTCTGGTGAGGAGCGCGGCGATAGGTGGTCCGGTAGAGGGAGGCGAAGCGGCCCGGGTGATAGAAGCCCCAGTGGGCGGCGATCTCGGTGACCGTGGCACCACCGGCGGGATCGGCGGCCACCAGGTCCCGATGAACCTGCGCCAGTCGCACCCGGCGCAGATGGGCGAGCGGGGTGGTGTCCAGATGGCGCCGGAAGGCGTACTGCAGGGCCCGTACGGTGACATGAGCGGCCGCGGCGATCTGGGCCACGGTGATCGGCTGGTCGGCGTGGTCGTCGATGTAGGCGAGAGCGCGGCGCAGCATTGCCGGGTGCGCGTCGCCCCTGTCGGTGTCCGCCTCCTCGGTGAGCGCTGTGTTGGGAAACGTGGGCAGCGCGCTCGCCGCCAGGTGCTGGGCGGCGGTGGAGGCCACCAGCGGCTGGTCCGCGACGGCCGGATCGGCAAGGACGTGGTCACGCAGATAGCCGATGGAGTGGGCCAGTTGCCGGGCGGCCGCTGCGGAGCGCGGCCGGTGCCCGGTCAGCCGGACCGGCCGGTTGTCGTGAGGTCCGGCGGAGCCTGCCACCTGGGTCAGCAGGACGGGATCGAGCATCGTGATGTTGTAGCGCGCGTTGCAGATCCGCCCGGAGTACGGCAGGTCGGGCGGTGCGAACAGCGCCACGTCGCCGGGGCCGAAGGCGTCCTCGACTCCTTGGAAGGTGTGGTCCTGCACGGTACCGTCGTGGACCATGCACAGACAGATCCTGCCGAGCGGCGTCACCGAGTAGCTCATCTCGAAGTCGAGGTCGATGTCGTCGACGCTCACCGAGGCGATGCCGGTCCGGCGAATGCGGGCGCGGCTGGGGCCGGGTGTACTGCTGCCGATGCGCATCTTGGCGTAGGCCTGGCTGAGGAAGTCCTCGGTCGCCGCCAGGTCGTCGCTGTCGAAGGTCAGCGTCTCCATGGATGTCAGTTGCCCGCGGCCGTCTCCGTCATGTACCGGCTGAGCAGGTATTTTTCGTTCTTTGGACAACAGGTGGCGAGGCTGTTCGCCTGATGGCTGTTCCCGGCAGCCCGCTGCGCGCAGGCTGTGGGACATGATCGGGCACGACGAGCACGCGGACCGGGTCACGGCCCTGCAGCTGGAAGTCGAGCAACTCCGCCGTGCCGTGGACTCGCATGCTCTCGTCGACCAGGCGATCGGTGTGGTCATCACCGTCGGTGGCCTGCGCCCCAATCAGGGGTGGGAGGTAATGAAACACATCTCGCAGCACACCAACGTCAAGCTGCGGGAGGTGGCCCGCTGCCTGGTGCAGTGGCCGGCCGGCGGGCCGTTGCCCGAGGTCGTCCGCCGGGCGCTGTCGCACGCGGTGGACCACGTGCGAAGTTCGGACGGGGACCGCTCGTGTGAGAGCGACGAGGACGAAGAAGCCGTGATGTGCAGCCGGGCTTCATGAAGCCGAGCCGTCGCGGTCAGGTCAGGAGAGGCCTCGGCACCGGTGCCGCTACCGGACACGGACACGCGGGTCCGCGGCCCGCAGCACGTCCAGGGTCGTGCCCGCCGACGCAGCGCCCCGCTGCCCTCGTCTCCGCAGGGTTCGCCGACGACTGACCGCTTCACCGCCGTCGTGGGCCACCGAGGCCGTGGCCATCGAGTCAGGACGCGGCCGAACAACGATGTGCCCCGAGCCAGGACGCGGCCGGACAACGACGTCCGCCGCGCCCCGGACGGGCCCGGGACCCTGCTCAGTTCCCTGTCGACCACCAAGCAGGGTCAGGCCGTGCCGAAGCCGCGCAGGAAGGTGTCCGCGACGAGGTCGGCCGCCTGTGGGGGATCCACCGACGGGAACTGGTGGGCGATGCTGTCGACGAGCTGGTCGAGGACCGCTCGCGTCCAGGCCGCGTCGACGTCGGCGCGCAGGTAGCCCTCATCCACAGCACGCCGGATGAAGACGTTCAGACGCTCACTCTGCGTTTCGCGGCGAGTGCGCGTTTCGGGGTCCTTCTGCATCATGCGGCGCGTGTCGAGAGGCCACTCGCGGCTGACGGGGATGATCCCCTCCACATAGCGGTGAAGGGCGACCGGCACCGGTGCCTCGGTCAGCCGCGCCTCGTCCAGGACCCGCTCGGCCGAGTCGAGTTTGGCCTGAAAGACGGCGTGCAGCAGCGCTTCCCGATTCGCGAAGCGGCGGTGGACGGTGGTGCGGTCGACACCCGCCGCGGCGGCAATGGCCGCCATCGATGTGCTCGGGTCCTCCGCCAGGAGGCGGGCCCCGGTGCGGAGGACGGTGCTCAGGTTGCGTGCGGCATCGGCTCTCATGATCCGGTGATTCTATCGCGTCGTGGTGATTACAGCGCCATCATCAGATCGTGAGATGCATCTCATTCGAGTACTGCAACATTAGTGTTGTATTTCCCTTGAAAATACCTACAGTGAAGTTGCGTCCTGAAGGACGGCAAGACATGACCAGATGATGAAGGAGTACGCCATGACACGGACTTGGCTGATCACCGGTGGTTCCCAGGGCCTCGGCAGGGCCCTGGTTCTCGAGGCTCTGAAGGCCGGCGATCGAGTCGTCGCGACTTCGCGCAGGCCACAGGCGCTGGCCGAGCTGAAGGCGGAGTACCCGGAGCGGCTGGAGACCGTGGCGCTGGACGTCACCTCGCCGACCGAGGCTCGGGACGTGGTCGCGGCCGCGGTGGAGCGATTCGGCACCGTCGACGTCGTCGTGAACAACGCCGGTTATGCCACCAGCGGTTCGATCGAGGACTTCCCGGAGGACGAGTTCCGGGCGCAGGTCGAGGCGAACCTGTTCGGTGTGATCAACGTGACCCGAGCCGCACTGCCCGTGCTGCGTGGCCGGCGGTCCGGGCACATCGTCCAGATCTCTTCCATCGGCGGCCGGGTCGGCGGCACACCGGGGCTCAGCGCCTACCAGACGGCGAAGTTCGGGGTCGAAGGATTCTCCGAAGTACTGGCGAACGAGGTGGCCCCGTTCGGCGTCAAGGTGATCATCGTGGAGCCGGGCGGTATCCGCACCGGCTGGGCCGCCGGCGCCGCGGAGCCGTCCGGGCCCATCGCTCCCGACTACCGGCAGACGGTCGGCGCATGGCTGGAGCGGTTTGCCGCGTATAGCGGCAGCGAGCCCGGCGACCCCGCCCGAATGGCCCGGGCCGTCATCACCGCCGTGGATGCGCAGGAGCCCCCGCGCCGGCTTCTGCTCGGTAGCGACGCCCTGGGCATCGCGGTCAGCGCGGAGCAGGCCCGCCTCGCCGAGGCCGACTCATGGGCCGCGCTCAGCCGCTCCACGGACTACCCGGCCGCGTAATGGTCATCCCGCCCGCGGACGGGAACAAGCAGCCTCTGAATTCGCGCGTGACCGCGCTCCTGGCGCCGACGGCGGCGGGCTCGTGGCCCCCAGCCCCGGCCGTCCACCCCTCCGGCCGCCCGCGCGCCGTCGCCCGCGTGCTCGACGCACGCGACTGCGGCCCCGGCGACAGCACGGTCTCCCGGTCGCTTCGGTGGTCTCCTCCACCACCGCGACATCACGCGCGACGCGCCTGACCCTCGGCCGTACCCCACCACGTTCCACACAAAGGCCCTGAGAGACATGACTGTTCGCGACAAGCTCTACATCGGCGGTTCCTGGGTCACTCCCAGCGACCCGGACCTGCTGCTCGACATCCATTCCCCCCATGACCAGTCCGTGCTGGGCCGTGCCGCCCAGGCCGCGCCCGCCGACGTCGACGCGGCCGTCGCCGCGGCTCGCGAGGCCTTCGACCACGGCCCCTGGTCACGCACCACCCCCGAGGAGCGGCAGGAGATCATCCGGCGCTACGACGCACTGCGCACCGCCCGCGCCGACGAGGTCGCCACGGCCATCTCCGTCGAGAACGGCTCGGCCGGCTGGTTCACCCAGGCCGGCCAGCCCTTCCTCACCCGCCAGGTCAGCGCCTATCTCAAGGCGGCCGAGGAGTTCGGCTGGGAGGAGATCCTCGAACCCTCCGACCCGTCGGTGACCTTCGACACCATCGTGCGGCGTGAGGCGATCGGCGTGGTCGCCGCGGTGATCCCGTGGAACTCGCCGTTCTCCGCCGCCACCGCCAAGCTGGTCCCGGCCCTGCTGGCCGGCAACACCGTCATCCTGAAGGTCTCCCCGGAGAACTCCCTCAGCATGATGCTGCTCGCCGACCTGTGGCACGAGGCCGGGCTTCCCCAGGGCGTGCTCAGCATCCTTCCCGCCGACCGCGAGACCAGCGAGCATCTCGTCTCCCACCCCGACGTCGACAAGATCGCCTTCACCGGCTCCACCCGTGCCGGCCGGCGCATCGCCTCCATCGCGGGCGAGCACCTCAAGCGCGTCAGCCTGGAGCTGGGCGGCAAGTCCGCGGCCCTGATCCTGGAGGACGCCGACCTGGAAGCCGCCGTACAGGGACTGCGCTTCGGCTCCCTGGCGAACAACGGCGAGGCGTGCATCCTGCAGACCCGCATCCTGGCCCCCCGCAGCCGCTACGAGGAGGTCGTCGCCGCGCTCAAGGACATGGTCGAATCCCTGAAGGTCGGCGACCCCTCCGCCCCCGACACCTTCATCGGCCCCATGATCCGCCCCGACCAGCAGCAGCGCGTCATCGACTACATCAACATCGGCATGGCCGAGGGCGCCCGCCTGGTCACCGGCGGCCCACAGATCCCCAAGGGCCTGGAGAAGGGCAACTACGTCACCCCGACCCTCTTCGCCGACGTCGACAACTCCATGCGCATCGCCCAGGAGGAGATCTTCGGCCCGGTCCTGGCCGTCATCGCCTACGACGACGAGGACGACGCCGTCCGCATCGCCAACGACTCCGACTACGGCCTCTCCGGCGGCGTCTGGACCGCCGACCCGGAGCACGCCCTGGCCGTCGCCCGCAGGCTGCGCACCGGAACCGTCACCCTGAACGGCTCGCCTATCAGCTTCGACGGCCCCTTCGGCGGCTACAAGGCCAGCGGCCTCGGCCGCGAGTACGGCAAGGCCGGACTCACCGGCTACGTCGAGCAAAAGTCCATCACCCGGCTCCGCCAGTCGTAGCCGACTGGAGCCGTCACCCCGTCGGGCCGGACCCCCGCGGTGCCCGCAGGCCCCGTGGAAACCCCTCGCTTCAAGTGCCCTGGACACAAGGGTGCGGGGCCCCGGCAGTCCGGGACCTCGCGACTCATGACGGAAGGCGTGCCGTCAGCAGCCGACTCCGCCGGGGCTACGGTCGGCGAACGCGGCGAACTTCCGGCCCGGGACGTCGGACTCGGTGAAGTAGCCGCCGAAAATCGGGTCGTCCGCCCGGTGCGTGCCGGAGGGTGTACGTCTGGGTCACCGTTCCTAGTCAGTGAGCAGGAGTGAGTCTTGTACCCAATCCTGGTCAACTGGCGCATCCCGAACGGTTGTGGATGCACTGGTCGCCCGCGTTCGCGCCGCGTCCGGCGACACGGATCGTGTCCGTGGTCCAAGGATGCGGGGGCGGGTTTCCTCACGCCCGCGGGTGCCGTGTCCGGCCTGGGCGGTCCGATGCCCCACACGATCGCTCTGGTCGTGTGGGGGCGGTGCCGTCCGTCGCCGGATGCGGTGCCCGAGGGCGCGCCTGCCGATCGCGATGCTCGCGGCATCGTGACGGCTGGTCTTGCGGTTCTTGCCGGTGGGGGGCTTGTGCCAGTGCTGGGCGCCCCACCTGCTGGTGTAGGCCGGGTCGACGGCGATGATGGTGATGCCGAGTTCGGCCGCCATGCTCACGAGCCGAGCCCGCAGCTTGGATACCGGCATGCCGGAGATCACCTGCCTGAACCGCTTCTGGCGCCCGTGCTTCTCCCGGGTTTTCTCTGCGGTGAAGTCGAGGTCTTCGATCGCGATCGACAGGCCGCGGCGTTCGGCCCAGTGCAGGAGCCGGATCAGTGCATGCCGTACCTGGGCATCACGGTGGTTCGCGGTGCCGGACAGGTCGTAGAAGAACCGGCGCGGTTCGCCGACCGGGTTGCCGTGCTCGTCCAGCCGCCAGGCGGCGAGGTGGTCGGCGTTCGTGTCCACGCCGATCAGTCCACTGGCGCGGGCTACGTCGAGGGGGACGGTCTTGATGGGCGGGATGGTCCAGGAGGCGGTGAGGTACCAGCGGGCGCGGTCTGTGTCGTAGTGGATGCGGTAGGCCACGGCCCGGTTCGTGGTGATGCGGTCGGCCCACTCGTCGCTGCGGTGGTGGAAGAGGGCAGCGCCGGTGAGCGTATACCGGCCGTGGGGGGCGTTGGCGAGGTGGGCGAGCGGAGCAGGGAGCTTGAGGGAGACCTCGCCGTCCGGGGTGACGCGGATCGTCTCGTTGCCGTACCGCTTGCCCGATTCCCCGTCCGCTTGGAGGAACCAGCGCGATGCTTCCCAGCGTTGCCGCCACTGGGCCTGCGTGAGCTGGGCGGCGTGCAGGTGGTGCCGGTTGCGCGCGAGCCGCTTCCCGCCGCGCACCACCCGGACGCGGCCCACGGCGCCATCGGCCTGCTGGGCACTGAGCCGGTCTTGAAGGACCTGCAGGCGCCGGGACTTGGCGAACCACTCCTTGGCGCTGCGGTAGCCGCCTGGCCCCCGCCTGCTTCCTTTCTCCCCGATCGGGAGGGACAGACGGTGCGCGATCGTCCGCACGCCCGCCTGAAGGCTTTGAATGTGCGCGAGTTGGGCACGCCGCGCAAGCGCCCACTGATCATGCGTGGCCTTGGTGATGCTCCCGGCCCAGCGCGACGAAGACTCCTCCGTGAGGGCTCGCTTGCGCTCCGCCCACGTATGAGTGGAGTGCTCCAGACCGTCGGCGCACCGGCGTTTGAGGTCCTTCGAGGCCAGCGAGCCCAGATGCGTGCCCACCAGGCGCAACACCTGCTCGTCGGCGGCGCTCAGGTGGCCCAGGCGGGTGCGGATCGCCACGCCCGACGGGCCGACGGTCACGAAGGGAGCAGCGATCGTACGCAACGACTCACCACGCATCGATGTACTCCCCTCCACCACGCTTGATCGGCAACAGGAAGAACGGTACGGGCCGGCACTGACAGTGCCCGCCACGCGACGTGCGCGCGCCGCAACACCACGAACCAGAACATGCTCCTGCACACTCACACACGCTCCAGCACATCCGAAAACGACCAGTTCCCCACCCCGCCGGACAGGGGCCGGACGAGGGTGAGCGTCCCGGTCGAGGCGTTCCAGGTGCGGTTGGCGATCCCCTCCCAGTAGCCCCGCTCGTAGTAGTACATCTGCGTGTCCGGGTTGAGGCAGTCCGCGAACTGCAGCAGCAGCCTTCCGGTCCATCCGTTGCCGTTGAAGTCGTAGCCGCCGAGGATGCCCGTCGGCAGCGAGTCAGCGGCGCCCATGCGCTGCCGGACGACCGTCGCCCGGGTACCGGCGCGCTTGGTGGCGCGGGCGGTGGTCGCCCCGGCCGGACGTGTGAGACCGGGTCGCAGGTAGGCGTTGGCGTAGGTGCCGTAGCGCATCCCCGGGACGTCGGACTGGGTGAAGTAGCCGCCGAAGACCGGGCTGGACGCTATGTGGTCGCCCAGGAAGAGCGTGTAGGTCTGGGAGTTGCCCCACGGCAGCGGCCGGAAGACGCTCAGCGTCCCGGTCGCGGGGGTCCAGGTGCCGCTGAGGTACTCGCTGCGGCCGAGCTCGTCGTACCGCATGGTGACGCTCGGCGAGCCCGAGGAGGCGCCGGAGACGGACAGCGTGCCCTTCCAGCCGTTGCCGTCGAAGGCGTAGCTCCCGTCGATCGAGGGCACGCCGGCGGCGACCGGTACGGGGCTCACCAGGCCGTCCCCGAGGACGAGTGCGCACAGCGCAGCCGCCGCGACGAGCGCGCGCAGCGCCCAACGTGCCGCGCGCCTGGCCCAGTTCAATAAGGACATCCACATGCTCCAGGTGAGGACGATGCCGATCACGCGGCAGGTCTGAACGCCTCGCGTTGTCCGGATGGGCGGCATCCTTCCCATGGCTCGCGATCAGTCGCCAGACTGCGGCGAGCCAGACTCGGCGGGCAGAAGGCCGGATCGGCCTCGCCTGGCGCCGTCGCAATGTTCGGGGTGGCCGGGTGGCCGGGTGCCGATGTCGAATGACGGGTGCCGGACGACCGGGCGGGATCGGCAGAGGCCGGTATCCGCCCGAGGCGCCACGCACCGTGAGGAGCCGGCTCCCGCCCGCGCCCCTGGCGCCATCAGTACCGGGCCCCTGCCCGCGCGCCCGGCACCGTGCCGATCACAGGCCGATGGACTGGTACTCGGTGTACGCACCCAGGCCCACCGGGCCGTACTCGCGCCCGAAGCCGCTCGCCTTGAAGCCGCCGAACGGCGTGCGCATATCGCGGGATGCGCCATTGACGGTGAACGTGCCGGTGCGGATGCGGCGCGCCACCTCGAGGCCGTGCTCCGGATCGGCCGTCCACACGCCGCCGGACAGGCCGTAGGCGGAGTCGTTGGCGATGGCGACGGCCTCGTCCTCGGTGTCGAACGGGATGACCGCGAGGACCGGGCCGAAGATCTCCTCCTGGGCGATCTTCATGGCGTTGGTGACGTCGGCGAAGAGGGTCGGGCGCACGTAGAAGCCCTTCTCCAGGCCCGGTGTGTCCGGCGCGTCAGGGCCGCCGAGTACGAGGCGGGCGCCCTCGGAGATGCCGGCCTCGATGTAGGACTGGACGCGCTGCTGCTGCGCCTGCTTGACCATGGGTCCGATCCAGGTGTCCGGGTCCGCGGGGTCGCCCACGGTGACGCCCTGCATCATGGCCGCGATCGCGTCGACGACCTCGTCGTAGCGGCTGCGCGGGGCCAGGACGCGGGTGTGGGCGACACACGCCTCGCCGTTGTTGCCCAGCGCCAGGCCCTTCAGGCCCGCTGCGGCCTGGGCCACATCCGCGTCCGGCAGGACGATGGAGGCGGACTTGCCGCCGAGCTCCAGGCTGACGCGCTTGAACCGCTCACCGGCGATGGCGGCGATGCGGCGCCCGGCCGCGGTCGAGCCGGTGAAGGCGACCTTGTCGACGCCGGGATGGGAGATCAGATACTCGCTGACCTCGCGGTCGGCGGGCAGCACGCTGACCACGCCCTCGGGGAAGCCCGCCTCGGCCAGGAGCTCGCCGAGCCGCAGGCCGTCCACGGCCGTCTCGGGTGACGGCTTGAGGACGACCGTGCAGCCCGCCAGCAGCGCGGGGACCATCTTGACCAGGGCGGACTGGTGTGGCGCGTTCCACGGGATCACCGCCGCGACGACTCCCACAGGGGCCCGGCGGACCACGGTGCGGCCGGCCCCTGGGTCGGGCAGCTCGGTCTCCCAGTCGAAGCCGGCCGCGATGTCGAGGAACTCGTTGTTGCGGTCCTTCAGGCTGTGCTGCAGCCAGCCGGTGAACCAGATCGCCGACCCGTTCTCCGAGGTGATGAGTGCGGCCAGTTCGTCGGCGCGCGCGGAGTGGAGCCTGTTGACCGCGCGACCACCCGCTGACGCTCCTCAGGCGCGAGCCGTGGCCAGGGGCCGTGGTCAAAGGCTTCGCGCGCCGCGGCCACGGCACGGTCGACGTCGGCGAAGGAGGCCTCCGGCGCCACGCCCACCAGGGACTGGTCGTGCGGGGAGCGGACCTGCAGGACGTCGGAGGTGGCGGGGGTGGTCCAGGCGCCACCCACCAGCAGCTTGTCGAACGTGATCACGATGTCCTCCCAAACCGGTCCGGCCGAGTTAGCCGAGCGCTGTTCTCTTACACGGTTGGAGACCGTAACAGAATTTCGTTCTCTTATCCAGGGGGATCGGTATCCTGGCTGCTGCAACGTCGTGAGGGGTGTAGCCGGGGCAATCGGAGAGAGGGTCATGAGCGAGACCGGGCAGGGGTTCATCCGGGCGCGCAGCCCGGAGAACCGGGAGCTGCGCAGGCAGTCGATCCTCGACGCGGCCGAGCAACTGCTGGACAAGGCGCAGGTCGCTGACATCACCTTGCGCGACATCGGCCGGCAGGCGGGGATCGCCACCTCGAACGTGCTGCGGTACTTCGAGAACCGTGAGGCGGTCTTCCTGGAACTCCTCAACCGGGAGTACGGCGCCTGGCTCGACGCGCTCCCGGCGGAACTGGCGCCCGCCGACGCGGACAGCGCGGGGCCCATGTCATCGGTGCGCGGTTTCGCCGACGCCTACGCCGCCTCACTCGCCGCCCGACCGGCGATGTGCGAGCTGGCGAGCGTGCTGGCCAGCGTGCTGGAACGCACGGTCTCGGTGGAGACGGTCCGCACCTACAAGCGCCAGGCGCTGGCCGGCAACAACCGGCTCGCCGACATCGTCCACGCCCGCGTCCCCGACCTGGACCGGGCGGCCGCGCAAGAACTGGCCTCGGCGACCATCGTGCTGATCGCGGGGCTGTGGCCGTTCGCCCACCCCGGACCCACCGTCGTCGAGGCCGTGGAGGATCCCGCGCTCCTAGCCGCCCATGTCGACTTTCCCGCCCGTTACAGCCGCATGATCGAGCTGCTCACCACCTCGCTGCAGACCCCTGCTGCGCCCTGACCTGGAGGAGGCAGCGCGGCGACCGCCTCAACAACGCCGTCAAGCCGCGGCCCACCACCGACAGGGACGGCGTCCGCACTTTCCCCATGGCGTTCGGGCACTGGGTGAGAGGTCCGATGCAAATGAGCCTCGCACCCGCAGATTGGAGAAGCCCGCTACCGGTGTGCTGGCAGCGAGCGCTTGACCGAAGGCAACACGGCGGGAATCCACTCCAAGACCCCGCCCGCGACCGCTATCTGGAGACCTTCGGGCTGGAAGAGGCGGAGTAGCCCCTCCGCGTCAGACGATGTCGAGCACCTCGGCCACAGGCCGTCGGGGAGTGGACTGCCCCTCCGGGCCGTACCCGAGGCGGATCACCATCTGCACGTACCCCATGGCCGTCGTCGGGTCGCGTACCGCCCACCGCAGTTCGGGCCATTCCAGGGGTTGGGAGGTCAAGGACGCGACGAGCCCGTCCGTAGTGGCCTGGAGCCAGACCCGTTCCAGTGCCTGCCCTGCCCGTAGCCAGTCCACCGGCCGGTCCTGCGCCGTACCCAGCAGGGCGATATGGGGTTGCTTTTCGAAGGGCGCCCAGCCGCGACCGGCCACCGCCCGGCCGTTGGTCAGGTCACGCACGGGAGAACTGGCTCCCCACTGGCCGGGGCCGAGCGCTGCTGCGGGAATCCCGTCCGAAGCCGTGTTCTCGCTCGTGGACTCCGTCCGCACCCACCGCGCCGTCTCGCCGCGTACGCCGGGGTCGCATGCCTCCCGGCACTCGGCGTCCTGTACCAGATCCAGCATCGACTGCACATGCCAGGCGTCGGGGAAGAGCAACCGAGCTCCTTCGAGGTCGGCCGCGCCGCACAGTTCGTCTATCACGGCTGCTGGTATGTCGTCCTCGAGGAAGGGATTACGGCTCGTGTGGCGTCGATGGATCGCCGGTTGGAGCAGGGCGAGAGGGTCGCCCGGGCTCGCGGTGCCGGTGAGGTCCACCTCGGCGAGGAGGGATGGATCGGAGTCGTCGGGCAGCAGCCGAACGGTGGGCTCGCGGCCCGCGGCCACCGCGGTGACGCGCAGGTTGAACAGCGCGGCACCGCAGCCCAGATGCATGCTGCGGCCGTCCGGATCCGTCGCCGGGAGTCCGCGTTCACGGTCGGCGTACAGCTGCAGGGTGCCGCTGCTGGGATGGAAGCGGAACTTCCAGGGCTGTGCGTTGTGCAGGGACGGAGCCGCCGCGGCTGCCTCGATGAATGCGGTGACGGCGGATGTGTTCAGGGTTGGTGCGGTCACCGGACTCTCCCTTCGGCGTCGGGCGGCGGCTTCCCCTTGGTCGCCGGCGGAAGCATGGACTCGTGCGGTGTATCGCCCGCGAGACCGATGATTAGGTCTCCATGTGTTCAGCCTCGGAGTGGGCGGCACGCCTGCGGTAGGGCCACCCGGACCCTCTCGGGAGCAGGTGGTCCCGGGGCCGAACAGCTGCCGAGGGGCCATTCGGCCCTGCCGCGCCCCGGCTGCTTCCTCCGTGTGCCATTACGGGGGGTGAGGAACGGCCCCTCTACCTGTCGGACGGGCCCTTAGGCCTCCCGTCGTCCCGGCATGAGCGGTCACTGGTCGCGGCACCAGGCCCGGTACGCCTGCACCGCGGTGGGCAGTGTCGGGAAGATGAGGTCGGCGCCCACGGAATCCGCGAGGCCGTACGCCTGAAGGTCGTCCAGGAGGTCCTGCTTGACCCGGGCGAGGGCGAACACGATGCCGCGGCGCGTGAGCTCGCGGCGCAGGTCGTCCACGGCGTCCAGGGCCGTGAGGTCGACCTCGACGTTGGCCTCGGTATTGAGGACGAACCAGCGGACCGGCTCGGTCTGTTCGGCGACCGCAGCCAGTGCCCGGCGCCGGAAGTTCTCCGCGTTGGCGAAGAACAGGGGCGAGTCGTAGCGGTACACCAGCAGCCCGGGGACGGTGCGTGCCTGTGGGTAGTCGTCGACATCGTGCATGCCTGCCATCCCGGGGACCAGCCCCTCGATCGCGTCGTGCGGCCGTGCCACCCGGGTCAGCAGCTCCGCCACCGACAGACCGACGGCCACGAGTACCCCGTACAGGATGTCCAGGGCGAGCACGCCCGCCAGGCAGCCGAGCGCCAGGAGCAGCTCACGGCGCCGGAACGACGCGAGTCGGCGGAAGCCCGGAACGTCGACCATGCGGACGGCGGCGTAGACGACGAGCGCGCCGAGCGCGGCTGAGGGCATGCGCGTCAGCAGTGGGTTGAGGAAGAGCAGAACGGCCAGCACGACCGCCCCGGCGACCAGCGAGTACGCCTGACTGCGGGCGCCCGCGGAAGCCGCGAGCGCGGTTCGGCTGGCGCTGCTGCTGACGGGGAAGCCATGGACCGCACCGGCCCCCAAATTGGCGGCGCCGAGGGCGAGGAATTCCCGGTTGGCGTCGAGCCCGGTCGTGAGGTCGGTGCGGTCGGTGAAAGCGCGTGCGGTGAGGATGAAGTCGGTGTACGCGACGAGCAGCACACCGAGCGCGGGCAGCACCAGGCGCGGCAAGGCACCCAGGTCGGGCAGCGCCAGGTCCGGAAGACCGGAGGGCACCCGGCCGATCACCGCGACGCCGAACCGGCCGTCGAGGTCGAAGGCCACCACGGCCGCCGTGGCCAGGACCACGGCGAGCAGCGGTCCTGGAAGGACGGGGGAGAAGCGGGCGACAGCGAAGAGGAACACCAGTACGGCGGCGGAGAGGATCACCGTGGCCGGGTCGGTGTGCGTCAGGTTCCTGATGAAGGACCACAGTTGGGGGAAGAACTCCTTGCTGTTCGTCCGTACACCGGTGAGCCTGGGTAACTGGTCCACCGCCATGATCAGCGCCACGCCCGCCAGATAGCCGACCAGGACCGGGCGGGAGAGGAGATCGGCGATGAAGCCCAGCCGGACCGCTCGGGCCACCAGGCACAGCAGGCCGACCGTGACGGCGAGGGCGGCCGCGAGCGACGCGTAGTGCCCGGGATCGCCACCGGCCAGCGGGCCGACGACCGTGGCCGTCATCAAGGCCGTCGTGGACTCCGGACCGACCGACAGCAGCCGTGAGGAACCGAACAGCGCGTACAGGGCGAGTGCGGGGAGGATCGCCCAGAGCCCGGCGACGGGCGGCAGACCGGCCACGCCGGCGTAGGCCATGACCTGCGGTACGAGGTACGCGGCCACCGTCACGCCTGCGAGCAGGTCGCCCCGGGACCAGTTGCGTCGGCGAGCCACCAGTGCGCCGAGCCCGGGCATCGGAAACGACCTCCCTGACATCCGTCTGTCCGAGCCTTCGGGCATGAGCAGGTCCTCCGCGGTCCGCTCTCAGGATCCACCGTCGTGCAGCCCCTGCAAGCTGCCTGCCTGGCGGCCGGCACGACAGGGCCGGTCGGTTCCACGGGGAGGGCCCTCCGGTACCCGCCACGCTCGGTAACCGGATCCTGACGCGAACGGCATCGTCGCCACCGAAGTCGAGCGCGCTTCGCAGCGGGGTGTCCACGCTGGTCGACGCCCTGCCGCAGGCACCGCGGCGAAAATCTGGCGTCCGGGTGCACCGATCCACTGTTCAGGGACCGGATGGGGTTGGCTCGTCGCGTCGGTGAGCGCGATCCTGATCTGGGCGGTGCTCGTTCCCCCTCATCGCGCTGCTGGTCCGCACGATGAACCGGCTCCGGGCACCCGCGCAAGCCCACGGGGATGCCGCCCGAGCAGGTGCTCGCCGGACGCTCGCCAGTGGGAAGATCGACGAGGAAGAGTACCGGCGCCGACTGGCAGCGCCGCGAGAAGAACGCCCGGCCTCACAGAGCGCGGGCCGGCACCGTGAAGGGAACCGGCTGCTGGTGCGGCGGACCGGTCGAGCAACGTGACATGACATCAGGCCCGTCGGAGGAGGCGGTGCACTGTGATCACACGATTGCGGATGCCGCACCGGCATCTCACGCCGCCCGCCAAGTCCGGACCCCCGCGGGAGCCGCCGAAGCCGCCTGCCCAGCCGCCACGATCGGGCTGGCGGTGGTGGGTCCTTCCGCTGTTCTGGGTGGTCTTCCTGCTCATCCTCATACTCGTCCGCGCGCCCTCGGGGACTCCGCCGTCTCAGCTGTCCTACAGCAACTTCGTCTCCAAGGTCGGCACGGGTCAGGTGCAGACCGTCGACATTAACGACAAGGGAGCGGTCACCGGCACCTTGAAGAACGGCACGAAGTTCACCACCCAGATCCCCACGGCGTTGGGGACGGGACCGCTCCAACAGCAACTGCAGGCCGAGCACGTGCAGATCACCGCCTCCCAGAGCAAGAGCGGCAGCCCGGTCGGGTCGATCTTCGTCGACTTCCTGCCGCTGCTGCTGATCATCGGTCTCTTCTGGTGGCTCGGACGCCGCGCCGCGCGTTCGATGACCGGAGGCCTCAGCGCCATCGGCCGTTCCCGGGCGAAGATCATCGAGGCGGAGCGGCCCACCACGAGGTTCGACGACGTGGCCGGCTACGACGGCGTCAAGCAGGAGATCAGCGAGGTCGTCGACTTCCTTCGCAACCCCTCGCGCTACGCGGCGGCCGGTGCCAAGGGCCCGCGCGGAGTGATCATGGTGGGGCCGCCCGGCACCGGAAAGACGCTCTTCGCCCGCGCCGTCGCCGGAGAGGCCGACGTGCCGTTCCTGTCGGTGACCGGCTCCGGCTTCGTCGAGATGTTCGTCGGTGTGGGCGCGTCGAGGGTACGGGACCTGTTCGACGATGCCCGTAAGCGCGCGCCCTCCATCGTCTTCATCGACGAGCTCGACGCCGTCGGCTCGCGCCGCGCCGGGAGCGGGAACATCGGTGGCAACGACGAGCGCGAGCAGACTCTCAACCAGTTGCTGGCCGAGATGGACGGCTTCGACCAGTCCACCGGCATCGTCGTCCTCGCCGCCACCAACCGGCCCGAGGCCCTCGATCCCGCGCTGCTCCGTCCTGGCCGCTTCGATCGTCAGGTCACCGTCCCGCTGCCCAATCAGGCCGAGCGCGCCGCCATCCTCCGGGTGCACGCCCGCGGCAAGACCCTCGCCGACGACGTCGACCTCGACATCGTCGCCCGGGCCACTCCGGGCTTCTCCGGCGCGGACCTCGCCAACCTGGTCAATGAGGCCGCCATCAACGCCGTCCGCGCCGACCGCGTCCTGATCGAGCCGAACGACCTGGATGCCGCCCGCGACCGCGTTCTGCTCGGGCGTCGCGAGGCGTCCAACGCACTACTGCCCGAAGAGCGCCATGCGGTCGCCGTCCACGAGTCGGGGCATGCCCTGGTCGCCGCCCTGTGCGAGCACGCCGACCCGGTCGCGAAGGTCACCGTCCTGCCGACGGGCATGACGCTGGGGGTGACCGAGCAGCTGCCCGAGGCGGAGCGCCATCTGTACAGCGAGGGCTATCTGACCGATCTGCTGGCGGTCCGGCTCGGCGGCCGGGCGGCCGAGCTCGTCGTCTTCGGCGAGGGGTCGAGCGGAGCCGCCAATGACCTGGCCGGGGCCACCCAGATAGCCACCCGCATGGTGCGGGACTTCGGACTGTCGACGGCGCTCGGACCTGTCGGATACGCCTCCGCCACCCCGCGCTACCTGGGGGAGACCGCGGAGGATTCCGCACGGCAGCCGTACTCGGAACAGACCCAGCGGGTCATCGACCAGGAGGCCGCACGCCTGCTGCGTGAGGCCGAGGAGCGGGCCACGGGGCTGCTACGGGAGCACCGCCGGGCCCTGGACCGGCTGGCCGATCTGCTCGTCATCCGGGAGACCATCGACGGCTCCGCCGTACTCGACGTCCTCCGGGAGGAACAGCGGGAACGAGGGCAGACAGGCGGTGGCGCACCGGGCGCTGCCTCCGATGGCCTTCGGAGCGTGCCCCCACGGATCCGTGATCCGGGCAAGGGGCACCGGCCCGATGCCGACACACCTGCGGACCGCGAGGAGTCCGCCGCGGACGGGGGGCCGCAGCGAGAGGAAGCGACGGCTCACGGTGTCAGAGAGGAGTCCGCCGCGGACGGGGGGCCGCAGCGGGGCGAACCGATGGTTCAGGGCGCCCGCGAGGAGTCCACCACGGACGGGGGGCCGCAGCGAGAGGAAGCGACGGCTCACGGTGTCAGAGAGGAGTCCGCCGCGGACGGGGGGCCGCAGCGGGACGAAGCGACGGCTCGCGGCGCCTGCGAGGAATCCGCCGCGGACGGGGGGCCGCAGCGAGACGAACCGACGGCTCACGGCGCCAGAGAGGAGTCCACCGCGGACGGGGGACCACAGCGCGACGAACCTACGACTCACGGCGCCTGGGAGAAGTAGCCCTCCGAGGCGTACGGCTCATCGTGCCGGCGCCCCGGCAGGGTCGGGGGTTCGGCGCCGCGTTTCACGACATCGGAGCACGGTTCCAGTCGGCTCACGCGGACGTGACCGGCACGGTGATGACCGGGCACTGAGCGTGGTGCAGCACGCCCTGGCTCACCGAGCCGAGCAGCATGCCGGCGAAGCCACCGCGGCCCCGGGTTCCCACCACCAGTCCCAGCGCGTCTGCGGACTCCTCGGTCAGCACCTTCACGGGGTAGCCGCTGATCAGCTCCTGGCGCAGTTCCACGTTCGGGTACGCCGCACCGCGGCCGGCGACGATCTCGGAGAGCAGACGGCGGCATTCCTGCTGGGCCGCCTGTTCGTCGAGCATCCCCAGCAGCCCCGGTTGCCACACGTACAAGGCGCGCAGGGCCGCGTCGCGCAGGGCCGCCTCCTCGAAGGCGAACTCGACGGCGGCCGCGGAATGCTCGCTGCCGTCCACGCCGACGACGAAGTACGCGGGCTGCTGGTTGCTGTGCTCCGGCTCGGGGACGACCACCACGGGGCAGGGGGAATGCGCCATGACGGGCAGGGAGACCGAGGCGGAGCCGAACACCTCTCTCACCCGGGTGAGGTGCTGCGAGCCCAGGACGACGGCCGTGGCGTCCTGGCCCTGCTCCCGCAGGACCCACGCCGGGTCCCCCTCGGCCAGCAGTCCGGACACCTCGACCCGTGGTTGCCGGGCCTCGGCGAAGGCCACCGCGTCCTTGAGCTTCTGTTCCCCGGCCTCGTGCATCACCTCGTTCCACGCCTCCCAGGAAGGCGGCACGTGCCACTTCCGGAACTCCACGGTCGGCATTCCCTCGGCGTGGACCAGACGCAGCGGCACCCGCCGCCGCGCGGCCTCGTCCGCAGCCCAGGCCAGTGCCATCCGCTTCGTGGAGTCGGGATCTACACCGACCACGATCGGCCGGTGATCACGGGGTTGGGTCATCGTCGTCTCCTGAGCGAGCCGTCATGAACCGTGTCCATGGGTGCCGTGGCACGCGAGCGGTGCCTGAGGTACGCGTCGGGCCCGGGCGCTCCGTCGTCCCGTCACCAGTTTCGGCGAATGCTCGCGCGAACGCATGGGCTGACCGGCTCTGCGAGTTCCGTCGCCTTTGCTTGTACGGACCGGTGCCTGCGGACGCCGCATCACCTCGCCCGTCCCGAGCCCCGTGATGCCCACGGAATGGGGACCCTCGGCATGGGCTGGTCGGCCTCAGCGAAGAGAAGCGGCACGTGGTGGACTGGAAGAGTCAACAGCCGCAATCGCAGTTCTGGAGACGGCCATGGCGACACTTGCACGCAGGCAGAGGTTCCCGTTCCCGGAGATTCCCGATTGGTTTGAGGCCTTTCCGGCGCGTTTCGCGATGCCCACGATGGGTGACCTCTACGCGGTCCGCATCGAGGACTACACGGAGGGCGACCGGTATGTTATGCGGGCGGAGCTTCCCGGCGTCCTGCCCGACGACATCGACGTCACCCTCAGCGAAGGTGTGCTGACCTTCAAGGCCGAGCGCACCGAACACGAAGCGGAGAAGAACCGCAGCGAGATCCGCTACGGCTCCATGAGCCGCAGCGTGACGCTGCCGCCGGGCGCCAACGAGGACGACGTCGAGGCCGACTACACCAACGGCATGCTCACCGTCAGCGTGGGCCTCGGACGTGAGAAGGCAGCGGCCAAGCACATCGAGGTCACGCACCGCGCGTGATCCCGTATCCGGCGGGTCCCGGCTCGGGCGGGCCCACACCCGCCCGAGCCGGGACCCGCGCCCGGAGCAAGACGTGCAGGGACAGCAAGAGGGACAGGAAAGGGGACGCGGAGCCATGGGTCACCGCAGCGTGGGCGATCTGATGACCTCCACCGCCGTGAGCGTGCGACCGGGCACGAGCTTCAAGGAGATCGCACGGACCCTCGACGAGTACGACATCACCGCTGTCCCCGTGGTCGACGACGACGGCCGGCCCGTCGGAGTGGTGTCCGAAGCGGACCTGCTGCGCAAGCAGACCTCCGCCGGCGTCGGCAGCACCGCCGGGGAACTGATGACCAGCCCGGCCGTGGTCGCGGAGCCGGAGTGGAACGTGGCCCGTGCCGCACAGACGATGGAGAAGCTGAAGGTCAAGCGTCTGCCCGTGGTGGACGACGACGGCCGCCTGATCGGCGTGATCAGTCGCAGCGATCTGCTGCAGCTGTTCCTCCGTCAGGATCGCGCGATCCAGAAGGAGATCCTGGAAGAAGTCATCGTCCAGGCGCTGGGGTTGCCTCCCTCGTCGCTGACCGTGGAGGTCGACGACGGCAGGGTCACGCTGAGCGGCAGGGTGGAGCGCAAGAGCCTGCTCCCCGTGGCCGTGCAGTTGTGCGAGGAGGTCGACGGCGTGGTGGATGTCGTCAACCGGCTCGAGTACGACCTGGACGACACTCCGGAAAGGGAGACGCCGTAGCCCCGCCGGGACCGGTCGTGATCCGCTCGGCTCCTTGAGGGACATGGACACGATGACGCGGCGTGCCGGACAGCCGAGGATCCTGCTCAGCGCCTTGGCCGGGCGCGGGACGGGGCCCGGCGCCGTCGTAGCGACTCCTCGTGTACCGCCCCTCCACAGCCGGTTCCACGGCGGCCGGCTCGCGCGTCGGACTCTAAGGGCATCCGTGCGAGGGCGCTGGGCCCCAGGGCTGATTTAGGGCCGAACGGCCCCTGTGCTGCCTCCGGACAGCCCATGTGATCACCTTCTCGGCTGCTGGATGCTCGAACCGTCGAGAGGCTTGGGAGGAGGTCCGCGATGACGGACACCACACTTGCCCGACGCCCTGTCCACGCCCTGCTCGCGGACGGCACCACCGTGTGCATCCGCCCCGTACAGCCAGACGATCCGCAGCAGTTGCGGGAGTTCTACACGGAGATGTCCCCAGACAACCTCCGGTTGCTGTTCTTCGTGGCGAGCGCATGGTCCGCCGCCATGGCGGCCGACCGCGCGTGTGCCACGGACCGTCCCGGACCGGCGGTCGCCGCGGCCACCGGTGACGACCTGTGCCGGGCACTGACCGGAGGCCCCGCGCACCCGGAGCGACCGGTCGTCACCGTATGCCTCGCACAGGACCTGCCGGTGAAGCTGCCGCCCGCCGCACAGGGCGGCACGATCCCTTCGTACGCGGACCCGCAGGCGGCGGCACGGGCGCTGGCCCGTGTCGATCGCCGGGCGTCCTGGCTCGACCGCCCCATGGGCACCGTCCCGGACCTCGAGGGAGTCGACACCCCGCATGCCCACGAGATCGCCGACGCCTGTCTCGCCACCCACCCGGACGGGGGCTGGCTGGAACCGCGCACCTGCGCCGACCTGCCGGCCTGCCATGGCATCCCGCAGCTTCCATGGGCCTGGGCCGAGACGGAGGACGACGCAGTCCTCGCCGCCGCACGGCTGCGCGGCCCCGACGGGCGGGTCGTCATCAAAGCCCACTGGCCGGGCCTGCTGCACAAGAGCGAGCAGCACGCCGTCCACCTCGATCTCCAGGGTGACTTCCAAGTACGCGCCGCCTTCAGGGACTTCGAGACGCAGTTCGCGGGACGGATGACGGGCGTGGTGGTCCAGCCGCTCGCGGCCCGCGGCACCGAACTGTTCGCCGGCGTCGTTCAGGACGAGGTCTTCGGCCCACTCGTGCTCTTCGGACTAGGCGGTACCGCGACGGAGGTGCTCGCCGACCACGCCGCACGGCTCGCCCCCCTCACCGACCACGACGTCCACGACCTGATCACGGCATCGTGCTGCGCCCCCCTCCTGTCGGGCGCGCACGGTGCCGGCCCCGTCGACCTGGAGGGCCTGGAACAACTGCTCCTCCGTATGTCCCGTATGGCGAGTGACCTCCCGCAACCGGCGGAGGCCGACTTCAATCCCGTCCTTGCCACCCCGGACGGAGTCACCGTGCTCGACGCACGCGTTCGCCTGCTGCCGCGCAGGCCCCAGGACCCGTACCTGCGCCGGCTCCGCTGAGAAGGGATCGGTCATGAAGCACAACAAGGTGGGTTCCGTGATGACCAGTGATGTCATCTGCGCCGAGTACGCCACTCCCCTCAAGGAAGTCGCGCGGCTGCTCGCGGACGGCCGGATCAGCGGACTCCCGGTTGTGGACGACGACGAGAAGGTCATCGGAGTGATCTCCGAGACGGACTTGGTGACCCGACAGGCGGAAGCCCTCGGTACGGACGAGCCGAAGCGCCGTTCCGCGCCGGCCGAGTCGACATCCGCGGGCCGGAGAAGGGCTGCCAAGTCCAGGGCTTTCACCGCCGGTCAGCTGATGACCGAACCGCCCGTGACCGTGCACGCCGACGAGACCATCGCCGAGGCCGCGCGGATCATGGTCCAGCGGCATGTGGAGCGACTGCCCGTGCTCGACGAGGAGAACCGTCTTGTCGGCATCGTCACGCGCCGGGACCTCCTGCGGGTGTTCCTGCGGCCCGACGCGGAGATCCGCGACGAGGTGACCGGGGAAGTGCTGGTCCGCGCACTGCGGCTGGCCCCCAAAACCATCGACGTATCCGTGGCGGAAGGCGTGGTCACCCTTGCGGGCCGGCTGGAACGCAAGAGCGAGACGGAACTCGCCGTCTCCTTGACCAAGCAGATCGACGGCGTCGTCGCGGTGATCGACCAGCTCACCCACCGCAGCGACGACTCCGACCTGCCACCCGACGAGCAGTCACGACACAGCATCGCCGACGACTGGCTGCGCAATCCCCGAGAGCCCCGAGAGCCCCGAGAGCCCCGAGATCCCCGCGATTCCCGAGATTCCCGAGAGGAGATGAGGACCATGTCCGCACAGTCATCATCGAACCTGGTGAGGGGCCTGCCTACCGGCGACCTCGGACGCCGGATCGCCCTGCGCCGAGAGGAACTCGGCCTGACCCGAGAGGAAACAGCCCACCGCGCGGGCATGGCTTCCAGCTACGTCCAGCACCTGGAGGAGCAACCCACCGCCAACCCCGGTGCCGCCGCGCTCCTCAGACTGGCCGGAGCGCTCGAGACCACCGTCCGGGAACTCACCGGCGGCGACGTGGACCTGCCCCCCGGCCTCGGACAGGCGGGCCGGCACCCGAAGTTCACCGAACTGAGCCCACAGGAGTGCCGGGACCTGGTCTCGACCCACGGCGTGGGCAGGCTCGCGGTGCCAAGCCCGTCGGGACCGCTGATCCTCCCCGTGAACTACAGCGTGGTCGAGGGCGTGATCGCCTTCAGGACTCATCCCGGCACGGCGCTTGCGCAGGCCATGGGCTGTGAGGTGGCCTTCGAGGTCGACCACATCGACGCAGCGTTGAGCCAGGGCTGGAGCGTCCTCGTACGCGGACCTGCCAGCGCCGTGATGGACCCCGACTGCGTACAGCTGCTGAAAGAGCGGGCTTACAGCGAGCCTTGGGCGGGTGGACAGCGCGACATGTGGATCCGGATCAATCCGCTCACGATCACGGGGCGCCGGATCGCCGTGTGATGAGAGCCGTGTGACGAGACGAGGGAGTTCCAGCGGCGGCTCCAAACGGGCCGGGAGCGCCGCTCGTTCACCTGCGGTTCCGCTCCGCAGCAGGCCCTTGTGCTGCGCCCGGCGCGCCAGAACGATCCGGTCGGACGGCAGAACCCACGCGGCGACTCGCCACTCCGGCCGCCGAACTCCCTTGAGCCGCACCTCGAGGCCTGAGGACGGTGGCGCCGGCGTCCTTGTCGTGCGGCGACCGCTAGTCCGTGAAGTAGGTCCAGTGCTCCGCCACGGTGAAGCCGAGCGAGGCGTAGACCGGGAGCCCCATGTCGCTGGACCGCAGATAGGCGGTTGAGGCGCCGGCGGCATGGCCGCGGGCGACCGCCTCCTCCGTGATGCGCCCGCCGTAACCGGATCGGCGGTGGTCCGGACTGGTGGAGACGTTGAAGATCCCGACGTGCCCCTCCGTGAGAACGGTCATCGCTGTGCTGACCACCTCTCCCTGTACCTCGCCGACGTAGGCGGTGACGTCCGGGGCGGCGTCCAGCACCGGGGGAGTGAACAGCGGCGCGAACAGCTCCTTCGGGACTCCGAAGCCGTCGGCGAGGGCACGTACGTAGAGGTCCTGCTCCGCTCCCGAGATGGCGCGCACCGTCATCGCGCCCGCGTCACCGAGGACCGGAGGGGCGCTCGTCAGGTCCCTCACCATGAAGGGCTCTTGACTCTGCTTCGTGAGTCCATGCCTCAGGGCCACGTCGCGGACGCGGTCGTCGGGGTCCGAACGCACCTGCACGCTCCACGGCAGCGTCCCGGGAAAGGACCGGGCCGCGTCGGCCGCGCGGGCCGCGAGACGCTCTATCTGCGCTGCGTCCGGCGTGCGGTCGAAGGCGTAGACGCCGTTGAGACTGTAGGTCGGGCTCCCGGTGACGACCATGTACGTCTCGTTCGCCCCCGCCTCCTGGCGGATGCGCGGTTCGGCGACGGCGATGCGCCGCAGGGCGGCGCCCCAGGCGCGTGCGGCGGCGTCGATACGGACGTCAGGCAGGTTCGAACTCACCACCGGACTCTAACCTGCCTCCGCAGGGTGAGGAAATGTCTGGCGGGTTGACGAACTCCGCGGCGGTCAGGGGCGTGTGCCTGTGCGTGAGTGGCGTGGTGCGGAGCACTCTGAGGCCGACCGCGACGGGCGCGCCCGAGGTGCCGCCGAGGATCCCTACGGCAAGTGAGGTACATGAGCAACTGCCTCAGGCGGCATAGCCGAGCCGTCTTTCGTGTTCCCCCCGGCTGCCTTGGGCTTGAAGGAAAACCCCGGCGTGGCGACGGAGCGCCGGGCCGGGGTCGGGGCGTGTGGCAGGTCGGTCGCTGTCAGGGTGTGTTGCGGGAGTGCTGCGCAGTCTCCTGGGGGCCGGTCGTGGCGGGTTGCCTGCCGCTGTGCGGGGTGTCGTAGGCGGGACGGTGGCCGCCGCGCAGGGCCGAGGCGAGGGCGGAGACGAGGGCCATGCCCGCGGCGACGCTGAAGACGATGGTCAGCCCGTGGTGGAACGGGCCGGAGACCAGTTGCGGGAAGAAGGTGTGGCCCGTCAGGGCGGCGCGCTGGGCCCCGGAGAGGTGGACGCTCGGGTCGGATGTGAGCAAGTGCTCGATGGGGTTGTTGCCGAGGAACGTGGCGAAGAGCGTGCTCACCGGTGGCAGTGACGCGGCATGCGCGGCCGCGCCGGCCGGTACTCCGTGCGCCTTGAGTCCGTTGCTGAGCGCCGCCGGCAGCGACGAGGCCAGGCCGGAGACCATCAGGGAGAAGAACACACCGATGGACAGGGCGGTACCGGAGTTCTGGAAGGTGGAGCGCATACCGGACGCGACACCCCGGTACTCCGCGGGCACGCTGCCCATGATGGAGGAGGTGTTCGGCGAGGAGAACATGCCCTGGCCCAGCCCGTTGAGCAGGAGCAGTGCGGCGAACGCCCCGTAGTCGAAGTTGATCGGCAGCACCAGCAGTCCGAAGAAGGACGCCGCGACGATGATCAGACCGGCCGTGGAGAACATGCGGGCGCCGAATCTGTCCGACAGATAGCCGGACAGGGGACCCGCGATCAGGAAGCCCAGCGTCAGCGGCAGCATGAAGATGCCGGCCCACAACGGGGTGTCCTCGAACGCGTAGCCGTGCAGCGGCAGCCAGATGCCCTGCAGCCAGATGATGAGCATGAACTGCAGCCCGCCGCGCGCGATCGCCGTCAGCAGGGCGGCCACATTGCCCGCCGCGAACGCGCGCAGCTTGAACAGGGCCAGGTTGAACATGGGTTCGGCGATGTGCGTCTCGACGTAGCAGAAGACCAGCAGCAGAACGGCACCGCCGATCAGGCCGCTGAGAACCCACGGGTTTCCCCAGCCGGTGGCGCTCGATCCATAGGGCTGGATCCCGTAGGTGATGCCGGCCAGCAGGATTCCGGCGCCCGCCGCGAAGGTGAGGTTGCCGAGCCAGTCGATGTGGCCACGCCGGCCCGCCGCGGTCTCCCGCAGGCTCAGGTACGACCATATGGTGCCGGCGATGCTGACCGGGACACTCACCCAGAACACGGCGCGCCAGTCGACGGCGGCGAGCAGTCCGCCCGCGAGGAGGCCGAGGAACTGGCCCGCGAGCGCGGTTATCTGGTTGATGCCGAGGGCCATGCCACGCTGGCGGGCCGGGAAGGCGTCGGTGAGGATGGCGGCCGAGTTGGCGGTCAGCATCGAGCCGCCGAAGGCCTGCACGATCCGCCACAGGATCAGCCACAGGGCGCCCGCCCCCGCGCGGAAGGGGTCCAGGGACAGCGCGACGGAGGCGCAGGCGAAGATGAGGAAGCCGATGTTGTAGATCCGTACCCTGCCGAACATGTCGCCGAGTCGGCCGAGGACGACCACGAGTACGGCCGAGACCAGCAGGTAGCCCAGGATCATCCAGAGCAGGTAGCCGATGTTGCCCGGCGCGAGCGGGTCCAGCCCGATGCCGCGGAAGATCGCCGGCAGCGAGATGATCACGATGGAGGCGTCCATCGTCGCGATCAGCACGCCGAGCGTGGTGTTGGACAGGGCGACCCACTTGTAGTTCGGGCCGGCCGGTGCGTCCTTCCGGCCCGCGGATCGCAGGGCACTCAGCATGGACGGACGGCCGCCTCCGGGACGGCTCCCGTGCTGGTTGCCGTCAGGGGTGCTGCGCACGGTCACAGTCGCTCCGCCAGTCGGTCGAGAAGCGGCAGGGCGGACTCGAGCGTGGCGCGCTCCTCAGCGGTGCACTCGTCGAGCGCGGCCGAGAGGCGGTGCACGGACTCGGAGCGCCGCTCCGCCAGCATGGCTTGTCCTTCCTCGGTGATCGCCACGATGCTCCGTCGCCCGTCCGTCGCGTCGGGGGTACGGCGAACAAAGCCACGCTGCTCCAGGAGGGCGAGCGTGCTCGCCATCGCCTGCGGACGTACACGCTCCATCTCGGCGAGGGAGGTCGGGGAGTCGGGGCCGTCGGAGGAGAGTCGCGCGAGCACCGACACGGCGGAGAGCGAGACGTCCCCCACGGCGTGAGCCTGTCGCAGTCGCCGCGTCACGCGGCTCACAGCGAGCCGTAGGTCGGACGCGAGTCGGGCGGTGTCGCTCAGGCCATGGCCGAGATCACGGCCGACTTCTGTATCCACGTTCACAGGTACTAACAATAGACTTATCAGTCTGGGCTGCTCAATCTATTGTTAGTAAATTGGAGTCACGGGCACCGGCGTCCGCCCAGGTGGAACTCGCAGTGATGGCCGGGTGACGTTCGATGACGGACGGAACGCGGACGAGGCCCGTGACCTTCACGATCGCGGTCCTCGTCGCGTGCCCATACGGCCGTGCCGCTTCCCCCGGCCCACCCGGCCGTGTCTGGCGTCGCCAGCCGACCCGTGTCCACAGCCCGGTCTCGCGGCGCACGGGGCGTCCCGGCAACGGAATGTCCCCGGGGGACGTGACGTCACGCGTGCAGCGTGTCTGTGTCAGTTCCCGTGGCGCGCCGCCAGAACCACCGTCATCGTGGTGACGCCCTGCGCGGGGTGCACGGTGACCCCGCCGATGTCCGCGGAGCCGGACGGTCCGGAGAGCAGTACCGCGTAGGCGGCCTGCTGGAAACCGGGGTGCCGGTAGGCCATGTGGATGTTCTCGACGATGTCCGCCGGGTCGAGCAGCACGACCAGGTGCTCGGCCAGGACGGCGATGGTGTTGACGCCCAGTTCCTTCTCGGTGAGGAGGATCGAGCCGGTCTCGGCGACACCGAGCGGTGTCCGCACGACCGTGACGTCCACGTCGGAGGGAGCCGACCAGTCGGAGAACTCCGCGACGGTGACCGTGCCGGTCACCTCGGGAGCAGTGGAGCAGATGCGGCGTGCCTGCGGGAACGTCGCGGTCGTCCACTGCTGCAGATCGGCGGGCGGCTCGGTGACCGTGGAACCGTCGAGCCGCTCGAGTGCGGCGGTGAAGAGGCCGACGAGGTCGGCGGGCCCGCGTCGGAAGTCGGGTACCTTCGGCCGTTCCCGCGGCGCGGGGGCGTGGTCGCGGATGGCCTGCAGGATGTCCTCGCGTGCCGCCATGGTCAGCCTCCTGTGGTCCCGTCGCTGCCGTGTTCCGGGTGGTCGGCGGCATGCGGCCCACGGTTTCGGACGTACCACTCGTGGAAGGTCTCTTCCGAGGGTTCCGGCAGGTCGCGGCGCCGGCCCCAGGCGTTGAGCCGGTTGTAGAGCGCGAAGTGCGGCAGGACCCTCAGCGCATCACCGCCGACTTCCGCGGCCGCCCGGTAGGCCTCGGGGCGGCTGAGCACCGCACCGGCCACCCTCATGGCCGCCTTCTTGGTGGTGGAGAACTGTCCGGCGGCGTCCATCACCTCGCGCCACTGGTAGATCTGCTCGTGGATATTGATCTGCACTGGGCAGACGTTCGAGCAACTTCCGTTGATGGTCGAGGAGAAGGGCAGCTCGCGGTAGCGGCGGACGTCGACCATGGGCATGGTGATGATGCCGATGGGGCCCATGTACGTGGCCCCGTAGCTGAGTCCGCCGCTGCGCCGGTAGACCGGGCAGGTGTTCATGCACGCCCCGCAGCGGATGCACTTGAGCGAGGGCCAGAACCGGTCGTCGGCCAGCCGCTGGGTACGCCCGTTGTCGACCAGCACGACGTGCATCTCGCCGTCGGCGCGGGGGCCGGCGAAGTGCGAGGTGTACTGGGTGATGCGCTCTCCGGTGGCGCTGCGGGTGAGCAGCCGGATGAAGACGGCGAGTTCCTCGGTGCCGGGGATGATCTTCTCGATGCCCACCGAGCAGATCCGCAGCCTCGGTACGTTTCCGGAGAGGTCGGCGTTGCCCTCGTTGGTGACGGTGACGACCACCCCGGTCTGGGCCACCGCGAAGTTGGCACCCGTCATGCCCGCGTCGGCGTCGAGTATCAGAGGGCGGGTGTTCTCCCGCATCACGCGGGCGAGATAGACGGGGTCGGCGTTGCCGGCGTCGGAGCCGAAGACGCGGTGGAAGAGTACGGCGACGTCCTCGGTCGTCTTCTGGAAGGCGGGGCCGACGATATGGCTGGGCGGCTGGTCGTCGACTTGCTGGATACGTTCGCCCAGGTCGGTCTCGGTCACCTGGATGCCGCGCCGTTCCAGGAAGGCCCGGGTGTCGCACTCCTCGGTCAGCATCGACTTGGACTTCACCAGGCTGCGCACATGGTGGACGTCCAGGATCTCGTGGACGATCTGGTTGTGCTCGTGCGCGTCCCGCGCCCAGTGGACATGCGCGCCGTTGCGGGTGGCGCGCTCCTCGAACACCTCCAGATAGTGGGCGAGGTTCGTGAGGGTGTGTTCCTTGATGCGCGAGGCGAGTTCGCGCAGCTCCTCCCATTCCGGCACCTCTTTGGCCGCCGTGTCGCGCCGTTCGCGCAGGCCCCAGATCAGCTCGTCGAAGGCACGCTCGTGGGGCTCGTCCTCAAGAAAGGCGAGGGCGTTGTGTGCCTGGTCCACCGCTTTCATTCGGCGTCTCCGTTTAGTACCTGCGCCAGGTGCAGGAAGCGGAACTCGTCGCGGTTGCGGTGTGCGCAACCCTGAAGGTGCATCAGGCAGGACATGTCGGAGGAGACGATGTAGCGGGCGCCGGAGGCGCCGATGCGTTCCAGCTTGTCGTTGCCCATGGCGGCGGAGACCGCCTCCTCGGTGACGGCGAACGTCCCGCCGAAGCCGCAGCATTCGTCGGGCCGGTCGAAGTCGCTCACGGTGACGCCCTTGACCGACTCCAGCAACTTTCTGGGCTTGGAGAACCATGGGTCGTTGGGCCGTTCGCTCATCGCCTGCTCGTCGAGTCCGCGGATCGCCGAGCAGCTTACGTGCAGCGCGACTTCATGGGGAAACTCGGCCCACGGGAAGTGCTCGACCTTCAGTACGTCGCAGAGGAACTCCGGAAGGTCCCATACGTGGGCCCGGACGTGCCGGCGCTCGGGTGTGTCGTCGGCCGCGGTGAACTTGTTGCGGATGTGGTGCACGCAACTTCCTGACGGGGCCACGACGTACTCGTATCCGGAGAAGTTCCGGACGAACAGTTCCTCGGTGGCCTTCGCCTCCCGGTAGGCGCCGCTGTTGGCCATCGGCTGCCCGCAACACGTCTGGTCGAACGGGTAGTCCACGTCAACGCCCAGCTTTTCCAGCAGTTCCAGCGTGGCCACGCCGACCTGCGGATAGAACGCGTCGACGTAGCACGGAACCATGAGAGCTACACACACCGTTCGACCTCTCCTGGGCGTCCCGGCGCGCGACCGGTGCAGCCCCGACGGGGAGAAAGGGGTTGTGCGGCCGGTGGGGGCGCTGTGCGGCACGCAGCACCTGGAGGCCGGGCCCGCATGTGCTCAGCCCTGCACGCCGACCGGACGCTCACGGCGCTCCCTGCGAAGCAGCGCCATTTCAGGCTAGCCACCGGGCAGCGGTCGCGCGACTTCGCTCGTCTACGGTGCGCGGCCTCGCCCTTGGGCCGCTTGATCCTCGACCAGCCGGTGCACCACATCGGTGAGCGTGTCCGTGGCGTCGACCAGACAGTCTGTGAGGACGACGGTCTGATGACCGACCGGCAGTGGTTGGTCGGGCAGTGCCGCCTGAAGCCTGCGCAGGGGAGGAAGGCCGCGCGGCGCGTCGAGGGTGACCAGCGACCCGGCCAGCGTCTCCAGCGTCGTACCGAGGGCGGCGCCCAGGGCGTCCAGCGACGTGGGGCGGCCGTCGTCCTCGCGCTGTTCGCCTTGGACGGCTGCGGCGCGCTGGACGACCAAGGCGTGCAAGGCGAGCTCCGCATGCGCCAGGCGCATGACCACGGCGACCAGCGTCCGGGCGACGGCCGGGGTCAGGGGCGGCTGCGGAGGCTCGGCCGCCAAGCGCACCGTGGACGCCTCGGCGTCGGTGCGGGCACGGCGGGCCGCCGTCTGCAGGACGTGGAGCTTGGCGGGGTCGAGCTGTGCGGGGTGGGCGAGCTGCTGGAGCAGACAGATGGCGTACCGGCTGTGGGAGGTCAGCAGCCGGGCGAACTTCTGCTGCGCCGAGAGACCCTCCCAGGTGGGCCACAACGTGTAGGCGATGATCGCGAACGCCGCCCCGACAGCGGTGTTGGCCAGGCGGGCGGTGGCGGTGGCATCCGCCGGCAGCCCGAGGATGTCGAGCAGGACCACGATGAAGACGGTGAGGGAGACACTGAAGAGCAGGTAGTTCACGTCGAACAACGCGTAGGCCGCCGCGACGGCGATGGTGGCCGCGACGATCAGCCCGCTGTCGTCGGGGCGTGCCAGGGTCACCGCGGCCGCGCCCAGACCGGCTCCGACGGCTGTGCCCACCGCTCTGTGAACGCTCCGGGACAGCGTCGACGCGAAGTCCGGCTTGAGCACCAGAAAGATCGTCAGGACGACCCATCTGCCCTCGTAGAGACCGCCGGCCTGGACCACGAGCTCGGCCACGCCGGTCACTGCCGCCAGGCGGAGCGCGTGTCGCCCCGTCTCACCGGCCGCAGTGAGGTTGGCCCGCACCGTCAGGGCGGTCCACTCCACGCTCCTCCCGGGAGCGGGCCGTCCCTGCGACCCGGATCCAGGGTGCGAGGCGGGTACGTTCTCCGTACCCGCCTGATCCAGGATGCGGTCCACGGCCCGCAGCTGACCCAGGAGCGCCTCGGCAGCCCACTGCCAGCCACTGTCGCCGGCGGCGGCCTCCGCGGTGGATTCCCTGTCCGGCATCCGTACCGGTGGGGCACGGTCTTCCGGTCTGGCGTCCAGTGCGTCGGCGATGCCGTCAAGGGCCCGGGCGGTGCGGGCGGCAAAGCGGCGGGCGGCGGCCCCACGAGGGGCGTCGGCCGTGTGCGCGGCCAGCGCCGCGAGCGAGGCGCGAATGCGCTCGGCCTGCTCCAGCAGGTTGAGCGCATTCGCACGTACGGCCTCCGGGAGCAGCGGATTGGGGTCGGCGACGACCCCGGTGGCCGCGAAGGCGGCTGGTGGCGGTGGACCTGCCTGGCCGGCGGCCAGGCAGGCGGCATAGGTGGACAGGCTGCGGTAGGACTCGGCGAGTGCGGCACGCTCGACGGCGCCGGGCCGCACCGTCCAGGAGACGGCGACCAGCGCGCACTGGAACAGCCCCCCGGCCAGCACCAGACCGGCTCGCAGCGCGGACCCCGAAGCACTCTGCGGGATGCCGACCGCGACCAGCAGTGCCACAGGCCACTGGAGGACCGCGACGCTCACCCACTGCCCCAGAGAGACAGCCAGCCCGGTCACATAGCCCCACAGGGCCACCACGGGCACCAGCAACCAGGGGGCCGATTCCGCGACGAAGCCGCCCACGAACGTGGACACCGCCATCCCCGCGCTGGCCGCCGCCACAGCGAGGACACGCGTGCGGGCCATCCCCTGGAACGAGGCGAACCCCGCGGGCAGGGCGCCCAGCGACGCGAAGGCCCCGTAGTCCAGGCGCCCGGTCAGCACGCCCGCGACGAGCGGCACCGCCACACCCACCGCGACCCGAAGAGCCCTGCCGTACGCGAGTTCGTGCCAGTGGAAAGGACCGAGCCGCCACATCCCCTGCCACTGGTCCCTTCCCAGGCGGGCGGGGAAGAGACGAGCCGTCGGCCGCGTGCTCCGGCGCGGGATGCCGAGCATGTCCGCTCACCACTCCAGGGCGGTGGTGTGCCACTGCCGAGTCGGACGATGATCGGCTTGGTGCGCTGCACTCACAGAACTGCCCTGCCTTCGGCAACCTCACTGAGGCAGGGATTGGAACTCTGCCCAGGCCTTACGCAAAGTGTCGATCAGCTCCGGAGGCGCTCCACCGTCCTCCAGATAGTCCCGGTACGTCTCGAGACTCCCCGCCGTGGGCCATCGGGGGTCACTCGCGATGGAGCGAGCGAGATCCCCCAAACGGTTCAGCTCCCCGACGTGGCCCATGAGCCACCGCGTGAAGTCGGCTGTGCCCTTCATCGCGTGTCCTCTCACAGAAGGAACGCCCGCGAGTAGTCGCTGCGCCGCACACGGTCAGTGACACAAGAGGTCGGCGGGTGCCCGGCATCATCGGCCTCGGCTTCGTCCGGCCGAGCCTGGTCGCGTCCGGTGCTCACCCTGCCGGTTCAGGTCTCTCCAGCCTCCCACGCGCCCACAGCAAGTCAAACCGGTCATTCGAACGCAAGCTTGTGGGCACCGCCGCCAGCACCACCATGACGACCGCGAACCTGCGAGCCGCAATGCAAAACGCGTATCTGGCCGTCTTCGCCCACGACCGTGAGGCGACCCGCCGGACGTGTCGATTCGCCTCCGTCATCGGTGCCTTTCTCGCCGGCGCAGTTGCCGCTGCCTGGCTGACGGCCAAGCTCGGCACGCATGCGGTGTGGGTTCCCGCCGGTCTTCTGGCCCTCTATCTGGTCCCGCCCATCCACGACGAGTATGCGGATGGGCGTCATGCGACATCGCACAGCGAGGCTGGCTGAACCGGACTCCCGCGGCTGACTCCTGCCGGGGACGTTCCGCGGCGGGTTGCCGGTGGACAATGGAGCCGTCAGGTTCGTCGGCCGACAGTGCCGCACAGGCGGCGCGGCCGCCTAACCGACCAGGCGACGGCGCCAGTCCAGGGGGGTGACGGTGATGGCCCGCTCAGGGTCACGGTCCCACTCGGTATTGAGGCCGACCGTTTGGAGAGCCGCCACGATCTCGTGGCCTATTGCCGCGGTGGTCTCGGACGAGCCGTCGAAGCCACCGTAGAGGAGCATCAGTCCATGGCCCGCCGCGGCGGAGTCGGTGCACTGGGAGTGAAAGTAGACGAAGCCCCGGGCGTCGGGCCCGCCTTCGCCACCGATTTCGGACTGGCCGCAGTTGCGGCAGCAGGTGAAGTTCTCACGGGCGGTGATACCGGCCTCATCCAGGGCGGTGAACGCTCGGGTGAGTCGCTCGGGGTCGGTCTCGCCCTGCCAGGTGACCTGTTCGGCGACGCGTTCCAGCCACATCCGGTCGGCCAGCGCCGTCGCCTGCTCGCGCAAGACAGGCCGGCGGTCATCGGTGACCAGGTACTCCTCGGCGAGCTCGGCCAGTTCGGCGCGGGAGGTGTAACCGCCGACCAGCTCCTCGCGTACCCGCCTCTCCAACTCCTCGTGGTCGTCCGCGTCCAGGTCGAGCGGCGGCACCTCCGGGGCGGGGCCCATGTCCAGCGACGACCACACGAAACCGGCGTCCCAGCCGTCCTCCTGACGGGCCCAGCCGGCCAGCGCGGTGATCACGTCCTCAGGCGTGTCGGCCATCGCCTGGAAATGCCGGTCGGCGGCACCGTCGCGGTGCTCCAGCGTGTAGTCCCCGCCGGTCTTGTGCCAGACCTGAGCGAACACATCCGGCAGGTCGGGAATCCGCTGAACGACCAGGAACCGGTCGCCCTCGCCGCCGATACGCCGCACCAGCCCGGCCAGTTCCTCGGCGGACACACGCACGCGCCGCTGCCAACTCTCCGTCTCCACCACGATCTCGAGCATGCCCAGACCTTGGCACATCCCTCTGACAACGGATCCCAAGGGGCCCAGCGACGCCCACGCTGCCCGGGTCCGTCATGAGCCGGCCGCGGTCGATGTGCGACTGGCGGCCGTCGCCTCCAGGGCGTGGTCCATGAAGCGCCGTGGCGCGGGTGGAAGGGTCCGGGAGGCCAGCCAGGCGATGCCGATGTCGCGGGTGGCAGGCACGTCGGTCACCTTGAGATAGCGGATGGGCAGGTCGGGGTTGGCCTCCGGCGCGGTGGTGCCGGACGAGGCGGGAATCAGGGAGACGCCGAGGCCGGCCGCGACCAGGCCGCGCAGGGTCTCGACCTCCTCGCCCTCGAAGCCGACGAGCGGGGAGAAGCCGGCCTGGCGGCACAGGGTTTCGGTGACGCTGCGCAACCCGTAGCCGGGCTTGAGCACGATGAACGGTTCCTCGGCGACCTCCGCCAGGCGGATCCGGTGGCGTTGGGCCATGCGATGGCGGGCGGGGACGGCGAGCCAGAGGGGTTCGACCAGCAGGCGGCGCCAGGTGATCAGGGGGTGGGCAGGGTCCTTGCCGGTGATGATCAAGTCCGCGGTGGAGTCGAGGAGGTGCTGGGTCAGGCTGATCTCGTCGTTCTGGTGGAGTTCGAACTGGATCTGGGGGGAGGACTCGCGGAAACCGGTGACCAGCCTCGGGACCAGCCAGGTGCCGAGGGTGTGCAGAAAGGCGAGGGACACGATCCCCGCATCGGGGTCGACGACCTCGGCGACGGCCCGCAGGCCGCGGTCGTAGCTGTCCAGCACGGCATCGGCGTACTCCTTGAACACCCTTCCTGCGGGGGTGAGTTGGAGTACGCGGCCGACGCGCTGGAAGAGCTCCGCGCCGACCTCCTCCTCCAGCCGGTTCAGGGCCCGCGACAGGGCGGGCTGGGTGATGCGTGCTTCCGCCGCGGCTTCGGTCACCGTCGTGCCTTCGGCCACGACCTGGAAGGAACGAAGTACCTGGAGTTCCATCCCTTTATTCTCGCATCACATTGATTGAGGAGTATTCAGGCGGTGAGCGCATGACTAGCCTCGATCTTGCATGAGGGTCCGGCAGCTTGTTGACGGACCCTTTCGGCTCGTTCAGGGCGGAGATTCGTGCAGGTGGGCAGGCTGGTGGCCCGGCTGTCGCGTCGGGTGGGCGCCGGGTTCCACGGCTCCGGTCGGGTGGTGCTGCTCGTGGGGACGGGAAGTTGCTGGTCAACCGGGGGTCGGCAGTGCCGCAAGCCGTTGCAGGGCGTCTGTGATCACACCGGTCCAGGGCCAGTGCTTGGCGAGACGGAGGATGCGGCGGCGTCCGGTGGTGACGAGCTGACCGGCCGCGGAGAACAGCCGCAGCCGCAGGCGGCGGGGCTCCCATCGGCGGGCTTGGCCGGTGAGGGCGAGCATGGGCATCCAGGCGAGCAGGTCGAGAGCGATCTGGATGATCTCCAGCCAGATCTGGTTCTGCGCGGTGTCGTGGAGGGGCAGGTTGCGCAGGCCGGTGGCGCGGGCGGCGCGGATGCGGTCCTCGGCTCTCGCGCGCTGGCGGTGCCGCAGTTCGAGTACGGCGATCGGGGCGTGCTGGGTGTTGGTGGCGAAGCAGGTCAGGCGCATGCCGTCGGCGTCGGTGAAGCGCAACTGGGCGCCGGGGTACGGCCGTTCCTTCCGCACGATCAGCCGCATCCCCTTGGGCCAGCCCTTGAGGCAGTCACCGTCGAGCTCGGCCACCCAGGCGCCGTCGCGGATCTCGCCGTCCGGCTCGACGGCCCGCGTCCAAGCCGAGGCCGGGACCTTCAGCACGGCCTGGTGGATGGCATCGGTTATGGTCATGCCGACCGAGTAGGACAGCCACCGGCCGCGGGCGGACAGCCAGTCAACGAACTCGTGGGTGCCCCCACCCGAGTCGGCGCGGATCAGTGTCCGCCGTCCGCGCCGGTACTTCATCGGCAGCTGCGCCAGCGCGAGCCGGGCGACTTCGATGTGGTCTGCAGCAGTGTTGCTGCCCGCGTTCCCAGGCCGCAGCAGCCCGGCCACCGGCTCCCCGGACCCGCCCCGGCCGTGGTCGACGAACCCCATCAGCAAATGGTGGCCGAAGGTCTTCTTCCAGGTCGCGGCCGCGTCCTGCTTCTCGGAATGCGCGATCACCAGCACTCCGTCCAGGTCCACGACCACCTGCCCGGCCGCGTCCGGCGCCGCGTCACCGGCCAACGTCCATACGTACGCGCGGACTTGAGCGCGGGCCTGCCGCAGCGCGGTCAGCGCACGCTCACCGCCCGACGCCAGCGCGTCGATCAGCCGGGACACCGTCGGATCGGAGGCCACCGGCCCGAACACCGCCGGCTCGGCCCGCAGCATGCCCACGTCCGCCAGGCAGTCCCCACCCAGCGCGACCGCGAGCGCCACGTCCAGCAGGACTTTGCCCGGATCATGAACCGCCCGAGGCTTGCGCCACGGCGCCAAGGCCGCCGATACCGCCTGATCCAGGTCGGTCTTGCGGACCGTCTCCACCAGCAGCACACCACCGGCCTGGGAAACCACCCCGCTACCACCGCCTTCGGCACGGACACGCGGGTAGGACCCGATACGCTTCTTCACCTGGAGAGTGCTTCTTTCATGCGACGACTCGGACCCTAGACAAGTCCCATCGTTGCAGGTCAGGAGCACTCTTCGCGTTTCTGATCACCCACTGGACGCCCTGCCGCGTGAAAAGCGCGAGGCTAATAGCATCAAGCTCAGACGATCACGCTGGGAGGAGTCCGCCGTTTCGTCTGGCGCTGCTCCAGAGGTCAGACCCCCTGTCCTTCACCGCTGTCGGCGTCCCCGGTCGTACCAGGGTTGACGCTGGTCGGGGTTCATTCGCCTGAGCCACGACCTGCGGGGACCCCAGCCGCCGGGGCCACAGTCACGCGCCTGCTGGGTTGGCTGTGTTGCCGGTGCGCTTGACAGACGGCCGCGTTGTAATGGAATTTGTTACAACGATAGTCGCTCGAGACGGGAGGGTCGGATGGCCGTCAGCAGTCGCATGACCGTGGCCACGCACGCATTGACCTGGATGGCGCTCACCTGCCCTCGACGTCCCGACGGCATTGTGACCTCCGACAGGATCGCGGCGAGCGTCAATACAAACCCTGTGGTGATTCGTCGGATCCTCGGCGGTCTGCGTGAGGCCGGCCTGGTCGTGTCGGTGCGTGGCCAGGGTGCGGGCGTGAAGCTCGGGCGACCCCCGGAGTCGATCACCTTGAAAGATGTTTACGAAGCCGTCGAACCTGAGCCGCTCATCGCATTGCATTCGACTCTCCCCAGTCAGGAGTGTCCCATCGGCCTGGGTCTCCCGTCGGTGCTGCAGGGTGTGTACGGCCGCGCCGAGGATGCGATGAAGGAGGAGTTGGCGACGATCAGCATCGCCGACGTCCTAGGGAAGACGATCACCGGCGCCTGAAACGCGGGCATTCGGTGATATCCGGTTTATTTCCGGCCGATCTTCGGATCGGCCTCTCTTTGAAAGAGTGATGTAACAGATATAGTTACATCACTAGGAGGACCCCCCGACGTGTACCGATCACTCCTCGTGCTGACTGCGGCGCTCTTCGCCATTGGTACGGACAGCTTCGTCATCGCCGGCATCCTGCCCGACGCCGGGCACTCTCTGGGTGTTGGCATCGGAACCGCCGGATGGCTGATCACGGCCTACGCCTTCACTTACGCCATCCTCGGCCCCGTCATGGCGGCACTCACCACGCGCTGGCCGCGACGCACGCTGTTCCTCACCGGACTCGGCATCTTCGTCGTGGGCAACCTTTTGACCGCATTTGTTCCAAACTTCGGTATCGCTTTGTTCGCACGGGTGCTGGCCGGGCTGGGCGGCTCGATGGTGACCCCGACTGCGATAGCTGCGGCCGCCGCGCTCGCTCCGCCGGAGCGCCGGGGGCGTGCGATCTCCACGGTGATGGCCGGTCTCAGCGCGGCGACCGCGCTCGGTGCCCCCATCGGCACAGCCATCGGCAGTCTGACCGGTGACTGGCGCATCACCATGGTGTTCGTCTCCGCTCTCGGAGCTGTTGCGGCGCTGGCCATCGCGCTTCTGCTGCCCAAGATCCCCAACCCGCCGCTGGTCCCGCTGCGGACGCGTCTCGCGCCGCTTGGCGACCGCCGCATCGGCATGGGCCTGCTGACAACACTCCTGCTGTTCACCGGCCTGTACATCGTCTACTCCTACATCGCGGACGGCCTGGACCGCGCGACCGGCGACAGTGGCAGCACGCTCGCAATCCTGCTGTTCGTGTGGGGTGTGGCCTCGACGATCGGCACGCTCGGTTCGGGGCACCTGGTCGACCGGCTCGGGGCCCGGCGAATCATCAACACCGCCCTTGTGGTGCTCGCCATCGACTTCGTGCTGATGCCATGGTCCAGTGCGCACATTGGCACAGCCATCGTCGCGCTGATCGTGTGGGGCCTGTGCGGCTGGGGATTCATCACGCCGCAGACCCACCGCCTGATCGGTGCGATGCCGGCGGCTGCCCCGATGCTGACGGGCCTCCACTCCGCAACGCTCTACGTCGGGGTCTCCATCGCCCCTGTCGTCGGCCAGGGCGCGCTGAACTGGGCCGGCGTGCACTGGCTCGGCCCCATCGGCGCCGCACTGATCGTCCTTGCCTTCGGCGCGGCCGAGATCACACACCTGATCATCCGCCACCACCACTACCACCACCTGCCTGCTGCCGAACCGGCTCCGGCCCGCTGACCGCGAGCGCGGCACGGTCCTGACGCCGGACGGTGCCACAGGGTGGGTGTAGAACGCGCGCAGCCTGGACACATGGCGCACACCGGTGGACGCATCACGTGCCCCCACAGACTCGGCGACAACGAGGTCGCCGACCCTGGCTGGGAACATTTCGGGTGTTCCCGGCAAATAGAAGAACGAAGCATTGAAAGTGCAGAAAGCAGACAACCATGGCTCTCGAATACGACGTCCTCGTCACCCTTCCTCCTCGGGCCGTCCTGCCCGATGGTTCCTCGGTCCGGCCGCTGCCGGCCTGGTCCCCGATGTCGGCGACCCTCATCTACGGGGAGCGGGACGCCATCCTGATCGACGCCCCGCACCTGCAGGAGCAGTCCCGGCAGGTGGCCGAGTGGGTGCTGGCCTCGGGCAAGAACCTAGTCGCGATGTACGCCACTCACGGCCACGGCGACCACTGGTTCGGTTTCTCCGAGGTCGCCAAGCACTTTCCCGACGCGCGGATGATTGCCACCGAGGGCACCGTGGCCCTGGCGGAGTTCACCGCCGGAAAGCGAATGGCGTTCTGGAACGGCCAGTTTCCCGGCCAGATCGTCAAGAACATCGTGCTGCCCGAGGTGATCGACGACTACACCTTCCTCCTGGAGGGCGAGGAGGTCCGGTTCGTCGAGGCCGGCGACAGCGACGGACCGGACACCACGTTCGTGCACGTGCCGTCCATCGGCCTCGTCGTCGCGGGCGACATCGTCTACAACGGCGTCCACCCCTACCTCGCTGGCGGCGAGAAGGCCCGGCCGCTGCCCGAGCGGCGCGCGGACTGGATCGCCGCCATCGACAAGATCGCTGCGGTCCACCCTCGCGCCGTCGTCGCCGGACACAAGAACCCCGCCAACAACGACGACCCCCGCCACCTGGACGAGACCCGCAAGTACCTGCAGGACACCGAGGAAGTGGCTGCCGTCGCCCGCCACGCCAAGGAGTTCGCCGATCTGATGCTGCTGCGCCACCTGGACCGCATCAATCCCACCATCCTGGCCCTGACTGCCGAACACCTCTACCCCGGAACGACCGTCGACGGACGCGCCATCGAGTGGTGACACACCACTCCCGCGGACACCCGGTCACACGGAACGAGGCCCCACCGCAGGACGGCCGGATCGACGAGCCGCCTGAGCACGACGACGAAGCATCCAGCCGAAGAGGCGTCGCACGGCCGTGCGGTGTCGCCGGTTCCTAGCCCGGATCATGCACCGCCCGCGGCTTGCGCCACGGCGCCAACGCCGCCGATATCGCCTGATCCAGGCCGGTCTTGCGGACCGTCTCCACCAGCAGCACACCACCGGCCTGGGAGACCACCCCGCAACCACTGCCTTCGATACGGACACGCGGGTAGGAACCGATACTCTTCTGCACTTGGAGAGTGCTTCTTTCATGCGACGACTTGGACCCTAGACAAGTCTCATCGTTGCAGGTCAGGAGCACTCTTCGCGTTTCTGATCACCCACTGGACGCCCTACCGCGTGAAAGTGCGAGGCTAGTGACGGGCGCCGAGAGAGCGGGCGGTGACGGCGTCGCACAGTTGTTCCGCCGTCGTGATGGTCTCCTCCCAGTCCGGCTGAGTCCGGTCGCGCCGAACCGGTTCGCGGCGGGCGTGGGCGGCGGCCCTGCGTGCGTCGGCCAACTGTCGGTAGGCGGTGCGGCGCAGGGCCTGGCGCTCGGCGGAGGTGACGCCGGGGGAGAGGTCGCGGTAGCGCGAGGCGGCGGCCAGCGCGGCCTCGGTCTGGATGTCCGCGCGGCTCGTCGCGGAGTCGCGCCAGACGGCGAAATGGATGACGAGGACGATGGCCGCGGCGAGCGCCGTGTCCAGGATGCGCGGCCCGTACAGCGACCGGTGGTCACCGAGCAGGTCGACGAGGACGAAGACGACGGCGGTCAGCCCCGTCGTGGCGAGCGCGTAGTGGTGGCGTACGCCGACCGCCATGAGAGCGCCGAAGAACGCCACTTCGCCGATCAATGCGTACGTGCTGTGCGCCGGCAGCGACACCGCGCCGATGGCGGCCACGCCGACGACCGTGCCGACACAGCGGTGGAGCGCCCGGCGGAACACGGGGCCGAAGTCCGGCTTGTAGACGAAGGCGACGGTCATGGGCAGCCAGTAGCTGCGCGGTCCGTGGAGCAGTTCGGCGCACAGTTGCGCGGCGAGCACGCAGCCCGCGAGCAGGACGGCGTACCGCAGGTGTACCGACCGGCCCGGGCGTGGAGAGGCCGCGACATGCAGGGTCGCGTCGTCGATCCGTTCGCCGTCGGCCGTCGCGTACACGTGCGCGAGGGCACGCAGGCCCGGCGAGTCCGCCTCGAGGTCCGGCCGTCCGGGTACGGTCCCGTCCTCGCGGTCCGGCAGTCCGGGCACGCTCCCGTCCTGGCGGCCCGGCAGCAGGCGTACGGCGATCACCATGGGCACGCTCGTCACCACGGCCGGGAGTCGGCGCCCCTCCCACAGGAGCGTGGTCACCGCCTCGGCCAGCCGCACGGTGAGGTGGAACGCAGTGACCAGACCGTCGACCCGCGCGTCCGAAGCCGGATGTTGACGGGGCGTCCGGTAGCGGCCCATGACGTGCTGGGCGTTGTCGAGGGCGTCCGTGAGCCGCCGCCGGGCCTCAGCGGCACCGGAGGTACCGGCCGCCCCCAGCGCATCGGACGCCGCGCGGTACACGGCGAACAGGGCGGCCTGCTCGACGTGATGGCGCCGCCACAGCCATGGGGTCGCGGACAGGACGAGAACGAGGCCGACGCCGGCGAGGAGCGCGAGGGGTGCCTGCCACCAGGGTCCCGGCACCGGGATGCCACTGCCGATCGTGGCGCCGAGCAGGAGATGCATGCCGGCCACCGACGCCACCCGTCCGCGCAGGCTGAACGCCCCGGCGACCAGCGCGGTCACGCCCAGGCAGGCCGCTACGGCCGTCGACTGCCCGCTGCGCAGGGCGACTTCACCGGCGGTCATGCCGACTGCCGCGGCCAGGCCCAGCGCGACGAACCGCAGGACGCGCGACCGGTAGGGGTCGGAACCGTCCTGGCCCACGCCCCACAGGGCACCGATCGCCGCGATCACAGAAGGGATCACCCATCCCGTGAACACGCCGACGAGCAGCGGCAGGGCGAGTGCGACGGACCCGCGCACCGCCGCAGCGACGGGCAGCGAGGCGAGCAGCGGGCGGACGGCGCGACGAAGCCGGGTCGGCGCACGCCTTCCCGATTCGTGGTCGGGGCGTGTGCGTACTGCCGGTGTCACGCGGCTGTCTGCCTTTCACGGTGCGCTGACGGGTGGTGCCCGGGTACCCGGTTTGTCGTCCGGGCGACCAAGACGCCTGCGCCCGGGCCCGGGTGGGACCGGATGCAGAACACTTCGGGACGGAGTAACCGACCGGGTCGACTATGGGTGGAAGGTCTATGGGCGGGGGGAAGAGGCAGACGACGGCGAGGCCGGCGGTCTTCTGGCCGGAGTGTCAGACGGCCTTCACCGGCGGGTAGACCGGCTGCCACATGGCGGCGCGGACGCGCTCCTCGATCGTGTCGTCGACCGTTTCGCGGGCCACGTCGTCGTGGGCTGCGGCCCGGGCAACGGCGACCGCCACGGCGACCGAGGTCTCGTGCAGCTCGTCGATGAGGGGGAGGATCGGGGCGCCGGGGGCGGTGGCGTCGGTCCGCCGGGCGACGGCGTGGGCGGCCGCGACCAGCATCCGGTCGGTGACGCGGTCGGCGCCGGCGACGATGACGCCCAGGCCCAGGCCGGGGAAGACGAGTGCGTTGTTGGCCTGCCCGATCCGGTAGGTCACGCCCTCGTGCTCGACCGCGGCGAAGGGGCTGCCGGTGGCGATCAGCGCGCGGCCGTCGGTCCAGGCGAGCAGGTCGCCGGGGACGGCCTCGGCCAGCCGGGTCGGGTTGGACATGGGCAGGATGATCGGGCGGCGGGTGTGCGCCGCCATGGTGCGCACGATCTCTTCGGTGAAGGCGCCGCCCTGTCCGGAGGTGCCGATCAGGATGGTCGGGCGCACCTGCCTGACGACCTCGGCCAGCGGGATGCCGCCCACCGCGTTGTCCCGTTGCCAGTCGGCGACCTCGGCGGAGTGGCGCGCGTAACGGATCTGGAAGTCGCGCATGCCGTCCTGGCCCTGGGTGAGCAGACCGTGCCGGTCGACGGCCCAGATACGGGAGGCGGCCTGCTGCGATGAGAGGCCTTCGGCGACGAGTGCGTCGTGGAGCTGGTCGGCGATGCCGATGCCGGCGGTTCCGGCGCCAAAGACGACGATGCGGTGGTCGCTCAGCGGGACACCGCCGGCCCTGACGCCGGCGAGCACCGCGGCGAGGTTGACGGCGCCGGTGCCCTGGACGTCGTCGTTGAAGGTGAGGACCTTCTCCCGGTAGCGGTCCAGGATGCGGCGGGCGTTGGCCGGGCCGAAGTCCTCCCAGTGCAGCATGGCGCCCGGGAACAGCTTCGTCGCGGCGGTGACGTAGGCGTCGATGAAGGCGTCGTAGGTGGCCCGGTCGACGCGTTCGTGCCGGTTGCCCAGGTACAGCGGGTCTTCCAAGAGTTCCTTGCGGTCGGTGCCGACGTCCAGCATGACCGCCAGGGTGCGGTTCGGGTGGATGCCTGCGGCGGCGGTGTAGACGGCGAGCTTGCCGACCGCGATGTCGATGCCGCCCACGCCCCAGTCGCCGATGCCGAGGATCGCCTCGCCGTCGGTGGCCACGATCAGGTCCAGGTCGTCCGGACCGAGCCCCGTGGCCTTCAGCGCACCCTCGATGTCCTCGGGCACGTCGACCGACAGATAGACGCCGGCGGGACGGCGGTACTCGTAGCTGTAGCGCTCGATGGCGGTGCCGACGGTGGGGGTGTAGACGACGGGCAGCATCTCGGCGAGGTGGTCGCTGAGCAGCCGGTGGAAGAGCACCTGGTTACGGTCGTGCAGTGCCGTGAGGTAGACGTTCTTGGCCAGGTCGGTCGGCTGCGCCTCGTACTGCTGGTAGGCGCGGACCGCCTGCTGGTCCTGGGTCAGCACCTGCGGCGGAATCAAGCCCACCAGCCCCAGCTCCCGCCGCTCCTCCTGAGTGAACGCGGTTCCCCGGTTCAGGCGGGGGTCGGCCAGCACGGCACGCCCCCGGGCCTTCGTCTCCAGCTGTCGCTCCGCGCTGTTCCACTTCGTTGCCATGATCGGCTTCCTCTGGTCTCCGTCGTCCGATGTCACCAGAGTCGGCAGGAACCAGGCATGAGTCCAATGCCTCAGTTTCCCGCAATCCATAACATGAGGGAATTGAACGTCTTTGACGTGCACCGTTTGCCGAAAGCCGGCCGCTTGGGGTGGACGCGGTGTGACGGAGACCGCACGTCGCTGCCCTGGTCATCCTCCCTTCCATTACCTGCCGGCATGGTTGTCCCGTTCGCGGTGCATGTCTCCTCGCCTGCCGGGCTGCCGGATGTCGCCGCCCGAGGCCGGCCCGGCGGGGCCGGACGCGGCTGGGGCGGGGCTCATCGGGGAAGCGGGAGCAGCTCCACCGAGGAGCCGGCTGCGGTACCGCCGGGCGGTACGACCGTCAGGCCGTCGGCCGCCACGATGCCCCGGAGCATGGCGGAGCCGTCGAACGCGAGGGCCGCGGCACGTCCGGTTTCGACCTTCACCGGGACCAGGCGGACGTCGTGCGCGTGGCCGTGGATCGGCGTGGCCGCGGCACAGATGTCAGGGGCGGTCTGCGGATGGCCGCCGAGGCGGCGCAGCAGTGGAACCGCGAGCGTCACCATCCCGGCGACGGCGGCGAGCGGGTTGCCGGGCAGTCCGACGAGCCACCGCCGGATCCCGTCGGTGGCCGGGGGGAGCTCGGCCAGCAGCATGGGATGACCCGGCCTGACGGCGACGGAGTTTACGATCACACGCGCCCCCACCTCGCTCAGTAGCTCATGGAGAAGGTCGGTCGGGCCGGCAGACGTTCCTCCCGTGGTGATGACGGCGTCGGCCGCGGAGCGCTGCAACTGCTCCCGCAGCGGGGCGGCTTCGTCGCCGGTCAGACGCTGTCCCGACAGCCGGGCGCCACAGGCGCGCAGCGAGGGAGCCAGCATGGGGCTGAGCGCGTCACGCACACGCCCCTGGACGGGAAGTCCCGAACTGACCAGCTCGCCACCCGTCACGAGCAGCTGAACCGTCGGTTGCCGGTAGACGCGCAGATGGTCGTGTCCGGCTGCCGCAGCCGCCCCCACGACCGCGGGCGTGACCGTTGAGCCGGCCTCGAGGAGCATGGCCCCCGCGACGCATTCCTGGCCACGAGGGCGGATGTCCTGGCCCTGCGGCAGCGGATGGGCGCACTGAACGAGACCGTCGGCCTCGACACCGCGCTCCCGGCGCAGGACGGCGGTCGTGGCTGCGGGAACGGGGGCACCGGTGGCGATGCCTACGGCGGTTCCCGCGTGCAGTGGCGCGGGCAGTTCGCCGGCCAGGACGCGGCCTTCGAGCACCCTCCAGGGACCGGACCCGCACACGGCCCAGCCGTCCATGGCCGAGCTGTCGAAAGCGGGGAGATCCGTCAGTGCTGTCAGGGGAGCGGCAAGCGCATGCCCGAGGGCGCCGGACAGCGAGCGGATGACCGGCGGCAGGGGCGTGGCGGCCGTCCTGGCACGGGAGCGGGCTTGCTCCCAGGAGACGTGTGCTGTGCCGGTGGCCTCCTGCCGGCCTATGGGGGTGGCGTGCTGCACGGGCATGGTCGCGACTCCTTCAGGGGGTTCGAGTACTCGTCCGCCCGAGGGGGAAATGCCGGAAAGGTGACCGAGCAATTCCGGGAAGTCCGCGCCTGACCAGCGGTTCGCCTCCGGTGATCTGAATGGGCCGGATGCCGAGTCGGGCGATCGCGATGCGCGCGGGACGGTGGATCTCGTCGTCGGTCAGGAGCGTGTCACGGGAAAGCCGATCCAGTCCTGCGGTCGGCATGCAGTACGAGCACCGGGGGTTGCACCGGTCGGTCACGGAGAGCCGCAGATCGGTGTGGACCCGGTCGGAACCCGTCGACGAGGCGTGGGCCGCCGTGCCCGTCCGGAGCGGCGGCCACGGCGTGTGGAGCGGCGGAAATCGGTGAGCGGCTCTCCATGAACAAAGAGCCTGGAGTCTTTCCGGCGAGAAAGTCAAGAAAGCGTGCGGTGGTGAGGTCTACGCAGCTTCACTGACGAAATGCGGCTTCATCGGCGGCGCCTATCAGAGGAAAGGGAAGGCCTCTTTGACGGTGTTTCCGGAGCGGGTTTAGTTTCTCCGGCGAAATGCATTCACGTCGGTTTCTGCGGCGTCGGAAGCCGGGAAGGCAGGCCGCATCATGGGTGCTTTGGAAGACCCCACTGACGATCGCTTGGAGATCACGCCGCCCAAGACCTGGGCGACCGGCGTCCCAGCGGTCGCCCACGCCCTGCAGTACTCGCTGAGCCAGACGTCGCCCCGCAGGACGATGCTGACCCTGCTGAACATCAACCAGGCCAAGGGCATCGACTGCCCCGGCTGCGCCTGGCCGGAGCCGGGCAAGCGGCACATGAACGAGTACTGCGAGAACGGCGCCAAGCACATCAACGACGAGGCGACCTCGCGGCGCGTGCGGCGTGAGTTCTTCGAGCAGTACACCGTCGAGGAACTGGGCCGTAAGTCCGACTACTGGCTCAACCAGCAGGGCCGGCTGACCGAGCCGATGGTCAAGCGGCCCGGATCGGAACACTACGAGCCCATCGAGTGGGACGCCGCCCTCTCCCTGATGGCCGAGGAGCTGCGCGGCCTGGGCTCTCCGGACGAGGCGCTGTTCTACACCTCCGGCCGGCTCAACAACGAGGCGGCCTTCCTGCTCCAGCTCTTCGCCCGCGCCTACGGCACCAACAACCTGCCGGACTGCAGCAACATGTGCCACGAGTCCAGCGGTTCAGCGCTGATGGAGACCCTCGGCATCGGCAAGGGCAGCGTGAGTCTGGACGACATCCACCAGGCCGATCTGATCTTCGTCGTCGGCCAGAACCCCGGTACGAACCACCCGCGCATGCTGTCGGCCCTGGAGGAGACCAAGCGCAACGGCGGGAGCGTCGTCGCCGTCAACACGCTTCCCGAAGCCGGGCTGATGCGGTTCAAGCACCCGCAGCGGCCCCGCGGTGTGGTCGGCCGGGGCACGGTCATCGCGGACCAGTTCCTCCACATCTGCGCCGGCGGCGACCTTGCCCTCTTCCAGGCCCTCAACTTGCTGCTGCTCGAGGCCGAGGACGCCGCCCCTGGCGCCGTACTGGACCACGACTTCATCGAGAAGAACTGCAGCGGCTTCGAAGCCTTCGCCGAGCACGCGCGCAAGACCTCCTGGGAGGATGTGCTCGCGGCCACCGGTCTCACCCGCGAGGAGATCGAGGAAGTCCACGAACGGGTGCTGAAGGCCAAGAGCGTCATCGTCTGCTGGGCGATGGGCGTCACCCAGCAGAAGCACGGCGTGCCCACCATCCGTGAGATCGTCAACTTCCTCATGCTGCGCGGCAACCTCGGCAAACCCGGAGCCGGTGTATGTCCCGTGCGCGGTCACAGCAACGTCCAGGGCGACCGCACCATGGGGGTGTGGGAGCAGATGCCGCAGAGCTTCCTCGACGCGCTGGGACGGGAGTTCGGCTTCACCCCGCCCACGAAGCACGGCCACGACTCCGTCAACGCCATTCGTGCCATGCGCGACGGCAAAGCGAAGTTCTTCCTGGGCGTGGCCGGCAACTTCGTCCGGGCAACCCCGGACAGCGAGGTGACCGAACAGGCCATGCGCCGCTGCCGGCTGACGGCCCACATCTCCACCAAGCTCAACCGCTCCCACACCGTCTGCGGCGAGACCGCGCTGATCCTGCCCACCCTGGGCCGCAGTGATCGCGACATCCAGGCCGGCGGCGAGCAGTTCATCACGGTCGAGGACTCCATGAGCATGGTCCATGCCTCCCGAGGACGGCTCGCCCCGGCCTCCGACGACCTGCTGAGCGAAGTGGCGATCATCTCGAGGCTGGCCCGCAGCACCCTCGGCCACTCCCCGGAGATCCCCTGGGAGGACTTCGAGGCGGACTACGGCACCGTCCGGGACCGCATCTCCCGTGTCATCCCGGGATTCGAGGACTTCAACGAGCGCGTCGCCGAGCCCGACGGCTTCCAGCTGCCCAACCCGGTCAACTCACTGACCTTCCGCACCCCGACCGGCAAGGCCGTCTTCACCTGCAACGACTTCGAGATGCTGCGGCCGCCCGAGGGGTATCTCATCCTGCAGTCCATGCGATCGCACGACCAGTGGAACACCATCCCCTACGCGATGAACGACCGCTACCGCGGTATCCACAACGGCCGCCGGGTGGTCCTGGTAAATCCCGAGGACATCAGCGAACTGGGCCTGAGCGGAATGCAGATGGTGGACCTGGTCAGTGTGTGGCACGACGGCAGCGAGCGCCGGGCCGAGTCGTTCCGGCTGGTGCCCTACCCCACCTCCCGCGGTTCGGCCGCCGCCTACTACCCGGAGACCAACGTGCTGGTCCCCCTGGACAGCGTCGCCGACATCAGCAACTGCCCCACTTCCAAGGGCATCGTGGTGCGCCTGGAGCCGGCGGCATGGGCCGGGTGACCGCGCGCCGACGGGTGCTGCGCATGCGTCGATCGGCCGCCGGACTGAGATGCCACAATGAGCCCGACCGGGATCTCACATGGCGAGAGGTGTTCAGCCCGTGCTCTTCCGGCAGCTCGAATACCTGGTCGCTCTTGCGCGGGAGCGGCACTTCGCCCACGCCGCACAGAGTTGCGGGGTGTCCCAGCCCTCCCTGTCCGAGGCCATCCGCAAGCTGGAAGAGGAACTTGAGGTCCCGCTCATCCAACGGGGACGCCGCTTCGACGGCCTGACCGCCGAGGGTGAACGCGTCGTCGTCTGGGCGCGTCAGATCCTGGCCGACCGGGACGCTCTGCAGGACGAGGTCGCCGCGATGCGGACGGGCCTCGACGGCCGGATCCGGATAGCCACCGTGCCCAGCGCCGCCACTGCCGTACCGCGCCTGGTGGATCCGCTGTGCACCCGGCACCCGCTGCTCACCGCGCATGTCATGGCCGACCTGACGTCGAGAGAGATTCTGACGAGGCTCAGGGACTTCTCCGTCGACGCGGCTCTGACCTACCTGGACGACGAGGTACGAGCCGCGTTCCAGGTGGTGTCGCTGTACCAGGAGAAGTACGTCCTGCTCAGCGATGCGTCCTGGGCCCCGATCGGCGGCGAGACGGTGTCCTGGGCCGAGGCGGCGGCGCTTCCGCTGTGTCTGCTCACGCCTGCCATGCGAGGCAGGCGTACCCTCGACGCCCTCTTCGCCGACGTCGGGGCCGAACCGGTGGCAAGGGTGGAGACCGACTCGTTCGCCGCGCTGATCGCCCACGTGGTCCCCGGGCGCTGGGCCGGGATCGTCCCGCTGGCCTTCGTCCACGCACTCGGTGTGCCGCCCGGGGTGCGTGCGGTCCCCATGGCCGAGCCCTCGCGAGCAGTCGAGATCGGCCTCGTGACCTGCCGTCGGGAGCCCGAGTCGGTGACGGTGCGCGCACTGGTGGCCACCGCGCGCCAGGTCGACCTCACGCCCCTGGAACGCCTGCCCCGGATGCCCTCGGGGTTCGGCGCCGCGTCGGGCGTGCGAGGCGACGCGGCCACACGGCCTTCGGCCGGCTGAGCGGTACGCGCACTTTTCGGCCGGCTCCGCCGCCTGTGGCCACTCCTCGACGCGGGCCCCGTCCCTCACATCGACACCGGCCTGCGCGATGTCGTACGCCATGCTCCGAAACGAGGCGTCTGCCGTGCCTGGCATACGCGGGTGGCCGGCGCCCGACCGGGCGGGCGCCGACTCACAGAGACCCTGGGGGCAGGGCACGACCTGTCGCACCTTGAGCCCGAGGCGATCATCAGCTGTGCGCGGGCACCCGACCGGGCGCCCGCGTTCAAGACCCCGCATGGTCGGCGAAGCAGCTTCCACACGGGAACGCGTCCATCCGGGGACCCATGGCTGAGGGACCAGCCCTCGGCGCCCCGGCCTGCTCGCGCGGTCAGCCCTCCGTACGAGCGGGCAGTCGCCATCCCGGGCGCGGGAAGTGGCAGGTGTAGCCCTCCGGGTAACGCTCCAGGTAGTCCTGGTGCTCGGGCTCGGCCTCCCAGAAGGGGCCGACCGGCTCGACCTCGGTGACGACCTTGCCCGGCCACAGTCCGGAGGCGTCCACGTCCGCGATGGTGTCCTCGGCGATCCGCTTCTGCTCGTCGTCCACGTAGTAGATCGCCGAGCGGTAGCTGAGACCGATGTCGTTGCCCTGGCGGTTCTTGGTGCTCGGGTCGTGGATCTGGAAGAAGAACTCCAAGATCGCGCGGTAGTCGGTCTTCTCGGGGTCGAAAAGGATCTCGATGGCCTCGGCGTGGGTCCCGTGGTTACGGTACGTCGCGTTCGGCACGTCCCCGCCGGTGTAACCGACCCGGGTCGACGTCACGCCCGGGAGCCGGCGGACGAGGTCCTGCATCCCCCAGAAGCATCCGCCCGCCAGCACGGCCCTCTGCGTCTGCGCTGCCATTTCGGCCCCTCCAATATCTTTCGCCTCGGTCACTCGGGCTGCCCGGCTCGCACACGATCGGCAACCCGTACTTCTGCCTACATCAGCGTGTAAGGGCCCCAAACAATTCCGGGCCCCCGCGGCCGCCGGCCGCCGCGCGGGCGAGCCATGCGGACGACGCGGCGAACCACTGCCGGTCCACCGGCCCAGTGCCTCTCCCCGCGACGCCGGCTCACCGCCCGTCCGGCTTGGCCGGCGGAACGATCTCCCGCTTGAGGATCTTGCCTGTGGGCCCTTTCGGCAGGGTGTCCTCGATCCATACCTTCCGCGGATACTTGTACGCGGCGACCTGCCGCTTGACGTAATCACGCAGCTCGTCCGGTGTGGCCCGGGCGCCCGGCTTGAGGACGACCGCCGCGCCTACCTCCTCACCGAGGTCAGGACTGGGCAGACCGACCACCGCGGCATCGGCCACCGCCGGATGCTTGTACAGCACGGCTTCGACCTCGCGCGGGTACACGTTGTAGCCGCCACGAATGATGACGTCCTTCTTCCGGCCGACGATCCAGAAATATCCGTCCTGGTCGACCCGGCCGATGTCGCCGGTGTGGAACCAGCCGTCCCGGACCGCGGCGGCGGTCTCCTCGGGGCGTTGCCAGTACCGCTTCATCACGTTGTGGCCGCGAATCGCGATCTCGCCCGATTCTCCGAGTGGTACCTCCTGGTCGTTGTCGTCGACCACCCGCATCTGGACGCCCCGGATCGGGGTGCCGACCGAACCGGGCTTGGGCCCGGTCTCCGGGTTGTTGAGCGAGGCGACGGGCGAGGTCTCGGACAGTCCGTACCCTTCGAGCACGACGCAGCCGAACGCGGCCTGGAAGTCGCGCAGCACCTGGGCCGGCATCGCCGCGCCGCCGGAGAAGCAGTACCGCAGCCGGGAGACGTCGTAGGCGTCCCGGCCGGGCTGCCGCAACAGCCTGCTGAATATCGTCGGCACCCCGACGAAGGCCGTCACTCCGTGCCCGGCGAGGATGCCCAGTGCCTTCTCGGCGTCGAAGCGCGGCAGCAGCGTGACGCACGCACCGGAGGCGACGGCGGCGTTGAGAGTGCAGGTCTGCCCGAACGCGTGGAAGAGCGGCAACCCACCGAAAATCACGTCGTCGGGGGTGAGCAGGAGCAGCTCGGTGGCCACGATGTCGCAGTTGCGGGTCAGGTTGGCGTGGGTCAGCTCGGCCCCCTTCGGCTGACCGGTCGTCCCCGAGGTGTAGAGAATCACCGCCGTGTCGTTCTCCCGGTCGGTGAGGTCCTCGGCGGGGGTGCCCGAGGCAAGCAGATGGTCGAATCCGGCGGGATCGACGGCGACCGCTTCGGCCCCGGTCTGCTGCGCACCGGCCCGCGCCTCGTCGGCGGAGGTGTGCGAGGCGAACAGCAGCCGGGCACCCGAGTCACCGAGGTAGTAGGCGACCTCCCGGGACTTGAGCAGGGGGTTCATCGGAACGACGATGCCGCCAGCCCGGAGTATGCCGTAGTAGACGATCGCGAACTCGGGGGTGTTGGGGAGCATGATCGCGACTCGATCGCCCGGTTTCACGCCACGGTCGCGAAGCAGTCCGGCCATACGGGCGCTGCTCTGGTCGAGCGTGCGATAGGAGGTGGTGTCGTCGCCGAGACGCAGCGCGGGGCGATCGGGGTGAACCCGGGCGCTGCGGACCACGTTGGACGCGAGATGCATGCCGGATCCTCCTTCCGAGGTCTCGGCCCGTGCCCGGCCACGGAGCCCCCGCGTGATAGGGGGCTTGCCGACGCGGCCCTCGCCCTGCACGGGATCTGGAGATGATCAGCAGGGTGAGTCTCACTGGTCGGGGCTTGCGCTCAAGGAGTCCAGCGCGAGGAGCTCGAGTCCGTCCTGCCTGAGCCGCTTCAAGAGACCCATGATGAGGGCGACGCTACGCCCCGAGCAGGTGTCATGCCACCGACGGCGGCCCGGGGGTGTCGCGTGCTCGTCCACCTTTCGGCCGTGACGCTGCCCACCGCGCAGCTGCGGGTTCGGCGTCGGGAGCGCGGCGACTCCTGGCCGTGTCACCGCCTGCCAGGACCTTCGCCGTTGGGTGCGGCTCGTCCTCAGTGAGTCTCCGCTCCGGCTGCCTCGGGGGACGCGAGAGCGGCCTGCATCGCCACCCCGTCCACGTAGGAGTGCTTCTCCTTCACCGCACCGTTCTCGACCAGGACGAAATCCGCGAGATCCACGTCGACCGCGGCTCCCGACACGGACGTCCCGGTCAGCTTCCACTGGACGACCCAGAAGGCCTCACCGGTGCGCAGCGAGACGAACTCGAAGGTCAGGTCCGGGACGAGCGCGAACATCCCGGCCACCGTCTCGCGGATGGCCGCGCGCCCCCGCACAGGACCCTGACCCGAGTGCAGATGGAACACCGAGTCGCACGTGTGGAGCTCGGCGATCCGGTCGGGGTCGCGGGCCTCCCAGCCGGCGTGGTAGCGCTCGAACAGATCACGAGTGGCAGCGGTCACGGGCGGGCCTCCGTCTCAGGGAGAAGCGGGCACACCGCATGCAACTTCCCGAGCGGTTGTACGTCAAGGTCGCCCCGCAGGACACCTGGACCCGATCGAGTCGCCTGACAGCGCGACGCCGCCCGCCACGGTCGTAGGCGGCGCACGGCATGGTCACGTCGTTCGGCGGCCCCCGGTTCTGTTCCTCAATCCCACGTCAGGTGGTACTGGTTCTGGTTCAGTCCGGCGTCTTGCGGCGCCGGGTCGAGGATCGCCTGGTCCAGGGTGACCTCGCCACCGGCGTTGACCAGGTGGTAGCGGACGGACCACTCGGCGTCCTTGGCACAGAGTTCATCCGCCCAGTCGCCCAGCCCTGGCGGGCAGATGTTGAGCAGGATGCGGGTGTTGAACCACCGTTCGGTATCGGTGTCGCCCCCTGGTCCCCGATCGACGAAGGCGTCGACGTCACGGAGGATCAATCCCCCTACGAAGCCCGCCCGTTCCTCGCCTTTGGTCACCGACCAAAGATGCACCGGCTGGTTCGGGCACGCAGCGATGTTGAGACCGACGGAGCCGATCACCTCGCCGCCGTTCGTCACGATGCGGTACGCGCGATGGCCCGGAGCGCACGCCCCTGGCGCGGCAGAGGCCGGCCCGGCCGAGACAGCACCCGTGATGCCTATGGTCGACATGACGATCGCGCATGCGGCCACAACGCGGTCACGACCTACCGGGGTGGCACGCCGTCGGCTTGCCGTCCTTTCGATCTTGTACACCGCAGTCTCCCTTCGGTACCGCGTGACCACCACGACGAGCAGCACATCGTGACCGTCCCGGGCCGTACGGTCGCGTCCGGGTGCTCTTTGTGATGCCGCTGATACGGCAGGTCGTCGTTCTGCTCCTCTGTGCGCTCGGGCCTGCATAAGGACTACGTCAGGACCGCGTTAGGAAGGAGTCAGGAATTGAGGCCCTCCGCTCCTCCTTCCGTGTCCGTCCACTAAGCTTGCGATTTTAGCTTTTGTCGTCACTCTGTGTGTTTACCGGTGGTCGGTTCGCTCTTGCGGTAGGGCGGTCGCTTGGATTTCGGGCGGTTCTTCGAGCCTTTCGGGCGGCCTGGGCCGGGGCGGGTGGGTTTCGGCGAGTCGGCGGGTGTGCCGATGCGTGCGCGGAGTCGGCGGAAGCCGAGGCGGACCTTGTAGGGGCTGAGGGGCTTACCCGGGTCCGGTCTTGGGTGCCAGGGGCGGCGCAGGTCGTCCACGAGGTGGCGGGCGAGGCGTAGTTGGGCGTAGGCGCCCATGGCCAGGGACACCCACCGGTCGGTGGCTGCCGCCGAGCTCAGGTGCGCGCTGGCCAGGCCGAGATAGGACTTGGCGAAGCGGTGGAAGTGCTCCTGGTCGAAGCGCCGCAGGTAGGCCTTCCAGAGCAGGTCCGGGTCGGCCGGAACGGGGCCGGCGTGCCACAGCCACAGGTCCTTGGGTGGCTTGCGGCCGTCGGGCAGGTGGTCGACGACCACTTGCAGGACCGTGCCGCGCACGATCGGCAACTGCTTGTCCCGCGGCCAGTTGGCCCAGCGGCCGGTGCTGCCGAGTTTTTGGTGCAGTCCGCTCCAGGCGCGGACGGTCACGGTGCCGTACAGCTCGGACTCCACGGTGCGTTCGAAGGCGGGGGCGTGTCGTTTGGCGGGGTCGGAACAGGAGAACTCCGCGCCGTGGCGCAGCGGCGCGCCCATCTGGCCCGGTCGCCGGGGCGGGGGGTCGAGGTAGAAGACCCGGGTGGCACGTAGCCGGACCAGCAGTTGCACGTCATGGCCGGCCAGGGCGTGGGTGAGGTCGGTGGCGTAGTTGCCGGCGTCGAGCAGGACCAGCGGCGGCGGGTCGCCGGGCTGCCACTTCCCGGTCGCGGTCAGGTCTTTGAGCAGCCCGGTGATCTGGTCGATCGTGACGTCGGTGTGCTCCTCGCCGGGCCGCAGTCGGCGTGCCTCGATGGGGTCGACCCAGGAGGAGGACCCCCACTGGATGCCGACGAGCAGGCTGTAGGGCCAGCCGGGCAGCCAGCGGTCCCCGCCCTTGCCGCGGACCTGCACCATCGTCCGCTCGTCGGCGTACTCGGCGTCGGGGCGCGCGTGCGGAGTGGTGTCGATCGCGAACATCAGCGGCTCGCCCTCCCTGGCCGGGGCCGACAGGCCGATCAGCAGGTACCGCAAGCGGCTACTGCTTATCTGGCCATGGGCCAGGGCGTCGTAGACAGAGCCGTGTCGTCGGCGGAACTCCGGCTCCAAGGACAGCTCAACCGGTGATCGCACCGGGCCCTGCGCGCAGAGCATCGCGTCCGCCAACTCGAACAGGGCATCCCCGCGGCGGGTGAAGCAGGCATGGAGACCCGCACGGAACCTGGATAACTCGGACAACGCCTCGACGCGGGCAGGGGTGTCTTGCAGACTGTCCATCACGGCCTTCTGGTGCAGCTGGATCTCTGGCGAGAACCCAACATCACCCGAAGGCCGTTCCCATGTCCGGCGAACAGCAGAATCCAAACCTAAACGATCTTCACGTCCTAAAATCGCAAGCTAAGAGCGTGCGCGGATAGGCGGGTGTAAGGGCTGGATGCAGGTGCAGGCACGGGCCTGCGCGATCATGTGAGTTGCTACGCTCCGTGACCGTGGAGGCTCCGTGCCTGCGCTCCCATTATGGCTTGTCGATCCGCTCTGGCAGCAGTTCCGGGAACTGCTACCAGAGCGCGGTGAGTTCGCTTCCGACCACCCGCTGGGCTGTCATCGCCGACGCATCGGTGACCGCACTGTCTTCGACCGGCTCGTGCAGGTACTGGTGTTCGGCTGCGGCTACCGCAAGGTCGCCGACAATGCGTGCTCGGCGACGACCATCCGTACCCGCCGTCAGGAGTGGATCGAAGCTGGGGTCTTCGAACGCCTGGAGCTGCTCGTTCTGGAAGCCTACGACCGTTTCATCGGCCTACAGCTGTCGGATGTGCCAGTCGACGGCTGTCACTCAAAGGCCCCCTGCGGTGGTGAAGTTGCAGGCCCTTCGCCCGTGGACCGGCGAAAGGGCGGTATGAAACGCTCCACCGCAACAGACGCCGGCGGCATCCCGCTCGGCGCTGTCACCGCTCCCGGCAACCGGCACGACTCCCCGCTGCTGGGTCCCACCCTGGAGAGACTCGAACGTATCGGGCCGCTCCCGGAAAACGCCACGGTCCACCTCGACGCCGCCTACGGCACCGGCAAGGGAACCAGAACGGCAGCAGAGTACGGCCTGCGGGCACAGGTCGCGGTCAAGGGCGTGGCCGCACCGATCCAGAACACCAAACGATGGCCGGTGGAGCGCACGAACGCCTGGGGCAATCAATTCTTCAAGATCGCTCGCTGCACCGAACGCCGCACCGAAGTCATCGATGCGTACCTGTCGTTGGCCCACGCCATCATCACTCTGCGTCGCCTCATCCGCCGCGCGTGGACCCTCTACCGCTGGGACACACGCCCCCGGAAACGCCCCTGAACACCGCCTATCCGCGCACGCTCTAAGCTTGATCTTTAACCTGCACGGTTCTTGTGTTCCGCGATGCTGAGATCGCGTTTCACGGTTTTACCGACGTCGTGGTTGGGTGCCCGGCGGTGGTTCTTCGAGCCGGTCGGGCGTCCGGGGCCGGGCCGGGAAGGTTTGGGTGCGGCCGCCGGACGGGCCGTCTTCGCTCGGAGGTTCCGAAACCCCCGCCGCACCCGCGCGGGCGTGAGCCGCCCCGGCTCGGCGGGCTTCTCCCAGGGGCGGCGAAGATCCTCGGCGAGTGGGCGGGCGAGCCGGAGCTGCGTGTGGGCGATGATGACCAGCCAGGTCCAGCGGTCCGCCGTATCGGGCTCACGGACCTTCGGACGGGTCCAGCCGAGCGTCTGCTTGATCATCCTGAAGGTGTGTTCAAGATCGAACCTTCGCAGGAAGGCCTGCCAGAACACATCGACCAGTCCAGCGCTCGCACCGGTGACCGACGACCACAGCCAGACCGGCTTGGGGTCACGGTCACCGGGCAGGTACTCGACCCTGAGGCGGATCAACGTGCCATGCAGAACGGGGAGTTCGCCCTCGTGGTCCAGCCAGGGCCCGCGGTGGGTGAGCCGGGGATGCATCCGGTCCCATGCCATCGCCTCGGCTTTCCCATAGCGGGTGGTGTCGGTGACGGTCGCCACCTCCGGCTCGTGCCAGGTGTCGGACTTGGCCAGGGTGAAGGTTCCGCCGTGCTTGCGGGGCCGGCCCCCCTTGGGGCTGTAACGGTGCGGTGGTGCGGGTCGAAGCAGCACCCGGTCGGAGCGGAGACGGCCCACCAGCTCGACCGGCAGGTCCGTGAGGACGAAAGCGAGGCGGGTGACGTCGTAGCCGGCGTCCATCACAATCAGGATGTCCGGGTCACCGTCGCTCCAGTGCCCTGCAGCGATGATCCGGTCGACAACTTCGCGGAGCTGGGCGGCGGTCACCGCAGTGGCGTCGTCGGCCGGGCCCAGCCGCACCGCGTCCAGCAGCGCGGTCCAGGATGTGCGTCCGGTCTCCAAGGCAGCGACGAAAGAGTAGGGCCAGCCCGGGATGAACTGCGAGTTGCTCTTGGCCCGCCCGTAGACATGACAGAACAGCCGCTCCGCGCTGGTCGGCGCATCGGGCCGCAGCCACGGCGAGACATCGACCGCCAGCACGATCCTCCCATCGGCCGCCCTGGGTAGCGGCAGGGACGCCAACGACCGGCGCAGACGTTCCACCTGGAGGCGCCCGCAGTTCAGCGCGTCGTACATCGCGCCGTGTCCCCGCTGGTGCTCCGCCACCAGCGTCAGGTCGACCAGCGAGGTGACCGGGCCGTCGGCACACAGAACCGCATCCGTCAGCTCGAACAGTGCATCCGCTCGCCGGGACAGGCAGGCATGGAAGTCCTCACGGAAGCAGGACAACACGGACAGCGACTCGACGCGGGCGGCGTCATCCAGAACACTCATCACAGCGGCCGTTTCTTGGTGCTTCGTTGCTCGACACTCCGAAGCCTCAAGGACGGCCGCGCTCTCTGTCCGGCGAATCAAGAACCCCGACAAGAAACGATCTTGCCGAGGTTAAAGATCAAGCTAAGAGCCCGTGAACAAACTGATCGTTGTCGGCGGGTGGGAATCGGTGAAGTGACGTGAACGACCAGGACCTCTTGGTAGCAACTGCGGTGTCGAAGCCCAGTCGCGCCAAGAGGTCCTGTCATGCCGTTGTACGCCCCTGCCGCCACCGCTGTCACCCCAGACGGGCAAGGTCACTGCCCCTGCCTGGCCTGCCGGTTCGGGCACGGTCGCCGTCATCCGGCCCGGCCCCGCCGCTACACCTCAGACACCACGGATGCGGAGTGGCAGGTCATCGCTTCGGTACTGCCGTGGCCGGCATGGCTGGACGGCAATGGCGGGCGGCCGGAGGAGTACTGCCGTCGGCTGATCGTGGACGCGATCTTCTACGTCGCGGACAACGGCAACAAGTGGCGCAACCTGCCAGGCGACTTCCCGCACTGGCGCACGGTGCACACCATCTTCACCCGGTGGTGGCAGGACGGAAGCGTCGACGCCATCCACAACGACCTGCGTGACGAGGTCCGCCGATCCGAGGGCCGGGACACCGACCCGACCGCCGCGATCATCGACTCGCAGTCGGTACGCGCTGCGGAGACGGTCGGCGCCGACAGCCGCGGGTACGACGCGGGCAAGAAGGTGGCAGGCCGCAAGCGCCACGTGATCGTGGACACGATCGGCTTGCTCCTCGTCGTCATGGTCACCAGCGCGAGCGTGCAGGACCGCGACGGCGCCCGCCCCTCGCTGACGCACCTGCGTGACCTCTTCGAATCAATCAGCCTGGTCTGGGCCGACGGCGGCTACGCCGGGAAACTCGTCACCTGGGCCAAGAAGAAGCTCCAGCTCACGATCGAGATCGTCAAGCGCAACGACGACGTCAAGGGCTTCGTGGTACTGCCACGCAGGTGGGTGGTTGAGCGCACGCTGTCGTGGATCTTCCAGCGCCGCCGCTGCGTACGCGACTACGAACGGTTACCCGAGCACCATGAAGCCATGGTCAAGTGGTCCATGATCATGCTGATGTCCCGGCGCCTGGCGGGCACGAAGGACGCCAAGCACCGGAAATGATCAGTTTGTTCACGGGCTCTAACACTGACGTGCAGAGATGCCGGGGGGACACCGGAGAGAACGCCCCATGGACGTGGACCCCGCACCGATGACCGATCGGTCTCACGACCCCGCCACTGCTCGAGCTGCCGTGGCCGCACGTTCTGTTCGAGCAGTGGCCGTCATCGGTGGTCTCGCGCTCGTGGCCCTGGGCCTGAGTGCCTGCGGTGGCCCTCCGCACGCCGTGCCGAGGAAGCCGTCGGCGGCCACCTCCGCCGCGGACATGGGCGGCATGAACGCGCTGGTCGCCGCCGCGAAGCGCGAGGGCGCGCTCAACGGGATCACGCTTGCCCGGAACTGGGCCAACAACGGCGGTCTGATCGACGGTTTCGAGAAGAAGTACGGAATCAGGGTCACGGTCGCCATTCCGGAGGGCCACAGCCAGGACGAGATCGACGCGATGAAGAAGTCCAAGGGCCGGCCGGACGCCCCGGACGTGTTGGACTTGGGGGACACCTTCGCGCGGGCGGCAGCGAGGGACAACCTGCTCGCGCGGTACAAGGTCGCCGCGTACGACTCGATTCCCGCCAACCAGAAGGACCCGCAGGCCCGCTGGACCAACAACTACGGGGGCTATGTCTCCATCGGCTGCGACGCCAACCGGGTCCGGACGTGCCCCCGTACCTTCGCCGATCTGGTGAAGCCCGAGTACAGGGGCAAGGTCGCGCTCTCCGGCGATCCCACCCGGGCCGGTTCCGGCTTCGCCGACGTCTATGCGGCCGCCCTCGCGAACGAGGGGTCGTTCGGCGACATCGAGCCAGGTGTCGACTTCTTCGGCGACCTCCGCAAGAGGGGCAACTTCAACCCCGCCGAGGCCACGTCGACCGGGGTCGAGACGCGTCGGACGCCCATCGGTGTCGGATGGGACTTCCTCAACCTCGGTTACGCCGATCAGTTCCGGGACAAGGGCATCGACTGGCGGGTCTCGATCCCCTTGGACGGCACCTTCGCCCTGTACTACGCGGAGGCGATCAACAAGGACGCCCCGCACCCCGCGGCCGCCCGGCTGTGGCTGGAGTACCTCTTCAGCACCGAAGGCCAGAATCTCCGGCTCGCCGGATACGCCCGCCCCGTGCTGATGGACGCCATGCGGCGCAGCGGCACCCTGGACACGGCCGCCGCCGCGAGGCTGCCGACGGTCGAGGGGACGCCGCAGTTCCCCACGGACGCGCAGCTCGAGAAGTCGCAGCAGACGGTCCTCGAGCAGTGGGAGCGGGCCGTCAGGGGCTGAGACGCGCGGTTGTGGAGAAGGGGTCCCGCCGCCGGGACCTGCAGGGTACCGACGGGTAACATGGCGGCCTCGCCTGCCGGAAGGAAGGGAAGCCGTGGCCATGCCCGTCAGTGACGTCGAGGCATTCTTCGAACGGGTGGCGGAGGATCGCTTCGTCCCCACCGCCTGCGCCCGGGGCCCCTGGGACGAGCACAGCCAGCACGCGGGGCCGCCCGCCGCACTACTCGGGAGGGCTGTCCAGTCCCGCCCCGGGTCCCGCGAAGACATGCGCCTCGCCCGGATCACCTTCGAGATCCTGCGGCCGGTGCCCTTGCGCACGCTGTCGGTGACCACGCGGGTCCTCAGGGAGGGCCGGAGCGTGGAACTGGTCGAGGCGTCCCTGACCCCGGACGGCGGGGACGAGGTGATGCGGGCGAGGGCACTGCGCATCCGGACCGCTCCCGGTTCCGTGACCCCGACGAAGGACGTTCCTGTCGTCCGCGCCCCTGAGGAGTCCAGTCCCGAGGCGTTCTTCCCGGTGCCGTGGGACATCGGCTACCACACGGCCATGGAGACGCGGTTCGCGGCGGGTTCCTTCCTTGCGCTCGGGCCGGCGACCTGCTGGATGCGTATGCGGGTCCCGTTGGTGGCGGGGGAGGCGATCACGCCGCTGGACCGAGTTCTGGTGGCGGCGGACTCCGGCAACGGGCTGAGCAACGTGCTCGACTTCGCGTCGCAGGTGTTCATCAACCCCGACCTGACAGTCCACCTGCACCGCCACCCCATCGGCGAATGGGTCTGTCTCGACGCCCGCACCAGCATCGATGAGGACGGGATGGGCATGGCCGAAGCCGCGCTCCACGACGAACGCGGTCCGATCGGCCGCAGCGTGCAGAGCCTGTTCGTCGGCAGCCGGAGCTGAGGAACGCGGGCCGCGGGCTTGGGATCGCGCGCGTCCCGGCCGCCCGCGCGCACGGTGGACGCACCACTGCCAGCGCGCCCACACAGCGCCTGCACCACTGTTGGCGAAACACTGGCTACTGAATACCGTATACACACGACCGACCGCCTCCTCGGCGGTCAGCGGTTCTTTCGGATTTCGCAGCGGATTGAGGTGGCCAGCATGCTCGTACCAGCATCCCGTCCCGCCCAGCCCACCACCGGCCCCGCCGGCGACGAGACGGTCATCGACCGCCTCGTACGGTCCAATAAGGGCTACGCCGCCGGATTCGCCGACCCGGGCATGGGTGCCCGGCCGGTCCTCGGCGTCGCCGTGGTGGCCTGTATGGACGCCCGGCTCGATCTGCACGCCGCGCTCGGCCTCGAACTGGGCGACTGCCACACCATCCGCAACGCGGGCGGCGTCGTCACCGACGACACGATCCGTTCCCTCACCATCAGCCAGCGCGCGCTCGGCACCCGCAGCATCGTCCTCATCCACCACACCGGCTGCGGCCTCGAGTCCCTGACCGAGGAGTTCCGGCACGACCTGGAGATGGAGGTCGGCCAGCGGCCCGCCTGGGCGGTGGAGGCCTTCCGCGACGTCGACCAGGACATACGGCAGTCGATGCAGCGGGTGCGCACGTCGCCGTTCCTGCTGCACACGGACGACGTACGAGGCTTCGTCTTCGACGTGAAGACCGGAGCGCTGCGGGAGGTCGGCGCACGGTCCTGATTCGACGTCAGCTCTGCCGGGCCTCTCGGCCGCGAGCTGCGCGAGAGGCCACGAGCAAATAGCTCCGGTTCCCCTCTGGTGCATCCACAGCACGCTTCGGCATACTGTATGCAATCTTCTCCAGAGGGGGTCCCCGTGTCGTATCGCAGCACTCTCTCCCGTCTCCTGGACGCCGTCATCGCCCCCTCCGCCGAGAGGGTCCGGGCGCAGGGCAGGTTCCCGCGCAGTTCGCTGACGGCCCTGGGGCAGGCGGGACTTCTGGGACTCACCGTCTCCACCGACCTCGGGGGCGGTGGGCGTGGGCTCGCGGACGCCGCCGACGTGGTGACGCGGGTGGCCCGCGCCTGTCCGGCGACCGCCACCGTGCTCCAGTCCCACTACGCGGCGGCCGCCGTCGTCGAGGCGTACGGCAGCCGCTGGCTCCGAGGCGAGATCGCCGCCGGGCGCCACCTCAGCAGCCTCGCTCTGGACGAGGCCGCGGCCGAAGGTCGCCGAACGCGGCTTCAGTCGGGAGCCTCTGACGCCTCCGCGACCCGCTCGGGTGGCGTGGTCGCCCTGCGTGCCCGCAAGCACGACGTGGTCGCGGCCGGAGAGGCGGACAGCTACATCTGGTCCTCACGGCCGCTCGCCGCGCGGGACGGGCTGACCCTGTGGGTGGTCCCGGCGCACGCCGCCGACCTGTTCGTCCCGGCGAGTCCGGTCGGGGCGGGCCCGTACGGCAGCGGGACCTCCACGGTCTTCGCCGACCCGGTGCTGATCCCCGCCGATGCGATGCTCGGGCCGGACGGCGAAGGGTTCGACATCGTGCAGGGCATCGTCGAGCCGTGGCTGCTCGAGTTGCAGACCGCCGTGGGCGCCGCAGTCACCGGCCCGGTGGCGGTCGGCAGCTCCTTCGGGTCCGCTCGTCTCGCCACGGATTCTCTTGCCTGACGTAGGGACGCCGACTTGTCGACCGGCCGGGACCGGGCCGCTCGGCGGGACGCGGGTGGGTGGAAGCCGTCCGTCTGGCGGCCCGTCAGCTCCGGTCCGTCTCCGCGGCGATCGCGTTCCGGTACTCGGCGACGGTACGGCGGGTGTGCTGCCGCATGATCTCGCAGGCGCGGTCGGGATCGCCGTCGGCGATGGCCTGGATGAGCTGGGCGTGCTCGTTCCACGCGTCCTTGCCGCGGGGCTTGGCGATGGGGGTGTAGTACCACCGCACCTTCTGGCCGACCTGCGCGATCAACTCGGTCAGAACGGAGTTGCCGGCCACGGAGGTGATGTGGGCGTGCAGGGCGGTGTTGGCCGCGACGAGCCGTTCGACGTCGTCCTCGGCGAGGGCGTCGACGCCGGCCTGCTGCAGTGCCCAGAGCTGTTCGACGTCCTTGAGCTTCGCGTGCTGGGCGGCGAGTTCGGCGGAGTGGGTCTCCAGCACCGAGCGGACGCTGAGGAGTTCGGTGGCTTCTTCCGGGGTGGGGGAGTGGACGAAGGCGCCCTGCGCGGGGCGCAGATCGACCCAGCCGCTGGTCTGCAGGCGCTGAAGGGCTTCGCGAACGGGCTGGCGGCTGACGCCGAGGTGTTCGGCGAGTTCGGCCTCGACGAGATGCTGTCCGGGCTTGAGCGAACCGTTGATGATCAGTTCGGTCAGGGCGTCGTAGACCGCCTGGCGCAGCGGAGCCGGGCGAGCCACGCGGCGGGTCGCCGCGGCTGTCAGAGCCTCGCGCATGGGACCCCCGTTCTGCCGTCCACCGGTGGGCCGGACGGCTGTGCCTGTGGTGGCGTCGGAATGATCGTCGGCGGCTTTCTCAGCATACAGGTTTTCGTATGCAAGATGGCGTGTGCCGCTGACCTGCGGCGATGTCATGCCGGTCTGGTCACTCGGGCCACCGTCGACCGGTTTTGTGTCCATTTGTCGAAGCCGGGCAACGGCCCGCGCATCTACATATTTTCCGCTGTGGAGCTTCTGTATACAGAAACCTGTATGGGGTATGGTCGAACGAGGAGGCGCAGCGATCATGACGATTCGCGGGAGTGACGTGACGATCGAGGACGTGGTCCGCAGGGTGGTGGCCGGTCACCGGGATCAGCGCGGCTCGCTGCTCCCCGTACTGCACGCCGTACAGGCCGAGTTGGGCCATGTGCCGCAAGAGGCGATTCCGGTGCTCGCCGACGAGCTCAACCTCTCCCGGGCCGACGTCCACGGAGTGGTGACCTTCTACCACGACTTCCGCCGCGAGCCCGCCGGGCGCACGACCGTACGGATCTGCCGTGCCGAGGCGTGCCAGGCCCTGGGCGCCGGCGAACTCGAGGACTACGCCCGCGAGGCCGGGCTGTCCCTCGGGGAGACGTCGGCGGACGGGTCGGTGACCGTCGAGCAGGTCTTCTGCCTCGGCAATTGCGCCCTCGGGCCGTCCGTAGAGGTGAACGGACGGCTGCACGGGCGCGTCGGCAAGGCCCGGCTGGGCGCGATCCTCAACGAGGCGGTCTCCTCATGAACGACGCATCGCACTCCACGGCCAAGGTCTACGTCCCCAGCGACTCGGCCGCCCGCTCCGTCGGCGCGGACGAGGTCGCGGACGCCTTGCAACGCGCGACGGCCCGCGGAGACCTCGACATCGACGTGGTGCGCAACGGATCGCGCGGCATGCTGTGGCTGGAGCCGCTGATCGAGGTGGTCACCCCGCAGGGGCGGATCGGCTACGGACCGGTGGCCCCCTCGGACGTGGAGGACCTCCTGGCCGCCGGCATGCTCGACGGGGCCGACCATCCGCTGCGGACCGGTGTCGTGGACGAACTGCCCTGGCTGGCCCGCCAGACCCGCGTCACCTTCGCCAGAGTCGGCGTGACCGACCCCTTGTCGGCAGAGGACTACCTTGCGCACGGCGGGCTGAGGGGGCTGCGCACGGCTCTGGGGCGCAGGCCCGATGACGTGGCCGCCGAGGTCACCGAGTCGGGGTTGCGGGGCCGGGGCGGCGCGGGATTCCCCGCGGGCATCAAATGGAAGACCGTCCTGGAGTGCACGGACGAGCTGAAGTTCGTCTGCTGCAACGCCGACGAGGGCGACAGCGGGACCTTCGCCGACCGCATGGTCATGGAGGGCGACCCGTTCATGCTCATCGAGGGCATGACGATCGCCGCGCACGCGGTGGGCGCGAGCGAGGGATACCTCTACATCCGCTCGGAGTATCCCGACGCGGTGGCCACGATGCGCTCGGCGATCGGGATCGCGCGCGAGCACGGCTGGCTCGGCAAGGGAATCCTCGGCTCGGCGCTCGACTTCGACCTGCACGTCCGCGTCGGCGCCGGCGCGTACATCTGCGGCGAGGAGACCTCCATGCTGGAGAGCCTGGAGGGCAAGCGGGGCACGGTCCGGTCGAAGCCGCCGATCCCCGCGATCCAGGGCCTGTTCGGCAAGCCGACCGTGGTGAACAACGTCCTCACCCTGGCCACCGTGCCGACCGTGCTCGCCCACGGGGCGAAGGCCTACCAGGACCTCGGCGTCGAACGGTCGCGCGGCACCCAGGTGTTCCAGCTGGGCGGCAACGTCGCGCACGGCGGCATCGTGGAGACCGCGTTCGGCGTCACCCTGCGCGAACTCGTCGAGGACTACGGCGGCGGCACCTTCTCCGGACGGCCCGTGCGCACGGTGCAGGTCGGCGGGCCGCTCGGCGCCTATCTGCCGACCTCGATGTTCGACCTGCCCATGGACTACGAGGCCCTCGCCGCGGCCGGTGCGATGGTCGGCCACGGCGGCATCGTCGTCTTCGACGACACCGTCGACATGGCCGCCCAGGCGCGCTTCGCCATGGAGTTCTGCGCCGAGGAGTCCTGCGGCAAGTGCACACCCTGCCGGGTCGGTTCGGTACGCGGTGTCGAAGTGATCGACAAGATCGTGGCCGGGCAGCACCGGGACGAGAACCTGGCGTTGCTCGAGGACCTGTGCGACCTGATGACCGATGGCTCACTGTGCGCCATGGGCGGGCTGACGCCGATGCCCGTGCGCAGCGCCATCGCGCATTTCCCGGACGACTTCCTCGCGCGCACCCCCGGCCGGGAGAACCAGCCCCAGCACGCGACTGGCGCGAGGACGGAGGGCACGGCATGACACTTCTCAAGGAACCCGACTTCGGCACCCCGGACCGGCCCGGCGAGGTGACGGTGTCGGTGGAGGTGGACGGACTGCCGGTCACCGTCCCCGAGGGCACGTCGGTGATGCGGGCCGCCGCGCTGGCCGGCGTCGACATACCCAAACTGTGCGCCACCGACAGCCTCGAGCCGTTCGGCTCCTGCCGGTTGTGCGTGGTGGAGATCGACGGCCGTCGCGGCACCCCGGCGTCCTGCACCACACCGGTGGCCGACGGCATGAAGGTGCGCACCCAGACCCCGAAGGTGGAGAAGCTCCGCCAGGGCGTCATGGAGCTCTACATCTCCGACCATCCCCTGGACTGCCTCACCTGCCCGGCCAACGGCGATTGCGAACTGCAGGACATGGCGGGCGTCGTCGGGCTGCGGCAGGTCCGGTACGGCTACGAGGGCGCCAATCACCTCGACGCCGAGAAGGACACGTCCAACCCGTACTTCGACTTCGACGCGTCCAAGTGCATCGTCTGCTCCCGCTGCGTACGCGCCTGCGGCGAGGTGCAGGGTACGTTCGCGCTGACCATCGAGGGCCGCGGCTTCGACTCCAAGGTCTCCCCGGGCGCCGGGGAGACGTTCATGGACTCCGAGTGCGTCTCCTGCGGGGCGTGCGTGCAGGCCTGCCCGACCTCGACGCTCCAGGAGCGTTCGGTGGTGGAACTCGGCATGCCGACCCGGTCGGTGGTGACCACCTGCGCGTACTGCGGCGTCGGCTGCTCGTTCAAGGCCGAACTGCGCGGCGACGAGCTGGTGCGGATGGTGCCGTACAAGGACGGCGGGGCGAACGAGGGCCACTCCTGTGTGAAGGGCCGGTTCGCCTTCGGCTACGCGACGCACCCCGACCGGAAGCTCAAGCCCATGGTCCGCGACAAGATCACCGATCCATGGCGTGAGGTCGAGTGGGACGAGGCCATCGGCACGGTCGCCCGGCGGATGCGCGAGATCCAGGAAAGGTACGGGTCGGGTTCGATCGGTGCCATCTCCTCGTCCAGGTGCACCAACGAAGAGGTCTACGTCGTCCAGAAGATGGTGCGCGCGGCCTTCGGCAACAACAACGTGGACACCTGTGCCCGCGTCTGCCACTCCCCGACGGGATACGGCCTCAAGCAGACCTTCGGCGAGTCGGCGGGCACGCAGGACTTCCGTTCGGTGGCGCAGGCCGACGTGATCATGGTGATCGGGGCGAATCCCACGGACGGTCACCCGGTGTTCTCGTCGCGGATGAAGCGCCGGCTGCGCGAGGGCGCGAAGCTGATCGTGGTCGACCCCCGCCGTATCGACCTGGTCCGCTCGCCGCACATCGAGGCCACGCACCATCTCCAGCTGCGGCCGAGCACCAATGTCGCGGTGGTCAACGCCATGGCGCACGTCGTGGTCACCGAGGGCCTGGTCGACCGGTCCTTCGTGGAGCAGCGGTGCGAAGGTTTCGACGAGTGGGCGGAGTTCGTCGCTCGCCCGGAGAACAGCCCGGAGGCGACCGAGGCGCTCACCGGTGTGCCGGCCGAGGAGCTGCGGGCCGCGGCCAGGCTGTACGCCGAGGCGCCCAACGGAGCCATCTACTACGGCCTCGGTGTCACCGAGCACAGCCAGGGCTCGACCATGGTGATGGGCATGGCCAACCTGGCGATGGCCTGCGGCAACATCGGCCGGGACGGCGTGGGCGTGAATCCGCTGCGCGGCCAGAACAACGTGCAGGGCTCGTGCGACATGGGCTCGTTCCCGCACGAGCTGCCCGGCTACCGGCACGTCTCCGACGACGCGGTGCGCAACGTGTTCGAGAACCTGTGGGGCGGCACCATCCTCGCCGAGCCCGGGCTGAGGATTCCCAACATGTTCGACGCGGCGATCGACGGAAGCTTCCGCGGTCTGTTCGTGCACGGCGAGGACATCGCCCAGTCCGACCCGAACCTCAAGCACGTCACCGCCGCGCTCGAGGTGATGGAACTGGTGGTCGTACAGGACCTGTTCCTCAACGAGACGGCCAAGTTCGCGCACGTCTTCCTGCCCGGCGCGTCCTTCCTCGAGAAGGACGGCACGTTCACCAACGCCGAACGCCGGATCAACCGGGTGCGCGCAGTGATGACGCCGAAGTCGGGCAAGCACGAGTGGCAGATCGTGTGCGAGATCGCCACCGCCATGGGCTATCCGATGTCCTACGACCATCCCGGCCAGATCATGGACGAGATCGCCGCGGTCACACCGACCTTCGCCGGCGTCTCCTTCGCGCTGCTGGACAAGCTCGGCAGCATCCAGTGGCCGTGCAACGAATCGGCACCGGAAGGCACGCCGGTCATGCACGTGGACGAGTTCGTGCGCGGCAAGGGCAAGTTCGTGGTGACCGCCTATGTGCCGACGAACGAACGCAGTACCCGGCGCTTCCCGTTGGTGCTCACCACCGGACGCATCCTCAGCCAGTACAACGTCGGCGCCCAGACCCGCCGTACCGGCAACGTGGCCTGGCACTCCGAGGACATCCTGGAGTTGCACCCTCACGACGCCGAGGTACGCGGCATCTCGGACGGTGACCTGGTGACGCTGGCCAGCCGGGTCGGGCAGACCACATTGCGCGCGGAGATCTCCGACCGTATGCCGACCGGGGTGGTGTACACGACGTTCCATCACCCCGTGACCGGTGCCAACGTGGTGACCACCGAGAACTCCGACTGGGCGACCAACTGCCCCGAGTACAAAGTGACCGCCGTACAGGTCGGGCTCGCGCATCCGCTCCGGCGCGGCGACGACACCGAGGCGGTCGAGGAAGACGTGCTGACGGTGGTGAACTGAGATGACCGCCACCGTGCCACCGGAACGCCGGATGGCGAACGACATCGCCGCGAACCTCGCACACCTGCCGAAGGACCGGGCCGTCGAGGCGGTCGCGGGACACATGGACAGGTTCTGGGACCCGCGGATGCGCACCCGGCTGTTCGAGTACGTCGACACCGGAGCCGACGGACTGGACCCACTGGTGGTCGCCGCGGTCCGGCTCATGCGCTGACCCCCGCGCCCCCGAAGGTGCCTTCCGCGCCCGGATGACGAGGCCTCCGTCTGCCTCTGTCACCGGAGCCGGGAGGCCCTTCGGCATGCCCGGACTCGCCCCGCGGAACGCCTGGTTGCCACGGTCGCGGGCGTCCGTCCATTCCCCGACGCCGGGTTGAGGACGCGGCGCGCGGAGCCTGTACAGCTCACGAGGATACTGCATACAGTATTCATCTACGCTGTCCCTTTCAGGAGGAGTCACCGTGAAAATCGCAGTCCTCGGAGCCGGCGCGATAGGCGCCTACGTCGGAGCGGCACTGCACCAGGGTGGCGCTGAGGTCCACCTGATCGCCCGGGGCGAGCACCTGCGGGCCATGCGCGCACACGGAGTCCACGTGCGCAGCCCCCGGGGGGACTTCGTGGCCCGGCCGCACGCCACGGACGACCCGGCCGAGATCGGCCCCGTGGACTACGTGTTCCTGGGGCTGAAGGCGCACTCCTACCCGTCCAGCGGACCGCTGGTCGCCCCGCTGCTCGGCGACCGGACCGCGGTGGTGGCAGGGCAGAACGGCATCCCGTGGTGGTACTTCCACAAACTGGCGGGCCCCTACGAAGGACTGAAGATCGAGGCGGTCGACCCGGGCGGCGCCACCAGCAAGGTGCTGCCGCCGGAACGGGCCATCGGCTGCGTCGTCTACCCCGCCACCGTCATCGAATCCCCCGGCGTCATCCGGCACTTGGAGGGCACGCGCTTCTCCATCGGCGAGCCGTCGGGGGAGGTCTCCGAACGGTGCACGGCGCTGAGCGAAGCCATGGTCGCGGGCGGACTGAAGTGCCCCGTGGAGTCGAACCTCCGCGACGACATCTGGATCAAGCTGATGGGCAACGTGGCGTTCAATCCGATCAGCGCGCTCACCCGGGCGACGATGGCCGAGATCTGCCGGCACCCCCTCACCCGCCGGCTGGTCGCCCAACTCATGGAGGAGACCCTGGACATCGCGGCCCGGGTCGGCAGCTGCCCCGCCATCTCGATCGAGAAGCGGCTGCGCGGCGCGGAGGGAGTGGGGGACCACAAGACCTCGATGCTCCAGGACCTGGAGGCCGGCAAGCAGCTCGAACTCGACGCCATCGTGACCGCGGTCGTGGAGATGGCCGACATCTCCGGCGCCGAGGCACCCACGCTGCGTGCGATCCACGCCGCCACCGACCTCCTCGCGCAGTGCGGTGCGGCCGGCCCGGGAAGCGGCAGCAGCGCCCCGAAGCCGGCCTCGGCCTAAGAGCCATCACGTAACGCAGTCCGGGGCCTGCTGCCCCGCCAGGGGTGCTTCGTTTACGGGATGTCGATCTTGAGGTTGTGGAGTGCGGCGACGCCAGCGACGGCGTGGTTGACCGCCTCGCCGCGGCGCCTGCGTTGGCGGAGGATCTGGTGGTCTTTGAGCCGGGCGATGGTGTGTTCTGCGACGGCCCGGCGTTTGCGGAACCGGCGGTAGGTGCGGTCTTTGATGAGGCGACCGTCGAGGCCTCGGCGTGGCGTGCGGATGCGGTCGCGGCCTCGGTAGCCGCCGTCGCCCGACGGGCGGGGATGGTCAGGGAGTGTTTTCTGGAGGGTTTCGCGGAAAACGACGTTGTCGTTGCGGTTGCCGGGCCAGGCGTCTTTGACGGCGACGACTCTCCGGTGGCGGACCCGGCAGAGGATCTGCGCGTTGACGCTGTGCCGGTAGTTCTTGCTCTTCGCTGTGCGCTGCTGGTCGTGGACGGGGATCAGCGTTGCGTCGACAATCCACAGCTCCCGCCGGTCAGTCGGTGGGGGTCCGAGGAGCTCGGCGAGCGGTTGGGCGAGCCGAGTCATGACCCGGTGGCCGGCGTGTGGGAGACGCCGGAGAGGGAGCCGAGTTGCTGCATGGTGAGGTTGGTCCGGTAGGCCAGAACAGCGAGGAGGGTCCGGTCGGCGAACGGCGGTGACCAGGGCCTACCGCGGCCCGTATGGGGTGCGAGCTCTCACAGTTGCTCGATGAGGTGCTGCATGTGCGGCCCGGTCTGTGCTGTCCGGGCACGAAGGTCGGCCGACGTGCGGCGGGCAAGAGGCAGGTGCATGAAGGCCTTCGTGGAGAGCGAAGTCTTGTCGTGGCACGGGGCGTTGTCGGTGGGGTTTTGTAGCTTTGGCGTTGGTTGCCGTGCTGGTCTAACTGCGGACAGGTGACGGCGTCCGGCATGAGGCGAAGAAGGAGGTGGAGCATCGGTGACCGCAGAACTGTGTGAGACCGCGGCCTCCTTCGATGCTGCTCCTGCTCGTCGATACCGGGGAAGGAACAAGGGGAAGCGCTGGACGCGAGGCGCGGACATCGAGCTTGCGGTGATCCGTCTGCCGCTGGATGTCCACGATCCCGGCGCCCGGCACCGGACCGAGGGTCTGTTCTGGGCGATGTGGTCCGTCAAACGCGCACTGCAGCGTGATGGGCGGGATGCCGTCGACGCGTACTGGGCCGGCGATGTCCGCCGCGAGAGGGACGCGAAAGTCTGGCGGCTTCAGCTGGGTCTGTCCCGGGAAGGGATGGAACGCCGCGCCTACCGGCACATGGAAAACTCCAGGCACCTCGCCCATCACGTCACCAAAGCACTGGTGATGCACCAGGCCGACGAGGTCTTCGAGACTTCCGTGAGCCGGCATCTGTTCTTGGACTCTTCCGGCCGCAGGCACGGCCGGCCCCGCGCGGGCCGGTGGTGGGACTACACCCGCATCCCAGGCCGCGCCCGATCCCACACCATCTCGCGGAAGTGGGAGACCTTCCGGCTGCACGGCACCCTGGCCGGGCACCTGGACACCTACCGGAACCGCAACCTCGACCATACGGTCACCACCCCGGAGCAGGCTGCCGCGCTTTCTGCAGGGACCGGGGTGCTGGAGCAGCCTCGGCATCTGCCTGCTCCTATGCGCCCTACGGGACGTATTCAGACGGGCGAGGTGACGGCGAAGGGTACGACGAAGACGCGGGCCGCGACGTGGTGGGACCACACCGGGCCTTTGGTCGTCGTGTTCACCGGCGGCGCCGGTTCACGTCGTGGTGACCTGGTCCTGTCCGTCCGGCTGCCCTCGGGTTCGGGTCGCTGGCCGCGCCTGGTGCACTTCCTGACCAATCCCGGTACCTGGCACAAGATCGACCTCGTGCGCCGCCGCGACACCTCAGCGCCGGGCGGGTGGGCCTACGAAGCCCACCTGATGGTCCTGAGCGGCGGCTACGCGTCCCCCGCCACGAAGGCCCGGCGTGCGGCGGCGGCCGCACTCGAGCGGGTCGGTGGCATCGACGGCAACGTCTCCAACCTCTCCATCGTCTCCTTCCCCCACACCTTCGACCCCGCCGACGGCGACGTCGAAACAACCCGCATCGAGCCCAGCGACGCGGAGCTTGCCGCGCTGGCGAAAGCCCGCCGCAAGGACCGCGGCCGCAGGCGCGCCCTGGACCGCTCCCGCCGAGCGTCCAACCCCGGCCAGTACCGGCCGTCGAAACGCCAACAGGCCCGGGCCGAAAGGCGCCAGGCCGCGGGCCTGCCCGCCCGGGCCGTCGAAACGCCCGGCGGGGCAAGGGCAGCGAACAAGGCTGGGGTGCCCAAGCAGCCCTACCGGCGCGACAGCCTGTCAGCCGGCTTCCGGCTCGACCGGGCTCGCCTTGCCGAAGCCGCCGCCACCCAGGCTGCGGCAAAAGACCACCGCGCCCGCCGCATCGCCGAAGAGATCACCGCCGAGCACGGCGCGAACCTGATCGTCGAGGACTGCGATATCCGCACCTGGTACCGCAGGTGGGGCAAAGCACTGCAGGCCACCACACCCGGACGGCTCATCACCGCTCTTGGCCGGGAATGCGAGAAGACCGGCGGGCGGATGCTCCGGGCCTCCACCTTCACCACCACACTCTCCCAGACCTGCTTCTGCGGCGAAAAGGTCGTTAAAACCCTCGCCGACCGCATCCACCACTGCCCCGCCTGCGGGCTGACCGGCGACCGAGACAAGGTCTCCGCCGCCCTCTGCGCCCACGTCCACCTCACCGACCCCGACCACCCAAGCACCGCGCGCCTGGACACAGTCCAGGCGCGCCACACACAGATCGTGTTCCATGAAGGGCTGCAAGAAGCCCTGTCGAGTCAACCGCAGCGCCGTGCCCGCCCCAGCCGGGGCCGCACCCACGCGGCAGCCCACAAGCCGGATGCTTCCGGCCGCGGGCCTCTGCTCGACAAAACACCACCACCCGGTACCGGACTTACCCCGAATGAGACCCGACCCGCCAACGAGCGGCACAAGGCCCACGTCGGAACAGCCGGCTGCACGGAGCCGGCACGCCACCCAGCCATGCCAGCCCCGCACAGACATCGGGCGGACATCACAGCATTACGTGATGGCTCTTAGCGCGGACCGTTGCGGCAGTACCGGTGCGGCACAGCCGCATCCGCCGCAACGGCTCTGGGGCAGGGGTGTACCAGAAGACCCCGGCGTGTCGCGCTCGTGTGCCGGGCTGATCACACGGCATCTTGTCCGCCTTCGGCCGGCTCAGGGATGATCTTCCCGTCCCAGGTGCCGGCCGGTGCGGGCGGCCCTGTGACTCCGCCGGAGGCCGGGCGCGGCCCCGGGCAGAGAGGAGTCGTTCATGCTGTTCCGCCAGCTGGAGTACTTCGTGGCGGTGGCCAGGGAGAGGCACTTCGCCCGCGCGGCCGAGGCCTGCTACGTCTCGCAGCCCGCGCTCTCGGCGGCCATCGCCAAGCTCGAGCGGGAGCTGAACGTCACGCTGATCAACCGGGGCCACAACTACCAGGGCCTGACCCCGGAAGGGGAACGGCTCGTCGTGTGGGCCAAACGGATCCTCGCCGAGCAGGACGCCTTCAAGGCCGAGGTGGCGGCGGTCCAGTCGGGCATCACGGGCACGTTGCGGCTGGGTACGGAGCCCACGGCGTCGACGACGCTGGCGCTGCCCGTGGCCGCCTTCTGCGCGGCCCATCCGCTGGCCAAGGTGCAGGTTCGCTCCCGGCTGTCGACAAAGGAGCTCCTGCGCCAGCTGCGCGAGTTCGAACTGGACGCGGCGATAGCCCACTTCGCCCCCGGCGACCGGGAGAACCTCCAGGTGATGCCTTTGTACGAGGAGAGGTACATGCTCCTGGTCTCGGGCGACCATGTGATCTCCCAGACCAGCACCATGACATGGACGGAGGCGGCCCAGCTCCCGCTCGCGCTGCTGACGCCCGACCACCGGATCCGCGAGCTCATCGACAGCGTGTTCGCGGACAAGGGGGTCGTGGTCACCCCCCAGGTGGAGACGGACTCGATCGCCTCCCTCTACGCACACGTGGGTGGCGGCGAGTGGGCGAGCATCGTGCCGCACTCATGGCTGCGGGCGATGCCGGTCATCGGCAGGACCAGGGCGGTGCGCCTGGTCGACCCCGACGCCAGGGCCCAGGTCTCGGTGGCGATCCACGCGGCGACCCCCGGTTCGGTCGCCGCCCGTGCCTTCGTCAACGCGGCGACGAGCCTGTCGCTCGACGACTTCTTCGACCAGCCGCTGCCCACCGAGCACCGGGTGGTGCGGTGACACGGCCGCTCGGGACACCTGGCGACGGGCGCGGCGAGCGGGGAGCAGCCGTCACCTGAGCAGCCGGCGGGGTGAGCGGAAGCGCTGCATGTGGCGCAAGCCCCGTGTGGCGAGAGCCGCGCGTGTGAGGCAAGCCCCGTGTGACGGAAGGCCGGTGTGGAGACGGAAGCGCGCGTGACGGAAGCCCCTGTGAGACACAAACCCGGCCGTCATTGCGCGTACCGGGCCTCCACCGCCCGCCGGTCGAGCGCTCCCTGGGCCGTGTGCGGCAGCGCGGCGACGACCTCGATCCGGTCGGGCACCTCGAAGGCGGCCAGCCGGTCCCGGCAGTACTGCAGGATCTCCTCGGCCCCGACGCCCTCGCCCTCGTGTACGACGACTGCGGCGCCCACAAGCTGGGCGTAGGCCGCGTCCGGCACGGCGAACACGGCCGCCTCGGCGACTCCGGGGCATCCGGCGAGGATGTCCTCGACGTGCTCGGGAGAGACCTTCTCGCCCCCGCGGTCGATGAGGTTCTTGATGCGCCCGCGGAGGTACAGGTGGCCGTCCTCGTCCAGCATGCCGAGGTCGCCGGTGCAGAACCAGCCGTCGGTGAACCTGCGCGCGGTCTCGGCCGGGTCGGCGAGGTAGCCACGCGTGACGGTGAGTCCCTGCACCCACACCTCGCCCTCCACACCGACGGGACAGGTACGCCCCCTCGTGTCCACGACACGAAGCTCCACTCCGGTCGGCCCACCGACCGACCCCTGCTTCAGGGGACCCCGCTGGTGCAGCGGCTCACTCGTTGCCTGGTGCGTGGCCTCGGTCATCCCGTACGCGGACAGCAGGGGAGCGCCGAGCGTACGCTCAAGGGCCCGCTGCGTGGCCGTGTTGAGCGGGGCGCTGGAACTGCGTACGAACCTTAGCGGCGGGACCCGCGGCCCGGGGAACTCGATCGCGGAGCTGTCCAGCAGGATCTCGTGGACGGCAGGGACCGCGGTGAACCATGTGGCGGTCGCGTCCCGGAGGTCGGTCCAGAACGTCCGGGCCGAGAACCGGCCCCGCTCCGGGAGCAGTACGCACCCTCCGCTGGCGAGTGTCGCCAGGAGCGCCGCGAACAGCCCGTGACCGTGGAAGAACGGCATGACCGCGACCGTCGCGTCGCCGGGGCCCAGCTCGTAGGTGGCGCAGATGCCCCGCACGGAGGCGGCCACGTTGGTGTGTGTGAGCGGGACCATCTTGGCCCGGTCGGTGGTGCCGGCGGTGAACAGCACGAGGGCGTCATGGGCGCGGAGTTCGTGTGCCGCGCCATGGACGCGCCGTACGGTGCGGGCGCCGGTGTCCAGGAGGGCCGCTGCCGTACCGGCACGCGACACCTCGACCCGCAGGGGCCAGACCGGGACCTGGACCGGTTCGGCCGGCCCGGCGTCGGCCGCCGGGGGACCGGCGAGGACCGCCTGCGCGCCCAGCGCCTCCAGCCGCGCGGACAATTGTGATGCGGGCAGGGCGGGATCCATGGGCGCGACCACCAGCCCGGCACGCGCCGCACCCAGCAATGCGACCACGAACTCGGCGGTGTTGGCGCAGATCAGTCCCACCGCGTCGCCGCGGTCGAGCCCTGTGCGGCCGAGCCGGGCCGCCACGTCGTCGACCAGGGTGGACAGGGCGCGGTAGGACAGCGGGACCCGGTCTCCGGTGACGACGAGGGCCCCGGCGTGCGGACGGTCGCGTACGTGCCGGTCGAGGACATCGCTCAGGCCCGCGATCGCCGGGGGCCGGTACCGGTCCGCGTTGCGCACCGATGCCGCGGCCGGAACGGCCATGACCCCACCTCCTCGTGCGCCTTCCGATGAAGCAGTCCTCTGCGAGCCTGCGGTGGCGCAGAGCACCCGTCCAATACGCGCTTGCGAACGCCCGATAGCAGCTGTTTATCAAGGGTGTTGAAGGGCCGTGCGGCCCGCCCCGACCAGGGCTCGATAGATGCTGTTTATCGGCTGGTCGTCGATGGGTCTTGGACGCGGCGATGCGCGCTGCGGAAGGTGAGAACAGAAGCCGCAGCAGCACGACTTGTCCCAAGGAGGACCTCGGACCATGACCGCCCCCTCACCACTGGAGACCGCGGCGAACGCCGACGTGCCGGCCGAGCTCACCGATGGGTATCACCTGGTCGTCGACGCGCTGAAGATGAACGACGTCGACACCGTCTACGGGGTGGTCGGCATCCCGATCACCGACCTGGCCCGCCTCGCACAGGCCCAGGGCATCCGCTACGTCGGCTTCCGTCACGAGAGCAACGCGGGACACGCGGCGGCGGCGGCCGGGTACCTCACGAAGAAGCCCGGCGTATGCCTGACCGTGTCGGCACCGGGTTTCCTCAACGGGCTGGTCGCGCTGGCGAACGCCACCACCAACTGCTTCCCCATGGTGCAGATCTCGGGCTCCAGCGAGCGCCACCTGGTCGACCTCAAGCAGGGCGACTACGAGGAGATGGACCAGCTGGCCGCCGCGCAGCCGTTCTGCAAGGCCGCGTACCGGGTGAGCCGGGTGGAGGACATCGGCCGCGGTATCGCCCGCGCCCTGCGCACCGCGATCTCGGGGCGTCCCGGCGGTGTCTACCTCGACATCCCGGCCGCGGTGCTCGGCGCCATCATGGACGCGGAGGAGGGAGCGAAGACGCTGAGCCGCCTCGTCGACCCCGCGCCGCGCCAACTCCCGTCCGCCGAGGCCGTGGACCGGGCGATCGAGCTCCTGGCCGGCGCGCAGCGGCCGCTCGTGGTGCTCGGCAAGGGCGCCGCGTACGCACAGGCGGACGCCAAGATCCGCACGTTCATCGAGTCCACCGGCGTGTCGTACGTACCGATGTCGATGGCGAAGGGGCTGCTGCCCGACGACCACCCGCAGTCGGCGGCCACCGCCCGCTCGCTCGCGCTGAAGAAGGCCGACGTGGTGATGCTCGTCGGCGCGCGCCTCAACTGGCTGCTCAACCACGGCGAGGCGCCGCAGTGGAACCCCGACGCGAAGTTCATCCAGGTGGACATCGAGCCCAAGGAGATGGACAGCAACCAGCCCATCGCCGCCCCGCTCGTCGGTGACATCGAGTCCGTGCTCGACGTACTGGCGGAGCGGACCAAGCCGGGCCAGATCGCGGCCCCCACGGCCTGGCGGGAGGAACTGGCCGCACGCTCGGCGCAGAACGTCGCCAAGATGGCGGAGCGCCTCAAGGCCGATCCGCATCCCATGCAGTTCATGGGTGCCCTGAAGGCGGTACGCGATGTCGTGCACGAGCGCCCCGAGACGTACATCGTCAATGAGGGCGCCAACGCACTGGACATCGCGCGCAACGTGATCGACATGCAGGTGCCGCGCCACCGCCTCGACAGCGGCACGTGGGGCGTCATGGGTATCGGCATGGGCTACGCCATCGCCGCCGCCGTGGAGGGCGGAGCGCCCGTCGTGGCCGTGGAGGGCGACAGCGCGTTCGGCTTCAGCGGGATGGAGATCGAGACGATCTGCCGCTACAACCTGCCTGTCGTCACGGTCATCATGAACAACGGCGGTGTCTACCGGGGCGACGACGTCAACCCCCTCGGTGACGCACCGTCCCCGACGACCCTCATGCTCTCGGCCCGCCACGACCAGATGATCGAGGCGTTCGGCGGCAAGGGCTACCGCGCGACCACGCCCGCCGAGGTCACCGCCGCCCTCACCGAGGCGCTGGAGTCGGGCGGCCCGGCGCTCATCGACTGTGTGATCGACCCGTCGGCCGGCACCGAGAGCGGCCACATCTCGCACCTCAACCCCAAGGGCATCACGGTCGGCAACATCGCGCCGGCGAAGAAGTAGCGCCTGCGACGCGCGCGCCATCGACGCGTGCGTCGCCGGGGCGATCCCGCCGACGCGAGTGCCGGCGATCCCGGGGCCCGCGAACCGCGAACTCGGCGTCCGCGGGGCTTGTAGCCCGAGCACCCGCAATCGGAGGGCCTACCGCCCCCGGACTCGCCGTCCTGAGGCCTGCCGTCCGAACGCCTCCGAACCCCGAACTCCCTTCCCGCACACCCACCCTCGCACCAGAGCATTCAGGAAAAGGAAGCCACATGAGTGAAAAGCCGCTCGCCGGAATCAAGGTGATCGACTTCACCGGGGTCCAGGCCGGTCCCGCGTGCACCCAGATGCTCGCCTGGTTCGGCGCCGATGTCATCAAGGTCGAGCGCATCAGCGGCGGGGACGTGACCCGCCGTCAGTTGCGTGACATCCCTGACATCGACGCCCTCTACTTCACCATGCTGAACAGCAACAAGCGCTCGCTGGCCATCAACACCAAGACCGCCGAGGGCAAGGAGGTCATGGAGAGGCTGATCCGCGAGTCGGACATCCTGGTCGAGAACTTCGCGCCGGGCGCCATGGACCGTATGGGCCTCGGGTGGGACTACATCCACGAGCTGAACCCGCGCCTGATCTTCGGTTCCGTCAAGGGCTTCAACGACGACTCCAAGTGGAACGACCTCAAGGTCTACGAGAACGTCGCGCAGGCCGCCGGCGGCGCCGCGTCCACCACCGGTTTCTGGGACGGCCCGCCCACCATCAGCGGCTCGGCCCTCGGTGACAGCAACACCGGTATGCACCTGCTGGTCGGCCTGCTGACCGCGATCATCCAGCGCAACCAGACGGGCCTTGGGCAGAAGGTGTCGGTGTCGATGCAGGACGCCGTGCTCAACCTGACGCGAGTCAAGCTGCGTGACCAGCAGCGTCTGGCGCGGGTCGGCTACCTGGAGGAGTACCCGCAGTACCCGCACGGCGAGTTCGGCGACGCGGTGCCCCGCGGCGGCAACGCAGGCGGCGGCGGCCAGCCGGGCTGGATCCTGAAGTGCAAGGGCTGGGAGACCGACCCCAACGCCTACATCTACTTCACGGTCCAGGAGCAGAACTGGGCCCGCACCTGCGAGGCCATCGGCCACCCCGAGTGGAAGGAGGACCCGGAGTACACCTCCGCCCGGGCCCGCCAGCCGCACATCATGGAGATCTTCGGCGAGATCGAGAAGTGGCTCGCCGACAAGACCAAGTACGAGGCGGTCGACATCCTGCGCGAGTGGGAGGTGCCCTGCGCCCCCGTGCTCAGCATGAAGGAGCTCGCCGAGGACCCCGACATGCGCAAGAGCGGCACGATCGTCGAGGTCGACCAGAAGGAGCGCGGCACCTACCTGACGGTGGGCAGCCCGATCAAGTTCTCCGCCTTCAAGCCCGACGTCGCCGGCGCGCCGCTGCTGGGCGAGCACACGGACGAGGTGCTCGCGGACCTCGGCTACGACGCGGACTCGATCCGCAAGCTGCACGAGAACGAGGTCGTCGCCTGACCCGAACGACCAGGGGTGCCCTGCGCGCGAGTATCGCGCGCAGGGCACCCCTGCGTATGAGGCGACGTAAGCCGAACGCCCACCCGGCGGGCCGCAGACGCGAGGTCGGTCGACTGCGGCCCGCACCGGGTGTGTGTCGCCGGCGGCGTCAGACAGCCGTACCGGCCGAGGCGGACTGAAGCTGCCGGCGGATCTCCTTCTCCCGGGCGCGTCGCGCGGTGACGTCCCGGATGACCGCTCCGACGTGACTGGCGTTGCCGTCGGCGTCGGTCAGCATGACCACGCTGAACTCGATGGAAATGGTCCTGCCGTCCGCGGTCACTGCGGGAACCGCCAGGAGGTCGTCCTGCCCGTACTTGCTGGACCCACTCGCCATGGACGCATCGAAGCCGTCCCAATGACGCCGCTGGTGCTTCTCGGGGATGATCGCGTCCAGGCTCTGCCCGGCAACCTCGGCCGCCGAGTATCCGAAGATCCGCTCCGCCCCCTGATTCCAGTAGCGGATCAGCCCTTGACGGTCGACGATCACGATGCCGTCGGGTGCCTGGGCCGCCATGTCCAGCACCACCGCAGCGTCCAGAAGTTCCATTCCGCGTCTCCTTCGAGCGGGGCGAAATCGATCCGTGTGTGCAGCATACAAAATACGGTATCCACCCGAACATGGGCCAGGTTCGGACGGCGATGGTGTGGTGATGGGAAAGGGCGAAGGCTCCCCACCCGCGCCGCGCGGTGAACGGGCCAACATGTATCGCGACGTTCGCGTTGTCGCCTGCAGGGTGCCTCTGTTCGTCGGAGTACTGCGGCTGCGATGATCAGCCAGCGGATCTGACCGAGGTCGACGAGAGCCGTCACGCCGTCCGCATGAGCCGTTCAGCGTGCTCCAACTCGTCCCGCCGGACGGCGCTGGGCTGTGCTCCGCAGAACTCCCATCGCGTGGTGACACCGTCCGGACCCTCGAACACGGCCCGGGAGAGAGCGGTTTCGATCCGGCTGCGGACGTCGGCCTCGGATTCGGGTTCGGCAGCGAACAGCACGCGCAGCGTCACCTCGTCGCCAGAGCGCTCGGCCGAGGTGTGGTGCGGCGCCAGCGGGCACGGAGGCTCGTGGTCCCAGTGCCCGCACAGCGCGACCGTGATCGCTGCACCAAGGGTTCGTACATCACCGTCGGCTGCCATCCGGACGGCCGCGTCATGGGCACATGCTCGGCGCACGGGCTCAGTATGGACCTGGACATCGAGGCGCGTCGTGGGACACGCCCCCGCCGCCCGCGACCAGATCATCGGCGGCATGGTTCTGCCTGACGCCTGGCCTGATCGGACCGCAACCCGTGGCGAGACGGTGAATCCGAGCAATGGGGGACTGCCAATGTCACCCGTTCGGCGGGACTCGCCGTCGGCCGGCTCATGACCCGTTTGGGGGTTGCGGGTACACCGGCCGGAGATCTGCATCGCCCCGCCGCGTCACGTCGCGCGCGCCGCCGCCCCGCGCCGATCAGGGCCTTGCATCCCGCCTCGGGGTTTCGGCGTGCGCCCGGCACCGACGGGCGGGGGAGTGCGGTCGCTCATAAGCTCGGTTCCACCTCGCGGCTCGAGTCCCACGACCCGGCCGTCTTCCGCGGCTCACCTGGAGTCAGTCCATGACGCATGTGCGCAGACGGTTGCGCAGTGGGGCCAAGACCGCCGCCATGGTGGGGGCGCTCGCGCTGCCGGTCGTGGCGGGGGCCGCGTTCGGCGTGCCCGAGCCGGATGCCACCGACGTGCCCGTCGCCGTACCGCACACGTTGCCGGATCAGGGGCCCGATCCCGGGGTGTTGCAACTCACCTCCGCCGTGAAGGAACGGCTAGACGACGCCGTTCAGGGGGTCATGCGCGAGGCCGACGTGCCCGGTGTGACCGTGGGGCTGTGGACGCCCGACCGGGGCAGTTATGTGCGGTCGTTCGGAGTCGCCGACCAGCGTGACGGGCGGTCGATGGCCGCGGATCTGTACATGCGGATCGGCAGTGAGACCAAGACCTTCACCGTGACGGCGTTACTCCAGTTGGCCGACCGGGGCAGGGTGCGTCTTGACGACCCCATCGCGAAGTACGTCGACGGTGTGCCGAATGGAAGCAGGATCACTCTGCGTCAGCTGGCCGGGATGCGCAGTGGCCTGTTCAACTACACCAGGGACGAGACCTTCAACAAGGCGCTGACCTCCGATCCGAAGCGGTCCTTCACACCGCGGGAGCTGCTCGGCTACGCCTTCGGGCACCCCGCCCTGTTCCCGCCCGGGGAGAAGTTCGACTACAGCAACACCAATCTCGTCCTGCTGGGCCTGGTCGTCGAGAAGGCCGGTGGCCTGCCGCTCAGGGACTTCATCCGGAAGAACGTGCTCGCACCGGCCGGGCTGGACCACTCGGTTTTCCCGGCCGACGCCGCGTTTCCCGTTCCGCACGCACAGGGGTATACCGACCAGACCGCGAGCGGGAAGGTCGAGGACGCGGCCGACTGGAATCCGTCGTGGGCCTGGGCGGCCGGCGCGATGATCTCCGATCTGCGGGATCTGCGCACATGGGCGCGCACGGTGGCCACCGGCACACTTCCGGACGGCGGCACCCTCGTCAGCCCCGCTGTGCAGAAGCAGCGGCTGACCACGCCATCGCCTCCGGAGCCGGGCTCCGGGTACGGCCTCGGCATCTTCAACGTCCATGGCTGGATCGGGCACAACGGTTCCATGCCGGGATACGGGTCCCTGACCGTGTATCTCCCCTCGTCCCAGGCGACCCTGGTCGTCCTGCTCAACACCGACATCGACCACGACGGCGAGGAGCCCAGCACCCTCTTCGGCGAGGCCATCACCGCCATCGTCACGCCGAGGCACGTCTTCGACCTGCCCGCGCAGCCCACGGACCGCTGAGGGTCCCCGCCGCGAATAATCCGGTGCCGAGCGGCCGTCCCGCTTCCTACACTCACCACGTATCGCGCGCCGCCCCGTCCTCGCGGCGCGTGTCATGACGAGCGAGGGGAGCCCGGCCGTGCGTGAGCGCACCGCTGTCGTCGTCCCCTCGTCACGCTACGAGGTGATCCTCGTGTCCTCGTTCGTCCGGTGCCGGCTGCGCGGCCGGAACCGGATGCACGGGACGAACCTCTGACCTCTGTCCGCCCCCGCCCATGCGTGCCATGGCGGGCCCGAGCGGATGTCGGAACCCGTCCCGGTCACGGACGCGTTGTGCGGGCGTGCTGCTCCGAGCAGGACGCCACGACCTCCAGGCAGGAGGGCACCACGTGCGTCCTGCAATCGCGCCGCCCCGTCGGATCATCCCGAAAGGCCCTGGGCCGTGCGCACCGACCTGCACCGTCAATCCATCAGTCCCCTCACCGCCGTTCGCAACCTGGGCATCCTCGCCCACGTCGACGCCGGTAAGACCACCGTCACCGAGCGGATCCTGTACCTGACCGGGACCACGCACAAGCGCGGCGAGGTCCACGAGGGCACGACCGTCACCGACTTCGACCCCCAGGAGCGCGACCGTGGCATCACCATCTTCGCCGCCGCCGTCAGTTGCAGCTGGGACGGCCACCGGATCAACCTGATCGACACCCCGGGCCACGTGGACTTCGCCGACGAGGTGGAGCGCTCGCTGCGTGTGCTGGACGGCGCGATCGCCGTGTTCGACGCGGTCGCGGGTGTCGAGCCGCAGAGCGAGTCCGTATGGCGGCAGGCCGACCGGTACGCGGTGCCGCGGATCGCCTTCGTGAACAAGCTGGATCGCGCCGGCGCCGACCTCGACACCGCGGTCGACTCCATCAGGCGGCGGCTGCATCCGGCCCCGCTGGTCGTCCAGTTGCCGATCGGCGCGGAGGACGGCTTCACCGGCGTGGTGGATCTGCTGCGTATGCGATCGCTGATCTGGACGGACGGCAGCGACACGGCCGAGGTGGGCCCGGTGCCGGACGCCTTGCACGACGAGGCGCTACGACGCCGCAGGCTGCTGGAGGAGGCCGTGGCCGAACTCGATCCCTCGGCACTGGAGGAGTTCTGCGCGCGCTCCACGCTGGACGAGCGGACCCTGCGTCGTGCGCTGCGTGAGCTGACCCGGACCGGTGAGGGCGTGGTCGTGCTGTGCGGTTCCGCCTACCGCAACCGGGGAATCGAACCGCTGCTCGACGCGGTCGCGGACTACCTGCCCTCGCCGCTGGACGTGCCCGCGGTGCGCGGCACCGTGGGCGGCGCCGAACAGGAACGCCCGGCCGACCCGGCAGCGCCGTTCGCGGCGCTGGCGTTCAAGGTGAACGCGGGCGCCACAGGCCGGCTCACCTGTCTGCGCGTCTATTCGGGCACGTTGAGGAAGGGAGACACCGTGCTGGACACGAGCACCGGGCGCACCGAGCGGATCGCCCGGATCCTGCGGGTGCGGGCCGATCGCCACACGGAGCTGGAGACGGCCGTGGCTGGGGACATCGTCGCGGTGATCGGGCCGAAGCGGGCCCGCGCCGGTGCGACGCTGTGCGCACCGGGGTCACCGCTGGTCCTGGAACCGCCGGTGGTCGCCGATCCGGTGGTCTCCGTCGCGGTCGAGGCCCGCAGGAGCACCGACAGCGACCACCTGGTCCCGGCGCTTGCACGGCTGGTCGAGGAGGACCCCTCGCTGGTCCTGCGGACCGACGCCGAGACCGGTCAGACGGTGCTGTCCGGCATGGGCGAACTGCACCTGGAGGTGGCGGTCGAGAAGGTCCGCCGCGCCCACGGTCTCGACGTCAACGTCGGCCGTCCGAAGGTGACATACCGGGAGACGGTCGTCCGCGGGGTGGCAAGTCAGCTGTACCGCCACGTCAAACAGGACGGCGGCGCGGGGCAGTTCGCGCATGTGGTCCTCGATGTGGAACCGCTGGAGGCGGAGGGAGACGGTGTTGCCGCGAGCGGATTCGAGTTCCGCTCGGTCGTCGTCGGCGGCCGGGTGCCGCAGGAGTACGTCCGGGCGGTGGAGGCCGGATGCCGGGACGCCCTGGCGGAGGGGCCACTCGGCGGCCATCCGGTGACCGGGCTGCGTGTCGTCCTGACCGACGGCGCGACCCATCCGAAGGACTCCTCGGAGACGGCGTTCCGCACGGCTGGCCGGCTCGGGCTGCGTCAGGCGCTCAGAGTCTGCGCCTTGGTCCTGCTGGAACCGGTGGCGGAAGTCACGGTCACTGTGCCCGACGACGCGGTCGGCTCGGTGCTTGGTGACCTGGCGGCACGCCGGGGGCGGGCGTCGGGCACGAAGGCGCAGACGGGCACGACGGTGATCACCGCCACCGTGCCGCTGGCCGAACTGTTCGGCTACGCGACCCGGTTGCGCAGCCGCACTCAGGGCCGCGGCGCCTTCACCACCCGGCCCGCCGGCCATGCCCCGGTCCCGGGGTCGGTGTCTGACGGGACGTCGGCCAGGTAACCGGGTCCCGCTGAGGGGTCGGCCCCGCTCACGGGCGGGGCCGGCCTCCGATCGGACGGTGGCCTATTGCCCCGGCGACGGTTCGGTCCTGCGCGCGGGAGACCGGTGCCTGACGGATGCCCCCAGCACTCCGCTGCACCGCTGACCCGGTGACGGTTCCTTCGAGAGCGGGACCCTCACCGGGTCAACGGGCAGGCATCCCCAACTCCCCTCCGTCATAAGTCATTTCATCCTCCACGTCGTGGCCCACATCACACCCTGCGGTGATCGGAATGTGCATGCGGCTTCACACCTTCATGGCATGCTCACATCTTGTTACTCGCCGGTATTTCTGAACCGGCGGGTCTTTTCCGCTACCCCCCACCACCTCAGGACAGGTCTTGCGTATCCGCAAGTGGCGCCTGCGGGCCGTCGTGCCCGCACTCACAGCCTCCGCACTCCTGCTCGCCTCGGGCTGCTCGTCCGGCCCCGGTCCGTCCTCCGCCTCCGACGCCGCGCGCGCCGGACAGGCCGAGGCCGCCGTGCAGGCGACCAGCGGCACCGATCGCCCGCTCGCCGTCGCCGCCGCACCCGCCGCGACGCCGACCGCACTCGCCCGGCCGGGCAAGAGCGGCGGACAGGCCCGGCAGAGCACGCTCAAAGTAAGTTCGTACGACCGTCACACCCGGCGGGCCGTCATCTCCCATACGAGTAAAGGAACTGTTCATCCGTCAGGTACCCCCGCCACAACGACTCCTTCGAGTTCCCCGAGTGGCCCCTCCGAGTCGGGGCGCATCGCGGTCGGCGACGTGATCGCCAGCGCGCCCGCGCCCGGCGCCCCGGACGGTCTGCTCGCCAAGGTCACCGAGGTGCTGGGCGAGAAGGGCGACGGCACCGAGGTGCAGACGGCGCCGACCACCCTCGACGCCCTGCTCGGTGACGACGATGCCAAGGGTGCGGTGCCGGTGGACCCGGCCTCCTTCGACATCGAACGGGTGCTGCCCGATGTGAAGGTCTCCTGGGCCAAGACGGGCGACCTCCACTCCGGACCCGAGGGCACGAAGGTCCCGCTGGGCAGCCTGCGCGTGGACGTTCAGGCCGATGTGCCCGTGGCCGCGGGCGCACCGGTGTCGGCGGACGCGACCGTGGCCGGATATGTCCAGGTCGCGCCCGAGGTCGACTTCTCCTACGGGGGGAGCGGTTCGGGCGCCGCCGCCGGGGAGGCCGGGCCCGCCTCGGCGTACCTCGGGGTCTCGGGCGACTGGACCTCGCAGTGGTCCCTGAAGGGCCGGGCCTCGGCGTCCGCCGAGCCGGTGCGGGTGCCGTTCGCCAAGCTCCACGCCGATCCCGTCCTCCAGGTCGGCCCCATCCCCGTTGTCGTCAACCTCGATTTGACCTGCTACTTCGAGATCAGCGGCGACGGCAGAGTGACCGTCTCGGTCGAACAGGACCTCAAGGGCGACTTCAAGGCCGGCGGCACCTTCGGCGTGGCCAAGGGCTGGACGCCCGTGAACGAGTCGACGATGACGAGCACCCCGGTCCGCGCCTCCGTCACGACCGCGGGCGGCGTCAAGGCGGTCCTCGGCGCGGAGGCCGCAGTGGGTCTGTACGGCACGGTGGGTGTCACCGCCGACCTCGCACCGTATCTGCGGGGCGAGGCCTCGGCGACCGCGACGGCCGCCGCCGGCTCGGGCACCCAGCCCACGGCCGGCGTACTCGGGTCATGGGCCCTGTACGGCGGTGTCGATCTGAGCGGGGCGCTGCAGGTGCAGTTGGCCGTCTTCGGTACGCCTGTTGTCCGGCACACCGTTCCGCTCGGCGCACTGCACCGGGAGTGGAGGCTCGCCGGCAGCAGCGCGTAGGAGCGGCGCGAGCACGGCAGGGCGGGCGTCCCGGGCGGGTGGGGACGCCCGCCCGTGCTACCCGTCCCGTCCCGTGGGACGTCCCTCGCGCTGTCCGGAACAGCGAAACGGAATTCCCGGCCGCCGCCACGGAAACGCTGGGCGTCGTGAGATCACGCTTCGTGATCGCACTGTCAGCACGGAGGTTTCCATGATTCGTCGGACACTGCAGGGCGGCCTGGTGGCCGCGGTCGCGCTCTTCGCGCTCGTGCCCACGGCGGCCGTGGCCGTCGAGGGCGACCAGGCCATTCCGGCGCCGGTCGTCGCGACGGTCCCGCACCGTCCGCACACGCTGCTCCCCGTCGCCCCCGCCCGGCACGCACCCGTCCGTCACCGGGCACACCACTCCAAGCGGTGCCACCACCACCTCAGGCACGCACGACATCTCCGTCACGTTCGTCACGCGAGCCGCATCCACCACATCACCGGCACCGCCTACCACCGCCGTGCCGTGCGGGTCGTGGGGCACGTGACCACGCGGCACATCCGGCTGAACATCCGCTCCGGTCCCGGTCTCGGGTACCGGGTGGTCGGCCACCGTCACGCCCAGGGCCGGCTGTTGCTGGTCTGCAAGAAGCACGGCTCGTACATCTACGGGAACGGGCGCTGGTACAGGCTCGCGGGTGGAAGGGGGTATGTGTCCGCCCACTACGTCCGTGTGCGGAGCGCCGTGCCCTGGTGCTGACGCGCCCCGCCCCGATCTCTCCCGAAGATGCGGTCTGCCCGGACACCCGAGGGTGTCCGGGCAGGCTGTCTGTGTGTCACCGACCCGATGGTTTCTCGATCTCTTTCCGGAGCCAATGTGTGGCTGCCCTACATTGTCGGGAACACATCCCGACAACAGGGGCGAACCGCCCAAAATAGAATCGGCGTTGAGGGACAGGTCATGCGACATCCCCAAGGACCCAGACCGTGAAAGCCGGCGCAGCACGGGCGGCGTGGGTCTCGCGGTCGGCGGCCACCCCGCCCCCGCAGACGGACGGGCCGTTCGTGACGGAACTGCGCGATCTGAAGGAACGAACCGGTCTCAGCCTCGCGGCCCTCGCCGCGCGCACCCCCTACAGCAAATCCGCCTGGCACCGGTATCTCAACGGCGCTCAGCGGCCTCCCCGTTCGGCGGTCGAGGCGCTCGCCCTGCTCGCCGGCGCGGATCCCGGCCCGTTGCTGGCCCTGTGGGAGACGGCCGACCGTCCGCCCGCCGTGGATGCCCCGGCCCGTCACGAGGAACCGGGACGATGGCTCCTCAGGCTCCGCCGACCGCCGCTCACCGCACTCGCCCTGATCGTCACCGTCGCCACCGTGTCCATGACCCTCGTCACGGCCCACCGCTCCGGTGCGCCGGGCGGGCGACAGGTGGCGGCCTCGCCGAGGTGCCGGGGCACCTCCTGTCAGGGGCAGCTGCCCGACGTCGCCGCATGCGACCGGGACGCACAGGCGAAGAGCTCGGTCCGGGCCGCCTCCTACGCGGTGCGGCTGGAGTACTCCCCGTCCTGCGGCGCGGCCTGGGCCGAGGTCCAGGCCCAGGCCTCGGACGCCCGCGTCATCTCCGTCCGCTCAGGGCGTGACGTGCTGTCGGCGGCGTACGGGGACGGTTCCGGCGGCACGGCGAGCCCCATGCTCGCCGTGGCTTCACCAGAAGGAGTGGAGGCGTGCGCCGAGGTGGACGGCAAGCTGGCGTGCACCGGCCTGGACGCGCATCCCACCGGCGAGCACTGAGCCGATGATCCCACTGCAGTTCATCTCCTGGTGTACGGCGTGTCCTCGCACTTCCGCTGACGGATGTCCTACATGTTGTAGGGTTTGGCTCGTTCGTCCGCCGGCCGGCAGCGGCCGGCGCGTTGTCGCCGATCGGGAGAGCCGTGCAGGAGCCAGACGAGCCGTCACCCGTGAGCGGCCCGGTCTTCGAGTCGGTGGTGGACCGGGCCCTGGACCATCCGCAGGTCGCGGCCGCGATTGGCGCCGCCCCCATGCGCGAGTGGCTGCGCTCGCAGGCGCTTCAGGCGCGCGATCGGCTGACCGGTGCCGCGGCCCATGAACTCGACCGCTATCTCGCGCTCCGTGCCGCCGCGGTAGCGCGCCGGCGGCGTCGGTCACGCGACGACAACCGGGCCGAGAGCAGACTCCTGCCCGTGTTCGCGGTGCTGGTGCCGAGCCTCGGCGCCGCGGCCACCGGTGTCTTCCTGCTGTGCGGATTCGGCCTCCGGGCCTTCGCCGTGCGCCCGCACATCGGCGACGGGCTCGTGATGGCCGGGGTGATCGCCGCCGCCGTGACGGCGGGAGCGGCCCTCGGGGACCTCGGCTGGATTCTGGCGACCCGCGCGCGCTGCCGGAACGGCCGCGACGACGACCGGGCGGAGGCCGATCCCGAGGTGCGCAGTGCCCGTGCGGACTGGGAGCGCGCCCTGCTGGAGCGGGCACTGGTGCCGTTCTTGCTCGCGCATGTCGATCTCGAGCTGGCGGACCGCGGGCCCGCGGAGGGCGAGCCTGTGGGCTTCGAGCGGGTCGTGGGCGCGGAGGAGCGGGCCCAGTAGCGCTACCACGGCTCCCCGCACGGGGAACCGGTTCATGTCCCATGCGGTCGTCCTTGCCTGATTCCTACCTTTTGCCGGGCTCCGCTTTACCCCTACGAAACGTAGGGTCGGTGTGTTGGTCCAGGAGGACCGAGGGCAGACTGTCCCGCACTCTTGTGTCAGTTTCCGTCCACGCCGGTCGCTCCGGCTTCTTGTCAAGGTGAGTCATCGCGGTGCCCGCAGAGCAACAATCACTGATCCCCCAGCAGCGCGACCAGCGTGCGCGCGGTACGGCGGGGGAGGGTTCGCCCCTGCTCGCGCGCCTGCGCCCCGGGGCGGCCGCGGCCACGGTCTGGTACCTCAGACTGCAGGCCGTGCTGAACATCGTTGCCGTCCTCTCCCTGCCCTTCCGAGAAGAGGTCCACGAGCACAACGTCGGCGAGTTCTTCACCCCGTACCTGGCCACCGCGGGACTGGTCTCGGCGGCGCTCGCACTGTTCCTCGCGCTGGTGATGCGCCGCCGCAAGCGGGCCGCGTGGATCTTCAACATGCTGCTGGCCGGCCCCCTGTTCGCGCTCTACGTACTCGCCCTGACCCAGGACGACTACCGGCAGCACGCCTTCAACTGGATCTCGGCCCTGCTCACCGGACTGTTTGTGGCCGCCCTGCTGCTCGGCCGCAAGGAGTTCCGCGCCGTGGGCGACCGCTCCAACCCGCGGCTCGCGCTGATCGTCGGTGCGGCGGGCATCCTCGTCAGCGGCGGCCTCGGCGCCCTCCTGGTGGATGCCACCAACAAGGTCTCCGGCGCCTCCCTGACCGACAAGATCGCGTACACGCTGCTGCGTGGGGTCAGCGTCGGCCCGCTGGCCGACCGTATCGACACCGTGGACGCCCCGCGCTGGGTGGACATCGTCATCAACGTCCTGATCGCCGTCTCCTTCCTCCTCGTCCTGTACGCCTGCTTCCGCGCCCCCCGCGGCCGGGAACTCCTCGGCGAGGACGACGAACGGCGACTGCGCGACCTGCTCGCCAGACACGGCGACCGCGACTCCCTCGGCTACTTCGCGCTGCGCCGCGACAAGGCCGTCGTCTGGTCGCCGAGCGGAAAGGCCGCCATCACCTACCGGGTGGTCGGGGGCGTCACGCTGGCCGCCGGCGACCCCATCGGTGACCCCGAGGCCTGGCCCGGCGCCATCGAGGAGTGGCTGGAGGAGGCTCGCCGCCATGCCTGGACGCCCGCCGTGATGGGAGCCAGCGAGGAGGCCGGGACGATCTACGCCCGGCACGGCCTGGACGCCCTCGAACTGGGTGACGAGGCGATCGTTGACGTCGCCGACTTCAGCCTCGAGGGGCGCGCGATGCGGGTCGTGCGACAGGCGCACAACCGGGTCCGCCGCGCGGGGTACACCGTGCGGATCCGGCGCCACGGCGACATCCCCGAGTCCGACATGGCCATCCTGATCGAGAAGGCCGACCGCTGGCGCGACGGCGGCAGCGAGCGAGGCTTCTCCATGGCGCTGGGCCGCCTCGGCGACCCGGCCGACGGCTGCTGCATGATGCTGGAGTGCCGCGACGCCGAAGGTGAGCCCAGGGCCCTGCTCAGCTTTGTGCCCTGGGGTGAGCACGGCCTCTCCCTCGACCTGATGCGGCGCGATCGCGGCTGCGAGAACGGCCTGATGGAATTCATGGTCATCGAGCTGCTGACACGCGCCCGCGACCTCGGCATCGAACGGGTGTCGCTCAACTTCGCCATGTTCCGCGCCGTCTTCGAGCGCGGTGCCCGCCTCGGGGCGGGTCCCGTCCTGCGGCTGTGGCGCTCGGTGCTGACCTTCTTCTCCCGCTGGTGGCAGATAGAGTCCCTCTACCGCGCCAACGCCAAGTACCGGCCGGTGTGGGAACCCCGCTTCCTGCTGTTCGAGAAGAGCAGCGACATCCCGCGCATCGGGATCGCCAGCGCGCGTGCCGAGGGCTTCCTCACAGCGCCGAGCCTGCCGTCCCTCTTCAGGCGGCGGCACGCCCCGGCCGCGCAGGGGCAGTCGCAACTGTCCCGTGGGAAAGGTTGCTGAACGGGTACGGAAAGGGTCATCGAGCGGTAAAGTCCCGGGCCTGCGGTGAGACGCGGCACCCGGGACGACGTACAGGAGGCGAGGGGGTAAGACCCCCGCGCCGCCAGTCGCCCCGGAGGTACCCCGCTCGTGACGATCGTCAAAGCACCGCCGGCGCCGGTCGACCGGCCACGGGGCGACGAGGAGGCTCCGCAGGACCGCCGGTTCACCTCCTCCCACGGCTTGATCCTCCTGCTGCTTCTGCTGGTCGTCGGGCAGGGCCCGATCCGGCGGGCGCTCGGCGCTCCGGTGATGCAGAGCTGGATGACCGTCTTCCTCGCCGTGGTCATCCAGGCGCTGCCCTTCCTCGTCCTCGGTGTGCTGCTCTCGGCGGCCCTCGCGGTGTTCGTCCCGCCGTCGTTCTTCGCCCAGGCCCTGCCGAAACGGCCGGCCCTCGCGGTGCCGGTCGCCGGGGTGGCCGGAGCGGTGCTGCCCGGCTGCGAATGCGCCTCCGTGCCGGTCGCCGGGGCTCTGGTGCGCCGGGGCGTCCCGCCCGCGGCGGCGCTGGCCTTCCTGCTGTCCGCTCCCGCGATCAACCCGATCGTGCTGACCGCCACGGCCGTCGCGTTCCCGCGCGACCCGGAGATGGTTCTGGCCCGGTTCGCGGCCAGCCTGCTCGTGGCGTGCGCGATGGGCTGGCTGTGGCAGCGCCTCGGCCGTACCGACTGGCTGCGGCCGCCGGCCCGCGCCTCGCACGAGGGGCAGAGCAAGGGCGCCGCATTCTGGGACTCCGTACGCCACGACGTGATGCACGCCGGCGGATTCCTGGTCGTCGGAGCCATGGCCGCGGCCACGCTGAAGGCCGTGGCGCCGGCGAGCTGGCTGCGTACGGCGGCGGGCGATCCGGTCGTGGCGCTCCTCGCGCTCTCGGTTCTCGCGGTGCTGCTGTCCATCTGCTCCGAGGCGGACGCCTTCGTGGCGGCGTCGCTGTCGCAGTTCTCGCTCACCGCCCGGCTGGCGTTCCTCGTGGTCGGCCCGATGATCGACCTGAAGCTGTTCGCGATGCAGGCCGGCACCTTCGGACGCGCCTTCGCGCTGCGGTTCGCGCCCGCCACCTTCGTACTGGCGATCCTGGTGTCGGTCGTGGTCGGGGCGGTGCTGCTGTGAACCGTCAAGCACAGGCGGCCGTCCTGTTCCTGCTCGGCGGGGCGATGCTGCACGCCGGAACGACCAGCCTGTATCTGCGCTATGTGAAGGCCGGGCTGCAGCCGCTGCTGCTCGCGGCCGGTGCCGTCCTGATCGTGGCGTCCGCGGCCACCGCCTGGTACGAGCTGCGCCGGGGGCGGGCGGCCCGGCGACAGAAAGGCGCGGGCCGTACGCCCGAGGGGCACGGCGACGGTCACAGCGGCGACGGTCACGGTCACCGCGAGCCCCGTGTCTCCTGGCTCCTCGTGCTGCCCCTGTTCGCCCTCATCCTGGTCGCCCCGCCCGCGCTCGGCTCCTACAGCGCTCTTCGCTCCGGTACGGCGCTCCAGCCGCCGCTGGCCTACCCGGCCCTGCCGTCGGGCGATCCGGCCCCGCTGAGCCTGGTGGACTACGCGGGCCGCGCGGCGTACGGGCACGGGCGTTCGCTGGGGGACCGCAAGGTCGAGGTCACGGGATTCGTCGCCCTCGACCCCGGCGGTACGCCCTACCTCGTCCGCATGGCCCTCAACTGCTGTGCCGCCGACGCCCAGCCGGTCAAGATCGGTCTGTCGGGGAAGCTGCCGCCCGTGCTGCAGCCGGACTCCTGGCTCCAGGTCACCGGCACCTACACCGGCAGGCGGACCAAGGACCCGGTCAACGGTGGGATCATCCCGTTCCTGGACGTCATCCAGGCCAAGCCGGTCCCCGAGCCCAAGGACCCGTACGACGAGAGCTGGAACCAGTAATGGGAGGGCCCGAGGCCTCCGGGCCGGGTCAGTGGGCCGTCGTCCGGACCCCGTCCAGGGCCACGGCCAGCACCCGGTCCCGCTGCGCGTCGTCGAGGAAGTTCGTCGCCGTGATTCCGGCGACCATGCGCAGCAGGTCGTCGAAGCCGATGTCCGTACGGGCCTCGCCCGCCTTCTGTGCCTGCTCGAACAGCGGGCCGCCGGCCTGGTACATGGACTCCCGGCAGGCCAGGAAGACGTCCGACTCGTCGTCCATGGCCTCACGGATCGCCCGCTTGGTCACCGTGTAGTCCACGAAGCGGCGCAGCCACGAGGTGAGCGCCTGCCACGGCTCGAGTCCGGCGACCTCCCGGGCCACCCGGCACAGATCGTTCACCTCGCCCGCGTACACGCTCTCGAACAGATGGCGACGGGTGGGGAAGTTCCGGTAGAGCGTCCCGATGCCGACGCCGGCGCGGCGGGCGATGTCCTCCAGCGAGGCCTCCGCGCCGTGTTCCGCGAAGGCCTCGCGTGCCGCGGCGATCAGGGCGTCGTAGTTCCGGGCGGCGTCCTTCCGGTGCGGTCGCTGGGACGCGACGATCTCGCTGACGGGGAACGGCTGAACCGACACGTGTGCCTCCCTGGCCGGAACGAGCTTGAAGCGGAGGTGTGCCTCCGTTACAGTGGAGGCGTACCTCCACTTTAGCAGTCGAGGTGCGCCCGTCGTGGAGGCGTGCGGCCGCAGGCATCCACGGCAGGCGCGCGACCTCTCGACCCCTTCGATCCGACGACGGGTCCGCGCAGTCCGCGCCGCCACCCGTGCCACCACCCGTTCCGCGACCGCCGCCCATGGCCGTCGGCGTGCTCCGCGCTGCCCGCAGCGCGACCGAGCCCGTACGACCGTGGCCGGACGACCTCGGCCGCACCCTGTTCGGAGAGGCTTTTGATGCCCCGCAAGTCCACCCGCCTCACCTTCGCGGTCCTCGCGACCGGTGCCGGCGTGTTCTCCATGCTGCAGTCGCTGATCGCGCCGGCCCTGCCGACCGTCCAGCATGCGCTGCACACCTCACAGTCCACCGCGACCTGGGTGATGACGGCCTATCTGCTGTCCGCCTCGATCTTCACCCCGATCCTCGGCCGGGTCGGCGACCTCTCCGGAAGGAAGCGCACTCTCGTCGCCGTCCTGCTGACCGTGCTGGCCGGCTGTCTGCTCGCCGCGCTCGCCTCGAACATCGGCGTGCTGATTCTGGCCCGGGTGATCCAGGGTGCCGGCGGCGCGCTGTTCCCCCTCTCCTTCGGCATCATCCGGGACGAGTTCGCCCCGGGCGAGGTGAGCGGGAGCATCAGCAACCTGTCCGCGGTGATCGCCGCCGGCGGTGGCGTCGGCATCGTGGCGGCCGGCCCCATCGTGTCCGCGCTCGACTACCGCTGGCTGTTCTGGATCCCCGTCGCCGTCGTCGCGGCGACCGTACTGATCGCCTTCCGCTTCGTGCCCGAGTCGCCCAACAGGGCCGAGGGACGTGTCAACTGGCTGGGCGCCGTGCTGCTGTCGGCATGGCTGGTGGCCCTGCTGCTGCCGCTGAGCCAGGCGACCCAGTGGGGCTGGGGATCGGCCCGGGTGATCGGCCTGTTCGTCGCCGCGGTGGTGCTCTTCGCGCTGTGGCTGCTGGCCGAGGCACGCTCCAGGACCCCGCTCATCGACCTGCGCGTGATGCGGCTCCCCGCCGTGTGGACGACCAACACCGCCGCCTTGCTGTTCGGCGCGGGAATGTACTCGATCTGGTCCTTCCTGCCGGGCTTCATGCAGACGCCGCGCAGCGCCGGATACGGCTTCGGCGCGTCCGTCACCGTCTCCGGACTGCTCATGCTGCCGATGCTGATCGCCATGTTCTGCTCCGGCGTCCTCAGCGGCCGACTGGAGCCGGTGCTCGGAGTCAAGGCGCTGCTCACCGCCGGTGCCGCTCTCGGCGCGGTCGCCTGCGGCATGCTCACCCTCTGGCACGACCAGCAGTGGCAGGTGGCCCTCGTCTCCGGTGTGTTCGGCCTGGGCATCGGACTGGCCTTCGCCTCGATGGCCCAGCTGATCGTGGGCAGCGTCTCCATCGAGCAGACGGGCGCCGCGACCGGGATGAACGCCAACATCCGGACGATCGGCGGTTCCATCGGTGCCGCGGTCACCAGCGTGCTCGTGACCGGGCGGCTGCAGCCCTCGGGTCTGCCCTACGACTCCGGCTACACGCACGGCTTCGGCCTGCTCGCCCTGCTCTGCCTGGGCGCGGCGCTGGCCGCGCTGCTCGTCCCGGCCCGGCGCGCGGGCCGCGTGACCGGCCTGCCCCGTGCGGCCGAGGCGCCGGCCCACAGCGAGCCGGAAGCCGCCGCCCCGGCGGTGCGCGGCTGACGGCCCGCGACCCCTGCGGGCCGGACGGCGGCGCGGGGCACTCGACGGATCGAACCCGCGGACGGCACACCGACCGCCGCCACGGCCCTCAGGCCGTGGCGGCGGTCGCGGTTTCAGCGGCCGGCGGACCGGACCGGGCCGGCGAGTTCGCGCGCGTGCTCGACCGCGGCGCCGACGGTGGTGCGGAGCACGGGACCGTGGCCGGGGAGAAGGACGTCGGCGTCCAGCTTCTCGAGGAGGGTCAGGGAGTCCAGGGCGCGGTCGCGGTCGCGGTGGAACATCCCGGGCAGCAGCTGCGGCCCGCGCAGGCGGGACGTCGGATGGGCGCTGACCAGCGCGTCTCCCGTGATCAGAACCCCTGAATCGGGCAAGTGGTAGGCGCAGTGCCCGTCGGTGTGGCCGGGGGTGAGCACCGGAACCGGGCGCCCGGGCAGGTCCAGCGGGCCCTCGTCGGGGAACGCCTGCGGCTCGGCGACCGGGACGTGCTCCGTTCCCCCCGCGCGCAGGGCGTGCACGGCCCAGGGGAGGACCCCTGGCCGCCAGCCGTTGGCCAGGACCTTGCCGATCGACACCTGGTGCAGGAACTCCCGCCGGGCGTGGGGCAGTTCGGCCTCATGCATCAGGACGGGGGTCCCGTGCGTGCGGCGCAGGTGCTCCGCCGCGCCCAGGTGGTCGTTGTGCGCGTGCGTGATCAGCACGGCCGTCACGGCAGCGGGGGCGACGCCCACGGAGGCCAGCGACGAGAGGAGGCGCTCCCGGTCCCGGGGATAGCCCGTGTCGACCAGGGTGGCGCTGTCGCCGTCCTTCACGATCACCCAGTTGGTGTTGCTCCCCGGTACGAGATACACGTCGGAGCCGATCTCGACGATGCTGTCGTCGGGCATGGATCACCGGATCTTCCCTCGGGCCCTGAAGGGCGACCGACCCTACCTCTCGGTGCGGACGCCGCTCCGGCGTCGCCGGCCCATCCTCTCGCGACCGTGCGCGGGGCCCGTCGGCACCCCCCGGAAGATCCCCTCACACCGCCACGTGCCGCATGGCGCGTTCGCGTACGACCTCGCTCGCGCTCTTGTCGTCGCGCAGCCCGAGAAACCGCGGGTGGCGCAGCATGCCGTCCTTGGTCCACTCGGTGAACCCGATCTGCGCGACCGGTTCGGGCCGCGTCCAATGGGCGCCCCTCTCACGTACCGGGTCGTCGAACGGCGAGGCCTGGGTGGCCAGTTCGTCGAGCCGGGCGCGGAGGCGGAGCAGGGTGCGGCGGTCGAACCCGGTGCCGACCTTGCCCGCGTAGCGGAGCCGGTCGTCCTCGTAGTAGCCGAGGAGCAGCGCCCCGAACCCGACCCGGCTGCCGGCAGGCTCGGTGAAACCCCCGATGACGAACTCCTGACCCAGGGAGCACTTGAGCTTCAGCCAGTCCGTGGAACGGCGGGACTGGTAGGTGCTGTCCGCCCGTTTGGCGATCAGCCCCTCCCAGCCGCGGCTGCACGCCTCGGCCAGCAGGTCGGCGCCGCCCTCGTTGCGGTGGGTGGTCAGCCGCAGCGGGGCCCGGCGAGCATGGGCCGCGCGGCGAGTTCCGCCCCGGGACGTGCCCAGGCGAGCAGCCGGCGCTGCTCGGCGGTCAGCGTGTCGGTAAGACCGTTCATCGGCCGCTCACCCCGCGCCGGCCTCGGCGGCGACCCGGGCGAGCGTGCGTCCGCTGCACGCCGACCGGGCCCGGCGCGGATCCGGCGTCCCGTGCCGGGCCGAGTGGGCGTGGCCCGCCTTGACCAGGAGCCAGGCCTCGCCCTCGCCGTTCCCCTTTCCGCTGCGGAAGCGGGTGAGGGCGTACTCGCCGCGCAGCTTCGTCCCATGCAGCCGGAACGTGGCGTGCCCGCGCTCCAGTGCCTCCTCGAAGGGGACGGGCCGCCCACGGCGGTCGTGGCTCAGCGGCCGGTATGTCCCGCGGTCCCACACGATGACGGTGCCGCCTCCGTACTCTCCCTCCGGGATGACGCCCTCGAAGTCCGCGTACTCCAGCGGGTGGTCCTCCGTGGGCATCGCGAGCCGCTTGTCCCCGGGATCGGCGGAGGGTCCCTTGGGGACGGCCCAGGACCTGAGGACGTCGCCGACCTGGAGCCGGAAGTCGAAGTGCAGGGTACTCGCGTCGTGGATCTGCACCACGAAACGGGGTTCCTCGTCCCGAGACGCCGTGTCGCCCCGGGGTTCGCGGGTCCGGTCGAAGTCCCGTTTGCCGCGATACTCCCGCAGCCGATCGCTGCCGCCCACGGCAGGCTCCCTTCCCGCCGACCGCCCGAGGCGGTTCACGCCGTCTTCCGGGGCCCGAGTACCCCTTCGGCCGTCATGACCACCTGAACGGTGCGGCGCCGTGCGGGCGGGAGCCGGCGTGCGGCACGCGGGTCATGCGTCCCGGTCGGCGGCCGGTGCCGGCCCGGTGGCGATGTGCTGCAGCGCGGTGGTGAGTTGGGTCAGGTCGTAGGGGCCGAGGTGGTCCATGATGTGCCGGCGCACGCTGGCCAGGTGGGTCGGCCAGGCCTCCCGCAGACGCTCGAGTCCGGAGTCGGTCAGGACGGCGTTCCAGCCGCGCCCGTCCTCGTCGCATTTGACGCGCTGGACGAAGCCCTGCTTCTCGAGGCGGTTCACGACCCGGGTCATCCCGCTGAGCGAGAGGTTGCAGATGGCGGCCAGTTCGCTCATGCGCAGGTGCGCGCCTGGGGCTTCGGACAGATACATCAGCGCTGTGTACTCGGACAACGTGATCCGGGCATCGCGGACCATGTCGGCGTCGACGACCCGCGGCACCGCCAGCATCACCCGGCCCAGTGCGCGCAGGAATCCTTCCTCGCTCGAGGTGAGGGGCGGCAGGGGGCGTTCCTTGGACGGCATGCTGCCGATTGTATCTGCTTGACAAGTCAAGGACCCGATGCATCTACTTGGCCCTGCAAGTTTTTACTTGACGAGGCAAGCACATGTTCGGATTCGGAAAACGCAGAGGTAAGACCATGACCAAGATCGGCATCATCCTGGGAAGCACGCGTCCGGGCCGCAACGGCGAGGCCGTCGCCCGCTGGGTCCACGAGATCGCGGACCGGCGCAGCGACGCCGAGTTCGAGCTCGTGGACCTGGCGGACTACAAGCTGCCGCTGCTCGACGAGGCCTACCCGCCGTCGATGGGCCAGTACACCCAGCCGCACACCCAGGCCTGGGCGGACAAGATCGCCTCCCTCGACGGCTTCGTGATCGTCACGCCCGAGTACAACCGCTCGGTGCCCGGAGCCCTCAAGAACGCCCTCGACTTCCTCTACGCCGAGTGGAACAACAAGGCGGTCGGCTTCGTCAGCTACGGCGGCAACGGCGGCACCCGCGCCGTGGAGCACCTGCGCGGTGTCGCAGGCGAGCTCCAGATGGCGGACGTCCGGTCCCAGGTCGCCCTCTCTCTCTTCGCCGACTTCGAGAACTTCAGCGTCTTCAAGCCGCTCGACGTCCAGCACGACACCCTCGTCACCACGCTCGACCAGGTCATCGCCTGGAGCAAGGCGCTGGCCCCGCTGCGCGCGAACTGACCGCAGCGCCCCGAGCGGTCTCCCGAGACCGGTCCTGTGCCGGTTGGACGCGCGAGCTCCCGCAGCCGATCCCAGCGGCTGCGGGAGCTCGCGGTGCCGGGCGGCCGGGGACGAGACGGCCCGCCGCCGGCGGGCCGGGCACCACCGGAACCGGAGCCTTTCATGACGAACCCTCCCGCTGACCACACGGGTGACGAGCAGGCGGTCACGCTCGGACTCGACACCTTCGGCGATGTGACCGACGACGACAGCGGCCGTCCGCTGTCGCACGGTCAGACGATCCGCAACCTGGTCGAGGAGGGCGTCCTCGCCGACGAGGTCGGACTCGACCACTTCGCTATCGGAGAGCACCACACCGACTGGATGCCGCTGTCGGCGGCCGACGTGGTCCTGGGCGCCATCGCCGCCCGCACCTCGCGCATCCGCCTCGGCTCGGGTGTCACCGTCATCAGCTCGGACGACCCCGTCCGGGTCTACCAGCGCTACGCCACCCTGGACGCCGTCGCCCACGGCCGCGCCGAGGTGATCCTCGGGCGGGGTTCGAGCACCGAGTCCTTCCCGCTCTTCGGCTACGAACTGCGCGACTACGACCGCCTCTTCGAGGAGAAGGTCGCCCTGTTCGCCGAACTCCTCAAGGAGAAGCCCGTCCGCTGGTCCGGCACCACCCGGCCGCGCCTGGACGGCCTCTCCGTCTACCCGCACACCGAATCGGGCACGATCCCGACCTGGATCGGCGTCGGCGGCAGCCCCGACTCGGTCATCCGCACGGCTCGGTACGGCTTCTCGCTGATGCTCGCGATCATCGGCGGCCCGACGGCACGGTTCGCCCCGTTCTCCGGTCTCTTCCGCCAGGCACTCGAGGAGTTCGGGCAGCCCGAGCGGCCGGTGGGCGTGCACTCACCGGGCCATGTGGCCGCCACGGACGAGCAGGCGGTCGAGGAGTTCTGGCCGTATTACGAGAGCACGATCCGCAAGGTCGCCGCGCAGCGGGGTTTCCGCGCGCCGACCTTCGAGCAGTTCCTGCACGACGTCGGCCCCGGTGGCGCGCTGTACGTCGGCTCGCCCGAGACTGTGGCGCGGAAGATCGTCACCACGCTGCGGACCCTGGGGGCGACCCGCTTCGACCTGAAGTACGGCATGAACGGGCTGCCGCACCGGGCGCTCATGGAGTGCATCGAGCTCTTCGGCACGAAGGTGGCGCCTCAGGTGCGCGACATGATGGCCTCCTGAGGGGCCGGAGCCCCCGCGGTCAGGGCGGGTAGGCTCCGGAGCATGCGGATCTCCGTCTCCTCGGACATGGACGAGCCCGTCGCCCGCAGCCTCGTAGCCCAACTGCGCGGCCGCGGCCACGAGGTGGTGACACACGGCGCGCTGCACTCCGGGGACGACCCCCAGTGGGCGGTGTGCTCCCAGGCCGCCGCCCGCGAGGTCGCCGACGGCAGGTCCGACCAGGCCGTCGTGTGCTGCTGGACCGGGACGGGCGCTTCGATCGCCGCCAACAAGGTGCCCGGTGTACGGGCGGCGCTGTGCACGGACGCGTACACGGCGGACGGCGCACGCCGCTGGAACGACGCCAACGTACTGGCGCTCAGTCTGCGGCTGACGTCCGAGCCGCTGCTGACGGAGATCCTCGACGCCTGGTTCGCCGCCGAGGCCAGCGAGGACCCCGAGGACCGGGAGAACGTGGCCCATGTCGGACGTCTGGATCTCGGCAGGGCGGTCCCGTAGGTTCCGCGGTCCGGGCCGGAGGCCTGGTCCTCGGCAGGACGGTTCCGGCGCCGGCGCCGGACGTCCCCTCCGCCGAACTCCGGGTCAGTGGCCCGCCACCAGCTCCAGCACCTCCTTCCGGGCCGGCGTCGCCGCCGCGCGGACGCGGACGGTCCACAGCCACAGCACGTCCCGGCCGAACGACCACACCAGGGAGGCCAGCGCGACCGCGACGATCCCCGCGGTCACCGGGTACGGCAGCCAGTTCGAGGCGGCCGCCAGCAGGGCGATTCCCTGCACCGCGGCGACCGTCTTGCGCGCCATGCTCGGGGGCAGCTCGCCGTTCAGCCACGGCAGCACCTTGGCCGCCGCCACGAAGACGTAGCGCATCGAGCCGATCAGCAGCACCCAGGGCCCCAGTGTCATCGACACGTACACGCTCAGCACCAGGATCAGGAAGGCGTCGACCTCCATGTCGAAGCGTGCGCCGAGCGCGGTCGAGGTGCCGGTGCGGCGGGCCACCTTGCCGTCCACGCCGTCCAGGATCAGCGCCACCCCCGTCAGTCCCACGAAGACCGTCACCGGCGGTGAGCTCTCGAAGGAGTCCGCGACCAGCGCGGTGACGCCGCCCACCAGGATCGCCCGGCCCAGCGTCACCCGGTTGGCGGCACCGAAGGAGCGAAGCCGCGAGCGGAGCACGGCGCGGGTGAGGACGGCCCAGGTGGCGAGGGCGAAGGCCAGGCCCGTCAGCCAGCCGGCCGGGCCCATGCCGATGGCCGTGCCCAACAAGGCCAACAGCAGTACCTGCACGCCCGCTCCCACGGTCGTCTCCTGCTGCAAGAGCCTTGCGTCGTATGTGTGGTTCAGGGCCACCGCTCACCCTCCGGCCGAGTGACAGATTCGATCTTCGCGCGTACCTTGTGCGCGACTTCTCATAGCTGCGTACGTGGTGAGACGCCGGATCGTTCAGGGAGACGCACATGAACCTCACAGCCCGCGCCTTCTGGCTGCGTTCGCCGGGTCACGGGGAGCTGCGCGACGTGGAGCTCCCGAAGCCCGGCGACGGCGAGGTCCTCGTGCGCGCGCTGTACTCCGGTGTCAGCCGCGGCACCGAGACCCTCGTCTTCCGCGGCGGCGTACCCGAGAGCCAGCACGCCGCGATGCGCGCGCCCTTCCAGGAAGGCGACTTCCCGGCGCCCGTGAAGTACGGCTACCTGAGCGTCGGGCAAGTGGAACAGGGCCCCGGCGAACTGGTCGGCAGGACCGTCTTCTGCCTGTATCCGCACCAGAACCGGTACGTGGTCCCGACCTCGGCCGTCACCGTCGTACCCGACACCGTGCCCGCTGCACGCGCCATCCTCGCCGGCACCGTCGAGACCGCGGTCAACGCCCTGTGGGACGCGGGGCCGCTCGTCGGCGACCGGATCGCGGTCGTCGGCGGCGGCATGGTCGGATGCTCCGTCGCCGCCCTGCTGGCCCGTCATCCCGGGGTCAGGGTCCAGCTGGTCGACGCCGATCCGGAGCGAGCCGAGACCGCCCGCGCGCTCGGCGTCGACTTCGCCCTGCCGCAGGACGCCCTCGGCGAGTGCGACCTCGTCGTCCACGCCAGCGCGAGCGAAGCGGGGCTCGTACGCGCCCTGGAACTGCTCGCCCCCGAAGGCACGGTCGTCGAGCTCAGCTGGTACGGCGACCGGCGCGTCACCCTGCCGCTCGGTGAGGCCTTCCACTCGCGCCGTCTCACCGTCCGCAGCAGCCAGGTCGGCACCGTCTCGCCGCGCGCCCGTGCCGGACGCACCTACGCCGACCGGCTCGCCCTCGCCCTCGAACTGCTCTCCGAGCCCGCGTTCGACGCGCTGATCACCGGCGAGTCCGCCTTCGAAGACCTCCCCGACGTGCTGCCACGCCTCGCACGTGGTGAGCTCAAGGGGTTGTGCCACCGAGTTCAGTACACCGACGACTGATCCCGTTGTCCGAATCGCCCCGACTCCGAGGAAACGCGCAAGGAATTCGCACGGAACCTCGAAACAAGGAGAACGGGCAGCTGAACAACGCGCAGGGGCCGGCCGTACTACATGGCATGCCCCGGCAGGGGATCAGACGCACCGCACCTGGAGGGTCGTCCGTTGTTCAGCATCACCGTCCGCGATCACCTGATGATCGCCCACAGCTTCCGCGGCGAGGTCTTCGGCCCGGCGCAGCGCCTGCACGGTGCGACGTTCCTCGTGGACGCCACCTTCCGGCGCGCCGAGCTGGACGACGACAACATCGTCGTCGACATCGGACTGGCCACGCAGGAGCTCGGCGCCGTGGTGAGCGAGCTCAACTACCGCAACCTCGACGACGAGCCGGACTTCGCGAACATCAACACCTCCACGGAGTACCTGGCGAAGGTGATCGCCGACCGCCTCGCCGAGCGCATCCACAAGGGCGCGCTGGGGGAGAGCGCCCGTGGCATCGAGTGCATCGCCGTCACGCTCCACGAATCGCACATCGCCTGGGCGAGTTACGAGCGTGGCCTGTGACCGACACGACCATCGGCCACGCGGCCCCGGACACGGCCGGCCAGGCGTCCCAGCCCCGGCTGCACTACGTTCCGGTGCAGAGCGCGGCCTTGAGGAACGCCCACATCATTCCCATGTCCCTGCGCACCGTGCACTTCGTCATGCCGGGCGGCGTCGACGACCCGGCCACCCCCAGCGGCGGCAACGCCTACGACCGCCGTATCTGCCTCGACCTGCCCGGCTTCGGCTGGCAGGTCCACCAGCACGCCGTCGAGGGCTCCTGGCCCCGGCCCGGTGCCGTGGGCCGGGCGGAACTCGCCCGGACGCTGCGCGAACTGCCCGACGGCACGGTCGTCATGCTCGACGGCCTGGTCGCCTGCGGTGTCCCCGAGATCGTGGTGCCGGAGGCCGAACGCCTGTGCCTCGCCGTCCTGGTGCACCTGCCGCTCGGCGACGAGACGGGCCTCGCCCCGCAGACCGCGGCGGACCTCGACGCCAAGGAGCGGGCCACCCTCCGGGCCGTACCCGCCGTCGTCGCCACCAGTGACTGGGCCGTGCGCCGGCTCGTCTCGCACCACGGGCTCGCCCCCGAGCGCGTCCATGTCGCCGCCCCCGGTGCCGACATCGCGCCCCTCGCCCCCGGCACCGACGGAGTCTCACGGCTGCTGTGCGTCGCCGCGGTCACCCCGCGCAAGGGCCAGCACCGGCTGGTCGAGGCCCTCGCCGCCGTCCGGGACCTGCCGTGGACCTGCGCCTGCGTCGGCGGGCTCGGCCACGATCCCGAGTACGTCGCCCGTCTGCGCGCGCTCATCGACGGACACGGACTCGGCGACCGGCTGCACCTCGTCGGGCCCCGGTCCGGGGCCGAACTGGACGCCAGTTACGCCACTGCCGACCTCATGGTCCTCACCTCGTACGCCGAGACGTACGGCATGGCCGTCACCGAGGCACTCGCCCGCGGCATCCCCGTCCTCGCCACCGACGTCGGCGGCCTGCCGGAGGCGCTGGGACGCGCACCCGACGGTGGGGTGCCCGGCATCCTCGTACCGCCGGAGGACCCCGCCGCGCTCGCCGTGGAACTGCGCGGCTGGTTCGGCGAGACGGACGTACGGCGCCGGCTCAAGGCCGCGGCCCGCGGCCGTCGCGCCGCGCTGAACGGCTGGGCCACCACGGCCCGCAGCCTGGCGGGCGTCCTGGCGCGGCTGCGCCACGAGCCCTGGAGGGCGGCATGAGCATGAGTACGACTCCGACGGGGCCCGACTCCGGTACGGCGTCCTCGGACGCCGCCGGCCACGGGGTCCTCTCCGCCATACCGGCGCCCGGCGCCGGTGAGTCCGAGGTCCCGCGGTACGCCCCGCAGTGGCTCCAGTTGCGTGAGCCCGCCGACGCCGCGGCACGGGCGCACGACCTGCTGGACCCGCTGCGGATACGGCTGGCCAACCGGCCCGGACGCACCAGGGACCTGGTCGTGCACGACCTGGGGTGCGGCACGGGTTCCATGGGCCGCTGGCTCGCCCCGCTCCTGGACGGCGCACAGCACTGGGTTCTGCACGACCGCGACCCGTACCTGCTGCACTTCGCCACGGTGGGGGCGCCCCGGGCGGGCGCCGACGGCAGCCGGGTGACGGTCACCACCCAGCGCGGCGACATCGACCGGCTCACCCCCGACGCCCTGACGGGGGCCTCGCTGGTGACCGCCTCCGCGCTGCTCGACGTCCTCACCGCGGACGAGATGGACACGCTCGCCGCCGCCGTCGTGGGCGCGGGCTGCCCGGCACTGCTGACGCTGTCCGTCGTCGGCCGCGTGAAACTCACTCCCGCCCATCCCATGGACGAGGAGATCGGCGACGCGTTCAACGCGCACCAGCGCCGGGGCGGACTCCTCGGGCCCGACGCGGTGGTCGCCGCCCGCGAGACCTTCGACCGTCTGGGGGCGGACGTACGGGCGCATCCGAGCCCCTGGCGGCTCGGTCCGGAACAGGCGGAACTGACCGAGGAGTGGCTGCGTGGCTGGGTAGGCGCCGCCGTGGAGCAGCGCCCGGAGCTGGCGGCCCGTGCGGCGGCGTATCTGCGCGACCGGTCGGCCGCCTGCGCGGCGGACGAGCTGCGCGTGACGGTGCACCACAGCGACGTACTTGTACTGCCGCAGCCGACGGGAGGGGCAGAATGACGGCTCGGACGGCCTCCGTGGTGGAGGCGGGGGAGGCGATGCGCAGGGCCGAGGGCAGCACGGTGCCGGCCGCGCAGACTATCCCGCCGCAGACCGCGCGTGGGACGACGAGGAGCGCGGTCGCCGTTCCGGCACCGCGGACGGCCGCGCCCGCCGGGGCGGACACCGGTCCGGCCGGGACCGAGGCGCCGCGCGCCCGCCGTCCCGTGCTGCGCGCCCTGCGCACGCACCTCGGCACGATCGCCGGGGCTGTCATCCTCGGGGTGCTGCTGTGGCGGCTCGGCACCGGGGTGTTCCTGGACGGGCTGCGGCGGATCGATGCCCCCACCCTGCTGGCCGGGCTCGCGATCGGTGTGCTGACCACCGTGTTCAGCGCCTGGCGCTGGTGCCGGGTGGCCCGTGCGCTGGGCATCCGGTTGCCGCTCGGTCCCGCCGTCGCCGACTACTACCGAGCGCTGTTCCTCAACGCGGCGCTCCCCGGCGGCGTGCTCGGTGATGTGCACCGTGCGGTGCGGCACGGGCAGAGTGCGGGCGACATCGGCCGTGGCGTCCGCGCCGTGGTCCTGGAACGCACGGCGGGGCAGGTGGCCCTCATCGCCGTCGGCGTGCCGGTCCTGCTCACGCTGCCCTCACCGGTGCTGGTCGAGGCTCGCCATCTCGCCGCCCTGCTGGCGCTCGCCGCACTCGGCGCGGTCGCCATCGTGGCGGCCGTGCGGATGGGCCGGGCACCCCGCCCGTCGCGCCGGCGCCGCTCGTTCGCCGCCCTGCTGGCCGAGGCGCGAAGTGCCCTGCTCGCCAGGGGCAGTTGGCCGGCCGTGCTGGTGTCGTCCGTCGTCGTGCTGGCCGGGCACCTGCTGATGTTCCTGGTGGCCGCTCGGGTCGCCGGATCGCAGGCATCTCCCCTCATGCTGCTGCCGCTGGCGCTGCTCGCGCTCATCGCCATGGGCCTGCCGTTGAACGTCGGCGGCTGGGGTCCCCGGGAGGGCGTCACCGCCTGGGCCTTCGGCGCCGCCGGCCTCGGCGCGGACAGCGGCCTGAGCGTCGCGGTGGTGTACGGCGTCCTCAGCTTCGTCGCGAGTCTGCCCGGGCTCCTGGTCCTCCTCGCCCGGTGGTCGACAGCACTGAGGACCCGGCGGACGGACGCGGAGACGGCCGGGAGCGCTCAGGACGCTGCGATCGCCGGCACGGAAACCCCTGAGTACGGCGGCGAAGCCCGCACCGCGGACGCGGAGACGGCCGGGAGTGCGCAGGACGCCGCGATCGCCGGCACGGAAACTCCTGAGGACGGCGGCGAAGCCCGCACTGCCGGTGCGGAGAGGGCGCCGGGGGAGGCGGAATCGGCTCCGGCGAACGCGGGCGAAGTCACCGCCGCGGCGCCGGCGCGGCCCCATGGACCGGGCGGCCCGGAGCGTACCCCCCACGCGCTCCGTGCCGCCTCGCCGCACTGTCCCTACCCGCGCTCACCTCCCGCAGCGCGGCCTGCAGACCTGACGCTGCGTCACAAGCGGTGCGGAGCCTCGGGATCGGATGTCTTCGGTGCGCCGCCAGCGGATGCGTCCGAGGCGACCAGGGAGAAATACGTCTCGAAAGAGTCGGCGAGCGTCGCGAGCAACTGCTTCCCCTTCTCCGCGGAAGCGAGTGAAGGACGCCCGATGACACCGGACTCCGTATAGGCCGACATACCGAGGGTGAGGAGATGCCTGCGGTCGTCGGCGATGAAATCCGTGGACTCGTAACCGGGCCTGACCAATTCGGGATGGCAGTGCAGCAGAATGGAGGTCTCGATTTCCCCGGCATGCATGTCGCTGAGCAGCGAGGTGCGCACACCGGCCCGCTCCCGGGCCGCCTCCCAGTCCTCCGGGGCCGGGAAAAGCGCCATACGGACACCGCTGTCCGCGGATTCCTGGACGACATTGCCGAGGACGTAATTCCCGCCGTGACCGTTGACCACCACCAGGGCCTCGACGCCCGAGCGACGGAGCGACTGCGCGATGTCCCGTACCACCGCATGAAGGGTGACGGAGGAGATGCTCACGGTTCCCGGCCAGGCCGCGTGCTCGTGCGAGCAGGAGATCGTCACCGGAGGAAGGAGGTGAACGGGATACGCTGCGGCGATCTCGCGGGCGATCGCGCAGGCGACCAGTGTGTCGGTCGCCAGCGGAAGGCAGGGGCCGTGCTGTTCGTAACTCCCCACGGGCAGAACGGCGACCTGACGGTACGGACCCGCCGCCCTGGTCCGTACGTCCTGGGACGTGTCCGACGGCAGCACACCCGAGGTGTGCGCGGACGACATCGCGGAGGCAACCGCGTCACCTGTCGGCGGCGTCCCAGCAGTATCCGCAGTTCCCGAACCGCTCATCTTTTCACGGCCTTTCGTCTCGTACCGCCTGCGCTTACCAGATAGGAACAGATCATGACAGACGTTGACGGCGTGCTCGGCGGGAATGCCCACCTCTCGGGAGTTCCCCGAGTCGTGAATGCCCCCTCTTTCGGGGTCACCCGAGTCGTGAACGCGCCCCTGCCTACCAAGTACGGTGATTTCCAGGCCTACGGTTACCTGGACCGCGACCGTGGTGAGGAGCAAGTGGCGCTGGTCTACGGCGACATCGAGGAAGAGGGAATGCTCACCCGGCTCCACTCGGAGTGCCTGACTGGGGACGCCTTCGGGTCCACGCACTGCGAGTGCGGGCCTCAACTCTCCACCGCGCTGCGGGAGATCGTGGCCGAGGGCCGCGGCATACTCGTCTACCTCCGCGGCCACGAGGGACGCGGCATCGGCCTGCTGGCCAAGCTGCGCGCGATGAAGCTCCAGTCCGAGGGTCTGGACACCGTCGAGGCCAACCTCGCCCTCGGTCTGCCGGTGGACGCGCGGGACTACCGGGTCGCGGCGGAGATACTGCACGACCTCGGCGTACGGTCCGTACGGCTGCTCTCCAACAACCCGCGCAAGCGGGAGGCGCTGCTGCGGCACGGCATCAAGGTCGACGAGCAGGTGTCGCTGCTGATACCGCCCTGCGAGAACAACATCACGTATCTGCGCACCAAGCGGGAACGGCTCGACCACTACCTGCCGCACCTGGACGCGGTGGTCCACTCCTCGTGATCGGGGCGCCGCCCTGTTCCTGCGCGTGAGGGCGCAGTCCGTGAGCGGGTGCGCGGCAGCCGAGACGGCGTCGGCCCGACGCCGGCCGCCGCGCCCGCGGCACCCCGGGGGACGTCACCGCTGGCCGGTCAGCCGGCCACGGCCTCGTGGATGAGGCGCTTCAGCTCCGGATAGACGGAGTGCGAGCCCGTGGGACGCAGCTGGGTCAGGAACTGGACCGTCAGATCGTGGTGCGGGTCCACCCAGAACGTCGTGGTGGCCACTCCGCTCCAGCCGAACGCGCCGAGCACCGCGGGCGATCGGGTGAGTTCGGGGTCGGTGACGACGGAGACGCCGAGGCCGAAGCCGAGGCCCGCCTTGCCGCTGTCATGGTGGACCCGGCTGCCGTAGGAGCACATGTCGGCGTCGCCCGGCAGATGGTTCGAGGTCATCGAGGCGACCGTGTCGGCCTTCAGCAGCCGAGTGCCGTCGAGTTCGCCGCCGTGGCGGAGCAACTCCATGAAGCGGTGGTAGTCGTGCGCAGTCGCCACCATGCCTCCGCTGCCCGAGAGGAAACGGGGCCGGCCGTGCAGGGGCAGTCCGGGGATCGGAGTGATACCGCCGTCCTCGGTGTCGCCGTACAGCTCCGCGAGCCGGGGCGCCTGCGCCTCGGTGACGCACAGGCCCGCGTCCTCCATCCCGAGGGCGGTGAAGATCCGCTCGGCGAGGAAGGCGTCCAGGTCCTGGCCCGACACCACCTCCACGAGGCGGCCCAGCACGTTGGTCGCCACCGAGTAGTTCCACTGCGCGCCCGGTTCGAACTGCAGCGGCAGCCGTGCGTACGCCTCGCACGTCTGCGCCAGGTTCGTGCCGGGAACCACCGACGACTCGATGCCCGCCTCCCGGTACAGGGCGTCCACGGGGTGCGAGTGGTAGAAGCCGAACGTCAGTCCCGCCGTGTGCGTGAGCAGATGGCGGACCAGGATCGGCCGCTCGGCGGGCCGGGTGCGCACGGTGGGGCCCGATCTGTCCACGTACACCCGCGGTTCGGCGAATGCCGGCAGGAAGTCGGCGATGGGCGTGTCCAGCCCGAAGTGGCCCTCCTCCAGGAGGATCAGCGCTGCGACCGACGTGACCGGCTTGGTCATGGAGTACATCCGCCACACCGTGTCGGTCTCGACCGGCAACCCTTCCCGGACGTCACGGTGTCCATACGTGGTGAGGTGGGCCGTGCGGCCGCGCCGGGAGACGGCCACCAGAAAGCCGGGCAGCCGGCCGTCGTCGACCTCGTGGGCAAAGTGCTGGTCCAGGCGGTCCAGCGCCTTCGGGTCGAGGCCGACCTCGTCCGGTTCCACCTCTTGCCGCAGGTGTCCCATCGTTCTCCTCCGGTCTTTCCCGGTGCCTTCCGGGGTTTCCGCTTCCAACATTTCATGTTCCCGTTCGGAACCGGCGCCGATCCTTCCGTGACGACCTGACTGCGTGGACATCCGATGGGCCGGCGGCCCGGATCCCGAGCCGGCCGTACCGGTCGCCGAGTCGGCCGACGAAGACCAGCAGGCTCGCCACCGCGACGAGACAGCCGGTGCTCGTCCACTGCACCTGGGTCAGGGATGCGTGCAGATCCCGTTGCAGGGTGGGTTGCGCGACGGTGAGCACGGTGCCGTCCAGGGCGATGATCACCGCTCCCACCCCGAGTGCCGGTCCGCGATGCCAGCTCACCGGCTCTCCGGGCCGAGGTGCGCGTCCAGGGCGGTCCTGAGGAGAGGCTCGAAGTCATCGATCCCAGTGGCGAGTTGCAGACTGCCCCAGCTCCACAGCTGGGCGATACCGTGCAGACTCGCCAGCAGGGAGCCCGCGACGAGCGGGGCGTCGGCGTCCGGCCTGGTGCCGCCGACCAGGTCCACCAGCATGGAGAACAGCGGAAGGCTCGTCTCGCGCAGGCCCAGGTGGCCGCTCTCCAGCAGATCGTGACGGAACATCAGCTCGTGCATGCCGCGATGGGTGAGCGCGAAGTCCAGATAGGCGCGGCCCAGGGCGGTGAGTTGCTGCCGTGGGCTTGCCGTGCCGTCGCCGACCGCCTCGGCCGCCCGCATCGCGAGGTCGGTGAAGCCACGCCGCGCGATGGCCGACAGCAGCTCCAGATGGGTGGGGAAGTAGCGGCGCGGGGCGCCGTGGGAGACCCCCGCCCGGCGGGCGATCTCCCGCAGCGTCAGCGCCTGCACGCCCTCGGTGGCCACCAGGTCGACACCGACGTCGACCAGCCGGGTCCGCAGTCCCATCTCTTCATCGGTCATAGACACTGTCTACCAGCCGCCGTAGACAGTGTCCACCCGGGAATGCCGGGCCCGACTGGGTGGGTTGAGCCAGGTATGACTCAGGACGCCACCCAGAACACACTGCTCGCGCTGCTCTCCGAGAGCAACGGCGGGGTGCTTGTCACCCTCAAACGGGACGGCCGGCCCCAGCTGTCGAACGTCAACCACGCCTACGACCCTGAAGGGCGCGTCATCCGTGTGTCGCTCACGGACGACCGCGCCAAGACGCGCAACCTGCGCCGGGATCCGCGGGCCTCGTACCACGTGACCAGCGGCGACCGGTGGGCGTACGCCGTCGCCGAGGGAACCGCCGACCTCTCGCCCGTCGCGCAGGACCCGTACGACGAGACCGTCGAGGAACTCGTCCGGCTCTACCGCGACGTCCAGGGCGAGCACCCCGACTGGGACGACTACCGCGCCGCCATGGTCCGCGACCGTCGCCTGGTGCTCCGGCTGCGGGTGGAGCGGGCCTACGGCATTCCCAAGGGTGCCATCAACGGCTAGCCGGAGAGGCCGTCGGCGGTACGGGCCTCGAGCGCCCGCAGAACGGCCACCATGTCCTCGTCGCCGCACCCCAGCGACACGGTCTCCTCGAAGAGGGCGTGGCAGACGTCGAGGAGCGGCGAGGCCACGCCCGTCTTGCGGGCGGCCTCGGCGATCAGCCGGTTGTTCTTCAGGACGTCCTGGGCCGCCGCCTGCACCGCGAAGTCGCGCTCCCGCAGTTTGGGTGCCTTCATGCGGGACACGCCGCTCGCCATGGGTCCCGCGTCCAGGACGTCGAGGAACAGACGCCGGTCGAGGCCGTGCCGATCGGCGAAGTGGTACGCCTCCGAGAGCCCCGTGACCAGGGTGATCAGGAACAGGTTGACCGAGAGCTTCATCAGCAGGGCGTTCGGCGCGGGGCCGCACAGGAACGTCTCGTGGCACATGGGGGTGAGCAGCGGCCGTACGAGGTCCACCGCCGCCTCCTGGCCGGCGAGCATCGCGACCAGTTGCCCGTTCTCGGCAGGCACCCGGGAGCCGGAGACGGGAGCCTCGACATAGCTGCCGCCCGCCGCCCGGACATCGGCCTCGAGATCACGTGAGTAGCCCGGCGAGGTCGTGCCCATGTGGACGACGACGCGTCCGGCGACCCGGCGGGCGAAGTCGGGGGTGCCGCGGCCCAGCGTGGAGTCGATCGCGAGGTCGTCCGCCAGCATGAGGATCACCACGTCCGTCCGTGCGAACACCTCGCCCGGGTCGGCCGCCACCTCGGCGCCGGCGGCACGCAGCGGCGCGGTGCGGGCCGACGTGCGGTTCCAGACGACCAGCGGCATGCCGGACCGGGCCAGCCGGAGTGCCATCGGCTGCCCCATCACTCCCAGACCGATGAAGCCGACGTCCACGATGCACCGCCTTCGCTTGGAGGCGGCCCTCCGTGCCTGGAGGGCCTTCTATGACAGCGGTCATAGTAGCGGCGGTTATGACGTCGGTCATAGGGTGGGACGCGTGGCGGTTCGGCGAGTCGGAGGTCTGGGATGGCGGTGTCCGAGCGGGGGCCGCGCGAGCGGATGGTCTTCAGCGCGGCCCAGCTGATCCGGCGCGACGGGGTGAGCGCGACCGGTATGCGGGAGGTCGCCGCGCACGCGCAGGCGCCGCGCGGCTCGCTGCAGCACTACTTTCCGGGCGGCAAGGAGCAGCTCGTCAACGAGGCGGTGGACTGGGCCGGCCGGTATGCGGCCCGGCGGATCGACCGGTTCCTCGCGAGCCTGGCCGAGCCGACGCCGAGCGGGCTGTTCGCCGCGATGGTGCGGCAGTGGACGGACGAGTACGAGGCAACCGGTTTCGTCGGCGGCTGCCCGGTCGCGGCGGCGACCGTGGACTGCGCTCAGTCCACCGACTCCACACGCACGGCCGCCGCGGCGGCCTTCGCGCGCTGGACGCGGCCCGTCGCCGAGGCGCTGACGGAGATGGGGGTCCCCGAGGAGCGGGCCGAGGCGCTCGCCACACTGATGATCAGCGCGCTGGAGGGGGCTCTGCTGATGGCCCGCGCCGAACGGGACGTACGTGCCCTGACGACCGTGGCGCGGGAACTCGGGCCACTGCTCGACGCGAGCGTGGAACGGTAGGCGCCGGGCGGCAGTTGAGGTCGTGCCGCACGGTCCGGTGCGGACGGCCGAGTGCCCGGCGATCACCGGGTCCCTGGGTGGTCGGCCGGTCTCGTCCGCTGATTCCGTGAGGTTGGCCCGGGAAGATCCGTTCCGTGCATGAGGGCACCTGGGAGCGATCCGCTCCCTCCGTGAAGACAGCCAGCCCGGGAGCGCCTGAAATGTCACGAGCGCCCCCCGACTGCTGCCCGCCGCTGTCGCTCCGACACGGCCAGACGAACGCACGGCCCGGCGCGTCGTGCGAGGCGTTCCGGCCGGCTGCCGCTACCCTCCGTCCGTGATCAATGGGGCGCATGTCGTGATCTACTCCAGCGACGCCGAGGCGGACCGGCTCTTCTTCCGCGACGTCCTCGGCTGGCCGCACGTCGACGCGGGACACGGTTGGCTCATCTTCAAGTCGCCGCCGGCGGAGGTCGCCTTCCACCCGGCCGAGGGCGAGCCCTCGCACGAACTGATGCTGATGTGCGACGACCTCGAAGCCACGACGGCCGAACTGGTGGCGAAGGGAGTCGAGTTCACCCGCCCGGTCACCGAGGCACGCTGGGGCCGGATCGCCGGCTTCCGGCTCCCCGGTGGAGGCGACATCGGCCTGTACGAGCCGCGTCACCCGGTGGCGCACGGCCTTTGACCCTGCGGTGCCCTTCGACCCGGCTCGCGACGGCCGGGGGAGCGGGACGGCTCAGAGGCATCCGAGGGCGTGGTAGGTGCCCCGGGTGGTGGCGGCGACCCGCGCCCAGGTGCGCTCACGGGCGACGCCCGCCCGCGCAGCGGATCCCCACGCGACCCGGCGCTCGGGGCTGTGGAACAGCATTTCCAGGGCGTCCGCCCAGGCCGGAGACGAACCCGGCGGGATCAGCCGGCCGTTCACTCCCGATTCGACCAGCTCCCTCATGGCACTCAGATCGCTTACTGCCACGGGCAGACCGTTCGCCATCGCCTCCACCAGCTCGTGAGAGGGCACGAGCCGGCAGAGGCGCTCGTCGGTGCGCGGTAGCGCGAAAACGTCCAGAGCGGTGTGGTAGGCCCGCACTTCCTCGTGCGGCACCCGGCCGGTGAACAGGGCCGTCCCGTCGGTCAGCCCCAGCCGGTCGGCCAGGGCCTGAAGCGGCCGGAGTTCGGGCCCGTCACCCCCCAGCAGGAGCCGCAGGGGCACTCCCCGTCGGCGCAGTTCGACCCCGGCCTCCAGCAGGGTGCCGGGGCCCTCGCTGCGGGTGAGGTCGCTGACCGTGCCGACGACGTACTCCTCGGGGCCGATGCCGAGACGGGTGCGCAGGGCGCTGCTATCGGGGCGCGGCTCGAGGAGTACCGGGTCGACGGCCACGGGCACGATGCGTACCTTCTCCTCCGGTACCCCGCGCGCCACGATCTCCGCCTTCATCGCCTCGCCGAGCGTGAGCACCGCGTCGGCCTCGCGCATGCAATAGCTCTCCAACTCCAGCCGGGCGGCGTAGCCTTCGTCGCTCCCGGTGCGTCCGGGCGCCTGGGCCAGCCAGCTCTCCTCCGGGAACCCGTGCACCTCGTAGACGACGGGAACTCCGTACGTCGCCCGCAGGGCCAGTGCCACCCGGCCGTTGCCGTGGTCGCCTGACGCGTGCAGCACCGAGGGGCGAAGCCGTTCGACGAGCCGCCCGGCCAGTTCCGCGTTGCGTGCGAGCAGCGGCCCGGAGCCGTACGGCAGCCGGCGCGGCAGGAGCCGGTGCTGGGGCACCCCGTCCAGCAGATGCAGTGGGCGGGCGTCGAACACCCCTTGGGTGACCGGGAATCCGATCCGCGTCACCACATGCGGATCGAGCCCCGCCGCCGACTGCGCCCGGGCGAGCGCCTGGGTGCGCAGGGTGTGGCCCGCCCGCCGGTAGGGCAGCCCGTCGGTCACCAGGTGCAGCACACGTCCGGGCACGGGCAGGATCCGGCGCCCGCGCGGGGCCGGTACGCGAGCGGGAGACGGCTCGGCCGACGGCCCCGTCGGGTGGGCCCGGGCGGCGAGTGCGCGCTCCAGCGGACGCAGTGAGCGCCGGACCCGGGCCGGCAGCAGACGTACGGCGATGAGGGCCGCGCGCAGCGGGTCGTACCGCAGCTCAGCGCAAGCCACCGACAGCGCCAGGGCGAGGGTGCGCAAAGGACGAGGTGACATGACGTCAGGTTAGGTTCCGCACATGACGATCAGCCGACGACCGTCCCCGCGCCCACCCGGACGGTGGGGCGCACGTCGTAGGTCGCGGGCGGAGCGAGCGACGGGCGCATGATGCCCGCGCCGGGCTCGCGGGGGCGGACGGGGTGCACCGTGCGGGTGCGCCCGGATCGCTCGCGCTGGGTGCCACTCAGGCCCGGGTACGGTCAGCCGTCAGATAGGCGATGACCATGTCGCCGAGCATCCTGCGGTAGTGCTCGCGCCGGCCGGCTGCGGCCAGATCGCGGCCGAAGACGGCGCCGAACGTGTGCCGGTTGGCGACCCGGAAGTAGCAGAACGAGTTGATCAGCGCGTGCAGGTCGACCGCGTCGACGTCGGCCGTGAACAGCCCCGACGTCCGGCCCGCCGCGAGGACGCGGCCGGTCACCGCCAGCATGGGCGACCCGATGGCGTCCAGGTGCTCCGAGGCGGCGATGTGCTCGGCGCCGTGCAGGTTCTCGATGTTGAGCAGCCGGATGAAGTCGGGGTGCGCCTCGTGGTGGTCGAAGAGGGCCTCCGCGAGCCGGCGGACCGCCGCCACCGGGTCCAGTTCCTCGACGTCCAGTTCCTGCACGGCCTGGCGGATCGCCCCGTACGCCCGCTCCAGGACGGCCGTGAACAGGTGCTCCTTGCCGCCGAAGTAGTAGTAGATCATCCGCTTCGTGGTGCTGGTGCGGGCGGCGATCTCGTCGACCCGGGCCCCGTCGAATCCGGCGCGTGCGAACTCCTGCGTGGCGACGTCGAGGATCTCGGCCTTCGTGCGGGCTGCGTCGCGGTTGCGGCCGCCTGGTCGTGCCGGTTCGTCCACGCTGGTCATCGGATTCCTTCGGGGATGGGGCGTTCCACTGAGCGTGGCGGCGATTTTAGAAGCCCGCTCGCGTCGCGTCCCCGGAGAGGTTCCCTTCGTCGTCCCACCGGCCCGCTGCCCCCGGTGCGGAGGGCAGCGCGGCACCGCGGCCCGGCCTGCGGCCGGCCGGTTGCCCGGTGTCCCGCCCGGGACGGCGTGTCGCGCCGGCGACGCTCAGGAGCGGTCCTCGGTGTCCACGGCGCTCTCGTGGACCGGCCGCGCCTGCGACCGTGCGGTCACGGCCGTGCCGGGGGAGAGGCGGAGGCGGCGGATCGGGGGTACGGCGATGAGGGCGGCGGCGCAGCCGACGGCGGTGACCGCGCCGGCCAGCAGCATCGGGTGCACGCCGACGACCGCGCCCGCGGGACCCGCGATCGTCTGTCCGAGAGGGACGGCGAGGATCGAGCCGGCGACCTCGTAGGCGGCCACCCGGCCCAGCCGGTCCTGCGGGATCTGGGTCTGTACGGCGGTGGCCCACTGGACGCCCCAGAAGGCCCAGCCGATCCCGCTCACCCCGTATCCGAGCATGAGCAGCGGCAGGGCGGGGACCAGGGCCGCCGCCAGCGGCATCAGCGGGAACAGGAACATCGCGAGCCCGCCGCCGAACAGGGGGCGGGAGGGCCGGATCCGGAGGGCGACCAGGCCGCCGAGGACGCAGCCGGCCCCGAACGCGCCCTCGGCGTAGCCGAACGCCGCCTTGCCGTGCGCGGCGATGACGGATGCCGCGCCGAGCGGGGTGAGCGGGCCCCAGACCAGCACGCCGAGCACCCACCAGATGAGGATGACCCCCCACAGCCAGGACCGGGAGCGGAACTCGACCCAGCCGGCGCGCAGGTTCTCGAGTGTGGAGGCCCCGCGGTCCACCGTGAACGGCGGCAGCCGCAGTGCCACCAGACAGATCGCGCTGACCGCGAAGGTGGCCGCGTCGAGAGCGAACACCGAGGACGGCGACGTGGTGGCGACGAGCAGTCCGGCGAGCGCGGGCCCGGCCATCGTGGCGATCCCCTGGCTCACCCTCAGAACACCGTTGGCCTCGCGTGGATCGGCCGCTACCTGCGGTACCAGGATGGTGAGGCCCGGCTGGAACATCGCGGTCGCCGTTCCGCCGAGCAGCGACCCGGTGATGAGGAACCACAGCGGGGGGTGTCCGAGCCCGAGGCCGACCGCGAGCGACCCCTGGACCAGGCAGCGCACCACATCGGCGCCGATCATCAGCGGCCTCGGGTGGAAGCGGTCCGCGAACACTCCGCCGAAGACGACGAAGAGGGCGAACGCCCCCATCCAGGCCGCGAGCGTGAATCCGACTCCGCTCACTCCGTATCCGAGCGAGAGCATGGCGACGGCCGTCGCGACCGGAATCATCGCGTCGCCGAGCATCGACACGATGCGGGCGGTGAAGTACAGCGCGAAGTTACGGCTCCACAGCCGGGAGGGCGCGGCGACGGACGTGTCCATGATCGGCCATGGTGGCGGCAGGGCCGGTCCGCGGCAAGGTCTAGACCATGATGGGGTGGAAGTGACGTACGGGGCGCCTCACCCGGCCCCGGCGCCGTCCCACAGCTCCGCGTGCCGCCGGTGCGCCTCGGTCAGACCGGGTAGGAAGAACGTGGTAGTCGGCCTCACCGTGGTGCGCCTGCTGCCAGGTGCCCGGTGCGTGGATCGCGTCCGTGTGCGCCGGGAAGCGGGCGGTGTGTCGAGACGATGTACTCGCAGATGTCCCGGGCGCAGCCGACGACCTGATGTGCGGCCGTCTGGTCCGCGGCGCGGCGTTCTGATCTGGCCGCAGACGCAGCCGCGGTGGCCGGAGAGTCGTCGATGAACTGGAAGGGTCCGGCCCAGAGTTGCCCTGAAGACGGTGATGTCGTGCGGTTCCCTGGCCATGTGTCACCGACGCCGACGCGCCTGTCTCGTCTCGCGCCCGGCGGACGACCTGGACGATGACGAAGAGATGACGCTCCTGCGGCCCGGTGAGCTCGGTCCAGGCGGGAGTTCAACACTCGTGCAATGGGCCAGACGAAGAACGCAGGGGAGGGAGAGTAAAGGCCGAGCACAGGTGACCTGGGCGGTCGTTGTCAGTGGGCGTTTGTAGCTTTGGCCTTGCTTGACGAAGCTTCCAAGTTCCAGACAACTTGTCGTCGTTGCCGTAGACCAAGGAGGTGGACTGCCGTGAGTACTTCGCTGCTCAACGCTGCACCTGCCTCTGACACGTCAGCTCGCAGGTTCCGCGGGAAGAACAAGGGCAAGCGGCGGACGCGCGGCGGCGACACCGAACTCGCGGTGATCCGGCTGCCGCTCGATGTGAGCCGGCTCGACAGTCGGCGTCGGGTGGAGCAGCTGTATTCGGCGATGTGGTCGGTGAAGCGTGCGCTTCGGCGCGATGCTCGGGCTGCGGTCGATGCCTACTGGGCTGGCGACATGCGTCGGGAGATGGACACGAAAGCGTGGCGTCTCGAGCTGGGCTTGTCCCGCGAGGGCATGGAACGCCGCGGGTACCGGCACATGGAACGCTCGAGGCACCTCGGCCAGCACGTCACCAAAGCCCTTGTGATGCATCAGGCAGACGAGGTGTGGGAATCCGTCCGTCGGCATCTGTTTCCGGATGAGGGTGGGCGTCGGTTCGGACGGCCGAAGACCGGTACCTGGTGGGACTACACCCGCATCCCAGGCCGTGCCCGCTCGCACACTACGGCCAGGAAATGGGAAACTTTCCGACTGCACGGCACTCTTGCCGGGCACCTGGCCGCCTACCGGCACTGGGACCTCGCCCCGGCCATCACCACGCCGGAACAGGCAGCCTGTCTGTCGCCGCAGACGAGTGTTCTCGCCCAGCCGCGACGCATGCCCGCGCCAGGGCGGCCCCGGTGCGTGGAAACCGGGGAAGTTACCGCGAAGGGAAAGCCGAAGACACGGGCCGCGACCTGGTGGGATCACACCGCGCCCCTGATCGTCGTATTTAACGGCGGCGCAGACTCCCAACGCGGCGACCTCCTGCTGCCCGTGCGGCTGCCCGCCGGTGCTGGTCGCTGGCCATGGCTGGTCCATTTCCTGAACAATTCGCAGACGTGGCACAAGATCGACCTGGTCCGCCGCCGGGACGCGAGCGCTCTCGGCGGTTGGGCCTACGAGGCGCACCTGATGGTCCTCGCCGAGGGATACGCCTCGCCGGCTACCCGGGCCCGGCGGGCTGCCGCGGTCGAGCTGTGCCGGGTGGGTGGGATCGACGGAAATGTCTCCAGTTTGTCCGTCGTCTCTTTCCCGGACACATTCGACCCAGCCGACGGAGAGGTCAGCTCCACCCGCATCGAGCTGACCGACCCCGAACTGGTCGCACTGGAAAAGGCCCGCCGCAAGGAACGCGGCCGTAACGTGCCCTCGACCGCTCTCGCCGCTCCACCAACCCAGACCAGTACGCGCCCTCGAGGCGCCAGCAGGTCCGTGCCGAACGACGCAAAGGTGCCGGACTCCGAGACAAGCAAGTCCACTTACCAGGCGGCGCGCGGGCGGCGAACAAGAACCGAGTACCCAAACAGGCATACCGCCACGACACCCTCTCGGCTGGCTACCGCCTCAATCGGGCGAAGCTCGCCGAGGCCGCGGCCACCGCCGCCGCGGCGAAAGATCACCGCGCACGGCGCATAGCCGAACGGATCGTCGCCGAACACGGCGCCAACCTGACCGTCGAGGATTGCGACATCCGCACCTGGTTCCGGCTGTGGGGCCGCGCCCTGCAAGCCACCACCCCTGGCCGGCTCATCGCCGCCATCGGCAAGGAGTGCGAGAAGACCGGCGCCCGCCTACAAAGGGCCTCCACCTTCCATACGAAGCTGTCGCAGACCTGTCTGTGCGGTGCACAGGTCCGGAAAACCCTCTCCGACCGGGTACACACCTGCACCGCCTGCGGCCTGATCGCCGATCGCGACATGGTCTCCGCCGCACTCGGCGCGCACGTGCGGATTCAAAATCCGGACGATCCCAGCACGGCGGGCCTGGACACCGTCCAAGCCCGCAACACACAGACCTTGTTCTCATCAGGGCTGCAAGAAGCCCTGTCGAGTCAACCGCAGCGAGGTGTCCGCCCCAGCAGGGACCGCACCCACGCGGCAGCCCACGATCCGGGAATCCCCGGCCAGCGGGCCTCTGCTCGACGAAGCGCCCCCGACCGGTTCCGGCCTACCCCGAATGAGACCCGACCCGCCCATCAGCGGCACAAGGACCACGTCGGAGCAGCCGCCCGCGCAGGAAACGCCGCAACCAGCGGCGGTATCCCTACGCGGGGACCGACCGGGGCCATCCCAACACGGGATGACTCTTAGAGGTCGAACTCGTGCGGCGGCAGGTCGAGCGCGTAGCACGCCTCCCGGACGATCGCCTGCTCGTCCTTGTCGAAGTTGCCGTCGGCGCCGCCGATGACGATGCCGATCTGGATCACCGCACGCGCCTCGGCGGGCTTCTTCTTCGCCTTGCCGATTTCCTGCAGCACGCTGACCTTGCCGAAGGCGAAGTCGGTGGTGAGCTTGTTCAGGTTGTCCTCGAAGCGGCGGCGCAGGTCGTCGGCCGGGAAGTTCTGCAACACCTCGTTGGTGGCGATGAGCTGGGCCACACGCTGGCGCTCCGACGGGTCCACCGTGCCGTCCGCGGCGGCCACGAGCGCACACATCGCCATGCTCGCGTCGCGGAACGCTCCACTCTTGAGATCGTTCTTCTTCGCCACGAGCTGGGTCTGCATCGTCGAGGCGGATTCCTTGATGCGGTCCCACAGGGCCATGCGAACTCCCAACGTTGTCGGGACCCGTCCGGAGGACCGGCGGGCCCCACTGCTTTCTACAGCGACGTAGAGGGAAACTGGTGGGGGGTCACGGAAGTTCCGGTGGCGTTCCATTCCGCGATCACCGGCCGGCCGTGTTCGGTGGAGAGCCGGCTGACCGTCCCCGTACCGAGCTGGAACAACCGCCCCTCGGCGGCCGAGAGGCCGAGGTGGCGAGCGGTGAGGACGCGCAGGAAGTGGCCGTGGGCCACGAGCAGCACATCGCCTTCCGCAAGCGCGGGCCCGATCCGGGTCAGCACCCGGTCGGCGCGAGCCGCCACCGCGCCGGGCGACTCACCGGGGTGCCCAGGCGGGCCCGGGGGAACCCCGTCGGTCCACAGCCACCAGTCGGGTCTGGTGCGCTGGATCTCGGCGGTCGTGATCCCCTCGTAGCCGCCGTAGTCCCACTCGTGCAGCCGGGGCTCGACCTCCGGGGCCGACAGGCCGGCGAGCACCGCGGTGCGTATCGCCCGGTTCAGCGGGCTGGTAAGGGTCAGTGCGAAGGTGCGTCCGGCGAGCAGCGGGGCGAGGGACTTGGCCTGTTCCTCGCCCCGCGAGGTGAGCGGGAGATCGGTCCAGCTGGTGTGCTGTCCCGATTCGCTCCACTCGGTTTCGCCGTGGCGGACCAGCAGGAGGTCGCCCACGGCCGACCTACTTGGCGGACTCGACGGCGTGACCGCCGAACTGGTTGCGCAGGGCCGCGATCATCTTCATCTGCGGCGAGTCGTCCTGCCGCGAGCTGAAGCGGGCGAACAGCGACGCCGTGATGGCCGGGAGCGGTACGCCGTTGTCGATGGCGGCCTGGACGGTCCAGCGGCCCTCGCCGGAGTCCTCGGCGTAACCGCGGAGCTTGTCGAGGTGTTCGTCCTCGTCCAGGGCGTTGACCGCGAGGTCCAGCAGCCAGGAGCGGATGACGGTGCCCTCCTGCCAGGAGCGGAACACCTCGCGGACGTTCTCCACCGACTTGACCTTCTCCAGCAGCTCCCAGCCCTCGGCGTAGGCCTGCATCATCGCGTACTCGATGCCGTTGTGGACCATCTTGGAGAAGTGCCCGGCGCCGACCCGGCCGGCGTGGACATATCCGTACGGGCCTTCGGGCTTGAGCGCGTCGAAGATCGGCTGGAGGCGTTCGACGTGCTCCTTGTCGCCGCCGACCATCAGCGCATAGCCGTTCTCCAGGCCCCACACACCGCCGGAGACACCCGCGTCGACGAAGCCGACGCCCTTGATGCCGAGTTCGGCGGCGTGCTTCTCGTCGTCGGTCCAGCGGGAGTTGCCGCCGTCGACCACGGTGTCACCCGGGGACAGCAGGTCCCTGAGCTCGTCGACGACGGACTGCGTGGGACCGCCAGCCGGCACCATCACCCAGACCACGCGCGGTGCCTCGAGCTGCTCGACGAGTTGGTTCAGGTTCTTGACGTCGGAGATGTCCTGGTTGTGGTCGTAGCCGACGACGGTGTGGCCCGCGCGGCGGATCCGCTCGCGCATGTTGCCGCCCATCTTGCCGAGACCGATGAGTCCGATCTGCATATCAGTTCACTTCTTCCTGAGTGTGCGGAACGCGGCCGCGAGGGCGGCGGTGGGCGGTGGAGTGGGCGGGACCGAGGACGCCGGCGCCCTCGGTCGGCGGCGGTTGGACGCGTCGGGCGAGGACCCTGCCCGGCTCCGCGCGGGCCGGCAGCTCGCACGGGTCCGGACGGAGCACCGGCCCCGCACGGTGCTCCGGGGCCGTCCGCCCGGGGCGACGGGTGGGCCCGGGGCTGTCAGGCATGCGGGGCCTTCCCCTTGGCGTCCACGCCGCGCAGGGCGATGGCGTACATCTCGTCCGCGTCGAGGCGGCGCAGCTCCTCGGCGATCAGTTCGGAGGTCGGGCGGACCTTGAGCGCCATGGTGCGCGGGGGCTGGCCCGGCAGGCTGAGGGTGGCCAGCGGGCCCTCGGGGCGGTCGATGACGATCTCGCCCTTCTCCGTGCCCAGCCGGACGGCCGTGACGACCGGTCCGGCGGTGACGACCCGGTCGACCGGCACCTTCAGGCGTGCCTGGAGCCAGCGGGCGAGCAGCTCGGCGCTCGGGTTCTCGGCCTCGCTCTCCACGGCCGCCGAGGTCACCGTCGCACGGGCCTGGTCGAGCGCCGCGGCCAGCATCGAGCGCCACGGTGTGAGCCGTGTCCAGGCCAGGTCGGTGTCGCCCGGCGCGTACGAGGAGACCCGGGTCTCCAGCGCGTCGAGCGGCGCGTCGATGGCGTACATGTCGGTGATCCGGCGCTGCGCGAGGGCGCCCAGCGGGTCCTTCGCCGGGTTGTCCGGCGCGTCCACCGGCCACCACACCACGACGGGCGCGTCCGGCAGCAGCAGCGGCAGGACCACCGAGTCGGCGTGGTCGGAGACCTCACCGTACGTCCGCAGTACGACCGTCTCCCCGGTGCCGGCGTCGGTGCCCAGCCGGACCTCGGCGTCGAGGTGCGAGGACGTGCGGTCCCGCGAGGTGCGCGAGTGCCGCTTGATGACGACCAGGGTGCGCGAGGGGTGCTCGTGCGAGGCCTCTTCGGCCGCCTTGAGCGAGTCGTACGCGTTCTCCTCGTCGGTCACGATCACCATGGTCAGGACCATGCCCACAGCGGGGGTGCCGAGGGAGCGACGCCCCTGGACCAGCGCCTTGTTGATCTTGCTTGCCGTGGTGTCGGTCAGATCGATCTTCATGGCCTGCGCCAGCTCCGTCCGTCTCGTGCGAGCATCTCGTCGGCTTCCTCGGGACCCCAGGTACCCGCGGGATACTGCGCGGGCTTGCCGTGTGTCGCCCAGTACTCCTCGATCGGATCGAGGATCTTCCAGGACGCCTCCACCTCCTCGGTGCGGGGGAAGAGGTTCGCGTCGCCGAGCAGTACGTCCAGGATCAGCCGTTCGTACGCCTCGGGGCTGGACTCGGTGAACGACTCGCCGTAGGCGAAGTCCATCGTGACGTCCCTGATCTCCATCGAGGTACCCGGCACCTTCGAACCGAAGCGCACGGTCATGCCCTCGTCGGGTTGCACCCGGATGACGATCGCGTTCTCGCCGAGTTCCTCGGTGGCCGTCGAGTCGAACGGGGAGTGCGGCGCCCGCTGGAAGACCACCGCGATCTCGGTGACCCGGCGGGCGAGGCGCTTGCCGGTCCGCAGGTAGAAGGGGACGCCCGCCCAGCGGCGGCTGTCGATCTCCAGCTTGATGGCCGCGTAGGTGTCCGTGGTGGACCCCGAGTCGGTGCCGTCCTCCTCGAGGTAGCCGACCACCTTCTCGCCGCCCTGCCATCCGTTCGTGTACTGCCCCGGTACGGTGTGGCTGCCGAGGTCCTCCGGGAGCTTCGCCGACCGCAGGACCTTGAGCTTCTCGGTGGCCAGGGACTCGGCGTCGAAGGCGATGGGCTCCTCCATGGCCGTCAGGGCCAGCAGCTGGAGCAGGTGGTTCTGGATGACGTCACGGGCGGCGCCGATGCCGTCGTAGTAGCCGGCGCGGCCGCCGATGCCGATGTCCTCGGCCATGGTGATCTGCACATGGTCGACGTACGACCGGTTCCAGATCGGCTCGTAGAGCTGGTTGGCGAAGCGCAGCGCCAGGATGTTCTGGACGGTCTCCTTGCCCAGGTAGTGGTCGATGCGGAAGACCTGGTCCGGAGCGAACACGTCGTGCACGATGGCGTTCAGCTCACGCGCGCTCGCCAGATCGTGGCCGAACGGCTTTTCGATGACCCCGCGCCGCCAGGAGCCCGCCGGCGCGTCCGCCAGCCCGTGCTTCTTGAGCTGCTGGACGACCTGCGGGAAGAACTTCGGCGGCACGGAGAGATAGAACGCGTAGTTGCCGCCGGTGCCCCGGGAGGCACTCAACTCCTCGATGGCGGAACGCAGCTGCTCGAAGGCGTCGTCGTCGTCGAAGGTGCCGGGCACGAACCTCATGCCCTCGGCCAGCTGCTGCCAGACCTCCTCGCGGAACGGCGTACGGCTGTGCTCCTTGACGGCGTCGTGCACCACCTCGGCGAAGTCCTGGTCGGCCCAGTCGCGTCGGGCGAACCCGACGAGCGAGAAGCCCGGCGGCAGCAGACCCCGGTTGGCGAGGTCGTAGACGGCCGGCATCAGCTTCTTGCGGGACAGGTCGCCCGTCACACCGAAGATGACCAGGCCCGAGGGGCCCGCGATCCGCGGGAGACGCCGGTCGCGCGGGTCACGGAGTACGTTCTCCCAGTCGGTGACCGGGTCCGGCTGCTGCGCGGCGGCCGTGCCCGGCGCGTCGGCGGCCCCCGGCGCCCCGCCCTGGGGTTCCGCGTTCCCGGCAGACGTCCGGGGGGACATCTCCTCGCTCATTCTCCGTCAACTCCCTTGTTCTTCAGAGAGACTGCGACTGCCTCGAGCAGGTCGCCCCAGGCCACCTCGAACTTCGCGACGCCCTCGTCCTCGAGCTGTCCCACGACCTCGTCGTAGGAGATGCCGAGCGGCTCGAGGGCCGCGAGGTCGGCGCGGGCCTGCGCATAGCCGCCGGTGACCGTGTCGCCCCGCACGGCGCCGTGGTCGGCGGTGGCGTTGAGCGTGGCCTCCGGCATCGTGTTGACCGTGCCGGGCGCGACCAGCTCGTCGACGTACAGCGTGTCCTTGTACTCAGGGTCCTTCACACCGGTCGAGGCCCACAGCGGACGCTGCTTGTTGGCCCCGGCACCCGCCAGGGAGAGCCAGCGCTCACCGGCGAAGGTCGCCTCGTACGCCTCGTATGCGAGCCGTGCGTTCGCGAGGGCGGACCTGCCCTTCAGCGCGAGCGCCTCGTCCGTGCCCAGCTTCGTCAGACGCTTGTCGATCTCCGTGTCGACGCGGGAGACGAAGAACGAGGCGACGGAGTGGATGGCGGACAGGTCGAGCCCGGCGGCCCTGGCCTTCTCTAGACCGGCGAGGTACGCGTCCATCACCTGGCGGTAGCGCTCCAAGGAGAAGATCAGCGTCACATTCACGCTGATGCCCCGTCCGATCACCTCGGTGATGGCCGGGAGCCCGGCCTCGGTCGCCGGGATCTTGATCATCACGTTCGGGCGGTCCACCAGCCAGGCGAGCTGCTTGGCCTCGGCGACGGTCGCCCTGGTGCGGTGGGCCAGCCTCGGGTCGACCTCGATGGAGACCCGGCCGTCCCGGCCGTCCGTCGCCTCGTACACGGGCCTCAGTATGTCGGCGGCGGCGCGGACATCGGCGGTGGTCATCATGCGGACGGCCTCCTCGACCGTCACGCCGCGCTCCGCGAGGTCGGACAGCTGCTCCTCGTAGCCTTCGCCGGAGCCGATGGCGGCCTGGAAGATGGACGGGTTCGTGGTCACGCCCACCACGTGCTTCTGCGCCACGAGTTCCGCCAGGTTGCCGGACTCGATCCGCTTGCGGGACAGGTCGTCCAGCCAGATCGACACGCCCGCCTCGGACAGGCGCTTCAACGGCTCTGCTGCTTCAATCGCTTCGGTCACTGTGATCATCTTCTTTCTGGCGATCGGATCAACCGCGGACGGCGGCGAGGGATTCCCGGGCCGCGGCGGCCACGTGCTCGGCGGTGAAGCCGTACTCGGCGAACAGGGTCTTGGCGTCGGCGGAGGCGCCGAAGTGCTCCAGGGAGACGATGCGTCCACTCTCACCGACGTACCGGTACCAGGTCAGGGCAATGCCCGCCTCGACCGCCACGCGGGCCTTCACGGACGGCGGAAGGACCCGCTCGCGGTATGCGGCGGGCTGCTCCTCGAACCACTCGACGGACGGCATGGACACCACCCGGGTACCCACGCCCTCGGCCTCCAGCCGCTCCCGCGCGGCGACCGCGAGCTGTACCTCGGACCCGGTGGCGATGAGGATGACGTCGGGGGTGCCGGTGGAGGACTCCCGGAGGATGTAACCGCCCTTCGCCGCCTCGGCGTTCGGCGCGTAGGTCGGTACGCCCTGGCGGGTGAGGGCGAGACCGTGCGGGGCGGGGGAGGTGGAGTGCCGCCTGAAGATCTCCGCCCAGGCGACGGCGGTCTCGTTGGCGTCGGCCGGGCGCACGAGGTTCAGGCCCGGGATGGCGCGCAGCGAGGCCAGGTGCTCGACGGGCTGGTGGGTCGGGCCGTCCTCGCCCAGACCGATGGAGTCGTGGGTCCACACGTACGTCACCGGAAGCTGCATCAGGGCCGACAGACGCACCGCGTTGCGCATGTAGTCGGAGAACACCAGGAACGTGCCGCCGTAGACGCGGGTGTTGCCGTGCAGCGCGATGCCGTTCATCTCGGCGGCCATCGAGTGCTCGCGGATACCGAAGTGGATCGTGCGGCCGTACGGGTTCGCCTCCGGCAGCGGGTTGCCCTTGGGCAGGAACGAGCTGTTCTTGTCGATGGTGGTGTTGTTCGAGCCGGCCAGGTCGGCGGAGCCGCCCCACAGTTCCGGGACGATCGCACCGAGAGCCTGCAGCACCTTGCCGGACGCGGCGCGCGTGGCGACCGCCTTGCCCTCCTCGAACACGGGCAGCGCGTCCTCCCAGCCCTCCGGCAGCTGGCCGGCCAGGACGCGGTCGAACAGCTTCGCGCGCTCCGGCTGCGCGGTGCGCCACTGTGCGATGCGCTTGTCCCAGGCGGTGTGCGCCTCGGCGCCGCGGTCGAGGGCCCGGCGGGTGTGGGCGAGCACCTCGTCGGCCACCTCGAAGCTCTTGTCCGGGTCGAAGCCGAGGACGCGCTTGGTCGCGGCGACCTCGTCCTCGCCGAGCGCCGAGCCGTGGGCCGCCTCGGTGTTCTGTGCGCCGGGCGCCGGCCACGCGATGATCGTGCGCATGGCGATGATGGAGGGGCGCTCGGTCTCGGCCCGGGCGGCCTCGAGCGCCGCGTACAGCGCGTGGACGTCGACGTCGCCGTTCCCGGCGGGCTCGATGCGCTGCACGTGCCAGCCGTAGGCCTCGTAGCGCTTGAGTACGTCCTCGGAGAACGCCGTCGCGGTGTCGCCCTCGATGGAGATGTGGTTGTCGTCGTAGAGGAAGACGAGGTTGCCGAGCTTCTGGTGGCCGGCGAGCGAGGACGCCTCGGCGGAGATGCCCTCCTCCAGGTCGCCGTCGGAGACGATCGCCCAGATCGTGTGGTCGAAGGGCGAGGCGCCCTCGGGGGCGTCCGGGTCGAACAGGCCGCGCTCGTAACGCGAGGCCATGGCCATGCCGACCGCGTTGGCGACGCCCTGGCCGAGGGGCCCCGTGGTGGTCTCGACACCCGCGGTGTGGCCGTACTCGGGGTGGCCGGGCGTCTTGGAACCGTGCGTGCGGAAGGCCTTCAGGTCCTCCAGTTCCAGTTCGTAGCCGGCGAGGAAGAGCTGGGTGTAGAGGGTCAGGGAGGTGTGGCCCGGGGAGAGGACGAAGCGGTCACGGCCGGTCCACTCCGGGTCGGCCGGATCGTGCCGCATCACCTTTTGAAAGATCGTGTACGCCGCCGGGGCCAGGCTCATCGCCGTGCCCGGATGGCCGTTGCCGACCTTCTGTACCGCGTCGGCGGCGAGAACACGGGCGGTGTCGACGGCTCGCCCGTCGAGCTCGGTCCACTCGAATCCGTCGGGGCTCTGCGCACTCATCTTCAAGAAGTCCTCACTGAACGGGGATCGCTGACAGAACGCGTTCAAAATTAAAAGTCTGACTTTTGCAGGGGAAGGTGCCCCTGTGTCAGCCTTCGGTGAAAGTGGGACATCCACAGAGGCACCGAGGCGGCGCGAGAGGGATATGGCGGACATAACCACCCAGGACGACGACTGGATCCGGACGTACCCCTTTCCGGTCGACCGGAGTGTCTGCGGTGTCGGTATGCAGGTGGGCCCCATGGACGCCGGGGGCACCTGGCACGAGGACGCGCCGGTCGAGCGCGTCCACCGCATCGACTTCCATGCGGTGATGCTCCTCGACGGCGGCCCCGTGACGCACATGGTGGACTTCGCCGAGTACCGGCTGACGGCCGGTGACCTCCTGTGGATCCGCCCCGGTCAGGTCCACCGCTTCTCCCGTGCGAGCGAGTACCGCGGGACCGTGCTGACCATGCAGCCCGGCTTTCTGCCGCGCGCCACCGTGGAGGCCACGGGTCTGTACCGCTACGAGCAATCGCCGCTGCTGCACCCCGATCCGGCCCAGCTCGCCGGACTGCGGGCCTCCCTCGCCCAGCTCCAGCGTGAGTACGAGGACACGTCCACCCTGCCCCTGAGTCTGCACACGGAGGTCCTGCGCCATTCCCTGACCGCGCTCCTGCTGCGCCTCGCGCATCTGGCGGCCAGCTCGGCCGAGGCGGCTCGCGAGCAGGCGGACACCACCTTCACCCGGTTCCGGGACGCGGTCGAGCAGGACTTCGCGGTCAACCACAGCGTCAGCGCGTACGCCGACGCCCTCGGCTACTCCCGCCGCACTCTGGTCCGCGCCGTCCGCGCCGCCACCGGGCAGACGCCGAAGGGCTTCATAGACAAGCGCGTGATCCTGGAGGCGAAACGCCTCCTCGCCCACACGGACCTGCCGATCGGCCGCGTGGGTGCCGCCGTGGGCTTCCCCGACGCGGCGAACTTCTCCAAGTTCTTCCACCAGCACACGGACACGACCCCGGCCGCGTTCCGGGCGGAGTTGAGATGACGAAGGAGGGGGTGGGCGCTCGACCCACCCCCTCGGTACTCGCTGTCAGTGGCCGAAGCCGAACCAGTTCACGTTCACGAAGTCGTTCGGCTGGCCGCTGGTGAAGGTGAGATAGACGTCATGGGTGCCGGTGACCGAGGCGATGTTCGCCGGTATGGTCCGCCAGCTCTGCCACCCACCCGTGTCGGCCACCGCGAAGCTGCCGATCGGTGCGTTCGAACGGCTGTCGAGGCGCACCTCGACCAGTCCGCTCACACCGCTCGCCGCACCGCTCGCGACCCGGGCGTGGAACTGCGTGGCCGCGCTGGACCCGAAGTTCACCCCCTTGTACAGGGCCCAGTCGCCGTTGGCGATCCAGCCCATGTCCTGGCCGCCGCCGGTGTCCGTGGTGGACTCGGTCGCCACGCCGGACTGGGTGTCGTACGACTCGGCCTGGATGGTGCCGTACGCGTCGCGGTTGCCGGACGGCGGAGGTGTGGTACCGCTCCCACCGCCCGTGGACTGAAGCACCTGCACATAGTCCACCGCCATCGGGTGGCCGGGCTGTGTGTCACCGTCCAGGCCGCCGCCGAACGCGTCGGGGAAGCCGCCGCCCATCGCCACGTTCAGGATGACGAAGAAGCCGTGGCTGGTGGCGTTGGCCCAGGTGGTCGCGTCCACCTGGTTCGCCGTGACCGTGTGGTAGTTGACGCCGTCGACGTAGAAGCGGATCGCCTCCGGGCTCACCGAGCGGTCCCATTCCATCGCGTAGGTGTGGAAGCCGGACTGGCAGGTCGTGCCCGGGCACGCGGTGGAGTTGCCGATACCGGTGGTCTCGTTGCACGGGCCGCCGGGGCTGGTGCCACAGTGCATGGTGGCCCACACCTTGTTGAGGCCCTGGACGTTCTCCATGATGTCCAGTTCGCCGACGCCCGGCCAGTTCTGGTAGTTGCCGCGGTAGGGCGCGCCCAGCATCCAGAAGGCGGGCCAGTAGCCCTCGGCCGCGGTGCCGGTGACGTTCGGCATCTGCAGGCGGGCCTCGACGCGCAGCTTGCCGCCTGCCGGGGGCTGGAAATCGGTACGGGTGGTCTCGATGCGGCCCGAGGTCCAGTGGCCGGCCGCGTCACGGCGTGGCGTGATGAGGAGGTTGCCGTTGCCGTCGAGCGAGACGTTGCCGGTGCTCGAGGTCATCGTCTCGACCTCGCCCGTGCCCCAGTTGGCGGGGCCGCCCGGGTAGGAAGTGCCGGTGTCGTACTGCCAGTCGGCGGTGTTGACGCCGGAGCCTGCCGCGCCGTTGAAGTCGTCGAGGAAGACCTGGCTCCAGCCCGCCGGTGGCGTGGGGGCGTTGGCGTTCGCGGGCAGGGTGGCGACGGTGGCGGCCGCCACCGCCAGACCCATCGTGCTGAGCACACCGACGAGCGCGCGGCGCAACGGCCGATGTCTGGCGGGTATGCCGGAAGTGTCCTTCATGGGCTGCCTCTTCGGGTACGGAGTGGGGGAGTGCGGGCAGGAGAGCCGGGGAGCCGCGTGGAGATTCGTGAGAGCGCTCTCAAGCCGCGCGGACAATGTGCTCTCCGCCACTGCGGCCGTCAAGAGGTGAAGCGGAGAAAATCCTTCTGTGGTACGGGAGTTGAGGGCATCGACGTCATGCTCGACCCGTATGAGCAGCCCATGAGCGAGGGGCGGGAGCACACGGAGCGCCGTCGACCGCGTGGCACGGACGGACGGCGGCGGGAAAACCCCACCGCCGTCCTGCAGAGCCTGTCGCCGTGCTGCGCCCGAGGGGCGCTACTGCCGGCGGTACGAGTAGACGGTGGTCACGACCGTGCACACGCCGGGCTGGACCACCTCGGCGCGCAGGGTGCCGCGGGCCGCGTCGTAGTCCACGCCCTCCGCCTCGAACGCGCCGCTGCACACACTGCGCTGCGGCAGGCCGAACAGGCTGGTCACGTGTCCGGTGACCGGGCCGCCGTCCAGCTTGTGCGGCAGGTCCACCTGGAGCAGCGCCCGGTCCTCGGGGAACAGCGTCTTCGAGCCGTCGTCCGACGCGCACAGCAGCTGCGTCTCGTTCACGAAGTCGCAACCCTGGATGTCGCGCACGGGCTTGTCGAGCGTGATCTGCGGAGCCTGCGGCAGTGCCCCGCCGGTGCGCGGGGTGGACGCGTTGAGCAGGGGAGCGGGGAAGACCTGCAGGCGGCTCTGGTCGCCCCACTCGCCCGACACCAGCCACTGCCCGTCGGGCGACACCGCCGCGAAGGAGTTGTTGAGCTTCTCGCCGGGGTCGAGCTGGTGGACGTACTCATAGCGTTGCCCGGCCGGGGTGGTCACCGCGAACATCTTCGAGGTCGCCGTGTCCGGGCCCTGGTAGGCGTCGAAGACATCGCCGCCGGCAATGTCCGGGTCGCCCACGTGGTTCCAGCCGTTGATGCGCAGGTCGAGCGGGATGTCGGCGAGTCCCCGGTACAGCAGCGAGCCGTCGGCACGGCTCGCCAGTCCCTGACCGCCGCCCAGGGAGTCGGTGTTAGCTCATCCTCAGCCCGGAGCCGCGTAGCGGCGGACCACGCTCCACTGCTGCCGCACGGTTGATTGTCAGTCGTATGCCCTAGTCTTCAACTGGCTTGTCAGAAGGGGCAGTCTGCTGGCCGTGGTGTCGGTTGCACCGTGTACGGATGCCGGGACTGTGGGGGGCGGGAATTGATGAGGGGGTGTGGCAATGTCTGGGAACGTAGAGGTTGAGAATAAGGTTGTGTCGCCGGCGGTTGCCGCACGCCTCGCGTCGTTGAAGGCCCGAAAAGATGCGGGTCTCGTCGGCCGTACAGCCATTGTTCCCGTCTGGTTGAACCGCGCGGACCATGTGCGTGCTCACGATGCATGCCACGCAGCGGCGGACCTATGGAATCAGGCCGTTGCATGGCTGCGTGGTCGGTGGGATGCGGGTGAGACTCCAAACAAGGAGGATGTTCGCCGGTACGTCACCTCGCTTCCTGTCGAGGCCCGTCCCTTCCACGCGCACACCGCGCAAGCCATCGCTTACGACTTGTGGGACGCGGTGGCGACCTCAAGAGCCAATCGCGCGTTGGGTTTGAAGGCGCGGGCTCCCTGGCGGGAGAAGAAGTACCGGCCGCTGTCGTTCTCCGCGAAGTTCGGCTGGCGGATCACCCCCGAAGGCCGGCTTGCCCTGTCTCTTGGGCGCGGCCGCGGACGGGTCGTGCTTCCGCTGCCGGAGGTAATCTCACGCGACGGCCAACCGGTTTCACCGAAGGACTGGGGCGAGATACGCCTGTGTTGGGACCGGAACGACAGGTCGTGGTCCCTGCACATCTCCTACACCGCACCGAGCAAGGCCCTTCCAGGGCGGGCTGAGGGCCGGCCGATGGTGACGGTGGCGATCGACGAGGGTGTCATCAACCCGATGACGCTCGCCGCGCCCATGCCGGACGGCGGCATGAAGGTCCTGGTCGTCAACGGCCGCCAGGGCCGTTCCGCGAAGAGGTACCGGAACAAGGTTGTCGCCCGGCTGACCTCTCGCATGTCCAGGTGTAAGAACGGTTCCAGGAAGCATCGGCGTCTCGTGGCGGCGAAGAAGCAGGTCGAAGCAAAGACCGAACGACGTCTGCACGACTTCGACCATCAGGTCTGCGCGAAGGCCGAACAGTTCACGCGTGAGGTCCACGAGACGTGGACCGAGCACCACCAGGAGATATCCGGGCCGGCCACCGTCGTAGGCGTCCGCCTGGTCGCGGGTGACGTGCGTGGGATCGAGCAGAACACGAACAAGAAGCGCCGTGCCTCACGCTCGACGCGGCAGCAGCTGTCGCAGTGGTCTCGCGGCCGGCAGGAAGACTTCCTCCAGTACAAGACCGGCCTGAGGCTCGAGCACATCAGCGAGGCACACTCCTCCCAGACGTGCCCGAGGTGCAACACGCGGACCAAGGTCCGCGGGCGTGAGTACGTCTGCAAGAACGAGAGTTGCGGGTTCCGGTGCCACCGGGACGCCGTGGGCGGCGTCAATATCCACACGCTTGCCGTCAACGACGGGACCTTCGTCCCGGACCCAGACCTAGACATTGAGGTCACGTATCGCCGGTCCCAGACCGGCTGGAGCTCGCTCCAGCGGTCACTGCACGCCTACCATCAGAACGTCGTCGGACGTGCGGGTGCGGCGTGCAGGGAAGAACGGCGTAGCGCCCAGAACCGGGCCACCCGCACAGGCACCACTGCGGCGGGTGTAGCTGTCGACAGTGCTGTCATCTCAGACGACACCACCGCCCATCCGGGTGCTGGTAGGGCACTCGCCCGCGTCGCCTGAAGCGCAAAGGCAGAAGCCCCGGCATTCAGGCCGGGGAGGTTCACGTCTCATCGGGCTCCTGCCACGTCGATGAAGATGGGGTTGGAATCGAACCACGTGTCGGCCCACGGGTCACCGTCGCCGAAGCCCCGCCCGGAGGCGGCGGCCGCAGGGGCCGCCGCCGCGGAACCGAGGGTGAAGGCGGCGCCGAACAGGCCCGCTCGGCGCAGAAGCTGACGCCGGGAGGCGCCCTGGGCGTCGAGGTGTTCGGGGGAGACGACGGATCGGCCCAGACGGTCAGTTGCCGCTCGGTCGTGGTCGCGTCGAATCCTCGGGACGTCAGTGGTTCATGAACTGGGAGACTGGCAGCGCCCGGTCCACGATCCGTACGTCACCGAGCCACCCGTGGTGGATCTGGTCGATCCTGCCCCCGTACTCGTAGCCGCCGAGCAGCCACGGCAGGCCGACCGAGGCGAGGCCGACGGTACGGGCGTTGGGATTGCGGGCGACGGGGCAGCCCTGGACGTACATCGTGGTGTGGCTGCCGTCGTTGACGACCGCCAGGTGCCACCAGGTCTCGCGTGCGGTCTCGTCGCCCCAGTTGGTGGCGATGCCCTCCTGGTTGAGGGGCCGCACGGCCCACTGGGGTCCGGGGCCGTCGGAGAGCGAGAGGGTGGCGAGCGGCTCGTCCGGATCGTCCTGCGTCTTGCCCGCCGCGCCGCCCGTGCCGGTCCGGCTGACCAGGCCCGCCCAGGCGTTGTGGGACGCGTCCCAGTCCTCGGGCACCTTGTAGAACGCCTCGATGGTGTAACCGCGGGAGAAGGTCGCTGTGTTGAGCGGGACGCCGTCGACGGTGCGCAGATAGGCGCCGCGCAGCGGTGACTTGTACCCCTGGAAGCGCAGGCTGCCGTGCCCCGGTTGGTCCGGGTGGTGGTCCGACGACCAGGTGAGGGAGCCGTCCAGGACGCTGACGACGGTCAGGTCGTTGCCGCGGCCCGACAGGTCGCGGACCGTGCCGTTCACGGCGGCGCCGTCGTCGTGGCCGTCGAAGCGCCAGTACGCGACGGTGCCGCGGACCAGCATCTGGGAGGTGGGTCGCGCGGGGCGGGGAGGCACGGGGGCGAAGCCGGAGAAGCGCTGCTCGAAGTCGATCGCCACGGAGAACCGGTCCTCGGGGCCGGTCAGTTCGATCTCCTGGCGCTCCAGTTCGTTGAGCGCTTCGGCCGCCCGTCCCAGGATCCACGGGGAGATCGTCTCGACGTCGATGGTGTCCCGGTCGAGGTCGAAGCGGTAGAGGCGGATCATCGCCGCGCCACCGTAGTACCGGTTCTGGTAGTTCGTCAGATGCAGGTGTACGTCGTTGCCCGCGGCGTTCTTCCGGGTGGCGCGGGCGGCGGGCCAGAAGTGGCCGTTCAGGGTCAGGAAGATCTGGTCGTGGTCCGCGATCAGCTGGTCCCAGAGCTGCTCCCCGTACGACGAGAGCGCGTCGTCCCCGTAGACCAGTTCGTGGGTGGTGAGGATGACCGGCGTCTTCGGGTGCTGGGCGATCACGTCCTTCGCCCAGGCGAAGCCCTGCGCCGACAGCCGCCAGTCGAGAGCGAGCACGAGCCACTCGCGGCCGCCCGCGCGGAAGACGTGGTAGGTGTTGTAGCCGTCGGGGGAGGAGCCGCCGAAGGTGCGCTTGCCCTTGAAGCGCTGCGGGCCGAAGGCGTCCAGGTACGGGGTGGGGCCGCGCTGGTCGTCGGTGGACGACCGGATGTCGTGGTTGCCGGCGAGGACGCTGTACCCGACCCCGTTCCGGTCGAGGAGCCCGAACGCCTCGCTCGCCGCGTCGAATTCGACGGCGGCGCCGTTCTGCGTCAGGTCTCCCAGGTGGGACAGGAAGACGATGTTCTCGTCCTCGCCGTGCTCCAGGATGTAGCGCAGTGAGGCCTTGATGGGGGCCGGGTTGATGCTCGGCCCGTCGAACAGGTACTGGGTGTCCGGCATCACGACGAGAGTGAAGCGCCGGCTTTCGGAGTCGGGGCGCCGGCGGCTCGCCGTCGCCGCCTCGGCGGTGGCCGGCAGTGCGACCCCGGTGGTGGCGGCGGCGCCGAGCAGCGCGGTGGCCCGCAGGAAGCTGCGTCGGCCGGCTCCGGCCTGCGCGGCCTCGCCCTGGGCGTGGTCATGTGAAGTACACACGTGTGCTCCGTGAGAGGTGTCGGAGGAGGGGAAGCGCGGGGTTCAGAGAGTGCGCAGCGTCCAGCTCCAGCGATGGACGCCCGGTGCGACGAGATGCGAGGGCGGGATGTCGGGGCCGCAGCAGGCCGTGCCCGGCTCGCGGTGTGCCCCGTCGATGTGCACCACGCAGCTGGAGCGCGGCTCCGGCTCGTCGTGGTGTGCGGCCGGGTCCTCGGCGTGGACGGGGGTGCCCACGGTCGAGGGCCGGTGGAGGGTCACGGAGACCTGGCGCGGCTCGTCCAGTACGACGGTGAGACGGGTGGTGTCCGGTGCGGACAGCGTGAAGCGCCGTACGCCGTGCCGGACATCGCTCTCCTGCGGTCGCGGGCAGGAGGTGAACAGCTCGTCCACGGGGACGGAGGGGTGGCCCATGGGCGCGCCCGGGTTCTGCTCGGGGCACGACTCGCACGGCGCGTGTCCGAACCACTCCGGTACGTCGTGGCCGGCCATCGTCTCGAAGACGGAGCCGACCCGCGCCACGTCGTCGAACTGTTCGGGCAGCTCCGCCTGTTCCTCGACGCGGATGCCGCCCTCAAAGGGTGTGAAGACCTGCCGGTGCCGGATGACGCCGACGGCGCCGGCGTACTCGGCGAGCACCGTCACGCGGGCCTCGTCGCGCTGGACGGAGACGACCTTGCGGACGAGCGCATCCAGGCCCCACGACCGCAGGTATGGTGCGGCACCGCCCGGCTCGTCGCCGGTGGGCGCCCGCCACAGCCACAGCGCCGGGGCGGCGGTCAGTAGCGGATGGACGAGCAGCCCCTCCGCGTCGACCCGCACGGGACCCTCCGCCGCGGGCTCCGGAGCCATCCGCAGCCGTACCTGCGGCGCGCACAGCTCCGTACCGCGCGGCGCCCACGGCATGTCCTCAGCCGTGGTCACCCGCAGCGTCAGCCAGGCATCGCCGCCGTCGCGCGGCAGCAGGAACGGCAGCGGTGCCGTCGCCGTCTCACCCGGCCGCAGATCGGGCAGGTCCATCGGTGCCGTCAGGGTGCGGCCGTCGTCGAGCACCAGCTCCCACCGGCCCGACAGCCAGGCCAGGTTCCGGGAGCGCTGCTGGTTGGTGAGGACGATGCCCTCGTGCTTGTAGCGCTCGATGCCCACCGGGGCCGCGATCTCCGGGTGCTCGTGCACCGCCGGCTCGGGCGCGCGGTCGGGGAAGACCGCACCGCCCGCGACGAACGCGCCGTCGTGCACCGCGTCGCCGAAATCGCTGCCGTACGCCCAGCGGTGACCGGGCGTGGCGATACCGTTGTCGTACAGATCGGCGCCCGCGCGCCCGGCCGGTCTTCCGTCGCTCACGCGCTGGAGAATGCCGTGGTCCCAGAACTCCCAGATGAAGCCGCCCTGAAGACCCGGGGTGGCCTCGATGGCGGCCCAGTGGTCGGCCCGTGTGCCCGCGGCCCCCTGCCGGATCGGTTGATTACTGCGCAGAAACGCGCGTGGAATTGATTGAAGATGACGAGTAGTGTTCACAGCGTGCTGGCGGAACAGCGTCACCGACTCATCCTGCAGGCCCTGCGCTCAGGCGGCCCCGCGGCCGTGACCGAACTGTCGGAGCAGCTGGGCGTCAGCCCCGCCACCGTCCGGCGGGACCTGGTGAGACTGGAGGAGTCGGGCCTGCTCACCCGTGTCCACGGAGGCGCGGTCGTGGAGGAGGGCGAACAGCCCTTCGCCGAGGTCGCCGCGGTGCGCGTGCCTGAGAAGGACTCCATAGCCGCCCGGGCCGCCTCGATGGTCCAGGACGGCGATTCCGTGCTGCTCGACATCGGCACCACCGCCTGTCGGCTGGCCCGGCTGCTGCGCGGCCGCCGACTCACGGTGATCACCAGCAATCTGGTGGTCTACGAGGAGCTGGCCGACGACGAGGGCATCGAGCTGGTGCTGCTCGGCGGCACGGTCCGCCGCGAGTACCGCTCCCTGATCGGCTTCCTGACCGAGGACAACCTCCGCCAGCTGCACGCCGACTGGCTGTTCCTCGGCGCCAGCGGGGTGCGGCCCGGCGGTCAGGTGATGGACACCACGGTCGTCGAGGTGCCGGTCAAGCGGGCGATGATCAAGGCGAGCGACCGGGTCGTCCTGCTCGCCGACTCGGCGAAGTTCCCGGGTACCGGGATGGCGAAGGTCTGCGACCCCCAGGCACTGGACGTGCTGGTGACGGACGCGCCCGTGGACGCGGCGACCCGCTCGTCGCTTCAGGAGGCGGACGTCGAGGTGGTCGTGGCAGGAGAGGTGCAACCGTGCAGCTGACGATTCTGGGCGGCGGCGGGTTCCGGGTGCCGCTCGTGTACGGGGCACTCCTCGGGGACCGCGCCGAGGGCCGGGTCACCCGGGTCGTGCTGCACGACCTGGACGCCGGGCGGCTGTCGGCCGTGACCCGGGTGCTGGCCGAGCAGGCCGCGGGCGTGCCGGACGCGCCTGAGGTGACCGCCACCACCGACCTCGACGAGGCGCTGCGCGGCGCCGACTTCGTCTTCTCCGCCATCCGGGTCGGCGGTCTCGAGGGGCGCGCCGACGACGAGCGCGTGGCGCTCGCCGAGGGTGTCCTCGGCCAGGAGACCGTCGGCGCGGGCGGTATCGCGTACGGGCTGCGGACCGTGCCCGTCGCCGTCGACATCGCACGGCGCGTGGCCCGGCTGGCCCCGGACGCCTGGGTCATCAACTTCACCAACCCGGCGGGGCTCGTCACCGAGGCCATGTCACGCCACCTCGGCGACCGTGTCATCGGCATCTGCGACTCTCCGGTCGGCCTCGGCCGCCGTATCGCCCGGGTGCTCGGTGTCGCGAGGCCGGGCGAGGCCTTCATCGACTACGTGGGCCTCAACCACCTCGGCTGGGTGCGCGGCCTGCGTGTGGCCGGCCGCGACCGGCTCCCGCGGCTGCTCGCCGACCCGGAGCTGCTCGGTTCCTTCGAGGAAGGCAAGCTCTTCGGCGCCGACTGGCTGCAGTCCCTCGGCGCGATCCCCAACGAGTATCTGCACTACTACTACTTCAACCGCGAGGCCGTCCGCGCCTACCGCGCGACGGAGAAGACCCGAGGCGCCTTCCTGCGCGATCAGCAGGCCCGGTTCTACGACGAGGTGAAGCGGCCGGACGTGTCCGCCCTGGCGGTCTGGGAAGGCACGCGGGCCGAACGGGAGGCCACCTACATGGCCGAGAACCGGGAGGCGGCGGGCGCCGGCGAGCGGGACGCCGACGACCTCTCCGGCGGCTACGAGAAGGTGGCCCTCGCCCTGATGCGGGCCATCGCCCGCGACGAGCGCACGACCCTGATCCTGAACGTGCGCAACCGCAGCACGCTCTCCGCCCTCGACGCCGAGGCGGTCATCGAGGTGCCGTGCCTGGTCGGCGCCGACGGCGCGCACCCGCTCGCGGCCGACCCGCTCCCCGGCCACGCGACCGGCCTGGTGTGCGCGGTCAAGGCGGTCGAGCGCGAGGTGCTGTCCGCCGCCGAGTCCGGCTCCCGCGCCACGGCGGTCAAGGCCTTCGCCCTGCACCCGCTCGTCGACTCGGTGAACGTGGCGCGCAAGCTGGTGGACGGCTACACCTCGGTCCACCCCGGCCTGGCGTACCTCAGATAAGCGCTTCCGCCCTCTCCCTGGAGACCCCCATGCACGACGAACGCCGCCGGATCGAGGAGCGCGTCGCACGCCTCCACAACCAGCGCATCAAGCCCGCGATCTACGCGGCCTCCGTACCCTTCGAGGTCGCGGCATGGCAGGCACCGGGGGAGCCGGTGCCCTTCGAGGAGGCGGCCGCCGCCTCGTACACGCCCTTCGCGATGGGCACCCCCTGGGGCCCGCCCTGGGGCACCACCTGGTTCCGGATGCGGGGACAGGTCCCCGCCGAGTGGTCGGGCAAACGGGTCGAGGCGGTCATCGACCTCGGCTTCGTGGGCGACTGGCCCGGCAACCAGGCCGAGGCGCTGGTCCATCTGACCGACGGGACGCCGCTCAAGGCCGTCAACCCGCTCAACCAGTACGTCCCGATCGCCCACCCGGCCGCGGGCGGCGAGGAGATCGACTACCTCGTCGAGGCCGCCTCGAACCCCGACATCCTGGCGAACGGCTTCGCGGCCCCGACCCCGCTCGGGGATGTGCTCACGGCGGGCGACCAGCCGCTCTACACCTTCAAGCGCGCCGACATCGCCGTCCTGGACGAACAGGTCTGGCATCTCGACCTCGACCTCCAGGTGCTGCGGGAGCTGATGGTCGAGCTCGGCGAGCACGAGCCGCGCCGGCACGAGATCCTGCACGCCCTCGACCGCGCGATGGACGCCCTCGACCTCGACGACATCTCCGGCTCGGCGGCCGCCGTCCGCGAGGTGCTCAGGCCCGTCCTGGCCAGGCCCGCGCACGCCAGCGCCCACATCGTCTCCGGAGTCGGTCACGCGCACATCGACTCCGCCTGGCTGTGGCCGATCCGGGAGACCAAGCGGAAGACGTCCCGCACCTTCTCCAACGTCACCTCGCTCGCCGACGAGTACGAGGAGTTCGTCTTCGCCTGCTCGCAGGCCCAGCAGTACGAGTGGGTGCGCGACAACTACCCGCGGGTGTGGGCGCGGATCCAGGAGGCGGTGAAGAAGGGCCAGTGGGCGCCGGTCGGCGGCATGTGGGTCGAGGCCGACGGCAACCTGCCCGGCGGCGAGGCCCTCGCCCGGCAGCTCGTCCACGGCAAGCGGTTCTTCATGGAGCACTTCGGCATCGAGACCAAGGGCGTCTGGCTGCCGGACTCCTTCGGCTACACCGCGGCCTACCCGCAGCTCGCCAGGCTCGCAGGCAACGAGTGGTTCCTGACCCAGAAGATCTCCTGGAACCAGACGAACAAGTTCCCGCACCACTCCTTCTGGTGGGAGGGCATCGACGGCACTCGCATCTTCACCCACTTCCCGCCGGTCGACACCTACAACGCCCGCTTCAGCGGCGCGGAGATGGCCCACGCCGTGCGCAACTACCAGGAGAAGGGTGGCGCCACCCGCTCGCTGGCGCCCTTCGGCTGGGGCGACGGCGGTGGCGGCCCCACCCGCGAGATCATGGAGCGGGCGCGGCGCCTGAAGGACCTGGAGGGTTCCCCGAAGGTCGTCGTCGAGCACCCCGACGCCTTCTTCAAGGCCGCCCGCGAGGAGTACCCGGACGCCCCCGTCTGGGCCGGCGAGCTCTACCTGGAACTGCACCGTGCCACGTACACCTCCCAGGCCCGCACCAAGCAGGGCAACCGGCGGTCCGAGCACCGGCTGCGCGAGGCCGAGCTCTGGGCGACGACGGCGGCCCTCCACACGCCTGGCTACGTCTACCCGTACGCGAAGCTGGACCGGCTGTGGAAGACGGTGCTGCTCCACCAGTTCCACGACATCCTGCCGGGTTCGTCGATCGCCTGGGTGCACCGGGAGGCGGAGGCGGAGTACGCGCGGGTCGCCGGTGAGCTGGAGGAGCTGACGGCCGAGGCGGTCGCGGCGCTGGGCCCCGGCGCCACCCGTGTCTTCAACACGAGCCCCTACGACCGCGCCGAGGTGGTCCGTACGGCCGGGGGCGCACCCGCGTACGTGGTGGTCCCGGCGGGCGGCAGCGCGCCCCTCACCGCCGCCGAGCCCCCCAAGCCCGTGGCGGCCGGCGGCCGCGTCCTCGACAACGGCCTGGTCCGCGTCGAGGTGGCCGAGGACGGGACGCTGTCCTCCGTCCGCGACCTGCGTGCGGACCGCGAAGTCCTCGCCGGCCGGGGCAATCTGCTCCGGCTGCACACCGACCTGCCCAACCACTGGGACGCCTGGGACATCGACAAGCACTACAAGAAGCGGTACACGGACCTGCTGGAAGCGGACTCCGTGACGGTGGTCGAGGAGGATCCGCTCGTCGGCGCGATCCGGGTCGAGCGGAGCTTCGGCCGGGGATCGAGGATCACTCAGACGATCACCGTCCGCGCGGGCAGCCCCCGTGTCGACTTCGAGACCGAGATCGACTGGCACGAGGCCGAGAAGATCCTCAAGGCGGGCTTCCCGGTGGACATCCGGGCACCGCACTCCTCGGCGGAGATCCAGTTCGGCCACGTCCAGCGGCCCACCCACACCAACACCAGCTGGGAGGCGGCCCGCTTCGAGGTCTCCGGGCACCGCTGGGTGCACATCGGTGAACCCGGGTACGGCGTCGCGGTCATCAACGACTCGACGTACGGGCACGACGTGTCCCGCACGGTTCGTGATGACGGCGGCACGACGACCACGGTCCGCCTCAGCCTGGTGCGCGCCCCGCGCGTCCCTGACCCCGGGGCCGACCAGGGCAGGCACCGCTTCACCTACTCGCTGCTTCCCGGGGCGGGTATCGAGGACGCCGTGGCCGAGGGCTACGCGCTCAACCTGCCGCTGCGCGTGGCGGATGCGGCGGGCGCGCCGGAACCGGTCGTCTCGGTGGACGGCGAGGGCGTGACCGTCGAGGCGGTCAAGCTCGCCGACGACGAGTCCGGTGACGTCGTGGTGCGGCTGTACGAGTCCCGGGGCGGCAGGGCCGCCGGCACCCTGCGCACGGGTTTCCCGCTCGGGGAAGCGCAGGTCACCGATCTTCTGGAGCGTCCGCTAGGGCAGGTGGACACCGACGGGAACGGCTCCGTCCCGGTCCGGCTGCGGCCCTTCGAGATCCTGACGCTCCGTCTGAAGAGGGCCGGCGCCCGCCGGTAGAGGACGGTCACGGGGCGGGCTCCGGGCTCAACCCCGGAGCCCGCCCCGTACCGAAGCCTGGGTCGGGCCACTTACCGGGAGGGCGGGGGCGCCCGGTTCGCCGGGCGCTCCCGCCCCCGCACTCAGCCGGTGAACCCGGCGGTGATGGACGTGAACTGCCAGTTGTTCTGGCTGATGCCGGAGCAGTTGCTCACCACGCCGCCGCCCGCGCACGGCCGGTCGCGGTTGACCGCCCAGAAGGCCAGCCGGGCGATGTGGTGGGAGTTCGCCCAGTCACGGATCTGGGTCCAGATCGCCGGAGTGGTGTTCTCCTGCTGGTCGGACAGTCCGTTCATGCCGGAGATGCCTATGTGGGAGTAGGCCGTGGCGTCGTCCCAGCCGAAGGTCGACTTCAGCTTGGCCTTGAGGCCTTCGGCCGCGTTCACCGTGTTGCCGTACATGTCCGAGCCGCCGCCGAAATCGAACGGCATGATGGTGAACACGTCGATGTTGGCGCCGAGCGACTGGGCCTGCTCGATGAGCCGGTTGCCGTAGTAGGTCGGGCCGGTCGTCGAGGTGCCGAAGGTGACGATCGTCTTCAGGCCGGGGTTGTTGGCCTTGACCGTCTTCAGGGCGGTCAGGATCTTCGCCTGCACGGCCTCGTTCTCGAACTCGTCCGTGTTCTCGATGTCCATGTCGATCGCCTTCAGGGAGTAGGCGTCGATGACCTTCTGCAGGGCTCCGGCGAGCGCGCTCGCGGAGGAGCAGTTGGCACCGAGCTTGCTGCCCTGCCAGCCGCCGAACGACGGGACGATGTCGCCGCCCGCGGAGCGGATCTGGTTGATGGCGCTCTGGTCGACGCCGCCGGTCAGCGCACGGCTGCCGTCCCAGGCGGGGGTGCAGCCGCCCGAGTCGAGCACGAAGGCCATCGTGAACCACTTGACGCCGGTCGCGCTCATCACCGTGCTCGGGCTCGGCGGGTCGCCCCAGCCCTCGTACAGGTACGGCGCCGCCTGCTTGAAGCCGGTGCCGCCGCCGCTGCCCGCGTCCGTCGTGACCGACACGGAGTTGGAGGCCGCGGAGGTGTTCCCGGCCGCGTCCCTGGCCTTCACGGTGAAGGTGTAGCCCGTGCTGGGCGACAGCCCGCTGACCGTCGCGGACGTACCGGAGACGCTCAGCACCTGACTGGAACCGCTGTAGATGTCGTACGCGGTCACACCGACGTTGTCCGTCGAGGCGTTCCACTTCAGCGACACGCTCGAGGAGGTCTTGCCGGTGGAGGTCAGGCCGCTCGGCGCGGTCGGCGCCTGGGTGTCGGAGCCGCCACCGCCGCCGGGTCCGTCCAGGCTGATGTCGTCGGCGTAGTACGTGCCCTGCGCGTACCAGCCGTGGACGTAGATCGTGGCGCTGGTCTGCGAGGCGCCGGTCGTGAAGGAGACGGTGAGCTGGCTGTACGCCGACGGGGACGTCGTCCAGGTCGAGGCGCCGCCGTTCACGCCGAGGTAGACGTAGCTGCCGCGGACCCAGCCGCTCAGGCTGTACGTCGTGTTCGGCTGGACCGAGACGGTCTGGGTGCACTGTGCGTTGTCGCTCGAACTCGGGGCGCCCGAAAGGGCCTTGGAGCCGCCGTGCACGGGGCTGGAGACCACCGAGCCCAGATTGCCCGTGCAGGACCAGGGCGAGAGGCTGCCGGATTCGAAGCCGGGGTTGGAGAGGATGTTGGCCGCCTGGGCGGTCCCGGGGAGGGCGACCGCCCCGGCCAGCGCCAGGGCAGCGGAGCCGACGAGGGCGAAGAAGGCGCGTCTGGAGCGTCTGAGAAGTGTGCGCACGCGATCTCCCTGAGGGGGAAGGGGGGTTCGGGAGTGCAGAGAAGTGCTGAAGGGTGCGCAACCAAGTTGGTATGGACCAATCCAAGTGTCAAGGCTTGAGCACGGATTGGTCCATACCTCAGGCGGTCCGCGCCCGACGGGCGCGCGAGAGGCGACATCGTGCGGCGCTCCGGACGCAGGGGCGCGACGAGCCGCGATCCGGCCGCAGCCGGTGAACGTCCTACAGAGGCAGGGCCTCCGCCGCGGTGACGCCGACCGTGTCGACCGGCGCCGCCGCCGGCAGCACGGGAGCCTGCTCCGGCTCCTCCGTCCGCTGCTGGGGCAGTGTGACGGGGCGGACCGGCCGCGGCCCCGACACCACGGCGTAGTCCGTGCCCAGGAACGGCGGCACCACCTCGCCCGGGTCCTCGCCGAGCGCCAACTGCACTGCGGCCCAAGGGGCGTTGATGCCGCACAGCGAGAGCTGGTGCAGTCCGCCCGCCGGGCGCGTGTTGACATCGAGAAGCACGGGCTCGTCGCCGTACATCCGGAACTGGATGTTGGAGAGATGGTGCAGCCCGAAGCCCTCCGCCAGGCGCCGCGCCGGTGCCAGCCACTGCTCGTGCAGGGTGAAGCCCCGCCGGCGGCCGTTCTTGGTCCGGCCCACCGCCATGCGGATGCGGTTGTCGGGGCCGGTCAGGCAGTCGACCGACACCTCCGGCTCCTCCAGACGCGGCATCACCAGCCAGTCGACGGGCTCCTCGGCCTCGCGTACCGCCTGGACGACGAGGTCCAGCGGCACATAGGCGCTCGGGAAGCCGCTGAGATGCGCCAGCGAGAAGGGGGTGCGCGTGATGACGCGGAAGCCCACGCCCCCCGCACCCGCCGCCGGCTTGAAGCACGCCCGGTGCCCGCCGGCCTCGAGTTCCTCGACCGCGGCGAGGAGCTCGTCCTCGTTCGTGACCCGCCACCACGGCGGCACCGGGACCCCTATCGACTGCGCGGCCTGGTACGCCGTCGCCTTGTCGTGGAAGACCGCCATCGCCTCGGTGGGCGGCGCCAGCAGAGCCGTACCGGCGGCCCGGAACTCGGCACGGTGCCCGACGATCGCCTCCTGGTGCAGGCGGGGCACGAACACATCGATGGCGCGGCGGGTGCACTGGTCGAGGGCGTACTCGACATAGGCCGCCGGGGACAGCCCCTCCGGCTCCAGGTCGGCGGTGTCCGCCGCGGCCAGGACGGGCGAGTCGGGGTCGCCGTGCGTGGCATGGATCTCGACGGCTCGATCGCTGGGGTTTCTCCGCAGCTGATCCATGAAGAACACGTTCTCCGCGTACGTGCGGTTGAGCCAGACGCGTACGCGAGAGACCATGCAGGCCACCTTTCACGGTTCGCGGGCACGGCGGAGCAGGCCGTGCCCGGCCAGGGGAGGGGGAAGGCACACCAAACCGCCGTACGCGGAGTGGCGTTCGTGGCGGATGTGTTGGGGCCGATCATAGGCCCATTCGGGCCCGTCACGGCTACGCGAGTGTTACCGATTTTCCCCGGCCCTTGATCCACGGGCGGGAGTGGTCCTCCGCGGCTCGTGCGCGGGCGGTGCCGGCTCATTCGTGAGCGGTCGCGCACCTGCCGCGGGTCGCCCTTGTCCGCAGCTGGCCCCATGTGCTCTTGTGTTTCCATTCGGTTCTGGAAAGGGGCGACGGTGGAGTCGACGGACGGCCGTGGACAGCTGCTCGCCATCAGCGACCTGCACATCGCGTACCCCGAGAACCGCGCCCTGGTCGAGCAGATGCGTTCCACTTCGGACGACGACTGGCTGCTGGTCGCGGGCGACGTGGCCGAGACCGTCGCCGACATCCGGTGGGCCCTGGAGCTGCTGGCGGGCCGCTTCCGCCGGGTGATCTGGGCGCCCGGCAACCACGAACTGTGGACGCACCAGAAGGATCCCGTCACCCTGCGCGGCGTCGAGCGGTACGAGCACCTGGTCGCCGTGTGCCGGGAACTGGGCGTGACGACACCCGAGGACCCCTACCCGGTCTGGGATGGACCAGGCGGGCCCGTGGCCGTCGCACCGCTCTTCCTGCTCTACGACTACTCCTTCCTGCCCCAGGGCTGCACGACCAAGGAACAGGGGCTCGAGTACGCGCACGGCACCGGGATCGTGTGCACCGACGAGTACCTGCTGCACCCCGATCCCCACCCGAGCCGTGAGGCGTGGTGCCGCGCGCGGGTCGCCTGGACCGAGCGCAGACTGGAGGAGATCCCCGGCGACCTTCCGACGGTGCTGGTGAACCACTATCCGCTGGACCGCCACCCCACGGACGTGCTGCGCTATCCCGAGTTCGCCATGTGGTGCGGCACCGAGCTGACCGCCGACTGGCACCGCCGCTTCCGGGTGGCGTGCATGGTCTACGGGCATCTGCACATTCCGCGGACCACCTACTACGAGGGGGTCCGCTTCGAAGAGGTGTCGGTCGGCTACCCGCGCGAGTGGGGCCCGCGCCCGGGGCCGCCGGGAAGGCTACGCCGCATTCTGCCGATGGAGGTCCAAGCCGGTGTTCGAGGAACTGCTCCCGGGGTCGGCCGCGGTGGTGGAGGCGGACGGTGACGCCTTCGCCGGCGGCGCGTTCCTCTACCCCGAGGAGGAGGCGGTCGTCGCGCGCGCGGTCGACAAGCGGCGCCGTGAGTTCGCGGCCGTAAGGGTCTGCGCCCGGCAGGCCATGGAGAAGCTCGGCGTACCACCCGGGCCCGTCCTGCCCGGCGAGCGCGGCGCACCGCTCTGGCCCGACGGGCTGATCGGCAGCATGACGCACTGCGACGGCTACTGCGCCGCCGCGCTGGCTCGGACGGCGGACCTGGTCTCGCTCGGCATCGACGCCGAACCGCACGACCGGCTGCCGGACGGTGTCCTGGACGTGACAGCCGTGCCCGCGGAGCGTGAGCGGCTGCAGGACCTCGCCCGCAGCCACCCGTCCGTCCACTGGGACCGGTTGCTGTTCAGCGCCAAGGAATCCGTCTACAAGGCGTGGTTCCCCCTGACCGGGAAGTGGCTCGACTTCCTCGAGGCCGACATCACGATCGACCCCGGCCGCGCGTCCGGCGCCTCGGGCGGCTTCCGGGCGCGGCTGCTCGTCCCGGGACCGCTGGTCGAGGGCCGCCGTATCGAGGCCTTCGACGGCCGCTGGACCACCCGGCGGGGGCTGGTCGCCACGGCCGTCGTCGTGCCCCACACCTGAGTCACCGGGGACCCCGGTCCCCGAGCAGCCGGAAGAACACCTCCTCCGTGCCGGTGAGTCCGGCCTCCGCGAGGGCCCGGTCCGCCTCGGCCAGGGCGGCGGTCGGGACCACGGGTGGTCGGCGCGGATCGGGCGGTCCGTCGAAGGCGGCTCGTACGGTGTGGAGGAGGCGCAGATAGGCCTGCACGGCGGCGCGTTCACGGTCGGTCAGTACGGCGGTCGGCATCGGTCGGCTCTCCCCGGGTCGGCCGTGCGACACAGGTCGCGCGGCGGTACGTGCACGGCACTCGCCCCCCGGTGTGCGGACGGCTCCGCCGCGCGCACCGGATGGCGCATCTCCAGCTTGCCGTCCGCCACTGACAATCCCGTTTTCGTGACCGCGGGTTCGCCCGGTCAGCGGAGGTGAAATCCGGCTCTCCTGCCGCATGTGTGGGTGCCCTGACCTGCCCTGATAGGGGAAACATGCCGTCTCCTGCAAGGCTTGAGGTCTCGAGGCTCAAGTTGGATCAAGCAGGAAAACGGCGTGTCCCTCTTCAGGATATGGAAGCGGACGCTGACGGCCGAACACACGGTGGTCGAGGGCGTCCGGATCGACGAGAACGAACAGTGTGTGATCGTGTCGGTACGGCCCGATGCGCGCCGTCGGCAGCGGTGCGGCCGGTGCCGGCGTCCGGCGCCCTGGTACGACGCGGGGCGGGGACGGCGGCGGTGGCGGGACCTCGACCATGGGGTGCTGCGTGTCTTCCTGGAGGCCCAGGCGCCGCGGGTGACCTGCCGGGAGCACGGGACGACCGTCGCCGCGGTGCCCTGGGCTCGTCACGGCGCCGGGCATACCCATGCCTTCGACCAGCAGGCGGCTTGGATGGCTGCCGAGTGTTCCAAAAGCGCGGCCGCGCAGTTGATGCGTACGTCCTGGCGGACCATCGGTGCGATCGTCGAGCGGTACGTCGCCGACCGCGACCGGTTTGTCGACCGCCTGTCGGGGCTGCGGCGGATCGGCATCGACGAGATCAGCCACCGCCGCGGGCAGAAGTACATGACGATCGTCGTGGACCACGACACCGCGAGGGTGGTGTGGATGGCCGACGGGCACGGCAAGGACGTCCTGCACCGGTTCTTCGACCAACTCGGCGTCGACCGCACCGCCCGCTTGACGCACATCAGCGCCGACGGCGCCGCCTGGATCGCCGATGTCCTGGAACACCGGGCCACGCAGGCCGTGCGCGTCATGGACCCCTTCCACGTTATTACCTGGGCCACCGACGCCCTGGATACCGAACGCCGCTCGAGCTGGAACCGCGCCCGCCGCCAGGCCCAGGACCCCGAGCGGGCCCGGGCGCTGAAGGACTCCCGCTTCGCCCTGTGGAAGAACGAAGCCGACCTCACCGACCGGCAGGCCGCGAAACTCGCCTGGATCGCTGCCACCGATCCACGCCTGCACCGCGCCTGGCGCCTGAAGGAGGCCCTGCGGGCAGTGTTCTCCCTGGCCAAGTCCCGCCCCACCGCGGCCCTGCGGGCACTGGACCGGTGGATCGGCTGGGCCCGCCGCTGCCGCATCGACGTCTTCGTCGACCTCCAGCGCCGTATCCGCCGCCATTACCAGGCGATCCGCGCCGCGCTGACCACCGGTATGAGCAACGGCCTGATCGAGTCCACCAACACCAAGACCCGCCTGATCATCCGCAGAGGCTTCGGCTTCCACTCCGCCGACGCCATCATCGCCCTGGTCATGCTCACCCTCGCCGGCCCCCGCCCCCAACTCCCCGGACGCCAACCCGCCTCAGCATGACCCACACATCAAGCAGGAGAGCCTGAAATCCCCTCGAAAGCCGTCGCAGGACGGGAGACCCGCACCGGTTGAGAGCCACAACGGCGCACACAAGCACCGGACATGCCGCAGCGTCTCCTGAGACCCACGGTGCCCCTCGGCGCGCGGCGGAGGGGCACCGGTCGGGCGGCGGCGCGTCGGGGACTGCCGCCTGAGGGCCGGTGCGGCACGGTAGGCCCGTGGTCGCGGCGGGCCCGCCCGGCGGCCGACGTTCGGGCGTGCGCGCGAGCGGCGCTCGGATTCCCGAGCGCCGCTCGCGGGTGTCCCCCGTGTCTCAGGATGCCCCGGCGTCAGCCCCGCGTCCCCGACCCCTCGGGCGTCCCCAGGACGGCCTCCCACTCCGCCGACGTCAGCGGAGGCTCCGTCAGAAGTGCCTGGCGCGGGCCCCGGAGGACGGCGAGGACCACGGCCGGTCGCAGCAGCTCGCTCACCGGCTTCGACAGGGTGACCACATCGAAGAACGCCCGGGCCACCAAGGGGCGTCCGGTCGCCGCGTGCATCAGCCGGTTGACGTAGCCCCCGAGGAGGCGGTTGGCGAGCCCCGGGGGCTTACCGGTCGCGTCCGGGTAGTGGATGTCCGTGCTGGTCGCGAACTCCCAGGCCGTCGCCACCGGTCGGGCCACCGCCCGCTGCGCCCGCCGCGCGAGCCCCGGCGCGCTCAGCCCGTGCTCGGCGACCAGCGCGCCCAGGGCCTGCGCGCCCAGCGCCGCCACGGACAGTCCGTGCCCGTACACCGGGTTGTACGTGGCCACGGAGTCGCCGAGCGCCACGAACCCCTCGGGCCAGCCCTTGACCTTCTCGTAGAACCGGCGGCGGTTGACCGTGCTGCGGGTGACGACCGGGTCCGAGAGCGGCTCCGCGTGCGCGATGAGCTCGCCCACCACGGGATGCCGGACGCTCTCGCGTGCGAACGTCTCGAACTCGGCGGCACTCGACGGCGGTTCACCGCCCCGCGTGCCCGAGAGCGTCACCAGCCACCGTCCGCCCTCGATGGGCTCGATGGTCGTGGTCCGCCCCGGCACCGGCACGGTGGCGTCGGACTGCACGTTGACCAGAGGGAAGTCCTCGGTGCCCGGCGGCGCGCGGAAGATGCGGCTGGAGTAGGCGAGCCCGGAGTCCACCTCCTCCAGCGGCGCCTCGGGCACGCCCAGCGCCTCCAGCAGGACCGACGCACGGGAGCCGCGCCCGGCGGCGTCCACGACCAGGTCGGCCGTCAGTACCCGCTCCTCGCCGCCGTCCGTCCGTACGCGCACGCCCGTCACCCGCGACGCGCCGCCTTCGAGGGACAGCAGTTCGGTGCGTTGGAGCACCGTCACCCGCTCGTTCTTGGCGACCCGCTCGCGCACCACCCAGTCGAGCAGATCCCGGCTGCACGCGATCATGAACTGCATCTCGGGCCAGCGCCGGAACCACCCTCGCGGCTGCATCGAGACGAGCCCTGTCGGCAGGGGGATCCGCCGGGCGCCCGCCGCCAGCCACGCCTCGGTCACCCCTGGCAGCAACTCCTCCATGGCACGGGCTCCCCCGGACCAGATCACATGCACATGCCGGGCCTGCGGGAGCCCCCGTCGCGGCTCGGGGCCGTCGGGCAGCACATCACGCTCGACGACGGTGACGTCGGCGTATGCGCTCAGCGCTGCCGCGGTCAGCATGCCGGCCATGCCGCCGCCGACGACGACGGCTCTCAGGGGTGCCGCACCCGAGGAGGTGCTAGCGGGTTCGCTCATTGAAGTCGCTTCCTGACCTGGTCCCGGCCGGCTCCCGGGCGGCCGCGACGACGGATGACTGACGCAGGGCGATCGATGTCCGTACGAGGTCCCGGGGAGCCTCGGGGGACGCGGCCGGGGCATCGTTGGACCCTGCCGAGCTGATCACTCTGCCCTCCGGATCCGCGGTCCTCGCCCGTACCGCCACCGCCACCATCGCCGCGTCGGCCTCGGCCCGCGCCTGGACGGGGTCGGAGCCCGCCGCCACGGCGGCGTCGTAGGCCCTGGAACGCACCTCGGAGTCGAAGTAGGGGTAGAGGCTGAGCATGCCGTCGTGGATGTCGGACTCCCGCTGCGTCACCTGCAGGTCGACAGGTGACCACCAGGAGATCCGCACCCCGCGGCCCCCGTGCGCGGACACCGGTCGCAGCTCGCGCCACAGCGGACCGAGCCGGCGGTACGTCGACCACGCGTTCCAGCTGTCCCCGACGCGCCGGCACGCCAGCGGGAGGCAGAAGCCGACCGCGCTGATCTGTGCCCCGGCGGAGGCCAGCACAGGCGCCGCGTCACTGCTCAGGTAGTCCAGGTCATGACCGTTCCAGCGGGCGATGACGGCGGCGAACTTGGTCGTCAGATAGGCCAGGTTGAACAGATAGCCGGTGACGATGATCAGCAGTCCGGCGCGCAGCCAGCCGCGCACCTGGAGTGCCCACCGCCCGCACATGAAGTTCATCGCGACACCGGCCACGGTCAGCGCCGCCAGATAGAGCACGATCATCTCGCGCATGAACGGCGTGCGGGCGTAGTACGTGTCGAAGTCGACGAGCCGCTCCACCGGCGCGTGGCCGAGCGCGAACAGTGTGATCAGCGCAAGGACCACCACGCCGTAGCCGGCGACGATCCGCCGCGTGGTCCGGCGGGTCTCCTCGGGCGGGCCGCCGCGCCAGTTGACGACGAGTACCAGACAGGACGCGCTGAACGCGCTCAGCAGGCAGTACACGAGCGGCGCGGAGACGTTCGTGATTCCGGTGACGTCGTTGACCCGTGCGATCGTCGGCGGCGCGGCGAAGAAGAACACCAGTCCGGCCAGCGCGATCAGTGCGCACACCGATCGCAGCAGGGGATCGCGCCAGGACCGGCTCAGCGCGGGCGCCTTGACGGTGAGTGCCACCCCCATCGCGACGGCAGGTATGTAGTAGCTGGAACCGTCCATGGCCCGGCGCCTTCGCCCTTCAGCCCTGCGGTCCGCGATAACCCAGCGAGGCCTCGAGGCGTCCCGCCAGATCGTCCCGTTTGACCGGCCCGCGCAGCGACGAACCGGCCAGCCAGGTACGGCACTTGCTGGCCAGCAGCAGCCCGAAGCTCTCGGCGTCCTTCTCGTCGACGAGGTCGAAGTGCGTACGGGCCGCGACCTTGCGGACGGCCGCCTCCAGATCGGCGGTGTCACTGAGCAGGCGCGCCGCCACCGCGGCGCCCTCGACATGGTGGCCGTGGTGCCCGGCGTTCATGTGCCACAGCTCGTGGCCGAGGATCACCAACTGGTGGTCCGGGACGGTGCGTTCCTCGACGACGACGAGGTCCTGGTCGGCCATGTCGAGCCAGAGCCCGCTCGCCGTACCGGGCGGGAAGGCGGCCGTGCGGAACTGGACGGGACGGCCGCGGCGTCTGCTCATCCCGTCGCACAGCGCGGCGTAGAGGTCGGCGGGATCCGCCGGTGCCGGGAGCGACAGCTCCGCGACCAGGTCGCCGCACAGGCGGCGCATTTCCTTTCCGATGCCCACGGTTCTCCCCCGGATCAGGACTCGGGTCGCTTGACGCTCTCCAGGAGCATGTCCAGCCACTCCGCGACCTTGTCGCGGTGCTGGTCGGTGGGCAGCTGGGCCGCCCGCCAGGCGATGCCCCGGACACCGTGGTCCTGCAACAGTCGCTGCAGCGGGTCCTCGGCGGCGTGCGCCGCCTCGCGCTCGCGGTCGGCGACCCGCTGGAGGAGCTCCTGCTCCGAGCGCTGGAGGGCGTTCGCGAGCGCCTCGGGGTCCTCGGCCGTGAGGAACCCGGCATGCACCTTGAAGAAGCGCTGAATGGCGTCGCAGTGCTCCATGGTAGGGCGTCGGTCGCCGTTGATGAGGGCACCCGCCTGCTGGCGCGACATACCCGCCCCGTCGGCGATCTCCTGCTGGGTGTGTCTGCGTCCGTTGGGTTTGAGCCGGGTGCGGCGCAGCAGGTCGAGCCGCTGCAGGAAGCGCGTCTGAAGATCCGGCTCCCCGGCGGGTACCCCGTTCATCAGGGCCTTGACCACCGGCTCCGGCACGCCCGACTCGACCGACAGGCGCGGGATGTCGAAGATCTCCTCGTGCGGCACGCTCAGCCGGTCGGCGAGGGCGGCGACACGGGCCACGACGGCCGGCAGCAGACCCGTCGCCGTGGCGCCCGGAACCTCGAAGCCATCCGTCACGGACAGGTCTCCTACGTCTCTCTCACAAAGTTCACATGGTCATCCGGAACCATCCGGAGATTAGCCGTTTCCTCGAACTCACATCCAGGTCTCGCCACGATTGTGGCGAGATTCGGCCGTCAACGGCTACGGAATGCCACGATAGTTGACACCGTGCGAGCGGAGCAGCAGGATCAGGGCGCCGCGTGAAGGCCGCAAGGGCAAGAGGGGTGACCTCCCGATGGCGTTTCAGGCAGGAGGGCAGCGGTCGCATCCGCGGCCCGTCCCCGAGAGTCCGGAAGCACGGGCGTATCTGCAGGACTACGCCACGCTGCTGGAAGCCGTGCCCTTCCCGTCCGTCGTCTTCGACCACCGCTGGGACGTCGTTCTCGCCAACTCCGCCTTCGAGATGCTCTTCCGCTCGGTGGCGCCGCATCCGACGGCGATGCCCGGCGACAACTTCCTGCGCTTCGTGCTGTTCCACCCCGATGCGGCGATGATCCTCGGTGAGCACGAGTCGAGTTGGTGCCTGCCGATGCTCGCGCACTTCGCCGCGGCGGTGGAGCGGCACGGCCACGACCACGGGCTGCAGGCCATCCGCCGAGAGATCGCCCAGGACCCGATCATGGACGCCGCCTACCGGCACGGACTGCCGCACTGGATCCGCTCGGTCGGGCCCGGCGCCGTCGAGCACGACGGGGCGGTGCGTCCGCTGCTGCACCCGGACCCGCGCTGGGGCACCGACTGCCGGGTGGTGGGGGAGACCCCCAAGACACTTCAGGACATGGGTTACTCGCGGCTCACCCTGGTGCTGCGCGAGGCACCCCGCCCGGCCGCCGTCGTCCCGCGCACGGTGCGCCGCGCACGCGGCGCGACGGGACACCTCAGCGTGGTGCCCTCGCCGCCGGACTGAGTACCCCGCGCGGTTCGTTCCGCGGCGCCTGAGCCCTCCCGGCTCACTCGCCGCGTTCCGGAGCCCCGGCCCCGTCGGCGTTCAGGTCGCCGACGGCGTCGGGGCTCGTCCTTGCCCCGGGCAGGCCGTCTCCGGTTCAGGGCCCCACGACGAGGACGAGCGGAACGCCGTCGCACGGGATCAGCCGCAGGCCCTGCCACGCGTCCTGCCCTCCGCGCTCCAGCACGGCGGCGAAGTCCGGCCCCTTGGTGAGCGAACCGGCCAGATGCGCCGGGTCCGCCGACGCCGCCACCCGGCCGCGCGCGTTGACCAGATGGGCCGGCCGCGGCAGAGCGCGCAGCAGCGGCAGCACGGCCGCCTCGAAGTGCCGCAGATACACGTCGGCCGCCGCCACGCCCGCGAACCTTCCCGCCATCAGCACGGGCGCCGACAGCGTGAGGCTGTACTCGTCGGAGCAGAGGTAGTCCACGTAGGGGCCGGCCACCGCTCGTCGCCCGGTGTCCCGGGGCAGCGCGAACCAGTCCCAGTGGGTGTAGTCCGAGTACGCGGAGTGCGCGGGGTCCAGGTCGAGCAGCAGGGGCTGTACGTCGCCGTTCCCGGCGGTCTGCCACCACTCCAGCCACGCCGGTACATCGCTCAGCAGCCCCGGGGCCGCCACGAAACCCACACCGGACACCAACTCCTCGCACAGCAGCCGACGGTGGAGTCCGGGACGCAGTCCCGCCAGGTCCACAGTGGCCGGCCGCCGCCCCTGGCCGGCCACTCGCGAGAGCAACACGGCGGTGTCGGCGCGGGTCTCCGCGACGGCGTCGAAGACCGCTTCCAGGGCGGAACGGACGCGTGCCGTCACGTCCGCCTCGGGCACTGCGGCCAGACCGGGGCTCCTGCTCATCGGCACCCTTCCGCGCACGTCGACCGGAAGCCGGCGCGTCACAGGGCGAGACGCAGCGCGATCAGCCGGGCCGTCGATTCCTGGACGCACCGCTCGGCCAGCTCCCTGGCCGAATCGTGGGCCCCATCCTGCACGGCGGAGATTACGGAGCGATGACGGTCCGCCACCTCTTCGCAATAGGTGCCGTCCCCGAGCACGAGGCACAGCAGTGCCCCGATCTCGGTCTGCAGGGCCACCTGCTCACGGGTGAGCCGGGCGGACTGCGCGGCGGCGGCCAGCTCCACATGGAACCGGCCGTAGACTCGGCTGCGTGCCGCCGCGTCCTCGGCCGCGGTGAACTCCTCCAGCGTGCGTCGCAGCGGCTGGAGTTCGTCCGGTTCGGTGCGCTGGGCCGCGAGCCGGGCGGCGAACCCGGACACGGCCGCCCAGTGGTCGCCCAGGTCCCGCAGCTCCTCCGTGCTCCAGCCGGCCAGGCGCTGTCTGATGCGCCCTTCGGCCGGGTCGGCGGGCAGCGAGACGAAGCTGCCGCCGCCGCGCCCCCGCCGGGTGGTGACCAGGCCCTGCTGCCGCAGCGCCATGAGCGCCTCCCGCAGGGTCACGGTGGACACGCCGAGCTGGGCCGCCAGCTCGCTCTCGCCGGGCAGTTGCTCCCCGTCGGCGAGCAGCCCGAGTTCGATGGCGTCGCCGAGCCGCCGGACGACCGTCTCCACGCGCGCCCGGGTGTCCACCGGAGAGAAGACCGCTCTCCGGGCCCCGCCGCCTCTGTTGTGCTTCACGGCCACCACCTTGTGCGTTGACTCAAGCTTTACCTTAATGGGGTCTTGAGCTTTGAACTATGACTTCATATCTTTTCGAGCAACGAAAGAGTGCACCAGAAAGGTTCCCGCCCATGGAGGGAAACGCGATCCGGCTGCAGGGGCTGCGGAAGGAGTTCGGTGACACCACCGCAGTGGCCGGGGTCGACCTGGAGATAGCCGACGGGGAGTTCTTCTCGATGCTCGGCCCGTCGGGTTCCGGCAAGACCACCGTCCTGCGCATGATCGCCGGCTTCGAGAGTCCCACCTCCGGAACCGTCGAACTGGCCGGACAGGAGGTCACCGGCCTCGCGCCCTTCGAGCGGGACGTGCACACGGTCTTCCAGGACTACGCGCTCTTCCCGCACATGACCGTCGAGCAGAACGTCGCCTACGGCCTCAAGGTCCGCAAGGTGCCCAAGGCCGAGCGGAGCGAGCGGGCCCGCGAGGCGCTCGCCGGGGTGCGCCTCGAAGGGTTCGGCAAACGGCGGCCGGGACAGCTCTCCGGCGGCCAGCGGCAGCGGGTCGCGCTCGCCCGCGCCCTCGTCGGCCGCCCCCGCCTGCTGCTGCTCGACGAACCGCTCGGTGCCCTGGACCTCAAGCTGCGCGAGCAGATGCAGGTCGAACTCAAGGCGCTCCAGCGGGAGGTCGGGATCACCTTCGTGTTCGTCACCCACGACCAGGAGGAGGCCCTGACGATGAGCGACCGCATCGCCGTCTTCAACCAGGGCCGCATCGAGCAGGTCGGCACCCCCGCGGAGATCTACGAGCGCCCCGCGACCGCGTTCGTCGCCTCCTTCGTCGGCACCTCGAACCTGCTCGACGGCGAAGCGGCGGAGCGGGTCGTCGGCACGGTGGGCACCTACAGCATCAGGCCCGAGAAGATCCGCGTCCTCAAGGAGTCCGCCACCGCGGACGATCCGGAGCACTCCACCGCCATCGGCACCGTCGCCGAAGTGGTCTACCTGGGAGACACCACCCGGTTCCTGGTCGACCTCGACGCGGGTGGCCGCCTCACCGCGCTCCAGCAGAACCTGGAGACCTCCTCCGAGGACGTCGCCGCCTTCCGCGGCGGACGGGTGCGCCTCACGTGGCACCGCCGGCACACCGTCCAGGTCCCCGACGCCCGCTGACCCCTCACGCCAGGCCCACCCTCACGTATGGAGAACGTCGTGCGTCTCACCCGTACCTTCCAGGTCGCCGCAGCCGTGTCGCTGCTGATCGCGGCCACCGCCTGCGGATCGTCCGGCTCGGGCGGCTCGTCCACCGGTCTCAACCCGCCGGACATGAAGGCGCCGTCCAAGCTCGGCAAGACCGAGGGACAGGTCAACCTGATCGCCTGGGCCGGCTATGTCGAGGACGGCTCCAACGACCCCAAGGTCGACTGGGTCAGCGACTTCGAGAAGCAGACCGGCTGCCAGGTCCACTCGAAGGTCGCCGCCAGCTCCGACGAGATGGTCAAGCTGATGAAGACCGGCGAGTACGACGCCGTCTCCGCCTCCGGTGACGCCTCTCTGCGCCTGATCGCCTCCGGTGACGCCGCCCCGGTCAACACCGACCTAGTGCCGAACTACAAGGACGTCTTCGGCGACCTGAAGCTGCAGGCCTGGAACTCCGTCAAGGGCAAGGCGTACGGCATCCCGCACGGCCGCGGCGCCAACCTGCTCATGTACAACACCGACAAGGTCAAGCCCGCGCCGACCTCGTGGTCCGCCGTCTTCGACGACGCGGCGAAGTACAAGGGCCATGTCACCGCGTACGACTCCCCGATCTACATCGCCGACGCGGCGCTGTACCTGAAGGCCACCAAGCCCGAACTGAAGATCAAGGACCCGTACGCGCTCGACCAGAAGCAGTTCGACGCGGCGGTCGACCTGCTGAAGAAGCAGAACGCGAACGTCGGCGAGTACTGGGGCGACTACCTCAAGGAGATCTCCGCCTTCAAGAGCGGTGACTCCGTGGTCGGCACCACCTGGCAGGTCATCGCCAACCTCGCGCAGGGCGAGGGCGCCAAGGTCAAGGCCTTCGTGCCCAAGGAGGGCTCGACCGGCTGGTCCGACACCTGGATGGTCTCCGCCAAGGCCAAGCACCCCAACTGCGCCTACAAGTGGCTGGACTGGATCATCTCGCCGAAGGTGAACGCCCAGGTCGCCGAGTACTTCGGTGAGGCCCCGTCCAACGCCAAGGCGTGCGACGAGACCAGCGACAAGAGCTTCTGCACCACCTTCCACGCCGCCGACACGGCCTACTGGAAGAACGTCGCCTTCTGGAACACGCCGATCGAGCAGTGCCTCGACGGCCGTACGGACGTCAAGTGCGTGCCGTACGCGAAGTGGGTCCAGGCCTGGACCGAGATCAAGGGCTGAGGACACGACGATGACCGCCACCCTGCCTGCCGCCGGACGGACCCCCGTCCGGCGGCTCGCCGGGCTGCTGCACCGCCGCCCGCGGCTGCGGCTGTCCCTGCTGCTGACCGCCCCCCTGCTGTGGCTGGCCGTGCTCTACCTCGGCTCGCTGTGCGTCCTGTTCGTCTCCGCGTTCTGGACGACGGACTCCTTCACCTCCGAGGTCGTGAAGGTCTGGTCGACGGACAACTTCCAGGAGCTGGTGACGACACCGGTCTTCCGCCAGGTGATCCTGCGCAGCATCGGCGTGGCTCTCGCGGTCACCGTCCTGTGCGCGGTGATCGCCTTCCCGCTGGCCTTCTACACCGCGCGGGTGGCGAAGCCCAGGTGGCGCCCCCTGCTGGTGGTCGCGATCCTCACCCCGCTGTGGGCGAGCTACCTGGTCAAGGTGTACGCCTGGCGGCTGATCCTGTCCGAGGGCGGGCTCGCCGACTGGATGCTGCGCCCGTTCGGCCTCAGCGGGCCCGGGTTCGGCCTCCCGGCGGCGATCGTCACGCTCACCTATCTGTGGCTGCCGTACATGATCCTGCCGATCCACACCGCGCTCGAGCAGCTTCCGGTCAACCTGATGGACGCCTCCGCCGACCTGGGGGCGCGGCCCGGCCGCACCTTCCGCTCGGTCGTGCTGCCGATGGTGCTGCCGTCCGTCGCGGCTGGCTCAGTCTTCACCTTCTCGCTCAGCCTCGGCGACTACATCACCGTGCAGATCGTCGGCGGCAAGACCCAGCTGATCGGCAATCTCGTCTACTCCAACATCGAGCTCAACCTGCCCATGGCCGCCGCGCTGGGCACGGTTCCGGTGGTGGTCATCGTGCTGTACCTGCTGGCGATGCGCCGCACGGGCGCGCTCAGCAGCCTCTAGAAGAGGTCCCTCGTCATGCAACTGTCCCGCTCCGCGCGCATCGCGCTGCGCATCGCCGCCGGGCTCGGCTTCGCGGTGATCTACGTCCCGCTGGCCCTTGTCCTCGTCAACTCCTTCAACCCCGACCGCAGTGCGAGCTGGCCGCCGCCCGGGTGGACCTTCCACTGGTGGTCGGTGGCCTGGGAGAACGCCGGCGCCCGCAGCGCGCTGTGGGTCTCGGTGAAGGCGGGCCTCGGCGCCACGGTGATCGCGCTGGTGCTCGGCACGCTGATCGCGTTCGCTGTGGCCCGGCACCGCTTCTTCGGCCGCGACGTCATCTCGTTCGTGGTCGTGCTGCCGATCGCGCTGCCCGGCATCGTCACCGGCATCGCGCTCAACTCGGCGTTCAGCACGGTCCTCGAGCCGCTCGGGGTCGGTCTCGGCCTGTTCACCGTGGTGATCGGGCACGCCACCTTCTGCATCGTCGTGGTGTTCAACAACGTGGTGGCACGGCTGCGCCGCACCTCGGGCACCTATGAGGAGGCGGCGATGGACCTGGGCGCCGACTCGTTCCGGGCGTTCGTCGACGTCACGTTCCCGCTGGTGCGTTCGGCGCTGTTCGCGGGTGCGCTGCTCGCCTTCGCCCTCTCCTTCGACGAGATCGTGGTGACCACGTTCACGGCCGGACCCGGCATCGAGACCCTGCCGATCTGGATCTTCAACAACATGACCCGGCCGCAGCAGGCACCGGTGGTCAACGTGGTCGCGGCGGTACTCGTCCTGCTGTCGGTGATCCCGATCTATGTCGCCCAGCGGCTGTCGGCGGACACGGCGACGGAGAGCCGGATCTAAGAGTCATCCCGTGTTGGGATGCCCCCGGTCGGTCCCCGCGTAGGGGTACCGCCGCTGGTTGCGGTGTTTCCTGCGCGGGCGGCTGTTCCGACGTGGTCCTTGTGCCGCTGATTCGCGGGTCGGGTCTCATTCGGGGTGGGCCGGTGCCGGTCGGGGGTGTTTCGTCGAGCAGAGGCCTGCCGGCCGGGGATTCCCGGACCGTGGGCTGCCGCGTGGGTGCGGCCCCTGCTGGGGCGGCCACCGCGCTGCGGTTGACTCGACAGGGCTTCTTGCAGCCCTGGTGAGAACAAGATCTGTGTGGTGCGGGCCTGGACGGTGTCCAGGCCCGCCGTGCTGGGATCGTCCGGGTTTTGAACCCGGACGTGCGCGGCGAGTGCGGCGGAGACCATGTCGCGGTCGGCGACCAGGCCGCAGGAGGTGCAGGTGTGCGCCCGGTCGGCGAGGGTTTTCCGCACCTGGTCGCCGCACAGGCAGGTCTGGGACAGCTTCGTGGTGAAGGTCGACGCGCGCAGCAGGCGGCCGCTGGTCTTCTCGCATTCTTTGCCGATCGCGGCGATGAGCCGGCCAGGTGTGGTGGCTTGCAGGGCGCGGCCCCACAGCCGGTACCAGGTGCGGATGTCGCAGTCCTCGACGGTCAGGTTGGCGCCATGATCGGCAACGATCCGCTCAGCGATTCGCCGTGCGCGGTGGTCTTTCGCGGCGGCCGCAGTGGCCGCGGCCTCGGCGAGCTTCGCCCGGTTGAGACACCCCATGTCGTTGAGTGTCAAGCGGCGTGGGGTTGTGCGTAGTGCGACCAGGCGGTCGCTTCGTCGTAGAGAGAGCGGGTCTTGAGGCATCCGTGGAGGATGCCGACGAGGCGGTTGCCGAGCTGGCGCAGGGCGGGGTTGTAGTCGGCTTCGCGGGCGCGTTGCTTGTCGTAGTAGCGGCGGGCGCCTGGTGAGGTCCGCAGCGCGGAGAACGCCTGGGCTTGCAGGGCGTCGGCGAGCCGGTTGTTGCGGACGTAGCGGGCCTGGACGGTGTGGCTCTTGCCGGAGGCCCGGGTGATGGGGCTGGTGCCGGCGTAGTTCTTGCGGGCTTTCGCGGAGGCGTAGCGGGTGGGGTCGTCCCCGAACTCGGCGAGCACCCGGGCGCCGGTGATCTGTCCGATGCCGGGCATCGAGAGGTAGATCTCAGCGTCCGGGTGCGCTCGAAAATGGGCCTTCACCTGCTCCTCCATCGCGGCTATCTGCTCGTTCAGCGCGATGATCACACGGGCGTGGGCGGTGGCGGTGGCCGCGTAGGCGGCGGTGACCGGCTCGGGCAGGCCGAGCTGCCGTTCGCGCAGCGCGGCCTGGATCGTGGCCGCTTTCGCGTTCCGGTTCCGCCGACGGGCGCGGGCCAGGACGGCGGTGATCTGGGTGCGGGTCAGCTTCGCCCCGGCCGCCGGGGTAGGCGCCTTGATCAGCAGTTCCAGCGCATCCGTGCTGGTCAGCGTCAGGTCCGCGTAGGCGTCAAGAGCGGCGGGGAAGTACTCGCGCAGCGTGCTGCGCAGCCGTTGGAAGGTGCGGGTGCGTTCCCAGATCAGAGTCTGGTGAGCGCGGGCGACGACCTTGACGGCCTGGGCCTGCTCGCTGTCCCCGGCCACCGGGCGGAGCTGGGCCCGGTCGATGCGGACCATGTCGGCCAGCGCATGTGCGTCGCCCTTGTCGCTCTTGGCTCCGGAGGAGGCGTACCGCTCCTTGAACCGGGCGACCTGCCGGGGATTGATCGCATAGACCCGGTAGCCGGAGACGATCAGGGACTGCACCCACGAACCGCGGTCGGTCTCGATCCCGACCACGACTTCGGCGGCATCCAGGTCCCCGCCGCCGTGCTTCGCGAGGAGCTCGTGCAGCTTCGCGATGCCCTCCACCCCCTCGGGCAGCCTCGTGGCGGCCAGCTTCCGGCCGGCCCCGTCCTGGACCTCGACGTCGCGGTGGTCTTCGGCCCAGTCATCGCCGATCAGCAGCAACTCGTCCTCCAGGTCAGGTACTTCGCTTCCCTTGCAGCCTGCGGAAGGCGCGGCGCGCGGCCTAATGGATTCAATGCTCACGCCCCATCGGGCGGGCACGCCACCCCATGAGCGGTCTGGCCTCCCGGCCGACCAGCAGGGGCACGGTCTCAACCCAGAACTCCAAGGGTTCCGGCGGCAGTAGTGCTCACCTGCTGGCGGCTACGGCACCAAGTCTCTCCGACCCGGCAAGTCCCATTAGGCGGTAGCCAGCCGACAGCGTCTCGCGCCGGTACGTCTGTTGAGGCACGCCGGCCTTGTCCACCGCCCGGGCACCGCCCGGAACCTCGACGTGACGCGCGGGCAGGCCGGAGGCTTCGCGCCGTTCGGCGCGGGCCTGCTGCCTCGCCGACATCCCGTACTGGTTGAGGTTGGTCGCCCGGCGGGAGCGGTCCAGGGCCCGTTTCCGACCCCGTTCCTTACGCTGGGCCTTCGCCAGCGCGGCGAGCTCTGCATCGGTGAGCTCGACTCGGCTGGTCTGTATCTCGCCGTCGGCTGGGTGGAAGGTGTCTGGGAAGGAGACGACGGACAGGTTGGAGACGTTGCCGTCGATCCCACCGACCCGGTTCAGGTCGGCTGCGGCAGCCCGCCGCGCCCGGGTAGCTGGGGACGCGTATCCGCTGGTGAGGACCATCAGGTGCGCCTCGTATGCCCACCCACCAGGAGACGAGGCGTCTCGGCGGCGGACCAGGTCCACCTTGTGCCACGTCGTCGGATTGTTCAAGAAGTGCACCAGCCGCGGCCAGCGGCCGGCACCGGAAGGCAGCCGCACGGGCAGGACGAGGTCGCCGCGCTGGGAGTCGGCGCCGCCGGTGAACACCAGGGCGAGCGGGCCGGTGTGGTCCCACCATGTCGCAGCCCGGGTTTTTGGTTTTCCCTTCGCGCTGACGTCGCCGGTCTCCACTCGGCGGGGCCTGGTGGGTTGGGGCATGCGCCGCGGCTGCGCGAGAACACTCGTGGTCGGCGCCAGCCCGGCTGCCTGCTCCGGGGTGGTGATGGCCTGGTCGAGGTCCCGGTGCCGGTAGGCGTCCAGATGCCCGGCAAGGGTGCCGTGCAGAGGGAACGTCTCCCACTTGCGGGCCGTGGTGTGCGAGCGGGCACGGCCGGGGATGCGGGTGTAGTCCCACCAGGTGCCGGTCCTCGGCCGCCCGAACCGGCGACCGGACTCATCGGGGAACAGGTGCCGACTGACGCCTTCCCACACCTCGTCGGCCTGATGCATCACCAGAGCTTTGGTGACGTGCCGGCCCAGATGCCGGGAGCGTTCCATGTGTCGGTACCCGCGGCGTTCCATGCCCGCACGGGACAGGCCCAGCTCGACACGCCACCCTTTCGCGTCGACATTGCGGCGCACGTCCCCGGCCCAGTACGCGTCGACCGCGGCCCGGGCATCGCGCCGTAGCGCGCGTTTGACCGACCACATCGCCGAATACAGTTGCTCTACTCGCAACTGGCTGTCGAGCCCTCTCACATCGAGTGGCAGCCGGATTACTGCGAGCTCGGTGCCGTCGCCGCGCGTCCACCGCTTGCCTTTGTTCTTTCCACGGAACCGGCGGGCAGACGCGTCAGAGGCAGGTGCAGCCTCGAGCAGCTCTGCACTCACTGCATCCCACCTCCTTTTGTCTACGGCAACGGCGACGACCTGTCCGGCACTTGGCAGCTGCGGCGAGCAAGGCCAAAGCTACAGGCGTCCACTGACAACGGACGGGCAATGGCCCCGGACCTGGACTTTACGATGCACTCATGCGTCTAATTGATCGTTTCAGAATGAGGTTCGGAGTCGTCTCAGGCAGATGATGCTGCAGGCGAGTTGAAGCAAGCCGAGGTGCAGGTCGGCGCGTACCTCGTAGCGGATACGCAGGCGCTTGAACTGGTGGAGCCAGGCGAAGGTCCGCTCGACCACCCAGCGGGTCTTACCCAGGCCGGAACCGTGGGCGACGCCTCGACGGGCAATGAGAGGCTTGATCCCACGCCTCCACAGCAGGCGGCGGTACTTGTCGAAGTCGTAGCCCCGGTCGGCGAACAGTCTGCGCGGTCGTGTCCGCGGGCGTCCTCGCAGACCCCGGATCGGTGGGATCGCGTCCAGGAGCGGCAGGAGCTGTGTGACATCGTGGCGGTGGCCGCCGGTCAGCGTTACGGCGAGCGGGCTGCCATGCCGGTCGACGATCAGGTGGTGCTTGCTGCCCGGCCGGCCCCGGTCGACCGGCGAAGGTCCGGTGTGATCCCCCCTTTGAGCGCCCGGACGTGCGAGCCGTCGATCGCCGAGTCGTCCATCTCCAGGAGACCCACCGCTCGCAGCTCGGCGAGAAGCACTTCGTGCAGGCGGGGCCAGACGCCAGCCTCGGTCCAGTCCCGGAGCCGACGCCAGGCGGTCACTCCTGAACAGCCAACGACCTGGATGGGAACATCGCGCCAGGCCACGCCTTTGCGCAGCACGTACATGATGCCGGCGAGCGCAACGCGGTCCGACACCGGCAGTCGTCCGGGGTGGCGATGGCGCCGGGCAGGCCGAGTGGGGAGAAGCGCAGCTATGCGCTCCCAAAGATCGTCGGGAACAAGGTCAGCAGACACGTCAGAGAGTCTGCCCGACGCTCTATCAGGCATTGACCGCGACGCCGGTGTTGATGCGACTGGCAGGGCTGGGCGGGTTCAGCGCCAGCCTCCGTGGCGAGGTTCCACATACTCGCCGAACAGGGGACCGAACTCCTGACCGTCGTCGTCGGTTACAACGTAGTCCGGTTCGGTCTTTGAGGCGGCTGCGTGCAACCGGATGACGAGGTCAGCGACAGGCACGGTCCGCAGCGACAGGGCTGCGGCCACCTGGGCAGCCTCGTTGTCGATGTCCGGGTTGTACTTGTCACGGGACCGTTCAAGGCGTCGAGCGGAGACCTGCATGACCTCGACATCGCCACCGCTCGAGAACGTGAGGCAGTCGTGCCATTCCAGCCCGATGATGATCTCCAGCGCTTCCCCAAGATCATCGGCGAGCAGACCGCCTTCCCCCTCCGAACTCGCGTACACCACCGGTCGGCGACCGTTCTGCTCTGCACAGAGGAAGTACGCCCCACCGGCGGACTCCCCGGCGATCACCTCCATCGGCGCACCCGAGGCAAGCCTCAAGCCCTCGCCATAGTGCTTCCGATGGATGTCGAAGCCGAACGACGACCTCAGCAGTAGATCGATCTCTGGGGTGTTCTGGATCAGGTCGAGCAGATGATCACTTGAGGTCATGGCACGGACGATAGCGACTGTCACTGACGTGCCGGCACCACGGTGAACAGCGTGGTGCCGTCCGTCCGTGGCCTGACCCCCGCAGATGGCGCGCTTCACGTCCGCTTCGAAGGTCCATCCATACAGCACCTAAGCCATCACTGCTCATTCTGAAACCACCAGTAAGTCTCGCCCACCCGGCCTTGGGACCGGGGCCGGACCACGGGGGCGGGCCCGCGACCGTGGAGCGGTTCGCGGCACAATCCCTGTCATGCAGCTCACCCCGCGCGAACTCAACCGGGCCACACTCGCCCGTCAACTGCTGCTGCGGCGGGAGTCCCTGACCGCCGCCGACGCGGTCCGCTGTGTCGTGGCGTTGCAGGCGCAGCACCCGGCCTCGCCGTACCTCGCGTTGTGGAACCGGCTCAGTGGTTTCGACCCGGCCGACCTGGACGCCGCCTTCACCGGCGGTGAGGTCGTCAAGGCGACCCTGATGCGGATCACGCCGCACGCGGTCCACGTGGACGACTATCCGGTCTTCCGCGCGGCGATGCAGCCCACGCTGTACGCGTCCCGGCTCGGCTACCGTTTCGCGGCGGCGGGGCTCACCCCCGCGGACGCGGGCGAACTGGTGCCGGAACTGGTGGATTTCGCCGACCGCCCGCGAACGGCCACCGAGCTGGAGGAGTGGCTTGAGCGGCGGCTGGGCGCCGAGAAGCGGGCCGGAGCCTGGTGGGGACTGCGGTCGTACGCGCCGCTGTGGCACCTCCCGGACGGTGGGCCGTGGGCATTCGGCGCCCGGCCGTCGTACGTCGCGTCGCGGGCGGCCTTCACGCCCACGGGGCGGCAGACGGATCCGAAGGCCGTGCAGGACCTCGTCCTGCGGTACCTAGCAGGGTTTGGGCCCGCGTCGGTGGCGGACGTGGCGCAGTTCGCGATGGTGCAGCGGGCCCACGTCCGCGAGGCGCTGCACGCCCTGGACGGCGCTGTCGAGCGGATCCAGGGACCGGGCGGTACGCCCCTGTTCGACATACCCGGCGCTCCGCGCCCGTCCGCGGACACACCCGCCCCACCGCGACTGATGGCCATGTGGGACAGCGTCCTGCTGGCCTACGCCGACCGGGGCCGGGTGATTCCCGAGGACTACCGCCCGCTGGTGACCCGGAGGAACGGCGACGTGCTGCCGACGCTGCTGGTGGACGGCCATGTCGCCGGCGTGTGGCGCCCGGTCGAGGGCGGTATCGAGGCGACGGCCTTCCATGAACTGTCGCCCGAGGCCTGGGACGGACTCGCCGCGGAGGCCCGGGCCCTGACGACGTTGCTGGCGGATCGCGAACCCCTCGTCTACGGCCGGTACGGCCACTGGTGGGACAAGCTCCCCGACGCCCGGGTGCGGATACTCCCGGGCCGCGCCGACTCCTGAGAAGCCCACGGGGGCCATCGGATTCTGCTCTCGCGATCGCGCAAGCTGTTTGCATTTCTTGCGCTATTCTTGCGCGCATGACGCGACGACTTGCGGAAGTGGCGAAGAAGGTCGGGGTCAGCGAGGCCACGGTCAGCCGGGTGCTCAACGGCAAGCCCGGAGTCTCCGAAGCCACCCGGCAGGCGGTGCTCTCCGCGCTCGACGTCCTCGGCTACGAGCGGCCCACGCAGCTGCGCGGGGAGCGCGCCCGGCTCGTCGGGCTCGTCCTCCCCGAGCTGCAGAACCCCATCTTCCCGGCGTTCGCCGAGGTCATCGGCGGTGCCCTGGCCCAGCTGGGCCTGACCCCCGTGTTGTGCACGCAGACCAAGGGCGGCGTCTCCGAGGCCGACTACGTCGCGCTGCTGCTGCAACAGCAGGTCTCCGGCGTCGTCTTCGCCGGCGGCCTGTACGCGCAGGCCGACGCCCCGCACGATCACTACCGGGTGCTCGCCGAGCGGAACATCCCGGTGGTCCTGGTCAACGCGGCCATCGAGCACCTCGGGTTCCCGGGCGTCTCCTGCGACGACGCCGTCGCCGTCGAACAGGCCTGGCGGCACCTCGCCTCGCTGGGGCACGAGCGCATCGGGCTGGTGCTCGGACCGGGCGACCATGTGCCCTCGGCCCGCAAGCTCGCGGCGGCCCGGGCGATCGCCGACCACTTGCCCGACGAGCACGTCGCGCGGGCCATGTTCTCGATCGAGGGCGGTCACGCGGCGGCGTCCAAGCTCATCGACCGAGGGGTCACCGGGTTCATCTGCGCCAGCGACCCGCTCGCGCTGGGGGTGGTACGGGCCGCCCGCCGCAGGGGACTTGACGTTCCGTCGCAGATATCCGTTGTGGGCTACGACGACTCGGCCCTCATGAACTGCACGGAACCGCCCCTCACCACCGTCCGCCAGCCCATCGAGTCGATGGGGAAGGCCGCGGTCGAGTTGCTGAACGCGCAGATCGGAGGCAGTTCCGTACCGGCCGACGAGCTGCTGTTCGAGCCCGAACTGGTGGTCAGGGGGTCGACCGCGCAAGCGCCTCGTCTCTGAGATCCGGTGCACTGTCAAATAATTTCAGATTCTGCGCGATATCTTGCGGCTCGCTGCTGTCGGTGCTTGAGTGTGCGGCGCCGACCGCTCCTGCCCAAAGGGGTCCACCGATGAGAAGCACCGGGTTCCGCCGTACCTTCGTCGCGCTCAGCGTCTGCTCCCTCGCCCTCGCCGCATCCGCCTGCGGCTCCGGGGACGACTCGGCGAGCGGCAAGACGCGCATCACCGTCAACTGCGAGCCACCCAAGAGCGCCAAGGTCGACCGCGGGTTCTTCGAGCAGGACATCGCCGCCTTCGAGAAGAAGAACGCGGACATCGACGTCGTAGCCCATGACGCGTTCCCCTGCCAGGACCCCAAGACCTTCGACGCCAAGCTCGCCGGCGGTCAGATGGAGGACGTGTTCTACACGTACTTCACGGACGTGAAGCACGTCGTCGACACCGGTCACGCGGCCGATCTGACCTCGTACGTCAAGGAGTTGAAGAGCTACGACACCATCCAGCAGCAGCTGCGCGACATCTACACCGTCGACGGCAAGATCTACGGCATCCCGCGCACCGGCTACTCGATGGGGCTCATCTACAACAAGCAGCTCTTCCAGAAGGCCGGTCTCGACCCCGAGAAGCCCCCGGCCACCTGGGAGGAGGTCCGCGCCGACGCCAAGAAGATCGCCGCGCTCGGCAACGGAACCGTGGGCTACGCCGACTACAGCGCGCAGAACCAGGGCGGCTGGCACTTCACGGCCGAGCTGTACTCGCAGGGCGGGGACGTCGTCAGCAGCGACGGCAAGAAGGCCACCATCGACACTCCCGAAGGCCACGCGGTGCTGCAGAACCTGCACGACATGCGCTGGACCGACAACTCCATGGGCAGCAAGCAACTCCTCGTCATCAACGACGTACAGCAGCTGATGGGCTCCGGGAAGCTCGGCATGTACCTCTCCGCCCCCGACAACATCCCGATCCTGGTGAAGGAGAAGGGCGGCAACTACAACGACCTAGCCATCGCCCCGATGCCCGGCGGCAAGGGCACGCTGATCGGCGGCGACGGCTACATGTTCAACAAGAAGGACACTCCGGCCCAGATCCGGGCCGGTCTGAAGTGGCTGGACCACATGTTCCTCACCCCGAGCAAGGGCTTCCTCGGTGACTACGCCCGGGCCAAGAAGAACAACGCCCCCGTCGGCCTGCCCGAGCCGCGGCTGTTCACCGGCGCCGCCGACGCCAAGGACCAGGAGGCCAAGAAGGCCAACGCCAACGTCCCGGTGGAGAACTACCAGTTCTTCCTCGACGGCAACCACTCCCTCCAGCTGAAGATCGAGCCGCCGAACGCCCAGCAGATCTACTCCGTTCTCGACGGTGCCGTCTCCGCGGTGCTCACCAAGAAGGACGCGGACATCGACCAGCTGCTGAAGGACGCCTCCGGCAAGATCGACAACATCCTCGCCCGGAGCTGACACCGATGACCGAGACGGCAGCACGGCGGCCCCCGCAAGCGGTCGCCGTCCGCCCGGTGCAGGCGCCGCCCACGGGAGGGGGGCGTGGGCGGCGCCGCGTCGCCGACCAGGCCCGCGCCTACGCCTTCCTCCTCGGCGGCCTGCTCTGCTTCGCCCTGTTCTCCTGGTACCCGGCGATCCGCGCGGTCGTGATCGCCTTCCAGAAATACACGCCGGGCTCCGCGCCCGAGTGGGTGGGCACGGCCAACTTCACCCGGGTCCTGCACGACCCGGAGTTCGCCGCGGCCTGGCGCAACACGCTCGCCTTCACACTGCTGGCCCTGCTGATCGGCTTCGCGGTCCCCTTCCTGCTGGCCCTCGTCCTCAACGAACTCAGGCACGCGAAGGCCTTCTTCCGGGTCGTGGTGTACCTGCCGGTGATGATCCCGCCGGTGGTCAGCGCCCTGCTGTGGAAGTGGTTCTACGACCCCGGTGCCGGCCTCGCCAACGAGGCGCTGCACTTCCTGCACCTGCCCACCTCGAACTGGACCAACGGCGCCGACACCGCGCTGGTCTCCCTGGTCCTCGTGGCGACCTGGGCCAACATGGGCGGCACCGTACTGATCTACCTCGCGGCGCTGCAGGGCATCCCGGGCGAGCTGTACGAGGCGGCCGAACTGGACGGTGCCAACCTGCTGCAGCGCATCCGGCACGTGACGATCCCGCAGACCAGATTCGTCATCCTCATGCTGATGCTGCTGCAGATCATCGCGACGATGCAGGTGTTCACCGAGCCGTTCGTGATCACCGGAGGCGGCCCGGAGAACGCGACCGTCACTGTGCTCTACCTCATCTACAAGTACGCCTTCCTCTACAACGACTTCGGCGGGGCCTGCGCGTTGAGCGTCATGCTCCTCGTGCTCCTCGGCGCGTTCTCCGCCGTCTACCTGTGGCTCACCCGCTCCAGGGAGGGGGACGCATGAGCACCCGCACACTCGTCTCGCCGGCCGTCCTGGCCCGCCCGCGCGGCAAGGCCGTGTACTGGACCGTCTTCACCGCCGTCGTCGTGCTGTTCGCGCTCGCCTTCCTGTTCCCCGTGTACTGGATGGTGACCGGCGCGATGAAGTCACCGGACGAGGTGGCCAGGACCCCGCCCACGCTCATCCCCGAGCGGTGGCACCTGACCGGTTACACCGACGCCTGGGACCTGATGCAGCTGCCCGAGCATCTGTGGAACACGGTGGTGCAGGCGGCCGGCGCCTGGCTCTTCCAGCTGGTGTTCTGCACGGCCGCCGCCTACGCCCTGTCCAAGCTGCGGCCCGCCTTCGGCAAGGTGATCCTCGGTGGCATCCTCGCCACCCTGATGGTCCCGGCCCAGGCGCTGGTGGTGCCCAAGTACCTGACGGTGGCCGACCTGCCGCTGGTCCACACCAGCCTGCTCAACGACCCCCTCGGGATCTGGCTGCCGGCGGTCGCCAACGCCTTCAACCTCTATCTCCTCAAGCGGTTCTTCGACCAGCTCCCGCGGGACGTCCTGGAGGCGGCCGAGATCGACGGTGCCGGCAAGCTGCGCATCCTGTGGTCGATCGTGCTGCCGATGTCGCGGCCCGTCCTCGGCGTGGTGTCGATCTTCGCGCTGGTCGCCGTCTGGCAGGACTTCCTGTGGCCGCTGATGGTCTTCTCCGACACCGACAAGCAGCCGATCAGCGTGGCCCTGGTCCAGCTGTCGCAGAACATCCAGCTGACCGTGCTCGTCGCCGCGATGGTGATCGCCAGCATCCCCATGGTCGCGCTGTTCCTCGTCTTCCAGCGGCACATCATCGCCGGAATCAGCGCGGGCAGCACGAAGGGCTGACACCGCCCTCCTCCCCGAGACAGAAAGGCAAGCACAGTGGGACAGCCCATCCCTGCCCGGAAAGACAAGGACTGGTGGCGCTCCGCCGTCATCTACCAGGTGTACGTCCGCAGCTTCGCGGACGGCGACGGGGACGGCACCGGAGACCTCGCGGGCGTCCGCGCGAGGCTGCCGTACCTCGCCGAACTCGGTGTGGACGCGCTGTGGTTCAACCCCTGGTACCTGTCACCGATGAAGGACGGCGGCTACGACGTCGCCGACTACCGTGCCATCGACCCCGCCTTCGGCACGCTCGCGGAGGCCGAGAAACTGATCGCCGAGGCGCGGGAACTGGGCCTGCGCACCATCGTCGACATCGTGCCCAACCATGTCTCCGACCAGCACGCGTGGTTCCAGGCAGCCCTCGCCGCGGGACCCGGCAGCCCGGAGCGCGAACTCTTCCACTTCCGGCGCGGACGCGGCGCGGACGGCGAACTCCCGCCCAACGACTGGCCGTCCCAGTTCGTCGGCTCCACCGAGCCCGTGTGGACCCGGCTGCCCGACGGCGACTGGTACCTGCACCTGTTCACACCCGAGCAGCCGGATCTCAACTGGGCCCACCCGGCCGTCCGCCAGGAGCACGAGGACATCCTGTGCTTCTGGTTCGAGCGCGGCGTCGCGGGCGTGCGCATCGACTCTGCGGCCCTGCTCGCCAAGGACCCCGCGCTGCCGGACTACGTCGAGGGCAGGGACCCCAACCCTCTCGTCGACCGCGACGAACTCCACGACATCTACCGCTCCTGGCGGGCCGTGGCCGACGACTACGACGGAGTCTTCGTGGGCGAGGTGTGGCTGCCGGACGCCGAGCGCTTCGCCCGCTACCTCCGCCCCGACGAGCTGCACACGGCGTTCAACTTCTCCTTCCTGTCCTGCCCCTGGGACGCGGCGCGGCTGCGTACGTCGATCGACACGACGCTCGCGGAGCACGCCCCGGTGGGCGCTCCGGCCACCTGGGTGCTGTGCAACCACGACGTGACCCGCACGGTCACCCGCTACGGACGCGCGGACACCGGCTTCGACTTCTCCACCAAGGCCTTCGGCACCGCCACCGACCTCGCCCTCGGTACCCGCCGGGCGCGGGCCGCGGCGCTGCTGTCCCTGGCCCTGCCCGGCGCGGTCTACGTCTACCAGGGCGAGGAACTCGGGCTGCCCGAGGCCGACGTTCCCGTGGACCGCATCCAGGACCCGATGTACTTCCGTTCGGGCGGCACCGCTCCGGGCCGTGACGGCTGCCGGGTCCCGCTGCCCTGGGCGGCCGAGGCGCCGTACGCCGGTTTCGGCTCCCGCGAGGAGCCGTGGCTGCCGCAGCCGGCCGACTGGGCGACGTACGCCGCCGACCTGCAGGACCGGGACCCCGGCTCGATGCTCGCCCTCTACCGCGAGGCGATCCGCCTGCGCCCCGTGTTCGGGGACGGTCCGCTGACCTGGCTGCCCGCCCCCGAGGGCGTCTTGGCCTTCCGGCGCGCGGACGGGGTGATCTGCATCGTGAACCTCGCCGCCACGCCCGCCGAACTGCCTCCCCACTCCCGACCCCTGCTAACCAGCGGCCCCCTGGACGACCGGGGCCGCCTGCCGCAGGACACGGCGGCCTGGCTGCGCGCCTGAGACCGCCTGACGCACCGCGCTATCCCACCACCCCCACAATGAAGGGATCAGCACATGCACGGGCACACACACAGTTCTGTCAGGCGCATGCCAGCGATCGGGGCGGTCGTCGCCCTGGCCGCCGGCATGCTCGCCACCCTCGGCACCCCCGCCGCCCATGCCGCGGGCGCCACCCTGCCCTTCACCTCGGTGGAGGCCGAGTCGGCCACCACCACCGGCACCAGGATCGGCCCGGACTACACCCAGGGCACCCTCGCCTCCGAGGCCTCCGGGCGTCAGGCCGTACGCCTCGGCGCCGGCCAGCGCGTCGAGTACACCGTGCCACGCGCGGCCAACGCGGTGAACGTCGCCTACAGCGTCCCCGACGGCCAGTCCGGCACGCTGAACGTGTACGTCAACGGAACCAGGCTGTCGAAGACCCTCGCGGTCACCTCCAAGTACTCGTACATCGACACGGGGTGGATCCCCGGCTCGAAGACCCACCACTTCTTCGACAACACCAGGCTGCTGCTCGGGCAGAGCGTGCAGGCGGGCGACAGAATCGCCTTCGAGTCCACCGGCACGCAGGTCTCGGTGGACGTCGCCGACTTCGAGCAGGTCCCGGCGGCCGCCGCCCAGCCGGCCGGATCGGTCTCCGTCACCTCCAAGGGCGCCGACCCCAGCGGACAGGGCGACTCCACCCAGGCGTTCCGGGACGCCATCGCCGCCGCCCAGGGCGGAGTGGTCTGGATCCCGCCGGGCGACTACCGGCTCACCTCCTCGCTCAGCGGCGTGCAGAACGTGACCCTCCAGGGCGCGGGCAACTGGTACTCCGTCGTGCACACCTCTCGCTTCATCGACCAGTCCGGATCCTCCGGGAACGTTCACATCAAGGACTTCGCGGTCCTCGGCGAGGTCACCGAGCGCGTGGACTCCAGCCCCGACAACTTCGTCAACGGCTCGCTCGGCCCGAACTCGAGCGTTTCGGGCATGTGGATCCAGCACCTGAAGGTCGGCCTCTGGCTGACCGGCAACAACGACAACCTTGTCGTGGAGAACAATCGCATCCTCGACACCACCGCGGACGGTCTCAACCTCAACGGCACCGCCAAGGGCGTGCGTGTCCGCAACAACTTCCTGCGTAACCAGGGCGACGACTCGCTCGCCATGTGGTCGCTGTACTCGCCCGACACCGACAGCAGCTTCGAGAACAACACCATCTCGCAGCCGAACCTCGCCAACGGCATCGCCATCTACGGCGGCACCGACATCGCTGTCAGGAACAATCTGATCTCCGACACCAACGCCCTGGGCAGCGGAATCGCCATCTCCAACCAGAAGTTCCTGGACCCCTTCAACCCGCTGGCCGGCACGATCACGGTCGACGGCAACACACTGGTCCGCACCGGGGCCATGAACCCCAACTGGAACCACCCCATGAGCGCGCTGCGCGTCGACTCCTACGACAGCGCCATCAACGCCGCCGTCAACATCACCAACACGACGATCAACGACAGCCCCTACAGCGCCTTCGAGTTCGTCTCCGGCGGCGGACAGGGCTACCCGGTCAGGAACGTCACCGTGGACGGTGCGACCGTGCGCAACACCGGCACGGTGGTCGTGCAGGCCGAGGCCCAGGGCGCCGCGACCTTCCGCAACGTGACCGCCACCGACGTGGGCTCGGCGGGCATCTACAACTGCCCCTATCCGTCCGGCTCCGGCGCCTTCGCGCTCACCGACGGCGGCGGGAACTCCGGCTGGAGCAGCACCTGGTCGGACTGCTCGACCTGGCCCCAGCCCGGTCAGGGCAACCCGCCCCCGGACCCGGACCGCAACCTCGCCAAGGGCCGTCCGGCCACCGCGACCGGCTCGCAGGACGTCTACACCCCGGGCAAGGCCGTCGACGGGGACGCGAACAGCTACTGGGAGTCCACCAACAACGCCTTCCCGCAGTCCTGGACGGTCGACCTCGGCTCCACCCAGGCCGTGCGCCGGCTGGTGCTGAAGCTGCCGCCGTCCCCGGCGTGGGGTGCGCGCACCCAGACCATCACGGTGCTGGGCGGCACCGACGGCTCGAACTTCTCGACAGTGGTCGGCTCACAGGGCTACCGCTTCGACCCGGCGACCGGCAACACCGCGACGGTCGCCCTGCCCGCTGGCACGCATCTGCGCTACCTGAGGCTGACCGTCAGTGCCAACACCGGCTGGCCCGCTGGCCAGTTCAGTGAGGTGGAGGCGTACTCGGCCTCGTGACCACCGTGACCCCGCGCCGCGCCACTCCGGCCCGCTCGTACCCATGGGTCCGGAGCCGGCATCGGCGCGGGGTCACCCGGTTGTACCGGGCGCTCCTCGGGGGCCGCTTCGGCCACCAACGGCGAGAGCCCAGAGCCGGAACAAGGTCGGAACCTCTCCGGACAAGTAGCCGCCACGGTACGCGTTGACGCTCCTTTGACCTGTGGTTATGCACATTCCGGCCGTTGATGCTGTGCACAAGAGAACCACATGTACCGGCGACCTTCACGTCGGCGCCATCGGACCCTTCCTTGACGTTTGTTGCCCTTGGAACACTCGCTGCGCGCACGTTTCCTCATGTTCCGGCCATCCGCACCCAGGATGAGAGGTCCCGCAGTCATGTCCGAAGTCAATCGGCGCCGATTCCTCCAACTCGCGGGCGGTACTGCCGCTTTCACCGCGCTCTCCAGCAGCATCGAGCGTGCTGCTGCCCTTCCCGCGCACCACCGCTCAGGCACCATCGAGGATGTCGAGCACATCGTCGTCCTAATGCAGGAGAACCGCTCTTTCGACCACTACTTCGGCACGCTCAGAGGTGTGCGCGGGTTCGGCGACCCGCACCCGATGACCCTCCAGAACGGCAAGTCGGTCTGGCACCAGTCGGACGGCACGAAGGACGTCCTCCCCTTCCGCCCCGACGCCGACGACCTGGGCCTGGCGTTCATCCAGGACCTCCCGCACGGCTGGAACGACGGCCACGCCGCCTTCAACGGGGGCAAGTACGACAAGTGGGTGCCCGCCAAGTCCTCGACGACGATGGCATACCTGACGCGCAAGGACATACCCTTCCACTACGCGCTCGCCGACGCCTTCACCATCTGCGACGCGTACCACTGCTCGTTCATCGGCTCCACCGACCCGAACCGCTACTACATGTGGACGGGTTACACGGGCAACGACGGCAAGGGCGGCGGCCCGGTCCTCGGCAACGACGAGGCCGGTTACAGCTGGACCACCTACCCCGAGCGCCTAGAGAAGGCCGGGGTCTCCTGGAAGATCTACCAGGACGTCGGCGACGGCCTGGACGCCAACGGCTCCTGGGGCTGGATCCCGGACGCCTACCGCGGCAACTACGGCGACAACTCGCTGCTCTACTTCAAGCAGTACCAGAACGCGCAGCCCGGCGACCCGCTGTACGACAAGGCCCGCACCGGCACCGACGCCCGCAAGGGCGAGGGCTTCTTCGACCAGCTCAAGGCGGACGCCAAGGGCGGCAAGCTGCCGCAGATCTCCTGGATCGTCGCCCCCGAGGCCTTCACCGAGCACCCCAACTGGCCCGCGAACTACGGCGCCTGGTACGTCTCCCAGGTCCTCGACGCGCTCACCTCCGACCCGAAGGTGTGGGCGAAGACGGCCCTGTTCATCACGTACGACGAGAACGACGGCTTCTTCGACCACCTGGTCCCGCCGTTCCCGCCGGCCTCGGCCGCGCAGGGCAAGACCACGGTCGACGCCGGCCCGGACCTCCTCAAGGGCGACGCTGGCCATGTCGCCGGTCCGTACGGCCTCGGCCAGCGCGTGCCCATGCTCGTGATCTCGCCTTGGAGCAAGGGCGGCTACGTCTGCTCCGAGACCTTCGACCACACGTCCATCGTCCGGTTCATGGAGAGCCGCTTCGGCGTGTACGAGCCGAACATCTCGCCCTGGCGGCGCTCGGTCTGCGGCGACCTGACCTCCGCGTTCGACTTCTCGCACCAAGACGCCAAGCCGGTGTCGCTCCCGGCCACCGACGGCTACGAGCCGCCGGACCACGACCGTCACCCCGACTTCGTGCCGACCCCGCCCGCCAACCCCGCCCTGCCCAAGCAGGAGCGCGGTCTGCGGCCCACCCGCCCGCTGAAGTACGTACCCGCCGTGAACGGTTCGGCGGACGCCGCGGCCGGTACGTTCACGCTCACCTTCGCCTCCGGGGCGCACGCCGGTGCCGCGTTCCTCGTCACCTCCGGCAACCGCACCGACGGCCCCTGGACCTACACCACCGAGGCCGGCAAGACCGTGTCGGACACCTGGAACTCGGTGTACTCGAACGGCTCGTACGACCTGACCGTGCACGGCCCGAACGGCTTCCTGCGCGTCTTCAAGGGCCCCGGCAAGCAGGCCGGACCCGAGGTCACCGCGCGGCCCACCGGCGACGACATCGAGCTGACCTTCACCAACAAGGGCTCCGGTACGGTCAAGCTCAAGGTCACCAGCGCCTACGGCGGTGCCGCCAAGACGGTCACGGTCCGCAGCGGTGCCACCGTTCGGTACACCGTCGACCTGGGCGCGAGCAAGCGGTGGTACGACCTCACCGTGACCTCCGACGCCGACCCGTCCTTCCTGCGGCGGCTCGCGGGACACGTCGAGAACGGCCGGCCGGGCGTGAGCGACCCGGCGATCGTCACGAAGTGACCTCTGCTCAGACGGTCCACGGTGCCGGGGCCGGCGACGGCCCCGGCACCGGCCGCTCGGCACGCCTGCCGAGCGAAGCCGTACGGGCGGTGAGTCCCGTATCACGGGGGCTGGCCAGACACCGGTGCGGTCGGGGTAGTGTGCCCCGGTGACCACGCAATCGAACACTCCTGCAGGCTGGTACCCGGACCCGCACGGCGCGCCCCGCACCCTGCGGTACTGGGACGGCGCCCAGTGGACCGAGCACACCCACGCGGACCAGCAGGGCCAGGCTTCGGCCCAGGTGCCGCAGCAGGGGATGCCCGGCGGCCAGCCGCAGCAGGCGTACGGTCAGCAGCCGTACGGACAGCAGGCGGCGGGGCTCGATCCGCGCGTCCAGCGTCAGGTGCAGCAGCAGGCGGGTGTCGCCCCGAGCGGTGCCGGCGGCGGCACGCTGTTCACCGAACCGGTGCTGGTCGTGAACCAGAAGGCCAAGCTGATCGAGCTGACGAACGAGTACAGCGTCTTCGACCAGCACGGCAATCAGATCGGTTCGGTCACCGAGGTCGGGCAAAGCGCGCTGAAGAAGGTGCTGCGCTTCGTCTCCAGCGTCGACCAGTTCCTGACGCACAAGCTGGAGATCCGCGACGCCCACGGGCAGCCGCAGCTGGTGCTGATCCGGCCTGCGAAGTTCTTCAAGTCGCGGGTCGTCGTGGAGCGTCCGGACGGACAGCCCGTGGGCGAGATCGTCCAGCAGAACATGATCGGCAAAATCAACTTCGCGATGAACGTGAACGGCCAGAAGGTCGGGGCGATCAAGGCGGAGAACTGGCGCGCCTGGAACTTCGCCATCGTCGACCACGCCGAGAACGAGGTCGCCCGGATCACGAAGACCTGGGAGGGCCTGGCGAAGACGATGTTCACGACCGCGGACAACTACGTCCTGCAGATCCACTACCAGCTGCCCGAGCCGCTGCTGAGCCTGGTCGTGGCCACGGCGCTGACCGTGGACACGGCGCTCAAGCAGGACTCCCGGGGCTTCGGCTGAGCCTCGTCGGGACTCCGCAGAACGAAGACGGCGGCCGGCGCGTGCATCCACGCGCCGACCGCCGTCCGTTCGTTCACCGGGTTCCTCCGAGGATGCCCCGGCCTTCAGGCCGGGGAGGAATCGGAGGAACCCGGCGGAGCAGGGCGGGGAAAGGGCAATCGCCGCCAGGGCGATTGGCCGTCCACCACGGGACGGGGTGAGCAGGCCCGCTTTGATCAAGAGCTCTCAACTGTCGGTCCTCCCGGATAGATTCGGGTTCATGACGACGGACGCGACGATGGATGGGGATGCCGGGCATGCCCGGTACACGTATCGTCTTCGTGTGTCCGCCGGCGCGCGGGCTGCGCTCGAAGCGGAGTGGGACCGGTGCCGCTGGATCTGGAACGAGTGCGTGGCCAAGTCCAAGGCCGTGTACCTGCACAACAAGGTGCGTTCCGGGGACAAGTTGACGTGTGGTCCAGCGCGGCTCGACAAGATGCTGACCGGGGCGCGTCGGGTGACGCCGTGGCTCGCGCAGGGCGCGAGCGTGCCGCAGCAGCAGGTCATACGCGACTTCGCGACATCGCGGGCGAAGGCGCTGGGGGACATCAAGGCCCGGGTGCCGATGCGGCAGCGTGCGGGGATGCCCCGTTGGAAGAAGAAGCGGGAGGCCGATCCGTCGTTGAACTACACCCGGCGTGGGTTTTGTCTCAAGGACGGGTGCCTGCACCTGGCGGGCGGGATCGTGCTGACGGTGGTGTGGTCGCGCCGGCTGCCCAAGGCGCCGTCCTCGGTGCGCGTGTACCGCGACAGTATCGGGCATTGGTACGCGTCCTTCGTGACCGCCGCCACCACTGAGCACCTGCCGAAGACCGGCCGCATGATCGGGATCGACTGGGGCGTCAAGGAGAGTGCGACCACCACGAGCGACGATTACGACCTTCCCCACGCCCAGCATGGGAAGAAGGCCCAGGCGAAGCTCTCGCGCTATGACCGGATGATGGCCCGACGCCGACCGGCCAAGGGGCAGGCCGCCTCGAAGGGCTACCGCGAGGCGAAGAAGCTGCGCGCGAAGGCGTACGCCAAGGTCGCCGGGCAGCGTCAGGATACCGGCCGCAAGTGGGCCAAGTCCGTGGTCTGCGGCCATGACCGGATCGCGGTGGAAGACTTCCGCCTGAAGTTCCTTGCGAAGACCACCATGGCCGAGAAGGCGGCCGACGCCGCTATCTCGGCAACCAAGCGCGCCCTGATCGAGATGGGCCGCAAGCATGGGCGGGATGTGCGCCTGGTGCATCCCGCGCACACCACGATGGAGTGCGCAGACTGCGGAGCGAGAACCAAGCACGCGCTGCCTCTCTGGGAACGAACGTATACCTGCACGCGATGCGGAGCCGTGCGCCCTCGGGACAAGAATTCCGCGTTCGTGATGCTGGTCCGGGCGGGTTGGTGCCCGGCAGGTGCTGAGGGCGTAAGACCTTCCGGGCTGCCGGCCCGGAAGGCTGCCTGAGCCTGGAATCCCCACACACGCCCCAAGGCGCCCCGCAAGGGGCGTCCGGCCGCAAGGCCGGACGGGAATCCCCCCGCCTTCGGGCGGGGGAGCCTTCAAAGTGCTGTGAGGTGCTCCGGCGGTGCGGACGCCGGCTGCTGGGGCAGCAACGTCGGCTCGTAGGGGACCGGCCGGGGCTTCAGTTCGAGGACCGGCACGACCGCCTGGCCGCCGTCCGCCGGAGGCGGGACGAGCGTGGGCGCCGACCGCGACAGCGTCACCACGCCCCAGGAGGCCAGCGCCGCCCCGGCGGTCGCGAGGAGCAGGCCTGCCGCGCCGCCCTGGAGGCGCTCGCCCAGCAGGGAGAGGCCGATCACCGCAGCGGCGACCGGGTTGGCGAGGGTCACCACCGCGAGCGGTGCGCCGAGGCCGTCGCGGTACGCCGCCTGCGACAGCAGCAGACCGGCCGTCGCGAAGGCCGCCACCAGCAGCGCCACCACCACGACCTGCGTGTCGAGCAGCGGTCCCGAACGGTCCGTCGCCGCGACCGTCACCGTCTGGGTGAGCGCCGAGGCCACCCCGGAGGCGAAGCCGGACGAGGTCGCGTGCCGCAGGCCCGGTCGGGCGCCCGCGGAGCGGGGAGCGGACAGCACTCCGATCGCCGCGGTGGTGGCGCCGGCCACGGCCAGCGCCTGCGGGAGGCTCAGTATGTGGTCGGGCTCCGGTCCGGAGGCGGTCACCAGCAGCGCGCTCAGACCCAGCAGCGTGAGGCCGGTGCCCCGCCACTCCACCGGGCTGACCCGGCGTCCGGCCGCCCGCGCCCCGAGCGGTACCGCCGCCACCAGCGTGAGCGCGCCGAGCGGCTGCACCAGGGTCAGCGTGCCGAACTTGAGGGCGGCGACGTGCAGCAGCGCGGCGGAGGCGTTCAGGACGACCGACCACCACCAGGCGCCGTGCGTCAGCAGTCGCAGCACACCGGTGCCCGAGGTCCGGGCCGCGAGCCGCTCCTGGGCCACCGCCGCGGCCGCGTACGCGACCGCGGAGACGAGTGACAGGAGGACGGCGAGGACTGTGGCGCTCATTGGCCTGCTCCCACCAGTGCGGAGCGGTTCGCCCTCGCGGGTTGGGCCCGCCTCGGCGACGGCACGTGCCCCGCCACCGGAGTGGCCTTGCCCCGGGAGGCCGGCGACGGCGCGTGCACCAGGGCCAGTGCCACGCAGAGCAGGAGGGCGGCGACGATCGCGTCCAGCCAGTAGTGGTTGGCCGTGCCGACGATCACGGTGAGGGTCAGCAGGGGATGCAGTAGCCACAGCCACCGCCACCGCGACCGGGTCGCCGCGATCAGGCCGATCGCGACCATCAGTGCCCAGCCGAAGTGCAGTGAGGGCATGGCGGCGAACTGGTTGGCCATCGAGTCGGTCGCGGGCCTGGCCCCGTACACCGTCGGCCCGTACGTCTGCCCGGTGTCCATCAGGTGGGCCACGTCGAGCATCCGTGGCGGCGCGAGCGGAAATGTGAGATGCAGCACCAGCGCGGCGCCGGTGAGCAGGGCGAGGACCCGGCGGGCCCACAGGTAGTGGTCGGGGCGTCGTATGTAGAGCCAGACCAGGAAGGCGATGGTGGCCGTGAAGTGGATGGCGACGTAGTAGATGTTCGCCGTGCGGACGAGGGCGGTGCTGTGCAGCAGTGCGGACTGCACGGCGCCCTCGCCCGGCAGATGGAGGGAGCGCTCCCAGTCCCAGACCCGGTATGCGTTGCGGAAGGCCTCGGCGGTGTGCCCGTTCGCGAGCTGCCGGCCGAATTTGTAGACGAGGAAGAGACCTGCGACCAGCAGGAGCTCGCGGGTGAGAGGCGGCCGGTGTATCGCGGCCGCCTCTCCTCTTTCAGGCTCGGTACGGGAATCCATCCCCCGGCCCCTTTGCTGACGTGCGTGGGGTGGTGCGTGGTGAGCCCAGGAAAGGGTCCACTCGACAGACGAGTGGGTCCTGTCCAAGGCTCATCGATACGCCAGTGTACCGATACGCTCGCGTACCGGTACACTGGCGTATCGATATACTGGTGTGAAGCGGCCCACGGGCCGGGGCCACGACCGAGGAGCGAAGTCATGACGTCGCAGGCAGCGGAGGCGCCGGAGACGGTTGCCGCCTCGCGCCGCTCCAAGCTCACGGCCGAGCGCGAGCAGGAGTTCTTCGACGCCGTGCTCGACCAGATCCGCGAGTGCGGCTATGAGGCGGTCACCATGGAGGGCGTCGCCGCCAGCGCCCGCTGCAGCAAGTCCACGTTGTACCGGCAGTGGAAGACCAAGCCCCAGTTCGTGGCGGCGGCGATCAGGGCGAACGGCTGCCCGCGGTTCATCGGCGTCGACACCGGTTCGCTCGCCGGGGACCTGCGGGCCGCCGCCCGGACCGCGGCCGACTGGTCCGCGCGCGACACCAGGCTGTTCCAGGCCCTCGGACACGCCGTCATGCAGGACAAGGAACTGGCGAAGGCGCTGCGCGAAGCCCTGATCGAGCCCGAGATCAAGGCGCTGCAGGAGATCGTCCGGCGTGGCGTGGAGCGCGGGGAGGTGCCCGGCGACCACCCGGCACTCCCGTACGTGCCCGCACAGCTGCTGGGCGTCCTGCGAGTCCGTCCGCTTCTCGAGGGTCGGTACGCGGACGAGGACTACCTCGTGCGTTTCGTCGAGTCGGTGCTGCTGCCGATGCTCGGACTGACATGAGACCCGGGCCGCCGTCCGAGGGATGACAGGACGGCGGCCCGCTCGCGCCGCACCGTGGGGACGGGGGCGGCGCACCTGGCCGGGTGGGGTTCCTCTGGAGCGGAGAGGAGCCCCACCCGGCCGCAACTTTTCCGGCCGGGCCCGGGTGACGGCGGTTAGGCGCTCTGTCCGTTGCCGCTCGACACGGCCTTGATCCCCGCGGTGATCCGGTCCAGCACTGAGGGCTTCGGCGCGTTCGCCCCGACGTCGATGCCCAAGCGGACGACCACGAGCTGGCCGGTGCCCGCGGGCGAGGGGAAGACCAGGGACTCGACATAGCCGTCGGCGCCCTTACTGGTGATCGCCTTCCAGCGGACCATGTAGCCCTGCTGCCCGGCCACGGTCACCGCCTTGGAGGCCAGCACCTCGTGCGAGGTGATCCCGCCGTAGGACGAACCGTACGATTCCTGGGCGTTCTTGGCTATGTCCTGCTTCGCAGCCGCCTCCGCCGTGCCGGCGGTCAGACCCTGGGCTCGGGCGGACGCCGAGTACGCCCCACCGGTGTTGCAGCTCTGCGACGTGTCACCCGGGCACTTGTACTCGACCTTCGACTGGATCGAGGCCCCGCCCTCGATGGTTCCGCCGCTCCAGCCGTCCGGGACCGGGATGCTGATGCCGTTGAACGGGTCGGTGGCGTACCCGTCCTCGGTCCGCGGCTGACCGGACTCACCGGGTGCGGGAGTCGCACCGTCCGAACCGCCGGATCCGCCCTGGCCCCCGAAGGGACCGCCGTTCTGGCCGCCGAAGGGACCACCGCCCTGGCCCCCTTGACCACCCGGGTCGCCCTGACTCTCCTGGCCGCCGGAGCCGCCCGGGCCCTGAGCACGCGCGGAGTTGCCGCCGTTGCCGTCGTTCGCGGTGAGCGTGTAGACGCCACCGCCGATTCCTGCGAGGACCAGTACCGCCACCGCGACGGCCAACCTGGTGCGCACGCCGCGCCGCGCCGGGGCCGGCGGGGCTCCCGGATAGGGGACGAGGGCGTACGGCTCGGTTCGCCCGTCTGCGCCGGCCTGCGGCTGCACCGGTGGACCCCACGCTGCGGCCGGCTCCGCGGGGCGGATCCGATCCGTCCATGCCCCGCCGTCCCACCAGCGCTCGGTGGCGGGCCCGTCACTTGTCTGCCCCGGGTCGGGGTACCACCCGGGAGGAGTCACCTGCGTCATGGCTCCACCGTAGAAGCCATGCGTGAAAGAGGGATGAGAGCCCCGGCCGCGACACCCCACTAGCCCCCGTGGCCCCGGAAAGTTTGCTTCATTTTCAGGGGACTTTACTGACATTTACTTTCACCACGGCTGGTCGGCGGGCCGTCGCGTCGCCCCGGGACACCCCGCGTCACCCATGACGGCAACAGGTGTTCCGACCTGCCTCCACCTGGGCCCGGGGGCGACTAGGCTCAATGCCTGTACGTCGTTTGGGCGACCTGGGGAGGTACCGGGATGACGGAGGCACGGCCCGGCGGGGCCGCCACGGCTTCCCTGTGGGAACGCGACGCGGAACTCGCCGTCGTCACCGAGGCGGTCGACGCGCTTCGTGACGACGCCGCGCCCACGCAGTCGGGGAGCCTGCTGGTGTTCGACGGGGAGGCGGGCATCGGCAAGACGGCGATCCTCGCGGAGACGCGCCGTATCGCGGAGAGGCGCGGCTGCACGGTCTGGTCGGCACGCGGCGGCGAGACCGTCACGTCCGTCCCCTTCAATGTCGTACGGCAGTTGCTCCAGCCCGCGCTTCTGTCACTGATGCCGGAGGAGGCGCGCGAGTACCTCGGTGACTGGTACGACGTCGCGGGCCCGGCCCTCGGGATAGCCGAACCCGGTGACCGCCGGGCCGACCCGCAGGGCGTGTGCGACGGCCTGGTCGCGGCCGTCTCCCGGCTCGCCAAACGGGAGTGGCCGCTGGTCCTGATCGTCGACGACGCGCACTGGGCCGACCAGGAGACCCTGCACTGGCTGGCCACCTTTTGCGAACGTCTCGACGAACTGCGCGTGCTCGTCGTGGTGGCGCTGCGCCCCGGCGAGGTCGCCGGTGACGGCTCACGCCATCTGGACCTGGTCGCCGCGACCGCGCGCCGCCCGGTCCGCACCCTGACCGCGCTCACCCCCGAAGCGGCCGCCGGACTCACCCGGGCCACCCTCGGTGCGCACGCCGACGCCCCGTTCTGCCGCGAGGTGTGGGCCGTGACCGGCGGCAACCCGTACGAGACCGTCGAACTCCTCGCCAAGGTGCAGGACAGCCAGCTCGAACCGGTCGAGGCCTCCGCCGCAGAACTGCGCGCCCTGAACCGCTCGGCCCGGGGCCACGGACTCGTGGCCCGACTCGAAGGCCTCGGTATCGAAGCCACCCGGTTCGCCTGGGCGGCGGCCATCTTGGGCACCGGCATCACCGTGGAACTGGTGGCCCGGCTCGCCACCATGAGCCCGACGGAGGCGGGGCGCTGCGCCGAACTCCTGAGCGCGGCCCGCATCCTCAGCGAGCCCTACCTGGCGGTCCGTCAGGCGGACGGCGGCGAGCTGGAGTTCGTCCATCCGCTGATCGCCAGCGCCGTCTACCGCTCGATCCCCGACGGACTGCGCACCGCGATGCACGGCATCGCCGCACAGGTCGTCACCGACTCCGGGCTCGGTGCGGCGGCCGCCTCCCGCCATCTCCTCGAGGTCCACCCGGACGACGACGAGGAACTCGTCGAGCAGATGCGCGAGGCCGCCCGTGAACACCTCGCGGTCGGCGCGCCCGAGGCCGCCCGCCGCTGCCTGGAGCGCGCCCTGGTGGAGCCGCCGCTACCGCAGGTGCACCCGCACGTCCTCTACGAACTGGGCTGCGCCACGCTGCTGACCTCGCCCGCCACGACCATCGACTACCTCCAGGCGGCGCTCGCGATGCCCGGCCTTGAGGGCGAGGACCGGGTGAGCGCCGTCTACCGGCTTTCCCAGGCCCTGCTGCACAACGACCAGCTGAACGAGGCGGTCCGCACCGTCGACGCCGAGGCCGCCCGGCTCGAACCCGGCCCCTCACGCATGCGTCTGCAGGCCGTCCACTACATGTGGGAAGGGATCCACGCGGCCGAGGAGGACTCCCCGGCCCGTTCCCGGGAGCTGGCCGAACTGGCCCGCACCTGCACAGGGCGGGACAACTCCGAGCGCGCGCTGCTCATCCTGCGCGGCTTCGACGCGATGACCCACGGCGAGAACGCCGAGGAGGTCGTGGACCTGTGCGACCGCGCCCTCGTCAACGGCCGCCTCGCCCCGGGACTCGGCTGGACCGACACCGAGTGGGGCATCGAACTGCTGCTGATGCTGGGCAGCGCCTACGCCTACACGGACCGACTCGACCGGGCCGAGAGCCTGTTCAGCGAGGCCCTGCGCGCCTATGAGTCCGCGGGCTGGAGCGGCGGCCACCTCTCCCTCGCGCATGCCTACGTCGGACTCGCCCACCGCAGACGGGGCCGCCTCAGGGACGCGGAGACCTCCCTGCGCGAATCCCTGCGCCTGGCCGAGCGCGTCGGCCGCGGGCTGCCCCTGTACTGGTCCGCGACCTGCGGACTCGTCGACACCCTGCTCGCCCGCGGGCATGTCGAGGAGGCCTGGTCGATCGCGGATCGGTACGGATTCGCGCCGCCCTATCCGTCCACGATCGTGCTGCCCGACACCCGGTCCGTGCGCGGCCGGCTCCTGATCGCCGTCGGCCGGACCAAGGAGGGCGCCAACGAACTGGAGGCCGCCGAGAAGGCGTGCGCCGGACGCGGCCACAACACCGTGTTGGCGCCCTGGGCCGGCGACCTCGCCCGCGCGCTCGCCACCGAGGACCCGCGCCGTGCCGCCGAGCTTGCCGCGACCGTCCGCCGTCAGGCCGAACTGCTGGGCACCGACACGGCGATCGGCGAGGCCCTGCGCGTCGCCGCCGCTCTGGAGACGGGCCAGCGCTCCGTCACGCTGCACGCCCAGGCGGTGACCTACCTGGAGTCCTCGCCCTGTGCCTATGAGCACGCGGCGGCGCGTGTGGAGTACGGCATCGCCGCGCGCTCCGTAGCGGAACTGAGCCGGGGTCTGACGCTGGCCCGGTCGTGCGGGGCCGACGGACTGGCGGCCCGGGCGCAGGCGGTGCTCGACAACGGCCGGGGGCTGCGCTGAAGTCCCGTTACAGCGCGAGCAGTTGGCCGGTGACCGCCGCCAGCCGCCGCTGCACCTCCCGGTCGTACGCCTGCTCGTGCGCCCGTGCCGGACGGGTGCCGTCGAAGTAGCCGCCGGTGCCCAGGTCCCGGGTCGCCAGGGCCAGCACGCCGGGCGCGCCGTCGGCCACCGTGTTCCACGGGGCGATGCCGCCCTCGCGGACCATGGCGGTGTCCATGTAGGTGGCGGGGTGCAGCACGTTCACGGAGACACCGCTGTCCCCGAGCTCCTCGGCCAGCGCGAAGGTGTGCGCCGCGAGAGCGAACTTGCTGCGGCAGTACGCGGACATGCCGCCGTAGCCGCGTGTCAGCTCCGGGTCGTCGAAGTCCAGGGGCTCCTGGCCCGCCGAGCCGACGTTGACGATCCGGGCGGGAGCGCCCGCCTTCAGCTGTGGCAGCAGGGCGCGGGTGAGGGCGACCGGCGCCAGATAGTTGACCGCGAGCCGGAGCTCGTGCCCGTCGGCGCTGACCTCACGGCCGGACCCGCGCGGACCACCGCCCACACCCGCGTTGTTGATCAGGACGTCGAGGCGGGGATGTGCGGCGGCGACCTCCTCGCCGAGCCGCCGCACCTGGGCGAGCGAGGCCAGATCGGCGACGAACCCCTCGGCCTCGCCCTCGGTGCCCAGCTCCGCGACGAGTTGGTCGGTGCGGCCCGCATCGCGCCCGTGGGCGAGGACCAGGTGTCCCGAGCGGCCCAGCTCGAAGGCGATGTAGCGGCCGAGACCGGAGGTGGCGCCGGTGATCAGAACAGTCGACATGCCCCCACCCTAGGCACGCGCCCGGGCGGTATGGGAGTGCTGCTGAAGCTACGACCAGCAGGGTCACCCTTGGGCGGTTTCCTCCTCGGCGAGCACCTGCTGCGCCACCGCGAAGGCGGAGTTCGCCGCCGGGACGCCGCAGTACACCGCCGTATGCAGCAGCACCGCGCCGATCTCCTCGGGAGTGAGCCCGTTGCGTCTGGCCGCCCGGACGTGCAGGGCCAGCTCGTCGTGATGGCCGTGCGCGACGAGCGCCGTCAGTGTGATCATGCTGCGCTCGCGGCGGGACAGCGTGGGGTCGGTCCAGATCTCGCCCCAGGCGTAGCGCGAGATGAAGTCCTGGAACCGGGCGGTGAAGGGGGTCTGGCGCGTCTGCGCCCGGTCCACATGCGCGTCGCCGAGGACCTCGCGGCGCACCGCCATGCCCCGCCGGGGAGCGCCGGAGAAGTGCGCCCGCAGGGCCGTGAGGACGGCTTCCGGGCACTGCGCCGGCGCCAGGTGCGAGGCGCCCGGGATCTCCACCAGGGCCGAGCCGGGCACCGCGTCCGCGATCTCCCGCAGATGCGCCGGGGGAGTCGCCGGGTCCTCGCGGCCCGCGATCAGCAGCGTCGGCACGGTGATCGACGGCAGCCGGTCACGGATGTCGAACGCGGCGAGCGCGTCGCAGCAGGCGGCGTACGCGGCGGGGTCCGCCTCCCGGTGGTCCTGGACGAGCCGGGGCACCGTGAACCCGGCCGTGAACCAGCGTGCGTCGGCGGTCGCCGCCACCGGCGCCATCCCCTCCCGGCGGACCAGCGCGGCCCGTTCCTGCCACGGACCCGCGCCGTTGAAGTGCGCGGAGGAGCAGACGACGGCGAGCGAGGAGATCCGCTCGGGGTGGTGCACGGCGAGATGCAGCCCCACCGCTCCGCCGAGCGACACCCCGGCGTACGCGAAGCGGTCCACGCCGAGCGCGTCGGCGAGTGCCAGCACCAGCCCGGCCAGATCGGCGACGGTGGCGCCCGGGCCGATGAGGTCCGGGGCGGAACCGCCGTGGCCCGGCAGGTCCCAGCGGACCACCCGGTGGTCGGCCGACAACTCGGGCGCGACCTTGTCCCACAGGGCACAGGAGGTGCCGAGGGACGGTCCGAGGAGCAGCGGGGCAGCGGTGGGCGCGCCCTCGGCGTGGTGGTACGGCAGCTTGGTGGTCACGAGCGCTCCAGGGCACGGTCGGTGAGGGCCGGGGCGGCCCCGGTGTAACGGGCCGGATCGGTCAGGACCTCCACGTCGAGGTCCTTCAACTCCGGTTCCTCGGCGAGGATTTCGGCGAGTTGGCGGCCCTCGGTGCGGGCGCGCCGGGCGGCCTCGGTGAGCAGTTCCTTGGCATGGGCGCGGCCCACCACCGGGGCCAGCTCGGCCGCCAGCCGCTCGGAGACGATCAGCCCGTGGGTGAGGCCGAGGTGTGCGCGCATGGCGTCCGTGTCCACGCGCAGCCCCTCGGCCAGTTCCACGGCGTCGCGCGCGGCGCCGCCGGCCAGCCGCAGCAGATCGCGCAGCGGCTCCCACTCGGCGTGCCAGGCCCCGGCGGGGCGTTCGTCCTCCGCGGCCAGGGATCCGTACAGCGTGGCGGCGAGTTGCGGGGCCCGCCGGGCGGCCGCCGCGATCAGCGTCGCCCGCACGGGGTTCGCCTTGTGCGGCATCGCGGAGGAGCCGCCGCCGGCGCCTTCGGCGACCTCGGCGACCTCGGCGACCTCGGTACGGGAGAGCGTCAGCACGTCCACGGCCATCTTGCCCAGCGCTCCGGCGGTGAAGGCGAGTCCGCCCGCGAGGTCGGCGATCGGGGTGCGCAGGGTGTGCCAGGGCAACTCCGGTTCAGCGAGACCCAGTTCCCGCGCGTAGGCGGCGGTGAGCGCCCGGGGGTCGCGGGCGCCGTACACGGTGAATGCCGCCAAGGTGCCTGCCGCGCCGCCCAGTTGCGCGGGCAGTTGCTCCCGTACGGTCCGTACGCGGTCCCGTGCGTCGAGCACCAGCGCCCGCCAGCCCACCGCCTTCAGCCCGAACGTGGTGGGCACCGCGTGCTGGGTGAGCGTCCGTCCGGGCATGACGGTGTCCCGGTGGTCCGCGGCGAGCCGGGCCAGCGCCCGCTGCGTACGTTCCAGGTCGGACAGCACCAGGTCGAGGGTGCGCACGGCGACCAGTATCGTCGCTGTGTCCATGATGTCCTGGCTGGTCGCGCCCCGGTGGACGTACGGTCCGTACTCCGCGCCGACCGCCTCGGTCAGATCGGCGACCAGGGGGATGACCGGATTCCCGCCTCCGCGGGCACGCCGGGCGAGGGAGCGAACGTCGAAACGGTCCGCACGGGCCGCCTCGGTCACCACCGTCGCGGCAGCCCGCGGGGCCAGGTCCAGCGCGGCCTGGGCCCGGGTCAGCGCGGCTTCGGCATCGAGCATCGCCCGCAGATAGGCGAGGTCGCTCGTCGCGGACGCGGCAGGGGAGTCGGTCCACCCGGGGGCGAGCAGACCGGCGTCGGGCTCTGCCGGGGGCACCTCCCGGCCGAAGGGCCCCGGCGTCACTGGAACTCCAGGAAGACCGTCTCGCCCTTACCCTGAAGGCGGATGTCGAACCGGTGGGTGCCGTTGTCCTCGGCCACGGCGATCAGCGTGTCGCGGCGGTCCTCCTCCAGCCGTCCCAGCAGCGGATCGGCGGCGAGCGCCGCCTCGTCGACCGGCAGGTAGATCCGGGTGAACAGGTGCATGAGCAGGCCCCGGGCGAAGACGCAGACGCTGATGTACGGCGCGCTCAGCCCGCGCGCTCCGGGCCGCAGCGTACGGGCGTACCAGTGGCCGTTGGCGTCCGTCTGGACGCGCCCCCAGCCGGTGAACTCCACGCCGTTGCGGCCCAGATAGCCGCCGGTGGCGGGATCGCGCCGGATCGAGCCGTCCACCTGCGGCACGTTGCCGTCCGGGTCGGGGCCCCACAGCTCGAGGAAGGCGTCGGGCAGAGGCTCGCCCTCGCCGTCGTACACGTGCCCGTGAAGGGTGATCTGGTCCCGGTGCCCGAGCGGGGCGATGTCGGCGCCACCCGGGAAGGGCAGGGCGTAGCCGTAGAAGGGGCCGACGGTGTGCGACGGTGTCGGCAGCACGCTCTCGGGGCTGCTTGTGTCGATCTTCGTCATGGTGGCTCAGCGTCCTTCTTCGATCCAGGTGGCGTTCGGGCCGTCGAGCACGATGTCCCAGTGGTAACCCAGCGAGAACTCCGGCACGGACAGACTGTGGTCGTAGGTGGCGACCAGGCGCTGCCGGGCGGCGTCGTCCGTCACGGACTGGAGGATCGGGTCGTACGGGAAGAGCGGGTCGTTCGGGAAGTACATCTGTGTCACCAGCCGCTGGGCGAACGCCGTTCCGAAGACCGAGAAGTGGATGTGGGCCGGGCGCCAGGCGCCCACGTGATTGCGCCACGGGTACGGGCCCGGCTGGACGGTGGTGAAGCGGTAGAAGCCGTCGGCGTCGGAGAGCGTGCGGCCCACACCGGTGAAGTTGGGGTCCAGCGGTGCGTCGTGCTGCTCTCGCTGGTGGGCGTAGCGGCCGGCCGAGTTGGCCTGCCAGATCTCGACGAGCTGGCCGCGCACCGGACGCCCGTCCCGGTCGAGCAGGCGCCCGGAGACGGTGATCCGCTCACCGATCGGCTCTCCCCGGTGGTGCCTGGTGAGGTCGTTGTCGATCTCGGTGATGTCGCGCTCGCCGAAGGCCGGTGAGGACAGCTCGACCAGTTCCGGGTCCTTGGTGACGTCGACGGCGATCGGCGGCTGCTTGGGGTGGCGCAGCATGGAGGAACGGTAGGGGGCGTAGTCCCGGCGCGGGTGGTGCTCGAGGGGCGCGCCGTCGGCGACCCGCTTCTCGTAGGCGGCGTGTTCGGCCGCGATCTCCAGGTCTATGTCGTGCTGGGTGAGAGCCATGGGGGTTCCTAGCGTTCGGGGGCGGGGCACGGGCCCACGCTGATGCACGGACGTGTTCACTCGAGGCCCTTGGCGACGGTCAGGGCGGCGTCGGTCCTGGCGATGATCTCCTCGACCGCCACCTGGGGTGCGGTCTCCACGAGGACCAGCCCGGCGTCGGTCACGTCGAGGACGCCGAGGTCGGTGATGATCCGGTCCACGCAGGCCCTGCCGGTCAGCGGCAGCGCGCACTCCTCGAGGATCTTCGGTGAACCGTCCTTGGCGGTGTGGTTCATGACGACGATGACGGTCCGGGCGCCGTGCACCAGGTCCATCGCCCCGCCGATCCCCGTGATCATCCTGCCGGGGACGGCCCAGTTGGCCAGGTCGCCCTTCGCGGAGACCTGCATGGCGCCCAGGACGGCGACGTCGATGTGACCGCCGCGGATCATCGAGAAGGACAGCGCCGAATCGAAGAAGGAGGCACCGGGCAGGACCGTCACGGTCTCCTTCCCGGCGTTGATCAGGTCGGGGTCGACCAGGTCGTCGGTGGGATAGGGGCCGGTGCCCAGGATGCCGTTCTCGGATTCGAGGACGACCTCGACGTCGTCGGGAAGGTGGTTGGGGATCAGCGTCGGCAGCCCGATGCCGAGATTGACGTACTGGCCGTCCTTCAGCTCGCGTGCGGCCCGGGCGGCCATCTGTTCGCGCGTCCAGGCCATCAGCCGCGCACCGTCCCGGGCGCCGAAGGCGCGGACACCGTGCGCTGCTCGATCCTCTTGTCGGCGGCCTGCTCCGGGGTGAGGGCCACCACCCGCTGTACGAAGATGCCCGGCAGATGCACCGCGTCCGGGTCGATCGCGCCGGGCTCCACGAGTTCCTCGACCTCGGCGACGGTGACCTTGCCGGCCATGGCCGCCAGGGGGTTGAAGTTGTGGGCGGACTTGTTGAACACGAGGTTGCCGTGCCGGTCGCCCCGCGCGGCACGGACCAGGGCGAAGTCGGTGCGGATGCCGCGCTCCAGCACGTGGTCCACTCCGTCGAACGCGCGGACCTCCTTGGCCGGAGACGCCAGTGCCACCCCGCCCGAACCGTCGTAGCGCCAGGGCAGCCCGCCGTCGGCGACCTGGGTGCCGACCCCGGCGGGGGTGTAGAAAGCGGGGATTCCGGCGCCGCCGGCCCGCAGCCTTTCGGCCAGCGTGCCCTGCGGGATCATCTCGACCTCCAGCTCCCCGGCCAGGTACTGACGGGCGAACTCCTTGTTGGCCCCGATGTAGGAACCGGTCACCCGGGCGATCCGGCCCGCCGCCAGCAGCACCGCGAGCCCCGACTCCATCGCCCCGCAGTTGTTCGACACCACGCTCAGCCCGGCGACCCCCCGCTCGAAGAGCGCCTCGATCAGCACGTTCGGCACACCGCTCAATCCGAACCCGCCGACCGCCAGCGATGCGCCGTCCGGCACATCGGTCACCGCCTCCAGGGCAGAGGCGACCACCTTGTCCATCCGTGAAGCCCCATCTCTTCGTGGCGTCCCGATCAGCAATTAATCAGGGTACTGAGTATTTCCGCGAGGTTGCTTTCACGCTGCCACTGTCGAGCTGAGGCGTCAAGGCCCCATGTTTCCCGACGTTCCGGCGGGAGCGTCGTTCATGGAGAGTCGTGTCCTTGACGGTATCGTTCAGTGCACCTACAAAAATGACCAGGGAGCGCACATGGCCGCCGTGGACCTCTCGACGCACCCGGGGCACCTGGCCCGGCGGTTGCAGCAGGCGCACTACCTGCTGTGGAACACGATGGTCTCGGAGGAGATCACCTCGCCGCAGTTCGCGGTCCTCAACGCGCTCGTCGCCGAGCCCGGGCTCGACCAGCGCACCGTGGGGGAGCGGGTGGGCCTCGACCGGTCCACCATCGCCGAGGTGATCAGCCGGCTCGGCCGCCGGGGCCTCCTCGACAAGGTCCGCGACGCGCAGGACGGCCGTCGCTTCCTGCTGCGCCTCACGGACGAGGGACTGCGCACGCACCGCAGGCTGACGGTGCGCACGGCCCGGATGAACCAGGTCTTCCTGGCTCCGCTGTCCGCCGAGGAGCAGACCCAGTTCTTCGACCTCATCCGGCGGGTCTCGGAGGCCGCCGAGAGCCTGCGCAACCCGGCGCCTCCCCTCCCGGCCACCCAGGCCTGAGGAGGTCCGCCCAGCGGACCCGCTCGCAGTACTGTGCAGATGCGAGGGCGTCAGCCGGGCCGTGCCGCGGTCCAGGGCGGAGAGGATCAGCGATGGCAGCCGAGGCCGAACCCGCGGGCATGCGCACCGTCCAGCGGGCGATCGACATCCTGGGTCTCCTCGACGAGAGCCGCCCCGCGCTGTCCATCCGCGAGATCGTCGCCGCGTCCGGTCTGCCCAAGACGACCGTGCTGCGCCTGCTGGGCACCCTCCGGCTCAACGGTCTGCTCTGGGTCGACGAACACGGCCGCCATATCGCGGGCCCCGCCCTGCTGCGCTGGGCCCGGCTCGCCGAACAGGCCTGGCGACTGCCACCTGCGGCGGCGGTGATACTGCGTGAACTGGCCGCGGAGCACCGGGAGACGGTGCATCTGTACGTCCGCCGCGACATCCGCCGGGTCTGCATCGCGCAGGAGGAGGGGCCCCAGTCCCTGCGGCAGGTCGTACGGGTCGGGGACGAGCTTCCGCTGTGGGCGGGCGGCGTCTCCAGGGCGCTGCTGCTGGACGCCCCGGAGGCCCTGCTGCGCCGCGTCGCGGAGTCCTCGCCGTACGGGGCAGCCCATCTGGACACGTTGCGCGCCTGGATCGAGGAGGCGCGGACGCTCGGCTACGCCACCAGTCACGGAGAACGCGAGGAGGGGCTGTCGGCGGTGGCCGTGCCGGTGAGGGGGCGCGCCGGAGCGGTGACCGCGGCTCTCTCCTTCGGCGGGCCGAGCACCCGGTTCACCGACGAGCGCATACGGCGCTTCGCGGACGGACTGACCGCGGCGGCGCGTGAGCTGGTGCGGGTCGGGCTGCCCTTCGAAGGGTGACCGGGACTTGAGCGACGGGCGCGGACCCTTCCGTTGGTCCGTTCAGCGGACCGGAAGCGTCACTGGGCGGATCGCCGACCTAGACTTGGGGGGCCTCGGCAGGCGCTGTATGCGTACCCCGGAAGGAAGGCGGCACCACCGTGGACCGCACCGTCGTCACCCGTTCCCCGCACACCGCAGCGGACTGGTGGGTCACGGCCGACCAGGCACGGCACGCGGCGCAGGGCGGGCTCGCGGACGCCGCGACGGCACCGGACCTGCTGCGTACGCTCGCCGAACTCGACCGGGCCCGCCGGGAGACGGTGGTCGCCGTCGGTGCGGCCGTGGAGGCGTTGCTCGAGGGCGGCGTCGCCTGGGAGGCGATCGCGGCCGCCCTGGGATTCGACTCTGCCGAGGAGGCCCGCGAGGGGCTCGCCGCCGCCCGCGCCGACGCGGGCACGGCGCTCGAACGCCGCGTGGGGCGCCGGGCGTAGGACCGCTCGGTTCGGCGGTGGTGGACGAGGGTCACTGGCGGGTCGCCGCGGTCCGGCCGTGCGGGGCCCGGTCGCCGTGACTCGACGGTGTGGTCCCGGCCGGCCCGGTCCGGTCGTCCGGACATCGGCTCACTCCGCCGCGAGCACCACCCAGACCTGGCCCTGCGCGAAGTTCACCGGCTTGCCGTCCGCCGTCGTGAACCGGGTGCCCTCCGGCGCGGACGGCCGCTTCCAGTCGGCGTCGAACACCCGCCCGTCGCGCAGCACTTGGGCCTTCCCCGAGCCCACGGTCTGCGAGTACGGCGAGTAGTTGCCGAGCACGTCGTGGAACTGGGATTCACGCACCCGCACGTACTGCACCACCACCGTCGCCGGAGCCACCCGCTTGCCGTCCGCCGTGACCGTCGGCGTCCCGTCCATCGCCACCAGCCAGCGGTGCAGCTGCTCGGACCAGGTGAACGTGAAGCGGGCGGAGGGGAAGCGGACCGTGCGGCTGGTCACCGGAGTTCCGCCGGACGGTGCGGCACCGAAGTGGAACCCGGTCGTCAGAGCGGCGGCGCCCGGTGCGGTCCCCATCAGCTTCTGCGGCCGCAGATAGAGGTTGTGCGGTGCCGCCTTGCCGTTGTCCCGGAAGTAGGCACTCGAGTTCTTGTCGGGCGGCTCGGGGTTCAGCGGTGCCTTGTCGATGAGGGGAAGGAGCTTGTGCTGCGCACCGGAGAACGCGAGCGTCGGGTCGTGGAACTGCCCCAGCAGTTCCAGGTCCGACTCGCGTGCGCTGCGCACCGGGCCGACCACCGTCGGCAGCTTGGTCGCGAACACCGCCATCAGCCGGCTGAGACCGCCCTCGACCTGCTCCGCGTAGACGAGATCCGCCTGGTCCAGGCCCGTCTGCGGCCGGGCCGCGGACACATTGTCGATCTTCACGGCCAGCACCGGGCCCTCAGGTCCCGCGGGGGTCCGGCCGCCGCCCTGCTGGTGCTGCCCCTGCGGGGGCTCGCTCTCGGCGCTTCCGCCCTTGCCGCCTCCCGAATCGCACGCCGTCAGGAGGGAGCCCGTTATGGCGACCGTCAGCAGTACCGCCGCCACGCCGTGCCGTGTCCGCGCTGTCCGCCGCATGCCCACCGCCCACGAAAGCCTGTGCATCGATTATGCGTTTATAAGTTCAATAGTGCTCATACCCGTTCTGCACCGATCGTGCGGAGGGGCGCGTGCAGCGTACGCCTCGGGGACGGAACGGCGAGAGGACACCGAAGAACTGCGGCGTGGATGACCGCTCGGGCGAGGAACGGCCGGGCGGAGAGCGTCAGCGAGGGGTGCCGAGGATTTCCGCGAGGTCGTAGCGCACCGGTTCCTCCAACTGCGTGTACGTACAGCTCTCGGGAGTGCGGTCGGGGCGCCAGCGGCGGAATCGCGCGGTGTGCCGGAAGCGCACGCCGTTCTCCATGTGGTCGTACGCCACCTCCGCCACCCGCTCGGGCCGCAGCGGCACCCAGGACAGGTCCTTCTTGCCCGACCAGCGGCTGGGGGCGCCCGGCAACCGGGCCGTCTCGTGCGCCACCTCGTCCGACCAGGCCGCCCACGGATGCCCCGAGACATCGTCCATCCGCAACGGCTCCAGCTCCTGCACCAGCTCCGCGCGCCGCTTCATGGGAAACGCGGCGGACACCCCCACATGCTGGAGGGTGCCCTGGTCGTCGTGGAGGCCGAGCAGCAGCGAACCGACGACAGGGCCGCTCTTGTGGAAGCGGTAGCCCGCGACCACCACGTCGGCCGTGCGCTCGTGCTTGACCTTGAACATCACACGTTCGTCCGGCCGGTAGGGCAGGGTGAGCGGCTTTGCGATCACTCCGTCCAGGCCCGCGCCCTCGTACTGCTGGAACCACTGCTCCGCCACCGCGCGGTCCGTCGTCGCCGGCGCGAGGTGCACGGGCGGCGTCACCCCGGACAGCGCCCTCTCCAGCAGGGGGCGCCGGTCGCTCAGCGGCACGCCGAGCAACGAGGAGTCGTTCAGCGCCAGCAGATCGAACGCCACGAAGGAGGCCGGGGTCTTCTCCGCGAGCATCCGCACCCGGGAGTCGGCCGGATGGATCCGCTCGGTCAGCGCGTCGAAGTCGAGGTGCCCCTCGCGTGCGATCACGATCTCGCCGTCCATCACACAGCGCTCGGGCAGCCGCTCCCGCAGCACCTCGACCAGTTCGGGGAAGTACCTGGTCAAGGGCTTTCCGGTACGGCTGCCGAGCTCGACCTCGGGGCCGTCGCGGAACACGATCGCCCGGAACCCGTCCCACTTCGCCTCGTACTGCATGTCCGGGGGGATCGTCGCCGCGGACTTGGCGAGCATCGGTTTGACAGGTGGCATCACCGGCAGATCCATGCCTCCGATTCTGCTGCCACATGGTGCGGTTCGCCCAGTGTGCAGGGCGGGGTCGCTGCGCCTACCGTGGCTCCCATGGGTGATGCGGTGGAGCTCGAGGTGGGGGGCAGGGCGGTTCGGCTGTCCAGCCCGGACAAGGTCTTCTTTCCGGAGCGCGGCTTCACCAAGCTAGACCTCGCGCAGTACTACATGGCCGTGGGCCCCGGCATCCTGCGCGCCCTGCGCCATCGGCCCACCACCCTGGAGCGCTACCCGGACGGCGTGACGGGCGAGTCCTTCTTCCAGAAGCGGGCGCCCAAACACATGCCCGCCTGGATCCCCACCGCCCACATCACCTTCCCGAGTGGCCGCAGCGCCGACGAGATGTGCCCCACCGAGGTCGCCGCCGTCGTCTGGGCCGCGCAGTTTGGGACACTGACGTTCCATCCGTGGCCGGTGCGCCAGGGCGACGTCGACCACCCGGACGAACTCCGTATCGACCTCGACCCGCAGCCCGGCACCGACTTCGCCGACGCGGTACGCGCCGCACACGAACTGCGCGCCGTGCTCGACGAGTTCGGCGGACTGCGGGGCTGGCCCAAGACCTCCGGCGGCCGGGGGCTGCACGTCTTCGTGCCCCTTCAGCCGCACTGGACCTTCACCCAGGTGCGCCGGGCCGCGATCGCCGTCGGACGCGAACTGGAGCGGCGGATGCCCGAGCAGGTGACCATCGCGTGGTGGAAGGAGGAGCGCGGCGAGAAGATCTTCGTCGACTACAACCAGACGGCGCGCGACCGCACCATCGCCTCCGCCTACTCCGTCCGCCCCAGGCCGAACGCCCCGGTGTCCGCGCCGCTGCGCTGGGACGAGGTCGACGACGTGGCGCCGAACGACTTCGACCTGGCCACCATGCCCGGCCGGTTCGCCGAACTGGGTGACGTCCACGCGGACATGGACGACCACGCCTTCTCCCTCGAGGCGCTCCTCGAACTGGCCCGCCGCGACGAGCACGACCACGGCCTCGGGGACCTGCCCTATCCGCCCGAGTACCCGAAGATGCCGGGCGAGCCCAAACGGGTGCAGCCCAGCCGGGCCCGCAAAGAAGGCACGCAGGGCAGCCCCGAGACACCCCCCGCCCTCTGACCACTGGACGCCACCCATCCCCGACCCGGCGGACGCCCCGGCCCCTGACGCGGCGTCGCCGGGATACCGCACGCCATGCCGCTCCTTGCTGACGGCGGATCACCCGACAGCGGAGCCCTTAACGCGCCGATATGACCGAGATACCGATGATTTATCCTTCACATGCATAAAATCACCGGGTGCCGCTACTGTCCTTCCTGTTCGTCCTGGCGGCTCGTCTCCGTGAATTCCGTGCAGGAGGGGAACCCCGGTATGGACAGACGCAGCTTCAATCGGCGGATGCTGCTGGGCAGTGCGACCGTGGCGACGACGTTCTCGCTGGGCCCCAAGGCCGTCGGTACCGTCAAGCGGGCGATGACCGCGCGCGACGGCGGTGGCGTCCGGTACATCAAGATGTTCGCCGAGAAGCTCAAGGGCGGCGGGATGGGCTACGGCCTGGCGAGGGGCCGTGCGACCGTCCCGGGGCCGTTGATCGAGATCAACGAGGGCGACACGCTGCACATCGAGTTCGAGAACACGATGGACGTCGAGGCGAGCCTGCATGTGCACGGTCTGGACTACGACATCTTCGAGGACGGCACGAAGACCACCAGGAGCAGTGTGAAGCCGGGTGGCAAGCGCACCTACACCTGGCGCACCCACCGCCCCGGCCGTCGCGAGGACGGCACCTGGCGGGAGGGCAGCGCCGGTTACTGGCACTACCACGACCACGTGGTCGGCACGGACCACGGCACGCTGGGCATTCGCAAGGGCCTGTACGGACCGGTGATCGTACGTCGCGAGGGTGATCTCCTCCCCGACAGGATCCACACCATCGTCTTCAACGAAATGATGATCAATCAGATGGAGCATGCCGGCCCCGACCTGTTGGCGACCGTCGGGGAGCGCGTGGAGTTCGTGATGATCACGCATGGCGACCTCTACCACACGTTCCATCTGCACGGTCACCGCTGGGCGCACAACCGTACGGGCCTCCTCACCGGACCCGACGACCCGAGTCAGATCATCGACAACCGGATCGTGGGACCCGGGGACTCCTTCGGCTTCCAGGTGATCGCGGGCGAGGGCAGCGGACCGGGCGCATGGATGTACCACTGCCATGTACAGCGGCACGCCGACCACGGCATGGCCGGGTTGTTCATCGTGCGGGAACCGGACGGGAGTGTCCCCAGGTACGAACCGCACCAGCACTAGTCGCCGGCGCCTCGAGCACCGCCGCGTGAGCGGCTCCCTCTCGGCCGGTGAGCGCTCTCAGCCCCCTGGACTGCCCGGGCTATCCTGATCGGCACCCGCCGAGGAGGAGTCCCGAAGTGACCGAGAGCGCTCCGCGTCCCACGCTGGAGGCCGTCGCTGCCCGGGCCGGGGTCTCGCGGGCCACCGCGTCCAGGGTCGTCAACGGTGGCGACGGAGTACGCGAGCCTCTCATCGAGCGGGTGCGCCGTGCCGTCGAGGAACTCGGGTATGTGCCCAACCAGGCCGCGCGCAGCCTGGTGACCAGGCGGCACGACGCCGTCGCCGTGGTGATCGCCGAGCCGGAGACCCGGGTCTTCGCCGACCCCTTCTTCGCCCTGCAACTGCGAGGCATCAGCAAGGAGTTGACGGCCCATGACTCCCAGCTCGTGCTGCTCCTGACGGAGGGCCGCGCCGACCACGCCCGGGTCGGCCGCTACCTCGCAGGCGGGCATGTCGACGGCGCCCTCGTCTTCTCCCTGCACCTCGACGATCCGCTGCCGGAACTGGTCCAGCGGGCCGGGGTGCCGACCGTGTTCGGCGGGCGGCCCGGATGGCGCGAGGGCACCCGGAGCACGGTCTATGTGGACAGCGACAACCGTGGCGGGGCCCGTGAGGCCGTACGCCACCTCGTGGGGCTCGGCCGCCGCCGCATCGCGCACATCACCGGCGCGCTGGACCAGACCTCCGCCGTTGACCGGCTCGACGGGTTCCGGGACGTCATGGTCGATGCCGATCCGGGGATCGTCGCCGAAGGAGACTTCACCCCGGCCGGCGGCGAACGCGCGATGCGGGAGCTGCTGGAGCGGTGCCCCGATCTGGACGCGCTCTTCGCCGCCAACGACCTTTCCGCCTCCGGCGCCCTGCGGGTGCTGCGTGCGCAGGGACGCCGGGTGCCGGAGGATGTCGCCGTCATCGGCTTCGACGACATGCTGCCGGTCGCCGAGCAGACCGACCCGCCGCTGACGACGATCCGTCAGGACATCGAGGAGATGGGCCGTCTGATGGCCCGGCTGCTGGTGCGCTCCCTCGACCGGCGGGGCGCCCCGCCCGACGCGGACGGCGGGTCCGGTATGAGCGGTGTGCCGTCCAGCGTGGTGCTGCCGACGACCTTGGTGCGGCGGGCCTCCGCGTAGCCGCAGGAGGGCTGACGTGCGAAAGCGCCGGTCCGTCAGCTGGCCGGTCCGGCGCCGTGGGCGGCACCAAGGGCGAGGACCGGATTCCCGGTTCCGCGCCCCTGCGCCGCCCCTACGGCGCCGGCCCCGCTAGGACTGCTGCGGTGCACTCTTGATGAGCGCGAACCGTGCCCCGTACGGATCGGCGAGCCGCGCGATGCGGCCCACACCCGCCACGTCCGTGGCGGGCATCCGGACGGTGCCGCCGAGCTCCTGAGCGCTGCTCACCGAGGCGTCCGTGTCCGTCACCTCGAAGTACGCCAACCAGTGCGGGCCCGACTCCGCTTCCGTGGGATCGTCGGCGGTCGAGACCAGCCCGCCGAACATGGCGTCCGGGCCGCCGCCCTCGGGGCTGATGCATGTGTACGTGCCGCCGGGGAAGGGCACGCCCTCGACCTCCCAGCCGAGCACCTGGTTGTAGAACGCGGCGGCGCGGGCGACGTCCGGGGTGTACAGCTCGGCCCAGCACAGCGAGCCCGGATCGCCGGCCACGTCGAGGCCCTTGGTCAGGCCCGGCTGCCAGATGCCGAAGGGCGCGCCGGCCGTGTCGGCGAGGATGGCCATGTGGCCCTGGCCCATGACGTCCATGGGCCGCACGAGCACACTGCCGCCCGCCTGCTCGGCCGCCTTCGCGGTGGCCTCCGCGTCAGGGCTCTGGAAGTAGACGGACCAGGACGGCGGGCCCTGCTCGGGCGTGGTCTGCATACCGCCGGCGGCGGTCCTGCCGGCGAGCTGGAAGAAGCCGTAGCCCCCGGCGTCCGGCCCCGCCGACTGGAACTGCCAGCCGAAGAGACCGCCGTAGAAGGAAATGGCCCCGTCGATGTCGGGGGTGCCGACATCCAGCCAGTTCGGGGCGCCGTTGACGAAACGGGTGGTGAGCATGACTCCCCCTTCAAGGGTTCCCGTTGTCTGCACTGCCGAGTCTTGCACCGCCCACCGACACTCGCTGCGAGAGTGACGGGACGCGCCCGGGCGCGGGTGGCGACCGCTATGGTGGTGCTTTTCCCGCATGTTTCTCCGCGCGCCGCCGTGCGCCGCCCCCGCCGCAGCGACATCATCGAGCGCTGTACGGCGGGGCCCCCGGAGGGGCCGTTGATCCCGCGTTGATCGAACGTTTGTCGCCGCGCGGCACGCTCAGGCCATGCACATCGAAGCAATCACTGCGTCCGACATCGCCTGGCAGGACCAGGCGCTGTGTGCGCAGACGGGGGCCGATTTCTTCTTTCCCGAGCCGGGCAGCTCGGTGCGCGAGGCGAAGCGGATCTGCGGGTTGTGCGAGATCCGCTCCACATGCCTCGAATACGCGCTCGCCCACGACGAGCGGTTCGGCGTCTGGGGCGGGCTGTCCGAGAAGGAGCGGATGCAGCTACGGCGCTCGGACGAGCACGGAAGAGACGGAACGGCCCGTCCGGATGCGCCATGGGGCGCACAGGACGATGCTGGAGACATGTCCGGACGGGCTCCTGTCACCGTTCACCCGCCGTCGGGCACCGGCGGTCGCCGGGTGACCACGCGCGGGGAGAGTCTGGGGATCGCGTTCTCCGACGAAGATCTGATCGAGTTCCTCGGGCGGGCGGGCCTGCCCGATGACGAGGACGTGCTCGACGACCCGGCGTGGGTGAAATGGCGAGGCGCGGACGCGCACCACTACGAGGCGGCCTAGGGCAGGTCTGGGCAGGATCCTACGAGGCCGCGTAGGAGCGCGACGCTGCGTGCGCGCGGCTGGATTGTTGCGGTGGCCGACCGGAGGCCGGGCCGGCGGCCCGGCGCCGCCTAGTCCTCGCTTACGGGTGCCAGTACGGCCAGCGTCTCCTGGGCTCGGCGCAGCGCGACCTCCAGTGCGAGCGGTGGGTGCAGCATCCCGCTTCCGTCGGGCGGGACGATCCACTCCACCGCGCCCGCCGGCCGGTACGGGGGAGGCACGGCGACCCAGGATCCTTTGCTCACATGGCGGATCCCGGTCCCCACCCAGTGGCCCGCCGGATCCGGCGGCACGAAGAAACCCAGCCGGTGCGCGGCCGAGTCCACCAGCGTCGGTCCGGGCGTCCGCACCGGGTCGTACCACAGGATGTCCAGGGTCAGCAGGCCGAGTTGCCGGGGGACGCTCACCACGTCCCAGCGGCGTCCGGCCTCCAGCAGCACGGTGCCGTCCCCGAGCTCCCACTCCCGCTTGCACGCCTCAGGGTCCGACGCGGCGGCAGCCAGCCACTCCACGCCCTGCATCCACATCGCATTCATCATGACCCGCTCCAAGGGCGCCACCCGGCGACCAGGCGTACGACAGGGACTGTGCCGAGCGGGCGCCCGCGGGGAACGCCAACCCGGCATATTCATGGTGGTAGATATTTCTACCCCGCCGAAAGGGTGGCGCGACGTGGCGATTACTGCGGAAACGTTCTGCCCTGTTTCGGCGTCAGCCATCCGGCCGTCAGCCGCCGGATGGCCGACCGCACTCCGGCGGAACGGACCATGCGTACCTGCGCCCCGTCCCGGCCCCACCGAGACGTCGCTCAAGCGGCGTTCCCCGCCGTGCCGTTCGCGGCCGGCCCGCGGGCTACGCCTCCTTGCGTGCCGCCTGCCGGGCCTTGCGGGCGGCGAGCCTCTCGTCGAACTTCGTGGCCTCGGCGTTCAGCCCGCCCATGAACAGGCCCAGCTCCTCCTGGGCCCTGCGGCCCTCGGGGCCGAGGCCGTCGATCTCCATGACCTTCAGGAAGCGCAGCACCGGCTGGAGCACGTCGTCGTGGTGGATGCGCAGGTTGTAGACCTCGCCGATCGCCATCTGCGCGGCGGCGCGCTCGAAACCCGGAATCCCGTGGCCGGGCATACGGAAGTTCACCACGACGTCCCGGACCGCCTGCATGGTCGGGTCGGGTGCCATCTCGAACGCGGCCTTCAGCAGATTCCGGTAGAAGACCATGTGCAGGTTCTCGTCGGTCGCGATCCGGGCCAGCATCCGGTCGCAGGCCGGGTCTCCCGACTGGTGGCCGGTGTTGCGGTGCGAGATGCGGGTGGCCAGCTCCTGGAAGGCGACATACGCGACGGAGTGCAGCATCGAGTGCCCGTTGTCCGACTCGAAGCCCTCGCTCATGTGGGCCATACGGAACTGTTCCAGTTTGTCCGGGTCGACCGCGCGCGAGGCGAGCAGGTAGTCGCGCATCACGATGCCGTGCCGGCCCTCCTCGGCGGTCCAGCGGTGCACCCAGGTGCCCCAGGCGCCGTCGCGGCCGAAGAGCGTGGCGATCTCGTGGTGGTAGCTCGGGAGGTTGTCCTCCGTCAGGAGGTTCACCACCAGCGCGATACGGCCGATCTCGGTGACCTTCGACTGCTCCTTGTCCCAGGCCACCCCGTCCTCGAAGAGGCCGGGGAAGTTGCGTCCCTCGGCCCAGGGCACGTACTCGTGCGGCATCCAGTCCTTGGCGGCCTTCAGATGCCGGTTCAGTTCGTTTTCGACCACTTCCTCCAGCGCGTACAGCAGCCGGGCGTCGGTCCAGACGGAGGGGCTGCCGAGGTGGGGAGAGGTGATCGTCACAGGAACTCCAGGGGGACGCTGAGCAAACCGGCGAGGACTGCCGGAACTTACGGGATCGTAGGCTACGTAGCCGTAGGTTACGAACCCGTAGGTTAAGTGCGCTGTAAAGGCACTGCTCAGCCGCTGCCCGGCGCGGAACGACGGGCAGGCGCCGTGGCTGGTCCCGGGCACGCCCAAGTCCCTGTGGACCGGAGGGGTCCACAGGGCGGGGGTGAGGTTTCATCCCGTCAGACGTACAACTCCCGCATACGCACGGAGAGGCATGTCACACAGCCCTCGAGCTTCTCGAACTCGCCGATGTCCACGAGCACCGGTTCATGGCCGAGGTCGGTGAGCAGTTCGGCCGTCTTGGGGGCGCTTGCCGCCATGAGCAGCTTGCCGCCGCCGAGCAGCACGACGTGCGCGCCGGACTGCTCCGGGACCGGCAGGAAACCGGGGAACAGCGCCGGCTTGTCCACCAGCGGCACATGGCCGATGACGGTGTCGTCGGGCAGCGCGGTGACCGCCGACTTCAGATGCAGCACCCGTGTGACGGGCACCGCGACCACGCGGGCGCCCAACGGTTCGAAGACGGCGCGCAGCTGCTGGATCGCGGCCGCGTTGGTGCGCCCGCTGCGGCCCACATAGATCGTGTCGCCGACCTTGAGGACGTCGCCGCCGTCGAGGGTGCCCGGCTCCCAGATCCAGTTCACCGAGCAGCCCAGCCGGGCCACGGCCTCCTCGACGCCCGCGGTCTCCTCGCGCCGGGATTCCGCGCCCGGCCGGGCGATCAGCGCGACGTTCTTGTACATCACCACCGCGTCCTCGACGAACACCGAGTCCGGGCAGTCGTCGGCCGGGTCCACCTCGATCGTCTCCCAGCCGTGTGTACGCAATGCCTCCGCGTACGCCTCCCATTGCTCGAGCGCGAGGTCGACGTCCACCTTCTCCCGCTCGATATGCGTCACCAGCCCCTCGGAGAGGCGCGGGCTCGGTCGGCGGATGAGGGCCTTCTTGCTGGGCACGTGCAAACTCCGTCTCGGCTGATGGTTTCGCCCGCCATCATGCAGGCCCGGCCCCCGGGGACAAAGCCCCGGGGGCCGACTGCGGTGCGACCGCCCTTCGCGTCCGCGGGCGTCAGGCGGGATCTGTGAGGGCCTCCGGCTCGGTCTCCGTGAGAACCCCGTCCAGCAGCAGCCAGCGTGTGATCCCGATCGACTCCAGGAACGGCAGGTCGTGGCTCGCCACGATCAGCGCCCCCTCGTACGACTCCAGGGCCGTGGTCAGCTGCCGGACGCTCGCCATGTCGAGGTTGTTCGTGGGCTCGTCGAGCATCAGCAGCTGTGGCGCCGGTTCGGCGAGCATCAGCGCGGCCAGCGCGGCGCGGAACCGCTCGCCGCCCGACAGGGTCCCGGCCGGCTGGTCGGCCCGTGCCCCCCGGAACAGGAAGCGGGCCAGCCGCGCCCGGATCCGGTTGCCGGTGGCGTCCGGCGCGAACCGGGCCACGTTCTCCACGACCGTCAGACCGTCGTCGAGGACGTCCAGTCGTTGCGGCAGGAAACGCAGCGGCACATGCGCCGTCGCCTCGCCGCTGACCGGTTCCAGTTCGCCCGCGATGGTGCGCAGCAGGGTCGACTTGCCCGCGCCGTTGCGCCCGATCAGCGCGATCCGCTCGGGGCCGTGCAGCTCGAAGGCACCCTCCACACGCGCCCCGTACGTCAGCTCGAGCTCCCGGAGCGTCAGCACGGATCGTCCGTAGGGCACCGCCGTGTGCGGCAGGTCGATGCGGATCTCGTCGTCGTCCCGTACCGCCAGGGCCGCCTCGTCCAGCCGCTCCCGGGCCTCGGCGAGCCGCTCCTCGTGCAGGATGCGGTGCTTGCCCGCGGACTCCTGAGCGGCCCGCTTGCGCGCCCCCATCACGATCTTCGGTTCGCGTTTCTGGTCCCACATCTTCTGGCCGTACTTCCTGCGCCGGGCCAGCTTGGTCCGGGCGTCGGCCAGTTCGCGCTTCTGCTTGCGGAAGTCCGCCTCGGCGACGCGCACCATGCGCTCCGCCGCCTCCTGCTCGACGGCCAGCGCCTCCTCGTACGCGGAGAGGTTGCCGCCGAACCAGGTCACCTCCCCGGAACGCAGATCGGCGATCTGGTCGACCAGTTCGAGCAGTTCCCGGTCGTGGCTGACCACGACCATGACCCCCGACCAGGCCTCCACGGCGGCGTACAGCCTGCGGCGCGCGTAGAGGTCCAGGTTGTTGGTGGGCTCGTCCAGCAGCAGCACGTCCGGGCGGCGCAGCAGCAGGGCTGCCAGCCGCAGCAGAACGGACTCGCCGCCGGAGACCTCGCCGATGGTGCGGTCGAGACCGATGTGGCCGAGTCCGAGTTCGCCGAGCATCGCCTCGGCGCGCTCCTCCACGTCCCAGTCGTCGCCGACGGCGGCGAAGTGCTCCTCGGCGGCGTCTCCTGCCTCGATGGCGTGCAGCGCGGCGCGGGTCGAGGCGATGCCGAGCGCCTCGTCCACACGCAGGGAGGTGTCCAGCGTGACGTTCTGCGGGAGGTGGCCGACCTCGCCGGTGACGTGCACGGTCCCTGAGGAGGGCGCCAGCTCACCGGCGATCAGCTTGAGCAGGGTGGACTTCCCCGACCCGTTGACCCCGACGAGCCCGGTCCGGCCGGCCCCGAACGCGGTGTGGAGCTCCTCGAAGACGGCGGTTCCGTCGGGCCAGGAGAAGGACAGGGACGTACAGGAGAGGAAAGGGATGTGTGACATAAGGGCCTCGCGGTCGCTCGGAAGGGATGGGGGCAACGCGTGAGAGACACCGCGAGGGCGAGGGGCCACGATCAGGCAGGGCCCTGCTCCGCAGGACGGACGGCTCGAATGCCGAGGTCGCACGCGACACACGGACGCGGAAAAGCGTCCAGTGAGCGGTGTCTCAGGACCTCAGACGAGCAACGTCCTTCTCCAATCGGCGGCAACAGGACCGCTGAACACCGTAGGAACGGGTACCTGAGGTGTCAACGGAATAACGGACCACCCCCGGGTCCGCGACCGCCGTGCGGCCCGTGACCGGACGGCCGCGTCCGCCGCACCGTGCGCAAGGAGGCCCCGTGCCCGACGGCTCCACCTCGCTGCCCGCCCGGCTGTACCTGCTGGCCTGGGACACCACCAAGCTCAGGCTCACCGGCGCGGCCCGGCTCGCGCACCTGGTGCGGGCGGGTGCCCTCACCGAGTTGGCCCAGCGGGAACTGCTGGTCGACGTGGAGGGCATCGCGACGCCCGCCGACCTCGACGCCCGCACCGGCGACCTCGCCCTCGACGGCCTCCTCGAACTCGTCGAGGAGTCCATGCCCCGCCCGTGGAAGACCTGGGTGACCCAGTACGCCAGGGTCACCCTCGACGCGGTGCGCGCACAGCTCGCCGCCGATGGCCTGCTGCGCGCCGGCAAGAAGAGGGTGCTCGGCCTCTTCCCGTCCGTGGAGTACGCCCTGGAAGGGGTGCAGGTGGCGGAGGCGTTGCAGCAGGAGGTGCGGCAGGTGATCGCGGGCCCGGTGCCCGTCGCGGAGGTGTCCGACCGGGACGCGGCCCTCGCGGCCCTGGCCGCCGCGGCCGGACTGCGCACGGTGGTGACCCCCGAGGATCAGAAGCGCCGCAGGGAGCGCATCGAGGCGCTGACCGAGCGCAGCGGGGCCGCGGCGCCCGCGCTGCGGCAGATCGTCCGGGAGGTGCGCTCGGCGATGATCGTGGCGGTGACGGCAGCCACTGCCACGGGCGTGGGCACCTGAGGCGCTGCGCCGCGCGTACACGTCGGATCTCTGCCAGCCACGGCGCCGCGCCCAGTGGTTGGCTGGGCTCCATGAACCGTCATGGTCTTCTGCGAGAGCAGGCTCTCGCCTTCCGCGCCCGCCACGTGCCCGGCCGTCCGATCGTCCTGCCGAACGCCTGGGACACGGCCAGTGCGCGGCTCGTCGAGCAGGCGGGTGCGACCGCCGTCGCCACCACGAGCGCCGGGCTCGCCTGGGCACTCGGCGCCGCCGACGGCGACCGGCTGTCCCGTGACGACGCCCTCGCGGCGATCGCGCGGATCGCAAGCACGGTGGCCGTGCCCGTCAGCGCCGACATCGAGACCGGCTACGCGGATGACGCCGCGGGCGTCGGCGACACCATCAGGGCGGTGCTCGCCGCGGGCGCCGTCGGTGTGAACATCGAGGACGGTCTGTACGGCGGCGACGCCCCGGTGCGGCCGGCCGCCGAGCAGGCGGAACGTATCGCGGCAGCGAGGCAGGCCGCCGACGCGGCCGGCGTGCCGCTGTTCGTCAACGCCCGCGTGGACACGTATCTGCGGGGCGCCGGGGAACTGTCGGAGACACTGGAGCGGGCCGCCGCCTACCTTGCCGCCGGGGCGGACGGCGTCTTCGTGCCCGGGGCCGTCGACCCGGGGATCGTGAAAGCGCTCGCCGAGGGCATCGACGGTCCGCTGAACGTGATGGTCGGACCCGGCGCACCCGCCGTCGGTGAACTGGCCGCCCTCGGCGTCGCCCGGGTCAGCGCCGGGTCGGCACTCGCGCAGGCCGTGCACGGACTGGTCCACCGCGCCGCGCGGGAGCTGCTGGACGCGGGGACGTACGGGGAACTGGCCGGTGGGAGCGGCTACGAGGAGCTCAACGCACTGCTGGGCAGGGGCCGTTGAATTCGCCGGGTGTGCCTGCGGCCGTTCGCGGCGACACCTGAGGGGCGAGCGCGGGGGACACGACGGACGTCGCGGCGCGGCCACGTCGGCCGGGTGCACGCGGTCGCCGAACCGCCGGCGCCGGCCGGATGCGTGCCTGGCCGGACGGCGCCGGGTTCAGCAGGCGTCCCGCATCAGCTCCGCGAGGTCGTGGTCCAGGTCCACCTGGAGGTGTTCCAGGCCGACAGGCACCAGCTCGGTGCTCCGCTGCAGAAAGTCCCGTACGTCGCTCGAGTGGATGTGCACCACGGCGGTGCCCTCCGGGGCGTGGAACTCCAGGACGGTGCGGTCGTAGCCGTACGGCCGCACCCGGACGTCGCCGTGGCCCTCCGGGGCCTCCAGGCCGGCGCTGAGGAGCTGGCGGGCGAAGGTCCAGCAGACCTCGACGCCCTCCAGGGTGGCCGGGGCGGGGAACGTCATCCGGACGGCGAACGGGTCGCGCCGGTCGTACTGGAGCGTGGCCGGAATGCTCGGCATCCGCGGTGCGGCGGCGACGAGACGGGCCTCCACGGGCTGCTCGATGACGGTGGACAACACCTTGCTCCCTTGTGACGGCTGGACGGACTTCGGGCGGATGGTGCACGGCATTTGAAGAGACGATGGAATCAGCCAATCCGTGCACATGAAATGCGAGTGACCTCTGTCACCGGGTCCATGCCCGTGAGGTGATCCACAGGGGTTCGATGCGGTGGTCCCGCGGTCCGCGGGGTATTCGGGAGGACACCCGGTGCGTCGGCACGGTTCCCGTCGCGGGCCATCTGGACGGCGCCGGGGGAGTGGACTAACTTCGCGCGCCATGACGGGCATGGGGAACACGAGGCGTTGGGGTTGGACGGTGGCCGTGGGACTCGCCGCGGCGGCGCTCGCCGCACTGGGGGTGGCACCCGCGCAGGCGCACGGAGGGCAGCGGCCGGCGCCGCACTGGCAACTCAAGGACTCCGGCACGGACGTGCGCCTGCGCGGCCTGTCCGCGGTCGGCCGGGACACCGCCTGGCTGGCCGGATCCAAGGGCACCGTGCTGCGCACCACCGACGGCGGCACTCACTGGCGGAACGTCTCCCCGCCGGGCGCCGCGGACCTGGAGTTCCGGGACGTCGAGGCGTTCGACGCGCGGCGCGCGGTGGTCCTGGCCATCGGCGAGGGCGAGGCCTCCCGGATCCTGCGCACCGAAGACGGCGGCGCGACCTGGACCGAGGCCTTCCGCAACACCGACACGAGGGCCTTCTACGACTGCCTCACCTTCTTCGACCGCCGTCATGGCCTCGCCATGAGCGACCCGGTCGACGGGAAGTTCCGCATTCTGTCCACCGGTGACGGTGGCCGTTCCTGGACGGTCCTGCCCGCCGCCGGGATGCCCGAAGCCCAGGACGGGGAGGCCGGATTCGCGGCCAGTGGCCAGTGTCTGGTGGCCTCCGGCCCGCACGACGTGTGGCTCGCCACGGGCGGCGGCGCACGCGCACGTGTGCTGCACTCCGCCGACCGCGGACTGACCTGGACGGCCGCCGACACACCGGTCCCGGCGGGCGATCCGGCGCGCGGCGTCTTCGCCCTCGCCTTCCGCGACCGCGCCCACGGCATCGCGGTCGGCGGCGACTACCGCGCCGACCAGCCGTCACCTCAGGCGGCATCCGTGAGCGGCGACGGCGGCCGCACATGGAAGCCCGCCACCGAGCCGCCGCCCGCCTACCGCTCCGGCGTCACCTGGCTCCCGCACAGCCGTACGGCCGCGCTCGCCGTGGGCCCGACCGGCACGGACGTCACGACGGACGGCGGCCGCACCTGGAAAACCGTGGACACGGGGTCGTACGACACCGTGGACTGCGCCCCGGACCGGGGGTGCTGGGCCTCCGGCGAGAAGGGACGCGTGGCCCGGCTCGAGCCCTGACCGTGATTCCGGTGAGAACGGGTACTCGTCGGGACCCGGATCCGGAAGGGAAGTGAGGTCATGCCACGCGGCTCCAGCGCCAAGCGGGAACGCCAGTACGAGCACATCAAGGAAAGCGCGCGCGACCGCGGGGAGAGCGAGCAGCGCGCCAAGGAGATCGCGTCCCGGACCGTGAACAAGGAGCGCGCCCGCTCCGGTGAGTCCAGGACCGCGAGCCGCACGTCGACCCAGGACATGTCGTCCGGCAGACGCGGCGGTCTGCGCTCGGGCCAGGGCTCGCAGGGGCCCACGTACGACCAGCTGTACGAGGAGGCGAAGCAGCGAGGCATCCGCGGCCGTTCCGACATGAACAAGAGCGAGCTGCAACGGGCTCTGGGCCGCAAGTGACGGCGGACCGCGGGGTCGTACGATCGACAGCACCATGACGACCGTGCGCATCCCCGCGGGCTGGCCCGCGACCGAAGCCGAAGCCCGTGCCGTGCAGGACGAGTTGCGGGGCCGGGTGGTGCTCGACGAACCGGGGCCGGCGCCTGGTACCGGCCGTGTGACGGGGGTCGACGTCGCCTACGACGACGAACGCGGAGTGGTCGCGGCGGCGGCCGTGGCCCTGGACGCGGCGACGCTCGCCGTGGTGGCCGAGGTCACAGCCGTCGGCGAGGTGTCGTTCCCCTATGTCCCGGGTCTGCTGGCCTTCCGCGAGATCCCGACGGTCCTGGCGGCACTGCGGGCCCTGGGCGGCGATCCCGGGCTCGTCGTCTGCGACGGCTACGGTCTCGCCCATCCACGCCGCTTCGGCCTGGCGAGCCACCTCGGGGTCCTCACGGGACTGCCCACGATCGGCGTCGCCAAGAACCCCTTCACCTTCACCTACGCGGAGCCGGCCGCCGCGCGCGGCAGCACGAGCCCGCTGCTCGCGGACGGCGAGGAGGTCGGCCGGGCCCTGCGCACGCAGCGGGGCGTCAAGCCGGTGTTCGTCTCCGTAGGCCACCGGGTCAGCCTCCAGAACGCCTGCGCCCACACCCTCGCACTCGCCCCGAGGTTCCGCGTCCCGGAGTCGACCCGCCGGGCCGACGCCCTGTGCCGCGCGGCCCTGAAGGAGGCGGTCGCCCGATCCGGCGCGCACGCCGACTGAGTACGGCGACTGAGTACGCGCACGGATGTGGCCGGATCGCACCGCTCGGCAGGCTGGGGCCATGACAACGCACCGTGCCCCCCAAGTCCGCGAGTCATCCCGTCGAGGCCGTCGAGCGCGCCGTGACGGTCTCACTGCTGCTCGCCGCTCTCGCCGGACTCGCCTGGATCGGGGGGATGATCTACACCCTGCTGGAGTGGCCCTTCTAAGGCCTGCGCCGAAGGGTGAGCGGCCCGGCCGACCGCGGCACGGACCAGGGGGCAGCTGATCGACGGCAGGCGCCCCGGGTCCGCAACGGCATCTCGTAGCGGGAAATCCCTAGCCGCTGACGCTGCGCGCGAGCCAAGGGCTGAGCGTGCTGCGCAAGATCAGCTCTTTGTAGGTCTCATCACCGAGCAAGGGGACGATCAGCCAACTGCCGGGCGGGAAGAGTCTCCCCTTCACGTAGGCAAGACCGCCGTGGACGGACCGCAGGAACGCCGGGACGGAGTCCCGGGGCACGTCCTCGAAGTCCACGCCGTCGACGGTGATCTTCGCGTCGCCCTCCGGGAAGATCCGGACGGTCATGGCAGGGGAGCCCCCCAGCTCGACGAAGGCCTCGTGCGGCAGCGAGCCGTCCGGGTCGAGGACCGTGAACACCCCCGCCGAGGTACGGCGGGACGTCTGGTCCGCGCCGATGTCGTCGGTCACGGTGATCGCCAGGTTGTACTCCCGCGCGATCTCACGGATCGCCATGACAGCGGCCTCGGTGCTCGCCAGATGTGGATGCTCCATGGCCCCGATCATGCCCCACGGGTGGTGGGCGCACCCCGGTATCGGAGGAACTGCGTGACCGTGGTGACAGCGCAGACCAGGACGTGCGAACAGCCCCTGGGAGCGAGCCCTACCGCAGGGCCGCCGTGCGGAAGGTGATGCCGCTCGCGCGGAGCCGGTCGATGAGCGCGTCACCCATGGCCTCGACGGTCGTTACCTGCCCCGACGTGCACGGCAGGTCGTCGAGGGCGAGGCTCAGGGCCGACTCGGCGAACATCTTCGCCGTCTCGTCGTACCCCGGATCGCCGCCCGCGACCTCGGTGTACACGCGCCGTCCGCCACCCTCGCCCACGAACCGCACCGAGAACCAGCTCTTCGCCCGCCGCTGCGGGCTCGGCCCGTCCCCGGGGCGGATCCGCCCCGACAGCCATCGGCGGGCGGGCGGCACTTGGGCGGCGGCGAACAGGCTGCTCACGGCCGCGACACCGCCCAGGGCGTACGGCAGGGTCTCGACGGCGGCGTAGTGCCGGTAGCGGAAGTCGGGCCCGTACCGCTGCAGCGCCCGGGCCGACCTGCGCACCACCTGTGCGTCGATCGTGGGCAGCGGCAGCGCCCACGCCCCGACCTCCTTGGCGAACCGCGGGGCGCCCAGCGGCGCCTCCGCCCGGCGCCCCAGCAGGCGGGGCTCGTGGCGCCCGCGCTCCCTGGCCGCGGCCAGCATCTGGGGGCCGCGCGTCATCTGGCCCAGCGCGGAGGCGAACGTGCCGCCCGAGAACATCGCCTGCGAGCGGACGAATCCGTCGACGGCCAGCGGTACGCCCTCGGGGAGCTGCCGCACGGTGAAGAAGGCCCCGAGGTCGTGTGGAACGGAGTCGAACCCGCAGGAGTGCACGAGCCGGGCCCCGGTCTCCCGCGCGCGTGCGTCGTGCCGCACATACATGAGGTCGACGAACTCGGCCTCGCCGGACAGGTCCAGGTAGTCGGTGCCCGCGTCGGCGCAGGCCGCCACCAGCTCCTCGCCGTACTCCAGATAGGGCCCCACCGTGGTGGCGAGCACGCGCGTGTGACCGGCCAGTTCGCGCAGTGACTCCGGATCCGATACATCCGCCTGGAGTACTCCGGGAGCGGTGCCGCCGGGGAGCCGTTCGCACAGCCGCTCCAGCTTCTCGGTGTTGCGCCCGGCCACCGCCCAGCGCAGCCCCTCGGGCGCGTGCTCGGCAAGGTACTCCGCGGTGAGCACACCCACGAAACCGGTGGCTCCGAACAGCACGATGTCGTACGTGCGATCCGTTTTCAGCCTGCCCATGACACCTCTCAGCCCGCGCCGTTGTCGGTGGCCGAGGCTAGCGTGAGACGCGACCGGCCGGTCGACGAGGTCGGGGTGCGCGGGCCGCCGGTGGGTGGTGTGGCGAATTTGACTAAGCGCTTGCTCGTGTGAGTATTGCCGAGACTGCAACACGTTCTTAACATCGTCGGTGTCACATCGGTTGTGTCACGGAGCTGGGGGCTTGATGGCAGTGGCAAGGACGCCGGGGCACGGCCCCCTGGCCGGCGTGCGCGTCGTCGAACTCGCGGGCATCGGCCCGGGCCCGTTCGCCGGCATGCTCCTCGCCGACCTCGGCGCCGACGTGGTCCGTGTGGACCGCCCGCACGGATCGGGGCTCGCCATCAACCCCGAGTACGACGTCACCAACCGCAACAAGCGCTCGGTGATCGTCGACCTGAAGGCCGAGGACGGCCCGGCCCGCGTCCTGGACCTCGTCGGCCGCGCGGACGTCCTCATCGAGGGCTACCGCCCCGGCGTCGCCGAACGCCTCGGCGTCGGCCCCGAGACCTGCCACGCGCGCAACCCCGCGCTCGTCTACGGCCGTATGACCGGCTGGGGCCAGGAGGGCCCGCTGGCCCCGCGCGCCGGACATGACATCGCGTACATCGCGCTCACCGGCACCCTCGGCATGATCGGTGACCCGGACGCGCCGCCCGCGATCCCGGCCAACCTCGTCGGTGACTACGCGGGCGGCTCCCTCTACCTGGTCGTCGGCATCCTCGCCGCCCTCCACCACGCGCGCGCGACGGGCGTCGGACAGGTGGTGGACGCGGCCATCGTCGACGGCGCCGCGCATCTGGCCTCGATGATCCACGGCATGCTCGCCGCCGGATCCTGGCAGGACCGCCGCCGCGCCAACCTCCTGGACGGCGGCTGCCCCTTCTACGGCACCTACGAGACCGCCGACGGGCAGTACATGGCCGTCGGCGCACTCGAGCAGCAGTTCTACGAGGAGTTCGTGCAGCTGCTCGGCGTCGAGGACCAGGCCTCCGCCCGCAAGGACGTCGCCCACTGGGGCGAGCTGCGGGAGGTGGTCGCGGCCCGCTTCAAGACCCGTACACGCGACGAGTGGACCGCGGTCTTCGAGGGCTCCGACGCCTGCGTGGCCCCGGTCCTCTCGCTGCGCGAGGCCCCCGCGCACCCCCATCTCGCCGCCCGAGGCACCTTCACGAACCACGGCGGGCTCACCCAGCCGGCGCCCGCGCCCCGCTTCTCGGTGACCCATACCTCCGTGCGCAGCGGACCCGCGCAACCCGGCGCCGACACCGCGGACGTGGCACGCGACTGGGACGTACCCCGGCTACTCCAGGACGGCGACTGATGGAGCTCTCGATCCCGCTCGACTACGCGTCCGACCCCCGGCGGGCGGCCGACGACGCCGCGGTGCTGGAGTCGGCCGGCCTGGACGCCGTCTGGGTCGCCGCGTGTCGGGGCTTTCCGCGCAGCGGGGGTCGACATGCTGAACGTCACGCCGGTCGGCCCGGATCCGGCCCGGCTGATGGAGACCGTCAAGGGCTGGCTGTGAGGAGGGCGTACGCCGGATGAAGCGGCAGATCTACGGGGCCGAGCACGAGGCGTTCCGCGAGACCGTGCGTACCTTCCTGGCCAGGGAGGTGCTGCCCCACTACGACCAGTGGGAAAAGGACGGCATCGTCTCCCGTGCGGCCTGGCGGGCCGCAGGCAACCAGGGACTGCTGGGACTCGCCGTGCCCGAGGAGTACGGGGGCGGCGGGACGGACGACTTCCGCTACAGCGCCGTGCTCGTGGAGGAGTTCACCCGGGCCGGGGCGTCCGGGCTCGCGGTCGGACTGCACAACGACATCATCGGCCCGTATCTGACGGGACTGGCCACCGAGGAGCAGAAGCGGCGCTGGCTGCCCGGCTTCTGCGACGGCTCGCTCATCACCGCCATCGCCATGACCGAACCCGGCGCCGGCTCCGACCTGCAGGGCATCAGGACACGTGCCGAGGACAAGGGCGACCACTGGCTCCTCAACGGCTCCAAGACCTTCATCTCCAACGGCATCCTCGCCGACTTGGTGATCGTCGTGGCCCGCACGACCCCCGAGGGCGGGGCGCACGGCCTCTCGCTGCTCGTGGTCGAGCGCGGCATGGAGGGCTTCGAGCGCGGTCGCAACCTCGACAAGATCGGGCAGAAGGCGCAGGACACGGCCGAGCTGTTCTTCCACGATGTGCGGGTGCCCAAGGACAACCTGCTCGGCGACCTCAACGGCGCCTTCGGGCACCTGATGACGAACCTGGTCCAGGAGCGGCTGAACATCGCCGTCGCCGGGATCGCCGCGGCCGAGCACGTGCTGGAGATCACCACCGAGTACGTCAAGGAACGCGAGGCCTTCGGACGTCCGCTCGGCAGGCTGCAGCACGTCCGCTTCGAGATAGCGGAGATGGCGACCGAGTGCGCCGTCACCCGTACCTTCCTGGACCGCTGCATCGCCGACCACGCGAGGGGGGAACTCGATGCCGTGCACGCCTCCATGGCCAAGTGGTGGGCGACCGAACTGCAGAAGCGGGTCGCGGACCGCTGTCTGCAACTGCACGGCGGCTACGGATACATGACGGAGCACCGCGTGGCCAGGGCCTTCACCGACGGCCGCATCCAGACCATCTACGGCGGGACCACCGAGATCATGAAGGAGATCATCGGTCGTTCCCTGCTCGGCTGACCCTCCCCGAAAGGCTTGACCAGTGAGCACCGAAGCGTATGTGTACGACGCGATCCGCACCCCGCGCGGACGCGGCAAGGCCAATGGCGCCCTGCACGGCACCAAGCCCATCGACCTGGTGACCGGACTCATCCACGAGGTCCGGCGGCGTTTCCCGGACCTCGACCCGGCCGCGATCGACGACGTCGTGCTCGGTGTCGTGGGCCCGGTCGGCGACCAGGGCTCCGACATCGCCCGGATCGCGGCGATCGCCGCCGGACTGCCGGACACCGTCGCCGGCGTCCAGGAGAACCGCTTCTGTGCCTCCGGCCTCGAAGCCGTGAACCTGGCGGCGGCGAAGATCCGCTCCGGCTGGGAGGACCTGGTGCTCGCCGGCGGCGTCGAGTCGATGTCGCGGGTGCCGATGGCCTCGGACGGCGGCGCATGGTTCGCCGACCCGATGACCAACATGGCCACCAACTTCGTGCCGCAGGGCATCGGCGCCGACCTCATCGCCACGATCGAGGGTTTCTCCCGCCGGGACGTCGACGAGTACGCGGCGCTGTCCCAGGAGCGGGCCGCGGCCGCCTGGAAGGACAGCCGCTTCGAGAAGTCCGTGGTGCCCGTGAAGGACCGCAGCGGGCTCGTCGTCCTCGACCACGACGAGCACATGCGGCCCGGCACCACCGCCGACTCCCTCGCGAAGCTCAAGCCGTCGTTCGCGGACATCGGCGAGCTGGGCGGCTTCGACGCGGTGGCGCTGCAGAAGTACCACTGGGTCGAGCAGATCGACCACGTCCACCACGCGGGCAACTCCTCCGGCATCGTCGACGGCGCGGCGCTCGTCGCCATCGGCTCCAAGGAGGTCGGCGAGCGGTACGGGCTGCGGCCGCGCGCCCGGATCGTCTCCGCGGCGGTCTCCGGCTCCGAGCCGACCATCATGCTGACCGGTCCCGCGCCCGCCACCCGCAAGGCGCTCGCCAAGGCCGGACTGACGATCGACGACATCGACCTGATCGAGATCAACGAGGCGTTCGCCGCGGTCGTGCTGCGCTTCGTCAAGGACATGGGGATCTCGCTGGACAAGGTCAACGTCAACGGCGGCGCCATCGCCCTCGGCCACCCGCTGGGCGCGACCGGCGCGATGATCCTCGGCACGCTGGTGGACGAGCTGGAGCGGCAGGACAAGCGGTACGGGCTGGCCACGCTGTGCGTGGGCGGCGGCATGGGCATCGCCACCGTCGTCGAGCGCGTCTGACCACCCCCAACGGATCGAACGGATCTTACGGAGCACCCCTGATGAGCACTGAGTCCACCACCATCCGCTGGGAACAGGACGACACCGGCATCGTCACCCTCGTCCTCGACGACCCCAACCAGTCCGCGAACACCATGAACCAGGCGTTCAAGGAGTCCATCGCCGCGGTCGCCGAGCGCGCCGAGGCCGAGAAGGACTCCATCCGCGGCATCATCTACGCCTCCGCCAAGAAGACCTTCTTCGCGGGCGGCGACCTGAAGGACATGATGAAGGCCGGCCCGGAGGACGCCCAGCAGGCGTTCGACATGGGTGTCGCGATCAAGAAGTCCCTGCGCCGCATCGAGACCCTCGGCAAGCCGGTCGTCGCGGCGATCAACGGCGCGGCCCTGGGCGGCGGCTACGAGATCGCCCTCGCCTCCCACCACCGCATCGCCCTGGACGCCCCCGGCTCCAAGATCGGCCTGCCCGAGGTCACCCTCGGCCTGCTCCCCGCGGGCGGCGGAGTCACCCGCACCGTCCGCCTGATGGGCATCACCGACGCCCTGCTGAAGGTGCTGCTGCAGGGCACCCAGTACTCGCCGGCGCGTGCCCTGGAGAACGGCCTGGTCCACGAGGTGGCCGCCACCCGCGAGGAGATGCTGGACAAGGCCCGCGCCTTCATCGACGCCAACCCCGAGTCCCAGCAGCCCTGGGACAAGCCGGGGTACAAGATCCCGGGCGGTACGCCGTCCAACCCGAAGTTCGCCGCCAACCTGCCCGCCTTCCCGGCCAACCTGAAGAAGCAGCTGAACGGCGCCCCCTACCCGGCCCCGCGCAACATCCTCGCGGCCGCCGTCGAGGGCTCCCAGGTCGACTTCGAGACCGCCCTGACCATCGAGGCGCGGTACTTCACGGAGCTGGTCACGGGGCAGACCGCGAAGAACATGATCCAGGCGTTCTTCTTCGATCTTCAGGCCGTCAACTCCGGCGCCAACCGCCCGCAGGGCATCGAGCCCCGCCAGGTCCGCAAGGTCGCCGTCCTCGGCGCCGGGATGATGGGCGCGGGCATCGCCTACTCCTGCGCCCGCGCGGGCATCGAGGTCGTCCTCAAGGACGTCGCCCTGGAGGCGGCCGCCAAGGGAAAGGGCTACTCCGAGAAGCTGTGCGCGAAGGCGGTCGCCAAGGGCCGTACGACCCAGGAGAAGGTGGACGCGCTGCTCGCCCGCATCACGCCCACCGCCGAGGCCGCCGACCTCGCGGGCTGCGACGCGGTCATCGAGGCGGTCTTCGAGGACCCGGCGCTCAAGCACAAGGTGTTCCAGGAGATCGAGAACATCGTCGAGCCCGACGCGCTGCTGTGCTCCAACACCTCGACCCTGCCGATCACCGCACTCGCCGACGGTGTGGAGCGGCAGGCCGACTTCATCGGACTGCACTTCTTCTCGCCCGTCGACAAGATGCCGCTCGTCGAGATCATCAAGGGGAAGCGGACCGGCGACGAGGCGCTGGCACGCGCCTTCGACCTGGTCCGGCAGATCAACAAGACGCCGATCGTCGTCAATGACTCGCGCGGCTTCTTCACCTCCCGGGTGATCGGCCACTTCATCAACGAGGGCGTCGCGATGGTCGGCGAGGGCATCGAGCCCGCGTCCATCGAGCAGGCGGCGGCCCAGGCCGGCTACCCGGCCAAGGTCCTCTCCCTGATGGACGAGCTGACGCTCACCCTGCCGCGGAAGATCCGCAACGAGTCGAAGCGTGCGGTCCAGGAGGCGGGCGGCACCTACACCCCGCACCCGGCCGAGGCCGTCATCGACCGCATGGTCGACGAGTTCGGCCGCACCGGGCGCAGCGGCGGCGCCGGCTTCTACGAGTACGGCGAGGACGGCAAGCGCGGCCGGCTGTGGCCGGGGCTGCGGGAGCACTTCACCAAGCCGGGCCACACGATCCCCTTTGAGGACATGCAGGAGCGCATGCTGTTCTCCGAGGCGCTGGACACCGTCCGGCTCCTTGAGGAGGGCGTGCTCACCTCCGTCGCCGACGCCAACATCGGTTCGATCTTCGGTATCGGCTTCCCCGGCTGGACCGGTGGCGTCCTGCAGTACATCAACGGCTACGAAGGCGGCCTGCCGGGCTTCGTGGCCCGCGCGCGGGAACTCGCGGAGCGGTACGGGGAGCGGTTCACGCCGCCCGCGCTGCTGGTGGAGAAGGCGGAGAAGGGGGAGCGCTTCACCGACGCGCGCTGACGCGGGCCGGTGCGGCTCGGGGACCCGCGGGGATCAGGAGTCTCCCGCGGGTCCTCCGTCTGTGAGCCACTCCCGCAGCTCCTCCTTCAGGGAGCGCTGGAAGCTGGTGAGCAGGGCCTGGACCACCAGCGGGTGCATGTGCGCGGACAGGGACTTCACGGCGGTGGAGTCGCGCTCGGCGACCGCGTCGCGGAACAGGTGCGACAGCTCGCGTGCCGCCGCGCGCGAATGCTCGATGAGCGCGGCCCGGGCCGCGAGGATCGTCTCCAGGCCGAAGGGAACGTCGAGGAGTTCGACCCCGAGCCGGAGCAGGCCCGGGTCCACGCGATACGTACCGTCCTCGTCCGGTACGGCCGCGTTCATCGCCGTGAGCAGTTCGAGGTCCTCCGCGCCGAGCGGCCGCCCCGCTCGCCGTTCCAGCTCCTCGCGGGGCAGGGTCTCCGCCGTGTCCGGCCCCCAGGACGCCACGACGGCGCGGTGGAGGGCGAGGTCCCGGGCGCTCACGTCCGCCGGCAACTGCTGCAGATGGCGCTCGATCGCCGCCAGGGTCATGCCCTGGTGCTGCAGCTCCTCGATGAGCGCCAGCCGGGCCAGATGCCCGGGACCGTAGTGACCCACACGCCGCGGGCCGATCACGGGCGGTGGGAGGAGCCCTTTGGCGCTGTAGAAGCGGACGGTGCGGACCGTGACGCCCGCACGCGCGGCGAGCTCGTCGACGGTGAGCGTCTGCTCCTCGGTCTCGGTCGTCATGTACAGCAGTATCGCTGTCTCACCAGAACTGTGACACCAGTAGGCCCCGAGCACGACCACATGGCGAACAGTCGAGCGCAATATGACCAGCGGGTGATGTTCAGGTAACGATCACGTGAGATGTGCCGCTCTGTGAGGTCCGCCACCGCGTGCACGGCGATCTCTGCGGGAAGGTGACGCCTTGGTCTGTGCCACGTCAGGGGTGGCCGGACCATGCCCCGATCCGGACACTCGCGCACCATCCCTGCGCCGGGCGCACCAGAGAGTAGATCCACTCGTGAGCAAGGACGCCGTGAACACGGCCGTGGCCGCATCCCGCACCGATGCCGCCCGGACGCCCGCGGATGCAGGCGACGCCGGCTACAGCAAGGACCTCAAGGCCCGCCACGTCAACATGATCGCGATCGGTGGCGCCATAGGCACCGGTCTGTTCCTGGGCGCAGGCGGCAGACTGCACAACGCCGGTCCCGCACTGGCCGTCGCCTACCTGGTCTGCGGCGTCTTCGCCTTCTTCGTCGTCCGCGCCCTCGGCGAGCTGGTCCTGTACCGGCCGTCGTCCGGGTCCTTCGTGTCGTACGCCCGTGAGTTCCTCGGTGAGAAGGGCGCCTACGTCGCCGGCTGGATGTACTTCCTCAACTGGTCGACGACCGGTATCGCCGACATCACCGCCATCGCGCTCTACACCCACTACTGGAGTTTCTTCACCTCCGTCCCGCAGTGGGTGCTCGCCCTGATCGCCCTCGCGGTCGTCCTGGCCGTGAACCTGATCTCGGTGAAGATCTTCGGCGAGATGGAGTTCTGGTTCGCGATCATCAAGGTCGCCACGCTGGTGAGCTTCATGTTCGTCGGCATCTTCCTGCTGGCCACGCAGCACAAGGTCGGGGGCGAGACGCCGGGTCTGAGCGTGATCACCGACCACGGCGGGATCCTGCCGCACGGCCTGATGCCCGTCGTCCTGGTGATGCAGGGCGTGATCTTCGCGTACGCGGCCCTCGAGCTGGTCGGCGTCGCGGCGGGCGAGACCGCCGAGTCGGAGAAGGTCGTCCCGCGCGCGGTGAACTCGATCATGTGGCGTGTGGGCCTGTTCTACGTCGGCTCGGTGGTCCTGCTGGCGCTGCTGCTGCCGGGCTCGGTGTATTCCGGCGACGAGAGCCCCTTCGTCACGGTGCTGTCGAAGATCGGCGTCCAGGGGGCAGGCGACGTGATGAACCTGGTCGTCCTGACCGCCGCGATGTCCTCGCTGAACTCCGGCCTGTACTCCACGGGCCGCATCCTGCGCTCCATGGCCATGGCCGGCTCCGCGCCCAAGTTCACGGCCCGGATGAACCGCAGCCAGGTCCCCTACGGCGGCATCCTGCTGACCTGTGCGGTGTGCGTGCTCGGCGTCGTGCTGAACTACCGATTGCCGAGCCAGGCATTCGAGATCGTGCTGAACGTGGCGTCCCTCGGGATCGTCAGCACCTGGGTGATCATCATGGTCTGCCACCTGGTCTTCGTCCGCCGTGCCAAGGCGGGTCTCGTCGCCCGGCCGTCCTTCCGGCTGCCCGGCAGCCCGGTCACGGAGATCGTCACGATCGCCTTCCTGCTGGCCGTGCTCGGCCTGATGTGGAACGACCCCGAGGTCGGCCGCAAGACGCTGATGCTCATCCCCGTGATCGCTGTTCTGCTCGTCGGCGGCTGGTTCGCACTCCGCCGCAGGATCTCGGACGCCGCGGACCGGGAACTGTCCGACTTCACGAAGTAACGGCTGACGGGCCGCTGTCAGTGGCGGCCCCTACGGTGGCGTCATGTCGGATATCACCTATGTCCGGGGTGACGCCACCGCGCCGTCCGGCGGGGGCGTCAGGCTGATCGCCCACGTCTGCAACGACATCGGGGGCTGGGGAAGGGGTTTCGTCCTCGCCCTGTCGCACCGCTGGCCCGAGCCGGAAGAGGCGTACCGCGCCTGGCACCGAGACCGTGCGGCGAACGACTTCGGCCTGGGCGCGGTCCAGTTCGTCCGGGTCGAGCCGGACGTATGGGTCGCCAACATGATCGGACAGCGGGGGATACGAAGGGGCGGCAAAGGCGTGCCCGTGCGGTACGAGGCGATCGACACGGCGCTCGGGGCGCTGGCCGACAAGGCGGTGGAACTCGGTGCGTCCGTCCATATGCCGCGTATCGGGTGCGGGCTGGCGGGCGGCAACTGGGCCCGTGTGGAGCCGCTCGTCGTCGAGCGGCTGGTGAAGCGGGGGATACGCGTGACGGTCTACGACCTCGACGGCTGACGGCAGGCGTCCTCTGGCCGCCCCGGGTCCCGCTCCGCGGCGTGGACGCGGAGCCGGACCCCGGGCCGGACCGGTAGGACCATGGGTGTCCGGCCCGGACTTCAGCGGAACGAGGCTGGTCAGCCGCCGTGCACGTCGTTCGTCGTCTCGATCTTCTTCCACGACTTCGGTGCGGTGGGAGCGGTGGCCGCTCGTGTCACGGCCGCCGTCCGTGCCGCCGGTGCGGACGGCTTCGACGGCTGGAACAGCCAGGTGTCGAACAGTGCGGCCAGCGGCTTTCCGGACACCTTCTCCGCGTACGCCTGGAAGTCGGCGACCGAGGCGTTGCCGTACGGGTGCTGCTTCGGCCAGCCCTTCAGGATGGCGAAGAACGCGTCGTCGCCGACCTCGTTGCGCAGAGCCTGGATGGCGAGCGCGCCCCGGTCGTAGACCGCCGTGTCGAACTGGTTGTCCGGGCCCGGGTCACCCGGCTTGACCGTCCAGAACGCGTCGTCGGCCGGATGGGAGGCGTACACGTAGTCCGCCAGCTCCTGCGTCGTGCCCTCGCCCTCGTGCTCCGACCACAGCCACTGCGCGTACCGCGCGAAGCCCTCGTTGATCCAGATGTCCTTCCAGCCCTTCAGCGACACGTCGTCGCCGTACCACTGGTGCGCCAGCTCGTGGACGACGACCGATGTGTTCGAGCCGTTCGCGAACTGCTTGGGGCTGTAATACACGCGGGTCTGCGTCTCCAGGGCGTACCCGGTGGTCGTGTTCGGGACGTACCCGCCGACCGAGTTGAAGGGGTAGGGCCCGAAGTAGCCGGTCAGCCAGTCGACGATCTCCCCGGTCCGTTCCACGCTCGCCCGCGCGGCCCCGTCGTTGTCCCCGAGGTCCTTGCTGTAGGCGTTGACGACCGGCACGCCGTCCGACGTCTGCCCGGTCGTGATGTCGAACCTGCCGATCGCCAGCGTGGTGAGATACGTCGCCTGCGGCTTGTTGGACCGCCAGTTGTAGCGGGTCCAGCCGAGCTTCGAACTCGTCGACTGGAGCGTGCCGTTGGAGATCGCCTGCGTGCCGCCCGGCACGGCCACCGACACGTCGTAGGTCGCCTTGTCGAGCGGATGGTCGTTGCTGGGGTACCACCACCACGCCGCCTCGGGCTCGTCCGCCGCCACCGCGCCGTCCGGGGTGCGGTGCCAGGTGGTGAAGCCGTACGCGCTCTTGGTGGACGGCACACCGCTGTAGCGGACCACGACGGTGACCGGCGTGCCCTTGGGCAGCGGGGTGGCCGGGGTGATCTGGAGTTCGTGCTGGCCGGAGGTGGCGAACGCCGCCTTCGCGCCGTTGACCCGCACCTCGCTCACGTCCAGCAGGAAGTCGAGGTCGAACCGGGAGAGGTTCTGCGTGGTGGTGGCGAGAATGGTCGCCGTGCCCGCCAGCTCGTCCGTCTGCGGCTGGTAGGTGAGCCGGAGGTCGTAGTGGGAGACGTCGTATCCGCCGTTGCCGTAGTACGGGTAGTAGGGGTCGCCGATACCCGGTGCGCCGGGCTGGAAGCCGGCCGCCGATGCCGGGATCGCCAGCAACAGGGAAGCCGCCGCGAGCGCGCCCGGGGCGATGAGTCTGCGGTGCACGAGAGCTCCAAGTCATAGGGGCACGAGGTCAGTTCGGACCCTATTCAGTTCCTGTGAGACCAGGCATGTCCATGGCACCCCCTGTCACACGATCGCCATCCGGCCGTCATGACCGCAACCGTCCCGCAGTGCTTTCCCGGCCATACGCTCCCGTCTGTCCGCCACGCCGTCAGTTGCCCTCTTCTGAACGGGAGTTGTCACCTGTACCGTCCCGCGCATGCCGAAACGCACGCGCTACACGATCTGGCGACAGCTCGCGACCGCGACCGTGGCCGCCCTGCTGGCCGCCTTCCTCACCCCGTCGGCCGCCCACGGTGCGCCGCGCGAGAGCCGGCCCGTCTACTCGTACGAGAACGCCGTCCGTGAGTCCGTCTGGGTCGACACCGGGCTGGACGGCGACGGCGACGGAAGGAACGACCGGGTCGCCGTCGACATCGTCCGGCCGCGCGAACCCGCCGCGCAGGGCCGCAAGATCCCCGTGATCATGGACGCCAGCCCGTACTACTTCTGCTGCGGGCGCGGCAACGAGAACCAGTTGAAGACGTACGACGCCGCGGGCCACGTCGTCCAGATGCCGCTTTTCTACGACAACTACTTCGTTCCGCGCGGCTATGCGTTCGTCGGCGTCGACCTGGCCGGAACCAATCGCTCGGACGGCTGCGTGGACGTCGGCGGACGCTCCGACATCCAGTCCGCCAAGGCCGTGATCGACTGGCTGAACGGCCGCGCCAAGGGCTACACCACCCGCACCGGCTCCGCCCGGGCCAAGGCGACCTGGACCAACGGCAGGACCGGCATGATCGGCAAGAGCTGGGACGGCACCATCGCCAACGGCGTGGCCGCCACCGGCGTGAAGGGCCTGAAGACCATCGTGCCGATCAGCGCCATCTCCTCCTGGTACGACTACTACTTCGCCAAGGGCGCGCCCCTGTACGACTCGGGGCCCGACTGGCTCTCCGACTACGTCGACAGCCCCGCCGCCCGCGCCAAGTGCGCCGCCGTGCAGCACAAGCTCGTCGACGGGGCGCCCCGCACCGGTGACTGGACGCCGCTGTGGACCGAGCGCGACTACGTCAAGGACGCGAGCAAGGTGCGGGCCAGCGTCTTCCTCGTGCACGGCATGCAGGACCTCAACGTCCGCACCAAGCACTTCGGCCAGTGGTGGAACGCCCTCGCGAAGAACGGTGTCCACCGCAAGATCTGGCTGTCCCAGACGGGCCACGTCGACCCCTTCGACTACCGGCGCGGGGCATGGGTGGACACCCTGCACCGCTGGTTCGACCACGAACTCCTCGGCTACGACAACGGCATCGACCGCGAGCCCATGGCCGACATCGAGCGCCACCCCGACCAGTGGGCCACCTCCGCCCTCTGGCCGCCGCGGGGCACGGCGACGACGACCCTGCGTCCGGGGCAGGGCTCCCAGGCGGGTGTCGGCGCGCTCGGCCTGCACAGCGGCACGGGCACCGAGACCTTCACCGACGACCCGCGGCTGAGCGAGACCGACTGGGCCGCGCACATCGACGAGTCCACCCCGGGCAAGGCCGGGTTCGTCACCCGGCCCCTGTCGAGGGACCTGCGCGTGTCCGGCTCCTCCACCGTGACCGTCACCGTCACCCCGACCACCTCCACGGCTCATCTCTCCGCCGTGCTGGTCGACCTCGGCCCCGACACGATCCGGGACTACGCCGACTCCGGCGAGGGCATCACCACGCTCACCGGCCGCACCTGCTGGGGCGCGAGCACGGCCGGTGACAGCGCCTGCTTCAAGGCCACCGAGGCCAAGAAGGCGGACGTCGGCTTCACCGTGTTCAGCCGTGGCTGGGCGGACCTCGGCAACTACGCCTCGGACCGCAAGGGCGTACCGCTCACTCCGGGCCGGGCGTACCGGATCACGCTCGACCTGGCCGCGACCGACCATGTCGTCCCCAAGGGCCACCGGCTCGCGCTGATCGTCGCGGGCACCGACAAGGACCTCATCGACCCTCCGTCCACCACCCCCACGCTGACCGTCGACCTCGCCCGTACGTCGGCCCGCGTGCCGCTCGTCGGCGGGGCGCCCGCGTTCGCCCGCGCGGTCTCCGGCTCCTCGTCCGCCGCTCCCGCGCCCACCGGCCTGGACGGCGTGCGGCACCCGGACACCCTCCACCGTGTTCCGGGAGACAGCCGCTGATCGAGCGACGACTGCCGGACGCCGACCACTGACGGCACGAGAGGCGGCCGGGCCCACAGGCCCGGCCGCCTGATTCACGGCTCGGCCCCGCAGGGCCCTGACCGCCCGGCCCCACGGCGGCGGTGGCGCCCTGCGCCGGTACCAGCACCGGTGTGCCGTCCCACCGGGCCGGTCGACGCCCGGTGTGATTGGGCCGGGCGTCCCGCGCTGGTTAGGATCGGCTCTCTGATGACTGCCACTCTCGTCGCCAAGGACCTCGCCGCCGGGCACGGCGACCGCTCGCTCTTCTCCGGGCTCGACCTCGTCGTCGCCCCCGGTGACGTGATCGGACTCGTCGGAGCCAACGGGGCCGGCAAGTCCACCCTGCTGCGGATGCTCGCCGGACTGATCGCCCCGGAGCGCGGCGAGCTGCGCCTGTCCCCGCCGACCGCCACGGTCGGCCATCTGCCGCAGGAGCCGGAGCGGCGGCCGGACGAGACGGTCCGCGCGTTCCTGGCGCGCCGTACGGGGGTGGCCGAGGCACAGCGGCTGATGGACGAGGCGACGCAGGGGCTCGTCGACGGCACGCCCGGTGCCGACGACGCCTACGCGGTGAGCCTGGAGCGCTGGCTCGGGCTCGGCGGCGCGGACCTCGACGAACGAGCCGAGGAGGTCGCCGACTCGCTCGGCCTCGGTGTCGGTCTCGACCAGCCGATGACGTCCCTGTCCGGCGGTCAGGCGGCCCGCGCCGGGCTCGCCTCACTGCTGCTGTCACGCTACGACGTGTTCCTGCTCGACGAGCCGACGAACGACCTCGACCTGGACGGCCTGGAGCGCCTGGAACGCTTCGTCGGCGGACTGCGCGCCGGGACGGTGGTCGTCAGCCACGACCGCGAGTTCCTCACCCGCACCGTCACCAAGGTCCTCGAACTCGACCTCGCGCAACGGCAGATCAACCTGTACGGCGGCGGATACGAGGCCTACCTGGAGGAGCGCGAGACGGCCCGTCGGCACGCTCGTGAGGACTACGAGGAGTACGCCGACAAGAAGGCCGCCCTCCAGGACCGGGCCCAAATGCAGCGTTCCTGGATGGACAAGGGCGTGAAGAACGCCCGACGCAAGGCGGGCAACGACAACGACAAGATCGGCCGCAAGTTCCGCAGCGAGTCCAGCGAGAAGCAGGCGGCCAAGGCCCGGCAGACCCAGCGCATGATCGAACGCCTGGACGTGGTCGAGGAGCCCCGCAAGGAGTGGGAGCTGCGCATGGAGATCGCCGCGGCCCCCCGTTCGGGCGCGGTTGTGGCCACACTGAGGGACGCGGAGGTACGGCGAGGGGACTTCACCTTCGGTCCGGTGTCCCTGCAACTGGACTGGGCGGACCGGGTCGCGGTGACGGGCGCGAACGGCGCGGGCAAGTCGACACTGCTCGGCGCCTTGCTGGGCCGCGTCCCCCTGGACGCCGGCCATGCCACTCTCGGCTCCGGCGTCCAGGTCGGCGAGGTCGACCAGGCACGCGGGCTGTTCCACGGCCCCCAGCCCCTGCTGGACGCGTTCTGCGCCGCGGTCCCGGACACGGAACCGGCGGACGTACGCACCCTGCTCGCCAAGTTCGGGCTGAAGGCCGACCACGTCCTACGCCCGGCGGCGACCCTCTCGCCGGGCGAGCGCACGAGGGCCGCCCTCGCCCTGCTCCAGGGCCAGGGCGTCAACCTCCTCGTCCTCGACGAGCCGACCAACCACCTCGACCTCCCGGCCATCGAGCAGCTCGAGTCGGCCCTGGACTCCTACCAAGGCACACTGCTCCTGGTCACCCACGACCGCCGAATGCTGGACGCGGTGCGGGTGAATCGCCGCCTGGAGGTGGCGGACGGCAAGGTGACGGAGCGCTAAGGACCCCGGTCGGTCGTCGGCCGCGGCCGCCCTTCGGCTTGTTCGCCGAACACCGAGCGCTCTAGAGTGAGTTCACTTCGACGAGACGTTCCCCCAGAAGTACGCCGCAGAGCGGGAGCGTCCCACCTCGATGAGGTGCCGGAGGGGCGGCAGCCTACTTTGTCGACCCTTCCTTTCGGAGGTCTCCTTCATGAACGTCGGAATCGGCCTGCCCATCGGCGACCCGGCCATTCTTCTCACCTGGGCCCGGCAGGCGGAGGCCGGGCCCTTCAGCACCCTCGGCCTGCTGGACCGGCTCGTCTACCACAACCCCGAACCCCTGGTGGCGCTCGCCGTCCTCGCGGGTGCCACCTCCCGCATCCGCGTCCAGACCGAAGTACTGCTCGCCCCGCTGCGCGACACCGCCCTGCTCGCCAAGCAGGCGGCCACCCTGGACCGGATGACCGGTGGCCGGCTGGTGCTCGGTCTCGGCATCGGCGGCAGGGACGACGACCACCAGGTCACAGGCGTCGACATTCGTACCCGGGGCAGGCGTCTCGACCAGCAGATGGCGGTGCTGCGCCGACTGTGGTCCGGCGAGCCGTACGGTGACGGCGCCGGGCCGATCGGGCCGCTGCCCGCCCGTCCCGGTGGCCCCGAGGTGCTCTTCGGCGGCTTCAAGCCCGTCGCCCTCGAACGCGTCGCGCGATGGGGAGACGGCTTCCTCGCCGCCGCGCCGCTCTCCTGGGCGGACGGCCTGTTCGACACCGTCCGGCGGTACTGGCGGGAGCACGGCCGTGCGGGCGAGCCCCGCATCGTCGCCCAGGTCAATGTCGCGCTCGGTCCGCAGGAGGTGATCGACGAGGCACGGGCGGCCATGCACGCGTACTACACCTTCACCGGCATGGCCGACCGGATGGTCGCCGGCATGCTCACCACGCCTGCCGAGATCCGCGACACGATCGCCGGCTTCTCCGGCCTCGGTGCCGACGAGGTCATGCTGTACTGCTACGGCCTCGACCCGGCGCAGGTGGACCGACTCGCCGACGCCCTGTGATGCCCCGCGGGTCCAGGTGAGGATCCGCCTCGAAGCCTGATCCGGTCGTCCGCAGAGCCCACGAAGAGCCCATCGTCCCCGGCATCTTCGGTCAGGCGGTGCACGCGTTCCGCGCGACGCGCGTCGGTGCGCCCCAGGGGCCCGGACCCCGTTCATGGAAGGGGTCCGGGCCCGGTGGGTTCAGCGGCGGCCGTTCTTCGGGTCGAGCAGGCCTGCGCGGCGCAACGCGTCGGCCATCGCGCTGTTGGCCGGCGGGGGCGCCTGCCGGGAGCCGCCGCCCTGGCGGGGCTGCCGCTGCTGCGGGGCACGCCCGCCACGCTGCTGGCGCCCGCCGCCGCCCTGCTGGGCAGGAGCCGCCTCGTCTTCCAGACGCAGCGTCAGCGAGATCCGCTTGCGCGGGATGTCGACGTCCAGCACCTTCACCTTGACGATGTCGCCCGGCTTCACCACGTCCCGCGGGTCCTTGACGAAGGTCTTCGACATCGCGGAGACGTGCACAAGGCCGTCCTGGTGGACGCCGATGTCCACGAAGGCGCCGAAGGCGGCGACGTTCGTGACGACGCCCTCCAGGATCATGCCGGAGGACAGGTCGGAGATCTTCTCCACACCCTCCTTGAAGGTGGCCGTCTTGAACGCGGGCCGCGGGTCGCGCCCCGGCTTCTCCAGCTCCTTGAGGATGTCGGTCACGGTCGGCAGACCGAACGTCTCGTCCACGAATTCGGACGCCTTGAGCGAGCGCAGCACCGACGTGTTGCCGATCAGCGAGGCCACTTCCTGGCCCGCGGTCTTCACCATGCGCCGGACGACCGGGTACGCCTCCGGGTGCACGCTGGAGGCGTCGAGCGGGTCCTCGCCGTCGCGGATCCGCAGGAAGCCCGCGCACTGCTCGTACGCCTTGGGGCCGAGCCGCGCCACGCCCTTCAGCTGCGAACGCGAGGTGAACGGGCCGTTGGTGTCACGGTGGGCCACGATGTTCTCCGCGAGCCCGGAGGAGATGCCGGAGACCCGGGCCAGCAAGGGGGCCGACGCCGTGTTGACGTCCACGCCCACGCCGTTCACACAGTCCTCGACCACCGCGTCCAGCGAGCGGGACAGCTTCACCTCGGACAGGTCGTGCTGGTACTGGCCGACGCCGATGGACTTGGGGTCGATCTTCACCAGCTCGGCGAGCGGGTCCTGCAGGCGGCGGGCGATGGAGACCGCGCCGCGCAGCGACACGTCCATGTCCGGCAGCTCCTGCGAGGCGAAGGCGGAAGCGGAGTACACCGACGCGCCGGCCTCCGACACCATCACCTTGGTGAGCTTCAGCTCCGGATGCTTGGTGATCAGTTCACCGGCGAGCTTGTCGGTCTCACGGGAGGCCGTGCCGTTGCCGATCGCGACGAGCTCGACCGCGTGCTCCTTGGCGAGGCGCGCCAGCTTGGCGATCGCCTCGTCCCACCTGTTGGCCGGTACGTGCGGGTGGATGACGTCGGTGGCGACGACCTTGCCGGTCGCGTCCACCACGGCCACCTTCACACCCGTACGGAACCCGGGGTCCAGGCCCAGCGTGGCCCGCGTGCCGGCCGGGGCGGCGAGCAGCAGGTCGCGCAGGTTGGCCGCGAAGACGGTGACGGCCTCGTCCTCGGCGGCCGTGCGCAGCCGGAGCCGCAGGTCGATGCCAAGGTGCACGAGGATGCGGGTGCGCCAGGCCCAGCGGACCGTGTCGAGCAGCCACTTGTCGGCGGGGCGGCCGCGGTCGGCGACCTCGAAGCGGTGGGCCATCATCCCCTCGTAGGAGGAGGGGCCGTCCGTCGGCTCCTCGGGCTCGAGGACGAGGTCGAGGACCTCCTCCTTCTCGCCGCGCAACATGGCGAGGATGCGGTGCGAGGGCAGCTCGGTGAAGGGCTCGGCGAAGTCGAAGTAGTCGGCGAACTTGGCGCCCGCCTCCTCCTTGCCCTCCCGCACCTTGGCGGCCAGGCGCCCGCGCACCCACATCCGCTCACGCAGCTCGCCGATCAGGTCGGCGTCCTCCGAGAAGCGCTCGGTGAGGATCGCCCGTGCGCCGTCGAGCGCGGCCTGGGGATCGTCCACCCCCTTGTCGGCGTCGACGAAGGCGGCGGCCGCGGCGAGCGGCTCCACCGTCGGGTCGCCGAGCAGGCCCTCGGCCAGCGGCTCCAGCCCCGCCTCGCGGGCGATCTGCGCCTTGGTGCGCCGCTTCGGCTTGTAGGGGAGGTAGATGTCCTCCAGTCGCGCCTTGGTCTCGGCGCCCCGGATCTGCGCCTCCAGCTCGTCGGTGAGCTTGCCCTGCTCGCGCACCGACTCCAGGATCGCCGTGCGCCGCTCCTCCAGCTCCCGCAGATAGCGCAGCCGCTCCTCGAGCGTGCGCAGCTGCGCGTCGTCGAGCATCTCGGTCGCTTCCTTGCGGTAGCGGGCGATGAAGGGCACCGTCGAACCGCCGTCGAGCAGCTCGACTGCGGCCTTCACCTGCCGCTCCCGTACGCCGAGCTCCTCGGCGATCCTGCCTTCGATGGACCCTACGAGGGGTGTCGTCACGATCCCGTACCGCCTTCTCCACTGAGGTTGCGCGGCAATTGTGGCAGGTCGCACCGACAGCAGGAGCTCAGGGCGGGAACACGGGCGGTTTCGGGTCGCGCGGGGCGGTCTCCGCCACTGGACCGCCCCGCGCGACCGGCTCCCCACACCCGGCGGGCGCCGCCCCGCGCCGTGGCCGGGACCCCGCAGGACAGCCGGGCCGGAGCCCGGAACGGCAGGGTCACCACGGCGGCGACGGCATCGACCGTCCGGCGCAGCACGTCTGCGATCGCACGGACCACAGAACTCCCTTTCGTCGTATCGGCGTGTCCGCCGATACGACGTCCGGGTACCTCATCCCTTGCCGATCATGCCCTGGGGAAAGGCCCCGGCCACCAGAACCGTGGCGAGCAGCCCGCCCGCCAGCTCCGTCAGCCGCTCGACGCCCGCGGCACCGAGGTGTTCGTAGGGAGCCCGGTCGAGGCGGTCGGTCTGCACCTCCAACTCCTTGCGCAGTGCGGTGCCGTGTTCGGTCAGCTCGCCGTCCGCGTCGATCAGCCCGCGCTCGCGCAGCCGCGCGGACGCCGCGTCCCAGTCCTCCCTGCTCCAGCCGCGCGTGGCCAGGGCCCACTTCGGGGCCATGCCCTTGCCGGTCGCCGTGTGCGTCACCAGTGCCTCGACCGGACCGAGTTCCGCGCCCAGCAGCACCGCCACATGGCCGTCCCCGCGGTGCTCCCGCAGGAGTGTGGCCGCGTGCCAGAACGCCAGGTGCGGCTCCTCGGGCACAGGCAGGTCGGCGTGCGCGGCGTACAGCGGGCGGGCGTGTGCGGTGCAGGCCTCTGTCGCGCGCAGTGCGAGTTCCGCGGCCTCCGCCATCTCCTTCGAAGCCACGCACTCCTCGCCGAGCAGCCGCCGCAGTGTCGTGTCGACGGCGCGCATGCGGGCGGCGAGCACCGCCTTTGGCCGGGCCGTCTCCCACACGGCGGGCAGGTGCAGCGCCACCATCCCGGGCCGGAAGTTGTAGAACGTCGCCGTCACCACGCCTGCTCCCACCGGCCCCATCGCGGCGGCCCTGACCGCCAAGTAGGCGGCCCTCCGGTCGGCGAGGCCCAAAGCGGTCAGTTCCCGGTCCAGATCCGGTGAGAAGTAGTGCGTCGAGTGCAGCGGATTGATCACGTTGTGGCAGCGCCGCCCGGCGCGCTCCGGAAGGGGAGTGGTCATGCCCGGCACGTTACCGACTGGTCGGTACGCAGGGAACGGCCGGGATCGCAATGGCAGGAAAGGTGGGCTGCTCGTCCTTGCAGCCATCCTGGGCTCCGCCAAGAATCGAGGTCATGCGCACCCTCCTGGTCGTCCTCTTCGACGCTGTGCAGAGTCTCGACGTCACCGGTCCGGTCGAGGTCTTCGCAGGTGCCGAGACCGGCTTTCCCGGCACGTATCGCATCGTCACCGCCTCACTCGACGGTGCCCCTGTCCGCACCTCGAGCGGCCTCACACTCGTCCCGGACCATGCGCTGGCCGATGCGCCCCCTCCGCAGACGCTCATCGTTCCGGGCGGCCAGGGCGCCCGGAGTCCCGACCCGCGACTGGTGGACTGGCTGCGGGAGCACGGTCCGCACGCCGGCCGTCTGGTCTCCATCTGCACCGGAGCGATCCTCCTCGCCCGCGCGGGCCTCCTCGACGGCCGCCGTGCGACCACCCATTGGGCCCACTGCGACACGCTGGCCCGCAACCACCCGGAGATCGAGGTCGACCCCGACCCCATCTACGTACGCGACGGTCATGTCGCCACCTCGGCCGGCGTCACCTCGGGCATCGACCTCGCCCTGGCCCTCGTGGAGGAGGACCTGGGCCGCGAGGCCGCCCTGACCATCGCCCGCCACCTCGTCGTCTTCCTGCGCCGCCCCGGCAACCAGGCCCAGTTCAGCGCCCAGCTCGCCGCCCAGACGGCGCGGCGCGAACCCCTGCGCGAAGTCCAGCAGTGGATCACCGAGCACCCGGGCGACGACCTCTGCGTGGACACACTCGCCACCCGCGCCCGGCTCTCGCCCCGGCACTTCGCCCGCGCATTCCAGGCCGAGACCGGGATGACGCCGGGCCGCTACGTGGACCGCGTCCGTCTCGAACACGCCCGGCGCCTCCTGGAGGACACCGCCGACGGCATCGAACAGATCTCCCGCGCCAGCGGCTACGGCACCCCCGAGGCGATGCGCCGCGCCTTCGTGAAGGCACTCGGCGCGGCCCCGGCGGAGTACCGGCGCCGCTTCCGTCCGGCAGCCACCCACTGATCACCTCGGATCACACAGCAACCGCCCCTGACCGAAAGGAAGCCCATGCAGATCGCGATCGTTCTCTTCGACCGGTTCACGGCCCTCGACGCCGTGGGCCCGTACGAGACCCTCGGCCGGCTCCCGGACGCGGAGACCGTCTTCGTCGCCGAGCGGTCCGGGCCTGTGCGCAGCGACACCGGCGCCCTCGCGCTCACCGCCGACCGGACCCTGGCCGAGGTGCCCGCCCCGGACATCGTCGTCGTCCCCGGCGGACCAGGCCAGACCCCGCAGATGGAGAACGAGGCACTCCTCGACTGGTTGCGCTCCGCAGACGCCACCAGTACCTGGACGACGTCCGTGTGCACCGGCTCCCTGCTGCTCGCCGCCGCAGGGCTGCTCCGGGGCCGCCGCGCCACCTCGCACTGGCTGGCCCTGGACTTCCTCGCGCAGTTCGGTGCGCAGCCCACGGGCGAACGCGTCGTCTTCGACGGCAAGTACGTCACCGCCGCCGGCGTCTCCTCCGGCATCGACATGGGACTCACCCTGCTCGGCCGCATCGCGGGCGACGAGCACGCCCAGGCCGTACAACTGCTGACCGAGTACGACCCGCAGCCGCCCTACGACGCGGGATCCCCGGACAAGGCGCCCGCACACCTCGTCGTGGAGTTCCGTACGAAGAGCCGCTTCATCCTGACGTAGTCCAGGTGAACCGCGGCTGCCTGCGCTCCAGGAACGCCGCGACGCCCTCCGCGGTGTCGCCGCTGCCGCGTGCCTGCTCGGCCCAGTGCGCGTCCCGGTCCGTGCGCCCGTTCGCGAACTCCTTGGCCGCTGCCTGCGTCAGCTGCGAACGGGAGGCGAGCACGCGGGTGAACTCGGCGACACACTTGGCGAGTTCACCCTCGGGCAGCACCTCGTCGAGCAGGCCCGTCCGTAGTGCCCGTGCCGCGTCGATCAACTCACCGGAGAACAAGAGGTACTTGGCGGCGCCAGGACCCACCAGCGACACCAGCCGGCGGGTGGAGGAGGCCGGGTAGACGATGCCGAGCTTGGCCGGCGTCACCCCGAACAGGGCGCCCTCCTCCGCGAACCGCAGGTCGCAGGCGGCGGCGAGCTGTGACCCACCGCCCACGCAGTGGCCGCGGATCGCCGCCAGGGTCGGCTTCGGGAACGCGGCCAGCGCCTCCTCGGCGAGCACGGCGAGGGTCTGCGCGCGCTGCGGCGATCCCCGCAACGTGGAGATGTCGGCGCCCGCGCAGAACGTGCCGCCCTCACCGGTGAGCACCAGCACCCGGACAGCCGCATCGGCGGCCAGCGTCTCGAGCAGCGGCGGCAGCGCCTCCCACATGCCGGCCGTCATCGCATTGCGCTTGGCCGGGTGGTGGATGACGACGGTCGCGACCCCGTCGGTGACGCGGTGCAGCAGTTGCGGCTCCATGCGCCGGATGCTATCCGCACCCGTGGAACCCGTGATCAAGAAGGGTCGGGCGCACCGGACGGACGAGTCGGCGCGCAACCCGTACAACCCGAAGAGTTCCGAAGTCGGCGCGACATGGACAGGATCCGGTCATTGAGTCGACCGCGCCATGCGTCAACGGTCAGATGTCGTCGATACCAGCCGACTTGTGCTCAGTCATTCGGGACGGACCAGTGCATTCCCAACACTCGACGTGTGGTGACAATCGAGCGCAAGGGTGGCGACCGGACGATGGAGAACCAAGGGCGGGGGTTCGGCTCGCGCCCTGAAGGCGGCGGGGAGGCTCCGGACGGCCGCAGAGCATCGGGGCCGCTGCCGTACGAGGGGGTGTGGCGGTTCACCGCCGCCGCCGTGGACGTCTCGGTGCCGCAGGCGCGGCACGCCGTCCGCGATCTGCTCGCCCGCCAGGGCGTGCCCGCATCGGACGACACTGTGTACGCACTGCTGCTGATCGTGTCCGAACTGGTCACCAACGCGGTGCGGCACGCGGCCCTGCTGTCGCCGCTCCTCGCGGTGGAGGTCGCCGTCGGCCCCGAGTGGGTGCGGGTGTCGGTGGAGGACGAGCATCCGTACCGGCCGAGTGCCCTGGAGACCGATCACGGACGGACCGGCGGCCGGGGGCTGCTTCTGGTCCGTGAGATCACCAGGGAGGCGGCCGGGGTCTGCGACGTCGAGCACACGGTGAGCGGGGGCAAGGTGATCTGGGCCGCGCTTCCGCTCAAGCACCCGGGGTTCGTGTGATTCCCGCGAGGGGCGTCAGGCCCACCAGGGGCGGCTGAGTCCGTCCGGCCGGGCGGGCCGGACGGACCTTCGGATCACCAGCCGGCGGCGGGCCCGGTCAGCTCTCGGACCGCCGGCCGCGCCGCCTCCAGGACGGTCATGAACCACGAGGAGAACGTGTCCTTGGCGTGCCGCTCCGCCAGCTCCTCCGCGCTCACGAAGGCCGTCGCGCCGACCTCCTCGGGGTCCGGGCGCGGAGAGGACTGCACCAGCCCGACGAAGAGGTGGTTGTACTCTTGCTCCACCAGACCCGAGGCCGGGTCCGGGTGGTTGTAGCGGACCGTGCCGGCCTCCGCGAGCAGCGACGGGGAGACACCCAGCTCCTCGTAGGTCCGGCGGGCCGCCGCCGCGAAGGGGGCCTCGCCCGGATAGGGGTGGCCGCAGCAGGTGTTCGACCAGACACCGGGGGAGTGGTACTTGCCCAGCGCCCGCTGCTGGAGCAGCAGCCGACCGTGCTCGTCGAAGAGGAACACCGAGAACGCGCGGTGGAGGCGGCCCGGCGGTTGATGGGCGGCGAGCTTCTCCGCCGTGCCGATCGTGGTGCCGTTCTCGTCGACGAGCTCCAGCAGAATCGCCTCGGCGGCGCCGTTCGGCGCATGGTGCGCCGCGCTGGCGGGTGTGATCGGCATACCTATCCTTCGCATCGGTTGTCCAGCCCCAAGTCTGCCGTACGAATCCGGCACTCCCGGCACTTCGTGACTCCCCGCATGTCCCACCCCGGCCGTCCGGACGGGCCCTCCGGCCCTCACGGAACAGACGCCGTGAGCGGCGGGACACCTGATCGTTCCCGGCGCCGGGGAGGCGGAACCGCCCTGCCGGGGGGCGCCCACCGCACATACGGCGTCCGGATGCGCGCCCGTACGCCGGAGCCCACCCCTACCTCACGACGAGGTGTCCTTCCGGGACCGTCGAGCGCGATCCCTCCGGCGTCCTGGGGACGCCGGAGGCGCGCGGTCAGCCGTGACGCTGCTGCGGGTGGTGCAGCTGCCAGCCCTGCCAGGCCGACTCCACCATCTCGCGCACCCCGCGCCGCGCGCTCCAGCCCAGCTCCCGCTCGGCCAGCGCGCAGGACCCGACCGCGCGCGCGGCGTCACCGGGACGGCGCGGCTCGACGATGGCGGGCGTGGTGTCCCCGGTCACCTCGCCGATGAGCGTGACGAGCTCCCGTACCGAGACGCCCTCGCCGCGGCCGATGTTCACGGTCAGGTCGCCCGTCGAGCCCCCGGCCAGCCGCCGGGCCGCCGCGAGGTGTGCCTCGGCGAGATCGGCGACGTGGATGTAGTCGCGTACGCAGGTGCCGTCCGGCGTCGGATAGTCGTCGCCGAAGATCCGCGGGGCCTCGCCGCGGGTCAGCCGGTCGAAGACCATCGGCACGACGTTGAAGATGCCCGTGTCGGCCAGCTCCGGCTCCGCGGCGCCCGCCACGTTGAAGTACCGCAGGCACACGGTCGCGATGCCGTGCGCCCGGCCCGCCGCACGCACCAGCCACTCGCCCGCGAGCTTGGTCTCACCGTACGGGCTCATCGGGGCACAGGGAGTGTCCTCCGTGATGAGGTCCACATCCGGGTTGCCGTAGACGGCCGCGGACGAGGAGAACAGGAATTGCCGGACGCCGGCTCCCGCCACCGCGTCCAGGAGCGTCGCCAGACCGCCCATGTTCTCCTGGTAGTAGCGCGTCGGCTCGGCCACGGACTCGCCGACCTGCTTGCGCGCGGCGAGGTGGACCACACCGGTGACCCCGTGCTCGGTGAGGACCCGCTTCAGCAGCTCACCGTCCAGCGCGGAGCCGTGCACCAGCGGAATGCCCTCCGGCAGTCGCGCCGGCACCCCGGTCGAGAGGTCGTCCAGGACGAGGACCTGCTCACCCTCCGCGGCCATCGCCCGCGCCCCATGTGCCCCGGTGTATCCGGCCCCGCCGGTGATCAGCCATGTCATGGCCCCTCACCCTATGCCCGTCCGGTGAACCCCGTCCCGGCACCGGGGGCGGGAGGATCCCTATGAAAATGGCGAGACGCGCATGTGCCCGCACAAGGCGACCGCGATGTCGTGCTTGTGTTGATCTGCGCCGGTGGTTTGGTGTGCGCTTGCCCGATCCGTGATGATGATCGCGGTGACGGCGATACAGGCCGGGTTGATCAGTTCATGAACGGCCGGTGAACACCGGCTGCCAGGCATCCGATAGCCTCTGCCGACATGCCCGGCGCCTGCCCCGGGCTCCCGCACCGCACACATGACCGACGTTCAGGCGTCGGGCCCCAGGGAGTGAGTTCGTCTGTCGACCGCCATCCTCACCGGTCAGCCGGTCCCCGGATCGTCGCTCGAGGGCGATCTGCGGTCCCTCGGCTTCGACGTGCGGGTCGCCACCGGCGCCGGAGACGCCGAGACGATCCTCGCGGCCGTACCGGAGAACCAGCGGGTCGCGATCGTCGACACCCGTTTCGTGGGCCATCTGCACGCGCTGCGCCTCGGTCTCACCGACCCCCGCTTCCCGGCCGCCGCCGTCCCCGGCGCCGTCACCGCCCAGCCCGCCGCCCGCCAGGCGCTCACCCGCGCCCTGGCCCGGGAGAACTCCGCCATGACGGGTGCAGCGGCCCCCGAACTCCCGGCCGCTGCCCCGGTCCCGGCCCCGATCGAGGGGGAGGACCGGCATGAGCCGGGAGGCGCCGCCACCGTCACCGACAACGTGGCCGAACGCGTCACCGCGGCCCTCGACGCCGACGGCGTCCCGGTCCACCGGCCCGAGCTCGGCACGCTGGTCGCCGCCGTCCCCACCGATCCGCAGACCCGCAACGAGGCACGGCAGGCCGTCGCCGCCGTAGACGACGAGGCGGTACGCCTGCGCAGTGCCGTCAAGGCCCGGGACGGCTTCTTCACCACGCACTTCATCAGCCCCTACTCGCGCTACCTGGCCCGCTGGTGTGCCCGTCGCGGTCTCACTCCCAACCAGGTGACCACCGCCTCGCTGCTGACCGCCCTGATCGCGGCAGGCTGCGCGGCCACCGGGACCCGTGCCGGCTTCGTCGCCGCGGGTGTCCTGCTGATCGCCTCCTTCGTCCTCGACTGCACCGACGGGCAGCTCGCCCGCTACTCCCTCCAGTACTCGACGCTCGGCGCCTGGCTCGACGCCACCTTCGACCGCGCCAAGGAGTACGCCTACTACGCGGGACTCGCCCTCGGCGCGGCCCGGGGCGGGGACGACGTCTGGGCGCTGGCCCTCGGCGCGATGGTCCTGCAGACCTGCCGGCACGTCGTGGACTTCGCCTTCAACGAGGCGAACGCCGGCCAGCCTGCCGCGACGGCCGGCGCCGGCCCCACGGCGGCCCTGTCGAACCGCGTCGACGACGTCGGCTGGACGGTGTGGGTGCGCCGGATGATCGTCCTGCCGATCGGTGAGCGTTGGGCTCTGATCGCCGTCCTGACGGCGGCCACCACCCCCCGGATCACCTTCACCGTGCTGCTGATCGGCTGCGCCTTCGCCGCCACCTACACCACCGCCGGCCGTCTGCTGCGCTCGGTGACGCACAAGGCCCGGCGCACCGACCGGGCGGCGCGGGCGCTGGCCGACCTGGCGGACAGCGGGCCCCTCGTCGAGCTGCTGCTGCGCACGGGCCGCGGCACCGTCAGGCAGGCCGCACCCGTCCTCGCCCTCACGGGCGGCGTCCTCGTCGTGGGCTCGGCCGTCCTGTGGGGCGCCGGATGGCAGACCGTCCTGTGCGCCGCCGGCTATGTGGTGATGTCCGCCATCGCGGTCCGGCGCCCGCTGAAGGGTGCCCTCGACTGGCTCGTCCCGCCCTTGTTCCGCGCAGCCGAATACGGCACCGTCCTGGTGCTGGCAGCTGAATCCGGGGTAAACGGAGTGCTTCCAGCGGCTTTCGGACTGGTGGCTGCGGTCGCCTACCATCACTACGACACGGTGTACCGCATCCGCGGCGACGCGGGCGCGCCGCCGCAGTGGCTGGTGCGCGCGATCGGCGGGCACGAAGGCCGGACGCTGCTGGTCACGGTCCTGGCCGCGCTGCTCACTGCCGCGCAGTTCAAGGTCGCGCTCACGGTCCTCGCCGTCTGTGTGGCCCTGGTGGTGCTCAGCGAGAGCGTCCGCTTCTGGGTGGCCGCCCACAAGGGCGGCGCGCCCGCCGTACACGACGAAGGAGAACCCGCATGATCGGCCTCGTGCTGGCGGCCGGCGCCGGACGGCGCCTGCGCCCCTACACGGACACCCTGCCCAAGGCTCTGGTGCCGGTGGGGCCCGCGGGTATAGAGGCCGGCCCGACGGTGCTCGACCTCACTCTCGGCAACTTCGCCGAGGTCGGACTGACCGAGGTCGCGATCATCGTGGGCTACCGCAAGGAGGCCGTGTACGAGCGCAAGGAGGCGCTCGAGCGCGAGTACGGCCTCAGGCTCACCCTCATCGACAACGACAAGGCCGAGGAGTGGAACAACGCCTACTCCCTGTGGTGTGGCCGGCGCGCCCTCGAGGACGGTGTGATCCTCGCCAACGGCGACACCGTCCACCCGGTCTCGGTCGAGAAGACGCTGCTCGCCGCCCGCGGTGACGGCAAGAAGATCATCCTCGCCGTCGACACGGTGAAGAAGCTCGCCGACGAGGAGATGAAGGTCGTGGTCCGCCCCGGCAAGGGCGTCGAGAAGATCACCAAGCTGATGGAGCCGTCCGAGGCGACCGGCGAGTACATCGGTGTCACCCTCATCGAGGGCGACGCCGCCGCGGAGCTCTCCGACGCGCTGAAGACGGTGTGGGAGACCGACCCGCAGCAGTTCTACGAGCACGGCTACCAGGAACTGGTCAATCGCGGCTTCAAGATCGACGTGGCACCGATCGGCGACGTCCCCTGGGTCGAGATCGACAACCACGACGACCTGGCCCGAGGGCGGGAGATCGCGTGCCTGTACTGACGAGGCTCATCCCCTCGCCGGTCGTCGTCGACATCCGTCCCGGTGCCCTCGACGATCTGGCGAGCGTGCTCGCGGACGAGCGCATCTCGCACTCGGGCAAGCTGGCCGTCGCGGTCAGCGACGGCTCCGGCTCCCGCCTGCGTGAGCGGCTCGCCCCCAAACTGCCGGGCGCCAGCTGGTACGAGGTCGGCGGCGGCACCCTCGACGACGCGGTCCGGCTGGCCGGCGCGATGAAGGCCGGTCACTACGACGCGCTGGTGGGCCTGGGCGGCGGGAAGATCATCGACTGCGCCAAGTTCGCCGCGGCGCGGGTCGGCCTGCCGCTCGTCGCGGTGCCCACGAACCTGGCGCACGACGGCCTGTGCTCGCCGGTCGCGACCCTCGACAACGACGCGGGCCGCGGCTCGTACGGTGTGCCGAACCCGATCGCGGTCGTCATCGACCTCGATGTCATCCGCGAGGCCCCGGCGCGTTTCGTCCGCGCGGGCATCGGCGACGCCGTGTCCAACATCTCGGCGATCGCGGACTGGGAGCTGGCCAACCGCGTCAACGGCGAGAAGATCGACGGCCTGGCCGCGGCGATGGCCCGGCAGGCCGGGGAGGCGGTGCTGCGCCACCCGGGCGGCATCGGGGACAACGACTTCCTCCAGGTACTCGCCGAGGCGCTGGTCCTCAGCGGTATCGCCATGTCGGTCTCGGGCGACTCCCGACCGTCCTCCGGCGCGTGCCACGAGATCAACCATGGCTTCGACCTGCTGTTCCCAAGGCGCGCCGCCGCCCACGGCGAGCAGTGCGGGCTGGGCGCCGCCTTCGCGATGTATCTGCGCGGCGCGCACGAGGAGTCCGTGTTCATGGCCCAGGTGCTGCGCCGGCACGGGCTGCCCGTACTGCCGGAGGAGATCGGCTTCACGGTGGACGAGTTCGTCCAGGTCGTGGAGTTCGCCCCGCAGACCCGGCCCGGCCGCTACACGATCCTCGAACACCTCGACCTGAAGACCGACCAGATCAAGGACACCTACGCCGACTATGTCAAGGCCATCGGTAGCTGAACTCCGTCCCGTCGTTCACCCCGCGGGGGTGAAGGACCGGCGCAGCGGTGAGCACTGGGCTGGACGCCTCTACATGCGGGAGATCTCGCTGCGTGTGGACCGCTACCTGGTGACCACGCGGGTCACGCCCAACCAGCTGACCTACCTGATGACTGTCTTCGGCGTCCTCGCAGGCCCGGCCCTGCTGGTGCCGGGCGTCGCGGGCGCCGTGCTCGGCGTGGTCATGGTCCAGCTCTACCTGCTCCTCGACTGCGTCGACGGCGAGATCGCCCGCTGGAAGAAGCAGTTCTCGCTGGGCGGGGTGTACCTGGACCGGGTGGGGGCCTATCTGTGCGACGCCGCGGTGCTGGTGGGCTTCGGGCTGCGCGCCGCCGACCTCTGGGGCTCCGGGCGGATCGACTGGCTGTGGGCCTTCCTCGGTACCCTCGCCGCCCTCGGCGCCGTCCTGATCAAGGCCGAGACCGACCTCGTGGGCGTCGCCCGCCACCAGGGCGGCCTGCCGCCGGTCAAGGAGACCGCCTCCGAACCGCGCTCGTCCGGTCTGGCGCTGGCCCGCCGTGCGGCCTCCGCGCTGAAGTTCCACCGCCTGGTCCTCGGGATCGAGGCGTCCCTGCTGATCCTGGTCCTGGCGGTCATCGACGCGATCAGGGGAGACCTCTTCTTCGAGCGGCTCGGCGTCGCCGTGCTGGCCGGTATCGCGCTCGTCCAGACCCTGCTGCACCTGGTGTCCATCCTCGCCTCCAGCAGGCTGAAGTGAGGGGCGCGATAACGGTCGGGGCGGTGGTCATCACCATGGGCAACCGTCCCGCCGAGCTCCGCGCCCTCCTCGACTCGGTGGCCAAGCAGGACGGCGACCCGGTCCAAGTGGTCGTCGTCGGCAACGGTTCGCCCGTCCCCGACGTCCCCGACGGCGTCCGGACCGTGGAGCTGCCCGAGAACCTCGGCATACCCGGCGGCCGCAACGTCGGCATCGAGGCCTTCGGCCCCAGCGGCAGCGATGTCGACGTGCTCCTGTTCCTGGACGACGACGGCCTGCTGGCCCGCAACGACACCGCGGAACTCTGCCGCCAGGCCTTCGCCGCCGACCCCCGGCTCGGCATCGTCAGCTTCCGCATCGCCGACCCCGACACCGGTGAGACACAGCGCCGCCATGTGCCGCGGCTGCGCGCCTCCGACCCGATGCGCTCCTCCCGGGTCACCACCTTCCTCGGCGGCGCCAACGCCGTCCGTACGAAGGTCTTCGCCGAGGTCGGCGGTCTGCCCGACGAGTTCTTTTACGCCCATGAGGAGACCGACCTGGCCTGGCGGGCCCTGGACGCCGGCTGGATGATCGACTACCGGTCGGACATGGTGCTGTACCACCCCACGACCGCCCCCTCCCGGCACGCGGTCTACCACCGGATGGTCGCCCGCAACCGGGTCTGGCTGGCCCGCCGCAACCTGCCCGCCGTCCTCGTCCCCGTCTACCTGGGCGTCTGGATGCTCCTGACGCTGGTGCGCCGTCCCTCGCGGGCCGCCCTGAGCGCCTGGTTCGGGGGTTTCCGGGAGGGCTGGACGGCTCCGTGCGGTCGCCGGCGCCCCATGCGGTGGCGCACGGTGTGGCGGCTCAGCCGACTGGGCCGACCCCCGGTGATCTGACAAGCTCGATAGACGGAACCCGGCGGACGGGCCTCCACCCCGGCCCGCACCACCTGCGCGGGCAGGCCGCGCACACGGAGGACGGGGGGTGCGCCGACCTGTGGGTGAGACAACGCATGACGGCCGTATCGCGGTGAGCGAGGGACCGTCACTCGACGAAGGGCTGAGCGCGGCCGAGCTGGCCGCCAAATACGGGCTCGCGGTCAGCGGTGCCCGGCCCGGGCTCGTCGAGTACGTCCGCCGGTTGTGGGGACGGCGTCACTTCATCCTCGCCTTCTCGCAGGCCAAGCTCACCTCGCAGTACAGCCAGGCCAAGCTGGGCCAGCTGTGGCAGGTCGCCACTCCGCTGCTGAACGCGTGCGTGTACTACTTGATCTTCGGGCTCATCCTGAAGGCCAGCCGGGGCATGCCGCACGGTACGTACATCCCGTTCCTCGTGACCGGCGTGTTCGTGTTCACCTTCACCCAGAGCTCGATGATGGCGGGTGTCCGGGCGATCTCCGGCAACCTGGGCCTGGTGCGCGCCCTGCACTTCCCGCGGGCCTCGCTGCCCGTCTCCTTCGCGCTGCAGCAGCTTCAGCAGCTCCTCTTCTCGATGATCGTGGTCTTCGTCGTGGTGGTGGGGTTCGGCAGCTACCCGCGCCTGTCCTGGCTGCTGATCGTTCCGGTGCTGGCGCTGCAGTTCCTCTTCAACACCGGTCTCGCGATGATCGTGGCGCGTATGGGCGCGAAGACGCCGGACCTTGCCCAGCTGATGCCGTTCGTCCTGCGTACCTGGATGTACACATCCGGGGTCATGTTCTCCCTGCACACCATGCTCGCCGGCCGACCCGAATGGGTCGTACGCGTGTTGCAGGTGAACCCGGCCGCCGTCTACATGGACCTGATGCGTTTCGCGCTCATCGAGGACTACGGGGCCGAGAACCTCCCCCCGCACGTCTGGGCCCTCGCGCTCTTCTGGGCGGTCGTCGTCTTCGCCGGCGGTTTTGTGTACTTCTGGAAGGCGGAGGAGCGGTACGGCCGTGGCTGAGCAGAACACCGGGGCCCGGGTGCCCACCGTCATCGCGGACGACCTGCACATCGTCTACCGCGTCAGCGGTGCGAAGAGCGGCAAGGGCAGCGCCACCGCCGCCCTCAGCCGCATCCTCAAGCGAGGCTCCGACGACGCGGCGCGCGGCGTGCGCAAGGTGCACGCGGTCAGGGGCGTCTCGTTCGTCGCCTACCGCGGCGAGGCGATCGGTCTGATCGGTTCGAACGGCTCCGGCAAGTCCACCCTGCTGCGGGCCATCGCCGGCCTGCTGCCCCCCGAGCGGGGCAAGGTCTACACCGACGGTCAGCCCTCGTTGCTCGGTGTGAACGCCGCCCTGATGAACGACCTGACCGGCGAGCGGAACGTCATCCTGGGCGGCCTGGCGATGGGCATGTCCCGCGAGGAGATCAAGGCCCGCTACCAGGAGATCGTCGACTTCTCGGGCATCAACGAGAAGGGCGACTTCATCACCCTGCCGATGCGCACCTACTCCTCCGGCATGGCGGCACGGCTGCGGTTCTCCATCGCGGCCGCCAAGGACCACGACGTCCTCATGATCGACGAGGCCCTCGCCACCGGGGACCGCAAGTTCCAGATGCGCTCCGAGGAGCGGATCCGGGAGCTGCGCAAGGAGGCGGGCACGGTGTTTCTGGTCAGTCACAACAACAAGTCGATCCGGGACACCTGCGACCGCGTCCTGTGGCTGGAGCGCGGCGAGCTGCGGATGGACGGCCCGACCGAAGAGGTCCTCAAGGAGTACGAGAAGTTCACGGGCAAGTAACCGAGTGATCCACAGGGCCCCGCCGGAACGTTTCCTGCGGGCCCTGTGTCTGCAAAGGAAACGCCAACTCTGTTTGCGGTCAGGAATCTTGACACCAATCGGTGTGTTGTTGTGATGTGCAGGACACCCCGACGAACCTCGCTCCGTTGTACAACGTAAGCTGTACCGGTGCTGATTCGCGGCAACTGGGGCGATAATGCCCCGCACCCCCACACACCTGCCGCGCTGCGCGGAGGCGGGGCGGCGTGTCCGAAATAGGATGTATTAGGTCAGCAGTGTAGAACGGGAGATGTGACGGCAATGGCTACGGAAAGTCTGCAGCTCCGCGAGGCATGTGCCGTCTCCGCGGCGGGCGGCGAGCGGTGACCCAAGCCGGGACGGCGCGCACCGGCGATCCGGAGCGCGGCACCCTCGACAAAGCTGCGGACGAGAACTTCCCCGTGGCGCCCTTTTTCCTGCCCAGGGCCTGGCGTGCCGATCTGATGGCCGTCTACGGCTTCGCCCGTCTGGTCGACGACATCGGTGACGGCGATCTCGCTCCCGGTGGCGCCGACGCCCGCCTTCTCGGCGTGCCGCCCGAGGAGGCGGAGGACCGTCTCACCCTTCTGGACGCCTTCGAGGCCGATCTGCACCGGGTCTTCGACTCGACGCCGCGTCACCCCCTCCTGCGCCGCCTCCAGCCCACGGTCCGGCGCGCCGGCCTCACCCCTGAGCCGTTCCTCGGCCTGATCGCCGCCAACCGCCAGGACCAGCTCGTCAGCCGGTACGAGACCTACGACGACCTCCTCGCCTACTGCGAGCTGTCCGCCAACCCGGTCGGCCGGCTCGTCCTCGCCGTCACCGGCACCTCCACCCCCGAACGCATCCGGCGCTCCGACGCGATCTGCACCGCACTGCAGATCGTGGAGCATCTCCAGGATGTGGCAGAGGACCTCGGCCGCGACCGTATCTACCTGCCCGCCGAGGACATGAAGCGCTTTTATGTCCAGGAGACGGATCTCGCCACGAAAACAGCAGGCGCATCGGTGCGCGCTCTGGTTGCATACGAAGCAGAACGCGCCCGCGATCTCCTGAATGAAGGCGCCCCCTTGGTGGGTAGCGTCCACGGCAGGCTGAGGCTGCTGCTTGCAGGGTTCGTGGCGGGAGGGAGGGCGGCTGTCCACGCGATCGCCGCCGCCGAGTACGACGTACTTCCCGGCCCGCCCAAACCCGGCAAGCTCCGGTTGCTGCGTGAGGTGGGCGTGACTCTGCGAGGAGAGGGGTGATCCGGACCGTGGAGTCGGAACAGCACATGTCGCGACCGGTGCTCGCCGCGTACAGCTACTGCGAGACCGTCACCGGGCAGCAGGCCCGCAACTTCGCCTACGGCATCAGGCTTCTGCCAACGCCCAAGCGCCGTGCGATGTCCGCGCTCTACGCGTTCTCGCGGAGGGTCGACGACATCGGCGACGGCGTACTGGCGCCGGACGTCAAGGCCGAGCGGCTGGAGGAGACCCGGAGGCTGCTGGACCGGATCAGGAACGAAGAGGTGGCCGAGGACGACACCGACCCGGTCGCGGTCGCCCTGGCCCATGCCGCCCGGCACTTCCCGATCCCGCTCGGGGGCCTCGACGAACTCATCGACGGTGTCCTCAAGGACGTCCGCGGCGAGACCTACGAAACCTGGGACGACCTGAAGGTCTACTGCCGCTGTGTGGCCGGGGCCATCGGGCGGCTCTCGCTGGGTGTGTTCGGCACCGAGCCGGGGGCGCGGGGGGCCGAACGTGCGCCGGAGTATGCCGACACGCTCGGGCTCGCGCTGCAACTCACCAACATCCTGCGGGACGTTCGCGAGGACGCCGAGGGCGGGCGCGTCTATCTGCCCGCCGACGACCTCGCCAAGTTTGGCTGCTCGGCCGGGTTCCACGGGCCGACCCCGCCCGAGGGCTCCGACTTCGCGGGCCTCGTGCACTTCGAAGTACGCCGGGCCCGGGCCCTCTTCGCCGAGGGCTACCGGCTGCTGCCCATGCTCGACCGGCGCAGCGGCGCCTGCGTCGCCGCCATGGCCGGTATCTACCGCCGGCTCCTCGACCGCATCGAGCGCGAGCCGGAGGCCGTGCTGCGCGGCCGGGTCTCGCTGCCCGGCCGTGAGAAGGCGTACGTCGCCGTGCGCGGTCTGTCGGGTCTGGACGCGCGCAGCGTGACCCGACGGACCGTCAGGAGGCGTCCGTGACGGACAACCCACTCCCAGGCCACTCGACCGCCGAAAAGCGGCAGGCAACCCTCCGGTGCGGCGCGGCGTCCCTGACTGCGACGGCCTGCCGTGCATCGTTCAAGCACCACGGCGGACCGGCAGGGGAGGAAGCACGATGAGCGACGGCACACAGCAGGAGGGCCCGGCCGCGGACACCGCCGGGCACCCCGCGACGCCGTCGGCCTCGGCAGGATCCGCCGTCGTCGTCGGCGGTGGGATCGCAGGGATCACGGCCGCACTCGCGCTCGCCGACGCCGGTGTACGGGTCACCCTGCTGGAGGGGCGCCCGCGCCTGGGTGGTCTCGCCTTCTCCTTCGAGCGCGGTGACCTGACCGTCGACAACGGCCAGCACGTCTATCTGCGCTGCTGCACTGCCTACCGCTGGTTCCTCGACCGTATCGACGCGAGCGCGCTCGCCCCGCTGCAGGATCGTCTCGACGTGCCCGTTCTCGACGCGAACGCGGCACCGGGGCGCAGGCTCGGCAGACTACGGCGCGACGCACTGCCCGTACCCCTGCACCTCGGGCGCAGCCTCGCCACCTACCCCCATCTCTCGCTCGCCGAGCGCGCCAGAGTCGGGCGTGCCGCACTCGCGCTCCGAGCACTGGACCTCGGCGATCCCGCGCTGGACGCGCAGGACTTCGGCAGCTGGCTGGCCGCGCACGGTCAGTCGGCGCGTGCCGTCGAGGCACTGTGGGACCTGGTCGGAGTCGCCACCCTCAACGCGGTGGCCGGCGACGCATCGCTCGGGCTCGCCGCGATGGTGTTCAAGACCGGTCTGCTGTCCGACCCGGGCGCGGCCGACATCGGATGGGCTCGCGTCCCGCTGGGCGAACTGCACGACCGGCAGGCCCGCAAGGCGCTCGACTCCGCGGGCGTGCGTACCGAGGTCCGTACACGCGTCACCTCCATCTCTACTGACGGAAACGGGAACTGGAGCGTTCAGGTTCCCGGCGAGCGCATCGAGGCCGACGCCGTCGTCCTCGCCGTACCCCAGCGCGAGGCCCACGATCTGCTGCCCCCGGGCGCGGTCGACGCCCCCGAGCGGCTGCTCGAGATCGGCACCGCGCCGATCCTCAACGTCCATGTCGTCTACGACCGCAAGGTGTTGAGCCAACCGTTCTTCGCCGCGCTCGGCTCCCCGGTGCAGTGGGTCTTCGACCGCACCGAGGCCTCCGGGCTGCGCGAGGGCCAGTACCTCGCGCTGTCGCAGTCGGCCGCCCAGGAGGAGATCGACGAGCCCGTGGCGGTGCTGCGGGAGCGCTATCTCCCGGAACTCCAGAGGCTGTTGCCCGCCACCCGCGGCGCAGAGGTGAAGGACTTCTTCGTGACCCGGGAACGCACGGCGACGTTCGCCCCCGCCCCGGGCGTCGGGCGGCTGCGGCCCGGCGCCCGTACCAAGGCCCCCGGCCTGTATCTGGCCGGAGCGTGGACCGCCACCGGGTGGCCCGCGACCATGGAAAGCGCGGTCCGCAGTGGAGTCGGTGCGGCAGGCGCCGCGCTGGGCGCCCTGGGCCGGTCCGGCGCACATCTCGCCGGCCTCTTCGAGGAGGCGGCATGAGCGCGGATCAGCACGGGACAGACCCCCGCACCCCCGGTATCGCAACAAGAGGAGAGACTGTGCCCACTGTGCCCCCGGCCGAGACGGCCGCTCGTAGGACCGCGGTGGACGTGTCCGCGCTTCTGGAGCGCGGCCGGACCCTGGCCACCCCGGTGCTGCGGGAGGCAGTGGACCGACTGGCACCGCCCATGGACACCGTCGCCGCCTATCACTTCGGCTGGATCGACGCCGAGGGCAATCCCGCGGACGGTGACGGCGGCAAGGCCGTGCGTCCCGCCCTCGCCCTGCTCTCCGCCCAGGCCGCGGGCCGTGACCCCGAGGTCGGCGTGCCCGGCGCGGTCGCGGTCGAGCTGGTGCACAACTTCTCGCTGCTGCACGACGACCTGATGGACGGCGACGAACAGCGCCGCCACCGCGACACCGTGTGGAAGGTGCACGGACCCGCCCAGGCCATCCTGGTCGGCGACGCCCTGTTCGCGCTGGCCAATGAGGTCCTGCTGGAACTCGGCACCGTGGAGGCCGGACGCGCCACCCGCCGTCTGACCACCGCCACACGCGCCCTGATCGACGGTCAGGCCCAGGACATCTCGTACGAGCACCGCGACCGCGTCAGCGTCCCGGAGTGCCTGGAGATGGAGGGCAACAAGACCGGCGCCCTGTTGGCCTGCGCCTCCTCCATCGGCGCGGTCCTCGGCGGCGCGGACGACTCGACCGCCGACACCCTGGAGAAGTACGGCTACCACCTCGGCCTCGCCTTCCAGGCCGTCGACGACCTCCTCGGCATCTGGGGCGACCCGGAGGCCACCGGAAAGCAGACCTGGAGCGATCTGCGCCAGCGCAAGAAGTCCCTGCCCGTGGTGGCCGCGCTCGCGGCGGGCGGACCCGCCTCCGAGCGGCTCGGCGAGATCCTCGCCGAGGACGCCAAGAGCAGCGACTTCGAGAACTTCTCCGAGGAGGAGTTCGCGGCCCGCGCCGCGCTCATCGAGGAGGCGGGCGGCCGGGAGTGGACCACCCAGGAGGCGCGTCGCCAGCACGCGATCGCCGTCGAGGCCCTGGACTCGGTCCGGATGCCCGAGGAGGTGCGCGCGCAGTTCACTGCGCTCGCGGATTTCGTCGTCGTACGAAAGAGATGATCACTATCGGTCGAATACACCGCGCGTAGTCGCCGGCCGGTGCCTCCCCACGCTCGACCTCGCTCGAGCAGGGGTCGCCCATCGGGTACGTGCACCGGCCGACGGCGGACCCACAGCAGCACGATTCGCACGACTGCACGAAGGGGAAGCCATGACAGCGACGACCGACGGAAGCACCGGGGCAGTGCCGCCCCGCGCTGCCTCGGCCAGCGAGACAAACGAACCGCTCCCGCAGGCGGCCGGGACGGTCGGCACCAGAGAAGCCGCCGAGCGCGCCATGCGGCGCGCCACGGACTTCCTGCTCGCCCGGCAGGACACCCAGGGCTGGTGGAAGGGCGACCTCGAGACGAACGTCACGATGGACGCCGAGGACCTGTTGCTCCGCCAGTTCCTGGGAATCCGTGACGAGAAGACCACCCGAGCCGCGGCTCTCTTCATCCGTGGCGAGCAGCGCGACGACGGGACCTGGGCCACCTTCTACGGCGGGCCCGGTGAACTCTCCGCCACCATCGAGGCGTACGTCGCCCTGCGCCTGGCCGGCGACGCACCCGACGAGCCGCACATGGCGAAGGCGTCGGCGTGGGTCCGCGAGCAGGGAGGCATCGCGGCCTCCCGTGTCTTCACCCGGATCTGGCTCGCCCTCTTCGGCTGGTGGAAGTGGGAGGACCTCCCGGAACTGCCGCCGGAGCTCATCTACTTCCCGAAGTGGATGCCGCTGAACATCTACGACTTCGGGTGCTGGGCACGGCAGACCATCGTTCCGCTCACCATCGTCTCGGCCAAGCGCCCGGTGCGGCCCGCGCCCTTCCCGCTCGACGAACTGCACACCGACCCGAGCGATCCCAACCCGGCCAGGGACCTCGCCCCGGTGGCGAGTTGGGACGGTGTCTTCCAGCGACTCGACAAGGCGCTGCACCAGTTCCGCAAGGTCGCCCCGCGCGGGCTGCGCAGGGGCGCCATGAACGCCGCCGCCCGCTGGATCATCGAGCGGCAGGAGAACGACGGCTGCTGGGGCGGGATCCAGCCGCCCGCGGTGTACTCGGTCATCGCCCTGCACCTGCTCGGCTACGACCTCCAGCACCCGGTGATGCGCGAGGGCATCGCGTCCCTCGACCGCTTCGCCGTGTGGCGCGAGGACGGCGCCCGCATGATCGAGGCGTGTCAGTCCCCGGTGTGGGACACCTGCCTCGCCACCATCGCGCTCGCGGACGCGGGTGTGCCCGCCGATCACCCGCAGTTGGTGAAGGCCGCCGACTGGATGGTCGGCGAAGAGATCGTCCGGCCGGGCGACTGGTCGGTGAAGAGGCCTCAACTGCCCCCGGGTGGCTGGGCGTTCGAGTTCCACAACGACAACTACCCTGACATCGACGACACCGCGGAGGTCGTCCTCGCCCTGCGCCGTGTGAGCCACCACGACCCGGAGCGGGTCGAGAAGGCCATCGGGCGCGGGGTGCGCTGGAACCTCGGTATGCAGTCGAGGAACGGTGCCTGGGGCGCCTTCGACGTCGACAACACCAGCCCGTTCCCCAACCGGCTGCCGTTCTGCGACTTCGGTGAGGTCATCGACCCGCCGTCCGCCGACGTCACCGCGCACGTCGTGGAGATGCTCGCGGTCGAGGGCCTGTCCCACGACCCGCGCACCCGCCGGGGCATCGAGTGGCTGCTGGCCGAACAGGAGTCGGACGGCTCGTGGTTCGGGCGCTGGGGCGTCAACTACATCTACGGCACGGGCTCGGTGGTACCCGCTCTGGTCGCCGCCGGCATCCCCGGCTCGCATCCGGCGATCCGCCGGGCCGTCGCGTGGCTGGAGAGCGTGCAGAACGACGACGGCGGCTGGGGCGAGGACCTGCGCTCCTACAAGTACGTCCAGGAGTGGAGCGGCCGCGGCGTCTCAACCGCCTCGCAGACGGCGTGGGCGCTGCTCGCACTGCTGGCGGCGGGGGAGAGCCGGAGCAAGGCCGCGGAGCTCGGTATCGAGTTCCTCGCCCGGACCCAGAACGAGGACGGCTCCTGGGACGAGCCGTACTTCACCGGTACCGGGTTCCCCTGGGACTTCTCCATCAACTACCACCTCTACCGGCAGGTCTTCCCGCTCACCGCGCTCGGCCGCTACGTCAACGGCGAACCGTTCGCCGAGGTCAAGGGGAGCTGATGAGCCAGAAGCCCGATCCGGCCCCGCTGCTGGTCGCCTGCGCGCTCGGCATCGAGCACCTCGCCCTGCGCAGCCGCCACCGCACGGGCGCCGACGGGCCCCTCACCCTGCTCCGCACGGGGATGGGACCCCGGACGGCCGAACGCTCGGTCACCCGGGCGCTCGCCGACCCGGCCCTCGCCAAGGCGGCCGTCGTCGCCACGGGCTTCTGTGCGGGGCTCGCCCCGGGTATGCACCCCGGCGACCTTGTCGTCGCCGAGGAGGCCCGGGATCCGCGCGGTACCACCCCGTGCGTGGGCACCGAACTGCTCATCAAGGAACTCGCCCGCGTCGTCCCGGGGCGCACCGTCCACACCGGGCCGCTCACCGGCTCGGACCATGTCGTCCGCGGTCAGGAGCGGTCGGAACTGCTCGCGACCGGTGCGATCGCGGTCGACATGGAGTCCGCGGCCACGCTCTACAGCTCCGTACGGGTGGGCGTGCGTCCGGTTGCGGCCGTCCGGGTGGTCGTGGACGCTCCAGAACATGAACTCGTCCGTATCGGCACGTTGCGCGGTGGAATATCAGCTTTCCGCGTTCTTCGTGCCGTCCTTCCCGCTTTCTTCGAATGGCACCGTTCTTTGCTGCTCCCTCGGAGGTGAGCCAGATGGCCATGCCGCTGCGTCAGTCCATCAAGGTCGCTACATATCTTTTCGAACAGAAACTCAAGAAGCGGGACAAGTTCGCGCTGCTGGTGGAGTTGGAACCTCTCTTCGCCTGCAACCTGAAGTGCGAGGGCTGCGGCAAGATCCAGCATCCGGCAGGCGTGCTCAAGCAGCGCATGCCCGTTGCCCAGGCGGTGGGAGCGGTGCTCGAATCCGGTGCGCCGATGGTGTCCATCGCGGGCGGAGAGCCCTTGATGCATCCGCAGATCGACGAGATCGTGCGGCAGTTGGTGGCCAAGAAGAAGTTCGTCTTCCTCTGCACCAACGCGCTGTTGATGCGCAAGAAGATGGACAAGTTCAAGCCGTCCCCCTATTTCGCCTGGGCGGTCCACATCGACGGGCTGCGTGAGCGGCACGACGCCTCGGTGGCCAAGGAGGGCACCTTCGACGAGGCGGTGGAGGCCATCAAGGAGGCCAAGCGGCGCGGATTCCGGGTCACCACCAACTCGACCTTCTTCAACACGGACACCCCGCAGACCATCGTGGAGGTGCTGAACTACCTCAACGACGACCTGCAGGTCGACGAGATGATGCTCTCGCCCGCCTACGCCTACGAGAAGGCCCCCGACCAGGAGCACTTCCTCGGCGTCCAGCAGACCCGTGAGCTCTTCAAGAAGGCCTTCTCGGGCGGCAACCGCAGGCGGTGGCGGCTCAACCAGAGCCCGCTCTTCCTCGATTTCCTGGAGGGCAAGGTCGACTTCCCCTGCACCGCGTGGGCGATCCCGAGCTACTCGCTCTTCGGCTGGCAGAAGCCCTGCTATCTGATGAGCGACGGCTACGTGGCCACCTACAAGCAGCTGCTGGAGGAGACCGACTGGGACCAGTACGGCCGCGGCAAGGACCCGCGCTGCGCCAACTGCATGGCGCACTGCGGCTACGAGCCGACCGCCGTGCTCGCCACCATGGGCTCCCTGAAGGAGTCCCTGCGGGCCGCCCGCGAGACCATGGTCAGCGGAAAGCAGCGGTGACGAGATGACCGCCGTTCCCTTGGGGATCCCCGAGGTACCGGTCCGGCTGGCAGTGCCGCGGCGCGTGTCGCGGCAGATCCAGGTCGGGCCGGTGGCGGTGGGCGGTGACGCCCCGGTGTCGGTGCAGTCGATGACGACGACTCGTACCTCGGACATCGGTGCCACGTTGCAGCAGATCGCGGAGCTGACCGCGTCGGGCTGCCAGATCGTCCGGGTGGCGTGTCCGACGCAGGACGACGCGGACGCGCTTGCGACGATCGCGAAGAAGTCGCAGATCCCGGTGATCGCGGATATCCACTTTCAGCCGAAGTACGTGTTCGCGGCGATCGAGGCGGGCTGTGCGGCCGTCCGGGTGAATCCGGGCAACATCAAGCAGTTCGACGACAAGGTCCGGGAGATCGCGAGGGCGGCCAAGGATCATGGCACGCCGATCCGGATCGGGGTGAACGCGGGCTCGCTGGACCGTCGGCTGCTGCAGAAGTACGGCAGGGCGACGCCGGAGGCGCTGGCGGAGTCGGCGCTGTGGGAGGCGTCGCTGTTCGAGGAGCACGACTTCCGGGACATCAAGATCTCGGTCAAGCACAACGACCCGGTTGTGATGATCGAGGCCTACCGGCAGCTGGCGGAGCAGTGCGAGTACCCGCTGCACCTGGGTGTCACCGAGGCGGGTCCCGCTTTCCAGGGCACGATCAAGTCGGCGGTCGCTTTCGGTGCGCTGCTCTCGCAGGGCATCGGGGACACCATCCGGGTTTCTCTGTCGGCTCCTCCGGTGGAGGAGGTCAAGGTGGGCATCCAGATCCTGGAGTCGCTGGGGCTGCGTGAGCGTGGTCTGGAGATCGTGTCCTGCCCGTCCTGCGGTCGTGCGCAGGTGGATGTGTACAAGCTGGCCGAGGAGGTCACGGCGGGCCTGACGGGGATGGAGGTCCCGCTGCGGGTGGCGGTCATGGGCTGTGTCGTCAACGGTCCGGGCGAGGCCCGGGAGGCGGACCTGGGCGTCGCCTCCGGCAACGGCAAGGGCCAGATCTTCGTCAAGGGCGAGGTCATCAAGACCGTGCCGGAGTCGAAGATCGTGGAGACGCTCATCGAAGAGGCGATGAAGCTCGCCGAGCAGATGGAGAAGGACGGCGCGGCGTCCGGCGGCCCGACCGTCACCACTCCGGGAGTGCCCGGCACCACCGTCGCTTGACCGGAGCTATCAGCGAGTGAGCCGAAGGAACGCGACGGTGCCGGGAAGGCGACCGTGCACAGGCCCGGCGAAAGAGGGCCGGGCACGGCCGCCTTGCCCGCACCGGCTGCGCCGCTCCGGAGGTGAACCGAGCTCTTGAGAACAGGGGAGGCCTGAGCGTGACGATTCTGGAGAACATCCGGGGACCACGGGACCTGAAGGCGCTGTCCGAGGCGGAGCTGAGCCGACTGGCCGAGGAGATCAGGGAGTTCCTGATCCACGCCGTGGCCAGGACGGGTGGTCACCTGGGGCCCAATCTGGGGGTGGTGGAGCTCGCCATCGCGCTCCACCGGGCCTTCGAGTCCCCGGTCGACCGCATCCTGTGGGACACCGGTCATCAGAGCTATGTGCACAAGCTCCTGACAGGGCGTCAGGATTTCTCCAAACTGCGCGGCAAAGGTGGCCTGTCCGGCTATCCGTCGCGTGAGGAGTCCGAGCACGACATCATCGAGAACAGTCACGCCTCCACCGCGCTCGGCTGGGCCGACGGTCTCGCCAAGGCCCGCCAGGTGCAGGGGGAGAAGGGCCATGTCGTCGCGGTCATCGGCGACGGCGCACTCACCGGTGGCATGGCGTGGGAGGCGCTCAACAACATCGCCGCCGCCAAGGACCGTCCGCTGATCATCGTCGTCAACGACAACGAGCGCTCGTACGCGCCGACCATAGGCGGCCTCGCCAACCACCTGGCCACCCTGCGCACGACGGACGGCTACGAGCAGGTCCTGGCCTGGGGCAAGGACATGCTCCAGCGCACCCCCGTGGTCGGCAACACCGTCTACGAGGCACTGCACGGCGCCAAGAAGGGCTTCAAGGACGCGTTCGCGCCGCAGGGTCTGTTCGAGGACCTGGGCCTGAAGTACGTCGGCCCGATCGACGGACACGACATCCGGGCCGTCGAGTCGGCGCTGCGCCGCGCCAAACGCTTCCACGGGCCCGTGCTGATCCACTGCCTCACCGAGAAGGGCCGCGGCTACGAGCCCGCGCTCGCCCACGAGGAGGACCACTTCCACACCGTCGGCGTGATGGACCCGCTGACCTGCGAGCCCCTGGCGCCGTCGGACGGCCCGTCCTGGACGTCGGTGTTCGGCGACGAGATCGTCAGGATCGGCGAGGAGCGCGAGGACGTCGTGGCGATCACGGCGGCCATGCTGCACCCGGTGGGCCTGGCCAAGTTCGCGGAGCGCTTCCCCGAACGGGTGTGGGACGTGGGGATCGCCGAGCAGCACGCGGTCGTCTCCGCGGCCGGTCTGGCGACCGGGGGACTGCACCCTGTGGTCGCCGTCTACGCCACGTTCCTCAACCGTGCCTTCGACCAGCTCCTCATGGACGTCGCCCTGCACCGCTGCGGGGTCACGTTCGTCCTGGACCGGGCCGGGGTCACGGGTGTCGACGGAGCGTCCCACAACGGGATGTGGGACATGTCGGTCCTGCAGGTCGTGCCCGGCCTCAGGATCGCCGCACCGCGCGACGCCGACCAGTTGCGGGCGCAGCTGCGGGAGGCGGTGGCGGTGGACGACGCGCCGACCCTGATCCGCTTCCCGAAGGAGTCCGCCGGCCCCGTGGTCCCGGCGGTCGACCGCGTGGGCGGACTCGACGTCCTGCACCGCGCGGACCGGCCCGAGGTGCTGATGGTCGCCGTCGGCGTCATGGCGTCCGTCTGCCTCCAGGCCGCCGACCTGCTGGACGCTCGCGGCATCGGCTGCACGGTCGTCGACCCGCGCTGGGTCAAACCCGTCGACCCCGCGCTGCCGGGCCTCGCCGCCGAGCACCGGCTCGTCGCGGTCGTGGAGGACAACAGCAGGGCCGCCGGCGTCGGCTCGGCGGTCGTGCTGGCGCTCGGCGACGCCGACATCGACGTTCCCGTACGGCAGTTCGGGATTCCGGAGCAGTTCCTCGCGCACGCCAAGCGGAGCGAGGTGCTCGCCGACATCGGGCTCACGCCCGTCGAGGTCGCGGGGCGGATCAGCGCCTGCCTGACCGCCAAGGATGAGCTCGCCAAGGAGAAACACGCATGACCACCCCTCCCCGGAACCGGGAGTTCGACCTCGGCGCGCTCCTGGCCGAGCGCGGAGCCGAGCGCTACGAGCTGCACGCCAGGTACCTCAACCACCAACTCCCGCGCATGCTTCACACCATCGGCTTCGACAAGGTCTACGAGCGGGCCGAGGGCGCCCACTTCTGGGACGCGGACGGCGCCGACTACCTGGACATGCTCGCCGGCTTCGGCGTGATGGGCCTGGGGCGCCACCATCCCGTGGTCCGCAAGGCCCTGCACGACGTCCTGGACGCCCGGCTCGCCGACCTCACCCGCTTCGACTGCCAGCCGCTGCCCGGGCTGCTGGCGGAGAAGCTGCTCAGCCACAGCCCGCATCTGGACAGGGTCTTCTTCGGCAACAGCGGCACGGAGGCGGTCGAGACCGCGCTGAAGTTCGCCCGCTTCGCCACGGGAAAGCCGCGGATCCTGTACTGCGAGCACGCCTTCCACGGCCTGACCACCGGATCGCTGTCCGTGAACGGTGAAGACGGCTTCCGCGACGGGTTCTCCCCGCTGCTGCCCGACACGGCGGTCCCGCTCGGCGATCTCGAGGCCCTGGCCCGGGAACTGAGGAAGGGGGACGTGGCGGGCCTCATCGTCGAGCCGATCCAGGGCAAGGGCGTCCACGAGGCACCGCCGGGCTATCTGGCGGCGGCCCAGGAACTGCTGCACCGTCACAAGGCGCTGCTGATCGCGGACGAGGTGCAGACCGGGCTCGGCCGGACCGGGGACTTCTACGCCTACCAGCACGAGAGCGGCGTCGAACCGGACCTGGTGTGCGTGGCGAAGGCGCTCTCCGGCGGCTATGTGCCGGTCGGCGCCACCCTCGGCAAGGAGTGGATCTTCAAGAAGGTCTACTCGTCCATGGACCGGGTGCTTGTGCACTCGGCGAGTTTCGGGTCCAACGCGCAGGCGATGGCGGCCGGGCTCGCCGTTCTGTCCGTCATGGAGAACGAGCAGACCGTCGCGCACGTGCGTGCTGTCGGGGAGCAGCTCAAGTCCCGCCTTGCGGCGCTGGTCGACAAGTACGAGCTGCTCAGCGACGTGCGCGGCCGGGGCCTGATGATCGGCATCGAGTTCGGCCGGCCCAGCTCGCTGAAGCTGCGCGGCCGGTGGTCCATGCTCCAGGCCGCTCGCAAGGGTCTGTTCGCACAGATGGTGGTCGTTCCGCTGCTGCAACGGCACCGCATCCTCACCCAGGTCTCCGGGGACCACCTCGAGGTGATCAAGCTGATCCCGCCGCTGATCATCGGCGAAGAGGACGTCGACCGGTTCGTGGAGGCCTTCACCGCGGTCATGGACGATGCCCACAGCGGCAGCGGACTCATGTGGGACTTCGGCAAGACACTGATCAAGCAGGCGGTGGCCAACCGCTAGCCGCATCCCGGGGGGCTTTGCCTCTGAGGCAAGAAATTTGCCGCGGAGGCAAAGCTGCGGCTGAATGGAGAGCATGAGCTCTCCCGAGAACGAGTCCGGGAACGGCGTGGACCTGCCCGCCGTCGCGCCGCAGCTGCGTGCGCTGCGCCGCCGTGCCTCGCTCACCCTGGAGGCCGCGGCCCGTTCTGCCGGGCTCTCGCCCGCCCATCTGTCCCGGCTCGAGACCGGGCAGCGCCAGCCCTCGCTGCCGATGCTGCTCGCACTCGCCCGTATCTACGGTACGACTGTCTCCGAACTGCTGGGAGAGACCGTCGCCGACCCCGACGCGGTCGTCCGCGCCCCCGACATGGAGCCGACGCGGGCGGGCGGCTGGACCTACTGGCAGGCCGGCGCGCCGGGCCGCTGTATGCAGGCCCTGCGCGTCCACGTCCCGTACGGCACCCAGGGCGACCTCGTGCGTGTCCATCCCGGTGAGGAGTGGCTGTACGTCCTGAGCGGGCGGCTGCGGCTGCGCCTCGGCGACACGATGCACGTGCTCGGGCCCGGCGACAGCGCGCACTTCGACTCCCTGACCCCGCACCGCCTCGATGCCGCCGACCAGGGCGGCACCGAGCTGCTCTTCGTCCACACCCTGCTGCAGAGCCCGGTCTCGGCGCTCTGCCTCGGACCCACCCCAGGAGAAACACTGTGACAGAGCAACCGGAGACCCGCCCCCAGCGCAGGTCCATGGAGGAGAAGTTCCCCCGTGCCCTGTGGATCCGGCTGATCGTCTACATCGCCGTCGGCCATCTCTTCGCTGGCTTCATCTTTCTGCTGTTCGAGGTCGGCGCGAAGTAGGCGGGGTCACGCAGCGGGGAGCGGAAGCGGCTCAGTCCAGCAGCCGGGCGCGCAGCCGCTCCCGCACCGCGGGGGTGATCCCGAGGCCCCGCTCCAGGTAGACGTCGACGCCGCCCCAGGTCTCCTCGACGGTCTCGATCGCGGCCGCCAGATACTCGGCGCGCGCGTCGAACAGAGGGCTGAGCAGCTCCATCACCTCGGGGGAGTACGTGTCAGGCGAGGAACCGTTGCGGTGCACCTTGTACCGGCGGTGCTTCGCGTTGGACTCCAGGTAGTCCGCGACGATCGCCTCGCGCTCGACCCCGAGGGCCAGCAGCGTCACCGCGATCGACAGACCCGCGCGGTCCTTGCCGGCGGCGCAGTGCATGAGGGCGGGCACGCTGTCCTCGGCGAGCGCGCGCAGCACCTGGGAGTGCTCGGCCGTGCGCTCCTTGATGATCGTGCGGTACGAGACGATCATGCGGTTGGCCGCCTTGCCGTCGTCGAGGAGCGCGCGCAACTGGTCCAGATCGCCGTCGCGGACCATCTTCCAGAACTCGGCACCGTCCGCCGGGTCGGTCAGCGGAAGGTTGATGTTGCGCACCCCCGCCAGTTCGACGTCCGGCCCCTCCAGCTTCTGGTCCGCCGCGTTGCGGAAGTCGAAGATCGTGTGCAGTCCGAGCGAGGAGAGGAACGCCGCGTCCTGCTCCGTCGCATGCGCGAGGTGACCGCTGCGGAAGAGCACTCCGTGCCGCACACGCCGCCCGTCCACGGTGGGCAGACCGCCCACATCACGAAAGTTGCGCACCCCGGTCAGCTCGGGCTCGGTAGACGGGACCTGCTGCGTCACGGGGGCTCCTCCCATCCGTCCGCCGGCGCTGTTCGCCGGCGGGGCGCGCTTCGACGATACGACATAGGTTTATCGCGCAATCGTCGGAGACCGGACGCCGGGCTGAACCTGCGCTGACCCCGCGTTGGACCCTCGCTCGACGTGCCCCGGGCGTTGCCTACGAGGCATGCCACCCTCGATGATGTTGAGGTCTGATCGTACCTGTTCGGATCTGTGGGGGTCTTATGTTGGAGATCAGCGCCGACCGTCGCACCTGGCTGCTGTCCGGGCCCGGAAGCAGCTACGCGCTGCGGCTCACCGACGGCGGCGAGCTGCTGCACCTGCACTGGGGCCCGCGGATCGCGCTCCCCGACGCCGAGGCGCTCGCGGCCCTGCCCGAGCCCCGGTACTGGCCCTTCGAGTCCCCGCTCGACGGCCGCGAAGAGTACCCGGTGGAGGGCGGCCCCCGCTTTGTGCGCCCCGCCCTCTCCGCCCGCACACAGGAGCGCCGCGGCACCGAGTGGACCTTCGAGACGGCCGAGGCCGACGGCGACGAACTGCGGCTGCGGTTCAGGGACGCCGGGCTTCTGATCACGCTCCACTACCGGATGCGTGCGGATGTCGTGGAGCGCTGGGTGACGCTCGCCAACGACGGTCCCGGGCCCGTCGAGCTCCTCCGCGCCGACTCCGCCGCCTGGACCCTGCCCGAGCGCGACGGCTGGCGTCTGTCCCAGCTGCACGGCCGCTGGGCGGCCGAGTCCAGGCTCGCGCGGTCCGCCCTCACCTACGGCGAGAAGGTCATCGGCAGCCGCCGCGGCCACACGGGGCACCAGCACCTCCCCTGGGTCGCCCTCGACACGGACGCGACCGAGGAGCGCGGCGAGGTCTACGGCTGTGCGCTCGGCTGGTCGGGCAGCTGGCGGATCGCGGTGGCCCAGCTGCCGGACGCCCGTGTGCAGATCACCGGCGGGGCGGGGTACGACGACTCCGGCCTGCTGCGCCTCGCGGCGGGGGAGACGTTCACGACGCCCGTCTTCGCGGGGCTGTGGACCGACGGCGGATTCGGGGAGGCGAGCCGCGCCTGGCACGCGTATCAGCGGGCCCATGTCATACCGGACGCCGACCGGGACCGCCCCGTGCTCTACAACTCCTGGGAGGCCACCGAGTTCGACATCTCCGAGGAGCAGCAGGAGGCGCTCGCGCGGCGGGCGGCGGAGATCGGGGTCGAGCTGTTCGTGGTCGACGACGGCTGGTTCGGCGAGCGCACCAGCGACCGCGCCGGGCTCGGGGACTGGCGGCCCAACCCCGACCGGTTCCCTTCCGGCCTCAAGCCGCTCGCCGACTATGTGCACTCCCTCGGAATGCAGTTCGGGATCTGGGTCGAGCCCGAGATGGTCAACCCGGACAGCGACCTCTACCGGGCCCACCCCGACTGGGTGCAGTTCCAGCCCGGGCGGAAGCGGACGGAATTCCGTAACGAGCTCGTCCTGAACCTCGCCCGCGATGACGTCCAGGAGTACCTGTGGGAGCAGCTGGACGCACTTCTCTCCAGCGCCCCGGTCGACTACGTGAAGTGGGACTTCAACCGCTGCTTCACCGATGCCGGCTGGCCCGGCGAGGCGTATCCGCAGCGGCTCTGGGTGGACCACGTACGTGCCCTGTACGCACTGCTGGACCGGCTGCGGGCCGCGCACCCCGGTGTCGCCTTCGAGTCCTGCTCGGGCGGCGGCGGGCGCATCGACCTCGGAGTCATGAGCCGCACGGACCAGGTGTGGACCTCGGACAACACCGACCCGCTGGACCGGCTCGCCATTCAGTACGGCTTCAGCCAGCTCCATCCGGCCCGGGTCATGGCCGCCTGGGTCACCGACAGTCCGAACACCCAGCTCAACGGGCGGGTCAGCTCGCTGCGCTTCCGGTTCGTGAGTGCCATGGCCGGGGTGCTCGGTGTCGGCGGGGACCTGACGAAGTGGACGGAGGAGGAGCTGGCGGAGTCCCGGGACTGGGTCGGTCTCTACAAGGAGATCCGCCCGGTGGTCCAGCGCGGCGACCTCTACCGGCTGCGGCCGCCGGCCGGCGGGCTGAGTGCGGTCCAGTACGTGCTCGGCGACGAGACGGTGGTCCTCGCCTGGCTCCAGGCGCAGCACTTCGGGGAGCCCGTCGCCCCGCTGCGGCTGCGCGGGCTCGACCCGACGGCGACGTATGAATGCTGCGAAACGGGCGAAGTGCACCGTGGTGCCGTGCTGTTGCATCACGGTTTGCCGACCGGGCTGCACGGTGACTTCGATGCGACGGTCGTCCGGCTGCGTCGTATCTGAGAGTTCTGCCCGAATTGGAGCCCTCGTTCAAACTCGCCCTGGAATGAGGGTTCCTGGGTAAACGGTACGTGAGCAGCGCACTTCGAGATCCGTACGACCCCGGACTGCGGCTCCGACGTGAGCCTCGGCTGACACCGCTCGGCCCCGCCGCCTTCGGAGGCCGGACCCGCCCTCCCGGTTCGGCCTCCAGCCCGTCCGCTCACCGGGCCGGGGTCCTGCTCCGGTGGCTCACCTGAACACCGCTGCTCAGAGGGTTATTCCGGATCGGCCCACACTTCGTGAGTGGTTTATCTCACCGCCCGTCAACCCTTCCCTACGGTCGCGTAGCTCACATCCCAAGGTGAATCATGGGCCGACGTGGCAGACGATTCGAAGAATGACGGCGGATCAGTGATCGGGTCGTACGTGGCGGTGGGGGACAGCTTCACCGAGGGCGTCGGCGACCCCGGCCCCGACGGACAGTTCGTCGGCTGGGCCGACCGGTTCGCGGTGCTCCTCGCCGACCGGCGGCCCGAGAACGACTTCAACTACACGAACCTCGCCGTGCGCGGCAAACTGCTCGACCAGATCGTGGCGGACCAGGTTCCGAAGGTCCTCGAACTCGCCCCGGACCTGGTCTCGTTCTGCGCCGGCGGCAACGACATCATCCGGCCGGGCACCGACCCTGACGACGTCGCCGAGCGCTTCGAGCGCGCCGTCGCCGAGCTCACCTCCGCGGCCGGCACGGTCATGGTGACGACCGGCTTCGACACCCGCGGCGTGCCCGTGCTCAGGCACCTGCGCGGCAAGATCGCCACGTACAACGGGCATGTCCGGGCGATCGCCGACCGGTACGGCTGCCCGGTCCTCGACCTCTGGTCGCTGCGGACCGTGCAGGACCGGCGGGCTTGGGACGGGGACCGTCTCCACCTCTCGCCCGAGGGTCACACCCGGGTCGCCCTGCGGGCGGGCCAGGTGCTCGGCCTGGAGGTGCCGGCCGACCCGGACCAGCCGTGGCCGCCGCTGCCGCCGCGGGGGACCTTGGACGTGCGGCGCGACGACATCCACTGGGCGCGCGAGTACCTGGTCCCGTGGATCGGCCGCCGGTTGCGCGGCGAGTCCTCCGGCGACCGCGTCGTGGCGAAGGGCACGCTGTCGCCCGACGACATCAAGATGCGCATCGCGAAGGCGGTCTGACCACCTCGTCGGACACGGCCCGGGCCATGTGCCCGGGCCTTCGACTTTGCGGGGCGCGGTGCGGCCCGGGTCATGTGTGCGGGCCTGCGGCTCTGTGGGCGTGCTGCGGCGCCGGCCATGTGCCCGGACCCCGGGTCTCAGAGGGTGTCGTACGGCCCCGCGGCGCCTGGCTGTGCCGGCCCGCTCTCTTCCATCGCGTGGACGTCAGGCCTTCGCCGAGGTCAACGCCGTGCGTTCCAGCCCCAGTTCACGGGCGAGCGCGTCGTCCACCCACCCCTGGGCCCGGGCCCGCGGCACGGTCCCCTCGTACGCCGTCATCTGCACGGCCAGCCCGTCGAGCAGCGCGGTCAGCCGCAACGCGGTGCCCGCCGGGTCGGGGCAGTGGAACTCGCCCGCGGCCACCCCCTCCGCCACGACCTCGGTGATCGCGGCCTTCCACTGGCGGTCGAGGTCCCGCGTGACCTCCCGCAGCGCGGGCTCGCGGAGCGCCGCGGCCCAGCCCTCGATCCACAGCCGCCAGCCCTTGGCCTGACCGGTCGGCGCGTACCAGCGCACCGCGGACCTGAGGCGCCGCAGCGCAGTCGTACGGCGGCCGAGCAGCTTGCGCAGATGCCCGAGGTCGCCCTCGGCGGCGTACGCGAACGCCTCCGCGACGAGCTTCTCCTTCGTCGAGAAGTGGTACAGCACCAGCGCGTTGCTCACCCCGAGGGCCGAGGCCACATCGGCGATCCGCACCGCCGCAACGCCCCGCTCCTCGATCTGCTCGACGGCGGCCCGCAGCAGTTCCTCACGCCGCTGGGCCACGCTCAACCGCACCCTCGTCACGCGCCAACACTACGTCACCGATACCAGCCGAACCGTTCCGCGATCACCGGCAGCCGGTCCGCCACAAGGGCGTGGGCGGCAGCCCGGGGACTCGTCCCGTCGGTCTCCGCCCGGTCCAGCACCAGGCCGACCAGGGCACGCATGGAGCGCCGTGTGTACGCGAACGCCTCCGGCGCCTCGGCTCCTATGTCGCCGAACAAGGTCCACCACCACCAGGCGTTCGTACCGGAGTTGACCACCACGTCCGGCAGGACGGTCACCCCGCGTGCGGTGAGCAGTTCCTCCGCCTCGGGCAGCACCGGCATGTTGGCCGCCTCCACGATCCATCGCGCGTGGATCCGCGCCTGGTTCCCGGTGTCGACGGCATACGAGACCGCCGCGGGCACCAGCACCTCGGCCTCGGCCGCGAGCCAGGCGTCGCCGGGCAGTTCACGGTCGGCCGGGCGCAACGCGCCGCGGTCCACCGCTCCGTACGCGTCGCGCGCGGCGAGCAGCGCCTCGACGTCGAGCCCGTCCGGGTTGGCGATGGTGCCCTTGACATCGGCGACGGCGACGACCGTCAGGCCCGCGCGGGCCAGGAAGCGCGTCGTGGCGCCGCCCATGGTGCCGAATCCCTGCACGGCCACGCGCGTTCCCGCATACGGAGTTCCGGCCCGGTCCAGGGCGGTCAGCACCGACTCGGCGACCCCGCACCCGCCGACCAGCGCGTCGAGCCCGACGCCGTCCACCTCCACCGCGAAGGCGTCCGCGAGCCGCTTGCGGGCCGCCGCCTCGTCGTCGAGAAGCGGATAGACGGCCTGGATCGAGGACACAAGTCCCGCTTCGGCGGCCGCGCGGTCCACCAGGTCCTGGGTGAGCCCGAGGTCCTCACCGGTGGTCCAGAACGACTCGATGTACGGCCGCATGGCCCGCAGGTAGCGCACCAGGACGTCGTACGCCTCCGGGGCCCGGGGGTCACAGTCGATACCGCCCTTGGCGCCGCCCAGCGGGACGTACCGGGCCTTAGGGTCGTAGTGCAGCGCCTCCTTCATGCTCATGCCGCGTGCGAGCCCGGCCACCTCGTCCAGCGTGCAGCCGGGCCGCATCCGCAGCCCGCCGCTCGCGACGCCCCTGACGAGGCGGTCGACGACGAGATAGCCCCGTCGGCCGGTGACATGGTCGGTCCAGACGAGCGTCATGAGGGGAGCGCCCCGATCGGTGGTCATGCGCTCACTGTACTGAACCGCCGTTCAGTTGCCTGCATGCCTTCGGCAGCGGGAGGGCCCGTCTCGAAGCGCGGACCGGCCCGGCGTTCGGCGCGTTCCCGGGACCGAGGACCTTGCCACACCGCTGCGTGCCGCGGAAGGAGAGCGTGCCTCGCGGGGCGGAGAGAGCCGACGGGCCAGGAGGCGCCTCCGGTACGGCGGACCCGGCGCCCCGTGCCGGGGCATCGCGGTGTGACACGGCCGACCCGGTGATGTCAGAGGGGCCGACCATAATGGAACCCCTCATCGATTCCCTGGAGGTCCCGTGACCGGTTCCCGTTCCCTGAGTTCGGGGCTGCGTGCGCTGCGGCCCGTCGCCTTCGGCGCGGATCCGAGCGGGGAGCGCCTGGCGCGCATCCGCAGATCGCCGCACTTCGCGGACGGCGCCTTCGTGAACCCGGAGGGCACCAGGACCCGGCCCTCGGGCGGCTCCGCGCTCGAGCTTGCGAAGTCCTACTTCCGCAAGGACGACCGCGTCCGCCGTGCCCCGGCCGGCACCGTGCCGGTGCACCCGACGACGTACGCCGATCTGGCCCGCCCCCCGGCGACCGGGCTGCGGCTGACCTGGATGGGGCACTCCAGCGTGCTTGCCGAGATCGACGGGCACCGGGTCCTGTTCGACCCGGTCTGGGGCGAGCGCTGCTCCCCCTTCGACTTCGCCGGCCCCAAGCGGCTGCACCCGGTGCCCCTGCCGCTCGCCGCGCTCGGGCCGGTCGACGTCGTGGTCATCTCCCACGACCACTACGACCACCTCGACCTGCCCACCATCAAGGCCCTGGCCGGCACGGACACCGTGTTCGCGATACCCCTCGGCGTCGGCGCCCACTTGGAGCGCTGGGGCGTGTCGGCCGACCGGCTGCGCGAACTGGACTGGCACGAGTCGACGAAGGTCGGCGGCATCACCCTGACCGCCACCCCGGCCCGGCACTTCTGCGGCCGCGGTCTGCGCAACACCCAGCACACGCTGTGGGCGTCCTGGTCGGTGGCCGGCGACGAGCACCAGATCTACCACAGCGGCGACACCGGCTACTTCGAGGGCTTCAAGGACATCGGGGCCGAGCACGGCCCGTTCGATGCCACGATGATCCAGATCGGCGCCTATTCCGAGTTCTGGCCGGACATCCACATGACTCCCGAGGAGGGCATGCGGGCCCACCTCGACCTCCAGGGCGGGCGGCCGGGGGGCGTGATGATGCCCATCCACTGGGCGACGTTCAACCTGGCACCGCACCCCTGGGCCGAGCCCGGCGAGTGGACGAAGGACGCGGGCGAGGAAGTGGGACAAGCCGTGGCGTTGCCCAGGCCCGGGGAACCCTTCGAGCCGTCGAAGAACCCCCCTGCGGACCCGTGGTGGCGAGCGGTGTCCACGCCGTTCGAACGGCCGTGGCGCCGAGTCGAGAGGCCGGAAGCCTCGCCGGTCGCCGAGAGGGCAGACGCCTCGCCAGTCGCAGAGGGGCCGGACGCCTCGCCGGTCGCCGAGGGTGATCTCGACCTCGCGGGCGACCGCTGACACCGGAGCCGGACGAAGAGCAGAACCGCGGAGCGGGCTCGCACGGTCGGTGACGTCCGGGCCCGCACGTGGCCGCAGGGACCGAGGGTGACCGCAGGGCGAGGGCTGCCACCATGCCCTTGTGCGGACAGGACCCGGCGATCGCGGCGGGGCCTGCGGTGCGCTTGATCGGTCTGGTTCCACTAAGACCTGTGTCACAGTAGAAAGGACGTGAGGGGGAGGCGAGCGCAGGAGACAGGGGACGAGAGCCTGTCATGTCCATACATCCGGGTCACCACAGCTCGGACACAGAACGTCCCGGCGTCGTCGACCGACGGCGCGACGAGTACGAGGTTCTGTTCGGGCAAGCGCCGGTGATCTTTGCTGCACTGGGCGGCCCGAGACACCTGCTGGAAGCGGCGAACTCGGCGTTCTCGGAGGTCGTGGGGCCTGAGCGCGTGCGCATCGGCGCGCCGATAGGGGAGCTCATTCCGGAAGTGGCTGCGCAGGGCCTCCTGGAACGGCTCGACGCCGTCCACCGCACCGGCCGGGCGTACCGGGCCTGGGGCGTGCGGCTCCTGCTCGGCGGTCCGGGCAAGCAGCGGGAGCGCTTCTTCGACTTCACCTATGAACCCCGCCGGGACGCGGCGGGCCAGGTCGACGGGATCGTGGTGATCGCCGTCGAGACCACGGGGTACCACCACGAGCGTCTCCTGGCCGCCGAGCAGCGCGCGCTGCTGGAGCAGATCGCACGCGACGCACCGCTGGACGACACTCTGGGCGGGATGGCCAAGGTGATCGAGGAGTTCTCACCCGGCACGATCGTCTCGGTGCAGCTTCTCGATCCCGATGGACGGCACCTCCGGCACGGCAGCGCCCCGTGCCTGCCCGACTTCTACAACCAGGGGATTGACGGAGCGCTCATCGGCGAGGGCGCCGGCTCATGCGGCACGGCCGCCCACCGGCGGGAGCCGGTGATCGTCACCGACATCGCCACCGATCCCCTCTGGAAGGACTACCGCGATCTGGCCCGGCGGGCCGGGGTCGCGGCGTGCTGGTCCACACCGATCCAGGACGCGGACGGCCGGCTGCTGGGCACCTTCGCGATGTACCACCGCACTCCGAGGGCTCCCGAGGAGAAGGACCGGGCACTCAGCGCCGCATTCGCCCGCATCGCCGCGCTGGCCATCGAACGTCATCGCGAGGTGGAGGCGAGCCACGCAGCCCAGAAGCGCGAGAAGGTGGCCCATGAGGACCTGGCCTTCGTGCTGGAAGCCAGCACCGCCGTGGCGAGCGAGCCGCACTATGCCGACTGCCTGCAGCGCATGGCCCGGCTGACCGTGCCGGCCCTCGCGCCGTTGTGCGCCGTGCACGTCGTCGAGCACGGCCGGACCAGGCGCATCGCCGTCGCCGCCTCGACCCGGGAGGGGCGAGAGCTCCTCGCATCCTCCGTACTGTGCGACGCGATGGACACGGCGGTCGCTGGCGCGCTGGCCTCCGGTACCACCGAGACCGCCCAGGTGGGTGGTCCGTGCGCACACTCCGGCATCACCGGTTACGTCTGTGTCCCGTTGAGGACCCGGGGCCGCACCTTCGGCGTGCTCACACTCCTGTCCACCGATCTGCCCCTGGACAGCCACACGATCGCCCTCGCCGAGGAACTCGCCCGCCGGGCCGCTTCGAGTGCCGACAACGCCCACCAGTTCACCGACCGGGTCCGGCTGGCCCGCGATCTGCAGAAGGCCCTGCTGCCTCCCGAGTTGCCCACGATTCCCGGTGCCACCCTGGCGACCTCGTACCATCCGGCCGGCGAAGGGCTCGATGTCGGCGGCGACTTCTACGACGTGTTCCCGCTCCCCGGCGACCGCTGGGCGCTCATGATCGGCGACGTGTGCGGACGTGGTGCGCTGGCCGCCACCACCACCGGCCTGGTCCGCCACACCGCACGCGCCGCCGCCCGCCTCCTGCGCGATCCGGCGGCTGTGGTCGCCGCGATCAACGACGCGCTGAGGGACGGCATTGGCGACGAGGGCCAGTTCGTGTCGCTCGTCTACGGCGAGCTGCGGCATTCCGCGTCCCACCTCGCGCTCACGCTGATCCGCGCGGGCCATGTACCGCCTCTCGTCCGCCATGCCGACGGCCGGGTCGAGGAAATCGCCGGTCCAGGACTGCTGTTGGGCATCGGTCCCGACCCCGACCTGTACCCCTGCGATGTCGAGCTGCGCCACGGCGACAGTCTCATCCTGGCCACCGACGGCATCACCGAGGCGCGTTGCGCCGACGGCGAGTTCTTCGGTGAGGGCCGTCTGGCCGACGCGCTGGTCGCGGTCCGGGCCACGACGCCCACCGCCGCCGACCTCATCGAGTCCGTCACGAGTGCCGTGACCGCGTTCGCCGGCAACGCCAGCCTCGACGACCAAGCCGCACTGGTTCTCGCCGCCGCCTGACGCTCACGGGGCCGCGGCAGCCACAACGGTTATGCGGGGAGCGTTGGCGTGCGCGGCGTGGCTGTCGGAGCAGGCGATGCCGTCGCCCGCCGGCGTCTTCCCGCCCAATGGGCGCGGCAAGGCGCGGGGACGGTCGCGCCGCGCAGGCGGCGGGTGAGCCGGTCGCTCTGCCGCACCCCGGTGAGCCCTTCGAACCGACGGTCGAGACCCTCCCGGCCGAGCCGTGGTGGCGCGGGATGGCGATCGGGCCCGAGGGCCGTCGGCCCGGGGCGAGGCCGACCGCCGACACGCCGGGTGACGTTCCCGCTGGGGTGCAGGGGGCTCCTGGGAGCCGGAAGTGGCTCCGGCGGGCTGGGTTTCCGGTCGGCTTTCGGACCGGAGGCGAGGGCCGGGGAGCGTAGGGCTCCTCGGCCCTCTCTTTTGATTGTGACCGCATCTGACCAGCATTGATCGGTTCGTTGGCTCACGAGAACGCGCCCGTCGGCGGGGTTATCGGTCTGTCGTACGACCCCTCATACCAGAGCGGGAAGCTCTCCGGAGGACTTTGTCAACAGCCCACCGCACTTGCTGCGTCGGCGACTACTCTGAGTTGCCATCGGACGGCACAGGGCCGAATTCCTCGGTTCTCCCGGCCGACGCCGCGATGGCGCATGCCCGAGTGGCGCAGAACCGCGGGAGCCCCCACGCCCCCGACGCACCCAGCACGAGGACGCCGATGTCTCACCTCCGCGCACCGGCCGCACGCGTAGACCGCCGCGAGGGCGGGCGGCACGGGCGGCCCGCCGTCCGCCCCCTCCCCTCATCGCGCGAGACCGGGATACGGCCCCAGCTGCTGCGTCTGGCGGTCCTGCCACCGATCGCGGTGGCCCTGAGCGCCTGCGCCGCCGTGTTCTTCACCGTCCGCTCCACCGGCGCCCGCCCGACTGCCACGCTCTGGGCCGTGCTCGCGGGCGCCCTCGGAGTGAGCCTTGTGGGCATCGTGGTCGCCGCCGTGGCCGCCCGCCGCGCGGCCAGGTCCGTCGCCGACCGGCTCGCGCCACTGCGCCGCGCCGGCGCCCGTGGTGAGGCCGAGCTGCGTGCCCTGCTCGAGGTGCTGCGTCGTGGCGAGACGCCGCCCACGCGGCCACGACGCGCCGAACCGGCCGTGAACGCCGACGACTTCGACCTGTTCGCGGCCGAGCTGGCGAGCGCCCACGACGGCGCGGTCGCCGCCGTCGTCCAGGCCGCTCAGCTCTCCAGCCACACGGGCAGCGAACAGAAGCTCGAGGTCTTCGTCAATCTGGCCCGGCGCCTTCAGTCGCTCGTGCACCGGGAGATCTCGATCCTGGACGAGCTGGAGAACGAGATCGAGGACCCCGACCTCCTCAAGGGCCTCTTCCACGTCGACCACCTCGCCACCCGCATCCGGCGCCACGCCGAGAACCTCGCCGTGCTCGGCGGTGCCGTCTCGCGCCGCCAGTGGAGCCATCCGGTGTCCATGACCGAGGTACTGCGCTCGGCGATCGCCGAGGTCGAGCAGTACTCCCGGGTCAAGCTCGTGCCGCCGATCGACGGCACCCTGCGCGGACACGCCGTGGCCGACGTGATCCATCTGCTGGCCGAACTGGTCGAGAACGCCACTGTGTTCTCGGCTCCGCACACCCAGGTGCTGCTGCGCGCCGGCCTCGTCACCTCGGGCCTCGCCGTCGAGGTCGAGGACCGCGGGCTCGGCATGCCACCGGCCGAACAGGGCAGGATGAACGCCCTATTGGCCGATCCCGACCAGGTCAACGTCGCCAGCCTGCTGGCGGACGGCCGCATCGGGCTGTTCGTCGTCTCCCAGCTCGCCCGCCGCCACGGCATCCACGTCCGGTTGCAGCCCAACATCTACGGCGGTGTGCAGGCGGTGCTCGTCGTGCCGCAGAACCTGCTCGGGCCGGCCCCGGCCGCGTCCGCGAGCACCATCCGGGAGGTGTCGCGCGGGACGGTCACGGTGACGGGGCCGCTCGCAACTCCAGGCGTGACGCCCGGTGTCGCGGGACCGCAGAAGGCCGTCCCGCAAAGCCCGGACCGCCAGGTTCCCCCACCGCGGGGCGGTCGGCACGCAGGGCCGTCGCCGACCGTCTCCGAGCACTCGGGGCCTCCCGGACCGCGGCAGCCGGAGGACGATCCGGGCCTGGCCGGCCACAGCCGATCGCCGCTGCCCGTACGCGACGCCGACAGACCACGACCCAACCCCGCGGAGGCGATGCCCGGGATCCGCGCCGATGACCGGACGGCCGTCGACCGGAACGCCGGCGGAACGCCGGCGCCGCTGCTCGGCCCCGTGCGCGGAACGATGAGCAAGCCCCAACTGCCCCGCCGCCGCGCCCAGGAGCACATCGCACCCCAGCTGCGCGGCGGCCCCACGCCGCCCGTGCGCCAGGACGCCGACCGGCACATCGGCCACGACCCGGGCCTGATGGCCGCGTTCCAGCGGGGCATCGGCCGCGCGGATGCGGAGCCGACGCCCGAGCCCGGGCGCTCCGAGGCGGACACCCCCACGGGCTCCGACGATTCCGGGCACACCGACGTCCCGCCGGACGCGACGCTCGACGGTGACGGACCGGCGTCGGCGCCCGCCCCCGGCGCACCCGCCGTGGACCCGGCGGACACGGCCGAACCACGCCCCCCACACGTGCCCGACCACGACCCGACCGCCCGGCACGACGGGACCACACCGGCCGGATGACCACACCGACCGCTCCCGCAGACCCGCGTACCCCAAGGAGTCGATCCACCATGGCGAGCGAAGTGCCGACTGCCCATGTCCCCGACCTCGACTGGCTGATGAGCGGCCTCGTGCAGCGCGTACCGCACACCACGAGCGCGGTGCTCCTGTCCTGCGACGGGCTCGTGAAATCCGTCCACGGCCTGGACCCGGACAGCGCCGACCACATGGCCGCCCTGGCCTCCGGCCTCTACTCCCTCGGCCGTAGCGCCGGTGTCCGCTTCGGGGACGGCGGTGACGTCCGGCAGGTGGTCGTCGAGCTCGACTCCACCCTGCTGTTCGTCACCACGGCGGGCTCCGGCACCTGCCTCGCCGTACTCGCCGGCCGTGAAGCGGACGCGGCGGTCCTCGGCTACGAGATGGCGATGCTCGTCAAGAGCGTGCGGCCCTATCTGATGACAGCGCCCCGCCGGCCCACGGCGTCCAGGCCATGAGCGTGACCGCGGTCGGCGACGGCCCCTGGCTCGACGACGCGGCCGGGCGGCTGGTGCGCCCCTACACCGTCAGCAACGGCCGCACCCGGCCGGCCACCGCCCTCGATCTCCTGTCCCAGGTCATGGTCACCGGCACCGTCCCCCGCGGCTACCTCGGCCCCGAGCACGCCCAGGCCCTCGACGTGTGCCGGGCGCCGGTCTCGATCGCCGAGGTCGCCGCCCACCTGAAGTTGCCGGCGGTGGTCACCAAGGTCCTGGTGTCGGACCTCGTCGGCTGCGGGGCGCTGACCACGAAACCCCCCGCCTTCCACCACAACCCCACGGACCGGTCCCTTCTGGAGGCAGTGCTCGATGGATTACGACGGCAGCTCTGATCCCTTCCCCACCGCGCTGAAGATCCTGGTGGCGGGAGGGTTCGGAGTAGGCAAGACGACCTTCGTGGGCGCGGTCAGCGAGATCGCGCCGCTGAGCACGGAGGAGCTGCTCACCACGGTCAGCGCCGCCATCGACAGCCTCGACGGCGTCGAGAACAAGGTCGAGACCACCGTTGCGATGGACTTCGGCCGTATCACGCTCGACCCGCAGCATGTGCTGTACCTGTTCGGGACCCCCGGACAGCAACGCTTCTGGTTCATGTGGGACGAGCTGTCCGAGGGCGCGCTCGGCGCGGTGATCCTCGCGGACACACGCCGTCTGGAGGACTGCTTCGCGGCCGTCGACTTCTTCGAGCAGCGCGGCCTCGGGTTCGTGGTGGCCGTCAACGAGTTCGACGGTGCCCACCGCTACGACGCGGACGAGGTGCGCTCCGCCCTCGACCTCGCGTCCGAGATCCCCGTCGTGCGCTGCGACGCCCGGATCTCCAGTTCGGGGGTGCAGACCCTGCTCACGCTCGTCCGTCACCTCCTCGCCCTCGCCCCGGCGGCCTCAGACCGTGGAGTCCGCGCATGACTCCAAGACGGCTGCTGCTGACCCCCGAGGACAAGGACGCCCCCGCGCGTGCCGGCAGGTTGCGTGGGCTCGGCCTCGGCGAGCGCCCGGAGCCGGAGTTCGACGCGTTCGCGGACCGGCTGGCCGCTGTGGCCGCGGTGCCCTACGCGATGGTGAACTTCGTCGGCGAACACCGGCAGTTCTTCGCCGGACTCCACCAGCCAGGGGACCGTCCGCTCACCGCCGTCCTCGACCGGGAGGACGGATCCAGGGAACCGGTCCGGCACCTGGGCCGCGAGTACGGTTTCTGCCCGCACGTCGTCGTGCGCCGCAAGGCACTGGTCCTGGAGGACGTCCAGGACTATCCGCGCTTCGCAGGCAACCCGGCCGTCGACGAACTCGGCGTCCGCTCCTACCTCGGCGCTCCGCTCGTCGACAGTACGGGCATCGCCCTCGGCACGGTCTGCGCCGTCGACCTCGCACCACGCCCCTGGGGCCGGGCCGGTCTGGAGACCATCAAGGCGTTGGCGGCGGAGCTGGCGGAGCGGATCGCGCAGCGCGAGTACCGGGTATGAGGCCGCGTCGGCCGTACAGTGTGGTCTGTGCTCGCTGAACCTCCGGCGGACGGGCGCACCAGGACCGGCCCGCGTTACGGTGCCCCCTGCCACCGTGTCGCCACGTGCCACCCACCTGGCGGAATAGCCCGCCGCAGGCCGTCCCCGGTGCCCCGGCCGGTCGCCGACCACTGCGAGGCCCAGGCGTCGAGGCGTCGGTACCGTGCTCACCAGGGCCGCAGGGCACGGGCGTGAAGGAAAGCTGCGGCCCAGGTTTAGAAATCCTCGATGGACCCGGGCGCCGCGGTAGGGCAGATTTCTAGCCGATCTCACTTCTCTCCCCGGTACGGGCTCCTTCGGCATGCCCGCCTCCGGGAATTCACCCACAGGAGCCGTTGCGTGAAGGCGCTGGTCAAGGACAAGGCGGAACCGGGGCTCTGGCTCATGGACGTCCCCGAGCCGCAGGTCGGCCACGGCGATGTACTGATCAAGGTCCTCAGGACCGGGATCTGCGGCACCGACCTGCACATCCGGTCCTGGGACGGCTGGGCGCAGCAGGCCATCCGCACGCCCCTGGTGGTCGGGCACGAGTTCGTCGGCGAGGTGGTCGACACCGGCCGCGACGTCACCGACATCAAGGCCGGCGACCGGGTCAGCGGCGAAGGCCACCTGGTGTGCGGCAAGTGCCGCAACTGTCTGGCCGGGCGCCGCCATCTGTGCCGGGCGACGGTCGGACTGGGCGTCGGGCGCGACGGCGCGTTCGCCGAGTACGTCGTGCTGCCCGCCTCCAACGTGTGGGTGCACCGGATCCCCGTCGACCTGGATGTCGCCGCGATCTTCGACCCGTTCGGCAACGCCGTCCACACGGCGCTCTCCTTCCCGCTGGTCGGTGAGGACGTCCTGATCACCGGCGCCGGCCCGATCGGACTGATGGCCGCCGCCGTGGCCCGCCACGCCGGCGCCCGCAACGTCGTCATCACCGATGTCAGTGAGGAGCGTCTGGAGCTGGCGCGCAAGATCGGCGCGAGCCTCGCCCTGAACGTCTCGGACGCCACCATCGCCGACGGGCAGCGCGAACTCGGCCTGCGCGAGGGCTTCGACATCGGCCTGGAGATGTCGGGCCGCCGGGAGGCGCTGCGCGAGATGATCGCCAACATGACGCACGGCGGGCGGATCGCCATGCTCGGACTGCCGTCCGAGGAGTTCCCCGTGGACTGGGCCCGGATCGTCACCTCCATGATCACCATCAAGGGGATCTACGGCCGTGAGATGTTCGAGACCTGGTACGCGATGTCGGTGCTGCTTGAGGGCGGACTCGACCTCGCCCCGGTGATCACCGGCCGGTACGACTACCGCGACCACGAGGCCGCGTTCGCCGACGCGGCGAGCGGCAAGGGCGGCAAGGTCATCCTGGACTGGGCTGCGTAACTCTCTTCCGGCGTAAGCACTTTAGGAGCTTTCTGATGTTCGACTCCGTGCGCGACGACCTGCGCGCCACCCTCGAGGAGATCCGTGCCGCCGGGCTGCACAAGCCCGAGCGTGTGATCGGCACCCCGCAGTCCGCGACCGTGCAGGTCACCGCGGGCGGCCGCCCCGGCGAGGTGCTCAACTTCTGCGCCAACAACTACCTCGGCCTCGCCGACCACCCCGACGTGATCGCCGCCGCCCACGAGGCGCTGGACCGCTGGGGCTACGGCATGGCGTCCGTGCGCTTCATCTGCGGCACGCAGGAGGTCCACAAGGAGCTGGAGGCGCGGCTGTCGGCGTTCCTCGGCCAGGAGGACACGATCCTGTACTCCTCCTGCTTCGACGCCAACGGCGGCGTCTTCGAGACCCTCCTTGAGGCCGAGGACGCGGTCATCTCCGACGCCCTCAACCACGCCTCGATCATCGACGGCATCCGCCTGTCCAAGGCCCGCCGCTTCCGCTACGCCAACCGCGACATGGCGGACCTCGAGCGGCAGCTGAAGGAGGCGTCCCAAGGCGGTGCGCGCCGCAAGCTGATCGTCACCGACGGCGTCTTCTCGATGGACGGTTACGTGGCCCCGCTGCGCGAGATCTGCGACCTCGCCGACCGCTACGACGCCATGGTGATGGTCGACGACTCGCACGCCGTCGGCTTCGTCGGCCCCGGCGGCCGCGGCACCCCCGAGCTGCACGGCGTCATGGACCGCGTCGACATCATCACGGGCACCCTGGGCAAGGCGCTCGGCGGCGCCTCCGGCGGTTACGTCGCCGCCCGGGCGGAGATCGTCGCCCTGCTGCGCCAGCGCTCCCGGCCGTACCTCTTCTCGAACACGCTCGCCCCGGTGATCGCGGCGGCCTCGCTCAAGGTGCTCGACCTCCTGGAGTCGGCGGGCGACCTGCGCGAGACGCTGGCCGAGAACACCGCGCTCTTCCGGCGCCGTATGACCGAGGAGGGCTTCGACATCCTGCCCGGCGAGCACGCCATCGCCCCGGTCATGATCGGCGACGCGGCGAAGGCCGGACGCATGGCCGAGCTGCTCCTCGAGCGCGGCGTGTACGTCATCGGCTTCTCCTACCCGGTGGTGCCGCAGGGCAAGGCGCGTATCCGGGTGCAGCTGTCCGCCGCGCACTCGACGGACGACGTCAACCGCGCGGTCGACGCGTTCGTGGCCGCGCGTGCGGAGCTGGAGGGCTGAAAGCCCCGAGGTTCTTGCGATAATCGTCCGCATGATCGAAGCGCGGCGGCTGCACATCCTCCGTGCGGTGGCCGACCACCGCACGGTGACGGCCGCCGCCGCCGCGCTCTACCTCACCCCGTCCGCGGTGTCCCAGCAGCTCGCCGCGCTGGAGCAGGAGACCGGTCACCGGCTGGTCGAGCGCGGCGCCAGGGGCGTCCGGCTCACCCCGGCGGGTGAGATCCTGCTCAGCCACACGAACGCGGTCCTCGCCCAGCTCGAGCGCGCCGAGGCCGAGCTGGCGGCCTACGGCGCCGGTTCGGCGGGGACGGTCACACTCGCCTCCTTCGCCACCGGCATCGGCCTGGTCGTCGCCCCCGCGCTGGCCCGCCTCGCCCGCACGGCGCCCGGCATCCGGGTGCGTGTCCAGGACGCCGAGGGCGATGCGAGCCTGCCGATGGTCCTGGACCGGCAGGTCGATGTCGCGGTCGCCGTCGAGTACCGGGGCGCCCCGGACGCGGACGACCCGAGGCTCACGCACATCCCGCTGTACGCCGAGCCCTTCGATGCCGTGGTGCCGGTCGGCCACCGTCTCGCCGACGCGAGCGAGGTCCCGCTCGCCGAGCTGGCCAAGGACTCCTGGATCGGCCCCTACCCCGGCAACCCCTGCCACGAGGTGGTCGTCCTCGCCTGTGAGCACGCCGGATTCCAGCCCCGCCTCGAACACTCCTCGGACGACTTCCGCGCGGTGGTCGCCCTTGCCTCCGCCGCCGCGGGCGTCGCCCTGGTGCCCCGCTCCGCCCTGCGGGGCATGGACCTGACCGGCGTGGTCGTCCGCCCGGTCGACGGGGTCGCGCCCACCCGCCGGGTCTTCGCCGCCGTGCGCCGGGGCGCGGAGGAGCACCCTTTGATCCGGCCGGTGCTGGACGCGCTCGCGGAGGCCGCGACCGGCGACTGACGGCCGCCCTTTTTCGTTTCCGGGAAATCTCTCTCACATCCGGGACACGACGTCCCAGATATGGGATACTGTCTCGGGCATGAGAAGTGAGATGGCGGATGCCGTCGACGCCCGGCTCGCCGCGCGCCTCGCCGAACTGCGGGCCGAACGCGGCTGGTCCCTGGGCGACCTGGCCGACCGCAGCGGGGTGAGCCGCTCCACCCTCTCCCGGGCGGAACGGGCCGAGATCAGCCCCACAGCCTCGATGCTGAACCGGCTTTGCGGCGTCTACGGCCGCACGATGTCCCAGCTCCTCAGCGAGGTCGAGGCAGAGCCGGCGCAGGTGGTGCGTACCGCCGACCAGACCGTGTGGGAGGACGCGGACTCCGGCTTCGTACGCCGGTCCGTGTCCCCTCCGCACTCCGGACTGCGCGGCGAACTGGTCGAGGGACGGCTCGCGCCAGGCGCTGACATCGCCTACGACCGCCCGCCCGTGCCCGGACTCGAACAGCACATCTGGATCCTCGAGGGCGCACTGGAGGTGACCGCACAGGATGTGCGACACCGGCTCGCCACCGGTGACTGCCTGCGGCTTCGCGTCTGGGGACCGACGCGCTTCCGGTGCCCCGGGCCCGACGCCGCGCGGTACGCGCTGGTGGTGGTGCTGCCGTGACCGTGATCGTCAGACTGGGCGCGACCGACGTGCTCGCCCGGGCAGAGACGCTGGCGGAGCTGCTGACCGACACCGTGAACGGCGGAGCCTCGATCGGATTCCTCGCGCCGCTCGACCGGGCGGAGGCTCTCGCCTGGTGGAGGGCGCGGGCCGCCGTGGTCGACGCGGGCGCCTGCGCGGTGTGGGTGGCGCGGGCCGGGGAGGGGGTGACGGGCACGGTGAGCCTCGCCTTCCCGGACAAGGCGAACAGCCGTCACCGGGCCGAGCTGGTCAAACTCATGGTGCACCGGGCCGCGCGCGGCCGGGGTCTTGGGCGAGAACTGCTGGCCACCGCCGAACGGGCGGCCGCCGAGGCCGGCATCACCCTGCTCCACCTGGACACGGAGACCGGCAGCCCGGCCGAGACGCTCTACCGCTCCGCGGGCTGGACGCGGGTCGGCGCGATACCGGACTACGCGGCGACACCGGCCGGCGATCTGCACCCCACGACCATCTACTACAAGCGCGTGGGAGTTCTCACTCGCTGAGCGGGCGGCGGCTGTCAGTGGCATTGGCTACGGTGCGGACATGCCGGACGCCGAAGACGTACGCCGTATCGCCCTGTCCCTGCCGGACACCACGGAGAAGACCGCCTGGAGCATGCCCACGTTCCGGGTGGCGGGCAAGATGTTCGCCACGCTGCCCGAGGACGAGACGTCCATGGCGGTGCGCTGCCCCAAGGAGGAGCGGGACGAGCTGGTCCTCGCCGAACCGGGCAAGTTCTGGGTCGCCGCCCACGAGGCGCAGTTCGCCTGGATCCGGGTCCGCCTCACCGCTCTGGAGGACGAGGGCGAACTGCACGACATCCTTGCCGACTCCTGGCGCCAGGCGGCCCCGACCCGCCTCCTGGACCACCACCCTGAGCTGGGACTCGTGACCGGCGACTGACGAGACGGGCGAACGGCACGTTAACGGGTGCGCGACCACCGTCCCGAGTGCGGTATTGTTTCTGTGCACGTTCGGCCGGGGGAAACCCCAGGTCAGGCGGGCAACGGGACGTGGCGCAGCTTGGTAGCGCACTTGACTGGGGGTCAAGGGGTCGCAGGTTCAAATCCTGTCGTCCCGACCAGCTTCACGCAGGTCGGAGGCCGTTTTCTCAGGAATGGGAAAGCGGCCTTTCTCGTGTCCGCGAGCCGGCCCTGGGGGCTTTCGGATTGATCGCATTGTCAGTCCCCACTGCCATCATCCCGCCATGCTCTACGACGCCTTGGTGGCCGCATCCCGTAGGAACGACGCGCTCGACGACGTCAGGACCGCCGCGCTCGACCGCGCCCGCTGGCTCGTCGACCTCCTGGAACGTCAGCGGACGGAGACCCGGTCGGGCGCCACCATGTGGCGGGGGCCCGAGGAGTACGAGCGATACGAGGCGATGCGCGCGGCGACCCGGGCCGAGATCGGCGGGCGGCTGACGGCCTGCGCGGACGAGGAGGGCAGGGCCGCGGTCCTGAGCCTCCTGCTGGCCGCCTGCTTCGACGACACCGGCTTGTGGCAGTACGACGCCGAGATGAAGCCCCTGATCTCGCGCGTGCACGGCTGGACGCCCGACGAGGTCGCGGTGATGCTGCTGCGCGTCACCGAGTACGACATGGGCTATTGGTTCGCCGATTCACTGGCGGTGGTGCTGGGCGCCGCCGAGCGGCTCGGTGCCGACGGCCTCCGCGCGGTCGCGCCGCAGCTGCGATACGTCCACGCGGAGCTGATGGACACCGAGGTCGAGGCACGCCGGCGCGCATCGCTCGCCAAGCGCCTCCGTGCCCTGCTCGCCGGTGTGGACGAGGCGCACATCCCCGAGGGCCTGATCCCCGCCTACGCCCCCTGGGCCGCCGCCCTGCGCGACCGAGCGAACACATCGCCGACGCCGGAACTGGCCCACTTCGTCCGGCACCTGACGAGCCTGTCGGGGCCGCGTCCGGCCCAGCGGTGGCGCCGGACCTGCATCGAGCTCGCCGACGCGGCGACCGCGCGCGAGCTCATGGCCTCCGTCCTGCGGGAACTGGCCGAGGGCGATCCGCACTGCAGCAGAAGACACGGTTCGGGCATCAGCTGGATCCAGAGCGACGCGTACCACCACCACTACGTGGTTCACCAGAACGACGGTGACCTGGCGCGCGGCGCCGTCTGGGCGGCCGCGCTGGCCGAGGGTCCGGCCGCGGTGCCGCACCTCGCCGCGCTCGCCCTGCGCACCGGCGGCCCCGGGACCGGCGTGATGGAGGACCTCAAGCTCGCGGGTGCGGCGATCAACGCGCTGGCCGAGATCGGTGATCCAGCCGCCCTGGAGGCCCTGTGGCGTCTGCAGTCCCAGGTCAAACACCGGGGACTGCGCAAGCAGCTGGACACCGCGCTGGTGACGGCCGCAGGGAAACAGGGCATCACGGCGGGGCAGCTCATCGAGCGCAGCGTGCCCGCCCATGGCCTGACACCGGACGCCTCGCTCGAACGCGACCTGGGCGGATACCGGGCGCGGGTGGCGATCGAGGACGCGGCGACGGTGCGGCTCACCTTCACCGGCCCCGACGGACGGACGTCCCGTACTGCCCCGGCGGCGGTGAAGGACGGCTTCGCGGGCGAGCTCAAGGAGCTGAAAGCGCTGGCCAAGGAGGTGCGCGGCACCTTGTCGGGCGAGCGGGCCCGTATCGAGGCGCTGATGTCGGCCGGGCGCAGCTGGCCCTACGACGAATGGCGCCGGTATTACCGCGACCATCCGCTCACCGGCGTCCTCGTCCGTGGCCTGATCTGGGAGTTCCAGGGCGCGGACGGTCTGTGGCACGCGGTGGCGCCGATGAGCGAACCGCCCGGCGAGCCCGAGCGCGTCCGGCTGTGGCATCCGATCCGGGCGTCGGCGGACGAGATCAGGGAGTGGCGGGCGCGGATCGTCGCCGAGCGGCTGCGGCAGCCGTTCAAGCAGGCGTTCAGGGAGATCTACCTGCTCACACCGGCGGAGGAGGAGACCGGCGTCTACTCCAACCGGTTCGCGGCCCATGTCGTCCACTACCGGCGGCTCTACGCGCTGTTCAAGGAACGCGGATGGCAGGCCAACTTCCTCGGCCGGTACGACGGAGGCTACGAGGGACAGGCACGGGCCGAGTTCGGCGACGGCGAGTGGCGCGCGTGCTTCTACCACGAGCCCGCAACGGAGGACTACGGCGACTATGCGCCCGACCACGCCGCGACGGACCAGGTCCGCTTCGAGCGGCGGGACGACCGACGCTGGCAGGAGATACCGCTCGTCGAGGTACCGCCGTTGGTGTTCAGTGAGGCGATGCGGGATGTGGATCTCTTTGTCGGGGTCACTTCGATCGCGGCGGATCCGGACTGGAGCGATCGGGGTGAGGATCGTTATGCCGCGTACTGGCGGACGGCGACGTTCGGTGAGTTGACGGCCAGTGCGGAGGCGCGGCGTGACGCCCTGGAGCGGATTCTGCCGCGTCTGAGGATCGCGGACCGGTGCTCGCTGGACGGCCGGTATCTGCAGGTCCGGGGTGACCTGGGCAGCTACCGGATCCATCTGGGGTCGTCCAACATCTTGATGGAGCCGGACGACGCCTACCTGTGTATCGTCCCGTCGCGCCGTTCGGCCGGTGACGGAAAGGTGTTCCTGCCGTTCGAGGACGAGCGGCTCTCGCTGATCCTGAGCAAGGCGTTCCTTCTCGCAGCCGACACGAAGATCACCGACGAGACCATCCTCCACCAGATCAAGCGAGGTGCCTGATGGACCTCGCCGCCCGACTGCTGTGCGCGCTGACCGACCCCGCCTTCCGGCTCGAGACCTGGCGCCCGGATCTGTCGCAGATCTCCGACGAGGAACTCGGCGGGCTTCTCCCGGCGGCATACGGTGTGGGACGTTCGGCAACGCCCGAGATGACGTCGGTCCGCTTCGCGGTCGAGGACGCAGGCAGGGGACGGCAGCCGCGCTACACACCCGACGCATGCCGCCGGATGTTCGAGGCGCTCGTCGCGGGCACGGAGGCTCGCAACTGGGCGGACCTCACGCTGGGGGTGGGCGCGCTGGCGCGCTGCACGGGCCCGTGGCCCGATCTCTCCGAACACTCGTACACGCTGGCCGAGTTCCTCCTTGAGCAGGACGACGTGCGCCAGCCCTACGCACTTCTCGTCGTGGCGGGGCTGGTGGGCAGCAGGACGCTGCGCGCGGCCGTGGAGCGCCTCGGCCGGAACGAAGGACCCATCGCTGTGGAAGAAATCGACGTCATCAACAGCCTGGCCCCCATCGAACGGGCGCTGCTGTCCGAGACCGCCCGGGACTACTCGTTCGGCTCTCCACCGCTCCTCCCGGACGCGTGGCGGAGACTGGCGGACAGCCCTGGCTACACCGAGTTCGCCCGTCGCGCCCTGGAAACGGCGGCCGACCGGGCCGACGCCATCCAGGCAGGCACGATCCCGTACCAGGCGGACCGGGCGTTCACGGCCCGCGAGATCGTCGCGCTCGGGCACGCGGCGCGGGTGGCGCTGTTGCGTGACGAGCCGTGGCTGCCGAAGTTGATCGACCGGCTGCTGCTCGGCATCGCCGTCGCCCCGACGACCGCCAATACCCTGCCGTCACAGGCGCTGCTGTACGAGATGGTCCGCGCCGGGCAGGACTTCCCGACTCCCGAGCTCGTGACCACGATACGAACGGTGCGGACGACCGTCCGCCACGCGGGAGTGCCCAAGCAACTCGACAAGATGCTCAAGAAGGTCGACGCGGCCCTGGCCGAGCGGACCGATGTGGCACTGCGTCTACCGAGGCTCGGATTCGCCGACGACGGCGTCCTGCGCAGGCAGGCGGGTGACTACGCGGCCGTCGTCACGGTCACCGAGTCGGCAGGTCTCACCTGGGAGAAGGACGGCCGCCCCTTGCGCAGCGTGCCCGCGCCCGTGCGCCGCGACCACGGCGACCTGGTCAAGGAGCTGCGCGCGCTGGTGAAACGGGTGGACATGCAGCTCGGCACCCTCGCCCGGGCGTTGGAGGGCGGCTTCACCGTCGACGCCGTCCACGCGTACGGATGGTGGCGCGCCGAGCTGGCCGGCCATCCGCTCGGCCGGGCCGTCGTGCGGCGGCTGATCTGGGAGATCGAGGTCACGCCCGGCGCGTGGAAGGCCGTGCTGCCCGCGGCCGAGGAACTTCCCGACGCACCCGACGACGCCTGCGTACGGCTCTGGCATCCCATTCGCTCCGACGCCGGCACCGTAAGGGCCTGGCGGGACCTGCTCACCGAACGGCGGATCCGGCAGCCGTTCAAGCAGGCGTTCAGGGAGATCTACCTGCTCACACCGGCGGAGGAGGAGACCGGCGTCTACTCCAACCGGTTCGCGGCCCATGTCGTCCACTACCGCCGGATGTTCGCGCTGTTCCGGGCCCGGGGGTGGGCGAGCAGCCTGCTCGGCCCCTGGGACGGCGGAGACGAGGACCAGGCCGTGCGGACCCTGGCGGCGGGGGAGTGGCAGGCCCGCTTCTTCCACGCCCTGGCGGACTGGGCTGGCGACCACGAGTTGGCCGCCACCGATCAGGTGCGCTTCGCCCGCCGGGTGGAGGGCGCATGGCGAGAGGTCCCCCTCGTCGTGGTACCGCCGTTGGTGTTCAGTGAGGCGATGCGGGATGTGGATCTCTTTGTCGGGGTCACTTCGATCGCGGCGGATCCGGACTGGAGCGATCGGGGTGAGGATCGTTATGCCGCGTACTGGCGGACGGCGACGTTCGGTGAGTTGACGGCCAGTGCGGAGGCGCGGCGTGACGCCCTGGAGCGGATTCTGCCGCGTCTGAGGATCGCGGACCGGTGCTCGCTGGACGGCCGGTATCTGCAGGTCCGGGGTGACCTGGGCAGCTACCGGATCCATCTGGGGTCGTCCAACATCTTGATGGAGCCGGACGACGCCTACCTGTGTATCGTCCCGTCGCGCCGTTCGGCCGGTGACGGAAAGGTGTTCCTGCCGTTCGAGGACGAGCGGCTCTCGCTGATCCTGAGCAAGGCGTTCCTTCTCGCAGCCGACACGAAGATCACCGACGAGACCATCCTCCACCAGATCAAGCGAGGTGCCTGATGGCCAGCGTGACATTCCGGGACGAGACCGCAACGGGCAAGCCGGTCGCCGAGTTCGAGGTCGCCGGGCTCCCGGAACGGATGACCGTACGGGAGCTGATCAGGCTCCGGGTCCGCGAGGAGGTCGCCCGGTACAACGCCCGCCCGAGTGACCGCTTCCACGGTCTCGTCCGTCCCGACGACGCCGAGACGGAGCTGAACGGCTACCGGCTCCGCGAGCCTCGCCGCATCGACTGGGAGCACCAGGCAGAGATCGCCGAGCGCGCCTTCCTGTCCAACGGCTTCTTCGTGCTGGCCGGGGACCGCCAGGTCGAGGACCTCGACGACGTCGTGGATCTCACCGTCGATCCCGGCCTGGTCTTCATCAAGCTCGTCGCCCTCGTCGGAGGCTGAGAGACGGCGCGGCGGGACCACCCGTGCGGCCAGGGTCGTACCTGTGTGCGACGTGTCGTGGCTGAGAAAAACGCTTGGACTCCATGGGGGCCGTCGCGGGACAATTCGACCTCTGACCTGCCCGTACTGGCACGTCGGCGTCACCGCGAGCTGCGCGGGACGCCGTCGGCGTGCCCCGTCTGTCGGAGGACGGCCCGAACGCGGGCGCTCCCTCGAACCGAAGCTCCACACGCCATGGACGCAACGGCATCTTCCCGCAGAAGCACGTGGCGACTGCCACACGACACCACAGGGTTGAGATGGGTACGCCTGAATCGCGCGAGGTTCCGCCGCGCAGGGGCTCGGTGCTCCTCGCACTCCGTTACTACGCACGGGAGTTAGCCCGCTTACGGCGCCTCACGGTGCCCGCGATGCTGCTGCCGGCGCTGGGCAACATCGGTATCAACTACATCGCGCCGCTGGTCGTCGCGAAGCTCGTCGGCCGCATCGCCGACGGCGCGGGTACCACCATCGGCTCGACGCTGCCCTACGTCCTCGGCTTCGCCTGCGCCCTGCTGCTCGCGGAGGTCCTGTGGCGTATCGGCCTGCACTGCCTGAACCGCCTCGACGCCCGCGGCATCGAGCACCTGTATGTGATCGGCCTGGACGAGCTGTTCGCCAAGGACGCCGCGTTCTTCCACGACAACTTCGCGGGATCGCTGACCAAACGGGTCCTCAGCTTCGCCTCCCGCTTCGAGGAGTTCGTCGACACGCTGACCTTCCAGGTGGCGGGCAGCTTCGTGCCGCTGCTGTTCGGCTCGGTGGTGCTGTGGCGCTACGAACCGCTGCTCGTCGTGGGGCTCTTGGCGATGATCGCACTGACGGCACTGTGCGTGGTGCCCCTCATCCGCCGCCGCCAGAAGCTCGTCGACCAGCGTGAGGAGGCGATCGCCCGGGTGTCGGGGCACGTGGCCGACGTCCTGATGAACATGGACACGGTCCGGGCGTTCGCCGCCGAGGACCGCGAGGCGGCCGAGCACCGGTCCCGCGTCGCGGCTTCGCGTCGGCTCACGCTGAGGTCGTGGGACTACGGCAACCTGCGCATCGACACCCTGGTCGCGCCGATGTCCGTGCTGACCAACGCGCTGGGCCTGCTGCTCGCGGTCGCGCTCGGCGGCGGGCACGGTGTGGAGGCGGTCGTGGTGGCCTTCACGTACTACAGCAACGCGACGCGCATCATGTTCGAGTTCAACCAGATCTACCGCCGTCTGGAGAGCTCGATGACGGAGGCGGCGCAGTTCACCGAACTGCTGCTGAAGCCGCCGACCGTGCTGGACCCGGCGTCGCCGGAGCCGCTGCTGCCCGGGGACGCCGACGTCCGCTTCGAGCAGGTCACCTTCGCCCATACGGCCGGGAAGCCGCTCTTCGAGGGGCTTGAGCTGGCTGTGCCGAGCGGGACGAAGATCGGTCTCGTCGGCCGGTCCGGCGGGGGCAAGACCACCCTCACGCGGCTGCTGCTGCGGATGACGGACATCGACGCCGGCCGGATCCTGATCGGGGGTCAGGACATCAGCAGGCTGCGTCAGGCCGACCTGCGCAGCCTGATCGCCTATGTGCCGCAGGATCCGGCGATGTTCCACCGCACGCTGCGGGACAACATCGCGTTCGCCCGGCCGGAGGCCACCGACGCCGAGATCCGCCGTGCGGCCGAGGCGGCGCACGTCGCGGAGTTCGCCGACGCGTTGCCGCACGGCTTCGACACCATGGTGGGCGAGCGCGGTGTCAAGTTGTCCGGTGGACAGCGGCAGCGGGTCGCTCTTGCCAGAGCCATCCTCCGTGACGCGCCGATCCTGCTGCTCGACGAGGCGACCAGCGCCCTGGACTCCGAGAGCGAGATCCTGGTCCAGGAGGCGCTGTGGCGGCTCATGCAGGGGCGGACGGCGCTCGTGGTGGCGCACCGGCTGAGCACGGTCGCCACCATGGACCAGCTCGTCGTCCTCGACCGCGGGCGGATCGTCGAGCAGGGCACGCACCAGGAGCTGCTCGCGTCGGAGGGTGCCTACGCGAAGCTGTGGCAGCACCAGTCGGGCGGCTTCCTCGACGACAGCCCGGCACGGGCCGAACTGCACTGAATCCGCGCACGGGTGGCGTGGTCCCGCGCCACCCGCGCGCGGGTCTCGACGACATCACCACCCGGAAGACGCCCGCCCCGAAACAAGGACCCGTACCGATAACCCATCCGTCCGAGCAGTCGCTGTCCGCCGGCCGAGCCTGTGAACGTGGCCGGCGGCAGCAGCCTTCGACGTGCCCGGGGTCAGCCCATGATGTTCACCGCACGTGCCACGACCAGTACCACCGTCATGATGGAGACGGCCGACTGCATGAGCATCAGCAGCTTGGCCCACCGCGACAGAGGCATCGTGTCGGTGGGACTGAAGGCGGTCGCGTTGGTGTAGGAGACGTACAGGTAGTCGAAGAAGGCCGGTTCCCAGTCCCCGCTGACCAGCTCCTGCGCCTGCATCTGGGGGAAGAGGAAGTCGGGATGGACGTGGTGGGCGTGGGCCCGCGCCACGGGTCCGCCGCGGTCGAACTCCCAGTACCACAGGGCGAAGACCACGACGTTGGTGCCCCAGATGCCGGCCGCGACGAGGAGCAGCGGGCCTGCGGCGCTCCGTTCGTGTCCCCCGAGCAGAGAGGCGACGAGCAGGGCCAGCGACCAGGCGTTGGCCAGGCTGGCGACCGCCGCGAGGAACAGGGACGCGGCACGGAGCGCGACGGACTCCCGGTTGATCCTGCCCGGGTTGCTGAACAGCAGGACCGCGAGGAAGGCGCCCTCCACGGCGGGCAGCAGCCAGTGAGGTCGGAGCGTGAACCGGCTGGGCTCCGCGAGCTGCGCGGCGATGATGAGCACGATGACCGCGGCGACCTGCCCGCGGTGCTCACCGTCGGTCGGCCGCCGCCATGCGGGGAGCTGTGGCGAGTCAGTCATGGGGGTAAGTGTTTCTCGCCACCAACGCCGGACGAACGCCACCTCCCCCATCGAGCGGGTCCGCGCACCCACCGACCGCCGTACCGGCGGCAGCGCCGCCACGCCGGGCTCCCACAGCAGGAGCCCGGCGCGGGCACTCAGGCCTCGGTCTCGACGAGGTCGGCCGTGCCCCAGAGCGTGTGGAAGCTGCCGTCCCGGTCGACGCGGCGATAGGTGTGCGCGCCGAAGTAGTCGCGCTGACCCTGGGTGAGCGCGGCCGGCAGACGATCGGCGCGCAGGGAGTCGTAGTACGACAGCGCGGCGGAGAACGCGGGCACCGGCACGCCCCGGCGGGCCGCGATGGCGATCACCTCGCGCCACGGCACCTGGGCGTCCGTGATCTCCCCCGCGAAGCCCGCGTCGGACAGCAGGCTGACCAGGCCCGGATCCGTGGCGTAGGCGGCCCGGATCCGGTCGAGGAAGGCCGCCCGGATGATGCACCCGCCACGCCAGATCTTCGCGACCGCCCCGAGATCGATCTTCCAGGCGAACTCGTCGGCGGCGTCCAGAATCATCTTCCAGCCCTGGTCGTAGGCGATCACCTTCGACGCGTACAGGGCCTGCTCCACCTGCACGGTGAACCGCTCCGCCTCGTACGGGGTCAGGTCCGTGCCGGAGCCGCCGGGAAGGCCGCGGTAGGCGGCGCGCAGCGCGGACTGGCCCGAGGCGGCACGGGCGAACGTGGCCTGGGCGATGGCGGTCACCGGGGAGCCGAGCTCCAGTGCGGTCTGCACGGTCCAGCGCCCGGTGCCCTTCTGCCCCGCGGCGTCGGCCACGACGTCCACGAACGGCTCACCGGTCGCGGCGTCCACATGCGACAGCACCTCGGCCGTGATCTCGATCAGATACGAGTCGAGGCGCCCCTTGTTCCACTCGCGGAAGATCTCGGCGATCGCCGCGGGGGAGAACCCGGCCACCTGGCGCAGCAGGTCGTACGCCTCACCGATCAGCTGCATGTCGGCGTACTCGATGCCGTTGTGGACCATCTTCACGAAGTGCCCGGCGCCGTCGGTGCCGATGTGCGTGGTGCAGGGCTCGCCGTCGACCTTCGCGCTGATCTTCTCGAACATCGGGCCGAGTGAGGCGTACGACTCGGCCGAACCGCCGGGCATGATGCTGGGGCCGTGCAGCGCGCCCTCCTCGCCGCCGGAGACGCCCGCGCCGACGAAGTGGATACCGCGCTCGCGCAGCGACCGCTCACGGCGGCGGGTGTCGGCGAAGTGCGCGTTGCCGCCGTCGATGATCATGTCGCCGGGCTCCAGGAGCGGGGCGAACTCCTCGATCACGGCGTCCGTCGCGGCGCCCGCCTGCACCATGATCATCAGACGGCGGGGCCGCTCCAGCGCCGCCACGAACTCCTCGGCCGTCCCGGCGGCCACGAACGCGCCCTCGTGCCCGAACTCCTCGACCAGTGCCTTGGTTCTGGCCGGGGTGCGGTTGTGCACGGCGACGGTGTACCCGTGCCGCGCGAAGTTCCGGGCCAGGTTGCGGCCCATCACCGCGAGCCCGGTGACGCCGATCTGCGCGGTCGCCTGCATGCTGTGCTCCTTGGGTCCTGATCCACTGCGCCCGGGTGTCCGCCGGGCGAAGCGGATGTCGCTCGGTGCGTCTCGTACCGCTGTCCCGCTCAGGTACGGACGGCGGGGCGGGAGTTGCTCAGCGCGCGGCCGCGTTCCGTGCCGTTCGCGGGGCCCGGTCCGCCAGGCGCCATGAGCGGCTCAGGCGCCGATGACGTGGAGGGAGACCCACAGCGCCGCCACAGCGCCCAGCAGAGCGGTGGGTACGGCGATCGCCCCGAGCCGGGTGAACTCCTTGAGGTCGACCGTGTGCTCGTGCTGGTGGACGATGCGGCGCCACAGCAGGGTGGCCAGGGAGCCGGCATAGGTGAGATTGGGCCCGATGTTCACGCCGAGCAGCACGGCGAGCACCGCGCCGGGGCCCGACGGGACGGCCAGCGGCAGCAGAACCAGGACCGCGGGCAGGTTGTTGATCAGGTTGGCCAGCAGGGCCGCCAGAGCCGCCACGCCCAGCAGCGCCGGCAGACCGGTCCCGTCCGGGATGACCCGCCCGAGGGCGTCCGCGAGCCCGTTGTCGACCACCGCCCGCACCACGACGCCCAGCGCCAGGACGAACGCAAGGAAGGACGGCGCCGCCGCGCGCACCACCGTGAGCGGGGTGGCGCGGCGCCTGACGAGCGCACGCCCGGCCAGGACCAGCGCCCCGGCCAGCGCCGACCATGCGGGGTCGACGCCGAAGGCGGAAGCGATCACGAACCCGGCGAGCGTGCAGGCCACCGTCACCAGGGCGAACAGTGGCAGCCGCGGCGGCTCCCCCCGGTCCTGGGCCGTGGCTCCGGCGTCCAGGTCGCGGCGGAAGAAGCGCCGGAAGACGACGTACTCGGCGGTGACGGCCACCAGCCAGGGCAGGGCCATCAGGGCGGCGAAGCGCGTGAAGCTCAGCCCGGCCGCGCCGAAGGCGAGCAGATTGGTGAGATTGGAGACCGGCAGCAGCAGTGAGGCCGTGTTCGACAGATGCGTGCACGCGTAGAGGTGGGGTCTGGGTCGGGCCCCCATCCGGGCCGCCGTCGCGAACACCACGGGCGTCAGCAGTACGACCGTGGCGTCCAGGCTGAGCACGGCGGTGATCACCGAGGCGAGGGCGAACACCGCGGTCAGCAGCCGCCCGGGACGTCCCGCGGCCCAGCGCGCCATCCACGCGCCGCACGCGCGGAAGAGCCCCTCCAGGTCGCAGAAGTGCGCGAGCACCAGGACGGCCGCGAGGAAACCGACCACCGGACCGAGACGCTCCGCCTCGGCCTGGGCGTGGGCGGGGGTGATGGCACCGGTCGCGATCGCGATCCCGGCCGCGGGAACCGCGACGACCGCCTCCGGCAGCCCGAAGGGACGCACCACCGCGCCGGCCAGTACGGCGGCGAGGAGGACGACGGAGAGGACCTCGGCGAGCGCGGTGTTCAGGGATCGATCCTTCCGGAAGGGGCTCGGCGCAGCCCTTCCATCACATCAGGCCGGTCCGTAATACCTCGAATCGGTGCGTGCCGGACGGGACGCGGGAGCGCGGTCAGACCCGCCCCTTCAGGTGTTCCCGCGCAGCATCCATCCGTGGTCCACCGGCCCGATGCCGGAGCCCAGTGCGAAGCCCTGGGCGATCGCCTCCGTGACGTAGTCCTTGGCCTGCCGCACCGCCTCCGGCACCGCGAGGCCCTGGGCGAGCCCCACCGCGACCGCCGAGGCGAGCGTGCAGCCCGTGCCATGGGTGTGGCGGTTGTCGTGGCGCGGGGCGCGCAGCCAGTGCTCCTCGTGGCCGTCGGTCAGCAGATCCACCGCCTCACCCTCCAGGTGCCCGCCCTTCACGAGCACCCACCGGGTCCCGTACGACAGCAGGCGCCGGGCCGCCTCACGCATGCCCGGCTCGTCCTTCACCGTGACGCCGGTCAGCTCGGCCACCTCGTCCAGGTTCGGCGTGGTCACCGTCGCACACGGCAGCAGCCGGGTCCGTACGGCGTCCAGCGCGTCGTCGGCGAGCAGCCGGTCGCCGTGCTTGGAGACGCTCACCGGGTCCACCACGACCGGGGCCGCCTGGTCCGCGAGCAGTTCGGCCACCGTGGTGACCAGCGCGGGCGAGGCGAGCATGCCGGTCTTGACCGCCTGGACGCCGATGTCGTCGACGACGCTGCGGTACTGGGCCCGCACCGCTTCCACGGGAAGCTCCCAGGCTCCCTGCACACCGACGGAGTTCTGCGCCGTGACCGCCGTGACCACGCTCATCCCATGGGCGCCGAGCGCCAGCATGGTCTTCAGGTCGGCCTGGATGCCGGCGCCGCCCCCCGAGTCGGACCCGGCGATCGTCAGAACACGCGGCGGCGTCATGCGCGCCCCTCCTCACGGACGCGTAGCGGGGCGTACACGGCGAGAGCCACCAGGAACGCCACGTAGTACGAGATGTCTGCGCCGTGCAACGCGTCGGCGACGGGGCCCACGTACAGGCCGGTGTCCATGAACGGCACCGCCGCGGCGAACGCACCGGCGAAGGCCAGCAGCGGCGGCCACATGGACCGCGGCCGGGCCGACTCGGCGACGAGATCGGTGACCGAACCGCGCCGTACCAGCCAGTCGACGACCACGATCGCCACGAATCCCGGGATCCAGTACCCGACGAACAGCAGCACGTTCTGGAACCGTGCGGTGGTGTCGGCCGCGTGCATCCACAGCACCAGCGGGAAGCCGAGCGCCGCGGCGAGCGCGGCCGCCACGGGACGCGGCACGCGCACACCCACGGTCTGCAGCGCCAGGGAACCGCTGTAGTCGTTCATGGCGTTGCTGCACAGTGCGGCCAGTCCCACGGCCAGCAGCCCGAACGCGCCCGGTGCGCCCCCGCCCAGCAGCTTGTCCACCCCGGCGGCCGTCTGGTCGGTCAGCGCCGAGGCGCCCCACAGGCCGAGGACCTGCACGGCCAGGAAGGACACCACGAGGCCGAGCAGCGTGCACCAGAACATCCGGGACCGGGAGGTGGTGCTCGGCAGATAGCGGCTGAAGTCGCTGGCGTAGGGGGCCCAGGACAGGGTCAGGCTGAGCGCGATGGTGCTGGTCAGCACGAAGGCGCCCGCCCGGTCGGCACCGTGCGCGCTGCCGCTCGTGGCGAGGTGGACGCCGGCCGGCATGCGCACGGCGATCAGGGCGAAGGCGGCCGCGAGCACAAAGGTCATGACGATCTGGAGCCGGTGGATCGCCTCGTAGCCAAGGACCCCGAGCGCTCCCTGCCCCAGCATCATGACCAGGACGCCGAGCCAGAACGGCCAGCCGCACAGCCGTGCCAGCGCGTCTCCGCCGAACAGCCCGATCAGCGCGTCCCAGGCGACCGACGACAGCCACTGCAGCACCCCGGGCAGGACGACCGCACGCCCGAAGGCCAGCCGGGCCAGGGGGAGCTGGGCGGCGCCGGTGCGGCTGCCCCAGGTGCCGAGGTAGGCGGTGGGCACCGCGCCGAGCACGGTGCCGAGGACGACGGCGGCGAGCGCGGTGGTGAAGTCGAGCCCGAGGGTGATGCCGATGGTCCCGGTGAACACACCGGTCATCGTCAGATTGGGGGCGAACCACACGGTGAACAGCCGCCCCGCGCCGCCGTAGCGGTTGCTCTCGGGGACAGGCTCGATGCCGTGGCCCTCGACCCTGAGGTCGCCGGGAGCGGTGGGCATCCGCCCGTCGAAGACGGCCCGTCGGCCGTCGGCGGGCAGCCCGCCGGAAACATGCGCCAATGGCATGAAAGACATCCCTCCGCCAGTACGAACTGGTTCAGGTTCAACGGGTGTGATCTCAGCCCGCAGATGGGGCACCCCGTGTCCGGTACGGCGGCAAGAGTAACCCGAGGCTTGCGATGTGCCATACGGAAGGGCCGCCGTTCGCTGCGCGGCGGCCCTTCCGAAGGGGTACGTCAGTGGCTGCGGCGGAGCCCGACGGCTCCGGTGAACGCAAGCGGGGCCAGGCCACGGGCCCGCCGCGCGGATGGCTGGCTGCCGCTACCCGGCGTGCCGCTGGACTTCCTGTGCCATCTCCTTGTCGAGTGCCGCGCGCACCAACGCGGCGGCCAGCACGGCCGGTTCGGTGTCCTCGGCGAGCGCCGCCAGCTTCTCCGGGTCCTTGGGCAGTCCGAGGCGCTCCGCTCCGGACAGGGCCTTGTCGTCCAGGTAGGGAGCCACCTCCGGCCAGACCCGTTGTACTTCGCGCAGGAAGATGTCCGCGCCGGCCGGACCGATCCCCGGTATCTCCTGCAGCAGCCGGCGCAGGGCGGAGACGTCGCCGTCGGCCTCCTCCCGCAGGTGCCGCAGATCGCCTCCCCAACGCTCCAGCAGCAGTTCCGCCCCGTCGCCCAGCTGGGTCGCCGTCCGCTCGTCGTAGCGCCGGTAGCCGCCTCGTCCCAGCGCGTCGACCCGCTCCTGCCAGTCGGCCCCGGCCATGCGCCGCGGATCCCGCAGGCCCGCCTCGTGCAGCGCCCGCACCGTGGCCAGTGCGATCGACCCACGGATGCGGGCGCTCAGAAGGACGGCCATGAGCAGCAGCCGGTAGAGCGGCTGAGGGGCGTCCTTGAGCTGGATGCCCGCCTCTTCGGCGTAGGTGCGGCCGTGTTCCGAGATGAGTTCCCCCATGACGTGGGCCGCGTTGTCGCCCCGGTTCACGGCGGCCTCACCCCGACGGTTTGAGCGGGTCGTGGCCGATGGCCATCAGGCGATGACGGCGGTCGCCCTCCATGGCCTCCGGCTCGTCGTACCGGTCCTGCTCTGCGGTCACCGTGTCCACGACCTCGTACATCACCCTGACGTCGTCGTCGGTGAGATCCATGCGCCGCTTCTGCAGGATGGCCAGGACATGCTGCCCGGTGGGGTCTCCCGCCTGGTCGGGTAGCGGTTCCGTGTCCTCGCCGGCGTCCTGGACCCGCAGCCAGGCCGCGAGTTCCTGGGACGTCATGTTCACCACGCTGTGGAACTCGTCCCACAGCGCGTCCAGTTCCAGGGCGTCGGTCATGGCGTACTCCTCTCGCCCCCGGCGGTTCCGTCTGCTCTCCGCATGCCGCGGTCCTGGCGCGCCTCAGTCCTCGCGCGGCCAGTTCTCGGCCTCGAACATCCAGCGCTGCTTCTCCAGTTCGGCCGTGAGCCCGATCAGCAGGTCCTGAGTGACCGGATCCGCCTTCTCGGTGGCCTCGATCCGCTCGCGCAGCCGCCCGATCGCGGCTTCCAGCGACTCCACCATCAGCCCCACGACCTCGGTGTCCCGCAGCCAGCCCGCCTTCGTCACGGGCAGGCCGAAGGCGGAGGCGACGGTCTCCGGGCGGCCGTCCGGAGTGACCCCGAGCGCGGCCGCTCGCTCGGCCACGGTGTCCGCATACGAGCGGGCCGTGTCGACCACCTCGTCGAGCTGGAGGTGGATCGACCGGAACCTCGGCCCGACGATGTTCCAGTGGGCCTGCTTCCCGACGAGGGAGGGCCCGAGCAGGATCCACCAGGGTGTCCTGCAGCGCCTGGCCGGTGACGCGCCGGGCGGGCTCGGGCAGAGTGCTGTGCACCACGGTCATCGTGTGCTTCTCCTTGTCGTCGATCGGTGCTTCGTGGTCCGCAGCAGCCGGGCACGTTCCTTCTCGTCGGTGCCGCCCCACACGCCCGCCGTCTGCCCGGTGCGCAGCGCCCAGTCCAGACACTCGGCCATCACCGGACAGCGGCGGCACACTCGTTTGGCGGCGGCGGTCTCCACCAGATACGGGCCCGTCGATCCGACGGGGAAGAACAACTCGGGGTCCTCACCCACGCACGCCGCGTGCCGCAACCACTCCATGGGCGCCCGGGTGCCCGGGACGGATGGGGCGAAACCCGGCTGCGGCAGCTCCTGCGCAGGATGGCCGGGATCTTCCCAGTGAGCGGTCGGCGGTCTATTATCAAAAACTAGCAGTGCTAATTAACCGTCGAGGGCAGCCGGGAGTTCCGTCGTGCGTACCGTCCACTTCGCGGCAGCCCGCCGCACCCCCATCGGCAAGCTGCGCGGCGCCCTGTCCTCCGTACGGCCCGACGACCTGGCCGCGACGGTGATCCGGGGCCTGGTCGCCGATGCGCCCGCGCTCGACCCGGCCCGCGTCGACGACGTCTACTGGGGCGCCGCCAATCAGGCCGGCGAGGACAACCGCAACGTCGCCCGGATGGCTGTCCTCCTCGCCGGCCTGCCCGAGTCCGTGCCCGGTGCCACGGTCAACCGGCTGTGCGCCTCCGGCCTGGAAGCGGTCACCATGGCCGCCCGTACCATCGCCGCGGGCGAGGCCGACATCGTGATCGCGGGCGGCTCCGAGTCCATGAGTCGCGCGCCCTTCGTGCTGCCCCGGCCGGACGAGGCCCTCCCGAACCGCATCGAGACGGCCGACACCCGGCTCGGCTGGCGCCTGGTGAACCCGGCGATGAAGGACCTCCACGGACTGCTGTCCATGGGCGAGACCGCCGAGGAGGTCGCCGAGCGGTACGGCGTTCCCCGCGAACGCCAGGACGACTTCGCGCTGCGCAGCCACCGGCGGGCCGCCGACGCCCGCAAGAACGGCTTCTTCGACGCCGAACTGCTGCCCGTGACCAGGCCGGACGGTGTCGTCGTCACCGCCGACGAGTGCGTGCGCGAGGACACGTCGTACGAGAAGCTCGCCCGGCTCAAGCCCGTCTTCCGCCAGGGCGGCACCGTCACCGCGGGCAACGCCTCGCCCATGAACGACGGCGCGGCCGCACTTCTGCTCGTCAGCGAGGAGGCCCTGGACGAGCTGGGCCTCGAGTCCCTCGGCCGGTACGTCGCCGGCGCCTCGGCCGGCGTCCACCCGGACATCATGGGCATCGGCCCGGTCCCCGCCACCGAGAAGGCTCTCGCCCGTGTCGGCTGGACGATCGGCGACATCCAGGAGGCCGAGTTCAACGAGGCGTTCGCGGCCCAGGCCCTCGCCTGCGTCGACCGCCTCGGCATCGACCCTGATCTCGTCAACCCGACCGGGGGCGCCATCGCCCTCGGCCACCCGCTCGGCTGTTCCGGCGCCCGTATCCTCACCACCCTCCTGCACCGCATGCGCCGCACGGGCACCGCCCGCGGGCTGGCCACGATGTGCGTGGGCGTGGGGCAGGGGAGCGCGGTGCTGGTCGAGAGGCACTGATTCGTACCTCAACGGGGGCTCCCCGCAAGGCAATTCGACAAAGCAGCGCCGCAAGGAAACGGAGCACCACCTCCATGGCCACCCTGTCCCTCGCCACGATCCTCGCCGAGAACGCCCGGCGCCGCCCCGACCGGACCGCCCTTGTCGAGGGCGACCTGCGCCTGACCTTCGCCCAGGTGTGGCAGCGGGCCCGCGCGCAGGCCGGGGCGCTGGTCGGGCTCGGTGTCCGGCCGGGGGACCGGGTCGCCCTGATGGCGCCGAACACCGCCGATTTCCCGCATGCGTACTACGCGATCGCGGCTGCCGGAGGAGTCATCGTCCCGGTCCACCTGCTGCTGTCGGCGGAGGAGGTCCAGCACGTCCTGAAGGACAGCGGCGCCACGCTCCTGCTGTGCCACCCGGCGCAGGCGGAGACGGGAACGGCCGCCGCACAGGCCGTCGGAGTCCAGGTGGTCACCCTGGGCGCCGAGTTGGAGAAGCTGGCGGCGGACGCCCAACCGCTGCCGTCGTACGTCACCTGCGCCGCCGACGACCCCGCCGTCGTCTTCTACACCAGCGGCACCACCGGCGTGCCCAAGGGCGCCGTGCTCAGCCACTTCAACCTGGTGATGAACGCGACCGTCAACGCCTTCGACGCCAACGACATCCACGCCGACGACATCGCACTGGGCGCGCTGCCGCTCTTCCACGCCTTCGGGCAGACCGTGTCGATGAACTCCACCTGGCGGGCCGGGGCCACGCTCGTCCTGCTGCCGCGCTTCGACGCGGCGCGGGCCATCGAGCTGATGGTCAAGGAGGGCGTCAACACCTTCCACGGCGTGCCGACCATGTTCGTGTCCCTGGCGGCCGCCGCGGCCGACGCCGACGTCCTGCCCGAGCTGCGCGTGTGCATCTCCGGCGGCGCCTCGCTGCCCGGCGCGGTGCTGGAACGCTTCGAGGAGGCGTACGGCGCGAGGATCTACGAGGGGTACGGGCTGTCGGAGACCTCGCCGACCGCGACCGTGAACCAGCCGTGGTTCGGCACCAAGCCGGGCACGATCGGCCATCCGCTGTGGGGCGTCGACGTGGAGATCGCCCGTGCGGAGGTCGAGGGCCGCATCGAACTCCTGCCGGCCGGTGAACTGGGCGAGGTCGTCATCCGCGGGCACAACGTCTTCTCCGGCTACCTCGGCCGCCCCGAGGCCACCGCGGAGGCACTCGTCGACGGCTGGCTGCGCACCGGCGACCTCGGCATCAAGGACGACGAGGGCTTCCTCAGGATCGTCGACCGCAAGAAGGACGTCATCATCCGCGGCGGATACAACGTGTACCCGCGTGAGGTCGAGGAGGTGCTCCTGCGCTGCCCCGGCATCGCCCAGGTCGCCGTCATCGGCCTGCCGGACGAACTCCACGGGGAGGAGGTCTGCGCCGTCGTGGTCCCCGCGCCCGGCGCGGCACTCGACGCGGCCGCCGTCACCGAGTGGTCCAAGGAGCACCTGGGGCGGCACAAGTATCCGCGCCGTGTGGAGTTCACGGACGCGCTGCCCCTGGGACCGAGCATGAAGGTCCTCAAGCGGGAACTGCGGGTGCGGTACACGCGCTAGCCACGCGCGTGCAGGGGCCACCAGGCGAGACGGTCCTTACGCCCGTCACTTGTCCGGACATAGCATCGGTCCCCGCATGAATACGATCACGCTCTGGGACATATCCCTGTGGGGCTTCGCCGCGCTGGCCACCGCAGCACTCCTCGTCGGCTTCTCCAAGACCGCCGTGAGCGGCGCCAACACGGTCAGCCTCGCCATCTTCGCCGCGGTGCTGCCGGCCCGCGCCTCGACCGGCGTTCTGCTGCCCATCCTGATCGTCGGCGATGTGCTCGCCGTCCTCACCTACCGAAGACACGCCCACTGGCCGACCCTGTGGCGTCTGTTCCCGGCGGTCGCCGCGGGTGTCGTCCTCGGCACGCTCTTCCTGGTGTGGGCCGACGACGGCATCGTGCGGACGTCGATCGGCGCCATCCTGCTGCTGATGGCGGCGATCACGGTGTGGCGGCGCCGCAGTGCCCGACGGGACGAGGAACCCGACGAGGTGACCACAGGCACCGGCCGGGTCAAGGCCCGTTCCTACGGCGTCCTCGGTGGTTTCACCACGATGGTGGCGAACGCGGGCGGCCCGGTCATGTCGATGTATCTCCTTTCCGCTGGATTCCGCAAACTCGGCTTCCTCGGCACCTCGGCCTTCTTCTTCCTGATCGTCAACGTCTCCAAGCTGCCCTTCAGCGCGGGACTCGGTCTGATCGACGGCCGCTCGCTGCTGCTGGACGCGGCCCTCGCCGTGTTTGTGGTGCCGGGCGCGCTCCTCGGCAAGTGGGCGGTGAACCGCATCGATCAGCGGCTGTTCGAACAGCTGGTGATCGCGGCGACGGTGCTGGGCGCCGTTCAGCTGCTGCTGCGCTGAGCGCGGCCGCCGGACCGCCCAAGCAGCGCGGGAAGGTCGGCGAAGGAGTCGATGACGTGGTCCGGCTCGCCGCTCGCGGCCCGAAGCGTCTGCGGCAGATACTTGCCCGTCCTGACGAGGACCCCGGTGATTCCGGCGCGCTGGGCCGCGAGGACATCGTTCTCGACGTCGTCGCCGACCATCAGCGCCCGGTCGGCGCCGACCCCTACGTGCGCCAGTGCCGCCTCGAAGAACGCGGGCGACGGCTTGCCGGTCACCTCGGCCTCCGTCCCCGCGGCCTTCTCCAGGCCCAGCAGGAACGCACCCGAGTCGAGCTGCAGACCACGCTCGGTGCGCCAGTACAGGTTGCGGTGCATCGCGACCAGCCGCGCACCCCGCTGCAGGTGGCCGAAGGCGCGGTTGAGCGCCGCGTAGTCGAACCCGGGACCCGCACCGCCGACGACCACCGCATCCGCGACCGCGTCCGGGCCCTCGACGTTCTCGTCGCCCTGGTCGTCCCCGTCGTCCTCGACGAAGCGGACACCGGCGAGGTCCTCCCGGATGTCGCCGCTGTTGAGCAGCGAGCAGCGGGCCCCGGGGCAGTGCTCGGCGAGATACGCGGCGGTGGCGGCGGGCGCGGTCAGGATGTCGTCGGCCGTCATGGGGAAGCCGGCCTCGGAAAGGGTCCCGGCGATCGACGCACGGGTGCGGGACGTGGTGTTGGTGAGCAAAGCGACGGCCAGACCCGAGTCGCGGATGTGCCGCAGCGCCTCGACCGCGCCCGGCAGCGGCCGCCACGAGACGGTGAGGACGCCGTCGATGTCGATGAGGACGGCACGCACTGCATCCATGACAGGACGATAACGAGACCATGGCCGGACCGCCGTACGCCGTGCGCGACACGGCACGGCCGGACCGCCTACGGCGGGGACCCGCTGGAGGGGCTCCGGCCTGCCCGTAACCTCGGACCCATGTCCACCCACGTGCTGATCCTCGGCGGTACCACCGAGGCGCGCGAACTCGCCGCCTCGCTCGCCGCCCGGCCCGGAGTCCGGGTCACCACGTCCCTGGCCGGCCGGGTGTCCCGGCCGGGCCCGCTCGACGGCGACGTACGGATCGGAGGCTTCGGCGGCGCGGACGGGCTGGCCGCCTGGCTCCGCGAACACCGGGTGGACGCGCTCGTCGACGCCACACACCCGTTCGCCGCCCGTATCACGGCGAACGCGGCTCGGGCCGCCGCGGCCACCGGTGTGCCCGCGGTGGTGCTGCGCCGGCCCGGCTGGAGCCCGGTCCCCGGCGAGCGCCGGCACGAGGTCGCCTCACTCGCGGACGCGGCGGCCCTGCTCACCACGCTCGGCCCGCGAGTGTTCCTCACCACCGGCCGGCTGGGTCTCGCGGCCTTCGCGCACCTGACGGACATGCACTTCGTCGTACGGTCGGTGGAGCCGCCCGAGCCTCCCCTGCCGCCGCACACGGTCGTGCTGCCGGCCCGAGGGCCGTTCACGGTCGAGGACGAAACCGCGTTGCTGCGCGAGCACCGCATCGATGTGCTTGTGACGAAGGACAGCGGGGCAGCGGCGACGGCGGCCAAACTCACGGCCGCGCGGGACCTCGGGCTCCCCGTGGTGCTCGTCCGCCGTCCACCCCTGCCGGACGGCGTGATCGCGGTCCCGGACGTGCCAGGAGTTCTCGCCCGGCTGGGGTTCGGCCCGTGAGGACGGACGCGGGGTGACGGCCGCCGGGTCCGGCACCCGTTTCTCGCGCGAGGACGCGCCCGCGCCGGCTAAGAGATATCCCGTAGTACGCTTCGGCGCGTGCCTCACCGGCCCAGCGGCGTCAGTTACCCGATGTCGAGCGTCAGGTTGTGGAGCGCCGCGACGCCGGCGACGGCATGGTTGACTGCCTCGCCGCGGCGACGGCACTGCCGGAGGATTGCTGGTCTTTGAGGCGGCCGTGATGTGTTCGGCTACGGCTCGCCGTTTCCGGAACCGTGTGTCGTTCCGGTCCTTGATGGTGCGGCCGTGGGTCCCTGGCGCGGTGTTCGGATCTGGTCGCAGCCGCGGTAGGCGCCGTCGCCGGAGACGCGTGGGTGAGCTGGAAGGGTCCGGCCGAGAGTTTCCCGGAAGACGACCACGTCATTACGGTTGCCGGGCCACGCTTCACCGACGGCGACGACGCGTCTGTCACGGGCCCGGCAGACCACTTGCACGTTGACGCTGCGCCGGTAGTTCTTGCTTTTCGCGGTGCGGGTGTGGTCGTGGACGGGGATGAGGGTGCCGTCGACGACCCACGACTCCCGCCTGTCCGTCGGCGGTGGCCCCAGAAGTTCCGCGAGGTGTGGTGCGGGGCGGGAAATCACCCGGTGCACGGTGAGTCGGTGGTTGCGAACAGTGACGCCAGCTGCTGCATGGTGAGGTTGGTCCGGTAGGCGAGGACAACAACGAGGTGACCCATCTGCGATCCGGTGAGCCTGGTCCAGGCACGAAGTTCAACGCTCGTGCGGCGGGCCAGACTCAGGCGCATGCGGGCATCGTAGAACGCAGACGCGGCCTTCCGTTGCCCGGGCGTTGTCAGTGGGCGCAGGTAGCTTTGGCCTTGCTTGGCGAAGCCGCCAAGTTCCGGACTGAATCTCGTCGTTGCCGTGGACAAAAGGAGGTGGGATGCCGTGGGTACCGACCTGCTTGCTGCGGTACCTGCCCCTGACGCGTCTTCCCGCAGATTTCGTGGGAAGAACAAGGGCAAGAGGTGGACGCGTGGCGTCGACACCGAGCTCGCGGTGATCCGGCTGCCGCTCGATGTGAGCCGGCTCGACAGTCAGTTGCGAGTAGAGCGGCTGTTCTCGGCGATGTGGTCGGTGAAGCGTGCGCTTCAGCGCGATGCCCGGGACGTGGTCGACGCGTACTGGGCCGGCGATGTCCGCCGCGAGGACGACGCGAATGCGTGGCGGGTCGAGTTGGGCCTGTCCCGTGCGGGCATGGAACGCCGCGGATACCGTCATATGGAACGCTCTCGGCACCTCGGCCAGCACGTCACCAAAGCTCTGGTGATGCACCAGGCCGACGAGGTGTGGGAAGGAGTGAGCCGTCATCTGTTCCCGGATGCGTCCGGGCGCCGGTTCGGACGGCCGAAGCCGGGCACCTGGTGGGACTACACCCGCATCCCGGGTAGGGCTCGTTCCCACACCACCGCCCGTAAGTGGGAGACGTTTCGGCTGCACGGCACTCTTGCCGGGCACCTGGACGCCTACCGGCACTGGGACCTCGACCCGGCCGCGGCCTTGCCTGAGCAGGCGGCCGGGCTGCCGCCGCAGACGAGTGTTCTCGCGCAGCTGCGGCGCATGCCTGTGCCCGTGCGGCCCCGCCGCGTCGAAACCGGCGAGGTCACCGCGAAGGGACAGCCGAAGACACGTGCCGCGAATTGGTGGGACCACACCGGACCCCTGGTCGTGGTGTTCACCGGAGGTGTCGACTCCCGGCGCGGCGACCTCGTCCTCCCGGTCCGGCTGCCTTCCGGGGTCGGCCGCTGGCCGCGGCTGGTCCACTTCCTGAACAACCCGCAGACGTGGCACAAGGTCGACCTCGTCCGCCGCCGTGATGCCAGTGCGCCCGGTGGGTGGACGTACGAAGCGCACCTGATGGTCCTCACTGGCGGATACGCGTCTCCGGTAACGAAGGCCCGGCGGGCTGCCGCCGCCAAACTGGACAGAGTCGGTGGGATCGACGGCAACGTCTCCAACCTGTGCGTCGTCTCCGTCCCGGACACCTTCGACCCCGCCGATGGCCCTGTTGGCGCTACCCGGGTCGAGCTCACCGCCGCCGAGCTGGCCGCACTGGAAAAGTCCCGCCGCAAGGAGCGCGGCCGCAAACGTGCCCTCGACCGTTCCCGCCGCTCCACCAACCCCGCCCAGTACACGCCGTCAAAACGCCAGCAGGACCGCGCAGCCCGACGTGAAGCCGCCGACCTGCCCGAACGGCAGGTCCAGACCCCCGGCGGTGCGCGGGCGGCGAACAAGGCCGGAGTACCGAAACAGGCATACCGCCGGGACACCCTCTCGGCCGGCTACCGCTTCAACCGCGCCCGAATTGCCGAGGCCGCAGCCACCGCGGCCGCCGCGAAAGACCACCGGGCCCGGCGGATAGCCGAACGGATCGTCGCCGAACACGGCGCCAACCTGGTCGTCGAGGACTGCGATATCCGCACCTGGTTCCGGCTGTGGGGCAAGACTCTGCAGGCCACCACACCAGGGCGGCTCATCGCCGCGATCGGCACGGAGTGCGAGAAGACCGACGGCCGCCTGCTGCGCGCGTCGACCGTCAACACGAAGCTGTCGCAGACCTGCCTGTGCGGCGCTGAAGTGCGGAAAACCCTCGCCGACCGGGTCCACCGATGCACCTCCTGCGGCCTGATCGCCGACCGCGACATGGTCTCCGCCGCACTCGCCGCGCACGTCCGACTTGAAAACCCGGACAATCCCAGCACGGCGGGCCTGGACACCGTCCAAGCCCGCACCACACAGATCTTGTTCTCACCAGGGCTGCAAGAAGTCCTGTCGAGTCAACCGCAGCGAGGTGCCCGCCCCAGCAGGGACCGCACCCACGCGGCAGCCCACGGTCCGGGAATCCCCGGCCAGCAGGCCTCTGCTCGACGAAACACCCCCGACCGGTACCGGCCTACCCCGAATGAGACCCGACCCGCCCATCAGCGGCACAAGGACCACGTCGGAACAGCCGCCCACGCAGGAAACGCCGCAGCCCGCGGCGAAATCCCCACGCGGGAACTGATCGGGTGGCATCCCAATACGGGATGACTCTTAGTCCCGCCGGTGCCTGCGCCGCAGCAGATAGGTGTCCATGATCCAGCCCTTGCGCTCGCGGGCCTCAGCGCGCAGGCGCTCGATGCGGTCGGCCGCCTCCGCGAGGGGACCCGAGACGAGGATCTCGTCCGGGGTGCCGATATAGGCGCCCCAGTAGATGTCGATGTCCTGGTCCGCGTACTGCCGGAAGCCCTGGTGCGCGTCGAGCATCACGACGACGTCGTCGACGCCCTCCGGGAAGCCCTCCGCGAGGCGCCGTCCCGTGGTGATCTGGACGGGCCGGGCCACCCGGTTGAGCCCTGTGCGATGCCTCGCGACGAGCGCCGAGACGCTGCTGATGCCCGGTACGACGTCGTGCGAGAACGTCACCGCACCCCGGTCCAGCACCTCCTGCAGAATGCCGAGCGTGCTGTCGTAGAGCGCGGGGTCGCCCCACACCAGAAACGCACCGCTCTCGTCCTCGCCGAGTTCCTCCATGATGAGCCGCTCGTAGATCCCGGCCCGTGCCGACCGCCAGTCGCCGACGGCGGGGGAGTAGGCGGCGCCGCCCGCGGACCGGTCGCGCTCCGGGTCGCGCGCCTCGATCATGCGGTACGTCCCTTGCGGAACGTGTGCCTCGAGAATGTCTCGGCGCAGCTGGACCAGGTCTGACTTCATCTCGCCCTTGTCGAGGATGAAGAACACGTCGGTGGCCTTGAGCGCCTTGACCGCCTGGAGAGTCAGCTGGTCGGGGTCGCCCGCTCCGATGCCGATGACATGAATCTTTCGCACGCCCCGAGTCTGCCGTACGCGCTCGGCAGCCCGCGCACGCCCCTGTCGCAGGCCGGTCTAGGACCAATGCCGTGTAGATAGGCGGCTGGGCTGGGTGTCAAGGTCCTGGTGCGGTCAGGATGTCGATGCTGATGGTGGCCTTGTAGCTGGTCCGGTCGATGGTGCCTTTGGCGTTGTACTTGGAGATCGCGCGTTTGACGACGCGGGGCCGGGTGCGGATGCGTCGGTCGGGCATGAGGTCGGCCAGGACGCGGCGGCCGATGGCCCCGACGAGGTCGACGACCGTGTCGGCGATGACGCCCGCGGCCTGGATGACCAGGTCGCGGGCGGTGTTCAGGGCGGTGGTGAAGCTGGCCCGGTCGGGGTCGATGCCGGGCCGGGCGGCGGTGGCGTCGGCCATGGCCAGGCGCAGGGCCTGGTAGGTGACCAGCAGGGCGTAGAGCTCTTGGGAGACACCGTCCGGGGTGCGGGCGCGCAGGACACGGCCGCCCAGGGTGGTGGACTTGATCTCCAGATACGCGGTCTCGATCTCCCAGCGCTGGTGGTACAGGGTGATCAGTTCGGCGGCGGGGTGGGTCCTGTGGTCGGTCAGTGTGGTGACGAGGCGGTAGAGGCCGGTGCTGCGTCCCGTGGCCGTGGTGATGGTGATCTCGCAGTCGATGACCCGCACGGGGACGGCGCCGATTGCCGAAAGGTAGGAGCCGTCACCGCAGCGGCCCAGGACGGGCAGCCGACGGCCGTTCTTCACACGGGTCAGCACGTGCGCGCCGGTCCTGGCCATGGCGGTCACCAGCGCTTGGGCGGCGAAGTTCCGGTCCAGCAGCACGATCATGCCCTTGCGCAGGCTGCGGAGCAGGCGCGGCGCGTACGTCGTCTCGCCGTCAGTGGTTGGTCCGAACACCGCGTCGATGACCGTGCGGGTGCCGCAGGACACCAGCACCAGGAGTCGCAACGCTGGATATCCCGCACCACCGTTGTTGCAGCGGTGTTTGGTGTATTCGGTCAGATTCGCCGGGCTGTCGGGCACCGCCATGGTGGTGCCGTCGATCGCGCAGACCAGCAGCCCGCGCCACCACACGCCGGTGGTGGCGATGCCGGCGGCCGGTCCACGCAGCAGGTCGAACAGCCATCGCAGCGGCTCGGCCCCCACCCGCCTGCGGGCCTGTGCCAGCGCACCACCGGTCGGGTCCGCGACCGTCAGCCCTTCCAGTCCCGCCGTCAACCGCTGCCACACCTGCCGCCAGCCCAGCCCGGGGAACAGACACCCTGCCAGCAGCAGATACACCACCACCCGGGACGGCAGGTCCCGCACCCGCTCCTGCACCCTGCCCGTCTGCGTCAACGCCTCGTCGACCATCTCGAACGGGATGATCCGGGTCAACTCGCCCAGATGGCCGGGCGCGAACGCCCCGGCGGCAACAACAACTTCACGAGAAATGACAGACTGGGTACCCAACGGAGCTCCCGCCGAACAGTGATCTTGGTCGACACGGTTCTAGCAGGAGCTCCGTCCCGTTTCAGGCCACTTGGCACACAGGCCCCACGCGCTATCTACACGGGATTGGGTCTAGGACTGCTCGCCGCGCAGCCGTGGAGCCCATGCCCGGGCGTCGACCGGGGCCGCCTCCTGCTCCGCCATCGTGGCCAACTCCTCTGCCCAGACGAGCAGTTCTGCCACCGCCAGGCCATACGGCCGGTCCTGTCCGGTCTCCGCCGCCCACGCGTGGACGGCCCCGGCGCCGCGCCGCAGCAGCCGGGCGCCGCCGGTCGTATTGCCGCGGGCCGCGTGGGTGAGGCCGACCGCCAGCTGGGCCAGCCCCCGCCACAACGCGCGCTCCTCGTCGGGACCCGACTTCCAGGCGTCCTCGAAGACCTCGTGCGCGTGGAACGGCTTCCCTTCGTCCAGCAGGGCCTGGGCCTCCGCGACGCTGTCAAGGGGGGTGCGTACGACTCCCTCCGGCTGGCGCGCCACACCTTGCGCGCCGTACGGCAGGGGCCGCCCGAGACCGTCCCGCGGCCGCGCGTTGCGGGCCCGGCCCTCCGTGTCCCGGTCACGTCCCCGGTTTGCCCGAACTCCTGATGCCTCGCCCATACCCCGATTGTCCCGCGCCTCCGGCTCTTCGCGGGGCAGTCCCTGCCGTGGGGTAAGGTGTTGTTGCGCGATCACGCGGATCACCGCGGGAGCGCACCGGGACGTGGCGCAGCTTGGTAGCGCACTTGACTGGGGGTCAAGGGGTCGCAGGTTCAAATCCTGTCGTCCCGACGGTGCGGAGGGTCTTCGCAGGTGAGAGCCTGCGGGGGCCCTTTTTCGCGGATGGTGGCCCCCACAGCTCCCGCCGGCGGTCGCTCAGCCCGCGCTGAGCGGCTCGAAGGTCACCTCAGCCGTGTCCACGGTCTCGCCGCGGCGCCCCGGTGCGCTCTGCCACGTCCAGTAGAGATTGGTGTGCGCGATCACCTGTTCCGGGGACGGCGCGCCGTACTCGGTGAGGTCCTCCGTCGTGTGCGCGTCGCCGACCAGTGTCGCGTCGTACCCGCGGACCAGGGCGCCGTGGAGGGTGGAACGGATGCACATGTCGGTCTGGGCGCCTGTGACGACGACCCGGCCCACACGGTGCTCGGCGAGCACCGCCTCCAGCTCGGTGTCCTCGAACGAGTCGCCGTAGAGCTTGTGCACGAGGGGTTCCTCGTCTCGGCGGAGCAGTTCGGGCACGTACTGCCAGCTCTCGCTGTCCCGCTTGAGCTGGTCGTCGGAGTGCTGCACCCAGACCACCGGCACGTCCTGCGCGCGCGCCTTGTCGAGCAGGGAGTTGATGTTCGCGATCATGGTGTCGCAGTTGTGGGTGCCCGCCACCACCCCGTTCTGGACGTCGATGATGAGCAGGGCGGTGTGCGGCCGGTCGGGGAGGGTCGTCATGGGAACTCCGTTGTGGTCGCGGATTCTGTGCGCACCCCACAGTAGGCCGCACCACTGACAACGCGGCGGGTTCGTGCGGCCGTCAGCGCAGTAGCTCCGCAAGGCGCCGCCAGGCGGCCCGGGGGAGCGAGTCAGGCGGCCCGTCCTCGACCACCTGAAGGGCCACGTGGTCCGCGCCCGCCCGGTGGAAGGCCCCGACATGTTCCCGGATCCGGTCGTCGTCCCCCCAGGCGAACAGTGCGTCGACCAGGCGGTCGCTGCCGCCGTTGTCGAAGTCGTCCTCGCTGAAGCCGAACTGGAGAAGGGAGTTCGTGTAGTTCGGCAGGCCCAGGTAGAAGTCGAGGACACCGCGGGCCGTCGTCCTCGCGCGGTCGGGATCCGTGTCCAGGACCACCTTCGTCTCCGGCGCGAGGAGCGGCGCGGTGCCGAGGATCTCGCGGGCCGTGGCGGTGTGTTCGGGCGGCATCAGGTACGGGTGGGAGCCGGCGGCGCGGTCGCGGGAGAGCTCCAGCATCTTCGGGCCGAGCGCGGCCAGGACGCGGCGCCCGGCGGGCACACCGGCGGTGTCGAGTGCGTCCAGGTACTCGACCATGGCCTTGTAGGGGCGGCGGTACTGGTCCGTCAGTTTGGGGTGGCTGACGCCGAGTCCGAGCAGGAAGCGCCCGGGCCGGGTCCGCTCCAGCTCCTGGAAGCGCGCCGCGGTCTCGGCCGCCTCGTACTGCCAGATGCTCTGGATACCGGTCGCCACGACGAGGCGTGAGGTCGCCTGGATCAGTGGGACGGCGTGCTGGATGCCGCTGCTGCCGCCCAGCCAGACTGCGCCGAAGCCGAGTTCCTCGAGTTCCGCGGCGGTTTCGGTCAGTTCGCCGTGCCGTGCCGGGTCCTCCGAACGCAGGCCCATGCTCCAGATGCCGTACCGCCCGACGGTCTCCTTCAGGGAGTTGCCGCCGTCCGCGTTCGTGACCTCGCCCATCGCTTGCGTTCCCTCCGTACCCGGTGTCGCACGCTGCTCGTGAACCACTCGGTCACAGCAGAGCCCAACGGGTACCCGATGCGCGGTATTCCACGCCGGACATGCCTCCGTTGAGGCGGGTGCATCGCCGCACCGGACCCTCGCGGCCGGCCGGTGGAAGGGACGGAGGCGCAAAGCCGTCGCAAGGGACTCATATAGGCTGCTCGCTCGGGTTCCCCACAGTCCGCGAGTGCCCGGGAGAGTTTCAGTGACCGTAGCGATCGACCCGTCCGGGGCGGCGGGTTCGCCCGACGACGAGAAGCCCGCGCAGGAGACGCCGCCTGCCGCCAGGGTGGCCTCCGGCGACGACGGCTTCTGGGTCGAACCGGGAGCGGACGGAGAAGCCGGGGCGCCTGCCCCGGCGGAGTCCGAGGTGGCCGAGACCGTGGTGCGCGACGCCCGTGAGTTCGGCGTGTACGCGCGGACCGGCGGCTGGGCGTTCGCCCTGAAGGTCGCGCGCAGCGTCCGGCCCGGCGGGCAGCCTGCGGGGCAGAGCCCGAAGATCTCCGCCAAGCGCTTCGCCGAGCTGGCCGGGTGCTCGCCGGAGCGGGTCATGCGCTACTACAAGGCCTGGGACAAGGCGGCCGACGACGGCCTGGTCCCGCACTTCGAGATCCTGGTCCCGGGCCAGGAGATCGAACTGCCGGACTCCGACGTGTGGCACGACTACTACACCTCCCGCTCCGGCGCCGCCTCCGAGCGCGGCACCGCCATCGCGGCGGCGGCCGAGGCCGAGGGCATCCGGCCGACCAAGGCGCTGGAGGTCGCCGAGAACCCCACCGCGCTGCGTGCGGCGATCCTCGCCGACCCCGCGACGGCCGGCACGGCGCGCGCCGCGCTCCTCGACCGGCTGAAGGAAGACCCCGTCCTGCAGACCGAGCTGGCCCGTGACATCGCCCGTACGGACGAGCTGAAGAAGGCGGTGGCCACCGAGAGCCGGGCCGCAGACCGTATCGGCTACGTACGGCAGATCGCCGAGAAGGGCCAGGTCAGGACCCCGGCCGGACAGACGATCGACGCACCTCCCGAGCTCCGAGCGGAGGCCGAGCGCCATCTGTCCCTCATCGACGAGCTGGACGACGGCGAAGAGGCCGGGACGTGGGCCACCGAGGCGTACGACTCGGTCAGGGAACTCGTCGTGCAGGCCGTCGAGGCCGACCCCGAGCTGCGGCTGAAGGAACGCCGTACGAAGTTCTACAGCGGCCTGCAACGGGCGACGAAGGTCTTCGAGGAGCTCACCCTGGACGACGTGGACGACCTGGACGACCTCTACGAGGACGACATGCTCCAGCGCCTCGAGGAGCTCCAGGCGGCCATCGGCACCTGCATCGCGACCCTCCGCAAGGCGGTCCCGGCGCAACCGTGACCGTACGGCGCCCTGGGCAAGGCGCTACGCCGACCGTTCGGCGTCCGGAGCCTGACGGCTCCGGACGGTGTTCATCCGGCTGGGCCGGCGGCGGTGCGCAGGCCTGCGTCACCCTTTGCATGGCGCTGTCACCCCACGAGCACCTCCGCCCATCGGCTGGTGCTCCCGGAGTGCACCGCCACGCCGCACCGCGCCGACAGCGCGGTGACGATGTACAGGCCCCGGCCGTGCTCGTCGGGATCGATCGTCGAAACCGGCGGTCCGGCGGAGGCCGCGGGCCCCATGTCGGTGACTTCGACCCGGATGGCCCTGTGCCCGTCCACCAGGACCCTGGACAGCCGCAGCGTGGCGGGTGGCAGGGCGTGGACGACCGCATTGGTGAGCAGCTCCTGGATCACCAGGAGCGCGTTTTCGGCCGCGTCCGCGGACAGGTTCCAGTGGGTGAGGATCGCGTCCGCACGGTGGCGCACGGCCGAGACGGCCTTGGAGGCATGCGGGAGCGGAAGGACGTACTCCACTCCCTCGCCAGGCGCTGCATTGAGCTGCGCTACTGTCATGTGCCCTCCTCTTCCGGGCCGCGAAGCCGGTCGGATGCCGGGCGCTATGGCACGCTAAGGAGGGAAACGGGCCGGGTCAATGAACATGGGTCGGCATTACCGAATGCCGTCCTGAAGCGGAGCCCGATCCGCATTATGATCGCTTTATGGCCGGCCCGGTCCAGTCCATAGAGAGGGCGGCGGCGATCCTTCGTCTGCTCGCCGGCGGTCCGCGTCGGCTGGGCCTCGGCGAGGTGGCGTCGTCCCTGGGTCTGGCCAAGGGCACCGCGCACGGCATTCTGCGCACCCTGCAGCACGTGGACTTCGTGGAGCAGGACGCGACGACGGGGAAATACCAGCTGGGAGCCGCACTGCTGCATCTGGGCACCAGCTATCTGGACGTCAACGAGCTGCGGTCGCGCTCCATCAACTGGGCCGACGCCCTGGCCGCCCGGAGCGGGGAGGCCGTACGGCTGGGGACGCCGCTCGAGGGCCGGGTGCTCGTGGTGCACCACGTCTTCCGGCCGGACGACACCCTCCAGACCCTGGACGTGGGCACGCTGCTGCCGCTGCACGCCTCCTCGCTGGGCAAGGTCCTGCTCGCCTTCGGGGCCGAGCCCGTCGAGCCGCTGCTGGAGGCCGGACTGGAGGCCTACACCCGGCAGACCGTTGTGCTCCCGGAGGAGCTCAACCGGGCGCTCGCGGAGATCCGGGAGCTGGGCTGGGCCGCCGAGGTGCAGGAAATGACCATGGGTGAGGCCGGAGTCGCCGCGCCGATCCGCGGGCACGGCGGTCTCGTGGTGGGCGCGCTCGGCGTGTCCGGCCCGGTCGAGCGGATCTGCGACAGCCAGGGCCGGCCGCAACCGCCCCTGATCACCTTGCTGCGGGAGGCGGCGCGGGCGATCTCCAGAGACCTGGGCGCGGCTCGCTGGTAGGTCCCGGCGCCGCCGCGACGCATCGGAAGGCAGACCCGATCATGGTTGAACGGTATGTGATGTCCATCGACCAGGGGACCACCTCCACGCGATGCATCCTGTTCGACCATCGCGGCCGACTTGTGTCGGTGGTCCAGCGAGAGCATCAGCAGTACTTCCCCCGGCCCGGCTGGGTCGAGCACGATGCCCTGGAGATCTGGCGCAATCTGGAGCGCATCGTGCCGGAGACGGTGTCCAACGTCGGCGTTGACGTCGGGCAGATCGCCGCCATCGGCATCGCCAACCAGCGCGAGACGGCCGTGCTCTGGGACCGGCGGACCGGCGTCCCGCTCGGCAAGGCCGTCGTCTGGCAGGACATCCGCACGGCCCAGCTCATCGAGGAGCTGAGACACGAGCCGGGGGACGACTTCTTCCTCGAACGCTGCTGCCTTCCGCCTTCGACCTACTTCTCCGCGCCCCGCATCCGCTGGCTGTTCGACCACGTGGAAGGGCTGGAGCAGCGTGCCCATGACGGGGAGGTGCTGTTCGGCACCGTGGAGAGCTGGCTGATCTGGAACCTGACGGGCGGTCCGGAAGGGGGTCTGCACATCACCGACGCCACCAACGCGAGCCGCACCATGCTCATGAACATCCGCACCCTGGAGTGGGACGAGGAGCTGATGGAGTTCTTCGGGATCCCACGTGTGATGCTCCCGGAGATCCGGCCCTCGCTGGAGACCTACGGCGAGGCCCGTTCGGTGCTTCCGGGCGTCGGCATCACCGCGGCCCTCGGCGATCAGCAGGCCGCGCTGTTCGGACAGACCTGCTTCTCGCCCGGCGAGGCGAAGTGCACCTACGGGACCGGCAGCTTCCTGGTGATGAACACCGGCACCGATCTCGTACGGTCCCGGCACGGGCTGCTCACCACCGTCGCGTACAAGATCGCGAACCAGCCCACCGTGTACGCCCTGGAAGGCCCGATCGCCGTCACCGGCGCACTGGTCCAGTGGTTCCGTGACCGCCTTGGCCTGATCAGCAGCGCGCCCGAGATCGAGACCCTGGCGCGCACCGTGGAGGACAACGGCGGCTGCTACGTCGTGCCCGCGTTCTCCGGTCTGTTCGCACCCCACTGGCGCAGCGACGCACGCGGCGTCATCGTCGGGCTCACCTCGTACATCACCAAGGGCCACCTCGCCCGGGCCGTTCTCGAGGCCACCGGCTGGCAGACACGCGAGGTCGTCGACGCCATGAACGCCGACTCCGCGCTCGCGCTGAAGGAGCTCAAGGTGGACGGGGGCATGACGTCCGACAACCTGCTCATGCAGTTCCTCGCCGATGTGCTCGACGTCCCCGTGGTGCGGCCCCTGGTCGCCGAGACGGTCTCGCTCGGCGCGGGCTACGCCGCCGGCCTCGCGGCCGGGTACTGGCCGGACCTCGAGGTCCTGCGCGGCAACTGGCACCGGGCCGCGCAGTGGATACCGGACATGGACCCCGAGCGGCGGGAGTGGGAGTACGAATCCTGGAAGCGGGCCGTCGAGCGGTCCCTGGGGTGGGTCAGGCCTTCGAAGCGATCATGATGTCCGGCGCGTCCAGGACGCCGGCGTGCGTCACTCGAGGCGGGCCGGCGTTGGAGCCGCTTGCCGGGCGGTGGACTTCGATGCTGCCCGCCGTGTTGCCCGGAGTGGGCGGTTCAGCGCGGGTCCGCCCGGTCCAGGTCGGCCAGCAGCCTCTCCACGTCGGTCATCAGTGACCCGTAGACGTGCCATGCGCCCGGCTTGGTCAGGGTGCCCCGGCCGATCAGATCGGTCATGGTGTCGTGCCAGGCCAGCGCCCCGTCGATCGCTCCCCGCAGCCGCTCCCTGGGTGCCGTCTCGGGTGAGCCCGGCGCCGCGGCCGGTGCGACGAACCCCTGGACAGCCTTTCCCGCCAGTTGCAGGGTTTCGGCGTACCGGTCGAGGAACTGGTGCCCCAGGTGGTGGCCGGCGTGGTGGTCGTGCGCGTTGTCGGCCAGAGTGCGTGCGATGCCGCGCACCTGGAGCGACACTCCGCGCAAGGCGCTGAAGGCCTCGCTGTGGGTCGCATCCCGGCGGCGGGACTGGGCGGCGCAGCGTGTGTTCCAGCGCAGGCTCTCGTCGGCCTGCCGCACCCGTTCCTCCGCGTGGCTGAGGCGCTTGTCCAGGCTGCGCGCCCGGTGCAGCCACGTGTGGGCCTTGGTGGTGAGCTGCCGCCGGGCCAGGCCGGTTCCCATGTCGTGCAGCAGCGCCCCCATCGCGTGCGCGAGGTCGCGGACCGCGGAATCGGACTCGTCCAGGTACAGCGGCGGCAGGACGAGCGCGTTCACGGCGAGGCCGACGGCGGCGCCGGCGAGTGTCTGGAGCGCAGGCGAAAGCAGACTGCCCACGGGATCGGCCGCCGTGGCGGCCAGCGCGATCACCGCGGTGGAGGCGATCTGCAGCCGGTCGTCGGAGGTGCGGCGGGGGCCCGCCAGTACGGCGATGACGACGATGACGGCGACAGCGGCCGCGGTGGCTCCGAGCAGCCGGGCGGTCGCAAGGGCGAGGATCAGCCCGGCGACCCTGGCGACCACGCTCTGGACCGCCTTCGTCACGGATTGGTACACGGTGGAGGCGTTGACCAGGAGCAGCGCGGTGGCGACGGCCAGGTAAGGGCGCCCGCCCGGGGCCCAGGGTGCGACGACGCCCCAGGCGAGCAGCACGGCGATCAGGGTCTTGAGGCCGTGCACCACTTGGCCGGGCCGCCTCCCGCGAAGCCGGTCCCCGAGGCGCCGGCCCGCGCTCGTCGGCACCGTGGCGGTGGGCCGCCTACCCCGACGAATGGTTGAAACTTGCACGACATCGATAGTGGCGTCTTTTGCCGCGTTTATGACGTGACGTCCGTCACGACCTGGATGGGTGGAAGTGTTGGGGCATGGCCCTCGGTCGCCATTTCGGCGGTTGCTCCCGATTGTCATGTGATGCGCTTCACGGTGTTAGTTCATTGTTCAACTAAAGCTGAGCTCGTAATTTGGCTGATGCCGGAACAGAACGGCGAACACCACCGTTCGCACTCACCGAACGATGGGCTGTGCAAGGAGGAAAGACCATGAACAAGCTGGTGCGGCGTCTCACGACCGCGGGCGTCTCGGTTGTCGTCGGGAGCGCTCTCTTCGCCACCGGCGGCTCCGCGTTCGCAGCCACCCCTCAGACAGCCGGGCACACCCCCGCCCGCGTCACTGTCGTCGAGCACCCGACGGTCGCGACCGTCGACGCCCAACGCCCCACAGACCCCTGGATCGCGGACCAGCTGGCGATGGTCGACCCCTGGGTCGTGGACCAGCTGGAGCACTTCGTCCCCTCGGGCAGCGACGGTCACCAGTACGGCGTGAACGACTGGCACCGCAGCATCGACACCTACGTGGCCCACGTGGCCGACGGCCACCGCTCCTGATCCACTGATCGACCACTCCATCCGTGCCGACGCGGCGGCCGGTTGCCACGAGCAGACCTCCTGACACCGGCTCACCACGCAGGCGCTCCCGGCGAGTTGATGCCCGCCCTCCCGGCCCCTACGCGATGCGAGTGGCGGGTTGAGGCCGGACCATGGATGTGCATCCGCCCTCGGGGGCAGGTGCAGACGCCGCCGGAAACGCAACAGGAGCACGCGGTCGTGGACATGAGGCCGGAGTGGTCGTCGCGCCGGTCGCCGACGTCGACAGGACCAAGAGCTTCTACGAGGGCCTGGGATGGCGGCTGGACGCCGACTTCGCCCTCAGTGAGGACCTCCGTGTGGTCCAGCTGACCCCGCCCGTTCCCCCTGCTCGATCATCTCCGGCACCGGTGTCGGCGCGGCAGCGCCAGGCTCCGTCCAGGGCCTGGACCTCGTCGTGACGGACATCGAACGGGCCCGAGCCGAGCTCAGCGACCGCGGCGTCAGCGAGGTGTTCCATGACGAGGGCGGGGTGTTTCACCGTGCCGGGACCGACGGGCGGGTGACCGGTCCGGACCCCTGAACGAGGCAGCTACGCCTCCTTCGTCTCCTTCAGCGACCACGACGGCAACGGCTGGGTGCTGCAGGAGGTCACCACACGGCTATCGAGCCGCTGACCGCGGACCGGCCGCTCTACGTCGCCACCGGCCCGGGCAGGGTGAGCTTCTCCCGCAGTTGGCCCCGGGAGGTGATGCCCAGCTTCGGATAGATGCGGTACAGGTGGGCTCCGATGGTGCGCGGCGAGAGGTAGAGCTGCCGCCCTATCTCCCTGTTCGAGAGCCCGGACGCGGCCAGTTGCGCGATCTGCAGTTCCTGCGGGGTGAGCAGGTCCCAACTCGAGGGACTGCTCGGGGCACTTCCCTCGCCGGCGGAACGGAGCTCCTGGCACGCGCGCTCGTACCAGGGCTCGGCCCCCAGGGACGCGAAGGAGTCCTTGGCCATCCGCAAAGGCGTACGGGACTCCATCACCCGGCGCTTGCGCCGCAACCACGCGCCGTGGGCGAACAGCAGCCGGGCCCGCGTGATGGGATTCTGGGACAGATCCGGATCGTAGGCCGCCCGGAACCGCTCCTCTGCCTCCTCGTCGTCCGCCAGGAGTGCATGGGCGAAGGCCAGGTTGGTCCGCACCAGGCAGGTTCCGGTGGACGGTTGAAGTTGACCGGGTTGCCGAGCACCGCACGCGCCGCGCTCAGTGAGGAGATCGGCAGCGGGAGCACGCCCTGGAAGGGGGCCGGGGCGATCGCGACCGACGCCGCGGACATGCCGCGGCCGGCGAGGATCTGGGTGATCAGACCGCCGAAGGAGTGGCCGATCACGGCCGGCTTGCGCTCCAGCTTGCCGATGAGGTCGGCGAAGTGGTCGGCGACTTCTCCGACGCTCTTGCCGGCGAAGACCTCGGGGTGCGCGTTGGCCTCCTCCACGGTCTCCGGGTCGTCGGGCCAGCCGCGGTATAGCCGGCCTCCTCGAACACGGTGGCCCACCGGTCCCAGCTGCTCGGCAGCAGCCACAGTCCATGGACGAAGACGACGGGTGGACGACCCGAGGCGTTGGCCCGCTCGATGCGTTCGAGGTCGGTGGCAGCAGACACGGTGATTGCCCCTCTCTACGGTGACTCCGGTCCTCAGAATCGCAACGGACCCGGGCGGGGAGGAGCACAGTCGCGCAGATGTGCGGTGTGGGAACAGCGCGGGGCACCACCGGAGAGGAAGTAGCCCGGCAACGGCCCCGAGGACCGGTCCGGCTTGCGTCAACGGACCCTGGGCGTGGGCTCGGTGAGGTGGCCTCCGGGCAGCTGTGCCGGAGGGCGCTGTGCTTGTACTGAGCCGTCCGCCGGCTACTCCCCGCCCTCGGCCCCACGCGGGCGGCACTCCGGACGTAAACCCGTCCTGTCATGTGCGAGGCGGGGTTGCCGTGTTGGGCGAACCGCTCAGTGGCAGTCGTACGTGAACTGGACGCTTGCGGTGCGGCGCGTGGGGGACAGCACACGGAGTTCCGCCGTGGCCGCGTAGTGGCCCCGGCCTTGGAAGGTCCACAGCAGGTGGACCCGTGCCTGGTCGTGGCCGCGGGCGACGGCCGCGTGCAGTACGGCCGAGGCTGTGCCGTCGTTGCGCACCCAGCGGTAGGAGAGCGTGCCCTTCCGGCTGTTCGTCCGGAGGACTCCGACGAGATCCGCGGTCCCGTCGCATCCCACGGTCTGCTGCGCGGCCGTCACGGTGACCTCGCGTACGGCGACGGGCGCCGAGAAGTGCTCCTGCCAGAGCAGGAACACGACGACGGCGATCAGCACGAGCGCAGGCAGCGCGTGTCGGCGGAGGCGGCCGCGTGGACGCGCCGTCGGCGCCGCCGCCTGGGGAAGTGTGGCGTGCATGCGGTGCGCGAGAGCGGCCGTGACTCCGGGGCCGAAGCGCAGAACGGTGCCGTCGACGCGGTCGGGCGACGCCGCGACCGCCGGGACGTCCACCACGGTGGCGTCGCCGTGCGGCCGTTGGATCCAGTGGCTGGACAGCACGGTGGCGCTGTATTCGTCGCTGTCCCCAGGTGCGTCCTGCGTAGACGGGTACTGCGCCTTGGGCAGGTGCCTTGTCGTCGAGTCCGGCGCGGGCAGGCGGTCGTCGGGCGCAGTCATCGGATCTCACACTGCCGGGTCAGGAGTTGCTGCGAGGCGGCGCCACTGCCGGGGGCCGGGTTGGTCGTGGCCTGCACCGTCCAGTAGCAGCCGGTTCCCTGGAAGGTGTGGTCGATGGTGAGCGTGTACTGCGTCGCGCCGCTTCGCTGAGAGGAGGTGGGCTCACCGTCCGCGGAGCCCGGTTGCCCGCTGGCGTTGCCCGTGAACCAGCCGACGCTGATCGAGACCGGTCCGGTGCCGTCCGTGGTGACCGTGATCGTCGCGGTCGCCGTGGCCGGGCCCGTCTGCTGGAAGTTGGCCACCGCTACCTCCTTGACCGCCGCCGGAGCGGGCGCTGACGGGGAAGTGACTGCCGTCGGGCTGGTAGAGCCCGGCGGGGTGGGGGGCGCGGTCGTCCCCCCGGCGCCGGCCGTGGCCCCCGGCGGTGCGGCGGAGGCGGTGACCGGGGCCGACGGCGGACCGGTGTCGCCGGGGCCCGGTCCGGACGGCGAGGCAGCGGGGGCCGTGGTGGTCGGCGGCGCTTGCGTCTCTGCGGTGGGAGCGACCGGGTCGGCGCCGGAAGCGGGCGTGGCGCTCGTGGTGGCCAGGGCCTGCGCCGCCTGCCCGGCGACCCCGACCCCGGGATCGTCGCCCTGCGCCAGAAGGATCGCGAGGAGCAGAGCGACCGCCGACACGGCGATGCCCCCCCACGTGGGCCGCCAGGCGTGGAGGCGTCCCCCGCGAGGACCCGAGGCCAGCACCGTGCGGGCTGTGTCCGTGGGCGCGTGGGACGTCTCCCGGACGGAAGGCCGCAGAAACAGCAGCAGAGCCACCAGCGAGGCGAGCCCGCCACGGCCGCGCTCCTCCCAGTTGCCCCCGTAGGAGACGACGGCGGTCTCCTCCAGATCGGCGACGAACGCCGCCGCGTCCGCCGGACGCCCCGCCGCCGACTTGGCCAGTCCCCGGCAGACCAGCGAACGCACCGCCTCGGGCACGTCCTCCACGGGTACGGGCGCCTCCACGTGCTGGAGCGCCAACTCGGCCAGGTTGTCGCCCGAGTAGGGCTTGCGGCCCGTCAGGCATTCGAAGAACGTGGCGGTGGCCGCGTACACGTCGCCGGCGGGGGAGGCGGGTGCGCCCGTCCATTGCTCCGGGGCCATATAGGCCGGGGTTCCGGCGATGCCTGCCCTGACGCCGGAGTCCACCGCGATGCCGAAGTCGACGAGCTTGGACACACCCTCCGGCGTGACCAGGACGTTCTCCGGCTTGTAGTCCCGGTGGACCACACCGACCCGGTGCGCGTCGGCCAGGCCGAGCAGGGAGCCTTTGAGCACGACCAGCGCGGACTCGGGGGAGAGGGGGCCCTGCCTGGACAGCAGGGTCCGCAAGGAGACGCTGTCCACCAGTTCCATCACGATGGCGGCGCCCTGCGTCGCCTCCACGTACTCGTAGAGTCCGGCGACGTACGGGCTCTCCAGGCCGCCGAGCAGTTGCGCCTCGGCGCGGAATCCGTGCACGAAGTCCGGGCGTGTCCGCAGCGAATCGCTGAGGTACTTCACGGCGACCGGCACACCGGTCTGCTCGTGCACGGCCTGTACTACGCGCCCACTTGCCCCTGAACCGAGCTCGACCGACTCGGAATACCCCGGTACCGCCCACGCCGTCATCGCAGTCCCCCCTGCCGCGGCTTCCAAAGGCTCCTTGCCCGCAGGAGCTTCGGACCACGCGGACAGAGACACGTTTTCGGCGGGTTCGGTTGCAGGCGTCCGGACCGGCCCACCCGTGGGCCCGGGCGTGACCGGGGACCACATGGCACCGGATGTACCGGGCCGACACCACCGGCGGGCCACCTCCCCGACAGCCGCGGTGAAGTCGGTCCGCGGACCGGCCGGCGCGCCGAGGACGGGATCGCCGAGTGGGCACTGACGTACCGCTCAAGCGGACCCGTCTCCGGCGCCGCCGCGCCGCTGCCCCACTACACCGCGGTGAATCCGCCGTCGACGGTGAGGGTGGCGCCATGGACCTGGGACGCCTCGTCGCTCGCGAGGAACACCACGGCGGCGGCCACCTCCTCCGGGGTGCCGGCGCGGCGGGAGGGCATGCGCGCGATGATCGGGGTCAGGTGCTCCCCCATCGCCGCCACCTTCTCCGTCAGAGTGGGGCCGGGCGCGACGGTGTTGACCCGGACTCCCTGCGGCCCGTACTCCGCGGCCCACGACGTGGTGAGCGAGTGCACAGCCGCCTTGGTCATGCTGTAGAGCGCCGACTGCGCCGTCCCCCGCATACCGCTGATGGACCCCAGATTGACCACGGCGCCGTGGCCGCGCTCGGCCATGGACGGTGCCAGCAGGCCGGTGAGGAGGAACATCGACCGCACGCTCACGGCCAGCGCCTCGTCGATGGTCTCCTGTGCCACCTCTGCGGTGGGGGTGGGCGTGAGCAGGAGTGCCGCATTGTTCACGAGCACATCGATCCGTCCGCCGGCCGCGGCGACCGCGTCGGTGGCGAAGCGCCCGATCACATCGGCGCCCGAGGACAGATCCGCCTTGACGAAGGCCGCCGCACCGCCGTCCTTCTCGATGCGCGCCACCACGTCAGCTCCGCGACGCTCGTCGCGTCCGCTGACGACGACGAAGGCGCCCTCGGCGGCCAGGGCCTCCGCGATGGCGGCGCCGAGGCCCGTGGTGGAACCGGTGACCAGGGCCGTCCGCCCGGTGAGTCGCTGAGTCATGATGCCGTGCCTTTCTGCGCTGAATCGCCTGGGAACGGCAAACCTGCCACCCAGAAAATGGACCTGCAAGTCCAGAAAATGGCAGGATGGTGGCATGGCATCACGACTGACCGCCAAGGGCGCGGCCACCAGGCAACGCATCATCGAAGGAGCCGCGGAGGAGATCCGCGAGCGCGGCGTGACCGAGACGACCCTGGACGACATCCGCTCCCGCACGGCCACCAGCAAGAGCCAGCTCTTCCACTACTTCCCCAGCGGCAAGGAGGAGCTCCTGCTCGCCGTGGCCCGGCACGAGGCCGGCCGCGTCCTGTCCGACCAGCAGCCCTACCTCGGCGAGCTCACCTCCTGGGGGGCCTGGCGCAACTGGCGGGACGCGGTCGTCGACCGCTACCGCCGGCAGGGCCAGCGGTGCCCGCTCGGCATGCTGACCTCCCAGCTGACCCAGGCCACGCCCGGCGCGCAGGCCGTCACCACGGAACTGCTCGCCTCGTGGCAGGCCCAGATCGCCGCCGGAATCCGGGCCATGCAGGACCGGCGCGAGATCTCAGCCGGCCTCGACGCCGACCGTGCCGCAGCCGCCCTGCTCGCGGGCATCCAGGGCGGCGTCTCGATCCTCATGGCCACCGGCTCTCTCGCGCACCTCGAAGCAGCCCTCGACCTGGGCATCGACCGGCTCCTCGGCGCTCCCGCACCGGAGCCCGGGGCGCCGGCGGGCTGACAGACCCGGCGGGAACGGCAAAGGGGCGCCTGCCGGGCATTTGCCCACCCATGAGGGCCGGGCTTGTCAAGCGTAGAAGTGCCCCCGACCTGCGGCTTTTTGTTGTTCGCCGAGGTGCTTTCCTTTGCGGGTCTTCCTCGTGCTCGTCTGGCAGGGCTGCCGTGCAGGGCCCTGGACCGGGAGCGAGGAAGCGTCACCAATGTTCAGGGGTTTGGTCGTTGACGTCCCCGATGTGCTGATGGTCTGGCGGAGTGAGCTCACATCCACCCATTCGGCGTCTGGCCGTGCGGGCCGGCGCCATGACCGTGGTTCGGGGGATCCGGGCTGCTCAGTCAGGTCATCGAGCACGGGCGACAGCCCGTCTCATGGGCAAATGCGAGCTCACCCGGGGTCTGCGACCGCCCCTGGCGGTTGTCGTCGGCTGGTGTCATCGAGTCCTCTGCCGGTCGGGTGGGGCCTGGACTGCGCGCAGCAGATGGTAGGCGCGGGCCAACAGGCGGCGGGCGATCGCGGTGGTGGCGATCTTCTTGCCCCGGCGCCGGGCGAGGCGCTGGTAGGAGGCGGCGAACTCCGGCGACCGCTTGGCGGTCTGGGCGGCTTCACACAAGATCCACCGTAGCCAGTCCGAACCTTGTTTGGAGATGTGGCCGTGCCGGACAGTCATGTCCGAGCCGCGGACCGTCGGGGTGAGCCCCGCCCACGCGGTGAGCTTGCGGGCGGAGGGGAAACGGCTGATGTCACCGATCTCGGCAACGATGATCAGGGCGGTGAGCGTACCCACCCCCGGCAGCTGGGTGAGGGATTTGACCCGCGGATCACCACGGGCGTGCGCGACTAGCTGCTGGTCCAGGGCGTCGATCGGCTCTTTGAGCGCGTCCATCAGGACCAGAAGATCGTCGACCACGCGGTGCGAGGCGTCCGGCAGGTCCAAGCCGTCGAGCCAGACCCGTCCCGGAGCGGTGAAGTAGCCGCCCGGCCGGTCGCAGCCGTAGTCCGCCAGGACGGCATGGACACGGTTGCGTAGCAGCGTGCGCAGACGCACTAGCTGGCAGCGGTGACGCAGCAGAGCCCGTTGCTGGCGCACATCCAGCGGGGCGATCCACGCCTCCGGCAGCAGATCCGCACGGAGCAGTTGGGCAAGGGTCGCCGCGTCGACCTTGTCGTTCTTCAGCCGCGCGGAGGCGATGGCCTTGCACCGCAGCGGGTGCACCAGGTGCGGCTCGAAGCCGTAGTCCTCCAGCAGTTCCACCAGCCATCCCCAGCCGTAGGCGGCCTCGAAGGCCACCGGGGCTCCGATCGGAAGATCACCGATCACCGAGAGCACCGTCTCGACCCCGTTGGGCACGTTCCGATTCACCTGCACCGCGCCATCGTGATCAACGACCGCGATCTGTGAGCGCTTGCGGTGCACGTCGATGCCGACGTAGACCGACATTGAGGGCCTCCTTCCCGAGCACGTATGGGACCCGGAACCAGAATCCACCGGGCTGTGCAGGGAAAGGGGCCCGGCCCTCATAGAGTCAGATCAGGCGCCCCTTTTCCGGCTCTCCTGCCGTATGCGTGGGTGCTGTGGCCTGGGCTGATACGTGAAACACGCCGCTTCCTGTGATCCTTGAGGTGTCTAGGCTCAAGTTTGATCAAGCAGAGAAACGGCGTGTCTGTCTTCAGCATATGGAAGCGGTCCCTGACGGCGGAAAACACCGTGGTCGAGGGCGTCCGGATCGATGAGAACGAACAATGTGTGGTCGTGTCGGTACGGCCCGATGCCCGCCGTCGGCAGCGGTGCGGCCGGTGCGGACGGCCGGCGCCCTGGTTCGACGCGGGGCGGGGCCGGCGTCGGTGGCGAGACCTCGACCACGGCGTGATGCGGGTCTTCCTGGAGGCCGACGCGCCGCGGGTGGACTGCCGCCGACACGGGGTGACGGTGACGGCGGTGCCCTGGGCCCGTCACGGTGCCAGACACACCTACGCCTTCGATCAGCAGGCCGCCTGGATGGCCTCGGAGTGCTCCAAGAGCGCGACCGCACAGTTGATGCGGACTTCCTGGCGCACGGTCGGGTCGATCGTGGAGCGGGTGGTCGCCGACCGTGACCGGGCCGTCGACCGGCTGGCGGGGCTGACCCGGATCGGCATCGACGAGATCAGCCACCGCAAGGGGCAGAAGTACATGACCGTCGTGGTGGACCACGAGACCGCGAAGGTGGTGTGGATGGCCGACGGACACGGCAAGGACGTCCTCGACCGCTTCTTCGACGCCCTCGGCAAGCAGCGCACCGCCAAACTCACGCACATCAGCGCCGACGGCGCCGCCTGGATCGCCCAGGTCCTGGCCGACCGGGTCGCCTCGGCGGTGCGCGTGATGGATCCCTTTCACGTGATCGCGTGGGCCACCGACGCCCTGGATGTCGAACGCCGTGCCTCGTGGAACCGCGCCCGCCACCAGGCCACCGACCCGGACACCGCCCGGGCGCTGAAAGACTCCCGCTTCGCGCTGTGGAAGAACGAGGCAGACCTCACCGATCGGCAGGCCGCGAAACTCACCTGGATCGCCGCCACCGATCCCCGCCTGCACCGCGCCTGGCGCCTGAAGGAAGCCCTCCGCGCGGTATTCACCCTGGCCAAGACCCGGCCTACCGCCGCCCTGTCCGCTCTGGACCGCTGGATCGGCTGGGCCCGCCGCTGCCGCATCGACAGCTTCATCGACCTCCAGCGCCGCATCCGCCGCCACCATCAGGCGATCCGCGCCGCCTTGACCACCGGCATGAGCAACGGACTGATCGAGAGCACGAACACCAAGACCCGCCTGATCATCCGACGCGGCTTCGGCTTCCACACCGCCGACGCCATCATCGCCCTCGTCATGCTCACCCTCGCCGGCGACCGCCCCACCCTCCCCGGCCGCCAACCCACCACAGAATGACCCACACATACGGCAGGAGAGCCCCTTTTCCGGTGTCTAGAAGAAGCCCAGCTTCTTCGGCGAGTACGACACCAGGAGGTTCTCCGTCACTGTCCGAACAGGGCATCACTCTGCTGCGACACCGCCTCGGGGAGCCCGGCATGACCGCGCAGACCACGGACGTCCTGGTGATCGGCGGGCAGCGTCGTCTACTTCGCCGCCTCGCTGCGCACGTCGTCCTTCGTCTTCGAACGCCACGGCAGCATCGGCCGTCGGCTGTGGCCGGCCACCCTGACCCGGGCGCCCTCGACCCCTGGTACGACCGCGTCGAGGAGGCACTGCCGGTCACCCGCACCGACTGGCCGGACGTGTCCTACGCGGGCGGGGTGCTGGTCGCCGCCTGCCAGCGGGCCGGACACACCTGCAACCCCGTCCCGGTGGCCGTCGACACCGACACCGACACCTGCACCAACTGCAACTGGATGCTCTCCGGCTGCCGGTTCGACGCCAAACGCTCCCTGGTGCTCAACTACCTGCCCGCCGCGGAGGCCCACGGCGCGGACATCCGCCCGCTGCACGAGGTGCAGACCGTCACCCCCTCGCCCCTGTCCGGCTACCGCTACACCGTCCTCGACAGCTACGGCTGCACCGCGCAGGCCGGGATCATCCACGCCAAGGTCGTGGTGCTGACCGCCGGAGCCGTGGGCACACCCGTGATCCTCCAGCGCTCCGCACTGCTCCTCGGAGGCGTCCCGGCCGCCGTGGGACGCTACTTCTCCGGCAACGGCAACGGCAACGGCAACGGCAACGGCAACGGCAACGGCAACGGCAACGGCAACGGCAACGGCAACGGCAACGGCGACCGCGTCGGCGTCGCCGACGTGGACGAGGGCAAGGCGCGCTCACTGCTGGGACTGTCACGCCCCGACGGCTCCGCCTACCAGCGGCTGCCCATCACCGCCGCCAGCTACGACCACCTCGACCCCACCGCCCCGGAGTACTGCCGCTTCACCGTCGAGCAGATCTACTCCCCCCGCCGACCAACCTGCTGGCCCAATTGGCGGGATCGCCCACCTGGTTCGGCACCGAGAAACGGAACGTGCGGGCCCGGTGGCGCTCCTGGTTCACCCTGCTGGCCATGACCGAGGACGACGACGAGGGCACCTTCGGGATCGTCCCGCTCACCGGCAGCTTCACCCGGCTGGCACCCGGGCTCGGACAGCGCAGCATGACCTACCACCCCGCATCCCGTACCCGCACGGCGTGGGACCGGGCCGACACCGCACTGCGGGCGATCCTGGAGAAGGACGGCCTCTCCCGGGTCCGTCCGTGGAGCGAGTACGTCGCCGGCACCGTCACGGCCCATCCGCTCGGCTCGGCCCGCATCGGCGACGACCCCGCCACCAGCGCGCTCACCGACGGCCACGAACTGCGCGGCCACAGTGGGCTGTTCGTCACCGACGGCGCCGCCGCCCCGACCTCCCTCACCGTCAACCCCTCACTGACCATCGCGGCCCTCGCCGAGCGCGCCGTCGCCGCGATCGCCACCCGCGCCGCCGAGGCCGGGGTCCCGGTCCGCCGCGACATCCCGCTGCCCGGCCGCTGACGGTCCTGTGGAACGAGGCGGAACGGAATGGAACGTCGGAAGAAGGAGATGAGTTCGACCTTTCCTGGGAGACATGGCGTGGGTATCTCGCGAAGAAGGCTACTGACGACGACCGGAGCGGGTGTGGTGGCGGCGGCCATCGACGCGAGCGGTTTCCGCGCCGCTGCCGAAGCCGCCACCTCTATCGGCGCCGGAAAGGCGGCGGCCGCCTCCGCGGCGGACGCACGGGTGCTCACCACGTGGGACCAGACGGTGCAGCGGGCGAGCTACGCCCAGGGCGTGGGCTACCAGCGGCTCGTCGCTGGGCCGGGGGAGCCGCACACCATCCGCACCGACCTCTGGAACCGCTTCGGCCCCCCGACGATGGCGCTGGCCGCCTTCGCACAGATGACCGACCTGCACATCGTGGACGACCAGTCGCCCGCCCGCCTCGAGTTCATGGACCGCTACGCCGACGCCGGCGCCCCGCACTACGCCTCGTACCCCACCGATTCGGCCTACCGGGGCCACGAGTTCCTGTCGACGCAAGTCGTCGACGCGATGTGCCAGGCCATCGCCGGGATCGGCAAGGGTCCGCGGAGCAAGAAGCCGCTCCAATTCACCATCGTCACCGGCGACGCGATCGACAACTGCCAGCACAACGAGAACCGCTGGTACATCGACCTGCTCGACGGCGGCCAGACCATCGTCCCGGACTCCGGCCGTATTGGCCTGGACCAGAGCTTCTCCAGCGGCGCCCTGACCGGCGGCGGCACCAAGGACAACCACTACTACTACCCCTCGGTGCCCCCGCAGCAGTTGCCGGGCAACCAGTACACCGGCACGTCGGGACTCGGATTCCCCTACGTCCCGGGCCTGCTGGACGCGAGCGGCGTGGTGGGCGCGGCCCGCCGGCCGTTCGTCTCGCACGGCCTCGGCATGTCCTGGTACGCGGCGTACGGCAACCACGACGGCCTGTGGCAGGGCAACGAGCCCATCGACAACAACCTCGTCGACGTGCAGGGCATGACGGTCGGCTCGACCAAGACCACCGGCACCTCGGCCGACCTGCCGGACAACTACAGCGACCTCGGCACCTTCGGCAAGCTGATGGTCGCCTGGGACCTGGAGGGCACCCGGGTCGTCGCGGACCCCAACCGGCGGCTGCTCAGCCGCAAGGCGTTCATCCAGGACCACTTCAACACCGCCGGTCTGCCGGTCGGTCACGGATTCCAGGGCGTCGGGATCGACAAGGCGTACTACGCGATCCCGTCCGGCTCCGGCGACCTGATCCGCTGCATCACCCTCGACTCCACCAACACCAACACCGACGGCTTCGGCTCCGGCGCCGCGGGCGGCTCGATCGACACCGACCAGCTCAACTGGCTGGAACAGCAGCTCAGGGCCAACAGCTCACGCTACATCGACACCAACAACCACATCGTCACGCAGAGCGGTGTGCAGGACAAGATGTTCGTCCTCTTCTGCCACCACACGCTCAACACCATGGACAACCTCGACGACGGCATCTTCGGCGGCATCTTCGGGGACCGGCACACCGGCGACGAACTCAAGGCGCTGCTGCTGCGCTACCCGAACGTGATCGCCATGGTCAACGGACACACGCACGCCAACAAGATCGTCCCCCATCCGACGCCCGCGGGCAGCCCGATCTACGGCGGCTTCTGGGAGATCTCCACGGCCTCGCACATCGACTGGCCCATCCAGAGCCGCATCATCGAGATCATGGCGAGCCCCGACGCGCAGAACGCGGGCGAGTTCGGCTCCGCCGCTGGGCCCGCCACCATCTCCATCTTCACCACCATGGTCGACCCCGCCGCGCCCCTGTCCTTCGGCGGCGACACCAGCACCCCCGCTCAACTGGCCTCCCTGGCACGGGAGCTGGCGACCAATGACCCGCAGGAGGTGAACCGCGGCATCACCAACCGCATGGGTGTCATCCAGGACCGCAACACCCAGCTGCTGCTGCCGGCCCCCTTCCCGCTGCGCGCCCCGCACCCGCTCGGTTCCCCGATCGCCGCGGGCCGCAACAAGGACGGACGGCTGGAGCTGTTCGGCACGGACGCGCAGGGCAACCTGTGGAACACCAGCCAGCAGACCGTCGGCGGCGCCCTCCAGCCCTGGACCAAGCTCGCCACCGGACCGGGCTGGCAGTCCGTCACCGCCGGCAGCCACCAGGACGGCCGGGTCGAGCTGTTCGCCATCGACCAGAACGGCTCCGTGACCCGCCGCGCGCAGACCAGCGCGGGCAGCAGCACCTACACGGCACCCCAGCAGTTCGACTCCGCCTTCACCTCGGCCACCGTGGTCCAGGACCAGTGGGGCGGCATGCAGGTCTACGCGACCCGCACCGACAACACCATCCGCCACCGCTGGCAGGACTTCCTCAACGACGACACCGCCTCGAACGGCTGGTTCACCCCCTGGACCCAGCTCGGCGGCACCGCGATCCAGCTCGCCGTCGAGACCGGCTCCGACGGCCGCGCGGTGCTGGTCGCCATCAAGGAGGACGGGCTCCTCATCCAGCGCAAGATGAACGTCGCCAACGCGCAGACGGAGAGCGAGTGGGGCGGGGTACTGCCGGTCGACGGCATCCTGGACTCCATCGACATGGCCCGCAACCTCGACGGACGCCTGGCGATCTTCGGCACCAACCCGGATGGGATGCTCTGGCGCCGCTTCGAGACCGCCCCCGCCGCAGGCACCTGGCAGTCCTGGGCGCAGATGCCGACGCAGTACGGCACCACCACGCTGCGGATGCGCCACGTCGCCGCCGAGCGCAACGGGGCCGGGACGATCGAGCTGTTCGCCGTCGACGACACGGGCACGCTCTACCACTGCACGCAGACCGCCCCCAGCAGCGCCACCTGGTCGGCCTGGGAGTCTTACCAGATCCAGCTGCGTCCCACGCACACCTCCGCCGGGCTGTGACAGCCCCGGCGACACCCGATCCGTCCCGCTGTTCCACCTGAACACAGGTGCCGGACCCGCCGCCCAGCGGCGGGGCCGGCACCTGCGCGGGTTCCCGCCTCCCGCCGCAGCCGTCCCGTCACGGGCCCTCAAGACCCACCGACCCCTTCGCCCTGGCCGCCGGCCGGGGCACGCCGCTTCCGGGCACCGGTCGGCCGATGATTCAGCAGGGGGCGAGCGGAGGGCGGGTCAGGACCGCGCAGTACCTGCTCAACACCAGGGGAGCCGCGCTGAGGGTGGACGGCGTCTTCGGCTCGTCCACCGGCGGGCGCGGTGCAGTCCTTCCAGCCGAGCCGTGGTCTGGCCGCTGACGGGATCGTCGGATCCGCGACCTGGAGGGCACTCGCCGTCGCCGTGCAGCAGGGGAGCGCCGGACCCGCGGTGACGGCGTTGCAGCGCCAGCTCAACGCCCACGGGGCCGCGCTGAGCGTGGACGGCGTCTTCGGCTCGTCCACCGGCGGCGCGGTGCGGACCTTCCAGTCCGCCCACGGCCTGCCGTCCGACGGGGTCGCCGCGGCCACGACCTGGCAGACGCTGATCGCGTGTGAGGCACACGGCGGTGTGAGGTCCATCGCGCTGAGAGCCTGGCCGCGCTGTGAGGCCGGGCGCGCCGCGACGCTGATCGTGCTGTGACGTGATCGCACTGCGCGACGCCGACCGGCCGGACGACCAGGCTCCCCACCCGGGACCCGGCCGGCCGGTCGGCTCCCCGCACGAGTGGGCCGAAGGGGCCGAGCGGGCCGAGCGGGCCGAGCGGGCCCTGAGCGTGCGCACATGACGGTGCCGGACGTGCGTCACGTGGGCCAGTAGGAGCACCGCACCCCGGTGTGCACGGTGTGGCGCAGGTGTTCGCCGATCAACGGGTCGGCATCCGTGATCCGTTGCAGCGCGCGGCGGATCGCCTTGCCCACGGCGATCCGCGCCCGTTCGTCGCCCTCGGCGAAGCGGCGCAGGCGTCCGCCCAGCCCCGCCGCACCGGTCAGCTGCGTCACCAGCCAGTCGTGTTCGCGGCGGGCCCCGGCAGCGTCCTCGTGTTCGTCCCGCGACTCCAGGTCGTCGATCTCGGCACGCAGACCCGCCACACGGTGCCGGTACTCGTCCACCGCCGCGGGGTCCAGGGTCGGTTGCTGGGACAGAGCGCCTGTGCCGACGGCACCTTCGAGCGCGGTGAGCCCGGCCACGAGGTCGACAGCCCGGATCTCCTGGCGCGGGTTGGCGATGAGCACCGTGAGATGGAACATCCCGATGCTGTGCTCGACCAGCGTGCTGCGCCGGCCCAGGCCGATCCGCCATTTGCGGCCCTGGCGGGCACATGTCGCCTCCGTGCCCGGCGACTCCTCCTCCGGATCGCCGGGCCGTCCCGCCGCTTCCGGCGTCGTGGCCGCCAGCGCCTCCTCCGCGGCGGCGGCCAGCTCACCGCGCGCGGCCGCGTCGTCCTCCGGCCCGGCCCGGCGGGCGAGGGCCTGCGCCAGCCTGCGCCGGGAGGCGATGACTGCGGGCCAGTGCGCCAGCGCGAGGTTGTGCCGTACCGCGGAGTAGAAGTGCTCCACGGCCCTGTCGAGATCTCCGGTCGTCGACGACGCGACCCCGAGAGCGTGCTGCACCGAGCCGAAACAGGCGACGGCGAGGCTGCCCGTCATCGGCAGGTGGCCGAACGGGCTCAGCAGCTCGTACGCCCGGGCCGACGTCTCGACGTCGCCGAGCAGGTGCGCGGCCTCCACGATGCCGTTCATCGTCACCAGCCAGCTGCTCGACCGCGGTAGATCGGCGAGGTCGCGGCCGCACAGCGTGGCCAGCGCACCGACTGCCTTGCGCCGGTCCCCGGCCACCGCCGCGGCCACCGCCAGTGCGGCCAGGCCGTGGTTGTCCACGGGGCTGAGCTTGGGCGAGTGCACCAGGTCCCCGAGCGACGGCAGCAGTTCGTCCACGCGTCCCTGGTACCACCGGATCGTGAGCAACTGCCCTTCCAGCCAGACCGTGGCGTCGACGTCACCGGCGGCTGCTCCGCGCTCGGCGCAGGCACGTGCCAGTGCCTCGGCCTGGTCGAGGCGACCCGCCCGGATGGCGAGCATCACCTCGATCGCGCTCACCACGAAACCCACTGCGAGGTGATCCTGCTGGGCCAGCAGGTCCCGCAGCTCGGCCAGGCAGCGCTCGGCATGCGGATCGCCGTCGAGGAACAGATCGACCGTCTGCCACAGGAGACCCATCAGCAGGTCGCTGCGCCGTGCGGTGCGGAAGCTCTCCGCCACGAGATCGACCGACAGTTTCCGGCGTGCGGCGCCGTGGTCCGGGCCGAGCACGCAGTGGTGGGCGAGACTCAGCGCCTCGGCCCGCGCCACCCGGTCGGCCGTCGGCCCCAGCTCCTCGAGCGTGGCGAGAATCGTGGCATGCTCGCCGGCACCGTAGTCGGTCTCGCCGGCGAGCCTGATCCGCAGCCGTACGGTGAGCGGTGAGTCGTGGGGGAGCAGTGACAGCGCGTGGCGCAGCCGTGAGCGCAGCAGCGTGGAACCCGCGACGGTGCGGTGCTCGTGGACCCACAGACCGCCGAAGCCGAGTGCGGCGACGGCCATCGCCGGTGCGTCCCCCGTCCGTTCGGCGATCCGGTAGGCCGCGTCGAACAGCCGCCGACCGGTCTGGAGGTCACCCTCGACGTCCAGCGCCCGGGTGGCTGACGTGAGCAGCGTCTCCAGGTCGGTCGCCGGCTCGGCGCCGGGTCTGGTCGGACCTGGGTCACCCTTCGCCGGTGCGTCCATCCCCTCCATGGCTCCACTTCGCTTCCCGGACGACCGCCTTATCGAGCCGCCCTCTTCGCCGGCTTCCGGCATCGACCAATACCACGACACCGCCGCCGCCGGGACCACGCCTTCCGAGCGGGAGGGCCCGCTCCAGGGCCGTTGCACCGAAGAATGACTGATCAGGCGGTCGATGCCCGGCCGCGGCAGCGGCAGGTCGGCCGCAGGGGAGGTGGCAGAAGAGGCGGCAAGAAAGACCCGGGCGAGATGGAGAAGCTGGGCTCAGACCGTGGCATCGACGCGGACCGAGGTGGTCGGGCCGCTGACCACGGCGGGCACCACGAACAGGGTGGTGCCGACGAGCGTCTGGACCGTGGTGACGTGCAGAGGCCGCACCGCGCGGTCGCTGGTGAGCTGGCCCACCAGCGCCACGTGCGCCCCGCGGACCAGCGCGGCGCCGAGCATCAGGAGGTCACCGGCGCGGGGGTGTGGAAGCCGCTGCCGGACACGAGCAATACGACGGCCAGCAGGCACACGCTGGTGGCCGCGTAGAAGCGCGGGGGCAGCCCGGCGGTGCCCGCCGTGCGGTCCATCAGCGGGGTGAGCACGATGGTGCGGCTGATGATCAGGCCGGCGTTGGCCGCGCTGGTGTGCGCGACACGGTAGGTCTCCAGTACCAGGACGGCCGCCTGGGTGAGCCCGAGCAATGTGCCGACCCGGGCCTCGTCGCGTGTGCAGTTCCGGTGCCGGCGATGGGCGGCGACCAGGGCGAGGCAGGCGATCGCGGAGATCAGATAGTGCGCGAACAGCACCATCAGGACCGGGAGGGCGGAGGTCGCCGTCTTCGCGACGAGGTAGCTGGAACCTCAGTCGACGGCGACCAGGAGAAGCACTGCGTCAGCGCGGCGGCGATCTCGCAGCAGTTGCGCCTGCTGCAACGATCCATCGCCGTCTTGCTCGCCGAACGCGACGGGTGATGGCCGACGCTGGCCAGGCCCTGGCTCGGGTGGCGATCAAGATGGAGACCGTGCTGGCCAAGGCCCGGCACATCGTCGACGACTTCGTCGACAGGCCAGAGGCCGACGTGTCGGTGGCGGCCTTCCGCAGCACGGCCTCGGCCTTCTTCCCGCTCCTCCTGCGCCGGGCCGCCCCCGGACACCCTCCGCTCTCGCTCGCCGACGAGGATGCGCGCGGGACGTGTTTCCCCGCTTGACCCGGGACTACGACCTCGTGCGCGCCCATCACCTCGACCACGAGCCCCCGTGGCCGGCCGTCACCGTCGTCACCCTGCTGCGTGAACCGCTCGACATCGCCATGCCGGCCGACCACCCGCTAGCTGCGAAGCAGCGCGTCGCTCCCCGTGACGTCGCGGACCAGCCCTGGATCACGGTGCACGACGGCTTTCCGCTCATCTCCACCATCGACGGCATCGCCGTCGCCGCGAACCTACGGCTCGACATCGTGCACCGCATCAACGAGTTCGCGGTGGTCGCCGAGACCGTCGCGGCCGGGGGGAGGGCTGGCTCTGATGCCCCGCTGGACGACCCGTCCGCATCCCGCCCTGGTCCTCAGACCGCTCGGCGGCGTGCACGCCCGGCGCCACATTGACGCACTGCACCGCCCGGTACGCGTGGCACGACGAGCCGTACGGACGGTACTCGCCGAACTGCACCGAGCGGCGGCCACGATCCAGTGCCGGGACATGGACACCGGCAAGGGCACGGGGGCCGTGCCCCCGACTGGGGCCGTGACCGGAACCGCGTTATTCCGGCCAGTAGGAACACCGCACCCCGGTGTGAACCGCATGCCGCAGGTGCTCGCCGATCACCGGATCGGCCGCCGTGATGCGGTCTAGCGCCCGCCGGACGGCCTTGCTCACCGCGACCCGGGAGCGTTCCTCCCCCTCGGGGAAGCGACGGGGCCGGCCGCCCAGGCCGGTGGCGCCTGCCAACTGGCCTATCAGCCAGTCGTGTTCGACCTGGGCCGCGGCGGCGCGCTCCTGGTCGTCGGCCGCCTTGAAAGCCTCGAGTTCGGTGCGCAGTCTGGCCAGACGGTTGCGGTACTCCTGGGTCGCCACCCGGTCCAGCACCGGCTGCCCGGACAGGGCCGTGTGCTCGGCGGCCCCGTTGAGCGCCGTCAGCCCCGCCGCGAGGTCGACGGCCCGGATCTCCTGGCGCGGGTTGGCGATCAGCACCACCAGGTGGAGCATCCCCACGCTGTGCTCCACCAGGACGCTGCGACCGCCGAATCCGATCCGCCACTTGCGGCCCAGCCGGGTGCAGAACGCCGCGTGCTGCCCCTGTCCGTTCGGGCCCCGTGACGCGCTGCCGCCCGGTCCCTCGGTCGTGGCGGGCGCCGGGGCCTCGTCGGCGGCCACGGCCATCTCCTCCCGGACGGCGTCGGCCTCGGCCTGCCGCCCCGCCCGTACGAGCGCCTGCGCGAGCCGGTCCCGGGAGGCCGTGACCGCGGGCCAGTGCGCGAGGGCGAGGTTCTGCCGTACCGCGTCCCGGAGGTGGGTCACGGCCCGGTCGACGTCGCCCATGGTCAGCGCGGCCACCCCCAGCGCGTGCTGGGCCGAGCCGAAGCAGGCGACGGCGAGACTGCCTACCATCGGCAGGTGACCGTACGGGCTCAGCAGTTCGTAGGCCCGTGTCGCCGTCGCGGTGTCGTTGAGGAGATAGGCGGCCTCCGCGACACCGTGCATGGTCACCATCCAGCTGCTCGATCGCGGCAGGTCGCCGAGATCGCGGCCGCACAGCGTGGCCAGCGCGCTGGCCGCCTTGCGCCGGTCCCCGGCCGTCACCGCGGCCACCGCCAGCGCGGCCAGGGCATGGTCGTCCACCGCGCTCAGCGTCGGGGAGTTGACCACTTCGCTGAGCAGCGGCACGAGCTCGACCACCCGGCCCTGGTACCAGCGGATAGTCACCAGTTGCGCGGCCTGCCAGACCGTGGCGTTGACGTCTCCGGCGGCGATCCCGCGCTCGGTGCAGGCACTGGCCAGGCGTTCGGCCTCGTCGAGGCGGCCCGCGCGGACGGCCAGCATCACCTCCATCGCGCTCACCACGAAGCCGACTGCCAGATGGTCCTGCTCGGCCAGCAGGCCGCGCAGTTCGGACAGGCAGCGCTCCGCGTGCGGGTCGCCGTCCAGGAACATGTCGACCGTCTGCCACAGCAGGCCCATCAGCAGATCGCTGCGGCGCGAGGTCCTGAAGCTTTCCGCGACCAGCTCGGCGGCCAGTTCCCGGCGCAGCGCGCCGTGCTCCGGGCCGACCAGGCAATGGTGGGCCAGGCTTAGCGCCTCCGCGCGCGCCATGGGATTCCGCCGCGACCTCGCCAGCTGGAGCAGCGTCAGGACCGCCGTGTTGTCGCTGCTGCGGTAGTCGCCCTCCCCGGCCAGCCGGATCCGCAGGCGCAGCGCCAGCGAGGACTGCGGTTCGAGCAACTCCAGCGCCCTGCGTATCTGCGATTCCAGGAGTACGGACCGGGCGACCGTGCGATGCTCGTGCACCCACAGGCCGCCGAAGCCGAGGGCGGCCACCGCCATCGCCCGTTCGTCGCCGGCCGACTCGGCTATGCGGTAGGCGCGTTCGAAGCGGTCCCGGCCGGTGCGCAGATCACCGTCGTCGACGACGGCACGGGTGCCCTCGTCGAGCAGGGTCCGGAGTTCACCGGTCCGCGGGGCGTTGTGCCCGGCCGGGCCGGGAGCGTCCCGCACGGGCGCATCGACATTGTTCACGGCTGTATTTCTCTCCTGGGTGCACTCGACAGCGCCAGGGGAAGCCGGCCGGACCGCCGTGTCGGTCGTGATCGGTGGCCTTGCCACAGGCGGGGGACGGCGAGTGAGCTTATCGCAGCGCCCGCGACGGGGGAACAGCCGCAAGTTGTACGGAAGTTGGACACCGCATGATGCCCAGCGGGCGGCGCCCGCGACGGACGGCCCGGGGAACGCGATGGCACGGGACGGCACGGCTTGGAACGCTCACCTGGCAGTGGCACATCCAATCGTCCACTCTTTCGAAGGGGACTCAGTCGTGGGCTTTTTCGGGCATCGGCGCTCGGCCCTGGGTGGCGTGTTGACGCTGGCCTTCGGGCTTCTGCTGGGTGGAGGTCCGGCGGCGTCCGCCGCCCCCGCCGCGGCGCCGGCCTTCTACATCACCTCCAACAGCCAGCAGGACCTGTTCGCGCAGGCGATCGACACACCGGACGCGGTGGTCCGGATCGCCGGGAACGTGGACCTGGACCTGACTGGGCGGGAGTCCCTGCCGGTTGCCCCGGGCGTGCAGATCCTGGGCGACCGGACGCTGCGCGCGCGGGGTCCGCGGCTGTTCACGACGTCGTTCCCGCACATCCTCTTCAGGGTCGGGAACGACGGGGACGGCACGCACAGCGACAATGTGCGCTTCAGTGGGCTCCGGGTACAGGGCGCGGAGAGCGACGATCCCTACTCGGCGGTCGACACCAGCGACTCCGACGGGATCCGGGTGGACTCCAGCGTGAACGTGGAGATCGACCACAGCGAGATCGACCACTGGCGCGGCTCGGCGGTGAACATCCAGGACGGCCAGAACCGGATCAGCCTCCAGAACGCCTCCACCGTGTGGGTGCACGACAACTACATCCACCACAACCAGCACCCCACCGGCACCATCTGCTGCGGCCACGGCGCGGGCTACGGCGTAGTGATGGGGCACGGCGCCTACTCCCTGGTCGAACGCAACGTGTTCGACTTCAACCGGCACGCCATCACCGGCGACGGCTCGGCGGGGGACGGCTACCTGGCGTACCGCAACCTGATCTGGGGCGGCGGCGGGGACAACTCCCACGTCTGGCACACCCATGAGATCGACATGCACGGCAACGACTCGTCGTGCAGCTACGAGTGCGGCTCAGCGGGCGAGTACATGGACGTGGAATACAACACGGTCTGGTACACCAACGGCACGGGCGTCAAACTCCGCGGCACGCCAAGTGTCGGCATGACCGTGTCGCACAACGTCTTCCAGCACTCGAACCTGTGGGTGGGCTCGATCCTGCCCATCCACGCCGCGCTGGACCAGACCGAGACCGGGCTGCACCAGTCCGCCAACACCCTCGACTCGTACACCGGCGGCCAGCGCAAGTACTGCGACTTCGACGGCGACGGCGTGAGCGACGCCTTCATCGCCACCGGCGTCACCTGGTGGTACCAGTCCAGCTCGCTCGGCGGGCGCTGGAGCTACCTCAACCAGTCGACCACGCGGATCGCGGACGTCTCGCTCGGTGACGTCGACAACGACGGCCTGTGCGACGTCGGTTACCCCGGCGGGGCGTTTGTCAACCCGGGCCAGGACGCCTCCTCGACCACCGCGACCGCGACGGTCAGCGCCAGCGACTTCAACGGCGACGGCCGCACTGACATGGCGCTCGGCGGCTCGGACGGGTGGCAGGGCCTGCCCGTCAACTCCTCCCAGGGCGACGGCCGTTTCTCGCCGGAAATCAACGTGGCGGGGGACTTCCCCCGGCTGGCCGCCACTCCGGGTGCCCGGACCTACAGCGGTGACTTCGACGGCGACGGCCATACCGACCTCGTTGCGACGGGCGCCGCCGGATGGGACACCCTGCCGGTGGCCTTCTCGGCCGGCAACGGGACCTTTCGCGCCACTGACGCCGGCGTGGGCGACTTCGCCGTATGGGCGTCCCTGCCCGGAGTGAAGTCGCAGGTTGGTGACTTCGACGGGGACGGCCGTGCGGACATCGCGCTGGTCGGCGGGCCCGGCTGGTGGTCGGTGCCGGTGGCGTTCTCCAACGGCGACGGCACATTCCGCATCACCAACGCGTCGGTGGACGGCTTTGCCGGCTGGGCGCAGATGCCTGGGGCGCAGGTCGTCACCGGTGACTTCAACCATGACGGCCGCGCGGATGTCGCGCTGGTCGGCGGGCCCGGCTGGAGTTCGGTGCCGGTGGCGTTTTCCAACGGTGACGGCACCTTCCGCATCACCAACGCGACCTCCTCCGACTTCGCCGGATGGGCGTCGGTGGCCGGGGCGAAGACGAGGCTCGGTGACTTCAACGGGGACGGCCGCACGGACATCGCCCTCGTGCCGGGCCCCGGCACCCCCTGGTGGTACACGCTGCCGGTGGCGTTCTCCAACGGTGACGGCACCTTCCGCATCACGAACACCCCGCTCTCCGACTTCGCGGGGTGGGCGCAGGTGTCGGGAGTGCAGGTGGTCAGCGGTGACTTCAACCATGACGGCCGTGTGGATGTCGCGCTGGTCGGCGGTAGCGGCTGGGGTTCGGTGCCGGTGGCGTTCTCCAACGGTGACGGCACCTTCCGCGTCACCAACGGGTCCTCCGTCGACTTCGCGGGCTGGGCGTCCGTACCCGGCGTGAAGGCACAGGTGGGCGACTACAATGGCGACGGCCGCACGGATGTCGCCCTGATCAGAGGCCCGCACACCCCCTGGTGGTACACGCTGCCGGTGGCGTTCTCCAACGGCGACGGCACCTTCCAGATCACCAACACGCCCGCCGACCGCTTCGACCGCTGGGCGTCGACCCCGGCCCACACCCCGGATCCACTGAGTCCGGACGCACAGGCCGTGACCGGGGTGTAGCCGCAGGTTCGGCGCCGGGGCGTGGCGCCCGGTTGCGGCGCCGGGTTGCGGCGAACGCGCCAGGGCCGGCCGGACACCGACCGGCCCATCGCGACACGCCCGGCGCCGCCCTCGGATCCGGGACACACCGGGAAGAGGGTGTTCCCCGGAGTGGCTGAGGCATCAGCGGATGGCCGCATCGCAGAGGCCGCGCTGAGGTCGAGCCGCGCAGTCCGTTCGGAAGGCGCTCTTCGCCGTCATCGCCTGAGCCTGTTCAAGCAGGAATCCAGCCTGCGGGAGCCTCCCCTGTGAACGCTGGTTCAGGATTCACCGCTCACGACGAGACGGCCGCGTCGGCCGACCGGCCATCGCGCATCCACAACGGTGGCGAGCGATCGGACGTCGCGCGGACCGTCGCCCTCAACGGAGACCATGAGTGTCCATGACCGATCAGCTTCACCTGCTCGACGTCGACGCCACACAGCGTCAGCGCAGTCACGACGGCGTGCTCGACCGTGAGGCCGGCGGACTCGTTCAACGCGACACACCACCGGTCCGCAGCGGCTATATAGGATGGACGAAGTACCTCCCCGGACTCCATGACGATGGCGGTCGCGAGACAATGTTCGCGGGTTACCCACGATCCGCCTTCCGGCTTTGTCGGACTCATGCCGAGGCCACGGGCCAGCTCGCTCCCACATTGGTTGCACGGCACGCGGATGATGATCGCGGTTCTTCCAACGTCGTACGTGGCGACGTTGGTGGACGGAACCGACTGGCCGCATGACCAAAGCTGGATGACCACCGTCAGGACCGCCCTTTCCCCGAAGAACAGCACGCAGATCCAGAGGACGTGAAGGAGTTGACGGTGGGTGAAAGTCAAGAGGCACTACCCCTCTCCTTCGAACGCGCCTTCCGACCATGGCTGTACGAGGTGTCCCACCGCAGACTCGTCCTGAGGAGCCGGGCCGGCGGCGGGTTCGACGAGACGCTGGACGTCATGTTCCTGGACGTAGTGGGAATGAAGATCCGGAGCAATTACGCCGGACTGTCGATCGCCGACGCCGACGCCGACGCCGACGCCGACGCCGACGCCGACGCCGACGCCGACGCCGACGCCGACGGCGGCAGCCGCGCCGAGATCGAGAGTTTCGTGGATGTCCCGGAGCGTCACAGCTCCCGCTACACCAGGCTTCTGGTCTCGGACGGTGCGCACGAGGGGTTCGTGGTGTGCGGCTCATTCCGCGTCGTCGTCGCTGAATGAGCGCGTGGCGCGCTTGAAGCACACGAAAGGGCGCCTGCCCCGGAGAAATCCCGGGCAGGCGCCCTTTGCCGTTGTCTAGAAGAAGCCCAGCTTCTTCGGCGAGTACGAAACCAGGAGGTTCTTCGTCTGCTGGTAGTGCTCCAGCATCATCTTGTGGGTCTCCCGGCCGATGCCCGAGCCCTTGTAGCCGCCGAACGCCGCGTGCGCCGGGTAGGCGTGGTAGCAGTTCGTCCAGACACGGCCCGCCTGGATCGCACGGCCCGCGCGGTACGCGGTGTTGACGTCCCGCGTCCACACGCCTGCCCCGAGCCCGTACAGGGTGTCATTGGCGATCTTGATGGCGTCGTCGAAGTCGTGGAACGACGTCACCGACACCACCGGTCCGAAGATCTCCTCCTGGAAGATCCGCATCCGGTTGTCGCCCTCGAAGATCGTCGGCTGGACGTAGTAACCGCCCTTCAACTCGCCGTCATGCTCAAGACGTTCGCCACCCGTGAGGACCTTCGCGCCTTCCTGCCGGCCGATGTCCAGGTAGGAAAGGATCTTCTCCAGCTGGTCGTTCGACGCCTGCGCGCCGATCATCGTGTCGGTGTCCAGCGGGTGCCCGCTCACGATCTTCTCGGTGCGGGCCACAGCAGCCTCCATGAACTCCGCGTAGTGGCCGCGCTGCACCAGCGCCCGCGACGGGCAGGTGCACACCTCGCCCTGGTTCAGCGCGAACATCGTGAAGCCTTCCAGCGCCTTGTCGCGGAAGTCGTCGTTCGCCGACCAGACGTCCTCGAAGAAGATGTTCGGGGACTTTCCGCCGAGTTCCAGCGTCACCGGAGTGATGTTCTCGGACGCGTACTGCATGATCAGCCGGCCCGTGGTGGTCTCACCCGTGAACGCGACCTTCGCCACGCGGGGGCTGGAGGCCAGCGGCTTGCCCGCCTCCACGCCGAACCCGTTGACGATGTTCACCACACCCGGCGGCAGCAGGTCCGCGACCAGGCTCAGCCAGACATGGATGGACGCCGGGGTCTGCTCGGCCGGCTTCAGCACGACCGCGTTGCCCGCCGCCAGAGCCGGCGCGAGCTTCCATGTGGCCATGAGGATGGGGAAGTTCCAGGGGATGATCTGCGCGACCACACCGAGCGGCTCGTGGAAGTGGTACGCCACCGTGTCGTCGTCGACCTCGCCGAGCGAACCCTCCTGCGCCCGGATCGCGCCCGCGAAGTAGCGGAAGTGGTCGATGGCGAGCGGAATGTCCGCGGCCAGGGTCTCCCGGACGGGCTTGCCGTTCTCCCAGCTCTCCGCCACCGCCAGCTGCTCCAGGTTGGCCTCCATCCGGTCGGCGATCTTCCGGAGGATGTCGGAGCGCTCGGTCACGGACGTACGGCCCCAGGCAGGCGCGGCGGCGTGCGCCGCGTCCAGGGCGCGCTCCACGTCCTCAGCCGTACCCCGCGCGATCTCCGTGAACGGCTGACCGTTCACCGGAGTCGGATTCTCGAAGTACTGACCGCGGGCCGGCGGCACGTACTCGCCGCCGATGAAGTGGTCGTAGCGCGCCTGGTAGGAGACGATCGCGCCCTCGGTGCCGGGCGCTGCGTAACGGGTCATACGAGTCTGCCTCCCGGGAAAGCGCTGCCCGCCGTTGGGCAGCTCTCGGCCGGGAGGCTAGGGCGGAGGACGTTGCGAGTACGTTGCGACGGGGTCGGGTGGAAGGGAGGGGTGGGGCCTGCCTCCTGGCTGTGTCGGGTCGCGAGCCGTGTGCAGTGGCGAGCCGCGTGTCAGGGCGGTGGTGGACCGTGCCCATCCCGGCGGTTGTTGAGAGGCGGTCTTGCCGAACGGGTGGGGCGGAGAGCGGCCCCAAGCGGCATCGCGCCGCGAGCAGTGTGCCGTGGCCAGCCGCGTATCAGCGCGGTGCCGGACGCGCCCACCCCGGCGGAGCCGCCAGTTCCGACTCCAGCCACTCGAGGCGCGTGCGTACCGCCGCTGTCGGCTGCACCACGGCGAGGGCCCGCCAGATGTCGACGTCGTCCTCGCCCCACGGCGCGTGCGCCCAAGCCGCCAGCAGGTCGGGGTCGCGGCGGGCGATGAGCGCCGACCGCAGTCCGTCGCCGAGCGTGCGGCGCAGCCGTGCCACTGCCGGTGCCTGCGAACCTGGTAGTACGGGGCCCCGGTAGGCGGCCGCGGCCTCTGCCACCGCTCCCGCCGCCAACCGCCTTTCCACGATGGCGACATCGGATTCGACCGCGGTCGTGAGCCGGTAGGGCCGCGAGGCCAGCAGGCCGGGACCGAGGATCCGGCGCAGCCGCGCCAGTTCGGCCCGCAGCGTCACCGGCGTCACCGACTCGTCCTCGTACAACGCACACAGCAGTTCGTCGCCGGTGAGTCCCTCCGGATGACGGGCCAGCAGCACCAGGATCTCGCTGTGCCGACGGCTGAGTCTGATCTTCCTTCCACCGGCGAGGAGTTGTGCCTCGTCGCGGCCCAGCGCGGCCAGTTCCCAGGTGTCCGCGGCGGCCTTGGCCGGGGCCAGCAGCGCCAGCTGGGACTCGGCGGCGCGTGCCACCGCCTGCACGAACCCCAGGCTGTGCGGGTGTGCGAGTCTGTCCCCGCCGGTGATGTCCAGCGCCCCGAGCAGCCGCCCGGTACGCGGATCGTGTACCGGCGCCGCGGCGCACGTCCAGGGCTGGACCCGCCAGGCGAAGTGCTCGGCCGCGAACACCTGCACCGCCCGGTCCACGGCGACGGCTGTCCCCGGCGCGTTGGTCCCCATCGCCGACTCCGCCCAGCGCGCACCGGGCACGAAGTTCATGCTGTCCGCCCGCCGCCGTGTCGCCGGATGCCCCTCGACCCACAGCAGCCTGCCCTGTGCGTCGCACACCGCCAGCAGATGTTCGCCGTCCGCCGCGAACGGGCCCATCAGCTCACGGACCAGCGGCATCACCCGAGCCAGCGGATGCTCCGCGCGGTAGGCACCGAGGTCGCCGTCCGTCAGCTCAACCCGTGCCGTGCCGTCCGGTCCCACACCCGCCCGAGCGGAGCGCCGCCACGAGTCGGCCACCACCGGACGCACCCTCTGGGCCACCGTGCCCACCGCCGTGAACGTCTCGTGGGCGCGACGCAGCTCCCGCACCCGTGCGGCAGGATCGGCCCCTGGTTCCAGGGCCACCCACGGATCGGTCAACTCGGCCTCCCGGGACGGTGGTGCGCTGGGGACATCGTCACTCTCGGGGTGGCCGCCGACAACCGTTTCGACCGTCATCGCCCCGAACGAGACCACCGGAAGGTTCGGTCCCGAGCAGACCCCCGGAGCGCCCGTTCGTGCCGGGCCGCCTCGCCCTTGCCGGGGCGACCACCGTCGTCCTCAGTTCAGGCGAAGTTGACCAGCCTCATGTAGCGGGTCCAGTCCCAGTTCGGGCCTGGATCGGTGTGGTCCGTGCCCGGGACTTCGTAGTGGCCGATGATGTGCGCCCGGTCCTTCGGGATGCCGTGTCTGGTGCAGATCGCCGCCGTGAGCCGGGCCGACTCCTCGTAGAGGGCGTTCGTGAAGTATCCGGGCCGGTCCACCCACCCTTCGTGCTCGATACCGATGCTGCCTGTGTTGTAGGGCCAGTTGCCCGCGTGCCAGGCGATGTCGTGTTCACGGACGCATTGGGCGATGTGCCCGTCAACCGACCGGACGACATAGTGCGCGGGCACGTGCTTGCTCGGATTCTGGAAGATCCCCAGCGTGTTCGGATAGGTCGCCTGTGTCACATGGATGACCACCAGGTCGAGCGGGTGGCTCACCGGCCGGTCGGAGGCCGTGAAGTTGGAGGGGTTCGCCCCCAACCAGTCGGCCGAGGGTGGGGAACTGTTCGTTTTCGGATGTGTAGGAGCGTGCGTGGGTGTGCAGGAGCATGCACTGGTCGTGGTGATGTAGCGCACTCACCTCGTATGGCGGGCATTGATGTCAGTGCCCGCCCGTACTGTTCTTCCTGTTGCTGCTCAAGCGTGGTGGAGGGGAGTACATCGATGCCTGACGAGGCGCTGCGCACGATCGCTGCTCCCTTCGTGGCCGTCGGCCCGTCCGGCGTGGCGATCCGCACCCGTCTGGGCCACTTGAGTGCCGCCGACGAGGAGGTGTTGCGTCTGGTGGGCGCGCATCTGGGTTCGCTGGCCTCGAAGGATCTCAAACGCCGGTGCGCTGAGGGCTTGGAGCACTCGTCGGATTCGTGGGCGGAGCGTAAGCGGGCCCTGACGCAGGAGACTTCGTCGCGCTGGGCCGGGAGCATCACCAAGGGCACGCATGATCAGTGGGCGCTTGCGCGGCGTGCCCAACTCGCGCACATTCAAAGCCTTCAGGTGGGCGTGCGGACGATCGCGCACCGCCTGTCCCTGCCGGTCGGGGAGAAGGGAAACAGGCGGGCGTCGGGCGGCTACCGCAGCGCACGGGAGTGGTTCGCTAAGTCCCGGCGCCTGCAGGTCCTGCAAGACCGGCTGCATGCCGAGCAGGCCGACCACGCCGTGGGCCGGGTCCGGGTGGTGCGCGGCGGGAAGCGGCTCGCGCGCAACCGGCACCACCTCAAGGCCGCCCAGCTCACGCAGGCCCAGTGGCGGCAACGCTGGGAAGCATCACGCTGGTTCCTGCAGGCGGACGGGGAATCGGGCAAGCGGTTCGGCAATGAGACGATCCGCGTCACGCCCGAGGGCGAAGTGTCACTGAAACTGCCTGCGCCGCTCGCCCACCTGGCCAACGCCCCGCATGGCCGGTATACGCTCACCGGCGCTGCCCTCTTCCACCACCGCAGCGACGAGTGGGCCGACCACATCACCACGAACCGGTCCGTGGCCTACCGCATCCACTACGACGTGCAGCGCGGGCGCTGGTACCTCACCGCCTCCTGGACCATCCCACCAGTCAAGACCGTCCCCCTATCCCACGCCCGCACAGGCGGTCTGATCGGTGTCGATACGAACGCTGACCATCTGGCTGCGTGGCGGCTCGATGCCCACGGCAATCCCTGCGGCGAACCGCGCCGGTTCTTCTACGACCTGGCCGGCACGGCGAACCATCGTGACGCCCAGGTACGGCATGCACTGATCCGGCTCCTGCACTGGGCCCAACGCCACGGCCTGTCGATCGCGATCGAAGACCTCGACTTCACCGCGGAGAAAACCCGGGAGAAACACGGCCGCAGGAAGCGGTTCCGGCAGGTGATCTCCGGCATGCCCGTCTCCAAACTGCGGGCCCGGCTCGTCAGCATGGCGGCCGCACTCGGCATCACCATCATCGCCGTCGACCCGACCTACACCAGCAGGTGGGGCGCCCAGCACTGGCAGAAACCCCTCACCCACACGACCAGGAAAACCACCCGTCACGATGCCGCAAGCATCGCGACCGGACGACGCGCCCTGGGGCACCGCATCTGGCGACGGACGGCACCGCCCCCACACGACCAGAGTGATCGTGTGGGGCATCGGACCGCCCAGGCCGGACACGGCACCCCAGGGCGTGAGGGAACCCGCCCCCGCATCCCCGGACCACGGACACGATCCGTGTCGCCGGACGCGGCGCGAACGCGGGCGACCAGTGCATCCACCACCGTTCGGGATGCGCCAGTTGACCAGGATTGGGTACAAGACTCACTCCTGCTCACTGATTAGGAACGGTTGGTCCGCGACCTTGGGACGGGCACCGGCCGGTACCGCGGGAAACAGCGCGTAGGGTACCGCCGCCAGGGCCGCGCCCTTCAGCAACCGCCGCCTGCTCGTAGGGCGTCCCGCTCCGTGCGATGCGGATCGTTCCATGGACGGAATGCCTTCCGCGTGTGCTGCTTTGAGCTGTGCCGATCTTGACTCCGGTGTACTCAACGCCTCAGTGCGTCTGCCGTTTCGCGTAGTTGCGTATGCATTCCGCGATGTGTCTCCCGCGCGGGCAGCCAGTCCTTGCGGAGCTTGGCCACGCATGTGTAGTTGGTGTCGCAGACGTTCGCGAGCGGCGACTCGACCGTCTGGGTGGCGAACTGGTAGGCGTCCAGTTCGCTGAACCCGTAGTCGCGCACCAGCCACTGCACCAGATCGAGTTGGGATATCCGGAACGCGTCCTCCAACGGGCGGGCCGAGCCCGTCGAGATGATGTGAGTATCGGACTCGATGCGCGGCCAGGGAGTGGCGATCCCCTTCAGCAGTTCGACGATCACCACGGTGTTCATCGCGCACTCGACGGCCACACCGCAGGTCTCGCCCTCGCCCTGCCGGGCATGCCCGTCGCCCAGACTGACCAGGCCACCCTCGACGTTCACGCCCAGGTAGCACGTGACGCCTGCCCGCATCTCCGGCGTGTCCATGTTCCCGCCGTGCGCATCCGGCACCAGCGCGGAACGCACCTCCAGGTTGGCAGGCGCCACACCCACCGTGCCGTGCATCGGGTCCATGGGCAGCTCGGTGCGGATGTCACTGTCGCGCGCGGTGAACAGAGCGGTGCGCCGGTCCCGGTCGAGCTGCCAGATCCACACCGTCTCGGGCAGCGGGGGCTGGAGCGTCGCCGTGGTGTGCGTCGAGGTCAGTGCGCCGAACAGCGGGACCGTGGTCGAGGCCGCCCAGTCCCGGGCCGGTTCGATCGAGACGAAGTGGACCGCGAGTGTGTCGCCCGGCTCGGCGCCCTCGACATGGAAAGGACCGGTCTGCGGATTGAGGAACGGGAACTCGCACACCTCGGACACCAGGTCCTTCTCGGACCGTACCCGTCCGGCGAAACAGTCCTCGGTGTACAGGTCCAGGACGGTGCCCGGCGCGATCCGTGCGACGGGCGGCGCCCCGCCGAACGTCCAGGCGTACTCGCCGGATGCGGGTCGCACGGTCAGGACTTGCGGGTCGCTCATGATTGCACGGCTCCGTTCTGCCGAAGGTCGGGCGCGGGGGACTCGTCGAGATGGACGCGGGCGGTCTCGGCTATGCGTCCGGGATGCCGACGCAGCTGGACCAGCAGCACCACGACCCCGGCGGCCATCCAGACACCGACGACGGGCCCCGCGTAGGACACGGGCGCGGACAGCGCGGACACGAAGTCGAACACCGGCAGACCTGCTGCCGTCAGCAGAGCGGGCACGAAGGCGGCGACGCCCAGCAGCGGGAACAGAAGATGCCGCGCCGGGCTGAACAACTCACGCCTGCGGCGCAGGAAGTAGCCGGCGCACGCGAAGTTCACCACGATGTACACACCGATGACGACCGTCACGATGACTGTGGCCAGCAGAAGGAACGCCGTGACGGGGTCGTAGTACAGGCCGAGGCCCAGCATGACCACCACGGCCAGTGCCGCCTGGACGGCGACACCGGCGACCGGGGAGCGGTACCGGGGGTGCAGGCGCGCGAAGAGGGACGGGAAGACCCTGATCCGCGCCATCGCGAAGGCTGTGCGGGTCGAGACATTGGCGCACGCGTTCGCGTTGGCGATGGTGGAGTTGACGACGGCAAGGAATACGAGGATCCAGAAGAGCCCGAAGGACGCACGGGCCACGCCCTCCCAGGACGCCGCTCCCGAGGCACCGAAGCCGGCGAAGCGGTCCGGGCCGACGAACACCGTCATCGCATAGGTCGTCACCACATAGAAGAGGCCTATCGCCAGCGCCGCCCCGAGGACCGCACGATGCATCGTCCGCCGCGGATTCTTGGTCTCCTCCGCGAGCGGCGCCGCCGCCTCGAATCCGGCGAAGGCGAGCACCGTGTACACCGATCCGGCGAATACCCCGCCGATGCCGTCATACCCCTTGGCGGTGTGCGAGGTCCCGAACACCGACAGGGTGTTGCCGCCGCCCGCTTTGACGATGAGCCAGACGGAGAAGACCAGGAAGACCAGTACTTCGAAGGCACCGAGGACCGTGCCGAAGCGGGCTGAGGCGCGCACCCCGAAGTAGCCTGCCGCCGCGATGACCACGGCGCCGGCGAGGGACCACGGCCACCACAGGTCGGCGGGGTACGAGGTCCACTCCTCGTGCAGCGTGCCCGCCGTCGTGAAGCCCAGTTGGAGGAGCAGCAGGGGCGGCACCAGCGCCTCCACGAACACATAGCCCCAGCCGACGAGGAAGCCGATGGCCGGATGCAGCCCTTGCGCCGCATAGGTCGCCACCGAGCCCGCGGCGGGTAGCTGCCGTGCCAGTTCGGCCACGCAGGATGCGGTGAAAAGGCAGGCCACCAGGGCCACGAGGACCGACAGCGGCAGGCTGCCGCCCGCGAAGGCCGCGCCCGACGGAATGGAGGCCGCGACCGCTGCCGCTGGTGCCATCGCCGTGATGCTCTGGAAGAGGACCTCGCGTAGGCCGATCGCCTCACGCCGCAGTCCCAAAGCCGTTTCCCCTGCCATGTGAACCCCCCGATTCGGCTGATGGCCGGCCGCCGTCCGACGGCTGCGGCTCGCGTGAATCACCGTACGGCGGTGGGCGGTTGGGTAGGAAGAGGGCGGTGTCATCGGTGAAAAAACCCGGGACTGTGGAAAACTCCGGCACCCGTTCGGGGGAGGATCTCCGGCTGTCGGAGATCAGGTGGCAACGGCCCGCTGGCCGCGGCTGCCGGAGATCAGCCTGCACCAGCCAGCCAGTTGGCCAGCCACCCAGCCGGCCCCGACCGCCGCATGTCAGCCTCTACAGCCGCCCGCCCACGGCCGCCGGATCGTCGAGTACCGCACGCACCACCGAGTGCGCGGCACCGAGCAGTGGCCCCTCGGACCCCAGCTGTGAGACGGACACGGCGCAGGAAGGCCCTGCCGTCCGCCGTGCGAGTTCCTGCTCCAGGGCCGGCAGCAGCCAGGGTGCGAGAGCCGCCAGCGCTCCGCCGAGCACGACCGCCTCCGGGTCCAGCAGATTGACTGCGCCCGTCAGCGCGATACCGAGTGCGGTTCCGGCGCCCCGCAGGGCCCGGCGCACGTCCTTGTCGCCCTGCGCGGCACGCTCGGTGAGCAGTTCGACGTGGTCCTCGCCCGGAGTCAGCCCGGCCGCCCGCAGCACGGCCTCCTCGCCGGCGTACTGCTCAAGACAGCCGCGTCCGCCGCACGCGCACTCCGGCCCCTCCGGGCGCACCGGCACATGTCCCAGTTCGCCCGCGAAACCGCGCGTCCCGCGCAGCAGCCGCCCGTCCACGACCACCGCACCGCCGATGCCGATCTCCGCCGAGACGTGCAGGAAGTCACGGGGCGTGTCGTCGCCGAGCCAGAGTTCCGCCAGGGAGCCGAAGTTGGCCTCGTTGTCCACGGTCAGCGGCAGCCCGGCCGGCAGCAGCGGAGCCAGGTCGACTTCATGCCAGTCGAGGTTGGGGGCGCGGACCACGGTCCGGGCGTCGCGCGCGACCAGACCGGGCACGGCGACGGCGAGACCGGCCGGCCACAGCCCCTCCCGCTCCGCGTCCGCGGCGACCTGACCCACCAGGGCGGACAGTTCGTCGAGCACGGGCTGCGGTGTGCGACCGCGGTTCGTGCCGTGCCGCTCCGCCCGGGCGCGGACGACGCCGCGCAGGTCGACCGCGCACACGGTGAGGTGGTCGACACCGATCTCGGCGCCGATGCCGGCGGGCCCGCGGCCGCTGACGGCGAGGGCTGACCCGGGCCGCCCGACCCGGCCGGGGCGCTCCGGTCCGAGCTCCTCCAGCAGTCCCGCCCGGATCAGCTCGTCGACGAGTGTGGAGACCGCCGCCCTGGTCAGCCCGATCCGTGAGGCGACGGCGGCACGCGACAGCGGTCCCTCGGCGCTCACGGTGTGTATGACCCGCGCCAGATTGCGGCGCCGCATGCCCTGCTGCGTGTCGGGCAGCCGGCGACCGGGGCCGGAGGGCTGGACTTCGTGTAGTGGTGCGGTCATGCCTCCCTCTGATCTCGTCAGGGCTGGTCCGGCGCCCGCTCCAGCAGCGGCGCCGCGTCGGAGAGTACCCCGGCGATCCTCGCCAGGGTGGCGTCGTCCCGCTCCACGGCCTCCAGCACCGGCCCGCGGGCGGTGTCCCAGCGGCGGGCGACGGCGGCCGGGTCCTCGCCGGTCAGCAGTCCGGCTGCCTGAGCCGCGGCGCCCAGCGCGACCAGTTCCTTCGCCTCCGGCACCTGGACGGGACGTCCCGAGAGCCGTCGCACGGTGTCCTGCCAGGCGGTGCCCCGGGCGCCACCGCCGATCAGGAGCAGTGGAGCCGTGCGGTCCGCATCCGCGTCGAGCACCAGGTCGAGGGCGCCCAGCAGCGAGTGCACCGCACCGTCGTACGCGGCCTGGAGCAGCTGGCCGGGTGCCGTGTCGTGCCGCAGGCCGTGCAGCAGGCCCGAGGCGTGCGGGAGAGCCGGAGTGCGCTCACCGTCGAGATAGGGGAGCAGCGTCACGCCCCGGCTCGGCTCGACGGCCTCGCGGTCCAGGCCCAGCAAGGTGGCGATCCGGTCGATGGCCAGCGTGCAGTTCAGCGTGCAGGCCAGCGGCAGCCAGTCGCCGTGCGCGTCCGCGAAGCCCGCCACGGTGCCGGTCGGGTCGGTGGGGCGTCGCTTCGTGACCGCGTAGACGGTTCCCGAGGTGCCGAGGCTCAGTACCGGAACGCCGGGGCGCAGGCCGAGGCCCAGTGCGGCGGCCGCGTTGTCGCCGGTGCCGGGTGCGACCAGGGTGCCCTTGGAGAACGGCAGGTCATGGGCGTCGCGCACCGTCCCGGCGACCTCGCCGGGCTGTACCACCCGCGGCAGCAGGGCGGGGTCGAGGCCCACATGTGCGAGGACCTCCTCGTCGTACGACTCCGTGGCGGACGCCCACCAGCCGGTGCCGGAGGCATCGCCCCGGTCGGTCGTGCCCTGTCCCGTCAGGAGTTCGGTCAGATAGTCGTGGGGCAGTCGTACGGCCGCGGTGGCGCGGACGGCCTCCGGCTCGTGCTCCGCCAGCCAGGCCCACTTGGTGACCGTGAAGGACGGCCCAGGCACGCTTCCCGTGCGGTCCGCCCAGGCCTTGGGGCCGCCCAGTTCCTCCACCAGACGGTGGGCCTGCGGCGCCGACCGCACGTCGTTCCACAGCAGGGCCGGACGCACGGGGTCGCCGTGCGCGTCCAGAGTCACCAGGCCGTGCTGCTGGCCCCCGATCGACACCGCGGCGGCCTCGTGGGCCGGCTCGCCGCACTGGTGCAGGGCCTCGCACAGGGCGTCCCACCACTGCCGCGGATCGCTCTCGCGGCCCGCGCCCGTCGAGACGGTGTGGGGCGCCTGACCGCTCGCCACCACCTGTCCGGTCGATGCGTCGACGACCAGGGCCTTGGTGGACTGGGTGGACGAGTCCACCCCGACGACGAGCGGACCCTCGGCTGCTGACATCGGGCTCTCCCTCTTCCGCGGCTCGCGGGATCTGGTCTGTGGGCGTGTCGCTGACCGGCTGGGCCCGGCGTACACGCATCGTCACCGTACGAAGTCCCCTCGAGGGGAACACTTCGTCTCTTCCCAGAGTTGCCTCCGCATACTAATTTGTTAAGCGCCATGACGAAATAGTCTTCAGCGAACAAGGAGCCGCGGCATGAACTACCAGCCCACCCCCGAGGACAGGTTCACCTTCGGCCTGTGGACCGTCGGCTGGCAGGGACGGGACCCCTTCGGTGACGCCACTCGGCGTGCCCTGGACCCGGCGGAGACGGTGCAGCGCCTCGCCGAGCTCGGGGCCTACGGCGTGACCTTCCACGACGACGACCTAATCCCCTTCGGGTCCTCGGACACCGAGCGCGAGGCTCACATCAAGCGCTTCCGGCAGGCGCTCGACGCCACCGGGATGACCGTGCCGATGGCCACCACCAACCTGTTCACGCACCCCGTCTTCAAGGACGGCGCGTTCACCGCCAATGACCGGGACGTACGTCGCTACGCGCTGCGCAAGACCATCCGCAACATCGACCTGGCGGTGGAGCTGGGCGCGAAGACGTATGTCGCCTGGGGCGGCCGCGAGGGTGCCGAGTCGGGCGCCGCCAAGGACGTGCGCGCGGCGCTCGACCGCATGAAGGAGGCCTTCGACCTCCTTGGTGAGTACGTCACCGCTCAGGGCTACGACCTGCGCTTCGCCATCGAGCCCAAGCCGAACGAGCCGCGCGGTGACATCCTGCTGCCGACGGTCGGCCATGCCCTCGCGTTCATCGAGCGGCTCGAGCGCCCGGAGCTCTACGGTGTCAACCCCGAGGTGGGCCACGAGCAGATGGCCGGCCTCAACTTCTCGCACGGCATCGCCCAGGCCCTGTGGGCGGGCAAGCTCTTCCACATCGACCTCAACGGCCAGTCCGGCATCAAGTACGACCAGGACCTGCGTTTCGGCGCGGGTGACCTGAGGTCGGCGTTCTGGCTGGTCGACCTGCTGGAGACCGCCGGTTACAGCGGGCCGCGCCACTTCGACTTCAAGCCGCCGCGGACCGAGGACCTCGACGGCGTCTGGGCTTCGGCCGCGGGCTGCATGCGCAACTACCTCATCCTCAAGGAGCGCTCCGCCGCCTTCCGTTCGGACCCGGAGGTCCAGGAGGCGCTGCGCGCGTCCCGTCTGGACGAGCTGGCGCAGCCGACCGCTGGTGACGGACTCGAGGCCCTGCTCGCGGACCGCGGTGCCTTCGAGGAGTTCGACGTGGAAGCGGCCGCCGCACGCGGCATGGCCTTCGAGCGCCTGGACCAGCTGGCCATGGACCACCTGCTGGGTGCGCGCGGCTGATCGTCGTGTGACGCCGCCCGGCTGGCCCTCGCGCGGAATGCTCCGGAATCATGCGATCCATGACATAAGTCCGTATCAACTGTCGCGCGGGGGCTGGGGGCTGTTCGTTTTCGGATGTGCAGGAGCGTGTGTGAGTGTGCACGAACATGTACTGGTTCGTGGTGTTGCTGCGCGCACGCGTCGCGTGGCGGGCACTGTCAGTGTCGGCCGGTACCGTTCTTCCTGTTGCCGATCAAGCGTTGGGGAGGGAGTACATCGATGCGTGATGAGTCGCTGCGCACGATCGCTGCCCCCTTCGTGGCCGTCGGCCCGTCCGGCGTGGCGATCCGCACCCGCCTCAAGCACCTGAGCGCCGACGACGAGCAGGTGCTGCGCCTGGTGGGCACGCATCTGGGCTCGCTGGCCTCGAAGGACCTCAAACGCCGGTGCGCCGACGGTCTGGAGCACTCCACTCATACGTGGGCGGGGCGCAAGCGAGCCCTCACGGAGGAGTCTTCGTCGCGCTGGGCCGGGAGCATCACCAAGGCCACCCACGATCAGTGGGTGCTGTCCAGACGTGCTCAACTCGCGCACATCCAAAGCCTTCAGGCGGGCGTGCGGACGATCGCGCACCGCCTGTCCCTCCCGATCGAGGAGAAGGGAAGCAGGCGGGCACCGGGCGGCTACCGCAGCGCACAAGAGTGGTTCGCCAAGACCCGACGCCTGCAGGTCCTGCACGACCGGCTCAGTGCCGAGCAGGCCGACCGCGCTGTGGGCCGGGTCCGGGTGGTGCGCGGCGGGAAGCGGCTCGCGCGCAACCGGCACCACCTGCACGCCGCCCAGCTCACGCAGGCCCAGTGGCGGCAACACTGGGAAGCATCACGCTGGTTCCTGCAGGCGGACGGGGAATCGGGCAAGCGGTACGGGGAACGAGACCATCCGCGTCACACCCGAGGGTGAAGTGTCCCTGAAACTGCCGGCGCCGCTCGCCCACCTGGCCAACGCCCAGCACGGCCGGTACACGCTCACCGGCGCTGCCCTCTTCCACCACCGGCGCGAGGAATGGGACGACCGCATCACCACGAACCGGTCCGTGGCCTACCGCATCCACTACGACACAGACCGCGCCCGCTGGTACCTCACCGCCTCCTGGACCATCCCACCGGTCAAGACCGTCCCCCTCGACGTAGCCCGCGCCCGCGGACTGATCGGCGTGGACACCAACGCAGACCATCTGGCTGCCTGGCGCCTCGATCAGCACGGCAACCCGTGCGGCGAGCCGCGCCGGTTCGTCTACGACCTGTCCGGCACCGCGATGCATCGTGATGCCCAGGTACGGCATGCACTGGTCCGGCTCCTGCACTGGGCCCAACGCCACGGCCTGTCGATCGCGATCGAAGACCTCGACTTCAGCGCGGAGAAGACCCGGGAGAAGCACGGGCGCCAGAAGCGGTTCAGGCGGTTGATCTCCGGCATGCCCGTATCCAAGCTGCGGGCCCGGCTCGTCAGCATGGCGGCCGAACTTGGCATCACCATCATCGCCGTGGACCCGGCCTACACCAGCAAGTGGGGCGCCCAGCACTGGCAGAAACCCCCCACCGGCAAGAACCGCAAGACCACCCGTCACGATGCCGCGAGCATCGCGATCGGACGACGCGCCCTCGGGCACCGCATCCGGCGACGGACGGCACCGCCTCCTGCCCACCAGAGCGATGGACAGCAGCATCGGACCGTCCAGGCCGCAAGCGGCACCCCAGGGCGTGAGGGAACCCGCCCCCGCATCCCCGGACCACGGACACGATCCACTGGGACCAGACGCGGCGCGAACGCGGGAGACCAGGACGCCCAACACCGTTCGGAGCGTCCGACTGAGCCTGTGCAACCCATGCTCAGTCCCTAGGAACGGTCGTGCCCTGAACGGTTGGCGGCGACTCTGGTCGCTATGGCCACGCCGCCCATGCCACCCCAGCCGCCGGGAGACACGCCGCCGTGGGACCACGGTGGGTTCGGTCCTCCGCCCGGAGGGCACCACGGAACGCCCGCCCGCGGCCATCCGCCGGGCGGTTATGGTCCGCCTCCGGGTGGCGGACACTGGTCGTCGGGCGGCGGCAGCGGCCTTCCTCCGCAGCCGCCACCGGCACCTCCCGGCGGGCCCGGTCCGCGCCGCAACACCTTGTTCCTCGCGATCGCCGTGGTCGTGGCCGTGTTCCTGGCGGTGAGCGGTGATGGCGACTCCTCGCAGCGCAAGTCGCCCGCCGAGAGCAGTGCCGGCGTGAGCCGCCCGTCGGCCCCGTCCGTCGGCATTCCTTCCCGGCTGCCCTCCGAGCTCCCCTCGAGCCTGCCGAGCAAGCTGCCGTCATGGCTCCCCAGCGAGCTTCCGAGTGACGTTCCGAGCGAGCTGCCGAGCAGCATCGAGTCGCTCTTCGCCACACCCGCGGCATCACCCTGAGACCGGCCCGCGAGCGCTGGAGAACCGGCGTGCCGTGATCCACGCGCGCGTGGTGTGCGCCCGCTCGATGCCGTTCGTCGTCCTGGGTACGCCATCCAGTACGCCCAGGACGACGACCAGCCGCTTGCGCGGCCCCGAACAAGCGCGGGTCGGGTTCGCCGAACGCGCACATACTTGAACCAGCCGCAGTCGCCGAAGGCTTCTGCGGGGCGGCTGAGGGTCGCGGCTCAGGGTTGTATCAGGGTCACCGCCTGGAACCGCACGCAGCACGCTCCCGTTCTCAGAACAGAGAGCGGAGCCGCCGAGGCCCGCGAGCGGCCGTGGCCGCGAAGGAGGCGACATATGTCGAGAAACGCGAAGATCGCCGCAGGGGGTGTGCTGGTCGGGCTCATCCTGTTGATCTGGTTGCCCTGGTGGGCCGCCCTCCTGATCGTGCTGGGGGTTCCTGCGGCGGCGTACCTGACCCTGGACCCCTCCCAGCGGCGCCGGCTGCGCCGGGTCGCACGCAAGGAACTGGGCCGCTGAAGGGCTAGTCTCCCGCCAGCGTGCAGGAGCCGGTCACGTCACCGCCCGCGGGCCTGCCCACGGCATGGTCCGCGGGCGGCCGCACACCCCGCTCCACCCAGGCGGTGAGCGCGTCGAAGGCGGCCCGGTAGCACGGCAGGATCGGCCGCAGCCGGTCGGGATAGGCGTCGTAGAGGCCGTCCACGTGCGTGCCGCCCTCGATGGTGTAGTAGCGGTGCAGCGGCCCGCGCCCGCTCCGGGTCACCATGCCCGCGTAGACGTCCGAGTCCGTGGCCTTGGGCAGCAGGGCGTCCAGGTCGCCCTGCAGAGTGATCAGCGGCCTGCCGATCCGCCCGGTGAGGGCGACCCGGGCCACCGCGCGGTGCACGGACGCCGGGCGTGCCGCATAGTCGTACGCCGCGTCCGAGGGGCAGGGTGCCAGGATCTCCTCCACCGTCGACCCGGCGGACGCGCCTGGGCAGGCTGCGTCGTACGACGGGTCGAACTCGGCCCGGTAGATCTTCTGGGTGACGCCCCAGTAAGCCTTCTCGTGGTACGGCCACAGGAACTCCGACCCGGGCGCGAACCCGGCCGCGTACAGGTCCTCGTCCCGTGCCGAGCCGAACATCCGGGCAACGGCGACGGGCAGCGACGTCAGGAGGTTCGGGCCGTCCGCCGTCCAGAGGGTGCCCTCCCAGTCCACGCCGCCGTCGTACAGCTCCGGATGGTGCTCCAGTTGCCAGCGCGTCAGGTAGCCGCCGTTGGAGATCCCGGTCATGTAGGTGCGACGGGGCGCGTGCCCGTAGCGTTGGGCCACCGCGCGCTTGGCGGCGAGCGTGAGCTGCGTCGTACGCCGGTTCCACTCGGCGACCGCGTCACCCGGGTGGGTCCCGTCGCGGTAGAAATCCGACCCGCTGTTGCCCTTGTCGGTCGCCGCGTAGGCGTAGCCCTGCGCCAGCACCCGGTCGGAGATGGCCGTGTCGGTCGCGTACTGCTTGCGCGTACCGGGAGCACCCGTGACCACGAGGCCGCCGTTCCACCGGTCGGGCAGCCGGATGACGAACTGCGCGTCGTGCTGCCAGCCGTGCGTGTTGTTGAAGTGCGAGTCGTCCGGGAAGTACCCGTCGATCTGCAGTCCCGGCACGCCGGACGGATTGCGGGTGGCCTTGGCGGTCAGTCCCGCCTGGTCGGCCATGTCCGTGTACGGGGTTCCGGCGAGCCCGGCCGTCGTCAGATCATCGAGGCAGGCGCTCTGCTGAAGCTCCGCACCGGGTATCCGCACCCGCTCCTGTCGTTCGCAATGGCCACCGCCGACCGCTGCCGCGGGGCCCGTGAGGGCCGAGGTCAGCAGGGCGGCGGCGAACAACACGACGCTTCGGGACAGGCGCATGGCGGGGCCTCCGGGTAGGACGGGAGCGCGGGGTTGCCCCATGCTGCGGCCAGGCGAGCGCACCGAGTATGGGTGCGCGCCACAGTGGTGCCGTAGCCGGTATGGGGATCCACAACGCAGCCCCTGCCCCAGGGGCCCCGCACTTCGTCTTCCGATTCAGATGGCCCGCTGGCTCAGAGGGGGCGCACCGCCAGCTTGTCGAGCGCCTCGAGAAGGCCCGGCAGCTCCGGCCCGCGGCCCACCGGGACCACCTGGCCGGGCTGCTCGTCGAGGAGGACGAACGCGATGTCGTCGGTCCTGGCGACGATGGACCAGCCCGGGCCGTCGGCACGCAGAGTGCGTGCGTCACCCGGTGCGAACGAGGAACGGACACGCCCGAGAGGCGGAGGAGTGTCCACGTAGCCGCGTGCCTCGTCGAGGACGCGGCGAACAGGGCTGCGGGGATTGCTCAGTGTGCTGCCTTCGGCCGGTTCGGCCGGTTCGGCCTGCTCGCCGTCCGCTGACGGGGCTGCTGCGGGTTTGAAGACGGCATCAGCGAGCTGATCGCGCCATATGGCCCACCGGAGCGCGATCTCGTCGGCGCCCAGCCGCCGTTGTGCGGGACCCCAGATGTCGGTGTCCGGCGGGGAGAGCGGTTTGCGGTCGATGATTTCCGGTGCCGGATCGTGCGGCGCGGGCACGCCGGGCGCCGCGACGGCCACGTCCAGCGGCCAGCCCGGCAGGGCGGCGACAACCGTTCGCTCGTCGGGCGACAGGTCGTACTCCATGCCGCAGTCCCAGGAAGCGATCGCCACAGCCACCAGTGAGACATCGTCGATGACCACGGTCCAGCGCGCACCGTCGCTGTCCTGGCCGAGCACGAGTCCGTATCCGTCCACCCCAGGTGGCAGGTCGAGGGCCGCGCAGGCCTCCGGATAGTCGTCACCGAGCACACTCGGGAACTGCGCGGGCGTCAACAGAACCGCCGTCAGCACGTACAGCGCGTCGTCCTCGGCTGCGACGGCCTCCTCGTCCGTCCCGACCATGCCATCCTCCCCATCGTTCGTCCGTCGGCGCACCCTATTGCGCCCGCGAGCCAGTTGTCACGACTGCGAATCCCACGAGGAGCTGCACTTGTCCGGCGGACCGGGCGAAACGGCCGGACGAAGTCATGAACACGTCGCCCGGGATCCCGGAAACGGGAGACCAAGGCTTCCCGAACGACCGTCGCCTCGGCGATCTGAGCACACCCCCGGTCGGCGCCATGAAAACCTGCACCGTCCGGTGAAGGGCCCAGCCCATCTCTTCCTCAAGTCAGCGTCGGGCCTAGCCCCCTGTTTCCTCAAGCGAGTCGAGCGTCGTGCGCAGCCACGTCAGCTCGGCCCGGCTGGTGGCCCGCGCGATGGTGAGGATGCCGCGCCGGAAGGGGTCGTCCAGCTCCTCGGCACGCAGCGGGCGGTCGCCCTCGTAGAAGAAGCTCGTGGGCTGCTGGAGGAAGGCGAGCCTGCGCCGCAGCACGGCTGCCTGTGCCGCCGGGTCCTGCAGGTGCCTGAGGAAGGCCAGCACCGTGAACCAGCGGTTCTCGTCGGTGATGTCGCGTTGCGCGGGTTCCGCGAGCCTGCGGCGCAGTTCCTCCCGGCCCTCGTCGGTGAGGGTCAGTACATGCCGCGGAGCCGCCACCGAGCCGGGCTGGGTGGTCCGTGCCAGCAGTCCCGCCTTCTCCAGCCGCTTGAGCGCGGGGTACAGCGTGCTCTCCGCGACGGGACGCACATGCCCGGTCAACGCGGTGATGCGCTTGCGCAGCTCATAGCCGTGCAGCGGAGCGTCGTGGAGAAAGCCGAGGATGGCGAGATCCAGCATGCGTGCATTCTGTCCTACGGGCGTGGTACATCGGCTTCGTAATACATCGAATCCGAGGTATCTTCCTGGGCAAGAGGACGGCGGCGAGAGCGCGAAGGAGAGGCCGATGAGGCAGGCGGAGTTCGACGGCAGCGGAAGCGTGATCCGCTGGACGGAGGCGCCCGGGGCCGAACCCGCGCGTGTCTACGTGCACGGACTGGGTGCGTCCTCGGCGGTCTACAACGCACACATAGCGGCACGGCTCGAACTCGCGGGTCGCCGCACTCTCTTCGTCGACCTGCCCGGGCACGGCATCAGTGACCGCCCCGCGGCCTTCGGCTACACGCAGGAGGACCATGCCGACGCACTGGCCGCCGCACTGGACGCGGCGGCGGTGACCGGGGCCGAAGTCGTCGCGCACAGCATGGGTGGCTCCGTGGCCATCGTGCTGGGCCACCGGCGACCCGACCTCGTCTCACGGTTGGTACTCGTCGAGGCCAACCTCGATCCCGACCCGCCGGTCGGCTCCGGCAGCAGCGGTATCGCCACATACACGGAGGAGGAGTACGTGGAAAACGGTGGCCACGCGCACGTGCTCGAGAAGGTCGGTCCCGACTGGGCCGCCACCATGCGACTCGCCGACCCGCGCGCCCTCCACCGCACGGCGACACACCTCGTGCGGGGCACGAACCCCACGATGCGCCGCCTGCTCGAGGCGATCACGGTCGACCGGGTCTATCTCCAGGGCGAGCTGAGCGGTGAACTGGAGGGCAGAGAAGGCCTGGAGGCCGCGGGCGTGCGCGTGGTGACCGTGCCGGGCGCGGGCCATAACGTCATGTTCGACAACCCGGACGCGTTCGCGGCCGAAGTCTCTGGAGGTGAGACTCAGACCTCGCGGACGGCCAAGGCGAGGAAACGCGCGTCCTCGTCGGCGTAGGACGTCATCCGCCAGCCGGAACCGGCCAGCAGCGGGCCGAGATTGGACTCGGCGCGCAGATCGCCGGGGGTGATCTGCCGGCCCTGCCGGGCCGCGAGGGCGGCCCGGCCGATGGGATGGAACAGCGCGAGAAGTCCGCCGGGCCGCACCACGCGCGCCAACTCCCGCAGGTTCTCGGCAGGGTGGGGGAGATGTGCGATCAGGCCCGCTGCGAAGACCGCGTCGAGGGACTCCGTGCGCAGGGGCAGCGCCGCCACGTCCGCGAGCAGCAACACGCCGTCACGGTTCCTTCCCGCCCGCACAGCGGCCTCGAGCATCGCCGGAGTCAGATCGGCCCCCAGGACCACTCCGGAGCGCCCCACGGCCGCACGCAGCGGCGTGAGGGCCCGCCCCGTTCCGCAGCCCGCGTCGAGCACGTGGTCGCCCTCGCGCAGCCCGAGAGCGTCCACAGCGGCGGCGTATGCCGGGCCGTCGTCGGGAAACCGGGTGTCCCAGTCGGCTGCGCGCGCCCCGAAGAACTCCTGAACACGCGTGTGGTCATCGCTCATGCTTCGCATGATCCCTCACCTCCACGAACGACGCCGCAGTGCACATGTTCGAGCGTGACGTGATCCTTCCTAGTTCTTTCTGTGTCAGATTCCAACAGCTTTCGAACTGCGCGTCCGTCGCGCGCCCCCGTCACGACTAGCGTCCGGGAGCCATGGGACACCTGGACCACGCCGCATTCGGCTGGCTTACCCCCGTGCTGTCGTACGTGATGGCGTGCATAGGCGCCGCCCTCGGGCTGCGCTGTACGGTCCGCGCGCTGGGCACCACGGGCAGATCGCGTCGCAACTGGCTCATCACCGGGGCCTCGGCGATCGGCACCGGTATCTGGACCATGCACTTCGTTGCCATGCTCGGCTTCGGCGTCTCCGGAACCGAGATCCGCTACGACGTGCCACTGACCATCCTGAGCCTGCTGGTCGCCATGGTCATGGTCGGCGCCGGCGTCTTCGCCGTCGGCTACGGCAAGGGCCGCGCCAGGGCGCTCGTCCTCGGCGGGCTGACGACCGGTCTCGGCGTCGCGAGCATGCACTACCTCGGCATGGCGGCACTGCGGCTGCACGGGACGGTGCGCTACGACCCTATGTTCGTCGGGGTCTCCGTCCTGATCGCCGTGGTCGCGGCGACGGCGGCCCTGTGGGCGGGACTGAACATCAAGTCGCCCGTCGCGGTCACCGTCGCCTCGCTTGTCATGGGCGCGGCGGTCAGCAGCATGCACTACACCGGGATGTTCGCGGTGAGCGTTCACGTCGCGCCGTCCGGCGCGGCCCTGCCCGGGGCCACGGCGATGCAGTTCATCTTCCCCCTCGCCGTCGGCCTCGGGTCCTACCTGTTCCTGACCTCGGCATTCGTCGCGCTGTCGCCGACCGCCGGCGAACGGGAGGCGTCTGCTTCGGCCCAGCGACCCGTCGAGAGTGTGGCTCGCTGACCGCGGGCCCGGACGTCACGACCCGACATCTTCCGAGCGAGGAGTCCATGCGAACACCCCGTAGGACCCCCGGGGCCGGCGCCGAGTCGCCGTCCAGGCCGCAGGTCCGCGGTCGCCGGGCGCACGCCGCCCGCCCGGCCGACGAGCGAACCGATGCCGACGAGATCGGTGGCACCGAGTCCGCCCCACCCGTGCGGTCGGGAGGGTGGCGCCTACGCCCGCGCACCGTCAGGGCCAAGGTCGTCTGCCTTCTGATGGTGCCCGTGGTCTCCCTGCTCGCCCTCTGGGCGTACGCCACCGTCAGCATGGCTCAGGACATCGATGGGCTGCGTCAGTTGCAGCGGGTGGAGTCCACCGTGCGTGCCCCGGTCGCCGACGCCGTGGCCGCCCTCCAGACCGAACGCGCGGCCGCTGTGCGCTATGCGACCGACCCGGGGGCCGAGCAGCCGGACGACTTGAGGACACTGGCCGGACGCACCGACCGGGCCGTGTCCAAGCTGCGGCTGGGCGATCATCACACCGTCGCCGACGGCACCGATCTGCCCGGCAACGTCCCCGGCCGCCTCGAAGCATTCGTCACTGGAGCCGAAGGCCTGCGGTCACTGCGCGACGACGTGCTCGCCCGCCGGGTCGGTTGGGACGAGACGTACGCCCAGTACACCAGGGCGATCGCCGCGGCGTTCGTAGTGGACGGCGCGCTGTCCGGGGTGCAGGACGCCGTCCTCGGCTCTGACGCGCGCGTGCTGGTCGAGTTCTCACGCGCGGGAGAGTCGCTCGCCCAGGAGGACACGGTCCTTTCCAGCGCCCGCCTCGCAGGCAGCCTCGACGGCGAGCGCCTGAGACTGTTCACCGGCGCCGTCGACACTCGCCGCGCCCTGACCGCGTCCGCTGTGGCCGATCTGCGCGGTTCCCAACAGGCCGCCTGGCAGCGGCTCGCGAAGGACACCGCGTATGCCGACATCGGCGCCGTCGAGGACAGGGTGCTGGGCGGCCGGCCCGGTGCTCAGGCCGTCCGCTCCGCCCCGGCCGCCACCTGGAACCCGGCACACGCGCGTGTGCAGGACGGTATGCGGGCCATCGAGGCGGACGCCGGCCGTGGCGTCGCGCACCGGGCCGATGCCTTCACCCGCGTCGTGCTCACCCCCGCCGGCGCCGCGGTCCTCCTGGGCCTCGCCGCCGTCGCCGCATCCCTCGTCATCTCCGTGCGCATCGGACGCGGACTGGTCGTCGAACTGGTCAGCCTGCGCAACAGCGCCCTGGAGATCGCCCGTCACAAACTCCCGCAGGCCATGCGAAAGCTGCGTGCCGGGGAGGAGATCGACGTCGACGCCGAGGCACCTCTCGGGCCGCCGGCCGAGGACGAGGCCGGACAGGTCGCCGAGGCTCTGAGCACGGTGCATCAGGCCGCCCTGCACGCCGCTGTCGAACGTGCGGAACTGGCCAGCGGAATCTCCGGGGTGTTCGTCAATCTGGCCCGGCGCAGCCAGGTCCTGGTACACCGGCAGCTCAACCTGCTCGACAGCATGGAGCGCCGTTCCGACGACCCGAACGAGCTGAGCGACCTCTTCCGGCTCGACCACCTCACCACGCGCATGCGCCGCCACGCGGAGAGCCTCATCATCCTCTCCGGAGCCGCACCCGGCCGTGCCTGGCGCACGCCCGTGTCGCTGACCAACGTCGTACGCGCAGCGGTCTCCGAGGTCGAGGACTACGCGCGCGTGGAGGTACGGCAGCTCCCCGAGGCCTTGGTGATCGGCGCCGCGGTCGCCGACCTCACCCACCTCCTCGCCGAACTCATCGAGAACGCCGCGCAGTTCTCGCCGCCGCACACGCGCGTGCGTGTCAGCGGAGAACCGGTCGGCAACGGCTATGCCGTGGAGGTCGAGGATCGTGGCCTCGGCATGGGCAGGGAGACCCTCGCCGACGCCAACCGGCGCATCGAGCAGTCCGAGGTACTCGACCTGTGCGACAGCGACCGGCTCGGCCTCTTCGTGGTCAGCAGGCTCGCCTCCAGGCACGGCGTCAAGGTGCACCTGCAGACCTCCCCTTACGGCGGCACGACCGCGGTCGTCCTCCTGCCGACGGCTCTGTTGCACACCAGCGCGGAGGAACGTCCACCCCGGACGGCGGAGGCCGAACGGCACGAAACCCACGAGTACGCGCGCGTGGCCGCGGCCGCGGAAGGCAAGGAGCCCGTGGCGCAGATCGCGGAACGGCACGCGCCTGCCGGGCCGGTTCCCGCCGGGGCTCATGCGTCCGCCGACGCCTCGGCAGAGGGCCCGCCGCCGGTGGTCACCACGCTGAGGCTGCACCGCCCAGCGGACGACTCGGAGGGATCCGAGAGTCTGCCCCGGCGCGTACGGCAGGCGAACCTGGCCCCCCAACTGCGGGCTGAGCGCCCGCAGGAGCCTGCGACGGGCACCCCGGGCCCGGCGCGCGACGACAAGCGTACCCCCGAACTGGTGAGGGACCGTATGGCGGCATACCGCGACGGCTGGACCCGTGGTGGTGGCCGCGCCCCTGGCAGCGCGACGGGACCAGTCGGCGACAGCAGCGAAGAAGGAGACCTCGCATGATCCAGGACCTGAGCATGAGGACCGCCCAGCGGTCGGGGGAACTCGACTGGTTGCTGGACGACTTGGTGGTACGCGTGAGCGAAGTGCGACACGCCGTGGTGCTGTCCAACGACGGCCTGGCCGTGGGCGCGTCGACCGACATCAGCCGAGAGGACGCCGAGCACCTGGCGGCGGTCGCCTCCGGCTTCCACAGTCTCGCCAAGGGCGTGGGCCGCCACTTCGGTGCCGGTGGGGTGCGACAGACGATGGTCGAGATGGACGACGCCTTCCTGTTCGTGGCGGCCGCCGGCGACGGGTCCTGCCTCGCACTCCTCACGGCTGTCACGGCCGACATCGGCCTGGTGGCCTACGAGATGGCCCGCTTGGTGAAGCGTGTGGGTGAGCACCTCTACACCCCGCCCCGTGTGGGCGCGCGTCCGCCGGCCGCCGGTTGAGAGCCGGAGGCGGTCGCGGATGACCGAGGAACCGACAGGCGCGCCGTACTTGCCGGGCGGCCGGTGGTACGACCAGGAGGCGGGACCGCTGGTCCGCCCCTATGCGATGACGGGTGGCCGCACCAGACCGGGCCCCAGCGGGGTCCGGTTCGACCTCATCGCGCTCGTCTCGCTCCACACCGGCGCGCCGAACGCGGACGACGACACCTCCCTGGGCCCGGAACACCTCGCTCTCATCGACCTGTGCCGTATCGAGACGCAGTCCGTCGCCGAACTCTCCGCAGGCGCCGACCTGCCCGTCGGCGTCGTCCGCGTGCTTCTGGGCGATCTGCTGGAACTGGGCTGTGTGACGGTCAGCCGCCCCGTGCCCCCGGCTCAACTGCCCGACGAACGGATTCTGCGCGAAGTCATCGAGGGACTGAGAGCGCTTTAGGCGATGGACCGGAACCAACGTCAGCCGGACTCGCGCCAAGTTGTGCGCCCGTTCAGGCATCGAACGGGCGAGAGGTGCTCAGATCGGGCAACTAACGATCCAACTTCGTGGAGAGGGACGAAGTTGCCATGATCCTGACTCCGCACGGATGTACCGATGTCGACCGTTGCCGGCACTCCCGAGAGAAGTGATCGATGGTCTCCGAGCACTCCGACGCCTCCGCGGACGAGACGACCGCTCTGGCGTTGAAGATACTTGTCGCCGGCGGATTCGGCGTGGGCAAGACCACCTTGGTGGGCGCGGTCAGTGAGATCAGGCCGCTGCGCACCGAGGAACTGCTCAGCGAAGCGGGCCAGTCCGTGGACGACATCGACGGCGTGGACCAGAAGGTCACGACGACCGTCGCCATGGACTTCGGGCGTATCACCATTCGGTCCGGTCTCTCGCTCTACCTCTTCGGCACGCCCGGCCAGGACCGCTTCTGGTTCCTGTGGGACGAGCTCGCGCAGGGCGCCCTCGGCGCGGTCGTCCTGGCGGACACCCGACGGCTCGAGGACTGCTTCCCTGCCGTGGACTACTTCGAGCACCGGCACATCCCGTTCGTGGTGGCCGTCAACTGCTTCGCGGGCGCCCGCACCTACGGCGCCCACGATGTGTCGCGTGCCCTCGACCTCGACCAGGGCACACCTGTGGTGCTGTGCGACGCGAGGGACCGCGACTCCGGCAAGGAGGTGCTGATCCGTCTGGTCGAGTACGCCGGGCGCATGCACACCGCCCGGCTGCTCGACTCCGTGAGCTGACGCGCTACTCGGCGACGGACGAGAAGGCCAGCACCGTCTCGATCCGCACCCGGACGAGGAGTTCCCCCGGAACGCCGTTGCGGGCGCCGAACTCCTCGGCCCGCTCCTCGCCCATGTACCGGGCGCCGATCCGGGCAGCCCAGAGCCGCAGCTCGTCGAGGTCCTCCGACAGCTCCGCCCGTCCTTGCAGCACGACGAAGTCGAACGGAGGCCGGTCGTCGTCCACGCACAGGGCGACGCGGCCGTCCCTGGCCAGATTCCGGCCCTTCACGGTCTCCTTCCCGGTGTTGAAGACCAGGTCGCCCCTGTCCAGCAGGAACCAGATCGGCGCCACGTGCGGACTGCCGTCGGCCCGGACGGTGGAGAGCTTCGCGGTGCGGGTGCCGTGCGAGACGAAGGCTCGCCATTCCTCGTCGGTCATCTTGTGTGCCATGCCTCCATCCTGCTTGCCGGGAAGTCGGTAGTGGGGAAGGCTGGCTGATCGGATCCTCCGGCCAGGAGGAACGACGTCACGGGGAGAGAGGACCATGGCGCAGAACACCGAGCTCGGCTGGCTCCTGGACGATCTGACCGAGCGCGTGGACCACATACGGCACGCATTGGTGCTGTCCAACGACGGACTGGTGACCGGAGCGAGCACGGGGCTGCGGCGCGAGGACGCGGAGCACCTCGCGGCGGTCTCGTCCGGGCTACAGAGCCTGGCCAAGGGCTCGGGCCGCCACTTCGGCGCCGGCCAGGCGCGTCAGACGATGATCGAATTCGACGATGCGATCCTGTTCGTCACCGCGGCCGGTCCGGGCAGCTGCCTGTGCGTGCTCAGTGCCGCAGAGGCCGACATCGGCCAGATCGGGTACGAGATGACACTGCTCGTGAACCGGGTCGGGGAGCACCTCGCCGTGGAGTCGCGGGACCGGGAGCGCACGCCGACCGTGGACCTGTGACAGTGAGGCGCACCAGCCTCATGGATCTCCCGACGTGAGGCCCAGGCCCTCGCGAATGGTCCTCTGACCTGTGGCAACAGTGGTCGAGAGAGTTATCCACAGGCAGAAACCGGGATCCGGCGATCCGGCTACGGTTTTCCCGAGGCGGGCGTAGACCACGCTCGCAAGGGACTCCACGGGGGAGAACTGCCATGTCCGGGAAGACCATGACGTCAACCGTCGCCGACGCCACCGACAGCGCCGCAGCATCCGCGTCGCGGCGCAGGTCGCTCGCTCTGAGCGGTGCCGCACGAGAACTGGACCTGAGGCGCGGGGAGTTCGATCTCGCGGTACAACTCGGGTATGTGCGGACCGTCCCCGGGGAGCCGGGAGGGGGACGCCGTGTCAAGTGTGCGGAGATCGATCGCGTGCGGCGCGAGGCCGGTTTCCCCGAGGCGCTGCGGGAGCGGGTCAAGGTGCTGGGCACTCGGGACGGTGCGGCCTTGATGGGGGTGACACCGGCCAGGTTCACCCGGTTCGCACGTCTTGGCCTGGTGGTTCCCGTCAAGTGGTACCTGAACCGCTACCGCGCGGTGGTCTGGCTGTACTTGGCCGAGGAGCTCAAGCAGTTCGCATCGGGCGAGGCGAACGCGAACCTGCTCACCGGCCGGACGCCGGAAGGGCTGCGCGACCAGCTGGAGGCGGGCCTGGATCTGCGCCCCAGGAACTGGCGAGGGCGCCACCTCGGATTCCGGCTGCGTCAGTTGGAGGATCCATGGGCGAGGGCCGCGGTGGTGGCGTCCCTTCTCGATCCGGCACGGGTGGAGAAGGTCGTCCGTGATCCGTACGAGCGGGCCGAGCTGTATCGCCTCCGGTCCGCGCGACCCGTGCAGGGGCCGCCCGACTCGCCTGCGGTCCGGGTCATCGTGCGGATCATGACGGCAGAGGATCCCGATGAGATCGGATGGCTCCTGGCCGATTTGGGACTGGCCCTCATCGAGGCACGCGGGTACCGGCCCGCGCCGGGGCCGTTGTCGGTGGGCCCGGACGAAGGTCCGTCCGGGAGTCCGGCCGGCTCTCAGGAGCCGCAGCCTCAGCAGGAGCCGACACCGTCACAAGGCATGTTCGGGTGGCTGCGGCGCAGAAACCCGTGACCGCCGCGGCATTCGGGCGGTGACCCCGATGCCGGGCGCCCTGCGTCAGCGCTGGAGACTGCGGAACAGCCCCTCCTGGACGACCGAGACGAGCAGACGTCCCTCGATGTCGTAGATGCGGCCCCGGGCCAGACCGCGGCCACCCACCGCGATCGGCGACTCCTGGTCGTACAGGAACCACTCGTCCGCGCGGAACGGCCGGTGGAACCACATGGCGTGATCCAGCGACGCCATGTCGAAGCCGCGCGGTCCCCACAGCGGCTCCACGGGGATGCGGACGGCGTCCAGGAGCGTCATGTCGCTCGCGTAGGTGAGAGCGCAGGTGTGCACCAAGGGGTCGTCCCCCAGCGGGCCCACGGCGCGCATCCAGACGGCGCTGCGCGGCTCGGCGTCCTTGATCTCCTCGGCGCTCCAGCGCAGCCGGTCCACATAACGGATGTCGAAAGGCTGACGTCGCGCCATCCGCTCCAGTGTCTCGGGCAGTGCACCGAGGTGTTCCTCGACCTCCTGCGCCACCGTCGGCAGGGTTTCGGGGTTCGGAACCTTGCGGGCCGGAGGCAACTGGTGATCGAAGCTCCCCTCTTCAGGCTTGTGGAAGGAGGCGGTCAGATTGAAGATCGTGCGGCCCCGTTGTACGGCCGTGACCCGCCGGGTCGTGAAGGACCTTCCGTCACGCACCCGTTCGACCTGGTACACGATGGGCACTCCGGGGATGCCGGGGCGCAGGAAGTACGCGTGCAGCGAGTGCACCGGCCGTTCACCGTCCGTGGTCCGGCCGGCGGCGACCAGCGCCTGCCCGGCCACCTGGCCGCCGAAGACCCGCTGCAGGGACTCCTGCGGGCTGCGGCCACGGAAGATGTTGACCTCGATCTGCTCCAGGTCGAGCAGATCGACAAGCCTCTCGGCTGGGTTCGTCATGGAAGCGTTTCTCCTGTGCTCACAGCTGGCCGACGTCGGTGACCCGGACGACGGCGCGGCCCTCCGCATCGGAGGCCGCAAGGTCGATCTCGGCGCTGATGCCCCAGTCGTGGTCGCCGTTGGGGTCGGCGAAGGCCTGCCGGACGCGCCACAGCCCGTTCTGCGGCTCCTCCTCGATCATCAGCAGCTTCGGGCCGCGAGCGTCGGGGCCGGTGCCGAGCTCCTCGTATTCGTCCCAGTACTTGTCCATGGCGGTGCCCCACGCATCGGCGTCCCAACCGGCCTCGGCGTCCATCTCGCCCAGCTCCTCGACCTGGTCGAGAGCGGCGAGTTCCACCCGGCGGAACATCGCGTTACGGACCAGGACGCGGAAGGCGCGGGCGTTCGCGGTGACGGGCTTGACCTCGTCGGCCTTCTCCTGCGCCTCTTCGGCCGTCAGCTCCTCCGGGTTGGCCAGCTGCTCCCACTCGTCCAGCAGGCTGGAGTCGACCTGGCGCACCATCTCGCCGAGCCAGGCGATCAGGTCCTCCAGGTCTTCCGACTTCAGGTCGTCCGGGACCGTGTGATCGAGGGCCTTGTAGGCGCTGGCCAGGTAGCGCAGCACGATGCCCTCGGTGCGGGCGAGTTCGTAGTAGGAGACGAACTCCGTGAAGGAGAGCGCCCGTTCGTACATGTCACGGATGACCGCCTTCGGCGACAGCGGATGATCGCCCACCCACGGGTGGCTCTTGCGGTAGGTGTTGTACGCCTGGAAGAGCAACTCCTCGAGCGGCTTGGGGTACGTGACGTCCTGGAGCCGCTCCATGCGCTCCTCGTACTCGAGGCCGTCCGCCTTCATCGCCGCCACGGCCTCGCCGCGCGCCTTGTTCTGCTGGGCGGCCAGGATCTGGCGCGGGTCGTCCAGCGTGGACTCGACGACCGAGACCATGTCGAGGGCGTAGGAGGGGGACTCCGGGTCGAGGAGTTCGAATGCGGCCAGTGCGAACGTCGACAGCGGCTGGTTGAGCGCGAAGTCCTGCTGAAGATCGACGGTAAGGCGCACGATGCGGCCGGTGGGGTCCGGCTCCTCGAGCTTCTCGACGATCCCGCCGTCCAGCAGCGAGCGGTAGATCGCGATCGCGCGCCGGATGTGCCGCAACTGCTGCTTGCGCGGCTCGTGGTTGTCCTCCAGCAGATGACGCATCGCCTCGAAGGCGTTCCCCGGCCGGGCGATCACCGACAGCAGCATCGTGTGGGTGACCCGGAAGCGGGAGGTGAGAGGCTCGGGCTCGGCGGCGATCAGCTTCTCGAAGGTGTTCTCCGTCCAGCCGACGAAGCCCTCCGGTGCCTTCTTGCGCACCACCTTGCGGCGCTTCTTCGGGTCGTCGCCGGCCTTGGCGAGCGCCTTCTCGTTCTCGATGACGTGCTCGGGCGCCTGCGCCACGACCAGGCCCGCCGTGTCGAAACCCGCGCGTCCCGCGCGGCCCGCGATCTGATGGAACTCCCGGGCGCGCAGCGTGCGTACCCGGTTGCCGTCGTACTTGGTCAGCGCCGTGAACAGCACGGTGCGGATGGGAACGTTGACGCCGACGCCCAGTGTGTCCGTGCCGCAGATCACCTTCAGCAGACCGGCCTGGGCCAGCTTCTCCACCAGACGCCGGTACTTGGGGAGCATGCCGGCGTGATGGACGCCGATGCCGTGCCGCACGTAGCGGGAGAGGTTGCGGCCGAACTTGGTGGTGAAGCGGAAATTGCCGATCAGTGCGGCGATCTCGTCCTTCTCCTCGCGCGAGCACATGTTGATGCTCATCAGCGCCTGCGCCCGCTCCACGGCCTGGGCCTGCGTGAAGTGGACGATGTAGACCGGGGCCTGGCGGGAGTCCAGGAGGTCGGTGAGCGTATCGGTGAGGGGGGTGAACCGGTACTCGTAGGAGAGCGGTACCGGACGAGTCGCCGAGCGGACCACCGCGGTCGGTCGTCCGGTGCGGCGGGTCAGGTCCTTCTCGAACATCGAGACATCGCCGAGCGTCGCCGACATCAGGATGAACTGTGCCTGAGGCAGCTCCAGGATCGGGATCTGCCACGCCCAGCCGCGGTCGCCCTCGGCGTAGAAGTGGAACTCGTCCATGACGACCTGGCCGACATCGGCCTGCCGGCCGTCGCGCAGCGCGATGGACGCGAGGACCTCGGCTGTGCAGCAGATCACAGGGGCGTCCGCGTTGACGGAGGCGTCGCCGGTCAGCATGCCGACGTTCTCGGTGCCGAAGAGCTTGCACAGCTCGAAGAACTTCTCCGAGACCAGAGCCTTGATCGGCGCCGTGTAGAAGGTGACCTGGTCCCGGGCGAGCGCGGCGAAGTGCGCCCCCGCGGCGATCATGCTCTTGCCGGAGCCGGTGGGAGTCGACACGATCACGTTCGCTCCCGAGACGGCCTCGATCAGCGCCTCCTCCTGGTGGGGATAGAGGGTGAGGCCGCGATCCCCGACCCACGCCTCGAAGGCTTCGTAGAGGGCGTCGGGGTCTGCGGTCCTGGGGAGCTGATCGATGAGGGTCACGTCCCCATCTTGCCTGCCCCGCGACCGGATGGGGGAATCGGATACCGGTCCGAAGATCGTCAACGCTACGCTGTGGCGCCGACAACACGTCAGTGCACATCGACAACTGAGCAGCGCGACAAGAAGAATGGGGCGGGAAGCGGCGATGATGGGACCAGCACACTCACTGTCGGGGGCCGCGGCCTGGCTCGGGGTGGGGGCGGCCGCTGCCGCGGCGGGCCACCCGATGCCCTGGCCGGTGCTTCTGGTCGGTGCCCTGATCTGCGCGGGAGCCGCGCTGGCCCCGGATCTGGACCACAAGGCGGCCACCATCTCGCGGGCCTTCGGACCCATCTCCCGCGGGGTGTGCGAGATCGTCGACAAGCTCTCCTACGCCGTCTACAAGGCGACCCGGAAGCCGGGCGACGCCCGTCGCTCGGGCGGCCATCGCACGCTGACCCACACCTGGCTGTGGGCGGTGCTGATCGGTGCGGGCACCGCGGCCGCGGCCGTCGCGGGCGGCCGGTGGACGGTGCTGGCCATCCTGTTCGTCCACATGGTGCTCGCGATCGAGGGACTGCTGTGGCGGGCGGCCCGCGGTTCGAGCAGCGATGTGCTGGTGTGGCTGCTCGCCGGTACCAGTGCCTGGATTCTGGCGGGCGTGCTCGACAAACCCGGCAATGGTTCGGACTGGCTGTTCACCGCGCCGGGACAGCAGTACCTGTGGCTCGGCCTGCCGATCATCCTGGGTGCTCTGGTGCACGACATCGGGGACGCGCTGACCGTGTCGGGCTGCCCGATCCTGTGGCCCATACCGCTGGGCCGCAGGCGCTGGTACCCGGTCGGCCCGCCCAAGGTGATGCGGTTCCGGGCGGGCAGCTGGGTGGAGCTGAAGGTGCTGATGCCCGTGTTCATGCTGCTCGGCGGCGTGGGCTGTGCCGCGGCGCTCAACTTGATCTGAGCGCGGCCCCGGGCGCCGGCCTACTGATCTCCCTCAGTGCCAGCCGTCTGCCCCGCCCCGCCGTACCGGCGCTCGAACTGGGCTATGCGCCCCTCCGAGTCCACCGTCCGTGCCTTGCCGGTGTAGAAGGGGTGGCTCTCGGACGAGATCTCCACGTCCACGACCGGATACGTCTCGCCGTCGTCCCAGTCGATGGTCTGATCGCTGGTCGCGGTGGACCGGGTCAGGAAGGCGTAGCCGGCGGCGCGGTCGCGGAAGACGACGGCGTGGTAGCCGGGGTGCTTGTCCTGCTGCATGACTGCTCCTGGCAGGGGTGCGGGGACCAGCGGCATCAGCCGGACGAGGACTCCTCGTCGACGATGTGCACGGCGGCTTCCTCGGCCGAGGCCGCCGCGCCGTCGATGCCGACGTCGCTGGCGATCAGCCCGCTCTCCTCGTCCTCGTGCGCTCCTTCGCCGGGCGCGACAAGGCGGCCGGAGCGGACGTCGCCCACCTCGTTGTCCAGGGGCTCCCCCTCGCCGTCCGGCCAGTCCCCGATGTCGTCGCCGTCCGGGGTCGCGATGTCCGGGAGTTCCTCGGAGAGGCGTTCGTCCAGGGTCTCGCCGTGGTGTCGTTCGGACGCGGTCACGCCCACGTGCTCTACCGCCCAGGGCCGCTCCGGCGGTGACCAGCCGCGGTCGAGAGGGTCGCCGACCCCGTCGGAGAGCAGGGTGTCCTCGGCGTCGAGCAGCCCCGCGTCGTCCTGCACCTCGGATCCGTCGGGCTGGTAGACGTCGTCTCCCCAACCGTCGGTGCTGTCCACGGGTACCTCCAGGTGATGGGCGGAACCGGGCGCCGCCGAACACGACGCCGGACGCGGGGGTCGCCGGGCGTGGGCCACGCCCTTCCGACCGACGACTGTGGCACATCCCCCGCGCTGTTCCACCTCCAGACTTTCACTTTGCGATGCCCCCGCGCAACGGCAGCCGTGGTGGCGCCGCGGCACGGGGGCATCGTGCGTGGAAGGGGTCATGGGCAGGCCGCCGACTGCCCGGTCGCGGACCTGCCCCCGGCCCGGCGCCGCGTCAGCCGTGCCAGGACCGCCACAGCGCGGCGTACGCCCCGTCCGCGGCGACCAGCTCGTCATGGCTGCCCAGCTCGCTGATCCGCCCGTTCTCGACGACGGCGATGACATCGGCGTCGTGCGCGGTGTGCAGCCGGTGCGCGATGGCGACGACCGTGCGCCCGTCCAGCACACGGGAGAGCGAGCGCTCCAGATGACGGGCCGCACGCGGGTCCAGGAGCGAGGTGGCCTCGTCCAGGACCAGCGTGTGCGGGTCGGCGAGCACCAGCCGGGCCAGCGCGATCTGCTGCGCCTGTGCCGGAGTGAGCGCGAGCCCGCCTGAGCCCACCTCGGTGTCCAGGCCCTCGTCCAGGGCACGGGCCCAGCCGTCCGCGTCGACCGCGGCCAGCGCGGCCCACAACTGGGCGTCGACGGCGTCGGTGGAGTCTCCGCTGGAGGGGAGACGGGAGTGCGGGAGGGCCAGCAGGAGGTTGTCCCGCAGGGAGCCCACGAAGACATGGTGCTCCTGGTTGACCAGGGCAACGTGCGAGCGCACGCGCTCGGCGGGCATCTGCGACAGTTCCGCGCCGCCGAGGGTGATCCGGCCGTCCCGCGGTGCGTAGATCCCGGCGAGCAGCCGGCCGAGTGTGGACTTGCCCGCCCCGGAGGGACCCACCAGAGCGAGCCGGGTGCCGGGCGCCACCTTCAAGGAGATCCGGTGCAGTACATCGACTCCGGCACGGTAGCCGAAGCGCACCTCGTCGGCCTCCACGTCGAGCCCGTCGGGGCTCAGTGAGGTGTCGCCCGCGTCCGGTTCGATGTCCCGGACCCCGACCAGCCGGGCCAGCGACACCTGGGCCACCTGCAGCTCGTCGTACCACCGCAGGATCAGGCCCACGGGATCGACGAGCATCTGCGCGATCAGCGCGCTCGTGGTGAGCTGGCCGACCCCGATCCAGCCGTGCAGGACGAACACCCCGCCGATCATCAGCACCGAGGCCAGGACTGTGACGTGCGTGATGTTGATGAACGGGAAGAGCACCGAGCGCAGCCACAGCGTGTACCGCTCCCAGGCGGTCCACTCCTTGACCCGCCGGTCGGAGAGGGCGATGCGCCGGTCGCCGAGACGATGCGCCTCGATCGTGTGCCCCGCGTCGACGGTCTCGGCGAGGACGGCGGCCACCGCGGCATAGCCGGCGGCCTCGGAGCGGTAGGCCGAGGGAGCCCGCTTGAAGTACCAGCGGCATCCGATCACCAGCAGCGGTACGGCGAGCAGCACGGCCGGGGCGAGCTGCGGAGCCGTGACCGTCAGACCGCCGAGCAGCAACAGCACCCACACCACGCCGATCGCCAGCTGCGGCACGGCCTCCCGCATCGCGTTGGCGAGCCGGTCGATGTCAGTGGTGATCCGGGACAACAGATCACCGGTACCCGCCCGCTCCAGCACGCCCGGCGGCAGCCCCACCGCCCGTACCAGGAAGTCCTCCCGCAGGTCGGCGAGCATCCGCTCGCCGAGCACGGCACCGTTCAGCCGCACCAGTCGCACGAACACGGCCTGAACGGCGAGCGCGAGGACGAACAGGGCGGCGGTGCGTTCCAGGTGGAGCTCCCGCGTACCGTCCGACACGCGTTCCACGAGTCCGCCGAGCAGGTAGGGGCCCGTCATCGAGGCGATGACGGAGACCGTGTTCACGCCGATGAGCAGCAGGAAGGCCCGGCGGTGCCGCCGGAACAGTTCGGCCACGTAGGAGCGGACGGTCTCCGGGGCGCCGACGGGCAGCGTATGCGCCACCGTCGGGGCCGCCGGATCGTACACCGGTGGCGCCACGCCGGTCATGCGGTCTCCTCGATCTCTTCCAGTTCGGCGAGCATGTCTTGGGCCCGTGCCTCTTCGGTCCGTGCCCCTCCGATCCGTGCTTCGTCAGCCAGCACGTCATCGGCCAGTACGTCGACGGCCGGTTCTTCGTCGGCCGGTAGGGCGTTCCGTGCCGCGGTCTCTTCGTCGGTCTCGCGGGTCACCACCGCTCGGTACCGGGGGTCACCGTGCACCAGGTCGCGATGCAGGCCCACGGCCACGACCTCGCCCTCGTGCACCAGTACGACGCGGTCGGCACGGTCCAGGACCAGGGGCGACGAGGTGAACACCACCGTCGTGCGGCCCGCCCGCAGCTCCCGGAGCCCCTCGGCGATCCGGGCCTCGGTGTGCGAGTCGACCGCGGACGTCGGTTCGTCCAGGACCAGCACCTGGGGATCCGTGATCAGTGACCGGGCAAGGGCGAGCCGCTGGCGCTGGCCGCCGGACAGGGACCGGCCGCGCTCGGTGATCCGCGCGTCCATCGGGTCGGCAGCGGTCGGCGAGCCCTGCGTGAGCGCCTCCAGGACGTCGCCGCACTGCGCCGCAGTGAGCGCCTCCTCGGCGCCGACCTTGCCCGAGGCGGGCACATCGAGCAGTTCCCGCAGCGAGCCGGACAGCAGCACCGGATCCTTGTCCTGGACGAGGACGGCGGTCCGGGCCGAGTCGAGCGGGAGTTCGTCCAGCGGGACGCCGCCCAGAAGCACCGAGGCGCCCTCCTCGGCGGAGTGCCCGCCCAGCCGTTCGGCGAGCACGCCCGCCGCGTCCGGGTCGCCGCAGACCACGGCGGTCAGCTGCCCGGCGGGCGCGAGCAGCCCGGTGGCCGGGTCGTACAGATCCCCTGCCGGCTGGCACGCCTCGCGGGAGCCTGCCGAGTCCATGGCGCGTTCCAGTGAGAGCACCCGGGCCGCGCGCCGGGCCGACGGCCGTGAGAAGGAGTACGCCATGGCGATCTCCTGGAAGTGCTGCAGGGGATAGGCGAGCAGCATGACGGCGCTGTACACGGTGACCAGCTCGCCGACGGCGATCCGGCCCTCCTGCGCCAGGTGCACACCGCGCCAGACGACCGCGATCATCAGCAGCCCTGGCAGCAGCACCTGGACCGCCGCGATCAGCGACCACATCCGGGCGCTGCGCACCGCTGCGGTTCGCACGTCCTGTGAGGCCCTCCGGTAGCGGTTGAGGAAGAGTTCCTCGCCACCGATGCCACGCAGTACACGGAGGCCCGCGACGGTGTCCGAGGCCAGTTCGGTGGCGCGTCCCGCCTTCTCCCGCTGAGTGTCGGCACGCCGGGTCGCCCGGGGCAGCAGCGGCAGGACGGCCAGTGCCAGCGCGGGCACGCCCACCGCGACCACCACGCCGAGTGCGGGCTGGTAGACGACGAGCGCGACGCAGACCGCCACGACCGTGAGCGCGGCGGCACTGAAGCGCGAGACGGCCTCGACGAACCAGCCGATCTTCTCGACGTCCCCGGTGGACACCGCGACGACCTCGCCGGCCGCGACGCGGCGGGTCAGCGCGGAGCCGAGTTCCGCCGTCCTGCGGGCCAGGAGCTGCTGGACCCGTGCGGCCGCGGTGATCCAGTTGGTGACCGCGGTGCGGTGCAACATCAGGTCGCCCACCGCGATACCCACCCCGCACAACAGCAGCAGCCCGCCGGTCTGGACGAGCCGCGCGCCCGAGCGATCGACCACGGCCTGAACGGCAAGGCCGACGCAGAACGGCAGCCCGCACACGGACAGGAAGTGCAGCAGCCCCCACGCGAGGGACTTGAGCTGCCCGCCCAGTTGGTTGCGGCCGAGCCACCACAGGAACCGGGGACCCGAGCGTGCGTCCGGCACACCTGGGTCGGGATACGGAAGGTCTCGAATCTGCATGACATCCCAGTGGCTCGTGTCACGGATGGATCGGGCCAGAGTGCGGAGGCGGGGGCAGCGCCCACGAGCGTCCGCGAATGGCCGTACAAACCGTGAAAGGGTCGCCCGTGTTGCGGCCGGAGGCAAACGGTTTTCCGGCCCGACGGGTGAGTACCGGCCCACCCCGGGCGCGACACACGGGCGGGACAGCCCTTAGGTATACATGATTTGGCATCAAATAGTGTGACTATATTCCTTATGTGAAGGGATGGTGTGCACCGTGCGGGGCGCTCGCGAGTTGTGGGCGCGGCCTGTGGTGTGCTCCTCATGTCCCTGTCGGCGTGCGGAGGTTCGGGTGCGGAGGGGAACCGGCAGCACGGCGGACGACTGCCGAACAGGGCCGCGGGGCCGCCAGCCACGGCCGAACCGCCTGCTCCCACAGTCGACCGAGGACGCATCCCAGGAGTCGGCGACCACCTGTACCGGCGCATCCCGGACGGCAGCCGCCAGGCGCTGGTGGTCTACGGAGACGGCAGGGACTCGCCGGACTCCACGATCGTGTACTACGTGAAGGACGGTGACGCCTGGTCCAAGGCCGGTCGCTGGGCGGGGCACAACGGCAGGGAGGGGTGGACCACGGACCACTCTGAGGGCGACCTGCGCAGCCCCGTCGGTATGTTCACCCTCAGCGACGCCGGCGGCGTACGCGACGATCCCGGCGCAATGCTGCCGTACGACCAGAACTCGGTGTCCTACGCGGCTCCGGCAAACTGGGGCGAGGCGCACCGGAGCGACTTCGACTACGTCATCGCCATCGACTACAACCGGCGCCCGGGTGCCCCGCCGTCCGATCCGATCCGCCCCGGCGGATCCGACAAGGGCGGTGGCATCTGGCTCCATGTGGACCACGGCGACGGGACGGCGGCCTGTGTCACCCTGCCCGAGTCCGGTATGGAGTACCTGTTGCAGACGCTCGACCCGGACCAGCGTCCCGTGGTCGTGATGGGGGACAGGGCGAACCTGCGGGCCTAAGAGTCATCACGTGATGCTGTGATGCCCGTCCGGTGTCTGTGCTGACCTGGCGCGCCTGGGTGGCGCTTGTCCGTACAGCCGGCTGCTCCGACGTGGGCCTTGTTCCGTTCGTTCGCGGGTCGGGTCTCATTCGGGGTTTGTCCGGTACCGGGCGGTGATGTTTCGTCGAGCAGAGGCCCTCGGCCGGGAAGTCCCGATTCGGAGGCTGCCGCGTGGGTGCGGCCCCGTGCGGGGCGGGCACCGCGCTGTGGTTGACTCGACAGGGCCTCTTGCAGCCCTTCATGGAACAAGGTCTGTGTGGTGCGCGTCTGGGCGGTGTCCAGGCGGGCAGTGCTCGGATCGTCCGGATTCTCAAGCCGGACATGGGCGTTGAGTGCGGCGGAGACCATGTCCCGGTCACCGACCAGCCCACACGAAATGCAGTGGTGGATCCGGTGGGCGAGGGTTTTGGCGACGCGTTCTCCACAGAAGCAAGTCTGGGACAACTTTGTGGTGAAGGTGGAAGCCCGCAGCATCCGCCCGCCGCTCTTCTCGCACTCCCGGGCTATGGCGGTGATGAGTCGGCCGGGTGTGGAGGCTTGGAGGGCTTTGCCCCACCGGCGGTACCAGGTGCGGATGTCGCAGTCCTCGACGATCAGGTTCGCACCGTGGCCGGCGGTGATACTCCCGGCTATGCGCCTGGCGCGGTGGTCTTTCGCCGCGACCGCGGTCGCGGCCGTGTCGGCGAGCCGGGCACGGTTGAGCCGGTAGCCGACCGACAAGGTGTCGCGCCGAAACGCCTGCTTGGGCGCACCGGCCTTGTTCGCTGCCCGGGCACCGCGAGGCACTTCGACGCTTCGTGCAGGCAGGCCGGTGGCCTGGCGGCGTTCCGCACGGGCCTGCTGCCGTTTCGACGGACCGTACTGGGTAGGGTTCGATGCCCTGCGGGAACGGTCGAGCGCCCTCTTGCGTCCTCTCTCCTTCTGGCGGGCTTTCGCCAGGGCGGCGAGTTCGTCGGCAGACAGATCCACCCGGGTCGCCTCAACATCACCATGAGACGGGTCGAACGTGGCCGGGAACGAGACGACGGAGAGGTTGGAGACGTTGCCGTCGACCCCACCGACACGCTCGAGCGCGGCCGCCGCTGCACGCCGGGCCCGCGTGGCGGAGGACGTGTAGCCGCCGGCCAGGACCATCAGGTGGGCCTCGTACGCCCACCCGCCCGGTGCGGACGCGTCCCGGCGCCGCACGAGGTCGATCTTGTGCCACGTTTCCGGGTTGTTCAGGAAGTGCAGCAAGCGTGGCCACCGGCCAGAACCCGACGGCAGCCGGACGGGCAGGACCAGGTCGCCGCGGCTGCTGTCGGCGCCGCCGGTGAACACGACGGCCAGGGGTCCGGTGTGGTCCCACCACGTCGCGGTCCGCGTCTTCGGTTTGCCCTTCGCCGTGACCTCACGCGTCGGCACACGCCCCGACGGCCGAGCCGGTGTGGGCAGGTGGCGCGGCTGCTCGAGCACCTTTGCCCCCGGCGGGAGGGCTGCGGCCTGCTCCGGGGTGGTCACCGAACGGCCGAGGCCCCGGTGCCGGTAGGCAGCCACGTGCCCGGCGAGCGTTCCGTGCAGGCGGAACGTCTCCCATTTCCGGGCCGTGGTGTGCGACCGGGCGCGGCCGGGGATGCGGGTGTACTCCCACCACCGGCCGACCTTCGGCCTGCCGTGCCGGCGACCGGAAGCATCCGGGAACAGATGCCGACTCACGGATGTCTCAAAGACCTCGTCGGCCTGATGCATCACCAGAGCTTTGGTGACGTGATGACCCAGATGCTTCGACTTCTCCATGTGCCGGTACGCGCGCCGCTCCATCCCCGCCCGGGACAGGCCCAGTTCCAGACGCCACGCTTTCGCGTCCGTTTCACGGCGGACGTCACCGGCCCAATACGCGTCAACCGCATCCCGGGCGTCCCGCTGCAGCGCACGCTTGATGGACCACATGGCCGAGAACAACAACTGCTCAACCCGATGCCGGACGCCCGAATCGTGAACATCCAGCGGGAGACGGATCACCGCAAGTTCGGTGTCCTCGCCCCGCGTCCACCGTTTCCCTTTGTTCTTGCCCCGGAACCTGCGCGCAGGAACATCAAAGGAGGCCGCGACCTCGAGCAGCTCTGCACTCATCGATGACCCACCTCCCTTTCCGCTCGCGACAACACACCTGTCCGCAACCCGGGGCAGCGCGGCAACCACCGCCAAAGCTACAAGGCACCACTGACAGCGCCCCGTTGCAGCAGACGACTTGACGCCTTTCGCCGGGATTCTCGACGACGGCCGCCCGCACCGTATCGAGGTCTCCGTCGCCGGCGTGCCTTCGGGACAGAGGGGCTGGAGCACTCCCGTGAACGTGCTCGTCTGGCAGGACGCGAAGAGCGCCCAGGTCACCGGGAAAGCCACCGTCCATCGGGTGGGCGCTCGCGCCAACTCCTCCGTCCACACCCCCCGGGGCCGTCAACCGGCTGGACACCGAGGGTGGTCACCGGTTGGTAGTCGGCGGATACGTCGACACCTCGCACGGCCGCGCGGCGACCGTGGTCAGCAGAACGCTGGCGAACACGTCCGTGCACCGCTGGACCGTTGGAGAGACCATGGACGGACTCGAGGCGACCTGGACGGACGACGGGTCGATCGGCGTCGACGGGCGCGGCCCGGTCCGGACGACCCGCACCCCTCGCATCTACACGATGAACGGCACCACGACACCGGGCGCCGATGATCGGCTGCGCACCGTTCTGACGCTCGGTGACCTGGCAACGGTCGCCGAGACCCGCGGCAACGGGCGCACGGCGCGTCGCGGTTCGAGTACACCTACGCCGGGGACGCGATGTACACGGCCAACGTGCCGCGCGATCAGGGGCACGCGGTCCGTACGACGAGCGAGCGCCACCGGCTGTACGGCTCGGACGACTGCTGCCCCCGGAGACTGACGACCGTTCAGGGAGCGCTCACCGAGGACCGCGACGGCTGCTGAACCCTGCGTCCAGGCGCCCTGCGGGGCGTGGTGCAGATGAATGCTCTGCTGTCGACGGTGACCCCCTCGTCAGCAGGGCGGCTTCAGAGGGGACGCGGTCGGGGCGTCGCCGCCGTCGATCAGGGTGGTGAGCAGACCGCCGAGCACCTCACGCTGCTCCTCGGTCAGCGGAGCCAGGATCTCCTGAGCCGCGGACCTGCGCGCCCCGCGGAGTTCGCGCAGCGCCTGGCGGCCCGCGTCCGTGACCTCGATCCGGATCACCCGTCGATTGGAGGGGTCGGGCACCCGGCGCACCATGCCGTTCGCCTCCAGCCCGTCGACCAGCGAGGTCACCGCGCGGGGCACCACCTCGAGGCGCTCGGCGAGATCCGCCATGCGAGGCGGGGAGCCGAAGTGCGCCAGGGTGCGCAGAAGCCGGGACTGGGCCGGTGTGATGCCCAGGTCGCACTGCTCCAGATGACGTTTCTGGATCCGGTGCACCCGGCGGGTGAGCCGCAGCAGCTGCTCGGCGAGGAGGCCGTCGGGATCTGGGGTGGTCATGCGGGAACAATATCAGGGCGCCGCTCATTATGAGCATAGGTAACAATGAGCTAGGATCCGTAAGTCGCCGGTTCCTCCATGCTCTCCGGCAGCCCTCGCGTCCGCTTCCCGAGACGCCACCTCACCACCGTAGGAGCCCATGCATCCCGATCGACCCACCTGGACCCCGTCACCCGGCGGCCGGCCGGATCAGCCCCGGCAGGTTCGCCGCATCCTGAAGCTGTTCAAGCCGTACCGAGGCAGGCTCGCGATCGTCGGCCTGCTGGTCGGCGCCGCGTCGCTGGTCTCCGTCGCCACACCGTTCCTGTTGAAGGCGACCCTCGACACCGCCATCCCTCAGGGCCGCACCGGCCTGCTCAGCCTGCTCGCGCTCGGCATGATCGCGAGTGCCGTCGTCACCAGCGTCTTCGGTGTGCTGCAGACCCTGATCTCCACCACGGTCGGCCAGCGCGTCATGCACGACCTGCGCACCGCCGTCTACGGGCGACTGCAGCGCATGTCGCTGGCCTTCTTCACCCGCACCCGCACCGGGGAGGTCCAGTCCCGCATCGCCAACGACATCGGCGGCATGCAGGCGACCGTCACCTCCACCGCGACCTCCCTGGTTTCCAACCTCACCAGCGTGGTCGCCACGATCGTCGCGATGGTGGCCCTCGACTGGCGGCTCACCGTGGTGTCGCTGCTCCTGCTCCCGGTGTTCGTGTGGATCAGCCGCCGCGTCGGCAACGAACGCAAGAAGATCGCCACGCAGCGCCAGAAGCAGATGGCCGCCATGGCCGCCACTGTCACCGAGTCGCTCTCCGTCAGCGGCATTCTGCTCGGTCGCACCATGGGCCGGGCCGACTCGCTCACCAAGTCCTTCGAGGACGAGTCCGAGAGCCTCGTCGACCTCGAGGTGAAGTCGAGCATGGCGGGCCGGTGGCGTATGGCCGTCATCACCATCGTCATGGCCGCGATGCCCGCCGTCATCTACTGGACCGCGGGCATGGCGCTCCAACTCGGCGGCCCGTCCATCTCGATCGGTACGCTGGTCGCGTTCGTCTCGCTCCAGCAGGGGCTGTTCCGGCCGACCGTGAGCCTGCTGTCCACCGGCGTGCAGATCCAGACCTCGCTCGCGTTGTTCCAGCGCATCTTCGAGTACCTCGACCTGCCCATCGACATCAACGAACCGGCCGACCCCGTCCGTCTCGACCGGGTCAAGGGCGAGATCCGCTTCGAGGGAGTCGAGTTCCACTACGACGACAAGAGCGGTCCGATACTCGAGGACATCGACATCACCGTCCCGGCGGGCGGCAGTCTCGCCGTGGTCGGGCCCACCGGCTCCGGGAAGTCGACACTCAGCTATCTGGTGCCCCGGCTGTACGACGTGACGGGCGGACGGGTCACGCTCGACGGAGTCGACGTGCGGGACCTGGACTTCGACACGCTGGCCCGCGGGGTCGGCGTGGTCTCCCAGGAGACCTACCTCTTCCACGCCTCGGTCGCCGACAACCTGCGCTTCGCCAAGCCCGACGCCACCGACGAGGAGCTGTACGCGGCAGCGAAGGCGGCCCAGATCCACGACCACATCGCCGCTCTTCCCGACGGGTACGACACGGTCGTCGGCGAACGGGGCCACCGCTTCTCCGGCGGTGAGAAGCAGCGGCTCGCCATCGCCCGGACCATCCTGCGGGACCCGCCCGTCCTCATCCTGGACGAGGCGACCAGCGCGCTGGACACACGTACCGAGCACGCGGTGCAGGAGGCCATCGACGCGCTGTCGGCCGACCGGACGACCATCACCATCGCCCACCGGCTGTCCACCGTCCGGGGTGCCGACCAGATCGTCGTCCTCGACTCCGGGCGCACGGTCGAAAGGGGGACACACGAGGAGCTGCTGGAGCTGGACGGACGCTACGCGGCCCTGGTCCGCCGGGACGCCCAATTGGAGACGACAAGATGACGATATGTCGGGTTTGGGGCCTCTGTCGGGTTACCGTGCCCGCATGGACGCGAACACTCCGTCAGGGAAGCCGAACCGACTGAAGCGCCACCGCCTGGCCATCCTGGTCGCGAGCGCGGCCGTCCTCGTCGCGGCCGGCGTAGCGGTGCCGCTGCTGATTCTGCAGAGCGACGAGGAGAGCCGGAGCACCTCTCTCGTCATCCCGGAGGGCTGGCGTGCCGGCCAGGTCTTCCGAGCGGTGGACAAGGCTCTCGGGCTGCCTCCGGGCTCCACCCGGAAGTCCCTTGCCAAGGCCCACCTCAAGCTGCCGCAGGACGCGCAGGGCAACCCGGAGGGGTACCTCTTTCCGGCCACGTATCCGATCCACCGGAACGAGTCTCCCGAGTCCGTTCTGCAGTACATGGTCGACACCGCGAACAAGAGGTTCAGTGGCGGCACGATCGCCGCCGGTGCGCAGAGCAGCGGGATGACCTTCTACCGGACCGTCACCATCGCGAGCATCGTGCAGTCGGAGGCCGCGACTCCGCAGGACATGCGAAAGGTGGCCCGGGTCATCTTCAACCGCCTCGCGCGCGGCATGCCGCTGCAGATGGACTCCACCCTCAACTACGCGATGGACCGCTTCACGCTGAACACCACCACGGCCGACACGAAGATCAACAGTCCCTACAACTCGTACCGGCACATGGGCCTGCCGCCGACGCCGATCGCCAACCCTGGCTCGGAGGCGATCCGCGCGGCGCTCAACCCGACGCCGGGCGACTGGCTGTTCTTCGTCACAGTCAAACCGGGCGACACCCGGTTCACGGCGAGCTACGAGGAGCACCTGCGCAACGTCGAGGAGTTCAACCGTCTGCGCGCCGCGGGTTCCGGGTCGAACTGACGGTACGAAGCCGGGGAACCGCCGCCCGGGCGGTACGAGCGCGGCCCGCGACGGCCGCGGTGGTCACGCCACGCTCTCCCCGACCGGCTCGGACGCCAGAAGCCGCCTGATGTCCCGCACCGCCGCACGACCCGCACGGTTGGCGCCGATGGTGCTGGCCGAGGGGCCGTATCCGACGAGATGGATCCGCGCGTCGGAAGCCACCCGGGTGCCCTCCACCCGAATGCCGCCGCCCGGTCCGCGCAGCCGCAGCGGCGCGAGGTGGTCGATCGCCGCCCGGAAGCCGGTCGCCCACAGGATCACATCGGCGTCCACGTGCCGCCTGTTCTCCCACTCCACGCCGTCCGGTACGATCCGGTCGAACATCGGCTGCCGGTCCAGGACACCGTCGGCGATCGCCCGCCGGATAGCGTCGTTGAGCGGCAGACCGGTCACCGAGACCACACTCCTCGGCGGCAGCCCCTGCCGCACCCGCTCCTCCACGAGCGCCACGGCCGCCCGTCCAAGCTCCTCGTTGAACGGACCCTCGCGGAAAACGGGCGGACGCCGCGTCACCCACGTCGTCGCGGCGGCGTACGGGGCGATCTCCATCAGATGCTGGGTGCCGGACGCGCCGCCGCCGACGACGATCACCCGTTGACCGGCGAACTCCTCGGGCCCCGGGTACTGGGCGGTGTGCAGCTGCCGGCCCCGGAAGGTCTCCTGGCCCGGGTAGCGCGGCCAGAAGGGCCGGTCCCAGGTGCCCGTGGCGTTGATCAGCGCCCGTGTCGACCAGGTACCGGCCGAGGTCTCGACGAGCAGCCGCCCGTTCGTGCCCTCGCGCACGGCCCGGACGTCGACCGGCCGCCGCACCCGCAGGTCGAACGTGCGCTCATAGGTGTCGAAGTACTCGCCGATGACCTCGGAGGACGGCCGCGCCGGGTCGGCGTCCGTCAGCTCCATGCCGGGCAGCGCGTGCATCCCGTGCACCTTGCCGTAGGTCAGCGAGGGCCAGCGGAACTGCCAGGCACCGCCGGGAGCGGGGGAGTGGTCGAGGACCACGAAGTCACGGTCCGGCTCAAAACCCGTGCGCCGCAGGTGATAGGCGCTGGACAGTCCCGCCTGACCAGCGCCTATGACGACGACGTCCACGTCGCGTATCCCGGTGTCGTTCACGTTTCCACCAACCGTCCCGGGGCCGCGGATCTTCCCTGCGTTCCGTGGGCGCTCGCGGAGCCGTGGTGCAGGCCCGTCGGCGCCCACTGGTGAACGCGGGCGGCGCGTCGGCCGGGACCCTCCGTACCTCGGCGCGGACGCCCGGCACGGGTGTGAGCGAGTTCGGATGGGTCAGGATGGAGACATGTCCGATGCCTTCAGCACCCGTGTCCTGAACGTCGCCTCCGGTTCCTCGGAAACGGTCGTCGATCTCACCCGAGAGTGTGAGGCCTTCCTCCGCGACGCGGCCCGAGGCAGGGACGGCCTCCTGAACGTCTTCGTCCCGCACGCCACGGCCGGCGTGGCCGTCATCGAAACGGGTTCCGGCAGCGACGACGACCTCCTGGCAGCGCTGCACACCCTGCTCCCGGCCGACGACCGCTGGCAGCACCGTCACGGCAGCTCAGGCCACGGCCGGGACCACGTCGTCCCGGCACTCGTGCCGCCGCACGCGACCCTGCCGGTTATCGGCGGCCGACTGGAACTCGGGACCTGGCAGTCGGTCTGCCTGGTGGACACCAATAAAGACAATGCCAACCGTCAGGTGCGGCTGAGCTTCCTGGGCTGAGCAAGATCGTCCTGGGTGTGGCCGCCAAATCTCAGTACGCAACTGGGAGCGGCGTTCTCCGGCCTCGGTCGTGGCAGTGGTGACTGCGGCTCTGACGTCGCGATTGCCGTAGAGGAAGGTGCGGGAAACGTCCGCGCGGCGGCCGACGGCGGCGACGCTGACCTGGGCTTTCTCAGCTCAGCTCAGGACCGGCTCAGCCACTGGAGCCGTCCGTGCCGCCGGACCGTGGTCCCCGACCGGGAGTTCCGGTCCGGCGGCGGGCTCCGTTCAGTCCTCAGGCCGCTCGGACGCCAGCAGCTCCCGGAGTTCGTCCATCGCCTCCCGGAGCCGGTCGGCGAACGTCCGCATCTGCGCAGCGACCGCCATCGGCGTGCTCAGGTAGAGGTTGAACCGCTCGGGAAGCAGCACATAGGCGACACCGATGCACTGGCTGCTGGTGGACCCGAAGCCGAAGTACTGGATATTGACGGACGGCGCGGAGCTCGTGCTCAGGTAGTCGTCCCGCATGGTCAACCAGCCCGGCGTCCGGTACAGCGCGGGCTGCTCGGTCACCCCGAGCTCGGCCCCGCGCCGGCGCTGGATCAGCTCCAGCTCCCACAGGTGCTGCTCCGGCACCTGCCCGGCCTGGCACGCCTTCGCCCGCGCCACATGGGCCTCGGTGGCTGCCCGGAACGCGGCGCGCCGGGCGTCCGCGTCCGCTGCCGGGTCCTCCATCGCCGCCACGAAAGCCACCATCTCAGTGGTGACGACGCGCATCGCCTCGGTCCGCCCGTGCCGGTACTGCCGGGTGGCGATCGACTCGTACGTGGCACCCAGGTGCCCCTTGGCGCGCTGGTGGGCGAGCTGGTAGGCGGCTTGGACGAACGCGTCCGGCGAGACCCCCAACACCTTGGCCGCGCTGCTGCCGAAGTCCGCGAACGACAACGTGCTGGTCGCGGTGTTCTCCCCGTACGCCGCGAACGCGTCGGCGGCGGAGCGCGCATGGTCCCGCAGCGCGTCGTCCAGTTCGAACACGATCCGCTCCAGCGCCGGCAGCCCCTGGGAGCGGGCTCCGGACTGCCGGGACTGCTCCTCGGCCGGGGTGTTGAGCAGGGCGTCGGTGAAGGTGAGGATCGTGGTCCCGTCCAACTCGCAGTGCTCGACGTTGATGCCCGCCCGTCCGTCGGCGAAGACGACGAAGGACACGGCCTTGTCGAACCAGCGGTTGCCGCGGTCGCCGTACAGCAGCTGGTCACAGGCCTCCTGGACGTCCGCGGGGGCGAAGTCCTCCAGAGCGACGCAGAACAGCGCGCTCTCGACATCGTCAAGGGCGTCGGCGTTGCGGGGGTGGCAGGCGACAAGGGACTCCCGGGCGGCCGCCCACTCCGCGCGGGCCATGGTGGTGAGGTGGCCCACCGAGGTGTCCGCGCCGGCCGGGTCGGCGCCGGCCTTCATCACGGCGCGCAGTCCCGCCTCGATGTCATCCAGGCTGTGCGGGACACCGTCCGGACCCAGCACGTCCAGCCGGAACATGCCGCCCCGGAAGAACACCACGACATGCCGGGCCTCGGACGGGCCCGGCCACTCCTCGGTGTAGGGGGCGCGGACGGTGTCCTGCTGCACGCCGGGGATACGCGTGGTGGAGAACAGAAACTTGGTCTGCACCATCGACTGAGGTGCTCCGCGCTGCACCACCGGTGGAATCAGCCCCTGATCGAGTTGCCGCTTGTAGTTGAGGGCCCCGGCGACGAGCCCGGCCGCCCGCTCCACCTGCGCCTGGTCGGAGTCCCGGAACAGGAAGAAGAAGTTGGCGTTGAGCGCGATCCGGTCCCGGCGGCCCAGGTATCGGTACGGCCAGAAGATGTCGAGCCAGCTGTGCACGCCCTCCGTGGCGTCGTATTCCTCCAGCGCGGCATGCAGCACCCGGCCGGGGCCACCGGGTCGGAGAAAGGCGGCAACCTCCGCCTCGGTCGCCGACCGCTCGTCGGCGGTCAGCAGCGGCGTACACCAGGCGAGAAACCTCTCGCAGCTCGCATCCAGCGTAGGCAGCGGCACGCGCGGGAGGCTGTCCTCCTGGGCGAAGGTCGCGTTGCCTGACGCACCCTGACTGGTCTTCAACTCTGTTCTCGATTCGAATCGTCGGTACCTGTGATGTCGTACGGCCGGGAAAGGTAGAGCTGTGCGTACAGCCAGCCTTCCGCCTCCAGGCCCCGTGGATCCACCCCTGCGGCCGACATGCTGTCGAGCACGAGCGCCTGCTCCTGCGGGGAGGCGAACCGCCGCTGTCTGAACACCTCGTCGACGCGGACGGTCCGGTAGCCCAGACTCGCCAATGCGCGCTCGACGGGGTCGAACGGGAACATCCGCAGCACGAAATGCGCCATCCAGGGCCGGCGGATGCCCTGTGTTCGGACTACTCGCGTGAGCGTCCGCTCGGTGACGTAGCCGACGCAGCCCGTCGAGATCACCAGGTCCGTACCCGAGAGCTGGGCGCGCTGTCGCGGTGTGGGCTCGTGCTCCTCCAGGTCGGCTTGCACCGCGTCGTCGAGGAACCCGGCCTCAAGACCGTAGGACAGCGCGCTGCCGGAGGTGTCGAGGCCGACGAAGCGGATCGCTTGCGGGGGTTGGCGCGACCGAGCCAGCTCCCGGTCGCGGGCCAGCAAAGCCTCGCGGCTCTCACCCGCACGCTCCTCGTCGCCGTAGCGCGCGTACAGCTCGTCCATGGTCGCGTCGTACTTCAGCAGGGCGGCGTTGGTTCCGTACGAGCAGCCGATGTCCAGCACCTTCGGTACCGCGACGTGCCGGGACTCCCGGTACTCCGTGATGATCTTGGAGAAGTAGGGCTTGGCCTGCTGCGGAACGCAGTAGTCGAGCGGGCGCAGCACCCTGAAATAGGTTCGCGGATCGGGCTGGTCGTAGATGTGGTCGAGTGAGACTTTTCCGGTCACGTCGAAACGCACAGGGCTTACTCCTCCGTGGGATCGCGCAGGGGGAAACGGCCTACGGCGACTACGCGTTCTCGCCGCCCGCTAGTCCAGGAGCCGGTCGCCGCGGACCGCCCGGCCCTCGGCCGCCAGGTGCTCGGGCAGTACCCGGCCGAAGAGCTGCCGGGTCCGTTCCACGCTCCCGATGACGCCGGGGCGCTCGCTGTAGGCGAATATCGCGGAGTGGCGCGCGACCTCGCCGCGCACCGGGCTCACTCGGTGCAGCGAGTAGCGGCCTTTGAACAACTGAAGGTCACCAGGTTGCAAAGGGAGGCGCCGGGTCAACCGCTCGCCCCGGCCGTTCACTACGTCCCGGACGTCGTCGAAATTCTCGTCCTGCGCGGTCCGAATGTTCGGGCAGTACTCGAAGACGCCGCCGGCCTGCGCTTGCTGGGTGAGCATGCTCACGGTGAACTCGTTGGTGTCGAAGTGCCAGGGGTGCTCCATGCCCGGCGCGATGACGTTGAGAACCAGCCCGGAGAGCGGGTCCGCCAGTTCGTGCAGCTCCGGCAGTTCGAAGCAGCGGGCGATGAAGTGCAGGAACGCCATGTTGGAGTAGAGCCGGCTGATGAGGGAGTCCGCGGGGATGCGGTCCCGCGCGACGAACGCGTTACCCCGCTCGAAGATCTTCCGGCCCGGATGGTCCTCCGGCAGTGCCGAATCCACTGCGATGTTGTAGACGTTCACCGTCTCGGTGTCGTGGTGCGCCCGGGGGGCGATGGCCGAGCACTCCTGCCGCAGCACATCGCGTAGCGACGGGCGAATGAAGTCCGGCAGCACGGTGCATCCGAGAGTCAACAGGTCGCGCCGGGCACGGGAAACCACGGCCTGTCCCCGGGCGCTCGCGAGTTCCGACAGGGGATAGCGAGCCGTGTCGACTACCTGATCAAGCGTCAGGGCTTCGAAAGAGCGCATTCGATCCTCTCCGCAGGCGGGCCGCCCCTCTCGCCGGTTCCCCCGGCCGGCCCGCGGTTCCGCCCCTTACGCACACATGGGACGAGCGACGCGATCCGTGCGGTCGGCCGGACCTCACGCTCGGCTTTTGAGTAACTAGGCTGGCAGGAAGGGCACTTGAAGTTCCCACAATGGTGCAGTGTTGTCTGTATGTGACGCGTCACACTGCCCAACTGTGCGTTCCAGCAGGCCTTCGCGGGTTCGGCACGGGCCGACTGTCGCGCAGGAGCCGCAGTGGCCGGTCAGGCCCTTCGCGGTCAGTGAGATCAGAATGTCGTCCAGCCCGCCCGTGCGGCGGACGTACGAGGGCAGCAGCTGAGGCCGGAACGTACCCAGCCGGTCCCGGGGGACCCGGACCGTGACCGCACCGACCTCCGTCATGCCCTTGTTGGCCCGTAGCCGTTGCGCATGTTGCCGCCCGAACGGGACCCGCCCGCCGACCCGGCCGGCCTCCGTGGCCAAGTGGTGGTCCATCTCCGGCTCCAGGGTGGCATGCATCAGGGGGCTGGCATGATGCGCCGCCATGGGAACGGGAGACGACAGTGATGAGGCGTACGTAGTCGGCCTGTGCAACCTGGTGCTGGTTGAGTCGGGCTTGACCCAGCACAAGTTCGACTGGTTGCTGGGTGATCCCGGGACGGGCGGTCGACACATCCTGTCGCCCCGACTCCGCTTTCAGCAGGTCGGAGGTTGGTCTCTCATCCGTGAGGGGGAGGCCTTCCGTGCGTCCGGGGCTGCTGCAGCCGGGCCGCGAGCTCCCCCGGCAGGACGTCCCGGTTTGCCGGAGTGAGCTGGACGACCTCGATGTCGGTGCGCCGCTTGAGGGCGTCGGTGAACGGATCGCGGTGCGTGTGGACCGTGGCGACGACGTCGACCTCTGCGACGAACAGCGCGTCGACCGCGTGCCGGAACGCCGTGCACGCCAGTTCCATCCGCCCCAGCTCGTCGATGAGTACCAGCCGCCCTGTTGCCTCCTCGGTTGCTGCCGGCCGAAGCGACGGCAGCGCCAGTCGTTCCATGACGCCCGGGTCGACGCCGTATTTCCCCACTCGCGGCGGACCGGGCAGGTCGACATGGGCGAACACTTCCCGTCGGCCTGCCAGGGTCTCCAGAGCGAAACCGACGCGGGCGCCGGATTGCCGGATCTCCTCCGTGGTGAAGCCGCTGGCCGCGTGGGTGGGCAGCAGCGCGGCCAGCCGACGCAGGGCGGTCGTCTTGCCCGCGCCAGGGCGGCCCTCGAGCAGGATCCTTGTCGGCACACTGCCATTTTCACCCCGCTTCCAGAGGCGGCCCGGGTGGGCTCGGCCGAACGGGGGTTTTGGGGTGTGGACCGGTGCCGGTGCCGCTGTTGCGGGTATGGCGGCGCGCATGAGCGGAATTGAACTCAGCAGCACCGCGTTCGACGACAAAACGGTGATCCCCCGTCGGTACAGCGGGGAGGGTGAGAACATCTCACCGCCCCTGACCTGGTCGGGGGTGCCCCATGAGGCCACGGAGCTGGTGCTCCTGTGCGAGGACCCGGACGCGCCGGGGACGACCTTCCTGCACTGGCTGGTGACCGGCATCGATCCGGGGGCCACCGGGGCGGCGGAGGGCCAGAAGCCCCAGGGGGGTCTGCCGTGGCCCAACGGCTTCGGCCGCGTGGGCTGGGGAGGGCCGATGCCTCCACCGGGGCACGGGCCGCACCGCTACTTCTTCCGCCTGTACGCCCTGTCCGAGCCACTGCCGCTGCACGACCACCCGGGCGTCGAGGACGTGCACCGTGCCCTGAAGGGCAGGGAGCTGGCCTCCGGCACCCTGGTCGGGACCTATCAGCGCTGAGCGCGTCACCGCTGGTCGTAGCCGTGCGCGCCGTACAGTCGGACGAACCGGGCCGCGGTGACCGTCCGGCGGTGCACCAGGTTGTGCGCCCGCCGCTCGTACAGCACGACGCGCTCCTGCCAGCCCTGCCCGATCGGCTGGACGAGCCGGCCGCCGGTGCGGAGCTGATCCACGAGCGGCTCTGGCACTTGCGGGAAGGCCACGCAGACGATGACGGCGTCGTACGGGGCACGGGTTGGCATCCCGAGGGTCCCGTCGCCGAGTACGACCTCAGCATCGCCGACGCCCTGCCCGGCCAGCCGCAGGCGGGCCTCGTCGACCAGGCCGGGCCAGCGTTCGACGCTGACGACTTACGCGGCCAAGCGGGCCAGCAGCGCGGTCTGCCAGCCGTATCCGGTCCCGACCTCCAGGACCTGTTTGTCTCCGGTGAGGCCGAGAGCGGAGACCATCATGGCGATCAGTGAGGGCTGGGTGGTCACCTGCCCGTAGGGGAGCGGAACGGGCGTGTCCCCGTACGCGGATGCCACCTCGTCCGCGGGGACGAACTCCGCCCGGGAAGCGCAGCGCGTTGGCGTCAGGACGGGGTCCCCGGGTCGGTGTACCGCAGCAGGGCGCCCACGCTCTCGCACAGCCTCAGCTCGCTCTCCGGTACGAAGACCAGCTCGGCACCGGTGCCGACGAGGGCCCGGACGAGGGCCTCGTCGACGAGTTCCTCGCGCGGGGCGCGCACGCCGAAGGACATCAGCTCCGCCTCGGTCAGGGCGAGCTGAGCGGGCTGGGAGCCCGCCCAGAGCCGCAGCGAAGATCCTGGCGGCCGGTTCAGTAGCACTGCCGCGACCTGGCCGCGTTGGAGGGCGGCGACGGTGGCGGCCAGCCCCTCCGTCATGGGTCCGTCCAGGGCACGCCGGCCGATGAAGATGTCTACGAGTTCCCGGTCGTGTGCGGCCATGCGACCGCGGAAGACGCCGTCGAGCTGCGACTCCAACAGGGCGCGTCCGGTGTCGGTGGGGGTCCGGCCGCCCACGCGTACGACCTTGTCCCGCAGGGTGTGCGGCAGGCGGCGGATCAGTACGTTGCACGCCCACTTGTCCCCGCCCACGACGACGGCGTCGGCATGGGCGCGCCGCGCCCGTTCGTCCAGCCGGTGACCCAGCCGGAGGGAGGTGCGGTGCCAGGTCGCCACCGCGACCCTGCGGTGCAGCCGCTCACCCGGGGTGACGGTGGACACGGGCCAGGTGCCGGTCTCCGCCTCCAGAGTTACCCAGCCGTGGGTCTCGGCGGTCGGAAGGCCGCCGTAGTGGACGACTACGGCCATGTAGGGGATCTCCGGAACGTGCTGGGTGACCAGGGGCATCGCGTCCGGCAGGGTGCTGTAGCGCGCGGAGTCGTGCTCGGGCGGCCTGGGCAGCTCCCCGTCCAGGACGAGTGTGCCGTGGGCGGCGAAGATGGCCTGACCGTGCCTTCCCGGCACCTCTGTGTCGGCGCCGACCACTTCCTCCAGTACGTTCAGCAGCGCCCGGTCCGAGCCCTGACGGGACAGACTCTCGCGCAGCCGCCGCCAGCGCAGCGCGATCGCCTGCTCGGGATGCTCGACGTCTCGGGAGGTGTCCAGGTACACGGAGGCGAACGGGCCCGGCTCCGCGTAGAGGGATTCAAGGAACGACAACCTCATCGCCACTCCTCGTCGATGGTCTCCCCTCCTTTGATGATGCGCGCCCCGGGGGGCGATGGAGCTCGACGAGCGCAAAGCGGTGCGGAACGCGGGGCGGTCAGGCGCCACCGGCAGCAGCCGGCCCATCGTGAGCATGGTGGCGGCGACCAGGCCGTCCAGCACCGCGGAGCCGCGGGCCGGGACAGCAGTCCGCTGAGCAGTTGGGCTCCGTAGCCGGATGAAGGAGCAGTCTGCGCGGGTGCACCAGATCGTGGCGGGGGCCGCCTTGCTCCACATGAATACCGGTTTCTGGGCCGTATTCGACAAACCGAGCGGCGCCTTCGTGAGCTGCGGATCCAGGACGGGCCCACCCACCCGGAGGCCATCGCGGCGCGCATGGAGTTGGATGAGCTGACGGGGCGCTCAGGCGATGCGCGTGGTGCGGCGCAACTTTACGACGGACTCGGGCAGGACTGCTGCAGCTGGTTCGGTCCATATGGCCGGAAGACACTCGACGCCTTCGAGGGCGTCGCGCGCTGGACCGAGGGTACAGCGGGGTGATCCCGCAGCCGTCGGCTCCTGCAAGACCTCGGTTGACACAGCCCCGGGACCGCAGCCTCCCATCGGTGCCATGGATCACCCATTGGAGCTGCGGCAGGCCTATCGGTAGGGTCGGGGTTGCCTTAACGGAGTTTGGCGGACACGAATCGGGATAATCCGGAGCGTCAGGTCCGACTGTCGTTCCTCGGGTAGCGGCGGGTACCGCTGGACTCTAGGCGGGAGATCCGGCCGCACCAAGTGTGGTCCCGCGTCGGCCTCTCTCCCGCGCTTATCGCGACGGCGTGAATCAGCCAGGTCCTTTGGCCCCTGCCGGTGGCGGCGGCGCCTGGGGGAGAATGGCCGACGATGAACGTCACCGTTTCCACCGCTTCGACCGGTCCGGAACCCGAGCCGGACGGATTCGGCCCCTTTGCCCACCTCAGCGTGCCGAACACCCCGCTCTACCGTCAGGTGATGCGGGTATTTCTCGTCGCCAAAGAGCGGTTCGCGGTTCATCTGCGTCCTGAGGATGTGCACGCCGCGCTGCCCGCGGACGTCCGCCCTGCCGAACCCGAGGCCGTTGTTGCCGCGCTCGACAAGCTCGTCGTCTGGGGCAATTTGCGGGCCGATCCAGACACGGCCCGGGTCACTGCCGTCGAGGACTTCTATCGGAAGCGGTTCATCTACCAGCTCACGCGCGAGGGTGAGGCAGCTGAGGAGGCCCTCTCCGCCTACGACGAGGCACTCGGCCGCCGCGGCGCACTCCAGGCCATAGCGCTGCACGACATCGTCACCCACCTGTGCGCCCTGCTCGTCCTGGCCGCCGAGGACGAGCCCGACCCGGCCAAGGCGCACCTGGCGCTCGACGCGCTGGCCAGCCGCTTCGCGGCACTCGCCGACAACGCCCGCGCCTTCATGGGATCTCTCCAGAGGACCATCGACCTGCACGACGTCGAGGAGGAGGTCTTCCTCGCGTACAAGGACCGGCTCATCCAGTACCTGGAGCGGTTCATCCAGGACCTGATCACGCTGGGCGGGAGGATCGCCCGGCTGATCCTGGAGCTGGAGGAGGACGGAAGGGCGGAGTCCCTGTTGAGGGCCGCCGCCGGGCGGGAGGCCGCCGACGCCTCGCCGGAGGAGTCCGAGAGCGCGGAGCGTGAGGTGTACGAGCGGTGGGCCGTGCGCTGGGCGGGGCTCGGCGCGTGGTTCATCAGCAGGGACGGGCGCGAGTCGCAGGCCCGGCTCCTGCGTGGCCGGGCGCTCGGTGCGATCCCGCAGCTCCTGGCCGTCGTACGGGCACTGAACGAGCGCCGGTCGGGGCGCTCGGACCGGTCCGCCGACTTCCGGACGCTGGCCCGCTGGTTCGCCGAGGCGGCCGACGACGACGCACGGCACCGGTTGTGGCGGGCCGCCTTCGGCCTCTATCCGGCGCGGCACCTCACCGTCGACGGCGACATCCTCACGGCCCGCGCGGCGCGGCCCGTCCCGGCCGTCACCCCGTGGGCCGAGGCGGAGCCGCTGCGGATCAGCCCCCAGCTCCGCCGCACCGGAAGTTACGAGCGGCGCGGCAAGCCCCGCAAGGTCGAGGACCGTGAGGAGCGGCGGCGCGCTCTCGCCGAGACGGCCGCCAAGCAGGCCGCGGAGACCGCGGCCGCCCGCGCCCGGCTCGTCACCGACGGCGTCACGCGCCTGTCGGGCCTCGGCGAACTCGACCCGGCCTCCTTCGGGCTGTTCCTCCAGCTGCTCGGAGACGCGCTGGCCACCTGGCGGCCCGGGATGCGGCACACCGTGGCCACCAGCAACGACGGCTCCATGGAGATCAGGCTCACCGCACTCGCCGACGGGACCACGGCAGAGGTCCGCACGCCCGGCGGAGTCTTCAGCGGGCCGGACTACCTCATCGAGATCGTCGACCTCACGGACGGGGACGCTTCGACGGAGGGAGACACCGACCGATGACCGCACCGCTCGCCGAGGTGCTGGACGGCCAGCACGCCGCCGATTTGCGCAAAGCGGCGCGTGCCCTGCTGAAACACCCCCTCCTCCTCGCGCGCGGCCGGCATGTCGACGAGTTCCGTCTCGTCCGCCGGCACGCGCCCGAGCTCCGAGAGTGGTTCGACCGCAACACGGGCTGGTCCCTCCTCGTGGACGCCGAGACGGCACGCCTGCGCAAGATTCCCGGCGTCCTCACCGACCCCACGCACCCGGCCCGAGACGCGAGCCGGGGCGCCGCCCCGTTCACCCGCCGCCGCTACGTCCTGTTCTGCCTCGCGCTCGCCGCCCTCGAACGCGGCGAGGCCCAGATCGCCCTCGGGCGCCTCGCCGAGCAGATCGTCCTCGACGCCGCCGACCCCCGACTCGCCGCCGCGGGTGTCGAGTTCGCCCTGGAGCGCCGTGACGAGCGCCTCGACCTCGCCTCCGTCGTACGGCTGCTGCTCGACCTCGGCGTGCTGCGGCGCGTCGCGGGCGAAGAGGAGGCGTACGTCAGCGGGGTGGGCGACGTCCTGTACGACGTGGAAAGGCGAGTCCTGGCCGGCCTCCTCGCCACCCGCAGAGGCCCCTCCACCGTGCGGGCGGACGACCTTGAGGAACGGCTCGCCGAGCTCGTCGCGGAAACCGCCCTGGACAGCGACGAGCTGCGCTTCCGCGCCATGCGCCGCTCACTCACCCGCAGGCTCCTCGACGATCCGGTGCTCTACTACGACGACCTGACCGACGCCGAACTCGGCTACCTCACCCGGCAGCGAGGCTTCCTCACCGCCCGGATCACCGAGCTGACAGGCCTCGTCGCCGAAGTGCGGGCCGAGGGGATCGCCATGGTCGACCCCGACGACGACCTGACCGACCTCCGCATGCCGGAACAGGGCACCCACGGCCACATCACCCTGCTGCTCGCCGAGCATCTCGCCGCCGCCGAGGCGCCGGTCACCGCTGGCGAACTCGCCCTGTGCGTCCGCGAACTCGCCGCCGAGCACGGCGGCTTCTGGTCGAAGTCCGCCCGGGAGCCGGGCATGGAGACCGAGCTCGTCGAACAGGCCGTCGCCCGGCTCACCGCGCTCGGTCTGGTCTCCCGTACGCCGCACGCGGTCGTGGCCCGTCCCGCCCTCGCCCGGTACGCGGTCGGCGAGACCGTCATCCGTGAGCCCGGCTCAGCCTCCGTGCCCCCGCAGCGAAAGGCCACCTCGTGACCCGCCTCCCCACCCCGCGGCGATCCCGCTGGCAGCCCCTGCGCGTCGGGCTCGTCGACCTGTTCCACTACGATGTCGAGGAGTTCCACTTCCGGGACGGGCGCCTGCTGCTGCGCGGCAACAACGGCACTGGCAAGTCCAAGGTCCTCGCCCTGACGCTGCCGTTCCTGCTCGACGGCGACCTCAGCCCGCGCCGCGTCGAACCCGACGGCGACCCCGGCAAACGGATGGAGTGGAACCTGCTCCTCGGAGGCGAGCACCCGCACTCCGAACGGCTCGGCTATACGTGGGTCGAGTTCGGCAGGCTCGACGACCCGACCGGCGAGCAGCACTTCCGTACGCTGCTGTGCGGACTCAAGGCCGTCAGCGGGAGAGGCATCGCCCGCCACTGGTACGCCGTCACCCGCCAACGCGTCGACCACGGCTCCACCGAGCGCACGGAGGACACGTTCCGGCTGCTCGACGCCACGGGCACGGCCCTTTCCCGGGACCGGCTCGCCGAAGCGGTCGCCGGGCACGGCATGGTGTATGACCAGGCCAAGGCATACCGCCGCGCCGTCGACGAAGCACTGTTCGGCCTCGGAGACCAGCGGTACGCCGCCCTGATCGACCTGCTCATCCAGCTGCGCCAGCCCCAGCTGTCCAAGCGGCCCAACGAAGCCGCCCTCTCCCGCGCCCTCACCGAGGCCCTGCCGCCCATGGACCAGGCCGTCATCGCCGACGTGGCCGAGGCATTCCGCTCCCTGGACGAGGAGAAGGACGAGCTGGCCGCCGCCTCCGCCGCGGAACGGGCCGCCTCCGCCTTCCTGGAGCACTACCGGCGCTATGCCCGGATCGCCACCCGCCGCCGGGCACGGCTTCCGCGGGCTGAACACTCCCGCTACGAGCGCGTGCAGCGGGATCTGGCCGATGCGCAGGAGCGGCGGAGTCGCGCCGAGGAGACGCGGGCGGCGGCCGAGGAGGAGATCGGGTCCCTGGCGGAATCCGCAGAACGCCTGCGGGCCCAGGAGACGGCCCTGCGCGAGGCGCCCGAAATGCGTGGCGCCCGGGAGCTGGAGCACGCCGCGCGGGCCGTGACGCGAACGGCGCAGGCGGCGGACCGGGCGCGGGGGGACCGGGAGCAGGCGACCGCCTTCCACACCAAGGCGCTCGGCCGGCTCGGCGCAGCCGCGAACCGGCTCCGTGCCGCGCGGCTCAGGGTCCAGGAGACCTTCGACCAGGCACGGGAGCACGCCACCGCCGCGCACATCGGTCTGCCCATGGACGAGCGGCTGCCCGAGCCCGAACTGCGGCGCGCCACCGAGGACGCCGTGGGGCGCGCCGAGCGCTCCCTCGCCCACGTCGAGGGCCTCCTCGCAGCAGCCGAGCAGGCCGCCGCCGCGCACCGCCGGGCGTCGGGCCGTCTCGACGAGGCGGAGACCGACCTCGCCCTGGCCGCCGAGTCCCACGGTGAGGCGGAAGAGGGCGCGGCGCGGGCCGGACAGGCGCTCCTGGACGACGTACGCGAACGCGCCCGCACCTGGACCGAGCTGGCCTTCCCCGATGAGACCGGCTTCCTCGACGAACTCCAGGAATGGACCCGTCACCTCGACGGCCCCTACCCGGCACGCGTCCACGCGGGCAGGGCGCACGCCGTCCGCTCGGCGGACCTCGCCGACCAGGCGGCCGAAGCCGCCCGCCGGGCCTCTGAGCTGGCGGAGCGCGCGGACGAGGCGCGGCGGGAGCTCGCCGCACTGGAAGCCGGCGGCGGACGCGAGCCCGAGCCCCCCGCCACCCGCACCCCCGGCCTTCGCGAACAGCTTCCGGGCGCCCCGCTGTGGCGCCTGGTCGACTTCCGTGACGACCTGCCCGAATCCGACCGCGCGGGGCTTGAAGCGGCGCTCGAAGCCTCCGGCCTCCTCGACGCCTGGGTGCTCCCCGACGGTTCCGCCCTCGCCGTGAACGGGCACGACGTCCTGCTCGCCCCGTCGAGCGGACCGGTCAGCGGCCCATCGCTGGCCGACGTGCTGCGCCCGGACGTGGACCACGGCGACGGACGAGCCGCGTCCCTGGGCGAAGCGACGGTGCTCGGTCTGCTCGCCGCCATCGGCCTGGGCAGCGGGGAAGGAGCCGGGACATGGGTGGCAGCGGACGGCCGCTTCCGTGTCGGCGCGCTCACCGGCACCTGGGCCAAGCCCGCCGCCGCGTACATCGGCGAAGGCGCGCGGGAGGCGGCGCGGAGGTCCCGCGTCGCCGCGCTCGGCATCGAACTCGCTTCTCTGCGCCAGGAATCGGAAGCTGTCGCGACCCGCTCCGAGGCGATCGCAGGCCGCCGTCGCACACTTGACACCGAACTCGCCTCCGTACCTGACGAGTCGCCGCTCACCCGGGCGCACGCGCTCGTGAGCGCCGCAGCCGACACCGTATGCAAGGCCCGCAGACGGCGTGAGGAGCGCGCCGCCGAGGTGACCGAGGCGGCCGGGCGAGCCGAGCGCGCCGCCACCGAACTCACCGAGGCCGCCACCGATCTGGGGTTGCCTGCCGACCGGGCCGGACTCACCGCCGTACGTCACGCCCTCGGTTCCCTGGCTGCCACGCTGGCCGCCCTGTGGCCCGCGGTGCGCGAACAAGCCGAGGCCGCACGCCAGGTGGACGACGAGCACGCCGAGGCGGCCGACGCGGAGCGGCGGGCCATCGACCTCACCCAGCGGGCCGAGGACGCGGAACGTGAGGCGGCAGCGGCGGACGAGCGCCACCTGACCTTGCGCTCCACCGTCGGAGCGGCCGTCGCCGAACTCGAACGGCGTCTCGCCGAGACTGCCGAGGCACAGCGGATCTGCGAGGCCGACGAGAAAACCGCCCAACGGCGTCACGCGGAGGCGGACCGGGAGGCCGGCCGTGCCGAGGGACGGATCGAGCAGTTGGAAAAGGACCTCACGGAAGCCGTCGGCGCACGCGCGGAGGCCATCGACGGGCTCCAGCGCTTCACCGCCACCGGCCTGGTCGCGGTCGCGCTGCCCGAACTCGTGATCCCCGCCGCCGAGGACAGCCCCTGGGCCGCCACCCCGGCCATCACGTTCGCCCGCGCCATCGAGACCGGCCTGTCGTCGGTCGATGACACGGAGGCCGCCTGGGAACGCGTCCAGCGTCGGCTCAGCGAAGAACTCAAGACCCTGCAGGACACCCTGTCCCGGCACGGGCACAGGGCCTCCGCGCGCATGGTCGAGGACGGGATGATCGTCGACATCGTGTACCAAGGCCGCGAGCGGGCCGTACCCGAACTCGCCGAAGCGCTCGCCACGGAGGTCGGCGAGCTGACCCGCATCCTATCCGCGCACGAACGGGAGATCCTCGAAACCCACCTGATCACCGAGGTCGCAGGCACCCTCCAGGAACTCATCGGTGCGGCCGAGGGCCAGGTGCGGGACATGAACACCGAGCTGGAGGACCGTCCCACCTCCACCGGTATGAGACTTCGGCTGGTATGGCGGCCCTCGCGCAAGGCCCCGCCCGGACTCGCCCAGGCCCGGGAGCGGCTGCGTCAGTCTGCCGACGCGTGGACCGCCGAGGACCGCACGGCGGTCGGCGAGTTCCTCCAGGCCCAGATCGCCCGTCAGCAGTCCGACGACGGCTCGGGCAGCTGGCTCGAACACCTCACCGCCGCGCTCGACTACCGTTCCTGGCACGAGTTCGGCGTCGAACGCCACCAGCACGGGCGGTGGGTCCCGGCCAGCGGGCCCGCCTCCGGCGGCGAACGTGTTCTCGCCGTGTCCGTGCCGCTGTTCGCCGCCGCCTCCTCGCACTACGCCAGCGCGGGCAGCCCATACGCACCCCGCCTGGTCACCCTGGACGAGGCGTTCGCCGGCGTGGACGACGACTCGCGCGCCAAGTGCCTCGGCCTGCTGAGCGCGTTCGACCTCGACGTGGTGATGACCAGCGAACGGGAATGGGCCTGCTACCCACAGGTTCCCGGCATCGCCATCGCCCAGCTGTCCCGGATCGACGACGTGGCAGCGGTCCTCGTTACCCGCTGGGAGTGGGACGGTACAAGACGACAGCGCCGTGACGACCCCGTGCGGCAACCGGCACCGGACGTGGCGGGCCGGTCGGAGCGGGAGCCACAGTGGAGGTGACGCACGACGGGCACGCGGCGCCCGGTGCCGTACCGGAGCGGGTCACGCACGCCACGGTCGACGTGCCCCGACTGCGCCGCCTCCTGGGCGTGCCGGAACTCGAGTGGCTCGTCGAGCGGGTACGCGGTCGGCTCGTGGCCGGGCAGCCCCTGATCGGCGCCGTCTCCCTGGCCACGCCCACTCCGGGCCAGCGGTCCGCGGTCGAACGGCTGCTGGCCCGAGCCCCCGGTGGTGGCCGCTCCCTCACCATACGGCTGGAAGCGGTCGACGCCGTGCTGCGCCGGTCGGGCGTCAGCCCCGACGGCCTCGCCGCCGCCGTCACGGCGCTCACCGGACCAGTCACCCCGCTTGCCGAGGTCAGGGCGGAGGAGGACGCTGCCTGGGATCGGGCGTACGCGCCCCTCGGCGCGCTCATCCGGGATCGGCCCGAGCTCGCCGCCTGGGCCGCGAGGGTGCGGGCGGACGGACTTGCCCGGCGCTTGAGCCGTACCCCCGACGCCGTGCACACGCTGCTCACGGGGGTCTGCGCCGCGCTGCGCGTGCTACCCGTCGAGCCTGCCGTCTCGCTGGCTGCCTTCGCCGCCCGTGTCCTCGGGTCGGCCCACGCTCTGGACGACGGCACCCCGCAGGCCACCCTCACGCTGTCCGGGATCCGTGACCTGACCGGGTTCGCCGACGGCAGCGGCGCCGAATGGCGGCGGGACGCCTGGGCGTCGGCGGGCCTACTGAAGGACGAGTTGTCCTCGACGGTCCTCACCTTGAACCTGCGGGGGACTCCCGCCCTCGACTGGATGGCCGGCGAGGGCGAACCCTCCATCCTTACACTTCGCCAACTCATCCGACGGCCACCCTCCGTCACCTCCCTCGTGGTACGGATCTGCGAGAACCCGGCCGTGCTTGCCGCTGCGGCGGACGCTCTCGGCCCCGCCTGCCCGCCCTTGATCTGTCTCCAGGGTCAGCCCTCGGCCGCCGCGCTTGCGCTGTTGCGCCACCTGCACGGCAATGGCTCGGACCTCCGATATCACGGCGACTTCGACTGGGGCGGCCTTCGGATCGCCGGCGCCCTGCTCCGCCGCGTCCCGTGGCGTCCCTGGCGCTACTCCGCCGCCGACTATCGTGCGGCCCTGACCGCGAGCGACCCGGAGCTCCCGCTCAGACCTCTCACCGGGGCCCAGACCCGAACCCCCTGGGATCCCGACCTCGCCGAGGCCCTCGCGGAAGCCGGCATCCGGGTCGAGGAGGAGCGAGAACTGGATCTCCTGCTGTCCGACCTGAGGGGACGGTCCTGAACCCGGTGTCCAGGCTGCGTTTCTGGATGAGGACTGCGGCGAGGCGGCGAGAGGTCGTCCCGGCTGTGGACGTGGGGATCTGAAGTTCAGACATGGTCGTAGTTCTAGACTGGGTCGGAGATATAGCCATGGTCGCGCTAGAGTGGCCGAGGACCCGCTGAAGGACACCTACGGAGGCCGGGCTATGCCACCCCGCAAGAAGCGGGCCACACTCGCCCGCACAACTCGCCGCCCCTATGTGGATGACGCCACATGGGACAGCGCCGACGACATCGCCGCCGGCGATGCCCTGACGGTCGGTCACCTTCTCACCGTCCTCCTGGACCGGTATGCCGTCGGCGTCGTCGACGTTCCCCTTCCGGAGGAGGACGTGCGCGCGGGTGGACGCAGCGGGCACCTCGCCGCCATCGGAGACGCCGCCTGGGCCCACGCCGACGAGCGCCGAGCGCGGGAGGGCATCCAGTCCATGAGTGTCCTTTGTGAACTGCTGCTGCGTGAGACCGTTGCCGGACGCGTCTCGGCCGGTCTCGACGCCGCGCCGCGCGCCCAGCAGCAGACCGAGCCGCGCGAGGAAGCCGCGGGCGCCGTTACCCCGTCCCTGCTCCACTCCGCCGCCTGAGACCTTACGGAGTCCGCCATGCCCGAGCGTGCCGCAGAGCCTACTGGCCCCCGCATCCCCATGCCCGAGAAGACCCCGGCCGCGCTCCGCGTTGCCGTCGGACGCCTCGACCCGACTGTCCTCGCCACGTTTGATCAGCAGTGGGATGAAGCGATGCGCCAAGCCCGCGATGAGTACACCCTCACACCGCCCCGTGCCTTCGTCGAACACTGGTGGTCATGGGTCGGAGTCGCCCGCTACCCGCAGCGCCTCGCCCGCTTCCGTGAGTGCGAGCGCATCGTCAGCGAGTCGGACGATCGCGCCGCGCGCCGCGCCGCCGCGAGTGAGCTGGCTTCGATCCTCGCCGAGGCTGTCGCCGCGTGAGTGACTGGACCTGGGAGTACGAACCCGACGCCGAGAACGTCGTCGGCGGCCTGGACAAGGCCCAGCGGCTGGAGGTCGAGGCGATCGCGCAGCGGATCGCCGATGCCGTGGGAGTCCGTCGCATCGGTAAGCCCTTCGACATCACCGAGGCGGCATCCGGCGTCAGGACGTTCGCAGAGGGCGCCGTGATGGTCTGGTACCAGGAGGACTACCGCGACGATGTCGTCCTGGTCCTCCGCGCACAGCACTTCGGAGCGCAACATCTCGACACCTGACCCCCGCGCGGAGCAGACGCCGCCGGGCGGGTCATCGCGCGCCAGGATCCCAGCGCCGTCGTGGAGGTGGCGAGGTCGGGTGAGGTGAGACACGACGGCGTACGCTGAGGGTTGTCCTAACGGAGGTTGGCGGACACGAACAGGGACAATCCCAGCCGTCAGGTCCGCTTGTCGTTCCTCGCGTAACCCTGGTGCCGCCGCGACTCAGGCTGGAGCGGGGCGCTCTCAGACCGGCTTGCGCCACACGGAGATGTGCTTGGCGGAGTCCTGGGTGAACGGCGTCCCGTCCCAGTCCGCGACGCGCCGCTCCAGCTCGAGCCCCGCGATCCGTGCCATCAGGTCGAGCTCGGCCGGCCACGCGTACCGGTGCCGGGAGCTGTCGCGACGGTAGCGGCCGTCGTCGCCGTCGCGGGTGAGGTGATGGGAGACGAGGATCTGCTCGACCAGGTCGAAAGTGTCGAAGCCGAGGTGCCGCTCGGAGACGTCGAACGGCACGGCGGTCTGCCCGGGCGGCAGGAGCCGCAACGGCGGCACGCCCAGTTCGATGACGAACCGGCCGCCGGGACTCAGGTGACGGGCGGCGTTGCGGAAGCACTCGACCTGCTCGTCCTGGGTCAGCAGGTTGGAGATGGTGTTGTAGACGAGATAGACCAGGGTGAACCCGCCGGGCACGACGGTCCTGGCCATGTCCCCGATGGTCACCGGGAGGGTGTCCTCGTCGATCTTCCGCCGTAGGACCGTCGCCATGTGCTCGGAGAACTCGATGCCCACCACGGGCACGCCGCGTTCCCTGAGCGGGACGCCCACTCGTCCGGTTCCGATGGCGAACTCAAGTGCCCGGCCGCCTTCGGCGAGTTCGGCGAGGAAGGCGAGGGTCGGCCCGAGGACGGCGTCCGAGGACATCTCGTCCTCCTCGGCGTCGTAGCGGTCGGCCGTCGCACGGGTCCACAGCTCACTGCTCGTCACAAGCCAGTACTTTGCCGGGCGCAGCCGGTCGCTGTCGACGCAATTACCTTCCACCGACGCTCCGAGTACCCGGTCAGAGGGCCGGGTGCAGATCCCTGGGTGCGCCGTCCGGTCCGGGAGCACGGGTATCGAGGCAGGCCCCCGACGGCGACGTGACGGCCGGTCACCCACATGAGGACGAGTTCCACAGGCGCGCCCCGGGTCCATCCGAACGAGTGCAGCGCCCGCGGCGCGCGAGTGTTTCGCGGCAAGGGGGTACTTGTCCGCCGGACCGAGGGCAAGGGATGGCAGGGAGCGGCCGTCGCGCGGCGGCAGAAGGAGGCGTTCGTGGACCCGGACCGCGGTGAGGTGCCCGCAGGCGGCGAGACGGAAGCACCGTGAAGAGGGAGCGCCGGTCACCGGCCCTGCCGGGCACGCCCGGGGCCGTCCGCCCGGGAGAACGACTCGCCGACGCGGCGGATGCGCGGCTGCCCGTGCTGGAGGGCGGACGACTGCTGCGCAAGGCCTTCCCGGAGCACTGGTCGTTCCTCCTCGGTGAGATCGCGCTGTACAGCCTGGTGATCCTCGTCCTGACCGGCGTCTGGCTGACGTTCTTCTTCAAGCCGGAGATGCGCGAGGTCGTCTATCACGGCCGGTATGTGCCACTGCGTGGTATCCGTATGTCCGCGGCCTTCGACTCGACCCTGCACATCAGCTTCGACCTGCGGGGCGGGCTCTTCATGCGTCAGATGCACCACTGGGCGGCACTGGTGTTCGTCGCCGCGATCGGAGTGCATCTGTTTCGGATCTTCTTCACCGGCGCCTTCCGCAGGCCCCGAGAGATCAACTGGGTCATCGGCGTCACACTCCTCGTCCTCGCCCTGGCCGAGGGCTTCGCGGGCTACTCGCTCCCCGACGACCTGCTCTCCGGTACCGGTCTGCGCATCGCTCAGGGCATCATGCTGTCCCTGCCGGTCGTCGGGACGTACGTGAGCATGCTCGTGTTCGGATCCCAGTTCCCCGGCGAGGACTTCATCTCCCGGTTGTACGGCATGCACATCCTGCTCCTGCCGGGGGCGCTGATCGCTCTGCTGACCGTGCACCTCATCCTGGTCTTCTATCTGAAGCACACCCAGTGGCGCGGACCGGGCAGGACCAACCGGAACGTGGTCGGCAAGCCGCTCTTCCCGCAGTTCATGGCGTCCTCGATGGGCCTGTCCTTCACGGTCTCCGGCGTCCTGGCCCTGCTCGGCGGGCTCGCCCAGATCAACCCCGTGTGGGTCTACGGCCCCTACCGCCCCGACCAGGCGTCGACGGGCTCGCAGCCCGACTGGTACGTCGGCTTCCTGGAGGGCGCGCTGCGGCTCGTACCGCCCTGGGAGACGAACGTCGCAGGCCGCACGATCATGTGGAACGTGCTGCTGCCGGCGGTCGTCCTGCCCGCGCTGCTCTTCTTCGTCCTGTACCTCTACCCGTTCGTCGAGCAGCGCCTGACGGGGGAGTGGCGCGTGGAGCAGCACCTGTGCGACCGGCCCAGGGAGCGTCCCGTGCGCACCGGGCTCGGCGTCGCGGGAATCGTCTTCTACGGTGTCCTGCTGCTGGCCGGCGGCAACGACGTCTCCGCGGCCGTCTTCCGGATCTCACTGAACGCGCTGACGTGGATCCTGCGGATCGCCTTGGTGGTGGGGCCCGTCGTCGCCTTCCTCCTCACCCGGTGGCTGTGCCACGCCCTGCTGGAGGCGGAGCAGCAGCGTCTGACCGAAGGTGTGGCAACCGGGGAGGTGCGCCAGACCGTGGAAGGCGGCTACGAGAGCGATCACCGGCCGTTGCGACGGTTCAGGCCCGGAGCGCCTCGCAGGCCGCTCAGTCCTCCCGGATCGCGTACTGGAACACCAGACCAAGAACGCCCCGCGCCAGCACCCCGACGCCGATGAGGAACAGCCACAGCCCGTAGACCACACCCAGGGCGGTGACGGCGAAGCCGAGCGCCGTGACCACGGGCCACGGACTGTGGGCCGGGAAGAACTCCACAGGGCCCGCCGCGTCCGCCACCTCGGCTTCCTTGCGGTCCTGGGGGCGGGTCCCGCGGCGCCGGTACTGCACCGCGCAGAAGAAGGAGACCACCGCGGCCATACCGAAGGCGACGATCAGCACCGCGGTGCCGGCCGGTTCGCCCGACCATGCGCCGTACAGTGCGGCGACCGCAGCGAAGAACACGGCGACGCCGGCGAACAGCAGTGCCTCGACCTTCATCGCAGTTCCTCCTGCGTCGCCTGACGGACGATCTCGGGATGGTGCAGGTCGAAGGCGGGAGAGTTGGACCGTACCCGGGGCAGGGCTACGAAGTTGTGCCGCGGCGGCGGGCACGACGTCACCCACTCGAGCCCGCGTCCGTACCCCCAGGGGTCGTCCTCCGTGACCTGCTCGCCGTACCGGGCGGTGTGCCAGACGTTGTACAGGAACGGCAGCGTGGAGATGCCGAGCAGGAACGCCCCCGAGGACGACAGCGTGTTGAGCAGGGTGAAGCCGTCGGCGGGCAGATAGTCGGCATAGCGGCGGGGCATGCCCTCCGCGCCGAGCCAGTGCTGCACCAGGAAGGTCAGCTGGAAGCCGGGGAACAGCAGCCAGAAGTGCAGCTTGCCCAGGCGTTCGTCGAGCATCCGTCCGGTGAACTTGGGCCACCAGAAGTAGAACCCGGCGAACATCGCGAAGACCACGGTGCCGAAGAGCACATAGTGCAGGTGCGCCACGATGAAGTACGAGTCGGTGACGTGGAAGTCGAGCGGCGGGGACGCGATGATCACACCGCTCAGACCGCCGAGCAGGAACGACACCAGGAAACCGAACGCCCACAGCATCGGCGTCTCGAACGACAGCGACCCCCGGTGCATCGTGCCGATCCAGGCGAAGAACTTGATCCCGGTCGGGACCGCGATCAGGAACGACATCAGGGAGAAGAACGGCAGCAGCACGGCACCGGTGGCGAACATGTGGTGGGCCCATACAACCGCGGAGAGCATCGTGATCGCGATGGTCGCGCCGATCAGCGGCACATAGCCGAACAACGGCTTGCGCGAGAACACCGGGATGATCTCCGTGACGATCCCGAAGAAGGGCAGCGCGACGATGTAGACCTCGGGATGCCCGAAGAACCAGAACAGGTGCTGCCACAGGATGGCGCCGCCGTTCGTCGCGTCGAAGATGTGCGCGCCGAACTTGCGGTCGGCCTCAAGGGCCAGCAGCGCGGCGGTGAGCACGGGGAACGCCGGCAGCACCAGGATCGAGGTGAACAGGATGTTCCAGGTGAAGATCGGCAGCCGGAACATCGTCATGCCCGGTGCGCGCAGGCACATGATGGTGGCGATGAAGTTGACCGCGCCGAGCGTCGTCGACACGCCCGTCACCACGAGTCCCATCACCCACAGATCGCCGCCGGCGCCGGGGGTGCGGTAGGCGCTGTTGAGCGGGGCGTAGGCGAACCACCCGAACGACGCGGCGCCGCCGGGCACCACGAAGCCGGAGACGACCATCAGCCCGCCGAACAGGTACATCCAGTACGACAATGCGTTCAGACGCGGGAAGGCCACGTCCGGGGCGCCGATCTGCAGGGGCATGACCGCGTTGGCGAATCCGGCGAACATGGGCGTCGCGAACAGCAGCATCATCACCGTGCCGTGCACGGTGAAAAGCTGGTTGTAGGTCTCCTCGGACATGAACTGTAGTCCCGGACGAGCGAGTTCGGCCCGCATGGCCATGGCCAGGAGTCCCGCGAAGAGGAAGAAGCAGAACGCGGTGACCATGTACAGCCTGCCGATCACCTTGTGATCGGTCGTCGTGGTCCAGCGCAGCAGCGCCCGTCCGAGAGAGGACGTGGCGGTGGCTCCGCGTCGGGTGGCGGCGGTGCGTTCCGACAGTTCCGTCATCGTCCTCCTCCACGGCCCCCGCCGTGTCACTCCCCGTGACGTGTCAGGGCGGCGCGTGAGCGCCCCACGGGTGCCCGGTCGCACCGGCCGGAAACCGGTCGTGATGACGAAGGGGTTCTGGTGCGGGGCCGCCCGGGCATCAGGCCGCGCGGTTCGACCGCCCGCTGCGATCATGCCCGCCCGCCGCGAGGCTATCGCCGCGAGTGCCGGGGACACCGCCGCGCCACGCCCGCCGGGCGGGCGTTCACCGTGGTGGGCCGGGCCGAGCACGCCCAGCGGGACGTCCGGCCCGGACGGCGGCGGCGTGTTCGTTTCCCAGGCCTGGGTACCTGGGAGAAATGGTTACGATCTCTCTGGAAATGGCGGCCTCGGATGCGGCATGGGCAGTGACCGGCGCCTTCATCGGCGGCCTTGTCATCGCCGGTGTCCTGGTCTGGGCCATCCGGCTCGGTATCAAGGTGCGCGGTCGCGAACAGGGCCCCCAGCGGACCTCCCCGCAGCCCGCCCGGCCGGCTCCGGGGCCCGTAACGGAGTCCCGCGAGATGAGGGAGCCGGACGAGATGCCGCGTGCCGGGGACAAGGGCAAGCGCCTCACCCCCCATGAACTGCACGCCGGCGGCGGTAAGCGCAGCGAGGACCAGAGGCGCCCGCGCTGGAATTCGGGCTCCAGCGGCTCCTTCGGCAGCGGCGGTTCCGGCGCGAGCTGACGCCGGGGCGGTGCGTCGGCACCTGGCGCGGCCGAGTGCGGGTGATCACCACCGGGACTGTGCGGACACCTTCCGCGGCCGCCGGACTGCCGGGGCGAGCCTCGGTGTCGTCAGGGACCCGTCCGATGCGGCCGGTCTGCCTGCTCCGCGCGTTCGGCGTCCCTCTGCTTGATGCGTGCCGTTTCCTTGCGGACCTCGGCCTGAGTGGCGCGCTCCTTCTCCAGCCAGTCGGGCCGGTCCTGCTTCAGCGCCTCGATCTGCTCGGTCGTGAGAGGTTCCGTGACCCCGCCGCGCGCGAGACCCGAGATGGAGACCCCCAGCTTCGCCGCGACCACCGGGCGCGGGTGCGGTCCGTCGCGTCGCAGGTCGCGCAGCCACTCGGGCGGATCGGCCTGAAGTGCGTCCAGTTCGGCGCGCGAGACGACCCCCTCCTGGAACTCGGCGGGGGTGGCGGGGAGGTACACACCCAGCTTCTTCGCCGCAGTCGCGGGTTTCATCGTCTGGGTGGTCTGGTGCGACTTCATGGCTTCCAGAATATCCGCCGTGTGGGGGACGTCCGACCACGCCCGGTAACCTGGCGGCGTGACAGGCTCGGAAGTACCCCCTTCGTTCCGGCTCGCGTACGTACCCGGGGTGACGCCCGCCAAATGGGTGCGGATCTGGGACGAGCGCCTGCCCGATGTCCCGTTGACCCTGGTCCAGGTGCCGGCTGCAGAAGCGTCCGATGTGCTGCGCGCCGGCGAAGCGGATGCGGGGCTCCTGCGGCTGCCGGTCGACCGTACGGTCTTCAGCGCGATCCCCCTGTACACCGAGACGACCGTGGTCGTGATCCCCAAGGACCACCTCTTCGCGGCGGCGGACGAGGTGTCCCTCGAGGACCTGGCCGACGAGGTGGTGGTCCATCCCCTCGACGACGTCCTCGGTTGGGACCGGCCGCCCGGCGAGCCCGCCTTCGAGCGTCCCGCCACGACGGCGGACGCCGTCGAGCTCGTGGCGGCCGGGATCGGCCTCCTCGTCGTCCCGCAGTCCCTGGCGCGTCTGCACCATCGCCGGGATCTCACCTACCGGCCACTCGCCGACGCCCCGCAGTCGAGCGTCGCCCTGTCCTGGCCGGAGGAGGCGACCACCGATCTCGTGGAGGACTTCATCGGAATCGTCCGCGGACGGACGGTCAACAGCACACGAGGCCGCAACGCTCCGGCGGCACAGCCGAAGCGCCAGCAGTCCGACGCGGGCGCGGCCCGGCCGAAGCCCGCGGCGAAGAAGTCGACGGGCCGGAGCCCACGCACGGGGGCCAAAAGCCCGAAGGGTGCCAGAGGCGGCAAGCCCCGTCGCCGCTCCTGAGGCACTCCGCGGCACTTCTCCGGTAGACCTTCGGCTCGGCGGACGCCGCTCTGTCTCCGGCACGGATCCTCGTCGTCGGCGTACCTGGCGGCCGTCCGCGGTGACGGCTCGGACGGCCGCTACGGGGACGCCGCGGCAGAGCCCGTCAGCCAGTCGTACGCCGCCCGTGCCGTGAACTTCGCCTGTCCGCCGCGCACCAGCAGCCCCGCCCTCGCGAACGCCGGATGGTCGGCCTGGGCGGGGACGGAGGGGACGGCGACGCACCGCATTCCGGCGGCGTGCGCGGCTTCGGCGCCCGGCACGGCGTCCTCGAGGACCACGCAGTCGCCGGGTGACACGCCGAGGCGGCGGGCGGCCTCCAGGAAGACGTCCGGGGCCGGTTTGCCGTTCGCGACCTCGTCCGCCGAGACGGCCGTGCCGAACCAGGAATCCAGTCCCGTGCCCGACAGGACGGCCGCGATGGCCTCCGGTGACGAACCCGAGGCCACGGCCATCGGAACCCGGTCTCCGGCCAGCAGTTCCACGAGCTTCCGCATCTGCGGGTGGACCCGCGTGGAGGTGCGGGCCAGCTCCAGATAGCGGTCGTTCGTCTCGGTGAGCAGCTCGTCCAGCGGGGCACCGAGGCCGTAGCGCTGCTTGAACAGATCCAGCGTCTCCCGGGTGCTGATCCCGACGTACCGCTCGTGATTGGCCCAGGTGTAGTCGGTGACACCCCGTGCGGCGAGGAGTCGCCGGGCGGCCTCGAAATAGTTCGGCTCGCTGTCGACGAGGGTTCCGTCAAGGTCGAAGACGACCGCGAGGCCGCCGGGAGTGCTCATGGGGTCCAGGATGGCAAGGCGCGCTTCCGGGTCTCTGCGCGGGGCCGGGGTTCCCGGTGCCGGGCCGTCACGGTGCGGCGGCGCGGCCGATCGACTCCACCAGGGGCAGCAGCCGGTGCGGAACCCGCTCGCGCAGCGCCACCTCCGTGCGCGTGCGGACGACGCCGGGCAGGCTGATCAGTTTCTGGATGACGTCCTCCAGATGTTCGTTGTCCCGCGCCACCACTCTGGTCATCAGATCGCCGCCCCCGGTGATCGAGAACGCCTCGACGATCTCGGGGACGGCCGCGAGGGCATCGCCCACGTCGTCCAGGTGGCCCTGGGTGACCTCGATGTGCACGAAGGCCAGCACCGGATGGCCGAGGGCCGCCGGGGACAGCGAAGGGGTCGTGTCGGTGATCACGCCGTCCCGTTCGAGACGGTCCAGCCGGGCCTGCAGCGTGCCGCGGGCGATGCCCAGGATGCGCGCGTACTCGCGCACGCTGGTGCGCGGCTGCTCGAGCAGCAGGCGCAGGATGCGGGTGTCGAGCGCGTCCACGGCCATGATCCGTTGGCCTCCCTGTCACACGAGTCGATCTTCCGCGACTGTACCAATGGCGCAGTGATAGACGGTTCACTTGAGCCAATGCCGTCCTGATGCTTTTCTTGTGAGTATCAATGGCGCCGCGCAGCGCAGGACCGGTGACGTAGCCGGAATCCGTGCCCGCGGCGCCATTTCCACGTTCCGACGGCGGCGTCGGCATGCAGGCCGACATGGGATGGGGCGGACCTCCAAGGGTGAAGAAGATGTTCACGGCTCCCGACCCGGGGCTGTTCCGGCTGCGGATCTCGCTGCGCGCGGTGCTCGGCATCGGCCTGGCCGTGGCGGTCTGCGAGGCGGCCGGGCTGTCGCTGCCGGCCTCGATCACCGGTGGGCTCGCGGCCCTCCTCGCGCTGTTCACGGTCGCCGATCCCACCGTGCGCGGCCAGACGGTCACCACCGCGCTGCTGCCCGTCGTCGGGCTCCCCGTCCTCGCGCTGGCGAGCGCCCTGCACGGGATGCCGGCGGTTCGGGACGCGGTCTGGCTCGCGGTGGTCTTCGCCGGTGTGTACGCCCGCCGCTGGGGACCGCGGGGCCAGTCGCTGGGCACCTTCGCCTTCATGGCGTTCTTCACGGCCCAGTTCCTGCACGCGGTCCCGGGCCGGATCCCGGAGCTGTACGCGGCGGTGGCGCTGTCGCTCGTCACCGCGTCGGTGGTGCGGTTCGGCGTGTGGTGCGTCGAGCACCGTACGCCGCTGCCCGCCGCGCCCGCCCCGCTCGACGGGCTGGGCCTGGACCGGCCCACGACCCGCCTGGCGTTCCAGACAACGGCCGCCTGCGCCTTCGCGGTCGCCGTGGGCCAGGTGCTGTCGCACGAGCGCTGGTACTGGGCCGTCGGCACGGCCTGGTGGATCTTCGTGAACACCGCCTCGCGCGGCGAGACGCTGGTGCGCGGCTTCCGGCGCGTCGTCGGCACGGTGGCCGGCATCGTCGCGGGACTGGTGGCCGCCGTGCCGCTGCACGGTGCCCCCGTGCCCACGGCCGCGCTCATCGCCGTCTGTGTGTTCGGCATCTTCTACACGGCGGCACCGTCGTACAGCTGGATGATGTTCTTCGTCACCGTCATGGCGGGCCTGCTCTACGGCCTGCTCGGCGTCCTGCACCCCGGGCTGCTCGGCCTGCGCCTTGCGGAGACCGGTGCCGGCGCGCTCGGTGCCGCACTGGCCGTCGCCCTCGTCCTGCCGATCACCACCCACTCGGTCACCGACCGGTGGGTGCGCCGCGCTGTCCACGCCGTGCACGACTGCACCGCGGCGGCGGCACGGCGGTTCGCGGGCGACGCGCAGACGGACCTCGCGTCCCACGTGGCGGAGCTCGAAGCGCTGCTGGGACGTGTGCGCCTTACCCTCGCGCCCCTGGTGCACCCGCTCAATCCCCTGCGGGCGCGCAAGGCGCGGGCCCTTCAGGTGCTCGCCCTGCTCGATGAGTGCGCCCGGCGCACACGCGGCCTCGTCGCTGTCGCCGCCGACCCGGACGCCTCCCACGACGTCCGCCTGACGGCCGCGTGCCGACGCGTCGAGGCCGCGGTGGAGGCGCTGCTCGGCGCGGTCCCCGAAGGCGCCCTGACGACCCATGCGGGCGTCCCCGGCCACCACCCGGGCGCCGAACAGGCGCTCGGCCATCTGCACGGCCTGGAACGCGCCCTCGTAGCCCTGGCCGCACCGCTGTCCGGCTCGTCCCCGGCTCGGGCGTGACGTCCGTCGTCGCGCCGAGGCTCCGGAGTTTGGTCTAGACCTACTGCTACCGTCGTCCCGCAGGACGTCGGCGAGAGGGGACGGTAGTGGTGGACGGCGGCGCGCGGCGACGGGCCTACATCGGCTCGTTCACGACAGGGGGAGGGCGCGGCATCCTCGCGGCGGCCGTGGATCCGGACAGCGGCGCGCTGAGCGTCCTGAGCGCCATGGGCGAGGTGACCGACCCGTCCTACCTCGCGGTGTCCGGCGACATGCTGTACGCCGTCAGCGAGGCGGCCGACGGTGCGGTCGCCGCGTACCGACTGGACGGCGGCAGGCCCGAACTCACCGGTCCTCCGGTCCCCCTCGGCGGCAGCGGCCCCACGCATCTGAGTCTGCACGACGGTCACGTCCTGACCGCCAACTATGACTCCGGCAGCGTCACCGCCGTCCCGCTGCGCGATGACGGAACCCCGGACGACGGCGCCGTCACCGTTTTCCGGCATGAGGGGTCGGGTCCGGTCCCGCAGCGGCAGCTCTCCGCGCACGCCCATCAGATCCAGCCGGACCCGAGCGGCCGGTGGGTCGTCAGCGTCGACCTCGGCACGGACTCCGTGCGCGTGTGCGCCCTGGAGCCGGGCGCGGTCACGCTGCACCGCGAGATCCTGCTGCGCCCCGGGTCAGGGCCACGACACCTGGCCTTCCACCCGGACGGGACGCGCGCATACGTCCTCAATGAGCTGGCGCCGACCGTCACCGTGTGCCGCTGGGACGCCGGAGCCGGAGTGCTGGAGCCGATCGCCGAGACCTTCGTGCTGCCGGACGAACCCGCCGGCGACGCCTACCCGTCGGGGATCGTCGCCTCGCCCGACGGGCGCTTCGTGTGGACCGCGACGCGCGGACAGGACGTGCTGTCCGTGTTCGCCGTGGAGGAGAACGGACTGAGGCTGCTGACCACGGTGCCGTGCGGGGGTGCCTGGCCGCGCGCGCTCGCCCTGTGGCAGGGGTTCTTGTACGTCGCCAACGAACGGTCCGGGGACGTCACCTGGTTCGCCGTGGATCCCGCCACGGGGCTGCCGCGGCGATCCGGCTCGGTCGAGGCGCCTGCCGCGTCCTGCGTCGTCTTCGGCTGAACCGGGCGGCAACGCCGTCCGCAAGCGGTCCGGGCGGCGAGAGCCGCCCTCTCCGACGGGCTGTCACGGCGCCTCGGCTCACCGGGCCCGGCAGCGCGAAGGGCCCCCTCCATCGTGGAAGCGGGGCCCTTCGTCGTCCGGATGCGGGCCCGGCGGGGCTCAGCGGACCGGAGCGCCCTGCGCCTGCTGCGGGGCGATGCCCAGCGCCGTCGTGTACTTGGCCAGCGCCAGCTTGCCGATGGCCGGGTACGGGCCGAGCGCCTCGGCGGCGGGGCAGCCCGCTTCCTTGGCGGCCGCGTCCAGCAGCCCGGCCTCGAGCTCCGGGCCGATCAGGTACGGGGCGAGCGCCAGCTGCTGGGAGCCCGAGGACCGCAGCTGCTCGGCCACGGCCGTGATCGAGCCCTCCTGGTCCAGGGCCGCCGCCATCACCGGCACGGCGAGCCGCGCGGCGAGCAGCATGCCCGTGATCCCGGCCGCCTGCACGGCCTCCTCGCCACCCACGGAGGCGAGGATGATGCCGTCCGCCGCGGTCGCCACGGTGAACAGCCGGGCACGGTCGGCGCGGGCCAGGCCGGCCTCGGACAGGCGCACGTGCAGCGCCTCGGCAAGCAGCGGGTGCGGGCCGAGGGCATCGGTCAGATCGGCCGCGACACGGCTGTCCATGACCGCCTGCCGCACCCGGCGCAGCAGCGCGCTGTCCGGACCGGCCAGCAGGGGCACCACCACGGCCACGGGGCCATCGGGCTCCTTGGCCTCCGCACCGGCCGCGACGGCCTGCTCGTAGCGAGCGGTGCGCTCCTGGGCCGTGCGGGCGAGGACGGACTGCAGCGTGGGGAACTCGGAGTCGTCCCCGTCCAGGTAGCCGATCCGGGCGTCAAGACCGGGCAGCTCGGAACGCGCGATGCTCACGACCTCCTCGGCGAGGCTGCGCGTGGCGGCGCTGGGCGTGCCGGGCACCGCGAGGACGAGCGCGGGCGCGCCCTCGGGAGCCGCCAGCGGTTCCGGACGGCGGTGCCGCCCGGGCTGGCGGGGTCGCGGCATTCGTACAGGCAGGCCGGATGCGGGGCCAGTGGGGGAGCTCATGGCGCCGCATGCTACTCACTTTGTGGGCTCCCCTGTTCGGGGAGGGTGCAGGTGAGCGGTTTCCGTCCGGTTTTGTCTGATGAGTTACGTACGGATGAGAAACGAACGATACGGTCTGACTTTTTTCACCGCACACCGGGAACAACTTCCCTCTCCCGGCAAGGGGAATCAGTCGGCCTTTTCGGTCGCGCGACGCAGTGGATGTTCGTCGCGCGCCAGTTCGAGCGTGTTGTTTGCGGAAGCGAGTGCGATGCGTGCGGCTGCGTCCAGCGGGTCGCCCATCGCGGGGACCGGGCGCGCCGGAGGCAGGTGCCGCGCCAACTCCACGCGCACGGCACGAGAGGCGGCTCGCCCAGCCGGAAGAGGCCTCCGGGCAAGGCGACGTTGGGCCCGTCGGCAGCGGGACTCACGGCGGTTGCGCTCAGGTGCCCGGGCCCCGGCGCGTCGGCTGCCCGCTGCCACCGGGTCGGCGGCGGCGCGGACGGTGACCTCGGGCGCGAACGAAACCAGGACCGCCGGCCGGTCGGTGCGGGAGTGGAGCACGTCAGGCAGCCCGGTGACCCGGACGAACGTCGCCTGTGCCCGTGCCGGCAGGCACGGCGAGGCGCCGGGCGGCTTGTCGTGGGAGCGCAGCGCCGTCTCGAGCCCGTTCCGGCCGATCCATGCGCCGCCGCCAGCGTCGCCCGGCAGAGGCCCCGACTTTCCGCCCGGCGACGGATCTGCAGGTCCGTGCCGAGCACGGTCACACCGGTGCCGGGCGCGATCACGGCTCCCGGCTGTGCGCCGAGCGTGCCCGCGTAGGCGGTGACGGCGTCCGCGGCCCGCACGACTTTGCGGACGCCCGGGTTCCGGGCCAGGAGTGCGGCACGCAGGCCGTCGCCCAGGCCGGCCGGACCGGCGGCCCCGATCGCGGCGGTGCGCACCTCGGTGCTTCCTGCGGCAGCCTGCACCTGCCGTGTCCGCAGCAGGAGTTGGGCCGGAGGATGCCCGGCGCCCTGCCCGAGGGGACCGGTACGGACCGGCTCCCGTGAGACGAGCGGGGCCGGCGCCGCCGAGGCCCGACCACCGTGCGGGACGAGGACGACCCGCGGGCCGGGACCTTCGGAGTCCACCGCGAGAACGGCCGAGGGCTCGCCCGCCGCCGGGTCGTCCGCTAAACCCGGCGGTGTCACGGCAGGCGCCAGTCCACCGGTTGTCCGCCCTGCCTGATCAGGAGGTCATTGGCCCGGCTGAACGGGCGTGAGCCGAAGAAGCCCCGGTCCGCCGACATCGGAGACGGGTGAGCCGACTCGACCGACGGCAGTTCCCCCAGCAACGGCCGCAGATTGCGGGCGTCACGGCCCCACAGGACGGACACCAGAGGCTTTCCGCGCCCGGCGAGGGCCTTGATGGCCTGCTCGGTGACCTCCTCCCAGCCCTTGCCCCGGTGTGCCGCCGGGCGGCGCGGGGCCGTCGTGAGAGCCCTGTTGAGCAACAGCACGCCCTGTCGGGTCCATGGGGTGAGATCGCCGCTGGACGGCTGGGGCAGGCCCAGGTCGGTGTTGAGCTCCCGGAAGATGTTGATCAGGCTGCCCGGGAGCGGCCGTACCTCAGGAGCCACCGAGAAGGACAGCCCCACCGCGTGCCCCGGTGTGGGGTACGGGTCCTGGCCGACGATCAGGACGCGGACCTCGTCGAAGGGCTGCTGAAAGGCCCGCAGCACATGCGGGCCCGCCGGGAGGTAGGTACGTCCCGCGGCGATCTCGGAGCGTAGGAAGTCCCCCATCTCGGCGATCCGCCCGGCGACGGGCTCCAGTGCTTTCGCCCAGCCCGGTTCGACGATCTCATGCAACGGTCGTGGTGCCACGGGCGTCACCCTACTGCCGGGCACACACCGGCGATCAACCGGTGGCCCGACGGCGACCGGGAATGATCGCACGGTTGACGAACAGTGCCCGGTCTGGGCGGCCTTGACCGCGTGCTGTCGCCCTTTGGCGACGAGATCGCGTCCGTCCCGGGGAGGTTGGGCGTGGGAGGGTGACGGATCACCGGATCAAGCGATCACCGCCGCCCGGACACACAGCACGTCCGGCAGATGCGACGCCAACTGCTGCCAGCTGTCGCCGTCGTCCGCCGACGCGTACACCTCGCCGTTGCGGTTGCCGAAGTAGACGCCCGCCGGGTCGCCGTCGTCCGTGCACAGGGCGTCGCGCAGCACCGTGCCGTAGTGGTCCTCTCCGGGCAGCCCCCTGGTGAGCGGCTCCCAGCTTCTGCCCGCGTCCGCCGTACGGAAGACGCGACAGCGGCGGTCGGCCGGGACGCGGTCCGCGTCCGCGTTGATCGGGAAGACGTAGGCCGTGTCCCCGCGGTGCGGATGGGCGGCCGTGGCGAACCCGAACGTCGAGGGCAGACCTTCGCCGATGTCGGTCCAGTGGGCGCCCGCGTCATCGCTTCGGTAGACCCCCCAGTGGTTCTGCAGATAGAGCCGGTCCGGGACCGCCGCGTCCTGCGCGATCTTGTGCACGCACTGGCCGAACTCCGGATTGGGGTCGGGCAGGAACACCGCCGAGACACCGGAGTTGGACGGCTCCCAGCTCACGCCGCCGTCGCGGGTCCGGAAGACTCCGGCCGTCGACACGGCGACCGTCACCGCCTTCGGGTCCCGCTTGTCGGTGATCACGGTGTGCAGGCCCTCGCCGCCACCGCCGGGCACCCACTTGTCGCGCGTCGGGTGCTCCCACAGCGGACGCACGAGGTCGAAGCTCTCGCCCCGGTCCTCGGATCGGTACAGCGCGGCCGGTTCGGTGCCCGCGTAGACCACGTCCGGTTCGGCGGCCGCCGGGTGCAGCTGCCATACACGCTCCAGCGAAGCGCCCGTGTCCTTCGGGAACTTGACTGCGGGTTGCTTCGGCTCGGTCCAGGTGCGGCCCAAGTCGTCCGAGTGGAAGACGGACGGTCCCCAATGCGAGCTGTCCCCTCCGGCCAGCAGGCGCGGGATGTCGCCGCGGGTGTCGATGGCGACCGAGTACACGGCCTGTGCGTTGAAGTACGGACTCTCGTCGAACTCCCAGGCGCCGCCTCGCCGCCGTCCGATGAACAGTCCTTTTCGCGTGCCTACGGTGAGCAATACGTCGGTCATGCGACCACCTCCGAAACGCCGGTGTTCCAGACAGGGGCCAGTCTGCACCCAGGCACTGACAGCCACCCCCGGGACGATCGTCCATGCAGGTCAACCGCCGTGTTGCCGAGGAGCGCAGGGACAGTTGGCCGCGACGCGGAGCCGGCGGACCGGGCTCCCGGCAGCAGAGCCGGCCGCGGACGGCGACGCGTCGGCGGATACCCCGACTGAGCACCGGAGCGCCCCGGCCCGTATAGGAGTGCGGTCGGGAGGTGTCCGTGTGTGCGTGAGGAGGATGCCATCGATGAGGTGGCTGCCATCGATGACGGCGTTCCGCGGTCCCGGGGTGTGGCTGTGGCGGTGGCGCCGCAATCCGCTGCGGCGTCGCAGCGATGCGCTGGAGGCCTGGATCGTGCTGGCGGTCTGGTCCGTGACCGTGATCGGGGGAGTGCTGGCGGGACTTGCGGCGGCGCACTCGGTGGAGCGCGGCATGAACAGGGAGCGGGCCGAATGGCGCCCTGTCATGGCGCTGCTGACCCAGGACGCGCCGAAGTCGGCCGCCGCGAGCGCGGCCGGCGCGGAACGGGTGTGGGCCAAGGTGCGCTGGACGGGGACGGACGGCTCCTCCCACGCCGGCCGGGTGCGCGTGGCCGCGGGCAGCGCGACGGGTACCGCGGTCACCGTCTGGACGGACCGTGACGGCTCCCTGGTGACCGAACCCGCCACCGCGTCGCAGGCCCATGTACGGGCGGCCATGGTCGGTGTGCTGGTGGGGATGGGGGTGGCCACGGTCCCGTTCGTGGGCGGGCGCATGGTCCGGGAACGTCTCGAACGGCGCCGCATGGCGCAGTGGGACGAGGCCTGGGCGCGGTTCGGGTCGACCTGGGGACGGATGACCGGCTGACCCGCACGACCGAGCCCGGAGCGGTCGTACTTGGCCCGCCGGCCCCTGAGGCACGCACGGGTGGCCTACGACGTCCCGGGCGGCCGCCTCCAAAGGGCAACCCAGGTGGCCCGGTTCGAAGCGAACCGGGCCCTGCGCGAGGACCTGCGCAGGGACGGTCTAAATAATTTCGTCCCCGGGCTTGCCCGCGCCCTCCTCGCCACCACCGCCCGTCCGGCCGCCCGCCTCGGGGACGCCTGAACCGGCCTTCGAGGGCCCGTGGTTGAAGAGCAGGTTCAGCACGACCGCCGTCACGCAGCCCGCGCTGATCCCGCTGTTCATCACCGTCTGGAACCAGTCCGGGAACTTCTCGTACACCGTCGGCACGCCGACCGGCAGCATGCCGACCGCCAACGAGACGGCCACCACCGTCAGGTTGTGGTTGCCCTTGAAGTCCACCGTGGCCAGCGTGCGCAGCCCGCTCGCGGCGACCGTGCCGAACATCACCAGACCTGCGCCGCCAAGGACCGGCTCCGGTACGGCCGCGACCACAGCGCCCAGCTTGGGCAGCAGACCAAGCAGCACGAGCAAGCCGCCGGCCGCCGCGACCACCCAGCGGCTGCGCACCCGGGTCATTCCCACCAGGCCGACGTTCTGCGCGTACGCCGTGTACGGGAAGGTGTTGAACACTCCGCCGACGACCGTGGAGAGGCCGTCGGCCCGCAGACCGTCCGCGAGCGATCGCGGCTCGGCCTTCCGCCCGGTCATCTCGCCGACCGTGATGAGGTCGCCGGTCGTCTCGGTCATCGTCACCAGCGCCACCACGAGCATCGACACGACGGCGGAGGCGCGGAAGGCGGGCGTGCCGAAGTGGAAGGGGGTGCTGATCCCGATCCAGCCGGCGCCCCCGATGCCGCCGAAGTCGGTGAAACCGAAAGGCACCGCGACCGCGAGTCCCACCACGATTCCGATCAGCACCGCGATCCGGCTCAGGAACGGGGGCGCGAAACGCTGCACCCCGATCACCACAGCCAGCACGAAGGCCGCGAGTGCCAGGTTCTTCGGCTCCCCGAAGTCCTTCGAGCCCTGCCCGCCCGCGGCCCAGTTGCCCGCCACCGGCAGCAGCGAGATGCCGATGACCAGGATCACGGTGCCGGTGACGAGCGGCGGGAAGAAGCGCAGCAGCCTGCCGAAGACCGGCGCGATCAGCATGATGGCGATTCCCGCCACGATCACCGAGCCGTAGACGGCGGGCAGTCCACCGCCCGTCGTCCCGATCAGCACCATCGGGGAGACCGCGGCGAAGGTGCAGCCCTGCATGATCGGCAGCCGTGCGCCGAAGCGCCAGAAGCCGACGCACTGGATGAGTGTCGCGATTCCGCACACGAGCAGATCGACGGTGATCAGATACGCCAGGTCGGCGGCCGACAGCTTCATGGCGCCGCCCACGATCAGGGGGACGGCCACGGCGCCGGCGTACATCGCGAGGACGTGCTGGAGGGCCAGGCCCGCGAGTTGGCGTACAGGCGGTACCTCGTCGACGGGGTGGACGGGGGTGGTTGCCATGGGGGGAGAACGTAAGCCCCTTGAACAGGTTGCTGATTGCCGGCCGGTTGCCGCTCTGTGTCGTGAAGGACGGACGTCCTGGTCCGACGCTCAGCGCCCTGTGCCGTGTCCTTCGAGAGCGGTGGAGCCGGCGGCGGCCATCAGCGACGCCCAGTCCGGGAGCTTGACGACTCCCCGCCCCAGCGACGCGCCGAGCTCCGCCTCCGCCCGCTCGATCGCCAGCCACCCCGCCCACTCGACCGGGGCGAGTCCGTCCGCCCGAAGGGCCGGCAGCGCGTCCTCGGGGACCTCACGCCCCGCGAGGCCGGGCGCGTCCTCCAGCAGCGAGGTCACCGTCTCCTTGGCGCACGGCCGGTTCGTACCGATGACACCCGTGGGGCCGCGCTTGATCCACCCGGCCACGTACTCCCCCGGAGAGACCTCCCCTTCGCGCAGGACCCGTCCCGCCAGATGCGGCACGGTGCCGGTCCCCGCGTCGAACGGCAGCCCCTGAAGCGGGACTCCGCGATAGCCGACCGAGCGCAGCACCAGCTGCGCCTCGATGTCCTCGTACCGCCCGCTGCCCGTCACCCGGCCGGATCCGTCGGGGACCGTCCGCTCGAAGCGCACGGCGCCCACCCGGCCCCCGTCGGCAAGGAGTTCGACCGGACGAAGGAAGAAGCGCAGCCGGATCCGGCGCGGGGCGCCCCGTGGCGGTGCCGCGGCCCAGCCGCGCAGCACCTCGATGTTGCGGCGCAGGGCGGCGGGCAGCCCTGCGGGATCGGTGTAGGCCGGGTCGAGCGCCAGTTCCGCCTCGTCGACGACCACCTCGGTGTCGGGCAGTGCGCCCAGTTCGCGCAGTTCCTTGGTGGTGAAGCGGGCCTGCGAGGGTCCGCGCCGCCCCACCATGTGGATCTCGGTGACCTTGCTCTCGGCCAGCGCGGCCAGCGCCGCCTGTGGCATGTCGGTGGGGATCAGCTCGTTCACCCCGCGAGCGAGGATCCGGGTCACGTCGACCGCTACGTTCCCCACACCGATCACCACCGCGGTGCGCGCGCCGAGCACGAAACCGTCGGCGACGCAGTCCGGGTGTGCGCTGTACCAGGACACGAACTCGGTCGCCGACCAGCTGCCGGGCAGCTCTTCGCCCGGGATGCCGAGGTGACGGTCGGTCGCGGCGCCCACGCAGTAGACCACCGCGTGGTACAGCTCGCGCAGCCGTTCCGGCCGTACTCCGTCCGCGCCGACCTGGACACCGCCGAGGAACCGGATCCGCTCGTCCTCCATGACCGCGCGGAGATTGTTCTGCAGCGACTTGATCTTCTCGTGGTCGGGTGCCACCCCGTACCGGACCAGGCCGTACGGGCAGGGCAGCCGGTCGAGGACGTCGACGCGTACCTCTGGATCCTGCTGGACAAGGCTCTGGGCGGCGTACACCCCGCTCGGCCCGGAGCCGACAACGGCAACATGCAGCACGGCGGAACTCCCTCGTTGAGGAGATCGCTGGTGGCTCCAGCATTGCACCGCGCACGGCAGGACGGGAGAGGGCTGGCGGATGCGGCGCTGGGCCGACGGGGTGCGGTGCGCACCCCTGCCGTGCGTGGCTTTGGCATGGTATGCGATCAGTCGCTTACGTTGCGTTTATGCCCGAAGTGTCCCTTCAGGATTTTTCCGATCGCTTCGGATCGGATGGGGCGGTGTCCGTGCGGCCCGCGTGGGAAGTGCGGGAGCGCGAGAACACCATGACCTGGTTCGCCGTCCGGCTCGACCTGCCGGACGGGGGCTGTGTCGACGTCCTCGCGGTGGTGGCCGGCGGATGTGTGGCGATCGAAGAGGTGCGGGCCCAGCCCGGCCTCACACTGGACGACCTGTCGGCTCTCGCCGACTGGATCGAGGAACCGCTGCTCGAGGCATGCGGCATGGAGCCGGACCGTTCCCCCGTGCCCACCGGACCGCCGACGTGCGGTGAGGGGCCGGCCTGGCCGCGCGGCGTCGAGGGGCGGCGCCTGGTCGCCGAGGAGTACCTCGCGGCCCAGCACGCGGATACCGATCCGGTGTTCGCGGTGATGCGTGCGGCGGGGCGCAGCCGCCGCAGAGCGCTGAAGCTGATCGCCGAGGCGCGCGACGCGGGGCTTCTGGCGCCACGTCACGCCCGCTCCTGATCCGGTCGGTTGAGCATGAGCGCGGAGCACCGCCCGGACATCTGCGGCTATTTCGACGCCTTGTTCGTCTCCGGCTGACGGTTCTCCGTCGCGAAGAACCGCGACAGATCGGTGTCGTAGGCCGTGCCCACGCCTTCGGGTTCCGGAGGGCTGCCCATCTCCCAGTCGAGGCCGTACCGCTGGAAGAGCTCGGCCCGCAGCACCGGCAGCGGCATCGGCGCACCCGGCACCAGGGCCGCGTAGACCGCGCCCATCAACAGGGCGCGCAGCATCGGGTAGTCGGCGTCCGTGTCCGTCGAGCCGCGCCGCGTCACCGTGTCCCGCAACAGCTCCGCCAGCCGCTGCTGCTCGGGGCACTGCACGAATCCCTCGGCCTGCAGGATGCCCGCCATGTGCTGACGCATCAGAACGGTGTGGTGGACGGTGAGGCCCAGGACGGCGTCGACGGCCCGCGCCATCCGCTCCCGGCCGTCCTCGGTACGCGGCTCGCGCTCCAGGGCTTCTTCGAGGGTGCGGTGCATCAACCGGTGCACGGCCGACTGGAGGAGTTGCCGTTTGCCCGGGAAGTAGTACGACACCAGGCCCCGCGCGGAGCCGGCGCGGTCCGCGATGTCGGCGAGTGTCGTCGAGTCGTATCCGCGCTCGCTGACCAGTTCGATCGCGGCGTGCAGGAGCCGTTCGCGGGAACGCCGCCGCAATTCTTCATTGACCGAGGCGCTGCGCGGCGACATCCTGGACTCCTGCGTTGACTGGCTGTCAGCCAACTATACTCAGCGCATCCCGGTCCCGTTGCCCTCGGGTCGGTTCCGGGGTGGCGTCTGCCCTGGGCCACACGGGGGATGGTCCAGGGCGGACGCCGGAACTATCGCCCGCGCACCGCCTCACGCCAGATCAGCCGCGGAATGCTGGGCTTCACATCCCGTGTGACCACGCCCATCGCCCTGCGCACATACCGCCCGTCCACCAGTTCCCGCAGCATGGCCGCCGCGAGATCGGCCCGGGCCGTGAACACGCCGTCCGCACTGCCCTCCGCGACCACGTAGCGGGTGGGCTCGGGATGGTCGAAGAGACCGGACGGGCGTGCGACGGTCCAGTCCAGCGGGGTGTCACGCAGCACCCCCTCCATGCGGCGCATGTCCTCGTGCGCGGTGCGGGCGATGACCCGGTTCACATACGGGTCCAGCACGTGGTTGAAGAAGAAGGCCCCGCTGGGCCGCCAGGCCGGGTCGAGGACGCTGGAGCTGACCGCGACCAGCCGCTTCACACCGTGCCGCCCCATCGCGTCGGCGATGTTCCGGGCCGCCGTCGAATAGAGGGTGACCGGTGCCCGCCCGGGCCGCACCCCCAGCGCGGACAGTACGGCGTCGGCGCCCTCGATCACCGCGTCGACCGCACCCGCGTCGGTGGCGTCGGCATCGGCCATGGTCAGCCCCGCGCGCCCGGCCATCGGATGCGGCCGGCGGGTCACCGCCGTGACCTCGTTCCCGTCCGCCAGTGCCTGGGCGACCAGTTGACGGCCGGTGGGTCCGCCCGCTCCGAAGACGACGATGCGCATGACGTGTTTCCTCTCGATGGTCGGTTCGTGCCTTGACAGTGGCGCTCGAGGGCCGGGATATTCAACGCTGATGAATAAATCCCGCGGTCGGCCGCCGGGCCGCCCCGCCACCAGAGCCCGTATCACCGGGGTCGCCCGCACCCTCTTCCTGGAGCGGGGCTACCAGGGCACGACGCTGCGCGCGATCGCCGCCGAGGCCGAGGTGGACGTGGCGCTCATCGGCTACCACTTCGGTTCGAAGCAGGGTCTGTTCGGCGAGTCGATGAATTTGCGCTGCGGACAGTCGAACGCGATCGTGAGCGCCCTGGACGGTGATCAGGCGGGGCTCGCCGACCGCCTCCTGGACGCCGTCACCGCCCTGTGGGAGGACCCGTCCGGCAGCGGATTCGCGGCGATGGACGGCACGGCGCTGCGGGACGAGGACGTGATGCGGGTGTTCCGCGAGTTCCTGGAGCGCGAGATCCTCGGCCGGATCGCGAGCCATCTCGGCGGTCGGGACGCCACGGACCGGGCCACGGCAGCTGTCGCCGTGCTCGGCGGCCTGATCTTCACCCGCTATCTGAACCCGCTCGGCCCGGTGCAGGCACTGGACGCCGCGGATGTACGACGGATCCTGGGTCCGCCCCTGCGCGCCGCCCTGAGCGGCCACCGGCGCAGGACGAGGCCTGCGGCACAGCTGTCGCAGAGGAGCCGGCCCGTCCCTAGAGTGGGCACGAGTCCCAAGGAGGCATGACGCACATGGGTGAAGACCAGATCCTGGCAAGGATCACGGCGATGGTGGACGAGGAACGCGGCCTGCGTGAGGCGGTGTCGTCCGGCCGGATCGACAGCTCCACCGAGCACGCACGGCTCGTCGAGCTGGAACAAGCGTTGGACCAGTGCTGGGACCTGCTGCGCCAGCGCCGCGCGAAGGCCGAGTTCGGCGAGAACCCGGACGAGGCGCGTGTCCGGCCGGCGTCCGAGGTCGAGGGCTACCAGGGCTGAGACGGGGGCGGGGTCAGCCGATCAGGCCCAGCACGGGGCGGAGCCCGTCCGGCCGCTCGGTCACCGGGCGATGGTCGACGAAGTGCACCGCACAGCCGAGCGCCGCGGCCCCGCCGTCCGCCCGTCGGTTGTCGCCGACCATGAGCGTGTCCTGCGGGGCGACACCGAGCGCGTCGCAGGCCAGGGCGAACAGCCGGGCGTCCGGCTTCTGGATGCCGTGCTCGTATGACAGCACGTATGTGTGGACGTACGGGTCGACGCCGTGCTCCCGGAAGACCGGCCGCAGGTCCCAGCCGATGTTGCTGACCACGCCGACGGCCACTCCGCGTCCGTGCAGGGCGCCGAGCACCTCGGCGGCGTCAGGGTAGAGCCGCCAGGCGGCAGGTCTCATATGGCGGTCGTACAGCACGCCATGGAGTCGCGGGTCCGGCAGCGGCACCCGACGGGACAGGCCGGTGTACGCGGCCCGGTGCGCCTCGGCGCTGCGGTCCCGGTCGGCCCACAGCGCGGCGAGGTCTTCCGGCAGCGGCCCTTCGGGGAAGGAACCACCGGCCAGTGCGCCCGCCGACTCCAGCAGCTCGGCCGTGCGCACCAACTCGGCCTCGGGCAGGGTGACACCGGCTTCCGCCAGTGCCGCGCGCAGCCAGGATTCGGCCGACTCGATACGGAACAACGTTCCGGAGAAGTCGAAGAGCACACCTTTGATCGCCATGGGGACGATGTTTCGCGACCCGCTGTGCACGCGTCAAGAACGCCCCGCCCGCCTGGTCGTGTTCTTCTCCGCTCCGCCCCACCGCTCATAGGACGCCATGGCGAGCACGACCAGCAGCGCCCCGAACAGCCAGCCGCCCAGCACGTCCGACGGCCAGTGCACGCCGAGCCAGACCCGGGTCAGGCCGACCCCGATGACGGAGACCACCGCCACGGTCAGCGCCGTGCACCACAGCACGCCCCTGGCGCCGTACCGGCGAAGAACCCACAGCAGCAGCCCGCACACGAGAGCCGCCGTCATCGCGTGACCGGAGGGGAAGGCCCCGTTGTGCACTACGTCGAGTGGGTCGGGCCACTCGGGGCGTGCTCGGCCGATGGCCGCCTTGGCGACGTTCTGCGCGACCGCGCCCAGCGCGCAGGTGGCCGCCACCCACAGGGCGAGCCGGCGGTCCCGCTGCCGCCACAGGAGCCAGAACACCGCGACCGCGCACAGGATGCGCATGGTCGCCGGGTCCCACACCCAGTCCGTGAGGAGGCGGGCCGTGCGTGTGAGGACCGGGTTGTCGAGCGCCCAGCCGTGCATCGTGCGCGCGATGTCCGCGTCCAGCGCCACGAGCGGGTGCCAGGGGATGGTCACCAGCACCAGAAGCAGCAGCGACGCGCAGCCCAGGGCCGTGGCGGCGACTTCCGCACCTCGCGGGGCCGGGCGCCGGATCGGTGAGTCGACGGGCAGGGGCTGCATACCCTGATCCTCGCCCCTGTGCGGGCCTTCCGGTCAACGGACACGGCGCCCGTGTGACCCGGGCGCCCGGTTCACCCCAGTGCCCGCAGCCCCGGTACGAACGCCACCAGCACCGGGATCACCGGAACCAGTGCCGCGGTCGCCGTCAGCCGCAGCCGCTGTGCCGCCGGCAGCCGGTCCGGGGGCGTGAGGAGACGGTGGACACGATGCGGAACATGGGCCTGCGGGGTGGGACAGGGCCCGAAGACGCCCCGGTCCTCGTTGAGTTCGACCAGGGCGAGAGCCGTGGTGAGGCGGCCGTGGCGGCGCGAGGCCATGTCGTCGGCGGCCAGTTCGACCAGCCGGTGCATCTCGTCGCGGAACGCTGCGAAGACCGGCACCTGGGGAAATCCGTTGGCCAGCGCGGCCGAGGAGTGCAGCAGCCAGTCGTGGCGGGCCCGCGCGTGCCCCTGCTCATGGGCGAGCACCGCGTCCAGCTGCTTGCCCTTCAGTCGGCGCAACGCCTCCGTGGTGACGACCAGTTGGGGCGTGGCGCCGGACAACCACCAGGCCTCCGCACGCTCTCCCTCCAGGACCACCAGCCGGTCCCTGCGGGTCTCCTCGCCGGGCAACAGCGGGGCTCGTACGAGCAGTTCGGCCCTGCTCTGCCGACGCCGGGCCCGCGCCCTGGCGACCTCGCGGACCAGCATCGCCGCGCTCCACGCCCCGCCGCACGCCAGTGCCACGGCGGTGGCAGCGGCCCACATGCTCCCGGAACCCAGCGCGTAGGCGTCCACGACCGAGACCGGCGCGGTGGCGAACACATGGTCCCTCACGGCCGCCCAGGCGGCGGCCGCGCTCAGCGTCATCGACAGCGCGCAGCACACCAGAACCGCCGCCACCACGCACTGCCACACCCACAGGGCGACCACCGGTTCTCGGTCCGGCCAGTCCGCCCGGGCGAGCAGCCGCGGAGCGAGAACGGCGGTCAGGGCGCCGAGCAGCAGCAGTGCCGCGGGGACCATCATGGGCCGAAGCCTATGAGCCGGGTGTCGTCATGGGGTACGTACTGTCGCGGCAAAGTGACGTACGCCACCGTCGGCGACGGGACCGGGCGGAGTTCACCACGGCACCAGAGGCCGGTCGCCCGGGCGCCGGAGGCCGGTCGCCCGGGCGCCGGAGGCAGTTCGCCACGGCACCGGCCGGCAGTCCGCCTCGGCGCCGGGGAAGGACGGGTCTTCTTCGCGCGTGGCGCCGTCAGAGCGCGATGCGCCCTGGTCAGAGGGTGAGGAGCATCGCCAGCATCGCGATGGCCATCGACAGCCGGCAGGCGCGTGCCAGTTCCTGTCGGTCGCCCCAGCCGACGAGGCGTGCGCCCCCGGCCCCGGCCGTCGCCGCGACCGGCACCAACCGCGCTCCGGACCACAGCACGTACATCGCGAAGTAGAGGAGGAGAGCACCGGTGACCGGGGCGATGCCGCTGTGGCCGTGGTGTCCAGGAGAGGAGACCATCGCCGCCGCCATGTACGCCATGGCGAACGCTCCCACCAGGTGGTGCAGGTGGTGGCCGCCGCTACGCGCGGCCCACAGGGTGCGCACGGCCGCGCCCCCGAAGACCACGACGTAGGCGATCAGGGCCCAGCGGGGCGGCGCGGCCACCGTCGTGGGCACGGCCATCGCGGCCATGCCGAACCCCATCAGCGCCTCGCCGCCCGCGGCCCGGCGCTGTTCCTCGACGGCGCTGCGCATGCGCAGCAGACAGTAGGCCCCGGTCGCCGTGCACAGCGCGACGAGCAGCCAGCCGGGTGACGACGGTCCGTGCACCGCGCACCTCCCCCGTTCGACGGTCTCGGACAGTCGCTGGAGGCATTCCCGTCACGGATGGTGCGCAAGCGAGCGCACAGGGGTACAGGGGGAGCGCGGGAGGCTCGAGCCGCAGGCCAGGGCCGCGGTCCCAGAAATCATTTACGAGTAAAACACCTGCTAAACTTGCCCTCATGAGCAGTGCGAACCGCCGATCCTCCCGAGTGCGTCCGCTTCCCCTGTCCGGTCTCCTGCGCCTCGGCAGGCCCTCCGACATCTGGTTCAAGCCCGCGCTGAGCGTGGTCGCCGGGGTCGCACCGCCGAACCTCACCCTGCTCGCCCTGGGCCGCCTCGATCTCGCGGCGTACACGATGGCGGGCTCGCTCTGCGCCCTCTACGCGCACAACCGCCCGTACTCGGCCCGGGCGGGGATCCTCATCCGGGTCGTCCTCGCCATGGTGAGCGGCCTGGCCGTCTCCCTGGTCGCGGCGTCGCTGACTACGGACCCGGTGGTGCTGGTCACCGTCGGCGCCCTGCTCGCGGCGGTCCACAAGGCGCTGTGCGACGCGACCCGTCTCGGCCCCCCGGGCAATGTGATCTTCACCTTCGTCACCTCGGCGGCCCTGTCCGTGCCGCAGTCCCTCGGCCAGGTGCCGGGCCATGTCGCCCTCGCCGCAGCGGCTGGCGCCTGGTCCTGGATCGTGGGCATGGCCCCCGGTCTGCTGCGGCCCCACGGCCCCGAGCGCCGGGCCACCGCCCACGCCCTGAGCGCCGCCGCCGCGTTCGCGGCGACCGGTGAAACCGCCGCCCGGGCCGGTGCCGCGGCCGCCGTGCACACCGCCTGGCAGTCACTGCTGTCCACCGGCGCCCGCTCCGTGCCCCGGCGTGCCCTGGAACGGCTCCTCGTCCGGGCCGAGGTGGCGCTCGCGGCGCCCGCGGACACCGACTCCGAGCGACTGCGCGCCTGGGCCCGCGCACTGCGGGGCACCGGGCCCGTTCCGCGGCCGGACGACCTCGGCGAGGCTGCCGACGAACTCCTCGGCGTGGAACTCGAACTCGACAGCCCGCCGCGCCCGCTGCACCACAGGCTCGCCCCGCTCGCCCCCCTCGTCCTGCGCACCGCGCTCGGCTGTGCCCTCGCCGGATACGTCTCGCTCGCACTCGGCGTCGGCCGCCCGTACTGGGCGCTGGTCACCGCCGCCTCGATCTACCAGGCCAACGTCACCCTCACCTGGCGCCGCGGCATCCAGCGGGTCGTCGGCAACCTCGTCGGGGTCCTGCTGTTCGCCGCCGTCGCCCCGGTCGCCCATCTGAGCCAGCTGGCCCTGGTGCTGTGCGGTCTCGCCTTCAACTTCGGCGCCGAGGCGCTGATCAGCCGGAACTACTGGATCGGCAGCGTCTGCGTGACGCCGATGGCCCTGCTCATCACCGAGTTCGGCCACCACCAGGAGCCGGGCGCGCTGATGGCCGACCGGGTCGTGGACACCCTCATCGGGGCGCTGGTCGGCTTCGCCGCCGCGATCGCCGTCACCAACCGGCGCGCCGGTGACCGTATCGAAGACGCCCTCGCCGCAGTGGAGCGGACCCGTGAGCGCGCCGCCCGCGTGCTTGTGGCGGACCCCCCCGAGCCGGCGGACCTGGAGGGGGCGCGCCGCGCTCTGGCCGCCGCCGTCGTGGACCTGCGCGCCGCGGTCGACGCCGCCTCCGGCGAATGGTGGCAGCGCGCCCTGCCGGAGGAGCGAGTGCTGCGCGCCGAGCAGGACGGGCACCGTACGCTCGCCGCGACGGTACGACGGCAGGGACTGCACACCTCGGAAGGCGTACGGGCATGACGGCAGGGACTGCACACCTCGGAAGGCGTACGGGCATGACGGCAGGAAACGGAGGGCCGGGGACCGGAGCCGCCGGGCGGCAGGACACGGGCGACGGCGCGGAGGGACCGCGGCACGCGGACGCCGGGGCCGTCGGGCAGCCGCCCAGGCGTGCCCCTGCGGACGACATCGTCGCGGCCGTGGTGCGCCAGTGGCACGCGGTCCGGCCCGATGTCGACACCGGGCCCATGGAGATCATCGGCCGCGTCAACCGCTGTGCCGCCCTGCTCCAGCAGGCGGAGGACGCGCCGCTGCGCCGGGTGGGGCTGACCCGGCCCGAGTTCGACGTACTCGGCACCCTGCGGCGCACCGGCCACGAGCTGACGCCCGGTGAGATCGCCCGCGAGACCTTCTCCTCCGGTGCCGCCGTCACCAAACGCCTCAAGCAGCTGACCGAACGCGGCCTGGTCGAGCGGCGCGGCGACACCCGGGACCGCCGGGTGGCCCGTGTCCACCTCACCGACGCGGGCCACGACCTCGTCGACGGCATCCTGCCCGAGCAGCTCTCCTACGAGAGAGCCGCGCTGTCCGGTCTCGACGCCGACGGTCAGCGCGAACTGGCCGCACTGCTGGGTGAGTTGCTCGTCCAGCTGGAAGGCCGGCTCGGCGCTCCGCGCGGCTGACCGCGCACCGCCACGGGGGCGCCCGACAGCGCCTAGTCCTCGGCCTCCGGGCCCTCCGTGTACACGCCGAACACGGCGCCCTGCGGGTCCTTCAGGACGGCGATGCGGGGACCGTCGGGGACCGATATCGGTTTCGTCTGGACGCTCGCACCCGCCTGCGCCGCCGCGGACACCGTGGTGTCCACGTCCTCCACCGCGAAGTAGGGCAGCCAGTGCGGCGGCACCTCGGCGGCGAACCGGTCGTCCATCGTCAGCATGCCGCCGAAGTCGGCGTCGTCGATCCCCCACTGCGTGTATTCCTCGGAGGCGTTCACGCTCCAGCCGAAGACCGTGGTGTAGAAGTCGGTGACCCTGTCGGGTTCCCGGGTCAGCAGCTCCACCCAGCCGAGCGAGCCGGGCGCGTTGAACAGCCCCGCACCGGGAAAGGTCCGCTGCTGCCACATCTGGAAGGCAGCGCCGCCCGGGTCGCGCGCAACCGTGAAACGGCCCGCGTCGAACACGTCCATCGGCCCGAGGATCACCGTGCCGCCGGCCGCCCGCACCGCTTCCGCCGCCGCCTCCGCGTCGGTCACCGCGAACGACACGTTCCAGGCGACCGGCTGTGACTCCTGGTACAGCGGCGAGAGGGCCGCGACCGCCGCGTCGCCGAGATGCGCGACCGTGTACCCGCCCGCCTCCTGACGGGGATCCGTCTCCGGCCGCCAGCCGAACAGGTCGGCGTAGAACCGCTTGGCCGCCTCCATGTCGCTGGTACCGAGCTCGGTCCAGCAGGGTCCTCCGGGCACCGGTTTCTCGAGCCTCATGACGTGCCTCCCACCGCTCGCGTCCCCTTCAGAGGCTAGTCCCGCACACGGCCGGAGGCATCAGATTCCCGGGCGGTACCGCAGGGGGTGATCGGCCGGGATCTCCACGAGCACGATCTGTGTGCCGTCCGGGTCCTCGATCCACATCTCGATCAGGCCCCAGGGCTCCTTCACGGGCGGCCGCACGATCTCGACCCCTGCCTCGGCCAGTTCCCGGTGTGCGACCGCTACATCCGGCACCTGCAGCCAGAGCTTCAGTGCGGGGGAAGGCGGCGCCTCGTCGCGGCCCGCCACTTCCAGGAAGCCGCCGCCGAGGAAGTACACCACTCCGCGCTCCGGCCCCGTACCGAACTCCCGGTAGACCGGGAGCCCGAGTTTCTCGCCGTAGAAGGCCCGGGAGCGCTCCGGGTCGGAGGGGCGCAAGAGGATGCGGCTGCTCAGTACGTGGACCATGCGTCCGGAGCCTAGTGCGAGGACTACTCTCGTCCGTGCCCGCGCCGCGCCACCGAAACGGAGAAGCAGTCCATGGACTCCGCCGCCACAGCAGCCACCGCCGCCGCGACCGGCCTGATCTTCCGCGACGCCACCGACGTCGACGTCGACGCGCTGGTCGCGCTGATCGAGTCGGCCTACCGCGGCGAGTCCAGCCGGGCCGGCTGGACGACCGAGGCGGACATCCTGCAGGGGCAGCGCACCGACCCCGAGGGCGTGCTCCAGGTCATCGGCGCGGCGGACAGCCGGCTGCTCATGGTCGAGCGGGACGGGGCGCTTGTCGCCTGCTGCCAGCTCGAGCGCCGGGACGACCACGCCTACTTCGGCATGTTCGCGGTCAGCCCGGCGCTTCAGGGCGCGGGCCTCGGCAAGGTCGTCATCGCCGAGGCGGAGCGTACGGCCCTCGAGGACTGGGGCGTCTCACAGATGCATATGACCGTGATCTCCGTCCGCGAGGACCTCATCGCCTGGTACGAGCGGCGCGGCTACCGCCGTACGGGACGGATGACCCCCTTTCCGTACGGCGACGAGCGCTTCGGCATCCCGCAGCGCGCCGACCTGCAGTTCGAGCTGCTGGTCAAGCCGCTGGTCTGACTCCGGGCGCGGCGCCCGGAGCGACGCTCAGCCCGGAGTGACGCTCACGCGGTGTACCGGCCGGTGCGCTTGATCTCCGGGTAGTCGGTGGTCGCGCCGTCCAGTTCCAGGGCGCGGACCAGCCGCAGGTGGTCCAGGGTGTTGACGACCCAGGCGATGATCCTCAGGTCCGCCTCGCGGGCGTGCTCGACGACCTCGAGGGTGAGCCGGCGGATGTTGAGGCAGACCGTTCCGGCACCGGCCTCGACGGCGCGCTCCACCACATCGGGTCCGTAGCGGCCGGCGATCAGGGCGGTGCGCACGCCCGGTACCAGCCGGGCGATCTCGGCGACAGCCTCGTCGTGGAACGACGACACCTCCACCCGGCCCACCAGGTCCCGGCGGTGCATGACCTCGGCCAGCGCCCGTGCGGCCGCCACGTCCTTGATCTCCGCCTGGATCGGCGTCCGCACCGCGTCCAGGACCTCCTCGAAGACCGGCACGCGCTCACCACGGCCGGCGTCCAGGGTCCGCAGCTCGGCGAGGGTCTTCTCCGAGATCGGTCCGGTGCCGTCGGTCGTACGGTCCACGTCGGCGTCGTGCATGATCACGAGGGCGCCGTCCTTGCTCAGATGCAGATCGAGTTCGATCAGGTCCAGGCCCGCGTGCTCGGCGGCGACGAAGGACCGGAGGGTGTTCTCGGGCTCGACACCCATGATTCCGCGGTGACCGATGGTGAGGAAGTTCAAGGTTCAACTCGCTTCCGTCGACGGCGGCTCGGCTGCCGCGCGGCGTCCCGACACCGGCACGGCAAGGCCGCAGCCTAATGGCCCGGCTCTCCGCTGAACCCGCTCGTACACGGCCAATGGGTACGCGGCGCGGCGTGAATCCGGACGGTGTCGCCGACCGTGTGTCGCTCTATGGTGGGCGTGTCGCTTGGGCGTTGACTTATGCCGTGTCCGCCCGTCCGGCCGGACTTCGCCCCTCTCGTCTCAGACGTCCCGCGGCCGCCATCCGCTCTGAGCGTCACCCGGGGACGGGTGTTCCCGAGGCCCGGCCCGGCTCGCCGGCGGCCTTCGCGCAGTCGGGTGACGGTTCGAGGAACTCATCGACCTGTCGGCGTCTGACAGGAAAAAGAGCGGTGAAGCGGGGGGGAGGGCAGGATAATTTCCCGAGGGCCCTCTTGCTGGAAGAAACCTCGTATGCATACGGTGTCCTTACGCGAGGTTCTCCCGTGGAGGTTGGGTCATGACGGAAATTCTTGTGCAGCTGGGTCCGGAGGGGCAGGTTCCTCCGCAGGGCAGGGTGGTGGACCATCCGGCTTGGCCCGTGCTCAAGAGTGCCGTGGAACAGATCCGGCCATGGCAGTCCAAGGACGGCTCCATCGACTTCGACGCCGAGGGCGCGCCGGCCCCGGCGGACGCCGTCCTCGCGGTGCGCCGTGTGGCGGACGCCGTCGCGGAGCTCTCCCTGCTGCTGCCGCACGACAACGCCTACCACGAGGCGCTGCTGAAGGACCTGCACCGCTGGGCCGACGACGGCTTCAAGGTGCCGGACTTCCTTGACTCGCTGCTGGCCTTCCAGCCCGCCGCGGACCGCAGGGACGGACTCCAGCACCTGGTCGTCTTCCCGATGTACACACAGAACGGGAACCCCGACCGCAACCTCGAAGCGGTCGTCCTGCGCATGGTCTGGCCCGACTGGCTCGCCGAGCTGGAGGCCACCCGCTACGACAACCCGCTGTTCTGCGGCATCACCTTCGAGGACTTCACCGCCGGTTACGACACCAACTCGGCCGTCCTCTTCCCGGAGACCATCGCCGTGCGCGAGGCCCCGGAGCGGTTCTCCTGGGGCGGCATCTTCTGCGACCGTGAGGCGGCCCGCTTCCGCCGTGTCACCGCGGCCGCCGTCGACCTCCTGGGCCTGGAGCTGCCCGAGGACATCGCCGCCATGGTCCACGACCAGGAGCGCTGCCAGCAGGCCTTCGTGCTGTGGGACATGGTCCACGACCGCACCCACAGCCACGGTGACCTGCCGTTCGACCCCTTCATGATCAAGCAGCGCCAGCCGTTCTGGATGTACGGCCTGGAGGAGCTGCGGTGCGACCTCACCGCCTTCAAGGAGGCCGTGAAGCTGGATGCCGACGGCTTCCCGCAGGGTCGTGACGTGCAGTACGCGGTGCTCTTCGACCGTATGTTCCGGTTCCCGGTGACGGGCGAGCGCGTGCGCAACTACGACGGTCTCGGCGGCCAGCTGCTCTTCGCCTACCTGCACAAGCACGACGTGGTCCGCTGGACGGACAACAAGCTGTCCATCGACTGGCAGCGCGCCCCGCAGATCACCAACCAGCTGTGCACGGAGATCGAGACGCTGTACCGGGAGGGCATCGACCGCCCGAAGCTCGTCCACTGGTTCAAGGCCTACGAGCTGGTCTCCACCTATCTCGCCCCGCACCCGGGCTCCACGTGGGCCAAGGGTCCCGACGCCCTCGACCTGTCCCTGCCGCCGCGCAAGCTCGTCGATGACGTGCTTCCGGACGAGTTTCCGCTGAGCATGTTCTACGAGGCACTGTCCAAGAAGCTGAAGAATGTGGTTGCCTCCACCAAGGGGATTCGCGGAACCGCTTCAGATTTCGAGTTCGAGATCGCCAGCTCCAAGACGGCCTGACCAGGCAAAACGCGACCAACAAGCAAGCCCCCGTCGTGAGGCGGGGGCTTCTTGGTATCTACCGATCGAGGGTGTCCTCCCAGCGGACCCGGCGAAGGCCCCTCGGGTGGCACGGACAGTCGCAACGGTGCTGGAGGTAGACGCTCGCTGTGCATGACCTCGCGCTGCTGGTCGTCCGTCATGTCGCCGTACGTGGCCCGTATCAGGAACCGCGTCATCAGCTCATGCGCCCGAGTCAGGCCAGCCCGGTCGTAGGTGTCGAGCATGGTCTTCGGTGCGAAGTAGTCCATGTTGACGTGGCCGAGCACGCACGCGCCGGTCTCGGGGAGCGCGATCTCTCCGCACGGGTTGGTGGCGATGACCTCGTTGACCTCGCCCTCGTTGGAGTAGGTCGAGTTCCAGTAGCCGGGCTCGCCGTTCAGGAGCATCCCGCGCACGACCAGCTCGTGCACCGCCTCCGCCTCGATGTTCAGCGGGTGGTCGATGCTGCCCAGGGCATCGATGAAGTCCTGGTCGATCTCGACCGAGATGTTCGTCGTCCAGTGCCGAGAGCCGTCCTCCTTGCGCGCCAGGAACTCCGAGATGAACGGGTCGTTCCAGTGGCAGATCGCCATCCCGCGCGCTTCGGCGGACACCGCCCGAGACCACGCACTCTGCGATGGCGTGGTCGATCTCCATGGACTCGGTCGGGGTGACGTGTTCAGTCGTGACGCCGGACAGGATGGCGGCGACGTCGATCATCATGCGGGCGAACGGGCCGGGACCGCTGGCCGTGCCGCCGAACGTCTTCAGTCGGGAGCCCTTGCAGCGGACACGGCTCACGTCGTAGACGCGCTGCTTGTGCTTGACCTCGTCGTCGGTCATGAAGGTGTCGATCAGGTCGACGAGGGCGTCAGCCCATCTCAAGAGGGGGGAACCATGGGAACCAAGACCCTTCCGCGCCAGCGTAAGGTCCTGCGTGTGGCCATCTACCTGCGCGTCTCCACATCCAAGCAGCTCGACGGCTACGGCCTCGATGTGCAAGATGAACGATGCCGGGCCTGGATCGACTACCAGCTCAAGGGCACGCCTCACACCATCGTGGACGTCTACACCGATGGCGGCGTGTCCGGAAAACTTGCACACCGTGACGACCTCGACCGGCTGACGGCCGACATCGAGGCCGGCCAGATCGACGTCGTCGTCTTCGCCAAGCTGGACCGCATCGGCCGAACCATGCGCAACATCCACCGCTGGGTCTACGACGTCACCGACTTCGGCGTGCGCGTCGCCACCGCCGACGGCCGCATCGACTCCGACGACCAGATGTTCGGCATCCAACTCTCCCTCCTGGCCTACATGGCAGAGGTCGAGCACGCCCTGATCCTGGAGCGCACGATGGGCGGCCGGGTCAAGAAGGTCTCCGGGGGAGGCTGGGCCAGCGGCACGCCGCCCTACGGCTACATGCTCGACGACGAGGGCGAGCCGGTCGTCAAAAAGGACGAGAAGGAGCTCATCGAGAAGGCCGCCGAGCTCCTGATCGACAAGAAGATGAGCCGGGGCGAGGCCGCCAAGGAACTGAACGAGCTGAAGTACCGCACGCGCACCGGGAAGCTGTGGGAGGGCAACAACCTCGTCCTCCGCCTGCGCCTGGCCGTTCGTGGGTACGTCGACTTCTCCTTCTCCGGCGTGAACGAGGACGGCGAGGAGATCACCACCTCCTACCAGGTCGAGCTCCCCGAGCTCCTGCCGGAAGACCGGCGCCGGGCTCTGGAGGCCGCCCTGGAGGACATGAAGGGCACCCCGCGGACCACGTACAGCAACCACCTGCTCTCCGGCCACCTGATCAGCCTGTGCGGCCACAGCCGGTACGGCGCAGCCCGCGCCCAGCAGGGCGACTCGGTCTACCGGTGCTCCAACCAGGCCACGACCGGCGAGGGACACACCTGCAAGCAGATACCCGCCGAGCCGACCGAGGCATTCGTCTGGGACGAGGTCGCCAAGCTCCTGACCGACCCCGACGCGATCAAGGGGCTGATCGACGACTGGCTGGGCAGCGTCCCCGAGCGCGCCGAGTCCTACCGGGCCCGCCTGGCGGAGATCGACGACAAGCTGAACCGGCTGCGCAACACCCGACGCAAGAAGATCGCCGCGCTGGTCGCCTCCCTCGACGAGGACGACGCGAGCGACCAGAAGCTGATCGAGGAGATCAAGGAGCAGATCGCCGACAAGGAGAAGGAGCTCCGCGATGAGCAGGAGCGCATTGCCGAGTGGCTGGAGGAGTCTGAGCACAAGGAGGCGAAGGCCGACACCATGCGGGCGGTGGTCGACCGCGTCAGCTCCAACGTCCACGATCTTGAGACGGCCGACAAGAAGCGGATCTTGGAGCTCCTGCGGGTCCGGGTCCAGATCGTCGGCGAGAGTGTGTCCGGACGGGCAGGCGGAAGCAAGGACCCGATGCTGGAGTGGCACCGGGAGAACGGGATCACCATCCCGCTCGGCGTCTCCGACGAGCAGTGGGCCCGGGTCGAAGGCATCCTGGCAGGGGGACGAAAGCCCAAGCCAGAGGATCGGGCGTGCTTCGAGATGCTGCTGGAGAAGCTGCGTAACGCGGCGGGATGGCACGACTACGACCGCGACGAGCGGATGGGTGGGAAGGGCTGGGGTTTCTTCTACCGCTTGGCTCGCCGCTGGTTCTCTGATGGCATGTACGCCAAGGCCCTGGATGAGCTGGGCCCGTACGCTGGGACTGAAGTATCTGATGGGTACACTCTGCCTCCCATGAAAATTTACGGTGCGATCGACGATTCCCCGGAGGATGCAGTGAAATCTGAAGCGGGCGGGCGTATTCCCTCCACCAAGGGCATCACGGCGGACGGCGCCGAGCGGATCGCCGCGTGAGCGACCGCACCAACACTGCTCAGCAGGAGGCGAAGATGGGGAACGGGAACGGGCCACTGAGCGGTGCGGTGATCGCGGTGGCCGGCGCGGGCGGACCCGCCGGCCGGGTGACACTGCAGCGCCTGGCCGAGGCGGGAGCGACGGTCGTCGGGGCGGACAACGACCCCGAGCGGCTCTCGGAGGCCGTGGATGCGGCCCGCTACGCCCACGGCGGCGCCACGGTCGTCGGGGACACCGTGGACCTCCTGAACCTGCAGTCCACCCATGCCTGGGCCACCCACATCGAGAAGGACTTCGGCCGCGTCGACGGTGTCGTGCACCTCGTCGGCGGCTGGCGGGGCAGCGAGACCTTCACCAAGACCAGCCTCGACGACTGGGACTTCCTGGAGCTGCTGCTCATCCGCACTGTGCAGCACACTACGCTCGCCTTCCACGAGGCGCTGCAGCGCAGCGACCGCGGCCGGTACGTCCTGATCAGTGCCGCGGGCGCCAGCAACCCCTCCGCGGGCAACGCCGCCTATGCGGCCGCCAAGGCCGCCGCCGAGGCGTGGACGCTGGCCATGGCCGACTTCTTCCGCAAGGCCGGGGGCGCCGAGGGACCGCGTGCGGCGGCTACGATCCTGGTGGTGAAGGCGTTGGTGCACGACGCGATGCGCGCCGAGCGTCCCAACGCGAAGTTCGCGGGCTTCACTGACGTGAAGGACCTGGCCGAGGCCATCGCCGGGGTCTGGGAGAAGCCCGCAGCCGAAGTGAACGGAAACCGTCTGTGGCTGACCGAGAAGCCGTGAACCCTCCCAAGACCGACGCGCGTCGCCACCACGACCCGCAGGTCCGCGGTTTCGCAAGCGACAACTACGCCGGGGCGCACCCGGAGGTGCTCGCCGCCCTGGCCGTGGCTAACGGCGGCCACCAGGTCGCCTACGGCGAGGACGCGTACACCGAGAACCTGCAGGGGATCGTCCGCGGTCACTTCGGGGCGACGGCCGAGGCCTTCCCGGTCTTCAACGGCACCGGTGCGAACGTCGTCGCCCTCCAGGCGGTCACCGACCGCTGGGGCGCGGTCATCTGCGCGGAGAGCGCGCACATCAACGTCGACGAGGGCGGCGCCCCCGAGCGCATGGGCGGGCTGAAGCTGCTCACCGTGCCCACACCGGACGGCAAGCTCACGCCCGAGCTCATCGACCGGCAGGCGTACGGCTGGGACGACGAGCACCGCGCCATGCCGCAGGTCGTCTCGATCACCCAGAGCACCGAGCTAGGCACCCTCTACACGCCGGAGGAGATCCGCGCGATCTGCGAGCACGCCCATGCGCACGGGATGAGGGTGCACCTGGACGGCTCGCGGATAGCCAACGCGGCTGCTTCCCTGAACGTGCCGATGCGGACCTTCACCAACGCCGTGGGTGTCGACATCCTCTCCCTCGGCGGCACGAAGAACGGCGCGCTGTTCGGCGAGGCGGTCGTCGTCATCAACCAGGACGTCGTCCGCCACATGAAGCACCTGCGCAAGCTGTCCATGCAGCTCGCCTCAAAGATGCGCTTCGTGTCGGTGCAGTTGGAGGCCCTGCTCGCCAAGGACCTGTGGCTGCGCAATGCGCGTCACTCCAATGAGATGGCGCAGCGGCTGGCGGAGGGCGTGCGTGCGGTCCACGGCGTGGAGATCCTCTACCCGGTGCAGGCCAATGGAGTCTTCGCCCGTCTGCCGCACGATGTGAGCGAGCGGTTGCAGAAGCGCTTCCGCTTCTACTTCTGGGACGAGGCCGCGGGCGTCGTGCGCTGGATGTGCGCCTTCGATACGACCGAAGAGGACGTGGACCGGTTCGTGGCGGCCCTCAAGGAGGAGATGGCGCGGTAGCGCCCGGCAGGGATCAGATTCTGCATAGCTATGCGGCCGATCGAAAATCAATTGCTCGATGATCGGCCGCATTCCTATGCTCTGCGGGCATGGAGCTGATCCAGCAGACCCCTGATCTTTCCGCCTACCTGGCTGCCGACGAGGTCATCGACCATCATCATCCGGTGGTTCGCAGCACCGCCGCACGCCTCGCGAGCCGTGTAATGGACTCGTATACCTATGCGCAGACAGCGTACGAGTTCGTACGCGACTCCATTCCGCACTCCGGCGACAGCGGCGATCCGCGTGTCACCTGGCGCGCCTCCGACGTGCTCGAGCAGCGCACCGGCATCTGCCATGCCAAGGCGCACGCGCTGGCCGCCCTGCTGCGCGCCGAGGACATCCCGACCGCGCTCTGCTGCCAGCGGCTTCGGTGCGACGACGGCGACGGTCACATCGTCCATGGGCTGGTCGCCGTGCGGTTCGGTGGCGCCTGGCACCGGCAGGACCCTCGCGGCAACAAACCGGGCGTCGACGCCCGGTTCTCCCTCGACGGGGAGCGGTTGGCCTGGGTGCCCGAGAAGGAGTGCAATGAAGCGGACTATCCAGTCCTATATGCTGTACCTCATCCGGTCGTGCTGAACGCCCTCCAGGCCGCGCCCGACCGAGAGGCCCTCTGGAAGACGCTCCCCACCGCACTCTGAGGCAGGCGATGACTCCCAACCTGACCGTGTCCGACGCGGTGCGCACCCTGGCGCCCGGCTTCACGCACATCGCGATCGAGGCCCACGCTCTCGTCAACGGGCCGAGCACCGAAGGCACTTCGGCCCTGCTCGACGACGCGGCCCGTCGGCTGGCGGTACGCCTGGACGGCCGCGCACCGCACGAGGATCCCCACATGGCGGCCTGGCGTGCGACGTACACGGCCTTCGGCGCCAAGCCTTCGCGGACCCGCAACTCGGCCGAGGCGCTGGCGAAGCGCGCCCTGTCCGACGCCGGCCTGCCCCGGATCAATGTGCTCGTCGACATCTACAACGCGATCAGCGTCGCCCATCTGATCCCGGTCGGCGGAGAGGACCTCGACCTCATCGAGGGTTCCATGCATCTCGTACGGGCCACGGGCGAGGAGGAGTTCGTGACCGTGGCGGAGGGCGAGGAAGCGGTCGAGCACCCGGACGCCGGCGAGGTGGTCTGGCGCGACGAGAGGGGCGTGACCTGCCGCCGCTGGAACTGGCGCCAGGGACCGCGCACCCGGCTCACGGAGAATTCGACCTCGGCACTCTTCCTGCTGGAGGGCCTGGCTCCGATGCCGGTGTCCGAGATGGAGCAGGCCGGAGCCGAACTCGCCGAACTGCTCGAGAAGTTCAGCCCCGGGGCGCGGATCACCGTCCACGCCCCTGCCTGACCCGGGTCAGTGCGCCTCGGCGGCGCGCAGCTGCTCGGGGGTGGGTGCCGTGCCGCCGAGGTGGGCGGGCATCCACCAGGTGTCGTCCAGGCTCTTCGGGCGCACGGGGTAGGCGCGCTGCGCGGCCTCCAGCAGCTCCTGGACGCGCTCGCGCAGCTGGCGCGTGAGCGCACCCGCGTAGGTGTCGCGCGAGGCTTCGACTGCCTCGCCGACCCGGATCGTGATCGGGGTGTGGCTGCGCCGGAAGTTGCGCGGGTGCCCCTTGGTCCACAGCCGCTGCGTACCCCACACGGCCATCGGGATCAGCGGGACACCCGCCTCCTGGGCCAGGCGCACGGCGCCCGACTTGAAGCTCTTCAGCGTGAAGGACTGCGAGATCGTGGCCTCCGGGAAGACTCCGACGACCTCGCCCGCCTTGAGCGAGTCCAGTGCGTGCTCGTACGCCGCCTCACCCTGCTTGCGGTCCACGGGGATGTGCTTCATCGCGCGCATCAGCGGGCCGGAGACCTTGTGCCGGAAGACGGACTCCTTGGCCATGAAGCGCACCAGGCGCTTCTGGGGGAGTGCCGCGAGGCCGTTGAAGATGAAGTCCAGATAGCTGATGTGATTGCTCACCAGCACCGCGCCGCCCGACCGGGGGATGTTCTCCGACCCCTTGCAGTCGATCTTGAGGTCCCATGCCTTGAACATCGTGAGGGCGAGACCGATGACGGGACGGTAGACGAGCTCAGCCATGGACGGGACAGACCCTTCTCTCTGCCTGGGAAGGGACTCCCGGCGGAAGTTACGCTGCCGTAGGTTTGCGGCATCTCGCAGATCGTGCCCGAAGAACGGACGCGTGGCCAGTTCTGGTGCCGGTGCGCGGCGAGATCCTCGTCACGTCACCCGTCCGCAGCACGTGTCGGCGCGCCTGCGCAGTGCCTGCCGGCGCCCGGCTACTCCGCACGCATCACCGCCCGGCGTACGAGCAGATACAACTCGCACCCCAGGCAGTACCCGAACGCGGCATTGAGGAAGGCGGCGGCGAGCGCGGCCCCGGTCGCCGCGAATGCGAGCCACTGCCACCCGGCGACATGGCTCACGAGCCCGAGGGCGGCGAAGACGAGGCCGACCGCCTGTGCGAACTGCGGTGGTTGCGGGGCCTCGAACTCCGTCGGCGGCCCGATCCGGGGCCGTACGAACCTCCGGAACAGCCACCCGTAGGGAGCTCGCGTCATACCCCCGGCCGCGCCCAGGGCGAACACCAGGAGCTGCCAGGCCAGTAGCCAGGCGCTGCCGGTGACCAGGACGACGGCCAGTACCACGGTCGTCACGGCCGCCCCGAAACGCGGCCCCCTCGCATCGATGTCCATGAATCAAGCATTCCGCAGCGGCAACGATTCCTGGAGCCGGGAATCTTTGCAGTCTTGTGAATGCTGGAGCTGATGATGGGCGGACTCGTGGTGTGTGTGACCGTGCTCGTGCTGGCGAGTGCGTTCGGAGTGCTGCACCGGTGGCGGAGCGGGAGAGTGCGCGTGCGGGACGGCGGAAAGCGGCTCGGTGCCGCCGAGTTGGGTCAGGGGCTCGGCGAGCGGGCGACGCTCGTCCAGTTCTCCAGTGCCTTCTGCGCTCCTTGCCGGGCAACCCGGCGGGTCCTCGCCGAGGTGGCCGCCATGGTGCCCGGCGTCGCCCATGTGGAGATCGACGCCGAGCAGCGGCTCGAACTCGTCCGAGCGCTCGACATCCTCAAGACGCCCACCGTGCTCGTCCTGGACGCGGACGGGCGGATCGTTCGACGGGCCACGGGGCAGCCGCGCAAGGCGGATGTGATCGCCGCGCTCGGCGAGGCGGTCTGACACGTCCTCGGCCGCACGGCCAGGCCCTCCCCGAAGCATGTGAGGTGACTGTGAGGCAGCGGATGACGTATCTCCCAGATACCGGAACCGACTTGACTGCACCCGCCATCTATCGTCAGCCTGACCCCATGCCCCCGGAACTCCATCTTTTCGAACGGGTCCACGTGGACCTGGCCCGCACCGCGAGTGCGCGCTGTCCGGACTGCTGAGCAGCCACGGATCATCCCCCGCCGGTGGCCCTTCCCCCACTCTCGGCTCTGCTCGAGCGGGGGTCCCATGAGCGGGGAGCCCTCCACGTCACCGTCGCAGAAGGACAGTTCCATGACGGCCACGCCCGGCCTCGGTACCCCTCGGCTCGCCTCGCCCGACTTGCTGCGCTCCGTTTTCCGGCGGCACGCGGCCGGGGTGGCCGTGATCACCGCCCAAGGGGACGGCAGGCCGGTCGGCTTCACCGCCACCTCCCTCACCTCCGTCTCCGCCGAGCCCCCGCTCATCTCGTTCGGCATCCGGGCGGGCTCCTCCAGCTGGGCCGTCATCTCCGAGGCAGACCACGTCGGCGTGCACATACTCGGCGAACACCAGGAAGCCCTGGCCCATACGTTCGCCAGGAGCGGCGCCGACCGCTTCGGCGCGCCCACACGGTGGCGCCAGGGGCCCGAGGGGGTTCCCGTGCTGGACGACGTGCTCGCCTGGCTCGTGTGCCGTGTCGTCGCGCGCGTCCCCGCGGGGGACCATCGCATCGTGCTCGCCGAGGTCGTCCTGGGCGAACCCTCGGGAGCCGGGCGCCCGCTGCTCTATCACCAGGGACGCTTCAACGGCCTGAGGGACTGAGCACCCACCGCCCGGGACGGGGGCGCCTCGACCGCCTGTCGGTCTGGGCGCGCACCGGGACGCTGGGAGCGCCTGTCGGTCCGGGCGCGTGCCGCCAGAGAAAGCCGCGGCCCGCTCCGCCGGCTTGGGCCGGTCGTCCGGCTGGTTACGCAGCGTTGTCAAGGTCACAGTTCAAAGCGCTTGCTTAGCGGGCATTCGCTGGATGTACTGGTGAGTAATATTTCGTTCGGAGCGCGGGGTCGCCCCGACCGGGATCGGCCGCTTCAGGCGCCTATGCTGCCTGGAAGAAGGCAGACCAGAAATGACGATGCAGTAGGAGAGCCGGCGTGAGCTTGAGGATCGTTGTCACTGTGAAGTACGTGCCCGACGCCACTGGCGACCGGCACTTCGCCGATGACCTGACCGTCGACCGGGACGACGTGGACGGTCTGCTCTCCGAGCTCGACGAATACGCGGTCGAGCAGGCCCTCCAGATCGCCGAGGATGCGGACGATGCCGAGGTGACCGTGCTGACGGTGGGTCCGGAGGACGCCAAGGACGCGCTGCGCAAGGCGCTGTCGATGGGTGCCGACAAGGCGATCCACGTCGAGGACGACGATCTGCACGGCACGGACATCATCGGCACCTCGCTGGTGCTGGCCAAGGCGATCGAGAAGGCCGGGTACGACCTGGTGATCTCGGGCATGGCGTCCACCGACGGCACCGCCGGTGTGGTCCCGGCGCTGCTGGCCGAGCGTCTGGGCGTGCCGCAGGTCACGCTGCTGTCCGAGGTGTCCGTGGAGGACGGCGTGGTCAAGGGCCGCCGCGACGGCGACACGGCCTCCGAGCAGCTCGAGGCGCAGCTGCCGGCCGTCGTCTCGGTCACCGACCAGTCGGGTGAGGCGCGTTACCCCTCCTTCAAGGGCATCATGGCGGCCAAGAAGAAGCCGGTTCAGTCCTGGGACCTCTCGGACCTGGAGATCGAGGCCGGTCAGGTCGGTCTCGAGGGTGCCTGGACGAAGGTCGAGGCCGCGGCCCAGCGCCCGGCGCGTACCGCGGGCACCATCGTCAAGGACGAGGGCGAGGGCGGCAAGCAGCTCGCTGAGTTCCTCGCGAGCCAGAAGTTCATCTAAGGCTTCCCAGCCTGACCGCCCCTCAGACGTCGCAATCCGCTAGGAGATCCATTCCCATGGCTGAAGTTCTCGTCTACGTCGACCACGTGGACGGCGTGGTCCGCAAGCCCACCCTGGAGCTGCTCACGCTGGCCCGCCGTATCGGCGAGCCGGTCGCCGTCGCCCTGGGTGCGGGCGCGGAGAACACCGCCGCCGCGCTCGCCGAGCACGGTGCCGTGAAGGTCCTCACGAACGACGCCCCGGAGTACGCCGACTACCTGGTCGTGCCGAAGGTGGACGCGCTGCAGGCCGCCTACGAGGCCGTCTTGCCGGCCGCGGTCCTGGTGCCGTCCTCCGCCGAGGGCAAGGAGATCGCCGCCCGTCTGGCCCTGCGCATCGGCTCGGGCATCATCACCGACGCCGTCGACCTGGAGGCCGGCGACGAGGGCCCGGTGGCCACCCAGTCGGTGTTCGCCGCCTCCTTCACCACCACCTCCCGTGTCAGCAAGGGCGCCCCGGTCATCACCGTCAAGCCGAACTCGGCCGCGGTTCAGGCCGCCCCGGCCGCCGGTGCGGTGGAGGCGCTGACCGTGTCCTTCTCCGAGAAGGCCACCGGCACCAAGGTCACCGCCCGTACGCCGCGTGAGTCGACGGGCCGTCCGGAGCTGACCGAGGCCGCGATCGTGGTCTCCGGTGGCCGCGGAGTCAATGGCGCGGAGAATTTCGCGGTCATCGAGGCGCTCGCCGACTCCCTCGGCGCGGCCGTCGGCGCCTCGCGTGCCGCGGTGGACGCGGGCTGGTACCCGCACACCAACCAGGTCGGCCAGACCGGCAAGAGCGTGTCCCCGCAGTTGTACATCGCCTCCGGTATCTCCGGTGCGATCCAGCACCGCGCCGGTATGCAGACCTCGAAGACGATCGTCGCGATCAACAAGGACTCCGAGGCGCCGATCTTCGACCTGGTCGACTACGGCGTGGTGGGTGACCTCTTCGAGGTCGTCCCGCAGCTGACCGAGGAGATCAAGTCCCGCAAGGGCTGAGCGACTCCGCGGGCACGAGGCCCCCGCGACCGCGCCGGCGGTCGCGGGGGCCTCGTGTCATCCCAGGGTGAGCGACGCCTGCACGGGCAGGTGGTCGCTGGCGAACCGGCCGTTGTGGGAGAACGTGTTCACCGAGGCCCGGTGCGCCGAAACGCCGGGTGTGGCCAGGATCCAGTCGATGCGGTCGCCGTTCGGCTTCAGCGGCCGGTAGCCGTGGAAGGTGCCGTACAGCGCGGAGCGCTCCTCTGCCGCATCCCAGGTGTCGACGAGTCCGGCGCCCAGAAGCGTGTCGTAGACGGGATTCCTGTGGGCCGCCGCGTTGAAGTCACCCGTCACCACGACCGGCAGCGAGCGGTCGAGTCCGGCGATGCGGTCGGTGATCAGGGATGCGGCGCGCGAGCGCGCGTACTGACTGGCGTTGTCCAGGTGGGTGTTGAGGAGGTAGAACTCCCGTCCGCCCTGGCGCACGTCGCGAAAGCGGACCCAGGTGACCATGCGGATGCAGGCACCGCCCCAGGTGTTGGAGCCGATCACCTTTGGGGTATCGGAGAGCCAGAAGTGGTCGTACTCCACCGGAGTGAGCCGCAGGGTGTCGTAGAAGACGGCCACGAACTCGTCACGGCTGCCGCCCGCGCGGCCCGTGCCGATCCATGCGTGGCCCGCCCCGAGGTCCGCCGCGATGTCACGGACCTGTTGGTAGAGGCCCTCCTGGGTCCCGAGGACGTGCGGCCGCTCTCTGTGCAGCAGTTCGCGCATCACCGGTCGTCGGACGGCCCAGCTGTTGGGTTCGGTGGTGCTCGCGAAGCGCAGGTTGAACGACATGACCTCCAGACGGCTGTCCTGCGGATCGGTGGCCGAGGCGTGCTGAAGGGACAGAGCCGTACTCCACAGCGGGAGGGTGACCGCGGCCGCCGCGACGCTCTTGAGGCCCAGGCGGCGCGTGACTCGGCTGAGGTGGGGCACGAGGGGCTCCTTGCGAGGCGGGTGCCGGACGAGCCGGGCGCACCGTAGTGTGACAGAGCCGTATCAGACGGGCGTGAACATGGCAAAGGTGGGCGTGTCCCCCATGGAAGGCGAGGAAGGCCCGGCACGCAAGAGGGTGTTGACCGGCGCCGAGAGCCGTGGATAGCTTCGTTCTACGGATTGTTGATTCCGTGGAGCGGAAAACGGGAGGGTGTGGGATGGGCGAAGGCCAGCAGGAGCGGGTGGCGACGAGCCTTGCGGGCGCCGTCAGCGAGGAGATCAGCGCGTCTCTCGCACCGGTCGACCGAGAGCTGGAGCTCCGCTATCCCGGTGACCGCGGCACGCGCCAGCCCGTCCACACGGTCTACGTCCCCGCGGACGCCTTCACCGCCGGAACCATCCGCTCCTGGGGTGACCAGGCCCTCACCTCCCTGGACGAACACGCCCCCGACGCCGAGTCGTTGGCCGCCGTCCTGGGGCTCGCCGACGAGCTGGCCGGGCCCGTCCACGACCGTGTGCGCGCGAAACTGCGGCGCGAGCCGGTGGAAGACCTGAGGGTGGACTTCGAGGACGGCTACGGCCACCGCCTGGACGCCGAGGAGGACGAGGCAGCGGCCCGCGCGGCCCGGCTGATCGCCGGAGCGTATGCGAACGGCACGGCCGCGCCGTACATGGGCATCCGGATGAAGTGCATGGAGGCGGCAGTACGGGAGCGCGGGATCCGCACGCTGGACATCTTCCTGACGGGCCTTGTGGAGGCCGGCGGTCTGCCCGACGGGCTGGTGCTGACGCTGCCCAAGGTCACCTACGCCGAGCAGGTCACCGCCATGGTGCGGCTGCTGGAGGCGTTCGAGACGGCGCGCGGCCTCCGGCCCGGGCGGCTCGGATTCGAGATCCAGGTCGAGACCAGCCAGGCCATTCTCGCCGCCGACGGCACCGCGACGGTCGCCCGGATGATCCACGCCGCCGGGGGCCGCGCCACCGGACTGCACTACGGCACCTTCGACTACAGCGCCTGCCTCGGGGTGTCCGCGGCCTACCAGGCGAGCGACCACCCGGCCGCCGACCACGCCAAGGCGGTCATGCAGGTGGCGGCCGCCGGCACCGGCGTACGCGTCTGCGACGGCTCCACGAACGTCCTGCCGGTCGGCCCGACGGAGAAGGTGCACGAAGCCTGGCGGCTGCACTACGGGCTCACCCGGCGGGCGCTGGCCCGCGCCTACTACCAGGGCTGGGACATGCATCCCGGACATCTGCCGACCCGGTACGCCGCCGTGTTCGCCTTCTACCGGGAGGGCTTCGAGCAGGCCGCGGCACGGCTCGCCCGCTATGTCCATCGCACCGCCGGCGACGTCATGGACGAGCCCGCGACCGCCAAGGCGCTCAGCGGCTATCTGCTGCGGGGGCTGGACTGCGGCGCGCTGGACGTCGAGGAGGTGGCGAAGGCCACCGGCCTGACCCGGGCGGACCTGGAGGGCTTCGCGGCGCCCAGGCGAGGCGATCTCACGATCTCGGGGACCTGAGCAGCCTGCGTTCGAGGCAGGGCTCCCAGGTGGGTGTCGGCACCCACGGCCTGCACGGCGGCACGGGGTCCGAGCGCCCGGCCCTGAACCCGGAAAGGATCGCGGCGTGGATGCGGCCGGCGGTGGACGGCCCGCACATCATCTACGGCGATTGTGCGCCCGGAGCCTTCGGTCACGTGCGGCCTCACAGGGTTCCCGGGTGCCCCGGGAACCCGGCGAGCGTCATCCCTCAGTCCGCGGGCGGGAGTTCGCCGGAGCCGCGGGTGATCAGCCGGGTCGGGAGTTCGATGCGCTCAGGGGCGATCAGAGTGCCGTCGAGCTGGCGGAACAGCCGCTCGGCGGCGGTGCGGCCGAGGGCGGCGGCGTCCTGAGCGACGACCGTGACGCCGGGCTTGAGGAGATCGGCCAGCTCGAAGTCGTCGAAGCCGACGAGGGCGACCGGGCGGTCGTGCTCGGCGAGGACACGGACGACGGTGACCGTCACACGGTTGTTGCCCGCGAAGATTGCGGTCACGGGGGAGGGACCCGACAGCATCTCCTCCGCGGCGGTGCGCACCCGATCCGGATCGGTGACGCCGAGGGACATCCAGGAGTCCTCCACGGATATGTCCGCGTCCTCCATGGCGGCGCGGTAGCCGCGCAGTCGCTCGGCCGCGGTGTGGATGCGCGGCATGTCACCGATGAAACCGATGCGGCGGTGGCCGTGGGCGATGAGGTGGGCGACCCCGTTCCGGGCGCCGCCGAAGCTGTCGGACAGCACCACGTCGGCGTCGATCCGGCCTGCGGGGCGGTCCACGAACACCGTGGCGACGCCGGCCTTCATTTCCGGCTCCAGATAGCGGTGGTCGTCGCCGGCCGGGATGACGACCAGTCCGTCTACGCGACGCGCGCACAGCGCGAGCGCCAGCTCCTGCTCGCGGTCCGGGTCCTCCGCGCTGGAACCGTTGATCAGCAGGGCGCCATGGGCGCGGGCGACTTCCTCGACCGCGCGGCTCAGCGGGCCGTAGAACGGGTCCGCGAGGTCCTCGAGGACCAGGCCGATGCTCGCGGTGCGGCCCTTGCGGAGCACCCGCGCACTGTCGTTGCGGCGGAAGCCCAGTGCCTCGATGGCCTCCTGGACGCGGCGTTCGGTGTCGGGGGTGACCCCGGGCTCGCCGTTGACCACGCGCGAGACCGTCTTCAGGCCGACTCCGGCTCGCGCGGCCACGTCCTTCATGGTCGGACGATTGCCGTAGCGGTTCTCGGGTCGTCGGGCGGTGTCGGGCACGATGCGCTGTCCTGTCCTGTCGTCCATGGGGGTGCGGCGGGCCCATGGGTGGTATGAGGATGTGGCGTCGAGCATAGAGCCTGGACAACGTTGTCAGATCCAGGAGACACTGTCCACCGCAATCTCCGGCCTGCGCCTTCCCGCATAGGCGCCTCCTGCCAGTGCCCGGCCGGGGGAACCGGACCCATGGCGGCGGCCCGCCGTCCGCCGGGCCGGTACGACTGAAGCATTGGGAGATCTGACCAGGATGCACACCGACCTCGTGGCCGCACTCGACATCGGCGGCACCAAGATCGCCGGAGCGCTGGTGGACGGCCATGGCCGGATTTTGCTGCGTGCGCAGCGTGCGACGCCCGCGCAGGAGCACGGCGACACCGTCATGGGGGCCGTGGAGGAGGTCGTGGCGGAACTGGCGGTCTCTCCGTTGTGGAGCAGGGCGCAGGCCGTCGGCATCGGCAGCGCGGGGCCGGTGGACGCGTCCGCAGGAACGGTCAGTCCGGTCAACGTTCCGGGATGGCGCGGGTATCCGCTGGTGGAGCGGGTCCGGGCCGCGACGGGCGGACTGCCCGTCGAGCTGATCGGCGACGGCGTGGCGATCACGGCCGCCGAGCACTGGCAGGGCGCGGCCCGCGGCCACGACAACGCGCTGTGCATGGTGGTGTCGACGGGCGTCGGCGGAGGCCTGGTCCTGAACGGGCGCCTGCACCCCGGTCCGACCGGGAACGCGGGCCACATCGGGCACATCAGCGTCGACCTCGACGGCGATCCGTGCCCGTGCGGATCGCGGGGCTGTGTGGAGCGCATCGCGAGCGGGCCGAACATCGCCCGACGCGCCCTGGAGGGCGGCTGGCAGCCGGGTCCGGACGGCGACGCCTCGGCGGCCGCGGTGGCGGCCGCGGCGCGTGCGGGCGACCCGGTGGCCATGGCCTCCTTCGAGCGGGCCGCTCAGGCGCTGGCCGCGGGGATCGCCGCCACCGCGACCCTCGTGGAGATCGACATCGCGGTGATCGGCGGGGGAGTGGGCAAGGCGGGCGACGTCCTCTTCGCACCCCTGCGCAAGGCCCTGACCGATTACGCGACCCTCTCGTTCGTGCAGCGCCTGACCGTGACGCCCGCCCAGATGGGCACGGATGCGGGTCTCGTGGGTGCGGCAGCCGCGGCGCTTCGCGGCAGGGAGAACGCGGCGACGGCGGGCCTCCCGATCTGATCGCGGACGGGGACGACCGGCACGCGGCATCGCGGGGAGCCGGGCGGGGAGTACGGGTACCGGGGCGGCGTGTACGGCTGCGCCCGGTGGACGGTGCCGCTGCGGCTGCTGAGGTGAGTGGCCGAGCGTCCCGGCAGGGGCCGCCGCATGTGCGCGAGGGGCCCATAGGGCTCGTCCTGCCGTCGATGGCCGGCTCTGAGCCCCTCCCGCGCGAACCGGGAAGGCGCCCCGTCGCCGGTTCACCGGGGGCGCCACGCGCGGCTCAGCGACTCGAGCTCAGCAACTCAGCTTCGCGTCCGCCCAGTCCGCATGGTCCGAGTCGATCCCGTCGCCGCCATCGGTGACGATGAGGCGGACGACCCGGGCGCCCGTCACCTTCGCGGTGAGCGGCTGGGCGGCCGCCGCGTTGGTCAGCACCCCCGTCGAGGCGACCGTGGTGCCGTCCGCCGTGATCTCGAAGGCGACCGTGCCCTTGCTGCCCTTCTCGTCGTCCACGCCGACCTCGGCGGTCACCGTCTCGCACGCCCCGCCGGTGTAGTAGGCGATGTCGCTCGCGGCGTGCGCGCCGAGCCCCTTGGCGTATCCGACCCCGCCGATGGTGAGCGGATGGCCGTCGCCCGCGGCACTCTCCCCGTTGCTGGTGTCGCGTTCCACCGGCCCGTACCCGTTGGCCGCCGACAACCACGGCAGATCGCTCAGATATGAGACCCCCGAGGGCGGTGGCACGACCACGGTCGCCGTCACCGGCACCACGCTGTCGACCCGCGCGCCCGTCGGCGACCGGTAGGCCGCCCTCAGCGTCAGCCCGTACGAGCCCGTCGCCGTGCCCGGGGGAGCGGTCACCTGCCACACCGTGTGCAGCGAACGTCCCGTCGGCAGCGCGCGAGCGGTCGCGCGCGAGGCCGCCGTCACCGTCCAGCCGTCGGGCCCGGTCAGCGTCACCGACACATCTCCGGCCGGTGTGCGGCCGAGGTCGGTGACTGTCGAAGTGACGGCAGCCGTCCGGCCGGACTCGATCAACGGGCTTCCGTCCAGACCGAGTTCGACGGCCGGCGGGTGCTGCGCCCAGTGCCGGTCCGCGGTGACGCGGACGAGGACCGTGCCGTGCGCGGGTACTGTCGCCGAGATCGTGCCGGCGGTGTTGTAACTGCGGTGCTGCCACAGATCGCGCAGCGTGTACGCGCTCGCCGTCGGCAGACCGACGGCCCCGGCGGTCGTGCTGATCCGCTGGGCGTCGCCCGTCTCGTTGAAGAAGGCCACCACCCGGCTGCCGTCCTTCATCTCCTTGGCGACCACCCAGCGCCCGCCCTCCGAGGAGACCACCGTGCCCTGCTTGCCCAGCGGGTCCTGGTCGACGGCGATGACCTCCTTGTTGCCGAGGATCTCGAACGTCGCCGGGGAGGCCTTGCGTAGATCGGATCCGATGAGCAGCGGAGCGGCCATCACCGACCACAGGGAGAAGTGGGTGCGGTACTCGGTGTCGGTCATACCGCCGTTGCCGACCTCCAGCATGTCCGGGTCGTTCCAGTGCCCGGGGCCCGCGTACGGCGCCAGCGGCAGGTTCTGCTTGAGGATCGACAGCATCGAGCCCCAGTTGTCGCTGATGTCGCCGGTGGTGCGCCACAGATGACCGACGTCCGAGGCCCATTCCCACGGCTTGTTCTGGCCCCATTCGCAGATGCTGTAGACGATGGGGCGGCCTGTTGTCCGTGTGGCGGTCTGGAGTGCGTCACGCATCGTCGTGTAGCGCAGTTTGGCGTCCACGCCCTGGTTGTTGCAGTTGTCGTACTTCAGGTAGTCCACGCCCCAGTCGGCGAACTGCTGCGCGTCGCTGTACTCGTGGCCGAGCGCGCCGGGGAAGCCCGCGCTGTTGCACGTCTTCGCGCCTGCGCTCGTGTAGATCCCGAGCTTCAGGCCCTTGGAGTGGACATAGTCCGCGACGGCCTTGATCCCGTTGGGGAAGCGCGCTGGGTCGGGCACGAGCTTGCCGTCCGTGTCGCGCGAGGGCAGCGCCCAGCAGTCGTCGAGGTTGACGTACTGGTACCCGGCGTCCTTGAGGCCCTTCTCGACGAACAGGTCCGCGATCCCCTTGACCATCGACTCGTTGAACTCGGCGCGGCAGTGCGTGGAGTTCCAGTTGTTGAAGCCCATGGGCGGGGTGAGGGCGAGGCCGTCGGCGAGCGCGGGCGCGACAGGGGCGGCAGCGGGTGCGGCCAGGGCCGGAGCGGCGAGCCCGGTCGTACACAACAGGACCGCGCCGAGCGCTCCGACCACTCTTCGGCGGGTTGTGCGGGTGAGAAGGCGACGCATCGTTACGTTCCTCTCTCTCGCGTTAGAGATGGGATGTCTGCATGCTCGCGTCAATCGTGTTCGCTTACGGTAGGCCGTGTTGGACTGTGGTGGAAGGGTGCCGGTAGGGCGTCTCCGATATGACGTCAGAACCCCGATGGTGGCCCTACATAGGAGTGAGATCCCGAGCCTCGCGTTCGATTGTGATGTGACACTCCGGGAGAGGTGCGTGTCGCGGTCACCGTTGATGGGTCTCGATGTGCCCGGCGATGTGGCAGGACATCGGATGTCAAGGGCGCAATCTCTTGCATGGTGCGCCGTCGGGGCCGACGCCGTCGCCATCGAATGGGGTGCCACCGGCGAAGTCCCGGGCCGGGCCGGACACTCGACTCCCGACGAGGCGTCAGCTCGTGCGTGACTCCTGCCCCGGCTCCGCAGTTGAACAGGGCATGAAGAAGCGCAGCATGCTCGCCATCGCCTCCCTCGCCACCGGATTCGTCGTCGCCGCCATCACTCCCTCGCCCGCCGCCGACCACGACGGGCTCGGCGACCTCAACGTGAAGGACACGTTCACCACCGTCGACCACACCATCGGCCACGACAGCCTGGCCGTGGACGAGGGCACCCTGGGCGAGAACAGCTGACGAGACCCGCGACGCGGCGCCGGTGCCTGTGGACGGCAGGGGTACCGGCGCCGTGGCACGCCGGTCGCCGGATGCGCCCTCATCAGCGCCGGGTTTCCGTGGCAGGGTGGAGCGGGCAAGCCACAGGGGGCCAACAGAAGAGGGGGAACCGTGATCGTCTGGATCAACGGTGCGTTCGGTGCGGGGAAGACGACCACCGCACGGGAACTGATCGAACTGATCCCGAACAGCGCGCTCTTCGACCCTGAGGTCATCGGCGGGGCGCTCACGCACCTGCTGCCGGCGAAGCACCTCGCCGACATCGGCGACTTCCAGGACCTGCCGATCTGGCGGCGGCTGGTGATCGACACGGCGGCCGCGATGCTCTCGGAACTCGGCGGTGTGCTCGTGGTTCCGATGACCCTTCTCCGCCAGGAGTACCGCGACGAGATCTTCGGTGGGCTCGCCGCCCGCCGCATCCCCGTGCGCCATATTCTCCTCGCTCCGGCTGAAACGATACTGCGGGAGCGAATAGCCGGTCGGGAGGTCCCGTCGGACCTGCCCGACGGCGACATGCGGGTCCGGCAGTGGGCGTACGACCACATCGAGCCCTATCGCGCCGCGCTCGGCGCCTGGCTCACCGGGGACGCGTACCCCGTCGACACCGGTGCCCTCACCCCGCACGAGACCGCCGTGCGGATCGCCGAGGCCGTCCGTTCCGGCTCCGCGTCCGTGTGCGACATCGTGCAGACGCCCGAGCCGACCGCCGAAACCGTCGCCGCGGGAGTGCTGTTGTTCGACGAGCAGGACCGTGTGCTGCTCGTCGACCCCACCTACAAAGCCGGCTGGGAGTTCCCGGGCGGCGTCGTCGAACCCGGTGAGGCCCCCGCCCGCGCCGGCATCCGCGAGGTCGCCGAGGAGACCGGCATCACGCTGGACGAGGTCCCGCGGCTGCTGGTCGTTGACTGGGAACCCCCCACGCCGCCCGGCTACGGCGGACTGCGCCTCCTCTTCGACGGCGGCCGCCTCGACAGCACCGAAGCCGGCCGTCTCCTGCTGCCCGGCCCTGAGCTGCGCGACTGGCGGTTCGTCACCGAGACCGAGGCGGGGGATCTGCTTCCGCCGGTGCGCTACGAGCGGCTGCGCTGGGCGCTGCGCGCACGCGAACGTGGCGCGGCGCTCTACTCGGAGGCCGGCGTCCCGGTCGACTGAACCGCGCGCTGCCTGCCGACGGCGACGTCCCGGGTCGGCTCAACTGCGCTCTGCCCGGAGGCGGGACTGCCCACCGCGAAGCGGGGGCGGAGACGCGAGAGGGGTGCGCCGACATCCGTGGGACGGGAGTGGATGGACCTCCGGCCAGCGGCGAAGTTCCTTCGCCGCTGGCCGGAGCCATGGAGTTCGCCGCGTGGACCGGAGCCGGTCAGCTCGCCGCGTAGTTCTGCAGGAACAGCGCCTCGGTGACCGACAGACGCTCCAGCTCCTGCGGAGAGACGCTCTCGTTGACCGCGTGGATCTGCGCCTCCGGCTCGCTCAGACCGATGAGGAGGATCTCCGCCTTCGGGTACAGCGACGCGAGGGTGTTGCACAGCGGGATGGAGCCGCCCTGGCCGGCGTACTGCATCTCCTGGCCCGGGTAGGCGACCGCCATCGCCTCGGCCATGGCCGTGTAGGCCGGGCTGGAGGTGTCCGCGCGGAACGGCTGCCCCTGCCCGATCTGCTCGGTCCGCACCCGTGCGCCCCACGGGGTGCGCGCCTCCACATGGGCCTGGAGCAGCTTCGTCGCCTCGACCGCGTCCACACCCGGCGGCACCCGCAGGCTGATCAGCGCCCGGGCGCTCGCCTGGACCGACGGGGTCGCGCCCACCACCGGCGGGCAGTCGATGCCGAGGACGGTGACGGCCGGACGCGCCCAGATACGGTCGGCGACCGACCCCGAGCCGATCAGCCCGACTCCCTCGAGCACCTTCGCGTCCGTGCGGAACTGCTCCTCGGCGTACTCGACTCCGGACCAGCCGGCATCCGACGCCAGCCCCTCGACCGTCGTCGACCCGTCCTCGGCCCGCAGCGAGTCCAGGACGCGGATCAGGGCGGCCAGCGCGTCAGGAGCGGCCCCGCCGAACTGGCCCGAGTGCAGATTCCCTTCGAGGGTGTCCACCTGGACCCGGACCAGGGTCATGCCACGCAGCGTGGAGGTCACCGTCGGCAGGCCGACGCGGAAGTTGCCCGTGTCGCCGATGACGATGGTGTCGGCGGTGAGCAGGTCAGGGTGCTCCTCGGCGTACCGCTCCAGACCGCCGGTGCCCTGCTCCTCGGAACCCTCGGCGATCACCTTGACGTGCACGGGCACGCCGCCGTTCGCCTTCAGGGCGCGCAGCGCGAGCAGATGCATGATGAGACCGCCCTTGCAGTCGGCGGTGCCGCGGCCGTACCAGCGGCCGTCGCGCTCCGTCAGCTCGAAGGGCGGAGTGGTCCAGCCGGCCGGGTCGAGCGGCGGCTGCACGTCGTAGTGCGCGTACAGCAGCACCGTCTTCGCGCCCTCGGGGCCGGGCAGGTAGCCGTACACCGACTGCGTGCCGTCCGGGGTGTCGAGCAGCGCCACGTCCTCGAAGCCCTCGGTGCGCAGCGCGTCGGCGATCCACCGGGCGGCGCCCTCGCTCTCGCTCTTCGGGAACTGGTCGAAGTCCGCCACCGACTTGAAGGCCACCAGTTCGGTGAGCTCTTCCTTCGCCTTGGGCATCAGCGAGGCAACAGCCTCGGCGACCGGATTCGACGACATGGGCACGCTCCTTGTAGGTGCGACGTTGTACCGATGAGTACGTCCTGTACGGGTATGCGTAGGCGCGTACTGGTGTGCAGTGCGCATACGCTGCCGATCCTCCCACAGTGGCCTGTGACGACGCCGCCGTAGGATGCGGGAGGCAGGTGCGGCAGTCCTTGGGATCGGAGGCAGTGGACCATCGTGAGCGGCGAGAACTCTTCAGCGGACGGCGTACAGCGGGTGTGGGACGTCGTCGTGGTGGGCGCGGGACCCGCGGGTGCCTCGGCCGCCTACGCGGCAGCCGTCGCGGGGCGCGGCGTGCTGATGCTGGAGAAGGCGGAGCTGCCGCGCTACAAGACGTGCGGGGGCGGCATCATCGGGCCCTCCCGCGACGCCCTGCCGCCCGGGTTCGAGCTGCCGCTGCGCGACCGCGTGCATGCGATCACCTTCTCCAACAACGGACGTTTCACCCGCACTCGCCGCTCCAAGAACATGCTGTTCGGGCTGATCAACCGCCCCGAGTTCGACCAGCAACTCGTCGAGCACGCGATGAAGGCGGGCGCCGAACTGCGTACGGGCGTGACCGTTTCACGGGTCGAGCAGCACGGCTCGGCGGTGCCCGACCGGCGCACGGTCGCCGTTGTCCTGCAGGGCGGCGAGACGGTGCTGGCGCGCGCCGTCGTGGGTGCGGACGGCAGCGCCAGCCGTATAGGGGCCCACGTCGGAGTCAAGCTGGACCAGGTGGATCTGGGCCTGGAGGCGGAGATCCCGGTACCGGAGACCGTGGCCGAGGACTGGAAGGGCCGGGTGCTCCTCGACTGGGGCCCGATGCCCGGAAGCTACGGCTGGGTCTTCCCGAAGGGCGACACGCTGACGGTCGGTGTGATCTCCGCTCGTGGTGAAGGCGCCGCGACCAAGCGGTACTTGGAGGACTTCATCGCCCGGCTCGGGCTCGCCGGCTTCGAACCGAGCATTTCGTCCGGGCACTTGACCCGCTGCCGCGCCGACGACTCGCCGCTGTCGCGCGGGCGGGTGCTGGTGTGCGGGGACGCGGCGGGGCTGCTGGAGCCGTGGACCCGTGAGGGCATCTCGTTCGCGTTGCGGTCGGGGCGGCTCGCAGGGGAGTGGGCGGTGCGCATCGCGGAGGCCCACGACGGGGTGGACACGCGCCGGCAGGCTCTGAACTACGCGTTCGCGATCAAGGCGGGACTGGGCGTCGAGATGAGCGTCGGCAAGCGGCTGCTGGCCGCGTTCGAGCGTCGTCCCGGTCTGTTCCACGCGGCTCTGACCGGGTTCCGTCCCGCCTGGAATGCGTTCAAGGACATCACTCAGGGGGCCACGTCCCTGGCCGAGATCGTCCGCAGCCGCCCGATCGCCCAGCGTGCGCTGACCGTGCTGGACCCTCGGCCCGCGGGCGAGAGCGCCGGCTCCTGACCCCGGTGCGGGTCAGCTCTTGACCGTGATGTGGAAGACGGGGTGGTCCGGGGCGATGCGGCGCAGGTCCGCGTCCGGGGAGTCGGGCCCTACGCCCTTGAAGAAGACGCCGACCTCCGCCTTCCAGCGCTTGAGGTAGGCGCGCAGGAGCGGAACCTTGTCGTCGTCGGCGACTTCGGTCGCGGTGAACACCTCCACGTTCTTCCCGAGGTGCAGTTCGCCGCCCCCGGCCGCGCGCATGTTGTGGGTCCACTGGACGTGACCGCGGGGGGCGAGCAGGTACTGCCGGCCGTCCACGGTCAGCAGGTTCACGGGAGTGGTGCGCCACTCACCGCTCTTGCGCCCGCGGACCGCGAGGACGCGGGACCCCCAGATGCTGATGCCGCGGCGGGTCAGCCAGGCCACCGCATTGTTGAAGACGTTGACGGTGAACCAGCCGGGCTTCTGCACGTGCGTGGACATGGCCGCATCCTCCTGGACGGAAAAGTGTGAGCAGTGCTCTCGCTTGGATGAGTATGGGCGTGATCGGCGCTCCAATGCAAGAGCAGTGCTCTCGTTAGTGTGTGGTGCTCTCGTTTTTGGGCATCGCTTTACTTGGAGAGCGGTGCTCTGTGTGGCGGGGCGTTCCCAGGAGCGGCGTTGGTGGGTGCGCGGCGGCTGCCTGCGCGGCGGATCCGTGGTGGGTGTGGCGGCGAGTTTCCTGCGTGCGGGGCCGCCGTTGAAGCGCAACGCATGATGTCCGGATCGTCGTCGCAGAGCACCGCTCTCGTTTGTGTGCACTGCTCCGCATCCGTGCAACACTGCCTGTATGAGCACTGCACAAGGGGCTCGCGCCCGTGCCCGGATCGAAGTCACCGCCGCCATCAAAGAAGAGGCGCGCCGACAGCTCGCCTCGGAAGGCGCCTCCAGACTGTCGCTGCGTGCGGTCGCCCGCGAGCTCGGCATGGTCTCCTCCGCGCTCTACCGTTACTTCCCGAGCCGCGACGACCTGCTCACCGCCCTCATCATCGACGCCTACGACTCCCTGGGCGAGACCGCGGAGGCAGCCGACGCCAAGGCCGGCGATGTCGCCCCCGCGCAGCGCTGGGTCACCGTGTGCGAGGCGGTGCGGGGCTGGGCGCTCGCGCATCCGCATGAGTACGCGCTCATCTACGGCTCGCCCGTGCCCGGTTACGCCGCGCCCGAGACAACCATCCCGCCCGCCTCCCGGGTCGGCCTCCTGCTCCTCGGCATCGTGCGCGACGCGTATCGGCAGCGCGGTGTGGCCCGCCCGCGGGTGCCCGCCGAACTCGAGCCCGAGGCCCGCCGTATGACCGCCGAACTGGCGCCCGACCTCCCGCCGGAGGTCGTCACGGCCATGGTGGCCGCCTGGGCGCAGCTGTACGGACTGGTCGGGTTCGAGTTGTTCGGGCAGTTCCACAACGTGGTGGAGGACCGAGGCGCGTTCTTCCGGCACGCGGTGGCCCAACTCGCCCACGGAGTGGGCCTGGTGTTCCCCTAGGTCCGTCGACAGGTTCCGGCCTTCGGGAAGTTGATGGGCAGGTTCCGGCCGTCGGCAAGTCGACACGGTCCAGCCCTGATCCAGCCCTATGGAGTCGGGCTCTTCATGGGCAAACCTGGGCAAACCGCGCCTCGGGCAGCCGAACCCTCCCGCAAGTGGGTCACCTTCACCCGGCACTTCAGCGCCAGGTTCTGCGGGAAAGTCCGGGCACGGCTCTCAGCTACGCCGACGGGCGTTCAGCCGGGCGGCCTGGCGTGTCAGGTGGTCGCGCTCGGCGAGGTTGGGTGCCTTTTGGGCCGCATCGACGTACAGCCGTGCCGCTGTCTCCAGGTCGCCGTCGCGCTCGTGGAGGTACGCGGTCACCGCGGCGTGGCGAGGCAGCGAGTCGTTCAGTGCCGCGAGCGCCGCCAGCCCGGCGCGCGGTCCGTCGGCCTCGCCGACGGCGACGGCGCGGTTGAGCCGGACGACCGGGCTGTCGGTCAGGCGCGTGAGCTCGTCGTACCACTCGACGATCTGTACCCAGTCGGTCTCCTCGGCGGTGCGCGCGTCGGCGTGGAGTGCAGCGATGGCGGCCTGGGCCTGGAACTCGCCCAGCCGGTCGCGGGCTAGGGCCGTCTGCAGGATCTCGACGCCCTCGGCGATCGACTTGGTGTCCCAGCGGCCGCGGTCCTGCTCGGCGAGCGGTACCAGGCTGCCGTCGGGTGCGGTCCGTGAGGCCCGCCGGGCGTGATGGAGCAGCATGAGGGCGAGCAGTCCCGCCACCTCGGGGTGATCGATCGCGGCCGCGAGCTGCCGGGTGAGCCGGATGGCCTCGGCGGCGAGGTCGACGTCGCCGGAGTAGCCCTCGTTGAAGACCAGGTAGAGGACGCGCAGCACGGTGGCGACGTCGCCGGGCTGGTCGAACCGCACGCCGGAGACGGTGCGCTTGGCCCGGCTGATGCGCTGCGCCATGGTCGCCTCGGGCACCAGGTAGGCCTGGGCGATCTGGCGGGTGGTCAGCCCGCCGACGGCGCGCAGCGTGAGCGCGACCGCGGACGACGGCGTCAGCGACGGGTGGGCGCACAGGAAGTAGAGCTGGAGCGTGTCGTCCACCGCGGGCGCGGGCCCGGGCGCCGGCTCCTCGTCGAGGAGGTCCTCACGCCGGCGGCGGGCGGCGTCCGCCCGGGTCGCGTCGAGGAACCGGCGCCAGGCCACGGTGACCAGCCAGCCCTTCGGGTCGCGCGGCGGGTCGGTCGGCCACACGCGGAACGCCTCGATCAGCGCGTCCTGCACGGCGTCCTCGGCCGCCGCGAAGTCGGCTCCGCGGCGGACGAGGATTCCGAGCACGCTCGGGGTGAGGCTCCGGAGCAGGGCCTCGTTCATCGGTGAGGTCACTCCGTGATGGTGGGCGGCGCGGCCATGATGGGGCGTACCTCGAGCCACTCGTGGATCGGCTTCCCTCCTGCCCCGGGGGCGGCCGACAGTTCCCCGGCCAGCTCGACGGCGCGGTCATGGCTGTCGACGTCGATGATCATCCAGCCGGCGATGAGGTCCTTGGTCTCGGCGAACGGGCCGTCGGTGACCGGGGGACGCCCCTCGCCGTCGTACCGGACCCACGCCCCCTCGGGGGCGAGTCCCTGAGCGTCGACGAACTCGCCGGTCTCCTCCAGCCGGGCCGCGAAGTCGTGCATGTACTGCACGTGCGCCGAGATCTCCTCCGGCGTCCACTGATCCATGCACACGTCGTTCACCGGAGCCGGGGCGCCGCGGTAGTGCTTGAGCAGCAAGTACTTGGCCATGGGGTTTCTCCTCGGTACTGGTGCGACCCATTGTGGTCACGTTCACCGCTGGGACGGAGCCGGTCACGGGTTCTCGACATCGCCGTCAGATTTTTTTGAGTCGACCCAGGCTGATCTACGAAGAGGCGGGGATCAGGACGACCTTTCCGGCGACCGTGCCGGACTCGGCCAGCCGCATGGCCTCGGCGACGTCGGTGAGCGCGAGCTGGGCGGCGATCCGGGCGGTGACCTCACCGCGCTGAAGGGCGCCGAACACCGCGGTGAGGTCGTCGCGCAGCCGTGCTCGGAAGCGGTCCTTGCTGAGGGCGCGGCCCGCCCAGACGTTGAAGAAATACGCGTGGCGGCCGTTGGGCAGCGCGTTCCACCACCACACCCGGCCCAGGATCTTCAGTACCGGCCACTGCTTCGAGCCCGTGTCGTCCCTGGTCGCGGCACTACCGTAGGAGACCAGCGTGCCGCCGGGGGCGAGCAGCCGCCATGAGTCGATCACGCTTCGGCCCCCGACGTGGTCGAAGACCGCGTCCACTCCGCCCGGAGCCAGCGCGCGGACCCGGGCGGGAACGTCCTCGGTGCGGTAGTCGACGGGAATCACTCCCATCTCCCTCAGCGCGTCGTGGTGGCGTGCGGACGCGGTACCGATCACCGTCAGGCCCGCCGCCTGGGCGAGCTGTACGAGGGCGGTGCCGACGCCGCCGTTGGCGCCGTGGACCAGGATCGTCCCGCCGGTGCGGATGCGGGCCTTGCGGTGCAGCATCTGCCACGCCGTGATGCCGTTGACCACCAGGGTCTCCGCCTCCGCCGCGCCGACACCGACGGGCACCTCCACCGCGTCGGCCGCGTCCAGGACCACATGGCTGGCCCAGCCCCCGACCTTGACCAGCGCCGCCACCCGCTTCCCGACGAGTCCCGGCCCAACCCCCGTACCGGCAGCGAGCACCGTCCCTACGAGGTCGTACCCGGGCACGAACGGGAAGGTCGGCTGGTCGTAGTACCGGCCGCGGCGCATCTGCTGCTCGGCGAAGGAGACTCCGGTGGCCTCCACCCGGACCACGATCTGGCCGGCATCCGGGTCCGGAACGGCTCGGCGCCGGAACTGAAGCCCCTCGGGTTCGACCGTTCCCGGCAGGACGACCTCGACGAGTTCCTTGCTTCCCATGACGACCTCCGCTTGGTGACTTCGTGTGGCTCGGTGGGTGAGCCGGCTTGCCTGCTTATCGACTCTCGCTTGCGTTAGAAGTTATAACGAAAATGACGCACTCTCGCGCCAGTGTCAAGTGCTCGCGCGATTCGCTGTTAGTGGCTCTTACGAAGGTGATACCTTGGAACAACCCGGTCGTAGAGGAGCGTTGAGGTGATGGCGGCAGGCGCGGCAAGTCCCCGTGAGCGGTACCGCAGTCAGGTACGCGAGGAGATCAAGGCGCGGGCGTGGCAGCAGATCGCCACAGCGGGAGCGTCCGGGCTCTCCCTCAACGCCATCGCCAAGGAGATGGGCATGAGCGGCCCGGCGCTCTACCGGTACTTCGCCGGCCGGGACGAGCTGATCACCGAACTGATCCGTGACGCCTACCGCGGCCTGGCCGACACGATCCGCGCCGCCGTCGATTCGGGCTCCGGCCTGACCGGCCTCGCGCACGCGATGCGTGGCTGGGCGCTCGAGGACCCTCAGCGGTACTTCCTGATCTACGGCACGCCCGTCCCCGGTTACCACGCGCCCGACGACATCACCTCGATCGCCCGCGAGATCATGGCGGCCCTGCTCGAGGTGTGCGCGGCCACATGGACCAGGACCTCGGCCGCCGACCCGTTCGATGCCCATCTCGCCGACCACCGGCAGTGGGTCGAGGGCCATCCGGGGCCTCCCGCGGTCCTGCACCGGGCGCTGTCCTTCTGGACCCGTCTGCACGGGGTGCTGTCACTGGAGCTCGCCGGCCACTTCACCGGCATGGGCTTCGATCCCGCCCTGCTGTTCGCCGCCGAGGCCGACGACCTGGCCGCCGAGCACTGAGAACGGCGGCGGACGTACTCCCAGGGGAGTACGCGTGATCACCTCGCCGGGCCGACGCCGCTTCCGGCCGGGGACGTCTAGCGTGAACCCCATGGAGGAGCAGCGCGCAGACGTCCCGTGGCGGTGGCACGGACCGCCGTGGTGGAGCAATGTGTCCCGCTCCTCTCATCTGCCCTGGCGGTCCACGCTGTTGTTCACCGTCTTCGTGGTCTTCGGTACGCACGTGGCGTCCGTCAACCAGAAGAGCGACCGCGCTCACCTCGACGCCTTCGCCTACATCCTTCTGCTCGTGGCTTCGGGGGCGCTGCTGTGGCGGCAGCGGTATCCGGTGCCGGTGGCGTTCGTGACCGCCGCGGCCGCCACGGTCTACCTGGGTGCCGGCTACCCCTACGGTCCGGTCTTCCTGACCGTCGCCGTCGGCTGTTTCAGCGCGCTGGTCGCCGGGCGCCGCAAGGCCGCGTGGGCGGCCGTCGGGATGTTCTGGGCTGGGCATGTCCTGGTGTCGCACTGGTTGTACCGATGGCTGCCACCGGCCGGGGATTCGGCGACTTCCTGGGGAGGGGAACTGGTCATCGCCGCCTGGGTGGCGGCGATCGTCGCCGTGGCGGAACTGGTGCGGGTGCGGCGCGAGCAGTGGGCGCGTGAGCGGGCCGAGCGGGCGCAGGCCGCGCGCCGGCGCGCGGACGAGGAGCGGCTGCGGATCGCCCGCGAACTCCATGACGTGCTCGCCCACAGCATTTCCGTGATCAATGTCCAGGCGGGTGTGGGCCTCGCACTCCTCGACTCGGACCCGGAGCAGGCGCGTACGGCGCTCACCTCGATCAAGGCCGCCAGTAAGGAGGCGCTCGGAGAGGTACGGCAGGTGCTCGACACCCTGCGCACGCCCGGTGACGCGCCGCGTACCCCGGCGCCCGGGCTCGACCGGCTGCCGGAACTCGTCGAGCAGGCCGCGAGCGCCGGTCTCACGGTCACAGTCGAAGGCGGCGCGCCGAAGCTTGCGCCGGCAACGGACCTCGCCGCGTTCCGCATCGTGCAGGAAGCGCTCACCAACGTCGTACGGCACTCGAGGTCGCGGCAGGCGCGCGTGCACGTCGACAATGCCGAGGGGGCGCTGCGCCTTCGTATCGACGACGACGGGCCGGCGAGCGGCGCCGACGCGGGCGGCAGCGGCAACGGCCTGGCGGGGATGCGCGAGCGTGCCACCGCCCTCGGCGGCACCATCGAGGCCGGCCCGCGCGCCGACGGTGGTTTCAGCGTGCTCGCGGTCCTGCCGCTGAAGGCGTCGTCCCAGGAGTTCATCGGGCGCAAGGAGGACGTGTGATCCGGGTACTGCTCGCCGACGACCAGTCGCTCGTCCGGGCGGGGTTCAAGGCGCTGCTCGACGCTCAGCCGGACATCGAGGTGGCCGGGGAGGCCGCCGACGGCGAGCAGGCGTTGCGCCTGGTGCGCGAGCTGCGGCCAGACGTGGTGCTGATGGACATCCGGATGCCCCTGCTCGACGGGCTGGCCGCGGCCCGCCATATCGGTGAGGACCGGGAACTCGAGGGCGTGAAGGTGGTCATGCTCACCACCTTCGAACTGGACGAATATGTCTTCGAGGCGATCCGCGCGGGTGCTTCCGGCTTTCTCGTCAAGGACACCGAGCCGGAGGAACTCCTGCGCGCGGTACGGGCGGTGGTCCAGGGCGACGCCCTGCTCTCGCCCAGTGTGACCCGGCGGCTCATCTCGGAGTTCGCGGCGCGTTCCAAGGAGCCCTCGGCCGCCGCCTCGCTCGCCGAACTCACCGAGCGGGAACGCGAGGTGATGGCCCTGGTCGGCATCGGCCTGTCCAACGACGAGATCGCCCGCCGCCTGGTGGTGAGCCCGCTCACGGCCAAGACCCACGTCAGTCGCACCATGGTGAAGCTCGGCGCCCGCGACCGGGCCCAACTCGTCGTCCTGGCCTATGAGTCGGGGCTGGTGCGGCCGGGCTGGCTGGGCTGAGTCCCGGCACGGCGCCCGAAGCGGAACAGTACGGCGACGACACGTGCGACGAAGAGCAGGGCGGCCACCGCCACCCCGGCGGCGACGAACGCAATCCGCGTGCCCCCCGAGAGGCCGAAGGCGAACGCCGGCCCCGCCACGGCCCCCAACGCCAGCGCCGCCGCGACGGTCGCGCTCAACAGGGCGTATCCGATCTCGACGGTGATCGCGTCGCGTTCGGCCTGACTGCGCCGGGCGCGGGCACGGAGTGAACGTCTCCACGGCTTCGCCATGCGCCGAGTCAAACAGGCGTGCGCCCGGCCGGGCAAGGAAGCCCGCCGGGCGCACCCGTGGAGGCGTCCCCCTCAGTCGCGGACCGCGACCGGCTCCGCGTCCGCCTCCTGAGGAAGGGACCTCGCGACCACGAGGGACCTCTGGACCCGGCGCGTGCGCAGTCCGGTGAGTGTGAGCAGGAGCCCCACCAGCGCGATACCGGTGACCACGACCAGGCCGGGCCGGTAGCTGTCCAGGACCGCCTGCGGTGAGGCGTGCGCGGGCGCGTGTGCGGTCACCACCGCCGTCACCACCGCCAGGAAGATCGCGCCGCCCACCTGGACCGAGGTGTTGAGCAGACCGGAGACCATGCCCTGCTCGTGGTCCTCGACGCCGTTGGTCGCCTGGATGTTGAGCGACGGGAAGACCAGGGCGCAGGCCGCGCCGATCAGCAGCATGCTCGGCAGGATGGCCGCGGCGTAGGAGGGGTTCAGGCTGACGCGCAGGAACAGCCCGTATCCGACGGCCATCAGCGTGAAGCCCACCGCGATCAGTCGGGCGGTGCCGAAGCGGTCCACGATCGCGCCCACCTTCGTCGAGGACACAGCCACCAGCGCGCCGGCCGGCAGGAAGGCGAGCGCCGTGTGCAGCGCGGACCAGCCGAGCAGGGACTGCATATAGAGCGTGGCCAGGAACTGGAAGCCGACGTAGGAGCCGAAGAACGCCATCGCCCCGAGCTGGGCACGGATCTGGTTGCCGGAGCGGAGCACCCCGAGGCGGATCAGCGGGCCGGCCGAGCGCCGCTCGACACGGACGAAGACGGCGAGGAGCACGGCCACGGCGAGGAAGGACAGCAATGTCCGGGCGGACGCCCAGCCGGCCTGCGGCGCCTGGACGACGTTGAAGACGAGCAGCAGCATCGAAGCGGTGCCGAGGACGGCGCCGGGGATGTCGTAGCCGTTGTGGTCCTTCTCCCGTTCGCTGCGCGGCAGCAGCTTCAGGCCCGCGAGCAGGGCGATGAGGGCGATCGGCGCCGGCAGCAGCATGGTGAGGCGCCAGCTGGCCTCGGTCAGCAGACCGGACAGCACCAGGCCCATCGAGAAGCCGGTGGCCGCGCAGGTGGTGTAGATCGACAGGGCGCGGTTGCGCAGCGGGCCCTCGGCGAACGTCGTGGTGATGATGGACAGTCCGGCGGGCGCGGTGAACGCGGCGCTCAGACCCTTGATGAACCGGCTGGCGATCAGCAGCGGACCAGAGTCCACGAGTCCGCCGAGCACTGAGGCGAGCGCGAAGATTCCCAGCGCCACCAGGAAGACCTGACGGCGGCCGAGCAGGTCCGCGGTGCGTCCGCCGAGGAGGAGCAGCCCGCCGTATCCCAGGATGTAGCCGCTGACGACCCATTGCAGAGTCGACGTCGTCAGGTGGAGGTCGGAGCCGATGGACGGCAGCGCGACGCCGACCATGGAGACGTCGAGAGCGTCCAGGAACATCGCGGCGCAGAGCACCAGCAGGGTGCCCCACAGCCGGGGAGTCCAGCGTTCGGACAAGGGGGTGGTGAGCGGAGAGGTCATGCACCAGAGACTACATGCACTTGCATCCAATGCGAGCGCATTTAATTCGGATGCATCGATCGCGGATCTTTGCTACGGTGCGGCCATGGCGGCTGTGGAAAGGGCCGAGCGGGCTCTCGTGGACCAGTGGCGCGACATCCTGGGGCTGCACGCGCGCATCCAGTGCGAGCTCGACCGCGCCCTGCATCCTCATGGCCTGTGCGCCAGTGACTTCGAGGTGCTCGATCTCCTCTCCGAGGCGGAGGCGCAGGGCTCGTGTTCCTGTCGCGTGCAGGAGATCTCCGAGCGGGTCCATCTGAGTCAGAGCGCGCTGTCGCGGCTCATCGCCCGCCTGGAGAAGGACGGCCTCGTCGACCGCGCGATGTGCGCGGAGGACCGGCGGGGTGTGCGTGTAGCGCTCACGGCGAAGGGACGCACGCTGCACGGTGACATGTTGCCGGTACAGCGCGCGGTGCTCGGGAGAATGCTGGAGGGCTGACACCTCGGCCGCGACCCGAGTCGGGTCGCTGGCTACGGCCCAACTCCGAGTGCCTTGGCTCGACTCCGGCTGGCCCAGGCGCAATTCAGATGGCCCAGGCCCGGCTCGGGGTGGCCGCGGCCCAACTCCAGACGGCCCCGGCCCAACCCCGGATGGCCTCGGCCCAACCCCGGATGGACTCGGCTCAGCTCCAGGTGACGGCGGACTTCTCGCGCCACAGTGCCGCGACCGCGGCGTCACCTGTGACTTCCGGGAACGGCGCCCGGTTCCACAGCGACAGGTACAGCCGCGCCGCCGGTCCGCTCACTTCGCAGTCCGCCTTCCCGGCGGCGCCCCGCTCGGTGACGGGCGCCTCGGTGGACAGCCGTACCGTCCATACGGCGTCGTCGGTATCCGTGGCCCGCAGCCGCAGGACGCGCGGCTCCTCGCTGCGTACCCGGCTCCGGTTGCGGGCGTGGAAGCCGCCCAGCAACTCGTCGATGCCGTCGAGGGCGACGTCCTGCTCGATGCCGGTGGGCGTGCCGCCGCGCGCCGACTCCGCGTCGATCCGGTGCACGGTCGTCTCGTGCGCCTGCCGGCGGGCCCAGAAGGCGAGCGGCGAGGGCGCGGGCAGGAAGTGCCAGCACCGCACGTCGGGCGCTGCCGAGGAAAGGCTGTCGACCAGGTGCTGGTGCCCCTCCCGGAACCACCCCACCAGCTCGGCACCGTCGAGGTCGGGCAGCCCGCCGTCGGGGTGGTACGCGGTGTGCCCGTCGACGACGAAGGCCGCGGCCCAGCGGTGCACCATGCCCGTGTGCCGCAGCAGGTCCCGTACCTGCCAGTCCGGACAGCACGGCACGTCGGCCTCGGCGCCCGCCTCCTCGGCCGCGGCGGCCAGCAGCCGGCCTTCCCGGTCCAGGACCTTCACGAACTCGGCAGTCTCCATGAGGCGAGTGTGCCGGATGCGGTGCGGCCTACGGGAGAGCGGGGGCCGCACCGGGCAGAGCCGGGCGATGTTTCGTCGCGGCCACCCTGGCTCCCGGTTCGCAGCCGCACCGCAATCAGCGGCAGGTGGACGCCGCAGCGGTTGGTCTCTCCCCGTGGTGTCACCGGGGGCCTGAGGGCGCGTGGCGCGTTCCGTAGCCGATGGCCGAGGCGATCGCCGCCAGGACGGCCACACTGGTGAGCGCCACGGGCAGCGAGTACCACTCCGCCATGAACCCGATCGCGGGCGGGCCGAGCAGCATGCCGCCGTAGCCGAGCGTCGAGGCGACCGCCACCCCGCTGGGCCCCGCGAGCGCGCCGGCGCGTTCCACCGCGACCGGGAAGAGGTTGGCGAGGCCGAGCCCGGTGATCGCGAAGCCGAGCAGGGCTCCCCACACGGAGGGCGCGAGCGATCCGAGCAGCATCCCGGCCGCGGCCGTGGCGCCGCCCGCCACCACCGTACGGACCCGCCCGAGGCGTTCCAGCAGTCTGGTCCCGCCGGCCCGGGCCACCGTCATGGCGAGCGCGAAGCACGAGTAGCCGGCCGCCGCCACACCCGGGTGGGCGTGGAGATCCTGCGCCAGATGCAGCGCACCCCAGTCGGCCATGGCGCCCTCGCCGTACGCGGTGCAGAGCGCGATCAGGCCGAAGACGGTGACCAGGCCGCGGGTGCGCATGTCCGGGTGGTGCGATGTGCGTTCGGGCCGGGCGCGCTCGGGCGGCACCGCAGGCTCCTCCCGAAGGAGCGTGCGCCCGGCGACCGCGGTCACCAGTAGACCGATCACGGTGAGGCTGAACAGGTGCACGGTGGGGGACAGGGATCCCGCGACGAGGCCGCCGAGCCCGGCGCCCACCATGCCGCCCAGGCTGAACGCGGCGTGGAAGCCCGGCATGATCGGCCGGCGGAGCGCCGCGACCAGATCGACGGCGGCGCTGTTGAAGGCCACATTGATGCCGCCGTATGCCGCTCCGAAGACCAGCAGTACGAGCCCCAGCGTGAGCACCGAGTGCGTCAGAGGGGGCAGGGACACGCTCAGTGACAGCAGGACGGCGCAGACCACGGTCACCGGATGGCTGCCGAAACGGCGGCAGAGCCGTCCGGTGAGCGTCATGGTGATCACCGCGCCGGCGGAGACCCCGAGCAGTGCGAGCCCGAGGGCGCCCGCCGAGGCGCCCGTCTGCTCCTTGACCGCGGGAATGCGGACGACCCAGCCCGCGAAGATGAAGCCGTCAAGGGCGAAGAAGGCGGTGAGGGCGATGCGCAGACGGGTGAGGTCACTGCCCGGCACGGCGCTGTGCGGGGTGAGTTTGTTTAGTAGCGGCACAAATTCAGGTTAGGTGGCTGTACCGAGTGGTGCAAGGGAGCTGACAGAGCGCGGGTGCGGGCACCCGGAATCCCGGATCCCGGATGACCCGTCCCGCCGGTCGTGTGGTCGCGGCGCATGTCAGTGGTCGCGGTGCATGCCGGGGAGACACGGGTGCCGGCCGCGACGCGTGCCCTCAGCCCAGCGCCCGGTCCAGATTGAACGCCGCGCTGATCAGCGACAGATGTGTGAACGCCTGTGGGAAGTTGCCCTGCTGTTCGCCGGACTGGCTGATCTCCTCGGCGTACAGGCCCAGGTGGTTGGCGTAGGTGAGCATCTTCTCGAAGGCCAGCCGTGCCTCGTCCAGGCGCCCGGCCCGTACCAGCGCCTCGACGTACCAGAACGAGCAGATGGAGAACGTGCCCTCGTCGCCCCGCAGCCCGTCCGGACTCGCCTGCGGGTCGTAGCGGTAGACCAGCGAGTCGGACACCAGGTCCTGGGTGAGGGCGTCGAGCGTGGACAGCCACTTGGGATCGGTGGGCGCGATGAACTTGGCCAGCGGCATCATGAGCAGCGCCGCGTCGAGCACGTCGTCGTCCTCGTGCTGGACGAAGGCCGAGCGTGCCTCGGACCAGCCTCGTTGCATGATCCGCCGGTAGATCGTGTCACGGCACTGCCGCCACCGCGGCAGCTCGGCCGGCAGTCCCCGGTGGGTGGCGATCCGGATGGCGCGCTCGATCGCCACCCAGCACATCAGCCGTGAGTAGAGGAACCTCTTGCGGCCGCCGCGGGTCTCCCAGATGCCCTCGTCGGGCTGTTCCCAGTGGGCGCAGACCCAGTCGACCAGCTTGCAGACGTCGTCCCACTGGTCGCTGGAGATGGGCTGCGCCCACTTGTCGTACAGATAGATCGAGTCGATGAGCGCGCCGTAGATGTCCAGCTGGAGCTGGTCGGCGGCGGCGTTGCCGATCCGTACCGGCGCGGATCCCTGGTGACCCTCCAGGTTGTCCAGTTCATACTCGGGCAGGTCGGTGCGGCCGTCGATGCCGTACATGATCTGCAGCGGGCCCGAGGGACCGCCGTCGCCCGGAATGATGTGCCGGGTCACGAAATTCATGAAAGCCGCCGCCTCGCCCGGGAAGCCCAGGCGCAGCAGGGCGTAGACGCAGAAGGCCGCATCGCGTACCCAGACGTACCGGTAGTCCCAGTTGCGCTCGCCGCCGAGCGTCTCCGGCAGGCTGGTGGTGGGCGCGGCCACGATGGCGCCGGTCGGGGCGTAGGTGAGGAGCTTCAGCGTGAGGGCGGAGCGGTGTACCATCTCCCGCCACCGGCCGCGGTAGCGGGACGCGGACAACCAGCGCCGCCAGTACTCCACCGTGGTGGCGAACTGCCGCTCCGCCTCGGCGCGCGCACACATGCGGGGTGCCAGGTCAGCGGCGACCTGGTCGAGCGCGAACACCGCCGACTCGCCCTCGGACAGCTTGAAGTCCGCCCATACGTCGACGTCGTCGCCCTCGAGGGGGATGGTGGAGGTCAGCGCCAGCGACAGATCGGCGGACTCGAAGACGGCCACGTCGCCGAGCAACTGGACGGTGTGCGGCTGCCTGCCGTAGTCGAACCGCGGAGCCACCCGGACCCGGAAGGGCAGGGAGCCGCGCACGCACAGGACCCGGCGGATCAGCCGGTGCCGCTCGCACTCGACACAGTTCTCGCCGACGGGCATGAAGTCCTGTACCTCGCCGACGCCGTCCTCCGTGAAGAACCGTGTGATCAGGACGTTGGTGTCGGGGAAGTAGAACTGCTTGGTCCGTGCGGGTACGGTCGCGGCCAGCTTGAAGCATCCGCCCCGATCGGCGTCCAGGATCGCCCCGAAGACACTGGGGCGGTCGAAGGCCGGGCAGCAGTACCAGTCGATGGTGCCGTTGGTCCCCACCAGGGCCACCGTGCGCAGATCACCGATCAGCCCGTGGTCCGCGATCGGCAGGTAGCGGGAGCCCCCGGGTACGTACTGTTCGAACGTCGTCTCGGCCATTTCAGCCTCCTGTGCGCCCGCTCAGCCTCCTGTGAGCGCCCGGCGCGGGCACCGCACGTACAGCTTAGGCGCAGGGGAAGAGGGGGGGCACGGGAAGCGAGGCGCTCGTGGGACGGCCCGCCTCGGTGCGTACGGAGCGGCCGTCGCCGGGTGTCGTGACGCTGATCCTCTGTCCTGGCCATGGAGGCCGGCTTGATCGGTACGGATCGCAGTGGGCCGAGATCGGCGGGCTCCGGGAGGAGATGGTCGCGGCTGGAGCACCGGGGACGGGCCGACACCGGGGGACGGGCCGATACCGGGGACGGCGGACACGTCCGGCCGGCGGCGGGGCGCGTCGCGTCCAGCGCGCCGTCGCGTGCCGTACGGGGTGGCCCGGTCGACGGACCGGCTACTTCTTGACGGCCTTCAGGACCACGAACTTCGCGTCGCTCGCGACCAGTTCGCTGTTGCCGAAGAGGCGGCGCAGTTTCACGTGGTAGCCCAGATGGCGGTTGCCGATCACCCAGAGCTCGCCGCCCGGGCGCAGGGCGCGCCGCGCTCCGGTGAACATGCGCCAGGCCGTGGTGTCCGTCGTCGCCTGGTGGGAGTGGAACGGCGGGTTGTTCAGGACCAGGTCGACGCTCGCGGCCGGTACCCCGGCCAGGCCGTCGCCGACGCGGAACTCCGCCGGCCCCCCGGCGTTGTCCCGGTATGTCTCCTCCGCCGAGGCCACCGCCTGGTAGGACTCGTCGACGAACACCAGCTCGGCCTCCGGGTTGGCCAGCGCGGCGGCCAACCCCACGACCCCGTTGCCGCAGCCCAGGTCCACGATCCGCTCGGCGCCCCGGCTGCGCGGCAGATGGCGCAGGAAGAAACGGGTTCCGATGTCGAGGCGGTCGGCGCAGAAGACCCCCGCGTGGTTGGTGACGGTGCGGCCGGACAACAGGCCGATGTCCCCGGGGAGTTCATAGCGGTACGGCCATGGGTCGGCACCCCGGCCGAGTGCCGGGTCGGGGGTGCAGAAGACGAGTCGGGCCTTCTGCTCGGCCAGCGAGGTGCGCGTGGGGCCGATGATCCGCTCGAACAGCTGCAGCGTCGAGGTGTGAATCTCCTTGACCATCCCGGCGCCGACGACCACCGACTTCTCGTGCAGCGCGGGCGCCAGCCGGTGCAACTGGTCCTCCAGGAGCGCGAGGCTCTTCGGCACCCGGACGAGGAGCACGTCGATCCGGGCGGGCGGTGTGTCGCGCGTGGTGAGCAGCCGTACCGCGTCGGCGTCGACGCCGTTGCGTGACAGATTCTCCCGGGTCGCCTCGTGGGCCAGGAACGAGTCGGTGATCTGTGTCGGGCGATGCGTCGCGAGCGCCGTGGTGAGGGCTCCCCATCGGTCTCCGAGGACCACGACCGTGCCGCCCAGCGGGGTGCCGCTCGCCGCGAGGTGCCGCAGCAGATACGCGTCCGATGCGTCCCAGGCGCGCAGCCGGTCGCGGGGATCCTCGGGGAAGCGGGTCAGCGCGTACTCGCCCCAGGGCGTGGTCAAACGGTCGTTCATCGTGCGTCCAGGCTAGCCGAGCAGGTCGCGGGTCCCGGTCGTCGGCCGATGTGTGGGGGCAGCCGGGCTCGCGCCGTGGTCCTGGTCGCCGCCCGCCGGACTCCCCGCACGAGCCGTCGGCTCGCCGCGGCTCGGCCCCGTAGGGGGACCCTGTCGACCCGGTCTCCGTCCGCGCTTGATGCGTGATGATGGGGCCATGGACGCCGAGCTATTCCCGCGAAGCCGGAGCGAGGTCGTGCCCGGCGCGGTCCATGTGCCCGACTGGCTGGACGCGGATCGCAGCCTCCGGCTCCTCGCGGCCTGTAGGGAGTGGGCCCGGCCGCCCGCGGGACTGCGGACCGTGCGCACCCCCGGCGGCGGCACGATGACCTCGCGGCAGGTCTGCCTCGGCTGGCACTGGTACCCGTACGGCTATGCCCGCACGGCGGTCGACGGCGACGGCGCCCCCGTGAAGCCTCTGCCGGACTGGCTGGCCGACCTCGGCCGTGAGGCGGTGACCGCCGCCCTCGGCCCGCGGGAGGTGCCGTCCGAGCCGTACGACATCGCGCTGATCAACTTCTACGGCGCCGGAGCCCGCATGGGCATGCACCGCGACAGCGACGAGAAGTCCGACGCTCCCGTCGTCTCGCTGAGCCTCGGCGACACCTGTGTCTTCCGCTTCGGCAACACCGAGACCCGGACGCGCCCTTACACGGACGTGGAGCTGCGCAGTGGGGACCTGTTCGTCTTCGGCGGCCCGGCACGGCTCGCCTACCACGGGGTGCCGCGGGTGCAGCCGGGGACGGCGCCACCCTGGCTGGGGCTGACGGGGCGGCTGAACATCACGCTGCGGGTCGGCGGCTGGCGGACCGGCCCCGAGCGGATCATGGGAGACTCCCCTTCATGACTGGCAAGGCGGCCCCCCGGACGTCAGGGGAAGGGAACACACGGACGCGGCTGGACCGGGGGCGCGGGGCGCTCGGCCCCGCGCTGGAGCTGGTGCACACCGGACGTGCGCCGACGCGTGCCGTGCTCACCTCCGAGCTGGGTGTCACCCGGGCGACCGCCGGAGCGGTGGCCGCGGAGCTGGAGGCGCTGGGGCTGATCAGAGTGGACGCGCACCCGGGTGCCGCCGCGGGTGCGCAGGGCCGGCCCTCGCACCGGCTGGAGGTCGCCGAGGACGGCCCTGTCGCGCTCGCCGCCCAGGTGCACGCGGACGGCTTCCGGGCCGCGCTCGTCGGGCTCGGCGGCCGGATCGTCGCCACCGCGCCCGGCTGCGAGACCGTGGACGCCGATCCGGCGAAGGTGCTGCGCTCGGTGGTCGAGGCGGGCGCCGGTCTGCTGCACGAGACGGGACGACGCTGTGTGGGCGCAGGGCTCGCCGTGCCGTCCGCGGTCGCGGAACCCGAGGGACTCGCGCTCAACCCCCTCCACCTGGCCTGGCCGGTGGGTGCTCCGGTGCGGAAGATCTTCGCCGAGTGCGTGCGCGCCGCGGGCATCACCGGATCCGCCTTCGCCGCGAACGACGTCAATCTCGCCGCGCTCGCCGAGCACCGGCACGGCGCGGGCCGCGGTTCCCGGGATCTGCTCTGCGTGGCCACCGGGCACCGGGGCGTCGGCGGTGCGCTGGTGCTCGACGGTCGGCTGCACACCGGCAGTTCGGGGCTCGCGCTCGAGGTGGGACACCTCACCGTCAACCCCGAGGGACGGCCCTGCCACTGCGGCAGCCGCGGCTGCCTCGACGTGGAAGCGGATCCGCTGGCGTTCCTGCAGGAGGCCGGCCGCGACGCCGGCCCGGAGGTCTCGCAGCTCCAGCAGGCCGACGACCTCATCCGCACCGGCTACCCTGCCGACCCGGCCGTGCGTACCGCCGTCGAGGTACTGATCGACCGGTTGGGCCTCGGTCTTGCCGGACTGGTCAACATCCTCAACCCGGACCGCATCATCCTCGGCGGGCTTCACCGCACGCTCGTGGAGGCCGACCCCGAGCGGCTCCGCGCGGTGGTCGCCGACCGCAGTCTGTGGGGCCGCAGCAGCGGTGGAGTCCCCATCCTCCCCTGCACGCTGGACCACAACAGCCTGGTGGGCGCGGCGGAGCTGGCCTGGCAGCCGGTACTGGACGATCCGCTGGCGGCGCTGGTCTGACCGCGGCCGCCGACGTCAGGGGCGAGCATCACCGCGAGTGGCCGTCCGCACAGTCGCCGGTGTGATGATCCCCGCCGTCCCGCGGGCGATCCCGGCGGCCGTGTACTTCCCCGGGAGACAGGGCATGACCCTGCGCCACCGGTCGAGGAAGGAGGCCAGGAGGCGGCTCTCGGGCACGGAAACAGAAGGCGGGGCCTGCCGACCTCGTACGGCGGCCGGTGGCTCTGCCCGCCGCTCCCTGCGAAGTGCTCGGTGAGGACGGCCCGTTGCTGTCCACGCCGAGGCCGGGAGGGGGAGCAGGGACCGAGCGCTCGGGTACTCCCCGGGCGGTATGCGCACTGCCGCTGGCCGTACGACGACCCGGACCCCCTTTCTGCCCGAGTCTCGAGTCATCACCGCAGAACCCACCGAGGAGATGACCCGAGATGCAGACCCTGGCCCACTGGGACGGCGGCCCCGGCCCCGGCCCCTGGATCCTGTTCTTCCCGCTGATCTGGGCGGCCGTCGTGCTCGGCGTCGTGACCGTCCTGCGCCGCACCGCCTGGCACCGCCGCGGCGCACCCTGGCGCGGCCTGGAGGGTCGTACGGCGGGCGACTCGCCGATCGCCGTGCTCGGTCGCCGTTTCGCCTCCGGGGAGATCGACGAGGACGAGTACTGGCGCCGGCTCTCCGTCCTGGACGAGCAGTTCGGCCGCACGGGCAAGGGCGGTGCCGCATGACCTCCCGCCCGACGCCCACCGCCACTCCGGACGAGGCTTTCCCCGGGCACCATGCCTCGGGGGACCCCCAGCGCGCCGCCTCTGCGACCACGGCCCCCCGTACGGCCGCCCGGGTCGTCGACGCCGTCAAGGTGTACGGCGCCGGCGACACCGCCGTGCGGGCACTGGACGGGGTCAGCATCGGCTTCCCGGCCGGCCGCTTCACCGCGATCATGGGACCTTCCGGCTCCGGCAAGTCCACCCTGATGCACTGCGCGGCCGGCCTCGACACGCTCACCTCGGGCTCCGCCTTCATCGGCGACACCGATCTGAGCCGGCTCGACGACCGCCGCCTCACCCTTCTGCGCCGCGACCGCATCGGCTTCGTCTTCCAGGCCTTCAACCTGGTGCCGACACTGACCGTCGCGGAGAACATCACCCTGCCCGTCGACCTGGCCGGCCGCCGGGGCGACCAGGAGTGGATCGACGCCCTCATCGACGTCGTGGGACTGCGGGACCGGCTGCACCACCGGCCCGCCGAGCTCTCCGGAGGCCAGCAGCAACGCGTCGCCGTGGCCCGTGCGTTCGCCGGCCGGCCCGATGTCGTCTTCGCCGACGAACCCACCGGCAACCTCGACTCCCGTTCCGGCGAGGAGGTGCTGGGCCTGCTCGGCAGGGCGGTGCGCGGGATGGACCGCACCGTGGTCATGGTCACCCACGACCCGGTCGCCGCCTCCCATGCCGACGAGGTCGTCTTCCTCGCCGACGGGTGCCTGGTGGACCGCATGGAGTCACCGACTCCCGAGAAGGTCCTCGACCGTATGAAGGCCTTCGAGGTGAGGTCGTGAACCCGTCCGTGCGCCTCGGCGCCTCCTCGCTGCGTGCCCACAAGAGGCGCTTCGCCGGTACGTTCGCCGCGGTGTTCCTCGGCGTCGCCTTCCTCGCGGGCACGCTGGTGATGGGCGACACGCTGCGCGCGAGCTTCAGCACGATGTTCGGCGACGCCACCGCGGGGACCGACGCCGTCGTGCGCAGCGCCGACACCATCACCACGCCCGGTGAGAGCCAGGGCGTACGACAGCCCGTCGACACCTCGCTGGTCCGCACCGTCGAGAAGGCTCCCGGCGTGGCCGCGGCGGCAGCGGGCATCCAGGGCCGGGGCCAGCTCGTCGGCGCCGACGGCAAGCCCATCGGCGGCCAGGGCCCGCCCACCCTCGCGGGCAACTGGATCACGGACGCGCAGCTCAACCCCTATCGACTCGCCGAGGGCAGGGCCCCGGCGAAGAGCGGCGAAGTCATCGTCAACCGAGGGGCGGCCAAGAAGGGGCACCTGCGGATCGGCGACACCACGACCCTGCGGACGCCCGATCCCGTGCAGGTCAGGATCGTCGGCCTCGCGACCTTCGGCGGCCAGGACGGCATGGCGCAGGTGACCTTCACCGGAATGACCGAGGCAGACGCCGAGAAGTACCTCACCGCGAGGCCCGGTCAGGCCGCGAGCATCCAGGTGCGTGCCCGTCCCGGGGTCAGTCAGACGGAGCTCGTGGCCCGACTGACACGTGCGCTGCCCAAGGGAGTCGAGGCCATCACCGGCCAGGAGTCGGCCCAGGAGAACACGGACATGATCTCCAGTCAGTTCCTGACCCTCTTCACCACCTTCCTCCTGGTGTTCTCCGGCGTCGCACTGCTCATGGCGACCTTCTCCATCCACAACACGTTCGCGATCGTCGTCGCCCAGCGCACCCGGGAGAACGCCCTCCTGCGGGCCCTCGGCGCCGCGCGCCGCCAGGTCACCGTCGCCACTCTGCTCGAGGCGAGCGCCGTCGCCGTCGTCGCGTCGGCCGCGGGGCTGGCGGGCGGCCTCGGCATCGCGGCGGGGCTCCAGGCCCTCTTCCCGGCCATCGGATTCCCCTTCCCCGACGGCGATCTGGTGATCAGTGGCCCGTCCTTGGTGCTGCCGCTGATGGTCGGTGCCGTGGTGTGCCTCGGCTCCGCCCTGCTGCCCGCCGTACGGGCCGGGCGCACCGCGCCGCTGGCCGCGCTGCGCGAAAGCGCCGTCGACCGTTCCGGCGCCTCGCGTACCCGTGCGATCGTGGGCGGCGCACTCATGGCGGTGGCCGTCATGAGCACCCTGACCGGGGTACTGGTGAACTCCTCGCTGTGGCTGGCGGGACTGGGCGCCGTGCTCGCCCTGGCCGCCTTCGTGGTCCTCGGACCGGTCGCCTCCCGTGCGGCCGTGCAGGTCCTCGGCGCCCCGCTCGACCGGCTGCGCGGCGTCACCGGCGGCCTGGCCCGCCGCAACGCCCTGCGCAGCCCGCGGCGGACCGCGGCCACCGCGAGTGCGCTGATGATCGGCGTCGCCGTCGTCTCCCTGTTCACCGTGTTCGGCGCGTCCCTGAAGGCCACCATGGACCAGACCGTGTCCCGGTCCTTCGCCGGAGATGTCGCCGTCAGCACCCCGTCGTTCGGCGCGGGCGGCAGCGGGCTGAGCCCGGGGCTGGCCTCCGCGATCGCCCGCCAGCCCGGCGTCGAGGACGCCGTGGGCCTCGGCCGCGGAGTGGCGAAGGTGGACGGCAGCGGACGGGCGCTGACCGTCACCGACCCCGTCGCCCTCGGCAGGGTCTTCGATCTCGCACCCGTACACGGCTCTCTCGACCATCTCGGCGGCGACGGCATCGCGATCAGTGAGCAGGAGGCCGACAAGCAGCACCTGGCACTGGGCACCACGGCGCGGCTCACCTTCACCGACGGCACCACGCGCCCGTTCACGGTCCGCGCGGTCTACGGCCGCTCCGAACTCGCCGGCGACTACGTGATCACCCGCGCCGCCTGGGCTCCGCACCGCACCCAGGACTCCGACACGCTCGTCGCCGTGTCCTTCAAGCCCGGTGTCGCCACGGCCGAGGGGAAGGCCGCGGTGCAGAAGGTCGCCGCCCGGTACGGCAATCCCTCCGTGCAGACCCGGGACGAGTTCGCGCAGTCGTCGGCCGGTGGCATCGACATGATGCTCACCCTGGTCTACGCACTCCTCGCGCTGGCCGTGCTCATCGCCCTGCTCGGCATCGCCAACACCCTGACCCTGGCGGTCCACGAGCGCATCCGTGAGCTCGGCCTCCTCAGGGCGGTCGGCCAGACCCGGTCCCAACTGCGGGCCATGGTCCGCTGGGAGTCGATCCTCGTGGCCGCCTTCGGCACGGCGGGCGGCCTTGTCCTGGGCGCCTTCCTCGGCTGGGTGCTGGTGAAGTCGTCCGACGGAGCCTCCGCCACCGCGTTCGCCTTCGCTCTGCCGCCCGCACAACTCCTCGTGGTGGCGCTGGTGGGCCTCGCGGCCGGTGCGCTCGCCGGGCTGCGCCCCGCCCGGCGGGCCGCCCGCCTGGACGTCCTGCGCGCCATCGCCACGGAATGATCCGCGCGAGGCCCGCGTCGGAAACGCACCGAAGGAGGGCTCACCGCCCGGTCAGCCTGCAACGGCGGACCGGGCGGGAGTGTGTGGTGTGCCGTGCTCGTCGACCGCGAGCGTGTGGGCCGACGCGTCGAGCGCCTTCTCGTACGGGGCCAGGCCGTGCACCGGCCGAGGCGGTGCCGAGGACGGCGCGGGAAGCGTGAACCACACGACCTTGCCCACGTCGCCGTCCGGGCGCGCTCCCCAGCTGTCGGACACCGCCGCGACCATCGCGAGACCCCGTCCGCTGGTGGCGGAGACACCCGCGTCGCACAGCTCCGGCAGGCGCGGATCGTGGTCGTGCACCGAGACGGTGAGGCGGTCGAGCAGGAGCTCCATCTCCACGGTGCAGGTCTTGTCGGGCTGGGCATGGAGGTGGACGTTGGTCAACAACTCCGTCACACCCAGTGCGGCCCGGTCTATCAAGGGATCCAGATGCCAGTAGCGCAACTGCGCCGATACGATTCTGCGGACCTGGCCGATCCGCCACGGCAGGGCTTGGAGCTCCACCGTGCAGTGCCTGCTTGGCTGGCTGATCACGGCTGCGACTCCCCGAATTGAGGTCCGGAAGAAGACGGAGATCGGATCCAGCAGGAGGGCCGGTCGTACCGCCGCCTGCTGTGCGGCTGAGTGCTCCGGCCGCCTGGTGCGGTACGGCTTCGTACGGGGGCCGCCCGCGTCGTGACCGGCGGGCTGGTTCTTCAGCGTGATCGCCGGTAAACCCAGAGTGATGTGAGACCAGCGTGACTCAGGGGGTGCCTTCCTGCAACTCGCGCCGCGTTCAGCCGTCGCGACCTGCCGCCCTGCGGACCGCGTCGACGAACCGGCGTGCCGACGGGGGCCCCGGCTGCCCGGGCGCGGGGTCGTGGTCGCCGAGGATCAGTGAATAACGGGTGCCGTTGACATCGGCCGACGCCCGGTCATGCGGCGCGAACCAGGGCCTGGAGGCCCGTACCGCCTGCACCGGCGCGCTGTCGATCTCGCTGCCGTAGCTGGTGAGCAGCCGCAGTCTGCCGTCGCTGATCCGGACCTGTCCGGCCCGGGTGAGTGACCGTAGCCCCTTTCCGATGCGCACGCCCATGGCCGTGAACTCCGGCTCCGCCATGATGTCCCGCCCCTTCGCTGCGTTCGGCTGTGCCCGGTCCGGATCGCCCGTGGTCGCGATCCGGTGTGGCCCTGATCGAGTTCGGTCGTGATCCAGTGGCTGTGTCATCCAGGTTGCCGCGCCTCAGGGGTCGGCGTCCGCGCGGTGCCCGACCGCGGCGATCGGCGTCCCCGCGGTGCAGTCTGCCTGCCCCCGGGGCCTCGCACCAGTGTGCATGGTGGGGTCGCGCAGGGTATCCGGCGCACTCGCGCGGATGCGCCCCCACCGTTTTGCGTCGTCCTCCCCAGGGAGCCTTTGAGCAGCTCAAAGGGGTGTTTATGCAGGTGAGAAGCGTGCCGAAGATGTCTATCATCGAGGCGTCCGACCGTGTGAACGAGGCGTCGGAGCACCCCGGTAAGGAGCCCCGCGGTGAGCACTCCGCAGATCACCCGCCCCAGCGGGACGTACGACGTCGACCGCACCGATGCCGAGTACCGCGCTTGGCTCAAAGAGGCTGTCCGCAAGGTCCAGGCCGACGCCAACCGCTCGGCGGACACCCACTTGCTGCGCTTCCCGCTGCCCGAGCAGTGGGGCATCGACCTGTATCTGAAGGACGAGTCGACCCACCCCACCGGCAGCCTCAAGCACCGCCTCGCCCGGTCCCTGTTCCTGTACGGCCTGTGCAACGGGTGGATCCGCCCCGGCCGCCCGGTGATCGAGGCGTCCAGCGGTTCGACCGCCGTCTCCGAAGCCTATTTCGCCAAGCTCATCGGTGTGCCCTTCATCGCGGTCATGCCGCGCACGACGAGCGCGGAGAAGTGCCGGCTCATCGAGTTCCACGGCGGGCGGTGCCACTTCGTGGACGACTCGCGCAAGATGTACGAGGCCTCGGTCGCCCTCGCGGCGGAGACCGGCGGCCACTACATGGACCAGTTCACCTACGCGGAACGGGCCACGGACTGGCGCGGCAACAACAACATCGCCGAATCCATCTTCCGCCAGATGGAGTTGGAGCGGTTCCCGGTGCCGACGTGGATCGTCGCCACGGCGGGCACCGGAGGCACCTCGGCGACCATCGCGCGGTATGTGCACTACATGCAGTACGACACCCGCGTCTGCGTGGCCGACCCGGAGAACTCGTGTTTCTTCGAGGGGTGGACGACCGGCGATCCGGACGTCACCTGTGACTGCGGCTCGCGCATAGAGGGCATCGGGCGGCCCCGGATGGAGCCGAGCTTCGTGCCCGGCGTCATCGACCGGATGATGAAGGTCCCGGACGCGGGCGCCGTCGCCGCCGTACGGGCCCTGGAGGGAGCCATCGGCCGCAAGGCGGGCGGCTCGACCGGCACGGGCCTGGGGAGCGCGCTGAAGATCGTCGCCGAGATGGTGGCCGAGGGGCGCACGGGCAGCGTGGTGACCCTGCTGTGCGATCCCGGCGACCGCTATCTGGACAAGTACTACTCGGACGCGTGGCTCGCCGAGGAGGGGCTGGACATCGCTCCGTACACGGCGGTCATCGAGTCACTGCTGGCGACCGGGGTGTGGCCGGGCTGATCCTGGGCCCATCCTCGTCAGCCTTCGGTCCAGTGCCGTGACCGCGCCGCGGAACGCGTGTCCCAGACCCGCGCGGGCGCCCTTCAGCGCGAACCGGAGGACCGCGGGCCCGTCGGCCGCGAAGGTCCACTGAACCCGGGTGCCCGGGCCGGCGGGCGTGAGCCGCCACTCCTCGAGGAGCGCACGGATCTCGGGCACGCCCGTCTCGTCGACCCGGTACGCGTACACCTCGTCCGGCTCGGCCGCCACGACCGTCTCCAGGAAGCGGGCGCCGCCCGTCAGACGCACATCACGCCGGGCGCCTTCGTCGAGGGGCCGGGCGAGGGTCACGGCGGAGAACCAGTCGCTCCAGCCCGGGACGTCGTCGGCGAGGGCCCCGAAGACCGCCTTGGGAGGTGCCGTGATCTCCCGCGCGAACACCAGCCGCACGGGAGCGGTCCGCAGGAAGTCGAGCCCCACCGGGCGCAGCTGACGTGCCATCGACGCAACCTCCTCGAGGGAAGCGCAGTTCCCGAACGGAAGCGGGGGTGCCGGGCCGGCGTCACCATAGCCGCTGAGCCGTCAGATGTCTGTATCCTCTTCGGTTTCCCCGGCCACCACCAGCCGCCTGAGGTGCTCCGCGATCTCCCTGCGTGCCTCGGCGGGCATCCCCCCGTCGGTCACCAGCGTGTCCACCTGCTCCAGCGCGGCGAACGAACTCAGCCCCACCGTCCCCCACTTGGTGTGGTCGGCGACCACCACGACCCGGCGTGCGGACTGCACGAGCCGCCGGTTGGTCTCCGCCTCCGCCAGGTTCGGCGTCGACAGGCCCGCCACCACGGATATGCCGTGGACGCCGAGGAAGAGCAGGTCGAAGTGGAGCGAGGCGATCGCCTGATCGGCCACGGGCCCCACAAGCGAGTCGGAGGGAGTCCGCACACCGCCGGTCAGCACGACGGTGGCGCCGCCCTGCCGCCGGCCGGACGTGCGCTGCGCCGAGTGGAAGACGTCGGCCACGCGCACCGAGTTGGTGACGACGGTCAGATCCGGCACATCGAGAAGATGATGGGCGAGCGCGTATGTCGTCGTACCGCCGGACAGAGCGATCGCCGAGCCCGGTGCGACCAGCTCGGCCGCGGTCCGTGCGATGTCCTCCTTGGCCGTCAGCTCCAGACCCGACTTGGCCTCGAACCCCGGCTCGTGGGTGCTCGCCTCCACCACCGGCACCGCACCGCCGTGCACCTTCTCCAGTACGCCCTGGCGGGCGAGCGCGTCGAGGTCGCGCCGGACCGTCATGTCGGAGACGCCGAGCTTGCGGGTCAGCTCGTTCACACGAACCCCGCCGCGCCGTCGTACCTCGTCCACGATCAGGGCGCGGCGCTGTTCCGCGAGGAGGTTCTGATTCTCACTCACGTCCGCTTCGCTCCCTTTCGCCCGATCTGCTGCGGCTTGGCGTCCACACCGGCTCCGACAAGGCCATGCTCCCGCCATGGGTGCCGGGGACGCCCCATCCTCGCATGGGTCGCCGCCGGTGGCGCCACCCCCCGTACCGCAGGAATCACCATCCGCTGTCCGCAGGAGTCACCCGTATCGGGGAGATTCCGTGACAACGGGTGTGCGCACCCGTGACAGAGGAGATCATCTGCCTGCACATGACACACGGTAGGCGGCGCGGGGGAAGTGCAGAACAGTGGAGCGTGCACGGGAACACGAGGGGGAGCGCGGCGACACCGGCCGGCGGACCGCGCGGCCCGAAGCGGCCCTGGAACTCCTGGTTCACGGGGTCGGTGGCACCACACCCGAGGAGATGCTGGGCGATCCGCGGACGGTCCGGATCACCGGCGACGAGACGGCCGCCGTCTACCGGCGCACCGCCGACGCCGACGCCGAACGCAACCCAGGGGAGCGCGGGGACCAGCCGGTGCCCGAGGCGTACGTGTGGTGCAACCTCACTTCCGGCAACGCCGCCCGCGCCTTGTGGCTGTTGCTGCTGCCTTTCATGGTGGCCAACCTCGCGCACTGGATGCACCCCACGACGGCGGGCCGGCAACGGACCGTGCGCCTGTACGGCCTGATCGTGCGCCTCATCGGGCTCACCCTGACCGTGCTGCTGGTCGCCGCCGCCTGCGAGGTCGCCCTCGATCTGACTGCCTGGCAGTGCGCGGGCACCCGCGCGTGTGCCGCGCGGCACTCGTGGCTCGGCTTCCTCTCGCCCGCCCTGTCCGACCATGGCTGGTGGAGCCAGCCGGGGCGGCGCCTGGTGCTGGCGGCGCTGGTGCCCGCGGCACTGACCGGCCTGCTCTGGTATCTGTCGCGCCGGACCTGGAGCGCGTACGAGTCGCAGCAGCCCATCGCCGACGAGACGGAGCCGGATGAGGAGCAGCACCGCATCGCACTCGGCCGCCCCGGGTTCTGGTACGGACGCCGCCTGGTGGCCCGGCTGCGCGCCGCGCACACCGCCGCGGGCCTCCTGACCGTCGCCGCCGCCCTCGGCACCTGCGCCGTGCGGTACGACCGCCACCATGGTTCCGCCGGACTCCAGGTCGTCGGCTGGCTCCAGGGTGCGGGCCTCCTCGTCGGCACGGTGGTCGTGGTGTGGGTCGTGTGCCGCCGGGGCCGCACCGAGGAACGGCTCGACACGGATCTCGACGGGACAGTGGTGCGGCTGCTGCCGGCCGGCGCGCTCGCTCTGCTTGTGGCGACCGCGGTGTACGCCGGCTGGTCGCGCCCGGACTGGAGGTCGACGGGACTGCTGCCGGGTGACGCCACCTTCGGCACGCTCGCCCTGATCCAGGGACTGCTCGTCCTGGTGCTCGGCGTGGTGGCCCAAGTCCTCTACCGGGCCCGCCCCGACGCCCGCACCGCCATGCGCGGACTGGCCGGACCTGCCGTCGCGCTGCTGGCCTGTGCGCTCGGCGGAGTGATGTCCGGCGGCGTGGCCCAGCGGGTGGCCGACTGGCTGGACGGCACCGTGCACAGCATCGCGGGCCCGCCCGTACTGCTCACCTGGCAGGCGTCCACCATCCCTCCGCTGCTGCTCGTGCTGCTCGGCGTCGGCGCCTGGCTGGCGCGGCGCACCGCGGTGCTGCGACGTGCCGAGAAACTCGCGGTCGAACTCGACTACCCGGGCCAGCCCGAGGACGACGCCCGCACCGCGCAGATCGCCGGCACGCGTGCCATGGCCGGGCTCACCGACCGGGCCCCGCTTCTCGTCGCCTTCACGTGCGCCACGACTCTTCTCCTCGGCGCCGCCGCCCTCGTGGGGGCCCTGGCCACCGGAGCCACCCCGGACCGGGCCGCAGAGGGCACCCCGCCCTTCGTCAGCGGCGCCGCCGAGACCGCCCAGACGCTCGGCTCCTGGCTGATCGGCGTCGGCTTCCTCCTGTTCGTCACCTGGGGGCGCCGGGCGTACAAGGACGCCTCGGCGCGGCGCACCATCGGCATCCTGTGGGACGTGGGCACCTTCTGGCCGCGCGCCGCCCACCCCTTCGCCCCGCCCTGCTACGCCGAGCGCGCGGTACCCGACCTGACCTGGCGCATGGCCACCTGGACGAGTACCACCGGCGGACGCCTGGTCCTCTGCGGCCACTCGCAGGGCAGCGTGCTGGCGGCGGCCGCCGCCTGGCAGCTCAAGCCCTCCGTGCGCAGGCACGTGGCCCTTCTGACCTACGGCTCGCCCCTGGAGCGGCTGTACGGGCGCTGGTTCCCGGCGTATTTCGGCCCGGCAGCGCTGACTTCACTGCACCGCGAGGTCGCCTGCTGGCGCAATCTGTACCGGCTCACCGACCCCATCGGCGGTCCGATCAGGCTGCCCGGCGAGTGCGGCCCGCAAGTGGACCGGGCACCGCTGAAGGACCCGCGCGCCTACGGCCGCACCGAACGGCACCCGCTGCCCGCGCCGATCCTCGGACACGGGGGCTACCCGACGGACCCCGCGTTCGCCGAGGAGCGCGAGCACCTGCTGGAACGGCTGAGGCCGGGCATCCCGGGACCGAGGCCGGCCCCAGCGCCTCCAGGGCCGGGCGCGCAGCCCGGGAGCACCGGGAGCCCGGATCAGGAAAGCTCCGGCAGGTCCTCCGGGTAGAGCAGGGTCAGATCGTCGGTGTTCGCCTCCACCAGCTGGGCGACCCGGCCGGCGTGCCGTTCCACCATCGCCTCGAAGGTCTGGCGCGCGGTGCGGCCGTTGCCGAACGCCGGTCCCTTGGGGATCGCCGTGAAGTACTTCAGCAGCGCCTCACCGGTCCCGGGCCCCAGCCGGTACTCGTGCTCCTCGGCCTGCTGCTCCACGATCCGCAGCAGCTCCTCGGGGCCGTAGTCACCGAAGGTGATGGTCCGTGAGAAACGGGACGCAACACCGGGGTTGACGGACAGGAAGCGCTCCATCTCGGTGGTGTAACCCGCCACGATCACCACGACCGCCTCGCGGTGGTCCTCCATCAGCTTCACGAGTGTGTCGATCGCCTCGCGGCCGAAGTCGCGCCCGGAGTCCTCCGGCGACAGCGCGTACGCCTCGTCGATGAACAGCACCCCGCCACGGGCCCGGTCGAAGGCCTCCTGGGTGCGGATGGCCGTGGAGCCGATGTGCTCGCCGACCAGGTCGACCCGGGACACCTCCACGAGATGACCCTTCTCCAGGACACCGAGCGAGGCCAGGATCTCCCCGTACAGCCGGGCGACCGTCGTCTTGCCGGTGCCGGGGGAGCCCGTGAACACCAGATGCCGCCGCACCGACGCCGCCTTGAGCCCGGCCTCCTGCCGCCGGCGCCCCACCTCGATCATGTCGATCAGGGCGCGTACCTCGCGCTTGACGCTCTCCAGGCCGACCAGCGCGTCGAGTTCGCCGAGCACGGCCTTCGAGGTGCGCGTCGGCTTGTCCGGTTCGGGGAGGGGCGCAAGCAGCGGCTCCTGTTCGGTCGTGCGCTGGCCGGGGATGGAGCCCAGCAGCCCCGGGGACCGGTCCGCCGTCTGCACGGCGGTCTCCAGTGCGGCCGTCGGACGCACGCCGGCGCTCTCGTCGCTGGTGCAGTCCTCGACGATCGCGCCGCCGTCGGACGCTCCCGGGGCGCCGTCCGTGAACTCGTAGCCCTTGCGTGCGCATCGCTCCGTGCGGCACTTCCTCAGGGTGGCCCGGCAGCCGTCGATCACATGGAAGCCGTAGCCGCCGCTGCCGGTGACGCGGCAGTTCAGGAAGCTGCCCCGGCCGCTCGCCGAGACGTAGAAACCCGCCTCCGCCGGGGAGGTCACCGAGCACCGCTCGATGGTGGGATCGGCGCCCTTGGTGACGATGACACCGGTCTGGGTGCCGTCGATGGTGCAGCCGGACAGCGTTCCGCCACTGCCGTGGTCCCGGAACCAGGCGCCCGTCGCCGCGTCCCGGATCCGGCAGTCGTCCAGCTGCGCGGTGGCGCCGTCGCTCACCGACACCGCCGTGTTGCGCACCTGCGTGAGGTCGCTGTCCACGACGTCCGCGCGGGAGCCCCGGTCGAGGACGAACAGGGCGTCCGGCACGTCGTGCACCCGGCACGACTCCAGGACCGCGGTCGCGCCGTCGCTGATCCACACCGCCGGATAGTCGCCGGTGCTGTCGAAGATCTCGCACTGGTTGGCGTCCACCCGGGTGCCCGGGTCCCACACGGACAGGCCGTTGCGCCCGAACTCGCGCACCGTCGTGCGGGTCAGCGTGAGGACCGAGCGGGACCGAAGGTCGACCGCGTTCTCCGGGATGTCATGGATGCGGCTGTCGGCGAGCGTCAGTACCGCGTCCGTGTCGAGCGTGACGCCGTCCGCCGTCGTGCGGTGCACATCGCAGTCGGTCAGATGCGCCGTGGCCCGCGTGGTCACCTGCACACCGGAGCCCCGGATCTCGTACACCTCACAACCGACGGCCTCCAGCGAGGAGTTCTCCCCGGTCGCCGAAAGGCCCGCGCCCGAGGTGTGATGGACCCGGCAGCGCTCCAGCCGCGGGCGTCCGCCGCCGCGGACCGCGACGCCGGACTGCGCGGCCGCCACGACCTCGCACTCCTCGAACACACCGCCACCGCCGTCCACGACGGCGATGCCGATGCCGGCGGGGTTGTCGACCGTGCACCGCCGCACCGTGGGACGCGCGCCGCCGCGGACCTCGATCCCGGCCGCCGACCGGGTCATGATCCGCAGGTCCGTCAGTTCGGGCGTGCCCTCCTCGACCAGCAGCGCGGGCGCTGCCGCGTCCTGACCCTCGACGTGCAGGTCCTGGACCACGGCGGAGGCCCGCACGGTCAGCGGCACTCCGTCCACCGGGGCGATGCGCACGGAGCCGGGGGAGCCTTCAGGGCCGCGCAGGGTCACCGCCCGCTGGACGACGAGGTTCTCCCGGTAGGTGCCGGGGGCGATGGTGAGCACATCTCCGTCGCCCGCGGCCTCCAGGGCGGCGGCGAGCGATGCGTACTCACCTGTGCGGCGCCGCCACCGCGATGTGCCGGTGTGCGTCACCTGGACCGTGCCCTGTGCCATGGCGATGCTGTGCCCCCACCTCGTACTCACGCGGGTCTCGCGAAGATGCCGGACAGCGGACCGGTCCGGCCGGTCCACCGTAGCGTGCGCGGACGCGGCCGGTTGACCGGAGGCGGAGCTCAACTGCCCGTTCCGGTGCGGCCCCAGTCCGGGCCCGCCCTGTCCCATGCCTGGTCCCAGCGCGCGTAACGGCGAAGGACCATGCGCCAGACGATCAGCCGGCGGCACCCCTCGATGAGACCCGCGGTCATCGCGGCCGCGCCGATGCCCGCCAGCACGGCGTGCGTCGTCGCGCTGGCCCTGTCCAGCGGACGGCCCGTTATCCGCCCGTGGCCGTCGGTCCAGAGGGGGAAGTGGTCGCCCCGGTGCGGGGACTTGAGGTCGGCGATGACCGCGCCGTGCTGTGCGGTGCCGTCCGGTGCGGTCCAGTCGGCGAGGACGCGGCTGTGTGTGTCCCGCGACGCCGTGGACTCCGGGTCCGCGTCGATGGGGGCGGGGCCGAGCTTCCTGACCACAGTGGCCGCCACCAGGTGTCTGGAGCGCTGCTGCTCGCGGACGGCCCGCTGCAGGGAGCCCTGGGCGACGGATCCGGTCACGGCCCCGACGAGGGGAGCCGTGACGAGTATCAGGAAGAGGACGGTCAACGCCAGCCAGGCCTCGGCCAGATCGGTGCCACGGCGCAGTGGATTGCGCCGCCAGCGCCACAGGCCGCTGATCGCTCGCACAGTGGCCACCCCCTCACGCCTCCGTGATAACCCCCGCAGCCGGCCGTCCGCCTCCGAGGCCGGGTAAGAGAGAGCCAAATCACCTCTCCCCTGCCTCACACGTCTCTCACGGACTTCTCACACCGACTCAACGACCGTGTCAGTCGGCCGGGTTCCCGCCCGAGCGGTGAATCGCGGAACTTCGCCGGCCGGCGGTGCGGCCGGCCGGGGGACCACCGATCTCTCGCCTCGCCCTATTCGAGGATCGTGACCGGATCGCCGATGCGGACGCTGCCGGTCGTCTCCGGCACCAGGTTCTGGCCGAAGATCAGCTTGCCGCCGAAGCGGCGATGGCGGCCCAGGGTGCGCAGCGGCTCCTTGCCGCGCTCGGCGGTTTGCTGGTCCGTGGTGGTCACGACGCAGCGCCCGCACATCTTGGCGACCCGGAAGGTCACCTCTCCGACGGCGATCCGCTTCCAGTCGTCCTCGGCCCAGGGTTCCGTTCCGGCGATGACGAGATTCGGCCGGAAGCGGTTCATGGGCAGCGGGCCCTCGCCCGGGTGATCGCCCTGCTCGATCAGGGAGTTCAGGGCATCCAGGGACGCGGCTGTGGTGAGCAGCAGGGGGTAGCCGTCGGCCAGGCTGACCCGCTCGCCGGGGCGGCCGTACGGCGGGTCGTCGATGGGCCGGCGGACGGCGGGGTCGTCGAGGTGGACGAGGGTCACGTCCTCACCGAGGTAGGCGCTGAACCACGCACGTGCCTCGGCGCCCGCGGGCACCGTCTCGATCTTCTCGCCCGACCATCTCGCGATCGTGGTGGCCGCCGGTTCGGGCACGGTCACGGTCAGCGGCTCCAAGCCGGAGGCGGACACACGGACGCCGCCGCCGGGCAGGAGCTCGGCGGCGGCCAGTGCCAGTCGCGGGTACTCGCGTTGCGTGACCACCTTGCCGGCGTCGTCGATCAGTGCCCAGCGCCGGTCCCCGGCCAGCCCCCATGGCTCCACCACGGCCTCGCGGGGTGCCTGGCCCCGCAGTGCCTTGACCGGGTGGACGTGAATCGAGTGCAGCGCTGGGTTCGGCATGAGGCCATCGCAGATCGAAGGCCTCATGCCGTGACGCGGATCAGTAGCCGCGGTACTGCTGACCGTTGTTGTACGGGTCCTGGTACGGAGTCGGGACCGGACGCGGCGCCGCGGGGCGCATCGCCTCGTAGCCCGTGCCCGCGGCCATGGGGCGCGGCTGCTGCATCTGCTGCGGGCCCGGGTAACCACGCGGGCCGACGGCCTGCTGCGGAATGTACGCGGTCGGGGCCTGCTGCAGCGGCGCAGGCTGGGGAGCCTGCGGGTAGCCGTAGGACGGGACATGGGGGGAGGGTGCTGCCGGCAGCGCGGGGAGCGCGGACGGCAGTGCCGGCAGGTTGCTGCCCGGCGTCTCGTACGCGGAGGGGACCCGGATCGGAGCGATCTGCGGGGTGCCCCGCTCGGCGACGAGCCTGTCGTAGATCGGAGTGTCCGGGAAGGGCGACGCGGAGTAGTAGCCGCCGCCATAGGTGGAGCGGGGGGAGGTCATGGCACATAAGTTAAGCCCACGATGTGCTGGTTGGGGAGACCGATAAGAGGGTTGTTTTCCGTGTCCGGGGTGACGTGGGATCCCCAATGCGAGCGAACTTGGCAAAAAAGGGCAGCAAAAGGTGTTTGGATCGTGTAAAGGCCGAGTTCCCAGCGGGTTACCGGCGGTTGACCAAGCGTCTTCGCGTACGGCTCATGGGAGTTTGCACCCCGGGGGAATAGGTTGGCCGGAACGGTTGCAACCCGCTGCCCGGGCTCGGTCCCGGTGCGGCGACACCCGATGGGGGGGCGGACATGCCAATGCCGAAGGGGTCGAACCTTCCGGTTCCCACGAAGGCGCTGCGCGTCGAGCTGGGATGGCGTTCGGGGCCGGGCGTGCCCGACGCGGACGCCTCGGCGCTGCTGCTGGTCTCCGGCAAGGTCCGTACCGACGGTGACTTCGTCTTCTACAACCAGCCCGATCACTCCTCCGGAGCGGTGCGTCACGAGGGGAAGCGGGACGTCGGCGGTCACGTGACGGACGCGCTGCTCGTGGACCTCGCGCGCGTGGAGCCGGCGATCGAGTCGGTGGTGCTGGCCGCCTCCGCCGACGGGGGGACGTTCGGGCAGGTGAACGGTCTCTACATCCGCGTGCTGGACGCCGAGCAGGGTGCGGAGGTCGCGCGCTTCGACCCCGCCGCCACCGTCGAGACCGCCTTCGTGCTGGGGGAGTTCTACCGCCGTCAGGGCGCCTGGAAGTTCCGTGCCGTCGGTCAGGGCTACAGCAGCGGGCTCGAGGGCCTGGCGACCGACTACGGCATCACGGTGGACGAGCCGCAGCACACGGCGCCGCCCGCCGCGCCCGTCACGCGCGTCGACTGGCCCAACGCCTCGGCGCCCGTGCCCGCTCCCGCGGCGCCACGGGTCGCCCCGCCGGTCACCGCGCCGCCTCCCACCTCCCCGTACGGCGCACCGCCGCCGCCCCCTTCCCCGTATGCGCCGCCGTCCCCGGCCGCCCCGTACGGTGCGCCCGCGCCCTCTGTTCCGCCGCCGCCCCCGGCTCCGGTCCGGCTCACCAAGGTCACGCTCACCAAGCAGGCCCCCTCGGTCTCCCTGACCAAACAGGGTGGAACGTCAGGTGTCATGCGAGTGAACCTCAACTGGCAGGTGCGCAAGCAGTTCTCGGGCTGGGGCAGCAAACGCGGCCGCGCGGTGGCGATGCACGCGGATCTCGACCTGGACCTGTGCGCGCTGTACGAACTGTCCGACGGCAGCAAGGGAGTCGTCCAGGCGCTGGGCAACGCCTTCGGGTCGGTGCACCAGCCGCCGTACATCCACCTCGACGGTGACGACCGCACCGGCGCCGTCGAGAGCGGCGAGAACCTCACCGTCAACCTCGACCACAAGCAGCGCTTCCGGCGCATCCTCATCTTCGTGACGATCTATGAAGGCGCCCGCTCCTTCGCCGATCTGCACGCCACGGTCACGCTCCAGCCGCAGCACGGCGCACCCATCGAGTTCTCCCTCGACGAGTGCACGGTGCCCTCGACCGTGTGCGCACTCGCCCTCATCACCAACACCGGCGGCGACCTGGTCGTCCAGCGAGAGGCGCGCTACCTGGTCCCGGAGCACGGCGTCAGCCCGCAGCGCACCATCGACCACGCCTACGGGTGGGGCATGAACTGGACCCCCGGCAGGAAGTGACCCAGTGGGCCGGTCGCGCCGCGACCGGCCCAGTCACTGCTCGTCGAACGCCGCGTCCGGGCGGGCGTAGGTACGGCCCTTCCAGGCCGCGCCGCGCCCCCGGTAGTGCTGCACCGCCGAGTCGACGGTCATGAGCAGGTACAGCGACGCGGTGACCGGCAGCAGCACGGCGAGCCACGTCGGCTGGCGGTAGTAGCGCAGCATGGGCACGTACGTGGCTGTCATCACCAGTTTCGCGAGTCCGCCGATCACCACCGCCGCGACGTTCCCCGTGACGAGACCCGCGACGAGTGCGGCGGACGGCACCACGTACACGAGGATGAGGCCGAGCACGGTACCGGCGAGCAGCAGCGGGTTGTGCCGCAGTTGGGCGTAGGCGCTGCGCGAGACCATCCGCCACAGGTCGTGCAGCCGTGGATAGGGGCGCACGCTGTCGACGCGGTCCGCGAGCCCCAGCCAGATGTGGCCGCCGCTCTTCTTGACCGCCCGCGCGAGCGCCACATCGTCGATGACGGCTTGACGGATGGCGTCGGGAATGCGCGCCCGTTCGGCGGCCTCGGTGCGCAGCAGCACGCAACCGCCGGCCGCGGCAGCCGTCCGCGATCCCCGCACCGCGATCCAGCGGAAGGGATACAGCTGGGCGAAGAAATACACGAACGCGGGTACGACCAGCCGCTCCCACAGGCTCTCCACCCGCAGCCGGGCCATCTGCGAGACGAGGTCGAAGCCTCCGGTGTGCGCCGCCGCGACCAGTTCCCGCAGACTGTCGGGGGCGTGGGAGATGTCGGCGTCCGTCAGGAGCAGATACTCGGGGGCACGCGCCTGTGCGAGAGAGATCCCGTGACGCATCGCCCACAGCTTGCCGGTCCAGCCCGCGGGGGGCTCGCCTGGGGAGGCGACGGTCAGCGGCAGTCCGCCGTGCCGCTCGGCCAGGTACCGCGCCAGGTCCCCGGTGCCGTCCGAACTGCCGTCGTCGATGAGGAAGACCTCGGCGCGACCGGGATAGTCCTGCACGAGCAGCGACGGAAGACTGTGCGGCAGCACCGCGGACTCGTCACGTGCCGGTACGACGACGCATACGGACGGCCACTGGCCGGGATCCGCCCGCGGCGGCAGCCTGACGTCGGTGCGCCAGAACAGGCCCTGAGCGAGCAACAGCCACAGCCAGGCGGCGAGCGATACCGCGGCGATCCACACGATGGCGTTCACGCGCGCAGTCTGCCCCACCCGGAGGGCCGATCGAGGCACATCGTCTATCGTGGCCGGGTGAAGATCGCGCTCATGGACTCCGGAATCGGCCTGCTCCCCGCCGCTGCCGCGGTACGGCGTCTGCGGCCCGACGCGGATCTCGTCCTGTCCTGGGACCCGGACGGAATGCCCTGGGGGCCGCGCACGCCGGAGGACATCACGGCGCGCGCCCTGGCCGTCGCCGAGGCCGCCGCGGCACATGACCCCGACGTCCTGATCGTCGCCTGCAACACGGCGTCCGTGCACTCCCTGCCCGCCCTGCGTGCCCGTTTCGAACCAGACCTGCCGATCATCGGCACGGTTCCGGCGATCAAGCCCGCCGCGGCGGGCGGCGGACCCGTCGCGATCTGGGCCACGCCCGCCACCACGGGGAGCACCTACCAGCGCAATCTCATCCGGGACTTCGCCGACGGGGTGACCGTCACCGAGGTGCCGTGCCCCGGGCTCGCTGACGCCGTGCACCACGCCGACGACCCTGCGGTGGACGCCGCCATCGCGGCTGCCGCGGTGCTCACCCCCGAAGACGTCACCACCGTCGTTCTCGGCTGCACCAATTACGAACTGGTCGCCGACCGTATCCGCGAGGCCGTGCAGCAACCCGGCCTTGCGCCGCTCATCCTGCACGGAACGGCCGGGGCGGTGGCCGCCCAGGCGCTGCGCCGGATCGGAGCGGACGCGGTGGCGCCGCAGGATGCCGCGGAAGGCGGACTCGTGGTGCTGCTCAGCGGTCGCGAGGGTGTGCTGCCGCCCGAGGCCCTCGTCTACCTCGAGGGCCGGGCCCTCCAGGCGGTCAGCCCCGCACGCTGAGAGGCCGGCCCACGCCCCACGGGGCGGGCCTCCGACCCGGTGACCGTGCGCGACCCCGTGCCCGCGCTCCGGAAGCTGGGTACTCTCGATGCATGAGGGACCACGCCCAGCGCGACCCCGATATCTGGACCGGACGCGCGACCAACCGGGCCCAGTGGCTGCTGGCGCTCGGCGGTGCCGCGTGCATGGCACTCGGTATCGAACTGGCCGTCGACTCCGCGTGGACGTCCGGCGTCGCCCCGCTCGTCATGTCCGTCGTCGGCTGTATCGCGGCCGGACTGCTCGTCCTCTTCGGCACCCTCGCGTTCGTGCACGTCGCGGTGAAGGTCGACGGAGAGTGCCTCGAGGTGCGCTGCGGCCACATTGGCGTACCGCGCCGCCGCATCCCCCTCTCGCTCGTCGCCGGTGCCGAATTCGTCCCACGGGTGACACCACGCCAGTGGGGCGGCTGGGGCTATCGCTGGCGGCCGGAGAAGGGCACCGCGGTGGTCGTCCGGCGCGGTGAGGGCGTCGTGCTGCGCCTCTGGGACGGTCACACCTTCACGATCACCGTGGACAACGCCGAGTCGGCGGTACGGGTCATCCGGGCCCGGCTGCACTCGAGCCTGCCCGGTGCCACGCACTGACCTGCGCCCGCAGGTGACGGAGCAGGCGGCGACCGGCCGACGGATCAGACGGCCGGCGCCCCGCCGAGCGAGTGATCCGCGACTGACAGGCCCTTCCTCACAACGCTGACCCCTTCAGCCCGCCTCCTGCTCTGCCCGCCGCCCGTCCGTCAGCGGACGCACCGTCGCGATGCCCGCCAGCAGTCCCGCGCCCGCGGTGACGATGGTGAAGCTCAGTGCGTTGCCGACCGAGGCGATCACTGCCAGTGCCGTCAGAGCGGCGCCGGCCGTGAGGGCGATCGGCGTGGGCCGCTGGGTGCGCCACAGTGCGTACAGAACCCAGCAGAAGGCCGCCGCGAGCAGGGCCACGCCGACCACTCCCTGTTCCGCCGCCTGCTGCAATGCCGCCGAGTGGGGCTTGCCGTCGGGCATGAGGGACTGCGCGGCGGTGGGGCTCAGCTCCCCGAAGCGGCCTGGTCCCGCGCCGAACGCCGGATCCTGGTGGACCAGGGTGAGCGCGTCGCGCCAGAGCATGACCCGGTGCCCGCTGAGCTGTTCCTCCAGGAATGCGCTCAGGCCGTCCGGCAGCACGTTCTCGGCGACTGCCCAGCTCGTCCCTGCCGCCAAGGCCGCGACGAGCGCGAGGGCGGCAAGCGCCGGGCCACGGTGGCGCATCCGGCCTGCGGCGAGTGAGCAGAGCAGTACGCCCGCGCAGGCCAGGAGACCCGTCGTCGAGTCGAGCGCCGCCGCGGCCACCGTGATCCCCGCGGCCGCCAGGTGCAGCGCGAGCCGCTGTGCCGGAGTGCGGGCCGCCCAGGCGGCACAGCACGCCACCCCTGAGGAGAGCGTGAGCAGTGCGGCGACCGCGCCGGTGTGTCCCAGTGGCGTCACGAACTGCGGGTTCGCCCTGACATACGGAGCGGCGACCGCGAGCCCGAGACCGGCCAGGGCGCCCGCGGTCGGCGCCGCGACGGGCAGAAGGGCCCCGACGATGCGCCCGGACGCATAGCCGGCGGCGACCGCGAGCACCGCGAGCAGATCGCCCTCGGGCCGGCCGCCGTGCGCGGCGGCCGTGATCAGCGACCATGCCGCGCAGGCGCCGAGCACCAGGACACCCGTCACATCCGAAACGTTTCGTCTGTCGTCGTCCGCGTCCGTGACCCCGCTCGCGGACGCCGTCCCCGTGGATCCCACCCCGCCGCCCCCCTGTGCCGGGCCCCGACCGACTCGGCCGGTTCGGGCCGGTCGCCGCAGGCTCGCGCACACGCTAACGGCTGATGCGCCGGTTTGTGGATGAGTTGCGCAGGAACCATGGAGCGGAACGTCCGGTCCAAGGGGCACAGGACCAGGCAGAACGGCCGGAGCGCGGGAGCGGATCGCACTGTCCGCGGTTCGGTCACGCACCGTAGACTCCCCGGGTGACCGTCACCGCAACTTCCGTGGACGAGCCGGAACGGCTCGAACCCCAGGCAGCGCCCGCACCCCGTGGTGTCCGCCGGGTTCGGCGCCTCGTCCCGGCCGCCGCCGCGGCCCTCTCCGGAGTGCTGCTCTACGTCAGCTTCCCGCCCCGGACCCTGTGGTGGCTCGCCCTCCCGGCCTTCGCCGTCTTCGGCTGGGCGCTGCGCGGCCGCACCTGGAAGGCCGGCCTCGGTCTCGGTTACCTGTTCGGTCTCGGCTTCCTGCTGCCGCTGCTCGTGTGGACCGGGGTCGAGGTCGGCCCCGGCCCGTGGCTCGCCCTCGTCGCGGTGGAGGCGATCTTCATCGCGCTGGTGGGCGCGGGCGTCGCCCTGGTCTCCCGGCTGCCCGCCTGGCCGGTGTGGGCGGCGGCCGTGTGGATCGCCGGGGAGGCGGCACGCGCGCGTGCGCCGTTCGACGGCTTCCCCTGGGGGAAGATCGCCTTCGGCCAGGCCGACGGCGTCTTCCTGCCGCTCGCCGCGGTCGGCGGCACTCCCGTGCTCGGTTTCGCCGTCGTGCTGTGCGGCTTCGGGCTGTACGAGGTCGTGCGCGTCGTCGTGGACGCACGGCGCGCAGGCGGCGTACTCCGCCGCGGGGCGGCCGCTGTCGCGCTGATCGCCGTGGCCCTCCCGGTGGTGGGCGCCGTCGCCGCCCGCTCCCTGGTCAGCGACAAGGCCGAGAACGGCACGGCGACCGTCGCCGTCATCCAGGGCAATGTGCCGCGCTCCGGGCTCGAGTTCAACGCGCAGCGGCGTGCCGTGCTCGACTACCACGTGCGGGAGACGGAGCGCCTGGCGGAGAGGGTCAGGGCGGGCAAGGTGCCGCAGCCGGACCTGGTGCTCTGGCCGGAGAATTCCTCCGACGTCGACCCGTTCGCCAACCCTGACGCCGCCGCCGTGATCCACGCCGCCGCGAAGGCCATCGGCGCACCGGTCTCGGTCGGTGGAGTCGTCGAGCGCGACGGCAAGCTCTACAACGAGCAGATCCTGTGGGACCCGGACAAGGGCCCCGTGGACACGTACGACAAGCGGCAGGTGCAGCCGTTCGGCGAGTACCTCCCCCTACGCTCGCTCCTCGGTGCCATCAACCAGAACTGGACGGCGATGGTGCGCCAGGACTTCAGCCGGGGGCACAAGCCGGGCGTTTTCACCATGGCGAACGCCAAGGTCGGGCTCGTCACCTGCTACGAGGCCGCCTTCGACTGGACCGTGCGCAGCACCGTCACGGACGGCGCCCAGCTGATCTCGGTACCCAGCAACAACGCGACCTTCGACCGCAGCGAGATGACCTACCAGCAGCTGGCCATGTCCCGCGTCCGGGCCGTCGAGCACAGCCGGACCGTCACCGTGCCGGTGACCAGCGGCGTCAGCGCGATCATCCTGCCGGACGGGAAGATCACCCAGCGGACCGGGATGTTCGTGGCGGACTCCCTCGTGCAGAAGGTGCCGCTGCGTTCCTCCTGGACACCCGCCACGCGGCTCGGCACCCTGCCCGAGACACTGCTCGTCCTCGTCGCGGCCGGCGGGCTCGGCTGGGCCGTGGTGTCGGCCGTCCGTGGCCGCCGCGACCGCGACATTCAGGACGTCCGGGCCGACGCGCCGGGAGTAACGGAACCGGCCCGTTAGGGTCTGGCCATGGCTACTCCCGATTTCATCCAGACCATCCGTGCCGACGCCGGTCATCAGCTGCTCTGGCTCCCGGGCGTCACGGCCATCGTCTTCGACGACGACGGCAGGGTGCTGCTGGGGCGCCGCGCCGACACCGGAAGGTGGTCGGTGATCGGCGGCATTCCGGAGCCGGGGGAGCAGCCCGCGGCCTGCGCCGAGCGCGAGGTGTACGAGGAGACGGCGGTGCGCTGCGTCCCCGAACGGGTCGTGCTGGTGCAGGCCCTGGAGCCGGTGACGTACGCGAACGGCGACCAGTGCCAGTACATGGACATCACGTTCCGCTGCCGGGCCGTCGGCGGCGAGGCGCGTGTCAACGACGACGAGTCGCTGGACGTCGGCTGGTTCACGGTGGACGCGCTGCCGGAGCTGAACGAGTTCGGACTGCTTCGGATCAAGCAGGCGCTGTCGGATGCACCCACATGGTTCAGCCCCACCAATTCCTTGTGAAGTATGGGTGGTGACCATATGGGGTGGGGGAGGGGCGGTGTCTAGGGTCGACCCATGACCGCGCCCCACTTCACCACCCTCGACCTTCGCGGACGCACCGCCCTCGTCACCGGTGCCGCCGGCGGCATCGGCCGCGCCTGTGTGCTGCGGCTGGCCGCCGCCGGGGCCAAGGTGAGAGCGGTCGACCGGGACGCCGCCGGACTCGACGACCTCACCGGCGCCGCCCACGGCCTCCCGGGCGGCGTGGAACCGCAGGTCCTCGACCTGACCGACCTGGACGCGGCCGAAGTCGCCGCGGCCGGCACCGATGTCCTCGTCAACAACGCGGGACTGCAGTTGGTCCGCCCGCTGGAGGAGTTCCCGCCCGACGTCTTCCACACCGTGCTGACGGTCATGCTGGAGGCTCCGTTCCGGCTCATCCGCGGGGCGCTGCCCCATATGTACGGACAGGGCTGGGGCCGCATCGTCAACATCTCGTCGGTCCACGGACTGCGTGCCTCGGCGTTCAAGTCCGCGTACGTCGCCGCCAAACACGGACTCGAAGGGCTCTCGAAGACAGCCGCGCTGGAAGGCGCCCCCCATGGAGTCACCTCGAACTGCGTGAACCCGGCGTACGTGCGCACGCCCCTCGTCGAGAAACAGCTCGCGGACCAGGCCCGGGCGCACGGAATCCCCGAAGAGCGCGTGCTGTCCGAGGTGCTGCTCCAGGACAGCGCCCTCAAGCGGCTGATCGAGCCGGAGGAGGTCGCCGAGGCGGTGGCCTATCTGTGCAGCCCACCGGCCTCCTTCGTGACCGGCACGTCCATGGTCCTCGACGGCGGGTGGACGGCACACTGAGCGGGGGCATGCCAGAAGTTGTCCACAGGGCAGGTCGGGGCGGGCCGACTGTGGTCCATCCTGGGGGCATGTCTCGCGATCACGTACAGTCCCCGGAGCGTCCCGGCACCTGTGCCGAGGCGCCGTTCCTGGAGCTTCTGGCCCGCGGCGCGTCGGCCGACGCGTACGAGCAGCCGGCGCTGCTCGCACGCGCCGAGGGCCTGCCCGCGGAGCGGGTCGAGGCGCTGGAGCAGGCCAAGCGGCTGGCACTGCGCGTGCGCGCGGAGATGGAGGGCAGACGCCGCCGTGAGGCGGAGCTGTCCGCGCTCTTCGAGACCGCCCACGACCTGGCGGGGCCGAGGGACGTCGACGGCGTCCTCCAGGCGATCGTGCAGCGCGCCAGGTCCCTGCTGAGCACCGATGTCGCCTATCTGACGCTGCACGACGAGAAGGCGGGCGACACCTATATGAGGGTCACCGAGGGCTCGGTCGCCGCGCGCTTCCAGCAGCTGAGGCTCGGCATGGGGGAGGGGCTCGGCGGGCTGGTCGCCCAGACCGCCCGTCCCTATGTCACTCCGGACTACTTCAACGACGGCCGCTTCCAGCACACGCGGACCATCGACGGCGGCGTCAGCGACGAGGGGCTCGTGGCGATCCTGGGCGTCCCCCTGATGATCGGCCCCCAGGTGATCGGCGTGCTCTTCGCCGCCGACCGGCGTGCCCGGGTCTTCGAGCGCGAGGAGATCGCGCTCCTCGGCTCGTTCGCCGCGCTGGCCGCCGCCGCGATCGACACCGCGAATCTGCTCACCGAGACACGGTCGGCCCTGGACCGGCTCGCCCGCGCCCACGAGATTATCCGCGACCGCAGCGCGGTCATCGAGCGCGCCTCGGACGTCCACGACCGGCTCGCCGAACTCGTGCTGCGCGGCGGCGGCGTCCACGACGTGGCAGCGGCCGTCTCCCAGGTCCTCGCCGGCACGGTCGAGTTCGGCGAGGCGGGCGCCGCCCCCACCGCCGCCCTCGAGGCCTCCCGCGCCGAGGGCCACGCCGTGCGGCACGGGGACGACTGGATCGCCGCCGTCGCGGCCGGCGGGGAACTGCTCGGCGCGCTCGTCCTGCGCGGGCATCCGCTGCTCGATCCGGTCGACCAGCGCACCCTGGAGCGTGCCGCGATGGTCACCTCCCTGCTGCTGCTCGCCCGCCGTTCGGCCGCCGAGGCCGAGCAGCGTGTGCGCGGTGAGCTGCTGGACGACCTCCTCGACGCCCGCGACCGCGACCCACGGGTGCTGCGCGAGCGCGCGGCACGGCTGCGCGCCGACCTCGACGCCACCCATGTGGTGCTCGCCGCCCGCCTCGACGGCGCGCCGGCCGACGCCGACCAGGAAGCGGCCGCTCGCCGCCGTCTGTGGTCCGCCGCGTCCCACCTGGCGGCCACCCGGCAGGGTCTGGCCGCCGCCCGTGACGGCGGTACGGTTCTGCTGCTGCCGCTGGAGCCGGGCGACACGGCGACGGACGTCGCCCGCCGGACCGCCGGACAACTGGGTACAGCGGTCAACGAGAAGGTCACCGTCGGCGCGTCCGCACCCCTGGAGGGCCTGGCCGGCCGCCCCGAACTGGTGGCTGCGGCCTACGCGGAGGGGCAGCGCTGCCTCGACGCGCTCCGCCTGCTGGGCCGCGCCGGGGACGGGGCCGCCGCCGAGGACTTCGGCTTCCTGGGACTGCTGCTCGCCGGGGACCGGGACATCGCAAGCTATGTCGAACGCACGATCGGTGCGGTCGTCGCCTACGACGAGCGGCGCGGCACCGACCTCGTACGCACCCTCGACGCGTACTTCGCGTGCGGGATGAGCCCGGCGCGCACCAAGGACGAACTGCACGTCCATGTGAACACCGTGGCGCAGCGTCTGGAGCGGGTGTGCCGGCTCCTGGGCGACGACTGGCAGAGCCCGGCCCGCGCTCTGGAGATACAACTGGCCCTGCGGCTGTACCGGTTGTCGCTGTCACCTGCCGCCCGCTGACCCGAGCGCCCGTCCCCGCCGTTCAGGGCGCTGCCCGTGTACGGGCCTGACGCCTGTGCCCGCGGCAGCCGACGCGGACCGGCCCCGCACGCGCAGGCGCACGGGGCCGGGCTCACGAGCTGGAGGTCAGGCGGTACGCGCATCCGCCGCAGGTGCCTCCACGGGCTCCGCTTCGGCCGCGGAGTCGACGCGGGCCAGATCGCGGTTCCGTGTCTCCTTCGCGACGCCCACGGCGATCAGGGTGAGCACCGAGGCCGCTATGACGTACAGCGCGATCGGAGTGGAGCTGCCGTAGTCGGACAGCAGCGCAGTCGCGATGAGCGGAGCCGGCGCGCCGGCCGCCACCGAGGCGAACTGGGCGCCGATGGACGCGCCCGAGTAGCGCATACGGGTCGCGAACATCTCCGAGAAGAAGGCCGCCTGGGGCGCGTACATCGCTCCGTGCAGCACCAGGCCGACCGTCACCGCGATGACCAGATTCCCGAAGCCACCCGTGTCGATCAGCGAGAAGAAGGGGAACATCCACAGGCCGATCCCGGCCGCGCCCAGAAGATAGACGGGCCGGCGGCCGATCCGGTCCGAGAGCGCGCCCCAGGCCGGGATGACGGCGAAGTGCACGGCGGAGGCGATGAGGACGGCGTTGAGCGCCGTCTGCTTGGAGACACCGGCCGACGTGGTGGCGTACACCAGGATGAACGCGGTGATCACGTAGTAGCTGATGTTCTCCGCCATACGCGCGCCCATGGCGATGAGCACGTCCTTCCAGTGATGGCGCAACACGGCCAGCAGCGGCAGCTTCTCCGTACTTCCCTCGCCGGCCGCCTTACGGGCCTCGGCCTGCGCCAGCGCCTGCTGGAACACAGGCGATTCATCGACAGACAGACGAATCCACAAACCGATGATCACCAGCACACCGGACAGGAGGAACGGAATGCGCCATCCCCAGGAGCCGAACGCGCTGTCGGAGAGCTCGGCGGTCAGCAGCGACAGCACACCTGTGGCGAGGAGCTGCCCGGCCGGTGCGCCGGTCTGCGGCCAGGAGGCCCAGAAACCGCGCCGCCGCTTGTCACCGTGCTCCGACACCAGCAGGACGGCGCCGCCCCACTCGCCGCCGAGCGCGAAGCCCTGCACCAAGCGCAGTGCCGTGAGCAGGACGGGCGCGGCGCTGCCGACCGTGGCGTGCGTGGGCAGCAGTCCGATGGCGAAGGTCGCTCCGCCCATCAGCAGCAGGCTCAGCACCAGCAGCTTCTTGCGCCCGAGCCGGTCGCCGTAGTGCCCGAAGACCAGGGCGCCGAGCGGCCGGGCGGCGAAGCCCACCGCGTACGTCAGGAACGACAGCAGGGTCCCGACCAGCGGGTCGGAGTCGGGGAAGAAGAGCTTGTTGAAGACCAGCGCGGCCGCGGACCCGTAGAGGAAGAAGTCGTACCACTCGATGGTGGTGCCGATGAGACTGGCGGCGACGATGCGCTTCAGATTGGCGGTTGTTGGGGGAGCGGATGCTGCGGAGGCCATGTGCGCCACTTCCTCGTGTGCGGTGGGGACGGGTACGTGTCGGCACACCGTAGGAAGTTGCAGGTCAGGCGCACATGTGGCGGGACTACATAGTTCGTGGACGGTCTATCCATGCAGCCCCTATGTCGGCCCCCTTACCGGGCCGCTCCGAAGTCCTGGGTCCAGTAGCTGTCGGGCTGTGCCAGACCGACGCCGATCTCCTTGAACGAGCAGTTGAGGATGTTGGCCTTGTGACCCGGGCTGGACATCCAGCCCGCCATGACCTCCTCGGGCGTGGCGTAGCCGTAGGCGACGTTCTCGCCGTAGCTGCTCCAGTTGTAGCCGGCGCGCGTGATCCGGTCGCCCGGGGAAGACCCGTCCGACCCGGTGTGCGACATGTTGCTGTGGGCCGCCATGTCCTCGCTGTGTGCCTGGGCCACCTTGGTCAGGGTCGCGTTCAGGGTCAACGCCGAGCAGCCGACCTTGCTGCGCTCGGCGTTGACGAGTGCCACGATGCGGGCGACCGTCGCGGGCGCCGTGGCGGTCGCTGCCGGGGTGCTCGACGGCGTGGGGGTCGCTGCCGGTGCGGCGGTGGTCTTCGGAGCGGAAGGGGCAGTGGTCCTCGGCGCGGGGGCCACGGTGTTCCTGGGGTGCGTGGGCGCGGTGGCCTTGAGCTGCGGAGCGGTAGTCCTGGGGGCGGGCGCAGTGGCGGTCGGAGTGTTCGACGCCGCCGCGGTGGGCTGGCTGTGCCCGTCGGCCGTCCAGTCGTGGTACCAGTCGGAGTTGTTCCACCAGCCCTTGACCTCGGCCGGCTGCTTCGGGGCGCTGGAGGCCTGGTGTCCTCCGCCGTTCCCCCAGTCGGCGCAGGCCACCGCGACGGACGGCACCCCCACGGCGGCTATGGCGGCCGCGGCGATGGCTATCCGCCGGAGACGCTTCTCTTTGCGATGCTTGCTCATGCGTGACCTCACTCGGTAGTCGCCGAGCGCCCCTTGTGCGGCTGGCTCTGCGCAGACTCCGCTGACGAACTGCGGAGACGTAGTCCGGGGTCGCCATTCTTAGGACCGGTTCACACCGAGCGCAAAGGGCCTTCCCGCCCCCCTCCACTACCTCGCTTCGTAGGCTCGGGCGGCCCTTGCCGCGCGTGCGGGAGCGTGCTGACGGGCTCGTCCGGACGCATCGAAATCCTGTCGGCCCGTCAGAAGTCTTTGGGCGACGACTACGAGGGAGAGCGCCGTCGCGCCGGGACCACCCCGAGCCCGGCGCGACGGGCCGCAACGCCAAGCCGGACAAATCCCATATGTCGTCGGGAATGCGTCTACTACCCGGCACCCCTAGTTCCCGAAGCGGTGTGGCGGATATCACGGAACCGCGCCCTCCTGTCCTGCCGGGTGCGGGCGGGAGGGGGTCCGGGGAGCGTCGCGTGTGCGTTGTGTGAAGCCCTGGCGCCGGGGTGATTCGCCCGCCCGTCGACTACCGAGGGCTGCGTGCGCTCGTTCTTTCATCGTGGCGAGCGGACCGCCGGGATCAGTACGTGCTCCTCAGTGGATGCGCGGCACTCGCGACATGCGAGCGGAATCTCAAGGTGAACCTCCCCGGCCTGAAGGCCGGGGCTTCTGCCTTATGCGCTTCAGGCGGCGTGGGCGGATGCCCTGCCAGCACCCTTGCGGGTGGTGGGGTCGTCTGAAAGAGCAGCGCAGTCGACAGCTACACCCGCCGCGGTACTGCTTGCGGGGGTGGCCCGGTTCTGGGCGCTACGCCGTTCTTCCCTGCACGCCCCCGTGCCAGCGCGTCCGAGGACGTCCTGGTGGTAGGCGTGCAGTGACCGCTGGAGCGGGCTCCAGCCGGCCTGGGACCGGCGATACGTGACCTCCACCCGGAGGTCAGGGTCCGGGACGAACGTCCCGTCGTTGACGGCAAGCGTGTGGATATTCACGCCGCCCACGGCGTCCCGGTGGCACCAGAACCCGCAGTTCTTGTTCTTGCAGACGTAGTCGCGGCCGCGGACCTTCGTCCGCGTGTTGCACTTCGGGCACGTCTGCGAGGAGTGGGCTTCGCTGATGTGCTCGAGTTTCAGCCCCGTCTTGTACTGCAGGAAGTCTTCCTGCCGGCCCCGGGACCACTGCGACAGTTGCTGCCGCGTGGACCTCGACGCCCGCCGCTTCTTGTTCGTGTTCTGCTCGATGCCGCGTACGTCGCCGGCGACCAGGCGCACGCCGACGACGGTCTCCGGCCCGGACACCGTCTGGTGGTGCTCGGTCCACGTCTCGTGGACCTCACGCGTGAACTTCTCCGCCTTCGCGGAGACCTGATGGTCGAAGTCGTGCAGCCGCCGCTCGGTCTTTGCTTCGACCTGCTTCTTCGCCGCCTGCAGGCGCCGGTGCTTACGGGAGCCGTTCTTGCATCGGGACATGCGGGACGTCAGCCGTGCGACGGCCTTGTTCCGGTACCGCTTCACGGAACGGCCCTGCCGGCCGTTGAGGACCAGGACTTTCATGCTTCCGTCCGGCAGCGGTGCGGCGAGCGTCATCGGGTTGATGACCCCCTCGTCGATCGCGACCGTCACCGTCGGCCGGCCCTCAACAGGGGCCGGCAGGGCGTCTCCAGGTGCGGAGTAGGCGATGTGCAGGGACCACGACCTGCCGTTCCGGTCCCAGCACAGACGTATCTCGCCCCAGTCACCCGGCGAAACGGGTCGGCCGTCGCGTGAGCGCACCTCCGGCAGTGGCAGCACGATCCGCCCGCGGCCGCGGCCGAGGGAGAGCGCAAGTCGTCCCTCGGGCGTGATCCGCCAGCCGAACTTGGCGGAGAACGACAGCGGCCGGTACTTCTTCTCCCGCCAGGGCACACGCGCCTTCAAACCTTGAGAGCGGTTCGTACGCGATGTCGTGACTGCATCCCACAAGTCGTACGCGATGGCCTGCGCGGTGTGTGCATGGAACGGACGGGCCTCGGAGGGAAGTGAGGTGACGAACCGGCGAACGTCTTCCTTGTTCGTAGTCTCACCCCGTTCCCACTCGCTGCGCAGCCATGCCACGGTCCTATTCCATAGCCCCGCCGCAGTGTGGCACCCTTCGTGAGCACGCACGTGATCTGCGCGGTTCAGCCAGACGGGAACGATCGCTGTACGACCGACGAGGCCAGCTTCCTTCCGGGCTTTCAGCGACGCAAGGCGCGCGGCAACCGCCGGCGGAACAACCTTCTGCTCAACCTCTGCACTCCCCGACATTGCCAACACCCCCGCATCAACGCCTGCCCCCACGGTCCCGGCAACCGTACAGGGCGCAACCGACATCGCGAGCCTGCAGACTGCCCCTATCGACATACCAGTTGAAGGCTGAGGCATACGACTGACAACCAGTCGCCCCATAAGCGAAACGGAGCGTCCTCCGCCGCTGCGCGGCTCCGGGCTCGGGATGAGCTAACCCGGGCGTAAACGCCCGGGCTTGCGCTCAAGAAGCAGGTCAACAAGACCCGGCAGGCGCCCTGACACGCCACCAGACTTGAACCTTTCGTTTGCTTGTAGCCTTCGTGTTTATGGGACTAGGTTGAGCGTCATGACCGCATCCCAGACCCCGACCATCGCCGAGGAGCTGCGCGGTGCCGGCCTGCGGGTGACAGCGGCCCGTGTCGCGCTGCTCGAGACCGTCCGGGACGGCGACCACCTCGGCGTTGAGGCCATCGCCTCCGGGGTGCGCGATCGTGTGGGCCACATCTCGCTTCAAGCCGTCTATGAGGCCCTCCACGCGCTCACCGCCGCGCGACTCGTCCGCCGGATCGAACCGGCCGGGAGCCCGCCGCGGTTCGAGGGACGCGTCGGAGACAACCACCACCACGTCATGTGCCGGTCATGCGGTCGCGTCGCCGACGTGGACTGCGCCGTCGGCGAGGCGCCCTGCCTGACCGCGTCCGACGACCATGGCTTCTCGATCGACGAGGCCGAGGTCATCTACTGGGGCCTGTGCCCCAACTGTTCCACCGCCCGCAATTCAGCACCGTGATCCGCCCAGCTCGGAAGGATTTCCATGTCTGAGAACCACGACGCCATCGTCACCGACGCGAAGACGGAGGACGGAGGTGGCTGCCCGGTCGCGCACGGGCGCGCCCTGCACCCGACCCAGGGTGGTGGAAACCGCCAGTGGTGGCCGGAGCGGCTCAACCTGAAGATCCTCGCCAAGAACCCGGCCGTGGCCAACCCGCTCGGGGAGGAGTTCGACTACGCCGAGGCCTTCCAGGCCCTGGACCTCCCGGCTGTGAAGCGGGACATCGCGGAGGTGCTGACGACCTCGCAGGACTGGTGGCCCGCCGACTTCGGCAACTACGGCCCGTTCATGATCCGGATGGCCTGGCACAGCGCGGGCACCTACCGCATCAGTGACGGCCGCGGCGGCGCCGGTGCCGGTCAGCAGCGCTTCGCCCCCCTCAACAGCTGGCCGGACAACGGGAACCTGGACAAGGCCCGCCGTCTGCTGTGGCCGGTCAAGAAGAAGTACGGCAAGAGCCTGTCCTGGGCCGACCTCATGATCCTCACCGGCAACGTCGCGCTGGAGTCGATGGGCTTCGAGACGTTCGGTTTCGCCGGCGGCCGTGCGGACGTCTGGGAGTCGGAGGAGGACGTCTACTGGGGTCCCGAGACTACCTGGCTCGGCGACGAGCGCTACACCGGCGACCGTGAGCTGGAGAACCCCCTCGGCGCCGTCCAGATGGGCCTCATCTACGTCAACCCGGAGGGCCCCAACGGCACCCCGGACCCGATCGCCGCGGCCCGCGACATCCGTGAGACGTTCCGCCGGATGGCGATGAACGACGAGGAGACGGTCGCCCTGATCGCGGGTGGTCACACCTTCGGCAAGACCCACGGCGCGGGCCCGGCGGACAACGTCGGCCCCGACCCGGAGGCCGCCTCCATCGAGGAGCAGGGCCTGGGCTGGCGGAGCACGTACGGCACCGGAAAGGGCGCTGACGCGATCACCTCGGGTCTGGAGGTCACCTGGACCACCACGCCCACCCAGTGGGGCAACGGCTTCTTCGACAACCTCTTCGGCTACGAGTGGGAGCTCACCGAGAGCCCGGCCGGCGCCAAGCAGTGGAAGCCGAAGGACGGGGCGGGCGAGGGCACGGTGCCGCACGCCCACGACGCCGCCAAGAAGATCGCGCCGTCGATGCTCACCACGGACCTGGCGCTGCGCTTCGACCCGATCTACGAGCCGATCTCCCGCCGCTTCCACGAGAACCCCCAGGAGTTCGCGGACGCTTTCGCTCGCGCCTGGTACAAGCTGACCCACCGCGACATGGGCCCGAAGTCGCTGTACCTGGGTCCGGAGGTGCCGGCGGAGACCCTGCTGTGGCAGGACCCGCTGCCGGAGGCCGAGGGTGAGGTCCTGGACGCCGCGGACATCGCGGCGCTCAAGGCCAAGCTCCTCGACTCGGGGCTGACCGTCGCGCAGTTGGTGTCCACCGCCTGGGCGTCGGCCTCCACCTTCCGTGGCAGCGACAAGCGGGGCGGCGCCAACGGTGCGCGCATCCGTCTGGAGCCGCAGCGCGGCTGGGAGGTCAACGACCCCGACGGTCTGGCGCAGGTGCTGCGCACCCTGGAGGGCATCCAGCGGGAGTTCGAGTCCGGTGCCAAGAAGGTCTCCCTGGCCGACCTGATCGTCCTCGGCGGTGGCGCGGCGATCGAGAAGGCCGCCAAGGACGCCGGGCACGAGATCGAGGTGCCGTTCGCCCTGGGCCGTGTCGACGCGACCGACGAGCACACCGACGTGGAGTCCTTCGCCGCCCTCGAGCCGACCGTGGACGGGTTCCGTAACTACCTCGGCAAGGGCAACCGGCTGCCGGCCGAGTACCTGCTGCTCGACCGGGCGAACCTGCTGACCCTGAGCGCCCCCGAGATGACCGTCCTCGTCGGCGGCCTGCGTGTCCTGGGCGCGAACCACCAGCAGTCGCAGCACGGTGTCCTCACCGCGACGCCCGGGGCCCTGACGAACGATTTCTTCGTCAACCTGCTCGACCTGGGTACGGCCTGGTCGTCGGCGAACGGCGACGGGAACACCTTCGAGGGCCGCGACGCCGCCACCGGCGAGGTCAAGTGGACCGGCACCCGTGCCGACCTCGTCTTCGGCTCGAACTCCGAGCTGCGGGCGCTCGCGGAGGTCTACGCGAGCGACGACGCGAAGGAGAAGTTCGTGGCCGACTTCGTCGCCGCGTGGGTCAAGGTCATGAACCTCGACCGGTTCGACCTCGTCTGACCGTACCGGCCATGACGTCCGGCCCGGCCTGTGCCGGCCGGCCCGGACGTTCCCGGTCCTGACGAAGGCCCCACCCACCTGGGTGGGGCCTTCGTCCTTGTCAGACCGCCGGCGCCGGGTACGTCGGGTACTCGACCCCGGAGACGTGCTGGACGACGCGGATGACCTGGCAGGAGTAGCCGAACTCGTTGTCGTACCAGAGGTAGAGGATCGCGTTGTCGCCCTCCACCTTGAGAGCGCCCGCGTCCACGATCGAGGCGTGGCGGGAGCCGATGAAGTCGCTGGAGACCGCGTCGGGAGCGCTGATGAAGTCGATCTGGCGGCGCAGCGGCGAGGTCAGCGATACCTCACGGAGGTGGTCGAGGACCTCCTGGCGGGTCGTCTCGCGCGCCAGCTGCAGGTTGAGGATGGCGATCGAGACGTCCGGCACGGGGACGCGGATCGAGCTGCCGGTGATCTTCGCCTTGAGGTCGGGCAGCGCCTTGGCGACGGCGGAGGCGGCGCCGGTCTCGGTGATGACCATGTTGAGCGGCGCGGAGCGGCCGCGGCGTTCCGACTTGTGGTAGTTGTCCAGCAGGTTCTGGTCGTTGGTGAACGAGTGGACGGTCTCCACGTGCCCGCGCAGCACGCCGTACTCGTCGTCCATCGCCTTCAGCGGCGGGACGATCGCGTTGGTGGTGCAGGACGCGCAGGACAGGATCCGCTCGTCCGGCTTGACCATGTCGTGGTTGACGCCGTGCACGATGTTGGGCACGTCGCCCTTGCCGGGCGCGGTCAGCACGACCTTGTCGATACCGGGACGCAGATGCTGCGACAGGCCCTCGCGGTCGCGCCACTTGCCGGTGTTGTCGATGAGGATGGCGTCCTTGATGCCGTACGCCGTGTAGTCGACTTCGGCCGGGTCGGCGGCGTGGATCACCCTGATCGCGTTGCCGTTGGCGATGATCGTGCTGTTCGCCTCGTCCACGGTGATCGTGCCCTGGAACTGGCCGTGGATCGAGTCGCGGCGCAGCAGCGAGGCCCGCTTGACGAGGTCCTCGCCGGCCCGGTCGCCGCCGCCGCGTACGACGATGGCACGCAGCCGCAGACCGTTGCCGGAACCTGCCTTCTCGATCAGCAGACGGGCGACGAGGCGGCCGATGCGGCCGAAGCCGTACAGGACGACGTCGCGTCCCTCGCCGCGCTCGAGCTTGTTGGCACCGCTGGCGCCCGCGACGGCCCTGGCGGTGAACTCCGCGACGGACAGACCGCGGTCGTCGGCCTTGTAGGTGGCGGCGAGCATGCCGATGTCGATCTGCGAAGGGCCGAGGTCGAGCGTGCTCAGAGCTTGCAGGAACGGCAGCGTCTCGGTGACCGAGAGCTCCTCACCGGCGATCTGCCGGGCGAATCGGTGGGTCTTGAGGATGCTGACCACCGACTTGTTCACCAAGGAGCGGCTGTGCAGCAGGACGGTGACGTCCCGCTCGCGGTGCAGCTTCCCGATGATCGGGATCATCGACTCCGCGATCTCCTCGCGGATCTTCCAATTGGTGAACGAGTCGTCATTGACAGTCACAGGTTTATCTTTCGAGCTAGGCGGTGCTCATATGGTAGCCGCCCGCTTTTTCGATCTTCAGATGGTGTCCCCAGCTGATCAGTGGCCAGATGCCCGCGCGCTTCCGGGGGCGTTCGTCGATGTCCAGGGAGCCGGTCTCGGCGAGCAACAGGCCTCGCGGCGCAAGGAGCTGGGCGCGCCGCCGTCCGCAATGGCCCCGGCGGCTGCCGCTTCGAGGTGACGCTGCCCGCGGCCGAGAGACGACGCGCCCCGCCCGCCACCGGTCCGGGGTGTCTACCCGCGAAGTCCCGCCCGCGCGAACTCGCGCATGCCCTCGTCAAACCCGACCGACGGCTTCCAGCCCAGCTCGGCGCGCAGGCGCGAGGAGTCCGCGGTGATGTGGCGTACGTCGCCCAGCCGGTATTCGCCGGTGACCACCGGCTCCGGACCTCCGTGGGCGGCGGACAGGGTCCGCGCCATCTCCCCGACGGTGTGCGGCTCGCCGCTGCCGGTGTTGTACGCCGTGAGCACACCCCCGGGCGCGTCCACCTCCAGCGCCGCCACGTTGGCCGCCGCCACGTCCCGTACATGCACGAAGTCACGCCGCTGGCGGCCGTCCTCGAAGACGCGTGGCGCCTCCCCGCGGGCCAGCGCGGAGCGGAAGAACGAGGCGACGCCCGCGTAGGGGGTGTCGCGGGGCATCCGGGGGCCGTACACGTTGTGGTAGCGCAGCGACACGGCGGAGCCGCCCGTGGACCGGGCCCAGGCGGCCGCCAGATGCTCCTGGGCGAGCTTGGTGGTCGCATACACGTTTCGCGGGTCGGCCGGGGCGTCCTCGCCGACCAGCCCGGGGGACAACTCCTGTCCGCACGCCGGGCACAGGGGCTCGAAGCGCCCGGCCGCGAGGTCGGCGACGGCCCGCGGGCCCGGCCGTACCGCCCCGTGCCACGGACACTCGTAGCGCCCCTCGCCGTAGACGACCATCGACCCGGCCAGCACGAGACGCCGTACGCCCGCGTCCGCCATCGCCGTCAGCAGCACCGCCGTGCCCAGGTCGTTGCGGGAGACGTAGTCGGCCGCGTCGGCGATTCCGTTGCCGAGACCGACCAGCGCCGCCTGATGGCAGACGGCGTCGACGCCGGGCAGGGCACGGGCGACGGCGTCCGCGTTCCGCACGTCGGCGCCCGTGCCCTCCCGCACGTCGAACACCACCGGCTCGTGGCCGCCCGCCCGGAGCGCCTCGACGACTTGGGACCCGATGAAACCGGCACCGCCGGTGACCAGTACACGCATACGCCCACGCTAGGTCGGTCGCGGTGCCGGAACCCCCGTGCCGCCCACCACGTCACCGCTCCGTAAGACCGAGCGGTGCGGACGCGGTCGCCGTTCGGAAGCGGCCGGCGCGCCTCTTGGTCCGGTGAGGTGAACAGCCGGCCCGTGGCTGGCCGGGATCTTGGGCTGCGCGGCCGTCCTGCCAGCAGACTTTCAGCCGGCCCCGGCAGGGGGAACGACTCGGCCAGGAGGGCTCACTCCGTCGGCTCGGCACTCCGATCCCACCGGGAGGCTGCGATGTCCGACGCGCACGACGTCGGGGCGAAGGCGCGCATCGCCGAGCGCCGGGCCCGGACGGACTACACCGGCGGTGTCTACGGATCCCTGCTTGCCGCCTCCGTGGTGGTGGGTGTCGGCGCGTGCCGATTCCCCGCGTCGAAGTGGTGGTGCTGCTGCTGAGCACCGGCGTGGTGTTCTGGATCGCCCATGTGCACGCCCAGTTGTTCGGTGCCCGTCTGGCGCAGCAGGCCCTGAACCGCCGCGTGGTGCTGCACGTCTGCCGTGACGAGTGGCCGATCGTCAAGGCCGCCGTCCCGCCGGCCGTCGCCGTGGCCGTCGGCCTGCTGCTGGGTCTGGACGCACAGGGCGGTTTCTGGCTCGCACTCGCCGTGGCCGGACAGGTGGGGTGGTCGGGGGCCGGGGCACGCCGTGCGGGCGCCTCGTGGCCCCTCGTGGTCGTCAGCGCCGCGGTCAGTCTGGTGCTCGGTCTGCTGATCGTCGTGTTCAAGTTGGTCCTCAAGGAGGGGCCGGGACCGGACCAGCGGCGGCCCACGACCTCACCCGTCAGGGGTGACCCGGCACCCGACTCCGAGCGGGACTCTGATCTGTACGGGTCCCGGCCGCCGTGCCGTCGGCGCTCTCCGGTGACCTGCACCGATCGCGCGAGGAGGAGCCATGACCGTATCGCGGGGTCCAGCGGCGCGAAGTGCGCACGAGCACCTTTCCGGCGACTCCGTCACGGGGGACGACTCCGCGGGACTGTCGGCCAGGCTGGCCTCCTCGTGGACGCTGATCCTCGGCTCGGCGCTCGCGACCCTGATACCGGGCATCCTGGTGCTGGTCTGGCCGCACGAGACCCTGCACGTCCTGGCGGTCCTCACCGGGCTGTACCTGCTGGTCACCGGGGCGTTCCGGTTCGTCGGGGCCTTCTCCCGGGCGGAGCACGACGAGCGGCTGCCGCGCCTGCTCGTGGCGCTGCTGCTCGTCCTGGCCGGGGTGCTGTGCCTGAGGCACCCGTTGCAGACCATCGCCGCTCTCTCGCTCGTCGTCGGGGCCGTGTGGCTCGTATCCGGCATGCTCACCGCCTACACGGCCTTCGCCGACCGCGACCTGCCGCACCGGGCCTTCGTCCTCGGTGCGGGCGCCCTCGGCATGGTCGCCGGGCTCGTGGTGCTGGCCCTGCCGGCCCCGTCGGCGGTCGTCCTGACCCGGCTGCTGGGCCTGTGGCTGGTGCTGCTCGGACTGGCGGAGCTGATCGTCGCTCTTGCCTGGCGGGACGCACTCCGCAAGGTGGGCGTCACCGGCCGATCCGGTTGAGCGCCGTCTGCGACGTGCTGAGCCGTGGCCCGGGAATCCAAGGCCGGTTGATCTCCCTGTTTCCGGTGGCCGTCGCGGGTCTGGCCCTCGGCGAAGCCGTCGCGTCCTCGTCCTGGTACCGGCAGAAAGCCGGTCTGCCCAGTGGCCCGACGCGCGAACGGTGAACGCCCGCCTCGTGGGCCGCCTGGGGAACCGGCCAGGAACACCAGGCTCACCCCCGTCGGGTGAGGCCGCAGCCGGGCGCCGCGCGCAGGGTGGATTCGGCAGCCGTCGGGCGGAAGCCCGGAACGGAGGAGGGAAATGGCCGAGCAGACCTACCTTGCCTACGACTACCCACTGCTGAGCGCCTTCTGGACGATGCTGTGGTTCTTCCTGCTGGTCATGTGGTTCTTGCTGCTCTTCCGGGTGGTCGTCGACATCTTCCGCGACGACTCCTTGGGCGGCTGGGCCAAGACCGGCTGGCTGGCCTTCGTGATCGTGCTGCCGTTCCTCGGCGTCCTCGCCTACGTCGTCGCCCGCGGCAAGGACATGGGCCGCCGCGAACTGGCACAGAGGCGTGCCCAGCAGGAGGCCCTGAACTCCTACATCCGGGAGACGGCGACCGGGCGGGGCAGCCCGAGCAGTACGGAGGAACTGGTCAAGCTCTCGGAGATGCGGGGCCGCGGCGACATCACGGACGAGGAGTTCCGCAGGGCGAAGGAACTGGTTCTGTCGGGCCACGGGTCGTCGGGTTCGCCGACCGTGTCGCCTCAGGTCCCCGGATCGGCCAGGCGGTGATCGCACAGGCCGGCTCCTACCTGGGGGACGCGTCGCACGGCGCGGCACTGCGGGGCGTCGGCCGTGTTTGTCACGGGGCGGGGACCGGCGAGCAGGCCGGCCCGGTGACCCACGAGACCGGTCGCGCGACGGGCGGGAACCTCTGGTTCCCGCTCGGTCCGGCCGGCGGACCACCCGGCCGGGCCCGGTCAGGCGCTGCGCGGCCGGCGGGCGGTCTTCTTCGCCGTGGTCTTCTTCGCCGTCTCCTTCGCGGTCTTCCGGCCGGCGGTCTTCTCGGCGGGCGCCTTCTTCGCCGCGGCCCTGGCGGCGGCCTTCTTCTTCGGGAGTTCGTGCACCTCGGCCCGGGTGTCCTCGCCGCGGGACGCCCTGGCCTGCGTCACTGACGCCTGGAGCGCGGACATCAGGTCCAGCACCTTGCCGGGCTCGGCCTCCGGCTCGGGTGCCTCGGGCGGTGCCTGGCCCTCCCGCTTGGCTTCGATCACCTGCTCGAGCGCCTCGGTGTAGCGATCGGCGAAGTCGGGCCCTTCGAGGTCGTCGCGGGTCATGCGCTCGATGAGGCACTCGGCCTCGGTGATCTCGTCCTCGGACAGCCACACGTCCGGCGGCACCAGCTCGGAGGGGTCGCGGACCTCGTCCGGCCAGCGCATCGCGTGCAGTACGAGCGCCTCGTCCCGCACCCGCAGCAGACCGAGCCGCTCCCTGCCGTGCCAGGCGAACTTGGCCACCGCGACCTTCGACGTCCTCACAAGCGCCTTGCGCAGCAGGGCGTACGGCTTCTCGGCGACCGTACCGGAGGCCTGGAGGTAGTAGCCCTCGCCGATGCGGAGCGGATCGATCGACTCGGCCGGCACGAACCCCTCGATCTCGATGGCCCTCGCGGTCGGCAGAGGCAGCGCCCGCAGTTCCTCGTCGAGCACCGGGACGACCTGGTCCTTGGAGATCTCGTAGCCCTTGCCGATCTCCTCCTGCGAGACCTCCCGATCCTCGACCTCGCAGTATTTCCGAACGCGAACGCGGCCCATGTCGCTCAGGTGGTACTGATGGAACCGGACGCTGTGGTCCTCGGTGGCCGGGACCACGTCGATCGGGATCGTGACCAGACCGAAGCTGATCGCTCCCGACCAGATGCTCCGGGGCATCGCAGACCTCCCTGACGTGCACCGAGACCACCCCAGCCTACGGAGCGCCCCCGTGCACGGCATGGTGAAGGCGTCCACCGGGAGGAGGGCCGTCGGCCGCGGGCACGGCGGGCCGGTCGGCCGCTCGCGGTCCGTTTGCGCGGCAAGCACTCGGTTAACCGCGAGGGAACTCTTGGTGATCATCCCCCGTGCGGGGCTGTCCGGGCCCGCGCCGCTGCCTAGCATGAGGTGCTCGCGCCCGGTTCAGGGCGCGTCAGTACGTCGTACGTCGTCCGGGGAGGCGCGGAGGAATGCCGGTGTCCGGCCTCACCTCTCGACGGGGCCGCATCTGGGCCGCGGGCGGGATCCTGCTCATCCTGGCCCTGATGGCGGCGCTGCTGGTCACCACGCTCGGCGGGACCCATCGGGCGCGGGCGGCGGCAGACGGACTGCCGCGCACCACGGTCGAGGTGTCCCCGAGCGGCTGCGGTCGCGGCTGGAACAAGCCGGTGTCCGGTCTGCAGGTCTTCGACCTGCACAACACCTCGGACGGCCCGGCGGAGGTCTATCTGGAGGACCCGCGCAGCCGGGCCCTGTACGGGGAGATCGAGGGTCTCGCACCCGGGACCACCCGGTCGCTGACCGTCCGTCTCGGCACGGGTTCGTACGCGTTCACCTGTCTGCCGGACGACGCCGGCGCGGTCACCGGACCCACCGTCCGCATCACCGGCGGGACGGCCGGCCCCGCGGCGGCCCCGGTCACCGAGCACGATCTGATCCCCCTCGCGATCGACTACCAGAAGTGGGTCGCCGGAGGCCTGGACGAGTTGGCCGGGCTGACCGGGCGGCTGAGGAGTGCGATCGACCGGGGGGACCTCGCCGGGGCCCGTACGGCCTGGCTCCCGGCCCATCTCGCCTATGAGCGGCTCGGCGCGGCCTACGACGCCTTCGGCGACGCGGACGGGCGGATCAACGGAACCGACGCGGGGCTGCCCGGCGGCGTCCACGACCCGTCCTTCACCGGCTTCCACCGCCTCGAGTACGGGCTGTGGCACGGCCAGAGCGCGGACGCCCTGCGCGGCCCCGCGGCCACCCTCGTCAAGGACGTCGGCGCCCTGCGCGCCGACTGGGCACAGGCCCGTATGGACCCGGCGCAGCTGGGCCTGCGGGCGCACGAGATCCTGGAGAACACGGTGCAGTTCGAGCTGACCGGGCGGACCGACTACGGCAGCGGCAGCAATCTCGCCACGGCCCGTGCGGGCATCGACGGGACCCGCGCCGTCCTGTCCCGGCTGCGCCCCCTGCTCACCACTCGGTACCCGGACCTGCCCGCCCTCGACCGGGAACTCGACCGCGCTCAGCGCACCCTGGACGGCTTCCAGCACGGCGGCACCTGGACACCGCTGAACCGCCTGGACCGTACCGGGCGCGAGCAGGTCGACGCGGTCCTCGGCGACCTGGTCGAACGGCTGGCCTCGGTGGCGACCATCTGCGACCCGCGGAGGACGGTATGAGCACCTCCTCCGAGGCGAGCAGAGTCGGCCGCCGCGGCTTCCTGCGCGGAGCGGCCCTGGCCGGTGCCGGGCTCGCCGCCGGTGGCGCCGCCGCTCCGGCGACCGGCGCCGACCCCATGGGCCCGCCGCCGATCGCCCCCTTCCACGGCACCCGTCAGGCCTCGGTGCTCGCGGCCCCGCGCCGGGTCACCGCGTTCGCCGCTCTCGACGTGACCGCGGGGAGCCGCGAGGAGCTCAGCGATCTGCTGCGCACCCTCACCGCCCGCGCCCGCTTCCTGACTTCGGGCGGAACGCCGCCGGCCGTCGGGATCACCGGTCCGCCCACCGATTCCGGCATCCTGGGCGAGGAACCGCCCGCCGGCGCGCTCGCGGTGACCGTCGGCGTGGGCGCCTCGCTCTTCGACCACCGGTTCGGCCTGGCCGCCCGCCGCCCGCGCAGGCTGACGGCCATGCCCGCCTTCCCCGACGACGACCTGCGCGCCGAGTGGTGCCACGGAGACCTCAGCCTCCAACTGCACGCCGACGACTCGGACATGGCGCTGCACGCGCTGCGTGACATCGCCCGGCACACCCGCGGCGCCATGCAGGTCCGCTGGCGCCTCGACGGGTTCAGCAGCCCGCCCCGTCCCGTCGGCACCCCGCGCAATCTGATGGGCTTCAAGGACGGCACGGCCAACCCCGACCCCACCGACGCCCGCGAGATGAACCGCCTGGTGTGGGTGGGCAGGGGCATGGGCGAGCCGGACTGGGCGGTGGGCGGCAGTTACCAGGTCGTACGTCTGATCCGGATGCTCGTGGAGTTCTGGGACCGGGTCTCCCTCAGCGAGCAGGAGCGGATGTTCGGCAGGGCCAGGGGTACCGGTGCCCCCCTGGACGGGAACGCCGAGCACGACACCCCCGACTACCCCAGCGACCCCAAGGGCGATGTCATCCCGCTGGACAGCCACATACGCCTGGCCAACCCGCGCACGGCGGCCACGGCCGACCAGCGGATCCTGCGCCGCGCGTACAACTACGACGCGGGCCTGGACAGCAACGGCAACCTCGACATGGGACTGCTGTTCTGCTGCTACCAGCAGGACCTTGTCCGCCAGTTCGAGACCGTGCAGCACCGCCTCGCGGGCGAGCCGCTCACCGACTACATCAAGCCGTTCGGCGGCGGTTACTTCTTCGCGCTGCCGGGAGTGCGGGACGGCGCGGACTGGTTCGGACGCACGCTCCTCGGCTGAACCTGTCTAGACAACTTACCGAGTTGTTGGTCAATACACGGTCAAGATTTCTTCTGGCTTCCCTGACCCGCTGTTCATGTGCACGCCATCACCGCTCCAGCGAAGTGCCGCCCGCCCGGCGAAACATCCCTGACCGTACGGCGCAACGACGTTCGTGTCCGGAAGGTGAAGCATCATGGCGAGCAAGGGAAGACGAGCAACGATGAGGAGTCTTGGAGCGCTCCTGGGTGCGGCCGCGCTCACGGCCCTCGGCGCGAACGCGCCGGCCTGGGCCGCCGCTCCGAACGGGTGGCCCCACTCCTCGACCGCCACGCCCATCAAGCACGTGGTCGTCCTCTTCGACGAGAACGTCTCCTTCGACCACTACTTCGCGACCTACCCGCAGGCCGCGAACACCGATGGCACGAAGTTCACGGCGTCCAAGAAGACCCCGAAGGACGTCGACAACCTGCGTACCGCCGGGCTGCTGACGAAGAACCCCAACCAGTACGCGCCCAAGCGGCTCACCCCGTCCCAGGCACTGACCTGCGACCAGAACCACGCCTACGGCCCCGAGCAGTACGCGTACAACGGCGGAAAGAACGACCAGTTCGTCCAGAACACGGACTCGGGCAAGTGCTCCGGCAACCTGTTCGGCGAGCCCGGCCTGGTCATGGACTACTACGACGGCAACACCGTCACCGCGCTGTGGAACTACGCGCAGCAGTACTCCATGAGCGACCGTTCCTACAGCTCCGTCTACGGCCCGTCCACGCCCGGCGCGCTCAACCTGGTCTCCGGTCAGACGCACGGCGTCGTCTCCGTGGACCCCGCGACCGGCACCGAGAACCCCAAGCAGACGACGACGCCGGACTCGTACACCGTCCAGTCGCCCGACGCCAAGGGTGTCGGTACGGTCACCAACGACCCCGACCCGGCGTACGACGACTGCTCCGACAAGGACCACACCAGCAAGAACGCGCTCGCGTCGATGCAGGGCCGCAACATCGGTGACGTCCTCAACTCCAAGAAGGTCAGCTGGGGTTGGTTCCAGGGCGGCTTCCGCCCGTCCACCGCGTGGGACGGCAAGCAGGGCGACTACGCCAAGTGCGACGCCACGCACACCAACACCGGCGGCGCCGCGGTCGTGGACTACAGCCCGCACCACTCGCCGTTCGAGTACTACAAGTCGACGTCCAACCCGCACCACCTGCCGCCGAAGAACGTCGACGAGATCGGTCACAACGGCCAGGCGAACCACAACTACGACCTGACCGACTTCGACGCTGCCCTCAAGGCGGGCAAGCTCCCGGCGGTCAGCTTCGTCAAGGCCGCCGAGTACCAGGACGGCCACGCCGCCTACTCGGACCCGATCGACGAGCAGCACTTCCTGGTCGACCAGATCAACGCGCTCCAGAACTCGCCGCAGTGGAGCTCGACGGCCGTCGTCATCGCCTACGACGACTCCGACGGCTGGTACGACCACGCCTACGCCAAGCCGCGCAACGGTTCCAAGGACACTACGGTCGGTTCCAACGGCAAGGCCGCCGACAGCCCGGCCTGCCAGGCCGGCCCGGCGGCGTCGGGCGGCTACGCGGACCGCTGCGGCCCCGGCACCCGTCAGCCGCTGCTGGTCGTCTCCCCGTACAGCAAGGTCAACAAGGTCGACCACACGCTGACCGACCAGGCCTCGATCACCCGCTTCATCGAGGACAACTGGCGCACGGGCCGTATCGGCGACCACTCCTTCGACGCCACGGCCGGTTCGCTCTCGGGCATGTTCGACTTCCGGCACCCCAACAACAAGCAGGTGCTGCTGAACGCGGACGGCTCGGTCAAGTCGGTCGGCCGGATCCACCACGTGGCCCCGGTCGCCACCAGCATCACCCCGGGTCCCGCCATGGAGAACACGGCGGCGACCACGGACGCGTCCTCGTTCCCGGCCCTGCCGGTGGGCATCGCGGCGGCCGCGATCGTCGCGGCCGGTGCGACGGGCACGTACATCACCCTGCGCCGCAGGGAGCGCGCCGGCGCCTGACGCCTTGCGCAGCCTGCGGGCGGTGACTCCGGAGATCCCGGGGTCACCGCCCGCGGTGCATCGGGTCTCACCCCCGGCCGTACGGTGTCCCACCGCCCGCGCACAGGGCCCCACCGATGCGGGTGCAGTCCGGGGCCGCCGCGCCGGCTCCCGGCGGGCTCGACGCGGTCGGACGGGAGCCGGCGGCACATCCCGCCGTGGCCGGCGCCTTCGCCCCGACCGGTGCTCACGACCTGTACATCGCCGGTGGGTGCGGGACCTGGCCCACGTCTACCGCTTCCTGGCCCAGGACCTGGGCGGTCCGGGCGTCGAGGGGGCGGGGACGGTCATCGCCGGTCAGGCGCCCCAGTCGGCCGCCAGGCCACGGCCGTGAGCGAAGAGGGTTCCGGCTGTGGGCCGGAGGCCACCCCAGGGCGCCGCTCACTGTCCAGCACGCCGGTCCTGGCCGGTCCGGTCAGGGCGGCCGGATCCCCGAAGGCCCGGCCTTCGATCCGGCCTCCGTGCAAGGAATGGCCCCGCCCCCGTGGGGTACGCGTCGGGGGCCGCCCGGAGCCGAACGTTCCGGGCCGCCCCGCCCGCCACTACCAGGGGATCCGTCATGAACACGCCCAACAAGAACCACCGCTCGACCGCAGCTCAGGAAGCACTGGACACGCTCGCTGTGGATTCCGCGGACTCGACGGCGCTGGACACACTGGCCGGCAGCGACGTGCTGGTCCCCGTGCCGGACGACGTCGACGAGAACGACGCCACCGATCCCTATGCCGTGTCCCTGCCCGTCCTGGAACAACCGGACGGGGAGCAGACGGTGCCCGTGTTCACCTCCGAGACGGAGATGTCCGACCTGCTGCCGTTCGTCTCGCGTTACCGGCTCGTGCCGCTCGGCGCGCTCGCCTCCCAGTGGCCCACCGGCGATCTCACGCTGACCATAGACGCGGCTTCGCCGCACGGGCTGACGCTCAACTCCGACGGAGTGCGCACACTTCTCGCGCGGCCGTAAGGCCCGTACCCACGTCCTGGCCCAGCTGACCGGACGCCCGGCCCGCCGCCGCGCGGGCCCCGGCGCACCAGCCGCCCATGACGCCCCACAAGGGACGCCGACACGGGGCCGGCCGGGGCACCCCTCACAATGACCGCATGAGATGGATCTCCGGCCTGGCCGGCGCACTGCTTCTCGTCGCCGTCTTCGCCAGCATCCTGCGGACCCTGGTGGTCCCGCGCGGCCTCTACTCGGCACTGGTCTACCGGCTGTGGTGGGTCCTGCGCCGGCTGCTGCGCCTGGCCGCCCTCCGCGGTGGCTACGAGGCCATCGACCGGGCGCAGACCTGGCTCGGCTCGCTCATGCTGATGGGCATGCTCGCGACCTGGCTGGGCGGAGCCTTCGCGAGTTTCGGCCTCCTCCTGCACGCCCTGTCCTCACTGACCTGGGCCAACTCCTTCCGCGAGGCCGGATCCAGCATGTTCACCCTCGGCTTCGCCAGCGGTCAGCGGCTGCATCTGTCCGCGGTCGACTTCCTGGCGGCGATCACCGGGCCCGTCCTGATCGCCCTGCAGATCGCCTACCTGCCCACCCTGTACGCGGCCTACAACCGCCGCGAACTCGAGGTGACACTGCTCCAGTCCCGGGCCGGAGAACCCGCCTGGGGCCCTGAGATCCTGGCCCGTCAGTGGCTCGTCGACACCGAGACCGCCCTGCCCGAGCTCTTCCGCGCCTGGGAGCGGCTGGCCGCGGACATCGGGGAGAGCCACGCCAGCTACCCGGTCCTGATCGCGTTCCGCTCGCCCGGCCCGTACCGCAACTGGATGGTCGGGCTCCTCGCCGTGATGGACGCGGCGGCCATGCAGCTCTCGCTCGCGCCGCACGCCGCGCCGGCGGAGGCCCGGCTGGTGATCAGGGCCGGGTTCACCTCCCTGCGCGACATCGCCCGCTCGGTGCGCTTCGCGTTCGACTCCGACCCGGTGCCGGACGGACCGGTCCGTCTCACCTTCGGCGAGTTCGAGGCGGCCGTGGCGATGGTGATGGCAGCGGGCTTCCCCGCCGAACGGACGGCACGGGAGGCGTGGCCGCACTTCCGCGGCTGGCGGGTCAACTACGAGCCGATAGCGTACGAACTGTGCCGCCGCACCGACGCCGTGCCCGCGTTGTGGAGCGGGCCACGCGATTTCCCCTCCGTCCCGATCCCGCCCCGGCGCCCGACGGACCGGCAGCCCCGCAGATCGGCCTGAAGTGCCCCCCGTGGCGGGGTAGTCCGGGCCGGTCCCGCGGGAAGATCCCGGGGGTGAACACCGGCTCGGAAGGGGGATGGTCGTGAGGGCCGTCCTGCTGGGTACGGCCGCCGGCGGCGGCTTCCCGCAGTGGAACTGCGCGTGCGCGCTGTGCACGGCCGCCCGCGACGGCGAACTGCCCACCCGCACTCAGGAGTGCGTCGCCGTCTCCGGCAATGCGCGCGACTGGTGGCTCCTCAACGCCTCACCGGACATCGGTACGCAGGTGACGGCCACCACCGCGCTCCGGCCGGGCCCGGGCCCGCGGGACACCCCGCTCAGGGGCGTTCTGCTGACGGACGCGGAGGCCGACCACAGCGCGGGACTGACGGCGCTCCGGGGCGCGGCCGGCCTGAAGGTGTACGCCGCGCCACCGGTCCTGGCCGTGCTGGCCCCGGTGCGGGCGGGACTCGACCGCTGTGCCGTGTGGGAGTGGGTGGACGCCCTGACCGACGGTGGGTTCGTCCTGGCCGGCGGTCTGGTCGTCTCCGCGCATCCGGTGGGCGCCGAGGCGCCCGGGTACGTGGCCGGTGCCGCTCCCGACGACCACTGGGTAATCGCCTACCGCGTCGAGGACCTGTCCACCGGCGGAGTGCTCGTGTACGCACCCCGCGTCGGCGCGTGGTCGCCGGTCCTGGACGAGTTGCTGACCGAGGCGGACTGCGCGCTGCTGGACGGCACGTTCTACACGGCGGACGAGCTGGACGCGATCGGGGGCGGACCCGGGAAGGCGGCGCCGGGCCACCTCCCCGTCGCTGGCGCGCACGGCTCTCTGGCCGCCCTCGCCCGGCACCCGGGACCGCGCCGGATCTACACCCACCTCAACAACACCAACCCGCTGCTCGACCCCGCCTCGGCCGCGCGGCGTCAGGTGACCGAGGCCGGCGCCGAAGTCCTCGCGGACGGCGCCGAGTTCACTCTGTGACCGGCTGCCCCGCGGGAGTCGGCGCGGTGAGCATCCGGGCCAGGACCTCACGCTGCAGCGGCAGCGCCTCGGCGTGCACCTCGCGGCCCTTCTCGGTGAGGGCGACCCACACCCCGCGCCGGTCCTCCTCGCACACGGAGCGGTGGACCAGGCCGTCCTTCTCCAGCCGTCCGATCAGCCGGGACAGAGCGCTCTGGCTCAGATGCACCCGCCCTGCGATGTTCTGCACCCGGCACTGATCGCCGGCCGCCGGTGCCTCGGTGGCGAGGATGTCGAGCACCTCGAAGTCGCTGGCGCCGAGCCCGTACGGGTGCAGCACCCGGTCGATCTCGCACATGGTGTGGGCGTGCACCGACAGGATGTCCCGCCACTGCTCCTCGAGCCGGGCACCGGCCGTTTTCGCTGCCATACTCGCACGGTAACAGAAACGGGCTGCTTTGTTTACCGTGCAACTAGTGCATCTGCAAGCAGCCCGTCGCACCGAAGGAGGGCGCGCGGCCCGACTAGGCGGCCGGGTCCTGGAGCAGCCCCACCAAGTTGCCGTCCGCGTCCTTGACGAAGGCGATCAGCCTGCCGCCACCGACGTCCTGGGCGTCCTGCAGCAGCTCGGCCCCGGCGTCCAGCAGCCCCTTGAGGCGGGCCTTGAGGTCGGACACGTGCCAGTAGGGCACGGGTCCGGTCATCCCCTTGGCGTGGCCGTTCGGGTCGAGGCCGATGTCCTGCCCCGCCGCCTTGTAGCCGACGTAGTACGGCTCGTCGGCGTAGGGCTCCACCTCCAGCAGGGCGCTGAAGAGGGCCTTCGCCCGGGCGAGGTCCTTGACGGGGTAGATGATCGTCTTGAGTTCGGCGGTCATGAGTGCTCCTCGGCGGTTGCGTGGGCCGACGGGGTTCGTCGGTGGTTCCACGCTAGGGCGGGGGGCCGTCCTGTGGCTTCTTCGAAACTGACCGGTCGCGCGCGGCGGAGATCAGCCACCGACGATCCCTCCGGAAGGTGAGGCCTGGCCGCGCACGAGGCCCGGCCGGACCTGTGACGGGCCTGTTCGATCAGAGCACTTCGGCCCGTTACCACCTCGGCCCGGCACCACAGGGCACGCGACAGTGGGTCAGGAGGGCGGTACGGAGGGGACGGCATGCTGAGGACACCGGTGAGCGAGCAGCGGATGTGGATCCTGGAGTGGCTGAAGGACCCGGAGGCCCACTTTCCGCCGCCCCGCCGCGGCGACCTGGTCGAGGACGGCGTGACCGCGGCGGCCGTCGCCGCGAAACTCGCCGTGCCCCGGTCTGTCGCCGATACCGATCTGCGTCTTCTCGCCGCCATCGGCCTGCTGCGCACGAAGAGGATCCGGCGGCACACCCACTACCGCCGCGACGAGGTCCGTATCGCCGAAGTTGCACGCATGTTCGAGAAGGGGTGGTAGACGGCCGCGGCGCGGGCAGGCCGCCTCCGGGAGCGGTGCAGCAACGGCATCGCGTCCGCCGCCGCCCTGGTTTCCGGAGGGTGACCCGCGCCTGCGAGGCGGCCCGTGGGAACGGTGCCGCGGCCGTGGCCCGGCGGCCGATCTGGGTGCGCAGCGGCCCCGGTCGGGGTTACCCTTGCTCGGGCCGCGATCATGTCTTGCGGCGCGGCGGTGGGGCCCGCCGTCCACGAACCGCGGCAGTTCTGCCGCCAACGGTCCCTACTTGCGATGGAGCGTGCCCGTCCAGCAGGGTCGCGGCGAGTAGGAGAAGTACACCGATGAGAGTCCCCCACCCCAAGAGTGCCGACCGCGGCAGTGCCGCCACGCCCGAGCCCGTCCGGCGGCCGTCGTCCTGGCAGGGTCAGGGGCCCGTCGTCGCGGTCGTCTCCCTCGGTGGCGTCGTCGGCGCCACCGCCCGGTACGGCGCGTCGCTGCTGTGGCCCGCGGGGGCCGGGGGATTCCCCTGGGCCACCTTCTGGGTCAACGTCGCCGGCTGCGCCGTGATGGGCGTGTTCATGGTCGTCATCACCGATGTGTGGGCGGCCCACCGGCTGGTGCGGCCCTTCTTCGGCACGGGTGTGCTCGGCGGCTTCACCACCTTCTCGACCTACGCCGTCGACATCGAGCGGCTGGTCGACTCGGGGCACCCGCGCACCGCGTTCGCCTATCTGTTCGCGACCCTGCTCGGGGCCCTCGCGGCGGTGTGGCTCGCGATGGCGACCGCCCGCCGGGCCCTGGCACGGCGGCAACGATGAACGAGACCACCGACCGGCGCCCCGCGGAGGCGGCCATGACACGACTGACCGGCAGGGCCCTCAGGCTGACCGTCTTCATCGGCGAGCACGACCGGTGGCACCACAAGCCCCTCTACGCCGAGATCGTGCACCGCGCGCATGCCGCCGGACTCGCGGGTGCGAGCGTCTTCCGCGGTATCGAGGGCTTCGGTGCCTCCTCCCTCATCCACACCTCGCGGCTGCTGTCGCTGAGCGAGGACCTGCCGGTGGCCGTGGTGCTCGTGGACACCGAGGAGCGCATCCGCGCCTTCCTGTCGCAGCTCGACGAACTCGTCACCGAGGGGCTCGTGACGCTGGACCCCTGCGAGGTCATCACGTACGTCGGGCGGCACGACGCGCCGCCCGCGGCGGACGGGGAAGGCGAGAACTCGTTGTGAATTGGCTGCTGGTGATCGTCGGCGCCATGGTCGGGGCGCCGTTGCGCTATGTCGTGGACCGTGCGGTGCAGTTCAAGCACGACACGGTCTTCCCCTGGGGCACCCTGCTGGTCAATGTCACGGGTTCTCTGGTCCTCGGCCTGCTGACCGGGGCGGCCTCGGCCGGTCATGCTTCCCCGCACCTGCAACTTCTGATCGGTACGGGCCTGTGCGGGGCGCTGACGACGTACTCGACGTTCTCGTACGAGACGCTGCGGCTGACCGGGACGGGGGCGGGGTTCTACGCTGCCGCCAACGTCGTGGCGAACGTGGCGGCGGGGCTGGGTGCAGCCTTTGTCGGGGTTTCGTTCACCCAGGCTCTGTGGCCCTAAGAGCTATCACGTAATGCGGGTCGGGGCGTGTCTCACTTCTGGGAGTGCTTCGTTTACCGGATGTCGATCTTGAGGTTGTGGAGTGCGGCGACGCCGGCGACGGCGTGGTTGATCGCGTTGCCGCGGCGTCTGCATTGGCGGAGGATCTGGTGGTCTTTGAGTCGGGCGATGGTGTGTTCGGCGACGGCCCGCCGTTTGCGGAACCGGCGGTAGGCGCGGTCTTTGATGATGCGACCGTCGACCCCGCGGCGTGGTGTGCGGATGCGGTCGCATCCGCGGTAGCCGCCGTCACCGGACAGGCGGGGATGATCAGGGAGTGTTTTCTGGAGGGTTTCGCGGAAGACGACCACATCGTTGCGGTTGCCCGGCCAGGCGTCTTTGACGGCGACGACGCGGCGGTCGCGGGCTCTGCAGACGATCTGCACGTTGACGCTGCGCCGGTAGTTCTTGCTCTTCGCTGTGCGTTGCTGGTCGTGGACGGGGATGAGGGTGCCGTCGACCACCCACAATTCCCGCCGGTCGGTGGGCGGTGGCCCGAGGAGTTCGGCGAGCGGTGCGGCCAGCCGAGAAATGACCCGGTGGGCGGCCGCGTGGGAGATGCCGAAGAGGGAGCCGAGTTGCTGCATGGTGAGGTTGGTGCGGTACGCGAGGACGATGAGCAGGACCCGGTCGGGGGGGGTTCCCCCCGAGAAGTAGACACCGGTTTGTATGCTTATGCGGCAAGTGTGAGTGTAGCTGAGTGTCGGGCCTCGTAGGCGACGGGGCTGAGCTGGCCGTTCTTCTTGTGTCTGCGGCGGGTGTTGTAGCGCGTGAGCCAGCGGAACACGGACAGCCGGCAGGCGCGGGCGCCGTCCCAGCGGCGGGCGCCTTGCAGTGTTTCGCGTTTCAGGGATGCGTGGAAGCTCTCGCAGGCGGCGTTGTCCGCGCTGGTGCCGACGGCGCCCATGGACTGGGTGATGCCCAACTCCTTGCACAGGTCGGCGAATTCCTTCGACGTGTACTGGGCTCCGTGATCGCTGTGGAAGATCGCCCCGTCCAGGCTGCCGCGGGTCGTGGCGGCCATCCGCAGCGCGTCGGCGACCAGTTCGGTGCGCATGTGGTCGGCGATGGAGTAGCCGACCACCCGGCGGCTGAAGCAATCCAGCACGGTGGCGAGATAGAGGAACTCGCCGTCGCCGACGGGCAGATAGGTTATGTCGCCCATGTACTTCGCACCCGGCTCGGCGGCGGTGAAGTCCCGGCCGAACAGGTCCGGCACCACCTGGTTCGCCGGCTCGGGCACGGTGGTGCGGACTTTCTTGCGCAGGTGCACCCCGACGATGTTGAACTTGCGCATGACGCGGGCCACCTTCTTCTCGTTGATCTCCATGCCGTGCGTGTCCCGCAGCTCGGCGGTGACGCGCGGGGAGCCGTAGGTGCCGTCGGAGTCGTCGTGCACGGCCTTGATCTTCGTCGCCAGGGCCGCCTCGGTCCGCTCCCGCGCGGCGCGGGCCTCGCGACCCGCCCGCCACTTGTAGAAGCTGGAGCGGTGCACGTCGAGCACCTGGCACAGCCGCTTGACCGGGTAGGTCTCGCAGTGGTCCTCGATGAACTGGCAGCGGCCTACCAGGTCATCTCCGAGGCGAAAAACTTCGTCGCCTTGCGCAGAATGTCCCGCTCGGTGGCGAGCGTGGCGTTCTCCTTGCGGGCGGCCTTCAGCTCGGCCTCCAGGGCCTGGATGCGGGCTGCGAGCTCCTCGCGGGTGGCCTCGACGGCCGGGGTGGTGCTGGTCACGTTCTTCCTGGTCAAGCCGGTGGTGCTGCCGCCGCGGGCGCGGTCGGCGCGGATCCAGTTCCGCAGGGTCTCCGCGTTGAGTCCCAGGTCACGCGCGGCTTGCGCGATCGTGAGATCAGCATCCGAGTGGAACAGGGCCACGGCGTCGGCCTTGAACTCGGGCGAATAGACCTTCATCACCATAATCGGTCACCCTCTCCCGACCCCCACCGGGGTCGAGGTCAGGGTGTCCACCACTCAGGGGGAGGCTCCGGGGAACGGCAATGCCCAGGGCCGGCCCCTGCCGGTATCGGGCGCGAGTTCCCACAGTTGCCTGACGAGGTGCTGCATGTGCGGCCCGGTTAGGCCTGTCCAGGCACGAAGGTCGGACGAGGTGCAGTGGGCAAGACGCAGGCGCATGACGGCCATCGCAGAGACCGAAGTCCTCTTGTGAGACGGGGCGTTGTCAGTGGGCTCTTGTAGCTTTGGTGTTGGTTGCCGCACTGGTCAAACTGCGGGCAGGTGACGTCGTCGTTGGGCGTGAGTCAAAGAAGGTGGTGGAGCATTGGTGAGCACAGCATTGGGCAAGCCCGTGTCCGCCTCCGGCGGTGCGCCTCCTGCCCGCCGGTTCCGGGGCAAGAACAAGGGGAAGCGCTGGACGCGGGATAAGGACACCGAGCTTGCGGTGATCCGCCTCCCGCTGGATGTCCACGACCCTGATACCCGGCACCGGACCGAGGACCTGTTCTCGGCGATGTGGTCGATCAAGCGGGCCTTGCAGCGTGATGCGCGGGACGCGGTCGATGCGTACTGGGCCGGTGATGTCCGCCGCGAAGTGGATGTGAAAGCGTGGCGGCTGGAACTCGGTCTGTCCCGGGAAGGGATGGAACGCCGCGCCTACCGGCACATGGAACACTCGAAACACCTTGCCCATCACGTCACCAAAGCTTTGGTGATGCACCAGGCGGATGAGGTGTTCGAGACGTCGGTGAGCCGGCATTTGTTCCCGGATGCCTCCGGCCGCAGGCACGGCCGGCCCCGCGTGGGCCGGTGGTGGGACTACACCCGCATCCCCGGCCGCGCCCGCTCCCACACCACCTCGCGGACATGGGAAACCTTCCGGCTCCACGGCACCCTCGCCGGGCACCTGGACACCTACCGCCATCGCAGCCTCGACCGCACGTTCCTCACCCCGGAGCAGGTCGCCGCGCTCCCTGCAGGGATCGGGGTGCTCGAGCAGCCGCGGCACCTGCCTGCTCCTATGCGCCCTTCGGGACGCGTTCAGACGGGCGAGGTGACGGCGAAGGACACGCCGAAGACGCGGGCCGCCACGTGGTGGGATCACACCGGACCTTTGGCCGTCGTGTTCACCGGCGGAGCGGATTCCCGCCGCGGCGACCTGGTCCTGCCCGTCCGCCTGCCGTCGGGTTCGGGCCGCTGGCCGCGTCTGCTGCACTTCCTGACCAATCCCGATACCTGGCACAAGATCGACCTCGTGCGCCGCCGCGACACCTCAGCGCCGGGCGGATGGGCGTACCAAGCCCACCTGATGGTCCTGACCGGCGGCTACGCGTCCCCCGCCACGAAGGCCCGGCGTGCGGCGGCGGCCGCACTGGAGCGGGTCGGCGGGATCGACGGCAACGTCTCCAACCTCTCCATCGTCTCCTTCCCGAACACCTTCGACCCCGCCGACGGCGACGTCGAAACAGCCCGCATCGAGCCCAGCGACGCGGAGCTTGCCGCGCTGGCGAAAGCCCGGCGCAAGGACCGCGGCCGCAGGCGCGCCCTCGACCGCTCCCGCCGAGCGTCCAACCCCGGCCAGTACCAGCCGTCGAAACGCCAACAAGCCCGGGCCGAACGGCGCCAGGCCGCACGCCTGCCCGCCCGGGCCGTCGAAACGCCCGGCGGGGCAAGGGCAGCGAACAAGGCTGGAGTGCCCAAGCAGCCCTACCGGCGCGACAGCCTGTCAGCCGGCTACCGGCTCAACCGGGCTCGCCTTGCCGAAGCCGCGGCCACGCAGGCTGCGGCAAAAGACCACCGCGCCCGCCGCATCGCCGAAGAGATCACCGCCGACCACGGCGCGAACCTGATCGTCGAGGACTGCGACATCCGCACCTGGTACCGCAGGTGGGGCAAAGCACTGCAGGCCACCACACCCGGACGGCTCATAGCTGCCATCGGCCGGGAATGCGAGAAGACCGGCCGGCGGATGCTCCGGGCCTCCACCTTCACAACCACACTCTCCCAGACCTGCTTCTGCGGCGAACGCGTTCCCAAAACCCTCGCCGACCGCATCCACACCTGCCCCACGTGCGGGCTCGTCGGCGACAGGGACAAAATCTCCGCCGCGCTCTGCGCCCACGTCCACCTCGCTGATCCGGACGACCCAAGCACCGCACGCCTGGACATAGTCCAGGCGCACCACACACAGATCATGTTCCATGAAGGGCTGCAAGAAGCCCTGTCGAGTCAACCGCAGCGCGGTGACCGCCCCACCCGGGGCCGCACCCACGCGGCAGCCCACAAGCCGGAAGTTTCCGGCCGCGGGCCTCTGCTCGACAAAACACCACCACCCGGTACCGCACTTACCCCGAATGAGACCCGACCCGCGAACGAGCGGCACAAGGCCCACGTCGGAACAGCCGGCTGCACGGAGCTGACACGCCACCCAGGCGCGCCGGCTCCGTACAGACATCGGGTGGACATCACCTCATTACGTGATGACTCTTAGGGGGCGGACGTGATCCGGGCGGGCGTAGTAAAACCTTCTTGCAGCACTACCGCCTACAGCACTGTCGACCAACTCCTCAGAACTGGATCCCATGAGTGTCATCAACGTCGGTCAGGCCGTCGTCCTCGGAGTCGTCGAGGGGGTGACCGAATTCCTCCCCGTCTCGTCGACCGGCCACCTCAAGATCACCGAGGGGCTGATGGGGATCCCCGTCGACGACAAGGCCGTCGTCGGGTTCTCGGCCGTCATCCAGGTCGGGGCGATCGCGGCCGTGCTCCTGTACTTCTTCAAGGACATCGTGCGGATCGTCTCGGCGTGGTTCCGGGGCCTGTTCAACCCGCGGGAGCGGTATCACCACGACTACAAGTTCGCCTGGTGGGTGATCGCCGCGACCATTCCGATCGTGGTGGTGGGCCTGGCCGCGAAGCCGCTGATCGACGGGCCGCTCGCCTCGCTGTGGGTGGTGGCGGCCTCGCTGATCGTCGGCAGCGGCGTGATGTGGGCGGCCGACCAGATGGGCCGGCACAAGCGCGGCGAGGACGACACCTCGTTCAAGGACGCGATGCTGGTGGGCAGCTCCCAGATCCTCGCGCTGCTCTTCCCGGGCTTCTCCCGCTCCGGCGCGACGATGTCGACCGCGCTCATCCTCGACCTCGACCGGGTCGCGGCGACCCGTCTCTCCTTCTTCCTCGGCATTCCCGCCCTCACCGGCGCCGGTCTCTACGAGCTGAAGGACGCCCTGGGGACGGGGGTGGGCGCCGCGCCGCTGGCCGTCGGGACGATCGTCTCCTTCGTGGTCGCCTACGCCTCGATCGCCTGGCTCCTGAAGTTCGTGGCCAAGCACTCCTTCAACGCCTTCGTGATCTACCGGCTCGTCATCGGCGTGCTGCTGCTGGGTCTGCTCGGGACCGGCGCGCTCAGCTGATCAAGGACCTGCTGCCGGCGGCCGGCTCACCGGCCGGCCGCCGCTGTCCGCCAGGGGGCGGGATGCCGGTGCCGCGGCCTCCCGCCCTCTGAACGTTTCGGTGCCCCCTGGAGCGGTCCGCCCCGCCGGGCGGCACGATGGTGACCATGGCCACCTCGCCGCCCTTCCAGGCCGTACTGGACCGCATCGCCGAAGAGATCGAGCAGTTGCCCGGGCGCGGGCGGCCCGCCGACTACATCCCCGCACTCGCCGCCCTGGACCCGCGACGCTTCGGTATGGCGGTGGCCGAGCCGGACGGCGCCGTGTACGGCGTGGGGGAGTGGCGGCAGCCGTTCTCCACTCAGTCCGTCACCAAGGTCTACACCCTCGCTCTCGACCTCGCCCGCGAAGGCGACGCACTGTGGGAGCACGTGGGCCGGGAGCCCTCGGGCAACCCCTTCAACTCACTGGTCCAGCTGGAGTACGAGAACGGGATCCCGCGCAACCCGTTCATCAACGCGGGCGCCCTCGTCGTCACCGACCGGCTGCACACCCGCACCGGGAACGCCGCCGGTGCGCTGCTCGACTTCCTGCGGGCCGAGAGCGGCAACCCGGAACTCTCCTTCGACCAGGAGGTCGCTGCCTCCGAGACCGCACACGGTGACCGCAACGCCGCCCTCGCCCATTTCATGGCGTCCTACGGCAACATCGGCAACCCGGTGCCGGTCCTCCTCGACCAGTACTTCCGGCAGTGCTCCATCGACGCGTCCTGCGCCGACCTCGCGCTCGCGACCGGCTTCCTGGCCCGGCACGGCATCGGGGCCGACGGCTCACGGCTGCTGACCCGCAGTCAGGCCAAGCAGGTCAACGCGGTGATGCTCACCTGTGGCACGTACGACGCGGCGGGCGACTTCGCGTACCGGGTGGGGCTCCCCGGCAAGAGCGGCGTGGGCGGCGGCATCATCGCGGTCGTCCCCGGCCGCTGCACGCTGTGCGTGTGGAGTCCCGGTCTGGACGAGCGCGGCAATTCGGTCGCGGGCGTCGCGGCCCTGGACCGTTTCACCACTCTCACGGGGCTTTCTGTGTTCTGACCGTGCCGCCCGTGCGCGTGGCGCCGACCGGGGCCTTTGTGTCTCCGACGACGGCCGATCACATTGCGGCCACATGTAGGCCGCCCGGCCGAGGGACGCGCGTCGCTTTCTCGCCACCCGGCGTTGACACGCTAACCGAGTGTTGGCCATGGCTTTCCCCGTCGATCTCCGCCGCTGCCAGGCGCTCGGACTGGCCGGTACGGCCATTCTCGCGTTGGGCGGTGAGACCGCCGGGGCCCTGCCGGTCGCGGATCTGGTCTCCCCCGAGTCCGGGCGAGCCGCCCTCGGACTCGTGGGGGTGTACTTCGGTGTCGTCCTGCTCATTGCCGCCTGGGCACTGCTCGGCAGGGTGATTCGCGGCCCGGAGCCGCCCACCCCACGTGCCCTGCTGCTCGTCCTCGCCGTGTGGGCGGCACCGCTGTTGCTGGCGCCGCCGCTGTTCAGCCGGGACGTGTACAGCTACCTCGCGCAAGGCGCCATGGTCGACTCCCATATCGACGTATACGCACACGGGCCCGCGCAACTCGGCGGTCCGCTGGCCGACGAGGTCGCGCCCGTGTGGCGGAACACGGCGGCACCCTACGGGCCGGTCTTCCTCGTCGTCGCCCGCGCGCTCTCCGCCCTGACCCGTGGTGAACTCCCGGCCGGGTTGCTCGGCATGAGGCTGGTCGCCCTTGTCGGCGTGGCCTTGATGGCGGCGGCGTTGCCGCGGCTCGCCCGGCAGTGCGGCGCCGACCCGGCCGCCGCGCTCTGGCTCGGCGCGCTGAACCCGCTGGTGCTGCTGCACCTGGTCGCGGGCGCCCACAACGACGCCATCATGCTGGGACTGCTGGGCGTCGGCCTGCTCGCCGCCCGCGGCCGCCTGCACGTCGTCGGCGTCGTCCTGGTCACGCTCGCCGCTCTGGTCAAGGCCCCAGCCGCCTTGGGCCTGCTGGCAGTCATCGCGCTACGGCGCCACGTGGGTCTGGCGCGGGGGGTGGCCACGACCACGGTGACGGCGGTGGCCACCACCGTGGTGGCCACGGCGGTCGCGGGCACGGGATACGGCTGGATAGCCGCCCTGAAAACCCCTGTCTCACCGCACAACTGGTCACCCACCAGCGTGCTCGGCCGGGTCACCGGCCGTCTGCTCGACGGTCTGGGAAGCGACTTCGCGCCTCTCGCCATCCCGGTCTGGCACGCCGCCGGACTTCTCGCGACCACGCTCGCGGTGCTGTTCATATGGCTGAAGCTGCGGCCTGGCCCGATCTACGCGCTCGGTCTGAGCCTTGCCGTCGTCGCCGTTCTCGGCCCGGCGATCCGGCCCTGGTACGCCCTGTGGGGGTTGTTCCTCATCGCCGCGGCGGCCCCGAGCGCTTCCGTGCGCCACCGGGTGGCCGCCGCCACCGCGGTGCTCGCGCTGGGCGTGCTGCCGAGCGGTGGCCCGCCGGACACCGCCCAGGTGGTGCTGGCCGTCTCCGGCGGCGTCCTCGCCCTGGTCGTCCTGTGGCAGGCGCACCAGGCGTCGCAGGCTCCCGTGCTGGGAGGAACCGCGTGAGACCTCCCCGTACCGAGAGGGGACGGCTCGTTCTCGTCCTGTGCCTCGCCGCCGCCGTGGCCGTCTTCACGGCCACGGTTCCGCTGCTGCGCGGCTGGTTCGACCTGCGCGTCTACTACGGGACCGTGGACGCCTGGGTGCACCATGGCGGTCACATCTACGACTACCGGGTGCCGGGGACGACATACGGCTTCACGTATCCGCCGTTCGCCGCCCTGTGCATGCTGCCGATGGCGTTCGTCGGCCTGAACACGGCCATCGTCGGCGCGCTGCTGCTGAACCTCGCGGCCGTTTCCGTCGTGCTGTGGATCCTCGTCGGTGCGGAGTTGCGCCGGTACGGATGGTTCGGCTGGGCCCTGGCCGCGTGCACGCTGGCGGTACTGGAACCGGTGCGGGACACCTTCAGCTTCGGGCAGGTCAACCTTCTGCTGCTGGCTCTGGTGCTGGTCGACGCCTGGTTGCTGTCCACCGGCCGCGAGCGCTGGGCCGGGATCGGCATCGGACTCGCGGCGGCCATCAAGCTGACGCCCGCGGTCTTCATCGGCCTGCTTCTGCTCGCCCGCAGATGGCGGGCCGCCGCCGTCGCGACCGCCGTCGCGGCGGCCGGCACGCTGTTCGCCTTCCTGGCGGCTCCGAGTGCCTCCCGCTTCTACTGGGGGCACGCCGTGTGGGACACCACCCGCGTCGGGCGCCTCGACTACGTCTCCAACCAGTCGTTGCAGGGCGTCCTCGCCCGGCTCGCGGCACCGGGCGAACCGAGCCATGCGGCCTGGGCGGTGACCGCCGTCCTGGTTCTCGCGCTGTGGGTGTGGCGCACCCACCGTGCGCTCAGGGCCGGCGAGTGGCGGGCCGCCTTCGCGCTGACGGGGCTCACCGCCTGCCTGATCAGCCCGATCACCTGGGTGCACCACCTCGTCTGGCTGCTGCCGTCGTTCGCCGTGCTGGTCCAGGCGGGTCGGCTGCGGATCGCGGGCGCCCTCTACGCGGTGCTGTGCAGCAGTGTGGTGTGGCTGTGGTTCGACGACGCATCGGGGATCGACGGCTTCATCGGCAGCAACATCTACGTATGGATCACCCTCGGTCTTCTGTTGTGGCTGCCGGTCGGTCAGCCTCGGGCCGGGCGCCCGTTCTTCAGCCGCATCGCCAGCGCGACCACCGCCCCCACGCCCACCCCGACGGCACCCGCGAGCGCCCCTCTTTCCGGCCAGTCGGTGTCCTCCGCCGGAGAGGCCGCGGGCGCGGGCGCGGGAGAGGGACGGGACCGCGACCCTGCCGGGCGGGCGGGAAGGAGCGAGCCGACCGGCGTGACACGTCCTTCGGCGGCGAACCCCCAGTCGAGCAGCGAGCGCGCCTCCTCGTAGACCGCGTGCGGGCGGCCTCCTTGAGGGTTCATCACCGTCACCACAAGGGTGCGCCCGCTGTGGCGGGCGGCGGCCACGAGAGTGTTGCCCGCATGGCTGGTGTAGCCGTTCTTGATGCCGATCAGCCCGGGGTAGGCCGCCACGCCGTCGCGACCGGTCAGCAGCCGGTTCGTGTTCGCGATCTCGTACGAGGACCCGCCGTCGCCGGGGAATTTGGACTCGACGGTGCCGCAGTAGCGTGTGAAGTCCGCGTTCTGCAGTCCGGCCCGCCCGAACACCGCGAGGTCGTACGCGGACGACACCTGTCCGTCGGCGTCGTATCCGTCGGGGGTGACCACGTGGGTGTCGAGAGCGCCCAGTGAGCGGGCCTTGGCCTGCATCTGGCGGACGGTCGTCGGCACCCCGCCGTTGAGTGCGGAGAGTACATGCACGGCGTCGTTGCCGGAGTTCAGGAAGACCCCCTGCCACAGGTCGCTGACCCGGTAGGTGTGCCCCTCGCGGATGCCGACCAGGCTGCTGCCGGGTTCGACGCCCGCCAGGTCGAGCCGGCTGACGGTGTGCTCGGTCGCGCCGGGCAGCGTCGGCAGGACGGTGAGGGCGAAAAGGGTCTTCAGGGTGCTCGCGGGAGGCAGCGGGCGGTGCGCGTCGTGTGCGGCGAGCACGGCGCCGGTGCCGGCGTCGGCCACCACCCAGGACAGGGCCGACACCTCGGGCAACGGGGTGGCTCCTGGGCGTGGCCGCACCTGTGTCCCGGACTGGTACAGGGCCGAGGTCCGTGCGGTCGTGGACCCGTCGGTACCGGAATCGGCGCCCGTGTCGGCGACGGCGGGGTGCGGTACGAGGACCGGTGCGGCAAGCACGCCGATCGTGCAGCAGGAGACGACGACGCGGGATGAGAATCCGATGCTCATACCGGAAACGTTAGGAAAGGTACGGGTGTGTATGCCCGGATGACGTGGGCCGAGTGGGGGGATGGTGCACCCGGATGCCGGAAACCGGGACGTCGACGGGCCCTGTGGGTCACCCGGCAGGCAGCGTGGGCTGGATCTGGCGCAGGAAGGCCGTGTTGTCGGGGGTGGCCCGCAGCCGTTCCAGCAGGGTCTGCAGGTTGGCCTGGCCGTCACCCGACTGCAGGGCACGCCGCAGTCCCCGCACGGCCGTCAGCTCCCGTGCGGACAACAGGAGTTCCTCGCGACGCGTGCCGGACGGGGCGATGTCCACAGCCGGGTAGAGGCGGTGGGAGGCGAGGGCGCGGTCGAGCCGCAGTTCCATGTTGCCGGTGCTTTTGAGCTCCTCGAAGAAGAAGTCGTCGGCTCGGGAACCGGTCTCCACCAGAGCGGTGGCCAGGATGGTGAGGGAGCCGCCCTCCTCGGCCAGACGTGCGGCGCCGAAGAGCCGCTTGGGGCCTTGCAGGGCGGCCGCGTCCACCCCGCCGCTGAGGGTGCGCCCACCGGCGGCGGCCGCGTTGTTGTGCGCCCGGCACAGCCGGGTCAGCGAGTCGAGCAGGACGACGACGTCCTGCCCCTGCTCGACGAGGCGCTTGGCGCGCTCGACGACCAGTTCGGCGAGCGCGATGTGCTGCTTCGGGCTCCGGTCGAACGTCGAGGCGTACACCTCGCCGCGCACCGAGCGCCGCATGTCGGTCACCTCTTCGGGCCGTTCGTCGAGCAGCACCACCATCAGGTGGCACTCGGGGTGGTTGCCGGCGACCGCCGCGGCGATCTGCTGGAGCAGCACGGTCTTGCCGGTCTTGGGCGGCGCGACGATCAGCCCGCGCTGTCCCTTGCCGATGGGCGAGAGGAGGTCGATGACGCGTCCGGACAGGCCGGCCGCCGGGTGTTCCAGGCGAAACCGCTCGCGCGGGTGCAGCGGGGTGAGGTCGCGGAAGTGCGGACGGCCGCGCAGTTCGTCCGGGGCGCGGCCGTTGATCTGCTCGACCTCGGTGAGGGAGCGCCCGGCACGGGTGCCGACGAGCGTGTCGCCCTTGCGCAGCCCGTGGCGGCGGATGAGGGCAGGGGCGACCTGGGGATCGGCGGGCGAGGCGGCACAGCCGGCGGAGCGCAGATGCCCCTTGCCGTTCTGGTCCACGTCGAGCACGCCGGTGACGGTCTGGGGCGGGGTTTCCTGCCGTGCGGCAGAGGGTTCGAGTGTGGTGGTCATTCGGGGTCCTTTCACGGACGGAGACTCGGTACGGGAGGGGGAGGGGCCGGGGAGGCGGATAGGAACGCGCCTCGCTGCGGCGGAGAACATCACCTCGGGCACGGCGGAAACACACTGCTCACGAGGTGATGCGGGAAAGCCGATGCGTCTGCGTCGGTCACGGGAAGACGGACGAGTCGACGCACTGGGAGGAACGAGCACCGGCGCCCAGAAGGGGCGTACACAGGTGCTGATCGCACTGTAGCACTCGACGAGCGGGTGCGGGGCCGGGATGGATCCGGGCGTCCGGTTCAACGTATCGCGGACGTGGCCTATTCCGGCCTTCGGCGCGGGGTGCCGGCTTCGCCCAGGTGCTGCGCATCGTGCGGCAAGCGGGCAGAATCGATCGCCGTACGGCGTCAGAGCGACCCCCACGGCAGGAGTTCCGGTGGACACCTCCTCCGCCGCACCACACCGTATGGACCCCTCAGGTGGATGCCCGCACGCCGACAACGCCAGACTGCTCGCTAGAGGTGCCGTCACGCCGGTCGTGCTGCCCGGGGAGATCGAGGGGGTGGCCGTACTCGGGCACGACGCCCTGAGGGAGTTCCTTTCGCACCCTGATGTCGCGAAGAACGCGCGTCACTTCACCGCGCTGCGCGAGGGGCGGATCGCCGAGGGCTGGCCCCTGATGACCTTCGCGACCGTGCAGGGGATGACCACGGCCGACGGCGAGGACCACCGGCGGCTGCGGTCGCTCGTAAGCCGGGCGTTCACGGCGCGGCGCGTCGAGGAACTGCGCCCGCGTGTCGAGCAGTTGACCGCCTCCCTGCTCGAGGACCTGGCCCGCGCCGCCGCATCCGCCGACGGGGTGGCCGATCTCAGGCGGCACTTCGCGCTGCCCCTGCCGATGGCGGTCATCAGTGAGCTGCTCGGCGTGGACGACCGCTACCGGGACCGGCTGCACCAGCTGTCCAGCCGGGTCGTGGCCACGGACATCGGCCCGCAGCAGGCCATCGCCGCCAACCGGGACCTCGTCGCCGTCCTCGGTGAGATCGCCGCCGCCAAGGCAGAGTGCCCGGAGGACGACCTCACCAGCGCGCTCATCGCCGCCCACGACGAGGACGGCGACCGGCTCAGCGGGCCGGAGCTGATCGGCACCCTGGTGCTGATGATCATCGCTGGGCACGAGACCACCCTCAACCTGATCACCAACGCCGTCCGGGCGCTCTGCGGCCATCGCGAGCAGCTCGTACTCGTGCAGAAGGGCCAGGTGGGGTGGGGCGATGTCGTGGAGGAGACCCTGCGCTGGGACGCGCCCGTGAGCTACTTCCCCTTCCGCTACCCCGTGCGGGACCTGACCGTGGACGGGACCGTCATACCCAAGGGCACGCCCGTGCTCGCCGGATACTCCGCCGCCGGGCGCGATCCGGCCGTGCACGGAGCGGACGCCGACCGGTTCGATGTCACCAGGCCGGGGCGCAGTGGCGCGGTACGCAGTCTGTCGCTCGGGCACGGTGCCCACTACTGCCTGGGCGCTCCGCTGGCCCGTATGGAGGCCGGGATCGCGCTGGAGCGCCTGTTCACCCGTTTCCCGGAGCTCGAACTCGCCCTTCCGGAGGCCGAGCTGACCCCTCATGCGAGCTTCGTGGGCAACAGCGTGCGGACGCTTCCCGTACGCCTGTGAACCCGCGCCCACAGCGGTCGTAGGAGCCTACGGTCACCGCGGGGCACGCCGGGGCCGGAGTCCCGGACCCCGGCGTGCCCGGTGCGCTCAGCAGTAGAGGTTGGAGCCGGGGCTGACGCCGAGGAGCGCGGTGAACCGCTGGTAGGCGTCCACACGGCTCTGCACCTGGGCGGGGTTCCTTCCGTCGCACTCCAGGGAGCCGTTGATGCTGCGGATGGTCTGGCCGAAGCCGGCCTGGTTCACCATCGCGTCGTGCGGGGTCATGGTGCCGGGACCGGACTGCGTGTTCCAGTACCAAAGGCCCGTGCGCCACGCCACGGCGGCGTCGTTCTGCACCAGCCACGGGTTGTCGAGAAGGTCGATGCCGAGCGCGTCCCCGGCGGCCTTGTAGTTGAAGTTCCAGCTGAGCTGGATGGGGCCGCGGCCGTAGTACGCCGCCTGCCCGGCCGGGCAGCCGTTGGGCCGGCCCCAGTCGCAGTAGGTCGGGTAGTTGGCGGTGTTCTGCTCGACCACGTACACCAGGCCGCCGGTCTCGTGGCTGACGTTGGCCAGGAACGCCGCCGCCTCCTGCTTCTTCACGGTGTCGCTGCCCGTGTTGGCGAACCCCGGGTAGGAGCTCAGGGCCTGGACGAGACCGCTGTAGCTGTAGAAGGAATTCCGGTTCGGGAACATCTGGTTGAACTGGGCTTCGCTGACCACGAATCCGGACGGGTTGGAATTGCCGCCGCCGCTCGCGGGAGCGTTCCACTTCTGGTTGGCCGCACCCGTGCAGGTCCAGATCTGCAGCCGGGTGGCGTTGGCGGAGTTGTTGTCACGGACGTCCAGGCACTTGTTCGCGGCCGGGTTGACTATGTCGTGGGCGCCGATGACCACCCACTGCTGGTTGGCGCCGCCCGTACAGTCCCAGAGCTGCACCGCGGCGCCGTCGGCCGTGCTGCGGTCGACGACGTCCAGGCACTTGCCGAGCGCCCGCAGGGTGCCGTCCCCCGGGTTGGACCAGAGCTGGGCGCCGGTGCCGTTGCAGTCGTAGAGCTGTACGGCTGTTCCGTTCGCGCTGTTGGCTCCGGCGACATCGACGCACTTGCCGGCGAGCCCGGTGATCCGGCCGTCGGCGGCGCGGGCGGGCGCGGTGGTGAAGAGTGCGGCCAGCACGGCGGCGAGGACGGCGCCGATCATGAGCCTGAGTGGGAAACGTCTGAAGTGGGGGGTGGACATCACGGAGTTCACTCCTCGTCGGTTCAGGACGGTCTGCGTGGCGACACCGCGACCGGCCCGGGAGCTGCTTCGCTCAGTGGAACTCCGGTAGCACATAAGGGACTTGACGGCGGGGAACCTAAAGGTCTGAACCAATCGCGTCAAGAGGTGAAGCGCCACAACGTTGTCATCCCGGCCAACTGCTCAGGAGTCGAAACCGGACGCGTGGTGAGGTACGCCGAGGTGGGGCGTGTACCGGGGGAGCCGGTCGCCCTCACGGCGCGGTAGCAAGCGCGTGCGGGATGCCCGGGACCCGTCCCGGGCATCCCGCCGCTCTAGCCGTCGAGTTCGAAGACGCCGTAGCCGAATCCGCGGGCCGTGATCACGCCGTCGGTGAGCTCCACTCCCGAGGACGCCAGCGGGCGGCCGGTAGCGGCGTGGGGATGGCGGGCCTCGTCGCGCCGCGGGTTGACGACCACCAGATAGCGGCCGCCCCGGACGTACACGAACGGGTACCCGGTGTGCAGCACCGCCAGCGAGGCGCGCGGGCCGAGTTCCGGAGCGGATCTGCGCAAGGCGATCAGCCGGCGCACGAGGTGCAGCAGGGAGGCCTCGTCGGCGCGCTGCGCGGCGACGGTGGGACGGTCGGGAGAGGGGTCCAGGGGGAGGTACAGACGGTCCTCGGCAGCCGTGGAGAACCCGGCGTTCGAGCCCTCGTCCCACTGCATGGGGGTGCGCGAGCCCGCCCGGTTGTACCGCGGCCCGAGCACGCTGCCCTCCTTGTCCGGCAGGCCCGGGACGTAGCGCATGCCGATCTCGTCGCCGTAGTAGATCGCGGGCAGCGTCGGCCAGGTCAGCTGGAACGCGAAGGCGGCGGGCAGCTGCTCCGCCGTGCGGGGCCCGCAGTTGAGGCGGGAGAAGTCGTGGTTCGAGGTCGGCAGGGAGATGAAACCGGAGGATCCCAGCGCCGCCGCCGCCTTGTCGTAGGCCTCCACGAAGGGGCGTGCGGAGCCCTGGCCGTTCGGGTCGAAGAAGCAGTCCAGCGGGTCCCAGCGCGCGTCGACCGTGCCCTCGCCGTTGCTCCACAGCGAACGCAGGGCCAGACCGTCCGTGGAGCCGCCGAAGTGCAGGAAGAAGTCCGTGTGGAAGCCGGCCGGGACGGAGACCTCGGGGTCGCCCCACTCCGACAGCAGCACTGCCTGCGGATGGGCCCCGTCCAGCCAGTGCCGCAACTCGGTCCAGACCGCGGCCGTCTCCGTCCGGTCCGGGTCGTCCTTGACGAGCGAGGCCGCCATGTCGACGCGGAAGCCGGAAAGCCCGAGCCGCAGCCAGTGGTCCATGACCTCGCGCAGCGCGGCCCGGTTGGCGAGCGGGCCCTCGGCGTCCACCGGCTGACGCCAGGGCTCGTCCGGATCCTCCCGCGCATAGCCGAAGTTGAGGGCGGGCTGGACGTCGAAGAAGTTCGGCAGATACGAACCCGGGCGGGTGCCGGGAGAGGCGACGAAGCCCTGCGGGCGGCCCTGGGGCGCCCAGATGTAGCGGTGGTCGTCGGGGTCGTCCGCGGATGCCCTGAACCACGGATGCCGGTCGGAGGTGTGCCCGGCCACGAGGTCGAGCAGGATGCGGATACCCCGGCGGCCCGCCTCGTCGACGAGTTCCGCCAGATCTTCGGCGGACCCGTATCGGGGCGCGATGCTCAGGTAGTCGGCGACGTCGTACCCCGCGTCGCGGAAGGGGGAGACGAAACAGGGGTTGAGCCACACGGTGTTGACGCCCAGCCACGCGAGGTGGTCGAGGCGCTCGGCGACCCCGTTGAGGTCGCCGATGCCGTCGCCGTCGGAGTCGGCGAACGACTGCGGATAGATCTGGTAGAAGACAGCGTCGGCCAGCCAGGCGGGGGCGGGACGGAACGTGGTCATGGAGGGGACCATACGGGAGCACGCGCGGCCTCGTCGCCGTCCGTCGTTCCTTGAACGAAGTCGATCCGGTCCGAACGATCCGGGGTGATCCGGTCCCCGTGCGCCCCGCTGCGCATAAGCTGGCCGTGATGTTCTCCCCGCACGGTCCCACCCTCCGCGAGCTGGCCGTTCAGGCGCTGTCGTCGGTCGAGCACGGCTACGACCTGCTCGCGCCCAAGTTCGACCACACCCCCTTCCGCACCCCCGACCCCGTCCTCGAAGCGGTCGAAGCGGCACTGGCGCATCTCGGTCCGTTCGAGCGCGGACTCGATCTGTGCTGCGGCACCGGCGCGGGGATGGAGGTGCTGCGCTCCGTCTGCCGTGAGAGTGTCACCGGCGTCGACTTCAGCGCCGGGATGCTGACCGTCGGACGCGAGCAGGTGTCCTCGGGCGGCTCGCCGCGCGTCGACTGGGTGCGTGCCGACGCCCGCGCCCTGCCCTTCGGCCCGGTCTTCGACCTGGCCCTGAGCTTCGGGGCGTTCGGCCACTTTCTGCCACGGGAGTTGCCCGGACTGTTCGCGCAGGTCCACTCGGTGCTGCGGCCGGGCGGACGGTTCGTGTTCCCGATCGGGGCCCCGCCAGGACCGGTCTCGCCCTGGTACTGGGCGCTGCTCGGCTTCGACACCGTGATGCGCGTGCGCAACGCCGTCCGGCGGCCGTCGTTCGTCATGTACTACCGGACGTTCCGCTTCGGTGACGTCCGCCGTGAGCTGGCGCGTGCCGGTTTCACCGTGGCCCACGGGCCACTGCCCGGCTTCGGCCGAAGGCCCGACGGCACCCCGCGCTGCAGGCTGATCGTGGCCACGCGGGACAGCGGTACACCGCAGGTCCGAGCGCAGTGACGGTCGCGGGGCCACATGGCAGGTCCCAGCACGCGGTCGCGCCCGAGCTGAGTGCGTGGGTCCGGGCCAGGAGCAGGGTGACGTCGTCACGCGGTGCCCGCGTGGGCAGCGTCTCGATCACCGACGAGCAGAGCTTCTCCAGGGACCAGCCGGGATGTGCCAGGACGCCGCCCAGTTGCTCCCTTCCGACGTCGATGCCCTGGTCGCGGCGGTTCCGTGCGGTCAGCCGGCCGCCGGCAGCGTGAACTCGTAGACCAGGGCATCGCGTTGGGCCTCCACCACGAGTTCGGTGATCTCCAGCGGCCGGTCCCACTGGTCGTGCACATGGCGTGTCACCCGCACGGACGGCGGCAGCGGGGTGATCGCGTCGCGGTGGTGCAGGGTCAGTCCCGCCGTGCGCATCCAGTCGTAGGCGCGCCACAGCTCGGCGGCGGCCCGCCCGTCCGCCCGGTCGCGGTAGCGGGCCAGCTCCGGCACCTCGGTGACCGCGACCGGGGAGAACGAGGTGACGGCCGACCGTGTCCCGGAACCGTCCGCCGCCGCCGACGCGTACCGGTGCACGAGGGTGGGCCGCCGGGGCGCGAGGCCGAGCGCCCGGGCGTGCTCGGGGCAGGGGACCTCCCAGCTGACGGTCGCCCGGGCGGGATCCGCGTCCTGCGCCCCCACCGGGAACGCCAGCGAGGGGACGTGGTCGGCCGTGGCGCCGGACAGCACCGCGTGACTGCCGCGCCGGTCCGTGGCGACCAGCCCTCCGCGGCGCAGCATCTGCAGGGCCTGGCGTACGGTCTCCCGGCTGACGCCGAAGTGCGCCGCCAACTGCCGTTCGCCGGGGAGTCGTTCGCCCGGCGGGATGACACCGTCGCGCAACTCGCCGAGCAGCTGGGTGGCGATCCGCCAGTAGAGCGGCTCCTCCTGCGGGCGGGGTCGAGGGTGGTCGGGTCGGGTGGAGCGGGCCATGTCCGCGCCTCCTGGTGACAAGACGTAGCCGTGCGGGATCAGTGCGCGACCAGATCTAGCATTGGTCTAAACCACCAGGGAAGGGCGGTCCGGGAGATCGGCCGAATCCGGCCCGTGGCGCCCCGCAGGACCCGCGACGTTCACCACGGGTGTGCCCCAGGTCCCGTGGACGGGCCCGGCTCGGCGTCTCCTCGCGGCTCGTCAGAAACGGGCCGCCAGCCAGCGCAGTTTGACCGCTTCCTGGTAGGGGCCACCGCCCTCGTGGTCGTTGAAGTCGTAGACCTCGACCTTCTTGTCGTCGTGCGCCCACGCGTTGAAGGCGGCGAACACCGTGGACGGGGGGCAGGTCTGGTCCTCCAGCGCGGCCGAGAACAGCGCGGGAGCCCGGCCGCGGGCGGCGAAGTGCACACCGTCGAAGTACGACAGCGTCCGCATCACCCGCTCGGTGCGGCCGCGGTGGGTCTTGAGGTAGTTGCCGATCTCCCGGTACGGCTGCCGGTCCGTGAGCGTCGTGGCGCGCGGGAAGTCGCACAGGAAGGGCACGTCCGGGGCGACCGCCACCAGATCCGGTACGAGACCGCCGACCGCGAGCGTGATGCCGCCGCCCTGGCTGATCCCGACGGCCGCGGTACGGGAGGCGTCGGTCAACGGGTGCGCACGCGCCGCCTCGACGGCACGCACACCGTCCGTGAACAGCCGGCGGTAGTAGTACGTCTCCGGGTCCTCGACGCCGCGCGTCATGAACCCGGGAAAGGCCGGGGCGCTGCCCACCGGGTCGGGCGTCCCGCCGCCGCCCCATGTGCTGCCCTGCCCCCGTGTGTCCATCACGAAGTGCGCGAAGCCCGCCGATGCCCACAGCAGATGCACATGCGGAAGGCCGCGTCCACCGCCGTAGCCGACGAACTCCACCACCGTGGGCAGCGGCCCGTCCACGGATGCCGGAACGGTCAGCCAGCCCTTGACCGGATGGCCGCCGAACCCGGCGAACGTCACGTCGTACACCTGGAGCGTCTTGAGACCGGTGTCGACCGGCTCGAAGCGGGCGTCCAGTTCGTGCTCGCGGGCCTCCTGCAGCGTCTTCGTCCAGAACGCGTCGAAGTCAGCCGGTTCGACCGAGACGCTGCGGTATGCCCGGAGTTCGTCGGGCGGCAGGTCGAACAGGGCCATGAGGAACCACCTTTGACGACAGGAGCACGGATGATCGAGATGATCACACCGTACGGTCGTCGCGGCAGCCCACGCCAGACCTTGATCGCGCCCCGGGAGGGGCAAGGCCCGTCATGCCGTGCGCCGCCCCCAGTCGGGACCCGTCCGGGCCCACTCGGCCTCCCACTCCGCCATGCGGTGGCGTTCGGCGACCCGGCGGTTCACGGCGCGGGCCAGGAGGACGGCTCCGGCTGCTCCGCCCGCGGCCCAGACACCCGACGTCAGGGCGTGCTGCCACACCGCCGCGTCACTCGGCGGGGCGGCGACGCCATGGTCCCTGGCGTCCAGCCACACATCGGTCCGTTCGCCGCGCCGCGAGCCTGCGGGGACCTGGGCCACCGTGGTGCGCGTGCCCCTGCCGGGTTCCTTCCAGCGCACCTTCACGTCGTACAGGGGCTGCCTGGTGCCCTGCGTCGAGGGAGCAGCGCTCGGGGCGTCCTCGACGAGCACCGCGGACACCTGATGGCGCTGGGCGCGCTGGCTCACCTGGGTCGAGTGCGCGTCGTCGTACGCCGTCCAGGCCGCGACCGTACCGGCGAGCGGCGCCCCGACGCACAGCAGTACGGCGACGAGCAGGGCCGTCCACGCCTCGATCACATCGGACCGGCGGCGCAGCGGATTGCGTCGCCAGCGCCAGCCGCGCACCCGGGTTCGCATGTCGACCTCCTTGCCGCCACGTCCCGCTCGTGGAGGGCCCGGCGTTCCCCGCGCGGGCCTCTGGCACCCGCGTCCCCGCCCCTGGCAACGAAGAACCCCTCGGCGGGACACCGCCGACGGCGGCGCGGCGAATCGCCCGCCACCCGGGGCCGGGCCGTCAGACACCCCGGTCCGCACCCGCACGGCGTCGGTCCGGGCGCCTCCCGCGCCCGGGACCGGGTCATGCCGTGTACCGGCCGTGTCCGCCGGCCTCCGGGCGACGGACGGCCGCTCAGGGCCGCGTGCGTACGCGGCCCGGGATGCTTCCGACATGAAACGGCTTTTACGCCAATTCTCCTCCCGGGCGAGGTTCCCGGCCATTTGGCCCCGAAACCCGGGCCCGTGTCGGCCGGGGCGTTCGAGCACGAAGCGTGTCTCCGAACCGTCCCGACCAGGCCCGCAGCCGTGTGTGATCGATTCCCGCGCGCACCCGGGTGCCCTGCTTCCCGTCCCGTCGAGCCGGAACATTGCGGACGTATGAACTCTCCGCAGGCCCGGGAATAGCCGGTCCGTGATCTTCCTTGCCGTGTAGTGGCCGGCATCGGTGGCTTCCGCGACGGGTGGTCCGGCGACAGCGAAGGAGAGTGAGACGGGACATGCCCAAGGCGTACGCGTACACGCGGTACGGCGGTCCGGAGACCGAGGCGTTCATCGAGGTGGACCGGCCGAGCCCGGGCCCGGGACAACTGCTTGTGGCGGTCCGCGCGGCGGGCGTCAACCCGATCGACTGGAAGCTGCGCTCGGGCTACCGCCGTCCCGGCGAGACGGGCTCACCCGCGTTCCCGCTGGTGTTCGGCAGCGAGGCCGCAGGCGTCGTGAAGGAGGTGGGCGAGGGCGTGACCGGCTTCGCCGTCGGTGACGCGGTCTTCGGCAACACCGTGGCCGGCGGCTACGCCGAGTACGCCCTGCTCCAGGCCGCGGTGACCGCGCAGGTGCCGGACGGGCTGCCCTTCGCGGACGCGGCAGTCCTGCCGGTCGCCGCCGCCACCGCGTACGACGGGATCCGCCAGCTCGGCCTGCCCCGGGGCGCGACCTTGCTGGTCACCGGCGCCGGCGGGGGAGTGGGTGTCGCCGCCCTGCAGATCGCCCGCGCTCTCGGGCTGCGCGTGATCGGCACGGCGAGCGAGGGCAAGAAGGACTTCGTGGAGCAGCTCGGCGCCGTGCACGTCCCACCGGGTCCGGACCTGGCGTCGCGGGTGCGGGCGGCCGCTCCCGACGGCGTCGACGGTGTGTTCGACCTGGTCGGCGGCGATGTGCTGGCAGAGGCTGCGACCCTGACGGCCGACCGTTCGAAACTGATCACCGCCGGGGCACCGGCCCAGGAGGTGGAGCGGCTGGGCGGCGCGCGTGTCGCCCGGGCCCGGACCGCGTCCGTGCTCGAGGAACTGGCGCGCATGGTGGGCGACGGGGAGCTGATGCCGTACGTCACCCTGACCTTCCCGCTCGAACGGGCCGGTGAGGCGCTGCGCGCCGTCGAGGACGGTCACGTCCGCGGCAAGGTCGTGATCGAGGTCGCCGAATGAGTACGGAGCGGCACGTCCTCGACAACCCCGCGCTCGCCTCGCTGACCGGCCCGCACGCCCACTTCGCCGAGCGCCGCGGCCGCGTCCTGCGCTACCTGCACGACGTGTCACCCTGGGTGGGCCTGCCCGATGAGCCCGACGCCGACGACTGGGCCGACCTCGCGGCGCTCGCGGGCCCCGGCGCGGAGGCCCCGATCCCCGGTTTCCGCGGGCAGCTCCCGGCGGGCTGGGAGATCACCTTCGCCGTCGACGGAGTACAGCTCGTCGACGACGGACTCGCCGCCGCGCCCGATCCGGAGGCCGTACGGCTCACCCCGGCCGACGTGCCCGAGATGCTGGACCTGGTGGAGCGCACCCGGCCAGGCCCGTTTCTGCCGCGCACCATCGAACTGGGCACCTACCTCGGTATCCGGCGGGACGGCGCCCTGGTCGCCATGGCGGGCGAGCGGCTGCACCCGCCGGGCTGGACGGAGATAAGCGCCGTGTGCACCGCCCCTGAATTCCGGGGCCAGGGGCTGGCCACCCGGCTGATCCTGGCGGTCGCGCACGGCATCCGCGAGCGCGGCGAGACCCCGTTCCTGCACACCGGCGCGGGCAACACGGACGCCATCCGGCTCTACGAGTCCCTCGGCTTCCGGCTGCGCCGCGCCACCAAGTTCCTCTCGGCGCGGGTTCCGCAGCACGCGGGGGACGAGCAGGCCGTGGGGATCTGAGGAGGGGACCGGCAGCGCGCCGAAGAGTCCGCCCGCCCGCGGAGCGCCGGTCAGCCGGCCGGTTTCGCGGACGGTCCGTCCACTACAGTGCCCGCCGCCTTGTTGTACCGCGTCAGATACGTCGCGAAGCGTTCCAGGTCCGCCTCCGGCCAGCCCGCGAGGCGTTCCCGGAAGGCCTCGCGGCGGCTCTCGGTGACCTGCGCCAGGATCCGCGTCCCCGCGTCGGTCAGACGCAGCACCTGCACCCGGTGGTCGTCCGGGTCGGGCTGCCGCCCGATCAGTCCGGCCCGTTCCAGCGCGGCGACCTGCCGGCTGACGGTGGACTTGTCGAGCGCGTAGTGCGCGGCCAGGTCGGTGGCGCGGCAGCCGCCGCTCTCCTCCAGGTGCCCGAGCAACGTGTACGAGACCAGCGACAGTTCCGGATGCATCCGTCCCGCCGAGGCGCGGGCGCGGCGGGCGAACGCCGTCATCTCGCGGTGAATGGCCTCCAGGGCCACTTCAGCCCCGCCCGAACCGGCGCCGCGGTCCGCGGCGGTGGTCTCGCCGGAGCTCTGGGCTGCCTTCACGGGACCTCCTCGCACTTCAAGTTGCACTGTACAACTCGAAGGAGGGGGTGCAGGAGTCCGCCTGGGCGGAAGGAACCCGTCGGCAGCGCAGTCCCTCCTGCTAAGGTGATCGTCCCGGCCCGGATCGCCCCGGCCGGTCGTGGCCGAGGAGGTGAGACCCATTACCGCTGCGTCGGCTCGGGTGCTCTCGCCTCACGACAGCGCGGATCACCGCCGGTAGGTGACCGCGAGGGTGCCCTTCGGTCAACCGGAAGGCTTCCCGGCTCCATGCCACCACTTTCGCTCCCCCACGTTGTTCTCACGCTCCGTTCCGCCGGCTGTGTCTTCGCCGAGGACGAGGCCGAGTTGATTCTCGCCACCGCCCGCACTCCCGACGAGGCCGCCGCCATGGTCGACCGGCGCGTCGCGGGTCTGCCCCTCGAACTGGTCCTCGGCTGGGCCGAGTTCCACGGACTGCGGGTCGCCGTGGAGCCGGGCGTCTTCGTGCCCCGCCGCCGCACCGAGTTCCTCGTCGACCAGGCCGTCGCACTCGGGCGCGGCGCCGCCCTGGTGGTGGACCTGTGCTGCGGCTCGGGCGCGCTCGGCGCCGCGCTCGCCGCGGCGCTCGACGGTCCCGAACTGCACGCCGCGGACATCGATCCGGTCGCCGTGCGCTGCGCCCGCCGCAATCTCGCCCCATACGGCGGCCGGGTGCACGAGGGGGACCTGTTCGCGGCGCTCCCGGACGGGCTGCGCGGGCGCGTCGACATCCTGACCGCGAACGTCCCCTATGTGCCGACCGAAGAGGTGGCGCTGCTGCCGTCCGAGGCCCGTGACCACGAGCCGCTCGTCGCCCTCGACGGCGGCTTCGACGGCCTGGACGTCTTGCGCCGGGTCACCGCCGAGGCGTCCAGGTGGCTGGCCCCCGGCGGCTTCCTGCTGGTCGAGACGAGCGAGGGCCAGGTGCCCGCGGCCCTCGATGCGTTCACCCGGGGCGGGCTCGACGTGCGGCTCTCCACCTCGGAGGAGCTGTACGCCACCGTGCTGATCGGCGTGAAGCGATAGCGGACCCCGTTGCGCCGCCCGGCCGCCCGGTGACGGGGAAGCGGACCGGCGCCGCCCTCCGGCCCCATTGTGCAACTAGTTGCACAATGGGGCGGTCGTCCTCTACAACGGAGGAACGACACGCCGTACGGAGGGCCCGATGAGCCGCTACCCGCATCTGCTGACCCCGCTCGACCTGGGCTTCACCACCCTGCCCAACCGCGTGCTCATGGGCTCGATGCATGTGGGCCTGGAGGAGGCGGAGCGCGGCTTCGAGCGCATGGCCGCCTTCTACGCCGCCCGGGCGCGCGGGGGAGTGGGGCTCATCGTCACCGGAGGCATCGCGCCCAACGAGGCCGGACGCCCCTATGAGGGCGGTGCCAAACTCACCACCGAGGCGGAGGCCGAGCAGCACTCCGTCGTCACCGGGGCCGTGCACCGCGAAGGCGGCAGGATCGCGATGCAGATACTCCACTTCGGCCGGTACGCCTACCACCAGGACCTTGTCGCGCCCAGCGCCATCCAGGCCCCGATCAGCCCGTTCGTGCCGCACGCACTCACCGACGCCGAGGTCGAGCAGACCATCGACGACTACACGCGCGCGGCACGACTGGCCCGGCAGGCCGGGTACGACGGCGTCGAGATCATGGGCTCCGAGGGCTACCTCATCAACGAGTTCATCGCGGCGCAGACCAACCAGCGCGAGGACCGCTGGGGCGGCTCGTACGAGAACCGGATGCGGTTCCCCCTGGAGATCGTGCGCCGGACCCGCGAGGCGGTCGGCGAAGACTTCATCGTGGTCTACCGGCTGTCCATGCTGGACCTCGTTCCCGGCGGCTCCTCACTCGACGAGGTCGTCACACTCGCCAAGGCCGTCGAGGCCGCGGGCGCGACGATCATCAACACCGGGATCGGCTGGCACGAGGCCCGAATCCCGACCATCGCGACCTCCGTGCCGCGCGGCGCCTACACCTGGGTGACCAAGAAGCTCATGGGTGCCGTGTCCGTCCCCCTGGTGACGACCAACCGCATCAACACCCCCGAGCTGGCAGAGCAGTTGCTCGCCGACGGATGCGCGGACATGGTGTCGCTGGCCCGTCCGATGCTGGCCGACCCGGACTTCGTCGCCAAGGCCGAGGCGGGACGCCCCGAGGCCATCAACACCTGCATCGGCTGCAACCAGGCCTGTCTCGACCACACCTTCAGCGGCAAGATCACCTCGTGCCTGGTCAACCCCCGCGCCTGCCACGAGACGGAGCTGGTGCTGTCCCCGACCCGGCTGCGCAAGCGCGTCGCCGTCGTGGGCGCCGGCCCCGCCGGGCTCGCCTGCGCCGTCTCCGCCGCCGAACGAGGCCACGACGTCACGCTCTACGACGCCGCGGACGAGATCGGCGGCCAGCTCAACATCGCCCGGAAGGTGCCCGGCAAGCAAGAGTTCGACGAGACGCTGCGCTACTTCCGCACCCAGCTCGAGTCGCACGGCGTGGACGTCCAGCTGAACACCCGCGTGGCCGCCGCCGACCTCGAAGACCACGACGAGATCGTCGTCGCGACCGGCGTCACGCCCCGCACCCCCGAGATCCCCGGCATCGACCACCCGAGCGTCGTCGGCTACCTCGACGTGCTGCGCGACGGCGCCCACGTCGGCGAACGGGTCGCCGTCCTCGGCGCGGGCGGCATCGGCTTCGACGTCGCCGAGTACCTCACCGACGGCGGGGAGAAGGCGAGCGAGGACCCCGCGACGTACTTCCGCCACTGGGGCGTCGACATGGACTACCGCGCCCCCGGCGGCCTCGCCGCGCCCGACCGGCCCGCCCCGTCACGCACCGTCCACCTCCTGCAGCGCAAGACCACCAAGGTCGGCGCCGGGCTCGGCAAGACCACCGGCTGGATCCACCGCACCGAGCTGAAGCACCGCGGCGTGACCATGGTCCCGGGCGTGCGCTACGACCGGATCGACGACGCCGGGCTGCACATCACCGTGGACGGCGAGAGCCGGGTCCTGGAGGTCGACACGGTGGTGTTGTGCACCGGACAGGAGCCCCGCCGCGACCTGTACGAGGAACTGCTGGCCGCCGGCCGGACGCCGCACCTGATCGGCGGCGCCGACGTGGCGGCCGAGCTGGACGCCAAGCAGGCGATCAAGCAGGGCACGGAGGTTGCGGCGGCGCTATAAGAGTCATCCCCTGATGGGATGCCACCCGATCAGTTTCCGCGTGGGGATTTCGCCGCGGGCTGCGGCGTTTCCTGCGCGGGCGGCTGTTCCGACGTGGTCCTTGTGCCGCTGATGGGCGGGTCGGGTCTCATTCGGGGTAGGCCGGTACCGGTCGGGGGTGTTTCGTCGAGCAGAGGCCCGCTGGCCGGAGATTCCCGGACCGTGGGCTGCCGCGGGGGTGCGGTCCCTGCTGGGGCGGGCACCTCGCTGCGGTTGACTCGACAGGACTTCTTGCAGCCCTGGTGAGAACAAGATCTGTGTGGTGCGGGCTTGGACGGTGTCCAGGCCCGCGGTGCTGGGGTCGTCAGGGTCGGTGAGCCGGACGTGCGCGGCGAGTGCGGCGGAGACCATGTCGCGGTCGGCGATCAGGCCGCAGGAGGTGCATCGGTGGACCCGGTCGGCGAGGGTTTTCCGCACTTCAGCGCCGCACAGGCAGGTCTGCGACAGCTTCGTGTTGACGGTCGACGCGCGCAGCAGGCGGCCGTCGGTCTTCTCGCACTCCGTGCCGATCGCGGCGATGAGCCGCCCTGGTGTGGTGGCCTGCAGAGTCTTGCCCCACAGCCGGTACCAGGTGCGGATGTCGCAGTCCTCGACGACCAGGTTGGCGCCGTGTTCGGCGACGATCCGTTCGGCTATCCGCCGGGCCCGGTGGTCTTTCGCGGCGGCCGCGGTGGCTGCGGCCTCGGCAACTCGGGCGCGGTTGAAGCGGTAGCCGGCCGAGAGGGTGTCCCGGCGGTATGCCTGTTTCGGTACTCCGGCCTTGTTCGCCGCCCGCGCACCGCCGGGGGTCTGGACCTGCCGTTCGGGCAGGTCGGCGGCTTCACGTCGGGCTGCGCGGTCCTGCTGGCGTTTTGACGGCGTGTACTGGGCGGGGTTGGTGGAGCGGCGGGAGCGGTCGAGGGCACGTTTGCGGCCGCGCTCCTTGCGGCGGGCCTTTTCCAGTGCGGCCAGCTCGTCATTGGTGAGCTCGACCCTGGCCGAGCTCACTTCTCTGGCGGCGGGGTCGAAGGTGTCCGGGAAGGAGACGACGCACAGGTTGGAGACGTTGCCGTCGATCCCTCCGACCCGGTCCAGGTTGGCTGCGGCAGCCCGCCTGGCCTTCGTTACCGGGGATGCGTAGCCGCTGGTGAGGACCATCAGGTGCGCTTCGTATGCCCACCCACCGGGCGCACTGGCATCACGGCGGCGGACGAGGTCGACCTTGTGCCAGGTTTCTGGGTTGTTCAAGAAATGGACCAGCCGCGGCCAGCGGCCGGCCCCGGAAGGCAGCCGGACCGGGAGGACGAGGTCGCCTCGCTCCGAGTCGGCGCCGCCGGTGAACACCAGGGCGAGAGGTCCGGTGTGGTCCCACCAGTTCGCGGCACGTGTCTTTGGCTTTCCCTTCGTGGTGACCTTGCCGGTTTCGACCCGTGAGGGCCGTACGGGAACGGGCAGGAGCCGCGGCTGCGCGAGAACACTCGTCTTCGGCGGCAGCCCGGCTGCCTATTCCGGAAAAGTCACGGCCGGGTCGAGGTCCCAGTGCCGGTAGGCGTCCAGGTGCCCGGCAAGAGTGCCGTGCAGCCGAAACGTCTCCCACTTACGGGCGGTGGTGTGGGAACGTGCCCTGCCCGGGATGCGGGTGTAGTCCCACCAGGTGCCCGGCTTCGGCCCTCCGAACCGGCGCCCGGACGTATCGGGGAACAGGTGGCGGTTGATGCCTTCCCACACCTCGTCGGCCTGGTGCATCACCAGAGCTTTGGTGACGTGCTGGCCGAGGTGCCGGGAGCGTTCCATGTGACGGTATCCGCGGCGTTCCATGCCGTCACGGGACAGGCCCAGCCCGGTCCGCCACGCCTTCGCCTCGACTTCCCGACGTACATCGCCGGCCCAGTACGCGTCGACCACGTCCCGGGCATCGCGCTGAAGTGCACGCTTCACCGACCACATCGCCGAGAACAGCTGCTCTACTCGCGACTGGCTGTCGAGCCGGCTCACATCGAGCGGCAGCCGGATCACCGCGAGCTTGGTGTCGTCGCCACGCGTCCACCGCTTGCCTTTGTTCTTCCCACGGAACCTGCGGGTAGACGCGTCAGGGGCAGGTACCGCAGCAAGCAGGTCGGTACTCACGGCATCCCACCTCCTTTTGTTCACGGCAACGGCGAGATTCAGTGCGGAATTTGGCAGCTTCGGCAAGCAAGGCCAAAGCTACCTGCGCCCACTGACAACGCCTGGACAACGGAAGGCCGCGTTTGGGTTCTACGATGCCCGCATGCGTCTGAGTCTGGCCCGCTGCACGAGTATTGAGCTGCGCGCCTGGACCGGGCTCACCGGGCGGCAGATGCATCATCTCGTCGGCCAGATGCGGGAGCGCAAACCAGATGCCGACCCGGCATTGGGCGTTGCCGTTTCCTGACCGGGTCCCGCTGCTTGTCCTCGCCTACCGGACCAACCTCAGCATGCAGCAGCTGGCGTCACTGTTCGCAACCACCGACTCACCGTGCACCGGGTGATTTCCCGCCCCGCACGGCACCTCGCGGAACTTCTGGGGCCGCCCCCGGCTGACCGGCGGGAGTTGTGGGTCGTCGACGGCACGCTCATCCCCGTCCACGATCAGTCCCGCACGGCGAAAAGCAAGAACTACCGGCGCAGTGTGAACGTGCAGGTCGTCTGCCGGGCCCGTAACAGACGCGCCGGCGCTGTTTGCGACGCATGGCCAGGGAACCGGAACGACGTGGTCGTCTTCAGAGAAACCCTCGACCAAAGTCTGCCCGACCACCCGCGGCTCTCCGGCGACGGCGGCTACCGCGGCTACGACCAAATCAGGTCACCGCGCCGCGGACCAGACGGCCGCATCGTCAGAGACAGAAACTACAAACGGTTCCGGAAACGGCGAGCCGTAGCTGAACACACCCTCGCTCGCCTCAAAGACCACCAAATTCTGCGACAATGCCGCCGCCGCGGCGGCGCCGTCAATCACGCCGTCGCCGGCGTCGCCGCGCTCCACAACCTCAAGCTCGACATCAGGTAACTGAAACCCCAGGGTCGGCAAGGCACGCGCCGAGCCGCTTTACGGGATATCTCTTTAGGAGCGTCGCGCGGCCTCCTTAGGATGACCCCATGTCACTCCCGCACGCGATCCTGACCGCCCTGCTGGAGAAGCCGTCGTCCGGACTGGAGCTGACCCGGCGGTTCGACCGGTCGATCGGCTACTTCTGGTCGGCGACTCACCAGCAGATCTACCGGGAGCTGGGGCGGCTGGAGAGTGACGGACTGATCCGGGCCCTGCCCACCGAACAGCCGGCCCGCGGACAGAAGAAGGCCTACGAGGTCCTGCCCGCAGGCCGCGCCGAACTCGAGCGCTGGGCGGCGGCGCCACAGGACCCGAGGCCGATGCGCGATGTGCTGCTGCTGCGGCTGCGGGCGGCCGCCGTCGTCGGAACCGAGGGCATCGAGGCGGATCTGCGCCGCCATCTCGCCTTGCACCAGCAGCAGTTGGCGGAGTACCAGGACATCGAGCGACGTGACTTCGGGCCCGGAAAGGACTCGGAACAGGACCGCCTCCAGCACCTTGTGCTGCGAGCGGGCATCGAGGTCGAGACCTTCTGGATCCAGTGGCTGGCCCATGCCCTGGAGGAGTTCGGGCAGCTGTCCGGGCACGAAAAGCGGTGACCGGAAGACGCTGACCGGAGGGCGACCGGATCGCGTCAACCGGCCGTCGTCACCGTCCGCTCCGCCGAGTAGCCGCCCCAGGTGCCGTCCGGCAGCTTCGCCCGGATCCGCACCCGGTACGTCACGCCTGCCTCCCGGCCCACTTAGAATCTGTACGTCGCCTCGGCGCGCGGCGCTGTTCCGCCCCAGACGAGCGAGGTGGCGGGCTGTCCGTCCAGGTCGATCCGGTACTCGGTGACGAGACCGTCCACCCGCGGCGGGACCCAGGCCAGGTCCAGGTAGTACGCCCCTCCGGCGCGGTGGGTCGTGGCACGGAACCGGGCGGGCGCGGTGCCCCGCCCGTCGCCGGCACCGGCCGGTGTGGTCAGCCGTATCGCCTCGCTCGCCGGTGAGAGGTTGTCGGCCGCGTCCCGGGCGCGCACCGTGAACGAGTAGCGGGCCCCTGGCCGCAGCCCGGTGACCACGGTCGCCGTCTGCGCGCCGCCCACACTGTGGATCTTCGAGCCGCCCTGGTAGATGTCGTACGAGATCACCCTGCGGTCGTCCGTCGACCGGCTCCAGGCCAGCTGGACCGCCCGGCTGCCGACGGCCTTGCCGGACGGGCGTCCGGGGCGGGACGGCGGCCGCTCGTCGGCGGTGACCGCGGCGGGGGTGGTGGCACGGACCGCGTGGCTCGCCGGACCGACGGCGCCGTCGGCGCTCCGCGCCCGTACCGTGAAGAGGTAGGACGTCGCGGGGTCGAGCCGGGTGACGTCCACCATGTGCTCGGCGCCCGGCACCTCCTGCACCTCGGCAGAGCCGCGGTAGACCTCGTACGCGGTGATGTCCGGGCCCCCGGCCACCTGGTTCCACATCACGTGCACGCTGGTCGCGCTGCCCGCCACGGCCGTCACCCCCAGGGGGGCGGAGGGGACCGTTCCTAGTCAGTCATCCCGAGGCCTGTCGGCCTCACCCCGGGGCCGGGAAAATGGGGCGGGTGCCCGTCCGGAGGACGTCGTTTCTACTTGGTGCGAGTGAGCCCGATAGTCAGTCGGACGCGGGGGCCGTGTGCAGGAATCCAATGTTGTTGCCATGAGCACTTGCGACGTGAGGTCGCTTGAGTTGAGTGGTTCGTCACCGAGGAGGTTCGACTGATGTCGAAGGTGTAGGGCCCAGGCCCGTGTGCAGGGTCTGTCCCCGCCTCAGCGTGCGTCGCGGGTAACTGCGGGGTGCGAAGCCTGAGGTCGAGGCCCAAGGACCTCCGTTCCATCCGGGGGTTACAGGCTGGGGAAGAGCGGACGGGTGAATGCAAATGAATCCTCGATGATGCCTCGTCAAGCAAACTCCCGTCGATGGGTAGTACCAGCGGGTGATAGGGACTGGCCGCAGGAAAGCGGCAGGCGCCGAGTGGACAGTGCTCGCCACTCGGGAGCACACCGCCGTCCCCGGGGTTCAGAGGACACCCAACCCGGTCACATCTCACTCATGCGGAACACGACAACCCCGATAAGGTCCCGACGACAAGTCCGTCGGGTAAGCCGACCGCAAGGAAGGCCCAATTCCTCAGCGGGAGCAGGAGGATCCAACAAGCGAAGGCCGACAGCCGAAAGGAAACAGGAACCCGGGAGCCGGAAACCGACAACTCCGTCGGCGGACCCGCATAACTGGTCGGATAGGGGTCTATGCCTCGACTCGAAAGGGTGCTGACGTGGATCTGGTGAGCCTGTGAGACACGACTGTTTATGACACCGGAACCGAAGGGCAAGTTAGACGCCATGGCAACGAGGGCGAACGGGGCGGCTCAGATCGCAACGAGCGCTGTTGTGATGGCGAACGGACCGGAGGACGAGATCACCGACTGGTCGTCGGTCAAATGGCGACAGGTCGAGGACGACGTACGGCGTCTGCGGCAGCGCATCTTCACGGCATCGCAGGCAGGGGACCTGGCCAGGGTCAGGAATCTTCAGAAGTTGATGCTCCGCTCCCGCGCCAACACGCTGGCGAGCGTGCGGCGGGTCACGGAGATCAACGCCGGTCGCGCGACGGCCGGCATCGACGGGAAGACCGCACTGCTGCCCCAGTCCAAGGCCGAACTGACCGACTGGATACAGCATCACGCAAAACCGTGGAAACCCAAGCCGGTCAAGCGCGTGTATATACCGAAGGGCAACGGAGACCGGCGCCCGCTAGGAATTCCCGTGATTGCCGACAGGTGCCTTCAGGCCCTGGCTCTCGGAGCACTGGAACCCGAGTGGGAGGCACGATACGGGCCGAGATCCTATGGCAATGCCACGTAGCGTAAGTTGATCATGCTGTGAGAGTGAGTGCTCGGGCGTTGACGAGGTGGATTGTGGGCGGCGCCGGATGGCGGGTGCCGGTGTCGGCAGGACGCTTGACGCGGTAGCTGTTGTGCCGGGCGCGCTTGACGACACGGGGGTAACTGCGATGGCGGCGGCGGGGGTTGAGGTTCTTCTTGCGGGTGATGTCGGCGCGGACCCTGGCCAGGACGGCGTCCAGGTCCTCAGGGGAAATAGCCGCCGGGTCGGCGACGCGGCGGCGGACGATGCGCAGGGTGCGGGTGAATTTGACCCGGTCGGGGTCGATGTCGGCCTCGGTGGCAGCCCGGCAGATCAGGGCGGAGATCGCGTAGTGGGTGAGCAGGTAGCCGTACAGCTCCTGCCGGACGAGGTCCGGGCTCTTGGAACGCAGGATGCGGCCTGGGCCGCGTAGGGCGGTCTTCAGGTCATCGTTGGACTGCTCGTGCTCCCAGCGCTGGTGGTACGCGTGAGCGAGCAGGGGGGCGGGGGCGTTCGCGTGGTCGGTGATCGTGGTGATCAGGCAGACCAGCTCCCGCTCGGCGTCGGTGCCGCGGTCGGGGACCTCGTACTCGACCACGCGCACCACTCGGGCGGCTGCGGGATCGACCTCCCGCCCGGCGCGGGCGTCTTCCAGCAGTCGGCCCCGCGCCGCCGTGTTGAGGCGGGGGGAGTAGACCAGGGAGAGGTAGGAGCCGTCGGGCAGGTCCGCGACCAGCGGGAGGGTGAGCGTGTCGCCGACGCGCCAGAGCAGGTCCGCGCCGGTCCCGGCGGCAGCGCACCACTGCTCGAAGCCGAAAAAGCCCCGGTCGGCCAGCAGCAGCATGTCCTCTTCCAGGCGCTCGAACAGCTGGAAGGCCAGGGTCTGCTCGCCGGCGCGCTTGCCGGCGATCGGCCCGATCGCTGCCCCGATCGGGGCGCGGGAGCCGGTCTCGACCAGGGTGAGCACCCGCGCCTTGGGGAAGGCGGAGGGATTGGCGGCGGTCCCGGAACGGCCGAACGCCTCGGCGTTGGATTCGGTGTCGGGCAGGTCCCACTCCATGCCGTCGATGGAGACCAGGCGGCGGGGCCCGAGCCAGGCCCCGCGGGTGAGCTGCTCCGCGACCGGCTCGGTGATGCGGTCGAAGATCTCCGCGAGCGGTTCGGAGCCCAGGCGCTTGCGGGCCTGGGTGATCGCGCTGGTCGTGGGCACCTCCCAGGCCCGGTCCCAGCAGCCCCACCGCTCCAACGGCTCCGAAAGGCGGGTGATGGCCTCTTCGTAGTCGTCGTCCGCGAACAGCGCCAACGCCATCACCAGGTACACCACCACATGCGGCGGGAGCTTCCCGTCCGACCGTCTGGCCTGCCGTCCGAACGCCCGCACCGCGTCGTCGATCACATCACGTGGGACCGAGCCCGCCAGCAGCCCGATCGAGATCCACTCCGGCAACCGCCCGCCTGCACCAGCACCCTGAGTCACGGTCAGCAACCTACCGCCCGGAGTCGAAGGCGGCCCCACGCCCTTGATCAACTTACGCTACGTGGCATTGGATCCTATGGTTTTCGGCCCGGTCGTGGCTGTCATGACGCAATCGTGGCCATCCACACAACGGCAAGCGGCAGGAACGCCAAACGCCTGTGGGTGCTCGATGCCGACTTGAAAGCGGCTTTCGACCGAATCGACCACAGCTATCTACTGGCCTCTCTGGGCACATTTCCCGGCAGGGGAATGATAGCCGGATGGCTGAGGGCTGGCGTGGTCGAGAAAGGTTGGTTCACCCCGACCGAGGAGGGGACTCCGCAAGGCGGGGTGATCAGTCCCGCGCTATTGAATATTGCCCTTCATCCTCGACCTCGATTCGTCTGTGGCCTGATCGGTCTGACCGGTCCGACGGTTTGCCCTATTTGTCCCGATGGTCGGTGTGGGGGACCTTCGCGTGACGCTGCGGGTGCGCCGGCTTCCACGGGGCCGGAATCCTGCTGGCCTGCTCCTTCCTGGTCCTTGTCGGGGTGGTGGTCGGCCGTCAGACGCGGGCCGGAAGCTGATGGGCTCGCTGCCAGGCGGCGGTGAACGCGGTGGCCCAGGGCCAGGTCCGGTCGAGGTGGAGGGTGCGTCTGCGGGCGTGGGAGGTGAGGCGGGCGGGCAGGTGGTAGAGCTTCATGCGGATCGTTTCCGCTTCGGCGGCGGCGAGTTCGGGCTCGTCGTGCAGGAGAAGGAGCCGCGTCCAGGCGTCGAGGTCGGCGGCGATCGTGGCGGCCAGCACCCAGGCGGCGTTGATCTGCCAGGACTTCGAGGGCAACAGCCCGAGGCCGACCCGTTTGATCGCTTTGACGCGGTCCTCTACCTCGGCGTGATCCCGGTACAGGGCGTCGATGAACCACACCTGCCCCGAGGCGGGAACCCCGGAAAGCCCTTGGTGGGCGGGGATGTTCGTGGCGACGATCTGGTAGCGCCAGCCGGTGCGTTTCTCGAAGGCGGTCAGCTTCTTCGCATCCCGCCGCGAGGGCTTGACCCGGCGCACGATCAGCCGCATCCCCTCGGGCCAGCCGGTCAGGTCACGGACCCCGGTCAGCTCGGCGACCTGGTAGGAGACCGTCTCGCCGTCGAATCCCTTGATCTCGTGGACCTCGCCGTCCTGCCGCAGTGCGGCCGTCCACACGTTCTCGGGCAGCAGCGCGATGGCCTGCTCGTCCGTGGCGTTGATGGCCCAGCCGGTCACCCAGCGCACCCGGCGCCGGCTGGTGGACAACTGCTGGAGGTGGTCGAGGACATCGTGGCTGAAGGCCGCGCCGTCGATCCGGATCAGCAGCTTCGACCACAGCGGCAGCGGAAGTTGCCGCAGCGCGGCGGCCAGGACCGTCTTGTGGTCGGCGACATCGTTGGGCGGCGCGTTGCCGGGCCGCAGCAGCATCGCGACGCATTCGCGGGTGTTGGCCACCCACGCTCCCAGCGGCATGTGACCGAAGCTGCCCTTGAAGGTGCCCGCCGCGCCCTCCTTGGCGCTGGTGCAGGTGACGATGGTCGCGTCCAGGTCGAGGACGTACCAGCCGGTCAGGGCCCGGCCGCACACCGTAATCCAGGGGAAGCCGCCGGGGCGCAGGGCGAGCAGCGTCCACACCACGCGGCGTATAGCAGCGCGGACGCGCTCGACCCGCGCCGCCACCAGGCCGTCGATCGTCGCCAGAGTGCGGCGCAGGGTGCTGTCCGAGACTGGGCGCGGGAACAGCGGCCGCCATTGGTACTGCAGTCGCTCGGCTTCCAGGATGTTCGTCGCGCCGAGCACGATCGCACAGGCCAGCTGGACCAGCGCCATACCCCGCTCCCGCCAGCCCGGCCCGGCGCCCTTCGGCAGCGCCGCACTCAGTGCGGTGACCAGGCCAGTGCGGTCGGCGACCTTCCGCAGCAACACCACGCCCGCGTGGCCGATCAGGTTCTTGCCGTCGGCCCGCACAGCAAGCCGGTGATCCCATTCGGTAGCCTGCACCTGTCGGGTGCCTCTTCTCTGCGACGGTTTTGATCTAGGCAATCCAGATCATCGCAGGTGGGAGGCACCCTTCTTCTGTCGGGGCATCAGGTCACAGACGTAGCTGAACACATGAGGTTGGCGAGCTCGCCGTCCAGAGCAAGGAGCTGGAACCAGCAGCGGAGAACGGTGGCGGTGAGCCAAGCGGCGTTCACGGTCATCTCGCGCGAGGGCAGCAGGCCGATCCCGGATGCCTTCTGATCGCGGATCTTGGGCTCGACCCGGGCGTGTTTGCGGTGCCGCCCGTCCAAGTGGGCGATCTGCCCGCGCTGGTGGTTGGTCGCGAAGGTCTGGTAGCGCGCCTCCTGCTCGATCTCGTAGGCACTGGCGTCCTTGTTGTAGCGGGGGTGCAGGGGCTCTTTCCGCGCGATCACCCGGTGGTGCGCGGGCCAGGCGGACAGGTCGCCGAGCAGGGCGGTGATGTCAGCGACGAACGCGCCCTCGCGGACACCGCCGTCCGCACCGCCGCCTGCGGGCTGCCACAGGTTCTTCTTGTCGCAGATCTCGATGGCGGCCTGTTCGCGGGCGGTGAAGGCCCAGCCGACGGAGTACTCCCAGCGGAAGGTGGGGCTCTTGCGTCCACCGGCGGAGGCGATCCAGTCGATCAGCTGGTGGGAGAAGCCCGCACCGTCCACCCGGAAGAGGATTTTCTGCCTTCGCCACCAAGGCAGTTGGGCCACCGCCCGGGCCAGGATGTCGATGTTCACCTCGGCGTCGTTGGCGCTGACGTTGCCCGGGTGCAGCGTCGCGGCGAGCTGTTCACCGGTGTTGTCACAGGTGGCGACGAATATGTGGTGTCCGAGGAAGCCCTTGTAGGTTCCGTGGGCTCCCTCCTTCTGCGACGGTGCCGGGATCAGCGTCCCGTCGCTGTCGATCACGGTCCAGCCGGTCAGCGGCGCCCCTTCGACCTCCACCCCGGGGAAACCCCCGGGCCGGTCGCGGAGCAGTTCGTACACACGGCGCCGCACCCTCGCACGGGCCCGCCCGATCCGGGAGATGCCCTGCTCGCCGGCCTCTTTCAACATCCGCCACGTGGTGGGGTGAGAGGCGACCGACCCGAAGACCGGCCGCTGGTGTTCCAGCAGTCGGATGTCGCGGATGCAGGTCGCACCCAAGGTGATCGCGACCGCGAGGTCCACCATCACCTGCCCTCGGTCATGCAGCGGCACGAACCCCGGCCGGGCCAAAGCCGTCGACAGCGCCCCGGTCAGCCCCGTTCGCTCCGCGAGCAGCCGCAGATGTACCCCGCCCACATGACCGATCTGCCCCTTTCCGTCCCCCGGCATCGCCAGACCCCGACTCCACTCGCTACCCTGCACGTGAAAGGTGCCCCCACCCGCTCATGATCCAAGCCTTAGACAAGCCGGATCATCGCAGGTCACGGGGCACCTTTTCCATGCCGTGACAGAACGTCACAGCTCATGGAATTCACGGTGAAACACCAAGGCCGAGGCCACACGTCACGCCCGAAGTACTTCGCTCACTGGACCTGGGCGGCCCCGGCAGGGGCGAGGCCAGAACGACAAGAGCCGTATGACGGGAGACTGTCACGTACGGTTCCGTGGGAGCCCGGGGGTGAGATTCCCCCGGGCGACCCGACTACAAGCAGGCTGCCCGCAGGGCCCCGGCGAGTGCCGGGATCGTCCGGTTTGATCATGTGATGCCGTAGAGGGTGAGGACGCGGGGGCGCTCGGTGTGGGCTCGTCGTCCGGCGGCGGTGTTGACGTAGCCGGCGAGCTTGAGCGCGCTGCGGATCAGGTCGCGGAGGGCAGCGAGTACGGCGGGCGCTTTGTGGGTCCTGACCTGGGACTTGTCCTCGTTGAAGGTGACATCTCGACACCAGTGGACGGTATTTTCCACGGTCCAGTGCCCGCGAGCCCAGGACGCGATCTCGGCTGCGTTCGCTTCCTCGGCGGGCAGGTCGGTGATGGCGTAGACGGTCTCGCTGGACCATTTCTTCGCTCCGTAGAGACGGCGGCGGCGCTGGATCCGCAGGACCTGGGCCGCGTGCGGGAAGAGCAGTCCGCTGACGGTGACGACCTGCACGAGCCGCTGCTCGTGACGGCCGTGGCCCCGGGCGTCGTCGCGGTGGATCACAGGGATCTCCTTCCAGGGCAGGGCGTGGAGTTGACGGGCCTGGCCACGCTGGTTGTTCTTGATGGTCAGCAGGTAGTGAGCGCCGCGTTCGCGCAGGTAGGTGGCGTGGTCACGTTGGGCGTGGAGGGCATCGGCGGTAACGACCACCCCCGCGAGATCCGCGTCGTCGATCTGGTCGAGAAGAGGTGCGAACTCGGGGATTTCATTGGTCTTCGCGCCGATCTCGCGGGAGGCGAGAGTGACACCGTCGCCGTGACGGACGGCGGACAGGACGAAGACCCGACTGCCGTCCGGGCGCCTCGCGCCACGCAGGCACTTGCCGTCCACCGCGATCGCCCGCCGCCTCAGCCGTGCCGGCTCGGCGCGGGCGGCCGCCCGGTGAGCCCGGCGCTGTTCACGCTCGGTTGCGCCGTCGGGCATCACCGGCTCCGGCCGGCGGGGCTGTGTGGACAGCAAGGGCCGAAGGTAGTCGTAACCGGCCGCGCCGATCTCACCGGGATCGAGCCGCCCCAGGACGCTGCGCAGGGTCTTCTCGCTCGGCACCCGGTAGCGGCCAAGGAGTGGGTGGTAGGGCAGGCCGAAGGCGGCCAGTTCCTCCGGCGTCGCACGTCGGCACCACTCCGCCGCCGCGGTGATCGAGTCGTGGCCGGACGGGGTCATCGCGCAGACCACCAGGGCCAGCAGCGAGGAGAGCCGGTACCGCACTCCGCAAGCCCCTCTCGGGTCGGTGACCGACTCGAACTCCGTGACCAGGCTGCGGACTTGGTCCTTGGCGGCACCCTGGCCGAGGGCTTCCAGGCAGGGCGCATGAGGCACGGGGACAGCGACAGGGGATGATGGAGGAACGAACACGGCACCTTCGTGGATCTTGGAGCGTAGAGAACTACATGATCCACAGGTGCCGTGTTCACCTGCTTCCGGGGCCCACCACCGACATCAACACCCCAGGCCAGGACGATCCAGGCACTCGCCAAAGCCCTGGGGGACACCCGCTTCCACACCCTCTGCCTCGACCTCGAACTCACCTGAAGATCGCCAACAGAGTCTGACCATTGATCCCGCGACTATCTCGCGGCTCACCCGCGGGCCGCTTTCGCGCAGCAATACGCAGAGGGCAGAAGCAGCAGGCAGGACAGTTCCATGCAGTTTCCGCTTGTCGGGGGTGTGTCAATTTAACGGCTGATCTTGGTTGTTGAGCGGTCAGTTGTTGCTCGGGGTCAGGCGGCCCTCGAAGGCGATCTGGAAGGCGTTGAGTGGGGCCTTCCAGCGCATGGTCCACCGCTTGCGGCCCTTCCCGGTCGGGTCCAGGCTCATCAGCGCCATGTAGATGCACTTGAGGGCGGCGGCCTCGTTGGGGAAGTGTCCGCGGGCGCGAACGGCCTTGCGTATGCGGGCGTTGACGCTCTCGATCGCGTTCGTGCTGCAGATGACCTTGCGTATCTCGACGTCGAAGGAGAGGAAGGGCACGAACTCGGCCCAGGCGTCCGACCACAGCTTCACGATCGCTGGATACTTCTGGCCCCAGGACTCCTGGAACTCCAGGAACCGCTCCGTCGCCGCGTCCTCGCTGGGAGCGGTGTAGACGGGCTTGAGGGCCTTGGCAACCTTGTCCCAGTCCTGGCGGGCGGCGTAACGGAACGAATTCCGCAGCAGGTGAACCACACACGTTTGGACAATCGTGCGAGGCCAGACGGTCTCCACGGCCTCGGGGAGGCCCTTGAGTCCGTCGCAGACCAGCATCAGCACGTCGTCCAGGCCGCGGTTCTTCAACTCGGTGAACACGTGCAGCCAGTACTTCGCGCCCTCGCCGCCGTCACCGGCCCAGATGCCGAGGATGTCGCGGGTGCCGTCCACGGTCACGGCCATCACGACGTAGATGGGGCGGTTCGCGACCTGACCGTCGCGGATTTTGACATTGATAGCGTCCACGAACAGGACCGGATAGACGCGGTCGAGCGGCCGGTTCTGCCATTCGGCCATGCCGTCCATCACCTTGTCAGTGATGGTGGAGATGGTCTGCTTGGACACCTCGGCGCCGTACGCCTCGGCGAGATGAGCCGATATCTCCCCGTGGGTGAGACCCTTCGCGGACAGGGACAGCACCATCTCGTCGACACCGGTCAGGCGGCGCTGCCGCTTCTTGACGATCTGCGGCTCGAAGCTGCCGGCGGTGTCGCGGGGCACCTTCACCTCCACCGGACCGATGTCGGTCAGTACGGTCTTCGCCCGGGTGCCGTTGCGGCTGTTGCCGTTGTTCTTCCCGGCCGGATCGTGCTTCTCGTAGCCGAGGTGATCGGTGATCTCGCCTTCCAGGGCGGACTCCAGCACCCGCTTGGTCAGCAGCTGCAACAGCCCACCCTCGCCAGTCAGCTGCAGTCCCTCACTACGTGCCCGGTCAACGAGCATCGCGACGAGCTGTTCGTCCGACGCGGCCGATGGCGTCGCATTGCCTGCCGACTCCTCCACGGACCCTTGCTCCATCGTCATCTCGCTCACGTGGCGTCTCTCCCTTGATCAGCAGATCCGCCGTTGATTAGACACTCCCCTTGTCGGACCTCGCGGCTATTGCGATTGCCACCGTAGAGGCCTTGTAGAGCTCCCGTAGACACTGCAATGGCAGGGTCGTACGCAACATAGGCAAGAAGTGTTCACCGTTCAATGGAGAAGGATTCGCGTGGGCGTGCAACTGAAGCCCGAGGACGTGGCGGGGCTGCGGCAGACTGTGACAGGACCGGTTGTGGAGCCGGGGGCCGAGGGCTACGAGGCGGAGTGCGCCACGTACAATCTGAACTGTGCTCTCGAGCCGGCGGTCGTGTTGGGGGCGGCCAACGCTGAGGATGTCGTCACGGCGGTGCGGTTCGCCGTCCGGCACGGGCTGCCGGTCGCGGTGAAGTCCACTGCCCACCAGATGGTTTCCTCGGCCGAGGGCTGGCTCCTCATCACCACGCAGCGTATGAAAGGGATCTCCGTCAACGCCGAGGAGCGAACCGTACGCGTCGAGGCGGGTGTGCACTGGAGTGAAGTACTGCCCCGCACGGCCGAGCACGGGCTTGCTCCGGTATCCGGTTCGGCACCCGAGGTCGGGGTTGTCGGCTACACGCTGGGGGGTGGACAGAGTCCGCTGTTGGGCCGCACCCACGGCTATGCCGCCGACCACGTCAGGTCGCTGGACGTGGTGACCGCGGACGGAGAGCTGCGCCGGGTCACACCCGAGTCCGAACCGGACCTCTATTGGGCTCTGCTGGGCGGCAAGGGCAACTTCGGAGTCGTGACTGCGATCGAGTTCGAGGTGTTCCCCGTCGCACGCTTCTACGGCGGGGGCATCTACTTCCGCGGGGAAGACCTGGACCGCGTCCTGACGGCCTGGCGCATGTGGCTGCCCACCGTCGGTGACGACATGACGTCGTCCATCGCAGTCCAGCGCCTGCCTGACTTGCCGGCGCTCCCCGATCCGTTGCGTGGCGCGTTCGTCGTCCACCTGCGGATCGGCTACCTCGGCACCGCGACCGAGGGCGAGCAACTGATCGCACCGCTGCGGGCGGCTGCGCCGGCCCTGCTCGACCTGGTGGCGGAGAAGCCCGTCACTTCGGTCGGGGAGATCCACATGGACCCGGTGGACCCGATGCCGTACTTCGACCGCTGCGTGTGCCTGACGGAGTTCTCCGAGAAGACCGCACAGGCACTCGTGGAGCTGACGGACGCCGAGTCGGACTGCACACTGACGAGTGTGGAGATACGGGCTCTCGGCGGTGCTTTCGACCGTGAGCCCCGTTTTCCCAACTCAGTGCCCAGCAAGGGACTGCCGTATGTCCTCTTCGCCGCCGCGGTGGGCACGCCCGACCGCGCCGAGGAGCTCCGGGCCGATCTGGCGCGCGTCGTGGACGGACTGGCACCCTGGGTGGCCGAGCGCAACATGGTGAACTTCCTGTCGCCGGACGAGGCGACCGACCCGGCAGGAGTGCGCGCTGTATACGGAAAGGAGCGCTACGACCGTCTCGCCGCCGTGAAGCGTCGCCACGACCCGGACAACCTCTTCCGCCACAACCACAACATCACGCCCGCCTGAGCGACTCCTCTCGCGCGAACGATCCTGCTGCCGACCGCAGTCGGTATGTCCCGTAACTGCTCAGCGCACCGGATCCCACGCTGGAAGAGTTGATCAGGGTGTCCCCCAGGGCTTTGGCGAGTGCCTGGATCGTCCTGGCCTGGGGTGTTGATGTCGGTGGTGGGCCCCGGAAGCAGGTGAACACGGCACCTGTGGATCATGTAGTTCTCTACGCTCCAAGATCCACGAAGGTGCCGTGTTCGTTCCTCCATCATCCCCTGTCGCTGTCCCCGTGCCTCATGCGCCCTGCCTGGAAGCCCTCGGCCAGGGTGCCGCCAAGGACCAAGTCCGCAGCCTGGTCACGGAGTTCGAGTCGGTCACCGACCCGAGAGGGGCTTGCGGAGTGCGGTACCGGCTCTCCTCGCTGCTGGCCCTGGTGGTCTGCGCGATGACCCCGTCCGGCCACGACTCGATCACCGCGGCGGCGGAGTGGTGCCGACGTGCGACGCCGGAGGAACTGGCCGCCTTCGGCCTGCCCTACCACCCACTCCTTGGCCGCTACCGGGTGCCGAGCGAGAAGACCCTGCGCAGCGTCCTGGGGCGGCTCGATCCCGGTGAGATCGGCGCGGCCGGTTACGACTACCTTCGGCCCTTGCTGTCCACACAGCCCCGCCGGCCGGAGCCGGTGATGCCCGACGGCGCAACCGAGCGTGAACAGCGCCGGGCTCACCGGGCGGCCGCCCGCGCCGAGCCGGCACGGCTGAGGCGGCGGGCGATCGCGGTGGACGGCAAGTGCCTGCGTGGCGCGAGGCGCCCGGACGGCAGTCGGGTCTTCGTCCTGTCCGCCGTCCGTCACGGCGACGGTGTCACTCTCGCCTCCCGCGAGATCGGCGCGAAGACCAATGAAATCCCCGAGTTCGCACCTCTTCTCGACCAGATCGACGACGCGGATCTCGCGGGGGTGGTCGTTACCGCCGATGCCCTCCACGCCCAACGTGACCACGCCACCTACCTGCGCGAACGCGGCGCTCACTACCTGCTGACCATCAAGAACAACCAGCGTGGCCAGGCCCGTCAACTCCACGCCCTGCCCTGGAAGGAGATCCCTGTGATCCACCGCGACGACGCCCGGGGCCACGGCCGTCACGAGCAGCGGCTCGTGCAGGTCGTCACCGTCAGCGGACTGCTCTTCCCGCACGCGGCCCAGGTCCTGCGGATCCAGCGCCGCCGCCGTCTCTACGGAGCGAAGAAATGGTCCAGCGAGACCGTCTACGCCATCACCGACCTGCCCGCCGAGGAAGCGAACGCAGCCGAGATCGCGTCCTGGGCTCGCGGGCACTGGACCGTGGAAAATACCGTCCACTGGTGTCGAGATGTCACCTTCAACGAGGACAAGTCCCAGGTCAGGACCCACAAAGCGCCCGCCGTACTCGCTGCCCTCCGCGACCTGATCCGCAGCGCGCTCAAGCTCGCCGGCTACGTCAACACCGCCGCCGGACGACGAGCCCACACCGAGCGCCCCCGCGTCCTCACCCTCTACGGCATCACATGATCAAACCGGACGATCCCGGCACTCGCCGGGGCCCTGAGGCTGCCCGTCCGAGAGAGACGAGTAAGAAGTCGCGCCACCCTGACGCTGATCGTCAAACAGTCTCACAGCGACTCGGGCCGAGTGGAGTGGGTATCCGGCTGCGGGCGGCTCTCGCCCTCATAAATAACGAGTTGATCACGTCACCGCACCGGCGCTTCCCGTGACGTGCAACCGAGATACCGGCTCTCAGCCCCTAGGAGAATCATGGGCATCAGAATAAGAAAGACCAACAAACTATACGCCTTCGTCGCAGCTCTGGCCGCACTCCTGGCCGTCTCGGTGACCCTGAGCTCCGGGGCATGGGGGGCGAGCCGGCAGCATGGCTCAGCGGGTTCGAAGTCGGCTTCTGTGTTCCCGCAGGACAAGCCACCGGCCGGCTTTCAGTCCAAGTATGCGGAGGTGAACGGCTTCCGCATGCATTACGTGATCGGTGGTAAAGGCTCACCCGTCCTGATGTCGGGAGGGTTCCCCAACAACTGGAGCGAGTTCAAGCCGGAGATGGGTCCACTCTCCAAGAACCACACCGTTATCGCGGTCGACCTGCGCGGCACTGGCGACTCTCAGGTTACAAAGAGTGGTTACACGTCGCCACAGCTGGCCCGAGACGAGCATCAGCTGCTGGTCCAGCTGGGCCTCAACAACGGAATCCAGATAGTCGGCCACGACCTCAGTGTGTTTGTCGCCTACGACTATGCCGCCCAGTACCGGTCGGAAGTCCGGAGCATGGTTGTGATGGAAGCGCCTCTCCCGGATGAGAGCATCTACAGCTTCCCGGTCCTCAGCCCTGACCCGACAAAGCCGACGGCTTGGCACTTCGGGCTGTTCCAGCAGCCCTTGGCGGAAAAGCTTCTCGCGGGCAACGAGACCGTCTTCGTCAAGAACATCATGAGCGAGTGGACGAGTGTCAAGTCGGCGTTCAGTCAGTCGGACTTTGAGTACTACGGACACTTCCTGAAGGAGCCCGGTCGCACGCATGCATGGTTGAGCGTGTACCGGGGGATGCGTGCGGACATTGCGCAGACCAAGACGTACCAGGCTGAGGGTAAGTTGAAGATGCCTATTCTTGCGGTCGGTGGCGAGAACTCCTTCGGTTCGGGGGTCGCTGACCAGTGGAGCAAGTACGCTGTGAACGTCCAGGGACGAGTTCTCAAGAACACGGGCCACTTCGTGACGCAGGAGAGGCCGAAGGAAGTGACGGCTATGCTGCAGTCCTTCCTGCAGAAGTAGCTTTCGCCGTCATCCGAGGACCGGAATGGTTCTTTTGAGGGCGAGTAGCATTCCCTTTGATGTGGTCGTGGTGGTAGCAATCACGTTGCTACCAGCACGACCACATCGTCATGTTATGGAGTCAACCTCGATTCGTCAGCGGTGATCGCTGCCTCTTGAGGTGGTCAGTTCGCCCCGTTTGTCCCTTCGGGTGTGAGGCGGGTTCGTCGCGTGTCGCTGCGGCTGCGCCGGGTTCCACGGGCCCGGGGATGTGCGGTTCTCCTCCGTTCTGGTCTTCGTCGGGACGGGACCGGACGTTAGGTGACGGCCGGAAGTTCGGAGAGGCGTTGCCAGCAGGTGGTGAACGCGGTGCGCCAGGGGCCAGGTGTCGGGGATCTTCAGTCCGTCGGCGGGCGTGGCGGACCAGGCGGGCGGGCAGATGCAGAAGTTTGTAGCGCAGGGTGTCGGGTTCGGCGTCGGCGAGGCCGTCCACATCGTGTAGTCCCAGCAGCCGGGTCCAGGCTTCCACGTCGGCGGCGAGGTTCGCGGCGAGCATCCATCCCCGGTTGACCGTCCAGGACTGGGAGGGGAGATTGCGCAGACCACGGGCCTTGTCACAGCGCACCCTGTCCTCGAGGAGGAAATCTCAACACGACGGTGGATGGCGTTGACGCCTCCTCGACGCCCATCATTGCGGTAGAGGCGCTGTTGGAGCTGGTTGCCGAGGTTGGGCGGATCTCGGAGCGGCGGTCGGGTGCCTCGGGGCCGGAGGAGTCGTGGACGGACAGCAGGTTGAGGGTGAGCCCCCCTCATCGCGGGGGCGACCGTGGGGGTGTGGGCGGAGCTATCGGAGGTCAACCGGCATCTGGTAGTACGGCTGTTAGGGGTGCTGCTGACGCGCCGGGCCGCGGAGGCGGCGGTTGCGACGGGTCCCTTGACGGCCGTCGTGGGAGCGGGCGGGGGTGATGGTGGTGACGACGCGGGTGGAGCGTCCGTGGGAGGGCGTGTCGGGGAAGGTGGCCGCGCACCATCGTGATCGGCTCGCGGTCGTCTACGTCCGGCAGTCGACGTTGCGTCAGCTTCGGCACAATACCGAGTCCGCGAAGTTGCAGTACGCGCTGGTGGAACGGGCCGTCATGCTGGGCTGGCCGCCGTCGCGGACGCTCGTGATCGACGAGGACATGGGTCATTCCGCGTCCGGGGCCCAGGACCGGCCCGGGTTTACCCGCTTGGTCTCCGAGGTCGGGCTGGGGCATGTGGGGGTGGTGCTGGGCATCGAGATGTCCAGGTTGGCCCGCTCGGGCCGGGACTGGCATCAGCTGCTCGAGCTGTGCGCGCTGTCACGCACGTTGCTGGCGGATCCGGACGGGGTCTACGACCCGGCCGAGCACAACGACAGGCTGCTGCTGGGGCTCAAGGGCACGATCAGCGAGGCTGAGCTGTATCTGATCAAGCAGCGGATGTGGGGCGGGCGGATCGCCAAGGCCCGGCGCGGGGAGCTGGGGTTCGAGCCACCGATCGGCTACTGGCGCCGCCCGTCCGGAGAGATCGTGATCGATCCGGACGAGCAGGTCCAGTCCGTCATCCGGCTGGTCTTCGCCAAGTTTGAGGAGCTGGGCACCCTGCACGCGCTGCTGGCCTGGCTGGTCGCGAACGGCATCGAGCTGGGAGGGCGGCAACGCTGCGGGCCCGAGCGCGGGGAGGTGGTGTGGCGGCGTCCAAACCGCACCATCGTGCGCAACACCATCCGCAGCCCCGTTTACGCCGGGATCTACGCCTACGGACGCAAGCACACCGAATACCACGGGGCGGGCCGGCGCGAGCGCGCGGTCAAGGATCCCGCGGACTGGCTGGTCTACCTGCCCGGACGACTGCCCGCCTACATCAGCGTCGAGCAGTGGCAGCGCAACCTGGCCCGGCTGGAGACCAACCGCAACACCGCGACCACCCCGGGCTCCCCGCGCGGCGGTAACGCCCTGCTCGCGGGCCTGCCGCGGTGCGGCAAGTGCGGCAAACGGCGCATGGGCGTGTACTACCGCAGCCACCAGGGACAGCACGGACACCTCTACCACTGCAGCTGGGAGTACGCCCACTACGGCGGGCCGCGCTGCCAGGAACTGGCCGGGGCCTGCCTCGACGAGCACATCACCACCCAGGTCCTGACCGCGATCGCCCCGGCCTCACTGGAGCTGTCGCTGCATGCGGCCGAGCAGGTCGAGCGCGACCGCGCTGCCGTGGAGAAGATCTGGAGCCAGCGCTTGGAACGAGCGGACTACCTCGTCGACCGCGCCCGCCGGGCCCACCACCTTGCCGAACCCGAGAACCGCCTGGTGGTACGGCAACTGGAGGCCGAATGGGAACAGACTTTGGCGGACCGGGAGAAACTACGCGAGGACCACGCTCGGTTCGCGGCCACCACACCGCGCACGCTGTCCCGGGCCGAACGTGAGGCAATCCGCGAACTGGCAGCCGACCTGCCCGGCCTGTGGCACGCACCCACCACCACCATCGAGGACCGCAAACACCTGCTGCGACTGCTCATCGAGCAGGTCGCGGTCCGGGTCATCGGCGAGTCCGAGCAGGTCGAGGCCACCGTCACCTGGGCCGGCGGCCACCGCACCACGAGCCGGCTGGTCCGCCCCGTCGCCAAATTCGAACAACTCAGCTACTACCCACAACTCCTGTCCCGGACCCGGGAACTGGCCGAACAGGGCGTCGGCACCAGGCAGACCGCCCAGATCCTCAACGCCGAGGGCTTCCGGCCGCCCAAGCGTTCCGAGAGTTTCACCATGGACAACGTCCGTGATCTGCTCCGCCGCCAGGGCCTGCTCAAGGCCCAGGGCCGTAGCACCCGCGCACCCTACGAGAAGCTGCTCGGCCCGGATGACCGATGGGCCACCGACCTGGCGGCGGAACTCGGGATCCCGCCCAGCACCATGAACAGCTGGATTATCAAGGGCTGGGTCGCCGCCCGGAAGATCGAGGCCCGGGCGGGATGTGGATCGTTCACGCCGACCAGGCCGAGCAGCAGCGACTGCGTGAACTACACGCCCGCCCCAACGGCTACTACACCCGCCTGCGCTTCCTGGACCATCAGCAGGCACCACCACCAAATGCCGACACAGGAGGAGGGAACGATGGACCACGACGCGGAACATGACTGCACCGTGACTCCCTCATCTCCACCACCGCGTGCGAGCGGTACAGGACATCAAGCCACTGCGCGTGCTGCGACCCCGAAATCCCCCACATGTGGCGGATGTTGGTGGCGGTGATGGAGTAGCGCCAGCCGGTTTTGATCTCGAAGGCGGTGAGGTTCTTCATCTGCCGGCGGGAGGGTCTGACCCGGCGCACGATCAGCCGCATCCCCTCCGGCCAGCCCTCCCGGGTGTTCAGCGCGGTCAGTTCCGCGACCGCGTACCCGTCCTGGATAGTTCCGTCCTGGTGCAGGGACGTTTCCTACGCGGTTTCCGGCAGCTGGGCGATGGCCTGTTCGTCGGCGTCACCGATTTTCCAGCCGACCGTGTAACGCACGGTGCGGCGGGTGGTGTTGAGGGATTCGAGGTGGGTGACGAGGTCGTGGGTGGCACCGGCGCCGTCGACCCGCACCAGGATCTTCGCCGACGAGGCGTGCGGGATCTGGGCCAGAGCCTCGGTCAGGACCCGCAGATGGTCGGCCACCGTGTTGGCTCCCGCGTTGCCCTCGCGCAGGAGCATGGCCAGCGATTCGGTGGTGTTCGCGCACCAGGCTCCCAGCGGATGGAACCCGTACGTTTTCTTGAAGGTGGCCCGGGCACCCTGCTTTTTGGACGCTGAGGTGATGATCGTCGCGTCAAGGTCGACGATGATCCAGCCGGTCAGGCGTTTGCCCGCCACACTCAGCCAGGGAAACCCGCCCGGCCGCAGACGCAGCAGCGGCCACACGTGCCGGCGGACCTGCCTGCGGGCCCGCGCGATCCTCATCAGGACCGCCTCGTCCATGCCATCCAGCAGCCTGCGGAGCGTGGAGTCCGAAGCCGCAGACCCGAACACACCGGCCTGATGCGCCAACAGTGCCTCCGCCTCGGACAGGTTCGTCGCCCCGAGGACGATGGCCACCACGAGCTGGACGAGCACCACTCCCCGGCCGGGGAAGTTCACCCCCCGGCCGCGCGGCAGCACCTTCTCCAGCGCACCGGTCAGTCCGGTGCGGTCTGCGCACCGGCGCAGCAGCACCGCTCCGGCATGCCCGATCAATCCCTTGCCGGTGGCCGCGACGGACAGCTCACGACCCCACCCAGTACTATGTCTCACCTGAAAGGTGCCCCTGGATTCTGCTGTGATGCGACCTAGACACTCACATCGTCGCAGGCCAGGTGGCACCTTTCTCTGTCGGGGCATCAGATCGAGCTATGCCACTGAATAACTGGGGTCGATTCGTCTGTGGCCTGATCGGTCTGACCGGTCCGACGGTTTGCCCTATTTGTCCCGATGGTCGGTGTGGGGGACCTTCGCGTGACGCTGCGGGTGCGCCGGCTTCCACGGGGCCGGAATCCTGCTGGCCTGCTCCTTCCTGGTCCTTGTCGGGGTGGTGGTCGGCCGTCAGACGCGGGCCGGAAGCTGATGGGCTCGCTGCCAGGCGGCGGTGAACGCGGTGGCCCAGGGCCAGGTCCGGTCGAGGTGGAGGGTGCGTCTGCGGGCGTGGGAGGTGAGGCGGGCGGGCAGGTGGTAGAGCTTCATGCGGATCGTTTCCGCTTCGGCGGCGGCGAGTTCGGGCTCGTCGTGCAGGAGAAGGAGCCGCGTCCAGGCGTCGAGGTCGGCGGCGATCGTGGCGGCCAGCACCCAGGCGGCGTTGATCTGCCAGGACTTCGAGGGCAACAGCCCGAGGCCGACCCGTTTGATCGCTTTGACGCGGTCCTCTACCTCGGCGTGATCCCGGTACAGGGCGTCGATGAACCACACCTGCCCCGAGGCGGGAACCCCGGAAAGCCCTTGGTGGGCGGGGATGTTCGTGGCGACGATCTGGTAGCGCCAGCCGGTGCGTTTCTCGAAGGCGGTCAGCTTCTTCGCATCCCGCCGCGAGGGCTTGACCCGGCGCACGATCAGCCGCATCCCCTCGGGCCAGCCGGTCAGGTCACGGACCCCGGTCAGCTCGGCGACCTGGTAGGAGACCGTCTCGCCGTCGAATCCCTTGATCTCGTGGACCTCGCCGTCCTGCCGCAGTGCGGCCGTCCACACGTTCTCGGGCAGCAGCGCGATGGCCTGCTCGTCCGTGGCGTTGATGGCCCAGCCGGTCACCCAGCGCACCCGGCGCCGGCTGGTGGACAACTGCTGGAGGTGGTCGAGGACATCGTGGCTGAAGGCCGCGCCGTCGATCCGGATCAGCAGCTTCGACCACAGCGGCAGCGGAAGTTGCCGCAGCGCGGCGGCCAGGACCGTCTTGTGGTCGGCGACATCGTTGGGCGGCGCGTTGCCGGGCCGCAGCAGCATCGCGACGCATTCGCGGGTGTTGGCCACCCACGCTCCCAGCGGCATGTGACCGAAGCTGCCCTTGAAGGTGCCCGCCGCGCCCTCCTTGGCGCTGGTGCAGGTGACGATGGTCGCGTCCAGGTCGAGGACGTACCAGCCGGTCAGGGCCCGGCCGCACACCGTAATCCAGGGGAAGCCGCCGGGGCGCAGGGCGAGCAGCGTCCACACCACGCGGCGTATAGCAGCGCGGACGCGCTCGACCCGCGCCGCCACCAGGCCGTCGATCGTCGCCAGAGTGCGGCGCAGGGTGCTGTCCGAGACTGGGCGCGGGAACAGCGGCCGCCATTGGTACTGCAGTCGCTCGGCTTCCAGGATGTTCGTCGCGCCGAGCACGATCGCACAGGCCAGCTGGACCAGCGCCATACCCCGCTCCCGCCAGCCCGGCCCGGCGCCCTTCGGCAGCGCCGCACTCAGTGCGGTGACCAGGCCAGTGCGGTCGGCGACCTTCCGCAGCAACACCACGCCCGCGTGGCCGATCAGGTTCTTGCCGTCGGCCCGCACAGCAAGCCGGTGATCCCATTCGGTAGCCTGCACCTGTCGGGTGCCTCTTCTCTGCGACGGTTTTGATCTAGGCAATCCAGATCATCGCAGGTGGGAGGCACCCTTCTTCTGTCGGGGCATCAGGTCACAGACGTAGCTGAACACATGAGGTCATGGCATGGAAGAGGCTGCCGGAGTACGGTACCAACGTCTCGGCAGCAGTGCCGCGACCACGGCGCCGGGCTCCCCGGTTCTGGTCGTCTACGCCGACGACCTGCTCGCGCTGTGCCACTCCCGTGAGCAGGCCGAACAGGTCAAGGCGCGGCTGGCCGCGTGGCTGGTGCCCAGGGGCCTGGCCTTCAACGAGGACAAGACGCGTGTCGTCCACCTCGACGAGGGCTGTGACTTCCTAGGGTTCAACATCCGCCGGTATCGCGGCAAGTTGCTGACCAAGCCGAGTCAGGCAGCCCTGCGGCGGATCCGGGAACGGCTCACCGCAGAGGTGCTGGCCCTGCGAGGGACCAATGCCGAAGCGGTGGTGGCCAAGCTCAACCCGATCATCAAGGGGTGGGCCGCCTACTACCGGATCGGTGTCTCCAAACGGGCGTTCGCCTCGCTGGACCACCACGTGTGGAGACTGACCTACAAGTGGGCCAGGTACTCCCACCCGAACAAGTCGAACCGCTGGGTCACAGCCCGGTACTTCGGCGAGTTCAACAAGTCCAGGCAGGACCGGTGGGTCTTCGGGGACCGCGCCAGCGGTCGCTACCTCGCCAAATTCGCCTGGACACCCATCGTCCGGCACCGGATGGTGCCAGGAACGGCGTCGGTCGACGACCCGGCCCTGGCCGACTTCTGGGCCAACCGGCGTCGCCGCAGCCAACCCCCACTGGCCAGCGCCGTCCTACGACTGATCCAAGCGCAGGACAGCCGCTGCCCGCTATGTGGGGCGCTGCTGCTGCACGCCGACCATGAACCACAGCGCCCGGACGCATGGGAGCAGTGGCTCAAGGCTGTCCGCCACGCGATCCGCAAACACGCGTTCATCGCCGACGCGGCAGTCGGCACGCCGGACGAACCCGCCGCTCCACGCCTTGTGCACGCGCACTGCCACCGCCGCCAGACTCTCGGCGCCGATGGCAGGCCAGCACTTCTGTCCGCCAACGAGCCTTCAAGGCTTGCTTGAGCCGGATGCGGTTGGCGCCGCACGTCCGGTTCTTAGGGGGCGGGAACGCAGTGATGCGTTCCCGCTACCCGGCGCAAGAGAGCGTCTTTGAATCCTGTGGCCTCGGATGGGCGGGTGCCCGTCGCGATCGTCTCGGCGGGAGGGGCAGGGCTCGTGGACGTGGTGGAAGAGCGGTGCGCGGGGATCGACTTGAGCAAGGCGGATGCGAAGGTGTGCATCCGGCTGCCGGGTTCGGGGAAGCGGGCGCGTCGTGAGGTGCGGACGTTCTCCACGATGAGTGACGGTCTGCTGGCGCTGCGGGACTGGCTGGTGGACAACCAGATCACCCGGGTGGGCATGGAAGCGACCGCGTCCTATTGGAAGTCTCTGTTCTACCTGTTGGAGGCCACCGAGGGGATCGAGCCCTGGCTGCTGAACGCCCAGCACATCAAGACGGTGCCGGGCCGCAAGACCGATGTGAAGGACTGCGAGTGGATCTGCCGGCTGGTCGAGTACGGCCTGGTCCGGCCCAGCTTCGTGCCCCCGCGAGACATCCGCCAGCTGCGGGATCTGACCCGGTACCGCACCGAGACCACCCGCGACCGGGTCCGCGACGTCAACCGGCTCGCGATGTTCCTGGAGGACGCCGGGATCAAGCTCAGCTCGGTGGTCAGCGACATCACCGGCCGCTCCGCCCGGGCCATGCTGGACGCCCTGGTCGCGGGCGAGCGTGACCCGCAGGTGCTGGCGGACTTGGCGCTGGGCAGCCTGCAGGGCAAGGTACCCCTGCTGACTCGGGCGCTGACCGGCAGCTTCAGTGAGCACCACGCGTTCATGGTCGCCTCGATGCTCCGGGCGATCGACGAGGCCGACGCGCGAATCGCGCGGCTCAGTGAGGAGATTAACCGGCAGTTGCTGCCCCTGCGGCAGCAGGTCGAGCTGCTGATCACCATCCCCGGAATCAGCCTGGTCATGGCCCAGATCCTGATCGCTGAGGTGGGTGTGGACATGGGCCGCTTCGCCACCGCCGGGCACCTCGCCTCGTGGGCCGGAATGTGCCCGGGCAACAAGGAGTCGGCCGGCAAACGGCTGTCCGGCCGCACCCGCCACGGTGACACCTGGCTCAAGACCGCACTGTTCCTGGCCGGCGCCACCGCCGCCCGCAGCAAGGGCACCTACCTCGGCGCCCAGTACCGAAGGCTCGTACCCCACCGCGGAGCCAAGCGCGCCACCATCGCGGTCGGCCACTCGATCCTGGTCGCTGCCTGGCACATCCTGCGCGACCTGGTCCCCTACCGGGACCTCGGCCCCGACCACTTCACCAACCGACTCGGCAAGGAAAGACACACCCGCCGCCTGATCGCCCAACTCGCCGCCCTCGGCCTCGACGTCACCGTCACCCCGCGAGAGGGAGCCGCTTGACCTGCACCGACGCCCATCAGCTCAGGTCATTTTCAAGAGAGTGAGCAGGAGTGAGTCTTGTACCCAGTCCTGGTCAACTGGCGCATCCCGAACGGTGGTGGATGCACTGGTCGCCCGCGTTCGCGCCGCGTCCGGCGACACGGATCGTGTCCGTGGTCCGGGGATGCGGGGGCGGGTTTCCTCACGCCCTGGGGTGCCGTTTCCGGCCTGGGCGGTCCGATGCTGCTGTCCATCGCTCCGGTGGGCAGGAGGCGGTGCCGTCCGTCGCCGGATGCGGTGCCCGAGGGCGCGTCGTCCGATCGCGATGCTCGCGGCATCGTGACGGGTGGTCTTGCGGTTCTTGCCGGTGGGGGGTTTTGCCAGTGCTGGGCGCCCCATCTGCTGGTGTAGGCCGGGTCGACGGCGATGATGGTGATGCCGAGTTCGGCCGCCATGCTGACGAGCCGGGCCCGCAGCTTGGATACGGGCATGCCGGAGATCACCTGCCTGAACCGCTTCTGGCGGCCGTGTTTCTCCCGGGTCTTCTCCGTGCTGAAGTCGAGGTGTTCGATCGCGATCGACAGGCCGTGGCGTTGGGCCCAGTGCAGGAGCCGGATCAGTGCATGCCGTACCTGGGCATCACGATGCATCGCGGTGCCGGACAGGTCGTAGACGAACCGGCGCGGCTCGCCGCACGGGTTGCCGTGCTGATCGAGGCGCCAGGCGGCGAGGTGGTCGGCGTTGGTGTCGACGCCGATCAGACCGCCTGTGCGGGCGTGGGACAGGGGGACGGTCTTGATGGGCGGGATGGTCCAGGAGGCGGTGAGGTACCAGCGGGCGCGGTCTGTGTCGTAGTGGATGCGGTAGGCCACGGACCGGTTCGTGGTGATGCGGTCGGCCCACTCGTCGCTGCGGTGGTGGAAGAGGGCAGCGCCGGTGAGCGTGTACCGGCCGTGCGGGGCGTTGGCCAGGTGGGCGAGCGGAGCAGGGAGCTTGAGGGAGACCTCGCCGTCCGGGGTGACGCGGATGGTCTCGTTGCCGAACCGCTTGCCCGATTCCCCGTCCGCCTGCAGGAACCAGCGCGATGCTTCCCAGCGTTGCCGCCACTGGGCCTGCGTGAGGTGGGCGGCGTGCAGGTGGTGCCTGTTGCGTGCGAGGCGCTTCCCGCCGCGCACCACCCGGACCCGGCCCACGGCGTGATCGACCTGCTCGGCACTGAGCCGGTCTTCAAGGGCCTGCAGGCGCCGGGACTTGGCGAACCACTCCTTGGCGCTGCGGTAGCCGCCCGGCGCACGCTTGCTTCCCTTCTCCCCGATCGGCAGGGACAGGCGGTGCGCGATCGTCCGCACGCCCGCCTGAAGGCTTTGGATGTGCGCGAGTTGGGCACGCCTGGACAGCGCCCACTGATCGTGGGTGGCCTTGGTGATGCTCCCGGCCCAACGCGACGAAGACTCCCCCGTCAGGGCCCGCTTGCGCCCCGCCCACGTATGAGTGGAGTGCTCCAGACCGTCGGCGCACCGGCGTTTGAGGTCCCTTGCGGCCAGCGAGCCAAGATGCGCGCCCACCAGGCGCAACACCTCCTCGTCGGCGGCCCCCAGGTGCTTGAGGCGGGTGCGGATCGCCACGCCCGACGGGCCGACGGCCACGAAGGGGGCAGCGATCGTGCGCAGCGACCCCTCACGCATCGATGTACTCCCTCCCCAACGCTTGATCGGCAACCGGTAGAACGGTACGGGCGGGCACTGACATTTAGCGTTGACGGTGGCTTCCCGGGATCCTCGGGGGCTGCGTAGGGTGCTTCGGGTCCGGTTCTTCCGGCACGGCTGGATCACTGACCGAAGCGTCTGCCTGCAGGCGACTTCTCCACGCTGATCGACGGCTGGTTGAACCCCCGACGCACGTGCGTCCCTGTTGGGAACCCGTGGCCACGGCAAGCGCGTGGACCTCTGCTACCGAATGTCCGGTCAGCACAACCCTGCGGAACACGTGCCTGGTTGTGGCGGAAGCCCTCCGGACACGGACAGCACCTGCTGCGGGACGGAGGCATCTGTTGAAGCTGCACCTGGGGATCGATGTGGCCTGCCGGGCCTCGCACCGGGCCACCTGCACTGACGCCGCCGGGCAGATCCAGTTCTCCGGACGGCGGTTCACCACCACGGCTGACGACCTCGAACGGTTATGGGACGGCTTGCCCTCCACCGACGACGTCACCGTCATCATGGAGCCCACCCGCAACGCGTGGGTCCCGCTCGCCGCGTGGTTCGCCCACCGTGGCGCCAAGGTGGTCCTGGTGCCGCCGGAGCAGGCCGCTGACCTGCGCGACTACTACTCCAAGCACACCAAGAACGACCGGCTCGACTCCCGGATCCTCGCGCGGCTGCCACTGCTGCACCCCGAAGGACTGCGGGACCTGTCAGACACAGGGCCGGCCGACCCCCTGCGACGAGTCGTCCGTCGCCGCAGCTCGCTGGTCGAACGCCGCAGGGCCACTTTCTACCGGCTCGACGCCCTGCTGGAGCTGCTCGGACCCGCCTGGGCCGACGCCCTGGGCACAGGCGCCTACTCCAAAGCCGCGCTGGCCGTGCTGGAGAAAACCGGAGCCGACTCCCACGCCATCCGCCGACTGGGCCGCAAACGCCTGGCCGCCCTGCTGATCCGACACAGCCGAGGCCAGTGGCGCGAGGAGCACGCGGAACAGATCACGGCTGCCGCCCGGCAGAGCCTTGAGGCGGGCGGGCGGCGCCCTGGACTTCGCCGAACTGGCCGAGGACATCGCCGGCGAGGCCCGCATGGCCGCTCACCTGAACGCGCAGATCATCACCCTGGAGGACCGGATCGCCATCCTTTACGAAGAAGCCGACCCCGGCCAGGTCATCGCCTCCGGGCCCGGCTTCGGCGTCATCACGGCCGCGGGCATCCTGGGCCGGCTCGGAGACCCGAACCGCTTCGCCAGCCTGGCCGGTATCCGCGCCTTCACCGGCCTGGTTCCCCGTGTCAGCCAGTCCGGACTGACCGGCCGCAACGGCCCACCCACCCGCCAAGGAGATCCCGGACTGCGCGAGACCTTGTTCAAGGCCGCGGACATCGCCCGGCACGTCGATCCCACCCTCGCCGCCCGTTACCACGATCTCGTCGCAGGCAAGGGCAAACACCACAACTCCGCCCTCTGCACACTCGCCGCCGTCCTGGTCACCCGCCTGGCCGCCTGCTGGCGCAACGGCACCCTCTACGAACTCCGCGACACCGACGGACGCGAGATCACCGAGGCCGAGGGACGACGAACCTGCACAACCCGCTACAAGGTCGACAAGACCGCCCGAGCGAAAGTCGACGTCCGACGGCGAGCCCAGCAACTGAAAAACCCAACGACGAGCCGGCGTGAGAAGGAGTCGCGAAGCGCTCCGGCAACCGGCCCGTCGACAACCACCCTACGAACCAACCCCCGAGATCACCACGATCTGCTTGACGTCCGTTAGGAACTCATCAGTGCCGCCATACGACGTGTGCGCGCCGCAACACCACGAACCAGTACATGCTCGTGCACACCCACGCACGCTCCTGCACATCCGAAAGCGACCAGTTCCCCACCCCTTTGCCTTCGTCGGCGTGCTGCCCGCCCCAGGCGCAGGACGCGAGCAGCAGGACGGAACCGCAGATCACCGGCGCGGGCATGCGTCGCACGGCCTGCCTCCCCCCGAGGGATTGGTCTGTACCTATATGCCACGGCTGCCGTGATCGCATCAAGAGAAGGGGATGTGTTCGCCCGCCCGCGGCCCGGCTACGTATGCTGGTCCCGGGGGCGGCGTGAACTCGCTTTTCTTGCAAGGTAGTTCGTGCTGGCCGCGCGGTCCGCTGTCGTCGCTGATGCCGCGCCGGCGAGCGCGGCCGGGCGGCGCCGGCGTTCCGTCCTGACGCTCCGTCATCCCCCGCGAAGCCCCGCGAAGGGCAGGGACTTGCCCGCGAGACCCGTCCCTCCTGAGTCGAGGACGGCAGCGGCTTCGCTGGGAGGTTGCCCTACTGCTTCCGGTACGAGTACGCCTCCGTGGCCGCCGTCTCCACCGCCGCCAGGTCGGCCCCCGCCGAGGCCGTCACCACCGCGGCGACCGCGCCCTCGACGAAGGGGGCGTCGACCAGCCGGGTGTTCTCGGGGAGTTCGTCGCCCTCCAAGAGCAGCGCCTTCACGGTGAGCACGGCACTGCCCAGGTCCATGAGCACGGCGACCCCCGCGCCGCGGTCCACCGCGGCGGCGGCGGAGGCGACCAGCTCGGGACTGGTGCCGAGCCCGCCGTCGGGCGTGCCGCCCGCCGGGGCGACGGGTGCCGTGGTGCCGCCGCCCGCCAGCCCCTTGGCGAGTTCGGCGACCGACTCGGCCACGGCCGCACTGTGCGAGACGAGCACGATGCCGACCAGCTTGTCCGGGGTCTCACTCACCGGCGACCTCCACGAGTGCGGCGATCAGCAGGGCCGACGAGGTGGCACCGGGATCCTGGTGCCCGATGCTGCGCTCGCCCAGATAGCTCGCCCGTCCCTTGCGGGCCTGCAACGGAGTCGTCGCGACGGCGCCCTCCTCGGCGGCGGTGCTCGCCGCCTCGAAGGAGGTGCCGAGTGCGTCCACCGCGGGCACCAGGGCGTCGACCATGGTCTTGTCGCCGGGCGCGGCTCCGCCCAGCGTCATGACGGCGTCGACGCCCGCGCGCAGCGCCTCCGCCAGCTGCTCCCGGCTGACCTCGGCGGCGTCCCCGAGGGCCTTGCCGGTACGGCGCAGCAGGGTGCCGTACAGCGGTCCCGACGCTCCGCCGACGGTCGAGATCAGCTGCTGGCCCGCGAGCTGGAGGATCGCGCCGGGCGTGTCCGGCGCCTCCTTCTCCAAGGTGGCGGCCACCGCGCGGAACCCGCGTTGCAGATTGCTGCCGTGGTCGGCATCGCCGATGGGCGAGTCGAGCGCGGTGAGCCGCTCCGCCTCGCGATCGACGGACGCGGCCACCGCCGTCATCCAGCGGCGGAAGAAGTCGGCGTCGAGCACTGGATCTCCTTGCCTGGTACGGATGTTGACCTCACTCACCTGCCCCAGCGCAGCGCCGGCGTACTGACCGGCGCGTCCCACAGCCGCAGCAGTTCCTCATCGACCTGGCACAGGGTGACGGAGGCCCCGGCCATGTCGAGGGAGGTGACGTAGTTGCCGACCAGGGTTCGGGCGACGGGGACGCCCCGCTCGGTCAGCACCCGCTGCACCTCGGCGTTGTAGCCGTACAGCTCGAGGAGTGGAGTGGCGCCCATCCCGTTGACCAGTACCAGTACCGGACTGCGCGGCTCGAAGTCGTCAAGGATGGCGTTCACCGAGAAGTCGGCGATCTCGCGCGCGGTCATCATCCGGCGCCGTTCGCGCCCCGGCTCGCCATGGATGCCGACGCCCAACTCCAGCTCGCCCGGCGGTAGATCGAAGGTGGGCGAGCCCTTGGCCGGCGTGGTGCAGGCGCTGAGGGCCACACCGAAGCTGCGGGAGTTCTCGTTGACCTGCCGCGCGACGGACTCCACTCGCTCCAGCGGCTGCCCCTCCTCCGCGGCCGCCCCCGCGATCTTCTCCACGAACAGGGTGGCGCCGGTGCCGCGCCGCCCCGCCGTGTACAGGCTGTCGGTGACGGCCACGTCGTCGTTGACCAGGACCTTCGCGACCTGGATGCCCTCGTCCTCGGCGAGTTCGGCCGCCATGTCGAAGTTCAGCACGTCACCGGTGTAGTTCTTCACGATGAACAGCACGCCCGCGCCGCTGTCCACGGCCGCCGCCGCGCGCACCATCTGGTCGGGCACCGGGGAGGTGAACACCTCGCCGGGGCAGGCCGCCGACAGCATGCCCGGGCCGACGAACCCGCCGTGCAGCGGCTCGTGCCCGGAGCCACCGCCGGACACGAGGCCCACCTGACCGGCGACCGGGGCGTCACGCCGTACGATCACCCGGTTCTCCACGTCGACGGTCAGCTGCGGGTAGGCGGCCGCCATGCCCCGCAGCGCGTCCGCGACCACCGATTCCGGGACATTGATCAGCATCTTCACAAGAGCCTCCTGACGAGCCTGGCGGTCTTCGGTCTCACTGGTCCGTTTGCGGTGACCCACTCCGGGCAGTATCCGTGCTCATGGGTCGATGGTCACGTGCGCGGACGTTCCCGGGCGTGTAGGGGCGGAGAGGAGCTGCACGGCCGATCGCACCTGGCGGGAAGCACTGTTCGTGTGCGCCGACCGGCAAACCCATGGCCGTCAGCGGCGTCCGCCGCACTGTGGGGAGGCTCTCCTGCCATGGAAGGCGCCGAGATGGTCCGGTCGCCCGCCGACGCATGATCCGGCACCGCTCTGGCAGGGCGCCGGTTTCCGCGGCGATCGAGCGGGTCCTCGGTTTCGCGCCGATCCAACTCGGGCCGCTGTGCGAGGTGTTCGGGAGCATCCCCGACCGCTGCGGTCCCAGGCGCGGGACAGCCGGCTGCGATACCGACGACGTCCGCGGACGAAGGTGTCCACCGGGGGGCGTCACGGCCGACCCCAGCGGGGCGTTGACCAGTGGACCGAGGAGCCCCCACGCTGCGGGCGCTGCGCGAGGCCGCGCCGGTGTCCACCGTTGCGGATGCGGGCCCGGGCCGCGTTCCCTAGCGTGGCAGGCGTCGACGTCTCCCTCTGGAGGGACCTGCCATGGCCGTGCCCCGGATCTTGATCGTCGGTGGTGGATTCGCCGGATTGGAGACCGCACGCAAGCTGGAACGGATCCTCCAGCCCGCCGAGGCTTCGCTCAGGCTCGTCACCCCCTTCGACCACCAGCTGTACCTGCCCCTGCTTCCGCACGTCGCCGCCGGGATCCTCACCCCGCAGTCCGTCGCCGTGTCGCTGCGCCGTCTGCTCCGGCGCACCGTCATCGTGCCCGGTGGAGCGGTGGGCGTCGATCCCGGTGCCAAGGCCGTGGTGGTACGGAAGATCAACGGCGAGACGACCGTCGAGCGCTACGACTACCTCGTGCTGACACCGGGCAGTGTGACGCGGCAGTTCGACATCCCCGGGGTGAACGAGCACGCAGTGGGCATGAAGACGCTGGCCGAGGCCGCCTGGGTCCGCGATCACGTGATCGCCCAGCTCGACCTGGCGGCGGCGAGTTCCGACCCGGTGGAGCGTGAGACCCGGCTGCAGTTCGTGGTGGTCGGCGGCGGCTACGCCGGCACCGAGACCGCCGCCGGTCTGCACCACCTCACCGCCGCCGCCGTCCGGCGTTACCCGGGCCTGGACCCCACTCTCATCAAATGGCATCTCGTGGACATCGCGCCCAGGCTGATGCCGGAGCTCGGCGACCGGCTGGGCGCGAAGGCCCTCGCCATCCTTCGGCGGCGCGGACTGGACGTCTCCCTCGGTGTCTCGGTCGCCGAGGCCACGCACAACACCGTCGTCCTCACGGACGGCCGCCGGCTGCCCTGCCACACCCTGATCTGGACCGCCGGGGTGGCGCCGAGCCCGCTGATCGCCACGCTCGACGCGGAGACCGACCGTGGGCGGCTCGTGGTCCGGCCGGATCTGAGGGTGCCGGGCCTGGACGGAGTCTTCGCCCTCGGGGACGCCGCCGCGGTCCCCGACCTCGCCAAGAGCGACCACGCGATCTGCCCGCCGACCGCCCAGCACGCCGTGCGCCAGGGCTGGGCCGCCGCGAAGAACGTCGCGGCCACGTTGCACGGCATGCCGCTCGGGCAGTACCGGCACCGTGACCTGGGGCTGGTCGTGGACCTCGGCGGCGTCGACGCAGTGTCCAAGCCGGTCGGCGTGGAACTCACGGGCCTCCCCGCGCAGGTCGTCGCCCGCGGATACCACCTCGCGGCGCAGCGCACGTTTCCGGCCCGGCTGCGCACCATGACGAACTGGACGCTCAACGCGCTGGCGGGCTACGACTTCGTACGCACCGGTTTCCTGGTCGGCCGCCCGACCACGCTCAAGGACTTCGAACGGTCCGACGTCTATCTGACGCCCGACCTGATCGCCTCGCACACATCGAAGAGCACGACGCGGTGAGGGGCGCCCGCGGTACAGGGCGGCAGACGTCCTAAGGAGGTGCTGCGCCGGCGCGCCCCGGCGGAGCGGCGGGTTTGACGCGGTCGGCACCGGCTACCCGCACCGAGTGACCACGACATCCCAGCAGGAGGTCTACCGCTTCCTCGAGGACCGTTTCGCCTGCGCGCAGACCTGCACCGAATGTGCGCGGGCGAGCGCCCTGCGTGCGAGCCTTGCGGAACCGGACGGGACCCACGACCAGGAACTTCTGCGGCGCAAGGGCGTCATGTGCGCGGAGGTGTGCGACGCGACCTGCCGTGTGCTGTCCCAGCACGGCGGCCACGAGGAGGAGGACGGCATCCGGAGCCAGGTGGAGTGGTGCCGGTCCGTCTGCCTGGACTGCGCGCACGTCTTCGACGCGGATCCCGGCGGTGAGGCGGCCGCGCGGGCCTGCCGCGCCTGCGCGCGGGCCTGCACCGACTTCCTCGCGACGCTGGGCTGACGGCCTCGGCCGGCCGACCTGACACCGGCTCGGCCCGCATCGCCATTCCCAATTTCTGAAACACGTTCTACGGTGTGCGCCGTCAGGACCGGCCTTGGAGCCTGGAGGCGCCGTGCATCTCGACCACACGCCCGAGCAGCAGCGGTTGCGCACCGAACTGCGTGGCTACTTCGCCCGGCTCGTGCCGGACAACGCCTATGCCCGCCACGCCCAACCGGCGGCGCAGAAGCGCTTCTACCGCGACGCCATCCGCCGTCTCGGCCGCGACGGCTGGCTCGGCGTCGGCTGGCCGAAGGAGTACGGCGGGCGGGGGCTGACCGCCATGGAGCAGTTCATCTTCTTCGACGAGGCCGCGCAGGCGGGTGTGCCCCTTCCGCTGATGGCGCTCAACACGGTCGGTCCGACGCTCATGCGGTTCGGCTCGGACGAGCAGAAGGCGTACTTCCTGCCGAAGATCCTCGCCGGCGAGATCGACTTCGCGATCGGCTACAGCGAGCCGGACGCGGGCACGGACCTTGCGTCCCTGAAGACACGCGCGGTGCGGGACGGCGACACATACGTCGTCAACGGGCAGAAGATCTGGACCACCAACGGTGACACCGCCGACTGGGTGTGGCTCGCCGTGCGCACCGACCCGGACGCCCCGCCGCACAAGGGCATCACCATGCTCCTCGTGCCGACCTCCGACCCCGGCTACTCCTGCACGCTCATCCGTACGCTCGCCTCGCACGACACCACGGCCAGCTACTACGAGAACGTCCGCGTCCCCGTCTCCCGCCGCGTCGGTGAGGAGAACAAGGGCTGGCGGCTGATCACCAACCAGCTCAACCACGAGCGCGTCACCCTCGCGGCGCACGGCACCATGGCGATCCGCGCCCTGCACGACGTGCAGCGCTGGGCCATGGGGACCAAGCTCGCCGACGGTCGCCGGGTGATCGACCTGCCCTGGGTGCGGCAGCGCCTGGCCAGGACGCACACGAAGCTGGACGCGCTGAAGCTGCTCAACTGGCGGATGGTGAACGCCGTCCAGGACGGCACGCTCACCCCGCAGGACGCCTCCGCCGTGAAGGTCTACGGCTCCGAGGCCCGCCGGGACGCGTACGCCTGGCTCATGGAGATCGTCGCCGCCGCGGGCCCGCTGAAGGAGGGCTCGGCGGGCGCCGTGCTCCACGGCGAACTGGAGCGGGGCTATCGCTCGGCCGTCATCTTCACCTTCGGCGGCGGCAACAACGAGATCCAGCGTGAGATCATCTCCTGGATCGGCCTCGGGATGCCCCGCGTCCGCAGGTGACGCTCTTGTGACTCCGCTCTTTGGTTGGCACTCAGGCAGGCCAGTTGGCACCAAGGTCGATGGTCCCCTGTTGTGCGCTACAGGTACCGCGACGCGAGCCCGGTGGGCGGCGAGGCGCTCCGCCGCGCCTCCCCGTTCACGAACTCGCCGGGTGCACCCGCATCACCCGGACTCCGCGCCGCTGGAGCCCCGCGACGGTGTAGTCCTGCCGCCGCCACTTGCCGAGGGCCCCGCCCACGAGGTCCTCGGCCTCCTCGCGCCGCAGGTCCCGGTACCTGAGGTTGACCAGCGGCGGCTGGTAACCGGGCACCACGTCGAAGTCGTACACCTCGCAGAACCTCTCGCTGATGGAGCCATGGGCGGCGTAGTAGGTGAGCCACCGGGCGTGGTCCTCCAGCCGGGTGGGGTGCACGCCGGGGCGGCCCAGCACCAGGTGGGCGACGACAGCCGTGACCTCGGGGCACTTGTTGGTGATCGAGGCGACGGGGTCGTTGTCGAGGTCGCCCATGACGACGACCGGCTTCGACGCGTTCCCGGGCCGGAAGACCCGCGCGTGATAGTCGGCGTGGCCGTACCAGTGCGGCGACCGGAAGGGCAGCGCGTACTGGTCGATCACCAGGACGGCCTCGTCGTCCAGTGTCGGCGCGTCGGCGGACCTGCGGCGGCGGGAGAAGAAGCTCATGTCCGTTTCCTCAGCAACGTGGTGATCTCCGCGCCGACGTCCTCGGTGAGCGTGCCCGCGCAAGGGATGCCGAGACTCTCCGCCAGCCCTCGGCCGTGCAGGTCGACGGCCGCCTCGGCGAGTTCCGCGAACGCCACGCCCGCCGCCCGCGCCCGCCACCAGGCCGTCACGGTGGTGACGACGCCGACCACTGCCGACGGCCACCAGACGGCGCCCACGGCGAGATAGGCGAGGGCCCACGCCACCAGCCGGGTCGCGGCGGCGAGCCGGCCGCGGGCCGTGCCGATCTCGGCGCGCACATCCTCGGGCAGCGTCAGCCACAACCGTGGCCAGGCCGAGGTGAGATCGAGCCGGTAGGTCTCCCAGACCCGGGTGTCCACCGCGGCGATCCGGTCGCCCAGCCAGAACGGGTGAGTCGGCGGTGCCAGGCCGATCCGGTTGCGCCGGGCGTTGAACTCACGGGCCAGCGCCGCGGACGCCGGCGCCTCGGGAGTGCCGTCGGCCCTGGCCGCCTCCAACAGAGCCTGGTCGAACCGCTCCTGCGCGGCGTCCCAACGTCGGCGGCGCCGGGCAGTGAGCCGTCGCGGCCGGGTGGCGAGCCACAGCCGTTCCACCGCGGCGCCCAGCGCGGTGACTGCCAGCCCGAGGCCAGTCGAGGCGGCCAGGACTCCCACCAGGACGAGGACCAGCGTGCCGGTGCTCCGCAGCGCGGGCTGCGCCGACAGGTGATCGAGCCGTGTCAGCAGCAGGGCGGTGTCGTGCCAGTGCCGGTGCCCCAGCGTCACCCCGGCCACGGCCACGCTCAGGAGCAGCACGCTGGGGCCGAGCAACAGGGTGAGCCAGCGTTCGGCCAGCTTGCCGCCCAGGGCCTCGAGGAACTTGGTCACGACCTGAGCCTTGTCACGGCCATCGGCCGCCGGTGGACCAGGCAGTTCACCGGCACCGCGCCCGGCGCCTCGAGCCGGGAGCAGGTACCGCCGGGGCAGACGAGAAGCTCCAGGATACGGTGACCGTCGCCGGCGCCGGGCAGCCGCTCGTAGGAACGGACCGGGCTCAGCCCCGCGGCGTGCCCCGCTCGCAGCAGCAATTCCTCCAACTCGTCGAAGTCGTCCGCGAGTTCGCCGGGAGACGCGCCACCGCGGACCCGGTCGGCGATCGACTCCGCGTGGGCCCGGATCTCCGGCGAGGTCCGCACCGCGTCGGCGGCGTCGGCCAAGCGCCCGCACAGGACGGCGAGTTGGTCAGCGGTCATCCCAGTGAGGATAACCTCGCTCAGTGACCCCGACACCCTTCGACAGCGAGATCGAACGGAACCGGCGCCTGGCCGCGGAGGGCTCGGTCAACGCCATGAGCGACCTGGCGATGAGCTTGCGCGACCGCCACCGGTACACCAATGATCCGGCGGACCTGTCGGAGGCGATCGGTCAACTGCGCGCCGCCCTCGAATATGTGCCGGACCACCCGATCCGACACGCGCTGCGGGTCAACCTCAGTGCCGTGCTGCTGGACCACTTCCAGTACGCCGGTGACGTGTCGGCGATCCATGAGGCGATTGCCGGATGCGACGAGGCGATTCCGCTGCTGGACGAGGAGAGCAGGCGTGTGGCCGCCACGATGCGCGCCGAGGCGCTGATCCTGCTGGCCGAGCACACCCGCGACCCGGTGTACGTCGCCGAGGCCGTCGAGTCGGCGTCACGACTGCCGCGCCTACCGGCGGTGCTGTTCGTGCTGGGCAGGGCCCAGTACCTGCGGTACGGGCTGACCGGCGATCACACCGCGCTCACCGAGGCGGCCCGCGTCCTCGAGGACAGCGTTCGGGAGTCGTCCGCCGACGATCCGGGTTACCTGCTGCGGCTCAACCAGTTGGGCGATGTGTTGCAGCGCTCCGCCGAACACACGGGTGACGAGTCGGTGCGGCAGACCGCCATCCGGTATCTGCGGGCCGCGGTGGAAGGCGCCCCGAGCGCGTCGGGCTCGCTGCTGGACTTCAAGGTCGACCTCGCGGCGGCGCTGCGGGACCGCGGCCGGCACACCGGTGACCTGGGAGCGGCGCGGGAAGGGGTGAGCCTTCTGCGTGAGGTGCTCGCGGCCACCCCGGCCGACACCCGCTCGTGGGGCAACCGATGTGAGAACTACCTGATCGCCGTGCACGGGCTCATAGAAAAGACCGGCGACATCGAAATGCTGGACCAGGCCGTGGAGATGGGCCGGACCGCCCACGGCCGGGGCAGCAACGACGCCACGATCCCGCTGCTGTTGGGGCTGCTGCACCACGACCGGTTCCTGCACACCCGGCTGCAGTCCGACCTGGCGCAGGCGGTCACCGCGTTCAGCGAGGTGGTCGAGGCGGTGCCGTACGGCGAGGACGACCATGTGTCGGCGCTGGGCAACCTCGGCCGGGTCTGGTTCTCCGAGTACCGGTTCACCGGGGATCCGGAGGCGTTGCGCCGGTCCGTGACGGCACTGGGCAGCGCCGTCCGGGCGAGTGCTCCCGACAGTCCGAAGCGCGGCGCGGCCGAGATCAACTACGGTGACGCCTTGTACGCCCAGTACGAGGTGAGCCAGGACCCCGGCGTCCTCGCCGCGGCGGGGCACGCCTTCCGGGCAGCGGCCCAACACGGGGGACTGCAGCCGATCGTGCGGATCAAGGCCGCACGCGCATGGGCGGGCACCGAAGCGGAGGCGGGACACTGGCGAGGGGCGCGGGACGCCTACGCCTACGCGGTCGGCCTGCTGCCCCGTGTGGCGCCGCGACGTCTTGCCCGCCTCGACCAGCAGAGGGCGCTGGAAGAGCTCGACGGTCTCGCCGCCGACGCGGCCGCCAGTGCCGTCATGGCGAACGACCCGGAGACGGCCGTACGGCTGCTGGAACTCGGCCGAGGCGTGCTCGGCGGGCAGGTGCTGGAGAGCCGTAGCGACCTGTCCCGGCTGTCCGCCGTGGCACCGGAACTCGCTGAACAACTGGCGTACACGGTCGAACGGCTGACCCCGTCGGGACACCTCCTGGGCACGGCGGCGGACGAGCGGCACGACCTGGACATCCGGCTGGGTCGTCTGCTCGACGAGGCCCGCGGGCTGCCGGGGTTCGAGGACTTCTTCGCCCCGCCGGCGCTGGCCGACCTGCTGGCGTCCACGGTGGGCGGGCCGGTTGTGCTCATCAACGTGAGCGGGTTCCGCAGCGACGCGCTGATCGTCGAGCCGTCGGGCGTCACGGTGGTAGAACTGCCGGGCGTGACACCGGACTCGGTGGCGGAGCAGGCCGCCGCGTTCAGGGTCGCGCTGCACGCGGCGACCCGCCCGGGAGCGGGTGAGACCGAGGCCCAGACCACCGTCACGGAGGTACTCGGCTGGCTGTGGGACTTCGTCGCCGAACCGGTGCTGAAACGACTCGGGTACACCGTCGCGCCGTCCGGCGCCTGGCCACGGGTCTGGTGGTCGCCGGTGGGACAGCTCGCGTTGCTCCCCCTCCACGCGGCCGGACGCTTCCCGGACGGTCCGACGGCCCTCGATCGGGCAGTGTCCGCCTACACGCCGACCCTGCGGGCGTTGCGGCGTGCTCGGGGCCGATACGTCCGGGCGGGCGAGGATCTGGTGATCGTGGCGATCGGGGACGCACCCGGCGCGACGACACTGCGCGGCACGGATCGGGAGGCGAGCAGGATCGCCGCCCTCACGCCGGCCACCCGGCTCGCCGACGCGCAGGCGACGGTCGACGCGGTCCGTGCCGCGCTCGCGTCCCACGCGTCGGCGCACTTCGCGTGCCACGCGGCGAGCGACCCCGACGACCCCTCAGCAGGGCATCTCCTGCTGCACGACGGTCCGCTGTCGGTGCTCGACGTCTCCGCGCTGGACCTCTCCGGGGTCCGGCTCGCCGTGCTGTCGGCGTGCGAGACGTCGCTCGGCACGCACCGGATCCCGGATGAGAGCCTGCATCTGATGTCGGCCTTCCAGCTCGCCGGCTATCCGCAGGTGGTCGGCACGCTGTGGCAGGCCAACGACCACGTGGCCCGGCTGGTCGCCGTGGACCTGCACCAGGGGATCGCCCGGGGTGAGGACGTCGCGACAGCGTTGCACCATGCAGTGCGCCGCTGCAGGGAGCGTTTCCCGAAAACCCCGACGCTGTGGGCGGCGCACTTGTATTCCGGCCAATGACGGTCACGCGGCCGTCAAAGGTATGGGCACGGGCGCGATACTGTGACCAAGCTGGTGGTGTGGCGTTCTGGAGCAAGAAGAAGACGAGGAAGCAGCCGGAGGTCACCGACCACTTCGTCGGAGACTTCGGCAGTGCCGAGATCAAGGTGACCGAGCGGCCCGGTGACGTGCCACTGATCGACGTCAAGCTGAAGGTGACTCAGGAGTTCGCCCGGGGAGCGGAGTTCGAGCGCAAACGCGAGGAACTGGGCCTGCAGCACCCGGAGACACTGCACGCTCTGCACCTGTATGCGGCGGCCCTCGGCGGACTGCCCGACCGGCGGAACGACGCCATCGAACTCCTCGACTGGCTGGTCACCGCCCGAGCGGACGACGAGGAGAACAAGCTCCTGGCGTTGAACGACCTCACCCGGCTGCTGCAGGAGGGCGGCCATCTCGCGCTCGCCGAGCAGCGGTTGCGGGAGGCGTTGTCCGGGTGGGAGCGGTTGCGGGGCCAGGACGACGACCAGACCCTGTCGATCGCGTCGAACCTGGGGAAGGTCCTGATCGACCTTGGGCGCCGGGAGGAGGCGGAAGGGCTGATGCGGGACACCGTGGCCCGCCGTGTCCGCACCCTGGGCGCCGCCCATCCGGAAACGCTGAGCTGCAGGAACACCCTTGCGGGAACGTTGCGCGGCTCGCCCGAACGGCTCGCCGAGGCCGAGGCGATGTACCGCGCGATGCTGGCCGACGCCGACGCGGGTAGCGACGTGGCCCTGACCGTACGGCACAATCTCGCCGCCGTGCTCATCCACCAGGGCAGGCACGCCGAGGCCCTGACGATGTACCGGGAGCTGATCGACGCCCGGTCACGGCTGAAGGGCGACCGGCATCCGGACACCTTGACCGCCCGGCACAACCACGCCGTCGTCCTGAACAGGCTCGGCCGCGTCACCGAGGCCGAGACTCTGATCGCCGAGCTGCTCAAGGACTACCGGCGGGCACACGGCCCTCGGCATGCGACGACCCTCGGGGTCCAGGTCGACCTGGCGGCGATGAAGGCCAACCAGGGTCGTAACGCCGAGGCGGTTCCACTGCTGCGCGACGCGATCGAGGGCTACCGCAGCACGCACGGCCCCAACCACCCGCGCGTCCGCGAACTCACCGGCATCCTTGCGCAGTTGGGCGGGTGACCGACGCGGGCGCAGCTTTCCAGTAGGCGTCCCGGAGGGGCGGCCCGCTAGGCCTGCCGGGCGTGCCGCCGGACCACCTGCGCCGAGGACACCCGTCAGCAGGCGGCCACGCCAGATCGTGGCTTTGGAGACAGGCAGTTCGAACGACATGGTCCTACCGCGTCCACCGGCGGAGGCAGGACCCGAGGCCGGGAAGGGCGCCTGTCCGGCATGTGCCGTGTCAGGCGCCCTTTTCGGTGTCCGGAAGAAGCCCGGCCTCTGGTGACGACCCGTGGCTGTGGTGACGGCTCAGACGGCTCGACTGCGCGGCCGCGGCGTGAAACCGGCCTTCTCGTAGCACTCGTCGATGAGCCGCATGGTCGCGAGCGCGTCCTCCGCATCGACGGGCTGCGGCCGGCCCTCGCGCACATGGGCCGTGAACGCGTCGAGCTGGTAGGCGTACGAGGACCTGCGGCCCAGTTCCTCCGTCCGCTCACCCGCCCCGGTGCGGACCACGACCCGGTCGTCCTGGTGCGGCAGGATGAAGTCGACCGCCGTGGCCTCGCCCCGGGTGCCGATCACCCGGCAGGTGGCCTGCCAGGTGTCGTGCGCCATGGAACAGCGCGCGACGCCGGTGGCGCCGCCGGGGAAGGCGAGCTCCGCGTCCAGCCATTCGTCGACACCCGGTGCCTGCGCCCGCTCCCCGCCCCGGGCCGAGACGACCACGGGAGCACCGCCCGCCCAGGGGGCCAGCGCCCGCTGGGCATGCAGGCCGTAGCAGCCCAGGTCCATCACGGCACCGCCCGCCAGCGGGAGCGACCAGCGCACATCGTCCTCGGGCGGGGCTGGCATGGCCACCACGGTCTCCACGTGCCGGAGCTCGCCCAGTTCACCCGAGGCGAGCAGTTCGTGCAGCCGCCGGGTGACCGGATGGAAGAGGTAGTGGAAGCCCTCCATGAAGACGGTGCCCGACTTGGCGGCCGCGTCGCGCACCTCGGCCGCCTCCTGCGCGTTGCTCGCCGACGGCTTCTCGCTCAGCACATGCTTGCCCGCGCGCAGGGCCTCCAGGTTCCACGGGCCGTGCAGGCCGTTGGCCAGCGGGTTGTAGACGACCTCGACCTCGGGGTCGGCGATCAGCTCGGCGTAGGAGCCCGCGACCCGCTCCACGCCGTGGGTGTCGGCGAAGGCCTGCGCCCGGTCCCGGTCGCGGGCGGCGACCGCCACCAGCCGGTGGCCGCCCTCGCGGGCCGGGGTGACGAGTGCCCGTTCACTGATCCGGGCCGCGCCCAGGATCCCGATCCGCAGGGGTGCGCTCACCGCGCGCTCACCTCGTCCATTCCGTGCCGTACCTCTTCCATCCGCACCGGTCGGTGCTCCGCCAGCGACAGCGTGCAGGCCTCGGCGATCCAGCTCGCCTCGATGGCGTCCGCAACCGTACAGGGCGAGGGTGTGCGGCCCGCCACGACCTCGGTGAATGCGGTGAGTTCGGCCCGGTAGGCGTCGGCGAAGCGGTCCATGAAGAAGTGGTGCGGGGTGCCTGCCGGGAACGTGGCGCCCGGCTCGACGGACCGCAGCGGCAGTTTGTCCTCCAGTCCCACGGCGATGCTGTCCTTCATGCCGTGCAGCTCGAGGCGCACATCGTAACCGCGCGCGTTGTGCCGTGAGTTGGACACCACGGCCAGCGTCCCGTCGTCCAGGGTGAGGATCGCCGAGGCTGTGTCGACGTCGCCCGCCGCCGCGATGTACTCGGCACCGCGGTTGCCGCCCGCCGCGTACACCTCGGCGACCTCCCGGCCGGTCACCCAGCGCACGATGTCGAAGTCGTGCACGGAGCAGTCGCGGAAGATGCCGCCGGACACGGCGATGTACGCCTCCGGCGGCGGCGCCGGGTCCAGGGTGGTGGAGCGCACGGTGTGCAGCTTGCCGAGTTCGTCGGCGAGGACCGCCTTGCGCGCCGCCACACAGCCCGCGTCGAAGCGCCGGTTGTACCCGATGTGCACCTCGACACCGCTGTCCCGCACCGCGCGCAGCACGGTCAGGCTCTCCTCGACGGCCTTCGCCACCGGCTTCTCGCAGAAGACGGGGACGCTCGCCTCGACGGCGGCGAGAATCAGCGCCGGATGCGCGTCCGTGGCCGCGGCGATCACGACGCCGTCGACACCGGCGGCCAGCAGCTCCTCGGGGGAGTCGACCGCCGTGGCCCCGTGGCGTTCCGCCGCCGAGGCGGTCGCCGCCTTCACGGGGTCGGTGACCACCAGGGAGTCCACCGCGTCCAGTCCGGCGAGTGTGGCGGCGTGGAAGGCGCCGATCCGGCCGAGGCCAAGAATGCCGATACGCATGAAGAGTCGCTCCGATCTTTCGTGGAAGGCGTGCGGGGGCGCCGAGGAGAAGGACGTCAGTCCAGGCCGCCGAGGACGATCTGGCCCCAGTCGATCACCGAACCGGTCACCACACCGCTGCGGTCGGACAGCAGGAAGGCGACGAAGTCGGCGATCTCGTCGACCTGGCCCAGCCTGCCCATCGGCTGCCCCTTCGCCGCCTCGACGCGCCAGTCGTCCCCGGCGCCGTGGAAGGCGCGCTGGACGGCGTCCTCACCCTCGGTGTCCGTCCAGCCGATGTTCAGCCCGTTGATCCGGATCCGGTCCCAGCGGTGTGCGTGGGCGGCGTTGCGGGTGAGTCCCGAAAGTCCGGCCTTGGCGGCGACGTACGGGGCGAGGAAGGGCTGTCCGCCGTGCGACGAGGACGTGATGATGTTGACGATGGTGCCGGCCGCCTCGCGGTCCACCATGTTCTGTACGGCCGCCTGCATCGCGAAGAACGGCGCCCGCAGATTGATCGCGACATGGGCGTCGAACAGCTCGGGCGTGGTGTCCAGCAGCGTTCCCCGTGAGGTCAGCCCCGCCGCGTTCACCAGACAGTCGATGCGGCCGTGGCGCTCCACGACCCGCTCCACGCTGTGACGCGCCTGCGCGGGGTCGGCGAGGTCCGCCCGCACGAAGCCGGCACCGGTCTCGGCCGCGCACCGCTCGCCCACGTCCGCCCGGCGACCGGTGAAGACGACCCGCCCGCCTTCGCGTACGGCGGCCCGGACGATTCCGGCTCCCACGCCCTGGCTTCCGCCGTTGACCAGGACGACCTTGTCCGTCAGAAGACCCATGAGTGCGGATGTCCTTTCAGATCGTGCGGCGCTCGGCGCCGGCCCGGAGTTCCCGGAGCAGCCGGCCGGGGCTCCAGCCCTCGGACACGGCCTGGCACACGGTGTCCGCCTGGGACGGCGGGGCCAGCCCGTCGGCCGGCGGATCCAGATCCAGGTTGGTCGGGAAGGGGTAGCCCTCGGCACAGGCCGCGACCACCCGGCGCAGCCAGTCCTGGTCGGCGCCCTCGCCCCGGCGCCGCAGCAGGACCGGATAGAGCGCGTTCGACACCGCCTCGCGGTCGACCGTCTCCATGGCGCGGCCGAAGGCGGAGGAGATCTGGAGCAGATTGGCCATGCGCCTGATGCCGGCGGAGCGGTTGTGCCCCGCGGCATGGAAGAGCGCCGGGTTGAAGAAGACCGCGTCGCCCTTGGCCAAGGGCAGCTGGACGTGGTGCGCGTCGAAGTAGGCGATGAACTCCGGGAGCCGCCAGGCCAGATAGCCCGGTTCGTACTTCTGCGAGTGCGGCAGGTACAGCGTAGGGCCGGACTCCACCGGCATGTCGCAGTGCGCCACCGCGCCCTGCAGCGTCAGTACGGGGGAGAGCCGGTGCACGTGCCCCGGGTAGCGGGCCGCCTGTTCCTGGCCGAGGAATCCGAGGTGGTAGTCGCGGTGCACGCTCTGCGCCGCGCCGCCCGGGTTGACCTGGTTCACCTGTGAGGTGATTTGATAGCCCGGGCCCAGCCAGGCCTCGGCGACCAGCGCCAGCATGTCGTTGCCGTAGTAGTCGGCGAACGTCTCCGGGTCGTGTGCGGCCAGCTTGTCGAGCGCGTTCCACACCCGGTCGTTGGCGCCGGGCTTGGCGAAGTGGTCCCCGCGGGCGGCACCCGTCGCGCGTTCCTGCTCGATCAGCGCGGTGAAGGCGGCGCTCGCGCGGTCCACCGCGCCGAGGTCGCGGAAGGCGCGCTCGAGCACCACGATGCCGGGCCCGTCCAGCAGGGCACGCACCCACTCCGTCTGCACCTGCCTCGGGTCGGCCTCCCGCAGCCGGTCGCAGTCGTACACCGGGACGTTCTGCCGTACGTCCGCGGCGTGCGGGTAGTCCGCCGGGTCGGTGCGCCCTTCGACCAGGGTGCGGAAGGCGTCGAGGTCGCAGTCCTCCTCGCTCAGCCAGGTCGCGGGTCCGGTGGCGGTGAGAGCCATCGCACACTCCTTTCGCAGTGCTGTCGCTTCCGCCAGTCTTGTGAACCCGGGTCACTCATTCAATGATCAGAGGCCCATCAAAAAGCCATCATCGACAAGCCGTCGCGGCCCCGCGCCGCCGACGTCCGGGAACGAGTCATGGGACACCCGTACACGATCCGCGAGATAGCCCGTCAGGCCGGCCTGAGCCAGGCGACCGTCGACCGCGTCCTCAACCACCGCGGCGGGGTCCGGGAGAGCACGGTGCGCGAGGTGCACCAGGCGATCAAGGACCTGGACCGGCAGCGCACCCAGGTCCGGATCGGCGGACGCGCCTTCATGATCGACATCGTGATGCAGACACCGGCCCGGTTCTCCGCCGCGGTCCGTGACGCCCTGGAGGCCGAACTCCCCTCCCTGCACCCCGCCCTCGTCCGCTCCCGCTTCCACTTCCGGGAGACCTGTCCGCCCGAGGAGCTGATCAGCATCCTGGACCGCATCGCCCGGCGCGGTTCCCAGGGGGTGATCCTCAAGGCCCCGGACCTGCCCGAGGTCACCGCCGCCGTCGCCCGGCTGGTCGGGGCCGGGATCCCCGTGGTCACCCTGGTGACCGATCTGCCCGGCAGTGCCCGCCACGCGTACATCGGCATCGACAACCGCGCCGCCGGGGCCACAGCCGCCTACCTCCTCGACCAGTGGCTGGGCGACCGCCCCGGCCATGTGCTCGTCACCATCAGCCGCGGTTTCTTCCGTGGCGAGGAGGAACGCGAGATGGGCTTTCGCGGCGCGCTCCGGATGACCTGCCCCGAGCGTACGGTCGTCGAGGTCACCGACAGTGACGGTCTGGACGCCACTCAGCGGGATCTCGTCCTGGCCGCCCTGGAGCGGGACCCGGAGATCAACGCCGTCTACTCCGTCGGCGGCGGCAACGCCGCGACCGTGGACGCCTTCGCGGCGCTCGGCCGCGACCTGGCCGTCTTCATCGCACACGACCTCGACCGCGACAACACCCGGTTGCTGGGCGAACGCCGTATCTCCGCCGTGCTCCACCACGACCTGCGCCAGGACATGCGCCGCGCCTGCCAGACGGTCATGCGGGCACACGGGGCGCTCCCCGAGGAAGGTCCCCATCTGCCGTCGCCGATCCAGGTGGTCACCCCGTTCAACCTGCCGCCCGGGGTGCCCGCGGACGGTTGATGGCGCGTACCGGGCAAGGCCACACTGACGGGGTGGACGCGGATCCGGGGTTCTTCGGGCCCTCCTCGGTGACCTGGCAGATGCACGGTGACCCCATGATGTGGGTCGCCGGCATCCGTGCGCTCTACCTGCAGGCCCTGCATCCGCCGACCGTGCGCGGCGTCGTGCAGAACTCCGACTTCCGGCGCGACGCCTGGGGCCGGCTGATGCGGACCGCCAACTTCGTCGGCACGACGACGTACGGCACCACCGAGGCCGCGGAGCGGGCGGCCGCACGGGTGCGCCGGATCCACGGCCTGCTGGGCGCCACCGATCCGCGCACCGGCGAGCGGTACGGCGTGGACCGGCCGGAGCTGTTGCTGTGGGTGCACTGCGCCGAGATCGACTCCTATCTCCACGTCCTGCGCCGCTCGGGCTTCCGGCTCACCGACTCCCAGGCCGACCGGTACATCCGCGAAAACCGGGCGGCGGCGGGCCTCGTGGGGCTCGACCAGGAGCAAGTGCCCTCCGACCAGGCCCAGTTGGCTGCCTATTTCGAGAAGGTGCTGCCCGAGCTCGCCGCCGGTCCCGAGGCCCGGGAGGTGGACGACTTCCTGCGCCGCCCGCCCGTCCATCCGCTGCTCCTCCCGGCGCGCACCCTGGTGTGGCGGCGCGTGGCCGACCTGGCGTACGGCGCGCTGCCCCCGTACGCCCACGAGCTGTACGGGAGACGGGCCCCCGCGCCCAGGACGGTGACCCGGCGCCTGCGGGTCACCGGCACCCTGCTCCGCTGCGTTCCCGCACGTCTGCGCTGGCAACTGCCGCCCAAACACATCCTGCGCGCGATGGCCAGACTCGGCCCGGAGGCCCGTCCCGCACCGTACAAAGTCGGCTGACAGCTCGCTGGAGCGGACCGGCCGGGGGAGGGCGGGGCGCGGACGGACGCGATCGCAGGCGACGGGGGACGCCTGGCCGGGCCAGGGTGGGTACGCGGTGCGGCCCGTCACTGGCCGATCCGGATCATGACGTGCTACGAAGAAGCATGCCTGCACACGAGGGATATGACGTCGTCGTCGTCGGCGGCGGACACAACGGACTGGTGGCCGCCGCCTACCTGGCCCGGGCCGGGCGGTCCGTGCTGGTCCTGGAGCGACTGGACCACACCGGGGGCGCCGCCGTGTCCACGCGGCCGTTCACCGGGGTGGACGCGCGGCTGTCGCGGTACTCGTACCTGGTCAGCCTGCTGCCCCGGAAGATCGTGCGGGACCTGGAGCTCGACTTCAGGGTCAGGGGGCGCACGGTGTCCTCGTACACGCCCGTCGAGCGCGAAGGGCGGCCCACCGGGCTGCTCGTCGGCGGCGGCGAGCGGCGGACCCGGGAGGCGTTCGCCCGGCTCACCGGCTCCGATCGCGAGTACGAGGCATGGCAGAGCTTCTACGGGATGACCGGACGCGTCGCCGAGCGGGTGTTCCCCACGCTCACCGACCCCCTGCCCACGCGAGACGAACTGCGCCGCCGCGTCGACGACGAGGAGGCCTGGCGCGCGCTGTTCGAGGAGCCCATCGGTGCCGCCGTCGAGGCCCGCTTCCAGGACGACCTGGTCCGGGGTGTCGTCCTCACCGATGCCCTGATCGGGACCTTCGCCGACGCCCACGACGCCTCCCTGCGGCAGAACCGCTGCTTCCTCTACCACGTCATCGGCGGCGGCACGGGCGCCTGGGACGTCCCGGTGGGCGGCATGGGAGCGTTCACCGATGCGCTGGCCCAGGCCGCGCGCGCCGCCGGCGCGGTGATCGCCACAGGGCGCGAGGTGGTGGGGATCGAGACCGACGGACGCTCCGCCGAGGTCACGTACCGGACCGAGGACAGGGAGGGCACCGTCGCCGCCCGGCACGTCCTGGTGAACGCGTCGCCGCAGGAGCTGGCCAGGCTCACCGGCGACACCCCGGCCGCCCCGGCCGAGGGCACCCAGCTCAAGGTGAACATGCTGCTGACCCGGCTGCCCGCGCTGCGGGACGCCGCCGTCGACCCCCGTGAGGCCTTCGCCGGGACCTTCCACATCGCGGAGGGGTACGAGCAGCTGGCCACCGCCCACGCCCAGGCGGTCGCGGGCAGGCTGCCGAGCGCGCCGCCCTCGGAGATCTACTGCCACTCGCTGACCGACCCGACCATCCTCGGCCCGGAACTCGTCGAGCGCGGCTACCAGACCCTGACCCTCTTCGGCCTCCACACGCCCGCCCGTCTCTTCGAGAGCGACAACGACGGTGTACGGGACGAGTTGCTGAAGTCGACGCTGGCGCAGCTGGACGCCCACCTCGCCGAGCCCATCGAGGGGTGTCTGGCCAAGGACGCGGACGGGAGCCCCTGCATCGAGGCGAAGACCCCGCTGGACCTGGAGCGCGACCTGCGGCTGCCGGGCGGCAACATCTTCCACCGCGAGCTGGCCTGGCCGTACGCGCAGGAGGGCACCGGCCGGTGGGGGGTGGAGACGCCGCACGCGAACGTTCTGCTGTGCGGAGCGGGAGCGGTGCGCGGCGGCGGGGTGAGCGGGGTGCCGGGGCACAACGCGGCGATGGCAGTGCTCGAGGACACAATCTGACGGAGCATCAGAAAAGGTCTTCCCTCCTCCCGGTCGCTGCGGCATCCTGCGCCCATGCAGACGGAGCTGAGCAAGCGACTGGGAGTCGAGCACGCCCTCTTCGGCTTCACACCGTTTCCCGCCGTCGCCGCGGCCATCAGCCGGGCCGGCGGCTTCGGCGTGCTCGGCGCGGTCCGCTACACCGCCCCCGATGACCTCAAGCGCGACCTCGACTGGCTCGAGGCACACGTCGACGGCAGGCCCTACGGGCTGGACGTCGTCATGCCCGCGAGGAAAGTGGAGGGTGTCACCGAGGCCGATGTCGAGGCGATGATCCCGGAAGGGCACCGGCAGTTCGTCAGGGACACCCTCGCCAAGTACGGGGTGCCCGAACTCGCCGACGGCGAGGCGTCCGGGTGGCGGATCACCGGCTGGATGGAGCAGGTCGCCCGCTCCCAGCTCGACGTCGCCTTCGACTATCCGATCAAACTGCTCGCCAACGCGCTCGGCTCCCCGCCTGCCGACGTCGTGGCACGCGCCCACGACCAGGGTGTGCTCGTCGCCGCGCTGGCCGGCAGCGCCCGGCACGCGCGCAAGCACAAGGAGGCGGGCATCGACATCGTCGTCGCCCAGGGGTACGAGGCCGGCGGCCACACCGGAGAGATCGCCTCCATGGTGCTCACCCCCGAAGTCGTCGACGCCGTCGGCCCGTTGCCCGTACTGGCCGCCGGAGGCATCGGCAGCGGGCAGCAGATGGCAGCGGCCCTCGCGCTCGGGGCCCAGGGAGTCTGGCTCGGCTCGATCTGGCTGACCACCACGGAGGCCGAACTTCCCTCGCCCGCGCTCGTGCGCAAGCTGCTCGCCGCCGGTTCGGGCGACACCGTCCGCTCCCGGGCGCTGACCGGCAAACCGGCCCGGCAGTTGCGGACCGAATGGACCGACGCGTGGGACGACCCCAGTGGACCCGACGTGCTTTCGATGCCCCTTCAGGGGCTGCTCGTCGCCGACGCCGTCACCCGCATCCAGAAGTACGAGGTGGAGCCGCTGCTCGGCACGCCCGTCGGCCAGATCGTCGGCCGTATGAACAGCGAACGCAGTGTCCAGGCCGTCGTCGACGACCTCACCCGCGGCTTCGAGCGCGCCGTCGACCGCATCAACCGGATCGCCGGAAGGAGCCAGCAGTGAACCAGGACGCCAACGGTTTCTGGGGCCAGGCAGCGGCAGACCCCGAGCGCACCGTGCTCGTCGCACCCGACGGGGAGGAGTGGACCGCCGGACGGCTGCTGGGGGCGGCCAACCGGCTGGTCCACGGACTGCGGGCCGCGGGGCTCGAACGCGGGGACTCCTTCGCCGTCATGCTGCCCAACGGCGCCGAGTTCCTGACCGCCTACCTCGCCGCCACCCAGGCCGGCCTCTACCTCGTCCCCGTCAACCACCACCTCGTGGGTCCCGAGATCGCCTGGATCGTCGCCGACTCCGGCGCCAAGGTGCTCATCGCGCACGAGCGGTTCGCGGACGCGGCCAAGGGCGCCGCGGGCGAGGCGAAGCTGCCGACCGCCGGACGGTACGCCGCCGGAACGGTCGAGGGGTTCCGGCCGTACGCCGAACTCCTCGGCGGACAGCCGGAGTCGGCGCCGGGCGGGCGCACCCTCGGCTGGGTCATGAACTACACCTCGGGCACCACGGGCCGCCCGCGCGGCATTCGCCGGCCGCTGCCCGGTAAACCGCCGGAGGAGGTGTATCTCGGCGGCTTCCTAGGCATCTTCGGCATCAAGCCGTACGACGACAACGTCCACCTGGTCTGTTCGCCGCTGTACCACACGGCGGTGCTCCAGTTCGCGGGCGCGTCCCTGCACATCGGGCACCGGCTGGTCGTGATGGACAAGTGGACGCCCGAGGAGATGCTCCGCGTGATCGACATCCACCGGTGCACACACACCCACATGGTCCCGACCCAGTTCCACCGTCTGCTCGCGCTCCCCGAGGAGGTGCGGGCGCGCTACGACGTCTCCTCCATGCGGCACGCCGTCCATGGCGCCGCCCCCTGCCCCGACCATGTGAAGCGGGCCATGATCGAGTGGTGGGGCGACAGCGTGGAGGAGTACTACGCGGCCAGTGAGGGCGGTGGTGCGTTCGCGACCGCCGAGGACTGGCTGAAGAAGCCCGGCACGGTCGGCAAGGCCTGGCCCATCAGCGAACTCGCGGTCTTCGACGACGACGCCAACAGGCTGGCGCCCGGCGAACTCGGCACCGTCTACATGAAGATGACCACCGGCGGATTCACGTACCACAAGGACGAGGCCAAGACCCGCAAGAGCCGTATCGGCGACTTCTTCACGGTGGGCGACCTCGGCTACCTCGACGAGGACGGCTATCTCTTCCTGCACGACCGCAAGATCGACCTGATCATCTCGGGCGGGGTCAACATCTATCCCGCGGAGATCGAGGCCGCCCTGCTCACCCACCCCGCCGTGGCCGACGCCGCCGCCTTCGGGATCCCGCACGACGACTGGGGCGAGGAGGTGAAGGCGGTCGTCGAAACCGCCCCCGGCCACGAGCCGGGACCGGCGCTCGGCGCCGACATCCTCGACCACTGCGCCCGGCTGCTCGCCGGCTACAAACGGCCCAGGAGTGTGGACTTCATCGCGGCGATGCCCCGCGACCCGAACGGCAAGCTGTACAAGCGCCGCCTGCGGGAACCGTACTGGGAAGGCCGCACCCGCCAGATGTGAGACCGGCCCCCGCTGCAGAAGACGTCCGGACCTTGACCGCCCTCGCGGGACGCGACGAGGATCGCGGCAGGCGGAGGCGGACGAAGGGGCGGTTCATGACGGCAGGACGAAGCGTCACAGTCGACGGCACACTGCGGCGAAGTGCCGGGCGCACCCCGGAACGCGTGGCGATCCACTACGGGGACCGGTCGTGGACCTACGCCGAACTGGACGACGCCGTCTCCCGCGCCGCCCGCGTCCTCGTGGAGGCGGGACTCGAGCGCGGGGACCGCGTGGGCGCACTGGGCCACAACTCCGACGCGTATCTGATCGCCTTCCTGGCCTGCGCGCGCGCCGGGCTGGTGCACGTGCCGGTGAACCAGAACCTGACCGGCGACGACCTGGCGTACATCGTCGGCCAGTCCGGCTGCGGGCTGGTGCTCGCGGACCCGGGTCTCGCCGGCCACCTCCCGGAGGGGGTACGGGTGCTGCCGCTGCGCGACGCGGACGACTCGCTGCTCGCGCGGCTCGCCACGACCGAGCCGTACGACGGCGAGGAGCCGCGCGGCGAGGACCTGGTGCAACTGCTCTACACGTCCGGTACGACCGCGCTCCCCAAGGGCGCGATGATGACGCACCGGGCGCTGGTGCACGAGTATCTGAGCGCGATCACCGCACTCGACCTGAGCGCGGGCGACCTGCCCGTGCACGCGCTGCCGCTCTACCACTCGGCGCAGATGCACGTCTTCCTGCTGCCCTACCTGGCCGTGGGGGCGCAGAACGTGATCCTGGACGCGCCCGACGGCGACCGGCTCTTCGACCTGATCGAGGAGGGCCGGGCCGACAGCCTGTTCGCGCCGCCCACCGTATGGATCGGCCTCGCGGGCCGCCCCGATTTCGGCACACGCGACCTGAGCGGGCTACGGAAGGCCTACTACGGCGCCTCGATCATGCCGGTGCCCGTCCTGGAACGCCTCAAGGAGCGACTGCCGAAGCTCGCCTTCTACAACTGCTTCGGCCAGAGCGAGATCGGCCCGCTGTCCATGGTGCTCGGACCCCATGAGCACAAGGGGCGCATGGACTCCTGCGGGCGCCCGGTGCTGTTCGTGGAGGCGAAGCTCGTCGACGGCTCCGGCAAGGACGTGCCGGACGGTGAACGGGGCGAAATCGTCTACCGGTCACCGCAGTTGTGCGAGGGATACTGGGACAAGCCCGAGGAGACCGAGGAGGCCTTCCGGGACGGCTGGTTCCACTCCGGGGACCTCGGCGTACGGGACTCCGAGGGCTACTTCACCATCGTCGACCGGCTCAAGGACGTCATCAACTCCGGTGGTGTGCTGGTCGCTTCACGGCAGGTCGAGGACGCGCTGTACACCCATCCCCAGGTCGCCGAGGCAGCGGTCGTCGGCCTGCCGGACGAGCGGTGGATCGAGGCCGTCACGGCCGTCGTGGTCCCTCGCGGCCGGGTCACCGAGGAGGAGCTGATCGCGCACGCCCGCGAGACGCTCGCCCCGTTCAAGGCGCCGAAGCGGGTGGTGTTCGTGGACGAGTTGCCCCGTAACGCGAGCGGGAAGATCCTCAAGCGGGACCTGCGGACCCGGTTCGGCGACACGGGGTGAAGCGGGGCGCCGGCGCGCATCCGTGGGATCCGGGCAGGTGATCCGGCCACCGCGCTGCGGCCGCCGCGCCGAGATGTCGCCTTCCCGACCGGACGTCGCCGTCGACTCCACCGACGCCGTTCACTGCGCCCGGGGAAGCAGCCGGCATGCGCTGCTGCTTCTCCCCCGTTCTCTCGGCCCTGGCGGCCCTGCCCGCCCCGCACGAGGTGCTGCGCTCCGGCGCCCTGCTCGCCCCCGCCCTGCTGCGGGCGGCCTCCCGACCGTCATCCGGCGTCCCCCGCCACGCGGACGCGGTGTCGGCCGTCCATCTGGAACTTGTGACCCTGACCGAGGACCGCGCCGTCATCACCTGGTACACCGGAGTGCCGGGCACCGATGACGGACTGGGCCGGATGCTCCCGGCGGCCACCGAGGGAGAGGTCGTCTACGGCACCTGTCCGGGCCGTCTGAACCGCGTTGCGGGGGAGGACCGGCCCACCGCGCACCACCAAGTGGAACTCACCGGCCTGGAACCGGGTCAGACGTACTACTACCAGGCCCGTTCCCGGGGCGTGGCCGCCCGTCCCACACCGCTGCACCTCGTGCGCGGCAACGCGGTGGGCACCGGCCCGCACGGTCGCGGCTCGCGCGGAGGCCCCTACTCCTTCACCACGCCCCAGCCCCCGCCCGGACGGCATCTGCTGACCATCGCGCTCTGCAACGACCTGCACCTCGGCGAGACCACGGCCGGACTGGTGGGCGGCATACCCCTGATGCGCGGAGTCTCGCAGGAGCCGGGGCTCGCGCCGTATCCGGAGATCATGAGCCGGGCGATGGTCGCGGAGGCACGCCTGCGCGGGGCGGACCTGCTGCTGGCCGCCGGGGACATCTCGGCCGGCGGGGCACCGCGGGACCTGACCGAGGCCAGGCGCATCCTCGACGGCTTCGGCACGCACGACCGGGACTACTTCGTCGTGCGGGGCAACCACGACCGGCCCGGCCCCGGCGCCTGCCGGAACGACTGCCGATCCTGCCCGGCCGACGGCGAGGACAGCTTCCGCGAGGGGTTCCCCGGTGACGGCGGACCCGGCTACTTCACCGGCTTTCTCCGAGGATGCCCCGGCCTTCAGGCCGGGGAGGAATCGGACTCCTGCGGAGCAGGGCAGGGACAGCCGGATCGCCGTCAGGGCGATCCGGCGTCCACCCCGCACGGCCGTGATGCCGCCCACAACGGTCAAGAACTCTCAACTGTCAGTCCCCCCGGGTAGGTTCGGATCCATGACGACAGAAGCGACCACGAAGGACACCGGGCATGCCCGGTACACCTTCCGTGTACGCCTGTCGAAGACAGCCCGGCGCGCACTTGAAGCCGAGTGGGATCGCTGCCGCTGGATCTGGAACGAATGCGTGGCCAAGTCCCGGCAGGCCCACGCGCAGAGCAGAGCGGGCGGCGAGAAGTTGACGTGTGGTCCGGCGCAGCTGGACAGGATGCTGACCGACGCCCGCGGGGTGACAGCGTGGCTGGCTGAGGGCGCGAGCGTGCCGCAGCAGCAGGTGATCCGGGACTTCGCCAGGTCGAGGGCGAAGGCGCTGAAGGACATCAAGGACGGGCTTGCGCAGCACCGCCGGGCCGGGATGCCCCGCTTCAAGCGCAAGCGGGAGGCCAGGCCGAGCCTGAACTACACCCGGCGCGGCTTCCGTCTGAAGGACGGTCGTCTGCACCTTGCGGGCCAGATCGTGCTGAGCGTGGTGTGGTCGCGGGCTCTTCCGGCCGACCCGTCGAGTGTGCGCGTGTACCAGGACACGCTCGGGCATTGGTACGCCTCCTTCGTCGCCCCGGCCCAGGTCGAGCCGCTTGTGGAGACCGGCCGCGTCCTGGGCGTGGACTGGGGTGTGAAGGAGACCGCGACCACCACGGATGACGCCTACGACCTTCCGCATGCCGAACACGGCGAGCGGTCCGCTCAGCGGCTCGCGAAGTACCAGCGGATGATGGCCCGGCGCCGGCGACCGAAAGGACAGCGTGCATCCACCGGCTACCAGAAGGCGCAGGCACAGGCAGCGAAGCTGCACAGGAAGATCGCGCGGCAGCGTGAGGACACCGGCCGCAAGTGGGCCAAGGCCGTCATGCGCGATCATGACGGAGTGGCGGTGGAGGACTTCCGCCCGAAGTTCCTCGCGAAGACCACCATGGCCCGCAAGGCGGCCGACGCGGCCATCGCGGCGACGAAGCGTGCCCTGATCGAGATGGGCCGCAAGCACGCACGGGACGTCCGTCTGGTGCACCCGGCGCACACCACGATGGACTGCGCAACGTGCGGGGCGAGAACCAAGCACGCACTCCCTCTCTCGATGAGAACGTATGCCTGCACCGTGTGCGCAGCCGTGTCCCCCAGGGACAAGAACTCCGCCCGCGTGATGCTGGTCCGGGCAGGTTGGAACCCGGACGGTGCCGAGGGCGTAAGACCACCTGAGCCGCTGGCTCCGGTGGCAGCCTGAGCCGTACATCCCCGCTCAACCCTGGAGGGTGGAGAATCCCCTCCCTTCAGGGAGGGGAGCCTTCAAACGTGACGTCGGCGGACTGCGGATCGTCGGCCTCGACACCTACGAGAAGCACGGCAACGGGGGCGACGCGGGCGGGCTCGGAGCCGAGCAGCTCTCCTGGTTCCGGAGCCGGCTGAAGGAGCACAAGGACCAGCCCACGGTGGTCTTCGGCCACCATCCGCTGACCGTGCGGGGCTCCGTCTTCCCCGTGACACCCGGGCAGCGCCTGAACCGCGCCCAGGCGCGCTCGATCCTGGAGGCCTATGCCGCCGCACCCGGCGTCTTCCTCCATCACGCGGGCCACACCCACCGCAACAAGCGGACCGTCCTGCAGCAGGCCCCGCACGTGGTGCTGCAGGAGGTCAGCGCCGTCAAGGAGTACCCCGGTGGCTTCACTCTGCTGCGGATCCACTCCGGCGGTTTCGCCGTCAACTTCTACAAGGCCACCCATCCCGCGGCCCGAGCGTGGGGCGAGCGCAGCCGATGGGTGGCGGGGGGACTGTGGCCGCACCATGCGCTGGGCCGCTCGGTCGCCGACCGCAACGGCGTGACGGTCCGTGACCTGTCCGGGATCCGCCGCGTCTCGCGGTGATCCGCGGTCCTCGGCACACCGCGTGCCGAGCTGCGGGGGTGCCGGCCGGTCACGGGCGCGGGCGGAGGTCCACAATGCGCCGGATCTTCCCCACGGAGCGCTCCAGGGACTCCGGTTCGACGATCTCCACCGCGACGGACACGCCGATGCCGTCCTTCACGGCCGCGGCGATGGTGACAGCCGCCGCGTCGCGCTGCTCGGGCGTGGCCCCGGTGCGGGCCTCGGCCCGTACGGTGAGCGCGTCGAGCCGGCCCTCGCGGGTGAGCCGGAGCTGGAAGTGCGGTGCCACGCCCGGGGTGCGCAGCACGATCTCCTCGACCTGGGTGGGGAAGAGGTTGACGCCCCGGAGTATGACCATGTCGTCGCTGCGGCCGGTGATCTTCTCGATCCGCCGGAAGACGCGGGCCGTGCCGGGCAGCAGCCGGGTCAGGTCCCGGGTCCGGTAGCGGACCACGGGCATGGCCTCCTTGGTGAGGGAGGTGAAGACCAGCTCGCCCTCCTCGCCGTCGGGCAGCGCCTCGGCGGTGATCGGGTCGACGACCTCGGGGTAGAAGTGGTCCTCCCACACATGGAGGCCGTCCTTGGTCTCGACGCACTCCTGGGCCACGCCGGGGCCGATGACCTCGGAGAGGCCGTAGATGTCGACCGCGTCGATCGCGAACCGCTCCTCGATCTCGCGCCGCATCTCCTGCGTCCACGGCTCGGCGCCGAAGATCCCGACGCGCAGGGACGTGCTGCGCGGGTCGACGCCCTGGCGTTCGAACTCGTCGAGCAGGGTGAGCATGTACGAGGGGGTCACCATGATGACGCCGGGCTTCAGGTCCTGGATCAGCTGCACCTGCCGCGCCGTCATGCCCCCGGAGGCGGGGATCACCGTGCAGCCGAGGCGTTCGGCGCCGTAGTGGGCGCCGAGGCCGCCGGTGAACAGGCCGTATCCATAGGCGACGTGCACCGTGTCGCCGGGCCGTCCGCCCGCCGCGCGGATCGACCGGGCCACCATGTCGGACCACATGGACAGATCGTTGTCGGTGTACCCGACGACGGTGGGGCGCCCGGTGGTGCCGCTGGAGGCGTGGATGCGCCGGATCTGCTCCCGGGGCACCGCGAACATCCCGTACGGGTAGTTCTCCCGCAGGTCCGACTTCACGGTGAAGGGGAAGCGGGCCAGGTCGGCGAGCGAGCGGCAGTCGTCCGGATGGACCCCCGCCTTGTCGAAGGACTCCCGGTAGAAGGGCACGTGCGCGTACACGCGCCGCAGCGAGGCCTGCAGCCGCTCCAGCTGCACGGCCCGCAGCGCCTCCGCGTCGAGTCGTTCCCCCGCGTCCAGCAGGTCCTGCGCATCCGCCATGGAGGCGTCTCCCTCGCCCATCGCACAATCCGGGCGACCGATCATTCGGTCGGATCTCTCGGAGATCAGTAATCCAGCTCATCGGCCTGTAGGCAAGGGGTCGGCCCTCACTTTTTGGGTGGTGCCGCTGGGTTCGGTGCGGGCGCGGAACCCCGAGGCGATCCGGCGCGGCGCGCCCGTCGGGAGGATCACCACATACCGAGCTTCGACGCACCCGACGGGACACCTGCGAGGCAAGGGCGAGCCGCTCGTCGTGCTGCCCGGCGGCCCCGTGCGTGCGTCCGCCTGCCTCGAAGCCCTGGCCGGCTCGACGCCGGGCGGCGGCTGGCGCTGCTCGACCCGCGCGGGACCGGGGGCTCGGCGCATCCGGCGGCCCCCGCCGCCTACTGCTGCGACCGACTCGCCGACGATGCGGAGGCGTTCCGCGCGCATCTCGGACTCGAGCGGATGGACGCGCTCGCCCACTCGTGAGCGGCAGCCTCGCCGTGCTGTACGCCGCCCGCCATCCGGGACGCCTGCTCACGCCGGCCCTGATCACCGCGGTTCCAGGGCCCGTGCTGCCGGGCCGGACCCCCGCCCTTTCGGCTCAGCGATCCGCCGCGGCCGCGACCTCCCTGGCCCAGCGGTAGTCCGCCTTGCCGCTGGGGGAGCGCCGGATGGTGTCCGTGATCACCAGCTGGCGCGGGAGCTTGTAGCCCGCGAGGTGCGCCCGGCAGTGCCTCTGGATGTCCTCCAGCGACGGGTGTGCCGCCCCCTCGCGCAACTGCACCACCGCCGCCACATGGTTGCCCCATGTCGCGTCCGGCACCCCGGCGACCAGGGCGTCGTACACGTCCGGATGCGATTTGAGCGCCTGCTCGACCTCTTCCGGATACACCTTCTCCCCACCGGTGTTGATGCACTGCGAGCCGCGGCCGAGGACCGTGATGACCCCCTCCTCGTCGACCGTCGCCATGTCGCCGAGCAGCACCCAGCGCTCGCCGTCCTTCTGGAAGAAGGTCTCGGCGGTTTTCCGCGGGTCGTTGTAGTAGCCGAGGGGCACGTGCCCCCGCTGGGCGATGCGGCCCGGCTCGCCGACCGCGACCGGTTCGCGGTTGACCGGGTCCACCACGCACGTACGGGAGTTGACGCGGATGCGGAAGCCTCTCGCCGGGCCCGAGTCCGGGGTCGCCGTGCCGTTGAAGCCGGACTCCGACGACCCGAAGTTGTTCAGCAGCATGACGTTTGGGACGAGCGCCTGGAACTGGACGCGCACGGTCTCCGACATGACGGCCCCCGACGAGGACACGCTGAACAGGGACGAGCAGTCCGTGCCCCGCAGCGGGCCGTCGAGCGCGTCGATCAGGGGCCGCAGCATCGCGTCGCCCACCAGCGAGATGCTGGTGACCTTCTCCTTCTCGACGGTCCGCAGCACTTCCTCGGGAACGAATTTGCGATGGAGCACGATCCGCTGGCCGAAGTTGAAGCCGATGAACGCCGTCAGCGTCGAGGTGCCGTGCATCAGCGGCGGGGTCGGGAAGAAGGTGATGCCCTCGCCGCCCGCCGCGACCCGCTCGGCCAGCTCCTCCGGCTTCTTCACCGGCTCGCCGGTGGGTGCGCCACCGCCGAGCCCGGAGAAGAAGAGGTCCTCCTGGCGCCACATCACACCCTTCGGCATGCCGGTCGTGCCGCCGGTGTAGATGATGAACTGGTCGTCCCCCGAGCGGGGAGCGAAACCGCGTCCTGGGGAGGCCGCGGCCTCGGCGTTGGCGAAGCCCACGGCGGGCGGGGCGGCGGCTCCTGGCGCGGGGGTCCCCACCCGCACCAGGTGCCGCAGCCTGTCCGTGCGCGGCAGCGCCGCCGCCACCCGGTCGGCGAATTCCGCGTCGAAGACGAGCGCCGCCAGGTCGGCGTCCCGGTAGAGGTACACCAACTCGTCCTCGACATAGCGGTAGTTCACGTTCACCGGGACGATCCGGGCCTTGAGGCAGCCCAGCACCGTCTGCAGGTACTCGATCCCGTTGTACAGGTGTAGCCCCAGATGCTCCCCGGGCCGTATCCCGGCGTCGAGCAGATGGTGTCCGATGCGGTTGGCGGCCGCATCCAGCGCCGCATAGCTGAGACGGCGCTCCTCGCCCGTGCCGGGGTGGTCGGCGTACACGAGTGCCTCGCGGTGCGGAACCACATCGACGACCGACTCGAACAGGTCGGCAAGGTTGTACTCCACCACTCCTCCTGACCCGGGCGACGTTGCGGAGAAAGGCGCGTCCGTCGGTTCGCCGGTCATCAGAGCAAAGGCGCGCGCAACTGTGAAGGGCCCCCACCAAGAAATCTGACTAGCTGTCAGAAATCTCTTGTACTGGCACCGCGCCTACTGCAACCTGTTCTCGTTCCGGAGACGGGAGGAAGCAATGGGTGGGACGGAACACCTCACCGTGCAGCGCGAAGGCGCCACACTGGTGCTCACGCTCAACAGGCCGGAGGCCAGGAACGCGCTTTCGCTGCCCTTGCTGGTGGGCCTCTACGACGGCTGGATGGAGGCCGACGCGGACGACGCGATCCGCTCGGTCGTGCTCACCGGCGCCGGCGGCTCGTTCTGCGCCGGGATGGACCTCAAGGCCCTCGCGGGCCAGGGGATGGCGGGCGAGCAGTACCGCGACCGGTTCGCCGCCGACCCGGGCCTGCACTGGAAGGCGATGCTGCGCCATCACCGCCCTCGCAAACCGGTGATCGCCGCCGTCGAGGGCCCGTGTGTGGCGGGCGGCACCGAGATGCTGCAGGGGACCGACATCCGGGTGGCGGGGGAGTCCGCGACCTTCGGCCTGTTCGAGGTCAGGCGCGGGCTCTTCCCGATCGGCGGCTCGACGGTCCGCCTCCCGCGGCAGATCCCCCGGACCCACGCCCTGGAGATGCTGCTCACCGGACGCCCCTACACGGCGCGGGAGGCGGCCGGCATCGGGCTCATCGGCCATGTCGTACCCGACGGCACCGCGCTCGCCGCGGCACTGCGGATCGCCGAGCAGATCAACGCCTGCGGACCGCTCGCCGTCGAGGCCGTCAAGGCGTCCGTGTACGAGACCGCCGAGATGACGGAGACCGACGGACTCGCCGCCGAACTCGAACGCGGCCAGCCGATCTTCGCCACCGCCGATGCCAAGGAAGGCGCCCGCGCCTTCACGGAAAAACGCCCGCCCGTCTACAAGCGCGCCTGACCCCCGCCCGCGCCTGACCTGCGAAGGAGAACAGCCGGGATGCCCGAAGTCCTCAAAGCCCCCCTCGTCGTCGAGTTCCCCTTCACCCGCTCCCTCGGCCCCGTGCAGAGTGCCTTCCTCACCGGGCTGCGCGAACGCGTGGTCCTCGGGGTGAAGACCACAGACGGACGCACGCTCGTCCCGCCCGTCGAGTACGACCCCGTCACCGCCGACGAACTCCGCGACCTCGTCGAAGTGGCTCCGACCGGCACGGTCACCACCTGGGCCTGGAACCACGCGCCGCGCCGCGGCCAGCCCCTCGGCACGCCCTTCGCCTGGGTCCTGGTCCGGCTCGACGGAGCCGACACCGCCCTGTTGCACGCCCTCGACGCCCCCGGACCCGACGCCGTCGGCACCGGTATGCGCGTCCGTGTCCGCTGGGCCGCCGAGCGCTCCGGCGCCATCACCGACATCGCCTGCTTCGAGCCGTACGACGGCGAAGCCCAGCAACCAGCAGGTCACACCGGCGAGTTCGAGGACCGGGTGAGCGGCATCGTCGCAACCGCCCGGCTCGACTACACCTACACGCCTGGGCGCGCCCAGTCCGCCCACATTAACGCCCTGGCCGAACATCGGATCATCGGTGAGCGCTGCCCGTCGTGCCGGAAGGTGTACGTACCGCCCCGAGGCGCCTGCCCCACCTGCGGTGTCGCCACGACCGAGCAGGTCGACGTCGGGCCCCGGGGCACGGTCACCACCTTCTGCATCGTCAACATCAAGGCGAAGAACCTCGACATCGAAGTGCCCTACGTCTACGCGCACATCGCCCTCGACGGCGCCGGCCTGGCGCTGCACGCGCGCATCGGCGGCATCCCCTACGACCAGGTGCGGATGGGCCTGCGGGTCGAGCCGGTGTGGACCGAAGGGGGCCGCCACCCCGACCACTACCGGCCGACCGGCGAACCCGACGCGGACTACGAGACGTACAAGGAGCTGCTGTGACGCGCCAGATCGCCGTCGTCGCCTTCGCGCAGACCGGCCACCGGCGCACCACCGACGAGCTCTCCGAGGTGGAGATGCTCATGCCGGTGCTGCACGCCGTACTCGAACAGACCGGTCTCAGGACCGCCGACATCGACTTCACCTGCTCCGGTTCCAGCGACTATCTGGCGGGCCGGGCCTTCTCCTTCACTCTCGCACTCGACGGGGTGGGCGCCTGGCCGCCGATCTCCGAGTCGCACGTCGAGATGGACGGCGCCTGGGCGCTGTACGAGGCCTGGACGAAGCTGCTCACGGGCGACGCCGACACCGCACTCGTCTACTCCTACGGCAAGGCGTCTCCCGGATCCGTACGTGACGTCCTCACCCGGCAGCTCGATCCCTACTACCTGGCCCCGCTGTGGCCCGACTCGGTGGCCCTGGCCGCGCTTCAGGCCCAGGCGCTCATCGACGCGGGCGAGACCGACGAGCCCGCACTGGCCGGGATCGCCGCGCGCAGCCGGGCGGACGCGACCGCCAACCCACACGCGCAGTTGAGGGGTCCGGTGCCGCACGGGGAGTACCAGGTACGGCCGCTGCGCACCGGAGACTGCCCGCCGATCGGCGACGGTGCCGCCGCCGTGGTCCTGGCGGCGGGGGAGCGGGCCAGGGACCTGTGTGCGCGGCCCGCGTGGATCCGAGGGATCGACCACCGCATCGAGGCCCATGCGCTCGGCGTGCGCGACCTGACCGACTCGCCGTCCGCGCGGCTGGCCGCCGAGCGGGCCGGGGCCTTCGAACGCCCCGTGGACACGGCCGAGCTGCATGCGCCGTTCACCGCGCAGGAGGTGATCCTTCGCAAGGCGCTGCGCCTCGGCGACGACGTCACCGTCAACCCCTCCGGAGGGGCCCTCGCCGCCAACCCGGTCATGGCCGCCGGGCTGATCCGCATCGGTGAGGCCGCCGCCCGTATCCACCGCGGCGCCTCCGACCGCGCGCTCGCCCACGCCACGTCCGGCCCCTGTCTGCAGCAGAACCTGGTCGCCGTACTGGAAGGAGACCCACGATGAGCAAGGAGCCCGTGGCCGTCATCGGCATCGGCCAGACGAAGCACGTCGCGGCCCGCCGCGACGTGTCCATCGCGGGGCTCGTCCGCGAGGCCGGCCGGCGTGCTCTTGAGGACGCGGAGTTGACCTGGGCCGACGTCGACGCCGTGGTCATCGGCAAGGCACCCGACTTCTTCGAGGGCGTCATGATGCCCGAGCTCTACCTCGCCGACGCCCTCGGCGCGGTCGGCAAACCCATGCTCAGGGTGCACACGGCCGGCTCGGTGGGCGGCTCCACCGCGCTGGTCGCGGCCGGTCTGGTCGCGGCCCGTGTCCACGGCACCGTGCTCACCCTGGCCTTCGAGAAGCAGTCCGAGTCCAACGCCATGTGGGGTCTGTCCCTGCCCGTCCCGTTCCAGCAGCCGCTGCTCGCCGGGGCCGGCGGTTTCTTCGCACCGCACGTACGCGCGTACATGCGGCGCAGCGGCGCCCCGGACACCGTCGGCTCCCTGGTCGCGTACAAGGACCGGCGCAACGCCCTGAAGAACCCGTACGCGCACCTGCACGAACACGACATCACCCTGGAGAAGGTCCAGGCCTCGCCCATGCTGTGGGACCCGATCCGCTACTCGGAGACCTGCCCGTCCTCCGACGGCGCCTGCGCCATGGTGCTCACCGACCGTGCGGGAGCGGCCCGTTCGCCCCGGCGGCCCGCGTGGATGCTCGGCGGTGCGATGCGCAGCGAGCCCACCCTCTTCGCGGGCAAGGACTTCGTCTCGCCGCGAGCCGGCCGGGACTGCGCCGCCGACGTCTACCGTCAGGCGGGGATCGCCGACCCGCGCCGGGACATCGACGCGGTCGAGATGTACGTGCCGTTCTCCTGGTACGAGCCCATGTGGCTGGAGAACCTCGGTTTCGCCGAGGAAGGGGAGGGCTGGAAACTCACCGAGTCCGGCGTCACCGAGCTCGACGGGGACCTGCCCGTCAACATGTCCGGCGGGGTGCTCTCCACCAACCCCATCGGCGCATCCGGCCTGATCCGCTTCGCGGAGGCAGCGCTCCAGGTGCGCGGGCAGGCCGGAGAACACCAGGTGGACGGGGCCCGACGGGTGCTCGGGCACGCCTACGGCGGCGGGTCCCAGTTCTTCTCCATGTGGCTGGTTGGCGACCGTCCGCCGACCTCCTGAGGGATCCCGCTCGCGTGACCTGTCGGCAGTGGGATGCGATCGCTAGGCTGGCCGCGGACGACGAATCGGGAGGAGCACGGACGTGGCCGAGAGCACCATCCAGCAGCAGCCGTACGCGGGCTGGGACAAGCCCGAGCTGGACCTCAGCACCGCCGACTGGCACTCCAGCAGCCGAGGGCTCGGAGATGTCCAGATCGCCTTTGTCGAAGGCTTCATCGCGATGCGCAACAGCGAGCGCCCCGAGAGCCCTTCCCTGATCTTCACCCCCGCCGAGTGGGGCGCGTTCGTGTCGGGGGCGCGGGAGGGAGAGTTCGACCTCACGTGAGCTCCCGCCCGCCGAGGTGAGTCCTCGCCACTTCCGGATTTTCCGGACACGCCGCCGCTGAACCCGTGCCGGGGCCCTGTCTGCGTCAGGCTGGCCCCGGAGCGATCACAGCGTGTGCCCGATGCGAGGAATCCATGACCACTCTGCCGGTCGTCGCGGCCGTCGACGGATCCGACGACAGCCAGTGCGCCTTGGAGTGGGCGCTGACCGCCGCACGACAGCGCGCGGCGACGCTGCGCGTGGCCCATGTACGGCAGCGGGCGCCCGGCCTCCCGGCCGCGGACGCCCCGGAGCCGGCCGCCGACCCGGTGCTGGACGAGGTCCGGGGGCAGCTGGCGGGCCGGGACGGTCTTCCGCTGCTGGAGTACGTGTCCCTGCAGGGCGCGCCCGCCGTCGTCCTGCCCGAACTGGGCATCACCGCGCAGTTGATGGTGCTCGGCTCCCGGGGCCGTGGCGGCTTCGCCAGTCTGCTCCTCGGCTCCAACAGCCTGGCGGCCGCACGCGACGCCGCCTGCCCGGTGGTCGTCGTGCCGCGCCCGGGGCGTGAGGTGCACGAAGGGCCGTCCGTACCGCCGGGTCCGCGGGTGGTCGTCGGACTGCACGTCGACAGCCCCGCCGAGGCGACGCTCGCCTTCGCCTTCGCCGAGGCGGATCGTCGCGGCGCCCTGCTGCATGTGATCTCCGCCTATCCCTGGACCCCGCTCGAGGTCTGGCCGGCGCCCGGCGAAGCGGTGCCCGCGGCCGTCGACGAGGACGCGGTGGAAGAGGAGATCCGGACCCTGGCCGCCGGACTGCTCGCGGTCCATCGGGAGCGGCACCCGGGCGTGCGGGTCGAGCTGTCGACCCCGCCGGGCAGGGCGGCGGGCCACCTGGTCGCGGCCTCCGGGGGCGCCGAACTGGTCGTCGTCGGCCGTCACCGCCGGCGGCTCCTCGCCCCCGCCCGCATGATCGGTTCGGTGACCCAGGCCGTGCTGCTCCACGCGGCGAGCCCCATCGCGGTGATCCCGTCGGCGGCGGAGCCCGAGCGCACCGACGGGTGACGGGACGATCAGCGACGCAGACGACGTGCGGCCGCCCGGCGCCCGGCCGAGGCATCACCGCCGGACCGTCGGCGGGCGCCCGGGAAGCGGTTGTCATGACCGCGCGAGCCGGGGCCCGGCTCGGCGCTCGGGCACGTACCATTGCGGCATGTCCTTCCTCCGCCGCCGCAGCGCCACTCCCGCCGGGCCCGACTTCGATGTCCTGGCCATGGATCCGGGGGACTGGCCGGGCAACCTCGGTGCCGGTCTGCTGCCCGCCCCCGACGGCAGCTGCCAGGGCGTCTTCCTGCGCTACGACCTGTTCGGAGGCCGCGGCCCGGCGATGCTCATCGGCAACCTTCCGGAGGGCTCCCCGGCTCGCGAGGTGGTCGAGGGCGAGATCCCCTTCGAGGTGGCCCAGCTTCTCCTCGCGCTGGAGAACGACGAGGAGGTCACGGTCGTCGGGAGCGAGGACATCCCGGTGATGCAGGGCGACAACCTGCTCATCGTGCGCCGCCTCAAGCTCTCCGAGAGCCGGATCTCCTGCGTGCAGTTCGACCGCAGTGACCATGTCCTGGTGACCATCGCCGCCTGGGACCGTCCCATCACCGACGATCTGTACGCACTGCTGAAGCCGCTGCCGGCGGAGCTGTTCCAGCAGGGCTGACGACCGACACACACGAAGGGCCGGGCTCCACGGAGCCCGGCCCTTCGCCATGTCCTACGACGCCGACGGCACCACCTGCACGTCCGCCGCCCGGACGAACTCCACCCGGTGGCCGAACTGGATCTCGTAGTAGAGGTCCTTGCCGATCACGACCCGGTGCGAGTCCGGCGTGAAGGTGACCGCGTAGTAGTACTCACCCGGCACTTCGTCGCCGATCACATACCGCTGGCCGGCGGGCAGCCTGTACGGCAACGGCGAGACGGACTGAACGGGCACGCCCTCGGGATACGCCTCCTTCTCGGGGTACGCCCTGCCGTACACCGGGATGTCCGTGAGCCCGTCCTTGGGCGTCACCACCAGTCCGGACGCGTTCACCGCCGTCCGCTGCCCCCGCGGGTTGCGGAACCAGGCCTTCTGCCCCAAGTACCAGATCGCCGTCCAGTCCCCGGCACGCTCCGCCACGGCGTACCGCTGACCGGTGGAGACGCGTGAGGCCACGTCGTTCACGTCGATCGTCGAGGCGTCGCCCTTCGGGTACAGACCGATGTCCTTGATCAGCGGCGAGCTCTCGTCGGGCGCGCTGTACAGCCGGACCTCGCTCGAGCCGTGCGCCGCGCACGGCTGGCCCGAGGTGGTGCAGCCCGTGTACTCCGGCTGGTTCGCGGAGTAGTCCGGCAGGATCGTCACCAGGCCGCCCCAGGGCCCGGCCGTAGTGTGGAACGGCCTGCCGAGCAGCTCGAAGTAGTGCCGCCAGTCCCAGTACGGGCCCGGGTCCGTGTGCATCCCGGGAATCGTCGAGGTCGTCGGACCAGGCACGTTGTCGTGCCCGAGAATGTGCTGCCGGTCCAGCGGGATGCGGTACTTGCCGGCGAGGTATCTCACCAGCCGTGCCGACGAGCGGTACATCGCCTCCGTGTACCAGGCGTCCGGAGCGGCGAGGAAGCCCTCGTGCTCGATGCCGATCGACTTGGCGTTGACGTACCAGTTGCCCGCGTGCCAGGCCACGTCCTTGGCCTTCACATGCTGGGCGATCAGACCGTCCGTGGAACGCACGGTGTAGTTCCACGACACATAGGTCGGGTCCTGGATGAGCTTCAGGACGCCGTCCCACTGGCCTTCCGTGTCGTGGATGACGATGTACTTGATGCTCTGCGCGTCCGGCCGGTCGCCGAGGTCGTGGTTGCCGTAGTCGTGGTCGCCGAACTCCTCGTACGGGGCCGGGAACCACTCGCACGAGACGCTCCTCGGGCACTCCGTCCCGTCCGCGTGGCCGGCGCGCAGCCCGGTGCGCCCCAGCTGCGCGGTGTCGGGCGCCAGCCCGGGCTGCCCGGCCAGCGCCACGCTCTGTCCCAGGTCCGTGGTGCGCCGCTCGCCCTCGCGCATCACCTGGAAGACGTCATCGGCGTACGCGGCGGCCGTCGCCCTGTCGTCCGCTCCAGAGAACTCCGCCACCGCCCCGTACCAGTCGGCCGGGTCGCCGCCGAGCGGCTCGCCGAGGTGTTGCTGGGCGGCGGCGAGCAGCGCGGCGCCGCCCGCGATGTTCGCCGCCGGGTCGGTGCGCAGCCGCGCGGCCGGGATACCGGTGAGCGCGGCGGCCTTGGTCAGGGTCTTCAGCCGGGCCGGCAGCTCGGTCTGCGCCGGGACCGTCGTGGTGGGCCGCAGGGCGGCGCGGGCCTGGTCGCCGCGGGCGTCCTCCGTGCCCTCGCTGTGGTGCTCCGCCGCGGCGATCGCGGTGTGGGCGTCCGTGAGGTGCATCGGGCCGTATCCGCCCGAGACGCTGGGCGCACCGCCGTGCGTGTCCCAGCGGGACTGGAGGTAGGACACGCCGAGCAGCACGTCCTGCGGCACGTGGTACTCGGCGGACGCCGCGGCGAAGGCGTTCTGCAGGCCGGACGGGGCACTGCGCTCGGGGGCCGGGGCGGCACCCATCAGCGGCAGCAGCAGAGCCGCCGAGGCGACGGCGACCCCGATCCTGCGGGTGCGTCTGTGCCGGGCGGGGGTGTGGGGGTCGGTGGCGGATCCGCGCAAGGCAGCCTCCTGAGACGGTCGGGCGCTGTGGGGCGTGCGGGGGCCGAACGTGCGTCAGTGGTACCGGCTCTTGGACGATCCGTCAATCACGCCCAGGGACAGGCGATTTGCCTTGTCAACGGCGGTGGCGTGGACTTTCGTGACGGCGATGACGCAGCCTGCGGGGCGTCAGTGGAGTGGACCAATGACCCGAACGGGCCAGTCCCGGACGACATCTGGGCGGGCAGGCCCGGACACGACGAAGGCCCGCGGTGCCCCGCTGTCGCGAGCACACCGCGGACCGCCATCCCCTTCAGCGAGTGCCGACCGCCGCTCGTACGGCCCGTCGGGCCAGCTGGCAGTCGTCGTGCAACCGCCGCAGCAGCAGCCGTTGTTCCTCGCCGGACGGCGCAGCACCAGGGTGGGCCACTCCCGGTGCCGCGGGGGTCGTGTCGTGCATCGAACGCTGCACGGCCGTCTCGTAGGCACGGATCTCCCGGGTGAGCACGAGCATCAGGTTCACCAGGAAGGCATCGCGTGAGGCCGGTCCCGCGGACTGCGCGATCTGGCTGATCTGGCGCCGCGCCACCGGAGCGTCCCCGAGGACCGCCCACAGCGTGGCCAGGTCGTACCCGGGCAGGTACCAGCCCGCGTGCTCCCAGTCCACCAGCACGGGACCCGTCGGTGAGAGCAGGATGTTGGACAGGAGGGCGTCGCCGTGACAGAACTGGCCCATGCCCTGCCGGCCCGCCGCGTGGGCGATGCTGTGCAGCAGCTTCTGCAGATCACCCATGTCCCGGTCGGTGAGGAGCCCCAGGTCATGGAAGCGGGAGATCCGCTCCGCGTAGTCCAGCGGGGCGTCGAACGTCCCCGCCGGGGGATGCCAGGCGTTCAGCCGGCAGATCGCGCCCAGCGCCGCGCGGATGTCCGCACGCGGCGGCGCTTCCGCCGGATGCCGCTGCAACGCGGCCACCCGGCCCGGCATCCGCTCGATCACCAGTGTGCAGTTGTCCGGGTCCGCCGCGATCAGCCGGGGCACCCGCACCGGCGGCCGGTGCCGGACGAACGAGCGGTATGCCGCTATTTCGTGCCGGCTGCGCTCGGCCCAGATCGGGGAGTGGTCGAGTAAGCATTTGGCTACGGCCGTGGTGCGCCCCGTCGTGCCGACGACGAGCACGGAGCGCCCGCTTCGGCGCAGCACCTGTACCGGAGTGAACTCCGGACAGATGCGATGCACCGAAGCGATCGCCGCGCGCAGTTGCGCGCCCTGGGGGCCCGACAAGTCGATTCTCCCGCTGAGCGGTTGAGTGCCGACCCCCGGAACGCGCCGCGCCCTGCCGGCGCCGAGCACCGGGGCCGCGGTTCGCGCGGGGTCGAGGTAGGGGCCGCCGGCGCCCGGGCGGGGGCGCAGCGGCCGGGGCGGGGCGGACACGGAGGACGATGCTGCGTACATGGTCGATACAGATCCCTTCGTGTGCCTTCGAATTCTGCGCCACCCGCCCCGGCCGTCCTCGTTGCACCCTGGGGAGTGTTTCTGCGGCGACCGGGTCGGGGTGGCGCGTTCCTACCTGACACCCGTGGGCCCCTGGCACACCATCTGGCGCACCCTGGCGAACCGTGGCGAATAGTCCCGGAGCAACTGGCAGCGGGCTACTGTCAACTCAGCCGAGAACCTGGGGGCTTGATGTGAGCGGACAACCCAACACCCGGCTCGCGGACCTGTTCGGCCTGGCCGGATGGTCCAAAGGCGAGCTCGCGAGGATGGTCAACCGGCAGGCGGCGGCCATGGGTCACCCCCAGCTGTCGACCGACACCTCGCGGGTGCGGCGTTGGATCGACATGGGAGAGATCCCGCGCGATCCGGTGCCGCGGGTGCTGGCGGCGCTGTTCACCGAGCGACTCGGCCGTGTCGTGACCATCGAGGACCTCGGTCTGGTCCGGCACGGGCGCGCGGGGAAGCGGCGTGACGACGGGGATGCGAAGAACCCCGACGGAGTGCCGTGGGCGCCCGAGCGGACTGCTGCGGTCCTCACCGAATTCACGGGAATGGACCTCATGCTCAACCGACGCGGCTTGGTGGGCGCGGGTGCCGCGCTCGCCGCAGGATCCGCACTCAGCAGCGCCATGCACGACTGGCTGCGCACCGATCCGGCTCTCGCGGCCGACGCTCCCCGCTTCGACGATCCCCTGCACGCCGACCCCGCTGGGTACGACCGCTATGAGGCCGCCCCCATCGGATCGCAGGAGATCGAGGAGCTGGAGCGCTCGGTCGAGGTGTTCCGGGCCTGGGACGCGGCCCGCGGTGGTGGGCTGCAGCGCAAGGCTGTCGTGGGACAGCTCAACGAGGTGGGAGGCATGCTCTCCTACCACCACCCCGATCATCTGCAGCGCCGCCTGTGGGGCGTCGCCGCCAACCTCGCCGTCCTGGCCGGGTGGATGTCGCACGACGTCGGCCTGGAGCCCACAGCACAGAAGTACTTCGTCATCGCCGCCCATGCGGCCCATGAGGGCGGCGACCGGCCCCGTGCCGGGGAGGCGCTCTCCCGCGCCGCCCGTCAGATGGTGCACCTCGGCCGGCCCGACGACGCGCTCGACCTGATGCAGCTCGCCAAGTCCGGCTCCGGCGACCAGGTGCTGCCGCGCACCCAGGCCATGCTCTGCACCATCGAGGCCTGGGCGCAGGCGTCGATGGGCAAGGGGCAGGCCATGCGGCGCACCCTCGGCGAGGCGGAGGACCTGTTCGTCTCGGACCGGGGGGACGTGCCCCCGCCGAGCTGGATGCAGATGTTCGACGAGGCGGACCTGCACGGGATGCAGGCCCTGGCCTACCGCACCCTCGCCGAACACGAGCCGGGTGCCGCCGCCATCGCGCAGCGCCACGCCAAGGAGGCGCTGCAGCTGCGTGGTTCCGGCCGGGAGCGGTCGAACATCTTCGACCACATCTCCCTCGCGTCCGCGTGCTTCATCGCGGACGACCCGGAACAGGCCGACCGGTACGCACGCCTCGCCCTGACGTCGATGGGAGCCAACTCCTCCCATCGCACCTGGGACAGGCTCCGTGAGATGTACCGGCTCACCGCGCAGTACTCCAGCTATCCGAAGATCCAGGATCTGCGTGAGGAGATCAAAGTCGCCCTGCCCAAGGGCCTGTTGAAGTCGAAGGGCAGCGACTCCGCGCAGGCGTGATCCAAGGGCGGCGACTCCGCGCAGGCGTGCGGGGTACCGGTGCCGGTGTCCATGGGGAGTGGCTCCCCGGGGCGCTGACTCCGTTCGTCAGGACATGACTCTGGCGATGAGGACGCAGGCGTCGTCCTCGCGCTCGCACTCGCCGAACTCCTCCACGACGGTCCGTACGCACTCCTGGGCCGTGCGGGCTTCGTGGAAGCGCGGAGCCAGGTCGAGCAGCCTCTGGACTGCATCCGTGCCACTGTGCCGCGGGACCAGCCCGTCGGTGTGCAGGAGCAGCAGGTCGCCTTCCCTGAGGGTTTCTTCGGCCTGTCCGTAGGAGGCTCCCGAGGTCGCTCCGAGCAGCACGCCGTCCGGCGCCGCCGGCATGCGCCCCGTCCCGTCGCGGAACAGCAGCGGGGCGGGGTGTCCTGCCTGCGCCCAGCTCAGGGTGCGTGTCGCGGGCCGGTAGCGGCAGCACACGGCGCTGCCCAGGGCCGGCTGGACCGAGGCGTCGAGCAGCTGGTTCAGCCAGCCCAGCAGCCGGCCGGGCTCGGTGCCCGCCATCGCCATGCCCCGCAGGGCGCCGAGCAGCGTCGCCATGCCGGAAGCCACGCTCACCCCGCGGCCGGTGAGATCACCGACGCTGAGCAGCGTGTCGCCGCCGGGCAGTTCGAGCGCGTCGTACCAGTCCCCGCCGATCGGCGCGGTCGAGGACGACGGCAGATAGCGGGCGGCCAGATCCAGGGTCCCGGGGCCCTGCCGCGGAAGCCGCAGGGATCCGCGCCACGGCGGCAGCACGGCCTCCTGCAACTCGACCGCGAGCCGATGCTCGGTCTGCGTGTGGTCCCGGTGGCGTCGCAGCGAGTCACGGGTCTCGTGTACGGCCCGGCGGTGCCGGCGCAGTTCGCTGACGTCCCGCAGTACGGCCCACATCTGGGCGGTGCTCCCGTCCGCGTCGAGCACGGGCTCGCCCATCATGTGCACCGTCCGCACGTCGCCGTCGGGGCGCCGGATCCGGAACTCGCCGTCGATCGGCTTTCCGTCGATCAGGCAGTCCGTCACCATCCCCGTCAGCAGCGCCCGGTCCTCGTCGTGCACCAGCGAGGGAAGTTCGTCGAGGCCCAGCGCCGGGGCCGCGGGGTCCCGGCCGAGGATCTGGTACAGCCCGCCCGACCAACTCGCCTCGTCCCTCAGCAGGTTCCATTCCGCGCTGCCGACCCGGCTGAGCAGTGAGTCGCCGGGGGACGACGCGGACAGGTCCGGAGCGTCGGCCGGTTCGGCGGCCACGGGCGGCGGACCGTCCCGCAGCTGCGCCAAGTGCTCGTCCAGATCGCTCAGTTGGTGCAGCGCCAGATCGCACAGCGCGCGCTGCCAGCGCCCCTCCGGGTCTGAGCCGTCCTCGGGCGCCTCCCGCCGTACGGCGTCCACCTCGCCGCGCAGTCGCCGTGTCTGTGAGATGAGCGCATCGACGGTGCCGGGCCGGGGTGGCTGGGCGGCGGGACGGTCCGCGGAGAGATGGGGTGGCATGACGCGCTCCGATGCGGGGACGGTTCGACCAAGGCTGACGGAGGGACCGTTACGACTCTTGCACAGCCCGCGACGCCGTGTAAGGGATTTGGCAACACGCGATCCGGTGGTGCTTATGGCATATGCCACAGGCCCGGTGGACGTCCGGACCCCGCTCGGAGTACATGCCCGGGCCCGCCAAGTCGTAGGAGATGTACGGGACTTGAGGGGCTCGGGGGATGGACGGGAAGTCGCTCAGGTGCGCGTTCACCGGCCGTGCGTTCGACCGCTACGCCCGCTCGTACAGCCCCGGCCGTGTGGCCAGGCCGACGGTCTCCCGGGCGCCGCTCCGCTGGGCCCGGACACCGGCCTCGGCGACCGTCGCGGCCGCATAGCCGTCCCATACCGAGGGGCCGGTCACCAGGCCCTTCCTGGTGGCGTCGACCCAGGCCTGCACCTCGCGGTCGTAGGCGTCCGCGAACCGTACGAGGTAGTCCTGTGCGACCTCCTCGCACGCACCGCCCGCGGCCGTGACGACCATGGTGTGCCCGTCCCCGATCCTCGCGCTGCCGTCCTCGCAGACGGCCTCGCAGCGCACCTGGTAGCCGAAGCCCGAGTTGACGAAGATCTCCACGTCGACGACGGTCCCGCCCGAGGTCTCGAACACGACGAACTGGGGATCCAGCAGGCCTTCCGGGGCGTTCGAGGACGCCCGCGGACGCAGCACGGTCACCGCGGTGAGCTCCTGGTCCAGCAGCCAGCGGGCCGCGTCGATCTCGTGCGAGACGGAGCTGTTGATCAGCATGGCCGTGGTGAAGTGCGACGGTGACGACACATTGCGGTGTGTGCAGTGCAGCATCAGCGGCCGGCCCAGCCGGCCGCTGTCGAGCAGCGACTTCAGGCGCATGTACTCGGCGTCGTAGCGGCGCATGAACCCGACCTGCGCGAGCCGCCGCCCGAGCCGCGCCTCCGCCTCCACCACCCGCAGTGCCCCGGCCGCGTCGGGCGCCAGCGGCTTCTCGCACAGCACCGGCAGCCCTCGTGCGAAGGCCTCGAGCAGCGCCTCCTCGTGCGCCGGCCCGGGCGAGGCGATGAGCACGGCCTCGACGCCCGGGGCGTCGAGCGCGGCGGCCGGCTCGGAGTGCACGACGACACCGTCGATGCCCGCCGTGGCCTCCTTGGCGCGATCCGTCTCGGGTTCCGCCACGGCTACGACTCTCGCACCGCTCACCACACGGTCCAGTCGGCGTATATGGTCGGCGCCCATGTGCCCCGCACCCAGTACCGCCACGCCCAACAGGTCGCCCATGAGCCGCCTCCCTCTGCGCTGATCGTCCCTGCGCAGGGTAGACCGCCGGACGTCCGCCCCACGGAGGCGGCGTGCGCCGGCGCTGACCAGACGTCGAGGTGGTGGCCGTCATCGCCGCGGGCCGTCACGCGGTGCTGCCCCTCATGAGCATGCCGGGGCCGGTTCGCCTGGAGCGCCGCCCGCGCTGTGCCGGGCGGCCCGGCCTCGCGTCGTCCCGCGTGCGACGGGCCGGTGCGGCCCCTCGGCCGACCGGGCCGCTCCGCACCTGGAGTGCGGCCCGAAGCAGGCCGCAAGGACGTGCCCGAACGCCGCAGCGCCGCCGGAGTGGCGAGGCATGGGCCGGTCGGACTACGGACGCGTTGCCCGCCGGCCGTACATGGCACACCCTCGTCATATGGCTGCTCGATACAACGGATTGCCGGGAGCGGTCGAGATTCCGAGAAACCGCAGGTGAAGGACATCGTTCCCAGAGGACCTGCGCGGAGGTGACACATGTGCGGCATCACGGGATGGATCTCCTACGACCGTGATCTGCGGGCCGAGGGCGCGACCCTGGACGCGATGACCGCGACCATGGCCTGCCGGGGCCCCGACGCCCGGGGCACCTGGGCCGAGGGACCGGCGGCCCTCGGCCACCGCAGACTCGCGATCATCGACCTGCCCGGCGGGCGCCAGCCGATGACCGTGAAGACCCCCGACGGCACCGTCGTGCTCGTGTACTCGGGGGAGGCGTACAACTTCACCGAACTGCGCCGCGAGCTGACCCGCCTCGGTCACCGCTTCACGACCGACTCCGACACCGAGGTCGTGCTGCGCGGCTACCTCGCCTGGGGCGAGATGGTCGCGGAACGGCTGAACGGCATGTACGCCTTCGCGGTGTGGGACGGCCGCCACGAAAAGCTCGTGATGATCCGCGACCGTATGGGCATCAAGCCCTTCTACTACTTCCCGACCTCCGACGGCGTCCTCTTCGGCTCCGAACCCAAGGCGATCCTCGCCAACCCGCTGGCCCCCGCCCGGGTCGGCGTCGACGGACTGCGGGAACTGTTCGTCATGGTCAAGACGCCCGGACACGCCGTGTGGGACGGCATGCACGAGCTCGAGCCGGGCACCGTCGTCACCGTCGACCGCGAGGGCCTGCACCGACGCGTCTACTGGAAGCTGGAGACCCGGCCGCACACCGACGACCGGGAGGCCTCCGTCGCCACCGTCCGCTCGCTGCTCGAGGACGTCGTGCGCCGCCAGCTGGTCGCCGACGTGCCCCGCTGCACGCTTCTGTCCGGCGGCCTGGACTCCTCCGCGATGACCGCCCTCGCCGCCCAGCAGCTGGCCAGGCAGGGGGAGAAGGTGCGCAGCTTCGCGGTGGACTTCGTGGGGCAGACCGATCACTTCGTCGCCGACGAACTGCGTGCCACCCCAGACAGCCCGTTCGTGCACGACGTCGCCCGCGCCTGGGACACCGAGCACCAGGACATCATCCTGGACGCGCTGTCCCTCGCCGACCTCGAAGTTCGGGCGAAGGTCATCCGGGCGCGCGACCTGCCCGTGGGCCTCGGCGACCTGGACACCTCGCTCTACTTGCTCTTCCGGGCGATCCGCGAGCACTCCACGGTCGCGCTGTCCGGAGAGTCCGCCGACGAGGTCTTCGGCGGCTACCAGCAGTTCTTCGACGAGGACGCCCGGCGCGCTGACACCTTTCCCTGGCTGGTCCACTTCCAGCAGTACTTCGGTGACGAGACCGAGGTCCTGCGCACCGACCTGACCGACGCGCTGGACCTGAAGTCCTACGTGGCCGACAGCTACCGCACGGCGATCTCCGAGATCGTGCGCCTGGAGGGCGAGAGCGACTTCGAGTACCGGATGCGGCAGATCTGCCACCTCCACCTGACCCGGTTCGTGCGCGTCCTGCTCGACCGCAAGGACCGCACGAGCATGGCGGTCGGCCTCGAGGTGCGGGTGCCGTACTGCGACCACCGGCTCGTCGAGTACGTCTACAACACCCCCTGGTCGCTGAAGTCCTTCGACGGCAGGGAGAAGAGCCTGCTCAGAGAGGCGACCGCCGATCTGCTCCCGAAATCCGTGTACGACAGGGTCAAGAGCCCCTATCCCTCCACCCAGGACCCGCAGTACGCGGTCGCCCTCCAGGAACACGTCAGGGACCTTCTGGCCCAGCCCTCCCACCGCGTGTTCGACCTGGTCGACCGGGAACGGGTGCACCGGGCCGCTCATCACGCGGCGCCGCAGATCACGCAGGCTTCGCGGCGCGGCCTCGAACGCACCCTGGACCTCGCTCTCTGGATGGACCTCTACACCCCGCAGCTGTCCTTCACCACTTGACGCCGGGCGCCGTCCGGGCCCGGCATCAGGTGCTCAGTCCGACCGGTCCGGTCCGCACGAGCTGCCGTTGGCCGGCAGGGAGCCGTCCAGGAGGAAGGAGTCGACCTTCTCGCGGACGCACCGGGAGTCCGCGTAACCGGTGTGGCCGTCGTCCCTGTTGTCGAGGACCACCGCAGAGGAGCCGAGGCGCCGGGCGGTCTCCATGGTCCAGCGGTACGGCGTCGCGGGATCCCCGCGCGTGCCGACGAGCAGCATCTTCGGGGTGCGCACGTTCTTCACCTTCTCGCGGATGAAGTCGGTGCCCTTGGGGCGCCCGTAGCACATCAGCACCTCGGTGAGCCGGTACCGCCCGAAGACCGGGGAGGCCTCCTCGTACTCGCCGCGCAGCCGGGCCAGGTCCCCGGTGATCTTGTCGGCGCTCGGCCGGTCCGGGTCGTCGGCGCAGTTGACGGCCATCAGCGCGGCCACCAGGTTGTCGGCGGGCACGTCCTCCGGGTCGACGAGCGCGCCATCCGCACGCGTGGCAGAGGGATACGCCACGCCGGGGCCCAGGAAGCGCATCATCCCGGTGGGATCGCCCAGCTCCACCAGCTGGGACAACGCCTGCTCCAGCAGGGGCCACAGCTGCTTGCTGACGAGGCCCTGCCCGATCGCGCCGACCAGGTCCTGCCCGGAGAACGGCAGGCCGAGAGGGGTCGGCACCGGCTCCTGATCCAGCGTCCTGACGAGCTGCAGGACCTGATTTCCGGCCGAACGGGTGTCCGGGCCGAACGGGCACCCCAGGTCCTTGGCGCACCAGCCGAGGAAGTCCTCGAGCGCGATCTCCTGCCCCTGCGCGCCGGCCAGCCCCTGCTCGGTCAGGGGTTCGGTGAGCGTGTCCACCCCGTCGAGGGCCATGCGGCCCACCTTGTCGGGGAACTGGGCCGCGTACACCGCGCCGAGGCGTGTGCCGTAGGAGAAGCCGAGGTAGTTCAGCTTCTTGTCGCCGAGGGCCTGGCGCATCACGTCCAGGTCGCGCGACGCGTTGATGGTCCCCATGTACGGCAGCACCGGCCCGGAGTGCTTGGCGCACTGCTCGGCCGTCTTGCGCATCTGTTCGAGCGCGGCCCGCGGGTCGCGCTCACCGGCGGGAGCGGTCGCCGTGTCCGTGTCCTCGTCCGTGCCCTGGCCGCAGCTGACGGGTGAGGACCGGCCGACCCCGCGAGGGTCGAACGTCACCACGTCGTAGCCGTTCGTCAGGGGCATGAAGTCCTTGCCCGCCACCGCCAGCACCGGGACGCCGGCGCCGCCCGGACCGCCGAAGTTCAGCAGCACGGAACCGTGCGAGTGGGCGGTGGCACGGTAGCGGGCCATCGCCAGGTCGAGCGTTCCGGTGTCGGGCCTCGCGTAGTCGAGGGGGACTGTCACCGTGCCGCATTCGAGGTCCGGTGGCATCCCTTCGCCTTTGCACGCCGACCACGTGATCCTCTGGTGGTAGAAACGGGACAGATCGGGCTGGCGGTCGGCCGCGACCGAGGGCAGAGCGGCTCCCAGCAGAGCCAGTACCGCGGTCGTGGCCGCCGCCGCGGCTATGGCGGGGCGTGTGTGCGTGGACAGCATCGGCGCCTCCGGGGACGCCCCGGCTGCGGATCCGGCGACGGCCCTCCGATCACGATAGGCGGGCCCCCGCGGGCACGCCTCCCGGGCGGCCGGGACCGGCGGACGTGCCGTGGCCTGCGGCTACGCGGGCGGTACGGCCCCGCTGTCGGTCCAGGCCGCCCTGCCACCCGATGGAGTGAAAGGCAGATAAGCCATAACTCGGATGGTTCGTCTGCGTTTTACGGGGTGCGAGCGACTGCTCGCGACCAAGTCTGGAAGGCAGGGAAACCTATGAAACGGGTTACCTGAAATGGTTTGATCGCTGCGGCCGCCGCCTCGGGGGCGCTGGCTGTGACGATGCCGGCGCATGCGGACTCCGCGGCGGACGGCACCGCGGTCGGTTCGCCCGGACTGATCTCCGGCAGCACCGTTCAGCTCCCGGTTGACGTTCCGGTCAATGTGTGCGGCAACACCGTGTCGGTGGTCGGGCTCCTGAACCCGGCCGCGGGCAACAGGTGTGTGAACCAGGGCGCGCGCACGGCCGGCCCACGGCCGGGGACCCTTTCCCGGGGCGGCGCCACCGCGACCGGCGGTGGCAAGGGTTCCCCGGGCCTGTTCGCCGGAAACAGCGTGCAGTTGCCGGTGCACGTTCCGGTGAACGTCACGGGCAACACGATCGGTGTGGCCGCCGTCGGCAACGCGGCCACCGGCAACAGGTCCACGAACACGTCGAGCACCCACCGCCCCGCCCCGCGGCCCGTCGTGCCGAGGTCGCACACGCAGCCGCGTCCCGTGCCGCGCACGGTCGTGGCCCTTGCACACACGGGCGCGTACGCGACCGTGCCCGCGCTCGCGGGGGGTGCGGCGCTGCTACTGGGCGGGACCGTGCTGTACCGCCGGTTCCGGCCGGGATCGGTCCGCTGAGCCGACCTCGGCTCGCGCGCCGAGGAGGTCCCGCCGGTGATCGGCCGGCGGGACCCTCGGGTCGGCCGAACGCCGTACGGGGCGAAGCCGCCGTGGCATCGCCCCGCGAATCCCATTTCCGCACCGCCTCCTCCCGTATCGACTGGCCCTTTCCCAAGGCTCGCCGTGCGACCGAGTTCCGTTCTGACCGCTCGCCATTGGGCCCTGTTTCTCAACGGCGCGCTCGGCGCGGCGAGTTCGGAACGGCCGGACACCGGATGGTGCGCGACGGGGAGATCGGGAAGGATCTGTCGGCGTGGCCGATCATGGCCCGCGACCCCCACGGAATGGAGCGCAACGATGACCTCTGCGGGTCCCGAAGACCTCGTCGTCACCCGGGCCACCCTCGACGACTGGCCGGTGGTCACCGGCTGGGCGGCGGACGAGGGCTGGAACCCGGGGCTCTCCGACGGCCAGGCCTACTTCGCCCAGGACCCCGAGGGCTTCTTCATCGGCAGGCGTGGCGACGAGCCCGTCTCGGCGATCTCCGTCGTCAACTACGGCGCCGACTACGCCTTTCTCGGCTTCTACCTGGTGCGACCCGACCTGCGTGGCAGCGGCCTGGGGCTGACCACCTGGAAGACGGCCCTCGCCCACGCCGGCGGTCGCACGGTCGGCCTCGACGGAGTCGTCGACCAGCAGGCCAACTACCGCCGCTCCGGCTTCGTGTTCGCCCACCGCACCGTGCGCTTCGGCGGGGCCGCCCCCACCGCGGAGGCGGCCCCCGGAGTGCGCCCCGCGGACAAGGACGACCTCGACGCCGTCGCGGAGTACGACAGCGCCTGCTACCCGGCCGACCGCCCCCGTTTCCTGGAGCACTGGCTGACCACCGCGGGCCACCGGGTCTTCGTCCGGGTCGAGGACGGCCGCCTCACCGGGTACGCGGTGATCCGCCCCGCCCGCGACGGTCTGCGCATCGGCCCGCTGTTCGCCGACACCCCGGAGGGCGCCGACGCGCTGTTCGCCGCGCTGGCCGCCGAGGCGGCCGGCCGGGAGATCGCCATCGACGTCCCCGAGTCGAACGCGGCGGCCGTCGCCCTGGCCGAACGCGCCGGGCTCAGCCCCTCCTTCGAGACGGCCCGCATGTACACGGGCCCGGTCAGGCCCTTCGCCGGGGAGCGCGTGTGCGGGGTGACCACCCTGGAACTCGGCTAGGCGGTTCCGTGCGGATCAGCGGGCGGACCAGACGGAGACGGCGGATATGGGATGTCCGGTCGGCTGGACGGTCGCGGTCGTTTCGTAGCGGGTGGCGACGCCTCGTCACTGTGCCTCCTCAGCCGATGGTGACGACACGCGCCCAGGACGGCGGGGTGTCCGGGACATAGTCGGGGTTCTCCTCGTCCGCGGCGCTGGCGGGACGAGGGAAGAGACCGACGACGGTGCGGCAGGGCGGCTGTGCGGAGGGCCACGGTGTCTGGCCGTCCGTCAGGGCGACGATCACATCGGGGCGGGGCCGGGAGCGGAGCGCCCGGGCGAAACCGGAGCGCAGATCCGTTCCCCCGCCGCCGATCAGTTCCAGGTTCTCGGCACGGCAGAGCGGAACGGCGACCCCGGCCGCCGCGTCGCAGGAGATCACCGAGACCAGGTCGCGCCGCCCGCCCACTGCCCGCGAGATCGCCGCCACCTCCAGCAGCGCGCTGCCCAGCTCGGCGTCGCTCACCGACCCGGAGGTGTCGATCACGATGCAGACCCGGGGCGGGGTACGCCGCAGGCTCGGCAGCAGCACCCGGGGGACTCCGGCCGAGCGCCGGGACGGCCGCCGGTAGCTGTGGTCCTCGCCCACCCCGGGCGCACCCGCCGCCGACCGGACCGCCGCCCCCAGCAACTGCCTCCACGGCTGCGGTGGATGGAACGCCTCGTCCGCCCACCGGCGCCACCCGTCCGGTGCGTCGCCCGGCCGTCCCTTGATCCCCTCGGCGACCCGGAAGCGGACCGCGTCCCGCTGCTGTCTGCTCAGCCCGTGTGCCCCGTCCGGCCCCAGCTCCCAGGGCCGGCCGTGCCCGTCGGCACCGCTGCCGCAGTCCAGCCAGGCCAGGTCCGCGGCGAGTCCGGCCATCGACGCCGTCCGCAGGTACTCCTCCATCAGCAGCCCGTCAGGCAGCCGCAGCAGCGACGGCCGCACCGCTCCGAACGGCTGGGGCAGACCGTCACCGTAGATGTCGTCGTTGATCTCGAAGTCGGCGGCGATGTTGCGCCGCAGCCGCTCGCCCGGCCCGTCCTCCTCCTGCTCCCGCGCATACCGCTCGCCCCGCCCGTGGTGGTCCCGGAGCAGATGGGAGACCTCGTGCACCCAGACGCCCGCCAACTCCTCCACCGGGGTGCGCGCCACGAAACCGGGGGAGACGTAGCAGCGCCAGTGCGCGTCCACCGCCATCGTCGGCACCGACCGGTCCTCCACCACATGCAGCGCGAAGAGCGCGTCGGCCAGGTAGGGGCGGACCTTCACCGCGTGCAGCCGGGCGGCCAGCAACTTCTCCATGTCCAGCGGGAGCCCGCGCCCGTCGTCCGGCCCGCGGGAGGCGACCGGTGGCCCCGGCACGGTGGCCCGCACCGGGCGCGGCGGCGGGGGCGGGGACATCGGGCGCGGCACCGGGCGCGGCCCCGGGCGCTTCGCGGCCCCCGTCATCGGCGCCCACCCGTCGCCCGCCCGGCCTCGGCCGCCGCGGCCCGCCCCACCGACCGGTCCGCCCGCCGGACGAGACCGACCACCCCGGCCAGCCGCTCCACCGCGTCCGGCACCTCCCAGTCGTCGCGCCGCAGCGCGGCCAGCGCCGTGGCCGGGGCGACCACCAGGTCCGGGGCACCGGTCTCCAGCGCCCGGACCAGCACCGCCCAGCCCGCCTCCCACCGGTCCCGCTGCGGCCGCGCCCCGACGGCCGCCACCACCGCCTCCAGCGCCGCCTGACGCAGATCGCCCCGCACCGGCAGCTCGGCGGAAGCCGGATCGGCCAGCAGTGACTCCGGGTCCGGCAGGTCCATCCGGTCCAGATGCGCGAGGAGTTCGAGCCCTGGCCCATCTCCCACAGCGCCCCGCACCAGCAGTGCGAGCACCTCCCGGGAGACGGAGGCGGCCGTGCCGAACGCCAGCAGGGTCAACGCGGCCTCCCAGCTCCGGGGCGAGGGCCAGGCACCGCCGCGCCGTGTCTCGCTGCTCGGCAGCCGGTGGATCAGCGTCGGCCGGGCCTTGAGGAAGCCGCAGACCGCGCGCCGGGCGAAAGCCACTGCCTCCGGCAGCCGCTCCGGCACCAGCCGGGGCAGCTCCGCCCGGGGCCAGACCCCGCCCAGCCCACGCACCACCACGTCCCGGTCGTGCACCCAGTGGAGATGCACGAACCGGTTGGCCAGCGGCGGGCTCAGCTCCCACCCGTCCGCCGCCGACGCGCGCGGATTGGCCGCAGCCACGATCCGTACCCCCGGCGGCAGTTGCAGCGCACCAACCCTCCGCTCCAGGACGACCCGGAGCAGCGCGGCCTGAACGGCCGGCGTGGCGGTGGAGAGTTCGTCAAGGAAAAGCAGGCCCCGCCCGGCCCGGACGAGCTCCACGGCCCACTGCGGCGGCGCCATCGGTACTCCCTGCACCGCCGGGTCGTCGCCCACGATCGGCAGCCCGGAGAAGTCCGACGGCTCGTGGACGCTGGCGATCACGGTCGTCAGCGGCAGGCCCAGGGACGTGGCCAGCTGCGTCAGGGCCGCGGTCTTGCCGATGCCCGGCTCGCCCCAGAGCAGCACGGGCAGGTCGGCCGCGACGGCCAGGGTGAGCGCTTCGAGCTGCTCGTCGGGGCGCGGCTCGGTGGTGGTGGTCCGCAGCAGAGTCAGGAGGTCGTCGGCGAGGCCGAGTTGGGCGCGGGTTGCGGATGCGCCGGCAGGCGCGTCGGCGGGAACGGATGCGGGCGCGTCGGCGACCGGAACCGCGGCGGGCAGGAGCGTGCTGGAGATCATGGGCATCACCTGGGGTGGGATAGGGGATCGGGACGGAACAGGACGGCCCGTCCCGGATGGCATGGGGGCGTGCGGCGCGGAATGCGCCGGGAGGGAAAAGGGCTTCGGCGGATGCGGCCGGTCCGGCGGACAACCCGGCCGAGCGGCCAACTGGTTGGGCGAACCGGTCGAACGGTCAGGGGGTCGCCCGGTCAGACGGTCGACCGGTCAGCAGGCCAGGCCGGTGCGCGGCCGGGCCCGAGCGCTGAGCTTGCGGCGCAGTGCGAAAGGCGCACGGCGGCCGAGCCGGGGGCGGTGGTTGGCCTCCGCGTGTCCCGCACCCGAGGGGTTCCCGCCCCCTGCCGCACCGGCACCGGGGTGCACGGCGACCAGTCCCGAACGGAAGAGCCCGTGGTCGACTCGGCGGGCCGCGGCCGACTCCAGTGCCTCCCGGAGCGGCCCGTCGCGCAGGATCGCGCCGGGACCGAGCAGCCCCTCGACCACGGCCAGCGCCCCGGAGACGTCACCGTGGCCGAGCCGCTCCCGGACCGCGGGCAGCGCCTCCGGGCTGCGGTGCACCGCGTCGATCGCCCGCAGGCAGGGCATCGCCGACCCGCCGAGCGCCACCAGCAGCTCTTCCCGGCGCAGTTGGGCCGGATCGTGATCGATCGCCGTCAGCACCCCGTCCCGCAGGGCGATCCGGTGCAGCTCGCCCCGGCAGTCCACCCGGTGCGGATCGCCGGTCTGGGGGAAGAGACCGGACACCGGTGCCGAGTCGGACGTAGCCATCGATCCGGACACCGCCACCGAGCCGGACTCCGCCAGTGCGGCGGCGACGAGTGGATGCAACCGATCGGCCGCGACCAGCCCGGCCCGCAGCAGCTCCAGATCCGGAAGGACCCGGGCAGCCGCCTCCGGCAGCACCGGAAGCGCGGCGACCACCTGCGGCGGCAGCGCCTCCCGCAGCTCCCGGAACGTCGGGGCATGGCTGTCGTCGGGGGCGACGAGTTCGAGCACGACGCGGCTTTGCGCAGCGAGCCGCACGGTGAAGGCGCCACGAGGGCGCCCCTCCGCCTGCAGCAGCAACTCCGCCTCGCCGGCCCAAGTTCCAGCCGCCCACGGGGAATCGTGGACGGTGGACCGATCGGGCCGATCTGGCCAGTCCCGCAGACCTGACAGGGCTGACCCGCCGGGCGTGTGACGCGGGTCGGGCGGTGCCGTGGACGGTGTCCCGCCCGCGCCGCACCTCCGCGCCAGTTCGCCGCTCCGCCCGGCGTCCCAGAGGTGCCGGTGCAGGTCGAGCCGGAAACGCCGGTCGGGATGCGGGTGCGGATGGTGCCCAGGGGTGCCGTTCCCGGAGCCGTCCCACAGGGCCAGGGACATCCGCTGTCCGGCGTCCGCCCAGGCCGGCGGTGTCCGCACCACCAGCTGCAGTGGAGGTGCGCCGGAACTCCGGTAGCGGGCCAGCGAGACGGTGAGGCCGGGCCGGAGCCGCCCGTCGGGGGCGATCCGGGGCATGTGCCAGCGGAGCAGATCCGGCGCCAGCCGGCGCAGGTCCGCACGGAGGCGGGTGACGAGATCGGCGCCGTGGCGGTCGCGCACGGCGCGCAGATCAAGATCGACGTCGATCCGGGCGGCGGCGCAGGCCCCCGCCCAGTCGCCGACCGCACGTCGTGCGGTCGCAGTCTCGATCATGGACGGTGGCACGGCGTACTCGCGCACGCGCTGCCACATCAAGAGGTGGGCCGGAGATCGGTTCGCGATGTGATGTGCCATCAGCACTCACCTTGCGCGAACGATTCCCCCGTTCCGTACGAGGAGGAGTTCTTCATCGGCGGCATCGTAACCACCCCGACGTTGATCTGTCAGTCCCTTTTGGCCGCCCATCGGCCCCGCCTCGACGCACGGCACAACCCCCCGGGCGGGACGCACCGGAGGGTGCGCCGTGGCCGGGGACCCGGGTGAAGGCCGCCGGGAAAGGGATATTAACGTGCGGATATACGTCCTGCATGCTGGAATGAGTTCATGGACCACGCTGCCGTACTCGCGCTGTACGACCGGGACATGCGCCAGGGAGCCCGGCCCGACGGGCCCGACGCTCGCATCGAGCGTGATGCACGGGTGGTGCGCCAGGTCGGCTCGGAGTACGGCTGGAACGGGATCCTCTGGTCCGATCTGGACGAGACGACCGCGGACGAGGCGATCGCCGAGCAGGTCCGCCACTTCTCCGGACTCGGCCTTGAGTTCGAGTGGAAGCTCTACGGGCACGACCTGCCGGTCGACCTCGGCACGCGGCTGCGGGCGGCCGGATTCACGCCCGAGCCCGAAGAGACGGTGATGGTCGCCGAGGTCGCCGAGCTGTCCCTCGATACCGAACCGCCCGAGGGAATCCGCATCGTGCCGGCCACCGACGCGAGGGGCATCGGTCTGGTGGCAGAGGTCCACGAGAAGGCGTTCGGCACGGACAGCTCGAAGCTGCGCCACCAGTTGCTCGCTCAACTGGCCGGGGACCCGGACGGCCTCGTCGCCGTGCTGGCCCTCGCGGGCGACGAACCGGTCAGCGCGGCACGTATGGAACTGGTCCCGGGAGCCCGTTTCGCGGGACTGTGGGGCGGCGGCACCGTTGCCGACTGGCGGGGCCGTGGGATCTACCGGGCGCTGGTCGCCTGTCGCGCCAGGGTCGCCGCCTCCCGCGGCTACCGCTACGCCCAGGTCGACGCCGGCGCGCAGAGCCGCCCCATCCTGGCCCGCCTCGGCTTCGAGCCCTTGACCACGACGACGCCGTACGTCTCTCCGTGACCGGATAACGAGCGAGTCACAGGGCGAGCCGGTACTCCGCAGCCCGGTGTGCGGGCGCTCGGGCCGAGCGCATGCGCGAACGGCGCGTTGGCGTCCGCCGGGTCCGTGCGCCGTGGTGCGCCCCCGCCCGGTCCGCAGTCGCGGCGCCCAGAGCCGCGACGCCCGGCGGGAGCCCGTGGCGGGGTGCGGGGCTTCGAGGCCCGTAGCACCCAGCCGCCACGGCTTGCCCACGGCACCGGGATCCGGTACGAGCGCGCAGCGCGGTCAGCGGTGCGCCTGTGCCCGGTCGAGAGCCGCGACGCCCAGCGCCGCCAGGCCTATCTGAATGAGCCACTCGATCCAGTCGACGCCCTTGGTGTCGGCCACTCCCATCGCGGCAGCTATCCCGGATCCGATGAAGGCCGCCACGATGCCGACGAGGATGGTCCACAGGATGCCGATGCGCTGCCGTCCGGGCACGACGAGCCGCCCGAGGATACCGATGATGAGCCCGATGACGATGGCACCGATGATGCTCGAAATCTCCATCTTCGCCCCTTGGTGTGAAGGCCTCTGCAGTACTTCGTCTGCCCGGCGCGCGCGGCAACAGTCCGTTCCGTTTCAACCTCCGGTCAACGCCGGGTCAATCCTCGGCCTGCCGTAGGGGCGCTCCGCTGTTCCGCCCTCGTTCTGCCATGTACCGTTCAACAGTCCGTCGCGCGGGCGGCGTAGAAAGAGAGATCTACGCGCGCAGACAGCGATGGCGCGGTTCTCCGCGCGAAGACGAACGGCACCCGCACGCTCCTTCCCCGACTCCCCACACGGAGGTCCGCCGGATGCTCGGACTCACCAAGTCACGTCACAGACTCACCACGGCGCTCGCCGTGTTCGGGCTGCTCGCCACGGGCGCCGCCGTCCAGGCGGCCACCGGCGCCACGCCCGCCCACGCGGCCACCCCCCACCGCGTCCTGTTCGACAACGCGCACGCGGAGACCGCCGGCAACGCCGACTGGATCATCTCCACCAGCCAGCCCGACCCCCTCGGCCAGGACTCCACGCCGTCCGCCGAGACGGACTGGACCGGCGCTCTCTCCTCCTGGGGCGTCGCCCTGCAGAAGACGGGCAACTACAGCCTCAAGACGCTGCCTTCGGGCTCCAGCCTGAGCTACGGGGGTTCGTCCGCCACCGATCTGTCGAAGTTCGACACGCTGGTCCTGCCGGAGCCGAACACGCTGTTCACGACGGCCGAGAAGACGGCCATCATGAACTTCGTCAAGAACGGCGGCGGCCTGTTCATGATCTCCGATCACACCGGAGCCGACCGCAACAACGACGGCAACGACGCGCTCAAGATCCTGAACGACCTGATGACCAACAACAGCGTCGACTCCACCGACCCGTTCGGCTTCTCGATCGACTCGCTGAACATCACCTCCGGCTACCCGGCCGCCATCAGCTCCGCCACCGATCCCGTCCTGCACGGCTCCTTCGGCACGGTGACCAAGAGCCTCATCGCCAACGGCACCACCGCCACCCTCAAGCCGTCGGACAATTCGTCCGTCAAGGGCCTGGTCTACCGCAGCGGTTACTCCGGCAACACCGGAGCCTTCTTCCTGACCAGCACCTTCGGCAGCGGCCGCGTCGCGTTCTGGGGCGACAGCTCGCCCATCGACGACGGCACCGGTCAGTCCGGCAACACGCTGTACGACGGCTGGAACGACTCCGGCGCCACCAACGCGGCCCTCGCCCTCAATGCCACCGAATGGCTCTCCGGCGCGAGCGGCAGCAGCGGGGGCGGTGGGGGCGGTGGCTCCACCTGCACCGCCGCTCAGCTCCTCGGCAACAACGGCTTCGAGTCCGGCGCCACCACCTGGAGCGCCAGCAGCGGCGTCATCACCAACGACACCGGTGAGTCGCCCCGTACGGGGTCGTACTACGCCTGGCTGAACGGCTACGGCTCCGCGCACACCGACACCCTGTCCCAGTCGGTCGCCATCCCCTCCGGCTGCACCTCCACCACCCTGAGCTTCTACCTCCACATCGACACGGCGGAGACCACCACCAGCACCGCGTACGACACGCTCAAGGTCCAGGTTCTGAACAGTTCCGGGACCGTGCTGGGCACCCTCGCGACGTACTCCAACCTCAACGCCGCGAGCGGCTACACCCAGCGCAGCTTCAACCTGGCGAGCTACGCCGGGCAGACCATCACGCTCAAGTTCACCGGCACGGAGGGTTCCACCCTCCAGACGTCGTTCGTCGTCGACGACACGGCGCTCAATGTGAGCTGACGCCCCGCAAGGGGTGGGCCCGTTGAACGGGCCCACCCCTTGCGGGTGATGCCGCGAAGAGGGCCTGCTCCGTTGGCGGCGCCCCCGCAGGATGAAAGTAAGCAAACTTTACTAGCGGCGAACAAGCCGGAGCGCGGCCGCAGTTGCGTCAAACGCCGTGGCTTCCGGTCGGGCCGTTCAAGAGGCCGAGCGGCGTTCGAAGACCACGTCCCGCGCCGTCCCCAGCGCCGTCGCGAGCGCGCCCAGCAGCACCGCGTCCTCGCCCAGCCGGCTCGGTGCGATCTTCGGGCGCAGTGGAGTGAGTGCGCGCAGCGTCTCCCGTACGGGGCGCAGCAGCAGGTCGACGCTGTGGCCCACCCCGCCGCCGAGCACCACGAGGTCGGGGTCGAGCACGGCCGCCGCGGCCGCCACCGTGTGCGCGATCCGCTCGCCCTCCAGCCGTACCGCACTGATCGCGGCGGGATGCTCCTTCCGGGCCGCCTCGAACACGTCCTTCGCCGTGAGCTGGCCCGTCATGCCGAACGCCCGCGCCGACTCGACGACGGCCACACCCGACACCGCGTCCTCCAGCGTCTCCGGCTTCTGCCGCCCCGGCCACGGCAGGAAACCGATCTCCCCGGCCCCGCCGTGTGCGCCTGTGAACAGCCGTCCCTCGCTGACCACGCCCATGCCGAGCCCGGTGCCGATCAGGATGTACGCGAACAGCCGGCTGCCCGCGCCGACACCGTACGTGTACTCGCCGAGCGCGGCGAGGTTGGCGTCGTTGTGCACCTCCAGCGGGATGCCCAGCTCCTCGCGCATCCGGTCGAACAGCCCGGCCCGGCCCCAGCCCGGCAGGTGCATCGCGTAGCGCACCCGGCGCCGCTCCTCGTCGTACACGCCGGGGGTGCCCACCACCGCGTGCGCCACCTCGCCACGCCCGGCCCCCGAGCCCGCGACCACCTGCCGGGCGGTGTCGACGACCAGTTCGGCCATGGCCCCCGAAGTGCGGGCCCGATTGCGCACATCGGACCGGGCGACCACCTCGCCGTCGAGGTTGGCCACCGCAACCCGCAGCCAGCCGCGTCCGATGTCGATGCCGAGCGCGTACCCCGCGGCCGGGTCGGGGGCGTACAGGACCGCCATCCGGCCGCGCTCGGGCGTGTGCGTGCCCACCTCGCGGACCAGGCCGGCGTCCGCCAGGGCCGCGAGCGCGCTGGAGACCGTCGGCTTCGACAGGCCCGTCTCCCGGGCGAGTTGGGCCCGCGAGGCGCTGCCCGCCGCGCGCAGCCGGTCCAGGAGCAGCCGCTCGTTGGTGCTGCGCAGCCGCTGGCGGCTCCAGGTCTGTTCCGGCTGATCTGCGGGTTCTCGCGCGGGCATCGCACCATTCTCACGTATTCCTGACGCGCTCTTGACGCGTCTAGTAAGGCTCCTTAACTTTATCGCCCAGTCAGCCTCGCCGGGCGAGCCAAGGGGAGCCCAGCGCCGGCCGGATACCCGCCGGCCTTGATCCGTCTGCCGCCGCTCGACGCCGGCACACAGTCCGTACATCTCTCCCCGCGTCCCGCTTCAGGAGGTCCCGTGTCCGCCAATCCGCCGCCCAACGGCGGTTTCGTCCGCCGAGTCGGCCTGTTCCAGGCCACCGCCATCAACATGAGCCAGATGTGCGGCATCGGGCCGTTCGTCACCATCCCGCTGATGGTCGCCGCGTTCGGCGGCCCCCAGGCGGTCATCGGCTTCATCGCGGGCGCGCTGCTGGCGCTCGCCGACGGGCTCGTCTGGGCCGAAATGGGCGCGGCCATGCCCGGTTCCGGCGGCAGTTACGTCTATCTGCGCCAGGCGTTCCAGTACCGCTCGGGACGCCTGATGCCGTTCCTGTTCGTGTGGACGGCGATGCTCTTCATCCCCCTGATCATGTCCACCGGTGTGGTGGGCTTCGTCCAGTACCTCGGTTATCTGGCACCGGACCTCAACAAGACCGCCGGCGACCTGATCGGGCTCGGCGTCATCGCCCTGGTGATCCTTCTGCTGTGGCGGGGCATCGAGAACATCGCCCGGATTACGGCGGTGATGTGGGCTGTGATGATCGCCTCGGTGCTGCTGGTGATCGTCGCGGCGGCCTCGGACTTCAGCCCGCACCTGGCCTTCACCTACCCGGCGCACGCCTTCGACCTGGCGAGCAACCACTTCTGGATCGGCTTCGCGGCGGGTCTGACCATCGGCATCTACGACTACCTGGGCTACAACACCACCGCGTACATGGGCGCCGAGATCAAGGACCCGGGCCGTACCCTCCCGCGGTCGATCGTCTTCTCGATCCTCGGCATCATGGCGATCTACCTGCTCCTGCAGATCGGCACGCTCGGTGTCATCGACTGGCACCGTATGATCGACCCGAACGACATCGCGTCCACGTCGGTGGCATCGGCGGTGCTGGAGAAGACCTGGGGCAAGGGCGCGGCGGACACCGTCACCGTCCTGATCCTCATCACCGCTTTCGCCTCGGTGTTCACCGGTCTGCTCGGCGGCTCCCGGGTTCCCTACGACGCCGCCCGCGAACGCGTCTTCTTCCGCCCGTACGGCAAGCTGCACCCGAAGCACCGTTTCCCGACGCTGGGCCTGGCCACCATGGGTGTGATCACGGCCATCGGCTTCCTGATCGGCCGTCACACCGACCTGGCGACCCTGATCCAGCTGCTCACCACGGTGATGGTGCTGGTCCAGGCGCTGGCACAGATCGTGGGTCTGACGGTCCTGCGCAAGCGGCAGCCGACGCTGCGGCGGCCGTACCGGATGTGGCTGTACCCCGTGCCGAGCATCGTGGCCCTCGTCGGCTGGCTGGTCATCTACGGCTACGCGGACAAGAACTCCCCGGGCCGCCACCCGATCGAGTGGTCGCTGGCCTGGCTGGCGCTCGGCTGCGTGGCGTTCGTGATCTGGGCCCGTCTGGAGAAGGTCTGGCCGTTCGGCCCGAAGGAGATCGCGGAGGAGTACCTCGACGCTCCGGCGCCGGAACCGGCCGGAGCGTGAGGGCAGAGCCGTGACAGAGGGGCGGGCGCCCGCGGCGCCCGCCGGTGGCCGGCCCGCCGGGGGTGTGGGGCCGGCCACCCGCACGACGCACGCCGGTTCTCACGACCATTCACCCGTTCAAGGGCATGGGCCCGTCTGTCGGCCCCTCAGCGCGCCCTGGCGATCCTGTGCCGCGGCGGCGCAGGAGACGCCTGTGCAGGCCCGGAGGCGTCGTTCCGGCGCGCTTCGACCGGAGTGGGCTAGCGGAACTCCCCGGACGTCCCGGCCCCGGGCTGCCCGAGGCGAAGGTCCGTGAGGGACGGGCTCGGGTGTGTCGCGCGCCGCGCCGCGCTGCGGAGCGCCGAAGCCGGGTCCCCCTCGTGGTACGGCCGCTCCGACGTCTCGATGCCGTCGAGGAACTCCTGGTAGCGCACGGCGTACATGAGCTGGGCGAGCGGCTCGGCGAGCCGCAGGGCCCGGACCGGGTCGCTTCCGGGAGCGTGGGCCTTCCAGGCCTCGGCCCAGGCGCGGGCCGCCGTGGCCCGGGCGGGCTCGGGGAGGAAGTCATGGGCGCGCAGGCCGTCCACCACCGGGTTGCCCCAGTGGGCGTCCGCGAAGTCCAGGACGACCGGACGGCGGCCGTCGCTGCGCCAGTTGCCCGGGTGGAAATCGCCGTGCACCACCGTGTCGGGCAGCCCGCACTCCGCGAGCTGCCGCCAGCCGCCCGCCAACCCCCTTACCGTCGCCAGCTCCTGAGAGGTCAGCTCGGCCGCGACCGGGCCGTCGAGCAAGGCCTCCACCCGGTCCGGGAGCACCGCGGTACTCCAGTCCCGCAGACCGGCGGGCCGGTTCGACGCGAGGGATGCCTGTGCCGCGACGAACCGCTCCATCACCGCCGCCACCGTCGCGGATGAAGCGCCATAGCAGTCCTCGCCGGGTATGTGCTCCATGAGGATCCGCCGCTCGCCCCCGCCGAGCAGGATCGGCACCAGTCCGGGATCCACACGGGCGAACGCGCGCACGGTGGCCGCCTCGTCCGCCGCGAAGTGCGGGGTCGCCTTGAGCCAGACCGGTCCGCTCGCGGTGGGCAACCGGAACAGGCCGGCCAGGTTCCAGGTCCGCCGCTGCTCGACACGTCCGGTGACGGGACGGCCCGCCGCCTCCAGGGTGCGGCCTGCCCAGTCGATGAGTTCCCGCAGGCCCTCGGCGCGGGCCCACGGGGCGCGGAGCGCGTCGTCCCGCGTCAGCGGACCCCCGTCGAGGGGACGGGATTCCAGCAGTCCGGGCGCCGGACGCCGCGACGCCTCGACGTGGTACGTCGCGTGGCCGTCCCGCCCTCCCTCACCACCGTCCACCGTCAGCAGCCGCAGCACGAGCACCTGCACACCCAGCATCCCCTCGAGGCGGCCGATGACCGGCTCGACCTCCTGCCACCACGGCACCTCCACGGGAAAGGGTCCGACGACGCCCAGGACGTCCTCACCCGCGGTCACCCACGCACTGACGGTTCGGCTCACCGGGCCAGTGTGCGGGCGGGTGCCCTCCTTGACATGCAAGTATTTGCCTGCATAACGTTGAGTGTGCGATCAGAGAGCGACTCCGAGATGGATCAGGTCTTCAAGGCCCTGGCCGACGCCACGCGCCGGCGGCTGCTGGACCGGCTGCACGAGCACGGCGGGCAGACGCTCGGCGAGCTGTGCGCACACATCGACATGACGCGTCAGTCCGTCACCCAGCACCTGGCCGTGCTGGAGGGCGCCAACCTGGTCAGCACCGTGCGGCGCGGACGGGAGAAGTTGCACTACCTCAATCCGGTGCCGCTGCACGAGATCCAGGAGCGCTGGATCGACAAGTTCGAGCGCCCGCGTCTGCGCGCGCTGAGCACCCTGAAGCGAAAAGCCGAGGAAGCCATGGCCGACAAGCCCACGTTCGTGTACGTCATCTATATCGAGAGCACACCCGAGGCCGTCTGGGACGCGCTCACCGACCCCGGCCTCACCGCCGCGTACTGGGGCCACAGCAATGTCTCCGACTGGAAGCCCGGCTCCCGCTGGGAGCACGTCCGCACGGACGGATCGGGCATCGCCGACGTGGTCGGAGAGGTGATCGAGAGCGAACGGCCCACCCGCCTCGTCACCACCTGGGCCGCGCCCGAGGACGAAGGGCGCAAGGACACGTACTCCCAGGTCACCTTCGACGTCCAGCCGCACGCCGACATCGTCAAACTGACCGTCACCCATGAAGACCTGGCGGACGAGACGGCGCGCGCGGACGCCGCCGGAGGCTGGGCGGCCGTGCTGTCCAACCTGAAGTCGCTGCTCGAGACGGGCAGTCCGCTGCCGCAGGAACCGTGGCTCATGCCGAACCGCTGACGCGCGTGTGGCGGGGCTTGTCCGGGTACGGCGCGGCCGGTCCGCGGCCGCGGACCGGCCGACCGGTCTCCTTCCGTGCTCGCCGCACCCGGCGACCGGGGGTGGGTGTCGCGGCGGCTATGCGGGCGGGTTGCTCCTCACCGCCGCCCCCGCGCAGAGCGTGCCGAGGACCACGCCTAGGGCGCCGATGACGATGCTGTTGACCACGACTCCGGTGTCCGGGGCGGTGCCGACGATCCACGGCGAGATGATCATCCATGCGCCCATCGCGCACATGGCCCAGCTCAGGCCGTACATCCTCTCCGGCACGATGGTGAATCCGAGGGCCAGCAGCCCGAACGCGATGCCCATGATGAGGTTGTGCGTCGCGATCGCCGGCTGGCTCCTCGTGTAGTGGAGTATCCACGGGGACGCGGCGCAGTACAGACCGAGGAGGAACACCGGCCCGTCCACGAGCGCCACATCGCGAGAACCGAGCATGCGGGCGTAGCGGGCCCGCATCTCATGGACATCAGGATGGGCGCTGATGTCACCTCTGCTGTGCGAGACGTCAGCCATGACTCGTCTCCTTCGACTCCGCAGGCCTGACCGCTTCTGGTGCGATGCGCGGTAAGTGCCACATAAAGGTATTTTGCGCTTATTTTTTCCTTATGTGTAGCGGCTGCGAAGTGTTCCCGGCCCGGGACGACGCCCCACGGGCCAGTTCGGCGGTGAACTGGGCGCCCGCCAGCAGCGACAGATGGGACATCCACAGCCACACAAGGAACACCACCACCCCCGCGAGGGACCCGTAGAGCCTGCTGTAGGTGCCGAGTCCGGCGGCGTACGCGGTGAAGCAGAAGGACGCGGCCAGCCACAGCGCCGCCGCGAGCACCCCGCCCGGCAGCGCATGGCGCAACGCGCGCGCCTCGGGGGGTCCGGTCCGGAAGAGGACGAGCACCAGGAGCGCCACCACGGCCACCAGTGCGGGCCAGCGCATCAGCGCCCACACGGCCGTCCCCGCCTCGCCCATCCCCGCCCACCGGCCCAGGTCCCGCACCATGGGGCCGCCGAGAACCAGCAGCAGCGCACTGCAGAACAACAGCGCCAGCAGTGTGACGGCCGTGAGCAGGATGCGGTGCGCCTTGCGCAGGGCGGGCCGGGTGTCGGCGACGCCGTGCTGGTCGTGCAGGGCCCGGCGGAAGACCGCCAGATAGCTGGAGGCCGACCACAGTGCGCTCGCCCCGCCGCCCACGGCCACCGTGACCGCGGCCGACCGCTCCCCGGCGAGCCGGAGCAGCGTACTGTGCAGGGCCGAGCCCGCTTCGGCCGGCGCCCATGTCGTGACGTGAGCGGTCAGCGCGTCCGTGAGGTGCGGGCTGATCGCGCCGATCAGTGAGAGCGTCATGAGGAGCGTGGGCAGCAGGGCGAGGATCGCGTAGTACGTCAGGGCTGCGGCCCAGTCCGACACATCGTCCCGCCACATCGCCACCGGGGTGCGCCGCAACGCCTCCCACAGCACCGGCCCCGAGCGGCGGAGCCGGGCTGCCGCGCGTGCGGCGCCCGGCCGCACACCCGCTCCGGAGTGGGCGCCGACCCGCCGTAGCCATGACCGCCTCCGGTGAGACAGCGACGCGTGTCCGTCCACGGCCGTCCTTCCGTCCGTGCCGCGTCGCGCGCGGCTCTCCGTGCCGCCGTCCGGTCGTCGCGCGGTCCCGAGCGGCGGACCCGTCTCTCACCGCCTTCCCGCAGTCGCGGACGAAAGGCCACTGCATCACCCGGGCGCAGGAAAGGGGCGACCCCGCCGAACGCGAAGTGCATTGTTCTCGCATCGAATATCTCATCGGAGAGCCGATCGTGATGCCCTGTCAGATGCCGTCCTGCTGTTGCAGACAGCGGCGCAACTGGTGCAGCCCGCGCCGGGCGTGGCTCTTGACCGTGCCGAGGGGCCAGCCGGTCCGTGCGGCGATCTGCGTCTGGGTCAGGTCCTCGTAGAAGGCCAGACGCAGTACCCGCTGCTGGGCCGCGGGAAGCCGGGACAGCGCCCGCCCCACCACCACGCGGTCGAGGACGGACTCCGGCTGCGCAGCGCATTGCCCGGCCGGGTTCAGGCGCGATCCCGCCGCAGCGACCAGGTCGCTGCGGCGCGCCCGGGCCGACAGCGCGTCGGCGATCTTGCGCCGGGCGATGCCCACGATCCAGCCCGGCAGCGCGCCGCGATCGGGCCGGTAGCCGCCCCGCCCGCGCCACACGCCGAGAAAGACCAGCTGGGTGACGTCCTCGGCCTCCTTCGCGTCCCCGAGCGAACGCCACGCCAGCGTGTGCACCAGGGCCGACCAGCGCAGATAGGTCTCGGTCAGACAGGCCTCGTCACCCGCCACCAGGCCCTCGGCCAACTCCTCGTCCGCCAGCGAACCGGGGACCTGGTCCCGCCAGGACCCCTCCGTACGCACCGCCGGGGGAGCGGTGTGCCCATGCGGACGGACAAGGACGCCCGCGCCGCCCTGAACACCGCAGTCGTCGCCGGAGTGCTGGTGAACGGGCATGACGACGGCTCCTCACATCGGGCGGCGACCGTCCCGCTCGCCCGCGGGGCGGCCGGATCGCGGTGTGCGGTCCGGAGTGGGCCTGTCACCGGGACGGGCCGACCCGTCCCGGTGTGTCGCCATCGTCCGCGGTGGACGGGATTGCCCACAACTTGCATCGATTCTGCGTCGTATAGTCGTGCGGTGGACAAGCCCGGAGCCGTCCCGAGCGGCGGTGAGCGACCTCGACCGGCCCACGAGCGGGCGGACCCTGGACTGACGACGGGCGCGCTCGCCCGCCGCCTCGGCGTGTCGCCCACCACGCTGCGGTCCTGGGACCGCAGATACGGGCTCGGGCCCGCGGTCCGGCCCGACGGACGGCACCGCCGCTGGACTCCCCAGGACGTGGCGATGCTGGAGACCATGTGCCGGCTCACCTCCGTCGGCGTCCCGCCCGCCGAGGCGGCACGGATCGCGAAGGAAGGAGCGGGCTCCGCACCGCCCACCGCGCCGGTGCCGCCACCCGAGCCGGAAACCCGGTCGCGGGCGGCGGGCACCCTGCCCCTCGGGGACGTGCGTCAGGAGTGCCGCGGCCTCGCCCGGGCCGCGGTACGGCTGGACGCGGCGGCCGTCGAGGAGCAACTCGCCTCGGCCGTCGAGCAACACGGCCTCACCGTCGCCTGGGAGGAGGTCATGGTGCCGACCCTGCACGCCGTCGGACGCAAGTGGGCGTCCTCCGGGGACCGTTACGTCGAGGTCGAGCACCTGTTGTCGTGGCACGTCTCCACCACGCTCAGGCGCCGCACCCGGCCGGCCGCGCCGGGCGACGCCGCCGGCGCGGGGCCGGTGGTGCTGGCCTGCGTTCCCGGTGAGGAGCACACCCTCGCGCTGGAGGCGCTCAACGCGGGGCTGAGCGAACTGCGCCTGACCACCCGCATGTTCGGTGGGGCGGTGCCGGCCGAGGCGCTCACCGCGGCGGTACGGCGGCTCGGCCCCGCGGTCGTGGTGCTGTGGGCGCAGGCGCGATCGACGGCGAGCGTGCCGCTGGCCCGGCATGTGGCCGCCACGGAGTGGGGTGTGCGGGGGGCGCGCCGGCAGCCGGTGGTCATGCTGGGCGGACCCGGCTGGGCGGGACGCGCGACGCATGGGCTGCTCCGGCCGGCCGGTCTGCGCGACGCGCTGGCCACACTGGCCGCCGGGTACGGGACCGAGCCGGCCGTGAGCTGAGCGGGACCGGTGAGCCCGCCCGCGTCGTCTCCGGGCCGTCGCCGTGACGTCAGGACGTGCGTCAGCGCGCAGCTCTTCCTTGTCGGGCAGCCGGTCCGGCGCCAGTACTGTGCGCACTACCCGTACTGCGTGCCATGCAGGGATCGCACGCCGGCTGAGTGGGTCCCGCTCGGGTCCGCCGGCGCCCAGACACGAACCGAGCTCCGAGCCGGTGCGGCCGTAGTGGCGAGGCGGCTCCTCAGTCCGAGTCCCGTCCGCGCGCCTGCCGGAAGCGGGCGAGACCTTCGGAGAGGTCCACGATCGGGTCCGGGTACGCGTCGTACTCGGCGCGCTGCGTGCCGCGCAGCTTCCACGGCTCGTGCACCGCGGGCGCCGCAAGCCCCGCGAGTTCCGGTACCCAGCGGCGTACGTACGCGCCGTCGGGGTCGTGACGCTTGCCCTGCGCGACGGGGTTGAGCACCCGGTTCGGTCTGGTGTCGGTGCCGGTTCCGGCCATCCACTGCCAATTGAGCTGGTTGTTGGCGAGGTCGCCGTCGACCAGCAGCCGGAGGAAGTGCTCGGCGCCCACCCGCCAGTCCACGTACAGGGTCTTCGCAAGGAAGCTGGCGGTGAGCAGCCGGGCGCGGTTGTGCATCCAGCCCTCGTGCCGCAGCTGGCGCATCGCCGCGTCGACCACCGGATAGCCCGTACGGCCCTCGACCCACGCCTCGATGTCCTCCCGCGCCGTGCGCTCGGAACGCCAGCGGTCGTGGTGGGTGCGGTAGTCGGAGGTGGCGGCGTCGGGCCGGACCGCCAGGACCTGACGATGGAAGTCCCGCCACGCGAGCTGCCGTACGAAGGCATCGGCACCCGGTCCGCCCGCCCGCCGTGCCCGGTGGACGACCTCCACGGGGGAAAGGGTGCCGAAGTGCAGATGGGGCGAGAGGCGGGAGGTGGCGTCGCCCGCCAGGTCGTCATGGCGGTCCGCGTAGTCGGCGACACCGGCGCGCAACCAGGCCGCGAGACGCTTCCTGCCCTCGGTCTCGCCGCCGGACGCCAGCCCTTCCGAGAGGTCCGGGAGTCCTCGGCGCGTGGGGAGTTCCCCGGACGCGACGGTGTCCGGCACCCGCACGGTGCGCGGTGCGCCGAGAGCGTCGCGCAGCCGCTGCGCCGACCACTGACGGAAGTACGGTGTGAAGACGGCGAAGTGGTCGGAGGAGGCTGGCGTCACCCCTCCGGGCGGAACGGCCGTCGTCACGGCCTCGTGCACATGCAGCCGGCGTCCCTCGGCCTCCAGTGCCTGCCGCAATCGCGTCTCGCGCCGGTGCGCATAGGCGCTGACATCGGCCGCCATGTGCACCTCGTCGGCGTCCGCCTCGGCGGCCACCCGGCACACCTCCTCCACGACGCCCCCGGACCGGACGACGAGACGGCCGCCCCGCGCGCGCAGACCGGCGTCGAGGTCCCCCAGGCAGTCGGCGAGGAACGCCAGCCGGTTCGGGGCGGTGAATCCCGCCGCATCGACGGCCGCGTCGCGGACGAACAGAGGCACCACCTGGCGGCGGCCCTCGAGGGCGGCGCGCAGCGGCGGGTGGTCGTGCAGACGCAGGTCTGCGGTGAACAGGACGACCGATACGTTCATGGGACGGACTCCGGGACGCCGGGCGGGTGGGCCGTGAGCTGCTTCGCGCCGAACAGGCCGGGCGGATGCGGGGTCAGCAGGCAGGCGGGTGTTCCGCCTCCCTGGTGAGCGGGGCCCTCGCCGCGGCCTTGGCGATGTTGCGTGCCATGCCACCGAACACGACGGCATGGAAGGGGGAGACCCCCCACCAGTAGGCGTGACCGAGCAGCCCGTGCGGATGGAACAGTGCGCGCTGGCGGTAGCGGGTGCGCCCGCAGTCGTCCCGGCCGGTGCACATCTCCAGCCAGGCGAGTCCCGGCAGCCGCATCTCGGCGCGCAGCCGCAGCAGCCGCCCCGGTTCGATCTCCTCGACCCGCCAGAAGTCCAGCGAGTCGCCGACCCGCAGTCGCTGGGCGTCGCGTCGTCCACGGCGCAGGCCGACCCCGCCGGCCAGCCGGTCGAGCCATCCGCGCGCCGCCCAGGCGAGGGGAAACGAGTACCACCCGTTGTCGCCGCCGATGCCCTCGATGACGCGCCACAGCGCCTCGGGCGAGGCGTCGACCCCCAGCTCGCGCCGGTCCGTGTAGAGGCTGCCGCCCGCCCACTGGGGGTCGGTGGGCAGCGGATCGCTGGGGGCCCCGGGCGGCGAGGCGGACGACCAGCGGGTGGTGACCTGGGCGTCCCGGACCCGCTGCAGGGCGAGACCGACCGCTTCGTCGAACCCGATCGGGTGGCCGGGGGGTTCGGGCACGTACCGCGTGATGTCGTTCTCGCGGCAGACGACCTCGTGGCGCAGCGACTCGGTGAGCGGCCGGGCGATGGACGCGGGCACGGGGGTCACCAGACCGACCCAGAGACTGGACAGGCGAGGGGTCAGGACCGGGACGGGGACGATGACCCGAGGCGGAAGGCCCGCGACCGCCGCGTACCTGACCATCATCTCCCGGTACGTCAGCACCTCGGGACCGCCGATGTCGAAGGAGCGGTTGACGTCGTCCGGCATACGCGCGCTGCCGACGAGGACGCGCAGCACGTCCCGCACCGCGATGGGCTGGATGCGGGTGTGCACCCAGCTCGGGGTGACCATCACGGGCAGGCGTTCGGTCAGATAGCGCAGCATCTCGAACGAGGCCGATCCGGACCCGAGGATGACGGCGGCCCGGAGCACGGTCGTCGGCACACCCGAGTCCAGCAGGATGCGGCCGACCTCCGTGCGCGAGCGCAGATGCGGGGACAGCTCCCGGTCCGGCACACCCGCCGGGGTGAGGCCGCCGAGATAGACGATGCGCCGTACGCCGGCGGCGCGGGCCTGCTGCCCGAAGGTCCGCGCGGCCTCGCGGTCGGTCTCCTCGAAGCCGCGGCCGCTGCCCAGGGCGTGCACCAGGTAGTACGCCACGTCGATGCCGCGCATGGCGTCGGCGACCGAGTCGGCCCGGGTGACGTCCCCGGTCGCCGTCTCGACCTCGCACGCCCATGGATGGTCCCGCAGCTTCTCCGGGGAGCGGGCCAGACAGCGCACCCGGTGGCCCGCGGCGAGCAGCTCGGGGACGAGCCGGCCGCCGATGTACCCCGTGGCGCCCGTGACCAGGCAGCGCAGTCCCGGTGTGGCGTCGTCGCCGTTCATCAGCTCTCGTTCCTCCGTGTCATCGTCTCCTCAGCGATCACTTCCACTTCTGGGCCCTCTTCGGATGCGCCGACGGGGGCTTCCATGGTCACCTGGCCGTGGGTCGGTGGTTTCGTGACGGGCGCGCGGGACGGTTCCGCCGCCGCTCGGGACGTGGGCGAGCCCGGCCGATTTTGACTGGACCCGGCATGTCCGCGTCGAGTCGGGGCAGGCGGGTCCCAGGAGAAGTGTCGGTTCGAGTCGACAGTCGACGACGGAGGTGTCTGCCGCTATGGGCGCGAAGGTGTTGGAGCGGTTTTCTGCGGGAGCTCCGCGCGGGGCGTGGCCGGCGGAGGAGTACGCGGCCAAGCGCCGTGCCGAGGGTGAGCCGGCGAAGGTCGTCATGGACCTGAAGTCGGACGCGTTCCTCGTGGTGATCCCGGCAGGCGAGGACGACTGACCGGGCGGTCGTACGGGACAGGGCGCCGCTGTGCCCGTCGGCGGTTCGCGGCGGGTGCGCGCCACGCCCGGCTCCCGCGCCGTGCGCACCAACATCTTGTGAGGGTCCCTCGTGACCCCCGGATCACGCTCAACGCGGGCTGTGGCAGGCGCAGTTCCCCGGCCGCCTGGCCGCCTGGTCGCCCGGCCGCGCGGCGCAACGGGCCGAGCCCGGTGACCGCGGCGACGAATTCCGGTTCTTCCATCCGCGCCGCCGCACAATGCGGGCCCGCGCAGGGGGAGTTCAAGGGTTTCCCTGTCGGACCTTCGTGAAATTCACGGGTCCGCGATACGAGACCGGCCGGGTTTTTCTGGCTCTCCTGTCGCTTCCGTGGGTCGCTGACCAGGGGCGATGAACGCAACACGCCGTACCACAGGTACGTTTCGACTGCTGAAAGTACGAAACGGAAGAATCTGGATACGGCGTGCGATCTACAAGCATATGGACTCGGCTGCTCGGAGTCGAACACACGGTGATCGACTTGGTCGAGGCCGAGGAGGATGACAGTGCGGAGGCGGGCGCCGAGGATGTGGTGATCGTGGCCCACGCCCACCCGGCGAAGCGGCGGCGGCAACGCTGCGGGGTCTGCAAACGCCGGTGTGCCAGGTTCGACAGCGGTGAGGGCCGCCGTCGCTGGCGGGCCCTGGACTTGGGCGCGGTCCGCGTGTTCATCGAGGCCGACGCGCCGCGTGTGTCCTGCCCCGAGCACGGCGTGGTCGTCGCCCATGTGCCCTGGGCCCGTCACGGTGCCGGACACAGCCTGGCCTTCGACGACACCGTGGCCTGGCTGGCCACGCACTGCGCGAAGACCACGGTCACCCAGCTGATGCGGATCGGCTGGCGCACAGTGGGCAACATCTGCGCCCGAGTGTGGGCGGACGTCGAAGCGCGTGTGGACCTGCTCGCCGGACTGCGCCGGATCGGCATCGACGAGATCTCGTACAAGCGCCACCACAAGTACCTGACGGTGGTGGTCGACCACGACAGCAGCCGTCTGGTGTGGGCGGCGGCCGGCCGGGACAAGGAGACACTGCGGTCCTTCTTCGACCTCCTCGGCGAGGAGCGCTCGAAGAAGATCACGCATGTCAGCGCGGACGCCGCCGAATGGATCGCCACCGTGGTGGCCGAGCGCTGCCCCAACGCCGTCCGCGTGATGGACCCCTTTCACGTGGTGCAGTGGGCCACCGACGCTCTGGACGAAGTCCGCCGGGCGGTGTGGAACGCCGAGCGCGGCGGCAAGGGCCGGGTCACCGCAGGGTCCAAGGCGCTGAAGAAGGCCCGTTGGGCGCTGTGGAAGAACCCCACCGGCCTGACCGAACACCAACGTGCGCAACTGGAGTTCATCGCCAAGGCCCATCCCGTTCTTCACCGCGCCTACCTACTCAAGGAAGGACTACGCCTCGCGCTGAAGGCCGGCCCCGACACACCCGAGACGCTGCGGGACTGGGTGTCATGGGCTCGCCGCTCCCGCCTGGAGCCCTTCGTCAAGCTGCAACGGTCCATCGTCAAGCACTGGGACGCCATCACCGCCGCCGCCGAACACGGCTTGAGCAACGGCCTGGTCGAGAGCATGAACACCAAGATCCGACTGATCACCCGCATCGCCTTCGGCTTCAAGGACCCCGACGCTCTCATCGCGCTCGCCATGCTCAGCCTCGGCGGCCACCGCCCCCACCTACCAGGCCGTCACACCGCATGAACCCACCCACGGAAGCGACTCGTCTTTCGCAGTTCAGGCGGCAGCGGAGGCCCATGCCCGCTGGACTTCCAGGATTTCGGCGGCTGTTGGGGGTTGGGCCCGCAGGGGGTTAAATCGGGCGGCGATGACGGTGCGTCGCAGTGCGAGGGCCATGTCCTCGAAGGAGGGTTCCCGCTTGGTGGTGTACCAGGGTGCGGTGCTGCGGTAGGCGGCCACGTCCGCGGCCGGGTCGCCGAACTGGCTGTACCACAACGGGATCAGGCTGGTGCAAATCATGGCGAATGGCACGGTGCGTTCGACCGCGGCCCGGGTGCGGTTGCGGGCCTGCCCGGCGCCGACGACCTGCTTGGCGTCAAAGACGGCGACCTCGATGGACCAGCGCCTGGCGTAGCGGGAGACCAGGGCCGCAACTGATGAGGCCAGGTCGGTGGTGACCACGGTCAGCTCCTTGCCCCGCACGGCAGGGTTACGCACGGTCAGCACCCGCACGGGGCGGGGCCCGAAGACGCCGTACCACAGGCAGACGGTCTCGGCCACCCGCACTGTGACGGCGTGCCCGTAGCAGGTGGTGCGGCAGGGGCGGAAGCGGGTGCGGGCGGCGAGGTCGGCGCTGGTGCCCAGCCGGTCGCCCTTGAGCCGGGGGCGTCCGCGCCTGCCGGTCGGCGCGGGCGGCAGACCGTAGAAGACCGACCGGTGGGCGGCCCGGGTGGTGAAGGTGATCCGGTCGGGCAGTCCGCGCAGCACGTGCGTGGCGTAGGCGCCGTCGGCGACGACGTGCAGGGTGCGGTCGGGGAAGGCACGGGCGAGCAGTTCCACCAGGGTGCGGGCGAGCTGGACCCGGGTGACGGTGCCCTTGCCGGCCCACAGGCGCAAGAGCACCGGCAGGCAGATTGGGCGCGGGCAGCCGGGCAGGTGCACCACCAGGCCGGCGATCACCCAGCAGTGGCCCCAGCCGACCTGAAGGGGCTTGGGGGCGTTGACCGAGCCGTCGTATCCCCACAGCACGCCGAAGACCTTCTTGCCGCGGCGGCGGAAGAAGGTCTCGTCCACCGCCACCTCCAGTGCCGCATCCGACGGCAGGAGCAGGTCAGCGATCAGGCGGGCCAGGGCCAGGCCGACCCGGTCGGCCGACCAGCGGGCGGTGGAGAAGAAGCGGTGGGCGCGGGCGTGGTGCCACACCCCGCCCAGACCGGCGCCCAGCAGCATGCCGCACACGGTGTGGCGGCCGGTCTGCGCGATCATCCCCACGACCAGTGCGGTGAACACTCGGTAAGTCGGCGCCCGGAAACAGGGCCGCAAGACGCCCAGCAGCCAGTCCAGGGACGGCGGTACAGTCGGAAACGGAAGCATCGACGGGTCACTCCTCTCCGGGAGCGGAACTTCTTCTACCGCCGATGCTTCCTCGCGTCCCGGCCGACGGCGACACCCGCCGCAAGAGAACCGATCGCCGCCCCAGTCGCCACTACCGACCAAGCAAACTGCGAAAGACGAGAAGCGACAGGAGAGCCGTTTTTCTTGACTGCTCGCGCGGGCGGCTGCCACGATCGACGGCATGAAGAAGCGACTGGACCTCACGCGGCGACGCCACGTCGACCTCGCGCGCGTCTCCAGCGCCTCCTGTCGCACCGCGGCCTGATCCCCTCCGGTCCGCCGCTCGCTTTCCGCCTCACACGTCCGCTGGTCGCTCCCGGACGTATTCCTGTGGCGCCTCTGCCATGGGGCAGGTGATGCGCCCATTCCACTCCGGAATTCAGTGACACGGCTTCAAGGCAATGGGGACACGCTTCAATTCGGCCTCGACTTCCTGCATTTCCACTAGGAGATCGAGGACTTCGGCAAACGCGTGCCGCCCCTCGCCGGGGATCCGGAGTTCTGGCTGCCGGGGATGGGGTCCGGGCCCGAGTCTCTCCCCGTGCCCGCCCGACCGCTCGTCCCACGGGGCCTTTTGCGAAGGCCCGCTCCGTCCCGAAAGAGGACTCATGGCCATCGTTCTGTCCGTCTCCGGCAGTCCCTCCGCCTCCTCCCGCACCGCCCGTCTGCTGCGCCATCTGGACCAGCGGCTGATCGCCCAGGGCCACCAGGTCATCCCGCTCGACGTGCGCACCCTGCCGGCGGAGGCCCTCCTCGGCGCGGACTTCCGCCACCCGGCGATCGTCGAGGCGACCGAGCTGTTCGCACGTGCCGACGGCATCGTCGTCGGCACCCCCGTCTACAAGGCGTCCTACTCCGGGGTCCTCAAGGCGCTGCTCGACCTCCTCCCGCAGTACGCACTCGCTGGAAAGACCGTGCTGCCGCTGGCCACCGGCGGCACCACCGCGCACGTCCTGGCCATCGACTACGCGCTGCGTCCCGTCCTCAACTCCATGGGCGCGGGCCACATAGTGCAGGGCTGGTTCACCCTCGACAAGGACATCACGGTGCACGAGGACGGCTCGCTCACCGTGGCGGCGGCCGCCACCGAAGCATTGACCCAGGTCGTCGACCAGTTCTCGGCGGCCCTCGGCCGCACCCCCCTCCTCGCGGCGGCCGGCTGAGCCCCACGACTGCCCGGACCGCCCATGTGACTCTCTCAACCTGCACACCACCGGCGCGACGCCCGCACCCACACATTCCACGCCCGCCCCGCCGCGAGTTCCAGCCCGACCGCCGGTACGTGCTGAACGGACGAAGCCGCGCCCCGGCCCGCTCTGACGGACGTTCGAGATCGGAGACCTGACGTGTCCCTCACCTTCCACTGGTTCCTTCCCACCAACGGCGACAGCCGCGATGTCGTCGGTGGCGGTCACGGCACTCCGGTGACGGCCTCCGGACGGGACCGGCCGCCCACGGTCGGCTATCTGAGCCAGATCGCCCGCGCCGCCGAGGATCTCGGCTTCGTCGGCGCCCTCACCCCGACCGGTGCCTGGTGCGAGGACGCGTGGCTGACCACCGCGATGGTCAGCCAGCACACGGAACGCCTGAAGTTCCTCGTCGCCTTCCGGCCCGGCTCCGTCTCGCCCACCCTCGCCGCGCAGATGGCCTCCACCTATCAGCGGCAGACCGGCGGACGGCTGCTGCTGAACGTCGTCACGGGTGGCGAGAGCCATGAGCAGCGGGCGTACGGCGACTTCCTGGACAAGGACGCCCGTTACCGCCGTACCGGCGAATTCCTCGGCATCGTCAGGGAGTTGTGGGACGGCAAGACCGTCGACCTGGACGGCGAGCACCTGCGCGTCGAGGATGCGAAGCTGGCCCGGGTGCCCGACCCGGTCCCCGAGGTGTACTTCGGCGGTTCCTCGCCGGTCGCGGGGGAGATCGCGGCCCGGCACGCCGACGTGTACCTCACCTGGGGCGAGCCGCCCGCGCAGGTCGCCGAGAAGATCGCCTGGATCAAAGGGCTCGCCACCCGCCAGGGTCGCGCCCTGCGCTTCGGCATCCGGCTGCACGTCATCACCCGCGACACCTCCGAACAGGCCTGGGCCGAGGCGAACCGACTCCTCGCCGGCTTCGACCCCGAGACCGTCGAGTCGGTGCAGGCCGGCCTGGCCCGGAGCGAGTCCGAAGGCCAGCAGCGCATGCTCGCGCTGCACGGCAGCGGCCGGAACGGACTGGAGATCCACCCCAACGTGTGGGCCGGGATCGGCCTTGTGCGCGGCGGGGCGGGCACGGCGCTGGTCGGCAGCCACGAGGAGGTCGCGACACGGATCAAGGAGTACGCAGCCGTCGGCATCGAGGAGTTCGTACTGTCCGGGTATCCGCACCTGGAGGAGGCGTACTGGTTCGGGGAGGGCGTGCTGCCTCTGCTGGCCGCGCAGGGGCTGTGGCGGCATCCGTCCGACAAGCCGGACGCCGCCTCCTCCCAGGTGACGTTCGCGAGCTAGGGGCGGACGCCTTCGGGGCTGCCCGGTGTCGGCGGCCTGGCGTCCGCGGTCCGGCGGGGGCCGGAACGGGCCGGCGGCTGGTTCGGGACAGTGGCCGGAACGGGATGGCGGCCGGTTCGGGGCGGCGGCCGGAACGGGCTGGCGGCCGGTTCGGGGTTTGCGGTCGGTGCGGGGCGGCCGGCGGTTCCGGACAGCGGACCGTGCGGGGCGGCATCCAGCCCCTGCCGAGGCAGCGCCGCCACGCCCTGTTTCGCGCGTTCTCCGGGGCCGGCCGACGGTAGGGCGCTCAACGGGCGTTACCGGCCAGGGCGCCGAGATGGGCCCGGCGGGACTCCGCTGTCTGCCCCTGTACCAGGAGGAACATCCCCTCGCGGGCCAGTCGCTGGGCCTTGTTCGTGAGGGTCAGCGCACGTCCGCCGCCGGCCACCACCGCCGCAGTAGTGGTCTCCTGCATCACCTCGAACGCCTGGATCCTGAGGGCCAGCCGCTCCTCGGCATGCTCATCCGGGGCGGAACGGTCGGCCAGCGTGTAAGCGCGGCACCGTACCTCGTCGAGGCGGCCCCGCAGAGGTCCGGCGATGTCCTCGTCCAGCAGGCCCAGCGCCGCCTCGGCGATGCCGAACGCCGCGGGCGAGGCGTTCATGGTCCTGGCGCGGTCGGCGGCGAGCCACCCTTCGTGCGGTATCCGCAGGACCGTCGCCTCGTCCGGCAGCCACAGCCCGTCCAGCTCGAGCGACACCGTGCGCGCAGCGGTGAGCGCGGCGAGCCGCATCGGCCCCGAAGCGCGCAGTCCCCGCTGTTCGCGCGCCTCGGTGAACGCGAAGAGCGCCTCGCCGGTGTCGGTCCAGCCGGCGAGCAGCATCACATCGTTCAGACCCCACCCCGTGTACCAGGGCACGCTCCCGTCGAACCGCCAGCCCTTACGGTCCCGTACGACCCGTACCGGTGTCCGCGGGTAGGAGCGCAGATGGGCGTACGCCACCCCGGACATCAGCTCACCGCGCGCCAGCGGTCCCAACAGCCTTTCCCGCACGGCCCCTTTGCTCTTCGCCAGGGTCGTCACCGGAGTGTGGTGCTGCGTCTGCACGAACCATGTGGAACAGCAGGCCCCGGCCAGGATCTCCGCCACCCGGCGGGCGACCGGGGCGGAAGCGTCCGCGCCGCCGTACTCCTTCGGGGCGTTCAGCCCGAGCAGCCCCGAGCGCTTGATCTCCTCGACATGGCTCGGGGGCACGCCCTCCTGGTCGACGCCTTCGGCGTTCGGCGCCAGCAGTTCCGCGGCGAGCTGCCGGGCGCGGGCGATGAGCGGGTGTGCCGTGGTGGTCATGAAGAAGATTCTCCCGATGTCGTCGGGTGAGGTGTCGATCCGGGGACGCGTCGTTCGTGTAGGAGGTGAGAGAACACCCCGGGCGCCAAGGAGGACGCCATGAAGTACTACCTGCTCAGCGTGATCCAGCCGAGCGAGGGCGAGCCGCCCTCGGCCGAGGCGCTCGCGCAGATCATGCACAACGTCGAGACCTTCCACGAAGAGCTGCGAGAGGCCGGGGCCTGGGTCTTCGCCGGCGGACTGCACGGCCCGGAGACGGCCACCGTCCTGCGTCCGAAGGGCGGCGACGTACTGATCACCGACGGGCCCTACGCCGAGGGCAAGGAGTACCTCGGCGGCCTCTGCCTGATCAAGGCCCCCGATCTGGACGCGGCCCTGGAGTGGGGCCGCAGGGCGACCCGGGCCACCACCCTCCCCATCGAAGTGCGGCCGTTCATGCATCCGGCCGAGGACTGATGCCCGGCGCCAGTGACGTCGAGTCGGTCTTCCGGGCCGAGTACGGACGCGCGGTCTCCGTCCTCGTCCGCTTCCTCGGCGACATCGACGCCGCCGAGGAAGCGGTGCAGGACGCCTTCGCCACGGCCCTCAAGAGGTGGCCCGAGTCCGGCGTGCCGCCCAGCCCGGCGGGCTGGATCATCACCACCGCTCGCAACCGCGCCGTCGACCGGCTGCGCCGCGAGTCCTCCCGGGAGGCCCGCCACGCCGAGGCAGCCCGGCTGTACGCCCCCGACGCACCGGCCGAGGAGGGACCCGTGCGAGACGACCGGCTCCGGCTGATCTTCACCTGCTGCCACCCCGCGCTGGCGCCCCAGGCGCGGGTGGCGCTCACGCTCCGGCTGCTCGGCGGACTCTCCACGGCACAGATCGCCCGTGCCTTCCTGGTGCCGGAGCCCACGCTGGCCCAGCGGCTGGTCCGCGCCAAGGCCAAGATCCGCGACGCGGGCATTCCGTACCGGGTGCCCCGGGACGCCGACCTGCCCGACCGGCTCGGCGGTGTGCTGGCCGTGGTGTACCTGATCTTCAACGAGGGCTACACCGGCTCCCACGACCTGTGCGCCGAAGCCGTACGCCTCGGCCGGCTCCTGTACGACCTCATGCCCGACGAACCCGAGGTCACCGGCCTGCTCGCGCTGATGCTGCTCATCGAGGCGCGCCGGCCGGCCCGGACGGGGGACGGCGGTGAACTCGTGCCGCTGCACGAGCAGGACCGCACCCGCTGGGATCGCGCCCTGATCGACGAGGGGCAGGGACTCGTCCGTCGCTGCCTGCGCCGCGGCCGTCCGGGTCCGTACCAGATCCAGGCCGCGATCAACGCCGTGCACAGCGACGCGCCGACGGCCGGCGCCACCGACTGGGGCCAGATCCTGCGGCTGTACGAGCAGTTGACGGCGCTCACCCCGAGCCCGGTCGTCGCCCTGAACCGTGCGGTCGCCGTGGCCGAGGTCCGGGGCGCGGGAGAGGCCCTCGAACTGGTCGACGCGCTGGACCTCGACGGCTACTACGTGTTCCATGCGGTCCGCGCCGATCTGCTGCGTCGCCTGGGCCGCGACGCCGAGGCGGTGCAGGCCTACGAGGCGGCCGCCGCACGTACGGACAGCCCGGCGGAGCGGGCCTTCCTGGAGCAGCGGCGACGGGAGTCGGCGGAGGGCAGTGGGGGTTGACGGCACGGGGGCGAGTGGTAGGTCTTTCCGACCTCTGTTGGCCCGGCCGTTTCGGTCTGGTTCGGCGCGGGGGTCGGCCGCGTCCAGGTGCGGTTTGGCCGTTCGTCGGCCGCGGCCAGGTCCGGCGCGGGGTCGACCGCGTCCGGGTCCGGTTTGGCCGTTCGTCGGCCAGGTCCGGTGCGGCAGTCGGCCGCGTGCCGTGCCCACGAAAGGGGTCAACTCAGCGACAGTCCAGGCTGGTTGACCGATTGACACTCTTGACTGGTAAAGACCAGGACGGTTGAGTGTGCCTCCGCAACCCCCCACCGCGGCCGCCCCCCACCGGCGCGTGCGTGTCAGGTCCTGCTCCGCGTGTCCTTGCCCGGGGGCGGCCGTGAGCGAGCTCGTCGGAGTTTCACCGAGCGGCAACCTTGCCTGCCGACTCCCGACCATCGCTCCTGATGTCATGCACCTGCCTGTCGCCGACCACGAAGGGCCACCTCATGCGAACCCCCCACGCCCTGCTCGCCGTGACCACCGCGCTCGTCGCCGCGGTCGTGGCTCCGCCCTCCCACGCGGCCGCCGCGATTCCCTCCGATGGTGCCTACTACGTCCAGTGGTGCCTACTACGTCCAGAGCGCCGTCACCGGACTCAACGCGGCCGACAACGGGGGAGCCGTCGAGCAACACAACCCCAAGGGCAACGAGGATCGCCAGCAGTGGAACCTGAGAACGAGCGGATCCTTCTACCTGCCGGAAAGCGCCGACACCGCGGGCAGCTGCCTGGGCCGATCGGGCGACCAGGCGCGCACCGTCTCGTGCACGAGCGCGGACGCCGCTTGGGACGTCACGGCCGGCGGCAGCGACCAGTACGCACTCAAAGTCCCGGGAACGGATCGCTTCCTGACCTTGGCCGCCAAGGCCTCCGGCGCCAACTACCCCTCCCAGTTGGCGATCGGCTCCTCGGGGAGCCTCGCCGCCTGGTACCTCACCCCGGTCACCTCACCGACCAGCCCGATGCCGCCCGCGGATCAGCGCACCCTGGACCAGGTCACGTTCCTCACCGCGCACAACGCCTACGCCAATGGGGTCGACGGCGGCTTCGCCCCGCCCTTCGTGAACCTGGTGCCCAACCAGACGCGCGGCATCAACCAGCAACTCGCCGACGGGGTGCGCGGTTTCATGCTCGATATCCACCAGACCCCCGACGGGTCGGTTCTGTAACCAGCCGCACGTCTCGGCTACGCTGCCCTCTCCGAGCAACCCAGGGGAGGACACAGCCATGGCCCGCCGCGGACGCGCGTCCCTGTACATCAGATTGTCGAAAGCCGCAGACGACACGAACGTGTCCCTTGACGGCATGCTGACCGACGTCCGTGCGGTCCTCCAGCGCGAAGGCCTGGACGAAGTCGCCCTCCACGTGGACGACGGACTGTCTGGTGGCTTCCGGGACCGGCCGGAGTTCCTTTCCTGGCTTGACGATGCCCGCTCCGGCCGCTGTGACGTCCTGGCCACCTACTACACGGACAGACTTACCCGAGAGGGCCTGAACGTCGCTGCATCGCTCCTGGACGTCGTAGAGGGCAAGGACCCTGCCTCCGGTAGGCCGGCCCACCGTCCGATCAGGCTCCTGGACGCGAAGGGCCTAAGCGGCTTGCCTGAAGTTCTGCGCGTAACTCTTCGGCAGCCAGGGCGAGGCCCAGGGTGCGGCGGTGGTCAGCATCTGGGTGGGTGAGCGCTGCCGGAAGAAGGCGTGGACCTGGCGCAGGCGGCCCGGCCAGGTGACGACGGTGTTGGCAATGTGGGCCTTCAGCGCGGCCCAGATGCGCTCGACCGGGTTGTCGTGCGGGCTGTAGCGGGCGCCGAACAGCAGGCGCAGGCGGGGCTGGTCGGCCAGGTAGGCGGTCACCGCCTTCGCGTGATGAATGCTGTCGTTGTCGCAGACCACCGCGACGACCGGGGCGGCGGGGTAGGCGGCCAGCAGTAGCTGGAGGAAGGCGACGAAGGCGGCGGCATTGCGGCGGCCCAGGGTGTAGACCCAGGCGCCGGTGGCCACTTCCAGGGCCCCGAAGACGGTGGCCTGCCGGTTCTTGCCTGGGGTGGCCACCTGCTGCCGCGTCCCGCGCAGGATCCAGCTCGCCCGCACGTGCGGCAGTAGGTGCAGGTGGGTCTCGTCCTCGGCCCAGACCACCGACCCGTGGGGCAGGGCGGCGAGTTGGCGGCGCAGGGCGGCGAGGGTGCGCCTGCGCTCGGGGTCACCCCTGGCCACCAGGCGGGGCCGCCGCCAGGCCGCCTGTTCGCGAGTGTGCCGGTACACGGTGCGCAGGCTCATCTTCGGCCGGCCCAGGCGGCGCCAGATCCGGCGGATGGTCCACGGCCCGGGGCGGGTCAGCAGGCGGCGGATGCGCTCGCCCAGCCTCGGCCCGCCGAGCCGGGGCCGCCCCGCGCGGGGGCGATCGGCCAGGCCCGCCAGGCCGGCGGTGTTGTAGCGATGGATCCAGCGGCGCACCGTGGCCGGGTGGTAGCCGAGCAGCTCGCCGATCTCTCCTGCGGTCATGCCGGCCGCGGACAGCAGCACGATCACCGCGCGGGAGGCCTCTCGCCACCGGTGATGCAGCAGGTGATACAGGTGCTGGTACGCCGGACCGGGGCGGTTGGCGAACACGGATGCCGGACGCATACTGGCCTTGACCTCGCCGGTTTTGTCGTAGTTTGGTCAACCTCGATACAACACCCGGCGAGGTCTTCTCGTCATCGAGGCCATCGCGCCAGGCCGCCGCTGCCGCTCCAGATTCCGCGCAGAACTTCAGGTCATCCGCTTAGCCTCGATCCACCGGTCGGCTCATGAAGTGATCTTCTGAGGTTGGGGCCCGGGTATGGGCAGGAGGTGTCCGCTGGTCTGCCCAGCTTTTCCACGATTTCGGCTCCGGTCGGGCCCTGGCGGGCGAAGTGGTCAGGAACGTCGGGCTGCTTCGGGTGGTGCGTGGAGGGTGGCGAACAACTGCGTCCAGGGGTCCTGCCAGGGCCATTGTCTCGGCAGGTGCAGGGTCAAGCGCCGGGCGGAGCGGGCGATCCGGGCGGGGACACGGACGAGGTGGGCGCGCAGGGTGGCGGTGGTGGCTTTGGCGTGGAAGGTGGAGGCCAGGGCGCCTGCGGCCCGCAGCAGGTTGTAGGCCATGGCCCACAGGGTCAGCCAGGCGGCGTTGGCGTGGAAGTGTCCCGAGGGCAGGTGGGCCAGGGCGGAGGCTTTGCTGTCGGCGATGACCTGCTCGACGACGGCGTGGTGGCGGTGTTCCCGCTCGGCCTGGAGGGTGGGGGCGGGGTTGTCGGTGAAGAACGGGTGGTAGCGCCAGACGGGGAACAGTTCGCCCTGCTCGCCGACGGTGGCGGGTTTGGCCAGGTCGCGGACCCGGCGCACGATGAGGCGGGCGGTGACCTGCTCGGCCTTCTTGCGGCCGGTGAACGCGGTGTAGGCGGGGATCTCGGCGACCTGGGCATTGAAGATGAGCTCACCGGTGTCGGGGTCGGGCACGGCGGTGGGGTAGGTGATCTGCTGCCATGCCTTGTCCGGGACGGCCAGGACGGCCCGTTTGATGGAGGGGTTCATGCCGCAGGTGATCGAGAAGCGGGCTTTGGCCCGGCGGCAGGCGGCGATCACGCCGGCGTTGTAGAACTGAGAGTCCGCGCGCAGGACGCGCAGGCCGGTGCAGCCGGCCTCCGTGGCGGTGGCCAGGGCCTCACTGACGAGTTTCGGGGCGCCCCGGGAGTCGGCTGCCTTGCCACGCCGCATCCGCACCGTGGCGATCATCGGCCTCGAGTTGGGGGTGCAGATCGTGGCGAGCAGGGGGTGCAGGGTGCGCACTCCCTTGAACCGGCCGTACTGCGCGCCTTGCTTGGTCCGGCCGTAGACGCGTTTGTGGGTGGAGTCGACATCGATGAATGCCTTCTCGCTCGCGCCGGGCAGCAGCGGGGTGTGTGCGGTCAGTGCGGCCAGGAACTGGCGGTGCGCGGCGTGGAGTTGGAGCGCGTGACCGTGGGTGAACGCACGCAGGAACGTGCCCAGCGTGGACGGGGCACGGATCCCGTCGAACAGGAGGGACATTGCACCGTGCCGCAGGACGTCCAGGTCGTCGATGCTGTCCGCGCCCGCGACCATCCCGGCCACGATGCTCATGACCTTGGCGTCGGCTGCGGCCCCCGCGCTGTTCTTCGCCCCGCCAAGCTTCACCTTCTCCGCCGTCAGACGGGCCAGCCCGCACCGCTCGGCCAGTCGTATCACCGGGACCAGCCCGGCGTACGCGACCAGATTCGTGTCATCGAACGCGGCGGACACCGCCGCAGCGGCATGGGAAGATTGCATCTCGCGGGTGTTCTCTTGCTCTGTGGATGTGGAACCGTAGGAAGTCCCATCATCCCAGTTCAGAGGGCATCCGCGTCTTCATGTCCGAGCCCTGGACTGGCTATTGCTCGGTGGATTGAGGCTTAGATAGCCGCGACGGGGACGCCTTCCGCTTCAGGTTCGTAATCCAGGCTGAAGTGGGACGCGCCGAACGTGAACGCATGCGGGACCGCAACCGCTCCCGAACCCGCCGCCTGCGCCGTGCTGGCCGCTGGCCTGGCGGGACAACTCCCCACGGATACAAGGCCGTTGACAACCCTGACGGCCCTGGCAAGGTCCTGGACATCGAGCCAGCGGAGGCAGCGGCCATCCGCGAAGCGGCTGACGCGGTCCTGGCGGGCGATAACGCGACCCTGGTGGCACGCCGGCTCAACCACGCAGGCGTCAAGCCACGACGCGCCAAGGAGTGGACCAGGGTCGTCCTGGTGGGGGTCCTGACTGGTGACGCTGTCCTGGGGCGAATCAGCGTTAACGGCCGTCCCCTCCGCGACGAGGAGGGCGACATCCTGGCTCCGTATCCCGCTGTCCTCACCGTGGCCCAGGTTGCCTCTCTAAGGGCCGTTCTGGCACCAAAGGAGGGAACGGCCCAGCGCGGTGGCCGCAGGCCCGCCAGGCTCCTGTCAGGCCTCTTGTCCTGCCACTCCTGCGGCTCCGTCCTCCAGGTTGCCAGGAGGTCCCCGCGTTCACGATCAGGGGCCGAAGTCGTGTACCGCTGTCCGTCGCGGGGGAACGGCGGAGGCTGCGAACGGCCTGTCACAGTGGCTGCGTTGACGATTGAGGGGCACGTGGAGGCTCGCTACCTGGCTGCGGTTGGCAGCCTGCCCATGTATCGGGAGACAGTCCGCGTCACTGGCGTGGAGGACCTGGCAGCGGTTGACGCGGAGATCAGGGAGACACTCGCTGACATGGCGACGAACGCAACGGCGGACACGTTCGCACGTCTTCAGCGGCTCCAGGCGCAGCGGGCAGAGCTGGCGGAGTTGGAGCCTGAACGCAGGACGGAGCTGGTCGCAACCGGCCGGAGCATGGCGGAGCACTGGGCGGAGTCGATGACCGACGATCGTCGGGCCCTCCTCGCTGACGCCCTGGAGGAGCTTGTCCTCCTGCCTGGCGTGCGAGGCCGCCGCGGCTTCGACCCGGACCGGCTGTTGTGGCGCTGGGCCGACGAGGGGGACGCGGCGGAGTAGCCGTTAACGGTCTGAGCTGCGGTTACTCGCAGCGGGGGAGGTCATCACCTGTACCTAGGTAGAGGGCCGACACGGCACCTTGCCACAGCGGGGGACATCCTCCCCGGTCAGTAGCGAGGGCAGGGGAAGCCCCACGCCCCTCACAAGACGCGTTCGTCGGACGGCCAACCCTTCCGAACGCGTTAACGCAGTCAACCGCCAGCGCAGAGGCGGTATAGAAGTACGCGCAACGGGCCCACCCGGGCCTGGCGGGATCAGCGAGGACGTGGCCGTCCGCTCGCTGGTTTCGACCAGGTTCCGGGTGGGCCCTTTTTCTGTCTCCGGGGCGCGGACCGGTCAACTCCGCGCAGTCTCCTTTCGGGTGATGGGTGAGAGCGACCCGGCTGGCAACCAGTCAGCCGGGCGTTCGCCATGCCCAGCGAGAGGAGGCGACACCCACCCAATCCGAAGTGCAGGAGAACACCCGTGAACGACACACCGCAGGTCAAGCCCACCACCGCCCGATCCTGGGACGGAGTCTGGCTCCTCACCGTCCGCTGTCCGTTCTGCACGAAGTTGCACACGCACGGCGGAGGCGACGGAGACGCGCCGGCCCGCTTCGGTGGCCGTATCAGCCACTGCAAGACCGGCGACCAGGGCGTTTACGAGATCGTTGACCCCGCCGCTGCCAGCAACGAGGAGGGCCGCAAGTGAATCTCTCCGCCCTTCCCGCCAGCACGGGCCGGTATGAGACCTGCCCCGTTTGCCTCACGCCTGACGCGCTGTGGGTCGAAGACATCAGCGGCATGACATACCTGGACCCCCTCTGTGACTGTGCCTACACGGACGTCCTGGAGGCCCGTGACACGGCGGACGACAACGAAGGGCCCTTGTGGCGCGAAGGGTCGCTGTCTGAAGCGGACCTGGCTGCGCGCCTGGGCGTGGAGTACCTGAAGGGCCGCTACGTCGCCTGGGGCCGCTCCCGCTGGTCCGGCTGGACCGGGAAGGTCTGGAAGCACTGCGAGGAGGCCCAGGTCTACGGGGCCATGCGGAAGGCCGTGACGACCCTCGTAAACGTCGAAACGGCGGAAGCGAACCGTCGCCTGGAGTCCGCCATGACAGCGGCCAGCAAGATGACTGACGACGACGCGGCGAAGGCTGCCCGCGCTGAAGCCACCAAACAGCATGCCGAGCGCATGAAGATGCTCCGGGGCCTGTTCTGGGTCAACCGCATTAAGACGCTCCTTCAGGGGCCCGGGAAGTCCTCCACGTCGACTACGGAGTGTTTGACACGCACCGAGACCTGTTGAACGTGGCCAACGGTGTCGTGGACCTCCGGACCGGCGAACTGACCGCGCATGACCCGGCGCTGATGTTTACGAAGATCAGCGGGGCGAACTACGTCCCCGGGGCCCAGCACAAGGACTGGGACGCTGCGCTGACCGCGCTGCCCGAAGACGTGTCTGGTTGGATGCAGGTCCGCTTCGGCCAGGCCGCTACAGGCTACGCAGCGTCAGACGACATCGTGCCCTTCATGTTCGGGGGAGGCGGCAACGGCAAGTCTTCGATCCTGAACGGCATCATCGGCGCGCTGGGCAAGGATGAGCGCGGCGGATACGCGGTACCCATCCCTGACAAGGTCCTCCTGGGCAACCAGAACGATCACCCGACAGATCTGATGACGATGAAGGGTGCCCGCTTCGGGTCCATCGAAGAGCTGCCTGAAGGTGACTACCTGAACGCTGTCCGCCTGAAGAAGGCAGCGGGAACGGACGGCATGACGGCCCGGTACATCGGGCAGGACTCCGTGTCCTGGACCGCGACGCACAGCCTGTTCGTTACGACGAACTACAAGGTCCGCATCGACGCTGTGGACGAGGGCACCTGGCGACGCGTCGCTGAAGTCAGGTTCCCCTACTCGTTCAGGGGTGACGACCCGGCGCGGCCGAAGGACCCCACCCTTCGTGAACGCATCACCGAGGGCAGGGACGGCCAGCACGAAGCTGCCCTGGCCTGGCTGATCGCCGGAGCGATGGCCTGGTATGAGGCAGGCAGGGTCATCCCGCCCATGCCCGACAGCGTCCGCGCCGACACCGACCAGTGGCGACACGGCAGCAACAAGGCTGTGGAGTTCCTGGACGAGTTCTGCGAGCCGGCGGAGGGTCATGCCATCCCGTCAGCGCAGGTCTTCCAGGCGTTTACGACCTGGGCCAGGAGCAACGGACAGCGGCAGTGGACCGCGGACACGTTCTGGACCCGCGCTGAACAGCACGCCTGGTTCCGCAGCGGGAAGGCCGACCGGCCCCGCAACCCTGTCCGTACCGCAGCGTGGGAGATCGACGGACAGAAGCCTCCTCGTGCACGCCTGATCACGGGCCTGCGCTGGGTCAGCGACTACCGGCCGGAGACAGCGGCGGACGCGTTCGGCGACCTGGCCCAGTGGCGGCAGGGGTGGCACGGGTGGCACAGGCAAATATGGCCGTTTCCCCTATAGAGAGCTTCCCTGGGGAATCGACCATCTGAGCCTGTGCCACCTGTGCCACCCCCTGGTCACCGCTCCTGCCGCTGACTCCGCCGCTGTAGGCCTCCGCCCTTCCCGCTGCCCTGACGGCTGTCCCTGCTCGCTGTCCTCCTGGAGGCCTCTTGCTGTGATCTCCCCTGCCCTGCGCCAGCTCCTCGGCCTCGCTGACCGCCTGGCCGCCCCTGCCGATCGGCTCCTGGACCTCCTCGGCACCGCAGACCGCGTGCCTGACGGGGACCCTGCCGACTCCCTCAACTCCACTGACTACGAAGGAACTTCATCGTGAACGACACGCCCTCGCCCGCGGACATGCCGCCGCGGAGCACTTCACCCAGCACGCTCCAGCGCAACGCGGTCCGGAACCTGGTCACGGGCCTGGCCCTCAAGCTGTCCGCCCAGGTGGACCCCGACCTGGACGCCCTGGAGGTCCTGGCGAAGCTTCTGGATGCCCAGACGCGCGCTGGGGAGTTCAGCCTCCGCCTGTCCCAGCGGCTGGACGCGAAGGACACCGCGAAGTGAGCGCCGACCAGGACACGCTCATCGCGGAGGCCCTGGCCGCGGTCCTGGAACCTGACCCGAACGGCGCTGTCGTCTTCTCCTGGGTTTACGACGTCACGCGGGCGCACGTGGACCAGCGCTACGGCTTCAGGCCCTCGCTGGGCGAAGTGAAACGGGTCCTGCGCGCCGCTGGTGTTGTGGTCCGACTCCCGCCGACCCCGGGCCAGCCGCAAGTTGCCTATGGCGTCGTATTGGCCCCGCACGCTGCCCCGCCGGAGCCTGGTCCGCGCCCCCGTCCGGCCGCGCAGGCAAGTCCTCCAGCGGGCGACCTGGACGCGCGAATTCGTCGGGCCCTAGGCGGCTCCTGAGCCGCTCCTGACGCCCTAACACTCCTGCCTCCTGGCCCAGTTACAGGAGGCCCTCCCAGGCCCGCACATGCCCGCCTGGCTCGTTAACGACCCTTCTGAACGGAGTTCCAACCATGTTCACGTCCTACGACGTCAACGCTCCCGACTTCCTGCCCGGAAACGTTCCGCCGCCGGCCGCCGTCATCAAGGCCAACAACGAACGCGATACCGCGTACGACGCCTACGAAGCGAAGTACTTGGAGTTCAGCGACGTCCTTGACGATGGCGCCATAGAGCGTGCCGCCCAGCGTGACCAGGCTGCCGCCCGTGCTGCCGTCCTGGCTGGCGAGGACCTGAGCAAGCTGCCCAGCGAGGTCGACCGTGTGCGACGACTTCAGCCGGTAGCCCGGGGTGTGGTCCAGGCCCTCGCTGAGAAGGTCAGGGCCGCCGATACTGTCGTCTTCCGCGCCTGGACCGCCGCGCTGCCAGAGACGGCCGAATTGGTCGACAAGCTGCGGGACGAGGCGGAGGCAGAGTTCAAGGCCGCCGAAACTGCCTACCGCGCTGCCCTGGGCAAGTTCCGCGGCCTGGTGCAAACGACCGCGTACGTCCGCCTCCAGCGCGCTGGGAAGGTCCGCACGCTGGTCGACGCTCCGGGGTTCACGATGTACACCCGCCTGGGCGAGACCCAGTCGGAGCTGGCCCGCTACTGGCTGCTGGCTCATGGCGTGCCTGGTGCAGAGCAGGACGCGTAACTGATCCGTTAACTCCGCTGTGGGGCCTGGCTTACCACTGGGCCCCGCCTGGGGTAGGGCAGGCACGCCACGGCCGGAGCGCCAGGCCAGCGATGCAGCGACGATGCGCCATCGCTGTCGCTGTCGCTGTCGACAGGTCCTCGCGTTGCGCTGTCGCTCCGCCGGCTAGAGGCCAGGCCGTAGGGCAGGTAGGCCGGGCCAGGGCTGCACGCCTGCCCGATGCGGTAGCGACGATGCGGCGACAGACCTTCACGATTCGCGCTGAAGTTGCACAGCGTGACCCCCACCCCCGGGGGGTGACCCCTGCCGGCCTGGGGGCCCTGAACGCGGGGGAGGGCTCTGCCCCGCGCGCCCGGTTCAGGGACCTGATTCTTCACGCTAAGTTCACAAATCGCGACGCTCCGTCGCCAGACCTCACTACTAGGAGTGACCCAAATGAACCGACATCTGATCATCGCCCTCTCCTTCATGGAGTACCACGGCACCGACCAGGACGGCCGGCCCCGCACCTTCACGCCTGACGAACTGAAGGCCGTCGCTAACCACTTCACGGTCCCCAACCAGGGCCCGCACAGCGAGGCCGGCGCCGCTGTCGTCAACCGCTGGACGTGGACCTCTCCGGCCGCCTCCGCAGCCTTCCCGCGCCAGTACATGACCCTGGCCGAAGGCGGGGAGCGCTTCCGCTGCGCGGATCACGGCTGTCCCTGCGGCTGGTCGTACACCTACGCGCCTGGGGAACCGATGGCCGTGCCAGCGGAGGTGCCGGCAGTTTGAACGTCTCATATGCCCTGATGGACATGCGGATCGGTACAGACGATCACGTCATAGACCGCATCCGCGCTGAACACGCTGCGTGCCGCTGGGCCGACTGTGCCCACCTGACTGCCTTCGAGGCACACGAGGACCACATGGAGTCCCTGGGCCGTGGCTGGCGCAACCGCCCAGCGCAGCGCCACCGCCGGCCTGACAGGCCGTAACGCCTGTCTCGCGCCTTCCCGCTGCTGACCTGACACGGGACAGGCCGGCGGCCTGACGGGGCGCCTGGTGGCCTCCAGGGCCGTCCCTGCGCCTCTCCGGCCGCGGAGGAGATGGTCTCGCCTGTCAGAAGTACAGCCACCACCGAGAGGGGTTAACGATATGCCGTCCATGCTTGCCGACCAGGCCACGCGTCAGCGATACAACAAGTCTTTGCGCCTGAAGGGCGTCCCAGCGAAGGCGTGTTCACGCTGTCACACGGTCCGGAGTCTGGGCCAGTTCAGCGGCGCGGAACACCGATGCAAGCCGTGCTGTGCTGCTCGTCAGGCCACCAGGCGCAAGGACCCCGCTGTAAGGGCATCGGAGGCCACGCACAAGGCAGAGTACCGAGCCGCGAACCGGGACCGCATCGCCGAGTACGGGGCCGCCTACCGCGCGGAGAACCGGGACCGCATCGCCAAGCGTCAGGCAGAGTACCGAGCCGCGAACCGGGACCGCATCGCCGAGCGTCAGGCAGAGTACCGAGCCGCGAACCGGGACCGCATCGCCGAGTACGGGGCCGCCTACCACGCGGAGAACCGGGACCGCATCGCCGAGTACCAGCGCCGCCGACGCAGCGACCCAGCGACGCGGGACCACGTCCTTGCCCGGAAGCGCGCCAACGAACAGCGGCGCACCGCGCTGAAGTACGGCGCAGAAGCCGACGGCCACTCCGCTGACGACATGCTGGCTTACTGGGACGCGGAGGACCTCTACGCCTGCGTTTACTGCGGCGGACCGTACGAGGCTATCGAGCACTCCGTGCCGCTGCGCCGCGACGGAGCGCACGTCCTGGAGAACCTGGTCCCCGCGTGCACCGCTTGTAATGCAGCGAAGGGGGACCGCTGCCCGTACGAGTTCCTGGCGGAGCGCTTCCCTGGCCTGGCACCACTCCTTGCCCCGCTGATCGAGTCGTCCCCGCGGCTGTCGGACGAGGAGATGGAGCGCCGGCTGGCCGCCTACCGGGCACGCTAGGATAGCGAGGTGTCCGCGTCATGACCGCCGCGACCGGACAGCCAGGGGACAGCCAACCGACACCACGTCAGGCCCTGTCCGCCCTCCAGGCCCTTCGCCAGGAGCTGACCACCGCACGTGACCGCGCCGGTAACCCTGTCCCTCGTCCTGACAGCCCTCTGCCCGCTGTCGTCCCTGGTCAGAGGGCTGGCCGCCGGCTTGTCCGGGGCCTGGCCCTGGCTATTCGCGCGGTTGACCGCGACTGACCGGCCCTGTCCGCGCTGTGGCCGCGCGCCTGGCCACTGTGGCCAAACGACAGAAGCCTGACCGCCCCTAGTCCGGGATCGCGGTCAGGCTTCTGTCGTTTGGCCAGGCTGTCCGCGGTCAGTCGTCGTCGTCGCTGGCCGCGTCCAGCCGCTCCAGGCGGAGCGTCGCCACGTTAACGACGTCCCGAGTCAGTTCCGCCAGGGCCCGCACGCAGACACGCAGCTCCGCCCTGGACGCCGCCATGTCGGCAGCCAGCTTCAGGGCCCGCTCCAGGGCGTCCTCCGCGGCTGTCAGCGTGGCCTCTTCGAGCGAGTCCGCCATGCGGGAGGCAAGCCCTCCGCCCTCGCTGACGAAGGCGGAGTGTCCGTCGCCAGTACCGGGGAGCCGTCGCAACGGCGCTGCACTGCTCCAGAGCACTCCAAGGCTGTCCCGATGCGGGCCAGGGTGACCAGAACTGAGGATGCAGACGAACCTGGGGAGCCTGTCAGCATTCGCGCACCGCGGCTGGTCGCTGCCCTTCTCCACAGCTGGGCGGCTCATCGGGCGTCCACCGCTGCGAAGAGGGCGTCCAGAGAGACCAGGGCGTCAGCGAGGAGTTCTTCGTCCCGGGCCTCCGGACGCGCCAGCTCCGCCAGGCGGAGGAGGTCACGGAGGAGGTCCGCGTCCTCGTCGCCCAGGCCGTCCAGGAGGCCGAGGATCAGATCCGTGCGGGGCACCTCCGGCAGCTCCGCCTGACTAACGGGCCATGAGGCATACGCATTGTCATGATCTGCGTACCCTGCGTGGTCCGCATCGCGGAGACAGCCGCCCAGGCCGTCACCGCTGAGTCCAGCAGCCAGGTGTGTGGGGACCTTCGCATCGCACGTACGATCGTCCATGTCATCGCTCCCTTGAAGCGGTGGCCGGCCCCAGGACGGCTTCCCTCCGTCGCTGGGGCGTCTTCTGTTTGGGCTACCGAGACTAGCTGACTAGTGAACCAGTGCGATAGCCGGGCAGCGGACTATTGCGCAGGCTGGTCACATGGATCTTGACCGTTCGGTTCCGTTCGCCCCGCAGGTAGCCGCTGACCTCCGCCGCAGGCTGGACGCTGGCGAGTGGCAGCGTGGGGACCGGTTCCTGGGAACGGTGGCGATCTCCGCGGAGTACAACATCAGTCAGTCGACCGCCGTCCGCGCTGTGGGATTCCTGGTCGCGGAGGGACGCCTACGCAAGGTGATCCCACGCGGTTTCTTCGTCGTATGACGTGCGTCTGATGGAAGTTCCGACGGCGCGATCCTGTGTCACAACAGCTGCACCCTGGTCAGCAGCCCGGTCGCCCTCTGGGTGGACATCCAGCGCATCGTCGACTTCCTCAAGGCGCACCCGGATCAGTTCATCACCGTCTTCCTCGAGGACTACGTCGACCCGGGCGTCCTGCGCAGTGAACTGGCCCGTGTGAACGGGCTGTCGGACGTGCTCTACCGGCCCGACCAGACCGGGGTGCGACAGAACGGCTGGCCGAAGATGGCAGACCTCATCGCCGCGAACCACCGGCTGCTGATCTTCACCGACCACAGCCGCTCCTCGGACGAGTCCGCCGGCCTCACCCGTGACAGCTTCGGTGTCATGTACCAGAAGGACTGGACGGTGGAGAACTACTGGTCCATGGGCTCGGGCATCGGCTCCTCCGACTGGTCCTGCTACAGCCGCTGGTACGACGCCAACACCAACATCCCGCTGACCCGCACGGAGCCGGGCTTCCGCCCGCTGTTCGTCATGAACCACTTCCGGGACGCGGCGATCGCCTCCACGGCGCAGACCGACAACATCAAACTCGCCGACCGTGCCCAGCGGTTCTGCCAGCCGGCCGCCCGCAAGAAGCCCAACTTCCTCGCCGTCGACCGCTACGACCTCGGCAACCCGGCCGCCGCCGTGAACACGCTGAACACGTACACGTATCCGTAGGCCCTCGGCGTCTGTGGTGTGCGCCAACCGCTCGGTCTTCGCAGCGGCCGCGAAGGGGCCGTACTCGTCGAGTCCGGCCCCAGCGGCGGTCACTGGGTGCGCTGACAAGCCACAAGGGGGCGCGTGCTGCCAGCCGTACCAAAACACACGCCCGGGCGGCCATGTGAGCCGCCCGGGCATCAGTCGGGAGTTCCTTGCGCCGCATTGCGGGTTGGCAAGGTCGCCGCTGGAGCCGAAGGCTCGTTGCAAGGGAGCTGCACTCTCGGCCCTCGGGGCTCAGGACCTTCTTCGCGCGGCCCACGGCGGTGAGCAGCTGGATGCCGGATGCCTCGCGGACATCGAGAGCCCGGCCGGCGAGCCAGCGGTCAGTGATGCCGACTGTGTGCTCGGCCCGCCACTGCCGCATCACTGGAAGACGGCGGCGCCGCGCAGCGATGTACGCTCCGCGCTCTTCTGTCAGTCCGCGCCTCTAGGGTCAGCCGCATAACTACCGACCTCGTTCAGACCTCGTGGGATCGCATCGACAGGTGGCTGCGCGAGTACGCCCCGCGTACCTTCGCCTCGCTCGGACCGCCCGCGACGGACGAGGAGATCCGGGCGGCGGAGGCGGAACTGGACCTCACTTTTCCTCCCGACCTGGTCGCGTCTCTGCGCAGGCACAACGGGGCGCTGGGCGGCGTGGAGGCGTTCCAGTTCACCACGCATGACCGGCTTCTCGGCGTGCGCGAGATCGTCGAGGCGACCAGAGGCCTGAGGGGCATCGCCGCCGACCTGGACGAGGAGGAGCGCGAGTACTACTGGCACCAGGGGTACCTCAAGATCGGTTCCTACGGGGTCACTTCCGACGGCCTCAGCATCGACTGCCGCGCAGGGCGGGGTTCGCATGGTGCGATCGGACGGTTCTTCGACGAGACGGGGACCGATTTCGGGCGCGCCGACTCACTGGGCGCCTATGTGGCGAAGCTGGCGGACCAGTTGGAAGGCGACAAGAACCCGCGCGCGGTGGCGTTCAACGGTCGGCTGATCTGGGAGTCGCCAAGTGCTGCCAGCCCTGAATGGGGCAGCCCGGACGGCCCGATTCCCGGGCCGGAGGCGCAGCTACCACCGCTGGCTCTGCCAGGCGACCCGGCGGAACCTCTCATGGTGGGCTACCTGTTGGGACTCCAGGAGTTCGGCGCGCTGGTCGCCACACTGCCTCGCGAGCGCGTGGCCGAGGCTGCGCACAAGCAGATGCGCAGGCTGGCCGTCGAGACCGGGCTGGCCAAGTACACCGAAGTCGGCACGGCCCTGGAAGCGCTGGAGCGAGGCGAAGCCGTACCGCCACGGGGCCAGTCCGGCCCCCTGAGCCTGCGGCTGCGCCACGTGATCGTCCAGGCTGGCACTCAACGGGACGACCTTCGCAGATGGGCGGCGGAAACGATGGCGCACGCGGTATGGGGCTCGCCGCATCAGGCGCTGTACAAGATCGCAACCACCCGTAGCCGACTGAGCTTTGACTGGCGCGCCGAACTGCTTGCTGACCTCGGCAACCCACCGATACCGCCCATGCCGGACGACCATTTCTGGGCGGTGCTGCGTAACCCAGCCATCGACGCGAGCTACTACGCGAACCGCTACGCCCGCGACGGGGGCTGACCGCACAGCTACCAGCGCCTGCGGGGGTGTGCGGATGTGGTCCACCGTCACCGTCCGTCATTACGAGTCAGACGCCTGGCCGGCGCTCATCGGGGCGCCGACGAGGGACTGCAGGGCGCGGACCAAAAGCTTCGCGTCTGCGCTGGAGAGCGGGGCGAGGAAGCGGCGTTCCATCCATCACAGACCTCATCGCCGCAGGCGTGACGCACATCGTGCTGAGCCTACGGAGCCCATATCCCTCACAGTTCGCGCGATGGCTCGCCGACGAGATCATCACGCCCGTACGCAGCGTGACCGGAGAATTCTGCTGACGCGGCCGGGGGCTCGCGCGTGAAGACGTTGATCGGCCGGCTGTTGTATGTGACGTACACCGTGGAGGGGATGTGGGCGTTGCTGCGGCGCCACAGCTGACGGTGGTGAACCTAGCGGAGCGCCCACGACGGGCTCAGCCACAGGGCGGCAGCAGCCAGCTCTCCCTCAGCCCAGCTCTTTGCCGGTAGGCCCGTTTACTCTGTCGCATCCGTGACGGTGGCGGTACGGCGCTCGGCCCTCGCCGGCCTTGTCCGCCCGGCGGCGTGCCGGTGAACTGGGCGTCCTGCTCGACGAGGGATGGCGCGAGCGTAAGACTGCGGCCTGGCTCATTGCAGTTGCAGGCGGAACCGAGTTCCGCGAACGGCTCGGCGAACTCCTGCTCGCCAGTGAAGACCCTACGCAGGGCAGGCATACTGCGTCGCGCTCGCCACGTTCGGCACCGCTGCCGACGCCGACATCCTGGTCGCTTACCTGGACCGATATCTGCGTCGCCCCGATCTCTACTACGACCAGACAGTCGCCCTCGGCACGCTCCTGTTGCTCGACGCGAGGCTCGACACCGGCCAAACGGCAGCCCGGGGCGGCGCCGCCGTCCGCCAGGTCGATGCTCCAGGTCACCTCGTCGCCCAAGGGCTGGCCTTCCGCGAGGAGTTGGAGCAGTTCCGGCTCGTCGTTGGCGACGCGTCGCGACAGCAGTCGCTGGCCGCTCGCTCTTCGATCGCGACGCAGTGGTGGTGGGTCTTTCCTGCGTCGATCCCGGCCCAGATCGCGGCCATGTGGTGCCTCCGTGCGGCGTGCTGTTGGTGCCTCTCACAGCCCACCTCGCTGTCGATTCCCCGCGGATTCCTATGGAGCGATCATTCGCAATTCCTCGTGGGCAGCCGAGTCGTCGTGGGCGCCGGGCGGCCCCTCGATGGAAGCGACAAGCGGCAGAAGGTTGAAAGCCACACCCGCCGTACCTGGGTGGGTGAACCATACGAAGGGCTTACCGCGTCTCGCTGTACAGCGTAGAAAGTTTGAGCGGCATGCCGTTCCGATGGGCCAGGGGCAGGGGGACTCGCGGGTGCGCACGCGCATGTGGATCTCGGGGCGTTTGACTTGGACTTTCGGTAAGACAGCGGACAGGTTCGGTGGTCGCTCGCGGCTTGTCGTGTTGTCCGCCGCCCTACGCCGACGCGCTGCTGCGGGCCTGCTCGCCATCGCCGTCGTGGTGGCCGCAGGGGCCGGGTGTGATGTCATCGAGGGCTCGGGCTCGGGGCCGTCCGCATCGACCAAGGGCGGCGCGGCGACCCGCCGGGTCGAGGCCAAGGCGACGAACCCGCCATCGGGGCTGCCCGCAGCCTTCACCACCGGTCAGCGGCTCGACTGGTCGGCCTGCCCGGCGCCGTCCGCGGCGCAGGGTGACGGTGCCGCCCCGGGCGACGGCTGGGAGTGCGCCACGATGAAGGCGCCGTTGGACTACCGGCGGCCCGGCCGCGGCACGATCGACGTCGCCATGATCCGGAAAAGGGCCACAGGACCGGAGCGGGAGCGGATCGGGTCGCTCCTCCTCAACTTCGGAGGACCCGGCCGGTCCGGCGTCATCGGGCTCCCCACGTACGCGGCCGACTATGCACCGCTGGGCGAGCGCTACGACCTGGTCAGCTTCGATCCGAGAGGTGTGGGCGGGACCGCCCCCGTCAACTGCGGGGACAAGACGTTCGAGGGCGGCGACGCCTGCAAGAAGCACTCCGGTGGGCTCCTGCCGTACGTCGGCACCTCGCAGACGGCGCGCGACCTGGACCTGATGCGCTATCTCCTCGGTGACGAGAAGCTGAACTACTTCGGCGTCTCCTACGGCACCGAGCTGGGCGGCGTTTACGCCCACCTGTTTCCGAAGAACGTGGGCAGACTCGTACTCGAAGCCCCTGTCGACCCGACGCAGGATCGCCTGCAGGGCAACATCAGCCAGGTCGAGGCCGTCCAACTTGCCTTCGACCGCTTCGCGCAACACTGCGCGAACACATACGACGACTGCCCCACCGGCAGCGATCCCGAGCAGGCCGACCAACGTGTCATCGAGCTGCTGGACAAGCTCAAGAAAGAGCCCGCATCCACCGACGGCGACGAGAAACTCGACGGAGATCTCGCCGCTCACGCCATCGCGAACTACCTGGATCTCGGTGAGGAAGGCTGGGGGCCGCTCGTGAAGGCGCTCAATGAGGTCATGGAGCGGGGCACCGGCAGCAAGCTGCTGCAGAAGGCGTACGACCAGGCCCCAGGCGCCCGGGTCCGGCCCTGGGCCGGCGTGAGCGCCCGCAGCGAGAACTCCGGCGGCAACGGCGTCTCCGCCTTTGTCGCGATCACCTGCGCCGACTCCAACGTGCGCCCTGGATTCACCAAAGCCGAGAACATGATCAAGCGGACCAAGGCGGCATCCCCCATCTTCGGCGAAGCATGGTCCGCGATCGTCTACCTCTGCTACGACTGGCCGTTCAAAGGCGAGCGCGCCACCCCGGACGTCAGCGCGGACGGCGCTCCCCCGATCCTCGTCGTCGCCAATACCGGCGACCCGACGACGCCGTACCCGGGCGCCAAGCGCATGGTCGGCGAGCTGGGCAAGGAGGTTGGCGTCCTGCTGACAGTGCGGGCCGAGGGCCACGGGTCCTACCCCTACAACCGCTGCGCAACGAGGGTCGTCGACACATACCTCCTCGACGGCACGGTCCCTGGGCACGGCACGACGTGCTCGTAATACGCCCTCCAGGGCACGAGCGCCTGCCCCATTCCCCTACAGGCGTGCATCTATGGGCATGCCTCCCCACCGCGTAAGAACCCACCCAGATCGGCTCGGAGGGCCTGTGCTCTGCTCACCCTTCGGTGGCACGCACGCACTCAAGCTTCGCCAGGCGCGTATCGAACGCGCCGACGGGCCGGGTGAGGCGATACCCAGGTCCGGCCCGTCCGCGCGCCGCTAGAGGCCGAGTTGGTGCTGGTGTGTCGAGTGTGTGGGTGTGTAGCCGAGACTCTCGTTGATGTGTCTCATGTGCGTGTTGCTGTCGGCGGTGTCGGTCACGAGGCCACCGAGGTCCGGATAGTGCCCGAGGGCATGTCGGATCGACGCAGCCTTCATCCATCGGCCGAGGCCGTGACCCCGGTGTTCAGGCAGCACGCCGGTGCCGTAGTGCTGGCCGTCACCTGTGCCGCTGCCGGGGATGACGAGTTCGGTGAATCCGACGATCGAGGCGTTTGAAATGTCGATGGCGACGACGGTGTGCAGGTGGTCGCCGCGCTGTTCCACAGTCTTCGCCGCGGCCCGGACCTGGTCCACGTCCCAGGTCACGATGCCGTAGTGGGTGTCGTCCATGGGCATGTCGTCCATGGCGCGGCGTGAGGCGGCGAACGTCTGGGCGAGGTCGTCGGGGACGGTTCCCTTCCAAGATGCCAGCCGGTAGCCGGGATGCGGACGCTCAATGATCTCGGTGAGGGCGGCGGTGTCGACGTCGGCAAGTGACAAACGGGAGTACCGCAGGGTGAGGACCCTACGGAAGCCGCGCGCCGCCAGAAAGCGGTCGCCGGGCGATCCGGCCTCAGCCTGCGCGATGACGCAGCGTCGGGTGTTGTTCCGGGCTGCTGCCACGGCGGCGTCGAGAAGTCGGGAACCTACGTACTTGCGTCGCTCGGCGGGATGGACACCAAGGGTCAGTTCGGCCAGGTGCTCCTGACCGGGATCGGTGAACAGGCGCAGAAAGGCCGTCCCGACAGGAATGGAATCGGCGTCGGACGCCAGCCAGGCAAGACGCCGGCTGTGTGGCGCGTGAGCGGGGTCGGTCAATGGGGTGATGCGAAGCGACAAGGCGTCTCCGTCGTGAGGTGGCGGTAAAGGTGAGTACACGGGCGCAACTGCTGGGCACTCCTGCGCATGTGCTCCACACCTCCTCGTCGACAGTGCCGGTCCGGAAAACGCGGACGGCTGGGGGAACCTAGCTGGCCGATCGGTTCCTCGGCAACGGGTTATCGAAAGGCTGGTACGGGCGTGTTGTCACAGCCATGCATTGATGGCAGTCACCAGCACCCTGGCCTCGTAGCGGACCGCCGATTTGGGGCCGGGCAAAGTCGGCTGCTGTTGTTGCTGGACTGCAGTCGGTCGGGCGGATACCGAAACTGAGCCCGGGAGCACCAACCTCGGGGCTGTCACACCGTGCCGCGCCGTCGGAAGATGCGGCGCCCCGACCGGAGGGCGAAGAACAGAACCTTGAAGGCTCCCCTCCCTGAAGGGAGGGGATTCTCCACCCTCCAGGGCTGCGTGGGGATTCACGGCTCAGGCCGCCTCTTGGTCCAGCGGACCAGGTGGTCTTACGCCCTCGGCACCGTCCGGGTTCCAACCTGCCCGGACCAGCATCACGCGGGCGGAGTTCTTGTCCCTGGGGGACACGGCTGCGCACACGGTGCAGGCATACGTTCTCATCGAGAGAGGGAGTGCGTGCTTGGTTCTCGCCCCGCACGTTGCGCAGTCCATCGTGGTGTGCGCCGGGTGCACGAGACGGACGTCCCGTGCGTGCTTGCGGCCCATCTCGATCAGGGCGCGCTTCGTCGCCGCGATGGCCGCGTCGGCCGCCTTGCGGGCCATGGTGGTCTTCGCGAGGAACTTCGGGCGGAAGTCCTCCACCGCCACTCCGTCATGATCGCGCATGACGGCCTTGGCCCACTTGCGGCCGGTGTCCTCACGCTGCCGCGCGATCTTCTTGTGCAGCTTCGCGGCCTGTGCCTGCGCCTTCCGGTAGCCGGTGGATGCACGCTGTCCTTTCGGTCGCCGGCGCCGGGCCATCATCCGCTGGTACTTCGCGAGCCGCTGAGCGGACCGCTTGCCGTGTTCGGCATGCGGAAGGTCGTAGGCGTCGTCGGTGGTGGTCGCGGTCTCCTTCACACCCCAGTCCACGCCCAGGACGTGGCCGGTCTCCACAAGCGGCTCGACCTGGGCCGGGGCGACGAAGGAGGCGTACCAATGCCCGAGCGTGTCCTGGTACACGCGCACACTCGACGGGTCGGCCGGAAGAGCCCGCGACCACACCACGCTCAGCACGATCTGGCCCGCAAGGTGCAGGCGGCCCTCCTTGAGGCGGAAACCGCGCCGGGTGTAGTTCAGCGACGGTCGGCTGTCACGCTTGCGCTTGAAGCGGGGCATCCCCGCCCGGCGGTGCTGCGCAAGCCCGTCCTTGATGTCCTTCAGCGCCTTCGCCCTCGACCTGGCGAAGTCCCGGATCACCTGCTGCTGCGGCACGCTCGCGCCCTCAGCCAGCCACGCTGTCACCCCGCGGGCGTCGGTCAGCATCCTGTCCAGCTGCGCCGGACCACACGTCAGCTTCTCGCCGCCCGCTCTGCTCTGCGCGTGGGCCTGCCGGGACTTGGCCACGCATTCGTTCCAGATCCAGCGGCAGCGATCCCACTCGGCTTCGAGTGCGCGCCGGGCTGTCTTCGACAGGCGTACACGGAAGGTGTACCGGGCATGCCCGGTGTCCTTCGTGGTCGCTTCTGTCGTCATGCATCCGAACCTACCTGGGAGGACTGACAGTTGAGAGTTCTTGACCGTTGTGGGCGGCATCACGGCCGTGCGGGGTGGACGCCGGATCGCCCTGACGGCGATCCGGCTGTCCCTGCCCTGCTCCGCAGGAGTCCGATTCCTCCCCGGCCTGAAGGCCGGGGCATCCTCGGAGAAAGCCGGTGATGGCCAGTGCGAAGTTGAGCGCGTCAATGAGTTCGACGACCAGGTGGGGTGCGTGCAACAGGCCGGGCACCTTGGCGCTGATCATTCCCAGGCCCATGAGGAGAGGGAGCCAGGCCCAGAAGAAACGCATGCTCGGGTCGGGGCTCTGTCCCTTCGAAACCATGGTGCGTTCCCACCAGCGGCTGCCGAGACTTCCGAGAACGAGCAGACATCCCAACGCGACTACGGACCAGTCCATGAACCGCAGCATCACGCCTCCTTGATCGCCAGGATCTTCCTCTTGAGACAGGCCGCACGCAAGGGCCGCGTTCCGAGTTGGTGATCCATTCGGCAGTGTCGGTCACGAGGAGCAGGAACGTATGAGAGCCGAGCGAAGCGCGGTACTGGGACCAGGGACTCTCTCCTGGACTTGGTGGTGCGCATGTTCGTGCATGCCGGATCGATAACCTGTGTCGGCGCCACGTGCCGTGGTGCGAAGCTGCGGCCATGACAGCACCCCACCCATGAGGGCCAGGGCTGTCAAGCGTAGAAATGGCCCCGGCCTGCGGCTTTTGTTCTTCGCCGAGGCGTTTTCCTTTGTGGGCCTTCCTCGTGCTCGTCTGGCAGGGCTGCTGTTCACAGCTCTGAATCGGGAGCGAGGAAGCGTCACCAATGTTCAGGGGTTTGGTCGTTGACGTCCCCGATGTGCTGATGGCCTGGCGGAGTGGGGCTCACATCCACCCATTCGGCGTCTGGCCGGGCGGGCCGGCGCCATGACCGTGGTGCGGGGATCCGGGCTGCTCAGTCAGCTCATCGAGCGCGGGCGGCAGCCCGTCTCATGGGATGTTGCGAGCTCACCCGGGGTCTGCGACCACCCCTGGCGGTTGTCGTCGGCTGGTGTCATCGGGACCCCTGCCGGTTGTGTTGGGTCTGGACTGCGCGCAGCAGATGGTAGGCGCGGGCCAGCAGGCGGCGGGCGATCGCGGTGGTGGCGATCTTCTTGCCCCGGCGGTGTGCGATGGCCTGGTAGGAGGCTGCGAATTCCGGCGAGCGTTTCGCGGTCTGGGCGGCCTCACACAAGATCCACCGCAGCCAGTCCGAACCCTGTTTGGAGATGTGGCCGTGCCGGACCGTCGTATCCGAGCTGCGGACCGTGGGGGTGAGCCCCGCCCACGCGGTGAGCTTGCGGGCGGAGGGGAAGCGGCTGATGTCACCGATCTCGGCGACGATGACCAGGGCGGTGAGCGTGCCCACCCCCGGCAGCTGGGTGAGGGTTTTGACCCGCGGATCACCACGGGCGTGCGCGACCAGCTGCTGGTCCAGGGCGTCGATCGGTTCTTTGAGGGCGTCCATCAGGACCAGGAGATCGTCGACCACGCGGCGGGAGGCGTCCGGCGGGTCCAAGCCGTCGAGCCAGACCCGGCCCGGGGCGGTGAAGTAGCCGCCCGGCCGGTCGCAGCCGTGGTCCGCCAGGACGGCGTGGACCCGGTTGCGTAGCAGGGTCCGCAGCCGCACCAGCTGGCAGCGGTGCCGCAGCAGGGCCCGCTGCTGCCGCACGTCCAGCGGGGCGATCCACGCCTCCGGGAGAAGGTCGGCCCGCAGCAGCTGAGCCAGGGTCGCGGCGTCGACCTTGTCGTTCTTCAGCCGCGCGGAGGCGATGGCCTTGCACCGCAGCGGGTGCACCAGGTGCGGCTCGAAGCCGTAGTCCTCCAGCAGTTCCACCAGCCAGCCCCAGCCGTAGGCGGCCTCGAAGGCCACCGGGGCTCCGATCGGAAGATCCCCGATCACCGAGAGCACCGACTCGACCCCGTTGGGCACCTTCCGATTCACCTGCACCGCACCGTCGTGATCAACGACCGCGATCTGCGAGCGCTTGCGGTGCACGTCGATGCCGACGTAGACCGACATTGAGGGCCTCCTTTCCGAGCACGTATGGGACCCGGAACCAGAATCCACCGGGCTGTGCAGGAAGGGGGGCCCGGCCCTCATAGAGTCAGCTCAGTGAACTGGACTACCTTCGGGAGATTGAGCGCCCCGCGAAGGGCGTCGCCGCGGAGGCATCCAACGAAGGATGGCTCTCGTTTCAAGCAGACTCAGAGGATTCGACACCCCTCCAGCGCAGCGTGAATGGACTTGCTCGGGCTCTCCGCCATTACCACTTCGAGGGCGATGGATGTATGGAGGAGGACCGGCCCCGGGTCAGACTCGTCGGAGCCACAGTGCTCAAGCCCGGGGCCATGCCGGCTGGGATGGAGGAAGGGTACGAGGTGGTGTGTACGCGCATCGGCGTCGAGCCCAGGTCTGAGGGCTGGGCACTGTGGAACACCTGGAGCGACGGGGAGTTGAAGGTGACCATGGTGGTGTCCGCCGTCGAGACGACCGAGGGGCTGATCCAGAACTGGTCACGAGGAAGGGCCATCGATCCGGTGGCTCCGCTGCCGTCCCAGATCGCCCTCGTCCGCCGGGACTGGATAGGACCGATGACATTCTCGCCTCGCGCCGTCACTCGGATGGGCCTCAACGGTGAGCCGCTGTCCTGGACGATCGATGCCAAGGGTCAGTGGGCGTAGCGATCCTGGACTTGCCGGACGGGTGGCGGGACCCCATACGCTGAGCCCCCGTCCTCACTCACTGGGGGAGTCATGACCTGTAGGTTCACCGAGTTGGTTGTCGACTGCCACGATCCGGAGCTGCTCGCGGCCTTCTGGTGCGCGGTCCTGGACTTCAAGGTGATCGACCGGAGCGAGGACAAGGTCGAGATCGGCTCCTGGGAGCCGACCGTCGAGGAGGTCCTGGCCCGCCAGATGCCGCCCACTCTGTTGTTCATCCGGGTGCCCGAGGGCAAGACCGTGAAGAACCGGCTCCACCTGGACGTCAGCCCGATCGACAGCAGCACCGACGACGAGGTGGCCAGGCTCCTTGGCCTTGGCGCCGCCAAGGTGGACGTGGGCCAGGGCCCTGGCCGGAGCTGGGTGGTCATGGCCGACCCCGAGGGCAACGAGTTCGACGTCCTGCGCACCCTGGCACCGCCCAACTAGATGATCCGCCCGAAGGGTCAGCGGTCGTCGACGGTCAGCGAGCGCAGGGCCGGCTGTCCGCTCCGGTCGCGGTGCCAGATGGTGGTGGTCAGCGTGAGGAGCGCTGCATGACGCGGGCCACGACGCCGGCGGCTGTGCGGCCTTGGTTCAAGTACGGCACCCGGCGGCCGGGGCGTCGAACCGCTGTGCGCACGGCGTCATTCAGGGGGCCGGGGACCCAGTCGACTCCGGTGTGGCGGTGCCGGTACGCCGCACCAACCGGATGGCGGCGTAGGTGCACAGGCTCAGCCAGCACAGGGCCAGCAGCCAGCCGCCCAGCACGTCGGAGAACCAGTGGACGCCCAGATACACCCGGCTCAGGCCGACCAGGGCGCCCCAGATGAGGGCAACGGCCACAAAGCCGGCTCGACCCCGCGGCGCGCGCACCAGGATGGCCAGGGCCAGCAGCCCGGCGGCCATGGCGGACGTCGTCGTGTGGCCCGAGGGGAATGACCAGCCCGACGCGTGCGTCACCCAGTTCTCTGTCGCGGGGCGGGGGCGTGCAGCCAGCGACATCACGCTGTAGCGCACGGTCTGTCCCAGGGCCAGGCAGGCCAGACAGGCGGCGACGGCGACCACGCGCTGCCGCAGCGTGCGTCCGATCAGGAGACCGGCGACGGCGGCCAGGAGATAGGGCACCAGCCCCGTCCCCGTGTACGTCACCGCCCTTGCCACCGAGACCCCGACCGGTGGGCGGTGGCCGACCGACCAGGCCAGCAGATCCTGGTCACCGAAGAGCGGGGCGCCGCCGCGTCCCTTCACGCTCAGGGCCAGCAACACGAACGCCACCAGGGCGCCCACCGCCGTCGAACCGGCGAGGTCGGCCCTGTCCTGCCGCCTCACCACGGCATGTTGCTCACGGCGGCCGCGTTCGGCGGCCTGGTGCGCGAAGCTGCGCCCATAGTGGTGAGCCCCTTCCATAATGGACATGCGGTCCGGGACCGGCCCGACCGCATAAAGACTACAATCTTGTAGACGGTCTACGGCAATGTAGACGACGGCGGGGTGAGGAAGGTTCCATGGCCGAAGCGAAGGACGAGCGCCGCCCGGCAGGTGAGCTGGAAGCGAGTGTCATGGCCGCCCTCTGGGCCGCCGGCGCCCCCCAGACCCCGGGCGAGGTGCAGCTGAGCCTCGGCGCGGGACTCGCCCGTACGACGGTGACGACGATCCTGTCCCGGCTGCATGAGAAGGGCGTCGTCGGCCGCGCGCGCCAGGGCCGCGGCTACGCCTACTTCCCGGTCCAGGACGCCCACGGGCTCACCGCCCGGCGCATGCACACCGAACTGGACCGGGACAGCGACCGGCACACGGTGCTGGCCCGGTTCGTCGCCCAGCTCAGCGAGGACGACGAGCGTGTCCTGCGGGACCTACTGGAATCGGGTGAGCAGTGACCTTCCTGTTGCTCGTTCCCCTGGCCCTGCCGTTCGCGACGCCCCCGCTCGCACGGCGCGCTCTCGCACGGCTCGCGCCCTCGACCGCGCTCTGGCTGGTGGCGGGCTCCACGCTCGTGCTCGCGTTCTGTTCCCTGACCGCGCTCGGCGCCTTCGTCCTGACCGGGCTGCTCCAGTTGCCGCTGTTCGCCGCGCTCGGCGCACTCGTCCGTCCGTTCCGCGCCGGGTCGGACCTGTTCGTGGTGCCTGCGGCCGCGTTTTCGGTGGGCGCGCTCGCCGTCTGCCTGTGGGCCGTGGGCCATGCTGTGCTGCGCCAGTCCAGGGCCTTCCGCGCCGCCACCAGCGAGGCGGACCGCCGCTCCACGGCGGGTGACCTCTGCGTCATCGACGCCCCGCACCCGGAGGCCTACGCCCTTCCCGGCAGGCCGCACCGCATCGTCGTCACCACCGGCATGCTGCGCAGCCTCGGCCCGGACGAGCGGGAGGCGCTCTTCGCCCATGAACGGGCCCACAACGCCGGCGGACACCACTACTTTCTCGCCCTCGCCGAGCTGGCCGCCCACTGCCACCCCGCGCTGCGTACCGCGGCCGCGGTCATCCGGCTCGCGGTCGAGCGGACGGCGGACGAGGCCGCCGCCGCGGTGGTGGGGGACCGGCGGCTGACCGCGCGTGCCATCGGCCGAGCCGCGCTCGCCGCCCGCGCCGGCCACCGGGAGCGGCCCTCCTTCGCGGCCGCCGTGAACACCGGACCGGTGCCGCAGCGGGTCGCCGCCCTGCTGGCGACCCCCCGCACGCCGCACCGGGCCGTCTCCTGGATCACCGCCCTCCTGGTCGCCTGCGCCGCGCTCTCCGCCTGCGCCTCGGCGACCGGAGTCATCGGCTTCCATCACCAGGTCGAGGTCGCACAGGGCGAGGCCGCCCGCTGAACGGCCTCGGTGGCCGGGAGCGACGAACGACATAGGCGGTCAGGGCCGCTGAACGGCCTGGGCGGCCAGGGCGAGGACGGCTGCCGACAGGGCTTGGGTCACCAGGGCGAGATTGGCCGCTGACAAGTCCTGGGGGCCAACGCGAGGGGGCGCCGACAGGGCCCGGGCGGCCAAGGGGCGGGAAGCCGCCGAAACGACCTCGACGAGCAGGGCGAGGGGGGCCGCCGGAAACGACTTGCGCGACCAGGGTGCCGAACGCCCTCGAACCGCCTGGAGCGCCGTCCGCCGCTCCAGGCCCGAGCCCCAGCCGCACCCGGCCTGAGCCCAGCCGCTCCAGGCCCGAGCCCCAGCCGCACCCGGCCTGAGCCCCGTCGCACCCTGCCCGTGCCGTGCCGCTTCCGTCCCTTGCCCCGCCACTCCGGCCGGCGGCGGGGCCGACCCGACCGCACCCCCAGAACGCCGCCCCGCCGCCTCCGGCACCCGCCGTCACCCCGCCAATGCACGTGCCGGAATGCCGTACCCTACGTGTTACGTATAACCCCGCACCGCCGTACTCCCCGGAAGGCCCCATGAGACGTATCGCCCTGGTCACCCTCGTCGTCGACGACTACGACGAGGCGATCCGTTTCTACACCGACGCACTCGGCTTCCGGCTCACCGCCGACGAGCCGCGGCCGGACGGCTCCCGGTGGGTCGTCGTCGAGCCCGGCGCCGCAGGTCACAGCACCGGGCTGCTGCTCGCCCGGGCCAAGGACGAGGCGCAGCGCGCCCGGGTCGGAGACCAGACCGGCGGGCGCGTGGGCCTCTTCCTGCACACGGACGACTTCGCCCGCGATCACGCCCGGATGACCGCCGCCGGCGTGACCTTCCTAGAGGAACCGCGGCACGAACCGTACGGAACCGTGACCGTCTTCCAGGACCTGTACGGCAACCGCTGGGACCTACTCCAGCCCGCCGCGTGACCCGCCCTCAGAACCAGCTGCCGAGGAACCACCGCACATGACCGCCCCGCGCATCGACATCGAGACCATCCGCCGCCTTCCGAAGGCCGTCCTGCACGACCACCTCGACGGCGGTCTGCGCCCCGCGACCCTCGTGGAGCTCGCCGACGAGGTCGGTCACGTCCTGCCCACCACCGATCCGCAGGCGCTCGCCGACTGGTACTACGAGGCGGCCAACTCCGGTGACCTGGTGCGCTACATAGCCACCTTCGAGCACACCCTGGCCGTCATGCAGACCCGCGAGGGCCTGCTGCGCACCGCCGAGGAGTACGTCCTGGACCTCGCCGCGGACGGCGTCGTCTATGGCGAGGTGCGCTACGCGCCCGAGCTGATGCTGAAGGGCGGTCTCACCCTGCCCGAGGTCGTGGAGACCGTGCAGGAGGGTCTCGCGGCCGGTATGGCGAAGACGGCGGCAGCAGGCACCCCTGTCCGCGTCGGCACCCTGCTGTGCGGCATGCGCATGTTCGACCGCAGCCGGGAGATCGCCGACCTCGCGGTGGCCTTCCGCGACGCGGGCGTGGTCGGCTTCGACATCGCGGGCGCCGAGGACGGGTTCCCGCCCGCCGATCACCTCGCCGCGTTCGAGTACCTGCGCGACGAGAGTGTGCCGTTCACCATCCACGCGGGCGAGGCATACGGCCTGCCCAGCATCCACCAGGCCCTCCAGGTCTGCGGTGCCCAGCGCATCGGCCACGGTGTGCGCATCACCGAGGACATCGTCGACGACAAGCTCGGCCGGCTCGCCGGCTGGGTGCGCGACCGCCGCATCGCGCTGGAGATGTGCCCGACCTCCAACCTCCAGACGGGCGCCGCCTCCTCGATCGCGGGGCACCCCATCACGACGCTGAAGGACCTCGGCTTCCGGGTCACCCTGAACACCGACAACCGGCTGGTCTCGGGCACCACGATGACCCGGGAGATGTCCCTGCTGGTCGAGGAGGCCGGCTGGACGGTCGAGGACCTGCGCACGGTCACGGTGAACGCCGTCAAGAGCGCGTTCATCGCCTTCGACGAGCGGAACGCCCTCATCCGGGACGTGATCCTGCCCGGCTACGAGGCGGCGCTCTAAAGCAGCCCCCGCACATAGGCGGCCTGTCCGACGTGCTGCAGATCGTCGGACAGGACGCTGACCAGCCGTACGCCCAGGGTGACCGGCGGATCCCAGCTCTCGTCCACGATCCGCTCGAAGTCCTTGGCGGCCAGCCCGCGCAGGAAGCCGAGCGTCTGCTCGTGCACGGCGTCGTAGTACCCGATGAGCAGGTCGGCCGACTCCACCAGCGTCTTGGCGACCTTCCCCGGGGTATGGCCGTACCCCGTGTCCCGGCTGGGGTGATCGAGGCCGAAACGCTTCTCCCACCCCTGTGAGAGCCAGACCTGCTCGAGGCCGGCGGCGTCGGCGACATGGTCGTCCTGCACCCGGGTCAGATGCCAGACGAGCCACGCGATCGAGTTGGCGTCATCGGTGGGCCGGGCGTTCAGTTCGTCCGGGCCCAGACCGCCGACGGCGGCATGGACTTCTTCCTGGATGCGGTCGTACGCGTCGATGAGGATGTCCTTCGCATGCATGGGTCCACCATCGCGCATCGCGGCCGGCGACGTCAGGCGAACGTGCGCCGCGCGCCGGTCATCCTGCCGCCTCCGGCGCCTCGTGCGCGGCCGCCGTGAGAAGGCCCATCAGCGCCCGGGCCGCAGGGCTCGTCGCCTCGTCCGGCGGCAGCAGGGCGAGGGTCTCGTACAGGGCGTCGCTCTTGACCGGAAGCGACACCAGGGTCGCCGCCTCCCGCTTCTGCCCGAAGTGCCGGGGGACCACGGCGACGCCGAGCCCCTCGTGGACGAGGTCCAGCAGACTGTGCACGTCGTTGACCTCGAGTGTCACGGTCCGCTGGACGCCGGCCTGCGCGAACGCCGCGTCGGTGGTGCGGCGCGGACCCCAGTCGGGGTGGAAGTCGACGAACGCCTCGCCGCCCAGATCTTCGGGGGTCACGGGGCCACCCTCCGCCAGCGGGTGCGACGGGTGGCACAGCACGGTCATCGGCTCGCTGGTCAGCGAAACGGACCGCAGTTGGTCGGTGTCCGTCTGTGTGCGCACGGCGAACGCCAGGTCCAGCCGGCCCGCGGCGACCTCCTCGGCCAGCGCGCCCGACCCCGCCTGCCGCAGCCGGATCTCCACGTCGGGGTGCCGACGGCGGAACGCGGCGAGCAGCCCGGCGACGTTCACCCCGGCGATGCACTGTTCGGTGCCGAGGGACACTGTGCCGCGCAGCACGCCCTGGACGGCGGCCACCGCCTCGTGGGCCGCACGCACCTGGGCCAGGATCCGCTCGGCCTCCACCAGCAGGGCACGGCCCGCCTCCGTGAGCGTGACGCTGCGGGTGGTGCGTACGAACAGCGGGGCCTGAAGCTCCCGCTCGAGGGCGCGGACCGACGCGGACAGGCCCGACTGCGACACCATCAGGCGTTCCGCTGCCCGAGTGAAGTGCCGGTCCTCGGCGACGGCGACGAAGTGCTGTAGATGGCGCAATTCCATGATTGAGAAGCGTAGACGCTGAATTCCATCCGGTTCCTCTGTTGGACCGCCGGTGCGAGGGCGGGCGAGAGTGGACCGCGTCATCGAGGAACGCCATCCTGGAGTGCACGTTGTACACGGCAGATCCCGCCCGTTACGAGGCCATGCCCTACCGCCGCACCGGACGCAGCGGCCTGCAGTTGCCCGCGCTGTCCCTCGGTCTGTGGCACAACTTCGGCCCTGACCGTCCGGTGGAGATCCAGCGGCAGATTCTGCGCCGCGCCTTCGACCTCGGGGTCACGCACTTCGACCTGGCGAACAACTACGGCCCGCCGCCCGGCGCCGCCGAGTGCGCACTCGGCGACGCCCTGAAGGCGGACTTCGCGCCCTACCGCGACGAGCTGGTGATCTCCACCAAGGCCGGTTACCTGATGTGGCCCGGCCCGTACGGTGAGTGGGGATCCCGCAAGTACCTGCTGTCGTCCCTCGACCAGAGCCTGAAGCGGATGGGTCTGGACTACGTCGACATCTTCTACTCGCACCGCCCCGACCCGCAGACTCCGCTCGAGGAGACGATGGGCGCCCTGCACTCGGCGGTCCAGCAGGGCAAGGCGCTCTACGTGGGCGTGTCCAACTACTCGCCCGAGGAGACCCGCGAGGCGGCCCGCATCCTCGCCGAACTGGGCACCCCGCTGCTGATCCACCAGCCGCGCTACTCGATGCTCGACCGCCGCCCCGAGGACGGGCTGCTGGACACGCTCGACGAGGTCCAGGCCGGCTCTATCGCCTACTCGCCACTGGAGCAGGGGCTGCTGACCGACCGCTACCTCGACGGCATCCCGGAGGGGTCCCGGGCTGCGAGCGGCAGCCCGTCCCTGACCGCCGAGTCGCTCACCGAGGACCTGGTGGGTCAGCTGCGTGCGCTCGACGGGATCGCCAGGTCCCGTGGGCAGTCGCTGGCCCAGATGTCCCTGGCCTGGGTGCTGCGCGGCGGCCGGGTGACCTCGGCGCTGGTGGGGGCGAGCAGCCCGCGGCAGCTGGAGGACAGCGTCGCCGCCACCCGCAACCTGGACTTCGACGACGAGGAGCTGGCGCGGATCGACGCGGTCCTCAAGGCGTAGCGCTCCGGGCCTGATCGACCTGCGGCCGCCGCGGGACGATCAGGCCGCCAGGCGTGCAGCGCGGCCATGCCGGCGGCGGCTGGGGCGGTGGCCCCGGCGGCGGCCGGGGGGCCGCGAGGCCATCATTCCGCGATCAATCCGCGTGGCGATCAGTCCGCGAGGCGATCAAACCGTGAGGCGTCCACTCACCTCCCGGAGGCGGGCGGCCGCCTCAGGGTCGACCGCGTAACCAAGAACGCCTGCCGACTCGCCCCGGCCCGCCAGGCCGTCTCGTCCGCCTCGGCCACCAGCGGGCTGATGCCGCAGTTCTCGCAGGAGACGCCGCCCAGCCCCGACCTGCTGCGCGGGCCCTGCCGGAGCTGGTCCGGATGCGGGCCGCCGCGATCGAAGCGCCCGTACTGAGCCGGCTACAGCTCCGAGAGCGCCTTCAGTAACGCGTCCAAGCGCACCGTGGGCGTCGCCCCCGGGCGCTATCGGGACGCTGCGCGGGCGGGCGTCACGGGCTGAGCCGCTCCTCGAGGTGGACGGCCACGGTGTCGCCCTCCTGCTTCCCGATCGCCTTGCGGACATCAGCCTTGACCGGCAGTTTGTGGGTGCCGTCGCCCAGGGCCATGAACGAACTGCGGAAAGGGTGCCCGTCGATCGTGCCGCGCACCTTGACCAGTCCACGCGTCCCGAAGAACTCGACGGACCTCGGCCAAACCACATACGTCCAGCCGCCTTTGGCCTCGCTCCTGCGCAGGACGGCGGTGAACCGCTCGTCCAGTGGCCCGTTCGCGTTCATACGTTCCTCCGCTTCTGACGGTCCTCGTACCCGCATGACCGGCGGGGACGCAAGAACTCATCGGTGGGGAGCCCCGCATGACAGCGCGGCCGAGTACCCCTGCGTATCTTCCTCAATCTCCCCGATGCGTCGATTGCTCAGCGTTTGTCATGCTGTGCGAACTGGCGAAGACTGGGCAAGTAGGGGCAAATCGACTACGGTGATGCGGCCGTGTGTCGCTGCCGGACGGGTGGTCAATCGTGACGATCTCGCCCTTCGGGTCAGGTGACCCGTTCTCCGATCTCTTCAACCGCTTCTTCGGCACGAGCCCGGCCACTTCGCCGCCGGCCGTGCAACGTGTGCCCATCGGACGTCTGCTCAGCGAGTCCGCGCACGAGCTCCTCGCCGCCGCGGGAGCGCGGGCGGCCGAGGACGGCTGCGATCTCGACGCGGTGCACCTGCTGTGGGCCGCCACCCAGGTGCCCGCCGCGCGCCAGGTGCTGCAACAGGCCGGCGCGGATCCCGACCGGCTCGCCGCCGACCTGGAGTCGTCGCTGCCCTCGGGTACCGGCACCGGCGAACCGGCACTCACTCCGGCGGCCAAGCGCGCCCTGCTGGCCGCACATGCCCGCTCCCAGGGGGCCGGTTCCTCCTACATCGGCCCGGAGCACATCCTCTCGGCGCTGCTCGACGACGCTCGCTCCCCGCTCGCCGAGACCCTCCGGTCCGAGGGTGCCTCCCCAGGCGCGCTGAGCGGCGTCGGCCGGCAAGGGCAGGCGCCAGGCGGACATCCCGACACTCCGACGCTCGACGAATACGGGCGCGACCTCACCGACGAGGCGCGCAGCGGGCGGCTCGACCCCGTGATCGGCCGGGCGAGCGAGATCGAGCAGACCGTCGAGGTCCTCTCCCGCCGGACCAAGAACAACCCGGTGCTCATCGGTGATCCGGGCGTCGGCAAGACGGCCATCGTGGAGGGACTGGCCCAGCGCATCGTCGCCGGTGAGGTGCCCAGGACGCTGAAGGACCGCCGGGTGGTCGCGCTCGACATGGCGGGCCTCGTCGCCGGGTCGCAGTATCGCGGTCAGTTCGAGGAACGCCTGAAGAAGGTGATCGACGAGGTCACCGAGGCCAAGAAGGGCGTCATTCTCTTCATCGACGAGATGCACCAGGTCGTCGGCGCGGGCGCCACGGGCGAGGGCTCCATGGACGCGGGCAACATCCTCAAGCCCGCGCTCGCACGGGGCGACCTCAGCGTCGTCGGGGCCACCACCCTCGACGAGTACCGCAAGCACATCGAGAAGGACGCGGCGCTCGAACGCCGCTTCCAGCCCGTCATGGTGCCCGAACCCACCGTCGAGGACACGATCGAGATCCTGCGCGGGCTGCGCGACTCCTACGAGGCCCACCACCAAGTCCGCTACATGGACGAGGCGTTGGACGCCGCGGCCAACCTCTCCGACCGCTACATCAGCGACCGCTTCCTGCCCGACAAGGCCATCGACCTGATGGACCAGGCCGGAGCCCGGGTCGCGCTGCGCATGGTCGGCGACACCGAGGCCGTGGAACTGGAGGAGGGCCTCAGCCGGCTGCGGCGGGAGAAGGACGAGGCGGTGAACGCCGAGGACTACGAGCGGGCGAGTGAGATCAAACGGCAGATCGCCGAGGCGGAGCAGCAGCTGTCCGGGATCGGTGAGGGCGGGGTGGCGACGCCTTCCGTCGTCACCGTCGACGACATCGCCGAGGTGCTCTCGGCGCGCACCGGTATCCCGGTCTCCCAGCTGACCGAGACCGAGCGGGAGCGGCTGATGAAGCTGGAGGAGCTCCTGCACGAGCGCGTCATCGGCCAGGACCAGGCGGTCACCGCGGTGGCCCAGGCGGTGCGGCGCGGCCGGGCCGGAATGGGCGATCCCGACCGGCCCACCGGCAGTTTCCTCTTCCTCGGCCCCACCGGAGTCGGCAAGACGGAACTGGCAAAGGCGCTCGCGGAACTCCTTTTCGGTGACCCCGACCGCATGATCCGCTTCGACATGAGCGAGTTCCAGGAGAAGCACACCGTCTCCCGGTTCGTGGGCTCTCCACCCGGCTACGTCGGCTACGAGGAGGCGGGCCAGCTCACCGAGGCGGTGCGCCGCAAGCCGTACAGCGTCGTGCTGTTCGACGAGGTGGAGAAGGCCCACCCGGACGTCTTCAATCTGCTGCTGCAGGTGCTGGACGACGGGCGGCTGACCGACGCCCAGGGGCGCACGGTCGACTTCCGCAACACCGTCGTCATCATGACCAGCAACATCGCCTCCAAGCACATCCTCGACCACACCGGCGACATCGAGGAGATCAGGGACGATCTGATGGCGGAGCTGCACGCGCACTTCCGTCCCGAGTTCCTGAACCGGATCGACGAAGTGATCGTCTTCCACTCGCTGGGCCGCGAGGATCTGGTGCAGATCGTCGATCTGCTCCTCGAGGGGACCCGGCGCCGGCTGCATGCGCAGGGGGTCCGGCTGGAGGTCACCGAGGCGGCCAAGGAGTGGCTGGCCGACCGTGGCTACCAGCCCGAGTTCGGTGCCCGTCCGCTGCGCCGCACCATCCAGTCGGAATTCGACAACCGGCTGTCGAACATGCTGCTGGACGGCACGCTCAACCCGGGCGACACGGTCATCGCCGATGTCGTGAAGGACGAACTGGTCCTGAGTCTCAAGGCGCCGACCGAGGAGGAGAAGGCCGCACGGGACGCGAAGGCCGACGCCCCGGCCGGGCGGGACGAGGAACCGAAGGGCACACGGGACACCGGAGGCGTCGCGGACGCCTAGTCCACCTCCGCTGACGAGTCCGGACCGAGCGGTACCCCGGGTGGCCCGGAGGCCGGCGGACGGTAGCCGGCCTCCGGGCCACCCGGCCCGGTTCCTGGGCTGCGCGGCCCGGTTCTCCTAGGCCACGCCCGGCGGGACGCGGTCGAGGAAGCCGTGGACGGAGCGGATGCGCCCGTCGTCGGCCAGGGCGATCACGTCGAAGCCGGCGACGGGTGCCGAACCGTCCGCCTCGTTCACCAGCTCCCAGGCGAAGCGGGCGATGTCGTGGTGCCCGTCCACCGCGCCGGACAGCCGGAAGGAGAACCCCGGGAACTGCTCATGGGCTCCCGCGATCAGTGCGGTGATCCGCTCGTGCCCGACGACGTCGGCCAGCGGGTCGGTGTACGTTCCGTCCGCGGTCCAGGCGGCGGCGACCGCCTTCGCCAGCGCTTGGGGGTCGGTGGTGTTCCACGCCTCGAAGTAGCGGGCGACGGCGGACTCGTGGTGGTTGCCGGACTGGCGGCGGTCGGTGTCTGCGGACATGGCGGATCAGCCTCCATCGAGGTCGTAGGTGCTGGTCAGAAGCCGGATCCCAGGGCCCGGTGCCCGTCGGGAGCCGATAGCGCAACCATGCCCGGACGCGTCCGGGGCGTCGATTACCTCCGGGGTCAAACGACAGCACCGGGCCCGCCGGCGCCCGCCCCGTTTCGGCCAGCCGCAGCGGTGAATATGCCAGGAGACTGGCCGAAATGGCATGGTGACAGAGTGTCAGGAGTGGCGATACTCGAAGTGACGGGTGACCGGTCACGACTGAGAGAGCGCCACCGCGCCTCGTGTCCGGGACGCCCACGTGCACAGCGAGCGTACGCAAGGCACTACGGGCCGATCCGGCACCGAGCACCGCACTGGGGGACGATCGTGCACGACGAATTCCTGTGCCATGTCACGGCATACGGTATATGCGCCGGTCAACGGGTCGGTGTGCCCTTGGGGACCTATCGCGCGCCCACCCTCGCCCTGGCCCTGTGGTGGATGCGCGGCCGCGCCCTGTGGATCGCCGAACGCCTCGATCCGCACCCCGACAACCCGCTCTTCCCGCCGAACTCCATCGCCCCCGTCGCCGACAGCGTCCCCGACGTGCCGGGCGCACTGCGCAGCTGGTGCGGTGACACCGGTCAACAGGATCTGTTCGCCGATGAGTTGGCGGCCGGACGACTGGCCCGCTTCGCCGTCAGCGACGACACCACGGAGTACGAGCTGCTCGCCGAGTCCATCGACGCGCTGCGGATGCAGCGGTTCGTCCCGGCTCTCTCCACCCCGGCCGCCTGACCCCGCCGCTGACCTCCGCGCGCTGCCCTACGGAACCTCAGACCTCGGACGAACCCGTGTGGCGAGCAGTCCGGCGGCGAACCCCGTCACCAGCCCCCACAGCGCGGCAAGGCCCAGAGCGCTCCACAGCCTCGGTTCGAGGAACAGCACACCGGACAGCCCGCCCCCGAGGTCCCCGATGCCGATCAGTGACAGGCCGTAGTGCGCCGAGATCCGGCAGACGAGACAGATCGTGAGGACGGCCGCCACCAGCGCCAGGGCCATGTGCACGGCATGCCGCCACGGCCGGATCCGGGCCGGTGACCGTGCCGCCATGGCGAACGCCGCACCGACGGTGAGCACGGCGTCGGCGGCCACCAGCCACCACACCCGCCCGTCGTACTGGGCAAGGGAGTGCAGATCGAGCGTCGAGACGTCCGGGGTGCGCAGCACCTGGTCGAGCAGATGCGGCATGGGCAGCCCGAAGGGCCCGTCCACGCGACCGTTCCAGGTGGCGCCCAGTCCGATCGTGAACGCCGGCCAGATCACGTTGGGCAGCGCCAGCAGAACCACGGCGAGCGTCCGGGCGGGGTGCCCGCGCGTCGCCGCCACCACCAGCCCGATCACCACGCCCACGCAGACGCAGGCGAGCAGCAGGACCACCATGGCGTACGCGGCCGGACGCACCGACTCCTGCCGGCGCAGCAACCGGGCCGGGAGCGGGGCACCGCGCGACGCCAGCAGGGCGAGGACGAGCACGCCCGCGAGCCACAGGAACCCGAACAGCAGGGTCGGCGCCAGGTCCGTCGTGTAGCCGATGCTCGGGTTGACGCCGAACAGGTCGCCGATGTCGCCGATGGTCCCGTTGCCCAGCGGGACGGTGAACGTCTGACGTGCCGCCAGCGCGAGCCCGACGAGGGCTGCCAGCCACAGCACGGCGATCCGGGCGGCCCAGCCCACCAGTTCGGACGCGCCGGCCATGGCCCGGTGCCGCAGCGGGCGCAGGAACCCGGTGGCGATCACCAGCGCCCCCGCGAGCGTCACCGACAAGGGCATCGCCGTCAGCCCCGCCCGGGTGTCCGCGAGTGCGCCGGCGTCGCCCGCCAGCCGCACGCTGCCGCCGCCGGCCATGACGACCGTGGCGGCCACCACCCGGGGGAATCCGTTGTCGGGAATGCCGGTGCCGCCCGCCGCCCACAGGCCGAGCGCGGCGAGCACGCCCATGACGATCACCCCGGCCAGCACCGTCACGGCGGCCTGGACCCAGCCGTGCCGGGCGGACGGTGGACTTCCGGTGCGGGCGACGGCCTGGCCGGACGAGGGCGGGGCGCTCACGCTGCCACGCTAGGCACCCCTTCCGTGTTCCGCCTGCCGGGAGAGCCGACCCCATCGACCGCGGCCCGGCACTGTGCCTTTTCCGCAGACGGGGCCGGCCACCGGGGTTCTACTTGCCGACGACGGTCCGAGGGGCACTGGCGCGCGGCAATCCCAGTTCCGCCTCCAACCGGGCCACCTGCTGGCTGAGTGCCGACTGCGCGACATGGCAGCGCTGCGCGGCGCGGGTGAAACTCTGTGTGTCAGCCACTGCGAGGAAGTACGTCAGGTACCGCAGCTCCACGGTTGCCCCGTTCCGTCGGCCGTTGTCGTGGCCGAGCCCAGGACGAGGCGCGCTCCGGCTCACGGACCGCTGTCCTCCCGAGCCTCGCCCTCCTGCTCACCGGGAGCGCCGTCACTGTGCCGGCCCCTTCTCGACGCCGTCCGGCGCGGCCCCGCCGCGCGCCAGGAACGCCTCGAGACGGGCGGCGAACGCGGCGAGGTCGTCGGCTACGAAGTGCACGGCGTCCGAGGGCACCACAAGCGCCCGCCCCGACACGGCGAGCGTCTCGCCCCGCGGCACGAACACCTTGCGCCGGCGTTTGCGCGACCCGGAGACCAGCGCATCGCGCGCATTGATCCGGAAGCCCACCACCCGCCCACTGGCGCCGCCCTCGACGACGACGTCCAGTACGACGCCGATCTCGGTGCCCGCGTCGGTGAGTACCCAGGCACCGAGCACCCTGCCGTGCGAGGCCTCCCGGCGCTCCACCACCGCCGACCGGTCGGCGAGCACCTCCGGGTCGCGGATCATCACGGCGTGCCGGCCGAGCGCGTGGACCGCGGTCCACGGCAGGCTCTTGCACAGCGGTCCGGCCAGCAGACCCCGGCCGCTGAGCGTGAAACCGGTGATCCGGCCCGCCGGACCGTCGAAGACCGTGTCCCTCACCTGGGCGACCGCCTCCCCGCCCAGAGTCACCACGGGACGTCCCGACAGCTCGCGTGCCCCCATCAACTCGTTCATCGCACGCCCCGCCCTCCGGGCCCCCGCTCCCGCCGTACGGTGATCACCGTGCCCGACCGCCGACGCGCCTGCACCCACAGGAACAGCCCGGCCACCAGCACGATCGCCGCCACCACGAGGACCGGCCACACCCACCAGCTCACGGCCACCTCCGCCACCCCGCCCCGGCGGCGTCCCGCCGGGTGTCGTACTCTGCGGGTGCCCCGCACCCACGCGAAGATGCGCCCGCCGGCCCGGCCGGTCGGTCGTCGGCAAGAGGGGCTGTCCGTACGGTGAGTGGGGAACGCGTTGCTGGGTACGAGCACTGGTGCGGTGCCTCTTCCACGAGGTTTCCGCACCGTACGACTCCCGGCATCCGAGAGAGACCGCATGATGGAGTACCTGGACGGAGCAGTGATACCGACTGACTTCGACACGCCCGTTGAACCGCTGCGGCGGGCGGCGCACTACACCGGGGAGCCGGGCTCCATCGCTGAGGCCAGGGCCTTCGGCGAGCTGTTCGTCGAACAGCTCCGGTCCGAATGGTGCGCCGCCATCGACGCGCGGGCGACCGGCGATGTCCTGCTGGTGGTGAGCGAGCTGGTCACCAACGCACAGCGGCACAGCCACGGCCCGTACATCCTTGAGCTGGAGGGCACCGACACGGTCGTCACCGTCGCCGTGTACGACAGCAGCAACACACTGCCCCTGCGTTTTCCGAAGGACCCCGGGCGGATCGGCCGGCACGGCCTGGAGATCGTCCATGCGCTGGCGGACCACGTCGCGTGCGAACGGGTCCCGGTCGGCAAGTGCGTCAAGGCCGTGGTGAAGCTGGGGCACTGAGGCACAACAAAGAGCCCGTGGGTCCGAGGAGCCCACGGGCTCTTTCGCGCCGCCGTCCGGGCGCCCCGTCCGTCAGGTGGCGTCCACCCGCTTCACGTCGTCCAGCATTCCGCTCCGCAACTGCTCGATGATCCGCTTGATCAGCCGGGAGACATGCATCTGCGAGCAGCCGAGGCGGGCGCCGATGTCGGCCTGTGTGGCCTCTTCCACGAAGCGCATGTGGATGATCGTCCGGTCGCGTTCGCTCAGCTCGGCCACCAGGGGAGCCAGGGTGTGGAAGTCCTCGACGAGGCGCATGCCGTCGTCCTCCTCACCGATGAAATCGGCGAGGACGGCCTCTCCGTCCTGCTCGTCGCTGGCCAGCGTGGCGTCCAGTGAAGAGGAGTTGTAGCCGTTGGCCGCGATCTGCGCCTCGACCACCTCGTCCTCGGAGAGGTTCATCAGCGCGGCCAGTTCGGCGACGGAGGGCTCGCGGTCGAGGCGGGTCGCGAGCTCCTCGCGCGCCTTGGCCAGCTCGACCCGCAACTCCTGCAGACGCCGGGGCACATGGACGGCCCAGGTCGTGTCGCGGAAGAACCGCTTGATCTCGCCGACGATGTAAGGGACGGCGAAGGAGGTGAACTCCACCTCCCGGGAGATCTCGAACCGGTCGATGGCCTTGATGAGCCCGATCATGCCGACCTGGACGATGTCCTCCATGTCGTCGCTGCGGTTGCGGAACCGTCCGGCCGCGAACCGGACCAGCGACATGTTCATCTCGATCAGCGTGTTGCGCGCGTACTGGTAGTCGTGCGTGCCCTCTTCCAGTGTGCTCAGGCGCTGGAAGAACTGGCGGGACAGTTCCCGGGCGTCGCGAGGAGCCACGGTCCTCGGATCCGTGACGGTCGGCAGGCTCTCCTCACCAGCCCTGGTGCTGACGCTCTCGTCGGTGACCGTCGACCAGCTCATGGCGGTGTCCATTACCTCTCCCACGAAACTCACTGTTGGGCCTCTCGGCGTTGTCCAAGCGTCGTGCTTCCGCGCATACCCCCATCTCGACACCTCATGTACGCATGCGGCGAAGAAGCCTGTGGCGCGGCTCTCGCGGGCCGGGTGGGGACGCCGTGCCGGAGCCGGTGCGCAAGACGGAAAGCGCGCAGGCCGGACGCGGACTTCGACGGTGCCGCGCCGCCCTGGCGGCGTGGGATTCACCCAGGGCAGAACGCGGCTCCCTTCCCAGGGCACCCCGGATCCCTAGACGAGTAACGAGTTGGTGCGCGATTGAGGTCGGGTCGTGTTGGCCTGGCGGGTTGGCTGGTGGATGATCACCGCTCGGCGGTGCGGTCGGAGACCAGGCTGGCGATGGCCAGGTGGGTCTCGTCGTAGTACTCGCGGCGTCCGATCCAGCGCTGGAGGGACCGCCACTGCTTGTGCTCGGCGTTGGCGTGCTCGACTGGAATCCGCTCGGAGGACTGCTTCTTGCGAGCGGCCTCCCAGACAGCTACTTCTTCGGGCGGGGAATCCTTCTTCGACTTCAGCGGCGGGGCTTCGACCTGGTTGGGAAACTGTTTGGCCAGGCCTCGGTATCCGGCGTCCACCTTGGCCTTCACCTGGGGGAACTGCTCGAACAGGTCCGAGATGCCTTCGGTCTTCAGCGCGGTCTGATCGTGCATACGGCCGGGCCGGAAGGCCCCGGTCCACAGGGTGCGGCCCTTCTCGTCGCTGATGACGCTGGCCTTCTTGGTGTTCTGCTTCATCTTGCCGGAGACGAACGCCCGGCGGCCGGGCTTGTTCGCCCGGGGGCGGCGTACACGGACCTCGGTACCGTCGATCCGCAGTTCCACACCGTGGGAGGCGGCGTAGGCGAAGACATCAGCCAGGGAGCGAAGCCGCAGGTCGGGGCCATCGGGGATAGCGAAACCGCGGGCGGCGAGCAGGGGGCGTACCTCGTGAACGGCGCGGGTGATCGTGGAGCGGTCCACGCCGTAGAACACGGCGAGGGCGGCGTGCGGGAGTTGGAAGCGCAGGACGACCAGGGTGGCAATGACCCGGTCGGTGAAGACCAGTTCGTGGTCGGGGCCGGCTCCTGCGGCGCGCTGCCGGTCGTGGCCTCGGCGTTCGCGCAGCCGGGACTCCTCACGGGCCGTCCACGGGTCGGCCAGCTCCACAATCAGCTTGCTTAAGCGGCGGCGCGGGATCCCCGTACAGATACGATGTCTCAAGGCCGTGCGGGCCCATCCTGACGTCACAATCATGATCGTCCCGCACGGCCGTTCGCGTACCTAGGCAGGGGGTGTCAGCTATCGCGCACCAAGCCGTAAGTCCGAAGCCCGGTCAATGGTCGTAGGCGATCAGTGATCGGGTGACCGGGGCCCCGGTTTGGGTGTTGTGCCAGATGGCGGCGGCCATGGCGAGGATGCGTTGAGCGACGCGGATCGCGACGCCCGCGCAGCTGCGTCCACCGTGCTGTTCCAGGTCGAGTTGGCCCTTGAGGGTGTCGTTGACCGACTCGATGAGCTGCCGGACCTTCTTGAGCATCGGTTCGCCGTAGCGGGCCTTCTCGCGCTTGCGCGAGGGTCGCATCAGCGTGATGCCATACCCAGCCAGCAGTTGTTCGAAGTCCTTCCCCGCGAAGCCCTTGTCGGAGATCAGCAGGATGCCGTCGTGTCCGGCCACGACGCCCGCCTCGACCTCCAGCATCGCGGCCAGCACCTCGCGTTCGCCGATCTTCGGGTCCGCCAGCGCCCAGAGGATCGGCATTCCCGAGGGGGTGCACACCAGGTATAACCGCAGGCCCCAAAAGAACCGGGAGTGGCTGGCGCAGTAGCCGTAGCCCGCCCATCCGGCCAGATCCGAGCGTTTCACGGTGGGCCGGGACATCCCACACGGCACTGGTGTGGAGTCGACGATCCAGCAGTCGTCCAGCCAGAAGTCCGAGGACTTCGCAAGCATGCGGATGACTCGCTTGACCAGGCCGAGCGCCGCACGCAGCCGTTTGTTGTAGCCGGACTGCTGCGGCAGATACGGAAACATGCCGTTCAGGTGCTTGCGGGCGTAGCGCAGCCAGTGGGCTTCGGAGGTGAACCCGAGCATCGCCTGGGCGACCGCGACGCACACGAGTTCGGAGTCCGTCAGCACCGGCGGCCTGCCCAGCCATCGCGGTCCTCCCAACTCGTCATCGATCTTCACGTACAGTGCGGTCAAGAGGGTGTTCAGATCTTGCGTCACAACATGATCTTGAACGCCCTCTCCTCATGCCCTCCCACCGGCCCGGACATCGGACTTACTCGTCTAGGCTGGAGGGGTGAGCGATCGTGCCCCGAACGAAGCCCGTGTCATCCCGCTGCGTCCGCAGACCGGCCCGCCCCGCACCGGCGGGACGGACCGGCCGCCGCGGCAGCCGGAGCTGACGCCGCACACCCCGGCCCCCAGGGAGCCCCTGTGGCGCGACCTCCTCGGTGAGGTGCTGCGGCGCGAACGGCTCGCGCAGGAGCGCACGCTCAAGGATGTCGCGGAGGAGGCCCGGATCTCGATGCCCTACCTGTCCGAGGTGGAGCGCGGCCGCAAGGAGGCCTCTTCGGAGGTGCTCGCCGCCGCCGCCCAGGCCCTCGGGCTCGGCCTCGCCGATCTGCTCTCGCGCGCCCAGAGCGAGCTGGCGCGGCCCGCCCGGACACGGGCCGGCCGGGGCCGCACATCGCCGACGGCGCACTACGACGGTCTGTGCCTCGCCGCCTGACCGGGCACCCGGCCCGCCGGCGTCAGACGAGCGCGAGACGCCGGCTCAGCACCTCGTCCGCGAGCCCGTACGCGACGGCCTCCCCGGCGGTGAAGACCTTCTCCCGGTCCATGTCGGCCCGCAGGGCCGCCACTTCGTGACCGGTGTGCCGCGACAGCACCTCCTCCACCTGGGCGCGGATCCGGACCATCTCCTTGGCCTGGAGGCTCAGGTCCGAGACCGTGCCCTGCCGGCCGCCGCTGGCAGGCTGGCCGAGCAGCACCCGGGCGTGCTGGAGCACGAACCGCCGCCCGGGGTCTCCGCCGGCCAGCAGCACCGCCGCCGTGGAAGCGGCCTGCCCGACGCAGAACGTGGAGATCGGCGCTTGCACGAACGTCATCGTGTCGTAGATGGCCATCAGGGAAGTGAACGATCCTCCCGGGGAGTTGATGTAGATCGAGATCTCGTGTTCCGGGTTCGCCGACTCCAGGTGCAGGAGCTGGGCAATGACGACGTTCGCGACGCCGTCGTCGATCTCGGTACCGAGGAAGATGATCCGCTCGGAGAGCAGCCGGCTGAAGACGTCGTACGACCGCTCGCCCTGCGCGGTGCGCTCGACGACGTACGGAACCGTGTACGACCCCATGTCACAACCCCATCCGTCGGCGGGAGGATGCCGGGCGCACGTCGGCGAGCGACTCGACGACCCGGTCCACCATCCCGTACTCCCTGGCCTGTTCCGCGGTGAACCAGCGGTCCCGGTCTCCGTCCCGCGCGATGGTCTCCGGGCTCTGCCCGGTGTGCTCGGCGGTGATCCGCTCGATGGCCTTCTTGGTGTACTCCAGGTTCTCCGCCTGGATCTCGATGTCGGCGGTGGTGCCGCCGATGCCGGCCGACGGCTGGTGCATCATGATCCGCGCGTTCGGCAGCGCGAACCGCTTGCCGGGCGCTCCCACCGTGAGGAGGAACTGGCCCATGCTGGCCGCGAAGCCCATCGCAAGAGTCGACACGTCGTTGGGGATCAGCCGCATGGTGTCGTAGATCGCGAGACCGTCGGTGACCGACCCGCCCGGGCTGTTGATGTACAGGCTGATGTCGCTGCGCGGGTCCTCGGCCGACAGCAGGAGCAGCTGCGCGCACACCCGGTTGGCCGACACCTCGTCCACCTGCGTGCCCAGGATGACGATCCGCTGGGCGAGCAACTGTGCGGCGAGATGGTCGTCGAAGCGGCTGGTCGAGGTCTCGCCCTCCTCCGCGCGGGGCGAGGGCCTGGTGAGTCGGAGCAGTGGAGTCATCGGGTCTCCTTGTCGTGACGCGGGTACGCCGTCGACTCCACTGTCGGCCGCCGGCGACGGCCAGAGGAGATTTCTCTGCCCGCCGCAGATTCGCCACGGGCAGAGCGCGGGCTCAGCCCTTCTCGCGCAGCTGCCGGAAGAAGGCCCGGACGTCGTCCACCAGCAGATCGGGCTCCTCCATCGCGGCGAAGTGCCCACCGCGGTCGTACTCCGTCCAGCGCACGATGTTCTCCGTCCGCTCGGCCTTGTGCCGCAGCGGGACCTGCGGTTCGGCCGGGAAGACGGCGAGCGCGGTCGGGGCGGTGGAGGGCTCGGCGGGCGCGGCGCCCCGGCCCGAGGCATGGGCCCGCTCGTAGTAGATCCGGGACGCGGAACCGGCGGTGCCGGTCAACCAGTACAGCATCACGTCGGTGAGCATCCGGTCCCGGTCGACGGCTTCCTCTGGCAGCTCGGCGCAGTCCGTCCACGCCTTGAACTTCTCGACGATCCAGGAGAGTTGTCCCACCGGCGAGTCGGTGAGCGCATACGCGAGCGTCTGCGGCCGGGTGGAGTGCACGTTCGCATAGCCCGCTTCTTCGCGCTGCCACTCCGACCAGCGGTGCCAGGACGCGAGCGTGCGCTCGCGCTCCTCGGGGCCCAGCGCCGACAGCTCATCGGCGGTCGGCTCGGTGGTCTGCTGCGCCCCCGGCAGCAGGTTCAGATGGACGCCGATCACCCGGTCCGGGTGGACGCGGCCCAGTTCGCGGGAGATCGCCGCGCCCCAGTCCCCGCCCTGCACGCCGAACCGCGGGTAGCCGAGCCGGTCCATCAGCACGGTCCAGGCGTCGGCGATACGGCGCGCCTCCCAGCCGGTGTCCCGGGTGGGCCCGGAGAGTCCGAACCCGGGGATGGACGGCAGGACGACGTGGAACGCGTCCGCCGGGTCCCCGCCGTGGGCGGCCGGGTCGGTCAGCGGACCCACGATGTCCAGGAACTCGACGAACGAGCCCGGCCAGCCGTGGGTGACGACCAAGGGGGTGGCGTCCGGTTCCGGGGACCGGATGTGGGCGAAGTGGACATGTGCCCCGTCGATCTCCGTGGTGAACTGGGGCCACTCGTTCAGCTGCGCCTCGGCGGCCCGCCAGTCGTAGTCGTGGCACCAGTACCGGACGAGTTCTTGCAGATAGTCGCGCGGGACCCCGTACGCCCATCCCACGCCCGGCAGTTCGTCGGGCCAGCGGGTGCGGTCGAGACGGTCGTGCAGGTCGTCGAGGTCGCTCTGGGGGATGGCCAGACGGAAGGGCCGGATGCCGTCGGCGGGCGATGACGTCGTCATGGTGGGGATGCTAGTTCGAGTGCTGGCGGCGCCCCACGCAATAAATCGCCGTCCGGCCGATGAGTTCCGGGGCGGGGATCGGTCGAAACAGGTGACCGCGTTCCACGCTCCAGGAGGTGCCCATGCCCACCGAAGGTTTCACCACATGTCTCTGGTTCGACGGCCAGGCCGAGGAGGCGGCGCACTACTACGTCGCGATCTTCAAGAACTCCAGCATCGGCCGGATCGGCCGTTACACCGAGGCCGGTCCGGGCCCCGCCGGCTCGGTGATCGCCGTCGACTTCGTGGCCAACGGCCAGAAGTTCGTGGCGCTGAACGGCGGCCCGCAGTTCACCTTCAACGAGGCGATCTCCTTCCAGATCCACTGCGCCGACCAGGAGGAGGTCGACCACTACTGGAACAAGCTCGTCGGGGACGGCGGCGAGCCCGGCCCCTGCGGCTGGCTCAAGGACAAGTACGGGGTGTCCTGGCAGGTCATCCCCGACGGGCTGATCGGCATGATCGGCGACCCGGACCACGAGAAGGCGGCCCGTACGACGCGGGCGATGCTCTCGATGGGCAAGCTCGACATCGCCGCCCTGACGAAGGCATACGCGGGGGAGTAGCGGTGGCGCGCGGCGGCCGGCCCACCCGGGACGGGGTGTGCCGGCCGCAGGCCCGGGCCCGGGGCCGGTGGAGGCCCCGGAGGCGCCCGGACGCGTGGCTCGTCCGCCCGGAGCAGTCCGGTCACCGCTTGGCGGCACCCCGGATGCCCGCACGGTCCCGTCCGGGTAGCCCTGGAGCATGCGCATCCTCGGCGAGTTGGACCGACGGCTGTTCACCCGTGTCGCCACCGCCCGGGTGCCCGGCGCCGATCCGGCGCTCATCAGGCTCAGCCACCTCGCCGACCACGGCCGGCTGTGGATGGGCGCGGCGACCGGGCTCGCGGCGCTCGGCGGCCGTAGTGCCCGGCGCGCCGCCCTGCGGGGGATCGGCTCCCTCGCCATCGCCTCGCTCACCGTCAACACCGTCGTCAAGTGGAGCGCCCGGCGTCCCCGCCCCTGCTCGACCCCGTACCGCCGGTGCGCCACCTCACCCGTCAGCCGTGGACCACTTCCTTCCCCTCCGGCCACGCGGCCTCGGCCGCGGCGTTCGTGACGGGGGTCGCCCTCGAGTCCACCCGGTACGGCGCGCTGGTCGCCCCCGTCGGTGCGGCCGTGGCCTTCTCACGGGTCTACGTGGGCGTGCACTACCCGGGGGACGTCCTGGCCGGGGCGGCGATCGGCGCCGGCGCCGCGCTGCTGACCTGCCGGTGGTGGCCGCCGCGCCAGGTGAATCCCGAGCGGGAGCGGCCGCCGGCCCCGGCACCGGCCCTGCCCGACGGCGACGGGCTCGTCGTGTTCGTCAACAGCGGCTCCGGAGCCGGGGCAGCGGCCCCCGCGCTGCCGCCCGCCGTCCTCCTCACCGAACTGCTGCCCCGAGCCGAACTCGTCGAATGCGGCCCGGACGACGACTTCGCCGAACTGCTCGACCGGGCGGTGCGCCGCGCGGTCGAACGGAGCGGTGCGCTCGGCGTGTACGGCGGGGACGGCACCGTCAACGCGGCCGCGCGTGCCGCCGCCGGCAACGGGGTGCCGCTCGCGGTGTTTCCGGGCGGCACCTTCAACCACTTCGCCCTCGACGTCGGCGTGCCCCACCCGGAGGACACCGCGGCCGCGGTCGTCCGCGGTGACGCGGTCGCCGTGGACATCGCGGTGGCCGCCCCACGGTCGGTCCAGGCCCCCGGCACGGAGTCCGTCGAGTTCCTGAACACCTTCAGCATCGGCCTGTACGCCGATCTGGTGCGGATGCGCGAGCGCCTCGAGCGCCGCTGGGGCAAGTGGGCCGCCTCGGCCCTGGCGCTCATGCGGGTGCTGCGCACCGCGACCCCCGTCGAACTGCGGCTCAACGGCCGTCCCAGACGGCTGTGGCTGCTGTTCGCCGGCAACTGCCGCTACGTCCCGGACGGTTTCGCGCCCGCGTTCCGGCCGTGCCTGGACGACGGACTGCTCGATCTGCGGCTGATCGACGGCGGCCACCGCCTGGCCCGTACCCGAGTGGTCCTCTCCGCGATCGCCGGTGCCCTCGGCCGCTCGCCGGTCTACTGCGTCGAACGGGTGGCCTGGGCCCAGGTGGACGACCTCAGGGGCGCGGACACTTTCGCGTACGACGGGGAGCTGGTCGGTGCCACCGGTGACCTGCGGCTGGAGAAGAGGAACCGCGCGCTCGTCGTCTACCGGCCCGCCGCACCGGGCAACGAGATCCTCCAGCAGGCACGACTCGCCGCCGCCGCGGCCCGCTACCAGAACAGATGAGGGGCCGCCGTCTCCCTGCGGACGGCGGCCCCTCGGCCTGTGTGGACCTCACATGTGGATGACGGTGGCGTTCTCGGGCCCGGGCTGCTGCCTGCCGGGGCGGTAGAGCAGGAACGCGACCAGGGTGCCCGCGGCGAACAGGCCCGCCGACCACCAGAAGGCCGTGGTGTAGCTCTCGATGGTCGCCTGGGCACGGACCAGCTTGTCGGTCGGGTTCTTGCCGGCGAGGTAGTCGGTCGCGGCGCTCGCGGCCAGGGTGTTCAGCAGCGCCGTGCCGATCGAACCGCCCACCTGCTGCATCGCGTTGACCGACGCGGAGGCGACACCCGCGTCCTCGGCCGCGACTCCGCCGGTGGCCAGCTGCATGGCGGGCGGCATCACCAAACCCAGGCCCACACCGATCAGGATCAACTGCGGCAGCACCGCGGTCGTGTAGTGCGAGCCGAGCCCGATGCCGGTCAGCCAGGCCATGCCGGCCGTGGCGACGGCGAAGCCCAGCGGGATGACGGCCTTCGGGCCGATCCGCGGCAGCAGCACCGTGGTGCCCAGCTGTGCCGCCACCATCAGCGCCCCGACCATCGGCAGGAACGCCACGCCGGTCTTCGTCGGGCTGAAGCCCAGGTTCAGCTGCAGGTAGTAGGTGAGGAAGAGGAAGACGCCGAACATGCCCGCGCCGGTGATCAGCACCGCGAGGAACGAGGCCGCGCGGTCGCGGTCGAGCAGGACGCGCAGCGGGAGGAGCGGGTGCGGGGCCCGGGTCTGCCACCAGGCGAAGGCCACGAGCAGCAGACCGCCGGCGGTCAGGAAGCCCCAGGTCAGCGGGGAGCCCCAGTGGTGTGTCTCGGCGTTGGAGAAGCCGTAGACCACGGAGAAGAGACCGCCGGCGACCAGGAGCGTGCCGGGTACGTCGAGCTTGGAGTTCCCGGCGTCGCGGTGGTTGCCGAGCAGGATCCAGCCACCCACGAACGCGACCACGGCGATGGCCACGTTCACGTACAGCGTCCAGCGCCAGTCGAGCCCGTCGGTCAGTACGCCGCCGAGCAGCAGCCCTACGGCACCGCCGGCGCCGGCGATCGCGCCGTACACGCTGAAGGCCCTCGCGCGTTCACGGGCGTCCGTGAACGTCGTGTTCAGCAGCGAGAGCGCGGCCGGGGCGAGCAGCGCGCCGAAGACGCCCTGCAGGGCGCGGGCGGTGACCAGCATGCCGAAGCCGGTGGCGGCCCCGCCCAGCGCGGAGGCCGCGGCGAATCCGACGACGCCGACGAGGAACGCGGGCTTGCGTCCGAACAGGTCCGCGATCCGTCCGCCGAGCAGCAGCAAGGAGGCGAACGCCAGAGCGTAGGCGGTGACGATCCACTGCCGGTTGGCGTCGGAGAAGCCCAGGTCCGCCTGGGCGGACGGCAGGGCGATGTTCACGATGGTGGCGTCGAGCACCACCATCAGCTGGGCGATCGCGATGACCGCGAGGATCCACCACCGCTTCGGCGAGGCCGCCGGCGGCGCCTCCACGGCGCCTGCGCGGGCGCCGTCCTTCACCATCTGGGACATCGAGAACCACTCCAGGGAAAGTCGTTCGAGTCAACGGTCTAAACGAAACCGTTTCGTACACATAGCTTAGGCGGGCTCTCTCGAAACGACAACGTTTCGATAGGGGAGTGAGCCGGATCACGTCGTACCTGGCGCCGACGTTCAGGGAGGGGTCGGTCGAACATTCCTTGACAGGAATATAACCGGCGAGGCATATTGGCTCGGTGTCCGATGCCTCTTTGTGGACCGCCCTCGCCGACCCCCATCGGCGGGCCATCGTCGCGCTCCTTCTGGAGCACCCGCGGCCCGTCGGTGAGATCGTCGAGGCGTGCGGTCTCAGCCAGCCGAGCACGTCGAAGCATCTGAAGGTGCTGCGCGAGGCGGGTCTGGTGCGCGTACGACAGGACGCGCAGCGCCGGGTGTACGCGCTCGACCCGGCCCCCATCGCCGCACTCGACGCCTGGCTCGCCCCCTACCGCACGCTCTGGAACACGAGCCTGGACGCGCTGGGGCGGCGCCTGGACGAGACATCGGACGGCACCGACGAACCCTTCCCGGAGGACTGATCCCCATGGCCGCCGAACTCACCGGCACCTACGTCTCCCTCGACGACGGCCGCCCCGCCGTCCGTTTCACCCGCGTCTACGACCACCCGGCCGCACGGGTCTGGCGGTTCGTCACCGACCCCGACGAACTCGCCCAGTGGTTCCCCTCCCGCGCCGAGTTCGACCTGCGCCCGGGCGGGACCGTCCGGTTCAGCGGCGACCCCAACATGCCCGAGTCGACCGGTACGGTCTTGGCCGTGGAGGCGCCGCGGCACCTCTCCTTCGAGTGGGGCGGCGACGAGCTGCACTTCGACCTCGAGGAACTGGACGGTGAACGCACCCGCTTCACGCTGACCAACGTCCTCGGCGCCCAGAACACAGCGGCCCGCAACGGCGCGGGCTGGGAGGTGTGCCTCTCGGCCCTGGACGCCAAGGCCCGCGGCGAACGGTTCGAGGGCCCGCACGCCGGGATGAGCGCCCCCTGGAAGGAGTACTACGAGGGCTACATCCAGGCCGGGATCCCCTCGGGCGCGCCCGTCCCCGGCGCGGACCACTGACCGCTCACGCCATCTGACGCCGGACCAGCTCGTGCAGCCGTCCGGACGTGTCCGCGAGGAGCTGGGCCGGCGGGCCCTGCTGGGCGACCTTGCCGTCCTCCATCACGATGACGCGGTCCGCGTCCAGCACGGTGGACAGACGGTGGGCGATCACGATGCGGGTGGCGTTCAGGGCGCGCGTGGACTCGATGACCTTCCGCTGGGTCTCGTTGTCCAGCGCGCTCGTCGCCTCGTCGAAGAAGAGGATGCGCGGCCGCCGGATCAGGGCCTGCGCGATCATCAGGCGCTGACGCTGACCGCCGGAGATCGCGCCGCTGCCCTGGACGATGGTGTGCAGTCCCATCGGCATCCGCTTGATGTCCTCGGCGAGGCCCGCCATCTCGGCCGCCGCCATCGCCTCCTCGGGCGTGAACGGTTCGGTGCCGCAGATGACGTCCAGGATCGACCCCGAGAACGGCTGAGCGTGCTGCAGCACCACCCCGCACTGGCGGCGTACCGCGGACTGGTCGAGTGCCGCGAGGTCCTGGCCGTCGTACAGGACGCTGCCCGACACCGGCTTGTCGAAGCCGATCAGCAGCCGCAGCAGGGTGGACTTGCCGCAGCCGCTCGGGCCGACGATCGCCACGAACTCGCCCGGCCGCACGTCGAAGGAGACGTCGTCGAGGACCAGCGGGCCGTCGTCGGAGTACCGGAACGAGAGCCTGCGCGCCTCGATGCCGCCGGTCAGCACACCCGGGCGGGTGCTCGCCGTGCGCACCTCGGGCGCCGCGTCCAGCACCGGCTTGATCTCCTCGAACAGCGGCAGCGCCGCCACCCCAGAGACGAACGCGCCGGTCAGCTGGGTGACCGAGGTGAGCAGCATGGTCACGGAGGTGTTGAAGGTGAGGAAGGCGGCGGCGGACAGCGTGCCCCTGGCCGGGCCGGCGAGGAGCATGAACAGCAGCAGTGAGCACAGCGGCAGATACACCGCTCCCATGACCGTCGTCAGGTTCTTGATCCGGCCCACCCGCTGCTGCAGCTCCCGGCTGCGGGCGAACTCCCGCGCCCAGGCGGCGTACGCGTAGTTCTCGGCCGCCGCGACCCGCAGCTTGGGCAGGCCCCGCAGGGTCTGGAACGCCTGGTTGTTCAGCTTGTTGGTGAGCCGCACCAGCTGCCGCTGCCAGCGCACCTGCCACAGCCCCAGTCCGAGGAACACGGCGGCGATGACGACGAGCATGCCGATCGCCGCCAGCGCCATGGGCACGCTGTACCAGAGCAGCAGCGCGAGGTTCACCACGCCGACCGTCACCGACTGGGCGACCACCGGGGCGACGCCCGCGAGCAGCCGGCGGATGGCGCTGATGCCCATCGCCGCGCTGGCCAGTTCGCCGGTGGACCGCTCGGCGAAGAACTTCGTCGGCAGCCGCAGCAGCCGGTCCCAGACGGCGGGCTGGAGCGTCGCCTCGATCCGCCCCTCCAGGCGCAGGATGGTCAGGTTCTCCAGCAGCATGAACGCCGCCGCCACCACGCCGGTGACCATGATCGCGAGGCAGACCTGGACGATCAGCCCCTCCTCGGCCTTCGGCACGAACTCGCCGAGCACTTTGCCGGTGGCGATGGGCACCAGCGCGCCGATGACGACGGTCACCAGACCGCTGAGCACAAGGCCCCACAGATCGCCGCCCGTGCCCCGCATACTGAACCGCAGCAGCCCGAACGGGCCGAGCCGCCGGTCGGGCAGCGGGCGGTAGAACATCACGGCACGGGGCTCGAACTCGGCGGCGTTGGCCTTCTCGATCGGTGTCTCCCGCCCCGACGACGGCTGGACCGCGGCATAGCCGCCGCGCCGCCACAGCAGCGCCACGGGCGCGCCCGACAGGGCCCGGTGGCCCACCAGGGGGCCGACGTCCTCATGCCACCAGGGTCCGTCGAGCCGGACAGCCCGGGTGCGGACACGGGAAGCGAGCGCGATGCGCTCGACCGGGTCCAGGCGGTCGCTCTCGGTACCGCTCTGCGCGGGCTCGGCGAGCGTGATCCCCGCGGCACGCGCCACCACCTTGCAGGCCGCGTACGTGGCGTCGGCGTCCGCCGTCGTCGTGCGCTTCGCCGACGGTTTGCCGATCGAGGCGAGCAGCGTCTGGTCCGCCTGGGCACGCACCGCCTCGCCCGCCTTGATGCCCGCCGCCGTACGGGTCTCGTGGCTGCGCTCCAACTGCTCGATCCACCGGTCGAGCGTGGTGAGCAGGCGGTACTGCTGGTCGACCATGCTCTGCCAGATCGCGGGGTCCATCAGCAGGTCGGCCGCTGCCTCTGCCCCGTACAGGGAGCCGTACTGGACGCTGCCCGGCGGCACCTGCATCCAGAACACGTCGTCGTCGGTGATGTCGGCGGCCCGGTCGTTGGCCATCGGCGCCTGGAAGAGGATCGACAGGCCGCGGCCGACGCCCAGGGCGAGGGCGTACTCCAGCGGGCTCGTCGTCGGCGGCACGTACTGCGGGTTGCCGTACTCGTCGTACGACCACGTCTGGGTGTCGACCTGCTGGTAGAGCTCGCGCAGCTGGATGCGGCGCACCACGCAGTCGCGCACCGGGCGGGCGACCAGGGTGTGCTGGGGACCGGGGACCGGGCCGAGCAGCAGGGCGCCGGTTTCCAGACGGCCGATGTGGTGCCAGTGGCCCTGCACGACGGAGTCCACCGCGAACAGGTCCAGCGCACCGGAGGCGACCAGCCACAGCACCTGCGGCCCCTCCAGGTCGAGCCGGCCGAGGCCGGCGCAGTCGACCGGGGCCCCCATCTGGCCGAGGGCATTGAGGACGAGGTCGCCCTCGTGAACCGTCGTCATCTCATCGCTCCCTGACCAGCTCGGCGTACGCCCCGCCGGCCGCCACCAGGGCGTCGTGCCGCCCGCGTTCCACGATCGTGCCGTGCTGCAGCACGACGATCTCGTCGCTGTCGCGCACGGTGCTGAGCCGGTGCGCGATCACCACGCAGGCGCAGCCGCGCTTGCGGATGTTGTCGATCACGGTCTGCTCGGTCTCCGCGTCCAGGGCGCTGGTCACCTCGTCGAGCACCAGGATGCTGGGGCCGCGCACCAACGCCCGTGCGATCTCGAGCCGTTGGCGCTGGCCGCCGGAGAAGTTCCGTCCGTCCTGCTCGACGCGGCTGTGGATGCCTCCCGGGCGGCGCATGACGACGTCGTACAGGGCGGCGTCCCGCAGCGCGGCGACCACGGCGTCGTCCGGGATCGAGGGGTCCCACAGGGCCACGTTGTCGCGGACCGTGCCCTCGAAGAGGAAGACGTCCTGGTCGACGAAGGACACGGAGGCCGCGAGCGCGCCGCGCGGAAGGTCCTCCAGGCGCTGCCCGTCGATGCGGATCTCGCCCTCCCACGGGGCGTACAGGCCCGAGATCAGCCTGGACACCGTGGACTTGCCGCTGCCCGAGCCACCGACCAGCGCCACCTGCTCGCCGGGGCCGACCGTCAGGTGGAAGCCGGCCAGCAGCGGTTTGTCGAGCGGGCTGTAGCCGAACGAGATGTTCTCGAGCTCGACATGGCCGTGCAGCCGGCGGGTCGACTCGCGGCCGCCGGAGCGCCCGTAGAGCGGGTCGGCCTGGAAGTTCTCCACGTCCTTGAGACGGGCCACGTCCGCCGCGAAGTCCTGGATACGGCCCGCGACCCCGTTGAGCCGGGTGATCGGCGCGGTGAAGCGGGTCACCAGCGCCTGGAAGGCGACCAGCAGACCCACCGAGATATGGCCCTCGACCGCCCGCAGCCCGCCGATCCACAGAATCAGCGCGCTGTTGAGCGTGGCGAGCGTGGGGGCGACCACGCCCAGCCAGGCGCTCGGCGCTCCCAGCCGCTGCTGCTCCTCCAGCGTGGTGGCGTGCTGGCCGGCCCACTTGCGGAAGTAGCCGTCCTCACCTCCGGTCGCCTTCATCGTCTCGATCAGCTGCAGGCCGGTGTAGGACGTGTTGGTGAGCCGGGCGGTGTCCGCGCGCAGCTTGGCCGTGCGCGTCGCCCGCAGCCGTACGACGACCCGCATGGCCACCACGTTCAGCAGCGCGACGCCGATACCGACGAACGTCAACTGCGGGTCGTACGTGTACAGCAGCACCGCGTAGAGCACGACGACGACCGCGTCGACACCGGCCGCCGCGAGGTCGCGGGCCAGGGTCTCGGCGACCGCGTCGTTGGACTGGAGCCGCTGCACCAGGTCGGCGGGGCTGCGCTGGGCGAAGAACGTGACCGGCAGCCGCAGCAGATGCCGCAGGAAGCGGGCACTGGAGAGAGTGGAGGAGATGATCCGCCCGCGCAGCAGGTTCGCCTGCTGCAGCCAGGTCAGCACGATCGTCAGCAGCACGCAGGCCGCCATCGACGCGAACAGCACGCCGAGCAGCGAGGTCTGGCCGCCGATCAGGAACATGTCGATGTAGGTGCGGCTCAGCGCGGGGAGCGCGGCCCCGACCACCACCAGGAGGAGACTCGCCAGGACGGCGGCGGGCATGGTGCCCGACGTGCCGCGCAGGCGGGCCGGCATGGCACCGAGGATGCCCGGCCTGCGGCCGCCCCTGGTGAAGCCCTCATCCGGCTCCATCACCAGGACGACGCCGGTGAAGCTGGTGTCGAAGTCCTCCATGGGCACGAAGCGGCGGCCCTTGCCCGGGTCGTTGATGTACACGCCCCGGCGGCCGAAGCGGCGGCCCATGCCGTCGTAGACGACGTAGTGGTTGAACTCCCAGAACAGGATCGCGGGTGCTTTCACCTCGGCGAGCGCGGCCGTGTCCATCTGCATGCCCTTGGCCGTCAGGCCGTAACTGCGGGCCGCCTTGAGGAGGTTGCTGGCGCGCGAGCCGTCGCGGGAGACGCCGCAGGCGATGCGGAGCTCCTCGAGCGGGATGTGCCGGCCGTAGTGGCCGAGCACCATCGCCAGGGAGGCGGCACCGCACTCCACGGCCTCCATCTGCAGCACGGTGGGGGTGCGCACGGTCTTGCGCCTGCCCTTGGGAACGGTGCGCTTCGGCGGCGGCGCGGCACGGCGTCTGCCCCGCACCGGGGGCAGGGTGTCCTGGGGAGCGGTCACGGCAGCAGCCAATCGACGGGACGCTGATCGGCCAAGCGGATCGAACCCGTGGCCAGGGTCATGGAGGAGAGGGCGAACGGGGGGCCGTCCGCGGACGACCACTTGTAGCCGCTCTTCGAGCGGGACGAGGAGTCGAGCCGCACGAGCACGGCCACCGGCCGGTCCTTCTTGGTGAACTGCTCGCCCAGCTGGCTGTCCCCGAGGAACGCGGCGATCTGCTGCGCCGACTGGGGGGTGCGGTCCACGGACTTCACATGACCGCGCAGCACGCCGTACTCCTGCGCAGGCACCGACTGGACGGTGAGGTCGACGGCGGCGTCGGCGGGGATGGAGGCCGCGTTCTCGGCGGGGATGTACACCGTCGCGTACAGCGGGTCCGACGCGTGCGCGACCTTCTCCACGGCGGCGACGTTCGCGCCGGTCTGGATGATCTGGCCGATGGTCGCGGCGAGCGCGGTGACCCGCCCCGCGGCGACCGTGCGCACCACCGAATCGCCTTGGCTGGTGCGGACCTGCAGCACGGGAGAGTCGGCGGGCAGCCGCTCTCCCTCCTTGGCGAGGACCGCGGTGACCTGCCCGGCCACGGGGCTCTGCAGGATGTAACTGCCCTCTCCGTGCGTGAGGATGGCGGGAGCGCTGACCGTGGAGGCCACGGAGCCCGTCACAGCCCACACGGAGGCGGCGGCCATGGCGGCCACCGTGACCGTCAGTACGAACCAGCCCTGGGGGCGGGCGAAGCGCACCGGGAGGTCGAGCTCTTCGGGCGACTGCAGCTTAGCGAGGGCCTGTTGGCGGAACTGCACGGAACTTTCCCTCACCTGCGGGTGACTGGGAGCCGGCTCGGGTGAGCCGGGTCAACGGGGGAGCCGGCCCGTGTGCGAGCCGACCGATTCATGGCATCCGTGAGTCCCGGAACCGGTATGCGGTTCCGGGACTCAGCGGCGCAGGGGCGCGATCAGAGACCGGCGACCAGCTGGGTGACCGGAGCGGCGTTCAGGCCGGTGACACCCTCGACGGTGCCGACAGCCGTGCCGACCAGGCCGGAGACCGGGGCGACGCCGTCCACCAGGCCGGTGACGGTGCCGACGGCGTTGAGGGACAGGCCACCGGACACGGCGTCCAGCTCGGCGTCCGAGATCTCGGCGGTCTCAACCTGGGGGGTGGAGTTCATGATGGAACTTCCCTTCATATGGGTATTCACAAGGGGAGAGCGGCCCGTCTCTGGGGACAGACGTCCGGCCGCGGTCCGCAGGCGCCGGGAATCCGTTGCCGGGTGCATCCTCGGCGGCCCCGCGGTGCAACGGATCAAAGCACGCCGACGCTCGGCGATTCCACTCAACCATCGCTCTCACCAGGGCAATTGACGTAGTCGGAGAGCGATCCGTGCAGGCTTGCGCACGTCTTTGAGGCGACTTCTTCACATGCTGCGCGGCATCGGCGCACACGGCGCCTTGTCGCCGCGGGGCCGAATGGGACAGTCCGCTCCAATGGCGCGTCCCCCGGCGCGCGACTGTGCAGATCTGCCGTACACGGTGACTTGCTTGAGTAATCGGTGTGCAGATTCCCTGAAGCCGGGATTCCGTCGTGCGTCCGCCACCTTGCGTCACCGGCCGGTGGCGCAAGGTGTCCGAAGGGCCCCCGGCTGGTGTCCGCGGGGCGTCCTCAGCCGAGCAGCGCGTACACCGTGCCGGCCCGCGCCGCGATCTCCGTCTCGCCCTCCGCGGTCATCGTCACGTCGGCGAACGCCATGCGCCGGCCGAGCTTGGTGAGTACGACCTCCACCAGTACGTCGGCGTCCATGACCGCGCGCTGGAAGCTGGTCGACTGCTGGACCGTCGTCATCGGCACAAAGCCGCCGCGCGCCGCCGAGACCGCGATCACCGTGGCCGTGTCGGCCGCCGCCATCAGCGCCTGTCCCGAAAGACCGCCGCCCTCCCGGGCGAGCCGGGTGGACCACGGCAGTCGCAGGACGGTCCGTTGGTCGTCCAGTTCCACCACGCTCAGGCCCAGTTCGAGCACCCAGGGGGCGAAGTTGTCGGAGAGGAGCTTGTCGGCTTCGGCTGGAGTCATGCGTGATTCTTTCCCCCCGCCGCGCTCCGTCAGACGTGTTTGCCACCTATTTCACGCTTTCGCATACGCCAACTCGGCCAGTTGCAAGAGCGATTGAACGGCCCCCGTGACGCGCGCGTATCAACAGGCATCCAGGCGCCCAGTCAGCTGCCGGACGGCGGCAACGCACCCCCGTCCCAGGAGGTCAAGAGTTGAGTCACAAACGCATACCCAAGCGCAAGGCCGCGATCGCGGCGGGAAGCGTGGCGGCGCTCGGAGCTGCGGCCCTTCTGCTGCCCAACGCCAACGCCTCCCAGACGGACTCGTCGACGGACGCCACGCCCAGGACGTTCAAGGCCGGCGACGTCTCGGACCTCGCCTCGCAGCTGGCCTCCCAACTCGGTGACGCCTTCGCGGGCTCCTACTACAGCGCGGACAAGCAGCAGATCATCGTCAATGTGGTCGGCGACGACAGCAACGTCGTCAACACCATCAGAAAGGCGGGCGCGGTCCCCAACCAGGTGCGCAACAGCACCGCCGCGCTCCAGACCGCCGCGAAGACCCTCCGGACCAGGGCGACGATCCCCGGCACCGCGTGGTCCGTCGACCCGAAGACCAACGAGATCCGGGTCACCGCCGACAGCACCGTCACCGGCTCCGAGTGGAACACGCTGCAGTCGACGGTCAAGAACCTCGGCTCGGGCGTCGCGACCGTCAAGAAGTCCGCTGGCACCTTCAAGACGTTCGTGTCCGGCGGCGATGCCATTTTCGCCCAGGTGAACGGCGGCGGCGTCCGCTGCTCCCTCGGCTTCAACGTCACGGCGAGCGACGGCAGCCCGGCCTTCCTGACGGCCGGTCACTGCGGAGTCGCGGCCAAGCAGTGGTCCGACTCGCAGAACGGCCGGCCGATCGCCACGGTCGACCAGGCCACCTTCCCGGGCAACGGTGACTTCTCGCTCGTCAAGTACGACGACCCGAACACCCAGGCCCCGAGCGAGGTCGACGTCGGTAACGGGCAGACGGTCCAGATCAACCAGGCCGCCGACGCGGTGGTGGGCCAGCAGGTCTTCCGGATGGGCAGCACCACAGGTCTGCACGACGGGACCGTCACGGGCCTCGACGCCACCGTCAACTTCCAGAGCGAGACCGACCCCAACGGCGTCGACACCGTCACCGGTCTCATCCAGACCGACGTCTGCGCCGAGGCCGGCGACAGCGGCGGCTCCCTGTTCACCCAGGACGGCAGCGCCGTCGGCCTGACCTCGGGCGGCAGCGGCGACTGCACCACGGGCGGCGAGACCTTCTTCCAGCCGGTGACCACGGCGCTCCAGGCGACCGGCGCGACGCTCGGCGCGGGCGGCGCGGCCGGCTCTGGCACGGGCGACCAGTCCGGAGCCGTCGACCCGAGCGCGGGTGAGCAGACGGCGAGCCCGGGCGGCCAGTCGAGCGGCGCGGCGGACCCGTCGGGCCAGTCGCAGAGCAGCGGCGTCGGCGACGGCTCGGGACTGGTGTCGGGTCAGTGACCGGGACGCCGTAGCGGTTCCTGCGCGGCCGCGGAAGCGGTCCGGCCCCGGCGGGAGGGCCGGACCGCTTCCGCGTGTTCAGTAGGCCACATGCGCGCGTTGGCGTCCGCAAAATGAGCAAAGTCGCCCTGTTGCGGTCGCCACCGCGACGGCCGGACCTCGCCGGCGCGCGTCCGCCGGTCGGGCAGGCGTGCGTCGCGCGCGCGACGCCGCGGACCTCGGATGCCGCCCGGTCAAGGGCGTTCACCCTCTGTCGCCGGAAGCAGAACGACGCCCGGCCCGCCGCCCGCCCCGGCTTCCGCGGCCCCCGCCGGAGGCGGCGGAGTCGCGGCCGGTACGCACATCGTGCGCCGACGTGTCCGGGTCGGCCGGTCGCCCACCGGGGGCGTGCAGACTGGCCAGCAGCGCCAGCAGTTCGGCGCTGCGGCTGCCCGGTTCGGCGTGGAAGACGACGAGGGTGAGCCCGTCCGTCCCACCGATCTCGAATTTGTTCGAGTGCAGCTCCAGGTCACCGACCTCGGGGTGGGTCAGCCTGCTGAGGCGGCCGCGTCGGGGCAGCACGTCATGACGGCCCCACAGCAGCCGGAAGCGTTCGCTGCGCACGGACAACTCGCCGACCAGCTCGACGAGTCGCGGATCGTCGACCTCGGAGCCCACGTGCGCGCGCAGACTCGCCACGCCCTCGGCGGTGGCCTCTTCCCAGTCGCGGCGCAGATCCCGCTCGGCGGGGTCCAGGAACACGGCCCGCAGCAGGTTCACGCCGGGCGCGTAGTGGGGGGAGAGGGCCGCGGCGAGTGCGTTGACAGCGAGGATGTCGGTGAACCTGTTCTGCACATAGGCCGGATTGCCCGTCCAGCCCTCGATGAGCTGACGGATGCTCACCGGAACCTTCTCGTCCCGCGCGGAGTGCTTTCGGGCGCGGGGCTGTTGGGGCTGTGCCAGGCCGATCAGATGCGTGGTCGTGTCGTCGTCCAGGCCCAGGACGCGGGCGAGCGCCCGGAGGACCTGCACGGACGGATTGCGGTCGCGCCCCTGCTCCAGACGCAGGTAGTAGTCGGAGCTGATACCGGCCAGCGTCGCCACCTCCTCGCGGCGCAGCCCGGGCACGCGGCGCAGCCCGCCGCCGGTGATCCCCACATCCTCGGGCCGCACCTGGGCCCGGCGGGCGCGAAGGAAGTCGCCGAGCGCGTTTGTGCTGTTCATAGGACCACGGTAGGACTGCTCGCGGGTCCCAGACTGGCCCTGTCACCCCCAGGAACGCGGCTGAACACGAGCACGGCGGCCGCATCTCGCCCGTCGACGTTTGCGCGTACCGGGTTGCGCACAGGGGCTGCGCCGACGTCGCGGAAGCGCTGTAATTGCAAAATGGGCAGTGAGGGCGCTGCGGTGCGCAGAACGAGATCGCTCCGTGCCGAACTTGCCCTCAAGACCCTCACCACGGACCTCGACCCGCGCGAGCGCCTGCGCCGCGTCCTCGAACAGGCCCTCGTCTTCGCCGGTGCGGCCCTCGCCGCCGTCTACGCCCCGGCGGAGGACGGCGGCCAACTGTGCCTCACCGAGTCGGTCGGTGTGCCGCGGACTCTGTACGGACTGCGCGACACCTACTCCCTCTCCGACGACGGCCCGGCGGCGCGCGTGCACCGCTCCAGGAAGCCCGTGTGGCTCACCGCCGAGGACCTCGCCCGCTGCGCCGAGACCGAACGGCTGCCGGGCGGGGACTTCTCGCTGGCCGTCCTGCCGCTTCCTGACGGAGGGTGGCTGGTCGCGGTCAGCGACAGGCTGGACGGGTTCGACGCCGAGGAGCGCGGCTGTCTGCGGCTTCTCGCCGACGCCATCACCGGACCCGCCCGCGCCGAGGGTGATGTGGTCGAGCCGTCCGGAAGCTCGTTCAGCCTCGCCGTGGACAGCGGCCGGGTCGAGGTCGACGACGAGATGCTGGAGTTGTTCGGTATCGCCCAGGACGAGTTCGACGGCAGGGTCGAGACCCTCCTGGCCCGGACCGTGCCGGAGGACGTGCCCTCCCTGATGTCCGTGGTCGAAGCAGACCACATGTCCCTCGGCGACCGGGAACTGGAGTTCCGCATCCTCAAGCCCTCAGGCGAGCCGAAGTGGCTGCGGCTGCGCGGGCGCATGCTCCCCGGCGGGGAGGGCCGGTCGGCCCGGCTGGTCGGCACCGTCATCGACGCCTCGAAGCTGCGTCCAGCGGTCAGCGACGTCACCCGTATCCAGCGGCTGGCGGCGGACCTCGCCACCGCGGGCACGGTCCGGGACGTGAGCATGGCCGTGATCGGTGCCCTCCGCAAACCGCTCAAGGCCGACCGTGTGGCCCTCGCCGAGCTGGAGTCCGACCGGCTCGTCGTCACCTTCCTCGACCCGCCGGAACCGGAGGCGTGGCCCGAGGTGTGGCGGACGGAGTGGCGCTCGGAGTGGCCGGACGCGCCCGTGCGGGCCATGCCCACCCTCGCCGCCGCGCTGCGGGAGGGCCGCCCCGCGGTCTGGCCCGCCGGCACCGAGCTGGAGCCCGCGGTCGCGGAGGTCGGCCCCGGTGGCCTCGCCGTGCTGCCGCTGCCCGCCGCGGGCACCATAGCCGGTGCCTGTCTGATCGGCTGGGACAGCCCGCACGACTTCGGTGCGGACGAGCGCGCCCTGCTCACCGCGGTGGCGGGCCTCGCCGGACAGGCCCTGGTGCGCGCCCACGCCTTCGACGCCGAGCACGAACTGATCGGCATGCTCCAGCGCGCCCTCCTCCCGCGCCGTCTGCCCGAGCTGCCGGGCGCGGTCGCCGTCGCCCGCTATCTGCCCACCACCGCGGGGCTGGAGCTCGGCGGCGACTGGTACGACGTGATCCCGCTGCCCGACAACCACGTGGCCTTCGTCATCGGCGACGTCCAGGGACACAACGCCGGTGCCGCCACCCTGATGGGCCAGATGCGCACGGCACTGCGTGCCTACGCCGCCGAGGGCCACCCTCCGGACGTCGTCGTCTCCCATGCCAACCGGCTCCTGGTGGACATGGAGTCCGATCTCTTCGCCACCTGCTGCTACGTCGACGTCGACATGGAGGAGGGCAGTGCCTGGTGCGTCCGCGCCGGCCACATTCCGCCCGTGCTCCGGCACCCGGACGGCAGGACGGAGATCGCCGAGTCGGAGGGCGGACCGCCTCTCGGCGTCCTCACCCGGGCCGACTTCCCGATGAGCCCGTTGCGGCTGCAGCCCGGGACGGTCCTCGCCCTGACGACCGACGGTCTGGTCGAGTCCGCCGACGTGGACATCGAGGACGGCCTTGCCCGGATGGCCCGCGAACTGTCCGCCGCCGATCCCGGGCACCTCGGGCTTGTCGCGGACGCCCTGCTCACCGGTGCCAACCGCAGCGACGACGTCGCCCTCCTCCTCATGCGCTACGACGGCATGGCGGTGCGTCCGCTGCGCGAGAGCTGGACGGTGTGGCGGGTCCCCGAGGCGGTCCGCCACGCCCGCCGCTTCACCCGCCGGACCCTCCGCGCCTGGAATGCGACCGAGGAACTCGACGCGGTGCTCCTCCTCGTCTCCGAACTGGTCACCAACGCCCTGGTCCACACCGAAGGCCCGGTCCGCCTCGACCTCACCCTCTTCAACCACCGGCTGCGCATCGCGGTCGCCGACGCCTCGCCGCGCACCCCGGTCAGGCCGACGAGCATCGGCTGGGAGGCCACGGGCGGCCGGGGCATCTGGCTCGTCGAGGCCATGTCGACGGCGTGGGGCACAGTGCCGGTCAGCGGTGGCAAGCAGGTGTGGGCGGACCTCGCCCTGCCGCAGGTGCCGTCGCCGGAGCGCACCTGAGCCCGGCTTTCCGGGCCCCCGTCGCACATCGGGCCCAGAACTCGCGGGCAGGACCGGGCCCGTCCGGCGTGACACCCTGACATCGTGCGCCTGCTCCTCATGTCCGACACCCACCTCCCCAAGCGCGCCAGGGAACTGCCCGCGCGGTTGCTCGCCGAACTCCCGCACGTGGATGTGGTGATCCACGCCGGAGACTGGGTGGACGTCGCCACCCTGGACCTGCTGGAGAGCCGGTCCGCCCGGCTGATCGGGGTCCACGGCAACAACGACGGCCCGGACTTGCGGGCCCTCCTCCCCGAGGTCGCCCGCGCCGAACTCGACGGCGTGCGCCTCGGAGTGGTCCACGAGACCGGCGCCGCCCCGGGCCGGGAACGCCGCTGCGCCGAGCGCTTCCCCGATCTCGACGTGCTGGTCTTCGGGCACAGCCACATTCCCTGGGACAGCACGGCGGACAGCGGGCTGCGCCTGCTCAATCCGGGTTCCCCGACCGACCGCCGCCGCCAGCCCCACTGCACGTACATGACCGCGACCGTGACCGACGGCGCACTGACCGACGTGGTGCTGCACCGGCTGCCGCCGCGGGCCGGGCGGCCGGCGGACGCCTGAGCCCGGCCGCCCGTCGCGCGGCGCGGCGCGTCCTGGGGTGCCGTAGCGCCGACGGATTGCCTGCTACGACGGCTCGCGACCGGTCCGGCCGGCATGGATCGCGCCGTCCGTCGCCGCCAGTGGCGTACCGCTGCCTCCCCAGCGCAGTGCGACGATCTCGGCGGCGACGGACACCGCCACCTCCTCGGGCGTGCGCGCCCCGAGGTCCAGACCGATCGGCGAGCGCAGCCGGGCGAGCTCGGCCGGTGAGAGCCCGGACTGCGTCAGCCGGCTCATCCGGTCCTCATGGGTGCGGCGGCTGCCCATCGCCCCGATGTACGCGGCGGGCCGGCGCAACGCCTCCTCCAGCAGGGGCACGTCGAACTTCGGGTCGTGGGTCAGCACGCAGATCACCGTGCGGTCGTCGGTGGCCGTGGCGTGCAGATAGCGGTGCGGCCAGTCCACGACGACCTCCACGCCCTCGGGGAACCGCTTCGGCGTGGCGAAGACGGGGCGGGCGTCGCACACCGTGACCCGGTAACCGAGGAAGTCGCCGATACGGGCGACCGCGGCCGCGTAGTCGATGGCGCCGAAGACCAGCATCCGCGGCGGTGGCGCGAAAGAGTGCAGGAACACGGAGACGGCGTCCTCGCGCCGCTCGCCGTGCGGGCCGTAGTGCCGCCGCCCGGTGGCGCCCAGGGCGAGCTCGCCGCGCGCGTCGGCGGTGACCGCCACGTCCAGGCCCGTCGACCCCAGTGACCCCGCCACCTCGTCGGCCCATACGGCGAGCGTGGCCCCACGCGGCGCGGGACCGTCGATCACCGTCGCCACCGTCACCGGACGCCCGGCGGCCACGGACTCGGCCACCGCCCCGAAGGAGACGTCCTCCTGCGGTGTCACCCGGCGCACCAGCAGCGTGATCCGCCCGCCGCAGGTGAGCCCCACGGCGAACGCGTCCTCGTCGCTGTAGCCGAAGGTCTCGAGACGGGCCTCGCCCGACTCGATCACCTCCTGCGCCAGTTCGAACACGGCGCCCTCGACACAGCCGCCCGAGACGCTGCCCACCACGTCGTCGCCGGCACCGACGGCCATCGCGGCGCCCGGGCCGCGCGGCGCGCTGTCGCTGACGGTGACCACCGTGGCGAGTCCGAACGGGGACCCCGCCGCGTACCACCGGTGCAGCGCCGGAAGGATCTCACGCATCACGTCCTCCATCGGTCACGGTCCGCTCCTGTCACCTGCACCGCAAGTCTTCCGTGCGGCGGTGCCCTGTCTCCCGGCGAGCGCGTCCACACCGGCGGCCCGGGCACGTGCTCGCGGCGGGCCCTGCGAGCAGGTCCGGAGCACCCGGTGCGCGAGCCGGTGGGGGAGCCGCGCCCGGCCCGCGACGGGGCCGGATCACTCTGGGGGCCGGGGGAGGACGGGCCGCCGTTCACCGGCCGGGTGCCGCCGGGCGGGTGACGGGCGACAGGCCGTCAGCGTACGGGGCCACCGGATCCGCCCACGCCGCGAACGGCCCGACACGGCGCAGTGTGGGGCGGACCGCGGCGGGGTCGTGCCCGCCGCGGACGCCGTTTCGTTGAAGGTTAATCCGTTGCCGTCGCCGACGGGGTCCTGCTGCACTGCACGGGACCAGTCGTCGAGGCCGAGGAGCGGCAATGCGCACAGCGTTCATGTCCACCCAGGAAGGAACCACTCCCATTTCGAAGGACATGACGCTTGGTGCACACGCGCAATCCGCACACTCTGAATCTGGGAATCCTGGCGCATGTAGACGCCGGTAAGACGAGCCTGACCGAGCGGCTGCTGCACTCGGCCGGGGTGACCGACGAACTCGGAAGCGTGGACGACGGCAGCACCCGGACGGACTCGCTCGCGCTGGAGAAGCAGCGCGGCATCACCATCAAGTCCGCCGTGGTCTCGTTCGCGCTCGACGACATCACCGTCAACCTGATCGACACGCCCGGTCACCCCGACTTCATCGCCGAGGTGGAACGGGTGCTGAGCGTGCTCGACGGCGCGGTGCTCGTCGTCTCGGCCGTCGAGGGCGTCCAGGCGCAGACGCGCGTCCTGATGCGGACGCTGCGGCGGCTGCGGATCCCCACACTCGTCTTCGTCAACAAGATCGACCGGCGTGGGGCCCAGGAGGAGGGCGTGCTGCGCGCACTGTCCCAACGCCTGTCCGTGGGGGTCGTGCCGATGGGACGCACCGGGCAACTGGGCACCCCTGAGGCGCACTTCGTACCCGGCCTGGTCCCGTCGGCGATCGACGTGCTCGCCGACCACGACGATGCGCTGCTGTCGGCGTACATCGAGGACGCCCTGGACCACGAGCACCTGTACACGGCTCTCGTCGACCAGACCCACCAGTCCCTGGTGCACCCCGTGTACTTCGGGTCCGCCATCACCGGGGCGGGGGTGGACGCGCTGATCCGCGGCATCAGGGAACTGCTGCCCGCCGCCGGCGGTACCCCTGACGAACCTCTCTCGGCCACCGTGTTCAAGATCGAGCGGGGCCCCGCCGGGGAGAAGGTGGCGTACGCGCGGATGTTCACCGGAACGCTCCGCGTCCGCGACCGCGTGCCCTTCGGCGACGGGCGCAGGGAGGGCAGAGTCACCGCGATCAGCGTCTTCGACGACGGCGAGGACGCCCGCGGCGACGCCCTGCAGGTGGGCCGGATCGGCAAGCTGTGGGGACTCGCCGACATCAGGATCGGGGACGACATCGGCGTACCGAGGAAGGCGTCTGGACAGTTCTTCGCGCCGCCGACACTGGAGACCGTTGTGGTGCCGGGACCCGGCGTCGACACAAGGGCCCTGCACCTCGCGCTCATCCGGCTCGCCGAGCAGGATCCGCTGATCGACCTCAGGCACGACGAGGTGCGGCAGGAGACCTCCGTATCGCTGTACGGAGAAGTGCAGAAGGAGGTCGTCCAGGCCACGCTCGCCGATGAATTCGCCCTGGAGGTCACCTTCCGGGAGACGACGCCCCTGTGCATCGAGCGGCCGGCCGGCACGGGAGCGGCCGTGGAGTTCAACAAGAAGGACCCGAACCCGTTCCTCGCCACGGTCGGACTCCGTGTCGATCCCGCCCCGGTCGGCTCGGGCGTGGACTTCCGGCTGGAGGTGGAGCTGGGCTCGATGCCGTACGCCTTCTTCAAAGCCGTCGAGGACACGGTGCGGGAGACGCTCGGACAGGGGCTGCACGGCTGGGAGGTGACCGACTGCACGGTCACCATGACCCACTCCGGCTACTCGCCCCGCCAGAGCCATGCCCACCAGGGTTTCGACAAGAGCATGTCGAGCACCGGCGCGGACTTCCGAGGACTGACCCCACTCGTACTGATCGAGGCGCTGCGCCGGGCGGACACCCGGGTGTACGAGCCGATGCACGACTTCCGCATCGAGGCTCCGGCCGACACGCTCGGCGCCCTGCTGCCGGCGCTGGCCGCGATGCGGGCCCTGCCCCGGACGACGGGGACGAGGGGAACCCTCTGCGTCCTGCGGGGTACGGTCCCGGCGGCCCAGGTGCACTCCCTGGAGCAGCAGTTGCCGGGACTGACGCGGGGCGAAGGTGAGCTGGAGAGCGACTTCGGCCACTACGCACCCGTCGCGGGCGGATCGTCGCCCAGCCGGCCGCGCACCGACCACAACCCGCTGAACCGGAAGGAGTATCTGCTGAACGTGACACGCCGGCTCGAGGGATGAGCCGCTCCGGCCACCGCCGGGGGTGCGCGGACGGGGCGACGGCTCCGTCCGCGTCTTTGTTGAGCCTGGTGCGGAGGGAGCCGTCGGTGCGGCGGGCAGAGGAGGTCAGCCGGCGGAAGGGCCCGTCCAGTCGGCCGGGACGTGCGCGAGGCGCACCCGCTGAGGGTGGTCGCCGACCGGGACCGAGGTCACCTTCTGGCCCGTGGCGAAGTCGATCGCGGTGACCTGGTCGGCGCCGCTCTCCGAGATGATGCAGTCCTTGCCGTCACCGCTCACCGTCGCCCAGTAGGGCTTGGACGCGGTGACGAGCGGGCCCTCCTGGAGCGTGGAGCGGTTGACGACCGTCGCGTAGTCGTCCATCGTCCCCGCGACGCACAGCTCGGTGCCGGACGGGTTCATCGAGATGCCGTGGTGCCGCGAGTCGTTCACCCATGTCGTACGGTCCTCGCTGGTGGCCGGGTTCTTCGGCAGGGTCTTTACCCGGGTGATCCGGTCGGCGGCCACGTCGTACTCCAGGAAGCCGTTGAAGAACGACACCTGGAAGTAGAGCTTGGACTCGTCGGGGCTGAAGACCGCGGGCCGCACGGCGTCGGAGAAGTCCTTGAGCCCGATCGCGTCCAGCCGGCTCCGCATGTCGATGACCTTGACCTGCTTGAACGTGGTGGCGTCGACGACCGTGATGTGCCGGTCGCCCTTCGTCCAGTCCCAGGCCGGGTCGTCGAGCGCGGTGTTGACGTCGCCGATGGCCATGTTCCAGATGTACTTGCCGTCCTTGGTGAAGATGTTCTCGTGCGGCTTGTCGCCCGTGGCGAACTCGCCCAGCTGCCTGCCGGTGCTGATGTCCAGCACCTGCACCTTGTTCGCGGTGGACGCGGAGACCGCGACTCTGGTGCCGTCGGGGGAGACCGCCATGTGGTCGGCGCGGTAACCGGCCACGGGGAAACGCCAGTTGATCTTCCCCGTCGCGAGGTCGATGGAGACGACGTCGGCGAAGCTGGGCCGCGAGACGACCATGGACCTTCCGTCGGGTGTGGAGTACATGTCGTCGACGAACTGGTCGTGGCCCTCGCCGACGCTGTTGCGGATGGCCATGAAGTAGATCCACTTGATCGGATCGGCGTTGATCTCCGCCATTCGCTGTGCCTTGTCCGGGGTCACGTCGACGCGGCCGATCCTGGCGAAGTCTCCGGTGGACTTGATGACGTCGGCGGTGCCGTCCCAGTTGTTGCCGACGAACATCACCTCGCGCAGCGCGGCGGGGGAGTCCTGTGCGGAGGCGGCCGTGGCCGTTCCGCCGGCGGTCAGGGCGAGGGCGGCGGCGAAGGAGAGGAGGTGGCGGGGTCTGAGCACGGACATGGGGGGTCCCATCTGTGGAATCAATCCTGATCTAGGCATGACAAGCAGCGTCGGAGGGTCGACTCGGGGAGCCGAGGGTGCCGCAGTTCGGGAATCTGAATACGCCCGCGTTCACAGTGGACTTACTGGAAAGTAAGGAAGGGGTGGCCCTCTCCACAAGACTCCGTACGCGACAAAATCGAGCAACGGTCGAACGGATCAGTGAGCGACGAGGAGGAGCGGGTGGCGGGCAGGCTCAGGCAGCCAACGGGCCGGTACGGCGGCAGGTCGGCCGAGGAGCGCCAGGCGGAGCGGCGCCGGCGGTTCCTGGGCGCCGCGCTGCAACTCTTCGGTGACAGGCCGGGCTTCCGTGCCACCACCGTCGCCGCACTGAGCGAGGCAGCGGGCCTGTCGACGCGTCAGTTCTACGAGGAGTTCCACACCCTCGAGGACGTGCTGGCCGCGCTGCACCTGCAGGTCAACGACTGGGCGGAGGAGGCCGCGACCGCCGCTTTGGCCGGAGCCCGCGACCGGCCGCTCGCGGAGCGGGCCGCCGCGGCCTTCCGGGCGTACGCCGCTAACGTCACCTCCGATCCGCGCCGGATCCGCATCGCCTTCGTCGAGATCATCGGCGTCAGCCCGCGACTGGAGGAGCAGCGGCTCGAACGCCGGTCCCGTTGGGTGGACTTCATCTGCGCGGAGGCCGCCGAGGCGGCGGCGCACGGCGAGGCGGCGCCCCGCGACTACCGGATCGCGGCCACGGCGTTCATCGGCAGCGTCAACGGCCTGCTGCACGACTGGCGGGCCGGCTGGGTGGACGCGACCCTCGACGAGATCGTCGACGAACTGGTCCGGCAACTGCTGGGCATCCTGCGGCCGGCCGGGTGGCTGCCGGGCGCCTGAGGCTCGGCCGGGCCGTCGGCCGCAGGCCACGGCGAGACCGGCGGCGGGTGCGGACGCGCCTCACCGATGCCGGGTGCGACCCCTGCGAATGGCACGACGGGCCGGTGGACAGGGGTGGGGGCGCGCGGCTCGCAGCACCGAACGCAGAAGGGAGACGGACGCGCGCAGACCTGCCGCGTAAACGGGTGATGGCAGCGAAGTCCGGCCCTGCCGGCCCAGTTCCGCCCGTGCGGAGAAGGTCCAGGAGAGCCGCGAGCCGACCTGGAACTTCAGATGCCGCTGTCTTCCTACTCGTCCCATGCCTGACCTCCGTCGAGGGCCCGGCCCGGGGAGCGGCGGGTCGTGGAGGGCCTCTTCATCGAGCGTCCCGCGCTGACAGGGGCCCGGCAAGCGCAGCGGACTGTGCCCCTTGCGGGTGAGGGCCGAGGTGCTGCCCGTGACCGTCCGTAGCCCCGTGACGTTGCTGGGGCATGATCTCAACACGACGCATCGTCGCCGCAGTCGGTCTCGCCGTGGGCGTCACGGGCCTGGCCGCGCCGGTGGCCGGCGCGGCCACCGCGCCCCAGGACGCGGGCAGGCTCAACCCGGTCACCCTGCTCGACTCAGTGCCCCGCACCGGTGTCCCGGCCCAGTACAGCGAGGAGATCCCGACGGTCTCCGGCCAACTCGCGGGGCTGAACCACCTGAACGACCTCCAACAGCTCCATCAGGCCACCGACCTGGCTGCGCCCGCGACGGGGCTGCTGCCGGCCGTCGAGTCCTGAGGGCGGCGCGGCCCGCGACCGCAGTGTGACAAGGCCCCCGGCCGTAAGACGCCGGGGGCCTTGACATTCCCGGAGGGCCGCCGGAGCATCGCGGGGGATCAGTGAATGGGATTTCACCAGGCGAACAAGCCTGTGCGGTTCGCCTGGTCCTCCTGCTGCCCCAGCCCGTACCGAAGGAAGCCGCCATGCCCCTCACCCGCGAACTCCTCATCGGCGGCAAGGACGTGCCCGCCGCGTCCGCCCGCACCACCGTCGACGTCAACCCCTACACCGGCGAGGTGTACGCGACCCTCGCGGCGGCGGGCCCCGAGGACGTACGGCGGGCGGTGGACGCCGCGGACGCGGCCTTCGAGGACTGGGCGGCCCTCGCGCCCTTCGCCCGCCGGGCGATCTTCCTCAAGGCGGCCGACCTGCTGGACGCCCGGGGCGAGCAGGTGGCCGAGACCATGGCCCACGAGGCGGGCGCCACCCGGCCGTGGGCCTACTTCAACGTGTCCCTGGCGGCGAACATCCTGCGTGAGGCTGCGGCCGCGATCACCGCGCCGCGCGGTGAGGTGCTCAGCGTCCAGGAGGAGGGAACGCTCGGCCTCGCGGTGCGCGAACCCCTCGGCGTCGTGGCCGCGTTCGCGCCGTGGAACGCACCGGTCATCCTCGGCGTACGGGCAGTGGCGGCACCGCTCGCCGCAGGCAACACGGTGGTCGTCAAGCCGAGCGAGGACGCGCCGATCGCCTGCGGTCTGCTCATCGCCGACCTCCTGCGGGAGGCGGGGTTGCCGGACGGAGTGCTCAATGTGGTCACCAACGCCCGGGAGGACGCGGCCGAGATCGCAGAGGCGCTGATCGGCGACGGCCGGGTGCGCGCGGTGAACTTCACCGGCTCGACCGGAGTGGGGCGGATCATCGGCGAGCTCGCGGCGCGTCATCTCAAGCCCGCTGTCCTGGAACTGGGCGGCAAGAACGCCGTACTCGTGCTGAACGACGCCGACGTCGACCACGCCGTCGACGCGGCCACCTTCAGCGTGTTCATGAACTCCGGGCAGATCTGTATGTCGGGCGACCGGATCCTGGTCCACGAGTCGCTCGCCGAGGAGTTCACCGAGAAGTTCGTGCAGAAGGTGGCCTCGCTGCGGGCGGGCGACCCCGCGCATCCGCGGACGGTGGTCGGCCCGCTGATCAGCGCACGGTCCGCGCAGCGGCTGGCCGCGCTGGTGAAGGACGCCGTGGCCAAGGGCGCCGACGTGCTGACCGGCGGTGAGCCCGAGGGAGCGGTGTATCCGGCGACCGTCCTCACCGGCGTACCGAAGGACGCGGAGCTCTACTTCACCGAGTCCTTCGGCCCGGTCTGCGTGCTGGAGACGTTCACGGACGACGACACCGCGGTGGCGCTCGCCAATGACACCGAGAACGGCCTGACTTGCGGAATCATCACCGAGAACGCCACCCACGGGCTGGCCGTCGCCCGCCGGGTGCGCACCGGCATCGTGCACATCAACGACCAGTCCGTGGCCGACGAGCCCCAGGCCCCCTTCGGCGGGGTGAAGGCCTCCGGCTACGGCCGTTTCGGCGGACGGTGGGGCATCGAGGCGTTCTCCAACACCCGCTGGGTCACCCTCGCCACCCGGCACGCGCACTACCCGTTCTGACAGAAGGCCCGGGGCGGCGGCGACCGGCCGTCGCCCAGCTGTCACCCGAGCGCCACTGCCGCCTGTCAGGCTGACGGGATGGACATGACGGCACTGGCCAGAACGCTGCTGGAGTCCGTTCCGGCGCATCGCACGGCCCGGATCGAGGTGATCCGGGCCGCGGACGGTGCGGCCGAGATCGTGTGCGAGACACCCGTGGAGCTGACCAACGTGATCGGCTCCCTCCACTCCGGCGGACTGATCACCCTGCTCGACGCGGCCGGACTCGGCGCCCTCATCGCGTCGGTCCCGCACGCCCGCGCGCTCGACGGAGTCGTGCCGCTCGGTACGGCGGCGGCCCTGGAGTTCCTCGCCCCGGCCCGGGGACGCCTTGTCGCCTCCTGCCGACTCGACGAGGAGGCCGAGCGAAGTCTTCAGCCGCTGTGGCGGGGTGAGACCGATCGGGTCCGGCTCGGCACCAAGGCCGCGATCACCGATGCGGCGGACACGGTGGTGTGCCGTGGCCGGTTCGACTGGAGTGTGCGCCGCACGAAGCCGGCGGGATGACGCGGGCGGCCCCGGCAACCGTAACGGGACCACTCTCCCGAGCCTTTACCCGCGACACCCCCACGCGCCGCACCGTCGCTCCTGACTGTCTTCTCCAGCGCCCTCGGCGTCAGCGCGAGTTCGAAGGGCCGCCGGACCTCGGCGAACGGGACGCGACGTGAGTGAGCGGCGCTCTGCCCGAGGCCGTCGTCCTGACGCGCGGCGGACCCGGGAGCGGGGGAGCGGGGTGTCCGTCAGCCGCGGCGTGCGGTGATGCTGACCGCGTTGGCGGCCACGACGGCCCCGATGCCCGCCCACTCCGCCCACCCCAGGTGCTGTTCGAGGAGCACCCGGCCGACCACGGCGGCCAGGACGGGGTTGACGCTCATGAAGAGCCCGAAGGCCGGAGCCGAGACCCGGCGCAGGGTGAACAGGTCCGCGAGGTACGGCACCGCGGACGACAGGACACCGGCGGCCACCGCGCAGGCCGCGGCCTGCGCGGTGGGTGGATGTCGGACGGCCATGACGGCTCCGACGGGCAGGAACAGCAGTGCCGATACGGCGGCGGCCGCCGCCGAACCCTGCGCTCCGGGCGTGCGCCGGCCGACGGTGCGGTTGAGCAGGATGTAGGACGCCCAGCAGCAGGCGGCCAGCAGACCGAGGCACATCCCGACGTAGTCGGTGGACGGTCGGGGACGCATCAGGGTGACGACGCCCGCCGTGGCGACCAGCGCGCAGCACGCGTCGACGCGCCGCCGGGTGGCGGCCAGGGCGATGCCGAGCGGGCCGAGGAACTCCAGGGTCACCGCGAGACCGAGGCCGACGCGATCGATGGCGGTGTACAGAGACAGGTTCATGGTGCCGAACACCAGGGCCAGCAGCAGGACCGGCCACCACTGCCGCCAGGTGAAGGCGCGCAGCCGCGGCCTGCCGACGAGGAGCAGGACGAGCGCGGCGACGTACTGGCGCACCGCGACGACACCGACCGGCCCGAGTACGGGGAAGGCGAGCGAGCCGAGCGCGGCGCCGACCTGGTTGGACAGGCCGCTGCCGGCCATCGTGGCGACTCCGGCGGGGCTCGTCCGGGCGCGCCTCGGGCCCGGGGAGGCCGGACCGGCCCGGCGCGTGACGGCGGCCGCCGGGCGTGCGGATGCTCCATGCATGGTCCGATCGTGCGAGAGCATCGGCCCTTGCGGAAAATGCATCCGCCCCGCTGTCCATACGCTTTGGTCATGCATGAAGTGGAACTGCGCCAGTTGCGGTGTCTCGTCGCGATCGTCGACGAGGGCACGTTCACCGACGCGGCCATCGCCCTCGGCGTCTCGCAGGCGGCCGTGTCCCGCACGCTGGCCTCGCTCGAACGCGCACTGGGCGTACGACTGCTGCGCCGTACCTCCCGCGAGGTGACCCCGACCGGCACCGGACTGCGCGTGGTCGCGCACGCCCGGCGGGTGCTGGCCGAAGTGGACGCGCTGGTCCGGGGGGCCACCTCCGGCCCGGCCCGGTTGCGGATCGGCTACGCCTGGTCGGCCCTCGGCCGGCACACCCTCGCCTTCCAACGGCGCTGGGGCGAACTTCACCCGCAGACCGAACTGCACCTCGTGCGCGTCAACTCGGCCACGGCAGGACTCGCCGAGGGTGCCTGCGATCTCGCGGTGGTGCGCAGGCCCGTGGACGACCGCCGTTTCGACTCGGCGATCGTCGGGCTCGAACGCAGGCTGTGCGCGATGGCGGCGGACGATCCGCTGGCCGGACGCCGCTCGGTGCGCCTGGCGGACCTCAGCGAGCGTGTACTGCTGGTCGACCGCCGTACCGGGACCACGACCGCGCACCTGTGGCCGGCGGACGCCCGTCCGGCGACCGAGGAGACCCACGACGTCGACGACTGGCTGGCCGCCATCTCCACCGGGCGCCGGATCGGGGTGACGGCGGAGTCCACCGCCAACCAGTACTCCCGGCCCGGGGTCGTCTACCGGCCGGTGCGTGACGCGGAACCGATCGCCGTACGGCTCGCCTGGTGGCGCGACGGCCCGCATCCCGCCATGCAGCCGGTGGTGGAACTACTGATCTCGCTGTACCGCACAGGCTGAGCCGGCCGCTGGGGACGGGGGGCCTCCATCCTGCTCGCGCACGATGGAGGACAAAATTGTTGACAATGTTGTCGGGCTAGATTTAGGTTCAACAAGCACTCACTCAGGGAGGGCAAACGATGCAGAAGGACGCCCGTCCGAGCACCGGAGAGCAGGCCAAGCAGCACGCGTTGGAGCAGCTTCGGCAGGCGATCCTGCACGGCGAGATGGCGCCGGCCCAGCGGCTGGTGGAGAACGAACTCGCCGAGCAGTTCGGTGTGACGCGGGCCAGTATCCGCGCGGCGCTGATCGACCTGGAGGCCCAGGGCCTGGTCGAGCGGATCCGCAACCGCGGCTCACGGGTGCGGGTGGTGACCGTCGAAGAGGCGGTCGCCATCACCGAGTGCCGCATGGTCCTGGAGGGGTTGTGCGCGGCCAAGGCGGCCGTCACGGCCGACGACGAGCAGCTGACCGAACTGGCCGATCTGGGCACGGCGATGAGCAAGGCCGTGGCCGGCGGCGAACCGGTGACGTACTCCGAGCTCAACCAGCAACTGCACGAGCGGATCAGGCTGTTCTCCGGCCAGCAGACGGCCGTGGCACTGCTGGAACGTCTCAATGCCCAACTGGTGCGCCACCGCTTTCAGCTGGCACTCCGTCCGGGGCGCCCGCAGCAGTCCCTGAGTGAACACCTGGCCATGATCGAGGCGATCCGGGCCAGGGACCCGCAGGCCGCCGAGGCGGCCGTCCGTGCCCACCTCACCAGTGTGATCGAGGCGCTGCGCGACTGACGCGAGCGAGGCGGGCGCGACCTGTCCAACCCGGCGAGTGAGCCGAAGGGGCGGGTCGGTGTCGAAAGCGTGGGGTGTCCCTGCTCGCTTGAAGCGGCAAGGGGCCAAGGCCCGATGGGCCGAGCACGCTCGCGTTGTCGGCACCGGCTGTGCCGCCCCGTCGGCGAGTCGCCTGAACGAGGAGAGTTTCAGCGATGACGCACGGCACCGCGCCCGCCGCCCCCGAGCCCCCGGCTTCTCCGCCGCTCCCGGCTCCGCTCGAGCAGGGGGACCCCCATGAGCAGGCGGGACCGCCGTCACGGTCCACGCTCGTCATCACCGCCCACGCGGGGGACTTCGTGTGGCGCGCGGGGGGAGCCATAGCCCTGGCCGCCTCCCGCGGGGAGAAGGTCACCATCGCGTGCCTGACCTTCGGCGAGCGCGGCGAGTCCGCCAAGGCGTGGCGCGAGGGCAGGAAACTGGCGGAGATCAAGGCGATCCGCCGGGAGGAGGCCGAGCAGGCCGCCGCCGCCCTGGGCGCCGAGGTCGTCTTCTTCGACGCCGGCGACTACCCGCTGATCGCCACACCCGAGCTGACCGACCGTCTGGTGGCCGTGTACCGCGAGGCACAGCCTGACGTCGTGCTCACCCACCCGCTGGAGGACCCCTACAACGGCGACCACCCGGCCGCGGCCCGGATGGCTCTGGATGCCCGCGTACTGGCCCAGGCCATCGGCTACCCGGCCGAGGGCGGGGTCATCGGCGCCCCACCGGTCTTCTTCTTCGAGCCCCATCAGCCGGAGATGTGCGGCTTCAAGCCCGAGGTCCTCCTCGACATCACCGAGGTGTGGGAGACCAAGCGCAAGGCCATGGAGTGCCTGGCAGCCCAGCAGCACCTGTGGGACTACTACACCGACCTCGCCGTCCGCCGCGGCGTCCAGCTCAAGCGCAACGCCGGTCCCAACCTGGGCCTTGCGCACAAGACCATGGCCGAGGCGTACATGCGCCCGTACCCGCAGATCACGAAGGAGCTGGCATGAGCGGCGTGATCGTCACCGACCCGCCGAAGGCGGACGTGAAGGACGTCGAGGCCCTCGCCGGGTACGGCGTGGCCACCGTCCACGAGGCGATGGGCCGCACCGGACTGCTCGGCACCCGCCCGCGCCCCGTGCAGCAGGGCGTCCGGGTCGCGGGCACCGCGGTCACCGTGCTCTCCTGGCCCGGCGACAACCTCATGATCCACGCGGCCGTGGAGCAGTGCGGCGAGGGCGACATCCTCGTCGTCACGACCACCTCGCCGTCCACCGACGGCATGTTCGGCGAGCTCTTCGCCACCGCGCTGAAGCGGCGCGGGGTGCGCGGCGTGGTCATCGACGCCGGTGTGCGCGACACCGCCGAACTGCGCGAGATGGGCTTCCCTGCGTGGTCCGCGGCCGTCTCGGCGCAGGGCACCGTGAAGGCGACCGGCGGCTCGGTCAACGTACCGGTGGTGATCGGCGGCCAGGTTATCCGGCCGGGCGACGTGATCCTCGCCGACGACGACGGTGTGGTGGTCGTGCCGCGCGAGGACGCCCGCCGGGCCGCCGAGGCGTCGGAAGCCCGCGAGAACAAGGAAGCGGCGTCCCGCGCCGCCTTCCTGGAAGGCCAACTGGGCCTGGACCGCTACGGCTTGCGTACGACCCTCGAGCGGCTGGGGGTGCGCTACCAGTCCTACGACGAGTACGTCCGGGACGGAGCGGGCTCATGACCGGGCCCGGCGAGGTGCGCTGCATGCTGATGCGCGGCGGCACGTCCAAGGGCGCGTATTTCCTGGCCGGGGACCTGCCCGCCGACCCCGGGCTCCGCGACGACCTGCTGCTGCGCATCATGGGCAGCCCCGACCCGCGCCAGATCGACGGCCTGGGCGGCGCGCATCCCCTGACCAGCAAGGTGGCCGTGATCTCCAGGTCCGACGACCCCGAGGTGGACGTGGACTACCTCTTCCTCCAGGTGGCCGTCGACAGCCCCGAGGTGACCGATCGGCAGAACTGCGGCAACATCCTGGCCGGGGTCGGTCCCTTCGCCGTCGAACGCGGCCTGGTCGCCGCCCGGGACGGCGAGACGTCCGTACGGATCCGCATGCGCAACACCGGGGAGCTTGCGGTCGCGACGTTCCCCACTCCCGGTGGGCGCGTCGACTACACCGGTTCCGCCGAGATCTCCGGCGTGCCGGGGGCGGCCGCCCCCGTGCTGATCGAGTTCCCGGCGGGCGGCAGGACGCTGCTGCCCACCGGGAACGTCCGCGACACCGTCGCCGGCACATCGGTGACCTGCGTGGACAACGGCATGCCGACCGTGCTCATCGCCGCTCGCGCGCTGAACGTCACCGGGTACGAGGACCCCGTGGCCCTCGAGGACGACCCGGTGCTGGCCCGCCGGTTGCACGGGATCCGGCTGGAGGCCGGGCGGCTGATGGGGCTGGGCGACGTCGAACGGGCCACGGTCCCCAAACTCAGTCTGCTGGCGCCGCCCCGGGACGGCGGCGCCGTCATGACCCGTACATTCATCCCGGTGCGGTGCCACACCTCCATCGGCGTCCTGGGCGCCGCGAGCGTGGCGGCGGGGCTGCGCGTCCCGGGAAGCGTGGGGGAGGGGATCGCACGCCTTCCCGCCCGCGGCGACCGCATCCGCGTCGAACACCCCACGGGATTCCTGGACATCGACACGAGAGTCGATCCCGGCTCAGGCCGGACCCCTCCGGTCGCCCGCCGCACCGCCGTCGTGCGCACCGCCCGGAAGATCTTCGACGGCAGCGTCTTCCCCCGCTCCGCCGGCAACCCCCCACAACCCTTTGGAGGCAACGATGGCTCCGCCCCTCGGTGACATCGCCCATATCGGCCACGCCCAGCTGTTCACCCCGGACCTGGACGCCAGTGTCGCCTTCTTCACGGACTATCTGGGACTCACCGTCAACGGACAGCACGGCGACACCGTCTACTTGCGGACCTTCGACGATTACGAGCACCACAGCCTGGTGCTCACTGCCCGCGAACAGCCCGGACTCGGCCGGCTCGCCCTGCGCACGTCCAGTGAGGAGGCGCTGCGGCGCCGTGTCGAGGCGAGCGAGCAGGCGGGCCGTCCCGGCCACTGGGTCGAGGACGAACTCGGTATCGGGAAGCTGTACCTCACCACCGACCCCGACGGACACGAGCACGCCCTGTACTGGGAGAGCGAGCACTACCGCGCCCCCGAGGCGCTGAGACCCGCACTGAAGAACCAGCCCCAGGCCAAACCCAACCGGGGCGTGGGCGTGCGCCGGCTGGACCATGTGAACTTCCTCGCCGCGGACGTGCTCGCCAACGCCGAGTTCCAGGAACGGGTGCTGGGCGCCCGGCCCACCGAGCAGATCCGGCTCGACAGCGGGCGGATCGCGGCCAGCTGGCTGACGTTCACAGCGAAGTCGTACGACGTCGTGTACACGGAGGACTGGACGGGCTCGACCGGTCGGCTGCACCACATCGCCTTCGCCACCGACAGCCGCGAGGACATCCTGCGCGCCGCCGACCTCGCCATCGACACGGGCGTGTTCATCGAGACCGGACCGCACAAGCACGCCATCCAGCAGACGTTCTTCCTGTACGTCTACGAACCGGGCGGCAACCGCATCGAGTTGTGCAACCCGCTGACCCGTCTGGTCCTGGCTCCCGACTGGCCGCTGATCACCTGGACCGAGGCGGAGCGCGCCAAGGGGCAGGCCTGGGGCCTGCAGACGATCCAGTCCTTCCACACCCACGGCACACCGCCGGTCGGCTGAGCGACGGGGGTGGCCGGCGTACCGGCGTGCGGCGCCCACCCCCCTCCATCAGCGTCTTTGCTGGATCTTTCCAGGGGCATCGGCACAGCCACAGGTGCTCGCTGAGATTGTTGACAAAAACGTTGACAGTTAATCGCCCGGTCTTTAGCGTCTAGCGCACACCGGGTCCGCCGCACGAGCCGCGTCGACCCTCCCCACGCTCTCGGCTCGCGCCCGAGCACGCGGACCCCCATCACCGATCCCCTCCAGGGACCGCCTCCTGGACGAGAGGAAAACAACGATGTCCTCCTCCCCCGCCCTGTCCGCTCGCGGCAGCAGACTGGCTGCTCTGGTCGTCGGTCTGTGCTGGCTCGCCGTGCTCTTCGACGGCCTCGACATGTTCATCTACGGCTCGGTGCTGCCCCACATGCTGGAGCAGAAGGCCCTGGGGATCACCCCGGGCCAGGCCGGTGACCTCGGCAGCTACGCCACCTTCGGCATGCTGGTGGGTGCCCTGACGGCGGGCACGGTCGCGGACCGGATCGGCCGCAAGAAGCTCATGGTCGCCTGCGTCACGCTCTTCTCACTGGCCTCGGGCCTGTGCGCGGTCTCGGGCAGCGTCGGGGTCTTCGGCCTCGGCCGGACGCTCGCCGGCGTCGGTCTCGGCGGACTGCTGCCCACCGCGATCAGCATGGTCTCGGACTACGCCCGGGGCGGCCGCGCCGCGCTCACCATCGGGGTGCTGATGACCGCCCACCACGCGGGCGGCATCCTCTCCGCCTATGTGGCGAAGTGGCTTGTGGAGCCGGTGGGCTGGCGCGCCGCGTTCTGGGTCTGTGTGCTCCCGCTGCTCTTCGTCCCGGTGCTCGCCAAGGTGATGCCCGAGTCCCTGAGCTTCCTGGCCGCCAAGGGCCGTACCGAGGAGGCCCGGACCTTGGCCGAGCGCTACGAGGCCGAACTGCCCGCCGCCGCCGGCCGGCAGGCCCCGGCCGGTCGTTGGAACGCCCTGGTCGACCTGTTCCGCGGCGGTGAGTGGCTGCAGACCCTGCTGTACTGGCTCGCCTCCTTCGGCGGACTGCTGCTCGTGTACGGCGTCGCCACCTGGCTGCCCACCCTGATGCGCGGCGAGGGCTACAACCTCGGCTCCGCGCTGACCTTCGTCGTCCTGTTCAACCTCGGCGGCATCGTGGGCATGCTGGTCGCCGGCCGTGTCTCCGACCGCTTCGGTGCCCCGCGCATCTCGGCCATCTGGTTCGCACTGACCGCCGCCGGGGTCTTCCTGCTCAGCGTCCACATGCCGCTGGGCGTGACCTACCTGGTCGTGTTCCTCACCGGTGTGTTCCTGAACAGCGCTCAGACGATGATCTACGCGACGGTCTCGATCCGCTCGACCCCGGACAACCGTGCCACCGCGGTCGGCTGGACCTCCGGCATGGGCCGGTTCGGCGCCGTCTTCGGTCCGTGGCTCGGCGGACAGTTGCTCGCCGAGGGTCATGGCGACTGGGGTTTCACCGCCTTCGCGCTGGCCGGAGTCTCGTCCATGATCTTCATCGGCCTGGCCGCGCTGCGCTCGTTCAGGCAGCCCCGTACGGGCACCGCGCAGCAGGAACTGCTCGCCGCCCACTGAGTCGGGCGGACGCGCGCACCGGGCCGGGCTCATCGGGGGAGCCCGGCCCAGCACGTCGGACACCCTGAGGCCGGCCCGGCCCCGAGCAGACGGCCCCCCCGCGCCCCGGACTAGCCGTGGCGCCGCTCGTGCTCCAGGTGCCGGTGGTGGCCGCAGCAGGCAGGGCGCTCCACGGAGGACGCCCCGGCCCACGGCGGCTCGGCGTGCGCCGCGCACTCCGCCCGCTGTGCGCTCTCGACCATCCTCTCGCTGTCGGATGCCGCGTTGGCCACACTCGCGCAGCACACCGCCAGCAACACGGCGCCCGCGGCGAACGGCAGGGCCCGCAGCGGGGGAGCGGGGGCGAGCAGCGCCCGTACCCGCTGCGGCACGGCCCCGCCGGTCGCGGCCAGCGCCGCGCGGCGGGAGGTCTCGGAGGCGGAGGCGAGGGCGGCCCGCCCGACCGCGCGGGCGACGACCGTACGGCTGCCGATCCGCGCCGCGGCCTCCTCGTCGGCCCAGCGTTCCAGGACGAAACCGCCGGTGTCGGCGAGCGGCCGCAACAGCGGATTCACGGCTGCCGCGAGCCGCCAGACGGTCTGGAAGAGGTGGTGCCTGCCGCGCAGATGGGCCCGCTCGTGTGCGAGGAGGGCCTCGCGCTCCGCGTCGCCGAGACAGCGCAGCATGCCGCGGGAGACCACGATCCGCCCGGGCGCGCCGGGAAGCGCGAAGGCATGGGGCGTGTCGTCGTCGAGCACGGCCAGTTCCGTGTCGCCGGGCAGACGGGCGCACTCCCGCCGGGCCCACCGGAGATGACGGACCTGACGTACGGCTGAGACGCAGAGCGCGACCATGCCGCCGGCCAGGGCGAGGGCGCCGGCCACCGCGACGACGAGGTACACCGGGTCCTCGGCCCGCAGGGCGTCCACCGACCAGCGGCCCTCCTCGGCGACCTCGGGGATCTGGGCGAAGCCGGTGAAGGCCAGCAGGGCCAGCGAACCCGTCCAGGCGAGCGCCGCCACCAGAGCGGCACACGCCAGGGCCAAGGCGGCCGGCCTCGGTGCCAGCCGGCGGGCCGGTCGCGGCGCGAGCACCGTGAGCGCCCCGGTGACCAGGAACGGAACGTAGACGCTGATCAGCACCGGGTCAGGGCCCTTCGTCCCGGGGCCGGGTGTCGTCGCGCCCGTCGTGCGCGGACAGCAGTCGTTGCAGCAACTGCTCGTCCTTCTCGGACAGTTCGGAGACGAACCGGGCCAGTACCGCCTCGCGGTCCGAGCCGCGCTCCAGCAGGGTGTGCATCCGCTCCGCGGTGTGGGTCGCCTCGTCCCGGGCCGGCTCGTAGGCGTATCCGCGGCCCTCGCGGTGGCGGACCAGCATGCCTTTGTCGTACAGCCGGGACAGGATCGTCAGCACGGTCGTGTAGGCCAGGTCGCCCGGCAGTCGCTGCCGGACCTGTCGCGCCGTCAGCGGTCCTTCGGACGCCCAGAGTGCGGCGAGCACTCCGCTTTCCAGTTCGCCGCGTGCGCGCCTGCCTGATGCCCCACCGGACTCGTCGCTCCTCCGGTCCTGCATCGTTCACCTCCCCTTCGCCACTTGGCTTTCCAGACTACCCGGTGAGCTACTACAGGATGTAGGAAGTATGCTCCGGGCTTTGAACCGTGAACTACTACATGTTGTGGAGTTCCGCTCCCCTCGATGTGCGGAGGAAGAAGCCCATGCCCCACCCCGGAACGACGGTTCCCGCGCCTGCGCTCACGGGTGCCGTTCCGCCTCCCAGAGCAGCCGCGACGCCGTCGGGGCGGGTCACGATCGTCTCCGCGAGCGTGGGGGCCGGCCACGACGGTGCCGCCGCCGAACTCGCCCGCCGTCTCGCGGCGGACGGATTCATGGTCGACCGCTACGACCTGATGGACCTGTTGCCCGCACGTCTCGGCAGGGCCGTCAAGGAGAGCTACCAGCGGATGCTGTTCCGGGCGCCGTGGGCGTATCAGCGGATCTACAACAGCACCGAGCGTGCCGGCGGCAGCGGCCCGGCGGCGCGGGCGCTGCTGCGCGCCGCCGAGGACCGGGTGCTGCGCGCCCTGCCCCCGGGCACAGGCGCGGTCGTCTCCACCTACCCGGGGGCCAGCAGAGTGCTGGGCAATCTGCGTCGCGACGGCCGGCTGGCCGTTCCCGTCCTCACCTATCTGACCGACTTCTCGGTGCATCCGCTGTGGGTGGCGGACGGCGTGGACGTGCATCTCGCGGTCCATGCCGTGCCCGCCGCCCAGGCCGGGGCCGCCGGTGCCCGGGACGTCCGGGTGTGCGGACCGGTGACCGATCCGCGGTTCCGCCCCGGCGACGCTCAGGAGCGACGCCGGGCACGGGCCCGGTTCGGGCTGCCCGAACGCGCGCCGCTGGCGCTGCTGGTCGCCGGTTCCTGGGGCGTCGGGCCGGTCCGGCAGGTGGCGCTCGAGCTGCGGGACTGCGGCGCGGCCCTTCCGGTCGTGGTCTGCGGCCGCAACGAGGCCCTGGCCGAACGGCTGCGCGCGGACGGCATCGAGCACGCCTACGGCTGGGTCGACGACATGCCCGGCCTCATGCACGCCTCCGACGTCCTCGTGCAGAACGCCGGCGGACTCACCTCCCTCGAGGCGTTCGCCACGGGCCTGCCCGTCGCCGGCTACCGCTGCATACCGGGCCATGGGCTGACCAACGCCGCCGCCCTGGACGAGGCGGGTGTCGCCGCCTGGATCCGGGACCCGGCCGACCTCAAGACCGTGCTCTGCGACCTGATCGACGGCCCGCTCGGTCTGCGGCAGCGCGAGGCCGGCCTCGCCCTCTTCGCCGGACCGGGCGCCGGCCCCGCAGCCGAGATCGCCCGCGTCCACCGCTCGGGACCCGGGCACGAGGTGCCGCCTTCCGCCCCGCGGCGCCGCCGCCGCGGCTCCCGCAGGCTCGCCGCCACCACCGCCGTGGCGTGCGCCGTATGGGCCGGTGCCGTCGGTACCGGGGTCGCCGGCACGGACGACGGCCCCAGCCTGATGCACGCCATCGGCCATGGCCTGGATCTGGACGACTCCGCTCGCGGTCATGCCCACGCGTCGGGGGGCCACCAGTGACCGGGACCCGGCTCATCCGCGCGGCCGCGCTCGCCGCCCTGCCCGCCCTCGCCGCGGTGCACGCCGCGCCCGTCGTCTCCACCTTCGGGCCGCTGCGCAACCGCGTCATGCCCCGCCTCTCGGGGCGTGGCCGTGCCGGTCACGTCGCCCTCACCTTCGACGACGGACCCCACCCGCTGTCCACCCCGCTCTTCCTGCGGCTGCTCGCCGAACGCCGGGTGCAGGCCACCTTCTTCCTGCTCGGCAGCGAGGTCCGCCGATCTCCGGGGCTGGTCCGGGAGATCGAGGCGGCAGGCCACGAGATCGGCATCCACGGCTGGCTGCACCGCCCGCTGCTGCTGCGCGGCCCGCGCGCCACGTACGACGACTTCGCCCGGGCGCGGGACATCGTCGCCGAGATCACCGGTCGCCGGCCACGGCTCTTCCGGCCGCCGTACGGGGTGATGTCGGCCTCCGCCCACGTCGCCGCCCGCCGACTCGGCCTCACCCCCGTCCTGTGGACCTGCTGGGGCGAGGACTGGACGGCCCGTGCCACGGCGGAGTCCGTGCACCGCACGGTCACGGCAGACCTGGACGGCGGCGGCACCGTGCTGCTTCACGACTCCGACTGCACCTCGGCCCCCGGCGCCTGGCGTTCGGCCCTCGGTGCCGTGCCCCGCATCCTGGACACCTGCGAGGAACGGGGCTTCGAAGTCGGCCCGTTGCGCGACCACGGCTGGCCCCGCCCGTCCTCGGCGGTCTGACAGCAAGGGCCGGAGGAGCAATTTACTTGAGTTAGGCAACTATATGGTAGACTGGCGGGTATGCCCACTGCACAGCCGCCCTCAGCCGCCGCCTCAGCGGAAGTGATCGAGATCGAGCGAGCGCTCAGCCGTATCACCTATCTGAGCACGCGCGCCCGGCAGCACGACCGTCTGATGGCCATGGCCGGAGTGCCGCTGGACCGTGCGGCGGTGGCGCTGCTGAGGCAGATCGCCGACTCCGAGCCGCTGCGACCGGGCGAACTGGCCAACCGGCTCGGAGTCGAGGCGTCCCATGTGACCCGCCAGGTGCAGCAGTTGGAGAGGACGGGGCATGTCTCGCGGGTCCCCGACCCGGACGACCGCCGCGCCCAGCGCATCCAACTGACCCCCCAGGGCCGGGACGCCATCGACCGCATTCGCGCCGCGGGCGTCCGCGGCATGCAGGCCGCTCTGGCCGCCTGGTCGCCCGAGGACCTCGGGCGGCTGGCATCCCTCTTCCACCGCATGGTCGACGACTTCCTCGCCTACGCCGCGGACGACGAAGCCGCCCAGGAGATCCCCGCGGCCGCACACCCGAAGTCCTGACCGCCCCGCTTCAGCCTGCCGTCGCCAGGAACTGCGTCGCGGCCAGTTCGGCGTAGAGCGGGTCGGCGGTGACCAGTTCGCGGTGCGTGCCGATCGCGCTGACACGGCCCGCGTCCATCACGACGATCCGGTCGGCCGTGGTCACCGTGGACAGCCGGTGCGCGACCACCAGGACGGTGGTCGACTGCGCGACCTCCGCGACCGTGTCCCGCAGCGCCGCCTCGTTGACCGCGTCGAGCTGTGAGGTCGCCTCGTCCAGCAGGAGCAGCCGGGGACGGCGCAGCAACGCCCGGGCGATCGCCACCCGCTGGCGCTCACCGCCGGAGAGCTTGGTCCCGCGATGCCCGACCAGGGTGTCCAGGCCCTTGGGGAGCCGTTCCACCAGAGCGTCGAGCCGCGTCGTGACGAGCACCCGCCGCACGTCGTCGTCCTCGGCCCGCGGATTGCCGAGGAGCAGATTGTCGCGCAGGGAACCGGACAGCACCGGCGCGTCCTGCTCCACGTAGCCGATGGCGGACCGCAGTTCGGACAGGTCCCACTCGGCGATGTCCCGGCCGTCGATCGTGATGCTGCCCGACTCGGGATCGTAGAACCGCTCGATCAGCGAGAACACGGTCGTCTTGCCCGCGCCCGAGGGGCCGACGAACGCGGTCATGCCCCGGGCCGGTACGGCGAAGGACACGCCGTGGTGCACATACGGCAGGTCGTCGGCGTACCGGAAGCGCACATCGTCGAAGGCGAGCGCGGCAGGCGGCGCGGCGGGCGACGGCAACGGGGAGGCCCCGGCGGGCGGTTCGGCGGGCAGCCGCAGCGCCTCGTGGATACGGGCGAGCGCGGCGGCCCCGGTCTGGTACTGGGTGACGGCGCCGACCACCTGCTGGATCGGGGACATCAGATAGAAGACGTAGAGCAGGAAAGCGACCAGAGTGCCCACGTTGATGGCGCCGGTCGCGACCCGTGCGCCGCCCACCGCCAGCACGGTGATGAACGCGATCTGCATCGCGAGCCCCGCCGTGTTGCCCGCGGCAGCCGTCCACCGGGCGGCTCGTACGCTCTGCCGCCACGACTCCTCGGCCGCCGCATGGACGACCTCCTCCTCGCGGTGCTCCGCACCCGAGGCCTTGACCGTGCGGAGCGCACCGAGGACCCGCTCCAGGGAGGCGCCCATCGCGCCCACCGCGTCCTGCGCCTTGCGGCTCGCCTGGTTGATGCGCGGCACGATCACTCCGAGCACCATGCCCGCCAGCAGGATCACACCGAGTGTGACGCCCAGCAGGACCGGGTCGACCAGGCCCATCATCACCACCGTCGCGACCAGCGTCAGCCCGCCGGTGCCGAGGCCGACCAGCGAGTCGGTGGTGACCTCCCGCAGCAGTGTCGTGTCGGAGGTGACCCGGGCCATCAGATCGCCGGGCTCGGTGCGGTCGACGGCGGAGATCCGCAGCCTCAGCAGATACGACGACAGGGCGCGCCGTGCCCCGAGGACGACCGACTCGGCGGTGCGGCGCAGCACATAGGAACCCAACGCGCCCACCGCCGCGTTGGCGACGACCAGGCCTGACATGCCGAGCAGCGCCCCGGTGATGGACCGGTCGTGCGCCAGGTCGTCGATCAGCCCCCGGGCCACCAGCGGCAGGAGCAGCCCGGTGGCGCCGGTGGTCAGTGCCAGCAGCGCACCGGCGAGCAGTGCCCACCGGTGCGGCCGTACGTATCCGAGGAGCAGCCGCCACGAGGGCGGCATCGATTGCGGCTCTGCTTCCGTCTCTGCGATGCTCACGGCTTTCCTTGCGGCGTAGGGGGGTTCAGACTACGTCCGCCGTGGGGCGCGGGTGTCACCCGGATGCGTTCCGGAAGGGTGCGGCCCGCAGCCGATCTCACATTCGCCGCGCGGGATACGTGCGGGGGCAGTGCCCGCCGCGCGAGGATCAGCGTGCGGGCCGCCGAGACCCGCACCGGGCGCGCGAGGCGTCCGCGACACCGACGGGAAGGCAGTAGCACCATGGCGCAGGAAGTACGCGGCGTGATCGCCCCTGGCAAGGACGAGCAGGTGCGGGTCGAGACCATCGTCGTACCGGATCCGGGGCCCGGTGAGGCAGTGGTGCGCATCCAGGCCTGCGGGGTGTGCCACACCGACCTGCACTACAAGCAGGGCGGCATCACCGACGACTTCCCGTTCCTGCTCGGGCACGAGGCCGCCGGGATCGTCGAGTCGGTCGGCGAGGGCGTCGACGACGTGGCACCCGGCGACTTCGTGATCCTCAACTGGCGGGCGGTGTGCGGGAAGTGCCGCGCCTGTCGCCGTGGCCGGCCCTGGTACTGCTTCGACACGCACAACGCGCGGCAGAAGATGACCGTTGCCGCCACCGGCCAGGAGCTCACCCCGGCCCTCGGCATCGGTGCCTTCGCGGAGAAGACGCTGGTCGCGGCCGGACAGTGCACGAAGGTCGACCCGGCCGCCTCCCCGGCCGTGGCGGGTCTGCTCGGCTGCGGCGTGATGGCGGGCATCGGCGCCGCCGTCAACACGGGCAACGTCGGCCGGGGCGACTCGGTCGCGGTCATCGGCTGCGGCGGCGTCGGCTGCGGGGCGATCGCAGCCGCACACCTGGCCGGCGCTTCGAAGATCATCGCGGTGGACGTCGACGACCGCAAGCTCAACTCCGCCAGGGAACTGGGTGCCACCCACACGGTCAACTCCCGGGAGACCGATCCCGTCGAGGCGGTCCGCGGGCTCACCGACGGCTTCGGGGCCGATGTCGTCATCGAGGCGGTCGGCCGCCCGGAGACGTACACGCAGGCCTTCTACGCCCGTGATCTGGCCGGCACCGTCGTCCTCGTCGGCGTCCCCACCCCCGAGATGAAGCTGGAACTCCCGTTGCTGGAGGTCTTCGGACGCGGCGGTGCCCTGAAGTCCTCCTGGTACGGCGACTGCCTGCCCTCCCGCGACTTCCCCATGCTCATCGACCTGCATCTGCAGGGGCGCCTGCCGCTGGAGAAGTTCGTGTCCGAGACCATCGCCCTCGACGAGATCGAGAAGGCCTTCGAGCGGATGCACCACGGCGACGTGCTGCGTTCGGTGGTGGTGCTGTGATGACCGCGCGCATCGACCACCTCGTCACCTCCGGCACCTTCTCCCTCGACGGCGGCACCTGGGAGGTCGACAACAACGTGTGGATCGTCGGCGACGACCACGAGGCCGTCGTCATCGACGCCGCCCACGACGCGGACGCCATCGCCGAGGCCGTCGGCGACCGGCGGCTGCGCGCCATCGTGTGCACGCACGCCCACAACGACCACATCGACGCCGCCCCCGCGCTCGCCGAGCGGACCGGCGCGACGATCTGGCTCCACCCCGACGACCTTCCGCTGTGGCGGATGACGCATCCCGAGCGGCTGCCCGACAACTGGCTGGCCGACGGCCAGATCATCGAGACGGCCGGAACCGATCTGACCGTCCTGCACACCCCGGGCCACGCGCCCGGCGCGGTCTGCCTCTACGACGCGGGCCTCGGCACGGTCTTCACCGGGGACACCCTCTTCCGGGGCGGCCCGGGCGCCACCGGGCGCTCGTACTCCGACTTCCCGGCGATCATCGGGTCGATCCGCGACCGGCTGCTGAGCCTCCCGCCCGAGACGGTGGTCCGCACCGGGCACGGCGATACCACGACCATCGGCGACGAGGCGCCCCAACTCGACGAGTGGATCACCCGCGGCCACTGACCGGACAGGGCGACAGAGGGTCCGGGACGCGGGCGGTCCGGCGGGCCCCGGGTACCGCCGAGCCGATGCCGCCGGGCCTCGGCGGCGGGGCTTCGGGGCACCTAAGGTGGGCAGGGATCACGTCGTCAGGGCCAGGGCGCCACGCCACCGGCCCGTGCGGCCGGTGGCGTGGCGCCCTGCCCCGCCCCGAGTGAAAGCAGGACGCGCATGGAGTACGTGAAGCTCGGCTCGACGGGTCTCGAGGTGTCCCGGATCTGCCTAGGCTGTATGAGTTTCGGCATCCCCGACCGTGGCCATCACATGTGGAGCCTCGACGAGGAGGCGTCCCGGCCCCTCATCCGCCGGGCCCTCGACGCCGGCATCACCTTCTTCGACACCGCGAACGTCTATTCGGACGGCACGAGTGAGGAGATCGTCGGCCGGGCGCTCGCCGAATACGCACAGCGCGACGAGATCGTGCTGGCGACCAAGGTGCACGGCCGGATGCGGCCCGGACCCAACGGCGGCGGCCTGTCCCGCAAGGCGATCATGACGGAGATCGACCACAGCCTGCGCCGCCTCGGCACCGACTACGTCGACCTCTACCAGATCCACCGCTGGGACCCGGACACTCCGATCGAGGAGACGATGGAGGCCCTGCACGACGTGGTCAAGGCGGGCAAGGCCCGCTACATCGGGGCGAGCTCGATGTACGCCTGGCAGTTCTCCAAGGCCCAGTACACGGCCCGGCTCGGCGGCTGGACGCGGTTCGTGTCGATGCAGAACCACTACAACCTCCTCTACCGCGAGGAGGAACGCGAGATGCTGCCGCTCTGCGCGGACCAGGGCGTCGGCGCCCTGCCCTGGAGCCCGCTGGCCCGCGGGCGCCTGACTCGGGACTGGGACGAGGCCACCGAGCGCAGCCGCACCGACGAGTTCGGCAAGGGGCTCTACCAGGAGGGAGACCGGGCCGTCGTCGAGGCGGTGGCCGCGGTCGCCGCCACCCGGGGCGTCCCCCGCGCACGGGTCGCCCTCGCCTGGCTGCTCCAGCAGAGCACGGTCACGGCGCCCATCGTCGGTGTCACCAAGCCGCACCACATCGACGACGCCGTGGCGGCGCTCGACCTCGACCTCACCGACAAGGAGGTCGAGGCACTCGAGGAGCCGTACCGCCCGCACCCCATCCGCGGCCACTGACGGATCACCGGGACGGGGCCCGCACGGCGGGGCGGTACGTGACACCCGTACCGTCCCGCGCGGGAGATCCGGCCCGGCGCCCTCACAGGGAGCCGGTCAGCCAGGGCCTGACTTGCTTGCGCGCCTCGTGCAGCCGGGACTTCAGCGTGCCCAGCGGGACACCCACACGCTCGGCGGCCTCCGCGTACTCCAGCTGGCAGATGTCCCGGTAGACCAGCGGTGCCACCAGGTGCGGGTGCTCGCGCTCCAGCCGCTCCAGGGCCTCCAGCAGATCCACGCGAGAGCCGGCGATCACGCTGGTGGTCCGCGGGTCCACGTACTGGGCCGCGTCGATGGTGGCGGGCTGCTCGGCGGCCCGCCGCTTCAGCTCCCGGTACTTCTGCCGGGCGCAGTTGGCGACCACCGTGTACAGCCAGGTACTGAAGCGGCTGCGGCCCTGGAACGTGCCGATCTTCCGGGCCACCTGGAGCAGCACGTCCTGTGCCGCCTCCTCGGCGTCCTCGCGGCACGGAAGGAACCGTCCGCAGCGCCGTACGACCTCCGGCTGGATCTGCTGGAGCAGCGCGTGCAGAGCCGCTCCGTCCCCCGCGGCCGCGCGCCGGGCGAGCTCCTCCGTGTCCGCAGCGTCACCCACTGGGAGCTCCCCTCGTCACCGTTTACCGACCAGGCATGATAGTCCCATGCACTCCCTGGAGCGGATCGACCGCTACCGCCTGCAACGGCGCTTGGGCGGCGGCGCGTTCGGCGTCGTCTGGCTCGCCCTCGACGACGTCCTCGAAGCACCGGTCGCCGTCAAGGTGCTCGCCGAGAACTGGGCCGACCGGCTCGATGTCCGGGAGCGCTTCCTGGCCGAGGCGCGCCTGCTGCGCCGCGCCGACTCGGCCCGGGTCGTGCAGGTCTACGACATCGGTGAGCTCCCCGACGGCAGGCCCTACTTCGTCATGGAGTACGCGGACGGCGGCACCCTCGCCGACCGGATCGCCGACAGTCCGCTCCCGGTGGCCGAGGCGCTGCGCCTGACGGCCCTCGCCGCCCGCGCCGCGGCCGCCCTGCACGAGGCCGGCATCGTGCACCGGGACATCAAGCCGTCCAACGTCCTGCTGCGCACCGCGCCCGACGGTTCCACCCGGCTGCTGCTCGCGGACCTGGGTCTCGCCAAGAGCCTCGCACAGGCCTCGGGACTGACCATGGCGGCCGGATCCGCCGGGTACGCGCCGCCCGAGCAGACGGAACCCGGCTCGGGCATCGACGCGCGCGCCGATGTCTACAGCCTCGGCGCCCTGGCCTACCACCTGCTGACCGGCACGGTCCCCGCCCCGCCCGGCAGGGTCCAGCGCCCCGACCGGCTCCGCCCCGACCTGCCGCCCGAGGTCCAGCGGGCGGTGCTGCGGGCCATGGAGCCTGACCGAGACCGGCGCTGGCCGACCGCCGACGCCTTCGCGGACGTACTCGACCGGCTCGCGGGATCCGCCTTCCCGGCACAGGCGGCCCAGCGGCCGAGGCGCCATCGGGGGACCCTGTACCTCACCCTGGCGGCCTTGGCCGTCGCCGCCGCCGCGGCGGTCACGACGACCCTGCTGCTGCGACAGGCCCCGGCCGCGGACGCGAAGGTCGAGGATTCCACCGGGCGCGTCCACGCGGTCGTCCCGGCGGCCTGGGACCGCCAGCTGCGCGACGCGGGCTGGGACCCGAAGTCGGTGGGCCTGCCCACCGGGCAGGAACCCGCTCTCGCCGTCGCCGACGACCTGTCTCACTGGTCCGACCTCGCCACCGCTGTGAACGGCGCGTTCATCGGTCTGAGCGTGCACGGGGACCTCGCCGCCAAGGTCCGTGAGCTCCGGCACACGAGCTGCCACTACGCGGGCAGCCGGGATTACCATGGCGCGGTCTGGCAGGGCAGCATACGAACCTGGGACGCCTGCCACGGCGGCAAGGGCACCGTCACGGAGGCCGTTCTCGGCCCGGTGCACGGCGCCGGCCGGACGCAGGTCTACGTACAGCTGCGCCAGGACGGCGGCAGCGACGAGACCGACCGGATCCTGGACTCGGTGCGCGTCACCGGCTGACCGGGAGTGCCGAGGCCGCCGGTCCGTTCCGTGCCCCGGGGCCGCACGCGAACTTTCCCGCGCCAGCGTGCATCGGACAGGGAGGACGGGGCACACGGCACCGTCCTCACGCACCGCCCCCCACAAGCGGTGAGTCTCAAGGAGCAACAGACATGGTGACCTTCCGGCGCGGCACAGCGGGCCCGGACCTCGGCGGCACGGCCCCCCGCCTGACGGCACGACGCGTGGCGGCCGGGTTGACCGCGGTCGCCGCCCTCGGCCTGCTGACCGCCTGCGGTGAGCACCACGGCACGGTCGCTGCCCCGCAGAAGCTGCCCGGGACGGCCCAGCCCGCCTCCGGCGACAACACGAGCCCCGACGGGTCCGCGACGACCACGGGCAGCAGCACTTCCTCCACCCCCTCCGCATCGAAGAGCGGCACGAAGTCCTCCGACGCGGCCTCCGGGGGCGGCACCACGAGCACGCGCTGCCACACCACCGAACTGCGCGCGTCCGTCGGCGCCAACAATCCGGGCGCCGGGCAGGAGAACTTCCCCCTCGTACTGACCAACAGCTCGGGGCGCACCTGCACGATCGACGGCTACCCGGGCGCCGCCTTCGTGGACGCCTCCGGCAAGCAGCTGGGACCGGACCCCAAGCGCACCTCGGGCAGCCCCACGAAGATCTCGCTCGCGCCGGGCAAGAGCGCCTGGGCCGGCCTCTCCTTCTCCAACCCCGACATCAGTGAGGCGAACAAGGCCACGCCCGCGGCGATCCTCGTCACACCCCCGGACGAGAAGGACGCGCTGAAGGTGAAGTGGTCCGGTGGCGCGATCCCCGTCTCCGGTAACTCCTCCTCCGTGTTCCTGACGGTCTTCAGCCCGGGCACCGGCGTCTGACCCACCCCCCCGAACCCCGCTGTCCGCTCGCCGGCAGCGGGGTTCGTCATGGAACCGCCGCGGTTGTCACAGCACGGCAACACGTCCCCGGCACGGCGATCTTTCCGACGCCCCGGCCCATCGAACTCGTCGGCCACATCGGAAGGGCTCCGCATGGAGCCGTACGACGAGGAAACGGGGACGACCATGAACGGCATCTCACGCAGGCGCCTGCTGACCGCGAGCGCGACGGCGGGCGCCCTGGGCGCACTGTCCGCCTGTGCGCCCGGCGGCTGGTCCGTGGGCGGCGACAGCCCCTCGGGCGACGGCAAGGACACCGTCCAGCCCCCGCCCGTGAAGCTCATCGGCGACGGCTCCACCGCGGACACCGGTGCCCAGCCGCACCAGCCCACGGCGGAGCGGCTGAAGCCCGGTCAGCGCCCCCCGCAGTTCGTCGTGTTCTCCTGGGACGGCGCCGGCGAACTCAGCAACCAGCTCTTCTCCCGCTTCCGCAAGGTCGCGTCCGACCACGGCGCGTCGATGACCTTCTTCCTCAGCGGCATCTACACCCTGCCGGAGTCCAAGAAGGACCTCTACAACCCGCCGCAGCACGCGGTCGGCGCCTCCGCGATCGGCTACCTCTCCGACCGGCACATCCACGCCACACTCCAGCAGGTGCGCGCCGCCTGGCTGGAGGGACACGAGATCGGCACCCACTTCAACGGCCACTTCTGCGGCGCCGACGGAGTACGCAACTGGTCGTCCGCCGAGTGGCGGAGCGAGATCGACCAGGCCGTGCGGTTCGTCACCGAGTGGAAGACCAACACCGGCTTCACCGACCTCGACCCGCTGCCCTTCGACTACCGCAAGGAGCTGATCGGCGGGCGCACCCCCTGCCTGGAGGGCCAGGCCAATCTGCTGCCCACCGCGGCGGCGCTCGGATGGAAGTACGACGCCAGCTCGCCCGGCGGCCTGCAGATCTGGCCGGGGAAGGTGCAGGACGGCCGGATCTGGGACTTTCCCCTGCAGTCCATACCGTTCTCCGGCCACTCCTTCCAGGTCCTGTCGATGGACTACAACATGATGTTCAATCAGTCCGGCGGCAATCCCCTGGGCGACCGGTCCCAGTACGACGCGTGGCGGGTCCAGGCCCGGGACACCTATCTGGCCGGTTTCCAGCGGGCCTACGAGACCAACCGCGCCCCCTTCTTCATCGGCAACCACTTCGAACGCTGGAACGGGGGCATCTACATGGACGCCGTCGAGGAGACGATCGAGCGGATCGCGGCGTACGACGACGTGCGCATGGTGTCCTTCCGGCAACTGGTGGAGTGGCTGGAGGCGCAGGACCCCGCGGTCGTCAGGAAGCTGCGCACCCTGGCCCCCGGACAGGCGCCGCTCGGCGGCTGGGAGGAGTTCCTCGGCGTCCCCGCGTCCCCTACGGCCACGGCGAGCGCCGGCTGACGGCCCCTCGGCCGATCGTCTCGACGGCACCGACCGGTGCCCTTGGGCCAACCGGGCTAGTAGCGTCGGCGCATGGATCACATGCGGCGGTTCGAGGGGTACGGCGTGCTGATCACCGGTGCGGCGCGGGGCATCGGCGCCGCGACCGCCCGGCGGTTCGCGGCGGAGGGTGCCCGCGTGCTGGTCACCGACGTGGACATTTCGGCTGCGGAGACAACCGCGGGCGCGGTGCGCGAGTCGGGCGGGCGGGCCGAGGCGTTCCCGTGCGACGTCGCGGACCGCGCCTCGGTGGAGGAGGCCGTCGAGCGCGCCGCGGTGGCGTTCGGTGGGCTCGATGTGCTGGTCAACAACGCGTACGGCTGCACCCCTGACGTCCCGCTCTTCGAGGACGAGCCGGACGCGGTGTGGGCGCGCGACCTCGACCTCACCCTGACGGGGGCCTACCGCTGCAGCCGGGCGGCCCTTCCGTACCTCGTGGACTCGGGGCGCGGCGCCATCGTCAGCATCGGCTCGGTCAACGGCATCCAGGACTTCGGCAACCACGCCTACAGCGCGGCGAAGGCGGGTCTGATGTCGCTGACCCGGACCCTCGCCGGGCACGCGGCACCGCGCGGGGTCCGCGTCAACCTCGTGGCGCCCGGCACGGTCCGCACCACCGCCTGGGAGGGCCGCGACGCGGAACTCGGCGCGGTCGCCGAGCTGTACCCACTGGGCCGGGTCGGCGAGCCGGAGGACATCGCGGCCGCGGTCGCGTTCCTCGCCTCCCGGGACGCCGCCTGGATCACGGGGACCGCGCTGTGCGTCGACGGCGGCCTGCTCGCGGTGAACACCGGGTTCCGGCAGGCATTGCGGCACCCCGGCGAGTCCCCGGACCCGGCGTAGGACGATTCAGCGGGCGGACCGTGCGTCGCACCGGTACAGCAGGAGCCCGTCGGCGCCGCCGTCGTAGGCGGTCGGCGGCACGGCCGTGCAGTGGCCGGTGACCCAGTGGGTGATCGCGGCGTTCCCCGCCGAAGCGGTTCCCGCCCGCCGCCGGCTCGCCCCGTACGTCCCGGCCCCGCCGTGCGGCGCGGCCCTGCTGTCCTGTGCGGGCCTGCGAGAGCCCTGCAGAGCGACGTAGTGCAGTTCGCCCGAGCCGACCAGCCGGCGCAGCTGGGCGGGAGTGGGGTCAGGGACCCGTCCGGTGAAGCCGCCCACGGGAAGCACGGACGCGTTGGCCTGGAGGATATAGGGCGCGGCGTCCGGCCAGCGGGGGAGCGCCACGAGGTACTTCGCCCCATCCCGGTGGGCGGTGAGATACGACAGGAGACGCCGGTCCCCGGGCGTGAGCAGGGACGGATCGGTGCGGGCCGGGTGGACGCCGGGGCCCACCCGGCCCATGCCGCCGGGCTGGTTGTAGCGCGTCGACAGAGCAGAGGCCGACCAGGCTCCCGGTATCACCAGGAGCGAGGCGAGTCCGGCCGCAAGCCCGGCCACGAGGATCCGCGGGCGGGCCGCCCCCGGCCTGCGGCCGGCCTCGACGAGCGCCAGGGAGAGGACGCACAGTCCGACGGCAGCGGGAGCGAGCCAGCCGTGGAAGTGCGGGTAGCAGAGAGTCAGAGCGGCGCACCAGACGACGTTCACGGCGGTCACCGCCGACAGCACCCAGGCACGGTGGTCACCGGTCCGGCACGCCGCCCACGCCCTGGCCAGACCGGCACCGCTCAGCGCCGCCAGGGCCACGGCGACGACCCCCATGTAGTACGTGTGACCGGTGACGCTGCCGAAACTGAAGGTGGCGAAGAAGGTGGCCAGCCACACGCCCCACAGCAGATACCCGGCGAGGGCCGGGTCGGTGCGGGCGGCGCGGCGGCGCCGGGCGACGACGAGGCCCCAGACCAGGGAGCATCCGGCCAGCGGGTACAGCCACCCCGTCTGCGTGGCGAGGCCCGGACTGAACATCTTCAACTCGCTGTTGCCCATGGCGGGGCCCTTCCAGCCGGTGGGCCGTGCGGTGTGGCCGGTCGTGCCGGCCCCGCCCGCGCGGGTGCCATGACCGGGCCGGTCGCTGATGCGGGTGCCGTGACCGGTGCCGCCGCCCGCGCCCCTGCCGGTTGCGTGGACCGGACCGCCGCCCCGGTGCGAGGTCTGGCCGGTGACGACACTGCCGGTGGCGCCGGCGTCGACGCCGAGCGTGGTGAACCGGGTCAGGAAGTTGTAGCCGACGACCATGCTGAAGGCCGAGTTGTCCGTGGTGCCGTCGATGTAGGGGCGGGACTGTGCGGGGACGACCGTCGCTACGGCCACCCAGGATGCCGACACCGCCACGGCGACCGCCCCGGCCACGGCGACATGACCGATTCTGCGGCGCAGTGTCGTGGGCGCGGCGACCAGATAGGCCACGGCCAGCGCGGGCAGCACCGCCCAGGCCTCCAGCATCTTGCACTGGAAGGCCACTCCGACCCAGACAGCGGCGAGCAGCAGTGTGCGCAACCGGCCGCGTTCGACGGCCCGCCAGGTGGCCTCGGCGGCCAGGAGCAGCAGCAGGACGAACGGTGCGTCCTCCACGACCGATCGGCCGAGGCCCACGGTCACCGGGGTGAGCGCCAGGAACGCGGCGGCCAGCAGTCCCGCCACGACACCGGCCCAGCGGCGTACCAGCAGATGGAGGAGGAGCACACACGCCACGCCCTCCACGGCCTGTGGCAGCACCAGCGCCCAGGGGTGGAAGCCGAGGACCATGGCCGACAGGGCCTGGGGCCACAGGAAGCCGGGCAGCTTGTCGAGGGTGATGGAGTTGCCCGGGTCGAACGAACCGAAGAAGAACGCGACCGGGTTGTCGGTCATGCTGCGCACGGCGGAGGCGTAGAACGTGTGGTAGAGGCTGTGGCCGATGCCCCAGGTGTAGAGGACGGCCGCGAGCGCCGCGATGCAGAGCAGCACCGGGAGTTCGTATCGCGGCCGTGGCCCACGGTGTGGCCGCCCTCCGTCGTCGGGGTGGCCCGTGCCGGTCGAGGTCGCCACGTCCGTGCCCGGCTCCCCGCCGGTCGCCGCAGTCGGTTGCGCATGAGGGCTGAGCATCGTGGGCCTTCCAGGACTCCCGCGGATTCTGCACCGTCGTGTCGGTCCGGTCCCGGGGATCCCGTCGCCGCTCCGTCGCCCACGAAGAGGAGTCGTGCTCGCTTCCCGTTGTCCGATTTGTTCAGGACCTTGGTAAGAACATGCTCACCGTCGTCCGGAGCGTCCCAAGGGACGAAGCCGCTCGTCGGCGTGTCTTCGCCCCCGAACAGGTGAAGGATTTAGTCCGGTCAGCCGTGCGTAAGGTACGTGGGCGGGGCACAGGGAAGAGAATGCTGAACCCCTCCCCACTGGACCGTGCGATGACCCACCCCACCGGACAGACCACCGCCCGCGCCGCCGCGATCCTCGTCGGCCCGCCGCTGGACAAGGCCCCGGCCTTCACGCGGCAGGAGCGCGCGGTGCTCGGCCTGGACGGGCCGGGTTCGCCCGCGGTGGACACCCTGGACGTGTGGGTCCGCCGTGCCCACCGGGCCCGGGTGGCCCCTGAGGCGGCCGACGCGGATCAGCGCGCGAGGGTGGCGAGGACACAGTTGACCCCGGACCCCCCGGGCCGCTGATGCTCCGCGCACCGTCGACCCCGCAGTCGGCCACGTCGCACCGGCGCCGTGGCGGGACCTCGGCGGGCATGGGCACCGCCGAGCGAGCACCGGGTCCGCCACGCGTCGGGCCATCGTCCGGGAGCGCTCTGCGCCCACGGCCCCCGCCGGGTCCCTCACGTAGCGTGGAAGGGCCGAGGGGAGTCCCCTCGCCGAGGCCGGACACGCACGCGAAACCCTACAAGATGTAGGGTCCAGTTCCAGAGCCGAACGCCGGATGCACCCCTGTCCGCGGGATGCCCTCGCGGACGCCACCGAGCCGTGGCGGTGACGGGTCAGTCGTCCGGAGAGAGCCGCAACCCGAGACGAGAGGTGGCCGTGTCGATCGACAATCCCGGATCAGACGGGCCGGAACCGGACATCAGCGTCGTCGTCATCGTCTACAACGATGCACGGCGGCTCCCGGTGGCCGTACGTTCCGTGCTCGACCAGACGCTGCGCAACGTGGAAGTGATCATCGCCGACGACTGTTCGACGGACGACTCCCACACGGTCGCGCGACAGCTCGCCGCGGACCACCCCGGCCGGGTGCGGGCGATCCGGCTGGAGCGGAACAGCGGCGGTTGCGGGGAGCCGCGCAACCAGGGCATGGCTGTGGCCCGCGGCCGCTATGTGATGTTCCTGGACAGCGACGACACCCTCGAGCGCAACGCCTGCCGCAACATGCTGGAAGCGGCCGACCGCACCGGTGCGGACCTGGTCTCGGGACTGTGCGTCCGGGTGCACACCGACAGCCGGCACGACAAGCGGATCCCCTGGTACCCCTGGCTGTACCAGTCCACGCGCACCGTCGAGTCGATCGCGGAGCTGCCCGACCTCTTCGTCTTCGACACCCTGTCGACCAACAAGTGCTACCGGCGCGCGTTCCTCCTCGAGAACGAGCTCAGCTTCCCGCGGGGCATCCACTACGAGGACCTGCTCTTCTCGGCGCAGGCCTATCTCGCGGCGGGCCGGATCACCCTCATCCCCAACACGGTCTACTACTGGCACGTGGCGGAGAAGACCACGGCCAAGTCGATCAGCAACCGGCGCCACGAGATCAACAACTTCACGGACCGGCTGGAGATCCACCGCCGTATCGACGCCGTGCTGGACCGCCGGGCCCTCGACGGACTCAAGCTGCAGAAGGCCATCAAGTTCCTCAAGCACGACCTCGTGCTGTATCTGCGCGAACTGCCGTTCCTCGACGACGGCTACCGGCACCGCTTCGCGGAACTGGCCCGCGGCTACATCCAGGACTTCCCCGAGGCGGCGTACGCCCAGCTGGACCGCGTGCACGCCATCTGTGCCTACCTGCTGCTGCGGGAGGACTGGGACAACCTGATGCCCGCGATCGACACACTGATCAACCGGGACAAGATCTCGGCGCCGCTCGCCGAGCGCGACGGCCGCGTCTACTGGTGCCACCAGTACCTGGACGACCCCAAGGCACGCGAGATCATGGACGTCACCGGTCTCGGCCACCACGGCACACTGCTGGAGCGGATGTTCCTGCGCAACCTGCTCACCGGATACGCCGTACGCGGGGACCTGGTGGTGCTCGAGGGCGCGGTGGTCAATCCGCTGGGGACCGTCGCGCCGGACGCCCGACTCGCCGCCGAGCTGGAGTTCCGGGCCCGCCGCCGTAGTCTGCAGACCTTCCGGTTCCCGGTGCGGACGGTCCGTCACGCGGGCGACACCATCACCTGGCGGGCCGTGATCCCGCTGTCCGCCCGCTTCCGCCCGCTCGGCGTCGTCGACGAGGTCTGGGACATCCGGCTGCACCTGACGGCGGACGGCAAGCGCACCACCACCCGCATCACGGCCGGGCGCGTCGACCTGGAGAACTCCGCGTCGGTGCCCGTGCAACCCAGGCTCAGCCGGCTCGTGGCCGACCGGCTCGAACCCCAGGCCTCGGCCAAGGGGCATCTGGCCTTCCGCCTGACCCAGCACGGCACGCCGGCCCGCCGCGGGCGCGCCGTCGTGGACCGCAATCTGCACGGCTCCGCGGCCAAGACCGTCAAGGGTGCCTACCGCACCGCCCGGGCCGTCAGAAGAGAGCTGGTCTCCGGCCCGCGCAAGATCCAGGGATACCACCACATGCTGCGCCTCCTTCCGGTCCGCAGGGGCACGGTCGTCTTCGAGAGCCACCTCGGCCGGCAGTACAGCGACAGCCCGAGGGCCGTCTACGAGGAACTGCGCCGCCGCCGTGCCCCGGTCACCGCCATCTGGTCCTACGCGGGCAAGCGGCCCGAGGGCTTCCCGGCCGACGCCGAACTCGTCCGCCGCTGGTCCTGGCGTTACCTGAGGGCCCTGGCCCAGGCCGAGTTCTGGATCGACAACCAGGGGTTCCCGCTGCGGCTGTCCAAACGCCCGGAGACCACCTACATCCAGACCTGGCACGGTTCGGCCCTGAAGAAGATGGGCTTCGACGAGCCCGGCTACCGGGTGATGCCGGAGCAGGAGCAGCGCGCCTACCAGGCGGCGCTGGACCGCTTCGACCACTTCCTGGTCCGCAGCGAGCACGACGTCCGCACCCTGGCCCGGGCCTACCGCATCCCCGAGGGGAAGCTGCTGCGCTTGGGCTACCCCCGCAACGACGCCCTCGTCCGGGCGGCCCGCGACCCGCAGGCGCCCGACCCGGACCTGCGCCGGCTCGCCGAGAGACTCGGCATCCAGCCGGGACACCGCGTGGTGCTGTACGCGCCCACGTTCCGTGCCCGTGCCGACGGCGCCGTACGGGCCTTCGAGTTCCCCTTCGACGTGGAACGTTTCGCCGACCGCTTCGGGGACCAGTGCACCCTCCTGGTCCGCTCCCACTACCTGAACCGGGTCGCCCTGCCGCCGTCGGTGGCGGGCCGGGTCGTGGACGTGACCGGTGAACCCGACATCACCCCGCTCCTGCTGCTCGCCGACGCTCTGATCACCGACTACTCGTCCGTGATGTTCGACTATGCGCTGCTGCGCCGCCCACTCGTCTTCTACGCCTACGACTGGGAGGAGTACGCCGAGGACATGCGCGGCACGTACTTCGACCTGCTGACGGAGGCCCCGGGACCGGTGGCCCGCACCGAGGACGAACTGTTCGCCGCGGTGTCCGACCTGCCGGCCGTGGGCACCCAGTACGAGGCGCAGCTCAAGGAGTTCGTGGACAAGTACGGCGAGTACGACCGCGGGGACGCGGCGGCTCGCATCGTGGACCGTTTCTTCGGCCCTGCGGGAGAGACCCGATGACGCAGCGTGAGATCTACTTCGTCGCCAACGAGGTCAACGAGCTCGGTGGCGTGGGCCGCTGGCAGGCCCAGATGGCCCGGCTGTTCGCGGAGCGCGGCCACCGGGTGCGGATCATCGGCATCTCCCCGCCCGAGGTGCCGATGGACCTCGGCGAGGATCCGCCGTTCGAGACGGTGACCCTGTACGACCGGCGGCCACCGGGCCGGCGCAGGCCGCGGGTCCGGCTGGGCCGGCTGGATCCCGCGGTACGCCGCCGGGAGGCGGGAATGCGGGCCGCGGCCGAACGCCTGACCGGCATCTTCCGCGCCGCACGGCCCGGCGCCGTGGTCATCGTGACCCAGGTCTGGGCGATGGAGTGGGTGGCGCTGGCGGACACCGCCGGGCTACCGGTCATCGGCATGAGCCATGAGTCCTTCGACGCCTCCCGCCGCTCCTCGCGCTTCGAGCGGGTGAAGAAGTACTACGAGGGCGTGGACAGGCTGCTGGTCCTCACCCAGGAGGACGCGGACCGCTGGGTGCGGGAAGGCCTCAACAACGTCGGGTTCATGCCGAACCCGCTGCCGCTGATGCCCGGCGCTTCCTCGCCGCGCACAGAGAAGGTGGTGGCCAGCATCGGGCGGCTGAGCCACGCGAAGGGTGTCGACCTGCTGCTGGACGTCTGGGCCGAGGCCGCGCCGCGGCAGCCCGGGTGGATCCTGCGGATCTACGGTGCCGGCGAGTTCGAGGACGCGCTCCGGCAACAGTGCACCGGGCTCGGTCTGGACGACTCGGTCGAGTGGGCGGGACAGACGGACGACGTGACCGGGGCGCTCGGCCGGTCGTCGGTGTTCGTGCAGTCCTCCCGGGGCGAGGGCTTTCCGCTCGTCCTCCTCGAGGCGATGGCCTGCGGCGTGCCGTGCGCCGCGTTCGACTGTTCACCCGGGGTGCGCGAGATCGTCAGGGACGGCGAGGACGGTCTGCTGGCCCGGCACGGCAACATCTCCGAACTCGCCCGGCAACTGGTGCGGTTGATGGCCGACGAGAACCTCCGCGACACGATGGGGGAGAAGGCGCGCCAGAACGTGCAGCGCTTCGCCCCCGATGTGATCAGCCGTCGGTGGGAGGAGCTCTTCGACTTCCTGGAGCGCTGAGGGAGGGCGCCCCGGTGCGAACCGGGGCGCGCGGTCGTGCGGGGCCGAGGTGGGACGGGGCGCTCGCCCGCCTGCGAATGCCTCAGCCGTCGTACGGATGCATCAAGAGTTGAAACCGGATTCCGCGAGGGGTGTGAGAACCCTTGACGTACCTACCCGTTGAGGTTTAACTCACGTCCTAAATTAAGCCATGAGGAGCTTCGGGGGCCGCACGTGTGCCGCTGCCGCAGCCTTCCTCTGGGTTTCGACTCCCGGAAAGGGACACCAGGAGCCATGCGCAGTATCCGAGCCGCGGCCGTAGGCGCCGTCACCTTGTCTCTCGCCCTTGCCGCCTCGGCCTGCGGAGGCGGTTCGTCGACGAACGGCGGGTCCAACGACTCGCCGAAGACGCTCACGTACTGGGCCTCCAACCAAGGCGCCAGCATCGAGGTCGACAAGAAGGTCCTCCAGCCCGAGCTCGACAAGTTCGAGAAGCAGACCGGGATCAAGGTCAAGCTGGAGGTCGTCCCCTGGTCGGACCTGCTGAACCGAATCCTCACCGCGACCACGTCCGGTCAGGGCCCCGACGTGCTGAACATCGGCAACACCTGGAGCGCCTCCCTGCAGGCCACCGGGGCGCTGCTGCCGTGGGACGCCAAGAACTTCGACAAGATCGGCGGAAAGGACCGCTTCGTCGACTCGGCGCTCGGCTCCACGGGCGCGCAGGGCAAGGACCCGGCCGCGGTACCGCTGTACTCGATGGCATACGCGCTCTACTACAACAAGCAGATCTTCAGCGACGCCGGCATCTCCCAGCCCCCGGCCACCTGGAACGAGCTGGTCGCGGACGGCAAGAAGATCCAGCAGAAGGGCAAGCAGGTCCTCGGCGCCGAGGGCTCCAACGTCTCGGAGAACATCCACCACGTCTTCGTCTTCGCCAAGCAGCACGGCGCCGACTTCTTCACCGCGGACGGCAAGGCCGACTTCACGAGCGACGGAGTGGTCGCCGCGGTCAAGCAGTACGTCGATCTCATGGCCAAGGACAAGGTCATCCCGCAGGGCAACGCCGAGTACGCGCAGAACCAGTCGGTGAGCGACTTCGCCAAGGGCAAGACGGCGATCCTCCTGTGGCAGTCCGCCTCCGCCAACCTCAAGTCGCAGGGCATGAGCGAGGACGCGTACGGCATCGCCCCGGTGCCCGTGCAGTCCGGCACCCCGGGGACGGGCACGAACGTCAACTCGATGGTGGCTGGAATCAACCTGGCTGTCTTCAAGAACTCGCACAACCTCGACGGCGCCACGCAGTTCGTGAAGTTCATGACCAGCGACGCGGAGCAGAAGATCCTCAACACCGCGTACAGCTCCATCCCGCCGGTCAAGAACGCCCAGTCGGACGCCGCGTTCAACAGCCCGGCGAACGCCGTGCTCAAGAACACCCTCGCCACCAGCGCCGCCGCACTGCCTCAGGTCGCCGACGAGTCCCAGTTCGAGACGACGGTCGGCACGGCCGTCAAGGGACTGTTCGCCGACGCCGCGGCTGGACGGCCGGTGACCACCGAGTCGGTGAAGGCGGCACTCCAGAAGGCCCAGCAGCAGATGCCGGCGAAGTGAGCGCGGACACAGCCATGACCACCACGACCGCCTCCGCCGAACCTGGCGAGCGGACGGTACGGAAGAGCTCCCCCGGTGCGGCGCGCGGCCCGCGCCGCACCGGGCGGATCCGCCGCATCGCACTGCCCTACCTGCTGCTCCTGCCCGCCCTGATCCTCGAACTCCTGGTCCATCTGGTGCCGATGGTGATCGGCATCGTGATGAGCTTCAAGGAGCTCACGCAGTTCTACATCCGCGACTGGGGCACCGCCCCCTGGTCCGGTCTGGACAACTACAAGGTCTCGGTGGACTTCAACGCCCCCGTGGGGGACGCGCTGCTCCACTCGTTCCTCGTCACCGTCGCCTTCACCCTCCTGTCGGTGGGGCTGTGCTGGCTGATCGGCACCGTGGCCGCGATCTACATGCAGGACGCCTTCCGCGGCCGCGGGCTGCTGCGCGCGCTCTTCCTCGTGCCGTACGCGCTGCCCGTCTACGCCGCCGTCATCACCTGGGTGTTCATGTTCCAGCACGACAACGGCCTGGTGAACCACGTCCTGCACGACCAGCTGCACCTCACGGACAAGCCGTCGTTCTGGCTCATCGGCGACAACAGCTTCATCGCCCTGCTCGTCGTGTCCGTCTGGAAGGGGTGGCCCTTCGCCTTCCTCATCGTCATGGCCGGTCTGCAGAACATTCCCAGGGAGCTGTACGAGGCGGCCGCCCTCGACGGCGCCGGGATGTGGCAGCAGATCCGCCGCATCACCCTGCCGTCGCTGCGCGCGGTCAACCAGGTGCTGATCCTGGTGCTGTTCCTGTGGACGTTCAACGACTTCAACACCCCGTTCGTCCTGTTCGGCAGGGCCGCGCCCGAGGCAGCAGACCTCATCTCGGTCCACATCTACCAAGCCTCGTTCGTCACCTGGAACTTCGGCACCGGCTCGGCCATGTCCGTGCTGCTGCTGCTCTTCCTGCTCGTCGTGACGGGCGTGTACCTGCTGCTGACCTCCCGAGGAAGGAAGACGGCCGATGTCTAGCACCATCCGGACACCGCGCCTGACGCGTACGCCCAGTGCGCCCCGGTCGCCGATGGCCCCGCCGCGCTCCTTCCTCTGGTCCCGGCGGATCTTCCTCACGCTGCTCACCGGCTTCGTCCTGATACCGGTCTACGTGATGGTCTCCAGCTCCCTGAAGCCGCTCGCGGATGTGTCGGGGAAGTTCCGCTGGCTGCCGAGCGGCCTGACGATCCGCCCCTACATCGACATCTGGTCGACGGTCCCGCTGGCCAAGTACTTCATGAACTCGCTGATCGTGGCGGGTGCGGCGACCGTCTGCTCGGTGGTGATCGCGGTGTTCTCGGCGTACGCCGTCAGCCGCTACGACTTCCGGGGCAAGCGCGTCTTCACGGTCACCGTGCTGTCCACCCAGATGTTCCCGGGCATCCTCTTCCTGCTCCCGCTGTTCCTGCTGTACGTCAACATCGGCAACGCCACCGGCATCGCCCTGTTCGGCTCGCGCGGCGGGCTGATCCTGACGTATCTCACCTTCTCTCTGCCGTTCTCGATCTGGATGCTCATCGGGTATCTCGACTCGGTGCCGCGCGATCTGGACGAGGCGGCGCTGGTGGACGGCTGCGGACCGCTCGGCGCGCTCTTCCGGATCGTCGTGCCGGCCGCGATCCCCGGCATCGTCGCGGTCGCCGTCTACGCCTTCATGACCGCCTGGGGCGAGGTGCTCTTCGCCTCCGTGATGACCAACGACACCACCCGCACCCTCGCCGTCGGCCTGCAGGGCTACTCGACGCTGAACGACGTCTACTGGAACCAGATCATGGCCGCCTCGCTCGTCGTCAGCGTCCCCGTGGTCGCGGGCTTCCTGCTGCTGCAGCGCTACCTCGTCACCGGGCTCACCGCCGGAGCCGTGAAGTGACCGACACACCTATTCCTGAGAGGACTTCTGTGTCCGAACGCATCGACCTCGCCGCGCTCCCGCACGACTTCCTGTGGGGCACGGCCACATCGGCGTACCAGATCGAGGGGGCCGTCGACGAGGACGGCCGCTCGCCGTCGATCTGGGACACCTTCTCGCACACCCCGGGAAAGATCGCAGGTGACGACAACGGCGACGTCGCCTGCGACCACTACCACCGCTGGCGCGAGGACATCGGGTTGATGAAGCAACTCGGCACCAACGCCTACCGGCTGTCCATCGCCTGGCCCCGGGTGGTCCCCGGTGGCGACGGCCCGGTGAACCCCAAGGGGCTCGCCTTCTACGACGAGTTGGTCGACGCCCTGCTGGAGGCCGGCATCACCCCGTCGGTCACTCTGTACCACTGGGACCTGCCGCAGGTGCTCCAGAACCGGGGCGGCTGGCCCGAGCGGGAGACCGCCGAGCACTTCGCCGCCTACGCGTCGGTCGTCGCCGAACGGCTGGGCGACCGCGTCACCCACTGGGCGACGCTCAACGAACCGCTGTGCTCGGCCTGGATCGGACACCTCGAGGGCAAGATGGCCCCCGGTCTCACCGATCTGACCGCCGCCATCCGTGCTTCCTACCACCTGCTCCTCGGCCACGGCCTCGCCGTCCAGGCGATCCGCGCCGCCGCCCCGGACGCCCGGGTCGGCATCGTCAACAACCTGTCCACCGTGCACGCCGCCAGTGACAGCCCCGAGGACCAGGCCGCGGCCCACCGCATGGACGGTCATGTCAACCGCTGGTGGCTGGACCCGGTCCACGGCCGCGGCTTCCCGGAGGACATGCGCGAGGTCTACGGGGTCGAACTCCCCGAGCGTTCCGGCGACCTGGAGACGATCGCCGCACCGCTGGACTGGCTGGGCCTGAACTACTACTTCCCGGCCACTGTCGCCGACGACCCGGCCGGTCCGGCTCCCCGCGTCCGCTCGGTGCGCCGCTCCGGAGTGCCGCGCACCGGCATGGACTGGGAGATCGACGCGAGCGGCATCGAGACGTTGCTGCTGCGCCTCACCGACGACTACGGCGCCCGCAGGCTGTTCGTCACCGAGAACGGCTCCTCCTTCCCCGACGTCGTACGTCCCGACGGCACCGTGGACGACCCCGAACGCCAGGACTACCTGATCGGGCACCTCGCGGCCTGCGCCTCGGCGGCCCGCAAGGGCGCCCCGCTGGCCGGCTATTTCGCCTGGTCGCTGCTCGACAACTTCGAGTGGGCGTACGGCTACGACAAGCGGTTCGGACTCGTCCATGTCGACTACCGCACCCAGGTTCGGACGATCAAGGGCTCGGGGTACCGGTACGCGGACATCGTGCGCACTCACCGGGGCCGGGCCGACAAGGCCGCCTGAGCCGTGCTCGCCCGGGTGTGGCGCGCGTCCGCGCCACACCCGGGCAGCAGCGGTACTCAACGCCGGGTGCCGGTCCGCGCCCTGAGCCGCGGGCCGGCACCCGGTCGTGGACCCGGAGGGTGTCAGTACCAGCCGTAGCCGCCCCAGTGGCCCAGCCGCCCCAGACGTCGTCCCCGTGGCCGTGCTGGTGCTGTGCCCGGTGGGGGAGCTGTGGCGGGGGTGCTCACCATTGCCACTCCGCTGCCCGCCGCACCGGCCGGCAGCATGGTGCCGGCGATCAGCGCGACCCTGTTCCCCGCTCCGGGGTCGGATCCGTATCGGCCTCCTACCACGGCCGGGGGCCGACGTGTGCCCCCGCTCACCGCCGCGGAGGGGGGATCCCGGTGGAATGTCACCGTTTCGTCGCAGTGTGATTCGTGCTACAACCAGGGCGGCTCGGTGCCGGTCTATCACACGAAACCTGTTACTCAGGGGAGAGCACCCCGCTCGGGGCGCGCACGGATGACGAAAGGGCCGCCATGGGGGACATACGCAGACGGGGAGCCGTCGCACTGGGCATCACCGCATTGGTGACTCCGCTCACACTCGCACTCAGCGCCGCGCCCGCGGGTGCCGCGAGTTGCACCACGAGTACCGGCCCGTATCAGAAGCAGGTCGAGAAGTTCCTCGGCCGGCCGGTCGACGGCAAGCAGTCCGCCGCCGACTGCAAATCCATCCAGGCCTTCCAGAACAAGCACGGCATCACCCCGGCCATCGGCTACGCGGGTCCCGTCACCTGGGGCGTGATGGACCTCATGAACAAGCAGAAGGCCGTCGGGAAGAACCCCAACAAGGACGGGAAGTGCCCCGTCAACAAGGGCCGTATCGCGTGTGTGAACCTCACGCTCCAGCTCAGCTGGATCCAGGACGGCAGCCGGCTCGTCTACGGCCCGGTCCCGGTGCGCACCGGCCGCAACGGCTACGAGACCCGCACCGGACTGAAGAAGATCTACTGGCGGGACATCGACCATGTGTCGAGCGTTTACCACGTGCCCATGCCGTACAGCCAGTTCTTCGACGGCGGCCAGGCCTTCCACTCCGTCGGTCTCAGCATGTGGAACCCGCCGGGCTCCCACGGCTGCGTCAACATGACCACGACGGACGCCAAGAAGTACTGGTCGCTGCTCAAGGTCGGCGACGACGTGTTCGTGTACGGCCGCAAGCCGGGCACCTGATTTGAAGGCTCCCCTCCCTGAAGGGAGGGGATTCTCCACCCTCCAGGGTTGAGCGGGGATGTACGGCTCAGGCTGCCACCGGAGCCAGCGGCTCAGGTGGTCTTACGCCCTCGGCACCGTCCGGGTTCCAACCTGCCCGGACCAGCATCACGCGGGCGGAGTTCTTGTCCCTGGGGGACACGGCTGCGCACACGGTGCAGGCATACGTTCTCATCGAGAGAGGGAGTGCGTGCTTGGTTCTCGCCCCGCACGTTGCGCAGTCCATCGTGGTGTGCGCCGGGTGCACGAGACGGACGTCCCGTGCGTGCTTGCGGCCCATCTCGAGCAGGGCACGCTTCGTCGCCGCGATGGCCGCGTCGGCCGCCTTGCGGGCCATGGTGGTCTTCGCGAGGAACTTCGGGCGGAAGTCCTCCACCGCCACTCCGTCATGATCGCGCATGACGGCCTTGGCCCACTTGCGGCCGGTGTCCTCACGCTGCCGCGCGATCTTCCTGTGCAGCTTCGCTGCCTGTGCCTGCGCCTTCCGGTAGCCGGTGGATGCACGCTGTCCTTTCGGTCGCCGGCGCCGGGCCATCATCCGCTGGTACTTCGCGAGCCGCTGAGCGGACCGCTTGCCGTGTTCGGCATGCGGAAGGTCGTAGGCGTCATCCGTGGTGGTCGCGGTCTCCTTCACACCCCAGTCCACCCCGAGCACCCGCCCCGTGAGGGCAAGCGGTTCGCTCTGCGCGGGGGCGACGAAGGACACATACCAGTGCCCGAGCGTGTCCTGGTACACGCGCACACTCGACGGGTCGGCCGGAAGAGCCCGCGACCACACCACGCTCAGCACGATCTGGCCCGCAAGGTGCAGACGACCGTCCTTCAGACGGAAACCCCGCTTCGTGTAGTTCAGGCTCGGCCTGGCCTCCCGCTTCCGCTTGAAGCGGGGCATTCCCGCCCGGCGGTGCTGCGCAAGCCCGTCCTTGACGTCCTTCAACGCCTTCGCCCGCGACTTGGCGAAGTCCCGAATCACCTGCTGCTGCGGCACCGAGGCACCCTCGGCCAGCCACGGCATCACCCGACGCGCCTCAGTCAGCATCCTGTCCAACTGCGCCGGACCACACGTCAGCTTCTCGCCGGACTCCTTGCTCTGCCGGTGGACCTGCTTGGACTTGGCCACGCATTCATTCCAGAGCCACCGGCAGCGCTCCCACTCGGCTTCGAGTGCGCGCCGGGCTGTCTTCGACAGGCGTACACGGAAGGTGTACCGGGCATGCCCGGTGTCCTTCGTGGTCGCTTCTGTCGTCATGCATCCGAACCTACCTGAGAGGACTGACAGTTGAGAGTTCTTGACCGTTGTGGGCGGCATCACGGCCGTGCGGGGTGGACGCCGGATCGCCCTGACGGCGATCCGGCTGTCCCTGCCCTGCTCCGCAGGAGTCCGATTCCTCCCCGGCCTGAAGGCCGGGGCATCCTCGGAGAAAGCCGGTGAACCCGCGGCCCGGTCGTCCTCGTGCACGGCCGGGCCACGTACAACCCACGTGGGTGCGTCCCTGTTCCCTCCTGAGAAGTGATCAGCTTCACGGCCCGGAATGCCAGGAGATGCCTGATTACTCACAGCGCCTTCACGCCGGGCCCCGTATGCTTCACGGCATGTCCACCACTCCCCAACCTGCGGCGGAACGCTCCGCCGACGAGGTGAACGAGGAGATCCGGGCCTTGTGGTTCCGGAGCGGCGGGACGCTGAGCATGGAGGAGCGGCGGGAGTACGAGCGGCTCGTCAAGGAATGGGCCGCGGCGTCGCCGGACCCGACGCAAGCGGCGTGAGGGCCCGCCCGGTCGCTGCGTGAAGCTCCCCGCTTCGGAAGACCGACGGCTCGGCAGATCCGCTGATCTCCCCGTCTCCCTCGATACCCGCCGTTCTCAACAGCAACGGCCCTAGCACGCCGTCCGACGCCGCTCAGGCACGGGCGCCGGCGCTGCGCACCCGTGCCTGAGGAGCCTCAGCCCCAAGTGCCGGAGTAGGCGCGGCGGTAGGCGTTGCGCTCCTGTTCCGTGCGGATGTAGCGGGTGGCGACCAGGGCGACGAGGCTGCCCGCGATGACGAGAAGGCCCGGCCCGACGTTCCGCGGGTCGGTGAGCCGTGCCACGAAGCCGTCGGAGGCACCGGTGACCCCGACCCCCTGGACCGCGCCGGGAGCCGCCGGGCCGGGAGCCGCCGAGCCGGGCACGATGGCCGCACCCTGCGCGGGCGAGGCGGACGGCGCGGGACCTCCCGAGGTCTGGGCGCCCGCACTCGCCGACGCCGGCGACTGCCCGGTGAGCTGCACACCCAGCGCCGCCATCGCCTGCGTCACCGGCTGGAAGAACGTCGTACCGCCCGACCGGCAGTCTCCGCTGCCGCCCGACGTGACCCCGAGCGCGATGCCCTCGGAGAACAACGGGCCGCCGCTGTCTCCCGGTTCGGCGCACACCGTGGTCTGGATGAGGCCGGTGACCGTACCCTCGGGATAGTTGACCGTGGCGCCCAGCGCGGTGACCTCGCCCTCGCGCAGACCGCTGGTACTGCCGCTGCGGAAGACCTTCTGCCCGACGACCGGGTCCCCGGACGCCGTGATGCGCACACCGCGACCGCCGCCGATGGCCACCACGTTCTCGCCGGGGGTCTCCTGACCGTTCTCGTACCGGATGAGGGAGAAGTCTCCGTTGCCCGGGAACTCCGATGTCACCGTCCGGCCCAGCTGCGTGCGGCCCGTGTTGTCGGAGAACCAGAGCGTGCCGCCGGGCCCGCAGTGTCCGGCGGTGAGGATGAACTCGCTCTGGCCGTTGGTCACATTGAAGCCGGCCGAACAGCGGCCACTGGTCGAGAAGATGGGCTGCGCGCCGTTCACCCGGGTGGTGAATCTGCCCTGGGTGCGCTCCATGTGCACGAAGTCGCCGATGCCGTCGGCGAGTCGGGTCATCCGGGACCAGTCTGAGGCGGAGACGCTGCTGTCGGCCTCCACCACGACCTTGTTGGTCCGGTAGTCCACAGCCCAGGCGGTGCCGGCCACCCTGGGCGCCGAACTCAGCTCCTGCGTGGCTGACTTGAGCTGGTCCATACTGTGGCCGACCATCTTCGCCCGGGCCCCGGCCGCCGTGACGCGGGAGGCCGCGGCACGGTTGGTCACGGCCACGACGGGTGTGCCGTCGGAGGCCACCCAGCTGCCCGCTGTGCGCGAGGTGCCGAGCCCTGCCAGCAGTTCGGCACCCGTCCGTGAGGCGACCTGCACCGATGTGCTGTCGGGAGTCTGCGCGCCGGACGGTTCGGCGGCCAGAGCCTGGGTGACCATCAGTCCTCCCAGGAGCACTCCGCCGGCCGCCGCGATGCGTGCCCCCCGCCGGACCATCCGTCGTCGTGCATGCCTCATCCATGGCTCCCGAACTGCGAACGCACGGCGTCACCACCGCGGGGCACTCCGGTCGTCGAGCGCCTCCACTCCATACGTGCGGCCGCGCCGGGGTGTTCAGCGAGGAGCCGTGGAACTCACCCTGTGGGCGATGCCGAGAACGGCCCCAGCAGCACGCCGCTGCGCTCGTCGCTCCACATCGAGTCCCCCTCCACGTACGGCCGCAACAGCGCGGTCAGCGTGGGATCACCTCGTCCGTTCAGCTCGTCCGAGGCGATCTTCCGGGCGATCCCGGCGAGGAAGTCGGCGAGTTGCACAGCACCGATCGGTGCTTCTGCCGGAGCAGGTGGTTCGCCTTGTACTCCTCCGCGGGAGACCGGATCCGGTCACGGATCTCCTGGACGTGCGCGGCCGCGGCGGACAGGGGCACATGGACACTGGCATGCGCGAAGACATCGGTGTTCCCGCTGGTGAGGTTCTCGCCGTCCGACCCCGACTCGTCGCAGGCCACCTCCAGCGGCCGTTCCGCCGCCTGCGTACCGGCCACGCTCCCGCGACTGAAGGTCACCGCATCGCCCCCTGCCTCGTGTCCCATGAGGATCATCCCGCACCGGACGGCCGGCGAACCGTCTCCGTGCGGCGGGTCGTGCTGTCATGGACACGAGACCACCCTGCCATGATGAGCGCATGCGCGTACTGATGCCGGTGCCGGACCACGACTTCGACGTCACCGAGGTCGCGGTGCCCTGGCGGCTGCTGACCGATGCCGGCCACCAGGTCGTCCTCGCGACGGAGCGGGCCGGCACCCGTCCGGCCGCCGATCCCCGACTGCTGACGGGAGTGCTGTTCGGCCGGCTCGGCGCCGCGCCGGAACCCGTACGGTTCTACGAAGAGCTCACGCGGGCGCCGGAGTTCGCGGCCACGGTGTCCTGGGCGGATCTGGACGTCACGGAGTTCGACGGGCTGCTGCTGCCGGGCGGTCACGCTCCCGGCATGCGGCAGTACCTCGGCTCCGGCGAACTGCGGCGGCAGGTCGCCCGGTTCTGGGCGCTCGAGCGGCCGGTCGGTGCGATCTGCCACGGCGTCCTGGTCCTTGCGCGGACGCCTGACGGCGGAACCGGGCGCAGCGTGCTGGCCGGCCGCCGTACGACCTGTCTGCCGAAGTACATGGAGCGCACCGCGTACCTCACCACAGCCTGGCGTCTTGGCCGCTACTACCGCACGTACCCGGCGTACGTGGAGGACGAGGTGCGCTCGGCGCTCACCGGGCCGGGGGCCCGGTTCGAGCGCGGGCCCCGCGTGCTCACCCGGCGCGGCACCGCCACCGACGACAGCCATGCGTTCGTGGTGGAGGACGGCCGCTACCTCTCCGCCCGCTGGCCGGGTGACGCTTATCTCTTCGCACGGCGGTTCCTGGCCCTTCTGGCCAGGTGAGCGCCCCTGTCCGGATCTACTCGCGAGTAACTGTCTACCGGGGAGTAACTTCTCTGTGGTCTGTCGTCCACTCTTGGACGTGAACATGCCGGGCGCGGCGGCGGTCGAGGAACTGCCGTCGATCTGAAGCGAGTTGGACGCGAGAGAAGGGACCGGCATGACAAGACCGGGTGTGGGGCGCCGGATCGGCGCGGTATCGGCGGTCGTGGCGCTGAGCATCGGCGGCACGGTCGCCGCCGCGCAGACGGCTTCGGCGGCTCCCGCCAAGACCACCGTGAGCGTGGCGGCGGCACAGGCCTCCGCCGTCGACTACGCCACCTGGCAGGCGGACGTGAAGGCCGTCATCGACCAGGCGCGGCCGTACGTCCAGCAGCGCACCGCGAACGCCGCCGGGCAGAAGCTCGCGATCGTCTTCGACATCGACAACACCACGCTGGAGACGTACTTCCACCCCTGGTACCAGCTGCCCACTCCGGCGGTGAAGCCTTCGCTGGACCTGGCCAAGTACGCCAAGTCCCGCGGCGTCTCCGTCTTCTTCGTCACCGCGCGCCCCGGCATCATCGAGGAACTCACCGAGTGGAACCTCAAGGCCGTGGGCTACCCGGTCGACGGGCTGTACGTGCGTGACCTGCCGGACCTGTTCGACGAGGTCAGCGCGTACAAGACCGCCAAGCGCGCGGAGATCGAGGCGAAGGGCTACACGATCATCGCCAACGTCGGCAACAACGACAGCGACCTGGTCGGCGGCCACGCCGAACGTACCTACAAGCTGCCCGACTACGGCGGCCGGCTGTCCTGACGCTGCTCTCCGCGTATCCCGGCGCCGGTACGGCCGTACACCCGTACCGGCGCCCCCGTACGATGCCGTGCCGGGCCGCGAGGTGCCTAGACTTGCGACCCATGGACGATGCCTCCCTGGACCGGCTCGCGACGGGCAAATATCTGCTGATCACCAGTTACCGCAAGAACGGCACCGGGGTCACCACCCCGGTCTGGGTGGTGCGGGACGGTGACGCGCTCGGTGTGTGGACCACCGCGGACTCCTGGAAGGTCAAGCGGATCCGGGCCCGCGCCGATGTCCTCGTGGGGCCCTGCGACGTGCGCGGCAATCCGACCGGCGATCAGGTCCCGGCCATCGCCGAGTTGACCGACGCCCCCGCCACGGCCCGCTACCGGCAGCTGATCGCGCGCAAGTACGGCATCCTCGGCCGCCTCACCCTCCTGGGCAGCCGGCTGCGGAGGGGTGAGCAGGGGACGGTCGGTATCCGGGTGACGCCGACATCCTGACACCACCCGGCTGAGCGGGCGTCGCGACGATCATCGGCGCCCATTGACCTCGCTGGTTCCTCCATCTAATGTCTGTCTACATGGGTAGACGGCATCTGCATGTGAGGACGATATGAGCCAACCGGTCGTCACCTCGTTCTCCGTGTACCCGGTCGCCGGCCGGGACTCCATGGCGCTCAACCTCTCCGGCGCCCACGGCCCCTACTTCACCCGCAACGTCGTTGTCGTCGAGGACTCCGAAGGGCGTACCGGACTGGGCGAGGTCCCCGGCGGGGAAGGGATCACGCGTACCCTGCGCGAGGCCGAACCGCTGGTCGTCGGTGCGCGTGTGGGCGATTACCGACGCGTCCTGCGCGCGATGGGCGACCGGTTCGCCGACCGGGATTCCGGCGGCCGCGGCGAGCAGACCTTCGACCGGCGCACGACGGTGCACGCGGTCACCGCCGTCGAGTCGGCGCTGCTCGACCTCCTCGGGCAGCATCTGGAGGTGCCCGTCGACGCTCTGCTGGGCGACGGGAAGCAGCGCGACTCCGTCCGCGTCCTCGGCTACCTCTTCTACGTCGGCGACCCCGACCGCACGGACCTGGAGTACGTCCGCGAACCCGACGCCTCCGTGGACTGGTACCGGATCCGCCGCGAGGAGGCGCTCACCCCCGAGGCGATCGTCCGGCAGGCCGAGGCCACCCAGGACCACTACGGATTCAGGGACTTCAAACTCAAGGGCGGTGTCCTGCCGGGCGGGGAGGAGGTCGAGGCGGTCCGCGCGCTCAAGAAGCGCTTTCCCGAGGCCCGGATCACCCTCGACCCGAACGGCGCGTGGTCCCTGCGGGATGCCGTCGAGCTGTGCCGTCCGCTCGTCGGCACCCTCGCCTACGCCGAAGACCCCTGCGGAGCCGAGGGCGGCTACTCCGGCCGGGAGATCCTCGCGGAGTTCCGCCGGGCCACGGGGCTGCCCACGGCCACCAACATGATCGCGACCGACTGGCGCCAGCTCACCCACGCGCTGGCGCTCCAGTCCGTCTCCATCCCGCTCGCCGATCCGCACTTCTGGACCATGCAGGGGTCGGTGAGAGTGGCCCAGTTGTGCAACGCCATGGGGCTGACGTGGGGTTGCCACTCCAACAACCACTTCGACATCTCCCTGGCCATGATGGCCCATTGCGGAGCCGCGGCCCCCGGCGAGTACAACGCGCTGGACACGCACTGGATCTGGCAGGAGGGGCTGGAGCGCCTCACCGCCGAGCCGCCGCGGATCACCGGCGGCCAGGTCGCCGTTCCCGACACACCCGGCCTCGGTGTGCGGCTCGACCGGGACCGGCTCATGGCCGCCCACGATCTCTACCTGCGCAAGGCGCTGTCGGACCGCGACGACGCCGTGGGCATGCAGTATCTCGTCCAGGGGTGGGCCTTCGACAGCAAGCGGCCCTGCCTGGTGCGGCCGTAGCCCGCACGGCAGGGTCCCTCGCGCCCGGGGGAGAACGCGGCATCCGCCGGGTCGCGGGCGGCCTGGTCGACTATGCTGACCGAATGTTCGTTCGGTACCTGGGGTGGTGAGTGGGATGTCATCTGCGCCGGACTCCGCGGCGGAGGCCATGTTCGCCGAGGACAAGGCCTCGCGGCGGCTCGGCATCGAGCTGCTGGAGGGCGGCCGCGGGACCGCTGTGCTGCGCATGACCGTGACATCGGACATGGTCAACGGTCACGGGATCGCCCACGGCGGCTATCTCTTCCTCCTCGCGGACACCGCCTTCGCCTGTGCCTGCAACAGCCACGGCCCCGTGACGGTCGCCGCCGCGGCCGACATCGACTTCGTGGCCCCGGCCCACGAGGGCGATGTGCTCGTCGCCACGGCGCGCGAACGCACCCGGTTCGGGCGCAGCGGCATCTACGACGTCAGCGTCCTGCGCGGTGACGAGCTGATCGCCGAGTTCCGCGGCCGCAGCCGCAGTCTGCGCACGGTGCCGGCTCCCGGGGCGAGGGGGGAGTGAGGCCGCCCGGGCCCGGGGGTCACCGCCGGGACGTCGTGGCCGACCTCCCGGCGGTGCGCCTCCCGCTCAGGCGAGGGTGACCTCGACCGGCAGGTGCTTGATCCCGTTGACGAAGTTGGACCGCACCCGGGGGACCTCGCCGGTGAGACGGATGTCCGCCAGACGCGGGATCAGTTCCTCGAACATGATCCGGATCTCGGTACGGGCGAGCAGGTTGCCCAGGCACAGGTGCGGGCTGCCCTTGCCGAAGGTGACGTGGTCGTTGTTCTGCCGGGTGACGTCGAAGTCGTACGGGTTGCCGAAGACCTTCTCGTCACGGTTGCCGGACGCGTACCACATGACGACCTTGTCGCCCTCCTTGATCCGCTTGCCGCCGACTTCGGTGTCGCGGGTCGCGGTGCGGCGGAAGTGGTACACCGGCGAAGCCCAGCGCAGGAACTCCTCGACCGCCGTCGGGATCAGGGAGGGGTCCTCCTTGAGCCGGGCGAGCTGCTCGGGGTGCTGGATCAGGGCCAGCATCGAGTGGGTGATGGTGTGCCGTGTGGTCTCGTTGCCGGCCACGACCAGCAGCAGGAAGTAGTTGTCGAAGTCCTGCGCGGACAGCGGGACTCCGTCGCGCGGGGTCTGGTTCACAAGTCGCGAGACCAGGTCGGTTCCGTCGCCCCCGCGCCGTTTGCGGGCCAGCTCCCGTCCGTACTCGAAGACTTCGAGCGAGGCGGGGGAGCGGAAGGGCAGGTCGCGGTACTTCTCGCTCTCCTCGCTGTGCAGCAGGACGTCGGCGTAGTCGGGGTCGGTGTTGCCGATGATGCGGTTGCCCCAGTCGATGAGCTGCTGGTTGTCCTCCGGCGGTACGTCCAGCAGCCGGGCCAGCACGTTGATGGGGAAGTCGGCGGACACCTCCTTGACGAAGTCGAATCGGCCCTTGGCCAAGGCCGCGTCCAGCGTCTTCGCCGTCAGACCGCGCAGGAACTCGGTGTAGCTGTTGATGACGCTCGCACCGAACTGACGCTGAATCAGACTGCGCAGCGCACGGTGGCGGACGCCGTCCAGCTCCAGGATGGACGCCCGCTTCTTGATCTGGTCGTCGTCGAGTTCCTCGAGATTGACGAACCTGGTCGAGGTGAAGGTCTCCGCGTCGCGGTCCACCCGGGCGATGTCCTCGTGCCGGGTCAGCGCCCAGAAACCGGAGTTGGGCGCCTCCTCCGGCTGCCAGTGCACCGGGTCCTGGTGGCGCAGAGTGTGGAACATCCGCCAGGGAGTCACCCCGTCGGTGAAGTTGTCGAGGTCGGCGAGGTCCACATCCTCGAGCGGCATCGGCTCGTTGACGGTGGCGAGGGTTTCGGTCATCGATGGCTCCCGGACATCACAGGTGGTAGGCGTACTCGGTGAACTCCCAGTCGGTGACGTGCCGCCCGAAGCGCTCGACCTCGTCCCGCTTGTAGGAAAGGAAAGAAGTGGTGAAGCCCTTGCCGAGGACGTCGGTGAGGGCGGTGTCCGCCTCCAGCGCGTCGAGCGCGGCGGGCAGGCTCGTGGGCAGCATGGCGGACCTGGCCGTGTCGTAGCCGTAGCCCTCCAGCGGTGCCGGGGGCTCTTCGCCGGCCAGGACGCCGAGGAGCGCGGCCGCGACGGTCCCGGCGATCAGCAGATAGGGGTTGGCGCTGGCGTCACCGAGCCGTACCTCCAGACGGGCGCCCGCGCCGCGCTCGGGCGGGATGCGGACCATGGCGCTGCGGTTGTCCAGGCCCCAGTCGATCAGCCAGGGTGCGAGGGTGTCGGGCCCGAAGCGCTTGTAGGAGTTGACGGTCGGGTTGGCCAGCGCGGCGAGCGCCGGCGCGTGGTCCAGGATGCCGGCCACGGCATGGCGCGCGGTGGCGGACAGGCCGTATGCGCCGGAGGGGTCGTCGAAGGCGTTGCGGACGCCTTCGACGTCATCGGCCTCGCACGACAGATGGAGGTGGAAACCCGAGCCGCCCGCGTCGTTGAAGGGTTTCGCCATGAAGGTGGCGAGTCTGCCCTCCTTGCGTGCCAGCTCCTTGACCGCCGATTTGAAGCGGAAGGCCCGGTCGGCGGCCTCCATGGCGCCCGTGTGGGTCAGGTTGATCTCGAACTGGGCGCCGTCGAATTCGTGGTTGCCGTTGCTGACGCCGATGCCGAGGTCGCGCAGCAGCCGCAGGACGCGCAGCAGGTGGTTGTCGGGGTCGGCGCGCAGCCCGGTGGTGTAGACGCAGCCGAGCGCGTCGGTGTAGCGGCGCCAGCCCCGGGGCGAGTCGGGTGCCGGGTCGCACAGGAAGTACTCCAGCTCCGGGCCGACCACCGGCCGCAGTCCGTGCTCGGCGCACCGGGCGAGGACCGTGCGCAGCAGGTCGCGGGGGGATTCGGGGGCGGGGAGCCCGGTGGCCGGGTCCGTGACGTCGCCCAGACAGGAGGCGACCCCTGGTTCCCAGGGCAGGGGGACGAGCGTGTCGAGGTCGGGCCGTACGCAGACGTCGGGCAGGCCGGCGTCCAGTCCGCCCGGGACCGGCACGACATCGCCCTGCGGGCTGGTGTGGTAGACGGCCTTGCAGAAGGCGAGTCCGTGCTCGCACGCCGAGGGCAGATGTTCCAGCAGGACGTCGCGGCCACGGTCGGTGCCGATCAGGTCGGGGTAGGTCACCCGGACCACATCGATGCCCTCTGCGGCGAGCCGGTCCTGGTGCCGGCGGACGGGTGGGGTGTCGGATGCGCTCACCGATGTCTCCTCGGGCGGACGAAAAAGGGGGGCGGCCCCTCCCGGCCCTAGAAGGCCTGGGGGTGGCGGGCGTCGATGCGGGGTCGGCAGTGGAGAGCCCCGACGCAGTCGTTTGATGTCAAACGGTAGGAACGCCCGTCGCTTTCCCGCAAGGGGGCGGTCTCAAAAATTTATCCATCCGGATAGCTATTGACCAGGGTCCGGCCGCTTTCTATGTTGTTTGAAGCCAAACGAGTTGGGGGTGCGGTCATCCGCACCCCTGTGGCCGGGGCCCGGCCCCCAGCCGGGCCCCTCTCCCTTTCGCGTATCCCCGCTCCGACGCCCTCACCACCAGGAGGACCGGCCATGAAGGTCGTCGTCGACATGAACAAGTGCCAGGACCACGGCCAGTGCGTCTTCGCGGCGCCCGACGTCTTCCAGCTCGACGAGAACGGGCGTCTCGCCTACGTCAGCGACCCGGACGACGCGCTCCGCGAGGAGGTCGAGGAGGCCGCCGACGTCTGCCCGCTCCAGGCCATCCGGATCGAGGCCTGAGCATGAGCGCCCGCATCGTCGTGGCCGGCGCCTCCATGGCCGGCCTGCGCGCCGCCGAGCAGCTGCGAGGCGCCGGCTGGACCGGGGCGATCACGATCGTCGGGGACGAGCCCCACATGCCGTACAACCGGCCCCCGCTGTCCAAGGAAGTCCTCGCCGGCAAGGCGCCCTTCGAGTCCCTGGCCTTCCGCCCGCGCGGGAGCGTGGCGGACGTGGACTGGCGCCTCGGCACGAGGGTCGTCGCGGCCCGCCTCCGGGAGCGGACCGTCGAGCTCGGCGGGGGCGAGACGCTCCCCTACGACGGCCTCGTCGTCGCCACCGGCATGCGGCCCCGGCGGCTGCGCTGCCCCGGTCCGCTCCAGGGCCGCCACACCGTCCGCACCATCGCCGACGCCCAGGGGCTGCGGGACGCACTGACCCGGCCCGGCGTACGCGTGGTCGTGGTGGGCGCGGGTTTCATCGGCTGCGAGGTCGCCGCCACCGCACTCGGCCTCGGGGCCGCCGAGGTGACCGTCGTCGATCCGCTGCCCCTGCCGATGGTGGGCCCACTCGGTGAACTTCTCGCCCGCGCCCTGCTCGAGCGGCACGAGAGGCGGGGAGTGCGCTTCGCGCTCGGCACGGGTGTCGCCGGCTTCGAGGGTGAGGACCGGGTCACCGGCGTCGTGCTGAGCGACGGGACCGTGCTGTCCGCGGATGTGGTCGTCGAGTCGGTCGGCTCGATCGCCAACACGGAATGGCTGGAGGGCAACGGCCTCGATCTGAGCGACGGTGTGCTGACCGACGAGCAGTTGCGCGTCGGGGGCCGCCCCGCGATCGTGGCGGTCGGCGACGTGGCCCGTTTCCCCAATGCGCGCTACGACGGCGTGCCCCGCCGCGTGGAGCACTGGAGCATCCCTACCGACACCGCGAAGCACGCGGCGAAGGTCCTCGTCGCCCATCTCACCGGGACCGAGGCCGTCGCGGCCCCCTTCTCCCCGCTTCCCACCTTCTGGAGCGACCAGCACGACTTCCGCCTCCAGTCCTTCGGCGCGCCGGTGCTCGGCAAGGACGACGTCCGCGTCCTGGACGGAGACCCGGACGGCGACGTCCTCGTCGGCTACCACTCCGGCGGCCGGCTGGTGGGCGTCGTCGCCCTCGGCGGCCAGGCCGCCGCGTCCGCCGCCGCCCGCCACCGAGCCGAACTGCTCCAGCAGCCCGCCCTCACCGCCTAAGGAACCCCGACATGACCACCGTCCGCGGTTACTTCCACCCCAAGTCGGCGACCGGCGCCTCGTCGCTGATTCCCTCGCCCCCGTGGCGCTACTCGGGCGACCTGCTCACCGTCGAGTACCGCACCGACCCCGCGCGCGTTCGCGAACTGCTGCCGGAGCCACTGGGGTTGGCCGAGGACGATCCGGGTGCCGTGGCGCTGATCTGGGCCGACTGGCAGTCCTGTTCGGCATCGGGGGAGGAACTGCTCGACCCGGTGCGCTCCCAGTACAAGGAGGCCTTCGCGGTCGTGCGGTGCAGGTACCGGGGACAGACGTACTCGCGGTGCGTTCACATCTGGGTCGACAAGGACTTCGCGATCGCGCGGGGACTGCACCAGGGCTACCCGAAGAAGCTCGGCTCGATCCACCAGACCCGCCCGCACTCGTACGGGCCGGCGCCGCGCATCGAGGCGGGCGCCCGCTTCGGCGCCACCCTCGCGGCCGGCGACCGGCGGCTCGCCCAGGCGGTGGTGACCCTGAGGGAGCCGTCGGCGACCAATGGGTTCGTCAATGGGCACCCCATGGCGCACCACCGCTGGCTGCCGTCCATCGAGAAGGGCAAGGGCCTCGCCCTCGACGAACTGATCGAGTCCGGTGCCGCCTCCTTCGAAGGCGGCACGCCGTGGGTCGGGGACGCCGAGCTGGAGCTGTTCGAGGCACCCACCGAGGAGCTGGCCCGGCTGGAGATCCACGAGCCGATCGCCGCCTACTACCGCCAGGTCGGCGTGGTGTGGGACGGCGGTCGCCTGCTGGAGTCCGGGACGTCCGGCGCCGAGTGAACACCCCCGCAGCACAGAGGACTTGGAGACCGGACATGACCGACCACGCCATCACCGTCGCCGGGACCGCCGTCGACACCCGGCACTGGATCGGCGGCGAGCGCGTCGCCTCCGCCGAGACCTTCGCGGACGTCTCACCGATCGACGGCGCGGTCCTCGGTGAGATCTCCCGTGGACGGGAGCCCGAGGCCGCGGCCGCGGTGGCCGCCGCGAAGGCCGCCTTCCCGGCCTGGGCCGCCACCTCCCGCGCCGAGCGCGCCCGCATTCTGCACGCCATCGCCGACGGCGTCGAGAAGCGCCTCGAGGACCTCGCGATCGTCGAGACCACCGACAACGGCGCCCTGCTGCGCTCCCACCGCCGGGGCGTGATGCCGCGCGTGGCGCACAACTTCCGCTTCTTCGCCGACTGGTTGCTGAAGCTGGAGCACGAGGACTTCGAGACCCGAGGCCACACCAACCGCGTGAGCTGGGACCCGGCGGGCCCGTGCGTGCTGATCACGCCCTGGAACGCCCCGCTGATGCTGGCCACGTGGAAGGTGGCGCCTGCCCTCGCCGCCGGCAACACGGTGGTCCTCAAGCCGGCCGAGTGGTCACCGCTGACCGTCTCGCTGCTCGCCGACATCGCCGCCGAGGCCGGGCTGCCCGCCGGAGTCCTCAACGTCGTCCAGGGCCACGGCGCCGAGATCGGCGACGCCCTCACCTCCCACCCGGACGTACGCCGCATCAGCTTCACCGGCTCGGTGCCGACGGCCCGGCGGATCGCCGCGTCCGCCGCCGCGAACCTGACCCCGCTCAGCCTGGAACTGGGTGGGAAATCGCCGCTGTTGGTGTTCGCCGACGCCGACCTCGACCTGGCCGTGGACCTCGCGGTGGAGCAGTACGACAACGCGGGGCAGGTCTGCCTCGCGGGCACCCGCCTGCTGGTCGAGGAGCCGATCGCCGAGGAGTTCACGCGCCGATTCGTCGAGAAGGCGTCCCGGTTGAACCAGGGCGACCCGCGCGAGGAGGCCACGGACATCGGCCCCAACATCCACTCCCGCCAGGTGGAGAAGATCGACGGGTTCGTGCGCAGGGCGGTCGAGGCCGGTGCCCGCGCCGTCATCGGCGGCCACCGCGGGGACGGCCTCCACTACGCGCCGACCCTGCTCACCGATGTCGCCCAGGACTCCGAGATCGTCCAGGAGGAGGTCTTCGGCCCGGTACTGACCCTCCAGACCTTCGCCACCGAGGAAGAGGCCGTCCGTCTCGCCAACGACACCCGTTTCGGACTCGCCGCCACGCTCGCCACCGGCGACCGCGAGCGCGCCGGACGTGTCACGGCGCAGCTCGTGGCCGGCACCGTCTGGGTCAACTGCTTCTTCGTACGCGACCTGCAGGCACCGTTCGGCGGCTCCCGCCTCTCCGGCGTCGGCCGCGAGGGCGGCACCTGGAGCTTCGACTTCTACTGCGACCTGAAGAACACCGTCACCGCCCCGAAGGGATGGAACGACCATGGGTGAGATCGTCGGGGCGGGCCTGCTCGCCCACGTCCCCACCATCGTGCTGCCCGAGGCCGACCGGCTGGCACTGAACGAGGGCAAGGAGATCACCCTCGTCACGGGCCTGCGCCGGCTCCGTGAGGAGGTCTTCGAACGGGACGACTACGACACCGTCGTCGTCCTCGACTCGCACTGGGCCACCACGGTCGAGTTCGTCGTGACGGCCCAGCAGCGGCGCGCCGGGCTGTTCACGTCGGAGGAGCTCCCGCGCGGGATGTGCCGTATGCCGTACGACTTCGCCGGCGACCCCGAACTCGCCCGCAACGTCGCGCGGTTCGCCGACCGGCACGGCACCTGGATCACCGCGATCGAGGACGACTACCTGCCGGTCTACTACGCCACCATCAACCTCTGGAAGTTCCTCGGCGAGGGACTGCCGGACAAGCGCTGGGTGACCATCGGTGTCTGCCAGACCGGCGACATGGAGGACCACCTGCGGCTCGGCCGCGCCCTGGCGGACGGCATCGCCGCGACTCCCGGCCGCCGGGTCCTGCTGATCGCCTCCGGTGCCCTCTCGCACACCTTCTGGCCGCTGCGCGAACTGCGCGACCACGAGGCCAGCGACCCGGTGCACATCTTCACGCCGGAGGCCCGCGAGGCGGATCACGAGCGCATCGCCTGGTTCAAGGAGGGCCGTCACGACAAGGTCCTCGGCACCATGGACGAGTTCTGGAAGTTCAAGCCCGAGGCCAGGTTCTTCCACTACCTGATGATGGCCGGCGCCCTCGGTGAGCAGGAGTGCGTCGCCAGGGCCCGCCAGTACGGCGAGTACGAGAACTCCATCGGCACCGGACAGGTCCACCTGTGGTTCGACCGCCCCGCCGAGGGCTGGACCGGCACCGGCCTGCCCGCACCCGTTGCCCAGCGCACCCCGCACAGCCGCATCTAGGAGCCCGCATGCCCGAGTACCGCCGCATCCTGCTCGACGGCGCCGCCGTCCAGGTCACCGTCGAGGGCGACGAGCTCGTCGCCGGCGACGGCCGCCGTGTGAAGTCCGACGGCGCCCAGCACCTGCCGCCGGTGGTCCCCTCCAAGGTGATCGCCGTCCACCTCAACCACCGCAGCCGGGTCGAGGAGTTCCGCATCGACCTGCCCGACACCCCGACCTACTTCCACAAGCCGACCTCCGCCCTCAACTCCCACCAGGGCGCGGTCGTCCGCCCCGAGGGCTGCAAGTGGCTCAACTACGAGGGTGAGGTCGCCATTGTCATCGGGAGGACGGCGCGCAACATCTCCCCGGCTGACGCGGGGGAGTACATCGCCGGCTACACCGTCGCCAACGACTACGGTCTGCACGACTTCCGTGACACCGACGCCGGGTCCATGCTGCGGGTGAAGGGCTCGGACACCCTCTGCCCGCTGGGCCCGGGCCTGGTCACCGACTGGGACTTCCACGGCAAGCGCCTGCGCACGTACGTCAACGGCGAGGTGGTGCAGGACGGCTCCACGGACGAGATGAAGTGGGACATGCACTACCTCGTGGCGGACATCGCGCGCACCATCACCCTCTACCCGGGCGATGTGCTGCTGTCCGGCACCCCGGCCAACTCCCGGCCCGTGCGGCCGGGCGACGTCGTCGAGGTCGAGGTCGAGGGCCTGGGCCGGCTCACCAACCACATCGTCACCGGCCCGACTCCCGTCCGGACCGACGTCGGTGCCCAGCCGACGGAGTCCGAGGAGGTCCTGTCCACCGCGCTCGGCGGCGACTGGGAATTCCGTGGCATCAGGCCGCCCAGGCGCTGAGCCGGGCGGCGTCGGTAGGGTCGGGACCATGACCGATCCCGCAGAGCCCGCCGGTGAGCGCCGCACCCGCAAGCGCGTGAGGAATTACGGGGCGGGCCGGGCGGCACTGCTGGACGCCGCTGTGCGGGTGGTGGCCCGCGGCGGGCTGCGCAAACTCACCTACCGGGCCGTCGCCGAGGAGGCCGGGGTCACCCACGGGCTCGTCGTGCACCACTTCGGTTCGCGTGACGCGCTGATCGAGGAGGCGCTCGCCCACGCCGTCCGCTCCTCTCTCCAGAGCAGCGCCCTCGAGCCCGGGACGGGCAAGGTCGCGGACTTCTCGGCCGGCCTCGCGGACATGGTCGAGTCCGGGCCGGACCTGCAGGCCTTCCAGTACGAGCTGCTGTTGGAGGCGCGGCGCCGCCCCGAGCTGCTGCCGCACCTGCGCGGCCTGTACGAGGAGTACTTCGACGCCACCCGGCGCGAGCTGTCGCAGATGCTGTCCCGCCCGGTCGACCGGGGCCTGTACCGGCTGGTCTTCGCTGCCCTGGAGGGCCTCGTGCTGCACCAGTTGGTGTTCGGTGAGCGCGAGGTCACCGAGGAGGCCCTCGCGCAGCTGCGCACCCTGCTGGACGGGCTCGCCGAGCAGCGGGGCGACGACTGAGGCGACCCCGCCGGATCGAGCCGCTCCCACCGCCCACCGCGTGGGCTTCGATCGCGGACCGTGACCGCTCCGACGTGACCGCTCCGACCGCGGACCGCGCCCGCTCCGGGCCGGATCGCGGCCGGAGCGTGCCCGTGGAGCACGGCATCCTAGGAATCTTCGGTCGTCGGGGATTCCCCGCCCCTCACCCCTTGTCAAACGGATAGTTCCGCCCGCACGATGGGGCAACTCGTTTGGCCTGAAACGACCATTCCCCTATCTGGCAGGTGATCCGAGTGGACAGTCAGACGGTCTCCGCCCAGCGGACCGTGCGGGACGCATCCACCGCAGCCACACTCAAGCCCAATGCCCTGGGCGTTTTGGGCATCCTCTTCTTCGTCCTGTCCGCTCAGGCCCCGCTCACGGGAATCGCCGGGGCGGCCCCGATCTCCGTGGCCATCGGCAACGGGGCCGGCACCCCCGCCGCCTATGTGCTGGCCGGGGCCATGATCCTGCTGTTCTCGGTCGGCTTCGTCGCCATGGGCCGCCATGTCGTCGACACCGGCGCCTTCTACACGTACATCGGTACCGGTCTCGGCCGGACCGTGGGCGCGGGCAGCGCGGCCGTGGCCCTGTTCTCGTACTGCGTCATCCAGGCGGCCATGTACGGCCTCTACGGCTCGATCGTCGCCGGCCTCGTCGCCGACCACACGGGTCTGCACCTGGCCTGGTGGGTGTGGGCCGTGATCACCATGCTGGTGGTGCAGGTTCTGGGAGTCACCGGAATCGAGATGGGCGCCAAGGTGCTGGCGGTGTTCGTCACGGCGGAGTTCAGCATCCTGCTGCTGTTCGGTCTGGTCACCCTGTTCAAGGGCGGCGGGCCGGAGGGCCTCGGGGTCGCCGACAGCTTCTCCCCGTCGGCGGCCCTTCAGGGGGCTCCGGGCGTCGCCGTGATGTTCGCCGTCGCGTCCATGTTCGGCTTCGAGGCCACCGCCATCTACGGCGAGGAGGCGCGGGAGCCGAAGAAGACCGTCCCGCGGGCCACCTACCTCTCGGTCCTCGTGGTCACCGGCTTCTTCGCCCTCACCTCCTGGATGCTGATCTCCGCCTACGGCGCCTCCAAGGCCCCCCAGGCCGCCGGGAAGGCGCTGGCAAGCGGCGACTCGGCCGGATTCGTCTTCGCGCCAATCACCGCGCAGTTCGGCGGCTGGGCCAACGACGTCCTCCCCGTCCTGCTCGCCACCTCTCTGTTCGCCGGCATCCTCACCTTCCACAACTCCGCCAACCGCTACCTGTTCTCCCTCGGCCGTGACGGTCAGCTGCCGCGCCGTCTGTGCACGCTCAACACCCGGCACTCCCCCTGGGTGGCCGGGTGCGTGCAGACCGTCGTGGCACTCGCCCTGGTCGTACCCTTCGCGCTGGCCGGCAAGGACCCCGTCCTGACCCTGTTCTCATGGTTCAGCGGACTCGCCGTCCTGGCGATGATGCTGCTCTACCTCCTGACCTCGGTGTCCGTGGTCGTCTTCTTCCGTCGTGAACGTCTGGACGCACGCCCGTGGAACACCCTGATCGCGCCGGCGCTCGGCGCGCTCGGCCTCGCGGGTGCCATCTGGCTCATCCTGGAGAACTTCACCACCCTCATCGGCGGTGAGACGAGCACGGCCGTGTGGCTCGCAATGTCGGTTCCCCTGGTGATGGCGCTCGGAGCGGCCAACGAGCGGTTGCGGCGCCGCAGCCGGGCATCGGCGTAGACATCTCATCCGGTATCAAACGATCAACGTGGTCTGGAGGACCGCATGTCCGCTGTCACCCACGACGAATGGCTCCGCCACGCGAAGGCGATCGAGCTCCCCGGCACGCACCACATCGACGGCGCCGAGGAAGCCGGGGGCGGCACCGTCTTCGGCGTCGTCTCGCCCCGCGACGGTCAGCTGCTGACCGAGGTCGCCGACGGTGGTGCCGCCGAGATCGACGCCGCCGTGGCCGCCGCTCGCCGTGCCTTCGACAGCGGGCCGTGGCCGCGGTCGGCGCCCGCCGACCGCGGCCGGGTCCTGGTACGCATCGCCGAACTCCTCGAGGAGCGGCGTGCCGAACTCGCCCTCACCGTGAGCCTGGAGATGGGCAAACCGATCACGGACGCCCACGACATCGAACTGCGGGCGATCATCAACACCTTCCGCTGGTACGGCCAGTTGGCCGACAAACTCACCGACTCATCCCCGCACACCGCACCGGACGCCCTCGCCCTGGTCACCCGGGAGCCCGCCGGTGTGGTGGGGGCCGTGGTGCCCTGGAACTTCCCGCTGACCCTGGCCGGCTGGAAGGTCGCGCCCGCGCTGGCGGCCGGATGCACGGTCGTCCTCAAGCCGTCGGAGAACTCTCCGCTCTCCGCCCTGCTGCTGGGACGGATCGCCACCGAGGCCGGACTTCCGCCCGGCGTGCTCAACGTCGTGGCCGGCAACGGACCCGTGGCCGGCCGAGCCCTCGGCCTCCACCCCGACGTCGACGTCCTGGCGTTCACCGGCTCCACCGCAGTCGGCCGCCACTTCCTCCACTACGCCGCCGACTCCAACCTCAAGCGTGTGTGGCTGGAACTGGGCGGCAAGTCGCCGAACATCATCCTCCCCGACGCCCCCAACCTGGAGAAGGCCACCGCGACGGCCGCCTGGGGCATCTTCTTCAACCAGGGCGAGATGTGCACCGCGCCCTCCCGGCTGCTGGTGCACTCCTCGATCGCCGAACGCGTCACCGAGGCGATCGTGGCGCGCGCCCGCGACCTGCGCGTCGGGGATCCGCTCGACCCCGCCACCGAGATGGGCGCCCTGGTCGGCGAGAGCCATCTCGGCCGCGTCCTCGACCACGTCCGGCACGCCACCGACGACGGTGCCCGCCTACGCACCGGGGGATCGCGCATCCTCACCGAGACCGGCGGCACCTACCTGGAACCGACGGTGTTCGACCGCGTGGACCGGGACAGCCGACTGGCCCGCGAGGAGATCTTCGGCCCCGTGCTGTCCGTCCTCACCTTCGACGAGCCGGATGAGGCGGTGGAACTCGCCAACGCCACCGAGTACGGCCTCGCCGCCGGTGTGTGGACCGCGGACCTGTCCACCGCCCACCGCCTCTCCCGCGCGCTGCGGGCGGGCACGGTCTGGGTCAACTGCTACGAGGAGGGCGACCTGACCGTGCCGTTCGGCGGCATGAAGCAGTCGGGCAACGGACGCGACAAGTCGGCGCACGCCCTGGAGAAGTACACCGAACTCAAGACCACCTGGATCCAGCTGTGACACGCCCCCTGATAGCCATCCCCGCCCGCTTCTCGGCGACAACATCGGCGCTGCGGTACGCCGCCGAGGTCAATGCCCGTGCGCTCGTCGAGGCGGTGTGGCGGGCCGGCGGCGAACCCGCGACCATCCACCCCACCGACCCCGCGGACAGCGATGTCGCCGCACGACTGACGCGCTTCGACGGCGTCCTGCTGCCCGGTGGCGGCGACGTCGCCCCGCACCGTTACGGAGCGGCCGACACCCACGACTCCGTGTACGACGTCGACGACCTCCAGGACGCCTTCGACCTCGAAGTCGCCCGCCGGGCACTGGAACGGGGACTCCCCCTGCTGGCGATCTGCCGGGGTCTCCAGGTCGTCAACATCGCCCTGGGCGGCACCCTTCACCAGGACATGGGCGGCCCGGAGCACGAGCACCGGCACCTTGTGCACCCGGTGGCGGTCCGGCGGGACACACGGCTGGCGCGGGCGGTGGGCACGGAGAAGGTGGAGGCCTCCTGCTACCACCATCAGCGGGTGGACCGCCCGGGGGCGGGGCTGACCGTCACGGCCTCCGCGGTGGACGGCACGGTCGAGGCTCTCGAACACCCCGGCGGCCGCGGCTGGTTCACGGCGGTGCAGTGGCATCCGGAGGACACCGCGCACCGTGACTCCACCCAGCAGGCGCTTTTCAACGCCTTCGTGGACGCGGCGCGCAGGCGACCCTAGGGGCCGCAAGGCGGCGGCGGACCGGCGCCGCGCCGGGTTCCGGCGGTCGGGAAGGGTAGTGCCGCGTCAGATCCCGTCGGCCGGAAGGGACGGTGCCGCGCCCGGCCGTTGAGCCGGGGAAGGCAGGAGATGATCTGCCGGCGGATCCCCGTTGGATGCCCGGCGGATCCCCGGAGGGTCCCCGCCGGAGTCATGACCTCGGACGGCGGCCGCTGCGGCGCGGTGCGGGTTCGGCGCCGTTGAGCAGGGCGCGCCGACGCTCCTCGCCGTGCTCCTCGACCTGCAGGACGATGCGCCGCAACGACTCCGCCAGCCCGCGGCACTCCGCGTCGCTCAACTGTCCCGTGACGAAGGCCTCTTCCTCGTTGAACGCCGGGAGCACGCGCTGCATCAGCTGCTCACCCTCGTCGGTGAGACCGAGCAGTACCAGCCTGCCGTCGCTTGGGTGGTCGGCGCGCTTTATCAGCCCCCGGGACTCCAGGGTGCGCGCCACCCCGGTGAGCGTGCCCTTGGAGATCCCCGCCTCCGCGGCCACGTGCCGGGTTTCCTGTTCGCCCCAGACCCACACCACCCACAGGACGACGAATGCGGTCCAGGTCAGATCGGACTCCCGCAGCACTGAGTTCTCCAGGTGCTGGCGTACCGTCGACGCCGCCCGGTAGATGTTGGCCACGGCCGCCATCTGGTCCCGGCGGATGGGAATGCCGCCGAGCTTCGCCGCCGCGAGGTTCTCGGCCTCGGTGATGGATCGCTGGCCGGGCACGGGCGCTCCTTCGGTCTGCTCGCCGGAACCGGGACGGCTTGTCGGGCCGCCAGGTCGTCCGGCCGCCCGGTCGTTCGGGCCTTCGAGCGTCGGTCGTTCGGTCGTTCGGCCTCAAATTGTACGGGCGTGATGCCCGTGTATGCCGGGTGCGGTGCCGGTTACTGGGGATGGCCCCCGTGCGCCCCGTTCGCCGATGTGTGCTGCCCAGCGCTCTCGTCGCGCTCGGGTCCGCCGCCCATCGCCCGCAGCATGGCCCGGCCGCCGGTGCGCAGGAACCGCACCACCAGGACCGCGGCCAGGAGCAGGAACGCGATGTTGAGCCAGGTCGTGTAGTCCCAGGTGACCCCCTCCTCGGGGATCCTGGCGTCGGCCTGGTCGGGGATCAGGCCGAGACCGCCGAAGAGGAACTCCACCACGAACCCGGCGACCACCATCGCCGCGTAGAAGGTGCCGAGGAGGAACGCGGCCATGCGCGCTCCATAGTATTTCCGGTAGATGTTCAGGATCGGCAGGATGACCAGGTCCGCGTAGATGAACGCGACCACGCCGCCGAAGCTGATGCCGCCCTTCCACAGCACCACCGCCAGCGGCACGTTGCCGATGGAGCAGACGAACGTGGCGATCGCGACCAGCGGTCCGACGAGCGGCCCGATCACCCGGGCCGCGGTGGGGTGGTCGGCCAGGAAGAACGTACGCCAGAAGTCGTCCGGCACCCATGCGGCGATCGCGCCCGCGATCAGCAGCCCCGCCACCAGATCGCGCAGGATCGCCGCCCACTCCATGGCGAAGATGTGCGACACCGAGGTCAGGCCGTCGCGCGAGAGCAGCCGGCGCAGGAAGCCGCCCTCGCCGCCCATCGACATGTCCATCGCCGCGTGCCCCTCCATCGAACCGGCCAGCCCCCGCTCGGCCTGCTCCCGGGCCTCACGCAGCAGCCGGTCGCGCAGCAGCACACGGAAGAGGACGGCGAGGACCACGATCATCACCGGTCCGCCGACGAACTCGGCGACGGTGAACTGCCAGCCCATCAACAGGGCCAGGATCACGCCCAGTTCGACCACGAGGTTGGTCGAGGCGATCTCGAAGGCCATCGCCGCGGTGAAGTTCGCACCCTTGCGGAACAGGGAGCGCGCCAGCGCCACGGCCGCGTAGGAGCACGAGGACGAGGCCGCGCCGAGTCCGGAGGCCAGCGCGAGCGTGCGCGGCCGGTCGTCGCCCAGCAGTCTTACGACCGTCGACCGGCGCACCACCGCCTGCACCACCGCGGACAGGGTGAAGCCGAGGATCAGCGCCCAGGTGATCTCCCAGGTCATCGACCCCGTGATGAACAGTGCGTGCCCGATCGCATGCCACATGGGGTGCCCTTCGCCATGGCGGTCCGGTACGCGGACACACTGTACCCCCAGGGGGTATCGGGAAACGCTCCGAAACGGACTTCGGGCGGGCGGATCGTGCGACGGCTGGGGGATTCCGGTGAACCGGGTGGCGGGCGGCCACGTATCACTCCGCGGGGACGGCGGGAGACCGCGCGCACGGAAGGAGAGCAGTGTGTCGACACCGCCCGAGCCGAGGCAGCCGCCACGGCGCCCGGTGCTGGAACCCACCCACGTCGTGCGCCGCCGCCGCACGGAGGCCCTGGCCGAACTGATACGCGAGTTCCGCGAGAACGAGAGCCGGCCCCCGGAGCCCGTCCACGAACCGATCGTCGTCCACGTCGAGCCGCCCACCGCCGACGACGCGACGGAGGAGCTGCCGCCCGTACCCTCCCGCGGTCGGCGGGCACGGCCCGCCGACGACGGACTCACGCTGCGGCGCGCGGCCCTCGTGGTCGGGGTGACCGCGGCCGCCCTGATAGGTTTCGGCGCCGCGCTCCTCCTCCCCGGGCCCGGGGACGACGGCGCGGCGCAACGGGCGGCCGCTCCGCCCCACCGGTCGCCCGCCGCCGTCGCCCCCGCCGAGCGGCAGAGCACCGACCCCGACGGCCCCGGCACCCTGCGCGAGGGCGACAGCGGACCGGAGGTGACCGAGCTGCAGCAACGCCTGCTGCGCGTCCCCGACGTCTACGACCACGGCTCCACCGACGGCCGCTACGACGCCACACTCGCCGCCGCCGTCGCCCGCTTCCAGCTCTGGTACGGCATCCGCGGCGACGAGACGGGGGTGTACGGCAACGACACCCGCCGCGACCTCGAGTTCCGCACCACGCTCTAGCGGTGCGGCGGCGGGCACGGCACGGTACGGCGGCCGCTCACCCTGAGCCGTACGGTCCGTGCTCGCACAGCGGTACGGGTGTGTCGCGCACTCCCCTGGCGCGACACACCCGTCACCGTGCGACGGGCGGCTCCCGCGTCAGCAGCCGGGAGCCGGTCCGCCGACCCGGCCCACCGGCGCCGTCCGGCTCACAGGATCGAACGGGCCAGCGCCACCGCCCCCTCGACGGGCGGTACCCGCAAAGGACTCGGCCGCGCGCCGGGCAGCGCCGCGGCGAGCGAGACCGTGAAGGCGTCGTACAGCGCGGGCTGAGCCAGCACCGTGCTGCCCGCGACCACGACATGGTCCACAGGGACCCCGCGGTCGGCGAGCCGCACGACGAGCGCGGCCAGTGAGCGGCCACCCGCGGCGATCACCTCGCGGGCGAGGGCGGAACCGGCCTCGGCGGCCTCGAACACGACCGGTGCGTGCCGCCCCCACTCCGCGGACACGTCCGCGGCGCTCTCCAGCGCCGCGCCGAGTGCCGGGACTTCGGGCACACCGAACGCGGTGATCAGGCGCACCGCCAGCTCGTCCGGTGCCTCGCCGCGGTCGTGTGCCGCCCAGACGGCCCGCGCCGCCTCACGGACGAGACCGGCCGAACCGCCCTCGTCGCCGAGGACCGCTCCCCAGCCGCCGACCTGAAGGGGGCTGCCGTCGCCGAGCCGGCCCACCGCCACCGAACCGGTGCCGGCGACCAGACCGACGCCCTTGTCCAGTCCCGCGGCGGACACCAGCAGTTCGGCGTCGCCCACCACCAACGCCGGTATCCGGAGCCGTTCGCGCAGTTCGGCCCGGATCTGTTCGCACTGGCGCGGTGTCTCGCAGGCGTGCCCGCCCACGGCGACGGCCGAGGGGCGCATGCCGTGCGGTATTGCGTCGTGGACCAGCGCGGTCAGCCAGTCGGCGGCGGCCGCGGGGTCGTGCGGACGCCAGCCGCTGCTCGGCCGGACATGGTCGGCGACGCATACCTCACCCGCGACCGCCTGAAGACGGGGCTTGGTGCCGCCCACGTCGACACCGACCACGAGGGACGTCGAGTCCTGCACGGATCCTCTTTCAACCGTCACGCTGCGCCTGCTCCTTGTGCGGGCCACTCTGATCCCCGCAGTACACGATTTTCTACGATTCGGCCCCGAACGGCACCCATCCGCCTGTGACCGGCCCGGATTCCTCGGTGCGGACGCGTACTTCACCTTCGTGAAACGTCCAGTCCCACGGGGCGATGTTCGCCCTGTCGACGCCCGCCCTCCTCCCGGCGCTCATCTGCTTCCTCGACGTCCGTAAGAGGCTGGGCGAAGGCCCGGCGAACTGCGTCTCGAAGGGATGTCGGACATGCATCTCCCGTACCAGCGGGGTCCGTTGCACGACCTCGCGGACACCCCGGTGGCGTACGACACCGTCCTCGCCGAGGTCACCGAGGAGGCCCTGGAGCGCCTGACGCCGGAGGGCAGCCTCGAACACCTCGGCGCCCTCCTCGACGTCGGCGACACCTCGCTCGGCGTCACCGCGCTGCTGGCCCTGGCCTGGCAGCGCACCAAGGACCCGCACCTGCCCGAGGCCGTCGGCCGCAGCCTGGCGTTCCATCTGCGTGAGCGGGTGTTCACGGACGACAACCCCGGCTACCCCAACCTTCGGCTCCGCGACTCCGGGCTGCCGTACGCCCGTTATGTCCTCGAAGCGGGCGCGCACCCCATCGGCGACTGGCCGAGCACGGTCTGGGCACTGCTCCAGGCGGTCAACCTGCTCGACGCGGCGGACGGGCTCCTCCACGGCGAACAGCGCGCCGACCTCCTCACCGTGGCGCACGGGTACTGGCGTTGGCTGACCGAGGCGACCTTCTTCAACCCGCAGGAGGCGGGCAACCAGGCGATCGGCTGCGTGGTGGGCGGCCTGATGCTGGCCCGCCACCTCCCCTCCTCCGAGGGCGAGCCGGTCCGCGCCCGGGCGCTGAGCCTGTACGCGGACCGGATCCGTGCCCACCGGGTGCTGGACCGGGGTGCGCTTCTGCCGCCCGAGCACGGAGGCGCGTACGACAACAACTACGGCCCGATCTCGCTCTCCTTCCTGGCCCAGGCGCACCGGGTCAGCGGCGAGGACGTCTTCACCGAGGACGGCGACGCGCTCGCCCGCTACATCGACGCACGCCTGACCAACGGGGGATTCGACATCGGAGGCCCCCGCTACAGCGAGCAGCACTCCGGCTTCGAGTCCGTCCTCGGCCTGCGCTACTTCAGCGGCCGCATCGGTTCCGATCTGGGACGCTACCGGGGCGACACGCGCTGGGGGCGGCACGCGGTCCACCTGGACGGGGGCATCGACGGCCACTTCGCCTTCATGCTGGTCTGGCAGATCCAGGACCCGGCACGCTGGCACCGGACGCCGTCGACGGGGATCGCCCGCCACCAACTGCGGGCGGGAACGGTCTCGGTGGCCTTCGACGACCGGATGACCCCGTCGCTGGTGGAGGCCGGCGGCACCTACTACCTGCCGGCCGCCGTGAACCGCCAGCACGGCTTCGGCCCGGTGACCGACGGTTTCCTGCTGTGCCGGCCCATGGGCCGGGTACGGGTCCGCGACCTCCGGACCGACGGTCTGGCGGCCAAGCTGGTCACCAAACCGGTCGTCGGCCGTGACCATGTCCTGCGGCACGTCAGGTCCCTGTACGTCACCGACGGCACGAGCCTGTGGATGACGGTCGCGGTGGAACGGCTCGACGGAACGCCGTACCTGCTGGCCGGCCTGCCGTACGCCGCGGACGACGGCGACCGGGTGCGCAGAACGGCGGAGGCGCAGGCGGAGGCCGCCGGCGAACTGAGGCTCACGCACCCGCGGATGGCGGGCGTCGAGCACTTCGCGGCAGATGCGGAGACCACCCAGGAACAGGCGGCCTTCGCCCTCGCCGCCGACCCGCGCGGTTACGGCAACCCGGACGACGGCTGGCGCCGTCTGGTGTCCTCCACCGCGCTCGAAGTGGAACCGGCCCCCGGTGTCCGGGACGATCTGTGTGTGTTCGCCGTGCGGTACGGCCCCGGAGGGCGCTACGCCCCGGTCTTCGAGTACACCGCGGAGGGGCTGACGGTGCGCACGGAGGCCTTCGAGGCGACGATCGGCGAGCCGGCGGGCGATGCGAGCGGCGAACCGGTGCTCACCCTGCGGGGCTGACCTGCCGGTGGCGGGCGAGGGGCGGATTCAGCGGCGCGGTCCCCTGACCGTGCTGCCTGGCACCGTGGGACCGGTCACCGGCGAGCCACCGGCACATGGTTCGGGCCGGGCTGCGGTGCCGAGGGCGCGGGCAGCGCCGTCTCCGGCACGATCAGGTCCGCCAGGTCCCGGGTGGTCGCCACCAGGTCCGCGTTGCGCTGGTCCGTGCCCAGCACCCATGCCACCGCCGCGTCGTGGTCCTTGCCGAACTCCTCGTGTCGGGCCACCAGCCGCTCGATGCGCTGCCGCTCGTCCGTCTCGCAGAACCACACCTCGTCCAGCTGCGGGCGGACCCGCGCCCAGGCACCGGTGTCCAGCAGCAGGTAGTTGCCCTCCGTGACGACCAGGCGCGTCGCCGCCGGGACCGGAAGGGCTCCCGCGATCGGCTGTTCCAGCACCCGCTCGAAGCCCGGCGCGTACACCGTCTCCGCGTCCTCCTCGCGCAGGCGCCGCAGCAGCGCCGCGTACCCCGCCGCGTCGAAGGTGTCCGGCGCGCCCTTGCGATCGCGGCGCCCCAGCCGCTCCAGCTCCACGTCGGCCAGGTGGAAGCCGTCCATCGGGACGTGCGCCACCCACGGCCGGCCGTCGTCGTTGAGGTCGCGCACTAGGCGTTCGGCGAGTGTCGTCTTGCCCGCCCCCGGGGCGCCGGCGATGCCGAGGATCGCACGGCGGCCGGAGCCGGCGAGGGACGCGGCCCGCTGGAGAAGGTCGTCGAAGGTCATGGGGGTGAGCCGCTCGCTGCAGGGGGTGGGTCCCCGCCATTGGACCAGAGACGGCGCCGGAGCGCGAGAAGGAGAAGCGGCTCACCGCCGCCACGGCCGAGGCGCCGGGCGGCCGGGGAGCCGTTGGTGTAGGCATGGGATTCCGGGGCATGTGCGGACACGGCACCGCGCGCACCGGGCGCACGGCACGCCGCCTCGCGGGAAGGGATCAGGGCGTCGTATGAGTGAGTCGCCAGGGCATGAGCAGCATGAAGCGGAGGAGATGGAGCTGATGCGGGCCGAGGTCCGGCATCTGCGGGCCCGGCTGCGCGCGCATCCGCTGATCTCCGAGGCACAGGGCCTGCTGCGGGAACGCTATGGCCTGCCGGACGCCGAGAGCGCGTTCGCCCTGCTCCAGCGGGCCTCCCAGCAGTACAACGTCAAGTTGCGCACCCTCGCGGGGGCCCTGACGCGCGCCCAGCGCCCGGACGAGCGGGAGCCGCTGTGGTTTCCCCGGCGGGCCCGCCGCGCCGAGCCCGGACTGACCTTCGACGGGGCCGGACGGGCCCGGGGCGGCAACCGGGGCGCGGTGCTGAGCGCCGTGCTCAGCCAGGCCCTCGCGGTCGTCAGCTCGGACATGGCCAATGTGCAGACGCGCGACCGTGCGAAGGGCGGTCTGCTTCTGGAGAAGCACACCGGACTGTCCGCCGACTTCGTCGACTTCTTCAGCCATGTCGAGGAAGCCGGTACCGCGTGCGGGCTGGCCGCCCAGAAGGTCGCGCAGATCACCGTCGAGGACGTGGCCACGGACCCGGTGTTCACCGGACCCGTCCGCGAGACGATCCTGCGTGCGGGCAGCCGTGCCTGCCACAGCGTGCCGCTGACCACCGCTGCGGGAACGTGTGTCGGAGTGGTCTCGGTCCACCTGGACCGCCCTATCAAAGGGCTGACGGCGGCTCAGACCAGGACGCTCGACCGGGTCGGCGCCGAGGCGGGCGAGTGGCTGGGCTGGTACGACCGTACGGTCGTCGTGGACGCCCTCGAGTATCTGCACGCGCTCGGCCGGGACCATGGCGGGAGACGGTTCAGACGTTCCTGAAGTGCCCCGCCCACGTGCCCGCCACGGCCACCCAGCGGCAACCGGGTGGTACCGGCGGGGCCGAATGTGGTGCTCATTACTCTCTGCCCGGCGTTCTTCGGGGAAAGTGGCTCCTATGACAGAGCTCGGTCTTCCGGACGGCATCCAGGCCTGCCTCTTCGATCTCGACGGGGTCATCACCAAGACCGCCGTCGTCCACGCGGCCGCGTGGAAGCAGACGTTCGACGACTTCCTGCATCAACGGGACGGGGACGCATACCGCCCCTTCGACGAGGTCGCGGACTACGACGAATACGTCGACGGGCGCCCCCGCGCCGACGGCGTGCGCACCTTCCTGGCCTCCCGGGACATCCGGCTGCCCGAAGGCGCTCCCGACGACCCGCCGGACCGGGAGACCGTCCACGGTCTGGGCAACCGCAAGAACGAACTGCTCCTGGAGCTGATCCGCACCCGTGGTGTCGAGGCCTACGACGGCACGATCCGCTACGTCGAGGCGGTGCGTGCCGCCGGTCTGCGCACGGCCGTCGTCTCCTCCAGCGCCAACTGCCGGGACATCCTGCGGTCGATCGATGCTGAGCACCTCTTCGAAGTGCGCATCGACGGTGTCGTCGCCGCCGAGCGGCACCTTCCGGGCAAACCGCACCCGGACACCTTCCTCGCCGCCGCCCACGACCTCGGCGTCGAGCCCAAGGCAGCGGCGGTCTTCGAGGACGCGCTCGCGGGCATGGACGCCGGGCGCTCGGGCCACTTCGGGTACGTCGTCGGCCTGGACCGCGTCGGTCAGGCGGACGCGCTGCGCGCCCACGGCGCCGACGTCGTCGTACCGGACCTCGCGGAACTGAGGGAGCGGCGTTGATCACCCACACCTCGTACGCCGTCGAACCCTGGGTGCTGCGCGAGCGGGGGCTGCACCTCGACGTCCTCCCGCAGAGCGAGTCCGTGTTCGCGCTGTCCAACGGGCACGTCGGCTGGCGCGGCAACCTCGACGAGGGTGAGCCGCACGGACTGCCGGGCTCCTACCTCAACGGCGTCCACGAACTGCACCCCCTGCCCTATGCCGAGGCAGGGTACGGCTATCCGGAGTCCGGTCAGACCGTCATCAACGTCACCAACGGCAAGGTCGTCCGTCTGCTGGTGGACGACGAGCCCTTCGACCTGCGCTACGGGCGGCTGCGCTCCCACGAACGAGTCCTGGACCTGCGGGCGGGCACGCTCACCCGTACCTGCGAGTGGACCTCACCGGCCGGCACGACGGTCCGGGTGCGCTCCACGCGCCTGGTCTCCTTCACCCAGCGTGCCATCGCCGCGGTCGCCTACGAGGTGGAGGCCGTCGACGGTCCCGCCCGCATCGTCGTGCAGTCGGAACTGGTGGCCAACGAACAACTTCCCGGCCACAACGGCGATCCGCGGGCCGCCATGGTCCTGGAGTCACCCCTGGAGTCGGAGGAGCACTTCGCCTCGAGCGACCGGCTGCGCTTGGTGCACCGCACGCGCCGCAGCGGCCTCAGGGTCGGTGCCGCGGCCGACCATGTGGTCAGCGGTCCCGAGCCGACCACGACCAAGAGCGAGGCGACCGACGACCTCGCCCGGCTCACCGTGGCCTCCGCTCTCAAGGAGGGCGAGCGGCTGCGCGTGGAGAAGTTCGTCTCCTACGGCTGGTCCGGCACCCGTTCGCTGCCCGCGATCAGCGACCAGGTGGACGCGGCGCTGGCCGCCGCCGCCAGTGTCGGCTGGGTGGGACTGGTCGCCGAACAGCGGGCCTACCTGGACGACTTCTGGGCGCGTTCGGACGTCGAGGTGGAGGGTGACGAGCAGATCCAGCAGGCGGTGCGGTTCGCCCTCTTCCACGTTCTGCAGGCCGGGGCCCGCGCCGAGCAGCGCGCCATTCCCGCCAAGGGGCTGACCGGTTCCGGCTACGACGGCCACGCCTTCTGGGACACCGAGATGTTCGTGCTGCCGCTGCTGACCTACACCTCGCCCGGCGCGGTCGCCGAGGCGCTGCGGTGGCGGCAGAACACACTGCCCGCCGCCAGGGAGCGGGCGGCGCAGCTCGGGCTGCGCGGCGCCGCGTTCCCGTGGCGGACCATCGAGGGCTCGGAGGGTTCGGCCTACTGGCCGGCCGGCACCGCCGCCTTCCATGTCAACGCCGACATCGCCGACGCCGTCGTGCGTTACACGGCGGCCACCGGCGACGAACACTTCGAACGCGACACCGGCGTCGAACTTCTCGTGGAAACGGCCCGGTTGTGGCGCTCGCTCGGCCACCACGACCAGCGCGGCACCTTCCACATCGACGGAGTGACGGGCCCCGACGAGTACAGCGCGGTCGCCGACGACAACACGTACACCAATCTGATGGCCCGGGCGAATCTGCAGGCCGCCGCGGACGCTGTGGGGCGGCATCCGCGCCGGGCCGAGGAACTGGGCGTCGGTGAGGAGGAGAGCGCCGCCTGGCGTGACGCCGCCGAGGCGATGCACGTCCCGTACAACGACGACCTGGACGTGCACGAACAGCACGCCGGGTTCACCCGCTACCAGCGCTGGGACTTCGCCGCGACCCGCCCCGACCAGTACCCGCTCCTGCTGCACTTCCCGTACTTCGACCTGTACCGCAAGCAGGTGATCAAGCAGGCCGACCTGGTGCTGGCGATGTACACGTGCAGCCCCTGCTTCGACCCGGAGCAGAAGGCGCGCAACTTCGCCTACTACGAACCTCTCACCGTACGGGACTCCTCTCTGTCCGCGTGCTGCCAGGCTGTCATCGCGGCGGAGACGGGCCATCTCTCGCTCGCCTACGACTATCTGCACGAAGCGGCCCTGATGGACCTGCAGGACCTGGAGCACAACACTCGCGACGGCCTGCACATCGCGTCTCTCGCCGGTACCTGGATGGCGCTCGTCGCGGGCTTCGGCGGACTGCGCCACCACGGGACGAGGGTCGACTTCGCGCCGCGTGTCCCGGAGAAGTTCGGCCGTCTCGCGTTCACGCTGGAGCTGCGGGACCGCCGACTGCGGGTGGAGATCGACCGTACGACGGCCACGTACACCCTGCTGGACGGAGAGCCGCTGACGGTCCACCACCACGGTGCACCGCTCAATCTGGACGTCGACAAACCGCAGACCCTCGACATCCCGCCCCTCAGGCCCCGCGCGGCGCTCGACCAGCCCCTGCACCGGCGTCCCAACAACCGGCCCGGCAAGAAGGCCTGACCGGGGACCGGCCCGCCGCCGCTCACCGTGCCCGTCCGACACGGTGAGCGGACCGGTGCCGTGCCCGTCCCGGCGGGTCGGACACGGCCGGTGATCCGCGTCAGACGCTGTACCCGCCATCGACGCCGAGCACCTGCCCGGTGATGAACCCGGCCCGCTCGGAGGCGAGGAACGCGACCGCCTCCGCGATGTCCACCGCGGTGCCGAACCGGCGCAGCGGGATGTTGCGCCGGGCGATCTCCAGCGCCGCCTCGTCGAGTTCACCGGTCGCCATCAGCCGTGCCGCCATGCCGTCCGTCAGCATGCCGGGCGCTACGCAGTTCACGCGCACGCCGTACCGGCCCTCCTCGGCGGCGAGCGCCCGAGCGACCGCCTCGACCGCGCCCTTGGTTCCCGCCGACAGCCCGTCGCGCACCGGGAACCTGCGGGTGGCGACGGTGGTGACGGCGACGACGCTGCCCCGGCTCTCCCGCAGCACCGGCAGCGCCGGATGCACCAGATTGAAGAACGCCGCGGCGTCCGCGTTCAGCTGCGCCCGGTACTGGCCGGGGGAGACCCTGCTCAGATGCACCATCGGCACATGCGGGCCCGCCGCGTAGACAAGGGTTGGAGGCCTCCGAGGGAATCGGCGGCCCGGTGCACCGCCCGAGCCGTGGCGGACTCCTCGCTCAGGTCCAGCCTGAGCGCCAGGCACCGGCGCCCGCACTCCTCGACCTCCCCGACGAGGGCCGCTGCCAGCCGCTCGTTGGCCAGGTAGGAGAAGGCCACGTCGCTGCCCCGCTCGGCCAGCGTCCTGACGAGCGCCGCACCGATGCCGCCGGTGCCGCCCGCGACGAGCGCGCCGCCGGTCCTGCGCGAGAAGTCCGCCACCGTACCGCCTCACAATCCTGGTTCCGGTGCGCGGGGCAGCGCCCGTCTCCCCGCGCACCCGGTGATGGGTACTCCAGCGTGTAGCGGCATACGCCGAAGAGGGGAAGACCTGGGCGGTGAGGCGCGAGAGAGTCGCAGGGCGCTGTCAGCCGCCGAACAGCTGTGTCCAGTACGTTCCCGCCTGGCCGCCGCCCACGAAACCGACGCCGATGTGGGTGAAGGCTGGCTTGACGATGTTGGCCCGGTGACCCGGGCTGTCCATCCAGCCGCGCACGACCTCGGCGGGGGAGCGCTGGCCGCACGCTATGTTCTCGCCGATCGTGCGGTGGCGGGAGCCCGCGGCTGCGGCGCGGTCCCAGGGCTCGCGGCCGTCGGGGGAGGTGTGGGCGTAGAACGCCCGGGCCACCATGTCCGCGCTGTGCGCCTGAGCCGCGGCGGAGAGTAGGGGATCGGCCGCGAGCGGCGGCAGACCGGCCGTGGCCCGTTCCGCGTTGGTCAGCGCGGTCACCTCCTCGGCCGTCCGCACCAGCCCGGCAGCCGAGAAGGGCCGGGCCCACAGCGCCGTCCAGTACAGGTCGCCCGAGCGCGGACCGGGAACGCACGCCACACCTGCCTGGGTGAACGCGGGCTCGCACAGGGTACGGCGCGACCGCTCGTCGCCGAGGCAGTAGTCCACGAACTCGGCCGGGTCGCGCGGACCGGAGACCAGGTGCTCGCCGACCGTCAGATACGCGTACCCGGTCGCGGTGATGCGCTGGTGCACGGAGACGCCGTCCGCGCTCTCGCCGGCCAGAGCGCCACGGGCGGCCATCCCCGCGGCGTGCGCGTGCGCCGCCGCCGTGAGTCGCGCGTCGAGCGAGATGGCAGGTGAACCGGTCCGGGCGCGGGCCGAGTTGACCAGGGCCAGGAAGCCGTCGGGAGGCGGCAACGGCATCGGCGCGGGGGCGAGGGGAGATGCCGGTGCCGGGTCGTTCGCCACGTCCACGCCGAAGTCCCGGGCCACGCCCGCCAGACCGTCCGCATAGCCCTGCCCCAGCGCGCGCAGCTTCCAGCCCGCGCCCCGGCGGTAGAGCTCGGCGAGCAGCAGGACGGTCTCCTGCCGCGGGCGTGGCGGGGTGAAGCGGGCGACGGCGCGGCCACCGGTTCCTGCGACGTACAGCGTGGGGGCGGGCAGGGCGCTCAGGGACAGGGACGGGTCGGCGGGACTGACCACCACGGTGACGCGTTCGGCTCCGGCCCTGAACCCGGCGGGGCGGACGCTCAGTTCCCCGTCGAGCAGCCGGACGCCCGGCGCGGACGGCTGGTTGTAGAACACGAAGTCGGCGTCGCCACGCACCTTTCCGCCGGCGTCGGTGACGAGCGCGGAAACGTCGAAGGGTCCCGGCACCCGGAGCGTCAGGGTGCCGTCCGGGAGGGCCAGATTGCCCCCGGGAACCAGCTCGTTCATCGTGCCGTCCGCTCGTCCGTGCCGCTGCCAGGACGCGTGCGGCCGCGCGGCCGCCGCCCGTCAGTCGGACAACGCGCCGCCGCCGCGCGGCCGCCGCCCGTCAGTCGGACAACGCGCCGCCGCCGCGCCCGGGTTCCCGCACCGGAACGGCGGCACGCATCGACCTGAGGGCGAGCAGCAGCACGCCGATGTCGTCCAGATAGACGGGATCGGGCAGCAGATCGGTGGGCAGCACCAAGTACAGGACCGCACCCCAGAAGACCCAGCGGGGCCCTGTGGGCAGTCCGGCCCGGCGCAGATCACGACGGGTGCGGACCAGTCGCCGCAGCAGGGCGAGCGCCACGCCGAGCACCACCGCCGCGAGGAGCGCGACGGCGGCGATCAGGATCCAGGTGGTGGAGTCCATGTACAGCTCCGGGCATCCGTAGGAGTCGTCCCATGCTACGGATGCCCGGCTTCGCGGCGGGCAGTGCCCGCGCCGGTGCACAATGCCCCGCACGGATGCGGAAGGCGGGGCGCGGCGCCGTGCCCTCAGTGACCGGCGCGGGTGGAACTGCTCTCCAGCAGCGCCTGGCTGACCGCCCGTACGCTGCGCGCGATGTGCTGGAGCTGCATGATCTCGGCGGCGTACAGCCTGATGGTGTGCTCGATGACCGACTCGGGCAGACCCAGAGCGGGCAGCTCGGCGCGGGCCGTCTGCAGCGCCGTCCGGGCCACCCGCACCTCCTGCTGCACCTGGATCTGGGCGTGCCGGGCGAGCAGGACCGGATGGCGGATCAGGGCCGGATAGCTGGCGTAGCGCGCCGGTACGAGGTCGCGCAGCCACTTGGCTGCCGAACGCTCCCAGTCGTAGCTACCGGGTGTCTTGACCTGGCACGGCCAGTCCGAGCTGATCGGCGAGTACGTCGTCAAGGCCATGATCTTCGCTTCCGGGTCACGTCGGCTCAGGGTGGTACGGCGACTTGGGGGCGGCCCCGGCCTAGGGGAGGACCGGAGCCGCCGCCATGGACGCCCGCGCAGCGGGGCCCGGCCGGACACCAGGAGTCCGTGGGTAGGAGCGGACGCCCGGGAGTCCGTACGGCGTGGCCCGGGGGTCCGGGTCACGATCCGCGAGCAGTATTTATATATACCGCTGGGTACGCAAGGACATGAAAAAATTCACCCAGGATTTGTGGAGAACGATCCCGTCTTGTGATCGAGCCGAGGCGGACTGCGGGCCTTCTGTGCAAGAGGAGGCCGGGACAAGGAGCCGCACGGAGCGCGGACGCCATCCCCGGTAAGCCGGTCCTCGAGGCAGAGGCGGGTCAGTCCTTGAGGAAGAACTGGTGCTGGTCGGCGATCTGCTCGTACTCCTCGAGGCGGGCCTGCGTCCGCTCCGGGTCGGCGTCCGTCATGGCCTGCAGGAGGGCCGCGGCGATCAGGCCGGGCGCGGCGTACGAGTCGAAGACCAGGCGCGACCCGGTGCCCGTGGCGAAGACGACGTCGGCCTCGTCGGCCAGCGGCCCCAGCCCCAGATCCGTGATCAGCGCGACCTTGAGCCCCGCGGTGCGTGCCACCTGCACCGCGGTCAGGGTCTCCTGGGCGTGCCTGGGCATCCCGAAAGCCAGCACCCAGGTACCGCCTGCCTCGCGGGACTGCAGCAGCGCGTCGTAGGCCACCGTGCCCCCGCGTGTCACCAGCCGCACGTCCGGGTGGATGCGCCGGGCCCCGTATGCGAAGTACTCGGCGAGCGATCCGGAGATCCTCAGCCCCATCACGGTCAGCGGCGTCGACTCCGACAGCGCGCGACCGACCCGGATCACCTCGTCGGGATCGGCGAAGTCCCTGCGCAGGTTCTCCAGGTTCTCGATCTCGGCGTCCACGGCCGCCTGCAGTTCGTTGCTGCGGGACTCCGGCGGCGTACCAGGGCTGCCCAGTGTGCTGAGGGCGATGGACTGGAGTTTCTCCCGCAGCGCCGGGTAGCCGCTGAAGCCCACGGCCGCGGCGAAACGGGTCACCGAGGGCTGGCTGACCCCCGCCCGCTCGGCGAGATCGGTGATCGACAGGAAGGCGGCCTCGGTGATGTGCTCGATCAGATACTGGGCGATCCGGCGATGCCCGGGGGACAGCCGAGGACCGTCGAACAACTCTCTGAGCTGGGACGTCGGGGAAGCGCCTGCCTCCGGGACCGTCTTGCCCGCAGTGATCGCAGCCGCCTGCGCGCGTGCCTTCTGCGGGGACGACACCGGACCGCCTCCTTCATGTCCCGGGAACCTCAACATAGCTCACCCGCGGCGCTGACCAGGGGCCTTGTCTCCACCAGGGCGGACGCGGCTCCGACAGGCGCGCCCGCCGCTTCGGCCGTACCGTCGTGCATGGGGGTGTCGGGGGTGGGGTACCCGCGTCGGTCAGCGAAGGAGAGGAGCGGCCGTGAACTCGCCCGTAGCCCACGCACCACAGGTCGAAGTGGTGGTCAGCGACTGCTCGGCGTCGGACGCCGGAAGGCTGTTCGCCGAACTGTGCCGGCGCTTCGGCTCGGACCGCAGTGCCGAGGACGTGCCTCATGAGACCGAAGGGTCCAGGCCCACGATGTGGACCGGGACGTTCGACACATCGGCCACCTCGGGCCCCTCCGAGCAGATGTCGCCGCCTTCCCTCTCGGGCCCCGTGAAGCTCGAAGTCCAGGGCGAGCCCCTGGCGGTGGAGCGACTCCGTCAAGCGCTGGACGCGATGTACGACGTCCACCAGCTGGGCGTGGTCGCCGGCGACCAGGAGGTCGACGTAGAGCTGCGTCTGGAGAGCCTGGCACACGCCTGAGAAGGCGAGCCGGCCCCGGTCCGCCGGGAACGCACTTCCGTCAGGGCGGGGCCGGCGCCCTCGCGGCCGGCTGCGAGCGGACGACAGGTGTCATGGACGAAGGCCGCCGGGGTACAGACCCGGAGGGTCGTCGGGTTCCCGCTGTGCGGCGAGGGACTCCCGCGCACAGCGTATACCGGGACGACGGCCCCGTGGGCACCGTGAACGCACCGGCCGCAGGGGCCTGGCCACGACGCGAGGAGCAGCCATGACCGCCGAGCCGGGGGTCTCCTCCGCAGCCGCGGACGACGGTCCGGTCCTTCCTCCTCCGCCCTTCGATCCGGAGCTGGCGGCGGCTTTGGACCTCACTCCGGAAGCGCTGCCACCGGGCTTCCCGCCCGAGGCGATCCCCGAGGTCCGCGCGAGCATGCTCCTGCCGCCGCCCACGGACGACCACCTGCGCCGCGGCGGCGCCTTCGAGGTGGAGGAACGGACGGTGCCCGGCCCGGCCGGTGCGCCGGAGGTCTCCCTGCTCATCTGCCGGCCCGCCCCTGCGAGCGCCCCCCTGCCGGCCGTCTACCACACGCACGGCGGCGGAATGATCGTCGGCAACAACCGGATGGGCGTCGACGAGATGCTCGACCTGGCCGAGGAGCTGGGGCTCGTCGTGGTCTCCGTGGAATACCGGCTGGCCCCGGAGCATCCGCACCCGGCCCCGGTCGAGGACTGCTACGCCGGACTGGTGTGGACGGCCGGGCAGGCGAAGGAACTCGGCGTCGACCCCGAACGGATCGTCGTCGCCGGCAGCAGCGCGGGCGGGGGCCTCACCGCGGCACTGGCTCTGCTCGCAAGGGACCGCGGCGGTCCCGCCCTCTTCGGCCAGATGCTGCTGTGCCCGATGCTCGACGACCGCAACGACTCGTACTCCGCCCGCCAGATGGCGGGGCACGGAGCGTGGGACCGCACCGCCAACGCGACCGGCTGGGGCGCGCTGCTCGGCGACACCCGCGGCGGCCCGGACGTCTCACCGTACGCCGCCCCGGCCCGCGCCAACGATCTGTCGGGCCTGCCGCCCGCCTTCATCGACGTCGGCTCGGCGGAGACGTTCCGGGACGAGGACGTCGCCTACGCCACCGGGATCTGGCAGGCGGGCGGGGTCGCCGAACTCCATGTGTGGCCGGGCGGCTTCCACGGCTTCGACGGCTTCGCCCCGCAGGCCCGGCTTTCTCAGGAGGCCCGGACGGCCCGTGCGCGCTGGCTGCGACGCCTGCTGCGCGCCTGACCCGGACCGGGGCCCGCCCCGAAGGGCGTGCCCCGCACTGCCCGCCGCCGGCCGACCGTCCCGGTACGGCGGTCGGGAGAGGACCTCAGACGCGGGACTCCGTCCGCAGACACCCGTGGAGCGAGGCCGTCATCGCCGCGACGAAGGCGTCACGGGTCTCGGCGTGGACGAGGTCGAGGGACAGGTAGGGGTTGAGGTCCTCCAGCTCGACCAGCAGGAGATCCCCCTCCCGGGTGCGGCAGGCGTCCACACGCTGTATGCCGTGCTCGAGGGTGTTCCAGTCGATGAAGCGCCGGGCGAAGGCCAGGTCGGCGACCGTGGGCTCGTAGGGCACGAGATCCCAGCGGCGGCCGGGATCCGGGGCGTGGAGCGCGTACTGGAAGGCGTCGTCGACGTAGTAGAACGACACCTCGTAGCGGAAGTCGATGCGCGGCTGGACCAGGACGTCGCCCCAGGACAGGGTCCCGAGCCGGTCGGATGGCAGGAACTCCAGACCGATGGAGTCCGCGCCGGCCTTGGGCTTGACCGCGTACAGATCGCTCGCGGGCAGCCGGACCAGGTCCTCGGGCCGGTCGGCGGTGGGTATGACCGGGTACCCGGCGGCGGTCAGGTCGAGCAGGTACTGCTTGCCGGCCATGTCGGCCTGTCCGGTCAGCGGGTTGTACACACGGGTCTCGCATGCCGCGGCCCGGGCGCGGAAGGAGTCGTACTGCTCCTGGTAGTGCAGCACCGGTCCGCTGTTGCGCACCACGACGGCGTCGTAGCCGTCCATCAGCGCCTCCGCGTCCAGCGGATGGCACAGGGCGATGTCGAAGTCCGCGCGCAACCGGGAGGAGAGCGCGATGTCCTCGTCGCAGTAACGCCGGCCCCGGGCCTCGTAGGCCAGGTCGGTCACGTACAGGAGGCGGGGGCGGGCGGGCATGGCTGGCTTCTCCTCGGTCGGCGGCCATCAATCTAGTCGGCGCGAGTGGCCGCGCCGGAGCCGGCCGGTGATCGCGTCCCCCTGGCGGCGCGCAGGACGGGGTATTCCGTTCCCGGGCGAGTGCGGATGACAAACTGGCCGTATGGAAGAGCGAGAATTCCGCAGGTTGGGACAGCACGCGTCGGTCATCGGCCTGGGTACCTGGCAACTGGGCGCGGACTGGGGCGACGTCGACGACAAGGACGCCCACGAGGTGCTGGAGTCGGCGGCCGAGTCGGGCGTGACCTTCTTCGACACCGCGGACGTGTACGGGGACGGACGCAGCGAGCAGACCATCGCGGCCTTCCTGCTCGGCAGGCCGGATCTGCATGTGATGGTGGCGACCAAGATGGGCCGCCGCCTCGACCAGATCCCGCAGAACTACGTCCTGGACAACTTCCGTGCCTGGAACGACCGTTCCCGGCGCAACCTCGGCGTCGACCGCATCGACCTGGTCCAGCTGCACTGCCCGCCGACGCCCGTCTACTCCTCCGACGAGGTGTACGACGCCCTCGACACACTGGTCGAGGAGGGCCGGATCGCCGCCTACGGCGTGAGTGTGGAGACCTGTGACGAGGCGCTGACCGCGATCGCCCGCCCGAACGTGGCGAGCGTGCAGATCATCCTCAACCCGTTCCGGATGAAGCCGTTGCGCAAGGTCCTCCCGGCCGCACAGGAGGCCGGCGTGGGCATCATCGCGCGGGTGCCGCTGGCCTCCGGCCTGCTGTCGGGCAAGTACACGAAGGACACGGTCTTCGCCGCCAACGACCACCGCTCCTACAACCGGCACGGCGAGGCCTTCGACCAGGGCGAGACGTTCTCCGGCGTCGACTTCGGGACGGGTGTGGAGGCGGCGGCCGAGTTCGCGGCGCTCGCCCCTGAGGGCTTCACCCCGGCCCAGCTGGCGCTCGCCTGGATCGTCCAGCAGCCCGGGGTGACCACGGTGATCCCCGGTGCCCGGTCCGCGGACCAGGCTCGCGCCAACGCGGCGGTCGCCAAGATGCCGTCGCTCCCGCAGGAGACGCTCGACGCCGTCCGGGAGCTGTACGACCGGCGGATCAAGGAGCAGGTCGAGGGCCGCTGGTAGGCACCGGGAAGGCGACCGCGCGGCGGTCCGTCCCGGCCGGACGGACCGTCAGCATGCCGGAGCCGTCAGACAGTCAGCCCGCTAAGAGTCATCACGTAATGAGGTGATGTCCACCCGATGTCTGTACGGAGCTGGCGCGCCTGGGTGGCGTGTCAGCTCCGTGCAGCCGGCTGTTCCGACGTGGGCCTTGTGCCGCTCGTTCGCGGGTCGGGTCTCATTCGGGGTAAGTGCGGTACCGGGTGGTGGTGTTTTGTCGAGCAGAGGCCCGCGGCCGGAAACTTCCGGCTTGTGGGCTGCCGCGTGGGTGCGGCCCCGGGTGGGGCGGTCACCGCGCTGCGGTTGACTCGACAGGGCTTCTTGCAGCCCTTCATGGAACATGATCTGTGTGTGGTGCGCCTGGACTATGTCCAGGCGTGCGGTGCTTGGGTCGTCCGGATCAGCGAGGTGGACGTGGGCGCAGAGCGCGGCGGAGATTTTGTCCCTGTCGCCGACGAGCCCGCACGTGGGGCAGGTGTGGATGCGGTCGGCGAGGGTTTTGGGAACGCGTTCGCCGCAGAAGCAGGCCTGGGAGAGTTTGGTGGTGAAGGTGGAGCCTCGGAGCATCCGCCCGCCGGTCTTCTCACACTCCCGGCCGATGGCAGCTATGAGCCGGCCGGGTGTGGTGGCCTGCAGGGCTTTGCCCCACCGGCGGTACCAGGTGCGGATGTCGCAGTCCTCGACGATCAGGTTGGCGCCGTGGTGAGTGGTGATGGCTGTGGCGATGCGGCGGGCGCGGTGGTCTTTGGCCGCCGCGGCGGTGGCGGCGGCTTCGGCGAGCCGGGCCCGGTTGAGCCGGTAGCCGGCTGACAGGCTGTCGCGGCGGTACGCGTGCTTGGGCACTCCAGCCTTGTTCGCTGCCCTTGCCCCGCAGGGCGTTTCGACGGCCCGGGCGGGCAGGCGTGCGGCCTGGCGGCGTTCGGCCCGGTCCTGCTGCCGTTTCGACGGCTGGTACTGGGCGGGGTTGGAGGCTCGGCGGGAGCGGTCGAGGGCGCGCTTGCGGCCGCGGTCTTTGCGGCGGGCTTTCGCCAGTGCGGCGAGTTCCTCATCGGACGGCTCTATCCGGGTTGCCTCCACGCCACCGTCGGCGGGGTCGAAGGTGTTCGGGAAGGAGACGATGGAGAGGTTGGAGACGTTGCCGTCGATGCCGCCGACCCGCTCGAGTGCGGCCGCCCCTGCGCGCCGGGCCTTTGTGGTGGGGGATGCGTAGCCGCCGGTCAGGACCGTCAGGTGGGCTTGGTACGCCCATCCGCCCGGCGCCGAGGTGTCGCGGCGGCGCACGAGGTCGATCTTGTGCCAGGTGTCGGGGTTGGTCAGGAAGTGCAGCAGACGCGGCCAGCGGCCCGAACCCGACGGCAGGCGGACGGGCAGGACCAGGTCGCCGCGGCGGGAATCCGCTCCGCCGGTGAACACGACGGCCAAAGGTCCGGTGTGATCCCACCACGTGGCGGCCCGCGTCTTCGGCGTGTTCTTCGCCGTCACCTCGCCCGTCTGAACGCGTCCCGAAGGGCGCGCAGGCTTGGGCAGGTGCCGCGGCTGCTCGAGCACCCCGATCCCTGCAGGGAGCGCGGCGACCTGCTCCGGGGTGAGGAACGTGCGGTCGAGGCTGCGATGGCGGTAGGTGTCCAGGTGCCCGGCGAGGGTGCCGTGGAGCCGGAAGGTTTCCCATGTCCGCGAGGTGGTGTGGGAGCGGGCGCGGCCGGGGATGCGGGTGTAGTCCCACCACCGGCCCACGCGGGGCCGGCCGTGCCTGCGGCCGGAGGCATCCGGGAACAAATGCCGGCTCACCGACGTCTCGAACACCTCATCCGCCTGGTGCATCACCAAAGCTTTGGTGACGTGATGGGCAAGGTGTTTCGAGTGTTCCATGTGCCGGTAGGCGCGGCGTTCCATCCCTTCCCGGGACAGACCGAGTTCCAGCCGCCACGCTTTCGCGTCCACTTCGCGGCGGACATCACCGGCCCAGTACGCATCGACCGCGTCCCGCGCATCACGCTGCAAGGCCCGCTTGATCGACCACATCGCCGAGAACAGGTCCTCGGTCCGGTGCCGGGTATCAGGCTCGTGGACATCCAGCGGGAGGCGGATCACCGCAAGCTCGGTGTCCTTATCCCGCGTCCAGCGCTTCCCCTTGTTCTTGCCCCGGAACCGGCGGGCAGGAGGCGCACCGCCGGAGGCGGACACGGGCTTGCCCAATGCTGTGCTCACCAATGCTCCACCTCCTTCTTTGACTCACGCCCAACGACGACGTCACCTGCCCGCAGTTTGACCAGTGCGGCAACCAACACCAAAGCTACAAGAGCCCACTGACAACGCCCCGTCTCACAAGAGGACTTCGGTCTCTGCGATGGCCGTCATGCGCCTGCGTCTTGCCCACTGCACCTCGTCCGATCGGCTCCCTCTTCGGCATCTCCCACGCGGCCGCCCACCGGGTCATTTCTCGGCTGGCCGCACCGCTCGCCGAACTCCTCGGGCCACCGCCCACCGACCGGCGGGAATTGTGGGTGGTCGACGGCACACTCATCCCCGTCCACGACCAGCAACGCACAGCGAAGAGCAAGAACTACCGGCGCAGCGTCAACGTGCAGATCGTCTGCAGAGCCCGCGACCGCCGCGTCGTCGCCGTCAAAGACGCCTGGCCGGGCAACCGCAACGATGTGGTCGTCTTCCGCGAAACCCTCCAGAAAACACTCCCTGATCATCCCCGCCTGTCCGGTGACGGCGGCTACCGCGGATGCGACCGCATCCGCACACCACGCCGCGGGGTCGACGGTCGCATCATCAAAGACCGCGCCTACCGCCGGTTCCGCAAACGGCGGGCCGTCGCCGAACACACCATCGCCCGACTCAAAGACCACCAGATCCTCCGCCAATGCAGACGCCGCGGCAACGCGATCAACCACGCCGTCGCCGGCGTCGCCGCACTCCACAACCTCAAGATCGACATCCGGTAAACGAAGCACTCCCAGAAGTGAGACACGCCCCGACCCGCATTACGTGATAGCTCTTAGGCCGTCAGCGCGGAGCGTGCCGAGCGGGACGCTCCCCGCGCGGCGGCCCGCACCCGGTACATGGTCTTGGCCCGGTCGACGACCGGGTCGCCGAGCACGATCCGTCCGGCGGCGTACAGCGCGTCGCACTCGTCGGTGGGCAGCGCCACAGGACGGCTCCCGGACCGCCAACAGCCCCAGCGCCGACGCCCGTTGCCCTGCACCGTGAGGAAGACCGGGGCGCGCTCGTCGGTGATCAGGCGCAGCACTTCGGCAGCACGGGAACTGAGCCGAGGGCGCGTCATGGTCGGTCAGCCTTTCGGGGCACGGGCGGACGGTGTCTTGTCCGGGGACAAGATGATCTCTACCCGCATTGTTGCCGAGGGCACTGACAACGTGCATCCGGCTTGTGGGACGCCCTGCCGCACCGGCCGGTTGTCCGCCGCCGATGTGACGACCTTCACCCTGATGTGGCGGAAAGTGATGAATTCCTTACGCGAGGAATGCGTAAGGGGTTGGGAAGAGCCGCCTCAAGAACGCGGAGGTTTCCCGTGCGACCGTTCACTCTCAACTATGCCCGGCCCAGAGGGCTTCCGGCTGTGGTGACGCCGTACCGTTTCGACTCCTCCCGGCAGTTGAACGTGCTCCCCGACGGCCGTCCCGCCGTGAGCGACCGCGCGCTGCTGCTGGCGGCCGGCACGACGACGTCCACCGCCGGCTCCCAGACGCACTTCGACGACTGACGGCCCGTACGCGCATGACGGTCCTCATCCTTACGTCCGAGGAGGACGTGACCGCCGACATGGTGGTGGCCGTGCTGGACGAGCGGGGTGTTCCCGTGGTGCGCCTGGACCCGGCCGACGTGCCCGGCAAGGTGGTGCTGTCCGCCGACTACGCCCACGGCGACTTCGACGGCCACCTCTCGGTCAACGGGCACGTCCTGAGCATGGCGGGCCTGCGTTCGGTGTGGGTGCGCCGGCCCGGTGAACCGGCCGCGCACGCCGCCCGGTCCTCGGCGTGGCTGACGGCGGAGACCCGTCAGGCGCTGTACGGCATGCTGTACTCGGCCTCGACGCGGTGGATGAACCACCCGCGCAACGCCGAGCAGGCCCGCCACAAACCGTGGCAGCTGCGGATCGCCCACCTCAGCGACTTCGCCGTCCCGCCGACCGTGATCACGACCGCGCCGCGCGTGGCCAAGCAGTTCGCCGAGGAGTACCGGGACGTCGTCGTGAAGGCGGCCTCGGGACCGCCGCCCGAGGACCCGGCGCTGGCGCTGCCCACCACGCGCATCGGACCCGACGCCGACTTCTCCGCCGTCGCGGCCGGTCCCGCCCTGCTGCAGCGCTACATCCCCAAGCGCGCCGACATCCGCCTGACCTGCGTCGGCCCCCGTCTCTTCGGTGCCCGCAAGAGGACCGCGCCCGGGCAGGTCGACGGCCGGTACGGCGACACCGGCTACACCTGGGAGAGCACGGTGGTGCCCGACCGCATCGTGAAGTCCGTCCACGCGTATCTGGCGCTGGCGGGACTCGCCTACGCCGCCTTCGACTTCGCGGAGGACGAGGACGGGCTGTGGTGGTTCCTGGAGTGCAACCAGGGCGGGCAGTTCGGCTTCGTGGAACTGCAGACCGGACAGCCGATCGCGGAGGCGGTGGGGTTGTGGCTGGCGCAACGCACGACGGACCGTCGCGTGTCCTAGAGCCGCCGGTGAGCCGCCGGCGTCCGGTGGTGGCCTGAATCAGGCCGTCACCCCATCCGCGGTCCGGTCCGCACGGGGGCGCGGACCGGGCTGCGGATGCCCCTCTTCCGGTGATCTGGCGCGCCGTCAGGACGGCATGGGGCGGAAGGTCCGCAGGAACACGTCGAGCGCCCGCTGGTTCTCCGCGTTCCCTGCGTCGGCGACCGGGGTCGTCCAGCGCAGCGAGTAGCCCCGGTCGTCGCCGGTCAGAAAGCCCCGGCCGAAGGTGTGCACCCGGACGCCGTCCACCGTGGACAGCCACTCCATGTCGGCGCCCTTGCGGCCCTGGTAGGTGACGGGTCTGATGTCGCCCACCCGTGTGTAGCCGGTGTAGGTGTCCTTGAGGGACGGCTCCAGGGCCTCCCAGATCGCGACCGGGTCCGGACCGAGTCGCACGCCGGAGGTGACCGTCAGCGTGCGCGGGTCCCCGCTCGTCCCGAACGTCGCGCGGTAGGTGCCCTCGGCGGCGCTCTGCGTGTTGACGCGCTGCCATCCCTGCGGCAGGAGGATGGAGAAGCCCTCGGGCGCGGCGTAGGGGGTGAAGCCGGCGTTCGGGTCCCGGGTGGTGCCGGAGGAGGGAGCCGGAGCCGTCGCGGGCGGAGGCGTGTTGCGACCGGTGCGGTCGGCCGAGGCGGAGGGCGCGCCGGAGCGGGACGGCTGGGTACCGGACGCGGACGTACGGCCGCCGTCCGATTGGCCCGCCGCGACGAGGACGGCGACCGACGAGGCGACGACCATGAGGCCCGCGCCCGCCAGCACCGACCGGCGCACCACCGGCGTGCCCCACGCCCGCCCGGCCCGGTGGGCGAACTGCCACGCGCCCTGGAAGCGCGGCATCAGCGTCTCCGCAGCGGTCGCGTCGAAGTCGTCGTTCACGATGCGCGTCAGCGATGCGCGCACCACAGGCTCCGGCACCCGTTCCAGGGCGTCGCGCCGCAGCAGCCCCGTGACGGCCGGGGCGAGCGGGCCGGCGTTCGTGGGGGCGCGCAGTGGCAGCCGGTCCACGGCGCGCATCGTCGCCTCGACCGGGCCCCGGTCCTTGAACGGCGGACGTCCCTCCACCATCGCGTACAGCAGCGCCCCCAGTGCCCACTGGTCCGCCGCCGGGCCCGCGCTCGAACCACGCGCCTGTTCGGGGGAGGCGTACGTCGGCGCGGTGACCCGCTGGGTGACGGACGTGCCGATCAGCCCGAATCCCGTCACCACGACTCCTCCGCCCTCCTGGACGAACACCTGCCCGGGGCTCAGGTCGCCGTGCGTCACCCCCCGGCGGTGGGCGGCCTCCAGCACATCGAGGATGCCGAGGCCGATGCGGGCGGCCCGCACATAGTTCAGCGGGCCGCGGGCCAGGAGCACCCCGAGGGGTGTGCCCGGGATCCGCTCCGCCACAGTCCACAGGACACCGTTGTCGTCGACGACGTCGAGGACGGTGGCGACCCGGCCGGGGCACAGCACTTCCATGGCCTCCGACTCACGCAGGATCCGGGCGACCGTGCGGCGCGGAGTGACCTCGGGCCGCAGCGCCGTGAGCCGGGACGCGGTGAGCGTGACGGGGCGCCCGAACTCCAGGTCCTCACCGAGCCGGACGGCCCGGCCCTCCTCCTCGTGGGCGACCTCGAGCGCCCGGTATCTTCCTGCGATCAACTCCCGTGCGGAGACCTGGTCATGGTCCATCGTCATCCCTCGCTGCGCCCCGGACTGTCCCGTTTCAGGGATGTACGGCGGGCGTGACGGTGGGTGTTCAAAGAAAGGGGATTTCCACCGACGGGATTTTCTTCAACTACCCTTGCACCGCTCACACGTGCGAAAACATCGCCGTGGTCTACTCGTCAGTAAGTTACCCTCGGTTACTGTCTCCGCCCGAGCCGATGTACGACTCGGCGAACGCGGCCGCCGCGACCGGGGAGTCGAACAGCCGCCGCAGCCGGGCGGTGGCGTTGCCCGCGCGGAACGGATCGCCCGAGGACGGTCCGTGCAGCAACTCGGCGAACCACTGGGAGAACTCCTGGTACTCCCACACACGGCGCAGGCAGGCGGCCGAATAGCCCCGCAGGCCGGCCGCGTCGCCCGAGCGGTAGTACGTGATCAGCGCGTCCACGAGCACCAGGGCGTCGTACAGGGCGAGGTTCATGCCCTTCGCGGCGATCGGGGCGACGAGATGGGCGGCGTCACCGGCCAGGAACAGCCGTCCGTGCACCATGGGCTGGACCACGTAGTTGCGCATGTCCAGGACACGCTTCTCGATCAGGCGCCCCTCGGTCAGCGGCGCCCCGTCCGAGACGGACAGCCGTTCGTGCAGCTCGGACCAGACACGCTCGTGCGGCCAGTTCTGCGGGTCGTCGCCGGGCGGGCACTGGAGGTAGTAGCGGGTGACCTGCGGGCTGCGGGCCATGTGCGCCGCGAACCCGTGGGGATGGACCCCGAAGACGACGCAGTCCGACGAAGGCGGCGACTCGGCGAGGAGGGCGAGCCAGCCGACCCCGTAGTCGAGCCGCGCGACGTGCGCGCGCTGCGGCGGCAGCGAGGCCCGGGTCACGCCGCGGGCGCCGTCGCACCCTGCGATCACGTCGCAGACGATCCGCCGCCGTTCGCCCGAGCCGGGATCGGTGTACGACACCGACGGGTGCTCGGTGTCGATGTCGTGCAGCTCGACATCCAGCACTCCGAACCGGATGTCGCCGCCCTTGGTGTCCGCGTACTCCCGCACCAGGTCGGTGACGAGCAGCGGTTGCGGATAGACGAAGTGGTGATGCCCGGATATCTCCGTGTAACGGAACCGGTGCCGCGGCCGCCGAGGCGGAACTCGCACTCGGTGTGCCTCTGGGCCCGCTCCAGCAGCCCCCCGGCCAAGCCGTGCCGCTCCAGCGCCCGCACCGCCCACTCCTCGATGAACCCCGCCCGGGGCCGCCGTTCGATGAACTCCCGGCTCTCGGACTCCAGGACGACGCAGTCCACCGAGGTGTCTCTCAGGACGTTGGCCAGGGTCAGCCCGGCCGGGCCCGCACCGATGATGGCGACGGGCACGCGCTGCTCGGACGGAGGGGCGGCCGGATGTGGGGAGGCGATCACCGGGTCATTATGGCCACATCACGTCAACGCCCTGTCGGAGCGCCCGCGTTGGGGTCAGTGCAGTGCCTCCCGCAGGGCCGGCAGCAGATCCTTCGCCGACCACCGGATGAACTCGGGCTGGGTGTCGCCGCCCACCTGCACCAGCGCGATCTCTGTGAACCCAGCCTCGGCGTAGGGCCGTACGGCCTCGACGAAGTCGGCGGGATCGTCGCCGCACGGGATCGAGGAGGCCACGTCCTCGGGCCTGACGAACCGGGTGGCAGAGTCGAACGAATCCGGATGCGGCAGCTCGGAGTTGACCTTCCATCCACCGCCGAACCAGCGGAACTGCTCGTGTGCGCGGCGGACGGCGGCCTCCCGGTCCCGGTCGTAGCAGACCGGCAGCTGCCCCACCCGGGGTTTGCCCTCGCCGCCGTGCCGGTCGAATGCCGTGAGCAGTTCCCGTTTCGGCTCGACGGCGATGACGAGGTCGGCGAGATGGCCGGCCAGGGCGCAGGACCGCTCCCCGGAGACGGCGATGCCGATCGGCGGCGGCTCGTCCGGCAGGTCCCAAAGCCGCGCCGAGTCCACGCCGAAGTACGTGCCCCGGCGACTGACATGGCCTCCGCCGAACAGCTCGCGGATGATGCCGACCGCCTCTTCCAGCATCTCGTGCCGCACCTCGACGGACGGCCAACCCTCGCCCACCACATGCTCGTTGAGATTCTCGCCGGCGCCGAGACCCAGCCGGAACCTGCCCTGCGACAGCAGTTGCACCGTCGCCGCCTTCTGGGCCACCACCGCCGGGTGGTAGCGGAACGTCGGGCAGGTCACGTAGGTCATCAGTGGGATGCGCGAGGTGGCCTGCGCGGCGGCGCCCAGCACGCTCCACGCGTACGGCGCGTGCCCCTGGGCCCGCAGCCACGGGAAGTAGTGGTCCGAGGTCACGGAGAAGTCGAACCCCGCCTCCTCGGCCCGCACCACATGGTCGACGAGTTCGCGCGGGCCCGCCTGTTCGGTCATCATCGTGTAGCCTTGAGTTTCGCGGTTTTGGCGGGCCTGATGTGATCACGCTGCGTGGGTGAGTCCTGCTTGGGCCCAGGCTTCCTGGACGGTCCGAATTTCGGCGTCGGTCGGCTGGCCTGCGGCAGCGGGAAGAAATCGGGTGGCGATGATCACGCGGCGGAGCTTGGCGAGCATGTCGACGAAGGCTGGGTCGGTCTTGGTGGTGTACCAGGGGGCTTGCTCGCGGCGGTCGGCGGCGTCGTTCGGGTGGTGGCCGTGCAGTGCGTACCAGACGACGGTGATCGAGTAGCAGTACAGGCCGAAGGGGACGGTGCGGCGGACCGCGTTCTCGGTGCGGCTGCGGGCCTGTCCGACGCCGAGTAGGGCGCGGGCTTCGGCGAAGGTGATCTCGATGGACCACCGCCAGGCATATCTGGTGATCAGCGCCGTGGCCGGGGTGTCGGGGTCGGTGGTGACCAGGGCCAGGTCGTAGCCGGTGTCGGTGCCGTCGTCGCGAATCAGGATCACCCGGACAGTCTGGGTGTGGAAGGAGCCGTACCACAGGCAGCGGACCTCGGCGATCCGCACCTGGTCGGTGCGGCCATAGCGTTTGACCCGCGCGGGCGTGAATGTCGCGGTCGCCGAGAGGTCGGCGGGCGTGCCCAGCCGGGCGCCTTTGAGGCGGGGGCGGCCGCGTCTGCCGGTCGGCGGTGGCGCGAGGTCGAACAGCACGGCGTTGGCCGGCAGCCGGGTGGTGAGGGTGATCGCCTCGGGCAGGTGGCGCAAGGCTTTGCCGTGATACGCGGCGTCAGCCACGACATGTAGTCGCCGGTCCAGGCACACGGCCAGCAACCGGACCATCGACGCAGCGAGTTCGACCTTCGACGGCCCGGTCTTCGGCCGCCACAGCCTGGCTGCCACCGGCAGGCACACCGGCCGGGTGAGGAACGGCAGCTCCACGACGATCCCGATCACCACGAAGCACGTCCCCCACCCGACCGGCTTGACACCGGCCGCCGCGCCGTCGTGCTGCCACGCGGCGCCGAACACCTTCTTCCCGCGCCGCTTGAACAGCGTGTCGTCCACCGCGACCGTCACCGCCGCGCCGTGTGGCAGCAACGTCCTTACGATCAGGTGCGCCAGCGCGATCCCCAGGATCTCGACGTTCCAGCTCGCCCGGGAGAAGAAGGAGTGGGCCCGGTCGTGCGGCCAGGCGCGGGCCAGACCCGCCCCCGTCAGCATCCCGGTCACCGTGCTGGCCCCGGTCTGCGCGACCAACCCGGTCACCATCGCGGTGAAGGTCTCGAAGCTCTGCGCGGTGAACACACGCAGCGTCTCCAACACGGCCAGCAAGGACGCCGGTACCGGCGGATTCGGAAGCATCGGCGGATCCCCTCCCCGGCGTGGTCGCCGCACCGCTGATGCTGCCGCCGTCCGGCCTGCGGACAGCCCGAACCAGCCGGCCCGTCACCCGCCGGGGTGACCGTCTGCCGGCTCACGCACCCCGGACGGTTACCGGTACGCCTGGAACAGCCGACGCCGCCGCGGCTACTCGGGGAAGGCGAGGGTGTAGTGGAAGCCGTCGTCGCCGACGGCTTGTCGCAAGGTCCGCATAATCGCCTCGGGATCGTCGTAGGGGCCATTGACGTAGAACGGCTTGCCATCACGACCGAAGCGGATCGGACTGGGGCCGGTTGGCTCACCGAGCACAACGGCAGCGGCATCGAAGTCCGCCTCGGGAGCGAACCCGAGCTCGCGGGCGTAGTCGGCGGCGCCGAACACCAGGGCACGGACAAGCTCGGCGGGAACCTGCACATGCCCCTCGAAGGCACTGAAGTAGGCGTGCCGGTGCACAGCCAGCTGGCTCGGAGTCATCGGCTCCGGAGGCAGCGCATTCTTCGCCCCCAGGCACCACACATCCAGCAGGAAACCGGCAACCTGGGCCTTCGCGGAGCGCGCGCTGTCCGCGGCGACGAGCACGGCGACAAGGCCGCGTACCTCCTCGGCGTCGGAAGCCCCCGGGTCAAGGCTTGTCCACTGCGGCGCACCCTCAAGATCCACACTGCGGCTCCAGCCGGCGTTCACCCAGCAACGCGGCTCGCCGCGGCCCGACACCGAGACCTGCACAGCGCCGTTGAGCACCCCGACGACATCCTTGACGCCCACCCCCAGTGTTCTGGCGATCGCCTTCGCTGACCGACCCTGCTGGTCCAGTTGCCGTACCTGTTCTACAAGCTCATCCACAGCCTCACCCTATGGCCGCCGCCAAGACCACAGGACCCAAACACCAGCAGCTACAACCGCCAGAGTGACCCTGCGAAAACGGCGAAACTCGAGATCCGTACGACGCACGGAATTTACATCAATGTTGGGCGTCGGCGAGGAACGAGAGAACTCTGGGCCAACCCCGCTCCTGTGCGGCGGCGTCGGCGGCGCCGCTCCCGCCGAGATTGAGGGTCCGGCGGGTGTGTCAAATTAACGGCTGATCTTGGTTGTTGAGGTGTCAGTTGTTGCTCGGGGTCAGGCGGCCCTCGAAGGCGATCTGGAACGCGTTCAGGGGTGCCTTCCAGCGCATGGTCCACCGCTTGCGGCCCTTCCCGGTCGGGTCCAGGCTCATCAGCGCCATGTAGATGCACTTGAGGGCGGCGGCCTCGTTGGGGAAGTGTCCGCGGGCGCGGACGGCCTTGCGTATGCGGGCGTTGACGCTCTCGATCGCGTTCGTGCTGCAGATGACCTTGCGTATCTCGACGTCGAAGGAGAGGAAGGGCACGAACTCGGCCCAGGCGTCCGACCACAGCTTCACGATCGCTGGATACTTCTGGCCCCAGGACTCCTGGAACTCCAGGAACCGCTCCGTGGCCGCGTCCTCGCTGGGTGCGGTGTAGACGGGCTTGAGGGCCTTGGCGACCTTGTCCCAGTCCTGGCGGGCGGCGTAACGGAACGAGTTGCGCAGCAGGTGAACCACGCACGTTTGGACAATCGTGCGAGGCCAGACGGTTTCCACGGCCTCGGGGAGGCCCTTGAGTCCGTCGCAGACCAGCATCAGCACGTCGTCCAGGCCGCGGTTCTTCAGCTCGGTGAACACGTGCAGCCAGTACTTCGCGCCCTCGCCGCCGTCGCCGGCCCAGATGCCGAGGATGTCGCGGGTGCCGTCCACGGTCACGGCCATCACCACGTATATCGGACGATTCGCGACCTGCCCGTCCCTGATCTTGACGTTGATAGCGTCCACGAACAGGACCGGGTAGACGCGATCGAGCGGCCGGTTTTGCCATTCGGCCATGCCGTCCATCACCTTGTCGGTGATGGTGGAGATGGTCTGCTTGGACACCTCCGCCCCGTAGATCTCGGCGAGATGAGCCGATATCTCCCCGTGGGTGAGACCCTTCGCGGACAAGGAGAGCACCATCTCGTCGACACCGGTCAGGCGGCGCTGCCGCTTCTTGACGATCTGCGGCTCGAAGCTGCCGGCGGTGTCGCGGGGCACCCTCACCTCCACCGGGCCGATGTCGGTCAGCACGGTCTTCGCCCGGGTGCCGTTGCGGCTGTTGCCGTTGTTCTTCCCGGCCGGGTCGTGCTTCTCATAGCCGACGTGGTCGGTGATCTCGCCTTCCAGGGCGGACTCCAGCACCCGCTTGGTCAGCAGCTGCAACAGCCCACCCTCGCCAGTCAGCTGCAGCCCCTCGTTCCGGGCACGGTCAACCAGCATCGCAACGAGCTGCTCGTCCGACACCGCACTCGACGGTGCCTGAACCACCTTCTCGGCCTGCTCGTTCTCCACGGCGGTCTCCGTCATCAGACGCGTCTCCTTGATCATCAGATCCGCCGTTGATTAGACACTCCCGGTCCGGCCGGTGCGGGGATTGGGCGCTGTGATGCCCATCGCAAGGTAGGGAAAGGTCCCCACCTGATGCCCCGCTCCTGGGTAGATGAGGGACTGGTGAGAGTAACGGTCGTGGTTGTTGTTCAGTTGGGCGGCGATCTGCTTGGCGAAGGTCGGGGAAGCCCACAGGGCGTCGTCAGTGCCGGCAATGGAGAGCAGCGGTCCACTGAGATGGTTCAGCGGTATGGTGCTCTGGAAGACCGGCTTTCCTTGGTAGTCATCCCGGGCCCTGTCGGTCCCGCCCCATGGCCGGGAAAATCGGGGCTGGTGCCCGTCCGGAGGACGTCGTTAGAGCTTGGTGCCGAACATTGAGCCCGTTTGGTAGTCGGACGCGGGGGCCGAGCGCAGGAGTCCAGTGGTGTTGCCGCGAGCACGCAAGAGAGCTTCTTTGAATCCTGTGGTCCCTGATGGGCGGGCACCGCTACTGGTGCACGCGAGGAAGGGCGGGACGGGACATGGATGTGGTCGAGGAGCGGTGCGGGGGCGCCGACTTGGGCAAGGCGGATGTCAAGGTGTGCATCCGGGTCCCGGGCACCGGCAAGCGCGCCCATTATGAGGTCCGTACGTTCTCCACGATGAACGACGGCCTGTTGGAGTTGCGGGACTGGCTGGTGGAGAACAGGATCGCCCGGATCGGCATGGAGGCGACGGCGTCGTATTGGAAGCCGCTGTTCTACCTTCTTGAGGCCACCGAGGGGATCGAGCCGTGGCTGCTCAACGCCCAACACATCAAGACCGTTCCCGGCCGCAAGACCGACGTGAAGGACTGCCAGTGGATCTGCAAGCTGGTCGAACACGGCCTGGTGCGGCCCAGCTTCGTGCCTCCGCGTGACATCCGTCAGCTGCGAGACCTAACCCGGTATCGCACCGAGACTGTCCGGGACCGGGCCCGTGACGTGAACCGCCTCGCGATGTTCCTGGAGGACACCGGGATCAAACTGTCCTCGGTCGTCACCGACATCACCGGCCGCTCGGCGCGGGCCATGCTGGATGCCTTGGTGGCAGGCGAACGGGACCCGCAGGTGCTGGCGTCCCTCGCCCTGGGCAGCCTGCAGGGCAAGATCCCCTTGCTGACCCGCGCCCTGACCGGTGGCTTCAATGAGCACCACGCGTTCATGATCGCTTCGATGCTGCAGGCCATTGACGAGGCCGACAACCGGATCTCCCGCCTGAGTGAGGAGATCAACCGCCAGCTGCAGCCCCTGCGGCGGCAGGTCGACCTGCTGATCACCATTCCCGGGATCAGCCTGACCCTCGCCCAGGTCCTGATCGCCGAGATCGGTGTCGACATGAGCCGTTTCGCTACCGCCGGACACCTTGCCTCCTGGGCCGGAGTGTGTCCGGGCAACAAGGAATCAGCCGGCAAACGGCTGTCCGGACGCACCCGCCACGGTGACACCTGGCTCAAGACCGCCCTGTTCATGGCCGGCGCCAGCGCCGCCCACAGCAAGACGACCTACCTGGGCGCGCAATTTCGACGGCTGGTCCCGCACCGAGGCGCCAAGCGCGCGACCCTCGCCGTCGGACACTCCATCCTCGTCGCCGCCTGGCACATCCTCCACGACCTCGTGCCCTACCGCGATCTCGGCCCCGATCACTTCACCAACCGCCTCGGCAAGGAACGCCAGACCCGACGCCTGATCGCCCAACTCGCAGCCCTCGGCATGGACGTCACCATCGCCTCACGCGAACAGACCGCGTGAACTGCGCCAACGCGTATCACCGCAGGTGCTTTTCAAGAGAGCTCCTTCGACCTCACCCATCACTCACCCCAGCTCCCATCCCGTCCGCCGTCGACCCACACACCGCGGAGCAGGCGTGGTCCCTGCGGTCCAGGTGGAGCGCGCCACTGTCAATCCCCTCGCGCCGTGGAGATCTTTCAAGCGGCCACCTCCACGGTGGGGTCGGCCTGATGGTCTTTGTTCGTAGTCGATCGGGCTCCGGTATCCGCACACGCTGTGTAGCCGACGGGTGTTGTAGAAGCCGGTGATCCAGGGGGCGATCTTCAGCCGCGCCTCGGTGCGGGTGGTGAAGGTGCGCCGGTGGACATACTCGACCTTGAGCACACTGTTGAACGGCCTGCCGCAGGCTCGGCGTGACCCAGTCCGTGGGCCGTGTCGGCTCGTGTTTCGACAATGCCGTCAGCGAGGCCGCCTGAAACGCCGGTACTTCACATACTCACTGTCCGAGTGGAAGATCGACGTCGCCGCCGCAGGTGGCCGCGGCCATATGCAGGGAAGCGACGACCAGCTCCGCGTCGTGGCGCTCGCCCATCGCGTAGCCGAGCAGGCGGCGCGAGAACAGATCGATCACGGTGGCCAGGTACAGCCTGCCCTCGCTGGTGACGATCTCCGTCATATCCCCGGCCCACACCTGGTCGGGAGCGGGGGCGCTGAAGTCGCGGCCCACAAAGTCCGCAAACGCGGGCCAGTTGCCCGGCCTGGTCAGCCCCCGGCGCCTTCGAATCTTGCGTCCGGCCAGGCCGAGTTCGGCCATGAGCTTGGCGACGGTGTTCACCGACACCCTCCAGCCCTGGCGCACGAGCGTGATCCAGACCTTCGGGGAACCATACGTGCCGCCCGACTCATCGAAGATCTGCCGGATCGCGTCGGCCAGCTTCCCGCGCCCTTCAGCGGGCAACGCTCCGCCAGGGGTGCTGGAGGTCCTGCACTCCCCCGGCCACCACGAGGCGGCCGTCACCTTCCACGACCCGTGGACCGGCACGCTGCTCACCGGCGACACGGTGCTGCCCGGCCGCCTGTTCGCCTTCAACGCGGCCGCCGTCCTCGCCACCATGGAACGCCTGGTGTCCTTCGCCGCGACCCGCCCGGTCACCCACGTCCTGGGCTGCCACATCGAGATGACCCGCCGCCCGGGCCGCGACTACCCCATCGGCGCGGACTACCAACCCCGGGAGCGGGCGCTGGAGTTGCCCCCCGCCCACCTCACCGCGATCCGCGACGCCGCCGCGGCTCCCGTCGCCGCTCCCGGCGTCCGCGCCCACCCCGACTTCGTCCTTTACGCCCAGCCCGGCGAGCGCGATTTCGGCCGACTCCTGCGCCGCGGCCGCGCCCACAAGTTCCTCCGCAAGCTCGCCGCCCGCTGAGGACCGACCCTCCGGAGGGTCCCGGACGGACGAACGCGCTCACGCAGTCGGGGAACCGGGTTCGGCACCCGGTTCCCCGATCAGCGGGCGGACCGGCCGCGGGCGGATGGCCGCAGGCTCACGCCACACCGCCGGCGCTCAGCAGGGACTCCGCCGCTGCGAGGCCGCACACCCGGGAGGCACCGTGCGTGTCGATCCGGGCGGCGGCGTCGAACCCGCCCTGCGGGAGGCCGAGTTCGACGAGCACTGCGTCCGGACGGCGGGCCAGCAGGCTGGAGGCCCAGGCCGACACGTGCGGACGCCGGTGTGCGTCGCGGACCACGAGGACCAGCGCCCGGTTGCGAGCCGCCTCGAGGACGTCGTCCTCGGTGCGGTGGTCGTGCGGCGTGTCCGGAACCAGCGTCGTGCGGGTCGTACCGGGCAGCAGGGCGGCCAGCGCGGGGCCGAGCCCCCAGGGCACTCCCTCGCCGATGGCCACCGTCCCCGGGACCCCGAACTCCACCAGATGGACCGGCCCCCGCAGCGGCAGCGTCCCGGCCGTCCGCTCGGTCACCCGGAGCGCACGTCGGGCGGCGTCTAGAGCCAGCGGCCGGTCCGCGGTCGTCTCGGGCGCCGCGGAGCGCAGGTCCCGGACCCAGGCGCCGAAGCGCTCGACCTGATCCGCCGCCTGGGTCAGGCGTGCCTTCGGCAGCACGCCCTGGGCCACGGCGTCCGCGATCGCGTCGCGCAGGTCCAGTACCTCCGCCTCGGCGGACCTGTCGCCGAGGCAGACGAGGTCCACCCCGGCCGCCAATGCCTGCACGGTGGCACCGGCCAGGCCGTAGCGGGCGCGGACGCCGGCCATCTCCACCGCGTCGCTGACCACCAGTCCGTCGAAGCCCATCTCCTGCCGCAGCAGCCGGCCCAGCAGGCGCGGGCTGACCGTGGCCGGCCGCTCGGGGTCGTGGGCGGAGACGAGCAGGTGGGCCGTCATCACCGCGCGGGCGCCCGCCGCCAGCGCCGCCCGGAACGGCGGCAGGGCGACGGCCTCGAGGTCCGCGGCGTTCATGTCCACGACGGGCAGGCCGTGGTGCGAGTCCACGTCGGTGTCACCGTGGCCGGGGAAGTGCTTGGCGCAGGCGGCCACGCCCGCGCTCTGCAAGCCGCGCACCCATGCCTCGACGTGACGGCACACGAGTGCGGTGTCGGCTCCGAAGGAGCGGGTCCCGATCACGGGGTTGCGCGGATTGCTGTTGACATCGGCGTCGGGCGCGTAGTCCAGGTCGATCCCGGCCGCGCGCAGTTCCGCCCCGATAGAGCGGGCCACCGACTCGGTCAGCCCGGTGTCGTCGACGACGCCCAGGGCCAGGTTCCCGGGGTAGGAGGAGCCCGTCGCGGCCTCCAGCCGGGTGATGTCGCCACCCTCCTCGTCGACGGCGACCAGGACGTCCGGGTTCTCCGAGCGCAGGCTCCCGGTCAGCGCTGCGACCTGCTCGGTGTCCCGGATGTTGCGGGAGAAGAGCAGGACGGAGCCCAGGCCCTCGGCGATCCTGCGCCGGATCCAGTCGGGTGCCTCGGTGCCCGTGAACCCGGGCTGCAGCACCCGGTCCGCCAGGGCGAGGAGTTCGGGGTCGTGCCGGGTCACCGCTCACCGCCCCGGTCGGTTCGGGAGACGGCCTCGCCGGTCGTGGCGGCCGCGCGGGCCCGCCGTTCGGGAAAGGACGGCCCGTCCGGCCCGGAGGGCTCCGCGGGGGAAGGACGAAGGTGGTCCATCGGAACAGGCGGCCTCTCGGCATCGTCGGCGGCGGAAGGGAGACGCTGTGGGGTACGTCGTGGAACTGTCCTCGAAGCGTCCTGGGGCAGTACAGGTCAGGACCGCGAGTAGCGCAGGTAGGGCACGCGGGTCCGCGTGGCGAAGTTCTCAGCGGCGGTCCAGGAGTCGAAGATCGTGCGGGGCTCCGTCCCGGCGAGCAGAGCCAGCCGCAGCCGGTCGGTACCGGCGAGCACGTCGAAGGTCCGGTCCTGGAAGGCGAACTCGTCCGGCCACCCGGCGATGAGCAGGGCGAGCAGGTGCACCGCGGTCGCCAGCGGATCGAAGGCCTCGGTGTCTGTGACATACAGCTGGACGCCGCACAGCGGCATCCCCTGGTGCACGTCCGCGAGCGGTGTCGTCCTGGCCCCGCGGACGAGCAGGCCGGGCAGGTCGAGAGCGCGCAGTTCGCTCGCGAGCGAACCGTCGAGCCAGGGCGCGCCCAGGAACTCGAAGGGCGTCGTGGTGCCGCGCCCCACGGACAGGTTGGTGCCCTCGAACAGGCAGGTGCCGGGGTAGCAGCGCGTCGCGGCCAGGGTGGGCAGGTTCGGGGAGGGCGGCACCCAGGGCCGGCCGCTCGCCTTCCACGGCAGGGCGGCGCCACCGGTCATGGGCACGACGTCGGGGGCGGGCGCGCTCAGCAGCTCGGCAAAGAGCGGTGCCAGCTCGCCCATGGTCATGCCGTGCCGCAGCGGCAGCGGGGCACGGCCGACGAAGGAGCTGAAGTCCGGATCCAGCACCGGCCCCTGGACGTGGACGCCGCCGAGCGGATTGGGACGGTCCAGCACCACGACGCGGGTGCCGGTGCCCGAGGCCGCGGCGATGAGGTCGTACAGCGTGGATTCGTAGGTGAAGAAGCGCACGCCCGCGTGCTGGAGGTCGATCGCCAGTACGTCGATCCCGGCCTGCTCGACCAGTTCGGTCAGGGCCGGTCCCTCCTTGAGGTAGGTGTCGTGGACGGGCAGGCCCGTCGCGGGATCGCGGGGATCGTGCTCGGAGTCGCCGGCTGGGGCCGTCCCCTGCACCCCGTGCTCGGGTCCGAACAGCGCCCGCAGGTCAGTGCCGGCGGCCAGCAAAGCGGACGCGCTGTGGCGCAGGTCACCGGTGACGGCCGCGGGATGGGTGACCAGACCGACCCGCTCGCCCTGGAACGGCGAGCGCCGGCTTGCGAGCAGGGCGTCGAGCCCGGTGGTCACGTCGGTCACGGAAGTTCCTTGGTGTAGGTCCAGAACACCCGGCCCAGTGCGGCGCCGACGGCCAGGGCGTAGAAGTGAATCGGTGCGGTCCAGCCGATCTCGGCGACGTCCAGGCCTTCCGCACGCTGGTCCGCGAGGCAGCGTCGCAGCAGTACCGTGCCGACGCCGGAGCCGCGCTCGGAGCGCTCGGTCCCCATCGGGCCGAACCAGGAGAGCCGGTTGACACCCCAGCAGGCGAAGCCGACGAACCGGGTCTCTTTGCCCTCGCCCCGGACCGCCACGTGGCCTCGGGGCGTGTCGTAGGTCAGGGATTTCGCGCCCTCGCCCTCCCAGGCGCCGCCCCAGTCCAGCATCCAGCGCCGGAAGGCCGGTTCGTCCTCGGAACGCAGCCGGCGGACCGTCACTCCGGCCTCCGCCAGCCGCTTCTCGTCCGCCGCGGTGTCCAGTGGCGCGGCCCGCAGGTCCACGCGCATGTTCAGGCCCTCCTTGCCGCGGAGGTAACCGCTGGACTCCGCCAGGCAGATCGCGGGGGTGTAGCGGATGTCGATCCCGGGCCAGGCGTAGTTCGGCGGGTTGCCGCGGATGACCAGTCGCGCCGCGGACTCCTCGCCGAGCCGCCGCTCCAGGTCCACGAGCAGTGCCCGGCCGAGGCCGCGCCCCTGGCACGCGGGGTTCACCGCGAGGAGGTTGAGGTGCCCCGAGCGGGGCGCCGTGTCGGTGGCGGCGCGGACGGAGCCCAGGGCGAAGCCCACCGGGACGCCGTCCTCCTCCGCGACGACACGGAGCGCGGGATGCAGGTCCGCCTCCGTCCACAGCAGGTCGATGACAGCCTCGGCGTCCTCGTCGTGGACAAGGGCCGCGCGGGCGATGGCTCGCAGCCGCGGGAGGTCCTCGGGGACTGCCGTGCGCAGGACGGGCCCCACCGAGGAGTTCGCCACAGGGGAAGCTGAGGAGAAGGTCGACAAGCCCGCCCACCGCCTTCGTAATTTGCTAACGTTGGAACGCTTAATGTTGGTGGAAACTTACCAGCGAGGGTTGGGACTGTCAGCCCCTGCAAAGCCGCCGGAAGGACCGCGATGCGTGCTGCCGAATCCGTACCGCCGCATCACCCGGACACCGCTGATCCCGTCGACCTCGTCCGCGCCGCCGTGGAAGCGGGAACCGTCCCCGGCGCCGTCCTGGTCACCGGCAGGAGCGCCGCGGACCCGGGCCGCGTCTTCGCCCACGGGCGCACGGCCGCGGGCGACGGCGGACACCCGGTCACGGCGGACACCGTGTACGACCTCGCCTCGCTCACCAAGGTCGTCGCCACCACGCCGGCCGTGCTGCGGCTGGTCGACGAGGGTGCGCTGGCGCTGGACGACCCGGTCCAGCGGCACCTGCCCGGCTTCACCGGGGCTGGAAAGTCCGAGGTGACGGTTCGTCAACTCCTGTCGCACAGTTCGGGGCTGCCGCCTCACCGCGACTTCTGGCTGCTGCCCTGCTCCCCCGCGGAGCGCCTGGCGGCCGTTGCGCGGGAGCCGCTGGAGCACCCGCCGGGGAAGGTGGTGCGCTACTCGGACCTGGGCTTCATCCTGCTCGGCGAGATCGTCGCGGCCGTCACCGGACAGCCGCTGGACCAGGCGGTCCGCGCCCTGGTGCTCGACCCGCTGGGCCTGACGGAGACCGGCTACCGGCCCTCGGCGGAGTGGTCCGCACGCTGCGCGGCGACCGAGGCGCCTCCCGTCGGTGGTGAGCCGAAGGTCGGAGTGGTGCACGACGACAACGCCGAGGGGCTGGGTGGGCTCGCCGGCCACGCCGGTCTCTTCGGGACCGCCCCTGACCTGGCCCGTTACCTGCGGCTCGGATGGCTCGCGCCGCAGAGTCCGGTCCTTTCCGCGGCAATACGCGAGGAGGCGCTGCGCTGCCAGACCACCGGTCTGGACGGCGTGCGCGGGCTGGGCTGGACCCTGCGCGGGGACACCTGGGACCACACCCGGGACCCGTGGCCGGGCTCGGCGGCCGGGCACACCGGGTTCACCGGTACCAGCGTCGCCTTCGATCCGGTCAGCGGCGCGTGGGTGGTGCTGCTCACCAACGCCGTGCATCTGGGGCGCGGACCACGAACGCGGGAACTGCGCCGGGCCGTGCACGCCGCCGTCGTGACATATCCCCGCTCCCCGGCGCCGGCTTCAGAGGTCCACACCATCGGCACCAGGTCCTCCGATGAGTAGGATTGCCACGTGACAGCAGCAGGTGAGCCGCCGCGTCACTCCGGCGGCAGATTCGGGGCCGCGGGGGACGTCGGCGCTCCTCCGCAGACGGTGCTGGTGCAGATCCGCGCGCTGCTGCCGACGCTGCCGCCGTCCGAGCGCCGCGTCGGTGAGGCCGCCGTGGCCGACCCGGGCGGAGTCGCGGCCAAGACCATCAGCGAGCTCGCCTCCGACTGCAACACCTCGGAGACCACGGTGATCCGGTTCTGCCGCGCCGTCGGACTGAAGGGCTATCCGGACCTGCGCATCGGGCTGGCCACCGCGGCCGCCATGGAGGACGGGTCCGCGACCTGGGCCTCGGTCGGCAGCGATATCGGTCCGAAGGACACCCTCTCCGACGTGGTGAACAAGCTCGGCTTCGCCGACGTCCGAGCGGTCGAGGACACCGTCGCTCAGCTGGACCTCGACGCCCTGCAACGGACCGTGGACGCGGTGGTCTCCGCGAACGCGGTGGACCTGTACGGGGTCGGCGCGAGTGCGTTGATCGCCCTTGACCTGCAGCAGAAGCTCCACCGGATCGGCCGCCGGGTCAGCGCCTGGGCCGATGCCGACGGGGGGTTGACCTCGGCCGCACTGCTCGGGTGGGGCGACCTGGCCATCGGCATCTCGCACACCGGCAGCACGCCCCAGACGATCGCAGCCCTCACCGAGGCGTCCGACAACGGTGCCACGACCGTAGCCATCACCAACTTCCCCCGCTCGCCGCTTGCCGAGGTCGCCGATCACGTGCTGACGACCGCCGTGCGCGAGACCACCTTCCGGTCGGGCGCGATGGCCAGCCGGATCGCGGCGCTGACCGTCGTGGACTGCCTGTTCGTCGGCGTGGCACAACGCAACTACAGCCGCACCATGCGGGCCCTGGAGCGCACCTACACCGCGGTTCGCGGTCGCGACAACGGCTGAGCCGAGCGTCAGGCACCGGAAGGTCCGCCGACGAGATGCAGACTTCGTAAGTTTGTCACGCGCCTGACGTTGCGACTGTTGTTTCTGGTGTTCCAGTTGCATAACACACATATGTCGCCTGAACAGGCCTTTTGCCGCCAGCGGCCGAAATCCGGCCGGTCAGGCCCGGCCTCAAGTGTTGCGAAGTTACGAATTGAGCGCGTGCTTCGCAATTTATTGACTTCCAGGTCGCCCCGTATCTACGGTCTGCTCACCGCGCTCCCCTACCACTCGTTCCGGCTGATCGGAGTCCTCAGGACCATGCCCAGGTACAAGCACCTCACCGCCGCGATCGCCGCTCTGGCGACGCTGGGCGCGCTCTCCGCGTGCTCCTCGGCGACCACTTCCGCCTCGGGTGGCGGCGTGTACACCACCATCGACGAGAACAACCCGATCACCGTCGGCGCCCCGATGAACCCGTTCAACGCCGCCACGAACACCTTCCTCGGCTACGACACGATGCAGCTGGGATTCACCAAGAAGAACCCCTCGGACCCCAACGACGCCTTCCCCGGCCTGGCGAAGACCTGGACCATCAGCTCCACCGGCGTCACCGTCCAACTGCAGCCGAACGCCAAGTGGTCCGACGGGACCCCGGTGACCGCCGACGACATCAAGGCCTCCATGGCGATCGCGCTCACCCAGGGCAACGCGACGGTCGGCGCGGGCTTCCTCAGCCAGGGCCTGGACGTGGCGAGCGTGAAGGCGGTCGGCGCCCACGGTGTCGAGATCGACCAGGTACCGGGGGTGAACAACCTCAACTTCGGCCGCCTGGTGCTCAGCCAGACCATCGTGTCCAACAAGGTCTACGGCTCGCTGCTGCCCGCCGACATCTGGCAGACCATCGCCGACAGCGAGAACACTGACGTGGCCGTGGCGCAGAAGGCGGTCGACAAGCTGACCGCGACGGGCCAGAGGGTCTCCGCGTTCGCACCGAAGACCGACGTCTCCGCCGGCCCCTTCGCCATCACCCGCATCAACCCGGGCTCGGCCGTGCTCGACCGGAACAAGTACTTCTACGACGTCGCCAAGATCGCGCCGAAGCAGGTGGTGATCCGCCACTACACCGGCAACTCGCAGATCTGGTCCTACATGACCAACGGCGAGCTGGACTCGGCACCGTACACCGCCATTCCGAGCAACGTGCTCAAGCGGATCCTCAGCGCCGGCTACGGCCGCGTGGACTCGACCAGCTACGTGGACGCCGCCATCGCGTTCAACGAGAGCGTCGCCCCGTACAACAACACCGCGGTGCGCCAGGCGCTCGCCTACGTGATCGACCGCCAGGCCGTGACCAAGGTCGGCGAGCCGGTCGGCGGCGTGGCCAACACGTACAACACCGGCCTCATCGACAGCGAGGCGAAGACCTGGCTGGCCCCGGAGCAGATCAGCGGGCTGAACAAGTACGCGCCGGACGTGGCCAAGGCGACCTCCCTGCTGGAGGCCGCCGGGTTCAAGAAGTCGGGTGGCACGTGGCACCTGCCGAACGGCAAACCGTGGACCATCACCCTGCAGACCGTCAACGGCTTCAGTGACTGGATCGCCGCCTCCACCGTCATCGCCAACGAGCTCACCGCGTTCGGGATCCCGACCAAGCCGGCCATCACCGCCGACTTCGCCACCTACAAGAAGGAGATGGCGGCGGGCAAGTACGCCGTCGGCTGGTGGCTGACCGCCCTGGGCCCGGAGACCTCGAAGGCCTACCAGCGGTACTACGGCACGGACGACGGTTACACGCAGACCGGCGCCACTGCCAAGCACAGCGACGCCGCCAACGCGGGCAACTGGGAGCACACGCCGACCAGCTACACCCTGAACGGCAGCAGCTTCGACCCCGGCCAGCTCACCGCGCAGCTCTCCACCATGGACCTGACCGCGCAGAAGCCGGTCGTGCAGAAGCTCGCCCAGGCGTCCAACCAGGAAGTTCCGATGATCCAGATCTGGGACTACACCAACGTGCAGTTCACCAGCTCCAAGCGGTTCACCAACTTCCCGAAGCAGGGGCAGGACGCGCTGCTGAGCAACCCGCCCGGCGTGTGGATGATGCAGGGCTACGTCCAGAGCAAGTGACACCGGCCGCGCGCCCGGCCGGTCCCACCGGCCGGGCGCGTCCCCACTCCCTTGAACCACTATCGAAGTGAGACAACGTGAAGGCATTCACCCGCAGACTGCTGGTGAGGCTCGGTGGTGGGCTGGCCATGGTCTGGATCGTGGCCACGTTCACGTTCTTCCTCGTGCACGCACTGCCGGGGAAGCCGGGTGACGCCCAGTACGAGCAGTTCATCATGCAGGGCCTGTCGCCGGAGGTCGCCCGGGCCAAGGTGGCCGCGATCTACGGCTTCACCTCACACGATCCGCTGTTGACCCAGTACGGCCACTACCTGTGGAAGCTGCTCCACGGCGACCTCGGCATCTCGATCTCCTACAGCGGCGTGCCGGTGAGTCACGTGATCGGCTCCGCACTGCCCTGGACCGTGCTGCCCGTGCTCAGCGGACTGCTCGTCAGCTTCCTGATCGGCGTGACCGCGGGCATCGTCGCGGCGGTGCGCAGATCCAGCCGCTGGGGCGGGCTACTCAGCCTCTCAGGCTCCATCGTCGCGGGCGTACCCTCGTTCGTTCTCGCCCTGCTGCTGGCCCTGATCTTCCACACCGAGCTGAACCTGCTGCCCTACGGCGACACCAGCGACGTCACCCTGGCACCCGGCTTCAACCTCCCCTATCTGACCTCGTTGGTGCAGCACGCGGTGCTGCCGGTGGCGACCTACGCACTGCTCAGCTACGGCGGTTGGCTGCTGGCCATGAAGTCCAGCGTCGTCTCCGTACTGGGGGACGACTTCATCCTCGCGGCCGAGCTGCGCGGTATCACCCAGCGCACCCGGATGCGGTACATCGGCCGCAACGCCATCCTGCCGCTGTTCACGGTGCTGGCGCTGTCGCTGGGCTTCATGTTCGGCGGGGCCATCCTGATCGAGGACATCTTCGACTACCCCGGTCTGGGCAACCTGCTGCTGCAGAGCATCGGCAACCGCGACTACCCGCTGATGAGCGGCGCCTTCCTGCTCATCACCGTCGCCATCGTGCTTGCCAACATCCTCGCCGAACTCTGCTATTCGGTGATCGACCCCCGTGTGAGGCGCTGACCGATGACCACCGCGACACTCCGCCTACCCAGCATCTCCCCGGCCAGGCGCGCCCGATGGAAGGCCGTCCGACAGGTCCTCCTGCGCAAGCCCGGCCGCATCGTGGGGCTGGCCATCCTGATCCTCTTCGCGCTGATGGGCGTGTTCGGTCCCTACCTCTACTCCGGACAGCTCGCCGTGGACCCCGCCGCCGTGTATGCGGCGCCCAGTGCGTCGCACCTGCTCGGCACCGACTTCGCCGGCTCCGACGTCCTGCAGGAGGTCGTGATCGGCGCCCGCTACGTGCTGTTCACGGCCACGATCGCCGCCGTGATCACGGCGGTGCTCGGCACCGGGGTCGGCCTGTTCGCCGGCTATCACCGCGGCTTCACCGACTCGGCGCTGATGCGCGTCACCGACTTCGTGCTGACCATTCCCGGGTTCCCGCTGCTGATCGTCCTGTCCACCATCTGGAGCTTCAGCAATCCGCTGGAGATGGGACTGGTGCTCGGGCTGACCGGCTGGGGCGGCGTCGCCCGAGCCGTTCGCTCCCAGACGCTCTCCCTGCGCGAGCGGGGCTTCCTCGAAGCGGCGCGGGGGCTGGGACTGTCCAGCCGGCACATCATCGGCAGGGAGCTCCTGCCGAACATCGCCCCCTACGTGGCCATGCACCTGCTGCTCTCCGTGATCGGATTCATCGGCTCGGAAGTCGGCCTGTTCTTCCTCGGCGTCGTCCCGTTCTCCAGCAGCAACTGGGGCGTGATGCTCAACGAGGCCGTCTTCTCGGGCGGCGCCATGAACAGCCCCGAAGCGCTCACCTACCTAATGGCCCCGCTGATGTGCATCCTGCTGCTCACCCTGGGCGTCGTGCTCTTCCTCGACGCCATCGACGAACTCTTCAACCCCCGCCTCCGGGAGCGCTCATGACGGACACCATCGAACGCGCCGCGGAAGACGGCGTCGCGGACGTCCGCGTGCGCGACCTGACCGTGCTCTACCGCACCCCGCAGGGGGAACTGCCGGCCGTTTCGCACGCCTCCATCGACCTGGTCAGAGGCCAGATCACCGGCCTGGTGGGCGAGTCGGGCTCCGGCAAGTCGACCCTCGCCCTCGGCCTGATGAACGCCGTTCCCGAGCCGGGCCGGATCAGCTCCGGCACGGTGCTGGTCGAGGGCGTCGGCGACGTCACCGAGCTGCGGGGAGAGCAGCTGCGGAAGGTGCGCGGGGCGGCGCTGGGCTACGTCTTCCAGGCCTCGCAGAACTCGCTGAACCCGCTCAAGACGATCGGCAAGCAGCTTCTGGACCTGGGCCGTTCGCACGGCATCCAGGACCTGCGGGGCCTGGTGGCCCGGGCCAAGGACCTCGCCGACCGGATGGGGCTGGACGGGGAGCGGGTACTCGACTCCTACCAGCACGAGCTGTCCGGCGGCATGCGGCAGCGCGTCGGCATCGTCCTGGCACTGGTGCTCAACGCCAAGGTGCTGATTCTCGACGAGCCCACCACGGCGCTGGACATGATCTCCCAGGCGGCCGTCCTGGACATCGTGCGCAAGGTGCACGACGAGAACGGCCTGGCCACCCTGATCGTCACTCACGACATGGGCGTGGTCTCCGAGATCGCCGACCGGCTCGCCGTGATGTACGGGGGACGGATCGTCGAGGACGGTCCCGTGCTGGACGTGCTCCAGCGGCCCGCCCACCCCTATACCCGCGCCCTCATCCGTGCCACGGCGAGGATCACCGGCGACACCTCCGCAGCCGAGGCGCTCCCCGGCCGGCCGCCGGACCTGACCACCGTCCCGCGCACCGGCTGCGTCTTCCGCGAGCGCTGCGCTCTCGCCACGGACGTCTGCGCGGAGACCGAGCCGCTGCTGACGGCTCTGGGCGAGGACCGCCGCCGCGCCTGCCACGCCGAACCTGCCGCTGTCACTGGAGAGTTGTCGTGATCGAGGCCCGCGGTATCACCCGCACCTACCACACCCGCGGTGCGTTCACCGGCGCCCGTACCGTCCACGCCCTGCGCGGTGTCGACTTCGCCCTGCCCAAGGGGGGCGCGGTCTCCTTCATCGGCGAGTCCGGCTGCGGCAAGACCACCCTCGGCAAGATCCTCACCGGCCTGGAGCCGTTCGACGGCGGTGAGCTGGTCATCGACGGCGTCGAGCTGTCCAAGGTGCCGACGCGGCGCCGAGCGGCGTACTTCCGGCGCATCCAGATGATCCACCAGGACCCCTATTCCGCGCTGAACCCGACGCGGACCGTGGAGCAGATCCTCGGCGACCCGCTGCGGATGCGGGCGAAGGAGACCGGGGCGGACCTGCGGGGTGTCAGGGAACGGGCGGCGGAACTGCTGCGGCTCGTGGGCCTGGAGCCCGAGGGCGCCCTGCCGAAGTACCCGCACCAGCTCTCCGGCGGGCAACGCCAGCGCGTCGTCATCGCCCGCGCGCTCACGGTGGACCCCGAGGTGCTGATCGCGGACGAGGCCGTCTCGATGATCGACGTCTCGATGCGCCTGGGCATCCTCGGGCTGCTGCACGACCTGCGCTCCCGGCTCGGCATCTCGCTGCTGTTCATCACCCACGACGTCGCCACCGCGCGCTACCTCGGCGAAGGCGGTGAACTGCACGTCATCTACCGCGGGCAGGTCATCGAGCGCGGGCCCACCGACGAAGTGATCCAGGCCCCGGTCCACCCCTACACCCAGTGCCTGCTGTCGGCCGTGCCGGTGATGCGTGGCCTGGAGGAGCCGGGCCCGGACCGGCTCGTGCCGCTCGCGGCCCTGGACGAGAAGGTGCACACCGACGGCTGCCTCTTCGCCCCGCGCTGCCCCTTCGCCTCCGACCGCTGCCGGAGCGAGCGTCCCGCCCTGGAGCCGGTGGGCGACCAGGGACAGCACCACGCCTGCTTCCACCCCCAAGCCCGCCGTGTGGTGGGCGTGGAGATCGCCGCGGTCCCGGCCGCCGGGGGCGGCTCGGAGAACCTGACGCGGTGAGCGTCCTGTCCCGCACCGGCGAGGCGGCCGCCGCCCGGTTCGTCGGCACGGCCTGAGGGATTCCACGCAGGCAGCGGCCGGCACGACCGGCGGACGGGCCTGCGGTACCGCAGGCCCGTCCGCCGTCGTCGGCTTCGGTTCCGAGGACGGAACCCCGTCTTGCGCAGGGAAATCCTTTCCGGAGACACGGGGAGATAGGTGGGCAAGGCGATGTGACCGGAGCCGGGCTACTTGCCGGACAGGAGAGCGCCCTAGGCGAGGGCTCCGACGATCCCGTCCGCGCCGAGGCCGCGGGCGGTCTGGTAGCTCTTGACCGCGCTCGTGGTCAGCGAGCCGAAGTCCCCGTCGATGCCCACGGTCTGGCCGAGCGCGGCGGTCAGCGCCCGCTTCAGGCGCTGCACGTCCGCGCCGGTGGAGCCGCTCTGCAGGGTCGGCTGGCTGCCGGCCGCGAGGAGCGCCGTCCAGGTGTGCGAGTCCACGGTGCCGGTGGCCGGGACGCCCTTGGCGGTCTGGAAGGCGGTGACCGCGGCTGCGGTGTCCGAACCGAAGGTGCCGTTCACCGAACCCGTGAAGTAGCCCTGGCGCAGCAGCAGGCACTGGCCGCGCTCACCAGCCCACCGGTGGAGCCGGACGAGATGGTGCCGTAGGCGGTGAAGTCCAGGCTCGCGGAGCAGGTCGGGGAGTTGCCGCCGACGTCCAGGTAGTCGTCGTCGACGTTGATGATGACACCGCCCCAGGTCTCGTCGGTGTCGCCCGAGTACTGGTGCAGCCGCTGGTGGTCGGACCAGTCCGCGGCCGGGACGTAGCTGCCGGTGGCGGTGTCGGCTGCGCCGTTCCACCAGGCGAACCAGATGTTGTCGGGCAGGGTGTACGCGCCGCTGGAACACTGCGCCCCCAGGTCCGATATGCCGGAGCCGAGGCTGGAGTAGACGCCGGACAGGTAGCCGTTCGCGTGCAGTTCCTCTGTCCACGCGGACAAGAAGGTCAGCACGGCGGCGCTGCCGGACGCGTTGGAGTTGTCGTAGCACTCCATGTCGTCGTACAGGGTGCTGCCGGCCGGGAGCCCGAGGGCCGACGCCTTGGCGAGGGCGTCGTCCGCCGTCGCGGCTCCCTGGGCGGCCGCTGTGGACAAGGTGGAGGAGACGCGGTGACTCTTTAGGGCAGCCATGGCCAGGATCCTTCCGGGTCTTCAATGTCTCCATCAAACCCGGGGCGATTCAGCCTGACCCCCAAACCTGTCAGAACGACGAAAGTCGAGTGTACCCGATTTGCACCATAAAGCGCGGGTTCCCCTTCGGGAAACGGGAAAACAGGCAGGGGGATCCGCCTGGGCCCGGCCGTGGACATTTCCCGGAGCGCGGCGGAAGGATGGTGCTTGCCGCGAGCCCCGGTCCCGGTCGCCCGCCCGTATCGCCCCAGGAGGCCCACAGGATGAGCGCCCGTCCGCTGCCCGTCAGCACACCTGCCGAGCAAGGGGTGGACGCCCGGGGGATCCAGGCGTTCCTCGATGCGGTCGAGGCGGCACCGGACATCGAGCCGCACAGCCTCATGATCCTGCGCCACGGCCGTCTGGTCGCCTCCGGCTGGTGGGCGCCCTACAGCGCCGACCGCCTCCACCTGCTGTACTCGCTCAGCAAGAGCTTTACCTCGACGGCCGCCGGAGCGGCCGTCACCGAGGGACTGCTCGACCTCGACGCGCCCGTGCTGTCGTACTTCCCGGAGTTCGAGGCGGACATCACCGACCCGCGCAGCCGCGCCATGCTGGTCCGGCACGTCGCGTCCATGGCGAGCGGGCACCTCGCCGAGACCCAGCCGGAGGCGTTCGGGCTCGACCGGGCGGAACCCGTACGCGGCTTCCTGCTGATCCCTCCGGACCGCGACCCCGGCACGGTCTTCGCGTACAACCAGCCCACGACCTACACGCTGGCCGCGCTCGTGCAGCGGCTGTCCGGCCAGTCGCTCACCGAGTACCTGCGCCCGAGGATCCTGGACCCGCTCGGCATCGGCGAGGTCAGCTGGACCCAGCATCCGCGCGGCCGCGACCTCGGCTTCACCGGACTGCACGCCACCACGGACGCGATCGCCCGCCTCGGTCTGCTGTACCTCCAGGACGGCGTCTGGGAGGGCAGGCGCCTGCTGCCGTCCTCCTGGGTGGCCCAGGCGACCCGCCCGCACATCTCGAACGCCGACGGGACGGCCGAGGGCGCCGTGTCGGACTGGCAGCAGGGGTACGGCTTCCAGTTCTGGATGTCGCGGCAGGGCTACCGCGGAGACGGGGCGTACGGCCAGTTCTGCGTCGTCCTGCCCGAGCACGACGCCGTGATCGCGACGACTGCGGCGACCATGGAGATGCAGAAACTGCTCGACGCGATGTGGCGTCATCTGCTGCCCGCGTTCGCATCGGGACCGCTCGCGGACCGCGCCGACGACGACAAGGCGCTCCAGGAGCGCCTCGACCGCCTCGCTCTGCCCCCGGTTCCCGCGCATTCCGGGCCCATGGCGGACTCCGACTGCTGGCAGGGCGCCCGCTTCACGCCCGGGGAGGGCCGTTCGCAACAGCCGACACTGACGGCGGCCGAGGTCACCGCGGCGGACGGGACCTGGACGGTGACCCTCGTGGAGGGCGACGAGCGTCTCACGCTGCCGCTTCCCGGAGCCTCCTGGGCCGTGCAGGAGGACCCCGTCCCCACCGCGGTGAGCGGTGGCTGGACCGATCCGGACACCCTTCGCCTGGACGTCCTGTTCCTGGAGACGCCGCACCGGCTGACGGTCACCTGTGCCCTGGACGGCGGCACGTTCACGGCCCGCTGGCACACCACACCGCTGCACGGCGGCCCCTTGCGGCGCCAGCGGGCGCCCCGCACCGCTCGGAAGGGTGGCGCCGCAACAGGCGGATGACGAGGTGGGTGCTCTCCGGTCCAGGGCGCCCCGTCCAGGCCCCCGTCCAAGGCCAGGCGGTGCCCTCAGGAGGCCTTGCTCGACGCCTTGCTGAACTGCTCGATGATGGCCTCGCAGGATGCGGGCAGGTCGGCGGGTGAGCGGCTGGTGGTGAACTGGCCATCGATGACGACTTCCTCGTCGACGACCTCGGCCCCCGCGTTGCGCAGGTCGGTGCGGATGCTCGGCCAGGACGTCATGCGATGGCCGCGCACGGCGCCGGCCTCCACCAGGGTCCAGGGGCCGTGGCAGATCGCCGCGATCGGCTTCCCGCTGGCGGCGAAGGCCTTGACGAAGGCGACGGCGTCCTTGTTCATGCGCAGTTGGTCCGGGTTCATGGTGCCGCCCGGAAGGAGCAGGGCGTCGTAGTCGTCCTCGGAGGCGTCGGCCACGAGCCGGTCGACGGGCAGGGTGCCCGCCGCGTTGATGTCGAACTGTCTGGCCTGGATCTCACCCGGGTGGAGCGAGATGATGTCGCTGGTGGCGCCAGCACCGTAGAGGGCTCCGCGGGGCTCCTCCAGCTCCACGCGCTCCACACCGTCGGTGGCCAGGATCGCGACCCTCCGGTCACGCAGTGCCTGTGCCATGGTGGTTCCTGCCTTTCCGCTGAGCGATCGGCCGTGTGGCGAGCGCGGCCGGCCGGGCCCCTGCTCGGCCGCCGTCGGCCTGCTCTCCGGGCGGACACAGCGAAGGACAGCGCCGGCCAGCCGGAGGGCGCGCGGCGCATCACCCCGTTCCGGCATGCGCACCATGCCGCTGGTGGTGAGCATGCGAACGGCCGCACCCTCCCTACTTCTCCACCCTCCCACCCGCCTCAGGCGTGTCAACCGGAGCCCGCACTCCATGGCGGAGCGATGGAGTGTGCGTTCCGCGACAGGGGAGACGGGGAGACTGGCGATCGGTCGGTGACCGACCCCCGCACCGCACGCACCCGGACGGCCGCTCCGCTAAGAGTCATCCCGTATTGGGATGCCACCCGATCAGTTCCCGTGTAGGTATACCGCCGCGGGCTGCGGCGTTTCCTACGCGGGCGGCTGTTCCGACGTGGTCCTTGTGCCGCTGGTTCGCGGGTCGGGTCTCATTCGGGGCAGGCCGGTACCGTTCGGGGGTGTTTCGTCGAGCAGAGGCCTGCTGGCCGGGGGCACCCGGACCGTGGGCTGCCGCGTGGGTGCGGCCCCTGCTGGGGCGGGCACCTCGCTGCGGTTGACTCGACAGGGCTTCTTGCAGCCCTGGTGAGAACGAGATCTGTGTGGTGCGGGCCTGGACGATGTCCAGGCCCGCCGTGCTGGGATCGTCCGGGTCGGTGAGCCGGACGTGCGCGGCGAGTGCGGCGGAGACCATGTCACGGTCGGCGACCAGTCCGCAGGAGGTGCAGGCGTGCACTCGGTCGGCGAGGGTTTTGCGGACCTGTGCGCCGCACAGGCAGGTCTGCGACAGCTTCGTGTTGAAGGTCGACGCGCGCAGCAGGCGGCCGCTGGTCTTCTCGCACTCCTTGCCGATCGCGGCGATGAGCCGCCCTGGTGTGGTGGCCTGCAGAGTCTTGCCCCACAGTCGGTGCCAGGTGCGGATGTCGCAGTCTTCGACGACTAGGTTGGCGCCGTGTTCGGCGACGATCTGCTCGGCTATTCGCCGTGCGCGGTGGTCTTTCGCGGCGGCCGCAGTGGCCGCGGCCTCGGCGAGCTTCGCACGGTTTAGGCGGTAGCCGGCCGAGAGGGTGTCCCTGCGGTATGCCTGTTTGGGTACTCCGGCCTTGTTTGCTGCCCGCGCGCCGCCGGGCACTTGGGCCTGCTTGTCTCGGAGTCCGGCGGCTTTGCGGCGTTCGGCACGGGCCTGCTGGCGCTTCGACGGCGCGTACTGGCCTGGGTTGGTGGCGCGGCGGGAGCGGTCGAGGGCGCGTTTACGGCCGCGTTCCTTGCGGCGGGCCTTCTCGAGTGCGGCCCTCTCGGCGTCGGTGAGCTCGACCCGGGTCGAGCTCACCTCTCCGTCGGCAGGGTCGAACGTGTCCGGGAGGGAGACGACGGACAAGTTGGAGACGTTGCCGTCGATCCCACCAACCCGGCCCAGGTCGGCTGCGGCAGCCCGCCGGGTCCGGGTAGCTGGGGATGCGTATCCGCCGGTGAGGATCATCAGGTGCGCCTCGTAAGCCCACCCGCCGGGAGTGCTCGTGTCTCGCCGTCGGACCAGGTCGACCTTGTGCCACGTTTCTGGGCTGTTCAGGAAGTGGACCAGCCGCGGCCAGCGGCCGGCACCGGAGGGCAGCCGCACGGGGAGGACGAGGTCGCCGCGTTGGGAGTCTGCGCCGCCGGTGAACACAAGGGCAAGGGGCCCGGCGTGGTCCCACCAGGTTGCGGCGCGGGTCTTCGGTTTTCCCTTCGCGGTGACTTCGCCGGTTTCGACGCGGCGGGGTCGCACGGGCACAGGCATGCGTCGCGGCTGTGCGAGGACGCTCGTCTTCGGCGGCAGCCCGGCCGCCTGCACCGGATCACTCACGGACGGGTTGAGGTCCCAGTGCCGGTAAGCGTCCAGGTGTCCGGCAAGAGTGCCGTGGAGGCGGAACGTTTCCCACTTCCGGGCCGTGGTGTGCGAGCGGGCACGGCCGGGGATGCGGGTGTAGTCCCACCAGGTGCCCGTCTTCGGCCGTCCAAACCGACGGCCGGACGCATCAGGAAACAGGTGCCGACTGACGGATTCCCACACCTCGTCTGCCTGATGCATCACCAGTGCTTTGGTGACATGCTGGCCGAGGTGCCGAGACCGTTCCATGTGCCGGTACCCGCGGCGTTCCATGCCCTCGCGGGACAGGCCCAGCCCGACCCGCCACGTTTTCGCGTCGATTTCGCGGCGGACATCGCCGGCCCAGTACGCGTCGACCGCAGCCGTGGCATTACGCTGAAGCGCTCGCTTCACCGACCACATCGCCGAATACAGCTGCTCTACCCGATGCTGGCTGTCGAGTCGGCTCACGTCGAGCGGCAGGCGGATCACCGCGAGTTCGGTGTCCTCGCCGCGGGTCCACCGTTTGCCTCTGTTCTTCCCACGGAACCTGCGGGCAGACGCGTCAGAGGCAGATACCGGGTCGAGCAGCTCTGCACTCACGGCATCCCACCTCCTTTGTCTACGGCAACGGCGACGACCTGTCCGGAACTTGGCAGCTTTGGCAAGCAAGGCCAAGGCTACAGACGGCTACTGACAGCGCCCGCTCCAGCGACCCTGGACGGACTCTACGATGCACTCATACGTCTGAGTCTGGCTTGCTGCACGAGCGTTGAGCTCCGTGCCTGGACCGGGCTCGCTGGACCGCAGATGAGATCCCTCGTTGAGCAGCTGTGGGAGCGGAAACCCGACGCCGCTCGAAGCCGGAACGGAGCGTTGCCGTTCCCTGACCGGGTTCTGCTGCTTGTCTTGGCCTACCGGACCAACCTCACCATGCAGCAGCTCGCGTCGCTGTTCGGCACGACCGACTCCACCGTGCACCGCGTGCTCTACCGTTTGGCACCTCGCCTTGCGGAATTTCTGGGGCCGCCACCGGCTGACCGGCGGGAGTTGCGGGTCGTCGATGGCACGCTCATCCCCGTCCACGATCAGTCCCGCACAGCTAAAAGCAAGAATTACCGGCGCAGCGTGAACGTCCAGGTCGTCTGCCGGCCACGGGACAGGCGCGTCGTCGCCGTCAGCGACGCATGGCCAGGGAATCGGAACGATGTGGTCGTATACCGGGAAACCCCCGGCCGGAGTCTTCCCGGCCACCCGCGGATCTCCGGCGACGGCGGCTACCGTGGCTGCGACCAGATCAGAACACCGCGCCGCGGACCAGACGGCCGCATCATCAAAGACAGAAACTACCGCAGGTTCCGGAAACGGCGCGCCGTAGCCGAGCACACCATCGCTCGTCTCAAAGACCACCAAATCCTCAGGCAGTGCCGCCGCCGCGGCGAGGCAATCAACCATGCCGTTGCCGGCGTCGCGGCGCCCCACAACCTGAAGCTCGACATCAGGTAAATCAATCCCCAGCAGCGGCGAGTCATGCGCCGCCCCACACTACGGGATATCTCTTAGCCCAGCGCCTGCGCCCAGTTGGCCGGCACCCGGCCCGCCGGTCCCGGCACCGGCTGGTCCTCGGGATGGCAGGCCGGGGGAGCGAGCTCGGGCCCCGACTCGTACAGCTGCGACGTGGTGTAGTCCCAGAACCAGCCCTCGCCCGGCTCGAAACTGCGGATCACCGGATGCCCGCTGGCGTGGAAATGGGCGGTGGCGTGCTTGGCCGGCGAGTCGTCGCAGCAGCCGATGTGTCCGCACTGCGCGCAGCGCCGCAGATGGAACCACCAGCCTCCCGCCTCGTCGCACTCGGCACAGCCGGTGCCGCTCGGCGGGACGGTGGGCTCGATGCCTTCGACTGACGTCATGACGCCTCCGGTGAGGTCTGGGAAACCCGCTGCGGCTCGATGTCCGGCTCGTCGGCATCGGACTCTGCGGCGGTCAGCGGCAGCCGCACCTGGAACCGTGTGTCGCCGGGCACGGACCGGACGTCCAGGCTGCCGTGGTGCTTGTTGACGACGATGCGCCAGGAGATGTCCAGGCCGAGTCCGGTGCCCTGGCCGACCGGCTTCGTGGTGAAGAAGGGGTCGAAGATGCGGTTGCGGATCTCGGGCGGCACGCCCGGGCCCGTGTCGCCGAACTCGACCAGCAGCCGGTCGCGGTCGAGAGCGGTCCGCACGGTCAGCGTGCCCTCGCCGCCCCCGTCGTTCATGGCCGAGACCGCGTTGTCGATGAGGTTCGTCCACACCTGGTTCAGCTCGCCGGGGTAGGCGGGAATCGGCGGCAGGCTGCGGTCGTACTCCTTGACGATGGTGATCCGCTTGCCGATCTTGCCGGAGAGCATCAGCAGGGTGCTGTCGAGGAGTTCGTGCACATCGGAGTTCTGGAACGGCGCCCGGTCCAGCTGCGAGTACTGCCTGGCCGCGTTGACGAGCGTGGAGACCCGGGTGGTCGAGTCCTCGATCTCGTTCATCAGCAACTCGGTCTCGACCGTGTAGTTGAGCCAGCGGATCGCGCCTTCCAGGGTCTGCTCGTCGACGGCCGCCGCCACCTGGTTGAGCCAGTCGGTGTCGAGCCCGGCCTGTACGAAGTTCGGAGCGATCTGCCAGGCGCCCTGGATGCCGTGGTCGTCGAGCCAGTCGCCGAGTTCGTCCTCGCGGTCGGACGCATCCAGGGGGCTGACCGGAACGGCCTTCGCGACCTGTTCCGCGGTCCTCTCCTGGATGTCTACCAGCGTCCGCAGCGTGTCAGGCTCGTACCGGCCCGCGGCGATCATGCCCAGCTTGTGCCGCATCCCGGCGACGCGCTCGCGCAGCGCCGCCGTCGCGCTCACTGCCGCGGCGGCCGGGTTGTTGAGCTCGTGGGTGAGGCCCGCCGACAGCGAGCCGAGGGCCAGCAGCCGCTCGCGCTGATTGATGACCTGCTGCGTGTTCTTGGAGCCGAAGAACAGCCCCTCCAGCAGATGCACCGCCATCGGGAACCAGTCCCGCATGACCGTGGCGAAGGTCGCGGCGGGCAGGACGAAGAATCGCGAGGGTTCGGTGACCCGCATCGAGCCGTTGTACGTCGCCCCCCGCGCCCGATTGCCGAGATACGCCTGGAAGGCGCCCGCGTACACGCCGCGCTGCGACGTCCGGGAGATCTCCACGTCGTCGGCGCCGACCCGGCGCGAGAGCACCACGGTGCCCTCCATCAGGACGAAGAAGCACGTGGCGGGATCCCCCTCGGTGTACACCGGACCGGGGTCGAACAGTTCCACCCGCCCCTCGAGGCAGAGCCGCGCCAGCTGGTCGTCGGTCAGCTTCTCGAACAGGAAGAGCGTCCTCAGCTCACTCTTGTCGCAGGACATCGGCCGGCTGCTCACGACCGCTCCCCGAACTGTGGGTTCATGACTGCTCCAGATACCGGTGGACGAGCATCACGGCCATGGCTCCCTCGCCGACCGCGGAGGCGACCCGCTTGGCGGACTCGGCGCGGGCGTCGCCCGCCACGAAGACGCCGGGGACATTGGTCTCCAGGTGATAGGGGGGCCGCTCCAGTTCCCAGCCGGGCGGTGGCTGCCCGTCGCAGGTCATGTCGGGACCGGTGGGGATGAAACCGTGCTCGTCCCGCAGCACGGTCCCCTCCAGCCAGTCGGTCAGCGGGGCCGCCCCGATGAACACGAACAGCCACTGCGCGTCGACGAGTTCGATGACTCCCGTCGCCATGTCCCGCAGCGTCAGCTGCTCCAGGTGCTCGGTGCCGTGCGCGGCGTCCACGACGGTGCGCGTGCGCACGTTGATGTTCGACGTCTCGGCGATCTGCTGGACCAGGTAGTGCGACATCGACGCGGACAGCGACTCGCCCCGCACGATCAGGGTGACCGACTTGGCGCCCCGGGACAGGTACATCGCCGCCTGGCCCGCGGAGTTGGCGCCGCCGACGACGTACACGTCGTACCCCGAGCAGGCCGGTGCCTCCGTCAGCGCCGAACCGTAGAAGACCCCGCACCCGGTCAGCTCCTCGAGACCGGGCGCCCGGAGCTGCCGGTACGACACTCCGGTCGCCAGGATCACGGTGTGCGCGGCGATCGCCGAACCGTCGGAGAAGCGCACGATGCGCGCCGCCCCGTTGATCTCGAGTGCGGACACCTCGCGTGCGGTGAGGATCTCGGCGCCGAACTTCTTCGCCTGGCGGCGCGCCCGGGTCGTCAGCTGAGCGCCCGACACGCCGTCCGGGAAGCCGAGGTAGTTCTCGATCCGGGAACTCTGCCCGGCCTGCCCGCCGGTCGCCGACCGCTCCACGAGCAGGGTCCGCAGCCCTTCCGACGCCCCGTACACGGCGGCCCCGAGCCCGGCGGGCCCGCCGCCGATGACGACGAGGTCGTAGAAGTCCGAGGTCGGTGTCGTCGCGAGCCCCACATGTCCCGCGAGCTCCGCGTCCTCTGGCTCGATCAGCGGCGTGCCGTCCGGGGTGACGACGAGCGGAAGCCGCACCCCGTCCTGGCCGGCGGCCGCCAGCAGCCGCTGTCCCTCAGGCATGTCGACCGAGTACCAGTGGTACGGCACCTGGTTGCGGGCGAGGAACTCCCGGACCTCCGACGATCTGGCCGACCAGCGGTGCCCCACCACCTTGGTGGTGGGGACCGACTTGTAGTCGGAGGCCCGCCATGCCTCCAGCAGGTCGTCCAGGACCGGGTACAGCTTCTCCTCCGGCGGATCCCATGGCTTGAGGAGGTAGTGGTCGAGATCGATGACGTTGATCGCGTCGATGGCGGCGCTGGTGTCCGCGTAGGCGGTCAGCAGCACCCGGCGCGCCCCCGGGTAGACGTCCAGGGCCTGTTCCAGGAACTCGATGCCGTTCATCTCGGGCATCCGGTAGTCGGCCACGATGACGGCCACCAGTTCACCGCGCAGCTTGAGTTCCCGCAGTGCCTCCAGCGCGCTCCGGCCGGATTCGGCACGCACGATGCGGTACGACTCGCCGTATCGTCGGCGCAGGTCGCGTGCCACGGCGCGGGACACCCCCGGGTCGTCGTCCACGGTCAGGATGACGGTCCGTGCCGCTGTGGCGGCCGCTTGTGACATCAGGTCTCCCACCCCAGTCAGTCGGCGTCCCGCCCATCGTATGTTCGATCGTCCGGTTTCGCTCCGGAACCCGGTGACCGTCCGTTTCGGTAACGTGTGACCGCCGATCATGGACCCGGATCAGGAACAGGGAGGCAGCCCTATGACCCGCCCCATCACCGTGGGAGTGGACGGATCACCGGAGAGCGAAGCCGCGGCGGCCTGGGCGGGGCGTGAGGCGGTGCGCCGGGGCCTGCCACTGCGGATCGTGCACGCCTGGCAGTGGCAGCCGTACGAAGTGGCCCCGGCCGCCGACCGGGACGCCCAGGCGGGATGGGCGCGGGAGATGGTGGACGGGGCCCGGCGAGCCGTCGCGGAGCGCCATCCGGAGCTGCCCGTGACCGCCGAGGCCCTGGAAGGGGCGCCCGCCGGGACGCTGGCCGCCGAGGCGGACGCCGCCGAGCTGCTGGTCCTGGGTTCGCGGGGCCACGGGGCAGTCGTGGGCTTCCTGCTCGGCTCGGTGGGCCAGCAGGTCATCGCCGAGTCCGCCCGGCCCGTGGTGCTCGTACGGTCGGACGACCGGGCCAGCGCGGAGGCGGCGGGCCGCGAGGTCGTCGTCGGACAGCACGGGGGCCCCGACGACAGCGCGCCCACGCTCGGATTCGCGTTCGCCACCGCCGCGGCGCGGGGCGCCGCCGTGCGGGTCGTGAGGGCCTGGAGCCTGCCGCCCGTGTTCGCCTACAGCCCCGGCTCGATGAAGCTGCTCGACGAGGCCGGCGGTATGGAGCCGTACGAGCGGAAGGCGCTCGACGAGGCGCTGCGGCCCTGGCGGGACCGCTATCCGCAGGTGCCGGTGACCGAGCACGTGGAGATGGGCAGCGCGGGCCAGGTACTGCTCGCCGCGGCCGCCCACGCCCAGCTGGTCGTGGTGGGGCGGCACGCCTCTCGGCCGGTGGGCCCGCGCATCGGATCCGTGGCGCACGCGCTGCTGCACCACGCGCCCTGCCCGGTGGCGGTCGTGCCGCCCGCCTGACCGCGGACGTGCCCCGTCTCCCCGGCCCGCCGCGGCCGGGGAGACATCTTCAGCGAGGTTCCGGGCGCCGGCTGACGACTCCGCCGGCGCCCGGTGACCGTGACGGTCCCCTCCGGTCTACGACGCGCTGCCCTTGCCCCGCAGACTGCGGTCCAGGAGTGCCAGCAGCTCCGTCCAGTGGCGTTCCGTCGCCTCGGCGTTGTACGCCGCGGTGTCTGCCTGGGTGTAGCCGTGGTGCGCGCCCGGGTAGACCTCGCTGCGGTGGCGCACGCCCGCCTCCGTGAGCACCTTGTCGAGCAGCTCGATCTGCTCGAGGGGCATCGAGGAGTCCTGGTCGGCGTGGCCGAAGTACACCTCCGCGGTGACGCGGTCGGCCACCAGGTGGGGGCTGTCGGGGGTGTCGGTCGCCAGACGCCCGCCGTGGAACCCGGCGATCGCGGCGACCCGCTCGGGGTACGCGCCGGCGGTGCGCAGGGCCAGCCTGGCGCCCATGCAGTAGCCGGTGATGCCGATCGGCCCGTCGGCGGCCTGGGGGAGGTCGGCGAGCCGGCGCAGATAGGCGTCGGCGTCGCGTTCCACCGCTTCGGGCGTCAGGGCCTGCATGAGCGGCATGATCTGCTGGAACAGCTCGGGGCGCGCGGACGGGTCGATAAAGTCCGGCAGGTCGACCACGGGAGCCCGCCCGCGCCGGTAGAAGACATTGGGCACGAGGACGGTGTAGCCGTGCTCGGCGAGGTGGTCGGCCATCCGCTTCAGGGACGGCCGCAGCCCGAAGGCATCCATGTAGAGCAGGACCGCGGGGTGGGGGCTGTCGTCGTCGGGGTGGACCAGGTAGGCATCGGCCGTGCCGTCTTGGGTGGGGATGTCCAGGGACGTCCCACGGATGGAGGTCATGTGCTGTACTCCTGCCTTTCGACATCCGGCCGGTGGCGGGCCGGCCGGGCCTTGGAGCGCCATCATCGCAACGCCGCCTGTGGGCCCTTCGCCTGGGGATCGTCATCGAGGACGCACGGCTCAGGGTGCGGGCCCGCCGGGCGTTCACGCGGACGGCGGTACGGGCCGCTCCTGCTCCCCGGGATCGGCGAGCTCCTCCCGGCCGGGCCGGGCGGCGCTGGTCGGCGCGCCGTCGGACACCCGGCCGCCGGGCCGCTCGCCGTCGGCACCGTGGTCGCCGCCGACCTCGTAGGGCGGCCGGTGGTGCCGTGTCGCCAGCAGGAGTGCGATGTCGTCCGGTCGGTCGAGGGTGCGCCGGGCCCGTTCCATGAGCCGGTCCGCGATGTCCGTCAGGCTGGGCCTGCCGACGCTGTCCATGCCTTCCCCCGCGCGGGCGAGCGCCGCGCGCAGGACGTCGACGCCCTCGTCGATGTCGGTGCCGGGCCGCTCGACCAGCCCGTCGGTGTACAGCGCGAGGACGGCATCGGGTTCCAGTGACAGATGCGTCACGGGATAGCGGGCCTGCGGATCCACCCCGAGCACCAGTCCGCCGGGCAGGTCCAGGACCTCTGTCAGACCGTCGGGATGGCGCAGCAGGGGCTGCGTGTGCCCGGCTCGTACGGCCCGCGCGTATCCCGTGTCCGGGTCCAGCCGGATGTAGCAGCAGCTGGCGAACTGGCCCGGATCCAGGTCGATGAGCAGCCGGTTGGTGCTGCTCATCACCTGGTGCGGGGCGTGGTCGCCGAGGGCGAACGCCCGGACCGCGCTGCGCAGTTGGCCCATCGTGGCGGCAGCCTGCACTCCGTGTCCCTGTACGTCGCCGATGACCAGGGCGAGTCCGTCGCCGGCCTCGACGACGTCGTACCAGTCGCCGCCCACGTCCATGCCCTGTGTGCCGGCCAGATAGCAGCCGGCGGTCTCCACCAGCGGATGGTCGGACAGCCGGTGCGGCAGCAGGGCCTCCTGCAGACCACGGGCGAGGGCGGCCTCGGAGTCGTAGCGCTGGGCGCGCTCCAGGGCCTGGGCGATCAGACCCGCGAGCGCGGTGAGCACGGTGCGCTCCCCGGCGCTGAAGGTGCGCGGCCGTTCGAAGCCGAGGACGCACGAGCCGACCGGCCGGCCGGAGGCGATCAGCGGCAGGAAGGCCCGTGAGCCCGACTCGGTGTCCAGCGAGAGGCCCGGATAGGCGGCCTCGACCTGCTGCATCGACTCGAAGAACAGAGGGCGTCCGGTGGTGAGCGTCTCGACGCTCGGCAGCTTGGCGTCCAGGCCGACGCCTTCGAACTGGGCGAGGTACCCCGGCGGAAAGCCGGTCTCCCAGGCCACGTACAGATGCCGCTCCTGCAGCAGATAGATCGCCAGCCGGCGCCCGCCGAACGCGGGCAGCAGCTCCCGCATCACCACCTCGGACACCTGACGTGCCGTCATGGCCTCGGACAGCGCGATCGCCAGGACGATGGGGCGGTACACCGGGGCCGAGGGGTCCGGTGTACCGAGCACTCCCGTGGCCGAGGCCGGCGACTCGCCCAGTGAGGGCGCCTCCACGGTGTGCCCGAGCGGCACCACCCGGCAGCTCACGACATCCGGGCCGGGATGGGCCGAGACGGTGAGCCAGTCGCCTTCGCCCTCGTCCTCGGACTCCGTCGTGGGACGCCGGACCTGGAAGTGCACCGGTTCCGGCGAGATGAGAGCCGCGCGCAGATAGTCCTCGTAGGCGGGCTGTTCGAGCCAGGGGACGGCCTCCCACAGGGGCCGGCCGACGAGCTCCGCCTGCGTCCGGCCCAGCAGTTCGGCGGCACGCGGGTTGACGTAGGTGATCAGTCCCAGCCGGTCGAACGCGAACACGCCGTCCGGGAGGAGGTCCGTTGCCTCCTCCGCCGCAGGTCCGGGGCCCGGGTCGACGACGAGGCCGCCCACCCTGTGCTCCCGTCCCGTCGATGCCTCGGGCCAGAACTCCAGCATCCGCCGGCTGCCGTTCGCGGCCCGGACCCGCAGCGGACGCACGGGTGGGGAGTCGGCGGCCGAGTCGCGCAGTGCGCACAGCACCCGGCACGCGTCATCGGGGGAGATGGCCGCGGCCAGGGCCTCGGGCGAACGGGCGATGTCCTCCTTGGTGCCGCCCGTCAGCTCCCAGAAGACGTTGTCGGCGGTCACCGTGGCATCGGCGGGGTCCCAGACGAAGTGCCCGATCGACCCCTGTGACGGCCCGCTCACCGGTGGCCGTACGCACAGCGGCTCGCGGTCCCAGATCACGGGATCCCCTTCGGCCTCCAGGGCACCCAGGGCCTCGCCCAGACGATCCGCCACCGCGGTCAGCCGGGCCCGTTCGGGCAGCGCCTCGGAGACGTCCGATGCCGGAGGCCGCAGCACCGTCAGCACGCCGTACCTGGTCGTACCGTCCGACACGGGCATGCAGACCGAGCCGAACCGGAACGGCAGCCCCGCAGCCAGTTGCGGGTAGCGCCGCATGGTCTCCGTGGAGTCGGTGAGCACGACCGGGTTGCCGTGCCGGTAGGCGTCCGCGACCGGGAACTGGCGCTCCGTGTGCAGCCGCCACCATGGCCGGAACAGCGGGCCCGGAAGGCCGGTGAGTACGGCCAGGCGCAGTACCGCGGGCGCGCCGGAGCGCAGGTACACGCCGCCCGCGAAGCCGCCGACGGCGTGGATCGCGTCCGCCACGGCGCCGGTCAGCACGGCGGTCGGCGTCCCGGGTGCGCTCTGCGCGCGCTCGGCGCTGCCTTGCATCGGTCTGCCCTCGTCCCGGGCCGTCGGGTGGGTATCACAGCAAGAATGCGCCGTATCGGCCCGGATGCGCATCCGGACAGGTCAGTGCGGAGGCAGCGACCACCGCACCGGGTGAATCATGCGGCGTGGCGGACGGGGTCGCCGCCGCTGACAGGGCGGACGTGGGTCAGGCGGGTGTTCCGTGCCGGGCCCCGCAGGTCCCGCCCCGCTCGGCTCGGAAGCCGGCCAGGAGACCGCCGGGCCGACTCCGGCTCACCGTGCGCGCCGGAACACGTCGTCGGATTCGTCCCAGGTCGCATGCTCGTCCAGCCTGCGCTCGCGCGGGATGCGGGACGCGGACTGGTACATCGCCTCGATCTCCCCCGCGTACCGGCGCGCGATGACGTCCCTGCGCAGCTTCATCGACGGCGTCAGCAGCCCGTTGGACACGTCGAACAGCTCCGGCAGCACCCGGAAGACCCGGATGGACTCCGATCGCGACACCGTGGTGTTGGCCGCGGCGACGGCGCGGGCCACCTCCTGCCGCAGCGCGTTCTCCTCCCGGGCCTCGCGTCCGGGCGCGTCCCCCTGCGCGAACAGGGCGCGGCGCCAGTGCGCCAGGAACTCCGGGTCAAGGGTGATCAGAGCGCCCACGCAGGGCCGGTTGTCACCCACGACCACCGCCTGGTGGATGAGCGGATGCATCCGCAGCCGCTCCTCGAGGGCCGCCGGGGAGACGCTCTTGGCACCGCTCGTGACGATGGTGTCCTTCTTGCGGCCCGTGATCGACAGATAGCCCTCGGGGTCGAGGTGCCCGAGGTCGCCCGTGGCCAGCCAGCCCTCGCGCAGTGCCGAGTGCGTGCCCAGGTCGTCGTTGACGTACCCCTGGAAGACCGAGGGGCCGCGCACCAGGATCTCCCCGTCCGGGGCCATCCGTACCTCGACGCCCGGCAGGGGGCGCCCCACGGTGCCCCACTTCTCCCGCCCGACCGGCTGCGCGGTGATTCCCCCGCTCGTCTCGGTGAGGCCGTAGCCGTCGTGCACGGAGATCCCGATCCCCGCGTAGAACAGGGTGAGTTCCCGGTTCAGCGACGATCCGCCGGACACGGCGCCGCACACCCGCCCGCCGAGTGCGGCGCGCACCTTGCGGTACACCGCCTTGTCGTACAGGGCGTGCTGGAGCTTGAGGTCGAGGCCGGGACCGTGCCCGGTGCCCAGCCGGTGCCGCTCGACCGCCAGGGCGTAGTCCTGAGCCGTGCGCACCGCCTTCTCGAACAGGGTGCCCCGCCCCGCCTGCTGGGCCGTGCGGAGGAACGTCTTGAAGAGTCTTTCGAAGACGAACGGGACGGCGTACAGGTACGTCGGGCGGAAGCTCAGCAGCGATGCGGCCAGGGTGTCCGCGCGCAGGTCCGGTTCATGGGCCATGAGCAGGCCGCCGCGCAGGCACATCCCCTGGATCATCAGCCCGTAGACATGGGAGAAGGGCAGGAAGGCGAGGACGGCGGGCTGCTCCCCGGGCGGTGCCCCGGTGTGCCCCCAGCCGGCCAGCAGTGTGTCGCAGGGGCTCGCCAGATTGCGGTGGCTGAGCGCGCAGCCACGGGCGTGTCCGGTCGTACCCGAGGTGTAGGCGACGACCGCGGTCGAGTCCGGCAGCACGATACGGCGCAGCGAGTCGATGGTCGTGGCCGGCACCGGTCGGCCGCGCTCCACCAGCGTCGCCAGCGCGCCGGCGTCCAACTGCCACACGTGGCGCAGCAGGGGCAGCGAGGCGCACACCGACCCGACGGTCATCACCCCGTGCTCGTCCTCGACGACGACGGCGACGCAGCCGGAGTCCCGCAGGATCCACTCGACCTGCTCGTGCGAGGACGTCGGATAGACCGGCACGACCTCGGCGCCGACCGCCCACAGGGCGCAGCTGAGCAAGGTCCACTCATAGCGGGTGCGGGCCATGATGGCCACGCGGTGGCCGGGGCGGATGCCCGAGGCGACGAGTCCCTTGGCCAGATCGACCACTTCGTCGCGCAGTTCGCCTGCCGTCATGGTGTTCCACGTGCCGTCGCCCCGCCCGGACCGGCGGGCGATCATCGGCAGGCCGGGGTCGCGGTTCGCCGTGTCGAAGACGCTGTCGGCGAGCCCTCCGGTCATCGCGGGCCATCCCGCCGTGTCCGGGGCGATCGCCCGGGCGTTTCCCATGTCGCGCATGCGCCGCCCCCGAGCCTCTCCTGCGACGTCGCCGATGGATACGGGATCGGCGGGCACGAATGTAGCCCAGCCTGTGACCGGTCGTGCAGGAAATGGACAAGGAATCCTCGCGAATTGGCAACAGCGGGTTCCGGACAATCAGTTGGGGTGCCGGCGGTCGTTCGTCTCCCGTGGTCCGAGCTCCGTGCCCCGTGTCACCAGCGGCCCGGTTCCGTGCCGGTCACAGGCGCCGAGGGCGTGCCGTCCGGTCCCACCGGGACGTCTCCGGCGAGCATCACCCGGTGCATGATCCGAGACTGTTCGGGCGTGACGAGGTCGCTCGGGGCCAGGTGGATGGTGGCCCGGTTGTCCCAGAAGGCGACACTGCCCGGCTCCCAGCGGAAGCGGACCGTGTACTCCGGGCGCGTGGCCTGCTCCAGGAGCATCTGCAGGATGTGCGCGCTCTCGGCGCGCGAGAGGCCGGCGATCTGCTCGACGTAGTAGCCGTTGACGAACAGCACGCGTTCGCCCGTCTCGGGGTGCACCCGGACCAGCGGGTGCTCAGCGGCGACCTGGTGGTCCAGGAGATGACGCAGGTAGGCGTCGTCGCCGGGCCGCGCCTGGTACCCGACGCCCAGTCGGTGCTCGGCGCGCAGTCCGTCCACGAACGTCCGTACCGGCTGCGAAAGGCCCGCGTACGCCGCGGCCAGATTGGACCACTGGGTGTCCCCGCCGTACGGCGGCACGGTCTCGGCCCGCAGGATGGTCGCGGCGGGCGGGTCGACGCGGGCGCCGTGGTCGCAGTGCCAGCCCCGCAGGAGCGAGTACCGCCTGCGCCGCAGCCACTCCTCGTGGTCCATGCCGTAGCGCCCGCCCAGCTCCAGCCGGTCGGCCGTCGTCTCGATCTCGGGGAAGCCCGGCGGGGAGGTACTTCCGCGTTTGCCGAGGACGACGGGTTCGCCGAATCGCCGTGCGAACGCGATGTGCGCGGCGTGGTCCAGTTCCTGGCCCCGGAAGAACACCACCTTCCAGCGCAGCACCGCCGACCGGATCGCGGCCACCGTCGCGTCGTCCAGGCCGGCGGCGAGGTCGACCCCGGTGATCTCCGCGCCGATGTGGCCGGCGACGGGCCTCACCTCGACCTCGGTACCGCTGTCCGTCGTCATACCGGCTCCGTCCGTCGTGGGTCCGTCCGCCGTGCGTGCGGACTGGCTGGGGGCAAGCATCGTCCGGCTGCTGCCGGTGCGAAAGATCGCATGGGCAGCAGGCGGACGGCCGGAGGGCTCCCTGCCGCCGGTGCTTTTGCCTTCTCGTTGCCTCTCCATGACTGGATGACTACATATCTGTAGTCGTGATGGTTCGCGCGAGTAAGGCATGCCTTCGCTAACCTGCACGTCCATCGGCGGGAGGCTGCCGGGGAGGGTCGTATGTGGGATGACGCGTTTCCGAGCTTTCTCATCGGACTGAGGGAAGGGCTCGAAGGCGGACTGATCGTCTCCATCCTCGTGGCGACCCTCGTACGGGCGGGCGCCAGATCCCGGCTTCCGCAGGTGTGGACGGGCGTGCTCGCCGCGATCGCGCTCGCCATGAGCTTCGGCGCGGTGCTGACCTTCACCGCCGCCTCGCTGTCCGCCACCGCTCAGGAGGCGTTCGGCGGCACACTCAGCGTGATCGCCGTGGCGTTCGTCACCGCGATGGTGTTCTGGATGCGCCGCTCGGCGCGCAGCCTGTCCGGAGAGATCAAGGACAAGGTCACCGGCGCGCTCGCCACCGGCGCGGGCATGCTGATCGTCACCTCGTTCCTCGCTGTGGGCCGCGAGGGCCTGGAGACCGCCCTGTTCCTGTGGACGACGGCCCGCGCGGCCGGCGAGTCCGCGGGGCCCCTGACCGGCGCCGGCATCGGCCTCGTGCTCGCGACCGGCCTGTGCTGGGGCCTGTACCGCCGGGTCCTGAAGATCAATCTGACGAAGTTCTTCACCGCGACCGGTGCCGTCCTGATCGTGATCGCCGCCGGGGTGCTCGGCTACGGACTGCGGGATCTGCAGGAGGGCGGTGTCCTGCCCGGCAGGACCGCGTATGCCGTCGACCTCAGCGGCAGTGTCGACGCCGGGTCCTGGTACAGCACCCTCGTCCAGGGCGTGCTCAACCTGACGCCCACGATGACGTGGCTTCAGGTCGTGGGCTACGCCGCCTACCTCGCCGTGGTCATGACGCTGTTCGTGCGCGGCCTGCGGGCCACCCGCAGCCCAGCGGCCAAGGACGAGCCCGCCCCGAAGGCATCGCAGGCGCGGCCGGCCCCCGCTCGCAGCCGCCCGGTCTGGGTGGTCCCCGTCGCCGTCGTCGCCGTACCGGCCGTCGTCGCCGGGCTGGTCGTGGCTCTCGGCGGCGCCAAGCCCGCCGGTGCCCAGACGGTGGCCGTGTCCGAGACCGACTGCGGCAAGGGATTCACCGCGCCCAGGACGGGCCGCCAGACCTTCCAGATGCACAACACCGGCGACAAGACCTCCGAGGTGTACCTCGTCGACCCGGCCACCGACGCCGTCTACGGCGAGATCGAGGGCCTGGCCCCCGGTACCACCCGCGACCTGGTCGCCACCGTCTCCGGCGGCTCCTACGCCTGGCGTTGTGTGCCCACGGGCGGCAAGGCCGTCACCTCCCGGGCGGTCCGCGTCACCGGCGGCAGCGGCGCCAAGCCCGTCGCCCCCGTCTCCGAGAGCGACCTCGCCGGACCCCTGAAGGCATACAAGGCGTATGTCGAACAAGGCCTGGCGACCCTGGTCACCCAGACCCGGAAACTCAGTGACGACATCGCGGGCGGCCACCTGGACGACGCCCGCACGGACTGGCTCACCGCCCACCGGACCTATGCCTCGCTGGGTGCCGCCTACGGCACGTTCGAGGACTTCGACCAGAAGATCAACGGCCGGCCCGACGGTCTGCCGGGCGGCGTCGACGACAAGGACTTCACCGGCTTCCACCGCGTCGAGTACGGGCTGTGGCACGGACAGCCCGTCGACGCGCTGAAGGCTCCCGCCGCCCAGCTCGCCGACGCGGTCACCGGTCTGCAGAAGGCTTTCCCCACCCAGGACTTCGACCCCGGTGACCTGCCCCTGCGCACCCACGAGATCCTCGAGAACACCCTTCAGTTCGAGCTGACGGGCGACGCCGACCAGGGCAGCGGCACCGAACTGGCCACCGCGGACGCGAACCTGGCCGGCACACGGGAGCTGCTCACCGTCCTCCAGCCCCTCCTCACCACCCGGGCTCCGCAGTTGCGCAGCACCGTCGACACGGACATCGCCCGGCTGCAGCAGCTGCTCGACGCCGCCCACCAGGGCGGCACCTGGACCCCCGCGGCGCGGCTCGACGAGACCACCCGGGCCCGCCTCGACGGAGCCACCGGACAGCTCCTCGAGGACCTCGCACCCGTTCCGGACCTCCTTGAGATCCGGAAGTCCGCGTGATGACCGCACAGCGCGCCGAGAACGCACGCACCGAAGGGAATCCCATGCCGTCCGCCGAAACGCCCGCCGCCCAGGGCGGTTGCCCCGCCGGCCACGGCCGCCGCTCGTTCGTGAAGACGGCACTGGGCGCCGGAGCCGCGGGCGCGACCCTGGCCGGCGGCGGCTTCGCCCTCAGCCAGACCGGCGCCACCGAGGCCCGCGCAGCGGACACCGCCGACGCCGTGAAGGTCGCTTTCCACGGCATCCACCAGGCAGGCATCGTCACCCCCGCACCGGCGGCGGCGACCTTCGTCTCCTTCCACGTGATAGCCGAGGGACGCGAGGAACTCGCCGCACTGTTCGAGACCATCACCGAGCGGGCCCGCTTCCTCACCTCCGGCGGTACCCCTGCGGACCTGGGCGTCGGCGCCCCGCCCGCCGACAACGGCATCCTCGGCCCCGAGGTGCCCGCCGACGGACTCACCGTCACGGTCGGCGTCGGCGCCTCCCTCTTCGACGACCGCTACGGCCTCGCCGCGGTCAAGCCGCGCCGGCTCACCCCGATGCGCACGTTCCCCAACGACAACCTCCAGGCCGCCGAGTGCCACGGCGACCTGTCGTTGCAGATCTGCGCAGCCCGCCAGGACACCGTGCTGCACGCGCTGCGCGACATCACGCGGCACACCCGGGGCGCGATGCAGATCAAGTGGCGCATCGACGGCTTCCAGAACACACCCCGCCCGACCGGGGCCCAGCGCAATCTGCTCGGCTTCAAGGACGGTATCGCCAACCCCGACGTGACCTCGGCCCGTGAGACGAACCGGCTGATCTGGGTCGGCGAGGGGCAGGGCGAGCCCACCTGGACGACCGGTGGCAGCTACCAGGTCATCCGGATCATCCGCATGCTCGTCGAGTTCTGGGACCGGGTCTCGCTGGCCGAACAGGAGAAGATGTTCGGCCGCCGCAAGGACACCGGCGCCCCGCTGGACGGCGCCAAGGAGACCGACATCCCGCACTACGCCAAGGATCCGCAGGGCACGGCGATCCCGCTCGACGCCCACATCCGCCTCGCCAACCCCCGCACGGCCGGCACGGACAACTCGCGCATCCTGCGCCGGGGCTACAACTACGACCGGGGCGTCGACAACGTCGGGAACCTCGACATGGGGCTCGTGTTCTGCTGCTACCAGCAGGATGTGCAACGCCAGTTCGAGGCCACCCAGACCCGGCTGATCGACGAGCCCCTCGTCGACTACATATCGCCGACCGGGGGCGGCTACTTCTTCGCGCTGCCCGGTGTGAAGGACGCCTCGGACTGGCTGGGGCGCGGGCTGCTCGCCACATGAGACCGGGCCGCCGCCGACCGGCCACGGCCCGGGCGCCGCTGACGGTCTCCCTCCGTCAGCGGGCGTTCAGCCGGCCGGCCGCCAGCCCAGCGCCGGGCCGAGGGCGGTGGCGATGTCCGTGAGGATCTGCACGTAGTCCTCGTGCTCGAAGGTGAACGGCAGCGCGAACGCCACCTCGTCGACCTCCCGGAACGCGGCGTGCGCGTGGAGCTGCTCGGCGATCTGCCCGGACGGGCCGACGAGGTCGGGCGCGAACATCATCCGCGCCGGGCCCTGCGGCGACGCGGTACGCGGCATCCGCTGCGCCGCGTAGGCCTCGTACTTGGCGCGCTGTCCGGACGAGGCGCTGTCCGTGGGGATGACGACGAGCCCCTGCGAGACGCGGGCGCGCTCGCCGTCGGGGTGGTGGGCGCGGAACCTGCGGATGTGCGAGAGCTGAACCTCGGCGAAGTCCTCCGACTCCTCCGCCTTCACCACACTGCTGGTCAGCAGGTTCATCCCGTGTTCGCCCGCCCATTGCGCCGAACGCAGGCTGCCTCCGCCGTACCACATACGCCGGCCCAGGCCGGGGGAGTGCGGCTGCACCCGCTGTGAGAACACCTCGAAGCCCTCGACCCCGCTGAAGTCGGTGGCCGGCTTTCCGCGCACGAAGTCCAGCAGCCGCTGGACGCGGTCGTAGCCGAAGTCCTCCGCATCGGCCGTGTGGGGATAGAGCGCCTGCTTCAGATGGTCGTAGTGCATCGGCGGGCCGACGCTGATCCCGGGGTTGAGCCGGCCCCCGGAGAGGACGTCGACGGTCGCCAGATCCTCGGCGAGCCGCAGCGGGTTCTCCCAGCCCAACGGGATGACCGCCGTGCCCAGTTCGATCCGGCTCGTGCGCTGGGACGCGGCGGCGAGCACCGCGACGGGCGAGGAGATGCCGTACTGCAGATGGCGGTGGCGCACCCATGCGCTGTCGAAGCCGAGCCGCTCACCGAGTTCGATGATCTCCAGCGTCGACTCGTGCCCGTGGCGCGGATCCGCCTCGTCGAACAGGCCGATGGTCAGGAATCCCAGTTTCTGCAGCGGTTTCGAGGTCGGGGGCACGGGGCTCCTCCAAGATCCGTGGTGTGTCTGCCGTACGCCGGTTCTGTGTTCGAGTCTCGCAGGTGATCGTTGCGCGCGTGTGAAGGGAGAGCCGTGCCGTGCGGGCCGTGGCGGCGGACGTGAAACGGGAGGGGCCTGGGAAGGCTCCCGGGGCGCGCCGCGCACCGAGTCACCCCGACCCTGGAGGACGCATGCATTTGAAGGCTCCCCTCCCTGAAGGGAGGGGATTCTCCACCCTCCAGGGTTGAGCGGGGATGTACGGCTCAGGCTGCCACCGGAGCCAGCGGCTCAGGTGGTCTTACGCCCTCGGCACCGTCCGGGTTCCAACCTGCCCGGACCAGCATCACGCGGGCGGAGTTCTTGTCCCTGGGGGACACGGCTGCGCACACGGTGCAGGCATACGTTCTCATCGAGAGAGGGAGTGCGTGCTTGGTTCTCGCCCCGCACGTTGCGCAGTCCATCGTGGTGTGCGCCGGGTGCACGAGACGGACGTCCCGTGCGTGCTTGCGGCCCATCTCGATCAGGGCACGCTTCGTCGCCGCGATGGCCGCGTCGGCCGCCTTGCGGGCCATGGTGGTCTTCGCGAGGAACTTCGGGCGGAAGTCCTCCACCGCCACTCCGTCATGATCGCGCATGACGGCCTTGGCCCACTTGCGGCCGGTGTCCTCACGCTGCCGCGCGATCTTCCTGTGCAGCTTCGCTGCCTGTGCCTGCGCCTTCCGGTAGCCGGTGGATGCACGCTGTCCTTTCGGTCGCCGGCGCCGGGCCATCATCCGCTGGTACTTCGCGAGCCGCTGAGCGGACCGCTTGCCGTGTTCGGCATGCGGAAGGTCGTAGGCGTCATCCGTGGTGGTCGCGGTCTCCTTCACACCCCAGTCCACGCCCAGGACGTGGCCGGTCTCCACAAGCGGCTCGACCTGGGCCGGGGCGACGAAGGAGGCGTACCAATGTCCGAGCGTGTCCTGGTACACGCGCACACTCGACGGGTCGGCCGGAAGAGCCCGCGACCACACCACGCTCAGCACGATCTGGCCCGCAAGGTGCAGACGGCCCTCCTTCAGGCGGAAACCGCGCCGGGTGTAGTTCAGCGACGGTCGGCTGTCACGCTTGCGCTTGAAGCGGGGCATCCCCGCCCGGCGGTGCTGCGCAAGCCCGTCCTTGATGTCCTTCAGCGCCTTCGCCCTCGACCTGGCGAACTCCCGGATCACCTGCTGCTGCGGCACGCTCGCGCCCTCAGCCAGCCACGCTGTCACCCCGCGGGCGTCGGTCAGCATCCTGTCCAGCTGCGCCGGACCACACGTCAACTTCTCGCCGCCCGCTCTGCTCTGCGCGTGGGCCTGCCGGGACTTGGCCACGCATTCGTTCCAGATCCAGCGGCAGCGATCCCACTCGGCTTCGAGTGCGCGCCGGGCTGTCTTCGACAGGCGTACACGGAAGGTGTACCGGGCATGCCCGGTGTCCTTCGTGGTCGCTTCTGTCGTCATGCATCTGAACCTACCTGGGAGGACTGACAGTTGAGAGTTCTTGACCGTTGTGGGCGGCATCACGGCCGTGCGGGGTGGACGCCGGATCGCCCTGACGGCGATCCGGCTGTCCCTGCCCTGCTCCGCAGGAGTCCGATTCCTCCCCGGCCTGAAGGCCGGGGCATCCTCGGAGAAAGCCGGTGATGTTCCGAAGAGCGCTGACGGGAGCCGCCGCCACGGCCCTGGGCGTGGCCGGCCTGTCCGGCACGGCCGGTGCCACCCCGCCGGGTCCCGGTGTGACCGGCGTGGTCCTCGCCCAGAGGACCGTCGGCGGCACGGACTACATCCTGCGCGAGATAACCGTCCCGGCCGGGCAGAGCACCGGCTGGCACTACCACGACGGCCCCCTGTACGGATACGTCAAGCAGGGCACCCTCAGCCACTTCGACTCCACCTGCGCCTCCGACGGCGTCTACCGGGACGGCAGCACGATCACCGAGCCGAGCGGTCCCGGCCACGTCCACATCGGCCGGAACCTCGGCACCACCCCCGTCGTCCTGGACGTGCTCTATGTGCTGCCGCACGGCGCGCCGTTCTCCGAGGACGCTCCGAATCCCGGTTGCGACTTCCAGTAGGCCGGGCATCCGCTCCCCGGTCGGCCGGAGGGTGAGGGCATCCCGTCCCGGGCACCGCACGGGGCGGGGTGCCCTGGATCTGCTGCACCTGCCGTCGACGGGCGCCGTCCGCGTCTTCCTGGGGCTGACTGCCCGTCAGGGCTGCTGAGTGCGTTCCTCGTTGCACCGGTTGGTGGCCCGGATCGGCCGTACGCAATTCCGATTACCAGCCGGTGCGGCGCAGGGTGCAGGCGTCACCCCGGCTCAGGCATTCCGTCGTTTCAGTGCCACCGCGGCACACACCAGCGCCGCCAGCGCGTAGAGGCAGAACACCGCGAATCCCGTCCACGGTGCCGCGGTGTGCGGCTGCTGCTGGACGTGGATGAGGCTCTGCCCGGCGGTGCTCGGCAGATAGGGGTTGATCGTGTCGTACCAGGACGACGGCAGTGCCTGGGCGAGCACCGGCAGCACCAGCAGCAGGGCGAAGACGGCGGTGATGCCGCCCGCGGTGCTGCGGAGCAGCGCGCCCAGCGCCACACCGATCAGGCCCACGACGGTCAGATACAGACCGGTGCCGAGGACCCCGCGCAGCACGCCGGGACTGTTCAGTGAGGTCTGGAGATGATGGCTGGCCAGGGCGGTCTGGCCGAGCAGGAACGCCGTCAGTGAGGCGCACGTCATCAACAGCCAAGCGACCGCCGCGTACACCAGGGCCTTCGCCCACAGCACCGGAAGCCGGCGCGGCACCGCGGACAGCGAGGCCCGGATCATTCCGCTGGCGTACTCGCCGCTGACGACCAGTACGCCGAGCACGCCGATGGCCAGTTGGGCGAGGTAGAGGCCGCGCAGACTCACCATCGTCGGATCGAAGACGAGCCGTTCCTCCGGCGGCAGACGGTCCCAGCGCGCGGCGGTGAAGTAACTGAACAGGAAGCCCAGGCCGATCATCGCGACGACGGCCGCGAGCAGGGCGAACACCGTGGACCGCAGGGAGCGCAACTTGATCCACTCGGAGCGGATCACCCGCAGTTGAGTGACATGGCCCCGCTCTGCGGCGGGGATCGGCGATGCCGTCGTCATGCCGCCAGTCCTCCGCCGCCCGCGCCGATGAGTTGTGGCGCGGGTGCCTGGTACTCCACGGCGTCCCGCGTCAGTTCCATGAAGGCGTCCTCCAACGACGCCTGCTGCGGCGTCAGTTCGGCCAGCGCGATGCCGTGCTCGGCCGCGATTCGCCCGATGCGCTCACTGCCGAGGCCGGTCACCTCCAGCGCACCCGGCTCCTGCGGGGCGATCGACACGTCCGGACCTGCCAGCAGTCCGGACAGCTTCTCCGCCTCGTCGGTGCGCACCCGCACCACGTCCTTCGCGGCCCGCGCGACGAACTCCGCCACCGAGGTGTCCGCGATCAGCCGCCCGCGCCCGATCACGATGAGGTGTTCGGCGGTCTGTGCCATCTCCGACATCAGATGGGAGGAGACGAGTACCGTGCGGCCCTCGGCGGCCAGTCCCTTGAGCAGGTTGCGGATCCACAGGATGCCCTCCGGGTCCAGGCCGTTGACGGGCTCGTCGAGGATCACCGTCGCCGGGTCGCCGAGCAGTGCGCCGGCGATACCGAGCCGTTGGCCCATTCCCAGGGAGAAGCCGCCGACCCGTTTCTTCGCCACCGCACGCAGTCCGACCAGGTCGATCACCTCGTTCACCCGGCGTTTGGAGATGCCGTGGGTCGCGGCGAGTGCCAGCAGATGGTGGTACGCGCTGCGCCCGGTGTGGACGGAGCGTGCCTCCAGCATCGCGCCCACCTCGTGCAGCGGCGCCCTGTGCCGGGCATAGCCGCGGCCGTTGACGACGGCCCGGCCCGAGGTGGGCGCGTCCAGCCCCAGCAGCATGCGCATCGTGGTGGACTTCCCGGCCCCGTTGGGCCCGAGGAAACCGGTCACGATGCCGGGGCGCACGGTGAACCCGAGGTCGTCGACGGCGGTGCGTGCTCCGTAGCGCTTGGTCAGGGAGTGGGCCTCGATCATGACCTCCACCCTCGTACGCACCGCCTCCCTGTCGCGCGGGACTGCTCCGCACGGAGGGCGCGCGGCGCAACTGCACCCTCCTTGCGGCACCTTCGCGGCGCGTGCGAGCGCGGACGTTCTGGTGCCGTAGTCCCTCATATATCCGTGCTGTCCGCGGGCGCCCGGGACCGGTTCGAGGAGAACTGGCACTGGTCTGTACCAAAGCCTTGACAGTCCCTTAGTTCACTTCTTAAATCGCGGTCTGAAGTAACCACTTCGCTGTCTCCCCCCACATCGAGAAAGGGAGATTCATGCGCTCCCCGACCGCCGCTCGCGCCGCCCTCGCGGTGTCTCTGCTCGCCCTGTCCGCCACCGCGCTCAGCGCGTCCCCCGCTGCCGCCGCCACCGGTGCCATCACCGGTCTCGCGGGCAAGTGCCTCGACGTCGCCGGCGCCAACTCCGCCGACGGCACCCCCGTACAGCTCTACGACTGCAACGGCACCGCCGCCCAGCAATGGACGGTCGGCACCGACGGCACCATCCGCGCACTCGGCAAGTGCCTTGACGTGACCGGCAAATCGACCGCCAACGGGGCCCGCATCCAGTTGTGGTCGTGTACCGGCGGAACCAACCAGAAGTGGACCGTGACCGCCGCGCACGACATCGTCAACCCGCAGGCCGACAAGTGCCTCGATGTCGTGGACAACAACTCGGCCAACGGCACCCCGACCCAGATCTGGAGCTGCACCGGCGGCGCCAACCAGAAGTGGACGGCACCCTCGTCCGGCGGCACGAATCCCGCCGCCCCGATGGCCGTGGCCCCCTACCTCTACAACGGCTGGGGCGACCCGCCGAGCCCGACCACCATCACCAACGCGACCGGCGTCAAGTGGTTCACGCTGGCCTTCGTGCTCAGCAACGGCTACTGCAACCCGCAGTGGGACGGCGGCCGTCCGCTCACCGGCGGCGTCGACCAGCAGACCGTCAACACGGTCCGGGCGAACGGCGGCGATGTGATCCCGTCCTTCGGCGGCTACAGCGGCAACAAGCTGGAGAGCTCATGCTCCAGCGCGGGTGAGCTCGCGTCCGCGTACCAGAAGGTGATCAACGCCTACAGCCTGAAGGCGATCGACATCGACATCGAGGCCGACGCGTACAGCAACGCGACCGTGCAGCAGCGCACGGTCGACGCGCTGAAGACCGTGAAGGCGAACAACCCGGGCCTGAAGGTGTACGTCACCATCGGTACCGACCAGAGCGGCCCTGACACAAGCCTGATCAACCGGGCCGCCGCGTCGGGCCTCACCGTGGACAGCTGGACCATCATGCCGTTCGACTTCGGCGGCGCCGGTCAGAACATGGGCACGCTCACCCTGCGGGCCGCCGAAGGCCTCAAGACGGCGGTGAAGAACGCGTACGGCTACAGCGACGACCAGGCCTACCGTGACATGGGCATCTCGTCGATGAACGGCATCACCGACCAGAACGAGACCGTCACCGTCGCCGACTTCCGCACCATCCTCGGCTACGCGCAGCAGCACCACCTGGCACGGCTGACCTTCTGGTCCGCCAACCGCGACCGTCCCTGCACCGGAGGCCCGGCCGACAGCTGCTCCGGAGTGAGCCAGCAGGCCTGGGACTACACGCGCGTCTTCTCCTCCTACACCGGCTGATCGAACCGGCATCCGCCCAGGTCGGGACCGACCGCGGCGGGCCATCGAACTCCCCGACGAACGTGGCGAACCTGGTCAGCTTGCCTGACCTGCCCCGGGGGAACCGCCGGGCAGGGCATCCTGCTCGGCGGGCCGCCGCCCGGCCGTGGCTCGATCCTCCTCGGCCGGGCGGCGCCGGCGTTCAGGCGCCGCTCGCCCGGAGCATGTCCGCACGCTCGACGATCTTCACTCGCTCCCGCCCCTGCGGTTCCCCGAGCGCCTTCTCCGCCGCGTCGAGGCGGTACCAGCCCTCCCAGGTGGTGAAACGGATGCCCCGCTCGGCGAGGAACGCGTCCACGGCCTCGGGCGCCGGGGAGGCGGGCGTGTGCAGGCGGCCGTTCGCGTGGTCGTCCAGCAGTGAGGCCACGGTCTCGTTGGCGTCGCCCTTGGTGTGGCCGATGAGGCCCACCGGGCCGCGCCGGATCCAGCCCGTCACATACGTGGACTGCAGATGCGCGCCGCTCTCCTCGATGACCCGGCCGCCCTCGTTGGGCACCGTGCCCGACTCGATGTCCCACGGCAGCTTGGGCAGGGAGTCCGACAGGTAGCCGACGGCACGGTAGACCGCGGTGATGTCCCAGTCCCGGAACGTGCCCGTGCCCCTGACGTTGCCCGTGCCGTCGAGGGCCGTGCGCTCGGTGCGCAGGCCGACGACCCCGCCGTCCTCGCCGAGGATCTCGGCGGGCGACTCGAAGAAATGCAGGAACAGCTTGTGCGGCCGGTCGCCGACTTCCCGGATGGCCCAGTTCTCCAGCGTCTTGGCGACCATGTCGGCCTGCTTGTTGCCGCGCCGCGTCGCGATCGAGCCCTCGTCGTAGTCGATGTCCTCGGGGTCGACGATGACCTCGATGCTGGGGGAGTGGTCCAGCTCCCGCAGCTCCATGGGGCTGAACTTGGCCTGCGCCGGGCCGCGGCGGCCGAAGACATGGATCTCGAGCGCCTCGTTGGCCTTGAGGCCGTCGTAGACGTTCGGCGGGATCTCGGTGGGCAGGAGCTCGTCCGCCGTCTTGGCCAGGATGCGGGCCACGTCGAGCGCGACGTTGCCGACGCCGAGGACGGCGACCTTCTGTGCCGTGAGCGGCCAGGTCCGCGGCACGTGCGGGTGCCCGTCGTACCAGGACACGAAGTCGGCCGCGCCGTAGGAGCCGTCGAGATCGATGCCGGGGATGTCGAGGGCGCGGTCGGCCGTCGCACCCGTGGAGAAGACCACGGCATCGTAGAACGTGCGCAGGTCGTCCAGGCTGATGTCGGCCGGGTAGTCGACGTTGCCGAACAGCCGGATCTGCGGTTTGTCGAGGACCTGGTGCAGGGCCGTGATGATGCCCTTGATCCGCGGGTGGTCGGGGGCGACGCCGTACCGGATGAGGCCGAACGGGGCCGGCATGCGCTCGAAGATGTCGATAGACACACCGGGCTCGGCGGCCACCTCGGACTTCAGCAGCGCGTCGGCGGCGTAGATACCGGCGGGACCGGCTCCGACTATGGCTACCCGCAGGGGGCGGGGCATGATCAGGTTCCCTTCGAGCGGTGACAGGCGGCTCGTCGAGAAACCCTAAACTAAGGCAAACCTTACCTGGTACTCGGGTCCGGTCTATGCCCTCATAAGGCCATGTTATGTGCAGAGGCGGGAGCTGAAATCCGGGGGGTGCCCTTCCCTTGCCGACCGTCTCGCGGGCCGACCGGACCTGCCGATGCCGCCCCTGCCCCGGCTCATCCGTCGCCTCCGGGCTCGGGGGCGAGGAGGAGCATCGTGGCATCGTCGCGGACGGTGCCGCAGTGACGGACGAGATCCGCCCACACATTCTCCGCGGTCCTGGTCGGATCCTCGACCGCCAGCTGCGGGAGCCGGTCGACCAGCGGGTAGAACATGCCGTCGGTGTCTCTGGCCTCCCAGATGCCGTCGGACGCCAGGAACACCCGGTCGTCGCGCCCCAGCGGCAGGGCGACCTCGTCGTACGTACCTCCCGGAGACAGGCCGAGCCCCAGCGGCGTACCGGGTGTGACCTGTACTTCGGTGGCCTTGCCGTCCTGGAGCAGCAGGGGCGGCGGACTGCCGCACACGATGATCCGGACGGTGCGGGCGTCGGGGGTGAACTCGAGGAGCACCGCGGTCGCGAAGAGTTCCGGTCGCCGCTCTTCGGTCGAGTCCACGACCAGCCTGCGGTCCATTCGGGCGGCGACCGACGGAAGGTCCGCCTGATCGAGCACCGCTTCCCTGAAGGCGCCGAGCAGGGATGCGACGGTGGCCACGGCAGACAGCCCGTGACCCTGTACGTCGCCCATGACCGCCCGCACCCCGCCGGGACTCTTGCGCACATCGAAGAAGTCGCCGCCGACGAGCGTCCCGCGCTGTGCCGCGCGGTACAGCCCGGTGCAGTGGACGGGGCCGACCTGTTCGGGCAGCGGGGGAGCGAGGGCGTTCTGGGCGGCTTCGGCCACGGTGCGTTCCAGATCGAGCTGGGCGTCCCGGTGGCTGCGGACATACGACACGAACACGCTCAGCAGTGCGACGAAGCTGATGGTGAGCAGGTCGGCGCTGCCGGGTTGGTCCAGGTGGAAGACCCTTGTGTGCTGCAGACCGATGACCAGGGCGCCGAGTACGGCCGTCGCCGCCGGTCCGTAGGAGAGCACGGCAAGGGGTGGGATGGCGCCGAGCAGGAAGCCGATGTTGAGTGGTTGGGGGCTCACCAGGGTGACGATGCCGACGATCAGCAGCAGGAAGATCGGCAGGATCCGCACCCACCGCGGTGGCGGCGCGCCGCGCAGCCATCCCCGCCGGTCCCCTGCCCGGCGCCACGGAATGGCGCTGATGCTTCGCACAGCCCCACATTCCTACGCGAAGCCATCCGTCGCACGTCGGCGCGGGCACGGCGATACTTCTATATCTGCTGCCAGGTGTGCCGCGCACCCGGCAGGATCAGGGAGCCTGACGCCGCCCCGCAGGACGCGAGGCGGAATGCCAGGTCATGCGGGGCGTGCCGCGCCGTGGATCGCCGAGTTCCCGGCGAAGAAGATCGACTCCTCGCGGATGAAGGAACCGGGACTGGAGGCGTGGACCATCATGGCGTCGCCGGCGTAGATGCCGACGTGGTCGGCGGTGTCGTAGAAGAAGATCAGGTCTCCGGGCCGGAGGTCGGTCAGCGGGATCGCCGTACTCATGGCCGCCTGCTCCTGCGCGGCACGCGGAAGGACGACCCCGGCTGCCCTCCAGGCGGCCTGGGTGAGGCCGGCGGCGTCATACGAGTCGGGTCCGCTCGCACCCCATACGCACGGCTTGCCGATCTGCGCACGGGCGAAGGCGAGGGCCTTCGCGGCCTTCACGTCGTGCCCGCTCACCGGCGTGGCGCCAGCCTCTGCCGGGGTGGCGTGGGGACTGATGGCGGGGGCGGTGGCGTAGGGGTCGACGCCGGGCGCGACGGCGAAGGAGTCGGTGCCGGTGCCGGGCGCGACGGCGAATGTGCCGGTGCTGGTGGCGGCGGCGAAGGGGTCGGTGGTGATGGAACCGGCGTACGGGTCGGTGGTGGCGGCACCGGCGTACGCGTCCGTGGGGCCGAGGGCGTCGGCGTACGGGTCTATGGGGCCGAGGGCGTCGGCGTACGGGTCCGTGGGGCCGAGGGCGTCGGCGTACGGGTCCATGGGGCCGAGGGCGTCGGCGTACGGGTCCGTGGGGCCGAGGGCGTCGGCGTACGGGTCCATGGGGGCGTAGGAGGCGGTGGCCGCGAAGGCACCGCTGCCGAGTGCCGCGTCGGGGGCGACCGGGGCCGCGAAGGAGAGACTCGCTCCGGCAGGCGCGGCCGACGACTCAAGGCCGGGATAAGAGGGGCCTGTACCGACGGGCGCGGCCGACGACTCAAAGCCGGGGAGGGACGGTTGCTGCTGCCATGCCGCCTCGGCCGGGGCACCGGTCTGTCCCGCCGCTGCGGGCCGCGGGGGCTCGATCGCCGCGAGTGGCGTGCGGAGTGCCGCCGCGTGCCGGGCCAGCATCTCGCGGGCAGCGGCCAGCTTCCGCTGGTGCCGCCCCTTGGAGCCCGTCAACGGGGAGGGCCAGGACTTGGCGGCGGGCGCGGGCAGGGCCTTGGGCGGCTCGGTCTCCCGCAGTGACTGAGGCGCGGCGGGCAGCGCCGCGACGGGCCCGGCGGTGAGCTCCAAGGGCCGGGCGGTAGCTCCGGCCGGTCCGGCGGTGAGCTCCGGGAGGGCGCGGTCGTTCCTGCCCCACTCGATCGCCGGGAGATCGTCCGCCGGACGCCGCGCCGGGACCACGGGCCGCGGCTCGGGCGCGCTGTCCGGCATTCTGTCGGCCGGGAGCGCTGCCGGGACGGTGGGACCGACGCTCTCGCGCGCCGCGTCGAACCACTCCTTGGCGATGGCGTCGAGGACGGGATCGACGCGTCTGCGCTCCCCGTTGAAGGCCGGGGCGGGGCGGTTGCGTGTCCCCGCCGCCATCGCGCGGGTGGCGTTGAAGGTCCCGCTGTCGGTCTCGGCCCGGTCGTAGAGGTTGCGGATCCGCTGCTGGACCTCGGCGCGGCTCGGCCCGTCGTCCCCCGTCAGGGACGATGCGGCGGCGGTGCGGTCGGAGTCGTGCATACCGGGGAGGCCGAAGCCTCCGGGGCGCGAGGTTCGCTCCGGCGCCATGGAGACGTACTCCTTCCGTGCTCCGCCTGTCGAGTTGGCGACGGGGGTGGTGCCCTCAGGCCGCTCAGGCCCTGTGCGGTGCCGGCGGACGAATCCGGGAGGCGTTCCCCACGACCCTTGCCCTGGTGGGCAGTCGGGCCGATTCACCCCATGGCCGGTTGGGTCCCCGGCATCGCTGTGCTGGTGGTGCACCGGGGCTCGGCGGAGGCCGCTGGACCCGGCGAGGTTCGCCGGAGGGAGTCGTACGGCCTGCCGACAACCTAGCCAACTTGTGTGGCGGGCGTGAAGATTGGAGTGCCAAATGTCCGATACGTAATTGTGACTTTCATCTTGGCACCTCAGGTCTTGCCACCAGCACGGAGCGCCGCTATGCCGTGGAGGCGGCCGGTCGCAGCGCCGCGCTGCGGATGCGGCCGATGAGCGGTGGGAGGAACAGCGAACTCACCGTCGCCCCGGCCGCCGCGGACAGGGCGATCGTCCAGGCGACGGGGCCGAGGGGCGTACAGCCGAAGAACTGGCTGAGAACCGGGGTCTGGACCACGGCGGCGAGCGCCGCCATCGAGCCCAGGGAGGACAGCGCGATCGGCATGCTGCGGCCCCCGGCCAGCAAGGTCTGGCCGAGTTGCGCGCCGACCAGCGCCACCAGGCCGACGGTGCGGGCGCGCACGGCACGGCCGGTGAATCGGGCGACGAGCCAGCCGGCCAGGGCGCCGAGGGCGGTGGCCACGGCACGGTCGACGGTCTCCTCGGTCAGCGCCGTGCCGAGCGAGACCTCGGGTCCCTCGTGGAGCATGCGCTCGGTGGCTTCGGGATGGGGCGGCCGCAGGGCCACCGCCATCGCCGGTGCGAGATCCGTGAAGAGGTTCACCAAGAGGAGTTGACGAGCCGTCAGCGGCGAGGTGCCGGTCGTCGCGGCGCCGATGAGGGTGAAGGCGATCTCGCCGAGGTTGCCGCCGACGAGGATCGCCAGGGCCTGCCGCACCGAGGCCCACATGGCGCGGCCCTCCACAAGCGCGGCGAGCACTGTCTCCAACCGGTTGTCCGTCACGACGAGGTCGGCCGCCGCACGTGCGGCCGGCGTGGCCCGGGTGCCGAACGCGATGCCGATGTCCGCGAGCCGGATCGCCGGCGCGTCGTTGGCGCCGTCACCGGTCATCGCGACCGTACGGCCCAGGCGTTGGAATGCCTGCACGACGCGGACCTTGTGCACGGGGGTACCGCGGGCGACGACACCCACGTCGGGCAGCAGTCGCTCGAGCGCGTCGTCGTCCAGGTCGTCGAGTTCGGCGCCTGTCACCACGCGTCTGCCGTCCAGAACGCCGAGTTCGGCGGCGGTCGTGCCGGCGGTGCTCGGGTGGTCTCCGGTGATCATCACGATGTGCACCCCGGCGTCGGCCAGTTGGCGCACCGCGTCGGCTGCCTCACCACGCACCCGGTCGGCGAACGCGAGGAAGCCGAGGAACTCCAGGTCGCGCACGGCCTCCTCGGTGAGCTCGTCGACCGTGGCGCCCCGGAGTTCGGCGACCGCGAGGATGCGGTGGCCCTCGGCCGCCAGCTTCTCGCCGGCCGCGAGGACGTCCGCACGTCCCTCCTCGTCCAGCGGCTGTCCCTCACGCGTGGCACAGCGCTCCACGACCTCCTCCGGCGCTCCCTTCACCGACAGGATGTGCGTTCCCTCGGACTCGCTCAGAGTGGCGTGGAAGCCGCGACTCGGCTCGAACGGGAGGCTGGATTCGCGCCGCCAGCCCGGCGCTCCCATGGTCCGGCGCACTCCCGCCTCCTCGGCGCCGTCGGTGACGGCGCCGTCCGTGGCGTGCTCGAGTCCCGCGTCACCGTGCGGACGCGGAGTCGCCCGCAGCGCGGCGGCCAGTACGGCACGCTGCTCGTCGCCCAGCGATTCCAGGAGTCGGCTCTCGCCGTCGGCGGACACGGCGACCAGGGAGATGTGCCCATGGGTGAGCGTTCCGGTCTTGTCGAAGCACAGTACGTCGGTGCGCCCGGCCGCCTCGATCGTGCGAGGATCCCTGACCAGGGCGCCTCGTGCGGAAAGCCTTCTGGCGGAGGCGAGTTGGGCCGCCGAGACCAGAAAAGGCAGACCTTCCGGGACGCTGGCCACGGCCAGTCCCACGCCCGCGCCGACGGAGTCCCGGACCGGGCGCCCACGCAACGCTCCGGCGGCCATCACGGCAGCGGCCGAACCGAGGGCCACGGGCAGGGTGCTGCGGGTGATCCGGGCCAGCCTAAGCTCCACACCGACGGCGGGGGCGGCACCCCGGCCGATCGCCGCGGCCCGGCTCGCCTCGGTCGCCTTGCCGGTCGCCACGACGACCGCGCAGCCACGCCCGGCCGCGACGGTGGTGCCGTCGTAGACCATGGAGGTACGGTCGGCGAGGTCCGAGGCCAGTACGGGTGCCACGTCCTTGGCCACCGGAAGCGACTCGCCGGTGAGCGCCGACTCGTCGAGCTCCAGATTGTGTGCTTCCAGCAGGCGCGCGTCGGCCGGCACCACGGCACCCGCGTTCAGTTTCACCACGTCGCCCACCACCAGCTGCTGCGCGGGCAGGGTGATCTCCTTTCGGTCCCTCAGCACCTTGGCCATGACGGCCGATTCGCGCCGCAGCTTGGCCACCGCCCGTTCGGTGCGGTGGCGTTGGAAACCGCCGAAGAATCCGGACAGCCCGGTGACTGCCACGATGACGATGGCGTCGAGGACGGCGCCCACCGAGGCGGACATGGCCGCTCCGGCGGCGAGGACGGGCGTGAGCGGGTTGGCCATCTCGATCAGATAGGCACGGACGAGCGAGGACGTGCCGCCCCGCTGCTCGGGGATGGTGCCCCGGTTCCGTGCTTCCTCGCTCGTCAGCCCCTCGGCACGGCTGCCCGTCCGGGCGAGGGCCGTGGCCGGGTCCATCGCGTGCCAGGGCTGACGGGACTCGGCGGTCGGCGGCAGCGGCCGGCGCAGCAGCCGGACCGCCGACCAGACCCCGGCGGCGGTCCCGAGGGCGGCCGCGGCGTTGTACGCCGTCGTACCGCGTCTCTCGGGTTGCCGCGAGTCCGCGGCCACCGCCGCCGTCGCGCCCACCGTCGCGGACGCCTGGGAGAGCCTCACCCCGCGCCGCGCACTCTCCCGCGCGCCGCGGCAGGCCTGGACGATCAGGACGGCCCCACCCGGACCATGATCCACGTACAGATCGGCGCTCCAGGGAGGAATCCCGTCCGTGTCGGCGACGCCTACGCCCACGTCCGCGGCCCGGAGCGCCGTCCGGTCCCGTGAGATGAGGAGCACACCGTCGCCGCCGCGCTGGAGGTCCCGTACCGAGTCGACCAGCCGTTCGCCCGCGTCGCGCACCGCGTCGGCCTCCCGCACGGCCGGATCGGCCGTGTGCGTGCCCGCGACCACCACGGTCAGTCCGGCGGCATGGGCGGCGGGGACGAAGGCGCCCGCCGCGTCGTGCAACTGCGGCAGCACGCTGATCACGGCCACCAGACGGTCCTCCTGCGCGAGCCCGAGCACGAGCCGGGCGCCTTCTCGCTGAAGGCGCTCCTGGGCCTGCGCCGCCTCGTCTCCTTGCGGGAGGGACTCGATGGGGCCCAGCGTCCACTCGCCGTCCCGGGACAGCCTCTCGGGCTCCGAGCCGTCGAACAGTCGGTGCGCCTTCGCGGCGAGCTCTCCCGCGGGCGCGTCCTCGTCGAGGGCGATCAGATCGGCCAGCAGATGGGAGCCGGTGGCCAGGACGTCCGTGTCCAGGAGCAGGGTGCCGATCCGGTCCAGCCTGCGCAGTGCGTCGGGACACGGTACGAGCACGCCTCTGTGTGCCAGGCCCCGGCCGAAGGCGCAGGCGAAGCCCTCACGGGCGTGCAGCGGCGCCTTGGGGATGGCCGCCAGCGCGCCGGCGACGGCCTTTCCGGGACGCCGGGTGATGAGAAGCGATCCGGTGAAGGACGCCGCGGCGACCAGAGGCGCCTCGTCGGCGTAGCGCTCGACCGGTCCGCGCTTCAGGGCCTTCGCGCGGGGCGGGGGCGCTGGTTCCGGGCCGTTGGATCCGGCTTCCGGACTGCCGGCCAGGCGTGGTTCGGCCGCGGCCCAGGCGGCGCTCTCCGCCTTCGCCTCCATGACCCGCAAGGTGTGTGCCACGGCGTCGGCACCGGCCCCGAGGAGTCCGCCGGAGGCCGCCTGACCGAGCGCCGTGAGCCCGGCCATGACCACTCCGGCGGTCTCGCGGCCCACCGCCTTCTCCACCAGAGACCTGAGCCGCGGCTCGGACTCGACGATCGGGACCAGGGAGGCGACCCAGGCGGGCAGCGGGGCACGCCGGGCCAGTCCCACCGCCGCGGCCAGGGGCATGGCCCCGAGGTGCGCGGCCACGGCCGACGCCGCTCTCCGGGCCGTCCCCCCGGAGAGCGGGTGGTCGGGCAGCGGATGCTCGACGTCGTGCGCCTCCTCGACCCCCTCGACCACGTCGATCAGGACCGACGCGATCTCCTCGGGGTCGGTGCCGTCGTCGGTGCCGACGAAGACGTGCCCGAGTGCCGTGTTCACCACGGCCCACGCCACCCCGGGCACGTCGCGGAGCCGGCGCTCCACGTCGGCGGCCAGCTTCGTCGCGGCCGCGTGGGGCATCTCGCCCTGGCGCAGACCGCGTACGGCGACATGGAGGCGCCCGTCGAAGTGCCGTACACGCCGGCGGCTGCCGTTCCACAACGCGCCGGTGGTGGTCGACACGACGGCACGCAGCAGATCGCATCCCGGCAGTGCCACAGCGCATCACCCGCTCCCGGCGGACCGACGTTCGGCTTTGCTTGCATCAGTAGCCACAAAACGTCGATTCAAATCCGCTATGTGCGGATACCCGGTCCTATGGGGGTATACGCCGTATTTCAGAAGGCGTGCACCAGGGTGGAAGAGGGGGACACCACACCGACTCCGTGAGAGGAGGCCAGGGGATGGCCAAGACAGTGGGGACCACAGAAGACCGGGACCAGTCCATGAGGGAGTCCCACGAGGGAGCGGGTCTGCACCTGCACACGCGTACCCTGCACCCTTCGCTGAAGATTCCGTACATCACCAGGGGTGACATGGCGCATACGGCCAAGGCTGCGACGTCGCGAGTGCCGGGCGGCATGCCGTCGACCAAGGATCTCGTGTTCTACGGCGGACTTGGAGCGATGACGGTCGCGGGGGCTCTGGAGTGGCCCGTCGCGCTGGCCGTCGGCGGGGCCACCTATCTGCTGCGTGGTGGCAGAACCCGCAAGGCCGGCGACAAGACGACCGAGCGCAATGCCGGGTCCCCCGCCGCGGTCGGCAAGATGTGACGCGGCACAGCACGACGCCCGGCAGTGGTGCACTGCCGGGCGTCAACGTGCCGGTATGTGGCCCGGCGGGCCGGGCGGAGTCGTCGCGGCGGCCTTGTGCCGGCCCGGCGGTCGGAACGCCGGCACGTCAGGGGCGGCCCAGGTGGCGGCCGTACGTCAGACGGCGGCCGCGGGGGTGGCGGTCGTACGCAGGTAGCGCGAGCAGGCGGCCCACAGCTCCCAGGCAAGACGCATGACGATCGCCTCGGCGATCGCCACACCGATCTTCATCGCGACGGCTGCAAGTATCTGGCCCATGTCGGTATGGCTTTCTGTTCATGTTGCGGATGTCCGATATCCGACGATGGGCCCTTTCCTTGCGTTTCGGGTGCCTCGTGAAGGTACTTTCCCTGTCGCTTGGATGAACAGGCCATGAATGCCGCCGCCCCACGCCTCGGTCGTCCGGCGCACGGTCGTCGCTCCCCGGCGGGCCACCCAGGAGCGCGGGCTTTGGATTTGCTGCCCGGCGATCTAGATTCTCCGTACAGATTCCGGCGCTTGCCGGGGCTGATGGCGGGAGGGAGTCACCGGTTGGGGGAGGGGACGCCGTCATCGCGGCGCTGAGCCCGCCTCCACGACCGTGGAGCGGCGCGGCAGGTCGCCGAACGGCCGGGGATCTGACGGACCTGAGCCTGCACCCCCTCGCCGAGGCCAGGACCGCGCCGGACGCACCCGGCGCGGACGTCAGCGCGCCCGCCGGCACCGACCAGGACGGAGAACACACATGACCGACCCGCAGTTCGTCACCCTGGAGGACGTCCGCGACGCCGCCGTGCGGATCAAGGGCGTGGCGCACCGCACCCCCGTACTGCGGTCACGCACCCTGGACGCCCTGGTCGGCGCCGAGGTCTTCGTCAAGTGCGAGAACTTCCAGCGGATCGGAGCCTTCAAGTTCCGCGGCGCGTACAACGCCGCCTCCCGGCTGTCCGCGGCACAGATGGCGAACGGCATCGCGGCCTACTCCTCGGGCAACCACGCGCAGGCCGTCGCACTCGCCGCGCGTGAACTCGGCACCACCGCCGTGATCCTCATGCCGGAGGACACCCCGCGCTCCAAGATGGAGGCGACCGCCGGCTACGGCGCGGAGATCGTCACCTACGACCGGTACACCGGCGACCGGGTCGCCATCGGCGAGGCACTCGCCGCCGACCGCGGTCTGGCGCTCATCCCCCCGTACGAGCATCCGCATGTCATCGCCGGGCAGGGCACCGCGGCCCTCGAACTGCTGGAAGAGGTCGGGGATGTGGACGCCCTGGTGGTGCCCGTCGGGGGCGGCGGCCTGATCGCCGGCAGCGCCACGGCGGCCAAGGGGCTCCGGTCCGGGACCCGGGTCATCGGCGTCGAACCGGAGGCCGGCGACGACACCAAGCGGTCCCTGGAGGCCGGCCGGCGCGTCTCCGTTCCGGTGCCGCGGACCATCGCCGACGGTCAGGCCGCGGACATACCCGGTGAGCTCACCTTCTCCGTCAACCGACGGCTGGTGGACGGTATCGCCCTGGTCAGCGACGACCAGATCCGTGACGCGATGCGGTTCGCCTTCGAGCGGATGAAGATCGTCGCCGAACCCAGCGGCGCCAGCGCGCTGGCCGCGCTTCTGGCCCACCGTGTCGACCGTCTCCCGCGCAGGGTCGGTGTCATCGTCTCCGGCGGCAACATCAGCACCGACCGGTTCACCCGGATTCTCGCCGGCTGACGCCGGTCCGCGGCCGGTGGAGCCGGGGGCGGCGGGTTCGTCATCTGCTTCCCTGCTGGGAGCCGGACCGGTGACGGAACCCGTTGCCGTGGATGAGCCGCCCGTGATGGTGGACGTGGGGGAAGGCGGGGATGCGCTGGAGGGCGACGAGGGCGACGTCGTCGTCCAGGCGCGCCCCGGTGTGCTCGAAGAGGTTGCGCCGAATGTGGTGCAGCAGCGCCTCCGGGCTGGCCTGGGTCCAGTGGGCGACGCGTTCGGTGAGCGGGTAGAAACTGCCCTCGCCGTCCCGTGCCTCGATGACGCCGTCGGTGTAGAGCAGCAGGGTGTCGCCGGGCTCGAAGGAGAACACGTCCAGCGTGTAGTCGGACGGGCTCGTCCTGCCGATCCCCATCGGGGGTGCGGGGTGCAGGCTCGGGACGGTGACGGCGCTTCCGGGGCTGAGCAGCAGCGGGGGAGGATGCCCGCAACTGGTCATCCGCGTGGTCGCGTCCCCGTCGGGGATCTCCACCAGCAAGGCGGTGGCGAAGCGTTCGCCCTTCTCCTCGTCCGGCTCGAAGTCGGCCAGATACCGGCTCACGCTGTCCTCGAGGGACGCGGCCAGTTCCGGCAGGGAGTCGTGCCGGTGCGCGGACTCCCGGAAGGCACCGAGCAGCAGCGCGGCCTCGCCGATGGCGGACAGACCCTTGCCGCGTACGTCGCCGATCAGGATCCGTACCGCGTGCTCGGTGCGGGTGGCCGCGTACAGGTCGCCGCCGATCTGTGCCTCGTCCTCGGCGGCCAGGTAGAGGCAGGCGATCCGCAGAGGGCCGATCTGTTCCGGCAGCGGCCACAGCAGGACATGCTGCGCCGCCTCGGCCACGGACCGGACCTGGGCGAGCTGCTTGGTGCGCCGGTCCCGGATGGCGCAGTAGATCACGCAGAGGACCGAGAGCAGGGCGAGGGTGCCGATCTGCACGATGTGGTTGGTGGTGGTCAGCCCGCCATGGAGGACGGCGATGATGACCTGGCCCGCCACCGCCAGCGCCCCGATCAGGGCGGTCGGCCGCGCCCCGGCGAACGACGGGGTGAGGGCGGGCGCCATGACCAGGGCCGGGCCCAGATGGACGGTCTCGGGGGAGTGGATGTCCACCACGGTGATGACCACGATGAGCGCGATCGGAAGGAGAAGCAACGCATGACTCGACTGCCACGGCTGCCCACTGCCAAGGCTCGGCCGGGAACCCATGCCTTCCACCCTGCCTCGCCGCCGGTCCGGCGGCCACCGCTCGCCGGTGCCACCGCCTGATCCGGACGATCCGAAGCACGGCGGTGAGCAGCTCCCCGCCGGTTGCCCGGAGCGCTGTGCCGGGATCCACGCGGGGGATCCACGGGCCGGCTGCGGTCGATCAACGGGAAGCAGGCGCGGATGAGCACCGTCGAGGTGCTCGGGCGAAGGTTCAGGCCATGACCTGTACGGGCTCGCGTACGGGGCGCATGCGCTCCGCCGAGTACTCCGTCCCGCCTCGCCGTGCCGGCGGAATGACCGGACCGCGGGGGCGGGCCGAGGACCGGGGCCGCCGGTCGCCCCGGTCCCGCAGCGGCCAGAAGAGGACGTACGCGGTGGACACGGCCACGAAGCCCAGGCGGATCAGGCCCCGCGCCGAGTCGTCGGGGACGACGAAGACACTGCCGTACAGGGTGAGCAGTCCGATCCAGCTCCACCAGGGGACGAGCCGCCGCTGTCCGATCACGTCCCACAACAGGGTGCCGAGCAGGACGGACGCCGTGTAGTAGGTGTAGACGCTCGGGTCGAGGACGATCCGGGCGTTGGCGCCGAGCAGGACGACCGCCGGCCAGCGGCCGCGCCACACGGCGGCACAGCCGAGAGCGAGGCCGAGCGCGGCCTGTGCCGGCCGGTCCCACGGAGGGGTACGTGGATCGCCGACGCCGAGCCAGCGCAGGGCGGACGCCGGTTGGTTGGGGATGGTGAACTGGGCCGCGGCGAACGTGTGCGGGGCTCCGACGAAGAACGGCAGCCAGACGACCGCGACCAGGGCCGCGCACCACAGGCCCGCGCGCGACCACTGATGCCTCGGCAGTGCGAGCAGGAGGGGCAGAAAGGCCAGCGCGGTCGGTTTGGAGTCCATGGCCAGGCCCAGGAGGACGCCGGTCGCGGCCGCGTTGCCGCGGGTCAGGGACTGCACTGCGAGGGCCGTGAAGAAGAGCGCGAGGACATCGTCGAGATGGCCGAAGCGCACCGACACCTCGATCCACATCGGGATGAAGGCCAGGCCCGCGATCAGCACCCGTTGCCGCAGCCGCTGGTGGTTGGTACCGGTGCCCAGGAAGTGCCAGGCGGCGCTGCGCCCGGCCAGAACCACGATCACCAGGCCGAGCCCCGACATCAGGGCGGCGGCCAGGAATTGTCCCAGGGCCTCGGCGAACGGGTTGAAGAGACCCGCCACCAGGAAGCTCACCGGACCCATCTGCAGTTCGGGATGATGCGCGTACAGGTTCAGACCGCCGTCGCCTCTGCCCGATGGGCCCTCGTAGAGCAGCTGCCCGCCGGTGCGCAGGTAGTGCCAGGAGAATCCTCCGTGCCGCTCGACCACGGCGAACCAGACGACTGTCCAGGCGGTGAGCAGCACCAAGTGGACCCGCTGACTGATGACGGGCACGCGTCTTCCTTTCGGCTCCTGTCTCCTGCGGACGGCCCGGGGACGTCAAGGCCCCCCCTCATGGAGATGGCCGAATGAGGCGGGAGGTTCTGTCGCGGTCGTGAGAGATGCCGGACGGGACAGGTGCCACCAGTGGCCGCGGGGGCGGAGGGGACTGCGGACGGCACGGCACGACGGGCATGTCCGTGGGGCGGCGGACCGCGTCGTCGGGCGTGTTCGCCACGGCGGCGATCCTCCTCCTGAGCACCGCCGGCCCCGGCGCTCAACCGGTCCGCCCCCTTCGGGCCGGGGCTACCGGCCCCGGCTCCGCAGCGGCGACAGCACGGAAGGGGTCCCGAAGCGCACGGCGACTCCGGGGGAGTAGAGCACGCTGACCGGCGGACGCGTCATACGGGGCAGTCCCGCGGCGGTGACCAGGCCGTCGTCGAGGTCCAGCAGGTCCGCCCGGTGCAGCGGCCACGGCTGGTGGTCGTTGGGCAGATGGACGGTGCGCCCGTGCCACGAGACATGCAGGCCCCAGCGGGCGGTCAGGAACCGCTCCAGCGGTGTGGGTTCCGTGATCCGCCGGCCTATGCGCACCACGGCCCGGCTGGCCGGCCCCGTTTCCGGCGGGCGGCGTCGGCGGCAGCTGTAGGTGATGACATCGTGCTCACGGCGCAGGTGCATCGCCGACCAGGTGTAGGGCAGCCGGACACCCAGCCGGCCCACGAGCGCGGGAAGGAGACGGGCGGCGTCGAGCGACCGGAACACCACGCCGCGTCTGCCCTCCCCGTCGACCGAGTACAGGCGCACATTGGTTTCGCAGAACGTGCCGAGATACGGCAGTCCGGGCCCCGCTCCGAGGCCCGCGCCGCGCATCATGAAGGGGACCAGCCCGACGTAGGTGACCCCGTCGAGAGTGTCGGGCCGGGTGCCGGCCGGCAGCAGCCCCGCCACTTCCTCCGGCGCCACCGGCCAGTGCACAAAGGCCAGTTCGTGCCAGCCCTGCACGAGAGTGGGCCGGCGCATGGGGCGCGGGGTGGACAGGGTGATCGGCTCGGTTTTCATGACGGGCATTCCAGCAGGGGACCACGGACGGCGGGGCGCGCTGAACTCGGTGCGGTACGGCGGTCCGTCACCCTAACGCCGTGCACCACACTCGGGACATGGCCGAGGGCGGCGGACGTGCGCGGAACTGCGCCGGTCAGTACGGTGGCGGCTGGCGCCCGGCCGCGGACACGGATTCGGGCAGGTGAGCCCGCACGTCATCGACCGGTGGAGGCGGCATGGACGGGAACAATGCGGAAACGCTGCCGCGTAAGACGTACGAGCGGGAACTGCTGCGCCTGCAGACCGAGTTGGTGCGGCTGCAGGAATGGGTGCGGGCGGAGGGCGCCCGGTTGGTCGTCATCTTCGAGGGGCGGGACGCGGCGGGCAAGGGCGGCACCATCAAACGGGTGACGGAACACCTCAATCCGCGGCTGGCGCGGATCGCGGCACTGCCCAAGCCGACCGAGCGCGAGCGCACCCAGTGGTACTTCCAGCGGTACGTCGAGCATCTTCCCGCGGCCGGGGAGATCGTGCTGTTCGACCGCAGTTGGTACAACCGGGCCGGAGTCGAGCACGTGATGGGCTTCTGCACGGCGGAGGAGTACCAGTTGTTCCTGCGGCAGTGCCCGATCTTCGAGCGGATGCTGGTGGAGGACGGGATCCTGCTGCGCAAATACTGGTTCTCGGTGAGCGACGCCGTACAGCAGGAGCGTTTCCGGCGCCGGCTGGAGGATCCGTTGCGGCGCTGGAAGCTCTCGCCGATGGACCTGGAGTCGCTCACCCACTGGGAGGCGTACTCACGGGCCAAGGACGAGATGCTGGTGCACACCGACATCGCAGATGCCCCGTGGTACATCGTGGAGAGCGACGACAAGCGCCGGGCCCGGGTCAACATGATCGCCCATCTGCTCGACTCGGTCCCGTACCACGAAGTGCAGCCCCCGGTGCTGGAACTGCCCGAACGGCCGCCGTCGACCGGATACGAGCGCCCGCCCCGCGATCTGCAGACCTACGTCCCCGACCACGCGGCGAGCCTGTAGCGTCCCCTCGGTCCACAGCTGCCGGCCCTGGCACGAGGCCGCCGGGATCCGCGGGCGCTGCGTACTAGGGCCGCAGACCGTCGAAGACGACGTTCAGATGGCGCGGGCCGCGGAGCACCGCGTTCTGCCGGTAGGGCGGCGGATCCTCGGCCAGCCGCGGGTTGTCCAGCCTGCGGGCCAGTTCGGACAGCGCGATCTGCGCCTCCAGCCGGGCCAGCGGCGCGCCGAAGCACGAATGGATGCCACTGCCGAAGCCGAGGTGCTGGATGTCGCCACGGTAGGGATCGAACCGGTCGGGGTCCTGGAAGCGCTCGGGGTCCCGGTTGCCCGCCGCGAGGACGAGCCAGATGCGCGAGCCCTTCGGAATGGTGACCCCGCGCACCTCGATGTCCGCGATACAGGTGCGCTGCGGCACGAGTTGCACGGGCGGTTCGTAGCGCAGCAGTTCCTCCACGATGTTGACGGCCAGTCCGGAGTCCTCGCGCAGCTTCCGCAGGTACTCCGGGTGGCGCAGCAGCGTGAGCATGCCGTTGGTGATCAGGTTGACCGTCGTCTCATGGCCCGCGATCAGCAGCAGTACGGAGGTGGTGAGCACTTCCATCGTGGTCATGGGGCCGTCGGGGCCGTGGCCCCCCACCAGTTGGGACAACATGTCCTCACCCGGGTTCTTGCTCCGCTGCTCGACCAGACCGGCCAGGTACATGCCCAACTGCAGCCGTGCCTCCTGCGCGGCGCGCCGGCGTTCGTCGCCGTCCTCGCCCGTGTCCGGATCCAGACCGGCGACGATCGGGTCGACCCAGGCGCGAAAGCGCGGCTCGTCCTCCCGTGGCACCCCGAGCACCCGGCAGATCACCGTCACCGGGAACGGGTAGGCGAACTGGTCGACCACGTCGATCTGCCGGGAGTCCCCGAAGCCGTCGATCAGGGCGGTCACCATCTCGGCCAGTTCGCCGCGCATGGAGTCGATCCGGTCGGGACTGTGCGGCGGGCCGAAGGGGCGGTTAGCCATCCGGCGCAGCCGGTCGTGCTCGGGAGGGTCGAGCCGGATGAAGCTCGGCGGCAGGCCCGTCGTCTCCGCCCCGTTCAACTCGTCGGCTCCCGCGGCGGCGAGGTTGGCGGCGTCGGAGCTGATCCGCGGGTCGTGGAGCAGGCTGAGAATGTCCCAGTACGAGCTGACGAGGTAGGGGCCGTCCTCCTCCTCGTGCAGCACCGGAGTCTTGCGCAACTCCTCGTACAGCGGATACGGGTTGGCGCGATTGGCGTGATCGGTGATCTGGCGCAGGAGCGAGGCGTGCGTCATGAGGCGTCCGTGCGCCGTGAGGCGCGGTGAATCGAAGGAGGTGCGAGACCTCCTCGCCAGGTTGTCGCAGCAGCCTGGTGGGAGCTGAGCGCAGTCCGATCCGGGAGACGCCGGGGAGGGCGGGAAGCAGCGCTGACAAAGCCGGGACTGCTCGGAACTACCAGACGGGCCGGGTCCGGCGAGCGAGATCAGAGGGCGTACGAGAGGAACCAGTGGTAAAGCTCCGTAAGCGTGGCACCGGCTCAAATCTGGTGGATATGGGCCGGGTTGTAGCGCACAGTTCGCTCGTTGAGCGGGCTGACTCCGTAGCCGACTTGGCGTGTCGGTGGGGAGGCCACGGCGAAAGCCTGCGGCGTAACCGTGGCGATGCTGCCGGGGCAAAGCTGGGCGCCGGACTGACCGATCGATTCACCGTGAACACGGGAACCATCTCGCGTTGTTCCCCGGGCCCGGAATCCATCCGGGTTCTTGGGATAGATACGTCGTCTGTCGAAGGCGCGGGATGGGGCGGAGGCCCCGTAGTAGTCCGAGCGGACGAGAGGTCCGCGCATGGCGAAGGGGGCCAGCAAGTCGGCAATAAGGATGCTGGAATGCCGGGAGGCCGTTGGTGAATACCGACGAACTGGAATACGTCTTACTCAAGGCGGAACGCCGGGTACTGGAAATCCAGACCAAGCTGCACCGTTGGGCCAGTGATGACCCTCATCGCAGGTTCGATGATCTGTACAACCTCGCCGCGGACCCGGGCTTCCTGCTGGTGGCCTGGGATCGGGTGCGGAATAACAAGGGCGCGCGCACGGCGGGAGTGGACGGCGAGACCGCCTACTACATCGAGTCCGTGCGGGGGCTGGAGGGGTTCCTTTCGGAACTGCGAGATGATCTCAAAGCCCGCACCTTCCGGCCCCTCCCGGCTCGGCGACGCGCGATTCCCAAGGCTGGCGGCAAGGTCCGCTACTTGGGGGTCGCGACCATCCGAGACCGGGTAGTCCAGGCGTCCGTGAAACTGGTGTTGGAGCCGATTTTCGAGGCGGATTTCCTCCCGTGTTCCTACGGATTCCGTCCGAATCGCCGGGCTCACGACGCAGTGGCCGAGGTGCACCATTTCGCATCCCGCTCGTATGAGTGGATTGTTGAAGGTGACATCAAAGCCTGCTTCGACGAAATCTCGCACACCGCTCTTATGGGCCGGGTGCGGGAACGGGTCGGAGACAAACGTGTCTTGGATCTGGTGAAGGCATTTCTGAAGGCTGGCATCCTCGATGAGGACGGCACGCTGGTGGATACCAACGCTGGGACTCCGCAAGGGTCGATTCTTTCGCCGTTGCTGAGCAATGTGGCTCTCTCGGTCCTGGACGAGCATATCGCCCAAGGGCCGGGCGGCCCCGGAGCCAGCCCGTATGGAAGGGCCAAGCGACGCCGTCAAGGTCTGCCCAACTACCGTCTCGTGCGGTATGCGGACGACTGGTGCCTGCTCGTGTCGGGCACCAAGGCACACGCTGAAGCCCTGCGGGAAGAAATCGCCGGGGTCCTGTCCACGATGGGCTTACGCCTGTCGCCGGAGAAGACCCTGATTACCCATATCGACGAGGGCCTCGTCTTCCTCGGCTGGCGCATCCAGCGCCACCAGAAGCGAGGCACCGGCAAACAGTACGTCTACGTCTATCCAGCCAAGAAGGCCCTGGTGGCCGTCATGGCCAAGGTGAAGACAATATGCCGGCGGAGCACGAACCTGTCGCTCGAAGACCTGCTGCGTCAGCTCAACCGGATGCTGCGGGGCTGGACCGCGTACTTCAAGTACGGGTGCTCGAACGCGACTTTCAGCTATCTGAGGGCCTATCTCTGGAAGGAGATCATCAGATGGCAGGAGCGCAAGCATCGGCGCGTTCCTTGGAAGGTACTACGCCGACGCTACGGCATCTGGCCCGCCGAGGGCGGGAAGGAATTGTTCGATCCGGCAAGAGTGAGCGCAAAGCGCTACTACTACCGGGGAACACGCATCCCGACACTGTGGCCGAGCACAGCATGAAGTGAACACCGACCCACGGGACTTGTGGAGAGCCCGGTGCGCTTAGCGGTGCACGCCGGGTTCGGGAGGCGACCCGGAGAAACGGGCTGGTCGTGAGGCCAGTACCGCGCTCCGGGTCGACCTCACTTGGGGCGTGGAGATCCGTGGGTGCGGGGCGGCCGGGCGCCGAAAGGCCGGTGGTCAGTGGCGTCCGGGAGTGAAGACCAGGCGCCGGTCGGTCGGCGAGTAGCCGCTGAGCGTCACGGTCGGGCCGTGGCTCGGCAGGGACGGGTCGGGGAAGTCGGCGGGGACCGGCTGCCGGCCCTCGGGACGCCGGTCCACCGTCGGGAACTCCGGGGGGAAGGGGGTGGCCGTCTCGATCAGCCGCTCGTAGAACTGCAGCCACCGCGTGCTGTCGAAGCTCACAGCGGCGATGACACGGTCCTGGTAGCCGTACACCCCGACGAACCATCGCTCGGTGAGCGATCCCTGCGTGATCATGATCTGTTCCCCCATGGGGGGAACACCGACCGACTTGATGTTGACTCCGAACTGCGACGACCAGAAGGCGGGGACCCACACGTGCGGACGGCGGTCGGCGGTGGCGCTGATCATGTTGTGCGCGGCGACCTCGGCCTGGGCGACGGCGTTGCCCCAGTGCTCAAGTGACAGGAACTGGTAGCCGAACAGCGGATGCGGAGACCGGGCGACGTCCCCGGCGACGAAGATGTCGTCGGTGACGATCCCCCGGAAGTCGAAGGCCCGGCAGCCCGCGTCGCAGGCGATGCCCCGGGGGCCCGCGCCGAGCCCGGACCCCTCGAGCCATTCGGTGTTGCGGGTCGCGCCGAGCGAGACGACCACGACGTCCGTCTCCACGACGCTGCCGTCGGACAGGTGGGCGGCGCGCACCCGGCCCACCGAGTCGCCCTGGAGCGCGGTGACCGTCACACCGGTGCGCAGGTCCACGCCGTTCTCGCGGTGCAGTTCCGCGGCCACCGCACCGACGACTCCGCCGAGCGCGCCCACCAGGGGCGCGCCCCCGCGCTCCGCCACGGTGACCGCGATGCCCTGTTCCCGGCAGGCCGAGGCGATCTAGGTCAAGGCTGGTCGCAGCCACCCCCAGAAGCCACTTCGCGTCGATCTCCCGGCGCTGGGGCAGATCGGTGTCGTGCGGGGACGCCCGGCCCAGCAGGACGGCCTTGGACAACGGGCGCCGGTCGTACGGCTCGTCCCCGATCATAGTGAGAGAGCCGGCGAACCGTTCCTAGTCAGTGAGCAGGAGTGAGTCTTGTACCCAATCCTGGTCAACTGGCGCATCCCGAACGGTGGTGGATGCACTGGTCGCCCGCGTTCGCGCCGCGTCCGGCGACACGGATCGTGTCCGTGGTCCAAGGATGCGGGGGCGGGTTTCCTCACGCCCGCGGGTGCCGTGTCCGGCCTGGGCGGTCCGATGCTGCTGTCCATCGCTCTGGTGGGCAGGAGGCGGTGCCGTCCGTCGCCGGATGCGGTGCCCGAGGGCGCGTCGTCCGATCGCGATGCTCGCGGCATCGTGACGGGTGGTCTTGCGGTTCTTGCCGGTGGGGGGTTTTTGCCAGTGCTGGGCGCCCCATCTGCTGGTGTAGGCCGGGTCGACGGCGATGATGGTGATGCCGAGTGCGGCCGCCATGCTGACGAGCCGGGCCCGCAGCTTGGATACGGGCATGCCGGAGATCACCTGCCTGAAGCGCTTCCTGCGCCCGTGTTTCTCCCGGGTTTTCTCCGTGCTGAAGTCGAGGTCTTCGATCGCGATCGACAGGCCGTGGCGTTGGGCCCAGTGCAGGAGCCGGATCAGTGCATGCCGTATCTGGGCATCACGATGCATCGCGGTGCCGGACAGGTCGTAGACGAACCGGCGGGGTTGGCCGCAGGGATTGCCGTGCTCGTCCAGCCGCCAGGCGGCGAGGTGGTCGGCGTTGGTGTCCACGCCGATCAGTCCGCGGGCGCGGGCTACGTCGAGGGGAACGGTTTTGACTGGTGGGATGGTCCAGGAGGCGGTGAGGTACCAGCGGGCGCGGTCTGTGTCGTAGTGGATGCGGTAGGCCACGGACCGGTTCGTGGTGATGCGGTCGGCCCACTCGTCGCTGCGGTGGTGGAAGACCGCAGCGCCGGTGAGCGTATACCGGCCATGCGGGGCGTTGGCCAGGTGGGCGAGCGGCGCAGGCAGTTTCAGTGACACTTCGCCCTCGGGCGTGACGCGGATCGTCTCATTGCCGAACCGCTTGCCCGATTCCCCATCCGCCTGCAGGAACCAGCGTGATGCTTCCCAGCGTTGCCGCCACTGGGCCTGCGTGAGCTGGGCGGCCGTGAGGTGGTGCCGGTTGCGCGCGAGCCGCTTCCCGCCGCGCACCACCCGGACCCGGCCCACGGCGTGGTCGGCCTGCTCGGCATGCAGCCGGTCTTGCAGGACCTGCAGGCGCCGGGACTTAGCGAACCACTCCCGTGCGCTGCGGTAGCCGCCCGACGCCCGCCTGTTTCCCTTCTCCCCGACCGGCAGGGACAGGCGGTGCGCGATCGTCCGCACGCCCACCTGAAGGCTTTGAATGTGCGCGAGTTGGGCACGCCGCGCAAGCGCCCACTGATCATGCGTGCCCTTGGTGATGCTCCCGGCCCAGCGCGACGAAGACTCCTCCGTGAGGGCTCGCTTACGCTCCGCCCACGTATCCGAGGAGTGCTCCAGGCCGTCGGCGCACCGGCGTTTGAGGTCCCTTGAGGCCAGCGAGCCCAGATGCGCGCCCACCAGGCGCAACACCTCCTCGTCGTCGGCGCTCAAGTGTTTTAGACGGGTGCGGATCGCCACGCCGGACGGGCCGACGGCCACGAAAGGGGCAGCGATCGTGCGCAACGACTCACCACGCATCGATGTACTCCCTCCGTCACGCTTGATCGGCAGCAGGAAGAACGGTACGTGCGGGCACTGACATCAGTGCCCGCCATGCGACGTGTGCGCACTGCAACCCGAACCAGTACATGCTCCGGCACCCCCATGCACGCTCCTGCACATCCGAAAACGACCAGTTCCCCACCCCTCGGCGGTGACGGCGCCGGCGCCCTGGGGAATCCCCAGCTGGATCAGGATGATCGCCGCCGCGAACAGCAGCGCGAAGACGACCCCGGCCAGCCCGGCGGCCCGCGGGGTCTCCAGCGGCTGCCGCTCCGGCCCCGTTATGCTCATGCGCGGCGCACTCCTCTCCGGCGGAACCTGACTCCAGCAAGCGGCCGTCGAGAGGGTGGCGCCAGCGGAGACGGCCGAACGGCAGACCGGTTCCGTGGCCCCTCCGGCCGGGCCTCAGCCGCTCGCCAGTTCTCCGAGGAAGCCGCGGACGTACCCGGCGACGGTGTCGAGGTGGCTCTCGATCAGGAAGTCACCATGGCCGCCACGGACGCACCCCGGTTGCGCAGGCGCGCCGTGACCCGTGCCGCACACCCGAGTCGTCCGTGCCGGTGATGTCCTCGGACACCCGCGTGCGCGGACCCTGGTTCAGGGCCCGCATGTCGTGTGCGTCGCGATGGCGCCCGTACGTGGTCTCGTTGGGCAGTACGCCGTGCGGGCCGGTCAGGCGCAGCAGCAGCTGGAGGTCCGGCAGCACTGTGCCGGCACTGCGGACGACGGTGGCGTCGGTGATGGGACGCCTTCGCCGCGGGCTTCCTCGCGGGCCTTCTGAGGGGGTGAGACCATGGCACGCGCTCCGGCCCGGCCGTGACCGCCGGTTCGGCCCTCAAGGCGACGGGGATCACGGTCCATTGCCGGACGTGAGTGGGATCGCACGACTCCTCGGTCTCCCGGCGCGGAGGTGGGCGGAACACGAGGGGTGAACTGTCGTCCGTGCCGCCGGAGCCACGGCATCCGGGAGATGCGCCTGACGGAGGAGTGCGCGACCCTCCGGGGCCTCAGCCGGCCTGGTCCGGCTGTGCCTCGTCCTCGGACCGCGCCGTCGCATCGGCGCCGTCGGGAGCGGTGTAGAAGACGGACGTGCCCTGCTTGGTGCGGTGGGCGTGATTCTTGGCCACGAGTCCTTCGAGCGTCGTGCGCACGACGGTGGTCTTGATACCGCGCTCGGGGTGAGCCTGACCGAGTGTGGCGGCGACTTCCGCGGCGGAGCGCGGTTCGCTCTGCCCGGTGAGGTGGCTGCGGACCAGTTCAACCAGCGTGGGCCCTGACGCCTTCGCGGAAGCGGACCTTCCCGCGCCCTTCTTGGCGGCGGCCTTCCCGCCGGTCCTCTTCCCGGCCGTCGTGTCCTCCTGTTCGGCACCGGACTTCTTCCCTCGCATCCGCTTGCTCGTGCCGACCCCGATGGACCGCTTCCTGCGCGGAGCAGGCACGGTGGCGCTGTCGGGCTCGGCCGCGGGCTGAGCCGGGGCGGGCGCGACACCGAGGGCCTGCTGCATGTTGACCAGCACCGCGTAGTCGACCTGGAGGGTGGCCAACTGCTCCTGCAGGGCGGCGATCTCCGCTCCGACGCGCTCCTGTTCCTTGGCGTTGCGCTCGAGGTCGCTGGTCACCTGGGCGGTGTACTGCGACGTCAGTTCCGTGGTGGTGGTCGTGCTGGTCTCCGACATGGTGCTGACCTCTCCTCGCCTTTTTGGCTGTGCTGACGGACCCGTGACACATGCGGGGAGCCGTGCGTGTGCGCTCCCGTGCCCGGTGTCCGGGTAGCAGGGGCGTAACCATTGGGCAATCCCCTGGTGTCCAGATAGTACGGACGACGGGAGATGAATTGTTCCTCTCGAGACATGTCTTTCCCCCACCGAACGGGAGAGATGGGCATCACTAACTCGTCGGGGGTCGTTGTCCCGAACGCGATTCGAGCCCCAACTCATCGTGAAGGAGCGGTAGTTGTGCGCATTCGGCCTGACATGGCAGTCGGCCGGACGAGTTGATCGCCGGGACGCCTCGGCGTGGTCGTCGCCGCTCGGGTCACGGCGTGCCGCGTGCCGGCCGACGAGGCGGGACGCCACATGTCCGGTGCCGCCCTGACCGGCCAGGAGGTGACGCCAGGCTTGAGGAGTTGGGGAAGCGAGGCGCCTAAAAGAGCTTGACGTAAGCGAGTTGAGCTCGTTCGTTGTGTATGCCGACCGTCACTCCGACTACGGCGGCGCCCCGCCCGGCCGGGCCCGTCGCCCCCTCGCCCGGGACCCCCCGTCCGGTGCTGCGACGTCGTACGGCCTGTCAGGTCGGTTGCGTGTGCGGGGTGGGACGGGGGACTGGTGTGGGTTGCCGACACGGCATGACACACCGTCAGTGCGACCATTACGCTAATAGGATTCTTCTTATTATCGTCTGCATGTCCGACACGACGGTTATTTCGCGCCTATGTACCGTCAATCTCGCATCGGCTTACAACCGACGTGTCTGAGACAGGAGAGGTGACATGCCAACGTGTTCCATCGCGCTAACCGCCGCTGTTGCGGCTGGTTCGGCCCTCGTGGCCAGTGGTATCACGTACGCCGCCACCGAGCCGGCGCGGGGCGGTGCGGAGGCCTGGCAGGTCGCCGCCACTTCCGCCGGTCCCGCTGTCGCTCCGCTCGGCGGCAGTAACGACAGCAAGGGCAACGGGAACGGCAACGGCAACGGGAACGGCAACGGGAACGGCAACGGGAACGGCAACGGGAACGGCAACGGGAACGGCAACGGTTACGGGAACGGCAACGGCAACGGTTACTGGAACGGCAACGGGGGCCGGGACAACGGGGGCGACCGCGGATACCGCGGAGACCATGGCGACGACTACGGTGACCGCGGTGACCGGGGTTACGACGACGACTACGGCTGGAGCAGGATCCACATCAACGAGCGCGACTACCCTGCCGTCCCCGACGGCTGCATCACCGTGGTCAGCGGCCTCGGAGCCGACAGCCTGAACGTCCGCAACGACAGCTGGAGGACCGTGGAGGTGTTCAACGGCGCCACCTGCGACAACGGCGCCCCGCTCGCGACGGTCGGTCCCCATAGCTCCAGCAACGGGCTCTTCCCCCGTCAGGTCAAGGGCGGTGTGCAGGTCGAGGACGGCGTCGTGGGCAGCTTCCGCGTGGTCCGTGAGTACTACGGCCACCACCGCGACTACGACTACGACGGCGAGTAACCGGCCGCCCGCCTGACGGTGAGAACGAGAACCCCGGCCCGCCGGAATCGGGCCGGGGTTCCGGTCTGGGTACCCCTGACCGGCGTGCCCGGGCTTCACACTAGGCCTTCGCCGGACGAGGGTGGGCCACCAGCGTGGCGAAGCGGCTCAGTGACTCGACTCGACCGGCGCGGGGATCGCGGGGGGCGATCGTTGAACCACCGTCGCGTCCCGTCTTTGGGGAACGCCGGGGGCACGCCTCAGTGGCGGTGGTGCGGCCCTGGTGGCGGGGGAGGCGAGGGCAGTTCGGTCGGTGGGGCCTCGCCCGGCCAGACGAGGAGGACCGGGCATGGGGCGTGGTCGACCACGAAGCGGGTGGCGGGGCCGAGACTGCGGGGCCCGAGCCGTGAGCGGTCGCCGTCACGTGCGCAGATGAGGAGGTCGGCCCCGGTGGCCGCCTCGACGACCTTCCGTTCCGTGCGTCCGTGGGTGAGAACTCGTTGGGCGGGGCGGCCCAGGCGCTGTTCGGCGCTGTCCAGGAGCCGGGCCGCGGCGGAGTCGGACAGTGCCTCGATGCGGTTCCCCGGGTCGCGTTCGGGGTGACCGCGCCCGAGGAGTCCGGCGAACGCGCCGTGCGCCGTCTCGGCGACGGTGTCGTCGAAGACGTACAGCAGCGTGATCTCCTCCTCGGGGACGACGCGGCTGAGCGCGGCGTCCACGCAGGCGGGCCAGGTGCCTTCGGTGATCCAGACGAGGGCGCTCATGGGCGGCTCCGGCGGTCCGCTGGGGTCAGATGCCGATCGGATGCAGCATCTCCCACGACGCGGGGGCGAAGGCAAGAAGCGCGGCCGCTTCGGATGGCGTCCGGGCGAGAACGCCGTTTCGTACCGCCCGGGTTGACCGGCCGGCCCTTTTTTCTTCGGTGTGCCAGGCGTGACCGAGCCCGGTCGGGGGTTAGATTCCGATCCACACGATTGTGTGTTCTATGGGCGTTGGGGGGAACTTGCGTTCACGCGGGGAGAGGCATCACAGTCCTGCCCGGGACGGCGGACTCGTCGGCGATGGACTGCCCTCTATACCGGGCGAAGGCGGACCGGAGCAACGGGGTGCCGCATTCGTCCGGGCGGCGCGGTTCATCGCACGCACACTGCTCGGCGAGTGGCACGGCATCGTCGTCGATCCGGTGCGGCGGCTTCTGCGGCGGGGGTTGGCCGGTCTCTCCCTGGCCTTCGTGGCCACCTGTGGCGTGATCTTCTTCCATGCGCTCGCGCAGCGGCCGACGGGTGCGGTGGCCGTGCGGCTGATGGGCGGCGTCACCGCCGACCTGCCGCTGTGGCTGGCCCTGCTGCGCACCCCGGTGTCCCTGTACGTTCCGGCCCTCGACCTGCCGGTGTGGGCGGGCATCACCCAGTTGTTCCTCGCCTTCGCGCTGGCCGAACTGTCCCTGGGCCGGGCCCGGACGCTGGCCGTGGCCTACGCCACGACGCTGGCTGGCACGCTCACGGTGCGGGTGATGCTCGCGCTCGGGCCGGGCTGGTGGGGTCTTGGTCTGCCGCCCGAGATAGGGAAGGTACTCGACACCGGGCCGTCCGCCGCGGTCGTGGGCCTGTTCACCTACCTCGCCGTCATCCGGCGAGCGCCCGTGGTGTTCACCCTCACCGGTGGCTCGATGGTCTGGGAGTCGATCGCCGTGCCCAACCTGGCGGGCCGAGAGCACCTGATAGCGGTGGGCGCCGCGATCGTCCTCGGTCTGCTGCACGGACACAGGAACGCGGTGCGGTGGTGGTGGGCCGCCCTGGTGATCGGCCTCTCCCGCCGGCCCGGCCGCGCGCGGCCGGGGATTCCCGTGCGGGTTCCGCCCGCGCGCTCCGGACCACCCGCGTCTGCTTCCCTGGTCATACGCGGGCCCTCGTCACCGGACCGGGCGCCGATGCGAGTGCCGGGACCAGCGCCAGCCGAGCAGAATCAGGTCGGCCGCGAGGATCAGGACACCGATGGCCAGAAGGTGGGTCAGGCCCTCGGCCACCACGCCGACGAGGCCGAAGGCGATCGCGACGAGGATCAGGAGCAGGAACAGCGCCATGGGTGGACACATCCTCCGGCATCCCCCGGCCCTCGTCGGGTCAGCGGCCCGCTCTGACCTGCGGACCGGTCGGCGTACGGCCAGGTCGGCGGATGCGCTGGTCAACGGCGCGCGAGTCGGCGACCGTGGTGGGCGCCGGGCTCGTAGCTCCTGTGGTAGTGCTTGAAGATCTCTTCTTCGCGCTCGACCGGCAGGATGTCGTCCGTGCCCATCGACGGCGCCTTCTTCACCTCTCCTCGGGCGTGCGCCACCTTGATGTATCCAGGTCCGAGGGTGGCCTCGTCGAGGGGGACGAAGACGAGTCGCTGCCGGGTCGGCATCCCGGTGCGTACGGTGGCCATGGCCGGCGCGTCGGTCTTCGTGTCGACGTACACCGCTTCCAGGGCCCCTATCTTGTGCCCCTTGGGGTCGATCACATCGCGGTTGCGCCACTCGCGGATGTCGGCTGAATGGATCATGCCCGCCTCCTAGGGGCCTGCAGCCTCCCGCCGGCCCACACCGGCGCAGGAATCACCTGCGCGAGGACCCCCGACTTTTTCACCCTACCCCGGCCTGCCTGTGAACGCGCGTTTGACCTGGCCTTTCTCCGACTCCGCAGGTCCGCTCCGGCGGCCCGGCGGCCTGTCCGGACCCCGCTCGGCGCCGGCTGCGGACTGCGACCCGCTCCCTTTTTGCTGTGAGCCGCAGCCTCTCACTCCAGGTCACAGGTATTCCGCGATGCCGGGCCGTGATCAGCGGCGGCTGGAATTTTGTCGACCGGTCGTCTACCTTCGGAAACGGCCGGCGCGAACGGGTGGCCGGGCATCGATCGAAAGGGACACTCATGAGCACCACCGGCCAGAAGGTCGCGGTCATCACCGGCGCGTCGCAGGGCATCGGCGCAGGACTCGTCGACGCCTACCGCAAGCTCGGCTACGCCGTCGTCGCGACCTCCCGCGGCATCGCCCCCTCGCAGGATCCGGACGTCATCACCGTCCAGGGCGACATCGCCGACGCCGCCACCGCCGAACGCGTCATCGCCGCCGGACTCGAGCGGTTCGGCCGGATCGACACCCTGGTCAACAATGCCGGCATCTTTGTCGCCAAGCCGTTCACCGAGTACACGCAGGAGGACTACGACGCGGTCATCGGGGTCAACCTGAGCGGCTTCTTCCGTATCACCCAGCTCGCGGTCGAGCAGATGGTCCGCCAGGGCGGCGGGCACGTCGTGCAGATCACCACCAGCCTGGTCGACCACGCCCTGTCGGCGGTTCCCTCGGCGCTGGCGTCGCTCACCAAGGGCGGCCTGCAGTCCGCGACCAAGGCCCTCGCCATCGAGTACGCGACGCAGGGTGTCCGCAGCAACGCCGTCGCGCTCGGCGTCATCAAGACGCCCATGCACGCCGAGGAGTACCACAGCACACTCGCCACCCTGCATCCGGTCGGCCGGATGGGCGAGGTGAGCGATATCGCCGACGCGGTCGTCTATCTGGAGAACGCCCCGTTCGTCACCGGCGAGATCCTCCACGTGGACGGCGGCCAGAGCGCCGGTCACTGAACCCCGCACCCGGGCGCCGTTCGCGGCGCCCGGGCGGTCCACTCGCGAAGTCCCAGGCACGCGGCCGGACCGACGGGGCCCCGAGCGTGCACGGGCTCACCGGGCATCGCTTCCGTTGTCCTCCGCGCGCAGCTTCGGCGGCTTTCGGCCTCCAGCCCCAGATGGTGGGCGACCGGCCGGTCCCCGGGCGAGGCCTCCTCGGGCGACTCGACGTCCACCAGGAGGAACTGTGCCGCCACGAGTTGCTCACGGACCTCGGTCACGTCGGCCCGAGTGACGATCCCTTCCGGCCTCGACACCATTGACACGATCGTCGTTCCTCCCGTGGATCACGGGCTGCGGCACCTCAAGTCTGCGTGGACGCCGAAGTCCCTGCACACGGAGCGACGCGTCCGTCCCGCAGGGGGCGGGATTCGAACGGGTGAGGTGCGCCCCGCAGGACGGACGCCGGACCGTCCTCGGCCGGCTTCCGGGAAGGACGGCGGCCGCTCCGGTCGCCGTCGAGAACTGGCGTATGGGGCGGATCCGCCCAGAGGTGCGGCGCGGTTACCCTCGGAGTGTGACGCAGGACGAGCACGGCGGGCCCGGGGTGCCCGACGGCGCACCCGGCCCCGGCGAAGGTGATCGGTCGTTCCGCCGGGCCGAGGGGGAGGAGAACGTCTTCGAGCTCGGCACGGACGGCCCCAAGGTCATAGTGGCCGGGGTCGACGGCTCGGACTCCTCCTGGCGGGCCGCCTCCTACGCCGCGGGTCTCGCGCGTCGCCAAGGAGCGCTGCTTGCGCTCGTGTATGTGCAGCCGATCGTCACCTCACCCTCCCCGGGCGCCATGGTGGCCATGACGGAGGCGACCGCTGAGATCGCCGAGGAGATCGTCGAGCACGCCCGAAGGTATTCCGAGAAGCTGGGTGACGTCTTCCGTGTGCGCTGGGAGTTCCACACCTTGCGCGGGGACGCCTTCGCCGGCCTCGTGCGGACCGCGGACGACCTGCGCGCCGACGCCGTGGTGGTCGGTGCCTCGGAGCAGGCGGGACACCGGTTCATCGGTTCGCTCGCGGTCCGCCTGGTCAAGGCGGCCCGATGGCCGGTCACGGTGGTGCCCTGACCTGCCGAGCGGCCGCGGCTGTGAGGGCGCTGCTGTCCGTGCTTTCCTGGTTACAAGGGAAAGGTTCCGGTATGACCCATGACAAAGAGGGCGGGCGGCCGGAGGCGCCTCGTCATGCCAGGTCATGGCCACCGGGGAATCGCGAGTGTTAGAAATGTTCCATGGCGAACCATCTCGCCCGGTTTAGACGCATAACGTTGCGTTCGCTGGCCGGCAGGAGCCCTCGGAGCGTCGCCGGGCAGGTGTTCGTGCTGCAGGTGGCGCTGGTGGTGCTGCTGGTGGCCTGCGCCGTCTTCGCCCTGGTGCTCCAGTCGGAGCGCGACACCGGTGCCGAGGCCAAGCGCCGCTCCATCGCCGTCGCCCAGACCTTCGCGCATTCCCCCGGCATCCTGCAGGCACTGCAGACCCCCGACCCGTCGAAAGTGCTCCAGCCGATCACCGAGGCGGGGCGCAAGACCGCGGGCGTCGACTTCATCGTCGTGATGGACACCAAGGGCATCCGCTACACCCATCCCATCCCGAGCCGCATCGGAAAGCGCTTCGTCGGCACGATCGGCCCGTCGCTGGCCGGCAAGGTCTACACGGAGAGCGTCCACGGCCCGCTGGGCGAGGAGGTGCAGGCCACCGTCCCGGTCAAGAACACCCACGGCAAGGTGGTGGCCCTCGTCTCCGCCGGGCTCAAGGTCAAGAACGTGGCCGGTCAGGTGTACCGGCAGCTACCGATCATCCTGGGCGCCGGCGCGGGTGCGCTCGTGGTGTCCACCGGCGTGACGGCCCTCGTCGGCAAACGGCTGCGCAGGCAGACCCACAGCCTGGCGCCGGCCGAGATGACCCGTATGTACGACCACCACGACGCGGTGCTGCACTCCGTCCGTGAAGGGGTGCTCATCGTCGGGGAGGACGGGCGGCTGCTGCTCGCCAACGACGAGGCCCGGCGGCTCCTCGAACTGCCCCCGGACGTCGAGGGACGGCACGTGTCGGATCTGTCGATGCTGGATCCCGAGACCGTCGCGTTGCTCATCTCCGGTCGGGTGGCGACCGACGAGGTGCACCTCGCCGGGGAGCGGCTGCTGGCGGTCAACCAGCGGCCCACGGACCGCGGCGGAGGGCCCAAGGGAACAGTGGTGACGCTGCGCGACTCCACCGAACTGCAGGCGGTGTCCGGCAGGGCCGAGGTCGCCCGTGAGCGGCTCAAGCTGCTGTACGACGCGGGACTGGGTGTCGGCACCACCCTCGACGTGACCCGCACGGCCGACGAACTGGCGCAGGTCGCCGTGCCCCGCTTCGCCGACTTCGTCACCGTGGACATCGCCGACGCCGTACTGCACGGCGAGGAGCCTGCCACCACGGCGACGGACATGCGGCGCATCGCTGTGCGCGGCGTCCGGGACGACCACCCGCTGTACGAAAAGGGCCGCCTGATCGACTTCCTGCCCTCCACGCCGCAGGCGCGCGGCTACGGCACCGGCTGTTCCGAGCTCGTGACCGATCTGTCCACCGCCACCGGCTGGCATGCGCAGGACCCCGAGCGCACCAAGGCGGTCATCGAGTACGGCATCCATTCGCTGATCACCGCCCCGATCCAGGCCCGGGGCGCGGTGCTGGGCATGGCCAACTTCTGGCGCTCCAAGCGTCATGAGCCCTTCGACGAGGAGGAGCTGTCGCTGGCGGAGGAGCTGGTGGCCCGTGCGGCGGTCAGTATCGACAACGCCCGCAGGTACACCCGCGAGCACGCCCTGGCGGTCACCCTCCAGCGCAGCCTGCTGCCGCGGGCCCTGCCCGAGCAGAGCGCGCTCGAGGTCGGCTACCGCTATCTGCCGGCGCAGTCGGGCGTCAGCGGGGACTGGTTCGACGTGATCCCCCTGCCGGGGACCCGGGTGGCGCTGTCCGTCGGTGACGTGGTCGGCCACGGCCTCCACGCCGCCGCCACGATGGGGCGGCTGCGGACCGCGGTGCACAACTTCTCCACGCTGGACCTGCCTCCGGACGAGCTGCTGAGCCATCTGGACGACCTGGTCGGCCGTATCGACCAGGACGAGTCGGATGCGGAGGCCGCGGGGGTGGTGGGTGCCTCCTGCCTGTACGCGATATACGACCCCGTGACACGGCGGTGTGCCATGGCACGGGCGGGGCATCCGGCGCCCGCCCTGGTTCACCCCGGCGGGAGCGTCACGTTCCCCGACCTGCCGGCCGGGCCACCGCTCGGCCTCGGCGGCATGCCGTTCCAGACCGCCGAAATGGAGCTCAAGGAGGGCACCCAGCTCGTCCTCTACACCGACGGCCTCATCGAGGACCGCACCCGGGACCTCGACGTGGGCATGGAACTGCTGCGCGATGCGCTGGCGGGCCATCCCGACCGGCCGCCGGAGGAGACCTGCCAGGCCGTACTGGACGAGATGCTGACCGCACGGCCCAAGGACGATGTGGCCCTGCTCGTCGCCCGCACCCAGGTGCTGCCGCCCGACTGCGTCGCCGACTGGGAAGTGCCGCGCGATCCGGCCGCCGTCTCCGGCATGCGCGTGGCGGTGTCCGGGAAACTCGCGGAGTGGGGCCTGTCCGAGCTCGGCTTCGGCATGGAACTCGTCCTGAGCGAACTCATCACCAACGCCATCCGCTACGGCTCCGAGCCGATCAGTGTCCGGCTGATCCGCGACCGCACGCTGATCTGCGAAGTCGCCGACGGGAGCAGCACCTCGCCGCATCTGCGGTACGCGGCCACGACGGACGAAGGCGGCCGGGGCCTGTTCCTGGTGTCGCAGATGGCCGAGCGCTGGGGGACGCGCTACACGCCTCAGGGCAAGGTGATCTGGGCCGAGCTGACGCTGCCGGAGGCCACCGGGGAGTTCGGGCTGACCTGGGCCGATGTCGATATCGCCGCTTCGGACGAAGGCTTCGAGGGGTTCGAGACCCCGGCGTGAGCCGCACATGTGGCGCCGCACGCCGGGCCGGGCCCAGGGCCCGCGACCACGAGGAAGCCGGCACCCGACTTCCGCCGTACTCAGTCGAGATCCATACTGAGCGCCGCGTCCGGACGGCAGAACGGGCAGGCCTCCACCATCGGATCCACCAGTGCGGCACGGGCCTCCTCGGCGCCGACGGGGTGCTTGGTGCCGCCGGTCGTGCAGTCGTCGGTGTGGATGCGCGCGGGCTCGGGCCCCATGGCCCTCTTCCGCCGCTCGACGGTGAAGCCGGGCGCCCCCGTCGTACGGCCTGAGGAGGCCGGGGCGGGCAGCGTGGAACGCCCTCTGCGGGCGTGCGGTCCCGTCGGCTCGAGTCCCTCGGCGCGGGTGAGGGCCTCGCGTACGGCGTCGCGTTGGAGCCGCAGATAGATACCGACCGTCTCGTTCTCGGCCACCCGCTCTTCCAGGAACGCCAGGATGGCTCGAAGACGCGCCGGGTCGGGGGTAGCTCGGCCATGGAGCGCACTGCCCCCTCAGGACGGGCCCCCTCGCCTCCCGCTCGCCGCTCCGCGCCCGAGGTCTCCCTCCCCGAGGTCCTGCTCCTCGCCGAGACTCAGCGACGTCATCCAGGCGGCAGGCCTCCGCCCCTGCCAGTGGACATGGAAGAACACCGCCGTGGACAGCCGGTACAGACGCCGTCGCAACTCTGTCCGGCCCGGCTGTTCGGCGAGTTGCCGGTACGTGGTGCTCCAGTCCTGCTGGGCCTGGAGGAGGTCGTCGGGGAGAGCGTGCCGCATGGCCGGATTCAATCATGTGTTCGATTTTTTGTTCCACCGGAACACCCCGCGACCGCCCGGCCGGTGCCCGTCCGTACCGCGCTCTCCCGGTCCCCGTGGCACGCGGCTTCCGTAGCTGTGACGATGGCTAGCAGCACTGCACACGCGACTGCGGGCTGGGTGATGACATGCCGATCGGCCGGGTGGGACTCGTCGTGCATGGCGGCCGTGCGGAAGCGGTGGCCGGAGCCCGGATCGTGCGCGACTGGTGTGCGCGGCACGGCATCGGCTGCGTCGACATCGACGTCTGGCACGGCCATGGAAGCCGCCACAGCCCCAGTGAGGAGGTGCAGGCGGCGGGCAGCCCCGATCTCATCGTGACCCTCGGCGGCGACGGCACGTTCCTGCGGGGGGCGCGCATCGCGGCTCAGAAGGACATCAGGGTCCTCGGCGTCGACGTGGGCAAGGTCGGTTTCCTGACCGAGACCCCGGTCGGCGACGTGGAACGGGCGCTGGATGCCGTGCACGCGGGGAAGTCCGAGTGCGAGGAACGCATGACGCTCACGATGCGCGCCTCCAGGCTGCTGGAGATGCCGAGCCAGGTCGAGGAGGTCCTGTGCTACGGGAGGGGACCCGCACTGCCGCCCCCGCAGCCGCAGACGGGTCCGGCCGAGGACGACCCGTGGGGGATCGCGCTGGACGTCACGGCACTGAACGACATCGTCGTGGAGAAGCTGGCCCGGGACCACCAGGTGAGCGTGGGTGTCTACTTCGCCGGCCGTCTGCTCGCCTCCTACTCGGCCGACGGGGTCATCCTCGCCACTCCGACCGGCTCGACCGCCTACAGCTTCGCCGCAGGGGGGCCGGTGCTGTCCCCCAGGATGCGGGCGGTCGTCTTCACCCCGGTCGCGCCGCACATGGCGTTCAACCGGACGGTGATCGCCAACGCGGACGAGCCGGTCGCCCTCCGTGTGCTGCCCCATTCGGGCCGCGCCGCGGTCAGCGTCGACGGGCAGCCCCGGGGCATCCTCGAACCCCGCGACTGGATCGGGGTGATCGCGGCACCGCGTCCGCTGCGCCTGGTCAGGCTCACCCCGGCCAACTTCTACGGGCGGCTGCGGGAGCGTATGAGGCTCACCGACGCGCCCGCGACGGCCGCGGACGGTGAGGCGGCCCCGATGTTCCGGCCCGCGAGCCCGGTACCCGACGACCTGCGCCACTACCAGTTGCCGCCGGCGCCGTGACATCGCGGTCAGGGCGGGAATGTTCCCGAAGGCCCTCTGGTTGGAAGGGGCGTGGTGGTGAGGGGACAGAGTCCCCGGGCCTCATCCATTGCCCATGAGGACGATCGTTCGGCTGAAGCCTCATGGAGCCTTTCGCCGCGTAGGCGACCGCCCTTCACGACCACACCGCTCGTGGCGCGACTCCGGCCGGTCTCCGGCCGGGATCGCGCGAGTGGGTCCGCAAGGACGCTTCGGGAATGCGGTGACGGGATCCGTTGTTGCATCACACGACTGACATGCGCGGGTCAAAACCCGCGGGGTGTCGGCGAAAGGAGGACCTCATGGCACGCACCACGGCGCGCCCCGTCGTCAGGCTGAAGTCGACGGCCGGCACCGGCGTCACCTATGTGACGCGCAAGAACCGACTCAACGACCCCGACCGGCTCGTACTGCGCAAGTACGACCCGGTGGTCGGCAAGCACGTCCCCTTCCGCGAGGAACGCTGAACCACGCCTCCGCCACCCGGCGGACGGCCATGAGGAAGGAAACCCCATGAGGCCTGGCATCCACCCCGTCTCCCGCCCGGTCGTCTTCCGCGACCGCGCGGCGGACTTCGCCTTCTTGACCCGTTCGACCGCGCTGTCCACCCGCACGATCGAGTGGGAGGACGGCAACACCTACCCAGTGGTCGACGTCGAGATCTCGTCGGCGAGCCATCCGTTCTACACCGGCACCTCGCGGGTCGTGGACACCGCGGGCCGCGTGGAGCGCTTCGAGCGCCGCTACGGCCGCGCGGCCTCGGCCCGGAGCTGACCAACGCCGGACGGCCGGACGACGGCCGGTCGGCCGTGTGAGAGGAGAAGACAGTCATGAAGGTCCGCAACTCGTTGCGAGCTCTGAAGTCCAAGCCGGGGGCCCAGGTGGTGCGCCGCCGCGGCGTGACGTTCGTCGTGAACAAGAAGAACCCCCGGTTCAAGGCGCGCCAGGGCTGACGCCCTCCGAGCCACCGCGGCGGTCCTGAGCCGCACGGCGTCCTGCGCCGCGACCGGCACCCACCCGGCGCCGATCCCCACCTGCTGCTCCGCCCCGGCCGGTCGACCACCGGCCGGGGCGGACGCGTTCGGCGCCCGTGCGCCGTCGCGGACATGAGCCACGCAACCGGCGCGCACGGCGGAACAGCAGGCAGGGCGTGGGCGTTACCGTGACGACGTCACACGAATGATCAAGGTGGATCGGTATGCACGGCGAATACAAGGTGCCCGGAGGAAAGCTGGTCGTCGTCGATCTCGACGACGACGACGGCGTACTGCGCAATGTCCGCGTCGCCGGAGACTTCTTCCTCGAACCGGACGAGGCACTGCTCGCCGTGAACCGGGCTCTCGAAGGGGCGCCCGTCGCCACGGAGGCCGCCGAGCTGGCCAGACGCGTCGAGGCAGGACTTCCCGAAGGCACCGTCATGTACGGCCTGACCCCGGAAGGCGTCGCCGTCGCGGTCCGCCGCGCCGTCGCCCAGGCGACGGACTGGACCGACTACGACTGGCAGCTCATCCACGAAGGTCCCCAGCCGCCCGCCCTGCACATGGCGCTCGACGAAGTCCTCACCGCGGAGGTCGCCGCCGGCCGCCGTCCGCCCACGCTGCGGGTCTGGGAGTGGGGTGCACCGGCCGTGGTCATCGGCAGCTTCCAGTCGCTGAAGAACGAGGTCGACCCCGAAGCCGTCCGACGCCACGGGATGACCGTGGTGCGGCGCATCTCGGGTGGCGGGGCCATGTTCGTGGAACCCGGGAACACCATCACGTACTCGCTCTCCGTCCCCGCCTCCCTGGTGAACGGGCTCTCCTTCGCCGACTCCTACGCCTACCTCGACGACTGGGTGCTGGGCGCCCTCGACGACATGGGCATCAAGGCCTGGTACCAGCCCCTCAACGACATCGCGACGGAGGCCGGCAAGATCGCGGGAGCCGCGCAGAAGCGGGCGGTCGGCCCTGAAGGCGGTCCGGGCGCGGTCCTCCACCACGTGACGATGTCCTACGACATCGACGCCGACAAGATGCTCGAGGTCCTGCGGATCGGCCGGGAGAAGCTGTCCGACAAGGGAACGGGCAGCGCCAAGAAGCGCGTTGACCCGTTGAGACGGCAGACGGGACTGTCCCGGGAAGCTGTCATCGACCGGATGATCCGTTCCTTCCGGATGCGCTACGGCCTCAGTGACGGCCGGCTCACCGGGGAGGAACTCGAGCGCGCCGAGGAACTCGCCGTCACGAAGTTCTCTTCGCCCGAGTGGACCGCGCGCGTGCCCTGACGACTCCGGGCAGGCGTTCGCCGGGGCGGGTCGTGCACTGCCGGGCGCGACAGACGTGAAGAGGGGGGTACCCGTGCGAGCAGTGTGCCGCGGGGCGGCATCGGCCTGATGCGGCGCCGGCGGCCCACAGGCTCACCAGTTGGATTAGCGAAGCGTAGTGAGCCTGTGGCAGAGTGCTACGCGCACGCCCGGCGCCCAGGCGACGTCGGGCACCCTCCTCGGTCGGGTCTTGTGGCCCGGTCGACCAGCGTCCGGAGGGACGTGCCACGCGGGCTGGCGGCTTCTGCCGTTCAGTACCAGGGCACGAAGGCGATTGGCTCCCAAGGCTGAGCAACGCTCAGGCTCGCTAAGCCAATCAGAGACGCTCGAGGAGGACCGCATGGATGGACCAGAAGGGCTCAAGCCGGCCGAGTTCCCCGCGTTCACCAACGAGCACGGCGACGGTGTGGTCGTCGGCGGCGGGCCGGTCGTGGTCGATGTGTACGTCGACTTCCAGTGCCCGTACTGCCGTATGTTCGCCGAGACGTCGGGCCCGGTGGTGGACGCTCTGGTCTCGGACGGCCGGATCACCGCTGTGTACCACCCGGTGGCGATTCTCGACGCGATGTCGACCGACCGCTATTCCACTCGGGCCTCGGCGGCCTCTGGCTGCGCGGCCGACGGCGGCAGGTTCCTCGAGTACCACTACCGGCTCTTCGCCGCCGAGCCGCCGGAGGGTGGTCCCGGGCTCCCCGAGAGCGACCTGGTCGCGCTGGGCGCGGAGGCGGGGCTGACCGGCTCCTTCGCGGCCTGCGTGCACGCCGGCGGCCATCTCGACTGGCCGCCGTACGTGACCGAGCGGGCTTTCGAACAGGGCATGCGGGGCACGCCGACGGTCCGGGTGGACGGTACCGCCGTCCCGCCGCATCCGGGCCCGATCACGACCGCGGTGGAGAGTGCGCTGAGCCATACGGTGTGACCGCGCGCGGCTTCGTCCTGGGTGGGATGCGCACCGCGGACACGCGGATGGGGCGGCTCAGCCCTGCGGCTTGCCCGGACGGGTGTCCGCCATAAGAGCGGTTCCCAGGGGCCTCTGTGCCGCGGCGACAGGCGGTGAGCCAACGGCTTCCGGTCCGTCCCGGCGATGCCCGGCCGCCGCCGCTTGCGTGTGGCAGGCGGCAGGCCGGGTACGTTGCCCAGGTCATGGACGAGTACGAGCACATCGATGTCGACGGCCTCGAGTTCGCTCCGGTCGAGCACACGACGCAGTCACTGGCTCTGCTGAGCCTGGAGGAGGCGCACGACCTCCTGGGGATCCTGGTGACGGTGGCCGCGGAGGGCGAGCCGATGTCCGCAGGGGCGGACCGGCTGGCACGGGAGATCGCGGCCCGGATCCCCTCGGAGAACTGACCGCCGTCCTCCGCAGGTCACTGGGTCCATCGGGCAGGCCGCCAGGTCCGCGGCCTGACGCCCTCGCCTGTTCGAACTTTCGTTCGATATGGTGGGGGCGGGAGGTGGGTGCGATGACCGCGGAGGGGAAGGCACGCGAGGTGTCCACGGTGATGCATGTGCGATGCCCAGACCGCCTGCCGCAGGAGACCTACCGGCAGGTGCTGGAGCAACTCGCGGAACTCTCCCCGGTCGTTCAGGCCCTGCCGCCGTCCGCCGCGCTCGCGGAGCTGAAGGGGACGCTGCGCTATCACGGCGCCGGTGCCCGCAGGCTGGGGGAGGTGCTGCGGGTTCGCGCGATCTCCCGTCTCGGTGTGGACGTACGCGTCGGGATCGGCCCCTCGATCACCGTGGCAGCCACCGCCTCCGGCCTGATCGGCCCGCCCGGCGGTGTCCTCGCCGTCGGCCCCGCCGATGTCACCGAGTGGCTGGGACCGCTGCCCGTGGAAGCGCTGCACGGCATCGCCCCCCGCGGGGCGAAGGTGCTGCGGGACGCCGGCATCCACTGCGTGGGACTGCTCGCCGCCGTGCCGCCGGCCACGGTGCAACGGCTGCTGGGCGGCAAGGGCGGCCGCCTTGCCGCGGACCGGGCCCGGGGCATCGACCCCCGGCCGGTGGTACCCCGTGAGCTTCCCGCCTCCGCCGTGGTGAGCCGCACCTTCGCCCGGCACACCCTCGACGGCGCCGACGTGCGCGCGGCGCTGCTGGAACTGGTCGTACGGCTCGGGCATCTGCTGCGCCGCCGCGGCCAGGCCGCCCGGGGTCTGACACTCACGCTGCGATTCGCGGGCGGCGCCCGCTGGGACAAGACCCGCCGTCTCCCGGAGGCTTCCGCGCATGACGACGACCTGCGTGCCCTGGTCTACCGGCTGATGGACGCCGCGGGCCTGCAACGCGGTCGGCTGACGGGAATCGTGCTGAGGGGCGAGGATCTGGTGGATGCCGGCCAGGTCGCCCAGCAGATCAGTCTGGACCGGGCCCGGGAGGCCCGGTTGGTCGCCGAGGAGGTCAGCGACCGCATCCGTGCGAAGTTCGGCCCCGACGTGATCGGCCCTGCGGGCATCTTCCGTCACGTCTCCTGAGCGTCCGGGTCGTATCGATGAGCGGCGGGGCCACCGTTCGGCCGAACGGTGGCCCCGCCGCGGGTGTCGCGCTCGTCAGTCCTTGAAGACGTCCTTGGTCTTCTCCTTCGCCTGACGCGGCGCCCTTCGCCTTCTCGGCCCGGCCTTCGGCGGCCATCTTCTCGTTGCCGACGGTACGGCCGACCGTCTGCTTGGTCTTGCCCTTGGCCTGTTCCATCTTGCCCTTGGCCTTCTGGTCTCCAGCCACCGTTGCTCACTCCAGTGGTGTCTGACTTCGGTGTCACCGCACCGAGTGATCCCTGGCGCGGTGGATAAACGTGGGTTTCGGCCAGAAGAGAAACAGGGCCTCAGGAGTAGCGGGCCGCGGTCTCGGCGAGCTGATCGAGCTTCTCCAGCGTCTCGCGCTCGGGCGTCGTCGGCAGATAGAACAGCAGCCGCTCGACCTCCAGCGCGATGTAGCCCTCGATCTGCTCGGGGTCGTCGGGAATCGCGTACACCGTCACCGGCACATCGCGGCCGGCAAGCGAACGCAGCCGCTCGATCTGAGGGCCGAGCTTGTCCGGCGGGACACTGTTGGCCAGCCATGCGTCACCCAGCTGCACCACGCGTGGGAAGGCGCCCTCGCCGCCACCGACGTAGATCGGAGGGTGCGGTTGCTGCACGGGTTTGGGCCAGGAGAAGACGGGGTCGAAGTTCACGAACTCGCCGTGGAACTCCGCCTTGTCCGTGGTCCACAGCTCCCGGATGGCCCGCAGTCGCTCGTCGGTGAGCCGGCCGCGGGTCGTGGGGTCGGCACCGTGGTTCCTCATCTCCTCACGGTTCCAGCCGACGCCCACGCCGAAGACGGCACGGCCGTCCGAGACCAGATCGAGCGAGGCCACCTCTTTGGCCGTCATGATCGGGTCGCGTTGCGGGATCAGTGCGATACCGGTCGCCAGCAGCAGCCGCTCGGTCACCGCGGCGATCGTGCTCAGGGCGACGAAGGGGTCGAGGGTGCGGTAGTAGATCTGCGGCAGCTCACCGCCGCCCGGGTAGGGGGTCTGACGGTCCACCGGGATGTGGGAGTGTTCGGCGATGAACAGTGAGTCGAACAGCCGCTCCTCCAGCGCCCTGCCCAGCGGGGCGGGGCGGATGCCCTGATCGGTGATGAAGGTCGCGATTCCGAATTTCACGGCGCCTCCGTCGGGGGTCGGAATGGGGCGGTCGCCCGGAAGGCCAGTTCCAGGTCAGCTCCACAGGGGATACGTCACTGCTTGTTCGAATCCCTCCGGCCTGTCGTCGGTGTAGACGAGACTCATCCGGGTGAACTGCTGCGTCTGCGGGTGCTTCTTCCAGGGCTCCGGGCGGTCGAGCCGCACGGTCACCGGGTACGAGTGGAACTTGCCCGCCGCGCAGTACGGCTTGCAGTCGTTCACCAGATTGATGCCCGTGGCCACAGCCGCGTCCGGGCCCCACTGCGACCAGCGGAGCGAGGAGAGGCGGCTGTTGCCGTCGCCGCAGGCGATCATGAAGTCGCCGGGGTGTACCTGCGGCTGCCACAGACAGTCGACCAGTACGGGTTGTTCCGGCTGCCGGGCCTCGGTGTGCACGCTCGGTGGTGCCGCCACGGGCGCGGCGGACGCGGGCCCCATGGCCGCCGCGAGCGATGCGACGGCACACAGGGTGACCGTCGTACTGACTGAGTGTCTGCGCATGTCCGCTCCATGCCGCCTGTCTTCGGACCCATATGCCGTCGCCGGGCTGTTTTCTGTCCCGACGCTACGACTGTGTCAGGGGATACACCACTTGTACGGTGCAACACCCTGTTCCCGCCGCAAAACCGCTGACCCGGGTGTCTCTGGGCGGCCGGTGTGGACATCGGCCCCGGAGCACAGGCGGCGCTCCGCCCCGGCCGGCCGTATGTGCGGCGTGGTGCCCGCTGCCGGGACAGTCCGGTTCGGATGGCGGTGTCGACGACCGCCCGGTCGCTCGTGTGGCCGCCGGTGCGGAAGCGGGCGGGCATGTGCGGGATGTCTGCGCGGCCTGCTGAACCGGCCCGGCTCCCACAGCCGCGGTCCAGGGTCCGGATCCGCTGAGACCCAGCTGTCAAGTGCGGTGATCGGCGGATGAGTTCGCAAGGGAACGTGGTCGGCGGCGCCTGATGCTGAACGGGCCCGATCGGGGTACCCGCGCCCTCACCGGACGGCCGGGTGCGAGGCACCTGTGCCAAGACCGAGACGAGAGGTGATCGTTCGTGTCGGACGCGAAGTCGTACTCCGCCCCGCCGGGCCAGGGTGCTCGAGGCTCGGACGCGGAGCCGGTGAGCGAGCTGGTGCAGCAGGCTTCGCAGCAGCTGACGGCTCTTGTGCGCGGCGAACTGAAGCTGGCGCAGGCGGAGATGAAGGAGAAGGGCGGACGTTACGCCAGGGGTGGTGGGCTCTTCGGGGGCGCGGGCGTGGTCGGCATGCTCACGCTGCAGGCCCTCGTCGACACCGCGATCGCGGCGTTGGCGCTGGTGCTGGTGCTGCCCGTGTGGGCCGCCGCTCTGATCATGACGGCGTTGTTGGGCGCGATCACCACGGTCATGGCGCTGACCGGCAGGAAACAGTTCGCCGGGGCCGCACCCCCCGCCCCTGAACAGACCATCGACAGCGTCAAGGCCGACGTGGCCGAGATCAAGGAGAGTGCACACCGATGAGCAAGACGTCCCGCGAGGATCAATCCGCCACGAGTCCGGACGAGTTGGCGAAGCAGGTCGAGCGTACCCGGGAGGAACTCGGCCGGACGGTCGCGGCGCTGGTCGGCAAGACCGACGTGAAGGCACGCGCCCGGGCGAAGGCGGCCGAGGTCAGGGAGCAGGCGGGCCTCAAGGCCGAGGAAGTGAGGACCAAGGCCGTCGAGGCGGCCCACCGGGTGCAGGAGAAGGTGCCCGCGACGGTGAAGGAGAAGGCGTCCGAGGCCGTCGGCCAGGCCCGGGCCAAGGCCGGTCAGGCCGGGCACCTCCTGGAGCAGCGGACGCCCGAACCGGTGCGCCGGAAAGCGGCGGAAGGCGCGGAGGCGGTCCGCGGCAACCGTACCGTGGTGCTGTCGGCCGCCGCGGGTGCCGCGGTCGTGTGGTGGGCGTACCGCCGCAGGAAGAGCTGAGCGGCGGCTCTCCTGTCCCCCCGGCCGGGCGCGGCGCGGCCCTCGTCGGCGAGGCGTTGCAGGCGCAGGGCCCGCTCGGGCCACATTCCGCCCTCGTGGTCGTCCCACCCGGCCGTCCGCCAGTCCCCGAAGCGTCCCCGTCTGCCCGTCGTCCCGTCGTGCGTCACACGGCGGGCCTGCCCGTGTCAGGGTGATAGGGGAGCCCTGCCGGTCCGGGGCCAGACGGAGGAAGGTATGGACTGGCGAGATTTCGCTGAGCAGCTGGCTTCCATGGCGCGCGAGCTGCTGGCGCAGGAAACGGTCGACGCCACGCTGGCGAGGATCACCGGCTCGGCGACCGAGCTGGTGGAGGGCTGTGATGCGGCGGGCATCCTCATCCTGCACGGAGACGTGGTGGAGTCGCTGGCTCCGACCCACCGACTCGTCAGCGAGAGCGACCGGCTGCAGGAGCGCCTGCGGGAAGGCCCTTGTTTCGATGCCGCCCGGACCGCTGCGGGGGAGCGGGTGTTCAGGATCGCCGACTTCACCGATGAGCAGCCACGCTGGTCCCAATACGGGCCACGAGCCCGCGAGTTGGGGCTGGGCAGCATGATGGGCTTCCTGCTGTTCACCGAGGACGAGGACCTGGGTGCGCTGAATCTCTACTCCCGCCGGCCCGGCGCCTTCACCAAGGCCAGCGAGACCGCGGGCTGGTTGCTGGCCTCGCATGCGGCGGTCGCCTTCTCCAGTGCACGCACGCACGCACAGCTCCAGTCCGCCCTCGCCACCCGCCACACCATCGGTGAGGCGATGGGCATCCTCATGGGCAGCCACCACCTCACGGAGGAGGATGCTTTCAACGTCCTCCGACGGTACTCACAGGAGCACAACGTCAAACTCCGCGAGGTCGCCCGCCGGATCTGCGAACGGGGCAGCCTCACCTGAAGCGACCTGGCCGGGAGGGCCGGCAGACGCCGCCGGCCCGTCCGCACCGTAGGTGCCCGGTCGTCCGCCGGTCCCGGAGGACGGCGGGTGCCCGCTCGTGCCGGAGCCGCACGCGTGGACGCGGCCTCCGGTCAGCCGGTGGTCCCCATGCGGTGCTTGACGTCGTCCATCGATCCCGCCCAGGGGGCCGGGGCCACCGCTTGCGGACCGGTGCCGGCCCTGCTGCTCGTCCGGTCCTCCTGCCACAGCTGACCGCTGCGTACTCCGGACAGCTGTGCCCCCTGCGTGTTCATACCGCCTGTCCGGAGCGACAGGCTGTCGTCGGCGGCCGCCATGACCAGGGTCTGGGCCAGCTGCTCGAGACTGTTCTCCAGCGTCTCCAGAATCCGCTCGTCCAGGTGGCGCAGCCCGCCGAGCAGGTCCATGGCCCGCTCGTCGTCGGTGAGGGCGGCGATGCTCTCGCCGACCCGGCAGGCCGCGAGCGCCCGGGCGGCGACCGCGTATTCGCCCTCGACGGTCCTCACCAGCCGGTGCCCGGTGGCCGGACGTCCCGCGTACAGCACCCCGTCGGCGATCACAATGCCGACCTCCAGGGGTACACGCGCCGCGCGGACGGCGCCCGCAATGAGGGTGCGGACCACGGCGGTGGTGTCGAACAGCAGGTGCCGGGGACGGATGGCACGTACGTGGTCGTCGATACGGGCCAAGTACACCTGGGCGTCGGCGAGGTGGTGTTCCATGGCCTGGCGGTGCGGACCGACGGGGGTGACCGGCATGTCCGTCCGGAATCTGTCGATGACCGCGGCGTGGGCGTCGCGGGCGTCTTGCAACGCCGGGATGAGCGCGTACGTCGTCAATTTCATTGCCGTACTTCCTTGTGTGGCGTCTGGGGGCGCGGCGGGAGGGGGGTGATGTCCCGCGGAGCGGCTGCCCGGCTCGGGCGGGCCTCGCGACCAGGGTGTGGGAACGGCCTGAAGATCGCCCGGCGGGTTGTGGCCCCGGGCCGGGCCGACGGACGCTTTGGGCAGCGATATCCATGCGGCGGACGGGTACGCGACCCACGGTCCTGCGATAGCCCGTCCGGGTTGCGGCCTCCGCCCGGCAGGACAGGGGAGGCCCGGACCAGCAGATGGTCGTCGCCCGAAGGGGCCCCTTGGCCAAGTGGCCCTTGACTTCGAGCGCACGCGAAGTCCTAGCGTTCACAGCGTCGGCATCGCTCCGCCGAGATGCCGATTCACAAGACCGGTTGCTCCATGGAGGTGATGGCGCCTCGCGGGCTCCGGTGCGGCGGCCGGGAGGCGACGGGCCCGGCTCGCCGGGGCGGAAGGGGCCGGGCGAGGTCCGAGCCCGTCGAACAGCACAACGACAATCGCGACGAAAGGCTGCGGGAACATGAAGCAGCGCATGCTTGGGGACCTGGAGGTCTCGGCCATCGGCCTCGGCTGCATGGGGATGTCCGCCTTCTACGGCACGACCGACGAGGAAGAGGGCATCAAGACCATCCAGCGTGCCCTCGAACTGGGTGTCAATTTCCTCGACACCGCCCAGCTGTACGGACCGCTCACGAACGAGTCGCTGGTCGGACGCGCGATCAAAGGCCACCGTGATGAGTACGTGATCGCTACGAAGTTCAACTACCGGATGGACAACGCCGTCCCGGGTGACATGAGCACCATCGGGAAGCAGGACGGTTCGGCGGAACACGTACGCAGTTCGATCCACGGCTCGCTCAAACGGCTCGGGACCGACTACGTGGACCTCTACTACCAGCACCGTGTCGACCCCGATGTGCCGATCGAGGAGACCGTCGGGGCACTGGCGGAACTGGTCGCGGAGGGCAAGGTACGCCACATCGGCCTGAGCGAGGCGGGGGCGGAGACGATCCGCCGTGCCCACGCCGTCCATCCCATCACCGCGGTGCAGACCGAGTACTCGCTGTGGAGCCGCGACCCGGAGACCGAGGTGCTGCCCGCATGCCGTGAGCTCGGGATCGGGTTCGTGCCCTACTCGCCGCTGGGACGCGGCTTCCTCGCGGGCCGGTTCTCCTCCCCGGACGAACTGGACGAGGGCGATTTCCGGCGCAGCGGACCCCGTTTCACCGGCGACAACCTCAACGCGAACCTCAGGCTCGCCGAGAAGGTGAAGGAGATCGCCGCCGAGAAGGACGTCACGCCGGCGCAGCTCGCGATCGCCTGGGTGCTGGCGCAGGGCGAGGGCCTCGTCCCGATCCCGGGCACCAAGCGCCGCTCCTACCTCGAGCAGAACGTCGGCGCGGTGGACGTGGAACTGACGAAGGACGATCTCGCGCGTATCGACGCCGAACTCCCGGAGGCTGCCGGACAGCGCTACGACGAGGCCGGCATGTCGTCCGTGAACCGTTAGGCCGGGACACTCATCGGCTCGGCAGAGCCTGAACCCGGGTAACGGGCCGTCCAACACGGCGCGGGCACGGCCTTCGACTCAGCGGCCAGGAGTGAGCAGCAGCTTTCCGACGGTCGTGCGTGATTCGATGTCCCTGTGGGCCCGCGCCGCTTCCTTCAAGGGGTAGCGGCCTCCGATGAGTGGTGTGAGCTTCTTGGCCAGGACCATGTCGAAGATCTCGCCGGTGCGTCGGACCAGGGCCTCGCGTGTGGGCACGTGATCGTGCAGCACCGGGTACGTCAGGAAGATGCTGCGGGGCAGGTCGTTCGGCCTGATGGACGGTACGCCCATCATCGGACCGTAGTAGGCGTGCACTCCGTGCGAGCGCAGTGCGAGCTGCGACGACCGGAACGTCGGAGTGCCGCCCCCGTCGTAGACGACATGGGCGCCCTCGCCCCCGGTCAACTCCCGGATCCGGCCCTCGAAGCCGCCGCCGGACCACACGAGGACGTGGTCGGCGCCGGCGTCCCGCGCTGCCGCCACCTTCTCGTCGCGGGAGACGAGGCCGATCACCGTGGCGCCGCGGGCCTTGGCCATCTGCGTCAGCAGGAGGCCCACGCCACCCGCCGCAGCGTGCACCACAGCCGTGTCGCCGGGCTTGACCCGGTAGGTTTCCGTGATCATGTGGTGTGCAGTGATCCCCTGCAACATCACCGCGGCCGCCGTCTCGTCGGCGATGCCCTCGGGGATCTTCACCAGTGAGTCGGCGGGAATGGCGATGAGCTCGGCGTAGCTGCCGGGGTGGTCGTACCAGGCCACGCGGTCACCGATGGTCAGTCCGTCGACGCCCTCGCCGAGCGCGATGACGCGACCGTCCCCTTCCGCGCCCAGGACCAGCGGCGCGGCCCAGCTGGTGGCGCCCTGCTGCCGTATGCCCGTGTCCATGTAGTTCACGCCCGCGGCGCCGAGCCGCACGAGCGCCTCGCCGGGGCCGGGGACCGGATCCGGCAGCTCGGTCCAGGTCATGACCTCGGGGCCGCCGTGCTTCTCGATTCGGATTGCATGCATGTGGGGGGACAACTCCTTTCAGGCAGAAACCGATGGTCGTCTCTGCCCGGCGAGCGAAACGCGGTGAATGCTTGCGGTGCAGGCGACCGGTGCGGCGTCCGCCTGCCATGCCACAGGTCGAGGCAGGCACCCCGATAGAGGGTGGAAGGCGGCGGTAGTGCGGCTGCCGGCGGCCGGGCCAGAGCGTCAGAGACCCGGCCCGGGCCTGAGGCATCAGAGGGGGGCGGGGGTGGCCGGGGTCTCGGCGTGGGGCGGGGGGCCCGGCAGTGTCGGTGCGTCGGCGGCTTGCAAGCCGTCGAAGACCAGGTGCAGATAGCGCCGCCACAGATGCGGCTGCGTCGCCTGCAGCGGGGATGCCGTCTGGTAGATCCCGCTCATCAGCAGCGAGATGTCCTGACCGGTGATGTCCTGGCGGATGGCTCCGTGCCGGCGGGCGCGGTCGGTCAGCGCGTCGGTGACCGCATTGAGCGTCTCCTGGCTGTTGCGTACTTCGGGGTGATGGGGAGCCACCCCGTGGACGACCTCGCAGAAGGCACGGTCCTCGACCTGCAACTCGATCCCCGCGCTCATGAACTCGTGCAGTGCGTGTGCCGGGTCCTCGGCCTGCGTCAGTCGCTCACCGGTCGCCGCGAGGGCGTACATCTTCTCGGTGACGATCGCCGCCAGAAGATCGTCCTTTGTGGGGAAGTGCCGGAACACGGTCCCCTTGCCGATCCCGGCACGCTCCGCGATCTGTGCGACGGACACCTCCGTGCCCTGTTCGGCAAATGCCTCCGTCGCCGCGTCCACCAGGAGCTTCCTGGTTCGTACGGCGTCGCTGCGCATCGGCTTCCCTGCCGGGTTCGTCATGGCGTCCTCCCTCTTCCGTAATCGACTCTAATGCAACCGGACCGCTCGGTCACATTCGAGGCGACGAATGTGACCGGTCAGTCATGTTGATGGAAGGTCAATGTGACCCACTGGTCATGTTGTGATGTACAACATGACCGCCCGGTCCGCTTTCGTGTTACGGTCAACATGACCGCCCGGTCCGCTTGGGTGAACGGGCTGGTCGTGCGCCATTCAGGCGCCGCCGTCTCGGCTACTGAGGCCGCTCTTTCCCGCCGCCGCGAGCCGGACGCACACCACTGAAACCGAATGGAAGGTGATCGGGCATGGACGCTGTCGAGCGTCTGAGCACCATCGAGGGTCTTCGCCGTCTGATGGCGCGCTACGTCCGCTACGCGGATCACCAGCGCTGGCAGGACCTGGCGGGTCTCTTCACGCCGGACGGCACGTTCACCCCGCTCAAGCCGGACGGCTCTGTGTGGCTGCGTATGCAGGGCCGTGAGGAGATCGCGGCGACGGTCGGAGCCGCCGGTGGCCCGGGCCATGTGCTGGTCCACCACCTGTTCTCGGACGAGATCGACGTCGAGTCGCCGACCTCGGCCCAGGGCGTGTGGGCGATGGAGGACATCATCACCCGCCCTGAGGACGCCGAGGTGTCCGAGGCGTTCCCGTTCAAGGGGATGCACGGCTTCGGCCACTACCACGCGCGGTTCGTCCAGGTCGAAGGCTCCTGGTACATCGCCGAGCTCAAGCTGACCCGGCTGCGTCTGGACCTCACCTCCTGACACCGCGGTGACCCGCACCACCGGGCACCGGTCTTCCCCTCCCCACCTTCGCAAGAAAGCAGAGCTTCATGAGTGACGACAGCAACCCCTCGCCGGAGCGGTTCACGATCGATGTGGCGCAGGACGTCCTGGACGACCTCAAGTCCCGTCTGAAGGCGACCCGTTTCTTCGACGACCCGGACAACGAGGAGGAGTACTACGGCCTGAGCACCGCCTACCTCAAGCCGCTGGTCGAGCACTGGGCCGACGACTTCGACTGGCGCGGGGCGGAGGAGCGCCTGAACGGGTACAGCCAGTTCAAGGTCGAGATCGACGGCACCCCGCTGCACTTCATCCACGAGCGCGGCAAGGGCCCGAACCCGACGCCCCTTCTGGTCCTGCACGGCTGGCCGTGGCCGGGTGAGTTCAGCCACCCGCTGATCGCCCCGCTGACGGACCCGGCCGCCCACGGCGGCGACCCGGCCGACTCCTTCGACATCATCATGCCGACCCTGCCCGGCTTCGGCTGGTCCACCCCGGTCGGCAGGGGTGACCTGAACTACTGGAAGATCGCCGACATCCTCCACACCCTGATGACCGAGGTCCTCGGCTACGAGAAGTACGGCTCGCTGGGCAGCGACTACGGGGCCCTGGTCAACAGCGCCCTCGGCCACAAGTACGGGGACAGCATCATCGCCCTGCACTACGGCCACGACCTTCCGCCGGGCATGTTCCAGCACGACCGCTACTGGGACCTCACCGGCGGTGAGCCGATCCCCGCCGACGCCTCACCGGAGCTGCGTGCGGACATCCTCAAGATGCACTCGACCTACGCCTCCCACGTGGCCGTGCACATGCTGGACGCGTCGACCCTCTCGCACGGCCTGCACGACTCCCCGATCGGCATGCTCGCCTGGCTGCTGCAGCGGTGGAAGAAGTGGAGCGACAAGAACGGCGACTTCGACGCGGTCTTCTCCCCGGACTTCATCCTCACCCAGGCCACGACCTTCTGGGTGACGCAGTCCATCGGCTCCTCCATCCGCATGTACCGCAACACCATCCGCCACCCCTGGACGCCGCTGCACGACCGGCAGCCGATGGTCGAGCCCCCGGCCGGGTTCACCTTCCTGCTCGGCGACGTCTACCCGCCGGGCGTACGCACGGTCGAGGAGCGCATAGCCGCTTTCGAGAACGGGCCCACTCGGAGCCTGTTCAACGTGGTCAACGTCAACGCACACGAAAAGGGCGGCCACTTCGGCCACTTCGAGAACCCCGAGGCCTTTGTGGGTGACGTCCGCGAGACGTTCCGCAAGCTGCGCTGACACCCCCGAGCTGACCCCCCGGAACGGTCCCCACGCGGACCGGCTCGGCCGCCTGTCTCCCGCACGTCCCCGCGTCCTCGTCGCGGCACATGCCCATCGCGCTCAGCCATGCGTCGCGGGCTCACCCACCCGTCGAAGGGCGGCGCCTTCGAACGATGCCGCGTCCCGAAGCTCCGCATCACCCGCCCGTACTGCCTCCTCCTGCACGAGAGATCCGCCTTTCCCATGTCTGCAACAAGTCACCCCAACCCCCGCCGCTGGGCGGCGCTGCTCTTCATCTCCATCGCCCAGTTGATGGTGTTCCTGGACAGCGCGGTCATGAACATCGCGCTGCCGTCAGCCCAGGATGCGCTGCACTTCTCCGACAACGGCCGCCAGTGGGTCATCACCGCCTACGGACTGGCCTTCGGCGGTCTGCTCATCCTGGGCGGCCGACTGGGCGACCTGCTGGGCCGCAAGCGGACCTTCACCATCGGCCTGGTCGGCTTCGCCCTGGCCTCAGCACTGGGCGGAGCCGCGGGCAACCTCGGCACCCTGCTGGTCGCCCGGGCCGGCCAGGGCGTCTTCGGCGCGCTGCTCGCCCCCGCCGCGCTCGCCCTGATCTCGCTGACCTTCACCGACGCCAGGGAGCGGGCCAAGGCCTTCGGCATCTACGGCGCCATCGCCACCGCGGGCGGCGTCCTCGGCCTGCTCCTCGGCGGCGTCCTCACCCAGTACCTGAACTGGCGCTGGTCCATGTTCGTCAACATCCCGATCGCCGTCATCGGCATCATCGGCGCCCTCACCTTGGTGCACGACATCCCCAACGAGGAAAAGCACAGCCGCATCGACGTACCCGGCGCGATCCTCGCCACCCTCGGACTGGTCGCCCTGGTCTTCGGCTTCTCCGAGGCCGAGAGCCGCGGCTGGGGCTCCGGCCTGACCCTCACCATGCTCATCGTGAGCGTGGTGCTCCTGCTGGCCTTCCTGATCGCGCAGAGCAGGATCAAGTCGCCGCTGCTCCCGCTGCACGTGCTGACCGAACGAAACCGGGCAGGCGCCTACCTCTCCGTCGGCTTCGGCGTCATGAGCATGTTCGGCATGTTCCTCTTCCTCAGCTACTACCTGCAGCTCGTCAGGGGCTACTCCCCGGTCGCGACAGGCTTCGCGTTCGTGCCGCTGGGGGTCGCGCAGGGCTTCGGCTCCATGGTCGTCGGCACCCGGCTGTCCGCCCGGATGCGCCCCGGCCTGCTGATGACCGCCGGCTACCTCGTCAGCGGGCTCGGTGTGCTCCTGCTCACCCTGCTGGACAAGGACAGCTCCTACGGCCTGCTCGCCGTCGCCGAGATCATCACCGGCGTCGGTATCGGCACCGCCTTCATGCCCGCCATGAGCCTCGGCACCCACGGAGTCGCCCCTCAGGACGCAGGCATCGCCTCCGCCATGGTCGGCACCTCCCAGCAGGTCGGCGGCTCGGTCGGCACCGCCCTGCTCAACACCGTCGCCGCCAGCTCCACCACCGCCTACCTCGCCTCCCACGCACACGGCAGGGCGGCGACCGACGCCGCACTGGTCCACGGATTCACCACGGCCTACTGGTGGGCCGTCGGCTTCCTGGTCCTGTCCGCGCTGTTCTCGTTCATCGCGGTCAACGCCCCCCGCCCGGACCACAGCGCGTCCGCGGCCGAGACAGAGGCCCTGGAAGTGCCGGCCCCCGTCCACTGAGGCGAAGTCCGCTCACACCTGTGCGCACGGCAGCTCTCGCATGCCGGCAACGAAAGGAGAACCATGTCCCACCGTCTTCAGCCCAAGGTCGTCATCGTCACCGGAGGCACCTCCGGAATGGGCGCGGCCTTCGCCCAGCGAGCCGCGTCCGAGGGCGCGACCGTGCTCATCGGAGCCCGCGACAAGGAGCGCGGCGAGGCGACCGCGGCGGAGATCGCCCGCGAGGGCGGCAAGGCCCTGTTCGTCCCGACCGATGTGACGGTCGAAGAGGAGGTCGCCCACCTGGTCGACGTCGCCGTCAGAGAGTTCGGCGGCCTGCACGGCGCTTTCAACAACGCGGGCGGCGGCAACAGCCAGGGAGCGATCCGGGACATCGACGCGTCCTTCTGGGACCGTGTCGTCGCCCTCAACCTGACCAGCGTCTTCTACAGCCTCAAGTACGAGATTCCGGCGATCGTGGCCAGCGGCGGCGGCTCCATCGTCAACAACGCATCCGTGGTCGGTGTGGTGGGTGACCCGGCGGCCGTGGCCTACTCGGCTGCCAAGCACGGAGTCGTGGGCCTCACCCGTTCCACGGCGCTCGACGCGGCCAGAGAAGGCGTGCGGGTCAATGCCCTGGTGACGGGCCTGGTGAACACTCCGCTGTGGCGCGGCGTCGTCGAGAGCAACCCGGAAGCCGCGGGCGTCCTCCTCGACAAGCAGCCGACGGGCCGAGCCGCCGACGAGACGGAGATCGCCGCGTTCGCCACCTTCCTGATCAGCGACGAGAGCCCGTTCATCAACGGCGCGGCTCTCGCCGTCGACGGCGCGCTGACTGCCGGCTACTGAGCGTCTCTGATTAGCTATGCGATCCTGGGTTGGATTGAGTTTCCGGGATCGTTTCCCACCGTGGTGGGGAGGCGTGGGCGTGGAGGTGGAATCCCGCGCCGAGTGCTGCCCTTTGTGGCCGGTGGCCGGTGGTGGGTGTGCTGGTCGTGTTCACGCCCTGGTGTCGGTGGGCTGCGCGGGGCAGCCGGGTCCGGTCCGTGTGAGCGTGTCCCTCCGGACGCTGGCCAACACGACCGCGAGGCCGTGCTGGGGAGGGTGCCCTGCGTCGCCTGGGCGCGGGGCGTGTGGAACGACGCCGGGTAGGGCCGGTCTTGGTCCGGTCCTTCCGGCTGGTCTTGTCAGTCGGTGTGAGGACGGCGTTCGCTTCCAGGTTGTCGAGGACCGTCCGGATCACCATGTGGCCGCTGGTGCGGTCGCAAGCGGTCGTGGCCTGGTGGGCCAGGCCGCGGGCTGCGATACGGCGCCAGGCACCGTGGTCGCGGTCGCCCTGCCAACGGCAGTCCTGGTGGGGGCAGATGGCCCATTTCCATCCTGCGAGGGTGGGCCGGTCGGGGGCTTTGCGGTGCCGCAGCGGGGTCAGGCAGTGCGGGCACAGTTTGGAGGTGTTGCGGGCCGGAACCGTGACGACGGCGATGCCCTGTTCGGTGGCGAGGTGCCGCGTGCGGTCGGCGATCTGTCCGCGGACCTGCTGGGACAGGCGGGTGTTCAGGGTGCGGCCCATGCCCCCGGCTTCCATCGACCGCAGATCCTCGACATAGATCACCGTGGCCCCGGCCGCGATGGCCTGGTCGACGGTCCATCTGGCGGCAGCCCAGGCGAGGGCGTCGTTGAGGTTCGACCGGCGCTGCGAGACATGCTGGATCTCGCTGCGCAGCACGTCCAGCTTGGGGGCAAGCTGGTGGTCGTGGCCTGCGATGAGCCGCATGTACTGGTCGGCCTTGGTGTGCAGTCGCTCCGAGAGGCGGCACAGGCGGTGCTGCTTGGCGAGCACACCGGCGGCCCGGAATTGGGCGCCGGCACCGAGCGCAGTGGTCCGCCGCTCGCCGCTCAATTGCACGGCGCCCGTGCTGAGGAGCGTGTTCAGGCCCCAGTCCACGCCGAGCGCCACCGCATGACCAGTGCGGTGGGCCTTGGGGACGGCGTGGGTGTAGGCCAGGTCAGCGCGCACGGTGTCACCCGCGCAGCGGAGGGTGGGAAGGTGGAGCACCGCCGATGCGGGGACTGTCGGCGGCAGCGTGATGGGGCAGGCCACCCACGTCCAGTCCCGGTATGCCTGCGGGTCGGGGCGGGTGGGCAGCTGAAGCCGTAGCAGCGCCTGCCCGGTGTCGGTTTCGGAGCGTTCGATCGTGGCCTGCTGTCCATCGCATGCGGCGAGGAGCAGCAGGCGCGCCGCCTTCGGGGTGCCTTCGAGTTCGAAAACGTCCACGGGCAGACGGCCGTTGGCCTTGAGATACGTGGCGGCCTGCCGGGTACGGGCCTTGATGATGCTGGACGGCAGATACTTTCCACCAGGGACCGCTGCGCGTACGGCGTCCCACTCGCTGGGAGTGCGCTTGCTCGGATCGATGGGCCACGTCGCCAGGACTCCGGCAGTCAGGTCGGCGCGCCACTTCGCCGAGCGCAGCGCCCGCCCGGCCTGCTCTTGGGCCATGCGCACGATCCGGTCGTTGACCTTCACGCCCTCGGGCGGGGCGGTACTCCAGCCCAGACGGCGCAGCGCCATCCACGCGTTCGACGGTAGTTTCCGGCCGCCCGCGTCGACGCCGGCGGCCAGCACTTCAACATCGCCGGTATTGCAGTGTTCGGCCAGCAGGGCGGCGGCCAGGTTGGACACGAGGTCCGCGCACCAGCCGACGCGTAACGTCACAGCGGACAGCGACAGGCGTTCGCCGGTCTTCTCGTCCACTGCCCTGCGGAGCAGGGTGCGGGCGCACGCGGTGCGGGAGGTCTCACCGCGGGCGAGCTGCGGTTTCCGGCTCGCTGGCGACTACCGGCCTGGCATTGCCCGGACTCGGCCAGCAGGCGACGCCGGTTCTCAGCCGACCGCATCCCGTACAGGCGGCCGGCGAACGTGGTGACCAGCGACGCGAAGTCCTCAAGCAGTTCGTCCCGGCCGCCGAGCTTCTTCGGGTGCAGCACCTCAAGACGCGCGCCGTACACGGACAGCAGGTGCTTGAGCCAGCCGACACCGAACCGAGCGAGCCGGTCCTCGTGCGTGACCCGTACGACGGTCACCGAGCCGTCAGCAACGGCCCGCAGGAGCCGGCCCAGACCGGGCCGGTCCTCCCGCAGGCCAGAGGCCCGGTCACGGAAGACCTTGACGATCTCGCCGGTAGAGGTGGCCCGCAGCTCCATCTCCTGCGCCTGAAGCGAGGATTCCAGCCCGTGGGAGCCGGACACGCGCACGTACAGGCCCTCCAGCCGGACACGCTCACCACCAGTGGAGACCTTCATCGCCTCCACATCGATCGAGGAGAACCGGCGCTCACGCCCGACCCAAGCCACCGGAATCTTCCCCGAGTCAGCCCAAAGACGAAACGTCGTCGGGTGAACACCCAACGTCTGGCGGCCTTTGAGAGAAGTTCCACACGATCACCGCACGAACACTGAAGAACATTAAGCAAATTGATGAGCCTTCGCAGGCCGATCGCGGTGCTGCTCGGCACGGTGATCGGCACACCGGTCGGCCGGCACCTCACGCTCCTGGAGCGTTGAAGAGGCCCTCCAGCACCAGTGCCACCCCGTCCTCCTCGTTCGAGACGGTGTGCCGTGGCACCGCTGCGCGGACCGACGGATGGGCGTTCGCCATGGCGTAGCCGGAACCCGCCCACTTCAGGATGGCCAGGTCGTTCGGCATGTCACCGAAGGCGACCACGTCGTCGGCGCCGATGCCGCGGGTCGCGCACAGGGCGGAGAGTGTGTCCGCCTTCGTGACGCCAGGGGCGCTGATCTCGAGCAGCCCCCGGCCGCCGGAGTGGGTGAAGTGGGCGTGGCCGGCGGCATGGCGCTCGGCGACGGTCAGGAGGAAGTCGGCCTCGTGTTCGGCGGAGTGGGCGAGGAGCTTCACGATGGGGGACTGCACCGCCCACAGATGGGCAACGGAAGGCACAGCGAACTCGGCCTCGCGGTTGCCCGAGTGCCGCATCGTGTAGGCCGGTTCGTAGTGGACCCTTAGACCCGCCTCCACGGCGAAGCCGATGCCCGGGACGGCCCGGCCCAGCACGGTGGCGACCGTGCGGGCGGCGGAGACCGCGAGCGGACGGGAGTGGATCACGGTACGGGAGGCCAGGTCGTAGACGAGGGCGCCGTTGCTGCAGATCGCCGTGCCGCCCAGCCCCGTCGCCGCGGCCAGGGCGTCCACGTACCGGGGCGGGCGGGCCGTCACCACGACGATGTCGGCACCCGCCTCGACGACGGTGCGCAGGGCGCGCAGGGTGCGTGCGGAGACGGTGCCGTCACGGCGCAGCAGGGTGCCGTCCAGGTCGGTCGCGATCAGTTTGGGCAGGCGGGCAACCACTGCCGCATCGTAGCGGCGTCGGTGCCCGGTCTGCCCGACCGCGTGAATCAGCGCTTCCCGGGCGTGAGTTCGGCGAGCAGCCTCTCAGGTGTGCGGGTCGACCGCGTCGACGAGTTGCGTGCGCCTGGTGGCGAGTGACCGGGCTTACGGCATCTCGCGGGGAAAGACGATCACCTCGCCGAGCGACTGGGTGTACGCGGGCGTCGGCCGTAAAGGCCAGTGACCGTACGGAGGGCGCACTTCCGCGATGTGGTACCGCGTCCGCAGCGGTGATCGGCACAAGGACTTTGTGGTATCGGATTGCGCGCACGCGCCCCGCGCCCGCTCAAGGGGCCGCAGGGACAGAACTGTTGAAGCTCGCCTCCGGTTCCGGCTCATGACGCGCCAGCCATTCGGCCAGCGTGCGGGCGATCGGCTGGCCCGTGTCCAACTCGACGAAGCCGAACTGGCCCGACTGGTTGCACTCGAGGAACCACCAGATGCCGTCGGCGTCCTCCACGAAGTCGAAGGCGCCGTAGGCCAGATCGGCCTGGCGCAGATAGTCGTGTACGGCTGTGGCGATGCGCGGCGGGACGTCCACTGGTTGCCAGGGGTCGTCGGACGGGGCGAAGCGGACATCGATGTCGTCGGCGTCCGGATCGGCCGTCTTACGGGCGGCCAGGAGGCGGTCGCCGACGGCGGTGAGGCGGATGTCGGCGTACTTGGCGACCCGGCGTTGCAGCAGGGTCGGGCCGAAGGCGACGGCGGTGAAGTCGGCGTCCGGAGCGATACGGCTGGTGGGGACGGCCCGCGGCGGGTCCTCCGGGTGCGTGCCGGAGACGGGCTTGACCACCAGATCGGGGAAGCGTTCGGCGAAGTCCCGGGCGGCCTGCGGAAAGGTCGTGATCAGCGTGGTCGGTACCGGGAGTCCCGTGCGCTGGGCGAGATGGAGCTGCCAGGGCTTCTGGCGGGCCCGGCGGGCCGCGTCGGGGCGGTTCATCCAGCGCGCACCGGTGGCGTGCAGCATCCCGTACAGAGCCTGTGCGGACTCCTCGGTCAGCCAGGTGGACGGCTCGGGGGCGTGTGCGGCCGGAACTCCGGGCCTGCGCACCCATATGGAGCGCAGTCCGCTCGTGCTCACCACACGATCGCCGACGGACAGATGTCCGTGGAAGGAGCCGTGTGCGTACTCACCGGACAGCGCCACACCACCGGGGAGGTCCGCGGGGTCGAGCCGGACCACCAGAACACCGGCTCCGTTCAACTCGGCCACCACCATGTCCGCCGTCACATCCTGTTCACAGGTAAGGATCAGCACGGTCATCGTCGACGGCCCGTGATCAGTCGTCGAAGTGCGTTTTCGAGCCCGCGGTGGAAGTCGTCGCCCCCCACTCTCGCAACATTGCGTATTCGTGGGCGGCGATACGTCCGTCGGGGAGCACGTTCAACTGCAGTCTGGAGTCATACCTGTACGGAGCGCTGACCTCCGCATCCTCGGCGTGGCGGGCGTAGTTGAGTGCGAACGGCCGCATCGTCTCTCCTTGGTCGGTGCTTCCCCGGGCAAGCGGATGGTCACGCTCCGGCGTTGCTTCCGCCTGCCGGCTCGCTGTACTTCCACGGAGTTATACGAATCGAACGAGTGAATGGTTGCCTCACGGTGCGTAACCGAGGGCCGCCTTTCTTACCTTGCCGCCATGACATCGCCGGTGTGACCTCCGTTCATCTGCCCGCCGTTGCGTGGGACGTGCGTCGGCGCGTTGTGGATCCGGTCACCGCTCAGGACGTCCGTCGGCCTGGGCTGCGGGGCCGCCGAGCCCGCTCGACCGGGGAGTATTCAGCTGAGGTACTGCTGAATGCGTTCGTATTCCTCTATTGGACCTCTGAGCGCAGGGCGGTCAGGCTGGTGTACGTGCCGGCACCCGCGGGGTCTCCCCCGACGGAGGCCGGCCGAGCACGGTTCCGAGCGAGAGTTGAGAGAGGCACGAGCTCATGCACACCCGCCGCATCGGTGACGTCGAGGTCAGTGCGATCGGTCTGGGCGGTATGCCCATGTCGATCGAGGGGAGGCCGGACGAGGCGCGTTCCCTCGCCACCATCCACGCGGCGCTCGACGCGGGCGTCACGTTCATCGACACCGCGGACGCGTATCACGTCGACGCCGACGAGGTCGGTCACAACGAGACCCTGATCGCCAAGGCCCTCGCCTCCCACGACCGTGGCGCGGACGTCCTCGTCGCCACCAAGGGAGGCCATCTGCGTCCCGGCGACGGCAGCTGGACCCTGGACGGGTCGCCCCGGCACATCAAGGAGGCCTGCGAAGCCTCGCTGCGCCGGCTGGGCGTGGAGGCCATCGGGCTCTACCAGTTCCACCGTCCCGACCCCAAGGTCCCCTACGCGGAGTCCGTCGGTGCCGTGCGGGACCTCCTCGACGAGGGCAAGATCCGCATGGCGGGCATCTCCAACGCCGACCCGGACCAGATCCGCCAGGCCGGTGAGATCCTCGGCGGCCGTCTGGTCTCCGTCCAGAACCAGTTCTCGCCCGCGTTCCGCTCCAGCGAAGCGGAGCTCCGGCTGTGCGACGAACTCGGTATCGCCTTCCTGCCGTGGAGCCCGCTGGGCGGCATCTCCCGGGCGAGTGAACTGGGATCGGCCTACGCGCCGTTCGCCCGCGTCGCCGAGGCCCACGGGGTGAGCCCCCAGCAGGTGTGCCTGGCCTGGATGCTGGCCAAGTCGCCGGTGGTCGTCCCCATCCCCGGATCCAGCCGCCCGGAGACCATCCGCGACTCGGTGGCGGCCGCGGGACTGGAGCTCACGGCCGAGGAGTTCGCCGAGCTGGACGCCGTCTGATCCCCTTGGGCGGTGGTCCGGATCCTGTGTCCGGGCCACCGCCCGCACCCACCCTGGCTGCTGTCCCGGCGGCCGATACCGGCAGTGTGCCGCCGAACCGGTCCCGGAGCCGCTGTCCCCGGCCTGACGAACGGCCTGCTCGTCATGGATGATGTGATCGACTCAAGGCACATCACTCGACCAGCGGCGGGTGCCGGGAAGGAGTGGAGACCGTGAGCGGACGCGCCGAAGGCCCGGCGGGCGGCACGGTCCCGGCGGGGCCATTGCTGCGGACCATGGTCAGGCGCGATCCAGGGGAAGCGCACCGCGTCGCCACACCGCTCGAGCTGCTGTTCGACTTGTGTTTCGTGGTGGCCGTCGCGCAGGCCGGCAGCAGGCTGGCGCATGCCGTGGAGGCCGGGCACACCGGTCAGGGCGTCGCGGGCTACGCCATGATCTTCTTCGCCATCTGGTGGGCCTGGATGAACTTCACCTGGTTCGCCTCCGCGTACGACACGGACGACGTCCCGTACCGGCTCACCACGCTGGTGCAGATCGCGGGTGTCCTCATCCTGGCGGCGGGGGTGCCTCGCGCCTTCGACCACACGGACTACTCCATCGTCATGGTCGGTTACGTGGTGATGCGGCTGGGCCTGACCACCCAATGGCTCAGGGCGGCGCGCAGCGAGCAGGACGCGGCGCAGGCCACGGCCCTGCGGTACGCCGTCGGTGTCGTCCTCGTACAGATCGGCTGGGTGGCGTTCGGCTTCCTCCCGTACAGCGCGACGAAGCCATTGGTGTTCGTCCTGCTCGCGGCCGCGGAACTCGCCGTGCCCGTGCTGGCCGAGCGCCCCTACCCCACCCCCTGGCATCCCCACCACATCGCCGAACGCTACGGACTGTTCACCCTGATCGTCCTCGGCGAGACGGTCGCCGCCGCGACCGTCGCCGTGCAGAGCGCTCTGGACAGAGGCGGGTCGACGGAACTGGTGCCGATCGCGGCAGGGGGCCTGCTGCTCGTGTTCGCCGCCTACTGGATCTACTTCGCCGTCCCCATCCACGAGCATCTGCAGGCCGGCCGAAGCGCTTTCCTGTGGGGGTACGGGCACTATCTCGTCTTCTCCATGGCGGCCGGGATCGGTGCGGGACTCGAGGTGGCGATCGGGCAGGCGGTCGGAGACGCGCATATCGGCATATCGAGCGCCGCCGCGGTCACCGTCCCCGCTGCCGGATTCGTCTTCTTCACCTGGCTCCTGCACGCGCGCCACTACAAACGGTCACTCGCGCAGCAGTGCGTCCTGCCGGTGACCGCGGCCGCGATCCTCGCCTGCACGGTCGCGAGGTCGTGGGCGGTGCTGTGCGCCGGGATCGTCGCGGCGCTCAGTGTGGCGGTGTCCCTGTCCCTGCGCCACCGCGGGGCCCCCTCAGGTGCCGTCCGGCGTACGCTATGATGAGTACACCGCAGAGCGCCGCAACTTCCGGCGTTCGGCTGTGCGTTGGTGGTCCAAGGAAAGACGTCCCGCTTCCTGCGGGGAGATGCAGGTGCAAGGCCTGCCCGGCGCTCTCATGTGAGCCCCGCCCTTTTTCAGGGGCGGGGCTCACTCGTGTGTGCCCAGCATGGGCGATTGCTTGGGGGTGGAAGTCCCTTGGGGGAAGAGGTGGTGCTAACCCCGAGCCGGAGGCAAGGGCGTCATCGTGAGATGGGGTCTGGAGGAAGCCCGAGGCGAGACCTGGGTACCGAGGAACACGAACCGCGTATGAGGCGTGCTGGTCGGGTGAGCCTGCACGAGAAGGTGAAGCCCGTCACTGCCAAGAAGGCCAGTGCGTAAACGCGGCGGGGATCCAGGGACAGTGATCGTTCTTACCTGGGGAGATCTGTCCGGGTGTCGGTTGTGCTGAAGACGTCGCCGCGCCGACGGGCAGCGCCGGAAGGTGCTGTCTGACCGGGCAGAAGTCAGCAGAGGTCGTAGTACCAGCCGGGATGAGTCGCGGGGCGGCGGGCTGGGAAGGGCCGAACATCGAGTGGAACGGGTGATGTGGTGGTTGCTCGTGCCGGTCACGTGGACCGCAGTAAACCTGCTTCCGCAGGGCCGCAGGGGGAGGAGCCGGTGCATCCGGCAGAGCCCACGGCGGCGCGCAGTGGCCGGTCGGCGCACTCCATGGAAGACGTTCACCGCGAACAGGAGCTGTTCTTGTGGGAGTTGATGCTCTCGAAGGAGAACCTGCTCGCGGCGCTTGGACGTGTCGAGGCGAACCGGGGTGCTCCGGGGGTGGACGGCATGACCACGGCGGAGTTGCGTCCGTGGCTGCTGGTGCACTGGTCAGAGGTCCGGTCCGCTCTTGATGCGGGCATCTACCGGCCCGCGCCGGTCCGTCAGGTGGTCATCCCGAAGCCTGGCGGTGGCGAGCGGATGCTGGGGGTGCTGCGGGTGCTGGACCGCTTGATCCAGCAGGCCATCGCGCAAGTGCTCGTGCCCATTTTCGACCCGGAGTTTTCGGGGTCGTCCTTCGGGTTCCGTCCCGGCCGGTCCGCCCACCAGGCGGTCAGGGTCGCGCGGCGGGCGATTGAGGACGGCCACCGGTGGGTCGTGGACCTTGATCTGGACCGGTTCTTCGACCGCGTCCAGCATGACGTCCTGATGGCGCGGGTGGCGCGCAAGGTCGGTGACCGCAGGGTCTTGAGACTGATCCGCAGGTATCTGGAAGCCGGGATCATGGTGGACGGCGTGAAGATGCCGAGCGCGGAGGGAACCCCGCAAGGATCCCCGCTCTCGCCCGTCTTGTCGAACATCATGCTCGACGACCTGGACCGGGAACTGTTCAGGCGCGGTCACCGGTTCGTGCGTTACGCCGATGACGTGCGTGTCTTCGTGCGGAGCGAACGGGCCGCTCACAGGGTGCTCGACTCGGTCACGGCCGTGGTCGAGCAGCGGCTGAAACTGAAGGTCAACTGGGAGAAGTCGAAGGTAGTCCCAGCCTCCGTCGCGACGTTGCTGGGGTTCGGCTTCTACTTCACCCGGAGCGGGGTGAAGATCCGGATCGATCCGAGGGCGCTGGCGCGCTGGAAGACGAAGATCCGGGAGCTGACCTCGCGGCGGTGGAGCATCGCGATGGACGAACGTATCGCGATGCTCAACCGCTTCATGACCGGATGGATGGGCTACTTCCAGCTCTCGGACGCCTCCAGGCCGTTCCGGGATCTGGACGAGTGGCTCCGCCGCAGGATGCGGCAGATCCGCTGGAAGGAGTGGAAGATCCCCCGGACCCGCCGGGCGAACCTGCGCAGGCTCGGAATCAGCGAGTCGTTCTCCCACCAGTGGGGGAACAGCAGCAAGGCTTACTGGCGGATCGCGGGCTCTCCCGTCCTCCAGCGGGCACTGCCCAACGCCTACTGGGACGACCTCGGTCTGCTCACACTCAAGCCGACCTGGCAACGACTGAGATCAGCTCGATGAACCGCCGGATGCGTGACCCGCATGTCCGGTGGTGTGGGAGGAGGGCCGGGCGACCCGGCCCTCCTACCCGATTGTACGTATATCGGTCCTCCGTACCGCCACGTTCAGGCGGCCGCGCACCCCCGGCGAACCGCGGTGCGCCGCCTGGCTCACCCCGCCCGCCACCCGACGTAGGCGTCGTGGAAGTGGCGGCCCAGCAGGGCACCTCCGAACACGACGAAGCCGACCCCGATGAGCCAGGACTGGACGACGAGGGTGGTGCCCAGGGCGCCGTAGGTGACCGCGTTGTTGACGATGAGCGGGGAGAACACCTGGTAGGAGAACCACCGCAGGCCGACCAGGCCGAGCATGGTCGACACCGCTCCGGGCAGCAGGGCCTGCCACGACACACGGCTGCCCAGCAGGAAGTGCTGGCCCCACCAGAAGAAGAGCACGCCGAAGAGGACGGTGAGCGTGATGCGCATGGTGGACTGGAACAACCCGCTCGGGAGCACCGCGCCGCTCTGCGCCTCGGCATACAGATACGCCGTCAGAGCCGCGAGCCACACGGCGCGGCGCCACACCGTGTGCCACCGGCCCGCGGGCAGGTCCCAGACCCTCTCGTAGCCCGTCTGCACGCTGGAGGCGAAGGTGAGCCCGAAGAGCGCGAGGGCGAGGACGCTGAAGGCGCTGGTGGCACTGAGCACATTGCGGGGAGCGGAGAACAGGCGCTCCACGGCGTCCGCGGGGCGCCCCGAAAGGCTCATACCGTCGATCACCCAGAAGGCGAAGCCGCGGTGCTGGAAGGGCGACGCCGCTGCCACGACGATCAGCAGCGGCGCCAGCGTGACCAGCGCCAGCGCGGCGAACCCCATGGACCGGTGCATCAGTTCCATTTCGCTGCCGTGCCGCCAGAGCCGACCGGCGGCCGAGCCGTGCCAGCGCGAACGCAGTCCACGGTGCGGGGGTCGTTCGTCCCGCGGCGGGCCTGAGGAACCCGTCATGGGTCCCCCGGTTCCCGGGGCGCCGACGGGCGAAACCTGCCTGTCCCTGCGCTCACCCCGTCCACGGCGCGATCGGCCCAGCGGCAGACCGTGTGTCAGATGTACTCCGCCGCCGCGTCCAGCAGCCAGTCGGCCAGATAGCCGGCGAAGGAGGAACGGACCAGCACCCAGAAACCGGCCCTCACCCCGTCCCGGGCCACCAGGATCACCTGGGTACGGGCCAGCGTCGTCTGGGCGCAGCGGCCGGGGCCGAACGCACGCGGGTGCAGGTCCAGGGAGCAGCCGTGGGACAGCAGATCGCGGGCGCGGGGGCCCGCGACGAGGACGGTGGTGCGCTGGGCGGACACGTCCGTGACACAGACGGGTTCCTCTCCGGCCGCGGAACGGATGCGGCCCTCCAGGTCCCGCTGGGTGCCCGGCCGGCCCACCACCAGCCACTCGTCGGGACCGAGCCACAGCGCGGTCTGCCCCTCGGTGCGGACGGCGGTGCCGGGCTCCAGGGGCAGTTGCGATCCGAGGGCCACTCCGACGGCGTCCGCCGCCGCTCCCTTGGCGTCGAGGCGGACATCGACCTGCGCCAGGAAGGGCACCTCGGCGAGCCGGACCGCGCCCCCCGAGGAGCGCGTCGCGGCCGCCAGCCGGCCGGCCGCGTGTGCCAGGGGGCTGCGGGGCTGTGCGGTCAGGACGGTCTCAGCCATCGCGACGGGCTCCCTCGGGGTCGTAGAGGACGGGACGTGCGACGGTCACCGGGAGCAGCCGGTCGCCGACGGGTGCGTAGAGACGTTCGCCGATGCGGTCCCGGCCGCCCTTGACCAGGGCGAGGGCGAAGGTCCGGCCCAGCGCCGCGCTGCGGCAGCTGGAGGTGACGTGGCCCAGCATCGGCACCGGCGGCTCGGGCAGCACGCTGTCGGCGACCAGATGGGTGCCTTCGGGGAGGAAGACGGCCGGGTCTTCGGGGAGCAGGCCGACCAGGTGCTTGCGGTCGGGGCGGGCCGTGTCGGCGCGGGAGTGGGAGCGTTTGCCGATGAAGTCGGGCTTCTTCTTCGACACCGCCCAGCTCATGCCCAGGTCGTGCGGGGTGACCGTGCCGTCGGTGTCCTGGCCGATGATCGGATAGCCTTTCTCGGCCCGCAGGACGTGCATGGTCTCGGTGCCGTACGGCGTGATGCCGAACGGAGCGCCGGCCTCGTGCACCGCCTCCCACAGCGCGAGGGCGTGCCACGGCGACACGTTGATCTCGTAGGCGAGTTCGCCCGAGAAACTGATCCGGCACACCCGGGCGTCGATGCCCGCGACGGCGGTCTCCCGCCAAGCCATGAACGGAAAGCTGTCGTTGTCCACCGCCAGGCCGGGCGCCAGCGAGCCGAGCACGTCACGGGAGCGCGGGCCCACCAGGGCCACGGTGGCCCACTGCTCGGTGACGGAGGTGCAGCGGACCCGTAGCTCGGGCCATTCCGTCTGGAGCCACTCCTCCATCCAGTCGAGGACGGCCGCCGCGTTGCCCGTGGTGGTGGTGACCAGGAAGCGGTCCTGGGCCAGGCGGATGACGGTGCCGTCGTCGAAGACCATGCCGTCCAGGTGGCACATCACACCGTAACGGATCATGCCGACCCTGAGGGTGCTGATCATGTTGGTGTAGAGCCGGTCCAGGAACACGGCGGCGTCCGGGCCCTGGACATCGATCTTGCCGAGGGTGGAGGCGTCCATGAAGGCCACCCCCTCACGGGCGGCGCGGCACTCGCGCAGCACGGCGACCGCCATGTCCTCGCCGTCGCGCGGGTAGTACCAGGGCCGCTTCCACTGGCCGACGTTCTCGAAGACGGCACCGTGTGCGGTGTGCCATGCGTGCAGGGCGGTCACCCGGACCGGGTCGTGCAGCGCGCCCCGGTCGCGGCCGGCCAGTGCGGCGAAGGAGACGGGTGTGTACGGCGGCCGGAACGTGGTCGTACCGAGCGCCGAGACGTCCACCCCGAGCAGTTCCGCGACGATCCCGCTCGCCAGGACCCCGGAGGTCTTGCCCTGGTCGTTGGCCGTGCCGGCCGTCGTGTAGCGCTTGGTGTGCTCGACCGAGCGCAGACCGGCCCCCGTCGCGCGGGCCAGGTCGTCCACGGTGACGTCGCGTTGCAGGTCCACGAAGCGGAGTGCGCCGGCGGGGCCGGGAAGGGCGAAGACCTGCATCGGGGGCGACTGCGGCGGTGCGGTCACCACGGGCAGGGCGGGCGCCGCGGGGGAGTAGCCCTCGGCCGCGAGCGCGCGGGCACCGGCGGCCGCTCCCTGCGCGAGCACAGTGCCGAGCCCGAAGGCCCCGTTCGCGCTGCCCGCGACGTCCACCGCCTGACGTGAGCCGCCGGGGACGAAGGTGCCGAGCGACTCGTCGTAGCGGAGTGTGCCGCCCGCCTGGCTGAACAGGTGCGCGGCCGGATTCCAGCCGCCGGAGACCAGAAGGAGGTCCGCGGCGAACTCCCTTGGCCCCACCGACTCGCCGTACGGCGCCACCCGCACACCGGTGAGGCGCGGGCCGCCTTCTGTGCCGGTCACGGCGTGGCCGGTCAGCACCTCGATCCCGGCCGCGCGGGCACGGCGCGCCCACTGACCGGCCTCCGGCCTGGTGTCGACGACCGCGGCTACCTCGACGCCCGCCGCGGCGAGGTCGAGCGCGGCGGCGTACGCGCTGTCGTTCGTGGTGAGCACGACGGCACGGCGGCCCGGCAGGACCCCGTACCGATTGACATAGGCCCGGGCCGAGGCGGCGAGCATCACTCCGGGGCGGTCGTTGTCCGCGAAGGCCACCGAGCGTTCGTGCGCGCCGGTGGCCAGCACCACACGGCGGGCACGGATGCGCCAGACGCGCTCCCGGGAGACGTGCTCGGGGGCCTCAGCGCCCAGATGGGCGGTGCGGCGTTCCACGCCGAGGAGGTGGTTGTCGTCGTAGTGGCCGAAGACGGTGGTACGGCGCAGGACGCGCACCTCGGGCGCGGACTCGAGCAGTTCGCTGGTCCGGGCCACCCAGTCGAGATGTTCGCCCGTTCCGAGGAGGCTGCCGCCGGGTTCCGGCTGGTCGTCCGCGAGGATGACGCGTGCCCCGCTCTGCGCGGCGGCGGCCGCGGCGGCGAGCCCGGCCGGGCCGGCCCCGACGACGAGCAGATCGCAGTGGGCGTGCACGGCGTCGTAGCGGGCCGGGTCCGGCTCGGCGGCGAGGCGTCCCCGGCCGGGCAGGCTGCCCGCCACCAGTCCGTCGTACAGCTCGACCGTCGTCGCCGGAAGCATCGGTTCGGGGAAAGGGGCCTCGATCTGGACCACCGCGTTGGGTTCCTCGACACCCGCCGAGAAGACGCCCCGCGGGCGGCCGAACCTGATGCTGGTGGCGGCCTGGATGACACCGTTGGCGAGGAGGGCCGAGGCCAGGGTGTCGCCGCGGAAGCCCGCGTACTCGGTGCCGTCGAAGACGAAGGTCAGGCGGCGGTCGCGTTCGATCCGGCCACCGCTGAGGAGACGGAAGGGCTGGTCGGCGTCCCCCGCACCAGTGCGTCCCGCGGCCAAGGGGCTTACCGCGTCGGCCCTGTTCGTGGGCTCCGCCGTCGAACTTCCCTCGGCACGGGCGGACTTGTCCTCAAGCTCCCATGGACTTCCGGCATCGTTCGGGCCGGGGAGAACCCCATGACGGGCTGGTGCGGCCGGCCTCGGCTCAGCAGTGGACGGGCGCGGTTCTCCCACCCGGTAGACGGCGAGGATCTCGTTTGTCGACGTGTCCCGCACCGCGTTGAACCACCTGCGACAACCCGCGGCGTGGCTCCATCTCTCGGCGAAGGGGCCCTTGGGATTGTCGCGGAAGAAGAGATAGCGCGCCCACTCCTCGTCGGTGAGGGAGGCCGGATCCTCGGGACAGGGCACGTGCGCCTGACCGCCGTAGTGGAACTCGACCTCGTCACGGGGCCCGCACCACGGGCAGGGGATCAGCAGCATGGTTCGGCTCCCTAGTGGGCCACAGCGGCGGCGCCGTGCTCGTCGACGAGCGCGCCGGTGGTGAAACGGTCGAGCGAGAAGGGGGCGTTGAGGGGGTGTGGGCTGTCGTGCGCGATGGTGTGGGCCATGACCCAGCCGACGCCCGGTGTCGCCTTGAAACCGCCCGTCCCCCAACCGCAGTTGAGGTAGAGGCCGTCGACGGGGGTGAGGCCGACGATGGGCGAGGCGTCGGGGCTGACATCGACGATGCCGCCCCAGGTGCGCAGCACATGGGCACGGGCGAACACGGGGAACAGTTCCAGGGCGGCGGACATCTGCTGCTCGATGATGTGGAACGCACCGCGCTGGGTGTACGCGTTGTACGCGTCGATGCCCGCACCCATCACCAGTTCGCCCTTGTGGGCCTGACTGACGTACACATGGACGGCGTTGGACATCACGACCGTCGGGTGCACGGGTTCGAGGAGTTCGGAGACGAGGGCCTGCAACGGGTGGCTCTGCAGCGGGAGTTCGATGCCCGCCATGGCGGCCAGCACCGAGGTGTGGCCAGCCGAGCACAGTGCCACCTTGCCCGCCGCGATCGGGCCGAGCGTCGTCCGTACGCCGGTGATCCGGCCGCCGGCGATGTCGAGCCCGGTGACCTCGCAGTTCTGGATGATGTCGATCCCGGCGGCGTCGGCGGAGCGGGCCAGGCCCCACGCCACGTAGTCGTGTTTGGCGATGCCGGCCCGCGGCTGATAGGTGCCGCCGAGCACCGGGTAGCGCACGTCGGGGGAGGTGTTGACGATCGGGCAGAGCTCTTGGACCTGCTCGGTGTCGAGCCATTGCGCGTCGACCCCGTTGAGCCGGTTGGCCTCGACGCGGCGCACGCTGTCGCGGACGTCCTGCAGACTGTGGGCGAGGTTGAGTACGCCGCGCTGGGAGAAGAGGATCGGGTAGTCGAGTTCCTCCTCCAGTCCCTCCCACAGCTTGAGGGCGTGCTCGTAGATGCCGGCGCTCTCGTCCCACAGATAGTTGGAGCGGATGATGGTGGTGTTGCGGGCCATGTTGCCGCCCGCGAGCCAGCCCTTCTCGAGTACGGCGACGCTGGTGACGCCGTGGTTCTTCGCCAGGTAGTGGGCGGTGGCGAGGCCGTGTCCGCCGCCGCCCACGATCACCACGTCGTACGACCGCCGGGGCTCGGGCGTGCGCCAGAGGAAGTCGGGGTGCTCGGGCAGTTCGGCGCCGGGGATGCTGGAGCTCAACGGACGTCTCCGCCTTCCGAAAGGTGCGGGTAGAGCGGGTGCCTGGCCGCCAGCGCCTGGGTACGCGCGCGCAGCGCGGCCACGTCCGGCTCGGCCTGGAGGGCGAGCGCGATCACATCGGAGACCTCGGCGAAGTCCTCCACGGTGAAGCCCCGGGTGGCCAGGGCGGGGGTGCCGATGCGCAGACCCGAGGTGACCATGGGCGGGCGCGGGTCGAAGGGGACGGCGTTGCGGTTGACGGTGATGCCGATCCGGTGGAGGAGGTCCTCGGCCTGCCTGCCGTCGAGCGCGGAGTCCCGCAGGTCCACCAGGACCAGGTGGACGTCCGTGCCGCCGGTGAGAACCCTCACCCCTGCGTCCGCCGCGTCCGGGCGGGTGAGGCGCTCGGCGAGGACACGGGCGCTGGCGAGGGTGCGGGCCTGCCGCTCGGCGAACTCGGCTGACGCCGCCACCTTGAAGGAGACCGCCTTCGCGGCGATGACGTGTTCCAGCGGGCCGCCCTGCATACCGGGGAACACCGCCGAGTTGATCTTCTTGGCGAGGCCGGGGTCGTTGGTGAGGACGACTCCGCCCCGGGGTCCGCCGAGCGTCTTGTGCGTCGTGGTCGTGACGACGTGCGCGTGCGGAACGGGGCTGGGGTGCAGCCCGGCCGCGACCAGACCTGCGAAATGGGCCATGTCGACCATGAGGTAGGCGTCGACCTCGTCGGCGATGCGGCGGAAGGCCGCGAAGTCCAGCTGCCGCGGGTACGCCGACCAGCCCGCGATGATCATCTTGGGGCGGTGTTCCTTGGCGAGGCGCTCCACCTCGTCCATGTCGACGAGGTTGTCGGCCTCGGTCACGTGGTACGGCACGACGTTGAACATTCTGCCGCTGTAGTTGATGCGCATGCCGTGGGTGAGGTGCCCGCCGTGCGCGAGATCGAGGCCGAGGATCGTGTCGCCGGGGCGCAACAGCGCGAAGAAGACGGCGGTGTTGGCCTGGGCGCCGGAGTGCGGCTGCACATTGGCGTGGTCGGCGCCGAAGAGGGACTTGATCCGCTCGATGGCCAACCGTTCGGTGACGTCGACGTGTTCGCAGCCGCCGTAGTAGCGCCGGCCGGGGTAGCCCTCGGCGTACTTGTTGGTCAGGACGGAGCCCTGGGCCTCAAGCACAGCGGTGGGCGCGAAGTTCTCGGAGGCGATCATTTCGAGAGTGGACTGCTGACGGTGCAGCTCTGCCCGGAGGGCGGAGTGGACTTCGGGATCGAGTTCGGCCAGCGGTGTGTTCAGCGGGTTCATACGGGGTTCGCGTTCCTCTCGACGGTTACCATCGGTGCTCCCTCGGAACCGGAGCGGAGTACTAGCCACGGAGGCGGGACATGGCCGGGTCGAACAGCGGCTCTTCGGCCACGACCGCCTCGATGCGCCGGCCGAAGTAGCCGATCTGCACAGCGGTGCCCGTGGTGGCGAGCCGCGCCGGAAGCCAGGCGTAGGCGATGCCCTTGCCGATCGTGTAGCCGTAGGCGGCGCTGGTGACGTATCCGACGGCGTGGTCGCCGTCGTACACCGGCTCCTTGCCCATGACGACGGCCTGGGGGTCGTCGATGGTGAGACAGGTGAGCCTGCGCCGCACGTCGGCCTTGCGCCGCTCGAGCGCGGCCTTGCCGACGAAGTCGCCCTTGTCGGCCTTCACGGCGAAGCCCAGACCGGCCTCGTAGGGGTCGTGCTCGTAGGTCATGTCGGTGCCGAAGGAGCGGTAACCCTTCTCCAGGCGCAGGCTGTTGAAGGCGCCGCGGCCCGCGATGACGCCGCCCAGCGGCCGGGCCGCCCGCCACAGCGTGTCCCACAGCTTCAGGCCCTGGTCGGCGGTGGTGTACAACTCCCAGCCCAGCTCGCCGACGTAGGACAGGCGCATCGCGGTGACGGGGACGCTGCCGATGTAGGCGCGCTTGGCGCGGAAGTACTTCAGGCCGTCGTTGGAGAAGTCGGAGTCCGTCAGGGGCTGCAGCACCTTCCGGGCGAGCGGTCCCCACAGGCCGATGCAACAGGTGCCCGGGGTGATGTCGCGTACGGCGACGGATCCGTCGGCCGGGAGGTGGCGGCGGAACCAGTCGAGATCGGTGTTGCCGTTGGCGCCGACCTGGAAGAGGTCGCGGGCCAGCCGGGCGACGGTGATGTCGCTGCGGATGCCGCCGTCGTGGTCCAGCAGCAGGGTGTAGGTCACGGAGCCGACCGACTTGTCGACCTTGCCGGTGGACAGCCGCTCCAGGAACGCGGCCGCGCCGGGGCCGCCGACCTCCAGACGCTTGAGCGCCGTCATGTCGTACAGGGCGACGGTCTCGCGGGTGGCCTGGGCCTCGGCGCCGACGATGGGCGACCAGTAGCGCGTGGCCCAGTCGTTCGGGACCGGGATGCTACGCCCCTCGGTCAGCGGGGAGTTGGCCTCGTACCACTGGGGGCGCTCCCAGCCGTTCGCCTCCAGGAAGAAGGCGCCCAGTTCCTGCTGACGGGCGTAGAAGGGGCTCGTACGGATCGGGCGCGGGTCCCCGGTGGGCTGGAGGGGATGGATGATGTCGTAGACCTCGACGAAGTTCCGGCAGTCGCGGGCCAGTACGTACTCCGGCGAGAGCTGGTGCGGCTCGAAGCGGTTGACGTCGCACTCGTGCAGGTCGAAGGACGAGCAGTGGCCGTCCACCAGCCACTCGGCGACGGCCCGGCCGACTCCGGCCGAGTGGGTGACCCAGACCGCCTCGGCCACCCAGAAGCCCTTGACGTCCGGGGACTCACCGAGGAGCGGGAACCCGTCGGGGGTGAAGGAGAACAGGCCGTTGATGCCCTCCTCGACCTTGGCCTCCCTCGTCGCCGGCAGCAGGGACTGCGTCTCGGTCCATGCGTCCTCGAAGTCCTCCTCGGTGAACTTCAGTACTGACGGCATGACGTCGGCCTCCTCGACGGAGACGATGTCGTCGGCGGAGACCGGCATGGGGCGGTGGCCGTAGTAACCGATCCCGAGACCGTCGAAGCGGTCGCGGTAGTAGAGGTCGGCGTCCTGGTGCCGGAGTATCGGCCGCACCGCCTCCTCGGTCTGGCCCGCCAGCGCCGGTACCGGGCCGGTCCAGGCCAGTTGGTGGGCGAGCGGGGTGAGCGGGAGGTCCATGCCGACCATGCGGGCGATCCTCGGGCCCCAGATGCCGGCGCAGCACACCACGATGTCGGCGGGGATCTCGCCCTGGTCGGTCTGGACGCCGGTGACCCGGCCGTCGTTCTGCCGTACGTCGAGGACTTCGTGGTGGGCGAGGAAGCGCACGCCGCGCGCCGTGGCCCGGCGGATCTGCGCCTCGACGGCGAGGACCGCCTTGGCCAGGCCGTCCGTCGGGACCAAGAGGCCGCCGAGGACCCGGTCGCGGTTCACGAGCGGGTGCTGCTCGACGCACTCCTCGGGGCTCAGCAGCCGGGCTTCGACGCCCCAGGCGGTGATCCAGCCGTGGCGGCGCCGGAGTTCGGCGAGCCGCTCGGGAGAAGTGGCCACTTCGAGGCCGCCGACCTGCAGGAAGCAGGGCTTGCCGTCGACGTCGAGGGAGCACAACTTCTCGACGGTGTAGCGGGCCAGCTCCGTCATGGTCTTGGAGGGGTTCGTCTGGAAGACCAGGCCGGGTGCGTGGGAGCTGGAGCCGCCGGTGGCGGGGAGGGGCCCCTGGTCGACCACGGTCACATCGGTCCAGCCTCGCGCCGAGATCTCGTCCGCGAGCGCCGCTCCCACGACGCCCGCTCCGATGATGACCACTCGGGGTCCCGCCATCGCCGCACCTCCGGACTCGAAACCGGTTCAGTTGCTTTGTACGCAACGTGGTTCAGGTTGCGCAACTCAATGTGCCCGCCGCCCAGGAGGGGTGTCAAGGGGGCGCATGACGCCGGTGAACGGGTGAAACGCCAAGGGGCCCGGCAGGCCGCACTGGCAGCCTGCCGGGCCCCGTGAGGGGTGGGGAACTGGTCGTTTTCGGATGTGCAGGAGGGTGTGCGAGTGGGCAGGAGCATGTTCTGGTTCGTGGTGTTGCAGCGCGCACACGTCATATGGCGGGCACTGATGTCAGTGCCTGCCCGTACTGTTCTTCCTGTTGCCGATCAAGCGTGATGGAGGGAGTACATCGATGCGTGGTGAGTCGTTGCGCACGATCGCGGCTCCCTTCGTGGCCGTCGGCCCATCGGGCGTGGCGATCCGGACCCGTCTGGGCCACTTGAGCGCCGCCGACAAGGAGGTGTTGCGCCTGGTGGGCGCGCATCTTGGCTCGCTGGCCGCAAGGGACCTCAAACGCCGGTGCGCAGACGGTCTGGATCACTCCACTCATACGTGGGCGGAGCGCAAGCGGGCCCTGACAAAGGAGTCTTCGTCGCGTTGGGCCGGGAGTATAACCAAGGCCACGCACGATCAGTGGGCGCTTGCGCGGCGTGCCCAACTCGCGCATATCCAAAGCCTTGAGGCGGGCGTGCGGACGATCGCCACCGCCTGTCCCTGCCGATCGGGGAGAAGGGAAAGGGGCGGGCGCCAGGCGGCTACCTCAGCGCCAAGGAGTGGTTCGCCAAGAGCCGACGCCTGCAGGTCATTGAAGACCGGCTGAGTGCCGAGCAGGCCGACCACGCCGTGGGCCGCGTCCGCATCGTGCGCGGCGGGAAGCGGCTCGCACGCAACCGGCACCACCTCAAGGCCGCCCAGCTCACGCAGGCCCAGTGGCGGCAACGCTGGGAAGCATCGCGCTGGTTTGTGCAGGCTGACGGGGAATCGGGCAAGCGGTTCGGCAATGAGACGACCCGCGTCACGCCCGAGGGCGAAGTCTCCCTCAAGCTGCCCTACCTTCTTTCGCACGGCCCGATCGTTCGCGACGATGGGCTCGCGCGAGCGGGGCAGGGATGGTTTTCAAGCTGCTGCCGGCCATGGCTCAGCAGGCTGTTCCCCCTGTCCCGCCACCTCTTCTGGACTGCTGATTAGGCTCTGCGGACCATCGCTTGGTAGGGCGAGGACAGACGGAAGGGGTCGCGCCGCACGTTGCACGGCGAGGGGAGCGTCATGTCCGCCACCGCAGGATTCGACATCGCCAAGGAGTTCCACTGGCTGGCTGCCATCAACGACCGTGGCCAGCCGCTGCTCAATCACCGGGTCGATAACGACCCCGAGTCGATCGAACAGGCCATCACCGAACTGCGCACCATCCAGACGGACCACGACGGTCTCACCATCGGCCTGGACCTGATGGGCGGCATCGCAGGACTACTGACAGCCATGCTGCTGGCCGCCGGTCTGCGCTGCGTCCACCTGCCCGGCCTCGCCGTCAATCGCGCCCGACGGGGTACCCGCGGAGGAGAGAACAAGTCCGATCCCCGCGACGCGAAGGTCATCGCCGAACAGGTCATGCTCCGCGACGACTTGAGGATCATCGACCTGCCCGAGGAGGCCACCGTCGAGCTGCGGCTCCTGGTCAGCCACCGCACCGTGGTGGCCAGGGAGACCACCGCGCGCATCAACCGCCTGCGCGACCTGCTCACCAGCATCCACCCTGGCCTGGAACGCGTCGTGGACCCGACCCAGAAATCGAGCCTGGTGCTGCTCTCGCGCTACGTCACCCCCGCCGAAGTCCGCCGCGCAGGCATCACACGGATCGCCGACCACCTGCGCAGGCACGGCGCCCACCGGCCCACCGCCGACAAACTGGCCGAAGCAGCTGTCACCGCCGCGCGAGCCCAGCACACCGCCGTCGTCGGGGAACGCCGTACCGCCCAGCTCATCCGCGAACTCGCCGCCGATCTCCTGGCTACAAAGGGCCGGATCAAGGCACTGGAAAACGAGATCGAGGAGCTGGTCGACTCACATCCTGACGGGGCCCTCATCCGCAGCCTGCCGGGGATGGGGGTCATCCTCACCGCGGAGTTCATCGCCCTGACCGGCCACATCGGCCGCTTCGGCAGCGGGGACGCCCTGGCCGCCGCGGCCGGGCTTGCCCCCGTGCTCGCCCAGTCGGGGAAGATCCGCTACTCGCGCAGTGCCACCGGCGGCGACAAAGCTCTCAAACGCGTCTTCTACCAGTCGGCGTTCTGCGCGATCCAGCGCGATCCCGTCTCCCGGGCCTACCACGACCGCAAGCGAAGCGAGGGTAAACGGCATCATCAGGCGCTGATCGCCTTGGCACGCCGCCGAGTCAACGTCGTCTACGCAATCCTCCGCGACCGAAGGCCCTACGAAGGACGGCCACAACTGCGTCTTATCGCTTGACTTCAGCATTAGGCAGCCTGCTCCACTCGCCCACCTGGCCAACGCCCCGCATGGCCGGTACACGCTCACCGGCGCTGCGGTCTTCCACCACCGCAGCGACGAGTGGGCCGACCGCATCACCACGAACCGGTCCGTGGCCTACCGCATCCACTACGACACAGACCGCGCCCGCTGGTACCTCACCGCCTCCTGGACCATCCCACCAGTCAAAACCGTTCCCCTCGACGTAGCCCGCGCCCGCGGACTGATCGGCGTGGACACCAACGCCGACCACCTCGCCGCCTGGCGGCTGGACGAGCACGGCAATCCCTGCGGCCAACCGCGCCGGTTCGTCTACGACCTGTCCGGCACCGCGATGCATCGTGATGCCCAGGTACGGCATGCACTGATCCGGCTCCTGCACTGGGCCCAACGCCACGGCCTGTCGATCGCGATCGAAGACCTCGACTTCACCGCGGAGAAAACCCGGGAGAAACACGGGCGCAGGAAGCGCTTCAGGCAGGTGATCTCCGGCATGCCCGTATCCAAGCTGCGGGCCCGGCTCGTCAGCATGGCGGCCGCACTCGGCATCACCATCATCGCCGTCGACCCGGCCTACACCAGCAGATGGGGCGCCCAGCACTGGCAAAAACCCCCCACCGGCAAGAACCGCAAGACCACCCGTCACGATGCCGCGAGCATCGCGATCGGACGACGCGCCCTCGGGCACCGCATCCGGCGACGGACGGCACCGCCTCCTGCCCACCAGAGCGATGGACAGCAGCATCGGACCGCCCAGGCCGGACACGGCACCCGCGGGCGTGAGGGAACCCGCCCCCGCATCCCCGGACCACGGACACGATCCGTGTCGCCGGACGCGGCGCGAACGCGGGCGACCAGTGCATCCACCACCGTTCGGGATGCGCCAGTTGACCAGGATTGGGTACACGACTCACTCCTGCACACTGACTAGGAACGGTTCTTCGCGGGTCCGGTCACTCCGGTGCCCGTCACGTCACTCGCGTCTCAGCTCCCCTGTGAAGCAACGCGCTTCCTGGGTGCGTCAGGACCGTCTCCGGACGGTTCCGGGTGGAGGCGGGCGGTTACTTCAGCCAGGCGTCGACCTTGTCGCGGTTCGCCTCGACCCACTTCTTCGCCGCTGCATCGTCGGACATCTTGTCCTGCGCAATGTACTTGGCCACGGTGTTCTGGTCGTCGTTCGTCCAGTTGAAGTTCTTCACCAGGTTGTAGGCGGGGCTGCCGGACTTGGCGAACCGGGTGCTGACGATCTTGTCCAGGTCGTACACGGGATAGTCGCAGGCGATCTTGTCGGCGACGGCGTCGCATCCCGTCGTGTACTTCGGCAGGGCGACCTTCACCAGTGGCACCTCGGACAGGAACCACTGCGGCTCGTAGAAGTAGCCGATCACCCACTGCTTGTTCTTCTCGGCGGTCCGGAAGGCCTGGATGAGCGCGGTCTCGCTCCCCGCGTACACCACCTTGAAGTTCAGCTTCAGGTTCTTCACCAGCGCCGCGTCGTTCGTGACATAGGACGGGTCGCCGTCGAGCAACTGGCCCTTGCCGCCCGACTCGGAGGTCTTGAAGTTGCTAGCGTACTTGTTGAGGTTCTCGAACTTGGTGATGTCGGGGTGCGCCTTGGCCAGCCATGGCGGCACGTACCAGCCGATGATGCCCTTGTTGCCGGTCTGCCCGGCCTCGGCGGCGGTCTTCTGCTGGGTGATGTACTTCTTCTTCAGGTCGTCGTGGCCCCAGTTCTCCAGGATGGCGTCGACCTCGCCAGTCCCGAAGCCCTGCCAGGCGATCTCCTCCTTGAGGTCCTTCTTGTCGACCGTGCAGCCGAGGTCGTGCTGCGCGACGTATGCGACGACCGCCGCGTCCGCCTCGTAGCCCACCCACGGGTTGACGGCGAGGTTGAACGTGCCGCACTTGCCCGAACTCTTCGAGTCGGCGGAGGAACTGTCGCCGACCTTCGCGCCCGAACAGGCCGTCAGGGTGAGGCCGAGAGCGGCCAGGGCGGCCGCGCTGGCTCGCCAGTGTCTTGCCATGGTGTCGTGCTCCTTACGCACTGGTGCGGCGCGCCGCAGCCTGGGTGATCCGGTCGAACATGACTCCGAGCAGTACGATGGCGAGTCCCGCCGCCAACCCCTTTCCGTACAGCTCTCCCTGCGAGAATCCGGCCACGACGTCGTAGCCGAGGGCGCCGGCGCCGACCAGGCCGCCGACGACAACCATCGAGAGCACGTAGATGAGGCCCTGGTTGGTGGCAAGGGTCAGGGCGCTGCGTGCCATCGGCAGTTGGACCTTGGTGATGATCTGCCAGGTGTTGCAGCCGGTGGAGGCGGCCGCCTCCACGGTCGTCTCGGGAACGTTGCGCACCCCGTCCGCGATGATCTTGATGGCGACAGGGGCCGCGTAGACGACGGCCGCGACGATCGCGGTGAAACGTGTGGCGCCGAAGAGCGCGAGGAACGGTACGAGATAGACGAACGGGGGCATGACCTGCGCCGCGTCCAGCGTGGGCCGCACGATCCGGTCCACCAGCGCGCTGCGTCCCATCCACACGCCGAAGATGGCGCCGAGCAGCATCACCAGGACTGTGGCGACGACGGTCGAGGCCAGCGTCGTCATGCTGTCCGACCACAGGCCCGTGCCGACGAGCAGCCCCACGCACACGACGGCGGTCACCGCGGCCCGCCAGCCGCCGAGCACCGCGGCGAGCCCGCACAGAGCGGCGCCCACCAGCCACCACGGGGAGTCCGTGAGCAGCGTCTGGAAGGGGTTGAGCAGGCCGTTGGTGAGCGCGTCGCGGAAGGCGTTGGTGACGCCCGACACATGGTCCTGCATCCAGGTGGTCGCCGTGTCCGCCGCGCTCGCGATGGCGCTGCCGGTGCCGCCGTCGCCCGGGAAGGAGGCCGCCCATACGTAGGTGTGGGACAGATACACCAGCACCGCCGTGACGACCGCACCGGCGATCAGCAGCGGCCTGCGCCAGTGCAGGAAGCGGCTGCCCGAGCGGCGCGCCGCCTCCGCACGCCCGGCGGCCGCCGTGGTGACCCGGTCCAGGACGATGGCCATGACGACGATGGCGAGGCCCGCGTTGAAGGCGGTGCCCACGTCGAGCGACTGCAGGGCCTGTACGACGGTCTTGCCGAGGCCGGGCGCGTCGATCAGCGCTGCGATGGTCACCATGGCCAGGGCCGCCATGATGGTCTGGTTGACACCCATGACCACGGTGCGCTTCGACATCGGAAGCAACACCTTCAGCAGCTGCTGCCGTCGTGTCGAGCCCATCGACTCCGCCGCCTCGACCGTGGTCGGCGGCACGGAGCGGATGGCGTGTGCGGTGATGCGGATGGCGGGCGGAGCCGCGTAGATCACGGTGGTGATCGTGGCGGAGGCCCCTCCGATGAGGAAGAACAGGGTCAGCGGGGCGAGGTAGACGAAGGTCGGCATCGTCTGCATGAAGTCCAGGACGGGCGTCATGATCCGGTTGAACCGGTTGGAGAGACCGGACCACACACCGAGCGGGATGCCGATAAGCAGGGCCACGAACACTGCCGACAGCGTCAGCGCCAGTGTGTCCATGCTCTCCTGCCACAGGCCCTGGAGTCCGAAGAACGTGAAGCCGGCGACGGCCAGGAGGGCGACCCGCCAGTTCCCCACGGCCCAGGAGACATAGCCGGCGAGTCCCACGACACCGAGCCAGCCGATCTGCGGGACCGGGCGGGTGCCTGTGGGCTGTGAGATCAGGGACTGGACGAACGTCACCAGGTTGTCGATGACCAGGCGGATCTCATTGAAGAAGTAGAGGAAGAGCGGATTGGAGTTGCGGTTGGCGCCGATGGTGTCGTTGACGTCGTTCAGCCAGCGGTGCAGACCGGTGAGGTCGGCCGCGGCGAGGGACAGCGTCTGCCGGCCGCGCAGCACGGCGAACAGCACCAGCCAGGCGATCAGGATCGCTGCCACCACGACGGGGCGGCCGACCTTCTTGCGCAGGGGCGCGACCTGCGCGGTCGCGTCGGCGGCGACGGCCATCACGCACCGCCCTCCTGCCCGGCGACCACGGCGAGGATCTCCTCGTCGCCGACGATGCCGAGCAGCTTGCCGTTCTCGACGACCTTGACCGGCTTCTCGGCGGCCAGCACCGCCCGGGTGGCCTCGCGCACGACGACGTCCGGGCCGAGTTCGGGACCGTCGAGGGCGTCGTCGGGTTCCGCGGGGCGCATGATCCAGCGCAGGGTCAGCACATCCCCGCGCGGCACGTCGCGGACGAAGTCCCGTACGTAGTCGTCCGCCGGGGCGCCCACGAGCTCGTCGCCCGTGCCGCACTGGACCATCCTGCCGTCGCGCATGATGAGGATGCGGTCGCCGAGCTTGAGTGCCTCGGAGAGGTCATGGGTGATGAACACCATGGTTTTGCCGACCTCGTGGTGCAGCCGGATGACCTCGTTCTGCATGTCACGGCGGATCAGCGGGTCGAGGGCGGAGAACGGCTCGTCGAAGAAGAGGACGTCGGGGTCGCCGGCGAGGGCACGGGCGAGGCCCACGCGCTGTTGCATTCCGCCGGAGAGCTGGTCGGGATAGGAGTTCTCGTATCCGGCGAGGCCCACCAGTTCGACGACCTCCAGGGCCCGCTTGGTGCGTTCGGCCTTGCCCATGCCGCGGATCTCCAGGCCGAACGCCACGTTCTCGACGACCCGTCGGTGCGGCAGCAGACCGAAGTGCTGGAAGACCATGGAGAACTTGCTGCGCCGCAGCTCGCGCAGCCGCTTGGCGTCGGCGCCGCGGATGTCCTCGCCCTCGAACACGATCTCGCCGGCGGTGGGTTCGATCAGCCGGGTCAGACAGCGCACCAGCGTGGACTTCCCGGAGCCGGACAGACCCATGACGACGAAGACCTCGCCGGGCGACACCTCGAAGTCGACGTCGCGCACGGCGGCGGTGCATCCGGTGCGGTCCATGAGTTCACGGCGGGTCAGCCCGCACAACTCCTCGGAGCCCGGCACCTGGTCGGCCTTCGGCCCGAACACCTTCCACAGCCGGCGCACGGAGATGACCGGGGTGCGGTCCGAATCCTGGGGCGTGCCGCGCCGCCGCGACACCTCGGTCTCTGTGGGGGTCACGGTCGACCTCTTTTCGGCGTTCAGCCGCGGAACCAGTGCTGCGGCCGGGGTTGGATGTTCTGCCAGACGTGCTTGGGCTCGCGGTACTCGTTGAGGCCGGTCGGTCCCAGCTCCCGGCCCACGCCCGAGTGCCCGAAGCCACCCCATTCCGCTTGCGGCACATAGGGGTGGTAGTCGTTGATCCACACCGTGCCGTGGCGCAGCCGCCGGGCGACCCGCTGGGCCTTGCCCGCATCCTGCGTCCAGACGGCTCCGGCCAGTCCGAACTCCGTGTCGTTGGCGATGCGGACGGCGTCGTCCTCGTCGCGGAAGCGCTCGACGGTGAGCACGGGGCCGAAGGACTCCTCGTGCACCACACGCATGTCCTGCCGGCACTCGTCGAGGACGGTGGGCGGGTAGTAGAAGCCGTTCGCCAGCCCGGGATCGTCCGGGCGCCTGCCGCCGCAGCGCAGTACGGCGCCCTCGGCGAGGCCGGCCGCGACGTACTCCTCGACCTTCTCCCGGTGCTGCGCGGAGATCAGCGGTCCGCTCTCCGCCTCGGGGTCGAAGGGGCCGCCGAGGCGGATGAGCCGGGCCCGGCGTACGACCTCGTCGACGAAGGCGTCGTGGAGGGAGTCCTCGACGATCAGCCGGGCCCCGGCCGAGCAGACCTGGCCCGAGTGCAGGAAGACGGCCGTGAGCGCGAAGTCGACGGCGGTCTCGAAGTCGGCGTCGGCGAAGACCACGTTCGGGTTCTTGCCGCCGAGTTCCAGCGCGACCTTCTTCACCGTCGCTGCGGCAGCGGCCATGATGCGCCGTCCGGTCTCGTAGCCTCCGGTGAACGACACCATGTCCACGGCCGGGTGCTCGGCGAGCGGCGCGCCCACCTGGGCTCCCGCGCCCAGCACGAGGTTGGCGGTACCGGCCGGGAGCCCTGCCTCGTGCAGGGCGCGCATCAGCAGGATCGAGGTGGAGGGCGTGAGTTCGCTGGGCTTGAGGACGAAGGTGTTGCCGGCCAGGAGGGCCGGGGCGACCTTCCAAGAGGCCTGCAGCAGCGGGTAGTTCCAGGGGGTGATCAGCCCGCAGACGCCGACGGGCTCATAGGTGACGCGGCTGAGGGCGTCGTCGCGGCCGGTGTCCACCACGCGGCCGGCGTCGGTGCCGGCGATGCCGCCGTAGTAGCGGAAGCAGGAGACGACGTCGGCGATGTCGTACTCGCTCTCGACCAGTCGCTTGCCGGTGTCCAGCGACTCCGCGCGGGCGAACTCCTTGGCGTCGCGTTCGAGGATGTCGGCGGTGCGCAGCAGGAGTTCGCCCCGTTCGCGCTCGGGGGTCTGCGGCCAGGACCCGGTGTCGAAGGCGTGCCGGGCCGCGGCGATCGCCGCCTCGGTGTCGGATCGCGTGCCCTCGGAGACCGTCGCCACGAGCGTCCCGTCGGCCGGACAGCGGATCTCCCGGTGGCCGTCGGCCGCCGGATCACGCCACTCTCCATCCACATACAGATCTGCCACGCGCCGAGCCCTTCGACCAGAATGCGTTGCGCATCGTGCATTGAATTGCTGGTGGTGGAACACCTTGGCCGAATGAACGGACATACGTCAAGGGGTTGGTGGATTGCGATTTCGCCATCCGGGCCGTTGCCCCGACGTACTTGACCGAGTGCCTCGCAGGGCCCAACCATGTTGCGCATCGCTCACCAGGTTGTGCAATACGCACCAAGGGAGGCACCTCGAATGACCCCTGGACCGCAGCCCGGCCGTGAGTACGTCCTCACCCTCTCGTGCCCCGACACCGCCGGACTGGTGCATGCCGTGAGCGGCTTCCTCGTCAGGAACTCCGGCAACATCCTGGAGAGCCGGCAGTTCGACGACCGTTTGCAGGGCTGGTTCTTCATGAGGGTCCACTTCGACGTTTCCGACCCGGACGTCGACCTGGAAAATCTGCGTTACCGATTCGGCCCCGTCGCCGAGGCCTACGGGATCTCCTGGGCCCTGCGCCACGCCGCCACCCCGACCCGGACGCTCATCATGGTCTCCAGGTTCGGGCACTGCCTGAACGATCTGCTCTTCCGGCGGCGCACCGGCGCGCTCAACATCGAGATCCCGGCCGTCGTCTCCAACCACCGGGACTTCGAGGGCCTCGCGCACACCTACGGCATCCCCTTCCACCACATCCCCGTGACAGCGGACGCCAAGGCCGACGCCGAAGCGCGTCTGCTCGGTCTGGTAAGGGAGTTGAACATCGACCTCGTGGTCCTCGCCCGTTACATGCAGATCCTCTCCGACGATCTGTGCAAGGAACTGGAAGGCTGGGCCATCAACATCCACCACTCCTTCCTGCCCGGCTTCAAGGGCGCGCGCCCCTACCGGCAGGCGTACGAGCGCGGGGTGAAGCTGGTCGGCGCCACGGCGCACTATGTGACGCCGGACCTGGACGAGGGCCAGATCATCGAGCAGGACGTGGTGCGGGTGGACCACTCCCTCGACCGTTCCTGATCAGTGAGCAGGGGTGAGTCTTGTACCCAATCCTGGTCAACTGGCGCATCCCGAACGGTGGTGGATGCACTGGTCTCCCGCGTTCGCGCCGCGTCCGGCGACACGGATCGTGTCCGTGGTCCGGGGATGCGGGGGCGGGTTTCCTCACGCCCTGGGGTGCCGTGTCCGGCCTGGGCGGTCCGATGCCCCACACGAACGCTCTGGTCGTGTGGGGGCGGTGCCGTCCGTCGCCGGATGCGGTGCCCGAGGGCGCGCCTGCCGATCGCGATGCTCGCGGCATCGTGACGGCTGGTTTTCCTGGTCGTGTGGGAGAGGGGTTTCTGCCAGTGCTGGGCGCCCCACCTGCTGGTGTAGGCGGGGTCGACGGCGATGATGGTGATGCCGAGTGCGGCCGCCATGCTGACGAGCCGGGCCCGCAGCTTGGACACGGGCATGCCGGAGATCACCTGCCTGAACCGCTTCTGGCGGCCGTGTTTCTCCCGGGTCTTGTCCGTGCTGAAGTCGAGGTCTTCGATCGCGATCGACAGCCCGTGGCGTTGGGCCCAGTGCAGGAGCCGGATCAGTGCATGCCGCACCTGGGCATCACTATGGTTCGCGGTGCCGGACAGGTCGTAGACGAACCGCCGCGGCCGGCCGCACGGGTTGCCGTGCTCGTCGAGGCGCCAGGCGGCCAGATGGTCGGCGTTCGTATCGACACTGATCAGGCCGCCTGTGCGGGCGTGGGACAGGGGAACGGTCTTGATGGGTGGGATGGTCCAGGAGGCGGTGAGGTACCAGCGGCAGCGGCCTGCGTCGTAGTGGATGCGGTAGGCCACGGCCCGATTCGTGGTGACGCGGTCGGCCCACTCGTCGCTGCGGTGGTGGAAGAGGGCAGCGCCGGTGAGCGCATACCGGCCATGCGGAGCGTTGGCCAGGTGGGCGAGCGGCACAGGCAGTTTCAGTGACACCTCGCCCTCGGGCGTGACGCGGATCGTCTCATTACCGAACCGCTTGCCCGATTCCCCGTCCGCCTGCACAAACCAGCGTGATGCTTCCCAGCGTTGCCGCCACTGGGCCTGCGTGAGCTGGGCGGCCTTGAGGTGGTGCCGGTTGCGTGCGAGCCGCTTCCCGCCGCGCACCACCCGGACCCGGCCCGCAGCGTGGTCGGCCTGCTCGGCACTCAGCCGGTCTTCAAGGACCTGCAGGCGCCGGGACTTGGCGAACCACTCCCGTGCGCTGCGGTAGCCGCCCGACGCCCGCCTGTTTCCCTTCTCGCCGATCGGGAGGGACAGGCGGTGCGCGATCGTCCGCACGCCCACCTGAAGGCTTTGAATGTGCGCGAGTTGGGCACGCCGCGCCAGCGCCCACTGATCATGCGTGGCCTTGGTAATACTCCCGGCCCAACGCGACGAAGACTCCTTTGTCAGGGCCCGCTTACGCTCCGCCCACCTCTCCGCGGAGTGCTCCAGACCGTCGGCGCACCGGCGTTTGAGGTCCTTCGAGGCCAGCGAGCCCAGATGCGCGCCCACCAGGCGCAGCACCTCCTCGTCGTCGGCGCTCAGGTGGCCCAGACGGGTCCGGATCGCCACGCCCGACGGGCCAACGGCCACGAAGGAAGCAGCGATCGTGCGCAGCGACTCATCACGCATCGATGTACTCCCCTCCACCACGCTTGAGCAGCAACAGGAAGAACGGTACGGGCGGGCACTGACAGTGCCCGCCATACGACGTGTGCGCGCTACAACACCACGAACCAGTACATGCCCCTGCACACCCACGCACGCTCCTGCACATCCGAAAACGACCAGTTCCCCACCCGACGATCTCGTCACGGTGGGCCGCGACGTGGAGGCGCAGGTACTGGCCCACGCGGTGAAGTGGCACACCGAGAGCCGGGTCATGGTGCACGGCAACCGCACGGTGGTCTTCCGCTGAGCGTTCCGCGGAACCCGTTCAGCCCACCTCAGCCGTCCAGCCGGTCGAGCAGGGCGCGGCGCCAGCGTTCGGTCTCCGCGATCTGGTTGAACGTGAAGAGGTGAAGTCCGGCCACTCCCGCCGAGGGCGCGGTGAACGCGTCCGCGCCGCGCGCGAGGAGCCGTCCGGGGTCGTATCCTCCGGGCGCGGCGAACCGCAGAAGCCACGAGGGGTGCCTGGTCAGGAAACGTGTGGACTCGCCGACCCCGATCTTTGTCGCCATGGACAGCAGCTTCGCGCGCTGCACGGGCCCGGCGACGCCCACGTGGACGGGCAGGGTGACCCCGCGGCGGCGGATCCGGGTGATCCAGTCGCCGAGCACGCGCGGATCGAAGCACAGGTTGCTGACGATGTACGTGGCGTGCGCCTGCTTGTCCCACATCGCCTGGACGGTGATGTCGTCATGGATGAGGGGGTGGCTCTCCGGATAGCCGGTGATCCCCATCTTCGCGAAGGGCCTGCCCAGTTGGCTCAGCGTGCGCAGCACCGGCAGCGCCCCGTCGTACGCCCCGGCCGGCGGATCGGCGTCGCCCGCCGGGACGAACACGTCGTCGACGCCCACCGCACGCAACCGGTCGAGGACATCCTTGAGATGCGCGTCGTCCCGCAGCAGTCGCGCGGGAACGTGCGGGACGACAGGGTAACCGTGCGCGGCGAACCGCTCGGTGAGGGCGAGCGTCGGCTCCAGGCCCTTGACCGGCGACGCGGTGACCGTGACCACGACGTCGCGAGGTAGATGGGCGAGGACCTTCTCCTCGGTCGTCGCGGCCGGCAGCACCTCGTAGCGGACACGGCCGAGCAACGTCCGCAGTACCTCGGCGCCCAAGGCCTACCGGGCCTGTTTCTGTGCGTCGCGGTGGCGGTAGTACACGGCCTTGGACGGGGTCGGCGGTTCGTTGCCCAGGATGAGGTCCGCCGCCTTCTCGGCGACCATCATCACCGGTGCGTAGATATTGCCGTTGGTGACGTACGGCATCACCGAGGCGTCGACGACGCGCAGCCCGTCCAGTCCGTGCACCCTCATGCTCAGCGGGTCGACGACGGACATCTCGTCGGTGCCCATCTTGCAGGTGCAGGAGGGGTGGAGGGCCGTCTCGCCCTCCTTGGCGACCCAGGCGAGGATCTCCTCGTCGGTCTCCACTGAGGGTCCGGGTGAGATCTCACCGTCGTTGTACGGCGCGAGCGCCGGCTGGCCTAGGATCCGGCGCGCGACGCGGACGGCCTCGACCCACTCGCGGCGGTCCTGTGCGGTGGACAGGTAGTTGAAGCGGAGCGCCGGGTGCTCGAGCGGATCCCTGCTCTTGATCTTCACGGAGCCCCGGGCGTCGGAGTACATCGGCCCCACGTGCACCTGGTAACCGTGCCCGCCCGCCGGCGAGGAGCCGTCGTAGCGGACCGCGACGGGCAGGAAGTGGAACATCAGGTTGGGATAGTCCACGTCCTCGTTGCTGCGGGCGAAGCCGCCGGCCTCGAAGTGGTTGGTCGCGGCGGGGCCCGTGCGGAAGAGCCACTGCAGTCCGATGAGGGGAGCACGCCACTTGGCCATGTACGGCTGCACGGACACGGGCTGCCTGCAGGCGTACTGGACGTAGACCTCGAGGTGGTCCTGGAGGTTCTCCCCGACGCCCGGCAGGTCGTGGACCACGTCGATGCCGAGGGCGGCCAGTTCGTCGGCGTTGCCGACCCCGGACAGCTGCAGCAGTTGCGGGGAGTTGACGGCGCCGCCGCACAGGACGACCTCGCGGGCGCGGACCTGCTGCGGTGTGCCGCGCCCTTGCCGGTACTCGACGCCGACGGCGCGCTGGCCCTCGAAGAGGATCCGGCTGACGAACGCCCGGGTCTGCACGGTGAGGTTGGGCCGTTTCATCGCGGGCTTGAGGTACGCCTTCGATGCCGAAAGACGGCGCCCGCGGTGCACGTTGCGGTCGAAGGGAGCGAAGCCTTCCTGGCGGTAGCCGTTGACGTCGTCGGTGCGGGCGTAGCCCGCCTGCTCAGTGGCCTCGAGGAAGGCGGTGAACAGCGGGTTGACGGCGGGGCCGCGCTCGAGCACGAGCGGGCCGTCGTGGCCGCGGAACTCGTCGTCGGGACCGGCCGCGAGACAGTTCTCCATCCGCCGGAAGTACGGTAGGCAGTGCGCGTAGTCCCAGGTCTCCATCCCGGCATCGGCGGCCCACCGCTCGTAGTCCATGGGGTTGCCGCGTTGGAAGATCATGCCGTTGATGCTGCTGGAGCCGCCCAGTAGTTTGCCGCGGGCGTGGTAGATGCGCCGGCCGCCCATATGGGGTTCGGGCTCGGACTCGTACTTCCAGTCGTAGAAGCGACTGCCGATCGGGTAGGTCAGCGCCGCGGGCATGTGGATGAACACGTCCCACGGGTAGTCGGGCCGGCCCGCCTCCAGCACCAGCACCCGGTTTCGGGGGTCCGCCGAGAGCCGGTTGGCAAGGGCGCTGCCGGCCGATCCACCGCCGACGATGACGAAGTCGTACTGCTGAGGAGCCATGGTGCCTCGTCTCGCTCGCGCCGTCGATACGCGAGGCATGCTAGTACGGGTAGCGCTATACGCACTAGGTTGCGTTCAGCGCAACTTGACGCCCCTTCGGCCTATCGGCGATCACTTGCGTCGGCGTTGTTTACTGCGCGTATAGTTTCGCCATGAGCAACTACAGTCCGGATACCGAAACGACAGGTTCGCAGGCCGGCGGAGTGCAGTCCGTCGATCGCGCCATCAGCGTCCTCGAGATCCTGGCCCAGCGCGGCGAGGCGGGCGTCAGCGAAGTGGCCGCCGAGATCGATGTTCACAAGTCCACCGCGTTCCGGCTGCTCGGCGCCCTGGAGGCGCGCGGTCTGGTGGAGCAGGCGGGCGAGCGCGGCAAGTACCGGCTCGGATTCGGCATCGTCCGCCTGGCCGGTGCCGTCACGGGGCGGATCGACATCACCCAGCAGGGACGCCCGGTCTGCGAGCGCCTCGCCGAGGAGATCGGCGAGACCGTGAACATCGCCGTGATGCAGGAGCAGTACGCGATCAACCTCTACCAGGTGCGCGGGCCGGCGGCCGTCACCGCGCACAACTGGGTCGGCCAGCTGACCCCGTTGCACGCCACCTCGAGCGGCAAGATCCTGCTTGCCCATCTGCCCGCCAAGGGGCGTGCCGCCCTGCTGTCGGACGCCGGCCTGAAGAAGGTCACCCCGCACACGCTGACGGCGAAGACGAAGCTGGAGAAGAACCTCGCCGAAGCCCGGGAACGGGGCTATGCCTGGACGCTGGAGGAGCTGGAGATCGGGCTGCACGCCATGGCCGCGCCGATCCGCGACCGGGAGGGGCAGGTCGTCGCGGCGATCAGTGCCTCGGGACCCTCCTACCGGTTCACCGAGGAACGGATGCACGAGCTCGCTCCGGTGCTGCTCAAGGGCGCCGAGGAGATCAGCCACCGGATGGGCTACCTGGGCTGAGCGGCCCGCGCGCCCCGGCCGCGGGGAGCTCCGGAGCGAGGCCGTGACCGCACGGCCCGGTCAGCGCGGCCGCCTGGTGCCCAGACGCTCCTGCACCCAGTCGTGGAAGGCGCCGATGTGGTGCTCACTGGGCACCAGCACACCGCCCTTGGCGTAGAGCCGGGAGCTCATTCCGGGCTGGGTGCGTTCGCACGCATCGAAGTCCTGGCGGTTGACCCGGTCGAAGAGTTCCACGGACCGGCCGAGGTCCTTGCCGCTCTCCACGACGCCGGGCAGGTAGAGCCAGTCGCACTCCACGACCGTGCGGTCCACGGCCACCGGGTACATTCGATGGAAGATCACGTGGTCGGGTACGAGGTTGATGAACACCTGCGGCTTGACGGTGATCGCGTAGTAGCGGCGGTCCTGCTCGTCGGACACCCCGGGAATCCGCTGAAGTCCCTCGGAGCCGTCGACGGTGAAGCCCTGGACCTCGTCGCCGAACTCGGCGCCGTGGCCCACGTAGTACTGCGCGGCGTAGCCGTCCGCGAACTCCGGCAGAACCTCGGTGAGTTCGGGGTGGATCGTGGCGCAGTGGTAGCACTCCATGAAGTTCTCGATGATGAGCTTCCAGTTCGCCTTGACGTCGTAGACGATCCGCTTGCCCACCGCGAGGTTCGCGATGTCGTAGTGCTCGATCGACTCCACGTCGCCCAGCCGGGCGATGACCTCGCCGACGACCTCCTCCTCGAAGGACGGCGGATTCTCCGCCAGGCACACCCACACATAGCCGAGCCACTCGCGCACGGCCACGCTCACCAACCCGTACTCGGTGCGGCCGACATCGGGCATCTTGCTGAGATTGGGCGCCGCGACGAGCCTGCCGTCGAGGTCGTAGGTCCAGGCGTGGTACGGGCACTGGAAGGCACGCTTCACCTCGCCGGACCCCTCGGTGCGGAGCTTGGCTCCGCGGTGCCGGCAGACGTTGAAGTAGGCGCGCACGGAGTCGTCCCGGGCGCGGGTGACGAGGATGCTCTCGCGCCCGACGTCGACCGTGCGGAAGGCGCCTGGCTTCGGCAGGTCGGACGAGCGCGCGACGCAGAACCACATCGTCTCGAAGATGCGCTCCTGCTCCTGGGCGAAGATTCCCGGGTCCGTGTAGCAGGAGCCGGGGAGGGTGGCGATCAGGCTGTCCGGCAGGTCTGTCGAGGTCACGGTGCACTCCTCGGGAAACGTCGTGGATCGGTCAGTCACGCGCAGAGAAGAGCGACTTCGGGCGGCGTTGTGTATGGAGCAACGCTGCGTGTCATGTGCAACGCAGCATGAGTTGCCGCCCCGTCGGTGTCAAGAGGCGGCCGTGAGCCTCTTGCGCCAGCGGGTGAACAGCCGCGGCTGGTTCATCCCGAGCACGGCGACCGGTCTACCGGCACGCCGGTAGACGGCCAGGAAGCTACGGTCGCCGGTGGTTCCTTCCTCCACCGTCACGCTGTCGGCACCGGCGGCGTGACCCACGAACTGGATCTTCACGCCGTACTGGTCGGACCAGAAGTACGGTGGCCGGGGCGCGACCGTCTCGGCGGCACCCGAGGACAGCAGCGTCGCCACGGCGATGTCCGGCCGCTCCAGCGCGCCGGTCCAGTGCTCGACGCGGCGATGGCGGCCGACGTGGGGGTCGTACCAGGCGGCGCAGTCTCCGACGGCCACCACCCCGGGCAGGCTGGTGCGTCCGTCGGCACCGCACGTGACGCCGTCGTCGAGCGCGACACCGGAGCCTGACAGCCAGTCCGCGCATGGACGTGCGCCGACACCGACGACGACGGTGTCGGCCGGAATGCCACGGCCGTCCTCGAGCAGCACGCCCTCCACCCGGCGCTCCCCGCTGAGTCCCTTGACGCCGACACCGCACAACAGCCTTACGCCGTGGTCGGCATGGAGGGCGGAGACGACGCCGCCCATGGTCTCGCCGAGCGGTCCGGCCAGCGGTGCCGGTGCCGCTTCGACCACCGTCACGTCGAGTCCGAGGCCGTGCGCGGTGGACGCGACCTCGGCGCCCACGAACCCGCCGCCGATCACCACCAGCCTTCCGCCCGCGGCCAGTTCGCCCCGCAGGGCGCGGGCGTCGTCCAGGGTGCGCAGGACGTGCACTCCGGCCAGTCCCGAGGTGCCGGGCAGCCGGCGCGCAGCCGCGCCGGTCGCGATGACCACGCCGTCGGCGCGTATCTCCCGGCCGTCGGCGAGACCGATGGAGCGCCGATCGCCGTCGAGTCCGACGGCGCGGGCACCCAGCACCCACTGGGCGTCCAGGTCCTCGTCGTCGCTCTCCAGCGCCAGATCCGCTTCGCCGATGGCACCGGCCAGGAACTCCTTGGACAACGGCGGTCTGTCGTACGGGCGGTGAAGCTCCTCACCGATGACGACCAGCCGGCCGTCGTACCCCCGCTTCCGCAGCGAGCGCGCCGCCGAGAGACCGGCCAGCGAGGCGCCCACCACGGCCACGGTCCTCACGCGGGGCCTCCGGCGAGACGGGAAGCCACGCAGGGCGGCAGGTTGGGCGCATCCGTCGACAGCCGGACGTAGATCGTGCCGTCCTCGACGACGACCTCGTGGGTGCGGACCGGGAGCTTGGCCGGCGGGGCGCCGACGGCACCGGTCCTCAGGTCGAACGTGGAGGCGTGCAGCGGGCATTCCACCTCGCAGCCCTCCAGCCAGCCGTCGGCGAGCGAGGCGTCCTGGTGGGTGCAGGTGTCGTCGATGGCGAAGACCTCTCCGTCCTCGGTGTGGAACACCGAGACCGGCGGGTCGATGTCGAGCCGGTAGGCCTCGCCTCGCGGCAGATCCGCGAGACGGCACGCGGGAATCATCATGACACCTCGGTGCGTATAGCGAAACGGATTGCGATTGACGCAACGCCAGTTTGTGGGCGGCGCCAAACCCTTGTCAAGACGTCCAAGAGCCCGGTTGAACCGGCTCCGGCGGCTGTTCCCGGCGCATGCCAAAGGGCCTCAACCAGCCGCGCGAGCAGGCCGAAACGGGATCCGGCGATCCGGTGAGGAGGGGAGAACGCGGGCCCATGCGGAACCATCGCGCCGGGAGACAGGTGCGGAAGGCATGGCCGTCCGTCGCACGGCGCGGCGGTGGCGCGGCGGCCGGGACTCGTTCGCCCGTAGCAGCGGGGGGCGCACGAGCTCCTCGTGCCCGCACCGGCGCGCAGGTTGGGCCTGGACCGGCTCCCCATCGGCGTGGAGACCGGGCCCGCACCGGCGTGAAGCCGGAGGGCGACGGGACCCCCCGTGAGGCGGCACCCTCTCCACGGCCGGCGCCGTGAAGCGCCGAGAGGTGCCGCCGCCAGGGCGTTCAGAAGCCGCGGTCGATCCGCTCCTGAAGGTGTGGAGTCTCGGCGCCGATGATGGTGGGGAAGTCGCTGTACGACCTGCCGCCTGCCGGCGTGAACGTCCCCGAAGTGACGAGCCGTTCCTTACGCGCCCCCGTCATGGGAAGACCACCACCGAGCGCAGTACGTCGCCCTGGTGCATACGCGCGAAGGCCTTCTCGACCTCGTCCAGCGCGATGGTCTCCGTGACGAAGGCGTCCAGGTTCAGGCGGCCCCGCAGATAGAGGTCGATGAGCATGGGGAAGTCACGCGAGGGGAGGCAGTCGCCGTACCAGGAGGACTTCAGTGATCCGCCCCGGCCGAAGACGTCCAGCAACGGCAGTTCCAGCTTCATGTCCGGGGTCGGGACGCCGACCAGCACCACCGTCCCGGCCAGGTCGCGGGCATAGAAGGCCTGCCGGTAGGTCTCCGGGCGGCCCACCGCCTCGATGACGACATCCGCCCCGAATCCGCCGGTCAGTTCGCGGACCGCCTCGACCGGATCGGTCTCCTTGGAGTTGACCGTGTGGGTCGCACCCAGCTTCCTTGCGGTCGCCAGCTTGCGGTCGTCGATGTCCACCGCGATGATCTTCGATGCGCCCGCCAGGTGCGAACCGGCGATCGCCGCGCCCCCCACGCCGCCGCAGCCGATCACTGCCACGCTGTCGCCGCGCCCGACGTTGCCCGTGTTGATCGCCGCGCCGAGCCCCGCCATCACCCCGCACCCGAGAAGTCCGGCGGCGGCCGCCGACGCCGCCCGGTCCACCTTGGTGCACTGCCCGGCCGCCACGAGTGTCTTCTCGGCGAAGGCGCCGATGCCCAGGGCCGGCGACAACTCGGTGCCGTCCAGCAGGGTCATCTTCTGCCGCGCGTTGTGCGTGTCGAAGCAGTACCACGGCCGACCGCGCAGACAGGCACGGCACCGGCCGCAGACCGCACGCCAGTTCAGGATCACGAAGTCACCGGGCGCGACGTCCGTGACGTCCTCGCCCACCGACTCCACCACTCCCGCCGCCTCGTGCCCGAGGAGGAAGGGGAAGTCCTCGCTGATGCCGCCCTCGCGGTAGTGGAGGTCGGTGTGGCAGACCCCGCACGCCTCGATCTTCACCAGCGCTTCGCCCGGGCCGGGATCGGGCACGACGATCGTCTCCAGGCTCACGGGGGAACCCTTGCCCCGCGCGACGACAGCACGGACGTGGTGAGTCATGGCCACTCCTCGGCTGGTACGAGACCCTGTGTGGGCGTTGCTTATCGCGGCACGCATCTCGTGTCGTGCAACACAGGATCGTGGAGGGCCGAGCGACGGTCAAGGATCCGTCCGATGGCTCGGCGAGCGGCAAATCACGGTGCCGCGTGGGAGCGCCGTCCGTCACCCGGCGAACGGCACCGCTCGGATGCCACTCCTCACTCCGTGGCCCCGTCGTGATCACTCCCGAAATGCAGTTGATCAAAACCCCCGCACCGACCGGCAATTCGGAGCTCCATTCGGGTCCCCTCTACCAGGCCAAGGCCGAGTTCTTCCGCATGCTCGGGCACCCCGTGCGGATCCGGGTCCTGGAACTCTTGCAGAACGGCCCCGTCCCCGTACGCGACCTGCTCTGCGAGATCGAGATCGAACCGTCCAGCCTCTCGCAGCAACTGGCGGTACTGCGCCGTTCGGGGATCGTGGTGTCCATTCGGGAGGGCCCCACCGTGAGTTACGCGCTCGCGGGCGGCGATGTCGCGGAGCTCCTGCGCGCGGCTCGCCGGATCCTGACGGAACTGCTGGCCGGCCAGACCGAGTTGCTGGCCGAACTTCGCCAGGCCGACGACCGCCGTCCGGCCCTGGCCCCGGGCAGCGCACGCCGAAGCGCCTGACAGCGTGGCGGGCACGCGAAACTGCGCGGTCGACGGCAGGGCGACGGACGGCCGGTGAGCCGCGTCCCCACGAGGGGATCTTGGCGGCCTGGAGGAGGGGGACATACCTCAGGACGACCGTGACTCCGCCCGGCCTCCGCGGTGTTGCGGGAGCCGGGCGGGCGTGGCGGGGATCGGACGGTCACCAGGTATGACCGGCAGCGGTGAAGGCACCGTCGCGTCAGGTCGCCGGCGGAGGCCTCCGCCGTGCTCGGGACGGACCTCAGACGGAGCCGGCGAACACGGGAAGGTAACCGCGGGACTGCCCGACGTCCGTGGGGTGGTACGACTCCGTGACGGCGAGCAGGTTCACGCTGCGCAGCCAGGGGTTGGCCGAGCAGATCTCGTGCCCGGTGAAGGCGCGGCGGACGTCGGCAAAGGTGAACCCGTGATCGGCTGCGCGCTTGGCGGTCACTGTGTCGAGGTGGTCGACGGCGTTGTTGAGGGCGGAGCGCGCGGTGTCGGAGAGGCCGATCGCACACATCCCGCTGAGCCGGTACAGATGCGGATAGCCGAGCACCACGACATGGGCGGCGGGGGCCTTGCTCCTGATGGCCCGGTAGAGACGGTCCAGGTCGCCCGGGAGATCGGCGTCCATGTATCTGCGTGCCTCGGCGGCGGCGGTCACGCATGCGGTGGTGCCGCGCAGTACGCAGGTCGTCATGACCTTGGCGAAGCCCGAGTCGCTGCCGCCGACCGTGATGCTGACCAGGCCGGTGCGGCGGCTGAGGGCACCGAGCTGGCGGGCCAGCACATCGCTCGTCCGGGCGCCGTTGCACGCGGCGAAGCTGAACGACGACACCGAATGGGCCGCGGCCCACTGGGCGGGATAGGCCCGGCTGCTGCGCAGGCAGTCGCTGCTCGAGGCGAGGTAGCCGCCTGCTCCGACCCCGGCGGAGTAGGAGTCGCCGAGGGCCACGTAACCCCTGGACACCGACTGCGGGACCGCTTGTGCTGTGGCGGCCCCGGTGAAGGTCCAGGCGGCGGCGAGGAAGAGCGAGGACACACGGACGGCGATTCGGGACAGTCTCATGCTCCTGCCTTAACACGGCTCGTTCGACCCGGACTGTCATGACCGCCCGCCCCCGCGCGGCCGTGTTGAGAAGCGTCCCTGGCCGTGCCGCTCGCGAAGCGTCCTGTCTCTGACCGGACTTCTGCGGGGACCGGCGGTGCGCGGGCCTGCCGTACTCCGTGCGGACGTCACCCGGACGGCCGTCACTCCACCGGCGGCGTTTGCGCCGCCCCCGAACTGGAGTGCCTCGCCCCGCGGAACCCCGGGTGACGCGGGCAATCGCCGATGACCGCCCTGATCATCAGCTGGGTTTCTTGGTGAGACTCGCTAGGGTGAGTGCATGAAACGGACGTCTTTCGAGAACTGGCCGTGCTCGATCGCGCGGACCATGGACCTCCTGGGTGACTGCTGGACGCCGCTGGTGCTGCGTGAGGCGTTCTACGGGGTCAGCCGCTTCGACGAGTTCCAGCAGGGGCTGGGCATCGCACGCAACACCTTGACCGACCGGTTGCGTCACCTCGTGGACGAGGGTGTCCTGGAGAAGCGGCTCTACCAGAGCGAGCCGCGGCGTCACGAGTACGTACTGACGCAGAAGGGGCGGGACTTGTTCGGCGTCCTCGCCGCCATGTCCCGCTGGGGCGATCGATGGCTGGCAGGGGAGGAAGGCGTCCCCGTGGTGTTCCACCACGACACATGCGGCCACGACACCGGGGCCGAGGTGGTCTGCGCGGTGTGCCGGAAGCCGCTGGAGGCCGAGGACACCTCGATGCGCATGGGGCCCGGGTATCCGGAACGGCTCAAGCGGCGGGCGGATGTGCGCCGCCGGTTCGGTGCCGCCTGACGGACCCGCCGCCCACGGCCCTTGACAGGGTAAGTCTTGTGAAGCAACCCTTGAGGTCAACTGCTCGATGGCGAGGAGGCCGGCCGATTTGGAGTGGACGGGCGCACGTTACGCGGACACACCCACGCTCGAGGTGCGGACCTGGATCGATGCCCCGCCGGCGCGGGTCTGGTCGTTGGTCAGCGATATCGAGCTGATGCCGACCATGAGTGCGGAGCTCCAGTCGGTCGAGTGGCTCGACGGGGCGGCAGGGCCGGCCGTGGGCGCCAGATTCGTCGGGCGCAGCAAGCACGAGGCGCTGGGGGAGTGGCAGACCACCTCGCACGTCATCGAGTGCGAACCCGGGCTGTCGCTCGCCTGGGCCGTGGAGGACCCGGCCAACCCCTCAGCGGTCTGGCGCTTCCGGCTCCGGCCCAAGGACGGCGGCACCGAGCTGTCCGAATGGATGCAACTGGGCCCGGGCCGTTCCGGTCTGTCCCTCGCGATCGACCGGATGCCGGAGAAGGAGCAGAAGATCGTGTTCGTGCGGCTGCGCGAGTTCGAGCGGAACATCACCGCCACCCTGGAGCAGATCAAGAAGCGGGCGGAGAAGTGATGCGCACCGCCACCACCATCGAGGCGTCCGGCGGTGAACGCTGGTCGGAGCAGACCGACTTCGTCGTGGAGGCCGAGAAACTCGGCCTGGACGTGTGCTGGGTCGCCGAGGCATGGGGGTCCGACGGTCCCTCGGCACTCGGCTACTACGCGGCGCGTACCGACCGGATGCTGCTGGGATCCGGCATCATGCAGGTGGGGACGCGCACTCCGACAGTCGTGGCACAGACCGCCATCACGTTGTCGAATCTGTCCGGCGGACGGTTCCTGCTCGGACTCGGCGCCTCCGGCCCCCAGGTGATCGAGGGCCTGCACGGAGTTCCGTTCGCCCGGCCTCTGAGGCGTATGCGTGAGACCGTGGAGATCGTGCGCCGGGTCCTCGGCGGTGGGAAACTCTCCTACTCCGGAGCCGAGTTCCGAATTCCGCTGCCGGGCGGCGAGGCGGTCCCGATGCGCCTGTCGATGCGCGCCGAGCACCGGATCCCCGTCTATCTGGCCGCGCTGTCACCGGCCATGCTGGAGCTGACCGGGGAGGTCGCCGACGGCTGGCTGGGAACGAGCTTCGTGCCCGAGGGTGCGGCCGGTGCCTACTTCGCCCATCTCGACAACGGCCTTGCCCGCAGCGGCCGTACGCGTGCGGAGCTGGACATCTGCCAGGGGGCGGAGGTCGCGTTCGCGCCCGATGAGGAGGCGCTCGGGGCGATGACCGCGACACGCAAGAAGGAACTGGCCTTCAGCCTGGGAGGCATGGGCTCCGCGTCCACCAACTTCTACAACAACGCCTACAGCCGCCAGGGTTGGGCCGAGATCGCCGCCGAGGTGCGGGAGCGGTGGCAGTCCGGCGACCGGGACGGTGCCGCCGGCCTGGTGACGGACGAGATGGTCCTGGGCACGACGCTGATCGGCACCGAAGCCATGGTGCGGCAGCGGTTGAGGGTGTGGCGTGAGGCAGGCGTGGACACCGTCCGCCTCTACCCGGCGGGGGAGTCGCTGCAGGCCCGGCTCGACACCCTGGCCAGGGCCATCGAGCTGGTGCGGGAGACGGACGACGGTTCGTAAGCCGGAGCCGTGTCCGGGCCGCCGGTGACGCCCTCGCTCTGCGGCCGGGCAGCCCCACGGACCTCGAGGTGTCGGGCTGACCGGAGCAGCCGGTGACCGGCGCGGACCTGCCGGGCACCCGGTCGGCGCAATGGGCCGAGCAACGGCGAGTGGCGCGGGACGCCTGGCCGCGGGGGTGCGCCAGACTTGCGTGGAGACGATTTCGGACCGGACCCGGTGCCACGACGCGGTTCCGGCCGGTCCCCGGATCGCCCCGGTCCGTGGACCGAGGAGGAGAGAATGAGCGACCTGCTGTCTGCAGTCCTGGAAGCCCACGGCGGCGTCGACCGGTGGCGGCGACTGTCGACCTGCACCGCGACGATCGTCAGCGAAGGGGAACTCTTCAGGGCCAAGGGGATGCCCCAGGACCCGCAGCCCCGGCAGATGACCGTGAGCCTGCACGAGGAGCACGCATCGGTGCGTCCCTTCGGCGGCCCCGATCAGCGCAGCGACTTCACCCCCGGCCGCACCGCGATCGAGCGCGCCGACGGATCCGTCGTGGCCGAACGCCTCGAGCACCGGAAGGGGTTCGCTGGGCATACGTTCGAGACTCCGTGGGATCCGCTGGACCGGGCCTACTTCAACGGGTATGCCCTGTGGACGTATCTGACGACTCCGTTCTTCATGCTCATGCCCGGGATGGCAGTGCACGAGAAGGAGCCGTGGGCCGAGTCCCCGAGGGAGACATGGCGTGGTCTGCGGGTCTCCTTCCCGGACGGGATCGAGAGCCACAGCAGGGAACAGGACTTCTACTTCGGTGACGACTTCCTGGTCAGGCGTCACGACTACCACGTCGACATCGCGGGCGGTTTCGCGGCCGCCCATTACATGTACGACATCGCGGAAGCGGACGGAATCAGGTTGCCCACCAAGCGCCGCGCGTACCGCCGGGGACCCGACGGGCGTCCGCTCCGCGATCACCTGATGGTCGGCATCGACCTCAGCGACGTCCACTACTTCTGACGGGGTCTCGCCCGTGGTCCCGTCCGGCTCCGCGGCGGGCCGGGCGGCGGCCGTGGTGCCCTTCCCTGGCCCCACGGCCGCCGCCCGGCACCACCGGGCTCGTCAGACGGCCGTACGACCGCCGTCCACGGGCAGTACCGCCCCGTGCACGAAGCTCGCCGCGTCGCCGGCCAGATAGGCGATCGCCTCGGCGACTTCCTCAGGCGCGGCCGGGCGGCCGGCCGGGGCCTGTGCGGCGAGTGCGTCGAGGTCCTCGTCCATGCCGGCGGTGCCCTCGGTACGTGTCGGGCCGGGCTCCACGGCATTGATCCGCACCCCGCGCGGACCGTACTCGGCGGCCCACGCCTTGGTGAGCAGGTTCACCGCCGCCTTGCTGGACGAGTAGAGCGCCATGCCGGCCACGCCGTACTCGGCGACCATGGTGCTCACGTTCACGACCGCCCCCTCCCCGCGTTCGGCCATCGGCGGGGCCAGGGCCGCCACCAGGTGGAAGGGAGCCTTCACGTTCACGTCGTAGACGGCGTCCACATCGCCCTCCGGCGTCTGGTCCGTCGGGCCGAACGGGAAGATACCCGCGTTGTTGATCAGGACGTCCACCCGGCCGCCGCCCAGTGCGACGGCCTCCCGGGCCAAGTCCCGCGCCCCCTGAGCGGTGCGCAGATCGGCGGCGACGAAGTCCGCCCGCCCGCCCCGGTCCCGGATGGTGCCGACCACGGACTCGCCGCGGGCGCGGTCCCGGCCCGCGACCAGTACGTGTGCGCCGCGCTCGGCGAGCAGGGTCGCGGTGGCGGCACCGATCCCGCTGGTCGCACCGGTCACCAGCGCCACGCGTCCGGTCAGAGCAAGAGAACCCATGAGGTCCATCCTTCGTGTCGAATCTCCAGGGTCAGCGAGCACGACCGTGCCGCGTCCGCTGTCCCGTCACCTCGTTCGCGAGCTGACACGGGTCGAAAGCGCGCGCTGACGTGCGGGATTCCGTCTTCGCCATAGGTGATTCCGAGAGCCGCCAGAGGCGCCGGGGTGTTGTCCCGCGAGCGAGCCCTTCCGGGTGCGCCGCAGCACCGGAGCGCTGGTCAGGCGCCATGCGTGACCAAAAAGCGGGACTTATGCCCGCTCTTGGTGAGGGCGATGGCTCGATGCGGGGCGCCGAAACATCGCGCGGTCGCTCCGGCGATCCGCGCCACGTCCGGCCGCGCCCACGCCTGCGGCCGCCCCGGTCGGACGAACCAGTGGCTTGTCGGCCATGATCGCGCCTGGAGGTCTCGAACCGGTCAGGACGCCCGGCCGACGGCGCGACCGGTTGCCGCCGGCAGGTAAGGCCAGCGTAGGACGACCCCCATGGTTCGGCATGTCGTGAGTACGACGCCGCGACCGCCCGCTCGGCGGCCCCGAGTGCGCCCGGCGGCCGCGACGGGACGTCGTTCGCAGGGCTCACGGACCCCGATACGCGCCCGGGGCAGCCCTCTCGCAGCGACGGGCGGTCAACGGCCGAGATAGAAGCGAATGGTGGTGCCCGGGTCACCGGAGTGGATCCGGACGAGGTCCGCGAGGTGGTTCACCGGGTTCCTCCGAGGATGCCCCGGCCTTCAGGCCGGGGAGGAATCGGACTCCTGCGGAGCAGGACAGGAAATAGGGCTCTCCGGGCATGAGTGTGGGCTGGTGGGTGGGATCTCGGGGTCAATGTATTGATCGGGTTGGATCGTTCCGCCTGGGGTGGTGAAACGTAGGACGCGCACGGGGCGGACCGTAGATTCGGAGGCTGTCGAAGGCCGTACCGAAGCTACAGGAGTCCACGCACCGTGCGCGTCACCACCGCATTCAACCGCCTCCTGGAGCTTCCTGGCGTGAGCGTCACCGACGTGTCGTTCGGCGAGGACCGGGTGATCGTGGACGTGGCGCTGACCCGCCGGTGTCTGGCCTGCCCGGAGACCGGCTGCGGTTTCACCACCCGCACGCGTTACGACACCAGGCCGGTGTCCTCCTGCTGGAGGCACCTGGACCTGGGCCGCTGGGGCCTGGTCGTCCGGGCCGGCCTGCGCCGCCTGCGCTGCCCCGAGCACGGCGTCAAGATCGAAGCCGTGCCCTTCGCCCGGCACCACTGCGGCTTCACCCGCGACTTCGAGGATGTCATCGCCTACCTGGCCACCCGCACCGACAAGACCACCATCACCCGCCTGCAGCGCATCGACTGGCACACCGTGGGCCGCATCTGCGCCCGCGTCGTCGCCGACGGCCTCGACGAGGACAGACTCGACCACCTGGTCACCATCGGGGTGGACGAGGTCAGCTGGAAGAAGCACCACAACTACCTGACCCTGGTCACCGACCACACCGGCAAGAAGATCGTCTGGGGATCCGAGGGCAAGGACAGCGAGACCCTGGACGAGTTCTTCGATGAACTCGGCCCCGAGCGCGCTGCAGAACTGGCCGCGGTCAGCATGGACATGGGGCCGGCCTTCGCCAAGAGCGTTGGCGAAGAAGGCCACGCCCCGCAGGCCGTGATCTGCATCGACCCGTTCCACGCGGTCAAGCTCGTCGGTGACGCCCTGGACGCCGTGCGCCGCGAGGCATGGAACGAGCTGCGCCAACTCGGCGATCAGGCTGCGGCAAAGAAGTTCAAGGGCGCCCGCTGGAGCCTGCTGAAGAACCCGGAGAACCTCACCGACGAGCAGGCCACGACCCTGCGCAAGCTCAAACGGAAGGGCGGCGGAGTCTGGCGAGCCTACCGGCTCAAGGAATCCTTCCGCGCGATCTTCGCCGGGGACCTGGACGCCGGCGAGGCAGGCGAGTTGATCGACCGCTGGATCTCGCAGGCCCAACGCTCCCAACTGCCCGCGTTCATCAAGGCAGCCAAGACCATCCGCAAGTTCCGCGACGGGATCCTGGCCTCCATCCGCCTGAAGATCAACAATGGTCGGGCCGAAGGCCTCAACAACCACGTCAGGCTACTGATCCGCCGCGCCTACGGCTTCCACACCGCCACAGCCGCCCTCGCCCTCGTCATGCTCACCTGCGGACCCATCACCCTTGTCCTACCCCACGAACGACCCCGAACCCGGACCGGCTGACCCACATCCATGCCCGGAGAGCCGGAAATAGGGGTTTCGCCTCCAGGGCGAAAGACCGTCCACCCGCGACGAGGTGAGCGAGCCCGTGGCGATCAAGAGGCCTCAACTGTCAGTCCCCCCGGGTAGGTTCGGATGCATGACGACAGACGCGACCACGGAGGGGGCCGGGCATGCCCGGTACTCCTTCCGTGTGCGCCTGTCGGCTACCGCGCGGCGCGCACTTGAAGCGGAGTGGGACCGCTGCCGGTGGCTCTGGAATGAATGCGTGGCCAAGTCCAAGCAGGTCCACCAGCGAGCCAAGGAGTCCGGCGAGAAGCTGACGTGTGGTCCGGCGCAGTTGGACAGGATGCTGACCGAGGCGCGTCGGGTGACGCCGTGGCTGGCCGAGGGTGCCTCGGTGCCGCAGCAGCAGGTGATTCGGGACTTCGCCAAGTCGCGGGCGAAGGCGCTGAAGGACATCAAGGACGGGCTTCCGGTGCACCGCCGGGCCGGGATGCCCCGCTTCAAGCGCAAGCGGGACAGCCGCCCGAGCCTGAACTACACCCGGCGCGGTTTCCGTCTGAAGGACGGTCGTCTGCACCTTGCGGGCCAGATCGTGCTGAGCGTGGTGTGGTCGCGGGCTCTTCCGGCCGACCCGTCGAGTGTGCGCGTGTACCAGGACACGCTCGGGCACTGGTATGTGTCCTTCGTCGCCCCCGCGCGGACCGAACCGCTTGCCCTCACGGGGCGGGTGCTCGGGGTGGACTGGGGTGTGAAGGAGACGGCCACCACCACGGATGACGCCTACGATCTCCCGCATGCCGAGCACGGCAAGCGGGTCGCGCAGGGGCTCGCCCGCTACCAGCGGATGATGGCCCGGCGCCGGCGTCCGAAGGGCCGGCCCGCATCCACCGGCTACCGGAAGGCGCAGGCACAGGCCGCGAAGCTGCACAGGAAGGTCGCGCGGCAGCGGGAGGACACCGGCCGCAAGTGGGCCAAGTCCGTGATGCGTGATCATGACGGGGTGGCGGTGGAGGACTTCCGCCCGAAGTTCCTCGCGAAAACCACGATGGCCCGCAAGGCAGCCGATGCCGCCATCGCCGCCACCAAACGCGCTCTGGTCGAGATGGGGCGCAAGCACGCACGGGACGTCCGCCTCGTGCACCCGGCGCACACCACGATGGACTGCGCGCAGTGCGGAGCGAGAACCAAGCACGCACTACCTCTGTCAGAACGAACCTATGCCTGCACCGTGTGCGGAGCCGTCTCGCCCAGGGACAAGAACTCCGCCCGCGTGATGCTGGTCCGGGCAGGTTGGAACCCGGACGGTGCCGAGGGCGTAAGACCACCTGAGCCGCCGGCTCAGGTGGCGGCCTGAGCCGTGAATCCCCACGCAGCCCTGGAGGGTGGAGAATCCCCTCCCTTCAAGGAGGGGAGCCTTCAACAGCAGCAGTCCCCGCCCACCGGGCTCGGTGGGCGGCTGGGGGCGTCGCCCGGCCAGGGGGTCGATCAGCCGTCCTGCGTCGTGCACCTCGCAGACGATCTGGTCGCCCTCCGTCCAGATCCGCAGCGTTCCGCCACCGGCACCGTGGAGGACGCTGTTGGTGGTCAACTCGGCCACCGCCAGCGCCAGGTCGTTCAGGCGCGAGTCGGCGAGCCCCGTCTCCCGGGCGTACCGCACGGCGAATTCGCGCACCACGGAGAGCTGACCGCTGCTGCCGAAGACGAACACACCGGCTCCCGGCGGCACGGGCAGCGCCTGGTTGTAGCGGTCGACAACGGTCTCGGGGCTGTAGACGGCAGACGCCACCTCACTGTTCTCGTCGATCACCAGCGGGTGGGTGGCCCGTGCGTCGTCGAGGACCCGCCGGTCCAGCCCCTCGGCGTCGTACGGGCACAGGATCGTGATGTCACGCCCGGCGAAGGCCGCGTTGATCAGGGCCTCGTGCTGCACACACGCGGGGTACTCGAGGCTGCTGCGGCCCGGCCAGATCGGCTCACCGATGATGCGTACCCGGCCCTCACCATGGGCGTCGGCGAACTTGCGCAGCACCCCCGGGATGATCCACCCGGGGTTGCGGCCCGCCCGGGTCATGTCCACGAAGCGCACCTCGGCGGCACGCCCGCCCAAACGGTCCTCCAGGAGTTCCAGACGATCCGGCGGGGCCGCCACGGCCACCGGCTCGGCTGCCTCCAGACCTTCCAGAACGAACGGAACCGTAGCGGCCAGGAACTGCTTCTCGCCGCGGTAGAACAGCGCCGGATGCACGAATGTCCCACGCGCGGTGACAAGTTCGGTCATGGTGCCACCTCGATACCGCCCAGCTCCGGCCAGAAGACCGACAGCACGCGCGCCACTTGCGGCGGCGGCCCGTACAGCATGAGCCGCTGCCCCTCGGCCAGGGACTGGGCGAGCACCGCAAGGTCCGTAACTCCCGCCACGTCGATGAACGTCACCTCGGACAGCTCCACATGGAGGAGGGCCTCATCGCGCCGCGCCAGCCGGCCGAGCGAATCCCGCCAGGCCGTGCGGGTGTCGAGGCCGACTTCGCCGATCACCCGTACGCCGGGACGCTCCGGCAACGGGTGCACCTCCAGTCGCGGCGCGCCGTACGACTGCGCGGCGCGGAGGCTCCCCGACTCGAGTGAGACGTCCACCCTTTACACCTCGGTCTTCCCGTCGTCGGCCGTCCGGCCGGACTCTCAGGACTCATGACGCGCAACGCCCGCCGTCCTGGTTCCCGGCCGCTCTTCTCCTGCCCCGACATACGCGGCTCATCGGCACCTTAGCCCTGTTCACCCCCAAGCCGTGCTGACGAGCCGGGCCACGGAAACGACCGCCCTCATGGCCTACGCATGCCCGCGGTGGGACGCGGACCGCGCAGCCCGGCCAGTCCGGGAACTTCCCGGCCGGCGCAGGGAATGAACCGGCCCGCGGCGGGTACACGCACCGCCGCGAGGGCAGGTGCGGGGCGGCGTGTCCCTGGGGAGGTCACACGCCGCCCCCATCGTGGTGCTCCACACGTGGGCGGACCGAACGCCCCCGACCGGTCGGCTCGCGCCAAGCCGGGACAGCTGACGTGCGAGCGTGCTATGACAGCTGTCATGAAGGGTCTGCTGCGGGGAGACGGACATGGGCGCGCGGCGAGCGATGTCTCCGCCCGGTCGATGTAGGAGCTCGCCGAACCCGTGCACGACCTCGTCTACTTCACACCGGAGGCGCGGCAGGAGGCCGACCGGGCGGGAATGCGCGGCTTCTGGATGGGGTGGGGAACTGGTCGTTTTCGGATGTGCAGGAGCGTGTGTGAGTGTGCACGAGCATGTACTGGTTCGTGGAGTTGCAGCGCGCACGTCATATGGCGGGCACTGATGTCAGTGGCCGCCCGTACTGTTCTTCCTGCTGCCGATCAAGCGTGATGGAGGGAGTACATCGATGCGTGGTGAGCCGTTGCGCACGATCGCTGCTCCCTTCGTGGCCGTTGGCCCGTCGGGCGTGGCGATCCGGACCCGTCTGGGCCACCTGAGCGCCGACGACGAGGAGGTGCTGCGCCTGGTGGGCGCGCATCTGGGCTCGCTGGCCTCGAAGGACCTCAAACGCCGGTGCGCCGACGGTCTGGAGCACTCCGCGGATAGGTGGGCGGGGCGCAAGCGGGCCCTGACGGAGGAGTCTTCGTCGCGCTGGGCCGGGAGTATTACCAAGGCCACGCATGATCAGTGGGCGCTTGCCAGGCGTGCCCAACTCGCGCATATCCACAGCCTTCAGGCGGGCGTGCGGACGATCGCGCACCGCCTGTCCCTGCCGATCGGGGAGAAGGGAAAGGGGCGGGCGCCGGGCGGCTACCGCAGCGCACGCGAGTGGTTCGCCAAGACCCGACGCCTGCAGGTCCTTCACGACCGGCTGCGTGCCGAACAGGCCGACCACGCCGTCGGCCGGGTCCGCATCGTGCGCGGCGGGAAGCGGCTCGCGCGCATGCGGCACCACCTCAAGGCCGCCCAGCTCACGCAGGCCCAGTGGCGGCAACGGTGGGAAGCATCGCGCTGGTTTGTGCAGGCGGATGGGGAATCGGGCAAGCGGTTCGGCAATGAGACGATCCGCGTCACGCCCGAGGGCGAAGTGTCACTGAAACTGCCTGCGCCGCTCGCCCACCTGGCCAACGCCCCGCATGGCCGGTATACGCTCACCGGCGCTGCCCTCTTCCACCACCGCAGCGACGAGTGGGCCGACCACATCACCACGAACCGGTCCGTGGCCTACCGCATCCACTACGACGTGCAGCGCGGGCGCTGGTACCTCACCGCCTCCTGGACCATCCCGCCGGTCAAGACCGTTCCCCTGTCCCACGCCCGCACAGGCGGTCTGATCGGTGTCGATACGAACGCCGACCATCTGGCCGCCTGGCGGCTGGACGAGCACGGCAACCCCTGCGGCGAACCGCGCCGGTTCTTCTACGATCTGTCCGGCACCGCGAACCATAGTGATGCCCAGGTACGGCATGCACTGATCCGGCTCCTGCACTGGGTCGAACGCCACGGCCTGTCGATCGCGATCGAAGACCTCGACTTCGGCGCGGAGAAAACCCGGGAGAAACACGGCCGCCAGAAGCGGTTCAGGCGGTTGATCTCCGGCATGCCCGTGTCCAAGCTGCGGGCCCGGCTCGTCAGCATGGCGGCCGAACTCGGCATCACCATCATCGCCGTCGACCCCGCCTACACCAGCAGGTGGGGCGCCCAGCACTGGCAAAATCCGGCTCTCCGGGCATGGATGTGGGTCAGCCGGTCCGGGTTCGGGGTCGTTCGTGGGGTAGGACAAGGGTGATGGGTCCGCAGGTGAGCATGACGAGGGCGAGGGCGGCTGTGGCGGTGTGGAAGCCGTAGGCGCGGCGGATCAGTAGCCTGACGTGGTTGTTGAGGCCTTCGGCCCGACCATTGTTGATCTTCAGGCGGATGGAGGCCAGGATCCCGTCGCGGAACTTGCGGATGGTCTTGGCTGCCTTGATGAACGCGGGCAGTTGGGAGCGTTGGGCCTGCGAGATCCAGCGGTCGATCAACTCGCCTGCCTCGCCGGCGTCCAGGTCCCCGGCGAAGATCGCGCGGAAGGATTCCTTGAGCCGGTAGGCTCGCCAGACTCCGCCGCCCTTCCGTTTGAGCTTGCGCAGGGTCGTGGCCTGCTCGTCGGTGAGGTTCTCCGGGTTCTTCAGCAGGCTCCAGCGGGCGCCCTTGAACTTCTTTGCCGCAGCCTGATCGCCGAGTTGGCGCAGCTCGTTCCATGCCTCGCGGCGCACGGCGTCCAGGGCGTCACCGACGAGCTTGACCGCGTGGAACGGGTCGATGCAGATCACGGCCTGCGGGGCGTGGCCTTCTTCGCCAACGCTCTTGGCGAAGGCCGGCCCCATGTCCATGCTGACCGCGGCCAGTTCTGCAGCGCGCTCGGGGCCGAGTTCATCGAAGAACTCGTCCAGGGTCTCGCTGTCCTTGCCCTCGGATCCCCAGACGATCTTCTTGCCGGTGTGGTCGGTGACCAGGGTCAGGTAGTTGTGGTGCTTCTTCCAGCTGACCTCGTCCACCCCGATGGTGACCAGGTGGTCGAGTCTGTCCTCGTCGAGGCCGTCGGCGACGACGCGGGCGCAGATGCGGCCCACGGTGTGCCAGTCGATGCGCTGCAGGCGGGTGATGGTGGTCTTGTCGGTGCGGGTGGCCAGGTAGGCGATGACATCCTCGAAGTCGCGGGTGAAGCCGCAGTGGTGCCGGGCGAAGGGCACGGCTTCGATCTTGACGCCGTGCTCGGGGCAGCGCAGGCGGCGCAGGCCGGCCCGGACGACCAGGCCCCAGCGGCCCAGGTCCAGGTGCCTCCAGCAGGAGGACACCGGCCTGGTGTCGTAACGCGTGCGGGTGGTGAAACCGCAGCCGGTCTCCGGGCAGGCCAGACACCGGCGGGTCAGCGCCACGTCCACGATCACCCGGTCCTCGCCGAACGACACGTCGGTGACGCTCACGCCAGGAAGCTCCAGGAGGCGGTTGAATGCGGTGGTGACGCGCACGGTGCGTGGACTCCTGTAGCTTCGGTACGGCCTTCGACAGCCTCCGAATCTACGGTCCGCCCCGTGCGCGTCCTACGTTTCACCACCCCAGGCGGAACGATCCAACCCGATCAATACATTGACCCCGAGATCCCACCCACCAGCCCACACTCATGCCCGGAGAGCCCAAAATCCCCCCACCCACAAGACCAGGAAAACCACCCGTCACGATGCCGCGAGCATCGCGATCGGCAGGCGCGCCCTCGGGCACCGCATCCGGCGACGGACGGCACCGCCCCCACACGACCAGAGTGATCGTGTGGGGCATCGGACCGCCCAGGCCGGACACGGCACCCGCGGGCGTGAGGAAACCCGCCCCCGCATCCCCGGACCACGGACACGATCCGTGTCGCCGGACGCGGCGCGAACGCGGGCGACCAGTGCATCCAAAACCGTTCGGGATGCGCCAGTTGACCAGGAGTGGGTACAAGACTCACTCCTGCACACTGACTAGTAGGACTTTGTTAGCTCGGGAATACTGTGTGCCGGATTTGTGTTGATCTGTTCCGTGACACCGGAAGAGATCAACGAACTGCGCCCCCGCCTGGAAGCCTTCATCGCCCCGATGCTGGCCGAGCTCCCCCGCGCCGACCAGCGGGAGAAGGGAGAGCTCTACGTCCGGGGCCTGATGATGGATGGGCAACGCAAGTCCATGCAGCCCATGGCCGAACGCCTGGGCGTGGACCACCAGCGCCTGCAGCAGTTCATCTCCTCCTCCACCTGGGACTACACCCAGGTCAGAGCCAACATCGCCACCTGGGCGAGCGGGGCGTTCCCCGTGCGGGCCTGGGTCGTCGACGACACCGGCTTCCTCAAGGACGCCGCCTCCGTCAGCAGTCCCGGGGTGGCCCGGCAGTACACCGGCACCGCGGGCAAGATCACCAACTGCCAGATCGGCGTCAGCGTCAACCTCACCGGCGACACCGCCTCGGCGGCGGCCAACTGGCGCCTGTTCCTGCCCGAGAGCTGGGACCCCGCCCTGATCGACGACCCCGAGCAGGCCGCCCTGGTCCGCACCCGGCGCCGACGCTGCGGCATCGGAGAGGACTTCGGCCACCGGGCCAAGTGGCACCTGGCACTGGACATGCTCGACGAGATGGCCGGGGACTGGGGCCTGCAGCCCCCACCGGTGGTCTGCGACGCCGGCTACGGCGACATCACCTCCTTCCGCCTGGCCCTGGAAGAGCGCGGCCTGGCCTACGTCGCCGCGGTCAAGGCCACCACCAGCGCCCACCCCGGGCAGGCCGTCCCGCAACAGCCCCCCTACGCCGGACGCGGCCCGCGCCCGCGCCCGCGCTACCCACAGGATCCGTCCTCCCTCAAGGAGTTGGCCATGGCTGCCGGGCGAACGGCAGGACACTATGTGACCTGGCGGCACGGCACCCGCACCAGCAGGAGCAACCCCTCCGCCGCGATGCGCTCGCGGTTCCTGGCCCTGCGCGTGCGCCCGGCCAACCGAGACATCCCCCGTGCCGACGACGGCTGTCTGCCCGAGTGCTGGCTGCTGGCCCAATGGCCCCCGGGAGCGGCGGAGCCGACCGACTACTGGCTCTCGAACCTGCCCGCCGGCACTCCGCTGCGCGACCTGGTCCGCCTCGCCAAGATCCGTTGGCGGGTGGAACACGACTACCGGGAACTGAAGTACGGCCTCGGAGTGGACCATTTCGAAGGACGCAACTTCACCGGCTGGCACCGTCACGTGACCATGGCCGCGCTGGCCCAGGCGTTCTGCACAGAGCTGCGGCTGGACCCAAAAGTCCCTGCTCGGGCCTGACGCTGTACGCCGTCCTGAAGGCACTCCAGACCCTTCTGGCGCTGTGGACCGGGATATGCCGAGCTTGCCGCCAACCACTTCTGCAGAACCAGCAACAAGCCCGAGCTCCCACCTAACAAAGTCCTACTAGTGCTGCGTTCCTCAAAGTAGGTAGGCGAACTTCCGGCGTAGTCGGCGGTGCGGTGGCGGGGGTCGCCCCCAAACCCACGGTTTGGCACGGGCGTTGAGCTGGGCGGTGGCCAGGCGGGTGGCCTGGTCGATCTCGTCGGGGTCGGCGAAGGTCTGCCCGGCCAGCGCGGTCTTGCGGAAGATCCGCCACCACCCCTCGGCCAGGTTCAGCCAGCACGCGCCGACGGGGATGAAGACCTGATGGACCCTCGGATGCTTCCTCAGCCACCTGCGGATGGGGCCGCTGGCGTGGCTGGAGAGGTTGTCGGCGACCACGTAGACCTGGCCCCGCGGGTTGGCCCGGGCGATCTCCTGCAGCAGCTTCAGCCAGCCGGCGGTGTTGCGGGACGGCGCGCAGAGGGTCACCTCCTGGCCGTCGCGGATGCGCAGGCCCCCGTACACCCAGGTCTTCTGACTGCCGCGGGCGTACTCCAGCGGCGCCTTGATCCTGTGCCCGTCGGGGGACCAGGCCGGCGCGGGGGCGAAGGTGCGCGGGATGACCGGGCCGAGCTCGTCGCCGCAGATCACCGTGGAGCGCGGCGGCGGGTCGGTGTAGAGCCCGACGACCGCCGTTCTTTTGGGGCGAAGTCGGGGTCCTTGCTGGTCGCCCAGGAGTGGGTACGGCGCCAGCGCACCCCCTCGGCCAGCAGGATCCTGCGCACCTGGCTGCGGTGCACGTCGATACCGCCGGCCCGGGCTGTCTCGGTGAGCGTATCCAGCGTCCAGGCCGGCGCTCCGGTCTCGTCGGCGGCCTGAAGGGCGCCGCCGGGGCCGGGCACCGGGCGCCCGGGAGGATCGCTTTGGGCCAGGGCGATGACCACCGAGCGCTCGGCCTCGGTCAGCCGGCGCGGGCGTCCGCTGATCGGCCGGTCGCCGAGCCCGTCGATGCCCTCGGCGTTGAACCGGTGCAGCCGCTCCCGCACGGTCTTGGGATGGCAACCCAGTTCGGCGGCGATGGCGGTGACCTGCTTCCCGGCCCAGCTGAGGCTGATCATGCGGGCTCGCAGGATCCAATCAGCGGGGGCATGACGAGCGCCGGCCAGCTTGCGGATCTTGTGCTCCTCGTCCGGATCACGCGCCGGACGCGCGTACAGAGGCAGATACATGGCACAGTCCTCCACCACGCATCATGCGCCCCCTGACGCCCAGCGGTCCACACCCACTTTGAGGAACGCAGCACTAGGAACGGTGACGGACATGTGGCCGTGCTGGTGAGCCGGCGCGTCGGCCCGGTCCAGGCGATGGTGCTCAAGGTCGCCTCGGGGGAGTCGGACGGCGCGATGCTGCGCGAAGGCCGGAAGTGGGACGCGACGACCTGGCAAGGCGCCGAAGCGGACCTGCGGGCGCGCGGATGGATCGACGACGTCGGTCGGCTGACCCCTCGGGGAGCGGCCGAGCGCGATGCGATCGAGGCGGAGACCGATGCCGCGGCCGAAGGTCCATGGCGGGCCGTGGGACACGATGCCACCGTGCGACTCGCCGAGCTGCTCACCCCGTTGGCCCGGAAGGTGCTGGCCTCCGGAGTGATTCCGTCCGGCAATCCGGTGGGACTGACCGGGGCGCCGCGGCGTGACGCCGGCGGCGCCGGGTCACGATGACGCCGGCGCTGTGCGGGCGGCCCTTGCGATGCTCGGCCCGGATCGTGCCGCCTCCGGCGCGCGGCCACGGCTACGGGCCTCATCCGCGCCGTCCTTCGCGGCCCGCGAGGACGGAACCGCGCCATCGGCTCAGGCGGAGGCCGGAGCCGGATCCCTCCTCGCGCGCAGCACCGGGTTGGTGCGCAGACGCACGAAGGTGACGAACAGGGCCAGGGCCTGAAGCACGGCGCACCCACCCAGGACGTCGGTCAGGTACGACGGCGGGCTGAGGGCGATGACGATCCCTGCCAGGGGGAAGGGCAGCAGCAGGAGCAGGATCGTCAAGGACAGCGTGGTGCCGAACGCCGCGGGCGGAATGATCAGCGAACGCAGGGTGCGCAGAACGACGGTGAGCCCCCCGTCACCGGCCATGAACAGCGCCACGAGGGCCGTGTAGCCGAGATAGGAGGGAGCCTGGGGGAGAGCGAGACAGGCGGTGGCCGCGACCGTGGAGCTGATGACGCCGACTCCCCACAGACCGAGCCGGTCGAGAGCGAAACGGCAGCAGGCGACCGCGAGGAGCGTGGAGGCGGCGGCAGCCGACCAGAGGGTGCCGACGGCGGCGGGGGAGCGGCCGAAACCGTGCACCACGATGATGGGGCTCGCCGACTGGAGCAGTCCGAGCGCCAGGTTGGAGCAGGCCAGCCCGGCCACGAGCAGGCGCAGGGCCGGCAGTGAGCGCAGCGTCTCCCGTCCTTCCCGCATGCCGCCGCCCGGGCGCCCCTCGTCCCCGCTCGCGCCGCGCAGTGGTGTGGGCGGGGTCTGCAGGGCCAGTCCGGCCGACAGGAAGGACAGCACACTCAGGCACGCGAGCATCCGGGTCGGCCCGGACAGGAGCAGGAAACCGCCGAGTGCCGGTCCGACGAGAGTGGCCGTCTGATCGATGCCGATGAGCACCGACTGCACCTTGTGGGGCTGCCCTTCGGCCCGCCGGCTGACGATGGCGCCGACGGCCTCGTTCGCGACGAAGCTGAACTGGGTGAGCGTTCCGGTCACGGCTGCCAGCGCCATGACGGTGATGGTCTCGGTCGTGCCCCGCGGAAGCGCGACAAGTGCCACCGCCGCGGCAGCCACCAGCAAGGCCCGTGCCAACGAGGCGAGAAAGCACACGATCGCCGCGCCGCAGCGGTCCACGAGGGCTCCGGCCAGGCTGAACGCGGCCACTCGGGGTATCCACTCCAGCGCGAAGGCCAGGCCTGTCAGGGACGAGGATCCCGTGGTCGCCAGCACCAGCAGCGGCATGGCGTAGGTCGACATGGAGAAGGCGAGCGCGTCGCAGGTGCGCGGTGCGTAGACACGCCGGAAAAGGCTGCCGGCGGGAACGGCGGCATGCCGACCGGCCGGTTTGCTCTCGGGCAGGGAGATGGTCACGGAGCGGACTTTCGGAGAGCGGGTCGCGGACGGACGGAGAGTCGGACGGCTTCTCACCGCTCACGCCGCAGGGCATTTCGAGAGGATGCGAAGAGGGAAGGCCGGTGTGTCCACCGGCCGGTGACGCTTAGTTCGTTGCCGGACCGAATCCGCGAGTCGCCTCGGCGAGAGGCACGGTACGGGAGTGGCGGCCGCATGGGGACAAACAAGCCATGATCATGACATGAGGTGCGGCCACGTAAACTCCACTCGGGTTGGGGAGCCGAAGACGGGAACGGGCGTGCCGACGCGCCTGGTTGAGGCGTGATCTACGACGCGGTAACAACATAGCGGAACGGCTTCCTGCTGCAGACCCCGGTGCCGGGCCCGGTTCGGTCTCTCGGGGAGACGTCCCTTCCGGCCGGGCGACGGTGCCTGGGCGGCAGGGGGTCTCGCCAGGAGCTTGGACCTTGACCAGGAGCGTGTCGTGGATCACGGTGGGCCGGGTGGTCGGTGGCACGAACGTGCGCAGCCCCGCTCGCCCGGTGCCGGTCGATGACAACAGCCGTTCGGCCGACCGGAGTTGCCGCCGATGAACAAGTCGAGGAGCAGGAGGGGCCAGATGAGTGAGTTCCGCAAGGCCGTCGAGTCCGGTGACCACAACGCGATCGAGGGGATGCTGTCCGAATCCGTCGTGTTCACGAGTCCGGTCGCGTACAAGCCGTACCCGGGCAGACCGATGACGGCGGCGATCCTCCGCGGGGTCATACGGGTCTTCGAGGACTTCCACTACGTGCGCGAGATCGTGAGCGCGGACGGACGCGACCAGGCGCTGGTGTTCCGGGCGAAGATCGACGGCCTGGAGGTCAACGGCTGCGACTTCCTGCACTTCGACGAGGACGGCAAGATCGACGACTTCCAGGTCATGGTCCGCCCGCTCACCGCCGCCAAGGCGCTCGCCGAGGCGATGGGCGCGCAGTTCGATCAGATCGCCCGCGAGGCGACGGGGGCCTGATCCCGCAAAGACCTCAGTAGCCCGATGCGGACGCGGGCGGCAGCCGAGCCGAGCCTTCCGGCGCCCCCGCGGGTCCGATGCCCCCGCGACCCGGCGCCGGTACAAGGTGCGTACGGCGTGCGTACGGCCGAAGGTGGCACTTATGGCGACTCTTCGTGAGGCGAACGGGGCAGTTGTGGCGGCCGGGGAAGAGCGCGCGGTTACATGACCGGGGGCGCCGCATGGACCCGCTTCCCGACGCCGTCCCGCGCTCCGGCGAAGAGCCGACGACCGGTCCCGGATCAGGTTGCGAGGGAGACATGAGCGAAGCACACGGAACATCGGAGGAGACCACTTACGACGTGGTGGTGCTGGGCGCTGGTCCCGTAGGCCAGAACGTCACCGCCCGCGCTGTTGCCGCAGGCCTGACCGTAGCGGTCGTGGAGCGTGAGCTCGTCGGCGGCGAGTGCTCCTACTGGGCCTGCGTGCCGAGCAAGGCGCTGCTCAGGCCCGTCATCGCGGTCGCCGACGCCCGCCGCGTGGACGGTGCCCGGCAGGCCGTCGACGGCCGGATCGACGCGCAGGGGGTCTTCGCCCGCCGCAATCGCTACGTCACCGACTGGGACGACACGGGTCAGGCGGAGGCGGTCAAGTCCATGGGTGCCGACCTCTTCCGTGGCCAGGGCCGGCTCGACGGTCCCCGCCGTGTCACGGTCACCAGGGACGACGGCGCACGCCACGCCCTCACGGCCCGGCACGCGGTCGCCGTCGCCACCGGCAGCCGGCCGGTCCTGCCCGACATCCCGGGTATGGACGAGGCCCGGCCGTGGACGAACCGGCAGGGGACCGACTCCAGTACGGTGCCCGGGCGGCTCGTGATCGTCGGTGGCGGCGGGGTCGGTGTGGAGATGGCCACTCTCTGGCAGGGTCTGGGCTCCCAGGTCACTCTCGTGGCCCGACGCCGTCTCCTGCCCCGTATGGAGCCCTTCGCGGGGGAGTTGGTGGCGCGCGGTCTCGGCGAGGCGGGTGTGGAGGTGCGCATCGGCGCCCAGCCCACCGCGCTGCGCCGTCCGGACCCCGACGGTCCCGTCACCCTCACCTTGGACGACGGCAGTGAGGTGGAGGCGGACGAGATCATGTTCGCCACCGGCCGTGCCCCCGCCACCGACGACATCGGCCTCGACACGGTCGGCCTCACCCCCGGCTCCTGGCTCGACGTGGACACCACCTGCCTGGTCCGCGGAGTCGACGGCACATGGTTGTACGCACTGGGTGACGTCAACCACCGGGCCCTGCTCACCCACCAGGGCAAGTACCAGGGCAGGACCGCCGGGGACGCGATCGGGGTCCGAGCCGCAGGCCGCCCCCTGGACGACGGCCCCTGGGGCGACCACGCCACCACCGCCGACCAGCACGCCGTGCCCCAGGTCTTCTTCACCGATCCCGAGGCTGCCGCGGTGGGCCTGAGCGCCGAGCAGGCGGCCGCGGCCGGTCACCGCATCCAGACCGTGGACCTCGACTTCAACGCGGCCAAGGGTGCCAATCTGTATGCCGACGGCTACCAGGGCCACGCCCGGATGGTGGTCGACCTCGACCGTGACGTCCTGCTCGGGGTCACCTTCGTCGGCCCGGGGGTCAGTGAGCTGCTGCACTCGGCCACCGTCGCGGTCGCGGGCGAGGTCCCGCTCAAGCGTCTGAGGCACGCGATCGCCTGTTTCCCGACGGTCAGCGAGATCTGGCTCTTCCTCCTCGCCGCCTACGAGCGCGAACGCGACTGACCCGCACACCCCGCACCGGCCCAGGGCCCGCACCCGTGCCTCGCCGGGCCCGGCAGGAGGCAGCCCGCCGGGCCCGGGGGCGCCCGGCGCCGTCGCCCCCCTTCCTCAGGCGGGCCGCGCCTTCGTCACGAAACCCACCGGTTCTCGGAGATCCGGGCCGGGACGCGCGCCCCCTCGCGCTGCAGCACGATCAGGGCCATGTCGTCGGCGAGCGGCCCGCCCGTATGGGCCCGCAGGTCCGCGCCGATCCTGCGCACGAGCGCGTCCGGACGCTGATCGGCCCAGGCCGTCACCCGCTCGAGGAGGGGGTAGAAGCTGCCCAGGCGGTCCCGGGCCTCGGTGACTCCGTCTGTGCACAGCACCAGCCGGTCGCCCGGGGTGAAACGGAAGGTCAACGGGGTGTACTCGGTCTCGGTCAGGGTGCCAAGTCCCAGCGGGGGAGCGGGGGCGCTGACGTCCAGGGGCGTGACGTGTCCCCCGTGCAGCAGAAGCGGCGGCAGGTGGCCGAAACTGATCAGGTGGGCACAGGGCTGGTCGTCCGGGATCTCCAGCACGGCCGCCGTGACGAAGCGTTCACCGGGCCATTCGTCGAGATCCCCGCGGTGCGCCTGGCCCAGGTCCCAGCGCACATCGGACTCCAGGGCGGACGCGAGCCCGGACAGTGTGGCGTGCCGGTGCGCGTTGAAGCGGAAGGCACCAAGGACGGTCTCGATGTCTGCGATGGCCCCCAGCCCCTTGCCGCGTGCATCCCCGATGATCAGCCGGGTGGCGCCCGGCGCGCGGACCAGGGCGTACAGGTCGCCGCCGATCCGGGCTTCGGTCTCGGCGGCCACGTACGTGGATGCCAGGGATATCGCTCCGGCGCGTCGGGGCAGTGGCCGCAGCAGCACGGACTGTGCGGCTTCCGAGACCTGGCGCACGATGGCCAGCTGGCGTTGATGCTGCTCGCGCAGCCGGGTGGCGATCAGGAGCAGCGCCGAGAACAGCACCAGGGACAGCGTCTGCACGAGTACGTTCTCGGTGGTCAGCGTCTGTCGCTCGGCTCCCGCGACGACCAGCGCCGCCAGGGCGAGCAGAGCGGTGACGGCGGTACGGCGGGTGTCGGTGAAGGCGGCGGCGAGCGCGAGCGGGATGACCAGCAGATGGGCGAGGTGGATGTGCGGCGGCAGGAACCAGTCGGCCACCGGAACCGCCACGATCGGCACGGACCACAGGGTCACCCAGCGGTAGCCCCGCCATCCGCTCGGTGCCCTACTCGCCTGCAAAGACGGAGACGGCCTGCTCTGCATGGTTCTCCCAGGATCGGCGCGCGGCAGATGAAGCGTCGCCGCTCGGCACACCGAGCCGCAACAGGGCACAGGCCACCGCCACGGTCAGGTGGACCCTGCTCCGTCCTCTACAACCGCGCGCCTCGGCGGCTCGATGGCCGCAGGGCCATTCGCCGTGCCGATAGGGGGTATAAGCAGCGGCTCTGACCCGTGTGGCTTGGGTGTCCGCAGACGTGGTGCGATGAGTGCATGGAGTTGCGGGAGCTGCACGCGTTCGTGGCGGTGGTCGAGGAAGGGGGCTTCTCTGCCGCGGCCCGGCGGTTGCACGTCAGTCAGCCGGCGCTGTCCCAGACGGTCAGCGGGCTGGAGCGGCAACTGAGGGTGAAGCTGCTGGTGCGCAGCAGCACCGGTGTACGGGCCACCGAGGCGGGCACGGCCCTCCTCGGCGAGGCGCGTGCCGTGCTCGCCCGGCGTGATGAGGCCGTGCGGACGATGGCCCGGTTCGCCGACGGGGGCGGCGGGGTGCTGCGGATCGGCATTCCGCTGGAGTTCCCGTCGCGACTGCTGAGTTCCGCGCTCACGGAGATGACCGAGGCCTGTCCCGACACCCGGGTACGGGCCCTGCACATGTCCACGGCCGAGCAGCTGGCCGCGTTGCACGCCGGTGATCTCGATGTGGGACTGCTGCGCGAGCGTCCCACCGGGCAGGAGTTCGACGCGATGCTGGTCAACACGGAACGGCTGGGTGTGCTGCTCAACGCCGAGCTGACCGCGGAGCTGGCCGGACCGGACGGGATCGGGCTGGATGCGCTGACCGGGCTGGAATGGGTGGGGTTTCCCCGCTCGGGCAGCCCCGCCTGGTACGACGAGCTGACGGCCACCCTCCGCACCCACGGTCTTGAGCCGGGCCCGGTACCGGAGGGGCAGCGGCTGATCCCGGAGGTGAAGCTCGCCGCGGTCAGCGCCGGTCGCGCCTTCGCCCTGGCGCCGCCGGACTGGGCGCAGCCCCTCCCCGACGGTGTGGTGTGGTCGCCGCTCGTGGGTCATCCCCTCGTCCGCCGGACCTGGGCGGTGTGGCCGGCCGCCTCCCGCCGGCAGGACCTGGGCCGCCTCATCGCCGCCTTCGCCCAGCCGCCCACCGACTGACTCCGGGGCGGGCGCCCGGTCGCCCGGTGGGAGGGCGCCACCACACCCGGTGCCCGGGGGCCGTCCCTCGCCTCGCCCCTCTCCTGCATGCGGCGTCGTCGCGGACGGACGGCCGGCCGGACAGCCGGTGCGCGGAGCGTCTCTGACTGGCTTGGCGAGCCTGAGCGTTGCTCAGGCTTGGGAGCCGATCGCCTTCGTGCCCTGGTACTGAACGACAGGAGCCGCCAGCCCGCGTGGCACGTCCCTCCGGACGCTGGTCGACCGGGCCGCAAGACCCGACCGAGGAGGGTGCCCGACGTCGCCTGGGCGCCGGGCGTGCGCGTAGCACTCTGCCACAGGTTCACTACGCTTCGCTAATCCAACTGGTGAGCCTTGCCGCCTGCCTGCCGGGCCTGGTTGGGTATCGCGCTACGTGCGCGAGGGGCGCAGCAGGCCTGGTCGAGGGGAGCGGAGCGGCGTGGAAGCGGGAACGCGGCAGGACATCGGAGGTGCCCTGCCCGAAGGGCTGGGGCAGGCGATACGTGAGACCGCTGGTGACATCGCCGCGCTGCTCGGCCCGGTGGCCGACACTTCGGTTCCCGTGCCCGAGTCGGAGTGGACCGTAGGGGAGGCGGCGGCCCACCTGGCGCAGGCCAACGAGCTCATGGCCGACCTGGCAGCGGGCCGCGAACGCCCCTACGGGGACGGCACGGCGCAGAGTCTGGCGGCGGCCAACGCGCGTGCGCTCACCGCCTTCGCCGAGCGCGGCGCGCGGCCCCTGGCGGAGATGATCGTGGAACAGGCGGACCTCTTCCTCGCGGCGGTGGCCCGGACCGCGGGGGAAGGGAACGCGGACCGCACGCTCGTCACGCCGCTCGGCCGTATGGACCAGACCGTTCTCGCCTCCTATCTGCTGACGCACATGCTGGGTCACGGCTACGACCTCGCCCGCGCGCTCGGCCGGCCGCACATGATCGACCGTGCCCGGGTCGGGCTGTGCCTGCCGTTCCTGCAGGCCGTCATGCCGCGCGTCGCCGACGCCTCCGCCACCGCCGGGTTCACGGCCCGCTACGCGCTCCGTCTGCGGGGCGGCTCGGCGTTCGGCGTCACCTTCGCCGACGGCGCGGTCGAGGTGACGCCCGAACCGCCCCGGCGCCCGGACTGCACCCTCCTCGCCGAGCCCGTCACGTTCCTTCTCATCGCGCTCGGGCGGTGCGACCCATGGGGAGCCCTCGCCCGCGGCCGTGTGCTCGCCTGGGGGCGCAAGCCCTGGCTCGGGCCCCGCTTTCCGACCCTGTTCACCGCGCCCTGACCGCAGGGGGCCGACCGTCGGCGCGGCCGGAGGCATCGCGGGCAGGGCGAGGCTCGCCGGGTCCCTCCTTATTGACGCAGCGTCACCCGTAGTGGTTCAGTGGCTCATCCACTGAACCGCTGAGTCGTTGGGGGCCGGGGTGGAAGCACTGCCACGCGAGACGATCGTCGACGTGCTGGAAAAGAGGCTACGCGAGGACATCCTCGCCGGACGCCATCCGGCCGGGAGCTATCTGCCCCCCGAACGTGAACTCGCCGACGGGTTCGGGGTCACCCGCACCACGCTCAAACACGCCTTCGGCCGGCTGGTGCACGCCGGTCTGCTGGAGACGCGGCACGGAGTCGGCACGCGCGTACGGGACTTCCTACGTCTCGGCGGGGCGGACCTGCTGCCGATGCTCGTGCGTCACAGCCCCGACTGGATCGGCGAGATCTTCGAAGTGCGCCTCAGCATCGGTGCGTTGATCGCGGAACGCGCCGCGGCCCGCGCCACGGCGGCCCAGGTCGCCGAACTGCGCGCGCTGCTGGCGGCTGTCGGGGACGCGGACGGGGGCGACCAGGCACAGCTGGCCGACGCCGAGGTGCACCGGGCGCTGGCCCATGCCACCGGGAACCGTGTGTACGTCCTGCTGACCAACACGCTGTTCAACGCGTACATGCCGGTACGCGCCGCCCTCGTCGGGCCGTTCGAGGACGCCCGGAGCGCGCACGACCGCCTCGCCCCGGTCGTCGAGGCCGTGGCGGCCGGCGACGAGGAAGCGGCACGCACCGCGGCCGGCGACTACCTGTCGGCCACCGAACGCATCATGCTCGAGGGGCTGGCCCGCTCCGGCGGCCGCCGGGAGAGTGACCTGTGACCTCGCGCGAGACGGTGTTCAAGGAGACGATGCTGGGCCATGTGCGCCTGGCCGGCGAAGAGGCCGACCGCCCGGTGCGGCTCGATCTCAGCGTCCGCGCCGACGGTGTGATGCTGCCCCATCGGACCACCCAGGCGCGGCTGACGGGACGGGTCCGGATCGCGGGACGGGCCGACGACCCCGAAGCCGTGGGCGAGTTGGAGATCTCACCGCTGGCGCGCCGCCGGATCCGCTACCGGATCACCTTCGCCCTGGAAGGCCGGCAACTGCTGCTGGATGGCTGGAAGTCGGTGTCGCTCAAGCGCCCGGTGTCCTCGATGACCGTCCTGCCGTACACCCTGTACGAGAACGGAGAGCGCGTCGGCGACGGCACCCTGCGCTTCCCCCTCGCCACGGGCCTGCTGCCGTTTCTCGCCGGCTTCCGGTTCCCCCGGGCGGCCGAGCCCGCCGATCGGTACCTGGCGCCGCGTTGGGACGGCAGACCGGGGCGGACGGAGGTCTGGTACACGACCCTGACCGATCCGGCGACCGGCAGCGGCATCTGGCTGCACCACGAGGTTCTCGCGCCCAGTGACGGCTCACCCGCCTACGCGCACGGCTGGACCGCCGTGTTCCCCAAGGACGGCCCGGCGGAGCACGTACGGTTCGGCCCCACACCGTGGAAGGGACCGACCCACGGCTTCACCGCCGAGGACATCCGCGCCGCGCCCGGCCGCCTCACCGGCTCGGCCGGGTCGTTCTCCTGGGCGCTGACCGAGGAGCCCCAGGGCCCGCCCCTGCACACCTTCCCGCGCTGGTCCTGGCGGCGCCCCTGGCTGCCGGCCTCCCATATGCTGCCCGCCGCCCGCGCCCGCTACAGTGGAACCGTCCGCCACGACAGCGGCGAGCTGCGGCTCACCGGGGCTCCCGGCGCGAGCGCCCGGATCTACGGCCACGGCAACGCCCGCCGCTGGGCCTGGCTCCACGCCGACCTGGGGGACGGTGACGTCCTGGAGATCGTGGCCGCGGTGTCGATGCGACGCGGACTCGACAGGCTGCCGCCGCTGGTGTTCCTGCGCCTGCACCGCAACGGCCGCACCTGGCCCCGGCGGGTGGAGCGCGCCGCCGTGGGATGGGCTGGACTCGGCCGGTTCCGCGCGGAGATCGGTCTGCCCCAGTGGCGGGTCGAGGGCCGCGTCGGCCTGCGTCGCATACGGGTGACGGTGACCCAGCCGCCGGAGGGGACGCTCGCACTTGACTACACCGACCCGGACGGTTCGCCCGCGGTGTGTCGCAACAGCGAGCGGGCCGACGCGGTGGTGCGCCTGGAGCGGTGGTGGGGCCGTTGGCGGCCGGAGGCCGCATGGCGGCTGTCAGGCACCGCCCACGCGGAGGTCGGCGACCGATGAACCGCCCGACCGACGGCTCCCTTGCGGGACTTGCCGCCGCGGTCCTCGCCGACGACGGCACCGCCGAATGGACCAGGGCCGTGCCACGGCGCCTCGCGGCGCTGCTCGACGTCATGCCCGCCCCGGCGCGCACCGCGATACGCGGAGCGGCCGCGGCGATCGACGCCTACGCCGTGACCCGCACCGGCAGACGCCTGTCCGCGCTCGGTACGGAGCGGCAAGAGATCGTCATGGCGTCGCTCGCCTCCCGCAAGGCCCTGCTTCCGCTTCTGGACGCGGTCAAGGTGCCGCTCCTGCTGGCCGCCGGCACGGAACGGCAACTGCACCACAGCCCCGCGGTTTCCGTGCCCGCTCCCGAGGATCCGCCGCTCGACTGCACGCCCTCCCGACACTGGCCCACGCGTTCCACCGCCGACGCGGTCGTCGTGGGATCGGGCGCGGGTGGTGCCATGGCCGCGCGGACGCTCGCCGCCGCGGGTATGCGCGTCGTCGTTCTCGAAGAGGGGGAGCACCACACCACCGCGTCCTTCGGACGGCGGGCTCCGCTCGACCGCTTCATCGACCTGTACCGGGACGGCGGCGCGACGATCGCCGTGGGCAACCCGCCGCTGGTCCTGCCCGTCGGCCGCGCCGTCGGCGGCACCACCGTCGTCAACTCGGGAACGTGCTACCGCACACCGGACCGTGTCGTCGCCCGCTGGCTGAGCCGTCACGGATTCGCGGCCGCCGAGAGCTTCGGGACGCATCTCGACGAGGTCGAGCGCACCCTGAGGGTGGCACCCCAGCCACTGGACGTCCTCGGGGACAACGGGCGGCTCGCCCTCGCCGGGGCCCGGGAACTCGGCTGGGCCGCTGCGCCCCTGGTGCGCAACGCCCCGGGCTGCAAAGGCTCGTGCCAGTGCGTCGTCGGCTGCCCCACCGGCGCCAAACAGAGCGTCCAGCTGTCCGTGCTTCCCGAGGCCTGTGCGTCCGGTGCCCGTATCGTCACCGGCGCCCGTGTACGGCGGATCCTCACCGACCACGACGGGCCGGGCGCCCCACGGGCAGCCGGGGTACTGGTGTGCCGCCCGGACGGCAGCGAACTGGAGATCCTCAGCCCCCTGGTCGTGGTCGCCGCCGGAGCTTTCCAGACCCCGCCGCTGCTGCGCCGCTCCGGCCTGGGCGGACATCCGCGGCTCGGCCGCAACCTCAGCGTGCACCCGGCCATCAGCGTCGCGGGCCGGTTCAGTCGCCCGGTCACGGGCTGGAAGGGCGTCCTGCAGAGCGTCGGAGTGGAGCACCTGCGCGCCGAGGGCATCCTGATCGAGGCCACCGCCGCCCCGCCGGGCATGAGTTCGTTCGTACTGCCGGGTGTGGGACGCGAACTGCGGCGCGAACTCGAGCAGACGGATCGGCTGGCGACCCTCGGCGCCATGATCGCCGACCGCCCCTCGGGCCGTGTCCTCGGCCGCGACCGCACGCTGCTGCGCTACGACCTGGCGAAGCGGGACGCCGGCCGTCTGCTGCGCGCCCAACGGGCCATGGGGCGCCTGCTGTTCGCGGCGGGCGCCGAAGAGGTACTGACGGGCGTCCCGCAGGCCCCGCGGGCCCGCACCCCTGCCCAACTGGAATCCCTGCTCGACACGGTGAGCGCGCACCGCCTCCACGTCTCCGCGTTCCACCCCACGGGAACGGCGGCTGCCGGCGCCGACCCCGAGCGCTCACCGGCCGACCCGGAGGGCCGCCTGCGGGGCGTGCACGGCGTACTGATCGCCGACGGCTCCGTACTGCCGAGCTGTCCGGAGGTCAACCCGCAACTGAGCATCATGGCCGCCGCGTTGGCCATCACCGGCCGTTTCGTGACCTCTCAGTAGGTCGAGGACAGAACGGCACAAGGACAGGGGACTGCCCACCACTTCTCGCTGGGGCCCCGCCCCAGCCGGCCACAGAGGAGGAACACCTCCGGCCGGCTGGAGCGGAGGCCGTCAGGGCGATCGCGCGGTGCGACCGCCGAGTCGGCCTGTGCGTCCGGCCGTCAGGCCTGCTGCGCGGCGATGCAGCGGGCGTGGGCCTCCAGCAGGGCCGGCATCGACAGCACCGGGGCGTCCGGGTCCTTCGCCGCGTCGTCCCAGCGCCGCAGCGCCACCGCGTCCGCGGCCAGCGGATGCGCCGCGAACTCCGCCACCTCGTGCTCGTCCATCGGGCCGCCCTGGACCTTCAGGGACGCGATCGACGCCGGGCTGAGCAGGGCGTGATAGGCCGGGTCGGTCGCCACCAGATAGCGCTTGGCCGGTACGTGCTGGGCGATGACCCAGGCCGCGCGTTCGCCCAGCCGGCTCCTGGCGAACTCGGCGCCCGCCAACTCGTGCGGCAGACCTGGGTGTTCGGCTCGGACCGGCCGGGCGCGGCCGATGTCGTGCAGCGCCGCGGCCACCACCAACTCGTCGTCCGCGCCCGCCTCCGACGCCAGCCACGCCGTCTGCAGCGCGTGCGTGCGCTGGTCGACGGCCTCCCCGCCGTACGGGAGGCCCGCGAGGCCCTCGACGAGTGCGGTCAGTTCCTCGCCCGTGAGCGGGGTAGGCGTGGTCATCGCTGCTCCGTTCCGCGGATGGTCTCCGCCAGTTCCTCTGCGAGGCGCGGGGTCGCCGCGACCACGCCCGACCAGCGGCGGTTGAGGTCGGGGTCGATCTCCAGCGGGCGTCCGTGCACATCGATCACCGCTCCGCCCGCCGCGGGCACGGTCACCATCGCGGCCGCCAGGTCCACGATCCGGTGCGTGTCGGAGCCCGCGTCGGCGAACGCGTCCGTCGACCCCTCGGCCACCAGCACCGCTTCCAGGCAACTCGTCGACAAGATGCGGATCCTGGAGGCGCGCGTCGCCACCCGCCACCATGCGTCGGCGATGTGCTGCTGCGGCCGCAGCAGACTCACCGCCGCGCCGTCCAGCTCCGTACGGCCGCTCGTGCGGTACGCCGACGGCTGCCCCGTCACCGTGTGCCAGCAGCGCCCGGTGTCCAGCCAGCAGGTCAGCGCCTCGGTCGGCACGCCGTCCACCGCTATGACGCCCGCGAAGGCGGACAGCGGGACACCCGAGGCGGCGTTCGCCGTGCCGTCCACCGGGTCGGTGACCAGCGTGACGGCGGAGCCGTTGTCGATGTGGCCCAGCTCCTCGCTGAGCAGATTGATCCGGTGGGCGTCCACGACCTCGGCGATCGCGGTGTCCACCAGGATGTCCAGCCGCATCGTCGGCGTGCCGTCCGCGCCCATCTGCACCTTCTCGGCCAGCTGGGCCCGGTCGTACGTTTCGCGCGCGGCGCGGAAGGCGTCCACGGCGGCCTGGGTCGCCGCGGCCAGCGCCGGATGGACGCCGGAGGGCAGCTGCGGTTCGGGCACCGCCCAGGGGATCCGGCCGCTCATGCCGCCTCACCTTCCGAAGCGGCGCGCAGCACGGCAGCGACGACGGGCCAGGGACGGCCCGGCTCGGCCAGCACCAGGTCGGCCCGCAGGCCCAGCTCCAGCCGGCCGCGGTCCCGCAGGCCGGCCACGTCCGCGGCACCGCCGGTGACCAGACCGACCGCCTCGGGCAGCGGCGCCACGCCCTCCTCGGCGAGCAGCAGCGCGGCCCCGAGCAGCCCCGACGGCAGGTAGTCCGAGGCGAGGGCGGTGACCAGACCGCGGCCGACCAGCTCGCGACCGGAGGCGTTGCCGTTGTGCGAGTGGCCGCGCAGAACGTTGGGCGCGCCCATCACGACCGGCATACCGTGCTCGCGTGCGGCCTTCGCGGCCGCCGCCGTGGTGGGGAACTCCGCGACCGTGCCGCCCCGTTCGCACAACTCCTCGATCTCCTGCGGCGAGCTGGGGTCATGGCCGAGCAGCCGGATCCGGCCCGCGCGGGCCTGTTCGCCGAGCCAGCCCAGCGCCTCCTCGCGGACGTCGAGCCGGCCGTCCCGGTCCACGATCAGCCGGTCGACGTAGGCGCGGGCCTCGTCCTCGCTGACCCCGCGGGTGCCGACCAGATAGCGTTCGTAGTAGGCGCGGTCCGCGTACTGGCCCTGGCCGGGGGTGTGGTCCTCGTGCGACACCAGGACCGGCCCGCGGGCAGCACCCTGGATCTCCTCCAGCCGCTCCCGCAGCCCGGCCAGGCCCTCCGGGCAGCGGACGTCCAGCCGGTGCAGGACGCGGTGGTCCACCAGACCGTCGCCGCCCCGGCCCTCGATGGCCGCACAGATGCGGCGCGCGTTCTCCAGGGTGCGGCGCATACCGCGCCCGCCGCTCTCCTCGAACGCCGCGCCGTGGAACGCCGTCGTGACACCGGCCGCGCGCAGCTTGCCCTCGAAGGACAGCAGCGCGAACTCCATGGGCAGTTCGGCTCCGGGCCGCGGCAGCAGCTCCTTCTCCAGTCCGTCGCTGTGCACGTCCACGAGGCCGGGCAGACAGAGCATGCCCTGGCCGTCGACGTCGGCCTCCACACCGCCCGGGTGCGGTTCGACCGCCGCGATCCGGCCGTCCCGGACCGCGATCAGCGCATCGTCGAGCACCCGGTCCGGCAGCACCGCCCGTACGTGCCCGAGGACGTAGTCGCGGGGCGGGCCGCCCAGCGTCCAGCCCTGGGCCGGTGCCTCGGCCGGTCCCGTGTTCACCACGCTTGTGGTCATGCCGCCTCCTCCAGCATCTGCGCCGGCGTGCCCTGCCGGGCGATCCGGCCGTCCCTGACGAACACCACGCGGGTCGCCAACTGCCGGATGGCGTCCATGTCGTGGAAGACGGCGAGGACGGCGACGCCCTGCCCCGCCAGTGAGTCGATCAGCTCGAGCGCGGCCTCCCGGTTGGCCGGGTCCAGCGCGGAGACCGGCTCGTCGAGCAACAGCAGCCGCGGAGGTTGCACCGTTCCCGCGGCGAGGTTCACCCGCTGGCGCTCACCGCCGGAGAGGACACCGCAATCGACGTCCCACAGCGCCTCGTCGAGGTTCAGCCGGTGCAGCGCGGCGGCCGCGACATCCCGCGCCTCGGCCCGGTCGAGCCCGCGCCGCCGGGCGGTCGCGGCGACCACCTCCAGCGGGCCGGTGCGCGGCGGGGCGGCGAGGAACTGCGAGACGTAGCCGAACTCCCGGCCGCGCAGCCGGGCCATCTCCCGGTCGGGCAGCGTGGTCAGTTCGACCGGCCCGGCGGCTGCCCGCAGCCGTACGGAACCGGAGTCCGGCAGGTACGTGCGGTACACGCAGCGCAGCAGGGAGGACTTGCCGGCGCCGCTGGGGCCCGCGAGGGCGACGTGCTCACCGGTGTGCACGTCGAGGTCGACACCGCGCAGCGACGGGACGGTACGGCCGTCGATGCTGTGCAGGGTGAAGGACTTGTACAGGTCGCGTACGGAGAGGACGGCGTCCTGGGTCTCGGATACGGAGTGGGTGTCGGCGGTGTTCACCGGGCTCACCTCCGGGCGGCGGCCACGAGCCGCTGGGTGTACGGGTGGTGGGGATCGTGGAAGAGCTGGTCGGTCAGGCCCTGTTCGACGACGCGGCCCGTCTGCATGACCAGCGTGCGGTCGGTCAGTGCCTCGATGACGGAGAAGTCGTGGCTGACGACCACGGCGGCGACGTCCCGCTCGGCGAGCAGGCTCCGCAGCAGGTCGAGCACTCCGGCGGCGACGGAGGCGTCGAGACCGGTGGTGGGTTCGTCGAGCAGCAGCACGGGCGGCTCGGTGGCCAGGGCCTTGGCGATCTGCACGCGCTGCCGCATGCCGCCGGAGAAGGTGTGCACGGGGTCGTCCATACGGGACAGCGGTACCTCGACCCGGTCCAGCAGCTCCGCCGCGCGGCGCCGGATGGCGTGGTAGCCGCGCCAGCCCGCCGCGGTCAGCCGCTCGGCGATGTTGCCGCCGGCGGAGACGCGCAGGTCGAGTCCGGCGGCGGGGTCCTGGTAGACCACGGCCATCGAGTCGATCCGCAGCCGCCTGCGGACGGCCGCGGGCAGGTCGAGCACGTCGGAGGCGCCGCCGTCGACCGTGGCCAGGCGGACCCGGCCGGCGGTGGCCGGCTCGTCGCCGATCACACAGCGCAGCACGGTGGACTTGCCGGAGCCGGACTCGCCGATGAGACCGAGCGCTTCGCCCGGGGCGATGTCGAACGAGACGTCCCAGGCGGCCACGACGGCGCCGGTGGACGGGCTGATCGCGGTGCCGTGCTCGGGACCCGTGCCGGGCACGGCCGATGCTCCGCCCGCGCCGTGCACCTTGCCGATGCCGTCGACGCGCAGGGCCCACTCGGGGCCGTCGGCCGAGGTCCTGCGGGCGGGCGCGGGTGCGGCGTCCGCCGCCGCGGCAGGAGCCACGGGCTTGCTACGACGCCCGGCGCGGGCCTGCGGATCGGGCAGCAGGGCCAGCGGTGCGCGGTCGCGGTGGGCGGCGGTGTCGGCGTCCCCCGCCTGGACGCGAGCGCACCACTCGGTGTCGCTGCAGGCGAAGGCGCCTTCCGTGCCGGCGTTGACCAGGTAGACGTCGTCGCTGCCGCAGAACTTGCAGCGCGCCCCCGGTTCGTGCTCGACCTCGAACGGCACGTCGTCGAAGGTGAGGGGCCGGACGTCGGTGTGCGGGGGCACCGCGTAGATGCGCTTCTCACGACCGGCGCCGAAGAGGTTGAGGTGCTCGGCCTGGTGCAGCCGGGGCACGTCCCAGCGCGGGATGGGGCTGGTCGCCATCACGTAGCGGCCGCGGACCAGCACCGGGTAGCCGGTGCTCGCGGTGATCATGCCGTTGCGGACGATGTCCTCGTAGAGGCTGACCCACATCGCGGAGTAGTCGCCCTCGGCGTGCATCCGCGCGCATTCGGCCACCGACTTCTGCACGCCGCGTAGGGGTTCGGGCACCGGCACCTGGTAGACCACCACATGGTGGGCGCCCAGCGCCTCCTCGGGGATGCGGTGGCGGGTCTGCACGACCGTGGCCTCCCGGGTGTCGGCGGACTCGCCGCACCCGGTGGTCTGCGCGATCATCCGGCGCAGGTTGGTGGCGTTGACGCCGGCGTCGTCGCCCTGGTCGATCACCTTCACCGTGTCGTCGGTGCCGATCATCGCCAGGGTGACCTGCAGTCCGCCCGAGCCCCAGCCGCGTGCCACTGGCATCTCCCGGGAGCCGAACGGGACTTGGTATCCGGGCACGCAGACGGCGGCGAGCGCGGACCGGCGGATCTCCCGCTTGGCGTCCTCGTCGAGGATCCCGGCGGGCGGGCTGCCCGCGGCCGCCTCGGCCACGAGCGCGCCGACGGGCGACAGCTGCGGGATCTCCTGAGTCGTGCTCATCGGCAGTCCTTTCCGGCGGGCTCGGCGGCCCGTGCCGGCGGGTCCTCGCCCGCCTCGGCGGCGGCCCGCATGGCTTGCTTGCGCTCGACCATCGAGCGGAAGGTGACGTAGTGGGGGAGCTTCAGGTGCTCCAGGAAGCCGCCCGAGTCGAGGCCGTCGACGGTGAGCAGCAGCAGCTGCTCCAGCGGCCCGCTGCGACCGAAGCGGCGGTTGGCGATGTCCAGGTTGGCCATGGCGATCGCCTTGCGCTCGTTGTGCCCGAAGCACAGGCCGTACCCGATGTCGAAGCGGGTACGGTCCTCGTCCGCGCCGTCCAGGTCCTCGATGGCCTCGGCCTCGGTGACCCGGAACTCGCCGACGGTGACGGGGTTTCCGGTGTGCGGGTGGCGGACGCGCAGCGGCAGCCGGCCGTGCCGCAGCTCGCCCAGGGTGATCTCGTGCACATCACCGTCCGGGCCGAGGACCGAGCGGTACCACAGCGCCACCAGCGCACCGGATTCGGCGCGGGCCATGGCGGCCAGGACGGCGGAGCGGTCGGCGGGCGGCCGGGCGGGCTTGCGGGTGATGTCGTGCGGCTCCGGGTCGTCCGCGGTACGCCCCTCGGCGACCAGTTCCATCTTCCGCAGCAGGTCCAGGAACCGGCGCGGACTGCGCTGCTCCTCGGTCCGCTCCCCACGTTCCGCGTGATCTGTGGTGTCCGGGTCCTGGGACAAGGACTCCGGCGGCCCGTCGGGCCGCTCCAGCAGCCGGCCGGTGTAGTCGGAGGTACGGCCGAGCAACTGCGGGCCGTCCGGCTCGCGGAACGCGGGCACGATGCGGCGCAGCACGGTCATCTCGCCCGGGTCGACGGGTTCGCTGACCGCCAGCCGCGGCAGGGTGGACCGCTGCGCGCGCAGCAGGTGCGAGGCCTCCAGGGTGTCCCCCTCGGCCTGCCGGAAGGCGTCGGCCGCGGTCGGCTCGTCGTACAGTCCGGCCTCGCCCATCACCCGGTCGACGGCCAGCCGGAAACGGGCGGTGATCTGCTCGGTCGACGCCCACGGCGCGGGCGCGTGGTCCCGCTTGCGGCGGACCAGGTCCTCGGCGGCGAGAATCGCCTCGAGTCCTCCGCGTGCTCCCGAGTACCCCATCAGTTTTCCTCCTCGGCCACGGCACCGGGCGCGCTCGTGACGGTCGTGCTGCGCGGCAGGCCCATGACGCGTCCGTCGGGAGTGGCGAGCAGCAGATCGGCCCCGGCGGGGAAACCGCCGACGATCTCGGCGCGCGCCGCCACGAACCCTTCCGGCAAGCCCAGCGGAGCGACGTCCCGTTCACCCGGCACGCCGGGCCCGGACAGCCGCCAGGTCGACGGCCCGCCCTCCAGCGCGGTCACCGGCAGGCACAGCACGGCGCCGTCCTCCGGCGCGTCGGCGGTGCCCCGTGCCAGCCGCAGGATCTCCTCAGCCGCGACGGGCCGTACGGCGGCGGCGAGCCGAGCCTGCTCCAGCGGCACCGCGGGCGCGTTGGTGGCCACGCCGACGACGTCGGACCAGCGCCGCGAGCCGTCCTCTTCCAGGACGCACACACCGGTGCCGAGGTCCGCGAGCGCGAGGACCGGCAGCAGCGCGGGCGGCACCGTACCGGGGACGCCCGCGGGGAACCGGGTCACCGTGCCCGGCTGCGCCAGGGCGTCGAGCACGGCGCGGAAGACGCCTTGCGCCTGGGCGGGGCGCAGCTTGGCCGCGGCCACCAGCTCCGCGGTCCCGGAATCGTCCGTGGCGGGCGCCCCGCCGCCGGGCGCCGGCACTGTCTCGACAGCGCTCACGTCAGCTCCTCGAACTCCACGACGGTGGGGGCGAGTTCCGCCCACTCCTGGCTCTCCCGCCGCTCCCGGCGGCTCGCGACCCGCTCGCACAGCAGGTCGATGTCGGCGGCCCGGCGGCCGCCGGACTGCGCCTCGGCGTCGAGCACCGCGGCGGCCAGCACGGCCAGGCGGTCGTCCCCGAGGCGCATGGCCCAGCCGCGGTGGCCGGCGAGCTCCACCTCGGCGCGGCAGGCCAGCACGTCACCGAGCAGGAACCGCTGCGCCAGGACCGGTTCGCGGACCTGCGCGGTCACACAGCCGACCTCGGGCCCCACCAGCACCCGTACCTGCCCGCCGTCCGCGATGCAGGCGTCGGCCAGTTCGATCAGTTCGGCCCTCTCGGCCTCGGCCAGCAGGGCGCAACGATGCTCCCTGCTCAGTACGTTTGTCACCACTTCTCCCGGTTCATTGTGGTGTGACAACTTTCTGCGATGTTGCAGTTCTCTGCGGTGTGGACGATCTCTGCGGGGAAGTCCTCCGCGCCGTGACGGGCTGGGCGCGGGCCGTGGGCCCGCTCCCGGCGCCGGCGGCCGGCCTGCTGACGGGGGCGGCCGCGGGCCCGCCGGCGGGTTCGTCACCGACGGCCGGTTCGTCGAGTTCGACGACGACACGGACGGCGTCGGCACGCGTCCAGGTGCGGCTGCACATCAGGACGTTGCCGAGTACTTCGTCCCGGCTGACGCTCTCCACCAGCCAGGCGGGCTGGCTGCTCTCCATGCGCAGGGCCCGCAGTACCTCGGCCGACGGGACATCGATGCTGACCCGGCACCAGGCCCGCATCGGCCGCACCCGCACCATCTGGCGGAGCACGAGGTCGACGGAGTCGACGGCGTGCAGCGCCAGATCCAGGTCGGGCACCTCGTCCACCGGGATCCACTCATGGACCCAGGAGGCGAGGAGGTCGTCGATGTAGAACTCGCGCACCACCTCGTGCACCGGCGAGCCGGCCGGCCGCTCGAACCTGTCCGCCAGGTCGGCGGGCAGGGGAATCCTGCGGACCGACTTGACCAGGGCGCGAGGTGTGGCGCCCGCCGCCGAGATCGTGGCGGACCACGACGGTGGGACACTTCGCGAGATGACGTAGTCGATGCGCCGGTTGACGAACGTGCCGGACCCCTGGGTCCGGCGGACGACGAACCGGCGCTCCAATTCCTGTACGGCCGCCCGTGCTGCGGCCCGGCCAACGCCGAACCGTCGGGCGATCTCGGCCTCGCTGGCCACTCGTGTGCCGCGGGGGCACTCGGCCAGCTCGGCGGACAACTGCTCCGCGATCTCCAGATACCTGGTCGCACTCACACAAGGAACTGTGCTCGGCGGACTTGTCCGAACAACCTGCGGACAACCAACGAGTCCGACCGGGAATGTGAACAGCCGGGACAGTTGTTTCGCGGTTCGGACCGGACTTCTCCCTTGGAATCCATGGCGGAGGACCCCGTGCCGAGGCGGCGGGGTCCGGCCATCATCCGGCGGTCAGCGGACGATCCGGCGCAGCCACACCGCGAGCAGCTCCACGACGAGCACGGTCGCGAACACCATCAGCAGCACGGTGGTGACCACCCCGAAGTCCAGCACCCGCGAGGCGTTGAGCAGATCGAAGCCGATACCGCCCGCGCCGACGATGCCCAGCAGTGTCGCGGAGCGGATGTTGACGTCGAGCTGGTAGAGGACGTGCCCGACGAACGCCGGCGCGGCCTGCGGCAGCGTCGCCGAGCAGAAGACCTGCCAGCGTCCCGCGCCGGTGGCGCGCACCGCCGCCTCCACCCCTGGGTCCACTTCCTCCAGCGAGTCGGCGACGAGCTTGCCGAGCAGCCCGACCGCGCCGACGCCCAGGGCCAGCGCGCCGGCCACCGCGCCGAGGCCGGTGATCACCACGAAGACGATGGCGAGGACGAGCTCGGGAATTCCGCGGACCAGTACCACCACGACCCGGAACACGGCGGCCGTCGCGCGCGAGGGCGCGACATTGCGGGCGGCCAGCGCGCCGATGGGCAGGGCCAGCACCGCGCCGATCAAGGTCGCCGCAAAGGCGATCTTCGCGGTGTCGAAGAGGTCGGACAGCAGGTCCGGCAGGATGCCGCCGGCGCTCGGCGGCCAGAACAGCGCCAGCGTGGGACCGACGTTGCCGAGCGCACCGAAGAACTGGCCCGGTGCGATACCGGCACCCCACACGGAGGCGGCGAGCGCGAAGACCGTCACGGCTGCGTAGACGGTGCGGCGGACGCGGCGGGTGTTCCACGGCGGACTGATACGGGGCTGGGCGGCAGTGGTACGGCCCAAGTGCGGTGCGTCCCCGGCGTCCGACGCACGTTTGTGGTGCGCCGGGGTCACCGCGGCCAGAGGCGGCAGGCCGGCAGCGGAAGCCCGGGACATCGTGCCCTTGCCGCGCGCCCGTCCACCCGCGCCGGCGTTCCGCAGCAGGGCCCGGCGGATCGCCGCGGAGAGCAGTTCCACCAGCACGCAGAGCAGGAGCACCACCAGCGCGAGCGCCATGCCCCGCCGGTAGTTCAGGGCGTTGAGGGCCCCCGCGATCTCGTAGCCGAGGCCGTTCACGCCGACGAAGCCGAGGACCACCGAGATCCGGAGGTTGATGTCCAGCCGGTGCAGGGCGTTGGCCACCAGGGAGGGGAGCACCTGCGGCAGTACGCCGGAGACCAGCTGCTGGAGGCGGCCGGCGCCGGTGGCCCGGATGGAGGTGCGGGGTCCCTCGTCGATCTGCTCGATGGCGTCCGCGTACATCTTGCCGACCATGCCGACCGAGTGCAGGCCCATGGCCAGCACACCGGACAGTGCGCCGAGTCCGAAGATGCGGAAGAAGACGATCGCCAGTACGACGTCCGGTACGGCCCTGGCCAGCACGATGACACCGCGAGCGCCGAACCGTGCGCTCGCGTGGGGGGTGGTGTTGCCGGCGGCCAGCACCGCCACCGGGACGCTGAGCACCACCGACAGCAATGTCGCGGACACCACGACGGCCATGGTCTGCCCGCACAGCCGCAGCACCTCGCCGGCGGACGGGAAGTCGAGCGGGAACATCCGCCCGGTGAAGTCCACCGCGTTCGAGGCACTGTCCACCAGCGTGGCGGCGTTGATGCGGAGGTCGGCGAAGGCCCAGCAGGCGAAACCGGCCAGCGCGGCCATCACGAGCAGCGCCGCCGCACCGGCCGCGCGGGGTCGGGGCAGGGTCCGGGGCGCGGCGTTCGGCCCCGTCGGCGGGGCGGGGGAGGGCGGCGTGGGGGCAGCAGCGGTCGAGACGGTCATGGGCTCAGCCGGCCTTTGCGGTGAGCACGGCCGGGGTCGCGACGCCCAGACGCGCGTACACGGACATCACGTCGTCCCGTGTCAGATCGGACACCGGACTGTCCATCAGGACCCGGCCTCCCCGCAGGCCGATGATCCGGTGGCCCCAGGAGAGGGCCAGGTCGACCTGGTGCAGGCTGCACAGCACGGTGAGCCGCTCCTCCTCGCCGATCTCCTTGATGAGCCGCATGATCTGCGCCGAGGACTCCGGGTCGAGCGAGGCGACGGGCTCGTCGGCGAGCAGGATCTCCGGCCGCTGCATCAGCGCCCGGGCCACGGCCACACGCTGCTGCTGACCACCGGAGAGGGTGTCCGCCCGCTGGAACGCCTGGTCGAGCAGGCCGACCCGCTCCAGGTGGCGCAGCGCCTCACGTCGTACCGACTGCGGATAGCTGAGCAGGCCGAGGCGCGGGCCGCGCAGCCGGCCGAGCGCGCCGGTGCACACGTTCTCCAGCACCGTGAGGCTGCCGACGAGGTGGAACTGCTGGAAGACGAAGCCGATACGACGGCGGAGCCGGCGCAGTGCGGCCCCGCGGGCGCGGCCCACATCCGTGCCGAGGACGGTGACCGTGCCGGTGGTGGCCCGCTGCAGTCCGTCGACGTGCCGCAGCAGGGTCGACTTGCCTGACCCGGAGAGCCCGAGCAGCACGACCATCTCCCCGGCCCCAACGCTCAGCGAGACGTCGTCGAGCGCGAGCACATCGGCATCGAACTGCTTGCTGACGCCCTCGAATCGCACTACGGGTTCGATGAGTTGTTCCGCGGCCAAGGATCGCTCCGATTCTTCCGTGAACTGCACTGCCGTGGGGGAAAATGAACTGAACTTCCGTAAGCACAACCGGAATTGCCGGCAACCGGGAGCTTTGCCATCCCGGTTGCCGGCATTGCCCGCGTTATCCGGGCAAAAGAGCCTTCCGTGCTATCCGGCCGCGAGGGTCAGGACTTCACGCACTGCTCGTCCTTGGTGACATCGCAGACGTTGCGGACACCGTCGTAGTCGGAGTCGTCCACCTTCACGAAGCCCCAGTCGCCGGCGTCGTCGACCTCGCACTTGGCGCTGCCGGAGCAGAAGCCGTGGGCCTTGAGGTAGTCGACATTGGCCATGGTCTGGAAGGCGGTGGCGATCTTCTGCTTGAGGTCGGCGTCGAGATCGTCGCTGACCGCCACCGGGGAGCCGGGGATCACCGGGGACTTCCACACCGTGGTGATCTCGCCCTCCTTGATCTGGCCCTTCTCGACGAGCTGCTTGTCGACCATGGTGTCGTAGGCGAATCCGGCCTCGCACTGACCGCTCTTCACCGCGAGCACGGAGGCGTCGTGACCGCCGGCCATCACGGGGGTGATGCCCTTCTTCACGTCCACCCCGGCCTCCATGAGCCCGGCACGCGGGTAGAGGTAGCCGGAGGTGGAGTTGGGGTCGACGAAGCACACCTTCTTGCCCGCGAAGCCCTTGAGGTCCTTGATCGGCGAGCCCGTCTTGACGATGCCGTAGGACTTGTAGCCGGGCTGCGCACCCTTCGTCTCGACACCGGCGGCGACCGGAGTGGTCTTCACACCGGAGCTCTTCGCCTGAACATAGGAGAACGGCCCGTACCCGGCGATCTGAATCTTTCCGGAACGCTGTCCTTCGATGACCGCCGCGTAGTTCGTGGCGGTCTGGAAAATGATCTTCTTGCCGGTCTCCTTCTCCAGGAGCTTGATGACAGCGCCGTACGAGGCCTTGAGGTCGGTGGAGTTCTCAGCGGGAACGGCAGCCATCACGAGAGTGTCGCCGCCCTTTCCCTCCGACGTGGAAGACTTCGAAGCAGCACTCGAGCCGCAACCGGCCAGGGCGAGAACGGAGGCGGCACCGAGGGCGAATACGCCGAGATTGCGCCGGTTCACAAGAAACATCGTTTGGCTTCTCCTCAAAACGGCCCGCATTGGTGCCGCCGGAACGGTTCACGAACGACACCTAGGCTGGGTCCGGGCTGTGCCGGGGCGGAGAAGCGATGGTTGCGCCCTGTCGAACGAGTCCGGTCTCTTACGCGCACCCGACCGGACGACTGGTGCCGCCGCCGCCCCGGACGACGGCCCGCAAACGGATCCCGGCCGGCGTAGCCGGATGATCAACAGTGGGTTCCTGATCGGTGCCGGACAGGCCATGGTGCCGGGCTGTGCGAACCGGAACAGAACCTCGTCGCCGCGTACAGAGCGCCGGTCACCGCACCGATGGTCGCGACACGGCGCTCGGCTCTGCTCGCCGAACGGGTCCGGGCAGGTGCCGCCGCCGTACTCGGCGGCGGGAGGACCGAGGTGTCGATGCCGGAGGACGACCTCCTGGTCATGCCCGTCGGCTCCGGAAACACGCCACCGCTCTGCCGGCCGACCGCGTCCGGGCAACGGTACGGCGTACCACCCCCGACGAGCACCGGATGGACGCGGCCGTCATGGGTCGCCCCAGGCGAGGAACTCCCACCGCCCCGACCGGGTCCCGCGGCACCCGGACCGAAGCCGCAGGCCGGTCCGCGGTCAGGAGACCGGCGCGTGGTGGTAGTCGGCGGTGGCGAACACCGTGCCCAGCTTGACGAGAGACTCCGGGGCGTCCAGACGCTCCATGAAAGCTTCCACGAACACAAGCCGGTCGCGGTGGTTCTTCGCCGTGTCGAGCGCGGCAGCGAGCGCGTCCTCGGTGTTCGCCTTGACGGTGACGGCCGTGTCCTGCGGGTCGAAGGCCTCCCTCGATAACCGGATCACACGCCTAGGACCTGCCGACGCCGCAGGTGAAGCCGTCCGCCGCCAAGCCGAGCGACCTGTCGTTGCCGCCGTGCAGGCGTGCGCGGCGGCCGTCCTGAACCTGCTACTCAAGGACGCCTTCGTGGAGTTGGGCGAACAGCTCGGTATTACGGGAGTAGTCGACAGGGACATCGATGATGGTGACGCCGGGCTGGACGCGCGCCTCGCGCGACAGGGCCTCGTCGAGGATCTTGGCGAACTGCTCCTCGGTCTGGACCCGGTAGCCGTTGACGCCGAAAGCCGCGGCGTAGTGGGCGATGTCGTAGTCGCCGAGCTGGACGCCCGAGGTCCGCCCGTACCTGAGCTTCTCCTGGAAGCCGACCATGTCGTAGGTGTTGTCCCGCAGGATCACATGGGTGAAGTACAGGCCCAGACGGGTCGCGGTCTCCAATTCCTGGGCGCTGAACAGGAAGCCCCCGTCGCCGGACACGGAGACGATCTGCTTGCCGGGGCGCACCATGCAGGCCGCCATGGCCCAGGGCATGGCCACGCCCAGCGTCTGCTGACCGTTCGAGAACAGCAGGTGCCGAGGCTCGTATGCGCGGAAGTGCCGGGCCATATAGATGTAGTGCGAGCCGACGTCGCAGGTGACCGTGGCATCGTCGTCGATCTTGTCGCGGAGCATGAGCAGGACGGACACCGGGTTGAGCCCGGCCTCCGAGTGGTTGGCCGAGCGTGCCGAGTCGTCCGCCTCCTTCAGGGCACGGCGCTGCTCGGCGAGTTCCGCGAGCACTTCGGCATCCAGGCGCAGCCCGGACAGGTGCGCGGTCAGGGCCCGGAGAGTCGAGACCACATCACCGCGCAACTCGACTGCGGGCTGGTAGTTGTTGTCGATGTCCGCGGGGATGGCGTCGATGTGCACGACCGTGCGGGACGGGTCGGTGTTCCACAGCTTCGGGTCGTACTCGACGGCGTCGTAGCCGACGGTGACCAGGACGTCGGCGTGGGAGATGACGATGTCGCCGGGCTGGTTGCGGAACAGGCCGATGCGACCGTAGTAGTGGTCCTGCAGCTTCCGTGAGACCACACCGGCCGCCTGGAAGGTCTCCACCACCGGCAGATCGGTGGTCTCGAGAAGGGCACGCAACTCGGCGCACGCCTCGGGGCCGGCGCCCCTGAGCCCGACGAGAATCACCGGGCGCTTGGCATCGCGGATCAGACGGGCCGCGTGCTCGATACGGTCGGCCGGCGCCGGTCCTTGGACGGGGGCGGGAACCGCGTTGACGAGGCTTGCGCTGGTGGTCGCGGTCAGCACATCGGTGGGCAGCACCACGGCGGCCGCCCCACGGGGCTCGGTGACGGCGGCGCGCAGGGCGTTGGCGATCGCCTCCGGGACGTTGTCGGCGTCGTTGACCTCGCCGGTGTACTTGGTGAAGAGCTTGAGCGCCGCGGTGGCGTCCATGGACTGGTGGCTGCGCTTGAGCCGGTCGGCGCGGGGCACCGCACCACACATCGCGACCACCGGATCCTGTTCGATGTTCGCGGTGAGCAGGCCGGTCGCGCTGTTGGACGTACCGGGTCCGGAAGTCACCAGGATGGCACCGGGGATGCCGGTGAGCCGGCCGATCGCCGCGGCCATGAAGGCGGCGTTCTGTTCGTGGCGGCAGACCACCAGTTGAGGGCCACCGTCCACCAGGGCATCGTAGATCGTGTCGATCTTGGCGCCCGGCACGCCGAAGATATGGCTGACGCCATACGCCGACAGCACCTCGATCGCGCGCTGGGCCGCACGCACTTCAGACTCATACCGATGCGAACCTCTCTTTGACAGGGGAGAAACAGCTCCTCGAGGACGGGCCTGGGTGACCGTCCCGCCGGGTGGCAAGTGAGGTCAGCGGCCGGCCATGCTCAGCCGCCCTCTGCTTTGCGGATCCGGTCCGCGAGATTGGAGGAGGTGAGGTCCGAGCTGAGGAACTGGCCGGTCGTCGGCAAGGCTCACCAGTTGGATTAGCGAAGCGTAGTGAACCTGTGGCAGAGTGCTACGCGCACGCCCGGCGCCCAGGCGACGTCGGGCACCCTCCTCGGTCGGGTCTTGCGGCCCGGTCGACCAGCGTCCGGAGGGACGTGCCACGCGGGCTGGCGGCTCCTGTCGTTCAGTACCAGGGCACGAAGGCGATTGGCTGCAAGGCTGAGCAACGCTCAGCCTCGCTAAGCCAACCAGAGACGCTCAGATGGAGCTCGGAGCGCTCGCTGAGGGCGATGATGCCGTGGTCGATGCGGAAGTCCAGGCAGTGGCCGCCGTGTTGGTGGGTGTCGTCGATGAAGTGCAGGTGGTAGCCGGCCACCGAGATGCCCTGCTCGTAGTCAGGGGTGCGGTAGCCAGCCAAGGTGCCCGTCAAGTCGGTGAAGGTGGTCTCGGCCTGCCCCTCGGCGGCCTCGGTGAGGGATGGATAGGGCGGTTCCTGCTTCCGTACGGTGCGGGTGCGGACCTCGCTGAAGCGCCCGGTGATCCGGATCGCGTAGATCAGGTTGGGGCTGCGGGCCATGCCGTCAATGAGCGCCATCAGCTCGCTGCGCGTCATGGGCGAGGTCAGTTCTCGGCTGGTGTCGGCCCGGAACCAAGTCATGGCCGCGAACGGCGAGAGGTCCCCGTTGTCGGCGACCTCCACGGATCCATCGGCGCGCAGGTGGTAGCAGACACCGTCCAGGACCAGCATCTCGCCGTCCAACTGGTTGAAGGTGCCCAGCCCGAAGTCGCCGTGCTCGAGCAGTTCTCCCACCGACACGTCGCCGTCGTAGACGCCGTCGATCAGCGCGCCCATGGTGGAGCTCTGGTAGACCTCCCGCGCGCGTGCCGGGTCGTGCCGGGCGCCGTTGCCGCCGTTCCTGTGCGCCAGAACCGTGCGGACGAACCTCCGCAAGCGACCTTGGGGGCACTCCTCGGTAGCCATCCCTGGTACCTCCCAATGCCCGGGCAATCGGGACCATGGATCGCGAGGATTGCGGCACTACGGGTGTCGTCCGGCCCCGCCTGCGCAGTGGCCGCTACGGAAAGTAATCAGTGCCGCATACGCGCGCTCAACTGACCGCCTAGATCCCATACTGCCTTTATCCACACGGTGCGCAACCGGAGGTGCACGTGTCCGAACTGGGCAAACCGGGACTGCGACCCCTGGTTCAGCAAGATCGATCGAGGGCAGGGTGCCGGGCGTGACCGGGGAGACGTCGTGCCAGAGATGCTGGGGTCTAGAGGATACCCAACGCCATCCAGCCCGAGCCCGCCGTGATCGCCTGAAGCCGCAAAGCGCCTGTTCAGGGGCTGTGTGTGACATTTGGAACCCTACAGGTCACTGGCGTTCCATCAGCACGCTCGGACAGGATGGTCCCATGAAAATGATCTCCTTCCCCCAGACTGAACTGCGCGCGTCGAACGTCGTCCTGGGGCTGATGCGCATCGCCGAACTCGCCGATGACGACATCCGCACCCTCTACGGCAGCGCCCGGGACGCCGGGATCAACGCCTTCGACCACGCAGACATCTACGGCCCCTCCCGCCACGCGTGCGAAGCGCGGTTCGGGCAGGCGATCAAACTCTCCGCTGCAGAGCGGGAGTCGATAGTCATCCAGAGCAAGGTCGGCATCCGGCCCGGCTTCTTCGACTTCTCCAAAGAGCACATCGTGCGCACCGTCGACGAGTCGCTGGCGGCCCTGCGTACCGAGTACCTCGACGTGCTCCTGCTGCACCGGCCCGACACCCTCGTGGAGCCGGAGGAGGTGGCCGCGGCCTTCGACGAGCTCCACTCGGCCGGGAAGGTCGTGAACTTCGGCGTTTCCAACCACACACCGGGACAGATCGAACTGCTCAAGACGGCGGTGCGCCAACCGCTGGTGGCCAACCAGGTGCAGCTGAGTATCACCCACTGCCCGGTGATCGCCTCGGGAATAGCCGCCAACATGGCCGGTCTCGATCAGTCGGTCGACCGCGACAACGGCCTCCTCGACTACTCACGCCTCCGGGGAATGACCCTGCAGGCGTGGTCGCCGTTCCAGAAGGGGTTCTTCGACGGGGTCTTCATCGGTGACCTCGAAAACTATCCGGAGCTGAACGCCGCCCTAGACGAGTTGGCCGCGAAGTACGATGTGACTCCCACCGGGATCGCCGTCGCGTGGATCACTCGCCATCCGGCGAACATGCAGGTGGTACTCGGGACCACCAGCCCAGGTCGGGTGGCCGAGTCGGCGGCGGGCTCGGAGCTCCCGTTGACCCGTGAGGAGTGGTATCGCCTCTTCCGCCTGGCCGGCCACACCGTGCCCTAACGGCCTTGGGAGTGATTGATACCGGGGCAGGCTGGCCTGGCGGGTCGGCTGGTGGCTGATCAGCAGGCGGTCGGTCGGACGAGGACCAGTTCGGTGCTCGGCTTACGGCCAGTCGCCCGCCGGACGGAGCGGTCGGAGACCAGCCCGGCGATGGCGAGGTGGGTCTCGGCGTAGGTCTCGCGGCGTCCGGTGAACCTCTGCAGGGGCGGCCACTGCTTGTACTCGGCGTTGGTGTGCTCAACACAGATCCGCGCGGAGAACTGACGGCGGCGCCGCTCGCGCCAGGCATGGTGCCGACCCAGTGGCGCGTCGTCCTTCGGCTTCCGCGCCTCGCGGCGGATAGTGCCGATCACCCGCTCGCAGTGCGCGTTCATCCGTGGCGCCCGTGGCGCGCTGAGCAGGACGTCCATGTCCTCGGCTTCGAAGACGGCGTCGAAGGACGGGTCGTACTTGGCGTCGCGGTCGCGCAGCGCGAAGCGCAGGGACTCCATGCGCGTGTCGAGTTGGTCGGCGAGATTGCGGGCCTGGTGCGTTACCCGGGCCCGAGTGGGGTGGGCGGTGACGCCGGTGAGGTGCAGTCTGCGGGTGCCGTGTTCCAGGAACGCCATGGTGTATAGGCGTTTTCCGAGCATGGTGTCCACGTGGAAGAAGTCGGCTGCGATGATCCCTTGGGCTTGGGTGGTCAGGAACTCGCGCCAGCTGGGGCCGGACCGGCGTGGAGCCGGGTCGATGCCCGCGGCGTTCAAGATCCCCCAGACCGTGGACGGTGCGATCGGATGGCCCAGCCGGGCAAGCTCGCCCTGGATCCTGCGGTGTCCCCACTGGGGATTCTCGCCGGCCAAGCGCAGCACCAGCTTCCTGAGCGCGGCCGCAGTCGGGGGTCGGCCGGTGCGGCCGCGGCGGGCGGAGTAGTCCCACTTCATGGCAATCAGCTTGCGGTGCCAGGCCGGCAGGGTGCCGGGGGTGACGGGGAAGTCGTCGGCCCAGCGGCGGCGCGGTATCAGCGAGGACAGCGCGGAGAGCCAGAACCGGTCGGCCCACTCGTAGTGGACCGGGCCCTTGAGCTGGCGGCGCAGGATTGAGTTTTCATGCCTCAGCACCAGCAGCTCGGCTTCCCTGGCGGTGTCTCGGCGCAGCAGGACAGCCGGTAGGGACAGCAGCGTGCGAGCAGCGCGGTACAACAGCGACACGACCATCGGAACAGCGTCTCAGCCACCACCGACAACCGTGTACACCGCTGCTCACCTGCAGCGATGACTTTACGAGCCCCACAGGGTCGACGAAGAGCACGACGCAGTCCTCGCCGACCGCTCCGCGCACGACGTGGGAAAACGCGGTGGTGACGCCGGCGCCTCCGCCGCCATGCCCATGACTGTCGAGGTGGTCTCGGTGCGGACGGCGGCGTAGCCGGAAGCCCGCCTGCTGGCAGGCCCAGTCAAGGAAGCGCTCGCCGTGCACAACGGGTATGGCGCCGTCGGTGTGGGTGCAGGTAGCTGGAGCCGTGGCGGATTTCGCGATCGGTTGTCTGCCGGGCGGGTGGGAACGGTCGCTGGCCGAATCGGCGGCGGGACGCTGGTGGCCCAGGATGGGTTGGGTGACCGCACGGCCGATGCGCGCCAGAGCGGCATTCGGCCGTGCGGACTTCAACTGACGTACAAGTGGGGACGTTCGGTTGTGTTGGCCCGGTAGTTCTAGTAGATGCTGACGCCGTAGGCGCTGAGTGCCTCGGGTACGGGCTGGTAGAACGTCGTGCCGCCGGACGTGCAGTCACCGCTGCCGCCCGAGGTGATGCCGAGCGCCTTCGTCCCGTCGTACAGCGGGCCGCCCGAGTCGCCGGGTTCGGCGCACACCGTGGTCTGGATCATGCCGCTCACGGTGCCGCCACCCTGGTAGTGGACCGTGACGTTCAGTGCGGTGACGGTGCCGCTATGGGTGCCCGTGGTCGAGCCGGTGCGTTTGACGGACTCGCCCACGTAGGCGTTGGCCGCGGTGTAACCGCCGGGGTGGCTGAGCGAGGCGTTGTCATAGCGCACGAGAGCGTAGTCGTTGCCGGGGAAGCTGTAGCCGATCGTCGGACCGATCAGCGTGTTGTGCGCCGGGTCGGTGTACCAGGTCTTGGCCACCTTTCCGCAGTGGCCCGCGGTGAGGAAGTAGTACGTGCTGCCGCTGACCACGTTGAAACCGAGCGAACAGCGGTACTGGCCGCCATAGATGGCGTTTCCGGCGGAGAGCAGCGGACGGAAGACGCCCGTGGTCCGCTCGACCTTCAAGGCGTGGTCCGTGTTGGCGCCCGCGGCCTTCTTGATGCGAGCGATTTCCGTTGCGGAGACCGTACTGTCCGCGGTCACGACGACCCGTCCGGAGGCCTGGTCCACGTACCAGGCGGTTCCGTCGACCGCGGTGTTCGCTATGGCGTCCCTCACCTGGGCGAGCTGCGTCCCACTGCGGGAAGGGGCGCCGACCGCGTCTGCGCTCGGCGCCCCGGAGAGGGCTGCGGCGATGAGACCTGCGGCGACGGCGAGCAGTCGGATGCGTTTGGTTCTCACTGATCCTCCTCTTGGGAAGCGGAAGGCCCAACGGGATGGGGGCCCGTGAGACGCTGTCGGGTGGCGTGTTCCTGACATGCTCTGTAGCGAGGATGGCGCCGGTCCGCCGCACGCACAAGAGACTCACAGGTGAGGAATCGAGCGTGAGGGGCTCGAAAAAATCGTCGCTGTTGGGCAAGCCGCGTATCGAAAACTCGTTGATCAGACCGCTCAGGGTGCGTGTGCGTAGGACCTGGTGGCTGGTTGGGTCCTGTACCGGGGCTGTTGTTCCTGGACTTCGGGTAGGGGCCGATGGCGGGCCCGGTGTGGTCGGTGTGCGTTGTAGTACCGCTGGTACTCGGCAAGGACGCAGCGCGCACGGGCCTTCCCGACAGGGTGCATGCATGCTCGCTTGGTCGATCGTCGCAGCGACGACCGATCGAGCGAGGCGCCGCTTCAGGCCCGACGAGCCACGGCATGACGGCTCGGCGACCTCAGCGACCTCGGCGGCCTGAGGGGCGAAACTGCCGGGAACCGTGCCTTGGCAGCGGTGGGATGTGCGGTAGTGCCCAGGACGCGGATGCGGCGGTGGCGTGTTTGACGGCGGCGAAAATGTACTGACGGTATCCGTTCACGGTCGCGGTCTGGGTGAAGTCCATGACCAGGGGGGCGCATGCCTGGAAAGGCAGGAATCCGGCCAGGGGGTCGAGGTCGGCTGCGGTGCCGGATCGATGCCCTCAGTCTTGAGGATCTCCCAGACGGTCCTACCTTGTTCGTGGGTTGGACGGGCCAGTCGTAAGGTCCAGAGATCCAGAGACTCCGGGTATGGCTTCCAGACGGTTGCCCTCGATGGTTCCCTCCACCTGGCCGCCCGGCGTCTCACGACGACTCGGCCGCTGATTAGGAGCTGCGAACGCCTTCGGGCGGATCGCTGAGTAGGACCACGCCGGCGAGGTCGTCCGGGAGGACAGAACGTCAACGAACGACCGGAGGAACTGGCCTCATGTATTCAGCTATGAAGTGGAACTGACGCCCTGACAGCAGAAGGGTGCCTCTCACCTGCGATGATCTGGATTGCCTAGATCAAGAACGTCGCGAGGAAGAGGCACCCGGAAGGTGAAGAGTACCCGCTGGGACCACCGGCTCGGCGTGCGGGCCGACGACCGCAACCTCGTGGGGCACGCCGGCGTCGTGCTCCTGCGCAAGATCGCTGACAAGACCGGACTGACCACGGCCCTGGCCCGAGCCCTGCCCCAGGGAACCGGGCCGGGCTGGCGTGACCGCGGCGAGGCCCTGGTCATGCTCGCCTGCGCGATCATGCTCGGCGCCACCAACGTCCTGGAGGCCGAACAACTCCAGCACCACTGGCGGCGATTGTTCCCGCGCCCGATCTCAGACAGCACCCTGCGCCGCGCCCTGGAGGCGATCGACGGCCCGGTGGCGGCGCGGGTTGAGCGCGTCCGCGCTGCGATACGACGCGTGGTGTGGACGATGCTCGCCCTGCGCCCCGGGGGCTTTCCCTGGATCTCGGTGTGCGGGCGGGAGCTGGCCGGCTGGTACGTCCTGGATCTCGACGCGACCATCGTGACCTGCAGCAGCCGAAAGGAGGGGGCGGCCGGCACGTTCAAAGGCAGCTATGGGCATCATCCGCTGGGGGCGTGGGTGGCCAATACCCGCGAGTGCGCGGCGATGCTACTGCGGTGTGGCAACGCCGCCGCCAACGACGTCGCCGACCACAAGAGCGTCCTGGCCGCAGCTCTGCGCCAGCTACCGCTGCCCATATGGTCGAAGCTGCTGATCCGGATCGACAGTGCGGCCTTCAGCCACGCCCTCCTCGAGCACCTGCAGGCGCTGACCACCAGCCGGCGCCGCGTGCGCTGGGTGACCGGCTGGGCGATCAACACCGCGGACGAGCGGGCGATCGCGCTGCTGCCCGAGCAGGTGTGGACTTGCGCGCTGCGGCAGGACGGCCAGGTGCACGAGATCAAGGGCCCCGACGGCGAGTGGCTGTCTTACCAGGTCGCCGAGCTGACCGGGGTGCGCGACCTGACCGGCTGGCCCGAGGGGATGCGGCTGATCGTGCGCCGGGATGCGAAGAAGCTGACCGCCTTCGAGAAGCGCACCGGCTGGCGCTACCAGATCATCGCCACCAACATCCCCGCCCACCACGGGCTTTCCGGGGTGCCAGCCTCCGGGCAGATGTGGTTCGTCGATGCCTTGTATCGCGATCACGCTGAGGTGGAGGACCGCGTGAAAGCAATCAAGCGGGTCGGGCTCGCCCTGCTGCCCTCGAAGTCCTGGCAGCTCAACGCCGCCTGGATCCTGGCCGCCGCCCTCGCGGCAGACCTCGACGCCTGGATGCGACTCCTCCTCCTGCATGACGAGCCGGAGCTGGCCGGTGCCGAGCCGGAGACGATCCGGATGAAGCTGTACCACCTGCCCGCCCGCCTCACCGCCCATGCCCGCCGACGCACCCTCCACCTCGACCGCACCTGGCCCTGGGCGGCCGCGTTCGCCACCGCCTGGCAGCGCACCACCGAACTCCCGGCCGCCCCCTGACGGCTGGTCACCACCCCGACGAGGACCAGGAAGGAGAAGACCCGCACCACCCTCGGGTCCGTGGAACCCGACGCCCCCGCAGCGTCATGCGACGGCCCACCCCGACACGGCACGGGACATAACGGGCAGACAGCCGCCCATGGCGAGGCCGTCACGCCGCAGAACAATCGAGGCTGGTGGCCCAGATATGGGCGGGTACGGATATCGGCAAGACCCACCACCACTGCGTGGTGCTGAGCGCCGAAGGTGAACGGCTGCTGTCGCGGCGCGTGCTGAACGACGAGCTGGAGCTGCTGGCCCTGCTCGCCGACGTGCTGGCCCTCGACGAGGAAGTGGTCTGGGCTGTCGACGTCGCCGACGGCATGGCCGCACTATGGATCAGCATGCTGCTCAACCATGGCCAGCGCCTCGTCTACATACCCGGCCTGGCGGTCAACCGGGCCTCGGCCGGCTACCGAGGCATGGGCAAGACTGACGCCAAGGACGCCACCGTCATCGCCGACCCGGCCCGCATGCGCCGAGACCTGATGGCCCTGCGACCGGACGACGAGCACGCCACCGAGCTGCGGGTCCTCACCAACCGCCGGAGTGACCTGACCGCCGACCGCACTCGCCGGATCAACCGGCTTCGCGGCCAACTCACCAGCATCTTCCCGGCCTTGTTGTGTCCTGAACGCGAAAGGAAGAAGCATGTAGGAACTCTTCTTGTAGCGATGCTGTACGAAGGATGAAGGTTTGGCCCTTCAAATTCGCCCTGCGGGGGGAGGATTTAAACCACGTGTGTCACGAACGCAGAGGGGAGTTCAGGTAGGAGAGCTTCGCGATGCGGTGCTGTGCGAGAGATGAGGGACTTGGCCCCTCGGTTCCGTCCTGCGGGGGATGGTGCCAAACCGCCACATGCTGCGTTGGTTGACGACCGTCGTGGTGAGCGATGTGGAAAAGGCGGCGGTAGAGCCGTCAGGTGGGGATCAGGAAGACGAACGCAAGTGAATCGCTGCTGAAGTGTCGTTAGAAAACAGGTGACATCAGAACCGGAGATTTGTGGTTGCTCCGGGATAAGTCTGGCGGGAGTCCCGTCTACTGGCCAGGCGGTGTCCGGCACGGAGGCGACGTGAGCCTGATCTGCGGCTCTCGCATGGAACGTGAGAAGGCATGCCCTGATAGTGCCGCTTGAGTCATGCGGGTGGCGAGAGGGAGCGGCCCAAGCGGAAGAACCGTGAGGGTTTGAGTACCGACGCGGGGTGTGCTGGCGGACCGGCTCGTAGTAGTGAGGAACCCTTTGTAATGAAGGGGGAGCGAAGGGGCCGGGCAATGCCGTTGCTTGAATGTCTAAACCAGTTTGGGGATGAGGGTGATGGTCTTCGGCTGGACGCGGCGGGTCGGTTGGCGGGTCCAGCCCTTCGGAGGGTCGGCGTACTTGAGCTTGAAGCGCTTGACCAGGCGGTCGGCCTCGCGGTCGCGACGTGGTCCGATGTCGAGTTTGCGGAGTTTGGCGGCGAGGGTGGCCAGGAACTTCGCGAGTCGGCGTGGGGTGCTCGCGGCCTGCTGGATGACGCTGCGGCGGGCGGCTTTGAGGACTTTGACGAAGGAGATCCGGTCCGGGTCGAGGCGATGCTGGCCGGCGATGTCCACGATCATGCGGGACAGGCAGTGGTGGACGGTCAGGTGGGCCCAGACCTCCTGGTGCACCAGGGCCGGCTCCGCCGAGCGCAGGACCTGCTGCGGGCCGCGCTGGAAGGTCTTGAGTTGGCGGTTCGACAGCTCCGCCTCCCAGCGCTCGTGATAAAGGGCCGCGAGTTCGGCGGCCGGGGCCTGGTCGGGGTCGAGGAGGTCGGTGAGCAGACGGATCGTCTCCCCACTGTTGACCTGGTACTCGATCACCCGCACGGTCACCGTGTGGACCTTACGACCGCCGACCCACTGCGAGATCTCCGCCAAGTAGGTGCCGTCCGGCAGGCGTTCGACCGGGGTGCGCGCGTTGTTCGTCTTCGCGCGGATCAGCACGTGGGCGCCCGCGCCGGTGAACGCCCGCCACACGCCGACCCCCACGAACCCGCGGTCCATGATCACGAGCATGCCAGTCGCGGCGGCAGCGAGAGGCACGGCCAGGTCCTGTTCGCTGTCGACGAGGCCGCCGACCCGCGCGTCCAGCACCGCGTGCGTGCCGATCTCCGTCAAGGTGACCACCCGGACCTGCGGGAACGCCAGCGGACTGCCGTCTTTTGCCACCTGCCCGCCGAACGCTGCCCGGTTCGCCGCCGTGTCCGGGGCGTCCAGGTAGAACCCGTCGACCGCGGCCAGCCGCATCCCACGCCAGAACGACCCGGCAAGCCCGTCCGGAGCCAGCGGACCCGCGACCTTGCGAAACACCGTCTCCAGTACCTGCGGGCCAAGACGCTGCCGCGCCCGGGTGAACGACGACTTGTTCGGAACCGCGCCACCCATCCCCGGGATCGCGCTGACCAGGTTCTCCGCCACGTCGTCATAGGAGTCCTGATGGAACAGGGCCAGCCCCAGCACGAAGTACACCATCGTCCTGACCGGCAGCGCACCCGGCCGCTTGTCCCGTCTCCCGTGCGCGACGACCGCCTCGTCCACCAGCTCCGGCGTCACCCACCGAGTCAACGCCCCCAGCCGCACCTGATCAGATAATCCCACCCACGCGTGACCCATGCCCGACCCAACGAGGGCCAGCCCGCCACGTCACCGCCCCAGAGCGAACTTGTTCGCACATCAAGCAACGGCATTGACCTCATGTGTTCAGCTACGTCTGTGACCTGATGCCCCGACAGAAGAAGGGTGCCTCCCACCTGCGATGATCTGGATTGCCTAGATCAAAACCGTCGCAGAGAAGAGGCACCCGACAGGTGCAGGCTACCGAATGGGATCACCGGCTTGCTGTGCGGGCCGACGGCAAGAACCTGATCGGCCACGCGGGCGTGGTGTTGCTGCGGAAGGTCGCCGACCGCACTGGCCTGGTCACCGCACTGAGTGCGGCGCTGCCGAAGGGCGCCGGGCCGGGCTGGCGGGAGCGGGGTATGGCGCTGGTCCAGCTGGCCTGTGCGATCGTGCTCGGCGCGACGAACATCCTGGAAGCCGAGCGACTGCAGTACCAATGGCGGCCGCTGTTCCCGCGCCCAGTCTCGGACAGCACCCTGCGCCGCACTCTGGCGACGATCGACGGCCTGGTGGCGGCGCGGGTCGAGCGCGTCCGCGCTGCTATACGCCGCGTGGTGTGGACGCTGCTCGCCCTGCGCCCCGGCGGCTTCCCCTGGATTACGGTGTGCGGCCGGGCCCTGACCGGCTGGTACGTCCTCGACCTGGACGCGACCATCGTCACCTGCACCAGCGCCAAGGAGGGCGCGGCGGGCACCTTCAAGGGCAGCTTCGGTCACATGCCGCTGGGAGCGTGGGTGGCCAACACCCGCGAATGCGTCGCGATGCTGCTGCGGCCCGGCAACGCGCCGCCCAACGATGTCGCCGACCACAAGACGGTCCTGGCCGCCGCGCTGCGGCAACTTCCGCTGCCGCTGTGGTCGAAGCTGCTGATCCGGATCGACGGCGCGGCCTTCAGCCACGATGTCCTCGACCACCTCCAGCAGTTGTCCACCAGCCGGCGCCGGGTGCGCTGGGTGACCGGCTGGGCCATCAACGCCACGGACGAGCAGGCCATCGCGCTGCTGCCCGAGAACGTGTGGACGGCCGCACTGCGGCAGGACGGCGAGGTCCACGAGATCAAGGGATTCGACGGCGAGACGGTCTCCTACCAGGTCGCCGAGCTGACCGGGGTCCGTGACCTGACCGGCTGGCCCGAGGGGATGCGGCTGATCGTGCGCCGGGTCAAGCCCTCGCGGCGGGATGCGAAGAAGCTGACCGCCTTCGAGAAACGCACCGGCTGGCGCTACCAGATCGTCGCCACGAACATCCCCGCCCACCAAGGGCTTTCCGGGGTTCCCGCCTCGGGGCAGGTGTGGTTCATCGACGCCCTGTACCGGGATCACGCCGAGGTAGAGGACCGCGTCAAAGCGATCAAACGGGTCGGCCTCGGGCTGTTGCCCTCGAAGTCCTGGCAGATCAACGCCGCCTGGGTGCTGGCCGCCACGATCGCCGCCGACCTCGACGCCTGGACGCGGCTCCTTCTCCTGCACGACGAGCCCGAACTCGCCGCCGCCGAAGCGGAAACGATCCGCATGAAGCTCTACCACCTGCCCGCCCGCCTCACCTCCCACGCCCGCAGACGCACCCTCCACCTCGACCGGACCTGGCCCTGGGCCACCGCGTTCACCGCCGCCTGGCAGCGAGCCCATCAGCTTCCGGCCCGCATCTGACGGCCGACCACCACCCCGACAAGGACCAGGAAGGAGCAGGCCAGCAGGATTCCGGCCCCGTGGAAGCCGGCGCACCCGCAGCGTCACGCGAAGGCCCCCACACCGACCACCGGGACAAATAGGGCAAACCGTCGGACCGGTCAGACCGATCAGGCCACAGACGAATCGAGGTTGAGGGGCCGGGTCATCCGTGACTGATTGTTCGTTCGGTCAACCGGAAGTTCTCCGGGAGGAGCTGGGTGGACCAGTTGAAATCATCGGACAAGCCGTTTGAGATCTCGAAGTGGGAGGTTCAGGAGGCGTACGAGAAGGTCAAGGCGAACAAGGGTGCGGCAGGGGTGGACGGGCGCTCCATCGAGGACTTCGAGAAGGATCTGAAGGGTAATCTCTATCGAATCTGGAATCGTCTGTCTTCGGGGAGTTACTTTCCGCCTCCGGTGAAGGGTGTGGAGATCCCGAAGTCGCATGGTGGTGGGGTTCGTTTGCTCGGTGTGCCCACCGTGGCTGACCGAATCGCTCAAACGGTAGTAGCCCGGCGTCTTGAAGAGAAGGTCGAACCGATCTTCCATCAGGACTCCTACGGCTACCGTCCTGGGCGGTCCGCGTTGGATGCGGTCGCGGCGTGCCGGAAACGCTGTTGGAAGTATGACTGGGTGATCGATCTGGACATCCAGAAATTCTTTGACAGCGTGCCCTGGGACCTTGTCGTCAAAGCGGTTCGGGCCCACACGGATCTCCCCTGGGTAGTTCTGTATGTGCGGCGGTGGCTTGAGGCGCCGTTGCAACTGCCTGACGGGACCTTGCAGCAGCGCGATCGCGGAACCCCGCAGGGTTCTGCGATTTCGCCTGTTTTGGCTAACCTGTTCATGCATTATGCGTTCGACATGTGGATGGCCCGGGAGTATCCGGGCGTACCGTTCGAACGGTACGCAGACGACGGTGTTGTGCACTGTGTCAGCGAGGGTCAGGCCCGGAAACTACGGGAGGCAATCGCGAACAGGATGCGGGAAGTTGGGTTGCGGCTGCATCCCGACAAGACCAAGATCGTGTACTGCCGGGATGGTAATAAGCGCCGACGTCCGTACGGGCAGACGGAGTTCACCTTCCTGGGGTTCACTTTCCGGGCTCGCAAGGCCATCGACAGGAATGGGGAGAGGTTCACCTCGTTCCTGCCGGCGATCAGCAAGGAATCCTCGAAGAAGATCAGTGGTGAAGTGCGGCAATGGCGGCTTCACCGACAGATCGGCCGGACCTTCGCCGAGCTCGCACGGGCGATCAATCCGATCGTTCGGGGCTGGATGCAGTACTTCGGTGCGTTCTACCGGACGGCGCTGCTTCCCCTCCTGGAGCGCATCAACGCCTACTTGATGCGCTGGATCCGCAAGAAGTTCAAGCGGCTGCGGACCTTCAAGAAGGCCCATGCGTGCTGGCGGCGTATCACCCGTCAGTACCCCAGGCTCTTCGCCCATTGGGCATGGGTTCCCACGTTCTGGTGATCAGGATGACAAGAGCCCGGTGACGGGAGACTGTCACGCCGGGATCTGTGAGGGCCGGGGGGTGAAATTCCCCCCGGCTACTCGACCTCATGCTGCGCTAGCTGAAGACTGCCGTGGTGAACGATGAGGAAAAGGCGCCGGAAAACGGTGTCAGGTGGGGATCGGGAAGGCGAACGCAAGTGAATCGCTGCTGACGTGTCGAAAAGTAGAGTTGACATCAAAACCGGGGTGTCAAGGCAGTCCCGGGAGGAGTCTGGCGGGTGCCCGTTTATTGGCCAGGCGGTGTCCGGCATGCAGGCGGCGCGAGCCCGGTCTGCGGCCTTCGTGCGGAACAGGAGAAGGCGGGCCTGGATACGTCTCCGCTGGTGAGCGGGGAGAAAGGGAGCGTCCTGGACGGTCCGAAGCCGTGAGGGACTGAGTACCGATGCCAGGCACGCCGGCGGACCGGCTCGTAGTAGTGATGAAGCCCCTGTAATGGGGGCGGAGCGAAGGGGCCGGGTCGTTCGTGACTATGTTTATTCGATCAACCGGGTGTTTCCCGGGAGGAGTCGCGTGAACGAGTTGAAAGCATCAGGCAAGCCATTTGATATTTCGAAGCAGTCCGTCTGGGAGGCGTACGTGAAAGTCAGGTCGAACAAGGGCGCTGCGGGTGTGGATGCGGTGTCGATGGAAGAGTTCGAGAAGGATCTGAAGAACAATCTGTACCGGATCTGGAACCGTCTCTCCTCCGGCACCTATTTCCCACCCCCGGTGCGTGCGGTGGAGATCCCGAAGAAAGGGGGCGTCCGGATTCTGGGCGTGCCCACGATAGGGGATCGTATCGCTCAGACGGTGGTTGCCGGGGTGCTGGAGGCGAAGGCCGAACCGGTCTTCCACCCGGACTCATACGGCTATCGTCCCGGGCGGTCGGCGATCGACGCTGTGGGCCGGTGCCGGGAGCGCTGCTGGAAGGCGGACTGGGTCATCGACCTGGACATCCGCGCGTTCTTCGACAGCGTTCCGTGGGATCTGGTCCTCAAGGCGGTCGCTGCCCACACTGATCCGTCCCAGTCCTGGGTCCTGTTGTACGTGCGGCGCTGGCTGGCCGCACCGCTGCAACTGCCCGACGGGACACGGCGCGAGCGGGACCGGGGGACGCCCCAGGGCTCTTCGGTTTCGCCTGTCCTCGCCAACCTCTTCCTCCACTACGCCTTCGATTCCTGGATGGCGCGGAACTTCCCCGCCATCGGGTTCGAACGCTACGTGGACGACGCGGTGGTCCACTGCGTCAGCGAACGCCAGGCACGCTTCGTGCTCAAGGCGATCGAGAAGCGGATGACCGAGGTGGGGCTTGAACTGCACCCGGAGAAAACCCGGATCGTGTACTGCCAGGATGCCAACCGGCGTGCCTCGTACGAGCAGACCGAGTTCACCTTCCTGGGTTCACCTTCCGCACACGCTCCGCGGTGCGCAAGGACGGCCGGATGTTCCGGTCGTTCCTCCCCGCCGTCAGCGGGGAGGCCCTGCGCCGTATCAGTTCCGAGGTGCGGTCCTGGCGGCTGCACCACCGCACCAGCCTGACCGAAGCAGACCTCGCACGGTTCATCAACCCGATCATTCGGGGATGGATGGCGTACTACGGGGCCTTCTACCAGTCGGCCCTGTATCCCCTCCTGGAACGCGTCAATGCCTACGTGATGCGGTGGATGCGCAAGAAGTTCAAACGGCTGCGGGGCAGGAAGAAAGCCCAAATGGCGTGGAACCAGGCCGTCTCACGACGACCTCGGTTCTTCGCCCACTGGGCCTGGACCACCCATGCTCCCCGCGTCTGGTGACCAGAGCGACAAGAGCCGTATGACGAGAGATCGTCACGTACGGATCTGTGAGGGCCGAGGGGTGAGAATCCCCTCGGCTACTCGGCGAGCGGGTCCTTGACCTGGGAAACGTCGGACCGTTGATCCTGCTGACGGGCTACCAGACCCCTGCCGCCCTGCGACGGACCGGCGGCAAACGACTGGTGACCTGGCTACGTAACCGCAGCGTGCGCAGTCCCGAAGCCCTGGCCGAGGCCGCCCTGGAAGCAGCCGAGCGTCAACACACCGCCGTCCCCGCGGAGAAGATCACCGGACAGGTGATCCACACCCTGGCCAAGGAGGTGATGAGCCTCAACGAGCAGATCGCCGAGATCGACAAGCTCATTGCGGCCCGGTTTCGCGACCACGAACTCGCCGAAGTGATCGAGAGCATGCCCGGTATCGGCCCACTGATGGGCGCCGAGTTCCTCGCAGCCACCGCCGGCGACATGAGCCGTTACGGCACCGCCGACCGCCTCGCCAGCCTCGCCGGACTCGCCCCAGCGCCCCGCGACTCGGGCAACGTCAGCGGCAACTTGCACCGGCCCAGGCGCTACCACCGCGGCCTGCAACGCGTCTTCTACACCTCCGCGCTCATCAGCATCCGCAGCTGCGACGACTCGCGCCGCTTCTACGAACGCAAACGCTCCGAAGGCAAGCGCCACACCCAGGCAGTCCTCGCGCTGGCCCGCCGACGTGTGAACGTCCTGTGGGCTCTCATCCGTGACCGACAGTGCTACCAAAGCAACCTCCCCGTCACTGCCACGGCTTGACAACATCATTAGGAGGTCCTACTGGGGGCTGTACCCGTCGATGATCCTGATGCAGGACGGCCGGCTCTTCTACTCCGGCAGCCATGTCTTCGGCAACGGCACACCCGGCACCGGCTCGGCGGTCTACGACTACGACGCCAACACCGTCACGCCCATCAACGGCCTGCAGAACAAGGACCAGCGCGACCAGTCGGCCAGCGTGCTGCTGCCCCCGGCGCAGGACCAGCGGGTGCTGACCATCGGCGGCGGCAACATCGAAAGCAACCCCGACGCCAACCGGCTCACCGACCTCATCGACCTGAAGCAGCCGAACCCGGCGTACTCCGCAGGACCGCCGCTGCCCCAGGGCACGGTCGACCTGCCGACGGGCACCGCCCCGGAGACCGGTGCCCAGGGCAAGATGTACGTCTCGGCCGTCCTCCTGCCCGACGGCAAGGTCCTGGAGACCGGCGGCGGACTGCACAACCGGGCCGACCCCGTCCACGAGGCCTCGATCTTCGACCCGCAGACCGAGACCTTCGCCTCCGTGGCCGCCGACCCCCAGGCCCGCGGCTACCACTCCTCTGCCTTCCTGCTGCCGGACGGCCGCGTGATGGCCACCGGCGACAACCCCGGCAACGGCACGTGGAACCACAATGTATCGATCTACACGCCGGCCTACCTCTTCAAGGGCCCCCGGCCGCAGATCACCTCGGTCGCCGACAGCAACTGGACCTACGGCAGCACTCAGCGGATCACCGTCGACCGCACCATCGCCAGAGCCGAACTGATCCGCCCGGCCGCAGTCACCCACTCCTCCGACCCCAACCAGCGCTTCATCGACCTGCCGATGACCGTCAACGGCACCACCATTGACCTCAACGTCACCAGCAACCCCAATGTGGCGCCGCCCGGCTGGTACATGCTCTTCGCGGTCGACGCCAACGGCGTGCCCTCGGTGGCGAAGTGGGTCCACCTGGACGCTCAGGCAAGCGCCACCGCGCTGCGCTCCACGGCTTCGGCCGGCGCGGACATCCCGTCCCCGCACATCCACGACTTCGCCAGGGACCTGTCGAACAAGCCCCAAAAGCCAGGGAAGAAGCGCACCTCGGCCCCGGTGGGCGTCCGCGTCTTCGGCTGCGACAACCGCTACGGCACGCCCGACCTCTGCGTCCCGACCGTCTTCCCGGGCACTGTCAAGAGCACTACGGCCGCCCGCTGCACATGGCTGAGCAGACACGATTTCCAGCTGCCGTTGAAGGTCAACGGTACCGCCGACCCGCTGCGGCTCGATCCGAACCACAACGGCCTGGCCTGCGACCGTACCGACGGCATGTCACCCAAGTGACAGCTGCACGGCGGCAGCTCAGCGTCGGGCGCTTCGCCGTCTTGCCCAGGTCGCAGCGTGGCGTCGATTGAGCAGGTCGCGGTGCCGGCGCAGGATCGTGTCCGGCCGTACCAGAAGCAGGAAGCGCCGCAGTGTGTTCATCGGGAGGTGGTGGAGCAGGCCAGCGAGGATCGCGTGGTCGGTGTCGGTGAAAGCGGGCTTGCCGACCTGACGTTGAAGGACCTGCAGTTGGTGTCTGAGCGCCGGAGTCTCGATGCCCTTCTTGCGATCGCTCATCGGCAGCAGGCTCAGAAGTGCGAAGGTGTTGGTGGCCGCGAGGTGGGCCAGGCGCAGCAACACGAGAGATCATGATGCTGTTCGCACTGGGCCACGGGAAGACAAGGGGAACGGTTGGCGGTCACGCCATAAGCCGACGATCAGGGCTGTGGCCTGGGCGGATGATGTATCGGCACCCGCAACGTCGTAGAGCAGGGCGACACCGGCCAGGTGCTCGGCCACCCAGCGCATCACTACACCCGCCGCCTGATCGACAGCGTGCCGCGACTGCCAGCCTGAACCCGGGCCCAGGCGTCGGGTGTCTGACGCATCCGGCCTTCCACCGCTACCCGGCTGCGCCCAGACACCAGTTGTTCCTTCCGCCTGGCCGGTCGGGTGAACCTTGTAACCAGAGTCGTCCTTGCGCCACCACGACCGTATCGTCAGTGGTCAACTCCCCCTCGGACACTCGCTATAACGATACGGAAGCGAGGGCCTCGACCTTACGGTCGCGGTGCTTGTTGCGTTTTCGTAGCTGATGGTCATGACCGGACTTCGTAGAGTGGACAGTCCTTGTCGGCGTCGGCGTCGGCGTCGACGGCTTGGATGCGTTGTGCGATGTCTCCGGGCCTCTTGGTCATCGCCCCGATCTGCTCGGCGTCAGCCATGACTCCCTCTTCCCGGTGACGGCGGGCAGTGCGTCGAGCTTCCCCTGCGCCGCTTGCCTATCTCCTTGATCCACTGAGTGGCGACGGTTGGGTCGGCTCCGGCATCGAGGGCGGCTTGATCGCGGGCCACGCGCCGCTCACACTCCTTGATTGCCTGCCAGGTTCGGGCGCGCTCGCGGGTCTGTACCTGGGCGGTGCTCGCCGCGATGGCGTGTGGCTGGCATTGTCATGTCCGGGGTGGCGACTCCACCACGAAGCTGCCTTTGCCTCGCACCGTGACGATCAGGCCCCGCTCCACGAGCAGCTGGACAGCCGCCCGTGCGGTCGGACGGGACACGCCGAACTCGTCACAGATGCCAGCTTCGGAGGGCACCCTACGCCGTGGCGGATAGGTGCCGTCGGCGATGCGGGCAGCCAGGATCGCGGCGATCTGCTCGTAGAGAGGCTCAGGTCCGTCGAGATCCAACGTCATGTATCGACCGTAGGAGCCATACGACAATGCTTCTCGTCACATGACGTCATCTGACAACATCTGACAAGTGAGCTAGCGTCGATAAGGAAACCCCCGCGACCGTGCGACCGGTCCGGGGGCGTGGACGACGCTTTCGAGGGAGCATCGACATGGCAGAGAGTACGGCCATCCCATCTGCGGCGGAACCAGCCGCTGTCGAGTACCAGGCCCTGTTGGACCACTGCAGCACCTGCCGCACCTGCCGCAGGGCGACGGCGGTAGCCTGCCCGGAAGCCGGGCGACTGCGCAGGCAGTGGTCGGCGGCGCGGCGTGCAGCTCGCGGGGGTACCCAATGATCTGCGCACGCTGCGACGAGCCGATCAAGAAAGACGAGCCCTACGTGACGCGGGACATCGAAGCCGCATCCGGCCCCGGGGCGGTCATGCACCTGCACCCGTGGTGCCAGCCGGCCGCGGCCGCTCAGCCCCTGACGTACCCGGTCGGCCGGGGCGCTCAAGACCCCTGGCGCTTCTGAGCCGGTAGGCGCGCCAAAAAGGGCGGCCGCGACGGCGAGCAGTACAGCGGCCGCCATGCACTCCGTGCACGTGGTTCGTAAGACCCACGCGGAACTCGACGCGTTCGCGCTCGAATGGGCCGCCTCCCGAGGGCTGGCGCTCTAGTCTGAGCGCTCACCTCACCGAACAGCACGGACCGTCCCTGCCCTCGCAGGATGGCCCGTCCCGGAGGAAGTATGACCGTCACCGACCCTGCGGCACCCAATGTCACCAGCCAGACGTGGACAGGCCATTGGCATGGCTTCGGTCCTTGGCTCGGCTCTCCCAGCCGTTACGCGCAGAAGGGCAACAGGCGACCGCCCAACCCTGTGCGGCCTCAGGCTGACTCGGATCATGCCGCCCGCTATCAAGAGGCCGCCGGCGAGTTCGTCACGTCTAGCCTGCCGCGGCTGGTCGGCGATCAGTTCGGGCAGGGCCAGGGTGTAGTCCACCTACTCCAGCAAGTTGCGCACGCGGTCCGCTTGCGCAGCGCTTTCCTTGCCGAAAATGTCGTCCGTGCAGGTTAGGCGGCGTGTTCGTACTCGTGGAGGATGCCGCCGAGGCGGTCGGGTCTGCGTATGTCGAGACGGGGGATCTGCTCCGGAGCAGTGATCGGCGTGGGCAGGGAGTTGAGGGGACGGGCGTTCGCGATGTTCTGGTGGGGTTGGTGGGAGTTGTAGAGCGGTTCGAACTCGCGCAGAGTGCGGGGGAGTTGGTGCTGGTTCCAAATCAATGTCCTGTCCAGAAGCTCGCGTCGACAGGTGTGTATCCAGCGCTCCCTGAGGGACTTCATCTTCGGCGTCTGCACGCCGCTGAATGTGACCTCGATGCCGGCGTCGGCGAGGATGGCGTCGAAGAGGGCGGGAACTTTCCCCTCCCAGTCCCGGATCATGGATCTGGCCCGACAACCGGCGTCCTCAAGGTCGATGACGAGGTGCTTTGCGGCCTGCGCCACCCCGGAGGCGGTCGGGTGCGCAGTTGCGCCGAGGGTACGGATGCGCCGTGTGGCGTGCTCGATGACGACCAGCACGTACATGCGCGCCCCGGAGGGGGTGACGGTTTCGAAGAAGTCATAGGCGAGGCGGGCGTCGGCCTGGGAGCGCAGGAAGCTCGCCCAGGTATCGGAGGTCCGTTCGGGTGCGGGCGCGGTACCGGCCTGGTGCAAGATCTCCCACACCGTGGACGTGGCCACCTTCACCCCGAGGACGAGCAGTTCGCCATGTACTCTCCTGTAGCCCCAGGTGGGGGTCTCTGTCGCCGGTCGCAGCATCAGGGCCCGGATGGAGCGTATGGTCCGTGGCATGCCGGGCGCTTGGGGTGGGAGGCGCAGCGTGGCGGCGTGCGATCAGGTCGCGGTGCCGGCGCAGCACCGTCTCGGGGCGCACCAGTAGCCACATGCTGCGGAGAGCATCGAGCGGCAGCCAATGCAGGAGAGCTGCCGGGAACGCCCGGTCGCCGGGAGTGAACCGGACTCTGTTCTTGCCGAGTTGGCGTTCCAGCAGCGTGATCTGTTGGCGCAAGGCGAGTATCTCGGCATCGTTCTCGCGGTCGCTCATCGGGAGTAATCGCAGGAGGGCGAGGGCATTGATGACGCCATGGTGGGCCAGTTTCAGCAGCACGGTCGATCATCATGTCGCCTTGATCCACAGGGCGGCCGGGGTGCTGACTTTGACACTTCGGGCGACGTGGTCGGCGCCCGGTGGCCGAGGCACACTGCCTCACACCAGCGCGGATGAGTTTTCGGCAGGCGCTGGGTCTGGGTCTGTGCGGTGCTTGCCGTGGTGCTTGCGGGGCTGAGTGCTGCGATGGTGGCGGCGAGCCGATCCGGTGCGAAGGCGCGGGCATGCACGAGTCTGGCGCCCTGCGCACGACGTCTTCGCGCAGGTTGACGGTCCGCGGGTGGCCGAGCCCGGGGTGGAGCGCGGCTTCCTGCCCCAACGCTCAGACGACCATTGGCCCTGCTGAAAACAGATCTGCGCAATTGGCTGCGCATCCGTGTCCGGGACCATTGCGCAACCCCTCCCCCCCCAGGCGACTTCACGGTGCGCAGCCTGCGCACCCGGGCCTGGAAGACATCCGTCGTTGCGCGATCGAGCTCCCATTGCGCAGCTATCGGTCGGACGGTGCGCTCACCGCTGTGACCTGCTCTGGTCGGGTCCATGGTCGGGTCCGTACAAGCCGTGGTCGGGCATGATGTCCGGGCCATGTCGGCGGCGTGCTGGAGGCGGCTTGGGCGGTTGCGCAGCCATCGCGTGCGCGAGGCGCCGCGCAGCGGCGCTGTGACCTGCTGTGGTCGGGCTCATGGTCGGGAGAATTACGCAGGCGCGGGCGGAGCGGCTAGGCGCGGCGGGACTGCATCCAGCCGACCTTGTGGTCTTGGTCCGGGACGTGGATGGGATGCCATACGGGTGCGGAAGGGCCGTTGTGGAGCAGGTCGGTGAGGGGGCTGCCAGGACGGGGATGTCGCGCGGGAAGCTGGACAGCGCCAGTGCCCTGGTGGCTGCGTGCAGGGCTTGGATGCGCGTGACGATGCCGGTGGAGCCGGTGCCGTCCAGGACGAACAGCAGCCGCGGGAACAGGGCGTAGCGGCGCCTCCAGTCCTCCTCCAGGGGCTGCAGCCTTAAGTTCGGCCGCGGGCGTCCAAGGGGTGTGGGCACGTAGGCGTGCAGGCGGGCGTAGGCGCCGAGTTTGGCGGCCAGGCGTTCGGGGCCCATGGTGGCCCGGTCGACTTCCACGAAGGCCCGCAACATCGACCCGCCGTCGCCGCAGGTGCGGTAGTACAGGAGGGCGTCGGGGATGACAGCTTCGCCGCTGCCGAGGGAGTGGTAGACCTCGGGGATCCAGTCCAGCGGCCGGCACACGTCTCCTCGGCGGCGGGCGTCCTGCAGGAAAGCAAGCCCGGTCTCCGTTACCGCCAGCGCGTGCCTTGCCCGAAGCCGCGCGGCGGTAGGGTCGGCGATCAGCTTCGGCGGCTGCCACTCCCGCAACTCCGGCCACTCGGAGGCGACCTGTACACCGTACTGGGTGGCAAACCACACCCGGGTGCGCCCGGCCTGGGGCAGCGTGATGCGATCGATCAGGCCCTCGCTGCGCAGCTTGGCCAACCTTCGTCGCGTCTGCTCAATCCGCACTCCGGGCGCGATCACCCGATGCATCTGCTCGGTCGTCGCCATCCGGTACTGCGCCAGTACCGCCAGCGCCAGCCAGTCCCCGCCGCCCGCGCCCACCTTCACCATCGCCAGGTCCTCCCGTACGCTGCGGCACCGCTTGCCCGGCGCCGCCCGTACCGACAGACCAGCAGCCGGCCCCGACCACACGTGCGACCGTGGAGGCCCGACCAGAGTCACGATGCGATAACCCCGCCCCCAACCACCCCGGAAATCCCGCCGAAAGCCCCACCAGCATCCCTGCCGACAACTCTCCGCATCTACCGGGCGCCTGACGGCGTATCCACAGCTCACCACGCCTGTTTGGGCATCGTCGGGAGCCCGACATCCCCCTATGCGCCTCTCGCAGCCGACCCCTGAAGCAGACAGAGAAAGGGTTGGGGCGGGCTGGGGCGGGCGGTCGGCGCGGCGGGGGATCGGGCGGCTCGGAACTGTTGTTGCGCGTCGGCGGGGCCTCCGCGCTCGGCGCCGGGCAAGCCAGCACAGAGAGGGGATCGGCGGGCGAGGTGCAGCGTGACAAGAACATGCGCCATCGTCACGATGCCACGGTGGCGCTTTGCCCACCCTAATCGCCCTCGTGCAGAGCGCAGAGGCCAAGCCCGAGCGATGTGCAAGCGAAGTGCTGGGGCGGCTGCCGCATGGCGACGTTCGCTCACCATTAGTGTGCCGTACGTGAGGGTCCTTGCTCGGCCTCGTACTGGGCGCGTGCCTCGTTCACGGCCGCTCCGGCGACCTCGTCCTCGACCCGATGTGCGGCATCGGCACCACCCTCGTCGAAGCCATCCGCCTCGGCCGCCATGCCATCGGCACCGAGTACGAGCCCCGCTGGGCCGCCCTCGCCGGCGCCAACGTCCGGCACATCACCACCACAGCAGGTGGCCAAGGCGAGGTCCACTACGGCGATGCCTGCTGCCTGACAACCCCCAGCCTTCAGCTCCCGCGAGGGCCTGGGCGCCGCCACGGTCCTGGTAATCCTTGCCGCGGCGCCGACTCCGGCGCAGGTCGCCAAACTCACCCGCAGCCAACTGGAGGCACTGCTGAAGAGAGCTGGCCGGAAACGGGGGATCGAGGGGGAGACCGAGCGGCTCCGCGACGTCTTCAGGCTCCCGCACATGCGCCAACTCGCGGCGGACGAGGACGGCGACGTTCGGGACGCGGCGCGCGCGGTTATGGGGAAGCCAGTCGCACCGGGATGACGGGCATCCTGTCTTCAGTCAGGGCTCCGAGGACCTCGGTGAACAGGTCGTAGAACTCCGTCCGGCGTCAGCGCGGGGCAGGTGGTCCGCGTGAGGAGCGAAGTCCGACTCCGTCGCAGCGTAGTGCCTTTGTGTCATGGCCCCGCCCTGGTTCTCCAGAGGGATGACTTTTGAACCGCGCGCTCGACCAGCGGGCACGCTCAGCCCCAGATGTATCCGGTCGTGTCGTCGTGGCCGTCATCCGGAAGGCCCGCGTAGACGCGCAGCGCCGCTCGGGTGTCGGGCAGCCGCTGGCTTCGGAGGCTCTCTTCGAACTTCTTTCCGTACGCGCCCCAGGGCCCGGCCTTCACCAATGCCTGGAGGAGGCGTTGTCGCCCCTCGGCGAGTTCGGCGAACGGGAGGAGCCCGTCGTGGAAGGGCTCGGCGAAGGCCACGGCCAGCACTGATGTTGCCGTCGATTCCATGTGGTTGCGGGGCATCGCTGCCAGACAGTCGGCCACGCTGCGGAAGACGGTCTCCTGGTCATGGTCGGCGAGCGGCAGAAGGGAACGACAGATGTAGCCCGGGATGTCGCATTCGTTGTAGTCGAGGTCCGGCTTTGGGGTGTCGGCCGCCGCCGCGGCGAGTTCGGCGATCACGTGCCCGGTCAGGTCGGTGCCGAGTCCCGTGGCGCCCTTGGCGCTGCCGATCCGGGCGAGCGCGGTCGCCGCCGCCCAGCGGATCAAGGGCTCTGTGGCGTCCAGGTGGGGGCTGATCCGTGAGGTGAGGGTGATGTCGCCGAGCAGGCCGACCGCCACGAGGGCGGTGGCCGTCACTGTCACGGAGTCCTCGACCTGCAGGCGGTTGAGGAGACGGGGCAGCACGGCGGCCGCTTTTTCGGGGAACCAGGCCGACAGGTAGGCGGTCCTGGTCCGGATGGCGGGGTCGGGATCGTCGAGGAGCGGGAGCAGGCCGGACAGTTCGGCTCGGACCGCGTCGTAGGAGAGTAGGGCGCTCGCCCGGGAGTCCATCAGCCGCCCGGCGGCCCACTCCGCACGAGTCTCCGTGAGCCTGCTGCGCTTCTTCTCGTCCAGCTCGGCGGCTATTTGCTCGTCGTACCAGGCCAGTGCCTCGTCCATGCTCAGTTTGGCGGCCGCTGCGCGCCAGGCCTTGATGTCGATGCCGCGGGGAAGGTCGTACTCGTCGTGCCAGTCGATCGCGAGTCTGGTCAGCAGCGACAGCACCCCGTCTCGGACCGGTTGGGGGCCGGCCAGGGCGATCCGGGCCAGGAAAGGCACCGCGTGCGGTGACGCGGAGTATCGGGTGCCCTGGTGAAAGATGTTGCTGAACAAGGACATCAAGGCGCTCTCACGGGCGGCCTCATCTTTGCCGCACAACGCGGTGAGCTGACCTGGGACGTCCTGCGCCCTCCCATACGCGTGTCCCAGCTCGGCCCAATCCACCTCATCCAGGCCTTCCAGGAGGCCACGCCCAATGTTGATCACCGGCCGACTGTCGCACACGCCACTGACAACGAGCTGGGCGAAAGCCCATGCCTGGCCTGCGTACGCGGCCGGTCGGCCGAGTCCGTGAGGAAATGACACGGCTCGTGAGACTGAAGCCGCCCGACACAGCGTGAGACAGCCTGAGAAAGCGCAGGCCGCGGCCCCCTACCTGTGACACCAAATCTGAGATCCTACAGGCCGCTGCCACCCACGTGGTCACGTCGCCGTCACTACAACAACGACCGTCTCACCCGACGTAGACGATCTAGGGTGGACACGTACCGGCGGGGCGACGCGATCACGGGTCCCATCGGTCAGGTCGGCTGGCCGGCCTCTGCGAAAATTTTCCGCCCCTCTCCTTCCAAAACCCCGGAAAGTCGCGCCGTCACCCTCAGCGACAAGGGGTCCATCTGCGTATCCCTTGATCCATCTATCGCTCGCCCCGGGGCGTGTATCCTTCCGGTGCGCGAAGCCGGTCGCGATGGGTCGCTCTCCGTCGGCGCCGGGCTGGATCTCCACCGTGAAGACTGCGTCCTTGGGGCCGGTGCCTTCTTCGTGCGCCCACACGATCACGCGCACGTGCTGCTGGCCTATGCCGTTCGCCTTCCATTCGGTGATCAGGTCGGTGACGACGAGGGTGGCGACGTACTTGGCGTCCTGCCCCGGGGCGTCGGTGGTGACCACTCCCCGCGACCGGTGGGAGTGGGAGCCGTGGGGGTGCCAGCCCTGCGAGCCGTGCGGCTCCTCCACGCGGTACACCCAGACTCTCTCGGTGCCCATAGCACTGATCCTGCCACCGGGGGGCTTATCGCCACACGGCGGCGGGGGCGAGGGTAGTGCCGGCTACCCCCACCCCTCCTCCAGGGCGACGTCCGCGCGGCCGCCTGAGCGGATCTGGGGCCCGATCCTGTCCGAGAGGGGCCGAGGCCCCGGAACGGGTGAAGGGCGGGTCCACAGGGGCCGTGCCCCTGCTCGAGAGGCGAGACCATGACTGAGCCAGTTCGCATCTACATGGTGACCAACCCTGGCCCGGTGTTCGGCCCCGGCGGGCGCGTCGTCATCCGCAGCTCCGCCCCGGCCGGTTCGGTCGTCGACCGCGTCGTCGACGGCCACCCCGTCCGCGTCCACCGGTAATCACACTCTCCGGGCTGACCGCAACTTCGACCAGCACCTGCACCACGACAATCGGGTCCGTCACAATGTCTCTGGCTATCGCCGGCTCGCGGGTGGTCGTGCCCACCGCCCCAAACAGTGCGATCCCGTTCCCGGGCGGAGGCCGCATCGTAGTGAATGAGCAGTCACCCGCCCCCAAAGCCGATTCCGGCCTGACTGTCCGCGCTGTGCACATCATGGTGCCCGGCGTCTCAGGCCAGCTCGTCGACATCGCCGTCGGTACGGCGACCAGCGCTGCCCACAATTGCCGGTAGAGAATCCTCCGCCAGGCTGCCCTCGGGGGCTCCTCCCAACGTTTCCCCGAGGGCAGATGGGCCGCCGAGTCCTTTGCCGGCGGGTGCGTCGCCACAGTAGAGGGCTCGGCTGGTCGGAGAGCGCGGCCAGGATCCGCGCCGCCTGAGCGGCGGATACGGCGAGCACGAGGCCGCTGATCAGGACGCGCAGACCCGTGCCAGGTCCCGGGGCGGCGCGCAGCCCGTCGTACAGGGCGCCCGCCGCGCATACCGCCATGGTGGTGAGGGCCCAGAACCAGCGTTGGGCGCGCCTCAGGCTGGCGGTGCTCATCCGTGCCCCTTCGGGTTGGCGATCCAGACCTCGACGGTGATCGCGGCGAGCGTTAGCAGCAGCACGGTGGCCGCGCCGAGGGCGAGTTTGCGCTCGCGCCACCTGCGTCTCGGGCTCCGGTCCAGGAACGGCACGAGGAAGATCAGTCCGAAGACGCCATGACCCACGCGATGGAGGCGACCCCGAACCATTCCTCCATCGGGAAGAACCATCAGAACATCCACAGCGGGCGGGTGATCTCGATCCCTTCGACGGGGGTCGGCCCGACCACGGGCGGCACTAGCACGCCCAGCATCGACAGCACCCCGAGCGGGACGAGCCCAGAGGCGGACACGCGCCTGAGGTGGGTGGTGAACGGCTCGGACGGCTCAAGGGCGGACACCGGGATCTCGGGATGCGATGAGATCCTGTGCCGCTTGATCAGCAGGGCGTGCCACACGAAGAGCAGCAGGATCAGGCCGGCGACGATCACCACGTGGGCGTTGAACAGGCGCAACAGGATGGACACCCGGTTGGTGAGCTTGTCGGTGAACCAGATGCCGGCCCCGCCGAGGAGTTCGGCCACGTCCAGGTTGTGGGTCATGGCCTCGTACCCCTCCTGATCCCACTTCAGGACGGTGCCGGTGAACACCGCCAGGAATGTCAGCAGGAACATCGCCGCACCGATGACCCAGTTGCCCTCGCGGGGCTTTTTGTACGAGGCGTGGAAGAACACGCGCAGCAGGTGAAGCAGGGCCAGGACGAACATTGCCTGCGCCGCCCAGAAGTGCAGGCCGCGGGCGAAGCTGCCCAGCCACACATCGCTCACCAGGTCGCGTACGGACTGATTCGCGTGCTCCGGGACCGGTGTGTAGAACTGCGTGATGTAGATCCCGGTGACCAGAAGGATCACGAAGGCCACCGCTGTGATGCCGCCCAGGCTCCATGCCAGATTGTTCGCATGCTCGGGCACCGGATAGGTGAGCGCCTTGATGCCCATGCGTTCGTCGATCGCGTCGACGGCGCGATGGAACCATCCGCGGCGGCCCGATTCCGCCCCGGCCGGGCGCGCTGGGGTCGGTGAGGCCGAGGTCATCGTTTCCTGCCCTCCCCGTCTTCGTCCGCGGCGGTACGGCGCTTCAGTTCCCGGATGCTGTAGCCGGGGCGCAGCCGCACCGACAGCCACAGCCCGACCGCGATGGCCAGGAGGGACAGCGCGAACAGGGTGGCATCGCCCGAATCGGCGATGCCACGAGCCGGCCGGAATTCATCCAGCACCACGCTCGTCCCGGTCTCGGTACCCGTGACGAGGTGCCCGGCTTTCGGAGCGGATGGCAGGTTGCCGTCCAGCGAACGCAGCAGAAGCCCACGGGCCTCCTGGAGGGAGGCTTCCTGAGGGCCCGTACGCTCGACCACGTCAAGGGCCTGGCGGACGAGGTTCAGGTCTACGCCTTCCTTGGGCGGGGCCTCCAAAGCGTCTCCGACACGCTCGGCCACCTGATCCTTGGGGGCGGCGTTGGCCAATCAGCGCGATGGCCTGCTCGACCAGCACCGCCGACTCGTCGCTCTCCGCCTCATGCGCTGCGGCCACGCCCGAAAGGAGCAGCGGGACGAGGGCCGCGACCGGAAGTGCCGCACGAGTCCGGGCAGCGACGCGTACCAGTACCCGCGAGCAGGGGGAGTCCCGGCGCAGGGCGGTCGCCCTCCATGGCTCTTGAGGACGTGGCACCGCTTTGACCAGCACGTGCCGAGTATGAGACGGCCCACGAGGATTCCCGGTCACTGACCCGCTGCGCCCGCAGCTTGGTTCACCCCCATGGACGGGACGCTGGGGTCGCAGTCTTGGCTTCCGGGGAAGGAACGACTGCCCACGCGGCAGAGCCACGGCAGGACTGCAGGGGCTGTCACCTGTCCTCGTTCACGCGATGTCGAGCACTTCTTCCACCGGACGGCGAGGGGTCGCACGGACTGGGGGACCATAACCGAGGCGCAGCACCATCTGCACATACCCCATGGCCGTGGTGGGGTCGCGCACGAGCCAGCGCAGATCGGACCACTCCAGGGCGTGGGAGGTGAGGGAGGTGGACAGCCCGTGCATGGTGGCCAGGAGCAGGACGCGCTCCATCGCCTGCCCCGCGCGCAGCCAGTCCTCCGGCCCGTCGCCCGCCGTGCCCACAAGGGCCAGATGAGGGGTCCGTTCGAATGTGGCCGCCCTCCGCCCGGGCATGGGGCGGCGGCCCGCGTAATCGCGTACCGGAGCCTTGCCGTCCCGTTTGCGGGGCCCGAATGCGTACTCCGGGATCCCGTCCGTGGCCGCACCGGCTTCCTCGGCTCCGATGCGGGTCCAGCGGGCCAGTTCCTCGGCGCGTCCGGCATCGACGGCGTCGTGCCCCTCAGCGTCGTGGACCACCTCCAGCAGCGTCTGCACGTGCCAGGGCCTGGGGAAGATCAGGTGTGCTCCTTCCAGCTCCGCGCCGTGGCGGATAGTGGCCTGTACCTCGGGGGGTATCTCCGTCTCCGCGAACGGCTCACGACTGGTGTGCCGGCGGTGGATGGCGGTATACAGCTCGGCCAGACCACTTTCGGAGCGGACCGGGTCCGTCAGCTGCACTGTTGCGAGCAGGTGCGGATCCATGGGATTTGGCAGCAGTTCGACGGCCGGCTCCCAGCCTGCGTGTACGGCGGCGACCCTCAGGTTGAACAGGGCAGCGCCACAGCCCAGACGCAGGGCGCGGTTGTCTGGATCGGACCGCGGCATCGTGCGCGTGAGATCCGCACACAGATGGAACGCGCCGCTGTCATGAAGGAACCGGAACCGCCACGGCTGCGCGTTGTACATGGACGGAGCGGCTGTGGCGTCCTTCACGAGGGCCGTCACGGCCTCGGTGTCGAGCCGTTGCACCAGCACCGAAGACCTCCCTCAGCAGGTCCTTTCTTCCCTCCCACTATTCCACTGCCCAGGGGGACATGCCGGAGGCGAGTGGTCCGTCCTGCGTACGGCCATGCTTCGGCCTGTCGCAGTCACGCCCCCAGGGGCAATTCTGGCTGGTTCGGCAGCCTTTACAGTCGCAGTGCGCGGCGCAAGGTGTCGGCGAGTTCTGCGAACCAGCCCGATCGCCGGCAGTGACCGCCCCTACCCGCACCCCGTCCTGCCCAGTGAGATCGTCGCCATCGAGGCCGAACGCTGCGACCCGTACCGCGACGCCTTCGGCCCGTGCACCGGCTGCGGCCTACGCGGCCGCCTCCAACACCGCTGCATCGCAGACGACCCCGGCCGCGGCCGAGCCCAAGCGGGCACCGCCCAGCCGTGGAAGTGGGTGTCCTGCCCGCACAGCTGCGGCTACGTCGGCCAGCCGGAGATCCGGCCAAGCGTCCTGTACGACTTGGTGCCGCAGCTGAGCGCCACCTGCTGGCCTGAGCGCAGTGGCACGAGCGGCCCACGTGGTAGGGCACGCATGGATCGCCCTGGACGGGGTACTCCCGCACACTGATCCGGATCAAGTGGCGCCTTGGCCACTGCCTGTCATCGGATCGGTCCATACATCTTGGTCGTCGTTGCCGGTAGGCGCACAGGGTTCAGACCGGGTGTCGGCATGCGATCCGCCCCCTTGTAGGGTCCGGTGCCGTGGAACAAGGATCTGGCATCCAGACGCACCTCGGGGACCCGGCGGCCCCGCTACAGAGCCCGCCGCCAAGCCCTGCGCCTGAGCGTGCCGCCCGACGGCGAGCGGCGCAGCCTGTCTTCGTCGACGCCTCGGGCCGCCGGCAGCGCCGGGTGCGCCGCCTGGGGCTGCTGCTGGCCGTACCCGCGGCGGGCTATGTCGCCCTGCTGCTGAGCGCCGTGCTGGGCGGACCGACGGTGGACGCCCCGTTCCTGCCGCTGCCGAAGGCCCCGAATCACCGGTCCCCCGGCACCGCCCCGCCCAGTGCCCCCGCCCGTGCTCCGCACGGCACCGCCGGCAGCGGCGGGGCTGCGCACAGCACCGGCCCGGGGACCACCGCAACCGGGCCCGGGGCCGCTACCCAGCCTGGCTCCGGCCCCACCTCGGCCCGGCCGGCCGCCAGCACGACCCCCGCCCCCGCGTCCTCGGCCGCCCAGCCCACGGCCGGCGCCACCCCGACCGCCACGCCCAGCCACGGCAGCAGCACCCACACCGCGACGCCCGGCGCAAGCAGCCACGCCACCTCGGCGCCCGGGGCCAGCCACAAGCCGACCACCCGTCCGAACTGAGCCACACCGAGAGCGACCCATGTCAGGAAACCGAGGCCGCAGACGCGGCGGCCGACCCGGCAGTGTGCGGGACGTCCCGCTGCGCACCCACTGGCTCCTCCTCACCGTGCTGGTGATCACGCTGTCCGCGGCGCTGCTGCTCCAGGGCTACACCCACCACATGTTCGGCACGGCGGCCGACGGCGCGCCCCGCGCCCAAGGCCCCAGCGGCGACATACCGGCCACCGTGGTCCACGGCGGCCCCGTCATCCAGGACACCGGAGCAGGGGTACGCACCGCCCGCCCGGCGACCCGCACCATCGCTCTCACCTTCGACGACGGCCCGGATCCCACCTGGACACCGAAGGTCCTCGACGTCCTGCGGCGCAACCACGTGCACGCCACCTTCTTCGTGGTCGGCAGCCAGGTCGCCGCGCACCCGGAGCTGGCCAGGCGGATTGTGGCCGAGGGCCACCAGCTGGGCATCCACACCTTCACTCACACCGACCTCGGCGCCATCGCCCCATGGCGGCGCTCTCTCGAGCTGAGCGAGACCCAGCTGGCGGTGGCCGGCGCGACCGGTGTCACCACCCCGCTGCTGCGTCCGCCGTACTCCTCGTCCAACGACGCCCTGGACGACCGCGAGTGGAGCGCCGTCGCCCAGGCCTCCCAGGCGGGTTACCTCACCGTCCTGAGCACCTTGGACAGCGAGGACTGGAAACGTCCCGGAGTGGACCGGATCGTCGCCGCCGCGACGCCGCGCGGCAGCGCCGGCCAGGTCCTGCTGATGCACGACGCCGGAGGCGACCGCGCGCAGACGGTGACCGCCCTGGAGAAGCTGCTGCCGCAGCTGAAGGCGCACGGCTACCGGATCGGTACCGTGAGCACCGCACTCGACATGGCGGACCCGGTTCGGGCGGCCGGCGCCTCCGACCACTGGCTCGGCCAGGGCCTGATCTGGGCCCTGCAGGGCGGCGACTGGGCTGTGCGCCTCATTTCCTGGCTGCTGTACGCGGCCGGGGCGCTGAGCGTCCTGCGGGCCGTCGCGGTGCTGATCGCCGCCCGCCGTCACAGCCGGGCCCGGCAGGGGACGTGGGGCCCGCCGATCGCCGAGCCGGTGAGCGTGATCGTCCCCGCCTACAACGAGAGCGCGGGCATCGAGGCCGCGGTGAGGTCGCTGCTCGCCTCGGACCATCCGGTGGAGGTGATCGTCGTGGACGACGGCTCCACGGACGGCACCGCCGACCTGGTGGAGTCGCTGCGGCTGCCGGGGGTCCGGGTCATCCGGCAGCAGAACGCGGGCAAACCCGCCGCGCTCAACACCGGTCTGGCCGCGGCCTCCTGTGAGCTGGTGGTGATGGTCGACGGCGACACGGTCTTCGAACCGGACGCGGTCCGCATGATTGTTCAGCCTTTCGCCGACCCGCGGGTGGGTGCCGTGTCGGGCAACGCGAAGGTCGCCAACCGGGGCGGTCTGCTGGGGCGGTGGCAGCACATCGAGTACGTGGTCGGCTTCAACCTCGACCGGCGGCTGTTCGACCTCGCCGAGTGCATGCCCACGGTGCCGGGGGCGGTGGGCGCCTTCCGGCGCCGGGCGCTGCTGGCCGTGGGCGGGGTCAGCGACACCACGCTGGCCGAGGACACCGACCTGACGATGGCGTTGTGCCGGGCCGGGTGGCGGGTGGTCTACGAGGAGCGCGCCAAGGCGTGGACCGAGGCCCCGGCGTCGCTGGGAGCCCTGTGGCGGCAGCGTTACCGGTGGTGCTACGGCACGCTGCAGGCGATGTGGAAGCACCGCGGGGCGCTGGTGCAGGGCGGCGCATCGGGCAAGCTGGGCCGGCGCGGCCTGGTCTATCTGGCGCTGTTCCAGATGCTGCTGCCGTTGCTCGCCCCGGTGGTGGACGTGTTCGCCCTGTACGGTCTGGTCTTCCTCGACCCGGTGCGGATCGCGGGACTGTGGCTGGCCTTCCTCGCCCTGCAGGCGCTGATGGGCCTGTATGCCTTCCGGTTGGACCGGGAACGTCCGGGGCCGCTGTGGAGCCTGCCGCTGCAGCAGTTCGTCTATCGGCAGCTGATGTACCTGGTCGTCATCCAGTCGGTCTTCACCGCCGTGGCCGGCACCCGGCTGCGCTGGCAGCGCATGGAACGCTACGGCAGCCTCCAGGTACCGGTCGCGGCGAGCTCCGCCGGCGCCCCGGTGCCGCAGGCCGCCGCGCCGGTGCCGCAGGCGGCCGCGCCGACGGCCGACCTTGCGCAGAGCTGGCTGGAGGAGGCGCGGGCTGCACCGCGCGACTACCCCACCCACCAGGGCATGGGACAGCCGGGCTGGACGCCCGAACAGCCACTACCGCACCAGCAAGGCGGGCCCTACGGGCAGTACCAGCAAGGTGGGCCGTACGACAGCTGATCCGTACGATGCCGCAACGGGCCGAAGAGGTTTCCCTCCGGCCCGTTGCGGCCGTGTCAGCCGGCGGTGGTGCGGTGGATCAGAAGGCGCCGACGCCGTTGGGAGTGCCGAGGCCGGTCGGGCCGTCCCAGCCGGCGCGGGCGTTGCACCACTGGGTGGTGGTGCAGGAGCCGTTGCTGCCGGAGGTCACGTCCCACAGCGCGGAGGAGTGGGTGTAGGGGTAGTTGTTGTCGATCGAGGCGGTGTTGCCGGCCAGGGCGTAGACCGAGCCGATGATCGGGGCGGAGACGCTGGTGCCGCCGAAAACCAGCCAGCCCGACAGGCCCTGGTAGGCGGTGCTGTCGTAGACCGCGACACCGGTGGCGGGGTCGGCGACCGCCGAGACGTCCGCGACGGCCCGGTTGGCGCAGCCGGTGTTGAAGGACGCGGCGCCGCTGAGGGCGGTGTTGTAGGCGGAGCAGCCGCTGCCGGCGCCGCTCCAAGCGGTCTCGGTCCAGCCGCGGGAGTTGGAGGCGCTCACCAGGTGGGTGCCGCCGACCGCGGTCACGTAGTGCGAGTCGGCCGGGTAACTGGCGCCGTAGCCGTTGTCACCCGTGCTCGCAGTCACGGCGATGCCGGGGTGGTTGTAGTACGAGCCGTAGGTGGCGTCAGAGGCGTCACCGCCACCGTAGCTGTTGCTGATGGCCACCACGCCGGGGGTCACGGCGGCGCGGTTCACCGCGGCGCCGAGGTTGGCGAAGGAGTTGGACTTCGCCTCGACCAGCAGGATGTGGCAGTTGGGGCAGATGGCGGAGACCATGTCGAGGTCGAGGGAGATCTCCTGGGCCCAGCCGCCGTTGGTACGCGGGTAGCTGGTGCCGCCGTTCTGGTCGATCTTCTTGAAACAGCCGTTGGCAGTGGTGCATGCCGGCAGCCCGAACTGGGACCGGTAGACGGCCAGGTCGGCCTCGGCGGTCGGGTCGTCGTAGGCGTCGACGATCGCCACCGTGCGGCCCGACCCTGCGGTTGCCGAGGGCAGGTTGTAGGCGGACTGGAGGCTGGAGGGCCCGTAGCCGGAGGGGGTGGCGTTGGGCGTCACGCCCTTGGCCGTGGAGACGACGTCCGTTCGGACTATCGCCTGGCAGGCGGCAAAGCCGACCTTGGCGGTGGCGCAGGAGTGCGCGGTCGCCGGGGCGGGATGGGCCGCGGCGTGCGAGGCTCCGGCAGCCGGGCCGAGGACCACGAGCGGGATCGCCGCCAGGGCCGCGGTTGCGAAACTGGCAAGCCGTGCGCGCAGGTGCATGTGACTCTCCTCGTGGGTGGAGATCAACGTTGCGCGCAAGCCTGACGCCAAATGTAAAAGGCATGTACATGCCGCGTAGTTAAAATTTTTATCATATTGGGAAAGGCTGGTCCGCACAGTGCCGGGATCCGGTAGGCGACCCACGGGCGGGTCGTCGGACGGGAACCGGCCGTAGGGGCGCCCCCGCTGTGCAGTTTGCGGTGAGAATTGAGTCGGCTGGAGCGCGGTACTGACGTTGCCGCCAGCCCGTTTCTCCAGGCCGCTCGCCGAATAGTGAGACCTAAATGCCTCTCAGGGTCGGTGGGATGTCCGGTCCGGTGGTGCGGCCGCGCACCACCGGACCGGTCCCGAGTCAGCCGGTGGCTGCCGCCTTCAGCTTCTCGACCTGCTTGACCATCAGCAGCTGCGGAACCGCAGGCACCTTGGCGGCCTTCAAGTCGAAGCTCGCAAAGACGGCCATGGACGAGCCGATACGGATGTCGACCAGGCGTATCGTGAGGGCGTGGCCCTGGACGTCGCCCGTCGCGTCCAAGGTGACGGCGTCGTCGCCCAGCGCGGGACCCGACTGGACGGCGAGCCGCACCCGGGTGAGGCTCCCGTCGTCCGGGCTCTTGCTCTTGTAGGTGGCGCAGGACTTCACAGCCACCTTGAGGGCGGTCATGGCCTTCTCGGCGTCGCCCGCCGGGTAAGAGACGAGACGGCTGAAGATCATCGCTGATGCCTTCGCAGGCTGCGGATAGTCCTGGTCCACCGCGGCGGACGGCCTGATGGCCGCGTCGTTGGCCGCGATGTCGGCGATGGGCTGACAACTGGCGGGCATTGTGGTCTCGGACTTACCGAACATGTCCTCACCCTTGTCGGGCTTGGACGCCTTGAAGCCGGCCGGTACCTCCGCACTGGTCAGCAGGGCCTGCTGCAGCGCAGCCTTGGTCAGCGTGTGGTCGACAGGTGACGCAGAAGCCGGCGCCGAGGCGGCGGGGGCCGGAGTGGAGGCGGCGGGGGAGGCAGCAGCACCGCCAGTCGCCGTGCCGCTGCTGGAGCAGCCCGAGACGGCCAGCGCCAGGCCGGCAACCAGCGCGGCACCGGCAAGACGGGTGGTACGGGACATGAACCATCCTCTGTTGTGGGTAAATGAGGAGCGGTCAGATTAGTACGCCGTTCGGATGCCCCGGGAGGGGGCCGGTCAGAACCGCACGTGCAGCCGTGGAAGTAGGTGCCCTGCCCGCACGGCTGTGGCTACGTCGGCCAGCCGGAGATCCGGCCGAGCCTCCTTTACGGGCTCTTCGCAGTTGAGGGTGGCCGGGCTGTGCACGTGGCTGACGGTCGGCGCTCACTCAGCTTTCCTCGTCGCGTTCCTCCTCGTCCCCATGCCGACGGCGCACCGCTCGGCGCCGTGGTGATGGCGTCCTGCAGCCCGCCACTCTGCTCCCAGCACACCCGCGGGGATGGTCCCGCTCTCGGCCGGCCGGAGCTGGGTTGATGCAACTGCTCCCCGCACCAGCGGGGATGGTCCCGACCTCGGCAAGTACCGGGAGAAGCTCAGCGCCTGCTCCCCGCACCCGCGGGGATGGTCCCGTCCCACCCCTTGCCCTTCAGCCTCTCGACCTCTGCTCCCCCTCTGCTCCCCGCACCCGCGGGGATGGTCCCCGCGTGACGAACGCCCCCGCTGCTGTCCATCCTGCTCCCCGCGCCCGCGGGGATGGTCCCGCGACGAACTACGGCAAGCAGGCGTGGCGCTACTGCTCCCCGCACCCGCGGGGATGGCGGTCAGGACAGGAATCCTGCCACCGTGACCCGCGTGAAAACCCTGGTTCGGGCTGCTGATCAGGCCGTTTGTCTGCCTGCCGTCAGGCTGCTTGCTGGTACTCGTTGATGAGGCCGCCGAGTAGTTGAGTGCGGCGGACGCGGCCTCCGAAGGGGATGACAGGTGCCGTCTGGCCGGTCTCCGAGGCTTGGGGAGATCGTTGGTGGAGGGATTGGTGGGGGCGGTGCCGGTTGTAGTGGTCGGTGTAGGTGTTTAGGACGGTGCGCAGGTGCCGTTCGTTCATGATGAGTAGGCGGTCGGTGCACTCGCGGCGGACGGTGCCGACCCAGCGTTCCGCGAAGGCGTTTTCCTTCGGCGATCTCGGCGGGGAAAGTAGCACCTGCACGCCCGCGTCGGCGAGCACGGCGTCGAAGGCGTCGGAGAACTTCCCGTCCCGGTCGCGTAGGAAGAACCGGAACCGGTCCACCCGGTCTTCGAGGTCCATCATCAAGTTCCTCACCTGCTGGGTCACCCAGTCCTGGTTCGGGTGCGCGCTGATGCCGAGGACGTGCACTCGGCGCGTTGCGACTTCCATGACGAACAGCACGTACAGCCGCCGGCAGAACGCGGTATCCACATGGAAGAAGTCGCAGGCCAGCAGTCCGGAAGCCTGGGCGCGTAGGAAGGAGGCCCAGGCGTCGTGAGCCCGCTGGGGCGCGGGCGGAATGTTGCCCTGACGCAGTACTGACCGGACGGTGGCGGCGCAGACCGTGATGCCCAACCGGGCCAGCTCTCCCTGCACTCTGCGGTGTCCCCACAGCGGATTCTCCCGCGCGAGACGCAGGATCAGCTCCCGCGTCTCCTCCGATATCGGCGGCCGACCGGGGCTCGTGTGGGGGTAGGTCCACTTGCCGGCGATCAGCTCTCGGTGCCAGCGCAGCAGCGTCGCTGGGGTGACGAAGAAGCTACTCCAGCTCTGTCTGGGCAGCAGACGCGACAGGGCCGCCAGCAGGACCCGGTCGGCTGGTTCCAACTTCGGTTTATCGAGCTGGCGTTGGAGCACAGCGAGCTGGTGCCGCAGCACCAGCAGTTCGGCGTCCTTGGCAGCGTTGCCCAGCAGCCGCAGGCCCGCCAACTCCAGCGACCTGCGCGTCAGCAGATAGATCCATGACCACCGCATGGATCTCGATCATGCCCCGGTCTACCACCGTCCCGCAGCGAAACGTCCTGATCAGGGGCCCGAACTCGGGTTTTCACGCGGGACACCGTGTCCACGTGGAAGACGTCGACGGCGAGGATACCCGTGGCCTGGGCCTTGAGGAACCGGGTCCAGGAGCGGCTGGTCCGCTGGGGCGCCGGGTCGACCCCGGCGTGCTGCAAGATCTCCCAAACGGTGGAGGCGGCGACCTTCCAGCCCAGGTTCAGCAGTTCGCCATGGATACGGCGATACCCCCATCCGTCGTTTTCGCGGGCCAGGCGCAGCACCAGAGCGCGCAGTGCCTCGGGTTTGCCCGGGCGGCCCGGGCCTCGGTGCGGATAGGTCCACTTCTTCGCGACCAGCCTCGCATGCCAGCGCAGCACGGTACGTGGAGTGACCAGCAGCTTCAGCGCTGAACGGTGACGTTTACTCAGGAGTCGGATCAGGGCTGCGAACACGGCGCGGTCCCCGCGGGTGAAGGCGGGCTTGGAGCTGCTGCGCTGCAGGACGGCCAGCTGCTGCCGGAGTACAAGTATCTCGACATCCTTGGCCGCAGAGGAGCGGGCCAGCAGACGCAGCCAGCCGAGCAGGAGGCAGCCGAATCGGTAGGCCAGACGGAACGTCACGATTCCCAAGCGTGCGCCGACGGGCTCACGAGCGCTTTCGATGTGATCACACCGTGACCCTCAAATCGCAGCTCAGCGTGGGAGACAGGGTTGTCGGCACCTACAGGCGCAGAACCGCGACCTGGTGCCGAAGCACGACAATCTCGATCTCCTTCGCACGGTCACCGCGCCCAAACAACACCACGAGTTGGAGGAACCGACAGACCAAGAGGTACAGCACAGACCAAGACACAAGCAACGACGATGCCCTCTACCTCACCTTGCCCCGGCTACGGAGCCACAGGCCACGGTCCCTGAACCCGGTTTCCACACCCCACAGGCGTCGTCTGGGCTTTTCTCATGCAACCCATCTGACCCCCCCTGTCAAGCCTTCCGCATCTTGGGGAACCTCAGGTAGCTGGCAACCACCGCACCAGATTGGTGCTGGCTTCAATGGCCCAGGCCGCGTGTTGGCTTCAATGGCCCAGGCCGCGTGTGGTTATATCGCGACGGCGAAGGTGATGACGATGGAAACCAGTCAGCACACCCCCGTCATCGGCTATCTGGCGGCACGTGGGCAAGGCCGTATCGGCGCTGCGAACCCCGCATCGCGAGCAGACCTTTATGTGGGAGACGTGGTAGCGGGCTAATCGGGCGACGGTCCTCAGCGGCGGCGCACTCACCTACCCTCACCTTCTATTTCAACCCCTGACCCCTCCGATGCGCATGAGTGGCAAGAAGGTCAATCGCAGTCATTCGAGCAGGATAGACCTTCGATGCCGGGTGATGGCGGACATCTACTCCACAGTTGGGGAATACGTTTCATGGCAGATAGCAACGAAAATGCGCGTGCGGGTCGACCACGCGGGAACTTGGGTAGGCGGCGCCTTCTTCAGGGAACAGCGGGCACCTTCGGTGCCGCTCTAGCATCCGCCGGCATCTATGAGCTGATCGACAGCATTGCAAAACCACCGGACCGGCCCGCTGCTGCCCCGGACAGCACGCCCGTCCAGGAACAATATATCCTGCAGAACGAGCAGGTGGTCATGGTCGATGACTCCGGCGTGAAGAGCAGCAATGGCACGATTGCGGTCCGGGTGCCGGCCCTGCACGATCATGTCATTACCGCACGGCTGAATGTGCCGGCGAATGCCAAGGCGTTGCAGGAGGCGCAGCACCACCTCGAGTCCGCCCTCCTGGGTCTGGAACGCCAATTTCCGCCCACTCCCACAGGAGTGGCCACCACGGTAGCCTGGGGACTTCCCTACTTCCACCACTACATCCCAACCTTGGGCAAGACGTCGGGCTTCTTCAAGGCGGGAACACGTTACCCAGCCTATCTGCCGGTCGATTTGGCGACCTCCAAGACGGAGGACCGTACCGTATATGCGCTGCAGGAGGCCAGGACGTTCCCCAGCGACCAGCCCCCGCCTGGCTTCGGGCCAGTCCGCTTGGAACAGAATGACGTGGCCGTGCTACTCCGCAGTGACTCGCTCGACAATATCAAGGCAGCCCAAAACGCCCTCTTCGGGACTAGAGGAAACCAGGCGGGCAGCCTGTTCAAGGTGACGAGTATCCGCCAGGGCTTCTCCGGGGGTGGCTTCTACGGGCAACAGGGCTTGCCGAGCAAGCTGGCGCTGGCAGTTAATATCCCCGGTGCACAGTCGATCCCTCGACAGGCGCAGGGCTTCCTCGGCTTCGCCACCACCCTGGACTCGAATATGGGACCCGGCAACATCGCCAGTCTGGAGACCCTTCCTGGCCTCACCGATCAGTGGCCCAACGGTTACTTCAAACAGGGCACCACCATGCATCTCTCGCACCTGTTTCAAGATCTGGTGACCTGGTACGAACAAAACTTCCCTCAGTACACGGATCGCGTACAGGCGATGCTCCAGCCCGGCCTTTCGCCCGCGCCCGCGCCGGGTACGCTGGCCCTCCAACCGCCGGGTCAAAGTGTGGCCGAAGTGGCGCAAGGGGTCCAGCGGTACCACGCCTACGGCCACACTGGAAGCATGTCGCAGGTGGACAGCACCACATCACCGACGACCAGCAATTACGGGAAGGCCTACCCCACGGGGACGACCATCCCCGTGCGCGGCGATTTCGACACGCTGGACAATCCATTCCACTACACATCCGATCCGACGGCAGACCACTACAGCAAGAAGCCAGCGGCCGGGTTGCACTTCATTCAGTTCCAGCCGACGATTGCAATCTTCAATCTCGTACGGCTCTCGATGGACGGCCACTATCCCGATATGACACTCCCTATCGCATCGCGCAGCCCCCACGCCGGCATCAACTCGGTCCTGCACACGACCCACCGGCAGAACTATCTGGTTCCACCACGTCGCCATCGCTCCTTCCCGCTCGCCGAGTTCCTTGTCTGACACGAGCCGCGCGCCGCCGCCCGCAGGGCTGTCGCAAGGCTAACCGTCGTGGCGCGGGCCACCGTGGGCTCAAATCCCACACCCACCGCGCAGCACGACGGCCCCTGATCAGCCAAGTCGGTCAGGGGCCGTTCTCTTTTGCTCTCTCCATCAGTCACCACGGTTCCCCGTCAGTCCCCGGTCGGTCGGGCACGCGAGGGGCATGTTATCCGCGGGGTTTGGGGACTTGCCTCCATCCGTCGATCGACGTTCCGCCGGACTCGGGCCAGCACCCTGACGCGGCCCCAACACCGGGCCTACCTGGCGCGTGTTCCTGTGCGCCCGGGCCTCCGGCCTACTCGCAGCCGACTTCTTCCACGTCGATACCGCGGGCTTGACCAGGCTCTACGCCTTCGCCGTCATGGAGGCCGGCACCCGCACCGTGCACATCCTCGGCGTGACCGCCCACCCAACAGCGGCCTGAGCCACCCAGCTCGCCAGAAACCGCCGCAGCCAACTGACCGACCTGGCCCGTCACGAGGAAGGTGTGCGTCTGTCGGGCAGACGCACACCTTCCTCCGGCCGCTTCCGGCGCCCCTCGGCTCGACAGGACAAACCCGTGGGCGCCACACTCGCTCCGCTCATCGATGTCCGCCAGTCCGACGACCGGTCGGAGACCAACCCGACGTGGCTTCGCGGCAGGCACTCGTTCTGGGTCGGCGGCCGGCCCTACGATCGGGCCGACACCCGGCACGGCTTGCTGCTGGTCCACAACGAGGACACCATCCAGCCGGACACCGGCTTCGACACCCATCCCCACCGGGACATGGAGATCGTCACGTGGGTGCTGGAGGGAGCGCTGGTACATCAGGATTCGGCCGGCAACTCCGGAATCATCCATCCGGGGCTCGCCCGGCGAATGAGCGCCGGCACCGGCATCCTGCACTCGGAGAAGAACGACTCCTGGCGTCTCGGCCGAGAACGCCACACGAAGCCGGTGCACCTGATCCAGATGTGGGTGGTGCCCGACGAGACGGGCGTGACGCCCGGATACGAACAACTGGAAATGCACAACGACGTGTTGTCCGGCAGCCTGGTGACGGTCGCTTCGGGCATGACCCGGCATGACGGCGATGCCGCCATCCGCGTCCGGAACCGTCACGCGGCGCTGCACGCGGCCCGGCTGACGCCCGGTCGGCTGGTGGAGCTGCCCGAGGCTCCCTATCTGCACCTGTTCGTCACCCGCGGCTCGGCCGAACCCGAAGGCATCGGCACGCTGGCCGCGGGTGACGCGGTCCGCTTCACCGCGAGCGGCGGCCAGCGGATCAGTGCCTCCGCGCCCGCTGAGATTCTCGTCTGGGAGATGCACGCGGACCTCGCGACCTGACCTTGCGAGGAAGGGCAGCGGCTGGCACCGGCCCGCGCGGACCGGCGCAGCACGGCGGATGGTGCGCGAACGCACGCGCCGTTCAGCCCCCGGTACGGCGCAACCACTCTGCTTCCTCACCTGGTTCGGGCAGCACGTGCCCACCCTCGACGGCGGACCGGGCAGGACCGTCCTGCAGCACCACTATGGTCCGGCTCTCGTCCACGCCGGAGATCCGGGCGATCGCCGAGGACAGCTCCAGGGCCAGTCGGGTCGCCTCCTCCTGCGGATGACCCCGCCGCACCCAGCCGGTGAGCAGCAGCGGTGTCGCCGGCTGCCCGCCCGCGAAGACACTGGCCGTGGGCAGCTCGGAGAAGACCACGTTGACGTAGGCCCGTGGAACGTGGTTGATGTTCACGTGGATCCGGGTGATCTCGGCTGCCAGCTGGGCCTTCACCTCGCTGGTCAGCGATCCCCGGGCCGTGTTGCAGGTGTAGATGGGCATGATGACTCCTCAACTGCCAGGGAGTTACCTCAGAAACCTCTGCGCACGCCCCCGTCGATCGAGAGCATCACACCCGTGAGGTACGAGGCGGCGGGCGACAGCAGGAAGGCGGCGCTGCGGCCGAACTCGTCCGGGGTGCCGTAGCGGCGCAGGGGAACGTCGGCGGTGGCGCGCTCGCGGGCGGCGTCGGCGTCGCCGGTCCGTGCGTTAAGTTCGTGTACCCGGTCGGTTTCGATGTGGGCGGGCACGAGGCCGACGACGCGGATGCCCCTCGGACCCAGCTCGTTCGCGAGGTTCTTGGCATAACCGGCCAGGCCCGGCCGCAGGGCGTTGGAGATCGCGAGGTCGGGGATCGGCTCGTACACGGAGCTGGACAGGACGAAGCCGATGGCGCCTCCCTCGCCCAGCTCCGCCGCCACGGCGCGGGAGAGCCGCACCGCGCCGAGGAAGACCGACTCGAAGGCGGCGCGCCACTGGTCGTCGCCGATGGTGTCCGACGTACCCGTCGGCGGCGAGTAATTGTCAAGAGTTGTGGATCAGCGGGGTTACTCAGGCTGCAGTGACTTCGTGGCGTTCGACGAGGTGACCGTTGTTGAAGCGGGCGCCGTTGCGGACGAGGGCGACAAGGTGGGGTGCGGTGATCGCGCGCCAGCGGGCCTGGGCGGACTCGACGAGTTTGAACACCATCGCCAGGGCCGCGCCCGGGCTGCCAGCCCCGCGGGTGACTTTGGTCCTCAACTTCACGGTGCTGAATGTGCTCTCGATGGGATTTGTCGTGCGCAGGTGCACCCAGTGCTCGGCGGGGAAGTCGTAGAACGCAAGGAGCTCGTCGGCCTCGTCGGTGACCTTCTTGGCCGCTTTCGGCCACTTCGCTCCGTAGGCGCGCTCGAAGTCCTTGATCGCCTTCTCGGCGTGGTCGCGGTCCTCGGCGTTGTAGATCTCCTGCAGGGCCTTCTTCGCGCCGGGCCGAGCCGACTTCGGTAGCGCGTTCATGACATTGCGGACTTTGTGAACCCAACACCTCTGGTGCCTGGCCCGCGGAAACACCTCTGCCAGGGCCCTCCACAGGCCCATCGCGCCGTCACCGACCACGAGTTCGGGATCGCGCATGCCGCGTCGGCGGCAGTCACGCAGCAGATCCGCCCACGACTCGGTCGATTCACGCAGCCCCTCGGCCAGCGCGATGAGTTCCTTGCGGCCGTCGGGTCGCACGCCCATGAGGACCAGCACGCAGGAGTGGGCCTGGCCGAGGCGGACCTTGGGGTGGACGCCGTCGGCCCACACGTAGACGTAGTCGGAATCCGACAGGTCGCGGGCCTGGAAGGCAGTGTGGTCGTCGGTCCACTGCTTCGTCAGCCGGGTCACCGTCGCCGGCGAGAGGCCGGCCGAGGAACCCAGGAACTGCTCCATCGCGGGCACGAAATCCCCGGAGGACAGCCCGTGGAGGTAGAGCAGGGGCAGGACCTCGCTGATCTTCGGGGACTTGCGGCACCACGGCGCGAGAATCTTCGACGAGAACCGCTTGCGCTCACCGGTCTCCACGTCGACGCGCTTGTCGTTCACGCGGGGCGCCTTCACCGCGACCGGCCCGGCGGCGGTGGTCACCGTCCGTTCGCGATGATGGCCGTTGCGGACCACCGGACGGCGGCCGACCTCGTCCCGCTCACCGGCCAACTCGGCTATGTACTGGTTGACTTCGGCCTCCAAGGCCGCGGCGAGCATCCGCCGGGCGCCCTCGCGGACGATGTCGTCCATCAGGGATCCGGTCTCGGTGGTGCCGTCGTTGTTGACTACGCTGAGCACGGGCGTGGTGCGCCGTTTCACTCGGCGCTGGATCGTTCCTTCAGGGAACACGGGGTTCGGAAGGAGGCTCACCTCGTGGGTCGCCCGCCTCACCTGAACGCGAAAGCGCGAGGGGACAACAGCATGGCGGGAAAGCGCGGGACGCAGTGAAGGCGTCGAAGGCGTGGCCGTGCAAGACCCAAGGCCGGGAAGTTAAGGGTCTTGTGGTTGGCGTCGAGGCCCGTCGCGGTCAGCAGGCGAGGGTGTAGGTGGCGGGTCCGGTCTTGTGGATCACGCCGCGGTGAGCCCACTGGGACATCTGGACGCGGAAGCTGTTGATGTTCGTGACGCCGAGGATGCGGGCGACATCGCGGGCGTGCCAGGGCTCGCCGGGGCGGCTGGCAAGCACGGCGAGGGCGAGTGTCATCCGGCCGCCCGGGTCCGCCGAATCGTGTTCTTCGGAGGTGCCGTCGGTAGGTGAACTCTCCATGATTTCATGCCCGTTGTTCTCCTCGGTCGATGGTGGGACGGTGCTGGGCGGCGCGAGCGGGGTACTGGTGCGGTCGTGGATGGTGATCTCGATGGCGGTCACCGGGGTGCCGGCCTGGGGGCGGGCCTGGCCCTTGAAGGTGTGGTAGCGCGAGATCGGTGACTTGACCTTGCGGGCGCTGATGCGCAGGCGGCGGGCGGGCAGCAGGTTGTCCAGGACCGCGGCGCCGATCGTGCCGACCGGCTGGGGGTGCTCGGGGGCGATCCCGGCCGCGAGGATGACCTGGGTCCGCGCGGCCTGCAGGGCGGTGATGAAGCCGGCGCGGTCGGGGTCGATACCGGGGTGGGACTCCACGGCGTCGACCATGACGGTACGAAGCGCCTGGTAGAGGGCGAGGGCGGCCCACAGTTCCTGCTCGATGCCGAACCGGTCGCCCGAGCGCAGGACCCGGCCTGCCATGAGCGTGGAGCGCAGGGCGAAGAACGCCGATTCGATCTCCCACCTTTCGGCATAGATCCTGGTCAGACGCTCGGCGGGGTCGGCTACGGGGTCCAGCAGGGTGGTGGCCAGGCGGTAGCGCCCGCCGACGTGGGTGCCGTCCGCCAGGACGCAGACGATGTCGGCCTCGATGACGCGCACCGTCAGCTCCCCGAATCGGGAAAGGTAGGAGCCGTCGGACAGGGCCCGGAGCAGGGGCGGTCGGCGGGTGGACTTGCAGCGGGCCAGGAACTGGGCGCCGGTGGCGGCGGCCTCGGCCAGGAAGGTGTTGCTGTCGAAGCCCCGGTCGATCAGCAGCAGGTGGTCACGGCCCAGCAGCGGCAGCAGGCGCTTGGCGTAGCTGGTCTCGCCGGCGCTGCTGGGGCCGAGGCAGGCGCCGAGCAGGCCGCGAGTGCCGGTCTCCACCAGCGCCATCAGCATGAGGGTGGGGTAGCCGGCCCAGGCGAGCCGATAACGGATCTTGCCGAGCCAGCCCCGGGCCCGCTCGCTGTCCGGGGTCTTGATCGAGGAGCAGCCGTCGAAGGCGACGGTGCGAAGGTGCCGGTAGCGGACGCCGGGTGTGGTGGGCTGGGCCAGCGGTCCGGCCAGGGTCTCGAACAGGAGCTTGAGCGGGGCGGGGGTGAGGCGGCGGCGCAGGTGCCGCAGCGCGGTGGTCGACACCTGCGGGAGCGGCAGGTTGCCAAGGGCGGCGGTGAGTTGACGCCAGACGCCCTGGTAGCCGTGGTCGGGGAACAGGGCCAGGGCGAGCATGTAGTACACGCCGACGCGCGAGGGCAGCGCGCGCAGCCGCTGCTGGGTCCGTCCGGTCTCCTCCAGCACGGCGTCGACCAGCTCGAAGGGGATGACCTGTGTCAACTCGCCCAGATGGCCCGGGGCGTAGACCCCAGCGGCGACCGTGCTGGAACGAGTGAGGGTGATGGTGGCACACTGGCCGGGCAACGGGACCTCTGCTCTGGATCTCGGACTGTCTTGCGAGGACGTCCCAAGATCTACCAGCGGTCCCGTTCCGCATGTAGCCCCAGGTCAGCACACATCAGCCCCCGCCTGGACAGTGCCCCGGCCAGCCTTAACTTCCCGGCCTTGGTGCAAGACCCGTGCGATATGGCGAAGGCCAAACTGCTTGAAGCCCAAGTCTCCAGAGATGCAAGTGGTCATTCTCCGACACGACGCCTGATGTCGGAGCCGCCGGTAACAAGGCTTTCGAGGCGCCTGGCCCCAATCCTTCCGGTCGGCGGACAGCGGGCAGTGAGCCCGCCCAAGGGGACGGACCGGGCCGCCTACGTCGCACTCGATACGTCCAGCGCAAGGGGAATGCGGGATCGCCTACGGGACGAGAGTCCTACGGCGACGGAGGGTCCGTAGTAGTCGCCGGATTCACGGCCGGCCGGGGAGGACGGGAAAGCCGTCCGCAGGGCGAAGGGACCCAGGTGTCAGCTGATCGCTCACGTTGGCGAGGTATGCGAAATGCAGAGCGCCGAAGCCGTACTGGGGATCATTCGCGAACGCGGCCGAAGGGGGCTGCCTCTGGAACGTCTCTACCGGCACTTGTTCAACCCGGAGTTGTACCTGCTGGCCTACGGGCGGATCTACCGCAATGCCGGTGCGATGACGCCCGGCAGCACGAAGGAGACAGCGGACGGGATGCGCCTGAGCAAGATCCAGGCGATCACCGAGGCTCTCCGGCAGGAGCGCTACCGCTGGACCCCCGTGCGGCGCGTCTACATCGAGAAGAAGGGACAGCCGAAGAAGAAGCGCCCGCTCGGGCTGCCGACATGGTCGGACAAACTGCTGCAAGAAGTGATCCGGCTCCTGCTGGAGGCGTACTACGAGCCGCAGTTCTCCGATCGCTCCCACGGGTTCCGGCCCGGACGGGGCTGTCACACCGCCCTGCAGAGCATCAGCCCCGGTTGGCGGGGCACCACGTGGTTCATCGAAGGCGACATCACCGACTGTTTCGGATCGCTCGACCACTCGATCATGAGGTCGATCCTGGCTGAGAAGATCCGCGACAACCGGTTCCTGCGTCTGATCGACGGACTGCTCCAGGCCGGGTACTTGGAAGACTGGCGCTACCACACAACGCTCAGCGGCTGTCCGCAAGGCGGCGTGGTCTCACCCGTCATGTCCAATACCTACCTGGACCGGCTTGACAAGTACTGTGAGTCGAACCTGCTGCCCGCCCACAACCGTGGAACCCAGCGCCGGTTCAACCGGCCCTACATGCGGTTACGTGACGCCGCCCGCCACCAGGAGAAGATCGGGAACCGCGACCAGGCAAAGGCGCTGTGGCAACAGATGCAGCGCCTACCCTCGCGCGACCCGCTCAACCCGGGGTTCCGGCGGCTTCGCTACTGCCGCTACGCCGACGACTGGCTACTGGGGTTCACCGGTCCCAAGCGGGAGGCCGAGGAGATGAAGGCCGACATCGGCAAGTTCCTGCGCGACGAACTGAAGCTGGAACTCTCCCCGAGCAAGACCTTGATCACCCACGGGCGGACTCGTCCCGCGCGGTTCCTCGGCTACGAGATCACGGTCTACCACGCCGACAACAAGCACTCCCAGCACGGCTGGCGCAGCATCAACGCGCAGATCGGGCTCAAAGTGCCTGTGCATGTCGCGCGAGACAAGGCCAGGCCCTACCTGCAACGCGGCAAACCGATCCACCGGACCGAGCGCATGACCGACAGTGACTTCTCGATCATCGCCCAGTACCAGGCGGAGTACCGGGACGTCGTGAACTACTACCAGCTGGCAGTCAACCGGCACTCGTTCGAATGGTTGAAGTACGTCATGCAGCGCTCGCTGACCAAGACGCTCGCGCACAAGTTCCGCATCAGCGTCCCCGAGGTCTACAAGCGCTACCGTGCCGTCCTCGCCACCGACCGAGGTCCCCGCGCGGGACTTCAGGTCGTCATCGAACGGGACGACGGGAAGAAACCGCTGGTGGCCCAATGGGGAGGGATCTCCCTGGCCCGCAGGACCATGGTCCGGGCCCTTGACGATCAACCCCCGAAGGTCTGGAGCAACCAACGGTCCGAACTGGTGCAACGACTCCTCGCCGAGACCTGCGAGCTCTGCGGGTCGCAGCAGGACGTCGAGGTCCACCATGTCCGACACCTGAAGGACCTCCAGAAGAAGGGACGGGCCCCGAAGCCCGCATGGGCCGAGCGGATGGCCAGCCGCCGCCGCAAGACCCTGATCGTCTGCCGCAGCTGTCACCACGCCATCCACGCCGGACGGCCTACCCGACAGCAACCGCGGACTGCGGCACTGGAGAGCCGGGTGCGGTGACAAGCCGCACGCCCGGTTCGGGAAGGGGCCGTCGGAAAAGGGCCTGGTCACAGGCACCTCGCTGGCGGCCTACTTCACCCTTCCCAACCCGCGGTGCAACGCGGGTCTACTCGGTGACCATCAATCGATCACTCGGGAAGGTACGCCCTCCGCGTTTCGCGAAGCAGACCTCCCGAGGCCGATCCACAGGTCTTGAGCATTGCTCATCGGCGGCCCGCCGACGCTGATGAGTACTCCGTCCAGGCGCTTGAAGGCATCCTGTGCCGCGGCGATCAGCCTTTCCGGAGTGTCTGTGTCGGCGTTGTCGGCCACAACGCCGACCGCCTGTCCCGGGCCGCCGAGTTCGGCATGTGCGGCGGCGACCGACTTCTCGCTGCGGCCGCTGACGACGACCCGCGCACCGTCCGCCACCAGCTCGCGCGCGGCGGCCAAGCCCAGCCCGCGGGTGCCGCCGGTGACTATGTACACCCGGTCCTTCAGTCCGAAGTCCATGATTGTTGTCCTCTCTCCGCTGTTCTCTACTTGACTGTGCGAGCCGTGCGGGCTATAACATCGCCTTCTGGAGCTGCGTGGCGACCACGATGACGGTGGTGGTGCCGGCGGTCAGGGCCGCCTTGAACTCCCGCTCCAGGTCCTCGGTGGTCTCCACGTCGACCGCGCGGCATCCGAATCCGCGGGCCACGGAGGCGATGTCGAGCCCTGGCAGATCCAGCCCGGGTACGCCCGGGGTCTCCTCGAGTACCGCGAAGGACTTGAGGATGGAGTACTCCTGGTTGTGCATGACGACGTACACGATCGGGAGGTTGTGCTGGGCCGCCGTGTAGATGGCCTGCACGGAGTACTGGAAGGAGCCGTCGCCGATCAGGCCGACCACCGGCCGTTCGACGCCCCTGTCCCGGTGGCCGAGCGCGACGCCCACGGCGGCCGGGGTGCCCCAGCCGATGCCTCCGCTGGCCGTGGCGAAGAACGATCCGGTCCGGGTGGTGGGGAGCCACTCGATCTGCTGCGCCATCGTGGAGGTCGATTCGTTGACGATGACCGCGTCGGCCGGCCGGACTCTGCTCAGCGTGGCGTACACCTCCGGCGGGGTGAGCGGGCTGTTCGGCGTCTGCGGCAGCTCACGGGGCCGGGGCATAGGTTCTGGAGCGGTCCGCGCCGATCCCTCGGCGACCATGTCCAGGAGCAGCTCGATCGCCGTCCTGGGGTCGCCCAGGAGGCTGTCACCCACGCGCGCCGCAGCGGCGACCGCCGGGTTGCCGGTGATCTGGAGGAGGTCGGTGCCTTCGGGGAGGTAGTCGCCGGGCACGTAGGGGTAGTAGCGGAACACCTCGGCGCCGATCACGACGACCAGGTCGTGCCCGGTCAGCCGGTCGCTGATGGTCTTCACCGACATGCCGAGCGGGCCGCCGAAGAGGGGGTGGTCCTCGGGGAAGGAGGCGCGGTCCAGCAGCGGGGCGCCGTAGACGGAAGCGCGCAACTTCTCCGCCAGAGCGACGGCCGCGTCCCAGCTGCCGGCGCGGTCCACCTCCGGCCCGAAGATCAGGACGGGTCGACGGCTTGCGGAGATGCGGTCGGCGAAGGCGCGCAGCCGCGCGGTGTCGGGGGCGACGCGGTCGCTGACCGTCCGTACCCGGGGGAAGCCGGACAGGGGCCGCTTCCAGTCGTCCATGGGAATCGACAAGTAGACGGGTCCCGTCGGCGGCTGCAGCGCCTCCGCGTAGGCCCGCATGAAAGCCTCGGGGACGTCTTCGGCGCGGGCCGGTTCGTAGGACCACTTCACCCACGGCTTCGGGAGGGTGGTGGCCTCGCGGTTGCCGAGGTACGGGTCTCCGATGACCAGTTCCCGGTGCTGCTGGCCGGAGGTGAGGATGAGGGGCGTGTTTCCGTGGTAGGCCGCCACCAGGTTGCCCACGGCGTTGCCCATCCCGGCCGAGGAGTGCAGGTTCACCAGTGCGGGGCGGCCGGTGACCTGGGCGAAGGTGTCGGCCATCGCGATGACGGACGCCTCCTGCAGCGCCAGCACATAGTTGAAGGCTCCCCTCCCTGAAGGGAGGGGATTCTCCACCCTCCAGGGTTGAGCGGGGATGTACGGCTCAGGCTGCCACCGGAGCCAGCGGCTCAGGTGGTCTTACGCCCTCGACACCGTCCGGGTTCCAACCTGCCCGGACCAGCATCACGCGGGCGGAGTTCTTGTCCCTGGGGGACACGGCTGCGCACACGGTGCAGGCATACGTTCTCATCGAGAGAGGGAGTGCGTGCTTGGTTCTCGCCCCGCACGTTGCGCAGTCCATCGTGGTGTGCGCCGGGTGCACCAGACGGACGTCCCGTGCGTGCTTGCGCCCCATCCCGACCAGGGCACGCTTCGTCGCCGCGATGGCCGCGTCGGCCGCCTTGCGGGCCATGGTGGTCTTCGCGAGGAACTTCGGGCGAAAGTCCTCCACCGCCACCCCGTCATGATCGCGCATGACGGCCTTGGCCCACTTGCGGCCGGTGTCCTCCCGCTGCCGCGCGACCTTCCTGTGCAGCTTCGCTGCCTGTGCCTGCGCCTTCCGGTAGCCGGTGGATGCACGCTGTCCTTTCGGTCGCCGGCGCCGGGCCATCATCCGCTGGTACTTCGCGAGCCGCTGAGCGGACCGCTTGCCGTGTTCGGCATGCGGAAGGTCGTAGGCGTCATCCGTGGTGGTCGCGGTCTCCTTCACACCCCAGTCCACGCCCAGGACGTGGCCGGTCTCCACAAGCGGCTCGACCTGGGCCGGGGCGACGAAGGAGGCGTACCAATGCCCGAGCGTGTCCTGGTACACGCGCACACTCGACGGGTCGGCCGGAAGAGCCCGCGACCACACCACGCTCAGCACGATCTGGCCCGCAAGGTGCAGACGACCGTCCTTCAGACGGAAACCGCGCCGGGTGTAGTTCAGGCTCGGCCTGGCCTCACGCTTGCGCTTGAAGCGGGGCATCCCCGCCCGGCGGTGCTGCGCAAGCCCGTCCTTGATGTCCTTCAGCGCCTTCGCCCTCGACCTGGCGAACTCCCGGATCACCTGCTGCTGCGGCACGCTCGCGCCCTCAGCCAGCCACGCTGTCACCCCGCGGGCGTCGGTCAGCATCCTGTCCAGCTGCGCCGGACCACACGTCAACTTCTCGCCGCCCGCTCTGCTCTGCGCGTGGGCCTGCCGGGACTTGGCCACGCATTCGTTCCAGATCCAGCGGCAGCGATCCCACTCGGCTTCGAGTGCGCGCCGGGCTGTCTTCGACAGGCGTACACGGAAGGTGTACCGGGCATGCCCGGTGTCCTTCGTGGTCGCTTCTGTCGTCATGCATCCGAACCTACCTGGGAGGACTGACAGTTGAGAGTTCTTGACCGTTGTGGGCGGCATCACGGCCGTGCGGGGTGGACGCCGGATCGCCCTGACGGCGATCCGGCTGTCCCTGCCCTGCTCCGCAGGAGTCCGATTCCTCCCCGGCCTGAAGGCCGGGGCATCCTCGGAGAAAGCCGGTGAAGTCCTCAGGGAACTCCTGCAGGAACGGCTGCTCAGTGGAGCCGGGATTACCGAAGACCGTGGTGAGGTTCAGAGCCCGCAGCAGGTCGTAGGTCACGCTGCGGACGGTGGATTGCTCAGCCATGGTTGCTACCGACTTTCTTGTTGGTGCAGGGCTTCGGGTTCGGCGGATCTGGTAGAGGGGCGAGCGCTTCTTGGCGAAGGCTCGAATGCCTTCCCGGGCGTCGTGCGGGTGGCCAGAACCGGTACGCCAGTCCGATCGTGTTGGACAAAAAGGTCGCTGTAACGAAATGTCGCCCGTTCGGTGGCGGACCTGTTTGAGGGCCTGGTCCGATCTGCGGAGGTGGTGGACCATGGCCAACCGCTCGGTGAACGAGGCTCCGCCGCCGCGTCCGCCCCGGCTGGTCGGTGGCTGTCAGGTGAGGCGGCGGAGGGCGTCGGGGGTGAGGTCGGCGAGGGTGGGGTAGCCGTCGACGGCCATGATCAGATCGGCTTCGGCGAGCAGGGACCGCAGGAGGTGGACGAGGCCGGCTTCGCCGCCGTGGGCGAGGGCGTAGGCGTAGGGGCGTCCGACGCCTACGGCGGTGGCACCCAGGGCGAGGGCCTTGATGACGTCGGCTCCCGTGCGCACCCCGGAGTCGAACACGACGGGTGTGCTGTCGGCGGCCTGGAGCACGCCGGGCAGGGCGTCGAGTGCGGGCAGGCCGCCGTTTGCTTGGCGCCTGCCGTGGTTGGAGCAGTAGATGCCGTCCACGCCGCCGTCCTTGGCGCGGCGGACGTCGTCGGGGTGGCAGATGCCCTTCAGGATCAGCGGCAGGTCGGTGATCGAGCGCAGCCAGGACAGGTCGTCCCAGGTCAGCGGGTTGCCGAAGACCTTCACCCACTCGGCGACCGCGGCGGCCGGGTCGTCCTCGGGGCTGCGGGCGAGGCGGGCGCGGAAGACGGGGTCGCTGGTGTAGTTGGCCAGGCAGTTGCCGCGCAGCTGGGGGAAGTTGCTGATGGCGAGATCGCGGGGGCGCCAGCCGGTGATCCAGGTGTCCAGGGTGACCACGATGCCCTTGAACCCGGCCGTCTCGGCACGGTGGACCAGGCTCTCGGCCAGCTCCCGGTCGGTGGGCGTGTAGAGCTGGAAGAAGCCCAGCGTGTCACCGAACTCGGCGGCGACCCCCTCCAGCGGATCGACGGTCAGGGTGGAGGCGACCATCGGCACTGCGGTGCGGGCGGCGGCGCGGGCGGTGGCGAGATCGCCGTGGCCGTCCTGGGCGCACAGGCCGATCACGCCGATTGGGGCCATGAACAGCGGCGAGGGCAGGTGCATCCCGAACAGGTCCACGGACAGGTCCCGCTCGGTGGCTCCGACCATCATGCGTGGGGTGAGGCCCCAGCGGCCGAGCGCGGTGACGTTGGCCCGCTGGGTGTGCTCGTCGCCGGATCCGGCCATGACGTAGGAGCGCATCGAGGCGGGCATCGCGGCCTGGGCCAGCGGCTCCAGCTCGTCGTAGGTCATCGGCAAGCGCGGCACTACCCCGCGCAGTCCGTCGAGGTAGATCTCGTCCTGATAATCGCCGTACGCCATGGGTCCGGCCCTCCTTCGCGCTCGCCAGGTGCGGGCCCCTGAAGTCCACAATGGGAGAGTGACGTACGAAAGCCGCCAAACGCAGGATTCTGGCTCACGAGTAGGGAACATGCAGGATGATGCACCAGCGCTGCTGACAGAGGACGACCTCACGCTGATCAACGCCCTGCAGTTGCAGCCACGGGCCTCATGGACCGAACTCGGGCGCGCCCTGGAGGTCGACCCGGTCACCGTCGCCCGTCGCTTCGGCCGCCTCGCCGACCAGGGCGCCGCCTGGGTGGGATTCTCACCCGGCCCACGCCTGTTCGAGCAGATCTGCGTGGGCTTCGTCGTGATCGACTGCGCTCCGGGAGCCACCGCCGGGGTCGCCCGGGCACTGAGCGCCGACCCTCACATGCTCACGATCGAGCGCGCAGCCGCCGGCCACGACATCCTCGCCATCGTCGCCACCCGCGACCTGCCAGCCCTCTCCCAATACACCCTGGACCTGCTCCCGCACCTTCCCGGCATCACCGCCGTGGAGGCGCGGATCGTCACCCACATGTTCACCGAGGGCGGCCGGTGGCGCATCGCCGCCCTGGACCCGGGCCAGCGCGCCCAGCTGACCGGCCCGCCCCCGGCTCAGACCCCTGTCGCCCCGGGCGAGTTCACCCCTTTCGACCGCGCCCTCGTCAGCCGGCTCGCCCACGACGGCCGCGCCCCCTACCAGGCCCTCGCCGACGATCTCGGTGTCAGCCTCAACACCGCCAAACGCCGCATCGAACATCTCGTCCGGCGCGGCCTGCTGCGGTTCCGCTGCGACTTCGCCCGCCCCCTCGGGGGCTGGCCCGTCTCGGTCACCGTCTGGGCCAAGGTCCCAGCCGCCGACCTCCCCGAGATCGGCCACGCCCTCATCCGCCTGCCCGAGACCCGCAACTGCGCCGCCGTCAGCGGCCCGCACAACCTCATCCTCCAGGCCAGCCTGCACTCCGTCAGCGACGTCCTGCGCCTGGAGACCCAGCTCGCCACCGCCCACCCGAGCCTCGACATCGTCGACCGCGTGATCACCCTGCGCCAGGACAAGCTGCTCGGGCGTCTGCTGGACCCGTACGGCCGCTCCGTCGGCATCGTCCCGCCCGACCTCTGGGCGGAGCCGGCGATGTGACGTGCACGGTGCCCCAGGGCGCCGGTTCCTCTATGTTCCTCAGTGCCACTAGGGACAAGGCCCAACGGCGCATGGCAGCGCGGCGGACCGCGCGCTCCATACCCGTCGCCCCGCTCAGGCGAAGTGCCGGATGCGAGCGGACGTTGCCGGAGCGTAGGGCGGCCAGTCGTGCACCGATCCGGTCGTGATGAACTCGGCGACGGCGGTCGCGAAGGTTTGTTCCAGGACAACCTGCTCGGATATCGGCGGCCGCCCGGTCCGTGCGGGTTTCTGCCGCCACTTCCAGCGGATCAGGCGTCGGTGCCAGGACAGCAGTGTGCCGGGGGTGACCAGGCGGTGTCGGCGGAGCCTGCCGGGCAGGTGCCGAGCGAGAGCGGCGAGGACCGCACGCTCCGGCCAGGTCAGCCGCGGTCGGACACCGAGCTGCCGGCGCAGCACCGCATTCTCATGGCGCAGCGCGAGCAGCTCTACGTCCCTCGCCCGGTCGGCACAGGAGAGGCGCAGGATCAGTCCGAGGAGTCGAATGAAGATCAGGTAGAGCATGCGCAACGCCATGCAGTCCGACCCTGTCAGGACTGCCGACCCTCGCAAAGTTCCTGGTCAGCAGCGATACGTGAGTTTCGGCACCCTACAGGGGTTGTGGATCCGTGGGTGGACCTTCCCGGGCTTGGCGAGGGGGCAACAGATCGGCCGCGTGGTGGATGTCACATAACACGAAGGAGGCGGCCGGGTGGATCAAGGCCGCGCGCCGGTCGCCGGGTCGGGTTTCGGCACCGGCGTGGATCTGCTTGGTCTCGACCGATCACGCTGAGCCTGCCGAACACGGCAGAGGTCGGCCGTCGACGCCGGACAGCGCGGCCGCGCGACGGCGAAGAACGAGCGGAAGGCGCGGGAAAGCAGGAGGTTCAACCGCCGGCAACGGCGGCAGGACGCCGGAGGCGAGGCGTCAGCGCGGAGCCGGTCCTGACCGTTCCCTCCAGAAGGCCGTCTCAACATGTGTACGCCCTATTTGACATTAGGTTCCCTTATGGAAGATAAAGAACATGCTTGGGCCATGTTTTCGCGCAGCGTGACGATCGCGGCGTGAGGCCGCCGATCCCTCTACGCGAATGAGTCCGACCGTGTCCCACCTCACCAGCGACGGCCCCGTCGGCCGCTGGCACGCGTGGCGTGCCGAGCGTCATCGCGCCCTCACCTCGCCGACCGGGAACCTCGCCCTGGCTGAGACCCGCTGGCTCCCGGCCGGTAAGCGCCCGGACTCCGAGAAGGCCCGCGTCGGTCAACCGGACACTGTGACGGTCACCACGCTCCAGCGGACCGACCTCGTCACCGGGGAGCCCGAGCACGGCCTGCGCTTGTGGGACGCCGATTCACCCGCCATCCACCGTTTCGATCGGGTCGACACGTTCCCCTACGACCCGGCCTGGGTCCTCCCCGCCACGTACATCCCCGTGCCCGGTGCCCGCCGGGTTGCCTTCGAGCACCTGCGGGACAACGGCGGCACCCGAGAGCTTGTCGTCCCCGGCGACATCACCCTCAGCGTCGACGGCCGCGACTACACCCTCAGCGCCTTCGACGACGACGGCACCCTCCTGCTCGTCTTCGGTGACCCCACCAACGGCGTCACCACCTACGGGGCCGGCCGTTTCCTCTTCGTGCAGCGCACGCAGGACGAGCACCGTGTCCTGCTCGACTTCAACCGCGCCTTCGTGCCGCCCTGCGGTTTCTCCGATCAGTACAACTGTCCGATGCCGCCGCGGCAGAACCGCTTCCACCTGCCCATCGAGGCCGGCGAGAAGCTTCCCGTCTTCCGCGACGGCTTCCCCGCGCAGCACTGACCGCCGACAGCCTCCCCGCACCGCAGCACGAAAGCGCCCTTCACCATGAGCCTCAAGAAAACCTCCCTGTACGGAGCCGCGACCGCGGCCACCCTTGCTCTGACATTGACCGCCTGCGGCGGGTCCGGCGCGGGTGGCAGCGCCGGGGGCGGCTCCGATGACAAGAACGCCACCGTCAACATCGGCTCGCTGTACGAGCCGCAGAACCTCGACAACACCGCTGGCGGCGGCCAAGGCGTGACCGAGGCCCTCAACGGCAACGTCTATGAAGGGCTGTTCAAGCTCACCGACGACGGCAAGGTGGAGAAGCTGCTGGCCAAGGACTACAAGGTCAGCGGCGACGGTCTCACCTACACCTTTACCCTGCGCGACGGCGTGAAGTTCCACAGCGGCAAGGAGCTCACCAGCCAAGACGTCAAATACAGCCTGCAGAAGGTCATCGCGGACGGCTCCCAGTCGGCTCGCAAGAGCAACCTCGAGGTCATCAAGGACATCGCCACGCCTGACACGCGGACCGTCAAGGTCACGCTGTCGCAGAAGTCGATCTCTTTCGTCTACAACCTCTCCTACGTCTGGATCATCGACTCACAGGCCAAGAACCTGAAGACGACCGAAGACGGCACCGGCCCGTACAAGCTGGGCGAGTGGACCCGCGGTTCCGCGTTGAGCCTGGACCGGTTCGCGGGTTATTGGGGCAACGCCGCCAGGAACAAGAAGGTCGTCTTCCACTACTACAAGGACGCCACGGCCCTCAACAACGCTCTGCTGACCAACGCCGTCGACGTGGTCACCAGCGAGCAGTCGCCCGACGCCCTGGACCAGTTCAAGAGCAATCAGAACTACAAGGTCAACGACGGCAACTCCACCACCAAGCTTCTGCTCGCCTTCAACGACAAAGCCAAGCCCTTCACGGACGTCAAGGTGCGCCAGGCCGTGTCCGCCGCCATCGACGACAAGAAACTGCTGGAATCGATCTGGGGTGGCTACGGCCAGCTCATCGGCTCGATGGTGCCGCCCACCGACCCCTGGTACGAGGACCTCACCAAGGTCAACGCCTATGACCCGGCTCGTGCCAAGAAGCTGCTCGCCGAGGCCGGGTACGCCAAGGGCTTCGCCTTCACGCTGGACACCCCGAACTACGACCCGCACCCCACGGTCGCCACCTTCATCAAGTCTCAACTGGCCAAGGTCGGCATCACCGTCACGATCAACACGATCACGCCCGACGAGTGGTACACGAAGGTCTACAAGAACCACGACTTCACGGCCACGCTCCAGGAGCACGTCAACGATCGCGATCTCGTCTGGTACGGGAACCCCGACTTCTACTGGGGCTACGACAACAAGCAGGTCACCCAGTGGGTGCAGCAGGCCGAGGAGGCGTCCACCACGGCCGAGCAGACCGCGCTGCTGAAGAAGGTCAACGAGAAGACCGCCGAGGACGCGGCCAGCGACTGGTTGTACCTGTACCCGCAGATCGTGGTCGCCAGCAGCAAGCTGTCGGGCTACCCCCTCAACGGCCTCAACTCCCAGTTCTACGCCTACGACATCGAGAAGAAGGGATGATGGCGCGTTACCTCCTGCGCCGCCTCGTCTTCCTGGTGGTGTCGTTGGCCCTCGCGAGCGTGGTGCTGTTCGTGCTGCTGCGCATGCTGCCCGGCGACCCGGCCAACGCACTCACGGCAGTGGGCGCGAGTCCCGAACAGATTGCCGCGGCACGGCACTCGATAGGGTCCGACAAGCCGCTGCCCGAGCAGTTCACCCACTGGCTCGGACAGCTGGCGAGCGGCGACCTCGGCACCTCCTTCGTCAGCTCGCTGCCGGTCGGACCCGAGGTCGCCTCTCGGCTGAACATCACCGTCCCGCTCACCCTCGCCGCCTTCGTCCTCGCCGTCCTCATCGCCGTGCCCGCCGGATTCGTCGCCGCGCACAAGCGCCACACCTGGTACGGCGCCCTGCTCAGTGGTGTGTCGCAGTTGGGCATCGCCGTCCCGGTGTTCTGGCTCGGCATGATCCTCATCGCCGTGTTCGCGCTGAACGCGGGCTGGCTTCCGGCGGGCGGATTCCCGCAGGACGGCTGGTCCGAGCCCGCGGACGCGATCCGCTCCCTCGTTCTCCCGGTCGTCACCATCGCCCTGGTGATGAGCGCGTCCCTGATCCGCTACGTCCGCTCAGCGACCCTCGACGTTCTGGACAGCGACTATCTGCGCACCGCCCGTGCCCTGGGATCGTCGTTCGGACGCGCGATGTGGCGGCACGGTCTGCGCAACGCCTCCGTGCCGGTGATCTCCGTCCTCGGTATCGAGCTCGCCTCGACCCTGCTCGGCGCGGTCGTCGTGGAGTCGGTGTACGCCCTGCCGGGTCTCGGTTCGATGCTCGCCACCGGCATCGCCCAGCACGACTACCCGGTCATCCAGGGCGTGCTGTTCGTCTCCACCCTCGGTGTGCTGCTCATCGGCTTCGCCGCGGACCTGCTCCAGCGGATCATCGACCCGCGGCTGCGCGGACGGCTCTCGGGAGGTGCCCGGTGATTCCGGCCGACGCACTCGAAGCGGCGCGGCCTGCGGGGACACCACAGGGCGGGCGCCGCTCCCGCGTCTCCGCCACGCTGGTCGTCGGCTCCGTCCTCGCCGGCCTCATCGCGCTGCTCGCCGTGGTCTCCCTGTTCTGGCTGCCCTATCCCGCCGACGACACCTCCGGCGGACGGCTGACGAGACCGGGCGGGGGACATCTGCTGGGTACCGACAAACTCGGCCGTGACCTGTTCACCCAGGTGATGACCGGCTCCCGAATCGCCGTCGAGGCGGGCCTGGGGTCCGTGCTCATCGCCGCCACCATCGGCATCGTGCTCGGCGTGCTCGCCGCGTTCGCGCAGGGCTGGCTCGACGACACGCTCTCCGCGCTCCTCGACATCCTGATCGCGTTCCCGACGCTGCTGCTCGCGATGCTCATCGTCGCCGCGCGTTCGGCGACCCTGGGATCCGCCGTCCTCGCCATCGGTCTGGCGCAGAGCGCCGTCGTCGCCCGCCTGGCACGCATCCTGGTCAAGCGCGTCCTGACGCAGGACTACATCACTGCCGCTCGCACCTCCGGCACGTCCTGGTCGCGCATCGTGCTCGGACACGTCCTGCCCAACATCTGGCCCACCCTCGTGGTCAACCTGGCCCTGCAGTTCGGGCTCGCCGTGCTGGCCGAGGCGGGCCTGTCGTACCTGGGGCTGGGCGCCCCACCGCCCAACGCCTCATGGGGTCGCATGCTCCAGGAGGCCCAGGCCACCTTCACCACTGCCCCCGCCGGCGCCCTCGCCCCCGGCATCCTGCTCGTCCTGCTCGTGGTCGGCGTCAATCTCATCGCCGACGGTCTGCGGGAAACCCTCGATCCGGCGACCGGTCGGAGGCGCTCATGACCTTCCTGGACGTACGCGGGCTGACCGTCCGGACCGCCGAGGGCAGAGTCCTGGTCGACGACCTGTCCTTCACCGTGGCCGGTGGTGAACGGCTCGGCCTCATCGGCGAGTCCGGGTCCGGCAAGTCGCTCACCACGCTGGCGGTCCTCGGCCTGCTGCCCAGTGGCATGACCGCCACCGGCAGCGTCGAACTCGCCGGCACCCAGATCGTCGGCGCGACCGAAAGGGCGCTCACTTCGGTGCGCGGCCGGGACGCCGCCGTCGTGTTCCAGGAGCCTCTCACCGCGCTCGACCCGTTGATGCGCGTGGGACGGCAGATCGCCGAGCCCCTCGCCAGACGCAGGGGCCTCAGGGGCGCCGCGCTGCGCGACGCCGTCGGCGACATGCTGGCACAGGTACGGCTGCCGGAACCCGAACGTGTCGCCCGCGCCTTTCCGCACGAGATCTCGGGCGGACAGAGGCAGCGCGTCGCCCTGGCGATGGCCTTGGCCTGTGACCCAGGACTTCTGATCGCGGACGAGCCGACTACCGCGCTGGACGTGTCGGTGCAGGCGGAGATGCTGGATCTCCTCGACACCCTCGTGCGGGAACGGGGAATGGCGGTGATCTTCGTCAGTCACGACCTGGCCGTCGTGGCCCGGGTGACCGACCGGGCTCTGGTGATGAAGGACGGCCGGGCGGTCGACACGGGAACCGTCCACGACCTCGTCCGCTCTCCGCACGCGGAGTACACCAAATCGCTCGTGGCCAGCGCACGGAGGCTGGAGGCCGCTCTGGATCTGAGGAGCCCGCGGTGACGCCCGTACTGGAACTGACAGACGTGGCGCTGCGCCACCAGGGGAGCGCGGTCGACGCGGTGCAGGACATCTCGCTGGCCGTCGAAGCGGGGCGCAGCCTTGCCCTCGTCGGCGAGTCGGGGGCGGGCAAGACGACGCTCCTGCGCCTGCTGCTCGGGCTGGCCCGGCCCACCGCCGGGACTGTCCGCTTCGACGGTGCCGACCTGGCCCTGCGCGACCGGGAGCAGATGCGCCGGTTCCGGCGCAGCGTGCAGTGTGTGTTCCAGGACCCGTACTCCTCGCTCGACCCGCGTCGTCGCGTGGGTGCCGTCGTGGCGGAGCCGTTGCGCTCCCTCGGTATCGACACACGGTCCTCCGCCGTGCCGAAGGTGGCGGCGGCCCTGGAACGGGTCGGCCTCCCGGCCGACGCGATGGACCGCTACCCGCACGAGTTCTCCGGAGGGCAACGTCAGCGGATCGCCATCGCCCGCGCCACGGTGTGCCATCCACGAGTGCTGCTGGCCGATGAGCCCGTCAGCGCACTCGACGTCACCACCCGGGTCAAGGTCGTCGACCTGCTCGCGGAACTCAAGCAGGAACAGGGGCTGACACTTGTGATGGTCTCCCACGACCTGTCGGTCGTGGCGTCCCTGTGCGAGCGGACCGCCGTACTGGAGCACGGCCACGTCGTGGAGCAGGGCGACACGGCTCAGGTGCTGGGCCACCCGGCGCACCCCTACACCCGCCGCCTGATCGACAGCGTGCCGCGACTGCCCGCCTGAACCCGGGCCCGAGCGTCGCCACGCGGACAAGGCTCGGCCGAAGCGCTCCGGCCGACCCGCGGACCATCCACTTGATCAGGGCCTTGGTGTTGCGCCTGGCACGCGAAAATCCCACGTGGGAGTGCCGGAAGGGGCACGGCGAGCTGCGCGTTCGGGGGATCAAGGTGGCTGCTTCCACGGTCTGGGAGATCTTGAAGGATGACGGCATCGACCCGGAGCCCGGGCGGGGCTCGAGCACCTGGGCTGACTTCCTGTGCTCCCATGCCGACGTGTTGCCGGCGTGCGACTTCTTCGAGACGGTCACCCTGACTGGGGCGCGGCTGTGAGTGTTCGCGGTGATCGAGCACGCCAGCCGCCGGGTTCGGATCGTGGGCCAGACCGCGCACCTGTCCGCGGTCTGGGTGGTCCAGGCTGCGAAAAATCTCGTTGTGGACCTGGAGGACGGGGTTGCCGAGCGCGCTTCATGATCCGGGATCGGCTTAGAGGGGCCCTGTCGTCCGCTGTAGAGGGCCAGCGGTGCCGTGGCCAGGTTCCGGCGAGGGGATCAAGGAGCCGAGGTGTCCTGGCCGCCCGGGGCGGGAGGGGACAGTGATGCCGAAGTGGTATGACGGTGGATTAGTTCCATTAAAGATAGGTAAGAGTGGATAGTCTCTATTGTCTTGAATGACTCAAGTATCTAGAGTGGATCGAGACAAGCCGAACGGCCCATGAGGCCGGGGCCGGACGCCGCCGAGATCACGACCTCGCGACTTTGAGCGGCTTCGAAACCGGCGCCGAGAGGTCGTCGGGCTCGTAACTCACTCTGAAGAGAAACGATGGCCAAGTTTCGAGCAGGCTCGGGTCTTGTGCGTCAGGACACCCATCGAGCCGGGACAGCAGGCAAGGATCGAGATGCGCACGAGCCCACGGCTCGAGCCGCAGCGCGCTTGCGCGGGGCGCAGCTTCGGGTGACCACGCAGCGCATGGCGGTACTCACCGCGATCGAGGAATTGGGCGGTCACCCCGACGCCGAGGCCGTCCGGGATCGGGCACAAGAGGTCACAGGTGGGCTGTCCCTGCAGGCCACCTACAACGTCTTGCGCGTTCTCACGGAGGTCGGCCTGGTCCGCTGTACACAGATCACCGGCCAGCAGGCCCGGTACGAGGCCGAGCGGCACAACAATCATCACCACTTCGTGTGCCGGCTCTGTGGCGACATCATCGACGTGGATTGCGTGATCGGCGAGGCCCCGTGTCTTGTGGCCGACCTGCCCGAGTCCTTTCGGGTGGACGAGGCTGCGGTGACCTATTGGGGCGCGTGCCCGCGCTGCGCCGCCTCTGAGCACGGCTGATCGTTTCGCGGCACGGCGCCCGTCCGGCCTCGCGACGCTCAATTTCAGAGTTTGCCCCTGCGTAGAGGACCATCGTGGTTGTCCGCACCCATTCAGAAGTGAAGAACTTGGCGAGCGACACTGGCACGGATATGTTCCGCACTGCCGAGAAGCTCGCCGAGGCCGCAGTGCCCGAACTGGGCGACATCGTCACCGTGGAGCTGCTGGAGCTGACCCTGCGTGGCGAAGCGCCCCCACCCGGTACCCTTTGCGGAAGCACGCCGCTTCGGCGCGCCGCCTTCCGGTCTCTGCGGGGAGCCGGTGGGGCCCGACCCGCCTATGCGGTCGGTGACATGAGTCCGATCCCGCCGACGACCCCCTACCGACAGACCCTTGCCCATCTGCGCCCACGCCTCATCCGCGAGCTGAACGACGACAGCCCGTGGCTCGCCCGCAATTCGGCGCGCGCACGCGTGATGCGGGAGGCGCGGGTGCACTCCCTCATGGTGGTGCCCCTTGTTGTGCGAGGCGTTGCCCTCGGGCTAGTTGCCTTGTATCGCCAGGCTGACTCGGCTCCCTACGACGCGGGCGACCTTCAAGCAGCCGCCACGTTCGCGGAACATGCTGCGTTGTGTATCGACCTCGTCCGCCGCCGCATCCAAGAGCGGGCCCGCGCCCGGCTCCTGCAACGGGACCTGCTTCCTGAGGTGCTTCCATCCCTCAGCGCACTTGAGGCTGCTCACAGTCACGTTCCGGTAGAAGGCTCCGGCGGCGAGTGGTTCGACATCATCCCTCTGTCCGGCGCGCGGGTGGCTCTGGTGGTGGGCGTAACAGAAGGGGAGGGCGCCGACACCGCAGTGGGCATGAGTCAGCTGAGAGCCATGATCCTCACGCTCGCCCTGCAAGACCTGGCGCCCGACGAAATACTCTCGTGCCTGGACGAGGTGGCGAGCCGCCTGGACCGAGAACACGAGGCTCCACGGCGGTACCCCTTCGGCCTGAAGTACGTCGGTTCCAGCTGCATATGTGTGGTCTACGACCCCGTCACCGAGCACTGCTCCCTGTCCCGGGCGGGCGATGCTCACCTCGTGGTCGTCCACCCGGACGGCACCGTGAACTCCCCCGTCCTGGCCTCCCATCCACCGCTGGGCGCCGGTGGTCAGCCCTTCGAGGCCACCGAGATCGACATACACTCGGGCAGCATCCTGCTCTTGAACAGCGGCGGTGATGACGCCCCGCTTCCCGATGCACAGGCGACGGCAGAACGTCTCTACGAGGTGTTGAGCCGATCCGGACCAGATACACAGGAGATCCTTGAGGGTGTCCGTTGCGGCGTGTCTCCCGGGCGCGAACCGGCTGTGCTGGTGACCCGCACCCGGGCGTTCGACGCCGAGAACGTAGCGACCCGGAGCCTGCCACCTGACGCCGCCGCTGTCGCCGCCGCCCGCAGGTGGACCAGTCGGCAGTTGGTGAGATGGATGCTCAACGAACTCGCCTACACCACCGCCTTGGTCGTCAGCGAACTCGTGACCAACGCCGTTCGCTACTCCACGGGGCCGGTGGAACTCCGCCTGATCAATGACGACCGCACACTCATCTGCGAGGTCTCCGATACCAGCAGCGCGGCTCCCCGCCTGCGAAAGCCGGGGCTCAGCGATGAGAGCGGCCGTGGCCTGTCCATCGTGACGCAGCTCACTCAGCATCAGGGGACTCGCTACACCGCTTCCGGCAAGACCGTCTGGACTGAACAAGACCTTCCGACATGAGCCCCCATCCCGAAAGCCGCCACCCTTCAAGAGCCCTTTGGCCGCCGGTCGTCGCGGGCGTCGAAGTCGAGCCCACCGCACCATGTCCGGCGGCAACTGCCCTGGCCAACCATGAGCAGTCCGACCTGTACTCGCTCCGCGAACACGCGCGTGTACGTGCCATTCCCATCGAAGGAGCCTAAACATGAGTGTGCAGGTCAAGGAGCCCACGGCACTCCAGAGGATCACCCTTCGGCCGTTGCGGCAGCGGATCAGCCCCAACTGGCACCTCCGGCGGATTCGGCAAGTGGGTCAGCCGTTCGAGTGGATCCGCCTTGCGCCACTGCTGGTGATCGCGCTGGCCGTGGTGGCGGATGTCCTCACGCCCCACCTGCAGTTCAACCGGTTGTTGGGGACAGCGCCGGCGTTGGCCGCCGCCATGTGGCCATTGGCCGGCACGCTGGCCATCGGACTGCTGGCCTTCGTCGCCGCCATCGGGCTCGCGGCCACCTACAACCACGACTTGGGCGACACACCCAGCCTGTTCACGATGCTGGCGATCACGGCCATCACCCTGGCCGCCGCCTACGCCAGCCGGGTACGCCAGCACCGGGAGCGCACCCTCGCCGATGTCCGCACCGTAGCGGATACCGCGCAGCAGGTGCTGCTACGTCCACTACCGCCCCACCTCGGGCACGTCGACATCGAACTCCTCTACCAGGCCGCCGCCCCGCACGCCCGGATCGGCGGCGACTTCTACGAAGCGCGCCAGACCCAGCACGGGGTGCGGCTGATCATCGGCGACGTGCGCGGCAAGGGACTCCCCGCCGTCGAGGCCGCCTCCGTGGTGCTCAGCTCGTTCCGGGTGAACGTGCGCGACGCACCCGATCTGGCGGACCTGGCAGCCCGGCTGGAGACCAGCATGAACGAATACTGCGAGGACCTTGCCAGTGACGACGCGATGGAGCACTTCGTCACCACCTTGCTGGTCGAGATCCCCGCTGGGCAGCCCATTGCGCGCCTGGTCACCTGCGGGCACCCCCCTCCGCTGCTGCTGCACGATGGAGAAGTACGCGAGGTGGAACCCAGCGCGCCGTCACCGCCCGTCAACATGGCCGCCCTGCTCGGCGCCCACTACCAGGTCGACACTGTCCCCTTCACCGTCGGCGATCGACTGCTGCTCTACACCGACGGCGTCAGCGAGAGTCGCGACCTCACCGGGACCTTCTACCCCCTCAGCCAGCGCATCCGCCGATGGTCCTTGGCCACGCCCCGCCAGCTCCTCACCCACCTTCACCATGACTTGCGCGCCTACGTCTCAGGCGCCCTCGACGACGACCTCACGGCCTTGGTTACGTGTCGCACCGGGCGGCTGAGGGCAGAGGGCTGCGAGGTCGGTGGCGAATGCCCCCTGGAGCAACGCTCCAGGGGGCAGCGGTCCTTGTAGGGCACGGTGCCGCAGCACAAATCGTCGACGCCCAGCGGTACACCGACCGCTGCCTGCAGCCGGTGGGATAGAGCCGCCGCGGATCAACCGCATTCAGGCGTCGAGCCCACCGACCTCCGTCGCGGTGACGAGTAGGGCCTCTCGTGGGGTGGAGGCCGATGACTGACCTCGACGAGCAGCGGGGCCATGGACGGGATCCCGATGCCGGCCGCCGCGAAGCGCGGGCATGCGGCCGTGGCCCGCTCGTGCACCCACGGCGATGGCATGACGACCGGTATGAGGCGGAGACGGCGCAGTGCCAGCGTCTCGCTGTTCTCGTCGCGGTCGCTCGTCAGCAGAAGGCGCAGGAGTGCGTGGCGAGATGGGCCAAGCGCGGCAGCACGACAAAATCATGATGGCGTACACGTCTGTGCACGTGAAGAGACTGAGGCACGGCCAGAGAACGGCGATCAAGACCGTGACCTGGGAGGATGATTTATCGGCACCCGCAAGCAGAAGAACCTTGCGCCCGCTGCTGGACCACGACGCGGGACGACGTGCCCCCTTCAGGGATGCCGTGGCCGTGGCGACCTGGGTGGCGTTGGCTTTTCACCGTGTCCAGCCGTGACCGCCGCTGTTATGGGACAGGGCCAGGACGGCGGTGGTCACGATGAGGTACTGGGTGAGGCGGCCTTGGCTGAACAAGGCCGCCAGTGCCCAGGCGACAGCCGCATACCAGGGCATCGTCCAAGGTGCCATGAGGATCCAGGCGAAGGCGAGCGCGAACGATGCGGCGACGACGGTGGGAGTGTCCGCCGGGACCCGGCGGCGGAGCGCCCAGGCCAGCGCGAGCATCAGGATGGGCCACAGGACACTGGTGGTGGTTGCGGCCGCACGAGGGCCCAGGAGCGCGGTACCCAACCGATCGAACACTGCCCACAACGAGGGTGTAGATACCAGATGCGATGCGGCAGAGAGCGGGGCGAGAGCGTGCAGGCCGTACACGCCGTAGAGGATGGCCAGCGCCAGCGTGGCCGCGCATGTCTGTCGGGCAGCCTGTCGCCACGCGCCTGAACGCAGCAAGGGCCATGCCAGTCCGACGCCGAGCAGGGCGGCACTGATCTTGACACCACAAGCCAGGCCGACTAGCCCTCCGACGACCAGGTCGTGGTGCCATCGAGTAGCCCTGCGGACGAAGTGGATCGCACCGACGGTTAGGCAGGCGACGATGGTGTCCTGATGCCCACCCGCGACCAGCACGCCGATCAGGAGCGGGTTGGCGATCCACAGTAGGCCGGCCCGGACCGGATCGTCGGCGGTGCGGAGCAGCAGGTAGCCGGTGCCCAAGAAAACGGCTGCGTTCGCGAGCATCAGCACCCATATCGTCAACCACGGCCGATCACCGCCGACGAATGCCGCGACGGCCTGCCACCACGTTGCGACAGGCCCGTACACAGAGGGGGTGTTCTGCCACCCCACGCTCACCAGCCGTGCGTAGGCCCCTCCCAGTTGGGCGGGGGTCGTTGAGTACGGATCACCGCCGAGCGCGGCGATGCGGCCGTATGCGGCGTAACTGGCCATGTCGGAGGAGCCGACCGGGGTGAGATCGGCGACGACGAGCACGGCGAGTGCACCAGCGCGGAACAGGAGCCGCGGGTTGGGACTCCAACCCTGCCTGTGGGCGTTGAGCATGCCGAGTGTTCCGAGACAGGACAGCGCGATGGCAGCATAAGTGACCGCCGCGGAGACGGTGCCGGGCATGGCAGGCAATCGAAGCCAGGTGATCGGTGCCCTGAGCGTGTTGTGGTTGGGTGCGCTCGCACCGACCAGCCCGAACAGTGCGATACCTGCCGCGGACATCCATACGGCTGCGCGTGGCCGAGGCTGCGCAATGACCAGCAGCGCCGGCGAGGGAGCTGTCCGGATCCGAGCCGCAGAACGCAGAGCCCGTCCATCGTTGTCGGTCCTCACGGTCACTCTCTGAGTCGCTGTCGGGTCTTGTGCGTCCGACGTCGAGTGCAGTCGAAGGGACCGCAGACGCAAAGCTACGCGGACCACCGAGGTCCGTACTCGGCCGGGTCTTGGAGCTTGGCAGTGGTGCGCGGACGAATCAAGCCCGGACTCCGGCAACGTCACCGGCTTCGCTTCCGTCACGCTCTCCGGCGTCACCGTGAACGGCAAGCCTCGGGGCTCATGGCCGCTGTGGACGGGGAACGTCGTCGACATGAGCGGGTCCAGGATGACACGGTCTTCGCCCTCCCCAACGGCGGCCGTAGGTTCACCGCCGCCGGTGCTGGGAACGGGGGCTGCTTCGGCTTGTCCTCCGCGGGCGCGGTGCTCGTCGGCTCGTCATTGAGCTGCCGGGTGACCGGGGTGCGGAAGCCGTTCGTGGAATTGCAGATGGCGTCGGGCTTGCGTGGCTGTCACCCTTTGCCGCCGATGACCGAGCGTTCCGTCCAGCCGTGGGCCTGGCGCAGCGAGGATGCCTCACGGAGCTGCCGGAGTTCATGCGTCAGTCCGCTTCATGCGAACGGCTTACTTGCGCAATGGCCTCCAAGGCCGCCTGCCCGGTCGTGTGGGCGGAGTCGTCCTTGCGCAACCACGACCGTATCGTTGGCGCTCAACTCGCCCCTCGGACACAACCACTGACAATACGCAGTGAGGACCACGACCGTGGGGTCGTGGTCCTCACTGCGTATCTGTAGTCCGTAGCTGGTGGTGATGCTCGGGGCTGACCTGCAATCCGGTGGGGTGATCCCGCTGCGCGATCGGGTGTGTGATTGCGCCCATGCTCCGTACGCGTCGTGTGTTGTGCTCGATGACCCTGAAGTCGAACAGGAGTGCGCCGGCCAGGGTGTGCGCGGGGCCGACCGGCGTCGCGCTCAGTCCGGAGGCGGGGGTCGCCCTGGTCGAGTGGCGCCCGGCCCGTGCGAGGAGGTCGTGAAGGCGACTGGGGCGCGGAGTTCCGCTAGGGCCGCGAGCCGGTAGATCTCGCGTCCGTGCAGTACTGCACTATGTGGCCTCGTGACTGGGTTTTTCCGTCACGTAGGTGCCGCGCTGGGGCTGTCCCGCGTGAAAACCCTGGTTCGGGCTGCTGATCAGGCCGTTTGTCTGCCTGTCGTCAGGCTGCTTGCTGGTACTCGTTGATGAGGCCGCCGAGTAGTTGAGTGCGGCGGACGCGGCCTCCGAAGGGGATGACAGGTGCCGTCTGGCCGGTCTCCGAGGCTTGGGGAGATCGTTGGTGGAGGGATTGGTGGGGGCGGTGCCGGTTGTAGTGGTCGGTGTAGGTGTTTAGGACGGTGCGCAGGTGCCGTTCGTTCATGATGAGTAGGCGGTCGGTGCACTCGCGGCGGACGGTGCCGACCCAGCGTTCCGCGAAGGCGTTTTCCTTCGGCGATCTCGGCGGGGAAAGTAGCACCTGCACGCCCGCGTCGGCGAGCACGGCGTCGAAGGCGTCGGAGAACTTCCCGTCCCGGTCGCGTAGGAAGAACCGGAACCGGTCCACCCGGTCTTCGAGGTCCATCATCAAGTTCCTCACCTGCTGGGTCACCCAGTCCTGGTTCGGGTGCGCGCTGATGCCGAGGACGTGCACTCGGCGCGTTGCGACTTCCATGACGAACAGCACGTACAGCCGCCGGCAGAACGCGGTATCCACATGGAAGAAGTCGCAGGCCAGCAGTCCGGAAGCCTGGGCGCGTAGGAAGGAGGCCCAGGCGTCGTGAGCCCGCTGGGGCGCGGGCGGAATGTTGCCCTGACGCAGTACTGACCGGACGGTGGCGGCGCAGACCGTGATGCCCAACCGGGCCAGCTCTCCCTGCACTCTGCGGTGTCCCCACAGCGGATTCTCCCGCGCGAGACGCAGGATCAGCTCCCGCGTCTCCTCCGATATCGGCGGCCGACCGGGGCTCGTGTGGGGGTAGGTCCACTTGCCGGCGATCAGCTCTCGGTGCCAGCGCAGCAGCGTCGCTGGGGTGACGAAGAAGCTACTCCAGCTCTGTCTGGGCAGCAGACGCGACAGGGCCGCCAGCAGGACCCGGTCGGCTGGTTCCAACTTCGGTTTATCGAGCTGGCGTTGGAGCACAGCGAGCTGGTGCCGCAGCACCAGCAGTTCGGCGTCCTTGGCAGCGTTGCCCAGCAGCCGCAGGCCCGCCAACTCCAGCGACCTGCGCGTCAGCAGATAGATCCATGACCACCGCATGGATCTCGATCATGCCCCGGTCTACCACCGTCCCGCAGCGAAACGTCCTGATCAGGGGCCCGAACTCGGGTTTTCACGCGGGACAGGCTGCATCCGGTCGATCAGCCGCCCTGATCGACCGGACACAGCCCGGCCTGTGTTCGATTGCGGAGCAGCTGAGGAGGACCACCTGTTTCACCACGACCGCCAGGGACCCCACCGCCGGCACGGATGACTACCCTGGCGAACCACTCGCTGGTCGGTGGGCCACTCCTGCGGCGGCTCCGTGATCAGCGCGGCCGCCGCCGGCGACTCAGAGGTCACGGCGCTGGTCTCCATGGTCGCCTTCACCCCTGCGAAGGGCGAGACCGCGGTCGGCATCCCGAGCACGCTCCCCGGGAGCAGCCTCGGCCCCAGTCTCAACGCCTTGCCCTTTTCCGCTCCCTGGCGGCGGCACCGGCACCGACTTGTACATCAAGGCCGACAAGTTCCGCGACCGGTTCGCTGCCGACGTCGGTGGCCGCATCCGGGCCTGGGTGCGGCCTCCGCCCGTCCGGATCCCGCCACCCCCGCAGGCGGCGCTGCCGGCCGTGCCCCAGCCAGTGCGATTGTCGACAGTTGCAGATTAAATTTTCTACTTATATAGTCTGCTTATAGTTCGACCGTGCGGGTTCAAGATGGCGAGCCACGCAACGGAGTGGATCCCGTGGGCGTGACGTGCGGACAGGGCTGTCCTGGTGGAGCCAGTCGCCGAACAGCCCGCAGCGGCCGCACCCACCGCGAGTGTGGCGAACACCGGCCGGACGATCCGAAACCGCGCCACAGGCACCGCACCGCCGGCTTCACGCCACCTCGCCGGCGAACCAGACAACGACAAGGAAGTCATTCATGACAACGCACACTGCGGCCGATGCATCGGCCTTGGCGTACCGGACCGTCAACCCGGCGACCGACGAGGTCGTGCGGGAGTGGGCCACCGCGACGGACGCGGAGGCCGAAGCACTCCTCGCCCGGGCCCACGCGGCCTATCTGAGCTGGCGTCAAACCTCCGTGGCCGAACGCGTCCGCCTCTTCCGCCGCTTCGCGGATCTGGTAGACGACCACGCCGACGAGCTTGCTCGGCTCGTCACCCTGGAGATGGGCAAGCCCGTCGCCGAGGCCCGAGGGGAGGCCCGCATGGCAGGCGAGATGTTTCGCTACTTCGCGGAGCACGGACCGGCGCTGCTGGCCGACGAGGAAGTAGAGGTCGTGGGCTTCAGCCACATGGTGGTCCGGAGGGAGCCGATCGGCGTGGTCCTCGCCATAGAGCCGTGGAACGGCCCGCTCTACCAGGCGATGCGTCCCACCGCGCCGAACCTCATGCTCGGCAACACCGTGCTGGTCAAGCCGTCCGAACTGTCCGCCGGATCCACCCTGCTCCTCGCCTCGCTGTTTGCCCAGGCCGGCTTCCCCGCCGACGTGTTCCAGACCGCCCTGATCACCCACGAGCACGCCTCTTCCTACATCGCCGACCCCCGCGTGCGCGCCGTCACCCTCACCGGTTCCGATCACGCTGGCTCCGCCATCGGTGAACAGGCCGGACGCCACATCAAGCCCGTGGTTCTGGAGCTCGGCGGCTCCGACGCCTTCCTCGTCCTGGACTCCGCCGACATCGACAAGGCCGCCGCCACCGCAGCCACGTGCCGTCTCTACGGTGGCGGGCAAGTGTGTGCCTCCCCGAAGCGTGTCATCGTCACCGAGGCTGTCGCCGAGAAGTTCACCGCAGCCTTCAACGCCGCCTTCGCCGACCAGAAGGTCGGCGACCCGTTCGACCCCGAGACCGCCATCGGCCCGCTCTCAAGCCGCAGGGCGGTGGACATCCTCCAGGGCCAGTACGAGGACGCGGTCGACAAGGGCGCCACCGTCCTCGTATCCGGCGGCCGAATCGACGGACCAGGTGCGTTCTTCCGGCCTGCGGCGCTCTCCGGGATCACTCCGGAGATGCGCCTGTATACCGAGGAGGCGTTCGGCCCATTGGCCATGATCTATACCGTGCCGAATGCCGACGCCGCGGTGGAGCTGGCCAACAGCTCTCCCTACGGGCTTGGAGGCACGGTCTTCGCCGAGAACCTCGACGAGGCCCGCCGGGTGGCCGGACTCCTCGACACCGGCATGGTCGGCATCAACCGCTGGCTCGGCGCCCCCGCCGAGATCCCCTTCGGCGGCACCAAGCGCTCTGGCGTGGGCCGCGAAATGGGCCGCACTGGCTTGGATGCCTTCGCCAACCTCAAGACATACGGCATCGCGTAGCCGGAAGAAGTGCGCCGCCGACACCTCAACTGGCAGAGGTGTCGGCGGACGTGGGGGCTGGAAGCGCGTCAGTTGACCTGCCCGAGAAGCCGAAGCGGTACGTGTGCTGCTGCCGCAGTGGTTGATGCGCCCGCTGGACGTCGAGACATCCAAGGTAAGAAGCAAGAGTTCATGAAGGCGTCCATAGCCGAAGGACTCGGCAAGCCATTCGCGGTCCGCGAAGTCGACATCGCCGCACCGCTGCGGCGCGAAGTCCTGAGCGACGTGAAGGCGTCGGGACTGTGTCTTTCGGACCTGAGCGTCGCGACCCTCGACCTCGGCCACGAGTTCCCCATCGTTTTCGGGCACGAGGTGGTCGGCGTCGTCAGCGCGGTGGGCTCCGGCGTGACAAGCATCCGCGTTGGCGCCCATGTGGTAGGCAGCCTCCTGCCGTTCTGTGGCAGGTGCGTCAACTGCCTGTCCGGCAGGACCCATCGCCGCCTCCCCAGGACCTTCAGATGCTGGCCAGGGGCGGTGGCCTGTACCCCATCCGACCTGCCCTGACTGCCGAAACGACCTCAGAGCATCAGAATGGACGGGTCAAAAGGAGTCTAAAGCGGGTGTCGCAGGTTCGAATCCTGCCTGGGACACCAACCAAAAAGCCCCGGACGATCACGGTCCAGGGCGTATTGACGGCGGTTTTCGACGGCAACCGCGTCTCAGCTCAGGCAGCGGGCGGACGGCGCTTGCGAGCGGGCCAGGTGGCTGACGGCCTCACGCTTGGTGTCGTGCGCGACATGGGTGAACGCGGCCATCGTGATGCTGATCTGGCTGTGGCCCAGGATCTCGATGATCACCGCCGTCTTCCTCCATCGCGCCGTGGACCACAGGAGCGGCCCGGCGGACATGAACCCGTACTCTGACGAGCCTGACAGGCGGCGGTTGCAGATTAAGTTTTCCCTTATATAGTTGCCTTATGGAAACGCGGACGTCGGATGAGCAGGGAATCGAGCCCACTACAGGAGAACTGCTGAGCGGGATCGGCCGGCTGTACCGCACCCTGTTCCGAGCCGCTGACTACGGGATGCCGCAGGGCTGCATACGGACGCTGGACGCCCTGACCAAGAAGCCGTGCCGGGTGACCGAACTTGTCTACCACACCGATCTGACCCAGCCACGGGTGACGATGATCCTGCAGGAACTGGAGGAGCGGGGGTTGGCCGAACGCAGGCGCTCTGCGACGGATCGGCGCGTCGTGGAGGCCTGCATCACCCCTGCGGGCCGCGAACTTATGGAACGAGGGCAGCAGCGGATGACCACGGCGCTTATCGATGCTCTCCAAGCGAACACCGAAGATCCAGAACGCGCCGTCACGCTGGCTCGCGACGCTATTCGCACGCTCGTGCAAGCACTTGCGGCGGAGGGCAGGTGAGCACGTCAGCAACGGACACCCCCGAGTTGAACGTGACGGTGGACGCCAATTCCACCCCGCCCACGCCCCACATCAGGTCGGTTGTCATCCGGCCAGGTCAGATGCTCGATCGCCAATCATGGGCTACGACAACGCCGTTGCGCTTGGCTCGTCGGTGGTTCGGCATGCCGGTGATGACGAAGGGTGGGACCTCCGGTAGATCACTTGCGTCGAGCAAGATGATCGACAACCAGGAATTTGTGATCACCCGGACGATAACGACAGCCCCGGGTGTATAGGCGCCTGCGCATCTGGGCGAGCTGACCCAGATTGTGGACTTCGCGCTGGTCGACGCTGTGCTGGAGGAGACCCGAACGCGTGAGCAACTGCTGTTGCCGCCTCGGGTCGTGGCCTACGTCGTCCTCGCGCTCGCTCCGTTCGAGCACTGCTCCTACCCTGCGGTGTGGGGCAAACTCACCGCGGCCCTCGACGGGCTCGCCCCGATACGCCCGGCCGCCTCGTCCCCGGCCAGAGCGCGGCGCCAGGTGGGGACCGCACCGCTGCACCGGCTGTTCGAGATCCTCGCAGGCCCCGTCGCCGACCGCGGTCGGGCCGAATCTTTCTACCGAGGACTGCGCACGGTGCCCCTGGACGGCACCCACCCGACCAGGAACAGATCACCTGGGACTACCCGAAACGCTCCGGAGACACCCCTGCAGTTCGGCTACCCTGCTGCGTTTGCTCGCCGTGGTCGAGTGCGGCACCCCGGCCGTCCTCGCGGCCGCGTTCGGGCCCGAGACCTCAGGTGAACTCGCTTACGCGAGGCACCCACTGGGACGCTTGAACGCATCGATGCTACTCCTCGCGGACGTCGGCTTCGGCGTCATCGAATTCCTGCGCGAGGTAGCCAGCATCGGTGCCCAGTGCCTCGTACTTTCTTCCGTCCGGCGCTGCCCCATCCTCCAGCGCCGCCTGCCGGACGGTTCCTGGCTGCCGCGCCTGCACGCTGGCACCAACGAAGTGGTGATACGCGCCGGCGGCATCCGCTTAAGCGGCACCCACGCCGACGGCTGCCAAACGGGCCTGACGACGCGGGCTTGATGTCGGGACCTCACTGCAGGCCGGGGTTTGTCGGGCGGAGTCCGTCCAGGACGACCGACAGCATCAGATCCGTTGTCTCGGGTGCGCTCTCGCCGGCCAGGGCAACCCCGTGTACGAGCCGGAGAACGGTCCAGGGGTCGAGATCGCGGCGAATCACGCCCGCGTCCTGGGCGCGGGTGATCACCGTGTCGCCCGCCTCACGTAGCAGGCTGCGGCATCGGTTGTAGGTATCGCTGCGCGTGACCTTTAGTACCTGCTTGATCGCAGCGTGCTGCAGGCCCAGCTTCTGCATGAATAGTCGGAGGAACGCGGTGAGCGCTTCCCCGGGCGGCAGGTCTTCGGCCAGTTCGCGGGCGTGCGCGCTCAACGCCTCGATGTCTGCGACGTACACGGCGGCCAGCAACTCGTCGCGCTGCGGGAAGTGCCGGTACAGCGTGCCGATACCGACGTTGGCGCGGCGGGCGATGTCGTCGAGGGCGGCATCGGCGCCGTGCTCGGCGAACGCTTCCCGGGCAGCTGCGACCAGCGCCTCGTAGTTGCGTTGAGCGTCCGCCCGCATCCCCATCGTAAGCCTCCCAGCATCAATCCGGAGGGTCCCTCCAGTTCCGATTGCCAACCGGAGGGACCCTCCGTATGGTGTCTCCCGGCGACAACCGGAGGGTACCTCCGGTTTCCTTTCGCAGTCCATCTGGAGACCACTTGACCGCGCAGACGCAGACCGCCCCGCTACAGATCGGAAGGGACGCCGATCACAAGCCCGGGATCGCGCTGGCACTCATCCTGACCTGCCAGCTCATGCTGATCTTCGATTCCACCGCCATGAACGTCGCACTGCCCCAGATCGGCAGCGACTTGCATTTCTCCGCCACCGGCCTGTCCTGGGTCCTCAATGCCTACACCCTGACCTTCGGCGGGCTGCTGATGCTGGGTGGTCGGCTCGGTGATCTGGCGGGGCGGCGCCGTATGTTTATCACAGGCGTCGCCCTGTTCGCGGTCGCCTCGTTCGCCGGGGGCCTGGCCACCTCGGCCGCATGGCTGCTGACTGCCCGGGTTGTACAGGGGGCCGGAGCGGCCATCGCCGGCCCCAGTGCACTGGCCCTGCTGACCAGCACGTTCACCGAGCGGGAGGCGCGGGTGCGGGCTCTGGCCCTGTACGCCGGTGTCTCCGTCGCCGGGTTCGCCGTAGGGCTGATCCTCGGCGGCGTGCTCACCGAGTGGACCAACTGGCGCTGGGTCATGTTCATCAAACTGCCCTTCGCCATCGCCGTGGTGGCCCTGACTCCCCGCTACCTGCGGCGGCCGCCGCAGCATCAATCCCGGCTGGATCTGCCCGGCGCGGTCACCGCGACCGTCGGCGTCGGCGGACTGGTGTATGCGTTGATCCACGCGGCCACGGCCGGATGGGGCGACGCGATCACCGTGGCCGGACTGGCCTGCGGGGCCGCGCTCCTCGTCCTCTTCGTGCTCATCCAGGCGCGCACCGCGCACCCACTAGTCCCGCTGAACCTGTTCGCCGACCGGAACCGGGCCGCCGCCTTCCTGAACATCATGCTCGGTCCGGCGGCCGGCATGTCGATGTTCTTCTTCCTCACCCAGTTCCTGCAGGGGATCCGCGGCTACAGCCCGCTGGAGACCGGTGTCGCTTTCGTGCCATTGGCAGTGGTGCAGTTCGCCACCAGCCGGGTGATCCCGATGCTCTTGCGCCGGTTCGGCCCCAAACCGATCGCCCTCACCGGATCAGTGCTGCTGATCTGCGGACTGGCCTGGATGACCCGGCTGACCCCCACCAGCACCTACGCCGCCGATCTGCTCGGCCCGACGCTGCTCGTGGGCCTCGGCCAAGGCCTGACGGTCAACCCACTCAACGTGCTCATCATGTCCACCGTGCCCTCCAGGGACGCCGGCGCCGCAGGCGGCACTATGGAGAGCCTGCGGCAGATCGGCATCACGCTCGGCATAGCCGTCCTGGTCACCGTGTTCGGCACCGTCACACGGCACGCGACCGACCCGCACACCGTGGTCACCGGTATGACCGCCGCCTTCACCACCGGCACGGTCATCGCGGCCATCACTCTGCTCGTCGCCCTGACCTTCCGCCGACTTCCGGACTCAGGCAAATGAACACATCCCCAACTCCTGCACCTGGAGCGAACCCGATGAACTCACACCACCGGTAGTCAAGGTAGGCCCTGAGCGCTGCGGGGCGGGATCGGTGCCAGCGGCGTGCCGGATCTCCCAGACCGTGGGCGGGGCGATCGGGCAGCTGAGGTGGGCGAGTTCGGCCAGTGTCGGCCGGTGGCCCCAGGTTTGTTCTCGCGGGCCAGGCACAGGGTGAGGTGCTTAAAGGGCGGGCGCGGTAGAAGGTCGCCTGGGGCGGCGCCGGGCGAACGTCCACTTGTGGGCGACGACGGGAAGTAGAGCCAAGGCCGGGTACTACCCGGCCTTGTTGTGTCCTGAACGCGAAAGGAAGAAGCATGTAGGAACTCTTCTTGTAGCGATGCTGTACGAAGGATGAAGGTTTGGCCCTTCAAATTCGCCCTGCGGGGGGAGGATTTAAACCACCTCATGCTGCGCTAGCTGAAGACTGCCGTGGTGAACGATGAGGAAAAGGCGCCGGAAAACGGTGTCAGGTGGGGATCGGGAAGGCGAACGCAAGTGAATCGCTGCTGACGTGTCGAAAAGTAGAGTTGACATCAGAACCGGGGTGTCAAGGCAGTCCCGGGAGGAGTCTGGCGGGTGCCCGTTTATTGGCCAGGCGGTGTCCGGCATGCAGGCGGCGCGAGCCCGGTCTGCGGCCTTCGTGCGGAACAGGAGAAGGCGGGCCTGGATACGTCTCCGCTGGTGAGCGGGGAGAAAGGGAGCGTCCTGGACGGTCCGAAGCCGTGAGGGACTGAGTACCGATGCCAGGCACGCCGGCGGACCGGCTCGTAGTAGTGATGAAGCCCCTGTAACGGGGGCGGAGCGAAGGGGCCGGGTCGTTCGTGACTATGTTTATTCGATCAACCGGGTGTTTCCCGGGAGGAGTCGCGTGAACGAGTTGAAAGCATCAGGCAAGCCATTTGATATTTCGAAGCAGTCCGTCTGGGAGGCGTACGAGAAAGTCAGGTCGAACAAGGGCGCTGCGGGTGTGGATGCGGTGTCGATGGAAGAGTTCGAGAAGGATCTGAAGAACAATCTGTACCGGATCTGGAACCGTCTCTCCTCCGGCACCTATTTCCCACCCCCGGTGCGTGCGGTGGAGATCCCGAAGAAAGGGGGCGTCCGGATTCTGGGCGTGCCCACGATCGGGGATCGTATCGCTCAGACGGTGGTTGCCGGGGTGCTGGAGGCGAAGGCCGAACCGGTCTTCCACCCGGACTCATACGGCTATCGTCCCGGGCGGTCGGCGATCGACGCTGTGGGCCGGTGCCGGGAGCGCTGCTGGAAGGCGGACTGGGTCATCGACCTGGACATCCGCGCGTTCTTCGACAGCGTTCCGTGGGATCTGGTCCTCAAGGCGGTCGCTGCCCACACTGATCCGGCCCAGTCCTGGGTCCTGTTGTACGTGCGGCGCTGGCTGGCCGCACCGCTGCAACTGCCCGACGGGACACGGCGCGAGCGGGACCGGGGGACGCCCCAGGGCTCTTCGGTTTCGCCTGTCCTCGCCAACCTCTTCCTCCACTACGCCTTCGATTCCTGGATGGCGCGGAACTTCCCCGCCATCGGGTTCGAACGCTACGTGGACGACGCGGTGGTCCACTGCGTCAGCGAACGCCAGGCACGCTTCGTGCTCAAGGCGATCGAGAAGCGGATGACCGAGGTGGGGCTTGAACTGCACCCGGAGAAAACCCGGATCGTGTACTGCCAGGATGCCAACCGGCGTGCCTCGTACGAGCAGACCGAGTTCACCTTCCTGGGGTTCACCTTCCGCACACGCTCCGCGGTGCGCAAGGACGGCCGGATGTTCCGGTCGTTCCTCCCCGCCGTCAGCGGGGAGGCCCTGCGCCGTATCAGTTCCGAGGTGCGGTCCTGGCGGCTGCACCACCGCACCAGCCTGACCGAAGCAGACCTCGCACGGTTCATCAACCCGATCATTCGGGGATGGATGGCGTACTACGGGGCCTTCTACCAGTCGGCCCTGTATCCCCTCCTGGAACGCGTCAACCTCATGAATTCAGCTGCGACGGTCACCTGACGCACCAACAGGAGAAGGGTGCCTCCCGCCTGCGATGATCTGGACTGTCTAAGCGGATGACCTGAAGTTCTGCGCGTAATCCCTCGGCAGCCAGGGTGAGGCCCAGGGCGCGGCGGTGGTCAGCATCTGGGTGGGTGAGCGTTGTCGGAAGAAGGCGTGGACCTGGCGCAGGCGGCTCGGCCAGGTGACGGCGGTGTTGGCGAGGAACGCCTTCAGCGCGGCCCAGATGCGCTCGACCGGGTTGTCGTGCGGGCTGTAGCGGGCGCCGAACAGCAGGCGCAGGCGGGGCTGGTCGGCCAGGTAGGCGGTCACCGCCTTCGCGTGGTGGATGCTGTCGTTGTCGCAGAGCACCGCGACGGCCGGGGTGTCGGGGTAGGCGGCCAGCAGCAGTTGGAGGAAGGCGACGAAGGTGGCGGCACTGCGGCGGCGGTCGAGGGTGTAGACCCAGGCGCCGGTGGCCACCTCCAGGGCACCGAAGACGGTGGTCTGCCGGTTCTTTCCCGGGGTGGCCACTTGCTGCCGCGTCCCGCGCAGGATCCAGCTCGCCCGGATGTGCGGCAGCAGGTGCAGGTGGGTCTCGTCCTCGGCCAGGACCACCGACCCACGGGGCAGGGCCCGCAGTTGCCGGCGCAGGGCGGCCAGGACGCGCCGCCGGTTCGGGTCGCCCTTGGCCGTCAGGCGGGGCCGCCGCCAGGCCGCCTGCTCGCGCGTGCGCCGGTAAACGGTGCGCGGGCTGATCTTCGGCCGGCCCAGGCGGTGGTGGATCCGGCGGACGGTCCACGGCCCGGGGCGGGTCAGCAGGCGGCGGATGCGCTCGCTCAACCTCGGCCCGCCGAGCCGGGGGCGTCCTGGGCGGGGGCGGTCGGCCAGGCCCGGGGCGCCGTCGGCGTGGTAGCGGTGGATCCAGCGGCGCACCGTGGCCGGGTGGTAGCCGAGCAGCTCGCCGATCTCTCCTGCGGTCAGGCCGGCGGCGGACAGCAGCACCATCACGACGCGGGCGGCCTCCCGCCAGCGGTGGTGCAGCAGGTGGTACAGGTGCTGGTCCGCCACGCCGGGAGGGTTGGCGAACACGGATGCCGGACGCATACTGGCCTTGACCTCGCCGGTTTTGTCATAGTTTGTTCAACCTCGATACAACACCCGGCGAGGTCCCCGTGTCATCGAGGCCATCGCGCCCGGCCGACGCCGCCGCCCCGGATTCCGCGCAGAACTTCAGGTCATCCGCTTAGATGTTCCAGGCGCGCTCAAGGCCGTCGACCAGGAACAGGCCACGCCCGCGCTCGGCCCGCGCGCTGCCCTCATCGGTGAGCGAGCAGGCGGTGGCCACGGGCGGGTCGCTGTCCCAGTCCCGCACCTCCAGCCAAACGCCCGCAGCCGCAGGTCGACGTCGCTGCCCACATGGACGAGGACGTTGCTGACCCGCTCAGAGGTGGCTGTCAGGCTTGGCGGGCGTAGGAGGCGAGGCGATCGGCGAACGCGACGACGAGGTCGCGCAGTTCATCGGGGCGCTCGATGACGAACGGCCGGTTGAGCGAGGCGAGTACCGGAGGCAACCAGTCGAGCCGCTCCGCCCGCAGCTCGACGCGCAGCCAGCGCTCGGTCGCCCGCTCCTCGCCTGCCGCGGGCGCGTCCTCCTCCAGGCTCGCGACGCCGGCGGGAAGGTGGGCGCGGATCTGCTCAACCGTCCCTTGAATCCGCAAGGTCACCGCATGCTGGTACTCAGCCGTGGCGAACCCTGTCACCACGCGCTGCGCCGGATCCGGACCCACGGGCGCTTCGAATGAGCCGGGCAAGGTCCTCGCGTCTGCGATGCGATCGAGCCGGAAGGTTCGGTCCTCGCCGATCCGGGCGTCCTTGCCCGTGACGTACCACCGGCCTGAATGGGCGACGATCCCATACGCGTGCAGCGTGCGTTCGCTGCCCCGTCCGTCGCGGTCGGTGTAGCGGATCGAGACCGGTCGGCGGTGGCGCACCGCATCGGCGATGGTGAGCAGGACCCCAGCGTCCGGGGTGTCGAACTCGCGGGGCTGTTCCGTGAAGGCGAGAGTCTCCAGGAGTGTGTCGAGCCGACGGGCGATGTGCTTGGGCAGCACCCGCCGGATCTTCGCCGATGCCGTCTCGCTCGCCGTGTGCGCCATCGTCGTCAGCCCCGCTCGGCGGCCGGCGACCAGGCCGAGCAGCACGGCCAGCGCCTCGTCGTCGCTGAGCATGAGCGGAGGCAAGCGGTACCCGGGGGCGAGCCGATACCCGCCGTAGCGGCCGCGCACCGACTCCACCGGCACGTCCAGGTCGATCAGCTGGTCCACATACCGCCGCACGGTGCGCCCTTCGACGCCGAGCCGGTCGGCGAGTTCGGCCACCGTCCGGGTGCCGCCCGACTGCAGCAGCTCCAGGAGCGTCAGCACGCGGCCGGTGGGTCGAGGCATGTGCACAGCATACGTGAATAGAGGACCGATTCTGTCCACTATTTCTCCTAAGCGGATGACCTGAAGTTCTGCGCGGAATCTGGAGCGGCAGCGGCGGCCTGGCGCGATGGCCTCGATGACGAGAAGACCTCGCCGGGTGTTGTATCGAGGTTGACCAAACTACGACAAAACCGGCGAGGTCAAGGCCAGTATGCGTCCGGCATCCGTGTTCGCCAACCGCCCCGGTCCGGCGTACCAGCACCTGTATCACCTGCTGCATCACCGGTGGCGAGAGGCCTCCCGCGCGGTGATCGTGCTGCTGTCCGCGGCCGGCATGACCGCAGGAGAGATCGGCGAGCTGCTCGGCTACCACCCGGCCACGGTGCGCCGCTGGATCCATCGCTACAACACCGCCGGCCTGGCGGGCCTGGCCGATCGCCCCGCGCGGGGCGGCCCCGGCTCGGCGGGCCGAGGCTGGGCGAGCGCATCCGCCGCCTGCTGACCCGCCCCGGGCCGTGGACCATCCGCCGGATCTGGCGCCGCCTGGGCCGGCCGAAGATGAGCCTGCGCACCGTGTACCGGCACACTCGCGAACAGGCGGCCTGGCGGCGGCCCCGCCTGGTGGCCAGGGGTGACCCCGAGCGCAGGCGCACCCTCGCCGCCCTGCGCCGCCAACTCGCCGCCCTGCCCCACGGGTCGGTGGTCTGGGCCGAGGACGAGACCCACCTGCACCTACTGCCGCACGTGCGGGCGAGCTGGATCCTGCGCGGGACGCGGCAGCAGGTGGCCACCCCAGGCAAGAACCGGCAGGCCACCGTCTTCGGGGCCCTGGAAGTGGCCACCGGCGCCTGGGTCTACACCCTGGGCCGCCGCAATGCCGCCGCCTTCGTCGCCTTCCTCCAGCTACTGCTGGCCGCCTACCCCGCCGCCCCGGTCGTCGCGGTGGTCTGCGACAACGACAGCATTCATCACGCGAAGGCGGTGACCGCCTACCTGGCCGACCAGCCCCGCCTGCGCCTGCTGTTCGGCGCCCGCTACAGCCCGCACGACAACCCGGTCGAGCGCATCTGGGCCGCGCTGAAGGCCCACATTGCCAACACCGCCGTCACCTGGCCGGGCCGCCTGCGCCAGGTCCACGCCTTCTTCCGGCAGCGCTCACCCACCCAGATGCTGACCACCGCCGCACCCTGGGCCTCGCCCTGGCTGCCGAAGAGTTACGCGCAGAACTTCAGGCAAGCCGCTTAGATCAAAACCGTCGCAGAGAAGAGGCACCCAACAGGTGCAGGCTACCGAATGGGATCACCGGCTTGCTGTGCGGGCCGACGGCAAGAACCTGATCGGCCACGCGGGCGTGGTGCTGCTGCGGAAGGTCGCCGACCGCGTCGGTCTGGCCACCGCGCTGAGTGCGGCGTTACCGAAGGGCACCGGGCCGGGCTGGCGGGACCGGGGCATGGCGCTGGTCCAGCTGGCCTGTGCGATCGTGCTCGGCGCGACGAACGTCCTTCAGGCCGAGCAACTCCAGTACCACTGGCGGCCGGTGTTCCCGCGGCCGGTCTCGGACAGCACCCTGCGCCGCGCCCTGGCGGCGATCGACGGCCCGGTCGCGGCCCGGGTGGAACGCGCCCGCGCCGCGATACGCCGCGTGGTGTGGATGCTGCTCGCCCTGCGCCCCGGCGGCTTCCCCTGGATCGCGGTGTGCGGCCGGGAGGTGACCGGCTGGTACGTCCTCGATTTGGACGCGACCATCGTCACCTGCACCAGCCGGAAGGAAGGCGCGGCGGGCACCTTCAAGGGCAGCTTCGGCCACATGCCGCTGGGGGCGTGGGTGGCCAACACCCGCGAGTGCGTCGCCATGCTGCTGCGGCCCGGCAACGCGCCGCCCAACGACGTCGCCGACCACAAGAGGGTCCTGGCCGCCGCGCTGCGGCAGCTCCCGCTGCCGCTGTGGTCGAAGCTGCTGGTCCGGATCGACGGCGCGGCCTTCAGCCACGACGTCCTCGACCACCTCCAGCGCCTGACCACCAGCCGGCGCCGGGTGCGCTGGGTGACCGGCTGGGCGATCAACGCCACGGACGAGCAGGCCATCGCGCTGCTGCCCGAGACGGCGTGGACGGCCGCGCTGCGGCAGGACGGCGAGGTCCACGAGATCAAGGGCCCCGACGGCGAATGGATCTCCTACCAGGTCGCCGAGCTGACCGGCCTGCGCGACCTGACCGGCTGGCCCAAGGGGATGCGGCTGATCGTGCGCCGGGTCAAGCCCTCGCGGCGGGACGCGAAGAAGCTGACCGCCTTCGAGAAGCGCACCGGCTGGCGCTACCAGATCATCGCCACGAACGTCCCCGCTCACCAGGGACTTTCCGGGATTCCCGGCTCCGGGCAGGTGTGGTTCGTCGACGCCCTCTACCGTGACCACGCAGAGGTCGAGGACCGGGTGAAAGCCATCAAGCGGGTCGGCCTCGGGTTGCTGCCCTCGAAGTCCTGGCAGTTGAACGCCGCCTGGGTGCTGGCCGCCACGATCGCCGCCGACCTCGACGCATGGACCCGGCTCCTCCTCCTGCACGACGAGCCCGAACTCGCCGCAGCCGAGCCGGAGACGATCCGCATGAAGCTGTACCACCTGCCCGCCCGACTCACCGCCCACGCCCGCAGGCGCACCCTGCACCTCGACCGCACCTGGCCCTGGACAGCAGCGTTCACCACCGCCTGGCAGCGGGCCACCCAGCTCCCGGCCCTCACCTGACGGCCGGCCACCGCCCCGACGACACCGGAAAGGACAGCACCGCACCACCCTCGGGCCCGTGGAACCCGACGCCCCCGCAGCGTCACGCGACGGCCAGTCCCGACACGGCACGGGACATATCGGGCAGCCAGCCGCTCCCGGCGTCGCCATCAGCCCTCGGAAAAATCGAGGTTAACGGCACCCCCGGACCAACGACAGACCGATCCAAACGAAACTGCCAGTGGTGGGGCCGCAGGTCTCCCGAGAGCACCCAGCCCCACCTCGCTTGCCGTTCCCGTCGCGCAGCACCCCGAGCGCCTCCACCCAGGCCTGGTTGTGCTCGTCCGCATCCGCGTGTCCGCGAACACTCAGTTGTGACTGAGCACTTCAGGTGGCCGGTGAGAGCTTGTGTTCGATCCAGCCGCTATATTCGTCCATCACTTGGTCACGATCCGCACCAGACGAACGGTGATGTCGGGCCGGGTACCGGATGGCCCCCTCCCTGAGCTGGGGCCATGTGATCCTGTGGGGGGATACCACCGTGCGACGTGCTGCTCTGCTTTCGACTGCCACCGCCACAGCGCTGGCGGCCTCGATGTTCACCGGCCCTGCGCTGGCCCGTGCCGATGCCGCTCCAGGGAGTGGACCCGTCCTGGATAACGCGGACGCCTGGTACGACTATCCCGGAATGGTCTTCATTACCGCGCACTCGGACGCTGCGATCACCCATATCACCGCACACTTCACCCCCGTCGGCAGCCCGGACGGCGCGCCCGAGGCCGGATCCACCGACGACTTCACCCAGCAGTCCGGCACGGACGGCCGGTCCGGAATCTGGCAGGCCCCGGTGCACCTCGCGAACCTCGGCGAGTACCGGATCACCGTCGATATGGAGGACTCCTCCGGCGCCACGGTCACCGGCGTCGCCTCACGCTCGACCCTGCAGTACCAGACCATCCTCACGATCCCGGACCTTACGGTGACGCCGGCCAAGCCGGACTACTTCCACCAGAAAGTGACCGTCAGCGGTACCGAACTCGCCGAGGACCCACGGACGCCCGGCACACGGGTGCCGGTCGCCAACGCGCCGGTCGTCATCACCTGCCAGGGCACCTCCCCGTACAACAGGTTCAACACGCAGACCGACGCCGACGGGCGCCTCACCTTTTCGTTCGTCCCCAACGTGTACTGGGCCGACATGCAGGCGTGGCCACAAGACTCCAACGCCTACCCCGGGGCGATCCTCCTGCGCTCGCCCCAGCAGCCCATGAACCCCGTGCAGGCACCGACCCGGTTCACGGCGAGCACGCACGCCCTCAATCTGCGTCAGGGAACGACGGGTACGGTTACCGGCCACGCGGAGATCCAGACGGCCGACGGCTGGCAGCCGCTGCCGCACACGTCACTCAGCCTCATAGGTACCGGCTCTTCGCAGGGCTTCGGGGGGACGGCCACCACGGACGACAACGGGTTCTACAGCCTGCGCGTCCCCTCGGACAATCCGCTGCCGACCGGCCAACTCGTCCTCAGCGGCACGCCGTTCTTGCAGCCTGCCACTGAGCCCTTCAGCCTCCACGTGGCATACACGACCAACCTCACCATGGACGCCACGCTCGACGACGACTCCCGGCTTCACGTCTCGGGAGACATCGAGTACAGCGATCCCCGTGCCCACTGGCCGTCCAACACCGCCGTCACCATCGAATACTCCAAAGACGGCAAGACTGGCTGGAAGTCCGCCGCCACCACCCCGGTGAAGATCCGCCACAACAAACCCAACTTCCAGGAAGTCTTCGGCACGTCGTTCACCGCGCCAAACAACGCCTACTGGCGTGCCCGCTTCAACGGCAATCCCGACCTTGCGAGCAGCACCACCAAGCCCGTCCACCTACGCCGCTACCCCACACGGATCACCGGGTTCGACGTAACCCCCGAACCGGTCCGCAGGAACGGCCTCATCCACCTCAAAGGCACGCTCCAGTACTACACGGGTACCACCTGGAAGCCGCTCGCCGACGCCAGCCCCGCCCTGTACTTCCGGCCTCGCGGCGCCTCCACCTACCGCTACATCAGCGACTTGGACACCGACTCCAAGGGCCGGATCCTCAACATCACCCAAAACGACACCCAGGACGGCACCTGGGCAGTTGCCCTGAATCGCAACATAGGCGACCAATACCTCAAGAGCCCCCTGGCCACGGACTACGTCGACGTGCGATGACCATGCCAGCCAGCCCGGCATCCCCGGACTGCGGCTGGACCACGCCAGCAGACGTGGCGGCCGTCATCCGTCACGCTCAGCCAGCCAACTGAAGCGCTGCGCGGCGTCAATGAGGTCAGCCCTCCGTGCAGCCCGTAGGTTGTGCGCGCTGCACGGAGGGCCGGCCTCCGAGGCGGCCGACTTGTCTCCACGTTGGTGAGGGTGACTCGCGTCTCGGGCATGTTGCCGACGGCGCCGATCCACCGGCGATGCCGAGTATGACCACCTCGTCAGCCTTGAGCTGGGCGGCGATCCGAACGATCCCCGCAACCTGTGAGTGGAAGAGCCGGTCTGCACGGGCAAGATCACACTGGCCGCGGCGCAGAAGGCGATCGCCACCGACTGGACCACCGCCCTGCACAAGCTCGGACTGAGCTGACAGCACCTCACCGCACCCGGCCCGTCTGCCGGCTCACCCAGCGCCCAGTAGGTATGGGTGAGACGTGGCAGGGCATCCGGGGTGAGGGGCCGGGGTACCGCCCGTCGATGTCATGGGCCTTGAAACAAGACCCTCCCGCGTATGGAAGAGGCAGCCGACAAGGCGGCCCAAGCCGCACGCCTCGATGGCACCTGGCAGCCCCTCGCTACGGCGTACAACCGAGATACCGAACTCGTTTCAGTCACCCTCGATCTCGCCGATTTGCGAGACACCCGCGTCGGGGGTGGCTACAGCAACCCTGGGGACGTCGACAAGGACAGCCAGCTCGACGCTCGCCGCAACAAGATGATCAAGAGCGTGAACAGCGTAGACGGACCAAGCGTCGCTGGTGAGTGCCGCAAGACGACGGGCGGCTCCTGACCACCGTGGGCGCCTCCGGGTCTCACGGCCGTGAGCTCCGGAGGCGCATCGGCCGGCGCGCTCACAACGCCTGGCGGCGAACCTACGACGACGGCAGGCGTTGAACAGGATGATGGCGACGGCCGCCGAGGCAGGAGAACCGCGATGGGACGGCAGAAGGCGAACAAGCCCCGACGGGAGCGCCCTGAAAGGGTCATCACCCACGAGCCGGAGGAGGCGCTACCGGGCTGGCCCGACAGCCACGTCTCCGCTGAACTGACCGGCGACGACACGTTCGAGTGCGTGAGCGTTGTCATCCACGGCGTCGAGCACCGGCTACACGCCACCTCCGCCCGCGCCCTGAGCGATGCGCTGTTGAAGACCCTGGACGCGTATAACGACCGCGTCGGCGCCGCCCTCGCAGACCCTGAGATGCGCCCGCTCCTTCTGCATGTGCCGCCGGAGGAACTGATCGTCTGAAGGGTCCGGTTGTCGGAACCGCTCGATAGTGTCAGCAGTTCGGCCCCCTGCATGGTCCTTACGACCGAGCAGGGGGCCTTTCACATGCCCGGAGCCGCCTACTCTGAGCGCTTCCGCCACGGCCGCTCGGCGCTCGACGGCGCCCGGCCGGCCGCTGGCTGCCGACGGCCGGCGGTCGCCGCCATAACACCGATCAGGACCGCCCCACACTGCAACCGCAGGCCTTCGCTCGCCCAGGGTCACAACATGGCCACACGCTGAACACGCAGGCTTCACGCCCCGCATGATCTCCCCTCAGCATTGCAGCATCAGCGAGCCCTGGGGGGATCATGAGCACTGAATACCCACCGCCACCCGCACCACCCGAGCCACAGCCGCCGTCGCCCAAGCCCAAGCGCATACACCCCCTGCTCGCGGCTGTCGCGGGCGCAGTCATCGGCGCCGGCGCCGTCGGCGGGGCATGGGCCAGCACCGACGCCAGCGACCACGCCACCAAGAAGAACGCGACCACCAACACCCTGACCACCAGCAGCCAGCCCCAGACCTTCACCCTCACCGGCACGTTCGAGCTCAACAGCAGCGCCGTGGACGACGGCGCCGGCGGCTGCAAGGGCAGCAACGGCTACGACGACATCTTCGAAGGCGCAGAGGTCACCGTGTACGACGCGGCCGGATCCGTGATCGCAACGGGCTATCTCGGCAGCTCCACGTCAGAAGACGGCGGCAAGTGCAGCTTTGACGTGTCGGTCGCCGACGTGCCCAAGGGCAAGAACTTCTACAAGGTCGAGGTGTCTCACCGCGGAACGGTGCAGCTGACGGAAGCCCAGGCCGAGTCCGGGGCCTTCGCCGCCTCACTGGGCTGAAGACGCCCGTCTCGCTCGCGCCTGGCGGCGGTCTGAGCAGCAACAAGCGGAAGCCCCCAGACGGCTGTGACCGGCCGCCTGGGGGCTCTCTGCATGTCCAGGGCTGGGTCAACCGCGCTGCGCCGCCACCGCGCCCGTGTACGTCTCCCGCGTCAGGTCCTCCGGGCCGATACCGAGGTCGGCGAGCACCGCACGGACGTCGCCCAGCGCCGCGCCCACCTCGTCCTCGTCGACGAGCGGGCCGGGTCGTACTTTGTGGAGGCCCCACTCGCGCAGTTCGCGGTAGCGCGGTCCCTTGCGGGACCGGATCGCTCGCAGCGTGCGCTCGTAGCGAGCGGGCCGCCGCAGTCCTCGGGTGGACAGGCCCGGCGGCCGGCACTGCGGCTTGCTGCTGGTGACGGTGGGTCGGTCTGTTCCTTAAAGTTCAGATGCGGGGCGGGATCGCTCGGTCATTTGGTGGCGGGGGGCGACGGCCAGCGCGGCGCGGGCGCACGCAGGAATCTCCGGGTGAGCCCGAACGGCCGGGCGGTGTGCAGCAGCGCCAGCCACAGCAGCCGGGCCGCTTCCTCGTCCACCCCGGGGCCGGCCAGTCGCCCACGGGGGAGCGGTCCATGAGGTTCGGCGCCAAGGTGGGCCCCGTTCTACGCCTCGACCAGCGCCCGGAGGCGGCCACGCCAGCCCGGTCCGCGCGGCGGCTTCCCCGCCTTCTGCACCCTGGCATTCGACATCGGAGCGATCGTCGACGCCTTCGCCGCCCACCCGGGCGCAATCTGCGTTCTCCGCTCTCGTCTCCGTAGTCGCTGTACTGCAATCCTGCACAGCAGATAGAACCGACACCAGGAAGAGGCCGTGAAAGTGACACAAGGTCCCCTATCGCCACCCCCGGCCACGTGGGCAGACCTCGCTGAGGCTGTGCGGACGGCGCCCGGCATGTACGTCATCAGCATGGCCGAGCTTCGAGACCTGGAGCAGAGCCGGCGCACCGACACGGCGCAGCCGATCATTATGCAGGCGCTCAGAGGCCGCGCCATCGGCTTCCTGCCCGACCCCCTGCCGACCCGGGCCAACACCACGGTGGTCCTGTACGTGCGCGGCACGGCGATCGGGGATTTCGTGCACGCAGTGATCACGGCCAGCCGAGGCGAGGATCTGAGCCGGGGCGACGCGAAAGCCCTGACCGACTTCGGCCAGACCCAGCCGCCGCACCCTCATGCGATGGAGCAGCTGGAGCACCTGGCGACCGAGCAGCTGAAGGGCGTGATAGGTGACCTTGAGAAGCTCCGCGGCCGCGCGCAGCAGTATCTGAAGGAATTGACCTCATATATTCAGCTATGAAGTAGAACTGGCGCCCCGACAGCAGGAAGGTGCCTCTCACCTGCGATGATCTGGATTTCCTAGATCAAGAACGTCGCGAGGAAGAGACACCCGGAAGGTGAAGACTACCCGCTGGGACCACCGGCTCGGCGTGCGGGCCGACGACTGCAGCCTCGTGGGGCACGTCGGCGTCGTGCTCCTGCGGAGGATCGCCGATAAGACCGGACTGACCACGGCCCTGGCCCGAGCCCTGCCCCAGGGCACTGGGCCGGGCTGGCGCGACCGCGGCGAGGCCCTGGTCATGCTCGCCTGCGCGATCACGCTGGGCGCCACCAACGTCCTGGAGGCCGAGCAACTCCAGCACCACTGGCGGCGCTTGTTCCCGCGCCCGATCTCGGACAGCACCCTGCGCCGCACCCTGGAGGCGATCGACGGTCCGGTGGCGGCGCGGGTCGAGCGCGTCCGCGCCGCGATACGACGCGTGGTGTGGACACTGCTTGCCCTGCGCCCCGGGGGCTTCCCCTGGATCTCGGTGTGCGGGTGGGAACTTCGTGGCTGGTACGTCCTGGATCTCGACGCGACCATCGTGACCTGCACCAGTCGCAAGGAGGGGGCGGCCGGCACGTTCAAAGGCAGCTTCGGGCATCATCCGCTGGGGGCGTGGCTGGCCAACACCCGCGAGTGCGCGGCGATGCTGCTGCGGTGCGGCAACGCCGCCGCCAACGACGTCGCCGACCACAAGAGCGTCCTGGCCGCCGCACTGCGTCAACTCCCGCTGCCCATATGGTCGAAGCTGCTGGTACGGATCGACGGTGCGGCCTTCAGCCACGCCCTTCTCGAGCACCTGCAGGCGCTGACCACCAGCCGGCGCCGCGTGCGCTGGGTGACCGGCTGGGCGATCAACACCGCGGACGAGCGGGCGATCGCGCTGCTACCCGAGCAGGTCTGGACCACCGCGCTGCGGCAGGACGGAGCACCTCACGAGATCAAGGGCCCCGACGGCGAGTGGATCTCCTACCAGGTCGCCGAGCTGACCGGGGTCCGTGACCTGTGCGGCTGGCCCGAGGGTATGCGGCTGATCGTGCGCCGGGTCAAGCCCTCGCGCCGGGACGCGAAGAAGCTGACCGCCTTCGAGCAGCGCACCGGCTGGCGCTACCAGATCATCGCCACCAACATCCCCGCCTACCACGGGCTTTCCGGGGTGCCGGCCTCCGGGCAGGTGTGGTTCGTCGACACCTTGTATCGCGATCACGCCGAGGTCGAGGACAGGGTGAAAGCGATCAAGCAGGTCGGTCTCGGGTTGCTGCCGTCGAAGTCCTGGCAGCTGAATGCCGCCTGGGTCCTCGCCGCCGCCCTCGCCGCGGACCTGGATGCCTGGACCCGTCTCCTCCTCCTGCCCGACGAGCCCGAACTCGCCGCCGCACAGCCGGAGACGATCCGCACGAAGCTCTACCACCTGCCCGCCCGCCTCACCTCCCACGCCCGCCGGCGCACCCTCCATCTCGACCGCACCTGGCCCTGGGCAGCAGCGTTCACCACCGCCTGGCAGCGTGCCACCCAGCTTCCGGCCCCCATCTGACGGCCGGCCCCCACCCCGACGACACGGAAAGGACAGGACGCACCACCCTCGGGCCCGTGGACCCCGACGCCCCCGCAGCGCATGCGAAGGCCCCTGCACCGACCGGACGGACAAACCAGGGCAAGACGCCGGATCAGCAGGACCGATCAGGCCGCAGACGAATCGAGGTCAATGCCTACGTGATGCGGTGGATGCGCAAGAAGTTCAAACGGCTGCGGGGCAGGAAGAAAGCCCAAATGGCGTGGAACCAGGCCGTCTCACGACGACCTCGGTTCTTCGCCCACTGGGCCTGGACCACCCATGCTCCCCGCGTCTGGTGACCAGAGCGACAAGAGCCGTATGACGAGAGATCGTCACGTACGGATCTGTGAGGGCCGAGGGGTGAGAATCCCCTCGGCTACTCGGCGAAGTAGAGCCTGGAGATGGGACAGCGCGCCGCGTTCAGGGTGTTCCCGAATGCGGCCGCGCCCTGGCTGCTCTTTGTCGAGCCCCCGCGGAGCGGGCGGCCCAAGGCTAGCCAGAGCCTGGCGGATGCGATCACCGCCGGGGCGGGTGACGCTGTTGTCATATCCCGTTTACCACAACCGTGCCTGCTCATCCGAAGCCGCGCGCGGCACTCGCGCAGCGCACCACGGGGCAGCCGGACACGGCCCCTCGGTGTGCTCCCCGGTCAGCAGCCATCCCGAGATCCCAGGGAGATAGTCATGACCGTCCAGCCCGCCGGCGCCCTTGTTCTGGAGCCGGCCTCCCGGCAGATCGCCGATGCAACCTCGAAGCCGCCATTCCTGTACGAACTGGGTCCCGAGAAGGCCCGCAAGGTGCTCGACGACATCCAGGCGGAGCCGATCGACAAGCCTCCCGCCGACTCGGAGTGGATCACGGTTCCCGCCGAGGTCGGTGACGTCCGTGTCCGCATCGTCCGGCCGCAGAACGCCGCATCACCCCTTCCCGTCGTCCTTTACATGCATGGCGGGGGCTGGATCCTCGGCAATGCCGACACCCACGACCGGCTAGTGCGCGAACTGGCGAACGGGGTGCGAGCCGCTGTGGTGTTCGTCGAATACGCCCGCTCGCCCGAGGCGCACTACCCCGTGGCCATCGAGCAGGGCTACGCCACCGCCCAGTGGATCACGCGCGAAGGAGCCGCTCACGGCCTCGACCCGGAGCGCATCGCCGTGGCGGGCGATTCGGTCGGCGGCAACATGACCGCCGCACTGTCTCTGATGGCCAAGGAGCGAGGCGACGTCCGCTTCGTTCACCAGTCCATGTACTACCCGGTCACCAACGCGGACATGGACACCAAGTCCTACTCCGACTTCGCCACGGGTTACTTCCTCACGGCCAAGGCCATGGAGTGGTTCTGGGACGCCTACGTGCCGGACCGCTCGCAGCGCAGCGAGATCACCGCCTCTCCCCTGAAGGCAGACCTCGACCAGCTCACCGATCTGCCGCCAGCTTTCCTCATCGTGGACGAAGCCGACGTCCTGCGCGACGAGGGCGAGGCGTACGCCGCCAAACTCCGCGCCGCGGGCGTCGACGTCACCGCGGTCCGCTACGACGGCATCACACACGACTTCATGATGCTCAACCCTCTCAGCGACACCCATGCCACCCGTGCGGCCGTCGCCCAAGCCATCGCAGTGCTCAGCGCCGCCCTGGGAACGAACGAGGAGGCATAGGCGTGAGAAGTCGGCTCCGTTGACCGACCGAAGGAACGCTCGACCCCGGGGCCACACAGGGTGGGCATCCGGACGCGTCGAGCAGATCCTCCGGCATTCCTCCTGTCCGTCACTAAGCGTTACATCCATGTCGCACACAAGCTGACGAGGGAACGCTGCCTACCGGTCGGCGACGCCCTGCGAGGACGCCAACAGCAACCAGAACTGCAACCCAGCGGACCACTTCCGGGTCACTCCCGAGGGTGGTCCGCCCCTGCGTCGCAGGTGCGGGTGGTGCCGGAACCAGACTTGAACCAGTACGCCCGCGAGGGGCAGCGAGGTTGAAGCCCCATGGGGCCCGGCCGTGTTCGATTCATTGACGTTCATCACCGAGGAAACATTGCAGGAAGTGCATGCGCTGTCCGAACAAGGCGTCGACACCCCTGGCACGGACCGTCTTGGGGTCCCAGGTGCAGCCCCAATTCTGGCAGCAGGGCAGGCACGTTGCGCAGACCGGTTGAGTTCTCCGGCAGCCTTCGGAGATCCCGGACTGCACCGTCCAGATACCGCCCCGCTCGGCGGAGGCGAACAGAGCCTTCAGCAGCGCGAGTCCGACCCCACGGCTGCCAGCGTCAGGGCTTCATCGTGACCGGCGAGAACGCCAATGACTGCACTCCTGGACCAGGCCAGTCCGCGTCTTCGGCGACAAGGCCTCACCTCCAAAGTCATCCGCACCTGGCCGCAGCGCCTCGACATCGCCCACACCATCCCCGAACGCGCCGATCAGGTCCGCAACCGGGCGATGGCGGTGTGATCCGGCCCGTGGGACCCGCAGGTCACTGGAAGGCACATCGGTGGCGCGCAACCGCTCGATCCGCCGCGACGAGCGCATCCCGCAGGCGTAGACGTAGATCAGCAGTGCCAGCAGCATCTCCGGGTCGTACGCCCGCCGACCTGCCCCACCCAGTACCCGCGAGCTTCGCCCGGTTGCCATCCGCCAGCGCGGCGACCGCATCCAGAACGAACCAGGCCAAGTGCTCCTCCTCTGGCAGCCACTCCGGCATGTCCGGAGGAAGCAGGAACTGCTGATCACGATCGACTACGCGGAACCCTGTGGCCACCGTCGAGTCTTGCAAACCGTCCCGGATGGTAGGGGCGAAAACGCAACAGGCTTGCGGGGGCCAGTGTCCCAAGGAGATAGGTGTCCACCAAACCGGAGCAAGATTAATCAGGTGAGCGGCCTCCGGCGTTGCGCGTCGCCAAGAGGAAGTCGTCAACGGTGAGTGTGGCGTGGGAGATCAGCGGATATCACAAGATCATCGCGTCGTAGGCCAGCCGCCCCCCGGCGGCCGCGGTCGCGTCGGTGAACGTGGTCACGTGATAGCCGTGTTCCATGCAACTGCGGGCAGTCGACTCGACGCACATCGTGCCGACCATTCCCGCGATGGCGATGTACTCGACGCCGTGCTGGCGCAACTGGACCTCGAGATCCGTGTTGGCCAGGACGTCGATGTTCTTGTGCGGGGCGATCACGATCTCACCGTCAACGGGGGAGAGCTCGGGGTGGAAGTCCGCTCCCCAACTCCCGGCCTCGAACAGGCGGTTGTCGAACATTTCGTGATGGATGCCGGAGATGTGCTTCCAGGAGGTGTAATCCTCCTCGGTGTACGACATGGGGGCGAAGAATACCGGGAACTCCTGCTCGCGTGCGCCGGTCAGGAGGCAATGCCACGTAGCGTAAGTTGATCATGCTGTGAGAGTGAGTGCTCGGGCGTTGACGAGGTGGATTGTGGGCGGCGCCGGATGGCGGGTGCCGGTGTCGGCAGGACGCTTGACGCGGTAGCTGTTGTGCCGGGCGCGCTTGACGACACGGGGGTAACTGCGATGGCGGCGGCGGGGGTTGAGGTTCTTCTTGCGGGTGATGTCGGCGCGGACCCTGGCCAGGACGGCGTCCAGGTCCTCAGGGGGAAATAGCCGCCGGGTCGGCGACGCGGCGGCGGACGATGCGCAGGGTGCGGGTGAATTTGACCCGGTCGGGGTCGATGTCGGCCTCGGTGGCGGCCCGGCAGATCAGGGCGGAGATCGCGTAGTGGGTGAGCAGGTAGCCGTACAGCTCCTGCCGGACGAGGTCCGGGCTCTTGGAACGCAGGATGCGGCCTGGGCCGCGTAGGGCGGTCTTCAGGTCATCGTTGGACTGCTCGTGCTCCCAGCGCTGGTGGTACGCGTGAGCGAGCAGGGGGGCGGGGGCGTTCGTGTGGTCGGTGATCGTGGTGATCAGGCAGATCAGCTCCCGCTCGGCGTCGGTGCCGCGGTCGGGGACCTCGTACTCGACCACGCGCACCACTCGGGCGGCTGCGGGATCGACCTCCCGCCCGGCGCGGGCGTCTTCCAGCAGTCGGCCCCGCGCCGCCGTGTTGAGGCGGGGGGAGTAGACCAGGGAGAGGTAGGAGCCGTCGGGCAGGTCCGCGACCAGCGGGAGGGTGAGCGTGTCGCCGACGCGCCAGAGCAGGTCCGCGCCGGTCCCGGCGGCAGCGCACCACTGCTCGAAGCCGAAAAAGCCCCGGTCGGCCAGCAGCAGCATGTCCTCTTCCAGGCGCTCGAACAGATGGAAGGCCAGGGTCTGCTCGCCGGCGCGCTTGCCGGCGATCGGCCCGATCGCTGCCCCGATCGGGGCGCGGGAGCCGGTCTCGACCAGGGTGAGCACCCGCGCCTTGGGGAAGGCGGAGGGATTGGCGGCGGTCCCGGAGCGGCCGAACGCCTCGGCGTTGGATTCGGTGTCGGGCAGGTCCCACTCCATGCCGTCGATGGAGACCAGGCGGCGGGGCCCGAGCCAGGCCCCGCGGGTGAGCTGCTCCGCGACCGGCTCGGTGATGCGGTCGAAGATCTCCGCGAGCGGTTCGGAGCCCAGGCGCTTGCGGGCCTGGGTGATCGCGCTGGTCGTGGGCACCTCCCAGGCCCGGTCCCAGCAGCCCCACCGCTCCAGCGGCTCCGAAAGACGGGTGATGGCCTCTTCGTAGTCGTCGTCCGCGAACAGCGCCAACGCCATCACCAGGTACACCACCACATGCGGCGGGAGCTTCCCGTCCGACCGTCTGGCCTGCCGTCCGAACGCCCGCACCGCGTCGTCGATCACATCACGCGGGACCGAACCCGCCAGCAGCCCGATCGAGATCCACTCGGGCAACCGCCCGCCTGCACCCCCACCCTGACTCACGATCAGCAACCTACCGCCCCAGCCGAAGGGCGACCCCACGCCCTTGATCAACTTACGCTACGTGGCATTGGGTCAGGAGGCGCTTGAGGTTCTCGAACGTACTGATGCGCTCGAATTCCTCCTTGTAGGCCGGGTAGGCTTTCCCTTTCTCGGAGAAGACATCGTTGACGGTGTCGATGAGGAGCAGGCCGATTCGTCCGGGCTCATAGGAGACGGTAGTCATTGGTCCTCCCTGGCGCGGTATTTCTATGAGCCTATGTTTGTCTCTCTTCACGCGCGCGAGGACGGGTCGCCGGAGCGGGGGAGGCATGGCCGCTGACCATTGAGTACTCAACTTCTGGCGTCTCTTTCTCGACCTGCTCGCGGGCCACCACCGACACGACCCGCTCTTTTTGACGGGATGCGGGCGCACTCTGCGCCGCGGCTTTCAGCAGTCAGCGACTGAGGTAAACAGCTTCGCTGCTTGCGGCGATGAGCTCGCGGGCGGTGGAGGAGTCCTTGACGGCTTCGTAGGCGAGGACGACGCCCTTGCGTACGAAGCCGATGAGGTGCAGGCCACCCGCTTATGGCCGGCATCTCCAGGCCCTGGCAGGTGATAGGGCGAGTGCCGCGGCAGCCTCGAACCGCACTTGCTCCCGCTGAGCCCTCTGCTTCGCGGTCAGACCGCCCCCATCGGGATACCGCATGACACCGGGATACACCCACCAGCGAGATCACCGTCACCCTTGGCCGAAAACCTCCCTATGAAACCGGGACTCGGTGTCATTCCGGGCTTGGAGATGCCCTCTGTGCGTGCCAGCTCCGTCAGCCGCCGGGGGTCGCTCGCAGCCGAGGCGGCCCAACGCGGACGAGACCGCCGTCGTCAGACCCCCGGCCATGCTGACCTGATGCACGTACCGGACAGCTGCCCTGCCGGAGCGCGGGTGCTGGACGCCGGGTGCGGTACCGCACGGGGCGTGATGCGGCTTACGAGCCGGCGTGCGACTGTGTCGGGGTGGATCATGTCCGCCTCCGCGACTCCAAAACCAACGCGATGAGGCTACTTCGCGAGCATGCCACCGTCGACGATGATCTCCGAGCCGGACATGTACGAGGACTCGTCGGAAGCCAAGAAGAGCACAGGGCGGGAGACCTCAACGGACTCCGCCATGCGGCCCATGGGAACGAGAGAGGCGATCATTTCCTTCTGCTCCTCGTTGATCTGGGTGGCCATCATCTCGGTCATCACCCCACCGGGATGAACGGAGTTCACCCGGATGCCCTGGCCCGCGTACTCCACGGCGGCGGCCTTGGTCATGCCTCGTACCGCCGCCTTTGACGCGGCGTACGCGATGTTGGGCGTGCCCGGCGCGTGAGCGAAACCAGCCACGGAGGAAATGTTCACGATCGATCCTCCGCCCGCCTCGATCATGCCTGGAATCACTGCTCGCATGCCGTAGAAGATGCCGTGCTCGTCGACGGCCACGGTGCGCAGATAGTCCTCGATGCTGATGTCGGCGGTGAACGCATTCGGGCCGGCGATACCGGCGTTGTTGACCAGTACGGTGATCGGGCCGAACGCCTCCTTACCGCGCGCCACGACGGACTCCCACGATGCGGGGTCGCTGACGTCGTGCTGGAGGTACAACACCTCGTCGCGAAATTCACGGGTCAGTTCGCCGCCGCCGTCAACGCGGATGTCGGTTGCAATTACCTTCGCCCCCTCCTCGGCGAACAGCCGGGCATGCGCGGCGCCCATGCCGGCGGCCGTACCGGTGATCAAAGCGACCTTCCCTACGAGACGTTTCATTTGCAAATTCTCCTTCTGGCGATCATTGAGATCAGGCTTCTTCGAGAGGCGTAGTGCTTCTGTGGTGCCCGGGGACGGTGGGCGGCGCCGGCGGGTGGTCGTCCGGCCGGCCTCGGTCATGTCGCGGGAGACCTGTCGGCGGGCATCGGCCAGGCGGTGGGTGCCTTGGGCTCGGCGTGGGCGAGGAGCCGGTCATGCATCGCGTTCAACCGACAGACGCCCCGTGCGGCCGCTCACGGAGAAGCCCGGAGTTGCGGTCACCTCGTATCCGGAACCAGTTCCGGTTGGACTTTATCCGGAACTAGTTCCGGATACAAGAGCGACGGGAAGAGAGCCGGTCGCCGCACCCGGTTCGACCTGTCGACGGCGAGCACGATCCGCCTGCCGGCAGCCCGCGGCAGGTGCAGCCTGGCCAAGCGCGACGCAGGCGAGCGGCTCGAGCCGGCTACGGTCGAGGGCGGCGTGCAGCGCGCCATGTCCTTGCCGGTGCTCGAGAGTCGGCGAGAGCTCGACCGGGGGCCTCGCCGGGCTGTCTGCCCACAGGACCGCGTCCGTGAGCTCGAAGAGCGCGTCCGCGCGGGCGTAGAGACACGCGTAGAACTCGACCCGGAAGCGGGACGACAACACTCCACGCCTACGACGGACATCGGCGGGGAAACGCATCTCGGCGGCCGTCCTCCATGCTCCGTGACTCGACGTCTCGGGGCGTGGAGGACGGCCGCGTCACGTACTTACGGGTGTAGTGCCACGCATGCCGTGCTCGTTCCGGCGCCGATTGGCGACGTGGCAACTGCCTCAGGAAGCCGCGCCACGCCGCGCGTGCGCAGGGGTACCAGGCCGCTTCGCGGAACGCTGGTGGCGGCCCGGTCCGACGTCGTGCGGCCGACCGACGGGATGGGAGGCCATGCCGTCCAGCAGGCCGTGCAGTCGTAGCAGGAGGGGCGTGGCGGGGTGGTCGTCGCGGCTCTCCGGCAGCGCCTTCCGGGCCGCGACCAGGTGGTGATGTGTCTCCGCGAACCACGTACCCTCCGCACTTCTCTTCGCGAGGCCATCGGTGGCATCCGCCAGCGAGCGTGCCGCGGCGGCGAGGTCGACTGCGTCTGCATGGTCGGGCATGTGGCGGTTGGGCTGTGCCAGGGCACGACTCAGACGTGCCGCTAGGGCGGAGAGCGTCAGCTGGTGCCGCAGGTGACGGGCGTAGTCGCTTCGTATTGCCCCGTGGGTCCGGGGAGTTGCCAGGAGGGCGAGGGCCCGTAGCCGCAGGTCGACGGTGCGGGTGGCGGTTTCGAGTTCGTTCCCGGTATCGCTGCCGTCCATGTGGCCTGCGACGGTTCGCAGTAGGTTGCCGACAGAGGTCAGGAAGCTCTCCCGTACGTGGCCTACGGCGTCTCGGGAGCTGGTCGGGAGTACGAGCAGAGCGACCAGCGCGGCGATCAACGCTCCCAGCACCGTCTCTTCCAGGCGTGTGACAAGAAATGTCCAGGAGAACAGGTGCAGTGCGCTGTAGAGCTGGCAGACCATGAGGGTGACGAAGAAGATCAAGTAGGTGTGGTTCAGCGGTGCCAGGTAGAAGCCGGTGGCCATGCACAGGACCACTACTGCCAGCTCGGTGGTGATGTGCCCCGTTGTCAGGCGGCCGAGGAAGAATCCGACGACTGTGCCGGTGAGGGTGCCGGCCACGCGATGGGTCACTTTGGTGGCTGACTCGGAGCGGGTGGCGGTTCCGGTGAAGGCGATGAATACGGAGATGGTGGCCCAGTAGTAGCGGGGCTCCGCGAGCGCGCGTCCCAGTACGACAGCGATGGCGCCGGCTACGGCCACCTGGATGGCCTGCCGGGTGCTCGCCCGGGCATTGCGCAGGGGATTCCATGCTCCACCACGGGCGGGGACGGCGTGGGCGAAGGCCGGGGATCCCGGCAGGTTGCCCATGGCGATGGGGATGACGGGGCGGAACGGCGTCGCGCGGTCGTCGGGCGCCGCCGGCAATGCGCCGGCTTCGACTCGTGCGATGTACTCCCTCGCGGACATGGCCAGCGTGCGCGCCGCTGTGACACCGGCGTCGACGTCCGGACTCCCGGCCGCAGGGTCGGCGGCCGAGGAGACGAGGAGGGCGTCCGCGAACTTTGCAGCGGCAGTGTGCTCTCCGCTGCTCAATGCGCGCGCGAGCTGCACGGCGGTCTGCCTGGACTGCTCCGTGACGGTGGCCTGGGAGAGTGTGTCGGCGGCATCGCTCATCGTCTCCACAGCCGCCTGAAGGCCGAGCAGCTGACGGCGCAACGCGGCCGGGGCCCGGTCCGGTGGCAAGGTTTCCGGCTCCGCCGACCATGCTTCGATCAGCAAAGCGATCTCGGCGAGGTGGAGCTGCTGGGTGTGCAAACGGCTGCGTATACGGGCCCGCTCTTTCGGGGTGCGGGTGCTGAGGATACGGGTGCAACTACCTGCCATGGTCCGGGTGCGGGCGGCGAAGGAGAGCTCCGCCGTGCGCAGGGCCCAGCGGGGGGTGCCGCGTAGCAAGGTGAGCGTGAGGGCCAGCACCCAGAAGGTGGACAGGGCCGCAGCGACTAGCAGCCTGGGCAGTGTGCCGGGGCTCGGGCGCAGCAGCACGGCGAAGAAGTAGCCGAGCCATCCCATGGCGCCGTAGTGGAAGAAGGCGCCGCCGAAGCGACGCACATAGACCGCGGCGGACATCATCGCCACGAACACGACGAGCATGACGGACGTGTCACGTGTGGCGAAGGTCCCGACGGCCAATCCGGCCCACGCAGAGACGGGAAAGAACGCTGCGGTGACCACTCGCGCGCGGACCGCGGTCGCCGTGAGGGCCACGGCCGCCAGCATGCCGACGAAGGAGCCGATCAGCATGGTGGCGACCCGGTCCGTGCCGGTGATGCCGGCGACGCGTACGAATCCGTATTCGAGAGCGATGGATCCGGCGATTGCCGCTGCGCTGGAAACCGCGGCCCGTAGCCGGGTGAGACCGGGATCGGAGGCGACGACGCCGTCTCGAATCCGCCTGCCGAAATAGGACCGATGGTTCACCATGCCTGCTCCTTGCCTGCGCTGCCTCTTCGGGAACAGCGCTCCGAGAGCCCGCCGCCGAGCGGATGGGCTTGAAGAGGCGACCCTCCGCCGGCCACGGCACATCCTGGGCCGCATCGCGGGCGACGGTGAGTCCCTGTTCCGATGTGTTGGTGCCGGGCTTGATCCGCAGCCTGCGGCCGGTCGCGGCGCCGGGCCGGGCCCGTTCTGCCGGCGACAGTCCGACGTTCGGCTTGGTGAGCCTCGGGTCCTCGCGCAGGTGGAGCCGTGGTGGCTGCCGGGCGCCGGACAGCGGGTAGCGCGCGGCGACTTCCAGCTGCCTGACCTGGCGCGTCACGTGGGGTTGGCCTACTCCCAGTCGGTCGGCGAGTTCGCCCACCCTGAGCGGCCCGGCCTGCTCCGCCAGGACCCTCAGCGGAGCGAGCCCCGGCGGGCCGATTGACATTCCGGCCGCCGCTGCCATTCGTGCATGGGCGCGAGGCCTAGTGAGGTTGTGGGCCAGGGTGTCCAGCACTCCTTGCAGTTCGGCGACGCCCTCGGTTCTGCGTATGTGCCGTGTCGGACCTGGTGCAGTCCCACAATTCCGGAAGGGCCCGGTGGAACGGCTGGTCTTGCCGGGCAACCGTTCCACCAGGGTTCAACACCCCGTTTCCGGCACCAGACCGAACCGGGGGCGACCTGCGTCCTCAGCCGGGAAGGCCAAGGCGACGGCCGCTGATCAGAGGCGTATCGAGACCGTCTTCATGTCGATGAACTCCATGACGCCGGCGCGACCTTCCACCTTGCCGTAGCCGCTCGACTTGCGGCCGCCGAAGGGCATACCGTCGCCCGCCGGCGCGAAGGCACCGTTGATTCCGATCACACCGGCGTTGATCTGCGACGCGACCCGGTGTGCGCGCGACAGGTCCTGCGTGAAGACGTAGCCCGCCAGTCCATATTCGGAGTCGTTGGCGTATGCGATCGCATCGTCCTCGTCTTCGAAGCGGGTCATGGCCAGAACCGGTCCGAACGCCTCCGTCTGCGCGAGTTCCGAGCTGTTGTCCACGTCTGCGACAAGCGTGGGGCCGATGAAGAACCCCTCGCTCAGGTCTCCACCGAGCCGGGTACCGCCGGTCAGCACGTTCGCGGAGTCCCGGGCTCGGTCGACGAGACCAAGGATCCGGTCACACGCGACGTTGTTGACGACGGGACCCATGGTGGTGTCCGGATCGAACGGGTCGCCGATCTTCACCGACTGCAGTTGCTTCGTCAGGCGCTCGGCGACCTCGTCATACACGTGGGAATGAACCAGGAACCGGGAGCCCATGGTGCACGCCTGACCCGAGATCATGGTCACGCTCATCGCGGCCTCGACCACGCGGTCGATGTCGGCGTCATCGAAGACGAGCCGTGCCGACTTGCCTCCGAGTTCGAACAAGCAAGGGGTCAGCCGAGGGGCCGCAGAGGCAGCGATCTTCCGCGCCACGGGGGCACTGCCGACGAAAGCGATCTTGTCGATTCCCGGGTGCGAGACAAGCGCCTCGCCCGCCTCGTTCGAGCCGGGAACGACGTTCATCACGCCCGCCGGAATGCCCGCCTCGAGGCACAGCTCGGCAAACCGAAGAGGGCCGAAGGGGCCGAGCTCCGAGGGCTTTGCAACGACGGTGCAGCCGGCGGCCATCGCCGAGGCGACAACGGTCGCCAGCGACGGAACAGATCCGTTCCACGTGGTGATCACACCAACAACGCCCACCGGCTCCGGGGAGGAGTACTTGAAGTGATCATTGTCGCTGAACGGGAGCGTATCGCCGTAAATCCGCTCGGCCCAGCCCGCCGCATCCTCCGTGACGTTGACCGCGAAGTCGACCAGCCAGGGCGTCAGCGTGACGGTGTTACCCGATTCGAGCGTCATGATCGTGCGCAGCTCGTCCTCGTGCTCGCGCAGCAGGTCGGCCAGCTTGACCAGAACCCGGCGCCGGGCGGCCGGTGTCCACCGACGCCACTCCGGAAGCGCCGCGCGCGCGACCTCGACCGCACGGTCGATCTCCTGCGGCCCGGCCATCGCCACCGAGCGCTGAACCCGACCGGTAGTGGGATTCACGTGCTCGAAGACGCCGCCGGTGGACTTCTCGACGCGCTCGTCTCCGATGATCAGCCGCGTCGGTAGAACGGATACACGCTCATGCTCTTTGTTCATCTTGAGGTTCTCCCTTGATGGCCCCTCACTGTGTGAGGAACTCCAAGTTGGAAGCGGTTGCCTCAGTTCCGACGGGGGTGAGGAGCCGGTCATGCACGTTCAACCGACAGACGCCCCTGAGTGCGGCCGCTCGCGGAGAAGCCCGGAGCCGCAGTTACCTCGTATCCGGAACTGGTTCCGGTTGAACCTTAAGCGGAACCAGTTCCGGTTGCAAGGGTGGCGGGAAGTGAGCGGGATTGGCCGACGACAAGGGCGACGTAGCCTGCGAGCACAGTGCGCTGAGAGCCGACGCGCAACGCAACGGGGATTGGCTGCTCAAGATCGCGCCAGCCGCCTTCGCCCGCGAGGGAGTCAACGCCTCGGTGAGGGAGTCAACGCCTCGGTCAAGAGGCGGTGTAGAGAGCGTCATGTCCTTGCTTATGCTCGACGGCCGGTGAGAGCTCGACCGGGGGTTGTCACCGGACCGTCTTCGCACGGGGCCGCGTCGGTGGCCTTGATGAACGCGTCCGCGCGGGCGTAGGCACACGTATACATGGCGCGGCTCGCCGACTGGCGCCCCTTCCACCACCGCGCGCGACGAGCGCGGGCCGGGGTCTGGCCGTCGTTCGCTGGCTTCTCCGGCCGAGGTTCCGGATGCGATCGCAGCTGAAGGTTCCCTCGCACTCGTATGCGGACCAGTGATCCAGCCTCCCGAGTGGTCCGATCCCGCCGTCAGGCAAGAGGTGCCCGCACCGTTGGCCTTCCCAGGTCGGTCCGCTGTCGCCGGAGGCGAGTGTCAGCGCGGTGCCCTCGAACTCCCCCACCAGCAGGGCCGGGTGAGGAGAAGCCGGGTGTCTTCGGAGCCCAGCAGGGTCATCCAGCCACCGACGGCGGAGAGCAGGTAACGCCGAAAAAAGAGGGTGGTGAGGTGTGAACGGCCCCAGTGGCAGGGGCCTGTCCACCTCGCCCTGCTCGACGACGGCCGGCCCGCTCAGGGCTTCAGCACGATCTTGCCCCGGGTGTGTTGCCGCTCCAGTTCGCGGTAGGCATCACGCACGTCGTCCAGCGGGTAGACCTGGGCGATCGGGACCTCCAACTTGCCGTGGTCGATCAGTGTGGCGAGCTCCCTGAGCACGTCGGTGCTGGCCGCTGCCGCGCTGCCCTCCGTCTTGACCCCATGCTTCTGCGCACCGGCGAAATCGATGATCGTGTCGATCCGCTCGGGTCGCGCTCCGAGATCGAGCGCGAGCTCGATGTACCCGTCGCCGAAGGTGTCGATGAAGGCGTCGACCCTGCCGTCCGACGCCGCCCGGATCCGGTCGGCAACGCCCTCGCCGTACGTGACGGGTATCGCTCCGTGGCCGAGAAGCCACGCGTGGTTCGGCTCGCTCGATAGGGCGATCACCGTGGCCCCGGCCAGTCGTGCGAGTTGCACGACCAGCGACCCGACGCCCCCAGCGGCCCCGGAGACCACCACGGTGTCGCCCGATGCGAGCCCGACGGCACGCACCGCCGCGTACGCCGTCGTCCCGGCCACAAACAGGGAGCCGCCCTGGTCCCACGGGACGCCCTCCGGGCGGTGGATCAACTCGGTTGTCTCGGCGAGTACATACTCGGCGTGGCTGGCCCGGCGGTGGGTGAAGCCAATCACCTCGTCTCCCGGCGCGAAGCCGTCGGCGCCGTCGCCGACCTCCTCGACGATCCCGGCGTAGTCGCTTCCCTGGCCGGAGGGAAAAGTGGCGGGCCACCGGTTGTGCAGGAGTCCTTCGCGGATCTTGGCCTCGCCCGGGCTGATCCCGGCCGCCACCACCCTGACCAGCACCTGGCCGCGGCCAGGTGAGGGACGTTCGACCTCAACGACCTTCAGCACGTCAATTTCGCCGTACTCGGTGAATCGGACTGCTTTGGGCACCTTGTTTTCCTTTCAACGCTGAACGGGGCAACAGGCCGAGCGCCTGCCGCTACTGCTGTTGCTCGGTGGCGCGCTCCTGGAGGACCTCGGCGAGAGGGAGGAAGGCATTGAGCGCGGCAGGGAATCCGGCGAAGACCGTCATCTGGATGATCGTCTCGGTGATTTCCTCCTTTCGTGTTCCCGGCGTTGAGGGCACCGACGATGTGCGGCTTCGGTTGCGGGGCGCCGGTGCGCAGCGCGGTCATCCCGGCGACGGTGAGCAGTTCGCGGGTCTTGACGTCCAGCCCGGGCCGGGAGAGCACATCGCCCAGGCTGAACTCGACGAGCAGGTCGGAGAAGCCCGGAGCGATGGTTTCGAGGGAGTCGAACGGCGCCGTGTTGGCTGAGCCCTGGTGCAGGTTGTTGTAGTAGGCGATTCCGCGTTGGTACCGCTCGCTCTTGCCCTTTGCGTCGTTCGTCATTTCGATGCCCTCGGTCTTGTCGGCCGCGCGCGAGTGGGCGAGGCCGTGGGTGGCGCGTGCGCGCCGCTCACGATAGAACGGTTAATCGACATCTGTCGAATAAGTCTGGCCTGCCGGCTGTGGGGGTGCCCGGCCGGGGTGAGCCTGATGCCCACGTCGGAGGTGAACCGAAGCGAGAGCACGCTTCAGGGGCGGCGAACGCCGACAGGTCAGATGTTCGACAAATGTCGATTATCTGTCTTACTGTAGGCGACCGCTGCGAGGGGCAGCCGACACGAAGGAGTGGCAATGGCCGAGCTCGACTTCCAGGGACAGGTCGCGATCATCACCGGCGCAGGTAGGGGGTTGGGCCGATCCCATGCCGAGCTGCTCGCCGCTCGCGGCGCGAGAGTGGTCGTCAACGACGTTGCCGGAGCAGAGGAGACGGTTGCCGCGATCCGCCGAAGCGGCGGTGACGCGAGCGCCAGCGCCGATGACATCTCCACCCCGGAGGGTGCGGCGTCACTCGTGAAGGCACGGTCGAGGTGTACGGGACCGTCGACATCCTCATCAACAACGCCGCCATCGGACGCTTCACGACGATGGGCGACGTCACCCCCGAGGAGTACGATCTTGTGCGCCGGGTAGGCCTGGACGGCACGTTCTATGTCACCCGCGAGGTGTGGCCGATCATGGTGGCACGCCGGTACGGGCGCGTCATCGTCACCACATCCGGCAACGGCCTGCTCGGCAACCCCGCCTCAGTCAGCTACGCGATCACCAAGGCCGGCGTGTACGGAATGATGCGTGCCATCGCCGTCGACGGCGCGGATCTCGGCATTAAGGCGAACGCGATCAATCCCTTTGCCTCCACGCCCATGGCGGAGTCCTTCGTGAGCGAGGACATGGCGGCGACGATGCGGGTCGCATATCCCACCTCGCTCGTGTCGCCCATCGTCGCGGTGCTGGCCAGCGAGCAGTGCCCAGTGACCGGACGTACCTTCGACGTGGGGGGCGGGCGTGTGGGCACCACATTCCAGGGCACCAACGCCGGATACTACGACCGGGAAATGACGCCCGAGGCACTGCTCGCCAACTGGGCCACCATCGTCGACCACGCCGCATACATCGAATACGACAGCGGCTACGAGGCGATGTCCATGATCCAGACGGCGAAGCAGAACGCCGAGCGTCACTGAACCGCACTCGGCGGGGTGCGTACTCTGAGTGGATGAGTGCTGCCCACCAACGCACAGCCCGTGACGGCGACCCAAGAGTCGTGCGCTCAAGGCGCGCCATGGCAGAAGCGGTCGCCCGTCTGACCTCGAGATCGGTCGCCGTCCCAACGATCTCGGCCATCACCGAAGAGGCCCAGGTACACCGCGCAACGTTCTACAACCACTTCAACTCCGTCGAAGAGGCCGCCGCCTATGCCATCTCCATAGGCTTCGAAGAGTTCCAACTATTCGACTACGGCGACCGTCACCTCGGCGCCGACCCCACCAGCGTCGCACTTCGCACCCTGCGTGCGATCCTGGGTTACCTCGCCACTCACCGGGAGTTGTATCGGCTCGCGTCGTCCTGGCGCTCACCTACCGGGTACATGGGCATCACCGATCTGCTCGTCGAGCAAGTGCACAACTTTCGGGAGCAGTTCGGTGACGAACGCGCAGCTTCGGGCGAAGCGGCCGCGTTGGAGGATCTCTACGTCGGCGCCGGAATGAGTGGGGTCCTGTCGGCCGCGGTCGAAGGCGTTCTGGGGCTCGAACATCCCCGCGTCGCCGAAATCCTGCTGTCGATGCTGCCGGACTGGATGCGCTACCCCTCCGACCGGGAGCTTGGATGACGGGACTTCCCTACGTCCCGCATCACCGTGGCCCTCTCGATCAGTTCTTCTGGAAGTGGCGCAGCCAGGCCGTCACTTGGGTCTCTTCCCTGGCTCGCGCTTGCGACCTGCGATGACGCCGTCAGCGCCTGTCGTCGTCTGTCAACGTTGGTCCGCCTCGGACGGCCCAGAGGCGGCCGGGCCGATCACAGGGGTCTGCCAGCATCGACCAACCGCCCGCGTGCCTCGACCGATCGTTCACAGGGGTCCGGCGTCGACCACTGCTGTTCGTGCCTGTTGGTGTCAGCCGCTGGTGTCAGCCGCCGCACGCGGTCTTGACCAGGGCTGCCCCGCCGCTCTGCAGCACCCTTCTGAATGTTTGACTACTCGGTAGAGGAATTTGGGTCCCGTGTGTCTTGGGCTTGAGTGGTCTGACGAGGGGGAGTGATGGTGGATCTGTTGGGGGATCTGCTAGGCGGGATGCTGGGAGGGCTGGCCCGGGATCGTGTCATCAAGAAGCGGGGGGAGCGGCTGGCCAAGGAAGGAAAGGTCGAGTGCGGCCTCCGCGTCGTGTCTGGCAGCCACCCTCGGGTGTCAGGCCATTGGACGCACAGCACCGCACAGCTGTCACCTGGGCTTATCACAATGGGTGGGATCGTTGTCCGAATCACGGAACTCGACGCCACGGACCCAAGGCGACCCAAGGGCAGGGAAGCCTGGTCAGTGAGCCCTGAGGCAGCCATCGTGCGCGTAGTCGCTTCGACCGGGGCGGTCCTTGAGTGGGCTGCGCTGGCCGGGCGGCTGCCGTGGGCTCTGGCGCAGGTACGCGTGGCGGCCTGCTGACCAGCCCGCCACTGTCCGACCCTCTCCACCACCCTCCCCAGCTCCCATCCTGTCCGCCGCTACGGACCCGCAGTCGGGAACGGCGCCCCCGCCATCCCGGTGCCGGCCGATTCCCCGCCGGAGGCATTGCATTGACCGCGGGCCGCATAAGCTCGTCGAGCGCTATCAGGCTGGGCTGCACCTGGCCTCTCTCGTCCTGTGGCTCCGCGTTCTGCCGTCGTGACGACGGGTCTGGGCTACTTGGGATCAACGATGAAGGCAATGGGCGGGATTCCCTGCGCCACGAGCCGCGACATGAGCTCTACCTCCTGTTGCTGCGTGACGGCGACCCACAGAGCGGTCCCCGTGTCGCTGGCACTGAAGACCAGCTGGCCCTCACGCCAGCCTCCAGCGTGGATCGTGTAAGGCGCCAAGGCCAATAGAACCTCGATCTGTGACAGGGCTGCAGCCGTGGCTGATGCCAACGCGGTCCACCATGGCCGCCACAGGCCCGCGGGAGGCGTGGAACACGCGGGCATCGCAGATCCGGCAGGGCGGCGGCTCGATCTCCCGACGTGCTGGCCGTCACAGTTGCCAGCCTCGGCGGGCGTCTCCTTGCCCTGGGTCTTGCCAGGGATCTTGGCGCGGACCCTCGGTTCCGGATCGGCAAGCAGGCGCTGCTGAGTGGACAGGGGCGGTGGCTGCACCGGGATGCGGAACCAGTCGGGTCCGATGGCCAGAGCATGGCGGACACGTGGATCGGGATCGTCCACGAGCCGGGCGCGTTGATCCTCCGTCACCGTGGCGTTTTCAGCGAACGCTGTCCGCAGCCTGCGGTCGGGATGCGTGACGATGGCGTCGATCACCTCGTCCGGCAGAACCAGAATCCACCGGGCTGTGCAGGAAGGGGGGCCCGGCCCTCATAGAGTCAGCTCAGAGGTGGCAATGGACGTCGAGGTTCGGAGGCGCCGCAGACCGCAGGGCAACAGGCCGTTGGCCCGGGAACGGGAGGCATACTTCCGGCTTGTGGATCAAGGGATGAGACGGTAACGCCATAAATCGACGATCAAGGCTGTGGTCTGGGCGGATGATTTATCGGCACCCGCAGGAGGCCCGGGCGGACGTGCTGTGAGGGGTACGCGCGACGGCTGGCGCGGGCGGGGCCGACGCGCCGACGGCAGCCAGGTGCGCCAACTTTTCCCGGCGGAGCCGAGGCACGCCCCTGGTCCCGGACTCGATGGAAGCCGGCCTACGCCGACGTGATCCTGGCGCGTCGGGTGCGCCAGGACCCCTGCAACCCGGAGCCGGAGTCGCGCCGGTCAGAGGATCCCCACGACTGGGTGCGGAACGTAAGGTGCCTCGAGCTCGGCCACCTCTTCGTCGGTCAGCTTGACGTCCAGCGCCGCCAGCGCGTCCTCGAGGTGGCCGGGGTTGCCTGCCCCCACGATCGGGGCGGAGATCACCGGGTTGCGCAGCAGCCACGCGAGCGCGATCTGCGCCCGGGGGACACCCCGCGCGGCGGCGATCGAGGCGACGTTCTCCACCACGGCCTTGTCGGCGGCCTCGGTGGCGTTGTACAGGTTGTCGCCGACGGCGTCGACCGAGGACCGGTCGGTCACCGTGCCCCAGTTACGGGTCAGGCGCCCACGGGCCAGTGGACTCCACGGGATGACGCCGACACCCTGGTCGGCGCACAGGGGCAGCATCTCGCGCTCCTCTTCGCGGTTCAGCAGGTTGTAATGGTTCTGCATGGACACAAAGCGCGCCCACCCGTTCATCTTCTGCAGGTACAGGGCCTTGCTGAACTGCCAGGCGTACATGGAGGAGGCTCCGATGTAGCGGACCTTGCCGGCCTTCACCACGTCGTGCAGGGCCTCGAGGATTTCCTCCATGGGGACCTTCGGGTCCAGACGGTGGATCTGGTAGAGGTCGATGTAGTCGGTGCCGAGGCGGGTGAGGCTGGCGTCGACCTCGGTGAAGATCGCCTTACGGGACAGTCCGCCGCCGTTCGGTCCGGGGCGCATGGCGCCGTGGACCTTGGTCGCGATGACGATCTCGTCGCGGCGGGCGAAATCCTTCATAGCGCGCCCGAGGATCTCCTCGCTGGAGCCGGTGGAGTAGACATTGGCGGTGTCGAAGAAGTTGATTCCCGCGTCGACGGCCTGCTTGAGGATCGAGCGGCTCTCGTCCTCGGGCATGCTCCATGAGGGGTAGCCACGTTCGGGTTCGCCGAAGGTCATGCAGCCCAGGCAGACGGGGGAGATATCGAGGCCGGTAGTGCCGAGCTTCACATATTCCATGACGTCTTCGTTCTCTCTATGTCATCGGCGACTTGAAGCCGCCGGCATCGTCTTCGCCGGTTTCGAGTCGGCTACTTGGCTAGGGGGACGGCCGGTTGGCATCCGGCCCCCGGGCCGGGCCTGCGCCGCCCGCTAGGCGGCGGCGCAGGCCGGGAGGACCGTGCAGTGATGACGCCAGGGCGTGCTCTTCCCTCGGGTCGTCCGCGGTCCGTTACCAGGTCTGCTCGCCGGCGCGCACGAGGATCTCGTTGACGGCCACGCGGCGGTCCCGGGTGACGATGTAGGACACGGCGTCGGCGATGTCCTCGGGGCGGAGCATCTCCATGCCCTCGACCTGGCGCTCGATCGCCTGCCGCACACCGTCGCGGAGGTGCGAGCTGAGCTCCGTGGCCACGGTGCCGGGCTCGACCACGCTCACCCGCACGCGCTTTTGCATGACCTCCTGCCGCAGCGCCTCGGTGAATCCGTTGACGCCGAACTTGGTCAGGTTGTAGACGGCAGTCCCGGGCCGAGCCACCCGGCCCGCGGTGGAACTGATGTTGACCAGGTCCGCCACTCGCCGCGGGGAGTCCTCCGCGGCGCGCAGGAGGTGCGGCAGCGCGGCGTGGGTGACGTACAGCAGTCCCTGGACGTTGATCTCGAGCATGCGCTCCCACTCCTCGAGCGGGGAGTCCACAGCCTGGCCGACGCCCATGGTGCCGGCGTTGTTGACGACGGTGTCCAGGCGCCCGAACTCGGCCACCACGGCCTCCACGGCCGCCGCGGCCTGCTGCTGGTCGGTGATGTCCGCCGTGATGACGAAGGCGGTCCCGCTGTCGGCGCGGACCTTGTCCGCGAGTTCCTGAAGCCTGTCGCGTCGCCGTCCGAGGACGGCGACGACCGCTCCCTCCGCGGCGAGGCTGCGTGCGGTCGCCTCGCCGATGCCGCTGCTGGCGCCGGTCACCAGCGCCACCGTGTTCTGCAGTCGTCCAGTCATGATGTCTTCCTCCATGTGTGGTGATCGCGGCCTGAAGGCCGCTGGTTGAAGCGGGCCCACGCCCGAGCGCGGGCTGGGTCGCTCGTTTCCCGCCGTATCTTTTGCGGTGGGAAGCACTTGATCCTTGGCGCCGTTGGTTCTCAGCCCGTGCCGGCGCAGTCAGTGGGTTGCAGCAGTTCGACGAGGTTGTCCTCGGGGTCGGCGAGGTAGGCGAAGCGGATCCCGGGCCGCCGGGCCGGTGCCGGAGGGGAGATGGTGCGGGCGCCGCAGGCGACTGCGGTGGAAACCGCCGCATCCAGGTCGTCCACGGTCAGGGCCCAGTGGAAGTAGCCCTGGACGCCTGCGCCCTCGACGGGATCGGCGAAGTACTGCGGTGCCGATCCGGCGCGCTCGGTGAGTTCGATCGAGGCGCCGCCGGGGCCGATGAGGAGCGCGATGCGGATACCGGCCTCGGGAAACTCGGTCCGGTGGCCTTCGTGGAAGCCGAATGCCTCGATGTAGAAGCGGCGTTGCCGGTCGAGGTCGGCGACTGACAGCCCGATGTGATCAAAGGAAACCGTGGACATGGCTTGTTGTGCCGCCTTTCCGGTCAGCGCGCCGTGTATCCGCCGTCGACCGGGAGGGCCGCGCCGGTGACGAAGCTGGACCGGTCGGAGCACAGCCACAGGACGGCGTCGGCGATCTCCTCGGGTTCGGCAATCCTGCCGATCGGGTGGGCGGCCACCCGGGCCGCCATCACCTCCGGGGAGCGGCCTTCGGCGATCAGCGGCGTGTTGACCAGGCCGACGACGAGGGCATTGACCCGGATGCCGTCCGGCCCGTAGTCGAGTGCGGCGGTTCGGGTCAGCCCGATGACACCGTGCTTGGCGGCGGTGTATCCGGCGAAGCCCGCCACTCCGACCACGCTCGCACCGGAGCCGACGTTGACGACGGAGCCGAAGCCCTGCGCCTGCATCTGACGCAGCTGGTACTTCATCGACAGGAACGTCCCCCGCAGATCGGTGGCGATCATGCGGTCGAAGGTCTCGACGGGGTAGTCAGCCACCTTCCGCAGATTGTCTCCGCCGCTGATCCCGGCGCTGTTGACACCGAAATCCAGCCGCCCGGAGTCTCCGACAGCCACCCGGACGGCATGTGCGACCGACTGCTCGTCGCTGACATCGCACTCCACAAGGCGTGCGGCGCCGCCAGCGTCGCTGATCATCCGGACGGTCTCTTCCAGGGTGGCCACCGTGCGCCCGGCGACCGTCACCGTGCAACCGGCCGCTGCCAGGGCGAGTGCCGAGGCCCGGCCGATGCCGGTGCCGCCGCCGGTGACCAGCGCCGTGGTGCCTTCGAAGGACTGGTCCATGGCTTCTTTCCTGTCTTCCCTGCCTGTACCTGTTCGGGTGGCGTGCTCTTCAGTGGGGCCAGGGACGGGGGCACGTCGACCGGGGCCGTCCCGGGTGACCTCGAGCACGTTGCGGGAGACCTGCCGGTGGGCGGAGTCCAGGCCCTGGTGGTGGTTGCCTCGGTTCCGAAAGCGGTGAGGAGCCGACGGTGCCTGACCTTCACCGCCGGACGGCTGAGTGCCGCCGCTCGCGGAGAAGCCTGATGCCGCAGTAACCTGCATCCGGAACCGGTTCCGGTTGAACCATAAGCGGAACCAGTTCCGGTTGCAAGTGTGACGGGAAGGGAGCCGGAATTGGCCGACAACGACAGCGGCGGCGCCACGCGACAACACAGGTCGCTGCGGGCCGACGCACAACGCAACGAGGACCGGCTGCTCAAGGCCGCGGCAGCCGCCTTCGCCCGGGAGGGCGCCGACGCCTCGGTCAAGGACATCGCCCGTGAGGCCGGGGTCGGGGTCGGCACCCTCTACCGCAGGTTCCCCTCCAAGGAACTGCTGATCGAGGCGACGTACCGGCACGAAGTACAGCTCCTGTGCGAGGCGGCGCCCGACCTCGCGGCCTCACTGCCCCCGGTGGACGCGCTGCGGACGTGGATGGAGCGCTTCATTGACTTCATGGCCACCAAGCACGGCATGGCAGACGCGCTCCGTGTGGTGCTGACCGACGACGGCCAGCGGCTGCAGACCCGCGCTGACCTGGCCGAGGCGATCGAGCGCCTGCTCGCTGCCGGTACGAGCCAAGGAGTGACCCGGGAAGCGGTGAGGTCCCAGGACGTCCTGATGGCACTCGGCGGAATCAGCCTCATCGCCGGCAACGAGCGCCGGCCCGAGCTCGCCACGAAACTCATCGACCTGCTCCTGCACGGCGTCCTGGCAAACTGACCGTCACTCGGCCCATCACCTGCGACCGGAAGTTGATCACTCGGCTATGGCCGCACCTCCTTCTTCGGCTGGCCATGCGCGATGTGGACTCCACACTGATTCGAATGCCCGCGCTCGATGCCTTGCGCATCCTGCGCACCGGTCACCAGGGCGGATGAGGTTTTAGGTAAGGGCAACCTCGAGACGTGCTCGATACGGGTGGCGTGTGTCACCGCCGAGGAGTGTTCAACCAGCCTTGACGATCGTGGTTGTCATGGTCGTCACGTCCTGGGAGCTGATCCTGTCTGGTTGTCGCGTATTCGACAACGCGCTGGCGCCGACAGATGCTTGGGTCCCGGCTGACCCTCAGCAGGGCCTCAAGTCGTTCGACGGCAATGCCCGGGAGCCCCGCTACGTCGTCATCGGGAAGCGACGCCGATGAGGGACGTCTGGCTCCCGAGGCGGAACTGTCCCTGTGCAACTACGACCGTATCGTTAGCGCTCAACTCGCCCCTCGGACACTCGCTATAACGATACGGAAGCGAGGGCCTCGGCCTTACGGTCGTGGTCCTCGTCGGGTTTTCGTAGCCGATCGTGGGGTCCAGGGCCTCGCAGAGTGGGCCTTTTTCTCGGTGTCGACTGCACTGATGTGCGGTGCGATGCCCCAGGACGCCTCAGGCGTCCTCAGCGGAACGGTGGCAAGCCGTTCACGTGGACCAACCGTCGACCGGATCATCGGATCTGTCGCTGCTGTTCACGCATCCTCGAAGCGGCTCAATAGGGTTTCGCCGATCGCGCTGCTTGCGCTGTTTGTCATCGGCTCCTCGGGCGGAAGACGTTCCCCGCGGAGCTCGGCGACCATGATCGCATCCTCGGTGGCACGTGAAAGGAAGCGGATTGCTTCGCGTAATTCCGCACGGCAGGAGCACTCATCACCAGCGATAGCCTGTGCGCGGCGGACGTCCTCTCTCGCTGCCTCCACCATGCTCTCTTCGCATGAGTCGGCGACAGCCGCCAGGATTCCTCCTGGCTGTACGTATTCGCGTTTCCCCTCCAGGGACGTCCACGGCAACCTACGCAGCCCGGTAATCCCGCTCACTGGGTCGACTCCTCCCCGTCGGCTTGGCCCCCGTGCTGTAGTGCTGCATCGGGGGTCTCGCCTTCGACTATACGCGCATACGCGTATTCGCGGTCGCGTGAAGGCGAAGATTCGCGCACGCTCACAGCATGGATCTTGACCGGAGCAAGCCCGTATGGCCGCAGGTAGCTGATGAACTGCGCAGGCGGATCGATGCCGGCGTGTACCCGAAGGGTGAGCGATTTCCCGCTGTCGTGACCCTCGCTACTGAGCTCGACGTAGCAGCCTCGACCGTGCAAAAGGCGGTGGCCGCCTTGCGTACAGAGGGGCGTCTCTACACCCTGCTCGGGCAGGGCAGCTTCGTGCGCTGACTGCCTGTCCCGCGTGAAAACCCTGGTTCGGGCTGCTGATCAGGCCGTTTGTCTGCCTGTCGTCAGGCTGCTTGCTGGTACTCGTTGATGAGGCCGCCGAGTAGTTGAGTGCGGCGGACGCGGCCTCCGAAGGGGATGACAGGTGCCGTCTGGCCGGTCTCCGAGGCTTGGGGAGATCGTTGGTGGAGGGATTGGTGGGGGCGGTGCCGGTTGTAGTGGTCGGTGTAGGTGTTTAGGACGGTGCGCAGGTGCCGTTCGTTCATGATGAGTAGGCGGTCGGTGCACTCGCGGCGGACGGTGCCGACCCAGCGTTCCGCGAAGGCGTTTTCCTTCGGCGATCTCGGCGGGGAAAGTAGCACCTGCACGCCCGCGTCGGCGAGCACGGTGTCGAAGGCGTCGGAGAACTTCCCGTCCCGGTCGCGTAGGAAGAACCGGAACCGGTCCACCCGGTCTTCGAGGTCCATCATCAAGTTCCTCACCTGCTGGGTCACCCAGTCCTGGTTCGGGTGCGCGCTGATGCCGAGGACGTGCACTCGGCGCGTTGCGACTTCCATGACGAACAGCACGTACAGCCGCCGGCAGAACGCGGTATCCACATGGAAGAAGTCGCAGGCCAGCAGTCCGGAAGCCTGGGCGCGCAGGAAGGAGGCCCAGGCGTCGTGAGCCCCGTACCGGCCAGAATGGCTGCACAGGGCCTGATCTGCCATTTTCGCCGATTGATCAGCCTACTCGGCGGTACTCATTGATCAGGCTGGCGACGGCTCGTCGGCGTGCGATGTGGGCTGCGGGCAGGGGGATGACGTCCGGGTCGTCGAGGGGCGTGAGCTGGTTGCGGCCTTGGTGGGGTCGGTGGGCGTTGAAGTGGCGGGCGTAGTCGTGGAGGACTCTCTCGGCGTGGCCGCGGTCGAAGATCAGCAGACGGTTGGTGCACTCATCCCGTACGGAGCGTATGAAGCGTTCCGCGTGCGGGTTGCAGTTGGGGCTGCGTGGAGGGGTTTTGGCCACGGTGATGCCCTCGCTGGCGAAGACGGCGTCGAAGGCGGCGGTGAACTTCGCGTCCCGGTCCCGGATGAGGTGGGTGAAGTCGGTGGCGCGGTCGCCGAGCTGCCAGAGGAGTTGGCGGGCTTGCTGGGTGGCCCAGACTGCGGTGGGGTGGGCAGTGACGCCGAGCATGTGCACAGTGCGGGTGCGTACCTCCATGACAGACAGGACGTACAGGCGCTGGAGGCCGATCGTGTCGATATGGAAGAGATTGGTGGCGAGGAGGCCGTGGGCCTGCGCCTTGAGGAACGCAGTCCACTCGTGGCGCGCTGGATGCCGGCGTGGTGCGGGTCCGAGGCCGGCCGCGCGCAGGACCCGGCGGACGGTGGCCGGGCTGACCTTGTGGCCGAGGCGTCGGAGTTCGCCGTGGACGCGCCGGAACCCCCATCGCGGGTTCTCGGCGCCGAGCCGGACGATGAGGTCGTGGATCTCCTCTGGCAGGGGCGCGCGGCCTGGGGACGGCGGCTGGGTCCACTTCTGCTTGATCAGTCGCTGGTGCCAGGCGAGGAGGGTGCGAGGGGAGACGATGCGGTCGCCGCGCAGCGGGCGGGGGAGTAGGCGGGCGAGGACGGCGAGCAGTGCGCGGTCCGGCCAGGCGGGCCTTGGTGTGGCGACCTGGAGGCGCAGCACTGCGACCTCGTGCCGCAAGACCAAGATCTCGGCGTTCTTGGCGGCGGAGGAGCGGGAGAGCAGGACGAGCCACGCGAAGATCCGCGTGGCGATTAGGTAGAGCAGGCGCACGAGCATATGCACCCAGGGTGCCCTACCGGCACGGAGGAGCGTCGCCCCTGGTCAGGGGCTGTGTAACCATTCTGGAGCGGTACGAGGCGTTTTCCGAGCATGGTGTCCACGTGGAAGAAGTCGGCTGCGATGATCCCTTGGGCTTGGGCGGTCAGGAACTCGCGCCAGCTGGGGTCGGACCGGCGTGGAGCCGGGCCGGCCCGCGGCGTTCAAGATCCCCCAGACCGTGGACGGTGCGATCGGATGCCCCAGCCGGGCAAGCTCGCCCTGGATCCTGCGGTGTCCCCATCGGGGATTCTCGCCGGCCAGGCGTAGCACCAGTTTTCTGAGCGCGGCCGCAGTCGGGGGTCGGCCGGAGCTGCGGCGGGCGGAGTAGTCCCACTTCTTGGCGATCAGCTTGCGGTGCCAGGCCGGCAGGGTGCGGGGGTGAGGGGGAAGACGTCGGCCCAGCGGTGGCGCGGTATCAGCGAGGACAGCGCGGAAAGCCAGAACCGGTCGGCCCACTCGTAGTGGACCGGGCCCTTGAGCTGACGGCGCAGGATTGAGTTCTCATGCCTCGGCACCAATAACTCGGCTTCCCTGGCGGTGTCTCGGCGCAGCAGGACAGCCGGTAGGGACAGCAGCGTGCGAGCAGCGCGGTACAACAGCGACACGATCATCGGGACAGCGTCTCAGCCACCACCGACAACCATGTACACCGCTGCTCACCTGCAGCGATGACTTTACGAGCCCCACACGCGGGTAGGCTGCCGAGCCGTGAGCGAGTACCAGTACTACGAGTTCCTTGCCGTCGACCGCCCGCTGAGCGAGGAGGAGCTCAGGCAGGTACGGGCGCTGTCCACCCGCGCCGACATCACCCCGACCCGCTTCGTCAACGAGTACCACTGGGGCGACTTCCGCGGCGATACGACGAAACTGGTGGAGCAGTTCTACGACGCCCACCTGTACTACGCGAACTGGGGCAGCCGCCGCCTCGTCCTGCGCCTGCCCGCCGGCGTGCTCCCGGCCAAGAAGGCCGTCCAGTACGCCATGGAGGAGTCGCTGAGCGTCTGGACCCATTCCGGGCACATACTGCTCGACTTCTCCCTGTCCTCGGAGGACGGCGAGGAGTGGGACTTCGAAACGTCCTACGCGCTTTCGGCGTTCGTGGGGCTGCGCGCCGAGCTCGCGGCTGGCGACCTGCGGCCGCTTTACGTGGCCTGGCTCGCCGGGCTCACCTCCTGGGAACTGGCTGAGGATGACGAGGAGGAATACGCCCTCGAAGTCGAGCCGCCCGTCCCCGCGGGTCTGGCATCGCTTACCGGCCCCCAGCGGGCCCTCGCCGATTTCCTGTGCGTCGATGCGGACCTGCTGACGGCCGCTGCCGAGAGCAGCGAGTCGGCCACCGCGGACGCCGTGGACCGTGCAGCTCTGGCGGCCTTCATCGCCGCGCTCCCGGCCGCCGAGAAGGATTCCCTGCTGCTCGAGGCGGCGCTCGGTACCGCTCCTCTGTCAGGCCACCAACTCCTGGCCCTCTATTGCGCCACCGCCTCCGGCCCCCGTACCGGAGCCAAGCGGCGCACCGCCGCTCAGCTACTGGACGCCGCCTACCGTCACCGCACCGAGCGCCGGCAACGCGAGAAGGCGGCCCGAGTCGCAGCCGAGCAGGCCCGGGCGCGCGCCGCTACCGAGGCCCGTGAGGCGCATTTGGACCAGCTTGCGCGGAACACCGGCAAGGCGTGGCGTGACATCGATGACCTGATCGCCCAGAAGAAGGCCGCCGCCTACGATGCCGCCATCGCACTCCTGCGGGACCTCCGCGACATGCAGGCCCGCACCGGGTGCACCGCCGACTTCGACCGCCGAGTCAGCGAACTGCGAGCCGCACACCGGGGCAAACCCTCGCTGATGCACCGCTTCGACAGCATGGGCATTCCCAATCCCTGACCAACCCCGAGGGTCCGCCGTCTGCCGGTGCACCTCGGGTCTCCCACCGCGCGCTCAGCGAGCATCCTGCACCGCTGTTCATTTCCGCCAGGACTGGCGCAGTCTCACGTTGAGCTGTCGGTGAGCAGGTGCCCGGCTCGGTGGGCGAACGTCGGAACCCCGGCACAAGACAGTCATGGGCGGACGGCCCTTGTCGGCCGCCATCCGTCGAGCGTCGCCGTGACCTCGTCGGGCTGCTGGTCGAGCAGGGCGTACAGGTACGGGTCCGGTGGGGCGGCAACACCGTGGGAGCTGAGGACCTCCGCGGGTAAGTCGTCCAGGTTCCACGTGATCAGCGCATCAGCGCGGCTGGCGACGGGGGTGGCCGTGTGGTGGACGAAAGAGCCCGGTAGCCCCCGGCGAAGGCCGGATGTCCAGCATGGGCGTCAGATACGCCCGTGAGGCCGGACCGGGCGGTGGATTTGGCGAACAGGAGGGCACCTGGCGCCCCGCAGCGCTTGCGGCGTCTTTGTCGCGGTCGCTCATCGGCACGAGCCGTATCAGGACGAACATGCTTGTCAGGGCCAGGTTGGGCAGTCGCAGCAGCACCGAACCATGCTGGCCCAGGCCCCGAGACGGCAAACGGCGGGGCATGGCCGCGGCTGTCGCGGTCGTTTGCGAGGCCGCGCAGTTACGCTCAGAACTCCTGACCAGCGTGGATGAGGTTTCTGGCTGCGGGTGCCGAAAATCCCATCTACGCCTGTGACGTGCAAGTTCTCCGGGGCCGCGAGAACCGCCCGCGCCGCCGGTCCCCGCACGGACCGTCGTCAGCCCGCTATTGCACCGCCGGCACCCGACCGTGACCGCGCGATGAACAGTATCCTCCGGGCCCATGGGAGTGAACCGCATGAACCGCGAGGAATTCTTCGCCCAGTTGGCCGGCCTCGACGAGGAGCGGTTGAAGAAGGCGCTGTGGAACCTGTACTGGCGCGGTGCTGCGCCCGTGCGGGAGCGGATCGAGGCGGAGATCGCGCCCGCGGCGAGCGTGCCCAGGCCTCGCACAAAGAGCGCGCCGGTGGACCCGCAACAGGTGCTGGAACGCGTACAGGAGTTCGTAGGCCTGGCCCGTGCCGGTTCCTACCTCGCTGGTGACCGCAAGGTAAGCCCCACCGAGCGGTCCCGCTGGCGGTTCACATTCCGACGCCACGCCGAGGCGGCCCGCGAGGCGCTCACGGCCGACGATCCGCTTCCGGGCGAGGATGCGGTGACCGCGATCGTCGACCTGGCTTGCTACTGCAAGGCATACCAGTGCTTCCGCTCCGATGATCCGATGGAAGCCGCGAAGTTCGTCGCCTCGGACGCCGTCGCCGCGCTGTGGACCACGATGCTGCACCGCCACGGCCAGGCCGAGTTCGCACAGCGGGCCATGCCGCAACTGGCCCGCTGGGAGTCCCGCTACGGTTGGACGCTCCGGGGCTTTGGTCAAGTACCGGAACAGGAGACGCAGCTGGCCGTCGTCCTCGAACGGCTGCTCCCGGCTCCCGACGCATGGGTGGCATGCGCAGAGCAGTATGTGGACGCACTCGACTGCCTAGCTCAGACGCAGCAGGGGGCGAGGGACCGTCGCGGCTTCGGCTACTCGGGCGCCGCGTACGAGCGTAAGCGCCGTGCCGAAGATCTGCTGGCCTGGCACGGCATGCTGCTGGAGCGACTGCAGGACTACGACGCCGGTCATCTGCTCGACAAGATCGCCGTCCACCCGGCGTTGGACGGCGGTTACCAACTGCTGTTCCGGGCCAGGCTCGCGCTCGCACGCGGCGACCTCGGGCAGGCGCGGGCTGTGGTGACGCAGGGGCTGAACGACCTCCCGGGCCTGGACACGCTCCACGAGCTGGCGGCCGAGATCGGTGCCGATGTGCCAGAGCGCGCGCGGGGCGTCCGTGAGCGCCTCCGCATCACCGTGCCCCGCTCCTGAAGCCCGCGTTCCGGGTGGGGCTCGATGCCGTCTACGGCCCAGCCGACCTGTTGGCGGCATGGTCAGCGTGAAAGAACACGCTTCGGAACCGGTACGGCGACTACTGGATCTCTGCTGGATCGTGGGCCGTGGAACAACGTTTCCACACGCCGAAGGCTTGTGATCGGCGTTTCGGTTGAACGCTTTACTCACGAAGTGAGAGTGGGGCCTACCAGTAGATCTTGCAGCCAGAGCCGCCCTTGCGCGACCACGACCGTATCGTCAGTGGTCAACTCCCCCCGCCGACACGAACCTGCACGCCTCCCCCAGAGGAATGGAGGGCCGGTCCGTGCCGGGGGCGGGACGCTAGGAGGTCAGTGAGTCGGCCAGTTCCGCGATCACCTGGGCGTGGCACGGCTCGGGTGCGCACCAGCAGCCCAGTCTCCGGCCGCGGAGGCCGGGCAGCAGGGCGAGGAGGTCCGGGCGGCCGAGGAGATAGGTGCGGTACTTCTCGATCACCTCCTCGCGCGTGCCGTCGCGTCCCGGCCGGAACGGGCTCGCGAGCGGGGAGCCGTCGAGGTCCCATCCGCCGCGGCGCATCGCCCGGCCGACGTAGACCACGTCCGCGTACTCGGGATCGCCGCGGTGGCTTTTCAGATTGACAACGGTGGTCGTGGCCAAGTCGGTCCTCCTCGCCTCTCAGGCCGCGTCGGGCAGTGGGAAGACGGCGCAGGTGGCCGTCCCGTGCGCGTACAGCTTGCCGTCGGCCGCCCCGACGATCCGGGCCTCGGCGATCGCGGTCGTGCGGCCGACATGGACGGCCCTGCCCTCGCAGCGCAGCGTCGGGGTGGTGTCGAACACTGGCCTGACCAGGTTCACGCCGAGCTGGACCGTGGTGTAGGCGCGGCCGGCGGGCAGGGCGGTCAGCACGGCGGTGCCGAGCGCGGAGTCGAGGATGGTGGCCATGTAGCCGCCGTGGACCGTGCCCATGGGGTTGAAGAGGTGTTCGCCGGGTTCGCCCTCGAAGACGGCCAGCCCCTCCTCGGCCTCCACCAGCCAGAAGCCGAGCGTTCCGCAGATCGGGGCTTCGGGCAGACGTCCGTCGAGGCTCATCCGCGCCAGCTCGATGCCCGTCAGGCCTCCGGCGGCTGCGTAACTCTTCGGCGGTTCCCAGGTGTGCGTGCGTGAGCGGGTCCCGGCAGGGAGTGCCGCGTCGGCGGGTGGGTGGCCGGTGGTGGTGCGGTTCTGCGTGGCGGGTTGGGCCATGGTGCTGTCCGTCCTTTGTCGCCCCCGTCTCGGGGGTCCGTCGTCGCTGTGCGGGGCGCCGGGCGGCAGCGCGGTCTCCACGCTGCCGCCCGGCTGTGAGGCTGAAAGGCCCATGGGCCCAGGGCTGTTGCTCGGCGTGTTGCGCCCCGGCCCGTCAGGGATCCTGGTGTCGCAGGGCCGCCTGGATCAGGGAAGCTTGACCGCCAGCAGGTCGACCGGCCGGATGTCCGGTGCCTCGCTGAGCATGGTCTGCGCGGCCTCCATCAGCGCGGCGGCGATCCTGCCCTGCAGGTGTCCCTGCCGCCCCTGCTCGTCGTCGAAGGTGTCGAAGACGCCGAAGGTGGTGGTGCTCTGCCGGAACGCGAACCAGGTGACGGTGTGGTCCTCCTGCTGCGCGAGCTGCAACGCGTCACGCAGCAGGGCCTCGACCTTGTCGGCGTACTCGGGCTTGGCCTCGATCCGTGCCAGCAGTCCGAGCTTGGTCATGGTGCACTCCCGTTGTCTGGGTTTCGTGAATGGTGCGGTGCCGGTACCGGGCACCGGATCTCGTCCGGACATCGAGGAATCTAGGCCGCCGGGCCCGCCGCCCCCAGTGTCGGAAACGATGCGTCCGATATCGTTCCCGTCATGGATGTGGCTGTGCTGGCCTACGACGGCGTCTTCGACTCCGGGCTCGCCGCCCTGCTCGATGTGCTCGACGGGGCGAACGCGATGCGGGACGAGCTTCCGGAGCCCCCGCCCGCCTGGAAGGTCACCAAGATCGGCTTCCGGCGGCGGATCCGCACCGGTGCGGGACATCTCGTCGATACCGTCCCCGTGGGCGCGGCGGAGAAGGCGGATCTGCTGCTGGTGCCCGCGCTGGCCGAGCGGCGGCCCGACGCCCTGATCGCGCATGTCACGGGGCCGGAATCCACGCAGGTACGCCGGTTGGTGGCCGCGACGCGTGAACGTCGCACGCCCGTCGCCTCCGCCTGCACGGGCACCTTCCTGCTGGCGGAGGCGGGCGTTCTCGACGGTCGTCGCGCCACGACGAGTTGGTGGCTCGCTCCCTACTTCCGCAGGCGTTATCCGGCGGTCACCGTCGACGAGACCAGCATGGTCACCACCTCCAACGGTGTGACCACGGCAGGCGCGGCCTTCGGGCACGTCGACCTGGCCCTCGCGATCGTGCGGATGAGCAGTCCGGCCCTGGCCGATCTCGTCGCCCGCTATCTGGTCGTCGACGAGCGCCCGTCCCAGGCGGCGTACACGATCTCCGCGGCCCTCGCGCAGAGTGACCCGACCCTTGCGGCCTTCGAGCGCTGGGCCCGGATCCACCTGGACCAGCCGATCTCGATAGCCGCAGGAGCGCGGGCCGTCGGCGTCAGCGAACGCACGCTCCAGCGAGCCGTGCGCCGCACGCTCGGCACGTCGCCCGTCGGCTTCGTCCAGGACCTGCGCGTCGAGCGCGCCTCCCATCTGCTGCGGACCACCGATCTGCCGCTGGAGGTCATCGCCCGCAAGGTCGGTTACGAGCACGCGAACACGCTTCGCATCCTGCTCCGCGAGCGCACCGGGGAGACGGCGGGCGCTCTGCGGGGACGATGAGGCATCCCGCCCGCTCGACCCGATGCCGCGGCGTGCGGGACCCGCGCCGGGTGACGGTCGACGCCCAGCGGCCCGGCGCCTGAGCGCGGCGGGGCTCTCGCCCACGCCGGTGACCGGAGCGCGGGAGGCGCGGACGGCTCTCCACCGACCGGTGCCGCTCACTCAGGCGCCTCGGGGAACGGGCCCCGCGCGGCGCGTTCTTTGAGGCGGGAACGGGCGCCGCGCGGCGCGCTCGTCACCACATCTCGTCAGGCGCCGGCGCCGGCGTCACCTCACGTCGACTGCCGCCCTGTGCAACGGCGCGGGCTCAACGCAGGCCGTCCCACAGGACCCGCAGCTCGTGGTCCGGATCGTGGGTGATGTCCGGTGACGAGCCGAACCGGCGGACGGCGCGGTCGGATTCACGGTAGGCGGGCCAGCCGGGATCTCCTGTGGTGGCGAAGGAGACCCATGCGGCGTGCATGCTGTCGGCGATGTCCTGCGGCCGGGTGTCGCCGAGCAGGGGAGCGAAGCCGGGTTCGGCCAGGTTGTCGAACACGAAGGGGATCTCGACGGCATGGCATGCGCCGAGCATGCCGTCGAACGCCGGGGAGGCCCAGTCGAATTCGTACACGAAGGCGCGGGCGCCGTGGCGCGTCTGCGCTTCGGCCAGGCGCAGGGCGGGCAGGCGGTAGAACCAGTCGGTGGCGATCTTGGTGTAGAGGTCGCCCGGCGTCGCGTCCGGGAAGGCAGCGCGATACATGGGCACGCCTCGGCCGGGCGGCAGGCCGTACGCGGCGGCGGCGCGCTCCACGAGCTCGTCGGTCACCAGGCCGTGCAGCCCGGTGGGCACGGTGAACAGGCGGAACTCGTCGCGGGTCCAGCCCACCAGAACATCGATGCCGGCGGCCGTCCCGTCGGCGATCGCGTCGATGGGCGTACGAGGCAGGGTGTCCTGGTCGACCACCGGCTCGAAGGGCATCATGTTGACGGAAGCCTCGCCCCACAGCTCCGGGTCGGGGCGGGCCGAGATCTCGGCCCACAACTGCTGCTGCGCGGCGAGTAGTTGTTCCAGAGGTACGGCGGCGAGGTCCGGCCGGGTGGCCGGGACCTCGAGGATCGCGGCCAGGCGGGTGGCGACGAGGGCGGCGGACGCGGGGGAGAGGGTGTGGTGGGCCGCGCCGCTCTGCAGTACGGCGCGGTGGATCAGCCCCTTGGCGGCGGGCATGGCGAGCAGGGCGCCGATGCTCATGGCACCGGCCGACTGTCCGAAGACGGTGACGCGCCGGGGGTCGCCCCCGAAGGACTCGATGTTGTCGCGGACCCACTCCAGGGCGGCGATCTGGTCCAGCAGGCCGGGGTTGGCCGATACCGAGTCGTCCGGGCCGAGGTGGAGGAATCCCTGTGCGCCCAGACGGTAGTTGAGGGTGACCATGACGACGCCGTCGCGGGCGAACGCGGTGCCGTCGTAGCCGGGGACGGAACCGGAGCCGTTGCTGAAGGCGCCGCCGTGGATCCACACCATCACGGGCAGGCGCCCAGCCGGGTCCGGGGTCCAGACGTTGAGGTTGAGGAAGTCCTCGCCAGGGATGTCGGCCTCGGGGATGAGGCGGTCCATCGGTGCGGGGTAGGGGGCCTTGGGGGCGGTGGGGCCGTAGGCGTCGGCGTCACGGATCCCGTCCCATGGCGCCGGCGGCCGCGGTGGTGCGAAGCGCAGTGGCCCGGTGGGCGCGGCGGCGTAGGGGATGTTCCTGAAGCAGGCGATGCCCGCGGGTCCGACGGTGCCTCGGACGGAGCCGTGGCGGGTGGCGAGGACCGGTCGCATGGTCGCTCCTTCACGCAGGGCGGGGCGGGGAGCCCCCTTCGGGTGGGGGCGGTGAAGCCCCCTCAGGCAGGGTAGGGAAACGCCGCGGCTCGGCACACCGGGCAGGTTCGGAGCCAGGGCGCTCAGCGGTCGGGGCTGACCATGCGCAGCGCGAACTGCGCGTACTGATCGGCTACTTGTTCACGCGTACGGTCGAGGGCGGGGCCGAACCAATGGGCGACCTGTACGCCGAGGCCGCCGATGGCCGTGACGGCGAGCAGCGGATCGGCGAGGCTGAACTCACCGTTCTTGATGCCCCGTTCCAGGACGTCCGCGAGCAGTCGGCGGCACTCGTCGCGCAGTTGGAGTGAGGGCGCCGCCAGTTCCGGATCGAGGGCGTGGAGCTCGCTGTTGGTGACGACCGCCAGCAGCGGATAGTCGGTGTGGACCAGGACATGGGCGCGGACCAGGGCGGTCAGCTGCCGGGCGGCGCTGTCGTTCCGGGTGCCGTCGGCCGCCTCGGCCAGCCGGGCCCGCATCTCCTCGTGCCCGATGCGTACCAGCTCGGCCAGCACATGCCCCTTGGAGGGGTAATGCGCGTACAGGGTCGCGGAGTTGATGCCGACCATGCGTGCGATCTGCCGGATCGAGGCGCCCGCGAAACCGGACTCGGCGAACAGTTCGAGGCCGGCCTGGAGGATCCGCCCCCGCGTGCCGGGCGGTGTGACGCCGTCGGGCAGGACCGCTGCCATGGCGACGACCCGGCGGGGCTCCCATGCGGGAAGGTCCATGGCTGCTCCTGAGGACTCGAAGAATTCCAACCAATCGATTGGTTGACACCGTAGCGCAGAAGCCGGATGGTAACTCGCAACGATCCGGAAACAACCAATCGATTGGTTGGCGACGTGGACATGGAGAACGACCCCGGGGCAGCCCGGCTGATCCACGCCGCGTGTGCGCCACCCGCTGCCGGCCGTCCGATGCACCGCCGAACGGACGGTGCGGGTCATCGGGTCCGGCTTGAGCAGCCCACTCCGAGGCCGCCCGCACGGGCGGTCCCCGTCATCCCTCCCCCCATCACCGGAGTGTGCACAATGAGGTTCCGCTCCCTACGCAGAGCCGTACAAGGCATCGCCGTCCTCGGTGCCGCGGCCGCTCTGGCCACCGTCGGCCTGGCCGCGCCGGCCCAGGCCGCCACCCCGCCCCTGCCGGAACTGAACATCACCGGCACCTATGTCACCGGAGTCTCCTCGGGCGGCTTCATGGCCACCCAGCTCCAGGTCGCCTACTCCCGCACCTTCGACGGCGCCGGCATCGTCGCGGCCGGGCCGTACGACTGCGGTCAGGGCAATGTGATCAAGTTCGTCACCTGCGACCTGGGACTGGGTGTCGGCACGCTGGAGCGCCAGGCCGAGGACTGGGCGGCGCAGGGCCGTATCGACCCCGTCGCCAACCTGGCGGGCAAGCCGGTGTACACCTATCACGGCTACCTCGACCCGGTCGTCAACCCGCTGGTCTCCCAGGCCGGCGTCGCCTTCTACCAACACTTCGGCGCCGATGTCACCTACCACGACTGGGACCCGGCCGGGCACTCCTGGCCCACGCCCGACGGCGTCGTGCCCTGCGCTCTGACCCTGCCGCCGTTCCTGAACAACTGCCACAACGACCCGCAGCGCGAGATGCTCACCACATGGCTGGGCGGGGTCAACCCGCGCAACAGCGGCGCGCCGCAGGGCACCCTCAGCCACTTCGACCAGACCGCCTATGTCCCCGGCGGCTCCGCCGGGGACATGTCCATGGACACCACCGGGCAGCTCTACGTCCCGCCCTCCTGCGCCGCCGGCGCCCCTTGCAAACTCGTGGTGGCTCTGCACGGCTGCCTGTCCGCCCAGCAACTCCTCGGCACCGCCTTCGCCGAGAAGGGCAACCTCGACACCTACGCCGACACCAACGACCTCGTCGTCCTCTACCCGCAGGCCGTCTCCAGCATCTGGCCGGTGAACCCGCAAGGCTGCTGGGACTGGTTCGGCTACACCGGCTCGGACTACGCGGTCAAGAGCGCGCCGCAGATGAGGGCCATCGTCAACATGGTCCACACCTTGGGCGGTTGACCCGGCTCGGCGGCCCGGCCCGTCCTCGCGGTGCCCACGGACAAGTACCCACCTAGGGTTGGAGGTGAAAGGGACACACCAGGAGGGTCCGACCAATGACCACCACAACACTCCGCATCGCCACAGACGTTGCGACCGCGCGGGAGTACCTGCAGGTCAGCAAGGGAAAGGGGGCGGACCGCCCGCAGCATCACCGATCAGCACCGGGACAACCTCGTGGCTGAGCAGGACGTCGGGCCGTGGGAGTGGGGCGAGGCGTAAACCGACATCGGCTCCGCCTCCAAGTTCGCCACCAAGGCCCGCGAGGACTTCGAGCGGCTGACGGCCGACCTCGCCGACGGCACTTTCGGTGCCTCCGGTGACATCCTCGTGCTGTGGGAGATCTCCTGCCTCGCCCGCGAGACCGGCAAGGGCGTCAAGCTCATCGACCTGTGCGAGGCCGGTGGGTACCGGATCCACATCACCTCGTACGAGCGCAGCTACAACCCGGACTCCGTGTCCCACAGCACCACCTCCACCGAGGTCACGTCGGCGATCAGCCGGGCCGTGTCCGTGTCCCCGAAATGGTGAGCAAGAACGGCACTGGTCGCGAGCAGCCACTGGCTGACGACGGCCTTGTTCTCCGCCGTGTCGAGGGCGACGGACATGTCAGGCGACCGCAGCTCATCACTCATGAATGGGATTGTCGCACCCGCCACCGACAACGGAAGGGTAGCCAATTGCTCCGGCGTCTAGCCAAGTTGGCGATCCGGCAATGATGCCCTGGACGCGTGACCCCGAGCACGACCGAGCCCCCGACCGACCGGCCGGGGGCTCGGTGCTGTGTGGGCTACTCGGCTGCGCCCCGGGCGCGGGCGAGCAGCACCCGGACCAGGATCGCCGTCGCCGCCGGGTCCGGCCGCACGAGGCCGGCATGCGCCCGGTGGGCGTAGATGTCCCGCCTCGGCCCGCTGTTGCCCGGCTCGTGCGCGACGAACACCGCGTCGGCCGGGTCGGTGATCGGCTCGTCGCAGTGGCGGCACACCCGGACCGCGCTCACCGGTGCGCCCCGCCCAGGTTCTGCACGTGATCGCACAGCGCGTTCACCGAGCGGGCCAGCTTGGTGACGACGGACAGGCGCAGCCGGTCGTTGTCCCCCTCGCCCAGCCTGAGCCGCATGCGCGCCTCGCCGACGCACGCCAGCGCGCACGCCCTCGGGATGTCGTCCTTCGGCAGCCGACCGGCGGCCGACTCCACCTCGGGGACGAGCTGACGGATGTGATCGCGGAGCAGCATTCCGAGGTTCAACAGCTCCTGCTGTGTGGGCTGTTCGGCTTCCCCGGCCAGGAGCCGCCGGGCCGTCGCCCGCATCGTGTCCCGGTCCAGCGGTGGGGGCTCTGCCATGGTCGGCGGCCGGGATGTACGTTGCGTCATGTCGTCGCTCCCTCGAAGCGTCGGCTGCGACCCCGGTGGCCTGGCAGGGCCCCGGGGTCTTCCTTCGGTCAACGTAGCGCGAACTGCGTCCCACCGCGTCCCCTTGCGTTCCAACGCGTCCGGACGCGTTCCCGTGATGCGGGCCGCACCCCTCTGCGTAAGCCTGTGATCATGACCGAGCTGCCCAGATACGAGTACGTGAGGATCGCCGACGCCGTCGCCGCCGACATCGCCTCGGGGAAGCTGCCCGTCGGGGCCCGGCTGCCGGGCGAGCGGGAGGCCCTGACGATCTACTCCACGAGCATCGGTACCTGGCGCCGGACGGTCCGGGAGCTGCGGGAGCGGGGCCTCGTCGTCACCCTCGCCGCCAAGGGCACCTACGTCATCGGGCAGCCGGGCTGACACGACTGACACCTGACAGGCCCGAAACCACCCCCTACGGGGGTGGGTGTCTGACACGGGCTGACTGACACCCCTGACAGCCCGGCTGACACGGCCGGGCTGACACGCCCCCTCGGACAGCCTGTCCGCGCCGGGACGGCCGCCGGACAGCGTCCCCGGACACGAGCCCGGCCGGGACATCCTGTCCCGGGACACGGGCCGGACAACCGATCCCCCGCGTTCCCGTGTTGTCCGGTGTCCCGGGACAACCGCTCCCGCTTGTCCGGGTGTTGTCCCGGTGCGGGGCAGGGCCGGACGCCGCTACGCTGCCCGGTCATGAGGTCCGACATCGTTGAGATTGACCGGTGGGAGACGCCGCAGCCGCAGCGCGAAGACACCCTGTGCAGCGCGCACGGCGAGAACTGGTGCCCCCGGCCCCTGGCCGCCGACGTCTACCTGAAAAACGACGTCAGTGATCGCATCCACTGGAAGGTATGCCAGCACTGGCTGGACAACGAGCCGGACGTGGCGGCGTTCGAGGCGCCGGGCCGCCGTTAGCGGCCGTGGGTCTTGCGCTCCAGCTCGTTCAGGCGGTCGAGTGACTCCCTGGCGTGTATCAGGCCTGCGTGCGCGGACTTCACCTGTTGTGCGAAGCGCCGGTCGTCTTCCAGGTTCTTCCGTGAATCCGGCACCGCGTTGGGGTCCAGCACGCCGTCGATGAGCCGTGTGGGCCGAGCCGCTGCGAACGCCTCATCCCATGCCGGCGTCACCTTGGCCAGGAGCCCACGCAGGGCGCTGTCTTCCCTGCGCTCCGCCAGATCCTGAATGCGGTGGGCGGTCTCGCGCCGCTCCTCAGCCATGAACCAGTCGGCGCGTCGGCCCCCCGGCGTCGTGATGACCTCGAACAGCGTGCGTATGCCCGTAAGGGCCTCGCGCAGCTCGTCGTCAGCGGGACCCAGGGCGACCCTGTTACGGCGCACCCACACCCTGCGGGCGCCGGCACCGAGCGTCCACACGAACGCCAGCCAGCCGGGCACGAACTTGGGCCAGTCGGCCCACCAAGAAGAAGCAGCCAGTGTCATGCGGTGATTGTGCGGTCTGCGGCCCGGCCCCGAGGCCGATTTAGCTAATGGCCGGCAAGAGGTCCGCCCAGCTCACGACAGGCCCGCCCGGACGAGGTGGTCGGCGATCTGGTCCCGGACGTCCTCCGGCAGATCGGGCACCAGCTCCCCGAGGGTCGCCACGGACTTGGGCCAGAACCACCGGCGCAGCACGATGTTCAGGGCGGCCCGGAGGTGCTGGCCCCGGACGTCGGCGGCGAGGAGCTGTTGTCGCGTGGAGTCCATGACCGAGGGGCGGCCGGTCGGCAGCCGGACGCCGGTCCTCTGCTCGACTACGGCGACGATCTCGGCCACGAGCGCGGTTGGCCTCCGTCCAGGTGTCGGCGATGGCCTGACGGCCTTCAGCAAGCAACACCTCCCGCCCCCGGGAGATGTTCGGGGTCGTCAGGGTGCATCGCTCGCCCTCCTCATCCAGTGGATGCCGAGCCGGATCATCGCCCGGACCTGCTTGGCACGGCTCAGGCTGTCGAGGTGCCATAGACACGGCTGCTAGTTGCGGTCCGAGCCGACGCACGCGCACACCGGGCCGGGCGTTCACCGGTTCGTCGCTCACTTCGGCTGACCGCTGCGGTTCGGCAGCCCGCTCGGCTCCGTCGCCCCCGCCGGCGAGGGCTCGTCGGTCTTGGGCTTCGCTACGCACCCGGGCGTGATCGGCGTCGGCCGAGCCGGGCGAGACGCAGACTGCTGACGGCCCAGTACCGGCGGCTCCAGTCGGCCGACCGTGCCCCGGCGGCGGACGGCCCCGAGCGCACTCTGTCCGACACCCTGCTGCCTGACGGCCTGTCCCGAGGCCGACCGGGCCGCCGTCGAGACCTGGCCTCCGGAGCTGCGGGCCCGGCTGCGCGACTGGGCCGTGACGTGGGTCATTACCGTGTGGAGACGGCTGACCTGGGCTTTCGTCCAGCCCGCCGAATCATCCACACCCCATACGGCACTGCATCTGCGCGGCGACCGCATCGCCCCCGCCGGCGACGGTGGCGGCGAGGTCCTCGATCAGTACCGCGGTGCCCATGTGCTGCCGGGGCTCGTGGACATGCACACCCATCTGCCCCGCAGCAGCCCGCTCCACCTGACCGAATCCGTACTGTGCCGGTCCACCGACTGGCAGGGCGTCACCGACCGGCGTCTGGACGAAGTCGTCCGACACAGCCCCGCGCACGGCCTTGCCCACACCCCGACCCTGGTCGCCACCGAGGCCCTGCTCAGCTACCGGGACTACGAGTCGGCCCGGCGCGCCCCACAGGCCGGCATGCTGCCCCCGCTGTATGCGGACCGGCTCTGGCACACGGGACGCGGCTTTCCGGTGTACGGGGCATCGACGGCGCGCAACTCGACCGCGTGGCCCACAGCGTCTCTGATCAGCTATGCGATCCTGAGTTGGATTGAGTTTCCGGGATCGTTTCCCACCGTGGTGGGGAGGCGTGGGCGTGGAAGTGGAATCCCGCGCCGAGTGCTGCCCCTCGTGGCTGGTGGCCGGTGGTGGGCGTGCTGATCGTGTTCACGCCCTGGTGTCGGTGGGCTGCGCGGGGCAGCCGTGTCCGGTCCGTGTGAGCGTGTCCCTCCGGACGCTGGCCAACACGACCGCGAAGCCGTGCTGGGGAGGGTGCCCTGCGTCGCCTGGGCGCGGGGCGTGTGGAACGACGCCGGGTGGAGCCGGTCTTGGACCGGTCCTTCCGGCTGGTCTTGGGAGTCGGTGTGAGGACGGCGTTCGCTTCCAGGTTGTCGAGGACCGTCCGGATCACCATGTGGCCGCTGGTGTGGTCGGTAACGGTCGTGGCCTGGTGGGCCAGGCCGCGGGTGGCGATACGGCGCCAGGCACCGTGGTCGCGGTCGCCCTGCCAACGGCAGTCCTGGTTGGGGCAGATGGCCCATTTCCATCCCGCGAGGGTGGGCCGGTCGGGGGCCTTGCGGTGGCGCAGCGGCATCAGGCAGTGCGGGCACAGTCTGGAGGTGTTGCGCGCTGGAACCGTGACGACTGCGATGCCCTGCTCGGTGGCGAGGTGCCGCATGCGGTCGGCGATCTGTCCGCGGACCTGCTGGGACAGGCGGGTGTTCAGGGTGCGGCCCATGCCCCCGGCTTCCATCGACCGCAGATCCTCGACATAGATCACCCTGGCCCCGGCCGCGATGGCCTGGTCGACGGTCCACCTGGCGGCAACCCATGCCAGGGAGTCGTTGAGGTTCGACCGGCGGTTGGACACGTGCTGGATCTCGCTGCGGAGCACGTCGAGCTTGGGGGCAAGCTGGTGGTCGTCGTGGCCTGCGGTCAGCCGTTCATACTGGTCGGCCTTGGTGTGCAGTCGCTCCGAGAGGCGGCGCAGGCGGTGCTGCTTGGCGAGCACACCGGCGGCCCGGAACTGGGCGCCGGCCCCGAGCGCAGTGGTCCGCCGCTCGCCGTTCAATTGCACGGCGCCCGTGCTGAGGAGCGTGTTCAGGCCCCAGTCCACGCCGAGCGCCACCGCATGACTGGTGCGGTGGGCCTTGGGGACGGCGTGGGTGTAGGCCAGGTCAGCGCGCACGGTGTCACCCGCGAGGCGGAGGGTGGGAAGGTGGAGCACCGCCGATGCCGGGACCGTTGGCGGCAGCGTGATGGGGCAGGCCACCCATGTCCAGTCCCGGTAGGTGGCCGGGTCGGGGCGGGTGGGCAACTGTAAGCGCAGCAGCGCCTGCCCGGTGTCGGTTTCGGAGCGTTCGATCGTGGCCTGCTGCCCGTCGCATGCGGCGAGCAGCAGCATGCGGGCCACCTTCGGGGTGCCTTCGAGTTCGAAAACGTCCACGGGCAGACGGCCGTTGGCCTTGAGATACGTGGCGGCCTGCCGGGTGCGGGCCTTGATGATGCTGGACGGCAGATACTTTCCACCAGGGACCGCTGCGCGTACGGCGTCCCACTCGCGGGGAGTGCGCTTGCTCGGATCGATGGGCCACGTCGCCAGGACTCCGGCAGTCATCTCGGCGCGCCACTTCGCCGAGCGCAGCGCCCGCCCGGCCTGCTCTTGGGCCATGCGCACGATCCGGTCGTTGACCTTCACGCCCTCGTGCGGGGCGGCACTCCAGCCCAGACGGCGCAGCGCCATCCACGCGTTCGACGGCAGATTCCGACCGACCTCGTCCACGCCGGAGGCGAGTACCTTCACATCACGGCTGTTCCAACGCTCGGCGAGCACGACAGAAACCATGCCCGCCACCAGGTCGCTGCACCAGCCGATACGTTCGGCCAGCACGGCCTGGGTCAGGACTTCGCCCGTCTTCTCATCCACGCCTGTGCGCACAAGAGTGCGGGCGCACGCGGTACGGGAGGTCTCGGCCTTACCGATCGGCAGCTTTCGACTCACGCGGCGCGCCCTGCGTCGCACTGGCCCGACTCGGCCAGCAGGCGACGCCGGTTTTCGGCCGACCGCATCCCGTACAGGCGGCCGGCGAACATGGTGACCAGCGAAACGAAGTCCTCGCCGATGGAGGTGGCCCGCAGCTCCTTCTCCTGCGCCTGAAGCGAGGATTCCTGCCCATGGGAGCCGGACACGCGCACATGCAGGCCCTCCAGGCGGACACGCTCGCGACCGGTGGAGACCTTCATCGCCTCCACATCGATCGAGGAGAACCGACGCTCACGCCCGACCCAAGTCACCGGAATCTTCCCCGAGTCAGCCCAAAGCCGAAGCGTCACGGGGTGAACGCCCAAACGCTTAGCAGCTTTTGACAGCCGAAGAAGTTCCACACGATCACCGTACGATCACTGAAGAACTCTAAGCAAATTGATGAGCCTCCGCCGGGTGCCCCCGCCGATCTCCTCCTCTACAACGCGGATCCCACTGCGCGCACGGACCCGTCGGAGGGACTGACAGCCGTCGTCAGCCGAGGCCGGCTCTACACCCGCGCGGATCTGGAGGCGGCGCTGGAGGCCGACCGGCGCCGACTGCGCAGACCGCTGTCGGCGTTGCTGGGACGCATCGGATCGGCGCGGGTGCTCAGGACGACCGACTTCTCGTTCTGAGCACCCGTGTCCCGCGACACGTCGGGGCCCACCTCGCAGCGAGGGGAGGAGGCCGGACGGTGTCTCACATGTTGATCATGTGGCCGGCCAGGCCGTGCACCGCTTCCTTGACCGCCTCCCCGAGCGTGGGGTGGGCGTGCACATTGCGCGCCACCTCATGGACGGTCAGGTCCCACTGCTGGGCCAAGGTGAGTTCGGGCAGCAACTCGGTGACGTCGGGGCCGATGAGATGGCCGCCGATGAGCTCGCCGTACCTGGCGTCGCTGATCAGCTTCACGAAGCCGGTGGTGTCGCCGAGGCCGTGCGCCTTGCCGTTCGCGGTGAATGGGAACTTCGCCACCTTGACGTCGAAACCGCGCTCGCGTGCCTGGGCCTCGGTGTAGCCGAAGCTGGCGATCTGCGGCTGGCAGTAGGTGGCGCGCGGGATCATCGCATAGTCGAGTTCCATGGTCTCCGCGTCCGCGAGGGTCTCGGCGGCCACCACGCCCATCGCCTCGGCGGCGTGCGCCAGCATCAGCTTGGCGGTGACGTCGCCGATGGCGTAGATGTGCGGGACCGAGGTGCGGCAGTACCCGTCGATGTCGATGGCTCCGCGCTCGCTGACGCGCACGCCGGTGTTCTCCAGGCCGAAGCCCGTGACGTTGGGCGCGAAGCCGAGCGCCTGGAGCACCTTGTCGGCCTCCAGGACCTGCTGGGCGCCGTCCTTGCCGGTGACGGTCACGCGGACCTGGGGGCCCGACTCGTCGATGGAGTCGACCCGGGTGGAGATGAGCACGTCGATGCCCAGCCTGCGGTACTGCTTGGCGAGTTCGGCGGAGACCTCGGCGTCCTCCAGCGGGGCGATGCGGTCGAGGAATTCGACGACGGTGACTTTCACGCCGTAGTTGTGCAGGACGTAGGCGAACTCGATACCGATAGCTCCGGCGCCAGCGATGAGGATCGACTGGGGCAGATCCTCGGCGAGGATCTGCTCTTCGTACGTCACCACGCGCGAGGTCCGGCGGGTGCCGGGCAGCAGCTTCGGGGTGGCGCCGGTGGCGATGATGCAGTGGTCGAACCCGATGGTGCGGCCGGCGCCGTCGTATCCGGCGACCTGAAGGGTGTGCGGGTCCAGGAAGGTGCCGCGGCCGTCGATCTCCGTGATCTTGTTCTTCTTCATCAGGTAGTGGACGCCCTTGACGCGGCCGTCGGCGACACGGCGGCTGCGGAGGAAGGCCTCGCCGTAGTCGAACGTGACCTGTCCGTCCACCTTGATGCCGAAGGTCTTGGCCTCGCGGGTGAAGATGTGCGCCAGCTCCGCGTTGCGCAGCAGCGCCTTGGTGGGGATGCAGCCGACGTTCAGGCAGACCCCGCCCCAGTACCTCTCCTCGACGACGGCGACGCGTTTGCCCAGCTGCGCGGCGCGGATCGCGGCGACATAGCCGCCGGGGCCCGCACCGAGTACGACCACGTCGAAGTGCTCGTCCTGCTCGGCCATTTTCGTTCGCCTCTCTTCTGGGCACTGCTTCCGCTGCCGTGGCGGACCCGGCCGTCCGGCTCCGCCCCGCGTAAGGCTACGCGTCGGGTGGGCAGGGCTGCCTCAGCCCCTGGGCGGAAGGGGCATGTTTCTGCCTGCGCGTGTCCGCCCCTGCTCGATCTCCAGGTGGCTCCTGCCGGAGTGGAGAGGGCTTCACTGCCGCTCGGACCCTGCCGCTTCGCGCGGGTCGCGACGCGCACCGGCCTGTCCGCGTGGGCCCGTTGTGGGCTCTGGTGACGGATGCGACGATGCCGGCACGGATGCCGCGACGAAGGGGGAGCACCTTGAGTGACGGGGACGAGCGGTCACGGGCGGCCGCGGTGTTCGACGCGCTGGGCGGCGAGTACGAGAAGGCCTTCGCCCGCTCAGCGGCCCACCGCGCGTCGTTGACCTGGCTCTTGCGGCAACTCGACCCCGGAAGCGGGGTGTTGGACGTGGGTAGCGGCACGGGCCGGCCCACTGCGGCGACGCTCGCCGCGGCAGGACACGATGTGCTCGGCATCGACGTCTCGCCGGTCATGGTCGATATCGCCGCTCGTCAGGTGCCCGGCGCTGTCTTCCAGCGCGCCGATGTCCGCGAGTTCCCGCTCGAGGACGCTTCCTTCGACGCGGTCTGCGTGTACTTCGCGCTGCTGCAGATGTCCCGCCAGGAGCAGTCCGCCGTCGTGCGGCGGCTGGCGCGGGCCGTGAAGCCGGGAGGCAGCGTCGCCCTGGCCACCGTGCCGCTCGATGTCGAGGACGTCGAGGGCATGTTCATGGGACAGGCCGTGCGGGTGACGAGCTTCGCTCCCGCGGACTTCGTCGGCCTTGCCGAGGGGGCGGGACTGACGGTGGTCTCCCAGGAGAGCACGATGTTCGCCCCGGCCCATCCCGAAGCCACGCCTGAACCCCAGCTGTTCCTCCACTGCCGGCGCGACAGGGCATGAACCTCGGGTGCGCCGTGGCGCGGCGGAGTCCGGTCCCGCGCCACGGCAGGCGCGTACGTAGGGCAGATTGACGGGCGCTGAAGGAAGGCCCGCGCGCCAGGAGTTTCCAGTCGATACGGGGTCGCCTTGCGGGAGTTGATCCCGCGGGCACCCGGGGCTCAGGTGCCCGCCATCACGGCCCTGAGTTCGTCGAGCGACTCCTGGATGAGGTGCCCGAGGTCCTGCTCGTTCTCCTCCTCGATCCAGCGCTCGAACGCGACCTTGAAGACGGCGACCCCGGCCTCGGCGGTCAGGCTCGCCGCCGGCTCCGCGACGCCCCGCAGGCGCAGGGCTTCGGCGAGCGCCGCGGACAGCGACGCGAGTTTGATCAGTTCCCGCTCGCGGAGTTCCGCGTTCGCGATGATCGCCTTCTGACGCTCCCGGGCGTATGCGTGGCGCTCCTGAAAGGTGCCGGCGACGACCTCGAGTGCCTTGGCCACGGCGTCGAGCGGCGCGGCGGCCTCAGGGGCGCCGGAGACGGTGCTCACGAAGAGAGCCTCCAGCGATGCGGCGCCCGCGAACAGGACTTCCCGTTTGTCGGCGAAGTACCGGAAGAACGTTCGCTCGGTGAGCCCGGCACGCCTGGCGATCTCCGCGACCGTGGTCTGTTCGAAACCGCGCTCGCCGTACAGCTCAAGTGCCGCCTGCTCCAGGCGCCCGCGCGAGTTCGGTTCCCATCGACCCATGCCCTGATCTTACGTGATGACAGTTACTGACATCGGTGCTACGGTCGATGACAGTCACTGACATCGACCTTCCGTGCGGCCCCCTCGCGCCCAGGACGGTCGACCTACCTGAAGGACTTTCCATGCGGGTTTTCGTCACAGGCGCGTCCGGCTGGATCGGCTCCGCCGTCGTTCCCGAACTCATCGGCGCGGGCCATCAGGTCGTCGGGCTCGCCCGCTCGGACGCTTCGGCCGCCGCACTCACCGCGGCCGGAGCCGAGGTGCGGCGCGGCACCCTCGACGATCTCGAGGTCCTGCGCGGCGCGGCCGCCGAGTCGGACGGTGTGATCCACCTGGCGTTCAAGCACGACATCGCCTTCTCTGGAGATTTCCAGGGCGCCGCCGATGCGGACCGCCGTGCCGTCGAGACGTTCGGCGACGCGCTCGCGGGTTCCGGGCGGCCGTTCGTGCTCGCCTCCGGGACGCTCGGGCTCGCCCCGGGACGCGTGGCCACCGAGGAGGACACGGGCCCCGACCTCTCCATCGAGCATCTGAGCTCCGGTCCGCGGACCCGGATGGGTACCGCGCAGCTCGCGCTCTCCCTCGCTTCCCGTGACGTCCGTTCGTCCGTGGTGCGGCTGCCTCCCACGGTGCACGGCGACGGGGACCAAGGCTTCATGGCCGCACTGGTCGGCGTCGCCCGGGCCAAGGGCGTGGCGGGCTACGTAGGCGACGGGACCGACCGCTGGCCCGCCGTGCACCGGCTCGACGCGGCGCGCCTGTTCCGTCTCGCCCTCGAGAACGCTCCGGCCGGATCGGTGCTGCACGCGACCGCCGACGAAGGAGTGCAGATCCGCGCCGTCGCGGAAGTGATCGGGCGGCATCTCGATCTCCCCGTGGCCTCCGTCCCCCAGGAGTCCGCGGCCGAACACTTCGGCTGGCTGGCCGGCTTCATCGCACTCGACAGCCCGGCCTCCAGCACCCTGACCCGTGAACTGCTGGAGTGGCAGCCGACGGGCGCCGGGCTCATCGACGACCTCGAGAAGGGTCACTACTTCCACACCACCGCGTAGACCGGGCCTCGCCGGCCGCTGCACACCCGGGGGTGACCGTGCCCGCGGCCCGGCAACGGCGAGTACGAGGTCCCTCGCATCGGCGCCGACCCGCCGCACCACGTCCTCGCCGCCCGTACCCGGACCTCGCCGTCCCCGGAGCCGAGTGGCCGGGGCGGTGCGGCGCCCGTGCGAGACGGGTGAAGCGCCGGCCGCGAACGCGTTCGTGGCCGGCAGCGCCACTCCGGGAGGTCACTGCTCGCGCATGCCCCAGGGCGAGCCGTAAGCCGTCAGCAGCTCCAGGAACGGACGAGGCCGGAAGGCCTCCGGGCCGAGGACGCCCGAGCCGGACCAGGCGCCCGTGGCGAGCAGTTCCAGAGCGATCACGGGGTTGACGGCCGTCTGCCACACCACGGCCTGGCAGCCGTACTCCGCCATGGACCACTGGTTGTCGACCACGTGGTACAGATACACCTCGCGCGATGCCCCGCCCTTGGTGCCGCGCACCCAGGTGCCCGCGCAGGTCTTGCCGTGCATGCGCTCACCCAGCGTCGCGGGGTCCGGCAGACAGGCCGCGACGACGTCCCGCGGCGAGACGGCGACCGGACCGGCCGGGCCCGGCACCGTCACCGGATCGGTGCGGTCGAGTCCGAGCAGGTGGAGCGTCCTCAGCGTCTCGACGAACTCCCGCCCCAACCCGTACTTGAAGGTGACGCGGCGGGCGTCCACCCAGCGCGGGACCAGCAGCACCTCCTCGTGTTCCACGTTCACGCACTCGACCTCGCCGATGCCCTCCGGGAAGTCGAACACCTCGGGCTCGCTGAACGGTGCCGTGGTGAACCAGCCCCGCCCGGCCTCGTAGACGACGGGCGGGTTGAGGCACTCCTCGATCGTGGTCCAGATGCTGAAGGACGGTGCGAAGTCATAGCCGTCGACGGTGAGGTTCGCGCCGTCGCGGATGCCGATCTCCTCGATCTCGTCGAAGAGTTCATCGGCCGCGTAGCGGGCGAACACGTCCGAAAGGCCCGGCTCCACGCCCATTCCGACGAGCGCGAGCATGCCCTCCTTCTCCCACTCGTCGGCCTGCGCGAACTGGGCGTCGCCGAGCTTGACCCCGCATTCCTCGTAGGGGCGTTCGGGGTGCGGACGGGACAGTGACATCGCCATGTCGAGGTAGGTGGCCCCGGCCGTACGCGCCGCCTGGAACAACGGCATGACGAACCGCGGGTCGGTCGCGTTGACCAGCACGTCGCAGCGGTGCCGGGCCAGCAGTGCGGCCACCGCGGCCTCGTCGCCCGCGTCCACGGATTCCGCGACGAAGCGGCCGTCGTCGCCGAGGGCCGCCACGGCCGCCTCGGCACGGGCCGGGTCATAGTCGGCGACCACCATCGTCTCGAAGAACGCACGCCGGGCAGCGATCCGGGTGATCGCGGTGCCCACGCCGCCGGCTCCCACGAGCAGTACACGCATGGCAAGACTCCCTGTCGGTCTCTGGATGCTTCGGTGTCTCGGATGGCAAGGCGCGCCCTTGGCCGCAGATACAACGCCCGGTGTTCCCGTAAGGTCAATGGCGTTGGCATAAGGGGCGACCGAGGAGGACGTGGTGCCGAAGCAGGTGGTGCCCGAGGAGAGGCGGCGACGGCGCCGTCCCACCAAGAGCGGCACCGTGCTGTCAGAGAGCCTGATCGTCGAGACCGCGCTGCGGATGCTGCGCGAGCACGGCAGCTCGGGACTCACCGCACGGCGCCTCGGGACGGCGCTCGACTGCGACCCGAGCACGCTCTACCGCTACTTCCGCGGCATGGACGACCTCACCCTCGCCATCGGCGACGCCCTCATCGGGCAGGCTCTGCAGGGCTGGGAGGCGACGGGGGAGTGGCGTGCGGACCTGCGTGCCGTCGGACTGCGGATCCATGCCGCCTATGTGGCCCATCCGCAGGCGGCCCAGCTGACAGCGAGCCGCGTCACCGGCCGGCCGAACGAGCTGGCGGCCGACGAGGCGGTCCTGGAGGTGCTGCGCACAGCCGGGTTCCCGCTGCCCGACACGGTCCGGATCTACCACGCCTTCATCGACCAGACTCTCGCCTTCGCCGCGCTCGACGCGGCCTCCCTGGCGCTGCCGAGGGCCGCTCTGCGTGCCGACGAGGGCATGTGGCGCTCCACGTACGCCCGGCTTCCCGCCGCGACCCACCCGCGCATCGCCGAGGCCGCTCCGCTTCTCGCCACGCGGATGGTCGCCAGCGCCTACCCGACGGCACTGGAGATGCTGCTGGACAGCGCGGCGGCCCGGCTGGCCGCACTGCACTGACAAGCGGGTCCCGGCTCGGCGGCCGGGCCGAGGGGCCCTCTCGCCTGGCGTCGCCGTCGGCCGAGCTCACCTGGGACCTCCGAGGATGCCCCGGCTTTCAGGCCGGGGAGGAATCGGGCTCCTGCGGAGCAGGGCAGGGATAGCCGGATCGCCGCCAGGGCGATCCGGCGTCCACTCCACGTCGGCGTGAGGCAGCCCATAATGATCAAGAGCTCTCAACTGTCAGTCCTCCCGGGTAGGTTCAGGTGCGTGACGACAGAGGCGCACACGGAAGTGTCCGGGCATGCCCGGTACACCTTCCGCGTGCGCCTGTCCGCGACGGCCCGGCGTCAGCTTGAAGCCGAGTGGGACCGGTGCCGGTGGATCTGGAACGAATGTGTGGCGAAGTCGAAGGCCGTGTATCAGCAGGCCAGGGCAACGGGCGAGAAGCTGACGTGTGGCCCGGCGCAGCTCGACAAGATGCTGACCGAGGCCCGCAGGATGACGCCCTGGCTCGCTGAGGGCGCTTCGGTCCCTCAGCAGCAGGTGATACGCGACTTCGCCAAGTCCCGCGCGAAGGCCCTGAAGGACATCAAGGACCGGCTTCCGACACACCGCCGGGCGGGGATGCCCAGGTGGAAGAAGAAGCGGGAGGCGCGGCCGAGCCTGAACTACACCCGGCGCGGCTTCCGGCTTGATGACGGTCGTCTGCACCTTGCGGGCGGGATCGTCCTGACGGTGGTGTGGTCGCGGGAGCTGCCCGCGGATCCGTCCAGTGTGCGCGTGTACCAGGACAGCCTCGGCCACTGGCACGCGTCCTTCGTCCTCCCGGCTCAGGTCGAGCCGCTCTCTGAGACCGGCCGCTTCCTGGGCGTGGACTGGGGTGTGAAGGAGACCGCCACCACCACCGATGACGCCTACGACCTCCCGAACGCCGAGCACGGCAAGCGGGCCGCGCAGCGGCTTGCGAAGTACCAGCGGATGATGGCCCGGCGGCGCCGGCCGAAGGGACAGCCCGCATCCGCCGGCTACCGGCAGGCGCAAGCCCAGGCCGCGAAGCTGAACAAGAAGGTGGCTCGGCAGCGGGAGGACACCGCCCGCAAGTGGGCCAAGCGTGTGATGCGCGGTCATGACGGGGTTGCCGTGGAGGACTTCCGGCCGAAGTTCCTCGCGAAGACCACCATGGCCCGCAAAGCGGCGGATGCCGCCATCGCAGCGACCAAACGCGCCCTGCTCGAGATGGGCCGCAAACACGCGCGAGACGTCCGTCTCGTGCACCCGGCGCACACCACGATGGACTGTGCGCAGTGCGGAGCGAGAACCAAGCACGCACTACCTCTCTCCGAACGAACCTATGCCTGCACCGTGTGCGGAGCCGTATCCCCCAGGGATAAGAACTCCGCCCGCGTGATGCTGGTCCGGGCAGGTTGGAACCCGGACGGTGCCGAGGGCGTAAGACCGCCGGCTCCGGTGGCAGCCTGAGCCGTAAATCCCCACGCACGCCCGAAGGCGCCCCGCCGGGGGGCGTCCGGCCACCAGGCCGGGCGGGAATCCCCCGCCTTCCGGGGGGGAGCCTTCAATGTGCGTGTCGCTCGCCAGCCGCGGCGTTCAGGCGTTCACGTTGCGGGACCACGACGTAGGCGGGGTCCTTCGTGGACGCGACGCCCGCCTCGAAGGTGCCGAAGCGCTGCAGGGCGCTGCCGGCGAGCAGCGACAGTCCGGCCGCCACTGCGGCTGCGCGGCTGCGCCGGGCGACCGTCACGGCGGCGAGTGCTCCGCCGAGTGTGAGGCACTCCGACGCCTGGCGCAGACGGTGGGCCCGTCCGGTGGTGTAGGCCTTGGGTACCAGACCCGGCCGGCGATCGATCAGCCGGGCCGCGACGAGTTCGACCGCGGCCCCCACCGCGCCCAGTCGCCGGGCGGGGCCTGCCTCGTCCACTGGGGCCACGAGCATTCCGAGACCGCCGCCGCTGGCGGCGGCTGACCCGGTGAACACGAAGGGGAGCTCCTGGCGGGCCTCATGCCAGGCCGGCACGGCCGTCTGGGAGAGCAGCACCGCCGTGTAGGCGGCGAGCGCCGGTGCGATGGCCGCCGAGGACATCCCGGCCGGGCGGGCCGCGTTGTGCAGCAGCCGCCCGGGCAGGCTGCTGCGCAGGGTGGCGGGCAGCAGCTCCGCCGTGGCGGCAAGACTGATGCCAGGACTGTAGGCCATGAGGATCCAGGTGCCGACGGACATCGGTGAACTCGGCTTCGCGACCCGGAGCATGTGGTGGAACCGCTCGGGCCGGCCGAGGTCGGCGATCAGGAAGTAGCTGCTTGCCAGCAAGGCGCCGAAGCCGCCCAGGCGGCTCCACCGGCGCAGCTCGGGGCGTCCTGTGACGTCGGCGCCGGCCGCGAGCAGGGCGCCTCCCGCCGAGAGGCCGCCGGTGAACAGATAGGCCGGCACCTTCCACTCCCACACCGGCGGTTTCAGCACCGGCCGGCCGTAGTACGAGCGGAAGTCCGTGCGCGGCACGGCGGACCCCTCGTGTCCCGCGTCGCGGCGGCCGCCCGAGCCGAAGGTGAGTGCGTGGGCGTCGTCGGCGTGCGTGTCGCTGCGCGGCTCATGCAGGACTCCGTCCTCTTCGGTCATCGCCTGCCTCCTTTCAGGAAGGCGGCGACGGACGCGGCCAGCAGGCCCGAGGCCGCCACACCGGCGTACTTCCACATGGACGGCAGGTCACGCGTGGGTACGACGGGATCCGGTGGCAGGCCGTACACCTCCGGCTCGTCGAGCAGCAGGAAGAAGGCCCCGTCGCCGCCCACGCCGTCGTCGGGGTCCCGCCCGTACAGCCGTGCCTCGCTCACGCCCGCCTCGTGCAGTTGCTCCAGCCGCCGGTCGGCGCGCTCGCGCAGTTCGTCGAGCGGCCCGAACTGAATGGAGTCCGTCGGACAGGCCTTGGCGCAGGCCGGCTCCAGGTCGCCGCGCAGCCGGTCGTAGCACAGGGTGCACTTCCAGGCGCGCCCGTCGTCGGGCCGGCGGTCGATGACCCCGTACGGGCAGCCGGACACGCAGTAGCCGCAGCCGTTGCAGATGTCGGGCTGCACCACGACCGATCCGAACTCGGTGCGGAAGAGCGCTCCCGTGGGGCAGACGTCGAGACAGCCGGCGTGCGTGCAGTGCTTGCACACGTCGGAGGCCATCAGCCAGCGGAACTGGGTACGGCTCTCCGCACCGGCGGTGGCTCCGGGCAGTTCGAAGGAGGGGAACCCGAGGTCGACCGGGCCGGTGCCCAGCTCGCCGCCGCCGCGTGGGGAGTCGCGCACGGCGTCGGCGACCACCTCCGCGGTGGCCTCGGTGCTGGAGGGGCCCGTGGGAAGTCCGGACAGCCCCGGGTCCTGCCGGCCCAGCGGGCGCTCCTGCTCCACGAACGCGACGTGCCGCCAGGAACTCGCGCCGAGCATGCCGGTGTTGTCGTACGACATGCCGAGGAGCTCGATGCCGTCCTCCGGGACGTCGTTCCATTCCTTGCACGCCACTTCGCACGCTTTGCAGCCGATGCACACGGAGGTGTCCGTGAAGAAGCCCACGCGGGGTGGCGGGTCGCTGTGGCCGGCGTCCGCCGCGGGGTCCTCGAGCGGCCCGTAGAGGCTGTGCTTGTCCGTCATGAGGACTCCTCCGGACGGCCCGGTTCGGTGTGGGCCGGGCTCTGGTCGGCACCGGTCGTCAGGATGCGGGTGCCGGTCGCCGGTGTGATCCCGGCCCGGCGGCGGTACTCCTTCACGTACTCCAGCAGGGCGGGGCCCCGAGGCCGGGGTCCGGGGCGGATGTCGCAGGTCAGTACCTTGCTCTCCTGGATGAGCACATTGGGGTCGGCCACCACGCCGATCAGGTCGTTGACCACGTCGCCGCGAGTGAGCCCCGTGGAGCCCCAGTGGTAGGGCATCCAGACCTGGTGGATGATCCGGCCGTCGACCCGCAGCGGCGCCATCCGGTCGGTGACGACCACGCGGGCGTCCACCGCGGTCCGGCTCGTGATCACATGGGCCCGGTCAAGGTGGCGCAGACCGCGTTCGGACGCGAGCTCCGGTGACACCTCCACGAAGAGTTCCGGCTGAAGCTCCGAGAGGTACGGCAGTTGCCGGCTCATGCCGCCCGCGGTGTGGTGCTCGGTGAGCCGCGAGGCGGTGAACACAAAGGGGAACACCTCGTGGTGCGCCTCGGGCGGCGCGGGGTTGGACGGGTTGTCGGGACGCCCGTACACCTTCCGCACCGGATTGCCCTGCTGGCCGTAGAGCAGGTTCCGCAGCGGGGACTCCGCAGGCTCGTAGTGGGTGGGCAGCGGGCCGTCGGCCAGCCCGGCCGGGGCGAACAGCCACCCCTTGCCGTCGGCCATCATGATGAACGCGTCGCTGCCGGAAAGCGCCTCCGGCCCCGATGCCCCCTCCGGCGGCCGGTAGTCGGGCGGCTTGTTCTTCTCGAAGTCGGGAATGTCGTGTCCGGTCCACTCGTGGCGCTCCTCGTCCCACCACACGAGGGCCTTGCGCTTACTCCAGGGCCGCCCCTGCGGATCGGCGGAGGCCCGGTTGTACAGGACGCGCCGGTTCAACGGCCACGTCCAGCCCCACTCCGCGTCGTACGGACCCTGTTCCAGCCGCGACTTGCGGCGGCGGGCCTGGTTGACCTCGTCGGCGTAGACCCCGCTGTAGATCCAGCAGCCGCAGGAGGTGGAGCCGTCGTCCTTGAGGTCGAGGTAGCTGTCGACCGTCCGGCCGGTGCGCAGGTCGATCCCGTTGATGTGGCGCAGCACGTCCGCCGGGGACGGTTCCTCGCCCTCGGTCCGGTAGTCCCAGGCGAGGTCGAGAACCGGGCGGTCGCGTTCGTCGGTCGAGCCGGAGAGCTTCTCCTTGATGCGCAGGCCGAGCTGGTAGAAGAACCACAGCTCCGAGCGCTGGTCCCCGCTCGGTTCGACGGCCTGGTCCCGCCATTGCAGCATCCGCTGCGTCTGGGTGAACGTGCCGGCCTTCTCCACGTGCGAGGCGGCCGGGAAGAAGAACACCTCCGTGGGGCAGCGTTCGGTGACGATCTCGCCGGTCTCGATCTCGGGAGCGTCCTTCCAGAACGAGGCGCTCTCGATCATCGTGAGGTCGCGCACCACCAGCCACTCGAGGTTCGCCATGCCCAGGCGCTGCAGCCGGCCGTGGGCCGATCCGACCGCCGGGTTCTGGCCGAGCAGGAAGTAGCCGAAGACCTTCCCGTCGACCATGTCCATCACGGTGCGGTACGTGCCGTGGTCGCCGTTGATCCGCGGCAGGTAGTCGAAGCAGTAGTCGTTCTCCGCGGTCGCCGCGTCGCCCCAGTACTCCTTGAGCAGGGAGATCATGTAGGAGCCGGCGTTGCCCCAGAACCCCTTCTGCTTGGGGCGGCGGACTCCGTTCAGATAGGTCGCCAGGTTCTCGTGGGTGGTGTCCGGCATCGGCAGATAGCCGGGCAGGAGGTTGAACAGGGTCGGGATATCGGTGGAGCCCTGGATGCTGGCGTGCCCGCGCAGCGCGTAGATGCCGCCGCCGGGACGGCCGATGTTGCCCATCAGGAGCTGGACGATCGCACCCGCCCGGATGTACTGGACGCCGACGGAGTGCTGGGTCCAGCCGACGCTGTACACCAGTGCGGTGGTGCGCTCCCGGCCGGAGTTCTGCGTCCAGGCGCGGCACACGTCCAGGAACAGGTCCTGGGGCACCCCGCAGATCCGCTCCACCATCTCGGGCGTGTAGCGGGAGAAGTGCCGCTTGAGCACCTGGAACACACTGCGGGGATGCGCGAGGTCCGGATCGGACGCGACATCGCCGGAGCATCCCTCGACGGCCGGGCCGCCGGCGCCGTGCTGGTACGGCGCGGACTGCTCCTTGTTCCGGTGGCCCGCGCGCTCCTCGGCCTGGATGCTCTCGTACGCCCAACTCGACGGGTCGTACGAGGCGGTGTGCGGGTCGTAGCCACTGAACAGGCCGTCCAGGTCCTCGGTGTCCTGAAACCGCTCGCTCAGGAGGCATCCCGCATTGGTGTACGCCCTCACGTACTCACGGAACTCCAGGCCGTTGGACAGGATGTGGTTGACCACGCCGCCCAGGAAGGCGATGTCGGTGCCGGCGCGCAGCGTGACGTGCTGGTCGGCCAGCGCACTGGTGCGGCTGAACCGGGGGTCGATGTGGATGACCCTGGCACCGCGCGCCTTGGCCTCCATCACCCACTGGAACCCGACCGGATGGGCCTCGGCCATGTTCGAGCCCATGATGATGATGCAGTCGGCATTGATCAGGTCCTGCTGGTAGTCGGTGGCGCCGCCACGTCCGAACGAAGCTCCCAGACCGGGAACGGTGGCGGAGTGTCAAATACGCGCCTGGTTCTCGATCTGAAGCGCACCGAGAGCGGTGAACAGCTTCTTGATCAGGTAGTTTTCCTCGTTGTCGAGCGTGGCGCCGCCCAGGCCCGCGAAACCCATGGTGCGCCGGAGCGTGTTACCGGCCTCGTCGGTGTCCTGCCAGCCCTTGCGGCGCGCGTCCAGCATCCGGTCGGCCACCATGTCAACGGCCGTCTCCAGGTCCAGTTCCTGCCACTCGGTGGCGTACGGGGGCCTGTACCGCACCTTCTGCTCGCGCTGCGGGCCGGTCACGAGCTGCTTGCTGGCCGAGCCCTTGGGGCACAGGCGACCACGCGAGATCGGGCTGTGCGGGTTGCCCTCGATCTGGATGACCCGCTCGTCCTTGACGTAGACGCGCTGCGCGCAGCCCACCGCGCAGTAGGGGCAGACCGAGTCCGCGACCCGGTCCGCCTCGTCGACGCGGGGTCTCAGGCCCGCCGAGCGCTTCGACTGGGCGGCCTTGCCCCGGCCCAGCCGGTCCGCCCCCGTGATCTGGCGGTACACCGGCCACGCTTGAATCCACCGTTCCAGGCCCATGCACCTGCTCCTTCGTGCGGTGGCGGTCACCAGCAGACGCTACCGCCGGGGTGGCCGTCCGCAAGTCGAGGCGCGCGCGGCCGGCCGCCGCCGCAGATACTCAGATACGGTCGCCCGCGGACCGGAGGGTGATCACGAGCTTGCCGCGGGTCCGACCGTCCAGCAGGTGCCGGATGGCCGCGGCGGTCTCGCTGAGCGGGTAGACCCGGTCGATGACCGGTGAGACCTTGCCGCCCTCGATGAGGCCGGACAGGGATGCCAGGTCGTCGGCGTTCTCCGACGCGACGAATGTGCCGAGGGTCTGAGCGGTCCAAGGGGACAGCAGTTGAGCCCGGAGCTGACGGTCGACGCCGCCGAGCCAGCGACCGCCGTTCTCGCCCCCGACGATGACGAGGCGTCCCTTCGGGGTCAGAGTGCGGCGGAGATCCGACAGCCGGCGGCTGCCTCCGATGTCGAGGACGACGTCGTAGCGGTGCCGGCCGTCGGCGAAGTCCGCACGGGTGTAGTCGATGACCCGGTCGGCGCCGAGGGCGTGGACCAGGTCGGCCTTGGTGGTACGGCACACGGCCGTCACCTCGGCTCCGTAGGCCTTGGCGATCTGCACGGCGAACATTCCCACGCCTCCCGACGCCCCGACGACGAGCACCTGTTGTCCCGGCCGCACCCGGCCGTGGTCGCGAACGGCCTGCAGGGCGGTGACGCCGGAGATGGGGACGGCGGCCGCCTGGTCGAAGGAGAGATCCGCGGGCTTGGCGGACTGCCTGTCGGCCCGGACGCAGGCGTACTCGGCGAACGAGCTGTGGCACGTGCCGTACACCTCGTCGCCCGTCGCGACGCCCGTCACGGAGGCGCCCACGGCTTCGACGGTCCCGGCGAAACCGCGCCCCGGGCTGGGGTTGGGAGCTGTTCGTTTTCGGATGTGCAGAAGTGTGTGTGAGTGTGTAGTGGTTTGTGGTGTTGCAGCGTGCACACGTCGCATGTCGGCACTGAATGTCAGTGCCCGCCCGTACCGTTCTTCCTGTTGCTGATAAAGCGTTGTGGAGGGGGTACATCGATGCGTGGTGAGTCGTTGCGCGCGATCGCTGCTCCCTTCGTGGCGGTCGGCCCGTCGGGCGTGGCGATCCGCACCCGCATCAAGGGCCTCACGCCCGACGATGACGAGGTGTTACGTCTGGTCGGTGCGCATCTGGGGTCGTTGGCCTCGAAGGATCTCAAACGCCGGTGCGCTGAGGGCCTGGAGCACTCCGCGGATACGTGGGCGCAGCGCAAGCGGGCTCTGACCGACACGTCGTCCTCGCGGTGGGCCGGGAGCATCACGAAGGCCACCCACGATCAGTGGGCGCTGGCGCGGCGTGCCCAGTTGGCGCACATTCACAGCCTTGAGGCCGGCATCAAGACGATCGCCAGCCGGTTGTCGCTGCCGGTGGTCGAGAAGGGCTCGAGGCGGGCGCCTGGCGGATACCGCACTCGGCAGGAGTGGTTCCAAAAGTCCCGGCGGCTGCGTCTGCTGGAGGACCGGCTGGAGCGGGAGCGGGCCGATCACGGCAGGGGGCGGGTGCGGGTGGTGCGAGGGGGTAAGCGCCTACTTAACACCCGACACCACCTCGAGGCGGCGCAGCTCACCGAGCACGCATGGCGGCGGCGGTGGGAAGCATCGCGCTGGTTCCTGCGGGCGGACGGCGAATCGGGCAAGCGGTTGGGGAACGAGACGATCCGCGTCACCCCGGACGGCGAAATCTCCCTCAAGCTCCCCGTCCCGCTTGCGCACCTGGCCAACGCCCCGCATGGCCGCTACGTCCTGACCTCAACCGTGGTCTTCCACCACCGGCGCGAGCAATGGGCCGACCGCGTCTCGGTGAACCGGGCCGTGGCCTACCGCATCCACTACGACATGGGCCGCTTGCGCTGGTACCTCACCGCCTCCTGGACGATCCCACCAGTCAAGACCGTCCCGCTGTCCCAAGCCCGCAAGGGCGGTCTGATCGGCGTGGACACCAACGCCGACCACCTCGCCGCCTGGCGCCTCGATCAGCACGGCAACCCCTGCGGCGAACCGCGCCGGTTCTTCTACGATCTGTCCGGCACCGCAAACCATCGTGACGCCCAGGTACGGCATGCACTGATCCGGCTCCTGCACTGGGCCCAACGCCACGGCCTGTCGATCGCGATCGAACACCTCGACTTCAGCACGGAGAAAACCCGGGAGAAACACGGCCGCCAGAAGCGGTTCAGGCAGGTGATCTCCGGCATGCCCGTGTCCAAGCTGCGGGCCCGGCTCGTCAGCATGGCGGCCGAACTCGGCATCACCATCGTCGCCGTGGACCCGGCCTACACCAGCCGATGGGGCGCCCAGCACTGGCAGAAACCCCTCACCGGCAAGACCAGGAAAACCACCCGTCACGATGCCGCGAGCATCGCGATCGGCAGGCGCGCCCTCGGGCACCGCATCCGGCGACGGACGGCACCGCCTTCTGCCCACCAGAGCGATGGACAGGAGCATCGGACCGCCCAGGCCGCAAGCGGCACCCCAGGGCGTGAGGGAACCCGCCCCCGCATCCTCGGACCACGGACACGATCCACTGGGACCAGACGCGGCGCGAAAGCGGGAGACCAGGACGCCCAACACCGTTCGGAGCGTCCGACTGAGCCCGTGCAACGCATGCTCAGTCCCCAGGAACGGTTCTTGGGCCTGCGAACCCTGCCAGCCGGATCGGATAGGGCAGCCCGGCCATGATGTGCCGGGTGCCGCGGTCCACGCCGGCCGCGTGCACCTTCACCAGCACCTCGTCCGGCCCGTACCGGTCCTGCACGATCGACCGCATCGTGGTCGCGCGGGGGGCCGTGGCGGCCGGCCCGCTGGGGGAGTCGAGCGACGTGGGCTGCATCGGGACGCTCCTGGTCCTGGGAGTCTCAGCGTCTGGATCCTTACGTCGTAAAGCTCTTCCTTACCCAGTAAGGTTGTCAAGGTGAAGACGGAAGAACGCCGATGACCCCGCGCACCGGTCGTGACCGGGCGCCCCGTGTCCCCCTCAGCCGCGAGAAGGTGCTCCACGCCGCTGTCGCGCTGGCCGACGAGAGCGGGATCGAGGCGCTCACCATGCGCAAGCTCGGCGAGGCGGTCGGCGTCGAGGCGATGTCTCTCTACACGCACGTCGCCAACAAGGAAGACCTGCTCGACGGCATGATCGACCTGGTTTTCGAGGAGATCGAGCTTCCGTCCCCTGAGGGTGACTGGAAGACGGCGCTGCGCCGTCGGGCGATCTCGGTGCGCCTGGTCCTGTCCCGGCACCGCTGGGCGATCGGTCTGATGGAGTCGCGGACCTCCCCCGGCCCCACGACGCTGCGGCATCACGACGCGGTCATCGGGTGCCTGCGCAGGGCCGGCTTCTCCGTCGCGCTGACAGCGCATGCCTACTCGGCCCTCGACAGCTACATCTACGGATTCGCCCTGCAGGAGCGCAACTTGCCGTTCGACACCCCAGGTGAGACGGCTGATCTGGCGCAGGCCATCCTGACGCAGGCCGCCGAGCACTACCCGCACCTGGCCGAGCTGGCGATCGAGCACGTCCTCCGGCCCGGCTACGACTACGGCGACGAGTTCGCATTCGGGCTCGACCTGATCCTCGACGGCATCGAGAGGGCCGGCGGCAGGGCGTAGGGCCGCCGTGGAGCGTCCGCGGCACCCCGGGCGACATGGTGTGCCCACACTGCGGTCCGCCCGCCCGCGGCAGCAGAGGTCCGCGGATGTCGGCCGGCGGCGAAGGCTTCATCTGCGACAGAAAGGGGACTCGTCCCTTCTCTCCGGTCCCGAGACGAGGAGGGGTACCTGATGTCCGAGTACGAACGTTCACGCACCATGCCGGCACTGCCCGAGAAGGTCTTCGACCAGGCCGCCGACGTCGGCCAACTCGAGGACTGGCTGCCGAACGCACTGCACGTGCATGCCGAGGTCCCGCCCGCCGTCACCGTGCATGACGATCTCGCCGAGCGGGACATGTCCGCGCTGCTGAAGGCACGGCCCGAGCAGATGCGCATCGAGTGGGGCACCCGCGACGAGGGGTCCTACGCCGGTTGGCTCCAGGTTGCGGGCATCGGCAGCGGAACCAGCGAAGTGACCGTGCATCTGTCGTTCTTCGACGACCGCCATGACCCGGGCGAGAGCTCAGTGCACGAGGCCCTCGACAGCAGCCTGAGGCGACTGGAGGAGCAAGTGCGGCTGAGGGCCGAGAACACTCCCGGCTGACAGTCCGATCCCGCCGCCGGAATCATCGGCAGCCCCTGGGATCCCACGCTTCTCACCAGCGGAAACGGCATGGCGCAGATCCCAGAATCGCGCCTTGCGCCCGGACCCGCATCCTGACGAGAAGACGCCACCCAATTGGCCTACAAACTTCCGATTCCCGGCATGCGGGGTACTCCGTTCGGCCCCATGCTGAGGCTGGAACTGTTGCCAATGGAGCGCCGTTCTGATCACTGCTGCACTAGGGGGCACCGTGATCCTCATAGCCCTGCTTGTCCCGGTGATACTCCTTCTGGTCATGTTCGCTCTGGACGCCCTGGAGAATTTCCTCTTCCCACCGCCGGAACAACCGGTCCTGAGAGAAGAGACAATCCCGGAGCAGGCGACATCCGAGTGATCCGGATATCCGGGCCGTCGCACCGCTGACCGGCGGCAACCGCTGCGACGCACGCGGTTGCCGGCCGAGATCGGCGGGATCGCTCCGTCGACCGCTCCTTTCACTCGCAAGCCGCTCCACCGTGGTGCACTGTGGGAGGCATGGGCTTGTGGCAGCGAGGCTTTTCCAGCCTCGAGCGGCCGTGGCCGTCGAAAGTCATACTGCTGGTCATTCCAGTGGTGCTCATTGTCCTGATCTCGGTCGCGGACATCATTGCCCCGGCCGACATCGTCCTCGGACCGCTTCTGGTGATCGCGCCCGCCCTCACCGCGTGGTTCGACGGCCCGTGGACGACCGGGGCCGTGGGAACGCTGGCCATGGTCGCGCAGGCGTTCATCGGGTGGCGCTCCCACGCGCTGTTCTCGCGGAACGTGATCGTCGAGGTCATCGCCCTCGGGGTGCTGACGTCGGTGGTCGTGATCATGTGCGTGCTACGCGATCGGCGTGGACGCCAGCTCGCCCAGGTGCGGTCGGTCGCCGAGGCCGCCCAGCACGTCCTGCTGTGGCCGTTGCCGACCCGGATCGGCCCGCTGCACCTCGCATGTCTCTATCTGGCGGCCGAGGACGAGGCCGAGATCGGGGGTGATCTGTACGCCGCCGCCCGCACCGAGGGTGCGGTCCGCGTGATGATCGGCGACGTCCGCGGCAAAGGGCTGCCTGCCGTCGGCGAGGCGGCCCTCGTGCTCGGCGCCTTCCGTGAGGCCGCCCATCTGCACGCCACGCTGCCCCAACTGGCCGCCGCCCTGGAGCGGAGCGTCGCCCGCTACCTCAGCGACTTCGAACCCGACGAGGAGACCGGCGAACGCTTCGCCACCGCTCTTCTGCTGGAGATCCCGGACGACGACGCCATCATCCGGGTGACCAGTTGCGGACATGTGGCCCCTCTGCTGCTCGGTCCGGGCCGCGCCGTGACGGTCCCGGACCTCACGCCCGCGCCTCCGCTCGGCGTCGGGATGACCGGGGCCGACGTGTACAGCCTCGACGTGCTGCCCTTCGGCCCCGGCGACACCCTGCTGCTCTACACCGACGGCGTCATCGAGGCCCGCGACCGGAACGGCGTCTTCTACCCGTTCGCGGAACGCACCGCCCAGTGGGTCGAGGACGGGCCCGAAGCCCTGCTCCACCACATCAGACGCGATCTGCTCGCGCACACCGCCCGCCGTCTCGGCGATGACGTCGCCCTCATCGCCATCCGTCGTGCCGCCGGCCGGCAGCCCGGCCACCACCTCGGGCGGGTGGCGCGGTCCAGCGGATCGTGTTTCGGCCCCGAAGCGAAGGAACCGGGTGGCCCGGCGGCACACGCCGGCCAGAGCCTCGGCTGGGGCGCTGTGCCGGCCGGCCCGTTCCTCCCGGTGACGCGGCGGACCCGGCCGCGGCCGGCATGACCGACAGTGCGGCACCACGCACAGACTCAGCCCGAAGGCCTTCGCGTTCCACGGCGCGGGGTTTTGATGTGGCGTGTTTGCTCGGTAATCGCCTGAGTTGGCGGGAGGCCGACCCTGACGGCGCCCAGTGGTTGCATCTTGAAGGCTCCCCTCCCTGAAGGGAGGGGATTCTCCACCCTCCAGGGTTGAGCGGGGATGTACGGCTCAGGCTGCCACCGGAGCCAGCGGCTCAGGTGGTCTTACGCCCTCGGCACCGTCCGGGTTCCAACCTGCCCGGACCAGCATCACGCGGGCGGAGTTCTTGTCCCTGGGGGACACGGCTGCGCACACGGTGCAGGCATACGTTCTCATCGAGAGAGGGAGTGCGTGCTTGGTTCTCGCCCCGCACGTTGCGCAGTCCATCGTGGTGTGCGCCGGGTGCACCAGACGGACGTCCCGTGCGTGCTTGCGGCCCATCTCGACCAGGGCACGCTTCGTCGCCGCGATGGCCGCGTCGGCCGCCTTGCGGGCCATCGTGGTCTTCGCGAGGAACTTCGGGCGGAAGTCCTCCACCGCCACTCCGTCATGATCGCGCATGACGGCCTTGGCCCACTTGCGGCCGGTGTCCTCCCGCTGCCGCGCGATCTTCCTGTGCAGCTTCGCTGCCTGTGCCTGCGCCTTCCGGTAGCCGGTGGATGCACGCTGTCCTTTCGGTCGCCGGCGCCGGGCCATCATCCGCTGGTACTTCGCGAGCCGCTGAGCGGACCGCTCGCCGTGTTCGGCATGCGGAAGGTCGTAGGCGTCATCCGTGGTGGTCGCGGTCTCCTTCACACCCCAGTCCACGCCCAGGACGTGGCCGGTCTCCACAAGCGGCTCGACCTGGGCCGGGGCGACGAAGGAGGCGTACCAATGCCCGAGCGTGTCCTGGTACACGCGCACACTCGACGGGTCGGCAGGAAGAGCCCGCGACCACACCACGCTCAGCACGATCTGGCCCGCAAGGTGCAGACGGCCCTCCTTGAGGCGGAAACCGCGCCGGGTGTAGTTCAGGCTCGGCCTGGCCTCCCGCTTCTTCTTCCAGCGGGGCATCCCGGCCCGGCGGTGCTGCGCAAGCCCGTCCTTGATGTCCTTCAGCGCCTTCGCCCGCGACTTGGCGAAGTCCCGGATCACCTGCTGCTGCGGCACCGAGGCACCCTCGGCCAGCCACGGTGTCACCCCGCGGGCGTCGGTCAGCATCCTGTCCAGCTGCGCCGGACCACACGTCAACTTCTTGCCGCCCGCTCTGCTCTGCGCGTGGGCCTGCCGGGACTTGGCCACGCATTCGTTCCAGATCCAGCGGCAGCGATCCCACTCGGCTTCGAGTGCGCGCCGGGCTGTCTTCGACAGGCGTACACGGAAGGTGTACCGGGCATGCCCGGTGTCCTTCGTGGTCGCTTCTGTCGTCATGCATCCGAACCTACCTGGGAGGACTGACAGTTGAGAGTTCTTGACCGTTGTGGGCGGCATCACGGCCGTGCGGGGTGGACGCCGGATCGCCCTGACGGCGATCCGGCTGTCCCTGCCCTGCTCCGCAGGAGTCCGATTCCTCCCCGGCCTGAAGGCCGGGGCATCCTCGGAGAAAGCCGGTGAACGTTGTCATTATCGGTTGCAGACCGGTAGGTTCACCTAACCGTTGTGAGGGTACGGGGCGCCGATCGGCAGCGATGGCGGTGGGGGATCGGCGGGCGTTCACGGATCGGGCACGTCTGCCGGCTGAACGGCGGCGTAACGCCGAGCGAAACGTCGGAGGCTGTCGAGGCGAATGTGTCTCAGCCTCGTCAGGATGTTCATTTCTGTTCACCTTCAAGCGGTCGTATGTGAACCGTACGGTGGCCGACGGGCCCGGGCTGGCTTGTGAGGATGGGTAGGTACTGATGCGCGGTGGGGACGAGAGACCGCCGGTGTCCTATGGGGGTTCGCTCATACCCGGACAGAGAACACCGAACGGATTGCAGCAACCGCTGCCTCCGCTCTCCGTGGCCGACCGGTCGCCACAGCCCCCGCAGGAATCGACGGCCGCGCAGAAGCGCGCCGCCGGCGACCGCGCGGGACGCCGGCTGTATGCCATCGACGGAATCCGTCTGGTTGCGGCGCTCATGGTGGCGGTCCACCACTATGCCGGTACGAATCGGATGAACCACGAGAACAACCGGTATTGGGGCCGCCCGGTGTCCGAGATCATGCCGACGGTCTTCCGGTTCGCTTCCTACGGATGGATCGGCGTCGAGATCTTCTTCGTAATCAGCGGGTTCGTGATCTGCATGTCCTGCTGGGGGCGTACCCCGCGGCAGTTCTTCATTTCCCGGGTGATCCGGCTCTATCCGGCGTACTGGTTCGCCATCGTGTTCACAACGCTCGTGCTGACGGTGCTGCCGGGTGTCTGGGGGCGGCTGCAACCGCGCGAACTGCTGCTCAACTTCACGATGCTGCAGACGGGTTCCGGCGTCGCGAACGTGGACGGCGTGTACTGGACCCTCTGGTCCGAACTGCGGTTCTACCTGCTCTTCCTGCTCGTCGTCGCCACCGGGCTGACCTACCGGAAGGTCGTCCTCTTCTGCTGCGTATGGGGCGCGGTCGCGATGCTCGCACCGGTGTCCGGGTTCCCGCTGCTGGAGCTGGTCGCCAATCCGGACGGCGCCTGGTTCTTCATCGCGGGGCTGGCCCTCTACCTCATGCACCGGTTCGGTCAGGACCTGCTTCTGTGGGGCATCCTCGGCATGGCATGGCTCATGGGACAGAGGGAGCTGGGGTCCCGGATCGACGAGGTCGAGCACGTCTCCAGCTGGCGAGGGAGCCTGGTGATCTTCACGGTGTTCCTGCTGGTCATGGTCGGCATCTCGCTCGGCATGACGGACCGCGTCCGCTGGAAGTGGCTCGTCACGGCGGGGACGATGACGTACCCGCTCTATCTGATGCACTACGCGGCGGGCACGACGCTGATCAACCGCCTGCGGGACACGATGGACGCCCGGCTTCTGCTCATCGTCGTGATCAGCGGCTTCCTGGTGCTGAGCTACCTCGTCCACCGCGTGGTGGAGCGGCCCGTGGCGCGGCTCATGAAGAAGGGCCTCGACTCGTCCTTCGCGCGACTGCGCAACGCCGGCAACCCGGCCTGAACCAAGGACACGGCCGAGGGGCGCCCCGCGAACGCGCGGGGCGCCCCTCGGCCGTCTGCTGCCCGCACCACAGAGCGTGCACCCGTGGCCGTAGGAGCGCCCTTCCGTGATTTGGCACGTTCGTTCCCGTCGCCGCCCGCGAGCAGAGGCAGCTGCTGGCGCAGGGTGTGCTGCACAAGCGGGTGGAGGCCGGGTCGGCCTCCACCCGCTGAGACGTCAGGGTGCGTCGATGAGGCCGTACTTCGGCACGGTCACCGTGCGGGCGCCCGGCGTTCCGCCGAGGACCACCTTGCGGTAGGTGACGTTGTTCGCCGTGCTCTGTTCCTTGAGCCGGTTGTCGGGGTTGGCGATGACCTGGATGTAGTAGGTGCCGTTCGGCAGGTCCGTGATCTCGAAGGACTGACCGGGCCGGATCTGGGTGTAGGTGTCGCCGTTGCCGACATCGAGCACCTCGCGCACTGAGACGGAGGTCTCCTCACCGCAGGCGGTCGCGAGGTCGGTGTTGTACGGGTGCCAGTCGGCGTTCTTCACCGTGTAGTCGATCGCGTCGGTGTTGGCCAGGCAGAAGGCCTCCTTGCCGCTCCGGACGATCTCCTTCTTGTCGGCGCCGAGCAGTCGGTAGCTGGCGAAGTCGCTGAAGTGCCAGTGCTGGTGGCCTTCTCGGGGGTCCCACTCCATGGTGCCGGTGGGCGTGTACCCGACCTGCTTGCCCTTGGCGTCGTAGAAGTACTGGTACGCGTCCATCTTCTCTTTGCCGGGGCTGCGGAACCCGTCGACGACCAGCGGCGAGGGCCCGCCGTTCCAGACGGTGGCGCTGAAGGCCAGATAGTCCTTGCCCGGGACGTCCCCGTCCTCGCCGTCGGTGATGGCGATGCCGTAGGCGGGCAGGGCGCGGAGATCGGGCTTCGGCGTGTTGGCGGGGATGCCCGCCCGGCGCGCCGGACGCCTGGCGGCCGGCTTCGCGCTCTTGAAGGTCTCCCTGTGGGCGTGGCCGCCACCGGCCGGCCCCTGCCCTTCACCGGTCTGGCTGCGGACCGTCACCTTGACCGTCCGGGACTGCGCGGGGATGCCGAACACGTCACGGTACTTCTTGGCCACCGAGATCGTGGCGGTGTAGACGCCGGGGGAGAGGTCGATCGGCTGCTGCTGCCTGAATCCCGGGGACGTGGCCGCCGCCCAGCCCTTCTCGACGCCCCACACCGAGCCGAGCGCGAACGGATTGTCGGAGCAGCTGTCCGGGAACTTCGAGGTGGACGGTGCGTCGGGCCGGATGCGGCCGGCCCGGGTGTTCGGGCAGAACGACTGCGTCGTGTCCGCCACCTTCGCTCCCGACCGGTCGCTGATGCTGACCTGGAGGAAGTCCGGCAGGCCGGAGAAGTCCTTCACCAGGCCGGTCGGCAGGGCCTTGGTGAGGGTCTTGGTCCCGGAGTGGATGATCTGCGACGCGACGACGGGGTCGTTGTACGACTTGCGCGCCACCCGTAATTCGAAGGGACCTCCGTCGACGGTGACGTAGGTGCCGAGGTCTAGATAGACCCCCGGTTCACCTTCCCAGCGGTCGACGGTCACCGCGTTCGATGCGGTGATGATTGTGAGCTTCGGCGTGCCGGCCGGGGCGGCCGCTGTGGCTCCCGGTGCGGCGACCGCGCCGGCGGCGGCGACGGTGAGGGCCGCGGCGGCGACGAGCGCCGAACGGCGTACGGCATGAGGATGTCTGGTCATCGGTTCCTCGTTCTGCGTGGTCCGACTGTGCTGTGTGCCTCGTGCAGGTGCCGCAGTGATTCCTGTGCGGCACTTGTGAAAAGTGTGAGAAGACGCTTTGGGTTGCCTGTCACCCGTAAGTCGCCGTGAATGTCGGCTTGTTACCGTTTCCGGCTCGCAGGAGCCCCGTGCATGGCGTCCATGTCCGCCACACTCGACGACGGCCTCTTGAGGTCCCCGATCCCCCTGTCACCGGATCGGGCTGCCGCTCAGGTTTGGTGCCTGCCGTGGGGCGCCTGAGGCAAGGGGCAGGCCGGGTTCCCGGATGGCCGATGGCGGAGCTTGATGCGACGCTGGGAGACGGTGACAGCGGAGGTGGGGATCGAGACGCATGTCGTTCAACGCGTGACGATCCGGTCCCACTCCTTCTTGCGTCGGCCGCCGCAGGACATGGAGGCGGCCCCGTACACCGCGGGAGGACAACCCATGAATCGCACCACGAGAAGTCGCCTGCGCCTGGTCTCTGTGCTGCTGGCTGCGGCCGCGTCCGCGGGCCTGCCGGCGGGCGCCGGCCTTGCGGCCGCAGCAGACGTCGGCGCTCCTCAGCGGGCCTCGGTTCCCTCGTGCACGAGCGCTCAGGTCGTCGCGAACAGCGCGCGCCGCATCGGCGGCACCCAGATCGGGATCACCGTCGTCAACAAGGGTTCGAAGCCCTGCACGCTGACGGGCTTTCCCACGGTGGCTCTCGCGGGCCTGGGCTCACCGGACAAGAACAAGCCCCTCAACGTGATCCGCCAGGGCTCATCGACGCCGGTGCAATTGGCGGTCGGCGGCCGGGCCTCGACGCAGCTCACCTTCACGCCGGTCCTGGGTGAGGCGGACGGGTACTGCGCCTCCGGCGCCACACCTTTCGCAGCGCCCTCGATCGTGGTGGGCGTCGCGGGTGGCAAGCAGCAGTTGGCTCCGGATGACGGCGGCGACTTCGCGCTCTGCGGCCAGAGCATTCGTGCCACCGCCTTCCGGGCGGCAGGTGCCTGACACGCGCGAGGATCCGCAGCCACCGGCCGGGCGACCGGCCGGTGGCTGCGGATCGGTTTGCGAGTCCCGGCAGACGAACGGCACAAGCCGTGCGTCCACCACGGTGTCGCACCGATCAGTCGCGTCCGCGACCCTTGTCCAGGCGGGCCAGCACGGCACTCGCCATGGCCTGTTCACCCTTGGCATTGGGGTGCGCGGGGGCCGCCGGCGAGGCGGGCTGCAGTGGTTCGATCCAGCGGTCCGCGGGCGCCTTGCACATGTCATGCCCCTGTGTGGGCCCGTAGGTGTCCACGTACTCGGCGTGATTCCACTCGGCCACCAGGCGAAGCATCAGGTTCAGGCGCTTCTCGGTGTCCCGCAGATAGGGAAAGTCCTTCGACGCGAACGGGACCGAGGGAAAGCAACCGCTGCCGTCGTCGGGCAGCAGGTCCGGGTAGCCGACGACGAGCACACGGGCGTGCGGCGCCTTGGCGCGCACAGCCCGCAGCACACGGTCGACCTTCGGCGCCGTCTGCACGATGTTCAGCGCCAATTGGTCGAAACCGGACGCGGCGTAGTGGCGCTGACACGGGTTTCCCGTCACGTCCGTGGAACTGAGGCCCGCGCAGGTGGCGATGATGGAGCCGAAACCGATGTCGTTGCCGCCGATCTGGACGGTCACCAGATCGGTGTCCCGTTGCACCGCGTTCAGCTGAGGGGGATTGGTGCCCTGCGGCTTCCACATGTCCTCGGTCGTCGCTCCGCCGCAGCTCGCATCCTTGAACGCGGTCACTTCGCGCTCCGCCGCCACGATCGAGGGGTAGTTGTGGTCGGAGCGGGCGCAGGCCGCGTCCACCTGCTGCGGGATGAGGGGGCCCGAGGTGTAGGAGTCCCCGAGTGACACGTACTGCGTGTCACGGCCGTGCCCCACGCCATGGGCCGAGGCGGGTACCGCCGAAGCGGCGACGAGGACGCAGCCGCCAAGCGCCGCCCCCGCCGTGAGCGGCCAGGAGCGACGTCTCGCAGCTTCGCCAGGATGAGTGTCATTCGCCATGCAGGTCCTCCCCCTGAAGCCAGGCCGGCACGCGGAACCGCACCAAGGACGGCTCTCGCGCGTTCGATTGGGCCTGTATACCGTTCGGTATGTCCCGCGTGCCAGAGTCGTGAACGGGGCAACTGCGCGGGGGTACCACCCGCACCGACGAGGGGCCGGGTTCCGCCGGGACCACTTGAAGTGGGTGACCCTGCGCAGAGTACGTTCAGCAGTAGTAGGCACATGCTGTCGCAGCCGGGCGCGAAGTGATCTGATGAGAGTCGCTGCCGAGTGCCCAAACAGAAGACGCTCCTGAGCTGCCCCGCCCAGGACAGTCCGCGGGGACGTGCACTCGGCGGTGCCGATGGCCCCGCACATGCCCGTAAAGGATTGGCCCGTATGGAATACCGTCACCTCGGCCGCAGTGGCCTGATCATCAGCGAGATCGCCTATGGCAACTGGCTGACCCATGGTTCACAGGTGGAGGCGGAGGCGGCGACCGCATGCGTGCGCGCCGCGCTCGACGTGGGCATCACCACCTTCGACACGGCTGACGCCTACGCCGCGACTCGGGCCGAGTCGGTTCTGGGCGACGCGCTGAAGGGCGAGCGCCGCGAGGGACTGGAGATCTTCACCAAGGTCTTCTGGCCCACCGGCCCGGGCAACAACGACCGCGGGCTGTCCCGCAAGCACGTCATGGAGTCGATCGAGGGGTCGCTGCGCCGTCTGCGGACCGACTACGTGGACCTGTACCAGGCCCACCGGTACGACGTCGCCACGCCGCTGGAGGAGACGATGGAGGCGTTCGCCGACATCGTCCACTCGGGCAAGGCCCACTACATCGGTGTCTCGGAGTGGCCCGCGGAGCAGATCCGGCGTGCGCACGCCCTGGCGCGAGAGCTGCGCATCCCGCTGGTGTCCAACCAGCCTCAGTACAACGCCCTGTGGCGGGTCATCGAGGGAGAGGTCGTGCCCGCCTGCGAGGAGTTGGGCATCGGCCAGGTGGTGTTCTCGCCGATCGCGCAGGGTGTGCTGACGGGCAAGTACACGCCCGGTCAGCAGCCGCCGGAGGGCTCGCGCGCCACCGATGCCAAGGGCGGCGCCAACATGATCGCCCGCTGGCTCCGCGATGACGTGCTGGAGGCCGTCCAGCAGCTCCAGCCGCTCGCCGCCGACGCCGGGCTCTCCCTGGCACAACTGGCCGTGGCCTGGGTGCTGCAGAACCCCAACGTCTCGGCGGCCATCATCGGTGCGTCGCGGCCGGAGCAGGTCGCGGAGAACGCCAAGGCGGCCGGTGTCGTGCTCGATGCCGACCTGATGGCCCGCATCGAGGAGGTCCTGGAGCCGGTCGCGGTCACCGACCCCAAGCGGGTCCACGACAACGTGCCCGAGCGCCGCCCCTGAGACACCGGCGCCCTCACACATCGACGTCCTCCCGGCCAAAGGCCGGGAGGACGTCGCCGTGTGCCTGGCCGCGGTCCGAAAGACCACGCCGAGTGACCGGAACATGGGCGGCTTGGCCGGCGAGCCCGCCGCGGCCAGCTCACCACCGCACAGAACGTCAGGTGGCGTTCCAGTCGGCGGGCCGGTCGGGCGGGTTCGCGTTCAGCGGGCGGCCGCGAACGCGTCGCGGGCCCAGTCGGCGAAGTGCGTCCAGTGGATGTGTGGTGCGGCGGCGTGCAGCGCGGGCATGTCCACGCGGTAGCCCGGACCGTTGAGAAACGTCCACATCGCACGCATGTCTGGACTCCCGATCGCCTCGAGCGGTACTTGCTCATGGCGGACTTCGTGTCCCAGGGCGGCGCTCAGCGCGGCCGCCATCTGTGCGGGCGTGGGTGCGTCACCGGCCAGTTCGATACGCCCTTCCGTGTACGCGGCGGGGCTCAGCAGCACCTCGGCCGCGAAGGCGCCGAGATCGGGCCGGGCGAGCTGCTGCAACGGCCTGTCGGCAGGCAGCGGCAGGTCGAGAACCCCGTCGCGGATGCGTTCCGCTCCGCCCAGGGCGTTGTCGAAGAAATACGTCGGGCCGAGGATCGTGTACGGCACATCGCCGGAAGCCAGCTCCTGCTCGACGCGTGCCTTGCTCTCGAAATGCGGTACGCCGCTGTCCTGGTCGGCCCCGGCCACGGAGCTGAAGACAAGATGCGGCACGCGTTTCTCGCTCGCCGCGGCCAGGATCGCCCGCCCCTGGGCCACCTCGGCCTCCACGCCGGCCTCGAAGGGAGTCGTGAACGCGAAGACCCCTCTGACCGTTCCTAGTCAGTGAGTAGGAGTGAGTCTTGTACCCAGTCCTGGTCAACTGGCGCATCCCGAACGGTGGTGGATGCACTGGTCTCCCGCGTTCGCGCCGCGTCCGGCGACACGGATCGTGTCCGTGGTCCAAGGATGCGGGGGCGGGTTCCCTCACGCCCTGGGGTGCCGTGTCCGGCCTGGGCGGTCCGATGCCCCACACGATCGCTCTGGTCGTGTGGGGGCGGTGCCGTCCGTCGCCGGATGCGGTGCCCGAGGGCGCGCCTGCCGATCGCGATGCTCGCAGCATCGTGACGGGTGGTCTTGCGGTTCTTGCCGGAAAGGGGCCCCAGCCAGTGCTGGGCGCCCCACTTGCTGGTGTAGGCGGGGTCGACGGCGATGATGGTGATGCCGAGTGCGGCCGCCATGCTGACGAGCCGGGCCCGCAGCTTGGACACGGGTATGCCGGAGATCACCTGCCTGAACCGCTTCTGGCGCCCGTGCTTCTCCCGGGTTTTCTCCGCGCTGAAGTCGAGGTCTTCGATCGCGATCGACAGGCCGTGGCGTTGGGCCCAGTGCAGGAGCCGGATCAGTGCATGCCGTACCTGGGCATCACGATGGTTCGCCGTGCCGGACAGGTCGTAGAAGAACCGGCGCGGTTGGCCGCAAGGGTTGCCGTGCTGATCGAGGCGCCAGGCGGCGAGGTGGTCGGCGTTGGTGTCGACGCCGACCAGACCGCCGGTGCGGGCGTGGGACAGGGGAACGGTCTTGACCGGTGGGATGGTCCAGGAGGCGGTGAGGTACCAGCGGGAGCGGTCTGTGTCGTAGTGGATGCGGTAGGCCACGGACCGGTTCGTGGTGATGCGGTCGGCCCATTCCTCGCGCCGGTGGTGAAAGACCACAGCGCCGGTGAACACATACCGGCCATGCGGGGCGTTGGCCAGGTGGGCAAGCGGCGCAGGCAGCTTGAGGGAGACTTCGCCGTCGGGCGTGACGCGGATGGTCTCGTTGCCGTACCGCTTGCCCGATTCCCCGTCCGCTTGGAGGAACCAGCGCGATGCTTCCCACCGTTGCCGCCACTGGGCCTGCGTGAGGTGGGCGGCGTGCAGGTGGTGCCGGTTGCGTGCGAGCCGCTTCCCGCCGCGCACCACCCGGACGCGGCCCGCAGCGTGGTCGGCCTGCTCGGCATCCAGCCGGCCTTGAAGGACCTGCAGGCGCCGGGTCTTGGCGAACCACTCTCGTGCGCTGCGGTAGCCGCCCGGCGCCCGCTTGCTTCCCTTCTCGCCGATCGGCAGGGACAGGCGGTGCGTGATCGTCCGCACGCCCGCCTGAAGGCTGTGGATGTGCGCGAGTTGGGCACGCCTGGCCAGCGCCCACTGATCGTGGGTGGCCTTGGTGATGCTCCCGGCCCAGCGCGACGAAGACTCCTCCGTCAGGGCCCGCTTACGCTCCGCCCACCTATCCGCGGAGTGTTCCAGACCGTCGGCGCACCGGAATTTAAGGTCCTTCGAGGCCAGCGAGCCCAGATGTGCGCCCACCAGGCGCAACACCTGCTCGTCGTCGGCGCTCAGGTGCTTGAGGCGGGTGCGGATCGCCACGTCGGACGGGCCGACGGCCACGAAGGGAGCAGCGATCGTGCGCAACGCCTCGTCGGGCATCGATGTACTCCCTCCATCACGCTTGAGCAGCAACAGGAAGAACGGTATCGGCGGGCACTGACATTTAGCGTTGACGGTGGCTTCCCGGGATCCTCGGGGGCTGCGTAGGGTGCGTCGGGTCCGGTTCTTCCGGCACGGCTGGATCACTGACCGAAGCGTCTGCCTGCAGGCGACTTCTCCACGCTGATCGACGGCTGGTTGAACCCCCGACGCACGTGCGTCCCTGTTGGGAACCCGTGGCCACGGCAAGCGCGTGGACCTCTGCTACCGAATGTCCGGTCAGCACAACCCTGCCGAGCACGTGCCTGGTTGTGGCGGAAGCCCTCCGGACACGGACAGCACCTGCTGCGGGACGGAGGCATCTGTTGAAGCTGCACCTGGGGATCGATGTGGCCTGCCGGGCCTCGCACCGGGCCACCTGCACTGACGCCGCCGGAGAGATCCAGTTCTCCGGACGGCGGTTCACCACCACCGCTGACGACCTCGAACGGTTATGGGACGGCCTGCCCTCCACCGACGACGTCACCGTCATCATGGAGCCCACCCGCAACGCGTGGGTCCCGCTCGCCGCGTGGTTCGCCCACCGTGGTGCCAAGGTGGTCCTGGTGCCGCCGGAGCAGTCCGCTGACCTGCGCGACTACTACTCCAAGCACACCAAGAACGACCGGCTCGACTCCCGGATCCTCGCGCGGCTGCCACTGCTGCACCCCGAAGGACTGCGGGACCTGTCAGACACAGGGCCGGCCGACCCCCTGCGACGAGCCGTCCGTCGCCGCAGCTCGCTGGTCGAACGCCGCACGGCCACTTTCTACCGGCTCGACGCCCTACTGGAGCTGCTCGGACCCGCCTGGGCCGACGCCCTGGGCACAGGCGCCTACTCCAAAGCCGCGCTGGCCGTGCTGGAGAAAACCGGAGCCGACTCCCACGCCATCCGCCGACTGGGCCGCAAACGCCTGGCCGCCCTGCGGATCCGACACAGCCGAGGCCAGTGGCGCGAGGAGCACGCGGAACAGATCACGGCTGCCGCCCGGCAGAGCCTTGAGGCGGGCGGGCGGCGCCCTGGACTTCGCCGAACTGGCCGAGGACATCGCCGGCGAGGCCCGCATGGCCGCTCACCTGAACGCGCAGATCATCACCCTGGAGGACCGGATCGCCATCCTTTACGAAGAAGCCGACCCCGGCCAGGTCATCGCCTCCGGGCCCGGCTTCGGCGTCATCACGGCCGCGGGCATCCTGGGCCGGCTCGGAGACCCGAACCGCTTCGCCAGCCTGGCCGGTATCCGCGCCTTCACCGGCCTGGTTCCCCGTGTCAGCCAGTCCGGACTGACCGGCCGCAACGGCCCACCCACCCGCCAAGGAGATCCCGGACTGCGCGAGACCTTGTTCAAGGCCGCGGACATCGCCCGGCACGTCGATCCCACCCTCGCCGCCCGTTACCACGATCTCGTCGCAGGCAAGGGCAAACACCACAACTCCGCCCTCTGCACACTCGCCGCCGTCCTGGTCACCCGCCTGGCCGCCTGCTGGCGCAACGGCACCCTCTACGAACTCCGCGACACCGACGGACGCGAGATCACCGAGGCCGAGGGACGACGAACCTGCACAACCCGCTACAAGGTCGACAAGACCGCCCGAGCGAAAGTCGACGTCCGACGGCGAGCCCAGCAACTGAAAAACCCAACGACGAGCCGGCGTGAGAAGGAGTCGCGAAGCGCTCCGGCAACCGGCCCGTCGACAACCACCCTACGAACCAACCCCCGAGATCACCACGATCTGCTTGACGTCCGTTAGGAACTCAACGGGGCCCGCCATACGACGTGTGCGCGCTACAACACCACGAACCAGTACATGCTCCTGCACACTCACACACGCTCCTGCACATCCGAAAACGACCAGTTCCCCACCCCGTTCATCGCGGCGGCGAGCGACGCGCGGTCGCCAAGGGATCCCGCCACCACGTCGACGTCCCGGTCGGCCAGTTCACGTGCTCCCCTGTGGCCGGTGTCACGTACCAGTGCCCGGACGGGAGCGCCGCGGCCCAGGAGGGCGTCGGTCACGGCTCTGCCCTGACCGCCGGTCGCCGCAAGCACCAGGATGGGTTCGTCGACCATCGGGGGCGTCCTCCTGCACAGGTACGCGCGGCGATGAGTCATGAGCCAGTGGTGCCAACGCTATCGCTCGACGTCTGGCGACGTGCTCAGCGGCGCGGCAGCCTCACCGCGTGCCACCGGGACCCGGTCCGGGAGCGAGGCGCCCGTACCGCGGGCCTGTGGCGGCAGGCCCGGCGGCGGGAGGTCAGGCCTCGTCGGTCTCCGGGAGCAGGAGGACGGGGACGTGGGTGGCGTGGCTCACGGCGTCGGAGACACGGGGGTTGAACCAGGCGGCGAAGGTGCTGCGGTGGTGGGGGCTGAGCACGAGCAGGTCGGCGCCCACCCGCTCGGCGGCGGCGGTGATCGCGGGGGCGACCTCGGTGATGAACTCACCGAGCAGTTCGCCCTCGGCGCTGACACCGGCGTCACGCAGAGCTGCGAGGGCCTCGTCGAGTACCTGCTGGGCTTCCTTCTCGTCCTCCAGCGGCATGACGGCGGTGCCGACCGGCGCGGTGGTGGCGATGTGGAGGACGTGCACCGTGCTGTCGAACTTCTGGGCGAGAGTGGTGACGGTGTCGAGCGAACGCTGCGGCAGCGGGGTCGGGTCGACGGCCAGCAGAATACGCTGGAACATGGGGGCTTCTCCTTGAGGTGAAGAGACGGCGGGGCACCGACGGTCCGCTCATGGTGGGTGCGACCGCCCATGCCGCGGAAAGGGATCAGCCCCTTGTCAGGGATGGTCCGTTTCCATGGCCCAGTCAATCATGTGCTCCTCGGCTCCTTGAGGGCGAGGTCAGGGCGATCGTGCGGGGTCAGTCTCGGCGGGCCACCAGGCGGTACGCGTTGGACAGCCGCAGCCGGTGGGACAGGGGCTGGACCCCGAACCGGTCGATCAGTGTGCCCAGGACCAGCGCGGGGATCCCGGTGACGAGCACGGCGGTACGCAGTGCTCGTCGCAGCGCGTTCGGCCGCTCGGGAAGCCACGGCATGTCGTCGTGCGGTGCGGCGTGGTTGAGTGCGAGCCACACCGCGGCCAACAGGTCGACCGGGTCGTGCGGTTCGGCGTGCTGCTTGGCGACCACCGTGAAGCCCAGCTCGGCCAGTCGGCCGCGGAGGTTGGTGACTGGCGTGAAATGCAGGTGCTGCGGCTGGAGCCAGGGCAGCCACCAACGGCCGAGGAGACGGGCGTAGCGGCTCTGCGGGTCAGGGACCTCGATCAGCAGATGACCGCCGGGACGCACCGACTGCCACGCGGCCCGCAGTTCGGCATCGGGATCGGCGCTGTGTTCCAGGTAGTGGAACATGCTCACCACGTCGTAGCGGGCGGCGAGCTCCGGTGCCAGGCGGGGGAAGCTGCCGCGGTAGCCGCGCTCCACTCGTCCCTCGCGTTCGGCGAGTTCGGCGCCGTCGGTGAAGTCGAGCCCGTCGAACGTCGTGCCGGGCAGGACGTCGCGGGCGGCCGCGCAGAAGTGGCCGTGGCCGGTGCCGACGTCCAGCCAGTTCTTCGGGGTGGCGTCGTACGGCAGCATCGACTCGGCACGGCGCCGGTACATCGCGCCACGCCTGCCGAACGTGTCACCGAGCTGCTTCTCGCCGAGTCCGTCGTAGAAGTCCCGGTAGTAGAACTCGAGGCCGGCCTCGTTGAGGCGGGGGTTCTGAAACGTGTGGCCGCACGCGTCGCAGCGGTCGAGGGTGAAGCGGCCCGGTTTGTGCTGGAGCAGGTCGGTGGTGCGCAGCCGGGTGCTCAGCCGGTGCGACGCGCACCAGGGGCAGGTGGTGCGGCGCTCTTCGAAGAACTGGTCCAGGCCCTCGGCTAGATCGGCCTGGTATCGGGGACGCAGCGCGGCGACCAGTTCGGCGCGGCCGGGGCCTGTGGCGGGCTTGGTCTCGTCGCTCATCGGGACTCCCTGGCCAGGTGTTCGAGGTGGGTCGCCGCGGCCGGTGCTCCTCCGGCGGCACGGAACGCCGTACGGATGCGCCCGGCGGCGGCTCGGAAGCCGGGCTCGTGCAGAACCTCGTCGACGGCGGCGCCGAGCCGCGTGGCGGAGACCCGGCCGAAGCGGATCCGTACGCCCGCCCCCGCGTCGACCACCTGTCCGGCCACGACGGGTTGGTCGTCGCGGATCGGGGCGACCACGAGCGGGAGCCCGTGCCAGAGGGCCTCGCACACGGTGTTGTGCCCGGCATGGCAGACGACCGCGTCGACCCGTTCGAGGAGGGCGGGTTGGGGGACCGAGGGAACGATCAGGACGTCCTTGTCCTCCTGGCCGGGGGCCGTCCCGCCGTCCGCGCCCAGTGCCCCGCCCGGATCGGCGATGACCGTCTGCACCCGGTCGGCCTGCTCGCGCATGGCTTCCAGGCACACGTCGAGGAAGCGGCCACCGACGTCCGTGTTGGCGGTGCCGAGAGTCACCAGCACCGTGGGCCGGCCGCTGTCGAGCCACTGCCAGGGAAACCCAGGCGCTGTGGGGCGGGCGGCGATCGAGGGACCTACGTAGCGCAGCTGATCGCCCTTCAACGCCCCCTTCGGACCCACGAGTTCTGGGGTGCTGAAGGCCAGCGCCAGACGGGGGGAGAAGCGCGGGTCGGCGGTGCCGGACGGGTCTCCGATGCGCAGGCGCAGATCCGCCAGGAGCCCGTGGAGATGCTCCTTGACTCTGGGCAGACCGGCCAGCGGGTCGACCAGTTCGGCGGAGGTGGTGGCCGAGGTCGCCCATGGCACGCCGAGCCGCTCGGCCACCAGCGCCCCGGCGAAGGCCTGCTGGTCGGCGACGACCACTTCCGGACGCGCACTCTCGACGGCCGCCCGCACCCCCGGCGCCATCGCCTCGGCGAGCGGCACGAGGTACCACTCCCACAGGAACTTCAGGGCCTCCGGCCCCCGGAGCCCGGCCGGCCGCTGGGCTCCGTCCGCACCTGGGACCGGCCCTGCGCAACCGAACACCTCGGCGTCCGGTTCGGCCAGCCGCGCGACGAGCCCGGGGTCGGGGCACGCCCACGCCACCCGGTGCCCGCGCGCGGCCAGTTCGGCGGCCACACCCACAGCGGGGTTGATGTGCCCCACCAACGGCGGTACGACGAACAGGAATCCGCTCACCGGACCTCGGCCCCGGTCAGCTCGGCCGCCGAGACTTCCTGCAGGAACGCCAGGATGTGCCCGCCGACGGCGCCTTGCGCCTCCACCAGCACGGAGTGCTCGTGTCCCGGCAGGACGACCGTCCGGCAGTCGGGCAGCAACGACTCCAGCCAGGGCACCAGTTCGGCGAGGTCGGAGTCACCTCCGTAGACGCCGAGCACCGGGCAGCGCACGGAACGTATCTCTTCCTCGGTCAGTACCGGACTGGCCGGGATGTCCCGGCCCAGCGTGGTCTCGCGGGCGAGCCGGGCCGCACCCTTCGCCAGGCGCGCGTGGTTGCGGCCGCGGTTGGCCGTGATCCAGGCGATCGCCTCGGATTCGTTGCGTCCGAGGTCGGTCACCACCCGACGCAGGATGTCGTCCAGTTTCATCGCCCATGCAGCGGTGGCCGGTTCGGACTCGATCAGGCTGACACTTGCCGTTCGCTCCGGGTGGCGGACCGCGTACCCGAAGGCGATCGTTCCGCCATAGGAGTTGCCGACGAGATGCACGGGACCGGTCACCTCCAGCCGGTCGAGCAGGGCCTCCAGGTCGTCGATGTTGTGGTCCAGGGTGTAGCCCTCAGCCGGGCGTTGACTGCGGCCGTGGCCCCTCAGGTCGTACATGACCACGTCGAACCCGACCGCCGCGAACGCCGGGGCCACGGTGAAGTAGTAGCTGGCCAGGCTGTCGGTGAGCAGACCGTGGACCAGCACCGCCGTGGCGGCCGGGCGGCCGACCCTCGGGCCGAGTCTCTGCACATGCAACCGGATGTCACCGGTGTCGACGATCGCCATCCGTCAGCTCGCCTCCACGGCCTTCAGGCTGGTCACCACGTACTCGACCAGCCGGCCCACGGTGAGCTCGATGATCTCGTCGAACTCCATGCCGGCGAGGAACTCGGCGAAGTTGACCTGCTGTCCGTACCGTTCTTCCAGGAGACCGGCGAGGGTGACCAGGTCGATGCTCTCCAGCTCCAGGTCGCGGTTGAACGTGGTGTGCATGCCGATCTGGACGTCGTCGAGTGCGTACTCGTCCTCCAGGAGCCGTGCCAGCATGCCCGTGATGTCCGTGAGGACCGTCTGCTCGTCGGCTTGCACGGTGCCTCCGGTCGTCGCGGCCGTCGAGTGGGGGGTGGGGTTCATCGGTCGTACTCCTTCTCGTGCGCGTGTCCCGTCGTCCAGGCCACGACGTAGTCCCGGCGCGGCAGCCCCGGCGGGTTGGCGGCGGGCGCGCAGCGCACCGCGTAGGCGCGCTCCAGACGGCCCGCGACCACCAGCCGGTCGCCGGCCGGAGTCGCCTCGAGCACGGCGAAGTCCCGGGGCCGACCGCCGAATCCGGTGCCCTCCGCCTTGGCGACCGCTTCTTTCGCGGTCCAGAACCGGGTGAACCACAGCGCCTCGGGATCCCCGGTGGCCGCGCACATCTCGCGCAGCAGCCGTGCCTCGTCCACGCCGAGTGCGGAGGCCAGCGCCTCGGGGGTGCGGTCCGTGACCTCTTCGATGTCGATTCCCGGCCGGGTCCGGGGCGTGTGCGGGCGGACGATCGCCACGGCCGCCTCGGCACGGTGGGCCAGGGAGACGTCCAGCGGGGGCAGATTCCGCCCGTGCACCCCGGTGACGTACGGGCGGCCCGCCTCGTCGTTGTGCACGCGGATCTCCGCCGGGAACACCGGACCCTCGCCGTGGTCCCACAGCCACTGCCGTACGGCGTCCTTCACCGCGATCCGGCCCAGAAGCCACTGCCGGCGCCCGCGCGGCGCGTGCTCCGCGTACCGCGTTCGCTCGGTGCCGGCCAGGAAGTTGCGCATGATCAGCTCTCGGGAGGCGAGGTCCGGCCACCGCTCGTAGAGCAGCGACCAGCCACCCGGGCGCGTCTCGGACAGTGTGTTGCGCTCCGGGAATCGCTCGACGGGCCGGGTCTTCGGATCGTTGTCGAACCTGCGGTCCTGCCAGCCGGTCAACTCCGCCCACACCGTTCCGTCGACCGACAGCTGTACGTCGGCCTCGAGAACCGTGTCGGTGAGCGAGGTGATCCGAACCAGGCACTCCACCTCGGTACCAGGGTGCGGATGAGGTCCGTGGAACCGCATCTCCCGCATTCCCACGGGGAAGACGACCGTCCGCTCGGTGCGGGTCGCCATGATCCAGTAGCCCAGGATCTGGCCGACGTTGTCCAGCAGGGCGCCGGGCGCGGGTGGAGTGGTGATGACCCCGCGTACACGCCGGTCGCCGATCGCGGTGAGCTCGGTGACGCCCTGGAACGCCGGGCCATGGAACATCCAGCGTTCCGAGTAGAGTTCGGCGGCCGTGTGGTCGGGGGTGCGCTCGGTGCCCGGCTCCGCCCGCCAGGGGGCGGGCGTCTGGGCCGGGTAGCCGGCGGCGACCTCCACGCAGGCGCGGGCGCGCGGGCCGAACGAGACGGCGAGGCGCCCCGGCCCTTCGGGCTCGACGGTGACCGCGATGTCCACGGCAGGGGTGGCGGTGATCCACTCCCGGAACTGCGCCCCGTACACGGCGACCGGCACCGATCCGGGGGCCGCCCGCGTCGCCGCGTCCATGATGTGGTGCACGATCGTGGTCGCGGGGACGACCGGCCAGCGGTCGGCCACGTCGGGCCAGCCCGGTCGCTGTGGGAAGAAGCAGTGGTCGAGCAGATAGGGCATGGTCTGCGGGGAGACGCGGACGGTGCTGTGCCAGGCGCCGGGTTCGAGGGGAACGCGGACAGCCGGTGGGGCTGGAGCCGGGGTGGCAGGGACGGCAGCTGTGCGCGGAGCAGGGGCCAGGGTCGTGGTCCGGGACGGTCGGTGGCCCCGTGCGGCCATCAGCGCGGCTGCCGTGTCCGCAGTGTCCTGCATGAGGGCGCTCAGCTCGGCGGCCGCCGGGAAGTGCCCGGCGAGCGTCTCCAGAGGCGACCGGCCCATGGCGCCCGCCGGTGCGGTGCGCGGTCGTGCTCCCAGTTCGGCCCGCAGTTGTGCGAGGGCCTCCGGCGCGAGGGACACCAGCGCACCGCTCAGGTCGAGCCGCACCGGTTGTCGTCGAGGCCGGGAGGTAGCGTCGGCCGCCCCTGGGTCGTGAACGGTGTGGGCGGGGTGAGCCGGTTCCTCCGCGGCGGCGGGGCCGCCCGGACGGGCAGCCTGTGCGCTTGGCGGCAATGCGGGCGCCACCGCCGCCCCCGCCGTCCACAGCGCGGTCGCCACTCTGCGCAGCTGGGCGAGGCCTGTGCGGTGCGCCGAGTTGGCGGGCACGACCAGATGGTCGCGGCCGTTCAGTGTGTCGCCGACGAGCGAGCCGAGCTGTCCCGGGCCGACCTGGACGTAGGCCCGGTGGCCCGCCGCGTAGAGGCCTTCCACGAGCTGACGGAAGCGGACGGGTTCCAGGAGGTGCCTGATGAACAGGGCGCGTACCTCGTCCTCGCCCTCGGGGAAGGGCGCGGCCGTCGTTCCCGACCACACCGGGATGTCCGGCCGGCGCAGCCTGAAGCGGTCTACCGCCTCCTTGATCGGCCAGAGGTAGGGCTCCAGCATCGGTGTGTGGAAGCCGGACCGGAACGGCAGCACCTGGCTGAGCACACCCTGGGCACGGAAGGAGCCGACGAACTCCTGGACCGCCGCGTCGGGCCCACAGACCATCGACTGGCCCGGTGCGTTGTCGTGGGAGAGCACAAGCCCTGTCCCGGCCCACCGCTGCTCGTCGAGAGCGGCGAGCACGCGCTCGGCGGGCGCCCCGACCGCGCCGAAAGCCAGGCCCGGCACGGTCACCGTGTCCGGGTCGAACGCGGCCATGAAGGCGTCGACCTCGTCACCGGAGTACAGCCCGGCCGCCGTCATCGCCGTCCACTCGCCGACGCTGTGGCCGGCCACCGCGTCCGGTACGACGCCCGTACGGCGCAGCGCGGCGTCGAGGAGACGGCCCACGGCGACGACACGGAACCCGTGGCGGCCGACGTCGCCGACGGGGTCGTGTGTGTCGGCGATTCGGGGGAGCGCGAAGTGGCTCGCCACATCGTCGACCCGCGGGGTGAAGTCGCCCTCCAGACCGGGAAATACGAAGGCCAGCTTTCCGAGGCCCTGGCCGAGCAGGGGGCCGGGCCGGAACCAGACGTCGCTGCGGCCGTGCCACGCCCTGCCCTTGGCGACTGCCCGGCGGGCCAGCGCGAGCCGCTTGGGGGTGGGCTCGACGATGCCGAGGCGGGCCGGGCCCGCGTCCGGGCGCGGGCGCGTGGGGTCGAGACCCGCGGCGAGCACCGAGGTGTCGTCACTGTCCACCAGGGCGGCGAGGTGTTCGGGACCGTCGGCGGCGAGCAGCAGGACCCGCTCGGCCTCGGTCACCTGAACGGCCGAGCTCATGGAGTCGGTCGCGCCGAGAACAAGCTGTGCTGCCGGAGCAGTCGAGTCGGTTGTACGGAGAGCCTTCTGCGCGGGCGGGTTCGGGGACGCTGCCGTGCGGACCGGGGGCAGGCGGGTGCCCGGGGCCTCCTCGAGCACCAGGTGGGCGTTGATCCCGCCGAATCCGAACGCGTTCACGGCTGCACGCCGTAGCGGCCGGTCGGGCGTGGTTGCCCAGGGGGCCGCCTGCGTCAGTGTGCGGAACCTCGTCCCGGCGAGCAGGGGGTTGGGCTCGTCGCAGTGGAGCGTGGGCAGCAGCATGCCGTGGTGCACGGCGAGAGCGGCCTTGACCAGGCCGGCGACCCCGGCGGCGGGCATCGTGTGCCCGATCATCGACTTCACCGAGCCGATCACCGCCCGGTCGCCGACGGCCGGCCCGAACACTTCGGCCACAGTGGCCAGTTCGGCAGCGTCACCGGCCGGGGTCGCGGTGCCGTGCGCCTCCAGCAGGCCGACCGACCCGGGCTCGGCCGGATCGAGCCCCGCGGCCCGCCATGCCTGCCGTACGGCCCGGGTCTGCCCGGCGGGATCGGGGGTGACGAGACCCGCGGTACGGCCGTCGCTCGCGACTCCGGTGCCGCGGACGACCGCGTAGATCCGGTCGCCGTCGTGTTCGGCGTCGGCGAGACGCTTGAGGACGACCACGCCCGTGCCCTCACCGATCAGGATGCCGTCGGCGTCCCGGTGGAAGGGACGGATGCGCTGACTCGGGGAGAGGGCGCGCAGCTGGGAGAAGACGCTCCAGAGGGTGATGTCGTGGCAGTGGTGGACGCCTCCCGCGAGCATCAGGTCGCAGCGGCGCGTGGCGAGTTCGGCCACCGCCTGGTCGACGGCGACGAGGGACGAGGCGCACGCCGCGTCCACGGTGTAGGCGGGGCCCCGCAGATCGAGCCGGTTCGCGATCCGGGAGGCGGCGAGGTTGGGCACCAGGCCGATGGCCGCCTCGGGGCTGTCCGTTCCCAGCCGGTCGGTGAACGCCTCCCTGACCCGGCCGAGTTGCCTCGTGGTCAGGTCCGGCAGCAACTCGCCCAGAGTGCGTACCAGTTGTCCGGCCGTGCGGACGCGCTGGTCGAGCCGTACCAGACCTGGGGTGAGATAGCCGCCCCGGCCGAGCACGACGCCGACACGCTCACGGTCGGGCAGCCGCTCCGTGCCGCCCGCGTCGACGAGGGCGGCGGCGGCCACGTGCAGCGCGATCAGCTGGTCGGGTTCGGTGCCGGCCACAGACTTCGGCATGATCCCGAACCGGGTCACCTCCACCTCGGCCAGCTCGTCCACGAAGCCGCCCCGCCGGCAGTACACCCGGTCCGCGGCGGCCGGTCCGGAGGCGGCGCTAGGATGGTAGTGCTCGGCGTCCCAGCGGCCCCCGGGAACGTCGCCGATCGCGTCGACACCGTCCCGCAGGTTGTGCCAGTAGGCGTCCAGGTCCCCGGCGCCCGGCAGCAGGACCGCCATCCCGACGATGGCGACGGGTACTTGACGGCTGCTCACGACGGCCGTCACCAGCCCGAGGAGGTGTAGACGACGCCCGTGGCCGTCTCGTCGCCCCAGGCGAGCTCCCGCAGCAGCGCCGCGGTGCCCTCCTCGGGATCGATCAGCGCGATACCGCGCCGGGCGTACTCGCGGGCCAGCTCCGGGCCGACCATGCCGGTGTGATCGCCGCTGGGTGCCCAGGGGCCCCAGTGCACGGTCAGCGCGCGGTGGCCGGTGCGGGCCGACCAGGCGGCGCCGAGCGTCTCGAGGGCGTCGTTGGCGGCCGCGTAGTCCGCCTGGCCCCGGTTGCCGAGGACCGCGGCGATGCTGCCGAACAGCACGGTGAACGCGGGCCCCTCGGGCAGTTCCTCCAGCGCCGTGAGCAAGGCGTCGGCGCCCGTGGCCTTGGTGCCGTACACACGCTGGAAGGACTCCGGGGTCTTCTCGGCGATCAGCCGGTCCTCGATCACGCCGACTCCGTAGACGACGCCGTCGAGCCGGCCGTGCTCGGCGTGGATCTCCTTCACCGCCTGGAGCACCGCCTCCGGCTCCCGGACGTCGACGGAACGGTACCGGACCCGGCTGCCGAGCGCGGTGAGTTCGTCCAGGGTCGCGGTGATCTCCCGCTGGGCGAGCAGGAGTTCGGCGGCGCGGTTGATCTCCGCGGGCTTCAGCCCGCCCTGCGCGGCCAGTACGGCCCGCAGCTCGGCCGCGGTGCGGGCGCCGGCCGTCCGCGAGTCCTCGGGCCCGTCGGGTGCGGCGGTTCTGCCGAGCAACTCGATGCGGCACCGGGAGGCGCCGGCGAGTGCCGCGGCGAACCGGGCGGTGATGCCGCGCGCCCCGCCGGCCAGTACGACCACCGAGTCCCGGTCAAGACCGAGCGCGGCGGCCTCGGCGGCCGCGTCGCCGGCCGGTCCGGCGCCCGAGGCGGCCAGCCGCCCGAGTGGCCTCGGGGTCAGTTCCAGCCCATGGCGGCCGTTCGCGGTCCGCAGCACGACCGGGGCGCGGTCGGGTGCGAGCAGTTCGGTGAGGAGGGCGTCGGCGACGGTTGCCGGTGAGATGTCGGCCAGGTCGACGACCCTGGCCACCGTCTGCGGGTATTCGCGGGCCACGGTGTGGAACAGGCCGTGCAGTCCGGCAGAGGCCGGGTGAGGCGCCACGCCATCGGCGGGCCGTACGGCCAGCAGCCAGCGGGGGCCACGGGCCAGCGCGGCCTTCAGGACCGGGAACGCATCGGGCAGCACCGGCGTCCCGGCCGCGAGCGCCCCGAGGTACAGCACACCGTCCACGGCGCCGTCCGCCTCCGTGAGCAGATGCTCCCGGTCGAGAACGACCACGTCTGCTCCGTGCGGCGCGAACCGGGCTCCGACCTCGGCGCCGTCACCGAGGACGACCCACCGGGTCCCGGACAGCACCGAGGAAGGATCGGCCGTACCGTCGTGCTGCGCGAGCGGTACCGGTCGCAGGACGAACCGCTTGGGGGCCTCACCGGTCACCTCCGTCGCCTCGCCGGGCGTCACCCGCGCAGGCTCCGTGGCGGCCACCGCGGCCTGCGGCGCGCTGGGGTCCGGCTCCGGTCCGGTGAGCCGTGCCGTGAGCCAGTCGGTCACCGCGGCGGCCGTCCGTGCCTTCGTCAGCTGCTCCAACTCGGCGTCGCCCAGGACGGCGAGATCCGTGCCGGCGCCGGCACCGAGGCGTTTGGCCAGTTCACCGGCGATCTCGGCCCGCTTGATCGAGTCGATGCTGAGGTCCGCCTCCAGGTCGAGGTCGGGCTCGATCATGTCCACCGGATAGCCGGTGCGCTCGCTGATGATCTCGAGCACCAGCTGGTGTACGTCGTGCTCGCCGGTCCCCGCCGCGACGGGCGCCGTCTCCGGCTCTGGCACCGGCACCGGTTGCGGGAGTGCGGTGTGCAGCGCCGGTGCCGGTGATGCCACCGGGGCAGGCGCTGTGATGTGCTCGCCGGGGGCCGCGCCGAAATAGGTCAGCAGGACATCGCGCTGGGCGGCGACCATCTCCCGGCTGGTGCGCAGGAATTCGGCGATGAGCGCGTCCCGGTCGGACGCGACGCCGGGTGGGGGGTTCGTCGTCACAGTCGTCTCCACGACTCGTCGGGCCGGTGCGAGTGCACCGGGCAGGAACTCTCCGGTGGCGGTGCGGACCAGCTGCCCGTCGACCGTCCAGCCGGGCCGTTTCGGCGCCGGGGTCCGTACCGCGTCCACCGCGTCCCGTCCGCGCAGCAGCCACTCGGTGCGCACGGGCGCCCCGGCGACGGCGAGTTGGGCGAGAGCGTCCAGCCAGCCCCGCAGGCCCTGGTCCGGGCGCGGCTCGCACGCGACGGCCCGGTGCGGCCGGTCCCCGAGGATCCGCCCGACCAGCCGCGTCAGGACGGAACCGGGACCGGCTTCGACGAACAGGCGCGCGCCCGCTTCGTGCATCGCCTCGATCTGTTCGACGAATCCGACCGGGGCGCCGATCTGCGCGGCCAGTTCGGCCCGTACCGCATCCGCGTCGGCGGCGTACGGGGCGGCCGTGCGATTGGCCCACACAGGGAACTCGGGCGGACGCACCGGGCGGGCGGCGAGCGCCTTCGCGAACCGGTCACCGGCGCCCGCCACCAGCGGACTGTGGAAGGCGCAGGCCACCGGGATGCGCTTCGCGCCGTACCCGGCTTCGTGCAGCCTCCGTACGGCGTCGGCGACGTCGGCGACCGGACCGGAGATCACCGTCTGCTCCGGCGCGTTGCGGTTGGCGACGACGACCGAGGCGGGTGCGCCCGCCGCACGCAGGGCTCGTACGACGTCCTCGGCGCCGGCCGTGACCGCGGCCATGGTCCCCGGCTCCTGCCCGGCCGCGGCGAGGATCGACGCCGCCCGCTCGGCGCTGAGCTCCAGCAGCGTCTGCGGGTCGAGAGCGCCCGCCGCGCACAGCGCGACCAGCTCGCCGTAACTGTGTCCGGCCGCCATGTCGGGCCGTACTCCCGCGGCGCCGAGAAGGGCGAGTACGGCGAGCCCGGCGACGCCCAGCGCGGGCTGGGCGACCCGGGTGTCGGTGAGCGCGGCCTGCTGCCGCTCGCGCCCGGCGTCGCCGAAGGCGGCCGGCGGGTGCAGCGTGTCGGCGACATCGCGCCCGAGCTCCAGATACTCGTGCAGATCGGGGAAGGCGACGAACAACTCGGAGAGCATCCCGGTGCGCTGACTGCCCTGACCGGGGAAGAGAAGGGCGACCTTGTCGGGAGCCGGGGCCTGCGCCGTCGCGAGGTGGATCCCGTGCGCCGGATCGTGCTCCCCGGCCAGTGCCCGCCGCAACTGCCCGATCAGCCCGTCCACGTCCGTCGCCACGATCGCCACCTGCACGGGGTCGTGGCTCGTGTCGGAGCGCCGCGCCGCGCCGAGCGCCAGGTCGCGCAGCCGCCACGGACGGCCGTCGGCCTGCGCGGCGGACAGCACCTCCTCGACGGCCCGGTGGGCCGCCGCCGCGTCCTTGCCCCGGAAGACGAAGAGCTCCGCCGGCCAGGCGTGAAGCGCCTGCGTCGGGGGGACGCCGTCGCCGTAGGCACCCAGCACCACATGGAAGTTGGTCCCGCCGAAGCCGAACGCGCTCACCCCGGCGAAGCGTTCACCGGCCCGTGCCGCCCAGGGGCGTGCCTCCGCATGGAAGACAAAGGGGCTGGTCTCCGCCGCCCACGCCGAGTTGGGCCGTTCGATGTGCAGGGTGGGCGGCCTGATCCCCGTGTGCAGCGCGAGCACCGTCTTGATCAGGCCGGCGAGTCCGGCGGCGCACTTGGTGTGCCCGATCTGCGACTTGACCGAGCCGAGCACACAGCCGCCCGGGCGCGCCCCGGCCGCCTCGAACACCTTGCTCAGGATGGTCAGTTCGGTCCGGTCGCCGACCACGGTCCCCGTGCCGTGCGCCTCGACCAGCCCGACGTCCGCCGGGGACAGGCCCGCGTTGCGGTAGGCCCGCTCGAGCGCGGACCGCTGGCCCTCGGGGCGCGGGGCGGTCAGTCCCAGCGAGCGGCCGTCACTGGAGCTGCCGACCCCCTTGATGACACCGTATATCCGGTCGCCGTCCCGTTCGGCGTCCGCGAGCCGCTTGAGGACCACGCAGGCGACGCCCTCGCCCAGGGCTATGCCGTCCGCCGAGCCGTCGAAGGCGCGGGAGCGGCCGGTGGGGGAGAGGGCGTGCACGGAGGAGAACAGCACGTAGTCGTTGATGCCGTTGTGCAGATCCGCGCCGCCGCACAGCACCACGTCGCTGGTGCCGCCGGCCAGTTCCTTACAGGCCACGTCGACCGCGGCCAGCGACGAGGCGCAGGCGGCGTCCACGGTGTAGTTGGCGCCGCCGAGATCCAGCCGGTTGGCGATGCGACCGGAGATGACGTTGGCCAGCATGCCGGGGAAGGAGTCCTCGGTGAGCGTGGGCAGTTGCTCTTCGATGCCTTCCGGTACCTTCCCGTAGTACGACGGAAGTACGGCGCGCAGTGTCGCCGCGTTGGACAGGTCGCTGCCCGCTTCGGCGCCGAACACCACCGCGGTGCGGGAACGGTCGAAGGTGCGGCCGTCGTCACCGTATCCGGCGTCTTCCAGAGCGCGCCGGGCGGCCTCCAGGGACAGCAGCTGAACCGGCTCGACGCTGCCGAGCGACGTGGGCGGGATGCCGTAACGCAGGGGGTCGAAGGGGATCGGGGGCAGAAAGCCGCCCCACTTCGAGGCGGAGGCCCCTTCCTCGTAGTGCACGGCCGGGTCCCAGCGCTCCGGCGGGACCTCGCCGACGGCGTCGTGGCCCGAGACGACGTTGGCCCAGAAGGTGGCGAGGTCGGGCGCCTGCGGGAACATGCAGGCCATACCGATGACGGCGACATCGAGTGGCGCGGGTGCCGCCCGCCGGGAGTCCGTACCCGTGCCGAGGTCTCCGCGTAACGCCGCCGTCCGCTCGGTGAGGAAGGTGACCGCCCCCGTGGTGACCGCCTGGTGCAGGGCGCCGACGGTGGTGGTCTCCGCGCGCAGCACGGCGACCTCTCCGGCCATGAACATGCCGTCGCTGAGCTGGCGGTCCTCGTCGACCGGCGCGAGCCGGCCGGTCGTGTCCCGCTCGACGCCCTTGCTGGCGATGCGCAGCCGCCCGACATTGAGGCTTTCCAGCTGCTCCCAGATCTGCCGGTCGGGCACCCCCTCGGTCCGTAACCGCGCCTCAAGCGCGCGGTAGTCGGACGTGAACGGGCTCGGTACACAGCGCGTGGCGTGGCCGGGCGCGGTCTCCAGGAGCGCGGTGCGCCGCGCTTCGAGCACCTGTCGCTGGAACAGCGGCCGGATCGCGCCCCGCGTCACGGCCTCTTCGGTGAACAGGTAGGCGGTGCCCATGAGGACGCCGACGGCCGCTCCGCGTGCGGTCAGCGGAGCGGTGAGTGCGGCGACCATCGCCGCCGACCGCTCGTCATGGACGCCGCCGGCGAAGAACACCTGCACGTCCTGCGGGGTGTTCTCCTCCGCGCTGTCCAGGAAGTCCTCCAGGACCGCGAGTTGCGCCTCCCACAGCGGGAAGCTGCCGCGCGGCCCGACATGGCCGCCGCACTCGGATCCCTCGAACACGAACCGGCGTGCGCCGGCCTGGAGGAACTGCCGCAGCAGCCCGGGCGAGGGTACGTGCAGGAAGGTGCGGATCCCGTCCCGCTCCAGCGCCTCGGCCTGCGACGGGCGTCCGCCCTCGATGATCGCGTGCGTGGGCCGTACCTCTCGCACGGCCTCCAGTTGTGCGTTGCGCACGTCCTCCGGTGCGAAGCCGAGGACGCCGACCCCCCAGGGACGCCCGGCCACCGCGCTGCGGGTCTTCGTCAGCATGGCCCGGGTCTGCTCGCTGTCGGCGAGCGCGAGCGCCAGGAACGGCAGGGCCCCGTCCGCGGCGACGGCGGCGGCGAACGAGGCCTGGTCGCTGACCCGGGTCATCGGCCCCTGCGCCACCGGCAGCCGTGTGCCGAGCGCCCGGCTCATCGCGGAGCCCGGCAGCAGCGCCCTTGCGGGCGCGTCATCCCGTAACGCGTTCCGCACGGCCTGCGCCAAGGCCCGTACCGTCCGAGCGGTGTTCCCCCAGCGTTCGGCGAACCGGGCAGCGAAGAAAGCGTCCTGACCGACCGGCAGCAGCTGGGTGGCCGGATCCTGCGCGCCCAGTCCGGCCGCCACCGCTTCCGGTTCGGTGTCCGTCACCTGGGGGGTGTCCCGGCCGCGGCGGAGCAGGACTCGGTGGCCGGCCAGGACGACGGTCTCCGAACCGTCCAGGGGCCGCAGGGCCGCGGCGACCGCCTCGGGCAGTGCCGACTCGGCGAGCAGTGCGAGCTGGCTGTCGAGGACGACGCCTGCCGCGCCGCCCGCCACGGCCGCGGCGGCCGTCCGGGGTCCGATGCCGCCGCAGGCCCACACCGGGAGCTCCACACCGGATGCGGCGAGCAGTTGCTGCAGCAGGACGAAGGTGCTCAACTCCCCGATTCGGCCGCCGCACTCGCTGCCCCGGGCGATCAGCCCGTGCGCCCCGGCGCGGACCGCCTCCCGTGCCTGGTGGAGGTCGGTGACCTCCACCAGGACGCGATGGCGAGCGGCCACATCACCGATCTGCCAGGGCGCGTCCGCGGCGAGGACCACCGTCCCAGGACCCTCGTCGCCGTCCGTCTCCCGTACGAGGTCCGCGGGGACCAGGCGGCAGCGCGGGCCGACGCGTATCCCGAACGGTCCCGGTGCCAGCCGGTGAAGCCGCGCGAGGGCTTCGCGGGATCTTCGGTCGCCGTCTCCCAGGTCGAGTACGCCGAGCCCGCCGGCGCGACTGACGGCCGATGCCAGTCGTGCGTCGGGGTCACCGAACGGGGTGATGCCGATGATCATGTCCTTGGAGCGCACAGCAGACGTCATGGTTCTCCGCATCAACGGGAACTGCATGGTGGGGGGTTCAGGACAGCAAAACGGTGCGTCGGCTTCTACCCGGACAGGGGACACCTGGGAACGCCGATTCATAGCACTTGCTGGAACCGGTTTATAGTCCCGTTATTACTCGCTGGTCAACGTTGAACCAGTCGCACGCCGTTAGTGCGCATCGTTTCGGTCAATCGCGGAGGGCTGATCCGGTGGCAGAAATCGACGCAATCCGATTCGGGCACGGCGCCGTTCACGCCCGTCTCACATTGCCGAAACACACGTGACTGAGCGAATGGGCTCGGGCCGGCTGTGCATGTCTGAATAGAGACGCAATTTGCCGTCGCCCATGGCCGTCTGGGAAATTCCCGGTGTCGGCCGGAGGTGACCGGGAAACACGTGTGAGCAAGTCGTCATCCGCTCAGGGGCCTGTGCCGGGACGGCCTCCGGTCTTCGGGACGAACCAGGTCCTCGTGGAGGTGTGCGCAGACACACCGAACGGAATGCCCAAGGGGCCGTGAAGCGGTCACCGCGCCGCGAGTTGGAGTGCGAGGCGAGCGGCGGTGGTGACCGTCGAGTCGAACGCCCGGCAGGCGACAACGGCGTGGGTGACTCCGGTCGCCGTACGGATCAGGTCCAGTCGCATGGTGTGACCCGTAGGCGGGCGCACCAGACGGGCATCCATCCAGACGGTGGTGACGCTGACATCCGTGGTGCGGCTGCGCTCGCCGCTCAGCAGACGCGTGTCGCCGTGGACGGCGGTGGTGCGCAGCGGGGGGAGGTCCGCGTCGTCCGCGGTGAGCGTGCCATCGGTGGTGAGCGTCCAGCGGACATGTGCGAGGCGGTCCGCCACGTCCTGAGCCTGGGTGAGTGATCCGGACAGCGGTTGCACGGAGATGACCCGGAGCGTGCGGAACGACCACGTCCGGTCAGGGGTCGGCCGGGCGGTGCCGTCGTCCTTGGACAACCGAGCGTCCGAGAAGGACGGAATCCCTTCGGGGCGGGCAGGACGCGGGGGCCGCGAACGGCTGGGGCAGGGTGTCGGCAAGGCGGTCGCCCCGGCCGGAGGGGTGGCAGCGACCCCCGGGCCCTGGTCTCCGGCCTGCTGGGAGGACCCACCGGCAGTCGGCCCGACCGGAAGAAGTCCCACAGCCAGCGCCAGCAAGGGGAGCAGAGCCGAGGCCGCATAGGCGGCGCGAGAGAAGGCGTCGGACGGCTGCCCGCGCCATCCCCACAGCCGGGACCACGCGCCGGCGATCAGCGGCCACAGTGCGATGGTGGCCAGCATCGCCCACCACACCGGTCCCGCTATGAGCTGTTCACGGGCGAGCGACACGGCCTTTCGGGTGGCCTCGGCGCGGTAGGAGCCGCCCAGCAGCCGGTAGGCCGTAACGGCACCGAACAGGTCCAGCAGGTCTCCGGCCAGCACTGCCGCGGGCCACAGGAGCACCAACAGGAGCTGGGCCGACGGCCGTTCGGTGCGGGATGCGAACCAGCGGCGCACCCCGACGGGCGGGTGGTACAGCCGGGCCAGACCACCCCCGGCGCGCCGGTCCAGGGCGTTCAGCGCCCGCAGGTGCATGCGCTGTCCGGCGGTCCGGGCGGCGTGGCGGTCGGCGGCCAGTTCCGCCGTCCACAGGGCGCCGACCACGATCAGCAGTACCTTGACCACGCTCAGGACCACCAGGACGATCTGAGCCGGCATCAAGGGCGCGGCCACGTTCCCGGAGGCGAACAGCAGCGCCACCGGCAGCAGTCCGAACACGGCGAAGACATACGGCCATGCCCGGACCAGACCGGTGAACGGACTGCCGAGCCCGGCGACATGCTGCTCGCCGTACCGGAGGTGACCGACCTCGTGCAGCAGTACGGCCTCGGCTGCTTGCCGGTCCTGCACCCACAGGTGGACCAGAGGGCTGAAGACTCCGATCCGTGCGGTCCGCCGGCCACCGGGATAGACACACGCGAGGAGGTCCCGGCGGCTGCTGACACGCAGCTCGGTGCCCGGCGCCTGCTCGGCGAGGAAGCGCCGCATCTGGTCATGGACGTCCGGCAGGCTGTCCTCCACGGGTGCGCGCCGGTCGAGCGCCGACGAGGGGGCCGTGTCCGGGAGCTCGGGCGGCCCCAGCCCGTACCGCTGCTCCACCCACCGGGTCCGCGCCCGGGGCGGCACCAGCGAGAGCGCTCCCGCCAGCAGGAAGAGCAGGGGCAGCGCCTGTACGAGGGTCAGCGCGAGAGTCGTCAGCAGATCGGAGGTCGGGCGGTGTTCGACCAACGTCCAGGAAGCCGTCCAGGCCAGCCCGCCGAACAGGACCGGCAGCTGTGTGGCGAGCAACCCCAGGGTCAACCACAGCCAGGGGGGGCGGTCCCCAGAGCCGGGCGGGCCCCGTGGCGGTACCCGGGTGTGGCGGCCGGGCGGAGGCCGCCGGGCTCATGTGCCGTCCGTCTCGTCCGGCGGCGTCGCGGATCCCACCGGGTCGGCGCCGGACGCGCTCTCCCGGCGGAGCAGGACGGCGGCCAGCCTCCCGGCGAGCCGGCGCAGGGGCATCCGGGGGCGTCGGGGCCCGGGTACGGTCGGCTCGGGCGGCTCGTTCGCGACCAGGGAGTCAAGGAAGGACGCGACGCCGCCGTGGTCATCGGAGGTGAGCAGCCGGGCGGTGAGCCCGGCCGCGAGTTCCTCGGCCGTGGCCGGGTCGACTCCCCGGGCGCGCAGTCGGTCGTACAGGCGTAATGCGGCCCGCACGGCCTCGGCGGAGGGCTGAGCCGGTGCCTGGTCGGGCCGCCGGGTCTCGTTCTGCTCCTCGTCGTGCCTGGCACCGGCGGACGGCCCGCCCTCGCGTCGTGCTCCGCCCGCACCGGGTCCGCGACCGTCGGCCGCAGACCCGCTCGAAGAAGGGGCCGGGGTCTGCGGATCGGAGCGCCCGGTCCGCAAACTCACCACCAGCGCTGCCGTGGAGACGGCGTTGGCGAACTGCTGGCTGCCCAAGGCGGCTTTGAGGGCGTCGGCCGCGTACGCCAGCGCGTCCAGCACTTCGGGCAGCAGGGTGGTGATCCCCCCGCCGAACCCGCCGGGCGCGAGTCCTCCGGTGCGGAACAGCTCCCGGCGTACCGTCCCACCGGCCGCGTAGGCGCGGGTGACCTGCGGGGCGAGCACCGCTTCCGAAGGCGCCGCCCATCGCGCGATGCGCACGCCCCACCGGTCGAGGTCGTCACCGGCCATCGCGCCCCACGCCTCCTGTCGCTCGCGCCGACGGATCCGCGCGGGGGATCACGAGGAGGTCCCGGTGAAGTCGAAGCGGAACTTCAACAGGCTGTCGCCGGAACCGCCCTGCGCGGTCAGGGACGCGCTGTCGCCGTCGAGTTTCCCGCGAAGTGTCGTGCCCGCAGCGACTGCGTGCGGGTATCCGCCAGGCAGGGCGCCGAGGTCAGGACGGCAGGCGACGATCAGGCTGGGCCAGTTGACCAGATTGAGAGTGACGGCCTGTTCGGTGTGCGGATCGGTGAGCCGTCCGCTCAGTTCGCCGTCGGTCCACTCCAGATGCCAGTACGTCAGCAGCAGGTTCGGGTCGCGAGGGTTGCCCGCCAGGTCCTGGCTCGAGACGGTGCTGACCGCGGACGACCAGAACGACACCGCGCCCGCCTCGGACGGCTGCCCGACCGCGAGCAGCAGGGAGAACGGGTTGTCCTCCGTCTCACCTCCGCCCGTGCGGGGACGAGCCAGGTTCAGTGTGGCGTTCATGGAATACGTCTTGCTGTCCGCCAGTCGCCTGGACCCGCCGCTGCCGCAGTAGTCGTACACATCGACCGAGACGTCAGCCCTGCCGCTGTACTCCCGCCCCCACAGCGCGGCGGCCCCCGTCGGCTCGCTGACCGGCGTGTCGGCCGAGGAAGGCGGTGGTGATGAGACCTCGGTCTCGACCGCGGTGGTCGCCGTGGCCACTGCGCTGGACTCGGTGACGGGCGGCGGCGTGCTGGTCGGCGCGGAGGCGGACACGGACGCCGGCACGGAACGCGCGGACTCGACCTGCCCTCCGCCGCCACCCGAGCAGCCGCTCAGCAGCACGGCCAGCATCCCCATGCTCGTTCCGGTCCCCATCACGATGCGCGTCCGCCGCGCACACGTATGCCCCCCGGACAGGAATATCACGATGTTTTCCTCCCCCACCGGGCATTCGACCACGAACACCCGGGGCAGAGGATGCTACGGTGCGCAACGACTCAACTACGCCTGATCACGGCTTCGTTACCGTTCCGTGTCTCCTGCGGCGGGGCGGGCTGTGGCCCGGCCGGCACCGGGTGGCCGGGCCTGCTCGGCCGGGCGCCGGCGGGCCGCTCCGTCCGGCGCGCGATCAGGTCAGGGCGTGTGCGGAGGCGCCGGGCTTCGTGTAGGCCTGCCACGGCGTGAGAGGCCCGTGCTCGTCGGCGCAGACGACGGCGATCTCCAGCGGCCGGCCGCAGTCGCGATGGCGAACCTCCAGGGGTGGTCCCTCCGGGTCCGCGGTGTAGTGGTCCCCCCACTGCTTGAGGGCGAGCATCACGGGCCACAGATCCCAGCCCTTGCGGGTGAGCCGGTACTCGTGGCGGGTGCGCCGGCCCGGCTCGCGGTAGGGGACGGTGTCCAGGATCCCGGCGGCTACGAGCTTGCGCAGCCGGTCCGCCAGTACCGCCTCGGACAGTCCCACGTGCCGGCGGAAGTCGTCGAAGCGCCGTACGCCGTTCATCGCGTCGCGCACCACCAGCAGGGACCACTTCTCGCCGATCAGGTCGAGGGTGCGCTGCACGGTGCAGTTCTCGGGGCTGGTCTCGAGCCAGGTCATACCGACATCCTAGGCTGGCTTCGGCATTGACAGCCAGAGGTGCGACTGGCTAGCTTCAAATGGTGCAGTCAGCAGAGGAAGAGACGTCAATGACCAGGTCGCGCACGTTCGAGTGGGAGGACCCGAGGGTCTCCGCAGCCGCCGTCGGGCAGCAGAGCGGGCTCGACTTCCTGCGCAGCGTGCTGAGTGGTCGTCTGCCCGCCGCGCCCATCGCCGCGACCCTCGGATTCGCCCTGGAGGAGGTCGAGTTCGGCCGCGTCGTCTTCGTCCTGGAACCGGGGGAGGAGCACTACAACCCCATCGGCAGCGTTCACGGCGGCGTCTACGCCACCCTGCTCGACTCCGCCGCCGGCTGTGCCGTGCAGTCCGTCCTCCCGGCGGGCATGGGATACACCTCGCTCGACCTCACCCTGAAGTTCCTCCGCCCGATCACCGTCGACACCGGGAAGGTCCGCGCCGTCGGCACCGTCCTCAACCAGGGCCGCCGCACCGCGCTGGCGCAGGCCCAGCTGCTCGACTCCGAGGAGCGTCTGCTCGGCCACGCCACCAGCAGCTGCATGCTCTTCCCCGTGCCGGCGAGCTGAGAGCAGGTCCGCCTCCTTCGGGCTCGCCGGGTGCCCGGCCAGGCCGTTCCACCGCAGCCCCGGCTCGTGCCGCAGGCGTCACTCCTGGCCGGCGAGCTCACCGCGCAGCACGGAGTAGATGACCATGTCGCGCCAGGCGCCGCCTCGGAAGCAGGCTCCGCGCAGCACGCCCTCCCGGGTGAAGCCGGCCGACTCCAGCGACCGCTGCTCGGCGACATTGACGATCTCGGTGCTCGCCTCGACCCGGTTGACCTGAGTGTGCGAGAACAAGTACTCGGCGAGCCGGCGCTGAGCGAGCGTGCCGAAGCCCTTGCCGCGTTCGGCCGTCAGCAACGCGATACCGATGTTCCAGCAGGGCGAGGCCGGGCCCTGCAGGACCTGGTGCCACTGCACCTCGCCGACGAAGCGATCGTCGCCCGCGGCGACGGCCAGCCGTCCACCCTGGGCTGAGATGAAGCCCTCGGCCCACTTCCGGCGCAGCTGACCGGGGTTCCGGTGGCCGAAGAAGCCGAGTTCCCCGGCCTCCGCCGGGTCCTCGTACAGGCGCTCCAGCAGGCTGAGATCGCGGTCGAGGACGGGACGCAGGTGTATGGGTTCGGACATGGAGTCACACTAAGAGTCATCCCGTATTGGGATGCCACCCGATCAGTTCCCGCGCAGGGATACCGCCGCGGGCTGCGGTGTTTCCTGTGTGGGCGGCTGTTCCGACGTGGTCCTTGTGCCGCTGGTTCGCGGGTCGGGTCTCATTCGGGGTGGGCCGGTGCCGGTCGGGGGTGTTTCGTCGAGCAGAGGCCTGCCGGCCGGGGATTCCCGGACCGTGGGCTGCCGCGTGGGTGCGGCCCCTGCTGGGGCGGCCACCGCGCTGCGGTTGACTCGACAGGGCTTCTTGCAGCCCTGGTGAGAACAAGATCTGTGTGGTGCGGGCCTGGACGGTGTCCAGGCCCGCCGTGCTGGGATCGTCTGGATCGGTGAGCCGGACGTGCGCGGCGAGTGCGGCGGAGACCATGTCGCGGTCGGCGACCAGGCCGCAGGAGGTGCAGGTGTGGACCCGGTCGGCGAGGCTTTTCCGCACCTGGTCGCCGCACAGGCAGGTCTGGGACAGCTTCGTGGTGAAGGTCGACGCGCGCAGCAGGCGGCCGCTGGTCTTCTCGCATTCTTTGCCGATCGCGGCGATGAGCCGGCCAGGTGTGGTGGCTTGCAGGGCGCGGCCCCACAGCCGGTACCAGGTGCGGATGTCGCAGTCCTCGACGGTCAGGTTGGCGCCATGATCGGCAACGATCCGCTCAGCGATTCGCCGTGCGCGGTGGTCTTTCGCTGCGGCGGTGGTGGCCTCGGCGAGCCTGGCCCGGTCAAGGCGGTAGCCGGCCGAGAGGGTGTCCCTGCGGTTTGCCTGTTTGGGTACTCCGGCCTTGTTCGCCGCCCGCGCGCCGCCCGGAACGTGAACGTGCCGTTCCGGGAGTCCGGCGGTCTTGCGTCGTGCGGCTCGGGCCTGCCGGCGTTTCGACGGCGCGTACTGGCCTGGGTTGGTGGCGCGGCGGGACCGGTCGAGGGCACGTTTGCGGCCCCGTTCCTTGCGGCGGGCCTTTTCGAGTGCGGCCCTCTCGGCGTCGGTGAGCTCGACCCTGGTCGAGTGCACCTGTCCGTCTGCGGGGTCGAAGGTGTCTGGGAAGGAGACGACGGACAGGTTGGAGACGTTGCCGTCGATCCCACCGACCCGGTTCAGGTCGGCTGCGGCAGCCCGCCGGGCCCGGGTAGCCGGGGACGCGTATCCGCTGGTGAGGACCATCAGGTGCGCCTCGTATGCCCACCCACCAGGAGACGAGGCGTCTCGGCGGCGGACCAGGTCCACGCCGTCGTAGCCGCGTGAGGCGGCCGGCACCGTCGCGGCGGCCCGCACCGACTGCGCGTCGATGACCCCTGCCGTGGGCTCAGCCTCACGGCCTTCGCGTTCACGGACCTTTCCGCGCAGTCGGTCGTGGAACTCGCCGATCAGCCCGTGCTCGCGCCAGCGGCGGAAGAAGGCATACACCCGGCCCCAATCGGGGAAGTCCGCGGGCATCGCCCGCCACGAGATCCCGCCCGCGACCAGGTAGCGGATCGCGTCCAGCATCTGGCGGTGGCAATAGCCCTCGGGCTGCCCGCCCCGCCCCTGGAGCCAGGCAGGCACCGGCAGCAACGGCCGGATGGCCGCCCACTCTGCGTCCGTCATGTCCGACGGATACCGGCGCACCCGATCTGGATGATCAGCCGCGTTGCCGTACACATGCGCGAGGCAATCACACGATGGAGCGGCCGAGTTGAACTGGACGGACTCGGACGCGTACAACAACGACACCAGGGCCTCCCGGCATTGCTCGGTTCGATTCGCATCCCCGAGCTACCGAGAGGCCCTGCTCTCATGCGCACACAACGGGAAGATCACCCCGACGGGAAACCTGTTCGACCGGCACGTTCCATGGTCGGTTGAGATACGGCTTCTAAGGTGCCCTTATGCGCCTGACTCTGGCCCGCTGCACGAGCGTTGAACTCCGCGCCTGGACCGGGCTCACCGGGCCACAGATGCAGCACCTCGTCGACAGGGCGCGAGCTTTCTCACGGTGCGGGCTTGATCAGGTCGAGTGCGTGGTCGGGATGTGACCGGTAGTGATCGACTGCGGCGGCGTGGTTGCGCCAGCCGGCGAGTTCGGCGAGGGCGAGGGCGGTGTTGCGCAGGCTGGCCATGGCGCGTGGGGCGTTGCCGGTGTGGATCTTGGAGGCGTCTTCGTGCAGGGTCACGTCGCGCAGGTGGTGCAGGGCTTCCACGCCCCAGTGCTCGCGGATGTGCTCGCCGAGCTGGGCAGCGGTGACCTGGTGCATCGTCAGATCAGTGAGTGCGTAGACCCGTTCGAGGGTGAGTTTGCCGGTGGCCAGGACGCGGCGGCGGCGCACGATCTGCAGGGCCTGGTCGGCGTGGGGGAAGGGCAGGCCGGGGACGGTGGCCGCCTTGAGACGGCGGATCTCGTCGCGGCCGTGCGCGGTGGCGCGGGTCTTGTCCATCAGCGGGATCTCGTGCCAGGGCAGTTGCTTGAGATGGACGTGCAGGGTGGGGTGGTTGCCCTTGATCAGGGCGATGTAGTGGGCGCTCTTCTCCTCGACGAGGAAGCGGGCGTGGTCGTGCTGGGTGAGCAGGGCGTCGAAGGTGACGACCTTGCCGGTCAGGTCCACAGGTTCGAGCAGGGGACGGAACGCGGAGATCTCGTTGCTCTTGGAGTCGACCTGGCGCTGGGCGATGACGGTGCGGGTGCCGTGGAGGCAGGCGGCGAGCAGGTGGACCGCGCGGCGGTCGCCGGTGCGCGAGCCGCGCGCGGTCTTGCCGTCGACCGCGACGGCTCCCAGCTTGACCAGGCCGTCTTCCGGAGCTGGGGCACTGAGAGGGTCGCAGTGCTGTAGCTGTACCCAGGCGCCCAGGGCCTGGTCGAGGGCGTCGCCGTCGAGGCGGGCGAGCAGGCGGGCCAGCGTGCAGGTGCGCGGGATGCCCCGGCTCAGGCCGATCCGCTCGCGCAGGGCCGGGTCGAGTCCGGCGGCGAAGCGGATGATGCCGGCCCAGGTCGAGGCCCCGGCCAGCACGGCCGTGGTGCACAGCACCAGCAGGGCTCCGAGCCGGTAGCGGCGGCCGCGGACCCGGCGCGGGTCGGGCAATCGATCCAGGACATCGGCCAGGCCGACGAGATGGTCAGCGTCCTGGTCGGAGGTGTCCGGCAGGCGGTCGTGGTGGCGAGTGACGGTGGAGATCAGGGAGGATGGGATACGGACGCGGCTTCGGTTGTGATCAACGGCTTCAGACGCCTTGATCATCCGAGGCCGCGTCTCGTTTCACCAACGCCGCGAAACCGACAACACGCCTACTCTATTACAACCATGACGTCTCGTCACCCGAGAACGCTCGAGCCCTGACTCCAGCATGCCGACGAACGCCGACCATCCCGCATCGTGCACGGAATTGGCGAGCCGGGTACGCCCGAGGCCGGACACCGCGAGGTCTGGGCCGGTGGCCAACTGGGCGGGCGAGATGCTGGGGCGCCCGTCGCGCGGGTACCAGTCGGCGAAGTCCTCGTCGCACCACAACCCGTCCAACCGGTCTCTCCCCCACATCGCCGCCGTACCGCCAGGGTTGCTCGCCCGCGCGACCTGCGCAGTCAAAGACGGGACCTGCTCACCGGAACGGGGACGGAAGGACAACGGACACCTCGACAACTGCGCCGGCCTTCGAAACAGCCCCGAGCATGCCCGCTGATCACGCTGCCGCACCGGGAAAACTCCAAGATCCCCGACAGAGTCAAGCTCAGTGTCACGGTGTCATGTGCGAGCGGCAGATCGTGTGTGTCCGGTACCCGACTGTGTCCGGCCATCCGCTGCCGGGTGCTGCTGGGAGCGGTGGAGAAGGGGCAGCGCGATCAGGGGGAAGATGACCACGGAGAGCAGCCCGGCGGCGACCAGCGCGGACGCGTTCTCGGGCCGTATGGCGTCCAGTTTCAGGCCGATGGTCGCTGCGGCCACTATGACTGGCAGTGATGTGGCCTGGAGCAGAGCGCCGGCCGCGACTTCCGGCCAGGAGAGTCCGGCTGCGCGGTACAGCAGTGCCGGAAGGCCGCGGACCAGCAGCAGCGCGGCCAGGAACATCGGCACCCGGAGGATGGTCCCGGCGTCCTCGAACAGGGCGCCGAGGTTGAACTGGATACCGCTCGTCACGAAGAACACGGGAACGAGGAATCCGTAGCCGAGGCCGGCGAGCTTCATGTGGAACCGGGGGTGGGACCGTTCGGCGTGGGGGTCGACCAGCCGGAGGACGGCACCTGCGACGAAGGCGCCGAGGATGGCCTCGAAGCCCAGGTGGAGCGCCATCGCCGAGAACCCGACGACCAGCAGCATCGCCAGCCGGATGCGGATCTGGGCACTGGTGTCGGCCAGCCGGTCGAGGGTGCGGGTCAGCCAGGCCCACCGTCCGATGCGCACGGACGCCGCGACGATGAGCGCCGAAATCCCAGCCAGGGCAAGGAGGAGGAGGACCTTCGAGCCCGCGCCGGAGCTTCCTTCCGAGAAGAGCAGCGACAGAAGGACGACGGCTCCAACCTCGCCGGCCGACGCGCCGCCGATCGTCAGCTGTCCCACCGGCCGGTCGATCGCCCCGGAGTCCTTGAGGATCGGGACCAGCAGACCCAGCGCCGTCGCCATAAGAGCAGTACCGACCAGCAGGGGATTCTCGACGAGTCCGGCGGTGTACATGAGCCAGCCGACCGCAGCCGCAAGGGCAGCCGAGGCGACCCAGCCGGTGCCGATCAGCCGCCCGCGGGGCCCGCGGAGCTGCTGGATGTCGATCTCCAGGCCGGCGAGGAACAGCAGGAAGCCCAGGCCGATGACCGACAGCATGTCGACGGCGGCGTCCGCCTCGACGACGTGCAGCACGGCCGGGCCAAGGATGATGCCCGCCAGGATTTCGAGCACCGCGCCGGGGAGGGGAAGCCGGGGGACCGTGGCGAGCACAAGCGGCACACCGGCCGCTATGGCCAGCACGATCAGAAGGTTGTCGTAGCCCATGGGGACTCCAATGGCGAGGAGGGCGTTGTCAGGTTGTTGAGGAGGTGGCTGGTTGAGGGTGTGGTGGGCCGGGTTGCCGGGCTGTGGGTCAGGGTGCCGTGGCCATGGTGTTTGTCGCGCGTGCCGGTGACTTTGTTCCAGGTGGCGAAGCGGTGGTGCATTTCGGTACGGAATTCGGTGGCGGGGAGGAGATGGCATCGAGGTCGGAAGTGGGGGGAGACCTGGCCGAAACGGACAAAAACCTTTGGGCTCCGCTGGCTGAGCGGAAGCCCTTCATCGCGCGTTCGCGCTTCCGGGTGGGCACCGTCAGCTTGGCTGGGGGCTGTTGGTCCGGCATGATCGTCGGGTTGGTCGCTGTCGGGACGGCTGCGCGTGGGCACGCCGTCATGCAAGGGCTTTTGGTGCCCGGCGGAGGTCATCTCCGAGGCGGTGTGGCTGTACCACTGCTTCCCGCTCAGCTACCGCGAGGTCGAGGAACTCCTGCTCGCCCGTGGGATCTTCGTCTCCCACGAGACCATCCGGCAGTGGTGTGCCAGGTTCGGGCCCGATACGCGGCCGGACTGCGCCGCCGCAAGCCTCAAACCGGCGATAAGTGGCGTCTCGACGAGGCCTCTTTGAAGATCAACGGCGAGTGGCAGTACCTCTGGCGGGCCGTGGACCAAGACGGCAACGTCCTCGACATCCTCGTCCAGAGCAGGCGCAACGCCAAAGCCGCTATTGGGGCTGCCCGCCCGCCTGTGTTACCGGCCGCGCCGGCATACCGGCCGCAAGGGTGAGCGCCGCTCGCTGAGCGAGACGGACTGCATTCGCCTGCTCGACGGCGCCCACCAGCTGCTGAAGGCCCCGCTGATCGTGGTGTGGGACCGGCTGAGCACCCACATCTCCAAAACAATGGAGGCGCTCGTGGCCGAGCGGGACTGGCTGACGGTGGTCCTGCTGCCCGGGTATGCACCCGAACTCAACCCGGTGGAGGGCCTGTGGGCGCACATCAAGCGGAGCCTGGCCAACCTGGCCGCCCGCACGCTCGGCGAGCTGGAGACTCTGCTCCGCAGACGACTCAAGGCGCTGCAGTACCGGCATGGCGTCCTGGGTGGTTTCCTCGCCGGGACCGGCCTTGCTCTCGACAGACAAACTGACCCTAATACGCCGAAGTCAGTAATTCGGGGGCCATGCAGGCCTGGTGGGTGCGGGAGCGCGGCACGGTCTCGCCGGTGAGCACCCGAACCATCCCGGGCCGGTGCCGGGACGGTTCGGGAAAGCCGGCTCGCTCACTCCTGGCCGAGCCACAGGTCCGGGCCGAAGACCTCGTAGTGGATGTTTTCGGCGGGAACACCGCTGCGCAGCAGGTCGCCGCGGACCGCGCGCATGAACGGCAGGGGGCCGCACATGTAGACGCTCACGTTGTCCGGGTGTTCCAGCGTGGTGACGTCGGCGTTGCCGGGCAGTGCGTCCGGCGCCTGGTCACCCGGCTCCTGGTACCAGAGGTGCAGCTTCGCGTCGGGGAGCGCGTCGACGAGTTGGCGCTGTTCGTCGCGGTGGGGGTGGTGGGCGGGGGTGCGGTCGGCGTGGACCACAGCGACCTGGCGGGTCGATCCGGTGACGGCTAGGTGGTCGAGCATGGTCAGCATCGGAGTGATGCCGATTCCGGCGCTGGCCAGCAGCAGGGGGTGGTCGCCCTCCGGCAGGACCAGGTCACCGGCAGGGAGGGACACGCTGAGGATGTCGCCCGGCGCGGCATTCCGGTGCAGCCAGTTGGAGACCTCACCCTCCACCTCCCCCCTCTGCTCGCGCTTGACGGTGATGCGCCACTCCGGGCGGCCAGGAGCGGTGGAGAGGCTGTACTGGCGGATCTGATGGGCGCCGTCGGGCAGCTGGACCTGCACGCTGACGTACTGGCCCGGACGGAAGGGCTTGACCGGGCTGCCGTCCGCGGACCGCAGAACCAGGGAGATCACGTCGGTGGTCTCCTGGTGCCGTTCGACGATCTCCATCTTCTGCCAGACGTCGCCATCGGCGACACCGGCCTGCTGGTAGAGCCGGGCCTCGATGGCGATCAACGAGTTGGCCATCAGCCAGTAGACCTCGTCCCAGGCGGCTGCCACCTCGGGGGTGACGGCGTCGCCCAGCACCTCGGCGACCGCCCCGAGGAGGTACTTGTGGACGATCGTGTACTTGTCGGAGGTGATGCCGAGGGAGACGTGCTTGTTCGCAATCCGGGAGAGCATCGTGTCCGGCCGGGTGTCGGGGTGCTCCACGAGCATGGCGGCGAAGGCCGCGACCGATCCGGCCAGGGCCATCTTCTGCTCACCGTTGGCCTGGTTGCCGCGGTTGAACAGGTCCCGCAGCAGCTCGGGATGGGCGTCGAACATTCTCTTGTAGAACAGGTCAGCAATGTCGCCGATGGCTGCGCCGACGGCCGGCAGGGTGGCACGGATGACTGGGGTGGACTGCTCCGAGAGCACGACGAACTCCTAAATTGGTTAATGATCTTCATATTTAATGATACGAGCGCGCACACACCCGGGAGGGCGTGGGTCACTCGGGGCGGTGGCCGACCACTCCGACCAGTACCGGGCCGGTGGGCGAGGCCACCAGGTCGGCCACGGTCAGCGGATCGAGTGCGGCGTAGAACGCTTCCTGTGCATCGCGCAACGCCCGGCGGAGTCGGCAGGCGCTGCGCAGCGGACACGGCAGATCACCTTCGCAGGCGACGACCTCACCCTCGCCCTCCAGCTCCCGCACCAGCCAGCCCACCGAAGCCTGACGGCCGAGACCTGTCAGTCCGAGCCCCCCGCCACGACCCCGGCGGGCATCCACCACGCCGAGGTGCTGCAGCCGGGTGATCGCCTTCGCCATGTGGGCGTAGGGCACATCCACGGCTTCCGCCACTTCGCGCGTGGTCAGGGAGCCGCCCTGTTCGGAGACCGCCAGACGCATCATGGCACGCAGCGCCAGGTCGGTGAACTTCGTCAACCGCATGCCTCGACGCTATCAAAGACGCATCCAAGACTCCTATTTAAGGAGGGCCGGCCCGCGGGTGACATGCGTCACGAGGGGCCGCTCGGCTCGCCGCCCGTCCGATGCCGCGACAGCGTCACGCTGGCCGCGAGTGAGGTGAGGGCGATCAGCGTGAGGGCGACGAGCGCCGCGAGCAGCGCGAGGTGCTCGAACGTGGCGCTCTGCGGGCGCAGGCAGGCGGCGAGCAGGTGGACCGCGCGGCGGTCGCCGGTGCGCGAGCCGCGCGCGGTCTTGCCGTCGACCGCGACGGCTCCCCGCTTGACCAGGCCGTCTTCCGGAGCTGGGGCACTGAGAGGGTCGCAGTGCTATAGCTGTACCCAGGCGCCCAGGGCCTGGTCGAGGGCGTCGCCGTCGAGGCGGGCGAGCAGGCGGGCCAGCGTGCAGGTGCGCGGGATGCCCCGGCTCAGGCCGATCCGCTCGCGCAGGGCCGGGTCGAGTCCGGCGGCGAAGCGGATGATGCCGGCCCAGGTCGAGGCCCCGGCCAGCACGGCCGTGGTGCACAGCACCAGCAGGGCTCCGAGCCGGTAGCGGCGGCCGCGGACCCGGCGCGGGTCGGGCAATCGATCCAGGACATCGGCCAGGCCGACGAGATGGTCAGCGTCCTGGTCGGAGGTGTCCGGCAGGCGGTCGTGGTGGCGAGTGACGGTGGAGATCAGGGAGGATGGGATACGGACGCGGCTTCGGTTGTGATCAACGGCTTCAGACACCTTGATCATCCGAGGCCGCGTCTCGTTTCACCAACGCCGCGAAACCGACAACACGCCTACTCTATTACAACCATGACGTCTCGTCACCCGAGAACGCTCGAGCCCTGACCTCGTCGAGCAGCTGTGGGAGCGGAGACCAGACGCCGACCACGGCCGGAACTGGGCGCTTCCGTTCCCCGACCGGGTCCTGCTGCTCGTCCTCGCCTACCGGACCAACCTCACAATGCAGCAGTTGGCGTCACTGTTCGGGACAACCGACTCCACCGTGCACCGCGTGATTTCCCCTCTCGCACCGCTCCTCGGGGAACTCCTGGGGCCGCCCCCGGGTGACCGGCGGGAGCTGTGGGTCGTCGACGGCACCCTCATCCCCGTCCACGACCACACCCACACCGCGAAAAGCAAGAACTACCGGCACAGCGTCAACGTGCAGGTCGTCTGCCGGGCCCGGGACAGACGCATCGTCGCACTCGGTGACGCATGGCCAGGGAACCGCAACGACATCGTCGTCTTCCGGGAAACTCTCGGCCGGACCCTTCCAGCTCACCCGCGGCTCGCCGGCGACGGCGGCTACCGCGGCTGCGCTCACATCAGAACACCACGTCGCGGACCAGACGGCCGCGACCCTGTTGCCCATTGGCAGTTGAGAGCTGACAGTGGCTTGGTGGTGCTGGCAGGGTTGGTGGTGCGGCCGGTTCCTTTCTGATCCTCGGTCGTGGGGTGGGATGGGCGTGTCGATGGAGCCGCAGTCGTGGCCGGAGCCGGATCCCGTGGTGGCGCGGGCGGTGCGGGCGAAGAACTACGGGCGGCAGGTGCCGCTGCCGGTGGCGGTGCGCGACCGGCTGGGGGAACTGTTCCCGGACGAGGAGTTCGCGCAGGCTTTCGGCGCGACGGGGCCGGCGGGCTGGTCCCCGGGTCGGCTGGCGTTGGTGACGGTGTTCCAGATGGCGGAGAACCTGACGGACCGCCAGGCTGCGGAGGCGGTGCGTGACCGGCTCTCGTGGGCCTACGCGCTCGGGTTGGAGCTGACCGACACCGGCTTCGACTTCACCGTGCTGTCGCAGTTCCGTACCTGGGTGGTCGAGCACCATCTGGAGGAGAAGGTCCTGGACCTGCTGCTGAAGAGGCTGACGGAGCAGGGTCTGGTCGCAGCCGGGGGCAAACAGCGCACCGACTCCACCTACATCGTCTCCGCGGTGCGGGACCTAATGGGGCTCGTCGGGCGGTAGGAGAGACTACGGTCCGTAGCCGCCAGTAGGTGAGCACTACCGGGACCGGAGCCCTTGGAGCTCTGGGTTCAGACCGTGCCCCTACTGGTCGGCCGGGAGGCCTGACTGCTGATGGGATGGCGTGCCCGCCGGGTGGTTGGGCGTGAGCACTTGATCCATTAGGGCGCGAGCCGTGCCTTCCGTCGGCTGTGCAAGGTCCGTACGAGAGTGAAGGGTTGGGTGCTGGTGCTGTTCATCGGCGATGACTGGGCCGAAGACCACCACGACGTCGAGCTGCAGGATGCGACGGGCCGCAGACTGGCCTCAGCGCGGCTGCCGGAGGGCGTTGCGGGCATCGCGAAGCTGCACGCCCTGGTCGCCCGGCATGGCGGCGATGACCTGGAACCGGGGCAGGTGGTGGTCGGGATCGAGACCGAGCGCGGTCCGTGGGTCCAGGCGCTGATCGCAGCCGGCTACACGGTCTACGCGGTAAACCCCCGCCAGGCGGCCCGGTTCAAGGAGCGGTACGGCACTTCCGGGGCCAAGAGCGACAAGGGCGACGCGCACGCTCTGGCGGACATGGTCCGCATTGACGGCGCCCAGCTGCGGCCAGTGGCTGGGGACAGCGAGCAGGCCCAGGCCGTCCGCGTCGTCGCCCGTGCTCACCAGACCCTGATCTGGGAGCGCACCCGCACCTTCCAGCGGTTGCGAAGCACGCTGCGCGAGTACTTCCCCGGCGCGCTGGCCGCTTACGCGGGGCTGGAGCTGACCAGCACCGACGCGCTGGAGCTACTGATCAAGGCGCCCACCCCGGAGCGGGCGACGAAGCTGACGAAACAGCAGATCACGGCGGTGTTGGCCCGGCAACGCCGACACCACCGGGATCAGAAGGCCGCCGCGATCCGGGCCGCACTGCGCGAGCCCCAGCTCGGCGTCCCGGCACTGGTGGTCTCCGCCTACGCCGCGGCGGCGGTCGCACACGCGAGACTGCTGATCGCCATGAACGAGCAGATAGCGGAGCTGGAAGAGCAGGTGAGTGCGCATTTTCTCGCGCACCCGGACGCTGAGATCTACCTGTCGATGCCCGGCATCGGCGAAGTCACCGGTGCCCGGGTGTTGGCCGAGTTCGGGGACGACCCCACCCGTTACACCAGCGCGAAGGCGCGCAAGAACTACGCCGGGACCAGCCCGATCACCCGCGCCTCCGGCAGGACACACAGCGTCCAGGCCCGCTACGCGCGCAACGACCACCTCGCCGACGCCCTCCACAAGCAAGCGTTCTCCGCCATCAGCGTCTCGCCCGGCGCGCGGCGCTACTACGACAAGCAGCGCGCCCGCGACGCCGGCTACAACCCCGCCCTGCGCCAGCTCGGCAACCGGCTCGTCGGCATCCTCCACGGTTGCCTCAAGACCCGCACCCTCTACGACGAGGCCACCGCGTGGTCACACCACGCAACCCTCACCGCAGCTGCTTGACATCCCTACGCCATGGGATGTCTGAACCGCCTGGAGCTGGCCGGGGAGAGCGTGCGGGCGGCGGTGGAGGCGTTGACAGTGGCCGCGCCGCACTGGGTCGCCGACGTGCTGGACGTGCCCGGCTGGTCGCGCCGCTACGACACCCGCATCGACACCTGGCGCATGCCCTCCTCCGCCACCAAGCGCGACCAGCTCGCGCTGACCTACGCCCGCGACGGCTTCGCCCTGCTCAGCGCCGTCTACGATCCGCGCTCCGAACCCTGGCTGCGCGAGCTGCCCGCGGTGCAGACCCTGCGCACTGTGCTGCTGCAGAACTACACCCGTACCACAGCGCGGGGCGGACGCGAGGTCGTGGCCCGCCGCGCCAGGACCGAGGAGGGCGGTGACGGGCTGCCGCCCGGCCATCTGCGCATCGCTTCCCCCTACGATCTCGACACCCGCTGGTCCGCCAAGCGCGACACCTTCTGGAACGGGTTCAAGCTGCACGTGAGCGAGAGCTGCACGGACGCGCCCGAGAAGGAGCGCACCGCCCCGAACCTGATCACGAACGTGGCCACCACTGCCTCCACCGTCCCCGACACCAAGGCCCTGGACGGCATCCACCAGCAGTTGCAGCGCCGCGGCCTGCTCCCGGGCGAGCACTACCTCGACTCCGGCTACCCCAGCGCCGACCTGATCGTGAAGTCCCGCCAGGCCTACGGCATCGCACTGATCACCCCGGTCCTGCTCGACCAGTCCCGCCAAGCCCGCGAGAACGCGGGCTTCCAGGCCGACGCGTTCACCATCGACTTCAAGTACCAGCAGGTCACCTGCCCCCAGGGCCGGGCCAGCTCCTCCTGGAGCCCGTGCACCCAACACGGCTATCCGATGATCGTGGTCGCTTTCACCAAGCCGACCTGCGGCCCCTGCCCGGTCCGGGAGTTGTGCACCACCAGCCGCCGGGGCTTCCGCCAGCTCACCTTGAACCCGCGCCCGCTGACCGAGGCCCTGCGCACCGCCCGTGCCGAGCAGGCCGACCGGGACTGGCAAGACGCGTACGCCCTACGCGCCGGCGTCGAGGGAACCATCCACCAGGCCCTCACCGTCACCGACAGTCGCCGGGCCCGCTACCGCGGCCTGGCCAAGACCCACCTCGAACACGTCCACAGCGCCGTCGCCCTCAACCTCATCCGCCTGAACGCCTGGTGGAACGGCAAGCCACTCGACCGCCGCCACACCAGCCACCTCGCCCGACTCGAACTCAGCCTCGCCGCGTAGCCGAATGGGCAACAGGGTCGGCCGCATCATCAAAGATCGGACCTACAAACGGTTCCGGAAACGGCGAGCAGTAGCCGAGCACACCATCGCACGCCTCAAAGACCATCAAATCCTGCGGCAATGCCGCCGCCGCGGCGACGCCATCAACCACGCCGTCGCCGGCGTCGCGGCGCTTCACAACCTCAAGATCGACATCAGCTAACTAAAGCCCCGGAGGTGGTGAGGCACGCACCGAACCGCATTACGGGATATCTCTTAGCCAGCGCTTTTGTGCGCTGTGGCGCGGGGTGGTGTCCTCTCCGCGGGTCCCGTTCCGCGCCGTGCGCTCAGTGGGGGCGCTCGGGGCGGCGTCCTGGGGGTTGGGCGGGGCTCGGCATGGGGGGCGGCGGCTTGAGGGGCCGGACCAGTGGAGCGTCACGTGACACCGTCAGCGGCTCGCGGTAGTGGGTGAACTTGAAGGTGTCGCCCTCCACGAGGGTGTACGTGGTCTCGGATTCGGTGATCTCGACGCGTAGGCACTTGCCGCGGGCGTGCACCGAGAAGGCGAGACGGGTGAGCCGGTCCGGCAGCCGGGGAGCGAAGTGGAGGGTGTCGTACGTATGGCGCATGCCGCCGAAACCGGCGACCAGCGCGATCCAGGAGCCCGCCAGTGAGGCGATGTGCAGGCCGTCGCGGGTGTTCTTCTCCAGATCGTCCAGATCCATCAGCGCTGCCTCGCACAGGTAGTCGTAGGCCAGACGCAGATGGCCGACTTCGGCGGCGATGACGGCCTGTACGCATGCCGAGAGCGAGGAGTCGCGGACCGTGATCGGTTCGTAGTAGGCGAAGTTCCGCGCCTTTTGACCCTCGTCGAAGGCGTCGCCGCGCAGGTACATCGCGAGCACGAGGTCCGCTTGCTTGACCACTTGCTTGCGGTACAGCTCGACGTACGGGAAGTGCAGCATCAGCGGGTAGTCCTCGGGCCCGGTCCGGGAGAAGTCCCAGACCTGGTGGCGGGTGAAGCCCGCGGCCTGCTCATGAATGCCCAGCGCGCTGTTGTAGGGCACGGCCATCGCTTTGGCGGCGGCCCGCCACGCGTCGGTCTCCTCCTCGTCCACGCCGAGCGCGGCGGCCTGCGCGGGGTGGCGTTCGGCGGCGGCGGCGGCGACTCGCAGGTTGGCCTGGGCCATCAGATTCGTATAGACGTTGTCGTCCGAGAGCGCGCTGTACTCGTCGGGGCCGGTGACGCCGTCGATGTGGAAGGTGCCCCTGGAGTCGTGGTGGCCGAGGGAATGCCACAGCCGGGCGGTCTCCACCAGCAGCTCCACGCCTGTGTCGCGCTCGAAGTTCTTGTCGCCGGAGACCGCGGCATAGCGCAGGACGGCGTGGGCGATGTCGGCGTTGATGTGGAATGCCGCTGTTCCGGCAGGCCAGTAGCTCGAGCATTCCGCTCCGTCGATGGTGCGCCAGGGGAACGCGGCGCCCTTCAGGCCCAGTTGCGCGGCCCGGTCACGTGCTGCCGGCAGCGTGTCCTGGCGCCAGTGCAGTGCCGCGGCGACGCTGCGCGGGTGGATGAAGGTGAGCACCGGCAGGACGAACGTCTCGGTGTCCCAGAAACAGTGCCCGTCGTATCCCGAGCCGGTCAGTCCCTTGGCGGGGATGGCGCGGTGCTCGGCCCGGGCCGCGGCCTGCAGGACGTGGAAGAGCGCGAAGCGGACGGCCTGCTGGATCTCCGCGTCGCCTTCGACCTCCACATCGGCGTGGTCCCAGAAATCGTCCAGGTAGGCGCGCTGCTGATCCACCAGGCCCTGCCAGCCGGTGCTGTTCGCACCGGCCAGCGCGGCCTCCGCCTGGTCCCTCAGAGCTGTCAGCGAGCGCAGCGCGGACCAGCCGTAGCAGACGAACTTCTCCAGTCTCAGCGTCTCCCCGGGTTTGAGGTCGGTGATGACGGTGAATCTGGCGACGTCGTCGGAACTCTCACTGAGGGTCTGGGTGGACTCCGGGCCCTGCACGACATGGCCGGCGGCGACCGCGATGCGCAGACCGCTGCGCTCGGTGCGGTGGATCAGGCGCAGCCGGTCCCCCTCGGAGTAGTGCTCCTCGGCGCGCAGCGGGGACTCCAGGACGGCGGAGACCCGCGGATCCGCGCTGGCCTGCGGCAAGGGCTCGTTGGCGACGAGTTCGGACTGGATGACCAGCCGCACCTCCTCGTCCAGCGGCTCCACCTCATAGGCGATCGCGGCGGCGGCCCGATGGGTGAAGGAGACCAGGCGCGAGGAGCGCACACGGACGGTCTTGCCCACCGGGGAGACCCACTCGCACGTGCGGTGCAGCACCCCGGCCCGTAGATCAAGCACCCGTTCGTGCGCACGGAGCTGTCCGTAGCGCAGGTCGACCTGCTCGTCGTCGACCAGGAGCCGGATGAGCTTGCCGTTGGTGACGTTGATGACCGTCTGGCCGGATTCCGGGTAGCCGTATCCGGCCTCGGCGTAGGGCAGGGGATGCACTTCGTGGACGCCGTTGAGGTAGCAGCCCGGCAGCCCGCTCGGCTCACCCTCCTCGAGGTTGCCGCGCCATCCGATGTGGCCGTTGGACAGCGCGAACACCGATTCGCTCTGAGCCAGTACGTCCCAGTGGAGCCCGGTCTCGCGCACGCACCAGGGTTCGACCTCGTAGGCGGGATGAGTGATCACGGCGACTCCTCCAGCAGCTCGGCCACGTCTTGGACCACGAAGGTGCCGCGACGCGCCTTGCCCGGCAGCGCGCGCTTGGCGGCGACGCCGTCGATCCTCGCGCCGGGTTGCTCCTCGCTCCCCGCCTGGACGAGGGTGTCGCGGCCGTAGGCCCTGGAGGATATGTCCGGAAGGCCCAGATTTGCCATAGATGATCCTTGCCCGTTGTGTCCTCCCTCCATGCCATCGGTCCACGGGCAGGACCGTGCAGTCCGGCAAGCGGGCCCCTGACACGGGGCCCGCTTGCTGCCGCTCACTGCGTCAGGGCAGCAGAGCGCGTGAGGCCTTCCGGGGGCGGCGCGGGGTCACCTGAGTGCCTTGCGCAGACGACGGTCGGAGGCCTGTCGCCACACCAGTGGGAGCTCCTTCTCCTTGGAGCGCGACGCGGCCCGTTCCTGACCGTGGAGCAGACCCCAGGTGAAGCCGGGCTCGCCCGCCACATGCGCTGCGACGGCCAGACGCCGGAGCACACCGCGCGCCACCACGCTGTCGTGGTGATCACCACTCACCTGCTGTACCGCCTTGATGCGCTTGGCGATACGCCGGGCGGGCTTTCCCAGGGCCGGGCGGGCGGCCTGAGCGGCGTAACGCAGCCGCTTGGCCGCCTTGCGGGCCTGGTGGATGGCGGTGTCGCGGTCCGGCCCCGACGGCAGTTCCAGAGCGAGGACCATGCGCCGCTGCAGCCTGCCGTACTCCTTCCCGAGCACTTTGACCATGACCTTCTCGGGCTTGCCTGCGGCTTTGGCGCGCAGTGGCGGCCGTGCGCTCAGCTCGCCGAGGCGGTCCAGCAGCGTCGTGTAGCGGGGCGAGTTGAGTGCGTCCAGGGTGCGTCGGCGGCCCGCGGCCCGCTGCGCGACGTCCCATGCCCTCAGGCGCGCGGCGACGGGGCCGAGGAGCAGTTCGCCGGGCAGCTCCCGCACACCTGTGCTCAGGCGGTCGTTCAGCACTTCGTGGTCACGCTCCGCCCCGAGCTCTCCGGCCAGCCACTTCAGTTCCGCGCGGATGGGTTCGGTGACCTCGCGATCGAGGACGGCACGGTAGGCGCGCAGGGTTCCGCGCAGGTGGCGGCAGGTGACGCGCATCTGGTGCACCGCGTCGGGGGTGCTGCGGCGGACCGCAGGATCCAGGTCCACCAGAGCCTGCACCTCGTCGGCCAGATAGCCGGACAGGTACGCACCGGCAGAACCGGGAGCGGCGGCTCCTTGCGGCTCTCGGTCGCCGCCCTCGTGCGGTGCCCGTCTCCGCCAGGGCGTGGGCGAGCTTGGACGGACTCCGGTCGCGAGCGACGCCCTTCTTGCCCAGCACCTTGTCGATGCGATTCAGCAGTGCGGGGTCGGCGCCCTCGGCGAGCTCCACCTCCAGCTCGGTCCATTCGGTGTGGCCGCCCTCATGCAGCAGTGAGTCGGCACGGACCGTGTCCAGACTCAGCTCAACGAGCGCACCGCCGTCGGCGTCGACCACGTCGCGCACGGAACGGGTGGTGCGCAGGCGCACCACGGGCCGAAGCGGCACGCCGTGCGTCCGGGAAAGGGTCAGCTCACACAGCTCCTCCGGTATCTCCTCGGCCAACGGGACATGGATCTCCCCCCGGCTGTCGTCGACCAGGGGCAGCTTGAGATGCCAGCCGGCGTCCGTGCCGCCCGTCCTGCGCCGTAGGGTCGCCGAGCTGCGGTTGAGCCGGAGATCGGCGGTGTCGTAGTAGACGGCGTCCAGCTCCTGGATCCCGCGGTCGACCAGCGACTCGACACGATCCACACCGATGAGATCGGGCAGCCACGAGACGTCGTCCACAGCAGGTGCCGTGTACTTGCGTTCTGTCTCTATTTTCGACTGGGCCATACAGTGCCCGTTGACACAATCCACGGTCTCAAACACGACGAGGTCCGGGGCGCCCGCTGTCGCGAACCCTCAGCCGGGGCGGAAGGGCGCTGGTCCGCGGGCCGGACAGAGCCGCGAGAGGGCGGCACCCGCGGCGCCTCACCGCCAGGGGACGGCTCGCCCGGGCGGCCGTACGCCGCCGACGGCGAACATTGCCGTACGACACGAGCAGATTCACCCGGTGGCGGGTCGCCGAGGCGTGATACGGCGTGGCTGTCGCGACAAACAGTGACAAACCGTGCACAATGTGGCGCTCTGTGATCCGCTACGGCCGGAAGGTTCCGTACCATGACGCGCCTCGGGAGGCCTCGTGTGCACGACCCCTTGCGCCGCGGTTTCCTGAGCGCCGTGTCGGCGCTCGCGGGGACCGCCGTCGTGGGGGCGCTGAGTACGGTGCCGCGAGCGACCGCACCCTCGTCCAAGGTCACCGGAGCAGAGCCGAGCATGTCGCCGCTCTCGAAGACGGGGCCTGCGGACCGGCAGAAGGCACAGGCGATCCGGGCCGAGTTCCTGCACGCCTGGAACGGCTACCAGACGTACGCGTGGGGCCATGACGAGGTGCTGCCGGTCTCGGGCGGATACCGTGAGTTCTTCTCCAGGCGGCATCCCGTGGGCCTGTCCATCGTCGAAGCCCTCGACACCCACTACGTCATGGGCCTGGACGACGAGGTCGACCGCAGCGTGCGCTGGATCCGATCGCATCTGGACTTCGACCTGGACGCCGACTTCCTCGTCTTCGAATCGATCATCCGCCTCGTGGGCGGCCTGCTGGCCGGTCATCTCGCCACCGACGACAAGGAGTTGCTCGCCCGGTGCGTGGACTTGGCGAACCGACTGCTGCCCGCCTTCACCAAGTCCCCCACCGGGATGCCCTATCGGAGGGTCAATCTGCGCACCGGCGCGGCGTCGGGTGCCACGGTGCCACTGGCGGAGATCGGCACGAACATCCTGGAACTGGGGGTCCTGTCGCAGCTCACCGGCGACCCCCGGTACTACCTGGCCGCCAAGCGTTCTCTCGCGGCGGCGGTGGAGCGCCGCTCGTCCATCGATCTGATGGGCACCAGCATGAACGTGGAGAGCGGCCGGTGGGTCGACGGGCGGGACGTCGCCCCCAATCCGCCCGTGGACTCCTTCTACGAGTACCTGTGGGGCGGTTGGGCCATGTTCGGCGACCGCGACTGCCTGCGCTGGTTCCGCAAGTTCGACGCCTCCCTCAAGAAGCACCTCGCGGAGCGAGTGGGCGGCCTGCTCTGGTTCAAGCAGGTCGACCACCTCACCGCGGCCACGCTGAGCCGCCTGCAGTCCAGCCTGGCCGTCTGCATCCCCTCCGCGGGCGGCGACGATCAACTGGCCGCGGACTACTACTTGTCCTGGACCGCCGTCCAGGACAAGTACATCGTGATCCCGGAGGAGATCGACTACACCCGTCTCACCGTCCGGGTGCCCGACAACGCGCTGCGCCCTGAGTACGCGAACTGCGCCTTCGATCTCTACTGGCGGACCGGCGACCCGTTCTACCGGACCACCGCCTGGCGCTACTTCACGAACCTCAAGGCCTACCACAGAGTCCCGGGCGGCTACACCATCGTGACCGATGTGACGAAGCGCCCCATGACCAAGGGCGACTACTGTCCCGCGTACGTCTTCGCCGAGAACTTCAAATGGCTCTACCTCACCTTCGCGGACGCCCCGCGTTTCGACTACGACAGCGGCTACCTCAGCACGGAGGCGAAGATCCTCCGCGGACTGCGCCGCACTGTCACCGGCACCCCGTCACCAGCGAAGTGACGCCGGGGCTCTGACCTCGGCAACCACCCGCCGCCGCGCACACCCCGCGTGCGCCGTGCCGGGGCGGCCGCCACCCTGCGACCGACCACTCGGCCCGGCTTACTTGCGAGGTAATCGAGCGTCTCTAACTGACTTAGCCAGCCTGAGCGTTGCTCAGCCTTGGGAGTCAATCGCCTTCGTGCCCTGGTACTGAACGACAGGAGCCGCCAGCCCGCGTGGCACGTCCCTCCGGACGCTGGTCGACCGGACCGCAAGACCCGACCGAGGAGGGTGCCCGACGTCGCCTGGGCGCCGGGCGTGCGCCTAGCACTCTGCCACAGGTTCACTACGCTTCGCTCATCCAACTGGTGAGCCTGCGCCCTCCGCATGCCACGATCGACGGCGTACGGAGCCGACCGACCGGGAGGACGCCATGCCCGCCTATGCCATCGCCCACCTGCAAGAGGCCGCCCCGCATCCGGAGATCGCCGAGTACATCGAGCGCATCACCGCCACCTTCGAGCCGTACGGCGGCCGTTTCCTCGTCCACGCCGCGCGACACGAGGTGAAGGAGGGCAACTGGCCCGGACACGTCGTCGTGATCGCCTTCCCCGGGATCGACGAAGCGCGGGCCTGGTGGGACTCACCGCAGTACCAGGAGATCGCGCCGCTGCGCTCACGGCACATCGAGGGCGACATCATCCTGGTCCCGGGCGTTCCGGACGGCTACGACCCGGCCGGCACGGCCCGGGCGATGCGCGAATCCCTGCCCGCACAGTAGCCCTCGGACCCCGGTCCGGCCGGCGGACTCTTGGAACAGGTCCCGACGAGCCGTGCTCAGCGCACCGGAAAACCGAAGGAGTACCCCTGCTGCCTCAGCCACGGCAGGACCTGGCGCAGGGCGGCAACGGTCTGCGAGCGGTCCCCGCCCGCGTCGTGGAACAGGATGGTCGGGCCGTTGCGGACCTCGTTCCTGACGGTGGCGACGATGGTGTCCGTGCCGGGACGCTCGAAGTCCTTCGAGTCGACGTTCCAGCCGAGCGGCCGCATGCCGTGGGAGGCGGCGAGCCCGCGGCTGAACGGGGTGAAGGCACCGCCAGGGGCCCGGTAGTAGAGCGGCCGCACGCCCCCGGACGCCTGGGTGATCATGCGTTCGGCGTCGAGGATCTGCTGCGACTGGTAGGTCTGGGACTTGGTGTCCATGGCGGTGTCGTGCGACACCGTGTGGTCGCACAGCCGGTGCCCGGCCGCCACCACCGACCTGACCAGATCCGGGTGGGCCCGGGCCTGGGTGCCCACCATGCAGAAGGTGGCCCGCACGCCGTTCTCCCGCAGCACCTGGAGTACCTGCGGCGTCCAGACGGGGTCCGGACCGTCGTCGATCGTGATGTTGACGCCCCGGGCGCCGCGGTCCGAGGCATGGACGATGTCCGCCGACACCGCTGCCAGCGCGGGGTCCGGGGCGGCCGCCGAAGGGGACTGCGCGACGCCCCCAGGTGCGTGCCGCCCCTCGATGGGCCCGGCCTGTGCTGTCCATACCGAGGTGGCGGCTGCCGCCGCCGTCACTCCGACGGCCGCCGCGAGCACCCGGCCGTACCAACCTCGTCCACCACGCCCCATGTCCGCCCCGCCCCTTGCCGTCGTTCCGGTGCTTATGCACCCGTCAGGACGGAGCGGGCCGGCCGCGGGATGCGTCCGTTACAGAGCGCGGACGATTCCGCGGGGATATCGCGACGCGGCCTCCACCAGCGGAGCGTGACGGGGCGAAGCTCGTACGGGGCCTTGGTCCGCTACGTCGCTGGGGGACAGCATCCGGGCCTCCGCGGCGCCGTGGGCGCGCACGGACCGTGCAGGCGAGGCGCGCGGCGTCAGGTGGTCGCATCGCGGATGCGGGAGAGCAACGCCCCCAACGTGGCGCGGTCCTCCGGGCCCAAGGCGGCGGTCGCCTCGGCGAGTGCGAGGCGGTCCACCTCCTCCGCCTCGCGGTGGCGGCGCCGGCCTTCGTCGGTGAGGCGCAGCAGGAATGCCCGGCGATCGCTCGGATGGCGTACACGCTCGACCAGACCGTCGCGTTCCAGGCTGTCCACGATGCTGGTCGTGGTCCGAGCCGCCACGCCGGTCATCTCGCTCAGGTCCCGCATCCTCAGGGGCTGTTCCGCCCGGGCGAGCATCCGCAGGGCGCGCAGCCGGGCGACCGACGCTCCGTTGGCCCGGAGCCGGATCTCGACGAACTGGCGCAGTCGATGCGTCGTCTCGTAGAGCTCGTCCACCAGGATGTCGCTGCTGCCGTGCACTGCCATGTCGCTCCCCGCTCCGTCCTTCAACGTCGAACTCTATGAGCAGGACATAGTGAGTATCCTCAGTATGTGCTGCTGCCTCGACGCCCTCCCGCGCCGTCCCTCCCCGCTTTCCGCCTCAGCCAGCGCTTGGTCGTCCCTGTGATGTGCGTCAGCGTGACGTTCATCGCGATCGTCGACGGAGCGATCACCACCGTGGCCCTTCCCTCGATCGCCCGTCAGTTCGGCCTGACCACGGCCGCCCTCGACGGGGTGGTCGTGGTCTACCCGGTGTGCCTGGCCATGGCCATACCCGCCTCGGCCTGGCTGGTCGAGCGGTTCGGTGCCAAACGCGTCCTGCTCATCGCGCTCGCCGCCTTCCTCGTTTCCTCACTGCTGTGCGGCGCAGCCCCCGATCTCGGCCGGCTCCTCGCGTTCCGCGCGGTCCAGGGACTCTCCGCGGGAGTGCTCTTCCCAGCCTCGGCCGCACTGCTGTTCGCCACCTTCAACTCCGCTGAGCAGGTGCGAATCTCCCGGTACATGATCATCCCGCAGCAGATGGCGCCGGCCGCCGCCCCCGTCCTCGGGGGGCTGCTGGTGGATCACCTGTCCTGGCGCTGGGTCTTCTACGTCAATCTGCCGGTGGGCCTGCCGGCGATGCTGTTCGGGGCGCTGTTCCTGGAACGGCACCGTGGCCACCGGCCCGGCCGGTTCGACCTGACCGGGCTGCTGCTGAGCGCCGCCTCCCTCGGCGCCCTCATGTTCGGCATCTGTGACGGCCCCAACCGCGGCTGGACCTCACCGACCGTGCTGACCTCCCTGGTGCTCGGCGGATTCCTGCTGGCCGCCGCCATCACCTACGAACTGCGCACCTCCGAACCCCTGCTGAGGCTCCGTCTCTTCGCGGACCGGCTCTTCCGGGACACCAACCTGATCAACCTGGTGGGCCTGGTGCCGATCCTGGGCGCCATGTACCTGGGCCCGCTGTTCCTGCAGCAAGGACAGGGCCGCACCGCCCTGGAGTCCGGCTCCAGCACCTTCCCCGAAGCCTTCGGTGTGCTGCTCACCGTTCAGATCGCCGGTGTGCTCTACGCCAGGATCGGGCCGCGGGTCATCGTCGGCTGCGGTCTGGCCGGCGTCAGCGTGGTCCTGCTGCTCTTCGCCGGCTGCGACGAGCACACCGGCCTGTGGACCTTCCGCGGCTATATGTTCCTGCTCGGCGTCGCCATGGGCGGGGTCTTCATGCCCACGATGGTGGCCTCACTGGCGACCATCGCCCGGCAGGACCTGGCCCAGGCCTCCACGCTGAACACCGTCGTACGCCAGACCGGAGGCGCCCTCGCACCCGCCGCGGTGACCACCGCACTGGTACTGAGCACCCCGGCAGCGGCAGCCGCCGACCCTCCCATCGCCGCCTACCAGCACGCCTACCTGGCCCTGGCCGCGATCGCCGCCGTCACCTCGGTCTTCGCCTTCACCCTGCCCGACGGCCCCGCCCGAGTCGCGGCACGCGGCACCGCTGCCTCGAGCCGGTCCGCTCCGATCCGGCCCCGGCGTGAGAGCACCCACTGACCACGTCCCGACCCGGCTGCCCGCCTCCTGGTGGCACCGGAACGGAGGAGGGCTTGCGGCCAAGGAAGGACGCCCATCACAGAGAGTGCTGCACTCACCCGCTTGGCCGGTGTGAGTAGCCGATACGGACGCATTCCCGTCTCATGGCCTTGACCGCAACCCCGCTCGTGTGGGAGGTGGCAGATGTACGAGATGCGCGCCGAATGTGTGGCGACGGAGGCCGGGATCGGGCAGCTGTGGCATGTGCTCGACCCCGATGGCAGCGCCCTGTGCGGCCGGCTCATGGGGGAGCGGGCGAAACCCACGCCCGACGGCCTGGGCGACAGCGAGGAGTACTGCATCCCCTGCCTGCGGGCGATCGAGGCGGAGGCGCCGCCATCGGCCCTGCGGCGCGCCCGGGCGGCAGTGGCCGACTGCCATCCGGGATCCGCCGTCACGGAGGAGGAAGCGGCCAGACCGTCTCGCTGATGCGCCGTGACCGTCCAGGCCGCGGACCGTGGCGCCCGGCATCGGCGGAACGCAGGTTCTTGTGCGGCCAGCACGCGGCATGAGGGGGGTTTGTGCCGGACCGGCAGGACCTGCCGACTCGCGCGATGCCGCTCCCGGCCGAACGCGTGGCCCGGCTGGGGCGCGAGGCGCGGTGCCGCGTGACGGACCGGCTCCGGTCCGGGCAGGCCGGTCCGGAGCCCCTGGTACCGGCTCGGGACACCTGGTGTCCCGAGCCGGCACCTTGCGTCAGGGGAACTGGGTGACCTTGGAGGGCACGGTGTCCGTTCCCGAGGTGGGGGAGCCGGTGTCATTGATCACGTGGGCGTACTGGCCCTTGCCACCGAGGGAGATGACCAGGAGATCGTGCATCTCGATGCCCGCTTTGACGGGCACCTGGAAGCCGTGGGCCTGGACGATCGTCGGGTCGGCCGTGAAGTTGCAGTAGCTGCCGAGGCCCCATGCCTCATGGACGTTCACCGTGTCGGCGACCTTGTAGGCCGCGTATCCGACGATGCCATCGTGGGTGATGGCGGCGGCGTTCGGGGCGTCGTAGGCCTTCTCGTTCTGGAAGAAGATCGTCCGGCCGCGCTCTCCGCTCCAGTAGACGTCGTACTTGTTGAAGTGCTCCACGAACAGGCCCGTCGCCAGTACGTCGTTGCCATTGACGCGCAGGCCGAAGTCGGCGCGGTTGGTGTCCCAGCCGACTCCGCTGCCGTGGTCGGCGCGCCAGAGCCAGGTGTGGTCGATGATGACGTTGTTGCTGTTGACCACGACCGAGTTGGTGGCCAGACCGGGGCCCGCGCCGCCGATCCGGACGAACACGTCCTGCATCGTCGTGGGGTCGGCCGAGTGGTCGGCGGAGGAACCGGGCGTGCCGATCTGCAGCAGGGTGTCGGAGTTGACGGGGCCCGCGTCGATCAGGAATCCGGCGAGCTTGACCCCGTCGACATCGGCCACGTGCATCGCGTCGATCCCGTTGTCGGGGACGAGCGTGGCCAGGCCGAGCCCGAGCACCACGGTGTCGGCCCGGGTGACGTCGATGGTCTGGTCGAGGTGGTAGACGCCCGGGGTGAACAGCAGGTTGAGCCCCTGGGCGAGCGCGGCGTTGATCGTCGCGGCGCTCGCTCCCGGCTTGACCACGTAGAACTGGTCGAGCGGAAGCGAAGTGCCCGCGTTCGCGGGCCAGGACACGCCCCGCGCGTTGGTGCGCTCGGCGGGGACGAAGACCTTGTAGGTGCTGCCGTCCAGGTAGAGGAACGGCTTCTCGCGGGAGACAGGCGTGGTGTCCAGCGTGGTGTACGGGCCGGAGTCGAAGTTGGTCGCCGGGGCGCCCTGGACACCCGTGAACGTCATGTTCCACACACCGTTGGTCCAGCCGCCGACCGAACTGTCACGGGTGTACCACTGCTGCTGGGAGTAGGGTCCGACCGTGCCGTCGATCTTCGAGTCGGCGATGTACCCGCCGGAGGCCCAACCGTAGCCATTGGGGGCCAGGTTGAGGCCGCCCTGGACATGTATCCGGCGGAACGGGGCGGCCTGGGCGACGGCCCAGCGGTCGGTCCCGTTGGAGGGCCTGATGGCGAGGTTCTCCGCCGAACGCCAGAAGTTCTGCGTCGCGTTGCCGTTGAACCAGCCCGCGTCGACGGTGATGTCACCGTTGATCTGGGTGTCGTCGGGGTTGAGGCCCAGTCCGGAGATCGAGGTGTAGAAGCCGAGTTGCGCGTTGATGCCGTTGTAGGTGCCCGGCTTCAGCAGGAACTGGTAGCGGCCGGTACCGAACTGGCTGGACTCCTGCTGGGCGAAGACCTGGTCGAACTTCTGCTGGAGGTTGGGCATCGCGGGGTCCACGACGATGACGTTGGGACCGAGGTCGCCGCCGCCCTGCACGGGGGGAGTGCCGGAAGAGCCGGTGTGGACCGCGACCTCCCACAGTGAGTAGCCGTAGCCCGTCCCACGGACCGTCCCGTAGACACGGAGGTAGCGGCCCGAGCCGCTCACGTCGTAGGACGCGGTGCCGCCGGTCGCGCCCGTGACGCTCTTGAGAGTGGTCCAGTTCTGGCCGTCCGTGGAGGCCTGGATCTGGAACTCCTTGGCATAGGCGGCCTCCCAGGTCAGATCCACCTTGCACAGGCTCACCAGTTGGATTGGCGAAGCGTAGTGAACGTGTGGCAGAGCGCTACGCGCACGCCCGGCGCCCAGGCGACGTCGGGCACCCTCCTCGGTCGGGTCTTGCGGCCCGGTCGACCAGCGTCCGCAGGGACGTGCCACGCGGGCTGGCGGCTCCTGTCGTTCAGTACCAGGGCACGAAGGCGATTGGCTCCCAGGGCTGAGCAACGCTCAGGCTCGCTAAGCCAGTCAGAGACGCTCTGGACCGAGCCCAGGTCGACCTGGACCCACTGCGGGTCGGAGGCCTGGCTGGACCAGCGGGTGCCGGTGTCGCCGTCGAAGGCGGCGGAGGCGGGGGTGCCCGCGTTCTCCGTGGAGGAGGCCGAGGCCTGCTTGCCCTTGGCGGCATTGGCCGGGTCGCACGAGGGCGCGGTGCCCCCGGCGGTGCCGAAGACCTGGAACTCCCAGAGCGAGTAACCCCATTGGGTGGCTCGGTGGATGCCGTACATCCTGACGTAGCGGCCTTGGCCGGAGACGTAGAGGGAGTCGAGTCCGCCGTCACCGCCGGTGACGGACTTCAGGTCGGTCCAGTTGCTGCCGTCCTGGGAGGCCTGGACCTTGTAGTCCTTGCCGTAGGCGGTCTCCCAGTTGAGGACGACCTTGGTGATCGAGGCCGTGGAGCCGAGGTCGACCTGGAGCCATTGTGTGTCACTGGCGGCCGACGACCAGCGGGTGCCGGTATCGCCGTCCACGGCGTTCGCCGCCGGGGTCCCGGCGTTCTCGTCGGACGACGAGGTGGCCGTCCTGCCCTGGGACAGAGGCGTTTCGGCCGCGGCGGCGGACGTATGGGTGGACGGCAGGGTTATCAGCGCTGCGGCGGCGGCCAGCGCGACACCCAAAGATCTCAGTCTCATGTGGGTTCCTGCGGGTCCGAAGGGTGGGGGTGCCACGACGAGCCGGGGGGCGGATACGTGCCCTGCCCTGTGCACAGACGGCCCCGGGGAGCGGCCTCCTGCGCTGCCCAGATCGGCGTGGAAGGTGAAGTAGCTTGTGAATACACTTAGTTCACGTCTTGATTTAACTGATGAGTCGCCGCAGTGGGAAGCCCCCGGACAGAGGAATCTTTCAACTCCTGGTCACAAAGGTGGTCATTCCGTGCGCTCGTGCGTTCAAGAAGTGGTACGGCGGGGGAGACGTCGGACCTGGCTCTGGGCGCCTTCCGCCACCTCGGGGCCGCCCCCGACGGGAACCGCGGTCATGCCTGCCGGGCCGGCTCGATGTTCTGATTGGCGCGGAAGAGATTGTCCGGGTCGTAGGTGCGCTTGATCCGCGCGAGCCGGTCGTAGTGGTTCCCGTACGTGGCCCGTACACGCTCCTGGCTCTCGCCCGTGCCCATGAAGTTCACGTAGGAGCCGCCCATGGAGTACGGGTGCAGCTCCTGCCAGTAGTCGACACACCAGTGCTTGATGATCTCGGCGTTGTCGGGGTCGGGGTCGACTCCGGCCACGACGCCGGACCAGACGGCGTCCCGGTAGCCCCATGCGGTGTCGTCCGGGCCCACCCGGTGGGCGGCCCCGTCGACCGGGTAGAGGTGCAGGAGCGAGAGCGGCGTGGGGATGTTCTCGCCGTACTTGAGGTGCACGTCCAGGGCGCCATCCGGAATGCGGTCGAAGAAGTCGCCGCGCCAGTACCACTGGTGGCCGGCGGGGAGGAGGGCGTCGAACATGCTCTGCAACGCCGGGTAGGGCATCCGCGTCGTGAAGTGGAAGGTCGGCCGTCCAGGCTCTTGCACCGCCGTGAACGCCTCCTCGAAGCGGCTCGGATCGCCGGTGTGGCAGCCCACGATGCCGCACATTTTCTGTCCGTGGAGCTCTTCGGGGAACGGCGGGACGGGCGGGATCACGAAGGCCGCGAAGAAGGCGTACACGTCCTCGGGTGCCTGCGGCAGGAACTCGCGGTACCACGCCAGCACATCACGGGTGCCGTCGACCGGCCACAAGGTGATCGCGACGCCGACCGTGTCCACCGGATGCAGTCGGTAGGTGAAGGAGGTGACGATGCCGAAGTTGCCGCCGCCCCCGCGCAGTGCCCAGAACAGATCCGGTGTGTCCGTCTCGTTCGCGGTGACGAAACCGCCGTCGGCCAGGACGACGTCCGCGGCCAGCAGATTGTCCACGGTCAGGCCGTGGGTGCGGGTGAGGTAGCCGTGGCCGCCGCCGAGGGTCAGGCCCCCGACTCCAGTCGTCGAGATGATGCCGCCGGGAGTGGCGAGCCCGAAGGCGTGCGCGGCATGGTCGAGGTCGCCGAGCAGGCTGCCGCCGCCGACCTGGGCGGTCCGGGCCACGGGGTCGACCCGTACCCAGCGCATCGGGGAGAGGTCGATGGTGACGCCGTCGTCCACCAGACACAGACCTGGGCCGCTGTGCCCGCCACCCCGGACGGCGAGTTCCAGTGCGTTGTCACGGACGAAGTCGACCGCAGCCATGACATCCGCAGCGTCCGTGCACCGCACGAGGGCGGCCGGACGCTTGTCGATCATCGCGTTGTAGACCGTGCGGGCCCGGGAGTACTCGGCGTCCTGCGGACCTATGACCGGTCCGCGCAGCGTGGCCTTCATCGCGTCCAGAGTTGCGGTGTCCATGACGATCTCCTGGTGGCGCACAGCCGGCCCGCCACAGGGCTGACTGGACCAGCGTCCCGCCGGTGACGGCTCGCTGCAATTTCAACGGCCCGCTGCTCCCGGCAGGCTGGACGGGCACGGCACCTCGGTGTTCCCGCCGTCGTACCGCCCGCACTCGGAGCAGCCTCGCGTACGACGCGGCGAGCGGTGCCCGTACGCCCTTCTGGACCGCACCGAGGTGCAGGAACCCGGGTCAACGCATAACGTCTGAAGTGCATGTAAACGGGACGACGTCCGACGCAACGATGCCGGGTGCCGAATCCGTTCGCCGTGAGAGGCCACCGACCGTGACGCGCTGCCGCTCCGCCCGCAGGGCGTCCATCGGGCCGAGCAGGGCCGACGCGGCGTCGACGTCTCCTTCGGGGTGACTCCGCGCTGGGCACGTACCTGCGGGCCGGGCCCCTTTGAGCACGAGACCGGCCGAACCACGCGCCACCGCCTTGCCTCCGTTGCCGAGCGCCCCCCGACCAGCCAATTCGACGAGCCACGCCGCACCGCCACGGACGCCCATCTGCCCGGGCGCATCGGACGGCGCCCACAAGGGCCGCTGCGTCAGGCATGAGGAGGAAGGGCATGAGCGAAACCAAGCGCGGTGCCGGTGCCGGAGGTTCCCAGGCCGAGGGGGACAGTAGTGCCGCTGCCCGGCGCCATAGTCGACAGGACGAGCGAATACGCCACTCCGGCGCACAGACGGCAGCGGACGAGGACACAGCCGGGCCTGCGGCGCCGGACGGACGACAACCAGGCCGCCCCGACGACGGCGCCACCGCGCCACATCCCCCGAAGGCGATTCAGCGGACCCCGCCGCGCCGTGGCATGCCACGGGCCCGGAACGCGCGGCTGCGGATATCGAAGGCCGACCCCTGGTCGGTGATGATGACGAGCCTCCTGATGTCGCTCGGCCTGGGCCTGGGCCTCATCGTGACCGTGTTCGCCGCATGGATCACTCTGAACGCGGCGGACCCGGATCAATGGCCGTCCTTCAGCTGGGGACTCGCCCTCGCCGTCGTCATCGTCGTACTGGTGGAAGCCGTGCTGGCCACCGCGCTGGCGACCCTGGCAGCCTTCATCTACAACTGGTCGTCGGTATGCGCCGGTGGAGTCGAGTTGACCATGGAGGAGGACGCCGCGGCTCCGACGGAACGAGATTCCCGCGCTCCACCGGCCGATGATGTCGGATCAGGCCATGGGCCCTTGAGTGATTGAGACGTATGGTTCTTCTTCCTTTTGACACCGCGCACGCCGCCACGGTGGCCGACTGGCCCGCATCCACGCCGGAGGTCACCATGTGGTGCGGAGCGCGCGAGTTCCCTGTGCCTGCTCGGACGATTCGTGCATGGCAGGACGAGGCCGACGTGCAGGCGCATGTACTCATGTGCGACCGAGATTCATAGATGGCGGACAGGGCACGCTAGTTGGCGAATCTTGATGCGCGATCGATGGCCATCCCGCTCACCTGCTGCGATGCCTCTGAGCGTGTGAGCCGGGACACGCTAGTTGGAACCTGGTCACGAGAGTTGGAACCAGTGCGGGCTGCGCCGACTAGGCTCACCTCCATGTCCGAGCAAGCCCTTGACCCTCGTATGCAGTCCTTGATCAACCGGCTCCGGCCGGGGGCCGTGAGAACGGTGAAGGTCATCGGGTTCGAGGGAGCGGACGTCCTGGTGGAGCTTGTGGATGCCGAAGGGAGGGACACCGAGATCGGTCGGATTCCTCGGCAGGAAGCGCCGATGCGTCCGATGGAACATCCATCCGAGCTGTTTGAGGTCGGCCAGGAGATCAAGGCCGAAGAGATCGGGCGTTGGCGCGAAGGTCAGCTTCACCTCTCCGCCAGGGCGTGCGAGATTCCGGCCTTGCGGTCCTTTCTCCTCGCGTTCGAACGAGGGCAGGTCGTCGCTGGGACGGTCTCCGAGGTTCACAACTTCGGGGTCTTCGTTCACGTCGATGGCGAACCGGACGGCCTGTGCACCGGCTTCATCCGGGGGCCGGACCTGACCTGGGGCTGGATCAATCACCCCTCCGAGGCAGTCGAAGCCGACCAGCGGATCACCGCTGAGGTGATCTTTGCCGAGACGCGCTCGGGACAGGTCACGCTCTCGTTGAAGGCTCTGCAGGAAGATCCACTCATTCGGTTTGCGGATCAGGTCGGCCAGGTCCTCACTGGGCCGATCATCAAAATCGTTCCATTTGGCGTGTTCGTGCAGCTTGCTCCCGACGTTGTGGGGTTCCTTCATCTCTCAGAGCTGACTGATGAGCCGGTCAAGACCCCGGATCAGCTCATCGATGAAGGCGAGCTGATCACGGTGAAGGTCACCGAGGTCGACCTCCAGCGTCACCGGGTGAGGCTGGGCGCCGCTGGCGGAGCCGACAGAACCTAGCGAATGGGCATGCTGGTGCCCGATTCGATCTTCTCGCCGAGGGCGTCGCCGTCCCGGGAGAGTTGGAAACCAGGTGTTCGCCCGGCGCTGTCCCCAGGCTCGGCGAGTGCCCGAGGGCTGTTCGGCTTCGATGTGTCGCCACCACCCATCCGCGGCCCTGCGTACGCGCTCGCTCGGTTCCATACCTCTCAGGGAAGCGAGTACGGATGCCGCAGGTCCGCGATGCCCGGAACTGGTTCCAACCTGATTGGCAATGGGAGCCCACCGATTGCCCAGCAGGCGCGCCGAATAGGGGGTCGAAATCGTTTCAGCAGGTCAATGCGCCCTTTTTGTGGTACTCAGGGTCACGATGTGGCTACTGCAAGCTGGTGAGATTTGGGTAGGGTGCCGTATTAGCAACTGTCCCCGTGTGTCCCCGAGTTGACGGTCAGCCGGCGGTGTGCACCTGCACACCCCCGAACTGATCGAGAGGACCCTCATGTCTGAATCTCCGGCATATGCAGCGCGCCCGGAATCCGGTCGGTCGGCCGCTGCGGGCCCGGCACGAAGCAGGCACGGCAGACCGGCTGAGGAAGAGCCGACGGATCCCGCCATCCGCTCCACACTGGTGCGCCTCGCGGTCATACCTGCAGCCGTCATATCCGTCCTTGCGGGCGCTGTCGTCGCTTACGTTCTGAAAGCTCAGTCAGGCTCAGCCGATGCCGCCACATGGGCCGTCCTCACCTCAGTCGGCGTTCTCGGTGTAGGCGCGCTCGTCCTCGCAGCGCGTGCTGCCACGGCAGAGGCCCGCCGATCGGCCCAGCGCCACAACTCCGTGCAGCAGGCAGTCAGGAAGGGCCGTGCCGACGTTCAGTGGATGGTGAACGCTCTGCAGCGTGGAGACGTGGTGGAACAGCCATTTGTCTCACAGCGAGCTCCCGGCGCCTCCGACGGATTCAGCACCCTCGCCCACGAGATCAACCTTTTGACGTTCGAGTCGGCAGCCGCCGTCGTGTACGCCGCGCAGCCCAGCCCGGTCAATAATCCGGGCAACGGCGAGGATCGGGTGGAGGTCTTCGTCAACCTGGCCCGGCGCCTCCAATCGCTTGCCCACCGCCAGCTCAGTCGGCTGGAGGCGCTGGAGAACGAGGTTGAGGACCCCGACCTGCTGACGGCCCTCTTCCACGTCGACCATATGGCGACGCGAATCCGCCGGCACGCGGAGAACGTTGCGGTCCTCGGCGGCTCCGTCCCACGCCGCCAGTGGAGCACCCCTATCAAAATGACAGAGGTGCTGCGGTCCGCGATCTCCGAGATCGAGCAGTACTCCCGAGTGAAGCTCGTGCCTCCGATCGAAGGGTCGTTGCGCGGCCAAGCGGTCGCCGACGTCATCCACCTCCTGGCCGAGCTCCTCGAGAACGCCACCTCGTTCAGCGAACCCTCCACGGTGGTGCTTCTGCGCGCCCAGAAAGTCACGGCAGGGCTGGCCATCGAGGTCGAAGACCGCGGCCTGGGCATTTCCCCGGCAGAGCAGTCACGCATCAACACCCTGTTCACCGAGCCCAATCGCATCGACCTGAGCAAACTGCTCGTGGACGGCCGTATCGGCCTCTACGTGGTTTCCGAACTGGCACGCCGCCACAAGATCGTGGTCGAACTGCGGACCAGCATCTACGGTGGCATCCAAGCAGTCGTCGTTCTGCCGCACGGACTCATCAACGACGCACCCTCACAGATGCCGCCCCAGACTGCTGTAGAGGCTCCCTTGCCTGTGGCGGCCGCATCACCTCAGCAGCCTCCCGCCCTCCAGGCCGGGCCGGCGACGGAGTATGCACACCCGCAGCTGAATACGGCAGAGCCGATGCCGCAGCCGCCGGCGATGCCCCAGGGGGAGCGGCCCGTGGCTGCACCCGTACCTCAACAACCTCACCAGCGCCCTCAGCGGCCAGCGGAGCCGGAACAGCGACGAGCAGCCCCCGGACCGTACGACCGGGACTCCCGCACCGGCCGACCGCCGCTGCCAGAGCGCGACCCGCAGACACACCTGGCGGAGCCGCTCAAGGAGCAGTCGCGTACGCGCACTCCGAGGCCCGGGAACGAGGCGGGACATGATCCGGGACTGATGGCGTCCTTCCGGCGGGGGTACAACCGCGTCGACGAGACCGGCCCCGCTGACGACTCTCGCTAAATGCCGATCACACACGCCCCCCTCAAGGAGAAAGACGCCACCATGGTGAGCGAAACGACCCAGAATCTCGACTGGCTTCTGAAGGGCCTCGTGGAACGGGTGCCCCTTACTCACAGCGCGCTCCTGCTGTCCGCGGACGGGTTGCGAAAAGCCTCCGAGGGCCTCACTTCGGATGAAGCCGACCACATGGCCGCCCTGGCTTCCGGGATGTATTCCCTTGCCCGGAGCGCCGGCGTCAGGTTTGCCCAGGGAGCCGATGTGCGCCAGGTGGTGATCGAGCTGGACACTGCCTTGCTCTTCGTGTCGGCGGCAGGTTCTGGTGCCTGCTTGGCGGTGATGGCCGGTCGGGAGGCCAATGCGGAGGTGCTCGGCTACGAGATGGCCATGCTGGTCAAGAGTGTCCGCCCGTATCTCGAAACGCCCGCCAGGAGCCAGGAGCCCGGCACGGCGTACACCGCGGGGCATTAGGGATGACGGACGCTGGGAACGGGGCGTGGCTCGACGACGAAGCCGGACGGTTAGTCCGGCCCTACACCGTCACCAGTGGCCGCACCCGGTCCGAGGTGCATTTCGACCTCCTCAGTCTCGTAATGGCCACCGGCCGCCGACCTACGACGTATCTCGGCCCGGACTGTGACCAGGTCCTCGACCTGTGTGGGGCCCGCCCCATCACCGTGGCCGAGGTTGCCGCGCATCTCCATCTGCCGGCCAGCATCACGAAAGTTCTTCTGTCCGACCTCGTGGGGCACCGCGCGCTGACTACGCAGGCGCCCCGCCCTATCGAGGCGGCTTCCCCGACCGACCGGATCATCCTGGAGGCGGTGCTAGATGGCCTTCGCAAGCGCATCTGAAACCTCGCCCTATCCCACTGCCCTGAAAATCCTGATCGCCGGAGGATTCGGCGTCGGCAAGACCACCTTCGTCGGTGCAGTCAGCGAGATCGTGCCGCTGAGCACCGAAGAGCTGCTGACCGCGGTCAGCGCCCGCACAGACAGCCTGGTTGGCATCGAGGACAAGACGACCACCACCGTCGCCATGGACTTTGGTCGAATCACCATCAACCGGGAGCACGTCCTCTATCTCTTCGGGACACCAGGCCAAGAACGGTTCTGGTTCATGTGGGACGAGCTGTCCAACGGCGCGCTGGGCGCCGTGGTACTCGCGGACACGCGCAGACTCGAGTCGTGCTTCGCCGCAGTCGACTTCTTCGAGCGACGCGGCATCGCCTTCGTGGTGGCCGTCAACGAGTTCGACGGCGCCTATCACTACGAGCCCGAGGAGGTCCGGGCGGCGCTCCGCCTCAAGCCGGAGGTACCTGTCGTGCTCTGCGACGCCCGGCAGTGCAATTCCAGCACCTCCGTACTGATCGCTCTCCTAGAGCACCTGCTCGCCCCCGCTCCGGCCTTGGTGTCGGCGGAGCCCACCCCGCATTGACGCATGATGTCGTCGAATTGGAGCTTGTATGTCCGCCCCCTACCCGCAGCAGTACGACCCGACCGCCCAGATGCTGGTGACCCCCCAGGACGTGGATGCGCCGGCCCGGGAACAGCGCTTGCGTGCACTCGGCGTCGGTACCACCCCAGTCGCAGAATTCGACGAAGTCGCTCGCGCCCTCGCGCGCACCCTCGGCACTCCGTACGCCATGGTGAACTTCATCGACACGAGGCGGCAGTACTTCGCTGGCCTCTTCACCCCTGCCGACGGTGGTGCGGCCGTCGAACTGGGACCTCAGCAGGCCAGCACCGAGAGCGACCGGGTGATGGCGAAAGACTACGGCTGGTGCCCGCACGTCGTGGTGCGGAAAAAGGCGCTGGTTCTGGAAGACGTCTACGCCTACCGGAAATTTGCCGCCAACCCAGTCATCAGTGAGTTGAACATCCGCGCGTACATCGGCGCACCGTTGATCGACTGGAGGCCGGGGCCGGATGGCGTCACCCCGATAGCTCTGGGAACAGTCTGTGCGATTGTTCCTGATGAGATCACTCCGTGGGGCCAGGAGGGCTTGCAGATCATCAAGTCCTACGCCGCCAGTATGGTCGAGCGTCTCAAGGAGATCGAGAAGGAGAGCGGTCAGTTCTGAACCGGGCGGCCTTCCTCGGCGGGAGGCTTTTGCCGATGCGAGGCGAGGGAGCCACGTGCACAGCACAGTGCCCGCGGCTCCCCTCTCTACAGTGCAGCTGTCTCCAGCTGCTCTGCTTCCGAGAGATCTGTCGGGTCGGCTCGGACCACGTCAGCCAAGCGCTCGGACCACTGGCCCTTCTCCGTTCCCAGCGCATGCTCGGCGAGGCGCAGGAGCTGGATGTCGGAGGTGCCGGCCGGTGCGTAGATGTGTTCGGCGTCCCGCAGATAGCGTTCCACCGGGCGATCGGTGAAAAGGCCGCTCGCAGCATGGATGTCCATGCTGTCGCGGGCCGACTGCCGAGCGAACTCGACGTTCAGGAACTTCGCGTTCATCAACTCGGCGTCACAGGCGGCACCTTGGTCGAGGAGATCCACGGCGTGATAGGCCGCAAGCCGGGCGGTCATCAGCCGATGCTGCATCAGGCCCAGTTTGATTTTTATGTTGCTCAGCTCGCCGAGTGGGTTGCCGTATCGCTCGCGTTCAATGCACAGAGCGGTCGTCTCTTCGACGACCGCGGTGTGAATGCCGAGGGAGACCGCGGTCAGGTTGGGCCTGCCGTAGAGGACGCTGGAGGAGTACGCGACCTCGAGGCCCTGGCCCTTGGCCCCGAGCATGTTCGACGCTGGCACCCGGCAGTCATTGAAGATCAATTTGCCGAAGCTGAACCCGTGCAGCCCCATGGCCGGCTGATGTTCGGCGAGGGTGAGGCCAGGACGGTCCTTCTCGACAAGGAAGGCGGACAGGCCTCCGGAGCCCTTGCCGGTCCGGACGACCACGCCGTGCAGGTCGCCAACGTGGGAGTTGCCGACGAAGACCTTGTGCCCATTGAGAACATAGTCGCTCCCGTCGCGCACGGCCGTCGTGGCCATACCGAGAACGTGGCCACCCGACCCCTCCTCGGTCGTCGCGATCGTCGGCAGGCACTCCCCGGCGGCAATTCGCGGCAGCCAGGTTCTTTTCTGGACATCGTTGCCATAGTGGAGAATCTTGGCTACGCCGAGCTGTGAGGCCTGCACCATGGCGCCCATTGCTCCGCACACACGGGCGAGTTCCTCGATGATGATCGTCTTGGCGAGGTGTCCGCCGCCCATGCCGCCGTAGGCTCGGCCGATGGTGACGCCGATCCATCCCTGCTGGGCAATCAGACGGGACACCTCGTGCGCAACTGCGCGCGACGCCTCCATCTCCGGTATGCGGGGCCGTATCTCGCGCTCGGCGAACTCGCGCACACGCCCCCTCAAGTCCTCGTGCCATCGCTTGGTGAAGTACCGCTGCACAACCCCTCCTCGGCGCTACTCCACACCCTCTCGGATGCGGGGGACGTCCTTCGGGCAGTGGTTCTCCGCCTCCAGGCAGACCGTCAGTACGATTGTCGTCTTGTCGATCCATCTCGGCCAAGATCGCCAAGAATCTTTGACTCAAACATCTCCTCTTGCGCCGCAGCCCCAAGTGTGCGATGTGGTACCGCTCCAGCCGTCGCCCCGCGCCAGCGGGGAAGAAGTTACGAGTGCGCGCGGTGGGCACGCGAGGATTCCTTCCGCACTGTCACCAGGCACTTGCCTCCGGAGCGCCCAACTGAGCGCCGCCGCAATCAGAGGGCTGCCCTCTGGCCAAAAGAGACGCCCACATAGTAGTGATCACCCTACGTCGGGCGTTGTTCGGCCATCGTCCCCGGGGAGGGGATACATGAGTGTGCTACTGGGCAGGCTTAACGCCCCGGCCGCCGCCATGCGACGCTGTGCGTCGCTGAGTTGGGCAGACTGCCCATGCGAGCACGAGACGAGCCGCTCCGACATTCACCAAGCGCAGTAGCGGCTGCCGTCGCCCCATCTCGCCTGTCGCGCGGGGGCCTTCGTTGCGTCCGGGAACTGGCACCGGAAAGGACGGGCGCGGGCACCTGCTGTGCACGCCAATGCACGCGACGGCCGGGAAGGCCATGCCCTTCCGGAGCCCGCAGGCGGCTCCTGGGCGCAGCCCCTAGTAGGACTTTGTTAGCTCGGAAATATTGTGTGCCGGATTTGTGTTGGTCTGTTCTGTGACGCCAGAAGAGATCAACGAACTGCGCCCCCGCCTGGAAGCCTTCATCGCCCCGATGCTGGCCGAGCTCCCCCGCGCCGACCAGCGGGAGAAGGGAGAGCTCTACGTCCGGGGCCTGATGATGGATGGGCAACGCAAGTCCATGCAGCCCATGGCCGAACGCCTGGGCGTGGACTACCAGCGCTTGCAGCAGTTCATCTCCTCCTCCACCTGGGACTACACCCGGGTCAGAGCCAACATCGCCACCTGGGCGAGCGGGGCGTTCCCCGTGCGGGCCTGGGTCGTCGACGACACCGGCTTCCTCAAGGACGCCGCCTCCGTCAGCAGTCCCGGGGTGGCCCGGCAGTACACCGGTACCGCGGGCAAGATCACCAACTGCCAGATCGGCGTCAGCGTCAACCTCATCGGCGACACCGCCTCGGCGGCGGCCAACTGGCGCCTGTTCCTGCCCGAGAGCTGGGACCCCGCCCTGATCGACGACCCCGAGCAGGCCGCCCTGGTCCGCACCCGGCGCCGACGCTGCGGCATCGGAGAGGACTTCGGCCACCGGGCCAAGTGGCACCTGGCACTGGACATGCTCGACGAGATGGCCGGGGACTGGGGCCTGCAGCCCCTACCGGTGGTCTGCGACGCCGGCTACGGCGACATCACCGCCTTCCGCCTGGCCCTGGAAGAGCGCGGCCTGGCCTACGTCGCTGCGGTCAAGGCCACCACCAGCGCCCACCCCGGGCAGGCCGTCCCGCAACAGCCCCCCTACGCCGGACGCGGCCCGCGCCCGCGCCCGCGCTACCCACAGGATCCGTCCTCCCTCAAGGAGTTGGCCATGGCTGCCGGGCGAACGGCAGGACACTATGTGACCTGGCGGCACGGCACCCGCGCCAGCAGGAGCAACCCCTCCGCCGCGATGCGCTCGCGGTTCCTGGCCCTGCGCGTGCGCCCGGCCAACCGAGACATCCCCCGTGCCGACGACGGCTGTCTGCCCGAGTGCTGGCTGCTGGCCCAATGGCCCCCGGGAGCGGCGGAGCCGACCGACTACTGGCTCTCGAACCTGCCCGCCGGCACTTTGCTGCGCGACCTGGTCCGCCTCGCCAAGATCCGTTGGCGGGTGGAACACGACTACCGGGAACTGAAGTACGGCCTCGGAGTGGACCATTTCGAAGGACGCAACTTCACCGGCTGGCACCGTCACGTGACCATGGCCGCGCTGGCCCAGGCGTTCTGCACAGAGCTGCGGCTGGACCCAAAAGTCCCTGCTCGGGCCTGACGCTGTACGCCGTCCTGAAGGCACTCCAGACCCTTCTGGCGCTGTGGACCGGGATATGCCGAGCTTGCCGCCAACCACTTCTGCGGAACCAGCAACAAGCCCGAGCTCCCACCTAACAAAGCCCTACTAGGAACGGTCGGTTATTCGGCATACCGGGCCGGAACCTGCACTGCCTTCCCTGGTAGGAAGGAAGATGAGATCGCGAGCGGACGCACGGTCGATGTGGAGGAGTGGGTGCCATGGAGCATGAACGAGCGGGCATGCCGGCCGGACCGGAGGACCTGATCGACGTCGCCCGGCTGGTGACGGCGTACTACGCACTGCACCCCGACCCGGCGGATTCGGGGCAGCGCGTGACGTTCGGTACTTCCGGACACCGCGGGTCGTCGACGGCGGCGGCGTTCAACGAGGACCACATTGCCGCGACCAGCCAGGCCATCTGCGAATTCCGTGCGGGGCGGGGCATCGACGGCCCCCTGTTCCTGGGGGCGGATACGCACGCCCTGTCCGAGCCCGCGAAGGTCACCGCTTTCGAGGTGTTCGCGGCCAACGACGTGACGGTGCTGATCGACACCGCGGACGGCTACACCCCGACCCCTGCGGTCTCGCACGCCATCCTGACTCACAACCGGGGCCGCGCCTCGGGTCTCGCCGACGGCGTGGTCGTCACCCCCTCGCACAACCCGCCCTCCGACGGCGGCTTCAAGTACAACCCTCCGAGCGGCGGTCCGGCGGGGTCCGAGACGACCTCCTGGATCCAGGACCGGGCCAACGACATCATCACGGCCGGTCTGAAGGACGTACGACGCATCCCGTACACCCGGGCGCTCGCCGTTCCCGGCACCGGCCGCTACGACTTCCTCGGCACCTACGTCTCCGATCTGCCGAGCGTGCTGGACCTCGACGCGATCCGGGACGCGGGGGTGCGGATCGGAGCCGATCCGCTGGGCGGAGCGTCCGTGGCCTACTGGGGGCGCATCGCGGAGCAGCATCGGCTGGACCTGACGGTGGTCAATCCGCTCACCGACCCCACCTGGCGGTTCATGACGCTGGACTGGGACGGCAAGATCCGTATGGACTGCTCGTCGCCGTACGCGATGGCGTCGCTCATCGAGCGGCGCGACCGTTTCCGGATCGCGACGGGCAACGACGCGGACGCCGACCGGCACGGCATCGTCACACCGGACGCCGGGCTGATGAACCCCAACCACTACCTTGCCGCCGCCATCGCCTACCTGTACGCCCACCGCCCCCAGTGGCCGGCCGCCGCGGGCGTCGGCAAGACTCTGGTCTCCTCCGGCATGATCGACCGGGTCGCCGCCGACCTCGGCCGACGGCTGGTGGAAGTGCCCGTGGGATTCAAGTGGTTCGTGGACGGGCTGGTGGACGGATCGCTCGGCTTCGGTGGCGAGGAGTCCGCCGGGGCGTCCTTCCTGCGCCGGGACGGATCGGTGTGGACTACCGACAAGGACGGCATCATCCTGGCCCTGCTTGCCTCGGAGATCACGGCGGTCACCGACAAGACGCCGTCCCAGCACTATGCCGCGCTCACCGCGCGCTTCGGCGAACCTGCGTACGCCCGCATCGACGCACCCGCGACGCGCGAGGAGAAGGCACGTCTGGCCAAGCTGTCGCAGGCCCAGGTCAGCGCCGACACCCTCGCCGGTGAACCGGTCACCGCCGTGCTCACCGAGGCGCCGGGCAACGGCGCATCGATCGGCGGCATCAAGGTGACCACCGAGAACGCCTGGTTCGCCGCGCGGCCCTCGGGTACCGAGGACGTCTACAAGATCTACGCGGAGTCGTTCCGGGGGTCCGACCATCTCCGTCAGGTCCAGGAGGAGGCCAAGACCGTGGTCCTGGGGGCGTTGGGCGGCTGACGCGACGGGCGCCGGCGGCGCGAGGCCTGGAGGGGCTTGCGGTTCCGCCTGCCGTGCCGGTCCGCGACCACTCGGGCGGACCGGCACGGAGCTGGCTCAGGCGGTTGCGCGCCGCCGGGCCGCCAGCACCGCGTAGACGATGACGCCGGCGAACAGGAACAGCACGCCCTGGTACACCGCCGCATAGCCCGCGCCCGCGACGAGCCACATCGAGAAGGCGGTCGCGACCGCCGCGATCACGGCGTCCCGCACCAGCCGCGCACGGTCGACCTGTTCGCGCCGGCCCGAAACGAGGTGGAAGAGCTGCGCGGCGGTGGCCAGCAGATATGGCACGGTCGCGGTGAACGTGGTGACCAGGACCAGCACCTCGAAGACCTTGCCCGAGCCCGATGCGAAGTTGTAGACGGTCAGCAGCGAGGCGAGGACGACGGTGACACCCACGCCGACGGTGGGTACGCCGCGCCGCCGACGTGCGAAGGCCGCCGGGAACAGGCCGTCCTGTGCCGCGGCGTACGGGGTCTGGGCGCTCAGCAGTGTCCAGCCGTTGAGGCAGCCGGTCATCGACACGAGCGCGGCGAGCGCGACGGCCCAGCCGCCCCAGGTGCCGCCGAACATGGCGTTCACGGCGTCCGAGAAGGGCGCGGTGGACTTCACCAGTCGGTCGTGTGCCACCGTGCCGAAGACGGACAGCGTGCCCAGCAGATAGACGAGCGCCGCGCCCGTGGTGCCGATGACGGTGGCCCGTCCCACATTGCGCCGCGCGTTGTCGACCTCTCCCGCGCTGACGGCGGCGGACTCCACGCCCAGGTAGGAGAAGAGGAGAATCGCGGCACAGGCGGAGACCGCGCCGATCGGGCTGCCGCCGCCCGAACGGAACGGCCCCAGGTTGTCCGGGTCGAAGAAGAACAGCCCGCCCACCGCCACGAGCAGCAGGGGCGCGAACTTCAGCACCGTGGAGACGAGCTGGACGGCGCCCACGTAACGGGTGCCCGCGAAGTTCGCGAGTGCGGGCAGCCACTGCAGGACGAGCGCGGCCAGACACGCGGTCCAGCGGTGGCCGTACACCGGGATGAGCACGTCGAGATAGCCGACGGCGGCCACGGCGAGCGCCGCGTTCGACACCCAGGTGGTGATCCAGTACGCCCAGGCGGCGAGGAAGCCGGCGAAGTCGCCGAAGGCCTCGCGGGCGTAGACATAGGGCCCGCCGGTGCGTGGGTCGCGCTCGGCAAGGCGGCCGAAGACCAGCGCCAGGGCGATGGCGCCGACGGTCAGGACGCCGAACGCGAGCAGACTGACCGTGCCGTACGGGGCGACGGAGGCCGGAAGCAGGAAGATACCGCCGCCGATGATGTTGCCCATGACCAGGGCGGTGGCGACAGGCAGACCGAAGCGGCGGGCGTGCCGACCGGAGTTGCCGTCCGTGTCTTCGGCAGCAGGCGCGGCCGCTGGGGACTCCTGCGGGGCCGGAGCCGACTGAGGGACGGTTCCGGTGACGTGCATGGGGTGGTGCGCCTCTCTTCGAACTGGTGCCCGGGATCGCCGGGACGGGCCCTATGGTCGGACATCACCGGAGGTGCCCACAAATCCCTCGCTTTTGTTCCGTATGACACCCTCCGGTGCCGGAAAAGCTGCGCCCGTGCGGGCCCTGGACCGGGAATCGTTTACCAGGCACCGATCCGGGAGGAGGGGGCGCCGCACCGGCGAACGGCGCGGAGCGCTGGGCGCAGTGACCCTCGAACCCGTGCATGCCGGACGCCCCGTCCGCGTTTGTTGCCGGAATGAGGGGCAAGGCGATGTCCATGATTGAAGGCTCCCCCGCCTGAGGGCGGGGGGTTCCCGTCCGGCCTTGTGGCCGGACGCCCCTTGCGGGGCGCCTTGGGGCGTGTGTGGGGATTCCAGGCTCAGGCAGCCTTCCGGGCCGGCGGCCCGGATGGTCTTACGCCCTCAGCACCTGCCGGGCACCAACCCGCCCGGACCAGCATCACGAACGCGGAATTCTTGTCCCGAGGGCGCACGGCTCCGCATCGCGTGCAGGTATACGTTCGTTCCGAGAGAGGCAGCGCGTGCTTGGTTCTCGCTCCGCAGTCTGCGCACTCCATCGTGGTGTGCGCGGGATGCACCAGGCGCACATCCCGCCCATGCTTGCGGCCCATCTCGATCAGGGCGCGCTTGGTTTGCGAGATAGCGGCGTCGGCCGCCTTCTCGGCCATGGTGGTCTTCGCGAGGAACTTCGGGCGGAAGTCTTCCACCGCGATCCGGTCATGGTCGCAGACCACGGACTTGGCCCACTTGCGGCCGGTGTCCTGACGCTGCCCGGCGACCTTGGCGTACGCCTTCGCGCGCAGCTTCTTCGCCTCGCGGTAGCCCTTCGAGGCGGCCTGCCCCTTGGCCGGGCGGCGTCGGGCCATCATCCGGTCATAGCGCGAGAGCTTGGCCTGGGCCTTCTTCCCGTGCTGGGCGTGGGGAAGGTCGTAATCGTCGCTCGTGGTGGTCGCACTCTCCTTGACGCCCCAGTCGATCCCGATCACGCGGCCGGTCTCTGGCAGGTGCTCAGTGGTGGCGGCGGTCACGAAGGACGCATACCAATGGCCGATACTGTCGCGGTACCCGCGCACCGAGGACGGCGCCTTGGGCAGCCGGCGCGACCACACCACCGTCAACACGATCCCGCCCGCCAGGTACAGGCACCCGTCCTTGAAACGGAACCCACGCCGGGTGTAGTTCAACGACGGATCGGCCTCCCGCTTCTTCTCCAGCGGGGCATCCCCGCACGCTGCCGCATCGGCAGCCGGGCCTTGATGTCCCCCAGCGCCTTCGCCCGCGATTTCGCGAAGTCGCGTACGACCTGCTGCTGCGGCACGCTCGCGCCCTGCGCGAGCCACGACGTCACCCGACGCGCCCCGGTCAGCATCTTGTCGAGCTGCGCTGGACCACACGTCAACTTGTCCCCGGAACGGGGTGTGTCAATTTAACGGCTGATCTTGGTTGTTGAGCGGTCAGTTGTTGCTCGGGGTCAGGCGGCCCTCGAAGGCGATCTGGAAGGCGTTGAGTGGGGCCTTCCAGCGCATGGTCCACCGCTTGCGGCCCTTCCCGGTCGGGTCCAGGCTCATCAGCGCCATGTAGATGCACTTGAGGGCGGCGGCCTCGTTGGGGAAGTGTCCGCGGGCGCGAACGGCCTTGCGTATGCGGGCGTTGACGCTCTCGATCGCGTTCGTGCTGCAGATGACCTTGCGTATCTCGACGTCGAAGGAGAGGAAGGGCACGAACTCGGCCCAGGCGTCCGACCACAGCTTCACGATCGCTGGATACTTCTGGCCCCAGGACTCCTGGAACTCCAGGAACCGCTCCGTCGCCGCGTCCTCGCTGGGAGCGGTGTAGACGGGCTTGAGGGCCTTGGCAACCTTGTCCCAGTCCTGGCGGGCGGCGTAACGGAACGAATTCCGCAGCAGGTGAACCACACACGTTTGGACAATCGTGCGAGGCCAGACGGTCTCCACGGCCTCGGGGAGGCCCTTGAGTCCGTCGCAGACCAGCATCAGCACGTCGTCCAGGCCGCGGTTCTTCAACTCGGTGAACACGTGCAGCCAGTACTTCGCGCCCTCGCCGCCGTCACCGGCCCAGATGCCGAGGATGTCGCGGGTGCCGTCCACGGTCACGGCCATCACGACGTAGATGGGGCGGTTCGCGACCTGACCGTCGCGGATTTTGACATTGATAGCGTCCACGAACAGGACCGGATAGACGCGGTCGAGCGGCCGGTTCTGCCATTCGGCCATGCCGTCCATCACCTTGTCAGTGATGGTGGAGATGGTCTGCTTGGACACCTCGGCGCCGTACACCTCGGCGAGATGAGCCGATATCTCCCCGTGGGTGAGACCCTTCGCGGACAGGGACAGCACCATCTCGTCGACACCGGTCAGGCGGCGCTGCCGCTTCTTGACGATCTGCGGCTCGAAGCTGCCGGCGGTGTCGCGGGGCACCTTCACCTCCACCGGACCGATGTCGGTCAGTACGGTCTTCGCCCGGGTGCCGTTGCGGCTGTTGCCGTTGTTCTTCCCGGCCGGATCGTGCTTCTCGTAGCCGAGGTGATCGGTGATCTCGCCTTCCAGGGCGGACTCCAGCACCCGCTTGGTCAGCATCTGCAACAGCCCGCCCTCGCCAGTCAGTTGCAGTCCCTCACTACGTGCCCGGTCAACGAGCATCGCGACGAGCTGTTCGTCCGACGCGGCCGATGGCGTCGCATTGCCTGCCGACTCCTCCACGGACCCTTGCTCCATCGTCATCTCGCTCACGTGGCGTCTCTCCCTTGATCAGCAGATCCGCCGTTGATTAGACACTCCCCCGGAACGCACCTTGTTGTGCAGGTACACGGCCTTGTTGTGTCCTGAACGCGAAAGGAAGAAGCATGTAGGAACTCTTCTTGTAGCGATGCTGTACGAAGGATGAAGGTTTGGCCCTTCAAATTCGCCCTGCGGGGGGAGGATTTAAACCACGTGTGTCACGAACGCAGAGGGGAGTTCAGGTAGGAGAGCTTCGCGATGCGGTGCTGTGCGAGAGATGAGGGACTTGGCCCCTCGGTTCCGTCCTGCGGGGGATGGTGCCAAACCGCCACATGCTGCGTTGGTTGACGACCGTCGTGGTGAGCGATGTGGAAAAGGCGGCGGTAGAGCCGTCAGGTGGGGATCAGGAAGACGAACGCAAGTGAATCGCTGCTGAAGTGTCGTTAGAAAACAGGTGACATCAGAACCGGAGATTTGTGGTTGCTCCGGGATAAGTCTGGCGGGAGTCCCGTCTACTGGCCAGGCGGTGTCCGGCACGGAGGCGACGTGAGCCTGATCTGCGGCTCTCGCATGGAACGTGAGAAGGCATGCCCTGATAGTGCCGCTTGAGTCATGCGGGTGGCGAGAGGGAGCGGCCCAAGCGGAAGAACCGTGAGGGTTTGAGTACCGACGCGGGGTGTGCTGGCGGACCGGCTCGTAGTAGTGAGGAACCCTTTGTAATGAAGGGGGAGCGAAGGGGCCGGGTCATCCGTGACTGATTGTTCGTTCGGTCAACCGGAAGTTCTCCGGGAGGAGCTGGGTGGACCAGTTGAAATCATCGGACAAGCCGTTTGAGATCTCGAAGTGGGAGGTTCAGGAGGCGTACGAGAAGGTCAAGGCGAACAAGGGTGCGGCAGGGGTGGACGGGCGCTCCATCGAGGACTTCGAGAAGGATCTGAAGGGTAATCTCTATCGAATCTGGAATCGTCTGTCTTCGGGGAGTTACTTTCCGCCTCCGGTGAAGGGTGTGGAGATCCCGAAGTCGCATGGTGGTGGGGTTCGTTTGCTCGGTGTGCCCACCGTGGCTGACCGAATCGCTCAAACGGTAGTAGCCCGGCGTCTTGAAGAGAAGGTCGAACCGATCTTCCATCAGGACTCCTACGGCTACCGTCCTGGGCGGTCCGCGTTGGATGCGGTCGCGGCGTGCCGGAAACGCTGTTGGAAGTATGACTGGGTGATCGATCTGGACATCCAGAAATTCTTTGACAGCGTGCCCTGGGACCTTGTCGTCAAAGCGGTTCGGGCCCACACGGATCTCCCCTGGGTAGTTCTGTATGTGCGGCGGTGGCTTGAGGCGCCGTTGCAACTGCCTGACGGGACCTTGCAGCAGCGCGATCGCGGAACCCCGCAGGGTTCTGCGATTTCGCCTGTTTTGGCTAACCTGTTCATGCATTATGCGTTCGACATGTGGATGGCCCGGGAGTATCCGGGCGTACCGTTCGAACGGTACGCAGACGACGGTGTTGTGCACTGAACCTTTCCCGGTAAGCGATCATGCCTGTGTGTGAACGTTCAGATGGTGCGGTCGTATTCAAGTTGGAGTAGGACGAGGGCTGCGGCGGCGATCTGGGTGATGCGGCTGGGATCGAGGCTGACCCGCCGCAGGGCCTTGAAAGTGGTCTTAAGCAGGGCGTTCGCGCGTTCGCACATCCCGTGGATACCTCGGATGACCCTGTTGAAGGGTAAGCATTCACGTGGTCTGTCCGCTGGTGGCGAGTTGACGATGTGACAGGCCGTCGTGGTCTCTGGCACGCTGCGGGATCGTGTCTGTTGCTGCCGAGTCCGCCGCGTCGCGTGAGGACCTCCTCGCGCTGATTGCGCTGCTGCGCGAGCAGAACGTGGCGCTGGCCGAGCGGTGTGCACTGCTCGAAGAGCGGAACACTGTGCTGGAGACGCGGGCCGCACTGCTGGAGGACCAGAACGCGCAGCTCGCTGCCGCCAACGAGCGCCTGACGAAGCGGGTCGTGGAGTTGGAACGGCGGTTGAACCGCAACTCGGGCAACTCCAACTTCCCGCCCTCGCAGGACGTGTTCGGTCTCCCGAAGGACGACAAGCCCGAGGCGCAGCCGAAGGGCCAGGCCCGGCGGGGCAGGCGCAAGGGCGCGCCCGGTGCGGGGTTGGGCATGGTCGAGAATCCGGACCAGGTCGAGAACCATCGCCCGCGTGCCTGCGCGGACTGCGGCAGCCACTTGCGCGGCGCGCCCTCAGTCGGCTTCGCTCGCCGTCAGGTCAGCGACATCCCCCTGGTCACGGTGAAGGTCACCGAGTACCGGCTGCACAAGGTCCGCTGCGGCTGCGGGCACACCACCACAGCCGAGGCACCCGACCACCTGGCGGGCTCGCCCGCGTCCTACGGCCCGAACCTGCGCGCACTGGCGGTCTACCTGGTCGTCTTTCACCACGTCCCCGTCGAGCGGACCGCCCGGCTGATAGCCGACCTGACCGGCGCCGCGGTGTCCACCGGCTGGGTCAGCGGTATGGTCGCCGAGGCCGCCGAACTGACCGGCGACTCGCTGAACCTCATCAAAACCCTGCTGATGCTCGGCCACATCTTGCACGCGGACGAGACCACCACCCGGATCGGCGCCAAGCGCCGCTGGCTGCATGTGGCCTGTACCGAGCAACTGACCCACCTGGCCCTGGCGCCGCGCTCGCGTGAGGGCGCCAACTCCCTGGGCATCCTGCCGGGTTTCCGCGGCACGCTGGTCCACGACTCGCTCTCGCTCTACGCCGGCTACCCGGACGCGGACCACCAGTTGTGCGGCGCGCACCTGATCCGCGAGCTGACCGCCGCCGAGCAAGACCATCCCAAGCAGAAGTGGCACCAGCAGATCCACTGGGCCCTGGCGGGCCTGAACCGCCAGGCCCGGCGCGTCAGGGACGGCGAGAGAGCCGAGATCGGCCCCACCTCGCTGCTGTTCTACCAGCAGCACTACCACCGAGGCGTCACCGCCGGACTCGCGCTCCACCCCAGAGCCCCCGGCCGCAAGCAGTCCCCGGCCCGCAACCTGCTGGAACGGCTCCGCGACCAGGCGAACAACGTGCTCCGCTTCGCCGACCACCCCCGACACGTGCCCTTCACCAACAACACCGGCGAGAGAGCACTGCGACCGGTCAAGACCCAGGTCAAGATCTCCGGTTGCCACCAGTCCGAACACGGTGCCGCGGCCTGGCTCGCCGTGCGCTCATACCTCGACTCCGCCCGCAAGCACGGCCTGAACCCCTTCGACGCCATCCGCCGCGCCTTCACCGGCAACCTCTGGATGCCACCCATCGCCCTGGCCACCTGACCAGCAGATATCACACAGCGTCAAATGTCGACAGGCATTCCTTGTGAATGCTTACGTTGAAGGTCTGCTGGGCTTCGGTGAGTTCACCGCCCGCGGGCTTCTTGACCGGGTGACGGAAGCCGTCTCCGGCGTTCTCGTAGCCGAGGTCGACCAGGGTGAGGGTGCCCAGTTGGTCGGCGAGCCGGTTCAGCGCATCGAGCAGCCCGTGGTGGCGGGCGCAGGTAGTGTCGTGCTCGCGGCCGGGCCGCACCGGCGAGACCCAGATCGGCCAGCCGTCCGGGGCGGAGATGACCTGCACGTTGCCGCCGTGATGCTTGTGCTTCCCGGACCACCAGAGGTCTGCCCCGTTGGGCCCCGGGGCCGCGACACGGTCGGTGCGGATGACCGTGCCGTCCAGATTGAGATGGGTCAGGCCGGCCGCCTTCGCCCGTTCCAGCGCGGTGGCCAGGTCCGGTGCCCCGGCCGCCAGGACCGTCAGCCCTTCGTGCAGGTATCGGTAGGCGGTGGACGTGGACAGGGCGTTGTCGCGGGCGAGTTGGGCCAGGCGGGTGCCGTCGATGAACCAGCGCAGGATCAGCACGGCCTGCTTGAAGCAGCCCAGGGCGCGGCGCCCGCGGCGGGTGCCGACCTCGGTTCGATGGCTTCGCAGGAGCCGGGCCAGGTGCTCGGCGGTGGAGCGCCGGACATCGAGCACGGCGGTGTATGTGACACTGGTCGGCACGTGAGGCCCCTCGGTCGGATCTTTCTGTTGCAAGATCGTTCCTACCAGGGGCCTTACGCCTGCCCGGAGTTGGGAGTGCACCACGAGACACCCGGAGGCGATCACACTCAGCGACCGCCGGTTACCGAGAAAGGCTCACTGTGTCAGCGAGGGTCAGGCCCGGAAACTACGGGAGGCAATCGCGAACAGGATGCGGGAAGTTGGGTTGCGGCTGCATCCCGACAAGACCAAGATCGTGTACTGCCGGGATGGTAATAAGCGCCGACGTCCGTACGGGCAGACGGAGTTCACCTTCCTGGGGTTCACTTTCCGGGCTCGCAAGGCCATCGACAGGAATGGGGAGAGGTTCACCTCGTTCCTGCCGGCGATCAGCAAGGAATCCTCGAAGAAGATCAGTGGTGAAGTGCGGCAATGGCCACGGCCCCGGCGTAGTTGATCTTTGACGGGTTTCGGGTTGTTTGTCCGTGGGGTGAGGTGGCGAGTTGCAAGGCGAGCGCGGCCTCTGATGATCTTTCAGGTTCTCACGCCAGAAGATCGTCTCAGGAGCCGCGCTCGTGTCCGCATCCTCTCTGATCAGCCCTGTCCTTGGCCAGCTCACCGACCTCGCGCTGTGGGAGTCCGAGCTCGCCGCGGATCCTGCGGCGGTGGAGTCTGCGCTGGTCGGCAGGCTGCGACAGGTCCCGGACCGGCGCGCGGAGCGAGGGCGGCGGCATCCTCTGGTGGTGATCCTGGTACTGGCCGCGTGCGCGACGCTGGTGGTCGGCGGCGACTCCATGACCGCGATCTGGCAGTGGGCCACCCGCGCCCCGCAGATCAAACTGGCACGCATCGGCGCCCGGTACGACCCGCTGACCGGCCAGTACCTCGTACCCAGCGAACGCACCTTCCGCCGCGTGCTCGCCGACCTGGACGCCGACGCCCTGGACGCGGCGACCTGCGCATACGTCACCGAGGTCGCGGCCGGAACCGCAACGGCGCCCAAAATCCCGTGCACCCCGGGACCCATCGAGCGCGAACAGCGCCGCGCCGCCCAGCGGGCCATGGAACACCCCGCGCCGGCCGGCCTCCTGCCCGCCGCGGCTGTCGACGGCAAGGCCCTCACCGGCGCCCGCACCGAATCGGGGCGCATCTTCCTGGTCGGGGCGGTCGCCCATGCCAGCGGCGCGGTCCTCGGCCAGACCCAGGTCCCGGACAAGCACGGCGAGGGCGAAGCGGCCCGCACCCTGCTGACCCAACTCGCTCTACCCGGATGGGTTTTCACCCTGGATGCCCTGCACACCACAAAGAAGACCGCACGCCTGATCACGAACCGGCTCGACGCCCACTACGTCCTGATCCTGAAGGGGAACCAGCCGCTGGCCCGCGCCGCCGCCCAAGCACTGCTGGCCGGCACCGACGCGGAGTGGACCCAGACCACCGAGGCCGAGGACGACCGTGGGCACGGACGCACCGAGCGCCGCACGATCCGCACCGCCCAAGCCGACGACACCCTCTTCCCCGGCGCGGGACAGGTCTTCCGCCTGCGCCGTGACACCGGCGGCCTCGACGGCACCTGGACCAGGAAGGAGATCGTCTTCGGCGTCACCAGCATGCCCGCTCGCCTCGCCGGCCCCGCTCACCTCAACCACTACGAGAGGGCCCACTGGTCCATCGAGAACAAGATCCACTGGGTGCGGGACGTCACCTTCCACGAGGACAACTCCCAGCTCAGGACCGGAACAGCACCCCGCGCACTGGCCAGCTTCCGCAACCTCGCCATCAGCACCTTCCGCCTCGCCGGACGAGCCAACATCGCCCACGCCCGCCGCGATCTCCTCAACCACAACGACGTCTTCGCCGTCTACGGCATCTGATCAACTACTACGAAGTCGGGCGTAACGGAACGACGCCGGGGCCGTGCGGCAATGGCGGCTTCACCGACAGATCGGCCGGACCTTCGCCGAGCTCGCACGGGCGATCAATCCGATCGTTCGGGGCTGGATGCAGTACTTCGGTGCGTTCTACCGGACGGCGCTGCTTCCCCTCCTGGAGCGCATCAACGCCTACTTGATGCGCTGGATCCGCAAGAAGTTCAAGCGGCTGCGGACCTTCAAGAAGGCCCATGCGTGCTGGCGGCGTATCACCCGTCAGTACCCCAGGCTCTTCGCCCATTGGGCATGGGTTCCCACGTTCTGGTGATCAGGATGACAAGAGCCCGGTGACGGGAGACTGTCACGCCGGGATCTGTGAGGGCCGGGGGGTGAAATTCCCCCCGGCTACTCGACCTCATGCTGCGCTAGCTGAAGACTGCCGTGGTGAACGATGAGGAAAAGGCGCCGGAAAACGGTGTCAGGTGGGGATCGGAAGGCGAACGCAAGTGAATCGCTGCTGACGTGTCGAAAAGTAGAGTTGACATCAGAACCGGGGTGTCAAGGCAGTCCCGGGAGGAGTCTGGCGGGTGCCCGTTTATTGGCCAGGCGGTGTCCGGCATGCAGGCGGCGCGAGCCCGGTCTGCGGCCTTCGTGCGGAACAGGAGAAGGCGGGCCTGGATACGTCTCCGCTGGTGAGCGGGGAGAAAGGGAGCGTCCTGGACGGTCCGAAGCCGTGAGGGACTGAGTACCGATGCCAGGCACGCCGGCGGACCGGCTCGTAGTAGTGATGAAGCCCCTGTAATGGGGGCGGAGCGAAGGGGCCGGGTCGTTCGTGACTATGTTTATTCGATCAACCGGGTGTTTCCCGGGAGGAGTCGCGTGAACGAGTTGAAAGCATCAGGCAAGCCATTTGATATTTCGAAGCAGTCCGTCTGGGAGGCGTACGAGAAAGTCAGGTCGAACAAGGGCGCTGCGGGTGTGGATGCGGTGTCGATGGAAGAGTTCGAGAAGGATCTGAAGAACAATCTGTACCGGATCTGGAACCGTCTCTCCTCCGGCACCTATTTCCCACCCCCGGTGCGTGCGGTGGAGATCCCGAAGAAAGGGGGCGTCCGGATTCTGGGCGTGCCCACGATAGGGGATCGTATCGCTCAGCCTCGATTTTTCCGAGGGCTGATGGCGACGCCGGGAGCGGCTGGCTGCCCGATATGTCCCGTGCCGTGTCGGGACTGGCCGTCGCGTGACGCTGCGGGGGCGTCGGGTTCCACGGGCCCGAGGGTGGTGCGGTGCTGTCCTTTCCGGTGTCGTCGGGGCGGTGGCCGGCCGTCAGGTGAGGGCCGGGAGCTGGGTGGCCCGCTGCCAGGCGGTGGTGAACGCTGCTGTCCAGGGCCAGGTGCGGTCGAGGTGCAGGGTGCGCCTGCGGGCGTGGGCGGTGAGTCGGGCGGGCAGGTGGTACAGCTTCATGCGGATCGTCTCCGGCTCGGCTGCGGCGAGTTCGGGCTCGTCGTGCAGGAGGAGGAGCCGGGTCCATGCGTCGAGGTCGGCGGCGATCGTGGCGGCCAGCACCCAGGCGGCGTTCAACTGCCAGGACTTCGAGGGCAGCAACCCGAGGCCGACCCGCTTGATGGCTTTCACCCGGTCCTCGACCTCTGCGTGGTCACGGTAGAGGGCGTCGACGAACCACACCTGCCCGGAGCCGGGAATCCCGGAAAGTCCCTGGTGAGCGGGGACGTTCGTGGCGATGATCTGGTAGCGCCAGCCGGTGCGCTTCTCGAAGGCGGTCAGCTTCTTCGCGTCCCGCCGCGAGGGCTTGACCCGGCGCACGATCAGCCGCATCCCCTTGGGCCAGCCGGTCAGGTCGCGCAGGCCGGTCAGCTCGGCGACCTGGTAGGAGATCCATTCGCCGTCGGGGCCCTTGATCTCGTGGACCTCGCCGTCCTGCCGCAGCGCGGCCGTCCACGCCGTCTCGGGCAGCAGCGCGATGGCCTGCTCGTCCGTGGCGTTGATCGCCCAGCCGGTCACCCAGCGCACCCGGCGCCGGCTGGTGGTCAGGCGCTGGAGGTGGTCGAGGACGTCGTGGCTGAAGGCCGCGCCGTCGATCCGGACCAGCAGCTTCGACCACAGCGGCAGCGGGAGCTGCCGCAGCGCGGCGGCCAGGACCCTCTTGTGGTCGGCGACGTCGTTGGGCGGCGCGTTGCCGGGCCGCAGCAGCATGGCGACGCACTCGCGGGTGTTGGCCACCCACGCCCCCAGCGGCATGTGGCCGAAGCTGCCCTTGAAGGTGCCCGCCGCGCCTTCCTTCCGGCTGGTGCAGGTGACGATGGTCGCGTCCAAATCGAGGACGTACCAGCCGGTCACCTCCCGGCCGCACACCGCGATCCAGGGGAAGCCGCCGGGGCGCAGGGCGAGCAGCATCCACACCACGCGGCGTATCGCGGCGCGGGCGCGTTCCACCCGGGCCGCGACCGGGCCGTCGATCGCCGCCAGGGCGCGGCGCAGGGTGCTGTCCGAGACCGGCCGCGGGAACACCGGCCGCCAGTGGTACTGGAGTTGCTCGGCCTGAAGGACGTTCGTCGCGCCGAGCACGATCGCACAGGCCAGCTGGACCAGCGCCATGCCCCGGTCCCGCCAGCCCGGCCCGGTGCCCTTCGGTAACGCCGCACTCAGCGCGGTGGCCAGACCGACGCGGTCGGCGACCTTCCGCAGCAGCACCACGCCCGCGTGGCCGATCAGGTTCTTGCCGTCGGCCCGCACAGCAAGCCGGTGATCCCATTCGGTAGCCTGCACCTGTTGGGTGCCTCTTCTCTGCGACGGTTTTGATCTAGACAGTCCAGATCATCGCAGGCGGGAGGCACCCTTCTCCTGTTGGTGCGTCAGGTGACCGTCGCAGCTGAATTCATGAGGTCAGACGGTGGTTGCCGGGGTGCTGGAGGCGAAGGCCGAACCGGTCTTCCACCCGGACTCATACGGCTATCGTCCCGGGCGGTCGGCGATCGACGCTGTGGGCCGGTGCCGGGAGCGCTGCTGGAAGGCGGACTGGGTCATCGACCTGGACATCCGCGCGTTCTTCGACAGCGTTCCGTGGGATCTGGTCCTCAAGGCGGTCGCTGCCCACACTGATCCGTCCCAGTCCTGGGTCCTGTTGTACGTGCGGCGCTGGCTGGCCGCACCGCTGCAACTGCCCGACGGGACACGGCGCGAGCGGGACCGGGGGACGCCCCAGGGCTCTTCGGTTTCGCCTGTCCTCGCCAACCTCTTCCTCCACTACGCCTTCGATTCCTGGATGGCGCGGAACTTCCCCGCCATCGGGTTCGAACGCTACGTGGACGACGCGGTGGTCCACTGCGTCAGCGAACGCCAGGCACGCTTCGTGCTCAAGGCGATCGAGAAGCGGATGACCGAGGTGGGGCTTGAACTGCACCCGGAGAAAACCCGGATCGTGTACTGCCAGGATGCCAACCGGCGTGCCTCGTACGAGCAGACCGAGTTCACCTTCCTGGGGTTCACCTTCCGCACACGCTCCGCGGTGCGCAAGGACGGCCGGATGTTCCGGTCGTTCCTCCCCGCCGTCAGCGGGGAGGCCCTGCGCCGTATCAGTTCCGAGGTGCGGTCCTGGCGGCTGCACCACCGCACCAGCCTGACCGAAGCAGACCTCGCACGGTTCATCAACCCGATCATTCGGGGATGGATGGCGTACTACGGGGCCTTCTACCAGTCGGCCCTGTATCCCCTCCTGGAACGCGTCAATGCCTACGTGATGCGGTGGATGCGCAAGAAGTTCAAACGGCTGCGGGGCAGGAAGAAAGCCCAAATGGCGTGGAACCAGGCCGTCTCACGACGACCTCGGTTCTTCGCCCACTGGGCCTGGACCACCCATGCTCCCCGCGTCTGGTGACCAGAGCGACAAGAGCCGTATGACGAGAGATCGTCACGTACGGATCTGTGAGGGCCGAGGGGTGAGAATCCCCTCGGCTACTCGGCGACTTGGCCACGCACTCGTTCCAGATCCAGCGGCACCGGTCCCACTCCGCTTCGAGCGCAGCCCGCGCGCCGGCGGACACGCGAAGACGGTACGTGTACCGGGCATGCCCGGCATCCCCATCCGTCGTCGCGTCCGTCGCCATGAACCCGAATCTATCCGGGAGGACTGACAGTTGAGAGCTCTTGATCAAGGCCGGCCTGCTCACCCCGTCCCGTGGTGGACGGCCAATCGCCCTGGCGGCGATTGCCCTTTCCCCGCCCTGCTCCGCAGGAGTCCCATTCCTCCCCGGCCCGAAGGCCGGGGCATCCTCGGGGGAACCCGGTGAACAGAACGGCGCAACGAATCAAAGCACGGGTACCAAACGGGCGGCCGCGGCCAAGGCCCGGCGGACCGCGGACAAGGCCCGGGGGACCGCGGACAAGGCGACGGCTCCGGCTGCTCAGGCCGCGAAGAAGACCACGGCGATGACCGATGACGCGGCGTCAGCGGTCAAGGCCGGTGCCGAGCGCTCGGCCGAGGCCACCACGAAGGCCGCGCAGACCGCGGCCGCCGGCGTCGAGGCGGGCCGGCAGGCGGTCATTGCGACCGCGGGCCATGTCGCGGCCACGGCGAAGACGGCCTGGACGGTCATCGCGCATCGCAAGCTTGTCGTCGCCGGAGTGGGCGTCGGCCTGGCAGCGGTGAGCACCGCGTCCTATGCGGTCGGCCGTCGCGCGGCACGTCATACCCGCGGCCCCTTGACCCGCCTCACCGGCGGGCGGATCTGACTCCGGTGGGGTGGGCGCAGCCACCCGTTGAAGAGACATGGAGTGGCAGGGCCCGGACCCTGGATTCCCAGGTCGTCCCTGGTCCTGCCCTCCCCACCGGATCCCCCCGGGGGAGAACCATCGCGGCACCTGAGAGCGGCCAGGACACTCAGGGTCGCGCTGATGGATCGTGAAGCAATACGGCCGTCCCTCCCGCCCGACGGGTGACTCCGCCGGTGATGCGCCAGGGACAGCAGGGTGATGCCGGGCCCCTGCAGGACGCCTGCGGCTCGAGGCCGAGTCCGTGCAGTGGAGCCCTTCGTGCTAGGAGTCATCGCCCGCAGCAGGGCGGTGAAAAGGCGCTCATCCGTCTCCCCTCTCGACGGCTGGTAGCGATCCGGGCGGCGGCCGTGGCAGCGATGCGGCGTGCGTTCCCTGGGCGGGTCCGGTGTACCTGACCGCTGCGGCGGAGGCGTGGGGTTCGGTGATGCCGCCGGCCTGTCGGCAGGTGTCGCCGCGCGTGCTGACGTGGCGGCCGATGGTGCCTATCTCCGCCGGGCAGGCGGGCGGGGGACACGTGCGGGTGACAAGCCCTCGCTGCTGTCCGTCGCGGCTGCTCGGCGTTTGCCCGCCGGGCCGGAGCCACAGGTCCTCGAAGTGCTCGGCTACGCACTGGTGGGCCTGGGACCCGGTGTTGAGCTGTCCCCGCCCACCCTGGTCGATGTGCGCCTGCGGCTCGCGGACGGGCCATGGACAGTCCTGGTCGCAGGTGAGCAGCGGCCGGCCGAGGCAGCGGTCGAGGACAACGGTCACTGTTCACCTCCGGTATCCCTGGTCGCGACCGGGACGGCCTCCGCCTCGGCCGGGGTGAGGGGGCCGTTGGCCATGACGATCGAGCTCAGCGGGTACACCGGGCCGCTGGTGCCGCAGAGCGTCAGCAGCGGCATGTCGCCCTCATGGCACTGGCCGAGGTAGAGCCACACCTGGCCGTGACGGTCGACCTGACCACGGGCGAGGTCGTAGACCCGGCCCCCCAGGCAAAACGGTTCCTCGGCGGATTCCTCGGCTTGGTCGAGCAAGCGTGGCACCCCGTGGGCGGTGAGGTGGATGTCGACGCCGTCGATCTGTCCTGAGGCGATCTGTGCCCATCCGGCGCGCCGGGTCGGCACGTTGAGGGGTGCACCGATCGCGCCCAGCCAGTACTCCCAGTCGCTGAGGGCCAGGGCCCGGATGGCGATGGTGACGCGGTTGCGGTCCGGGGCGATCTGCATGACCTCGAGCCGATCGGCGTTCTCGGCCTGCAGCTTGGCCGCTGTGGTGATCGCCCGGGCCTCTGCCAGGTCCCAGTCCGCCGCGCGCTGCTCCTGGGTGCCGGTGGTCTGGGCGCTGGTGGGTCTGATCGTGGGGGCCAGATCCGAGAGGGGCACGACGGTCGGCTGCGGCGGGGTGCTCGCTGCATGGGGCGTGTCGCGAGAGGGGCGGGGCAGCACGATCGCGCCACGGGGCATCGAGGTGGGCGGTTCCGGGTCGGGAGCGCTTTCGTGGTGGGCCTCCGGCTCTTCCTCGCGGTCACCGAGGAGCCCGTGCCGTCGCAGGGCGGTCGCCACCCGCAGGGCGACCGCGCTGGGGAAGCCGCATTCGGATTCGATGACGTCGACGGCGACCTTGTATCCGTCGGACAGGCTGCCCCGCGTTTCGACTTGTTCCCGCAGCCGCTTGAGGACGCCGGCGCCACCCGTCTCGACCAGGCGGCCCTGAGCATTGAGGTCGGCGACGAACTCCCGCGCCAACTGGCAGAGTTGATCCGTCAGTTGCTGCTGGACGTCGGTACAGGATTTGGGTGAGGTGGTCATGCTGGCACCCCTCCGTACGCCTTCCGGAGGGAGTCCAGCGCGCGCCACTGGAGCGTCTTGACGGCTCCGTCGGTGGTGCCGAGGGTGCGGGCCGTCTCGCTGACGGACATCTCGCCCAGGAACCGGAGCCGGATGACGACTTGCTGGCGCGGTGTGATCTCGGCCAGGGCATCGTGCAGGTCGGCCACGTCGAGGGCCGACAGCACGGTCTCCTCGGCGGTGCTGACCGGTGCCGTCCAGGCGTCCCACACATGCGTCATCTGGTCGACGAAGGTGAGGCGCTGGGTCGCGGCGACCTTGAAGTGGTCGGCGACCACGTTGCGGGCGATCGTGCACAGCCAGGCTCGGATCGATGTACCGTTCCACCGGAACGTGTCGATCTTGGCCCACGCCTTCACGAAGACGTCGGCGGTGAGGTCCTCGGCCAGTGTCGGGTTGGATCTGACGCGGTAGCCGATGAGCGTGGCGATGACGTCGTGGTGCATTCGGTACAGCTCGCCGAATGCCTCGGGGTCGCCTTGCTGGGCGCGGGCGATGAGAGCCGGTTCCCCGGTTTTGAAGCCGCCGGATACGGCGTTAGCCTTAGTGATCAAGGCCTACTCCCGTCATTCATGTAGATGAGCTCTGTGGGCTGGTGAGGGGAGGGGCTGCTTCGGCCACGGCCCGGCTGGGGGCGGCCCCTGCGTATGTCAGTCGGTCAAGCGCTGACGCCGGACTTGGGCAGGCGTCGGTCGCAGGCACGAATCGGTGGTGCGCCGCGGGTCTGCAGGTCGTCGTGCCCAAGGTGGGCAGCCGAACCTGTTGGCGCCGCGCAGGGTCCGGAGCGTGGCCGGCCTCGGTGTTCCGTGCCGGCCGCGAGCCGGTCGAGGAGGGACCTGTCGAAAACGTGTGCGCTGCCGCAGGGCGGCAACACTTTCGTCACCGAGCTTGGCCATGCTTGGGGCGGAGCACGGCCAGGCGACCCCCCTTGATGATGTGCATGCGTGCGACTAACTCACGCGCTTGCAACTTACGCAAGTTGCTCACTTGTACGCAAGTTGCCAGGCTGAAGTGAGATGGGAAGTTTTTTGATCCGTATGAATGGGGCGTATCGAGCATCTGGCCAGCTTGAACGCTCATCGCAGGGTTGACCTGCAATTATGCAAGCTTGCAACCGGCATGCAACTTGCACGCATGCGCGCTACTCTCCGAACATGCGGAGCATGGAAGAGTCCCCCCACGGGAACCGGGTAAAACGTCAAGCTCAGGCGGGGCGCGTCGGTGCGTATCTCACGCAGGCCGCCGCTGCGGCAGGGTACGACGTCCGCCCGCGGCAGGGCGGCCGAGCGCAACTCGCGGCCGCGACCGGACTGAGCCTCACCACCATCAGCCGAACGCTGGACGGTAAAACCCTGCCGCTGCCCTCGCAATTCTCGACGTGGGCGACGGTTCTTCGACTCGATCACCGGTCAATGTTGGTTGAAAGCGGCCTCATTCCTGCCGAACAAGGACCCGATCTCCCAAGCCGGGCGGTAACCTCAGCACCACTCTCTCCGGACGAGGCCATGAATGCATGGGGTATCACCGATCCCATCATTCGCAAGACGCTCAATGCGAGCATCGTTCAGGCGATCAAGCTCCAAGAGGAGATCGATGCAGCCGACGACCGGGGGGCCGCTGCAAGGGGGTAACCGAAAGTGGTGTACAAACGGACTATCGCTAGCACCACTAGCTGCACGGCCGGTGGAATCCTGACAGGCGACGGCATCTGGACCCACACGTGGGAAGCCGCCGCGACCGGCCTCGGTTTATTGGCCGTGGGTATCGCCGGGGTGCTGGCCACGGCGATGTTCCACCTGCTCCGCGGCTTCGAGGCGCGTACCCGACGCGACATGGACCAGCTGGCCGAGGAGCGAAGCCTCTTCGAGCAGGACATGCGCGCGCGGGAGTACGAACTCCAAAGACGCCAGGAAGCGTTGAATCGCCGTGCCGTGGCAACCTCCATCCGTCTTGCCAGCTATGCGAAGTCGGTGGACGACACGCGGACGGAGAACCGCGCCCTGCGTGAGCGGATCCTGGAGCTGGAGGCCGAGATTGACGAGGTCAACGACGAGCGCAACCAGCTGATCTCCAACGAGCTCACCTTGGCCAGCGCCCAGTTCACGGCGCGGGCGTACGGGGATCTGCGGGCCGTCGCGGGGGGTGAGCAGCCGGCACGGATGCGACGTTCCGGTAAGCGGGGCGTCGAGCTCTTCGAACATGAACGGCGCTGAAAGCTTCTGGTGTGTCGAATGCGGGTCCGACTGGATCGCCTGAAGGCGCGGTCTCGCCGCCCATCGTTCGGATCGTCGCGTCCGCAGTGGGGAGGGGAAGGCGACGATATGACGTTCGTGTGACTGTTCGGGTGTGAGGCAGCAGTGCGACTGGTGCCTCACACCCGAACAGCCTCCCGACAGCTGTCGCCAGGGGGCGCGCCCACGCCGTCGCAGTGAAGTGCCGCGCTCGCACCACGGGCACGCGGCATGGCGGGCGGTCTCCGCGGCTGTGCCGCCGCGCCACTTGTCCGTCCAGAGGACAGGTGTTCGTCAGAGGGCAGCCGTCGTGTGCTGCTCCTCAGTCCCCGGCACCTTCTCGCCCGGGTCGACACACCGTGCGAGGCACCGCGTGCGGGACAGGGCGAAGACGCCGTAGCAGAGCAGAGCGACGCCCAGCACCGCGGGCAGCAGCCACAGCCCGCGGCGCGGCGACTCCGCGAACAGTGTGACGCCGAGGCAGAAGCTCACCGTGGCGTCACCGAGTGTGAGGGCCGGCTGGGACGCGATCAGCGGACCTCCTTGCATGGCATAGCCCAGCAGGAAGATGGAGAGCGATCCGACGGCCGCGAAGCCGTAGGTCTGCCAGGTGAGGAAGAAGGCCGGCACGCCGTCCTCGGAGAGCACCCCCATGGCGGACTTGACCAGCGCCGCGGTCAGTGCGTTGCCGATAGCGGCCGCGGCCGCCAAGCACGCCGCGCGCGCCAGACCGAGCGGGCGCCGCAGGCCGGCCAGGACGAGTGCGGCGCCCGCCCCGCCTATGACGGCGAGCGTCGGTACCCACCAGACTCCGGGCACCTGTGCGCGTCCTCCGGAGGGAGCGGCTGAGAACAGCCCGACGGCCAGGCCTACGAAAATGCACACCACGCACAGCCACGCCTTGCGGGAGACCCGTACGTGGAAGACCGCGCTGCCGACCAGGAGGGCGAGCGGGAGTTCGAGGATGAAGACCGGCTGGACCGCCGCGAGGGTCCCCGCGTTCAGGGCCAGAGCCTGGAAGAGGGCCGCGAAGACGACCCCGAGGATGCCCCCGAACCAGATCGGGCTGTGCAGCAGATGCCGGACGAGACCGAGCCGCTCACCGGAGTCGGGCACCTCCGACGCCGCGCGCCGTTGCAGCACAGTGCCCACCGCGTTGCTGCCGGCAGCCAAGACGGCGAACATGACCGCCAGGATCATCCCGCTTGCACCGCTTCCTTCTGCGCTGCCCGCTGTGGGCCCAGGCCCCGGTCCGGTCGCTGGCCATAAGGGGCAGACTCGGGTGCTTTCCACCATGACACTCCTCAACTGGGGTTTCCAGCGCTGGCGACCCGGCCGCGCCGGTCACCGAAGGGGCGCCCGACATGATCGCCGGTCTCGTCACAGTGGGTAGCGGCTCACTCCGGAAGGTGGCTCAGGCAGCACTGTCCCGGTGCACTGGTGGTCACCGCGCGTGGTGGAAGCGGTCCTGCGCCGCCGTGGTACGGAAGCGAGCACGGTACGTAGTCGGTGCGACGCCCAGCGTTTGCTGGAAGGCGCGCCGCATGGTCTCCGCCGAGCCGAAGCCTGCCTGATCCGCGACGGTGTCGACGGTGTCGTTGCCCGCCTCGAGCAGTGCCTGCGCTGCCTCCAGCCGCAGAGACTCGAGGTACTGGCCCGGGGTCACACCGACCTCACCGCGAAACAGGCGGGTCAGGTGCCGGCCGCTCAGTCCCACGCGCCGGGCGAGACTGTCCACACCGCAGGAGCTGCGGGGGTCGGCCGCCAGCACGTTCATGGCTTCCCGTACCGCCGGGTGCTTCGCCTCCTTCGGCGCCAGCCGGACGCTGAACTGGGACTGACCGCCGGGGCGGGCCATGAAGACGACCAGGTGCCGTGCCACGCTGCGTGCGATGTCCGGCCCGTGGTCGTCCTCGACCAGGGCGAGCGACAGATCGATGCCCGCCGTGACGCCTGCCGAGGTATTGACCGCGCCGTCCCGGACGAAGACCGGGTCGGCCTGGACCTGCACCGTCGGGTATGCCGCAGCCAGTTCCCGGGTGAGCTCCCAGTGTGTGGCCGCCCGGCGGCCGTCCAGAGCGCCGGTCTCGGCGAGCAGGAAAGCACCGGCGCAGACGGAGGCGACCCGCCGGGACCGTCCGACCAGTTCGGTGGCGAGCCCGACCAGTTTCTCGTCGGAGACCGCCCGCTGCCATGGGGTGCGGCCGGGCACGACCAGGGTGTCGATCCGGGCGGGCAGGATCTCGGGCGGCCCGTCCACGCCGACACGCACCCCGGAGGAGGTCCGGACGTCTGCTCCATCGATGGAGACGATCCGTACGTCGTAGCGGGCGCCGTAGGTGTTGGCGGTGGTGAACACCTCGGCGGGCCCGGTCACGTCCAGCAGCTGGACCTCGTCGAAGGCCACCACTGCCACGACATGGGGCGCGGAGGTACTCCTGTTCACTGCGGCCACGGGGAGTCCTGGACGGAGTGGTGAATGAGTTCGCTCGCGGACTCGCCCACCGGCTCGGCCGACTCCTGCGCCGGCACATTGTCCGTCGCGCTCACCCCCGCCACGGCGTTCATGGCGGTCGTCATGGTGCTCACCCGGCCTCTCCTTGTCTGCGGTGCCCGGCGGGTCGGGCGTGCCGTGTCGCTCGCCGCCCGTCGTACTTCCAGCCTCCCGTCCCGTCGAGCCTTCCACCATGGCGGTACGGACGCGCTCCCCACACATGCGGACATCGCTGGCCTGCCGCGGCAGGCCAGCGAGCTTCTGTCCCACAGCGGACAGTCAGCGGCCCCGCCACCGGTGATCAACGGAATGCAGGAGCCTCGGCCGGTGACGCCTATGCATCCGTGCGATGTGACGGCGGTGACGCGGGGTCCGTCCGACTCCCGGTCGGCCCGATGGAGCGGGCGTACTCGGTGGGCGTCCAGCCGTAGCGCTTCTTGAAGGCCCGGATGAAGTGGCTGCTGTCCGCGAACTGCCAGTGCGCCGCGAGCTCCGACACGCTCAGCCGGCCGGACGGCGCGGTGAGAGCGAGCCGCGCCTCCTGCAGCTGCCGGTGGCGGATGTAGGCGGTCACCGACTCGCCCGCCGCGACGAACGCCCGCTGCAGCGTGCGTACGGAGACGTTGAGCTCACGCGCCAGCGTCGTCGAAGACAGCTCGGGATCGGCGAGCCGGCGCTCCACAAGGTCTTTCGCGGCCTGGGCGAACGCGGGGGCAAGCCGGGGCTCCGCGTCGTCGAACCGCCCCCACGCCACGGCCTTGGCCAGCTCGATCAGGGTGCTCCGGGCGGCCTGCACACCCGCCGGGCCGAGCTCGGTCATGGTCTTGTGGATCATGTTCGTGTGGGCGACGAGCAGCCGCACCTCGGCCGCGTGCGCCGACCCGGTGATGATCCGGTTCGCGAGCAGGGGTCTGAGGAAGTCGGCGGGGAGGACGACGACCTTCGCCGTCGTATGCGGCGCCGTCTCGAAGTGCGACGGCCGTCCGACGTGGCGGAGGCGGGAGATCCGGGTCAATGCCGTCCATCCCGGCGTGACGCTCAGCAGCCGGTTCCTGCGCGACGCGCTCGCCGAGGGAACCCCGCTGCGCGAACGATTCGCGGAGCGGGTACCCATGGGCCGGCCGGGCGAGCCGGCCGAGGTGGCTGCCGTCGTCGCGTTTTTCGCCGCTCCCGACGCCGGGTATCTCAACGGCGTGCACATTCCCGTGGACTGCGGCCTGACCGCATCGAACGGCCAGGCCAACCTCTACAAGACCGAGGACTGAGGGCGAGGACGGACGCGCGCGGAAATGCCGTCCGGCATGGCCGCGACCCCGGACCGGCCCGCCGACAAGACCGTCAACGGCGTGACGTGGGGGGGACGGTGACGGTCGATTCGGCGGCGCGCGGTCCGCCTCGTCTTGATGCCTGTCAACTACAGGTCAGCTGGCCCGCGTTGAGCTTGGCGGTGAGGATCCGGTGGACGCTGTTGTTCACCTTGGTCCGGAACGAGGCGTCTTGCTGCATCCGGGTCTGAATGGCCTGTGCCATGGCCGGCACGGTGCTCGGCTGCACCGTCAGGATCATGTCCCCACCCGCCGCGATGAAGTTCAGCGCCCGCTGCGCAGGGGTGAAGGACCGTACCGCGACCGCGTTTCCGAGGTCGTCCGAGATGACCACGCCCTTGAATCCGAGCTGGGTGCGCAGCATTTGACCGATGACCGTGGGCGAGAAGGCCGCCAGGTGCTTGGAGTCGATCTTGGTGTAGGTGGCCAGCGACACCATCACGAACGGCGAACCGGCAGCGATCCCACTCCGGAAGGGGGTGAGGCTCGAGCTACTGGCGGTCGTCACCGTGTCCTTGACGTTCGCGGTGGTGTCGGTGTTGCCGATCACCTGGCCAAGCCCCGGAAAGTGCTTGAGCGTGGTCATCACGCCCGACTGCTTGAAGCCGGCGGCGAACGCGTTGGTGTGCGAGGTCACGGTGGCGGCGGTGTGGCCGTACTCCCGGAAGTAGTGCCCGATGGGGCCGTTCTTGGTGCCAAGGCTTGCCGGCACCACATCGGCGACCGGGGCCAGGTTGAGGTTGAGTCCGGCGGCCTTCAGTTGCTTGGCCCAGCCGGCGGCCCGCGTGCGCAACGTCGTGGTCGACCAGCTGCCCTGGGTCAGCCCGTTGGGCATGGTCGAGAAGCCCGGGCCGCTGAGGACCTGGACCTGGCCGCCCTCCTGGTCCGTGGAGACCAGCAGCCCGACACGCTGGCCGCCGACCAGGTCCGCCTGGCCCCGGATGCTGTCCACCACCTTTCTCGTCGCCGTGACCCCGGCGGTGCTGCGCCCCGTCAGCATGATGGACCCCACGTGATAGGTCCGCAGAGTGCGTAGCTGGGTCTGGTCCGGACGGGCCGCGTTGACTCCGCCCATGAAGAGCTGCCCGACCCGTTGAGCCGTGGTCATGCCGTTGAAGTACCGGTCGGTGCAGGTGACGGCGGGGGCCAGCGAGGTGGTTCCGGTGGCGGCCGCGGCTGCACCGATGGCTATGGAGCGGCTCGACAGGAAGCTCGCCGTCCAGGAGCCCTGTGTGCGCTGGCTGGTGGCGGTCGAGCGCGAGTCGGTGGCGCTCGCGTGAGCGACGGGTACGCCACAGGCGGCTGCGGCCAGCACCAGGGTGACGAGGGGGACCGCGGTGCGCATGGTTGCTGAGCGGCGGCCCTTGAGCCACCGGACACGTGCCGTCATGGATTTCTCTCCTGCCTCTGATGGTTCCCGGACCGCTGAGGCCACGGGTTTCAAAGCCGCTTAGTACGCGGCGAACTCGGCCCACCGCGCCAATCACACGGTACGTTAATGCGTATTTGTCCGACTCCTAGTCGGTGTAGACGGGAATGGGGGCCCGGGGGTGCGCGACGCCCCGTTCGCATGGGGGTCGTGTCCCCCCGGGCAGACCGGTACTGGCGTGTCTGGGGCGTCCCGCGGCGGCCCGGTGCGGGCATGCCGACCCCTGCTGCTGGACCGACCAGGGCACCGATCGCGCAGACATCGGCTCCTGCGGGCCGTCGACGATGGGCCGTATGGCGCCGACGCCCGGCGTCTCCTGGGGGACGATGAGTCGTTTGCCCATCTGGTGCCGCCGATTGCTCGGGTTCCTCCGCCGCGCCGGTCGCGCCGGTCGGAGACAGGGGTGTTCGGCGCAGCCGATCTCCTGTTGCGGCGGCATCGGCCGACGGCCGGAGGGAGCGCGACACCGGCCCTGACCAGCACGTTCACGGCTCTGTGTCGCTGCCGAAGCGGCAGACATGCGATGCGCGCGTGCGACCTACTCGGTCACGCGTCCTCCGAACGAGGGCTGTTGATTGTTACGGAGGCCGTTGGGCCGGCCGGGGGAGTCCATGCGGCGGACCGGTCGAGGAGGGCCATGAGCCGTCCGCCGCTCGTGTGCTGATCACAGTGTGGTGGAGAGCGCAAGCGGACTACTCCAACCGGAGGGCCCGCTACTTCAGTGGTCCATGCACGGGAGCGTTACGGATATGTCCGCGTTTTGTAACGTGAATCGTCATATTGATCTGCTGTGGCCGGATCGAGCGAGAGTTGCGGACCTCGGCACCGAGCCGGGACTTCGAACGGCACGCCGGCCCCGCCAGGGTGGGTGTGCACGCACGTGAAGGGACAGCAGCATGTCTGTTTCTCGTAATGTCGTCCGCCTGTTTGCCACGTGTGTGGCATCGGGCGCCCTCGTGGGGGTGGCGGCCCTGCCGGCCCTCGCCGACGACGGCTGCCACGACCGAGACCTCGGGAGCAACTACTCGGACAGCTACCGCCACGATGACGGCTACCTCTACCAGGCCGACTGGAACCGGGACCGTGGCTGGGACATGGGTTACGGCCGCGACTGGGACAACAGCCGGAAGCACCACAACAAGCACCACAACAAGCACCACCGCAAGCACCACAACAAACACCACAACAACGACTGGAACGACTGGAACGGTTCGTACGGTTGGTAGGAGGGCCGCTAGCCCACCTCGGCGGGCGCGCCGGTGACGGCGCGGTTCCCCACACCCCGTGTCACACTCTCCGTCATGGCCGGTCCCGGCCCTGACGCCCCATCCGGGGGTCGAGGAGCGTAACCGACGCTCCCTCGGCCCCCGGGCCGCTTTTTGGGCAACCGCGCCACCACGATGGCTGCCGCGCACCTGATCATTACCGACTCGGCAGACGGGCGGCTTCACGCCGCACGTCGCAGGACGCCGTTCCGGCCCGAATGGGACGTCGAGAGCGGGGCATTCGCACCGCACGAGAAACCGACAACCCACTCATCCATCAGGGCGGACATCGTGCTGGCCATTGCCTCGGCAGTCCTCTTCTTCATAGCTTTCCTGATCAACGCGGCAGACCTCACCACCAACGACACCTTCTCTTCGACGGCATGGTTCACCGCTGCTGCGCGGCGTGCCGTCGCCCGCCCGACGACGCGGCAGGCCCTCACAGTGGCCGGTTCCGCCTACCGGGCGGCGGGGGTGAACAGGGCCAGTTGGTCCTTGACCCACGGATCGTAGACCGCCAGGCGCTTCGCGGCCGCCGGGTCGAACATCGCCAGCTGGTCCGCCACCCAGGGATCGATGCCCTGACGGGCGGTGCGGTGCGAGCAGTGGCCGGCGTCGTCCGCGACAGAGCGGGCGGGGGTGCGCCCCGTCGTCTGAGCGGTTGCCGCCGTCGCGGAGCCGTCGGCGGCGAAGAGAGCGCCTGCCACGACCACGGCACAAACGCCCGAGGTCGTCACACGCCGTATCAGCTTCTTCATGGTTCTCCTCCTTGCACAGCCCGTCGTTCCCTGACTGCGAACGATGGCGGCTGCCGTTGCGTCGGCGCTGGTCAAGCTGCGGGTGCCAGCCCTGCAGGCACCTCGGCCCACCTCCCGTGGAGGCGTCCGGACGGGCGGTTACCCCACTCACCACTCCTCACACACCGGTGACGAGGGTCGGGGTGGGACGACGGTCCCGTGCGGCGAAGGCAAGGGGCATGGTGCCGCTGCCCGTGCGTGAGCGGGGACGTATGCAGGGGCGTCGACCGGGGACCGTCCACGCGACGACGACGCGGCCGGCACCGCCGGGGGGCCGGAGCCGATCCGACCGGGACAGAAGGTCTGGACCGGCCCGGTCAAGAGGTGAACGCGCCATGTCGCCCGATGCGCCGAGGATGCTCAGAAGCCAAAGTCGCCGTCGCCCCACGGTCCAGCACCTTCGGCCGCATGTGAGCAAAGGATCTGACGCGCGAACATGGCCGGAAGACGGTTGCGGGGGAGCGGGGCGACGAGGGCAAATACTTCCGGCGGCACGTCGGTTCGACTGCTCCGCTCGTTTCGCGTTCAGTTGTTGACCGTGCGACGCAAGGGGAGTACAAACCCCGAATAGAGCGCTCTCAAGCACCGCTGTTCTTCATCCCCCAGAGACAGCCACCGCTTTGGAGACCCCATGCGGACATCGTCACGCGCGCCGATACCGAGACCACTGTCCGGCGCCGCACGGTCCCGAACCGCTCTCTGCCTGATCCTCGCGCTGCTCGCCACGTGCTTCTTCACGATGGCGCAGTCACCCGCCCGAGCCGACGACCAGCTGCTCTCCCGCGGACGGCCCGCGACCGCGTCCTCGACCGAGAGTGCGGCCTTCCCGGCCGCAGCGGCGGTCGACGGCGACCCCGGCACCCGCTGGTCCTCGGCCTTCGCCGATCCGCAATGGCTTCAGGTGGACCTCGGTTCCGTCCAGCAGCTCACCCGCGTCACCCTTCGCTGGGAAGCTGCATACGCCACGGCCTACCAGATCCAGGCCTCCACCGACGCGCGGAACTGGACGACGATCTACTCCACGACCACCTCCACCGGCGGCACGCAGAACCTGAACGTCGCCGGGAACGGCCGCTATGTACGCATGAGCGGAACCGCGAGAGCCACTCCGTACGGCTACTCCCTATGGGAGTTCGAGGTCTACGGCCCCGGCGGCAGCACCCCGCCCCCGGACGACTTCTGGGGCAGCACCAGTGACATCCCGCCCGCGCAGAACGCCGTCGAGGTGAAGATCCTCAACCGCACCAACGGAAAGTACCCCGACAGTCAGGTCTACTGGAGCTTCAACGGCCAGGTGCACTCCATCGCCGAGCAGCCCTACCTCGACATGCCGGCCAACTCCGCAGGCCGTATGTACTTCTATCTGGGCTCGCCCAACGGCCCCTACTACGACTTCATCGAGTTCACCGTCGGCAACAACGTCTTCAACGGCAACACCACGCGCGTCGACGCCTTCGGCCTCAAGCTGGCCATGCGACTGCACACCAAGGACGGCTACGACGTCGAGGTCGGCGAGGACCGGCAGACCTTCGCCGAGGACCGCTCAGTCACCTTCCAGCGCTTCGTCGACGCGGTCCCCGCCCCGTTCAAGGCCCTGGCCCAGACCCAGGCCCCGTACCGCATCATCGCCCCCGGCAGCGCCCCCAATTTCCGTGCGGGCGGAGCCGATGCCGGCTACTTCACCGCCTACGCCCAGTCCGTCGGAGTCAACGCGGCCACCTCGGACATCTTCGGCTGCGCCGCCTCCCTGGCCGGCAACCCCGACATGTGCGCCGCCCTCAACCGCCATGTGGCCACGCTGCCGGCCTCTCAACAGGCCGACCCCAGCCAGTACTACAAGGCGGCCCCGGCGAACTACTACGCCAGGTTCTGGCACGACAACGCCATCAACCACTTGGCCTACGGCTTCCCCTACGACGATGTGGCGGGGCAGTCGTCCTTCATCTCCCACAGCAACCCGCAGTGGTTGCTGGTCGCCGTCGGCTGGTGACGAGTCGGTCGCCGGCCGAGGTCCCGGCCCGCAGGCCCTGACCTGTGGTGGACGACGGCGGCGGTCCAGGTCGGCCATCGCGCCATGCCGGTGCGGCACCACAGCGCCGCACCGGCATGGTCCGGTCTTCCTCGGCCATGGGACTGGACCCGCACCCGGCACCAGTGGACTTTCCTGGTCACACACCGTCGGTCGTGCCGAGCCGCCACTCGTCGAACTCCTCCACGACGCTGCGCAGCCGCCACTGGGGGCTCTTCGCGAACATGCCGCGCAGTTCGGCGACGGGGATCGCAGCCGGAAGGTAGTCGTCGTCTTCGTAGAGGTCCTCGTGGTCCGGATCCTCCATGGGATCGCCCGGAACCCCCACGAAGGGTCCCTCCCATGCATCGGATTCGGCCGGGGAGTCGGGGTTGTACTTCCATACCGCCCCGGCACGCACGCATACTTCGCCGAGATACCAGGCGGGCACGGTCACCTGAGGGGTGTGCTGCGCGGCTCTGATGTCCTCCCAGGAGGAGAACTCGGCCCTGAGCACCGCGTCGAGCCGGTCGACCGAATCCGGGGAGAAGTCCCAGACGCCCGGGTGGGAGTCGGCCCACTGCGGAAACGCCTCTTCCTGCTCCTGCAGCCAGGCCCAGAGCCGGGGATGGTCCGTCCACTGCTGCTCACTCATGGGCCCAGAGCCTAGCCAGCCGGGTCGTCCGGTGGTGCCGTAGACCCAGGCATCCGCGCCGACCAATACGCTCTCCACGTCGGTCGGTGGCTCGCCGGTCGATGTACGGCTGCTGCTTGAACACGCTGGCAGCACAGGAGGGTTGGCGTGAAGGGGGCATGTGGTGAACGATGAGGAGGGCGCGGCTCCTTCCCCTGCCTCCGGCCTACCACCCGAAGGTTCCCGGGCCGCCGGCGGGGGCGGCCCGTCAGACGCGGAGGAGGCCTCGCCCGAACACGGGACCATTGTCTTGTCGCGGGTCCGGGGCGCCTGTCGGGATGCGCTGCGCCGCTATGCAGTGCTGGTCGACGGCACCAAGGTAGGTAGCATCGCCCGAGGGCAGACGCTCCGGTTCGAGGTGTCCGCAGGGCTGCATCACCTGCAGCTGAAGAGTGCCCGGCGTTCCAGCAGACCCGCCACTGTCATGGTGGAACCGGGCAAGGCGACGTGCTGCTTATGCTCCCCAGGCCGTGATGCATCCGAGGGACGCTCCGCCGTCATCCATGGCAGGGGCAGGTACATCACCCTCGAGCAGATGCCGGAGCCGATCGCCAGGGCCAACCCTCCCGTTGCCGGCGGCCCGTTGGCGTCACATACGGATGACATCGTCGCGGGTCAGTTGATCACCATCCTGAACGATCCTGACGCTCCCGAAGGGGACCAACTCGACGCTGCCATGGACCTGGAGTTCCACTCTGGCCCGTGGTTGGAACAGGAGATCTTCAAGATTCTCCGGCGGGAGCGGTTCGCCAGTGTCCTGGCCCAGCTCTGCGCGGAGTCGCTTGCGGGGATCTGGGCCCGGGACGGCCGGATCGACCCAGAGTTCTTCCGGGAGCTTCGCGGTCCCGCGTTGGACGAGGTTCTCGGCATCCTCGGGGCCCGCTCCCCCCATTTGATCCCGCCAAAGGGAGAGGACACCTGAAATCCGCCGTGGCGCGAGCCACCCTGGGTTCACCGGCTTTCTCCGAGGATGCCCCGGCCTTCAGGCCGGGGAGGAATCGGACTCCTGCGGAGCAGGGCAGGGACAGCCGGATCGCCGTCAGGGCGATCCGGCGTCCACCCCGCACGGCCGTGATGCCGCCCACAATGGTCAAGAACTCTCAACTGTCAGTCCTCCCAGGTAGGTTCGGATGCATGACGACAGAAGCGACCACGAAGGACACCGGGCATGCCCGGTACACCTTCCGTGTACGCCTGTCGAAGACAGCCCGGCGCGCACTCGAAGCCGAGTGGGATCGCTGCCGCTGGATCTGGAATGAATGCGTGGCCAAGTCCCGGCAGGCCCACGCGCAGAGCAGAGCGGGCGGCGAGAAGTTGACGTGTGGTCCGGCGCAGCTGGACAGGATGCTGACCGACGCCCGCGGGGTGACAGCGTGGCTGGCTGAGGGCGCGAGCGTGCCGCAGCAGCAGGTGATCCGGGAGTTCGCCAGGTCGAGGGCGAAGGCGCTGAAGGACGTCAAGGACGGGCTTGCGCAGCACCGCCGGGCGGGGATGCCCCGCTTCAAGCGCAAGCGTGACAGCCGACCGTCGCTGAACTACACCCGGCGCGGCTTCCGCCTCAAGGAGGGCCGTCTGCACCTTGCGGGCCAGATCGTGCTGAGCGTGGTGTGGTCGCGGGCTCTTCCGGCCGACCCGTCGAGCGTGCGCGTGTACCAGGACACGCTCGGACATTGGTACGCCTCCTTCGTCGCCCCGGCCCAGGTCGAGCCGCTTGTGGAGACCGGCCACGTCCTGGGCGTGGACTGGGGTGTGAAGGAGACCGCGACCACCACGGATGACGCCTACGACCTTCCGCATGCCGAACACGGCGAGCGGTCCGCTCAGCGGCTCGCGAAGTACCAGCGGATGATGGCCCGGCGCCGGCGACCGAAAGGACAGCGTGCATCCACCGGCTACCGGAAGGCGCAGGCACAGGCAGCGAAGCTGCACAGGAAGATCGCGCGGCAGCGTGAGGACACCGGCCGCAAGTGGGCCAAGGCCGTCATGCGCGATCATGACGGAGTGGCGGTGGAGGACTTCCGCCCGAAGTTCCTCGCGAAGACCACCATGGCCCGCAAGGCGGCCGACGCGGCCATCGCGGCGACGAAGCGTGCCCTGATCGAGATGGGCCGCAAGCACGCACGGGACGTCCGTCTGGTGCACCCGGCGCACACCACGATGGACTGCGCAACGTGCGGGGCGAGAACCAAGCACGCACTCCCTCTCTCGATGAGAACGTATGCCTGCACCGTGTGCGGAGCCGTGTCCCCCAGGGACAAGAACTCCGCCCGCGTGATGCTGGTCCGGGCAGGTTGGAACCCGGACGGTGTCGAGGGCGTAAGACCACCTGGTCCGCTGGACCAAGAGGCGGCCTGAGCCGTACATCCCCGCTCAACCCTGGAAGGTGGAGAATCCCCTCCCTTCAGGGAGGGGAGCCTTCAATGTCGGACGCCGTGAGTGGGAGTACGTCCTGCCCACCGACTCGAGCGAAACCGGGCTCGGCGCACTGCAACTCCCGGCGGGTGTGGCGATCCTGGCCGCCGGCGAGGCGGACGAGAGCCTGCTGCGCGCGTTGGACCGTGCGATTCGCGAGGAAGTCGAAGCCACCGTCGGTTGGCGCACCATGCCGGCCGAGGTGCTGGCCGGCCCGGCCGGGTCCACGCTGGTGGACCCGGCGAAGTACGCGGTGGCGGTCCGGAACGCTGAGTACGTCGGTCTGGTCCGGGTTGTGCCGGTGCGCCGCCGAGTGCGGATCGGGCTGATCGCGATACGGGCCGATCAGCGCCGACACGGCATCGGACGGGCGCTGCTGGCCCATGCGTTGGGCGGGCTGCACCGGGACGGGATCGATTCCGCCTGGGCTGAGGTGGACGAATCCAACGCCGCGGCGACAGCGCTGGTCGAGGGCGTCGGTGCCCGGCGATCGAGCAGCTACCTGGAACTGGTGCGCCGCTGATGGCTGCTCACGCACCGAAACGAACCAACCGACCCCACCCAACTCACCGATCCCAGAAGCGAGAGACATTGGCAAGAACAGCAAAGGGACTGGAAGTCGAGGGCACCGTCCTCGAATGCCTGCGCAATGCCATCTTCAAGGTGGAGCTGCAGAACGGGCACCACGTGCTCGCGCACATCAGCGGGAAGATCCGGAAGAATTACATCAAGATCCTCCCGTTCGACCGCGTGCTCGTGGAGCTCAGCCCGTATGACCTGACCCGCGGGCGGATTCTCTACCGGTACCGGACCTGAGTAGAGGGAAGGGCGCGCCCGGCAGACCCCGGGCGTGCGCTTCGGCCGCCGTTGCCGCTATGGCGCGTATCGAGTCGTGTTCGATCCGGACGCGCTCGCAGGGGTGCGAATGAGAATGAGACCACGCTTGCCGTCAGCGTCCTGGCCGCCCCGGTGAAGTCCACCAAGGACGTTGGCTCCTCCAGCGTTACCGGTCGAGGGATGGCTGCGCGACGACCGGTGCCGGGTACGACGTTCACCTCAGCGGGCAGCGAGTGCTGATGCCGGCACTGTTGCTGAGCACGTCTACCGATTGGTGCTGGACCTCCAGGAGGCCTGGGTGCGGTATGCCCCGCAGGGCCCGGAGCGGGTCCGACCTTGACGGGCTGGAGTGATCTCGGCCTCGACGGACCATTAGTGTCCTCGCATGACCGACGGGATAAGAAGATCGGCGCGCGCGTTGTCGATGCTGACGTTTGCTTGTGTCCTCTCAAGCTGCGCTTCCAGCTCGGATGACCAGGGACCTTCGGCATCGCCGATTCCTTCTGCTGCCTCCGACGTTCAGCAGTGTCAATCCCCTCGAACTGTGGAGGCCTGCTAAGCGGCCAGCTCCAGGACGGAGTTAGCCCGGTGGTCGTGTTCGTAGTCGATCGGACTGCGGTAGCCGCACACGCTGTGTAGCCGATGGGTGTTGTAGAACCCGGTGATCCACGTGGCGATCTTCAGTCGGGCCTCGGTGCGGGTGGCGAAGGTGTGCCGGTGAACGTACTCGACCTTGAGCACGCTGTTGAACGCCTCGCTGACGGCATTGTCGAAACACGAGCCGACCCGGCCCATGGACTGGGTCACGCCCAGGCGGCGGCAGGCCCGCTTGAACCGGCGAGAGACGTATTCCGAACCCCTGTCGCTGTGAAAGATCACGCCCTTGACGTCGCCGCCTCGGGTGGCGGCGGCCATGTGCAGGGAGGCCACGACGAGTTCGGCATCATGGCGGGCGCTCATCGCGTAGCCGAGCAGGCGGCGCGAGAACAGATCGATCACGGTGGCCAGGTAGAGCTTCCCCTCGCTCGTGACGATCTCCGTCATGTCGCCCGCCCAGACCTGATCGGGTGCGTCGGCGGTGAAGTCACGGCGCACGAAGTCCGGGGCCGCGGCCCGCCTGCCGGGACGGGTGAGCCCACGCCTGCGGCGTATCTTGCGTCCGGCCAGGCCGAGTTCGGCCATGAGCTTGGCGACGGTGTTCACCGATACCCGCCATCCCTCCCGTATGAGCGTGATCCAGATCTTCGGGGAGCCGTAGGTGCCGCCCGAGGCGTCGAAGATGTGCTTGATCGCGTCGGCCAGTTCCTCACGCCGCACCTCGCGCGCGGTGACGGGTCGATCCCGCCACTTGTAGAACCACGACTCCGACACGCCCAGCACACGGCACGCGAGGTTGTGCGGAATGTTCTGCCCGGCCTTGCAGTCGCTGATCATCCTGGCCACCTGGGCCGGGTCCGCAGCAGCTACTTCACCCACAAGGCCATGCAGCGTTTGAAGACATCACGCTCCATCTCCAGCTCGCGGATGCGCTTGTTCTTCTCGCCCATCTCCCGCCGCAACCGCTCCAGCTCGGCGCGTTCGGCCTCCCGCAGCCGACCACTCGCCTCGGCCGGCGCGGGCCGGTCGGAGGAAGCCGAGCCGTTGCGGCGCCACCGCGAGACCCAGCTGTGCAGCGTGCCGGGATGGACCCCGAGTTCCTCGGCGACCTTAGGGATCGGCTTCCCCGTCTCGATCACGATGCGTACAGCACCCTCACGGAACTCAGCGTCGTACCTCTGTTGCTTGGACCCCATGAACCTCAACTTCCCCTGGTATCACGGACTCCACGCTACGAGGGGACCCTCAGCAGCCTCATCCCACCGACCCTGCAGACGCTATTACTGGTCAGTACTTCACAGTCCCGCCTGGGTACTACGCTAGCCCGACGGCAACAGGCGATTGTGCGTTCGGCGGATTGGTGATTCGCGGGGACAAGCTGTACCAATGCGAGCCGAGCGGCCATCTGAAGTACCTGGGTCCGTACTCCGGAGCGACGCACTGACCTTGTGCGCCCGCCTCCGCCGCTCCCCCCGGAACGGGCACGCAAGGCGTGCATTGCTCCGCATGCCGGTTGGTCTGCCAACCGACGGTGGAGAGTGACATGCTTCCCGCTGTCCAAGACCAGCTATGTATGGGAGCGAGGCATGGGCACGTGGGGGACTGGGCCGTTCGACAGTGACCTGGCAGGAGACTTCGTCGACGGGCTGAGTGCTCGCTCATCTCACGAGATTGCCGATGCGCTGCAGCAGGCCCTCAAACGGGTAGTGCATTCCGGTCCGCGGGTGGATGGTGGCGACGGAGCGGAAGCTGTTGCGGCCGCTGCCCTGATCGCCGCACAGGTCCCCGGCGGCGGTTCCGTGATCGACTCCGAGGACGGGCCAGAGATCCCTCTGCCGCAGTTGCCGGCCTCACTGCGCGCACTGGCGGCACAGGCCCTTCGCCGTGTACTCGGAGACGGGTCCGAATTGACGGAGGGCTGGGTGAACAGCAGCGACGCCATCGAATGGCGCCAAGGGGTAACGCTGATCCTTCAGGTGCTCACAACGCGTGGTTGATGACGGCTTGCTGTACAGCAGGATTCTTGGGGGCGTGACGGCATGGAGCGGGAATCGCTCGAACGGCTGCTGGTCGGCGAAGACGAGGCGTCCTCGTCCGCCCTGGCTGCGCTCAGCAGCGGCGGTTCTCATGTCGTCTGGGACGGGACTACGTCCGCTGAGTCGCTCGCTCATATCTATGAGTGCCGACTCCGGCACACCCGCCGGAAGGGCATCGAGACCATCGGCCTCGAACGCACGGTAGAACTGCTGGGCCGGCGTCAACAAGCGGTGCGCCTGGGGCGGATCAGATCGCACGATGGGTCCTGGGTGTTCATGCTGTTCCTCAGCGAAGACGGCAGCAGCCTGATCGCTTGTACCGGTGTGCGGCAGGGACATGATCGATGACGGCCCGTCGGCTCGCCCCTGCCTCAGCAGCCGACCTTGAGCATCAATCGCCCGCGAACCACAGGTATCTGTCTGGAGTGGCCGCGTACTGCTCCAGCATCGCTGCGAGTCGATCAGCGCGGCAGCTTCAGCGGCCGTTCCTTCACGCTCGGTTAGTGGCGGACGGCGGTGTCGCCTGCCTCCGGAAATCGTAGATCTCAGCAGGTCGGGTGACGTGCGAGGTCAAGAGTCAAGCTGAGGTAGTGGGTAGGGGTTGTTCGGTCCAGATGGACTTGCCGGTGCGGGTGTGGCGGGTGCCCCAGCGCTGGCAGAGTGCGGAGATGAGCTGTAGGCCGCGGCCGTCCTCGTCGGTGGCGGACGTCTGGCGGATGTGCGGCGTTGTCAGGCTGGTGTCGGAAACCTCGCAGATCAGCACGCGACTGCGAAGCATGCGCAGTCGAATGGGGCCGGAGGCGTGCCGGATGACGTTCCCGACGAGTTCGCTGACCACAAGTTCGGTGGTCATGATCAGGTCCTCATCGGTCAGGTCCCAGTGGGCGAGCTGGGCGCGGACCAGTTCGCGGGCCTGGCCCGCCGCCACCGGGTCCTCCGGCAACGGCCACTCGGCGACGTTCTCCGCGTCCAGCGGGTGGGTGCAGGCCAGCAGCAGGGCGGCGTCGTCGATCAGCGTGCCGTGGTCAGGGAGGAGCGCGGAGGTGAGGGTGGCGCAGAGGGCGTCCAGGTCGGACGCGTCCGCCGGTGACGTCGGCATGGCGTTCAGGGATTGAGAGAGGAGTTCGGCGAGGCGACTCATGCCGGTGGTGACGTCCCTGTCCTTGCTCTCGACCAGGCCGTCGCTGTAGAGGGCGAGCAGGCTCTCGGCGGGCAGGAGGGTCTCGAGGATTTCGAAGGGTGGAGCGGCCACCCCCAGCGGCGGGTCCGGGGTCATGGAAAGGAAGGTGACGGTGCCGTCGGGGTGGGCCACCGCCGGGGGCGGCTGACCGGCGCTGGCGTACGACAGGCGCCGGGTCACCGGGTCGTAGATGCCGTACAGGCAGGTCGCGAAGGCATCGGTGCCCAGCTCGCCGACGATGTCGTTGAGGTGGCCGAGGATTTCGTCGGGTGGCAACTCCAGCTCCGAGAGGGTGCGGACGGCCGTCCGGAGCGCGCCCATGGTGGCGGCCTCGGCCATACCGTGGCCCATGACGTCGCCGATCACGAGTGCCACCCGGGCCGCGGAGAGCGGGATCACGTCGTACCAGTCGCCGCCGACGTCGGCTCCCTGCTTGGCCGGCTGGTAGTGCGCCGCCGCCGTCACCTCGGGCAACGTGGGCAGGGCCTGCGGCAGCAGGCTGCGCTGGAGGGTACGGGCCCGGGTCGTGGCCTCGTCGTAGAGCCCGGCTCGCTCCAGGGCCTGCGCGATCAGTCCGCTGAGCGCAGTCAGCAGCGTTTGTTCGTCTTCGTCCAGCACTCGCGGTCCGCCGAAGGCGATGACCGCCGCGCCGATCCCGCGCCCCGATACCGCCAGCGGCAGAAGGGCCCACGCCTGCTTGCCGCCCTCCCGGATCAGCATCTCGGTCTCGGGGTAACGCTGCAGCATCTCCTCCGGGGAGGAGATGTAGAGCGGGGTGCGGGAGCGCATGGCGTCGCCTACCGGGTTCGTCGCGTCCATCGCTGTCCACTGCCCGTCCAGCAACCGAATGAAGCGCTCCGAGTATCCCCGGGAGCCGATCACGTTCAGCCGGTCGCCGACGACGCCGAGCATGATGAGTCCGGCGGCCCCGACGGGTGTCATGACACCGTCGGCCACCGCCGCCATCACGTCCTGGGCCGTGACAGCCTCGGCCAGCTCCCGCGTGATGCGCTGCACCACGGCCGCCCGCTCCGCAGCCGCGTGCTCCGCGGCGGCCCGATCGGCCTCCCGCAGATGCCGCTCGGTAGTGTCCGTGATGTAGAGCGTGAGGCCTTCCGGCGCCGGCACCAGCCGGAGGTGGTACCAGGACGTTCTGTCCGGCCACTGCACGTCGAATCCGGCCGGCTGCCCCTCGGCCGCCGTGGCCCGGCACCGTTGCTCCAGCCCCGCCACGGCACGTACCGCGGGAACGTTCCAGAGCACGGCTCCGGCCACATCCTCCGCGGCGCCGAAGAGCCGCTCGGCGGCCTGATTGAGAAATCCGATGCGCCAGTCCGTGTCGAGGGAGACGAAGCCGTCACTCATGTGTCGCAGAGCCCGCCCCACCGACTCGGCGGCGGCGTGCGTTTCGCTGCTGTCCCGGAGGGTGCCGATCACCTTCACCGGTGTTCCGTCTTCGTCAGTGATCGTCCTGGCACTGGCCTCGATCCAGAGGTATGTGCCGTTCTGGCGTCGGATCCGGTACTCGTTCTGGAAGCCGCCGCGCAGCTGAATGCCCGCGTCGAAGCCGGCTACCGCCCCTGGCAGGTCGTCCGGGTGAATCAGCGCTGCCCACGCCTCGATTCCGCCGCTCATCACCTCCGGATCGATGCCGGCCAGCACCTCCTCGACGGGCTGGTCGCAGGTCAGCTCGCCGGTGCGCAGGTCCCAGGTGTACGTGAGGGTGGGCATCCCTGCCACGTCCGGCGTGAGGGCCTCCCGCGGTCCCGGCCCGTTCTCCAGGGTGCGCAGCAGGGTGGGGGAGGGATTGAGGATCCCGGACGACCTGAGCCTCCCGGACATCCAGGCCGCCACCTCGTTCAGAAACGCGCCGTCCGCCGTGCCGGGCTCGGCGCCTGGTGCGAAGAGGACGGAGAGCGCACCGCGGCGCCGGCCACGGCCGGGAATGGGGACGGCCAGATGACCGATGCCGGCGGGGAGCCGGGAAGGCCACAGGGCGGCGGGGTCCCGGCCGGGCACCGGGTCGGGCGGAGCCAGCTCGGGCGCCCAGGTGATGGTGTCTTTGTGGGCGGCCCTGCTGGGCGGTGCCGCGCCCCGTACCGGGATGATCAGCCAGGGCCGGGTCATCGACTCGGGCAGGCCACTGCTGGCGACCAGGTAGAGGATGCCGCTCATGCCGCCGCCCGGAAGATGCACCATGCCGCCCAAGCCGTGCACCTCGGCCACCGCCTGCTGGAGCGCGGTCAGCAGAACCTCGACATCGTGCCGGTCCTCGGCCACGGCGTCGAGCAGCTGTAGCCGCGTACGGCGTCGCTCCAACGACCGCACAGTCTGTATGGCCCGCACGCCCTGCGGCTGGTGCGGCGGATGGGGGGCACTTGGCATGAACGGGCCGGTGTTGTCCGCATCGCCGCCCCCGGCATTCATTACGGCCAACTGTCGCCTCCGCTCACCGCTGGGGTACCTGCTGGGCCACATGTGATCGGATGTGAACGGGCAGAGATCTACATCCGTCGAATCGATACTAGTCCGAATCATTTCGCTGATTTCATCTGGCCTGAGAACCCGCCGTATCCGGTCCAGCGTCCGGTCGACCCCATGTGGACTTCACGTCACCCTCCGTTACCACTGAGGCTTGGTCCGCCGGCTTTGGCGCGGCGGCGTAGGCCGGCGGTGCGTCAAACCCGGCAGTAGAGATCAAGGCTTTGTCCTCGTGGTGACCGCTTCGATCCGGGCCAGGATCTCGGCTCAGTCGGCTGAGGCACTCGTCCAGGTCCAGGACTTGTTGAGCGAGACCCTCGGTGATGCGTGCGGCGGTCTCCTGGCCAGGCAGCGTGGTGTGCTGGGCCTGGGCCTGGGCCTGGGCGAGGGCGGTGGCGGCTCGCTCGCCGTCAAGGAGGCGCAGGATGTGCTGCGCTTGCTGGTGACGGTCGCCCAGGTCGGCGGGCCGAGGTCCGGCGAGGCGGACCGGCTGGCGTGGGAGGTCGACGCCCCCATCCCTCGGAGAACGGACCGTAGCCCAGTTGCACCGCATAAATGGGCCGCACCCGAATCCCGGGTGCGGCCCTGACGCGTTCCATGCTTCAAGCTCTACCCCGCCATGTTCAGGAAGGAATAAAGCCGTCGCGATGGGCGGGATGCCCGCATGGGAGAAGACAGGGAGGGCGGCGAACGGGGCATCCGCTACCTTCGTCACCATCGTGCCCTCCATGGACCTGCTGCCCGACCATGCCTGTGTCGGTACGATCAGTGGCAGCGAAGGAGAGGCGGTTGCCGTGGGCCCGCACGCTCACTGTCCGCGCGGGCTCTCACCGCGGCGTGACGGCCGCGAGTACTCCCCGCGCGGCAGTTCCGTTCGGCCAGGTCCACCCGGCGACGACGTATCCGGACGACCTCTGCGCAACCTCCGTCGGCCGCAGGACGCGGTTGACCTGAACGTCAAGCCCGTCGCCAGGGCCAGTTCCGTGCACGGTGACGGTCGGGTCAGGGGTGTCGCTCTTGCTCTGGTGCTGTGGCGTCGCCTCACCGCGCAGGAGGGCGCGCAACTGCGCCATCACGACCGGGTCGTGGACGCCATCGTAGATCCACCGGGTGCCGAGCACGCCATGCTCGGAGGTGCCGATCAACGCCTCGGCGGGGACGCCTTCCAGCGCCGCATCGCGGTAGCCCATCGGCACCAGATACGCCACCGGCTCCTGCGCGCCGGCGTCCGACACGACCATGAACTCGATTCCGACCGCGCCCACCGGATCGTCCAGACGGAACCCACCGGCCTTGACCAGTTCCGGTGTTTCTGCGCCGCCCACGTACCAGCTCTGCTTCGGCAGCCAGCCGGTGAGCAATTCCAGCTTGGTGGGCGTCATGGTGGTGTGGTGGATAGAGGCCATGCGAGCTCCCTCACGCGTAGGTCTGTTCTCCAACGGGATGTGATCGAACCTATCGGAAGCCGCTTTGCCTCCCGAGCGGCAGCAAGCCGGCCTGTAGACCTCCCGGTTGTCCTGTCGACCTCTGACGGCCGCGTTCCTGACGTGTAGGAACTCCAGCTCTCTGACCGCGTCCCCGCACGCTCACCGCTGGCTGATCGCTGTCGGCACTGACTGTTCCGGTACTCCTCAAGAGGCCAATCTGCGCGCCCTCTACTGGCCGCTGCCGCATGTACGCCGAGGCAATGGCGCGTGCGCTGGAGATGCTCGACGGCCCCAGCTCAGTGGTCGAGGCCTCCGGAGGAGTTGTCGCCAAGGCCTGCGGGCGGCGTGATCGTCGTCAGTCCGGTTCGGATGGCTTGATGGCGACGAGTTCGATCTCGAAGCCGTCGGTGTTCTCCAGGTAGGCGGCATGGGTCTGTTCGCCGCCGGCGTGCGGGTGGCGTTCGGGGAACATCAGGCTCCAGCCGTGCCGCGGGGCCTCGGCGGCCAGCGATTCCACGGTGCGGGGATCCTTGACGTGGAACGCCAGATGGTTCAGCCCAGGTCGGCATCGGTCGTGCTCGCCGGTGGTGAGGGCCGGGGACTGCTCGAAGACCAGGTAGGTGGCTCCGAGCCGCCAGCTGCGGCCGTTGCTCCAGTGCTGGAATGGCGTGTAGCCCAGGGACTCCAGCAGCCAGCCGAAGGAGACGACGGCCCGGTGGAGGTCGGGCACCCAGATCTCGACGTGGTGCAGCATCCCGCCGCGCGGCTGGGTCATGCCGCCACCGCCGGGGTGGGTTCGGACAGGTGGCCACGTTCGACGGGGGCGTCGGCCAGGACCAGGGCGACCAGGTGGGGCGCGTTCGCCGCGCGCCACCGGTTCTGGGCGGACTCGGCGAGTTTGATCGCCATGGCCAGGGCAGCCGTCCTTGTGTCGGCGCCCTTGGATACCTTGGTCCGCAGTCGGATGGTGGCGAAGGCCGACTCGACGGGGTCGGTGGTCCGCAGGTGCATCCAGCGCCCGGCCGGGAAATCGTGGAACGCCAGCAACTCATCCTCGTCGTCGGTGATCTTCGCAACGGCCTTTCTGTGTGGTCACCACGTGGCCGCGCTGCTTGCGCGGTACGAGGTGAACTGCGTCTTCGATGTGGGCGCCAACGCCGGCCAGTACGCACGCCGGCTGCGCCGGGACGGCTATACCGGCCGTATCGTCTCGTTCGAACCCACGGCCGCCGCTTTCGCCAAGCTGGAGAAGGCGGCGGAAGGGGACCCGGACTGGTGGGTGTATCCGTTCGGGCTGGGCCGCAAGGACGAGACCAAGTCCATACACACGGGCTGGAACACCATGAACTCCCTGCTGTCGCCGAGCGATTATGGCCGCGACCGCTATCTCCGGTTCGCCAAGTCGCAGACGGAGGAGATCGAGATCCGCCGTCTCGACGGGGTGATGGACAAGGCACTGGCCGACATCGACGACCCGCGCCCCTATCTGAAGATGGACACCCAGGGGTACGACCTGGAGGTCTTCGCGGGCGCCGGTGAACGGACCCAGGAGTTCGTCGGAATGCAGTCGGAGGTCGCCCTGCTGCGGTTGTACGAGGGCAGCCCGCGCATGAACGAGTCCATCGCCGAGTACGAGAGCCACGGTTTCGAGGTCACCGGCATGTACCCCGTCACGCGGGAGCAGTCCACGGGACGGGTGGTGGAGTTCGACTGTGTGATGGTGCGGGCTTCAGCCGTGCCGGAGTGATGCGGGGAAGCCGCCGGGGCGTGCAGGCGCGGGCGGGCGAGCGGAACCGGGGCCAGGAGGTGGAGGTGGCGCGGCGCGTTGCCCGGCCGTCCTGACGGGCGGCAAACGGTGTGGTCGATCGTGAACGCAGACTCGTTGTCAAGATGGCCCGCCTGCCCGCCTGCCCGCCTGCCCGCCTGCCCGCCCGCCCGCCTGCCCGCCTGCCCGCCCGCCTGCGCCAGCCGTGCCACTTGGTCGTGCCGCTGAGAGCCTGTCGGGTGGCTGATCATGCGCGAAGCGTGACGGCCGCGATCTGCCCTCTGGGCATGGCGACGGCCCCGGAATGATCACGTGGTGTGTGCCAGTGCGACAACTCCGAGGCCGTCAGCGGCCCATGCTATCCGTCCAGCCTGACCGATGAGATGTGGGAGATCATCCAGCCGCTCCTTCCCATGCGTGACCTGCGGAAAGGCGGCGGGGTGCGCAAGTACCCGGATCGGCTGGTGCTCGACTCAATCTTCTACGTGCTGCGCTCGGGCTGCCAGTGGCGGATGCTCCCGCGCGACCTGATGCCCTGGGACGCGGCCCACCGCTGGTTCACCAAGTGGCGCCGGGACGGCACCTGGGACCGCGTCCACGACGAGCTGCGCCGTCAGGTCCGGATCGGGGCCGGACGCGATCCCGAGCCGTCAGCCGCCGTGATCGACGCCCAGTCGGTCAAAACCAGCGAGGGCGGCGAGGCGCGTGGATTCGACGCGGGCAAACGAACGACGGGGCGGAAGAGACATCTGATCGTCGACACGATGGGCCTGCTGCTGGTCGTCACCGTCACCTCCGCGTCCGTGCAGGACCGCGCAGGAGGCCGCACCGTCCTGGCCCGGCTCGCCGCCGGCTTCCGCACAGTCAGTCTGGTGTGGGCCGACGGCGGATACGCCAACTCTGTTGATTCCACGCTGCTTTCATGGGCTCGCAACGCGCTGGACATCGTCGTCCAGATCGTGAAGCGGACCGACGACGTCAAGGGTTTCAAGGTCCTGCCCCGCCGCTGGGTGGTGGAGCGAAGTTTCGGCTGGCTGGTCCGCAACCGCCGACTGGCCCGCGATTACGAACGGCTGACCGCGACCTCCGAGGCCATGATCAAGGTGGCGATGATCCGCCTGATGCTCGTCCGGCTCGCCGGGCAGCCAACGCGGTGGAGCCACGAATCCCACCGCAAGACCGCCCGAACCAAGACCGTCGAAGACCTCATCGCAGCGTAATCAACCAGCCACCCGACAGGCTCTGAGGGCGGTCCGTGAGTTCGTCGCGTCACGCGACAGCGGATCGCCGTCTCCCCGCTGCGCGCCGCCGTCGACCAACTGAAGGACATGCACCCCATGCCGGTTCCGCAGCTGCACGGCATGGGCCGGAGCCTGGAGGGCCGGCAGGCGTTTGCGACCAGCTGGCCGCAGACCACCGGGTCATCAGCACGGACCATCCCCGCTTCGGTCTGAGCCCGCCCGATGCCAGGGCTCCGTCGCACGCACGGTCATCGGCGTCATGGACGCCCTCGGCGAGCACCGCCCAGCGCACGCGAGGGACACCCTGCGCCCGCAGGATGCGCGGGCCAGACCGACCATGCTCACGGAGGTGGGGGTTTCCGGAATGGCCCATCCGGACACGGTCTCTCCGTCCTGCGCCCGATCACCCTCCGCAGCACGGGGAAGCTGGGGTGGCCCATACCGCCCCGGCCCCCTCGCGATCGGACCACATGCCGAATGGTCTCTTTCGCCTATATCGTGACATCAAGTGCTGAATCTCCCCGAAGCTGTCGAAACGGCTCACTTGCCCGCGCGTCGGGCCGAAGCCGTGTGCGACCCGTCCCGAGGAGGACGCGATGACGGACGTGGCGAGCAGGCGGGACGTGAGCGAGCGGCCTGCGGCCCCGGAGCGGGTCGTGACACTGACAGTGAACGGACGGTCGTACGCCCTGCGTATGGACACGCGAGTCACCTTGCTGGACGCCCTGCGTGACCGGCTGGGCCTCGTAGGCACGAAGAAGGGCTGCGACCAGGGTGCCTGCGGCGCATGCACCGTCCATCTGGACGGCCGGAGGGTGCTGGCCTGCCTGACGCTGGCGGCGCAGGCGGAGGGCCGGGAGATCACCACCATCGAGGGCATCGCCGAGGCCGACGGCCCGCACCCGGTACAGCAGGCGTTCATGGAGCACGACGCCTTCCAGTGCGGCTTCTGTACGCCGGGGCAGATCATGTCCGCGGTGGCGCTCCTGGCCGAGGGCCGGACCGGCTCGGACGAGGAGATCCGCGAGTACATGAGCGGAAATCTGTGCCGGTGCGGTGCCTATCCCAACATCGTGGCGGCGATCCGCGAGGCGGCCTCCCGGGGAGGTCACGATGCGCGCCTTTGACTACGTCCGTGCCACCGACACCCGCGAGGCAGTGCGATTGCTGGAGGAGGAGCCGGCGGCATCCTGCCTCGCAGGCGGTACGACACAGCTCGACCTGATGAAGGACGGGGTCCTGGAGCCACCGCGACTGATCGACATCACCCGGCTCCCGCTGCACGGCATCGAACGACGCCGCGAGGCCCTCCACGTGGGAGCCCTGGCCACCATGGAGGAACTGGCCGCCGACGCCACGGTGACCGAGCACCTGCCCATGGTGCGCGAGGCCCTTCTGCTGGGCGCATCGGTGCAGCTGCGGAACATGGCCACCATCGGCGGCAACCTGCTGCAGCGCACGCGCTGTCGCTACTTCCGGGACCCCACGGTCGGCGAGTGCAACAAACGTACGCCGGGATCCGGGTGCGCCGCGGTGCAGGGCGCGGCACGTATGCACGCCGTGCTCGGCGCGAGCGAGCGGTGTATCGCGCTGCACGCATCCGACCTCGCCGTCGCCCTGGTGGCGCTCGACGCGGTCGTGCACATCCAGGGGCCGTCGAAGGCCCGCAGCGTGCCGCTGACGGAGTTCTACCTGACGGCCGACGAGAGCCCCCAGCGCGAGAACGTCCTGGAGCACGCCGAGCTGATCACCGAGGTCGAGATCCCGCTGCCGCCGCCGGCCGCCCGGTCGGGCTACCTCAAGGTCCGCGACCGGGCATCGTACGAGTTCGCGCTCACCTCGGCCGCGGTGCTGCTCGTCGTGGAGGACGGCACGATCCGTCAGGCCCGGGTCGGCCTGGGCGGAGTGGGGACGAAGCCCTGGCGGGCCTACGAGGCCGAGCACGTGCTGACCGGCGCGTCCGCCACGACGGCCACCTTCCTGGACGCGGCCGAGGCGACCATGCGCGACGCCTGGACCGTCCCCGGAACGGCGTTCAAGGTTCCGCTCGCCCGGCGCACTCTGGTGCGAGAGCTGCAGACCGTCTCAGGAGTGACCGTATGAGCACCGTCGAAAGCAGGCCGCTCGTCGGCGCCGGCATCAACCGGGTCGACGGCCCGCGCAAAGTCACCGGCACCGCCCCGTACCCGATGGACTTCAGCGTCCCCGGCCAGGCCTACGGTGCCCTGGTGCAGAGCACCGTCGCCGCGGGCCGGATCGTCCGCATGCACACCGACGCTGCCGAAAGCGCCCCCGGCGTGATCACCGTCCTCACCCACGAGAACGCCCCCAAGGTCGGGACGGGTCCCGTGACGGTCCTCGGGGCGTCGCCTCCGGCGCCGCTGCGGAACGACCGGATCGTCCACCACGGGCAGCACATCGCCTTCGTGGTGGCCGAGACTCCGGAGCAGGCCGCCGCCGCGGCGCGCCTGGTGCGGGCCGACTACGAAGTCACGGACCCGCTACTGGACCTCCAGGACCCGCGGGCCGAACAGGTCGTCGACCCGTGGGAGATGGACACCTCGCGCGGCGACACCGCCGCAGCGCTGGAGTCGGCCGAGGTGACCTTCCGGGCCACCTACACCACGGCCGACAACACCAACAACCCGCTCGGGCTGTTCGCCACCCTGGCCGTGTGGGAGGGCGACACCCTCACCGTCCATGACACCAGCCAGTGGCCCTCGATGGTGCGCACCACCCTCGCCATGGTCTTCGGCATCCCGGAGAGCTCGGTGCGGGTCCTGGTGCCCTACGTCGGCGGGGGCTTCGGCTCCGGGCTGCGCGTGTGGCCGCACGTGATCCTGACGGTCATGGCCGCCCGGGTGCTCAACCGCCCGGTCAAGCTGGTCCTGACCCGCCCGCAGATGTTCAACTCCGTCGGGCACCGCCCCAGCGGCGTGCAGTGGCTCGGTGTCGGGATGACCCGCGCCGGCGAACTCGTCGCCATCGACCACCGCAGCCTCAGCTCCCTGAGCATGGAGGACAACGACTACGAGCCCTTCACCGCGGCAACCGCCTTCGCCTACCAGTGCCCGAACGTGATCACCCAGGACCGACAGGCCCGGATCAACATCGCCGTTCCCACGTCGATGCGCGCCCCGGCCGAGGCACAGGGCAACTTCGCCCTGGAGTCGGCACTCGACGAGCTGTCCTACACCCTGCGCATGGACCCCTTGGAGCTGCGGCGGCGCAACCACTGCGACACCGATCCACGCAACGGGCTGCCCTGGTCCAGCAAGGCGCTCCTGGAGTGCTACGAAGTCGGCGCGCGGCGATTCGGCTGGTCCGACCGGAACCCCGAGCCGCGCTCCATGCGTGACGGCAACTGGCTCGTCGGCTACGGCATGGCGAGTGCGCTCTTCCCCTATTTCGCACAGCCCTGTGCCGCGCAGGCCACCGTCAACAGCGACGGCAGCGCGCTGGTGCGGAGCGCGGCGACCGACATCGGCACCGGCACCTACACCGTGATGGCCCAACTGGCCGCGGACGAACTGGGACTGCCCCTGGACCAGGTCCGCTTCGACCTGGGCGACTCCGACATGCCCAACTCGACGATGGCGGGCGGCTCCGGCCTGACCGGCGCACTGGGCAACGCCGTACACGACGCCTGCCGTCGGCTGGTGCGCTCGTTCGCCCAACTTGCCTGCGGAGACGCCGACTCGCCCCTGTACGGCGCGTCCCCCGACGACGTGGAGTGCACGGACGGGAGGGTCCACCCCGCGGGCCGTCCGGATCGCGGGGAGCCGTACGCCGACATCCTCGCACGGCACGGGCTGTCCGAACTGGCGGCCGGCGGGAACAGTACCCCGCCGGTCCCCACCGAGCTGGGCATGTCCCTCGCCGGGGCGTACGGCGCGAAGTTCGTGGAGGTCCGCGTAGACCCCGATCTCGGCCTCATCCGGGTCGCACGGGTGGTCTCCGCGATCGACGGCGGCCGCATCCTCAACGAGAAGACGGCGAGAAGCCAGATCATCGGCGGGACGGTCGGCGGCATCGGCATGGCCCTGTACGAGGACACCGTCACCGACCCGCGCACCGGCCGCATCGCCAACGGCACGTTCGCCGACTACCTCGTCGCGGTCAACGCCGACATCTCGGAACTGGACGTCGTCTTCGTCGGCGAGCCCGACCGCGGCACCACCACCGGCACCAAGGGCGTCGGCGAAGTCGGCCTGGTCGGCATCGCAGCCGCGATCGCCAACGCCGTCTACCACGCCACCGGAAAGCGCTTCCACGAGCTGCCGATCACCCTGGACGCCCTGCTCTGAGCCGCCGCCGGACGTCGAAACGGTGGTGTCGTGTCCGGCGGGTCCGGCAGATCTGGTGACCACGGTCAGTCACGTCGACCGGGGAGATCCTGGCCTGCTGCTCGGCCCAGGTCGTTTGCCGTCGCGGTTGTAGCGGGTGCCCCAGCGTGATGTGAGCTGAGGGACCAGGAACAGGCCGCGGCCGCCCTCGTTGCCGGTGCGGGCGCGGCGTAGGTTTGGGGCGCTGAGCATAGCCAACTGGCGGCCAAGAACGGGCGAGTTGTCTGGCCGCCAGCGGCGACACTGTGTTGATGGTGGGGCGTGCCTGCTCGACGGTCGCCTCGGACAGTCCGGGCTACGGCCGAAGCACGATCTTGCCGTGGGTGTGTCGCCGCTCCAACTCGCGGAAGGCGTCCTGCACTTGCTCCAGCGGGTAGGTTCGGGCGATCGGCACCTCAAGCTCGCCGCGCGCCGCGAGCCGGGCGAGCTCGCCGACCACGACGGCGCACGCCGCCGCGCCTTCTCCGTAGGTCCGCGCACCGAACTTGGCCGCGGCCTGCCAATCGCGGATCGTGTTGATCCGCTCGGGCCGCACGCCCAACTCCACTGCCAGCTCCACGTAACCGTCGCCGAATGTGTCGATGAACGCGTCGACTTTTCCGCCTGCGGCCTCTCGGATCCGTTGGGCGGCGCCTTCCCCGTACTCGACCGGGACAACGCCGTGATCCGTCAGCCAGGCGTGGTTTCGCCGGCTCGCCAGCCCGATCACCGTCGCGCCGCGCCTCCGCGCGAGCTGCACGGCGAGCGACCCGACGCCGCCCCCCGCACCGGACACCACGACGGTGTCGGCCGGTCCGGGGTCCACTGCGAACACGGTGGCGTATGCGGTCGTGCCGGCCACGTACAACGATCCGGCCACGTCCCAGGACAGCCCCTCCGGACGGGAGACCACGTTCACGTCATCGACGACGACGAACTCCGCGTGGCTCGCTCTGTTGTGGGTGAAGCCCAGGACCTCGTCGCCCACCGCGAAGCCGCGCGTCTGCGGGCCCACCTCCACCACGACGCCGGCCAGATCGCTGCCCTGCCCGGAGGGGAACGTCGCCGGCCAGCGGTCGTGCCGCGCGCCGTTGCGGATCATCACCTCGCCGGGCTGGATCCCGGCCGCGCGGACCTCGACCAGCACCTGTCCGGGGCCGGGCGACGGCCGCTCCACGTCCTCCACCCGCAGCACATCGATCCCGCCGTACTCGTGGAACCGCACCGCTTTCATTGCGTGATCACCGTGCTTCCTCAGTCGGACAAGCCTTGGACCGTCACGCCCCGGATGGCCACACATCGACCGGGCCATTGACTCAACTGCTCGGGGACAGAGCCGTATTCCCAGGGGCGCTGCCGACAGCGACGACGTTCACACCGACGTCGGCCCTGCCGCAACGCACCTGCGGCCGGCCTGCACGGAGCAATCGGGGCACGCGGGGTGTCGATGGAGGGTCATGGCATCGACGGCCCCAGGCAGTCCCAGCGTCTTCACCGGAGATTACACGGAGAGGACTCTGGCACGGGATGCTCGGCAGGGTCAGGACGAGCGGGTGCCTGGCTTCTGCCATGTCGGCCTGCGCGCGTGGACCGGCCAAGGATGACTCCGACCAGGACGAGGACCAGTCCGCACAGTTGCTGAACCGTCAGGACCTCTGCGGCGACCGCTGTGCCAAGCAGCACGCCCGTGACGGGGTTGAGCAGTCCGATCAGACCCACGGTCCCCGCAGGCAGGTGCCGCAGCCCCGTGAACCAGGCGACGAAGGCCAGCGCGGTCGCGACAAGGGAGACGTAGCCGAAGGCGAGGAGTGCCGGTGTGGAGAGCGCGGGCGGCGCGCCCTCCACGGCCGCGGCGACCGGAAGCAGGAACAGCCCTCCGGCGGTGAGCTGCCAGGCGGTCGAGGCGAGCACATCAGCACCGGCACCCCAGCGCTTGGTGAGGATGTGGCCGAAGGATGACACCAGCATGGCGGTGGCCGCGGCGAAGACTCCCGGCAGGCTTGCCCCCGCTGATCCCGTGAGCAGCATGAGGCATACCCCGGCAATCCCGATCGCGGCGCCTGCCAGGTGGGCACTCCGGGGTCGCTCGGACACCAGGGGCCAGGCCATGAGCATCATCGTCAACGGGGACACCGCCATGAAGGTCGAGGCGACGCTCGTCGGCAGCAGCTGGGAGGCGAAGTAGACGAGGACGAAGAACACGCTCACGTTGAGCAGCCCGAGTACGGCCGATCGCCACCACCACGCGCCGCGTGGCCGCTGCCTGCACAGGGCCAGCAGGAGGAGGCCGGCGGGCAGCGCCCGCAGAGCGGCCCCGTACAGCGGGTGGTCCGCCGGCAAGAACTCATGGGTGACGAAGTAGTTGGCCCCCCAGGCCACCGGCGCAATCGCGGTCAGTACCACCCAACGCATATTAGCTTCCACGGAAGCTAATATAGCTTCCGTGGAAGCTATGATGGAGTCCATGGAACATCCGCTGGACCATGTGGCCCGCATCCAGGCCGACTGGCGCCGTGAACGGCCCGACGTCGACGTCTCCCCGCAGGGAGTGATCGGCCGACTGCACCGCCTGGCCGGCCGGCTCACCGAAGAACTCGTCCGCGTATACGGCCGCTACGGTCTCAGCGAGGGAGAGTTCGACGTCCTGTGCGCGCTCCGCCGCGCCGGCGAGCCCTACGAACGGGCACCTGGCGAGCTCGCCGTGCACACCATGGTCACCACCGGCGCGATGACCAAGAGAATCGACCGCCTGGAGCAAGCCGGACTCGTCACCCGCCGCCGCTCCGACGACGACCAGCGCGGCCGGATCGTCGGCCTCACCAGAGCCGGACGCGAACTGATCGACCAGGCGTTCACCGACCACATGCACAACGAACGCCACTTGCTGGATCTACTGAAGCCGGCGGAGGCCGAGGCGCTCGAAGCATTGCTCACGACCTGGCTCTCCCGCATGGCGCACCCGCGCTCGCCCGGCAGCGAGTGACCTGCGCGCCTCCGGGCTGTGGCCAGCACAAAGAGGTGCAGACACATTGACCGGTGAAAGCGGGCTACTGCAGCAGCGGATCAAACGGCTGCCGGAGTCCGCTTTTGAGGGCGTCTTGGCGCGTTTGCCATCGCGGGAGTTGCCTCCCTACTTGCCCGGGGGGTCATGCTCGTCAAGCGTCGCCTGGCTGTCTGCGTCGTGACGCGGGGTGTCCCGGGCGGAGGCCTGAGGCGTCCGCCCGGGAGACCGCCTGCTCGCTACCTGACGTCGACGTAGTCGCCGGCCGAGGTGACCGGAGCGGCGGCGGGCGAACCGGCGTAGGTGAAGCGCCAGTAGCCGTCCGACGCCGCCTTGGCGGTGGTCTTGAGCGAGCCCGTGCTACTGGACGTGATGCCCTTGACGTTCACGTAGTTCTTCGTGCCGGCCTTGCGGAACTGCAGGGCGACCTTCTGGCTTCGGTAGCCGCCGTACTTGTGCGTCTCCCAGTTAGCCACGGTCAGGGACCCGGTGACCGTGATGGTCGCGCCCTTCTTCGCCGGCTCCGGCGCCGCGTTGGCCGACAGATGGGCGGCACGCAGCACCTTGAAGGTCTTGGCGGGGTCCTGCTGTATGTAGTCGCCGTCGATGCCGTTGGCGTAGGCCCACATCTTCCAGGTGCCTGCGTGGGCGTTCTTGATGGCGTCGACGGTGTCGGTCAGAGAGCAGGTGCAGGTGGCCTGGAGGTGCTTGCCGCAGATGGGCAGCACGACTCCCCAGTCGTCGTGGTTGACGTCCTGACCGTGGTAGAGGATGCCGCGGGCGTCGCTGATGCCGCTCGGGTCGCTGACGGTCATCTTGACCGTCACCGTCGCCTTGGCGCTGGAACCGAGGACGATGGGCTTGCCGCCGTTGACCACCACGTTGGAGATCGTGGTGTCGTTGGCCGCGACGTCGGCCGAAGCGGCCTGAGCCGCCGGCGCGGCGAGACGGATACGCGTGTGCATGATTACCGTTGCCGAGACCGTAGTCAGGTCTCGGCCTTCCGGGCATTCCTGCCCGGAAGGTCCGTCACATCACCAAAGCGTGAGAGCTTCGGCGTGAGTACGGTCTCTCGCTTCCTTCTGCCGCTGGTGCGGCAGGGGTGCGCCACCTGCCCGCCCCGGCCTTGCGGCTGCGGCGGGTGGTGCGGGTCTTGTGGTCGGCTCCACGAGGCTTCGACACCCGAGGGGCGTCCTGGTCTCCGGCCACTCCGGTACCAGTTGCTGCTGCCGCGAGGGCGGCGAGATTGCGGGCCGCGTTCTCGTCCCGGTCGAGGACCAGGCCGCAGACATCGCATTGGTAGGTCCGGACGTGCAGCGGCAGCTTGGCTTTCACCGCGCCGCAGCCGGAACAGGTCTTGGAAGAGGGGAACCAGCGGTCGGCGGCCACGATGCGGCAGCCGTCCCGGCGGGTTTTGTAGGTGAGCTGACGTCGGATCTCGCCGAATCCGGCGTCGGCGATGTGGCGGGCGAGGTGCCGGTTGCGGAGCATGCCGGCGACGTTGAGGTCTTCGACCACGACGGTGCCGTACTCGGCGGCCACGGCGGTGGTGAGCTTGTGCAGGGCGTAGGCACGCAGGTTCGCCACCCGGTGGTGTACCCGGTTGCGGGCCGCGTTGGCCTTCTCCCACCGCCTGGACGCCTTCTGTCCGGTACGCCGGTCGGGGCCGCGGCGGCGGGAGACGACGCGGGATGCCCGGCGCAGGCGCTTCAGCGCGGCATCGAGGTGCCGAGGGTTGGGGACGGTGCGGATCTCTCCGTGGCTGTCGGCCATCACGGCGAGCGTCTTCACTCCAAGATCGACACCGGCTGCCGCGTCCGGGCGGGCCACGCGCTGGATGTCCCGCTTCACCTCCACCTGGAAGGCGACGAACCACCGGCCACGCTCGTGCCGCGCGGTCGCCGACAGGATCCGGGCGGTCCCGGCCTGCACGCGAGTCAGGAGCTTGTGCGTGGGCTCGTGGGTGCGGATTGTGCCCAGCCGCGGCAGCGTCACATGCCTGCCATCGCCCTCGACACGGATCGTGCCGGTGGTGAATCGGCACGCCAGACCGCCTTCCGCTTCGACTTGAACCGGGGCATCTGGACCTTCTTGCCGCGCCGCTTGCCCTGCTTGGACTTGGCGTAGTTGTCGAACGCCACCGAGGCGTTGGCCAGGCCGGTGTTGTACGCCTCTTTGGAGTTCTCCTCCCACCACCCGGCGAACCTAGGGTCGGTGTGCTTGGCGGTGTTGAACGCCTTCCGCAGGGCGGGAAGCGACCAGGGCCGCCACTGCGTCAGCCCGGCCTCGGGCACGCCGTAGGTCTCCTCGGCCTTGCGCTGCCACCACGAGGCGCTCACCCAGCCCACCGCCCAGTTGTACGCGGCACGCGCCGCGCCGCAGTGCGAGACCAGCGCGGCCTGTTGGGCGGCGTTCGCATCCAGCGCGAATCGGAACGCCTGCACCACGAAACCGGGCTGCGGCTGGAACTTCTTCACTCGCCGGCCTCGCCCACCGCCACGGCCACCGCGCGTTCAGCACGGTTCTTCGCCGCCCGGCGCCCGTACAGGGGCGCGCACATCCAGGTCAGCACCTCGGTGATGTCGCGCACCAGGTCCTCGGTGGTCTCGGAAGCCTCGAGGACGAGTAGCTGCCGGCCGGACGCCGACAGGGCGGCTTCCAGGTGCTCGACGCCGAACCGAGCGAGGCGGTCGCGATGCTCGACCACGATCACGGCCGCGCTGGTATCCGCCAGGAGCCGGTGCAGCTTGCGGCGCCGCCCGTCCAGCCCGGACCCCACCTCCCTCACGACCTCGGCCACGGCCAGACCCTGCTGGTTCGCACCGGCCACGACGCGGGCAGCCTGCCGATCCAGATCCGCCTCCTGGTCGGCGGACGACACACGGCAGTACGCCACTACACGCCCGGACAGCCGGGCAGCGGGCTCGTCGACCAGCCACGTCCCCGACGGCGCCTGACGGACAGGAACGGGCATCTTCCCGTCCTTCACCCAACGCCAAGCCGTCTGGTAGCTCACACCCTGCTGACGCGCCCACTCCGAAAGCTTCACCCGGCCAAAGATAGACGACCAGAGATGACAACAGATGACTAGAAAATCTATAGATGCTGTCTCCCTCACATCGAAACGGTCCCGCCGCCTATGCCCCGCGGCGGGTGACGTTGCCGTCGCGTCACATATGCACGCGGTCTCCCACTCCGCCGAGGCGTTCTCCACAACCGCCGACGCCTCATCGATCAGCTATTACTGGACGCCGACACTGTCACCGATCACGTACGGCAAGCACACGGGCCTTGACGTCGATCTACCGGTGGCCGTCCACCCGGCACGGGCGCCACTGAGCTGACGAAGGTCGAGAGGGCTGCACGGCAAGGGCGACAGCGGGAGCGACCTCCAGGTCTCTTCAGCGGATGCATGTCCGATCGCATGACGCCCTGTCGGATGCCTACAGCCGCTGCATGGGACGAGCCTTGCTCAAGACGTGTGAATTGAGCTCGGAGGCACGTGAGGGGCATACCTTCCCGGCTGATCTCTGAAGGTCATTGAGCAGGCCGGTGTTCGTCGCCCCGCTCGGGGACGTACGCCCATGCCGGCGGCCTTGATGATGACCGCGTGGGCGATGTGGGCGCACCGTGGCCGACGGTCGAGGTAGCAGGTGTGGCGTGCGTGGCTGGATGCTTCATGTGGTGACCTTGGCGATGAACGCGGTGAGGTTCGCGACGGTCCGGTGGATCTTCTCCTCCGGGGTGAGCGACTCGTGGAGCCGCGCGCCGGCGCCGGCGTCCTTCTTGCCGCGCACGTACAGCGGGCAGGCGAGGTCGCTGCATATGTAGGCGCCCACGGAGTTGCCCTGCTGTCCGGCCTTGCCGGCCTTCGGGGCCACCATCAGCGAGACGCCTCCGGTGTGGGTGGTCAGGCACATCGAGCACATGCTGCGCCGCATCTGCCAGGAGGCAGGGCTCGGGCAGCGGAGGGCGAGTGCCACCGGGCGGCCCTCCAGCGAGGTGGCGAGGTAGGCGCGGTCGGGCGCCTGGGGGTCACGCCAGCCGAGGAAGTCCAGGTCGTCCCAGGGGCGCTCGTCCAGGTCGCGGGGGAGGGACAGGCGTTTCGCCTCGCCCTTCGTGCAGTTCACGAACGCGGTACGGATCTCTTGCTCAGTCAGCGGCTTCATGAGTGGCAGGCTAATTTGCCTAAAAGCTTTAGGCAAATGCATAATGGTTGTCGTTGGATAGGAGGAAGGTTATGGTTCGAGCAGGGCTGACCGTGGAGCGTCTGACCCGGGCGGGGGCGGAGCTGGCCGACGAGGTCGGCTTCGACCAGGTGACGGTCTCGGCGCTCGCCCGGCGGTTCGACGTCAAGGTCGCGAGTCTGTACTCGCATCTGAAGAACTCCCAGGACCTCAAGACCGGGATCGCCCTGTTCGCGCTGGAGGAACTGGCCGACCGGGTCGCCGCCGCCCTGGCCGGGCGTGCCGGCAAGGACGCCCTGGCCGCCTTCGCGGACGCCTACCGCGACTACGCCCGCGAGCACCCCGGCCGCTACGACGCCGCCCGACTTCGGCTCGACCCCGAGACGGCGGCCGCCAGTGCCGGCGTTCGGCACGCACAGATGACGCGGGCGATCCTGCGCGGGTACGACCTGACGGAGCCGGACCAGACGCACGCGGTCCGGATGCTGGGCAGCGTCTTCCATGGCTACGTCAGCCTGGAGATGGCCGGAGGCTTCAGCCACACCGCCGTCGACTCGCAGGAGTCCTGGGCCTGGATCTTGGATTCCCTCGACGTCCTGCTGCGGAACCGGACTACTCCTTGATTGGCAGGGCCGCCCCACCGGGGGCGATCCGCCGCGTCGTGCACCGGCGCATTCGAACAATCCCGAAATTTTGATCAACAGGCCGAGGCAATGAGCACTGAGCACGACTGGATCACCACACCTGTCACCGCGGACATTCTGCGCGGCTTCCTCGACGTGGAGCCGACGGCCCACGGCCTGCTGCCGCATCGGCTGCCCGCTCGAGCGCGTCGGCAGATCCCCGACGATCAACTGGCCATGGCCGAGGCCCAGCCGTCCGGCGTGCGGTTGGCCTTCCGCACCCGGGCCACCACCATCGAACTGGACACGCTGCCCACCAAGCGGGTCTACCGAGGTCTCCCGGCCCCGGCGGACGGCGTCTACGACCTGCTGGTCGATGGCAGTCTCGCCGCCCAGGCCACGGTGACCGGCGGTAACGTGCGGATGATCGACCTGACCGCCCAGTCCGTCGAACTGCACGAGGGACCCGTCGGCACCGCCCGATTCACCGATCTGCCGACGGGTGACAAGGGCGTCGAGATCTGGCTTCCGCATACGGAGATCACCGAGCTGATCGCCCTGCGCACCGACGCCCCGGTCGAGGCGGCGCCGGACACCGGACGCCGGGTGTGGCTGCACCATGGCAGTTCCATCAGCCACGGCTCCAACGCAGCCCACCCGACCGCCATCTGGCCGGCCCTGGCCGCAGCCCAGGGCGGAGTGGAGCTGGTCAACCTGGGGTTCGGCGGCAGCGCGCTGCTCGACCCGTTCACCGCCCGTGCGATGCGGGACACCCCCGCGGACCTGATCAGCCTCAAGGTCGGCATCAATGTCGTCAACACCGACGCGATGCGCCTACGCGCCTTCATCCCCGCTGTCCACGGCTTCCTCGACACCATCCGCGAGGGGCATCTGACCACGCCCCTACTGGTCGTGTCCCCCGTCCTGTGCCCGATCCAGGAGGACACCCCCGGCCCCCTTGCGCCCGACTTCGACGGCGGGACCTTGCGCTTCAAGGCCACGGGCGATCCAGCCGAGCGCGCCGCGGGGCGCCTGACGCTCAACGTCATCCGCCACGAACTCGCCGGGATCGTCGAACAGCGGGCCGCTGACGACCCGAATCTGCACCATCTCGACGGCCGTGACCTTTACGGCGAGGCGGACTACGCCGAATTCCCGCTGCCCGACGAAGTACACCCCGATCCCGCAGGACACCGCCGGATCGCCGAGAACTTCGCGCGACTCGCGTTCGGCGACGGCGGCCCTTTCGCCACCATGACCGGCTGACACGATCGCGATCACGCAGACCGTGACCGCTACGAGGTCGCGCCCCTCCTGCAGCCGTGTCAGACGGCCTGGGCGGAGCCAGCGGCGTCCAGGGCCTGATCACATTCCGGGGTGAAGTCGGGTCTTGAGGCGTCGACGGCAGTCGTTGGCGTAGCCGAGGGTGCGGAAGGCTTGGCAGATGTCGGCGCGGGATTCCCGGCGGAACCCGTGCAGGAGCGCGGAGGGTGGCTTCGACGACCCAGCGGCGGGTGCCGATTCCGGTGCCGTGCTCGGTGCCACGGTGGGCGATCACGGGGCTGATGCTCAGATTCGTGGACCTCACGACGGTAGTTGGCGTGATCGTAGCCGTAGTCGGCGTGGGTGACCAGCACAGGTGGAAGGCGAGTTCGCCGGTGGTCCGTTGCGACGGATGAGCTAGTGGTGGTGGCGTCGTGGCCGGTCTGGACCCGGGCCCAGTCGAAGTAGCGCGGGCCCTCGAGGCCTGTTCCGGCGCCCTGTGGTGGTGCTCCTCGCCGTAATCGGGCGCAGAAGTCGTATATGAACGATCAAATTTTCATGAGACGGCGGAAGCGGGTGGAATGGTCCACACGGGCCATGACCGAGCGTAGACAGGTCAGTTGGAGTGGGAACTTTCCGCTCCAGGGGGTTGACGGGACACTCTCGCGAGACCATCTTGAACGATCAAATCCGGGTTTCGGTCGTCGATGAGTCGCCGACGGGAGCCGTGTTGTGGTGCGCTCAGCGACCCGTCGGTGAACAGCGAGGAAAGCACGGTGAGTTCGTTGCGGATGGTGTTGGGTGCGGGACAGACACCCCCGGGATCTGGGGGAGCGAGGCCGCGGCGACTGGCCGCGATGGCGACGGCCGCGATGGTGTGCGCGTCGGTGCTCGCCGGATGCAGCGACTCGGGCTCCTCTGACTCCAAGGGCGGGCCGGAGAAGTCCAACGACCGCGGCCCGATCACGCTCGCCACCGGCAAGGACACCACCGGCACTCTGCAAAGCCAGCTGGACCGCTGGAACAAGCAGCACCCCAGCGAGAAGGTCACCCTCGTCGAACTGCCGGAGAGCGCGGACCAACAGCGCCAGCAGTTCATCCAGAACGCCCAGACCAAGTCGGACGCCTACTCCGTGCTCAACCTCGACCCGATCTGGGTCGCCGAGTTCGCGGCCAACCAGTGGATCGACGAGCTGCCCGCCAAGGAATTCCCCCTCGACAAGATGATCCCCGCGGTCGTGAAGACCGGGAACTACTTCGGCAAGCAGTACGCGATCCCGTTCAACACCAACGCCGGTCTGCTCTTCTACCGCAGGACCTGCTCGGCAAGATCAACGCTCAGCCGCCGACCACCTGGGCCGAGATGAAGCAGGACTGCGCGAAGGTCCGTCAGCTTCCCGAGGGCAAGGGCATCGGCTGCTACGCCGGTCAGTTCGACAAGTACGAGGGCCTCACCGTCAACTTCTCCGAAGCCGTGGCCTCGGCGGGCGGCAGCGTCGTCGATGCCAACGGCAAGGCGACGGTCGACACCGACGCCGCCAAGAAGGGACTGCAGTTCCTCGTCGACGGCTTTAAGGACGGCACCATCCCCAAGCAGGCCGCCACCTACGAGGAGGAGGACGGCCGGCGCGCCTTCCAGGCGGGCAACCTGCTCTTCCACCGGCAGTGGCCGTACCAGTGGACGCTTGCCAACGCCAAGGACGGCTCCAGCAAGGTGGGGGGTAAGTTCGGCGTCGCCACGCTGCCGGGTCTCGACGGGCCCGGCAAGTCGAGCCTCGGCGGACTCGACCTCGCGATCAGCAAGTTCGCCAAGCACAAGGCGACCGCGCTCGACTTCATCAAGTTCTTCTCCAACGAGGAGAACGCCCGCACCAACCTGAAGGTCACCTCGGCGGCCCCGCCGTACACCGACCTCTACGACGACCCGGCGCTGCGCAAGCAGTTCCCGTACCTGGACACGCTGAAGCAGTCCCTGGCCACGGCGACACCCCGGCCTGTCGTGGTGCACTACGGCGACGCCACCGCCGCCATCCAGGAGAGCGCCTCGGCCGCGCTGAGCGGCTCGACGCCCGTCGACACGGCCCTCGCCGACATGCAGAAGCAGCTCTCCGCGGCGATCGCCGAGAAGTAGGCGGGTCCGCTCGTGTCCGTGATCACCTCGACGCCGGGGCGCACGGCCCCGGCGTCCCGGCCCGAGCGCACCTCGCGCCGCGCCGGGACCGGCCGCCTGGCAGCGGCCCTGCTCTCGCCGACGCTTCTGGTCCTCGCCCTGGTCATCGGCTACCCCGTGGTGGCCGCTCTTCGGCTGTCCTTCCAGGTGTCCACCGAGGGCATTGATCCACGTACCGGTTTCGTGGCGAACACCTCCCACTACGGAACCGGCAACTACGCCACTGTCTTCTCGGACGACCGGCTGCTGCGCCCCTGGTGGAACACCACATCGTTCGCCCTGGCCTCGGTCACCCTCGAAGTCGTCATCGGCGTGTTCATGGCGCTGGTGATGCACCGTGCCTTCCGCGGTCGCGCGCTCGTCCGCGCCGCCGTCCTCGTGCCCTGGGCCATCCCCACCGCGATCTCCGGAATCCTCTGGAAGTGGATCTTCAACAGTCAGGGAGTCGCCAACCAACTCCTGGGCAGCCAAGTGCTGTGGAACAGCGACGGGTTCCACGCCTGGCTCTCCGTGGTCATCGCCGACACCTGGAAGACCGCACCGTTCATCGGTCTGCTCGTCCTCGCCGGACTGCAGATCATCCCCGGCGAGTTGTACGAGGCTGCACGTGTCGACGGCGCCTCGTCGTGGCGTGTCTTCTGGCGGATCACCCTGCCCCTGGTCCGCCCGGCCCTCGTGGTCGCCGTCCTGTTCCGCCTCCTGGACGTACTGCGCATGTTCGACCTGCCGTACGTCCTGGTGGGGCCACGCAAGCACTCGGTCGAGACGCTGTCGATGTCCGCCTTCAACGAGATGACCAATCTGCGCTTCGGCTCGGCCGCCGCGTACGCGACCGTCCTGTTCGTCTACATCGCCATCGTCGCCCTCGCGTTCGTCAAGCTGTTCGGCGCCGATCTGCTCGGCCGGGGCACCAGGAGTGAGTCATGAGCACGCTGTCTCTCACACGACTGCCACGGCGCGGGGCGACGGGAAGGAGGCGGACCGGGGCCTGGGCCCGGCGGCTCGGCATCGCCGCCGTCGTCGCGTACTGCATCGCGCCGTTCTACTGGATGGCGGTCTCCAGCCTGCGCAGGCCGGCCGACCAGTTCTCGAACGCACCCCTGCCCGCCCCGGCCTCCATCGACAACTACACGGCGGCTTTCGATCCGCACAACGGGTTCGGCCGGGCCCTCGTCAACAGCCTCGTCGTCGCCGGAATCACCACCGCCGTCACTCTGGTCGTCGGCATCTTCGCCGGATACGCCCTGGCCCGACTGCAATTCCGCGGCAAGACGCTGATCCTGACACTGATCATCGCGGCGTCGATGTTCCCGCCGATCATCCTGGTGGTCCCGCTGCTCCGGCTCTTCACGGACGTCGGCTGGATCAACACCTACCAGGCGATGATCGTCCCGAGCATGAGCTTCGCCCTGCCGCTGGCCGTGTGGAACCTCACCGCGTTCTTCCGTCAGATGCCGGCCGAGCTGGAGAAGGCCGCGCAGGTCGACGGATGCACACCGGCGCAGGCATTTCGCAAGGTCGTGCTTCCGCTTGCCGCGCCGGGCGTGTTCACCACGGCCATCCTCGTCTTCATCAGCGCCTGGAACGAATTCCTCACCGCCGTCAGCGTGGTGAATGACCGTCACATGATGACGGCCAACGTGATCCTTTCGCTCTTCACCGGGCAGTACAAGTACGACCAGCCGTTCGGCACGCAGATGGCCGCCGGGGTCGTGGTGACCTTGCCGCTCGTCGTGGCCGTGCTGTTCTTCCAGCGGCGGATCGTCGACGGCCTCACCGCGGGAGGGCTGAAGTAATTGACCGCCCAGACCAGCGACCGTCCCGCCCCGGCTGCCGACGCATGGGTGCTGGCCACGGACGATGCTCACCGGGGCTCCGGCCCCGGGGACCCTCACGTAGCCGCGCTCGTCGACTATCACCCCACCTTCACCGGCAACGGCCGTTTCGCCGCACGCGTCCCGGCAGCCGGCAACGGCTTCGCAGAGGCTCCCGTCCGCACCCAGTTCCACGTCGCAGGCTTCTACACCGGTCGGGACGGCACATGGTCCCGAAAGGCGTCCCTGCCCGCGTGGTCCACGCTCGATGTGAGCGACGGCAGCGGTTCGTTCAACTCCGCATTCACCAGCCCACCCGGCGCGCGCGAGAGTGCACCCGCCGAGGGCGAGTGGCCGGCCGGCGACGACTGGGCCCCGGTGAGCAGCCCGCGCGCCGGGGCGGCGCGCGGCATCGAGCGGTATCGACAGTGCCTCGACCTGCGTACCGGGGCCATCACCACGGACGCCCGATGGACCTCACCGGCGGGCCGGATCACCGACGTGCGCTACGAGGTGTTCACTGATCGGTCTCGGCCGTACGTGGCCGTCGTGAGCGTGACGGTCACGCCGCACTGGGAGGGCGAGCTCGTCGTCACCGACGCGCTGGACGAGCGTGCCGCACTGCGCGTCCGGACCGCGGGGCGGGGCGGGGGCCACGGGCAGATCTGGACGCTTGTGGAGGCCGAGGGCAGTGGCGTCACGGCCGCGCTCGTCTCCGTCCTGGACGGACCTGGCCACGTCGAGCCCGTCCCGGAGCCGGACGGCACCGCGGCGCAGACGATCCGTGTCCGCACCTCCCCGGGACGCCCTCTGACGTTCACCAAGTACGTGTCCGTGGTCACCTCCCACACCACGGACGAGCCGCTGAGCACAGCCCGGGCCCACGCCGAGCAGGCCGCCCGCGAGGGACACACACGGCTTGCCGACGACAACCGGCGCGTCTGGCAACGCGAATGGGAGAGCGATATCGTTATCCGCGGCGATGCCCTGCTGCAACGCCGCGTACGGGCCGCGAAGTTCTATCTCCTCACGAGCGTGCACGAGGACTCGCCGTGGTCACCGTCGCCCTCCGGACTGTCCAGTGACGGCTACAACGGCCACGTCTTCTGGGACACCGAGACCTGGATCTGGCCCGGCTTGCTCGCCCAGCATCCGCAGATCGCGCGAAGCGTTCTCGACTACCGGGTGGCCCGGCTCGGCGCGGCCCGTGCCGCCGCGGCCGCCGGGGGCCACCGAGGCGCTCGCTTCCCCTGGGAGAGCGGACTCACCGGTGACGAGGACACTCCTGCGTGGGCGCCCTTCGGCCGCCTCGAACAGCACATCAGCGCCGATGTGGCTCTGGCCTTCTGGCAGTACTGGCTCGCGACCGGCGACAAGCAGTGGCTGCGCTCCGCGGGACTGCCCGTGCTGAGCGCCGTCGCGGACTTCTGGGCGAGCCGCGTCACCACCGACGCCGAGGGACGTTGCCACATCAACGGCGTGATCCCGCCGGACGAGTACGCCATGGGACCGCATGACGACTCCGTCTACACGAACGTCGCCGCCCGGGAATCCCTGCGTTTCGCTGCCCGCGCCGCCGAGGCCCTCGGCGAGAGCGCCGACCCGCGATGGGCCGAGGTCGCGGACTGCATCGTCGTCCCGTTCGACGAGGTACGGCAAATCCACCCGGAGTTCGCCGGGTACCAGGGCCAAGTGATCAAGCAGGCCGACGTGGTGATGCTCACCTACCCGTGGGAGAACCCGCAGCCCCCCGAGGTCACGCGTGCCGACCTGGAGTACTACGCGTCCCGTACCCACGAGGACGGGCCGTCGATGACGGACTCGGTCCACTCCATCGCCCACGCCGAACTAGGCGACGCCAAGGCGGCATTCGAGTACACCCGGCGCAGTGTCGAGCCGTTCGTCAGACCGCCCTTCGAGCAGTTCGCCGAGGCCCGCACCGGGGGTGCCTTCACGTTCCTGACCGGGCACGGCGGCTTCCTGCAGGAGTTCCTGTACGGCTACTCGGGGCTGCGCTGGCGCGCCGACCGGGTCGTCGTCGCCCCGATTCTGCCCGGTTCGCTGGAAGGTGTCACCCTGCAGCGGCTCCGCTGGCGGGGCCGTGTCTTCGACGTGGACATCCGACAGGATGGTACGACCGTGCGGCTCCACACGGGTGAGCCGCTCCCGGTGGAGACGGCGGGTACGGTGCGGCACGTACCGGCTGGGGGAGAGGTCACCGTCGCCACGCGGACGCCTGCGCCGCACGGTTGAGGGCGTGCCGCCGCACACATCGGGCCGCTACAGACGAATCGGCTGGGCCGAATCGATGGGCGGCGGCGGGGCCTGTACCGGCGCGGAGCTCGCGCGGACGACCAACTCGGGTGCCAGGAGCTGGTGCAGAGGCTTCGCGGGCGGTTCGACGTCCGCACCGGGGCTCCGGCCGGTCAGCCGCAGCACCTCCGCCATGACCAGCCGGCCCACCTCCTCGATCGGCTGACGAACGCTCGACAGCTCGAGCGCCGTAGCCGCAGGAGAATCGTCGAAGCCCACCACAGCGATGTCCCGACCGGGATGCAGGCCGTGGTCGCGCACCGCGTGGAGCGCCCCCACCGCGAGCGTGTCGGTCGCTGCGACGACGGCGGTCGGTGGGCCGGGCTTGTCCAGGAGTTTCGTCATCAGCCTGGTACCACTCGAGGTCGTGTCGTCGCCCCGTACGTCGAGTCGGTGGCTCCCGGCCAGCAGACCGTGCCGGTCCATGGCCATCAGCCAGCCGTGTGCGCGCGCATCGCCGACGCTGGACCCCTCGGGCCAGCCCAGGAAGCCGATGCGTCGGTGACCGGCGGCGACCAGGTGGTCGACGGCCGAGGCTGTCCCCGCCGCGTTGTCGACGTCGGCCCAGCTGTAGTGCTCCGTGTCGGCCGCCGTACGCCCGAAGGCCGTGAACGGCACACCGGCAGCCCTGAGCCGTCCCGGTCGGGGATCGTCCGGCGTCATGTCGTAGAGCACCACACCGCTCACGGCGCCTGCGCGCCAAAGGGCTGTGCACCGCTCTGTCTCCGCGGCGACATCCGCAGCCGTGAAGAGCAGCACATGGTGGTCGCACTCCTGCCCCGACTCGGCGAGCGCGTGCAGGAAGCGGTCCTGGATGGCGGCCACCGTTTCCGCGTGCACCGGCAGGATGCGGCAACCGATCATGCGGGGTGAACTCGCCCGCAGGGAGCGCGCCATATGGTTGGGGTGGTAGCCGAGGTCGGCGATGGCCTGGGTGACCCGCTCCCGTGTCTCGGCGCGGACGCGGTCCGGTGCGTTGAGCACGTTGGAGACCGTCTGCCGAGAGACGCCTGCCGCCTCCGCGACGTCCGAAATGGTCACGGACTGCGCAAGCGACCGTACATCGCGGAAACCGGCTGTCACGTTCTCTCCCTCGCCCACGCTGGAGTCCTCATTTTTATCGTTCATATGGGGACTGTCGAGGCCGTACGGGAAGCCTGTGGCTCTGTGCCTGAGCGGCGCCCAGCGGTGGTGTGCGCTTGATCACTTGTGGCTGCCCGCGCCGGACGAGTCGGAGGCTATGGCGTCGCCACCTGGAATGGCTGTGAGGGCGCGCTCAGTGTCGCTGACTTTCTCGACGTTGGTACGTGCTGCGGCGGCCCCCGCCCTCACCTGGCCGCCATCCAGCCACTCTGGGCCGAGCGTGCCCGAGGGATCAGCGGGCGTCGTCGAGTGACCGCTGTCCCATGGGCGTAGGGGTGGCTTGATGGTTCTCCACCGGTTGGGAGCGTCTCCACCCGGTAGGTCAGACCTACGTGCCGCCCGCGGCCGGGGCTGGTTGCGGGGACGGTTTCTCCGGAGGTGGCATGGGCTGGTACCGGTCCTGAGTGGCTACGGCGTTGGCGCTGCCCGCAGGCGTGATGATCAGGTAGCGCTGGTCTGGTGCCGAGTTCGAGGGCTTCGGTGGGGTGAGTACTTCGCGGAGGAGTCCGATGGCCTGGCTGACCTGTGCGCCCGCGGCGTTGGCGGTGAACATGGTGAGCGCCTGCTTGTGGCCGAAGGGGGCGGTGCGCCGCTCGGTGAGCCACAGTGTGTAGTTCTTGCCGGGTTTGAGGCCGGTGGTCGCGACTTGCAGGAGGTCCAAGGCACCGAGCGCGTTGACCGAGACCGTGGCGTGGACGTGCTCGCTGCTGCCCTTCGGTGTGGCCAGTGTGAGGTGGCCGGCCTTGCCGGCGACCGCGAGCGGCTGAAGGTTGGCGGTGCCCGTGCCCTCCGGGACGGCGCGCGGTACATAGAGCAACTGCTGTGGCTGCTGGCCCACCGGGATGGTGGCGATCACCTTGTTCTGGAGGGTGTCGACGGCCACGACCGCGTCCTGGTTCTCGAGTCCGACGTAGACGCGTGTGCCGTCACCGGAGCCCCAGATCCCGTGCGGTAGGTGGCCCGTGGGGATGGTGGCCGCCAGGGACGGGGTGCGGCCGCGCCGGTAGACCTTGATGACGTTCTCGCCGCCCACCGTCACGTAGGCGAACTTGCCGGCGCTGTTGTCGACGAGTGCGACGTGGTTGGTGATGGGCCCGCTGTCGATCGTGGAAAGGATGCGGAACGGCGGCCGGGCGGTCATGATCTGGGTCTTGCCGCTGTCCTTGAGGGTGAACCACACCTCGGTGCCGTCCCGGCTCACCGCCAGGTTCGGCGAGAAGGGGCTGGCCTGCGGCACCCGGGCCACGACACGGTAGGTCTTGGTGTCGACGACGTCGACCTCGGGGGTGAAGCTCGAGGGCACGAAGGCGTACTTGCCGTCCGGGCGGAACAACACCATGCCCGGTCCGTTGGCGGTCGTGACACGACGTTTCTCCCGCATCCGCACGGGGTCGATCACCGAGACGTAGTTCTCGCCGCGCACGGTGGCCCACAACTCCTTGCCGTCGGGCGTGAAGAACGCCTCGTGCGGCGACCGGCCGATGTACACGACGCCCTTGACCTTGGTGGTGGCGGTGTCGATGAGGGTGACCGAGTTTGAGCCGATGGAGACGGTGGCCAGCGTCCGGTGATCGGGGGAGAAGCCGCCGCCGTGCACCAGCAGTTGGTTCTTGTACAGCGGGCTGAGCGAACCAGGCACCGGGTCGCCCAGGCGGATCACCCCGAGAAGGCGATTGGCGGCGGGGTCGATCACGGAGACGGTGTTGGACGTCTGGTCCGAGGTATACACCCGGTCCTGGCTGGATATCGGGATCACCGGACCGGCCGATCCTGCGGGCGGCCGGTGTTCCTCCTTCCCCGCCCCGGGCACGGGGAGGGACGCGTTCCGAGGGGCCGCGGGTTGCGTCGACAGCCGGCCCTTCAGCACCTGGATCTCTTGCTGCTGGGTGACGATGATCTCCTGTGCCAACCGCCGCAGGACGGGGTCCTTGCCGTGTTCGAGGACCGCCTTGGCCATGGCGATGGCTCCCTCGTGATGGGGCACCATCATCGCCGCGAAGTCTTGATCGGGATCACCGGTCATGGAGGACTCGGCCATGGCTTTCATCATGGCCTGCATGCTCTGGTCCATCGCCTGGGCGAACGGTACGTGTGCGCCTGCGCGCGCCATCTGTGCATGGGGAGAGCCGGGTTCGGCCTGGCAAGCGATCAGGCCCACAGCCATGACTCCTGCCACGCCCGTGATGCGGAGCCGATGATGTGCTCTGCGCGCCATGTATCGCTCCCTGTTACGCCGTCAAACGCCTTGGCCCTCTGGCTCCGAGGCCCTGGGGCTGGAACGCCAGTCTTTTGAGCCGATCAAGGGTTGTCACTTTCAGGCGTGCAGAGGGGTGACGGCGCTGCGTGGCTGTCGCCTTCTCGATCTGAGGCTTGGGCGAGCGCGGCCTGGGCCACCGATTTCCGGGGACTGCGGAGCCAGGGCCGCGAGGTGGGGCGTGCGGGGCGTCCATGGGCAGGACAGGGGCCGCCCCGCACGGCTGGGGTGTCAGGCGTGCTGGTGCGGCGTGACGAGGGGGTATTCGTTGTCGGTGTCGGCAACGATGTTGAAGTAGTTCGTCAGGATGTTCAGGGCGAGGTTGCCGACGACCTCGGCGATCTCGGCGTCCGTGACACCGGCGGCGCGGGCGGTCTTGAGCGTGGCCTCATCAATGGTGCCGCGGCCTCGGGCGATGGCGTCGGAGAGGGCGAGCACGGCGGCCGCGTGCGGGTCGGACGACTCTGCGTGGCGGGCACGTTCGATTTCGTCACCTTCGAGCTTGGTGAGGTTCTTGGCCCGGAGGGTGTGGGCGGACAGGCAGTAGGTGCAGCGGTTGTACTCGGCGGTCGCCAGTGCGATGCGTTCGCGGACGGCGGGGTCCAGCACTCCGCCGGCGAGCGCGCCGGACAGGCCCATCCACCCCTTGAGCAGGGCAGGGCTGTTTGCCATCGCCTTGGCCATGTTCGGGACGGAGCCGATGCTCTTCTTGAGATCGGAGAGCAGGGCGGCGGCCTCGCCGGTGGCCTCTGCGGGGTTGATCTGGGGCAGCGTCGACATTACGGGCTCCTTGCGGTGGCATGGACCCAACCTCTAATGGTTGGGTCATCTGTTTGACATTAGGAGCATGACGCGCAATTCCCCGACTGTCAAATGCATGGCCTGCCGTCCATCCATTAGTCAGTGGTATCGTGGGTGGCATGATGACCGAGCAAGTGCCCACAAGCGCGCCGCTCCTGGGGGAACCGCTGCCGGTCGAGCTGATGAACACCGTCCTGGTCGACCGTGGCCGCACCCATGACGCCCTCGACAGCGACGCCGGCGCCGCGGCCTGGCTGCGCGCGGTGGCCGGCCGGCTCGGGGCCGAGGCCGAGATCAGTGCGGACGAGCTCGATGAGAACGTGGTGCGCCCGATGGCCGGAACGCTGCGCACGCTGCGTGACGCGCTGCGACGGCTGGCAGCGGAGGCGACCGAGGATCCGCGCCCTCCGGCTACGGCGCCGGAACTGGCGCGGCCGGAGGCGATCACCACGCTCAACACTCTCACTCGAGCGTGGCCCGAGCTCGTCTGGCCGGCTGACGGACAACCGTCACGCGCCTACAGGGGCTCCGGGACGCCCGCGGATCTCGCCGTTCAGCTCATCGCGCACCAGGCCGTCGAACTCTTCACCGGGCCGGACCGGGATCGCCTGCGCCCCTGTCTGGCTCCGAACTGTGTGCTCTTCTTCATCAAGAACCACGCGCGCCGGGAATGGTGCTCCCCAGCGTGCGGCAACCGCGTGCTCGTCGCCCGCCACTACCGGCGCCACCACCCAGCGGCAGAGAGCTGAGAGATACGCCCTGCGGCAGTGACCGGGCGCGATCTCGGCTGCCGGGATCTCGTCGGGCTCTCGGGTGTGTTGTCAGTGGGGATTCCGGCCGGCGGATGCCTCGTGCAGGTGTGTGATCGCGTCGGCGGTGAGCCGGCGCATGACCTCTGCGGCGGGTTCGATCCTGGTGATGGCGCCGACTGCCTGGCCTGCGTAGTGCGGCATTGCGTCCACGTGCCCGGTGGTCGTCCGCGTCGGGCAGACAGGACTGGATGCGGGGACGGATACGGGGGCACCGGCCAGCACCGCCTCGCCTGCGATGTCGGTGTCGAGGGCGCGCGCCCGCTCGACCGAGCCCGACAGAACCCGGTGCGGTGCGTCAGGCCACATGACCGAGAACTGGGTGGTCAGTACGGTGTCGGCGGAGGTGGCCCGGATCAGGGCTTGCTGATACTCCGGGTGCGCGTCGGTTTCGGTCGTGGCGACGAACCGTGTCCCGATACGGGCCCCGTCGGCGCCGGCGGCGAGAACGGCGGCGACGGATCTGCCGGTGGCGATGCCACCGGCTGCGACGACAGGGATGTCGACGTGCTCAGTCACTTCGCTGACCAGTGGCAGCAGGGCCTGGGATCCGCGGACGTGCCCGCCCGCCTCCGCTCCCTGGACGACGACGAAGTCGCACCCCGCGTATGCCGCCTCCCGTGCCTCCTCGACCGAGCCGACCTGCCACGCGGTCAGCGCCCCGCCCGCCTGGACCCGGGCGACCAGACGGGGGGACGGGGGCGCCCAGAAGAATTCGACGACGGACATCCGCTGCGCGGCGATGTCGATGCACGCGTCGTCCTGGAGCAGCGGAAGGATGAAATTGATCCCCACCGGGCGGGTGGTCCGTTGCCGCACCTCCTCCAGCAGCCCGGTGAGGATCTCGGGTGTCGCCGTGGGGAAGGCGACCATGCCGAGTCCGCCGGCCTCGGAGACCGCGGCGGCGAGGTCGACGCCACTGACCCAGCCCATGCCGGCCAGTTGGACGGGCACCGTGCAGCCGACGAGTTCAGTGAAGCGGGTGCGCAGGGCCGGTGGTGCGGTTTCCATGTCTCGATGGAACAGGCCCGGCGCCGGTTGGGGGCGGCTGCGACGCGGTTGTTCGGCCCCACGCCACGCGCAAGGCGTAGCAGGCCGCAACGGCGCGAGCAGGGATCACGATTCATCTGATCCCGACCGCCCGCGTCGGCAGCGATCTGTCTGCTCGCCCTGACAGCGCCCGGGCCCTCCTCGACCGGCCCGTTGTGGGACACCGACGGAGTTCGGTGATCTACGGAGATACAGCTTGCTTCGTGTGGATTCCCCGTGTTGTGACGTGACGCTTCCTGGCGAACTCCCTGGACCTGTCTGGCTAGGGCAGGCTCGACACCGTGTTCACCGCGCCCGCCTCGGCTTCCGCCTGCCACCCTGTCCGTCGGCCGACGTGACGCCCCGGGCCGTGGTGACGTACGCGCTGACCAGGATCAGCACGCAGCCCACCAGTTGCAGCGGGCTGGGGCGCTCGCCCAGTACGACCGCGCCCAGCGCCACCGCACCGACCGGGGTGAGCAGCAGCAGAACCGCACCGACATGGCTGGCCAGCTTGGGTGAAGCGGCCGCGACCAGCAGCCACCCCACGACCTGGCTGCACGCGGCCACCGCCAGCAGCCAGCCGAGGACCCAGCGTGCGCTGCGAGGCATCCGACAGTCCCGGCGTCCGGCAGGTCTGCGATCGGTGGATGGGTCCCCAGGGCGCCTCCGGTACAGGGACGGCGGCGTTGACGACGATTCAGGGGAGAGGGGTACCGCGTCACACGGCGGAAGCCGTCGGCGCGGGTTCGGCCTCCTGGGTGGGCGGTTCGGCGGTTCCGTTCTGGGCGGCCAGCGCCTTTTCCAGCCGCCGGATGTGGTAGTACTGCACCCGCGTGGTCCGCTGCAGGGCCATGACCGCGGCAAGGAACTGGTCCATCTCGGTGGCCCGGGTGAGGATGTCGTCGGGCACGTGTTCGTCCCGCAGGCAGGCTTCCGCGTCCTGGCCGAGTACGGCGTGTGCCCAGCCACGAGTGATCGGCTTGAACAGGCCCGGGTGGTTGGCCACGATCCGCGCCCGGATGGCCAGGTCGTTCTCGGCGGCTTCCAGGTGCAGTCCGGTGTCCTTGTTGCGCGCCCCGAAGAGCGGCTCATGGATGTGGTAGGCGTCGAAGCCGTGCTCGGCGCAGCCGATCCAGAAGTCCCAGTCTTCTCCAGCCCGCATGCTCTCGTCGTACCCGCTCACGGTCTGCCAGGCTTCACGGCGGTACAGCGAGCAGTAGAACATGATCAGTCGCTGGAGCAGCAACTCTCTGCTGTAGGCGGGCAGGGGCATCACCTGCGGGGGCAGATCGTCGTCGGTGAAGGTGAACACATCGGTCGATGCGATGGTGATGCCGGGATCGCCGTCCAGTACCGCGACGGTCTTCCCCAGCATCGTGGCCGCGATCACGTCGTCGGCGTCCAGGGGAAGGATGTAGCGGCCGGCACTGGCCTCGATTCCGGCATTGCGCGCGGCGGAGACCCCGGCGTTGGCCTGTTGGAGCAGTCTGATGCTCCGGTCGGGGTGGCGGGCGATCAGGCCCTGGGTCACCTCGGCGGTGTCGTCGGTACTGCCGTCGTCGACGATGACGAGTTCCCAGTCGCGGAACGTCTGGGCGAGGACGCTGGACACTGCCTGGGGCAGATAGCGGGCGTAGTTGTGGCACGGGATGACCACCGAAACCACGGGGTCGGATCTGTGAGGCATGCGCCGTCTTTCGTTTCGGAAGGGAACGGGACGGAAGGAGGATCCAGCGGGCACGGGTCAGGATGGTGCGTTGTCATGCGTCTGCGACCCCCGGGGAACCCCTGTTCGGGGGCCATGTCCCGGGAGACCCGCCGGATCCCCTACTGGCTGGGGCGCTGTCAGTCCCAGTCGTCGTAGTCGTAGTCGTGGTGGTGTGAATGATGATGGCCGTAGTGGCAGAAGGTCACATTGCTCATGTGCGAGCAGCAATGGTGGCCGTAGTGCGAGATGGTGACGTTGCCCATGGGGGTGCAGGGGTGCGCGGAGCTTGAGATGAGGGCGACGTCGCCGCTTGTCGGCTGCTGTTGGTACCCGGACGGTGCGGACGCCGCGAGAGGGTCCGCATTGAGGGCGGCGGCATAGGCCGCCTCCGCGGTGTTGAGGAGTCCGGCGGTTGCCAGTGCAGCAGGGAGGGCCAGGGAGGATATGACACGAGCTTTCATGGTGGGCCTTCTTTCGAGGTAGGGAGCTGCCCTTGTGCCGCGGTGAACTGCTCCGCAGGGGCAGTGGCGCCACCGTAAAATTGGCTACCCAGCGTGTCAAAGCGGTTACTCCTGTTAGCGGGCACGCCGTAATTCCCCACGATTCGCCTGATCGGCATCACCCAATTCCCCATCTGGGCCGAGGTCGTGACGGGCCGCCCGATGTCCGGGTGTCCGGCTGTTGCGGTCGGTCACGAGCTCCCTCGGCGGGCTCCGGGTGGACCTGACGGCTGCTCTGGGCCGGGCTGACGAGCTTGAGGACAGTCCGGCCACCGGCGGCCCAGGAACGCTCGGTGCCGTGGGGACGTCGACGTACGGTCACCGTTTTGCTCTCCACGGTGGTCTCGGCGCCAATGTCCCTCTGGCCCATGGCGTGACGTTCGGGATGGCTCACTTGAGGGAGTGTCGACAAGCCCCGTGCTGTGGGGCGACGGACCGGCGCTTGGGTATCGGCCCCCCGGAGGATCAGGACGGTGACACGGCCTCGATGTCCGCTGGATTGGGGACATGGTGCGGATGCAGCACTTCCAGGTCGGGCAGCGCCCAGCAGGCGGTCCCCATGTCCCGGGCCATCGCGGCGAGACCCTCGGTCTCGATGAGGCGCCGGTACGGGAAGGAGGGGAAGTTCAGGCCGTCACGGTGGAGGTCCGCGCGTACCAGCAATGCGGTGCCGCCGACCGAGTCCACGCGGAGGAGCCCTTGCCCGCGCAACTCGTCGAGGTACGTTCGGCCGAACCCTCTGGGGGGCTGCAGAATGCCGTCGCGCAGCCACTGGGACCAGTTGAGCGTGCCGGCTCTGGGGTGAAGGACGAAGGTGTTGAGGTCGTACGTGGGTCCACCGGTCGTGGTGACACAGTGCGGGACGACGATGTCCTTGCGCGCTCCGAGCAGGTGCTGGAGGAGGTCCGCAGGGTAGCCGGTGACATCGGCGTCGAGCCACAGCACCCACTCCTCGTCGACGAGGGCCCGGGAGAGCAGATGGTTGCGCACCCTGGCCAGCACCGACCGGCGCCGGAGCTGGACGCTGGGCTCCCAACGGGGGCCCGCCAACTGGAGGCCGAAGTCGCGCTGTACGAGGGTGACCCTCCGGTACTCCGCCTGAAGGCTCGGCACCACCTGTTGGAGCAGTTCCAGCGTCGTGTCCTTGCTGTCGCCCTCCAGCAGGCCCAGTGAGATCGCCTCGCGCGGGTAGTCCAGGGCGCGGAGGTTGTCCAGGTAGCCGGGCAGGAACGCGGTCGCGTCCTTGAGGGGGGTGAGGACCAGCACCAGGGGCCGCTCACTCGCCGGGCCCGGGGCGGACTCGACCGTCGTCTGCGCTCTGCGCGCGGAGGCTCGGGCGGCGCGATCGGTCTCGGCCTGGGCGATCTCCTGGGGCTCGATCGGCAGGCGGGTCGCCATGGCCAGCAACCGCTCGATGTAAGCGCCGCGTTCGGCCCAGATCTCGGTCGCCACTTCGAAGTGCTCTTCGAAATGTGACTCGCTGAACGTATTCCCACCGTGACACACATACGTGTACAGCTCGGGTGCGTCGACCGATACGACCCGACAGGTGCGCACCACCTCTTCGGCTACCGGAGTGTCCTCGCCCCGGCGTTGCGCCGGGTAGCGCGGGAGTCGTTCCTTGGCGCACACCATCGACCCTTCCCAGACGCGCGCGCAGGAGATGGCCAGCTTGTGGCGAGCGGGCCACCACAGCCGCTCACGGGCGAGGAAGCAGGCCTCGGCGCCGAGTGCGAGAAGCGCCGCCATCTGTGTCTCGACCCGCTCCGGGTCGTACAGGTCGTCGTCGTCCCACTGGCAAACGTAGGCTCCGGTGGCCCGGTCCACCGCCTCATTGCGCAGCTCGCCCAACGGCCGCCCTTCCGGGGGAAGCCGGTGATGGCGGATCCGCAGGTCGCTCAGCTCGCGGATGTGCTGCTCAAGGGTGTCGTCCGTGCCGTCCTCCACGACGACCAGTTCCAGGTTCGAATAGGTCTGCGCACGGAAGCAGCTGATCGCGCGGCGGGCCGTCGACGAGCGATCCTTGGTCACCATCAGGCATGACACGGTCGGTGCGGGCGCGCCCGAGGCCCAGCGGCGGCGCTGTGCGTCAAGGCTGAGCAGACCGTCGGCGAGCGGTTGCAGCTCCTGGCTCGCCCAGAACGGGACCCTTTTGCCGGTTGAAGTCCGCGGCGCTGCGGGGACGTCGCGCACCCAACTGCCAGACCAGTGGTGCACGGCGTACGCACGCTCGTAGTCGGCCTTCTGAGGGCCGAACAGTTCTGTTGTGTACGGGCTCACCTTGGGGTACAGGACCTCCGGGCCGAGGACCGTGATCGAGTCAGCTTCCGGGGTGCTGTCGATCGCGCGGGTGAGGAAGAAGGGGCCTGTGACGTCGAGAGGGTCGGGCAGCTTGTGGGCACCGACCAACTGCCGGTGGACATGGGCCCAGAAAGGGTGGCCCGGCCGTGATGCGATGAACGCGTTGCCGACGATACGGCCGAATCCGCGCCGGCGCGCCAGCAAGAGCCGTGTGTGTACCTCGGGCTCGCAGCCGAGGACGAGCTCCTGCCCGTCAAGGATTCCGTCGACCGGGCTCAGGCACTCGAAGTCCAGATCCACGTAGAGCCCGCCGAAGTGGTCGAGCAGGAAATAGCGGATTGCGTCGGCCCGCATGATTGCTTCTGGATAGCCGTCGTAGACCGGCAGGAACCATGGGTAGTGCTCCTGGAGGAACGCCCGATTGTCGGCGTCGGTCCACAGGCGGTATCCCCAGTCAGGGTGGTGCAGACGCCAAGAGTCAGCCCACTTCCTCCATTTCGGGGGTACATCGGTGTCTTTCCAGGTTTGATGGATCAAGGTGGGAATCTGCTTCTGCGACCGCATTCACACAGTCTGCCGAGCTGCTTGGCCGAGAGGATTTCCGGTCGGGCCAGTCGGCAGGACATTCACCCGGGCGGCCCTTCCCGGGGCAGACATGCGCCAACTGCAGACGTTCTACGGCCTGGGCGTGGTTCGAAACGGCTCAGGCGGCGCTGGGAGCTGTGGCGCCGAGGACGTGGTCTGGCGTACTGACTCGGCGGCGCGTGTCCTACGGTGGGAACCGTTCGATCAGCTGGTCGGCGATGGCATCGAGGTCCTGCCCGACGTAGTCCGGCTGGGGGCCGACGTCGAGTGGCGCGTTGCCCTCGCGCAGGATGAGCGCGGCCTGCCAGCCGACGGCGACAGCGCCGATGGTGTCCCAGACATGGCAGGCGATCAGACAGATGTCGCCGGGGTCGATGTCGAGCGCGGCGGCCACCGATCGGTAGCCCTCAGGCGCTGGTTTGTCGCGTCGCACGGTTTCGTCGACGCTGAAGGGGCGTTCGAACAGGTCGATGATGCCTGCCCTCTCCAACTGCCGCCCTGAGATTCCCAGCGTGTTGTCGGTGAATGTGAACAGCCGGAAGCCCTGATCGTGGAGCCGACGCAGTGCCGCGGGGACTTCGGGGTGGGGCGGCATGGTGGCGAACCGGTCGGTCAGGGTGCCCCAGTCCGCCGACGATTGGTCGTGCGGATTACGTGCCGTCGCCGACCCGTGCAGTCAGGTCTGCCCCGTCCGACCGGTGCCCGTCACAGGCCGCGACACCAGGCGCGTCCGTGCGATCAAGCCTGCGCCGGCGCGGCGGCCGTGCTCCAGGACGGACGGGGCCCCGCAACCGCTACTGGCGCGGCCGTTCGAAGGTGAGGAGCAGGCCCTCGACGGCGCCCGGCCCGATGCGGCCCTTGACGTCGGCGGAGGTTATCGCCTTCAGCCCCCAGCCGTCCTCGGCGTGCTTGTTGAGGACTTTCTCCAGCTTGTCGCTGTCCAGGGCGTCGCCGATGAGCGACTCGCGGAAGGTGACGACCTTGTACTCGTACGTGTAGGCGACGCTCATGACTGCGGGTTCTCCCGGGGGTTGGTGCTGCGATTGCCGGAGCCAGTCAATCATCGTTCGACGCTGAACGGGCCGGGAGGTGCCGACCGGTCAGAGGCGCGGGCTGCGTTGTTCCCCCGGCGCCCGGACGGATGTCTGGTCTGACACATCACCAGGCACCGCCGGCCTGCGCCGGCGCCACACTGGCCCGCTCGCTCAGGTCGGCAGGCTTCTCTCGTGGAGCGACCGTCTACTGATAGCCGACCGTCGTTTGCACAGGGAGGTGATAGTGCCTGGTGCTCGCGGCGCAGCCGATAACACGCTTCTTCGGGGTGCCATGCACGAAGGAGCAGCTTCATGCCACTCCTGAAGAGCGGACTGGAAGGTTTTGCCTACCAGCAGGGAGTGCGCCGGTCGTGGCACGGGTCCTGGTGACAGGCACATGATAGGCACCGGGAACTCCGGTGAACGGGCTCCGGGCGTCAGCTGTGATCGGCTGTCTGACCCGCGCTGGAGCTCTCGCACCCCGGCCCCTCGAGGAGCTGGACACCGCCCTTGGGCGCGGATCGTGCAGCCCGCGGCATATGTGGTGGGGCGGCACGTGTGCCGGGGCAGGCGCCCGGTAGGGGAGGCCGGCTCGACGGGCCGGCACCTTGTGGGGCCCACCCCACATCCGTCGTTGCGTAGGAGCTTGCTATGAACGGGGCGCTCTTCATCACCGGCGCCGGCAGACCGGGCCGCGACCCAAGCGCCGGCCCTCTCGAGGCACTGATCGGCGGCGGCACGCTGAGGAACCTGCCGTGTCCACACCCCGCACGGCCCGGAGGTCTCCGATGAACCACAACCGACCCGGAACGGGCACGCTCACCGTGACCGTGTTCGTCTTCCCGGGGGTACGGCTGCTCGATGTGACCGGCCCCATCGAGGTGTTCGACTCGGCGAACGAGTTCGGCGGGCGCTATCGGGTGCAGATCGCGTCCGAGGACGGGGCGGAAGTGGTCACCTCCGCCGGGACCCGCATCAGCGCCGACCTTGCTGCCGATGAGGTACGTGAGCCGTGCGACGTTTTGGTGATCCCGGGCGGTCCCGAATGGGAAACGCTGATCAAGGACGACGCGCTCCTGGACGTGGTCCGGCGACTGCATGAGAAGGCCCACTGCACGGCATCGGTATGCACGGGAGCGTTTCTGCTGGCAGCGGCCGGACTTCTCGATGGGCGTCGCGCCGCGACGCACTGGCGGCACACGCACCAACTGGGCCTTCGCTTTCCGTCCGTGCGGGTCCAACCGGACGCCCTCTTCGTGCGGGACGGGCAGATGATGACCTCGGCAGGTGTCAGCGCCGGTATCGACCTGTCCTTGGCACTCGTCGAAGATCATTACGGTGCGCAGGTCGCTCGAGCGGTCGCCAAGGACATGGTCGTCTTCATGCAGCGACCGGGAGGCCAGTCCCAGTTCAGCGTCCGCTCCCGGGCCCCGCACCCCCGCCAGGAGGTGCTGCGTCGGGTCCTGGACGCGGTCGCGGAGGACCCCGGTGGCAACCACACACTGTCGGCCATGGCCCGCAGGGCGGGCGTGAGCGTCCGTCACGTGACCCGCCTCTTCTACGAAGAGGTAGGGACGACTCCGGCCCGGTATGTGGAGCAGGTCAGGCTGGAAGCCGCCCAGGTGCTGCTGGAGACGGGCGATGACTCCATGCGGGTGGTAGCGCGGCACACAGGGTTCGGCTCGCCTGAGTCGCTGCGCAGAGCGTTCGTACGGCATCTGGGGGTGACGCCTGGCGCGTTCCGGGCCAGTTTCCGGACGACCGGCGTGGGCACGAAGGATTCGGTGTCCGCCCCGGTCTGCCCGTAGCCGAGGCACCACGGGCCATTGATGGTGAGGGCGCTGGTGTTTTCCCATGGTGCGGCTCCCCTCAGCCGACAGCGCCCCCGTCCCGGCGCCATGCCGGCACGGGGGCACTGACAATCCAGGCCCCGGGCCCCATGCGAGCGGACACCCTGGGATCCGGTCCGAGGAGAGGTGTCCCCAGCAACAGGGTGCCCGCCATACGGGAGGCGTCGTCCGGGCCGTGGCGGGCGGGCAGGGTCAGCGGAAGGCGGATGCCACGAGATCCTTCTGTTCGCTGGCATGCCGCCGGGCGGAGCCCACGGCGGGGGCCGGTGCCTGCGGTCGGCTGATGCATCCGATCGGACGGTTCGCCGGCCGGTGCACGTGCGGCCCCACGAAGGACCAGGCTCCTTGGTTCTCCGGCTCCTCCTGCACCCAGCGCACCTCGGCGTCGGAGGGGAAGCGGGCGAGCTCCGCGCTGCACTCGTGCTCGGGGAACGGGTAGAGGCGCTCCAGGCGGACGATCGCGGTGTCCGACAGGTCGCAGCTTCGCCGGTAGGCGTCCAGGTCGTAGAAGACCTTGCCCGAGCACACCAGCACGCGCCGGATCCGGGCGGCATCGGCCGCCTCATCCGGTATGACGGGGCGGAACGTGCCCGTGGTGAGCTCCGGCAGCGCGGAGGCGGCCGCCTTCAACCGCAGCATCGACTTCGGTGTGAAGACGACCAGTGGCCTGCTGCGTTCGCTGAGCGCTTGCTGCCGGAGCAGATGGAAGTAGTTGCCCGGAACGGTGGGCATGGCGACGGTCATGTTCCCCTGCGCGCACAGTTGGAGGAGTCGCTCGATCCTGCCGGAGGAGTGGTCAGGTCCCTGCCCCTCCAAGCCGTGCGGTAGCAGCAGCGTGACCCCGGAGCGCTGCCCCCATTTCTGTTCGGATGACGCGATGTACTCGTCGATGACCATCTGGGCGCCGTTGGCGAAGTCACCGAACTGGGCCTCCCACAGCACCAGAGCATCGGGCCGTGCCAGGGAGTAGCCGTATTCGAAGGCGAGCGCTGCCAGTTCGGACAACATCGAGTCGTAGGGCGCGAAGTCGGCGGCGTGCGAGCCGAGGGCGTTCAGCGGCGTGTGCTCCACGCCGGTGCGGCGGTCGGTGAGCACCGCGTGCCGTTGGCCGAACGTGCCGCGGCGGGAGTCCTGCCCGGCCAGCCGCACCGCCACCCCGTCCAGCAGCAGCGAGCCGATGGCGAGCGTTTCTGCGGTGGCCCAGTCGATCGTTCCCGCATCCAGCATCGTGGTACGCCGGTGCAGCTGGGGCAGCACGCGCGGGTGCACTGTGAAGCCTGGTGGCAGATGGGTCTGGGACGCGATGACGTGCCGGGCGGTCGCCTCCGTGATCGCGGTGGTCACCTGAGGGGCGGGCCCGTCCTCGTGAAGGACGGGCTTGGGGGAGTGGGGTACCGGCAACGCCCGGGTCTCGACGAAGGCCCGCTCAAGGCGTTCCCGGTAGTCCCGGAGTGCGCCTTCCACTTGCCGCTCGCCGATGTGCCCCCGGGTGACCAGCGCCTGGGCGTACAGCTTGCGCACCGAAGGCCTCACGTCGATCCGGTCGTACATCGCCGGCTGCGTGATGGAGGGGTTGTCGACCTCGCTGTGCCCGTGACGCCGGTAACAGATCAGATCGACGACGACGTCCTTGTGGAACGCCTGACGGTAGTCGAATGCCAACCGCGCGATGCGGACGACGGCCTCGGGGTCGTCCCCGTTGACATGGAAGACCGGGGCCTCGATCGTCCGTGCCACATCGGTGGCGTAGGTGCTCGAACGGCCACTGGTGGGCGAGGTCGTGAAGCCGAGCTGGTTGTTGACGACGATGTGGACCGTCCCGCCGGTGCGGTAGCCGGGCAGCTGCGACATGTTCAGCGTCTCGCAGACCACGCCCTGGCCGGCGAACGCGGCATCGCCGTGGACGACGATCGGCAGGACGGGGAAGACGTCGCCCTTGACTGCGGCCTCGTCCTGCTTGCCCCGCACGACTCCCTGGGCCACCGGTCCGACGATCTCCAGATGCGAGGGGTTCGCCACGAGGGAGACGGCGATCGCCCCGCCGTCCAGAGCGCGGTATGTGCCTTCCGCACCGAGGTGGTACTTCACATCGCCGGATCCTTGGACCGACCGAATGTCCGTCGCGTCCTCGAACTCACGGAAGATCTCCGCATAGGACTTGCCGACGATGTTGGCCAGAACATTGAGCCGGCCCCGGTGCGCCATACCGATGACCGCTTCGCCCACCCCGTGCCTGATGGCGCACAGCAGGAGGGCGTCGAGCAGCACGATCGCGGACTCGCCGCCTTCGAGCGAATACCGCTTCTGGCCCACGTATTTGGTGTGCAGGAACGTCTCGAAGGCTTCCGCCGCGCCCAACCGGTAGAGGATCTGCAATTGTTCGGCGCGATCCGGCCGGGGGAGAGGCGATTCGATCCGCTGCTGGATCCACCGACGTTCTTGGGAGCTTTGGATGTGCATGTACTGAGTGCCCACGGTCCGGCAGTAGGACTCCTGCAGCACTTTCAGAACGTCGCGCAACGTCATGGTGACCTGCCCGGCGAAGTCGTCGACGACGTACGTCCTTTCCAGGTCCTCGTCCCGGAGCCCGAATGCCGTGAGGTCGAGCTCCGGGTGTGCCGCCCCGTGTTGGGCCTTGAGCGGGTCGGTGTCGGCCGCCAGGTGTCCGCGCACGCGATAGGCGTGGATGAGCGCGGCAACGCGGACCGCCTTGACCGTCGCCTCGTCCGTGTCGTGCGCAGCCGTCGTGGCGTTGCGCGCCAGCCGACCGGCCTCGGGAGGCGGAGAGGCGAAGAGGTCCCTCCAGGTCTGGTCGACCGAGCCCGGGTCCTGTAGATATCGCTCGTACTGTTCGTCCACGAGCCATTCGTTGAGGCCGAATTCCCGCCCATAAAGCACCGGCTCACCGGCGTGTGATCGCGACGCCACGGTGTGGATCGCCTTCTTTCCTTTTTCAGAACGACCGACGGTGGACACGGTCGGCCTGGTGGGCCATCCCCGCCCAAGGGGCGCCGATTCCGATCGCGTCCGCTTTGGAGACGAAACCCTCCGACCGTGTCGCACGAGCGAGGCTATGCCGGTGCGGGGCGTCAGAAAGACACGTCAATGTGCCATAACGGCGGCACATGTGGACATCGCCTCAAGACGGACGGCCGCCGCGTGGAATGCTGCCGGCGTACAGCCGAAGCCGGGATTTCGGTAATCGCGCGTCCCGATCCGAGGGCGTGGCATCCACGCGGGCCGAGACCGCGGCGGCTGCCGGACGCCGCAGGTGATCATCCGCGGCTGGCCATCGTGGAGCAGGTGATCTCCGAGTTGCAGAACGGCCCGTTCGCGCACGCCCCCTCGGGTAACTTCCCGGCTCACGCCGCCCGCGCTCGCCTTCAATCGCACCCGCGCCCGCGGGACCCTTGCTCGTTCCGTTTCACCGAAGGCCGGCCGGGGACGGCCCTCTCAGTCCGGCTGGCGCTGCTCGGACCGACAGCGGTGGCGCTGCTGTCGCCGACTGCCAGGTGCTCCGGAGCAGGCCGGTCCAGCGATGCGGCACACGAAGCCGAGCACCCGCAGCGCTTGTAGCAGTGGTCGCATCGGAGCGTCGCATTCGCTGAGTCTGCCGAAACAGCGATCACGTGCCGCTCTTCCCGAATATCCGCAGGCCACTGGCCCATTGGAAGCCCCGAGCCGGAGTCTGGGCCTCGACTAAGAAAAACGAATGTTCGTCTTGACCTGTCACTCACCTATGGCGCAGGATGGGCAGCGCTAAGGGAATGGCTGTTCCCGGAACGGGAGGAGGCGGCATGGCTACCGTGCAAACCGGCGGGTCAGGAATGACCCCGTGTCAGGTTCTGAAGGCTGACGGGATGCCGACAGCACCTACGAGGGCTGAGCGGACGCCGTCCGGCACGGTGGCGTTCGTGCTGCAAGGTGGAGGCAGCCTGTGCGCAGCGCAAGTCGGTGCGCTTCGAGCGCTCACGCAGGCGGGTATCACTCCCGATCTCGTAGTGGGATCCTCGGCCGGCGCTCTCAATGGCGTTGCCTTCGCCGCCGACCCGAGCATCGAGGGCATCGACAGGCTGGAAGCGTTGTGGCTGAGCCTCAAGCGCCGGCATGTCGCTCCGATATCGCCGAGGACTCTGATCAGGGCCGCCATGGGGTGGGAGGAGGCGGCGGTCTCGAGCCAGGCGCTGCAGCAATTGCTGCAGCACGGCGTCGGCGTAAGCCGCCTTGAGGACGTCGCCGTGCCCGTGCACGTCGTGACGACCGACTTCGAGACCGGCGCCGCCGTCGTGCTGTCCCGAGGTGACGCTGTTTCAGCGCTCCTTGCCTCGTCGGCCTTCCCGGGGTTGTATCCACCGGTGCGCGTTGGGGGGCGCCGCCTCATCGACGGTGGCGTGTCGGCGGATACGCCTGTGCTCCAGGCGGAAGCGCTCGGCGCGACCACGATTTACGTGCTGCCCTCCGCCATCACGAAACAGGCGGGGCGTCAGGCACACGCACCCCTGCTCGCCGCCTACCGGGCAGTGAGCCAGATCCTGGATGAGCGTGAGAGACGGGACCTGGCAGCCGTCCGCGGGTCGGTTCTTCGGCTGCCCCCAGCCACCACCCCCGTAGCCAGCCTCATCGACTTCCGCGACACACCGCACCTGGTCCGGGCCGGCTACTCGCTCACCCAGGACTGGCTCATCCAGCAGCCCGCGGCCATGGCGTGAGGATGCCCCATGGCGCACCTGGCCCCCTTCATGCGACGTCTGAGGTCCTCCTCAACGTGCCGTTCAGTGCGCTTGGTGGCCTCACCCACACCATCGGCAGACACGCCACGGAACCGGGAGACTCAGCCCGGCTCGGCCGCGAGGGCGGCCTCTGAAGACCAGGCGGTCGTCTTTCGCCGGCCCCACCCCACCTCCCTACACGCCCCCAGGTAACCCACCATGATCTATCCCTCCCCACCTCCGTCTCCGGACGACGGGGACCGCTCGGCCGTCAGGCCCAAGCCGCCGAACAGCGAAGACGGCAACCGCGGGGCCGGAAGCTGGCTGCGCAGTCGGCGTTGCGGCCGGGTGTCCGCGCACCTGCCACTGCACCTGGACGAGGCCTTCCTCGTCCGCCATGTCGCCCGAGGTCCGGCAGAAGCACTGATGCGCTTTCGGATCGCCGACGCCGACGAAGCCGGTCACTCGCGACGCTCTTGGGGGCGCCGGACGGACGTGGGACATCAACTCGCAGGGTCAGAGGGGGAGCTGCGGCTGGTCCGCAACTGCCCCAGGGGCGAGAGCGGCACCCACCAAGCCCCTATCGCCATGCTCACGCTCAATGGCATCACCGACGCCGCACCCCTGATCCGGCTCGCTATTGCCGACCACTTCCCGTACGTCGCCGGGAGAGAACCGGGCCACACCGCAGGTGTCGGCGTCGACGTGTACTTCTTGGCGGGCTTTTGGGGCCTGGACCTCCCCGAGCGCGCGCGGTGTCGCATGCACCTCGAGGGTCCCATCCGTCTTCTGCCCGACTGGCCGACGCCGCGATGAGCGAGCGATTGCATGAGACCTGGGTCGGCCGTGCCGACGATCCAGGAGCGGTGGCGGGCAGGGCAGGTCAGCCCTGCCGCAGGGATGCGTCGTGACTTCGCCGCGTTTGCGCCGACGCACCGTGCTGACCGCCTGTGCCATGGTGAGCGTAGCGGGCGCCGAATTGGTGTGGGTGGCGCCCTACGCGCGTCACTCAGCAGGGCAGCTGGCCCACGCCCGTCTCAGGTGGTTTCTCCTGGCACTTGCCGCCGAAACGGTTTCCATGATGGCGTTTGCCCGCCTTCAGCGGCTCGCGCTTGGCGTCGGCGGGCTGCGCGTCAGGCTCGGTTCCGCTGCCGCCATGGTGTTCGCCGGGAACGCTCTGAGCGCGACCTTGCCCGGCGGGAGCTTGATCTCCATCACCTACCGGACACGCCGCATGCGCTCCTGGGGCGCCAGCGCACCTCAGATCGGTTTCGCGCATGCAGCCACCGGCGTTCTGAGCACGATCGCGCTCGCCGTACTGGCCGGTGTCGGACACACTCTGGCAGGGAATAACTCACAACTCTTTTCGGTCGCGGTCCAGGTCGTCGCGACCTGCGCTCTGGCCGGCGCCGCACTGGCGCTGGTCCACCACCCCGCCGCACTGCGTCGGCCGGTGAGACTCCTCCTTCGCCTGTGGCGCAGGCTGCGCCGCAGCGCCGCGGACCATCTGTCAGTCGAACGGCTGCTCGACGAGCTGGCTGCCATGCACCCGCCGGCCCGTTTCTGGGCGCGGAGTCTTGGCTTCGCCCTGGGCAATTGGACGGCGGACCTCGCGTGTTTGCTCGCTGTGTGCCATGCCGTAGGGGCGTCGCCCGCCCTCGGCGCGGTGCTGCTGGCCTACGTCGCCGCGATGACGGCCGCGTCAGCCATGCCGTTACTGCCCGCCGGGCTCGGCACCGTCGACGCGGCACTGGTTCTCACCCTGCACCACGGTGGGGTACCGACCAGCTCCGCCACCGCGGTCGATCTTCTGTACCGGCTGATCAGCCCCGGGCTGGTCAGCGTCGCCGGATGGATCCTGCTGGTTCACCACCGCCGACGGTCCCCCCGAGGGCGGCGGGCACTCGACTCCGACACCAGCGCCGCACCGCGGCAGCCGCCGACACAGCCGGAGCAACAACCACGGTTGGAAGAGGTCAACAGGCAGGCCCCGGGTCAGCTCATCGGTGATCCCCACGGCACTGCCGCTGTGACGCAGGCCCCCGCTGGTTGATGCCTTCGGTCACCTTCGGAGAGGCGGAGCGCGCCCGAACCTGCACACACACTGACCTGCACGTCAGCGTCCGCTGATGTTCGCCCCCTCACATCGACTGTGACCGCGGCACAGGCCCATCTGGAAAGAAAACGAATGTTCATCTTGACGATTCTCGGCCAGCGCACCAGACTGATGCTTAACAAAATGATCATTCGTCTTATGGGAGGCGTGGCTGTGAAGAACCCACTGGTGAGGGTCCTGCCCTGGCGCCGGACTGTCCTCATGATCGTGGGGTTGCCACTGGTGATCTCGCTGGCCGCGATGGCATTCGCGTGGCCCGCATCGCGCATTGCGCCGCGAGACTTGCCCGTGGGGATCGTGGGTACGAGCACGGCCAGCCAGAATGCGGTCGAAAGCCTGGATCGTGGTGAACCGGGCGGATTCGACTTCCACCTCTACCCCGACCAGGCGTCGGCGCGCTCCGCCATCAAGAATCGGGATGTTTACGGTGCATTCGTCATAAACCCTGGCGAGGTCACCGTATTGGAGGCTACTGCCGCGAGTACGTCCGTGGCCCAGTTGCTCGGGATGTCTGGGCAACAACTTGCCGCCCACGCCGCGAAGTTGCCCGCAAGGACACCCGCCCCTCCGGCCCATGCCACGTCCCACGGGTCTCGCGCTCGGAAGAGCGTCGCCAAGACGGTGGCCAAGGTCACTGTGAACACGGTGGATGTCGTCCCGACCTCTGCAGACGACCCCCGGGGAGTGGTCTTCAGCGCGGCACTTCTCCCGCTCACCATCTGCAGCATTCTCATCGCAGCGCTCGTCACTCTGTCGGGTCTCCATCTGCCGGGGTGGCGTCGGTTCATCGACCTGATCGTCGTGTGCGCCATTTCTGGTCTCGCCGCTTACCTGGTGACCCAGGGCATCTTGGGCGCACTGCCCCACCAGCACGTGGCCACCTGGGCGGCCCTGTCCCTCACCATGCTCGCCGTCAGCGCGACCAGCGCCGGCCTGATCAGGATCATCGGTCATCCAGGGCTCGGGGTCAGTGCCGCACTCATGGTCTTCGTAGGAAACCCGTTCTCCGGCAGCACGTCCGCACCGGAACTGCTCCCCAAGGCAGTCGACGACATCGGCCAATGGCTGCCCCCGGGTGCCGGCGCAAATCTTCTGCGCAGCACGGCCTACTTCGACGGCAATGGATCCGGGGGCCATATCGCCGTTCTCACCCTGTGGAGCTTGTTCGGGTTGATGTCCGTCGTATTCGGTCGTCGGACCCTCACCGTCCCGGGCGACACGCTCGAACAAGACGCCCACGAGCCCAGCGATACGAGTGCTGAAGGCCCAGCCGCGGCCGAACCCGTCGGTGCCTTCTTGTCGTCAATGTCCGAAGCGCCCGTCCCGTCTCCTTCGCGGGCACTGGAAGTGGGCCGCCCGCACTCGCACGCCCGGCACGCAGCCCACGATTGATGCGGACCACGATGAGTGCCCGTCGCCTCTCTGCGATACGGACCGGCCTCCCGTCGATCTGGCCGGTCCCCCGCGGACTCGTGGCGTCACAAGCGAAAGCCGCCCAGGGACATCGAACCGGAGAACACAACCAGCTTGGTCTCCGGGCGCTGGGGACGAGCGCGGGACTCGCGACCAGCAAGGGTGTAACTACCGGGTGAGGGTGCTCCAAGAGGAGTTGGTCAAGGCGGTGCGGTCCCGTACTGCCCCTCATGGCGCCGTTTTGACGGATCGACGTTGACCCCCTCGAAGAGATCGGCCGGACGCCCGTGCGGCGCAGCGCGACATGTTCGTCGACACCGACGGCATGTTCGCCGTCGCTGCTGGCCCTCACGGGCAATAAGGCACCAAAGCACCAAAGCAAGGGAAAGGAACGATGTCCACGACGGACAAGCCTGCGCATGACGCCGGGGACCCCCCTGAACCGGAGGCCGTCTTCCATCACAACCGTGGCGTGATGTTCGGTATCGCATACCGGATGCTAGGCAGTGTCAGCGAAGCCGAGGACGTCCTCCAAGAGGCCTGGATCCGCTGGCAGACATGCGACCGATCCCAGGTGCAGAACCCGAAAGCCTTCCTCACCACGTTGGTGACGAGGCTCGCCATCAACGTGCTGCAATCGGCGAGAGTTCGCCGTGAGAGGTACGTCGGCGTGTCGCTGCCGGAACCCATCGACACCATGAGCGACCCCGAGGCGGGCGCCATGAACAGGGAAACGCTCGAAGTCGCGGTGCTCATACTTCTGGAACGGCTGACCCGTGTGGAGCGAGCCGCTTACGTGCTCCGGGAGGCCTTCGACTACCCGTACGGAGAGATCGCCGAGATCATCGGCCATTCCCAGGTCAACGCTCGTCAACTGGTCAGCCGAGCCCGCAAGCGCCTGGACACAACGAAACGAGCCAGCGTGGCTACCGAAGACCACCAGCGGTTCCTGACGGCATTCGTGGCGGCCTCCCAGACGGGGGATGTCGCCGTGCTGGAGCAACTGTTCGCCGAGGACGCCGTATCACACTCCGACGGCAGCGCCGATTGTGCCTCGGAGTGCCCCGCCCTGGACCGTCACGGCGTGGCGTAGTGGCACCACCGTTCGTCGACCGCTATAGCACTGGCTCGAGCGCAGGACGGGTAACAGCGATAGGCGGGCGACGAGGTGTCCCGCGACGGCACCCGGTCAGTCGTCATGGTCAGCATGTGAATCCGTCGAGCCCGCGGCCACGCACCTCAGGGATGGGTCGGTCGCTTCCGCGTCGCGCCGGTTTCTCCGGACATGGCAGAGCCACTCCTGCGGGGCAACGCGCATCGGTACCGCCAACGGTCATAAATACGGAACAGATGCAGCAAGCAGAGGCCAGTACCGAAGGTCGTGGCGCATAACGCGAGTCGTCTTTGCTGGACAACTTGTCCTTCACCACACTCAACGGAGGTGACGAGAGCATTCCCCGCTCTGTCCAGCGCTGGGTACCGTGGGCACAGTGGCTTGTCTTGAACATCCGGCCGGCAACATTTCACTGTCAGCCGGAGGAGATGGCGAACACTCGGGCCTAGGGCCGGAGCATCCGGCTATGCGATTCCACTAGCGCACCGGCAGTACCATACTCAATTTGAGGGCGTGGCCGAATTTGGCCAGAGTGCCCGCAACGCGCCAGGAACTTCCTCCATAATCTTGCTGTCGCCCATGGCCAACTGGAGGATGTAGCCGGGCAGGATGCATACAAGTGCGGAGGCGATCGCCTCGGGGGACGCCTCGCGCGTGAGGTTGCCGCTCTGCTGGTGCTCTCGAACGACATCCGTGAGAGCGGATCGCATCTGAGTCATCAGGTCGTCGAACTGCCCGGCCAACGAGGGGTTCCGCAGAGATTCTGACCACGCCAGCACGGACAGGCCGGCGATATTCTGCTCGGCGGTCTTAGTTTTCACAATTTCGAGGACCTCGGCCATGAGAGCCCCAACGGAACTGCTGGGACGGTTCCTGGCGGCGCTGTGAACCATGTCGAGGACGTCACGAATGCTCTCCTCGACGATCGCCGTGATCATCTCGTTTTTGCTGGCGAAGTGCCGATAAACCGCGCCCGCCGACAGGCCCGATTCCGCGAACAGGTCTTGCATGGACGTCGAGTGGAATCCGTCGCGCAGGAAACAGCGACGCGCCGCATCCAAGATCTGCTTACGACGGGCCTCCATGTACTCCTGCGTGACCTTAGGCATGGATCCATCCTACGCGAAAAAAACGAATCTTCGTGTTAACTTAACACGCTGACCTGCCCGCCACGCCCTGAGTCGACAGATTGCCCTGACCGTCCTCCGGGGTAGGCGCGCTTGCGCGGGTCGCCATCAGGGAACAGGTGATCTCCGAGCTGAAGAACGGGCCGTCCGCGCACGCCCCCTCGGGTACCTTCCAGGCGAACGCCGCCTGGCTCACGTCGGCCGCGCTCGCCTTCAATGTCACTCGCGCCTGCAGGACCCTCGCCGGCATCTTCCACGCCCGTGCGCCCTGCGCGGCCATCCGTGACCGTCTGATCTGCGTGCCCGCCCGCCCGGACTGGCGGCGCACCCACCGCCTGCCCGACCGTCGGCCCCGGCAGGACGGCTTCGAGGCCGTGCTCAACACGGTGCACCCCTGCCCTCGGCTGGTCGACCCGCACTCACGCCGTGGACCTCCGGGCTGACGCGTCCTGCCGAAGATGAATCTTCTGAGAGACGTCGGACTCTTGTCACATTTCACATGCTTTACCGGTCAATCAGGTAGAACGCCATCAAATGGGAGGTAGGTGACTGTGAACGTCTATGAAGCGGTCACGAGCCGACACGCGGTACGCGAGTTCAGCGACCGTTGTATCCCGAGGGAGGTGCTGGAGCGCGTACTGTCCGCTGCGGCTTGGGCACCGTCAGCATCGAACCTGCAGCCATGGCACATCTATGTCCTTACGGGCTGCCCGCTGGCCGAGCTCAGGAAGCGCGCCGGCGAGCGCGTGGCCGCAGGTGATGCCTGGGACGAGCCGGAGTACGATCAGTACCCGACCGCGCTGAAGTCTCCGTACCGCGAGCGCCGATCCGCTTTCGGTGAGCAGCGCTACGGCGCACTCGGTATTGCCCGCGAGGACCTGGAAGCTCGCCAGCGGGCCGCTGCTGCGAACTGGGACTTCTTCGGCGCGCCCGCCGCCCTGTTCTGCTACATCGATCGGGCAATGGGGCCACCCCAGTGGGCCGATGCCGGCATGTATCTGCAGACCGTCATGCTGCTCCTCCGCGCGGAGGGGCTGCACAGTTGCGCGCAGATGGCGTGGGCGAAGTATCGCAAGACCGTCGCGGAGGTCTTGTCACCGCCGAAGGGTCTCATCCTCTTCTGTGGCATGTCGATCGGCTACGAGGACGTCACAGCAGGCAACGCCCGTACGGGCCGGGCGCCACTCAACGAGACGGTCACTTTCATCGATGATCAGCCGGGTGGCGTACCCCCTGCGACCTCAACGTGAAGTTCCACCGTTGAACTGAGCAAGCACTCACCGACGGAACGCGCACGCGCGGCCCCCATTTACCCTGTTCGGCGGGCGGGTTGCGGTCGTGATGCGTACCAGAATTCTGGAACCCGCGCGCTTGCCCGTATGGCAGCCGCAAGTTGGGCCTGCCCGCACGGGTGACAGACATGTACAACGAACGGGACGTGCACCTGACCTGACGCACCGTGCGGCTGCCGGAAGGCCGCTCGCCCCTCGCCAGCCGTACGGCCTCTCGCTCACGGGCCGTCCGCGGACATGGCCGGGGTCACCGCCGGCGCCATCAGCGCATGCACGGTGGGCGGAACGCGGAGCGGACCCGCCAGCGAAAGGGAGTTGTTCAGCCCTCTTCGTGCGCCAACGTCAGATCGAAATCCTGGCCGCTGCCGTCGAAGGCAAGAGGTGTGGCCCGGGCCGGGTACCCCGCAGCTACGACCGTGTAGCGGTCGCCTTCGAGATCAGCGAACGCGTAGGAGCCGTCCTTGCCAGTGAGGGTCATACCGACGACATCGCCCGCCGGATCGAGCAGGGTGACACGAGCCTCGGAGACGGGGCGGCCGTCAGCGCCGGCGCGGACGGTGCCCCTGAGCACGGTGGCCGCGCGCCGTAGCTCCGCCCGGACGGGCCGCCGACGCGCGTGCCCGGCGACGGGCCGCCGGCGGATGTACCCGGCGGCGTGGCACAGGGAGCGGCCGGCCACCACCACCCAGGCGATGACGAGCAGTGCATAGAGCACCACGGCTGTCCAGACGAACGGCTTTGAACCCGTCCGTGCCGCGAGGGCGCTGGTGGCCGTCACGCAGGCGCCGACCGGGAAGATGAAGGACCACCACGTGGGCGCGAAGGGCAGCCCGGCCCGGATCGTCCGTACGGTCAGCCCGGCGGCGAGCACCAGCCAGAGCATGGCGAAACCCCACACCACGATTCCGCCCAGTAGTGCGAAGACCGCGGTGCCCCGCGCGTAGGGTACGGGCAGCGTGCTGGGCGCCACCGCGGCCAGGGCGCCGAGCGCCGTCACCGACTGGCCCAACGCCCCCACCCCGATCCACACCGTGGGCACCACGGTCCCGGTGGGTGCTTCGTGGTGCACCAGACGCCCGTAGATCATGGCCAGCACCAGCAGTGCCGCCACGAGGCCGAGCCCCAGCATCGCGTAGCAGCCCAGGAGCAGGGCGAGCCGCGGCTGCCCCGCGGGTGTATGGGGGACAAGCAGCGCACCCGTCGCGGCCGAGACCATCGGCGGTACCACTGGCATCAGCCAGCCCCCGAACGCCGCGTCCGGAGCGAAGCGGTGCCGGGTGACCATCAGATAAGGCACCGTGCACGCTGTGACAAGACCGAGCACGGTGCCAAGCGACCACAGCACCCAGTCGACGTCCAGCGCCGCCTCGAGCCCGATCAGCCGGCGGCCGAGCAACAGCGTCCCGGCGCCCACCGTGAGCAGCGCCATCGGTGGCGCGCCGAAGAACTGGGCCATCACCGGGTCACCGGCGTGCAACCGAAGCGCCCGCTGCCGGAGGTAGCCGACAGCCAGCAGGATCAGCAGGAGCACCGCGCCCAGCCAGACCACCATGGCGGCGGTCCGGAGTCCGGAGAAACTCCAGGGCAGGGTGACCGCCGCATTGGCGACGATGCCGGTGCCCATCACGGCTGCGAACCAACTGGGGCCGAGGAGCGGACGCGTCGTCCTGTTTGCCGTAGGCGCCGAAGGGGCGGCGCACGGGGAGGAATTCATTCCCCAAACCCTATGGTCGGGTTGGGGCAGCACTGTCGATGATGTCCTGATGCGAGCGGTTCATGGCACATATCGACGCCATGGCGTGGCTACCGCAAAGGGCCTCGAGGGAAGTGACAGCAAGGTAGGCCAGGCGCAGCACAGTGCGGCCGATCATGATGTCGTCCGCCCTTGTCCAGGTGAAGACAGCAGGACAGCTGTCCGCTGTATCTGGATCGCCGATCAGGGATGTGACCTGACCTCCTAATGAGGTTGTCAAGCCGCACCAGTGACGGAGAACGCAGGGTCATAGCACCGTCCGTCACGGATCAGGGCCCACAGGACGTTCACCCGTCGGCGGGCCAGGGCGAGGACTGCCTGGGTGTGCCGCTTGCCTTCGGCGCGCTTGCGTTCATAGAAACGGCGAGAGGCGTCGCAGGCACGGATGCTGATGAGCGCGGAGGTGTAGAAGACACGCTGCAGTCCGCGGTCGTAGCGGCGGGGCCGGTGCAGATTGCCGCTGATGCGGCCGGAGTCACGGGGCACGGGGGCGACCCCGGCCAGGCTGGCCAGCCGGTCCGGGGTGCCGAAGCGGCTGAGGTCGCCGGCGGTGGCGGCCAGGAACTCCGCGCCCAGCAGCGGCCCGATGCCGGGCATGCTGCCGATGACCTCGGCGAGGTCGTGGGCACGGAACCGGGCCTCGATGCGCTTGTCGATCTCGGCGATCTGCTCGCTCAGATCCCGCACCTCCTTCGCCAGGGTGTGGATCACCTCTGCGGTGATCTGTTCCCCGGGCAGGGCGGTGTGCTGACGCTCGGCCGCGTCCAGCGCGGCCGCGGCCAGGGCTTCAGCACCGCGGACCTTGCGGTTGCGCAACCAGTTCTCCAGACGCTTGCGGCCGATCCGGCGCAGTGCGGCCGGGGTCTGGTAGCCGCTCAGCAGGGTCAGTGGGCCGAGGTTGCCCAGCTCCAGCTCTCGTTCCAACGCGGGGAAGATGTTGGAGAGTTGGCCTCGCAGACGGTTGATCTTCCGGGTACGGTCGGCGACGAGGTCGGCCCGCCGGTTGGTGAGGACCCGGAGCTCGACGACCTGTTCGTCCTCTGGTCGCAGGATGGTCAGGTCGTGGCGCATCCGGGCCTGGTCGGCGATGACAGTGGCGTCCTTGGCGTCAGTCTTGCCTGTGCCCCGGTAGCCGGCGGAGGCCCGGTTGACCGCGAGGCCGGGTATGTAGACGAGCTGCTGGCCGTGGTTGAGCAGGAGGCTGACCCACAGGGCGGCCATGCCGTCGGCAACGTCGACCGCCCAGACGACGTCCTCGTCCAGGGCCAGGACGTCGGCGAGCAGCTCCAGCAGTTCCGGCTCGTCGTTCAGCACCCGCCGGGACAGCAGTCGGTTGCCTTCACTGTCCAGCACCACGCAGTGGTGGTGGGTCTTGCCGATGTCCGTCCCCGCCCAGATGTTGGCCACGGGTTCCTCCGGTCGTTCGATGTGCATGTGCGTCCCGGCAACGACCGCGCCGACGTGGTCCTACTCAGCGATGCACCCGCAGGGGCCCGCAGCTCCTAATCAGTGGCCGGGTCGTCGTGAGACACCGGGCGGCCAGGTCAGGCGAACCATCAGGGGCAACCCTATGAAAGCCATACCCGGTGTCTCTGGGCCTCTGGACCTTACGACTGGCCCGTCCAACCCGATGAAGAAGGTAGGACTCTATGAGGGCCGGGCCCCCTTCCCTGCACAGCCCGGTGGATTCTGGTTCCGGGTCCCATACGTGCTCGGGAAGGAGGCCCTCAATGTCGGTCTACGTCGGCATCGACGTGCACCGCAAGCGCTCACAGATCGCGGTCGTTGATCACGATGGCGCGGTGCAGGTAAATCGGAACGTGCCCAACGGGGTCGAGACGGTGCTCTCGGTGATCGGGGATCTTCCGATCGGAGCCCCGGTGGCCTTCGAGGCCGCTTACGGCTGGGGCTGGCTGGTGGAACTGCTGGAGGACTACGGCTTCGAGCCGCACCTGGTGCACCCGCTGCGGTGCAAGGCCATCGCCTCCGCGCGGCTGAAGAACGACAAGGTCGACGCGGCGACCCTTGCCCAACTGCTCCGTGCGGATCTGCTGCCGGAGGCGTGGATCGCCCCGCTGGATGTGCGCCAGCAACGGGCTCTGCTGCGTCACCGCTGCCAGCTGGTGCGTCTGCGCACGCTGCTACGCAACCGTGTCCATGCCGTCCTGGCGGACTACGGCTGCGACCGGCCGGGCGGCTACTTCACCGCTCCGGGACGGGTCTGGCTCGACGGCTTGGACCTGCCGGACGCCTCGCACCGCGTGGTCGACGATCTTCTGGTCCTGATGGACGCGCTCAAAGAGCCGATCGACGCCCTGGACCAGCAGCTGGTCGCGCACGCCCGTGGTGATCCGCGGGTCAAATCCCTCACCCAGCTGCCGGGGGTGGGTACGCTCACCGCCCTGATCATCGTTGCCGAGATCGGTGACATCAGCCGTTTCCCCTCCGCCCGCAAGCTCACCGCGTGGGCGGGGCTCACCCCGACGGTCCGCGGCTCGGACATGACTGTCCGGCACGGCCACATCTCCAAACAGGGTTCGGACTGGCTGCGGTGGATCTTGTGTGAAGCCGCCCAGACCGCCAAGCGGTCTCCGGAGTTCGCCGCCTCCTACCAGCGCCTCGCCCGGCGCCGGGGCAAGAAGATCGCCACTACCGCGATCGCCCGCCGCCTGTTGGCCCGCGCCTACCATCTGCTGCGCGCAGTCCAGGCCCCACCCGACCGGCAGAGGACTCGATGACACCAGCCGACGACAACCGCCAGGGGCGGTCGCAGACCCCGGGTGAGCTCGCATTTGCCCATCGAGCACGGGCTGTCGCCCGTGCTCGATGACCTGACTGAGCAGCCCGGATCCCCCGAACCACGGTCATGGCGCCGGCCCGCACGGCCAGACGCTGAATGGGTGGATGTGAGCTCACTCCGCCAAGGCCATCAGCGCATCGGGGGCGTCACGACCAAATCTCTGAATATTGGTGACGCTACCTCGCCTCCGACTCAGGGCTCTGCACGGCAGCCGCCTGCCAGACGAGCACGAGGAAGACCCACAAGGAAAGCGCCTCGGCGAAGAACAAAAAGCCGCAGGCCGGGGCCACTTCTATGCTTGACAGGCCCGGCCCTCATGGGTGGGCGGATGATGTGTCGGCGCCTGGAGTGGCCGGTTCGCGCGTCCGCCGGACAAACTGGGTGTACGGAAGCGGCAGGGCGGACTGAGGTGATCGCCGATGGCGGACGAGAGTGTGAACTACCCGGGTCTCATCGTCCCGGTCGGGCATGTCGAGCCGGTGCCGCGACGCATCCGTGCGCAGGTCGACGGCCAGTGGGTGTTCGACACCCGGCACGCGTTGTACGTGTGGGAGTGGCCCGGCTATCCGCAGTACAGCATTCCGCTGCGGGATCTGGCCGACGGCGTCCTGACCGACGACGGCCGCACCGGCCGGCTGGGCCCCGGCCCCGCGCGGCGGCACTCGCTGCGGGTGGGCTCCGAGGTCCGTGAGGGCGCGGCCTGGGTATGGGACGAGGGAGCCCCGAAGGCACTCATCGGCACCGCCCGATTCCGGTGGGACGCGATCGACGCGTGGTACGAGGAGGATGAGCAGGTCTTCGTGCACCCGAGGAGCCCGTACACCCGGGTGGACGCGCTGCGCTCGTCCAGCAGCGTGCGCGTCGAGGTGGACGGCACTGTCCTGGCGGACGCGCCGTCCTCGGTGAAGCTCTTCGAAACCGGCCTGCCGACCCGCTACTACGTGGAGCGCGCCTTTGTCGACTGGACGCAGCTGCGTTCCTCGGCCACGGTGACGGAGTGCCCGTACAAGGGGCGGACAAGCGGGTACTGGTCGTTCGTGAGCGGGGCCGTCGGCCATGACGATCTCGCTTGGGCGTACGACTTCCCGACGGTGTCGTGCACCGCCATCGCGGGGTTGGTCGCCTTCTACAACGAGCACGTCGACCTGTACGTGGACGGCGTCCTGCTCCCGCGGCCCACCGCGCTCTCGCGGGCAGAGTGGAACAAGCAGCAGCGGACGCATTCCTGAGCCGCCTGCCGGCGTCCACGGATTAGGGTGGACGGTATGTCCGTGGTGGAAGTCGTGCAGCTGCTGGTGTCGCCGGTGCACCGGTACATGGGACGGCCGTCCGAGGGGCCCTCGGACGCGCCCGGGCAGGAGCTGGTGGGGAGCGTCGAGGTGCGGCGGAACCTGGGCATCGTGGGCGACCGCTACTACGCGCGCCCGGCACATCGCGACGCCGCCGTCACGGTCATGTCGGCCGAGAACCTGCCGCTGGACATCAATCCGCAGGCCGATCTCGGACTCACACGCCGGAACATCCTGCTGCGCGGCGTCGATATCGACGCGTACGTGGGCTCGACGGTGTCGCTGGACACAGGCGCGGGCCTCGTCCTGCTGGCCGTACGCCGCCCGGCGCGCCCCTGCGCATGGATGGACGCCGTCATTGGTCCAGGCGCGCAACGCGCCCTGCGAGGCAAGGGCGGTGTGCGGTGCACGCCGCTGACGGACGGCGTACTCACCGTGGGGAAGGCGGAGTTCGCGGTCGTCGAGGGGGCGCGGGGCCCGTCCTGAAGAGCCCAGCCGGCGACCGGGCCTCCTCTGCCCGATGGTGGCACTCCGACCGGATCCGCCACTGCGACGCCCGCCGTGGCGGCCAAGAGGATCACGACGCCGGCCGGCGCAGCGCGCACCACCCTCGCTGACTGCCACGCCGCAGCCCGCCCCTCGGTGTCCCGCAGTCCCATCACGACCTCATACCACCCTGATGACTTCAGGTTGGACGACGGATGCGGCCCCTGATCAGCACGTCGTGGAGTTCTACCTCCACCTGGTCACCACGCTCGTCACGCTCCGCATGCTGATCCGAAACGCCACCACCCACTACCGGCGGGACAGGCGCCCCAGCACACGCCGCCTCAGGTGATCCATCTGCGTCGGTCCAGTTCGGTTGATGCGGCTGCAGACAGGCGGAGGGTGTGCTGGAGAGCGTGTCGGGAGCGCGGCACATCGCAGCCGTCCCGGCCGGCAGATCACCGGCTCGACCGGGCCCGGTCCTCCGCGCCCCGAACGCTCCGGGACTGCTCCTGGGCTGCGAAGTCAGGCCAGATCCTGCTTGGAGAAGACACTACTTGACTTTGCATAGTACTGGGTGAAGCATAGTTGTGTGACGTCAACCCATGACCCACAGCAACTGAAGGGCGTCCTGTGGCTGCTCCTGCTGCGGCTGCTCGCTGAGCAGGAGTCCTACGGCTACGAGGTGGTCCAGCGCCTGCAGGCGTCCGGCTTCACGGACGTCCTGGAAGGGACCGTGTATCCCGCGCTGGCGCGCCTGGAACGGGAGGGTCGGCTGGTCACCCGGCTGGTGGCCTCGCCCAGCGGGCCGGCCCGCAAGTACTACCGCCTGACACCCGCCGGGCGCGAAGCGCTGTCGGCGGGCACCGAAGCCTGGACCCGGCACGTGCTCGCCGTCAACGCCGTCCTTGGCTCAGGCGCGCCCGGAACACCGTGACCGGAACTCACTGACATCGAAGGGGGAACCATGCAGCACAGCCTCAGTGGTTGATGGCGTCGCCGCGGCGGCGGCATTGCCGCAGGATTTGATGGTCTTTGAGGCGTGCGATGGTGTGTTCGGCTACTGCTCGCCGTTTCCGGAACCGTTTGTAGGTCCGATCTTTGATGATGCGGCCGTCTGGTCCGCGACGTGGTGTTCTGATGTGAGCGCAGCCGCGGTAGCCGCCGTCGCCGGCGAGCCGCGGGTGAGCTGGAAGGGTCCGGCCGAGAGTTTCCCGGAAGACGACGATGTCGTTGCGGTTCCCTGGCCATGCGTCACCGAGTGCGGCGATGCGTCTGTCCCGGGCCCGGCAGACGACCTGGACGTTGACGCTGTGCCGGTAGTTCTTGCTTTTCGCGGTGTGGGTGTGGTCGTGGACGGGGATGAGGGTGCTGTCGACGACCCACAGCTCTCGCCGGTCACCCGGGGGCGGCCCCGGGAGTTCCCCGAGGAGCGGTGCGAGAGGGGAAATCACGCGGTGCACGGTGGAGTCGGTTGTTTCGAACAGTGACGCCAACTGCTGCCTTGTGAGGTTGGTCCGGTAGGCGAGGACGAGCAGCAGGACCCGGTCGGGGAACGGAAGCGCCCAGTTCCGGCCGTGGTCGGCGTCTGGTCTCCGTTCCCACAGCTGCTCGACGAGGTGCTGCATCTGTGGCCCGGTGAGCCCGGTCCAGGCGCGGAGTTCAACGCTCGTGCAGCGGGCCGGAGTCAGGCGCATAAGGGCACCTTAGCTTGCGATTTTAGGACGTGAAGATCGTTTAGGTTTGGATTCTGCTGTTCGCCGGACATGGGAACGGCCTTCGGGTGATGTTGGGTTCTCGCCAGAGATCCAGCTGCACCAGAAGGCCGTGATGGACAGTCTGCAAGACACCCCTGCCCGCGTCGAGGCGTTGTCCGAGTTATCCAGGTTCCGTGCGGGTCTCCATGCCTGCTTCACCCGCCGCGGGGATGCCTTGTTCGAGTTGGCGGACGCGATGCTGTGCGCGCAGGGCCCGGTGCGATCACCGGTTGAGCTGTCCTTGGAGCCGGAGTTCCGCCGACGACACGGCTCTGTCTACGACGCCCTGGCCCATGGCCAGATAAGCAGTAGCCGCTTGCGGTACCTGCTGATCGGCCTGTCGGCCCCGGCCAGGGAGGGCGAGCCGCTGATGTTCGCGATCGACACCACTCCGCACGCGCGCCCCGACGCCGAGTACGCCGACGAGCGGACGATGGTGCAGGTCCGCGGCAAGGGCGGGGACCGCTGGCTGCCCGGCTGGCCCTACAGCCTGCTCGTCGGCATCCAGTGGGGGTCCTCCTCCTGGGTCGACCCCATCGAGGCACGCCGACTGCGGCCCGGCGAGGAGCACACCGACGTCACGATCGACCAGATCACCGGGCTGCTCAAAGACCTGACCGCGACCGGGAAGTGGCAGCCCGGCGACCCGCCGCCGCTGGTCCTGCTCGACGCTGGCAACTACGCCACCGACCTCACCCACGCCCTGGCCGGCCATGACGTGCAACTGCTGGTCCGGCTACGTGCCACCCGGGTCTTCTACCTCGACCCCCCGCCCCGGCGACCGGGCCAGATGGGCGCGCCGCTGCGCCACGGCGCGGAGTTCTCCTGTTCCGACCCCGCCAAACGACACGCCCCCGCCTTCGAACGCACCGTGGAGTCCGAGCTGTACGGCACCGTGACCGTCCGCGCCTGGAGCGGACTGCACCAAAAACTCGGCAGCACCGGCCGCTGGGCCAACTGGCCGCGGGACAAGCAGTTGCCGATCGTGCGCGGCACGGTCCTGCAAGTGGTCGTCGACCACCTGCCCGACGGCCGCAAGCCACCCAAGGACCTGTGGCTGTGGCACGCCGGCCCCGTTCCGGCCGACCCGGACCTGCTCTGGAAGGCCTACCTGCGGCGCTTCGACCAGGAGCACTTCCACCGCTTCGCCAAGTCCTATCTCGGCCTGGCCAGCGCGCACCTGAGTTCGGCGGCAGCCACCGACCGGTGGGTGTCCCTGGCCATGGGCGCCTACGCCCAACTACGCCTCGCCCGCCACCTCGTGGACGACCTGCGCCGCCCCTGGCACCCAAGACCGGACCCGGGTAAGCCCCTCAGCCCCTACAAGGTCCGCCTCGGCTTCCGCCGACTCCGCGCACGCATCGGCACACCCGCCGACTCGCCGAAACCCACCCGCCCCGGCCCAGGCCGCCCGAAAGGCTCGAAGAACCGCCCGAAATCCAAGCGACCGCCCTACCGCAAGAGCGAACCGACCACCGGTAAACACACAGAGTGACGACAAAAGCTAAAATCGCAAGCTTAGTGGTCCGTGCCGGAAGTCCTTCGGGGGTTGACGCGGGAGCCGACGTTGTGTGTATCGCCTGGTCAGGTGCCGAGTGCGGCGAGGTGGAGGTGGCAGGCGCAGTCGAGGGCGTCTTGGGGGGTGCCGGCGAAGCCGCCGGTGGGCAGGAGGGAGTCCTCGTAGCGGTCGCTGCTGGCGTAGTAGAGGGCGAAGCCCCACCTGCTGGCGGTTCCGCCGTAGCGCAGGCGCATCAGCGTGACCCGTTCGCCGTCCGCCAGTTCCGCCTCCACGTAGGCAAAGGCTCCGCGGTGACGGACGTGCAGCCGCCTGATCTGCGGCCAGGTGGTGCGGGCATGCTCGCCAAGGCGCTGCTCGAGCGAGAGCCGGGTGGACTCCGAGGGTGTGGGCATGGCAGCCATCCTGCCCGAGGGGCCGCAGGGCGGGGCACGGCAGGATACGGGCTGTCGTGATCCACCTGCCGTTCGGTGCGATGCACTCGCCGCACCACGTCGCCCCCGAATGGTCCGAGCCCTACCGAGGCAGGTTCGACCACGGCTGGGAGCGCTGGCGCGAGGAGGTCTTCGCCCGCCAGGTCGCGTCCGGGATCGTTCCGGAGGGCACCGTACTGCCCGGACGTCCGCCGTGGATCACCGAATGGGACGCGCTGGGCGCGGACGAGCGCCGCGTCTTCGCCCGCAAGCACGAGGTGTACGCGGGGTTCCTCACCCACACCGACGCGCAGATCGGCCGGCTGCTGGACCTCCTGGAGCGCATCGGACGCCTGGACGACACGCTCATCGTGGTCATGTCCGACAACGGCGCGAGCGCGGAGGGAGGGCAGCTCGGTACTCCCAATGAGCACCGATTCACCGCCCGCATGGGCGACACCCACGACCGAAACCTTGCCGCGCTGGACGAGTGGGGCGGCCCGGGCACCTACCCGCACTACGCCTGGGGCTGGGCATGGGCGGGCAACACCCCGCTGAAGCTGTGGAAACGCTACACCTGGCTCGGCGGTACCCGCGTCCCACTGATCATGCACTGGCCGCGCCGCATCACCGCGCACGGCCAGGTCCGCGAGCAGGTCGTGCACGCCGTGGACCTGATGCCGACCATCCTGGAGGCGTGCGGCGTACCCGCCCCCGAGTCCGTGGACGGCACCCCGCAGCAACCCGTCGACGGGCGCAGCCTGTTCCCCACGTTCGACGACCCGGACGCGTCGGCGCCACGCCAGACCCAGTACTTCGAGATGCTCGGCTCCCGGTCGATCATCCACGGCCGCTGGAAGGCCACCACAGACCACGTCTCGCGCGGCGTCCTGGACGAGGAGCGCCTGATCCGCGGCAGCCGCGACTTCGCCACCGACCGCTGGTCGCTGTTCGACCCGGCCACCGACTTCGCAGAGGCCGTCGACCTCGCCGACGACCACCCCGACATCGTCGCCGACCTTCAGGTGCGCTGGGACGCCGAGGCGAAGCGCAACAACGTGCTGCCCTTGCAGGACTCGCTTCAGGACCGGCTCGCCCACATGATCTTCCCCACGTACGGGTTCCCCCGGCGCGCCGTGTACCGGCCCGGCGGCGGCCCCGTCCACGACGAGTCACTGCCCCTGCTGACCGGCGGATTCACTCTGCTCGCCGACGCCGAGGTCCCCGACAGTGGCGCCGACGGGGTGCTCTGCGCCCTCGGCGACCGCATCGGCGGGTTCGTCCTGCACGCCGTCGGCGGGCGCCTCGCCTTCGCCTGCTCCCGCGCCGGCGACCTGGACCGCGTCACCGCCCCCGGGCCGCTGCCCCCCGGCCGCCACCGGATCGGCGTCCGCGTCCACGGCACCGTGATCATCCTGCTTCAGGACAGTCAGGAGGTCGCGACCGGACGGCTCGGCGGCCAGTGGCCCACCGCGTTCCAGCACGGCGGCGCGGGCCTGCGCATCGGCCACGACCGCGGCCTGCCCGTCGAGGACGCCTATCGTCCCCCGGCCCGCTGGAACGGCGTCGTCCACCAGATCGAGATCGACACATCCCCCACTCCCGAACCCACCCCGCAGGAGGGCCTGCGCACTGCCCTCCACAGCGACTGAACCCCGGAGCGATCATGGATGCGTTCGAACTCCTCGACACCAACGACGCGGTCGGGCTGGCCTCGCTCGTCAGGTCCGGCGAGATCGGCCCGCACGAACTGCTGGACGCGGTCGCCACCCGGATTGAGCAACGGAACCCCCTCGTCAACGCCATCGTGGCGACCCGCATCGAGCAGGCTCGCGCCGAGGTGGACGCGGGCCTGCCGGACGGTCCACTGCGCGGCGTCCCGTTCGGGGTCAAGGACCTCGGCCGCGACATCGCCGGCATGGTGACCACGTCCGGTTCGTGGCTGTTCGCGGAGGCGGTCGCCGCGTGGGACGGGCACCTGGCGCGCCGGTACCGGCGCGCGGGCCTGGTGCTCATCGGCAAGACCAACACCCCCGAGTTCGGCAAGAACGCCAGCACCGAGCCGCTGCTGCACGGCCCGACCCGTAACCCGTGGCGGCCCATACACTCGGCGGGTGGCTCGTCCGGTGGGTCAGCGGCCGCCGTCGCCGGCGGGCTGCTGCCCGTCGCGCACGCCAACGACGGCGGCGGATCCATCCGCATCCCTGCCGCGTGCTGCGGGCTCTTCGGGCTCAAGCCGTCCCGGGGCCGCGTGCCCGACGACGAGGGCCTGGGCGCCCTGGCCTATCCGCTGGCCGCGCACCACGCGGTGACCCGGACCGTCCGCGACAGCGCCGCGCTCCTCGACGTCGTCGCGGGCCCGCTGCCCGGCGACGCCTACGGGCCGCTCGCCGGGCCTGAGGCGGGATCATTCCTCGCCGCGCTGGACCGTCCGCCCGCGCCGCTGCGCATAGGCGTCGCCACCGCCACCCCCGCAGGCGTCACCGCACACGACACCGCCGTCCGCGCCGTGCGGCGCACCGCCGACCTGCTCGCCGACCTCGGCCACGACGTCCGGGAGGCAGCCCCGGCCTGGGACATGGCCGTCGCCACGCAGGCCGGCGCGATCGTCATGTCCATCGGTGTACAGGCCAGGATCGAGGACCGGCTCACCGCCCTCGGCCGTGACCTCGCCGACGACGACCTGGAACCGTTCACCCGCTGGCTGCACGACGGGATCGCCGGTCTGCCCGCCACCAGCCTCACCCGTGCCCTGCGCGACATCGAGGCGGTCGGACGGCAGGTCGCGCCGTTCTTCACCGACCACGACGTCTGGCTCAGCCCGACCCTGGCCGTCCCCGTCCCGCCGCTCGGCCTGCTGGACACCACCGACACGGACGCGATGGTCGAGCACGCCGCCAAACTGCCTTGGTTCACCTCGGTGTTCAACATCAGCGGTCTGCCCGCCGCGAGCGTTCCAGCCGGGAAGGACGACGCCGGCCTGCCCGCCGGCGTGCAGATCACCTGCGGATGGCGGGTGACCTGGCAACTCCCTGACGTGGGCCGGAGGGTGATCGGTGCCGCTGTTCCCGGTGAGTTCCCGCTGCGTTCCGACGGATCGGGCACGCAACGGGCATCTCAAGCCCCTCTGCGGACGCCGTTGGCGGCGGGGTTCAGCCGCGTGCCTGGTAGTTCATGAACCAGTGGGTGTCGAAATAGCGGGCCATCGTGAACCGGTGGTGCGGGTCGATGAGGATGCGGCAGACGAACTCCGCGGCCTGGCACGCGAAGGGGACTCTCTCGCCGTCGAAGGACCGGACGACGACGGGCCAACGGTCGGGGTCGTCGCCGTCGGTCTTCCAGCAGTACAGGTCCTCGTGCTCCGTGCCCGCCCAGATGAGCAGCCCGTCCTCTCTGAGAGCCGTCCACGGCTCCTGGTTCAGGTCCAGATATCCGTCGAAGGCACCCTCGCCGAACGTCTCGACCATGCGCTTGTAGTCGCTCGGCAGCGTGGTGCCCAGGCGCGACTCCACCTCCGCCCAGTCCACGTCCGGCCGCTGGGCGGGCTGAGTCCAGCCGGTGATCTGCCTGAGCCGCTGCATCCAGTCGACGTCCTGGTCCGGAGCGACCGCCAAGGGTTCTGGCACCGCCCTGCGAGCGACCACCAGCACCGGCCGCTCGATCTCCTCGGCGTCCCGCGCCGTGCCCGTGCCGATCCACTGATCCCCGTATGCCCACGCCCGTATCGTGACGACCCGGTCCTCGAAGGGGACGAGGAGAGCCGCGCCCCTGGACTCGTCGACCATCGGCTCGGTGAAGCCGTCGAGGACGAGGGTGCGCGGCGCGCCGTACCTGCCGTCGAGCAGGTCGGTCAGGTCCTGCGGGTCGAGGTCGCTGGGCAGGTACATGTAGCCGTCCCCCGGGCCGATTTGGGCCAGCAGGTCGTTGACGGTCGTTTGCGTGAGCTCCATGGCGGACAGTGAAGCGCACCGCACTGTCAATGGACGTGCTCACAGATGTGTCTGACGTCAATTCGGGAGGTTTCGGACCTTGGTGCCTCATTAGGCATGGTTCGCCCCGGTGATGGGCAGCCGTACGCCGCCGCGTGGACGAGGGCCCCTGTCCGCGGTGGATGCCGCGGACAGGGGCCCTTTCGTCAGCCGCCCGCCGTCGCTACTTCAGGCCGAAGGCGCGGATCAGGGTCTGGCTCACGCTGTTCCCCTCCGTGTCCTGCGCCGTGGTGCGCAGGCTCGCGAAGCGGGCCCGCGCCGGCGCGTCGAGCTGCGCCTTCCAATTGCCGCCCGACTGGCGCAGCGTCGCCTTGTGCCACGTGGCGCCGTCGTCGTACGACACTTCCAGCGTCACCGTACGGATCGCCCCCGTGCCCGCCGCGCCCGTCAGGTGCGACGGGGTGACCGTCAGCCCAGTCCGCTGGTGCGCCTTGCCGGACAGGTCAGTGGGCACCGTGTAGTCGAGCTGCACCAGGGGCAGAGGTGTGAGGACCGTGTAGTCCGTGGTGGCGGAGGTGAACGCCCACTCGGTGCGCGTCCGTGTCGAGTACGGCCGGTCCGGCAGGTTCCGCTTGCCCTCCACCACGATCCGGTAGAGCAGCGGGTCCGGTGACAGCCCCTCGGCAGAGATGATGCCCTCGTTGAAGCCCTCGCCGAGCAACTGGTCGCCCTGGTAGAGCGAGATCTTGGTCGTGTCGGCGTCGACCCAGGCGACGCCCCCGTGACCGTCGGAGTCGCCCCACGCAGGCAGCCGCGACGTGTTGATGATGTCGCCCGTCCGGTACGGGGCCCGCCAGCTGATGTTGTCGTTCAGCAGCCGCGGGTGCTGGATGGGGGAGAACCAGGTCTCACTGGTGGTGCTGCCCGGCTGGTACGAGTGCGCCACGCCTCCCTGGTAGAGGTCACGCATGCTGGCCGAGGAGACCCAGCGGGCGTCCGTGCCCGCCGAAACCCACGACGTCAGCGTGCCCTGGGCCGCAACCGCCGTCGGCTGGATGAGCATGGGGCTGTCGAAGACGGCGGACACATCCTCGCGGTACTGGACGGCCTCGCCCTGCTTGGTGTTGCGGAACTCATCGTTGATGCGGGCGAGTTCGCCGGGGCCGGGCCGATAGGACGGATCCCGGGGGACCGCCCCGTCGTAGTGGCGGACCAGGTCGTACACGTAGCGCGGATACGGGTGCGAGACCACCTTCAGCGTCGCCGTGCCGGTCTTGCTGATCCGGCTCAGCAGCCGTGCGCTGTCGTCGGTGCCGAGCGAGGCCACCGGCAGCGGGGCGGCGTCCGGCAGGTCCGCCCACGGGTCCAGCTTTCCGTAGCCGTCGTTCAGGATCAGCAGCTGCCTGGCGCCGGCCTTCGACGCGGCCGCGGCCTGGTCCGGGGCGGGCACGGTGTCGCTGCGGCGGACGACCGCCACCTGGCCGCGCACCGTCACTTTGCGGAAGTCCGCGGCCGAGCCGTCGCCCGCCCAGACGGCCCGGTAGCTGCCCGTGCTCTCCGGCAACTTGGGGGACAGGCTCTGGATGACGACGTCGTCGTAGGTCTGTGAGCCGGCGGAGAACGTCAGCGGCGGCTGGACCTGCCGCCAGCGGGTCGCGAAGACGTACGAGCCCTTCGTCACCTTCGGTGTCGGGGTCACCCAGAGGCTGTCGTACCGCCAGTACTCGGGCATGTAGCTGTCCAAGAACGGGAACAGGCCGCTGTTGGTGCGGGACTGGTCCACCCGCATGAACTGGTTGGCGGTCCGCTGCGGGGTGTAGGCGGCCGCCTTGCGCAGGTCCGCGGCGTCGAAGCTGACGGTGCGGTCGGTGTCGAGGTCGATCTGCGGTGCGGAGAACATCGCGAAGCCCAGCGTGTGTGTGCCGTCGATGCCGGGCACGGTGGTGTTCATCCACGCCGAGTACGTGCCCGGGGACAGGCGCAGGCTCATGTGGCCCGAAGCGTCGATCTCGTACATCTTGGGCGTGGTGTTGTGCTCGACGTCCTTCAGGACGAGGGTGCCGGGCAGGGCGGCCCCGTGGCGGTCCTTGGCCGTGACCGACAGGGTGACGCGGCGGCCCTCCTTGTTCACGCCGACCGGCGTGCGGGAGAGAACCGTGCCGTCGGCGCCGGTGGCGGTGAGCAGGCCGGAGTAGGCGGCGTTGTCCTGTGCAGCGTCGAGGTGGGTGATCACACCGACGGTGGCGGCGCCGTGCGCGGGCACGGTCAGCCGGGTGTCGGTGAGGGTGAACAGGCCCTCGGGCAGCTGGTCCCGGCTCAGGGACAGGTCCACGGTGACCGGCTCGGCCCCGGTGTTGGTGTAGGTGACGTCCTTGCGGACACTCTGACCCGGCGTGTACGGGTAGTGGGCCTGTGCGAACGCGTTCCCGGAGGCGACCAGCGTGGCCTTCACCGCGGCGGCGACGTTCAGCCGCCCGCTGCCGGCCTGATAGGGGCTGAACCGCTGGGTGCTCGAGGTGGTGCTGACCAGCGCGTCCTTGAGCTGCTGCCCCGTCCAGTCCGGGTGTTTGGCGGCCAGCAGGGCCGCGGCGCCCGCGACGTGGGGCGTCGCCATGGAGGTGCCGCTCATCGTCTGGTAGGCGCCCTCGCCCTCCGGCGCGTACTGCGAGCGCGCCGCCAGCACGTCCACACCCGGGGCGGTCAGATCGGGTTTGATGGCGTTGTCGCCCACGCGGGGACCGCGGCTGGAGAAGCTCGCCAGCTGGTCCACGCCCTTGCCCGGGCCGTGCACCGCGCCGACGGTCAGCGCGGCGTCCGCCGCCCCGGGGGCGCTCACGCTGTAGGGCGCTGGGCCGGAGTTGCCGGCCGCGATGACGAACAGCGCCCCGGTCTCCTCGCTGAGCCGGTTCACCGCCTGGCTGAGGGGGTCGGTGCCGTCGGTGGGTGCGCCGCCCAGGCTCATGCTGACGATTTTGGCGTGCTGGTCGCGGGCGGCCCACTCCATGCCGGCCAGGATCCAGGAGTCCTGGCCGTTGCCGAGGTTGTCCAGGACCTTGCCGATGTGCAGCGAGGCACCGGGCGCGACACCCTTCTCCGTACCGCCGGACGCGGCGCCGGTGCCGGCGACGGTAGAGGCGACGTGGGTGCCGTGGCCGTGCCGGTCGGTGACGTCCTCGTCGGGCACGAAGCTCTGCGTCGCCGCGATACGGCCGGCGAAGTCGGGGTGCGCGCCGTCGATGCCGGTGTCCAGGACGGCGACGTCCACGCCCTGCCCGGTGTCCCCGCCCGCCCAGACCTCCGGGGCGCCGATCTGCGCGGTGGTGTCGGACAGCGTGGCCTTGGCCTTGCCGTCCAGCCACACCTTGGCGATCCCTTCGGTCAGCCGTCCGGACGGCGACGCCGCCCCGGCCGTACGCGCCCCCGCTGAGCCCGTCGGGGTGCCGGTGAGGGAGGACCAGAAGTCCGCCGCCTGTGCGTGGTCGGCGGATATCGCGGCACCCTGGATGCTGCTGAGTATCCGGGTCCTGCTCGCCCCCTCCGGGGCCTTTGCGTTGCGGGAGCGGGCGGCGGCGTCGGTGTAGGTGACGATCAGTGGCAGGTGGTCGCTGCGCGCGTCGTCGTAGCCGTCCGCGAGCAGCTCGGTGACGTTGAACAGGTGCTCGTCCAGCGCCCCGGACGCGATGTAGGGCAGCGCCGCGTCGGGATACACATAGATGTCGTCGCCGACCGTCATGACGTGCGCGCCACCGGTCCTGCCCTGGGGATCGGTCACCGACGTGACCGAGCGCCTGCTGCCATGGGCGGTCACCGTGGCCTTGTCGCCTGTGATCAGCGTGACGGTACGCGTGAAGGCCGGACCCGGGGTGACGGTTGCTCTGGGGGACGGGGACGTCGGAGCGGCGTCGGCCGAGGTGGCAGGACCGGCGGTCGTCAGCACCACCAGTGCTGCGACGGCGGCTGTCAACCCGCGTCTGCGGGACGGAGGCATGGGCAAGGGAACCTCACGGACTAGATGTGCAGGAGATCTCCGCAGTCAGCCATCCGTTCGCATCACTGTAAAGACAGCTCATTGGCACTTCTGTGCCATGTCACCAAGTGGCATTCTTTCAATTCGGCACAATGGACCTCTAAGTGGGACATCCTGCACGGTGTGAGAAGGTGGCAGATCCCCAAGAAATCCCACGTGTGAGCAGGGCCGCTACCTTGCGCAGGGTGGCCCGGATATGCCGCATCGGTATGTTCCGCCCGAGGCAGCACCCGCGGGCGATGACAACGTGTGATTCGATTGCGCGTGGTGACGAATGGTCACACGGGCAGGTCCGGTGCCGCCCCGGCAGTCGTGCCGGCTCAACGCCGCGAGCGGTCATGATGCTCCGGACGCCCGGCCCGCGTGCCCGAAGCCCGGCGTCATATTCTTGACCTTCTTGTACCGATCGTCAGGTCCGTCGAACCGATCGACGATGTCGTTCTGTGCGGCGACGCGACGGCAGCAGATCGAGCGACCTGAACTGGCAGCCGACAACCGGGCTGGTTCCTTTGGCCGCCGCCCCTGCTTGTCATTTCCTGATCGATGTCACACGGCAAAGGCCAGAAGCGGAGAGCAGCGATGGAAAACGATGCCTCCTTGGCCTTGGTCGGCCTCGATGCGGAGGCGGAGGCTGTCTATCGCCACCTACTGACACGCGGTGGTGGGACTGTCGACAACGTTGTGGCGGCATGCGGACTGGCGTGGGAGCAGGCGTTGGCGTTGCTCGAACGTCTGCACCACTCCGGATTGGTCAGCCGTCGATCCTCAGGGGAGTTCCTCACCGTGGATCCCCGTCACGCGCTGCAAGCACTGGTGGAGTCACGCGAGCGTCAACTGGCTGCCGTACGGGACGCGGCGGGATCGCTCGGCGCGATCTTCGACGACGCCAGACGGGCCAGTACGACCGAACCTGCCACCAGGACGATCAACGGCCCGGAGGTGGTCGGTGACTACTACTACCGACTCAAACAGGCTGCCCGATCCGAGCTCTGCGCTCTGGACCGCCCTCCCTTCCTGCTGGCTCCGAACGGACCACTCGACGAGGCGGCTGTCCGGCGCGGGGTGCGGGTGCGTGTCGTCTACGCAGCCGCCAGTTTCGATGCTGAAGGTGGCTGGCAGGGGTTGGGCAGTCTCGTGTCGCGTGGGGAAGAAGCCAGGGTCGCACCGACGCTGCCGATCAAATTGGCGATGGCGGACCGGTCGGCGGCGATGGTCTCGTTGAGCCTGGACGCTGACAGCACCGAGTGCCTCTACACCGAAGCGCCTCCCTTGCTGGAGGCATTGACCGAGCTGTTCGAACGTTACTGGGCCACCGCGCCCGCACTGAATGGTGGCCCCGACTCCGAATCGTTGCCGTCACCAGGCCCGTCCGGCCAAGGCGACCAGGAGCGGGAGCCCAGTGACGGGGAGCGGAGCCTGCTCGCGCTCTTCGCCGCTGGGGTCAAAGACGAGGCCATCGCCCGCCAGTTCGGGGTTTCGACGCGGACGCTGCGGCGGCGGATCCAAGACCTCTACACAGAGTTGGGGACCACCAACCGGTTCGGCGCTGGTGTCGCGGCAGCTCGACGCAACTGGGTTTGAGCGTCCCCGTCCCGCCCTGCCCCGCTCAGACCATTCGCGCGGTGTGGCTGTCTCGTTCGGTCCCCTGTTCGGCCCGGCTCCCTCATGCTGTCCGCCCACGGTTTGTCAGACGTCCTGTTCCATGACAAACCCCGCTGCCGCAGAGCGGTCGGCGGTTGCTCTGCGGCAGCGGGGTGTGGAGCGGGGTGGGTCAGTCGCCGGTGCCCGCCTGGAAGGCCGTCAGCTTTGCGGCGGACGATACGGGCACCGGGCCGCCTGTCCAGTCCACCTTCAGGGAGTCCTTCTCGTCCGGCGGGGTGATCAGGATCCCCGTGGGCGTGGCCGTGCTGGCGCCACTGACCTCGGGGTTGCCGAAGCTCAGCCCCGCCCAGGCGCTCTTGCCCGGCGACAGCGTGATCTTCGTGAGGCTTCCGGAGCCGCGCTTGGGGTCCGGTCCCAGCTGCTTACCGGAGGCGTCCACGAAGGCGGCGCCCGGGTAGCCGTCGATGGTGCAGGTGCGTGCGGAGAAGTTGGTCACGACGAGGGGGAAGTTCTCCTGCCCTGCGCCCGGGTTGTTCTCGCCGACGTGCCCGCGCAGTTCGGACGTGTTGCAGCGAGTGCTCGCGGCGCCGCCTCCAGAGGCGGGTGTGCTGCCGGAGCCCTGCGGCGAACCGGTGTCGGCGGAGGTGCCGCCCGTGTTCGTTGTGCTGTCGGCGGCGCTCGAGTTGTCGCCGGAGGCCGGCTGGGCCGTTCCGGACGCCGTCTGCGGAGCGCCGGCGGTGCCTTGGCCGTCGTTGCAGGCAGTGAGCAGGCTCAGGGCAGCTACCGCACCGAGCGCTGACACCACGCGTCGTGCCGTCAGGAAGGTGGCTGTGCTGTCGGGGTCCGGGCTCGCCGTGCCGCGCCGGAAGGTCGCCATGTCTGTTTGCTCCTTGGAACTTGCCGCTCGAGACGAGCGTGTGTGAACGGCGCCGTGCGCCCGGTCCTCCCTGTCCGATGCACGCCGGCGCGGAAAAGTTTGCGCGTATCTCAGCGTGCTGTGAGGGCATTCTCACAGTGCCGTGTCAGCTGGTGACCCGCACTCAACCCAGGTCGCTGTCGGTCGAGTTGCTGCCGCCGTCCTGGCGCAGCTGTACGTATGCCCGGGGCTGGTCCTGCCCATCGGCCGGACTCAGGGAGGCCTCCGCGGCGGGTCCGTTGTCGCCCGCGCGGTCGTTACAGATGCGCATCCGCCCCCGCCAGGCCGTGCCCCGGTGGCCGTGGCCGATGGCCTTTCCCTGAGTGGTGTGAGCGATCAGGGCAGTGAGTGCGTCGGCTCCGGGCCCGCATGAAGCCGCCCCGGCGCGTCGTCGGCGCAGCCGGTCTCCAGGCAACGTTCACAGGGCCTCTGGGTCCACCGGCTGTACCCCGGACCCCGGGTCCAACGCACTCTTGCTCTGCTGGATGATCTCCTGGACGTGACGCTCGATCTCCTCCGGATTCAGGCCGAGTGCCTTGCCCGTGTGCACCGCCCAGACTTCGGCGCGAAGATTGGTCTCGAAATCCAGATCGGCCCGCACCTTCTCTCGTACGGCTTGCCGATTCTGGCTCACCATCACGAACGTGGACAGGAAGATGGCCTCCAGGCTCACGATCGTGGTGAGGAGCCCGAACGGATAGGGGTCGAAGACCGCTGACGAGCCGAACAGCCCGAGGTTGAGAGCGATCCACACCGCAAACCAGACGGCATGGACGTAGACGAACCCCATCGTGCCCGCGAGGGCGGTGATCGCGTCGGCGAACCGGTCCTGCGACGTGCGCATCCTGGCGAACACCAGCTGCTCGTGACGCAAGCTGGCGTCGAGGCGATGAGCAGCGCCGGGAGCGGAGCTCGATCGGGAGGCGCGGTCTCCGGAGTGTGCGGTCATTGTGTCAGCCGTTGTCAGCCTTCCCGTGCCGAAATGGCGGGTCAGCCTGCGGGGCGCGCGGGTGGGCCCGCTTCACCAGTTCGTGGTAGCCGAAACACGGCCCCGAGCGGCGGTGCGGAGGAATTCCGGGGTGACCGGGAAGCCGTTCGACGAGGAAGGTCATCCGCGCAGCACCCTCGGGGATGAAGGGCGGGTTGGTGTTCTGCACCAACCTGGGCCCGAACGTCGCCGGGCTCTCCTGCTCGGCAGTCCTGTCCACTGAGTCGCTCTCCGACACTGTGCTGCACCTCCGTAGGGCTGCCCCGGAACGAACGATCTCGCATCGCCCACCGCCTTTGGGCCGGTGTACGGACCTCTCGTTCGGCGGTGACCGCGTTCGTCGATTCCGGGTTCACACGACTTGCGTCGTAGTGAAGACAGGGCAGGGCCCGTATCTGTGACGCGCCCTGCGCCGTCTGCCTCGCGCGGCACGGAAGAAGAGACAGGGCTGGACAACCTGGAGCCGCTCTGCCAGTGGCACAACAACGGCGAGAAGACATTCCCTGTCGCTCTGCGGCTTTCACGGGGCCCGGTCAGAGTCGGTGCTCGCCGGCGCCGAAGGGCAGGCGTGGCTGCGCGTGCCCGAAGCAAGATCGCTCTGGCAGGATACCGACATGGGGAACACACGTGCGTGGCCCGTGTTGCGGACTGCGGACTTGGCTGAGGCGTTGAGCCTCGCGCAGCGGTTGCTGTCGGTCGCGTCCTGGTACGAGCCGAGCGGCTGCTACCTGGATGCCTGGGCGCGCAACGATGATGACCTGCGGCGTTTGACTGACGCCTTCCCGGGAGTGGACGTCACGTCGTACGGAACGGACGGTGCCGGCTTGCCGGCGCGCGTGTGCCTGGGCGCCGGGACCTTCGCGCAAGTGCGCGAGGCTCTGGGGACCTGGGCGGACATCACCCGGTGTTATGTCCTCTGGCACAACCTGAGGTGGCCTTCGGTGCCTGACCTCGGGTTGGCAGAGGAGTACAAGTACGCTGAGTTGCAGATCGCGTGCAACAGCCACGACATCCACTGTGAAGAGTGGGCAGCCGAGCACACTGTCTTCGTTCATACACGCCCAGGGGACGATGAGCGGGTCGCTTGGTTGGCGGCACAGGTCGACGCCCGAGTTCGGGTGGTAGTCCGACGAACGGACCGACTCTCTGCCTGGTGAGGCCAAGCCCTTCGGCCGGGCCGCATGGCACGGCGGGTGCCAAGGCCTCAAGGGCCCTGGCACCCGCCGTGGCTAAGCCGTGTCAGTCCGCGTCAGCGATCTCGGCGGCTCATGCGGTCCCGTGGTGCAGGTAGGCGCGGTTCACGGTCTGCTGGACGCTGTTGCCGGCGGCGTCCGTGGCGGTGACCCGCAGCGTCACGTAGGCGTCGCCGTGCACGCTCGACGGGCGCGTCACGGTGGAGGTGAACTGCCCGTCACCGCCGTGCCGCGCGGTGCGCGCGGTGGTCCAGCTCTTCCCGTCGTCGTACGACGCCTCGACCTTGAGCGTCACCCCGCGGGGCGTTGTCATGCCGTCCTGCATGCGGACGGTCAGGCCGAGGGCGTGCGTGCGCGCCGGGCCGACCGCGTTCTGTGCGTCGACCGGTACGTTGTAGTCGACCTGGAGCAGCGGCAGCAGGGTCGTGTCGGCCGCGGTGTCCGAGTGGAACGTCCACGACGTGTGCGTGCCGGTGCCGAAGCGCCAGTCGTCCGAGGTGCGGGCGGTCGTCAGGTCCAGTCGGTACTCGGCGTCGCCCGCGGGCACCTCGAAGTTGCCCCACGCACCGTTGTCGGACGTGGCGATCTGCTCACCGTTGCGGTACAGCTCCGCCTTGGCCGTGTCGTCGACGGAAGCCGTGCCGGCGCCGCCGCCGATTCCGCCGATTCCGCCGAAGGGGTCGCTCTCCGCGAACGACCAGTGGTCGGCACCGGAGTCGTTGAATTCCGGAACGTAGACCGACAGGGTGTCGCCGTTGCGCACCGATGGCAGGCCCTTACCGTGCGGGATCGACGGGCGGACCACTGCTCCGAACCACCGCTCCGTGGCGCTCTGGCCGGGCTGGTAGGTGTGCGGCGCGTCGTGCATGCCGGCCCCGAGCGGGAGGTCGGGGTCGAAGACGACGTTGTGGTGCACTACGTGCTGCCACTGCGTGTCTCCGGTGCTCACGTACTCGACGCGTTCCTGTCCCACCGGAACGTAGCGGCTGTACTGGTCCCACGCGGTGTCCTGGAACGGCCGCCACGCGAAACGCTGCTCGCTCTCCCAGTCCGTTGCACCGGTGCGGGTGTAGGTGCTGTGGACCTCCGCGCTGTTCCGGTCCGAGACGGTGTAGACCACCTGCTTGGGAATGGAGCCCTTCGAGACCTGCATCACGTCGTACAGGTACGGGCTGCGGACCGTGCCGGAGAACTCCACCGTCGTGGCGCCCTTCGCCATGCGGTCCAGCAGAGCCGTCCCGATCTTGAAGGAGGTCTGCATGGTGGGCAGGGCCATCCGGTCACCGTTGGGCTGCCACCGGGTCCAGTCGGAGAAGCCCTCGGGCTGCACCAGAAGCACCGCCTTGGCTCCCGCGGCCGCCGCGGTCTGCGCGAGAGCCCGTCGGTCGAACCAGGTGGAGTTGTCGTCCCGTACGACGGCCAGCTTGCCGCGCGCCCCGCGGAAGTCGGGCGCCGCCGCCAGGCCGGCGGCCACAGCGGTCAGCCGCGCGCCCTGGTCCCCGAAGACCGGGGAGGTCGCCTGGTAGTACGGCGCGAACTGCTGCGCGCTGCCCGCGACCTTGGCCCGCAGTTGGGGGGCCGTCATCTGCCAGCGCGAGGAGAACTCGAAGGAACCGTCGGTGACCGGAGCCGTGGGGCTGACATAGAGCCGCTTGACGGTGTCGAAGAACATGGAGCCCTGGAGCAGGCTCTGACCGTCGATCTGACGGTAGAAGTTGGTGCTGAGAACGCCGTGCTGCTCGGCGGGGCGCGGCGTGCGGATCTTCACCTCGGTGGCCTTTGAGGCGTCCAGGGTCACCGTCATGTCCTTGGTGACCTTCACCTCGGGGTCGACGATCTGGCCGACCTCTTCGCCGTCATCGGTCCGGTCGTAGAAACCGGTGTTGACGTTGTACGTGCCCTCTTCCACGACGGCGACTCCCGCGTCGCGGTCCGTGTAGTCCACGAACCCGTCGGGGCCCCAGATGGTCGGCAGCGAGCCAGGCACGACCTTGCCGTTGCGGTCGCGGTAGACCACGGTCAGCCGGTGCTGGGGGGCGTGCACCACGAGGGAGACGGTGGTGTGGGCGAGCACGGTGCCGTCGGCGGACTTCGCGGTGATGTATCCGTAGAACTTGCCGCGGACTGCGTGGGCCGCGTCGGTGTGCAGCGGCACGTCGGCGGTGGCACCGGGGGCCAGTTGCACGGTGCTGGAGTCGAGGCTGACCACCCCGTCGGGGATCGCGTGCCCGGTCTCGGTGGCCAGGTTGGCGGCCAGGGAGAGGGTGAGCGGGTGATCGCTGGTGTTGGTGTAGTGAAGGGTGGTCGCCTGCGGCTGCCCCTGCGTGCCACCGGTGGTCAGCGGGGCGAGGGTGACCGAGCCGGTGGCCGTGACCGGGCCCATGGCCGCGGCCACGTCGATGCGGCCGCCGCCCTGCTCGGTCACCTTGGTGCCCGGCACCGTGTGCGCGGTGCTGATCAGGGTGTCCTTGAGCTGCTGGGCGCTCCAGTCCGGGTGCTGCTGGGCCAGCAGCGCGGCGGCGCCGGCGACGTGCGGGGTGGCCATGGAGGTCCCGGACAGCGCCACGTAGTTGGCGTCGATCGGGTCGCCCAGGGTGGTGCCGGCCGCGCGGGCGGCGACGATGCCCACGCCGGGGGCGGTCACGTCGGGCTTGACCGCGGCGTCGCCGAAGCGCGGGCCACGGCTGGAGAAGGAGGCCAGGGAGTCGTCGCGGTCGACGGCGCCCACGGTCAGCGCGGCATCGGCTGCGCCCGGTGTGCCGACGGTGTACTGGCCCGGGCCCGAGTTGCCCGCCGCGACGACGAAGAGCGTGCCGGTGGAGGCGGTCAGGTTGTCGACGGCCTGGCTGAGCGGGTCGGTGCCGTCGGTCTGCTCGTCCGCACCGAGGCTCATGTTGACGACTTTGGCGTGCTCGGCGGTCGCCCACTCCATGCCGGCGATGATGCCGGACTCGTCGCCGTAGCCGTTGTCGTCCAGCACCTTGCCGATCAGCAGGTCGGCCTTGGGCGCGACACCGCGTCGGGTGCCGTTGGACGCGGCGCCGGTGCCGCCGACGATCGAGGCGACGTGCGTGCCGTGGCCGAAGTGGTCGTCGGTGTTCCCGCTGCCGGAGAAGTCCTTGGCCTCCGCGATGCGGCCGGCGAGGTCGGGGTGATGGGCGTCGACACCGGTGTCCAGCACGGCCACCTTGACGCCCTGGCCTTCGTAGCCGGCCTTCCAGGCGGTGGGGGCGTTGATCTGCGCGGTGCTCCGGTCCAGCAGGGCCTTGACCTTGCCGTCCAGCGAGATGCGCGGGGTGACCGTGGTGCGGGCGGTGTCCGACGCTCCACTGGGGTTGAGCGTCTTCCAGAACTTCCCCAGGTCGTGGCCGGAGACCCGCACCGACCGCGCGTGGATGCTGTCCAGTCGGCGGGAGGGCGTCGCGGCCGTGTTGAGCGCCACCAGCCGGTCGGCAGTGGCCGAGGCTGTCTTCGCTGCCTGTGCGGTGACCCGGGCCCCCTCCCGTGACGGTTCCGGCTGAGAGGAGACGATCAACGGCAGGGCGGAGGTGTGCGCCTCGTCGTAGCCCTCGGCGATCAGTGCCGTCACATTGAACAGCCGCCGGTCCAGGGTGCCGGCCGACACCAGCGCCTGGGCGTCGAACGGCATCACGATCAGCTGCTTGTCGCTCCCTTCCAGCGTCTGGAAGGGGATGTGCTCGCGCCCGGGTCCGGGCTGCACCGACGCGGTGTGCCGTCCCCCGGGCAGTGTGGTCACGGTCACCCGGTCACCGGTCACCAGTCGCACGGTCGCGGAGGTGGCCCCCGGCACGGCAGCGGGATGAGCGGGGGTCCCGGCGGCTGCCGACTGCCCCGCGAATACGGCTGGCACAGCTCCGGCGACCAGCAACAATCCCGTCGATATAGCCGCCGTTGGGCGGATTCTAGACATCAGTGAGACACCTCTCGTACAGCTGGAGGGGCAAAAGCTGTGCGAAAGCATCCGTTGATGATGCTCAACCTGTCACTGACCTCGGGTGTCGCAACTGCGACATGTTCCAACTGCGACACCCGCCGCCTGCGCGCCGCCGTCATACAGTCAGCACGACCGGGTTGTCCTGAATCAGTGCGTTTCTTCCCAGAGAGAGCCACGTGATGAGGACGAGTGCGACGGCGGATGACCCCACCAAGTGTGGTGACGGTCTGTCACTTGCCGAGAGTGCTTGACGGGCGGGGGTGCGGCCCGGGTCGGCCAGGAACGCCTTCACCAGCTCAGGTGCGGCCTCGGGCCTGCACATCGCCCGGGTGGCGGTCATCGCGAGCGGCAGGCCCTCGCCGTCGGCCGAACGTGGCGGCTGTGCCGCCGCGGGGCCTGCCCATGGCGTATGAGGTGCTCATTCTCACAGGCCACCCCCTTCGCCGTCACAGAGGGCAAGGTCGTCCGGTCCTGGTAGATGCAGGTCGATTCCGAGCCGCCATGCCGGGTGATCGTCGCCATCCCGCTCCCAGAGGGAGTCGGTCACCCCACTGCCAGGAGGAGAACCTTCATGAGTCCCCCCTTCATCGCGATCGCCTGTCACTCCGGCTATGACCATGCCGAGAGCGGCGACAACCTCTACACGCTTCAGTACTTCGCCACTCCGGCGGCCGGGCGCAATCGCGGTGGGCTCGTGCAGCTCCACCGGCTCCGAGAGTGATCTCGACCGCTCCGGCTTCTGCCTGAGTGCGGGCAGACCGGGCGGTCCCTCTCCATTGGCGACGCCCTGGCTCCGCCTCCGGCAGCGCGCCGGTGACCCGCCGGCGCAACGGGTACGGCCGCCGGACAGCACCCCGTTGCGGTGCGGCCGCAGGCGCCGTACGCCGGCGAACCGTTGCCGCACGCGGCGGTTCGAGGCCGTCCGGTGCCGGGGCTGGGACATCGCCGTACCCATCGAGACCGCCCAGGGAGCAGTGGCTGCATCACTGCGCGATCCCGTTTTTAAGTTAATTAGCAATTAATATTGACAGGCTTCAGGGGCCTGGGCACAGTTTCGGCCGTGGCACCGGCGCCCGGTACGACCGGAGTGCGGTGCCCCGTACCCCCAACTATCGGGAGACTTCAGTGGCTTCGCATCGTGCAGAGATGGCGCGTGTGCGGCGGACCGCGGCGGTGCTCGGCGCCGCGGTGCTGGTCGGGTCGGCGGTTCCGGCGGCACATGCCGCGGACGACCAAGGCGCGCCGCAGTACTACGACAGCGGCCTCGCACCCACGCCGTACATGGGATGGAACACCTACTACGGGCTCGGCGCCCCGACCGAGGACCAGGTCAAGAAGGTCGCCGACTACCTCGTCAGCAGCGGGCTGCGCGACAGCGGCTACAACATCGTCTGGCTGGACGGCGGTTGGCAGGCGGACCAGCCGCGTGACCCGGAGACGGGCCGGCTCGTGGCCAACCCCACGCGCTTCCCCTCCGGCATCCCCGCCCTGGTGACGTACCTTCACAACCGCGGCCTCAAGGCGGGCATCTACACCGACGCGGGTGAGTACGACGGCGGCCATTGGTGCGGCCTCGGCAGCCGCGGCCACTACGAGCAGGACGCCCGCCAGTTCGCCGGCTGGAAGGTCGACGCCATCAAGGTCGACTTCCTCTGCGGCATCGGTGCGGGGATCGACCCGGGCCCGGCCTTCAAGGAGTTCAGCGCCGCCGTCGCCAAGTCCGGCCGGAAGATGCTGCTCAACCTGTGCAACCCGCTCACCGACGACTGGGGCATGCCGCACACCCCCGAGCAGGACGCGCACAACACCTTCGTCTACGGCCCGACGATCGCCGACTCCTGGCGCACCGGCACCGACCTCGCCTGGGGCAACCCGACCGCGGGGGAGTGGCCGAACATCCTGCGCAGCATGGACGCCAACGCCTGGCACCCCGAAGCGCAGGGCCCCGGGCACTGGAACGACCCGGACTACCTCATCCCGATGCGCAAGCTCGCCGAAGGCGGCTACGAGCTCAACGAGGAGGAGTCCACCACGCAGTTCGTGATGTGGGCCGAGATGGCCTCGCCGCTGGTCATCGGCAGTGATCCGCGCACACTGCCGCAGTCGATGCTCGACACGCTGCGCAACCCCGAGATCCTCGCCGTTGACCAGGACCCGCTGGGCATCCAGGGCGCCCGCGTGGCCACCGACTCCGTCGGCGACGTCTACAGCAAGGTGCTCCAGGGCGCGGGCAAGCGGGCGGTCGTCCTGCTCAACCGCTCCGACCAGGCGCAGGACCGCACGGTGAACTTCGCCGACGCCGGTCTTGCGGGCAAGGTCGCCGTCCGCGACCTGCGGGCCCGTACCTCGCGCGGTACCTTCACCGGCTCGTACACGGTGCGCGTCCCCGCACACGGCACCGCGTTCCTCAAGCTGACCGGCACCGACGACGCCCCGGGTGCGCAGCTGCCCGGCCGTTCCTCGGCGAGCCCGGCGCTGGTGCGCGACGGCGACGACCTGACCGTCTTCACCCGTGGCACGGACGGGTCCCTGCGCGCACAGACCGCGCGCGGCGGTGACTGGTCCAAGGCCCAGACCACCGACCTGGGCGGCCCGACGCACGGCCGCATCCTCGGCCAGCCCGCCGCGCACGCCTCGGCCGGCGGACGGATCGACGTCTTTGTGCGCGGCACCGACGACACCGCCTACCGGCGGGTGTATGCGAACGGGCACTGGGGTCGCTGGGAGAACCTGGGCGGCACGCTGACGGACGCGCCGACCGTCGCCTTCGCGGGTCCGGACGACTGGACGGTCTTCGCCCGCGGCGCGGACGGCAAGCTGTGGTCGCGCGGCCCGGCCTCCGGCTGGACCTCGCAGGGCGCCCCGCAGGACAAGGCGTTCTACGGCCGTCCGTCGGGCGTCGTGGACGACGCGGGCCGGCTGCACGTGGCCGTTCGCACCCCGGACGACTCGGTCTGGACGCGGACCCGCGACGCCTCCGGCGCCTGGTCCGACTGGACGGCTCTCGGCGGCACGATCAGTGGCAGCCCGACGCTGGTGGCGTCCGGCGACACGGTGCACCTGTATGCCCGTGCCGGTGACTACACGCTGTGGATGCGCAGCTGGACCGCGTCCGGCGACTGGGCCGGCTGGAGCAAGGACAACGACTTCGTCAGCGGTGCCTTCGACGGCGCGCTCGGGGCCGTGGCCGGGCCGGAAGGTGGCGTGCTGGCCGCCTTCCGCGGAGTGGACGGCCGCGTCCACCAGACCGAACTCTGAGCTTCGCGCGCCGACCCCGCTCCACCTGGTTCGACCCGCGTCGATCCGCACCACCGCACCACCGCGTCACCCGGCATCACCCAGCAGCAACAGGTGTGCCTCAGGGTCTTCCCGGCCCTGAGGCTCACCTCCGGAAAATAAATTACTAATTAATCTTGACGGCGCCCTGACCCCTGCGACAGGCTGTGCCTGCCGCGCCCGGAGCCGGGCCGTCAGGGGGCCTCAAGCTCCGTCCCGTGGGCACCTAGGGAGTAGACAGATGACCGACTTCACCGCCACCCGCCGCCGATTCCTCATAGGAACGGGCGCAGTCGGCGCCGGCGCGCTGCTCAGCAGCTGCGTCACCAACAGCTCGTCCTCCTCCGGAGGCAAGTCCGGCGGTCCCGTGACCCTGCAGTCCAACCTCTCCTCCCCGCAGGCCAAGACCGCGATGCAGCAGATCGTCGCCGCCTTCGACAAGCGCGGCGACACCAAGGCGCAGCTCAACACCGTCGCGTCGGAGACCTTCCGCACACAGCTGCCGACCTACCTCACGTCGGCCAACCCGCCGGACGTCTACACCTGGTACCCCGGTTCCGTCGCCGAGTCGTACGCCAAGAAGGACCTGCTCCTCAACCTCGACGACATCTGGACGAAGCCCGAGCTCTCCGGCTACTCCGACGCGTTGAAGAAGCTGTGCACCTCGGCCTCCAGCGGCAAGAAGGTCTTCGTGCCCACCAGCTACTACTGGTGGGGCATGTTCTACCGGAAGTCCAACTTCGCCAAGTGGGGCGTCCAGGAGCCCAAGACCTGGGACGAGTTCCTCGGCCTGTGCGACAAGCTCAAGAGCAAGGGCGTCGCCCCGATCGGCCTCGGCGCCGGCGGCGACACCCCGTGGGTCGCCTCGGCATGGTTCGACTACCTCAACATCCGCGTCAACGGTGCCACGTTCCACCGCGAACTCCTCGCGGGGAAGCACCGTTTCGACGGCCCCGAGGTCCGCAAGGTCTTCGACAAGTGGGACGAGGCCCGCCCGTACTTCGACCCCAACGGCACGGCGATCCCCTTCCAGGACGCCACCACCGCCCTCCTCCAAGGCCGCACCGGCATGATGCTCATCGGCACCTTCTTCGCCGACGCCGCGCCCAAGGACGCCCTGGGCGACCTGGACTTCTTCCAGTTCCCCTTCATCGACCCGAAGGTGCCGGTCGCCGAAGAGGCGCCCACCGACGGCTACTTCGCCAGCGCTCGCAGCAAGCGCGCCGACGGCGTCAAGGAGTTGCTGCGCTACCTGGCCACCGCTGAGTCGCAGGAGCTGTACATCAAGAGCTCCTCGGGCACCGTGCTGCCCACCCACCCCGACGCCAAGGACGCCGGCACCCCGCTGGTCGCCAAGGGCCGCAAGCTCGTCGAGAGCGCCGCGGAGATCACCCAGTTCTTCAACCGCGACTCCAGCGACGCCCTCCAGCCGACCGCCGACACGGCGCTGGTGCACTACCTGGCGAAGCCCAAGGAGATCGGCTCCATCCTCACCACGTGGCAGCGCAGCGCACAGAAGATCTGGAGCCAGTGACAATGGCGCTGATCGGCTCCACACGACGGTCCAGGGCCACTCGGGTGCCCCCGGTGGTCCTGGCCTTCGTCCTCATCCCGCTGCTCGCCGAGGCGTTCTGGGTCTTCTGGCCGGCCCTCCAGGGCTTCTACCTCTCCCTGACGTCCTGGGACGGCCTGGGGTCCGCGAAGTTCGTCGGCCTCGGCAACTACAGCGAGATGGTGCACGACTCGGTCTTCCGCACCGCCGCGATCAACACGGTGCTATGGCTGCTGCTCTTCGGCGGGCTCTCCGCCGCCCTCGGGCTCGGTGCCGCGATGCTGCTCCAGAAGGAGCGGCGCGGCATCGGGTTCTACCGGGCGGCGCTCTTCCTGCCAGTGGTCTTCTCGCTGGTGGCGACCGCGCTGGTGTGGCAGGCCATGTACCAGCCGGACGGCATGATCAACAACATGCTGGAGGCCATCGGTCTCGGCGGCTGGAAGCACGCCTGGCTCGCCGACCAGGACACCGCCTTCTACGCGGTGATCGTGCCCGCACTGTGGCGCCAGGTCGGCTATGTGATGGTGCTGTACCTGGCCGGCCTCAAGGGCATCGACCCCGTCCTCTACGAGGCGGCCAAGGTCGACGGCGCCACTCGCTGGCAGCAGTTCCGGTACGTCACACTGCCGCAGCTTCGCAGCGTCAACGCGGTGGTCCTGTCGGTCATCATCATCGACTCGCTGCGCTCGTTCGATGTGGTGTGGGCGCTCACCCGCGGCGGCCCCTACCACTCCTCCGAACTGCTGAGCACCTATATGTACTCCACCGCGTTCCAGTCCCTGCGCCTGGGATACGGCTCCGCGCTCGCCGTCGTCATCTTCGTGCTGGCCTTCGGCGTCATCGTGAGCTACCTCGTGCGCGCCTTCCGGGAGGCCGACTGATGACCGCCACCCACGCCACCAGGCACACCGAGGACATCGAGGGGCAGGCCGGCCCCGCCGAACTCGCGTCGCCCCGCCGCCCCGTCCTGGACGGCCGCAAGCTGCGCACCGCCGGCTTCCACCTCACCGCGAGCCTGCTGTCCGCGCTGTGGCTGCTGCCGATCGCCCTCGTACTGGTCACCAGCACCCGGACCTTCGACGACATCGCCGCGCATGGCGTCGGCAGCTGGCCGCACTCGTTCACCTTCGACAGCTTCCGCCAGGCGTGGGTGGACGGCGGCCAGCAGCGCGCCCTCATCAACAGCCTGGTGGTCACCATCCCCACCGTGCTGCTCTCGCTCGGCCTCGCCTCCATGGCCGCCTTCGCGCTCAGCCGCTACGAGCTGCCCTTCCGGCGCGGCCTGCTGCTGCTCATGCTCGGCGGCAACCTGCTGCCCCCGCAGATCCTGCTGATCCCGGTCGCCAAAGTCAGCGAAGCGCTCGGCATCTACGACCATTTGTACGCCCTGATCGGCGTGCAGGTCGGCTTCGGCGTCGGCTTCTACGTCTTCGTCCTGCACGGCTTCATGCGGGCGATCCCCAACGAGATCCAGCAGGCCGCCGTCATCGACGGGGCGGGCCCGTGGCAGATCTACTGGCGGATCATCCTGCCGCTGGCCCGCCCGGCACTGGCCGCGCTGACCGCGCTGTCGTTCACCTGGATCTTCAACGACCTGCTGTGGGCCATCACGGTGCTGCGCACCGACAGCCAGATGCCCATCACCGCCTCGCTGATCGGACTGCAGGGCCAGTACGTGTCCATGTGGAACGTGATCGCGGCCGGCTCGGTGATCGCCGCCGCCCCGACGGTGGCCGTCTTCCTCCGCTTCCAGCGCCACTTCGTGGCCGGACTGAACCTCGGAGCCGTGAAGTGACCGCGCACGACCGGTGGCTGCTGCGTACCGACACCACCACCTATGCCGTCACCCGCGGCGGCGACGGACGCTGGGCCGAGCTTGCCGCCTGGGGGCCGCACGGCGCCGAGGACGGGCCGTCGCCCTTGGACTGGTCGCGCCGCACCCACTTCATCACCCCCACAGACGCCGCCCCGGCGGAGTACATCCCGTACGGGCTGCGGCCGTTCACCGGCGCCGACCTTGTCGCCTCCCGCCCCGGCGGCGACCGCGGCAGCTGGTGGCGGTTCACCGGCGCCACCCAGGACGGCGAGCACGCGCTGCGCCTGGAGTTCGCCGACGACCTCCTCGGGCTGAGCACCGCGCTCTGCTACGAGACGGTGCCCGGCACCGACGTCGTCCTGCGCTGGACGGAGCTGACCTGCACGGGCGAGGACGAGGTGCGCCTGGAGCGCTTCGACTCCGCGGGCGTCAACGTGCCCGTCCAGGGCGGCGCGCGGCTCACGTACCTGGCCGGCCAGTGGTCGCAGGAGTTCCAGCTCAAGGACGTGGAACTGGAGCGCGGGCGCTTCGAGATGGAGAGCACCCAGGGCTCGGCGGGCCACGCCTACCACCCCTGGCTCGCCGTCCAGGACGCCGCCGCCCCTGCCGAGGGAGCCACCCCCACCTACGGCATCGCCCTGGAGTGGTCCGGCAACTGGCGGATCACCGCCGACGCCGAGCCCGGAGGCGCCGTACGGGTCCGCGCCGGGCGGGTACCGAACGAGGGCGCCGTCCGCCTCGCGCCCGGTACCACCCTCGTCACGCCTCGCCTGGCCTGCGCCTTCAGCCCGGACGGTCTCGACGGCCTGGCCCGCGTCTGGCACCGCTATGAGCGGCACCTGACCGGCGAGCGTATCGACCGGCCCCACAAGGTCCTCTACAACTCCTGGGAGGCCACCGGCTTCGACGTCGACGCCGCAGGCCAGCTGGAGCTCGCCAAGGTCGCCGCCGAGCTGGGCGCGGAACTCTTCGTCGTCGACGACGGCTGGTTCACCGGGCGTCCCGACGACACCGGTGGCCTCGGCGACTGGGACCCGGACCCGGCCGAATTCCCTGGCGGATTCGACCGGTTCATCGAGGACGTGCGCGCCCTCGGCATGGACTTCGGCCTGTGGGTCGAGCCCGAAGGCATCAGCCCGCGCTCGAAGCTCTACGCCGAACACCCCGAGTGGGTCTACCGGATCGACGGCCGCCCCGCCACGCTCGTGCGCAACCAGCTTCTGCTCGACCTCGGCCGCGAGGACGTCCAGGAGTTCGTCATCGGCACCCTCGACCGGCTGCTCGGCTCCCACGCCATCGGCTACCTCAAGTGGGACATGAACCGCCCGCCCACCGAGCGCGGCCGCCCCGGCCACCCGGCGGGCAGCGACCCGGAGCGGCAGGACCTCGATGCCGCGCACGTCGCCGGCTACCTCCGCGTCCTGGACCATCTGCGCACCGCCCACCCCCATGTCACGGTCGAGGGCTGTGCGGGCGGCGGCGCCCGCGTCGAGCACGCCACGATCGCCCGCACCGACGTGGTGTGGCCCAGCGACAACACCGCGCCCATGGACCGGCTGCGCATCCAGTACGGCTACCTCCACGCGCACGCTCCGCACACCATGAGCTCCTGGGTCACCGACGCCCCCGGCGTCTTCGACCCCCGGCCGCGCTCGCTCGCCTTCCGCTTCGTCAACGCCATGGCGGGCGTGCTCGGCATCGGCGCCGACATCCGTCACTGGACGCCGGAACAGCGGGCCGAGGCCGCGCAGTGGGTCGCCCGGTACAAGGAGATCCGGGAGGTCGTCCACCACGGCGAGGTCCATCTGCTGGGCAGCCCCGCCGACCCGACGTGCGGTGTCCAGTACGAGGAACCGGGCGGTGGCCGCGTGGTGGTGACGGCCTGGAACACCGGGCCGCTGGACGGCGCGCCCCTGGTGCCCGGACGGCCCGCCCGGCTGCGGCTGCGCGGCCTCGCGCCGGACGCCGTCTACACCGACAACGCCACCGGCACCCGGTACAGCGGCGTGTATCTGCTCCACTCGGGGCTGCCGTTCGCCTGGACCGCCGAACACGACGCGGAGTTGACCGTTCTGGCCCGTCAGTGACGACAGCGGAAGAATCTGCACCCCACCGGCCTTTCGAACAGGAGAAGATCCACCCCATGAACCCAGCCGCCCGCTTCACCAACCGCGTCGCGGTCGTCACGGGCGCCGCGTCGGGCATCGGCGCGGCCACCGCGGCACGCCTCGCAGGGGAGGGCGCGGCCGTCGTCCTCGTCGACATCGCCGCCGAACGCGGCGAGGAGGCGGCCGAGCGGCTGCGCAAGGACGGGGCCCGGGCCCTCTTCGTCGCCGCCGACGTCGCCAGCGAGGCCGACTGGCAGCGGGTGATCACTGCCGCCCATGGCTTCGGGCCCGTGGGCGTCCTGGTCAGCAACGCGTACACAGTGGCGGTGGCGCCGGCCCACGAGACCAGCCTCGCCTCCTGGGAGCGGCAGCTCTCGGTCAACCTCACCGGTGCCTTCCTCGGCGTCAAGGCCGCCCTGCCGGACCTGCGTGAGCACGGCGGGGCGGTGGTGCTCGTCTCCTCCGTCCACGCGTACCGGGGCATCCCGGGCCATCCGGCGTACGCGGCGAGCAAGGGCGCACTGCTGTCGCTGTGCGGACAGCTCGCCGTCGAGTACGGCCCGGACGTCCGGGTCAACGCGGTGCTGCCGGGGCCGATCCTGACCGCAGCCTGGGACCGGGTGGCGCAGGCCGACCGTGAGCTCAGCGTCGCGGAGACCACGGCCCGCCGCTTCGGCACCCCCGAGGAAGTCGCCGCCGCCGTCGCCTTCCTCGCTGCCGACGAAGCCTCCTACATCACCGGATCGAGCCTGCTCGTGGACGGCGGCTGGAGCGTCGCCAAGGCCTCCGCCTGACGGAACCGACCGCTACGGCCACCGACCGAACAGCAAGAAAGGCATAGACATGACGCCATACGCGCGCCGCGGAGTGCACGGCCAGACCGTGGAGACCCTCGCCCGCCGGGTACTCAGCGGCGAAATCCCCGAGGGTGCGACGCTCGACATGGCGGCCCTGCAGAGCGAGCTGGACGTCAGCCTGACCGCCCTGCGCGAGTCCTTGAAGGTGCTCGCGGCCAAGGGCATGGTCGACGCCCGGCAGAAGCGCGGGACCTTCGTCCGGCCCCGCTCGGACTGGAATCTGCTCGACGCCGATGTGCTGCGCTGGCAGTTCGCCGAGAGCAGCGGCACCGGTGCCGATCCCACACTGCTGCGCAACCTCGGCGAGGTCCGCGGCATCATCGAGCCCGCCGCCGTGCGCCTGGCCGCGGACCGGCGCACCGACTCCGACCTCGAGGCGCTGGAGGCGGCACTGACCGCCATGAGCCAGGAGGGCGGCGCGAGCGACGCCGTCGAGGCCGACCTCGCCTTCCACCGGGCGCTTCTCGCAGCCACTCACAACGAACTGCTGGAACGCATGGAGATGGTCATCGAGTCGGGCCTGGCCCAGCGGGACCAGCTCGTGCACAGCGCCCCGCACAGCGAGGACCCGGTGCCCAGCCACCGCGCCGTCCTCGACGCCGTGCGCGACCGGGACCCGGACGCCGCGGAACACGCCATGCGCGCCCTGCTCGACCAGGCGACGCGCGATCTGGACAAGGTCAGCGGTCCCTCCGCGCCCGAGGGCGCGGACGGTTCCACCGAGGAGAAGGACGGTCAGGGACAGTGAAGATCGCGCGCGTCGAGACCTTTCTCATCCCGCCCCGCTGGCTGTTCTGCCGGATCGAGACCGACGACGGGGTCGTCGGCTGGGGCGAGCCTGTGGTCGAGGGCAGGGCCGAGGTGGTCCGGTCGGCCGTCGAGGTGTTCTCGGAGTACCTGGTGGGCCAGGACCCGCTGCGTATCCAGGACCACTGGCAGGTGCTGACCAAGGGCGGCTTCTACCGGGGCGGCCCGGTCCTCTCCAGCGCCGTCGCCGGCATCGACCAGGCCCTGTGGGACATCGCGGGACGCGCCCTCGGAGTGCCGGTGCACACCCTGCTCGGCGGTCCGGTCCGCGACATGGTGCGGGTGTACGCCTGGGTCGGCGGTGACGAACCCGAACGACTCAAGGAGGAGGTCACCGCCCAGGTGGAAGCCGGCTTCACCGCCGTCAAGATGAACGCCGCCGGGCGCACCTCGCGGATCGGCAGCCCCGCCGAGACGGCTGCCGTCGTCGAGCGCGTCGCGGTCGCCCGCGAGGCCCTGGGCCCGCACCGCGATGTCGCCGTCGACTTCCACGGCCGCTTCAGCGCCGCCAACGCGCGGCGCGTGCTCCACGAGATAGCCCCGCTGCACCCGCTGTTCGTGGAGGAGCCGGTCCTGCCCGAGCAGGCGCACCTGCTCCCGGGACTGGTCGCCGCCTCGTCGGTGCCGCTCGCCACCGGTGAACGTCTCTACGGGCGGGCCGACTTCCTCCCCGCCCTGACCGCGGGCGTCGCAGTGGCGCAGCCGGACCTGTCGCACGCCGGCGGGATATCGGAGGTCACCCGGATCGCCTCCCTCGCCGAGACCTTCGGGGCCCACCTGGCGCCGCACTGCCCGCTCGGCCCCATCGCGCTGGCCGCCAGCCTCCAAGTCGCCTTCGCCACGCCCAACTTCCTGATCCAGGAGCAGAGCCGGGGCATCCACTACAACAAGGACGCCGACCTGCTGTCCTACCTGATCGACACCGAGCCCTTCCGCTTCGTCGACGGTCAGGCGCACCGCACAGGACTGCCTGGACTCGGCATCACCGTCGATGAGGACGCGGTGCGCGCCGCCGACCGGTCCGGCCACGCCTGGCGCAATCCGGTCTGGCGGCACGCCGACGGCTCCTTCGCGGAATGGTGAGCGTCATGCGGTTGCCCGTCCGCGTCGCCACCGACGCCGACCACGGCGGGCGCTGGACGTCGCTGACCGCGGGGGACCGCGAGTGGCTGTGGCACCGCGACGAACCCCGCCGCCGCGTGGTCCGGCCCGGTGACGCCTTCGCCGACGCCGGGGGGCTGGAGGAGTGCGTGCCCACCGTGCGCGGGCTGCCCGACCACGGGGACGCCTGGTCGCGGCCCTGGCTGAGGGCCGGGGAGGAGGACGTCGTGGAGTGCCCCGACTTCCGTCTGACCCGGCGCATCCGCGAGCGGGAGGACGCGGTCGTCGCCGACTACACGCTCGCCGCCGAACCCGGCTACCGCTTCGTGTGGGCCGCACACGCCCTGCTGGATCTCTCCGAGGCCGCCCGGATCGACATCGGCGGACCAACGGCGACCCGGCTCTACCCGGACGAGGGCGACCGCTGGACAGGCGGCGCCTGGCCCACCGTCGACGGAATACCGCTGGACCGGCTCGGCCCGGACGACGGCAGCGCCGTGGGAGCGGTCGTCCTCGCCTCCCAGGTGTCCGTACACGACGGCACCGACACCCTGCACCTGTCCGTCGAAGCCGACGGCCAGCCGGTCGCGGTCGCCCTCTGGCGCAACCTCGGCGGCTTCCCCCAAGAGGCGCCGTACCGTTCGATCGGCGTCGAGCCGATGCTCGGCCGCGTCTTCGACCGCGCCGCGGCGGACGACGGGGACACCGCCGTCGTACCGCCGACCGGCGAGGTCGCCTGGCGGCTCACTGTCACCGCGACCCGCCACCCCTCAACCCCCGTCACCAGAAGGGATGCCGGATGAACCTGCTCGCCGCGCTGCGCGACCACCGGCTGCTCGCCATCGTCCGCGGCAGTGATCCGGACGCCGCGCTGACCACCGTGCTCACCCTCGCAGAAGAGGGCGTCACCCTCATCGAGGTCTCTCTGTCCGGGCGCGACGCGCTCGATGTGATCGCGCGGGCCCGCGCCGAGCTCGGCCCCGGCGCGACGCTCGGCGCCGGAACCGTGCTCAGTTCCGACGACGCCCGTGCCGCCCAGAAAGCCGGCGCCGCGTTCCTTGTCACGCCGGCGGTCAGCGACGGCATCGCCACCGGGCGGGAGCTCGGACTCCCCGTACTCGCGGGCGTGATGACCCCCACCGACATCCTCCAGGCACGGCGGCTCGGCGCCGACGCCCTCAAACTCTTCCCGGCGGGCAGCGCCGGGGGCCCCGGCTATCTGAAGGACCTGCGCGCCCCCTTCCCGGACCTGCCCTTCGTACCGGTCGGGGGAGTGGACGCAGCCGCGGCCGCGGACTACCTGCGCGAGGGAGCCACGGCCGTCGGCGTCGGATCGCCCCTGGTCGGCGACGCCGCCGCCGGTGGCGACCTCACCGCCCTGCGCGAGCGAGCCCGCGCCTTCCTGGACGTCGTCCGCACGCAGGCCCGCCCGTGACCACTCCCGCGGTCCTCGGGATCGACCGCCTGGAACTGGGCGAGGGCATCCGCTGGACGGACGGCCGCGCCGTGCTGACCGACATCCTCACCGGGCGCCTGCTCGCCCTGCCCGAGGGGCCCGACGCGCCGCTCACCCCGATCATTCAACTGCCCTGCCCCTTGGGCGCCGTGGCACCGGTGGAGGGGTATCCCGGCCACTGGATCGCGGCGGCGGGCACCGGCATCTGCCGCATCGACCCCGAGGGTCGCGTCGACTGGATCGCCCGCCCCGAGGACGACGCACCCGTGGCGATGCGCATGAACGACGGCGTCGCCGATCCGCACGGCCGCTTCTGGGCCGGCAGCATGGCGTACGAGACCACCGAGGACGCGGGCTCCCTCTACCGCCTGGACCGCGACGGCCGCGTCACCCGTGTCCTACGGGACATCACGATCCCCAACGGCCCGGCCTTCAGCACCGACGGCACCGTCATGTACCTCGCCGACAGCGCCCGGGGCGTCATCCGCCGCTACCCCGTCGACCCGGTGAGCGGCGACCCGGGCACCCCCGAGCCCTTCGTCACCGTCGAGTCCGGCAGCCCCGACGGCATGACCACCGACGTCGAGGGCGGCCTGTGGACCGCCGTCTGGGGCACCGGGCAGGTCCACCGCTACCATCCCGACGGCAGCCTCGACCGGATCGTCGACCTGCCCGCCGGGCAGCCCGCGGGACTATGCCTCGGCGGCCCCGACGGCCGTACGCTCCTCGTCACCAGCGCGCACATCGGCCTTTCCGCCCCGGAACCCCTCGACGGTGCCGTTTTCGCGGTCCGGGTGGACGTCCCCGGCGTCCCGGCCGCCCCGTACCGCCCGGCGGCCCTCTCCGGCCCTGCCCCGGCGGACCGCGCCGACACACCCTAGGAATCACACCATGAGCACCCATCGGCCACTGCGTCACGGCCCCGTGGCCTGCGTCGGAGAGACCATGGTCGCCCTCGCCCCCGACCCCCTGGGGCCGCTGGACGGCGCCGACCTGCTGCACGTCGACATCGCGGGCGCCGAGTCGAACGTCGCCCTCTACCTTGCCGACCACGGCATCCCCGCCCGCTGGGTCTCCGCGGTCGGCGACGACCCCTTCGGCCGTCGCGTCCGCGCCCGGATCGCCGCGGGCGGCGTCGATGTGAGCGGTGTCCGCATCGACCAGGAACGCCTCACCGGCCTGCTGCTCAAGGACCCGGGCGCGCACGGCACCCGTGTCCACTACCACCGCACCGGATCCGCCGCCTCGGCCCTCACCCCCGACGTGCTCGACGACCCGGCGCTGGCGGGCGCCGCGCTCGTCCACCTCAGCGGTATCACCCCCGCCCTGTCGCCCGGCTGCCGCTCCCTCGTCGAACGCGCGCTGCGTCCCGACCGTCCCTGGCCCGTCAGCTTCGACGTCAACCACCGCCCCGCCCTGTGGGCCGGCCGGTCCGCCGCCGACGTGCTGCGTCCGCTCGCGGACCTGGCCGACATCGTCCTCGTCGGACTCGACGAGGCCCAGGCTCTGTGGGGGGACGGCATCACCGACGCCGAAGGAGTGCGTGACCTGCTGTCCGGTCCGCACATCCTCGTCGTGAAGGACGGGGACCGCGCCGCCACCGCCTTCGTCGGGGACGCCGTCCACAGTGTGCCCGCGCTGAAGGTGCGTGTCGCCGAACCCGTCGGCGCGGGCGACGCCTTCGCCGCAGGATTTCTCAGCGGCCTGCTGAGGCAACTCCCCGTGGACCGCGCCCTGCGCCTCGGCCACCTGACCGCGGCATCGGCCCTGAGGGTCGTCGCCGACCACGGACCGCTGCCGGACCCCGCGCTTGTGGCGGCGCTGCTGGACGCCGACGAGGGCACCTGGCGGGCCGCGGTGATCGACTGATCCCTCCGGAGGGACCTCGTCGCGGTGTCTCGTGCGCGCACGCCCGACGCCAGGGAACCCTGTCTGATCGTCGGCCACTACATCCGACAGCCGCGCTCGCCGACTCCCGGTTCGCCGAGGACTTCCGTGTGGACGGGAGTCCTCGGACTCCCGTCCACCGGGACCCCCTCTTGTAGTACGACGAGCCAGTCCTCGGCCGGGGTATGCCTCACCCCCGCCCGGCACGCGTCCAGTTCGCCCGTGTCGGGCGTTGTATCGGCCGCATGCTCGTGGTGCTGGGCGGTCGCATGGCCGGCGACCTGTCGTCCGGGTGTGCTCTGGACCTGCGGAGGAGGCGGTGAGACTCTTCACCGCCATGGCGTGTCACACCACCTTGCGCCGCTCTGTCTATGTGGTGTCGAACAACGAACAGAGGACAGCATGCGTGAGATTCTGATCGTCGGTGGTGGCTACGCGGGCTTCTACACTGCATGGCGCCTTGAGAAGAAGCTGCGTGCGGGTGAGGCGAGGGTCACGGTCGTCGATCCGCGTCCGTACATGACCTACCAGCCCTTCCTGCCTGAGGTGACGGCCGGTTCGGTCGAGGCACGTCATGCCGCCGTGTCGCTGCGCCGGCACCTGCGCAGAACCCGGCTGATCGCTGGGAGTGTGACCGAGATCCGTAACGCGGACCGGACGGTCACGGTCCGGCCCGTGAACGGCCCCGACCATCAACTGAGTTACGACACCATCGTGGTGACCGCCGGCGCCGTGACCCGCACTTTCCCCATTGCCGGAATTGTGGAGCAGGCGATAGGCCTGAAGCACGTGGAGGAGGCGGTGGCCATCCGGGACCGGTTGATGACCGCGTTCGACCAGGCCGCTTCACTGCCGCCTGGTGCCGAACGACAGAGACTGCTCACCGTCACGTTCGTGGGCGGCGGGTTCTCCGGCGTCGAAGGCTTCGGTGAACTGCTGGCGCTGGCGACCGCGATGCTCAAGTCCTATCCGGAGCTGAGCATGGCCGACCTCTCCTTCCATCTGGTGGAGGCCCGGGGCCGCATCCTGCCCGAGGTGGGCGACAAGCCCGGGGCCTGGGTGGTGCGCCACTTGGAAGGCCGCGGCGGCCACGTCCACCTGAACACACAGCTGGTCTCCGCCGTGGACGGGCATGTGGTGCTCTCCGACGGAACGGAGTTCGACTCGGCGCTCATCGTCTGGGCCGCCGGCAACGCCTCGAACCCCGTCGTCCACAACCACACGGATCTGCCGGTCGACGAGCGTGGCCTGATCGTGGTCCGGGCCGATCTTCGGGTGGGCACCGACAGCGATCCTGTGCCGAACGTGTGGGCGGCGGGAGACGATGCGGCCGTTCCCGACCTGGCTTCCCCTGTGCCGGGGGCGCACACGGTGCCGAACGCGCAGCACGCCGTGCGGCAGGGCAAGCGCCTTGCCAAGAACATCGTGGCAGACCTGCGCGGGGGAAGGGTCCGTGACTACCGCCACAACAGCCTGGGAGTGGTGGCGACCTTGGGCCTGGGGCGAGGCATCTTCCAGTACAAGGGCCTTGTCATCAAGGGATTTCCCGCCTGGCTGATGCACCGGGGCTACCACGTCCTGGCCGTGCCTTCCTGGGAGCGCAAGGTGCGCGTTCTCGCCGTCTGGCTCACCGCCGCCGCGTTCGGCCGGGATCTCGTCTCCCTCGCCTCTGTACAGCACCCGCGCGACGCGTTCGTCGCGAGTGGCAATCCGCCCCGCTTCGGCCAGGACCGCGAGGGTGACCACACCACCGCCTGAGCACGCGAGGGGGGGCTGTCGCTTCGGCTGACGGGCGGTTCAGACACGCGTGCCGTCAGGCCATGAGCGTGAGTCGTCCGGCCCGATGGCGACCAGCAGCTCGGAGAACACCCTTGCCTCTGTCCGGCGGGGCCGGTGACCTCGCCGGCCCCGCCGGACAGACGCCACACGGCCCGGACCGCCGGCGCTCGCCATCTGTTCTTCCACCTGTCCGAATCCGGCATCGCCGGGACCGAACTTTCCGTACCCCCTGGAGCACACCATGGACGCGAGTGAGGAGGCCGCGCGCGGCCTGAGCGACATCGAGAACTTCCTCTACAGAAAGGCCCATCTGGAGGCAGCACATCAGCGTGTGGCAGCTTTCACCGCACGGATGCCCGAACTGACCGAGGAGCAGACGTGGGACATCGAACGGTGGTACGTCGGAGAGCAGGTGTACATGGCCGAGATGGTGACCCAGCACATCGCCGACAGCATCAGCGCGACGGAGACGCGGTACCGCACCCGTCTGACGCGATGGCGTCGGGGAACACTGGCCGCGATGAGTTTGCTCAGCGCGGCCATGATGAGCCTGTGCATCGCTCTCATCTTGGGCAGGAGCGTTTGACCCGCGAGGTCGGCACCGGCGCGCCCTCCGAGCACAGGGGCGTGTTGTGACGATTACTGATGGTTACCCGATTGCCTTCAGGTACGTGTCGGAGGAGCGCCAATGCCGCCGCCGACAAAGGACTCCCGCACGGCGCTCGCGCGCTAGGAACGCTTGGCCCGGTAGAGGCCTCGGCCGGTCCGCTGAATACGGGATGTACCGACAAGGCGATCGAGGGTGCTGCGGACCGCGTTGATGGTTCCGCTGTCGGAATCACGACCCAGCGCCGCGGCGACATCACGAGCCCGCACGTCGGCGTCGCCGGCTGCGACGAAGTAGTCCATGATCTGCTCGGTGAGCTTGCCGTATTTCTTGTGACCGTCCGTGTCGGTGCCGACGGGAACAGTTCTCTCCTCGTCCTTGCCGCTCTTCGGCTTCTGTACCTGGAGCGCGGACTTCGCGGTGGCGTCCGGCGATCCGGGGGAGGCCACCTTCTTCTCCGGGGCGGCGGGCATCGCAGCCTGGCTCCCCTCGGTAACCCCAGCACCGGTCGTGCCCGCCGAGGTCACCGCGGCAGCCGGGTTGCCCATCACGGCCTGAAGGGCATGGAGGGCCCGTTGCACCGAGCTGAGATGCGCCACGACCGCAGCCAGTTCCCTCTCCAGCGCCTGCTTCTGGATCTGCAGGCGGGCCAGGTCCTCTTGAAGGCTCTCGGCGGTGATCTCGATGTCGTGTGCCGCGCGGGTTACGGAGACCATGTGTTCCTCTCGTCCTCTACCCGTCCTGCCGCGCCTCGGCTCGCCTGTTTGCGCCAGCCGGCCTGGACGCGAGAGTAGCTCCACTCGACATCATATGCAGTGGGCCACGGAGAACGGAGATGCGTCAGAGCGGCCCAACGGTCTCACAAGATGTTCACCCCGCCGCGCTGAGGATGGTTCGGTACGCCCTGAGAGATGTCGCAGCCACGATTGCCACTGTTCGCGGTTGATGTATCGGGTATGAAAACCCATGGTTGTCAGTCGACTGAGGGTTTTGCCCGTCCTGTCGCCGGATGGTCCGCAGTGTCCTCGCTGTCCGCTGCTCCGGCTGGGGTGGCGGACATGGTGTGCAACCGCCCCAGCGCGTCGCCGATTGCCTCGATACGGGCGTCGACGGTGTCGATCGCCTCTTGAATCATGCGCAGGCGGGCCTCGAGGAGAGCCGCCTCGGCTGCCAGAGACGCACTGGCCGCGGCAGGATCGGGGTGCTTGTCAGGTTCTGGTGCCATCATGTGTCTTTCTGCGGCTTCAGCCGGTTTTTGTACCAACCAGTGGGTGTGCGGGGCAGCAGAGCATCGGCAGGCCCGCCCGTACGGTGCCGCAGGCGTCTGCGGCCGGTGCCGCGAACAGGCCGGCACCACCGCATCAGCCCGGTCTGTATCGGGGGTGCCTGGACGTACGCCGGACGGGACACGCAGGTTGCGGTGTACGGACAGTGCGCGGCGACCGCCGGCGCCTGAAAGGACGGATGCCCTGATGCCGGCCCCCCCGCCGGCCGGGGAAAGCGGGGCCCTCCGTCGCGTGGACGCATAGGTGGTCCCTGGCTTCCGAGGCCATACGTGTCCCCTTCCTCGCTGTGAGGGCTTGCGCGAGTGGCCGCACAAGTCACATCCGCATTGACCGAGTAGCTGAGAGAGCTGTGACGGACGCGCGCGACGGACGTTGCCCGGCTTGCGGGCCGGCCGGTCGCGCCTGAGATCGCTGGCAGCCAGAGAGCCGGGGGTTGTGCGCCAGACGGCCGGCCGCTCGTCCCCGGCGGTGCCCCGCCCTGCCTGCTGCGGTCAGCCGCCGCTCTGCACGGCGCCGAGAGCGGCTGTGAAGCGGGAACGCGAATCGAGGAACGCAGCGATCTTGCTCGGGTTCCATACCCACATCACCTTGTGGACGCCTTCCTCCGAGACGGCCATCGTCAGGATGGTGCTCGGCACACCGTGGTGGTAGAGCATCACGCCGGCGCGGCCGTTGACCTCGACGTATCTGAGATCCGCGTTCCCCCAGAACCATGGAGCGGCGATCGACAGTCTGGCCACCCTTGCACGACCCAGAACCGGTTTGCGCGCGGCTCCCCGGATTCCGTTGCCGTCGGACAAACTGACGGCATCCGGGGTGAGAAGGGCTTCCAGCTCGGCCACATTCCCGGTTTGAGCCGCTGAGACGAAGGCATCCAGCAGGCGGCGATGCTCAGTCGCGTCCACGCTCTCCCGCTGCTCGGCCGTCAGATGCTTGCGCGCACGGCTCACTATCTTGCGCACGTTGACGAGGCTGAGCTTCAGGATCTCGGCGATCTCGGGGTAGCTGTAATCGAACGCCTCGCGGAGTATGTAGCAGGCGCGCTCAGTGGGGTTCAGCCTCTCCAGCACCAGCAGCAGGGCCAGTTCCAGAGCCTCCGCGCGCTGCGCCCCCACCTCCGGGTCCGAGCTCGTGTCGACGGGCTCGGGCAACCACGGTCCGATGTACGTCTCCCGGCGCAGACGCGCGGATTGCGCGACGTTGATGGCCAAGCGGGTCGTGGCGCTCGACAGGAAGGCCACCGGGCTCACCACGGCGGAGCGGTCGGTCTTCTGCCATCGAAGCCATACTTCCTGGACCACGTCCTCGGCCTCGACCACGCTGCCGAGTACACGGTAGGCGATTCCGAAGAGACGTGGCCGGTGCTGCACAAAGACGGACGCAGCCTCTGCGAGGGCACTTGCACTTGCCGTGGGGGACGGCTCGAGGTGCATGATCGTGCAGCCTTCGTCCCCGCGGTCGACGTCGTCTGAAAGCGGGGCCATGCCAAGTTCTGCGGTCAAGGGGGTGGTGTCCACGAGCGGTCCTCGGACGCGCTTCTCAAGCCCGGCGCCCTGCAGGGCAGGAGGCCCTGCAGGGCCGGTTTTGGCACTGTAGGAACTGCGGTCACTACGAGTCACGCCTGCTCCAATTGCATATGTTCCAGATGCCGAGATCGGCCCCGTTCATGTGTCAGGACCGGAGCAGAGGGACGTCACCGTCTGCTGTCGGCGGAGGCAGCCTCATTGCAGGCACACCGTGTTTTCACGGGCTCACGACTTGACCGTCCGATCAAGCACACTTCTGAGCAAAAATGCCTCGTCCAGGTAACGATGTCCGCATAGCCCCCAGGTCAGGGCTGTGGAACCGTTCCCAACAGTGTCATTAGAACACTGGCACACTGTTCATCAGCAGGTGGGTCGGCCTACGGTGCCGATGAGACCGGAAGGCGCCCCGTAGCGGCCCTGTCATGGCGGCGAGGCGCTGGCCGGCCCGCGTCGGCACGGCTATGCGGAGGTGGGGCCCGGGAGTGAGGGCTGGTTCCAGGAGTGCAGCTTGTCGGGGTTGAGGACGACCCAGACCTCTGTGACTCGATGGTCGGCGATGCCGAGGGTGATGACGGCGGCAACCTGGTGGTTGTAGCGGGCGACGAGGCCGGTTCGGCCGTTGACGGAATGCGTGGACAAGGTGGTGCGCAGGGGGAGCGCCAGCAGCGTCAGCATGCTGTCGGCGACCTGCCGGCTGCCCCGTACCGCCCTGCTCACTGCCCTGACCTTGCCGCCGCCGTCGAACCAGGCCGTGACGTCCGGTGACAGCAAGCGCGCGAGTATTTCGGGGTCCCCGCTCACGCAGGCCTGGCGGAAGGCGCGGGTGAGGACGTCGTGCTCCTTCGGTGTCGTGGGTCGTGAACGCTGTATCCGAAGGTAGTGGCGTGCCCGATCGAGGAGTTCGGCGTACTCCGGTTCTGTGTGTCCCACGATGTCGGCGACCGTGTCGGAACTCATCCCGAAGACGTCATTGAGCACGAACGCCGCCCGTTCGGCCGGCGGCAGGGCGTCCAGCGCGTCCAGAACGACCGGGCCGACCTCCTCCTCCGTGGCAGGAGGAAGCTCGGTCCCCTGGGGATCAGGGACCGTTGCCGGCAAGCCATCGGCCCAATCAGGCAGGACAAGCCGGTCCAGACAGAGTTCGCCCGCGGTCTTCGCAAGCCAGGACCTGGGATCTGTGATCCGCTTGCGCACCCCGTTCGGCAACCGATACCAGCGGCGGTAGGTCTCATCGACAACACATTCCGCCTCGCTGGGGCTGCCCAGCATCCAGTAGGCGACATCGAGCAGATACCGACGCTCCTCGAGTATCTCCGCGATCGGCGCCACGTCCGTGTGGTCCATACCGCACATTCCCCCTCGCACGACATCACTCGACGGAGCCCCACGTATCGGCCCGGTCGACGTCCAGGAAGGCTTCAGCGACACCGGCAACCCGGCGGTGTGCCACCCACGAACGCCCGGGTGCCCAGGACGGGGGCCGCAGTAGCCGGCGGCTGAATCCTTGAGCACGACGCACCTCATCCATTTTGTCGGCTCAATTCTTTAGACCGAGTACGCACGGAACCTGTGACATGGGGCTCCGCGCACGATCACGAGGACGCGGGCAGCATCCTTACGCCCGGCCCACCGCACTGCGCAGGTGCGAAGGACTCCGACACTCGACGATGCCCGCATGGGCCCGCACACGCCCCCCGAGTGTCACACATGTGCCGGTTGTCCGGTCTCACGTGACGGCCCTGTCACCTCTTCGCAGAGATGAGAAAGCCCGTGATCAAGTTCGGCGTCTCCTGCCGACTTTCGAACCCAGAAAGGTCCCCTCCCCATGGCGATTGCAGAAGGTGACTACGCGACGTATTGGCGCGAACGGGCGGCTTGCCTGCGCATGGATCCTGATCTTTTCTTCCCCGTGGGAAACAGCGGTCTGATGCTCCAACAAATCGAGGAAGCAAAAGCCGTCTGCGGCCGCTGCCCTGTCGTAGAGCAGTGCCTCGCCTGCGCCATGGAGTTGGGCCAGGTGGACGGCATCTGGGGCGGCACCACGGCGAGCGAACGCCGGGCGATGTATCGGCGTGCTGGCCGCCGAGAAAAGAACGCGGTCACCTCAGCGGCGTGACAGACCTTTTTTACCGTCCGGCCGTCCTGAGAACGACACCGCTGAACTGGGCCTGCGCCCGCACACTCAAGGAGGAACCGTGACCGAGAGCGTCCTGGAACACACCCCCGGCAGCGCGAACTCCGCAGCCAGACTCGACGAATTGGACTGCGCCGCAGTCGTGGACGCAAGGGGACGGATCCACGATCACCGCGCGCACATCCTGCCCATGGCCAGCCCCGACTGTGTATTCGCCAACTCTTCGGGCGCGGTCGTCATACCTGCCCGGAACCTGCACCGAGTGCTGGAGGTCGCTCTTGAATTCGAAGGTCAAGACTCCCTTTTCATGAAGGAGATCCAGGCCGAGGAAGTGCCCCTCTGAGGATCTACGGAGTCGAACTCATTCCTTGAGGGTGATCTATGAATGGTGGTTGCGGCATGAGTGGCGGGAATCGGGAAAAGGAAGCGAGCCGAGGTAGAAAGGGGGAAATGATTGCCGAATGGGTCGACGGGCGCCTGGGTGGGTACAGTTCAGTCAGAGAAAAGGCACGAAGAGCCTTCCCTGACCACTGGTCGTTCATGCTGGGGGAGATCTGCCTCTACAGCTTCATCGTCATCGTCGTCACGGGCGTGTATCTGTCACTGTACTTCCATCCGTCGATGAATGGAGTGGAGTACAACGGCCGTTATGTGCCACTGCAGGGCCAGATGGTTTCGGATGCATTCAATTCGACCATGCACATCTCCTTCGATGTGCGTGGCGGGCTGCTGATCCGTCAGGCCCACCACTGGGCAGCGCTGGTCTTCGTCGCAGCGCTGTTCGCCCACATGATGCGTATATTCTTCACCGGAGCCTTCCGTAAGCCCCGTGAGCTCAACTGGGTGTTCGGATTCCTGCTGCTCGTCCTCGGACTGTTCGCAGGACTGACGGGATACGACCTTCCGGATGACCTTCTTTCCGGGACCGGACTCGCAGTCGTGAACGGAACAATTCTCTCCATCCCGATTGTCGGAACCTACTTCTCGATGTTCCTCTTCGGTGGCGAGTTCCCGGGGGGTGATCTGGTGGCACGTTTCAACACGATCCATGTTCTGCTCATCCCTGCCCTCATGGTGGGACTGCTCGCCGCCCATCTGTTCCTGGTCTTCTATCACAAACACACGCAGTATCCAGGCCCGGGACGGACCAACGAGAATGTCGTGGGCCTGCCGCTCAAGGTGCACGCCGTGAAATCCGCAGGATTTTTCTTTCTGGTCGCCGGCGGCATCTTCGTCATCGCAGCGATTGCACAGATCAACCCCATCTGGCTGTACGGCCCCTATCGTGCCGACCAGGTCTCGGCCGGATCGCAGCCCGACTGGTACATGGGCGTAGCGGACGGGCTGCTGCGGGTCATGCCCGGCTGGGAAGTCGACTTCTGGGGCCACACCCTGGCTCTGGACAACCTGATCCCGCTGGTGGTCGGCGTCGGCCTCTTCTTTGTCATGGGCGCATACCCGTTCATCGAGTCCTGGGTGACCGATGACGACCGTGATCAGCACATCCTCGATCGACCACGCAACCGCCCAGTGCGAACGGGGCTTGGTGTCGCTTGGGTCAGTTTCTTTCTCGTGGCCCTGATCGGTGCCGCGAACGACATCATTGCCACTCGCTTCGGTGTCGCGGTCGAATCAGTGTCGTGGGCGGTTCGCATCGGGCTCTTCGTTGTGCCGCCCACTGCTTTTGCCGTGGCCAAGCGCTTTGCTCTCGGTCTCCAGCGCCGAGACCGCGACAAGGTGCTGCACGGCCGCGAAACGGGCATTATCAAGCGGTTGCCGAACGGCGAGTTCATCGAGGTGCACGAACCGCTGAGCCGAGAAAAGCTCCACGCCCTTACCCAGTACGAGCAATACAAACCGATCACATCCGGACCTTCAGGTGACGCGAGCGGCCCGGATACGGGATCTGGTCTTGCTCGGCGCCTGCGCGCCAGGCTGAGCCGACGCTTCTACGGAGAAAACACTCAGATCGCCAAACCGACCGCGGTGGAGTACAAGGAGATCACCGGCAAGCATTGACGCACACCCGTGGTTGCAGCGGTGGCTCCGTGCAGTCTCGGCACGAACACCGTTGTCCATGCGTACGCACCTTGCGCTCTTCCCGACGGTCCTTCCTGACCTCGCCGAAGCTCGCCTGCGGCGCGCTCCGCGAGCGGGAAATGGTGGCGTCTGCTTTTTCTTGACATGTGTCACATCTTCAGTCAATACCCTGTCATACAGGTGAAAGCAGGAAAAGCCTGCCGATCCAAGGAGTGCAGTGATGACCAAGCCCGTGCTCGAACCTGCAGCGCAGGCGTTCGCGGACGCGACGGCCAACCCGCCTTTTCTGTACGAGGTCGGTCCGGAGGGTGCCCGGAAGGTCCTGGACGACCTGCAGGCGGCACCGGTGGAGAAGGCGGAAGTGGAGGAGAAGTGGGTCACGGTGCCTGCCGAGGTGGGAGACGTGCGGGTACGCATCGTCAAACCTGTCGGCATCGACGGCCAGCTGCCGGTCGTCCTGTACATGCACGGTGGCGGCTGGGTCATCGGCAACGCCGGCACCCATGACCGTCTCGTGCGGGAGCTGGCCGTCGGAGCGAATGCCGCCGTCGTGTTCGTCGAGTACGACCGTTCTCCGGAGGCCACATACCCGGTAGCCATCGAGCAGGGATACGCAACTGCTCGGTGGATCACCACGAACGGCGCCGAGGAAGGTCTGGACACCTCCCGCCTGGCTGTTGCCGGCGACTCCGTCGGCGGCAACATGGCCGCTGCGCTGACACTCATGGCCAAGCGACGCGGTGACGTCACCTTCGTCCACCAGTCGCTGTACTACCCCGTCACGGACGCGGCCCAGGACACCGAGAGCTACCGGGAATTCGCGGACGGGCCCTTCCTCACGGCCAAGGCCATGGCCTGGTTCTGGGACTCCTACACCACCGACCCCGCCCAGCGGGCGGAGATCACCGCCTCGCCGCTGCGGGCGAGCCTGGAGGAGTTGGAGGGGCTGCCGCCCGCGCTCGTCATCGTCGACGGTTACGACGTGCTGCGGGACGAGGGCGAGGCGTACGCCCGTAAGCTGACCCAAGCTGGCGTTCCCACCACGAGCATCCGTATCAACGGCACCCTGCACGACTTCATGATGCTCAACCCCCTCCGGTCCACGCAGGCCTCAACCGTCGCGGTCGAGCAGGCGGTTCACACCCTGCTCACCGTTCTCCGAGACAACTGAGAGTTCGACGCAGCCACCTGAGAAATCAGCCACCGAGGCTGCTCCCGGTCGCCGGCGACGGGGCCCGTGAAACTCATCGGCTCCCGGCAAGCCCCGAACACCTTCCCGCTTGCCGACTCCGGCCCATCGCCTAGTACATGCGACAGCGTCCGCCGTGTCCGTGCGTCCGGACACGGCGGAGACGGCTGCCTCGAAAGGGCCCTTCATGAACCGTCGATTGCTCTACCGACGTGCCCGCGCTCCGCTCTCCTTGATGGTCACCGTCACGGTCGCCGCCGGTCTTTTCGCCGCCTCGATCCGTCCGGCCGGCGCCGGCAAGCACGCTGTCGCGCAGCAGCGCAAGCCGACCGTTGTACGCGTCCACGGCGCGTTCGCCGACTCCACCGGCTGCAACGGCGTCGTCAAGAAGCTGAAGCACGGCGGCTATTCGATGCTGGCCGAGGCCGGTCCGCTGCGCGGGCTCAGGATCGACGCCGTTTACCTCAAGGATCTCCTCGCGAGCATCGACGGCCCGGTGATGCTCGCCGTGCATTTCTACGGCGGAGCGGTCATCAGCAATGCCGCCTACGGCGCCGGCAATGTCAAGACGGCCGTCTCCATCGACGCGTTCATCCCGCACAAGGGGGAGAGCGCGCCGATCCTCGCGGACAGGTTCCCGGGAAGCGCCCTCGGCGATGCTCTGCGCCCTGTTCCGATCTCCCTGCCGGACGGTTCCAAGGGGACGAGCTTCTAGAGCGACCAGGACAGGTTCCACCACCAGTTCGCCGAGGATGTCCCCTACGAGGTCGAGGGACGTCCGCTAGAGAACGGGTCAGGGTGCGACGGCCGATGGCATCGCGAACAACCCCCTGGACCTCGATGCGGCCTGGGCCCGGCCCCACCTCGGGCCACTGGGATCCATGGATACGCCGCGGCCTGCCGCTTCGGAGCCCGACCGACGGCCGGGTTGCGCAACTGCCGACCGCTCAACCGCCGGTGGACCGGTGCAGCGCGGAGGAGACGATTCTCATCCGTTCGTTGAGGTTCTCGAGCTCTTGGCGAAGCTCATCGGCCCGGGCCTGAAGCACGGTGGCTTCGGCGGTCAGCGACTCGACTGTGGCCGCGATGTCGAAGTGGCTGTCAGCGGTTTGGGTCATGGTGTGTCCTTCAACGGCAACGATCGTGAGAAACGGTGCTGTGCCCGGTGAGAAGCACTGCCGGTGCACGCGACAGGTTCATGGCGTCCGCCGGTTCAGGCGGCTTCCGCCCGCTGCACCTGCACCGCGGAGATGTCGAGGGTCAGCTTCACCTTGTCGCTGATCAGGGATCCGCCTGGCGCCAGGGCCGGGTTTCCGTCAAGTCCCCAGTGGGAGCGTTGCAGAGTGGCCCTGGCCTTGAAGCCGACCCGATGGCGACCGCGGACGTCCTGGTGAGCTCCGCCGAACTCGAGGTCGATGTGAACAGGCAGCTCGAGGCCCTTGATCCGGAGGTGTCCCACCACGCGAACGGGGTCGTCCCCTGCATCGAGGAGTCCGGTGGAGCGGAAGGTCATGAGGGGGAACGTCGCCGCATCGAGGAAGTCCGGTCCGGCGACATGGGCTTCCCCCTCGGGAGACCCTGTCTGGAAGCTGCCGGTCTGGACACTGAGGTGGACCGCGGATCGGGTGGGACGTGATCCGTCGAGCCTGAGGATCCCCTCGAAGGTGGTGAACTTTCCGCGAAGACAGGTGTGTTGGGCGGAGAGACCGACCGTGCTGTGGACCGGGTCGACGAGGTAGACACCGGACAGGTCGTCATAGGGGCGTGTGCGAAAAAGAGTGGATTTCCCGCGGTTGAACATGATGAGCAGTTCCTCCGTCCGTGGATTTCAGCCAGGCGCGCATTCCGGCACACAACGGCCGTCAGCCGGATCGAGGAGTGCCGGTCGAGCGAAGTGGTGCCGGCCGCACATTCCGAAGGCTGGCCCCGAAGCAGGCGCGCCTGGGCGGCCCCGTCCGTCGGTAGGGGCCACCCAGGCGCACCGCCGCTGCCCGGCCCAGTGGGCGAACCGTCTCTCGGCGCTGCGGGAGACGAGCTACTCACTGGTTGTGAGCACATCGGCTGCACCAGAAATGACAGGGCGGCGGCAGTGCTTGTGACAGAGGTTCGCAGGAATCGGAAAAAGCGCGCGAGGTTATTCGGCGAGTTTTCCGTCCGTGGAGACCTCTTCCATGAGAGTGGAAATCTCCTCCGGGATGGGGGCAATACTTTCGTGGGTGATGCCGGTCGCCGGGGACCACACGAGGTTGACGTGCAGTGCGGGGTCCAGGGCGGGGTAGTCGCTGCGGTTGTGGCAGCCGCGGGTCTCGCGGCGCTCCAGTGCTGCTTCGAGGGTGGCTCGCGCTGCCAGGGCGGCGGATTTGAGATCGAAGGCGTGGGCGAGGTCCTGGTAGCCGGCGATGTCGGGGTGGACGCCGACGTCCTGCATCCTCTTCTCGATCGCGGTGAGCTCGGCCAGTCCGGTGCGCAGGCCCTCTTCGTCGCGTACGACTCCGGCGTGCTCGGTCATGGTGTTGCGGATGGCGCGCTGCAGGGCACGGACGTTTTCCGGTCCGTCGGCGGCGAGAAGGTCGTTGATCTCGGCACGGGCCTGTGCCACCGCCGTGGCCGAGCGCGGCTGGGCGGTCAGCGACTGTGAGTAGGCGGCGGCTGCCTGGCCGGTGATGCGGCCGAAGACGAGCAGTTCGATGAGGCTGTTGCCGCCGAGGCGGTTGGCGCCGTGCAGGCCGCTGGAGGCCTCGCCGATGGCGTACAGGCCGCGCACGTCGGTGCTGTGGTCCTCAGGTCGTACCCACACCCCGCCCATGGAGTAGTGCGCGGTGGGTGCGACCTCGATCGGCTCGCGGGTGATGTCCAGCATCTGCAGGTCCAGCAGGGTCTGGTAGACCCGGGGAAGCCGGTTCATGATCGTCTGCCGGGGCAGGTGGGAGACATCGAGCCACACGCCCCCCTTGGGGGTGCCGCGACCTTCCTTGATCTCGGTGTAGGAGGCCAGGGCCACGCGGTCGCGGGTGGACAGTTCCATCCGCTCGGGGTCGTAGCGACTCATGAAACGTTCCCCGAGCTCGTTGCGCAGGATGCCTCCCTCGCCGCGTGCTGCCTCGCTGACCAAGGTGCCGGCCGCGTTCTCCGGCTCGATGATCCCGGAGGGGTGGAACTGGACCAGTTCGGGGTCGCGCAGGCGCGCTCCGGCCTCCACGGCCAGGCGGAAGGAGTCTCCGGTGTTCTCGTCGCGCCGCGAGGAGGTACGCCGCCAGATCCGGGTGTGGCCGCCCGCGGCGAGAATGACCGCGTCCGCGTGGATCAGGTAGGGGGTGCCATGGGCGAGGTCGAAGCCGTACGCCCCGAACACGGCGCCGTCGTGCACCAGGAGCCGGGTGATGTAGACACCGTCGAGGACGGGGATGTCCAGCTGCTGCGCGCGCCGGATGAGTGTGCGCTGGATCTCCAGACCGGTGTAGTCACCGGCGAAGGCGGTGCGCCGGTACTTGTGCGCGCCGAAGAAGCGCTGGGAGATCCGGCCGTCGGCTTCCCTGGCGAAGTTCATGCCGTAGCGTTCCAGGTCGTCTATGCCACGGGCAGCGCCCTGGGTGACGATCTGCACGGTGCGGGGATCAGCCAGGAGATAGCTCTCCTTGAGGGTGTCGGCCGCGTGCTGCTGCCAGCTGTCCTCGGGATCCATCGTGGCCAGGGCCGCGTTGATGCCTCCCGCGGCCAGTGCCGTGTGGGCGTCGTCCTTAGGGCGCTTGCCGACTGCGAGGACGTCGACACCGGACTCGGCCAGCTCGATCGCGGCGCGCAAACCGGCACCCCCGGTGCCGATCACCAGCACCATGGTGGAAAGACGTCGTTCAGTGATTGCCACGGTCCACTCCGATCGTTGTGATTGTCACTGATTAGGACAAAGCTGTCCCGGCATCTGTGACACCTTTCGCCGTCGGCAGGGCCTGTGACGTGGGGCATCAGCCCTCGACGCGGGCGAGAGACGGTATGCATCCACAACGCTCCCGCCCGGGCCGCGACGTCACGACAGGAGGCTCTCCAGGGGGACGTCCGGGTCGGACAGGCGTGCGTCGTCGACGCCCTTCCCAGAGGTGATGAGGGAGCGGATCGGTTCGACGACGTCCCACACGTTGACGTTCATGCCTGCCAGGACGCGGTTCCCCGCCATCCAGAAGGCGATGAAGCGCCGTGCGGAGGGGTCACCGCGGAAGACGACACGGTCGTAGCCACCGGGTTCCGCGTAGCCGACGTACTCCATTCCGACGTCGTACTGATCCGTGTAGAAGTACGGCAGCCTGTTGTACACGGCTTCCTTGCCGAGCATGCCGAGCGCCGCCACCTCCGGCTGGTTCAGGGCGTTGGCCCAGTGCTCGACCCTGAGGTGGCGGCCGAGCAGCGGGTGGTAGGCGTTGGCGACGTCGCCCGCGGCGTAGATGTCGGCCACCGAGGTCTGCAGGCGCTCGTCGGTGACGATGCCGTTGAGCACGTCCAGGCCGGCTTCCTCGGCGAGTTGGACGTTAGGGGTGATGCCGATGCCCACGACCACGGCGTCCGCCGCCAGGTGCCTGCCGTCGGCGAGCCGTACCCCGTCCACGCGGCCGTCCGTTCCGGTGAGGGACTCCGTCTGCACCCCGGTGAGCAGGTCCACGCCGTGGTCGGCATGCAGCGCCGCGAACACATCGGCCGCCTCACGCCCGAGCACCTTCAGCAGGGGAAGTTCCCCATGCTCGAGCACGGTCACCTCGGCGCCGGCCGTCCGGGCGGCTGCGGCGGTCTCGAGGCCGATCCATCCGCCACCGATCACGACGATCTTCGCCCCCGCCTTGAAGGCGGACTTCAGGCGTTCACTGTCTCCCACACGCCGCAGATACAGCACGTTGTCGAGGTCGGCCCCCGGGAGGGACAGCCGGCGCGGGGACGAACCGGTGGCGAGAAGCAGCTTGTCGTACGGCACCTGACGGCCGTCGTCCAGTTCCACCGTCCGCACTGCCGGGTCGACCGCGCGCGCCCGCGTGCCCAGCAGCAGGCCGACATCGTGCTCCCGGTACCAGTCGTCGGTATGCACGTAGATCGAATCGCGTTCCTCGTTGCCCAGCAGAAAGCCCTTGGAGAGCGGCGGCCGCTCGTACGGCTTCTCATTCTCGTCGCCGATGATGACGAGTGGGCCGCTGTGGCCGTGTTTGCGCAGTGCCTCCGCCGCTTTGCCCGCGGCCAGACCGCCACCGACGATCATGAAAGTATTCATGTGGTTCCTCATCTCGGACGACGCACGTCGCGAGTCATGTTGGGTCGGTCACCCATCAGACCGCTCAGCTCATGATCGTGTGACACCCCCCGGCGAGGGCCGAGGCGGACGGCTTCGTCCACCGCGGCGCGCACATCGAGTGACGGCCGACGCTCGGACTTGCCGCTGACAGAAGACCCTTCGGACTGGCGGGACAAGGTCCGGCTGCCACCTCGTGTGCGGGCGAGGCAACAGATCCGAGCTGCGGCCGGCCGGAACCACGGTTGCCCCAGCGGTACGGAAAGCAGGGAGGAGTCACGGCCGTCACAACATCATGTGCTTCCCGGTCATACCTCAAGCCGATGGCCGCCCGCATGAGGCCGGCCGGTCACCTGGATCATCGGACGGGAGAGAGGGACATGACGTACGTCATCGCACAGCCTTGTGTCGACGTCCAGGACAGGGCCTGTCTCATCGAATGCCCGGTGGACTGCATCTACGAAGGCAATCGGACGCTCTACATCAACCCCTCCGAGTGCGTGGACTGCCGGGCGTGCGAGCCCGTCTGCCCGGTCGAGGCCATCTATTCCGAAGAGGACCTCCCGCGGTACTGGGCGCAGTACACCACCATCAACGCCGAGTACTTCCGTACGACTTCGGCACAGCAGGTCGAGCCGTTCGTCGTCGACGGCGATCATCGCCTGATCGCCGAGTTGCCGCAGCAGACTTCGCACAAGAAGGACATCGCCGCTTTCAGCATCCGCAAGGAGGAGGCCGCGGACGCCGATGTGTGGTTCCCGTTCTGACGTACACGCGTCCCAGCGGGCGGCGCAGGCAAGGTCATTGCGGTAGCGGCCGGCCGCGCGCGGCGTGGGTCTTCGCCGCAACCGTGGGCACGGTGACGACCGGGACCTCCCGGGTCAGCAGACGTTGCACAGGACAGCGAGCGGCCACGGCCAGCAACTGCTTGATCTGCAAGGCGTCCAGATCGCCGGTCAAGCGGATGTTCTTGATGATCTGCTCGTGCGGATCGAACCGCAGTGCCACATCGACCTGGTCGAGCGGCCAACCGTGCCGCTCCGCAGCTGCCCGGACGGCCATGGAGGTGCATGCCCCCAGCGCTGCCAGGAGCAGTTCTTCGGGCCTGGGACCGGTGTCCGTGCCGGCCGGCTCGTGCGCGTCCGCGGCCAGGGTATGAGGACCGACCTGAATCGAGCGGGCGAGACGCCGGCCTTCACTCACCGACACGAGGCGTGCGTTCATCGATCTTCCTCTCGGGCGAGCCACACCGCCGTGTGACCTGTGATCACAAGGGGTGGCGAGCGGTGACGGGATGACGTTGCCCGTCCCTTTACCGCTACGACCACAAGGATCTTCCGTATGTGACATGGAAGCTGTCACACAGCGAAGGACTGCCCGGTCTTATTGACGGATCGCCCCCTCACGCCACTGCTGAAAATGCCAGACCGAATGCGCAGGACGTGCCATGCGCACGGCTGCGGAAACAGAGAGCCACGCGCGACGAATCCCGGACCATCTGTATCGGACCCGAGGAACCTCGAACGCGCCGCGGCCACGCATCGCAGGTCCTCCGTGCACACGCTGTGAAGCCGGTACCACAGGGCGATGCCCTTCGACGAGAAGATCTCCGGGCGCCACGCCGCAGTGTCAGATCCACCGCGTGTCCGAGCAGGGAGTCACCACGGTGTGGGTCGAGACGAACGCACCGCGACCGCCGTGTGGCTGCCGCATCAGAGGGAACGGCATCGGATGCGCGAAGTGCCGGACCCCCGCTCGGCTCCGCACACAGCCGTGGAGTGCCACCGTCCCGCATGCTCCGCATCAAGCATCCGTCGCCGGTCAGGGGGCAAGTGTGATGGTGGCGGGTGCGTCCTTCCCGGGCATCTTCGTGTACGGGGACAGAGAACCGGCCTTCTCCAGCAGCGGCGCGGCGACGGCGGAATCGATGCCCGGCCATGTGACCACGAGGCCGACGGACAAGGCGTAGCCGCCGTCTCCCGGGTCCCGGCCGAACGCCACAGTCGCCTCCACAGAGATCGCGGAGTTGTCCAGCCCGGCCTGTCGCGCCAGCAGGCTCAGCGCCCCGTGGAAGCAGGCCGCACAGCCGGCGGCGTACAGCTGCTCGGGATTCGTCCCCCGGCCGTCTCCTCCCAGTTCGGCGGGCATGCGCAGGTCGAGGTCCAGGACCCCGTTCGTCGAGCGCGCTCTTCCCGAGGCCCGACCGTGATGCGCTGTGCCCCCGCTCACCGTCACCGTCGTGGTGTAGATGGGGGTGAAGGATTCTCCGTCGAAGTCTTTGTCAGTGGACAGATGGGGCAACCGGATCTCCTCGGTCACCGCACGCCTGCCTGAACGCGGGAGTACACGGCTGTGCGCGGAGCCGGCATCGACGCGGGAGGACTGGCATCCGTCGGCCTCTGCGGGCCATGCTGCGATGCGGTGCGCGACGCCGGGCCATGGGCACAGGACACCGGACCGTCCATGCTGAATGCCATATTTATGCACCTTCGCGTCCTTGAGGGGGATCATGTTTTCAGATAGCTGGTTGACCAAGAAGTCACCCCGGTTGTGACAGCCGTCGGTAAATAGGTGCACGGACCAGCCGCCCGATCTGGACTACTGCCGGGCGAAGGTGCTCCGGGAAGACATCCTCACGGCCGCACTGATGCCGTACAGGAAGAGAGCCGGGACGCCTTCAGGTGGTCCGGCTGCGTCATGGGCAAGGCGCTGGGGCCCCTGCGACACGGACCCGCCCCCCCGGGCCGAGCACGTCTACCTCGGCGGAGGCCGAGGTAGTCCCACTCCGTGGCATCGACCGCTCGCTCAGCCCCACCCGCCGGCACATGTGGAGCGCATTCGACGACGTCCCAGTGGACTGCGCCCGTGGGACCGGGGCACCGCCTGGCGAGGCGGTCGCGTTCGTCGCCGGTGTCGGCGATGACTTCACGCTCAGCGCCACACGCGACCGGTGATCCAGCACGGCACACCGTCTCAAGGGCACACCTGGTCGGTCGGGCGAATCGAATCACTCGATTATGCGATGTGGTCCGGTCCCTCCGGTCTCACTCTGGCCAAGTAGCCAAGAAGAACATCCGGCTCAAGGAAATCACACGCGCTCTTTGCAGCGGGTTTTGGACCGAGGGTCGGGCCATGAGCCCACGAGGTGTCCGCCTGAATCCGGGTGTTCCGACAGTAGCCAGCGATATCCCTCCCAGGGGGAGGATGATGCATTCCGAGCCGACCCTCATGACAAGTGACCTTGAAGAGGCTGTTTCCGTCTTTGTGCAGCAGCGGCCGCGCCTCTTCGTAATTGCCCGCCGTGTGCTCGGCAGCGCGGTCGAGGCTGAGGACGTGGTGCAGGAGGTGTGGCTGCGTTGGCAGAAGACCGACCGCTCTGCGGTGGTCAGCCCGGCGGCCTTCCTTTCGTGCACGGCGACCCGCTTGGCCATCAACGTCAGGCAGTCGGCGCGCGTGCGTCGGGAGACCTGCATCGGCCCGTGGCTGCCCGAGCCCGTCGACACGAGTGCGGATCCTGAGACGGATGCGCAGCGCGCGGAGGCTCTGCAGCTGGTGCTGGAGAAACTGAACCCCACTGAGCGCGCCGTGTACGTCCTGCGCGAGGCATTCGACTACGCCTACTCCGAGATTGCAGAGATTCTGCAGCTCAGTCTCGTCAATGTGGGTCTTCGAACTTGATGGGGGTGCGGCGGTGACGGGCGGGCTGGCCGGTCACTCTATGTGAGGTGGTTGGGGTGCGGGTGGCCCAGATGCAAGGAGCCCGCGGGCCTTCGTGATCATGGTTGTTGTCTAGGCAACCGATCATGAAACCCCACGGGCTTGAACATCGACGATACCGGGATCAACGAGGCGGCAACGCGACTTCTGGGGCTGGAGGGGGTGAGTGTGACGCAGGTCAAGGACGATGGGGCGGGCGGTTCGACGGTGTACGTGGTCACGAACGAGGACTCCGCCCGGGCCTGCCCCGCCTGCGGGGTCTTCGCCACCCGGCTGAAGGACTACCGCACCACCCGGCCCAGACACCTGCCCAGCGGTGGGCGCCCGGTGAGCATCCGATGGCGCAAGGCACGCTGGCACTGCACCGACCCCGCGTGCCCACGCGGCTCGTTCACCGAGGCGATACGCGCGGTGCCCGCGGGGATGCGCACCACCACCGCCCTGCGCCAGGCGGCGGGGGCCGCGGTCTGCGACGGCGGCCGCACCGTCGTGCAGGCCGGCCGCGACCTGCACCTGAGCTGGCCGATCGTGCAGCAATGCTTCGAGGACTACGCCGCCCAGGTCCTGCCCGAGACCCCGCCCGCGACCTCGGCGATAGGGATCGACGAGACCCGGCGGGGCAAGCCGGTGTGGAAGCAGAACCCGGCCACGGAGAAGTGGGAACTCGTCGCGGACGCCTGGCACATCGGTTTCGTCGACGCGATCGGCGGACAAGGGCTGTTCGGCCAGGTCGAGGGCCGTAACGCGGCCTCGGTCGCCGACTGGCTCACCGCCCAGCCCGCCTCCTGGCGCGAGCAGGTCCGCTACGTCGCCGTCGACCTGTGCTCCACCTTCCGTGCCGCCGTCCAGCGTGCCCTGCCGCATGCGGCCGTGGTCGTCGACTGCTTCCACATCGTCCAACTCGCCCAGCGCCACCTCGCCGACCTGCGCCGCCGCCTCACCTGGAAGCAGCACGGCCGCCGAGCCCGCAAAGGCGACAGCATCTACACCGTCCGCAAACTCCTGCGCCGAAACAAAGAAGACCTCACCGAGGACCAACACACCCTCTTTAAGGTCGAGTTGGACCACATGGGCACCTACGGCCGACAGATCTACACCGCCTGGCAGGCCAAAGAACTCCTGCGCGACCTCCTGCACCTCGCCGTCAGCCGCGCCCACACCACCCCCGACCACTCCGCGATCTCCGCCGCCCGCCACCGCTTCCTCGCCCACGTCGCCGACCACGCCCACCTGCCCGAACTCGTCACCCTCGCCGAGACCATCGAGCAGTGGTGGGACGGCATCGAGACCTACCTGACCACTGGAATCACCAACGCCGCCTCCGAAGGCAACAACCGCCTCATCAAACTCGAAGCGCGTAACGCCTTCGGCTTCCGGAACCGAGCCAACCAACGACTCCGGTCACGCTGTGCAACCACACGCCGGAGCCGCCGGGAGGCGCACCCCCACTAAATTCGAAGACCCGTCAATGTGCGGAAGATCGTGAGCCGTGCTCGTAAGCGTCTGTCGGAGGACAAGCGAGAGAGCGTGGAGACGACTGAGCATCGTCGTCTTCTGAAGGCTTTTGTCTCAGCGGCTCGAACGGGGGATGTGGCCGTGCTGGAAGCCTTTCTGGCACCGGATGTCGCCAGTCTGTCCGAAGGCAACGCCATTCGGGGAACCACTTGCATACCGACGCTGGGCCGTGCGCGTGTGGCCGATCCGGCGACCGACTGCCCACGACCGCCTGCCGACGGTTCTGGCGGGAGGCGGCCCCTTGACTGGTCGCTGCCGTCGGCCGTACGGGCGTCGTGATCTACCGGGATGCATGCCCAGCGCACTGTTGATGACAGCGGCCTCGGAGGCAGGCGTCCACACAGTCCATGCACAAGCCCGACTGTCCGGGACGGTAGGGCGATGACGTGGCCGTGGAGACCTGCATCACACCGCCTTCGGTGTCACACCTCGCCCGGTTGTCCGGTCAGTTGTGTGTATCCGCATCCGGGCTAGGAGGTCCCATGGAATCGCGTCTCAACTACTTCGGTAATCCCCTCGCGGGCAAGGTGCTGAAGCACATCGCCTCGGCCAGCAAGGTGCTGGCGGACTCGTCGCTGCCGGCCACCATTGCGCATCTGGTGGAGATCCGCGCCAGCCAGATCAACGGCTGCGGCTTCTGCACCGACATGCACACCAAGGAGGCTGCCCACGCCGGGGAGACCTCGGTGCGACTCAACCTGATCGCGGCCTGGCGGGAGGCGACGGTGTTCACCGACGCCGAGCGCGCTGTGCTGGAGCTGACCGAGCAGGGCACCCGGGTCGCGGATGCTGCCGTTGGGGTCACGGACGAGGTCTGGACGAACGCCGCCAAGCACTTCGACGAGGACCAGCTTGTCGCGCTGATCTCCCTCATCGCCATCATCAACAGCTACAACCGCATCAACCTCATCAACCAGCAGCCGGCCGGCAGCTACCAGGTCGGCCAGTTCGGCTGAGCCAGGGGGTTCGGCATGGCCGGAGGGTCCGTCTCCGCGTCGCCCCGACCTTCGGCGGGGAGACGGACTTCCGGCGTCAGCCGACTTCACTGATCGATGCGGCCCGCTGCGTTTGATTCTCAGCGGCGCCGTACTGCGCCTCCTCCGTCGAGTCGCAGTCCTGAAAGTCAGAGACGGGGCGCGGGTTGCCCTGGTACCTCTCCGGATGAGTGACCCGGACGAGTCAGAAACAGGGCGCCCGGCGACGGCCTCAGCACGGGCGCTGTTACCGGCAGACCCTGGCATTGTCCCGGGAATCGGCCCCGGCCCCGGTCGTGGGAGTCGCCGTGGATGCGCGTTCAGCGCAGCGATTGCCGCGGTGCGATGCGTTCTCGATACCGCGGGATCCGGAATGTGCATGCCGCCGACCGGGAGCAGAGTGGTCTTGGGTCCCTCTGCGTGAGGCATAAGACGCACGGCGTGTCACAGATACGGGCCGTGTTTTGTCGTCACTTTTAAGCAAGTTGGGAGAGTCCGGAGTCGACGAACCCGGGCGCCGCCGAATGGGAGGCCGGTACACCGGCGCCGAAGGCGGTGGCCGACGGGGGCTCGTTCGTTCCGGGCAGGCTGATGGAGGTGTAGCGCAGTGCACGAGATGGATTCAGTGGACGGTACAGGACCCAAGATGCTGGCGGACGTCAAGCCGCCGTTCATTCCCGAGGGCGCTTCGGGGATGACCGTCTTCGTCGAGTGGCCTCCCGGTCATCCCGGGACTCCACCGCACCGCCACTCGGGGCCGTGCTTCGGCTACGTCACCGAAGGGGAGGTCCGGTGGGAGCTCGAGGGTGAGCCGGAGCGCGTACTCAAGGCCGGTGACACCTTCTGGGAGCCGGGCGGTGACGTGATCCACTACCAGAACGGCAACGCCAAGTCGGATGCGCCGGCCAAGTACATCGTGTTCATGCTGTGCGCGCCGGGCCAGCCGATGCTCACGCTAGTCGAGGAGGAGGAGCTGGAGAAGCGGGCCCACCTGCGCGCCCCGCGTCCCGCCGCAGTCTGACCCGCCGCCTGCTCGTATAGGCCGGTTCCGAACGGAGTTCGTCCGCTCCGTGAAAGGGCGCGATGAGGCATGAGTGCCACTGATGTTGTGCGTGGCATGCTGACAGCGCTGTTCGCGGCGGCGGCCGTCCGCGCGCTGCGGCACGGCGTCCTGTCACGAGGTTCCGGGTGGCGCGGCCGAGTCGACCAATTCCTGCACACCGCCATGGCCCTGGCCATGGCGGTGATGCCGTGGCGCTGGGGCGGCATGCTGTCGGAGGTCTCCCTGACGGCCTTCTTCGCAGCCGCCGCCTTGTGGTTTCCGCTGACTGCTGTCAGCTCCCGCCAGAAACCGAGACTGACCGCAACCGCGCGGAGGTTGCCGTACGCGGCCGGCATGGCCGCGATGGCATGGATGACGCACTCCATGGCGGCCCTGTCGCACGAGACCCTGGCCGACGGTCTCTCGGCGGCGAACCACGCCGCGCATCTCGGTCACATCGCAGGGGAATCGAAGGCCGGCAACGCGGTCACGGGCGTGCTGGCGCTCTACCTCCTTGTGTGCGCTCTTCGGTCGCTCATGCGTGGCATGCCCACGCTGCGCTGGGCGTCGGACACCGTGGCCGCCTCAACCAGCATCAGGGAGTCTTGCGGGCACTTCTGGGACGGATCGATGCCGCTGGGAACGGTCATCATGCTGCTCATGCACCACTGAGCGCCGCATCAGGCTGGTTGGAAGCCTGCAGGGCGCCTGCTCGCCAAGGGTCGATCGCGGGACGCAGGCCCCACTGCCGTGCGATCCGTCGTGCATTCGACTCCACGCCGCCCGCGCCGACGATGGAGGCATCGCCGACGGCGATGGCACAGGCGGCCTGAACAACGGCCTCCAGACCGGTAGCGCATGGCTGATTGACCGTCATACCCGGTGCGGAGGTGGGCAGGCCGACCGGCAGTGCCGCCATGTGGCCGACGTTGCGGTTCTCCTCGCCGGCGCCGTTGGCGTTGCCGAAGTACACGTCAGCAATGCGCGCGGGGTCCAACACGGGGCTGCGGGTGAGGAGTTCGCGGATGGTGTGTGCGGCCAGGTCGTCGCGGCGTACCGAGGCCAGGGCTCCGTTGTGACGCCTGATCGGCGTGCGCACGGCATAGATGATGCACTTCCACGCCCCCGGGCAGATGCTTGGGAATCAGCGTCGGCAACCCGGTGCCGAGATTGACGTACTGACCGTCCCTCGGTTCGCGCCCCCGTGCGGCCATCTCCTACCCGACGCCGCCCACCGCCACTGACGCACCGTCCGGCGCGTCCGCCACCGCTTCCAGGGCCGAGGCGACCAATTTATCCATCTTTTCGCCCCGCCTCTCTGAAATGCCGACCCCGCCGGACGCTCTTTCCGGAAGGCAATGTCACCTACCGGGCCCGGCCTCCATGCATTTGTGCAGGGTCGGTGGAAATCGTGGAGGTCGTTTCCGCCGCGGCATGTCCGTAGGATTCGCATCCCGCCCGACTCGGACATGCTTCCACGGTCCACACCGTGACGTCCCTCCGCATCCCGCAGATGAGTGATGTCGGCCGAGCATCCGGGGCCACGGTGCCGGTGCCCGTCGCTTGAACAGGGTATTTCCACGCCGGTTCACCTCATCGCCTGCAGATTCCGTTGACGTGCGCCATTCGACTGCCGAAGCTTTTTTCATAAACAGACGAGCGGCGGACTGAGGAAATTCTCATGAAGACATTCGTGCATCGGGGGCAGATCACCAAGGTGGTCTTCGGCAGCGGGACGCGCAGCCGTCTCCCCGAAGAGGCCGATGCTCTCGGATGCCGCCGGGTGCTCATCCTGTGCACACCTGGTCAAGTGGACCAGGCAGCGAAGGTGCGCGACCTGCTGGGCGCCGCAGCCGTGGGGATTTTCGCCGAAGCGGCCCCGCATACCCCGGTCGAGGTCACGGAGAAGGCCCTCGCGTACGCCGGAACTGTGGGAGCGGACTCCGTGCTCGCCATCGGCGGCGGATCGACCGTCGGCCTCGGCAAGGCCATCGCAGCGCGGACCGGACTTCCACAGCTGGCGCTGCCCACCACCTATGCCGGCTCGGAGATGACGCCGATCCTCGGCGAGACCGAAGGCCGCAGGAAGACGACCCGGCGGCTGCCGGAAGTGCTGCTCAAGACAGTGGTGTACGACGTCGACCTGACGCTCACGCTTCCCGCGGCGATTTCGGTGGTCAGCGGCATCAACGCGATGGCCCACGCCGTGGAGGCCCTCTATGCCCAGGACCGGGACCCGGTCGCCTTCCTGATGGCCGGTGAAGCACTCGACTCCCTCACCCGATCCCTTCCGGTCATCGTTCAGCGTCCGGACGACGGCGAGGCGCGCGCCGATGCGTTGTACGGGGCGTGGCTGGCGGGCACGTGCCTGGGCACGGTGGGCATGGCACTGCATCACAAGGTCTGCCACGTCCTGGGCGGCACATTCGGGCTTCCGCACGCCGAAACCCATGCAGTGGTCCTGCCGCACGTGGTCGCCTACAACGGGCCGGCGGCCCCCGAGGCCATAACACGCATCGCGCAGGCGCTTCCGGGGGACGACGCCGCGAGCGCTCTCTTCGACTTCGCCGGGCGACTCGGCGCCCCCAGGGCACTGCGTGATCTCGGTATGCCGGAATCGGGGATCGAGCAGGCGGCCGAACTCATCGTGCGGGACGCCTACTGGAATCCGCGACCAGTGGACCGGACGGCCGTTCGCGGCTTCCTGACCCGCGCTTGGGCCGGGGAGACGCCGTGGACGTCACCCGGCGACGAACCTCCCCAGTCCGACTCCGTCAACGAACACTCAACCACCACGGGAGCGCGACATGCGTGATCTGACCAGCGACACCATCACCGAGGCTGTGATCGCGACCATGCGGGACACCAAGGACTCCCGCGTCGCGGAGATCCTGGAATCACTGGTGCGGCATCTCCACTCCTTCGTCCGCGAGGTCGGACTGACGGAGGAGGAGTGGGCCCAGGGAGTGGACTTCCTGACCCGTACCGGGCAGAAATGCACCCCGACGCGCCAGGAGTTCATCCTGCTGTCCGACGTCCTGGGCGTCACCATGCTGGTCGACGCCCTGAGCAATCGACGCCCCGCCGAAGCCACGCAGAACAGCGTCCTGGGCCCCTTCTTCAGGGAGGACAGGCCGCGGTCCGCCGACGCCGCCGACATCTCCGGAGGTCTGCCCGGCACCCCGTTGTTCTTCGAGGGACGGGTCGTGGACCGTGAGGGAGCGCCGGTGGCCGGCGCCGCGGTGGATGTATGGCACAGCGACGCGGAGGGCCATTACGACGTGGATGTGCCCGGCCAGGTCGACCCGGCGATGCGCGCGCTTTTCCGGACCGACGAGACGGGACACTTCAGTTTCCGTTCCATTCGCCCGTCCAGCTACCCGATACCCGGTGACGGCCCGGTCGGCGAACTCATGAGCGCGACCAGCCGGTCGCTCATGCGTCCCGCCCATGTGCACCTGCTGATGGAGGCTGCGGGATTCCAGCGCCTGACCACCATGCTGTTTCCGTCGGACGACCCGTACCTGGACATGGATCCGGTCTTCGGTGTCAAGGAGTCGCTGGTCGAGTCCTTTGACACGTACGGGGCCGGGGCCGGGCCCTACGGCGAGCAGACCGACGTGCCGTACACCCTGCTGCGCCACACCTTTGTCCTCGAACCCCTCCCCGCGGACTGAGCATCACTGCCGCCGCGCACGCAGCCGAGAGGCAGTCATCGATGAGAAGCAGCGATCCCGGTGAAACGGGAGGTGTCCTGCCTCGGCTGCCCCGTCATGTCATACCCCGGCCGAGACTGGTCCGCAGAATCCATGAGGTGCTGGACCAGCACTCGGTACTCGTCATGGCGGCTTCGGCGGGGTCGGGGAAGACGACCGCCGCGGTCCAGGCGGCGCAAGAGCTGTCCAGCCCTGTCGCCTGGGTGTCGCTCACCGGGATGCCCGGCAACGTCGGTACGGGTGCGGGTGATTCCGGCGCCGACGGGCTGACGCTGACGCGCCTTCTCGAGGCAGCCGTCGTGCCCCATGTGCCGGCCGCGGCGACCGCGCTGACCGGCGCACTGGCGGGAGGGCTGGCGGCGTCGGAGGTGGGTGCCCTGCTCGCCAGGATGCTGGCGGGCACCGATCTGGTGCTGGTGCTGGACCGGGTGGAGACGATCGGTGGGGGCGCCGGTGCGGCAGGGCTGCTCGCCGCACTGGCCGGGAGTCTGCCGGAAGGGCCGCGGCTGGTACTGATCTCCCGAGTGAATCTGCCCCAAGGACTCGGAGGTCTAGGCGATGTCCATCGCGTCGCCTTCCTCGAGGACGGGGACCTGGCCTTCGACGTGCCTGAGGCCGCCGAAGCCCTGCACGCCATCGGCCGAAGCGACGACGCCTGCCAACTGGTCGATGCGATGGGCGGCTGGGTCACCGGCGTCCTGTACGACTGGTGGGGTGTCGATCCCGCAGCCTCCGCCGTGCAGCACGATCGCCTCGCGGCCGAACTGCTCACCCAGCTCATGCCCGCGGAGGTGTCGCTGCTCGTCCGGACGAGCCTGCTCGACGACGGCGTGACGGCCGAGCAGGCGAACGCCCTCGGACTGGCATCGCCGGACCGTACGCTGGCCGCCCTCCGCAGCCGACGGCTGCCGCTCACCTGGTCCTCCGACGGCAACCGTATGGTCGCCCTGCCGCGGTTCCGCCACTATCTCCAACGCGAGATCGGACGCCTGGACGACACCAGCATGCGTGCGCTGCGACGGGGGTACGCCACGCTGCTCCAGGGCAGGGGGCGCCACGAGGATGCCGTGGACGAGCTGCTCATGAGCGGCGACACCGACTCCGCCCGACGAGCCGCAGAACGCGCCCTGCCGGATGTGCTCGGCCGGCTCGACCTGGCGACCGCCGAGAGCTGGCTCGACCGCATGCGCCCGGCGCCCACGCCGAGCTTGGCCTCAGCCGTGCTCCGTGTCGCGTTCGGGCTCGAACAGTGCTGGCGGGGCGTGCAGTTGGCGGACCACCACGGTCGTGCGTGGTGGAGCGGGCTCGCTCAAGAGCCGGGTGGGGCCGAGGACTTGGCCCTGCTGGTGTGGTGCTTCTGGCACGTGGGGCGGATCGACGAGGCGCGCGAGGTCCTGCACGTCATGCCTCCGGGGCCCCCGCGCGACATCGCGGCGGCCGTGCTGGCTCTGGCGGACAACAGCACAGCCCAGCTTGCCCCGGACCTTGTCGACCGTGTCGCGGGGCCCCTTGAGGCCATGGTGATGCGCGTCGCCTACATGGCCGGGCAACTGCGTGAACTGCAGGACGGCTCGTCCGGCGCTTGGCGGAGAGTTGGCGGGACGCCATGGGCGGTCGCCGCCCTGCGCGCCGAGGGACGTATCTCCCAGGCCAAAGCGGCATACATGGCGGTCGGCGACGGACCGTGCCCGGTCTGGCTGGGCGCGATCGAGGCCGCGGAGCTGATGGCGGATCTCGGGTGCCGGGACGAGGCCTGGACCGCACTGCTGGTCGGGCGGGAACAGATCGCCTCGACCGGGTCCCGCGTGTACGAGATCCTCAGCCTGCTCCTTGAGGCAAAACTGGCCCTGCGCCTGGATCACGACCTGCCGCGAGCGGCGCGAGCGCTCGCCGAGGCGGAGCGCAGGGGGTGCGCGCGCTACGCGCTCACCGCGGAACTGGCGGGTATCTGGCGAGGTTTGGAGCTGCTGCTGGCCGGTCGCAACGACGACGCTGTACCCCACCTCACCACCGCGGTCTCCGCAATGCGCACGAGTGGCAGGCGCCTGGAACTTCCGACGGCCGCCGTCTACTTGAGCGAGGCACTGTGGCGTACCGGCGATGAGGACGGTGCGGATGCCGCTGCCGACCTGGCTCTGGAGGTCGCGACGGCCCAGGGCCCCCGCAATCTGCTGTTGCAGGCTCTGGAGGACGTGCCCTCCGTCGCCGCGCGTCGGGCCGACGCGGAACCCACGCACTCCTCACGCTGGCACGAGCTCGTGTCCGCGCTCTCCACCGCCAGACCGGTGACCGGATACGCCGCACCTCGACTGGCACTTGAGGATTACGGCCCGGTGCGGTTGGTCGCCAACGGGCGGGAGGTCCACCCGCGTCTCGCCAAGAGCGTCGAGTTGCTCGCCTACCTGCTGTCCCGGCCCGCGGCGAGCGCCCGACGTCAGGCTCTCTTGGAGGCGCTGTTCCCTGGGCGGAGCGACGCCACGGGGCGCAGCTACCTTCGGCAGGCCGTCTACCGGCTGCGCGAGGTGCTGCCCGACGGCCTTTCGCTCCTTCAGGACGGCGACGTGTACGAGCTGACACCGGCGTCCGCGGTAGTGAGCGCCTCAGGGAACTTCCAGCGACTGCTGGCGGAAGCCGCACGGCAGGACGGCGCGCACCGGTGGGACACGCTTCAGTGCGCCCTGGCCATCGCCGAGCGCGGCTCCTACTTCGACTCCCTTTCGACGCACTGGCTCGACACCAGGCGCGCCGAACTCGACGCCGCGCTCCTGCAGGCCCGCGTGGACGCGGGGACCGTGGCGCTGCACCTCGGCCGAGTGCGGGACGCCCGTCGGCTCGCGCATGCCGTGCTGGACAGCGACCCCTACCGGGAGCAGGCCTGGCGGCTCGCCCTGTACGCCGCGGAGGCGGCCGGCTCCGACGATGAACTGCTCGACCTGTACCGAGGCTACCTGCGCGTCATGAAGGACCTCGGAGTGCCGCCCTCCGCTGACCTGAGACGGCTGGTCGACCGACTGCGCAGATGAGCCGACGGGCCGTGTGAATGCCCGGTGTCGTCCGCGTAGGACGCGATTTCCCCGGCATTAACAGCCGCCGTTGCACGCTTCATCACACGCAGCAGGGCCCAGCCCTACTATCACGGAGGTCCTCCGATGATTGAAACCCGCGACATGACAGTCGATTTCCGAGCCACGATGAGCCGGCTCGCCACCGGTGTCAGCGTGATCACCACGTGCTCCGGCAGCACGCCGATCGGCATGACGGCCAGCGCCGTGTCCGCCTTGTCCCTCGAGCCGCTCCAGTTGCTCGTGTGCATCGCCAACCACCTGTACACGCGGACCGCGATAGCGGAGCACGGCCGCTTCGCCGTCAACATCCTCGGCGAGGACAGCGAGTCCCTGGCGCGGAACTTCGCCGCTTCCAAGCCGGACAAGTTCGCGGGCGTCGAGACTGTCGACGACCACGGTGTGCCGGTGTTGAAGGACGCCATCGCGGCTGTTGTGTGCGACGTGGCCGCGGCGCTCCCCGGTGGCGATCACACCATCTTCGTGGGTGACGTCCGCTATTGCGGGCACAGGGGCGATGGCAGGCCTCTGCTCCACTTTGCGGGAGGTTTCGGCGCGATCAGGGCTCCGCACTAGTCCTGCCGGCAGCGGTCCGAAGGGCGCCGCTGCGGGGTCCGTGACCGGCCCACTACGGCCCCCGATGTCCGGCTCTTCCGAGGTGAGCCAGGGACGTCGGGGGCTACGCCCGTTCCGACGAGTCCACGGAAGGCGCCATGACCAACTCCGTGCCGACCTTCAAGCTGCATCCTCCGGCCCAGCCCCCGCATCTCCTGACACGCCCCCGTCTGCTGCGCCGGCTTGACGCGGCGACCGAGCCCGTGGTCGTGGTCTCCGCGCCGGCCGGTGCCGGGAAAACGGTGCTCCTGACCGAGTGGTCGCGAGGCCTGGCGGCTCACGGAGAGTGCGCCTGGCTCACCCTCGACGCGTACGACAACGTCCCCGGCCGGCTCTGGGCCGGCATTGTGCGGGCCTTGCACGAGGCACGACCGACACTGCCCGCCCGCCCCGACAGCGATGAATGGACGCTCGACGCATGGCTCGAGGAGATCCTGCCGAGCCTTGTGGCCGGCCCGGGCGAAGCAGGCCCGCTCACGCTGATCCTCGACGGACTGGAATCCATCACGGACGCCGACGCGGTCCGCGGACTGGGAGACTTCCTGACGAGGCTGCCCCAGGGCTTCCGCATCGTTCTGTCGACCCGGCACCTTCCCGGAAGGCCCCTTCCGGCCCTGCGCGCCCGGGGCCTGACCGTCGAACTGGACCAGCACGACCTGGCCTTCACCCTCGAGGAAGCAGAGGCAGTGCTCACCGATCTGCTCGGCTCCGCTCCGAGCCCGGACACGGCGACCGCACTGCACGAGGCCACCGAAGGCTGGGCGGCAGGGCTGAGCATCATGGGGCGCACCCTGGCCCGCTCGGCGAACAAGGCCGACGTGGAAGGGAACTTGGCCCGCGGCAGGCATGCGGTCACCGAGTATCTGGCGACCGAGGTGCTCTACCGGCTCACCACCGAACAGCGCCGGTTCCTGCTGCGTACCAGTGTGCTCGACGAGCTGAGCGCCGGGCCGTGCCAGGCGCTCGCTGGTGACCGGGCGGGCGTTCTGTTGCACGAGCTCGCCCGGACCGTACAACTGCTCGTGCCCGTCGCCGCTGTTCCGTCGGCGTACCGGCATCACCGGGCATTGTCTACGCTCCTGTCCGACGTCCTGACGTCCAAAGGGCCGGATACCGTCGGGTCCCTGCACCGGTCGGCGGGTCAGTGGTACTCCCGGCAGGGAGAGACGACCGCGGCCGTACGGCACTGGGTGCTGGGCGGCGACGAGTCAGCGGCCGTCGCGTCGATCCTCGGCGCCTGGGAGAAGGCGATCTCGGCAGGCCGTCGTGCCGAGGTCTCGCATTGGCTGGACCTCTTGCCGCCCCGCACGGTGGCCGCCGACGCAAGATTGTGCGTCGTGGCGGCGATGGCGGCCCTCTCGGGGGGCGCCCCGGAAAAGGCGCGGCGCTGGCTCGAGGTGGCCCGGCTCAGGCAGACGGGACCTGAGACGGTCGGCGACGGCAGTACGGTGTCCGATGCGGCAGCCGTCGCTCAGGCTGTCGCCTGCTGTCTGGAGGGGGAGATCCTGACCGCCGAGCATCTCGGCGAATCCGCCGTGGCCGGTACCATGCCGTTGACTTCCTGGCGGGCTCTGGCCAGTACGGCCCGCGGTGCTGCGATGCTGTGGACCTCCCGGTACGAGGAAGCGGAGGCGCTGCTCGGCGAGGCGACCCGTGATGCGCATGCGGCCGGGCACAGCTTGGCGCTCGTCCGCGCGCTGGGCTTTCGGGCGATGTCCGCGCTGCTGGCCGGCCGCCACGAGCCCGCGCGCGTGCTGAGCGACGAGGCCCTCGAGGCGGCCGCGACGGCCGGCCTGAGCAGGCACTTCGTCGCTGTGTCCGCCTACATCGGCCGGGCCGGCGTACTCGTGGAGGAAGGACAGGTCGAGGAGGCAGAGCGCGTTCTGGCCGACGGCGAAGCGGCGCTGGCGGGCGCGCCCCGCGCCGGAGGCGAACCCCACGTACGCGCCTTGTGCCACTTCACGCGGGCACGACTTGAGAGTGCGCGGCACAATGCCGACGCGGCGCGGGTCGCCCGCGAGGCGGCCGAGCGGGCAGCGGACCGGTGCGAGTCACCAGGGGTACTGACGGATCTGCTCGGGCGGCTCGGCAAGGAATCGATGGTGGCGCCCGCCGTGCCCGGCCCCCAGGACCTGTCGCTGGGGGAGCGCCGAGTGCTCCGCGCCCTGTGCGGTCCGTTGACGCTGCGTGAGATCGCCTCGGAACTCTATGTGTCCCACAACACCGTAAAGACACAGGTACGGGCGATCTTCCGCAAACTCGGCGCGCACGACAGGAGCGGAGCGGTCGCAAGGGCCCGGGAGTGCGGCGTGCTCTGATCCGGGCCCGTGCATCCCGCTACGAAGCGTCCTGGCGGCGGGCGTAGTCCGCCTGAGACGTGTATGCGGTCTCCTTCTGTTCGGCGCTCGCGCTCTCGATGCCGCAGACCTTGCGCGCGAGGTCAGCCATACTGCCGTTCGGGGACATCTCGGCACGCTTCATGGTGAGCGTGCGGATGGCCAGCAGGGGAGTGCCGTTGAAGTTCTCGAAGGTGCTGATGCGGTCGCCCCAGTCGGACAGGAACAGATCGCGGATCACGCGGCTGATCTTCAGCCGGTCGTGCGGCCTCCCGACCGGTCCGGTCTGCAACGCCTCCAGCCACGGCCGGAGTTCGGACTGCTGCCACTGCCCCTCGGTCGGGAAGATGAGCGAGGCACGTCCGGCCAGGTCGACGACCTCGTGGACCATGCCGGCGATGTTCTCGAGGTAATACGCCCGCCCGAAGTCGAACATCAGGACGTTCGGCTTGTAGAGGCCACCCGGCGTGGTGAACCCCTCGTCCTCCGAAGCGATCACATGCGCCTTGAGCGTCTGGTGGAAGCCGGCGAACCGGGCGATCCGGGTCTGGACCGGGGGCAGTTGATAGGTACCGATGTGCTCGGTGATCAGCAGGACCAGACCGAGCATCAGCTCGGCGCGCACCATCTGGCGTACCAGGGCCTGGTAGTGCAGCCAGTCGAAGACGCGCTGCGGGTACAGCGACGCGTGCTTGGGATTACCGATGTGGAACACCCGATTCCAGGGGATGAGCACATCCTCGAACACGATGACCGCGTCCAACTCGTCGCCCTGCGAGGCGAGCGGGTGCTCGACCTCCTCGCCGTCCCGGACGTTGCTCTCCCGGCAGATGATGGTGACCCCCGGGGTGTTGGGCTTGACCGCCCCGAAGATGATCTGTTCCGGCAGAATGCCGGGGCGGTAGAAGACGCCGATGTGGATCCAGTCACCGAAGGCAGCGCCGGTGCTGATCGCCTTCACGCCCCGCACGGTGATGCCCTCGTCCGAGGTGCCGACCACCTGCAGGGCAGGGGACTCGGCCTGCGCGGAATCGCGCGAGCGGTCCGTCTGCGGGTCGACGAACGCCGGCGTCGTGTTGAGGTCGCTCTCTCGCACCTCGTTCCAGAAGTCGATGATCCCCTTGGCCAGATCCCGCCCATCGGTGCCGACGGACTGGCTGCTCCAGGGCTCCGGGTCGTCGACGTAGGTGATCAGTACGTAGTTGTTGACGTCCGGAGTGCGCGGGGTCGCCCCGCCGCCGAGCTCCCGCAGCACCGTCTCCATGTAGCGCCGCTTGCGCTTCAGGTCCTCCTTGGTGCGGTGCTGGAACCACGTCATGGACCGCCTGACGCCGTCCTCGTCCACGAACGTCATGACGTCCTGGAGGTCCGGACGGTGGTGCAGGTCGTAGAAGTCCGCGAGCCTGCGGGCATACGCCCGGGTCTTGGGGTGCGTGGCCACGTTCTCGACGAGCTCGTCGCCCACCCACACCTTGCGGCCGTCGTTCAGTGCCGCCAGGTATTCCTTGCCTGTACGCACGTCGTGCTCCTCTCCAGGGGCAAGAGATCTGGACGGCACGGAGCATGCGTCGCGGCGGGGTGAGAGGACGGCGCGGAACCGCGAATCACCCGGGTGAAAGCGCCGAGCCCAGGGGAAGCGACGTTGAGGGCACATGTGCCGTGCGGCATGCTTGATCCATGCGCAGCTCAGACCCCGCGGGCGACCGGGCCCGTGGGCCCGGCAACCGGGCCATGCCCGGGCTGCGCCTCAGGGGACGGGACCGCGAGATCGTGGCTGTCCGTGAGGCCCTGGAAGCGGTGCGTGGTGGACAGGGTGCCTGCGTCGTCGTGGAAGGCGCACCTGGCGTCGGCAAGAGCCGGCTGCTCGCGGAGCTGGACGAGCTGGCGCGGCAGTTCGGGTTCGATGTGGTGTCAGTACAGGCCGACGAGCTCGACCAGTACGCGGCAGGAGCCGCCCTGCAGTCCGCCTTGCAGTCCTCCGCCGATCGTGACCGAGCCGCCGCGGCCACCGACGACCAGCGGCTGTGGCTGCTGGACGGCATCACGGACGCTCTCGAGGAGCGAGCTCAGCGCGCCCCGGTGGCCGTGCTTGTGGACGACGCCCAGTGGGCGGATCCGGCAACCCTCTTCGTGCTCCGCACCCTGCCCGGACGACTGGCCGCCTCCCGGATCCTGTGGGTTCTGGCGGTACGGTCGGAGACCGAGCGGCCGACCGTGGCCAAGGTGCGAGAGGACCTCGAACGTCTCGGAGCCCGGTGGTTGACCCTCGGCCCCCTGCCGCAGCAGGAGCTGCAGCACATCGCTGCCGATGTCCTCGGGGCGAAGCCGTCACCCGGTCTGGCCAAGCTCCTGCGAGGCGTCGCGGGCAATCCGTTCCTGGCGATCGAACTGGTGCGCGCTCTTACCGACACGGATGCCCTCAAAGTGGAGGGGGGCGTGGCGAACCTCCTGCACGACTCGATCCCCGGCGGTTTCCGGCGGAGTGTCGCCGCGCGTCTGGACCGGCTCCCGGAGGATGCCGTGCGCCTACTCCAGATCGGGTCCGTCCTCGGCCGCGAATTCGACCTGGGCACGGCCGCCCGAATGCTCGGCAGGCAGGTCGGCAGCCTGCTGCCGGGTGTCGAGGCCACCCTGAACGCCGGGCTGCTCTCGGCCGACGGCCCACGACTGGCCTTCCGCCACGACCTCATACGGCAGGCTGTCCACGAGAACCTGCCGCTGGCCGTACGGACCGCTCTGCATCGGGAGGCTGCCGACACCCTGCGTGGCGTCGGAGCACGATCGGCGGAGCTGGCCTGGCACGTCGTCATGTCGGGCGGCCCGGTCGACGACGCCGCCGTGACCACGCTGACCACTGCCGTACGGGAACTGTCATTGACGGCCCCCGACGCGGCTGCGGACTTCGCTCTGCGGATCGCCGGCCTGCTGCCCCCACACGACCGGCGTCGAATCACCCTGCTGACCGACGCCGCCGAGTACCTCGGCCGTACCCGCCGGGTGCACGAGGCCCTCGACCTGATCGACGCCGCCCTGTCGGACGGTCTTGAGCCGTCGCAGGAGGCATGCCTGCGCCTGGTGGCTGCCGAGATCTATCAGGCGGCGGGCGAGGACGCCGCCGCGATGACCCACCTCGAGCGGGCCCTGGACCTTCCCGGGCTTTCGCCTGACGTGCGCATCCGCCTGCTGAAGACCAAGGCGACGGGCCACGTGTACCTCGGAGACGTCGCCGCTGCGGAACAGATCGACACCGGACTGGTCGAGGCTGCCTACCGCAGCCACGATCCGGCTCTCGTCGTCAGCGCAATGGTGTTCCAGTCACAGACGTGCTTCTACCGCGGGCGCCTTGCCCGCGCCCTCGAGCTTGCCGAGCAGGCCACACGGCGCGCCGGCACGGAGTCCGCCGTGCTCCACCTGCGGCCCCTGCGGATTCCGGCGCTATGGCTGGCCACGGTACTGACCAGCAGCGACCGGCTCGCAGACACCGAGGGGATTCTGCGGGAGGGACAGCGCGAAGCGGAGGCCCTGGGCCTCGGCTGGTCGCTTCCCCTCTGGCATGCCGCTCGTGCCTGCGCACTCCTCGAACAGGGAGCACTGGACGACGCGGCAGTGGAGGCCGAAGCGAGTCTGACGGTGGCGGACGAACTCGAGATCATGCAACCGAATCCGCGGGCCCGCTCCGTGCTCGCGTTGGTGGAGACCAGACGCGGTGACCTCGCCAAGGCCAGGGACCATCTCGGCGCCGCCGAAGCCGGTTCCGGCACAGCCACGCAGCGGTACGGCCTGTGGGTGTCGCTCGCGCGCGCCTGCCTGGCGCACGCGGAGGGCCGGGATGCCGCGGCGGCAGGGATATTCAAGGACAGCTTCGGACAGCTCGAGCCGACGCGGCTGCTTGCGGTACCTCCGTCCCACTGGCCCGCGATGGTGCGCATCGCGCTCCGAGCCGAGGACCCGTCGCTCGCGCAGACCGTGTCCGACTCCCTGCGCAGCCTGACCGCACAGGACGACAGCCGGCTGACCATCGGCGCGGTCCGCGCCCATGTGGACGGCCTGCTCCACAGCGACCCCCGCGCCCTGGAGTCCGCCATCACCGGTTACCGGAGCACCGGCAGGCCGCTGGCACTGGCTGCGGCCTGTGAGGACCTCGGCGAGCTCATGGCCGCATCGCCCGATCCAACGCCGGCGATCCCGTATTTCGAGGAAGCGGCTGAGCTGGCGGCGGCCTCCGGAGCCCTGCGCGATCACGAACGGATCAGGCGGCGCCTTCGGCAGCTCGGCGTGCGCACCGGCGCTCCACGGCACCACACGATCGGCTCCCCGGAGTGGGGGGACCTGACCGAATCCGAGCGGAAGCTGATTCCGCTGGTCGTGGACGGCCTCACCAACCGGGCCATCGCCGACCGGCTCTATGTGTCCGTGCACACCGTCAACACCCACATGAAGCACATCTTCACCAAGCTGGGTATCAACACGCGAGTCGAACTGACTCGTCTGGCGGTCGAACGGGGTGGTCTCGCCGACGGGGCGGACTGAGCGGTGGGGGACTGAGCGGCGGGGGAGTGAGCGGCCCCGAAGGGCAGGGCGCGAGCGCCAGGATCCCTTGAATGGGCGATGCCTGCTGCGGCGGTACTGCTGATGCTGGTGGCGACGGCGTGCAATGCGCACGGCGCCGCCTTTCATCAGGAAGTGACCGCCTCATGAACACGATGCGCGAAGTAGGCGCACACCGACGCGGAGGCCCCGACCGGCTGATCCGCAAGACCGCACCGCGTGCCGAGCCAAGGCGCGGCGACATGGTCCGGGCGGGCCGGGACCATGTCGCACACGGATTGTGCTTCGTCGTCGAGCCGGCCGCAGACGGGCTCGACTCCATCAGCAAGTGGATCAGGAGCCGGCTGAGCCCGGACACCGACCGGGTAGTTTCCGTCGCGCGGACCCGCGTCGCATACGAGGCGCTCGAGAAGGAGTACCGACCCGGCAAGGCTTTCACTCATGTCGCGCGCGGATAGCGAGCCGCAGCGCAGGGCGGTCGGTCGCAGTGCCGACGCAGGCCGGGAACGCGGATACCGCGGCCAACTCCGCGCTGTCGTGGCCGCGAGCGCGGCCCCGCACGGATACACCCTGGCGCTGTGGACCGCCACCGCGGTGACGTCGTCCGATCGGGGCGCCCCCGGGGCGGCCGAGGTCCTGGCGGGCCTCACTGGTGCGACGTTCGCCTTCGTCGCGTTGGGTACTGTCGCGTACGGCGGTGCCCTCATGACGCCGGACAAGTCCGTCCCGGCGGGCACCTGGATATGGGCCGCCTTCCATTTGCCCATGGCCGCTTTCGCCGCGCTGGTCAGCCTGTTGCTCGCGCGGTGTTGTTCAGGGCCCCTCCTGTGGGGGCTCGTCGGGGCGACCACGACCGCCGTGTACCTGCTGGGTGTCAGCGCCCAATACCTCTGCTGTGCAGTTCGCCGAATCACCTAGAAGTCACATTCGCTCACCCGTAAGAGGTTCACCATGCCCCTCGCTCTCGACCCCGCTGCCCAGGACCTTCTGTTCCGGGAGGCACGGACCGCCAACACCTTCACCGACGAGCCGGTGACGGACGAACAGATCGAGGCCATCTACGACTTGGTCAAGTACGGGCCCACCTCCATGAACCAGCAGCCGCTGCGTATCGTGCTGGTCCGTTCCGCCGAGGCGCGCGAGCGTCTCGCCAAGCACATGTCCGAGGGCAACCGCAAAAAGACCGCGGCTGCCCCGCTCGTCGCCATCCTTGCCGCGGACAATGAGTTCCACGAGGAACTGCCCAGTCAGTTCCCGCACTTCCCGCAAGCCAAGGATCTCTTCGCCGAGCGTGAAGTGCGTGAGCGATCAGCGAAGCTCAACGCGCTCCTCCAGATCGGCTATTTCATCGTCGGCATTCGCGCCGCCGGTCTGGCTGCAGGACCGATGACCGGCTTCGACGCCGAGGGCATCGACAAGGAGTTCTTCGGCGATGGCGAGCACTCGGTTCTTGTCGTCGTCAACATCGGCAAGCCGGGCGAGAACGCGTGGTTCACACGCTCCCCGCGTCTGACGTACGGCCAAGTGGTCTCCACCGTCTGATCGAGGGGCAACGGTCACCTGGCAGCGTGCTTGCGCGAGCGCCGAAGCGTGATCCCGCCAGTGCGCTGCCCGGTGATCTACCTCGTCACCACGGTGCCCAGACCGAAGGCCGTCGACGCTGACAGCGGCGGGGGCATCCGTGGCTCGGCTGCTGCCGATCGCCATGATTGACACCGCGTGGCCTTTCCAAGGGAGGCGTGGCGGGCTGCGGCTTGCCGACCGCACAGCGGCAGGCAGCGATGTTGGCGTGGCGCGCCGTTGTGCCGGTGGGACGCCGGGCACTCGTCAGGGGTTCGTGAGATGCCGCTGCACGACCGGTGCCACCCGTGCCACGAGCTGTTCCAAGTCCGCGGAGGCCAGCGGCTCCACTTTGATCACGTATCGCAGTACCGCCACCCAGACCAGCTGGGCGGCTGCCGGCTCGGCGCGCAGCTCGGGCTCCTGGATGTCCAGCTGGCCCGCGGCGCGTCGCAGCAGCTGCATGGCGACCAAGCGGCGGAAGACAGCGGCAGCGGACTCGTTGGTCAGGGCGGACCGGAGAATCGCCGGCAGCGGCGTACGGTCGTGGACGTTCTCCCAGACGCTGAGGACGAACCGGGTCAGGCGCTCGCCGACGCCCTCGTGGGGTCCTGGGTGATCGCATCCGGCAGTCTCATGACGGGGGTGCTGCGCCGGACAGGACCCGCTTCGGTCGCCCTGGTCATGGGCACGGCACCTCACTCACCTGCGGGACACCTTCACGGCCGACGCGAGGTCCAGGTACGTGAACGCGAGGGCTTTGGCGAGGACGGTCCGGTCGGGGGCGTACGCGAGTAGTCACTGCTGACGCCCTCTTCCGAATTCGCCGGGAAGTAGGGCCTGATCACGTCGACGGCGGAGCCACCGGTCACATGGAGGGGGAGGGCGGTGCTGGAGCCTGGGCGCGGTGGTGCGCTCGCGCGTGTACCGCCTGGCGTTGTCCGGGCCCAGCGCTGCCCGGCCCCGCCGACTACTCGGCGAGCAGAAGGTCGTCCTCCTCGAACAACGCGGGGTTGTCCGAGCGGAGGAGGACGGCAACGCCGAGTACGACGCCGCGTGCGCGCATTGATACGACCATGGGCGAGTGCATCCCGGGCTCGCGGATCTTCTTGGCCCGTGCCGGGTCCAGCTCTACCTATGCCGGGCTCGCACGAGAGGGTGGCCCGTCAGCGAGCGTCGGAGCTTTCGTTCGCGGAGTGCTGGGGACCGGGGTAGGGGTCGTATCCGAACGTCTTGAGCTGTTCCCAGATCCAGGGGTAGAAGCGGTCGTACCGGCTGTACCCGACGCTGCTGTCTCCGTTTCCGCTGTCGTTTTCTCCGGTGGTCGCCGTGTCCGCAACCACACCTGCCCGGGCGGGGACGGGCGCGTCGGCCGGAAGTGGAGCCGCGGTTGCGGACGTACTGACAGCGAGGAGCGCACCTCCGGCCACTGCGAGAGAAGCAGTCGCGGTGGCAATACGCCGCATGAACTTGTTCATGGTCATTCCTCCTTGCATTACTCAACTACTGATGTCCCCGGTGCAGCCACACAGCTCCACGACCGCCGTCGCGGTCCACCCGGGCACCGTCGGAGCATGGGGCTCATCGAGCAAATGCAGTCCGTCCGCAATTCCCGGAGAGCAATAACTACCGACGCGACAAGTGTCGATTGGAAAAGCCGACAGCGCATCGCTCGACCTAGTGATTGGGCGTACGCAAATAGGCCCGTCCTTTCGGCGCCCATTCGGTGGCGGCCACCACCTCGCGCGCGATGTCCACGACAGCCCGCCCATCCGTCACCACGCGCACGGTCTCCGCAGGGGCCCGCTGGTCCAGCAGCCGCGCCTTGCGGGCACTTCCCTTTAGCTCCTGCTCCAGTTCCGAGCCGAGTTCCCGGCGCACCAGCCGCTCGCGGGCGGTGGCATCGGAGGCGGTGAGCAGGACCCGTACGATCCGCACTCCCGACCCCATGGCACGCTCGAACATTCCAGCCGCCTCAGGTAGCACACTCAGAGTGTTCGTATAGATCAGCCGGCGGTAGCCGCGCCGGGCGAAGTTCGCCCACACAGCAGTCAGATTGCTCTCCGTGATCTCCGAACGGTGAGGATCGCCCTCCGGGGCCGGATGTACCTGACCCATGAAGTCTCCATCGATGACCGCATGCGAGACCGCCGCCGCCCGCAGCAACGCCGAAACCTCCCACCCCACCGTCGTCTTGCCGACTCCGGCCCGCCCTCCGATGAGCAGTACTTCTGCGTGATCCATAGAGGCAGCGTGCCAGCTCGCATCCTTTTCACGCGATCCGATATCGATCGGCCCCCGGCTACAGGTGTCGTACCGCTTCCGGACGGCTTGACGCCGAAAGCCTCACACCGACCTGGAGTTGGCGTCCGGCGACCTGTTCGTGTTCGGGGGGCCTTCCCGCTACGCCTACGGGCGGTCAAGTGCTGTCGGGGACGAGTGAGCCGGCCACCGGACTGACCGGCGGCCGGCTCACCCTCAGGGTGCGCGAGACCGGACCAGGGCGACTGGGCCGTTGCCGGACCGGAGGCGGCACGCCGGCCGCATCCGGTCCAGGGCGCCGGTCAGTCCTTGAGCAGTGTGAAGTTCTGCGTCGTGGTCGCTCCTTTCGAGATCCTCACCGTGGCGACGGCCGGCTGGAAGCCGTCCTTGGCCGCGACCACCTGGAGCGGGTTGCTGTGGACGTTGAGCCACAGCTCGTAGGTGCCGTCCTTGCCGGTCTTGAGCGTGTAGTGCGCCGCCGAGGTGTTGATCTGCACGGTCGCCGCGACGATCGGCGCCCCGCCGGGGGCGGTCACCGCGCCGGCGATCTTGCCCCACGTGGCAGGGGGCTTGATCGTCATGGAGACGCTGCTCGGGGCGAGCCGGTACGGCGTGTCGGTGCCAAGGGTCAGCAGGGCGCTGTACACGCCGGGCTGGGTGACCTCGGGCGCCGACGCGTCGACGGTGACCGTCACGGTCGCACTGGCTCCCGGCTGCACGGTGACCGTGCCGGTGCTCTCGGACAGCCAGGTGACATCGGTGGTCTCGGGCTGGTCGTAGCCCGGCAGCACCTCGGCCACCTTGGTGGGCGTGCCGGCCCCGGCCATGCCGCCGACTGCGTAGAAGCCGACGCTGCCGCCGCCGCGGTACAGCGAGGCGTTGGCATTGGGAAGCGCCGTCCAGGTGTTGTCGCTCGGCTGGTACGCCCAGACCTGGTTGGACAGCACACGGCCGCTCTGTGTGGCACCGCCCTCGACCAGCAGCATCCCGTTGGCGACGGTGTACGCCGCACCCCAGGCGTCGGTCGGCTGGTCCGCGATGGCCGACCAGGAATCCGTTGCGGGGTCGTAGACGTAGGCGTGGGTCGTGCTGCCCGCAGTCCGGGTGCCGCCGGAGCAGTACAGCTTGCCGCCGATGCCGCCGCAAGAGGACCAGGACACCGGCTCGGGGTAGGGCGCGACGCTCGCCCATGTGTCGGTCTGCGGGTCGTACACGGTGACGTCCGTGAAACCGCACCCGCTGGCGGTGCAGCCGCCGACCGAGTACAGCTTGCCGTTGACCACCGCACTGCCCACACCGCCGTACGGCTTGGGCGAGTTTGCACCGGTGGACCAGGTGTCGGTCGCGATGTCGTAGATCTCTGTCTTGGGGTCGGGCTGAACGCCCACACCCCAACCGCCGGTGACGTAGATCTTGCCGTCGATGAGGCCGTGAACCGGGGCCTCGCGAAGGTCCCGGGCCGAGGCGAGCTTGGTCCAGGCGCCGCTGTTCGTACTGTATGCGTACATGTCGTTGAGGGTGCCGCGGCCGTCGTAGCCGAACGCCGAGTAGACGGTGCCCTGGTAGGTCTCGACGGCGTTGTCACCGAGGGTGACAGGCAGGTCGGCAATCGGCTGCCAGGCGTCACCCGACGCGCTCTGGACCGAGTCGGCCGGTTTCGCCGCGGACTTGGCAGCCGCGCCACCGGACGCGGCGGCCTTCCCGGCGAGCGGCAGCGGTGAGTAACTGCCCTGGACGAGATCGAGCGGGGCACCGGCCTGCTGGACGACGACGCCGCCCGAGCGCTCGCCCAGCTTCAACGTGGCTGGCGCGGTGCCGGTGTTGGTGACCGTCACCGTCTGCGCGGCGCTCTTGCCCCACGCGACGGTCTTGGCGATGGAGGCCGGAGTGACCTTCAGCTGGCCGGCCTTGAGGGACAGGTTGACGCTCGTGGTGCTGTCCGGCGCGATGTCCGCGGTGGCCGTCGCGGTGGTGTAGTGCGTGGCTGCGGCGGACACCGTGTGGTTCCCGGTGGCGTGCGAGAACGTCCAGTAGAAGCCGTCCCCGACCTTCGGGTCGTCCGGGGTGGCCACGGTGGTGGTGTCGTCGGCGGGTGCGTCGGTACTGGTGACCGTCGCGCCGTCGACGCCCGCCTGGGTGTTGGCGTCGGTGACCTTGCCGACTATCAGGCCGCCGGGCACCGGGTCGTAACTGCGCTACCCGGCGAAGACGTTGTCCACCTCCCACCAGTACGCCGCGGTGCCGGTGTAGTGGAACCGCAACCGGACGTCGCTCTTGCCCGCGTAGTCGGTCAGCGGAAGAGAGACGTGCTTCGGGCCGAGCACCGAGAGGGTGGTCTGGTGCCACAGCGTTGTCCAGGTGGTGCCGCCGTCGGTCGAGACATCCACGTCCGCCGTGGAGCCGGTCTTCGCCCGGTACTCGGTGTCGAACGACACGATCGGCGTGCTGGCGCTGCTCAGGTCGTAGGAGGGCGACAGCAGCGCACTGTCCTGGTGCTGGCCGCTTCCGATGTGGTTGCTGTCGACGACGGCGAAGCCGCCGCTGCCACCGGTGCGGTTGCCGCGCTCGCCCGGGTCGTCGAACTCCCAACCACCCGTCGTGCCATCGGCGTTGCTCACCTTCCAGTCGGCCGGTGCGGCCATGGTGTCCGTGAAGTCCGCGGTGGGGCCGGTGAGATGGACCGCGTAGCCGGGTGCCCGCGCGGCCTCGGAGTCGACCGCAACCGCGATGTTCAGCGTGCCTGCGCTCACCCCGACGTCCACGGACTTGGTGACGGGCTTGTAGCCCGGGTAGTCGGACGTGATGTGCAGGGTGTAGGAGGCATTCTGCGGCAGCGTCAGCGAGTAGGCCCCGGTGACCGGGTCGGTGAAGACCGGTCCGCCGGGCACGCCGTCCGCGGTGATCTTGGCGTAGAGCGGCCAGCCGTGCCCGGAGCCGTCCGTGACCTTGCCGGACACCGTCTGGCTGGGCGCCGAGTCCAACGCGAAGGACTCGCTGACGGTCGCGCCCTCGGCCAGGGAGACTCCCTTGTCCGTGGCACTGGTGTAGCCGTAGGCACTCGCCGTGACGTCGTAGCTGCCCGGCGGGATGTTCAGCGTGAAGGCACCGGCGGCGTCGGCCTTGGTCGTGTAGTCGCCGGCCTTGACGGTCGCGCCGGCGATGGGCGAGCCCGTGGCGTGGTCGGTGACCGTACCCTTGATCACGCCGTGCGGCCCGCTGCTGAACGCGGTCAGGCCGTTGGGCGTGCCCAGGCCGGTGGGGCCGTCGTAGCCAGCTCCCGCGGTACACAGCGCGGTCGGCGTGCACGAGCCGTTGTCACCCGTGGTCACGTCGTTGAGCGAAGAACTGTGCGCGTACGGATAGGCGTTGGGGTAGGTGCCGGCGACCGGGGCGCCGGCCGAGGCGTACACGCCCGCGATGATCGGCGAGGCGGCGCTGGTGCCGCCGTACACCGACCAGCCGCCGTCGCCGTAGGTCTGGTAGACGGAGACGCCGGTGACCGGGTCGGCGACCGCCGAGACGTCCGCCACCGTCCGCTTGGCGCACGCGGTGTCGGTCTGGAACGCCGGCTTGGGCTCGTACAGCGAGCACCCGGAACCGGGCCCGCCGAAGTCGTCGTTCCACACCGACTCGGTCCAGCCGCGGCTGGTGCCGGAGTCGCGGGTCAGTGCGGTGCCGCCGACGGATGTCACATACTGGGACGCGGCCGGATAGCTCACGCCGTATTCGTCGTCGCCGGAAGACGCGACCATCGCGACGCCCGGGTGGTTGTAGTACGGGTCCATGGCGGTGAGTTCTGACGGATCCTCGCCGCTGCCTGGCGTGCTGGTGTAGCCCGTGCCGTAGGAGTTGGACACGAACTTCGCGCCCAGGCTGACGGCTTCGTCCACCGCAGCGCCCAGGTCCTGGAAGCTGGAGGAGTCGGCCTCGACCAGCAGGATGCGGGCGTTGGGTGCGATCGCCTACACCATGTCGACGTCGAGTGAGATCTCACCGGCCCAGCCGGCGTTCGGGGCGGGGTAGTCGGTGCCGCCGCGCTGGCTGACCTTGGAGAAGCAGCCGTTGGCGGTGGTGCACGCCGGTAGCCCGAACTGCTGCCGGTACACGGCGAGGTCGGCCTCGGCGTTCGGGTCGTCGTACGCGTCGACGATGGCGACGGTCTGGCCGGCGCCGCCGCCCGCGGGTATGGAGTACGCGCTCTGCAGGTCGCCGGGTCCGTAGCCGCTGGGGGTGGCGGCCAACGGCTGGACTCCGTGTCGGACGGGGACATCGGTGCGCCGCAGCGCGAAGCAGGAGAACGTGCCCGGCTTGGGATCAGCGCACTGCCGTGCCACGTCGGACTGCGCGACCTGGGTCTTCGCCGCGGCGTGTGCCGCGACGGCCATGGGCAGTTGAAGGGCGATCACAGCGAGGGCGGCCGCGGTGGCGGCACGCCGTCTGAAGATGGGTATGCGCAAGGTGGGTCTCTCCTTGGGCGACGTGCGCGGTTCGGTCGAACCGCTGGCGTATACCTGCGCACCGCATACACCATCGGAATCTCCGATGCCCTGGCGAGATTCCGCCGCATGTCGCCATTCCGCCACCTGTGGTGTCGGCGGGCTCGTTGACCACATTGAGAGGCTGCCAGGCCACTACCAACACCGGCCGCACACGATCAGCGGGCGGTCCCTTGAAGATCGCCCCGGCCGAGACGCTCGCCCATTACACGCGCACCTCATAGCCTTTGAGCAGGGCCGACTCGCCGGGTGACGACCGAGATCAGCGCCCCTCTGGCAGGATGCCGGCCCGTCGACGAAGCGGGGCCCAGCTGCCTGGCCCGCCGGGTCAGAGGGACGCCAGCCAGGCCGCCATGTCATTGGGGTGGCCGAAGCGGAGGGTGTCCAGAGGGGCGAAGCGGGGATTGCGGACACGGCGCTCGACTTCGCGGTGGCGGGCGCCGTGTTGGGACCAGGCCCACCAGGCCGGGTGTTCCCGGCTCAGCCAGTCCGTCCAAGTTTCCCTGTTGCCGCCGAAGAGGACTTCGCGTGTGACGGTGCGTCGGATGGACCGGCGCAGTACGCGGGGCATGATGACCCGTTTGGGATAGTCCAGCCAAATCACGGTGTCGGCCCGGTCACACAGCAGGTCACGGACTTCCGGATAGCCGAGAGAGTCGATGATCCAGCGAGGCTCGGCGGTGAGCCGTGCTACGTCTTCGACCAACTTGTTGTTGGTGGCCCAGTTGTGGCCGTTGAAGTACAGCGCGTCCATCTCGTGGTAGGGCACGCCCAGACGACTGCTCAAGGTCTGGGCAAGCGTGGATTTGCCCGCACCGGTGACACCCACCACCAAGATCCGCTCCACGGGTGCACCCTATCCCGGCGTCCTGGGAGGAACGCTCCTGCGCTCCTCGCCTACCACGACCGACCCACCCAATGCAACGGCGTCCTACGGGGGTTCGAGTGGGTCTATCCGTCCCGACGGCCTCATGCGGGCATCGAGATCGCCTGACCGCTGCGCTCCTCGCCTGGGACGATCACCGAATTGGAGCAGATCGCCCGCCTCGACATATCTAGCCGTGAACGTTTGGCGACACCCACCACGAGTACGAATATGTGGCGTGACTCCGGCGGACGTGGTTTCCGGCAAGGGCACCCTCAGCCACAGCAGTCGACCGAGGAGAACGAATGAGAACCAGCGTCTGGCCATGGTTCTGCGGCTGGCTCGCCGTCGGCGCAGTGGGGTCGCTCAGCCTTCTGACCCTGCTCACCATCGGCCTGTACCTGTTGCTCGTCACCATCGTGGCGGCCGGCCTGCTGGCGTCCCGACGGGGCTCCTCGGCAGGGCTTCCGGGTGTGATCTCCGGGCTCGGAGTACCGCTCTTGTACGTGGCCTTCCTCAACCGGGGAGGCCCAGGAACCGTGTGTACCACCACAGCCACCGGTCAGTCGTGCGTGGACGAGTACAACCCTTGGTTCTGGCTGGCTGCGGGGGTGGCCCTCCTGATCGCGGGGATCGTGGTCGGCGCTGTCCGGCAGCACGGGACGACGGCTCGCTGAGGACGTACTCGGCCGGATGACCCGTGCACCGCGCGGGCAGCATGACCGGTACACCGCTCACGCACAGCAGCCGCACACAGCGCGGCTCGCCGCCGAAACGACACCCCGGCTCAACTGCTCGGCTGAGCCGGGGAGTGCGGACCAGCGCGCGAACGTCCCGCGCCGGCTGCTGTGTCCCATGGGCACGGGACGCCGCGGGGACGCGCGCTGCCCGGGACGTCAGGCCGCGGACTCGGGCGAACCGATCGGCTCGGGCAGCAGTCGAGCGCTGAGACGGCTGGGGCTCGGCCAGCGAACGTCGTGGACCCAGCCCAGCTTCTCGAATATCCAGATGAGGCGTGCCGAGGGGTCGAGCTGGCCCGGCAGCACGCCGTGGCGCGCGCCCGTGGGGTCGGCGTGATGTGAGTTGTGCCAGCTCTCCCCGAAGGACAGCAGTGCGAGCGGCCAGAAGTTGGTGGCCTTGTCCCGACTGGCGAACGGGCGCTTGCCCGCGACGTGGCAGACCGAGTTCACCGACCACGTGACGTGGTGCAGCAGCGCCATCCGGATCACGCCGGCCCAGAAGAACCCGGTCAGAGCGCCGGTCCAGCTGCCGGTGACGAGCCCGCCGACCAGCGCCGGGAGCAGGAGCGAGACGGCGGTCAGCGGCCCGAAGAGCCGGCCGATGAGCCGCATATCGGGATCGGCGGCGATGTCGGGCGCGAACCTGGCCCGGTTGCTCAGCTCACGCTTCAGCATCCATCCGATGTGCGCGTGCAGAAGGCCCTTGAGCAGCGCGCGTGTGTCGCTGCCGTAGCGCCAGGGCGAGTGCGGGTCGCCCTCTCGGTCGGCGAAGGCGTGGTGACGGCGGTGGTTTGCCACCCACTGGACCGGCGAGCCCTCGACCCCCAGCGAACCCGCGACGGCGAGGGCGATCCGCAGGCCCCGCCGTGCCTTGAACGAGCGGTGCGTGAAGAGGCGGTGATAACCGACCGTGAGGCCGAAGCCGGACACGAGGTAGGCGACCACCGCCATGCCGACGTCCAGCGCGGACAGGCCCCATCCCCACACGAACGGCACCACGGCGATCAGGCTGATCGGCGGGCCGACGACGAAGATCCACATAGCCATCCCCGCCGCGGCCGTCTGCGGGGCGTCGAGCAGCGGCTTGGCCCCCGCCACAGGTTCGGCGTCGTGTTCGGCGACGGCCAGTTCAGAACGGTCAGCGTCGCTCGGGTTCATCGGTTCCTCGCCGTCGCTCAAGCTTGTGCGGACATGGTGCTGGACCGGCCGGGATCACGCGCGGTCTCGGGCGCGCCCGGCGGCCGCAGGGCACACGATCCCACCGGACGGCATCCGCGCAGGTCGTCGCCGATGTCCAGGGTGTGAACGGCGCGGGACCAAAGCTCCTTCGCCTCCCGGCGGGAGGTTCAGTCCTCAACGGGCCGCTCCTGTCCGATGACCGTTGGTGATTCCAGCCGGGGTTGCGCGTCCGACTACGGCAAGGTCATTACGAGCCCACCTGGGCGAACTGACGGCATACCAGGGCAAGTGGCGCCACGATCCGGCTCGCTCGTTCAGTCCCGAAGCCCCGGAGGCAGCGTTCCACCGCTCCGACGTCCCCACCACCGCCGGCCCGCGGGGGACACTCGTCCAGGCGGATACCCCGTATGGATCAGAAACGCCTCGATCACCTTCTGTGCGGGCCGGTGCGGTGGCACCGCCATCAGCACCGCGTCGTCTCCGTTCGGCAGCGGCGGTGCCACCAGGGCGACTTCGTCCCCGGACCGCAGACGCAGCACCAGTGCCCGCAGTCGGTGCTGGTCCTCGGGCACGGTGCGCAGGCGCGCGTGCATCTGGTCCTGCGCTGGGGAGTAGAGCTGCACGTGGGCCAGCGGCGTCCCGTGCTTGAACTCCTGCCAGCGGCTGAGCCCAAGGCTGCGGAAGGGCGGCTCCTGCCATGGCCGCAGCGCGTCCAGACGTTCCAGTAGACGCCGCAGGAAGTTGCGGACTGACGGTTCGTCATGCGGCTGCCAGGACAGGTCCTTCTCCCAGGCGTCCACCGCGACTGCCGCCTCGATCCCTGCGTACTGCTCTTCCGTGGTGAGGTCGGAGAACGGCTGCTCCAGGATCATGCGACTGATGCGCTCGACTTCCTCATCGCCCAACTCGCGGCTGAACTGCAGGCAGTAAAGGATCGCTTCAAGCATCCCGGAATTCATGCACACAGTATGACCACCCAGCCCTCCGCCCAGGGGCTGGTCCGAACCGGCGGGCAGGGCGGTGGCGGTCTCGGGGCATCGCGACCGCCCGACCGCTGCATCCCTTGCCTGGGGCGAGTGCGGGGCACTCTCCGAGGATCGTCCACGCCATCGCCGACCCCGCGCCCTGGCACCGCGACGCGACAAGGCGTCGGTCACGGCTCCGCCCTGTCCGCCGGTTGCGGCCCGGACCAGGAGGGTCTCATCAACCATCGAACGGCGTCCTCGTTTTGACCAGATGGCAATGGACCGTCAACGGTGACATCTACCCGTCAGAGGGGTCGCTTCCCTCGGCTTGGTCGAAGAATTTCATCGCCATGAAGCCGTGGGCGTAACCGCCTCCTGCACGCAGCGCTGCGGCGATCATGATTGTCTCGGCCAGTTCCTGATGGGTTGCGCCCGTGGAATGGGCGGCCTTGGTGTGCGCCTCGATGCAGTACGGGCACTGCGTGGTCAGTGCTACGGCTACGGCCATGAGTTCGGCGTACTTGGGCGGGATGGCGTTGTCCCTGCCACGCATGACCTGCGTATCCCAGGCGGTGAATGCCCTGAAGGCTGCCGGGGCGCCATCGCGGATGTGTCTGGCGTACTGGTGGTCGGTGTGCTCGTGGTAAGGCATAGGGCGCTCCTGTCCTTTCAGCTCAGGGCTGCGGAACGTCCTTGCGTCCCGCAGTCGGCTGGGCGTGAGGGAGTAAAGTGCGGTCGGTCAGCGATGCGGCTGAGTCCGGAAAGCCGGGCCCCCGAGCCCCACTTTGATACGCAGTCTGAATACGCCCTCAAGTTTTGACGTGTTCACGGCTGCTCTCGGGTACCGCAAAGTGCTGTCTCCTCTATGACCTGCCACCCCGTGAAGGTGTGACATCTCTGCGCGCCCACGTCAGCAAGACGCTGTCACACCATGGGGGCCGTTCTGGTCTCAGTTGTCGTTCCCCCCGTACCCACGGAGGGCCCAGTCGACGACGAGGAGACGATCGTGACCGTCCAGTCCAGGGAATTCACCTTCGGCATGCCGTGGGAGTCGCTCTATGGGTACAGCCAGGCCGTGCAGGCCGGCGACACTCTCTACATCTCGGGACAGTTGTCGCACGACAGCACTGGAGCGTTCATCGGGGCGGGCGACTTCGAACTCCAGATGAGGACGACCCTCGACAACCTCGACCGGGTGCTGGAGCACTTCGGTGCCGACCGCGACCAGATAGTCGAGACCACTGTCCTCGTCAGGGGCCTGCGGGACCACTTCGACGCTGCTGCTCGCCTGCACGTCGAGTACTGCGGCGGCCACCGCCCCACCAGCACCGTCATGGGCGTGTCCGACCTCGCTCTGCCCGACCAACTGGTCGAAATCGGTGCGGTCGTCCGCAGGGTCATTGCATGATCGAGATCTGTCTGGGTTCGTCACGTGAGACCGAGGGCTCGTAGCGGCCGCTGGTAGTCGCGGCCGGTGTGGCGGAGGGCAGCGGCGATGTTGGTCTGACCGTCCTGGCGGAAGACGCTGATGGCGAGGTTGCGCAGGGAGGCCATGGCGCGGGGCAGGTTGCCGGCGCGGACCTTGGAGTCGTCCTCGCGGAACGTGCGGTCCCGCACGTGGTGCAGGAGGTTTTCGATGCCCCAGTGGCCTCTGATCCAGGTGGCGAGTTCGGTGCAGGTGGCGTCGAAGACGCTCAGGCTGGTGATCAGGTAGGCGCGCTCGATGGACAGTTTCCCGGTGCTCAAGTCGCGTCGCCACCGTACGACTTGGATTGCCTGGCGGGCGCCGGGGTAGTCGAGGTGGCTGAACGCGGCGACTTTGAGCCGGCGGATCTCGTCGCGGTGGTGGGCGTGGTCGCGAGTGCGGTGCCCGAGCGGGATGTCCCGCCAGGGCAGCTTCCTGACCTGGGCATACAGGCCCGGATGGTTCTTCTTCACGACGGCCACGTAGTGCGCGCCGCGACTGGTCAGATAGGCCCCGTGGTCGTGCTGGGTGTGCAGGGCGTCGGCGGTCACCACCGTGTTCTCCAGCTCGAGACCGTCCAGCAACGGCGCGAAGAAGGGGATCTCGTTGCTCTTGGAAGCGACCTCCCGCTGGGCCAGGACCACACCGTGGTGGTCCATCGCCGCCAGCAGCTGAATCGCTGCGGCCGTTGCGGTTCGCGATCCGCGGACCACCTTGCCGTCGACTGCGATCACCCGTCGCACCGGCCCTTTCTCCGCCTCCGGCTCGACCGGGGGCGGCGTTCTGGCTTGCAGATACGCGCTGATCGCCGCGTCCAGCGCGTCACCGTCCACACGCTGTAGCAGGCGGCGCACGGTTGCGGCGTGCGGCACCGGCCGCAGACCGGTAAGTGGATCGGCAGCGAAGCCGAGGACGCCCAGCACATGCTGCGGGGCATCCCTGATCCACTCGCTGATCGCGATGAGTGAGCGAGCCCCGGTCAGCACCGCCGAGACGGCTGCGCACAGCAACGCGAGGGCGGGATACCGCAGTCCTCGCGCATCGCGGGGATCGGCGACCAGGATCAGGAAACGCCGCAGGTCAGCGACATCGCTTGAGGTGAGGGGATCAGTCGGGGAGCCCAGTTGCTCCAGTGCGGAAGGGATGGGCGATGATGTTCGGGCAGGCACGGTCTCGCTCGGTTCTCATGGGTCTCGACAACCACATGATCACCAGCACCGTGCCTGCTCTGCTCTCCCGGGTCCCTTACCGCACAACAGATATGACGCCACGTCACTCATGAGACAGGCGAACAGGACCAATCCCAATCATGCAATGCCCCTGCGGTCGTCCGCCTGGACATGACGCGATAGGCCGAAGCGGATCGGAGTTCCCCACTCGACTTGGTGGCTATTGCGGCCTCCTGCTCGTTCCATGCTCTATTGACCCGTATTGGAGAAATCTGCACGTGCTCAGTGAGTTCAATGGCTGGTGTGCTGCCGGCCGGTCTTCCGGCTCCGCCGAGCGCGCTGGGAGATCACGCGGGAAGCAGAATCAGCACGCGCCGAAATGATCGGCCGGGATGAGGAACTCCGCGACCTGCGTCGGATGTTGTCGGAAGCGGCGACGGGCAACGGTGGTGCCGTTCTGGTCCAGGGCACCGTCGGCGTCGGGAAGTCGACTCTGCTGCGTACGGTTGGTGCCGACGCCGCCGAGGGTGGTTTCAGGGTGCTGCGCACGTCCGGGGTGGAGGCTGAGCAGTGCCTGCCTTTTGCTGCGCTGCACCTGCTGTTGCAACCCGTCGCCCGGGATGTCCAGACCCTGCCGGCCACGCACCGGCTGGCGTTGAGCGCTGCCTTCGGCGTCGGGGAGACCGAGCCCGAGCTCTTCCGTGTCGGACTTGCCGTACTCGAACTGCTTGCCGACGTGGCCGAGCGGCAGCCGGTCCTGCTGCTTGTCGACGACCTGCAGTGGATCGATTCGTGCAGTCGGGACGTGATCAGGTTCGTCACCAGGCGCACCAGCGACTTCGCCACACTGGCCGTCGTCGCCGAACGGACGCCCTCCTCCGCCTCGAACTGTCCGGGCCTGAACCTGGACCTCCATCTGGGACCGCTTGGCCCGACAGCCGCCGCCGAGCTGCTCGACGCCGGCGCGCCCGGCCTGCCTGCACCGCTGAGGAAACGCATCCTGGAACAGGCCGCTGGTCATCCACTGGCCCTGATCGAGCTGCCCAAGGCGGTGCAGGGCACGCGCGCGGCGATGGACGACCTGCCGCTGACGCGGCGGCTGGAGGACGCGTTCGCCGCACGTACCGACTCGGCGAGTCGGGCGTGCCGCACGCTGCTGCTGGCCCTGGCCGCCGAGCCGACCGCACCACTGAGCGGGCTGCTGGACGTCGCAAGTCGCCTGTGCGAAGCCGAGGTCGGCGCCGAGGCACTGCAGGAGGCGGTGGACGGCGGCTTGGTCACTGTGGTCGACCGCACTCCCGAGTTCCGGCATCCGCTGATGCGCTCGGCTGTCTACGCCCGCGCCAAGGTGGCCGATCGGCTGGCCGCCCACCGCGCCTTGGCAGGGTTGATGCATGACATACCCGAGCGCCGGCTCGCCCACCTCGCGGCGGCAACGCTAGGCCCGGACGAGGAACTTGCAAACCGGCTCGTGTGCCTCGCCGACGCGGCACAGGCAGGCGGCAAGGTGGCGGCGGCGGTCCCGGCACTGCGCCAGGCAGCCGACCTCGTCGTGGACGCACAGCGCAGGGCGGGCATCCTGGTACGCGCGGCCGAGCTGTCCAGCGAGATCAGCGACCACGTGACCACCCAGGTGCTGTTGGACCGTATCGACATGAGCATGCTGGGCCCGGTAGAACGAGCTCGTCTCCTGTTCGTGGCCGGCAGGACCGCCTTCGAACCGGACGCGCCACACCGGCGCATCCTGGACATGGTCTCCGCGGCAGCCGATGCGTTCGACGCGAACGCCACCGACGTCGCCGAGAACGTGCTGTGGCGTGCCGCGGCACGATGCCTTTTCCAGGACGGCGACGCCCAGGTGCGCGCCCGGACCGCAGCCGAACTCAATCGGTGGGGGCCCGATCCGGACGCTCCCCACGTGCTGATGGTGCGGGCGTACACCGCGCCATACCAGCAGGGAGCCGACGTGATCGCGCGGTTCGATGCCCTCAGCCCGAGCCACGAAGACGCCCGAAGCCTGTACTTCCTTGGCAGCGGCGCCATGGCCGTGGGCGAGCTGAACCGCGCTATCCAATATCTGGCGCCGATCGCCACTGCGTGGCAGTCGCAAGGCCGACTCGGGCCTCTCGCCCGTTGCTTGGCCATCAGCTGGCCGCGCGCCTACCTGGGTCAGCTCGACCAAGCACGCACGGAGTCCGCCGAAGGGCTCGCCCTGGCCGAGGAGACCGGGGACCGGATCGCATGGCTGAACCTCAAAGCCACGGCCGGCCTGGTGGCGGCGCTACGCGGAGAGACCGAGGCCGCGGCACGGGCAGTCCGCGAGCTGCGCGCTCACGACCTGTTTTCCGGCATGCCGTTCGCCGGGGTGGCCTCGCTGCAGACGGACGGCCTGCTTGCTCTCCTCGACGGCCGCCCCACGGAAGCCTACGACCTTCTCGCGCGCGCCTTCGACCCAGCCGATCCTCACCACCATTCGGTGCGCTGCTGGCTGGTCGCTCCGGATCTGGCCGACGCCGCGGTGGCCGGCGGTACCACCGCGCAGGCCCGGGAAGTGCTGGCCGCACTCCCTCTGCTGGCCCGCAGGCTGCCCTCGGAAATGATGGTCGTCGCGCACGCCTACACCGACGCGGTGCTGGCTACGGACGATGCGGCAGAGGAGCGTTACGCCGCCGCGCTCGCCGCACTGCCGAGCCACTCGGCATTGGTGCGCGCCCGGCTGCACCTGCACCACGGCCGCTGGCTACGTCGGCAACGCCGCAACGTCGATGCCCGCAACCCGCTGCGACTGGCCAGGGACGAGTTCGACCGGATCGGCGCGCAGCCCTGGGCCGACATCGCACGCGAGCAGTTGCGTGCCGCCGGCGAGTTCGGCGGCCGGCGGTCGGCGAACGGCAGCGAGCACCTGTCTGCCCAGGAGATGCAGATAGCCGAGATGGCGGCACAGGGGCTGACCAACCGGGAGATCGGCCAACGTCTGTTCATCTCCCACCGCACCGTAGGAGCGCACCTGTATCGGATCTATCCCCGTCTGGGAGTGACCGGCCGGGGCAAGCTCGCCGCCGCGCTGGCCGCCCTCGACGAGGTACGTTCCGCGGCCGACGTGCCTGACGGCCTGGATTGAACCGTCGGCGCCCGGCCGGGCTGCCCCGACACTGTTGCGTCAGTCGCCCGAAGTGTGGGGGCCGTGCTCCGCATTGAGGTACTTCCGGGCTCGTACGGCCAACTGCCGAGCGTCTTCTTCGTTGGTCTGCAGGGCGGCCGCTACATGTGCGTAGGGGTAGTGCAGTACTTCCCGAAGGATGAAGGCGGCCCTTTCCTTCGGGCTCAATCTCTCCATGAGGACGAGAACCGCGAAGCTGAGCGTATCGTCCTGCTGAGTGCCCGCTTGTAGATTCAGGCTCGTGTCGACGGGGTCAGGCAGCCAGGGCCCGATGTAAGTTTGCTGCCGAAATGGAGCCAACTGAAGACAACTGAACGCCAGGCGCACGGTCACCGTCATCAGGAATTCTGTTGAGAAGGGTATCCCCGACCGGTTGGCACCTTGCCACCGAAACCAGACCTCCTGAACGATGTCTTCTGCTTCAGCAACGCTCCCGATCATCCGGTAGGCGACTTCGACGAGCTTTGGGCGCACCTCGTCGAACTGGCGCGTGGCTTCGCCAAGCATGACGGCATCAGACATTCCGAGGGCCTGCATCATCGTCCTTTCAGATCTGCACCCGCATACCGCACATCATCCGGCAAGAGGACGCATCGCGAGGAAGAAGGCCGCGTCTTCGTGGAACCCAGAGCGACGGGCTTTTGAGAGCGGGGGCGGTTTATTAACCGTCTGGAGTTGGGTCATGGCTCGCGGTCGGCACGGATACCGTCGCCCTGGGGCTGCCATCTCTTTTGATTCGGGGAAGACTTTTCGATAATTCGATGTGAACAAGCGTGCTGTCTCAGAATTGGTCGGTCGAGGTACTGGTGATGTTTGCCGCCGTGGTGTCATTCTGCGATGTGCCTTCGTGGGTCCACTGTTACCCGAACAGATGTGGGACCAGTCTCGACTCGTGCCACGAGCCCAAGCATCAGTCGTTTGACTGCGCGCCGTACGCGCGGCCATGCCCAAGGAGGTAGGACATACGACGAACGGCACGAAGCCGCGCGCGACCCCGTGGCAGGGTGTGTCGGACGCCCCTGCGCAGCCCGCTTCGCGAGGTCGGTGGGTTCGCCTCAGCCCGGATCCACCGGCTTGATGCCTGTGGACGGTTTCTCGGGGAACGAAGAAGTGCCTTGTGACCTGCGATGATGGGGTTTCTCTAGGACCACATCAGGCACGATCAGCAAGGCACTTCCGAGATGCAATCTTCCCATGCCGCGGCGGCGGTCTCATCCGCGTTCGACGACCCGAACCTGATCGCGTACGGCGGCCTGGAGCCGGTGGTGCGGTTGGCCGAGCGGTGCGGTCTGCCCGCACTGGTCGGGGAGTACATCCGTCTGCCGGCCTCGAAGGACGGCACCGGTGCCTTCCCCGCGGCGAAGGTGATGTCGCTGGTGGGTGGCATGGTCGCGGGCGCCGACAGCATCGATGACATGCACCGGGTGCGGCACGGCGCGATGGGCCGCCTGTTCTCCGGTGTGCGGGCCCCGTCCACGCTGGGGTCGTTCCTGCGTTCCTTCACCCACGGGCATGTGAAGCAACTGCACGCTGTGGCCCGCCGGTTCCTTCCCGAACTGGCCCGTCACGCCCCGCTGCTGCCCGGCGCGGACCAGGTCGCCTACGTGGACATCGATGACACCATCCGCCGCACCTACGGCTACGCCAAGCAGGGCGCCGGTTACGGATACAGCAAGGTCAAGGGCCTGAACGCGCTGCTCGGCATCGTCTCCACACCCCTGGCCGCCCCGGTCATCGCCGCCACCAGGCTACGCAAGGGACCCTCGAACTCCGCGCGCGGAGCGGCGGCGTTCGTCGCCGAGACCATCCGCACCGCCCGCGCCTGCGGCGCCAGCGGCCTGCTGGTGATGCGCGCGGACTCGGCGTTCTACGGCGCCGATGTCGTCAACTCCTGCCGGGCGCTGGGCGCGCGGTTCTCCATCACCGTGCGGATGAACGCTTCCGTCAAGACCGCCATCGCCCGCATCGATGAGGACGCCTGGACGCCGATCAAGTACCCCGAGGCGGTCTGGGACGAGGAGGGCCAGTGCTGGATCTCCGACGCCGAGATAGCCGAGACCACCTACACCGCCTTCACTTCCAAGCCGAAGAAGCAGCAGGTCACCGCCCGTCTGATCGTGCGCCGCGTCAAACGCCTGAGCGCGCAAGCCGTCCCCGCCGGACAGGGCACGCTGTTTGACACCTGGCGCTACCACGCCGCGTTCACCGACTCCCCGCTCTCCGTGAACGATGCCGAGCGTGACCATCGACGGCACGCCGTCGTCGAGCAGGTGATCGCGGATGTCAAGAACAGCGCCTTCGCCCACGCGCCCTCCGGGCATTTCCAGGCCAATGCCGCCTGGCTCGCCCTGGCAGCCCTGGCACACAACCTGACCCGCGCCGCCGGCGCACTGGCCGGCACGTTCCATGCCAGAGCGACCACCGCCACCATCCGGGACCACCTGATCAACGTGCCCGCCCGCCTGGCCCGCTCGGCCCGCCGCCTCACCCTGCACCTGCCCGAACGCTGGCCCTGGAGCACCAACTTCACCCAGCTCTTCAACATCGTGCACGCGCCACCAGCCCCCTGACACTCCCTGACCGACCTGCCCGAAAGAGCCCGAGACCTGCGGAAAAGTGGAAGAGCTGGACAGACCAGCGGCCACCCCACGCCCGAATCCGCAACTCAACCCCGACACGGCCTGCACGACCCCGAAACGATCACACCGAAATCAAGCCGGTGGATCCGGGCTCAGGCAGCCGCCGATCGGGGGCCGGATGTGTGGGGGAGGTCTTGTTCGGCCCAGACGACCTTGCCGCCCGTTATCGAGCGGGAGCCCCACCTGCGGGACAGGTTGGTGACGAGGAAGAGGCCGCGCCCGTTCTCGTCCGTGGCGCGTGCGCGACGCGGACGCGGAGGGCAGGGGCCGGCGTCGGACACTTCGCAGGTCAGGACCTGGTGCCGGATGAGCCGCAGCTCGATCTGTCCGGTGCCGTGGCCGATGGCGTTGGTGACGAGTTCGCTGACGATCAGTTTCGTGTCGTCCTCGAGACCTTCCAGGCCCCATTCCGCCAGCTGACGTGTGGCCAGGTTGCGGGCGCGACAGACGGCGGACCGGTCACCGGGCAGCTCCCAGGAGACCACACGGCTCGGGCTGAGAGAACGGGTCCGGACAAGGAGGAGTGTGACGTCGTCGCACGGAGCCTGGTCGGGGACGGTCTTCGTTGCGATGTCGCAGAGGTCTTCCAGGGATCGGCCCGGTTCTGCGAGCGCGTTGCCCAGCCGGTGCATGCCCTTTTCGATGTCGTGGTCGCCGGTGTCGATCAGACCGTCGGTGTACAGGGCGAGGACGCTTCCCTCGGCCAGCTCCAGTTCCACGGATTCGAAGGGGTCCCCCAGGCCGACGCCCAGGGGGGCTCCGGTGGGGAGGTCCGGGTAGGAGACCCGCCCCTGCGGGTCGATGATCGCGGGCGGGGGGTGGCCGGCCGATGCCATGGTGCACCGGCCGGAGGCGGGGTCGTAGACGGCGTACAGGCAGGTGGCGCCCGCCACCACATGGGCCTGGTCCGGGGTGTCGGCGTCTTCCTCGCCCAGCCGCTGGACCGTGTCGTCGAGGTGGCCCAGCAGTTCGTCGGGGGGCAGGTCCATGTCGGCGAGGGTGTGGACGGCCGTGCGGAGCCTGCCCATGGTCGCCGCGGCGTGGAGGCCGTGTCCGACCACGTCTCCGACGACGAGCGCCACCCGCGCGCCGGACAGCGGGATCACGTCGAACCAGTCGCCGCCGACACCGTGGTCCACGTCCGCGGGCAGGTACCGAGACGCCACCTCGACCGCCGTGCCGCCCCTCAACTGGCGAGGGAGTAGATGGCGTTGCAGTGTGAGGGCGGCGGTGTGTTTGCGCGCGTACTGACGGGCGTTGTCCAACGCGCGCGCGGCGCGGCCGACGAGTTCTTCGGCCAGGAGCAGATCGGCCTCATGGAAGGGCTCGGGATCCGTTGTGCGGACGAACAGCGCCACGCCCAGCAGGGCGCGCCGTGCACGGATGGGTACGACCATGATCGAGTGCATGCCGAATTCGCGGACCCTGTGCGCCAGTTCCGGTACCTCGTCGACCCATGTGCCCGGAGCGGTGTCGAGGACCGGTTGCAGGCGGGACTTCCCGTCGCGCAGCACGGAGGCGAAGGGTGAGGCGGGAGGCACGTTGACCGGCTCGCCGCGCATCCATGGGGATTCCGGCACGCCTTGGTGAATCGAGGCCAGACCCGCCCGCCGGAAAGTGGGGAGGCGATTGCCCGTCGTCGCGCTGATGCCGACCGGGGGCCCCTCCCCGATCGAGATCGATTGCTCCAGGTCCACGGCGACGTAGTCGGCGAGCAGAGGCACGGCAAGGTCGGCCAGTTCCTGGCTGGCCTGCATCACATCCAGGGTGCTGCCAAGGCGCGTACCGGCCTGGCTGAGGACGGCGAGGCGCTCACGCGCCTGCCAACTCGCGGTGATGTCGGCGCTGATGACGCACACCCCCAGCGATTCGCCGTCGGCACCCTGGAGGCACTGGAACGAGACCGCGAACTGATGCTCAGGGCCCTGGTTCGTCGGCAGCCACGTCCGGTACTCGAGGATCTTGGTCGCACCGTTTTGGGCGACCTGCCGCATGACCGCCTCAATTGTTTCGGCATTGGCACCGGGCAGTGCCTCGGTGAATCGACGTCCGAGGCGTCGGTCACGAGGAATGCCGTCGTGGCTCTCAGCAACGTCGTTTACGTAGGTGGACCGCAGCTGCCGGTCACGAATGCCCACACCGATCCCCGCGCGGGCCAGAAGCGGCCCCCGCACCGATCGGTCTATCGGGTCCCCGGACTGCGGGACGGTGTCGGTCACGGACGCGAGCCATCGCGCGGTCCCGTCCTGACCGCGCAGCATCGTGATCCGCACGCTGACGTCGAGCACACGGCAATCCCGATGGCGCACCGCTGTCGCCCCTGACCAGCCGTTTTCGGCATGACACTGCTCGACGAACGCTGACGTCGGCGTCGCTTCCTTGAAGGAGGGCAGCACGAGTGCGGCGGACCGGCCCACAGCGTCCCTGGCGGAGTATCCGACGAGCCGTTCGGCGGTGTGTGTCCATGCGACGACCGTCCCCTGCTCGTCGAGCAGCGCGATTGCCGTGTCGGATATATCAGACGCGTTCAACTGCTTACCGAGTGTCACTGCGTCGAGGCTGGTCGTGGTCATCAAGTGCTGTCCTAGGGAAGTCTGGGAAAGCCGGCGGTATGGGACTCGATTGATGTGCCCCTTTTTCATGGAATGACCGGATAGCGGGCGGTTTTGTGACAGTGCTGCGGCCGTGACTGGTAACGGCTCCCGTCAGGCCAGGTGAGGCTGTGGTCGGGTTGCCGGCCGGGTGAAGCTCCACGTCGCAGGCTGATCCGCCCGGCCTGTGGGTGACCTTCTCGCCCACCTCGAGCTGCGGCTCGTCGCAAGTAGGGGACGCTCTGCATCCCGCACTTAACGCCTTGTGGTTCAGATCAGACCGGAAGTCGCCTCCGACCCCGTACCTATCGAGTCGTCGGCTTTGCCGACGTGCTGCGGGACCTGTGGGTGTTGCAGCCGTCTGTGACCGCGCAGCCGGCCAGTCGGACACAGGTGGGACAGCGGAGGTACACAAAAGGGCCCGCACATTCCGATGCGGGCCCTCTCATAGGTCCAAGTCGATTACTTCGGGGTGAATGGGTTGATCAACTCTGGATGGGGATGAATCCGTGCAGGGGCATGGCGAAACCTTCCCTTCCGGTCCGGTATGTCGACCGTAGGAGCGGAGGGCTTTCCAGTGTTATTCGGCTTGGCGCTTGCGGGACCGGATCAGCAGCTCGCTCCCTTGCCATCAGGTGGGGCGAGCGGTCACAGTGCCAGGCGTCAGAAGGTGCGGCCTTGGATGCCGAATCAGGAGTGGGCGAGCGCCCAGTCCAGGGCGTAGTCGGCGATCTCCTGCCACCCGTCCTGGACGGCCATCAGGTGGGAGCGGCCGGGAAACACCTTGACCTCGGTGGTGGTGCCCTCCGCCTTGTAGTGCCTGGCGTTGGACATCTGGACCTTCGGTGGCATGACATGGTCGTCTTCGCCGGAGAGGAACAGCAGGGGCGCCCGCTCGGCGTTGTGGAAGTTCACGTACGTGTCGGTGTGGCCGGGGTGAAGGTTGGCCAGCGAGCCGCTCCACACCATGCTGCCTGGTGCGGGGATGTGGTAGCGCTCATACGTGGTGCGGACCTGGCCCTCGGGAAACGTGTTCGCGAAGGCGTAGCGCCATTGGTCGAAGTCCAGTCCGACGGCGCGGTGCCGGTTGGCCGGGTTCTTCAGGACAGGGAAGAGGGACCGGATCTGGGACAGGGGTACGACCGGCACGCCCTCAGCGGGCGCGGAGTTGATCACCACTCCGGCGGTACCGAGGCCGCGGTCCAGGAGGATCTGCGTGAAAAGGCCGCCGGCGGAGTGACCCATCACTATGGGTGGCCGGTCCAGCCCCGTGATCAGCTTCTCCAAGCTGGAGATGATCGCTGGAACAGTCACAGTCTCGATCGGGGCCGGGTCGGCGTTGAGGGCCTCGACCTCCACCTCGAATCCAGGGTACGGCGGCGCGATGACACGGAAGCCCTTGTTCTCGTAGTGGGCGATCCAGTTCTCCCAAGCCCGGGGCGTCACCCAAAAGCCGTGGACGAGGACGATGGTGTCGGGTTGCATCAGTCCCGGCAGCTGTAGTTCTTGATCGTTGACGCGTTCGTGCTGGTCAGCCGTTTCGGGTGGGGTGGTTGCGGAGACGGGAACGGCCACCGCGACGATGATCGTTTGTGACGACGAGCCATGACGCGGTGGCCGGGGAGGCCACGATAGCCGGGGAGACGTGGCGGGACTGCTTCGGGGCGGTGATGGCGGCGGTGGCCGACTGCTTCCCCCGCCGGGAGTCCCGGCTACTGGCCCGGGAGATGGCCCAGGCCATGCTGATGGGTCTGGAAAGCCGTAACTGCTGGACGCTCGCGGAGGCGATGGGCCATGGCAGCCCGTCGCGTCTGCAGCACTTCCTGTCGCGGGGCGTGTGGGACCACAACGGGGTGCGTGACCGGATGGCCGCCTGGACGGCTGGCGAACTCGCGGACAGTGACGCGGTGCTGATCGTGGACGAGACCGGGGATGAGAAGTCCTCCACCGACGCGGTCGGCGCCGCCCACCAGTACTCCGGAGCGCTGGGCGGGGTCGGGCTGTGCCAGGTCGCCGTCCACCTCACCTACGCCTCCCCGCGCGGCCACGCGCTGATCGACCGCGCCCTGTACCTGGGCACCGACTGGGCCAGGGACGAGGAACGCCGCCTGCTCACCCACGTGCCCGACGCGATCGAGTTCTCCACCAAGCCCCAGCTCGCCGCCGGGATGCTCCGCCGGGCCCGCACCCTGGGTGTCGAAGCCCGATGGCTGGCCGGCGACGAGGTCTACGGCGGTCGCGACCTGCGCCGATGCGCCCGCGAGCTCGCCTTCGACTACGCGGTTGCCGTGCGGGCCGACCACACCGTGGCCACCCCCGCCGGCGGCTTCACCGCCAACGCCCTGGCCAGGCGGCTGCCCCGGCAGGCGTGGATGCGCATGCGTACCGGGCACGGCCTCAAGGGCGACCGTCACTACGACTGGGCGTGGATCGGTGTTCTGGCCGACGACGCCCCGGAGTCCGGCAACCGCGTCGAAGACGGACACTCCGTTCTCGTCGTACGCCGCCACCGCTTCACCGGGGAACTCTCCTTCTACCGCTGCCACTCAGCCATCCCCGTCACACTCGCCGACCTGGTCCACGTGATCTGCACCAGGTGGCGGGTCGAGGAAGACTTCCAGCTCGCCAAGGGCGCGACCGGACTCGACCAGGGCCAGGTGACCTGCTGGAACTCCTGGATGCGCTGGAGTCTACTCAGCCTGCTGGCCGCTGCCGTCCTGACTGTCACCCTCGCCCGCACCACCCCCACCACAGGCAGCAGCGACCTCATCCCCGTCAGCGCACGCGAGCTGCTGACCCTGCTCCGCATCACCGCCTTGCCCCTGCCGAACCGCGACACGGACCACGCCCTGCACTGGTCGGCCTGGCGCCGCCGCCATCAAGCCGTCGCCCAGGCATGTCACCAGCGCTGGAACAACATCACCGCAGCTGCAGCGACCTGACTCCCCCACACCGATCATCAAGAACTACAGCTGCCGGGTCAGTCCCTTGAGCTGTAGATCATGGTGGGAGTGTCTAATCAACGGCGGATCTGATGATCAAGGAGACGCGTCTGATGACGGAGACCGCCGTGGAGAACGAGCAGGCCGAGAAGGTGGTTCAGGCACCGTCGAGTGCGGTGTCGGACGAGCAGCTCGTTGCGATGCTGGTTGACCGTGCCCGGAACGAGGGGCTGCAGCTGACTGGCGAGGGTGGGCTGTTGCAGCTGCTGACCAAGCGGGTGCTGGAGTCCGCCCTGGAAGGCGAGATCACCGACCACGTCGGCTATGAGAAGCACGACCCGGCCGGGAAGAACAACGGCAACAGCCGCAACGGCACCCGGGCGAAGACCGTGCTGACCGATGTCGGCCCGGTGGAGGTGAGGGTGCCCCGCGACACCGCCGGCAGCTTCGAGCCGCAGATCGTCAAGAAGCGGCAGCGCCGCCTGACCGGTGTCGACGAGATGGTGCTCTCCTTGTCCGCGAAGGGTCTCACCCACGGGGAGATATCGGCTCATCTCGCCGAGGTGTACGGCGCCGAGGTGTCCAAGCAGACCATCTCCACCATCACTGACAAGGTGATGGACGGCATGGCCGAATGGCAGAACCGGCCGCTCGACCGCGTCTATCCGGTCCTGTTCGTGGACGCTATCAATGTCAAAATCCGCGACGGTCAGGTCGCGAACCGCCCCATCTACGTCGTGATGGCCGTGACCGTGGACGGCACCCGCGACATCCTCGGCATCTGGGCCGGTGACGGCGGCGAGGGCGCGAAGTACTGGCTGCACGTGTTCACCGAGTTGAAGAACCGCGGCCTGGACGACGTGCTGATGCTGGTCTGCGACGGACTCAAGGGCCTCCCCGAGGCCGTGGAGACCGTCTGGCCTCGCACGATTGTCCAAACGTGTGTGGTTCACCTGCTGCGGAATTCGTTCCGTTACGCCGCCCGCCAGGACTGGGACAAGGTTGCCAAGGCCCTCAAGCCCGTCTACACCGCTCCCAGCGAGGACGCGGCGACGGAGCGGTTCCTGGAGTTCCAGGAGTCCTGGGGCCAGAAGTATCCAGCGATCGTGAAGCTGTGGTCGGACGCCTGGGCCGAGTTCGTGCCCTTCCTCTCCTTCGACGTCGAGATACGCAAGGTCATCTGCAGCACGAACGCGATCGAGAGCGTCAACGCCCGCATACGCAAGGCCGTTCGCGCCCGCGGACACTTCCCCAACGAGGCCGCCGCCCTCAAGTGCATCTACATGGCGCTGATGAGCCTGGACCCGACCGGGAAGGGCCGCAAGCGGTGGACCATGCGCTGGAAGGCACCCCTGAACGCGTTCCAGATCGCCTTCGAGGGCCGCCTGACCCCGAGCAACAACTGACACCTCAACAACCAAGATCAGCCGTTAATTTGACACACCCATCATGGTCGGGGTCGTAGTTCGTCGATCTCGTAGGGCGGGTAACTGGCGTGTATGCAGGTCGAGTTGCTGGACGTTGTGGGCGCGGTGTCGGACCGGGAGTGGGCGGAGGAGTGGGCCGGGCAGTTGGATGACCTGCTGTTGGAGGTCGGCCGGTTCTTCCCCCGGGTGGACGTGCGGTGTCGGGTTGCGGCGTGTGTGCGGGGCTTGTTGGGGCCGGTCTCGCGGAAGAACGGCTGGCAGTTGGCGGAGTACGCCGGCGACGGTGCGCCGTGGAACCAGCAGCATCTGCTGGACCGTGCGCGTTGGGACGTGGAGGGGATGCGGGACTTCACGCGGCGTCACGTGGTCGCGGCGCTGGCGGATGATGGGGAGGGCGCGGGGCCGGGCGGGGCGGGAGTGCTGGTGGTGGACGAGACCGGGTTCGCCAAGCGCGGCACGGCTTCGGCGGGGGTGGCCAGGCAGTATTCCGGGGCGCTGGGGGGTGTCTTCCCCTGTCAGGTCGGGGTGATGGCCGCGTGGGCGACCGGGGCCGGTCAGGCGTTGATCGACCGGGAGTTGTACCTGCCGAAGGAGTGGACAGGCGACCCGGCGCGCTGCCGGGCCGCGCACGTGCCCGAGGACCGCGCTTTCATGACCAAGCCGCGGCTGGCCGAGGCGATGATCGAGCGGGCGCTGCCCGACCTGCCCCAGGGCGAAGGAGCGGTGTGGGTAGCGGCGGACGAGGTCTACGGGCGGGAGAAGGCCTTCCGCTCCTTCCTCGAGGAACATCACTTGCCCTACGTGGTAGCGGTCCAGGCGAACACGCCGGTACTGGCACGCCCGGGATGGCGGCATGCGGGACGGCTGGTGGAGCGCGTCGCCCAGGAGGAGGACTGGGTGGAGCTACCGGCCGGGCCCTCCCAGCTGGACACCCGCGTCTGGCAGTGGTGGGCGCGCCGGATCATCGACCTGGGCGAGCCGGTCGGGGACGAGGCCTGGGCACGATGGATCATCGCGCGCCGCCGCCCCGAGGAACCAGCCAAGCGCGACTACTACCTGGGCTGGGGGCCACCCGGGACAGCGATGGAAGACCTGGTGCTGGTCCCGGGAGCGCGCTGGCGGGTGGAAGAAGCGATCAAGCTGGCGAAATCCGCCTGCGGGCTGGCCGACTACGAGGTCCGCTCCTACCACGGCTGGTACCGGCACATCACCCTCGCCCAGCTCGCCGCCGCCTTCCTGGCCGGCTGCGACGCCCAAGCCGCCCGGGAACAGGGCCCCCTGGCCTCCACCCGCTTCGGCCAAGACCAGCCCGAACCGGCCGGCGACCAGAGAGGGGGACCACGATGACCCCACCCACACCCCGGCCCCCGTCCGCTTCACCGCCTTCGAGATCCAACGCCTGATCATCCTGCTCGCCCCGCAACCCGACCGGGCCGAGCGTATCCGGCACGGCCTGGCCTGGTCCGCCTACCGCCGCCTGCACCAGACCATCGCCCGCGCCTGCCACCGCCGCACCCGCGCACGACGACACATGGACCGGTCCGCATCTCACGCGACGTCAGAAGTACCACAAGGACCATGATCTACAACTGAAGGGTCAGTGAGCCTTTCCCGGTAACCGACGGTCGCTGAGGGTGATCGCCTCCGGGAGTTTCGTGGTGCACTCCCAACTCCGGGCAGGCGTAAGGCCCCTGGTAGGAACGATCTTGCGACAGAAAGATCCGACCGAGGGGCCTCACGTGCCGACCAGTGTCACATACACCGCCGTGCTCGATGTCCGGCGCTCCACCGCCGAGCACCTGGCCCGGCTCCTGCGAAGCCATCGAACCGAGGTCGGCACCCGCCGCGGGCGCCGCGCCCTGGGCTGCTTCAAGCAGGCCGTGCTGATCCTGAGCTGGTTCATCGACGGCACCCATCTGTCCCAACTCGCCCGCGACAACGCCCTGTCCACGTCCACCGCCTACCGATACCTGCACGAAGGACTGACGGTCCTGGCGGCCGGGGCACCGGACCTGGCCACCGCGCTGGAACGGGCGAAGGCGGCCGGCCTGACCCATCTCAATCTGGACGGCACGGTCATCCGCACCGACCGCGTCGCCGCCCCGGGGCCCAACGGGGCAGACCTCTGGTGGTCGGGCAAGCACAAGCATCACGGCGGCAACGTGCAGGTCATCTCCGCCCCGGACGGCTGGCCGATCTGGGTCTCGCCGGTGCGGCCCGGCCGCGAGCACGACACTACCTGCGCCCGCCACCACGGGCTCGTCGATGCTCTGAACCGGCTCGCCGACCAACTGGGCACACTGACCCTGGTCGACCTCGGCTACGAGAACGCCGGAGACGGCTTCCGTCACCCGGTCAAGAAGCCCGCGGGCGGTGAACTCACCGAAGCCCAGCAGACCTTCAACAAGGCCATCCGAGGCATCCACGGGATGTGCGAACGCGCGAATGCCCTGCTTAAGACCACTTTCAAGGCCCTGCGGCGGGTCAGCCTCGATCCCAGCCGCATCACCCAGATCGCCGCCGCGGCCCTCGTCCTGCTCCAGCTCGAATACGACCGCACCATCTGAACGATCACACACAGACATGAGGGCTTACCGGGAAACGCTCAGTGAGTGACCATCGCCGCAAGACAGTCGACGCTTACTGGCTGACGGATCTCTTGCGGTCTTCTCTCCCGGCGGGGGCAGAGCTTCACCGCGGGCGGCGGCGCTGTGTTGCGGGCCTCCGTGTCCAGTGCGACGGTGAACGAGGGGGAATGTCGACGGCCTGGCAATGGACAGAACCTTGCAGGTGACGGCACCACGCGTCGATACGCGGCAGAGCCGCGCCCCACCACCCTTGGCGCCTGACAGCCCATGAATCGGCGCGCGTCCACGAACCGGCGGAAGCGCATAGAAAGCGGGAAATTCAATGGCGAACGGACCCATGGACAGGCGCGCCTTCGGGCAGCCCGGCCGACCCAATGGCCCCGTCACGGGCCAGAGCACGGAGTACACCGGCCGATACGTGGTCCTGCTCGACCCAAGCAACCAGGAGAACGGATTGAACGCACTGCGTTCCTCCGCCGACATCGCGCCCGTCGAACGTGTCCGAGGAACCGAGACCGCGAACGTCGCCGAACTCCTTGAGCGCCCCGACGTCTCGGTGCACTTCGAGGAACTCGGCGCCGCCGTCGTCGAGGTGCGTCCCGAGCAGCGCCACACACTCGTGACCACGGCCGAGTCAGAATCCTCGATCATCGCTGCGGAGCCGGAGCGGATGGTCTACGCCTCGCCGATCACCGCCCCGCAGCAGGCACCGACCGAGTTCTACCCGGCCTACCGCAGCGACGAAGATGTGGTCACCCGCCACACCACGGCCGAAATAGCCGCTGCCCACGGCCCGGCCTGGGACGAGCAGAACTACACCTGGGGCCTACAGGCGATCCGGGCCCACCTGTCCAGCCTGACCGGACGCGATGTGAAGATCGCCGTCCTCGACACCGGTGTGGACACCGGCCACCCGGACCTGGCAGGGCGTATCGAGGCCACGGCCTCCTTTGTGCCCAACCAGGCCGTCCAGGACGGGAACGGCCACGGAACCCACTGCATAGGCACTGCCGCAGGCCCCGCCCACCCTCAGCAGGGCCCCCGATACGGCGTAGCCTGCGAGGCCCGGATCCTAGCGGCGAAGGTGCTCAGCAACGCCGGCAGCGGCACCGACGGCCAGATCCTGGCCGGCCTGGCCTGGGCCGTCGCCCAGGGCGCACGCGTGATCTCCATGTCCCTCGGCGCCCCGGTCCAACCGGGTGAACTCTTCCCCCAGACGTACGAAATTCTCGCCCAGCGTGCACTCCAGCGCGGGACGGTGATCGTCGCCGCCGCGGGCAACGACAGCAACCGACCCCCGAGCATCCAGCCCGTCAGTCGGCCTGCCAACTGCCCGTCCATCCTCGCGGTCGCCTCGCTCGACAAAGCACTCACAACGTCGTTCTTCTCCAACGGCGGCGTCAATGGCCAGGGCGGCGAAATCAACATCGCCGCGCCTGGGAGGGACGTACGCTCGGCAGCCCCGGGCGGCGGTTACCAGAACCTGAGCGGCACCAGCATGGCCACACCGCACGCTGCGGGTGTCCTCGCATTGCTCGTCCAGGCGAACCCCAATTCCTCCGCGGCCGAGCTCACGGCCATTCTGCAGTCCGGCGTGTTCCCGCTGATGCAGCCTGTCAGGGACGTCGGCTCGGGCCTGCTCCAGGCGCCATGAGCGACTCGTCCCCTGTCGAGCAGGTCGGGGTCATTCTCGCGGTCGACCCCGACCGGTTCGCGGACGTGGTCGAAGCCCTGCGGCAGGCCGGGCTGACGGTCACGGGCGAGCAGCCGGCCCTCGGCACACTCTCCGGCATCATCGCGGAGGATCGGATACCGTCACTGGAGGCGATCGACGGCGTCGAATCCGTTGACCGGGAGCGCACCGTCCAACTCCCCCCGCCCGATTCCCCGATCCAGTGAGCGTTTCCCGGTAAGCCCTCATGTCTGTGTGTGATCGTTCAGATGGTGCGGTCGTATTCGAGCTGGAGCAGGACGAGGGCTGCGGCGGCGATCTGGGTGATGCGGCTGGGATCGAGGCTGACCCGCCGCAGGGCCTTGAAGGTGGTCTTGAGCAGGGCATTCGCGCGTTCGCACATCCCGTGGATGCCTCGGATGGCCTTGTTGAAGGTCTGCTGGGCTTCGGTGAGTTCACCGCCCGCGGGCTTCTTGACCGGGTGACGGAAGCCGTCTCCGGCGTTCTCGTAGCCGAGGTCGACCAGGGTCAGTGTGCCCAGTTGGTCGGCGAGCCGGTTCAGAGCATCGACGAGCCCGTGGTGGCGGGCGCAGGTAGTGTCGTGCTCGCGGCCGGGCCGCACCGGCGAGACCCAGATCGGCCAGCCGTCCGGGGCGGAGATGACCTGCACGTTGCCGCCGTGATGCTTGTGCTTGCCCGACCACCAGAGGTCTGCCCCGTTGGGCCCCGGGGCGGCGACGCGGTCGGTGCGGATGACCGTGCCGTCCAGATTGAGATGGGTCAGGCCGGCCGCCTTCGCCCGTTCCAGCGCGGTGGCCAGGTCCGGTGCCCCGGCCGCCAGGACCGTCAGTCCTTCGTGCAGGTATCGGTAGGCGGTGGACGTGGACAGGGCGTTGTCGCGGGCGAGTTGGGACAGATGGGTGCCGTCGATGAACCAGCGCAGGATCAGCACGGCCTGCTTGAAGCAGCCCAGGGCGCGGCGCCCGCGGCGGGTGCCGACCTCGGTTCGATGGCTTCGCAGGAGCCGGGCCAGGTGCTCGGCGGTGGAGCGCAGGACATCGAGCACGGCGGTGTATGTGACACTGGTCGGCACGTGAGGCCCCTCGGTCGGATCTTTCTGTCGCAAGATCGTTCCTACCAGGGGCCTTACGCCTGCCCGGAGTTGGGAGTGCACCACGAAACTCCCGGAGGCGATCACCCTCAGCGACCGTCGGTTACCGGGAAAGGCTCAATGTGCTCCTTGGTCGGTGGACCGATGGCCGATCGAACTTAGGACCGATGGGGTCCCGGCAATGTGACACCAGGGCAGAAAAATTGCCTTTGTGGCACAGAGGATGCTGATGCCTACCGCCTCCGCTTGTTGTTTTGAAGTCATCTCAATTGGCGAGACGGCGGTGACAGATGCGAGTGCGGGCGATGCTGGTGAATGCATTGAGCCCTTCTCGGTAACGTCTCGCAACTCTTGGTGATCTTCGCTCAGGTGGTGCGGTCGTGTTCGAGCTGGAGCAGGACGAGGGCGGCTCGGGCGATTCGGGTGATGGCTGCGGGGTCGAGGCTGACCCGGCGCAGGGCCTTGAAGGTGACCTTCAGTAGGGCGTTGGCGCGTTCGGCGACGGCGTGGACGCCTCGGATCATGGCGTTGAACGCTTGGTCGCAGTCGGTGAGTTCACCGCCCTTGGGCTTCTTGACCGGGTGGCGGAAGCCGTCGCCGGCGTTCTCGTAGCCGAGGTCGGTCAGGGTGGGGATGCCGAGGGTGGTGGCGAGCCGGTTGAGGGCGTCGACGAGGCCGTGGGCGCGGGCGCAGGTGGTGTCGTGCTCGCGGCCCGGACGGACCGGGGAGACCCACAGCGGCCAGCCGTCCGGGGCCGAGATGACCTGCACGTTCCCGCCGTGGTGCTTGTGTTTGCCGGACCACCACAGGTCCGCGCCGTTGGGGCCGGCGGCGGCCACGCGGTCGGTGCGGATCACGGTGCCGTCCAGGTTGAGGTGGGTGTACCCGGCCGCTGCCGCGCGCTCCAGCGCGGTGGACAGGTCGGGTGCGTGGTCGGCCAGCACGGTCAGTCCCTCGTGCAGGTAGCGGTAGGCGGTCGGGGCCGAGATGCCGTTGTCCCGGGCGAGTTGGGCCATGCGGGTGCCGTCGACGAACCAGCGCAGCACGAGCACCGCCTGCCTGAAGACGCCCAATGCGCGGGTGCCCTTGCGGGTCCCGAGTCGCTCGCGGTGTCCGCGCAGCAGCTTCGCGAGGTGCTCGGCGGTCGACCTGCGGACATCGAGCACGGCGGTGTAGGTGATACTGGACGACACGTGAAGCCCCTGGTTGTACCGAACGTGATCTTGGCAGACCCGTTCCTATCAGGGGCTTCACCTCTGCCTGACGCGACGTCACCGTCCTGCCGCCCGCCACGACATCACGCTCTGTAACCATCACGTTGCTGAGAAGACTTCATTGAGGTTGCTGAATTTGCCTCAATAGCGGCGGTGCAGGCGTCGGCAGCCGGCGAGCCAGACCATGGTGCGTTCCATGGACCAGCGGTACCGACCGGTCCGTTGGCTGGAGTCGACGCCCTTGCGTGCGACCCGGGGCTCAGTCCCGCGAGCACCTAACCCGCAGCAGGCGGTTGTTGTCGTAGCCCTTGTCGCCGTGGAGCTTGCCCGGCTTGCGCCGCCGTCGTCCCCGTGGGGAGCGGATCGGCGGGACGATGCCCACACGGGCACGCCCCCAGGAACTGGGCCGCAGAGAGAACTACGGCCGCGGTGAGGGCGGTCCTCGGTGGTGCTGCCGATAGGCTGGATCCGCGATGGGTGAGGACGACGATAGCGAAGCCTTCGGCACCGGTGACAGCGTGGACGCGATGCTGTCCGAGTGGCACAGCGAGTGGCCAGAACTGGACGTCTCGTCCAGCGAGGTCATCGCTCGCCTTCTGCGTGCGGCTCGGCTGCTGGAAGAAGTGTTGGCTGTCGGGTTGCGCCGCCCGGGCGGCCTGGCTATTGCCAATGTAGGGGACTTCGATCTGCTGCAGGCGCTGCGCCGCGGCGGCCGTCCCTATGCGCTGACGCCCGGGCAGCTGCGGCAGGCGCTGATTGTCTCCTCCGCCGGCCTTTCGGGGAGGCTCAACCGGCTGGAGCGGGAAGGGTGGATCGAGCGCGGCCCTTCCCCCGTCGACGGGAGAAGCACTCTGGTCCGTCTGTCGGAGGAGGGCCGGGCGAGTTTCGACCGCCTGGTGGAACGGCACTTCGCGCTGGAACGGGATGTGCTCTCTGTTCTGGAGCCGGCGGAACGGGCAGGGATTGCGGACGCCCTGCGCAAGATCCTGGTGTCCCTGGAGGGCGACGCCTGAGGGAGCGGCTGCGTGATGTCAGGCCCTTCCGGCCGCCGTTCCGAGGATCACCGCGATGCAGAGCCCGATCAGCCCCATGGTGACAACGGCCATGGCTATGGCCGCCTCCCGCGTGAAGCGGCGGTGGCGTGCCTCATGGCGAGCCTCGACCTGCCGTATGCGTTCCGCGATGTGGCGGGTGACCTGGCGGGCGTTCTCCACCTGGTCGCGGGCGTACGCCTCCTCGATCATGAGGCGTTGGTCCGTGGTGAGGCCGGGCAGTTCCCAGGCGAATTCCCGCGCCTTGCGGTGCGCCTCCCGCCGGTTGGCCTCCTGGTAGAGGAAGCCCTCGATCTGGTGCAGGCCGAGGGCGGCTTCATGACTGGCGTCCATGGACAGCTCCTGAATGTTCGAAAAAGGGGACCGACTTGCTCAAGGCCGACCGGTGGCCGTCGGCCGCTTCTCCTCGGTGTCGTCGCTGACGGCGATCTCGGGGTGGGAGAGGTCGAAGGCGGGTGACTCGCTCCGTATGCGCGGCAGCTTTTCGAAGTTGTGCCGAGGTGGGGGACACGAGGTCGCCCACTCCAGTGAACGGCCCCAGCCCCACGGGTCGTCGACGCCGACCGGATTGCCGTACTTGGCGGTCTTCCAGACGTTGTAGAGGAACGGCAGGATCGACAGGCCGAGCAGGAAGGAGAAGATCGTCGATACCGTGTTGAGGGCGGTGAAGCCGTCGGCCGCGAGGTAGTCGGCGTACCGGCGCGGCATGCCCTCGGCGCCCAGCCAGTGCTGCACCAGGAAGGTGCCGTGGAAGCCGACGAACAGCGTCCAGAACGTGATCTTGCCGAGCCGTTCGTCGAGCATCTTGCCCGTGAACTTCGGCCACCAGAAGTGGAAGCCGGCGAACATCGCGAAGACGACGGTGCCGAAGACCACGTAGTGGAAATGGGCCACCACGAAGTACGAGTCCGTGACATGGAAGTCCAGCGGCGGCGCGGCCAGGATCACGCCGGTCAGACCACCGAACACAAAGGTGACCATGAAGCCCAAGGACCACAGCATCGGCGTCTCGAAACTCAAGGATCCCTTCCACATGGTACCGATCCAGTTGAAGAACTTCACACCGGTCGGGACCGCGATCAGGAAGGTCATGAGGGAGAAAAACGGCAGCAGCACACCACCCGTCGCATACATGTGGTGTGCCCACACCGTGACCGACAGACCAGCGATCGCGATGGTCGCGCCGATCAGCCCCATGTAGCCGAAGATCGGCTTACGGGAGAAGACGGGGACCACCTCGGACACGATGCCGAAGAAGGGCAGCGCCAGGATGTACACCTCCGGGTGACCGAAGAACCAGAAGAGGTGCTGCCACAGCAACGCCCCGCCGTTGGTGGGGGCGAAGATGTGGGCGCCGAACTTCCGGTCGACCTCAAGCGCGAAGAGTGCGGCGGCAAGTACGGGGAAGGCCAGCAGGACCAGCACGCCGGTGAGCAGCACGTTCCAGGTGAAGATCGGCATGCGGAACATGGTCATGCCGGGCGCGCGCATCGCGACAATGGTCGTGATGAAGTTGACCGCGCCCAGGATGGTGCCGAAGCCCTGTATGGCCAGGCCCATGATCCACATGTCAGTGCCGGCACCCGGCGAGTGGATCGCGTCGGACAGCGGGCTGTAGGCGAACCAGCCGAAGTCGGCGGCGCCCTGCGGGGTGAGGAAGCCGCCGACCGCGATCGCCGAACCGAACAGGTAGAGCCAGTAGGCGAACATGTTCAGCCGCGGGAACGCCACGTCGGGCGCGCCGATCTGGAGTGGCATGATCCAGTTCGCGAAGCCGGAGAAGAGCGGCGTCGCGAACATGAACAGCATCACGGTGCCGTGCATCGTGAACGCCTGGTTGAACTGCTCGTTCGAGATCAGCTGCATACCGGGACGGGCCAGCTCGGCACGCATGAGCAGTGCCATGAGTCCACCGAAGCAGAAGAACGTGAACGAGGTGACCAGGTAGAGCGTGCCGATCCTCTTGTGGTCGGTAGTGGTAAGCCACTCGACGACGGCTCGGCTTGGTCGGCGGTGTCCCGCCGGTGGACTGGCCTGCGGCGACGAGGCGGGCGGTGACAGAGCGGGCAGGGCCACGGCAATCCTCCAAGCGTGCGAGATCTCCGGGCGTGCGGTGCGTGCGCACCGAGCAGCCCGGCCTCCGCACCAAGGTATCTCGCTCGCGAGAGAAATAAATGTCGGGGGGTCTGCTCCCGGACCTTCCAGTGCGTAGCTGGACGCCGCGCGACGTCACAACGGCCTGAGCGCGCGAAGGCGCGAGGCCAACGAGGTTGTGAGCGACTTCAGGCTGAGGTGTCCTGGCCGAGGCCTTGGACCGTGTCCTATGTGGTCAGGGGGAGGAGGGGCTTGTAGCAGCAGAGAGTTGCCGTGAGTCCGAGAAGGGTCACGTAGCTCCGCCGCTGCGGCCCCGCCCGACTCACCGCCCGGCTCGCCCCGCCACGGCGTGGGTCACCCCGACGCCGTGGCCGACACCGCTCTGCGCGCCCGCGCCCGGCGGCGCGTTACGTGCTGCGGGCGAAGAGGAAAACCCTCTGTGGCTGGGGTGGTCGGCTCCACGGCTTTGGGCAGCCACTTTGGCGCGAGCCTCGAAGATCATGGCTTCAACGTCGTGCTTTAACGGGCGGGTCCACAGGCTGCCCGACTCGCCGGAAGCTTAAGGGGTCATGATTACTCGCCCCGGAGCAGCTCCGTTCTAAAGCCGCTCCGCCGACTAGGACTCCAGCGACATCACTACTCGCTGACAGCGGTCTCTTCGGCGATCTGGGCAGCACTTTCCGGTGCCTCATCAAGCCGAGTTCTCGTAAGGCCATACTTTGCACACATCTGATCGACAGCCTCTTCAATCGCAGTCCATTTATACACGATGCCCAAGTTGATCAGATCGTTGTACTGAACCTGAGGACGGTTCGCCGCCGTGATGATTTCGCCGGTCGCTTGTCGCTGATAAACGGCCGCAACAATCCCGAGGAGGTAAGGTGTGTTTGCGCCCAGCTGAATGGAATTCCCCGAAAAATACGAGGTGCGAAGCGTGGTGAATACAGGACTGCCGCTACTCCCGGGAAAAACTGACGCATCGATCAAAAACTGCAGTCTTCCGTTCCAATTCAACTGAATCGGCGTAGCGGTAGCACCTTGGCGCAGGATGGGCGTGTTATGGGCAGCGTCGTACAGGTTATTTGGATAACCAACAAAAGTAACTGGTTCCGCCACATCCAAATTGTCCAACGCCTCCTTCGGAGGGCACGCTGATGGCGGGATGGTGCGAAAGAACGGCCTCCTGTCGTCGCTGGTGAGCTCAGCCAAGGCGGGGCCCAGAGGCATGACTGCGACGTCGATATCTTTATTCGAATGACCAACCCAGGGGCCGGGATTGCAGGGGATATCGTAACCAATGGCGGGCGTGTCGAGATCAGGCTCCTCTCCGTCTCCCTGAATAAAGAAGATCGTGCAACGCTCAAATCCCGCAAGGACATGCTTGTTCGTAACCAGCACAAACGTAAACGCATTACCCTCTTGAGAGGCGGTGTAAATGAAACCTGTGCCGCTTCCCCTGCCGCGAACCCCTCTCGTTTCGATCCGCACCGTACAAAAGAGAAGCTGCCTATTGAAGCTGTTTACGGCAAAGGAGGTTCCCATTTTTGCCCCACTCGAATGCGCGTTGGACCTTTACGGTAGCAGCAACTGCCGTAAAGGATCCCGCGCATTGCGGGGTCTTCGAATTTAGTGGGGGTGCGCCTCCCGGCGGCTCCGGCGTGTGGTTGCACAGCGTGACCGGAGTCGTTGGTTGGCTCGGTTCCGGAAGCCGAAGGCGTTACGCGCTTCGAGTTTGATGAGGCGGTTGTTGCCTTCGGAGGCGGCGTTGGTGATTCCAGTGGTCAGGTAGGTCTCGATGCCGTCCCACCACTGCTCGATGGTCTCGGCGAGGGTGACGAGTTCGGGCAGGTGGGCGTGGTCGGCGACGTGGGCGAGGAAGCGGTGGCGGGCGGCGGAGATCGCGGAGTGGTCGGGGGTGGTGTGGGCGCGGCTGACGGCGAGGTGCAGGAGGTCGCGCAGGAGTTCTTTGGCCTGCCAGGCGGTGTAGATCTGTCGGCCGTAGGTGCCCATGTGGTCCAACTCGACCTTAAAGAGGGTGTGTTGGTCCTCGGTGAGGTCTTCTTTGTTTCGGCGCAGGAGTTTGCGGACGGTGTAGATGCTGTCGCCTTTGCGGGCTCGGCGGCCGTGCTGCTTCCAGGTGAGGCGGCGGCGCAGGTCGGCGAGGTGGCGCTGGGCGAGTTGGACGATGTGGAAGCAGTCGACGACCACGGCCGCATGCGGCAGGGCACGCTGGACGGCGGCACGGAAGGTGGAGCACAGGTCGACGGCGACGTAGCGGACCTGCTCGCGCCAGGAGGCGGGCTGGGCGGTGAGCCAGTCGGCGACCGAGGCCGCGTTACGGCCCTCGACCTGGCCGAACAGCCCTTGTCCGCCGATCGCGTCGACGAAACCGATGTGCCAGGCGTCCGCGACGAGTTCCCACTTCTCCGTGGCCGGGTTCTGCTTCCACACCGGCTTGCCCCGCCGGGTCTCGTCGATCCCTATCGCCGAGGTCGCGGGCGGGGTCTCGGGCAGGACCTGGGCGGCGTAGTCCTCGAAGCATTGCTGCACGATCGGCCAGCTCAGGTGCAGGTCGCGGCCGGCCTGCACGACGGTGCGGCCGCCGTCGCAGACCGCGGCCCCCGCCGCCTGGCGCAGGGCGGTGGTGGTGCGCATCCCCGCGGGCACCGCGCGTATCGCCTCGGTGAACGAGCCGCGTGGGCACGCGGGGTCGGTGCAGTGCCAGCGTGCCTTGCGCCATCGGATGCTCACCGGGCGCCCACCGCTGGGCAGGTGTCTGGGCCGGGTGGTGCGGTAGTCCTTCAGCCGGGTGGCGAAGACCCCGCAGGCGGGGCAGGCCCGGGCGGAGTCCTCGTTCGTGACCACGTACACCGTCGAACCGCCCGCCCCATCGTCCTTGACCTGCGTCACACTCACCCCCTCCAGCCCCAGAAGTCGCGTTGCCGCCTCGTTGATCCCGGTATCGTCGATGTTCAAGCCCGTGGGGTTTCATGATCGGTTGCCTAGACAACAACCATGATCACGAAGGCCCGCGGGCTCCTTGCATCTGGGCCACCCGCACCCCAACCACCTCACACAGAGTGACCGGCCAGCCCGCCCGTCACCGCCGCACCCCCATCAAGTTCGAAGACCCGCATTGCGGGTACAAGTCGACCGACGAAAACACCAGTACGGGGCTCGGACGCACGAGCGCCCTCCCTGGGCGAGCGCTCTCAGGCTGCCTCTGGGCCGCCCGAGAGCCCCCAACGACGACAGACGACGACGGCCTTCCCCCTGCCAGAGATGGCGCATTGGGCTCCACAGCAGCCGGGGCCCCCGCGCCCGCCGCTGCCGCGCCGGCTCCAGCCGCCCCGGCCCCCGCCCCAGGAAGAACTGACCTCGCAGCGGTACACGTCCAGTCGTAAGGTCGGCGCGTGACACACGAGGGTGCAGACACAGGTTCCCCTGACTGGGCCTACAACTGGGCGGACGGTACAGGCCTGCTCGGGATGGACCAGCCAGAGGAAATCGACGCGGCCTTCGAACGCGGCGAGCCGCACGTCGGAGTGGCCGTGATCGGCCTTGCCCTCAATCACTCCGATCCCGTGGCCATCCTTCCCCGGATCGCCCGCGCTCTCCGCACGGACTCGGAAGAACTGCGTCGCCAGGGCACGGTCGCGCTGGCGCACGTTGCACGTCTTCACCACACGGTCGATACCGAGTGCCTGGCCCTCTTGCGAACCCGCCCTAGGGGCAACGAAGCCGACGACGACCTCTGGACGTTTGTCCGGCACCGGCGTTTGCCCCTCTGGCTCTGGCGTCATCACCTGCCCCGGCACACGAAGTGGCTGCTCTGGGACCGCTGGCGCGCTTGAGACCACCGACGCACCCCAACCATTACCGGTGCACGCGAGTGCCGGCCGTGCCTCTTGCGTGCCCGATCCGGCGGGATCTCCCGGGGGCTCACGGGGAACCGCAGTGCCAGTCGCGCTCCAGCCCGGGTCAGGGACTTCCCGGGTCAACCACCATCTGCATACGCCGTCTTCCAAACTGGTGCTCCAGGACCGGGCAGCGGCGCTTGGCAGGGCCATTGGGACTCCACTGCCCGCGCGATAGTGTTCCCGCGTGTCTGCCTCGTTGATGTTGGTCCCCGGCTTTTGTTTCGTACTCCTGGGCGTGTTGACCTTGAACGGCCGAGGAAACGCGGCGTATGCGGGATTGCCTATGGTCGGCTGGGGTTGGGTGGCGATGGGTAGTGGCTTCGTCTTGGACGGCGGGCCGACGCTCCTTGGGTTCTCTTTCGGAACGAGGGCAAATCTTGCCGGCGTGGGCCTGGTAGTCACCGTGCTCGGTGGGCAGGGTCATTGCATGATCGAGATCTGTCTGGGTTCGTCACGTGAGACCGAGGGCTCGTAGCGGCCGCTGGTAGTCGCGGCCGGTGTGGCGGAGGGCAGCGGCGATGTTGGTCTGACCGTCCTGGCGGAAGACGCTGATGGCGAGGTTGCGCAGGGAGGCCATGGCGCGGGGCAGGTTGCCGGCGCGGACCTTGGAGTCGTCCTCGCGGAACGTGCGGTCCCGCACGTGGTGCAGGAGGTTTTCGATGCCCCAGTGGCCTCTGATCCAGGTGGCGAGTTCGGTGCAGGTGGCGTCGAAGACGCTCAGGCTGGTGATCAGGTAGGCGCGCTCGATGGACAGTTTCCCGGTGCTCAAGTCGCGTCGCCACCGTACGACTTGGATTGCCTGGCGGGCGCCGGGGTAGTCGAGGTGGCTGAACGCGGCGACTTTGAGCCGGCGGATCTCGTCGCGGTGGTGGGCGTGGTCGCGAGTGCGGTGCCCGAGCGGGATGTCCCGCCAGGGCAGCTTCCTGACCTGGGCATACAGGCCCGGATGGTTCTTCTTCACGACGGCCACGTAGTGCGCGCCGCGACTGGTCAGATAGGCCCCGTGGTCGTGCTGGGTGTGCAGGGCGTCGGCGGTCACCACCGTGTTCTCCAGCTCGAGACCGTCCAGCAACGGCGCGAAGAAGGGGATCTCGTTGCTCTTGGAAGCGACCTCCCGCTGGGCCAGGACCACACCGTGGTGGTCCATCGCCGCCAGCAGCTGAATCGCTGCGGCCGTTGCGGTTCGCGATCCGCGGACCACCTTGCCGTCGACTGCGATCACCCGTCGCACCGGCCCTTTCTCCGCCTCCGGCTCGACCGGGGGCGGCGTTCTGGCTTGCAGATACGCGCTGATCGCCGCGTCCAGCGCGTCACCGTCCACACGCTGTAGCAGGCGGCGCACGGTTGCGGCGTGCGGCACCGGCCGCAGACCGGTAAGTGGATCGGCAGCGAAGCCGAGGACGCCCAGCACATGCTGCGGGGCATCCCTGATCCACTCGCTGATCGCGATGAGTGAGCGAGCCCCGGTCAGCACCGCCGAGACGGCTGCGCACAGCAACGCGAGGGCGGGATACCGCAGTCCTCGCGCATCGCGGGGATCGGCGACCAGGATCAGGAAACGCCGCAGGTCAGCGACATCGCTTGAGGTGAGGGGATCAGTCGGGGAGCCCAGTTGCTCCAGTGCGGAAGGGATGGGCGATGATGTTCGGGCAGGCACGGTCTCGCTCGGTTCTCATGGGTCTCGACAACCACATGATCACCAGCACCGTGCCTGCTCTGCTCTCCCGGGTCCCTTACCGCACAACAGATATGACGCCACGTCACTCATGAGACAGGCGAACAGGACCAATCCCAATCATGCAATGCCCCTGGCTCGGTGGGGTGCTTGTGCTCTGGGGCAGAGCGAGGGCTCGTCGCGTCGAGCAAGGCGACTGACGTAGGCATCACCAAGAGCTGAGCCGTTTCTGGGCCGTGCGAGGCGGTCCAAGGACGGCCAAGACCGACAGACAACAGTCGCTGCACCGCAGGTGGGAACTTGTGGACGTTCGGGGCCGTCTGTGGGCCGTGCGAGGCGAACCGGCGTTGACAGGGCGCCTGTCGGTGGCCCGACTGCTGTGCTACCGGCCCGGCCCGCCCGACTGTGCTACCGGCTGCGCCGGCACACCGGCCGCCGCAGGGGCGAGCGCCGCTCGCTCGGATGGTGGATCACCAGCAATCCGCCGATGCGATCCACTCAAGAACAGGCTTGCACGATGCAACCGTTCGCCGCCCCGGAGAGTCACGATTCCCGTGACCGAAAATCCGGTTGCGGAACCCTGCGCTGCGCGGACCACAAGTGCCGTCGCGGCGGGAGGAGTCCACACCGTGTCTCAGGGGTTCGGCGACCGCCGGGCACCTCACCGTTCGCCGTCCGCGTCACCGGTCTCCCGGACGGTACAGAGGTACGTACATGCGCATAAGAGCCGGCTGGGCCCTGCTCCCAGCGTTGGCCAGCCTGATCATCAGCGCCATACCCGGTGCCGCACAGGCGTCTGAAGTCTCGCTCGCCGCAACCCCTGCCACGAGTACGGCATCGGCAGGGGCCCAGCCGATCCGCACCGTCACGCTGATCACCGGCGACAAGGTGACCGTCACCCAGGGCGTCGGCGGTGTTCCCTCCGTCAGCGTGCAACAAGGTCCGAAACGCAGTGACGTCCGGTTCCAGATCTCCCACTACTGGAACGGCACCGACCACCACATCTCCGTCGTGCCGTCCGACGCACAGGCTCTCCTGGCCGCGGGCCGACTCGACTCACGCTCTTCGATGTGACCGAGCTGCTCAAGGACGGTTACGACGACGCGTCGAGCGACTCCCTCTCGCTCATCTACGCCGGCCGCAACGGTAAGACCGCTGCCGCCCGCGCCGCGGTCCAGCAGTTCGGCGCGCCCGTCACCCGCACGCTGTCCGTGCTGCACGGCGGCACCATCGCCCCGCACAAGCGCGACGCCGCCACGTTCTGGCGCTTCGTCACCGGCTCGCAGGGTCTGCGCGGCCCGCTGAACAAGCTCTGGCTCAACGGCCGCAGCCGGGTCAGCCTGGACCAGAGCACCGCGATCGTCGGAGCTCCCGAGGTGTGGAACACCCTCGGCTACACCGGCAAGGGTGTCACCGTCGCTGACCTCGACACCGGCTACGACACCGCTCACCCGGACTTCAAGGACAAGGTCGCCGACGGCGCGGCCGTGGATTTCACGGGTTTCGGCACGGTGGTGGACGGCAACGGGCACGGCACCCACACCGCCTCCATCATGACCGGCACCGGCGCGGCCTCCGGCGGTAAGTACAAGGGCATGGCCCCCGATGCCTTGCTGTTGGTCGGCAAGGTCTGCGACGACTACGGCGCCTGTTACGACGATGCGGTCATCAGTGGCATGACCTGGGCCGCGCAGCAGGGCGCGAAGGCGGTCAACCTCAGCCTCGGCGGACCCGCGGACTCCAAGACGACTCCGCTCACCGAAGCGGTCGACTCGCTGACCGACCAGTACGGCACCCTGTTCGTGGTGGCCGCCGGCAACCTGGGCGCCCCCGAGGTCGACTACTACGGCGGCACCGTGGCCAGCCCGGGCATCGCCGACTCCGCTCTCACCGTGGGCAGCACCACCAAGCAGGACACGCTCAGCGACTTCTCCAGCCGCGGCCCGCGGATCGACGACTTCGCCGTCAAGCCCGACATCGTGGCGCCGGGTGAGGACATCACCGCGGCACGGGCGGCAGGCACGGCCCTGGGCACCCCGGTGGACTCCTGGTACACCACGCTGTCCGGCACGTCGATGGCCACTCCGCATGTCACCGGCGCCGTCGCGCTGCTGGCGCAGGAGCACCCGACCTGGAGGGCGGCCGACTTCAAGGCAGCTCTCACCAGCGCCGCCCACGGCCTGCCCGGTCTGACCGCCCACGAGCAGGGCAGCGGCCGCCTGGACGTCGCCCGCGCCGCCAAGCAGAGCGTGCGCGCCACCTCCGGCAGCATCAGCTTCGGCAAGGCCGACTGGCCGCACGACGGCATCAGCCGGACCGGCACCGTCACGTACACCAACGACGGCGCCACCGACGTCACCCTGCACCTGGCGGTCGACGCAAACGGCCCCCAGGGCAAGACCGTCCCCGCCGGTGCTTTCACGCTGTCCACCGACACCCTGACCGTTCCGGCCGGCGGCACTGCCTCCGCCACCCTCACGGCCACGGTCGACAGCAGCGTGGCCGGTGCCTACGGCGGTTCCGTCGTCGCCACGGCGGACGACGGCATCGCTGTCCGGGACGCCTTCGGAATCTACGCCGAGCCCCGCATGCACAACCTCTCGCTCCGCGTTCTCGGCCGTGACGGCAAGCCGGTCCCGGAAGCGTATGTGCCCGTCTTCGACGTCCGGAACGGTCAGTTCTTCAGCGCCACGACCGACGCCGACGGCAAGGCCACTCTGCGGCTGCCCGACAGCGAGTACGACTTGGCCACGACCAACATCTCCTTTACCACGCACACAGCGGTCCTGTACTCCAAGCCCGGGGTGAAGCTCAGCGCCGACACCTCGGTCACCCTCGACGGCCGCGAGGCCAAGCCGGTCAACCTCACCGTCGACAAGGCGAACGCGACCAGCGGCGGGATGTTCGTCGGCGTCACGTCCATCACCGCCGACGGCCGATACGGCAACCAGAAGGGCGTACAGCTCCTTCCGGGCGACCATGTCTACGCGACGCCGACCGCCAAGGTCACCAGCCACCAGTTCTGGTACCTCGCTGCCCAGCAGTGGAGCGGTGCGGTTCCCGCAGCCGCAGGCAAGCCCGCGTCGAGCTATGCCTACAACCTCGCTGTCAACACCAAGGGCAGCATCCCCGCCACCCTCACCCGCAGAATCCACGACAGTGAGCTCGGCCGGGTGTCCGAGACCTATGCCGGTGAGCCCGGGAAGCCGTACGGCGTGCGGATCGACACCCCGGTACCGTTCTACGGGGGTCTGGCCGGGGAGTTCTCCAACGAGGTCCCGATCCCCGGCAAGCAGACCCGGTACTACACCACCGACGACACGATCCAGTGGGATCGGAAGTTCGCGGTACGCGTTCCGGACGCCTTCGGTTTTGTGGACAGCCAGTTCGCCCCCGTCACCCGCTTCCAGGTGGATCGGGCGTACACCCGGGTGTGGAACCAGGCGCCGCTGCGCGCCCGGACGCTGGATGCTCTGCGGAGCCAGGACCTGCTCTTCCTCACCCCCGGCCTGTTCTCCACCGCCGCAGCGAACACCGGCAGCCTGTCTACTGCGGTCGGTGGCACCGAGGGCTCCTCGGTCCTCTACCGCAACGGCGTGAAGATCGCGTCGCTGGACAGCCTTGACCAGCTCATGGTCCCTGTTTCGGACGAGAAGGCCGTCTATGAACTGAAGTCGACTGGCACCCGCAATGTCGATTGGACGCTCCTGGGCACCGAGGCCTCGGCAACCTGGACCTTCACCTCGGCCAGGCCGGACACCGACGCGCTGACCGACGTGCCCCTGCTCAACGCCCGACTCAACGGCCCGCTGAACACCGCCAACTCCATCGTCGGCGGCCGGACGTACACCTTCACGGTGGCAGCCGAACGCGGCGGCCGGGCCGCCACCACCGCTCTGGGCCTCCAGGTCTCCTTCGATGACGGCAAGACCTGGAGGACCGTCAAGGTCAACCGTGTCGGCGACCACGGCACCGTGGCGCTGGCACTGCCCAAGTCCGGTGGCTTTGCCTCGATCCGGCTTGCCGCCGAGGATGCGGCGGGGAACGCGGTGAGCCAGACCGTCATCCGTTCGTTCCGAGTGACGCCCCGGAGCTAGACATCCCGCACGGCAGTGGCCCCCGTCGACGGCTCTCGGGCCGTGGGCGGGGGCCCGCCTCGTGATGCCGGCGGGTAGCTCACTCTCCGGGCCGCTGATCACGCAGGAGATCTCAAAGCCGCAGGAGGCTTCCCAGCCACCGACTACTGATTGTCCGTCCTGCTCGGCGGGATCGCGCGGCGCCGGGCAGGGCCCCGGCGGTGCCGTCCGGCGCTCGCGACTCCGGATCCCACTGGTGATGTACGAACTGTTCGGAGTGCGAGCCGGATGCGGCAGGGACGGCCGACCGTTGCCGGGATGTCACGACCGTGGTCGGCCGCGACCTCGGTCACCGGCGGGGACCGGCCTTCATCTGCGCCTGCAAGGCCTCGTAGCGGACCCGCACATCGCGGCGGTCGCTTTCCTCTCGTACGGTGTCGTCGCACGACCGCTGGATCAGGTCCGCCTGGTCCATCAGCACTTGGCGGCGCTCCGCTTCCAGGGTCTGCTCCATGATCTTGGACAGGGCGTCGAGCTGCCGGATCATGACCGCTGGCATGCCCACTCCAGCCTGCCGGATCTTCTCGAAGGACCGCGCGATGAGTCGGTCGTAGTCCGCCTGGTAGGCGATCAGCCGCACCCAGCCATTCGGGTCCCGCCTCACCCGCCGCGGGTGCCAGCCCGTGGTGATGCGGCACAAGCAGTCGCCGAGCCAGTCGATGCAGGTCATGGCGGTGAAGGTGTCGTTGACCGCCGGGGACAGCGCGCGGATGGCGATCTCGACGAGCTGGTCCACGCCGAACGAGACGTCCTGGGTCAGGGTCCGGTAAGGGCCTGTGACCTGCCCTCGGGCGAGCTGCTGTTCCACCTGGGCCGCGGCCTCGGCCGGCCACACGGCGGCCAGTGGATGCCCCTCGACCAGGAAGTGCCCCGGCCGGTAGGGCAGGTGGATGACGGCATCGGCGTCGGCGGCGATCCTGACCAGTCGCTCATGGCGAATGAACTGCAGATATCCGCTGTGCGGCGTGCGGATCACCGCGCCGGACTCCTCGACCTTGACCAGGAGTTCCTCCCAGGAGGGCCCGCACTCCCGGTCGGCGGGCGCAGCAGGGTCCTCGCCGCCCTGGGCCTCGATCGCCCCGGATAGGTCGCGCGCGATGCCGGCGATCACGTGCGGCAACTGGATGCTCGTGGCGATGTGGTTGATGAAGTAGATCAGGACGGCGAGGTCGACCAGGGTCAGTCCGAGCGCGACGGTGACGGACAGATGGGGCACGAAGTCACCGTGCGGACCCGGGCTGATCACGACCAGCACGACCACGGTGTAGAAGAACGTGGCCACGAACGTGCCCAGGGTCAGCTGCGTCCCCAGGTCCCGGATGAAGTTGCGCAGCATGCGCGGTCCGAACTGGGTGGAGGCCAGCGTCAGCGCCACGATCGTGATGGAGAAGACCAGACCGGCGACAGTGATGATCGCCGCGGCCATCGTCGACAGGATCTGGCGTGCCTCGTCGGCATGGCCGGAGAGCACCCAGGAGGGAAGCGTGGCATGCCCGCTGTAGACGGCGCGGTCGAAGCTGTAGGTGGCCGCGAAGAGTCCCGCAGCGGCCAGCACCACGGCCGCGGGCACGAACCACAGATTCGTTCGCAGCGTCTCACGCCGCCAGTCGGCCTCCAGATACGCGCCGCCGCGCATCAGAACCCGCACCCGAGTAGTTTGCTGCGTTCGGTGGAGTAGCACGACGGGGAAGATTGCACCAATGCCTCCGGGACCGACGGACAACAGTGCCGACCAGACTTCCCGGCTCACCTGCCTCGATCGTACGACGGCAGCCTGAGGCCCGGGCACCCGGAGGGGGCCGTGAACGGCGGGGCAGTGCCGGGCGGAGTGCGGCGACGCGAGGATGCGCGGCTCGAATGATCAGTGCGGCTGGTCAAGCGGGATAGCTGTACTCCCTGATCAGGCCGCCGCGGAAGCGGGTGCGCAGGACTCTGCGGCTCGCCGCTGCAGGAACAAGGGCCTCGCGGGGGCGCGGATCACCTTGTGCCCAGTGGACAGGGGTCGGCGGTGACGCGGGTGAGGTCGAATCTGCGGGTGCCGTGCTCAAGGAAGACCAGCGCTTACAGGCAGCTGTCAACACTGCCGTGATCCACTTCAAAACATGTCGGAGCCACTCTTGCCGGCAGGGGTCAAGCGTGGTCGGCCACTGGTTCACAGCAGGCGGAAGTCGACCGACAGATGTTGGTGTGATCAGGGCGGTCACACCGACATGAGCGACTCGATAATTCCGTTCCCCGCCCGAAGCAAACATGCTTGATCTCAAGGTCCGACCTGGACACGAGGCCGGCACGACCCCAAGGAGCGCACATGCACGAGAGCGGCGCGGAGTGGCCAGTGCAGTGGACGGCGGGCCGGCGCAAGCCGCCGGCCTTCCGCACGGGCAAGATCCCGCCGCGGCTGTCGCTGGTGTGTGAGGGAGCCCCCGGCAATGTGCACCTGCGGTGGACGCTGCGTCCTGACACGGTGCCCGCATGACCACCTGGCTCAAGCATCAGAACCCGCTCGGAGTCCACCGGACGCGAATCGAGTGGATCGACACGGATGCAGGGGGCATTTACCACAACAGTACGATTGTCCGTTTCGTGGAGGCCGCGGAGGCCTCGCTCATGGCCGAGAGGGGCCTCCACGGCTACTTCCCGGTCGCACCCCGCGTCCACTACGAGGTGGACTTCGAGTCACCGCTCTACTTCGGCCAGGACGTCCGCACGGTCGTGGAACTGATACGTATCGGCACCACCTCGATGACCTTCGCCTTCGAGGTCTGGGGCGAGGAGTTCCGGGGGCGGCCGCGTCGCCGGGCCGCGCGTGGCCGCTACGTGACCGCCCACATCGACCGGGACCATCTCAACGGTGCCACGAGCACGCTCTGGCCCGAGGAGTGGATCGCTGCACTGAGAAGGCCGATGTGATCGCGGAGGTGCGTCCGCCGTACTGACTCCGGCTGCCGCGTGGACCACGAGGGGGATGCAGATCGCCTCGCCACGGCCGGACGTGGGACTTCATCGTCCGCACCCGCAAAATGAGCGACCCATCGGCGTGCATGAGTCCCAGCATTCAACTGAGTCCCAATGTTCAACTGGAGGAGTCATGAGTTCCACGTCGGCGAACGCGGCCACGATCACCGTCGAACGGGACGGACACGTGTTGCTGATGGGCCTGAACCGCCCCGCCAAGCGCAACGCCTTCACCAGGCAGATGATCAGCGAGCTGTCGATGGCCTATGGGCTGCTGGAGTCCGACGAGGAGCTGTGGTGCGGGGTGCTGTTCGGCCACGGCGACCACTTCACCGGCGGGCTGGACATGATCGATGTCGGCGCCGAACTGGCCTCGGGTGACTTCGACGTCCCGGAGGGCGGCCGTGACCCGTGGCGGCGGGACGGCACGTGGTCCAAGCCCCTCGTCGCAGCCGCTCAGGGCTGGGTGATGACCGCGGGCATCGAACTGCTGCTGGCCGCCGACATCCGCGTGGCCGCTCAGGACGCCCGGTTCAGCCAGCTCGAGGTCCGCCGTGGGATCTATCCCTTCGGCGGAGCCACGTTCCGTTTCCCCCGCGAAGCGGGATGGGGCAACGCCATGCGCTGGATCCTGACCGGCGAAGAGTTCGACGCCGCCGAGGCCCACCGCATCGGTCTGATCCAGGAAGTCCTCCCCGATGGCGCCACGGCGATCGAGCGAGCCAAGGAGATCGGGCGCGTCATCAGCGAGCGATCCGCACCGCTGGCCGTGCGTGCCGCTCTCGCCTCCGCCCAACGGGCCCGCGAGCTGGGTGATGCCGAGGCCATCGCCCAACTGCGCCCCGACATCGCCCGGCTCTTCAGCACCGCTGATGCCGCTGAGGGCGTAAGGTCCTTCGTCGAACGCCGCGACGCCGTCTTCACCGGCCGCTGACGACCCGCACCGCCATCCGCGGGGCATCGCCGTGCCCACCGCGGAGGCGCTCCCTGCCCTGCTGACCTGCCGCTCGAGATCGCGAGGCGTACGTGGGTACACGGCTTCGTCGAGGAGTGCGTGCGTCCCTGACTGCCGCCTAGCGATCGAACTCCTGATGCCCTAGTCGGCCGCGGCCTCGTCGCTTCTCATGGCGGCACGGTGCTCCCGGGCGAGTCCGTGATCGCTCCAAAGATGCTGCTCCTGGACGAGGCGAGGTTCGAAGGCGGCAGACGCGTCGAGCTCGAGCGTCCCCTGTTGCTCTGCCGGGTCGGCCGTCACCCACGAGCGCCGTCCTCCGATACGCGGCCCGTACCGTGCGTGCCGGACTTGCCACCTGCGCGAGCGGAGCTTGAGATCGGCGTTCTCCGCCCGCAGCTCAGCCATCTCGCCCAGCGCGACCGCCGACTCCGCACGGACCTGAGACGCGAGGCAGCTCAGTGCCTAGCCGCGAAGAACTCTCAGCCGCCCACATCGGCGCGACACATAACGGCGGCCCATAAGACCCGAGTTCTCGACTGTCGGCTACAAGTCCTTGCTCACCAGGGCACCTTGAACGCTGCATCCTGGCCATGAGCACAGTGGGTAACCGTGCTCCTGCACAGAGCCATAACGGTCTCAACCCGCCCTCATTTCGTCAGAGTTTGTCCGTTTCTCGCGTGATCAAGGCCACCCAACCGATCCGGGGATCGCATCATCGAACGTTTCGCCAAGGGCTCTTCGTGTCGTGGGGCCGACAGCGGCAAACCCCCGAGTGGATTGAGGGCACGTGAGACACAGAGGACGGATACGGATGTTGCAGTCGTCAACGCGGTGGGTGGGAGGTGCGTTCGGGCTCGTCGCTCTGGTGGCGGGCTCCCTGGTGGCAACCGGTATCGGTTCATCGTCTGCGGTTGCCGACACACCTGGGCCCGCGACACCTGGGCCCGGCATCACGCGGCTGGCCGGGACGGCGAACTCCGGAGAGAGCGTGGCCCGCGTGCACGAGGAGGTGATCGACGGAACGCTGCTTGAGCATCACGCCACACGGACTGTCTGTCCCCAGTGCCACGCCAGGGTCGTCACGGAGGGCACGAGCGGAAGTACTCCATTGCGCTCGGCCGCGCCCGCCGGTTATGGCCCCGCCGAGTTGCAGAAGGCCTACGGGCTGCCTGCCGCCTCCAACAGCACCCGGACCATCGCCATCATCGACGCGGGCGTCTATCCGACTCTGGAAAAGGACCTGGCCGTATATCGCAAGACGTTCGGGCTGCCCGCCTGCACCACGGCGTCCGGCTGCCTCAAGTTGGAGAACTACACCGGGGGGAAACAGCCTGCTCCGCAAACGGGAGCGCAGGGCAAGCTCGTGGAGGAGGTGGCCCTCGAGACCGCGCTCGACCTCGACATGGCCTCCGCGGCCTGCCCCACCTGCCACCTCTTGGAGGTTTCCGTCCCCTGGCAGGATGCTCAGGACAACAACGATGTCTCGACCGATGACTTCGCCAAAGCGGTGAACACCGCGGTGGCCGCTGGCGCTTCGGCAGTCAGCGTGAGTTACGGCTACAGTGCGGATGTCCAGAACACCCATGGCTCACGCCTTTCCGCCTTTGACCACAAGGGCGTGGCCATCACCGCGTCGACCGGCGACGAGGGTTTCAACGGCGGCATTCACCAGGCCTGGCCGTCCAACCTGCCCTCGGTGATCAGCGTGGGCGGGGTCACCTTGCCCACCGTCGGCAAGGCCAGCGCGTGGTACGCCGCAGGTAGCGGCTGCGAGTCCGTCTTCCCCGCTGCCACCGGCCAGCCGGCCAGGATCACGGCTTCCTGCGGCGGTCACCGCGCCGCGGCCGACATCTCCGCGGATGCGGACCCCGCCACCGGTGTGGCGGTTCGCGACACATACGCTCCCAGCAGCGGCGAGCCGAACAACTGGGTGGTGGCCGGCGGCACCAGCGCGTCAGCGCCCTACGTGGCCGGACTGTTCGCCCGTGCCGGACACCTTTCCGCCGTGAACGGGCCCAAGAGCCTCTACAGCGCACCGGCTGCCGACTTCACGGACATTACGAGCGGCAACAACGAGGCCTACCACCAGTGCGCCTCCTACCCCGGCGTCAGTGCCGCCCTGTGCAACGCGGGTCCGGGTTGGGACGGACCGACCGGTCTCGGAGTTCCGCACGGTCTGGGCGCGTTCTGACCACCCCGCCCTGCGACAGAGCCGGTTCCGGCAGCCCACAGACCACCTTCGTTCCATAAGAGAGGCACCTCATGCGTCTGAGAACTCGCGCGGCGGCCATCAGCGCGACAGCCATCGCGATCCTGCTGAGTGCTGCGGCGGTGGCAAGCGCCACCATCGGCAGCTGGACGTCTGCCGACAAGAGCACTGCCCAACGGCCGGCCACCGCCGCGGCGACCATCCGTCCCTGCACCATCGATGACGTTTCGTTCTACTTCGGCGGCTACACCGCGGGCACCAGTCGACGCAGCTTCGACCTGACCGTGCTCGCCCACGACGGCATCACCTGCACCCTCAAAGACACCCCGCTGATATCCCTCACCGGACCGGCGGACCAGACCAAGCCGATCCCGGTCTCCGTCAACGGGCGCGGCGGCACCCTTGTGCTCAGGCCTGACTCCCCGCTGCACACCACCGCGATCTACAACATCCCCGACGCACCCGAACACACCCTCAAGGTCAGCTCCATGACGCTGGCCATGCCCGATCACACCAGCCGCAGCACGTACTTCTTCGTGCCAGGCGTCAGCGACGTCTACCAGACGGGCGTCTCGTTCACCTCTTGGACCACCGGACTCGGCCTCGGGCAGGGCGAGGAAGCCTTCTGATGATGTGAGTCGCAGACCCGGTTGCACGGCAACCGGCGCTGTGCCCCGGGGACTTGTCACCGATGCGAAGTCGGCGTGGGACAGGAGGTCGTGGCCGCTCAATCGGTGTGACGAACCTGTGGTCGGAGCACCGTGGGGTCCCTGCCGTCGGCAGGGACCCCGGCAGGACTTACTGCTGCTGCGCGCGCCAGTCGGCGAACTTGGTCTCGGCGATGTGCGCGTCCGGACCCGGCAGGAGCGTGGCCTCCTGCAGCTTGGCACCCCAGTAGGGGGCGTGCTCGTCCGCGACCACCGTGCGGGGGTCGTCCTTGGCGGCGAGTGCCGCACGGATGAGCTCGTCGAGCTGGAACGCGTCGGGGCCCGCGACCTCCACCACCCCGTTGACCGGGGCATCGACCGCGGCGCGGCCGACGGCTGCGGCCACGTCGTCGGAGCCGATGGGCTGGATCTTGACGGGGGCCAGGCGCACGGTGTCGCCTTCGGTGGCCGCGTCGGCGATCGCCTTCATGAACTCGAAGAACTGGGTGGCGTGGACGATGGAGTAGGGGATTCCGGACGCCTTGATCAGCTCTTCCTGAGCCTGCTTGGCGCGGAAGTACCCGCTCTCCTGCAGGCGCTCGGTGCCGACCACCGACAGTGCCACATGGTGCGCCACGCCGGCCTCGGCCTCCGCCTCGAGGACGTTGGTCGTGGAGGTGCGGAAGAAGTCCATGACGGCATCGTCAGCGAACGAGGGGGAGTTGGACACGTCCACCACGACCGACGCGCCCTTCAGGGCCTCGGCCAGGCCCTCACCCGTCAGAGTGTTGACGCCAGTGGTGGGTGCGGCCACGACCGCCTCGTGCCCATGCTCGTTGAGCTTTCCGACCAGCTTGGAGCCGATGAGCCCCGTTCCACCGATCACTACTACCTTCATAACGGGTTCCTCTCAAAGATTTTCGGCCTGTACCAGGAGTGACAGGAGAGCGGTTCTCCTTGTGACGCGGTTTTCATGATTCGCTTTTGGCGCGTCATGCCGTCGGCAAGGTGGTCACCCTTGCCGGTCGTAGCGATCGCGCGCTTGGGTAACCGTGTCCGGATCGACCGCGCCGGTCCGCGCCAGCTGGTCCAGGGCGGCCACTACGACGGACTCGGCGTCGACTCCGAAGTAACGGCGCACGGCGTCGCGGGTGTCCGACAGTCCGAAGCCGTCCGTTCCCAGTGACGAGTAGTCCTGATCGACCCACTGGCTGATCTGATCGGGCACCTGTCGCATCCAGTCGCTGACCGCCAGGACGGGCCCTTGCGTACCCGACAGCGCCTCCGTCACATACGGGACGCGCTCCTCGCCCCGCCGCCGCGCCGCGTCGGCGTTCAGCGCGTCGCGGCGCAGCTCCGTCCAGGATGTCACTGACCAGACGTCAGCGTGGACATTCCACTGGGATATGAGCAGCTCCTGGGCCTTGAGCGCCCAGTGGATGGCCGTTCCGGAGGCCAGCAGCTGGATCCGCGGTCCGGCGTCGTGGGGCTCCGCCTGCCGGAACCGGTACATGCCCCGCACGATCCCCTCCTCTATCGCTGACCCGGTGGGCATGGCGGGCTGGAGCTTGGGCTCGTTGTAGACCGTCAGGTAGTAGAAGATGTCTTCGGGCTGGTCGCCGTACATCCGCCGCAGCCCTTCCTTCACGATCACCGCGATCTCGTACGCGAAGGCGGGGTCGTAGCTGACGGCGGCCGGATTCGTGGATGCCAGCAGGTGGGAGTGCCCATCGGCGTGCTGCAGTCCCTCGCCGGTCATCGTCGTACGGCCGGCTGTCGCTCCGACGACGAAGCCGCGGCCCATCTGGTCCCCCAGGGCCCAGAACTGGTCGCCGGTTCGCTGGAACCCGAACATGGCGTAGAAGATGTAGAAGGGGATCATGGGTTCGCCATGCGTGGCGTACGATGTCGCCGCGGCGGTGAACTCGGCCATGGAACCGGCCTCGGTGATGCCTTCGTCGATGAGCTGGCCGTCCTTGGCCTCCTTGTATCGAAGCAGCTGGTCGGCGTCGACCGGCTCGTAGTTCTGACCCAGCGGCGAGTAGATCCCGGCCGTCGGGAACAGGGACTCCATGCCGAACGTCCGCGCCTCGTCGGGGATGATGGGCACCCAGCGTCGCCCCGTCTCCTCGTCGCGCATCAGGTCCTTGACCAGCCGGACCAGAGCCATCGTGGTGGCCACTTCCTGCTTGCCGAAGCCCTTCCGGAGGGCTTCGAACGGGCCGGACGGTGGCTGCTTCAGGGGCTTGGCCACCACCCTGCGCACCGGGACAGGGCCTGCCAGAGCAGCACGTCGCTCACGCAGGTACTGGACCTCTTCCGAGTCCTCACCAGGGTGCCAGAACGGCACCAGATCCCCGCTCAACGCGCTGTCCGGAATGGGCAGTTCCAAGGCGTCGCGCATCTGACGGAACTGGGACATCGTCAGCTTCTTCATCTGGTGGTTGGCGTTGCGTGACTCGAAGCTCGCACCCAGCGTGTGTCCCTTCACCGTCTGGGCGAGGACGACGGTGGGTTCGCCCCGGTGCTCGACCGCGGCCCGGTAGGCGGCGTAGACCTTGAGAGGTTCGTGCCCGCCCCGGGAGTTCGCGAACAGGTCGGTGAGCTGCGCGTCACTCAGTCCGGCGGCGATGCCGGAGAGCGTATCGCCGCGGAAGAAGTGCTCGCGGATGTAGGCGGCGTCCCGGGCGGCGTAGGTCTGGAACTGGGCATCGGGTATCTCGCCCAGGCGGCGTACGAGGGAGCCGTCGGTGTCCCGCTGGAGCAAGGGGTCCCAGGCCTCGCCCCACAGGGTCTTGACCACGTTCCAGCCCGCACCGTGGAACCGGGCCTCGAGCTCCTGCACGATCTTGGAATTCGACCGCACGGGACCGTCCAGCCGCTGAAGATTGCAGTTGATGACGAAGGTGAGGTTGTCGAGACCCTCGCGGGCGGCGAGCGCCAGTGCGGCCGTCGACTCGGGTTCGTCCATCTCCCCGTCTCCCAGGAAGGCCCATACACGCGACCCGGAAGTGTCCTTGATTCCCCTGTCGTGCAGATACCGGTTGAACCTGGCCTGGTATATGGCGGAGAGGGGGCCGAGGCCCATGGAGACGGTCGGAAACTCCCACAGCCACGGCAGGCGCCTCGGGTGGGGGTACGACGGCAGGCCGTGACCGTCGGCCTCCCGGCGGAAACCGTCCAACTGCTCCTCGCGCAGCCGCCCCTCCAGGAACACCCGCGCATAGATGCCGGGCGAGGCATGCCCCTGGAAGTACAGCTGATCCCCGGAGCCGTCCCCGTCCTTGCCCTTGAAGAAGTGATTGAACCCGATCTCATAGAGCCAGGCCGCAGACGCGTAGGTCGCGATGTGGCCTCCGAGACCCAGACGGGAACCGCGGGTGACCATCGCGGCCGCGTTCCACCGGTTCAGCGCGGTGATGCGCGACTCCATGGCGAGATCGCCCGGAAAGGCCGGCTGGGACGACGCCGGGATCGTGTTGATGTAGTCCGAGGCCAGCAGTCGCGGGAGGGCCACTCCGGACCTGGCCGCGTACTCGTGCACGCGCCGCAGCAGGTACACGGCGCGCTCGGGCCCGGCATGCCTGATGACGGCCTCGAGGGAGGCCTGCCATTCCCTCGTCTCCTCGGCGTCACGGTCGGGTATCTGGTCGAGCTCACTCATCGAGGCTTTCCTGTCAAGGCGTGGGGAGGTGAAGGCGGACGGCGGCTGCGGCCAAGAGTGCGCAGGGGCGGCCGCCCGTAAGAGATGTGCCTGGTGAGGCCGCCGCCGCGTCCGCGCGCGTCAGCGCTGCGCGAGCCACGTGCTGAAGGTCGTGGGACCGATGTGGACGCCCGGTTCGGGCAGAAGCGCGCCCTTGCCCACCAGGGCGGCGAAGAGTCTGGCGCGCACATCGGTGACCACACTTCTGTCGACACCATCGGCCGCGAGGAGCTTCGCCATGAGGTCGTCGAGGTGGTACTCCTCGGGGCCGGCCACCTCGTGTGTGCCGAGCAGCGGCACCCCCACGGCGACATGCGCGACCGCGGCAGCGACGTCGTTCGTCGCCACCGGACGGACCAGTGCGGGCGCCACGTGGACCCCGTCCGGGCTGGTGTCCGCGACAGCGATGGCCTGGAGGGTCTCGAAGGTCAGCGCGGCACGCACGATCGAATGGGGGATCGGAGACTTTCGTACCTGGTACTCCTGGAGCTCTTTCGCGAGGAAGTAGCCCGACCGCAGCCGCTGGGCCCCCACCACCGACAGGGCCACGTGATGCTCCACGCCGGCCGAGGCCGCCGCAGCCAGGAGATTGGCCGTCGCAGTGCGGAAGAAATGCAGACCGGCTTCCTCGGTACGCGCTGGCGCATCGGTGACGTCCACCACCACCTCGGCCCCACGCAAGGCCTCGTCGAGACCGTTACCCGTGATCAGGTCGACGCCATGGCGACGTGAGACGGGCACGACCTGCACTCCATGGTCACGGAGCCTGGCAACCGTTCTGGAGCCGATCAATCCGGTGGCTCCTGCGACAACGACTCTCATGTGAATCCCTCCCAGAGGGCTCATCGACCCTGTGTGCGTCTGGTGACACCGAAGTCAGCCACGTGCACTACATGACAGGACTCGCACCACTGTTGTGACATCGGTGGGAGCAGTCTGAAAGCGGCGGCCTCTGTCACATATGCCGCCTGTCCTCGGTCGTCCATAAGGAACAGCCGTGCGGGGAGCCAGAAATGAAGAACGCTGTCCCCGCCAGGGCAACGATCAACGGAGGTGCACAGTGTCAACCAAGGACTCAGCGGCCGTGAGCGACGACAAGGCGCGTTCCGGGACGTGGATGACCGCGGCGAAGATGCTGCAGGACGCCAAGCCGCCCCATATCCCCGAGGGCGCCTCAGGCATGACCGTTCTGATCGAGTGGCCGCCCGGTGACCCCGGCACGCCTCCGCACCGTCACACGGGGCCGGCCTTCGGATACGTGATCGAGGGCGAGGTGCGCTTCGAACTGGAGGGAGAGCCGGAACGCATCGTCAAGGCCGGTGAGACCTTCTGGGAGCCGGGCGGAGACGTGATCCATTACCAGGACGGCAACGCCCGGGCCGATGTGCCGTGCCGGTTCGTCGTCACGATGCTCTGTGCGCCGGGCGGGCCGATGCTCACGCTGGTCGACGAGAAGGAACTGGCCGAGCGGGCCCACCTGCGTGCTCCGCGCCCCGCGAACTGACCCGTGGCTTTCTCCCGGCGAGGTCGGCGCAGCCCGAAGCAACAACGCTCCGTGGCAGGGCACAACACGCAGGAGTGCCATAACCGTCGTTTACCCTGCTGACAGTGCTGTTGGTGGCCGCAGCCCTTCACGACCTGCGCACCACGTTCTTCCGCGCAGCTGCGTGTGACGCGTGCGGACAGACGGTCTCCTGCACATCGTCATGGCCACGGCCATGTCCGCCCCGGCGCGGTGCTGGGGCGCGTGGATGCCAGCCGGCGGTCTTCCTCGCGGCCGTGGCGCTGTGGTGTCCCTTGTCGGCGATCAGTCGGCGTCACGGGCCGCGACGTGCCGCGCCGGCACGGAGTCCGGTGTCCGCCGCGGGCATGGCCGCGATGGCCTGGACGGCCCGCCCGTCGGCGAGTTCGGGACGTGAGAGCCTGGCCGGGGTCCACGCCGGTCTCTCCTTGCACACCCCAGGATCCGAACGCGTCGAACACGACCACCCGGTACGGGCAGCCCCATGGACCGGGAGCCAAACAGCCGGGCTGAAGGGGCGTCCGGCCGCCTACCGGCGGTGGGCGTTCCGGTGCCGTTCCGGGTACCGTGGCGGGCGACCACGGCGCCGGCCGCAGGCGCGGACCTGGGCGTCAACACGTGCCGTGCCGGCCGGTACGGTGCCGATCGACCGAGAGTTGTGATGTCCCCGACGATTCGCAGGGCTGTGATCCCCGCCGCTGGACTCGGATCCCGTCTGCTGCCCCTGACGAAGGCGACACCCAAGGAGATGCTGCCGGTCGGCGACAAGCCGGTCATCGAGCACACCGTGCGCGAGTTGGTGGACTCCGGCATCACCGACATCACCATCGTGGTCTCCGGCGGCAAGAGTCTCATCCAGGACCACTTCCGCCCCAACCCCGCCCTCGTCCAACAACTCCGCGCAGACGGCAAGACGGCCTACGCGGACGCGGTGGAGGAGGTCGCGGAACTGGCCGGCCAGGGCCACATCACCTACCTCGACCAGCACGGCCCGTACGGCAACGGCACCCCCGTGCTGAACGCTGCCCGTGCCTTCGGCGACGAGCCCGTGCTGGTGCTGTGGCCCGACGACGTCTTCGTGGCCGAGGTCCCCCGCGCCCAGCAGTTGATGCGCGCGTATGAGCAGACCGGCTGCCCGGTGTTGGCCCTCATACCGATGGACCCCTCCGACTCCCAGCGCTATGGCGTACCGATCGTGAAGGAAGACCTCGGGGACGGCCAACTGCGCATCACCGGCCTGGTCGAAAAGCCCGAGCCTGCTGCCGCCCCGTCGTCGTACGCGGCCATCGGCGGCTATGTCGTCACCCCCGGCATCATCGACGAACTGCGCGAGCAGACCCGCCGCTGGTACGAGCACCGGACCGGCGAGATCTACCTGACCGACGCCATCAACGCCTATGCCTCCACCCGCGCGGTGTACGGACAGGTCATCAACGGCCGCTGGTACGACACCGGCAACCCGGCCGACTACCTTGTCGCCCAGATGGCGTTCGCCCTCGCCCACCCCGAGTACGGCCCCCGTCTGCGAGGCCTGCTTGCCGGACTCGACGGCGACCGTAGTGCCGCCCTCCGGGCGGTGACCAACCCCTGACCCGCCGCTGTCGCTGTCCGTCTCGGCCGCCCGCGCCCAGCGAGCAGCCGAGAGAAGCACTCACCTCGTGGTACCTCAACGCGTTCTCGCACAGTCAGGTCCGAGGCGACCTCGGCGGCGAGCCGTGCCCGCTGCGCGCTCGGGTCAGGTCCTTCCCGGCACCGGGGTGTCTGTAGCCGCGGTCGCGCTGTGGTGGGCGCGGATGAGTGCTATCACTGTGTCGGTCGTACGGTCGAGGTAGCTGCGGCCATCGGGCAGCCGTCCCTCCGGGCTGATGTAACTACGCGGCCCGAGGTGGGTGGCAGGATCGAGCCGATGCACGGTGATCTTGCCGGCACGTCGCGCGCGGTTCCATCCGCTACGGCGGAACAACCGCCAGCGCTGCGGGAAGATCCAGGTGCCGACGCGCTCGATCCGGTCGCTCGCACTGGTGAGCCGATGCAGGTGTTCGGCACGGGTGAGGTCGTTGGCGCCGTTGTGGAACCCACCGAGTGTGATCAGTACGAGCGGGGAGCGCAGCTGGGTGTGCAGTTCGTCGACGGCGCCGGTGGCGACCTGGGCGCCGCCGCTGTAGCTGAGCAGCACCACGGGGATACCGCTGTCGGGCTGGTAGCCGGCGAGCCGGAGCTGAGTGGCGATCTGGCAGCCGACGGCCCGGTTGTAGAGGGGGCGGTACCGGTGGTCGGCGGCCACGAAGACCTGCATGACGTTGTGCAGGAACAGCAGCAGCCCGACGTGGCGGCGCAGCCACGCCCACACCGGCCGCTCGGCAAGCGGGTCGGCCAGCGGCGAGTAGGGCTGCACCTGACCCAGCACCCGCAGCTCCGGCGCCCCCGCGATCACGGCCTTGACCAGTTGGCCGCCGTCCCGAGTGTCCCGTACGCGACGTTTCCCGATGCCGTCCAGGTAGACCAGGTAGGCGGCCGGGGGACTGTCAGCGGCCGCACCGCGGGCGTAGGGCATGCCACTCGGCAGCTCGGTGGTAGGTGCCCGCCAGCCGGCGCTGTAGGCCAGCACCTCGTAGCGGGCGAGCAGGCCTTCGGCGAGCAGAGCCGGCCCGAGCACACAGGCCCAGAGCAGGAAGTCGTTCATGTGATGGACTCCGATGCTCGGGGTGCGCTGATCCTCACGACCAGTCGCCGAACGGTCTCCACAGCGAAACCAAGGCCGACCCCGGCGATGGCCACGTAGCCCGCGGCGCTCCACCAGCCGAGGCCGGTCGCCGCTGCGAGCGGGCCGGCCAGGCCGGCTCCGACCCCCACGAAGAGCAACAGGTGGAGCAGGGGTCCCAGCAACGGGAACGCAAGGACGGCAGCGAGCAGCAGTGGGGCGACCAGGCCCGCTGTCCACACCAAGTGCGCTCCGGGCGGTGGAGAGGACAGCACCACCTCGGCCAGGTTCCAGGCGGTCGCCGGCCACAGGGCGAACACGGCACCCTCGACGAGGCCGGCGGGCAGCAGCAACCCGGCCAGGAAGTTCCGCGACATGCCGGGCCGGCGAACCGCCAGAGGCAGGATGCGCCCGGCAGCCTCCGACACCCCGGCGAACAGCAGCAGGACGACAACGATGTGTGACATCGGTCAGCCTCGCTGTGACGTATCGACGAGGGCCGGCCGACCGGCCGAGCCGGCCGCCTGCAGGTACCACTCGAGTTCGTCGGCTGCGCGCCGATATCCACCCGCCTCGTGCTGGGCAGCCTGCAGGGTTGCCGCCGCTGCCCGGAACCGGGGGCCGTGGAGCAGGCGCTCGGCGAGGAAACGCACGGAAGCCGTGGAGACGTCCTGGGTACGGATCGTCAGGCCCGCGCCGAGTTCGACGACGCGACGGGCCACCATCGGCTGGTCGGCGCCCTGGGGGACCACCAACATCGGAACCGCGGCGTACATGGCTTCATTGACGCTGTTCATCCCGCCATGGGTGACGAACAGCGCCGCGCGTGCCAGCACCTCCGGTTGAGGCACGAAACGGCAGGTGAGCACGTTGGGCGGCAAGGGCCCCAGCGCGGCGGGGTCGGTCTGCCCGGTGGAGACGATCACGGTGCCGCCCAGCGGGGCGAGCGCGGTGGCGAAAGTACGCAGCAGCTGCGGGTCGCTGAACACCGTGCCCAGCGAGGCGTACAGCACCGGGTCACGCAGCCGATCGGCCGGGAACGACGGGTCGACGGGGCGGGCGCCGATGCTCGGGCCGACGAAACGGTAGGACTCGTCGAAATCCTCGACGGCAGGCTGGAACGCCCGCGAGGTGTAGACCAGATTGAGCCGCTGGCGGATGTTCACCACATCGACCAGTGGCAACTGACGCGCGTGGTAGCGGCGGTGCAATTCCCAGCGCGACCGCAGGTAGCCCTGGAGGCTGCGCGGTCGAGCCGCCGCCGCGGCCAACAATTCCCACGAGCCGCGGGTGGGACTGGGCACGTGCCGGTTGTACGCGAACATGGTGGTCGACGCTGCCGCCGGCACCTTGAGTTCGCGGGCGGCGACCGCGCCCCACAGACAGGAGCTGTCGTGGACGATCAAGTCGGGCCGGACGCGGCGCAGGTCGGTGAGGACCGCGGGTAGCAGGCGGACGGCGGTGCGTGCGAGCGCCTCGATCAACGTGACGGGCGTCGGTGGATCGGGGAGCGGCTGGTCACCTCCGGGGTAGAGGCACACCGTCGCGCCGGCGGACTCGATCTCCTCTCGGAACGCGGGCGTGGTGTGGTAGGTGACGGCGTGGCCGCGCCGAACGAGTTCGGCCACTACCGGCAGCGTCGGGTTGACGTGCCCGTGCATGGCGATGTTGAGGAACGCGATGGTACTCACAGACCGACCCCCCGTAGAGAAGAAGTGGATGCTTTGCCCGGACTGGCGGATGCCGCCGAAGGGCCATCGGCGCGGTACCGGCCCGGCCCGGTGATACGCCGCCCGTAGTCCGGTCCTGGCGGCGTCGCACCGGCACGTCGGCGCGGTTCGACGGGGCGCAATGGTGAGCTCCCCGGGCCGAGTACCACCACGCCTGCCGCCCTTTCGACGAGCGTTCGGCCGCCACGATCCACCGGGGGTGGCATCCCGGGGATGGCTGCGCCGGCCGGCGGCGCGGGCTCGAGGTCTCCGTGGTCGAGCAGCACCGGAGAGCCGGTGACCAGGTCCATGGCCACCGCGGCGAACGGGACCGACAGCTCAACTCGAGCGATCAGTCGGCGCGGACCGCGGTCGGTGAAGTTACTTACCCGTGACGACAGGTAACCGAGCGGATGCACCTCACGGCGACGCGACTGGGTCCGCACGTGGTCCAGCCGCGGCGCGGCCCTGTCGGGGTGGGCGGCCGCGATGGCCCCGTTGAGGGCACCCACCGAGGTATCGATGATCATGTCTGGCACGACACCGCGCCGCTCCAGCGCGTATCCAACCCCGACATGAGCCGCTCCGAGCGCGTCACCCGCGCCCACCACGACGGCGACGGGGCGGGGGAGTGCGCACAAGCCCGCCGACGGGCCTCCGGTCGACCAGGTCGGCGGAAGGAGACGCGTCCCCGCATCTGTCCTCATGTCCGACGCCCCGCATGGCCACGCCACTCGCCGAGTCGCCCCTGCCGAAGCCGGAACCTGCCGAAGAGGCTGGTCTCCGGCGACACGTGACCCCCATGATCCACCTCACTCATCACCCATCGGGCTCGCACCCAACCAGGACCGGACTGCGACCCAATGTGTGACACTGTTCATCAGTATGATGTGTGACATCGTCATTGAGATCGGTCAAACGCACCGCGTTCGCCGGCCGGCAGGCGCCATGGTGCCTCGCGAAATCCTTGGGCGTGGGTGGGTCGGCACCGTCCAGCTCTTCCCGGCGCCGACACCCGGCCATCTGCGGGAACGTGTGCGGAAGCCTCGACGCGGGAGCCTCAGGAACGGCAAGCATCAACTCCGCGCCGACACGCTGGTCTGCGCCGGCCGCCTTGGGCAACGTGGCCTGCGCTGCGGGTCTGTAGAAGCGTTGTCCGTCACAGACGTTGGGCCCTTCTGGTCATTCACTGCGAGGCAAGGAGCCTCGAATGCACGGACGCTGCAGCCGCCGAGCGTGACATGTCGGGACAACAACCGACCGCCGGGCAAACGGACATCCACCCATGCAGGCAAGAACTATGGAGGTACAAAAGGTGTCAGGCACCGACGCGGCGCACCCGACTCCCGCCCGTGACGGGGCACTCGACCCGAAGTTGGAAAGAAGGGGCCTGTCTGTGCCGCTCGTTCCGGATCCGAGGGTCGTCAGGGAGTTGCTCACCCGGTACGCGTCCCTGCAGATCGCGCTCGCCGAGAGCGAGAAGCCGGAATGGGCACGTGAGCTCGAGGACGTCAGCTACACGCTGTGCGTCATGACGGGAACGAGGCGTGTGCACGACGCCATAGAGGTTGCCGACGCGCTGCTCGTGGCTGGGACCGAGCGGGAGAGCGTCAGGGTGCCGGACGGCAAGCACGGTCTGCGATGGCAGTCGCCTCTGTCTGAGGAGGCCGCAACACAACGTGCGGCCTTCCCTGGACAGGGAGCAGCGGAATTTTGATGCGGTCGGCATGACGGATTGGGGCCTGGGCACGGTGCAGGTGCGTGCGGAGCTTCAGCAGCGAGTGGTGACCGAAGTCGCCTTTGGCGACGTCAGACGTCCTCGGCCCCGTTCGTGGCAGCCTCATTGCTCCGCGATGGTGTCACGGCGCTCCGCGATGGTGCCACGGCGACGAGCAACGGCATTTTGTGCAGCGGCGGAGGATCTCCCGCCAGGCCGAGCCGCTGCCAGGCCAGCCTCATCGATATCTTCAGCACCCGTCGCGCCCGCAAGATGAGCAGGACGGCGAGAGGCAGCTCAACCAGCACGGCCGAGGCGACGCTCGCCCACACGTCATCCTTTCCCCAGCTCAGGGAAATGTCGAACCAGGCATCGCAGAGGAGGAGCGTGGCTGCCACGAACGACAACGGGACCAGGACCTGGCGTCTCAACCACACCGCCACTCCCGCACCGGCCAGTGTCACGAGCAGCATCACGTCGAAGCCCACCCACACCCAGGGCCAGTGCCGGGCCTCAAAGCGATCCGGCAGCGACACCGCCAGGTAGATGGTCCACGGCACGAGCACGAGCACGCACAAGCCGAGCTGCCGTAGAACACGCCGTCGGCGGCGGAGCAGCGTGGAGCCGTCGAGTGAGAGTTCGCGGGCCGTCGTACCGGTGGGGGCGCTGGGGTTGTTCTGCTCGCTCATCATTGCCTGTTTCTGCTGACAGCTGCCGGTCCAGCAAACCGCCGGCCATGGTGAATCACCCTGCTGTCTGCACGGCACGGGGGCAACGCCTCGACGTACGGCTGCGCCGCGAAGACTGTTGACAGTCATTTGATAGTACGACGAGGTCACATCCGGTCTGGCGGACGGTGCCGCGCTGACGTAGTCCAGCAATGCAGCGGCAAGACCCAAAAGAGGAGGTTCTCTCATTGCAGTGGGCGGGCTTCGGCGCGGCCCTGGTGCAGGTTGAGTCGGCTTGGAGGGCTCTCACCTGCAGCGATTACGTGCCCCACACGGTCGCCGTGGTCGTCACCGCTTCAGCCAGTACGGCGGCGCGTGGGCGCATCACGGAGTCCGCACGTCCGTCGGTGCCGCGGTCCTCGCGGGCACCAGGCTCTTCATACCTGGTTCCGTGACCCGCTTCGCCGACACCCACCGCCGGCCGACGACTCCGACGTCATCGAGGGCGTCACCCGGGTCATCCAGCAGCCTTCCCAGGCCGGCACCGCGGCCGTCTGATCCCGCCGTCGCCGGAACGCGCGGGCCCACGGGCCCGCGCGTTCCGGATCGTCTCCCGCCGGGGCGGCTTCCGGCCCCCGGCGGGAAACGCGTGGGTGCACCATGCTGTGGCGGTGCGCCCCACAAGGTCAGCGGAGACCGAAGGCCCGCATCACGGTCTGTGTGACCGCGTTTCCGGCACTGTCGTGGGCGTGAGCCCGCAGTGAGACGAACTGGGCCTGCTTGGGGGCGGACAGTGCGAACCGGCCGTCCTTTCCGCTGGTGATCTTCCGCCACGTGTGTCCGTCGTCGTAGGACACCTCCAAGGTGACCGCCGACAGGGTTCCGGCGCCGGTGGCGTAGGCGAGGTGGGCGACGGACGCCGCGAGCGTCGCGTTCCTCGCGGCCTTGCCCGCCGCGTTGGTGTCGACTCCGTAGTTGATCTGCATGAGCGGCAGGACTGATGTCTCGTCCCCCGCCGGAGCCTGGGAGGTGAAGTCCCACTCGGTGTGCGTGGTGGAGGAGTACGGGCTCACCGTGCCGTCCCGGCTGGCGTCCAGGACGAGGCGGTACGGCAGCTTGCCGGCGCCCGGTGCGTCAGCCTGCACCATGGTGTTTCCCGAGTTCTGGGCCAGCTGGGTGTCACCCTGGTAGAGCGTGAGGGTGTGCGGCATGCGCTGGTAGTCCATGGACATGCCGACGTGATCCGAGCCGCCCCAGCCGGGGACGTCCAAGGTCAGCCGGCTCCCCGTGCGGGTCGGCGGCTTGTAGTTGTTGTTCAGGTACGGGCGCTCGATGGGCTTGAACCACTGCTGTGTCTGTGTGCTGCCCGCCCGGTACGTGGTGCGTGGCTCGATCTCGAAGAGCAGACCTTCGACGTACGCCTCCTGACCCCAGGAGTATCCGGGCCCGGTGGAGACCCAGTCGACCCGCTGCGAGTTCATCGGCTCACTCGTCATCGTGCCGATGCCCCAGTCCGAGTAGACCGGCCAGTCGAAGCGGAACTCACCACCGCGCCGGGTCGTATCGGGGCTGTCGAAGTCGACGTTCACCCGCGCGAGGGTCTTCGGGCCGCCCTGGACGACCATGTGGTCCGGAATCTGGTTGTGCCACGTCCACATCAGGTCGTAGACGTAAGGGCTGACCGGCTGCGAGTCCACCGAGAGCGCCGCCTTGGGAGCAGAGGCCTGGGCGAAGAGCTTCTCGCCCTCGTCCGTGCTCAACAACGCCACGTCGATCCGGGCGGGGGTCTCCTTCCACGGTTCCGGGCTGTAGCTCCGGAACCAGCGCCCCGGTTCGTTGTTCACGACCAGCAGGAGTCTGGCGCCCGCCTCGATCGCCGCGGCGGCCTGGTCGGCGTCGCTGATCGTGTCGTTGCGGCGGACGACCACCGCCTTGCCCCGCGCGTCCACGCCGGCGTAGTCCGCGCTCGTGCCGTCGCCGGCGGCCACGAGCGGGAGCTTGTAGTGACCCTGGGCCAGCGGGGTGACGTCCTGTTGCCGGAGGGCATCGGTGAACTCGGTGGTCTTGGTGGCGATGGCGAGTGCCGGCTGCTCCTTGCGCCAGCGGGCGCCGAGGTAGAAGTCGCCGTGGGTCACCTTGTGCGTGGTGGGCTGGGCCCAGAGGCTGTCGTAGCTGGTCTGCGTCTCCATGTAGTCGCGCCAGGTGCCACCGCCCATCGAGCGGTTGTACTCAAGGCGTTGGTAGGTCGTCTCGGTCTGCTGCGGCGTGGTCATGTCCACCCGCTCGATCTTCGAGGCGTCCAAGGTGACCGTGGTGTCGTGGTCCATCACGACCTCGGGGTCACCGAGCAACGCCATCCCCATCGAGTGAGGGCCGTGGACACCCTGTACGTCCTTGAACTCCAGCACTGAGTAGACGTCGTTGGGGAGGAACATCTGCGCCGTGCCCGTCTCGTCGACGATCAGGAACTCGGGCCCGAACTGACCGGACCGCAGCAACTCGACGACGCCCGACATCGGCTTGCCCTGTGCGTCCTTGAGGACCAGGGTCAGCTTGTGGGCGATGTCGCCCAGCGACACGGCCGTGTGGGTGAGGGTCTTCCCCGCCGTGTCGGCCGCGATGACCTGGCCGGTCCAGTGACCGTTCCCCGTCGCTTTGGAGCCGTCGATGATGGCCGTGACCTCGGCGGTGCCGTGGGCCGGCACGACGACCTGGGAGGCGGACAACCGGAACATTCCGGCAGGTGCGTTCGGGGCCTGCACGGACAGGTCGAGGGTGACCGGCGAGCCACCCATGTTGGTGTACGTGACCGGACGCGTCACCGCGTCGGACGCGCCCGTCGTCACCTGCCCGGCGAACGCGGTCGCCGAGGCGAAGACCTCGGCGCTGAGTGCCGACGGGACGTCCACCCGGCCGCTGCCCGCCTGGAAGGCGTCGTACTTGGGCGTTTGCTTCGAGCTGCTGACCAGGAGGTCCTTCAACTGGGAGCCGGTCAGCCCGGGGTGCGCCGCCGCGAGCAGGGCCGCGGCGCCCGCGACATGCGGGGTGGCCTGGGAGGTCCCGCTGAAGGTCTGATAGCTGCCCTCGCCGGACGGCGAGTATTGGGAGCGTGCCGCCAGCACGTCGACGCCCGGGGCGGTGATCTCCGGCTTGAGCCCGCCGTCGCCGACGCGCGGACCCTGGCTGGAGAACCAGGCGACGTCGTCCGAGGAGTCGACGGCCCCCACGGTCAGGGCTGCGTCGGCCGCGCCGGGGGAGCCGACGCTGTAGTCCGAGCCCGCGTTGCCCGCGGCGACCACGAACAGCGTCCCGGTCTCGGCGCTCAGGCGGTCGACCGCCGCGCTGAGGGGATCCGTGCCGTCGGACGGCGCCATGGAGCCCAGGCTCATGTTGACGATGTCCGCGTGCTGGTCCACTGCGGCCCACTCCATGCCGGCCAGCACCCAGGAGTCCTGACCGGAACCCTCGTCGGAGAGCACCTTGCCGATGTGCAGGTCGGCACCGGGCGCGACGCCCTTCTCCTTGCCGTCTGACGCGGCCCCCGTGCCGGCGATGGTGGACGCGACATGGGTGCCGTGGCCATGGCGGTCCGTCACGTCCTCGCCCGGAACGAAGCTCTGCGCGGCTGCTATTCGGCCGACCAGGTCAGGGTGTTCGGCGTCGACGCCGGTGTCCAGGACGGCGACGTCCACGCCCTTCCCGGTGTCGCCGGCCTCCCACGCCTGCGGCGCGCCGATCTGAGAGGTGGACTCCGCGAGATCCGCCTTCACGACCCCGTCGAGCCAGATGTGGGAGATACCCCCGCCGAAGGCCGGTTTGCCGGACGCGGCTGCGGTGGTCCTCGAGCCGGACGCCGGCGCGGAGGTGACAGCGCGCCAGAAGTCGGCCGATCGGTCCCGGTCCTCGGACAGGGCGGCACCCTGGACGCTGCCGAGGGCCTTGACCCGGGTGGCGCCCTCGGGGGTTGTGGAACGCAGCCCTGAGGCGGCCTTGCTGTTGTACGAGACGATCAGCGGCAACTGGTCGCGATGTGCGTCGTCGTAGCCGTCCGCGACGAGCTGGCTGATGTCGAACAGGCGCTTGTCCAGCACGCCTGCCGCCACGTAGGGGAGAACGGACTCGGGATAAACGTAAAGGTCGCCGTTCGACTCCATGATGCGCGCCTGGGCTTGTGTACCGGCGGCACCCTGCACATCGACGGTGCCGCCGGCGGCGCCGGACCGCCGTGTGACCACGACGTCACCCGTGATCAGGGTGACCGAGTGGGCGCCGGGGGGAACGTTGCGCTGCGCGGCGGGAGCGGGGGAGTCGGTGGCCGCGGCGTGGGCGGCGGACACGGCGGCGGGCTGTGCCAACGACAGGAGGGCGGCGCCGGCGACGGCGAACACGCTCCAGCGTCTCGGTGATGATCTCAAAAGGATTCCCTGACTGTTCCGTAGGGCCCAGGTCGGCCCCGCAAGCGATTCATGGCTGAAGTGACGGATCGGCGGGGGATGGGATGGCCGACGCTGCGGACCGGTGGTGGGGGTCCTGGGATCGCGGCAGCTCGGCGTGGACGATCAGAGTTAAGGCTCGTGAACGGTAGATGTATAGATCAGACTCGTGTCTGATATCGCCAGCTGGCGAATCGCGCCAACGCCCGGCGTGTTCGGATCAGGCGGAACAGCAGTGCCGTTCGAAACCCTTGGTGGTGGCTCGACTTGAGAACTGGGCCTCTTGGTCCACAACGGTCTCGGGGCCGCCACCGCGATCAGCGGGTCCGGCGTCCTGACGTCAGCTGTGGTCGGCAATGACACCTGCCCTCGTTGATCACGCCGTCAGTACTCAGATCCGCAGGAGTCGGTGAGCGGCCAAGTCGGTCCCAGACACCAGCCCTTCTTGCGCGAGAGGCGGGAGTTGTCCACGAGTCCGGTGTGCGCGATACCTGTTGTGATGTCGGGCATAGGCATCGAGGCCCTGCCGTGCACGGTACTCGTCGCAGACGGATCCCGAGCCGTGGCCCAGCCGCAGGTGCCTACCGGGCGCGCTCGACGGGCTCAATGGCTCGGCGGTTCAGGATCGGCAACCCCGGCCGAGTTGATCCAGGCCGCCGGCCGACTGGTCGCGCCCGGAGGTTCCACCGGCCTACCAGCGCGGCACGACGGGTCAGATCGTCTTGATCAGGCCGCCGTCGACGAGGTACTCCTGGCCGGTCATGCTGGCCGCCAGAGGCGAGGCGAGGTAGGCGACCAGGGAGGCGACCTGCTCGGGCTCGACGAGCCGGCCGGAGCGGATGCCGGACGCCGCAGCCAGGCCGGCCAGTAGGTCGTCGTGCGACATTCCCTGCGCGGCCGCGAGGGCGGCGCCGATGCCGTCCGGGGCGGTCCATACCGGCGTGCGGGTCGGTCCCGGGGCGACCGTCGCGACGCGCACGCCCTGGTCCCCGTACTCCTCGGCGAGCGCCTTGCTGAACGCGGTGAGCGCCGCCTTGGCGGTGTTGTAGGGAACCGGGCCGCTGTGCGGCAGACGGGCGCCCACCGAGGAGATGTTGACGATCAGGCCGTGCCGGCGGATCAGGCTGGGGATCGCGGCCCGGCAGGTGCGCACCGCGGAGTAGAAGTTCAGGTCGAACGTCTTGTGCCACAACGCGTCGTCGTAGTCGAAGAACGCGCGCAGGTCCGAGGCGTCGCCGCCGCCGGCGCAGTTGACCAGGACGTCGATGTCGCCGTGGGCTGCGACGGTCGCGTGCACGAGCTCGCCCGGACCGTCCGGCGTGGCCAGGTCGGCGGTGATCGCGTGTGCGCCGGACTCGGCGAGTTCGGGCGACACGGTGCGGGCCGAGCCGATCACGTTCGCACCCTCGGCGACGAGCGCCTGGACGACGGCCAGCCCGATCCCGCGGCTGGCCCCGGTCACGAGCGCCGTCGTACCTGTCAATTGCAGATCCATGTTCTGGGACTCCTCTACGTCCGGAGGGCCGGCCGGCAACGCGCGCTCAGAAGCCGATGGCTTCGCGGAGCAGCAGGACGGTGGCCCGGCCGGGGTGGGGTTCCGCGTTGAGCACGAGCAGGCGGTTGACCGCGCTGGGCAGGCCGTAGACGTCCTGGGCGCGGGCGCTTTCCAGAGGGAGGGCGTGCTCGTCGACGCGGCGCAGCGCCGTGGCCAGGTCGGGTACCACCTTCTGTGCCCCGATGATCCAGATCGCCTGGGCGGCACCTCCGGCATAGGCGGGTAGCTGGCTGCCGCTGGCCGAGGCGGCTACCAGCGAACCGGTCTCGGTGAGCGCGGCGACGCTGCCGACGACGACGTCGGGGCCGGCCAGCAGTCGCCGGATGTCGTCGGCCTGGGTGACGCGGTCCATGCCCACAACTCGAGGCTTGACCGCCTGGTATCGCCCGCCGGCGTTGATGTCCTCGTCGATACCGGACAGGCGCAACGTCTCGCTGGCCGCGGTGAACACGCTGGCCCCGTCGACGATGAGCTCGCCGACCCGGGCGCGGGCCTCGGCGGCGCTGTCCAGGATCTCGACGGCGAAACCGTTGGCCGTCAGCGCGGCGGCGGCTCGTGCGAGGCGGTCCGCGGGGGCCGGCACGGTGAACAACGTCTCGGGACTCGGCATGGTCATAGTGCCTCCATAAGGGTGTTTGCACGGCGCGGTGTTGCGTTCTGCGGTGGTGCTCGGTACGCGCTCAGCCGGTCGGGGTCGGGGCGGCGGCCGGGCGGCTGCGGTAGCGCCAGGCCAGCCGGCCGAAGAGGAGCCCGCCGGCGAAGAAGTAGGCGTCGGTCGCGCGGCCGGACCACAGCACGGACACGGACGGGTGGGCCATGCCCGTCGCATCCTCGATCGACAGGCCGGTGATCCCGTTGGGCAGCAGGCCGATCGAGCGGGTCAGGTCGTCGACCAGGCCGGAGGCGCCGCGCAGGGTCAGCAGCGCGCAGCCGAACCAGACAAGGAACGCGGCCAGGCGGCACAGCCGACCGCGCGGCCACCCGCGCGCGATCGCCAGGCAGGCCCACGCCCCGATCGGGAAGGCGGCGACGATCGCCACCTCGAAGATCCAGCCGATCACCGAGTGCGGTAGGAGGCCGGGCAGCACGCCGCCGCGCCTGAAGGTTCCGCCGGCGTACCAGTAGACGTGGAAGGCGGTGAACACGACGATCCACGCGAGCGCCACGTAGGCCAGCCACGCGACGCGGTCGTCGGCCTGCCCCGAACGCGAGGGCCTGGCTCGCATGAGAAGTGTCCGGTCAGTTCGTGGATTGGCGTGCATGACGCGCCTCGCGAAAGACTGCCCAGGCATCGGCGACCGGGCCGACGTGGGCCAGCTTGTCGGGGTTGATCACCGAGCGGATCGTCTGGATCTGCCCGTCGACGATGTCCAGCGCCCAGGTGTTGACGACGTTGCCGTGCCGGTCGCGGAAGATCGCGCCGGGCTGTCCGTTGACCTCGTGGGACTGCATGACACCACCGAGCCGCAGGAACGGCGGGACGAGAGCGGCGATCACCCGGGCGACGTTCTGCGCGCCGACCAGCTGGGCGGCCAGCTGCGGCCCCTTGCCGCCGCTGTCGCCGATCATGTGCACATCGGCGGCCAGCAGGTCCCGCAACCCGTCGAGGTCTCCTTCGCGGAAGGCGTCGAAGAACCGTTCGGCGAGCTGCTCGCGCTCGCGGCGGTCGGCTTCGAAACGCGGGCGTCCGGCGGCCATGTGCCGGCGTGCGCGCACCGCGAGCTGACGGCAGGCCGCCTCCGAACGTCCGACCGCCGAGGCGATCTCGTCGAAGCCGAACCCGAACACCTCGCGCAGCACGAACACCGCTCGCTCGAGCGGACTGAGCCGTTCGAGCAGCAGCAGGGCCGCCATCGACACCGAATCGGCCAGCTCGGCCGATCGCGCCGGGTCCTCGTACGGGTCGGCCAGCAGCGGCTCGGGAATCCACGGCCCGACGTACTCCTCGCGGCGGACGCGCGCCGAACGCAGCACGTCGATCGAGATACGCGTGACCACCGCTGACAGGAACGCCTTGGCCGAGGCGGGTTCGGTCGATGTGGCCTCGTAGCGCAGCCAGGTCTCCTGAACGGCGTCCTCGGCTTCGCTCACGCTGCCCAGGATCCGGTAGGCGATCGAGAACAGCAGCGGTCGCAGCTGTTCGAACTCCTTGGCTCGGTTCACGCCAGTTCCTCCTGGAAGCCCTGCCGCCACGACGGGTACCGCAAGTGCCAGCCGAGCTCGCGCTTGGCCTTGGAGTTGGAGAAGCCGCGGGCCTCGGTCATCATGATCACCGGCACCTCCCCAACCAGCATGCGGGCCAGCCACTTGGGAACCCGCATCGGCCGCTTGGCCCCGGCGCACTTCGCCAGGTAGGGCAGCCACTCGTTCACCGGCGCGGGCTCGTCGTCGACGATGTTGAACACGCCGGCCGCCCGCCGCTCCACCGCCAGCACCGTAGCGCTCGCCGCGTCGTCGAGGTGGACCCACGAGTGATAACCGTTGGCGCGCCCGACCAGCGGGTACTTGCGCCGGCGCACCAGCGTGACCTGGTCGTCGATGGCCCCAGGCCCGTAGAGCCCCCCGTAGCGCAGCACCGCTCCACCGGCCCGGCCGACGACCTCCTCGACGTGGCGCAGGGCCTGCATCGACGTGTACGCGGCCGTCCCCTCCTCGAGGTCCAGCGGGTCCTCCTCGGTCTTCACCCAGCCGCCCTCGCGAATCCCGTTCCAGCACGCGTAACCCTGCGCGACGAAGTGAGACACGCCGCTCGCCTCCGCGGCGGCCAGCAGATGATCTGTGCCCTCGGTGCGCAGCTTGATCGTCGGAACCGCCCACCGGTCGAAATGCCTGAAGTCGGGCTGGCCGGCGTGCTTCACGGAGATCCCGGTCATCTGGTGCACGATCGTGTCCGGCCGGGCCGTGGCCACCGCCTCGCCGACCGACGCCGCGTCCAGCCCGTCCATGACCACCGGCTCCGCGCCCAACCGCTCCAGCATCCCCACCTTGGCCGCGTTCGTCGTCGTCGCCGTCACCTGGTGGCCCCGGGCCACGAGCTGCGGCACCAACCGCTGACCCAGAACACCGGTCCCGCCCGCCACGAACACCCGCACAACCGTCACCGTCCTTGACCTCGAATCGACCTCACACCCGAGACGAGACAGCCCGGCCCGGTTGTGACATCAGGGCATGCGCCATGACGTAGCGCACAACCGCAGCCCAGCACGTACTTCGGTGATTGCCGGGGTCGACGTCACCGTGCCGAGCCGACCAAGCGGGTGTGATCCCCCAGCCAGACTGCTGAGTCGATGAGTCGAACGAAGAAGGCCTCGGTCATGCCCTTGGCCGGCTATGTCCGCGCGGTGGCCTGTTCGGCCGAAGTGGCCACCGGTGCGGGCACGTTCAGCGCCGATGCCTGGTGAAGAAGTGACGAAGTGGGCCTGGCAGAAGCTCTCGGCTGGACGCGGTGCGAAGGGACAGCGGTTCTACGACTGAGCCGTCATCGATCTCACCGGGGCGGCGCCGGGCAGCCGCCGGCTCCTGTTCCGCCGCAACCGCACCACCGACGAACTCGCCTACTACCGCTGCTTCTCAGCCCAGCCGGTGCTGCTGACCGAGCTGGTGCGGGTCACCGGATCCATCTACAGCTGGAGGTGTGCCACGAACGCTGAGAGTGAGGTTGATGGAGGTAGAGACCCTGCTTGATGCGGTGCTGTGCGGACACGGCAGCTGTAGTTCGTGATCACGGTGGTCATGTCGTTGCGGCTGCGGTGATGTTGTTCCAGTTGCGGTGGGCCTGGGCGGCTTGATGCTGATGGTGGCGGCGCCAGGCGGACCAGCGCAGTACGTGGTCGAGGTCGCGGCAGGGCGCGGGCAGTACGGTGGCGCGCAGGATCCGGAGTAGTTCGCGGGCGCTGGCTGCTACGAGGCGGAGCGGGCCGGGTGGGCTGCTCGCGGCGGTGGTGCGCAGGCGGGTGATGGTGAGGACGGCGGCGGCGAGCATGCTGATGAGGGTCCAGCGCATCCAGGAGTTCCAGCAGGTGGTCTGGCCCTGGTCGAGCCCGCAGGAGCCCTTGTGGAGCTGGAAGTCCTCTTCGATCTTCCAGCGGTAGCAGATCACTTCGATCAGGGTGGCCAGGGTGACGGGGGTGGTGGAGTGGCAGCGGTAGAAGGAGAGTTCCCCGGTGTAGCGGTGGCGGCGGATGACCAGATGGGAGTGGCCGTCCTCGTGGCCGTCGGGGGTGTCGTCAGCCTGAACGTCGACCAGTGCCCAGTCGTAGTGACGGTCGCCCTTGAGCCCGTGGCCGGTGCGCATCCGCATCCACGCCTTCTTCGGGATGAGTCGGGCGAGTTCGGCGGCGGTGTAGCGGCCGCCGGACGTGGTGAGGTGGTGGTCGGCCTTGACGGCCAGCGTGTAGTCGAAGCCCAGACGGCGGGCCTCGCAGCGCAGCTCGCGCCCGCCGTACACCTCATCGCCGGCGAACCAGCGTGCCACGATACCCAGGATGCGGGCACGGGCGAGCATGGCGGCCGCGAGCTGGGGCTTGGTGGCGAAGGCGATCTCATCGGGGACGTGCCGCAGCAGGCGCCGCTCCTCGTCTTCGGCCCAGGCGGCGGGCAGGTATAAGGCCCGGTCGATGATTGCGTGGCCGCGGTGGGTGGCGTAGGTGAGGTGGACTGCGACCTGGCACAGGCCCACTCCGCCCAGCGCGCCGGAGTACTGGTAGGCCGCACCGACGGCTTCGGTGGAAGACTTCGCGTCTCCGGTCTCGTCCGCGATCACCACCGCCTGCCCGTCTGCGAGTTCGCCAGCGGTCCAGACGGCGAGCCGGTCGCGGGCCAGGTCGTGGTCGAAGGCGGCTCGGGCGAGGCAGTGCTGCAGCCGGTGCGGGCCACAGTGGCCGAGCGCCTCGGCCAGCGTCCAGCAGTTGCGGGTGTCCAACTCCATCAGCATCGCCTCGCACATCTCCCGCACCAGCAGCCGCGGTTCGCGTCGTGCGAAGCAATCCGCTATCCCCGCTGTCGCCGCCCCGAGGGCCACCGTCCATGCCTGCTGGGCTACCGTGGCCTCCGCGGCCACCTGATCCTGGATCGTCTCCACAACGCTCATGATCACGGTGGCCGTTCACCTGCCTACAGGCACCCCCGCGACCACCTGACCAGCCTCAACTGGGCAACCATCACGAACTACAGCTGCCGTGGCGGAAGATGAAGGTTTGTGGCCCTTCGGCGTCGCCCTGCGGTGGGAGGCGTCAAACCGCGTGTGTCACGAACGCAGAGGGGAGTTCAGGTAGGAGAGCTTCGCGATGCGGTGCTGTGCGAGAGATGAGGGACTTGGCCCCTCGGTTCCGTCCTGCGGGGGATGGTGCCAAACCGCCACATGCTGCGTTGGTTGACGACCGTCGTGGTGAGCGATGTGGAAAAGGCGGCGGTAGAGCCGTCAGGTGGGGATCAGGAAGACGAACGCAAGTGAATCGCTGCTGAAGTGTCGTTAGAAAACAGGTGACATCAGAACCGGAGATTTGTGGTTGCTCCGGGATAAGTCTGGCGGGAGTCCCGTCTACTGGCCAGGCGGTGTCCGGCACGGAGGCGACGTGAGCCTGATCTGCGGCTCTCGCATGGAACGTGAGAAGGCATGCCCTGATAGTGCCGCTTGAGTCATGCGGGTGGCGAGAGGGAGCGGCCCAAGCGGAAGAACCGTGAGGGTTTGAGTACCGACGCGGGGTGTGCTGGCGGACCGGCTCGTAGTAGTGAGGAACCCTTTGTAATGAAGGGGGAGCGAAGGGGCCGGGTCATCCGTGACTGATTGTTCGTTCGGTCAACCGGAAGTTCTCCGGGAGGAGCTGGGTGGACCAGTTGAAATCATCGGACAAGCCGTTTGAGATCTCGAAGTGGGAGGTTCAGGAGGCGTACGAGAAGGTCAAGGCGAACAAGGGTGCGGCAGGGGTGGACGGGCGCTCCATCGAGGACTTCGAGAAGGATCTGAAGGGTAATCTCTATCGAATCTGGAATCGTCTGTCTTCGGGGAGTTACTTTCCGCCTCCGGTGAAGGGTGTGGAGATCCCGAAGTCGCATGGTGGTGGGGTTCGTTTGCTCGGTGTGCCCACCGTGGCTGACCGAATCGCTCAAACGGTAGTAGCCCGGCGTCTTGAAGAGAAGGTCGAACCGATCTTCCATCAGGACTCCTACGGCTACCGTCCTGGGCGGTCCGCGTTGGATGCGGTCGCGGCGTGCCGGAAACGCTGTTGGAAGTATGACTGGGTGATCGATCTGGACATCCAGAAATTCTTTGACAGCGTGCCATGGGACCTTGTCGTCAAAGCGGTTCGGGCCCACACGGATCTCCCCTGGGTAGTTCTGTATGTGCGGCGGTGGCTTGAGGCGCCGTTGCAACTGCCTGACGGGACCTTGCAGCAGCGCGATCGCGGAACCCCGCAGGGTTCTGCGATTTCGCCTGTTTTGGCTAACCTGTTCATGCATTACGCGTTCGACATGTGGATGGCCCGGGAGTATCCGGGCGTACCGTTCGAACGGTACGCAGACGACGGTGTTGTGCACTGTGTCAGCGAGGGTCAGGCCCGGAAACTACGGGAGGCAATCGCGAACAGGATGCGGGAAGTTGGGTTGCGGCTGCATCCCGACAAGACCAAGATCGTGTACTGCCGGGATGGTAATAAGCGCCGACGTCCGTACGGGCAGACGGAGTTCACCTTCCTGGGGTTCACTTTCCGGGCTCGCAAGGCCATCGACAGGAATGGGGAGAGGTTCACCTCGTTCCTGCCGGCGATCAGCAAGGAATCCTCGAAGAAGATCAGCGGTGAAGTGCGGCAATGGCGGCTTCACCGACAGATCGGCCGGACCTTCGCCGAGCTCGCACGGGCGATCAATCCGATCGTTCGGGGCTGGATGCAGTACTTCGGTGCGTTCTACCGGACGGCGCTGCTTCCCCTCCTGGAGCGCATCAACGCCTACTTGATGCGCTGGATCCGCAAGAAGTTCAAGCGGCTGCGGACCTTCAAGAAGGCCCATGCGTGCTGGCGGCGTATCACCCGTCAGTACCCCAGGCTCTTCGCCCATTGGGCATGGGTTCCCACGTTCTGGTGATCAGGATGACAAGAGCCCGGTGACGGGAGACTGTCACGCCGGGATCTGTGAGGGCCGGGGGGTGAAATTCCCCCCGGCTACTCGACCCCGAGCTGCGTTGGTTGATTGTGTCCTGAACGCGAAAGGGAGTTGATGTAGGACAGCTTCTGGAAGCGATGCTGTGCGAGAGATGAAGGTATGGCCCTTCGGAATCGCCCTGCGGAGGGAGATTTCAAACCGCGTGTGTCACGAACGCAGAGGGGAGTTCAGGTAGGAGAGCTTCGCGATGCGGTGCTGTGCGAGAGATGAGGGACTTGGCCCCTCGGTTCCGTCCTGCGGGGGATGGTGCCAAACCGCCACATGCTGCGTTGGTTGACGACCGTCGTGGTGAGCGATGTGGAAAAGGCGGCGGTAGAGCCGTCAGGTGGGGATCAGGAAGACGAACGCAAGTGAATCGCTGCTGAAGTGTCGTTAGAAAACAGGTGACATCAGAACCGGAGATTTGTGGTTGCTCCGGGATAAGTCTGGCGGGAGTCCCGTCTACTGGCCAGGCGGTGTCCGGCACGGAGGCGACGTGAGCCTGATCTGCGGCTCTCGCATGGAACGTGAGAAGGCATGCCCTGATAGTGCCGCTTGAGTCATGCGGGTGGCGAGAGGGAGCGGCCCAAGCGGAAGAACCGTGAGGGTTTGAGTACCGACGCGGGGTGTGCTGGCGGACCGGCTCGTAGTAGTGAGGAACCCTTTGTAATGAAGGGGGAGCGAAGGGGCCGGGTCATCCGTGACTGATTGTTCGTTCGGTCAACCGGAAGTTCTCCGGGAGGAGCTGGGTGGACCAGTTGAAATCATCGGACAAGCCGTTTGAGATCTCGAAGTGGGAGGTTCAGGAGGCGTACGAGAAGGTCAAGGCGAACAAGGGTGCGGCAGGGGTGGACGGGCGCTCCATCGAGGACTTCGAGAAGGATCTGAAGGGTAATCTCTATCGAATCTGGAATCGTCTGTCTTCGGGGAGTTACTTTCCGCCTCCGGTGAAGGGTGTGGAGATCCCGAAGTCGCATGGTGGTGGGGTTCGTTTGCTCGGTGTGCCCACCGTGGCTGACCGAATCGCTCAAACGGTAGTAGCCCGGCGTCTTGAAGAGAAGGTCGAACCGATCTTCCATCAGGACTCCTACGGCTACCGTCCTGGGCGGTCCGCGTTGGATGCGGTCGCGGCGTGCCGGAAACGCTGTTGGAAGTATGACTGGGTGATCGATCTGGACATCCAGAAATTCTTTGACAGCGTGCCATGGGACCTTGTCGTCAAAGCGGTTCGGGCCCACACGGATCTCCCCTGGGTAGTTCTGTATGTGCGGCGGTGGCTTGAGGCGCCGTTGCAACTGCCTGACGGGACCTTGCAGCAGCGCGATCGCGGAACCCCGCAGGGTTCTGCGATTTCGCCTGTTTTGGCTAACCTGTTCATGCATTACGCGTTCGACATGTGGATGGCCCGGGAGTATCCGGGCGTACCGTTCGAACGGTACGCAGACGACGGTGTTGTGCACTGTGTCAGCGAGGGTCAGGCCCGGAAACTACGGGAGGCAATCGCGAACAGGATGCGGGAAGTTGGGTTGCGGCTGCATCCCGACAAGACCAAGATCGTGTACTGCCGGGATGGTAATAAGCGCCGACGTCCGTACGGGCAGACGGAGTTCACCTTCCTGGGGTTCACTTTCCGGGCTCGCAAGGCCATCGACAGGAATGGGGAGAGGTTCACCTCGTTCCTGCCGGCGATCAGCAAGGAATCCTCGAAGAAGATCAGTGGTGAAGTGCGGCAATGGCGGCTTCACCGACAGATCGGCCGGACCTTCGCCGAGCTCGCACGGGCGATCAATCCGATCGTTCGGGGCTGGATGCAGTACTTCGGTGCGTTCTACCGGACGGCGCTGCTTCCCTCCTGGAGCGCATCAACGCCTACTTGATGCGCTGGATCCGCAAGAAGTTCAAGCGGCTGCGGACCTTCAAGAAGGCCCATGCGTGCTGGCGGCGTATCACCCGTCAGTACCCCAGGCTCTTCGCCCATTGGGCATGGGTTCCCACGTTCTGGTGATCAGGATGACAAGAGCCCGGTGACGGGAGACTGTCACGCCGGGATCTGTGAGGGCCGGGGGGTGAAATTCCCCCCGGCTACTCGACCTCATGCCGCGTTAGCCGAAGACTGTCGTGGTGAGCGATGAGGAAAAGGCGCTCAAGAGGCGTCAGGTGGGGATCGGGAAGACGAGCGCAAGCGAATCGTTGCTGAAGTGTCGTTAAGCAGACAGATGGCATCAAAACCGGGGTCTTTAGCCAACTCCGGGAAGAGCCTGGCGGGAATCCGCTTACTGGCCAGGTGGTGTCCGGCATGTAGACGACGTGAGCCCGGTCTGCCGCTCTCGCATGGAACAGGAGAAGGCGCGCCTCGATACTGCCCTGTCCTCGGGCGGGTGAGAGGGAGTGTCCCAAGTGGCGGACACCACAAGGGATCGAGTACCGACGCGGGGCGCGCTGGCGGACCGGTTCGTAGTAGTGAAGAAGCTCTTGTAATGAGAGTGGAGCGAAGGGACCGGGCCATTCGTGACGTTGTTTATCTAGACAACCGGGCTTCCCGGGAGGACCTATATGGACGCGTTGAATTCATCAGGCAAGCCGTTTGACATCTCGAAACGGGAAGTCTGGGGGGCGTACGAAGTGGTGAAAGCGAACAGAGGCGCGCCCGGCGTGGACAGTCGCTCCATTGAGGACTTCGAGAAGGATCTGAAGGGCAACCTTTATAAGATCTGGAACAGGATGTCGTCAGGGACGTACTTCCCGCCGCCGGTGCGTGCGGTGGAGATTCCCAAGTCGTCTCCCGAAGGCGGCGTCAGGATCTTGGGCGTGCCCACGGTGGCCGACAGAATCGCCCAGACGGTGGTGGCCAGGCATCTGATGGACCGGGTCGAACCCGTATTCCATGAAGACTCCTACGGCTACCGGCCCGGACGATCGGCCTTGGAGGCGGTGGAACGCTGCCGTCAACGCTGCTGGAAGAGGGACTGGGTGATCGATCTCGATGTCCAGAAGTTCTTCGACAGCGTCCGGTGGGACCTCATCGTCAAAGCCGTGGAAGCGCACACCGATGCCCGTTGGGTAGTGCTGTATGTGAAGCGGTGGCTCCAAGCTCCGCTTCAACTGCCCGATGGCACCTTGCAAGAGCGGAATCGTGGGACTCCCCAGGGGTCAGCGGTTTCGCCCGTGCTGGCGAACCTGTTCATGCACTACGCGTGTACGTCCAGGAGTTCGGGCATCGTTCCAGCTTGAAAGAGGGGGAGGGGATGTAACCGGACGTCAAGCTCAGGGCAGCCAGCCGGTGCAAGTCCGGTCCGGGGAGACGCCAGGGTCCCCGGTAGCTGACTCCCGGCGTCGTTCGAGAGGGCGGCGTCGAAGTGGGGTGACAAGCGTCCTTCGGGGGCGTGCGAACGGCCGGTCCGCAACATCAAGTGAAGCCTGCAGCGTCGATATGCAGACCCCGCCCGTTGGGGTGGGCCAAGGGGGTGCCGAGTCCGTATGCGTAGGGCGAAGGCCATGGAAGGCGTCCGGGAACCTGGAGCGGGCGCCGAAGAACCTCCCGGCGTTAAGGGGCGTGGAACGGCTGGAAGGTTGTCCTGGGAACTGGAGAGGGCCTACTCGGCCCCGGGTATGCGGCCCGGGAGCGTGGCTCGCCTATAACCGGCGGAACCGGGAAGTGGCGGGTTGTCGAGAGGCAGTCGGAGGGGGTCGTAGTAGTGCCGATCGGCGGGACAACATAACCCGCCGGGAGCGAAGGGCCCCTGCTTCATCGATGCGATTCGCGAACAGGGAGGGGCCCGGATGAGTGCCGTTTCGGCTAGTTCCATCCGCCGGGAGGAAGGCGTCGCACGACTGGATGGCCGTCCTCTGGACAAGGTCCGAGCCTTGCAGTGGACGCTCTACCGCTGTGCCAAGCAAGAACCCTAACGACGGTTCCATGCTCTGTATGTCCACGTCCACCGCATGGACGTCCTGTGGCGGGCATGGTCGGTCGTGTGCGCGAACCGGGGAGCCCCTGGCGTGGACGGTGTGACCGTTGACGCGGTGGCGGCCTCGGGGGTGGACGCATTCCTCCAGGACCTGGCGGAACGACTGCGGACGTATACGTATCGTCCGTCGGTGCTGCGGCGGGTCCAGATTCCCAAGCCGGGGCGGCCGGGGGAGTTCCGGCCGCTGTCGATTCCCACCGTGGCGGACCGGGTGGTGATGACGGCCGCGAAGATGGTTCTCGAACCGGTCTTCGAGGCCGGGTTCACTGAGGCGAGCTACGGATTCCGGCCGAAACGGTCCGCGACCGACGCGTGCGATGCTGTGCGCGTTGCGGCGAACCAAGGTCGGGAGTGGGTGTTCGAGGCCGATATCCGGAACTGTTTCGGGACGATCGGGCACGACGCACTCGTCGCTCAGCTGGCGAGGCGCGTGGTGGACCGGTCGATGCTGAAGCTGATCCGGTCGTGGCTGCGGATGGGAGTACTGGAGGGTGGGGTGACCTCAGGGCCCCGGCGTTTGCCCGGCTCGTCCGACCTTGGGTCGGTTGACGTCGGCGGCGGGCCCCGGAAGCAGGCGAACACGGCCCCTGTGGATCATGGAGTTCTCTACGCTTCAAGATCCACGAAGGTGCCGTGTTCGTCCCACCATCATCCCCCATCCCTGCTCCTGTCTGCCCCGCACCCCGCCTGCAAGATCTGCGTGAGGGTGCCGCCCGGGATCAAGTCGGCAGCCTGGTCGCGGAGTTCGAGTCACTCACCGATCCGCGCGGAGCCAGCGGTGTGCGTTACCGGCTCTCCTCCCTGCTGGCCCTGGTGGTCTGCGCGATGACGCCCGCGGGCCACGACTCGATCACTGCGGCAGCGGAGTGGTGCCGGCGTGCGGCCCCCGAGGAACTGGCCGCCTTCGGCCTGCCCTACCACCCGCTCCTGGGCCGTTACCGGGTGCCGAGCGAGAAGACCCTGCGCAGCGTGCTGGGGCGCCTTGATCCGGCCGAACTCAGCGCGGCCGGGTTCGCCTACCTGACGTCCCTGCTCTCCGACGAGCGCGCGCATCCCGCGCTGCTGATGCCGGACGGCGGCCCGGAACGCGAACAGCGCCGGGCCCACCAGGCTGCCGCCCAGACCGATCCGGTGCGTCAAAGGCGCCGGGCGATCGCGGTGGACGGCAAATGCCTGCGCGGTGCCAGGCGCCCTGACGGCAGCCGGGTCTTCGTGCTCTCCGCGGTCCGCCACGGCGACGGCATCACCCTGGCCTCCCGCGAGATCGGCGCGAAGACGAACGAAATCCCCGAGTTCGCACCCCTGCTCGACCAGATCGACGACGTGGACCTCGCCGGCGCGGTCATCACCGCCGATGCTCTCCACGCCCAGCACGCCCACGCCGCCTACCTGCACGAGCGCGGCGCCCATTACCTCCTCACGATCAAGAACAACCAGCGCGGTCAGGCCCGCCAACTCCACCGGTTGCCCTGGAAAGAGGTCCCCGTGATCCACCGTGACGACACCCGCGGCCACGGCCGCCACGAGCAGCGCCACGTACAGGTCGTCACCGTCGACGGCCTGCTCTTCCCCAACGCCCGTCAAGTCCTGCGCATTCAGCGCAGGCGCCGCCTCTACGGGGCGAAGAAGTGGTCCAGCGAGACCGTCTACGCCATCACCGATCTGCCCGCTGAGCAGGCATCTGCCGCCGAGATCGCCGCCTGGGCTCGCGGGCACTGGACCGTGGAGAACACCGTCCACTGGGTGCGTGATGTCGTCTTCGGTGAGGACAAGTCCCAGGTCAGGACCCGCAATACGCCAGCCGTGCTCGCCGCCGTCCGCGACCTGATCCGCAGTGCACTCAAACTCGCCGGGTACGTCAACACCGCCGCCGGACGCCGAGCCCACACCGAACGCCACCGCGTCCTCGCCCTCTACGGCATCACATGACCAACCAGACATCCGAGGCAAACGCCGGGGCCCTGGGGGTGACCTCCCCGACCGGGGCGGGAACCCCACAGGGCTCACCAATCTCCCCATTGCTCGCGAATATCGCTCTGCACGTCCTCGATGAGGCGTGGCAGGGCGAGGGTCGCCGGCTGGGGGTGCTGGTGAGGTATTGCGATGACTTCGTGGTCCTGTCGCCGACCAGACAACGGGCCGAGCAGGCCCAGCAGCTGGCGGCGAGAGTGCTGGGACTTCTCGGGATGCGACTGCACCCCGAGAAGTCCGGCATCACCTGCCTCACCCGAGGTGGGCAGGGCTTCGAGTTCCTCGGCTTCCACCACCGGAAAGTGGAGTCGTGGAAGTGGCGGGGCAGGTTCTACCTGTACCGGTGGCCCTCGCAACGGGCGTTGAAGGTGCTGCGGGACAAGGTCCGCGCTGCTACCTCGCGCTCTCGGACCGAGCGGCCGGTGGCTACCGTGGTGGCCGAGCTCAACCCCGTGCTCCGGGGATGGGCCGGGTACTTCCGTAAGGGAAATTCTGCGCGGAAGTTCGAAGCGGTGGACCAGTACGTCCACGAGCGGCTGGCGATTTTCACCAGCAGGAAACATGGCCTCTCAGGCCGGAATTGGGCTGCCCGCTACAACTACGGGTGGATCAGTCGGCTCGGGGTCTTCCGCCTGTCCGGAAAGTGGCACGGGGCGACGGTGCATGCCGAGCGGTGAACGATGTCGGAAAGCCGGATGCGGGAGAACCGCATGTCCGGTTTGAAGCGGCGGGGACTGGAAACGGAGACTCATCCACCGCGCCAGTCCCCGACCCTACTCGACGCGTGGATGGTCCGGGAGTACCCGGGCTGCCCGTTCGAGCGCTTCGCCGACGACGGGGTGGTCCACTGCCGAACGTTGGCAGAGGCAGAACGGGTTCTGGCCGCGCTGCGGACCAGGATGGCCGAGGTCGGTCTGGAGTCAATGCCACGTAGCGTAAGTTGATCATGCTGTGAGAGTGAGTGCTCGGGCGTTGACGAGGTGGATTGTGGGCGGCGCCGGATGGCGGGTGCCGGTGTCGGCAGGACGCTTGACGCGGTAGCTGTTGTGCCGGGCGCGCTTGACGACACGGGGGTAACTGCGATGGCGGCGGCGGGGGTTGAGGTTCTTCTTGCGGGTGATGTCGGCGCGGACCCTGGCCAGGACGGCGTCCAGGTCCTCAGGGGAAATAGCCGCCGGGTCGGCGACGCGGCGGCGGACGATGCGCAGGGTGCGGGTGAATTTGACCCGGTCGGGGTCGATGTCGGCCTCGGTGGCAGCCCGGCAGATCAGGGCGGAGATCGCGTAGTGGGTGAGCAGGTAGCCGTACAGCTCCTGCCGGACGAGGTCCGGGCTCTTGGAACGCAGGATGCGGCCTGGGCCGCGTAGGGCGGTCTTCAGGTCATCGTTGGACTGCTCGTGCTCCCAGCGCTGGTGGTACGCGTGAGCGAGCAGGGGGGCGGGGGCGTTCGCGTGGTCGGTGATCGTGGTGATCAGGCAGACCAGCTCCCGCTCGGCGTCGGTGCCGCGGTCGGGGACCTCGTACTCGACCACGCGCACCACTCGGGCGGCTGCGGGATCGACCTCCCGCCCGGCGCGGGCGTCTTCCAGCAGTCGGCCCCGCGCCGCCGTGTTGAGGCGGGGGGAGTAGACCAGGGAGAGGTAGGAGCCGTCGGGCAGGTCCGCGACCAGCGGGAGGGTGAGCGTGTCGCCGACGCGCCAGAGCAGGTCCGCGCCGGTCCCGGCGGCAGCGCACCACTGCTCGAAGCCGAAAAAGCCCCGGTCGGCCAGCAGCAGCATGTCCTCTTCCAGGCGCTCGAACAGCTGGAAGGCCAGGGTCTGCTCGCCGGCGCGCTTGCCGGCGATCGGCCCGATCGCTGCCCCGATCGGGGCGCGGGAGCCGGTCTCGACCAGGGTGAGCACCCGCGCCTTGGGGAAGGCGGAGGGATTGGCGGCGGTCCCGGAACGGCCGAACGCCTCGGCGTTGGATTCGGTGTCGGGCAGGTCCCACTCCATGCCGTCGATGGAGACCAGGCGGCGGGGCCCGAGCCAGGCCCCGCGGGTGAGCTGCTCCGCGACCGGCTCGGTGATGCGGTCGAAGATCTCCGCGAGCGGTTCGGAGCCCAGGCGCTTGCGGGCCTGGGTGATCGCGCTGGTCGTGGGCACCTCCCAGGCCCGGTCCCAGCAGCCCCACCGCTCCAACGGCTCCGAAAGGCGGGTGATGGCCTCTTCGTAGTCGTCGTCCGCGAACAGCGCCAACGCCATCACCAGGTACACCACCACATGCGGCGGGAGCTTCCCGTCCGACCGTCTGGCCTGCCGTCCGAACGCCCGCACCGCGTCGTCGATCACATCACGTGGGACCGAGCCCGCCAGCAGCCCGATCGAGATCCACTCCGGCAACCGCCCGCCTGCACCAGCACCCTGAGTCACGGTCAGCAACCTACCGCCCGGAGTCGAAGGCGGCCCCACGCCCTTGATCAACTTACGCTACGTGGCATTGGGTCTGGAGTTGCATCCGGACAAGACCCGGATCGTGTACTGCAGTGTGTCCCGAACGCGAAGGGGAGCTTTATGTAGGTAGAGCTGCTTGATGCGGTGCTGTACGGAAGATGAAGGAAGGCCCTTCGGAATCGCCCTGCGGAGGGAGATTTCAAACCGCGTGTGTCACGAACGCAGAGGGGAGTTCAGGTAGGAGAGCTTCGCGATGCGGTGCTGTGCGAGAGATGAGGGACTTGGCCCCTCGGTTCCGTCCTGCGGGGGATGGTGCCAAACCGCCACATGCTGCGTTGGTTGACGACCGTCGTGGTGAGCGATGTGGAAAAGGCGGCGGTAGAGCCGTCAGGTGGGGATCAGGAAGACGAACGCAAGTGAATCGCTGCTGAAGTGTCGTTAGAAAACAGGTGACATCAGAACCGGAGATTTGTGGTTGCTCCGGGATAAGTCTGGCGGGAGTCCCGTCTACTGGCCAGGCGGTGTCCGGCACGGAGGCGACGTGAGCCTGATCTGCGGCTCTCGCATGGAACGTGAGAAGGCATGCCCTGATAGTGCCGCTTGAGTCATGCGGGTGGCGAGAGGGAGCGGCCCAAGCGGAAGAACCGTGAGGGTTTGAGTACCGACGCGGGGTGTGCTGGCGGACCGGCTCGTAGTAGTGAGGAACCCTTTGTAATGAAGGGGGAGCGAAGGGGCCGGGTCATCCGTGACTGATTGTTCGTTCGGTCAACCGGAAGTTCTCCGGGAGGAGCTGGGTGGACCAGTTGAAATCATCGGACAAGCCGTTTGAGATCTCGAAGTGGGAGGTTCAGGAGGCGTACGAGAAGGTCAAGGCGAACAAGGGTGCGGCAGGGGTGGACGGGCGCTCCATCGAGGACTTCGAGAAGGATCTGAAGGGTAATCTCTATCGAATCTGGAATCGTCTGTCTTCGGGGAGTTACTTTCCGCCTCCGGTGAAGGGTGTGGAGATCCCGAAGTCGCATGGTGGTGGGGTTCGTTTGCTCGGTGTGCCCACCGTGGCTGACCGAATCGCTCAAACGGTAGTAGCCCGGCGTCTTGAAGAGAAGGTCGAACCGATCTTCCATCAGGACTCCTACGGCTACCGTCCTGGGCGGTCCGCGTTGGATGCGGTCGCGGCGTGCCGGAAACGCTGTTGGAAGTATGACTGGGTGATCGATCTGGACATCCAGAAATTCTTTGACAGCGTGCCATGGGACCTTGTCGTCAAAGCGGTTCGGGCCCACACGGATCTCCCCTGGGTAGTTCTGTATGTGCGGCGGTGGCTTGAGGCGCCGTTGCAACTGCCTGACGGGACCTTGCAGCAGCGCGATCGCGGAACCCCGCAGGGTTCTGCGATTTCGCCTGTTTTGGCTAACCTGTTCATGCATTATGCGTTCGACATGTGGATGGCCCGGGAGTATCCGGGCGTACCGTTCGAACGGTACGCAGACGACGGTGTTGTGCACTGTGTCAGCGAGGGTCAGGCCCGGAAACTACGGGAGGCAATCGCGAACAGGATGCGGGAAGTTGGGTTGCGGCTGCATCCCGACAAGACCAAGATCGTGTACTGCCGGGATGGTAATAAGCGCCGACGTCCGTACGGGCAGACGGAGTTCACCTTCCTGGGGTTCACTTTCCGGGCTCGCAAGGCCATCGACAGGAATGGGGAGAGGTTCACCTCGTTCCTGCCGGCGATCAGCAAGGAATCCTCGAAGAAGATCAGCGGTGAAGTGCGGCAATGGCGGCTTCACCGACAGATCGGCCGGACCTTCGCCGAGCTCGCACGGGCGATCAATCCGATCGTTCGGGGCTGGATGCAGTACTTCGGTGCGTTCTACCGGACGGCGCTGCTTCCCTCCTGGAGCGCATCAACGCCTACTTGATGCGCTGGATCCGCAAGAAGTTCAAGCGGCTGCGGACCTTCAAGAAGGCCCATGCGTGCTGGCGGCGTATCACCCGTCAGTACCCCAGGCTCTTCGCCCATTGGGCATGGGTTCCCACGTTCTGGTGATCAGGATGACAAGAGCCCGGTGACGGGAGACTGTCACGCCGGGATCTGTGAGGGCCGGGGGGTGAAATTCCCCCCGGCTACTCGACCTCATGCTGCGTTGGGTTGAAGACCGTCGTGGTGAGCGATGAGGAAAAGGCGTCGTCAGAGGCGTCAGGTAGGGGTCAGGAAGACGAGCGCAAGCGAATCGTTGCTGACGTGTCGTAACACGAACAACTGACATCAAAACCGGGATGTTGCAGTTATCCCGGGACGAGTCTGGCGGGTACCCGCTCATTGGCCAGGCGATGTCCGGCATGTAGACGACGTGATCCTGATCTGCCGCTTCCGTACGGAACGGGAGAAGGCGTGCCCCGATGCCGTCAAGCCTCGGGTGGACGAAAGGGAGCGCCCCAAGTGGCAGAAACCACAAGGGGTTGAGTACCGAGTCGGGGTCCGCTGGCGGACCGGTTCGTAGTAGTGACGAAGCTCCTGTAATGGGAGTGGAGCGAAGGGGCCGGGCTGTCCGTGACTGGTGTTCGTTCGATCAACCGGGCTGAGTTCCCGGGAGGAGTCGCGTGGACGAGTTGAAATCGCCGGGCAAGCCGTTCGAAATATCAAAGCGGGCTGTCTGGGAGGCATACAAGAAGGTCAAGGCAAACAAGGGGGCATCGGGGGTCGACGGGGTATCGATCGAGGAGTTCGAGAAGGATCTCAAGGGAAACCTTTACAAGATCTGGAACAGGATGTCCTCCGGCTCGTATTTCCCGCCTCCGGTGCAGGCGGTGGAGATCGCCAAGACGCATGGCGGAGGCACCAGGATTCTCGGAGTGCCGACTGTAGGCGACCGGATCGCACAAACGGTGGTGGCTCAGGAGTTGGAGCGGAAGGTCGAGCCGATCTTCCATCCCGACTCCTACGGTTACCGCCCGGGGCGTTCCGCGTTGGATGCCGTCGAGGTCTGCCGGCGACGCTGTTGGAAAGCGGACTGGGTGATCGATCTCGACATCCGGAAGTTCTTTGACAGCGTTCCGTGGGACCTGATCGTCAAAGCGGTGGAGGCGAACACCGACCTCCCGTGGGTGGTGCTGTACGTGCGGCGGTGGCTCAATGCCCCGCTGCAACTACCCGACGGGACCTTGCAGCAGCGCGACTGCGGGACTCCTCAGGGGTCAGCGGTTTCACCCGTACTCGCCAACCTGTTCCTCCACTATGCACTCGATACATGGATGGCCAGGAAGTTCCCCGCCATCAGGTTCGAACGCTATGTGGATGATGCGGTGTTGCACTGCTTCAGTGAACGTCAGGCACGTTTCGTGCTGAAGGCGCTCACGGAGCGGATGGACGAGGTCGGGCTGGCGCTGCATCCGGAGAAGACCAGGATCGTCTATTGCCGGGACGGAAATCGACGCGGCTCACATGAGCACACGTCGTTCACCTTCCTGGGGTATACGTTCCGGGCTCGCGGAGCGCGGCAAAAGGACGGGAAGATGTTCACCGCTTTCCTGCCCGCGATCAGCAAGGACGCCTTGAACAAGATCAGCGCAGAGGTGCGGTCCTGGAGACTGCACGTGCGTACTGGTCATACCTTCATGGACCTCGCACGGATGATCAATCCAGTAGTGCGGGGTTGGACCAACTATTACGGCGCCTTCTACAGATCGGCGCTATATCCCCTCCTGGCACGCATCAATGAGCCTTTCTCGGTAACCGGCGGTCGCTGAGTGTGATCGCCTCCGGGTGTCTCGTGGTGCACTCCCAACTCCGGGCAGGCGTAAGGCCCCTGGTAGGAACGATCTTGCAACAGAAAGATCCGACCGAGGGGCCTCACGTGCCGACCAGTGTCACATACACCGCCGTGCTCGATGTCCGGCGCTCCACCGCCGAGCACCTGGCCCGGCTCCTGCGAAGCCATCGAACCGAGGTCGGCACCCGCCGCGGGCGCCGCGCCCTGGGCTGCTTCAAGCAGGCCGTGCTGATCCTGCGCTGGTTCATCGACGGCACCCGTCTGTCCCAACTCGCCCGCGACAACGCCCTGTCCACGTCCACCGCCTACCGATACCTGCACGAAGGGCTGACGGTCCTGGCGGCCGGGGCACCGGACCTGGCCACCGCGCTGGAACGGGCGAAGGCGGCCGGCCTGACCCATCTCAATCTGGACGGCACGGTCATCCGCACCGACCGTGTCGCGGCCCCGGGGCCCAACGGGGCAGACCTCTGGTGGTCGGGCAAGCACAAGCATCACGGCGGCAACGTGCAGGTCATCTCCGCCCCGGACGGCTGGCCGATCTGGGTCTCGCCGGTGCGGCCCGGCCGCGAGCACGACACTACCTGCGCCCGCCACCACGGGCTGCTCGATGCTCTGAACCGGCTCGCCGACCAACTGGGCACACTGACCCTGGTCGACCTCGGCTACGAGAACGCCGGAGACGGCTTCCGTCACCCGGTCAAGAAGCCCGCGGGCGGTGAACTCACCGAAGCCCAGCAGACCTTCAACAGGGTCATCCGAGGCATCCACGGGATGTGCGAACGCGCGAATGCCCTGCTCAAGACCACCTTCAAGGCCCTGCGGCGGGTCAGCCTCGATCCCAGCCGCATCACCCAGATCGCCGCCGCAGCCCTCGTCCTACTCCAACTTGAATACGACCGCACCATCTGAACGTTCACACACAGGCATGATCGCTTACCGGGAAAGGTTCAATGCCTACTTGGTGCGGTGGATTCGCCAGAAATACAAACGGCTGCGGTCGAGGAAGAAGGCCCAGGAGAGCTGGCAGGGGATTGTCAAGCGTTACCCTCGCCTGCTCGCGCACTGGCAATGGGTTCCCTCGGTTCCGCGTGTTTGGTGACCAGGACAGTAAGAGCCCGGTGAACTGAGAAGTTCACGCCGGGATCTGTGGGAGCCCGGGGGTGAGATTCCCCCGGGCCACCCGACAGGACGACAACCGACGGGGCCGGTTTCCGGTCTGCGAGTTCACGTTCCTGGGGTTCACGTTCCGGCCGCGAGGAGCCAAGGACAAGCACGGGGTGATGTTCACCGCGTTCCTACCCGCGATCAGTAAGCAAGCCCTGAAGAAGCTGAGTAGGACGGTACGGTCCTGGCGACTGCACCGTCGCACCGCGGAGGAGTCAGCCGATCTGGCCCGGATGGTCAATCCGGTGGTCCGGGGATGGATGAACTACTACGGGCGCTTCTACCGCTCGGCGCTGTACCCGCTGCTCGACCGCATCAACGCCTACCTGTTGCGGTGGATCCAGAAGAAGTACCGGACCGGGATGAAACAGGCCCTGCGGCGGCTGGCCGAGGGCCACACGCGGCGTCCAAAGTACTTCGCTCACTGGACCTGGGTGACCCCGGCGGGGTCGAGGACCAGGACGACAAGAGCCGTATGACGGGAGACTGTCACGTACGGTTCCGTGGGAGCCCGGGGGTGAGATTCCCCCGGGCGACCCGACTACTGGGTGTGACGGGAGAGCGTGTCTCTTCCACGGCGCGGTCCTGTCGCCGCGATTCGGCCATGGCTGCGCTGATGATCCGCCGGAAATCCTCAAGTGGTCATGCGATCGGGGACGTGTTCAGACGCCCAGCAGGGAGAGGAAAGCGGAGGCCGCGGGTGACGGGGTGAGTCGGCTCCAGATGAGGCGCTCCACCCGTACTGGCCCGTCGGCGATCGCTACTCGCCGCAGTCCGTGCAGTTCAGCGGTGAACGTCTCGGGCAGCAGGGCGATGCCCAATCCATGGCGGACCATGCGGACCATGAGCTCGACGCCGGACACCTCGAAGGCGACCTCGCGCCGCAGGCCGGCCGCCGCGAACGCCTGGTCCGACTGGGCGCGGGCGGCGCTGCCGTCGGCGAAGTCCACGAACACCTCGTCGGCGAGGAGGCGAAGGTTCACCTCGGCTTCTCTGGCCAATGGATGGTCCGGGGCCACAATCGCGACATGCCGGCCGTGGGCGAGTTCCTTGTCATGGACGCCCTGCGGCCGGAATCCGGACTGGACGCCGAGGAATGCAGCGTCCAGATTGCCGTCGCGCACCTGCTCGACGAGGCTCTCGCTGGAGCCCCCCCGAAGACTGATCCGTACCTGGGGGTAGCGCAGGCGGTAGTCCCGGAGCACCGCTGGGAGATCGACGGCCGCCACGGTGGGGATCGACCCAACGGTCAGTTTGCCCTGAATCCTGCCGGTGGCCGCCGCCACCTCCGACCGGGCCCGCTCGGTCGCTTCCAGGGCCTCGCGGGCGGCCGGCAGAAACGCCTCTCCGGCGGAGGTCAGCCGCACCCGGCGGCTCGTCCGATCGAACAGCCGGGCACCCAGTTCCTTCTCCAGCCGGGCCACTTGATGGCTAAGCGCGGACTGGACGATGTGACACCGCTCGGCGGCGCGGGTAAAGCTGGCGGTCTCCGCCACCGCGAGGACGTAGCGCATCTGCTGGAGATCCATTGATCCATCGTGAAACACGATGGATCAGATGACAAAGGTGCGTTGGACCCATGGACAGCGGGTCGGCCATGCTGAACGCGGTGGCGGATCACGGTCGCCGGACGACGGGCCACCGCCCCGGTCCGGCGAGGCCCCGAAGCCGCCGGCCGTCGTACTTCCACCGGCGCCCCAAGCGCCTCGGCCCCCCGGGGGAGATACTCATGCGCGTGATCGGCTTTGACCACCTCGTCCTGAATGTTGCCGACATGGAGCGTTCGCTCGCCTTCTACACCGGCCATCTGGGCCTGCAACCAGTACGGGTGGGGGAGTGGCGGGCCGGTAAGGCGCCCTTCCCTTCCGTGCGGGTGAGCCCCACCACCATCATCGACTTGGTCGAGGCGCCCGCCGAGCGGCCGGAGGGCTCCAATGTCGACCACATCTGCCTGGTGGTCGAGCCGCTCGACTGGCAACAGGTCATCGATTCCGGGGTCTTCACAGTGGTGGACGGTCCCGGCGAGCGCTTCGGCGCCCAGGGCATCGCGGTCTCTCTCTACGTGCAGGACCCGGACGGTAACACCGTGGAACTGCGCTGGTATCCGCAGAACGACTGAGAATCTCAGCGGTGCCACACGACCGACGGCGGACGGTAGATTCCTTTGTGATCGCCGCGTATACCCAAGGGCGGATCGTCCCTCGGTGGTGAATGCGCTTGCCGCGATCCTCATCCGCCAAAGCCTGCTCCTCACATCTACATCGCACACATTGGTTGGTTCACATGGCTCGTTTTCAGGACCGGGTGGCAATCGTCACGGGCGCTGGAGCTCCGGACGGGATCGGTGCCGCCGTGGCGCGGGGACTTGTCGCGGAGGGCGGACGGGTCGTGTTGTGCGCGACCTCCGAGCGGATCCACGAGCGTGCCGCGGAATTGGGCGAGACTGCGGTGGGCGCGGTTGCCGACCTGACCCTCGAAGGCAGTGCGGATGCCGTGCTGCACGCCGCGGTCGAGCGATGGGGTCGGGTTGATGTGCTGGTGAACAATGCGGGCATGACGTCGGTGACCTCGGGTTGGGATGCTGATGGGGATGTCGCCGCGCTGTCATTGGCGGACTGGAACGCGGCTCTGGCCCGTAATCTGACGACGGCCTTCCTGATGTGCCGCGCCGTGGTGCCCACCATGAGGGCGGCTGGATACGGCCGGATCGTCTCGGTCGGCTCCACCACGGGAACGGTCACTGCCATGCCGGGCCAGGCCACCTATACAGCGGCGAAGGCCGGGTTGGTGGGGCTGTCCCAGGCGCTCGCCCTCGAAGTCATCAGGGATGGCGTGACGGTGAACATCGTGGCTCCCGGTTATGTGGCAACCGGTTCGCAGCTGGAGTTCGAGGCCGCGGCCGCCGTGGCGGGACCGTTCGGGCGCAGCGGCACGGCGGAGGAGATCGCGGCGTGCGTGCTGTTCTTGGCGCATGAATCGGCTTCCTTCGTCACCGGCACGGTTCTGGTGGCGGACGGCGGTCACCATCTCCCGGAGACCTGGCCCGCTTCGTGAAGCCACGGGGTCGGGCATCCGGGAGTGACCGCCTGGCGCCGCCTGCGGGACTGGACCGAAGCCGGCCTCTGGCCCCGACAGCAGGTCGCCCTGCCGGTGGCATGCAGCCCAAGAGAACATCGGTGATGGCTGGAAGACCGGACTGCACGCCCCAGCCCACGCCGCGTACGTCACTTTGCGCGCTTCCGCGCACGACAACCGGGGCAACAGCGTCACCCAGAGCATGATCCGCGCCTTCGGGCTGAAGCAACCGCCCTCTGCCCGTCACAGGGGCGGGGCCGCCACCCGCGGTCCCGCCCGTCCTACTGCCGAATCTCCGGCATCACCGAGTACTGGCGAGCGCTCTGTTCGCATCCCAGGGGTTGGCGCGTGAACCAGGAAGATCACGCTGTCCGCGGTCCTACCGCACCGGCGCGGCGTACGCCGCGCCCACTCGACGCGCATCGCCACAGAAGTGGCACGGCGTCGTTCGTCGGGCTCAGATCCAGCCTCGCTTGGCGGCTTCGGCGCCCACCTGGAAGCGGGTCTCGAGGCCGAGGCGGGAGGCGATCGTGGCGATCCGGCGGGTCACGGTGCGCGCGCTCGTGCCCAGTTGCCGGGCGATCGCCTGGTCTTTGTAGCCCGCTTGCAACATTCTCAGCAGCAGGAGATCATCCGTGCTCGGCTGGTCGGGGGTCACCGGAGCCGTCGAGACAATGGGTTGCGCCCGTTGCCAGTAGACGTCGAACAGCTCGAGGAGTGCGTCGAGCAGACCCGATTGATGGACGACGGCGATTCTGTCGTACCGTCCTCCGATCAGTGCGACCAGTGCGACACGACGGTCCATGATCCGAAGCCTGAACGGCACGGTCGACAGGAGCCGGGCCTGCTCGCCGAGCCGAGCAAGGCGGGTGATCAGTTCGAATCTGCCATGTTGCTCCAGCGCCTCGGGGCTGTACACGGACCGTATGTCGACGCCGCGGTCCAGCAGATCCCTCGTGAAGGTCTCCTCCAACTCGGTGCTGTACGGGCCCAGGTACGGTGGCCGGTCCAGCACCCAGAAGTGGGTGCGGATCGATTGGGTCAGCTCGGCGACCCGCAGGGTGATGGCCGCCTCACCAGTGATCACCTCCACCAACTCGGTCGGATGCTCCTGCAGTCGGCTGGCGCGGTACTCGCTTGCCAGGTCATCGACCACGTCTCCCACTGCGGCGAACGCCGCTTCGGAATCGGCTCGGCGTTTGGCGAGCAGTGCGCTCAACGCGGTCCGCGGGCTGACCGGCCGGTACTGGCCGTGTCCTTCTGTGCGCAGCACGCCCAGTTCCACCAACCGGGCCACCGCATGCCGTATTCGGCTGGAGGTGGCGCCAAGGTCCTCCGCGATCTCCCGCGCCGTCAGGTCCGGCTTGGCCAGGAGCGTGCGGTAGACCCGCTCTTCGAACTCACTGATCCCGAGGGCACCGAGCACCGGGCCTCCTTCTGTCATCACCGCCCGGCAGGAGGTAAGCCCGGCAATGGCGCGATTCGCCAGCCGACGTTATCAGACAAGAGATCAACCGCTCTGGGGTCGTATGCGCTGAGCGCACGACTTGACTGCGTCGACAGTTCCTGCAGGTCACAGGTCACATTTACCGTTGTCGACACTCTGAGGCGCGAGTCCGGCATGCGCGAGGCGGACCGGATGGCTCAGGAGATCGCCGCGTGCATCCCCTCGGAGAACTGACCGCGCCCAGACAGACCACAGATTTGGCGGCCGCACCCCAGCCCCGGGTGCGGCCTTGACGCGTTCCGTGCCTCAACACATACCCCGCCAACTTCAGGAAGGAATAAAGCCGTCGCGATGCGCAGGATGCCCGTCACAGGCAGGTCGGCAGCGGCGTCGCTCTGGGCGGGCGGTCCTGGTCGCGTCGCTGGATGATGCCCCGTTCTCGGTGTCAGCCGATGAGCGCAGCGATGAAGCTCCCGGCGAGCCAGTCCTCGTATTCGTCATCGGTCCAGCCGCGCTCGCGGCACAGGAGTTGATAGACCTCCGGCGAGTTCAATGTCCAGATCAGATCACGGGCCCTGTCGGCGTCGAGGCCGGCCCGCGCGCCGCCAGTCTGCAGGACCTGCCGGACGATCGCCGTGGCACCCAGGAGGCGTTCTTGCTTGATCGTCTCGGCGAACTCACGGAGGTCCGGATCGCCCCCCTTGGCACCCGAGAGAAGGACGTCGAGCAGCAAACCGAGTCGGCTGGAGACCATCCGGCACACAGCGGCGTAGTGGACGAGTTTGCCGCGGGCCGAAGGTTCGGCGATCAGCGCCTGGAACTCCGGACGCTCGACCATGGGGACCGATTCCTCGTCGCCGCTCAGCGTCACGTCGTAGACATCCTTGACCAGCTTCGCTTTGGTGCCGAACGCCTTGTAGACGGTCTCGGCGGAGACCCCGGCCTCGGCGGCGACCGCTTTGATCGTGGTGCCCGCGTAACCGTTGGTGATGATCAGCTGGTAGGCGGCTTCGAGGATCCGATGGCGGGTCGCTCCGGCCTGCTTGGCACGGGCGGTGTTGTCGTACTGCCGTTTGCCCTTGACGTCACGCTCAGACATTCCTTACAGTCTTCCCGTCTTCAATACAGTTCGACTGTAATCATATCGGGGGGGAGTCGTGGAGGCCATCGCCGCACACGCTGAGCTCTGCCGCAGGTCCATATCGATCATGAGCGAGGGCGACCTTTCCGAGCTCGCCGCCGTGATCCATCCCGACGCGACGAACCGCGAGGCCAAGGGCGAACCACCCGCCTGCCGCACCAAGGGTCCGGCCGCCTTCGTGGCGACAGCCCTGTGGCTGCGCTCCGCCTTCGCCGACCTGCGCTTCGAGTTCCATGACGCGGCGACATCGGGGGATCTGGTCGTCCTGCATGTCACCATGTCAGGCCGTCAACTGGGCGATTTCATCAGCTACGGCGAGAACGCCGAGGTCGCGCAGGCCATGCCGGCCACCGGCCGATCCTTCGCGGTCACCCAGTCTCACTGGTTCCGGATGGCCGATGGCCTGATCATCGAACACTGGGCGAACCGCGACGACATCGGCATGGCGGAGCAACTCGGCTGGGTCCCGCCCACGCCCCCCTACCTGGTCCGGATGGCGCTGGCCAAACGCCGCGCACAGCGCGCAGTCCGTTGAGATCACGGCTTTGACGGTGTCGGCCTCGCGCTGGGTGTCCTGCTGAACCCGCAGTCCCCGCCAGGCTCCTTCGACCTCGGCGGCTTCCAGTGGATCCGTTCCTCGCCCAGTTCGACGCGGTCGCCGGCTATCAGATCAGCTGGGCCACCTACGTCTCGGATTCCTCGCATCCCGGACAGGGCTGGACTGCGTATCGTTCCAGGTCGGCTGACGTGCCGACTTCAAGTCCTGGATGTCGTGGCCCGACGAGTCGGGGACGGATGCCTCGGACTTCGAAGTCGCCGACACCGCCGCGAAGTTGTAGAGCGATGGCTTTGACGGGCTGCACATGATGCTGTGTTGAAACGGACCGGCCTCCCAAGTTCAGCCGGGATGCGCCACGGTCGAGTCGATCCGCACAGCCGCACGTGATGCCGAGAAATCGGTTCGTCCAACACGAGGCGAGCCCGTTCCAGCGCCAACGAGAGAGCTAATCAAGTCGCCGAGGGTGCGCGCCGCGCCCGGAGGCGCTGCTGTGGCTGCTCGTACCCCCGGGAACTGCTGGTTCCTTGGCGCTCCAACTGGCGAGCAGCTTCCAGGCGTCCTGGGACGCCTGGTCTTGGGCCGGCAGGTACAGGAACAGGGTCTGGTCGGCCTCGCCCGGCAGCGCGAAGGCCTGATAGTCGACGGTCAGGTCGCCGACGATGGGGTGGTGGTGGCGTTTGCGGCCGTGCGTGCGGTCGAAGACCTTGTGGTCGGCCCACCAGCGGCGGAAGTGCTGGCTCTTCACCGCCAGCTCACCCACCAACTCGGCTGTGCGGGTGTCGTCGGGGTGACGGCCCGCGTCCATGCGCAGGATCGCGGTCATCTCGGCGGCGATCTGTTCCCAGTCCGGGTACAGCGAGCGGGCAGCCTCGTCCAGCAGGATCCAGCGGGCGAGGTTGCGCTCACGCGCGGGCATCGCCTCGAAGTCGGTCAGAAGGGCGCGGGCGAGGTGGTTGGTGGCCAGCACGTCGGTGCGGCGTCCGAGGATGAAGCCGGCCTGGTCGGTGAAGGAGTCCAGGAACCGGCGTACCAGGGGCCGGACACGCTGTACGACCGGTGCGGAGCGGCGGGAACTGCTGGGTTTGGAACCGGCGAGGTCGAAGAGGTGGGCGCGTTCGGCAGGGTCGAGCCGCAGCGCGCCGGCCACGGCCTCCAGCACCCCGGTGGAGGGGGTGATCTGCCGCCCCTGCTCCAGGCGCGTGTAGTAATCGGTGCTCACCCCGGCCAGGTGGGCGACCTCCTCGCGGCGCAGCCCCGGCACCCGCCGGTAGGCCCCTCGCTCGGGAAGCCCGGCCGACTCGGGGGTGATGCGAGCTCGGGACCGGCGCAAGAACTCGCTGAGCTCGACGTTTCTGGCCATGCCTTCATTCTGCGCCCGCGGTATTCCGCGGTCGACCAGGGAAGGGGGGTCGCTGAGTCCTATGCAACCGATTCCCTGGCAGGTCAGGGCCGGGAAGCGGCCTCCGCGGGCCGGAGGCCGCGTGGTGTTCTGGATTGCGGAGGCCAGCCCGGTAACTACCAGGTCTGATGACCCGGCCGCACCCCGATCGCCTCCTTACCACTGAGCCCCAGGTGGCATCCCCCTGAAGAAAGTGAGTGCCGATATGGCCCGGATCCTGATAGTGCTGTCTGGCGTCGACTACTGGACGCTGACAGACGGCAGCAAGCACCCCAGCGGCTATTGGGCCGAGGAGTTCGTGGTTCCGCACCGCATCCTCACGCAGGCCGGGTTCACCGTCGACATCGCTGCCCCGAAGGGCGGTAAGCCGACCGCCGACCCCGTGAGCCTGCGGCCCGAGGTAGCCGGTCCCGAGGCGGACGCCTTCGCCGCTTACATCGAAGATGCGGCCGAAGCGCTCGCCCACCCCAGGACGCTGTCCGACATCGACACGGCCGACTACGACGCGATCTTCCTGCCCGGCGGGCACGGTCCCATGGAGGACCTGGCCCACGACCCCGACCTCTGCCGCATCCTCATCGAGGCCGACGCCGCCGGGAAGATCATCGCCCCGGTGTGCCACGGCCCCGCCGCACTGCTGTCGGCGAACCTGCCGGGCGGACGCTGGCTGTTCGCCGGACGCACCCTGACCGTCTTCACCAACGAGGAGGAGCGGCTCAACGGCACCGCCCACCGAGCACCGTGGCTGGTCGAGACCGTGCTCACAGCACGCGGCGCCGTCGTTCGTTCCGCGCCAGAGGCTTGGAAGGCGAACGTCGTCGTCGACGGAAACCTGTTCTCCGGCCAGAACCCCGCCTCCAGCGAGCCGCTGGCCGAAAGGGTCGTTGCCGCACTCACCGACCGCTGATCCCGGCTTCGTCGCGTCCCTGACGGGCGGGGTCCCGCCCCGCTCCGCGCAGCCGCAGGTCGCGAACAAGGCCTCACACACGAAAAGTTCTGAGCCGATCTGCCGACAGGCGTCGCGCCAAGAGGCCTGGCCACCAACCACCCGACCGCCGGATCAGCGCACCTACCAGGTTGCTCATGCCATGCGACCCCGGACTACATCGGAACCAATCATTTAGGGAACCTCTCGTATGACCACCACCACTACTGCCTATGCCGCGCGCGCTCCCAAGTCTCCGCTGGAGCGCACCACCATCGAGCGTCGCGCGGTGGGCGAGTTCGACGTCCTGATCGGCATCAAGTACGCAGGCATCTGCCACTCCGACATCCACCAGGCACGCGCGGGCTGGGGCGAGGCGATCTTCCCCATGGTTCCCGGCCACGAGATCGCAGGTGTCGTACGGGAAGTCGGCCCAGGCGTCACCAAGTTCCAGGTCGGCGACCGCGTGGGTGTCGGCTGCATGGTGGACTCCTGCCGAAGCTGCGACAACTGCAAGGCCGGCCAGGAGCAGTACTGCACGGGTGGCGGCGGCAAGGTCGATACGTACAACGCACTCGACAAGGACGGCGAGCCTACCTACGGCGGTTACTCCCAGGCGATCGTCGTCGACGAGAACTATGTGGTGCGCATCCCCGACGGCCTTGCCCTGGACGTCGCCGCGCCGCTTCTGTGCGCCGGCGTCACCACCTACTCCCCGCTTCGGCACTGGGGCGCCGGTCCCGACCGGAAGGTGGCGGTGCTGGGCCTGGGCGGCCTGGGCCACCTGGCCGTCAAGATCGCCCACGCGCTCGGCGCCGAAGTCACGGTCCTCTCCCAGTCCCTGCGCAAGAAGGACGACGGCCTGCGCCTGGGCGCCGACCATTACCGCGCGACCAGCGATCCGACGACCTACGAGGAGCTGGAGGGCACCTTCGACCTCATCCTCTCCACCGTCTCGGCCCCGCTCGACTACGGCGCCTACATGTCCCTGCTGAAGACCGACGGCGCCCTGGTGAACGTCGGCCTGCCGGAGGAGCCGATCTCCCTGGACCTCTTCTCCCTCGTCACCGGCCGCAAGACCATGGCCGGCTCCAACATCGGCAGCATCGCGGAGACCCAGGAAATGCTGGACTTCTGCGCCGAGCACGGCATCGGCGCAGAGATAGAACTGATCCGCGCCGACCAGATCAACGAGGCGTATGAGCGCGTACTCAAGAGCGATGTGCGGTACCGCTTCGTGATCGACACGGCCACGATCTGACGGACGGGACGGCGTGGCGACGCTGCCGACGGCCAGTGCTGTGACCGGAAACCTTCACCAGCCTGAGTAGTCACGACCGAACGTCAAAGCCGGCTGCTCCCCAAGCAGGTCAGCGGGATATCGCGAGGTGCGCAGCACCGTGGCGTCAGTGTTTGCCCAGGTAGACGATCACTCCCACGGCGAGGGGAGCGCCGAACGTCCAGACCCAGGCCATCGGGTGGCCGTAGTTCAAGGTCCGGCCCCATCCGATGCGCTTGGGAACGGCGAGCCGTGGATCAGCCTTGTTGACGTAGAAGATCCCATGCCAGTGGCGATTATCGTCCCAGTTCATGGCCCGCCTCCAGAGACCCGACCCTCTGGAATGAAGCTACCTGGCACAAGAGACACCACCAACCGGTGAAGGCTTCCGGTCGCAGCACCAGGGGTGTCGCCGAGAGCGCGAAAGGCCGCGCGCGGTGCCTGCCGGCAGGCACGCGGCCGAGCGTCACCGCCGGTCGTGCGGTCGCGGAGATCGACGCCGGGCTTCCTCGATGGCCGAGAAGGAACGCATCGGCGCCACCCTCAGCCATCTGGTAGCCGCCGATGACCGCACCCGTCACCGTGAGTGGTGACTGGAACCGGCCCGTCTTCGCCCGCAGCCCCGAGGCGGCCGGGCCGGTCCGGACGGGCGCTGCGCGAGCCTGCTCAGTGAGGAGCTGGGAGCAGCGAACGGCGACGGCACCTTCGCCGCCGCAGCGGGCAGCCCGGTACTGATGGGCTGGGCGCTGCCGGGAACGACGCCCACGCGCCCTCGGAAGACGTGTCCGCTGCCGGGCTCGTCCGGCGGGCCGGGCCAGCCGCGCTGATCCTGACGTCGCCGGCCTGATCCGCCCCGGCCCTGCGCGACTGCGCATCGTCACGGGGCGACGACTGTCGGGCACCGGAAATTCTCTGCCCGACAAGGAATGCACACGCCTATAGAGTGCGTTTGCAAGTATGCGGATCGCAACCAAGAGCGGCCGGAGATCCACTCCGCCGTTCGGCCGCGCGGCCACCGCGGGGCCGCTTGTCGCACTACAGGAGAGACCTTTTGTGAGTACGCTCTTCGAGCCCTATCACGTTCGATCGCTGACCATTCCGAACCGCATCTGGATGGCCGCGATGTGCCAATACAGCGCAGCACCGGAAGGTGAACTCGCGGGTGTGCCGAACGACTGGCACTTCACGCACCTCGCCGCGCGGGCGACCGGAGGCACTGGCCTGATCATCACCGAGGCCACCGCGGTGAGCCCGGAGGGCCGAATCAGCCCCTACGACCTCGGCATCTGGAACGACACCCAGGTGCAGGCATTCCATCGGATCACGGACTTCCTGAAGTCTCAGGGCACCGTCGCGGGGATCCAGCTTGCCCACGCCGGCCGCAAGGCCTCGACCGAGCGGACCTGGGTCAACCGCGGAGCGCCGATCGCGCCCGAGGAGCAGTACGGGTGGACGCCCGTGGCCCCGAGCGGGATCCCGATGCTGCCGGACGCGGCGACTCCCGAGGAACTGACGGTGGAGCAGATCGGAGCTGTCGTACGAGAGTTCGCGGACGCGGCCCGGCGCGCTTTGGACGCGGGGTTCCAGGTGGCTGAGATTCATGGTGCGCACGGGTACCTGATCCATCAGTTCCTGTCTCCGTTCAGCAACCGGCGCACCGACGAGTACGGCGGTTCCTTCGAGGGACGCACCCGCTTCGCCATCGAGGTCGTTGAAGCCGTGCGTGCGGTGTGGCCCGAGGACCTGCCGGTGTTCTTCCGTATCTCCGCCACCGACTGGCTCGAAGAGAACGGCGATGCGCGCGAGGGCTGGACCGCGGACGAGACGGTGCGCCTGGCCAAGGAACTCCGCGCCCGGGGAGTCGACCTGTTCGACGTGTCGACCGGCGGCAACGTGGCAGACGTGACGATTCCCGTGGGGCCCGACTACCAGCTGCCCTTCGCCGAACGAGTTCGCTCGGAGACCGACATGCCGGTGGCGACCGTCGGTCTGATCACCGATCCCACCCAGGCGCAGGCCATCGTCGCCGCGGGCAAGGCGGACGCGGTGCTGCTCGGGCGTGAACTGCTTCGCAACCCGTACTGGGCACGCCACGCCGCCGTCGAGCTCGGTGGTGAGGTCGCGACCCCGGACCAGTACCACCGCGCGTAAGCGACAACCGCGCGCCAGGGAGAAGGGCGCGTGGGGCAGAGCGCCGGAGACGGACGAGGGGTTTCCCCCGAGGATTCCGTCTCCGGCGCGCCTCGAGCCAGTAGTTCTCCCCGGTCGACCGCCGTGTTCTCGCACGCTCTGCTACAGGCAGCGGAAGCGACACCTTGAGCCCTTTCCAACCCGTCCAGCGGGTTCGGAAGTCGGCCTAGTGGAGCGGTGAAGCCGCGGGTAGATGCAGCACCACCCGGACGACCGATCTCGTGCAGGCTGTTCTGATGCTTCACCATGCATGCGTAGGGGCGAGCAGGTCTTACCGGGGGTCATCGCTTTCCCACGGGTAGCCGAAGCAATCCGGCCGCAGCCCCCAGAGGGCGAGCGCGTCCTCGAGCGCGGACTCGTCCGCCGTCGAGGCGGCGCGCACCAGCACCGCATCGATGTCGTGGTCGAACCCGTCGATCCGGTCGGCGTCGTACTCCCAGTGCTCCAGGCGGAAGCTGCGCGTCGCGTCACCGCGCACCCAGTCCTCCTGCGCCGCCTGGGCATCGCGCGTATCCCGTTCCGGAGTGATGTCCACAAACAGCTGCGCACGGACGTCAGCACAGCACTACGAGTCATGGGCAGACTCGCCGCTGCGAGGTTGGAAAGAGCTCCTTGTCCGTCATCCGTCGCGGTCAAGCCCAGGGTATCCACCCGTCAACGAGACTCATCCACCGTCCGAGCGCCTTTGAATATCAATTCTCACTGCCTGCCTTGCCGTAGTTTCTCAGGTAGGCGGCCGGAGTGGTTCCGTAGAATGACTTGAAGTGTCTGATGAAGTGACTTGAATCCGAAAATTGCCAACATGCGGCGATTTCGGAAATGCTGGCTGTGCTGCCCAGCCTCATGAGCTCACCGTGAGCCTTTTGCAGGCGTCGTCGGCGAGCGAAGGCCATGAGGGAATCATTCGATTCCGAAAATGATCTGTGCAAAGTGCGAACGGAGACCCCGATCATTTGGGCAACCATCGCGGGGGACAGATCAGCTCTCTCGATGTTTCTTTCGATGACGTTCTTCGCAGCATTCACCGTGGCGTTCGGGTGATCCTGCAGGCCCAGTTCGGAACGCTCGGAAAGCATTCCTGAAAACAGAGCCGCGCAGGCGTCCAATGCAATATTCTGCGTGGAGATCGAGCGGTCGAGATCGCTGCTGCTTTTCTCGATCGCTTCCAAGAAGTTCACGAGGAAGCGAACCTCGGGGGCTGAAACATCCGAGGTGTACGCCTGGCCGAGTATCTGAGGTGATCCGACGCGTGAAAGCACCAGGTGCCGCGGGATTGTCACGACGCGCAGACGGGTGGCCGGCGCGCAAAAGAACTCCCAAGAGGCTTTTGTGTCCCGGATGCAGATCTGGCCGGGGGTGACAGAGTGGGTTCCCGTCTTTCCCGTGAAATTGATCTGGCCAGAGGTTACCAGGTCGGCCACGATTGGGTCCTGGTCCAGATCGTTCCCCGAGATTCCTGTCAATGAATCACAGTACACTTTGACCGATAGGAGGCTATCGAATAGATGGCCGTTTGCGGAGAATTTGAAACCACGCGAAGCGAGATGGTGGGGGATGGTGACGCGCTTGAGGTGTGAGAATGGGCCGCCTTCCCATTCCTGGAAGATGCGCTTGGTATCCCCGATTTGCCGAGCCGAAAGGTTCATGCTGGTCTTGAAATCTGTTGCGCGGCTGGAATTCAGGGGAGCTTCCGCGAAGTCTTCCGGCTTCTGGTCACTCATCTGTGCCTCTTTTCGGCCGCTCTAGCCGGCATTCTTGTCGAGCGCATAGAGCGGTCGATGGGAAATCGATGTGGTTACAAGTCGGTGACACCGTTGTCGCCCTTGAGGTTTTTGTACGGTACTGGCTGATGGGGACTCCTGTCGAATGATCAAGGAGCGTTGGCGTCATCGTTCAATCCTGTGGCCCTCATGTACAACTTCGGCATCTTCCTGGAGGCCTCGTGCACGGTTGGCCGTGGCACTTCGAGGGCGTGGTGCGGGCGGTGTGTTCATGCGTGAAGGCCACCGGGGGAGGGGGGTCCGCTGGGAGGGCAGTGCGGCGACGGCGTGGGTGAGACCGCTCATCTGCTCGGGACGGCCTGAGGGGGCGGGGAAGATCCCTCTGGTCCTTCGGCGGTTTGATGCCCGGCTTGATGTGGATACGCGATGAGGAATGCGCCCTCCGCTGCCGCTCGTGTCTTCTCCTGCCCAGCGTGTGAGTTCTTGTGGACCGTGCGATGCGGCGGTGTCGTACCCCATCCGAAATGTCCGTAACGACCTACAGTCGCCCCGGGCACCGCCGTGACGCGGTCGACGGATGCCTGACCGGGACCCGGCTCAGGCTCCACCCGAGCCTGAGCAACAGTCGGACACACCTTGACGCTCCAGGCGCAGAACCACGCGGACCGTGGCGACGATAAACCGACGTAGCTGACTACGGGCATGCGGATTCCAGAACCACGGCGACGTTGTGCGAAGCGATCTTAGGCACTGATCTTCTATCCAACCGGGCGTTGTACGAGTGACGATCAGGGCTGTTGTTCCGGGCGTCGGCACGGTCGAAGTGCTGCACGTGGCATCAGGTTTTTCAATGGACAAGAGTGGGACTCAGTGCAGCAAGGCGCAGCGGGGCAGGACCCTCGAAAGCAAGTAGGGAACGCTCTTCCCTCGGACATCGGCTGGACAGGCTTGCTGACGGCTCATATGCGCGCCGTCGAGAGCCAGAGGAATGACCGCCTCTTCGACGATCCGTTGGCCACCGCACTGGTGGACCTCGTGCGCAACGCCGTCCACACGGATCCTGACGGCACGTTGCCCACAGGGCCCGAAGACAACAGCGGCGAGCTCACAGAGGCGTGGTACATGCTGGCGACCTACTTGGGTGTCCGCACGCGCTACTTCGACGACCGCATCCTTGACGCCGTCAGTGGGGGAACGCGGCAGGTAGTCCTCCTGGCGGCTGGGCTGGACTCGCGAGCCGCCCGACTCGCTCTGCCCGCCGGCACCATGGTGTACGAGATAGATACCGAACCCGTGCTGCGATTCAAAGAATCGGTGTTCGAGAGCGCTGGTCTGAAACCCGGCGGGGGGCGTCGACCGGTCCATGCAGATCTGCGCGGCCCTTGGGTTGAGAAGCTGACTCGAGCCGGCTTTGACCCTCTGCAGCCCACGATGTGGCTGATCGAGGGGCTGCTCATGTACCTCGCGCCCGAGGTTTGTGATCGCCTGCTCGACGCGGTGACGCACTTGAGTGCTCCCGGCAGCCGTGTGGCACTCGAGTATTTTGACAGCGTCCCTCGCCAGGACGATGTGTCCACTGTCAACGATGTTGAAGCAGCCGTGATCGGCCGCATCGTGAGCTTCTTCCAGGACGGGCCGGCCCTCCCGCCGAATCGATGGCTGGAAGAACGCGGTTGGGATCCTGATGTGATCACACTCGCTCAGGAGATCGCAGGACACGGCAGGGACATACCGCCTCTGTTCCAGAAGGGGCGCAGGCACGAAGTCGGTGTCTGGCTCGCACACGGCCGTCTGCACTGACACCCCGTCGGTCCCCGGCCCATGCGGCCACTCAGCCGCGCTTGACGGGTTGCCCGGCGGGTCGACCCTTGCCGGTGCGCTCTTACCCGGAGAACCGCTCGGCGCAATATCGGCTTGGTTGTTCGGTCCTTCCGGCGTTTCCGTTCCAAGCGACGTCATGGGTACGGGCGCACTGACTGGTTCGCCGGCGGCTTCCCCTCCGGGCGATCCCTCGTGCCGCGGCGCGGTTCGTGAGGGCTCCGGAGCCGCGGACGAGCCGGACAATCAATGAGCACCACACAAAAGGCGGATTCCATGGTCATGCCGGCAGACATCGTTCCTCTCCTCGAACAGGCGGAGGCCGAGGAGATGAGCGAGTTCCAAAGTCTTGTGGTCGGCGAGGAACGCACCGCATTGAGCATGGCGTCGGTCCGCCTCCGCGGAGGCGTCTGCATGTCGGTCGGCAACGATCCCGACGAGTACTGGAACAAGGCGCTCGGCTTTGGATTCGAGGCGCCGGTGACCACGAGCCTCGTCTCGGACGTGCTCGACTTCTACACGACTCACCAGTCCCGCGTGGCCGTGCTCCAGTTCGCGCCCTCCGTGATGCCGACCCACTGGGAGCAGATCGCCCGGGAATTCGGGCTGCAGCGCACCGCGGGAGTGATCAAGTTCGCCGCTCCGGTCGAAACCGTCATCGCTGCGGGCCGATCCGCTGAACTGGCGGAAGGCCTGTCCGTGGAAGCCGTGCGACCGGAGCACGCCGCGAATTGGGCGCACACCGTCGTCAGCGGTATGGGAATGAAGGAGAACTGTTTCCTGCCCGGCTCCATAGGCACCGTGGGGCATCCCGCCTGGCGGCCCTTCGGTGTCCGCGACGGCGACGGTAACTATGTCGCCGGCGGCAACCTCCGGATTCACGGCCCTGTGGCCACACTCTTCGCCGGAGCGACCCTGCCGCAGGCGCGTAACCTCGGGGCCCAGGGAGCGCTCGTCCGCGCGCGAGCCCTGGCCGCCCGCGAAGCGGGATGCGAATGGCTGTTCGTCGAGACCGGACCGTCGACTCCTGAGCGTCCGAACCCTTCGTACCGGAACATGCTGAGATACGGGTTTGAGATCGCGTATCAGCGGCCGAACTGGGTCTGGAAGCGACCCCTCACGCATGGAGTGTCGAATTCTATTTCGGCTGGATCCCGGTCGGCTGCTGTCTCCTAGCAAGCCCAGGGTGAGCCAGGAATTCTCACATGTTGTGACTGCGGGGGAAGTAGTTAGTATTTGCCAGGCCCGCCCGAAAGATCTTGTTCCACGTGAATGAAATGCACGGGTGGTGCTGGACAGTCGCGTCCGAAGTGCGTCCGTACGAACAGCCCATGGCTTCGTCCGTGGCGTCATCGGATCCCAAACGAGTCCCGCCGACTGTAGGCCGCGGGCCAGCAATGAGGAGATGTTGTGAGCAACTGGGGATCTGACGGTTGGGCGGTGGCGCCGGGCGAGGGCGTGCGCGTGGAGCCCGGCGGCAATCACTGGCTCGAGGTGATGGTGAGCGGTAAGGACGTCGATGGCGCCCTGGGGGTGTTCGTCTTCACTCATGACGTCATCACCGAGAACCCGCCGCATGCCCACCACGCCTTCATGAAGATCATCTATGTGCTGGAAGGGCACTACGATTTCCGCGTCGGCGACGCGACCTTTTCCGGAGGACCTGGCACCGTGGTCGTGGTGCCCAAGGGAAGCCAGCACACTTTCACGACTCCCACTGGCGGCCGGGCGCTGTTCGTCTCGTCGCCGGCCGGCAACGAGGAACTCTTCCTCGAAATGGGCAAGCTGGGCCCTGATCCCACCCCGGAACAGCTGGCAGACCTCAATGCCCGGTTCCACACCACAGGGTTGGGGGATGAGGAGGCTTCCTGGCAGCAGATGCACAGTAAGGGCGACTAACTGATCATTTCAGAATGAGTTGACGTGTCGGGCTTGGCGGTTGGGCTTGATGGGGGCAGAGTTCATCGAGTGGCGGATGATCTTGTGCCTGATGACCTGTGGGAACGTTTTGCCCCGTTGCTCCCTCCCTGCCCGCCACGGCGTCGACGGTATCCAGGCCGGGTGTCGACGGATGACCGCGCCGCCTTGCGGGGCATTGTTTACGTCCTGTGTACGGGCGTGAGCTGGGCAGACGTCCCCACGGAGAAGATCGGCTGCAGTGAGGTGACGTCCTGGCGCGCCTTCGGGACTGGACGCAGGCTGGCGTGTGGCCCCGTCTGCACGAGGTCCTTCTGGCGGAGCTGCGGGCAGCGGGCCTGCTGGACATGGATGACGCGGCGGTCGACGGCTCCCATGTCAGAGCCCTCAAAGGGGGGCCCACACCGGACCTTCGCCGGTCGACCGCTCACGTTCGCGTGGACCCGGCAGGCGGTCGAGTCGCGTGACGGGCGCTCAGCGCCTCGTCTCGTACCTGGTCAGGATCACGCCGCAGGGAAGCGTCCGCGTCTCCACCAGGTTCAGCTTCACCCAGCTGTCCAGCGCGGTGAAGAACGGCGTGCCGCCGCCCACCAGGACCGGCGCGGTGGCCAGCACGTACTCGTCAATCAGCCCGGCCCGCATGGCCGCCCCGGCGAGCGTCGCGCCGCCGATGGCCATCGGGCCGCCGTCCTCGGCCTTGAGCCGGGTGATCTCGGCGACCGCGTCGCCGGTGACCAGGCGGGTGTTCCAGTCGACCTTGTCGATCGTCGAGGAGAACACCACCTTCGACATGTCCCGCCAGCGGCGCGCGAACTCGATCTCCGCCGGGGTGGCGTTGGGCTGCTGGTCGGCGGTCGGCCAGTAGGAGCTCATCGTCTGCCACAGCTTGCACCCGTACAGCGACAGGTCGGTCGCCTGCAACTGGTCGGACCAAAACTGGAACAGCTCGTCGCTCGGCACGCTCCAGCCAATGTCGTCGCCGGGCGCGGCGATGTAGCCGTCCAGGGTCAGGTTCATGCCGTAGATCAGTTTCCGCATGGCGCCAGCCTTCCGTGAGTCGGTCTCACGCGTACAGACCGGTGCGGCGCGGGAAACTCATCGGTGCGCGATATGAGCTCGCATGTAGTCCTCGTGCTCGGTGGCTCAGCCGCAGACTCAGCGTTCCGCCGAGGAAATGGCATCGATCTGAGACTGATCTTGGGTGACATCGCGGTGAGACAACAGAGAACCAGCAGGTCACAGAAGATCGACATGTCATCGGCGGCGAGACCCTACAGCGGCAAGTTTCGCGAGCTTCTTGTAGCAGGTCAGGGCGGCGGCCAGGCCGAGGAAGGCGAGGAAGTGCGAGCCCTTTCGTTCGTATCGGACGGTGAGGCGGCGGTAGCCGAAGAGCCAAGCGATCGACCGTTCGATCTTCCAGCGGTGCCGACCGAGGCGTTCGCCGGACTCGATGCCGGGCCGCGCGATGCGCGCGACGAGCCCGCGCTCGCGCAGCCACGCCAGGTGTTCGGCGGAGAAGTACGCCTTGTCCGCGCGGAGTTTGACGGGTCGGCGCCGCCGTGGTCCCCGGCGGGACCGGACGGCGGGTATGCCGCGGATGAGCGGCTTGAGGGCGAGGCTGTCGTGCATGTTCGCGCCGGACACGGCGACGGCGAGCGGGATGCCCCCTGGGCATCGGACAGCACGTGCAGCTTGCTGACCTTCTTGCCGCGATCGACCGGGTTCGGCCCGGTCAGCGATCCCCCCTTTTGGCGCGAACGGAGGCCGCGTCGACGATCGCCGAGGTCCAGTCCACCTCGCCCCGGGCCCCGAGTTCGTCCAGCACCGCCCGGTGCAGCCGACGCCACAGGCCGGCCTCGGTCCATACCGTGAAGCGGCGATGCGCGGTGGCGGGCGACGTGCCGAACGTCGGCGGCAGATGCCGCCAGGCACAGCCGCTGGTCAGCGCGTACACCACTGCCGTGAACACGGCCCGCTCGTCACACGGAGCGGTCCCACCACCTTGCGGACGAGCAGCGAACGACGGCAGCAACGGGGCGGCCAGCTCCCAGAGTTCATCAGGAACCAGACGCTTCGATAGATCAGCACCCACGACCGGCATCATGCCGCACGAACATCAAGTCACGTCAGACAACCTCTAAGCCCAATGCCGTTGCTTTAGATGGGCGCGTAGGCTGCTCGGTGGTGGTCCCGGGGGTGGTTCGGGTGTCTACAAATGTGTCTGAGTTATCGGGCCTTGGGCTGTTGACTTGGGTGTATCCACCGGGGTTGGTGGATCGGGTGGTGGCCGCTTGCGGGTGCGCAGAACAACGCAAGCGGCTGCTTCCCGCGCGGCTGGTGGTGTACTTCGTGCTGGGGCTGGCGCTGTTCTCTCCGGCTCCGTATCTGGAAGTGATGCGGCACCTGGTAGAAGGTCTGCGAGGCCAGGGGCTGCTGGGCAGCTGGCACGTGCCGGCGAAGTCCTCGTTGTTTCGGGCCCGGCAGCGGCTGGGCTCTGAACCCTTGCGTGTGCTGTTCGCCGCGACGGCCCAGCCGATGGCCACCGAGGCGACGCCCGGCGCGTTCTGGCGGGGCTTGCGGCTGCTGGCTGTGGACGGGACCTGCTGGGACGTCACGGGCACCGAAGCCAACGAGGCCGCCTTCGGACGTCCGGGCAGCGGCCGCGGGTCCGGCCGGAGCGCGTTTCCGCAGGTGCGGATGGCTGCATTGGTGGAGGTGGGCAGCCATGCGGTGCTGGACGCGGAACTTGCCGGCTGCCGCACCGGTGAAGTCACCCTGGTCGGCCGCCTGCCGCGTTCGCTCGGCCCGGGCCAGCTCGTCTTGGCCGACCGTGAATTCCTCGGTGTCCCGTTGTGGCGGGCATTCACCGCCACTGGCGCTGATCTGCTGTGGCGGGTGCCCGCCAACCGCGTCCTGCCGGTCGCCAAGCGGTTCCGTGACGGGTCATGGCTCTCACAGATCCGGGCGGGCAACGGCCCTGCCCGCGATGAACCGGTCGTGGTCCGTGTCCTGGCCTACCAGCTCAAGGGCCGGGTCAGTGAGGGTGCAGCTGACGGCTATCGCCTGGTCACCACTCTGCTGGACGCCCGGCGCTATCCGGCCCGGCAGCTGGCCGCGCTCTACCGCGAGCGCTGGGAGGTCGAGTCCGTCTTCGCCGAGATCAAAACCCATCAGCGCGGTGCCCGCGTCGTCCTCAGCAGCAAAACCCCCGATGGTGTCCGCCAGCAGGTCTGGGCGCATCTGCTGGTTCACCACGCCCTGCGCGAGCTCATGCTGAGAACGGCTGCCACCCGTGGCCTGGACCCGGATCGGGTCTCCTTCACCGAAACCCTGCGCTCCGCCCGCCGCAGCGTGACCGTCACGCCGGGCAGCTTTTCCCCTGACCTCCTGGTCAGGGCCTTGGTGATGCTCGAGCAGGACCTCCTGGAAAGGCTCCTGCCTGTCAGACGTCTCCGCAGCCAGCCCCGCGTCGTGAAACGCAAGATGTCCAATTATCGGCTCAAGCGACCTGAATACCACGTCTGGCCGCAACCGACCCGCACCGGCACACAAGCCATCCTCATCACAAGACCCCAACCCGCAGGCCCGTAATGCAACGGCATTGAAGTTCCCCCGCTGAGCTGGACAGCCTGATACTGGGACGGTTGGGTCCCAGAGGAAGCAGTCCAGGTTGAGTGGCAAGAGCAACATGAGCAAGCGGTACACGCCCGAGTTCAAGCAGGACGCGGTGGAGCTGGTTCGCTCCTCCGGTCGGAACGTGACCGAGGTCGCCCGGGAGCTCGGCGTGAGTGCCGAGGGGCTGCGCGGCTGGGTCAAGCAGGCGAAGGTCGACCGCGGCGAGGGGCCCGCTGGCGCGCTGACCAGTGATGAGCGGGACGAGCTGCGGCGGTTGCGTCGTGAGGCCGCCGAGCTGAAGAAGGCGAACGAGATCCTGGTAAAAGTAGTCATGCCGCCGCTGTGCGGCGCCACCGTGGCGGGATGAGAATCCGGCTGGACCGCGCCTGCAGGACGCCAGCCCAACGCTACTGTTCGCCATCGGCTCGCCAGGGTCATCCTGCGGATGGTGACGCCCGGTTGACGTCGGTGCCGTGTGGTACTTCGAGTCCGCGTAAAAAGTATGACGCTGGGGCCTGAGGGATCGTTGACTGCTGCCACGAGCGCGAATCTCAGACTCTTCGACTGGTAGGCCCCTTCGGGCGGCACCGTCCGCGGCCGATCATCGGGGAGGCGAGGATGGACGTTATCGTGGACCGGGTCGCCGGCTTGGACGTGCACCGCGATACCGCGGTCGCCACGATCCGGGTTCCCGGCAGGCGCCGGGGCAGTCGGCATCATGAGACGCGGACTTACCAGACCACCGTGCGCGGTCTGGGTGAGCTCGGCAACTGGCTGGTCGCCGAACATATCGAGCTGGCGGGCATGGAGGCCACCGGGATCTATTGGAAGCCTGTGTTCGCCGCGCTGGAGGATCGGCTTGCGTGCTGGTTGTTGAATGCCCATCACATGCACAACGTGCCGGGCCGTAAGACCGACGTGGCCGACTCCGCGTGGATCGCCCAATTGTTGGAGCACGGACTGGTACGGCCTTCGTTCGTGCCGCCGCCGGAGATGCGGGATCTGCGGGATCTGACCCGCTCGCGCAGCGCGGTCACCCAGGAGCGGACCCGGATGATCCAGCGCCTGGAGAAGGTGATGCAGGACGCTGGGATCAAGCTGACCTCGGTGGCCTCGCAGGCGTATTCGAAGTCTGCCCGGGCCATCGTGGACGCGCTGATCCGTGGTGAGGGTGACCCGAAGGCGCTGGCGGCGCTGGCCAAGGGGCGACTGCGCTCCAAGCAAGACCGTCTGGTCGAGGCCCTGGGCAACCGTTTCCGCCCCGAGCACCACGGTGTGCTGGCAGCGCGGCTGCTGGACCACATCGACTCGCTGGAGGAAGCATCGGCGACGCTGGATGCCGAGATCGGACGGCGCCTTGCTCCGCACGCCGATCTGGTGGAACTGATCCGCTCCATCCCCGGCGTTGGGCCGAAGAACGTCCAGGTCCTGATCGCCGAGATCGGACTGGACATGGAGGTCTTCCCCACGTCGGCCCACCTCGCCTCCTGGGCAGGTATCTGCCCCGGCAACAACGCCTCCGGCGGCAAGCGCCGCCCAGGGCATACCCGTCCCGGCTCGCGCTGGCTCAAACAGGCACTGACCGAGGCCGCCTGGGGAGCCGCCCGCACCCGCGGTACCTACCTGGCCGCCCACCATGCCCAGATCAAGGGCCGTGCGGGACGGTTCAAGGCCATCGGCGCGACCCGGCACGACATCATCGTCGCCTACTGGCACATCGTCCACGACCGGGTGCCCTACCGGGAGCTGGGATCGGACTGGATCGCCCGCCGGTACTCGCCCGAGCGCCGAGCCCAACGGCTGATCTCCCAGCTGGAGGACCTGGGCATGAGGGTGACCGTGGTTCCGGGCACGTCGGCGTGACGTGGATTCATATCTCAGCAGCGGCCTTCTTCGCGAAGGAGATCGTGAAGTAGGCGAGGTGTGCCTCTTCATCGATGCGGAGAAGGCCACCGAGGGCAACCCCGATGGCTACAGCGTTGCGCTGCTGTGCCGTGTACTGAAGGTCTCGCGCGCCACGTACTACTTCTGGCTGGCAAGTCGGCCGGCCGTCGCCGAGCGGCAGCGCGCCGAGGACGAACTCGCTGAGGAGATACGGGAGATCCACGGGAAGTCGCGTGGTGCCTACGGCGCCCCGCGCGTGCACGCCGCGCTGCGGCGCAAGGGCCATGCGATCAACCGGAAGAAGGTTGAACGGATCATGCGGGAGCGCGATATCCGAGGCGTGACCCGCCGCAAGCGCCGGTACCTGACGAAGCAGGACACCAAGGCCGCCCCGGCCCCGGACCTGGTCGGCCGCGACGTCACCGCCGCCGAACCCGGCACGAAGCTCGTCGGGGACATTACGTATCTGGCGACGATCGAGGGCTGGTGGTACCTGGCGACGGTCATCGACCTGGCGACACGCGAGGTGATCGGGTACGCGATGGCCGATCACCACCGCGCCGAACTGGTTACCGACGCGCTGGAGATGGCCGCCGGGCGCGGCCAGTTGCAGCCCGGCTGCATCATGCACACCGACCGCGGCAGCGAGTACACGAGTAGCGAATTCTGCCGGAAAATAAGGAAGTTGAACCTGAGGCAGAGTATGGGGAGAACCGGCATATGCTACGATAACGCCGCAGCCGAGAGCTTTTTCGGTTTGCTCAAAGCGGAGATCGGCACGACCGTCTGGGAGAGCCGCGAGGCGGCTCGCGCCGACGTCTTCCGCTTCATCGAAGTCGAATACAACCGCACCAGGCTCCGCAAACACCCCGAGTTCGGGTACCTCACCCCACTCGAAACCCGAGCCAGGCTGCAGCACGACTTCACCCCCGCAGCGTAAGCATCCGCTGTCCAAGATCAGGGGGGAACTTCAGCATTGCCTCTAAGTCTTGATTGGTGCGGCCGACCTGGCGGCCTGCTCGATCTTCGCGCAATAGGCTGCACGGGCTTCCTCGTCGATCTGCTTCTGGAGTTCGGCGCGCAACCCGGTCCGGCCGTCGAGGCCCTCGCGCAGGATATCGGCGTGCCCGGCATGCCGGATGGACTCGCCGAGGACATGGACCATGATGGCCAACAGGTTGGTGTCGGCATAAGGCTCCGGCCACCACGGCACGTGGCCGGGGGCGTCGAGGGGAAGCTCGTTGATCGTCGCGTCCGAGTGTTCCCACGTGCGCCGGTAGAACCCGATGATCTGATCGCGGGTCTCGTCCTCGGTCGCCCACAGATCGCTGCCGTTGGAGTCCTGCCACCGGGGCAGCGGTTCCGGGGAAGGGCGGTCGAAGACCTCACCGAAGTACCTGGCCTCGACGGTGGCCACGTGTTTGACCAGGCCGAGGAGGTTGGTCCCGGTCGCTGTCAATGGTCGGCGGGCGTCGTATTCGGACAAGCCGTCGAGTTTCCAGAGCAGCGCCTTGCGGTCCCGCCGCAGTCTCTCGTGCAGGTTGTCTTTCGCGAATTCATCGATCATGCGGCATGAGCCTGCCATGGGCTGCTCATGGTCTCAAGATCCCGTACGTGGTCCGCAACGACTGGCAGAGCCGAGGTCTGGCCATGGCCGCCGCCCTGACCTGCTACAAGAAGCTCGCGAACTTGCCACGAGAGACACCCTCTAAGCTTGATCTTTAACCTCGGCAAGATCGTTTCTTGTCGGGGTTCTTGATTCGCCGGACAGAGAGCGCGGCCGTCCTTGAGGCTTCGGAGTGTCGAGCAACGAAGCACCAAGAAACGGCCGCTGTGATGAGTGTTCTGGATGACGCCGCCCGCGTCGAGTCGCTGTCCGTGTTGTCCTGCTTCCGTGAGGACTTCCATGCCTGCCTGTCCCGGCGAGCGGATGCACTGTTCGAGCTGACGGATGCGGTTCTGTGTGCCGACGGCCCGGTCACCTCGCTGGTCGACCTGACGCTGGTGGCGGAGCACCAGCGGGGACACGGCGCGATGTACGACGCGCTGAACTGCGGGCGCCTCCAGGTGGAACGTCTGCGCCGGTCGTTGGCGTCCCTGCCGCTACCCAGGGCGGCCGATGGGAGGATCGTGCTGGCGGTCGATGTCTCGCCGTGGCTGCGGCCCGATGCGCCGACCAGCGCGGAGCGGCTGTTCTGTCATGTCTACGGGCGGGCCAAGAGCAACTCGCAGTTCATCCCGGGCTGGCCCTACTCTTTCGTCGCTGCCTTGGAGACCGGACGCACATCCTGGACCGCGCTGCTGGACGCGGTGCGGCTGGGCCCGGCCGACGACGCCACTGCGGTGACCGCCGCCCAGCTCCGCGAAGTTGTCGACCGGATCATCGCTGCAGGGCACTGGAGCGACGGTGACCCGGACATCCTGATTGTGATGGACGCCGGCTACGACGTCACCCGCCTCGCTTTCGTCCTCACGGACCTGCCGGTCGAGCTGGTGGGCCGTCTCCGCTCCGACCGGGTGCTGCTTCGACCCGCACCACCGCACCGTTACAGCCCCAAGGGGGGCCGGCCCCGCAAGCACGGCGGAACCTTCACCCTGGCCAAGTCCGACACCTGGCACGAGCCGGAGGTGGCGACCGTCACCGACACCACCCGCTATGGGAAAGCCGAGGCGATGGCATGGGACCGGATGCATCCCCGGCTCACCCACCGCGGGCCCTGGCTGGACCACGAGGGCGAACTCCCCGTTCTGCATGGCACGTTGATCCGCCTCAGGGTCGAGTACCTGCCCGGTGACCGTGACCCCAAGCCGGTCTGGCTGTGGTCGTCGGTCACCGGTGCGAGCGCTGGACTGGTCGATGTGTTCTGGCAGGCCTTCCTGCGAAGGTTCGATCTTGAACACACCTTCAGGATGATCAAGCAGACGCTCGGCTGGACCCGTCCGAAGGTCCGTGAGCCCGATACGGCGGACCGCTGGACCTGGCTGGTCATCATCGCCCACACGCAGCTCCGGCTCGCCCGCCCACTCGCCGAGGATCTTCGCCGCCCCTGGGAGAAGCCCGCCGAGCCGGGGCGGCTCACGCCCGCGCGGGTGCGGCGGGGGTTTCGGAACCTCCGAGCGAAGACGGCCCGTCCGGCGGCCGCACCCAAACCTTCCCGGCCCGGCCCCGGACGCCCGACCGGCTCGAAGAACCGCCGCCGGGCACCCAACCACGACGTCGGTAAAACCGTGAAACGCGATCTCAGCATCGCGGAACACAAGAACCGTGCAGGTTAAAGATCAAGCTAAGTCCGCGAGACGGGCGACTCATGTCGGGGGGCCGCTCCCGACATCGCTCAATCAAGTTCAGCAGTAGCTGGTGAGCAAGGTGCTTGTGGCCGGCGGCGCTTGCGCTTGTCGGGGAGTTCTGCAATCAACCTTTTGGCTCGGCGAGCCGGGCGGATGAGGTCGTGCGTGCCCATGGTGACCAGCGTTGGAGTGTCGATCTCGCCCGGTCGGCCTTTGTGGTCGAAAGACGCGCCGGTCACATGGTTGTCCGACCAGCCCATAGCGACGGGCGCACAGAGGCCAGGGAGCGGAACTCAATGCTGGCTCACCCTGGATCACCTGGTCTTCCTCGACCATGACGCGGCCTCTGCTAAATGATGTTGAGGCAGTCGAGGAACGGCGTCGCGGTGGATGCGTCCCCCGTGATGCGGCAGTGGTCGCGCCAGGGTTTGCGGGTGGTGGCCCATGCGATGAAGTCGAGTGCCGTGCTGTGGACCTGGGTGGTGGCGTCCGCACCGGGTGCCACGGTCAGCTGCCCGTCCGGCTCGGTCGCGGGGAGGATGGTGACGGTGGTGGCGCCCGGCCCGGTCAGGTCGAGGACGAGGGGTCGGTCGACGGTGGCGGTGAGTTCGGGCCCCTGCATCTGGGGGAGGCCGGCGAGCATGAAGTCGACAGCGGGGGAGACCAGGGCGTCAGCCGGTTCCGGCAAGGTGAACGGGAGCGGGCCGTCCGGGGCGAGCATGTCGTTGCGCAGGTGGCAGAAGACGTTGAACGCCATGGTGTTCGCCAGGAGGTGCCGCGGATACGTCCCGAGCCCGGGCACGTCGACGGGCTCGCCTGCCCCGGGCGGTTCCTGGGCGGCTTCCAGGAGGTCCAGTTGCCGTGGGGTGCTGCGCCGCCACTCGTCGAGGACTTGGGCATGGCTCCAGCCACGGCGTTCGTCGACGCGCAGGTCGTGGTAGCGCTCGCGGTTCTTCGGCAGTGAGGGGTCGGGCGGCGGTGGGTCCACCGCCTCGGAGGCGAGGGCAGCGAGGTGGGCCACCACGTCGATGACGCGCCAGCCTTCGCACGCGGACGGCAGCTCCCATTGATCGTCGTCCATCTGGGAGATGATCTCCGCCAGTAGCGCCGTGCTCGAGCGCGCGGCGGTGATGCCGGCACGGGTCATCGTTCCTCCCTCGCCTCTCTCGAAGGGACGGCCCGGTCAGGATGCGGCGTGGCGAGATACAAGGTAGGTCGCGGCGACGTCCGCGCGGCCGAGTCCGTCGTCGGCCGCGCGGTCGAGGCGTTCGCGTACGACTTCCGCGATGCCCAGGTGCAGGCCGGCGGCACGGGCGGTGTCGGTGATCAGGCCGGCGTCCTTGTCCGCCGCTTCGAGGGGGAAGGAGGGTGTGTCGAGGTCGTTGTCGATCATCATCGGGCCCTTGCTCTGTACGTAGGTGCTGTTGAGGCCGCTGCCGTCGATGACGTCGATGACCAGATGAGGGTCCAACCCCAGGGTGTCGGCGAGGGTGAGGGACTCCGCGATCCCCTCCACAGTGGTCAGGACCCACGCGTTGTAGGCGAGTTTGAGGCTGCTCGGCTGGCCTACCTCGTCGAGCCACATGATGCGTGATGCCACCGCCTCCAGGACCGGTCGCACCTGTTCCCGTGCCTCCCGCTGGGGGGAGGCGGCCGGGATGGTCAGGGTGCCGGACACGGCCGGTTCCTTGGTGCCGAGGATGGGGGCTTCGACGTACGCGACGTTCAGGCGGTTCGCCTGTTCCGCGAGACGGCGACCCCCGTCCGGGGAGACCGTGCACGTCTGCACCCACACCGTGTGACTGTCGAGGCCGTCGCGGGCCTGGTCCATCACGTCGGCGACCACCTTCTCGTTCGCGAGGGCGGTGAGTACGACGTCTGCGCCGCGACAGGCCTCGGCCGGTGTGTCGCATACCGTGGCACCGACGTCGGCCAGTGGTTCGGCGCGGGCGCGGTTGCGGTTCCAGGCGCGGAGTCCCAGTCCCGCCGCCGCGATGTTGCGTGCCATCGCCTCTCCCATGGTGCCGGTGCCGAGCACCGCGACCACGGGCCTTTTCTGCCCAGACGACGGCGTCCGGTTCGCTTCGCTCATCGTCGCGCCTCCATGCGCTCGGCGGGCAGCGCGCCGCGACGGCCGGCGCGCATGCCCAGTGGTGTCGACTGCCGCCCGGTAGCGAGGTTCAGGCGTCCTGGCCGATCCAGACGGTCTTGGCGTTCATGAACTCCCGCATGCCGAGGTCGGACAACTCGCGTCCGTAGCCGCTGCGTTTGACGCCACCGAAGGGGATCTCGGGGTAGCTGGTCGTGTTGCCGTTGATGAAGGCCATGCCCGACTGCACATCGCGGACGAACAGTTCGCGTTCGGCCTCATCCTCGCTCCACAGGTTCGAACCGAGGCCGTAGGGATGGCCGTTGGCCTCCTGCAGGGCCTCCTCCAGGGAGGAGACCGTCCACACCTGCGCCACGGGGCCGAAGACCTCCTCGTGGTACATCCGCATCTCCGGCGTGATGCCGGTCAGCACGGTGGGCGGGTAGAACCAGCCGGGCCCGGCCGGGCGTTCGCCGCCCAGCAGCACCGTCGCACCCTTGGCGATGGCGTCGTCGACGTAGGACTCCACGTCGCGCCGGCCGGACTCGGTGGCCAGCGGACCGACGTCGGTGCCCGCTTCCATCGGGTCGCCCACCACCAGTGCGTCCATCTTCGCCACGAACATCTCGATGAACGCGTCAGCGATGTCCCGGTGCACGAAGAACCGCTTGCCGTTGATGCACGACTGCCCGTTGTTCAGGCACCGCGCCTTGACCGCGACATCGGTGGCCCGCTCCAGATTCGTGGAGGGCATGACGATGAACGGGTCCGAACCGCCGAGTTCGAGGACCACCTTCTTGACCTCACTGCCGGCGATGGTGGCCACCGACCGCCCTGCCGGTTCACTGCCCGTCAGGGTCGCGGCCGCCACCCGCGGGTCGCGCAGCACCTGCTCCACCCTTCCCGCGGAGATCAGCAGGGTCTGGAACACGTCATCGGGGAAGCCCGCGTCACGGAAGAGCTCTTCCAGGTACAAGGCGCACTGCGGCACGTTCGAGGCGTGCTTGAGCAGACCCACGTTTCCCGCCGTCAGGGCGGGCGCGGCGAACCGCATCGCCTGCCACAACGGTAGGTTCCAGGGCATCACCGCGAGCACCACACCGATCGGCTGATACGTCACAAACGTCTGCTTCGCGCCCACGCGTGCGGCGTCAGCGTCCAGGTCCCGCAGGTACGCGGGGCCCTCGATGGCGTAGAAACGCAGCCCGCGCACGCACTTGACCACTTCCTCCTCCGCCGCACGGAAGGTCTTGCCCATCTCCGTGGTGATCATCCGGCTGACGCTCTCGATCTCCTTCTCCAGGCGTTCGGCCGCATGCTGCAGCCATCCCGCCCGCTCCTCGACGCTCGTCAGCCGGTACGAGGCGGCAGCGGCCGCCGCCCGGGCGAGCTTGTCCTCCAGTTCCTCAGGAGTCAGCTCGTCGAAACTCCTGAGAACCTCACCTGTCACGGGACTCGTGGTTGCGATAGCCATAAACCCACGGTATGACCGCCTAGTAAGACCCGCAATCCACCTATTTGCCCCCTTCCCGGCCCATGAAGCGGAGCGCTGATCCGCTGTACCTTCCACCCGCAGTCCAGCACCCCGCGGTCCCACAGCGACGACCCTTCGTGCAGCCAGGGCACACCGTTGGCATACGGCGTCCTCGCCGGCCGTCTGCCGGACCGCGAAGCCCCTGCTGCAGCGGTGGCCGCGGTGACCGACGCGAGAACTCGATGCCTGCCTCCGCTGTACGGCCCCAGCCGCTTTTCCGCTTGCCACCCGCTGCCGAGGTCTTGCGCCTTTCGGAACCTGTCAAAGCGATCAAGGCAGGCATGTCGTTCTAATGTTGCGCCGGTATCAGTGGGCCTGCTGGTGTCGGCTTGTTGATCCAGGCCGCTGCGGGGAGCTTTGGAGGCTCGGGGGGTTTGCGGACGAAGCGTTCGGGGTGCTTCGCGTAGACCGTCTCCAGGACGTTGGCTCGCATCTCACGGAGTTGTTCGGCGAGGCCGAAGTGCACGTCGTAGGGGGTGTGCAGGCCGATCCCGGAGTGCCGGTGCTCCTGGTTGTACCAGGTGAAGAAGCGGGTGCACCACGCGCGGGCGTCCTCGAGGGAGCCGAATCGGTCGGGGAAGTCGTGCCGGTATTTCAGGGTCTTGTACCGGCTCTCGCTGTAGGGGTTGTCGTTGGACGTCTTTGGCCGGGAGTGCGACTTGGTGACGCCGAGACCCGCCATCATCTGGGCAACGTTCTGCGCGACCATCGGGGACCAGCGGTCGGAGTGGATCGTCAACTGACCTGGTCCGATACCGTACTTGGCGATCGTCTCGGACAGGAAACGCTCCGCGAGATCCTTGTTCTCGTGGGCGGCGATCATCCAGCCCACGGTGTAGCGGCTGAAGATGTCGATGATTGTGTAGAGGCAGTAGTAGACGCCCGTCACCGGCCCCTTCAGCTTCGTGATGTCCCACGACCAGACGCGGTTCGGAGCCTCGGCGACCAACTCGGGGACTGTCCGGGGCGGGTGGACGGCCTGGCGGCGGCGTTCACGGACCTCGCCGCGCCGGCGCAGGAGCCGGTACATCGTCGATTCCGAACACAGGTAGACGCCACGGTCGAGGAGGACGGCGTAGATCTCGGCGGGGGCCATGTCGGCGAACTCCGGGGAGTGCAGCACGTCGAGGACCCGTATCTCCTCCTCGGGCGAGAGCGCCCGGGGATGCCGCCGCCGTTCGCGCCGCGGCCGCTGGGGCGCGGGGCTCTGGCGGTGGTGGCGGTAGTAAGTGGCCCGGCTCACGCCGAGCGCCGCGCACGCCTGGACCCGTCCGACCAGCAAAGTGAGCTCTTCGAGGGCCTGGTCGCGGGCGGTGTCGAACACCACGGCCGCGACCTGGGCTTCGCTCACTGGTTCTTCTCGCCGTGCCGGGTCGGGGCGCTGTCCGTGGCGAACTGGTCGAGCAGCGCGGAGAGTTTTCCCTGCACCTCGATGACGGTGCGGGCCTTGGCCAGATCGGCCTCCAGCCGGGCCTTCTCCGCCTTGAGCTTCTCGATCTCCTTGTCCCTCGGGTCCGCCTTCGGCCTCCCGGCCGGGGCGGCGAGCGCGTCCAGGGCACCCTTGTCCCGCTGCTGCCGCCACGTCGTGATCAGCGACGAGTACAGGCCTTCTCGCCGCAGCAGAGTACCCTTGCCCTTCTTGTCCAGCGTCTCGTACTCCGCGAGGATCCTCGCCTTGTACTCCGCTGTGTACCGGCGCGGGCCGGCGGAACGGGCTGCTACCTGCGGATCAGGGGTCCCGTGGTCGTTGGTGCTGGCCACCTGGGCACTACTCCTTCTCCGCCCTCGACTCAATGAATCATGCAGTCTGCCTGACTCGGTCTACTTTGGCAGAGAGGGGTGGCAACGGCGTCGAGTGACCGCCGCCCGGCTGACCCCATCTTCGTTCCATTCTGTTATGAGTTCTCAGGTGGTGTGGAATTGGGGGCCGTAGGTGTGGTGGGTGTGGGGGATGGGGGTTTCCATGAGTTCTACGGCGGGGGTTTGTAGGCGGTGCATGGCGCGGATGGCTGTGTCGAGGGTGTGGGGGGTGCCGTCGGTCCAGGCCATGTCGAGGGTGTCGAGGACGGTGGTGTAGGTGGTGTCGAATTGGGTGAGGAGTTGGTGGACTGGTTTGGGGGGGTGGTGCCATCCGCCGGCGGGGACGGTGGCCATGGGGCGTGTGGTGGGGAAGGGGACGGGGGTGCCGGTGAATTGCCAGCTGCCTCGGGTGTTGCGTAGTTGTTGGCCGTGGTAGATCTCGGCGAAGGCGTAGTAGTGGGCGGGGTGGTTGTGGTCGAAGGCGTCGTCTGGGGAGCCGTCGGTGCCTTCGCCTTGTTCTTTGATGATTTCGATGGAGCGTTCGACGTCGTTGAGGGTGGCGATCGGTTTGAGGACGTCGGAGCCGATGTGTGCGGACAGTTGTCCCCGGGTGGAGAGTTTGGGGGCTGTGGTGTGGAATGTTTTGAGGAGGTCGGTGTAGAAGGCGCCGACGCTGGGTGAGGTGTCCGCGGTGCGGGTGAGGGGTGTTTCGGGGGCTTCGATGGCCATCATGACGTCGTGTACGAAGGGTTTGGTGAGGCCGGAGAGGTAGACGTTGACTCCGGTGCGTACTCCGCCGGGCAGGGGTCCGGGGTAGGTGGGTGCGGCTTTTTTGATGTGGGGTCGGCCGCCTAGGGCGACCAGGAGGTTGCAGACCAGGCCGAGGTGGTACATCTCGTCGCCGACGATGCGTCGGATGAGTCGTGCGGTCTCGCAGGCGCGGTCTTTGATGGACCACCAGCCGCACAGGTACGGGGGGATGGTGGCCAGTTCGAGTTCCACGGCGATCTGGAGTGCGGTTTTGAGCCAGTGGGTGCCGCGGGTGTGCTGGGGGACGGCGAGCAGGCGTGCCACGGATCCGTGACCTGGGGCGGTGGGTGGGCTGCTTGTTTGTCCTGTGGCTTTGGCGGGTTCGGATGCGGAGACGGGTGCGGCGGCGGCCAGGGCGGCCGATGCCAGGAGGCTCCTTCGTCTGAACGGGGGAGTGGTTGCCCTGTCCGGTTCATCCTTTCCGTCTGTCATCGCAGCCTCCGCGGGTAGGGGTGGCCCTGCCTGGGAGCCAGGCGTCCCGGGGGCCTCCGGTAGCCAGCGAAGTTATCAGCCGTCCCGCCTTGTTCCCGTGGTGCGCGGTGTGGTGGGGCGCATTTACCACCCTGTCGGTCGACCCCGCTGGCGGTGCACGTCACCTTGCGTGACGAGGTGTCCGCTCTGCCCGGGACACTCCTGGCGTTCGGACTCGCGGGCACCGTGTGTGCTCGCAGCGACCGCCGCGCCGGGTGGTCGACGAGCCCAACTTCCCAGTGGGGCCGGTGGGGGAGTGCCGTCCGGCCCGAGTCACACCTGGGTTCTGTCCGGCGGATCATGTGACTACTAGGCTGCGACGATGGAACGCGTAACCGACGTGCCCGAGAGTCTCGCCCCGTCTGCAGATGGTGCCCAGGTCAATGACTACGACACTTTCGCCGAGGCGTACTCGGCGGAGAACGAGAACAACCTCCTGAACGCGTACTACGAGCGGCCCGCGATGCTGGCTCTCGCCGGAGACGTGGCCGGCCGTCGGATCCTGGACGCCGGCTGCGGTTCAGGCCCCCTGTCCGCTGCACTGCGCGACCGCGGTGCTGCCGTCACCGGCATCGACGCCAGCGCCGGGATGCTGGCGCTGGCCAGGCGGCGGCTGGGCGAGGACGCGGCCCTGCACGTGGTCGACCTGAGCGCCCCTTTGCCGTTCGCCGACGGTGCGTTCGACGACGTGGTCGCGTCGCTGGTGCTGCACTACCTGGAGGACTGGGGGCCGACGCTGGCCGAGATACGGCGCGTGCTCAGGCCCGGTGGTCGGCTGATCGCGTCGCTGGACCACCCTTTCGTGGCCTACACGATCACGGATCCTCGGCCCGACTACTTCGCGACCACCAGCTATACCTTCGACTGGACGTTCAACGGGCAGTCCTTCCCGATGAGGTTCTGGCGCAAGCCGTTGCACGCGATGATCGATGCCTTCACCACCGCCGGCTTCCGCGTTTCCGTCATCAGCGAGCCGCAGCCCGACCCGGCCGCCCGCGAGCTGTTCCCCGACGACTTCCAGAACCTTTCGATCAAGACCTGCTTCCTGTTCTTCGTCGTCGAGGTACCGCCGCCGGCTGCGGGCTCGGACGACTAGCCAGTCGCGGGTCACGAGCGGAGCGAGAGTCGGACCGAGGCTTTCGTTCCTTGCAGATCGTCTTGTCGACGCCGACGGTCGGCCGCCCTGACTGCCGCGGATTTGCCGGCCGGCTCGCTGGTTCTTCGGCTCGGGGATGGTGTGCTCGTTCTGGTGTCGTCGCAGGTAGCGGCGGTTGCGGAGGGACGAGTACGCCTTATCGCCGCCGAGGTGGTCGGGCCGGGTGCGCGGGTGTCTGCCGCCCGGCTGGCCGACGCGGATGCGTTCCATGATCGGGATGAGCTGTGGGGCATCGCCGCACTGGCCCGGGGTGACCAGCAGGGCCAGTAGGCGGGGCCTCCTTCACCGACGTCATGGATCTTGTAGGTCGGGCCGCCCCGCGAGCATCCGAGTCCCTCGTGGGGGCGGTGCTGCCGGGGTGCGCGTCGTTTCCCGACGCTCGCGGAACGCTCCTGCGGGCCGCGGAGGCGTGCTGGTGGGCCCCGGCAGGTGGTCGAGTCGAAGCTCACCATCGACCAGTCGATCCGGCCTTCAGCGTCGGCGTCGGCCAGGACGGCCGCGAAGATCTTGTCCCACGTGTTGGCTGCCGACCAGCGTCCGTCCCGCTCGTACACGGTCTTCCACGGACCGAAACGCGCAGGAAGGTCCCGCCCTGGCGTTCCGGTGCGCAGCCGGTACAACATCCCGTTGATGGGCCTGCGGTGCCTGACCCAACGGCCGCCACGCTGCACGGGTTTCGGCAGATGTGGTCTGAGCCGAACCCACTCTGCGTCGTCAGATCTCCCCCGCCCCGTGGCCATGCCAACGACCCGAGACCACGGCGGCCACAAGATCCGCCTGACAGGCCCCAGCCCGGTCCGCTTGGCTTCCTCCACTGCCTCGGCAGCCACGGTCACGTCTGTCATCAGGCGCAGTTGGGCAGCCCAGGCTGTGAGCGGAGTCCGGCGCGTGCCGTGTTGATCCACCACGGGCGGCCCGGCTGTGCTACGGTTTCCGAGTTGCAGTTGTGGTACCCATGAACCTATGTGCGCCTGACGGGAATGTTTCTCCTTCAGGCGCATATTTTGTTTTCCGGCACCTCCGGATGGGGCCTCTGCCTACAGAAGAGGAAAGTCATGGCACAGGGAACCGTGAAGTGGTTCAACGCCGAAAAGGGTTTTGGCTTCATCCAGCAGGACGGCGGCGGCCCCGACGTCTTCGCCCACTACTCGAACATCGCGACCCAGGGGTTCCGTGAGCTCCAGGAGGGCCAGCGGGTCTCCTTCGACGTCACGCAGGGCCAGAAGGGCCCGCAGGCGGAGAACATCATCCCCGCCTGATCACCCGGCGCATATCCGCTCACCGGGGTCCGCACCTTCATGGTGCAGGCCCCGGTTGTGCTGTTTCCAGGAAGGTAAGCAACCGCATGTCCCGCAGGCCCCAGAAGCCGAATCGGCGCGCCTCGTCACCCTCACCCTCCGCGACGTCGCCAAGGGAGTTCCGGCTGCCGGAAAGCACGACACCCGCCCTTCCCGCCGTCGCGGACTTCGCCGATCTGGACATGCCCGCGGGACTGCTGAAGACCCTCACTGCGCAGGGCGTGACCACGCCCTTCCCCATCCAGGCCGCCACCCTGCCCAACTCACTTGCCGGCCGTGACCTGCTGGGACGGGGACGTACCGGCTCCGGCAAGACCCTGGCGTTCGGGCTTGCGCTCCTGGCCCGCACGGCCGGACTGCGCGCTGAGCCCAAGGCGCCCCTGGCCCTGGTGCTGGTTCCGACCCGTGAACTCGCCCAGCAGGTGGCGGACGCGCTGACCCCCTACGCGACGGCGGTGAACCTCCGGCTGACCACCGTGGTCGGCGGTTTGTCCATCACCAAGCAGGCCGCTGCGCTCCGGCGGGGCGCCGAGGTGCTCGTGGCGAGTCCCGGCAGGCTCAACGACCTCGTGGAACGCGGGGACTGCGTGCTCGACAGCGTGCGCATCACGGTGCTGGACGAAGCCGACCAGATGACCGACATGGGCTTCCTGCCGCAGATCACCAAGCTGATCCAGCAGGTGCGGCCCGACGGACAGCGCATGCTCTTCTCGGCCACCCTGGACAGCAACATCGACCGCCTGGTGCAGCGGTTCTTGACCGACCCCGTGGTGCACTCCGTGGACCCGTCCGCAGGAGCGGTGACCACCATGGAGCACCACGTGCTCCACGTCCTGGACGAGACCGACAAGAAGGCCGTCACCGCGCGCATCGCCGCCCGTGACGGCCGGGTCATCCTCTTCCTCGACACCAAGAGGTCCGCCGACCGGCTCACCAAGCGGCTCCTGGCCGTCGGGGTCCGCGCGGCGGCACTGCACGGAGGCCGCTCCCAGCCGCAGCGCAACCGCACCCTGGAACAGTTCAAGAACGGCCAGGTCACCGCGCTGGTGGCGACGAACGTCGCGGCCCGGGGCATACACATCGACAACCTCGACCTCGTCGTGAACGTCGATCCCCCCACCGACCACAAGGACTACCTCCACCGGGGTGGCCGCACGGCCCGCGCCGGCGGCTCCGGCAGTGTGGTCACGCTGGTCCTGCCCGACCAGAAGCGCGACGTCACCCGGCTCATGTCGGACGCGGGCATCCGCCCCCGGACGGCCCGCATCACCTCCAGCGACGTGGAACTGGCCACCATCACCGGCGCCCGCGAGCCTTCCGGCGTGCCCGTCACCATCGAGGTCCGCCAGCCGGCGACACCGACGACGTCCCCGTCCCGCCCGGCCCGGAAGACCGGCACCGAGACCGGCAAGCGGTCCGGCGGCCGCCGTCGCAACGGCGGCGGAGCGGGGGCGGCAACAGGTACGACCCCCGCGACGGGAGGGCGGAGCTCCGGCCGCCGGGCCGCAGCCGGAGCAGCAGCGACGGGTGGCACCTCCGCAACCGGCGGACGCAGCTCTGCCCGCCGGGCGGCAGGCGGCAAGGCCGCGGGCGGTGCCGCCGGCGCGGGCGGCCGCAGCGCCGACCGCCCGGCCGGAGCCGGTGCGGGGACCGGCGCTGCCATCGGGAAGGCGGGCCGTCCATCCGGCCGCCGCGCGGCGACCGGCGGCGCCACGGGCGGTGCCGGCAGCGGCGGCCGCGGCTCCGACCGCCGAGGCGGCCGCCGCATCTCCGGGGCATAGGCGGCACCGGGCCGTTCGCCCTGTTGAATACCCCGCGTAGGCGGCGTGGCTGTTCCTCATGATGATGTAGTGGCCGAGGAGCACGCCGCCCTGCTCCTATGGCAGGCGCGGGCGGCACCTCCGCACGGTCGAGGGCGAAGCGGCCCGCCGGTACCTGCAGCGTCTCGCCGGCATTTCGCCCAGGCCCCCGCCGGCAGCGACCTGCATCAAGTGCGGTGCCCGCCGCGGCCGGCAGTAGCTGCAGGATGCTGCCGGCCTGCTGATCCATCAGGACACCCGCACGGTTCGCGGCGAGCTCATCGCCGGGGACGGCTGCTGGTACAGGTCGCCGTCATGCACCAGTGGCTTGTGGAAACCGGACGTATTCGCGTAGACGTCCCGATTATTCAGCGCGAAGGCCTCACCTGGCGCCCAGGATGCCGCAGCCAGCCGCTGCTGCCGGCGAAGGCTGGCGGAACTTGTACTCGATGCCCATTGCCGGGTGGCACGGCTTGCGCCGGGAGGGAACCGTGGCTCTGGGTGGGCTCGTGTCCGAATACGGGTGGAAGGGAAACCGGGCGAGGTTCGCGGGGAGAATCATGCAGATTATCGAGGTGACCGGCTTTGCCGTTCGATCCGCTGTGATCACCATGAGGCGGAGAGGGACGCCACTCGAATTCGTGATCTTCCCGATGGTGCACGTGGCTTCGCCGACGTTCTACTCTCAGGTTCGCATCAGGCTCAGGGAATGCGACCTCATAGTCATGGAGGGAATTCGAGGGAAGTCGGTCGGGGTAAGTGCCCTCACGCTCGCGTATCGGTTCGCCCCACGCCGGCGGCGTAACGGACTACAGGAGCAGCGTGAGGAGCTGCTGCTTCCCAAGGACGTGCCGGTCATCAACCCGGACGTGACCGCCGCCGAGGCGATCGCGGACCTGAAGGCGCTGCCGCGGTGGATGTACCTGTTGCTCATGGTCGCGGCTCCCGTGATGGGCCTGGTGTTCGCGCTGCGTGGTCCGCGCGCCTTCCTCGATGAGGACCAGGTAGTCGAGGATCTTCCGTCGACGCTGCGGGCGGAGATGATGGCTGACGATCCTGTGGGGCAGGCGATGATGGGTCGGCGCGACCAGCGGTTGCTCGACGCGCTCGGCGAGATCCACGCGGAACGCAGCGACGAGTCGATCCGCGTGGCCGTCGTCTACGGAGCCGACCACGTCCCGGCGATCGTCTCGGGGCTGAGGGACCGTTACGGGTACCGACCGCGTGAAGCGGAATGGCTTACCGTCCTCATCCCCGCGTAGATCGTCGGGCGAAACCGGTTCTGCGGGGGTCCGGGGGACGGCAAAGCGGACTCCGATCTGCAGGATCGGTTCCTGGGGTTCGGCCGCCACGTGCTGGTTGCCATTGGGAACCCGTCCCAACCTGAGGTCACCGAGCGCCCGGCTGCCCGAGCCCCCCCCGGTCACCCATCAAACCGAAACTTTCACGACAACGGCCGCAGTCCTGGGGGTCCGGCGAAGAAGTGGGCCGCCGAGTTGTCGAGGTGAATGGCGATCGCCGGAATCCGACAAGGGTGCGGATCCTCTCGGGGGACGGTTGAACTGGGGTTTTGCTGATCTGGGTGTGGGTGGGGTGTTGTCGTCTCTACCGTGCGGGTAGAGGAGGCGGTGCCGGATGGGCTCGTTGATCGGGGAACTGGAGGCTCGGCAGGCGGCGGTGCGGTCCCGGGTGGAGGAACTCGAGCGGGAGATCGCCGTGTTGACCGTGCGGTTGGAGGCTGAGCGGGACCGGCTGGAACGGTTGACCGTGACGCGGGAGACGCTGGAGGAACTCGCGGCTGAGGGAGTGGCCGTGGACGCGGTCGAGCCGGTGGGCGGGGGCCGGGTGGTGGGAGCGCAGACGGTGACCGTGTGGCGGGAGGGGATGAGCAGCGCGGATCTCCCTGCGGTCTACCGCGACATCGTGGGCGTGATCGACGACGGGCCCGAGCCGGTGCAGGCGAAGCAGGTCGTGCCGAGGATCGGCCTGCCCGCGCAGACGTCGAAGATCGAGGGGACGCGGTCGAAACTGAAGCGGCTGGTCGAGCGGGGCTGGCTGGACGAACAGACACCCGCACTGTTCACCGCGTCGGCCGGAAGGACGGCGACCGGTTCGGTGCGGTGAGCCAACTCCCGGTGGTCAAGGGGCTCTTCTTCCTACCGTCGTAGGTGCCAACCAGGAACGACGGCCGGAAGAAGAGCCCGGATGGAACGCTACGACACCCACGATGTCCCTGACCCGTTTGCCTGCTCGATGGAAGCGGTGGAGTCGCTGGCAGCACGGCTGTCGGCACCCGAGACCGCCGAGTTGGACCATGCCGCGGTGGAACAGCTGATCGAGACCGATGGCCGGGAGATCCTGCGCCGGTTCTTCCAGGACCACCTCGACCTGCGGGCGGCCCGTGAAGAGCAGGCGCCGCCGCCTCGGGCGGTCTTCGGTCCGGACCGCGAGGTGCGGCCGTACCGCGAGAGGGGGCATGCCCGGCAGCTGACCTGCTTGTTCGGCACGGTGAGTGTGACGCGGTGCGCCTGGCGGAGCCGGGGCCTGTCGAACGTGCACCCGGCCGACGCCCAGTTGTCGCTGCCACGCGGCCGGCACAGCCACGGCGTCAAACGCCTCGCCGTGCGCGAGGCGGTCCGTGGTTCCTACGCGCAGGCCGTCGCGGCGATCACCGACCGGTGCGGGCCGGTACTGGGCAAACGCCGGGCCGAGAGCCTGACCGTCGAGGCCGCCGGCGACATCGACGCCTTCTACCACCACAAGATCGCCTCCCCGTGCACGGCCGACATGCCGCTGGTCATCCAGGTCGACCAGAAGGGGGTGGTGATGCGGCCCGAAGCGTTGCGCGAGGCCACCCGCCGCGCGGCCGAGGCAAAGAAGCGGCAGGGCAGGCAGGCGCGGCTCGCACCGGGCGAGAAACCGAACCGGAAACGCATGGCGACCATCGCCTGCGTCCACGACACCCACCCCGCCCAGCGCCGTCCGCACGACATCGTCCACCCACCCGGCGGCCGTACCCGCCTGCGGACGGTGCGGCCCGGCCCGAAAGCGGTCAACCGGTGGTGCACCGCCTCCCTGATCCACGACCCCGACGACGTGATCGCCGAGGCATTCACCCAGGCCAACGACCGTGACCCGGGCCATCACCGGCCCTGGCTCGTCCTCGTCGACGGCGCCCGCCACCAACTCGACCTCGTCGAAGCCGAAGCACAGCGCCGCAACGCCAAGATCCACATCTTGATCGACTTCGTCCATGTCGCCGAGTACGCGTGGACGGCCGCGCACGCCTTCCATCCTGTCGGCAGCCTGGAGGCCGAGACTTTCGCCGCCGAGACACTCACCGCGATCCTGCACGGACACGCCGCCCGCGTCGCCGGCGAGATGACCGCCCGCGCCGAGAAGGAACAGCTCACCGGGGCGAAACGGGACAGCGTCGACACCTGCGTGCGCTACCTGTCCGGCCACCTCGACCAGCTCCGCTACGACACCGCACTGGACAAGGGCTGGCCCATCGCAACCGGATCGGTCGAAGGCGCGTGCCGGCACCTCGTGGGCGACCGCCTCGACATCACCGGAGCCCGCTGGGGCCTCGCCAGCGCCGAAGCCGTCCTCAAACTCCGCGCTGTCCACGCCAACGGCGACCTCGACACCTACCTCGCCTACCACCACACCCGCGAGCATCAGCGCACCTACCCCGACCAGCACCACAACCAACCCAGCACTTGATCAACAACCTTCCCTCAGAAGGATCCGCACCCATCCGACAATCCGGCGTCCTGCCCTGCGCGGGCGGGCTCCAGTGCCGGAGTCGGTGACGGTTGGCGCCCGGCGGAGGCCTGCGACCGAGTCAGAGTGCTCCTCGACCCGGAGGCGCAGCAGGACCCGACCTGGCCTGCTGACTTCGGCCTTGCCCGCGTGACACCGCTCATCTACGGCTGAAAACAGTCGAATTGGTGTGCCATCTGTGCGCTCCCCGTGTTTGGATGGCGGCCAACGCGACGGGGGAGCAAGAGAGTTGACCGTTGTGCCCCCGTCGTCTGCGACCAACACAGGGGGAATAACTTGACAGTGCGAAAGCTTCTCACCACGGGGGCTGTGGGGCTGGGTCTGCTCGTCACGGTCGCTGCGCCGTCAGCTTTGGCGGACCAGCCGAGTGACGGAATGCTGCGCGTCACCGTCGGCTCGCCCCGGCACCCGGCGGGCGCGCTCGCCGGCCCGGCCGTCAATGCGACCTGCACCATCAACCGCATCACCGTGAACCGCTTTAGCGAGTGCGAGTGGGTCACCGTCCATCTCGACGTCGTCAAGGTCGTCAATGGGCGTCCGGTCATCGAGGGCACCGCCGACTTCGACGTGAAGCACCAGATGACCCTGAAGACCAACTCCGCCAACTGGAGTGAGAAGTTCAGCATCTCCAAGGCGAGGACCACCGGCCAAGGCAGGGGCGTTGCCGTCAATCTCGCCGCCGCCTCCGGAGGCGGTACCAGGGCCGCCGTTCACTTCCAGCAGGGTCATACCCTCGACAGCGCGGCGAGCGGCACCGTCGGCTACACGACCACCATCGCCCCGAAGAAGATCAAGCCCAAGGCGAAGACCACCTACAACTACACCTTCACCAAAGCCGGCTACAGCCCGGGCAGCGTCTCCTACGCCTCCGCCGTGTACCGGTGCGACAACTACTACGGCAGCACCCGAACCAACCGCTCCGGCTGCGCGATACCCCAAGTACCCACCGGCGTGAGCATGGTCGGCCTAGCGCGCATCGACGAAGGAATACGCAAGCTCCGCGCCCGCGGCGGCCACTACGGCGACCCCAACGGCGGCAAGCCCCTGCACTGGGTGATCAACAAGACGCAGGAGAACGCCAACAGGACCGCGGTGTGCCCGCGGACCGCACCGCCGGACATGCGGCGCGCCGGCCGCACCTCGTGCGACGAGTACCCCTTCGCTTCCACCAAAGAGGGTGGCACTCACCTTCCTGCCAACCAGCGGGAGATCACCTGGGTCAAGACCCAGGAGAACAAGTCCCAGGGCGGACGTATCACCGCATGGCGCGGCCAGATGCACGTCATGGACGGCGATCCGTTCTATGTGATCGCCTGAGCCGCGACTACACTCCCCGCCAAGTCAGACAGGGTGCCCCCTCCCGCTTCGCCCGGGAGGGGGCACCCTGCCCCGTTCAAGGAGGCTCCCTCCCCATGCTGGTCAGCGCATCGTCGTTCACCGTCGAGCTCGGCGAAAACGGCTACCTCATCGGCTTCACCGACGACTACGCATACCCCTCCGAGATGCCCTTCGGCTGGCGCTGCGGCCCGGCCACCGACGCCAACGCCGTCGTCCTGACCACCACCGACACAGGCCCTCTCCAAATCACCATCGAGGTCCACGACACCCCACCGGCACCCGAGACGGGCGGCGAATGGGAGCCCGCGGAGGAACTCAGCCTGCGCACCGACCTCCCCACCCTCTACCTCGCCACCCTCGAACAAGGCGACATCCTGGACGCGTGGCCGGACGAGGAACCTGCCCTCGAGGCCCCGTCCTCCTCTGACAGCTACGACTGGATGCGGATGCGCCTGTACTGCCACGCCGACGACCCCGAACCCGGCATCGGCGACCACGGAGAACGCCACCTCGTCCAACTCTGGCCCGCACCCCAGACGCCCCCCCTCCACCCCGACATCACCGAGGAAGACCGCCAGGCACGCGCCGAGTACGCCGCGGACATGGCCACGCCGGTGGAGGACTACACGGTCACATACACCTCCCCATCGAGAGCACATTCAGCACCGTGAAGTTGAGGACCAAAGTCACCCGCGGGGCTGGCAGCCCGGGCGCGGCCCTGGCGATGGTGTTCAAACTCGTCGAGTCCGCCCAGGCCCGCTGGCGCGCGATCACCGCACCCCACCTTGTCGCCCTCGTCCGCAACGGCGCCCGCTTCAACAACGGTCACCTCGTCGAACGCCACGAAGTCACTGCAGCCTGAGTAACCCCGCTGATCCACAACTCTTGACAATTACTCGGTCGCGAGTTCCGTCCGGGGCGTAGGCCGGCGATCGGTCAGGGCATGACAGGATTTCACCATGCACTGTGACGTCTGCGATCACGAGATGACGAAGTGGGATCGTCCGCCGTCGCGGTGGTGTCGTGAGCTCTGGATTTGCACATGGTGCTATGCGGTGACCCAGATCGGGACTCCGGACTATGAGATCAGCCGCCCCGGACACTGTCCCTGGGACATCCGGTGGGAAGCGGCATGGACGGACATGCTGCCGGACGCCGGCCGGCACGCATATGGCTACTTCCACAAGACGCTCTGCGGGATCGAGAAGCCGGACATGACCGGCTCGCAGTTCGGCATGTGGGGCGGCGCATACAGCGATGAATGCCCTGACTGCACGGCCGCGGCCCTCGCCATCGACGCGCGGTGGCCCAAGGAGCGACGTGACGGCTTCCGAGTGAGCGTCCCGGCCGTGCCCCAGCCCCGTCCCGAGGACGACGCCGGTCACGTCCAGCCAGTAGACGAACTCGGCCGACTGGACATCCGGCTACCGCAGACGCCGACGGGGCCGGAGACGCGCGTTCTTGCGGGTTCCCCTGCGAATGCGCCCGCCGAAGATGGATTCCGACAGATCGGCGATGGCCCTGAGGCGGTGTGCCTTCCGGCGTTCTGGGCCGGGCATGGGATCGGACCCTACCGGCCGTACGACGAACAAGGGCGTACCTTCGCATGGTTCCAGGCATATCCCCTTGAGACGGTTCCGCCGTTGGACGAGGAGTCCTTCGTCGGCGACTTCGCCTGGTTCGGCGAAGTCGGTGATCCGCTCGACTACCGCACGGCCGTGACGGAGCCGATCGCAGCCGATCTGGCGAGAGACGGTCTCTCACTGCCCGCGGACTTCGTGGCGTTGATCACCCGAGCCAACCTGCACCGCTGCCTTGACCGCGTGGGCGGTGGTTCCTGGACTGATGTGACCGGCCCACTGCCCAGCCCTGTCGATCCGGCCGACCGCATGGTGCTCTTCTTCCGCGATCAGCAAAGCTGCATCATGTGGTACCTCTACCTGCACCACAGCGGGCAGTCCGGCATCGTCTGCTCCGATTGGGATTTCACCCTGGAACCAGAGCTCAGGTACGGACCCGCCCACGAGATCGTCCTACCGCGCCGCGAGATCTTCTGGACCGCCCCGAGCGTTGAGATCTTCGCCTACCGGTTCCTGGCTGAGGCGAGGCTGGTACTCGCGATCCACGACAAGAAGCGGGCCATCGAGCTCGATCCGGAGCTCCTTGCCTACCTCGCGCACTACGTGCCCGGTTCGAGCAGTGAGTGAGGGCTATCACGCAAGTGATCCCTGCGAGGGCTTGGACGCCTCGGAGAGTCTCAATGTGCAACCCGCCTGGACGAGGTTGTGAAGTCGGGCGATCCCGAGGACAGCATCGTGCACGCCATCTCCCTTGAGCCCGTAGTCGCGCAAGATCTTCCAGGTCTTCATCCAGGCGAAGACATGCTCAACGCGGGCTCGGACTTGCTTGTGAGAACGGTTGTGCTCTCGCTTCCCACCCCAGAGCTCGCCGCCGGCGGGACGGCGGTGCGGGATCAGGAGACCGGTACCACGGTAGGCGCCGTGAGTAATGGTTACGATCATTCCGGCTCCATTCCTCGCACCGGATTCCACCCACGCCTTGCGTTTCCTGGGGGTCCGAGCCGACCTCACGCCTGGCGACGTACCCCTGTTCGGAGCAGGGCGCCCCGGCTTCCCGCGGCTCACGAGACACCAGGCCCAGTCCACCAGGCAGGACACGGGCGCCTGGACTGCCGCCAGACCCACAGCCCCCGCTGCGGCGAGGCCGGAAAGCGCCCCCGCGACACCGTGTGTTCGCGACACGAGCCGCGCGGTGCCGGCCGGTCGTCCTCGTGGGCGGCGGTAGGTGCCCGGCGGGCGGTGGGAAGCCCGAGGGACGACACTGGGAGCAAGGGCTGATACCCGGGAGGTACGGATGACGTGCGGCACACAGGACGATGCCTGTGACGTGATCGTTCTCAGCCGAGGCGCTCGGTCGTGACCGCCGTACCCGGCGAATCCGGTGCCGGTCGCCGTCCCGTCCTTGCCGGTCAGACCGTCGTGCTCATCGGTGGCAGCGCGGGCATCGGACTCGAGACCGCCCGCCAGGTGCGCGCGGAGGGCGGCCAGGTGGTCCTGGCCGGCCGTGATCCCGAACGGTTGCGGCAGGCCGCGCTCGAACTCCAACCGCTGAGCACAGCGGCGCTGGACGCGACCGACACCGACCGCCTTGAGCAGTTCTTCCGGGAACTGCCCGGCCCGGTCGACCATGTGATGGTCACGGCCGGCGGCCCGGCCTACATGCCCTTGGCGGACATGGACCTCGCCGCCGCCCGGCGTGCGATCGACGAGCGCTTCGCCACGACGCTCGGGGTCGCCCTCTACAGCCGTGACAAGGTACGGGCCGGAGGCACGCTGCTGTTCATGGGGGGCACCGGAGCCCGCCGGCCCGGTGTCGGAATGGCCGTCACGTCCGCCCTCACCGCCGCTACGCCCGCGCTCATCGCCAACTTGGCGCTGGAATTGGCACCCATCCGCGTCAACGTCATCGCCGCCGGATTCGTCGATACGCCCTTGTCCGCCTCGCTGCTCGGCGATCAGCTGGATGCCCGGCGCGAGGAGCTGCGCGCCACGCTGCCCATCCGACGGGTCGTCGGCCCGGCCGACGTCGCCGCACTGGCCGTCCACCTCATGTGGAACGAGGCGCTCACCGGCGGAACGTACGACATCGACGGCGGTCAGCAGCTCATCTCCCGCTGACGCTCAGTAGCTCCCCGCCGCGGCTCCTGAGGCCTCGTCATCCGGCTGGCTGCCTCCCAGGCGGCGATTTCGATCTGCTGCTGAAGGGGCAGGTCCCGCCAGCTACAACCGGCGTTGCCGTGCGAGTTGGGCCCGGATGCAGGCAGGGGCGTCGGGTCGCTCATCGGGGGGCCGCCACGGGCCACGCTGTTGGCGCCCGGTTTGCGCCCCGGCGGCGTCAGCACCGGGGAACCGCATCTGCGTGGCCCTCCGGCCGTGTGACGGTTGTGTCGGTTATGCATGCCTCCACTCCGGGCAGACCGGCTGCCGTAGGCGCCGTCATGTCACTTCTCCTTCTGCTCGTTACAGTCCTGAACGGCCCCCCGGCCACCGCCGGCAGCCACGCGCCGCCTGCGGCGGACCCCGATGTGATCCGTGAATGGAACACGATCGCCACCGACACCATCGGCACCAACCTCGGCGCCACCCGCCCCTCGGGCCAGGTGATCATCTGGCACGGGTTCGTCTCGGCTGCCGTCTACAACGCCGTGGTGGGCATCCAGGGCGACTACGCCCCCTACAAGTGGCAGGTGCGTGGCCCCTCCACCGCGTCGCCCGAGGCGGCAGCCGCGGCCGCGGCCCACCGCGTACTGGTCACCTATTTCCCCGCCTCCCAGGCGCCGCTCGACGCCGCCTACGCCGAATCCCTCGCCAGGATCCCCGCGAGCAGCGCCAAGACGCAGGGCGTGGCCTTCGGGGAGCGGGCCGCCGAGCACCTCATCGACCTGCGCGAAGGCGACGGCCGGGGTGCACCAGTGCAGTTCACCGCCCAGCCGGCGCCCGGCGTCTGGCGGCCCACCCCGCCCAGCTACCAGCCCTTCATCGACCCCTGGCTCGGCAGACTGCGCCCGATGATGCTCGCCGCCCCGGCCCAGTTCCGTCCCGGAGCCCCACCCGCGCTGTCCTCGGCCCGCTATGCCCGGGACGTGAACGAGGTGAGGACCATGGGGGGCGAAGACCGGGTCGCCCCGCACCGCGTTCCAGACCGAGACCGCCCTGTTCTTCGGGGCAATCTGGGCGTGCAGATCCAGGGGGCGCTTCGGGACTACACGGCTCGGCACCACCTGGGTATCGCTGAGACGGCACGGCTGTTCGCCGCGGCGAACACCTCGGCCACCGACGCCGTCGTCGCTGCCTGGGACGCCAAACTCCACTACGGACGCTGGAGGCCGATGACTGCCATCCAGCTGGCTGACACCGACGGCAACCCCGCGACCCCGGCCGACCCGCAGTGGCAGCCGCTGCTCGTCACGCCACCGCACCCTGACTACATCAGCGGCCATGCCGCGGTCGCCGGCGCCGTGACCCAGACCCTGAGCGGGCTCCTCCGCACCATGCGCCTCGACCTCACCCTCTTCTCCGAGGCCACGGGCACCACACGGCACTACGAATACGCAGACCGGCTCAACGAGGACATGATCAACGCCCGCGTCTGGGCCGGGAACCACTTCCGCTCCGCGGATGTGGCCGGGTGCCAGGCCGGCAGCCGCATCGGCGTCTGGGCGGTCACCCACTACTTCCGTCCCCTGCGTTCGGCGCAGGCCGCGCCGACGGCACTTCCCACGTGCCCGCAGACCAGTACGCGCTGATGCCCTGACACCTTCCCGGCCAGGACCGTCGGCGGGTGCGTGCCGAGGCGTGCATCCGCCGACGGTCCCGTCCCTCGTGCCGGGTAGTGCCACATCAGACACGTTCGCCCTCTTGGCTGGCTGGCGGTGTCAGCCCTGTTGAGTGTGCGGTCTACTCGGCCTCGAGTTGGTGGTCGGCCCAGATGTAGCTTTCGGGCAGCAAGTCGGTGATAGGGACCGTTCGGGTGCGGTCGCCTTTGCCGACGATGACCTTGAGGGCGGGGAAGTAGTCGATGAGCACCTGACGGCACCGGCCGCACGGGGGAACAACCCCGCGGTCGCGGTCGCCCACGGCGACGACGGTGTCCAGCTCGTAGGCGCCCTGCGCGGCTGCTGCGCCGACAAGGACCAGCTCAGCGCAGGGGCCTCCCGTGAAGTGGTAGGCGTTCACCGCGGTGATGATCCGGCCGTCCTGGGCGCGGGCAGCTGCTGCCATGGTGTGGTTGTCGCCCCGGCAGCGCGTGCGAGCGACGTGCGCTGCAGCCTGGACGAGTTCGAAGTCGACGTGGTGGGACTGCGTGGTCATCTTCTCTGCCTTCGTCGGGTGTCAGGCGACGTTGACCCGCGTGACCAGGGTGCGCAAGCGAATATCGGCGGTGTGCTTGTTCCGCCAGATGATGTGGCGGCGCATCATGCTGCCCTGCTCCTTGTGGTCGGCATGGTCGGTGCCGTCCGGTGTGAAGCAGCGCGGGGCGGTGAACTGGCCCTTGATGCGACTCCTGGGCGTCGAGCCAAGAGGACCAGGGGTGAGGGCGGCGGTCTACGCTCGCGTCATGACGATCATGTACGAGTGGCGCGGCGACTTCGACAACGCATCCGTCAACGCGCTGCATGCGGTGGGATTCAACCATCGGACCTCGGATGTCGATTGGCTGTCCCGGGTACACCGCCACAGCCTGGGTTGGGTCTGTGCACGCCACGACGGTGACCTCGTCGGCTTTGTGAACGTCGCGTGGGACGGCGGCGTCCATGCGTTCATCCTGGACACCGTGGTTGGGGGGAGCCACCGCCGCTCCGGGATCGGAGTCGGCCTTGTCGCCGAAGCCGCCCGACATGCCCGTACGGCCCAATGCGAGTGGCTGCACGTCGACTTCGAGGACGACCTGCAGCCGTTCTACTTCGATGCCTGCGGGTTCAAGCCGACGGCCGCGGGCCTCATCGCACTCTGAGCCGGCCACGCCGCATTCCCCCCGCCGTACATAACCGTGAAGCCTTGGTAGGACAGGTCTCTCCACAAGATCACGTCCATACCAACCATAGGTGTCAAGTTGGTCACCTACGTTGTCACGCTCGATGTCCTACGCAACGTCGTGGAGCACCTCGCCCGACTACTGGCCGCCCACCGCCATCAGATCGGCACACCGAAGGGCTCACGCGCGCAAGGCTTCCCTTGCCGTTCCGGCGATGTCGCTGCTGGCTGTCGGCCATTCGAGGAGGCAGGCGGAGCGGTCGTGGCTGGCTGCCTCTTCCGCTCAGCCAACGGCCTTGCGGCGCGCGCGGTATGCGGCGACGGTGGTCCGGCTGGCGCAGGCGTTGGAGCAGAACCGCCGGGTGCGGTTGCGGGAGTCATCGACGTAGTAGCGTCCGCAGGCGGCGGCGCGGCAGCGGCCGATCGTCACGGCCGGGTCACCGGAGACGACGTGCGCGAGTGCGGCGGCACAGCTTCGCCCGAGCCAGCGCACGGCGTCTTCGCCGTTCGGAGCGAAGTGCAGGTGCGGAGAGCCTTCGCCGTCATGGTCGTCGACCCTGATCAGCGGTGGGTGCTGTTCCAGCAGGGCGTTTACGGCGTCGATCGGCCCAATGTGGGAAGCGGCCTCGACGGCATCGCGCAGCCCGGGCAGGAAAGCAGCGAGCCGCTCGGCGTCCGGCTCTGCGATCCGGTGCTGGCGGAACATCTCCTGGCGCAGCTCGCTCGGGGCGTCACCGTTGACGAATTCGACCGCGAGGCGGGTCAGGTTCCCGATGTAGTCGGCGTAGTGCACTTGACCACCTACCTCCCGCACTTGAAGAGTAGGCACCATGACCACTGATGCCACCTACATGATGGACCGTGGACCCGCAGTCGCGCGAATGCTGCATCGCGTGGGCCGGTGGGACGAGGCGCTCGCCGTGCTGCCCACCGACGCGCTCGCGGAGCGGGCCGAGATCCTGGTGGACCGCTACTGGTGGCGGCTGGACGGCGCCGCGGCGGCCGCGGAGGCGGTCAGGGCGCTGTCGCCGGACGACCCCGTGCTCGCTGGATATTTGGGCGCACAGGTTCGCTACACCCGGTTGCTGTTCAGCCTGGGCCCACTTCCCGAAGACCTGCAGCAGGCCCGTGAGGCCTTCACCATTGCCACGGCCGACGCCCGACTGGCCGGTTGGTCCACGTTCTGGCTCGGGGTGCTCGCCGACAACATCGACGGCGACAGCGCTGCGGCGCGACCGGCCTACCAGCAGGCACTGGGACAGGCCCGCGAGCAAGGTGACGCGCTGCTGGAGTCGTACGCCACACGCCACATCGGCGCTCATCTCCTGGAACGGGATCGGGAACAGGGCATCACCCTGTTGCGTCGGTCATACCACCTGCGGGCATCCCTCGGCGCTCGTCCGCAGACCGCGGCAGCAGCCCTTACTCTTGCCGGCGCACTGCCCCCGGAGCCGAGGCCGACCAGCTCCGTGAGACAGCCGGTCTGACTGCCCGTGAGCTGGAACTGACCTGGCTGCTACGCGCGTTCTGACGTGGGTTCCCCGGCCGGCCCGGCGGCCGTCGGCTCCGGCACGTGGCTTCGCAGTCGCTCGTCGCATTGATTCGTCGGCACACTCAGCGGGCGAACCACGCACCTCGCCAAGACGGAAAGATCCGCCGGACAGGCCCTGGACCGGTAGCGCTCCGCAATACGGGACCAAGAGCGCCGTGAAACTGACCCGCTACCAGCGGATAGCGGCCCGCAGGAAACCCGCGAAAGGGCGAGCCCCTCGAATTTCCTCTTGCACCTGGGCATGCCGGCGTAGCGGTGCAGCGGCAGCCGGTCCTTGATGTCCTTGAGCACCTTGGCGCGGGACTTGCCGAGTTCGCGTGTGCCCTGCTGCTGGGGTACGGCGCCCTCCCCGAGGCAGGGGACGGCACCCTCACCCGATGACCGTTGTGGCCCGCATTCGCCTCATGAGGTGGATGCCGAATCGCCCTCGCGGCGATTCGACCGAGTCCGGTCCTGCTGCGCAGGAGTCCGGTTCTTCCCGGCCGGCAAGGCCGGGGGCTCCTCGGGGGAATCCGGTGCACCGATCCGGGGTCGGTGAAGGATCGGCGCGTTGACCCCGGCCGCCGGTTGGGGCCGGTGCCGAACGTAGTGGTTGAGCGGTGACGTCTTGGTCAGGAATCCGATTCGTCGCGGTTGACGGCAATGACGTCACGCGGCAGCCGGTCCGCGCGCAGGTCCGCCAGGTTGTCCAGGAACGTCTGCCCGACCGCGGCTGGTTCTCCGGGGAAGGCGAAGGCGCGGTGCGGTGAGACGACGAGATTCGGTACCGTCCACGCGGGATCGTCGGACGGAAGCGGTTCGACCCGGTGCACGTCGAGAAAGGCGCCGCGCAACGCACCCGAACGCAAAGCCTCGTGCAGCGCCGCGTCCTCCACCGTGGATGCTCGTCCGACGTTGACCAGCACCGCGTGCGGAGGCAGCACGGCCAGGACGTCCTTGTCCACGAGGTTCGCCGTCTCGGCGGTGCCCGGAAGGCAGCACACGACGTGGTCGGCACTCGCGGCGGCCTCGATCAAAGCGTCGACGCCCACGGTCCGTTCGGCGTTCTCCACGGGGACCGCACCGGTCCGCGTGACCGCGACGCACTGGGCGCCCAGCGCGGCAAGCCTGCGCACGACGGCTTGCCCGATCCGTCCCGCCCCCACGACGAGTACTGTCGAACCGTGCAGCATCGATGCCTGCGACGTGTACCAAGGGCGTTGCTGCGGACGCTCGGACAGCGCCGGGAAGTCCTTGAGCAGCATGAGCAATGCGGACACGGCGTACTCGGCAACGGGCTCCACCGGCACCCGCGCCGAACCCGTCACCAGCAGCCCCGGCGCCGGACCCGCAGCGGGCAGGTGGTCCGTGCCGGTGCCGGTGAGATGCAGCCACCGCAGATTCGGCAGCAGTGCCAGAGCACCGGGCGGGAACTGGTAGCCGACCAGGACGTCTACGCCTTCTCGCACGTCCTCGGGCAGGTCGGCGATGGACTCGGCATGCAGCGTCCGGACTTCCTGATCGATGTACGGCACCAGCTTCGGTGCCATCTTCGTGTGCGCGACGAGCACTTTTGGGCGCGTCCAGTCGACGGCGTTCACAGGGCGATGTTCCGGTCGGTCAGCAGTTCCGCGACCGGATCCGGGCTGCCCGAGGCGCTCAGTTCCTGGATGAGCGCGCAGTTCTTCTTGATCTTGCTGGCGATCCAGTCCCGCAGCCATGCCGAGAGCTGCGGCGTGGTGAGCCCGGACGGTGCGATGCCGGTGATGATCGTTCCGGTGAGGGCGGCTCCGCCGACGTTCACGACGACGTCCGGGAGCACGATGTGGCCCGCCTCGCGCAGCATGCGGCGGGCGGGCTTGCTGATGCTCATGTTCCCGCCTTCGACCACGATGCCCGTACGCACCGAGGACACCGCGGACTCGTCGATCGCGTCCGCGTTCGCGGCGAGCACCAACAGGTCCGCCCCGACCTTCAGCCACGCGCGGTCTCCGTCGTGGATGCGGACCGAGGACGGCAGTTTGCCGCGGTCGACGGTGCCGTCGGTACCGGTGCACTCGATCAGTTGTTGCACGGGCAGACCGGCCGGATCCTCGATCGTGCCCAGCACGTCGGCGACCGCGACGACCTGGTGGCCGGCGGCCACGAGGTGCAGCGCCGCAGCTCGGCCAACCGCCCCGAAACCCTGCAGGACGACACGTTGCGAGGTGCGGACCCCTTGTGCGTCCAGCGTGGCCAGCGCGGCCGTCGCCACACCGAACCCGGTGATGTCGGACATGGTCCGGTAGAACTGGCTCCATTCCACGTCGAGCCGGGTCGCCCCCGGCACACTGGCGATGTCGTAGCCGGCTGCGGCGAAGAACGTGTCCCGGTCGGCCTGGGTCGTCCCCTGGTCACACCCCAGGTACACACCTCCCTGCATCAGCGGTCGGGCCACTTGACCGAACGTCCGCATCAGGGCGTCGCGATCGCCGATCGTGCCTCGGGGGCGGATGCCCGCCTTCGCACCGCCGATCGGCAGGTCGGCCAGGGCCAGTTTGTGGGTCATCGCCCGTGCCAGGCCCGCGAGTTCGGCCGGGTCTACGGTGGCGGTCATCCGTGTGCCGCCCATGGCCAGGCCATTGACCGTGCTGTCCACGACCACCCATGCATCGGCGTCGCAGCCAGGCAGGGACAGTGTGGTGGTGAACAAAGGCGACGGCGCCTGCGTGGGATCGCTGTGCAGTAGCTGAGTCATGTCTTGCTGTCCTTCGTGGGTGTGAAGTGTGTTGGTCACGGCGTCGGCGGGCGGCGGGACGGTCGTCGTAGGGCCGATGCGGCCGCCGAGGGCGTCTCACGTCTGCAGGGCATCACGGGTGGTGAGCGGAGCCGGCTCGGTCTTGCAGAGCGTCCGCCTCGTCCTGGAGGGCATCGAGGTCCTCCGCGATGACGCCGGCGGTGGGAATGTCGGGAAGTCTGTCCTCGATGTGGCGCAGGGGGCGGTAGCGCAGCCCGAGAATGCCCCAGCAGGACAGCAGCAGTCCTCCGACCACCATGAGCAGGCCCATGCCGCGGCCCTGTCCCGTACCGTCCATGATCCACTGGAGGAATTGGCTGCCCGCGACCCACGGCCCGAACACGTGGTTGTACAGCAGGGGGGTGAGCAGGAAGCCGAGCGGCATCAGCCCGGTGGCGAGCATCTGGTTGGTCGCCACGACGCGGCCTTGCAGTTCGAGGCCGACCTTCGCCTGCAGGATGGCGAGCCAGTGCGCGTTGAGGATGGCGGTGCAGACCCACCACAGGAAGAGCCCGACGCCCATGAGTACCGGTACGGGCCGCAGCCCGATCAGCGCTGTCGCCAGCCCCATCCCGATGGTCGTGCCGATCATGCCGTCGGCGCGGCGCCGGGTGCCGCCCCAGAACGCCATGCTGAGGCCGCCGACGGCCGCGCCCAGCCCGCCGGCGGCGACCACCAGACCCAGCACCGCTGCACTGCTCGTGGAGAGCACCAGCGGCGCGGTGAGCACGGTCGTGGTGGCGGTGATGTAGTTGACGACGACGAAGAAGACCACCATCGCCACCATCGGCGGGCGGCGCACGCTGAAGCGCCAGCCGCCCGTGATAGCCGAGGCGAAGGTCTCCCGTCGCTTGCGGAACAGCCGGTTCGGGAAGCGCACCAGGAGCAATACGCTCGCGCCCATGAGTACGGCGACCAAGTCGACGTACACCACGCCGTTCAGTCCGGTCAGGGTGATCAGGGCGCCGCCGAGCATCGGTGCGATCAGCGTGCTGATGGCGGTGCCCACTTGGATGATGCCGTTGGCCTGTGCGAGGTAGGGCTTGGGTACCAGCTGGGCGACCGAGGCGAGGTATGCCGGCCGCTGGAAGGCGGCCGTCACCGAGGTGAGTCCGGTGAAGAGGGCGACTTCCCAGATCTGCAGGCTCCCGGTGGCCGCCGCGGCGATCAGCCCGGACAGGGTGATGCCGTAGACCGCGGTACAGCCCAGCAGTACACGGCGTCGGTCGTACCGGTCGGCGATCGCGCCGCCCAGGGGGGCGGCGAAGAACGCGGGCGTCAGCGCCAGCATGGTGATCAGTGAGTAGTAGCCGACCTGGTGGGTGCGTTGGTAGACCCATACGCCCAGGCCGAACGCGGTGAGTGCGGCGCCGGTCATCGAGGCCGTCTGGCCCAGCGCGAGCAGCGCGAACAGGCGCAGGTCCCGCAGATCCCGACGGGCCGGATGCGCCGGTCGGGGGGACGGGCCGGCAGCGTCGGCAGACCGGGTGTCCCTGGACGGCGCGGCGGGGCCGCCGCCGGTCAGTCGGCCGGAGATCAGCTCGGCCAGTTCGACGGCCTGGTGTTTGAGGAAGTAGTGACCGGCTCCGGATATCCGGGCGAGCTCGACCTCGTCGGCGAAGGCGTGCCACTCCTGGTACCGCTCCTCGAAGAGCTCCGTGGTGCGGTCTCGGTCTCCGACGACGCACAGGACCGGGGTCTGCAGCCGCGCGGCGTCGGTCGCCTCGAGCTGCGAGCTGAACCAGTCGATGGCCTGGCGCGCGTCGTGCCGCACGGCGCCGATCATCGCTTCCTGGGTCTCTTCCTCCAGTTGTCCGCCGAGGGCCTGCAGTACTTCGCGGTAGGCGCGGTCGGAGGTCCAGCGGTCGCTGGGGAACCAGCGCTGTACGAGGGAGGAGAGCCGTCCGGGAAGCCTGGCAGTGGGGAACGATGCTCCGAGCACCACCCCGGCCAGTTCGCTGCCCTGGGCCTCCAGCTCCAGTGCCAGGGCGACCGCGGCCGCGGTACCGACGCAGTGCCCGTAGACCAGCACCGGTCCTGACCCGCGCTGCGCAAGCTCGTTGCGGCAGCCGTCCACCATCTCGGGCAGCGTGAGCATGGTCTCGTCCGAGCGTGCGGGGTCGTGCCCGGGCAGCTCCACGGCCAGGATCTCCGCATCGGGGTGACGTGACGTGAGTTCTTTCGCCAGCGGCTGGTACGAGGCCGCAGAGCCGCCTCCATAGGGGACGCAGAGCACCGTCACGCTGGGGGTGGTCCCCTCCGGGGGACCTGCCAGCCGCTGGAGCAGCCCGGAATCGGGTTCGGCGGGCTGGTCCAGGAAGGCCGCCAGTTCACGCACGGTGGGACGGGTGAACAGGTTGATCACCCGTAGGGCCGGGTCGATGGCCCGGGCGGCCCGCAGCGCGCGCAAGGAGTCGCCGCCGAGGGCGAAAAAGTCCTCGTCGATGTCGAACTCCGCGTCGGGGAGTTCAAGGATCTCCTGCCAGACGGTGGCTATGCGGCGCTCGGTGTCGGTCCGGGGGGTTGTCCGGTCCGCACGGTCCTCCGCCTCGGGCTGGGGGAGTGCTGCCCGGTCCACCTTGCCGTTGGGCGTCAGCGGGATGCTCGGCACGCTGACCAGCGCCGACGGCACCATGTGGGTGGGCAGCACGGCACGCAACGCGGCCCGCGCGGCCCGGGTGTCCAGCGGTTCGCCATCCGAGGGTACGAGCCAGGCCACGAGCCGCCGCTGATGGGCTTCGCCGACGGCGAGGACGACGGCCTCGCGCACCTGGGGCAGGGCACGGCAGGCGGCGGCGACTTCGCCGAGTTCCACGCGGTAGCCGCGTACCTTGACTTGGTCGTCGAAGCGGCCGAGGAACTCGATCAGGCCGTCGGCGTCGACGCGAACCCGGTCGCCCGTGCGGTAGCAGCGGCGGGTGCCCTCCAGGGGGTCGGTCACGAAAGCGCGCCGGGTGGAGTCGGCATTGTTGAAGTATCCGCGGGAGACTCCGGGGCCGGCGATCAGCAGTTCGCCCGGCACCGTGGGCGGCAGCAGCCGCCCGGCCGGGTCCACCACATAGCAGACAGCATTGGGGAAGGGGGTGCCCAGCGGTGCGACCGCACCGCCCCGGTCCTCCGGCGCGCCGGCCTGTGTCAGGTCGCATCCCAGGACGGAAACGGTGGTCTCGGTCGGGCCGTAGTGGTTGTGCACCGTCAGGTCGGGTCGGGCCGCGCGGACGCGGTCGAACAGCTGCCACGGGCACGCCTCGCCTGCCAATACCAGGGTGCGGCGCGGCAGCACCGCCGCCAGGTCGCCGTGTGCGGCCAGCAACTCCAGGTGGCTGGGCACCATTTTGACGACGTCCACCGAGTGGGTGGCGAAGTACTCGGCCAGCCGCTCCGGACCGGTGGCCGTCTCGCGCTCCACCAGATGCAGCGTGCCCCCGCTCGCCAGAGCCCCGAAGAGGGACAGATACCCCAGGTCGGCTGCGGCGGTGGACAGCAGTGCGAAGGACTGCCCGTGCCCGGAGATGCGCTCGAGGCCGCCATGCAGATAGTGCACGAGGCTGCGGTGCTCCACCGCGATGCCCTTGGGCGTCCCGGTCGACCCGGACGTGAAGATCACGTAGGCGAGCTGGTCCGGGCTCACCCGTACCGCGGGCCGTGTGGTGGGCAACCCGCTGTCGGCGGCCGTCTCCTCGATGACTGCGACGTGGCCTGCCTGCACCCGGCCCGCCAAGTCCCGCTGCGCCAGCACGATGTCCGCGCCGACCGCCGCCAGGGTCCCCGCCAGCCGGTCGTCCGGGTAGGACGGTTCCAGCGGCACGAACGCCGCCCCGGCTTTGAGGACACCCAGCAGGGCGACTGCCAGGTCCAGGCTTCGGTCGGCCAGCACAGCCACCGGCGCCTCGGTGCGCACTCCGGTGGCAAGCAGCCGGTGGGCGACCCGGTTGGCCCGCCGGTCCAGCTCCGCGTAGGACAGTGTGCCGTCCCATGCGGTCACCGCGACGGAGTCGGGCGTGGTGTCCGCCCTGTCCTCCACCAGGGTCGTCAGAGGGCGCTCCAGTGGGTAGTCGCGCACGGGCCCGCGCAGTACCCCCGCGCTGGGCTCGGCCAGCTGCAGCGCCCCCACCGGCTGGTCCGGGTCGGCCAGCAGACCGTCCAGCATGCGCAGGTACCAGTCGGCGATGCGCTGCGCGCTGTCCGGGGTGAACCGCTCGGCGCGGAACTGCAGGACACCGCTCAGCGCGCCGCCGTCCTCGCGCTCGAAGCAGTGCAGGGCGAGGTCTGTCTTGACGGAGCCGGTGCTGATCTCGGCGTACTCGGCCACCAGGCCCACGAAGAGCCCTGAGATGTCCGGGCGGCGGTAGAGGTTCGCCATGGTGTCGAACAGCGGGCTGACGCCCGTGGTGCGCTGTGGGCGCACCCGCTGCACCACCCGGTCGAAGGGCACGTCGGCATGGCCGAGCGCGTCCAGCACGGTAGTCCGTACCCGCTGCAGCAGCTGCCGCCCGGTGGGATCCCCGGAGAGATCGGAGCGCATCACCACCGTGTTGACGAACAAGCCCACCGCCCGGTCGCTGCCCGGCACGCGGCGTCCGCCGTCCGGCACGCCCACGGTGATGTCGTTGCTGCCGGAGATGCGCGCCAGCAGCGCTTGCCAGACGGCGAGCAGCACCATGAAGGGCGTACCGCCCGACTGGGCGGCCAGTGCCCGCAGCCGTGCGGCCAACTCCGCGGGGAACGCCAGGGGCACGTTGCCGCCGGTGTCGGAGGGCACCGAGCGCTGCGGGTGGTCCGCCGGCAGGTCCAGCGCTCCGGTGGAGCCGCGAAGCCGCTCCTGCCACCAGTCCAGGTGGCGGGACTCCAGCTCGTCGGGCAGCGGTTCGACCGTCGCGGCGTACTGCGGTGGTGCCGGAGGAAGGGGGCCAAGGCCCAGCCGAGCGCTGTACAGAGCGGCCAAATCGGCCACCAGCAGTCCGGTGGACCAGGCGTCGGTGGCGATGTGGTGCACCACCAGCAGCAGCGCGTGGTCCTCCTCGCCCAAGGCGAAGCACACGACCCGCAGCGGGCACTCACGCCCCAGCGCGAAGGGCCGGCGCACGTGCTCACGCACCAGCCGGTCCAGCTCGGCCTCCGGGTCCTGGAACGAGCCGAGCTCCACGGTGTCCAGCGGCACGTCCTCGGCCGGCTTGGTCGCCATGACCGGGTTCGGTCCTGAGGCGTCCACGACGCTGCGCAGCACGTGGTGCCGTTCGGCGACGTGGCGCACCGCCCCCAGCATCGCGTCGCGGTCCAGTGCACCGCGCAGCCGCAGCAGTACCGGAACCAGGTAGGCGGGGCTGTCCGGCTGTAGCTGGGACTCGAACCACATGCGTTGTTGAGCGGCACTGAGCGGCACCGGGCCGTTCTGCTCGGCGGGGCGTCGCGGGCCCGCCGTCCGAGCGGACAGCAGTGCCCGCAGCCGGTCCTGGTCTCTGTCCGAGGAGCGGGTGGCGGGGACGGTCATTCGGTGCCGCCCTCCTCCGCGTCCAGAACGGCGAGGGCACGCCGTTCGACTTCAGCAGCCAGGTCGGCCAGCACAGGGAGTTCGAAGACGGTGTGCACGGCCACTTCGACGCCCAGCGCGTCCCAGATCTCCCTGGCCACCCGGATCGCCGTCAGCGAGGTACCGCCGTGCTCGAAGAAGGAGTCGGAAGCCGCCACGTTCTCCACGCGCAGCAGCCCCTCCCAGGTCTCCGCGAGAAACACCTCCACGACCGTGGCGGGCTCCACCCGCTTCCGTTCCACCGCGGGCTGCGGCGAGGCCTCCTGCCGCGGTGGCACCGACAGTGCGATGGCCAAGCAGGCATAGTCGGGCGCGGAGGTGCCCTCCGTGAGGACCTGGAAGAAGCCGTCCAGGAGTGCCTCGGCAGCGGCTTCGTCAAAGCGCTCCACGTCGTAGGACAGCTGCACTTCGGTGCCGGAGGCGGTTTCGTTGACGAGGAAGGTGACTTCGTAGCGGGCCGCACCGGTGTCCAACTCGCCCAGTGACCGCAGCTCCACCTCACCCGCCGACGCACGGACCGGCGCCCCGGACGGGTGCACCGAGAGCGCCACCGGGGTCAGCGGCACTCCGGCCAGCCGCGCCACACCGGCCGCGTCGGCCGCCTCCGAGAGGGCAGCCGCGGGCAGGTCGGTGTGTGCCAGCATGCGGTTGCGCGCCAGCGCCGCGAGTGCGGCCACCGAGCGGAAGCTCTGTTCGGGCTCCCACCGCACCCGGACCGGGAGGACCGAGATCAGCGGGCCGACCACCCGGTCGAGTTCCACCAGGTCGCGTCGTGCCGCCGGAACCCCGACGACAACGTCGTGGGTGCCGGTCCAGCGGGCGAGCAGCACATCCAGCGCCGCCAGGTACACGGCGAATTCGCTCAGCCCGGTGGTCGTGCCCAACCTGTGCACGGCCTCGGCCGTCTCCGTCGGCAGCGGGCGGACCAGTCGCGCTCCCCGGTACTTCGGGGGGCCGCTGCGAGGGCGGCGGGCCACGTCGTACGGCGGTTGTGCGCCTGTCAGTTCCTCGGTCCAGAACGCCTGGTCGGCACTCGAGGAGGCAGCGAACAGCTTCTCCTCCCAGCGGGCCACGTCACCCAGTTGCACGGCGGGGTCCGCGAGCTGGTGCCCGGCATCGGCAAGGTGCGCGGCGAGCTCGTCCAGGACGATGCCGCCGGACCAGCCGTCGAAGGCCATGTGGTCGACGGCGATCACCAAGGTGGCCGTGTCCTGCGCGGTGCGCAGCAACACGGCGCGCAGCAGCGGTATGTCGTGGTCGGACGCGAAGGTCTGCCGGGCCGCCTGGTCGACCAGCGCACGGATCTCCGTTTCGGTCATCGTCCGTGCGTCGTACTCGGTGAAGGGCACGCGGGCCGGGGCAAGCACCTCGCCCATCGGCCCGTGCTCGCCCTCGCGCACCACGGTGCGCAGCGCCTCGTGCCGGACGACGAGAGCGTCCAGGGCAGCGGTCAGCGCGGCCGAGCTGACAGGGCCGGTGATGCCGATCGCGAACGCCTCGGTGGTGACCCCGGGGAAGCCACTGACCTGGCGTGTCGTCCACAGTTGGCGCTGTATGTCGGTCAGCGGCACCTCTGCGCCCGGGAGCCTGGTCGGCGGCGGTACCGGCGCTACGGCGCCGGCGAGTCGGCGGGCCAGTCCCGCCGCGGTGGGCTCGGCCAGGAAGTCTCCGAGCTGTACGGCGGCACCCAACTCCGCGCGGACGCGTGCGACAACTCGCGCGGCGGCCAGTGAGTGGCCGCCGAGAGCGTCGAAGCGGTCCGTGCTGCCCACTCGGGGAAGACCCAGGACATCCGCGATGATGGCTGCGACCTGTTCCTCAGCGCCGTCGCGCGGTGCCTCATAGGTGTAGTCGCCGTCGGTGCCGTTGGTGAAGGGGATCGCAGGCAGTGCGGCCCGGTCCACCTTGCCGTTCGTGTTCCGTGGCAGTTTCTCCAGCACCAGGATGCGCGCCGGCACCAGGTAGTGGGGCAGTCGCTCGCGCAGATGGTCCCGGAGTTCGGCCTCGCCGGACACGGAGGCGCCACCCGCCGCCGCGGACTCCACGTAGGCGTGCAGTACGCGGGTTCCGTCGGCGTCAGCCGGGGCGATGGCCACGGCGTGCCGCACAGCCGGGTGCGCGGCCAAGGCGGATTCGACCTCACCGAATTCGACCCGGAAGCCGCGCACCTTGACCTGATCGTCGAGGCGGCCGAGGTAGTACAGGAGTCCGTCCTTGCGGTGGACGAGGTCGCCGGTGCGGTAGCGCCGGCCGCCGGGGGAGGCAGGGTCCTCGACGAATCGCTCGGCCGTCAGTTCGGGCGTGCCGAGATAGCCACGGCCGACAAGCGGTCCCGCCACCCACAGCTCGCCCGGCGTCCCGTCGTCCACCACCCGCTGGTCGGTGTCACGCACGGTCAGCTCGCAGTCGGCGACCGCCGTTCCGATGGGCGGATTGCCGATCTCGTCGCGGGCGATGACGTGTGTGGCGCAGAAGACGGTGCACTCGGTCGGCCCGTAGAGGTTGACGACGGTTTCCACACCCGGCTGCGCGTAAAGGCGGTCGACCAGTGGGCGGGTGACCGCCTCGGCGCCGACGTTGACCCGGCGCACGCTGCTGGGCAGCGGCTGTTCCAACAGGGCGGCCAGCGACGAGGGGGGTGCGCTGATCATGGTGACCTCGTCGCGGGCGGGCAGCGTCGGCAGCGCGAGGATGTCGTCCGCCAGGACGACGCAACCTCCGGCGCTCAGAGGTCCGAAGATCTGGTGGACGGACGCGTCGAAGGAGATCGACGCAGTGGCCAGCCCGGCCCGCAGGGGCTCGGGGCCGATGGTCCGGCCCATCCATCTCAGCAGGGCGACCACGGAGGAGTGTTCAATCACCACACCCTTGGGGGTGCCGGTGGAACCGGACGTGAACAGCACGTACGCGACACCGCTGCCCGCCCTGGCCGGAGCCTCTGCACCGTCGTCCGGGTCGTCGATCAGTACGGGCTGTGCGCCGGTCGCGGCGACGGTCGGGGCCAGTTCACGTGTGGTCAGGACCTGTTGGAGCCCCGCCTGTCGGACCATTCCGGTGAGGCGAGGCACCGGCAGATGCGGGTCGAGTGGGACGTAGCCGCAGCCTGTCCGCCACACCGCCAGCAGCCCGGCCACCAGGCGCTCGTCGCGGCCGAGGCACACACCGACCAGGCCCCCGGACGGCTCGGTCAGCCGCTGCGCGAAGCCGGCGGCCAGCCTGTCCAGTTCTCGGTAACTGGTCCGGCGATCACCGACGATGACCGCGGTCGCGTCGGGGACGCGTTCGACCTGAGCGGCGACAAGGTCGTACACACTCGTCATGGGGACTCTTTCTCATAACTCGAAGGGGGCTGCTCATGCGACGGACAGCCCCCGTCCACATGAAGCGGTGCTCCAGTGATTCATCACGCCGCTGAGCTGGGCTGGAACCGCACCATGGACGCGATGTCCCGCGGTATGCCCAGGCGCTTCAGCGGCAGGCAGTGGTGCGCTGAGTGAAGCCCTGGTCCGGATGGGTTCCGGGGGTGCCCAGCGTGTGCTCGGTCGCACCTTGGGTCAGCAACGGGTCTGGGCCGTGGTGTTGACGTGGATGCGGTGACGGGGCAGACGGGTGTCGGCCCCCGTCGGATCGGGGGATGGCCCACCTGCGCGCTCTCGCTACTGCTCCCGGCCCGCCGCTGTCCGAGGACAGCGGCGGGTCTCAGAGCCGCGTGGCCATCAGCGTGTGGAGGTTGGTGTCGGCCAACCACGGTTCCTGCTGGTGGGAGACGGTGAATCCGGCTTCCGCAAGGAGGTTCGAGCAGATGACCAGACGGCCGTCGATGTCCTGCACCTCGACGACGACCGACCGAATACGGTGCCAGTCGTCGTCCGCGATCCCGCGGAGCACATCCAGTTCGGCCCGTTCGACGTCGATCTTGAGGAGCGCCACCCGGTCCACATGGTTGTCCGCGAGAATGTCGGAAATGGTGACGACTTCGACGGTCGCGTATTCCGGGGCATGAATTCCTTCACAGACCTTCGCCGCCTCGTCTTCGTCAAGACCTCGGTTGCGCAGGTAGGCGATGGTCAGTTGATCGTCGATGCGTGGGTCTGCATAGAGCCCGGACTGGCTGGGCGTCAGCGGGTAGTAACCGAAGGTGCGTTGCCCCTTCTGATCGGCAACCGCGTACGGGAACGCCTGCGCCGCACTGCTGTGCCGGGCCAGGTTCTCGACCAGACACCCGAAGACATCCGTGGCCGGCTCGAAGGCGAGCACCCGTACGTCATCGGCCTGTTCGGCGAAGTACATCGCCGAGATACCGATGTTCGCCCCCACATCCAGCACCGTCTCTCCCCGAGCGATGCCTTTTGCCGCCTCCGCGTAGACCCCGGATTCGAAGATCTCCCGCCACAACATGTGCGCGTCGGTTGCCTGAGGACAGCGGACCGTTCGTCCGTCGGGCAGCGGAACATCCATGGCCGTCTTACTCGTCCCGACGGACTCCGCTCCTGCCCGGCCTGGGTTTCCAGGCCGGTGCGGCCCCTCGGGCACCGCCGCGACCGTCTCGGCGCCACTGCTGTCCGCAGCCTGCTTCACCGCTGCGCGCAACGGCGCGGGCGTGGGGTCCTGCCGGGTGACATGCATGCGTTCCCGCAGGAGTTCGCGCAGCAGTGGACGTTCGCCACTCACCTCGCGCGACGGAGCCGGTGTCGGTCGTCCGTCGGTCAGCCGTTCTTCGGCGCGCCGACGCAACAGCGCTCGATCCAGTTTTCCGCTGGTGGTCAATGGAGTCTCGTCCATGATCAAGAACCTCGTCGGCACGTAGGCAGCGGGCAGTCTGTCGGCCAGGTATGAGCGCAACCTGCCGAACAATGGGCTTGACTCTGCATCGGCATTCGCGGGCTGCACCCAGGCGACGAGTTCCACGTCCTCAGCGACCTTGGCCGCAACCACCGCGGCCCCGTTCAGCTCGGTATGCGCGGCGAGGTGGTGCTCGATCTCCTGTGGCTCGATGCGCTGACCTCGGATCTTGACTTGGTCGTCGACGCGTCCCAAGTACTCCAGCTCGCCGTCGACCAACCGCACCCGATCGCCGGTCCGGTACAGCCTTTTCACCGAAGACCCCTCCGGTGCCGCCACGAACGCCTTCGCGGTCAGGTCCGGCCTGTTCAGATAACCCAATGCCAGCGGCACGCCACCGATATGCAGCTCGCCCTCGTGGCCAGGCGGTACCGGCAGCCCGTTTTCGTCCAGCACCGTCAGCACACAGTTGTCGATCGGTCGTCCAATGCAGACGACGTCGATATCCGCCGCTGCAGCCGGACAGCTCCAGTGACTGACGTCGATGGCCGCCTCAGTGGGACCGTAAAGGTTGTGCAGAGCAGCGGTCAGGGTGCTGACGAAGTCTCTGGCCACCTCCACCGGGAGCTGTTCGCCGCTGCAGAACACGTGCCGCAGCGACGTGCACCGCGCGGCGTCCGGCCACCGGAGAAACTCACGCAGCATGGAGGGCACGAAATGGCAGACCGTGATCTGCTGCTCCACGACGGCCCGCGTCACCAGCACCGGATCGCGATGTTCCTCCGGGGAAAGCAGGACACAGGTGGCCCCGGAGATCAACGGCAGCCACAGTTCCCAGCCGGACACATCGAAAGTCACGGGCGTCTTCTGCAGGATGCGGTCCGTGGAACTGATCCGGTAGGCGTCCCGCATCCACAACAGGCGGTTGACCAAAGCTGCGTTCGGTACCACGACACCCTTGGGCGCCCCCGTTGAACCTGAGGTGAACAACACGTATGCGGGCTGTTCGGCGGCGGCCTCGAGCAGCGGTTCGGGTTCGCCCTCGACTGCTCCGGCAGCAAGCGAGGAGATCTCGATCGTGTGCAATCCCTGCGCGGTCATCATGGACTCGGTGGCGGCGGTCACCAGTGCCGTTGTGCTACCGGCGACTTCGAGCACCTGACGCACCCGGGCGGGCGGATCCTGCGCCTCGACGGGCAGATACGGCAGTCCTGCCTTGAGTACTCCCAGCAACGCGACCAGCAACTCGGTGCTCCGGGGCACCGCCACCACGACGGGCAGACCAGGCGTCGCGGAGTCTTGCAATGCCCGGGCGACCGCGTCGGACCGTACCTCCAGTTGCCGGTATGTCATCGTCCGCGCCCCGGCCTGGGCGGCGACGGCCGTCGGGTTCAGCCGCGACACCGCCCTGACCAGCCCTGGAACGCCATGAACAGTTTCGCTGTCTACCTGGCGGCCAACCAGCTCACCGCGAGTGACAGCCTCTTCTTGCCGCACGGAAACCCCACTTGTACGCACCGAGTTGCCACGCGAACGTACGTACGCGATTGCCGGATGGGCAACGCTCCTTGATGACGTCCTAACTCAGCGTCTCGTCAGGGGGCAGCCGTAGTTCCGGTTTCATGCTTTAAGTCCGGTTTGCTGTGTGGGGGTTGCATCGACTCGCCAAGCGGGTTCGGGGCATGATGATCTTCCGGTTCTCTACCGGGGTTATGCGCAGGGCGCCGGCCTGAGGGCTCTGCCGAGGAAGGTGCGCATCGGGCTGACCGGCTGCGAGCATGAGGACGACGGGGCGGTGTGCGCGGGCGCCACCGAGTGGGGTGCAGGTGAAGAACCTCACCTGGTATCGGGTCACAGTGGGCATAAAGTGACAATCCGGTCTACAGGTAAGGGTTCAGTATGGAAGAAACTAGCCCAATACAGATGGGGTAGCAGACCAGAGTCCCGCCCCCGTTCGACTCCGGATGATCTGATGTGCTCTTTCGCAGTCTCCACACGCCGCCCGTCGGAATCGCTGTCCGCCACCAATGTCGCGATCGAGAATGAACGGCTCCAAGCGGAAAAGGAGCAGCTGAAGCAGGCGGTAACCTCGCACGCCATCGTCGACCAGGCCATAGGCGCCCTGGTTGTTCTCGGACAGGTTCCACCCGAAGAGGCATTTGAAGCCCTGCGGGATGTCTCGCAGCGCACCAATACAAAGCTGCGCGTTGTTGCCGAAGAGGTGTTGCAGTTTGCGCTAGGGGGCACTTTGCCGGACCCCCAACTCACCGAACTACGGCGAGCGCTGGCGCGTTAGCCTCGATCTTTCGTGACGGTCCGTCGGTTCATCTGGTGGGCCGTTTCGGCTTGTTGCGCATGTATCGGGCAGGCTGAGTACCCGGCTGTCGCGTCGGGTGGGCGCCGGGTTCCACGGCTCCGGTCGGAGTGGTGCTGCTCGTAGGGACGGGAACGCGCTGGTCAGCCGGGGTTCGGGAGAGCTTCGAGCCGTGCCAGGGCATCAATGATCGCGTCGGTCCAGGGCCAGTGGCGTGCGAATCTCAGGTGCCGGCGGCGGGCGGTCGTGACGATCTGGCCGGCGGCGGAGAACAGGCGGAGCCGGAGACGGCGGGGCTCCCATGTGCGGGTCTTGCCGGTCAGCGCGAGCATGGGCATCCAGGCCAGCAGGTCAAGGGCGACCTGGACGATCTCCAGCCAGATCTGGTTCTGCGCGGTGTCGTGCAGGGGCAGGTTGCGCAGGCCGGTAGCCCGGGCCGCGCGTATGCGGTCCTCGGCGCGTGCCCGCTGGCGGTGCCGCAGTTCGAGTGCGGCGATCGGGACGCCGGTGGTGTTCGTGGCGAACGCGGTGAGCCGCAGGCCGTCGGCGTCGGTGAAGCGCAACTGCGCGCCGGGATGCGGCCGTTCCTTGCGGACGATTAGCCGCATTCCCTTCGGCCAGCCCTTGAGGACATCGCCGTCGAGTTCGGCCACCCAGGCGCCGTCGCGGATCTCGCCACCCGGCTCGACGGCCACCGTCCATGCGGCGGGCGGGACTTTGAGGACGGCCTGGTGGATGGCGTCGGTGATGGTCATGCCGACCGAATACGACAGCCACCTTCCCCGCTGGGCGAGCCAGGCTGTGAACTCGTGCGTTCCGCCTCCGGAGTCGGTACGAATCAGCGTCTGGCGTCCGCGTCGGTACTTCTTCGGCAGTTGAGCCAGGGCGAGTTGGGCCGTGGTGATGTGGTCGGCGGCGGTGTTGCTGCCTGCGTTGCCCGGCCTGAGCAGGCCGGCCACCGGTTCCCCGCTGCCACCGCTTCCGTGATCGACGAACCCCATCAGCGGGTGGTGTCCGAAGGTCTTCTTCCAGGTCGCGGTGGCGTCCTGCTTCTCGGAATGGGCCAGCACGAGCACCCCGTCCAGGTCGACGATCACCTGTCCTCCGGCGTCCGGGGCCGCATGCTTGGCCACGTTCCAGACGTGCTTGCGCTTCGGCCCGTGCGGCCCGTATCGCGTGAATGGCCTTCGGTCCGGCCGCGGCGAGGGTGTCGATCAGGCGGGAGACCGTCGGGTCGGAAGCCACCGGCCCGTACACGGCCGGCTCGGCCCGCAGCATCCCGACATCCGCCAGACAGTCCCCGCCCAGCGCGACCGCGAGCGCCACATCCAGCAGGACCTTGCCCGGATCATGTACCGCGCGCAGCTTGTGCCACGGCGCCAATGCCGCCGATATCGCCCTGTCCAGGCCGGTCTTGCGGATTGTCTCCACCAGCAGCACACCGCCGGCCTGGGAGACCACCCCGCGACCATCGCCTTCGGTACGGACACGCGGGTAGGACCCGATACGCTTCTTCACCTGGAGAGTGCTTCTTTCATGTGACGACCTGGACCCTAGACAAGTCCCATCGTTGCAGGTCAGGAGCACTCTTCGCGTTTCTGATCACCCACCGGACGCACTGCCTCATGAAAGCGCGAGGTTAGTGAGGCGAGTGCGTTCGTGCAAGGGGAGGGCCCCCGCCGCCCGAAGGCCACGGGGGTCAGTGGGCGACGGATTCGACGACGTGCGAGGCGACGACTCGCACCGCGCCGGCCGTACGCCACCGCCAACTCTTGACCTCCTCGACTGGAGTCGGCGTAGCCGCCGCCGGCGCGCACGGCGCCGCCGGTAGCAGTCGCTGCACGTGGAGATCTGGAAGTTCGAGACGCCGACGGCGCGGGCATGCCCGTCGGCGGGGATCTTCTCCAGCGCCTTGTAGGTCTCCACGTACAGGTCCCAGGCCGTGGTGGGCCAGTGGATGAGGTAAAGGTCGACCGCCGCTGGTCGGGCGGCGGAGAGGCAGGCGAGGGCCTCGGCTCAAGCCGGGCGGGCCGCCTCATTACGGCCGTCATCCGGCTCCGCATCCGCCGGGCGAACCGTTTCTTCCACTTTCTGCCGCGGCCACTTCTTCGCCACAGCCATCGCAGCAGCCGCACGAGCCAACTGCGCTTGCACTTGGTCGAACGCTCGAGACCGTGACCGCTTTCGTCGGTGACTTCCGCTCATACTCGCACAACGCGCCACCGCGCTGCCCGTAACCGCAATTCCGCCAAATGGAGCAAGCGGATGTACCGACGCCAGTGAGTTCGCCCCTGTGTCCCTTGCGCCAAGCCTGCACGCGAGCGCGCCTACCGCCGCCGCCGCGCGGAGAGCCGGGTTGCCTGACGAAGGGCCCCGGCCGGTGAGCCGGGCGGGGCCCCTTCGTCCTGCCGGGTCCCAACTGCCCGCCGCGCCAAAGAGGAAAGGGGCCCCCGGCTGCGGCGGCCGGCGGTCCCGGGTCCCTCCGCGGTCGGGCCCGCGCCGGCCCAGGCTCAGCTGAGCCTGGGCCGGCGCGGGTGTCCCCGTTACTTGATCCCCGTCGTCGCGATGCCCTGGACGATCTGCCGCTGGAAGACCAGGAAGACCGCGACGAGCGGCAGGAAGCCCAGGACAGAGGAGGCCATGACCTCGGCGTACTGGATGTTGCTGTTGTTGACCAAGGAGGCCAGGCCGACGGGGATGGTCTGGGACTTGGTCTGGTTGAGGACGAGCAGGGGCCACAGGAAGGAGTTCCAGGAGGTGATGAAGGTGAGGATGGCGACCGTGGACAGGGCCGGCCGGCAGATGGGCATGCAGACCGTTGCGTAGACCCTCCACCAACTCGCCCCGTCGATGCGGGCGGCCTCGATCAACGGCATGGGGATGCCGCGGAAGAACGCCTGGAAGACGAAGACGGACACCGGTGCGGCGACCGAGGGCAGGATCAAGGCCCAGAAGGTGCCCAACAGGTGGAGCGATCGGTACTCGATGAACTGCGGCAGCACCAGGGCCTCGGTCGGCAGCATCAGCCCCGCCGCGATCAGGCTCATCACCACGGTCCGGCCGCGGTAGCGGAGGAACGCCAGCGCGAAGCCCGCCATCGAGCAGAAGGTCACCGTGAAGACCACGGCGAGGGTCGAGATGACCAGGCTGTTGAGGTACCAGGTGCCGATCGGGTAGTTGTCCCACGCGTAGGAGTACGCGTGCAGGGACCAGCCGCCGGCGAACGGCGAGGTCGGATCCTGTGTGATCGATCCGTCGGAGCGAAGCGAGGTGATCAGTGCCCAGGCGAAGGGCACCAGCCAGATCAGGGCGAACAGGGTCAGGCACACGCCGCAGAGCCGGTTGAAGAGTTTCGCGCCGTCGACCGCGGGCGCGGCCGTCGTCGCGGCGGGCCGCGGCTGGGTGATGGTGGTCATGGTGTCCTCCATTCAGGCCGCGGTGCTGGTCGCGCGCCGGCGCCGCAGCCCGTACCAGGCCGCCGAGATCGCGACGATGATGACGAAATAGACCATGGTGGCGGCAGCGCCGTAGCCGCCCCGGTAGGAGGTGAAGCCGGTGTCGTAGATGTATTCGATGACCGGCCGGGTGGACTGATTGGGTCCGCCGCTCAGAAGCAGGTAGATCTGGTCGAAGACCTTGAGCGAGGCGAGGATCTGGAGGATCACCACCAGGCTTGTGGTCCGGCCGAGCAGCGGCACCGTGATGAAGCGGATCTGCTGCCAGGGGCTCGCCCCGTCGATTGCCGCCGCCTCGTAGACGTCCGGTGGGACGTCTTGGATCGCCGCGGTGTAGAGAACGAAGTTGAAGCCGAAGGTCCACCACAGGGTCATCAGCGTCACGGCGGTCCAGCCGCCCGAGGTGCTGCCGATGAAGTCGGGCACCGGCAGTCCGACGGCGCCGAAGAGCTTGGGGAGCAACCCGATCTGCGGGGTGTACATCCACAGGAAGATCAGCGCGACCACGGAGGACGGCACGACGTACGGTGCGAAGAAGGCCAGGCGGTAGAAGACCCGGCCGCGCGGCATACGGGCGGCGAGGATGGCGAAGACCAGCGCGAGGACGACCAGCGGCGGTGTGGTGAACAAGGTGAAGAGCACCGAGTGCCACATGGCGTTCCAGAACAGCGGGTCGCCGACCACATCGGAGTAGTTCGACAGGCCCACCCAGTCGCCCAGCCCGTTCTTGACGGTGGTGGTGTTGAAGAAGCTCAGCACCACACCCACAAGCAGCGGGCCGACCAGGAACACCAGGTAGATCACGAGGAAGGGCGCGCTGAGCAGCACACCGGCCCTTCGTTCGGAGCGGGGCGGCCGGTCGAGCGGCAGGGGCTTCGCGAGCGCCGTGGGTGCCGGTCGCGTCGAGACGAGGGTCGTCATGGTGGCTGCCTCCTACTTCATCGTGACCGGCGGTCGGGCCGTGGTGAACCGCTTCAGGACGGAGCGCATGCTGGAGACCGCGCCCCGAGGGTGAGCCGCCCGGAGATGGCGTCGATGATCGTCGCGCCCACGGTGTTCTGGAAGTCCGAGCCCGCGCCGGTGTACCAGGCGACGGGGTCGTACTGGGCGTTGAAGGCGGCCTGCACGTAGTTGCGCTGTGGTGACTGGTCGAGGAATGCCTTGCTGTGCTGGGTCGGCAGCCACGCGGGGATGTGTCCGCCCTGCGCCCATACGGAGCTGTTGTCGAGCAGGGACTTGATGAACCGCGCCGCGTCCCGGGTGCGGGCGGCGGAACGTTGGGCGTTGCGTGGGATGACCAGTGCGTGCGAGTCGGCGTACGCCACCGGCTTCGGGCCGAGCAGCGCCGGGAAGGGGACGACGTTGAAGTGGAGGCTCTTGACCTGCCGGTACGAGGGGATCTGCCACTCGCCGTCGAAGAGGAACCCGGACTTGCCGGTGCTGAACAGGGCGTTCGCGCCAGAGCCGTTGAGGCTCTTCGGCATCAGGCCGCCCGCGGTGAGGCTCTGGATGAAGGCGAATGTCTCCTGCATCGCCTCGTTGTCGATGGCGATCCGGGTGCCGGAGTGGGTGACGATCGGTCCGGCCAGCCCGGAGTAGATCATGCAGAAGTATCGCCACGCCGTGGACGGATCCGCGGTGATCGACATCACCGCCCCGTACAGCGCGCCGCCCGCTTCCTTCATCGCCTTGACGGCGGCCAGGAAGTCCTCCTTGCCCTTGAGCGGAGTGAGGCCGTCGCCGGCGGGATTGAGGAGGCCGGCTTTGCGAGCCAGGTCCACGTTGTAGTAGAGGACGAAGGGGTGCGTGTCCAGGGGCACCGCGTACACCGTCCCGTCCACGGTGGCTTTCTGCCAGGCCGCAGGGGTGAACTTGTCGTTGGTGACGCCCAGTTCCCCGATCCCGGTCTGTGCGATCGGTTCCAGCAGGTCGGACGCGGCCAACAGCGGAAGCCGTGACAGATGGGAGATGGCGACGTCCGGGGGAGTGCCGCTCGCCGTGGCCAGTGCCAGTTTCGTGTAGTAGGGGCTGCCCCAGCCCAGGATGGTCGCCTCGACCGAGGTGTTGGGGTTGGCTTTCCGGAACGCGTCCTCCATCAGCACCATGTTGGCGCCGTCACCGCCGGTGAAAAGGTTCCAGGTGACTGGTTTGGTGGTCAGGCTGGGGTGGGGATCCAGGCGCCTCGGCCGTCGAAGAGTCGGGTGATGGTGTCGAGCAGGTTGCGGCCCTGCTTGGCGGCGGTAGATAGGTAGCCGCGCACGGCGAAGAAGCGCTCGGCTCCGGGTGCCGTGCGCCAGCCGCCGGAGATCTTCTGCTGGATCTTGGCCATCCGGATGGCCTGCTCGCTGGTGTTGTTGTCGAAGGGCACCCGCCAGTCGAAGGCGAACCGGAGCACCTGGTGGCTTTCGGTGTCGAGGCGGTCGAGCAGGTTCGCGGCCTTGTCCCGTTTGCGGCGTGGTTCGCCGGGGGCGCGGGGCGGGTGCAGGGTCCGTCCGGCGGCGATGATCTCCTCGTAGCGGGCGGTGAGGCGTTCGAGGGCGTCGACGGTGAAGCCGGTGGCGTGAGGGTGCGCGGTCTGGATGTTCTTGATCTCGTCCCAGGTGTCCACCAGCAGCGCGGCCAGCTCTTCGGCCCAGTCCTCGGGGTGGCCGGCAGGCGCGTTGTCCACGACGGAGGCCAGTTCGCGCAGGTGGTGGGCATTGCATAGGGCGTGGACCGCGTCGGTGTACGTCTTGTAGGGCTTCCAGCCGTCGTGGACCGCGATGCCGGTGAAGTGCGGTAGGACGCCCATGGCTTCGAACGCCTTCACGCCGCGCTTCGTGTGGACCTGGTAGAGCGTCAGCGAGCGGGTGCAGGCGGTGTGTACCCAGCAGGTGCGCCCCGCGATCCGGGTGCCGGTCTCGTCGAAGCCGACCACCTCGCACTCGATGAGTTGCTGCCGCACGGCCTCGGTGTGCGGGGCGACTGCCTCGGCGGCCTGCCCGGCCCACCCGAGCAGAGTCGCGGTGGCCACATCCGCGTCCAGGCAGTCGGCCAGCAGTTCGGCGCACCGCTCATAGGGCAGGTGCTGGCGAGTGAGCAGGTAGACCGCCAGGCTCTTCAGCCGCGGCCCGTACTGGGCCGGGGCGGCGGGGGCGTCGGAAGGGGTGGCGGCAGCGTTGACCTGCCCGCAGGCGCAGCGGCGGTGTTCGATGCGGTGCTCGGTCACCCGCAGGCGGATCTCGGGCAGGTCGAAGACCTGCCGCCGCTCGATGGAGACTACCTCGGCCCCGGTCAGGTCACCCGCGCAGCCCAGGCAGGCGGTCGGGGAATGGACCTCGATCGCGTCGGGCTCGTCGACCTGCATCAGCGCGCCCCCGGCGCCGCCGCGGGGCTTGCCCGGGCCTCGGCCCGAGGGCTTACGTAGCGACGTCGGCCTCGCCAGCCCGTCGCTGGACGGCGGCTTGGAGGAGTTCTTCGAGTTCATCCCCAGACGCCGCTTCAGCTCACCGTTCTCCGCGCGCAGCTCAGCGATCTCGGCCCGGGCGGCCGTCAGCTCGGCCCTCAACTCGCCAACGAGTGCAATCAGTTCCGCGTAGCTCGGCAGCGGCGGGGTGTCGGACACGAGATCCAATGATCAACGAGTTGGACGCCAAGATCAACTCAGTGCGCCAGGACCACCAAACCAGTTACTCTCCACGTATGGGAACGGCCCCGGGACGTTTCCTTCGTCCTCGAAGCACTCGCCCGGGAACAGCTGCTTGGTCCAGTCGGTGTGGCGGGTTTCTCCCTCGGCGGTTACACGGCGGCGGCCCTTGCCGGGGCCCGTGTCGATCCGCAGATCCTGTGGGCTGTACTGACGGGAACGGTCCCTCTGCCGGAGATCCCCGAGTTCCCCGGCGCGCTGGAGGCGCTGCGGAAGAAGTATCCGCTGGACGAGTCGTCACGACATGCACTGGATGCCGCCGCAGCAGACCTCTCGGATCCCCGAGTGCGGGCGGTCTTCCAGGTAGCCCCCGGAGCCGGCGGTCTCGTGACCTCGGAAAGCCTGGCAACCGTGCGGGTGCCTGTGGGCATCCGCTGGGGCGGAGCAGACACGGTCAACCCGTACGACGTCGACACCAGGCCGTACCTGGAGCGCATCCCCACAGCGAGTGGCTGCTCGGCCGGCCCCGATGTCCGCCACGACGACTTCTTCGCTCCGGAACCTGCCGACCCGACTGTCCGCGTTCGCGTCGGCAGGGAGGCGGTCGCCTTCTTCCAGCAGCACCTAGGCTGATCCCTCGGCGGAGACAGTGGCGGCGTAGAGCACGGGGCCATCTGCGTTGAGCAACGGACACCGGCGCTAAGGCAACTGCATTGGGCGACTAAGCGGATGACCTGAAGTTCTGCGCGGAATCCGGGGCGGCGGCGTCGGCCGGGCGCGATGGCCTCGATGACACGGGGACCTCGCCGGGTGTTGTATCGAGGTTGAACAAACTATGACAAAACCGGCGAGGTCAAGGCCAGTATGCGTCCGGCATCCGTGTTCGCCAACCCTCCCGGCGTGGCGGACCAGCACCTGTACCACCTGCTGCACCACCGCTGGCGGGAGGCCGCCCGCGTCGTGATGGTGCTGCTGTCCGCCGCCGGCCTGACCGCAGGAGAGATCGGCGAGCTGCTCGGCTACCACCCGGCCACGGTGCGCCGCTGGATCCACCGCTACCACGCCGACGGCGCCCCGGGCCTGGCCGACCGCCCCCGCCCAGGACGCCCCCGGCTCGGCGGGCCGAGGTTGAGCGAGCGCATCCGCCGCCTGCTGACCCGCCCCGGGCCGTGGACCGTCCGCCGGATCCACCACCGCCTGGGCCGGCCGAAGATCAGCCCGCGCACCGTTTACCGGCGCACGCGCGAGCAGGCGGCCTGGCGGCGGCCCCGCCTGACGGCCAAGGGCGACCCGAACCGGCGGCGCGTCCTGGCCGCCCTGCGCCGGCAACTGCGGGCCCTGCCCCGTGGGTCGGTGGTCCTGGCCGAGGACGAGACCCACCTGCACCTGCTGCCGCACATCCGGGCGAGCTGGATCCCGCGCGGGACGCGGCAGCAAGTGGCCACCCCGGGAAAGAACCGGCAGACCACCGTCTTCGGTGCCCTGGAGGTGGCCACCGGCGCCTGGGTCTACACCCTCGACCGCCGCCGCAGTGCCGCCACCTTCGTCGCCTTCCTCCAACTGCTGCTGGCCGCCTACCCCGACACCCCGGCCGTCGCGGTGCTCTGCGACAACGACAGCATCCACCACGCGAAGGCGGTGACCGCCTACCTGGCCGACCAGCCCCGCCTGCGCCTGCTGTTCGGCGCCCGCTACAGCCCGCACGACAACCCGGTCGAGCGCATCTGGGCCGCGCTGAAGGCGTTCCTCGCCAACACCGCCGTCACCTGGCCGAGCCGCCTGCGCCAGGTCCACGCCTTCTTCCGACAACGCTCACCCACCCAGATGCTGACCACCGCCGCACCCTGGTCCTCACCCTGGCTGCCGAGGGATTACGCGCAGAACTTCAGGTCATCCGCTTAGCCTGCGGAGCAGAGGCCGTCGTTCGGACAGAACACAACCCCCGTGTAGTTGTAGCCGGTCCGTATGGTCACGGGATTCGGGTCGGGGGGGATGTTGACGTAAGAACCCGCGTCAGCTGTGGCGGTGAAGTGGACCGTCGTCCCGACCGGGAAGCTTGCGGTGCAGGTGCAGGTGCCGGTCGGGTACGGCTGCGGGTCGCCGGTTGAGTACGGGTCCCACGCCGACTGGTGGCAGTTGATCCCGGCGGGCTGGCTGGTGATGGTTCCGCCGCCCCAGCCGTCGCTGACATACGCGGACAGTTGAGCGGTGGACTGAGCCTGAGCCGGGGCTACGGAGGCGATCGCGGCGGCCGTGGCGAGTGCGGTGACGACTCCCGTCGCGCGCCAGGCGCGGCTTCTGTTCTTACTCATGGGCGGCTCCTCTGATCGAACCAACCCCCTGCGACTAGGCTATTCGCCCCCTCAGGGACGCACAAACCGGGCGAGTTCGCCGTCGGTACCGACGACGGTTGCTCTCGACGGCCGAAGCGACGGTGCCTACAGAGAGGAGGTTCTCTGGCGGCGCCTTCGGCACGCCGTCACGCGGGCGCGGTGGCACGTTCCTTGTACAGCTGGACCGCGTGCTCGACCATCGACGCGGTGAGCGTGGTGACCCACACCATGGTCCTGTAGTCGGTGGAGAATCGGGTGAGCGCAATGTTGCCCACCTGGCCGACTATCTCCCGCTCCAAGAAGCCCATGCTGTGGATGTCGCCGTGCGCGAGCGCGCTGCACGCGCTCCACGCGGCCTCGGCCTGGTCCGCGCCCATGCCGGCGAGGTGCTCGCCCGCGGTCTTGACCATGGTCTTGTAGTTGAAGACCAGCTCCCTCTTCACGTCACTCGCCAGGATCCCGGCAGCGATGGCCAGGTCCCTGATCTGCTTGTCGCGCTCGTTCTTGGGGCGATTGGGCGTCAGGCCCAGGAGGTCGTGCATGCGGCCCATGTGCTTGTCGTTGTCCGCCTGCAGGGCCAGCCTGCGCTTGATGCGCGTCAGACGCTTGCCTGGCGCGAGTAGCCAGACCGCGCGGGCACCGTTTTCGAACGCGGCGCGCAGCAGCGTCGCTTGCGCATAGGTGTGCAGCGTGACGGTGATCTCGTCGCCCTGCTGGTCGCCGATCAGGCTGCGGCGGAGGCAGTGCAAGTGATCGGCAGCGACGGTGATTGCCTGCTGGGCCAGATGGGAGACCTGATACGGGTTGGTCTTGGCGTCGTCACCAGCCAGGGGACTCCGCGGCTGCACGTCCCAGGCCGACGAGGGCGCGGCGGTGAGCGCCTCGTAGGGCTTCGTCTTCTCCAGCGGGTGCGGGTCCTTCCAGGGGAGTTCGGTGATCAAGCTGTGAGGCCGTATCCGTCCTGGTAGCGGGCCTGATGGTTCCTCACCAGCTCCTGCCCGATATGGAACTGGAAGTATGCGTCCATGTCCCCGTTGGCCTCGACCGCGCGCAACACCAGCACCGCCTCGGCCTCGGCCAGTCCCCACCGTGCTCCGCACAGATCCATACGGTCGGCGATCAGGTGGCGCGCTGCTCCCTCGATCACTCCGGTCGCGATCGGCCACCCCTGCTCCAGCGCCGCGGGATAGTCCAGGGTGACTGGATAGCTGCCCCCCTCTGTTCGGAGGCGTGTGTGGTCTCCGGTCGGCGGACCGGTGGGGTTCAGGTGGTGGCGGGCATCCAGGGTCTGCCGCGCATGGCTCGGTCGAGAACGTCGAGCGCGTTCTGGCCGTGGCGGTCGGGGGCCCAGGCGTCATGCATGGCCACCCCGCGGAAGGCGGGTAGGATCCCGGCGGCGTCAATCGCCTCGGCCCCACGCCTTCGGTGCACGCTCAAGTGCACGAACACGCCGGTGGAGGCGGAGTGCAACCAGTGCAGCCGGCCGGCGGTACGAAAACCCGTCTCGTCGAAGAACGCCAACGGCGCGGCTGCCACCTTCTCGGCGACCACCCGGCCGAACGTGTCCAGAATCTGCGCGCAGCGCCGCACCCAGCCCGCCACGGTGGCCACCGCGACACGGGCGCCGAACAGATCGGCCAGCGCCCGGGCGGTACGGTCCTTCGACAGCAACTGCCCGTGCATCAGATACACCCCGGCAGCCGCCAGCCGCGGCCCATACTGCACCGGAGCACCCACCCCGTCCGGCGCGGCCGCCCTCACCTTCTTCCCGCAGGCACATCGCACCGACACCAGCCGGTGCTCGGTCACCTCCAGCCGTATTTCCTCAAGCAGTTCGAAGACCTGCCGCCGCTCCGTCCCCACCTCAGGCGCATACGTGAGGTCGGCACCGCAACCACCACAGGAGTCGGGCCGGTGAGTGAACGTCTCGTCCGGGGCCTCGACCTGGCGCAGTGTGATACCCGGCTGCCCCTTCGGACGGCCCGGACCACGCCCCGACTTCCCCCGCAGCGACTTCGGCGCCGGCTTGGCCAGGCCATCCGAAGACGGGGGCTTCGAGGAGTTCGCGGAGTTTTGGCTCAGCCGGGCCCGCAGGCCCATGACTCGGCCTCCAATGCCACGATCCGCTCACTGGCCACCGCCAACTCGCTCCGCAATCCCGTCACCAGCACCGCGAGTTCCTCATAGCTAGGCAACACCGCGGTCTGGGACATGAGACCCGATGATCACCGAACCGGACGCCAAGATCAAGTCCACTGTGAGCGACCAGCTATCCAGTCACTTCGTCTTTAGGTGTGATCGCCGCTAATTAGCCGGTGATCAGCGTCGCGCCTCCTGGCTTGTGCGTCAGTCATCGGCACCCGGAAGGATCGCTCCGAGTCGAGCCGACGGGTCTGCGGGCTCAGACCAGGCCGTGCTGATACGCGGCGACGACTGCCTGGACGCGGTCGCGCAGGCCGAGTTTGGTGAGCAGCCGGGATACGTGGGTCTTCACCGTGGCTTCGGTCACCACCAGGGTGTCGGCGATCTCTGCGTTACTCATGCCTTGGGCCAGCAGTCGCAGCACCTGCGTCTCCCGTTGGCTGAGGACGTCGAAACGGGGTGGAACGGCGGGCTCGGTGAGGGACGGCAGCGCTCGCTTGATGAGCCCGCGGGTGATGGCTGGGTCGAGCAGCGCATCGCCTGAGGCGACGACTCGGACGGCATGCACGAGCTGCTCCGGAGTGGAGTCCTTCAGGAGGAAGCCACTGGCGCCGGCGCGCAATGCGTGGGCCACGTGGTCCTGGCTTCCGAAGGTGGTGAGGATGAGCACCTTGCAGTCGCGTAGCTGTCGGGTCGCGGTGATGCCGTCCATGGCAGGCATCTGGATGTCCATCATGATCACGTCGGGGGTGAGCTGTCGTGCTTTTTCCACGGCCGCGGTGCCGGTGCCGGCCTCGCCGACGACCTCGATGTCCGGCTGGGCGGACAAGATCATGGCGAATCCGTGCCGCATCAGGGGCTGGTCGTCTGCGATCAGGACGCGGATGTTGTTCATGGGCACTCCCGGAGTCGGAGGGTGGCGCGCAGGGCGTAGCCGCCGCCGGGCACCGGGCCGGAGAAGACCTCGCCGCCGAAAAGGGCCGCGCGGCGGCGGATGCCGTCCAAGCCGTGGCCGCCCGAGCCGAGATCAGCCGCCACGGCAGTCGGTCGAGCGTTGGTCACCCGTAGGTCGAGCATGTCGCCGGTGCGGGTGACCTCGACGCGCGTGGCGACGTGCCCGGCATGCTTGATCACGTTGGTGAGGGCCTCTTGAACGATCCGGTATGCGGTGATCGAGGCCGTACGCCCGGGCGGTTCGGGCACGTCGATGTGCACCTCGACGGGAAGCCCGCTTGTTCGCAGCCGGTTGGCCAGGGCCGACAGATCGGCGATCCCCGGAGCGGGTCCGAAGCCTTCCGCGTCGGCGGGTACGGGTCCGCTCTCGTCACCGACCGGACGCAGGACGTCGACCAGCCGTCGCATCTCCGCCATGGCCTCCCGCCCGCCGTCGATCATGGCGGTGAGTAGCGGCCGGGCGGGGTGATCATCGGTCAGGCTGGTCCGCACGGCGCCGGCTTGGACGACGAGCAGGCTCACATGGTGCCCGATCGCGTCGTGCAGTTCCCGGGCGATCCACACCCGTTCGGCAAGGACGGCCTGCGCGGCTCCCAGGCGCTGTTCGACGGCGGCACGTTCGAGCAGTCGGCGGTGCTCACCGATGTACAGGCCGATCGCCGCTGCCATCGTGCAGGTCATGACCGCCGCGAGGAATCCGGCGAGATGGTGGGTGGCCGCCGTGGCCGCGCCGTAGGCGGTCACGACAGCGAGGGCCGCGATGGCGGTGACTCGCCAGGTGGAGATGGTCGCCAGCGTGTAGAGGGCAATCGCGGGGAGCAGTGGCCCGATGATGCTTCGGTCCGCGATGGTCGCTGCGGCCAGGGCGCACGCCGCTGTGACGGCGAGGACGGGCAGCGGGTAGCGTCTGCGGAAGGCGAGCGCGGCCACGCTGCCAAGCTCGGCGGCACACGCGCCCCACGCGCGTGCCGGGTCGCCCCCGGTGCGCACGCCCACAAGTGCGCCGACGACGGCGAGTACGGCGAGCGTGCCGGCGACCGCGAGGTCGCCGGCACGTCGCCACCGTATGGTTGCCACCGGATCAGGCGTCCCGGTGGGCGGTGCGCCACGCGCCCGCGACGGACGCCACCGCGACCCAGCCGGCCAGGACGGCAGCGGCGGTCGCCACCGACATGGGCACGGTGTAGGCACCGCCCACCGAGATGGGGACGAGCCGCTCAGCCGCGGCGTTTGGGAGGAGTTCCCGCGCCTGTCCGAGGCTCGTGGCGTGCTCCAGCACTCGGGACAGGGCCAGGTTCCAGCCCAGCATGAGTCCGACCGCGATGCTCCGAGAATCGAGCAGCGAGGAGAGTCCGACCGCCATCACAGCAGTGACCGCGATCGACAGGGTGACCGCGAGTCCGCTCGAGGCCAGCGCGCCCGCTGTCGGAGCAGCTCCCGGGCCGGCCAGTAGCACCGCGCCGACCGCCGCCACGGCGACCGCGGGAACGGTGAATGCCAGGACCACCAGCAGCGCCGCTGGCAAGCGCACCGCGAACAGTGCCAGCCTCGACCGGCCCGAGGAGACCAGATCCCGCAATACCCCGGCGGCCGCGTCTCCACCGCCGGCCGCTGTACCGATCATCACTGCCGCGACCCCTCCCAGATAGCTCACGAGCATGATGGCGTTGACAAGCCCGCGCGTTCCACCGGCTGGCCCGAAGTGCGCGGGGTCGGTGATGTGCCGAACCGCCCCGAACCCGTAGAACAGTAGCTGCGCTCCAACGAACAAGACGCCCGACCAGGCCATCAGCCCCCGACGCCGGTACAACTTGAGCAGGTCCGCGCGGATCATCCTGATACAGGTGGTCATTTCGCCGCCTCCAGACGTGACGTGATTTCAAGGAAACGCTCTTCGAGAGTCGCCCGCACCGGCTCCAGCCGTTCCACGGCGATTCCCGCCTCGACCATGCACCGGTTCACCTCTGCAACGGTGACTCCCGGGGCCGGGGTGACCCGGAGCAGGCCGTCCGTCCCGGGCACCGTCTGGGCCGCCACGGCGTGCTGCCGAAGCACTGTCACCGCCCTTTCCTGGTCGTCGCAGCCGACGAGAACCTGCTTTCCCTCGTGGGCGATCTGGGTCACCGGACCCGCGGCCAGCAGCCGACCGCGGTCCATGATGGCTACTAGGTCGCAGGTCTTCTCCACCTCGTCGAGCAGGTGCGAACTGACCACGACCGTGCGGCCCTCATCGACCAGTGACCCGATCAGGTGGCGCATCTGGAGGATGCCTGACGGGTCCAGGCCGTTCATCGGCTCGTCGAGGATGAGCAACGCCGGGTCACTCAGCAGGCAGCGGGCGATGCCGAGCCGCTGCCGCATCCCCAGGGAGTAGTCGCCGACCCGGTCGTCGGCCCGGTCGGTGAGCCCGACCCGTTGGAGGGTCCCCTCCACCCGGCCAGACGCCGACGGGTCCCGGACAGCGGCTGCGACCAGGAGGTTCTCCCGGCCGGTCAGGTGAAGGTGGAACCGAGGCTCTTCCACGATGGCCCCGACACCCGCCAGGGCCCTTCCCCGCCCGGCCGGCATCGGCAGGCCCAGCAGCCGGACCGTCCCAGACGTCGGCTGCGTCAGCCCGAGCACCATCCGGATCAACGTCGTCTTTCCGGCCCCGTTGGGGCCCAGCAGCCCGAACGCACACCCGGCCGGCACCTGCAGGTCCAGCCCGGCGACCGCATCGCGATCGCCGAACCGTTTCGTCAGTCCGGCTGTCTCCAACACCGTGATTCCACGCGTCTTTTCCATGGACAGGAAGCTACTGACGACCTGGTCAACGGCCATCAGGCGTGAGAGCGAAGCCCGATGTCGTCCTCGGGCTCAATCCGCGTCTCGCTCCATCTTTCGGATGACTGAGAAGCCCTATCTCAACCGATCACGGAACGTGCGGGTCGAACAGGTTTCCCGCCGGGGTGATCTTCCGGCGCACGCGCATGAAGGCAGGGCCTCTCGGTAGCCCGGGGATACGCATCGAACCGAGCAATGCCGGGAGGCCCTGGTGTCGTTGTTGTATGAGCCCGTCCAGTTCAACTCGGCTGCTCCATCGTGTGATTGCCTCGCGCACGCGTACGGCAACGCGGCCGATCATCCCGACCGGGTGCACCGGTGACCTGGAGCATTGTCCGGAGCATGACGGGGCGGGGAGATCTTTCGGACGGATAGCGGGCGCAGATCTTATACGGCCCGGGCAGCCCGCTGATCATGCTCACCGACGCGTTGCCCTCATGTCTGCGGAACGCGGTGTGTGGCGACGTTGAGGGCGATCGCGGCGGTAAGAATCCAAATGGCCTGCACGACCGACATGACGATGGCGAAGATGAGCCCGGGGGTGCCGAACACGGCCGCGATGCCCGCGACGACGAAGAGCGCCGCAACGACTTTGGCGGAGTCGGCATACCGCTTGCGCAGCACGCAGGGGCGCAGGGCGTACCCGATGCCGATGAAGACCAACGGTGCGGGCGCCAGAGGGAAGATGCGTGCGAAGACTCCGTTGCTCAGGGCGAAAGTAGTGGCCACGGTGGCCGCGTCCTTCGCGTGAGCGGCAGCGGGTACCGCTTCCAGGAGGGCCGCTTCGATGAGGACGACCGCGAGCAGTACCGCGCAGCCCACGAGAGTGACGAGACCGGCCAACTGCCGCACGGTACCGCTGTGGTCCAGGAGAGTCAGGAAGAACAGGATGCTGAGCGTCGCGCCGGTGACTTGAAGCCACCCACCGGCGTAGAACAACAAGGTGTGGCTGTTCGCGTAGGTGATCAGCTGATGGGGTGACGCGCCCGCGTAGGGCCAACTGGTCAGTGCCGGCACGGCGAAATAGATGATCAACAGGACGGGGCCCGCGATACCCGCCCAGGCACCCCAACGGCGAGCTCCTCGGCCCCAGTCGTCGGGCCAGTTGGATGCTTGGGGCGGGACCTGTGAGGGCAGGGCCGAACTCCGCTTCGGCGCGTCCGCATCTGAGCTCATCAGACCCCCCTGTCGATAGCCAGTGACAGTGGATCGGCATGGCACCTCCGTGTCAAGAACCCTGGCTGCGACGGGACGACGGTAGCCCGAGCGCAGTCGTCGGCACCAACCGCAGTGAGCACTGCACGTTCTTAACGGTGGTTTGTTAGTTCGGGGGGTAGAGGTTCAGGGTCTGTCCGGTGGTGACCGCGTCGATCAGGGCTTGGAGTTCGGGTGGAGGGGGCGCGTTGGACCAGGCCCGCCACCAGCGTTGCAGCACGATCGACGGGGTCAGCCAGCCGCGGACGGCGCGAATCGCCTTCGGCCAGCACGGCGGTGGGGGCGGGGCCGGCAGTGCCGGGCCCCTCTCTCCAGCGTCGGCTTCCGGCACCAGTGTTGACGTACTCTCAGGTCCCGCACTGGTGCGTCCTGCTTCCCAGCAGAAGGCGAACGCGCAATTGACCAGGGTCTGGTGGCGGCGGATCGCGACATTGGAGCGCACCTGGAAGTCGGCCCACCCCAGCTCGTCCTTGACCTGCTTGTAGCCCTGCTCGATCCAGTTTCGAATCCCGTAGATCCGCACGACCTCGGCCAGGTCCGCGGGCGGATAGGGGGACTCGGCCGCGCGGGGCGAGCCGGGGCGGGGCAGGTCGGTGGCCAGGTACCAGGTGGCCTTCTCCGGCAGGGTGGACGGATCGGCGGTGGCCACCACCAGCCGCGTCAGGCCGTCCGGACCCCAAAAGCCCAAGGTGGCGTCGGCGGCCCACCAGGTGGCGGTGTGCCCGTCGCGGAAGGTGCGCACCACCGGCGTCCAGGCGCCGGGCTCCTCGGGGCCGTGCCAGGCCAGTTCGCGGGCGGCGTCCACCGGGGTGCGGGCCTGGTCGCCGTAGGCCCACACCCCGCGGCGGCGCTTGACGGCCATCACGAACGGCACCTTGGCGGCGTGCAGCTCGCACCGGAAGTCGTCCAGGTCCCCGTAGGCGCCGTCGGCCACCGCCGCCCGGAACGCGATCCCCAAGAACCTGGCCTGACAGGCAAGTTGGGCGGCAATCTTCCACTTGGTACGGAAGGCCGGGTCGCTCTTCCCCCGCGGGAAGTGGTGGGCCGGGGTGTAGGGCACGGCGTGCAGCGGGTAGTAGAGGCGCTCGTCGGCCCACAGCGTGGTCACCGTGACCACGGCGTTGTCGGTCTTGCCGTACCGGCCCAGCCACTGCCGGCCCACGTGCGCGGTGGCGGTGCCGTCCTTGCGGTCCCCGGAGTCGTCGATGACCAGCACCCCGCCGGCGTGCGGGGCGGTCGCCTCGCCCTGCAGCAGCAGCTCCAGCCGCCGGGCGTTGACCCGCTCAGGGTCCCAGGTCGACTCGGACAGGAAGAACTGCAGCCGCTGCACCGCCGGGTGCTGGGCCCCCACGACCGGCTCCGCCCCGGCCAGGCAGGTCAGCGTCTTGTTCCGGTCCCGCGGGGCCAGCAGCCCGGTCAGGTACTCCCTAAACCCGCGCCGCTGCGCCAGCGACGAGAACAGGTCGTCGAACCGGGCCGCGTAGCCCTCCAGCGGCCCCGGCGCCGGCGGGCACGGACGCCTCGCGGTCACCATCGCGACCACCTCCGAACAACATCGCCCCCGCCTACCGGCCTACCGCACGTTCCGCCCCAGGTCAACAAATCACCGTTAAGGCCCTGAGGGCTCCGGGGCCACCGCCGCGTCCCTGCGCCGCTGGACCTCGTGATCGAAGCAGGTATAGCTTGCGCTGAACCATCACACCGCACCAGAGGGAACTCACACATGCCTACCGCTGCTGACACCGTCCGCGAATGGAAGCGCCGAATGCGGGCACGGGAGTTCGACCGCATGGCCGACGTTGTAGACCTCGAAGGCTACACAGAAATCTGTCTCGGCCTCACCGGCTGGACGACCGGCTACGACGTTGCCCTCCAGAACTACATCCGGAACATGGTCGAGCCATGGAGCGACCAGGTAACCACGGAAGTGGAGAGCGTCGAGGGCGAGGATGCCGTTGTAACCCGCTCACACCTCGAAGCAACGCATACTGGCGAGTTTCTCGGTATCTCCGCCACCGGGCGCCGAGTCGAATGGGACGCGATCACCATTGTGAAGGTCCGCGAGGGGCGCGTAGTTGGCCAGTGGGCACAGCCAGACCTCTGGGGCATCTACCAGCAGCTGACTCGCCCCGAGTAAGAGTGCCCGGCAATAGGCGTTACTTGAGGCGTTTGGTGGTGGGGCAACCGTCCCAACGGTAGAGCGAGGTGGCGCGGCGGATGAGCATACGGAGCGTGACGATAGCGGCGGACAGGTAGAGGTAGAAGTCGACGACCTGGCTGCGTTTCTCGGTGCAGCGTCGCAGCTTGCCGAAGCCGTTCATCCACGCATGACTGCGCTCGACCACCCATCTCTTGCCGGCCTGGATCGGAGCGGGCACGCCTTTGCGGGCGATCTCGCCGGTGAAGCCGAGTTCCGACAACGCGGCCCAGGTCTTGTGGCTGTCGTAGCCACGGCCCAAGTTGACATTGACCTGATCTGGCAGGGACCCGACCTGCTCCTTCGCGGCCTCCAAGGTGGGTACGAGCAGCGGTGAATCGTGCCGGTTGGCCCCGGCTGAGACGATGCCCAGCGGGATGCCGCGGGCCTCGGTGGCCACCGAGCGATTCAGGCCCTGCTTGCCCCGGTCCACCGGGGAGCGCCCGGCGGCCTCGCCACCGCAGGGAGCCTTGGTGATGCAGCCGTCCACGGACAACTCGCCCAGCTCAAGGCCGATCATCCGGTCGTACGCCTCAAGCACCAGGGCGTGCAGCTGCCCGGCTATCCCGAGTTGGGCCCAGTAGGCGACTCGTCGTCGGTTGGTGCGGTCCGAGCATCCAGGAGTCGCGACACGTTCGTAGGACGAACAGCGCCAGCACCGCCCCGCAGGCCGCGAGCACGCCCAGCGCGTGCCGTCGCCGCAATGCGACCAGCCCGCAGCACACTGCGGTGCCCGCATAGGCGAGGGCGTCCACGGGGCGGGCGTCGGGCTGGCTGCGGCCGGCGACAGCCGCCAGGGCGATCGAGACCGCGAGACAGCACACGGCAAGCAGCAGGTCAAAGCCCACGGAGCGCCACCGGGCGGGACAGCGGGCGGGGACGGCTATGCACACGCATCGACGGTAGCGCCGTCCGGCACTCACCGGTCACACCCTGGCGCGGCGGAAGAACGCCGGTATGTGGGCCAGGAGTAGAGCAGCGAGTGCCGCCAACGCGAGCGCTGCGCGCGTCATGATCGTGGGGTCGTGGGCGCCGAAGGTCAGCGCATAGCCTCCGTAGGCGATGAGCACGGCCCAGCAACTCCACCAGGCCCAGCGTTGCCGGGCTCGGAAGGGTATCGACACGATGGCCAGGAAGAGCAGGGCGAAGGGCAGTTCGTGCAGGACGTAGCCGCGTTCCAGGAGGGTGATGTAGTGCGCGGTGCCGGGCTGTTGCGCCCGCACGCCCGCCCAGGAGACGCCGACGAGACGAGTGAACGTGCCCGAGTGGTCGGCGGGCAGCCCGGTCCCAGCAGTGGCCATCAGGTCCAGCAGCGCTGCGAGGGCGTTGAAGCCGCCCAGCACAAGCAGTGCCGCCCAGGCGGCGGTCGACCAGCGGGAGATCCTTGCATCGGTGGGTTTCGTCATGACGATGACGATCCCGCCCGGCGGTCGTACACCGCGTCCGCCCGCAGGCGACACCAGCGGCATACGTCAGCCGACGTACGCACACCCGCGACCGTGCCGCCGCGCTACCGACGGCGGAGAAGGACTGGGCAACCCTCAGCGATCCCTGACGGTTTCCTCGCTACTGTAAGCAGGCTGCCCAGGGCATCGACGGTGCAGGGGTGGCGGCGGGCGAGGATCGGGGCCGAGGAGCAGCGGTCAACGCTGACATTGATCTTGGAACAGAGGGTCCGCGTCCCGATCGCGGAGATCGCTGGCGGTCAGGACGCGGCCGGCCCTGATCGAGGCCAGCCTGCCCTTCGACCGCGGCCAGGTATGAGGCAACTGGTCACGGCCGTGCTCGCCTGGAAGCCCCCGAACGTCCCGCCCCGTGACTACGAGCAAATCGCCCTCCAGTTGACTGGCCACGCCCGCGCGGTGCAGCCGCTGTCCAGCACCGCGCCTGCCAACTGGCGTAGAACAGCGACTACATGGCCCTCGCCGAGGTCGTCCTGGGCGAGGCCAAGCGGCGGCTGTGCGTACCGATGGAGGGAACCGCGGCATGCATCCACGGCCGCACGCACCTGGTGCGGGGGCTCTACGAGCGGCTCGTCCGCCTCGCCGACACCTCCCCGTCAGGCCTCATCAGCGGAAACTCAGCCGCCGCGAACGGTTAGACGACAGCTTCTACCCGCACCGCACCGGTCGGCGTGATCCAGTTCACAGAGATGATGTGCATAGAAGGACGGTGGCCTGGTCCTTTCAAGGGGTGCATTCGCGTGAGAGAGGGGAACCCTGCCGATGGCGCGGTCCAGGGACGTGGAGTTCCACGATTTTGTGTCCAGCCGCTGGTCGGCCGTCTTCCATTTCGCGCGGCTGCTCACCGGCGGCGACCGGTACCGTGCCGAGGATCTGATGCAGGAGGCGTTCGTCAAGCTGTGGTTCGCCTGGCCCAGGGTGGGACAACAGGCCCCCGAGCCCTACATACGGAAGGTACTGGCCCGCGCGGCCATGCGTTCGGCGCGACGGCGCTGGTGGGCCGAACGCCCCGCCGATCTACTGCCCGAACGCGCCGACACGGCCGACGAGACGACGAGAGTCGACGAACGCGCCCGTCTCGAGGCCGCTTTGGCGCTGCTGCCTGCACGGCAGCGGACCGCAGTGGTACTGCGTTACTACCAGGACCTCTCCGAAAGCCAGGTCGCTGAAGCGATGGGCTGCCCGCTGGGAACGGCGCGCTCCCTGGTCACCAGGGGTGTGGCCCGCCTGCGGCAGGCAATGGCCGAGACCGCCGAGCCGGTGAAGTGAGGAAAGCCACGATGGACCACTTCGAAAAGGAGCTCTCGCGGATGATGCGCGAAACCGAGCAACACGCGCCTTTCCAGCGCCAACAGCAAAAACGTCTCCGGGCAGGGGTGCGCACGCGCCGCCGTACCCGGGGCGCCTGGATAGCCGCCGGATCCGCCCTTACGGTCGCCGGCATGGCCATCGGCGCGGCCACCATCTCGAACGCCTTCGCCCACGACCCGGCGGCACCGGCGCATACGGCGCAATCAGCGCAGGCCATCCACCATCCCTCCTTCCTCCAGGCGTTGCAGCATGACATCCCCGCGGAACTGGGGCGCCTGCACAACGACACCAAACCGAACTCCTTCGTCCTCATCGGCCCGAAGGGCACCAAGACCAACCTGGCGGTGTATATCTACCGGACCAGCAGCGCCAGCGCCGGGACCGCTGACTCGTGCGCCCCGGCCCGCAAGAAGGCCGCCCTCACCGGCGCCCCCATCTCCTGCACACAGCTACCCGTCCCCGGGGGCAGCGGCTGGAGCATGTCCGGTACCGAACAGGGCCTCAAGTTCAACAGCATCAGCTACCAACGGCCCTACGGCGGCGAGTGGCTGATGGTCACCGTGGAAAGCTGCAACGCACTGCACGCCTGCGAGACTGGCAGCGACGCGACCCACCCGCCCCAGACCCCCACCACCAGCGCACCGCCGCTGAGCCTCGCCCAACTCAAGCGGATCGCCACCGACGAAGCCGTGATCTCCGCCTCCGGTGCCCCCTTGAAGGACCTCATCCCCCCGACTCCGCCTACGAATTCCGCGCCGCGGCACTGACTCCCGCACGCTGCCGACGGGCCTGACAGCGGGCGATGCGGTTCGTCGCGCTGTCGGGCTGTGTGCGGGCCGCCCTGACAAGGACGGCCCGCACGCAGCGGCGAGCCGACCCCGCCGGGATGAGTCTCCGGCCAGGACTGCCGCGACGGTGCAGCGCAGCGGTGTTGGACGCGGCCACGCAGTCCGCAGCCGGTGCACAGGCCGCAGGCGTTGCGGTAGGGCCCGCAGCGTTCGGCCTCGATGGCGGCGATGTCAGCGGGGGGACGGCAGGGCTTCGTCAAAGTTCTACCTTGCCCTGTTTGTCTGCATCGCTCTACCGCGAGACCGGGCTCTTGCTGTTCATCCCCGAGGCGTCCAATCGTTCGCGAGGAGGCCGAGGACGGCTTCGTCTGCGTATGCGCCGTACACCCAGGCGGAGCGCCGCAACGTTCCCTCCCGTGTGAACCCGCCCCTGGTTGCCGCCGCGAGCATCGGCGTGTTGTCCGTGAGGGTCTCGATCTGCAGGCCCTGCAGTCCGCGTACGGCGAATCCGTACTCGCACAGCGTGTGCAGGACATCGACACAGAGCCCACACGGCCGCGGAATGCGGGTCGCAGGGCGATCCCGATGTGAGCCGCTCGGTTGTGTGTATCGATGCCCCAGAGTAGGGCCTCGCCGACCAACTCCCGTGTCTCCAGCTCCACAACGGAGAAGCATGCTGTCTCGTCCGATGGTCCGGTCACGGCGAAGGGCGAGTGATCCGAGTGTGGTGATATGGGCCGCCACGGGCGAGAGTCGGCGCGTGACCGTGTGGCCACATCGTCGTACAGCTCGGACTGGAGAATTAGGACGTCGCTCTCGTGCCGGGCACGCAGCCCGATCTTCTCGCCATGTATCACAAACCATTGCTATACGAGGGGCAGCGGCCGACCAACCAAGTTGCCCCACCTGACCCACACAGGTGACAGTCATGAGAGCCCGAGGAGTGTGAGCGGTCGCCGGGGGTCGCGGGCGTTGCGGCGGAGGCCAGCGGCGATGTTGGTGACGCCGGCGATCTTCAGGGCGCCGATGGCCAGGTTGCGCCAGGTGGCCATGGCGCGAGGTGCGTTGCCGGTTCGCAGCTGGGAGGCGTCCTCGGCGAAGGTCGTGTCACGGACGTGGTGCAGGGCCTCCAACTTCCAGTGGTCGTGGATGAGCTTCGCGAGTTGGGTGGGGGTGGCTTGCTCGGCGGTCAGGCTGGTGACGGCATAGACGGTCTTGACGGTGATTCTGCCGGTCTTGCGGTCGGTGCGGCGTCGAAGTTGAACCGGCTGGATCAGCGCGGCTGAGCGAGCAAGACGGCTGAGGGCCGCTTCACCGTCACCGCCGAGGTGCGCGCCCAGGTCAACGCAGGCGCCTGAACGCGCCTCACGGCCGTCAACGCCCCCTGGTAGCGGGCTCTTTCTCCCCTCTACCGTGGAGAAGTCACCATCATCCGCGCGGGGAAGAAGGAGCCCTGCTGCCATGGAACCGCACGACGTCGCCACCGTCGAGACCGCCTTCGCCTCCTCCCTGATGGCTTTCGCCGATCTTGCCGGGCACCTGTTCGACCCGGGTGCCGAACGACTGGACCATGCCGCGCTGGAGGAGGTGATCGACCACCGCGGCCGGGAAGTGCTGCGGCTGCTGCTGCAAGACCACCTGGATTTACGCGCGATCCGTGAGGAAGCCGCGGCCACCGCCGGTTTGCACCCGCTGCCGACCGGGACCGATGCCATCACCCGCACCCGCAGGGAGAAGGGGCGCCGACGCCAACTGGCCACGGTGTTCGGGATGGTGGAGATCACCCGCATCGCCTACCGGGCGTCGAGGGCGCCCGATCTGCACCCCTTCGACGCGGCGTTGAACCTGCCGGCAGGTCTGCACTCGCACGGGCTGCGGCGCCGGTGCGTGCAGGAGGCGGTGCGCGGTTCCTTCGACCAGGTGGTCACGACGGTCACCGCAACGTGCGGGCCGGTGGTGGCCAAACGACAGGCCAGGGGGCTGGTGGCGGCCGCGGCGGTGGACGTGGCCGCCTTCTACGACCACCGGATCGCCGCGCCGGCCGGCGACGACACCGTGCTGGTGCTGACGTTCGACGCCAAGGGCGTGGTGATGGTCCCCGGCTCGCTGCGCGAGGCCACCCGCAAGAAAGCGCAGGCCAAGGGCGCCGGGGTCTATCGCACCCGGCTGGCGTCGGGGGAGAAACGCGGGCGCAAGCGGATGGCGCAGATGGCGGCGGTCTACGACGCCGAACCGGCCGTACGCCGCCCACACGACATCATCCGCCTGACCGCCGACGAGGATACTTCCGGCAGCGGCAGCGGCAGCGGCAGCGGCAGCGGGCGCCGCACAGGGCCCAGGGCGCGGGGGAAGTGGTTGACCGCGTCGCTGTCGCGGTCCGCGAAGCAGGTGGTGGCCGAGGCGTTCGACCGGGCCCAGGACCGCGACCCGCACCACCGGCGCACCTGGGTGGTGCTGCTGGACGGCGACAACCACCAGATCGACCTGGTCACCGCGGAAGCGAAGCGGCGCGAGGTGGAGGTGCACCTGGTGGTCGACTTCGTTCATGTGAGCGAATATCTGTGGCGCTGCGCGTGGTGCTTCTTCACCAGCGGCCAGCAGGAGGCCGAGCGGTGGGTAGGGGTGCAGCTGCTGGGTATCTTGTCCGGTCGCCTGGAGGCGACACTGACCGCCATCCGGCAGCAGGCCGCCGCGGCCGGACTGACCGGACAGCAGGGCAAACCAGTGCGGGAGGCGGTCGGCTACCTGGAGGCGAAACGGCCCTACCTGGACTATCCCGCGGCGCTGGAGCAGGGGTGGCCGATCGCGACGGGAGTGATCGAGGGAGCAGCGCGCCACCTGATCGCCGACCGTATGGATCTGTGCGGAGCACGGTGGGGACTGGCCGAGGCCGAGGCGGTGCTGGTGTTGCGCGCGGTCGAGGCCAACGGGGACATGGACGCATACTTCCAGTTCCATATCGGGCAGGAGCTGGTGAGGAACCATCAGGCCCGCTACCAGGACGGATACGGCCTCACAGCTTGATCACCGAACTCCCCTGGAAGGACCCGCACCCTTCTCCAGCCGCGTCAAGATGGCCTGGAGGTACTGCTGTTCGTCGTCGGCGCTGATCGTCACGGGATGAGAGTATTCGCCGGGCTCGCCCGCCTGCGACCGACTTTGAAGGGCGGGTGCAGAGCGTACGCGGCTGCGAGGGCGGCCAGGCCTTCAACGATGCGGGGTGGCTACACCACCGGTCGAACTTGCGGCCGGCCTGGAGCATGATCGGCCCCGCAGCCTGTGTGGCCGGGGGCCGATTGCCGATCTGTGTGGCCACCCACTGACCTGCGGTTTCGCCGATTGGCCGATTTTCGTCGCCGCCCGAAGCGTCCACGACAGCGCCGTCAGTCGCCGAGCTCGAGGTCGGGCCTATCGCTCCGAGGGGCGATCTGGGAACGCACGACGCTTATCGGGCTTCGGAGTCGTGGGGCCGCGCCAGACTTCGCGAGCGATCCAGAGGAAGAGTAGGCCGAGGACGACAATGCCGATGCGGGCCCCGATGCTGGCCCCCGGCTGGAACACGCCGATGACGCTGCTCACGCCCGCGAACCCGAACCAGATGGCGATGAGCACTCTGACGAGCTTTCTCATGCGCGGATCGTGGGGCCGCCGTGCCGTCTCGGGAAGGCTCGTACACCGCGGTCACTCGTCGAAGGACAGGTCGATGTCCGGTCGGCAGACGGAGCACGCGTCCAGGCCCTCGCGCAGCGCCGCGAGGGCATCGTGCGCGTCGACCTGGTGGGCCGGACCGTCGTCGACGTCGCAGGCGCCGATGTGCAGGGTCAGCCGTGCCGGTTCGTTCTCGCCTCCCTGCTCGACGACCTTGAAGGCGGGCCTGTGATCGCCGGTGAAGGTCGGCAGCGAGGTGGGGCGCGGCGGCTTCGCCGGCGGCGCTGGCGGCGCCGGCGGGGGCGTGGCCGGCTGCTCGCTCTCGGCGGCCTGGGCGAGGGCCTGGGCGACGGTGTCGCGTTGGAGCCGTAGGAAGATGCCGACGGTCTCGTTGTCGGTGACCTGTTCCTCGAGCCAGGCCAGGATGACGCGCAGGCGCGCGGGATCCGGGGGCAGCTCGTTCATGCGGTCATTCTGCCTGGCGGTGTCGGGGGCCGTCAGTCGTCGGCCTTGTGGTAGCCACGGCGGCCCGCGAGGGCGCGGGTGACGGTGGCGCCGTACCAGCGGTGCGCGCGCTCGGACTCGTCGTCTGGGGCGGGCCAGCGGCCCCGGGTGCGGTCGGAGCGGATCGTGGCGGCCTTGACCCCGGTGAGGTCTTCGATCTCCCGGGCGGTGTACAGGCGGCGCGGCTCGAGCTCGACGGCCGGGCGGTCGACGTGATCACGGACGAACGCGGCGACGGAGGCCGCGTCGTACGTCTGCTGTTTCCGCGCATGCCGAGAGGGGCGACCAGGCTTCGTCCTTGTTTGCCCACGAGCTCGCTGCAGCTCTGCGGCGCCCCACCAGCCTCGCCGGAGCCGCGTGAGACCAGGGGTGGACCAGACCCGAGTCAACCTGCTCGAGTGAACGCAGGTAGGAGTCCGCGGCGAAGACGGTGATGACCCGGTGGCCTACATGCCTCCGGTGCCACTGACTGGTACTTCCTAGCGAGCGGTCGGCCCACTCTCCGTCTCAGACGGTGCGCCCCGGCCGTGAGGGACGGCTGGCCGACCGTCCTCTCAGCCGCCCCGCTCGGGGTGCCGACCATGTCGATGAGAACGGTCACCGAGGTCCACGCGCGGGTTCGAGCACACATCTCAGCACTCATGACCTGCCGCTCGAGAGGGGGCGGCACGGCGTCCGAGGGGTCGATTTCTTATGGCTTCTGGCGACGCCGATGTGGCACAGCCGTGGACTATCGCGCCTGCTCCCTACTTCACAACCCGGCGTCGCGAAGCCAGCCAGAACGCCAGAACTCCGAAAGCGACGCCGCCCACGACGGCGCCAACCGGGGCGGCGGCCAAATAGTCCTGATCGGGGCCGCCCTTGACCCACGGAATCCAGGCGCTGCCGATATTGCCGCCCACGATGAAGCCGACGATGAAGCCCACGACCACGCCAACCATCGCGCCGCCAATGCCAATGGCGACAGTGCCCCAGGTCAGACCCCTACGAGCACCCCGACCGGCGAACGCCGTTCCGTTGCGCGACATGACCGCTCCCTTCGATCACGCACCAATGTGCTAAGACCATCGTCCAACCGTGGACACCGCATCACCAGAGCCCGAGGTCATGCAGTGACCCAGGACCGCGAGGACAGCCAATCCGCGCCGGCGGCCGGCCGCTGCGACGTGTGCTTCCAGCGTGCGCGAGGCTGGTGCAAGCGTGTTCTGCCATTCTGTTCGGGCGGTGATGGACGGGATCCGCCGGGCCGTGGGCCAGCCGATGGTGCACGACCTGCGAGCCACGGTCGACGCGATCGGGCCCTTGGCCTCATGTGTTCAGCTGCGGTCGTGACCTGACGCTCCGACAGAAGAAGGGTGCCTCCCACCTGCGATGATCTGGACTGTCTAGATCAAAACCGTCGCAGAGATGAGGCACCCAGCAGGTGCAGGTTACCGAATGGGATCACCGGCTTGCCGTGCGGGCCGACGGCAAGAACCTGATCGGCCACGCGGGCGTGGTGCTGCTGCGGAAGGTCGCCGACCGCGTCGGCCTGGCCACCGCGCTGAGTGCGGCGTTGCCGAGGGGTACCGGGCCGGGCTGGCGGGATCGGGGCATGGCGCTGGTCCAGCTGGCCTGTGCGATCGTGCTCGGCGCGACGAACATCCTGGAGGCCGAGCAACTCCAGTACCACTGGCGGCCGGTGTTCCCGCGGCCGATCTCGGACAGCACCCTGCGCCGTGCCCTGGCGGCGATCGACGCCCCGGTCGCGGCCCGGGTGGAACGCGCCCGCGCCGCGATACGCCGCGTGGTGTGGATGTTGCTCGCCCTGCGCCCCGGCGGCTTCCCCTGGATCTGGGTGTGCGGCCGGGAGGTGACCGGCTGGTACGTCCTCGACCTGGACCCGACCATCGTCACCTGCACCAGCGGGAAGGAAGGCGCGGCGGGCACCTTCAAGGGCAGCTTCGGCCACATGCCGCTGGGGGCGTGGGTGGCCAACACCCGCGAGTGCGTCGCCATGCTGCTGCGGCCCGGCAACGCGCCGCCCAACGACGTCGCCGACCATAAGACGGTCCTGGCCGCAGCGCTGCGGCAACTCCCGCTGCCGCTGTGGTCGAAGCTGCTGATCCGGATCGACGGCGCGGCCTTCAGCCACGACATCCTCGACCACCTCCAGACGCTGACCACCAGTCGGCGCCGGGTGCGCTGGGTGACCGGCTGGGCCATCAACGAGAGGGACGAGCAGGCCATCGCGTTGCTGCCCGAGAAGGTGTGGACGGCCGCGCTGCGGCAGGACGGCGAGGTCCTCGAGATCCAAGGGACCCACCGGCGAATGGATCTCCTACCAGGTCGCCGAGCTGACCGGGGTCCGTGACCTGACCGGCTGGCCGCAGGGGATGCGGCTGATCGTGCGCCGGGTCAAGCCCTCGCGGCGGGATGCAAAGAAGCTGACCGCCTTCGAGAAGCGCACCGGCTGGCGATACCAGATCATCGCCACGAACATCCCCGCCCACCAGGGACTTTCCGGGGTTCCCGCCTCCGGGCAAGTGTGGTTCGTCGACGCCCTCTACCGTGATCACGCCGAGGTCGAGGACCGCGTCAAAGCGATCAAGCGGGTCGGCCTCGGGCTGCTGCCCTCGAAGTCCTGGCAGCTGAACGCCGCCTGGGTTCTGGCCGCCACGATCGCCGCCGACCTCGACGCATGGACCCGGCTCCTCCTCCTGCACGACGAGCCCGAACTCGCCGCCGCGGAGCCGGAGACGATCCGCATGAAGCTGTACCACCTGCCCGCCCGGCTCACCGCCCACGCCCGCCGGCGCACCCTGCACCTCGACCGCACCTGGCCCTGGACAGCAGCGTTCGCCACCGCCTGGCAGCGGGCCAACCAGCTTCCGGCCCACACCTTACGGCCGGCCACCACCCCGGTGCTGGCGGACCGCGTGCAGCAGGCACGTGTGAAGAACGCGCTGGAGCCCGAATGGGAGGCCCGGTTCGAGCCGCGATCCTATGGATTTAGGCCCGGACGGGGTTGCCACGATGCGATCGAGGTCATCTTCAAGACGCTGTGCGGCAATCGCAGCCAGCGTCGGTGGATCTTGGACGCGGATCTGGCCGGGGCGTTCGACCGGATCGACCACGAGCACCTTCTCGACAGTCTCGGCACCTTCCCCGCGCGGGGCATGGTCCGGGCCTGGCTGAAGGCCGGCATGATCGAGTCCGGCGAGTTCTCGCCGACCGACGAGGGAACCCCTCAAGGCGGTGTGATCAGCCCCGTGCTGCTGAACGTGGCGTTGCACGGGATGGAGAAGGCGGCAGGGGTCCGTTACCGGCCCAGTGCCCGCAGTGGCGCTGAGACGGTCAAGGGATGCCCTGTGCTGGTCAGGTACGCCGACGATTACGTGGCGATGTGCCACAGCCGTGAGCAGGCCGAGCAGGTCAAGGCCGATCTCGCGGCGTGGCTGGAGCCGAGAGGACTCCGCTTCAACGAGGACAAGACGCACATCGTCCACGTCGAGGACGGATTCTCCTTCCTGGGCTTCGACATCCGCCGCCGTGTCGACCGGCAGGGCAGCGGAAAGCTGTTCATCACTCCCAGCAAGGAGTCGGTCAAGCGGCTCCGGAAGCGGCTGTCCGCCGACGTGCGTTCCATGCGCGGCGCGAACGCGGCCGCGGTGGTGTTCCGGCTCAACCCGGTCGTCCGGGGATGGTCGGCCTACTACCGGAGCGTGGTCTCCGGCCGGGTCTTCACCGGCCTGGACCACCACGTCTGGCACCTCACCTACCGGTGGGCCAGACGCTCGCACCCGAACAAGTCGAGGGGCTGGGTCGCCAGCCGCTACTTCGGCAAGTTCCACAAGTCCCGGCAGGACCGGTGGGTGTTCGGTGACCGCGACAGCGGCGCCTACCTCACCAAGTTTGCCTGGACGAAGATCGTCCGGCACGTCCCGGTCTACGGCGGAGCCTCTCCGGATGACCCCGCCCTGACCGAGTACTGGGCCGATCGGCGACGCAAGAAGAAGGCCCCGCCCGTGGACGAGCACACCGCCCGGCTTCTGCGAGGCCAGGGCGGACGCTGTCCCGCCTGCGGGGAATTCCTTCTGCACGCCGAACACGAACCGCGCAGCCCACGCGAGTGGGAACAGTGGTTCATGACCGTTCGGCGCGTGCTGGCCAAACAGCACATCGTCGAACAGGTCGACGGCCAGGACCGGACCTCCTACCGGCTCCTCCACGCTCACTGCCGACGGCGGAACCTCGCCGGAACGGCGGTGCACCAGCCATGACGCCGACGCGGAATCCTCGTCGTCCTCGGGGCTTGCTTGAGCCGTGGTGCCTGGAAAGCGGGCATGCCCGGTTCTGAGGGGGGACCGCCGCAGCAATGCGGCGGTCCTACCCGACGCTTCCACGTCAAGTGGATGCATAAACGAGGAACGGACAAGTGCTACGTCTACACCTTCATCGCGGACCACGGCCCCGGCGTCGTTCCGTTACGCCCGACTTCGTAGTAGTTGATCAGATGCCGTAGACGGCGAAGACGTCGTTGTGGTTGAGGAGATCGCGGCGGGCGTGGGCGATGTTGGCTCGTCCGGCGAGGCGGAAGGTGCTGATGGCGAGGTTGCGGAAGCTGGCCAGTGCGCGGGGTGCTGTTCCGGTCCTGAGCTGGGAGTTGTCCTCGTGGAAGGTGACGTCCCGCACCCAGTGGATCTTGTTCTCGATGGACCAGTGGGCCCTCTCGTAGTGGTTGAGGTGAGCGGGGCCGGCGAGGCGAGCGGGCATGCTGGTGACGCCGAAGACGATCTCCTTCCTGGTCCAGGTGCCGTCGAGGCCGCCGGTGTCACGGCGCAGGCGGAAGACCTGTCCCGCGCCGGGGAAGAGGGTGTCGTCGGCTTGGGCGGTGCGGATCGTGCGGCGCTCGGTGCGTCCGTGCCCACGGTCGTCCTCGGCCTCGGTGGTCTGGGTCCACTCCGCGTCGGTGCCGGCCAGCAGTGCTTGGGCGGCGGCGCGGGCCAGCGGCTGGTTCCCCTTCAGGATCAGGACGTAGTGGGCGTCGAGCCGGTTCGTGATCAGGCGTGCGGTCTTCTTTGTGGTGTGCAGGGCATCCAGGGTGAAAACCCATCCGGGTAGAGCGAGTTGGGTCAGCAGGGTGCGGGCCGCTTCGCCCTCGCCGTGCTTGTCCGGGACCTGGGTCTGGCCGAGGACCGCGCCGCTGGCATGGGCGACCGCCCCGACCAGGAAGATGCGCCCCGATTCGGTGCGGGCGCCGGTGAGGGCCTTGCCGTCGACAGCCGCGGCGGGCAGGAGGCCGGCCGGCGCGGGGTGTTCCATGGCCCGCTGGGCGGCGCGGCGCTGTTCGCGCTCGATGGGTCCCGGGGTGCACGGGATTTTGGGCGCCGTTGCGGTTCCGGCCGCGACCTCGGTGACGTATGCGCAGGTCGCCGCGTCCAGGGCGTCGGCGTCCAGGTCGGCGAGCACGCGGCGGAAGGTGCGTTCGCTGGGTACGAGGTACTGGCCGGTCAGCGGGTCGTACCGGGCGCCGATGCGTGCCAGTTTGATCTGCGGGGCGCGGGTGGCCCACTGCCAGATCGCGGTCATGGAGTCGCCGCCGACCACCAGCGTCGCGCACGCGGCCAGTACCAGGATCACCACCAGAGGATGCCGCCGCCCTCGCTCCGCGCGCCGGTCCGGGACCTGTCGCAGCCTGCCGACCAGCGCAGACTCCACCGCCGCAGGATCCGCGGCGAGCTCGGACTCCCACAGCGCGAGGTCGGTGAGCTGGCCAAGGACAGGGCTGATCAGAGAGGATGCGGACACGAGCGCGGCTCCTGAGACGATCTTCTGGCGTGAGAACCTGAAAGATCATCAGAGGCCGCGCTCGCCTTGCAACTCGCCACCTCACCCCACGGACAAACAACCCGAAACCCGTCAAAGATCAACTACGCCGGGGCCGTGCATCGCGGACAAGCCCGTCCGTGAGCTGAAGCGGAAGATCAGGGCACTGACCCACAGGAGGTCGCAGGTCCCGTTCGCCGCCGTGCTGTCGAGGATCAACCAGATCCTGCGCGGCTGGGCCAACTACTTCAAGCACGCCGTCGCCAAGCACACCTTCAACGCCCTGCGTTCGTTCGTGTGGTGGCGGGTGGTCAACATGATCACGTATCGGCGGCGCATGACGTGGACAGCCCTGCGCCGACAGTTCAAAGGCCCCCAGGGCTGGCGGCAAATCGCTCTGGATGGAGTCGAACTGTTCAACATCGCCGCATTGGCGGTCACCCGCTACCGCTGGCGCGGACTGAGCATCCCGACACCATGGGCCGCATAAAGATCATCGCCTCAGCGGCAGTGACCCGTGGAGAGCCGGATGCGGTGAGAGTCGCACGTCCGGTTCGGTGAGCGGCTCGGGGAAACGGAGCCGGGGAAACCCTGCTACCGCGCCCCGAGTCGACTCTCCACCCTGTCGTGGATCTCCCAACACCGCCGCTGCGTACGTGACTACGAGCGCTTACCCGAGCACCACGAGGCCATGGTCCTGTGGTCCATGACCATCCTCATGCGGCGCAGACTCGCCCGCGTCAACGCGCGCACAGCCCGGAAATGATCAGTTCACGGACAGGCACTCATTGCCGGGGGCGGGCCATCGGCCTGTCCAGACCGCGGCCCGCGACGGCGCCGCGCGCACCGGCAGGGCGCCAGGCATCCGGCGGGCCCGACTGCACCGCGCCGCGCTGTCCGAGGTCACGGGTTGCCGGGCTTGCTCCCTCTGCCGGGAGTGTCTCCGTCACACTCCCTGCTTCTCGAGAGGACACCTGGCCCATGCATTCCACATCCGAGACCGTGACGGTTCCTCAGCACCCCAACGGGGACCTGTTCACGATCGCCCTGTTCACGGTGGACGGCACCGCCTACGGCCCCTACGTCGGTCTGCCGCTCCACTCCTGGATGATGCCGGATTCCGCGCACCTGTTCACCCGCGCCACGGCCGAACGCATCGTCGACGACCTGAACGAGCGCGACGCCGACTGCGGCCTGACCGGCCAGTAGGGCGCGGACGGATCCCTGACGTTCACCTGGGACGAGCGCTACCGCGACACCCCGGGCTCCCAGACCGTCCTCCCGGACGAGTACGACCGTTTCGAGATCGGCGGACTGTGGCCGTGGGACGAGTGGGAAGACCACCACGAGGCCACTCCCGGGCAAGAAGCGTTCGCCAACGGTGCCCTCCACTACTTGGAGGCCGACGAATCCGAAGCGCAGGACGAGCCGCTGAAGACCCCGTACGCCCGTGGCCGCGCCGAGGCGCACGCGGTGACGCTGCACCTGGAGGAGCACCCCGATCAGGCCCTGCGCCGTGCCCTGGCCGTGCACGGGCTGAAGGCGTATCTGGACGAGGACTGCGGCAATTCGTGGTTGCGGATCCCGTTCGACCAGACCCGGGACTGGGACGGGGTGGGCTGGCACCTGGTCGTGTTCGTGACGGTGGACGGCGACGACGCGACGTTCGTCGACGAGCCGGTCGGGGACCGCACCGCCCACTGGCACCTCAACCGCGGTGTCGGTGACGGGACGGGGCGGGAGACGCGCCTCCTCGTGAGCCCCTACACAGCCACGGATCAGGTCGCCAAGGTCATCGCCGCTCTACTGGGGACGCCGCAGCGCCACGAGCTGTGACCTCACGGCCGGGGCGCGACGGTCACTGCCGCTCCCCGGCACCTCACCGCCCCGTTCGGACCGGCCGCTCCCCGGCGCCGGCGGGTTGCGGGGCTAACCCGCCGCCCGGCGAGGGTCGTTCCTGCCGGACCGCACTCACGCAGCCCCCTCTTCCCGGGTGCGGTCCGGCACCCCCAAGGAACGCCGACCACGGAAGGGCCCCCGTATGGCCAACCCCAACGACCCCGGCGCCCGAACGCGACGGCAGCGGATGCCGGACGACTACACGGCCCAGGAGATCGCCCTCTTCGAGAACTGCGAGCCGCCTGGGAGAGCCTCGACAACGGCGTGATGCCTCTGGTGCGGGCCCTGTACTCGCTGCCCGGCATCGTCACGATCTCCTCGTGCGAGGGCCACCCCGAGCGCGACGGCGATACCGCCGAGTCGCACGTCGGATGGAAAATTCGGGCTCTCCGGGCATGAGTGTGGGCTGGTGGGTGGGATCTCGGGGTCAATGTATTGATCGGGTTGGATCGTTCCGCCTGGGGTGGTGAAACGTAGGACGCGCACGGGGCGGACCGTAGATTCGGAGGCTGTCGAAGGCCGTACCGAAGCTACAGGAGTCCACGCACCGTGCGCGTCACCACCGCATTCAACCGCCTCCTGGAGCTTCCTGGCGTGAGCGTCACCGACGTGTCGTTCGGCGAGGACCGGGTGATCGTGGACGTGGCGCTGACCCGCCGGTGTCTGGCCTGCCCGGAGACCGGCTGCGGTTTCACCACCCGCACGCGTTACGACACCAGGCCGGTGTCCTCCTGCTGGAGGCACCTGGACCTGGGCCGCTGGGGCCTGGTCGTCCGGGCCGGCCTGCGCCGCCTGCGCTGCCCCGAGCACGGCGTCAAGATCGAAGCCGTGCCCTTCGCCCGGCACCACTGCGGCTTCACCCGCGACTTCGAGGATGTCATCGCCTACCTGGCCACCCGCACCGACAAGACCACCATCACCCGCCTGCAGCGCATCGACTGGCACACCGTGGGCCGCATCTGCGCCCGCGTCGTCGCCGACGGCCTCGACGAGGACAGACTCGACCACCTGGTCACCATCGGGGTGGACGAGGTCAGCTGGAAGAAGCACCACAACTACCTGACCCTGGTCACCGACCACACCGGCAAGAAGATCGTCTGGGGATCCGAGGGCAAGGACAGCGAGACCCTGGACGAGTTCTTCGATGAACTCGGCCCCGAGCGCGCTGCAGAACTGGCCGCGGTCAGCATGGACATGGGGCCGGCCTTCGCCAAGAGCGTTGGCGAAGAAGGCCACGCCCCGCAGGCCGTGATCTGCATCGACCCGTTCCACGCGGTCAAGCTCGTCGGTGACGCCCTGGACGCCGTGCGCCGCGAGGCATGGAACGAGCTGCGCCAACTCGGCGATCAGGCTGCGGCAAAGAAGTTCAAGGGCGCCCGCTGGAGCCTGCTGAAGAACCCGGAGAACCTCACCGACGAGCAGGCCACGACCCTGCGCAAGCTCAAACGGAAGGGCGGCGGAGTCTGGCGAGCCTACCGGCTCAAGGAATCCTTCCGCGCGATCTTCGCCGGGGACCTGGACGCCGGCGAGGCAGGCGAGTTGATCGACCGCTGGATCTCGCAGGCCCAACGCTCCCAACTGCCCGCGTTCATCAAGGCAGCCAAGACCATCCGCAAGTTCCGCGACGGGATCCTGGCCTCCATCCGCCTGAAGATCAACAATGGTCGGGCCGAAGGCCTCAACAACCACGTCAGGCTACTGATCCGCCGCGCCTACGGCTTCCACACCGCCACAGCCGCCCTCGCCCTCGTCATGCTCACCTGCGGACCCATCACCCTTGTCCTACCCCACGAACGACCCCGAACCCGGACCGGCTGACCCACATCCATGCCCGGAGAGCCAAAATTCGTTCCGCCGACCCAGAAGCCAGTATCAGGGACGCCGGACCCTCACCCGAGGGATGGCTGGTCACCGAGTGGTTCACCTCGCACCTCCAGAGCATGAAGGCAGCCGGATTCCCCATCCGTCACTTCTTCCAGTCCCCTCCGCCCTACCTGAACCGGCCAGGCCGGTCCATGACGTTCTGGATTCGCGGAGCGGTGACCGGCGAGCGGACCCTGACCCCCGAGCAGTACCTGAAATGCCTGATCCACGCCTGGGACCGGACGGGCTACGACTACCCGATCACCACGGGCACCTGACCGTCTGCCGCGCCACTCCGGGCCCGCCCCCGCCGTACGTGTCCGGCGGGGGCGGGCCCGACCCGTTCCACCACGCGCCGGCCATCGCGCGGCGGCCGGGTGGTGGGTTGCGGTGGTAACCCGGCGCCGGGTGAGGGTCGTTGTTGCCGGGCCCCACCCCCGACGTCCCCTCCCTCACCTGGGGTGTGGCCCGGTACCCGGTTGGAAGTCTCCGTATGAAGGGTCCACACATCGTGCTCGACAGGCCGTGTTCTTTGACTCAGGAAATCCACGCCGAGTACCGCGCCGAGCAGGAGTTCACCTGCGAAGGCTGCCGCGCAACGATTGCTTCCAAGGACGTGGGCTGCCACGCCGAGGATCCCGGCAGTGAGATGGTCGGGGGCCGTCAGTTCCTTGTGGTGACCGTGGTGGTGTTCTGCGATGGCTGCCACGAGGACAGCCGCTGCGACTGCTGACATCCGCAGAGCCGGAAGCCGCCGCTCCTAGCGCCGACACCCCGTCTGATGGCCCGACCCCTCTTCTCCGGGGCGGGCCATCAGGTGTGTCCGGGGCCGGTACGCCGTGCAAGCGCGTGCGGGCGGGCAGCGGCCGTCAGGTGAGGTGAGGCGAGGTGAGCGCGGAGCCAGGCAGCGGTGACTGCGAGGGATGCGAGGGTGTCGAACTCCGGGTCCTCGTGGCCGGCGCCGGCCCGCAGTTCAAAGCGGCTGCTCGCCCTGGCATGACTCAGGGCCTGGTGGAGCGACAATGCCCTCGCACGGCGGGATCCCGCCCGATCGGCTGATCGGACGGGATCCCGTCGGGTTTTGGCGGACACGGCGGGGCCGAGTGCCTGCCCGCACAGGTTCACTGCGTGGCGGACCCGCTCACCTTGAGGGTCACGGGGACAGGCGCCAGCGCGTATGGGGTGTCGTCCTCCTGCTCGAGCGTCGCCGTGTACGTGCCGGCCAGGCTGAGGTCCTTCGCGTCCAAGGTGACGGTCACCGTGGCGCTCTGACCCGGCTTGAGGGTGACCCGCTGGGGGCTTTCCGACAGCCAGGTGACATCGGATTCGGTCTCGTCGTAGCCGCGCAGGACTTCGGCTGTGGCGACCACGTCGAACTCGCTACGCACGTCCTCCTTCACTCCCCCGGCGCGGTACATCCCTGTGCTGCCGCCGCCTCGGGTCATGGTGGTCGGCGTGTCGGGCAGCGCGCTCCAGGTGCCCTTCTGCGGGTCGTAGGCGTACCCGTGCGGCGTGGAGACGTTGATCGAGCCCTTGGGTGTACTTCCCCCAGAGAGGAGCAGTTGACCGTTGGCCGCGGTGTAGGAGGATTGGGCCAGCGGGATCGGCAGGTTGGCTATACGTGCCCAGCTATTCGAGGACGGGCTGTACACGAAGGCGTCCTTGACCGCCCCGAAGTTGGTGAAGCCGCCGGCGCAGTACAGCTTGCCGCCGATGGCGCCGCAGGCGCCCCCGGTGATGGTCTGGGGGTAGGCAGCGGCAGTGGACCAGGCGTTGGTCGCCGGGTCGTAGACCTGGACGTGGGTGGTGCCGTTTCCGCCTCCGACGACGTAGAGCCGTCCGTCGAGTACTGCGCTCGCCGCGCCCGAGGAGGGGGTGGGCTCGTCGGCGGCCTTTGCCCAGGTGTCGGTCGCCGGGTCGTAGACCTGCGTCGTGGCGATCGCCCTCCCGGACTGGCTGCCGCCGGCGTAGTAGATCTTGCCGTCGATGACGCCGTGGGCGGGCGCCTCGCTGGCCTGCGGCGCCGAGGCGCGCTGGCTCCAGGTGCCGGTCTGCGGGTCGTAGGCGTACAGGGAGTTCAACTCCCTGTCGTACTGCTGTGCCCCGAGCGCCGAGTACACGGTTCCCTGGACGGTGTCGACGGCGTTGTCGTAGACCGCCGCCGGCAGGTCGGCGATGGGCTGCCAGGCGCCAGCGGGAGTACCGGAGTTCGGCGATCCGGGTTCTGTACCGGTGCGTTCGGCCGCTGTCCAGGTGGCCGGCGCGTTACCGGTGTTCTTGATGGTCAGGCGCTTGGTGACCTGGTGGCCCGACTGCACGTCGGCGCTGATGGAGCTGGTGTCGACCACCAGGTGGCCTGCTTTGAGGACGAAGTCCTGCTGTACGGCCTTGTCCGCGGCGATCTTCACGGATTTTTCCGTCTGCGTATAGGAGGGCATGGTCGCCGTGAAGCCCTGGTTGCCGCTTCCCGGTACGAAGGCGGCGTAGAAGCCGTCCCCGATGGCGGGGTCGTCGGGGGTCGCCGACGTCATGGCCCGCACTGAGGAGTCGGCGTTGGTGACCGTCGCCCCGACGATGCCCTGACCGGTGTTGCCGTCGGCCACGGTGCCGCTGATCAGGCCACCGGGCACGGGAGTGAGGACGCGGTCCACCATCGAGACGTCGTCCACCTCCCAGTAGACGCCGGGGCTCGTGTAGTGGAACCGCACCCGGACGTCCGACTGCCCCGCATAGCCGGTGAGTGGGATCTCGACGTGGCTGGGGCCGAAGACCCACTGGAACGTCTGGTGCCAGAGGGTCGTCCAGGTCTTGCCGCCGTCGGTGGAGACGTCGACATCACCGGTCTGCGTGGAGCTGCCCCGGTAGTCGGTGTCGAAGGCGATTTCCGGCGAGACGTCCTTGGACAGATCGTAGGCGGGACTGATGAGTTGGGTGTCCTCGGCCATGCGGGGACTGGGGTAGTTGCTGTCGGCGATGGCGAAGCCGCCGGTGCCGCCGGTGTGGTTTGTGCGATGGCCCGGGTCGCCGAAGACCCAACCCTGGTTCGTTCCTGAGGCGTTGACCACGCTCCAGCCTTGCGGGGCGGAGTCGGTAGAGTCGAACGGTTCGGTGTTGCTGGTCTTCAGGCTGAGCGTGTAGCCCGGGTTGTTGCCGCCCCAGGTGTCGCCCTTCAGCGCGAAGTCGGCTTTGGCGCTGCCGGTGGAGACCGCCACGTCCCTGGTCACCGGCAGGTATCCGGGTTCAGCGGAGGTGACCTGCAGGGTGTACGTGTGGTTCTCGGGGAGTTTCACGGTGTACGCGCCGGTTCGCGGATCGGTCCACACCGGGCCACCGGGCACGCCCTTGACCGAGATCTCGGCATAGAGCGGCCACCCGTGGCCAGCACCGTCCCGTACCGTCCCGGAGACATTCTCGACCGCCAACTGCCGGAGCCTGGCGTCCAGCCGCGTGCTGCCGCCGTCGGCGACCATCGCCGACACGGTCGCCTGGGCATAGCCGTAGGCGTCGATCGTGATGGTGTACGTGCCGGGCTTCACGGTCAGGGTGTAGGCGCCCTGGGCGTCGGTCGTGGCCGTGTAAGGTCCGGAGCTGACCACCGCCCCGGAGACGGGCTTGCCGGCGTTATCGGTGACCGTGCCGGACACCACGCCGTGCGCACCCAGTCGGAAGGCGTCCAGCCCGTCGGGGGTGCCGAGGCCCGTCGGGCCGTCGTAGCCGGTACGGGCTGTGCACAGGTAGGAGGCGGCACCGGCGCAGGTGCCGTCGTTCCCGCTGGTGACGTCGTTGAGTGCGGACGACGGAGCCAGGTACGGATACTCGTTCGGCTGCGTCCCGGCCACCGGGGTGCCCGCGTCGGCGTATGTCGCCGTGATGATCGGTGCCGCGGCGCTGGTTCCGCCGATCACGATCCAGCCGCCCCCGGAGGTGTCGTAGACGGCGAGTCCGGTGGCGGGGTCGGCGACCGCGGAGACGTCGGCGACGGTGCGGTGGGTGCAGCCCGAGTCCGTCTGGAAGGACGGCTTCGGCTCGTAGAGCGAGCAGCCCGACCCCGGGGCCCCTTTGCCTTGGCCGCCGTTCCACACCGACTCCGACCAGCCGCGCGCGGTGCCGGGGTCGCGGACCAGGGAGGTCCCGCCGACCGACGTCACGTGCGGGGAGGCCGCGGGGTACGAGACGCCGTAGCCCTCGTCGCCGGAGGAGGCAACGATCGCGACACCCGGGTGGTCGAAGTGCCGGTCGAGGGAGGTCTCCGCCGGGTCCTCCGGGGAGAACTGGTAGTTCGTCCCCCACGAGTTGGAGACGTACTTGGCGCCGAGCGCCACGGCCTCGTCCTCGGCCGCGAGGAGGTCCGGCTCCGTGGCGCTGTCGGCCTCCACGAGCAGGATGTGGGCCTTCGGGGCGGCAGCGGACACCATGTCGAGGTCGAGCGAGATCTCGCCCGACCAGCCACTGTCGGCGATGGGGTAGTCGCTGCCGCCGCGCTGGTCGACCTTGCTGAAGCAGCCGTTGGCGGTGGTGCAGGCAGGCAGGCCGAACTGCTGGCGGTACAACGCCAGGTCCGCTTCGGCCTGCGGATCGTCGAAGGCATCGACGATCGCGATGGTCTGGCCGGCACCGCCGTCCGACGGCAGCTTGTAGGCACTCTGCAGATCGGCCGGGCCCAGGCCGCTGGGCTCCGCAGCGGCTGCCCGCAGCCCATTGAACGGCTTGACGTCGGTACGCCGCAGGGCAAAGCAGGTGAAGTCGCCAGGCTTGGCGGTCCCGCACAGGCTCTGTACGTTCCCGACGGGCGAGGGCTGCGCAGGGGCGGCCTGGACTGGTGCCGACGTTCCGGCCAGCCCCGCGACGGCGGAGGCGAGCACGGCGAGGCCGGCGAGTATGCGCCGGCCTGAACGTGGCCCAGATGGTTGTCGTGATCTCAACGAGTGCTCCATAAGTCAGCGGTTCGCACCGGTGGGGGCCGGACCGTCCGGCTCCGCACGGCGATCAGGTGCAGGTAGGGTTGGGTGTGAGGGTGAAGTTGGCCGTCCTCGTCTGCAGTTTGACGATCTTGACTGAACTGGTCTACGGAGCCCAGCCGTCCTTGGCAGCGATCAGGGTGAGCGGGTTGTTCCGGGGGTCGAGCCAGAGCACGTACTGACCCGAGCTGTCGGTCTTGAGCGTGTAGTTCGCATTCCCGGAGTTGATCTGCACCGTCGCCCCGGCCAGCGGACTGGAGGCCGCGCTGCAGGCGGCACCGGCCACGGTGCCCGTGATCTTGCCCCAGCTCTTCAGCGGGTCCACCGTGAGCGTCACCGTCACCGGCGCCATCCTGTACGGGGTCTTCGCGCCGACGGGGAGGGTGGCCGTGTAGGAGCCCGGCTGGGAGATCGCAGGGACATTGGCGTCGAGCGTCACCACGAGCTTGGCGCTGGCCCCGGGCTGGATAGTCATGTGGGGATTGTCGTCCGAGAGCCAGTTGACTCCCGGCGTGCTGGTGCACTGGCCGTAGCCGGGCAGCACTTCCGCGGCCTGCGACACAGACATGAGTGCCCCTCCCCAATCGTGCCGGCACCGAGCGTCGCGGTAGTCACGGGTCGTCATGACGGGATTTCGCATGGTTTCCGTGGTTTCCGTGCACCTGGCACACCGGCGGCGAAACGGTAGCAGCGGGACGGCGCGCCACGGTGCCCGATTCGGCCAGGTGCCTGTTCCGGACGCAAGGGCCTATACTCACGGCCGTGACGGACACCGGAGAGCGGGGCGCGTGGGACTTGGTCGGTCTGTCCGACCTGGACCAACAGGTCTACCGACGGCTCCTGTTCGACCCCAGAGCCGACACGGAGTCACACGGCGACGCGCTGGGGTGCTCGGCCGCGCAGGTACGCGCCTCGCTCGACCGTCTGGTCTCCTTGGGCCTGGTCCGCCACGACACTGGGACCGGCGACCGTTACCAGGCAGTGGACCCACTCGTCGGCCTCGCCGCATTGGTGCGGGAACGCCGACATGCCCTGGACCGGCTAGAGACGGCGTCGTACGAGCTGTCACGGGTGTTCACCGCCGGACTGATGCGCACCGAACCACGACGGCTGTTCGAGGTGGTCGAGGGACCCACGGCGACCGCGAGGCGCATCCACGACCTGCTCGGCTCGGCGAGGAAGGAGGTCATCGGGATCGACAGCCCGCCGTACGTCGCGCCGAGCAGCGCACACGTCAGCGACGCCGAACTCGGCCTGCTGCGCCGAGGCGTCCGGTTCCGCTCGCTGTACGCCAGCCAAGTCCTCGACGAACCGGCGCTCGTCGCCCGTATCCAGTGGATGGTCGAATCCGGGGAGGAAGCCCGGGTACTGCCGCAGGTACCCATGAAGCTGCTGGTGGTCGACCGGGAGATCGCCGTGGTACGCCTCACCGGCGAGGAGACCGCGCCGGAGACCCTCTCGATCGTGGCGGCGCGTTCAACGCTGACTGACGGCCTGCAGGCGATGTTCGAGCAATTCTGGTCTCACGCCAGCCCGATCCGGTTCGGGTCGGGCCGCCATGGCGCCACGCTGGCGCGCGACGTCGACACGACCGAGCTTCTCGACCTGCTCACCGCGGGGATGAAGGATGAGTCGATCGCACGCCATCTCGATGTGAGCGCACGCACGGTCCGCCGTCGGATCGCTGCGCTGCTCGACGAGCTCCACGCCACCGGCCGGTTCCAGGCTGGTGTCCGCGCGGTCAAGCGCGGCCTGCTCTGATCCACGCGCCCGTGCTGACGCGCGACTCGATGCTCAGGTCGCCAGTTTCCACCAGTGAGCTGCGGAAGCCGGTCGGGAAGACGCAGGACTGACGGGCGTCAGCCGGATGCCGGTGCCCGGGCTGTGGATTCCGCCGTCGGCGAGGGGATGCGGGGCATCCGCCGGGTGACTACTGGTAGTTCGCTAAATCCGGCAGTAGAGATCAAGACCGTGTCCGGTGGTGACCGCGTCGATCAGGGCCACCTTCACCCCGACCTGGCGCGACCCGCCCCCGCCATCCCCGACCAGCGGGAGCGTCGATGAGGGAACTCCTGGACAAGATCGAGACCCGGCGGCAACTCGTCCGGGAGACGGTCGAACGGCTGCGTGAAGAAATCAGGCTCTCCGGTCGGATCCGAGGGTCTGCGGTTATGCGGTTTGACGGCCTGGTAGGTGGGGGCGGTGTCCGCCGAGGCTGAGCCTCGATCCACCGCGTGGTGATCGGCCTGTGGACGGAGAAATATGAAGAGGTGCTTGCTGACCTGCGATGATGTGGGTTCCGCGCTTCCACCACGCACGATCGGCAAGGCACCTCTGAAGTGAAAGTCTCCCACAGGCCCGCGGAGCTGTTCGCCGTGTTCGACGACGCCGACCTGATCGCACATGCCGGGCTGGTCCCCACGATCCGTTTGGCGAGCGGCGCGGGCTGGCCGCTCTGGTGGCCGCGAAGGTGAAGTTGACCGGCGCGAAGAACGGCGCCGGGACGGCGGCCGAGGCGAAGGTCATGAGCATCGACGTACGCGGCACCGAAACCCTGCACACCAGCCCGCCACCGCAGCCAGCCGCCGCCGTACTGCCCACCCTGGCCCCGCAGGCGGTCAGCTTGGTCATCGCTGGTCGGCCGATCAGCGAGTACCGGACCGTGCGCGAGTACCCCGGCCATTCCCACAGCAACGACGTGATCGTCGGCTACGTCGTACGCGAGACCATCCGCGACGGAAACCCCCTTTTCCACGGTGAGCCGGACGAGCACGGCCACCATGCAGGCTGCGGCTACGACGTGTTCGCTGTGGACGGCGCGCACCGCTACGCCGAGACGTTCCCGGCACGGGACGCCTTCCGGCAGCAACCCGGCGGGTACGCGGTCGTCGACACCCTCTACAAGTGCGGCTGCCGCTCCTGACGAATCCCGAAACGACGCCTGTCGGCCCGGTACGGCGTTGCAGCGGTGCCGGGCCGACTGCATGCCCACCGGCCCGGCGCAACCGCGCCCGGCGCGGTTCCGGTTCCTGGCCGGTTCGGTTCCGCCGCCGGGCGCAATGCCGGTTGTTGGCCGGTGGGTTGGCGGGGGTTGCGGGGGTTGATAGCGGGCGGGTCAGGGTCTGCATCAGCCGGGCCGGAGCAGCGGTGATTAGCCCCGCTCCTTCGGCCCGGACCCACCCCCCTTTCTTCTTCCGTTCTGGAGGTAGTTGTTCATGTCCACGTCCATAGCCGCCCCCGCCCCCGCCGCCGCTACTCCCGCCGCCGCGACCGTTGGTGGGCGGGTGTGTCACCCGCAGATCCCGGCCCAGGCCGGTAACGCGCCCGTCCGGCAGGCGCTTGCCGCCGGGGTCCACCCGGCCAGCCGCCTGCCGCTCCTGAACCCCGACACCCCCGACACCCCCACCGGGTGTGGTGGCTGCGCTCTGGCCTACGTCCTGCCGCTGGCCGCCCGGGACGGCCAGACCGCCCCCACGAGCCGCCTGAAGTGCTCGAAGGCGCCCGTCAGCAGGCGTGGCCGCCAGGGTGTCGACCTGCGGCCGGGCACTCCCGCCTGCACCAGCTACACCACTGCCGAGGGCGGTGAGAGCTCCGGCGCCGCCACTGCCTGACCCGTCCCGGGCGCGCGCCTCCTCGATGGCCCGACCCCTGTTCCCGGGGGTTGGGCCATCGGCTTGTTGCGCGGCTTGCTCCCGCACCGGTCACGGTCCGGCCTGGGCTCCAGGCGACCCGCCTGGCCTACCCCAAGACCTCGATTCGAGAAGGACGGATGCCGATGATCCCCGTCGCTTTGCTGCTCCTGGCCCTGTTCCTGCACGCACTGCCCGCAGGCGTGCTCCTCGTGGAAGCCATCGACGATCCGGGCCGCCCAGGCGCCTCACACCCCGTCAGGGCGTTCCTGCTCGGCCTCATGGTGCGGGAGCAGCCACGCCGTCCCGGGTTCGCCCGCGTCTACGCCCTCGCCGCGGTGCTCCTCGCCGTGGCCGCGGTGCTCAGCTTCGCCCAGTACGACCCTCGCTGGGCGAGCATCGGCTACGCGGTCCTTGCTGGTCTCACCCTGCTCGGCGCGATCGCGTGGAGCGTGCCGACCGGCCAGCCCGCCGCCCAGGACCCCGGCAGCCCTGACACCACCGCCTGACCGCCCGCGACGCTCGATAGCCCGATCCCTTCCCGGGGGTTGGGCCATCAGCACGTCCGGACCGGGGCCCGGGCGGGTGGGGGAGTGTCGTACATCGGCCGCGTCGAGTGCCGCGTTCCATCACCCTGCCCGCCGGTGCCCGGCCGGGCGGCCCGATCCCGGCCGGACCGGCCCGCGCCCGCACGGTGCGGGCCATCACGCATACCCGCACGTCATCACGGGCTGGTGGGGTTGCGGCGGTAGCCGGCTGCGGTTCCACGGTCATGACGGTCCGGCAGCACGCCGGGCACTCTCCTCCGCCCAGCAGCAAGGGAGCTTCGGCCATGACCACGCTCGTCCAGGCGCCGTCCGTGACCGCCCGTATCACCCCCGACAGCACGATCCCCGGCGCCCCCACGACCGTCGCGCCGACCGGCCCGGCCGCCTACACCGTGATCGTGCTGGTGAACGTCGCCGAGAACCACTACGACGGCTACCAGGTCGGGCACCACGTCGCGGAGGTCACCGCGACCGAGCACGACACCACGCCGCTGGCGCTGGTGTTCCACGCCGCCCCGTACACGAAGGTCGACGCGGTGGCCGACGCCGCGTGGGTGGTCGGTAACCGGATGGGAGCCGACGACGCCGGGCAGACCTGGCCCCGCGATGTGCGGTCGGTGTCCAAGGGTGACGTCCTGGCCGTCACCGCCCCGGACGGCACCACCGTCCACCTGTGCGTCGGCTCGACCCGTTTCTCCCCGGCGGAGCCGCCGATGCCGCACTGCATGGTGCCGCTCGCCGGAACGGACGCCTCCAGCCGCCGCCGGACCTGACCGAACCGGATCCGCGCCGTCGGGCCCGCCGCACCCCTCACCCGGGCGTGCGGCGGGCCCTTGCGTGTACCCCCGGCCACGGTGGCGCGATGCCCGGCCGCCCCGAATCCCGGCTGGCCATGCCGCTGTTGCGGGCCTTGCTCCAGCCGCCGTCATCGTCCAGACACCGGGCCGCGCAGAGGCAGCCGCCCCGCCCCGGCAAGCAGCCACCGCCCGGCCTCGGCACCCGCCCCCTGGCCCGACACACGATGAGGACGACCCATGCCGACGCTCACCCGTCTCACGTCCCTGACGTCCACCAACCGGCCCCGCCCCGGCGCAGGCATCGGCCACGGCGACATCGTCCAGTTCACCACCCGAGGCGGTCTCCGCTCCGAGGGCATGGTGACGTCGAACGCCTCCACCCGCGACAGGAACAACATCAGCTGGATCACCGTCCGGGACAAGAACGGCCGCGCCCACCCCGCCCAGTTCTCCGAGTGCGTCCGTGTCGACCCGCCGATCCAGCCCGAGGACGACAGCCCCCGCCGCCCGTTCGACGACCGCAACGGCCACTGACCCCCCGAACCCGGCACAGCCCCCGCACCCCGCCTGCCGGGGGGCGGGGGCTGCCGCATTTGCGTCGCTAGCCGGCCGCGCCGCCACCGTCCGTGCACACCCAGCCCCGCCAGCACAGGCACTCGACCCCGAAGGAGCACACCCCCGCATGGCCGAACGACTCGAATGGGCCGACCACACCAGCAGCGCTGAAATCCTCTTCCCCGGCGAGGACATCGACGGTGCCACGGTCGACAACGGCGAGATCGCCGTCGCCTTCTGGACCGGCAGTAACGGCATCGCCCTCAGCGGCCCGCCGCAGGACCTCGCCCGCCGCCTCGAACAAGCCGCCACCGTCGTCCGAGCCGCCGCACGACTCCTTCAGGAACCGCTACGCCATCTCCCCGACGGACTCGACCCCTGGGCCTGGATCCTCCTCGGCACCGACGCCGACTCCTGCGAGGAACACAACAACACCCTCTGCCGCACACCCGGCATCACCGTCGCAGACCCGCGCCGCGTCACCTGCGGCGACTGCATCACCGTGTGGAACGCCCGCTGGTCCGGCGAGTTCGCCTTCCCCGTCACGCTGCGCATCCCCGCCGACCCGGCCGACTCCCGGATCGGGGACCACCTGCCGTACGCGTCCATCACCTGGATCAGCACCACCGACGACGGCAACGGGCAGGACCCGCTGCCGGACCCCGACGAGCCCCGACAGTGACACCAGCGACGCCCCCGCACCCCCGCCTGCCGGGGTGCGGAGGCCGTCGCGTTTGCGCCGGTAACCGGCCGCCCCGGCACCGTCCGTGCACACCCGCCCCGGCCAGCACGGGGCCGACGCCACGAGAAAGGCGCCCACCGGCCATGCACCAGCCCGACCTGCCCATCCAGACTGACGACACCAGCCCAGGCCGCCGTCACGCCGCCGACGCTGACGAGGTCACCCACACCCGGGTCCACGTCCTCGGCCTGGATCCGGTCCCGCCGATCAGCATCAGCCACGACGACGACGGAGCCGCCGTCGTCCACGCCCGCTGCGCCTGCCCCCGCATCGCCGACCTGGCCGCCCAGTTCGAGCACATCAGCCTCGCCGCCGCCGACTGGCTCGACCAGAACACCCGCCCCTGGCGCTTGTGCCCCACCTCCCAGACCCGCGTCACCGCCCCCACCGCCCACGGCCGGATCACCGCTACCCACCGCAGCAGCGACGGCACCGCCCTGATCGAGATCGAACAGCCCGACGGGCAGCGCACCACCGTCCCGCTCCACCAGGTCACCACCCAACCCTGACCACCCAACCCTGACCGCCCAACCCTGACCGCCCCAACCCGCCGCCGCGCCACCGTGCCGGGCACGCCACGCCCGCCCCGGCGCGGTGGGCCCGGGGGTTGCGCCGCTTACCGTGCCGCGTACGACAGTGGCCTCGGCCGGGAACGCCCCGCACGAACCCCCTCTCGTCGCTGGCAGGCGACCGGCCCCGGGCCGGGCCGCGCCGTAGTGCGGACCCCCTCCCTTTCCGCACCGCGCGGCCCGGCCCCCGCCCGTCCCACCACACCGTCACGCACGAGAGGTCACGACATGAGGAACCGGTTCACAGGACTGGAGACCGAACCCGTCGCCCACAACGGCCGCAGCCTCGGATACGTGGAGACCCACGGGCCCAACGCCCACTCGGCTGTGACGTCCAAGGGAGGACGCCTCACGGCGCCCAACGACCGGGGAGCGGGATTCTTCTTCCCGTCCGTGCAAGCGGCCCGCACCGCCCTGATCAAAAAGTTCCAGCGATCCCCGTGGCCCACGATTCCCGCCCAGGCCACACCGCGTCAGACAGCGGGCCGCCCGCGCCGCACCTGAGCCGACCCCCGCGGCCCCGGCACCCGCGCATCGGCGTGGGGCCGGGGCTGTCTCGTGCCATCACCGGCCGCTGCCCCCCGTTACCTTTTCCGTGGCCCCGCAATGGGGCGCCTGGCCCCCGGGCCCGGTATGGCTGTTTGCCCCCTGTCGAGGTGATGACCTGGGGGGTGTTGCCGCCGGGCTTTGGGGCACCGCTTGACCGCTGATGAGGGGCCTGACGACCGCCTGGCCCGGTGCAACGCCGGACCGCTTGTGGGCGGGGATGTCTGCGTAACGTGGTTGCCGGCGTGTGGTGCCGCAGGGACGGCCGGGGGGAGCACGAGTGACGAGGGGCACGCGTACATGGTCGACACCGCCGGGATAGATCTCTTCCTCGGCCTGGACCTGGGCAAGGAGTTCCACCACGCCCACGGTCTGACGTGCGAAGGGAAGACCGTCCACGACAAGAGACTGCCGAACACCGAACCGAGGCTGCTGGAGCTGTTCAGCCGGCTGGTGACGAAGTTCGGCACCGTCCTGGTGATCGTGGACCAGGTCGCCAACATTGGCGCGTTGCCGCTGACGGTGGCCCGCGCGGCAGGCTGCCGGGTCGCCTACCTGCCCGGCTTGTCGATGCGCCGGGCCGCCGATCTGCATCCGGGCGAGGCCAAGACCGACGCCCGTGACGCCTACGTGATCGCTGAGACCGCCCGGAGCATGCCGCACACCCTGCGCGCGGTGGACCGTGACGACGAGGCGCTGGCCGAGCTGACCATGCTCACCGGCTACGACAACGACCTGGCCGGCGAGGTCAACCGCACCACGAACCGGCTGCGCGGCCTGCTCTCCCAGATCCATCCTTCCCTTGAACGCGTCCTCGGCCCCCGCCTGGCCTACCCCTACATCCAGGTTCTCCTTCAACGGCACGGATCCCCGTCCAGGCTGAAGAAGCTGGGCCGTGCCCGCTGCGAGGCCCTGCTCAAGGCCCACGGCTCACGCAAGGCCCACCACCTGACCGCAGAGATCTTCGACGCGCTCGCCGAGCAGACCCTTGTCGTTCCGGGCACCGAGGCCAGCGCCGTGATCGTGCCGGGACTCGCCGCCCAGCTCGCCGCCGCCCACACCCAGCGCCGCCAGGCCGAGCAGGAGATCGCCGCCCTGCTGGAGGCCCTCCCTCTTTTCCACCTCCTGACGTCCCTGCCCGGCCTGGGCGTCAGGACCACAGCCGCCGTGATCGTCGCGATCGGTGACGGCACTTCCTTCCCCACCGCCGGACACCTCGCCTCCTACGCCGGACTCGCCCCGGCCACGAAGTCCTCGGGCACCTCCATCCGCGGCGAGCACGCACCCCACCGCGGCAACCGACTCCTCAAACGCGCCCTGTTCCAGGCCGCGTTCGCCGCGATCGGCTGCAAGTCCGACCCGTCCTCCCGGATCTACTACGACCGTCAACGCGCACGCGGCAAGACCCACACCCAGGCGATCCTCCGCCTGGCCCGCCAGCGCGTGAACGTCATCCACGCGATGATCCGCACCGGCGCCCTCTACGAAGCACGCACCCCGGGCGACGTCGGCCTCGCCGCCTGACGACCCCACCGCCCCGCCCTCCAGGCCCCATCACGCCCGCGCACCGGCATGGCCACTCCGGCTCCGCCGGCCACCGGGCTGCCCATCAGCCACCCGATCCACCGGGAACGTCCCGATCCCGCTTCGCGGGACGTTCCCGAAAACCAGGATCAACCCCTGCGAACCGACCCCACCGGGGTTGACGAAACAGATAGGGGCACCCCCCCCCGCACCGCCGAACCGGCGCCGCACGCTCCGCCCCTGGCCGGCCGGGGCACCCGCGTCCGGCCCGGTGGCCCGGGGGATTGCGCCACTAACCCGCCCTCCCACCACCGTCCCTGCCTGCCGGGCCACGCCCCGCACACCAGTCCACCGCCCGTCCGTTCACGCAGGGAGCCCACCGCGCATGACCACCACCAGCACCATCCCCGCCGCCGACACCGTCCCGGCCGTCGACTTCTTCACCCCGGGGGCCAGCTACCTCCAGTGCCAGGACCTCTTCAAGGCCCCCGAGCAGACCGCCAACTTCCAATGCGTGCACGTCGCCCGCCACCCGCGTCCCGGCGCCGGTCTGTACGCCTTCGGTTTCCGCCGCATCAACCACCCCGACGCCGGGTGGGTGTCCGTCGCCCTGACCGTGGCCGACTTCCCCGACTGGACCGCCACCACCACCACGGCCACCGCCACCGACGACGCCGTCGCACCGGCCGCCGACTTCCTCATCCCGGGGACCGACTACACCAACAGCCAGGACGGCTCCAAGGCGCCTGTGGAGACCGCCGTCTTCCGCTGCGTGCACGTCGCCCGCCACCCGCGTCCCGGCGCCGGTTGGCGCGCCTTCGGTTTCCACCGCCCCAACCGCCCTGACGCCGACTGGAAGCCCTTCGCCGTGACCGAGAGCGACTTCCCCCGCTGGACCGCCCTCCCCGCCACCGCCATGCCCGCCACCACCGCCACGCCCGCCGCCACCGCACCGGCCACCAGCACCGCACCGGCCACCAGCACGGCCGCCGACACCAGCACAGCCGCCGACGCCGCGCTGGCCGTAATCGACCCGGACTGCCCGGCCCCCGGCGAGGAGTACCCGTTCAGCATCTCCGACCTCGCCCACGCCACCGCCCGACTCCTCGGTGACGGCTGGAGCGCCGAGTCCGGCCCCTGGGGCACCTCCGGCACCCTCTCCGGCCCCTACACCACGTCCTTCGAGTGCGCCGTCGACTACGAAGGCGACCTCGTCATCCGGTACAAGAGCTACCCCGACGACGGCTTCCCCGACGAGCCGGACCTCCCCGACGACGTCCGGGACTACAAGGACGGCGTCTACCTGTACCTGGCCTGCGCCACTGACGGCCTGGACTACCTCGCTCAGCTGTCTGCCGCCGCCATCCGCGCCGTCACCGGCCAGCGGGACACCGGCACCGCCACCGCCACCGACACCGGCCGCCACCTACCCCACGGCGAGGCCGAGGAGGCCTGACCCGAAGACCGTCGCGCTCCGGGGGCCCGGCCACCGAGCCGCCCCCGGAGACCACCCCCGAGCCAGCGCGCGGCGCCCCCGGTCCGGCCATCAACCGGCCGGGGGCGCCCGCGGCTTGCACCGCTAGCCGGCCGCCGCGCCACGGTCGCCCCACACCACCCCCGGCAGGCCGACCGGCCACGACGCAAAGGGACTCCCATGCCCAACCCGACCGCCCCCACCGCGACCGCGACCGCGACCGCGACGCCCGGCGTGCACGCCGTCAGCGCCCACGCCACCCACCTCGACGTCCGCGACGCCACCACCGTCCTGGCCGCCGCCGACCTCACCGTCCTCACCCCCGACACCCCCAACATCACGGGCGTCCGGATCCGCCCCGCACACCACCACACCGGCGACGCCCGGATCATCGTCGTGCCCGTCGTGGACGGCCAGGAACAGCTCCCCCCGGCCCACCCAGCCCACAACGACCGCCGCGCCACCTGGACCCACCTCATGGCCGCCACCCGCCTGGCGCTCACCGCCGCCGGATGGGAAGGACGCGGTGAAACACCCACCGGCGGAGAGTTCCTCGCCCACACCCCCGCCGTACGGATGGCCCGCGCCGTCCTCACCGCCGCCGGAATCCCGCTCCTGCCGACCGGCGCCAGCAGCGGCGCCGGCGCACTCGTCCACCCCGTCGACGGCGACCAATACCAAGTCCGCATCGCCGCCTGGGCAGCAGGCCACCGCCACACACCGCTCTACCCCGCTGACGAGTCCCCGGAGGCAGAAGCCTGGCGCACGCTCATGCGCCAGGTCCTCGCCGCGATGGCCGCCGCCAACTGGCACGACACGACCAGAGGCGCCATCTACGACTGCGCCCAGCACGTCGTCCCCGACGACACCACCCTGCTCCCGGAACGCCCCACCCCCGTCCTGGGCTGCGACCCCGAAGAAGACGCCACCGTCCACCAGATCGCGCGCCTCCTGCGCGCCGAAGGCTTCATGCCGCTGGCCGCCTTCGCCCGGCTGGACGGCCCGGCATGGGGATTCGGGGTGAGCAGCACACCCGCCGCCCCCGACCACGTGATGGTCACCTACGACCACCGGGGGCTCGCACCGGTCTCCGCCCGCTTCCAAGGCCACGACGTCCCGAAAGTGCACGCCATGCTCGCCGCCTACGAGGCCACCCTGAACCGCCATGGCATGACGTGCGCCAACACCGACGCCGACGGCACCGTGCTGTGGGTGAACCGGCCCACCCCGCGCTCCGCCCGCGCCCGTATCCACGTGGCCGACACCACCGGCTTCGCCTGGCTACCCGACCTCACCGCCACCTACCAGCACGAGACCCGCCGGACCGACGACCAGCCGTGGGAGCCCCAAGCAACCGTCACCCAAAAGTCCATGCTGTCCGTGCTGGAACACGGGCTGCGCCGGGGATGGCTGACCGCCGACGTCGAGGACCGCACCATCTACGCCACCCTCACCGACCCGTACGACGAGTTCGCCCGGTACTCCCGCTACGTGCCGTCCGACACCCCCTGACCGCCCACCAGCCCCGCACCGGTCCCGCGCCCGCCCCGGCCCGGGACCGGCACGCGGCGTTGCCGAGCTAACCCCCACCCACCCGACCGTGAGCACGTCCACGCAGCCACCAGCTCACAGAGTCGGAGTCCCACCATGAGCCGTCCCAACCCCGAGCCCGAATCCAGCGACCGCTCGTTCACCTTCCTCGCAACCGCCTGCGTCCTGGTCACCATCGAAGCCAGCGACGAGCAGGCAGCCCGCGCCGCCTACGAGAAGATCAACGACGAGACGTTCAGCATCAACGTCACCACCCGCACCGGCCACCAGCTCGACGACGTGTCCCTGGAAGACACCACCCCCGAGCTGTACCGGGTCGACGGGGAGGAACCCGTCGAGCAATGCCCGCGCCCCGGCTGCGGGGGCCACCTCATCAACGGCCGGTGCACCGACGGCGACTGCTACGCCGCCGCCCACGAGCGCACCTTCACCTTCGCGCTCGCCCAGGTCCTCGCCGCCGCCGAACACGCCACCGCCGCCACCACCCACACCGAGTGCGACGAGCAGACCGAGCACCCAGCCCACCTGTGCTGGCTCAAGAACGACGGCACCGCCCTCGCCAGCAACGGCCACGACCCCGACGCCACCCACACCGTCTACGCCGACGGCTGGGGACCGGGCACCCACCCCGCCCTCGGCGACGATGACGACCCCTTCCACGCCATCGACCTGCACACGCCCACCGACGACGCTCCCGCCTTGCTCGACACCCTCCGCACCGCAACCGCCAACGGCCACACCGAATTCCTGCTGCGCATCACCCACGACGGCACCAGCCCCACGGTGTCCACGACCACCCGCTGACCCACCACCCCCGGCGACGGCCCCGCACTCCGGTACGAGCGCGGGGCCGTCGCCGTACCCGAACACCGTGGTTGCGCGACTAACCCGCCCCCGTCCCACGGTGCTCCGGCAACACACGGCCCGGCCCACTCCCGCCGGACCGCACACCCCCTCCCATCGAACGGAGCCACCGTGTCCAAGACCACGGCACTCGACGAGATCACCGAACCCGACGAACTCCGCGCCCTGCGCGCCGACGTCTCCGAGCGTCTCGCCGTCGCCCTCAACGAGCAGCACGGCGACGCCATCGTTCCCGGCCGCCGCGTCCGACTGGTCCGCATCACCCCCGTCTGCATGGTGAACCTCACCGGCATCGTCCAGGCCGACGCAACCGGCAAGAAGAAGACCAACCGCTACGACGTGCTGCTCGACGAGAGCTCCACTGAAGCCCTCCGCCAGGACCCACGCGTCGACAACACCCGCCGGGCCACGCGCCCCGAGCCCGGCGTGCTACGCCAACTGGTCACCTCCGTCCCGACCGAATGCATGATCCTCGCCGACCGCGACAGCTGACCGTCCCCACCTCACGCGGCCCCGCGTCGGACACCCACCGGCGCGGGGCCGCCCGCCACACCGCGACCGCAGACAGGAAGGAAACCCGTGACCGCGACCGGCACCGGGATCGTGCTCCGCTTCCCCGCCGCCGACGTCCTCACCGCCGCCGAAGACGCCGCCACCGCCACCACGTACCGCACGTTCTTCGGCAACCCCCCGTCCGGCCCCTACCTCGTGTTGACCGCCCAGTACGGCATCTACCTGATGAGCAACGCCCTCAAGCCGGAAGGCACCACCGCCGAACGCGCCTTCGCCGAAGGCTGGAACGAGGACACCGACCCCACCGGATACCTCCCCTTCTGCGGCGTCATCGACTTCCTCCCGCTCAACACCCCCACCGAAGACGGCAACACCCTGCTCGAAGCCCTCCGCACCGAGCCCGCCGACAGCAACCACCTCGTGCTCGCCTTCAACCGCGCCTTCACGCGCTACACCGCCTACATCGGATAGCGCCCACCCCCACCGCGGCCCCGGACCCGGACACCCACCGGGTGCGGGGCCGCGTCACGTTGCCGCGTTAACCCCGCCCCACGCCACGCTCCGGCACACCCCGACCGCCACGTGAAAGGAACCCCCATGCCCGAGCCCGCCGACACGGACACGGCCACCGTCGCCGCCACCTACGTGGACATCGCGCAGGCCGCCGACGGCCGCGTCGCCCGCGTCGCCCTCCACGACGGCCCACCCGACCCGGACCCCCTCATCTTGTCGGCCGCCATCCGCACCGTCTGGCAACACACCCCGCAGGACGGGCCCGCAGCCACCGAGGTCTTCAACCTCCTGTGCTCCGACGTCTACCGCGACGACGACCCCTCCCAGTGGGCCCAGGCCGACACCGCCCGTACCGCCTTCCACGCCGAGAACGCCCCCGAGCGCGTCCTCCTGCGCACCGTCGAAGCCCACCTGATCCTGGCGGGCCACACCACCGCCCACACCGCCCCGGCGACCGTCGAAACCCACGGGATCACCCTCACCGACAACGGCGACACCTGGTTCTTCTGCCAGGCCTACGGCGATACCTGGCAGGCCGCCGTCCGCAGCAACGGCCACTCCATCTACGACTGGAGCATCCTCAACGAGGCCATCGCCCCGCCCACGGCCACCGCCCAGGAAGTCGCCGACGCCATCCGCGCCCTCCTCGCCGACGACTGACCCCCGGCCCCCCTTTCTCGCGGCCCCGCACCGGACCTCCGCTTCCGGTGCGGGGCCGCCGCATGCCCGCGATCCCGCCTCCGGCACCCCCGACCCGCACCCGCGTCCCGCCCCCCGGCACACACCCCCCACCACCCGCGCCCCGGCCGCCCCGGCACGCCTACGGTCGCCTTGCCAGCCCGCCGCCACCAGCACCGAAGGGGGGACCGCCCGTGCAGTACGAGACGACGATCAACGAACTGCCGAAGATGCAGGGCCTGTTCACCGCCGTCGACCACATCACGGTCCTGGAGACCGACCCGAACACCGGCCGCAGCGAGGAGGTCTCCCTCCCGCCGCCCCTGATCCGCTGCAAGGAGCGCCGCGACGGCACCACCGAGTGGATCCTCACCCCGCCTGGCATCCCCGAGCGCATCCACGTCGCCGACCAGGCCGCCGTCACCGTCTACATGAAGGACGTCGACACCGGCCGGTTCACCGGACACATCCCCCAACCCCAACCCCAGCCGCAGGCCGTCGCCCCCGCGCCCTGGCCGCAGCAGCCCCACCAGGCCGCCCACCCCGCGCCGCCGGCCACCCCGCAACGCCGCGCCGCGCCCTGGTCCCAGCAGACCCCAGGCTGACTCCGCGCGAACAACGAACGGCCCCGGCCGCCGCCCCCCGTGGTGCGGCAGCCGGGGCCGTTCCCACGCCCGGACAGGCCCTCAGCCAGCCGCCTCCGACCAGCCGGCCGCCACCGGCACCGTCTCCTCCCGCGCCCCCGGCTGCTCGCCCTCGCCGGACCCGTCCTCCGGCTCACGGCCCAGCCGCCGCAACTCCTTGATCCGGTCCACGCCGACCCCCAACCGGTGCGCACACCCGGCCACCGTCTCGCCCTTGTCACCCATCGCCACCACCACCCGCGCCCCCACCAGCCGCGCCTGGCGAATCCGCTCCTGCCCCAGCTCCCGCACCCGGCGGACCTCCGCCTCCACCTCGGCCGCGACCGCGTCCTCGTCCTGCCGCGCCAGCTCGAAGTCTGCGGCCAGCTCGTCGTACTCCGTCTCCCGCCGCAGCCGCTCGGTCTCCGCCGCTTGCGCCGCCTGCCGCTCCTTCGTCACCCGCGACGCGGCCAGCTCCAGCGCCTGTCGGCGCCGCGCCAGCTCACTCCTGCCACGCCCCTTGCTCCCGGCCACAGGCCACCTCCCGGCCACAACGGCCCGCCCGGCGCGGACCACCTTGTTCGGGAAGTCTCGGCCGCCCCGACCGGCCGCGCCTGCGAGCGAGCGTGGACGTCCCGCGCCGTAGCACGGCTGCCTGCGCGCCTGGTCCCGCCCACGGGACGGGCACCTTGGACCCCGAGGGGGGCGAGGGTGTGCTGCTGGCGGGTGGTGGGGGAGTGCGGTTGGTGGTCCGGGTTGCTGGTCGAGGGGTGCGGGTGGTCCCCGGTCCGCCGGCGTGCTGGGCCGCACACCTCTAGCACTTTTGCTTCCGGCTGCGCGGACGACGCGGGATTTCCCGTGGGGCGGGACGCGTCGGCAGATCGTTTCCGAGGGCTTGGGAGGTTCGCGGTCGGGCGCGGTGCGGGCGGTGTGCGGGCGGTTGGACTGGCGGTGTGGGGATGACGGCGAAGCCGATCACGGCGAAGGGCTACCGGTATTACCGGCAGAGCATCGCGGCCGGTGACGGCGCTGGGAACGGCGAGGCGACGGTGTCCTCGAGCGTGCCGGGGGTGCCGCCGGGGGTGTGGCACGGGCGGGCGGCTCGCGCGCTGGGCCTTGCGGGTGTGGTGAGCGAGCAGCAGATGGCTGCCCTGTTCGGGCTCGGCATGCACCCGGACGCGGAGGCGATCGCCGCCGGGGCGCTGGCTCAGGGCGCCTCGCTCACGCAGGCCATGAAGCGGGCGAAGTTGGGGCCCGCGGTGCCGCAGCTGTCGGAGCTGTCCGCGCTGGACAAGGAGATCGAGGCGGTCCTCGAGGGTGCCGCCGAGCGGTTGTGCCGCCCGCTGACGAAGGCGGAGACGCGCACGCTGCGGTTCCGGACGGCGGCGGCGGCGTTCGAGGCGGAGTATCACCGTGCGCCGGCGGATGGCGCCGAGCTCGGCCGGTTTCTGGCCGCGCGGACCGGTCCGCAGCGCCAGGCGCGCACCGGCTATGACCTGACGTTCGCCTCCGAGGAGCTGTCGCTGCTGTTCGCTCTCGGCGGGCCCCGGGTGCGCGGCATCGTGCTGGAGGTCCTGGCCGCGGCGCGGTCGCAGACCATCGGCTGGCTGGAGGAGCATGCGCTCGCGGTGCGCACCGGCCCGGGCGGCGTGGCTCAACTGCGGGCCGAGCCGGGCCTGCTGGCGACGGTCTACCTGCACTACGAGTCCCGTGCCGGGGATCCGATGCTGCATGAGCACGTGGTCATCAGTCCCCGGGTCAAGGGCCCGGACGGGCGCTGGCGCAACTTGGACACGCGGCTGCTGATGCGGGAGATCGTCGCGGCGAGCGAGCTGTTCAACCAGCGCGCTCTGGAGCTGGTGTGCGCCCGTCTGGGCCTGGTGGCCGAGGAAGTCGTGGTCACGCCCGGGCAGCGGCCGGTCATGCGGATCGTGGGTATCGACCGGCGCCTGCGGGCTCAGTTCGCGCAGCGGGCCGGGCAGGTGCGCACCATGGCGCAGAGCCTGTTCGACGACTACCGGCGCCGGCACGGGCGGCAGCCGGACCAGGCCGCGCGGACGCGGCTGCAGGGGCGGGCCACGCTGATGACCCGGCCCGGCAAGCGGACGGCGCGGTCCCTGGATGACCTGCTTCAGGCCTGGCGGCGCCGGGCGATCGCCGCAACCGACGTCGCGACCGTCGACCACCTGCTCGCCTCGGCGCAGGTGGCGGCCGCCCGCCGCGCGCAGGACAGCCCCCCGTCGACGTGGACGGCGCCGCGCAGGACGTCCTGGCCTTGGTCGCGCAGCGGCGTACCACCTTCCGCCGCCGCCACGTCCTGGCACAGGCGCGCCGCTACCTGATGCGCACCCTGGCCGGGGCCACCGCACCCCCGCAGCTCGCCGAGCAGATCACCGACCAGGTCCTCGCGCACGCCGACTGCCTGGACATCACCGTGCCCGAGATCAACCCGGCGCACCCGGAGCTGCAGCGGGCGGACGGCTCGAGCATCTACCGGCCGATCGGCTCCCAGACCTACACCACGCACAGCCTGCTGGCGTCCGAGAACCGGCTGCTGGCCGGTGCCCGTAGGCAGGTGATCGGGCCGGTGGGGCGGGGCACGTTCTACCGGGTCGCCGCCTTGCACCGGGGTCCGCTGGATGCCGGGCAGTGCGCTTTGGCCGCCTCGTTCGCGCTGTCGGACCGGCTGCTGCTGGCCGGGCTCGGGCCGGCGGGTGCGGGCAAGACGACCGCGATGCGGGTGGTGGCGCGGGCCGTGGACGCGGCGGGCGGCCGTCTGGTCCCGCTCGCCCCGTCCTCCCGTGCGGCGAAAGTCCTCGGCGATGACCTTCAGCTGCGCTCGCACACGCTGCACTCCTGGCTGTATCAGCGGGCCCGGGCCGCCGAAGGCAAGGACGTCGGCAAGGACTTCGGGCTGCGTCCGGGCGATGTGGTCCTCATCGACGAGGCGGGCATGGCCGGCACCCTGCTGCTCGATCAGGTCCTGGCCGACGCGGCGGCCGCGAGGGCGGTGGTGCGCCTGCTGGGCGACCCGCACCAGCTCGCCGCGGTGGAGGCCGGGGGAGCGCTGCGGCTGATCGCCCGTGCGGGCGGCGCCACGGAGCTGGACCGGCTGCACCGCTTCCGCACCGACGGCGAGGCCGATGCCTCCCTGGTGTTGCGGGACACCGACGACGTCCGGGCCGCCTTCACCTGGTACCGGGAGCAGGGCCGGATCGTGGCCGGCACCTACGAGGCGATGTGCGATGCGGTGTTCGCGGCGTGGGCCAAGGACACGGCAGCGGGCCGCACCACGCTGATGACGGCCGCCGACACCGCCACCGTCACCGCCCTCAACCGGCGGGCGCAGGCCTGGCACATCGCCGCCGGCGACGTCGACACCCGCCAAGCGGCCGTGTTGCGCGCCGGGCAGCGCGCGCACGTCGGCGACGTCATCGTCACCCGCCTGAACCGGCGCCGGATGACCCTGCGCGGCGGCCGCGATTTCGTCAAGAACGGCGACACCTGGACCGTGAAGAAGGTCCTCGACGACGGCGACATCATCGTGCGCCACACCCGGCACCGGGGCCGGATCAGGCTGGGCGCCGACTACGTCGCCGCCCAGTGCGAGCTCGGCTACGCCTCCACGATCCACCGCGCGCAGGGCATGACGGTGGACACCTCGCACGCCCTGGCCTCGGTCCGCTCCGGCCGCGAAGGCGTGTATGTGCAGCTGACCCGGAGCGCCCGCACCAACCGTCTGTACGTCGCCATCGATGACGGCGACCACCTCGACGACGTCCTCGCCTCCATCGCCGCACGCCGGCAGGCGCAGGTGTCGGCGACCGAGTCGATCGCCGCCCTGTACAAGGAAGTCGGCGCGCCAGGTCAGCTGTCCGCCGAGTGGGCCGACGTCACACTGCGCGCCACCACCGCCCGGCTGACCGGTCTCCTCGAGCACACCCTCGGCCCGGACCGGGCCGCGATGTTCATGGCGGCCGACGCCTACCCGGCGCTGGTCCGCGCCCTGGCCGATGCCGAACGCGCCGGATTCGACCTTCCCCGCATCCTTGAGGCGACCGCCCGCCCGCGGGGATTCGCCGACGCCGACGACCCGGCGGCGGTGCTGACCTGGCGGCTGCGCCAGCGCCTGGCGGACAGCGTCGCGGCCCAGGAGACGGCCCGCGACAGCGACCTGGCCGCCCTGTCCCTGGCCCAGCTCGACAGCCTGCACCGGCTGGCCGCCGCGCACCGGGCCGATGCCATGGACGAACTGAAGGCGGCCGACGCCGCCTTCACCCACCTGCCCGCGCCGGTCACCACCCGGACCGGACGCACCCATCCCGCCTGGCCCGAGCGGGAGATGGGACCGCTGCCCCGTGGCGAACTCGCCGCCCAGATGGCCACCGTCCGCGCCCAGCTCCGCCACGCCCAGGCCACCGGCATCCCCTTGACGTCGGCCGCCCGGGCGACGCTCGAGGCACTGACCCGTGAATCGGTGCTGCGCCGCACCCTGTCCTGGCGCGAGGGCGCGCGGGAGGACTACCAGCGCGAGCACGCCTCCACCAGCCCCCCTCCGCGCACCCGGTCGCTGGCCGACACCCGCCGTGCGATCGGTGAGCGGCGCCTCCTGACCGCCCGGCGGCACACCGATGCCAAGGCCCGCCTCGCCCGCGCCCAGGCCGTCCAGGACAAGATCGCCGCTGAACTGCGGCTGCGTCAGCGCCTGCCCGACACCGTGCCCTACCGGCCCACCCACCGCGGCGAGATCCCCGACTGGGTCGCCGACCGGCACGCCCTGGTGCATCCCGGCACTCCCGGCCACTGGCGGGACCATCTCGCCGAACGGCACCGGATCCTGGCCCGCGCGCTACGCGAACGCGGCCAGGCGCTGGCCGCCGCACCGCCCACCTGGGCCCGCCCGCTCGGCCCGCCGCCGCCCACCAGCGCCCCCCACCGCCGTGCCGTGTGGGCCACCACCTGCGCGCTGGTGGAGCTGTGGCGCACCCGCAACGCCATCACCTCGGTGCCCGGCCTGGGCCCGCGCCCGCTCGATGCCGATGCGGCCGCGGCATGGGACGACCTCGACGCCCGGGTCCTCGCACTGACCGGACGCCGCCGCCCCATCCCGCACCTCCCGCCTGCCGACGCGCCCGCCTCGCAAGTCCTGCACGCCGCCCTCGCCCAGCTGGACGCGCCGCCCCCGTCCGGGGCCCTGCCCGACCATCCAGCGCTGCGCGACCCGCTGGCCGCCGCACCGCTCAGCTACGCCGCCCTCGATGCACGCCTCGCCCGCCAAGCTCTTGCCGCCGTCCTCGGCGGCCAGCGGGCACCGGAGTCCTGGATCGAGGAGATCACCCCGCCCGGCGAGGACGACGAGGACGAGCAGCACACCTGGATGCGGCTCATCACCGCGCTCAGCGACTACCGGCGCCGCCACCACCGCGCCGGACCCGACATCCTCGGGCCGCGCCCCAGGGGCCTTAACGGTGAGGAATGGGACCACCTCACCGATGCGATCGACCTGTACACCCGGGCCCGGATCGAACGCCGCCTGGAGCAGATGCGCGAGCGCACCGCCGCCGCCCGGGCCGCCCTCCTGCCCCCCGGGGCACCCTTGCGTGAACAGGCCGAGACCGACGCCCGACAGCCCGGCCACCGGCCCCCGACCCGATAAGAAGGCACCCCATGGCAGCCCATCGCCTGCACCCCGACGGCCGCCTCCTCGCCCACGGCCGCGCCACCGTCTCGGTCACCGGACCGGGCACACCCTGGCCTCGCCGCGCCGCCTACACGGCACTCTTGGTGGCGGGCGGCCTCATCCAAGCCGCCTGGCTGTGGCTGCCGTTGGAGACGGCCACGCACACGACCGGCCACGGCATCCGGACGCTTGCCGCCTACACCCTCGCGCTCGCCGTGGTGGGTGCCCTGCTGCTGGAGAGCGGCAACATGCGCTGCGCGGCCGCGCGGTCGTCCCCGCCACCACCACCGTCCACTACCCGCACCACCACGGCGGCATCTGGTGGGAGGCCGGCAGCCCCCCGGCCCGCTCACCCCGCGCATCCGCCCGCCCCGCCCTTTCGCCGGACCTGCCCGGCCTGCCGCAAGCACTCACTCAGACCGGCCGACCGCGTTAGATTCCTGGCAGGTTTGTAGGCATGACCAGTGGCGCACACAACGAGGGTTCGACGCTCGCGCACTACAACCGGCTCGCCGCCTCCTATGACGTGAACTGGACGCACTCGCCCGAGTTCCGCACGTGGATGCTCGGCGCTCTGCGTGCACGGCTCGCCCCGGTCCAGGGGGAGCGGGCCATGGACCTTGACTGCGGCACCGGGCTCTACACGGACGCACTGGTGGCGACCGAACGGCCCATCACGGTGGTCGACCCGTCGTTCGCGATGCTCTCGCAGCTTCTGCGCCGGGCCGGCGAGGGCCGGGTTCTGCCGGGGGTGTAGCTCGTCTCCAGGGAAGTGCTGAGCTGGGAGAACGCTGGTCGGTGGTGCGGGTGGGGTAGGCGGACTTCTTCGGTCCGTCCCCTAGCCAGCCCCTAGGCCCGGGGGAGTACCGAGGCGCGGTGGATGGGGACCACAGGCTGATGTCAACGGACCGCAGTCGTCGCAGTATCGGGTGCGGTACTTCGTACGAGCACGTGGCGCGCGGGCATTCCATGGCGTGAGCACGGCTCAGTCGAGGGGGGTCTGAAGTGGGTGTGTTCGGTCCAGGCATGCGACGGCGGTCCTTCGTGGCGGGGTCGGGAGCGGTGATGGCGGATCTGGTGGGCAGCGGGCTGTCGTGGGCGGCGCCTTCGGCGCGGCGTGCGGGCGCTACAGCGGTGCCGGTGGACGTGCGGGTCACGGACGACGGATTCGGCGCGCACATCGAGCCCGTGCTCGCGGTCAACCCGCGTGTCCCGCACAACCTGCTCGCCGCGTGCCGGGTCTTCACAGGGACGCGGATCGGCCTGGCCGCGTACGCATCGTTCGACGGAGGCGCCACATGGCGCCGGCACGGGCTGATGCCCGGCCTCGTCCCGGATTTCGACGGCAATCCGACGGTGGCCTTCGACGAGCACGGAAACGGTTATGTGTGCGGTGCGGTGGCCACCCAGGAGCCGTCGCGGCACGGCGACGCCCGCCTGTGGCGCACCGCCGACGGCGGCCGTAGTTTCGACCCGCCGGTCACCGTGGTCTCGGGTGGTCCCGACTTGGTGGACCACCCGTGGCTCGCGATCGGGCGCGGGACTTGTGGCCGGCCCGCGCCCCTGTATGTCGCCGCGAGGATGTACGGCAGCGCCGACGACCATCTCGTCCTCGCCCGGTCGCTCGACGGTGGCCTGAGCTTCGCGCCCCCGGTCAGACTGGAGTCGGTCACCGGCACGGCCACGGCCTCGGTGCTGGCCGTCGCACCGGACGGCACGCTCACGGCCGTGTACCTGGCGAGGTCCCCCTCCGACCGTATGGTCCTTCGGGCCGTCTCGTCGCGAGACCACGGCGAGAACTTCACTGTGCCGGCCGACCTCGCCGAGGTCGTGAGCACGGGACCGGGCCTGGGAGACGTCACGATCAAGAGCGGACCGTCCGTCGCGGTGGCACCGCGCAGCGGTCGTATCGGCGCGGCGGTGACGGGCTTCGACGACGCCACGGGCAGGTCGAGTCTGCTGCTGATCGTCTCCAGTGGCTCCGGCGGACCGACGCGGACCGTGGTGTGGGCGGAACCGGTGGCGGTGGCGGCCAGTGACGAGACCGTGTACCTGCAGCCCCAACTGGCCGCCGACGACGAGGACCGGATCGCGCTGTCCGTTTACGCTCTGTCCATCGCGGCGGCGCGGATCGACGTCCTGCTCTACATCTCGGAACCCTTGGATTCCGGATCCGCTCCGGTCCGCTTCGGGGCACCGTTGCGCGTCACCACGCGCTCCTTCGAGCCGCGGCAGGCCGTCAACACAGGCGATACCCGTTGGTTGGGCAACTACCAGGGGCTGGCCGCAGCCCGCAGCCAGGCATTCCACCCGATCTGGACCGACACCCGCACAGGTGACACACAGATCTTCACCGCCGCGGTTCGCCGCCAGGGCGTTGCCTCCTCCGGATAGCACCCCGGTCGAATCGCGCGGGCATCGCGGGGGCATCGCGGGGGCGACCGCCGAGCGTGTCGGCTGCGATTCGTCTCCGCCGCAGCTCGACATCACGCAAAGCACCGCAGTCAATCGTGAGCTCACCCGATCCAGCGGACCGCGATCTTCCCTCAGCGCGAGCTACACCCTTCTGCCGGTGTGCGCAACGGCCGAAGAGATCGCGTTGAAGCAGGAGAGCGTCCCTGAGACCGCCTACGACGTGATCCTGGCCAAGGAGGTCCTGCATCATGTGGCGGCCGAGCAGCGGGCCGCAGTCGTCGCGGGCGTGAGTGAACTCCTGGCTCCCGGCGGGCGGTTTCTCGTAGCGATGCTTCCCCAGCAGACCGACTATCCGCTGTGGCCTGCTGCTCGCAAGCAGACCGACTATCCGCTGTGGCCTGCTGCTCGCAAGCGGTTCACGGTCCTGCAGCCCGACCCGATGGACATCGCACATGCCATGGAAGATGCCGGGCTGACAACCGAGGTCAGCTACGACACGTTCCCGCTCTCCTTCACCCGCAGCCGGTACCTCAAGATGGTGCGCTCCCGCTTCATGTCGCTCATGGCCGGCTTCGACGACGCCGAAATCGAGGACGGCATCGCGCAGATGCTTCAGGAGCACGGTGACGCCGACAGCTTCAGCTTCGCGGACCGGTTCGCCTTCGTGCTGGGGCGTCGCGGGGCATAGCGAAGCCCCGGTCCCGATCCGCCCGCCCCGCACACACCCTGCGCGCCGCCGGCGTCCATGCCCAACCCGTCGGCTGAGCAGCCGATGCGGCCCGCGACCCGGATCCGACACGGCCGCGTGCCCCGGGAGGAACCAACTATTTCGCTGGCCCGGCAGCCCGACGCGCTGCTCCTGCCGTATCAGGCAACGCTCGCCCTGTTCACGACCTAGCGCAGGCGCCCGCCCCTGGGCGTGCGGCCGCGCTCGGCTCGCTGGCGCCCCTGGTGCGACGGGAGTTGGAGTGGCCCGACTCGCCCGGGAATCTGCGGGGGCCCGGTGACGCCAGAGGCTAACTTGTCCTGAAGACAGCGGGAACGCGGCCAAACCGCCGATTCGTCGGCCCTCATGCGCAGAGAGGGGCGGCGACTGCCGCTCACGCCAGGCGCGCGTCTGGCGTGAGCGGCGTCCCGGGCCCGTTTCCTCACCAGCGCGCCGAGCTCTTCGGCGCCATCCGCCTGGAGGTCATGCATGGTTGCTTGGAGAACTGCCCGCGCTGTGGCCGCGGCCGCGTCGCTCACCGCGCTGACGCTGGCCAGCTCCAGTGCCCCGGCGTCGGCGGACACGGCGCCGGGGATCGTGTTTCGGGTGCCGGTGACCGGGGCGGCCCTGAATCTGGCCGGCCCCTGCCCGCGCTGACCTTCACCGGCTTCGCCGAGGTCACCTACCCCCCCGGCCCGATCTTCCCCCCCATCCCGATCGTCCCCCCCAACCCGGTCAGGCCGGTCAGCACCGTGCTGCGCGACGTGGTGGGCACCGGCGGCGGCGTCTCCTGCGACGCCCGCGGCGCCGAGACGTTCCAGCTGAACCGGGCCACGGACACCCTGACGTTCACCGGCTCCTACACGCTCCACCCGGGCGCCCCGATCCAGCCGCAGAACGCTTTGTGCGCGGGCCACCAGATCGGGGTGCAGTACGTGGCCCACCTCGACTCCGCCGGGCAGGTGATCGGCGTGCCGGCCGCAACCTTCGTGTGCGTCGAACTGAACTGCAACAACGAGAGCGACAACCCCTAGCCGCAGCGGGCCGGACACCCCCAGGACGGTCGCCTACGCAAGGCCGTGAACAGGGCGGACCATTGCCTGACACGGCACCACATCCCTGCGCATGGCTACCTGGACCGACGCCGTCACCGCGCCCGCCGAGCCGACCCTGCTGCCCCGGGACGTAGAGCCCGGCCCAAGGCTGAGCGCGTTCGGCGCGACGGACGGGTGATGGGTGGCGATCACCCGGGCGGTTGAGTTCCTGCCGTCACCGCCGCCTTCGGCCTGAAGGACTGCGACCAGTTCGCCACCGGGGCCGGGGGCGGATGCGTTGGCGGGCGGGGTCAGATGAGCCGGTCGCGGTGGTGGGCGGCGGTGTTGCGGACGAGTTGGGCGAAGCGTTCGCGGCTGCGGTTCTCGTGCTGTTCGGCCTGTTCGTCGTCCCATTCCTCCACGTCGTCGGTGTCGGGTTCCTCGTCGTGGTCGAGGTCGTCGTACTCGCTGTGGAGGAGCCAGCAGCCGTGGATGCCCGTGAGGAGGTCTTCGAGGAGGTCACGTGCGGGGCGCTTGGGGTCGAGAGGGGTCAGGCGCAGCGCGACGTCAGTGAGGTCGGGTTCGTCGTCGCCGGTGTACTCCGCGAGCGTTTCCTCCAGATCCTCGAGCGCTTCCCGCAGGGCGGTGGGGTCGGGCAGTAGGCCGTCGGCGACGTGCATGGCATGGCGGACGAGGCTGGTGACGACGTCGTGCGGGGGGACACCGTCGTTGATGAGGCCGAGGACGAGGGTGGGTGTCTCGTGGGGGAGGGCCTCGATGTTGTCGGCTTCGAGGACTACCTGGGTGGGGTTGAGTCTGGATGCCTCGGCGGCCACGTCGGCTGCTGCGGCGAGCCAGTGGGCCGCCGCGACAGCGGCCGCGGTCGGATCGACACCGATGAAAAGTTCGTCGGGGCCGAAGGGGTCCTGCTGCAGGAGGTGGTCAGCGGCGGCGACCTGGACGGGGGAGGCGTCCTCACGGCTGAGGAGTACGGCCTGCTGGGCGCGGCCGCTGAGGTCACCGAGCTCGGCGCTCTCCACGGCCGCGAGTTCCACGGCGGCTTCGGCGGCAACGGCCTTCACGAGCTGCGGGTCGTCCAGGTGGTGCAGGGCGCGTCCGACACGGTGAGCGGATTCGAGAAGGCTGCTGTAGGAGACGACTATCGAACCGCCGCTGGGCAGATTCGGCCGGGTGATCGCGTCGACGACTTCGCTGAAGCCCTTGCGCTCCTCCTCACGGCGCCAGCCTTCACCATTGGGTTCCAGGGAGTCAGCGGCGCTGGCGGGATGCGTGTAGGTGCTCCATGCGGCGCTGGAGAACTGGGTGAGAGCCTGGGCCAGGCTCAGGAGCCTGCCGGTGTCGACGCCGACCGGCAGAGCGGCGATGCTGCTGGCCAGGTCGCCTTCGCCGGTTCCCCAGGTGGCTATCAACTCGTGCCGATCGGATGCGACACAGTAGCGGGTCATGAGGCTGCTCCTCCACGGACATGCGCTGCACGGTGCTGTGTCTGAGCCTATGAGACGGGCCATGGAGCCCACGACGGATGGCCGGCGGGCTCACCTGCTGCTTCACCAACCGGGCGACCGTCGACTACTTCCACTTCGAGGACGAGCGCCGGTCCCACCGCTTGCCCGTGTCGCCGGCCGGTACTTCGGCCCGGATCTGGTGCACGGGCGGACCTGGGGCTGAAGGGGCGAGCCTGCCAGGAGCGCGGCAGCCCACGGCGGAAAGTTCTACGGCGAGCGGGCTCCGGCTACGGCAGGTGGGTAGCCCATAGTGGACCGACATCCCCGAACCCGAGGAACGGAAGTCTGTGACGACCGCGTACAGCGAACCCTCGACCGGACGCACCCCTGGACGGGCGTGGACGATCCGGATCACCGGCCACAGCGACCGCTCGGCCACCGTCTCCTGCAGCACCGGCGGCTGCCAGATGCCGCCCCGGTCCAAGAACGTCGCCGCGCTGCGTGCGTTCGCCGCCCAGCACGCGGCCGCCCACGCCAGGGCCGCCCGGGTGCGCCCCGATGCGCACTGTCACTGCCGCGCCGACGGCTGCGCCGCCCATGAGGCGGCCAAGGTGAGCTGCGCCGGCGCGGTGGTACTGATCGTGCGCCACGATGCGGCCGTTGGCCGGGTGTGGAGCGTCGAAGAGGTCTGCCAGACGTGCGCGGCGCTCATCCCGAACGCCGCCGTCCACGCCCGCGCCGCGCGCCCCGCACCCACCGCGTCCGCGCACACGGTGCCGGCCCCCGCCCGCTCCAGTGTTCCCGGCGGGTTCTCCTCACCCGGCGCGGAAGCCGACAGCGGCCGGGAGGCAGTGGCGCGCCCGCGCCGGGCGCCGCGCGGCGGGCGCCGCTCACCCCGCGGGCAGGCGCACTGACACGGCGTCACAATCCGGTGTCCAAGGGGACGGCGGCCGTGCCGTGAAGTGGGGCGGCGGGCGTCTTTTCCCGCCGGGCGGAATGTAGCCGCCGCTGGTTGCCTGCCCGTTCTCGTCTGGCGGGAGCGCTCTCGGGCACGGCGGCGGCCGGCCGGTGATCGCGGGCAAGCTGCGGCCAGCCGCTGTTTTCGCCGAGCAGAAGGTCCCGCCATGAGCGAGCAGACGATCCCCCCGTCCGACGACCTGCGCGCCTTGCTGGCCGAGGCGGGAGCGGATGCCTACGTCCTGGCCTACGCGGACCCCGTCACCGATCCGGTCTCCTGGGATGTGCCACCACCACTCGCGGGGATGACGGGCGTGGCGCGTTCGGCGGCCGTGCTGGACCGCGCCGCCATGCAGGAGGTGTGCCGGGGGCGGTCGGAGGCCCTGCGCCGCTGGCTGCAGCTGGAGGACGGACAGCGGCAGTTGGCCATCATCGCCATGGACGGGGACGAGCTGCGCGAGTACACCCCCGGCGACTTGGCCGCGGCCCTGGCTCCCTCGGGCGAGGAGCGGGTCCCCAACTGGCTGGGCAGATGGCTGGTCCGGCGGTATTTCGAGGCACCGCCGGATGAGGAGGCCTGGACCGCTGTGGCGGCGGCCTGGACCTGCCACATGCGTGCCCTGGCCGGCAATCCGCCGCCCGCGGTCCTGTCCGAGGTCCTGGACCGTGCCGGTGAAGACCAGGCCACCCGGGAGCTCGTCACCAGGACCGGGCTGCAGCTGACCGGCGTCCTGGACCGGATGGAGTGGTCGACCTACCGGCAGCGCAGCGACCTGGTGGAGGACTGGCACACGCTCAAGCGGCTGTCCGCGGGCGTACCGGCACTCACGGCCAGCGCCGACTGGCTCCTGGACCAGGTCGCCCTGCGCGACGCGAACGCCATGCAGCTGCGGGCGGTGCTGGAGCCGGACATCACCGACCACCTGCACGACCTGCGCCGCAGCGAGGACAGCGCACAGGAGGCCGCCCCGGCGCTCGATGCGCAGCGCACCGAGCAGCTAACCCACGCCCGCGACCTCGTCCGGGCCTACACCGCCACCTCCTACTTGGGACGGGAAAGGGAAGCCGACGAACTCTTCAGCGCCTTCGCTGTGCCGACGCGCACGCTGGAGGTCAGCGACCCGGCGCGCCTCTGGCGGCAGCGGTCGGTCACCGCGCGGGGCGCCCTCGCCGCCATCGAGGAGCAGTGGCTGGCCGTGATGGACAGGTCTGCCGGCGAGTACCGGGCCGGCCCGGAGCGGCGACACGCCGAGCGGGTCTACCTGTCCACGCTGGAGGCCCAACAGCATGCCGTGCACGACGCGCTGGGCCGTGCGGATCGCGCGGCACCGGTGCCGCCCGGTGTGCCCGAGGGCCTTCGCGAGGTCGCCGGCCACCTGACCGCGCGGCGGGTGGCCGACGCGTTCGGCTCCCTCGAGCGGGCCCGCACGGTCCTGGACGGCCAGATCGCCTACCTGCGGCAGGAGCCCATCCCCGCCCACCGGCGGGAGGAGACCGCCGCCGAACTGGCTCTGCTGGAAGGCGTCCGCAGCGCCGTGGATGCGGCCTCGGCGCAGCCGGGGCTCGACGGGCAGAAGATCCAGGACTACGTGGACCGGTTCATGGCCGCCCGCCCGGCGCAGCCCTCGGCGCGACCGGATCTGTCACAGGGACCGGAGCGCCGCGTCGGTCACGCGCCGGTCCAGGCGGTGATGCCGCAACCGGGGACGGGCGGGATGCGGCCATAAGAAGTGGTGAAGGGCCTCGTGCTGAGAGCCTCCGGCGGCGCCGGGGGCGTCAGGCCAGGAGTCCGGCGCGGCGGGCCCGAAAAAGCGCGGCGATGGTGCAAGTGTCGGTGATCTCCCCGGCCTGGGCGAGCTGTTCGGCCTCATCGGCGGTGACGGTGCGGATCTGACGGATGCCTTCGGCGCGCGCAGGGTCACCGACCGCGTTGACGCGCGCCGCATACAGCGCGATGGGCTGTCCCAGGATCCCAGTGTCGGGATGCACCGCGCCGAGCGGAGTCAACTCCCGTGGTGTGGCACCGATTTCCTCGGCGAGTTCCTTGGCCGCATTGGACGCATCGCTCAGCTTGTCGGTGCCGCCGCCGCGCGGGATCTCCCAGTGCCAGGAACGGGTGGCATGCCGGAACTGCTCGATGAGGACCACTCGGAGGCCGCTGCCGCTGCCGAGAAGGGGGAGAACGGCCACGCCCGGCAGCGGGGCGAGCATGCGCAGGTACGTCCCGTGCCGTCCGTCGGGGAACGTCACCTGATCGCGCAGGAGCATCCACCACCGGTCGTGGTGGAGGACCTCGCCCTCGGCGCCCGGCAGGCCGGGGATGGTGATCGCGCCGTCGCCGGGCGGCGTGGCGAACAGCTCGGGACGGTCCTCGCGCAGCTGTATGTAGGCGCCCTGCGGGGTGGAGTCCGTCCGGTCACCGGCCTTGCCGGGCACGGCGGGCGGCATGCCGGGGGAGGGGACTGCGCTCATGCGGCGGCCGCCAGCCGTGCGGCGGCCAGGTCGATGGCGAGCTCGTTGACCGCGGCGTAGGTGACGTGGCCGACGGTGACGATGTGCGCGATGTCGCCGGCGCACGCGAGGTGCCACTTGCGGACCACATGAGCGGAGGGCCGGGCGAAGGTCACGGTCAGGGACCCGGGCAGCCGGTCCGGGCCGGCGCCCGCGTCCTCGAACTGGTCGACGGCGTAGGCGGCGACCTCCTGGCAGCGGCTGATCAGGGCCGCCATGCCGGTGCGTCCCAGCGAGCGCAGGCGGGCCCACAGCAGCAGCGCGGCCAGTCCGCTGCGGGAGCAGGCCAGGGTGCGGTCGGTGGCCGCGATGTACTCCCCGCCGTCCCGCTCGGGCAGCAGCTCACGCCGCACCAGGGAGATGCCCGCGGGCACCGGCATTCCCAGGATCTTGTGCCCGCTGACGTTGAGGGAGTCGGCGCCATGCGCGAAGCTCCAGCTCGGCTGCGGGCTGGTGTGCGCGGCGACCAGCCCGCCGCCCGCGGCATCGACGTGCACATACACCGCACCGGCCGGCTCGGCGGCCGCGCGCAGCGCCACGATGTCGTCGACGGCGCCGCGCATCGTCGTCCCGCAGGTCGCCACGACAATCGCCCCGCCCGCCCGCCGCCGTTTCCGCAGCACCTTCAGGCGCAGGTCCTCGGCGTCCATCGTGCCGTCGCGTCTGGAGGCCACGGTCACCACCTGCATGCGCAGCAGCTCGCACACCCGCCGCACGCTGTAGTGCGCCTGGTCGCAGGCATACACGACCGCTGCGGGCAGCGCCTGGCGGGCGGTGGCCAGTCCGTGCAGGAGGGCCTCGCTGGACGCGGATGCCACGTAGCCGTAGACGTCGGAGGGCCGGGCCCCGGCGATGCCCGCCATGTACGCCAGGACTGCCCGCTCGTGGGCTTTGGCGGCGATGTTGGAGGCGTCGTGCGAGTAGGGGTCGCCGACGTTGTTGAAGAACACGCTGAGCAGCGGGGCGAGGCCCTCGAGGGAGAAATCGAGGTCGCCGGGGAAGCCCAGGACGTGGCGTGCCTCGTGGCGCAGGCCGCGGGCGAGCTGGTTGAGGTGGCCGGTGTCGGTTGCGGGGCTGGACGGCAGGTCGCCGATGGCGAGGTCCGCATCGGGCAGGATCTGGGTGTCGCGGGCGGTCACGTCATCGGCTCCATGCGGTGGGGGCGTCGGCAGTGCACCCGCCCATCTACGCGGGCCCTGGCCGCGCGCGGGCCGCTCTGGCGGGCCGGGCACCGCCGGACGGGAGGATGCGTCACACAAACCGCTGACAGCTCCCGCCGGGCGGGCCGGGCCCACCGCGCATGATGCCCGATCAGATGCCGGCGGCGGGCCCAGGAAGGCACTGACCGCAGACATGGTGGCGGCTCCCTGCGGTCGAGTCAGGAGGCCACCGACGTGCCGCCGAAAGGGAAGAACGCCCAGCGACGGTCCGCTCATCCGTGGGGAAAACCCTCAACCGTATGAAGCAACTGGGTGAGGTGGAAAACGTAGCACCGGGGATGCTCCGGGCCGTGCTGTCATCCCGGGCTGCTTGATCCCTTTGGGCACGGCCCCAACGCGCTAAGCCTCGATCCACCGGTCGGCTTTGAAGGGGTCTTTTGAGGTTTCGAGGGTCGGGCGTTGGGGCTGTGACTGGACGTGGGCAGGGGGTATTTGCTGGTCTGCCCAGCGTTTCCACGGTTCTGCTCCGGTCGGGCCCCTGGCGGGGCGGGATGGTCAGTGACGTCGGGCCGCCTCGGGTGGCGGGTGGACGGTGTCGAACAGTCGTGTCCAGGCGTGCTGCCAGGGCCATCGCTGCGGTAGGTGCAGGGTGAGGCGGCGGGCGGAGCGGGCGATCCTGGCGGGGACGTGGACGAGGTGGGCGCGCAGGGTGGCGGTGGTGGCTTTGGCGTGGAAGGCGGAGGTCAGGGCGCCGGTGGCCCGCAGCAGGTTGTAGGCCATGGCCCACAGGGTGAGCCAGGCGGCGTTGGCGTGGAAGTGCCCGGACGGCAGGTGGGCCAGTGCGGAGTTCTTGCTGTCGGCGATGACCTGCTCGACGACGGCGTGGTGGCGGTGTTCCCGCTCGGCCTGGAGGGTGGGGGCGGGGTTGTCGGTGAAGAACGGGTGGTAGCGCCAGGCGGGGAAGAGTTCGCCCTGCTCGCCGATGGTGTTGGGTTTGGCCAGGTCGCGGACCCGGCGCACGATGAGGCGGGCGGTGACCCGGTCTGCTTTCTTCCGGCCGGCGAACGCGGTGTAGGCGGGTATCTCGGCGACTTCGGCGTCCGAGATGAGCTCGCCGCTCTCCGGGTCGGGCACGGCGGTGGGGTAGGTGATCTGCTGCCAGGCGGTGTCGTCGATGGCGGCGATGGCCCGTTTGATGGAGGGGTTCATGCCGGTGGTGAGGGAGAAGCGGGCGCCGGCCCGGCGGCAGGCGGCGATGACGCCGGCGTTGTAGAACTGCGAGTCGGCGCGCAGGATGCGCAGGCCTGTGCAGCCGGCCTCACGGGCGGTGGCCAGTGCCTCGCTGACGAGTTTCGGGGCGCCGCGGGAGTCGGCTGCTTTGCCGCGGCGCATCCGCACGGTGGCGATCACCGGTCGGGAGGTGGGGGTGCAGATCGTGGCGAGCAGGGGGTGCAGGGTGCGGATGCCCTTGAACCGGCCGTACTCGCCACCCTGCTTGGTGCGGCCGTAGACGCGTTTGTGAGTGGAGTCGACGTCGATGAACGCCTTCTCGCCCGCGCTGGGCAGCAGTGGGGTGTTCGCGGCCAGCGCGGCCAGGAACTGGCGGTGCACCGCGTGCAGTTGGAGGGCATGACCGTGGGTGAACGAGCGCAGGAATGTGCCCAGCGTGGACGGGGCACGGATACCTGCGAACAGCAGGGGCATCGCACCGTGCCGCAGCACGTCCAGGTCGTCGATGCTGTCCGCGCCCGCGGCCATGCCGGCCACGATGCTGGTGACCTTGGCGTCCGCCGCGGCACCCGCCCCGTTGTTCGCCCCCCTCAGCTTCACCTTGTCCGCCGTCAGACGGGCAAGCCCGCACCGCTCAGCCAGCCGCATCACCGGGACCAGCCCGGCATACGCAACCAGATTCGCCTCATCGAACGCGGCGGACACCGCCGAAGTGGCATGGGAAGATTGCATCTCGCGGATGCACTCCGATTCTGTGGACATGGAGCCCTAGGAAGTCCCATCATCCCAGCTCAGAGGGCATCCGCGTCTTCATGTCCAAGCCCTGGACCGGCTATTGCCCGGTGGATCGAGGCTAAGCAGGCCTCCCTCGATTAGCGGTCGGGGGAGGCCGCCCAAACACGCGAACGGACGCTTCTCCTGACAGGGTTCCGGTCCGTCGTGCACGTTCACTCTAGCGCCGCCAACGGTAGCGCTAGAGAGAATCTGTGCCGTCACGCGATGGACCGTGCACGTCTGACCTCAAACAGGCAATTGAGGATCAGCCATGGGCGCATTGAGTCGTATTCGGATCCGGGTCAGAGCGCAAGGCCCAGAGTGCGCTCCAGCCGGCAGACCGTCAGGACATCCGGCCAGCCAGCTCCCGCCAGCAGATCGCCGATGGTCTGTCTGCCGACGTCGCTCTGGGTAGCCAGCGCGCGCAGCGAGAGGTCGGGGCGCTCCCCGAGGGCGGCGTCAAGGCGGCGGGCAATCGTCTGAACCACTGCGGCGGCAGGCTCCCCGACGATCCGGACGTCCGGCCACTTGTCCGGGTCGACGGAGCCGGCCGGATGTGGGCGTTGGGGTCCCACGGCCCATCGACGAAATGCGGCGTGCCACGTGACAAAAGGGCTGTCGGCTCGTGCCGACAGCCCTAGGTCTCCTTGGTGGTCAGAACACGTGCACTTTGCTTGAGTTTCATCCGGCTTTGAGTCGGGCGGTGCGGGTGTAGTGCGCGACGGACTTGTCGATCACGGCGAGGGCGTCGCGCAGCGGTGGGGGTGCGGGTGGGGTGTTGGCTGCCAGCAGGGGTCGTAACAGCCGGTCGTGGACCTTGGTGTAGAAGATCGCGACTCGTTGGCCGTCGTCGGTCAGCACGTAGGTGTTGGTGTGCTCCAGGCGGCGGATCAGTCCGTTGCGGCGTAGCCGGGCAAGGTCGTAGCCCATCTGATTGGTCGAGTATGGGGTGCCCAGCAGGGCGCTCACCTGGGCGCGAAGGCTCCGGTTGGTGAACCCGACGACGGTGGTTAGCAGGATGGACAGGGCGCCGGCCAGGGCCATGACCCGGGGGTCGCCGAACCGCAGGGCCGGGGCCCTCCTGCCGTCGGTGGTCACCGAGGGCAGCGCGACCCGCTCAAAGGCTGGGCTCGCAAGGACGCAGCCCTGGCCGACGCGTTCAGCGTGCAGCAGTCGGGCGTTGACGGCACGGGCTTTGGTCTGAAGTTCCTCGAGGTGGTCCAGGCGGCGCAGGACTGCGAGGTCCTTCGGGGAGTTGACGACGGTCTCGATGCGCAGTGCTCGGCCTTCTTTGAGGTACTGCTTGATCCTGGAGTGCTTGTAGAACAGGTTGACCGTGACGTCGACGCCGCGGGTGACCACCTTGGTGGCGAACCCGGTCTGGGTGTCCGAGCGGATGCGTCGGTCGAAGATGTAGGAGATCTCGTCCGGGCGGCCCAGTCCGAGGTTGTCGCTGACCAGGGCGTCGAAGAACGTTCGAGCGTTGCGGGGTGCGTCGAAGACCAGGGTGCGCGAGACCTCGATCTGGCGCATGGGCAGCTCCCACCAGTAGCCGCCGTCGCGTTCGCGTGGACCGAAGGGCAGGGGCAGTTGGGCCATCCAGCGTTCGAAGAACACGGCGATGGCGCCGGAGTCCAGCCGGTCGCAGATCGCCTGTAGTCCGGGCGTATCGCCGCAGGAGGCGAACCCGTTGGACAGGGCCGTGAACGCGATCCCGGCTTGGGCGGCCTGCTGTTTGGCCCACTCGTGGCCGTTGACCCACACCTTGATCGGGTAAGGGAAGTAGGAGCAGATCTTGATGAACGCCGGGCCGAAGTCGGAGTCCCACAGGTAGAAGTAGAAGCAGGTCACCCGCCGGTCAGCCTTGTCGAAACCGAAGCACACGGCTCCGGGTGTGGTAGCCCGGTCGTAGCCGGTGAACACCCGTTGGAACTCTTGGGCCACGCCGATCGCGACCACCTGTGGGCGACCGGACGCCTGCGCGGCGGCCAGGTACGGCTTCATCACGTCGGCCTTGCGGGCGTCCTTCGCGAAGCGGACCACCGGGATGTGCTCGTCGCGGGCAAAGCGGGCCACTGCCGCGCGGAAGCGGTCGCCGATCTGCCCCAGCAGTGCCGGCGAGGGGGCCGGGTGACCCAAGTGCCCGGTGAGGAACGTCACCACCTGGCCGCCGACTTGAAGGTTCGGCACATAGCCGTTGAGGTAGATCCGGTCCAGGCACTCCAGATCGAGCGCGACATGTCCGTCGAGTACGTCGTGGACGGTGACTGCTCCGGCTGCGTTGCCCGCTGCGATCGCCCTGCGCGCCTGTGCACCAGCCGTCACCCTGACCACCGCCCAACCGAGCACACGAACCAGCTGCTCGCAGCGTCCACCCACCCACCGCGGCTGTCATTCGAACGCCCGGACACCCACCTCGGCGGTCCGAGGCTGGCCTCACTGGGAGCGTGTCTCAGTAACCGGCTACTGGCCCGGTGGTCGTGATCGGCGGGATCGGTTGTGATCGTCCGTTGGTGGTCTGAGGTGCTCGGGTGGGTCGTGTGCCGCTGAGTTTCATGGCCCGGTGGGCGTGGCGGGCCGGTGAGCCCGGCTGGTCAGCCGGTCACGGTAGCGAGTCCTGCCGTTCCGGCGTGTCGGAAGATCTTGCGGAGGTTGTGGCAGGCGGCCAGCAGTCGCCACTCGCCGCGGGCTCCGTCTTCGCCGCGCAGGTGGAGTTGGCGGCCGTTCTGGCAGGTCATGATCTGACCGAAGACGGGTTCGACGATGACTTTTCGGCGGGCGTAGGCGGCTTTACCGAGCTTGGTCCGCAGCTTTCGGGCCATGCGTTCTTTGAGCGTGGCGTCCTTGGGGATGCGTCCGCGGGGTGCGGGTGGGACCTGTTCGTCGTGGGCGAGTCGGCCGGTGGCCATGAAGGTGTCGGTGCCGCAGGCCAGTTGGCGGTCTTTCGCCGCCTCAAGGTTGGTCTCGGAGCAGTATCCGGCGTCGACCAGCGCTTGCTTGGGATGCGTGCCGGTGTTCGCTGCGCACTGGTCGAGCATCGTGGTGTAGTTCAGCGCGTCCGAGGGGTTGCAGGTGACGTCGGCGGCGGTGATGACCTGGTGTTTATCGTCCACGACGGCCTGGGCGTTGTAGGCCTGGATGTAGGCGCCGTCGCTGTTCTTCATGATCCGCGAGTCGGGGTCGGTGAAGTTGGCCTGGGCCTTGGACTTGGGCCGGGCTGTGGCGGCAGCCTTCTGTCCCGCGTCGGTGACGGCCTGCTCGTCGCTACTGCCGGCGCGCTCCTGGTGGCGGCGTTCTTTGTCTTCCGCGTGGCGGCGAGCCTTCTCAGCCGCTTCGGCCTCGATCTGCGCGCGGGCGGCCTGCAACTTGGCCAGGCGCTTCTCGCGCCGGTCCAGCTCAGCGGGCAGGTCCACATCCTTGCCGTCGGGCCCGAAGACCTCATCCTCGGCTTCGTCGGTGGCCTCCGCGTCAGCGAGCAGGTCCCCAGCCCGAGCCTCCAAAGCGGCGATCTCGGCCTCGAGCCGCTCTTCCTTGTCGACCAGGCGGCCGTAGCTCATCGCCTTGTGCTGGGATGCGCTGGCCTCCAGCTTGGTGCCATCCAGCGCGACGCGGCCCATCTTGACCATTCCCAGCTTCTGGGCGAGGTGCAGGGACTGGGTGAACAGACCCGCGAGCGCGTCCAGGTGGCGGCGGCGGAACCGGGCGATCGAGCGGAAGTCCGGGGCCTGATCAGCGGCCAGGAACCGGAACGCAACGTCATCGACGCAACGGCGCTCGATCGCCCGCGAGGAGCGGACCCCGGTGGTGTAGCCGTAGATCAGCAGCCGCACCATCAGCCGCGGGTCGTAGGGCGGGTAGCCCCGCTTCTCGGTGTAGTCCGCCAGCACCGGCCCAAGATCGAGGACCTCGTCGACCAGCTCGGCGACGAACCGGGCCAGGTGGTCCTCGGGCAGCCACTCGTCCAGCGACGGCGGCAGCAGCAGGACCTGGTGCGGGTCGAACGCCCGAAACGTCTTGTCCACCGCTGCCGGGCGGGCCTGCGGCCGCTTGTTCTCCACCGGCTCGACCTCGAACAGCCCATCCCCACCACGCATACCAAAATCATCCCGTACGAATGATCACGGACCGCGCGCGGGTCGCCGGTTACAGAGACACGTTCCTAGCGCACCGGAAGGAGGAGACCCGCAGCACCCGCGGCGAGTGGACGCCGACGACCACCGCGACGACACGCGGCTCACCGGCCTGACCCGCAACAACCAGCCCACGGAACGAACTGTCAGAAATCGAACACTCCAGCCGAACCACTCACGCCGGCGCGCGCACGTGAATGATCGAAGTTACTCTTCGGAGCACCCGAGGTCAGACGGAACCCCAGGCCGGCGAAGGGAGAAGAATGCTCGTAGAGAAAAGCACGGCCATGCGCGGAGTCCAACCGGGTCTGTTGACCAAAGTCCCGGAAGTCACGCTCACATTCTGGGTGGCGAAGCTGGGGACGACGGCATTCGGAGAGGCATTCTCCGACTACGTTTTCTTCAACGACTACATCGGGAGGAACGCGGTCATTCTCATGGCCATGGCCCTGCTGGCAGGCTGTTTGATCGTGCAAGTGGCCACAAAGAGGTACATCCCGGTCGTCTACTGGCTGACGGTGACCGCCGTCAGCATCTTCGGCACCATGTCGGCCGACTACCTGAACCTGAACCTCGGAATGCCGCTGTGGGGTTCCACGGTCATGCTGCTGGGCCTGCAGGCAGTGGTGTTCATCGCCTGGTACACCAGCCAGAAGACGCTGGACATGCACTCCATCAACACCCGTCCGCGCGAGGTGTTCTACTGGCTCACCGTCATCTTCACCTTCGCCCTCGGCACGGCTGCCGGTGACTTCGCCGCCGGCCCGCTCGGCCTGGGTACCCTCGCGTCCACGTTCGTGTTCCTCGCGGTCATTCTGCTGCCGGCCGCGGGGTATCGGTGGCTGCGGTTCAACGAGGTGTTCGCCTTCTGGTTCGCCTACACCATCACGCGCCCGCTCGGTGCGTCCTTCGCCGACTGGCTCGGAGTTCCGGCCCCCTACGGCGACGGCCTCCAGCTCGGGACGGGCCCGATGAGCCTGGCCACCGGGGCCGTACTGGTCGCCGTCCTCGCCCTGGTCATCACCCGGCACCGGTCGGAGACCGCCCGGCAGAACCCGCTTCCCGAGGTGGGATGAACGAACACGCTGTACTTCCGCGCAGTGTTCGTGGGGTCGGACGGCACCCGCACCATCGTGCTCCAGCCGGCGGCCTTGCCTTACAACCCTTCACCGGCGCGGACCCCTGCGTGCCGGGGAGGGCCCGTGGCGCCGGTCCGGCATCTCCAGCGTGCCCGACAACGGGCAATTGGCCGGTGGGTCGTGATCGGGGTGATTGATTGCGGTCGCCCGGTCGCCCGGTCGGGCGGCGGGCCCGGGGTCCCGACTGGCCGGGCTGGTCACCCGGTCAGTGCGGTGAGCCCCGCAGTTCCAGCGTGTCGGAAGATCTTGCGGAGGTTGTGGCAGGCAGCCAGCAGCCGCCACTCGCCCCGCGCCCCGTTCTCGCCCCGCATCAGGAGCCGGCGTCCGTTCTGGCAGGTCATGATCTGGCCGAAGACGGGTTCGACGATGGCCCTGCGGCGGCTGTAGGCGGCCTTGCCGGGCTTGGTTCGCAGCTTGCGGGCCATCCGCTCCTTCAAGGTGGCGTCCTTGGGGATGCGTCCGCGGGGTGCGGGCGGGACCTGCTCTTCGTGCTTGAGTCGGCCGGTGGCCAAGTCCGGGGCCTGGTCGGCGGCCAGGAACCGGAACGCGACATCGTCGGCGCATTTGCGCTCGATCGCCCGGGACGAGCGGATGCCGGTGGTGTAGCCGTAGATCAGCAGCCGCACCATCAGCCGCGGGTCGTAGGGCGGGTAGCCGCGCTTCTCGGTGTAGTCCGCCAGGACCGGACCGAGGTCGAGCACCTCGTCGACCAGCTCGGCGACGAACCGTGCCAGGTGGTCCTCGGGCAGCCACTCGTCCAGCGACGGCGGCAGCAGCAGGACCTGGTGCGGATCGAACGCCCGGAACGTCTTGTCCACCGCCGCCGGACGGCCCTGCGGCCGCTTCTTCTCGACCGGATCAACCTCGAACAGCCCATCGCCACCACCCATACCAACATCACGAACGGCAGGCGGGTTGCCGGTTACTGAGCCCGGATCCACCGGCTTGATTTCGGTGTGATCGTTTCGGGGTCGTGCAGGCCGTGTCGGGGTTGAGTTGCGGATTCGGGCGTGAGGTGGCCGCTGGTCTGTCCAGCTCTTCCACTTTTCCGCAGGTCTCGGGCTCTTTCGGGCAGGTCGGTCAGGGAGTGTCAGGGGCTGGTGGCGCGTGCACGATGTTGAAGAGCTGGGTGAAGTTGGTGCTCCAGGGCCAGCGTTCGGGCAGGTGCAGGGTGAGGCGGCGGGCCGAGCGGGCCAGGCGGGCGGGCACGTTGATCAGGTGGTCACGGATGGTGGCGGTGGTCGCTCTGGCATGGAACGTGCCGGCCAGTGCGCCGGCGGCGCGGGCCAGGTTGTGTGCCAGGGCTGCCAGGGCGAGCCAGGCGGCATTGGCCTGGAAATGCCCGGAGGGCGCGTGGGCGAAGGCGCTGTTCTTGACATCCGCGATCACCTGCTCGACGACAGCGTGCCGTCGATGGTCACGCTCGGCATCGTTCAAGGAGAGCGGGGAGTCGGTGAACGCGGCGTGGTAGCGCCAGGTGTCAAACAGCGTGCCCTGTCCGGCGGGGACGGCTTGCGCTCAGGCGTTTGACGCGGCGCACGATCAGACGGGCGGTGACCTGCTGCTTCTTCGGCTTGGAAGTGAAGGCGGTGTAGGTGGTCTCGGCTATCTCGGCGTCGGAGATCCAGCACTGGCCCTCCTCGTCCCAGACCGCCTCGGGGTACTTGATCGGCGTCCAGGCGTCCTCATCGATGCGGGCGATGGCGGTCTTGACGGAAGCGTTCATCCGCACGGTGATGGAGAACCGCGCGCCCAGCGCCCGGCAGGAGTTGACGACATCGGCGCCGTAGAACGCCGAGTCCGCGCGCATCACCAGCAGGCCGCTGGCGCCGCAGGCGCGGGCGGTGTGGATGGTCTCGGCGACGAACGCCGCCGCTCCGCGCGCGGAGTTCGAGGGTCCCTTGCGTAGCCTGGTGGCGGCGATGACCGGGGCGGCCAGGGGTGTGGAGACGATGCCGAGCAGCGCGTTCAGGCCCTTGACCTTGCTGTATCCGTAACCGGCGCCCTGCTTGGCGTAGCCGTAGGTGCGGCGGATGGTGTCATCGATGTCCACGTAGGCGACCTGGTCCGCGCCGGGCAGCAGCGGGGCGTGACGGGCCAGTTCGGGAAGGAACCGGCGGGCCACAGCGTGCAGTTGCTTCACATGCCCGTGCGTGAAGGAACGCAGGAACGACCCCAGCGTGGACGGGGCCCGCGCACCGGAGAACAGGCGGCCCATCGCGCCGTGCCGCACCCGGTGCATGTCGTCGATGCTGTCGGCGCCCGCGACCATGCCACCCACCAGCGACATCACCTTCGCCGCGGGGAAGGCACCGGTGCCGTCCTTCGAGGCCGGCAGACGGATGTACTCCCCGACCAGTGCGGGCAGACCGCACCGCTCGGCCAACCGCACCACCGGCTCCAGGCCGCCGTACGCGATCAGGTTCGGGTCGTCGAACGCGGATGAGACCGCCGCCGCGGCATGGGAAGATTGCATCTCGGAAGTGCCTTGCTGATCGTGCCTGATGTGGTCCTAGAGAAACCCCATCATCGCAGGTCACAAGGCACTTCTTCGTTCCCCGAGAAACCGTCCACAGGCATCAAGCCGGTGGATCCGGGCTGAGACACGCTCCTAGTGATCAGCGAGAACCTTCCACAGCACCACTGACCAGTCCCCGACTGTACGGACGGATACGGCGTACGAGGAAGACGGCGAGCGCCGGTCCATCAGATCGAGCGACGAGGAGGCAGATCCGTCGCGGGAACGATCTATCCGCAGGTCGCTATCCGCGCAGGCCAAGGCATTCCGTCGGTAGCCCTTCCCGTCGGGCGCGTGGTTATGGGTTCGCCGGCCCGGGCAGGGAGGCGCGGGTCCGTCAGGCGGGCCGGACCGTGCGGCGGGGCGGGTTTCTCCCGTCCTGAAGACCGTGGTGGCAGATTGTGTCCCACCCCAGGGGATTAGCCCGTTATGCCCCGCTTCGCCTCTGGTGGTGGGGGGTTGGTTTTGCTGAGATCTGCTCTGTCCGACCGACATGTCTCGACTCTTCAGGAGTTCTCGATGATCGCTTCCGTCCGCTCCGTCCGTTCGGTCCGCTCCGTGCGCCAGTCCGTGCGCTGCGTGCGGTAACAGCAGCGGCTCTCCAGTGCCCGCCCGGGCCTATAGGCCCGGGCGGGCACTGCCGTTTACGGCTGGACCGTGGGGCGGAGTCCGGGCGCAGCTTTCCTCCCGCCGGGCGGGAAGGCCGCGTGGGTGGCCTGCCGTGGGAGGTGGGCGCGCGGCAGCGTGGAAGGCACCGCATGCCCGGGCGGCGTACCGCCCTCGAGGAGGGGGAGACCGCGCGTGGACACCGACCGCCTGTACATCCTGTCCAGCACCTACACCGACTACCGGCTGGACGGTGAGCCGGGACCCTCGCTGCTGATCAATGATCCGGTCCTGGCGATGCGCTGGTACTTCTCCCATGAACGGGAGGAGGGCATGGCGGTCGCCGGGCAGGTCAGCGACGACGGCGGGGTCAGCTGGCGGCCGTTGCCCGTCGGTGAGCTGTTCGCGGATGCCGAGCGTGCCGCGCCGGCCTCCGTGCACGCGGATCTGCTGCAGGTCGCGCTGGCCGATGAGGCCGCCGACTGGCTGGATACGCGGATCCGGTTCGTCGCGCCCGACGATCCCGCCCAGTGGAGGCCTGCTGCCTCGGATCTCGATGCCTGGCGGCGCGGCGGACAGGTCTGGGCGCTTGTGATGAACGCGGTCCCCGACGAGGCGGTGCTCACCCATCTGACCGCCCTGTACACCAGCCCCGAGGACACCCACCCGGCGAAGGACGGGGAAGCGGAAGGGGGAGAAGGGGAGGCTGCCGATACGGCTGCCGCGGTGGAGGATCCCGGCCTTCAGGAGGGCCCCGAGGTGGCGCGCGAGGCCGCCCGCCGCATGCTTGCTACCCTCGCCCTGGCCCAGGCCCCGCAGCCGCGTCGGTGCCGGAGCTGTTCGAGGCCTTCCGGCTGGTGGAGGAGCTTTCCTTCGTCTCTGCGATCGGCCAGTTCCGTGACCGCGTCGAGCAGGCTCAGGACCGGCTGCTGGACCACGTGGCCTCCCGCATGCCGGAGACCGCCGACGCGGTGGCCGCGCATCCCCTCCCCGGGCATCCCGTGCACCGGGCCGCCCGCACCCTGCTGGGGTGGCTGGCCCACTACGCCGACGGCTCGGGCCCCGGGCAGGAGCTGGTGGCCCGCGCCCGCCGGGACTTTGCCGACGCGGCCGCCGTCCCGGACGCGACCGTGGCTGGCGGTGAGGAGGCGGCCGCCGCGGCCGAGTCGCTCGCGCTGCCGGGCTTTCCCCGGCAGATCACGGATCTTGAGGCCGCTGCGGCATGGCGTGCGATGTCCCCGCTCGCTCGCCAGGAGGCCGAGACGGCCATGGATGACCTGGCGCGGGCGGAGGGCTGGCTTGTCAAAGCCGCCGTCGAGGCAGCCAGTTGGGTCGAGGGCCGGCCGCGCGATGCGGAGCGCGCGACGGCCTTCGGCACGCTCACCCCCGCTCAGCAGCGGCAGGAAGCCAGGCACGCCCGGAACGCCGAAACGGATGCGCGCGACAACGTCAGCTACTTCCGGCAGCGCCTGGAGGAGCTGAACTGCCGGCACGCGGTGCTGATGCACGCATCGATCCTGGCCGACGCCGAGGCGGCCGCCACCACAGCCAAACGCCAGGCCGTCATCGCCGCCTCCGACGCCTTTGAGACCACCGGGGAGACTGCGCCCCAGCCCCGCACGGCGGGCGAGCGGATCGCGCTGGAGGAGGGGTTCATGGCGCGGGTGACCGCGGCGGAGGAGGGCATCGACCAGGTGCTCGACGTCCAGCGGCAGTGGACCAGCGACGCGCGGCACCGCCTGTACCCCCAGACCGCCGGCACCTGGACCATGCGCAACCTGCGCACCCTCCTGGTCGACAACGGGCCGATCGGCGAGAGGGGCACCGAGGAGGCCTACCAGGCCGCACGGAGGGCGGAGCGCACCCTCAGGGATCGGGAGGAACGGCTGAACAGCGGGTACGTCGACTTCGGCTCCCCGGCGGTGACCAAAGAGCAGGTCGACCAGGCCCGCAAGGAGCTTCAGCGCACCCAGCAGTACCTCCAGGACATCATGTCCAGCAGCCCCCTCACCCTGCGGGCGCTCAAGGCCCTGGATTCGGTTGCCGGCCTGCGCCCGTCCCAGAGCGCCAATGGCATCGCCGGTGTCGCCGAGCGCGCCGCCCAGGTCGCGGCCGACTCCCGGTCGCGCACCCGGTCCGCGGACGCAGAGCCGCGCAGTGCCGGGGCCGCCACCCAGCAACTGCAACATGCCCTGTACGCGCCGCAGCAGCCGGGCTCCGGGATCCGGCGCGCCTGACCGTGGGCCGCCTCGTCTGCCGTACAGCCTGTCAGGCGGGCACCGCTGCCTTCTCGGCTTCCTCGGCGCCAGCGCCCGCCTTGTCGTCTGCGGAAGCGGCAGGCTTGGCCAGCGTGTACATCACCGATCCCTGCTGGGTGGCCCGCTCGACGCGGCCCTTTGCGACGCCGGCCTCGAGGGCGTTGCGCACCAACTGAGGGGAGGGGGACCGGTCGGGGTGGGCCGCTATCAGCTCCTCGCGGACCTCGCTGACCATGCGGGGCTCACCGGTGTGGTGACGCAGGATGTCTTCGACGAGCTCGCGCAGCGGGGGCTCGTTGTTCTTGGCCGTGGTTCTCTTGGCCGTGGTCTTCTTCGCGGCGGCCTTCTTCGCCGCGGGCTGCGCCTGCTCGCTCGGCGCGTCGCCGGTCTCTTCCTGCCGTGGTTGCGGGACAGGGGCCTCCCCTTCGGCCGCATCAGGCGTGTCGGCTGCTTGGTGAGGCGTGGGCAGCGACTTCTGCATGCGAAGAAGCCACTCCTCGTCCCTCTTGAGTTGCTCCAGTCGCTTCTGTTGGGACGCGATGAGCGTGATGGTCTCTTCCTGCGCCGCGCGGTTTGTCTCGAGGTCGGCGGCAAACTGCCGCGCGTAGAGGGTTTCGATGCGGGGGCTGTCTGGGTTTGCGGCCACGGCCGTGCACACTCCTTTGCCCCGGGTGAGTTGCTGCCGGATGCTACCTGTTGGCGCAGCTGGGACGGGGTGCGTTCGGCCAGGCCGAACCCGCAATAGGGCCTCACGCGCACTGGGCTGGGCCATGCGGGAGGAGTTGGTGATGGGTACCGGCCCAGGCGTTTGCTAGTGGTGCCGGCTGCGGGCCGGGCGCCCGCGCGGGCGGGTCACATGGTGTGGAGGCCTTCGCTCTCCCAGGCGCGGAGGGTGGTGTAGTCCTGCTCGATGTCCTGGTGGTGGTGGGCGGCGAGGTAGGTGTAGCCGGGGGAGTTGAGCAGGTCGGATGTCGGTTCGAGGAGTGTGCCGGGGTCGGTGGCGTAGGCGACGTGCACGACGGTGGGCAGTGACGCGACCTTGGTGAGGGCGTCTGCGCTGGCCGGGCCGCGGAAGGGGTTGATGAACTCGACGTTGCGCAGGGCGCCCACGTGCCGGTCGTGGGTGTCGTTGAAGCCCGTCAGGGATGCGGGATCGATGAGTGCGGCGGCGGCCAGCGACGTCTGCGAGGTGCCGCAGTATTTCTCCACGATGCCGGGTGCGGTGGCTCCGCCCAGGCGGGCGCCGGTCTCGATGAGGACGGGCCCGTCGGCCGTGAGCATGACCTCGGTGTGGGCCGGTGTCTCGGTGATACCGAGAGCGTTAAGGACACTGACGGTGAAGGACCGCAGGATCTGTCCCACCGTGCTGGAGACGGACACCGGTTCCTCGTAATCGTAGATCGGCGTGGAGGCGGGGCCCCGCCGCTTGGTGTAGCGCCAGATCTCGGCGACCCGGTGCACGCCGCGGGCGGAGACCGTGTTGATGTAGTACTCGGTGCCCTCAAGGCGCTGCTGCACCAGGACCGTGGTGTTCGGCTCGCCGAAGATGTTGCGATCGCCGAGGACGCGTGCGGCGGCCTTGGCCACCTCCTCGGGCGTGCTGCAGAACCGCACGTGGTCGCTGCCCCCGCTGGCGCGCGGTTTGACGACCGCGTCTGGCAGTCCGGAGGCCGCGAACCACTCCGCAGCCTCGGCGGCGGAGCGGGCGGTGGTTGCGTACGGCGTCGCCAGGCCCGCTGCCCGCACCACCTTGGCCATCAGGGCCTTGTCCCGGCGTGCGGCGGGCTGGGCGGGGGAGTTGGTGGGCAGGCCCAGCGCCATGGACACGGACTCCGCCAGCATGACCCCGGACTCGGTGCCGGCGATGACGCGGGAGACCCGGGCGTTGTTCAGCCACGCGACCAACGCCCCGGTGTCGGGGGCGTAACCGAGGTCGCGGGTGTAGTCGCCGGGCCGGTACGACCGCAGCAGGTATGGGGTGAAGTCGCCGGCCGGGCGGCTTTGGACGTGTAGGCACTCGATACCTGCCGCGTGCAGGCGCTGGGCCAGGGCGGCTCCGGTGGAGTATCCGTCCACGACGGCGATTCTCATGGCGATGTCCTTCCACACAGCAGGGGTGGTCAGGGGCGAGACGGGGTGTCACCGACCGGCACGGCGGTGATGGGGCGGGGCCGGGTGCGCAGGATGCGGGCCAGCGGCACACAGGCCCAGGCCGCCAGCACGGCAGTGCCCATCAGCAGGGCGGCCACCAGCAGTCGTCCGCCCGCGTTCAGAGCGAGGGCGATGCCGAGCGGGGTCAGGGAGGCCAGGGCCGAGGCGCCGCTGAGGACCGCCTGGTAGCGGCCGATGGCACCGGCGGGGGCGGCCGTGGCGAGGAAACCGCCAAGGGCCACGCTGAAACACACCTCACCCGGGACCATCAGCACGGCCGCGACCGCATAGCCGAGGACGGTGTGCTGCAGCGCCGCGAGTCCCATCGAGGCCCCCAGGATCAGGCTGCCTGCCGCCAGGATCGGCGCGAGGGGGTAGCGGATGCTCTCGTTGCGGCCGACCAGGAGCCGGGTGAGTGGCGGGCTGAGGACGAGGACCGCCACCGTGTTCGCGATCATCGCGGTGCCCAGGGCGGTCGGCGGCAGGCCGTCGGCACTCATGACCAGTGGCAGGACGCTGACCAGACCGTAGGCGCTGATCATCGCCCCGACCGCGGCGACCGCGATCCATCGCAGCGCCGGATCGGACAGGACCTGCCGGTAGGCAACCGACGCCGCACCGGAGGACATGTGAGTGGGGCGGGGGGACAGGACCCGGCGGGCGATCACCGCGGCGGCCAGGCAGGCCACGCCGTTGAGGAGGAACAGGATCCGGTAGCCGTGCTCGTGCGCCACATAGCCGCCCACGGCGCCGGACAGGGCCACACCGACGTTCGCCATCCAGTACATCCAGCTCTGGACGCGGGTGCGGCCGGCCTCGCTGGTGATCCTCTCGTTGATCTCGGCGGACACCGCCGGGCGCTGGACTTCCATGGTGCAGCCGAGGCAGAAGGCGATCGCGATGACGGCGGGCAGCACATTCACCACGGCCAGGCTGACGCACGCCGCGGCCGATGCCACCAGCCACAGGGGCAGGACGGTGCGCTGGCCCATGCGGTCGGTCATCGCCCCGCAGACGGCCTGCCCGATGCACCAGCCGATCCCGAAAGCGGTCAGGCAGATGCCCGCCGCCGTGGTGCCGTGCGCCGTGCCGACGTAGTAGCCGAGGTAGTCGAAGGCGAACCCGGCGCCCTTGAGGACGAGTGTGGTGCCCAGGAGCGTCGCGATGACGGTGCGGGACGACGGCGCAGGACGCGCGTGGCGGGGGAGTGCAACCGGCGGAGTGGTGACGGTCATGTCAGAGTGCCTGCCTGGTCAAGGAGTACGGGGGGCGTCATCGCCCCGCCCGCGGTACCGGAGTTACGCCGCCCGCGCCTGACACCGACCTGCGAGCGGAGACAACCGGGCCCGTGACGGGACTACTCGGCGACACGACCATCGCTGGCCCGTCGACGCGCCGGCCCGGCTCCGCGCCTGGCTCCCACACCCTGAGGCGGCGATCCCGGCCGCCGATCCGCACCACGGGATCGGCCCCCACCATCCCCACGGCGTGGCCCGGGCCTGGTGAGACGGCCCCTCCCGCCCCCCGGGACGGCGGACGACTTCACCGACTCGGCAGGTGGGAGCGGCACGCCCGGGCACGGCTGGCCCCCCAAGGCGCCCTGAAGGATCAGTCGCGGCCGACCCGATCCCTCCACACTCCGTCGAAAGGTCCCCGTTATGCGCCGTGTTGCGCTCCGTTCGGTTGCTCCCGCCGTCCTGGCGATGGCGGCCGCCGCCGCTCTGACTCTCACCACCGCCCCGGCCGCGCACGCCGTCGGCGAGAACTCCCGCTGCACCATCAACTGGAGCCCCAACTTCGGCGCCACGGTGGGCAAGAACGGCTGGAACTTCCGCACGGGCCCGTCGACGGGCTACGCGAGCCGCGGGCTGCTGTACCGGGGCGACCGGCTCACCGTCCTGTGCAGCCGCGGGAGTTGGGATTACGGCCAGCTCTCCCAGCGGTCGCGGTCGGGGATGGCCAAGGGCCTCCGCGGCTGGGTACGGGAGGACGGCCTCGTGAGCCTGGCGGGCTGAGCACCCCCGACCGCGCCCTGCCTGCAGGCCAGGGCGCACGGCCGGAGCGCCGCACGCGATGCCCGGGGCGACTGATGGTGACCGGGCAGGCGCCCGCTCCGACATGAGACCGGGCGCCTGCACCCTGGCGTGCGGGGCTGACACCGCCGTGCGCGGGCGATCCGAGGCGGCAGCACCGCACAGCGGCGGCCCCCACCTGACAGGGGGCCGCCGCTCTCTCATGCCCGGCTCACCGCGCGCCGCGTTCCGCCCGTGCAGGCCCATGAGACCAGGACACACACGCGCGACTCGCGGCCCCATGTGGCGGTCTGGGCGTACGGGTTGGGGCGCCAGACGCTGGGATGCACGGCGCCGGCGGTCCGCGTGCGGGGATCCGCCGTTGCCGCCCGGCCGCCGCCTGGGCTGAACTTCCACCCGAGTGGCCAACCCCTCGGCCGCTGCCGCCGCCCGTACGGCATCATGCCCGCCAGGCCCCGTGTGCGGGCGGCGGCCACCCGATACGACGCTCTCCAACCTCGGCTGCTCCCAGCGCGGCCCGCCGCCATAGCAGCCGCAGGCCTCTAAGAACCCGCCCGCCCCACGACCGCGCCGGGAATGGAGCGGCCCACGAATCCGCCTTCCGGCGCTTGAGGCGGCGGCCGACAGGTTCGTACGCGCTCTACGGCGCCTGGCGCAGGTTTCTCCGCTGCTGCTCGTGAGCGGCCTGATGGTGCTGCTGATCGTGGACGAGGGGGCGGGAGGGCGCTGGTTTGCGGCTGCGTTCGGCGATGGCCGCAGTGAGGCTCCGTGCGAAGGAGGCGACGGCACTGGCCGCCACCTTCATGCTCGTAGGGGGGATCGTCGCGGCGGCGACCTGTGATGGTCTGCGTGTGATTGTCAGTTGCTGATAGTCACCGTGATGTCAGTGGAGGACTCGGCTTGACCAGGGACAAGTCGCTGACCTCCTCCGCCGGTTACTTGTGACACGAGTGGCGAAAGCCGATGTCAACGTCGTGCAGACCGGCACCGTCTGGGACCGTATCACCGGCTGCATCGCCCTGCCCGCCGCGACCTGACCGAGGACCGTCACCCGGCCCCACTACGACCTGACACATCCTCAACCAACCACCAGCCAAACAACTTGACAGCGCCCTCGTGCACGGCGTCCTCCCGAGTCTGCTCGATTTCGTGCGCTGCCCCTGCGGTGTGCCTGGCACGACGCTGTGCCGTTCGGCCGTGTCCGGCATGTGGGCTGGGCCAGGCGAGCGGCGAGCAGGCCGAGCGGGCATCGTGTAGATAGCCCGCTCGGCAAGGTTGACGGCCGGGGCTGTCAGGCGACTGGAGCCGCCGTGGGGTCCGGGGTGTGCGGCCCGGTCGGGACGTCGGGGCTGCGGAACCAGGAGCCCTGGGCCACGCGCTGGATCGCCATCAGCAGCAGCCCCAGGAGGAGCGAGGCGATGCCGATCACGGTGACGCCGCCGACCCGGCCGAGTCCCGGGAGGCTGATCGCGGTGTAGCCGTATCCGGGGTCGGCGTAGACGTCGAAGGCGGCGTAGCAGAAGAAGTAGAGAAGCATCACGCTGCCCAGGCCTGGCAGGACGCCCTTCAGCCACAGATCGCGGGCGCTGCGGCCGAGCACCTTGCGGAAGTACCAGGCGCAGGCCAGGCCGGTGAGCCCGTAGTAGAAGGCGATGGCCAGGCCGACCGAGGAGATCGAGTCGGTGAGCACGTTGGTGCTGATCCGGGTCAGCAGCACGTAGAAGGCGATGGAGGCCAGCCCCATGCCGACGGTGGCCCAGGTAGGAGTCTGGAAGCGCTTGTGGACCCGGCCGAAGTGGGACGGGATGGCCTTGTGGGCGGCCATGGAGAAGGCGGTGCGGGCGGTCGGCAGGATGGTGGTCTGGGTGGAGGCGGCCGCCGAGGTGAGCACGGTGAGGATGAAGAGCTTGGCCAGCAGCCAGCCGATGCCGCTGGTGCCGAAGACGGCGCCGCCCAGAACGGAGAGCACATCTGCGGAGTTGCCCGGGTTGGCGAGCCCGTTGCCCTTGTCGCCCACGCCGGCGAAGGCCTGGGCCGAGGTGGAGACCAGCGCGTAGATCAGCAGCAGCAGGCCGGTGGAGATGACGGCTGCGCGGCCGGGGGTGCGGGTCTTGTCGGCGGTCTCCTCGTTGACGGAGACGGCGGTGTCCCAGCCCCAGTAGATGAAGATCGCCGACAGGATCCCGGCGGTGAACGCGGAGGCGGAGGCCACGTCGAAGGGGTTGAACCAGGACAGCGACAGGTGGATCGAACCCTTGGCATCGGTGTAGGCGCGCACGAGCGCGGTCCCCGAGAAGAGCACCAGCATGACCACTTCGCCGACGAGCATCACCCGCTGCAGCGCGGCGGAGACCTCGATGCCGATGTAGCAGATCAGCGTCATCAGAGCGATCCAGACCACGCCTGCCACCGTGGTCCACAGCGTGCTGGCGGCCAGGCTGTCCAGGCCGAGGAGCTGGAAGGTGTAGCCGCCGGCGATCTGGGCCAGGTTCGCCATGACGATCACGTCGGCGACGATGATGCCCCAGCCGCCCATCCATCCGGTGCGCGGCCCGAAGGCGCGGGCAGCCCAGGTGAAGGTGGTGCCGCAGTCGGGATCGACCGCGTTCATCTCCTTGTAGGCGTAGGCGATGAGCAGCATCGGGATGAACGCCAGGATCGTGATGATCGGCGCCTGGAGCCCGACGCCGGCCACGATCAGGCCCAGCGTCGCCGCGAGGCTGTAGGCGGGTGCGGCGGAGGCGAGGCCGATGGACACCGAGGAGAAGAGGCCGAGCGCGCCGATGCGAAGACCCTTCTCGCCGGAACCACTGCCGTGGCCCTCGAGGGCAGGACGATCCGGCGCATCGGATCTGGTGGCGGGAGTACTCATGGTGGTTCCCCATCGCGGAATGAACAACACTGGTGGGGGTCCGTTATAGAAGCGCTAAGAAACAGTGTCAATATTATTGCTTGAGCAATTTTGATGGCTGTAGATTGCTGATCCAGCATCCGGAGCCGCAGCTACCGCCCATGGTGTGACGCCAGCGGCGGCCGGGCGAACCAAGCCCCCGGATGCGAACACCGCCGCGCCGACCGCAGCGCGGTGACGGGCGAGAGAACCGGAGAGCGACCATGGCCACCGCCCACCAGCTGGACGAGCTCGACCGGCGGATCATCGCCATCCTGCAGGCGGACGGCAGACGCCCCTACAGCCAGATGGCAGAGGCGTTGAACCTCCCGGCGTCCTCGGTGCGCTTCCGCGTCCAGCGGCTGGAGGAGAGCGGCATCCTGCAGATCGTCGGCATCGCCGACCCGCTCACCATCGGGTTCGACCACTTCGTCATGATCGGCATCAAGGTGCGCGCCGGGGAGGCGCAGAACGTCTGCCGGGCCCTGAGCGAGCTGCCGGAGACCTCCTACGTGATCCTCACGGCGGGCCGCTTCGACGTGATGGCCGAGGTGATCTGCCGGGACACCGCGCACTTCACCGAAGTGGTCACCACCCGGGTGCAGCAGGTGGACGGAGTGCTGTCCACGGAGTCCTTCTTCATCCTCGAGATGCACAAGCTGGCCTACGGCTGGGGCGCGGGCGAGGTCGAGCCGGCACCTGCCTCGGAGGCCTGAGCGGGTCGTAGTGCCGCAGTCGGCCGGCACGTTCATCGCCCAGTCGGACGGGCGCGAGGGGCTCCGACGCCGTATGCCGGAGACTCGCGGGGCCCATGGCGCGCTCCGCTGCTGTGCCCATGTTCCCGGCCCCAACATCGAACCAGGAGCGACATGACGACATTGTGGATTGCCGGCCGGCCGGTGTCGGGAGCCGGAACCTCGGACCTCGTGATCAACCCGGCGACCGAGGAGACCGTGGCCAGCGTGGGTTCCGCGAGCCTGGAACAGGTCGACGGCGCGGTCCGCGCCGCTCGCGACGCTACGGACCGATGGCGGCGCACGCCGGCCGCGGAACGGGCAGACCTTCTCCACGGCATCGCGAACTGGCTGCGCGAGCACGCCGACAAGCTGGCCTGGCAGATGTCCGTCGAGGGCGGCAAGCCCTTGGTGGAGAACACCGACGAGGTCGGCTGGGCGGCGGCGTGTTTCGACTACTACGCCGAACTCGGCCGACATGAGCGCGGGCGCGTACTGCCGCCGGTGGAGGACCGGCAGTTGGCCCTCGTCATCAAGGAACCGCTCGGGGTCGTCGCCGCGATCGTGCCCTGGAACTACCCACTGCTGCTGCTCGCCTGGAAGCTCGCGCCCGCACTCGCGGCGGGGAACACGGTCGTGGCCAAGCCCTCCCCCTACACGCCACTATCGACACTGATGCTCGCCGAAGCCTTCACCCAACTTCCGCCCGGCGTCGTCAACCTGATCGCGGGCGGGGCCGCAGTCGGCGAGGCGCTGGTCGTCCACCCCGGTACCGACCTCGTCGCCTTCACCGGCTCCACCGCTGCCGGGCTGCGCATCGGCGAACTCTGCGCGCGCCAAGTCAAGCGCACCCACCTGGAGCTGGGCGGCAAGGACGCCTTCATCGTGTGCGAGGACGCCGACCTCTCGGTGGCCGCGGCCGGAGCCGCCTGGGCCGCGTATCTCAACGCCGGCCAGGTCTGCACCTCCGCCGAACGGTTCTACGTCGCGGACGCCGTCTACGACGAGTTCGTGGACCGCATGGTCGCCGAGGCGGCCGCGGTCCGGCTGGGTAGCCCGCTCGCGCCGGGAACGGACATGGGCCCCGTGATCGCTGAGGTCCAGCGGGCCGCCGTGGAACGGCAACTCGCCTCGGCCCGCGGAGCGGGGGCCCGCATCCTCGTCGGCGGCGACCACGGCGGTTTCGACCGGGGCTGGTACCTCTCCCCGTCGGTGGTCGTCGACGTCACCGACGACATGCCGCTCATGCGGGACGAGACGTTCGGCCCGGTCGCTCCGATCGCCCGGGTCTCCTCGCTCGACGAGGCCATCGCTCGGGCCAACGCGCTGCCTTACGGTCTGGGTGCCAACGTCTACACCAACCGCGCCGACTACGCGTACCGGTGTCTGGACGAGCTCAAGGCCGGCACCGTCTGGATCAACGACCCGCTGACCGACAACGACGCCGGCCCGTTCGGCGGCATGAAAGCCTCCGGCAACTCGCGCGAGCTCGGACCGGAGGGCCTGGAGTCGTTCCGGGAGACCAAGCACGTGCACTGGAGCATCTCCGCCGAGCGCAAGCCCTGGTGGTACCCCTACCAGTAGACCGAACTACCGTCCCAGGCGCGGACTGCCATCCCCTGCCGTCCGCGCGGAGGCCGGACCGCGTCCCGGGTCACCGCAGATCAGGCCAGCGCGTGCCGGTTTGCACAGCTGTTCTAACGCACTGGGCCACTTTGTCCGTTCCCGCACCTCACCGCCGCGGGACGACGTGCCCGCACCCCGTACTTCTCCAACCGCACGAAAGCAGGTCTGTTGTGGGCACGTCCGCCACCGCCAACGGCGGTGTCTCCTTCTGGTACTCCGCACTGGGGACACCCGCCCCGCGCCCCGCCCTCGACGGACCGCTCGATGTGGACGTCGCCATCGTCGGCGGCGGATACACCGGCCTGTGGGCCGCCTACTACCTCAAGGCCGCCGAGCCCTCGCTCCGCGTGGCTGTGCTGGAGCAGCGTTTCTGCGGCTACGGCGCGTCCGGGCGCAACGGCGGATGGCTCTACAACGGCTTCGCCGGGCGGGGGGCCTTCGCCAGGAAATACGGCAAGCCGGCCGCCCAGGCCATGCAACGGGCGATGAACGAGGCCGTCGACGAGGTGATCCAGGTCTGCGACACCGAGGGGATCGACGCAGACGTGGTCAAGGGCGGAGTGTTGGAGGTGGCCCGCACACCCGCTCAGTTGAAGCGGCTGGACGCCTTCGTCGCCGCGGAACACTCCTACGGCCTGACCGAAGTGGTACGCCTGGACGCAGAACAAGCCGCCGCACAGCGGGCCGTGGACGGCACACTCGGCGCCAGCTGGACACCGCACGGAGCCCGGATCCAACCCGCCAAGCTCGTGCTGGGGCTGGCGGAGGTCGTTGCCCGGATGGGTGTACAGATCTACGAGCAGACGCCGGTCACCGAGATCCTTCCCGCTGCCGGAACCGGGCGTGCGCGCGCCGTCACCGCGCACGGCACGGTCACCGCGCACCAGGTACTGCGGTGCACCGAAGGATTCACCGCCAACCTGCCCGGTGAGCAGCGGTCCTGGCTGCCCATGAACTCCTCGATGATCGTCACCGCCCCGCTGCCCGCGTCCTTCTGGGCTTCAGTGGGCTGGGAAGGCCACGCGACGCTGGGCGACTTCGCGCACGCGTACATGTACGCACAGCGGACCGCCGACGACCGGATCGCACTCGGCGGGCGCGGCGTGCCGTACCGCTTCGGTTCGCGCACCGACAACGACGGCTCGACCGCCCAGCGGACCGTCGACGAGCTGTACGCAATCCTGACCCGGTTCTTCCCGGCCGCGCGCGGCATCGGCGTGGACCACGCGTGGTCGGGCGTGCTGGGCGTACCGCGGGACTGGTGCTGCACGGTGGCCCTGGACCGCGCCTCTGGCCTGGGGTGGGCGGGCGGTTATGTCGGCAGCGGCGTCACCACCACCAACTTGGCAGGGCGCACCCTGCGGGACCTGGTACTTGAGCGGGACACCGAACTCACCGTCCTGCCCTGGGTGGGTCACAAGGTGCGCCGATGGGAGCCGGAGCCCCTGCGCTGGCTCGGCGTCCACGGCATGTACGCCGCGTACCACTGGGCCGATCGCCAAGAGAGGGACGGGCGAGCGACAACGTCCCCCGTCGCTCGGGTGGCCGACCTGGTCTCCAGACGCCACTGATCTTCACTCGCCAACCTGATGCCCCTGGGCGGGGCGGTCAGACGATCCACTGGTCAAGGGCTGCCGTGGTGGGTCGTCTCCTGCTCGGGGCACTGTCAAGTTGATTGGTGGGCCTCGGGGCTGGGATGATCGTCGGGTTTGTCGATCGTCGGGGAGGGGCCTGGTTGTGGAGACCGAGACGACAGTGTCGTACAAGGGCTTCCGGTTTCCGGCGGAGATCATCTCCGAGGCGGTGTGGCCTGGGCCTCCTCGGTGGTGGCGGCCCCGCCGGGACGACGGTCCGCAGGTTCGACGGTAGCGGGCAGTGGGCGGCTGGTGGAGCGGTCCTGATCACGCAGCACCTCGCGCGGGGGCCGGCTGCGACTTGGTGCGCAGCGGGACGGCGTGGCCGCCGGAACGGCGAGAGCGGTGACTCTCGCCGTTCCGGCGGGCGCAGGCGGCCTGGGCCATGGCTTGCTGGTCCTCGACCGCCGGGCGGTGGGCGCCTTCCGGCTCGCGGATCTTGTTGTAGTGCCGGCGCTGGACCCGCGGCGATCGGCCCGGCCCGAACCCGGAGCCCCCGCCCTGCCAGTGAGCTCGCCGAGCCTGGCGGCCAGGACGGTCCTACTGCCATTAGCTCGCCTTTTCGGTCTCGGCCTTGAGTAGCAGAATCTCCCCGCACAGGATGTAGGTGTTCAAAGCGCAGAGGTTGCCTGCTCGCAGTGCCATGGAGGCGTGCACGCCCTTGTTGGTGAGTTCGTCGACGCTCTCGAATCGCTCGTGGAGTCCCTTGCTCAGCGCAACGGTCATCTTGCCGACGCTCTTGCTGTCGTTAGCGCGCTTGATGAACTCGAATAGCCGGTTTCTGTAAGAGGGTTGGTCCAGCTTGTGGCCGCTGTCACTCGGCTGGTCTTGAGGGGGAAGCACGTGGTCAACCACGGCCTCAAGGATGCGTCGGCACGTGGTGATCGCCTGGGAGAGTTCCTCGCTGGCTGGCCTTTCCGGGTCAGCGGTCGCAGCCTCGTTGAGCCGTCGGTATACGGCGTTGAACTGCTCGATCAGGGTGGGAACTCCTTCGGCGAGAAGCTTGTCGACTATCGTCTTGTAATCGCCGAAGATCGACTCGTTGATGGAGGCGTAACCGAAGCGGCGCTCCCAGGCGCATAGGTAGCTGAACGTCCGGTAGCGTGTCCGGTCCTGGATCTCCCGGTGCTTGCGTGAGAAATCCAGCTCCTGGGGCGACCCATAGTCTGGGAGCTGCGGTGCACGCTCCGACCAGAACTGGATCATGTCCAGGGAATGCGTGTAGATCTGGGAAGTGTTCGGGTCGAGAGGCTTCTTGGGGTCGTCCGCCCGAGCCCGGTCGCGGAAGTATTCGCGCAGGGCGTCCTCAGCCGGCCCATCAGGGTTGCCCCAGGTCGAGGAGTCGGCCATTAGCTGTTTGAACGAAGACGCGTTCGCTTGGGGATCGCCACCTGAAGGCATCAACTCGTGCGCCAGGCGTACCGCCGCACGAGAGTCGCCGATCAGACCGGCGATCCTCACCGCACGGCGGACCGACACTTGCAGGGGGCGGTCGTCGAACTCGTCGAGTGCGGTACGGATCAGCGCCAGGATATCGTCGGTAAAGGCCACCGAAGGAATGTAGCCCGGGCGCTGACAGTCTCACTCCGCGCCCGTACGGGGGACGGCGCCCCGAGTGCAACACAAGGTGCAACGCGCTCGCTCGCAGCGTCTGCGTTGTGGCCCTGACCTGCGAAGACGTGCTGATTTTTGCATGCGTTGCACCTCGCGTTGCCGCGAAGAATCGCTCGCGTTCATCAGCACTCTGGGGACAGGGCCCCGGCGTTTGCCCGGCTCGTCCGACCTTGGGTCGGTTGACGTCGGCGGCGGGCCCCGGAAGCAGGCGAACACGGCCCCTGTGGATCATGGAGTTCTCTACGCTTCAAGATCCACGAAGGTGCCGTGTTCGTCCCACCATCATCCCCCATCCCTGCTCCTGTCTGCCCCGCACCCCGCCTGCCAGATCTGCGTGAGGGTGCCGCCCGGGATCAAGTCCGCAGCCTGGTCGCGGAGTTCGAGTCACTCACCGATCCGCGCGGAGCCAGCGGTGTGCGTTACCGGCTTTCCTCCCTGCTGGCCCTGGTGGTCTGCGCGATGACGCCCGCGGGCCACGACTCGATCACTGCGGCAGCGGAGTGGTGCCGGCGTGCGGCACCCGAGGAACTGGCCGCCTTCGGCCTGCCCTACCACCCGCTCCTGGGCCGTTACCGGGTGCCGAGCGAGAAGACCCTGCGCAGCGTGCTGGGGCGCCTTGATCCGGCCGAGCTCAGCGCGGCCGGGTTCGCCTACCTGACGTCCCTGCTCTCCGACGAGCGCGCGCATCCCGCGCTGCTGATGCCGGACGGCGGCCCGGAACGCGAGCAGCGCCGGGCCCACCAGGCTGCCGCCCAGACCGATCCGGGACCCTGTTGCCCATTCGGCTACGCGGCGAGGCTGAGTTCGAGTCGGGCGAGGTGGCTGGTGTGGCGGCGGTCGAGTGGCTTGCCGTTCCACCAGGCGTTCAGGCGGATGAGCCCCATTAGGTTGAGGGCGACGGCGCTGTGGACGTGTTCGAGGTGGGTCTTGGCCAGGCCGCGGTAGCGGGCCCGGCGACTGTCGGTGACGGTGAGGGCCTGGTGGATGGTTCCCTCGACGCCGGCGCGTAGGGCGTACGCGTCTTGCCAGTCCCGGTCGGCCTGCTCGGCACGGGCGGTGCGCAGGGCCTCGGTCAGCGGGCGCGGGTTCAAGGTGAGCTGGCGGAAGCCCCGGCGGCTGGTGGTGCACAACTCCCGGACCGGGCAGGGGCCGCAGGTCGGCTTGGTGAAAGCGACCACGATCATCGGATAGCCGTGTTGGGTGCACGGGCTCCAGGAGGAGCTGGCCCGGCCCTGGGGACAGGTGACCTGCTGGTACTTGAAGTCGATGGTGAACGCGTCGGCCTGGAAGCCCGCGTTCTCGCGGGCTTGGCGGGACTGGTCGAGCAGGACCGGGGTGATCAGTGCGATGCCGTAGGCCTGGCGGGACTTCACGATCAGGTCGGCGCTGGGGTAGCCGGAGTCGAGGTAGTGCTCGCCCGGGAGCAGGCCGCGGCGCTGCAACTGCTGGTGGATGCCGTCCAGGGCCTTGGTGTCGGGGACGGTGGAGGCAGTGGTGGCCACGTTCGTGATCAGGTTCGGGGCGGTGCGCTCCTTCTCGGGCGCGTCCGTGCAGCTCTCGCTCACGTGCAGCTTGAACCCGTTCCAGAAGGTGTCGCGCTTGGCGGACCAGCGGGTGTCGAGATCGTAGGGGGAAGCGATGCGCAGATGGCCGGGCGGCAGCCCGTCACCGCCCTCCTCGGTCCTGGCGCGGCGGGCCACGACCTCGCGTCCGCCCCGCGCTGTGGTACGGGTGTAGTTCTGCAGCAGCACAGTGCGCAGGGTCTGCACCGCGGGCAGCTCGCGCAGCCAGGGTTCGGAGCGCGGATCGTAGACGGCGCTGAGCAGGGCGAAGCCGTCGCGGGCGTAGGTCAGCGCGAGCTGGTCGCGCTTGGTGGCGGAGGAGGGCATGCGCCAGGTGTCGATGCGGGTGTCGTAGCGGCGCGACCAGCCGGGCACGTCCAGCACGTCGGCGACCCAGTGCGGCGCGGCCACTGTCAACGCCTCCACCGCCGCCCGCACGCTCTCCCCGGCCAGCTCCAGGCGGTTCAGACATCCCATGGCGTAGGGATGTCAAGCAGCTGCGGTGAGGGTTGCGTGGTGTGACCACGCGGTGGCCTCGTCGTAGAGGGTGCGGGTCTTGAGGCAACCGTGGAGGATGCCGACGAGCCGGTTGCCGAGCTGGCGCAGGGCGGGGTTGTAGCCGGCGTCGCGGGCGCGCTGCTTGTCGTAGTAGCGCCGCGCGCCGGGCGAGACGCTGATGGCGGAGAACGCTTGCTTGTGGAGGGCGTCGGCGAGGTGGTCGTTGCGCGCGTAGCGGGCCTGGACGCTGTGTGTCCTGCCGGAGGCGCGGGTGATCGGGCTGGTCCCGGCGTAGTTCTTGCGCGCCTTCGCGCTGGTGTAACGGGTGGGGTCGTCCCCGAACTCGGCCAACACCCGGGCACCGGTGACTTCGCCGATGCCGGGCATCGACAGGTAGATCTCAGCGTCCGGGTGCGCGAGAAAATGCGCACTCACCTGCTCTTCCAGCTCCGCTATCTGCTCGTTCATGGCGATCAGCAGTCTCGCGTGTGCGACCGCCGCCGCGGCGTAGGCGGAGACCACCAGTGCCGGGACGCCGAGCTGGGGCTCGCGCAGTGCGGCCCGGATCGCGGCGGCCTTCTGATCCCGGTGGTGTCGGCGTTGCCGGGCCAACACCGCCGTGATCTGCTGTTTCGTCAGCTTCGTCGCCCGCTCCGGGGTGGGCGCCTTGATCAGTAGCTCCAGCGCGTCGGTGCTGGTCAGCTCCAGCCCCGCGTAAGCGGCCAGCGCGCCGGGGAAGTACTCGCGCAGCGTGCTTCGCAACCGCTGGAAGGTGCGGGTGCGCTCCCAGATCAGGGTCTGGTGAGCACGGGCGACGACGCGGACGGCCTGGGCCTGCTCGCTGTCCCCAGCCACTGGCCGCAGCTGGGCGCCGTCAATGCGGACCATGTCCGCCAGAGCGTGCGCGTCGCCCTTGTCGCTCTTGGCCCCGGAAGTGCCGTACCGCTCCTTGAACCGGGCCGCCTGGCGGGGGTTTACCGCGTAGACCGTGTAGCCGGCTGCGATCAGCGCCTGGACCCACGGACCGCGCTCGGTCTCGATCCCGACCACCACCTGCCCCGGTTCCAGGTCATCGCCGCCATGCCGGGCGACCAGGGCGTGCAGCTTCGCGATGCCCGCAACGCCCTCCGGCAGCCGCGCTGAGGCCAGTCTGCGGCCCGTCGCATCCTGCAGCTCGACGTCGTGGTGGTCTTCGGCCCAGTCATCGCCGATGAACAGCACCAGCACCCAACCCTTCACTCTCGTACGGACCTTGCACAGCCGACGGAAGGCACGGCTCGCGCCCTAATGGATCAAGTGCTCACGCCCAACCACCCGGCGGGCACGCCATCCCATCAGCAGTCAGGCCTCCCGGCCGACCAGTAGGGGCACGGTCTGAACCCAGAGCTCCAAGGGCTCCGGTCCCGGTAGTGCTCACCTACTGGCGGCTACGGACCGTAGTCTCTCCTACCGCCCGACGAGCCCCATTAGGTCCCGCACCGCGGAGACGATGTAGGTGGAGTCGGTGCGCTGTTTGCCCCCGGCTGCGACCAGACCCTGCTCCGTCAGCCTCTTCAGCAGCAGGTCCAGGACCTTCTCCTCCAGATGGTGCTCGACCACCCGGGTACGGAACTGCGACAGCACGGTGAAGTCGAAGCCGGTGTCGGTCAGCTCCAACCCGAGCGCGTAGGCCCACGAGAGCCGGTCACGCACCGCCTCCGCAGCCTGGCGGTCCGTCAGGTTCTCCGCCATCTGGAACACCGTCACCAACGCCAGCCGACCCGGGGACCAGCCCGCCGGCCCCGTCGCGCCGAAAGCCTGCGCGAACTCCTCGTCCGGGAACAGTTCCCCCAGCCGGTCGCGCACCGCCACCGGCAGCGGCACCTGCCGCCCGTAGTTCTTCGCCCGCACCGCCCGCGCCACCACGGGATCCGGCTCCGGCCACGACTGCGGCTCCATCGACACGCCCATCCCACCCCACGACCGAGGATCAGAAAGGAACCGGCCGCACCACCAACCCTGCCAGCACCACCAAGCCACTGTCAGCTCTCAACTGCCAATGGGCAACAGGGTCGGCGCGGCGCCAAAGACGCCGGGCGATCGCGGTGGACGGCAAATGCCTGCGCGGTGCCAGGCGCCCTGACGGCAGCCGGGTCTTCGTGCTCTCCGCGGTCCGCCACGGCGACGGCATCACCCTGGCCTCCCGCGAGATCGGCGCGAAGACGAACGAAATCCCCGAGTTCGCACCCCTGCTCGACCAGATCGACGACGTGGACCTCGCCGGCGCGGTCATCACCGCCGACGCTCTCCACGCCCAGCACGCCCACGCCGCCTACCTGCACGAGCGCGGCGCCCATTACCTCCTCACGATCAAGAACAACCAGCGCGGTCAGGCCCGCCAACTCCACCGGTTGCCCTGGAAAGAGGTCCCCGTGATCCACCGTGACGACACCCGCGGCCACGGCCGCCACGAGCAGCGCCACGTACAGGTCGTCACCGTCGACGGCCTGCTCTTCCCCAACGCCCGTCAAGTCCTGCGCATCCAGCGCAGACGCCGCCTCTACGGGGCGAAGAAGTGGTCCAGCGAGACCGTCTACGCCATCACCGATCTGCCCGCTGAGCAGGCATCTGCCGCCGAGATCGCCGCCTGGGCTCGCGGGCACTGGACCGTGGAGAACACCGTCCACTGGGTGCGTGATGTCGTCTTCGGTGAGGACAAGTCCCAGGTCAGGACCCGCAATACGCCAGCCGTGCTCGCCGCCGTCCGCGACCTGATCCGCAGTGCACTCAAACTCGCCGGGTACGTCAACACCGCCGCCGGACGCCGAGCCCACACCGAACGCCACCGCGTCCTCGCCCTCTACGGCATCACATGACCAACCAGACATCCGAGGCAAACGCCGGGGCCCTGGGTTCCAGGGTGTGGACCCCGGCCTGATATGACGGGTTCGCTTCGACTCCCAGAGGGACACCGATGCCGGCACCTGCTGGGACGTAAGCACCGTCCACGGTGCGCATCAGAACACGGTCAAACTGCCGTACTTCCGCTCCCCGGCCGTCAGCGGTGCGGCAATCACGGTATGCGGAGGGCCCCCAAAAGCACCGAGACTCGGATGCATTTCGCCTATGTCGTAGGAGAGCCTGGTACACATCCGACCCGTGACATAGGCCCGCACCGACGGAAAGATCAGATCGTTGAGCGACATACGCTCGAGTGCAAGCCCCCCCAACGGTGACACGACGATCACCACAGCCGCGAGCACGGGCTCCCCAGGTACCCGCAGATACACCGCGACGGCCGACGCGTTCAGATCAAGCATGCAGCGACGCACCACGGACGTGCACAGATTGTCACGTTCCGCCATCCCAAATGCTTTGGACGGCCGCTGAGAGTGGAGTGCTGGAGACGGCATGTCACTCGCCCCAGTGCCTCAAAGATCACCTTTGTTCACCATACTGCGGGCACTACGCCTCGCGCACATCAACAGGGCGGGTTGATCGTGCGGCCAGGGTCATGATCCGGCTCGACAACGATGCGTCGACGCCCCGTGACGCCCCGCTGTGTACCCTGGCGTCCGTTGCCGTTGCCGTCAGACTGCCGGCAGGGGTGTCGGCCAAGGATGGTGTGGGGCACGGGCACCTTCTGAGCCGTAGCTCTATGTGGATCAGTCAGCTGCGGCCCTAGCGGTCGCGTCTAGGTCTCCAAGGGACGCTACGGGCCACGGGGCATTGCTGGGGCTGCTGGGTCACGTCCCGAAGTGGTGTATCGACGGCCACTCGGTGATCTTTTTTGTGGCTATGCGGTGAGTTCAGCGGGCAGGACGGTGTCGTCGGTTGCGGAGGACAGCAACCACGGCAGCCGGATCCGACCATCAATGGCTCTTGAGGACCTCACGATCAGTGGCCTGGACCGTAATGGCAATGCGATGTGCTCAGGGACGCCGCCGAGCGCACGCCGGCTTCACTCACCTCGTTCGACCTTCCGATGAAGACCGTGATGCGGATGAACCCCGGAATCGAGAAGGTGGCCGCGGGCCACGGTGGTGGGTCCGTCGTTATCTGGGAGACGCCCACCACTGCAACTATCGAGAGGAGTGGCGGCGATGGCCACTGAGCGCGTACTCGTCCGTCTCTTGCTGTTGTTCGGAGACCAGATCGAGGTGGTCGCGGTTGCGCCGCCAGGAGAGTGCGCCAACCTGGAGCGTTACCCGGCTTCTGAGATCGCCGATGCCCTCGGTGTCCGGGTGCATGATCTGTCGGGTGCCCGGCTGACCGCCGAGGTCGGCGAGGACAGTCGGCTGTCCGGCTGGCGGTTGGCCCGACCAGCTGACAAGCACATCACCCGAAACGGGGTCGGCGTAGCCGCACCTACCTTGCCAGGCGCGCCTTGCGTGCCACCGTGGGCGTCGTTGCTTGAACTCGACATCTGTCGGGTCCTTCAGGCGGCCCGCCTCGCCCGCACCCTCATCGGGCGGGGCGGGCCACGTGCCGCAGAAGGCCATCTCTGCAGGCGCGCCGGCGCGGGACTAGTGACGCTGATGGCATGGCCGAACGTCGCGTGATCGTGTCCCGCCCGACGAGACCGGCGGTCGGCATGTCCGGGTGGATGGCGAGACGCTCGGGAGGGCGTACGGAGTGCACAACCTGAGCGTGTTCTTGGAGCGGGTCGGCATGGAGGGCCTGGATGAGGTCGATGTGGCCGACTCGCCTCTGATCGAGTGGCACGGCGGAGGGCCCGAAGTCTGGCCGGCGATGCCGTGAGAACCGCCCGTCGCGGGGCGAGTCACCGTGGGCTGAGATCCCATCCCGACCGAGCAGTTGAACGGGCCCCTGAACACGCGCCACAGGCAGGGGCCGTCGCCCTGAGCGGTGGCCGCTTGGCACCGTGGTTTTCCGCAGGACCGGACACGGATGGGGCACGGACGCATTCTGATCCAAGACTCTCACAGCGACGACGTCGCCCTCCTCCTCCGTCCCATGCACTCCTTGGGCGGCCGTGATCGACGGTGGTAGAGGCCGCGCTGTGGCCAGGCTGACACCTTGCTGACACAGACGATGACGCCGCCTGAACGCCGGGTGTGCGAGTCTGACGGTGAGCACAGGCGCGAGCGGAGTCAGAAGAGGGCGGGGAGGCGCACGATGCGGGAGACGTATCACGGGGAGCTGGCCTCCATCGGGGATGGCCTGGTGGAGATGACACGACTGGCCGGCTCGGCGATGGGCCGGGCCACCAGCGCCCTGCTCGACGCCGACGTGCAACTGGCAGAGAACGTGATCTCGGCGGACGAGCGGGTTGATGACCTGCAACGAGATCTGGAGAACAAGGCGATCGCTCTGCTGGCGCGACAGCAGCCGGTCGCCACCGAATTGCGGATCGTCGTCACCTCGCTGCGAATGAGCGCGGATCTGGAGCGCGCCGGCGACCTGGCGCAGCACGTGGCCAAGCTGGCCCGGCGGCGCTCCCCTGATTGCGCGATACCTGGTGACCTGCACAGCACGATTCTCGAAATGGGTCAGCTGGCACAACGGCTGATGGCCAAGGTGGCCGACGTCATCGGCTCCAAGGATGTTGAGAAGGCCCTGCAATTGGAGCACGACGACGACCGTATGGATGAGCTGCATCGCACGCTTTATCAGCACCTGCTGGACCAGCGCTGGACGCACGGGGTCGAGACGGCAGTCGACGTGACCCTGGTGGGCCGCTACTACGAACGTTTCGCCGACCACGCGGTGTCAGTGGCCAGGCGTGTGGTCTACCTGGTCACCGGCGAATACACGGATGAGCTCACCCCGCCTCCCATCGTGGCCCCGGACGGCCTCGCATAACCTGCGCAAGCAGCGCACGCCCCTTCATCGCTGTGAGGCAAGAGCGGTCTGTATGAGGGGGCTCGGCAGTGGCCTGTCGTCTGTGTCCGTCGAGCGGTCAGATGCGCCAGGAGCGGATCCTGTTGGCGGCGCCGAACACGTTGTCCTTACCGGCGATGAGGTCCTTGCACAGTTCGACGAGTTCGCCGTAGGGGGCGTCGAGGCCCTCGCCGCCGGCGTGCATGTAGGCGAGGGTGACGGCGCACGCGTAGCGGACGTTGAGGGAGGGCAGCGGCCGCAGCAGGAGCAGGGTGTGCAGCAGCGCGGCCGCGCGCCAGGACGCGTCCGGGTCGACGCCGAGGCGGGGCGGGTCGACACGGTGGCGTGCCACGGCCGCGACGAGCGCCGAGAAGTCGCTGATGTGGGGCTGGTCGGGGAGGGCCACTTCATGCTGCTGCAGGAGCCAGCGGACATCGATGTGGATGGCGGGTGCCATTGCTCAGACAGCCCTGCCCGCCATGCCCGTATCCGGACCGTCGTCGATGCCCGCGGCGGCGATGGCATCGGCCAGCGCGGGGTCGGCGAAGACCCGCTGGAAGACTTCGGCGCCGTCCTTGAGGGCCCGGTGGTGGGCGATCGCATCGGCGGTGGACGCCCTCACGAACGTCTTCATCGGCACGCCCTGCTCCTTTGCGATCGCCCGGAGGTCCTCGAGCTCCGCATCGGAGAATTCCACGTTGAGTGCTGCCATGCGGGTAAGGCTACCGCTCGGGTACCCGGGATTCAATCACCGCAGGTCAGAGTGACCATCCTGGGTACCTGAGGGGTACGTCGCGGAGCCGGGTCCAGGAGATGGGGACCCCTTGAACGCGCTGGAGAGGCGGCGCCAGACACTTTCCGCGCCAACGCGACGAGCGGGAGCGATCACGTGGGCAGGCCCCCAACGTCCGCCCCGGGCTGGTTCCACAATGGTTCCGGGAAGGCTGGGACGTTCTGGATCTGCTCGCTGCCTGGATGGCCGGTGGGCAACTTCCCAACCATGAGGAGAAGTTCGGCGCCATGCGATGAGCGGCCGCCCTTCCGGTAGCTCTGTGCCAGCCCCCCCCGCGACCCTCACTTCACATCAGCTACGTCGGGAGCGTGTTGCGGCCATGGCCCGAGCCAGGTCGAACGCCGCTGCTGGATGGCGATGCTTCGTCCCGAGCTCTGCACCGCACCACGGGCCGATCCGCTGGAACTGGTCCAGCGCGGCGTTGTAGCACTGCGCCTCGACCAGGCCCTCTCTGCCAAAGTAGACCGAGTCAGGCATACTGGATGATTCATTGAGTCGAGGGCGGAGAAGGAGTAGTGCCCAGGTGGCCAGCACCAACGACCACGGGACCCCTGATCCGCAGGTAGCAGCCCGTTCCGCCGGCCCGCGCCGGTACACAGCGGAGTACAAGGCGAGGATCCTCGCGGAGTACGAGACGCTGGACAAGAAGGGCAAGGGTGCTCTGCTGCGGCGAGAAGGCCTGTACTCGTCGCTGATCACGACGTGGCGGCAGCAGCGGGACAAGGGTGCCCTGGACGCGCTCGCCGCCCCGGCCGGGAGGCCGAAGGCGGACCCGAGGGACAAGGAGATCGAGAAGCTCAAGGCGGAGAAGGCCCGGCTGGAGGCCGATCTGGCCAAGGCCCGCACCGTCATCGAGGTGCAGGGAAAACTCTCCGCGCTGCTCGACCAGTTCGCCACGGACAGCGCCCCGACCCGGCACGGCGAGAAGAACCAGTGAGCGAAGCCCAGGTCGCGGCCGTGGTGTTCGACACCGCCCGCGACCAGGCCCTCGAAGAGCTCACTTTGCTGGTCGGACGGGTCCAGGCGTGCGCGGCGCTCGGCGTGAGCCGGGCCACTTACTACCGCCACCACCGCCAGAGCCCCGCGCCCCAGCGGCCGCGGCGCGAACGGCGGCGGCATCCCCGGGCGCTCTCGCCCGAGGAGGAGATACGGGTCCTCGACGTGCTGCACTCCCCGGAGTTCGCCGACATGGCCCCCGCCGAGATCTACGCCGTCCTCCTCGACCGTGGCGTCTACCTGTGTTCGGAATCGACGATGTACCGGCTCCTGCGCCGGCGCGGCGAGGTCCGTGAACGCCGCCGCCAGGCCGTCCACCCGCCCCGGATAGTCCCCGAGTTGGTCGCCGAGGCTCCGAACCGCGTCTGGTCGTGGGACATCACGAAGCTGAAGGGGCCGGTGACGGGCGTCTACTACTGCCTCTACACAATCATCGACATCTTCAGCCGCTACACCGTGGGCTGGATGATCGCCGCCCACGAGAACAAGGATCTCGCGGAGCGTTTCCTGTCCGAGACGATCGCCAAGTACGGTATCGGACCAGGTCAGTTGACGATCCACTCCGACCGCGGGTCCCCGATGGTCGCGCAGAACGTTGCCCAGATGATGGCGGGTCTCGGCGTCACCAAGTCGCACTCCCGGCCAAAGACGTCCAACGACAACCCCTACAGCGAGAGCCAGTACAAGACCCTCAAATACCGGCACGACTTCCCCGACCGATTCGGCTCCCTCGAGGACGCCCGCGCGTGGTGCACCCGCTTCTTCACCTGGTACAACCAGGAGCACCGGCACTCCGGGATCGGCCTGCACACCCCCGACGACGTGCACTTCGGCCTCGCCGGACAACTCCGTGAGATGCGAGCCGACGTCCTGGAGACGGTCTACGCGAAGCACCCCGAACGCTTCGGCCGCAAACCCCCCGAGCCTCCAAAGCTCCCCGCAGCGGCCTGGATCAACAAGCCGACACCAGCAGGCCCACTGATACCGGCGCAACATTAGAACGACATGCCTGCCTTGATCGCTTTGACAGGTTCCGAGGTGGTGAGCCAGCAGATGGCGCAGCCGTGGCAGGCGCTCGTCGTGGTCGGGGACTTGGTTGAGTGACCGGGCGACGCTCTCCAATGAATCCTTGGCCACACGTGAGGACGGCAGCGGGGCATGGCCGGACCGGTGGGCGAGCTCGTCCAGGGCGAGCAGGCAGATACGGGCAAGGGGACTGCCGGTAGGCGCCCGGTGCGCCGCGCGTTCGGTGAAATCCATCGTCAGCTTGTTGGTCCCGGCCCATTTGTCACACCAGTACTGCAGTGCCTGCCAGTGCCCCATGTAGTAGTGGGGAGCGTGCGAAGAGCTCCAACCAGAGCTGCTGGAACTTGTCGTGCTCGAAACGCAGTCCACGAGCGACGGTGACCATCACGACCCACGACCCAGGGTCGTGGGATGCGAGCGGGGCCGCCTTCTCGGCCGCGTCCAACGCCTCCCTGAGCAGGAGTATGAATCGGGCCATGCGGTTGGCGGAGATGGTGTGTGCATATCCGCTGCCCCGCACCGCCCAGGCGCAGGATCCCGGGGCCGCCCGTACGCAGCCGCATGCGCAATCGGACCCCCTGGCTGCACAGCGGCGATGTTGCGCACCCGTCTGTTGCACAGGGCTGAACACATGTGGTCGGCTCGCCCCTGAGCCCGATCAAACAGCCGTCACCCTGCCTCCCCGCTGACGTGGGGGTGACTTCGTGACGACTCTGGCTAGACCAGCGGTTCGCTCAGGTCGATGGAGCGCAGTGCTGCCGACAGTGCGCGTTCGTCCCCGACATCGAGGGCTGTGTCGGTCAATTTGATGACGTGTTCGTCGCCGTGCGCCAGGGCCCGTTCGAAGACCTCTTCGGGGGTGTGGGTGCCTGGTGGGGTGTAGGCGACGGGGGTGTCGGGTGCGTACATCGCGGTCACCGCTGCGGATGCCGTCCAGGCGGCCCGCAGGCTTGGTACCCATAGGGCATGCGGGAGGGCAGGCAGGGAGCGCAGCACGGCATTGGGAGCTGTGGCCGCGTGGACCAGCATGGTCTCCTCGCCGTGGCCGTGGGTGGCATACCGGTGCGTGGCCGCCCGCACCAGTTCGGTGAGGCGGCGTCGCGCCTCGTGCGGGTCCGTGACCGCGGTCGCCCATACCGGCAGGCCCGTGACGCGGCCGAGCCGGGAGGGGAGGTTCCCCTCCCGCGTCGTGATGGGTGGCACCGTGTCCAGGGCGGCGGCTGCGCTGTCGGCGCCGGGCAGCGAGTCGAGGTCTGCGACAGGGTGGTAGCGGGCGGCCCAGTAGCCAAGGCCATGGGCGAGCTCGGTCAGACGTGGTTCGGTGCCGTCGTCCGTCAGCAGAGTGCGCACGGCATGGCCCACCCGGATCACGGGGTGGGTGGAGCCGCCATACATGCCGGGCAGGAGACGGGGCCACCATTCGGCGAGTACGTCGCGCCAGGGGCGCTCGGCGATCTCTCGGCCGAAGTAGCCGATCCAGTCCGCAGCGCGACGTGAGTCGCCCAGCGCGAAGCGCCAGTTGGCGGCTGTGACCGGCTCGACGCCGAGCGGGAACTCCTCGAGCTTGCGACTGTACGCATCGAGCCAGTGGTGCACCGAGCGGGCCTGGCCGTGCGTGGCGAGTGCCTCGACGGCCATCGGCGCGTGATTGGTGAGCCGCCCGAGCCTTTCCGGCCCTGAACTGTGCAGTCGCTGGAGTGCCTCGTCGAGGATTCCTGTCGTATCCATGCCGAGGACGGTAGGCGAGACGCCACGGTGGCGTAACAGGCTGAAGGCCTAAGCGGATGACCTGAAGTTCTGCGCGGAATCTGGAGCGGCAGCGGCGGCCTGGCGCGATGGCCTCGATGACGAGAAGACCTCGCCGGGTGTTGTATCGAGGTTGACCAAACTACGACAAAACCGGCGAGGTCAAGGCCAGTATGCGTCCGGCATCCGTGTTCGCCAACCGCCCCGGTCCGGCGTACCAGCACCTGTATCACCTGCTGCATCACCGGTGGCGAGAGGCCTCCCGCGCGGTGATCGTGCTGCTGTCCGCGGCCGGCATGACCGCAGGAGAGATCGGCGAGCTGCTCGGCTACCACCCGGCCACGGTGCGCCGCTGGATCCATCGCTACAACACCGCCGGCCTGGCGGGCCTGGCCGATCGCCCCCGCGCGGGGCGGCCCCGGCTCGGCGGGCCGAGGCTGGGCGAGCGCATCCGCCGCCTGCTGACCCGCCCCGGGCCGTGGACCATCCGCCGGATCTGGCGCCGCCTGGGCCGGCCGAAGATGAGCCTGCGCACCGTGTACCGGCACACTCGCGAACAGGCGGCCTGGCGGCGGCCCCGCCTGGTGGCCAGGGGTGACCCCGAGCGCAGGCGCACCCTCGCCGCCCTGCGCCGCCAACTCGCCGCCCTGCCCCACGGGTCGGTGGTCTGGGCCGAGGACGAGACCCACCTGCACCTACTGCCGCACGTGCGGGCGAGCTGGATCCTGCGCGGGACGCGGCAGCAGGTGGCCACCCCAGGCAAGAACCGGCAGGCCACCGTCTTCGGGGCCCTGGAAGTGGCCACCGGCGCCTGGGTCTACACCCTGGGCCGCCGCAATGCCGCCGCCTTCGTCGCCTTCCTCCAGCTACTGCTGGCCGCCTACCCCGCCGCCCCGGTCGTCGCGGTGGTCTGCGACAACGACAGCATTCATCACGCGAAGGCGGTGACCGCCTACCTGGCCGACCAGCCCCGCCTGCGCCTGCTGTTCGGCGCCCGCTACAGCCCGCACGACAACCCGGTCGAGCGCATCTGGGCCGCGCTGAAGGCCCACATTGCCAACACCGCCGTCACCTGGCCGGGCCGCCTGCGCCAGGTCCACGCCTTCTTCCGGCAGCGCTCACCCACCCAGATGCTGACCACCGCCGCACCCTGGGCCTCGCCCTGGCTGCCGAAGAGTTACGCGCAGAACTTCAGGCAAGCCGCTTAGGACCGGACCTAGGTCCGTCGAACCCGCGCATGGCACGCCTGAGCTTCGGAAGATGCGGCGTTGGGCTGGTAATCTACCAGGTAGTCCGCGAGCTACAGACACCCCGCGCCCCGCCCCCGCCCGCCGAAGGCTCTTCAGCGTGGACCCATGGGTCGACCGCCATACGTCAGGCCGATGCATCCGTGACTTCGGGTAAGACACGAAGATGCTGAACGACCCGAAGAGCTTCGGCGGTCATCTCGGCGGACATCCTCGGCTATGACGGGCGGCCGCCGAACTGCCAGTTGTGTACCTCGATGTCGGCGTACCGGTCCGGGGTCAGGATGGCGCGTGCTGTGTCCGGGTCCGGTGCCCGGACCAATACCCCCGTGCCCAGCCAGGTGGCACCGTCGTCGGACAGCAACGGCCCGTATGCGATCAACTCGTCCCGGTCGGGCGGCACCGCGAGATCGGCGGCCTGCCCCGTGCCGAGGCCGAGCACCAGATACCGGTTGCCGCCGGTCCGACCGCCGGGGAAGTCCCACATGGTGCGCCCCAGCGTGTTGCGCCATCGTCGTAGCAGCACGTCCCGGTAGACGCCGGCCTGGTAGTTCGGCTCGTCGAAGGCGAACGCGCGGGCAGCGGCAGGATCGGGCAGGTCGACGATATGCACGCTTCCGGTGGGTGTGTCGCCGTCCTCGGCGAGGGTCGGGCCCCGGGCGATCATCTCCTTCGCGTACTGGTCCATGTAGGACCAATGCTCTTCCAGCAGGTCGTCGCGTAGCGGAAGGGAGCCGGGCCGGTCGCGGTGGTAGCAGAGGAACTCCATGCCCATAGGGTCTCTTCAGGGGGTCACGAGGGCGAGCGAGTTTCGGAAAGTGGATCTTGCTCGCGAGATGATCTTGGGTCGTGGCCCCTGGGTATCTGACGCACGAGCAATGGGCCGTGTTGGAGGGGTTGTTGCCTATGGGCAAGAAGCCCTGCCGGCCCTCGACAAGGGTGGCCTGCCCGCGGCATTCCGCCCGCAGTTGAGTCCGTAGTCGTCCAATGAGGGGGCGTGGATCTGACCCACGCGATCGCTGCGCCCGACCACAACTCGCAAGACTTTGGAGACTTTGTACCGGACGGGCACTCGGCAATCGCCGCTGCCCGCATCCCAAAGAAGTACCCAGAGCCCGCCCGACGCCCCTGAGCAGAGTTCACGCGGTGGATCGAGGTTGACAGGTGGAGCCCCGTGCGGGTGTCCTGTCCCGCGCGGTTGGGGTGATTCAGCCCAGATCCACCGGCTTGATTTCGGTGTGATCGTTTCGGGGTCGTGCAGGCCGTGTCGGGGTTGAGTTGCGGATTCGGGCGTGAGGTGGCCGCTGGTCTACCCAGCTCTTCCACTTTTCCGCAGGTCTCGGGCTCTTTCGGGCAGGTCGGTCAGGGAGTGTCAGGGGGCTGGTGGCGCGTGCACGATGTTGAAGAGCTGGGTGAAGTTGGTGCTCCAGGGCCAGCGTGCGGGCAGGTGCAGGGTGAGGCGGCGGGCCGAGCGGGCCAGGCGGGCGGGCACGTTGATCAGGTGGTCCCGGATGGTGGCGGTGGTCGCTCTGGCATGGAACGTGCCGGCCAGTGCGCCGGCGGCGCGGGCCAGGTTGTGTGCCAGGGCTGCCAGGGCGAGCCAGGCGGCATTGGCCTGGAAATGCCCGGAGGGCGCGTGGGCGAAGGCGCTGTTCTTGACATCCGCGATCACCTGCTCGACGACAGCGTGCCGTCGATGGTCACGCTCGGCATCGTTCAAGGAGAGCGGGGAGTCGGTGAACGCGGCGTGGTAGCGCCAGGTGTCAAACAGCGTGCCCTGTCCGGCGGGGACGGCTTGCGCTCAGGCGTTTGACGCGGCGCACGATCAGACGGGCGGTGACCTGCTGCTTCTTCGGCTTGGAAGTGAAGGCGGTGTAGGTGGTCTCGGCTATCTCGGCGTCGGAGATCCAGCACTGGCCCTCCTCGTCCCAGACCGCCTCGGGGTACTTGATCGGCGTCCAGGCGTCCTCATCGATGCGGGCGATGGCGGTCTTGACGGAAGCGTTCATCCGCACGGTGATGGAGAACCGCGCGCCCAGCGCCCGGCAGGAGTTGACGACATCGGCGCCGTAGAACGCCGAGTCCGCGCGCATCACCAGCAGGCCGCTGGCGCCGCAGGCGCGGGCGGTGTGGATGGTCTCGGCGACGAACGCCGCCGCTCCGCGCGCGGAGTTCGAGGGTCCCTTGCGTAGCCTGGTGGCGGCGATGACCGGGGCGGCCAGGGGTGTGGAGACGATGCCGAGCAGCGCGTTCAGGCCCTTGACCTTGCTGTATCCGTAACCGGCGCCCTGCTTGGCGTAGCCGTAGGTGCGGCGGATGGTGTCATCGATGTCCACGTAGGCGACCTGGTCCGCGCCGGGCAGCAGCGGGGCGTGACGGGCCAGTTCGGGAAGGAACCGGCGGGCCACAGCGTGCAGTTGCTTCACATGCCCGTGCGTGAAGGAACGCAGGAACGACCCCAGCGTGGACGGGGCCCGCGCACCGGAGAACAGGCGGCCCATCGCGCCGTGCCGCACCCGGTGCATGTCGTCGATGCTGTCGGCGCCCGCGACCATGCCACCCACCAGCGACATCACCTTCGCCGCGGGGAAGGCACCGGTGCCGTCCTTCGAGGCCGGCAGACGGATGTACTCCCCGACCAGTGCGGGCAGACCGCACCGCTCGGCCAACCGCACCACCGGCTCCAGGCCGCCGTACGCGATCAGGTTCGGGTCGTCGAACGCGGATGAGACCGCCGCCGCGGCATGGGAAGATTGCATCTCGGAAGTGCCTTGCTGATCGTGCCTGATGTGGTCCTAGAGAAACCCCATCATCGCAGGTCACAAGGCACTTCTTCGTTCCCCGAGAAACCGTCCACAGGCATCAAGCCGGTGGATCCGGGTTCAGCAGGTCGTAGGCCGTACGAGATGACACGCGGGGCATGGGACTTGGCCCGCTCGACTCGACTCGACTCGACTGGCTCGACGTTCCTTTTCGAAGGGCTTCCGCCCGCCTCCGGTTCCGGCATAGCTCGAGGATTGTAATTCCCGTACATGCGTGGAGATTTGGATGTTCCCCTCCTCGAGTGCGGTTTCCGCGAAAACCGGATGGATTGCCGTCGGATTTTCTTGTGTCGTCCGGCTCCTTCTGCCCTTCCGGCGTGCACAGACATGCATTTTGAACTTGATTCAATTCTCGCGAGATGGATACGCGGCCGCTCGGCGGCTCCTGCGCGACTCGATGGGGTGTCGACCCCCGTGCGGACGAGGTGCCGACCTGACGTCGGCGGCGAGTGGCGGGTGCCTGCCACTGACGTCAGCCAAGGCCGACATATCGGAACAATAGGGCGAAGAGCTTCAATGGGGTAAATCTATGGGGGCGCTTGACTTAACGGAAGGTGGCGTTAAAGGTGGGACCCGCCATTTAAACCGGTTCAAATCCCGGCCGACTTCTGCCACCTGTGGCGCTGTGGCTGGGACAACTCGTTCCTGGTATCGGGGCCGCGCTGTCCAGACGGCCGTGAGGCCTGCGTGCGGGGAACGTGAACCGGTCAGACATTGCAGCCCCCGACCGGCAGAAACTGGGTAAGCATTCACAAGGAATGCCTGTCGACATTTGACGCTGTGTGATATCTGCTGGTCAGGTGGCCAGGGCGATGGGTGGCATCCAGAGGTTGCCGGTGAAGGCGCGGCGGATGGCGTCGAAGGGGTTCAGGCCGTGCTTGCGGGCGGAGTCGAGGTATGAGCGCACGGCGAGCCAGGCCGCGGCACCGTGTTCGGACTGGTGGCAACCGGAGATCTTGACCTGGGTCTTGACCGGTCGCAGTGCTCTCTCGCCGGTGTTGTTGGTGAAGGGCACGTGTCGGGGGTGGTCGGCGAAGCGGAGCACGTTGTTCGCCTGGTCGCGGAGCCGTTCCAGCAGGTTGCGGGCCGGGGACTGCTTGCGGCCGGGGGCTCTGGGGTGGAGCGCGAGTCCGGCGGTGACGCCTCGGTGGTAGTGCTGCTGGTAGAACAGCAGCGAGGTGGGGCCGATCTCGGCTCTCTCGCCGTCCCTGACGCGCCGGGCCTGGCGGTTCAGGCCCGCCAGGGCCCAGTGGATCTGCTGGTGCCACTTCTGCTTGGGATGGTCTTGCTCGGCGGCGGTCAGCTCGCGGATCAGGTGCGCGCCGCACAACTGGTGGTCCGCGTCCGGGTAGCCGGCGTAGAGTGAGAGCGAGTCGTGGACCAGCGTGCCGCGGAAACCCGGCAGGATGCCCAGGGAGTTGGCGCCCTCACGCGAGCGCGGCGCCAGGGCCAGGTGGGTCAGTTGCTCGGTACAGGCCACATGCAGCCAGCGGCGCTTGGCGCCGATCCGGGTGGTGGTCTCGTCCGCGTGCAAGATGTGGCCGAGCATCAGCAGGGTTTTGATGAGGTTCAGCGAGTCGCCGGTCAGTTCGGCGGCCTCGGCGACCATACCGCTGACCCAGCCGGTGGACACCGCGGCGCCGGTCAGGTCGGCTATCAGCCGGGCGGTCCGCTCGACGGGGACGTGGTGAAAGACGACCAGGTAGACCGCCAGTGCGCGCAGGTTCGGGCCGTAGGACGCGGGCGAGCCCGCCAGGTGGTCGGGTGCCTCGGCTGTGGTGGTGTGCCCGCAGCCGCAGCGGACCTTGTGCAGCCGGTACTCGGTGACCTTCACCGTGACCAGGGGGATGTCGCTGACCTGACGGCGAGCGAAGCCGACTGAGGGCGCGCCGCGCAAGTGGCTGCCGCAGTCCGCGCAGGCACGCGGGCGATGGTTCTCGACCTGGTCCGGATTCTCGACCATGCCCAACCCCGCACCGGGCGCGCCCTTGCGCCTGCCCCGCCGGGCCTGGCCCTTCGGCTGCGCCTCGGGCTTGTCGTCCTTCGGCAGACCGAACACGTCCTGCGAGGGCGGGAAGTTGGAGTTGCCCGAGTTGCGGTTCAACCGCCGTTCCAACTCCACGACCCGCTTCGTCAGGCGCTCGTTGGCGGCAGCGAGCTGCGCGTTCTGGTCCTCCAGCAGTGCGGCCCGCGTCTCCAGCACAGTGTTCCGCTCTTCGAGTAGTGCACACCGCTCGGCCAGCGCCACGTTCTGCTCGCGCAGCAGCGCAATCAGCGCGAGGAGGTCCTCACGCGACGCGGCGGACTCGGCAGCAACAGACACGATCCCGCAGCGTGCCAGAGACCACGACGGCCTGTCACATCGTCAACTCGCCACCAGCGGACAGACCACGTGAATGCTTACGAAACTGGAGTGCGCAGATGGCCCGTCGTCCCACGATCGCGGATGTGGCGCAGTTGGCCGGGGTGTCCCGTGCGACGGTTTCCTTCGTCCTCAACAACCGCCCCGGTGTGGCGCTCGCCACGCAGCAGCGCGTCCAGTCGGCGGCAGAGGAACTGGGGTGGACCCCGAGCCGTAGCGCGCGGGCGCTGTCCACGGGGCGGGCACGTGCCGTCGGCCTCGTACTGACCCGCGAACCCGATCTGATCGGCACCGATCCGTTCTACCCGGCGTTCATGGCGGGCATCGAGGCGGTGATCTCCGAGACCGGCGACGGTCTGATGCTGCAGATGAGCCGGCCCGGCGACGAGATAGAGACCTACCGCAGGCTCGCAGCCGACCGGAGGGTCGACGGCGTCTTCCTCACCGACCTGCGCCTGGACGATCCAAGGCCGGCACTGGTCACAGAGCTCGGCCTGCCCGCAGTCGCTGTGGGCGCAGTGGAAGCAGACACCGACCTGCCGACGGTGAACCTTGACGATCGTCCCGCCGTCAGCAGCGCCGTGCACCACTTGATCGAACAGGGACACCGCGACATCGCCTACGTGGCCGGTCCCGAGGAGTTCGTGCACGCACGGCGCCGCCGCCAGGCATGGGCTGAGGCGCTTGCCGACGCGGGCCTGCCCTCCGGCACGTCACTGCCCGGAGGATTCACCGCCGAGGGTGGGGCACAGGCGACTCATGCGCTGCTGGCCCGGCCTACTCCTCCCACCGCCATCATCTACGGCAACGACCTGTCGGCCACGGCCGGTATGGCGGTCGCCCAGGATGCGGGCCTGCGGCTACCCGACGACCTCTCGATCGTCGGCTTCGACGACGTCTCCTTGGCGTCCTGGACCAGCCCTACGCTGACGACGTGCCGCGCCAACCCGGCCTCCTGGGGGTGGGCGGCCGCCAAGGCGCTGGTGGAGTTCATCGAGCGAGGCACCACAGCTGACGTGGAGCTGGACCCGGCCACGCTGGTGATTCGCGGGTCGACCGGCCCCGCCCCCGTCCGCGGGGGTCGATGACTGCCGGCGGCGGTCCCCAGTCCTTCCTTCCCTTCCTTCAGCAAGGTGGCCGGCGGAAGCCCAACGACGTCGTGCCCGCCGACTGATTACCCCTCTAAGAAACGGAACCTCCAATGAAGAAGGCCCTCCTCGTCATGCTGCCGGTGGCCGCTGTGGCGCTGACCGCGTGCGGCAGCGGATCGGACTCCGGTAGCGCCGGCAACAACGCCCGTGGCCCGATCACGGTCTGGTACTCCAACAACGCTCAGGAAGTCGCATGGGGCAAGAGCATGGTGGCGGCCTGGAACGCCGCTCACCCCAAGGAGAAGGTGAGCGCGCAGGAGATTCCCGCCGGCAAGAGCTCCGAGGAGGTCATCGGCGCGGCTATCACCGCAGGTAACGCGCCGTGCCTGGTTCTCAACACCGCTCCGGCGGCCGTGCCCGGCTTCCAGAAGCAGGGCGGTCTGGTCGCGTTGGACGACTTCCCCGACGGCAAGCAGTACCTGCAGTCCCGTGTCGGCGACCGCCTCGCGCAGTACGCGTCGCCGGACGGGAAGTACTACCAGATGCCGTGGAAGAGCAACCCGGTGATGATCTTCTACAACAAGGAGCTCTTCAAGAAGGCCGGGCTGGACGCAGAGCACCCCAAGCTGGCCAGTTACCAGGACTTCCTGAACACCTCGCGCAAGCTGGTCAAGAGCGGGGTGGCCAAGTCCGCCATCTGGCCCGCGCCGACGTCGGAGTTCTATCAGTCCTGGTTCGACTACTACCCGCTGCTTGCGGCACAGACCGGCAAGCAGCTCGTCCAGGACAACAAGGCCCAGTTCGACTCGCCCGAGGGCATCAAGGCCGCCGAGCTGTGGAAGACCATGTACTCCGAGGGCCTGGCTCCCAAGGAGAGTTACAACGGCGACGCCTTCGCTGAGGGCAAGTCCGCGATGGCCACCGTCGGTCCCTGGGCCGTCTCCGTATACGGCGACAAGGTCAAGTGGGGCGCCGTGCCCGTGCCGACCGCCGACGGTTCGCCCGGCAAGGGCACCTTCAGCGACGAGAAGTCCATCGGCATGTACACCTCCTGCAAGAACCGGGCGACCGCCTGGGACGTCATGAAGTTCGCCACCAGTAAGGAGCAGGACGGCAAGCTCCTGGACGCCACCGGCCAGATGCCGATGCGCCAGGACCTGACGTCCGCCTACCCGTCCTACTTCGCCTCCCACAAGGACTACGAGGCCTTCGCGCAGCAGGCTGAGCACACCATCGAAGCGCCGAACGTGCCGAACTCGGTCGAGATCTGGCAGACCTTCCGCGACGCCTACACCAAGGCTGTCATCTTCGGTAAGGGCGACCTCACCGCCACCTTGAAGGACGCCGCCGGCAAGGTCGACAAGCTGGCCGAGAACCAGTGACCCGCCATGTCCTCCACCACCCATGACTCCCACGGCCCCAGGCATGCCCAGCCCGGGTCCGGAACGACACCAGCGGGGCGGATGCGGCAGTGGCGGTTGCGGCTCGGCGGGCATCAGCCCATCGGCATGCTGTTCGTCTCGCCGTACCTGCTCTACCTGGCCGCGATCTTCGTGTATCCACTCGGCTTCGCCGTGTGGATGTCCTTCCACGACTACTTCTTCGCCGCCCCCGGTGTACAGGTCGACCGGCCCTTCGTGGGGCTGGACAACTACACCGCGGTACTCACCGACCCGGACGTGTGGCGCTCGTTCTCGAACATCGCGGTCTTCCTCGTCATCAACGTGCCGCTGACTACCGTCGCCTCACTGGTCCTCGCCAGCGCACTGAACAAGAAGATCCGGTTTCGATCCTTCTTCCGGACCGCGTACTACATCCCCTACATCACGGCCAGTGTCGCGGTCGTGGGCGTGTGGCTGTTCCTGTTCAACACCAACGGTCTGGTGAACCGGGCACTCGGGCCGCTGGCTCCGGATCCCTCGTGGCTGGTGAACTCCCATCTGGCGATGCCGGTCGTCGCGGTCTTCGTCGCCTGGAAGCAGCTGGGCTTCTTCGTGGTGCTGTACCTCTCGGCTCTGCAGAACGTGCCCAACGAGCTGTATGAGTCGGCGGCCCTCGACGGTGCCGGACGGTTGCGCACGTTCCGTTCCATCACGGTCCCCGCGGTACGACCCGCCACGCTTCTGGTGCTGATTCTGGCGACTGTCACAGGAGCCAACCTGTTCACCGAGCCCTACCTGCTCACCAGCGGTGGCGGGCCGGACGGCGCCACCACCTCTCCCGTCCTGCTGATGTATCAGCGGGGTCTCCAACAGGGGCATCCCGATCAGGCCGCCGCCATCGGCGTGATCCTCGTCGTGCTGATCACCGGCATTTCGCTCGTCTACCGCCGCTTCTTGGAGAGGGACTGAGATGGCCACCAACGTCGCAGCTCCCTCCCGCGAGAAGCGTCGGCGGAAAGCGAACGCCACGGGAACCCGCCCCAGGTCGATCGGGTCGAAGATCGCACTGCTCATCGGTGCGTTCGCCTTCCTCTTCCCCTTCTACTACATGATCATCGGGTCCCTGCAGAAGCAGCCCGACTCCAGTCCGGCCGGGGCCTTCCCCGACCCAGGGAACCTGAGCCTGCACAACTACACCGCGATCAACTCAGCCATCTCGCTGGGACGGTCGCTGGTGAACTCCGGGATCTTCACCGGTGGAGTGATCATCTGCACCACCGTCTTCGGGCTCCTCGCCGGCTACGCACTGGCCCGCCTGCAGTTCCGGGGCCGGGGTTCGACCTTCGCCCTTGTCCTGCTCGTCCAGGTCGTCCCGTTCCAGCTGCTGATGATCCCTCTGTACGTACTGATCGTCCGCGACTACGGCCTGGCCGACTCGTACCTGGGCATGATTCTGCCGTTCGCGATCAACACCAGCGCCGTCTTCATCTTCCGCCAGTTCTTCCTGCAACTGCCCGCAGCCATGTTCGAGGCGGCCCGCATGGACGGTGCCAGCGAACTGCAGATCCTGTTCCGCATCGCGGTGCCCCTCTGCAAACCGGCCCTGTTCTCGGTGGTGCTCCTCAGCTTCACCGGCCCGTGGAACGAGTTCCTCTGGCCGTTCTTGGTCACCAAACGGCAGGACATGCAGCCGCTGGCCGTCTCCCTTGCCAACTACATCAGCACCGTCTCCTCGGCCGCCGCCAACCCGTTCGGCGCCATCCTCGCCGGGGCCTGCGTACTGGCGGCACCCGCGGTGGCGCTCTACATCGTCTTCCAGCACCGCTTCACCTCCACCGACATCGACTCAGCAACGAAGGGTTGAACCCCCGTGACCCACAGCACCACCACCCCCATCCCCTACCGCCTCACCCGGGTCGGCGTCGTGATGTCCCCGCTTCCCGGCGAGGCCAACGAGGTCGAGGGTGTGCTCAACCCCGCCTCCGGCCGCACCCCCGACGGCAGGCTCCACCTGCTGCCGCGGCTGGTCGCGCAGGGCAACGTCTCCCACGTCGGGCTCGCCGAGGTGATCGTCGAGAACGGCGTGCCCACCGGCGTCGAGCGCCGCGGCGTGGTCCTCGCACCCGATGCGGGATGGGAGCGCGGCAAGAACAACGCCGGTGTGGAGGACCCGCGCACCACCTGGATCGAGGCCCTGGGCCGGCACGTCATGTCCTATGTGGCCTACGGGCCGCTCGGCCCCAAGCCGGCCCTGGCCGTCTCCGAGGACCTGGTGAACTGGGAGCGCCTCGGCCCGATCCAGTTCGAGTACCAGCCCGATCTGGACACCGACCTCAACCTCTTCCCCAACAAGGACGTCGTGCACTTCCCCGAGCCCGTTCCGGGCCCGGACGGTGAGATGTACTTCGCCATGCTGCACCGCCCCATGTGGGACCTGGGCTGGTTCCGCCCGGGTGAGGGGGTGCACCTGCCCGCCGGCGTGAGCGACGAGCGGCCCGGCATCTGGATCTCCTACGTCCCCGTCGACGAGGTCAAGCAGGACATCCGCGCGCTGACCCGGCCGCGTCACCACCGCCTGGTCGCCCTGTCCGAGTACCCCTGGGAGGCGCTCAAGATCGGTGCCGGCCCGGCTCCGATCCGGGTCGAAGAGGGCTGGCTGCTCATCCACCACGGTGTCTCCGGCAGCATCGAGGACCCGTTCGCCCAGGTGCAGACGGTCCACTACGCGGCCGGTGCGATGATCCTCGACCCCGCGGACCCGGCCACGGTGCTCTCGCGTACCACCGAGCCGCTGATGGCTCCGGAGACCGAGGAGGAGCGCTCAGGCACCGTGCCGAACGTGGTCTTCCCGACCGCCATCGAGGAGATCGACGGCGTGCGGTATGTCTTCTACGGCATGGCCGACGCGCACATCGGCGTGGCCCGCCTGGACCGGGCCGAGTGATCGCCATACCCGAGGCGGGCTTCGGGCTGGCGCTGGTCGGCTGCGGCGGCTTCGGCGCGTATGTCCTGGACGCGGTGCACGACATCCCCGGCCTGCGGGTCGTCGTGTGCGCCGACCCCGACCGTGACCGGGCGCGAGCGCTCGCCGAACGGCACGGCGCGGACGTCTGCACGAGCGTCGAGGAGGCGGTGGCGCGTCCGGGGGTCGACGTGGTGGCCCTGGCCACCCCGCCGGCCGCCCACGCGGATGCGGCCGTAATAGCCCTGCGCGCGGGCAGGCACGTCTTCTGCGAGAAGCCGGTCGCCGTCAGTCTCGCGGCCGCCGCCCGCGTCGCCGAGGAGGCGGACCGCGCATCCGGCGTGTTCGTCGTCGATCACGTGTTGCGCTACAACCCGATCCTGCGGCTGCTCCAACGGCTCGGCGGGGAGGGGCTGCTGGATCCGCTGCGGCGGTTCGCCTTCGAGAACGATGCCTCCGACGAGGACCTGGGCCCGGACCACTGGTTCTGGGACCCGGCGCGCAGCGGCGGCATCCACATCGAGCACGGCGTGCACTTCTTCGACGCGGCGAGCGCCCTGATGGGCAGTGATCCGGTCGAAGTGCAGGGCATGGCGGTGCGGCGACCCGGCGGCCCGGTGGACATCGTGGTGGCCACCGCCACCCACCCCCGCGGGAGCGTGGCGACCCACACGCACTCCTTCACCCACGCCCACCGCGCCGAGCGGCAGTTGATGCGCTTGGACTACGGCTTCGCCGAAGCCCGGGTCACCGGCTGGATCCCCACTTTCGCGACGGTCACCGCCTGGACCGACGAGGCGGGCGCCGCCCGCTGGGAGCGGCTGCCCGAGCGGGCGGGCGACCTCCTTGCGGTACCCGGGCTGCGTCCGCACGGGCAGGAGCGGATCACGGTGTCGGTGGCCCGCGGGGCCGGTTCGGACCGTCCGGCCTCCGGCCGCGGGATCAGGCGCGTCGTCCCGCATCGGGTCGACTGCGTGATCGACCTGGGCGGCGAGACGCGCAAGCCGTACATCTATACCGAGAGCGTGCGGGCGGCCATGACCGACCTGCTGCACTGCGCGGCGCACGGCGGTACCCCCCTGGCCGGCGTCGGCGCCGGACTGGCCGCCGTCGCGGTGGCGGAGGCAGCGACCCGGTCGGCGCAGACCGGGCGCACGCTGCCCGTGACCATCCCGTCCCCCTCGACCGCTGGAGGATCCGGATGACCACGCGCGCAACCCCCGATGCGGGCAATCCCGTCCCGAACCCGGCCGTCGCCGGGCCCGCCACGGGTGGATCAGGCGGAGCGGACGGTGCCGTCCCGTGGTGGCGGGACGCCGTCTGCTATGAGATCTACCCCCGCGCCTTCGCCGACAGCGACGGCGATGGCGTCGGGGACCTGGCCGGTGCCACAGCGCGGCTGGAGTACCTGCGGACACTGGGTGTCGACGCAGTGTGGATCACCCCGTTCTACCCCTCGCCATTGGCGGACGGCGGATACGACATCGCCGACCACACCGGGGTTGCACCCGACCTCGGTGGCCCGGCCGACTTCGTCGCCCTGGTGGAGCGGGCCCACGCGCTGGGCATCAAGGTCCTGGTGGACCTGGTCCCCAATCACACCTCCGACCTGCACCCCTGGTTCCGCGAGGCAGTCGCCGCCGAGCCGGGATCGCGGGCCAGGGAGCGCTACGTCTTCCGGCCTGGCCGCGGCGAGCACGGTGAACTGCCCCCGAACGACTGGCAGTCGGCGTTCGGCGGTCCTGCCTGGACCAGGGTCGACGAACCGGACGGCAGCCCGGGCGAGTGGTACCTGCACTTGCACGCGCCGCAGCAGCCCGACCTGAACTGGCGAAACGGCGAGGTCGTCGCCGACTTCGAGCGGATCCTGAAGCACTGGCTGGACCGCGGCGTCGACGGCTTCCGGGTCGATGTCGCCCACACCCTGTTCAAGGCGGACGGCCTGCCCGACGCCGGCCCCGGCCAGCACCAGGACATCCACCGCAACCACCTGATGCCCTACTACGACCAGGAGGAACTGCACCCGTTGTTCCGCGACTGGCGCGCCCTGCTGGACAGCCATCCGGCGCCCGCCGGTGCGGTGGCCCCTGGGGAACGAGTGATGGTGGCCGAGGCCGGGATCTTCGCCCCCGAGCGGCTGGCACGCTACGTGAGCCCCGGCGAGATGCAGCAGACCTTCAACTTCGCCTTCCTCGAGGCGCCGTGGGACGGGGCGGCGATGCGGGATGTGGTCGAGGAGTCCGTCGCCGCCATGCAGGCGGTGGGGGCCCCGGTCACCTGGGTGCTCTCCAGCCACGACGCGGTCCGGCCGGTCACTCGCTACGGCGGCGGCCAGGCCGGTGAGCGGCGTGCCCGGGCCGCGGCGCTGCTGATGCTTGCGCTGCCCGGTGCAGCCTACGTCTACCAGGGCGAAGAGCTCGGCCTTCCGCAGGTTGAACTCCCCGACGACCGGCTGCGCGACCCGCTGTGGGAGCGCTCGGGACACCGGGAGCGCGGCCGGGACGGCTGCCGGGTGCCGCTGCCCTGGGAGGGCGATGCCGCCCCGTACGGCTTCAGCACTGCCGCCCCCGAGGACTGCTGGTTCCCTCAGCCCACCGACTGGGCCGGGCTGACCGCCCGGGCCCAGGAGGACGACGGCGACTCCATGTTCGCGCTGTACCGAAGAGCGCTGCGACTGCGGCGCGACCACCCGGCCTCGGATGCCGCGCTGAAGCTGGACGGTCCCGACAGCGGCGAGTGGTTCGGCTTCGAACGCGGTGCGGGGCTGCGGTGCGTGGTCAACTTCGGCTCCGAACCGCTGCCGCTGGAGAACGATGCCGAAGTGCTGCTGTCCAGCGCGCCACTGGAAGGACGGACGATCCCACAGGACACGACCGTTTGGATGATCTTCAAGGAGTACCACCAGTGAACGACAGGCCCAGTCTTGACCTTTCCGGCCTGGTGAAGGCCTACGACGTCCGTGGCACCGTCCCCGACCAGCTCGACGAGGACCTCGCCCGGCTGTTCGGCGCGGCCTTTGTCGAGACGACCGGCGCGGACGCGATCGTCATCGGGCACGACATGCGCCCCAGCTCCCCGGGCCTGGCGCGCGCCTTCGCGGACGGCGCTGCCGAGCGGGGCGCCGATGTGACCGAGATCGGTCTGTGCTCCACCGACGGGCTGTACTTCGCCAGCGGAAAGCTGCAGCGGCCCGGCGCGATGTTCACCGCCAGCCACAACCCCGCCCGGTACAACGGCATCAAGATGTGCCGAGCCGGCGCCACACCGGTCGGCCAGGACACCGGGCTGCGGGAGATACGCGCATTCGTGGAGCGCTGGTCCACCGGGCGGGCACTGCCCGCGACCAGCCGCGCGCCGGGCGCCCTCACCCAGCGGGACATGCTCGGCGACTACGCCGCCCATCTCTTGGGGCTGGTGGACCTCTCCGCCATCCGCCCGCTGAAGATCGTGGTGGACGCGGGCAACGGCATGGGCGGTCTCACCACCCCTGCGGTCTTCCGCGACCTGCCGGTGGAGGTCGTCCCGATGTACTTCGAGCTGGACGGCACCTTCCCCAACCACGAGGCCAACCCGCTGGACCCGAAGAACATCGTCGATCTTCAGCACAAGGTGCGGGAGACCAAGGCCGATCTGGGCCTGGCCTTCGACGGTGACGCCGACCGCTGCTTCGTGGTCGACGAGCGGGGCGAAGCCGTCTCGCCATCCACCGTCACCGCCCTCATCGCGGCCCGGCTGCTGGCCGACCACCCGGGAAGCACCGTCATCCACAACCTGATCACCTCCCGGGCGGTGCCCGACGTGGTGCGCGAACACGGGGGCATCCCAGTCCGCACCCGAGTGGGACACTCCTTCATCAAGGCCGAAATGGCGCGCACCGACGCGGTGTTCGGCGGCGAGCACTCGGCGCACTACTACTTCCGCGACTTCTGGTTCGCCGACAGCGGCATGCTGGCGGCCTTGCATGTGATCGCCGCTCTCGGCGGTCAGCAGGGACCGCTGTCCGCGCTGGTCGGACAGTACGGGCGATACGCGGCGTCTGGCGAGATCAACAGCGTTGTCCCCGATCAGCAGCGCACGCTGGCCAAAGTTCGCGACACCTTCGCCGGACGGGACGGAGCGGTCGCCGACGAGCTCGACGGACTGACGATCAGCGCCACCGGCTGGTGGTTCAATCTCCGCCCCTCCAACACCGAGCCACTGCTTCGGCTCAATGTGGAGGCGTCGGACGCAGACACCATGACCCGGCTGCGCGACGAGGTGCTGGCGATCGTCCGCATCTGAGACACGCGGCGGCGAGGCATGTCCGGTCGGGCAGCATTTGGGCGTCGATGGACGGTCAACCGAAGTGCACGGCAAGGAGCTTGAGGCGGCTGCTGCGAGGGTGGTGGCGACCGCCTCGGGCGTCCCTGACAACGCGGCCCGGCGGAAGCTCCCCGTGTCCTTGCGGTCAAGTGCACTCCAAGTCCTAGGCTGAGGCTCCCAAACTGCCCCCGCCTGAGACGGAGCACCGGTATGCGCTATCGAGTCCTCGGCAAGACGGGTATCGAGGTCAGCACCCACTGCTTGGGCACGATGATGTTCGGTGCCGTCGGCAACGCCGACCACGAGGACAGCGTTCGCATCATCCACACTGCGCTCGATGCCGGCATCAACTTCGTGGACACCGCCGACATGTACTCGGCCGGCGAATGCGAGGAGATCGTCGGAAAGGCGCTCAAGGGCCGACGCGACGACGTCGTGCTTGCCACGAAGGTGCATTTTCCCCTGGGGGAGGGACGCAACCGCAGCGGAAACTCGCGCCGCTGGATCCTCAAGGCCGTCGAGGACAGTCTGCGGCGCCTGGACACGGACTGGATCGACCTCTACCAGGTGCACCGTCCTGACCACACCACGGACATCGAGGAGACGCTGTCCGTCCTCAGTGACCTGGTGAGGGCGGGCAAGATCCGGACGTTCGGCTGCTCCACGTTCCCCGCCGAGGACCTCGTCGAGGCTCACCACGTGGCGGAGCGGCGCGGACTGATGCGGCTGCGCACGGAGCAGCCGCCGTACTCGATTCTCGCGCGCGGCATCGAACGGTCTGTGCTGCCTGCCGCGCAGCGCCTGGACATGGGAGTGCTGACTTGGTCACCGCTCGCCTCGGGATTCCTGTCCGGCGCCTACCGCGAGGGCCGGCCCGTAGACCTCACCACCGGCCGCGCCAAGCTCACTCCGCACCGCTTCGACCCCGCACTCCCGGGCAACGCCGCGAAGCTCGCGGCCGTCGAGCAACTCGTCACCCTCGCCGAGGAGGTGGGCTGCACCCTGCCGGAACTGGCCGTCGCCTTCCCGCTGGTGCACCCGGCCGTCACGTCGGTGATCATCGGTCCGCGCACCATGGATCAGCTCACCTCGCTGCTCAAGGGAGCTGACCTGCTGCTCGACGACGCGGTGCTCGACCGTATCGATGAGATCGTGGCGCCTGGCACCGATCTCTATCGGGCCGACGGTGTCTGGCAGCCGCAGTCGCTCACCGAGCCCGCGGCGCGCAGGCGCCCGGCGGGGGAGAGGGCGGCCGCGGTCTGAGCCTGTCGTACGAGGGTTCGGGGACGGGCAGGTCCACAAGCCTGCCCGATCCCTGTTCCGGCGCTGCCGGCGGAACAGCACCCGGAAGCGGATCTTCGAGCGGTAGCAGGCTGAGGCTGACGCGAAGGGCCTGATCACGTGGGATATGAGCGTCGATGCCACGATCGCCCGCGCTCACCAGCACGCCGCCGGGGGCCCGGAAAGGCGTACGGATCCCGCGCGAACCGCGTCTATCTGCCGAGACGTGGCATCCGCTGCATGATCCCGGAGAAGGCCTACGAGGTTCGCAACCGCAAGAAGCTCAGCTCCTGCGGAGGGCCCTAACAGGCTTACAGAGTGATCCAGTAGCGGCGCTTGATGCCCACGTCAGTTGTACGGACATCTTCCAGGACACCACCGTTGCGTTCGATGCTGCGTGCCGACCCGATGTTGTCGTCGTCGCAAGTGACGAGGACTCGGTCCAGGCCGAGCGCACGGGCCTCAGGTAGAACCGCCCCGAGAGCCCACGTTGCCAGGCCGCGTCTCCGGAAGGAGGGTCGGATGCTGTAGCCGATGTGCCCGCCGATGTTGAGCAGAAGGGCGTTCAGGTAGTGCCGCAGATCAATGGCTCCCAGGTAGCTGTCTGCCTCGGCGATCCACCAATGGGTGGCATGGACGCGCTCGTCTCCCACGGCAACCGACCTGTCCGACTGCTGTCGCAGTCGTTCGACCCACTGCGAGAAAACCTCGGGGATGGTTAGGTCGGCATCAGGCGCGAGACGCAGGCCTGCCCCGTCCTGGTGGGCACCTGGAGGCCACTCGTCACGCGCTGCGAGCCATGAGGATTGCAGCCGGCTTGTGGGCGCGATCAGTTCAGGCATGCGGCCGACGCTAGCACTCGTTCGTCGTCCGTGATCACATTTTGCGCTGGTCCGGAGCCACGGCTGCTCGCCGTCATACCGCGTGGGACGTGATCATCAATGACCTTGATCCCTTTGCACGGGGCAGCAGGATGTGCCCCAGGAGCGAATGCGAGCGGAGGTGGGGCTCCCAACTCCGTCTGTGGACGTCGCGTGCCGTGGGACGTCTCGGTGACAGCATGGATATATGGTTGCAAAGCGGAATGGGTAGCAGGTCGCTCGGCCGTGCACGCGAGCCACGCACTCCTCGTGATCCCGCTCAGCCTGATCGTTGTGATCGTGACTGCCGATGTCCTGACCGACCAGCAGCCCCAGCTGGGCCCATTGTTGGTCGTCGCTCCTGCCGTCACCGCGTCCTGCGCCGGCCCCCGACTCACGGGGCTCATGGGTGTCCTGGCCGTGGCGGGCCAGGTCATCGGGCCTCTCATCGAGGGCCCCGGCATCACTCCGGGGCTCCAGATTCAGCTGATCGGCATTGCGGTGGTCTCCGGGTTCCTGGTCGCTCTCCGCACCGTGGGCGATCTGCGCGAACAGCAGCTCGCACAGACACGCTCCGTCGCAGCCGCTGCACAGGAAGTCCTGATACAACCGCTTCCCCGGCGCTGTGGACGGCTGCACATGGCCACCGACTACATCGCCGCGGAGCTGGAGGCGCAGATCGGCGGCGACCTGTACGCGGCCACCCGTGCCGACGGCGCGACCCGGGTGATCATCGGCGATGTCCGGGGCAAGGGGCTGCCCGCGATCAAGGACACCTCCCTCATGCTCGGTGCCTTCCACGGCTCCGCCTATTGCAACTACTCGCTGCTGGATCTGGTGATGCACCTGGGGAAGGCCATGCACTGGAGTTGGGACGCGGCCGCCGAAGACGACCCCGAGATCGGCGAGTCCTTCGTGACCGCGCTGCTCCTGGACTTCCCCGACGACCTCGACCAGGTGAAGACGATCAGCTGCGGCCATCCCCCGCCCCTGCTGCTCCACAACGGCCACGTCAGCCCCCTGGAGGCGAGCAGTCCAGGACTCCCGCTGGGTGTCACCGCGCCCTCAGAAGACCAGTACACGGTCGACACCTTCGGCTTAGAAATCGGCGACGTCCTGCTCCTCTACACCGACGGCGTCATTGAGGCTCCCGACCCGAACGGCGAGCGTATCTGAAAGATCGTGTAAGTCTGTGATGTGACAGGCTGGCCGAGGCCCAGTCCTGGGGCCTTGACCAGCCGGGACGGACGGACATGGCAGACAAGGAAAGCCCACCCGCCGAGGTGGTCGAGCGCAAACTGGTGGATGAGGTCGTCGAGCGGCTGTTGGATCGCGCCGACGCTTCGGGTACTGCCCTGCTGGGTGAGCGCGGGCTGCTCACCGAGGTGACCCGTGCGGTGCTGGAGCGTGCTCTGGAAGCCGAGATGACCGAGCACTTGGGCTACGAGAGGCACGATCCGGCCGGCCGCGGCTCGGGCAACAGCCGCAATGGCACCTCGCCGAAGACGGTGCTGACCGACGCGGGTGCGGTGACGGTGGCGGTCCCGCGGGACCGTGAGGGGTCCTTCGAGCCGCAGTTGGTGCCCAAGCATGCCCGGCGGCTGGCGGGGTTCAACGAGCGGATCCTGTCGCTGTACGCCCGCGGCATGAGTGTGCGCGACATCCGCTCGCACCTGGCCGGCATCTATGGCGTGGAAGTCTCACCGGACCTGATCAGCAAGGTCACCGATGCCGTCGCCGACGAGATCGCAGCCTGGCAGAACCGGCCGCTGGACGCGATCTGGCCGATCATCTACATCGACGCCCTATGGATCAAGATCCGCTCTGGATCAGTGGTTTCCAAGCCGGTCTACCTCGCCGTCGGCGTCGACATGGACGGCCGCAAGGACGTCCTCGGTCTGTGGGTGGGTGACGGAGGCGAAGGCGCCACGACCTGGATGACGGTGCTCACCGAGCTGCGCAACCGCGGGGTCGAGGACGTGTGCATCGTGGCCTGCGACGGTCTGAAGGGCCTGCCGGACGCGGTCACCGCGACCTGGCCCAAGGCCACGGTCCAAACATGTGTTATCCACTTGATTCGGGCCTCGCTGCGGCTCACCTCCAGCCGCGACCATCCCAAGCTCGTTCCGGCGCTGAAGGCGATCTACACGGCGCCGACCGAACAGGCCGCCGAGCAGGCACTGCAGGAGTTCAGCGCCTCGGAGCTGGGCCAACGCTACCCGGCGGTCGTGCGGACCTGGCAGGCCGCTTGGAGCGAGTTCATCCCCTACCTGGCTTTCCCGCCGGAGATAAGGAAGGTCGTCTATTCGACAAACCTGATCGAGTCGATCAACGCTCGTCTGCGGAAGAGCACTCGTAACCGGGGGCATTTCCCCTCCGAGCAGGCCGCGCTGAAGGTGCTCTACCTCGCGGTGCGCGAGCTGATCACCCCCAAGGCCAGCGATGTTAACCACGTCGCGGCACACTGGAAGAAGGCGCTGAACCAGTTCTCACTGTTCTTCGAGGACCGGCTCAACACCAGGTGACCCCCACGGACTTACACAAAGTCACTGACACGTCCCGAACGGCACCTACTACCCGCTTACCCAGCGGATCTCAGCCTGGGAACGGCGCAGGTGGCCCCGAACGCCTCGTCCGATACATGCACGAAGGCTGAACCACGTCCACGGACCGTTCCTTAGGGGGTCTTCAAAGTTGAGCGGTGCGGAGGTGTCCGCGGGCTCGGCGGGTGGTGACGCAGCGTGTGCGTAGGCGTTGGTCCTCTGCGTTGCGGAAGCCGAAGGCGTTGCGTGCGACGAGCTTGATCACACGGTTGATGCCCTCGCTCTTGGCGTTGCTGTGACCGGTGTCGAGGAACGCGGCGATCTCCGCCCACCACCGGTCCACGGTCACGGCCAGCCGGACGACCTCGGGGATGTCCGAGTCCGCGCACCAGGTTAGGAACTTCCATCGGGCTTGGCCGACATGGTGCCGGTCGGCGCCGGTGCTGGCCAGGGCGAGGAGATTGCGCAGGCTCTCCTTCGCGATCCACGCGGTCAGCAGCGTCCGCCCGATCTGCCCCTCCTCCAGCAGCGGGTTCCACATCTTCGCGAACTGCTCGTCGGTGAGGTCCTCGCGATTGCGCAGGAGACGTCGTCTGGCCTTCCACTCCGGGTCACTGGCGCGTCCGCGCCGTCCGCGGGCCTCGGCGGTGGTGCGGCGCCGGAGTGTGGAGAGCATCTTGTTGGCGAGCTGGACGACGTGGAAGTGGTCGACCACGACGATGGCGTCGGGCAGGCCGGTGCGGATCGCGGCGCGGTAAGTGGCCGACATGTCGATGGCGACGTGAGTGATGTTCTTGCGCCAGGTCAGCGGTGTGGTGGACAGCCAGGCCAGGACGTCGGCGACGGTGCGGCCCTCGACCTGGCCGAGCAGCCCACCGTGGCCCAGCGCGTCGACGAACCCGGTGTGCCACCGATCCCTCATCAGGCGCCACTTGCCGGACTCGGGGTCCTGCTCCCACTTCGTCTTGCCCCGCCGGGTCTCGTCGACTCCCAGCACCTTCACCTCGGGCAGCGGGGCGTGGACGACCTCGCGCGCCGATATACGGAAGGCGCCCATCACCGTCGGCCAGGACAGATGCAGGTCGCGGGCGGCCTGGATGACCGTGGAGCCAGCATCGCGTACCCGGCGCCCGGCCGCCTGGCGCAGCCGGGCAGTGATCCGCGCCCCGGGCGGTATCTGGGCGACGCTCTCGGTAAACGACTTCCGCGGACACTTCGGCTCGCGGCACCACCAGCGGCGCTTGTGCCACAACAGCACCAGCCCGCGCTCCCCGTAGGGAAGATCCCGAGGACGGGTCCGGGCTGTGCCCTTCACCTTCCAGGCGAAGGCCCCGCACTCCGGGCAGGCGCGAGCCGCTTCCTCCGCCGTGGCCAGATGCACCCGGCGGGTGCCGTCCTCAAGCCGCTCGACCCGTATGACGGACACCCCGTCGAGGTCGAGCAGCAACGTCGTATCGTTGACCACGCCCGTGGCTCCCACATGATCGTTCTGCCTAGAGAACAGAAATGATCACTCAGGACCACGGGCTCCTTGCATCAGTGGGCACCAACACCCCATGTAGGTCACCGACTGTGACGAAAAGTCAGGGTGTCAGGCAAGGCGCACCGCTCAAGATCGAAGACCCTCCTTAGGACTGAGCTTGAGTTGCACGGGCTCAGTCGGACGCTCCGAACGGTGTTGAGTGTCCTGGTCTCCCGCGTTCGCGCCGCGTCCGGCGACACGGATCGTGTCCGTGGTCCGGGGATGCGGGGGCGGGTTTCCTCACGCCCTGGGGTGCCGTGTCCGGCCTGGGCGGTCCGATGCCCCGCACGATCGCTCTGGTCGTGTGGGGGCGGTGCCGTCCGTCGCCGGATGCGGTGCCCGAGGGCGCGCCTGCCGATCGCGATGCTCGCGGCATCGTGACGGGTGGTTTTCCTGGTCGTGTGGGTGAGGGGTTTTTGCCAGTGCTGGGCGCCCCATCTGCTGGTGTAGGCGGGGTCGACGGCGATGATGGTGATGCCGAGTTCGGCCGCCATGCTGACGAGCCGGGCCCGCAGCTTGGATACGGGCATGCCGGAGATCACTTGTCTGAACCGCTTCTGGCGGCCGTGTTTCTCCCGTGTCTTGTCCGCGGTGAAGTCGAGGTTTTCGATCGCGATCGACAGGCCGTGGCGTTGGGCCCAGTGCAGGAGCCGGATCAGTGCATGCCGTACCTGGGCGTCACGATGGTTCGCGGTGCCGGACAGGTCGTAGGAGAACTGGCGCGGTTGGCCGCACGGGTTGCCGTGCTGGTCGAGGCGCCAGGCAGCCAGATGGTCGGCGTTGGTGTCCACGCCGATCAGTCCGCGGGCGCGGGCTACGTCGAGGGGGACGGTTTTGACTGGTGGGATGGTCCAGGAGGCGGTGAGGTACCAGCGGGCGCGGTCTGTGTCGTAGTGGATGCGGTAGGCCACGGACCGGTTCGTGGTGATGTGGTCGGCCCACTCGTCGCTGCGGTGGTGGAAGAGGGCAGCGCCGGTGAGCGTATACCGGCCGTGCGGGGCGTTGGCCAGGTGGGCGAGCGGCGCAGGCAGTTTCAGTGACACTTCGCCCTCGGGTGTGACGCGGATGGTCTCATTGCCGTACCGCTTGCCCGATTCCCCGTCAGCTTGCAGGAACCAGCGTGATGCTTCCCAGTGTTGCCGCCACTGGGCCTGCGTGAGCTGGGCGGCTTGCAGGTGGTGCCGGTTGCGCGCGAGCCGCTTCCCGCCGCGCACCACCCGGACGCGGCCCACGGCGTGGTCGGCCTGCTCGGCACTGAGCCGGTCTCGAAGGACCCGCAGACGCCGGGACTTGGCGAACCACTCCTTGGCGCTGCGGTAGCCGCCCGGTGCCCGCCTGCTTCCTGTCTCGCCGATCGGCAGGGACAGGCGGTGCGCGATCGTCCGCACGCCCGCCTGAAGGCTGTGAATGTGCGCGAGTTGGGCACGCCGGGACAGCGCCCACTGATCGTGGGTGGCCTTGGTGATCAACACCGTTGCGTTTGGCCCCTGCGCTGTACGTCAAGTCCTGCTGAACAGCGCAACGGGACCACCTGATAGATCAACGATCGGCGAAGAAAGTCGATCAAGGTCAGGGGTCCCGTTGCAGGAGAAGTCTGTCATCACGTCCACGATCGAGACAGCCCGGGGTGTATTCGCGCCGGGTCATCTGGGGGAGTTGACCCAGGTCGTGGACTTCGCGCTGGTGGACGCGGTGCTGGAGGAGACCGGCCGGCGCGAGAAGCGCCTGCGACTGCTGCCTTCGCGGGTGGCGGTGTATTTCGTGCTCGCTCTCGCGTTGTTCGAGCACTGCTCTTACCGCACGGTGTGGTCCAAGCTGACCGCGGCCCTGACCCCGCTGGCCCTGGTGCGTCCTGCGGTCTCCTCCCTGACGCGGGCCAGGCGCAGGGTGGGAGCTGCACCTGTGCGGCGTCTGTTCGAGACGCTTGCCGGGCCCGTCGCCCGCCGCGGGCAGGCCGGGTCCTTCTACCGGGGCCTGCGCACCGTGGCCGTCGACGGGACCCTGCTGCACACTCCCGACGACGAGACGCTCACCTGGCGCTTCCCCAAGCGGGCCGGGGAGGGGCTGGAGTTCGGCTATCCGCTCCTGCGGCTGCTGGCCCTGGTCGAGTGCGGCACCCGCGCGCTCATAGCAGCCGCCTTCGGACCAGAGTCCGAGGGTGAACTCCCCTATGCCAAGCGGCTTCTGACCGCCCTGGACACGACGATGCTCCTGCTGGCCGACGCGGCCTTCGACGGCAACGAGTTCCTTGACGCCGTCCATCAGAGCGGGGCGCGGTTCCTGGTCCGCTCCGGGGCCCGCCGCGTCCCCACCCCCGCCGAGCACCTGGGCGACGGCTCCTACATCGCCCGCATCGGCTACGGCGTCCTGCGGGTACTGCTGCCGGTACGTGTGATCGAGGCGACCCTCACCGTCACCTTGGCCGATGGCACCGTCCGCACCGAGCAATGGCGGCTGATCACAAACCTGCTGGACCCCGTCCGCTATCGGGGGTTCCCCCCGAGAAGTAGACACCGGTTTGTATGCTTATGCGGCAAGTGTGAGTGTAGCTGAGTGTCGGGCCTCGTAGGCGACGGGGCTGAGCTGGCCGTTCTTCTTGTGTCTGCGGCGGGTGTTGTAGCGCGTGAGCCAGCGGAACACGGACAGCCGGCAGGCGCGGGCGCCGTCCCAGCGGCGGGCGCCTTGCAGTGTTTCGCGTTTCAGGGATGCGTGGAAGCTCTCGCAGGCGGCGTTGTCCGCGCTGGTGCCGACGGCGCCCATGGACTGGGTGATGCCCAACTCCTTGCACAGGTCGGCGAATTCCTTCGACGTGTACTGGGCTCCGTGATCGCTGTGGAAGATCGCCCCGTCCAGGCTGCCGCGGGTCGTGGCGGCCATCCGCAGCGCGTCGGCGACCAGTTCGGTGCGCATGTGGTCGGCGATGGAGTAGCCGACCACCCGGCGGCTGAAGCAATCCAGCACGGTGGCGAGATAGAGGAACTCGCCGTCGCCGACGGGCAGATAGGTTATGTCGCCCATGTATTTCGCACCCGGCTCGGCGGCGGTGAAGTCCCGGCCGAACAGGTCCGGCACCACCTGGTTCGCCGGCTCGGGCACGGTGGTGCGGACTTTCTTGCGCAGGTGCACCCCGACGATGTTGAACTTGCGCATGACGCGGGCCACCTTCTTCTCGTTGATCTCCATGCCGTGCGTGTCCCGCAGCTCGGCGGTGACGCGCGGGGAGCCGTAGGTGCCGTCGGAGTCGTCGTGCACGGCCTTGATCTTCGTCGCCAGGGCCGCCTCGGTCCGCTCCCGCGCGGCGCGGGCCTCGCGACCCGCCCGCCACTTGTAGAAGCTGGAGCGGTGCACGTCGAGCACCTGGCACAGCCGCTTGACCGGGTAGGTCTCGCAGTGGTCCTCGATGAACTGGCAGCGGCCTACCAGGTCATCTCCGAGGCGAAAAACTTCGTCGCCTTGCGCAGAATGTCCCGCTCGGTGGCGAGCGTGGCGTTCTCCTTGCGGGCGGCCTTCAGCTCGGCCTCCAGGGCCTGGATGCGGGCTGCGAGCTCCTCGCGGGTGGCCTCGACGGCCGGGGTGGTGCTGGTCACGTTCTTCCTGGTCAAGCCGGTGGTGCTGCCGCCGCGGGCGCGGTCGGCGCGGATCCAGTTCCGCAGGGTCTCCGCGTTGAGTCCCAGGTCACGCGCGGCTTGCGCGATCGTGAGATCAGCATCCGAGTGGAACAGGGCCACGGCGTCGGCCTTGAACTCGGGCGAATAGACCTTCATCACCATAATCGGTCACCCTCTCCCGACCCCCACCGGGGTCGAGGTCAGGGTGTCCACCACTCAGGGGGAGGCTCCATCCGGCCATCGAGCTCGTTGAGCTCTATCACCGCAGGTGGCAGGCGGAAACCACGTATTTTTCGATCAAGGCCACGATGCTCGACGGCCGCGTCCTACGCTCCCGCAGCATCGATGGCCTCGATCAGGAGGTCTACGCCCTGCTCACCGTCTACCAGGCTCTGATCCGCGCCGGCGACGACGCCCTGACCGGACGGCCGGAAGTACCCATGGAACGGATCAGTTTCACCGTCCTGCTGGCCGCCGCAACCGACACCGTCACCGCCGGCCATGGAATCTTCCCCGGCACCCTCGTCGACCTGGTCGGCACGATCGGCCACGCCGCCCTGGGCAATCTCCTGCCCGCCCATAGACGGCAACGAGTGAAGGCCCGTACCCGGAAGAACCCCACCAGCAAGTACGGACCGAACGCCGGACAGCACCCTCAGAAGGCCCAGAACTACACCGTCCGCACCACAATCGCGTTCTTCGACCACGGCCTCAATAGCCGCTCACAGCGCTAACGCAACAGTGTTGAGTGCGAGGTCAACCTGTGATCTTGATCGGTGTCGATCCCCACAAGTCGTCCCACACCGCCATCGCGGTCGACCCTGCCGGCCACCAGGTGGCCCAGCACCGGTTCGCCGTCAATGCCGGCACCTTCCGGCAGCTGATGCGCTGGTGCGAGCAGTGGCCCGAACGCCGCTTCGCCGTCGAAGGCGCCCGCGGCTTGGGCCGCACGCTTGCCCAGCAGCTGGCCGCCGCAGACGAGGACGTGGTGGACGCGCCCTCCACGCTGTCGGCCCGGGCCCGGCTGCTGGCCACCGGCGGAGACCGCAAGACCGACGCTGCGGATGCCCTTCACATTGCTCAAGTGGCCCTGTTCCGAAGCGACTTGCGGATCGTCGTGCCCGAAGACCAGACCACGATCCTTCGGCTGCTGACCGAACGCCACGACGACCTGGTCCACGAACGCACCCGCGTCCTGAACCGGCTCCACGCCATCCTGCGCGACCTGCTGCCCGGCGGCGCCCCCACCGGCCTGTCGGCCGACAAAGCAGCCGCCGCCATGAAGAACATCCGGCCCGTGACCGCCACCGATGCCTGCCGCCGGGACATAGCCCGCGAGCTGCTGACCGACCTGCGCCGCCTGGACCGACAGGTCAAGGACAACGAGGCCAAGATGCGCGACGCTCTCGCCGCGACCCACACCACGCTCACGACCCTGCCGGGCCTGGGCACCGTGCTGGCCGCCAAGCTCATAGGCCATGTCGGCGACGTCGGCCGCTTCCCCACCGAACACCACTTCGCCAGCTACACCGGCAGCGCGCCTCTGGACGCCTCCAGCGGCAACAACGTCCGCCACCGGCTCACCACTGGCGGCAACCGCGCTCTGAACTCGGTGCTGCACATCATCGCCATCTGCCAAATCCGCACCAGCGGACGCGGACATGACTACTACCTACGCAAGATCGCCGAAGGGAAGACACCCGCCGAAGCCCGCAGAGCCCTCAAACGCCGACTGTCCAACGTGGTTTACCGGATCATGAAACGCGACCAACGGAACCACCTCGCTCAGGCCGCTTGACACACAGAGGCGCTAAGGACTGAGCATGAGGTGCACAGGCTCGGTCGGACGCTCAAGCGCTGCTCTGCTTCGTACGAAGGCGGGCCGGCGTCCCGTTCGCCATGCCTCCGTGACGGCACGCTCTCCGCATCCCGGACGACACCCGTCACCTGACTGGCGGCTCCACCATCAGTACGACGCTGTCCGCCTCGACGTCGAACCCGAGAACCGGCGACTCCCGTCACTGCCCTCGGCGTCCATCAGCACCGGCTTGCGCAACCGCCGACCGATCGCCGTGAGGACCCCACACAGGACATCGAGTCGCTCCTGCCCTTGGATCTCCCGCAGATCGACGTCGAAGTCGATCTCCTGCGCCGCGTAGAACCGAAAGATCGCCAACATGTCCGGGATCGGCCGCACCTTCAGATGAGGCTGCTCGGCGTCGGCTGGGCGCGACAGCACGACCTCCGCCCGGGCAGCGGCACCACGGTCGGGCCCTCGGAGTACTGGAATGCCCAGCCCCGCTCCACGACGAGATCAAGGACCGACTGCCAGTCCCTCACCGAGGCGTTGGGCACCCAGACGTCCGGCAACGACCCCATCACCTCGGGGTCGAAGAACCACCTGACGTCCTCCCACAGCAGATCAGCCACCGCCCCATCCTGCCTCCCCGCCGCCACTTCACCGACCGATTTCCTTGGCCGCGTCTCTTCCGTGTTCGACCCTCCTCGCCCGCCCTGTACCTGAGGCTGGGGTGACCGTTTGGAAGGGTGTGGCGCGCTTGGTCCCCATGGCCGAGATCCGGGGCGCGGATACGGCGGACGCGGTCCGTACGAGATGGGGGAGAGGTACGAGGGTGGTCCTTTCGAAGATCACGGGCGGCGCTCGAACGACCTGTTGGTGGAGTTCACCGACATCGACTACATCGACGTCGACTACTGATCGAGCACCCTGTGCGCTTGTGCTGGTGACTGGGCGTGATTGAGCCCTTCACTCGGCGAGTGAGCGCTCGAGTTGGCAACTCTGCCGCTGAGTTGCTCACCTCAGGCCATGCCTGCCGGGCCTTGCGACATGATTGCGGCCATGCGTAGAAGGGTGGGTGGGGGGGCTGCGCCGGCTGTGGCCATGGCGCGGACGCGGTGAGTCGGCGCTCGCTGAGATCGAAGCCGAGATCACCGCTTTCGGCGAGGCTCTGGACGTCCATTCCTTCAGCCCCGGCCGGCCCGGTGCCACCGATGAGATGCGAGCCGAACTGGCGCGCGCCCTTGACGCATACGAGGAGGCGAAGCGGGACTTCACCGGCGCCCGGACGCGGGCGGACACACTCGACGCCCTGCGCGCACTGGACGAGGGCAGGCACGCGCTGGCCTGTCTGGACGCACTGCTCGCCGGCCGACGACCGCCAGAGCACATGTCGCTGTGCTTTTTCGACGCTCGGCACGGCCAGGCCAGCAAGCAGGTCAGCTGGGCGCCTCCCGGGGGTGTCGCCCGCAACATCGCCGTGTGCGCAGCGGACGCGGTCCGCCTGGCGGAGAGTCGGAGCCCAGTCACTCCGCAGCCGGGTCAGGAAAGCAGGGTCCGCGTACAGCCGCGCGGGTCCAAGCCTCGTACGACGCCGCCGGTGCGTGCCCCCCAGCCGCAGGTCAGCGGGAAGGGCGGTAGCGGTGAGCAAACGCATCAACTGGCAATGCCGTCATACCGTCCGGCCGTGATGGTCTTCTCGACCAACGGGCAGACACGTGTCCACCTGCGCTTCGAGGGCAGGAAGGGGCGCTCCTCACGCCTCTACCGGCTGTCCGGCGACGGCACCCCCATCACCGCGCGGATTCCGCTGCCGGAGGGGAACAAGGTGATTGCCTTCCGAGTGTTTGCCGCTGGCGACCGGGAGACATGGACCGCGACTGCGGCACCGCTGCGAGAAGTTCCGCGCTTCCACGACGAGATCAACGGGACCGGATCGGATGTCGTCCACTACCGAGGGGAACCTGGCCCAGGCGCCCTGCACTACGCGGGCCCGAGCCTGATCCAGTTGGAGGCGCTGGACGACCGCCTCGCCTTCGGGGTGACGGTGGCCGAGGGCCGCGCCGGGGAGCATACGTTCCAGTGGCCGGGCCGCGGCTACTACCAGGTGCGCTCCGCCGGGGCGTGGAGTCTGTCTGCGACGTGACGGAAGGCGGACAGCTGCGATTGAGCCGGACGTGCGATGACAATGCCTCGCGGCCACGCCAACACGAGGAGGGCCTCGCGGGCATACGGCTGCACCGGCTCGGCGGCCAACATGCTCAACGGGCCAACTGAACGCACGCACCAGGTGGCCGCCGCGCTGGACGGCGAAGCGCCGGCCGCCCACCGGGGGTGGCACCAGTGGTCGGGACATGGTGCCGGACAGTGGTACCTGAGGGAGGAACACTTCGGCGAGGCCGGGGTGACCGCCCACTACTGGGACTCGCAAGGCATTCCCACCTTGGCGGCCGTGACCGTGCACGGGCGCACGAGGCCCCAGGTCGACTTGGACGGTATCCGGCTGATCGGCCGGACGGTCTCCGAGGTCGACGCAGAGGTGATCCAGTACATCGAGGACCGCGATCTGGGCTGGCTGGTCTACTGCGACGGTGGTCCGGGGCCAGAGGAGCTCAACATGTACGTGCGGGCCACAAGAGCCGGGGACACCGTCGTCAGCGGCGCCCGCCTTTTCGCACCGGACTGGAAGGACCACGGCTGACGCCGCACCCTCGCCGGCTCCACGCTTCGGCATCCGGCGCCTCGCCGACTTGAACGGGGAGCCCGCCACTGTTCAGGCTCTCGCCGCTCGCGAGATGCGGCTGCTGACGTGCGACACCGGGCAGCACACTCGCGGCCGGGCGGCCGGTCTGAAGGTGACGAAGGTGCCCGCGAAGGATCCCGGACCCGAACCCGACTGGGAGGCTCAGGTCAAGCCCGGCAACGGCACGCGAGCAAAGCGCCGGGGGCGGCAGGCTGTTCGCGACGCCAAGACGGATGACCCGTCCGCCTAGGGACCGGACGGATGTGCGCCCAGACACACAGCTGCCCGCCAGCTCCACGGGTACGGGGGCTGGCGGGCCAGCGCCTCGAAGAGCGCCCCTCGCGGGGTACGCCCGACGCTACGCCCGCCAGCTGCCGCGCGGAAGGACCGAGCAGATCACCGCGCCCTCGGCCACACCTCGGGGCCGCCTCCGTACCACTCGATCAAGGGCGAGTCAGCCACGTCAACCTCGTCCAGGTCCTCCGCGCCGGCGCGCTGCAGGAACACGCTCAGATCCCGGAGGCTGTACGCCACACCCAGGACCTCGTCATCGACGTGAACGCACCGGCCTCCGCTCTCGGCGGGCGCGTCCACGGTCACGCGGCGCTCAGTCATACCCCCAGCCTCGCCCGCGGATCGTTTCTCCGCACGCTGGGACGACTGTCAGTGGATGCGGCTGCCTTGGCCCCGCCGCCCGCCTGGGACCTGCACGAATCGACGTTCAACACGGAGATCGTCGTCAGTGGGCTGGTGACCAACGCCATCCGCTACAGCGGGGCCCCGTGCAATTGCGTCTGATCCGGCAGGACAGGCCTTGATCTGCGAAGTGTCCGACGGGAGTAACACCGCTCCCGACCTGCGCCGGGCTCGCATGTTCGAGAGGGTGGCGAGTGCGGTGCCCACCGTTCGTGCGACGGAGTTGACGTTGTTGACTACGCCAGTGTCTGCCCGGCTGACGTGTTCGCTGAGCAGCGCGGGGAGAGCGGCATATCCGAAGACTACTGCGGCGAAGATGCCCACAGTTGCAAGGATGACCTCCCAGGGGTGGTCATAGAAGAAGGCGAGCGCCGTGAACGCGACCGCGGCCAGCAGCATGGCAAGGACGAGGGTCGCCCGTGGGCCGAGCCGCGCCACGAGGTCTCCGCCCAGCGGGGATGTCACCAGGCCGGACAGAGCACCGGGCAGCAAGTAGACGAGGCTGGTGCTGAGCACCGATGCGCCGAAGCCGTAGCCGGACGCCGCGCGAGGGGTTTCGACGAGCGAGGTCACCCCGAGGAAGCCCGCGAAGTACGCGATCCCGAGGCGAGTCCGGCCACGTTGGCGATGACGATCGGCCGGCGGCTGGACGGCCACGACGACACGATCGCGGCCTTTCGGGGCATGGTGGCTCGCCCGGACGGCACTGCTGTCGTGGCGGCACAGGCGTCGATCGGATCGGGCGGGCCGCGCATCCGGCGGGCCTTGCGGTCCGGATGGTCTCTGCCGACGACCGCGACACCGGGAGCGGTCAGCACCCGGGCGAGTTCAATTCCAGGGGCGCTGGTGCAATCACGCCCGGCACGATGATGTGGCTGCCCCAGATCGCCGCGTCGGGGCAAGGCTTGGCGACGTCGGCGGAGGCGAACCCATGGTCACTGTGACCGTGGGCGGCGTCAGGTGTTGCTGAGGGATGCCACAGCAATCTGTCCGGATCGGTCCGGGCGGGCTGTGGGCCGGCGACAGGAGCCGGCTGATTACACGTCGTCGGGGTCGTTGTCGAGCAGGTTGGGCAGGTGTGCGCCGAATCTGTTCTCCAGGTCGCTTTCCTGCTGCATCCCGCGCTTGAACAGAGCGGTGACTCGCTGCTGGGTTTCGGGCCAGTCAAGGGTGCCGTAGAAGGCGTCGCGGGCTTCGAGGAGCCTGTCAAGGGTCGGCAGGGAGACCTGGTTGACGAGGTTCTTCGCTGTCTCGATCGGGCGCCGGTCGAAGGAGGCGAGGCGCCGGGCGAGGGTGTCGACGAAGCCGTCCAGTTCATTGTCGGGAAGGGACCGGTTGACCCAGCCGTAGCGTTCGGCGGTGTCGGCGTCGAAGTCGTCCGCGCTGAGGATGATTTCCAGCGCGCGGCCTCGGCCGGTCAGCAGGGGAAGTCGCTCGGTGCCGCCAGCACCGGGGATGACTCCCGCGCCGACCTCGGGCTGGCCGAGGAGGGCGTTCTCGCGGGAGGCGAAGCGCATGTCGCAGGCGAGGACGAATTCGCTGCCCAAGCCACGGACGCGGCCGCGGATCTTCGCGATGCTCACCACGGGGGACTTGGTGAGGCGGACGAGGGTGTCCATAAGGACATTCATGCCGGAAGGGCCGGCACTGTTGGTGTAGTCCCGTGACGTGCCGGACATGTCGGAGTGGGCGAGGTAGAAGTCGAGGCTTGCGCTCTCAAAGACGATGACGCGTAGGTCCGGGCTGGCGTCCATCCGCGCGAGCAGGTCCTGCAGGCCCTCGAAGACGGTTTGGTCGACCACGTTGAGGGGCGGGTTGTCGAACAAAACTCGCCAATACGCCGGCGACTCCTCGCTGATGCTCACAGATGATGATTTTCCGGTTGTACCGCTCATATTGATCTTCCCGGGTCGACTGGTGGGGCGTTTATGCAGGTCACCGGCTCTCCGCTCGGTGAGTTGCGAGTGCCGGACCAGTCGACACCAAGGAGACCATCCTGTCCAATATATGATTGTGGCATGGTCGATATGATCAATAGTATCTCTCTGACCAGGCGCCTGTTGGAGCAGTTTTTGGTCGTGGCTGACGAGAAGCATTTCGGGCGTGCAGCCGAGCGTCTTGGCATGAGCCAGCCGCCGCTGAGCCAGTCGATACAGCGCCTGGAGCGCGGTCTGGATGTGCGCCTGTTCGAGCGGGGCCCGGGAGGCGTTCGTCTGACGTCGGCAGGTGCGGCTTTTGTTGTGGATGCGCGGCGGCTCCTCGATGCGCAGGAGGCGGCTATCGAGCGGGTGCGACGGGTTGCCAGCGGCCTGGAAGGGGACATCCATGTGGGCTACGTGACCATCCTCAGCCACCTCTACGTGCCCAGGCTGCTGCGGGCGGTAGCTGAGGAGCTGCCCGGACTGCGGGTGCACCTGCACCAGAACTCCCCGGTCGCCATCGCCGAGAAGGTGCGCTCCGGCACGCTGGACCTGGGGTACCTGCGCGACACCTCTCCCCTGTCCGGTGATCTGGCCAGCGAAGTCTTCGCCGTCGAGCGCCTCACCGCAGCTCTGCCGCAGGATCACCCGCTGGCCGAGGCCGACGAGATCGGATTGGAGGCTCTGCGCGACCAAGACTTCGTTCTTCCAAACGCGACGGTCCTTCCCGCGCTGGCCGAACAAGTCCAGCTCGCCTGCCACCACGCAGGGTTCACTCCCCGCAGACGTGCCGCGGCCGACGACCTCAGCGGCCTCCTCAGCTACGTCGCCTCCGGACTGTGCGTGAGTCTCCTGTCCGAAGGTTTGCGGGATTTCGGCGTCCCCGGGATCGTCTTTGTTCCGGTGCGAGGGTCATCTCCGTATCTGGAGACCACAGTGTTCGCCATACACCGGCCCGACGCCGACGCCGCAGTCCTTCGCCTGCTGGAAGTGATCAGCCGCGCACAACGGTGTGACCTGCCGCGACCGTAGCCTCCACCCGCTCGGCGAAAGCAATGCGCCCGCGCAGGCGGTCATCGGCTGCGTTGCCGGCGGCTGTCGGTCTCGGCGTTCAAAGCCGTCGGTGGGGTCGGTGCGCGGGTGCGGGCGAGGCCGATGATGGGGCCGAGGCCTGGATCCTGGGCCACGGCGGTATACGGGCGGCCGCGCGGGCGGCCCATGTCAGCGAGACAACGGTCCGAAGGGCGTGGACGAATTGGAGGCTTGCGAGGAGCCTCTGGTCGGGTACGCATGGTCTGTGGTGGTCGGAAGAAGGCCGTGGACCTTGATCAGGGACTGCGGCCCGCCCTGCCGGCACTGGTGGAACCTGACGAGCGGGGCGACCGATGTCGCCACTGCGTTGGACGGTGAAGTCGACCAGGAGCCTCATCGCCGAGTTCACCCGTCAGGGACACAGGACAGGCTCGGACACGGTCGGGGACCTGCTGCGTGAGGAGGGCTTCAGTCTGCAGGTCGGCGCCAGGACCATCGAAGGCAAAGCAGCACCCGGACCGTGACGCCCAGTTCGCTACATCAATGAGCGGGCCATGGAGCACATGGGTGCTGGCCAGCCGGTGATCAGCGTCGACACGAAGAAGAAGGAGGTGCGACACGAGGCCGCACGAGACGAGCGAACTCGCTGGTGGGAGGACCGACTGATGTCGACAGCGTAGTTCCGGGCCAGTGCTCAGGGCCTGTCCCCACCCCGACGTGCGTTGCCGGTAACGGCTCGGTGCGGAGCTCGGGGGGAGAAGCCCAAGGGCCTCCGTTCCATCCGGAGGCCACAGGCAAGGGGAAGACCGGACGGGTGAAGGCGACTGAACCCCTGATGATGCTTCGTGATCTTTAGCCCCGCCGATGGGATGCTCCAGCGGGGTGCAGGACTGGCCGTTGAGAAGCGGCAGGCGCCGGTTGGGGATTCTTTACCAGCCGGGAGAGCATCGCCGTCCCGGAGTCGAGGGGGCACCCAACCCGGTCGTATCTCGCTCGTGTGGAACGTGACAACCCCGATGGGGTCCGGAGGCAGCTGTCTGCGGTAAGCCGACCGTAAGGAAGGCCCAACTCCCCAGCGGGCACAGGATGACCCAAGAAGCCAAGGCCGGCAGCCGAAAGGCAGCAGGAAACCGGGGCTGGTGATCGGCGCCTCCGCCGATCGCCCCGCATAACTGGCCGGATACGGGCGGCTGCCCGGACTCGAAAGGGTGCTGACGTGGGTCAGGTGGGCCTGTGAGGAACCGATGACCATCAGCGCTGGAACCGAAGGGCAAGTTGGACACCATGGCATCACCGATGCCCACGACGGACTCCGCCGTGGGCGGCGAGGCCGCGGTGAACGGACCGGAGGACACCTCCACCGACTGGCTGTCGATCGATTGGCAGACAGCGGAGGAGCAAGTACGGCGGTTGAGACAGAGGATCTTCACGGCGTCGCAGGCAGGGGACCTCAAGCGGGTCCGCAATCTGCAGAAACTGATGCTCCGTTCCCGCGCCAGCACGCTGCTGAGCGTGCGGCGGGTCACGGAGGTCAATGCTGGCCGCAAGACGGCGGGCATCGACAAGATGGTCGTGCTGCTGCCCCAAGGAAAGGCCGAGCTGGCCGACTGGATGCAGCACAAGGCCACTGCGTGGAAGCCCAAGCCCGTCAGGCGGGTGTTCGTACCGAAGGCGAACGGACGTCAAAGGCCGCTCGGCATTCCCGTGATCTTGGACCGGTGTCTTGAGGCCCTGGTCCTCAGCGCACTCGAACCCGAGTGGGAGGCACGCTTCGAGCCGCGATCCTATGGGTTTCGGCCCGGCCGTGGCTGTCACGACGCGATCCAGGCCATCTTCCAGACCGTGAAGGGCAAGGACCCCAAACGGCAGTGGGTGCTGGACGCCGATCTGACGGCGGCATTCGACCGGATCGATCATGATCGGCTTCTGACCCGGATCGGTCAGTTCCCCGCCCGGGGACTGGTCGAGCAGTGGCTCAAGGCCGGGGTGGTCGACCAGGGAAGATCCGCCCAGACGGTCGAGGGGACCCCGCAAGGCGGGATCATCTCACCCCTGTTGATGAACGTGGCCCTTCATGGGATGGAGGGGGCGGCAGGGGTCCGCTATCGGCAAACCGGCGCCCATGCCGGGGAGACGGAGGCGGGCTCGCCGATCCTGATCAGATACGCCGACGATCTTGTGGCTCTCTGCCACAGCCGTGAGGAGGCGGAACTGGTTAAGGACCGGCTCACCGCGTGGCTGGCGCCCAGAGGCCTGGTCTTCAACGAGGGCAAGACGCGCATCGCGCACCTCGACGACGGCTATGACTTCCTGGGATTCAACGTCCGCCGCTACCGCGGAAAACTGCTGATCAAACCGAGCAAGGCGGCCTTGCAACGGATCCGGGACCGGCTCACCGCCGAGGTATTGAACCTGCGAGGGCTCAACGCCGCAGCGGTGATTGCCAAGCTCAACCCGATCATCCGGGGCTGGGCCGCCTACTACCGGGGCGTGGTGTCCAGCGAGGCATTCGCCTCGCTGGACTTCCACATGTGGAAGCTCACCTACAAGTGGGCCAAGTACAGCCACCCGAAGAAGTCGAGGCACTGGGTGGCGTCCCGGTATTTCGGTCGGTTCAACCGGACAAGGCAAGACCGGTGGGTCTTTGGAGACCGGGAGACCGGCGCCTATCTCACCAAGTTCGCCTGGACCAAGATTGTCCGGCACCAGATGGTCACCGGCGGGGCGTCGGTGGATGACCCCGCTCTGACCGAGTACTGGGCTGTACGACGGCGCAACAAGAAGCCTCCGCTGAGTCCGAACGGGCTGCGTCTGCTTCAGAAGCAGCACGGCCGATGTCCGCTCTGCAACGGGCTCTTGTTGCACGCCGACCACGAGCCACAAAGCCCGTCCGAATGGGAACAGTGGCTCAAGGTGACCCGACAGGCGGTCCGCAAGAACGCGATCACCGCCGCCCCAGGTCGCAGCACGCCGGGCGAGATCCTCTCCTTCCGCTTGATCCACACCCACTGCCACCGCTGGCTCGATACCAGCACCGGCGGTCGGACAGCACTGCCATCTGCCAACGAGGCCACATAGGGCCTGCTTGAGCCGTGTGCTCGGACGACGGGCACGCACGGTTCTGAGGGGGCGGGAGCACAGCAATGTGCTCCCGCTACCCGACCGCGTGAACGGGTCCGTCAGCAGGCTGACGGACCCTCATGCAAGATCGAGGTGACGTAACGCCAGTGACCGGTGTGTCAACGTACCGGCACTGGCGAATCCTGGCCACATGGCGATCATCCGCCGCGTCGCGACCATGTTCGCCGTTCACAGCCGTTGGGATCCTTCGCGTTCAGGAAGCGCTGGCCTGCTGACCCTCAAACAGTTGAGCAGCACGCTGGACCGATCCGCTGCTGACACAGACAGGCCAGTCGGACACGGTTACCAACACAGGAGTCCGAAATTGGGCAGTTCGAAGCGATGGGGTCCAAGACGGTGGGACCCCTTCGTCCGTGCAGCCGCACTGATCGCCGTACCCCTGGCGGTCATCGGCCTTGAAGTCCCGGCCCAGGCAGCCACGCTGACACACCATGCCCAGGCAGGTGTCACAGCCGGCGCTGCGGCCCCGTCCTCGGTGCCGGCGGAGCGGGTGTGCGCCGCCCCCAAGCCGGGTGACTACAGCTGTTTCGCGCTGCGTCGCACGGACAAGCGGGCCCCCGCTCGCTTGGCTGCCGACGTCATGCCACCCGGCTTTGGACCGGCGGACCTGCAGGGTGCCTACAACCTGCCGGCGTCGGGTGGTGGCGGCCGTACGATCGCCATCGTCGACGCCATGGACGACCCCAACGCGGAGGCGGACCTCGCCGCCTACCGCGACAAGTACGGGCTGCCGCCCTGCACGACCGCCAATGGCTGCTTCACCAAGGTGTCCCAACGCGGCGGCACCGACTACCCGGCGCCCGACCAGGGCTGGGCAGGCGAGATCTCGCTCGACCTCGACATGGTGTCCGCCGCCGCGCCCGACGCGAAGATCCTTCTGGTCGAGGCGGACAACCCCAACGGCGATGACCTCGGCGCGGCCGTCGACGAGGCCGTGGCGCTGGGCGCCAAGTACGTCTCCAACTCCTACGGCACGCAGTACGACGAGGAAGAAAGCGGCGAAGACCCGTCCGAGACCACCACGTCGGACGTTCACTACAACCATCCGGGTGTCGCGATCGTCGCCTCCGCCGGTGACAGTGGCTATGGCGTCTCCTACCCGGCCGCCTCGCAGTACGTGACTTCCGTGGGCGGCACGTCCCTGGTCAAGGACTCCGGCAACGCCCGCGGCTGGTCCGAGTCGGTCTGGGGCGGCACCGGATCGGGTTGCTCGCAGTACGAGTCCAAGCCGGCCTTCCAGCACGACACCGGCTGTGCGAACCGTTCCGTCGCGGACGTCTCCGCCGTGGCCGACCCGGCCACCGGCGTCGCGGTGTACCAGACCTACGGTGGCACCGGCTGGGCGGTCTACGGCGGCACCAGCGCCAGCGCGCCCATCATCGCGTCGACCTACGCGGTGGCCGGCAGCCCGGCCCCGGGGACATACCCCAACTCCTACCCCTACCAGCACCCGGCCGCGCTCAACGACGTGACCGCGGGGAGCAATGGCGGTTGCTCACCGGAGTACCTGTGCACTGCCGGTACCGGTTACGACGGCCCCACCGGCCTCGGCTCCCCGAACGGCGTCGCCGCGTTCACCAGCGGCCCGCACGGGGTGGTCTCCGGCACGGTCACCAGCACCACCGGCGGCCCGGTCGCCGGAGCCACCGTCTCGGCCGACGGGCTCAGCGCCACCACCGACTCCAGCGGCGCCTACTCGCTCGACGTGCCGACCGGCACCTACACCCTCACCGCATCCGGATACGGGTTCGCCAGCTCGGTCGTCAACGGGGTGACGGTCGCCGACGGTGCCAAGGTGAGTGAGAACTTCACGCTCGCCCCCGTGCCCAGGCACACCGTGAGCGGCACCGTCACCGACGGCAGCGGACACCACTGGCCGCTGTACGCGAAGATCACCGCTAGCGGTGTGCCCGGCGGCCCGGTGTTCACCGACCCCGCCACCGGCAAGTTCAGCCTCGACCTTCCGCAGGGACACGACTACACCCTGACCGTCAGCGCCGCCTACCCCGGCTACGAGCAGGCGCACAAGACGGTCACGGTGGCGAGCTCTGACCAGACCGTCCCGTTCGCCCTCTCCGTGGACCGGGTGGCTGAGACCGCACCGGGCTACGCGGTCCACCACGTCGGGGGGACGCAGACCTTCGACTCGACCACCGCGGCCCCGTCCGGCTGGAGTGTGGCCAACGCCCCCGGCACCAGCGGCGGCTGGAGCTTCAACGACCCCGGCCACCGCGGCAACCTGACCGGCGGCACCGGCGGCTTCGCCATCGTCGACAGCTACCTCGCGGGCTCCTCGGCCTCGCAGGATTCGCAACTGATCAGCCCGGTCTACGACCTGAGCAAGGATGCCACCCCGCAGGTCGAATTCGACACCGACCAGCTCAGCCGTCAGCCCGGCACCGACCAGGACATGATCGACGCGACCACCGATGGTGGCCAGACCTGGACCAACGTTTGGAAGGGCAACCTGTGGGGAGCAGCACACCACTTCAAGGTGCCGCTTGCGCAGTACGCCGGCAAGTCCAACGTCCAGCTGCGCTTCCGCTACGTCGCCCAGAGCGACTTTTGGTGGGAGCTTGACAACATCTTCGTCGGCAACCGCAGCTACGACCCGGTCCCCGGAGGCCTGGTGGCCGGCACCATCGCCGACGCCAACACCGGCGCCCCCGTCAACGGTGCACGGGTGACCAGCAAGAGCGCTCCGGCTGAGTCGGCGCTCACCTCCGCCACGCCGACCGACCCGAACCTGCCGGACGGCTTCTACTGGATGTTCTCCTCGGCCACCGGCAAGCACCAATTCTCGGCGGTCAAGCCCTACTTCGCCACCGGAACACAGCCGGTCGACGTCGCCGCCAACGGCGTGGCCTGGCACAACTTCAAGCTGAAGGCAGGCCGACTCACCGTCAACCAGTCATCCATCGACATCGCCGTCGCCACTGGCGGCAAGAAGTCCGCGAAGCTGATCGTCCGCAACGAAGGCAGCGCCCCGGCCACCCTGAAGCTCGCCGAGCATCCCGCGCTGCTGCCACAGCTGTCGCGAGGCGGCGCACCGCTCAACCGCCTCGCGGGGACCTTCTCGCCCCTGCCGATGAAGGCCCTGGCGGCACGCGGTGGTGCGGGCGCGACGAGCACCACGGCCGCGCGCGTCCCCACCGGGACGCGGACCACGGTGGCCGGGACGGCCTGGCAGACCTCGGCCGATCTACCCACGGCGCTCTCCAGCAATGTGGCCGACTTCTATGACGGCCGGCTCTACACCGGATTCGGCTGGGCTGGGTTTGCCGTAGGCGACGTCAGCTCGCTGTACTCCTACAACCCCGCCACCGGCGCCTGGTTCCAGCTGGCCTCCGCCACCGATCCTCGAGAAGCACCCGCCCACGGCTTCATCGGGGGCAAGCTCTACGTGGCTGGCGGCTGGGGCGGCCCGAGCGGTGTCGACCGCAAGCTGGAGATCTACAACCCGCGCACCGACCGGTGGTCCGTCGGCGCCGACATGCCCACCGCATACGCGGCCTCCGGCAGCGCGGTGCTGAACGACAAGCTGTACACGGTCGGCGGCTGCTACGCCCTGTCCTGCGCCGGCGTCACCGACGTCCAGGTGTACGACCCGCACACCGACAGCTGGTCCAAGGCCGCTCCGTACCCCGAGCCGGTCACCTGGACCTCCTGCGGGGCCATCGCGGGCAAGCTCTACTGCGCCGGCGGCATCTCCGGCGACTACAGCGACCACCCCATCAAGCACGCCTACGTCTACGACCCGGGAATCAACAGCTGGTCACCGATCGCCGATCTGCCGAACACCACCTGGGGCGCCGCCTACAGCGCCGCCAACGGGCAGCTGCTCGTCTCCGGCGGCGTGATCAGCGGCGGTGGGCTCCGCCCGACGCTGACCAACCAGACCTACGCCTACAGCCCCGCCGCCAACGCCTGGACCGCGCTGCCCAACGCCAACCTCACCGTGTACCGCGGCGCAGGGGCGGCCGGGTTCTACGTGGCCGGCGGCCTGTCCAGCAACCAGATACTCGCTCCGTCGATCAGCAACGTGTCCCTGCTGCCCGGCTACAACCGCAACTCGTCTCCGACCAACGTCGACTGGCTCTCCGAGACTCCCAAGTCGGTGACCATCGCACCTGGCCGGAGCACCACGGTGACGGTCACCGTGAACGCCGGAGCACCGGGAATCGTCACCCCCGGCGACTACACCGCGGCCCTGTCGCTCAGCGCCGACACCCCGTACCCGGTGCTGTCTGTTCCGGTCACCATGCACGTGGGCCCGGCCGGGAACTGGGGCAGGATCGCGGGCACCGTGCTCGGCCCGGACGGCCACGGACAGCACGTCCCGCTGGCCGGGGCGACAGTCAAGATCCGCTCCGGCGCCAAGAGCTACACCATTGCCACGACCCAGGAAGGCATGTACAGCCTCTGGCTCCCCGTCAGCGGACGTCCGGCGACCGTCCTCGCCGCCAAGAGCGGCTTCAAATCCACCACCGCGACCGCAAAAATCACCGATGGCTTGACGACCAGGCACAACTTCACCCTCAAACCGGCTTCCTGAGCCTGGCACGCACAGGTGAAGTGAACTGACGCAAGACGTCCCGGCTCCCCTCCAGGAGCCGGGACGATTTTTTTGCGGCGGGAACAGCCGACCTGGCCCTCCCGGGCGAGCACCCCGTGACAGGCCGGCGCCGAGGACGGTTGATCCCGACGTCCAAAGCCCCCGGCACCGCAGGCCGAGCAGCCGGCGGACACCAAAGGGTAGGTGAGCGCGGTGCCCGCGCCGGCACCGCTGCGAGGACTGGGGCGGTCACGGCTGCCCCGTACATGAGCCGGCTGGTGATCGCCTTCACCGGCTTTCTCCGAGGATGCCCCGGCCTTCAGGCCGGGGAGGAATCGGACTCCTGCGGAGCAGGGCAGGGACAGCCGGATCGCCGTCAGGGCGATCCGGCGTCCACTCCGCACGGCCGTGATGCCGCCCACAACGGTCAAGAACTCTCAACTGTCAGTCCTCCCAGGTAGGTTCGGATGCATGACGACAGAAGCGACCACGAAGGACACCGGGCATGCCCGGTACACCTTCCGTGTACGCCTGTCGAAGACAGCCCGGCGCGCACTCGAAGCCGAGTGGGATCGCTGCCGCTGGATCTGGAACGAATGCGTGGCCAAGTCCCGGCAGGCCCACGCGCAGAGCAGAGCGGGCGGCGAGAAGTTGACGTGTGGTCCGGCGCAGCTGGACAGGATGCTGACCGACGCCCGCGGGGTGATGCCGTGGCTGGCCGAGGGTGCCTCGGTGCCGCAGCAGCAGGTGATCCGGGACTTCGCCAGGTCGAGGGCGAAGGCGCTGAAGGACATCAAGGACGGGCTTGCGCAGCACCGCCGGGCGGGGATGCCCCGCCTCAAGCGCAAGCGTGACAGCCGACCGTCGCTGAACTACACCCGGCGCGGTTTCCGCCTCAAGGAGGGCCGCCTGCACCTTGCGGGCCAGATCGTGCTGAGCGTGGTGTGGTCGCGGGCTCTTCCGGCCGACCCGTCGAGCGTGCGCGTGTACCAGGACACGCTCGGACATTGGTACGCCTCCTTCGTCGCCCCGGCCCAGGTCGAGCCGCTTGTGGAGACCGGCCACGTCCTGGGCGTGGACTGGGGTGTGAAGGAGACCGCGACCACCACGGACGACGCCTACGACCTTCCGCATGCCGAACACGGCAAGCGGTCCGCTCAGCGGCTCGCGAAGTACCAGCGGATGATGGCCCGGCGCCGGCGACCGAAAGGACAGCGTGCATCCACCGGCTACCGGAAGGCGCAGGCACAGGCAGCGAAGCTGCACAGGAAGATCGCGCGGCAGCGGGAGGACACCGGCCGCAAGTGGGCCAAGTCCGTCATGCGCGATCATGACGGAGTGGCGGTGGAGGACTTCCGCCCGAAGTTCCTCGCGAAGACCACGATGGCCCGCAAGGCGGCCGACGCGGCCATCGCGGCGACGAAGCGTGCCCTGGTCGAGATGGGCCGCAAGCACGCACGGGACGTCCGTCTGGTGCACCCGGCGCACACCACGATGGACTGCGCAACGTGCGGGGCGAGAACCAAGCACGCACTCCCTCTCTCGATGAGAACGTATGCCTGCACCGTGTGCGCAGCCGTGTCCCCCAGGGACAAGAACTCCGCCCGCGTGATGCTGGTCCGGGCAGGTTGGAACCCGGACGGTGTCGAGGGCGTAAGACCACCTGAGCCGCTGGCTCCGGTGGCGGCCTGAGCCGTACATCCCCGCTCAACCCTGGAGGGTGGAGAATCCCCTCCCTTCAGGGAGGGGAGCCTTCAAAGACTGGCCTCGGTGAGGGCAGCTCCCCTGCGAACCGCCTCGCGATGCATGCGCGTCCTCGGACCTAGAACGGTCGGCGTGTTTGCCACGGAAAGGGTGCGAGGTCGGGCTCGACCCAGCCGGTCCTGGCCGGGGTGTCGGCCAATGTTGAGGGCCGGTAGAAGCGAGTGAGCAGCTTCTTGTCGAACAGCGCGGGGTGCTGGTCGACGAATGCGTCGAAGTCTGCTGTGTCGGACTGGCCCGCATGGTGGCCCACCAGCTCCACCCAGGCGCGGCTGACGGTGGCGTTGTACTTCTGCGGGGCGCCTGCGTAGCGGGCGGTGCGCTGGATACCATCGCTGACCAGATCCACTGCTGCGTGGGTGCCGTAGCGCCGTACGGCCAGCCAGGTCAGGTGGACGTGCTGGCGGTGCCCGAACTGCTCGGCGGCGGCCATCACCTCTGCCATCAGCTCCGGGAACGGTGAATACTCTTCCTTGGGGCCCTGGCCGTTTGTGATCATGCCCCCTCCTTGATCAACGCATCCAGAACGGCGTAGAAGCCGGCGATCGCCTCGGCAGGCAGGCCGTCCAGCGCGCGGCTCTCAAGATCAGCGAGCGTCTGCTTGATCAGGGCTGCCGCTGCACGCCCGGACTCGGTGAGTTCGATGAGCACCGAGCGGCGGTCGTTGGCGCGCGTGCCGCGGGTGATGTGACCGCGTCGTTCCAACCGGTCCAACACGCTGGTCAGTGTCGTGGGGCGAATGCCGATGGCGGCGCCCAGTTGGGACACGGTGCGGCCCTGGCCGTCGGCGAGGTTGGCCAGCGCGTTGATCTCGGAGGCGGTCAGGTCGAGGTCGACGAGTTCGGCGGCGATCAGCTGCAAGGTGGCGTGGGTCGCGCGCTGCAAGGTCAGCAGCACCGACCGTTCAGATGACACGGATTCGGGCTTCATGATTTCGGATATTACGAGATCGAACTATGGGCTGCAAGTGCCAGCACTGTCTACGAAGCCCGAACCACACGCCTACCTTGACGAAAGACGTAGAGGCACCGTCGGTGGTCGACCAAGGTGAAGGAGGCGGTATCGGTCTGGCGCCGCGTCGGGGAACGACGGTGGCAAGAGTCCCAGGGCCGCAGTTGAGCCGAAACAGCTCGATGATCAGTGGGGCGGCGGTGCCGGAAGGGGAAGTGATGGGCCGGCCGGGGAGCCTCCGGCGTCGAGTGGGGCGGCTCCACCACGGCGAGATCGCCCTCGGCTGCAGCGAAGAAGGGGGAGAGCCTCGCGACGCCCTCGTCCTTGATCTCCTGCCCCTCGACGCAGAGGTGGGCGACGGGAGCGCCAGGTAGCGGGTGCTTGCGCGGGCCTTGGGTGGTGGTTTGGGTCAGGCCACGGGCAGTCCTGTGATGGCGCCGATCATGTCGGCGGTTCGGGCGGCGGCGGTGTGGGGTTCCCGGCGTTCGAGGAGGATTGATTCCAGGAGTGCGTGCAGTTGTGCGGAGACGCGTGCGTACGGCGGTGTGGCGGGGCGTACGACGGCTTGCTGCAGCATGGTGCCCGTGGTGTGCAGGAACGGTGAGTGCTGGGCGGCCTGTTCGAGTGCGGTGCGGCGTGGTGCCAGCTGCCAGGTGTCTTGGGACATGGTGGCGAGTGCTTGGATGGAGGTGAGGGCGCGCAGGAGGCGCATGCTCTGCCGGGGGGAGGCCGCTTGCCGGAAGATGCCGTAGGCCATGCCGCCGGCGAGGGTGGCGGCGGGGCCGCGGGGGCCGGCGGGCATTGCGATGAAACCGAACTGGTCGAGCAGGTCTTGTGTGGTGAGTGACGCGGCGGCTGCCAGGGCCGGGGCGTCGTAGCTGCCTCCTATGGCCATGCTGGCCTGGCCTTGGGCGAGTTGGCGTATGGGCACATGGCGTTCGTAGCTCACCGACTCGGCGGAGATGACGCCCGCGTGGAGGAGTTCGCGCAGGAAGGCGAGGGATTCCGTGGCGGCAGCCGTGTCGAGTGTGACGGCGTCGTGGTCGAGGACTCCGGCGCCGTTGGAGGCGAGCAGCGACAGCAGGCAGTAGGTGGCCGTTTCGCCGGCGGCGGAGCCGCCGGGCAGCGTCAGCGGTATGGCCGTGCCGCGCTGGGCCAGGGTCTGGCCGAGGGCGGCCAGTTCTTTCCAGGTCTGCGGTGGTTGGTGTCCGGCGGCGGCAAGGTCGGATCGCCGGTACCAGATGCCGGCGACGTCCGCCTCCGCCTGTACCGCGACGGGGCGGGCGTCGAACTTGTTCGCCGAGCGGAACGGCTCGAGGAAGTCCCTCTCGTACTCGTCGTCGACCCAGTCGGGGTCGAGTTCGTCCAGCGGGGTGAGGAAGCCGGAGGCCGCGAACTCGTGCACCCATACCGAGTCCATGATCGCCAGGTCGGGTGCCTGGCCCTCGGCGATGGCGCGTACCAGCACCTGGCGCAGGTCGGACAACCCGACCTGGACGATGTCCAGGGACAGCTCCGGCGGCGCCGCGGCGCGCACCGTGGCTTCCCAGGAGCCCTCCGGGACGACGACCTTCAGGGTGCTCGCGGCGGTGTTCGGGGGGACCCAGCTCGGGTTGACGAAGGAACCGTGGCGGCGCTGGCGCAGCACGATCCCTTCCTCGGCCATCTCGGTCAGGGCCCGGTTGACCGGGGTGCGGCTGATGCGGTACATGGCGCAGAGTTCCTGCTCCGTGGGCAGCCGGTCACCGGGGCCGTACCGGCCGCCGACGATCTCCTGGATCAGCAGGTTCTTCAGCTGAACGTAGACCGGCAGCGGCTGCGTGGGGTCGATCACCGTCACCCGTTCCTCGTTTTCATGCGCGCCACACGTTGTGCCCGCCCTTGGTTATACCAAAGTGGAGGATTCCGAACACAGCCGCGGGCCAGGCGAACCAGTGGCGGGCCAGCCACCTCCCGCTGTCGGCGCGGTAGGTCTCCGGAAGCAGTCCGTCGACGCCCGCGACATGGCCGATGCGCTCCAGTACCGCCTTCGCGCGGGCGTTGTCCCTCATCGTCCGTGCGACGGCGAGTTCCTGTGCGTCGCCCAGCGTCCACGTCCCTGGGGTGTGCGCCGATCCCAGCCCCCCGAAGCGTCCGGCGACATGGCCGGCGTTGTGCGGGGAGAACGCGAACCGCATGGTGGCGATCCAGTGCTCGTCCTCGGGGGAACAAAAGCCCCAAGTCGGGGCCAAAGCGGTGGGCAAGTCGTTGGCGTCGTGGTAAAGCCGGTGGTGGCCGTTGCCGTCGGTCTCGTAGGCCCACTGTGGGCCGAACGGCCCCTCGCAGGTGAAGGCCCGCGCGATGGCGCCTGAGAGATTCTGCGCGGTCTGCTCCAGATGCAGCGATTCGAGACCCAACTCGGAGGACCAGGGCGCCAGTTGCGAGGCCGTGTGCCAGTACAGGATCTGCGTGGACAGAGCGAAGGGCAGCTCGCTGGGGTCGTCGGCGGGGTTCTCCGCTCCCGCCAGCAGCCCGTCGTGACCGTCTCGGGGCAGTCCCTGCCAGACCTCGGTGATCAGTCGGCCCCATTGGTGCGCGGCATCGCCGCCGTCCGGTCTGATGGGCCACCGGCCCGCGACGCGCCGGTAGTCGGCGAGTTCGAGGAGGGGATACAGCTGTTGATCGGCCTGCACGGCCAGGTCCTTGGGCCGGCCGTCGGGCAGGTGGCTGCGCATCCAGGGCGCGCCTGGCGTGCGTCCTCTGCCCCACAGCCACCGCAGATGGCCGGCCACCACATCGGTGACGGCGTGGTCGTCGGGTGCCGCACACAACAGGAGCAGCGCCTGGTAGTAGGCGTCACGGGTCCAGCTCAAGGGGAGCAGTCGGTGGTCGGTGAGAATGGTGCGATCTCCGTGGCCGACGTCGAGCGCGGTGCAGCCCAGCACGTAGCGTACGGCTCCGGCCGCGATGTGCTCGAGGGTCCCGGGTGGATCGGCCTGCGTGATCCGCGGCGCGGGGGCGGTAGGGCGCAGTCCATCGCCCGGCCAGGGGGGAGGTGCCAACGACACCGTGACCGTGATCTCCACAGGTTCGCCGTCGTCGGCGGTGATCTCCCACTGCGCGGCGCCGCCGGCATCGGGCACCCAGCGACCGGCCGTCGCGTGCACTGCCACGCGGGCCGAGGTGGTCAGGACCGGTGCAGTGACGGTGAGTTCGCCGGGCGACACCTCCACGTCGCTGTGCACGTCGAGAGGGAGGGGCGGATTGACCTCCGTGATCTCTGCCAACGCGCTGCGGTCCAGTCGGCCGCCGAATCGCAGCACCGCACGCACATCGGGGGTGGCCTCGATCACGTACCGCTGAGCGAGTGCCGCTTGGCCGGGTAGGGCCCATGCCGTCACCGAACAGGTCCACCCGCGTCCACTGCGGTGCCACACGGGCCGGCCTTCGCCGTCCAGAACGGCGCGGCACTCGGGCACCTGCTCGTCGGGCAGGTCCAGGCGCAAGAACGCGAACCGCTCCTGGGTGAGCTGTTCCCTGTAGCGGCGCACGGCCGCCGGGTCGCCGCGCTGCTCCTCGTCGAAGGGCGGCGAGGCCAGCATCTCGACGAAGCCGTGAACCGGGTGCGGGGCGCCGAGGGACAGCCATGATCCGTCGCCGCCGAAGGAGCCGGCGACGAGCCCGTTGCCGAGGTCGAGCGGTTTGGGCAGGCCGGCGCTCAGTGCCCCCTCCGCCGCGTTTGGGGTCTGCCCGCTCACTGGTCACCCGCCGTCACGACACCGAGCCGGTCCACGGCCTCCGGACGGTACAGGTCGACCTGCCGCATGCCCAGTGCCGGCTCCTGGTGGCGTTCCTTGGCGATCAGGTCGAGGTCGAGCCGGGCACGCAGCGCGGTCTCCTCCGCTCCCGCCGAGGCCAGCACGTTTCCCGCGGGGTCGACGATCAGGGAGTGGCCGGTGAAGCCGCCGCCGGTGAGGTTGCAGGCGACGGCGAACATCTGGTTGTCCTGGGCGCGGGCCCTGGTCCGCAGGGTCAGCAGGTATTCGTAGCCGATGGGTACGGCCGAGGGGATGACGAGCGTCTGCGTCCCGGCCAGGGCCAGGGTCGTGGCCAGTTCGGGGAAGGCGTGCTCGAAGCAGATGAGCGGTCCGAGTCGGCCGGCGGGCGTGTCGACGGTGAGGAGGCCCTGGCCGGCTGTGAACCGGGTGAGCTCCGCGGGGTAGAGGTGGGTCTTGCGAAACGGGTGCACCGCCCCGTCGGGCAGGATGACCGCGGCTGTGTCGTACAGGACGTCGCCGTCGCGTTCCAAGAGGCCCAGGACGATGGTCGTACCGACCTCTGCGGCTGCCTTCGCCACAGCGGAGACCGTGGGGCCGTCGAGCGGCTCGGCCAGTTCCGCGCCGCGCTCGTCGAGCATGTCCAGGTCGTAACCGGTGGTGATCAGTTCGGGCGTCACCACCAGGTCGCTGCCCGGACCGTGTGTGCGCACAGCGTCCAAGAGGCGCTCCACGTTGCCCGTCACATCGCCCAGTTCTGCCGACAGTTGCAGGGCGACGACATCCAGCACACTCATCCTTTGACTCCTCCGGCGAACAGCCCGCGTACGTAGAACCTGTTGAGGGCGATGAACAGCAGCAGCGGTGGAAGGACCACCATGATCGAACCGGCCGAGACCAGGTTCTCCTGCGCCAGATGCGGCGACTGCAGATTCGCCAGGCCGACCGTGAGGGGCTGATGATCACGGTCGAGCAGCGTGAGGCCGAGCAGGAGGTCGTTCCACACGAAGACGAAATCGATGATCGCGAACGACACCAGTCCCGGCAGGGCCAACGGCAGTACCACATACCTGAGTTGGTTCAGATGTGAGGCTCCGTCCAGTCGGGCCGCCTCGAGCAGTTCCTCCGGCACGTCCGCGAAGAAGGCGGACATCATGAAGACCGCCCAGCCCGCGCCGAAGGCGGTGTGGACCAGGATGATGCCGAGGTACTGCAGGTCGCCCTGCGCAAGACCCAGCAGGCGCAGCCACGGCAGCAGCGGGATCAGGATGATCTGGACCGGCACGATCATCGTCGTCAGCAACAGGAAGTAGGTCAGCCGCTTGAAGCGGAACTCCAGCCGGGCGAAGGCGTACGAGGCGAGCGCCCCGATCAGGAGGGATACCGCCACCGACCCGAGGGTGATGATAAAGCTGGGTACGACGTACTGCGACAGTCCCTGGTTCCACGCATCCCGGTAGTTGGCAAGCGTCAACTGCGACAGACCGCCGTGCCACCACCCGCTGCGGGTCTGGCCGATCGGCAGTACCGAGATCGCGAGCGCGGTGACGACGGGCACCATCCAGACCAGACTGGCGGCCGTCAGCGAGCCGTAGAGCGCGGTGACCGTGAAGCGGTTCCTCCTCACCGTGACTCCTTCCGGGGGAGCATCGACTTCAGGTAGGGGAAGCCGAGGACGATCAGCACGGCCGACATCAGCACCGCGACGGCGGCGCCCTGTCCGGCCTGCGGCGAGGTGAGGAAGGCGAACGCCTCCTGCCAGGGCAGCAGCCCGAGGACGGTGGAGTCCGTGCCGGGGCCGCCCGAGGTCATGACATAGACGATGTCGAACGTTCGGAGCGCGAAGATCACGCTGACGACGAAGACGATCCGCATGGGCTGCCGCAGGTGCGGCACGATGACATGGCGCACCACCTGCAGCGGCCCGCAGCCGTCGACGCGCGCGGAGTCGACGAGTTCCTGGGGCAACGAGGCCAGCCCCGCACTGAAGGTGATGACCCCGTAGCCGGCGAATGCCCAGGCCGCCGCGATGATCACGAAGACGTTGACCAGGCGGATGTCGTAGAAGCCCAGATTCAGCGTGCCGGGGTCGGCGAGCCATTGGCCCGTTGTCTTCAGGTGCAGCGGGCCGATATTCAGTGTCCCCTGCAGGTGCAGGGCCTTGAGGACGGCGTTGAGTACCCCGATGTGCGCGTCGGGGTTGTAGACGAAGGACCAGATGACGCCCGCTGCCGCCAGGGAGATCGTCATGGGCAGCACGAACACGGTGCGGAACACGACCGACCAGCGCCGGGCGTGCCAGATGGCCACTGCCGCCACCAGGGAGATCCCCACCACCATTAGCGGGAAGAGGATCAGCCACAGCAGCGAGTTGGCGCCGGCGTGCCAGAAGTCCGGATCGCTCAGTGTGTGCCGGTAGTTGGCCATGCCCGCGAACTGCCAGGTGGAGCGGTCGAACAGGTTCCACGGCCGCAGCAGGCCCCAGGTGAAGAAGCTGCTCAGCACGCTTTGCAGGACTGGCCAGAGATAGAACAGGGCGAAGACGACCATCAGCGGGGTCACGAAGGCGTAGCCCGTGCGGCTGCCCCTCTTTCCCGCTGTGCGGGTGCCGCCCGGGGCGGTGGGTGTGCGGCCGCCGCCGCGGCGGTCACCGGTGGATCCGGGACCGCTCGCGGGCGGTGGCTTCTTGAGGGAAGTGATCATCGCCGTCTCACTGGTGGGAGCGGGTGTCGATCTGCTTCATCTTCGAGATGAAGGCGTTGACGTTCGTGTCGCGGACGAACTGCGTGAGCGCCTGCTCGTACTTGACCTGGATCTCCCCGCCGATCCAGTCGTCGAGGTCGTAACCGGCTTGCTGGGTCGGGTTCTTGGGCCACAGGGCGGCCGCGTTGCGGTCATTGACGTTGGGGTACGCGCTGGCCGGGACCTTGGCGTTCGGCGCGACGTATCCGCCGATCTTCGCCCAGATCTCCTGGGCCTGAGGCGATGCGAGGTAGTCCAGCAACGCGCGCGTGGCGGCAGGGTTCTTGGACGCCTTCGCGCCCATGAACAGGTCACCGCTCACAAATTGGGGCGCGGGCGTGCTGCCGTAGGCGGGCATCTCGAAGAAGGACAGATCCTTGCCCGGCACCAGTTTCGTGCCGCATTCCTGGGGGTCGACCAGGTTGATGAAGGCGCCCTGGTTCTCGAAGAGGTACTTGCCCGCGACCCGCCCGCAGGTGGCGTCCGTGAAACTGCTGGACAACGATGTCGACGGGAAATACGAGCGGATTGTGTCCGCGAAGACCTGGAAGGACTTCACGATCCGCGGGTCGTCCCAGCCGATCTTGCCGCGCGCCAGGTCGTTGAACGCGTCCGCCCCTGCCACCCGCAGCAGGATCGAGTCGGTCCACTGCGTGAGCGGCCACTGGTCCTTGCCGCCCACCGCGAACGGGGTGACGCCCTTGGCCTTGGCCGTGTTCAGCACCGAGGTGAACTGCGCCCACGTGTGCGGTACCGACACGCCGAGCTTGGCCATCTGCTTGGGGTCGTACCAGATCAGGGCGTTGACGTTGCCCTTGAACAGCACGGCGTCGGTGTGCCCGTCGGAACCCTGGGCCATGTCCCGCACGGACGGGGTGTACTCGCCGTCGGCGACCCACTTGTCCCAGGACGAGTCGAGATTCACCAGCAACCCCTGCTGGGAGAACGTCCTCACCAGTCCGGGCAAGGCCACCGACACGTCCGGCGGCGAGCCCTGAGCGAACTGCTGCGTCAGCAGGGCCTGACCCTGCTCGAACGGAACCGTCTCGACCTGCACCTTGACCGACGGGTACTTGGCCTCAAAACCCTTGATGACCTGCTTGAAGGCATCACCTTCACTACCGGTCCAGTTGCTCAGTACCCGCAGGTTGCCCTCAACCTTGCCGCTACTGCTCGGCGTACTGCCGCCCGACCCGGCGCATGCCGCCACCGTGCTCAGGAGCAGCGCCGTCGCCACCCCCGTTGTGACTCGTACACGCCTTCGGGTCATGAGTCTCACGATCTTGCCTCCCGGTCTGGGCGATCAGTGGGTGCCACCGTGCAATCCATTTGTCATTGCTCAATGACTAATGCGTGCGGAGAGTCTGAAGTCGCGCGTTAACGCCTGTCAAGACCGGGATTTCGCCGACTGGGGCGCACAGGAGGCTGAAATGTCCTGAATGGCCAGATTCTCTGGTGGGGGTCGACCGCTGATGGTCATCGGCTCTCAGGGGCGGCTTCCACTTCTGGGGCCTCCAGTGGGACTTGTCATTTCGGTAATTTCCGCCCGAAAGGTCGATAACGATTCCATTGCAACAGGGTCACGGCCGTCCTGATGGATATGTGCTGTTTCCTCCCGTTGCAGCGGAATTGTGCCGCCCTCCCGGGTCGCACCCCTTCGAATGCGAACCCCCTGCGTCTTCGCCCCGGAGAGGCGAAGACCGGGCGGCGGCGGCACGTCGGCGGTGCCCCGCGTATTGCCTCGTCGTCGCGCTCGCCGTCGACCAGAATCACGAGCGAGAAGGCCCCGAGTTTGTCGAGGCGGGCGAGCGGCGGAAGCCACCGCTGCTTCTCCTCCTCGTTGCCCAAGCGGTCGGGGTGCCCATGACCATCCCGGACTGCACGGCGTTGATGGGTCGGAGCTCCCTTCACCACGGGGGAGTTCCATCCCGACGAGGCCAGTCTGGAACCCGTTGAGGCCGAGTGCCCCGTACCCGTGCACCGTTGTGCCGACCACGCCCACGTTCGCGAAGGCCGGGAGCAGTAACCCACCTGTCCGCTGCGTTCGAAGAGGACCTCAGCGGACTCCCCGACCATGTCTCGGGCGAGTTGGGTGACCCATGTCGCCGTCGGGTGCGCGGTCGCACCGAGCCAAGATCTCAGCGTCCTTGTTGCTGTGGCTCATCGGTAGGAGCCGTATCAAGGTGAACACGCTCGTCAAGCCCAGGTAGGGCAGTCGCAGCAGCACCAGATCATCCTGGTGCCGACCGAAGCCGGGCCGGCAATCATCGAGTCAGTCCCCGATGTCACCGCCGACCGGCCGGGACGAATGACCGCACCGCACATGGCTGACCAGCACGGATGAGGTCGCTGGCACTTACGGCGTCGGCGTCGGCGAGAGTAGTCCCACTCTCTGGCGACCACCCTTCGATGCCAGGCCAGTAGCATCCCTGGTGTGACCGGGAAGACGCTGCCCCAGTGGCGGCGGGGTATCAGCGACGACAGGGCGGCCGACCAGAACCGGCTGGCGGACTCGTAGCGGATCGGATTGGTCGGTTGCCCTCGCAGTACCGCGCTCTCGTGCCGCAGCACCAGCAGTTCGGCATCCTTGGCGGTCTCCCGGCGCCCAGTACCGCCAGCACGGACACAGCGCACGGTTGGCTGCGTACAGCAGCGAGGTGATCGACGTGCAGCATCCCAGCCACCGCCGAGGGCTCGGTACGCAGGTTTCCACCTGCAGCGATGACTGTGTGAGCCCCACACCGTGGCATGGCTTCCGGCGGTGTCGCCGCGGAACCTCGAGGTCATGCGGACAATGGCCGACGCGGAGACCCCGCCCGAGGCGCTGCGTTGCTACCGGTCGTTCTTCAACCGCTCCTCAGCACATAAAGACCCGGTCCTGTGAGGGCACGACGAGCAAGTGAGGCCGCTGCCCCGGTTCCCTTGCCCGCCAACAGGGTTGGCGGGCAAGGGAACCGGGGCAGCGGCCGGGTCATCGGGATGCCGCGATCGATGCCGCCGTGAGTCTGTCCACGGCTGTCGCGACCGCCTCGGGGCTGGAGATCATCGTCAGGTGCCGGGCGCCCGGGATGAGTGTCGGAGGCGGTGCGCCGATACGGCGGGCGGTCTCTTGCGGCGTCTGCCGGGTGAACACGTCGTCCTGGGCTCCGAACACCACCGACTTGGGCAGGCGCACCCCGGCCAGCCCAGCCACCTGGTCTGCGGGCAGACCCGGCACACCCGCGGCCAGTATGCTCCAGAGTGCGTTCTCCGCCCCCGGCACCCGGAGCGGGCGTCGCCACTGATCCAGACCGGCGGCGTCCAGGCGCGGACAGGCAGGCCCGCATTGTGCGTCGTACATACTGCGGATCACTGCGTCGACGCCGAGCCCGAGCCGCAGCAGGCTGGTGCGGTACGGGTCGATCAGTACGTACTTGAAGCCCGGCGGCGGTCCGGCACCGGTGTCGAGGGCGTCGCCGTCGAGGAGCATCACACCCCCCAGCCGGCCAGGGGCCCGCAACGCCGCCTCGGTGACCACGGCGGCTCCGCTGGAGTGCCCCACCAGCAGCGGGCGCTCGCCTGGACCGCCGAGGTGCATGGCGTCCAGGAAGCCCAGGAGCTGACGAGTGAAATGGTCGACGGTGTACGGGCCATGGCGCTCGCTGTATCCGTCCCCCGTCAGGTCGAGCGCGTACACCCGGTGGTCGTGGGCGAGCAGCGGAGCAAGGCGCGACCAGGTGTCCACGGATTCGAAGGCGCCGTGCACCAGGACGACCGGTGGGCCCTCCGTACCCCAGGTCTGGTAGCGCGTGCGGATGTCGGTGGCCTGCACGTACCTGAGCCCCCGCGGCGGCGCGGCGCGTCGGGCCGTGACAGCGTTGAAGATGAACGAGGCCGCTGTCACGACCACCAGCATGACGGCACAGCCCAGTGCGGCGCGCCGCAGCCACCGCCGCAGTCGGGAGCGGCGTGGCGGGTGCGCGCGCTCGGCCCGGCGCAACGGCGGAGCGGATGCCGGCTGGGCGCCCCCGTCTCCGGCTTGGCGAAGATCAGCTGTCACGGCCCACAGCATCGCCCATGGCACACCCGCGGTCATCCTGCGGGGGGAGTCATTGTGGCTACTCCGCCCGGTGTAGCGGAGGGGAGTCGTGCGGTGATGGTTATTTCAGGTGTCGTCTGAAAGAGCGTTTTGTCCCGGCGGTGGTGTTTGCTTCGGGGTTCAGGTGTCGCGCCAGTTCAGGGTGGATTCGCGGGTGAGTCGTCGGCTTATGAGGTCGATCATCGCGATGTGGATTATGGCTTCGGAGCGGTGGGGGTGGGTTTCGTAGTCTCGGGCGAGGCGGCGGTGGTGCATGAGCCAGCCGAAGGTGCGCTCGACCACCCAACGTCGGGGGATCACCTTGAATTCTTTGGTGCCGGGGTCGCGTTGGACGACTTCGACGTCGATGCCGAGGTGGGCGCCGTGGTCGATGGCTTTCGTGCGGTATCCGGTATCGGTCCACGCCTTGGTCACGCGAGGGTTGGCGGCGGCAATGCGGGAGAGCAGACGGATGCCGCCGGCGTTGTCGGAGATGCTCGCCGCGGTCACCCAGACAGCCAGCAGTAGGCCGAGGGTGTCGACGCCGATATGACGCTTGCGACCTGCGATTTTCTTGCCGGCGTCGATGCCCTGGCCGGCCGTGGGCACATTGGCCGAGGTCTTGATGCTCTGCGCGTCCAGTATGCAAGCACTGGGCTCGGCGTCCCGGCCTTCCGCCTCACGCACCAACCGGCGCAGGAGTCCGTTGAGCTGGTCGAAGATGCCTTCCTTTTGCCAGGCAGCGAAGTACCCGTAGACCGTCTCCCATGGTGGGAAGTCGTGAGGGAGATAGCGCCATGGAATCCCGGTCCGGTCGACATAGAGGATGGCGTCCATGATGCGGCGCAGGTCATGTTCGGGCGGGCGTCCGATGTCCAGGCCCTTGCCTCTTCGCTCCGCCCGCCAGGCAGTGAATGTGGGTTCCAGTAGTTGCCAACGCGCGTCGGACAGGTCGCTGGGATACGGCCGTTGTCGCTCCATGTTTCGGTAGTACCGTCCGGCAGACCCCTTCCCCAGGGCGCAAAAGGCGTCAATCGGGGGCGCCCTGGGATCAGACAGGATCGAGCTGACTGAAACGGGCCGACGCTTGATGTCTGCCGTCACTCCTGCCTCAGCGAGAACTTCTGCCCCAGCAATTTCAGGCCGACCTGGTCCACGAACATCCACCAAACACCACCGCCGGGACAAAACGCTCTTTGAGAGTGTGTTTGAGATCTCGGGCGTGCTCGGGTTCGCTTGATGACGGCACCCGGGCGGGGCTCAGGCGAGGAGCAGGATGGCGGGAGCGTCTTTGCTGGTGCCGAGCGGGTGGTCGCAGTGGCCGCACGTGTCGCGTACCGGTCGCATCATGTTGGTCTGGATGCTGAACGTTCCAGACTGCCGGGCCTGAGGGCAGTAGTACCCGAGATGCAGGCGGACCCACGGCGTGAGCGACAGTGCGGTGGCCGCATGGTCGCGCTTTGTGTCGTGGAACGGCGCCCACCAGTAGTCGACGACGGCCCGCAGCGCCGTCCGCTCCCGCCCGTCGGTGACGTCGAAGGCGGCGACCCGGGCCGCGGTGGGGTGCTCGGGGTGTTCCTCATGGGCCGAGCACAGAGCCTGCTCCTGCCCGTGCTGGAAGGAGGTCGTGCGCCGGGTGCGTTGGCAGATGAAGCAGTCCAGGCTCAGCTCCAGCCTCATTTGCCAGTGCGGGTTGTGAAAGTCTTCGCCTCGCAGGAGGCCGGTCAGCGGATGGGCAAGCCCAGCCTGACGCAGGTCAGCGTCTGACTCGGCAGCCGCGTACGACCCGCGGCGGGGATGCGCCGGCTCCGCAGTGGCCGCCGTGTGCCGCCTCACCGACCCCCGAGCCGCTATCTGCCTTGCCCGCAATAACCTGAACACCATCGGCCCCCCCGGGGCCGGCTCGAATCGCACGACAACCGCATTCCCGCCATATGAGGGAAGGGACGAGATCCGCATGAGCGCGCCACCTCTGCCCGGGGTGCTCGGTGACATCGCACCGATCCTGAATCACTGGGGTTACTGGGCAGTGGGCGGCCTGATCTTCGTCGAGGACTTCGGCGTCCCCGCCCCGGGCGAGACGATCCTCATCGCCGCGGCGCTGTATGCGGGTGCCGGGCAGCTCAACATCGCCGTCGTCATCGCCATCGGCATCGTCGCCGCCATCCTCGGAGACAACGTCGGCTACCTCATCGGCCGCACCGGGGGGCACGCGCTCGTACAGCGCTACGGCAAGTACGTCTTTCTCACGCCCGAACGGTATGAGAAGACCGAGAATTTCTTCGCCCGCCACGGCGGGAAGGTCGTCGTCATCGCGCGCTTCGTCGAAGGGCTGCGCCAAGCCAACGGCATCATCGCCGGCACCACTGAGATGCCCTGGCCGCGCTTCCTCGCCTTCAACGCGCTCGGGGCGGCGCTGTGGGTCGGGCTGTGGGCGGGCGTCGGTTACGCCGCCGGCGACCACATCACCACGATCTACACCGAGGTCAACCGCTATTCGATCTATCTGCTCATCGCCCTGGGCGTGCTGATTCTCGCGCTCGTGGCCCGTACCGTACTGCGCCGCCGCCGCACCACGGACTAGCTAGTACCCCAGCGTTTCGCTATCTGGCCTGGTCGTGTGTCACGAACGTTGAAGGAGGCGTCGGTGTAGGAGCTTCTGGAAGCGGTGCTGTGCAGGAGATGGAGGTAGGTCCTCCGGGGTCGCCCTGCAGGGGGAGGCTCCAAACCACGTGTGTCACGAACGCAGAGGGGAGTTCAGGTAGGAGAGCTTCGCGATGCGGTGCTGTGCGAGAGATGAGGGACTTGGCCCCTCGGTTCCGTCCTGCGGGGGATGGTGCCAAACCGCCACATGCTGCGTTGGTTGACGACCGTCGTGGTGAGCGATGTGGAAAAGGCGGCGGTAGAGCCGTCAGGTGGGGATCAGGAAGACGAACGCAAGTGAATCGCTGCTGAAGTGTCGTTAGAAAACAGGTGACATCAGAACCGGAGATTTGTGGTTGCTCCGGGATAAGTCTGGCGGGAGTCCCGTCTACTGGCCAGGCGGTGTCCGGCACGGAGGCGACGTGAGCCTGATCTGCGGCTCTCGCATGGAACGTGAGAAGGCATGCCCTGATAGTGCCGCTTGAGTCATGCGGGTGGCGAGAGGGAGCGGCCCAAGCGGAAGAACCGTGAGGGTTTGAGTACCGACGCGGGGTGTGCTGGCGGACCGGCTCGTAGTAGTGAGGAACCCTTTGTAATGAAGGGGGAGCGAAGGGGCCGGGTCATCCGTGACTGATTGTTCGTTCGGTCAACCGGAAGTTCTCCGGGAGGAGCTGGGTGGACCAGTTGAAATCATCGGACAAGCCGTTTGAGATCTCGAAGTGGGAGGTTCAGGAGGCAATGCCACGTAGCGTAAGTTGATCATGCTGTGAGAGTGAGTGCTCGGGCGTTGACGAGGTGGATTGTGGGCGGCGCCGGATGGCGGGTGCCGGTGTCGGCAGGACGCTTGACGCGGTAGCTGTTGTGCCGGGCGCGCTTGACGACACGGGGGTAACTGCGGTGGCGGCGGCGGGGGTTGAGGTTCTTCTTGCGGGTGATGTCGGCGCGGACCCTGGCCAGGACGGCGTCCAGGTCCTCAGGGGGAAATAGCCGCCGGGTCGGCGACGCGGCGGCGGACGATGCGCAGGGCGCGGGTGAATTTGACCCGGTCGGGGTCGATGTCGGCCTCGGTGGCGGCCCGGCAGATCAGGGCGGAGATCGCGTAGTGGGTGAGCAGGTAGCCGTACAGCTCCTGCCGGACGAGGTCCGGGCTCTTGGAACGCAGGATGCGGCCTGGGCCGCGTAGGGCGGTCTTCAGGTCATCGTTGGACTGCTCGTGCTCCCAGCGCTGGTGGTACGCGTGAGCGAGCAGGGGGGCGGGGGCGTTCGTGTGGTCGGTGATCGTGGTGATCAGGCAGATCAGCTCCCGCTCGGCGTCGGTGCCGCGGTCGGGGACCTCGTACTCGACCACGCGCACCACTCGGGCGGCTGCGGGATCGACCTCCCGCCCGGCGCGGGCGTCTTCCAGCAGTCGGCCCCGCGCCGCCGTGTTGAGGCGGGGGGAGTAGACCAGGGAGAGGTAGGAGCCGTCGGGCAGGTCCGCGACCAGCGGGAGGGTGAGCGTGTCGCCGACGCGCCAGAGCAGGTCAGCGCCGGTCCCGGCGGCAGCGCACCACTGCTCGAAGCCGAAAAAGCCCCGGTCGGCCAGCAGCAGCATGTCCTCTTCCAGGCGCTCGAACAGATGGAAGGCCAGGGTCTGCTCGCCGGCGCGCTTGCCGGCGATCGGCCCGATCGCCGCCCCGATCGGGGCGCGGGAGCCGGTCTCGACCAGGGTGAGCACCCGCGCCTTGGGGAAGGCGGAGGGATTGGCGGCGGTCCCGGAACGGCCGAACGCCTCGGCGTTGGATTCGGTGTCGGGCAGGTCCCACTCCATGCCGTCGATGGAGACCAGGCGGCGGGGCCCGAGCCAGGCCCCGCGGGTGAGCTGCTCCGCGACCGGCTCGGTGATGCGGTCGAAGATCTCCGCGAGCGGTTCGGAGCCCAGGCGCTTGCGGGCCTGGGTGATCGCGCTGGTCGTGGGCACCTCCCAGGCCCGGTCCCAGCAGCCCCACCGCTCCAACGGCTCCGAAAGGCGGGTGATGGCCTCTTCGTAGTCGTCGTCCGCGAACAGCGCCAACGCCATCACCAGGTACACCACCACATGCGGCGGGAGCTTCCCGTCCGACCGTCTGGCCTGCCGTCCGAACGCCCGCACCGCGTCGTCGATCACATCACGTGGGACCGAGCCCGCCAGCAGCCCGATCGAGATCCACTCCGGCAACCGCCCGCCTGCACCAGCACCCTGAGTCACGGTCAGCAACCTACCGCCCGGAGTCGAAGGCGGCCCCACGCCCTTGATCAACTTACGCTACGTGGCATTGGTTCAGGAGGCGTACGAGAAGGTCAAGGCGAACAAGGGTGCGGCAGGGGTGGACGGGCGCTCCATCGAGGACTTCGAGAAGGATCTGAAGGGTAATCTCTATCGAATCTGGAATCGTCTGTCTTCGGGGAGTTACTTTCCGCCTCCGGTGAAGGGTGTGGAGATCCCGAAGTCGCATGGTGGTGGGGTTCGTTTGCTCGGTGTGCCCACCGTGGCTGACCGAATCGCTCAAACGGTAGTAGCCCGGCGTCTTGAAGAGAAGGTCGAACCGATCTTCCATCAGGACTCCTACGGCTACCGTCCTGGGCGGTCCGCGTTGGATGCGGTCGCGGCGTGCCGGAAACGCTGTTGGAAGTATGACTGGGTGATCGATCTGGACATCCAGAAATTCTTTGACAGCGTGCCCTGGGACCTTGTCGTCAAAGCGGTTCGGGCCCACACGGATCTCCCCTGGGTAGTTCTGTATGTGCGGCGGTGGCTTGAGGCGCCGTTGCAACTGCCTGACGGGACCTTGCAGCAGCGCGATCGCGGAACCCCGCAGGGTTCTGCGATTTCGCCTGTTTTGGCTAACCTGTTCATGCATTATGCGTTCGACATGTGGATGGCCCGGGAGTATCCGGGCGTACCGTTCGAACGGTACGCAGACGACGGTGTTGTGCACTGTGTCAGCGAGGGTCAGGCCCGGAAACTACGGGAGGCAATCGCGAACAGGATGCGGGAAGTTGGGTTGCGGCTGCATCCCGGCAAGACCAAGATCGTGTACTGCCGGGATGGTAATAAGCGCCGACGTCCGTACGGGCAGACGGAGTTCACCTTCCTGGGGTTCACTTTCCGGGCTCGCAAGGCCATCGACAGGAATGGGGAGAGGTTCACCTCGTTCCTGCCGGCGATCAGCAAGGAATCCTCGAAGAAGATCAGCGGTGAAGTGCGGCAATGGCGGCTTCACCGACAGATCGGCCGGACCTTCGCCGAGCTCGCACGGGCGATCAATCCGATCGTTCGGGGCTGGATGCAGTACTTCGGTGCGTTCTACCGGACGGCGCTGCTTCCCCTCCTGGAGCGCATCAACGCCTACTTGATGCGCTGGATCCGCAAGAAGTTCAAGCGGCTGCGGACCTTCAAGAAGGCCCATGCGTGCTGGCGGCGTATCACCCGTCAGTACCCCAGGCTCTTCGCCCATTGGGCATGGGTTCCCACGTTCTGGTGATCAGGATGACAAGAGCCCGGTGACGGGAGACTGTCACGCCGGGATCTGTGAGGGCCGGGGGGTGAAATTCCCCCCGGCTACTCGACCGCAGGCTGCGTCGGTTAAGTGCCGTTCGTAGTGAGCGCTGCGGGAAAAGGCGCGGCAACGACCGCGTCAGGTATGGGTCAGGAAGGCGAGCGGGAGCGAACCGCTGATGACGTGTCGTAACAGATTTCAGTGGCGTCGAAACCAGGGCGAGACCAGGGCTCTGGGACAAGTCCGGGGGGAGCCTGCTGACTGCCCGGATGGCGTCCGGCATGTAGGCGGCGCGAGCCTGACCCGGGCTCTTGCACGGAACGTGAGAACCTGTCGCCCCGATACTGCTGCCGGCCCGCGGGGCCGGCGGCGAGAGGGAGATCCCCAAGCGGCCGACACCGCAAGGGGCCGAGTACCGATGCGGGGCACGGGGGCAGACCGTCTCGTAGTAGTGAGGAAGCCCGGTAATGCGGGTGGAGCGAAGGGGACGGATCATCCAGGTCTGTTTGGCGGTCAACCGGAGTTCCCGGGAGGAGCCGGATGAGCGGGCCAAAGCCGTTTGAGATCTCGAAGCGTGTGGTCTGGGAGGCGTATCTCAGGGTCAAGGCGAACCCCTCTCTGTCATCCCTGAAGGAGCGGGGTCGGTCAAGTGGCTGTCTTGTCCGTCTTTCTGTCGGTCTTCGACCGGTTGAGGGCAGCGTGAAGCGCCGCACGACGCCAGGGTCGTCCGTGCCAGGAGCAGGGGTGTGAAGTTGTGTGTCTCGCCCCAACGGTGTGGTCACGTGGTGGGCAGGCTCGGCTGCCGGTCATCCCTTCGCGGGCACGCGTCCAGTCGGTGGGCTGGACGGGCCTCTGCATGGGGCGTTTCGCGACGGCCAACGGGATCTGATCAGACTAACGGCCACGCCGCCGCGGCGGGAGCCAGACAGAGAACGATCGCGCGCCGGCCGTGTTCCGGCCTGCTCACGCCGTGGCAGTCTTGGCCAGGCAGCGGACTTCGCCGTCGCGCAGGGCGTAGAAGACCAGGGTGAGCAGCTTGCGGGCCGCGGCGGTCTTGGCGGTGTTGCGGGCGCCGGAGCCGCGGCGTTGGGTGATGCGGTCCTTCAGCCGCCTCATCGGAGTGTCGGCGGAGCATCGCTGGACCGCTTCCACACAGGCCCAGCGCAGCAGCGGCGAGCCCTGTTTGGTGATCGGTCCTCGGTGGATCTTGGTGTCCGAGGCGCGGTGACGCGGGGTCAACCCGGCCCAGGAACACAGCTGTCCGGGACTGGCGAAGCGGGTGACGTCGCCGATCTCGGCGACCATCACGGCGGCGAAGATCGGGCCGACCCCGGGAATCGTCTGCACCGCGCGGTAGCCGGGATCACCGGCGAGTGACTGCGCGGTGAGCTTCTCGATGTCGCTGATCTCTCCGTTGAGGAAGGTGATCAGCCTCATCAGCGAAGCGACCCGCGCCCGGTAGGGGCCGTGCAGCGAGAGCCCTGCCAGCCAGTCGCCGCCGGCCCGGCCGAACAGATCGGTCACCGGCACGTGCAGGCAGACCTTGGCGAGGACCGCGTGGACCTGCGTCTTCGCCGAGGTGCGCGCGTTGACCAGCTTCTGGCGGTAGCGCACCAGCTCCCGTATCTCGCGGACGCGGGGCGGGGCGATCCATGCCTCGGGCAGGCGCCCCATGCGCAGCAGGTCGGCCAGGTCGGCCGCGTCCTTGTCATCGGTCTTGACCCGCCGGTAGGTGAACATCTTGACTCCGAGCGGATGCGCGAGATGGACCTCGGCCCCGGCCTCCGCCAGGGCGTCGGCGGCCCAGTACCAGCCGTAGGTGGCCTCCAGCACCACTTTCGGGTGCGGGCCTGCCTTGGCCATCTCTGCCTTCAGCGCGGCGGGACTGTTGTCGATCCGTACCCGGCCCAGCCGCTGCCCCTCCGGGGTCATGCGCAGCAGCACCGAGCGACGGGCATGCAGGTCCATACCCACGACCTGGGGTCCGCCGTAGGCTTGCTTACGGTCCATCGGGGGCCTCCTGCCTGTGGACGGTTGATTCTTCTCCTGGACCGAGCATCGTCCGCACCCGGCCGGAGCGGGAGGCCCCGCTCCTTCATCGCATCAGCCTTGGGTGAGACGTCCCGCTTCGTCGGGTTAGCCTGAGAGGGCACGACAGGAGAACCACCCCCTCATGACCAGCACCAATCCCGCCGAGTCCGATCCGGCTCCCCGGCCGAGGCGCCGTTCCTTCAGTCCTGAGTACAAGCTGCGGATCGTGGCCGAGTACGACGCCGCGCCCAAGAACGAGAAGGGTGCGATCCTGCGCCGCGAGCGTCTGTACCACTCGCACGTCAAGGAATGGCGGGCCGCGCGGGATGCCGGGGCGCTGGAGAAGCTAGTCGACAAGCGCACCAGCCCGGCGAGGCCGAAGAAGTCCGCCGCCGAGGCGGAGAACGAGAAGCTGCGCCGACAGGTGGAACGGCTGGAGAAGGAACTGGCCCGGAACAAGGCCGCGCTGGAGGTCATGGGAAAAGCTTCCGCGCTCTTGGAAATGATCTCCGAGGGCGCGGACTGAGGGCCGCCGCCGACCCGGTGGTCGACGACGCGTTCGCCGGCATCGAGGGCAAGCTGGGCATCACGGCCGCCTGCCGGCTGACCGGCCGCTCCAGGGCCACCCACTACCGCCGGCTCCGTCCCCCGCCACCGCGCAGGTCCCGCAAGCGGCAGGTCCAGCCCTCGGCCCTGACGGCACAAGAACGGGGTGCGGTACTGGAGCTGATGAACAGCGTCGAGTACGCCGAGCTTCCGCCCGCGCAGATCTGGGCGCGCGAGCTGGATGCCGGGCGCTACCACTGCTCCATCTCCACGATGTACCGAATCCTGCGTGAGAAGGGGCAGTCCGGCGAACGCCGCCGTCAGGCCACCCACCCGGCGAAGACGGTGCCCGAGCTGGTGGCCACCGGGCCCTCGCAGGTGTTCACCTGGGACATCACCAAGGCAGCCGGACCGGCCAAGGGTGTCTGGTATCACGCCTACGTCATCATCGACATCTTCAGCCGCTACATCGTCGGCCATACCGTCGAGGCGGCCGAATCAGCGGCGCGGGCTGAGGAGTTGATCCGCGAGACCATCACCCGCAACGGCATCGTGCCCGAGACCGTGCACGCCGACCGCGGCACGTCGATGACCTCCAAGAAGGTCTCGCAGTTGCTGATCGACCTCGGCGTCACACGGTCGCACTCGCGGCCGAAGACCTCCAACGACAACCCCTACAGCGAAGCCCACTTCAAGACCACGAAGTACATGTCCGACTACCCCGAGCGGTTCGATTCGCTGGCCCATGTCCGCGAGTGGTTCGACGCGTTCATCGCGTACTACAACCATGAGCACCGGCATTCGGGGATCGGCTTTCACACGCCCGCCAGCGTGCACTTCGGCACCGCCGAGGAGGTCCGCGACCAGCGAGCCGTCACCCTCGCCGAGGCATACACGCGCCACCCCGAACGCTTCGGCCGCCGCCCCCGACCACCCCAGATACCCCAGAAGGCGTGGATCAACGACCCGGCCAAGCGCAGGGAACCCGCATCACAAACCTCATAGCGCCACGACCGTCTCACTGGACTTGAAATCTTCCGAACCGGGGAGCGGCCGGGGTCGACGGCGAGTCGATCGAGCAGTTCGAGGCTGACCTGCAGGGCAACCTCTACAAACTGTGGAATCGGATGTCGTCGGGCAGCTACTTCCCGCCGCCGGTGCGGATGGTGGAGATCCCCAAGCCCGGGGGAGCAGGCAAGGTCAGAGTTCTCGGAGTGCCGACAGTCGCGGAGAGAATCGCGCAGACAGCGGCGGCCATGGTCCTGGAACCGGAGGTGGAACCGCTGTTCCATCCGGATTCCTATGGATACCGGCCCCGCCGAAGCGCGCTGGACGCGGTCGCGGCTTGCCGGGAACGGTGCTGGAGGACCGACTGGACGGTCGACATCGACATCCAGGGGTTCTTTGATGCATCGTCACACTGCTCCTTGTGCTGATTGTGGGGGTCAGAACAGGCTGTTCTGAGGGGTCGGGGGCTCGATACGCAGGCCTTTTCTGCGTCCGGTGCGGACGTGGACGGCCTTCAGTTCGCCGTGCTTGACACGCTGCAACAGGGTCTGGCGGGAGACGCCGTAGGCGAGGGTGGCCTCGAGCATGGCGAGCCAGCCGTCGGGGGCGTCCTCGACGAATAGGGCACGGAGTTCGTCGGTGAGGCGGATGCGCCAGGGGGCGCCGGGGGTGTCCTGCTCGCCGGCGATGAAGCCGTCGCCCAGCCAGCGATGCAGGGTGGAGGGCGCGAGACCGAGTCGGTCGGCGGCCTGGGCCACGGTGACCAGCTCTCCTTCCTGCGGCTTGTCGCTCTTGGTGTGGCAGGGGATGCCCCAGTGGTGCCGTAGTGATTGGACTCTACTGGCCGTGTATGACAATCCCCGGGCGGTGCGCCGACCTTGGCGGTTGAGGATCCCGGCGATCTGGGCGTCCGGGTAGTGCACCGCCAGGCGGCGGATGAGGTCGACGGTGTCCTCGTCGGTGCGGATCTTCGGCTGCGGTCGGCGGATCGGCACCACCAGTTTGCTGATCGCGCCGCCTTTCCAGCGCATGACTGCCTCGGCGCGCGGGTCGGAGTCGTCGCGGTGGACGGTGAGGGTGACGTCCTCGAGCAGGGTGCAGCAGCTGCTTGCGGTCCTTGTCGGTGGTGGTCTCGGCGGTCCAGACCGGGTGGAGGTCGTCGGCGAGGGCGAGCACCGTGGCGCGCTCGGCCGCGGTGAGGGCGGTGGGCTGGCGGCGATCGCGGCGGGCGAGCTCGGCCTCGGCGGCGGCCAGGGCCGTGAGCGTCTTCTCCCAGTCGGCCTCCAGGCCGCGGGCGACCAGGCGGTTGTCCGGGTCGACGGCTCGGTAGCGGCGCTCGGCGCGCAAGGCGTCGTAGCGGGCGCGCTCGACCTCGCGCCGGTATTGGGCAAGCGCCGTGTCGTGGTCGGCTTCGAGTTGGTCGGCAGCCTTGAGGCAGGCTTCCAGGGCGGCGGGGGTGAGCGCGGCCAGGAACGCGGCGGCCACCGCGGCGTCGATGGCCTGCCCGCCGACCTGCAGGTGGCGCGTGCCGCGGCCGTCGACCAGCTGTCCGGATCCGGTGCAGTAGTAGCCGGGGGTGGCCTTGGCAGGGCCCTGGTAGAAGACGGCGAGTTTGCGCCCGCAGATGCCGCAGACGGCCAGGCCCTGCAGCAGCGCGCACCCCTCACGGACCGCGCCGGTGCCGGGCTCGTGACGCCGCGGGCGGGTGTTTGCACTGATTTTCTCCTGGTTGGCCAGGTAGTCCTCCCAGGTGATGAAGCCCTCGTGGTGGTCCTCGATCAGGACCTGCCACTGGTCGCGGGGCAGGACGCGGCGGTGGGTGCGCACGGTGCCGTCGGTGTCGAGGCGGCGTTCGAAGCGGGTGCGGCCGTAGACGTAGGCACCGGCGTAGGCGGGGTGGGTGAGCGTGTTGTGCACCGCGTGGTAGGTCGGCTCGACCCAGACGATCTCGGTGCCGTTGACGTACCCGGTCGGCTGCAGCGGCCACTTCAGGCCCTGCTCGCGCAACCACAGCCACACCCCGCGCGCTGAGCCGCAGGCGGCGAAGTGTTCGAAGACCGCGCGGATCACGCCGACCACGGCCTCGTCGGGATGGAAGAGGATCTCGCCATCGGCTTCGCCCCAGACCAGACCGACGGGAAGGCCGCGTCGCAGTTCCCCGCGGGCGGCCTTGTTGCGCACCCCGCCGTCGAGGCGGGCCCGCAGAATGTGCAGCTCAGCTTCGGCCATGGTCCCCTTCATGCCCAGCACGAGGCGGTCGTCGAACCGGCGCGGGTGGTAGACGCCGTCCGCGTCGGCGACCAGCGTGTCGGTCATCGCCGCGAGGTCGAGCAGCCGGTACCAGTCCGCATTATTGCGGGCCAGCCGGCTCACCTCGAGCGCGAGGATGATCCCGACCTGGCCCAGGCCGACCCGGGCGGCCAGCCCGGCGAACCCGGACCGCCCCAGGGCACTGGCGCCGGAGATGCCCTGGTCCTCATCGACGACGCTGACCTGCGCACGGGACCACCCGAGCGCCACCGCACGCTGGCCCAGATCGTACTGGCGGGCCGTGGACTCCCTGTTGCGTTCCAACTGAAGCAGAGTGGACTGGCGCACGTAGACGATCGCCGCTCTTTGCCGATGGGACGCGGTGACTTTACTGTGCTCACTCATCGTCAGCCTCCGTTCGGCGTGCGGCGGTCATCTTGGCGATGAGATGGGCCAGCTGGGTGACGGCCTCTTGCAGCTGGTTCTGCGGCGGGGATACCTGCTCGGGGAGCAGACTGAGTTGGACAGGCTGCACGGTCGTCCTCCTTGCACGGTGACTGCCGTGCAGCCTGCTCCCGCCCAGCGATCGCCCGGGCGAGAAGCGAGGAAACCAGCCCGTGCGCCTCCAACAGCTTGACCGACGAGGCAAGTTGCCTGATGCGATCGTCTCCGGCGCCGGTGGCTTCTTCCCTGTCCTGAGGGAAGTCAGTCCAGGCGGCCGGGATGAGCGACTTGCTCCCGTCCGGCAGGACCAGCAGCAGCTCCAGCCGTCCCCGGCAGTGCATCTGGCCGAGTACCTGAAGGCTGCGGCCCTTGAGCGGGTGGTGGTCCCTGACCACCTGCACGGACCTCACCGCGCACCACCGTCTCGCAAGGGCAGAGCGACCTCCGCACAGCCGCCGGCGCGCAGCACGGCGCGGGCCACCAGTACCACGGTGGGTGCGTCCACGCTGGTCAACACGGTGCCCAGGTCAACGGGGACGCCCTCGACCAGGCTCGCGCACAGCCGCAGCACCTGGCCCTCGCCGGTGGAGCAGGCCAGCCGCCCGCGCTTCAGACAGGCTGCCACCCGCGACCAGTCGACGAACGCCATCGGCGTCCCGTCCGCAGCAGGGACGATCTCGACGAAGTCCGCGATGAAGTCGTCGCGGCGCAGCCACCGTTCCTGGCCAATCAGCAACTCGACGGCCGCCACCGCGCAGTACAACCCCGCGGCCCCAGCGCGCAACGCGGCCGCGAGGTCCTCGATGCGGGTAGTAAGTCCGGGCTTCGTTCGACGAGATCTCGCACTCCGCTCTGATGGATCGGGTGCGTAAGCGCGTCGGAGACAAACGCGTTCTGGCCTTGGTGAAGGCGTTCTTGAAGTCGGGCATCCTCGGCGAGGACCGTGTGCTTCGGGAGACCACCGCCGGGACCCCGCAGGGTTCGATTCTCTCGCCGTTGATGAGCAACGTGGCTCTGTCGGTCCTGGACGAGTACATCGCCCAGTCGCCGGGAGGCCCGGGGTCTACGCCCTGGGCGCGGGCCAAGCGGCGTCGTCAAGGTCACCCCAACTACCGGCTGTCCAGGTACGCGGATGACTGGTGCCTGATGGTCCACGGCACCAAGGACGACGCCGAAGCTCTGCGCGAAGAGATCGCGGAGGTGTTGTCCACGATGGGCCTTCGCCTGTCCGTGGAGAAGACCCTGATCACCCATATCGACGAGGGACTGGATTTCCTCGGGTGGCACATCCAGCGCCACCGCAAACGGGGGTCCAGCCGCTGCTACGTCTACACCTATCCCTCGCGCAAGGCCCTCAAGGCCGCGATGGACAAGGTCAAGGCGATCCGCCGCGGAACGGCCACCGGCCTGCCACTGGACGAACTGCTCATCCAGATCAACAAGATGCTGTTCGGCTGGTGCATGTACTTCCGCCCCGGAGTGTCCAGCGCGACCTTCCAGTACCTGAGCTCGTACACGTGGGGCCAGGTCATGAAGTGGCTGCGCCGCAAGCACCACCGGATCAACCGGAGGGACCTCCGCCGCCGCTACTGCGGCGGGGGGTGGTGGCCAGCAGGGGAGGAACGGACGCTGTTCGATCCCGGCAAGGTACGCACCACGCGTTACCGATACCGAGGATCAGCCATCCCTTCTCCCTGGCCATCCGGATGAGGGCAATCACCAACAACCTGACGGGACTTGTGGAGCGCCCGGTGCCGTGAGAGCGGCACGCCGGGTGCGGGAAGCGGCCCAGAGAAACGGCTCGATCGAAAGACGAGACCGCGCTCTGGGCCGACTTCACCACCGAATGTTCTGCCACATCACCGCGAACTGGCGCGGCCGACCACTGACCAGCTACCAGGTCGTCATCGAAACCATCGCCGCGACGACCACACGCACCGGGCTGACCATCGACGCCGAGCTGGACACCGGCAGCTACCGCCTGGGCACTACGGTGACCGCCGCCGAGTTCCAGGCCCTGCCAATCACGCCCGACGCGTTCCACGGCGACTGGAACTACACCCTGGCGCCAGTCCCGCCCCGAACGCCACAGACGCCGGCGACCGCCCGGCGGATCGACCCCGACCTGACCACGATGCTCAGCAATCCGGCCCTGACCGGCATGCCGCGGTCCGACTTCGAACGCCTGGTGGCAGTCTCCGAGCCGTACTGGGACGCCCTGGCCGAGGCGGCCTTCCAGCGACGCTTCCACCGTCCGCGCAGTTACCTCCACCCAGCAGACCAGCAGCCTGGACCACTACCACCGCCTCCTGGCAGCGCTCTTACGCCGACGCAGGGCGATCACCAGCACCCTCCTGGCCCAGCTACTGGGGGTCGGCCGCACCAACCTGTCCAACCAGTTCCAGGACGGCCACAGACTCCTGGACCTGCACCGAGTCATCGTCACACCGCTGCCTGGATCACCCGCCCGCACCCTGGAACAGATCCAAGCCCGCTTGACTCCCGACGAGGACCATCAGGCAGATCAACTCTGACAGTTATTCAGATACAAGCCCCTGGCCGCACTGAGAACTGTCAGAGCGGGGCCTTCGCCGCCTGGGCTTCCATTGCCGGCCGCGCGATGGTGGACCGGGGGCTGTACCTGCCCAGATCCTGGACGGACGACCGCGAGCGCTGCCGAGCAGCGAAGGTTCCCGACGTGCGCGACTTCGCCACCAGGGCAGAGCCGGCCAAGCGCCTCGTACTGCGTGCCCTGGCCTCCGATCTCGCCGTCGCCTGGGTGGCCGCAGACGCCGCCTTCGGGCAGGAGGCACTCCCATCACTCCTTCTTTCAGATGAAGAACGTCCGCGACGCCCGCCGCGTCGGCATCCCTCGCTCCGTTATCCAGCACAAAGACGTCCTGGTCTGCACCCGGCGCGGGAGGTGTGGCGATTGCGCTCCTTCCTGCCGCTGTTCCACTGTTCCTCGCTGACGCCGAAATCGAGATGGGCGTCACTGTCAGAGGTCTCGGATCTCTTATGACGTCGTCGTACAGCTCCGAGCAGTGCTGGGCCGGTGTTCCTTGCCGATGCCTGACGAGGTTCACCTGGTCACGGAACCGCCAGGCAGTCGGCCCAGAGGGCGGCCAGAGGTGCCGGGATCTGCGGGATGGCGGCACAGCCGCGCGAGTCGCGGGGGAGGCCGTCACTGGCGATGAGGGTCCAGCTGCCGTTGCCGGAGCGGGAGAAGTACTTCATCGCGGCACCGTCGTCCTGACTGGCCACCTGCTCGGCGTAGGTGGCGCCGGCGGTCGGTACGAACATTGCGGCCGCGTAGGTGGTGCCGTCGCAGCTGCCGTAGTAGAAGGTGCCGGTACGGGGCCTGATGTGCACGAGCTGAGGCCGGCTCTGGCGGCCGTACGCGGCTGTCACTTCGGCTTTGGTCGTGGGCGACACGGTGATTGACCGGCAGCCGGAGGTGGACGTCGGGGAGGAGGACGATGAGGCAGGCGAGGAGGGGCCGCGCTTGGTGGTCTGCGAGGGGGCAACAGCCGTGCGGGGGGTTGCCGCGCTGGTCGGGGAGATCGTGGTGACGGATGGCGAGGGAGGCCGGTGTGTGTTCGCCGAACCGCTGGACGAGCAGCCGGTGAGCAGGGTGATACCCGCGATGGAGAGGGCCGCTATGGCGGTGGCGGTACGACGGGTGGCGCTGCGACGTCTCAATGCGAACCTCACTTGTATCGGCTGCGCGCGAGGGCGGCGGCGTCCTTGTCCGCGAGTGTGTCCGCGGCGCTGGACGCCCGGTCCGCGTAGGTGACGCTCCGGGGCCGTCGGGGATCCGGGGCATCGGTTCAGCTATGGAGCAGGTCGGTCAGACGATTTTGTTGGCGGGGCCGGCGGGCAGGTCGGTGACGCGAGTGGCCTCGCCGCGGGCGCTGCCCTTGGTGGTGACGTTGGTGTTCTCCACCAGGACGCTGCTCTCGGGGATGATCAGCGTTCGGTCACGGCTGGAGACGCCATTGACGACCAGTTCGGTTCCGGTGCAGTCGGCGCCGTCCCCAACTTCGTCCTCGGTGTGCGCCGACAGCGCAGCGCTGTATGCCGTTGTGCGCCTTCGCGCCGCGCCCCCTGCGGTGGACCGGCGATTCGCGGCAGGGCCCGCACGGCGCAGCGTCTTCGGCTCGCCGCTGTGGCCGCCCTCGTTGCGACGATGACGGTGACAATGCTTTTCGGCTCAGCCGTGGACTGGGCCTTTCCGCCGTTGGCTGACCACGACATCGGTCTCCCAGCGGGCTTCTTTGTCGGTGTACCTGCCGACGCGGGTGTATTCGCTTGGGTACTCCAACGGGGCGCAGGATGCCTGATGCTGCACTAGGTCCTTGGGCGGTGGGTGTCTTGCGTCTTGCCTGCTTCCGTTTGCTGCTTGGTACGCACCACCTCTCTGGCAGTGCCCGCAAGGAAGCCTGCCGCGAGAAGCCCGGTCACGATCGAACCCTGTCGGATTCCGTCGGCGTCGCGTCCGTCGAGGTACGCAATGTGGCGGACCTGGGTGGGCCGCGCCGGGTTGTAGACGATGGGTATGCGCGTTCCTGGCTTCGCATCGCTTGCTGAGCTGACCGTGACATCGACATCAGTGCGCACGGGGCCGGACGGTGTGCCAAAGCGCACGGTCACGGCGGTCGCCCATCCTTCCTCCGACCGGCTGGTGATCTCGACTACCGTTGCATCGGTCCTGTGGCCCTGGTCCCGGAGATTTGCCAGCATCTGGTACTCCTGAGCAGCCTTCCATCCCATGCCTCCGGCAAGGGTGGCGAATATCAGGAAACCCCCGGCGGCCAATCGGGCTTTGGCCCAGCAGGGGGCCACCAGCCACGATTCCGGACCGAGCCGCAGCAGCCCCGCCACGAGTTGGCCCGGTGCAGGTAGAGCCCAGTCCCGGCGGCGTACCAGCAGCCAGGTGACACCGTTCGCCGCAGCCAGCGCCACCGCCCAGCCGAGAACATAGAGCCACAACGGCCCAAGCGGCCCGAATGCCATCCACACCACGATGGCCACGACGGCCGCCGGCGTCCCCCACCCAATGGGAGAGACGTACTCATCCCGGCCGCCGCTCAGCACGGACTTGCGCTCATCCATCTGCGCCTCCACACCCGTTACGAGGTGAGACTCACCGGCTGCCGCGTTGGTTGCGGTAGAAGTGTTTGTGCAGCCGTATGCCGTCCGAAGCGCCCGTAGGTAGGGGTCCGTGGACGAGCTGTGGACGGGATCTTGGGGCAATGGCACAGGTGAAGCCCGGAAACGGAGGAGGCCTCTGACGCGGGACGGCTCGGTGAGATCATCCGCGCGATCTGCTGGTCAGGGGTGAGGCTTCCCCGTCTGCTTCGAATGCTGCGCGGTTGGTCCTCCTGGTACGGCAACGTACTCCGGTGTTGCCGTCATCAGGTGCCCTCGAATCAGCGGCCTGGAAATGCGACTTCGCCACACCCAAGGCTTGTTACTGGGGTCTGTCACAGATCACGGGGGGCACGGCGGGGGATGCCGCTGTTCCAATCGAGGTAAGGCACGGGCAATGGCGGTTCGCCGCCGTGTTCGCGCCCCGGACCGCCTTGGCTCAGCCCAGCGTGTCCATCAGAGCGGTGACGTAGGTATCCAGCCGCTCCTCCACGGCTCGCGTCGTCAGCTCTGTCCTTCCTGCCTCCCGCCATGGCTGCGCGATCAACTGCACGTCTCCTGAGAACGCCAGCCCGTCCAGCACCTGCCAGTACAGCCGCTCGCTCGCGGCCGCTGCCAGCACCCCGCCGGCCTCCTCATACGCCTCTGCGAACCGCAGACCCCACGCCGTGCCGTGCAGCAGCGCGAGATTGGTGGAGCAGTGCGCGACATCAAGGTCCGCCGGGCCCCAGGAGGTCGCTGCCCAGTCGACGACGCCGGTGATCCAGGGACCTGCCGGGCTTGGGGGCGTCACGTCGAACAGCACGTTGCCGGGGTGGAAATCCCGATGCAGGAATCGCCCTTCATAGGGCGGCGCCGGCTTGCGGATCACGTCGATCGCCGCGGCCCATGCCGCCGCGTCGGCACCCTTCGGAGTCACGACGGTGTCGGCGGTCGTCCACGCCACATACCCTGGGGGCCGCTCGGCGGGTCGCAACGCGTGGATCGCGACGAGTTGACGGGCCAGCAGAGCGACGCGCGTCTCCAATCCCTCATCGTCGAGGACCGTTCGGCCCGCCAGATGTGTCATAAGGAGCGAGGGATACTCGCAATGCGCGGCGGTCGGATCGACCGCGACCAGTCCAGGAGCCGGCACGTCGGTCCCCGTGAGCAGGGTCAGGGCGCCAGACTCCCTGTTCAGCCAGTTCTCGGCGTGCTCCACGTTGACGAAGGTCCGCAGCACCAGGTCGCGGGTGCCTCCGTCTCGCGTGCCGATGGTCAGCCGCCGCATTTCGGCGGTGATGCCGCCGTGCAGCGCCTCGGTTTTGACGACCCGTTCGCCAATGTCCAGATGCTGGCCGACCCAAGCCAGGGTCAACGGTCGGACGGCCCCCGCCTCATCGTGGATTGTCACCGTGCCACCCCACCATCCGGACGGCGGCCCGCGCAAAGCCCTTTTGTCGGAGGCGATATCAGCGCTGTTCCTCGCCTCCCGTCAGGGTCCGGATCACCGCAACTTCGCTGCTCAGGTCACGGAAGTGACTGTCACCTCGATCCCCGCGAAGACCAGCTTCGCCCATTCCCATCCGCAGTCGTGCATGCCCGGCACGTCGACCACGACACCGCGGTTCAGGACGACTGGGTCACGGCCCGGAAGGCTGCTGGCTTCACCGCCGAGTTGCACTTTCATGACCTGCGGCACACGGGCGATACGCTGGCCCCCACCGCCGGGGCCAGCCCTCGAGAGGTCATGGCCCGCATGGGGTACAGCAGTTCACGCGCCGCGCTGATCTACCAGCAGATGACCAGCGACCGTGACCGGGCCATCGCTGATGGTCTCGGCGCCATGATCCGGAGTGGTGGGGGAGCGCCTTCGGACTCCTCCGAGGAGAGCCCCGAGGGCACGTAGTGGCACGCGTGTGGCACGGCGCATGAAATGGCTAAGGGCCGGCCCGGGAGGAAAACCCTCCTGAGCTGGCCCTTCTGGCTGTGCCCCCGGCAGAATTCGAACCGGATTGTGCGCCACCGGCGCGGTGTCGGCCCGCGAGCTCAGGTGAGGGCGGCGACCAGCAGGGTGAAGGCGGCGATGATGACGGCGACGCGGACGTAGTGGAAGCGGTCCCAGCGGTTCATCTGCTCCTTCCAGTCCTCCGGCCGGTTTTCGGGGGTCCACGTCTTGCCCTGGTTGTTGATCGGGACGAGCAGCAGGATCGACATGATCACGCTGACGATCAGCAGCGCGGCGCCGGTGACGACCAGGCCGGTGCCTTCGTGGTGCCAGCCGGCGACGGCCCAGACCGCGCAGAGGACGACCGAGCCGATGTACCAGAACGGCATCACGGCGCCGAGCATCCGGCCGCCGTGGCTTCGGCCGAGCTGGCCGGTGTCGCCGGGGAGGGCGTCGAGGATCCGGTTGATGACGAAGGCGACGGAGAACTCCACCCCCACCATCACGCCGACGACCACGGTGGTGACGACCTCAAGTGCGTTGAGCATGACGACCCCTCCAGATATCTAGCGGTGCTAGCTGTCGAGGCAACGCTAGTACTGCTGCCGCTCTCTTGTCTAGCGATGCTAGGATCGAATCATGTCGGTACAGGAACGCAAGGAGCGAGAGCGGGCGGGCCGCGAGCGCCTCATCGTGGCGACGGCCCGCGAACTCGCCGAGCAGCAGGGCTGGGACGCGGTCACCACACGCCGGCTCGCCGAGCGCATCGAGTACAGCCAACCCGTCCTCTACAGCCACTTCCGCGGCAAGCGCGAGATCATCGGCGCCGTCGCCCTCGAGGGTGCTGCTGAGATGGCCGCGGCGCTGCGGGCCGCGACCGCCGCCGCGGACGGTCCGCGCGCCCGGGTCACCGCCCTCGCCCGCGGCTACCTCGACTTCGCCGAGCGCAACCCGGCAGTCTACGACGCCCTGTTCCAGCTCGACGGCGGCCTGGCGTACGCACAGGAGGACACCCCGGAACCGCTCAAGGATGCCTTCGCCGCCCTGCTGGAGTGCCTCGGCGAGGTCGCCGGGGACGGCGTCCACCCAGGGCTGTTCACCGAGGTGTTCTGGGCGTCCCTGCACGGGATCGCGACCCTGACCCGGGCGGGACGGCTGCCGCCGGAGGACACCGAGCAGAGGGTGGAACTGCTGGTGAACCGCCTCGCCGTGCTCTGACACACCATCCCGACGGGCACGCAACCGGGGACCTCGGGCGCGGCCGCCTGCCTGCGGCATCGCTTCCGGTCACTCGCGCCCACACAGCACAACCGCAGATCGCTGGGCCCCGCACCCCCGACGGGGCGCCTGCCCCGGAAGCTGCGGTGCTCATTGATCACGACCCGATGCGCGCCCTAGGACGCACCGAGCACGGGCGGTGCCGGGCCGTATTCCGCCGACGATGTGTTCTTGACGACAGTGGGTGGGCGACGCAGAAGGTTCTCGGGATACAGAACGTTCTATACAGTGGAGCCATCGGCCCGAGAATCAGCCAGCGGGCCACATCCCATACGGAAGGACCCCGCTATGCCAGTGCCCGAGATCGGCGCCCCCGCCCCTGACTTCACGCTTCCGGGCGTCCTGCTCGGCGACGGCGGCACCGCCGAGCGCAGCCAGTACTCCCTGTCGGCGCAGCGGGGAACCCCCGTCGTGCTTGCCTTCTACCCCGGCGACGGCTCCTCGGTCTGAACCAAGCAGCTCTGCTCGTACGACTCCGACCTTGACCGCTTCCGCGACCTCGGGGCGACCGTGTGGGGAATCAACTTCAGTGACCTCGACAGCCACGAGAGCTTCGCGCGCAAGCGCGACCTGCGCTTCCCGCTTCTCGCCGACACCGACCGCTCGGTGGTGAAGGCATACGGGATCCAGATGCCCGGTCTCGGCCTGAAGCGCTCGGTGTTCATCGTGGACGCCAACGGCGTGGTCCGCTGGAAGCACGTTGCCCGCATCGGACTGACCTACCAGGACAGCGAGACGATCACCAAGGAACTGGCGGCGCTCGCTCGCCGCTGAACCACGACGACTCCTGTCGATTCGGCGGCGTACCGCCGACTTCTGGCCCCTGTACACGGGCACGGCGATCCCGATCGACTCATGGCGGTCGCGGATGTGGCTGGATACCTGGGTCTAGATGATCAATTCCAAGGGGTCTGCGGTTAGTGGTCGTAGGCGGTCAGTGAGCGTAGGACGGGCTGGGCGGTGTGGTCGTTGTGCCAGATCGCGGCGGTCAGCGCGAGGATGCGCTGCATGACGCGGGCGATGACTCCGCGGGGTGTGCGCCCCCGGTGCTGCTCGAGGTCGAGCTGGCCTTTGAAGCTCTCGTTGACCGACTCGATGACCTGCCGCAGCGGCTTGAACAGGGGCGCCCCGGGCCGTTCCGGTTCGCCTTTGCGGGCCGGCCGCAGCAGCCGGATGCATTGCTCGGCCAGCTGCTGCTCGAAGTCGCGGCCGAAGTAGTTCTTGTCGCCGATCAGTGTCTGTCCGGGCCGACCGGCAACGAGGCCGGGCTCGGCGGCCAGGAGGTCGAGCAGGGTCTCGCGTTCGTCGGCCTTGGCCCCGGTCAACGCGTAGGCGATGGGCAGGCCCTGCAGGGTGCACACCAGGTGCAGGCGCAGGCCCCAGAAGAAGCGGCTGTGGCTGGCGCAGTACCCGTACTCGGCCCACCCTGCCAGGTCGGAGCGCTTGACGGTCTCGCGGGAGCGTCCGCACTCCACCGGCGTGGAATCCACGATCCACACGTCGTCGCTCCACACCGAGGTGTCGGTGGCCAGCACCCGGGTGACCCGCCGCAGCAGCTCGGCGGCCTTGCGCAGGCGCTTGTTGTAGCCGGGCTGCTTGGGCAGGTACGGAAAGAGATGTCCCAGGTGGGAACGGGCGTGGCGAAGCCATTTGGCCTCCGAGGTGAAGCCGAGCATGGCCTGCATCATCGCGAGTGTGACCAGCTCGGCGTCGCTCAGCCGCGGAGCGATCCCCACACGCGGCCGCCACGGAGCGAGATGCGGTGAGTCCTTCAGCAGGTCGTCGGTCTTCACGTACAGTGCCGTGGCGAGGGAGTCCAACTCTGTCTTCACACACTGACGTTGGACTCCCTCTCCTTGTGCGCGCAGCCGATCCCTTGGAATCGATCATCTAGCCGGCCGGACACACCACGGGGGTGCGGCGGAATGCTGCACCCCCGTCGTCGTTGTTGGTCGTTGGCGGCTGCGCTGGTTGCCCTGAGACGGGCCGCGGCTCCGGAGAGCTCGCAGGTCACCGACGCATCTCAGCTGAGGCCGGCTGCTGTTGACCGTGGCTGACCGCTTTATCTGGCACGGCTGTGGCATGCGACCTCTTCGTCCCGCACTCTCGGCGGGATGGTCATTGCGGTCCAGGATGCTGGTCGCGGGGTCATCGACGGCCGTTGCCGGCCACCTTCGGATGCGGTGGTTGCTGTACTTCGCTGCTGTACGGCAGCGGCGAGTTAGGGCGGTCCAGTCCGTCAGGGCCGAGTCCGGTACCGTCCAACCGGTGCCGGTCCTTGGCGAGGATGCCTTGCTCCTCCGGCTGGCGTCTCCAAACAGGAGACGGACATCGGGCACGGTGTCGTGGAAGCGGGGAAGTCAAGGGCCGGCCCACCCAAGAACGATCTTGAAAACCGTCGTGGCGCGAGCCACCGTGAGTTCAAATCCCACACCCACCGCGCAGGTGAACGGCCCCTGGAATTCGCCCGATACGGCCAGGGGCCGTCGCGTTGTGCGGTGCCCGCTCGGCACCGCGACGAGTTCTTGGAGTCGTTCCCCTTCGTCATGGGCATGGTCGAGGACCCAGAGAGCTGACCGCGAGGCTGGCTGCGAGGCGCGAGTTCAGCCACGACTGATCACACACCGCTGCTACCTGCGGCTGCGTAGTCGATCAACGCTCTGACCGCCCGCCGGCCTCCGCTGCGCGGCGGAACAACTCCCGAGCGTCTCTGATTAGCTATGCGATCCTGGGTTGGATTGAGTTTCCGGGATCGTTTCCCACCGTGGTGGGGAGGCGTGGGCGTGGAGGTGGAATCCCGCGCCGAGTGCTGCCCCTCGTGGCCGGTGGCCGGTGGTGGGTGTGCTGATCGTGTTCACGCCCTGGTGTCGGTGGGCTGCGCGGGGCAGCCGGGTCCGGTCCGTGTGAGCGTGTCCCTCCGGACGCTGGCCAACACGACCGCGAAGCCGTGCTGGGGAGGGTGCCCTGCGTCGCCTGGGCGCGGGGCGTGTGGAACGTGGCCGGGTAGGGCCGGTCTTGGTCCGGTCCTTCCGGCTGGTCTTGGGAGTCGGTGTGAGGACGGAGTTCGCTTCCAGGTTGTCGAGGACCGTCCGGATCGCCATGTGGCCGCTGGTGCGGTCGGTAACGGTCGTGGCCTGGTGGGCCAGGCCGCGGGCTGCGATACGGCGCCAGGCACCGTGGTCGCGGTCGCCCTGCCAACGGCAGTCCTGGTGGGGGCAGATGGCCCATTTCCATCCCGTGAGGGTGGGCCGGTCGGGGGCCTTGCGGTGCCGCAGCGGGGTCAGGCAGTGCGGGCACAGTTTGGAGGTGTTCCGGGCAGGAACGGTCACCACGGCGATGCCCTGCTCGGTGGCAAGGTGCCGCATGCGGTCGGCGATCTGTCCGCGGACCTGCTGGGACAGGCGGGTGTTCAGGGTGCGGCCCATGCCCCCGGCTTCCATCGACCGCAGATCCTCGACATAGATCACCGTGGCTCGGGCGGCAATCGCCTGGTCGACGGCCCACCTGGCGGCAGCCCATGCGAGCGCGTCGTTGAGGCTCGACCGGCGGTTGGACACGTGCTGGATCTCGCTGCGCAGCACGTCGAGCTTGGGGGCAAGCTGGTGGTCGTGGCCTGCGATCAGCCGTTCATAGTGCTTGCTCTTGGTGTGCAGTCGCTCCGAGAGGCGGCGCAGGCGGTGCTGCTTGGCGAGCACACCGGCGGCCCGGAACTGGCCGCCGGCCCCGAGCGCGGTGATCCGCCCGTCGCCGTTCAATTGCACGGTGCCTGCGCTGAGGAGCGTGTTCAGGCCCCAGTCCACGCCGAGCGCCACCGTATGACCGGTGCGGTGGGCCTTGGGGACGGCGTGGGTGTAGGCCAGGTCAGCGCGCACGGTGTCACCCGCGAGGCGGAGGGTGGGAAGGTGGAGCACCGCCGATGCCGGGACCGTCGGCGGCAAAGCGATGGGGCAGGCCACCCACGTCCAGTCCCGGTAGGTGGCCGGGGCGGGGCGGGTGGGCAACTGTAAGCGCAGCAGCGCCTGCCGGGTGTCGGTTTCGGAGCGTTCGATCGTGGCCTGCTGCCCGTCGCACGCGGCGAGCAGCAGCATGCGGGGGATCTTCGGGGTGCCTTCGAGTTCGAACACGTCCACGGGCAGACAGCCGTTGGCCCTGGCGAATGTGGCGGCCTGCCGGGTGCGGGCCTTGATGATGCTGGACGGCAGATGCTCCCCGCCACAGATCGCCGCCCGAACCTGATCCCACTCTCTCGGGGTGCGCTTGCTCGGATCGGCCGGCCACGTCGCCAGCATCCCCAAATCCACATCGGCGCGCCACTTCACCGAGCGCAGCGCCCGCCCGGCCTGCTCCTGGGCCATGCGCACGATCCGGTCGTTGACCTTCACGCCCTCGGGCGGGGCGGCACTCCAGCCCAGACGCCGCAGCGCCATCCACGCGTTCGACGGCAGATTGCGACCGACCTCGTCCACGCCGGAGGCGAGTACCTTCACATCACGGCTGTTCCAACGCTCGGCGAGCACGACAGACACCATGCCCGCCACCAGGTCGCTGCACCAGCCGATGCGTTCGGCCAGCACGGCCTGGGTCAGGACTTCGCCCGTCTTCTCATCCACGCCGGTGCGCACAAGGGTGCGGGCGCACGCGGTGCGGGAGGTCTCACCGTGGGCGAGCTGCGGTTTCCGGCTCGCTGGTGACTACCGGCCTGGCATTGCTCGGACTCGGCCAGCAGGCGACGCCGGTTTTCGGCCGACCGCATCCCGTACAGGCGGCCGGCGAACGTGGTGACCAGCGAAACGAAGTCCTCGCCGGTGGAGGTGGCCCGCAGCTCCTTCTCCTGCGCCTGAAGCGAGGATTCCTGCCCGTGGGAGCCGGACACGCGCACGTACAGGCCCTCCAGGCGGACACGCTCGCGACCGGTGGAGACCTTCATCGCCTCCACATCGATCGAGGAGAACCGACGCTCACGCCCGACGCAAGTCGCCGGAATCTTCCCCGAGTCAGCCCAAAGCCGAAGCGTCACGGGGTGAATACCCAAACGTTTAGCAGCTTTTGACAGCCGAAGAAGTTCCACACGATCACCGTACGATCACTGAAGAACTCTAAGCAAATTGATGAGCCTCGCGCGCCTGGAGCAGAGTCGGGCGCCCTGCCGGCCCTCGTGTCCGCGGATTGGGCAGGCTGTATAGCTGCCGGGCACCTTCAGAAGGATGGCCTCGTGGATGGAGTGAATGGCTGTGTGGCCGCCGATGTGATGGGCCGGGTGCCGCCGTGTGGTTCCTGGGCCGTCAGTCGAAGTCGGGGATGCAGTGGTGGCTCGAGGTGCTGCAGATTTTGGCGTGCAGCGGTATCTCTGGGCCGAAGTAGCCCCACTCCACGAATGTGACTGTGCGGTCCGGTTTCATTACGGCTCTGGCCTGGTAGAGGACGCCTCGGTGCTCGTCTCCGGTGAGGCGGAAGGGGCCGGCGTCGTCGAGGATCACAGCGAGCGTGTAGTGGTACTGGTGGAGCGGGTCTTGCGACGGCAGGCGGTCGGGGAACTCCACCCGGCCGACCGTTCGCGCGGGGGCGTAGTCCGCCCCGGGTGCGGAGGGGGTGGCGGTGTCGTCGTCGTAGGGGCCGCAGGCGATCGAGTGTGCAACCTGGTGGCTGTAGCCGAGGCAGTAGCTGTCGCCCGAGATCCACCCGAAGTCCCTGGCGCCCTTGCTGCTCCGGCGGACGACCACCACCGCCTCCTGAGGCGGTCTGGGACTTTTGCCGGGGAGGGTTGTCGTGCTGAGCCAGTCGGCGAGGGCGCCGTCTGTCGGCCCGAGCCTTGCTGCCGCCTCCACCGGACGGGCTGGACCCGCGACCGCTGTCGGCGCCGCCGGAGCCGATGAATGGACCGGGACGGTGGGACGGCGTGCATCCCGTGCGTGTTCACCGTTGGTACAACCGGCGAGAGCAAGGAAGAGCAGGCCGCATGCCGTCAGCCGTCTGACCCGTCCGACTCCCACCGGTCCCCCTCCCCGTGTTGGCAGTATGGGACATGTCCTTGCCGCACTTGGAGGCGGTGCGGGCGATTGTGACCTGACGTCATCAGGCGGGTTGACTCTCGAACTTGGCTTTGAGCGCGCTTCGCTCGGGTCGCAGCGCCGTTCCCGGGTGGGATGGGTGTGGGGCGGGAGCGCCCTCGGGCCGGGAAACGGCAGGTCAGGGCATGGCCCCTGGCGCGGCCTGAAAATCTGCCGGCTCAGCCTTCACATTGCTCGGGGTGTCGTCCGGCCTTGTCCACGATCGTTCACCGTCGTGGTCCCGTCGGCTGGCGCGGACGTCCGTGAACGGCCCCGACCGCCGGCGAATGAGACCAAAACTGAGGCCACGCTCTACCCGCGCGCTCGCTCTGTCGGGATGCGCAGGGCTGGCTCCGGCCGACCGGTAGAGCGCTTCCTGGCATGGCGCTTGATGACCCGTCGCGGGGAAGGTTGAGCGGTTCTCATCGAAGGTTGAGCGCCGGTTCGTGCGAGACCGGACATGCGGAGGCCGGGTGATGGCCCTGCACCGCACCGGAGCCCGCTGGGAGCAGCTTCGACCCGGTTCGTGGGTTGTCGACAGCGCCCACCCTGCGGGTTCGTGATCACGATGGTGAGTGTCGTCGTTTCCCGACATCCTTCTCAGGTGAAGGCGATGGCTGCCCCGGTTGCGATCGAGAGTTTCGCGACCTGGAGGAGTTGCAGGCAGACATAGGATTCGACACCGTAACGCTGCCATCCCTCGGTGGCCGGCTCCTCGGCATCGGTGGCCTCGAAGACCGCTTCGGAGTGCGGATCGAGGTCTTCAGGAAGACCGAGGGCTTCAGCAAGACAACGGGTTTCCGCCAGCAGTCGCACCGAGGAGCCGAGGTACCCGCCCGGTGCCTTTTTGTCGACGATGACGTGGGCGAAGTCGGCAGGGGCGTAGTAGCCCTCGCAGTCCGAATGATGGATCAGATGGTCGAACGGTCCAGGATGATCACCTGGGAGAGTGTTATAGACACTGCTCAGGAGCGGGTCGTCGGTCGCACGCTGGGCCCTATCCAACGGCTCCGGCAGGCGCCCGCCTGCTGCAAGGTGGGCGGCGAGACGACGAACGGTGTGCAAGCCCGAGTAGCCCCACATCTCGAACTCCGCGTCCTCGGCCTCAACCAGATCGGGCTCGGTCCACCGTTGCGCTCCCGCACGTTCCAGTAGCTCGCCCATCGCAACGAAGTCGGCGCGGACCATCTCGGTGTAGTCATCTTCGGCATCAACGAGCACACCGACGACCAGGTTCAAACCCATGAACCGATCTTGCCAGCGCCGATCGGACGACCAGACCTTGCCCTGCCGCTTCCACGCGTCTGCCGATGACCGCCCCTGGATGCGGACTATGGGCACGCTGGTCACTGAGGTCTGCAGGACTTGGGCCGGCCATTCGGGTCCCAGTCCTGGCTTGGCAGGTCTGCCGATGCTTCCCATGGCACAACTGGCACAACGACGGGTCTCCCCGTTGCCGTCAACGGCTGCCGTCAGGCGCTGTTGGCACCTCGGCCGACAAAGCGCTGAATGGAGCGGCCGACGATCGTGTCCGGCCCGTACCGGACAACGATCTCGGCGACTCGCTTCGGAGAAGTTGTGGGCCGCCCGTCCGGCGTGGTTGTCCCAGATTTAGCTCATGGGCGCATGCGCGCCGTTTGGCGCGCGTGGGAAAGTGGCGGTATGCGCTTTATGTTCTGAAGCCAACCGAGGTCCGAGGATGAACGAGCACGCCAGCTCCTGCGCCGGTCGCAGCCCGCAGGCCTCCGAGGACGGTCTGCGACAGCTGCTGGCCGGGATGACCGCCGTCTGCGACGGCGACTTCGGCATCCGCCTGCCCCAGGGCCCCGACCCGATACACCCGGGTCGTCGCCGAGCCGGTCATCGACGCCAACGGCCGACTGCGCGGCGTCCAAGGGGCCTACCAGGACGTCTCCGCCCAGCACTGGACCGAGATCGCGCTCTCCGCCACCCGAGAACGGCTCGCCGACACCGAACAGCAGGCCTCCGAACGCCACCGGCTGGCCCTCCGCCTCCAGCAGGCCATCATGCCGCCCGAACCCCCGCCGCTGGACGCCGCCGGGCTGGCCACTGCCGCCCGCTACCGCCCCGCCGCCCAGGAGGAATGCGTCGGCGGGGACTGGTACGACGCGGTACTTCTGCCCGACCGGACCGCCCTGCTCGTCGTCGGTGACATGGCCGGACACGGAATTGAGGCCGCCACCGGCATGGTCGCCCTGCGCAACGCCCTGCGCGGCCTCGCCGTCACCGGAGCGGGACCGGCCCAGCTGCTCGCCTGGCTCAACACCGCCGCCGACGCACTCTCCGACCCGGCCACCGCCACCGCCATCTGCGCCCGCTACGACCCGGCCTGCCGCGAACTCCGCTGGGCCAGAGCCGGTCACCTGCCACCGCTTCTTGTCCGGGGCGGCCAGGCAAGGCTGCTACCGATGCCGCACGGCGTGCTGATCGGCGCCGACCCCGACGCAGAGTACGAAGAGGACACCCTCGTCCTGGAACCCGGCGACGTCCTGCTTCTCTACACCGACGGCCTGGTCGAACGCCGGGACCAGTCGGTCGAGGACTCGCTGCGCCGATTGGTGGGCGGCCTCGGGGACCCCATCGATGACCTCGGCCGTTTCCTCGACCGCCTGCTTGACCGGTCCACCGCGGACACCGACGACGACACCTCCCTCATCGCAGTCAGGGTTGCGGATGGCTGCAGGCCGGCCGAAGTCCCGGGTAGCCGTACTGAAGTCTGATCATCTCGCCAGGCGACCACGGGCTGCACGACCGATCGCTTGGATCGCCGGCGACGCTGGTCAGAGAGCCATGCGCCGGCGCGGCATCGGCTTCCCCTCAGTGCAGACCGATCGCCTGGCGGGCTTGACGCAGCTGAGCGGCCCGCCTGCCTACCAAACCCATGGGCCGCGCATAGCGAGTGCCCTGAGAGTCGCCCGTGGCAGATCCAGTGTGCTGACGTTGCCGTCAGAGTCTGCCGTTACGACCTCTTCGCCCCGAACTCTCCGCCGGCCGGCCATGACGGTCCAGTGCGCTGGTCGCGGGTCGACGCAGGCCGCTGACAGGCCAGCTTCGGTTGCGGTGGTTGCTGTACTCCGCTGCTGTACAGCAACCACTCATGACAGGAGGCGGTCCAGTCACTCCGCGGTCGTCATGATCAAGGTCTAGTCCAGGTCCGCCTGCCAGAGGTCGGGGCCGAACACCTCGTACTGGATGTCCTGCGGCGCGACGCCCCGCTCAAGCAGCCTGCTGCGCACACCTTGCATGAACGGCAGCGGGCCGCACAGGTAGTACAGGGCGTAGTCGGGCAGATCGACTGCTGCGGGGTTCATCAGTCCCTGGAAGACCCCGTTCAGCGGCTCCATGCTCTCCACGCCCTTCTCGTACCAGGCGTACAACTGCGCCTGCCGCAACTCCAGAACGTCGCTCACCACCTGGCGGCGCAGGGGAAATGAGGCTTCGTCGAGATCGGCGTGCAGGAGCGTGATGTTCAGCCCAGACCCGGCCTTGGCGAGGTGCGAGAGCATCCCGGCCACCGGAGCGATCCCGATGCCCGCGGTGGCGAACACCACCGGCCGTCCCGAGTCGTCGAGCACGACGTCGCCGTACGGCAGCGACATCGTCAGGATGTCGCCCACGTCCACCGAGTCGTGCAGGAACGCCGACATCTCCCCGTCGGGCTCGCCGCCGACGCCACGGACCCGCTTGACCGAGAACTGGCGGTGTTCCCCGTCGTCGGCCCGGGTCAGGCTGTACTGGCGCGGCTGGAGCACCCCGTCCGACATCGTCATCCGCACAGTCACGTACTGGCCAGGCAGCGAGGTCTTCACCAGACGGTCGTCGATCCGCCTGACCACGAAGGTCACCACGTCGTGGGTCTCCCGGATCTTCTTCTCGACCTTCCACGGTCGCCACACCGTCTCCGGCCTGACCCCACGCGCGCTGTAGAGGCCGCGTTCCTGGTTGATCAGAGCGTTGGCCATCAGCCAGTAGACCTCGTCCCAGGCGGCGGCTACCGCCGAGGTGACCGCGTCGCCCAGGACATCGGCGATCGCCCACATCAGGTTGTCGTGGACGATCTGGTACTGATCGGGACGGATGCCGAGGGACGCGTGCTTGTGCGCGATCCGCGAGAGCAGGTGCTCGGGGATGTGTTCCGGTGATTGCACCAGTCCACTCGCGAACGCCGCCACCGATCCGGCCAGCGCCTTCTGCTGATCTCCGTGGGCCTGGTTGCCGCGGTTGAAGACGCCGTTCAGGAGTTCGGGATGCTCGGCGAACATGTGCCTGTAGAAGCGCTGGGCGATTTCTCCGATGTGCTCGGCGACGGCTGGCAGTGTTGCTGCGACGACAGGCCGAGAGGTGTCTGAGAGCATGGACAGGTCCCTCCAGCGAGGACGTGAAGATCCCGGCCGTGGGCGCTGAAATGCCGGCGGTTACACGTAGGAATCGAAGCCGCCCGGCCGAAGCCCGGCAGCGGCTAGGCAGCAGCCGCACAGGTGCTGGACGACTGACGGAGGGAGATCCCCTGAGTAGGGGGCGACGAGGCCGGTCCGCGCGGGTGGTCGCTTGCTGGGGGAGGGCCTGCTGCCGCGGCCAGGGTCTGGAGTTGTCACCCCAGGCTATGACGCGCTCCTGGGCCGGGCCAGTCGGCCCAGGCCTGTGCGGCTGACGTTGATCGCTTATGCCTGGGTCGTCTTCTGCTTCAGTCGTTCGTGGGGGCTAGCCTCGACAAAGCCGCAGCGAGGTGTCCGCCACTCGAGGACAGGCACGGACTACTTCTCTGATCACACGGTTCCGCTCGCTAAGAACGCTGTCTCGGGAGGCGAACGCGGCCCGCAGGTCGTCCATCGTGTCCCATTCCAGTTCGGCGACCAGGTAGTACGGTGCGCCGCCGCGTACGGCCGCCACGTCACGGCTGACCGGGTAACGGCGCAGCCCGGGTAGCCGGCGCCCGAGTGGAATGTGGACCTCGCGGTAGTGCCGATCGAACCTCTCGGGGTCGGTCGGAGTCTCGTAGAGGGCGAGGAGGCGAACCGTCATCGTGCCGCCCTCCGATACCGCACGAGGACGGCGGCGCCGGCCCGCTCGGCCGACAGACACTCCAGGTCAGTGCGCGGGCCGTCGTCGAGGAAGAGCCCTCGGCCCGTGCCGAGGATTGTGGGGAAGGTCAACAGCCGGTATTCATCAATCAGTTCCTCGGCCATCAGCGCGTGTACGACGCTCAGGCTGCCGGTAATGATCACATCGCGCTCCTCGCGCTTGACGGCGTCGATGAGGCTGCCGTCGATGACCTGCGAGTTCGCCCACGCCGAGGTGTCGGTCACCGTGCGGGAGACGACCAGCTTCGGCGCGGCGTTCATGCGCGCGGCGAACGGGTCGTCTCGCCCGGGCCAGATGCGCGAGAACAACTGCCACGTCGTACGCCCCAGTAGCAGGACCCCGTCGTCGAGTGTGCTTCCGAGTCGGAACTTGTCCCCGGCGACCGTCTCGGGACCATGCCGGAACGCCCAGCCGCCGGCCGGCGTTCCACCGGAGCCGTCCGGGTCTGACACGATCCCGTCCAGGGTGACGAACTCAATGACGATGACGCTCACGATGGGTGTCCCTTCGATCGATGCTCACCGGTACCTACCGGCGGCACCGGCGCCACTCATCGCGCCTGGCGAAACTCGTCGGAAGAAATCTGCCGGGGCAGGTCGAACGCCTCCAACACGTCCGGATCGGCGAACACGACGTTGTGCGCGACCCGGGCGCCGGTGACCGTGAAGACCTGCAGTGTGTGCAGCCGATGCCCGCCACCGGGCTCCGGCGCGTACGCCGCGAGCGCGGGCTGCCCGTTGGCGGTCAGGTGCCTCATGCCCCAGCCCGTCCCACGCATCGCGAACACCCGCTCCATGAACAGGCCGTAGGCACGGCTACCCCGGTACCACAGCGGCACCGGCGGCATCTCCAGGACCGCCTCATCTGTGAGCAGCTGCACGAGCGCGGGGACGTCGGCCGCCTCGAACGCCCGCACATACCGCTGAATCACCGCGCGTGCCTCGGGATCGTCCGGCTCCGTGATCTCTTCCACGCCGCCCACCTCCGCAAGGGCGGCACGGGCCCGCTGCAGCGCGCTGTTGACGGCCGCGGCCGTGGTCCCCAGTTGCTCGGCGACCTCGGCGGCGGTGAACTCCAGTACCTCGCGGAGCACCAGCACGGCCCGCTGCCGCGGCGGTAGGACCTGCATCGCTGCTACAAGCGCGAGCCGCATGTCGGCCCGTACCTCCGCATCGAACCGCGCGTCGGGAAACGGCTGCAGCCAGGGGATGTCGAAGGCCGGAGTGAGTGGCGCCCCAGAATCCTCACTCGGCGCGCCCAGCCCGGACGGCAACGGCCGCCGCGCCCGCCCTTCCAACGCGGTCAGGCATGCGTTGGTCGCGATCCTGTACAGCCAGGTCCGTACGGACGCACGCGTACGGTCGTACCGATCTCGGGCCTTCCAGGCACGCAGCATCGTCTCCTGCACCAGGTCCTCGGCCTCGTGGAACGAGCCCAGCATCCGGTAGCAGTACGCCACCAACTCACCCCGGTACGGCTCGAAGTCCATGGGCCCATCATGGCGCACCCGGGCAGCTCACATTCGAATACGCTGTGAAACCAACCTCCTTGAGACATCACCTCAGAGCACGTCGGTAGGCACCGTCTGGGGACAGTAATCCAAGATCCTCTCCCAGATTTCCCCAAGATGCCCCTGCCCTGGAGTTTCTCTGTCGGGGTGGCGGGATTTGAATCCACGACCTCTTCGTCCCGAACTACCGGCGTAGTGGTCGCTGAAGTCTCCTCGTCTGGTCAGACGGTCTGTGAGGATCAACGACAGTCGTCGGCGGTCGGCACAGTTGCTGTACTTCTGTGCTGTACCGCGTCTCCGGCTGTCAGTGTTGCATGGCACTGTGCCGTCATGACGACGACCGCAGAGCTCACCCTCTTCGCCGGCTACTTCCAGATCCACGTAGTGGATGCGGATTCAGACGGTGATCTGAGCGACGCATGGACGGACCAGGCTGTTGCCGATCACCTTGCGGTTGCACAGGATGCGCTGGGCATCGGCACTACTGTGAACGTCAACGTGTCCGTCATGGTCGCCGTCCTGCACCAGGAACCGGATGATGACAGTGCGGAATTCGATCACGTCGTTGAGGCCAGCCTCGACGTGTCGTTGGGGCGGGTGATGGTCCTGGGCTGCACGGACTACGCTCCAGAAGCGGCTACGTTCGAGGTCCTGCCAGGCTGGAATCGCGTCCGCGTATCCCGGAGCAACTTGAGCCGGGCGGCTGAGGCTGACATCGACTCCGACGAGAGCCCCGAGACCACCGAGAAGATCCGCATCCAGATGTGGCCGGCCCCAGAGCTTCCGTCCAAGGTCATCAAGCGGTGGGTGCAGGGTGATGCACGCGGCACGGCCTTCTAGGGTGTGATCCAGTTCGCCCGACCGAAGGTGGACTTGTACACGGCGCGCCGCGCCTTCCAACCTCGCACGGCACGATTGCGCCACGCTGTTGACGGCTGCCGGCATCGCGCCGCGGGCCATCCGAAATCCTTGGGCACAGCCAGATCAGCATCACCATGGACGTGTACACGCAGGTCGTGCACGACGATACCCAGCGGGAAGCGATCAGCCTCATGGATCGGCTGCTCAAGCGCCGTCTACCAGCTGCCTGGGAGGCGAGTGCCGTCAAATGGTGCCGTCAAAGGCCCCGGACCATGTTCGGTCCGGGACCTTTTGGCTGCTGCCCCCGTCAGGATTCGAACCTGCGACACCGCTTCAGGAGTTCGGTTCAGGGCCCGTCTTGGCGGTGTGTTGTGGCCTGGCGCCTTCGCGACCTCAGGGGAGGAGAAGCACTGGCTCAGGTCGGCGATGCCGCGGAAGTGGCAGGGAGACTTGACCGAAGGCATCCGTGGGCCCGGTCGATGGTGGTGATCCCGGTGACTTCCTCAATCCCCGCGCGAGCTTCCGTAAGAAGCCAGGTTATGTCCTCTCCAGATCTGCGGCGTACGACGTGTTCGGCACGCGGTGGCTAGTCTCGTCAGTGTTGACGGCGAGCGAGAGACATCCAGAACGGTGCGTTGGGCGTATTCCTACGCCGCGCACGGGCGTCCTCCGGCGAACCGACCCTTGAGGTCCATCCGGACGTCGAAGGTGCCGCGTAGGGACGCCTGGTCCGGCTCCGGGGGAGTTGACGAGCAGCGCGCGGCCATCTCCTGACAGAGGCGTGGGGCCTGACGGCAGGTGATGAGACAGGTGGCGAGACCGAGGGAGGCTTCGTGGATGTCGCTTCGTCGCTCCCCGTGGACGCGAAAGCGTCTGTGTCGTCATTGCCGTCACCTCATCGACCCCTCACCCCTCCTGGACCGGTACGCTTTCGTCCGGAGGCGGGAATGTTGATTGCCGTGGCTTTCGGCGCTGGTGGTGTCATCTGCCTAGTACTTGGCATGTGGTTCGTCTGGCGGCAACACCGCGGGCACGCCAGCACCCTCGTCGGATGGGGCGGACTGGCCATCGGAGTGGGGCAGTTGATACGCGCAGCAGGCGCTTTGACCGGAGACCGTCAGCCGCTCGGCGTCATCCTCGCCACCTGTTTTGCAGCGCTCAGCGTGGTCGGCTACATCCTGCTGGCGCGTGGCCGGGACACGTTTCGGAACGGTCGGGGCGGCCGGAAGCGCCGGAAGTTGCCTCCGATCCGCCCATGACAGGTTGCACCTCCAACACGCTTTCCAACGTGGCAGCCAACCCGGGACATCACTTCTTCTGGAAGTGACGGCCAAGTTTCTAACGTGCGGCGGTCTACCTAGGCCATCTTCCTGACCTGTGCATACGCCGGAGTTAGTTGTCATCGCCTGTCAACGATGGATTGCCGCGCACGGCCACTAGACGGCCCAGCACGGCACACATGGGCGATCACGGGGCTGATTTCACCACGTGCCCCAACGCCATGAGACCGAGTCCGATGACGATGAACGACGGATGATTAAGCCTCGATCCACCGGTCGGCTTTGAAGGGGTCTTTTGAGGTTTCGAGGGTCGGGCGTTGGAGCTGTGACTGGACGTGGGCGGGGGGTATTTGCTGGTCTGCCCAGCGTTTCCACGGTTCTGCTCCGGTCGGGCCCCTGGCGGGGCGGGATGGTCAGTGACGTCGGGCCGCCTCGGGTGGCGCGTGGACGGTGTCGAACAGTCGTGTCCAGGCGTGCTGCCAGGGCCATCGCTGCGGTAGGTGCAGGGTGAGGCGGCGGGCGGAGCGGGCGATCCTGGCGGGGACGTGGACGAGGTGGGCGCGCAGGGTGGCGGTGGTGGCTTTGGCGTGGAAGGCGGAGGTCAGGGCGCCGGTGGCCCGCAGCAGGTTGTAGGCCATGGCCCACAGGGTGAGCCAGGCGGCGTTGGCGTGGAAGTGCCCGGACGGCAGGTGGGCCAGTGCGGAGTTCTTGCTGTCGGCGATGACCTGCTCGACGACGGCGTGGTGGCGGTGTTCCCGCTCGGCCTGGAGGGTGGGGGCGGGGTTGTCGGTGAAGAACGGGTGGTAGCGCCAGGCGGGGAAGAGTTCGCCCTGCTCGCCGATGGTGTTGGGTTTGGCCAGGTCACGGACCCGGCGCACGATCAGCCGGGCGGTGACCCGGTCTGCCTTCTTCCGGCCGGCGAACGCGGTGTAGGCGGGTATCTCGGCGACTTCGGCGTCCGAGATGAGCTCGCCGCTCTCCGGGTCGGGCACGGCGGTGGGGTAGGTGATCTGCTGCCAGGCGGTGTCGTCGATGGCGGCGATGGCCCGTTTGATGGAGGGGTTCATGCCGGTGGTGAGGGAGAAGCGGGCGCCGGCCCGGCGGCAGGCGGCGATGACGCCGGCGTTGTAGAACTGCGAGTCGGCGCGCAGGATGCGCAGGCCTGTGCAGCCGGCCTCACGGGCGGTGGCCAGTGCCTCGCTGACGAGTTTCGGGGCGCCGCGGGAGTCGGCTGCTTTGCCGCGGCGCATCCGCACGGTGGCGATCACCGGTCGGGAGGTGGGGGTGCAGATCGTGGCGAGCAGGGGGTGCAGGGTGCGGATGCCCTTGAACCGGCCGTACTCGCCACCCTGCTTGGTGCGGCCGTAGACGCGTTTGTGAGTGGAGTCGACATCGATGAACGCCTTCTCGCCCGCGCCGGGCAGCAGCGGGGTGTTCGCGGCCAGCGCGGCCAGGAACTGACGGTGCACCGCGTGCAGTTGGAGGGCATGACCGTGGGTGAACGAGCGCAGGAACGTGCCCAGAGTGGACGGGGCACGGATACCTGCGAACAGCAGGGGCATCGCACCGTGCCGCAGCACGTCCAGGTCGTCGATGCTGTCCGCGCCCGCGGCCATGCCGGCCACGATGCTTCCGACCTTGGCGTCCGCCGCGGCACCCGCCCCGTTCTTCGCCCCCCTCAGCTTCACCTTGTCCGCCGTCAGACGGGCAAGCCCGCACCGCTCAGCCAACCGCATCACCGGGACCAGCCCGGCATACGCGACCAGATTCGCCTCATCGAACGCGGCGGACACCGCCGAAGTGGCATGGGAAGATTGCATCTCGCGGATGTACTCCGATTCTGTGGACATGGAACCCTAGGAAGTCCCATCGTCCCAGCTCAGAGGGCATCCGCGTCTTCATGTCCAAGCCCTGGACCGGCTATTGCCCGGTGGATCGAGGCTAAGTCCGCTCAACGCCACAAGTAGAGCACCCACCCCCCAGAGTCTGGGTTGTCGAACATGACGTTGCAGCCATCGGCCCGGCAGACGCCCAAGAATCAGGGCGTGCAGGCCCAGCACTGTGCAAGCGAGCCAGACGGCAGCCACCAAGAGGACCAGCGGCATCAACATGGCCGCCATCGACGTGCTCATCGCGTCCCCCGTCTTGTTGCCGGCTGTCTACTCGCCCGCGAAGTTTCGCACGCCTGCAGGGGATCACGCGGTCTGCGTAGCGACTTTGGCCCGGAGCTTCAACGACCCAGTCAAGCGCCACTGTCTGGGGCTTGAAGCACTGGTTTGGAAGATCGCGTAACCGGATCCGGGCTGAGATGGTGCGGCGTTGCGTTGGACGTCCTCGGGTTACTCGCCGTAGATCCCCGTTGTTCCCCGCTGGCCGCTGCCAATCGGGCGCGTAGAGGGCACGTGTGTCCCTCTGCCGTACCCTCGGTCACCAGGTGGTTGATCCCACGGAAGAACCTAGTGAGCGCTCACGCGAGCTGTGAGAGCTTCGCGCTGCCCCGTAGTCTCATGTGCATCCATTGGGGAAGGACGGGGGCACGCGATGGCGAAGCCGGTACGCGCAGCATTGGGTGAGATCTGGATCACTTGCCAGATCTGCAAGGGGGACGTGTTTCGGGAGCGACGTGTCCTGTTGAACAGCGCCGGCATGGAGTTCTTGAAGTTGGGTTGGGCCGATGAGAAGGCAACTGGCCTCATCTGCTGGCGGTGTGGGTACGTCCACCTCTTCGTCGACAGCGATATCAAGCTTTACGGAGCGGACAAATAGCGCAGATCGGTCTGGCAGCTCTGGTTCGCCGGTGCAGTCTCCGTAAGCCACCACTCTCCCCAGGTCCCATCCCGTCTGCCGTCGACCCGCACACCCTGGAGCGGGCGTGGTTCCTGGCGTCCAGGTGGTGCGCGCCATCGTACGAACGACTGTGCATAGCGGGGGAGGCGTGGAGGATGCCGGACCCGTGCCCGTGGAGGCACGCGCATGGCGGGTCGCTGGGATCGGTGCCGCTGCCGACCCGCCGCTCACGTCATCTCGTCTAGTTCCTGCTGCGCCCCGGTCTGCGCCGGGGCGCAAGCGCCAATCGGCCACAGCGTGGTGCGTCGGTGCTGTCGCCGGTCTCCCCCTGCCCACTGATCCCGCGACGATCCCGCGACCTCAACGGCGAGAGGGGGCATGCTGGTGTCTGTACAAGCGCGTTGGGAGGTCCAGGGATGCGTTGGTGGGCCGTGGGGTGGATGGTCGCCGGAATGGTCGTTCTGGCGGCGTGCAGCTCGTCGACGGATGGAGGTTCAGCCCCTGGGTCGTCCGGGAGCCGCTCGGCGGAGCCGTCGACCGGCGCGCCGACGCGCACGTCCGCAAGCCCGTCCATGAGCGAGAGCGTGAGCCCAACCGCGGCAAGCCCATCAGTGCCGGCCGGCGCGCCCTCCACCTCGGTGCAAGGCTGTGCCGCCGGGCACGCGAAGGTCGCCGTCAGCCCCGGTGACAGGGCCGAGCGGCAGCTGTGCGTGCGTCCGGGGACGGCGGTGTCTCTCGTTCTGGAGCCCCGGGCAGACGACAAGCGGTGGACAGGTGTGCAGAGTTCCGCGCCCGTTTTCGTCCTTGTATCCGAATGGCGGGTGGACGCGGACGGCACCGCCTACGCCACGCTGCGCTGTGCGGGCACCCGGGCCGGTAAGGCCAGGATCACCGGGCTGGCGAAGGCGCCAGACGTGGCAGGTGCGGCCCATGGCACCTTCACGCTGGACGTCAGTGTGGTGCCGTACCCGAGGGAGGGGTGACCCCGGAAGCCGGGATCACCCCTCCACCTCTCGCTGTCGGTTACGCGGGTGTCAGCCGCGGCCATGCACCTTGATGGTGTAGATACCGCGACCGTGCGTGGCCGCGTACAGGGTCTGGCCGTCAGGGCCCAGCTTCAGCTGGAGCACGGCGACGGCCGGCAGAGAGCCGACGCGCTGCCACTTCGTCTGACCCGGCGCGCGGTAGACGACCCCCAGGTCGGTGGCGACGGCGAGGCCGCCGTTCGCCGTGACGACCGCGGAGTTGGTCGGCACGTCGGGAAGGTTCGCCGAGATGTCCTTCCAGGTCGTACCGCCGTCCTTGGATTCGAAGACGTGGCCGACGCCGGCGCCGGGGCCCTCGGTCCAGTGCCGGGAGAAGCCATTGACCGCGAGGAAGACGTGGTCGGCGTTCTTCGGATCGACGGCGAAGCCGCTGAGGTACCGGTTGGGGACCGTGCCGTCCACGGGCAGGGAGATGTCGTGCCAGCCGGTGCCGTCAGCATTGCCGACCGAGATGCCGCGGGCGAAGCCCTGGTTGTTGCACGGGCCGCACCAGGCTGCGTAGACCTTGCCACCCGAAGCCGCGACGGCCGTCGCGGTACGGCCGGCGCCCAGGTCGTACACGCTCTTCCACTCCGAACCGCTGCGGATGGCGTAGCCATGGGTCTGCACCCACACATGGCGGCCGCCCGCGACCCAGGTCGAGCTGTTCTTCAGGTCGGCTCCGATCGGAGCGATGAAGCGGGCCTCGCCCGTGGCGTTGTCGGCCGGGGCGATGTTGTACGACGTGGCCTTGCTGGGGTCGGTGATCCAAGAGCCGTCGTTGACGGCGCAGTTCTGGGTCACCTGCAGAGCGAGGTAGACGTATTCCTGGGCGATGTTGCAGCCGTTGGCGGGATCGGTGAGGGTGTCGCCGCCGTCACCGCCGAAGTTGGAGCCCATCACCTTGTCGTTGCTGCGCAGGATGGACTGCCCGTTGTCCTGCAGACCACCGGTGACGGAGACTCCGCCGTGGTCCAGGTCCTTGCCGATGCCCACCGAGTAGTACTGGAGGGTGTCGATGGTGCCGTCGTTGAGCGAGGTCCAGTCGGTGGCGTGCCCGGCGGAGTCCTGGGAGCCGTTGACCGGCCGCTTGTAGGCGCCGCCGTCGTTGCCCACGTACACGAAGCTCTTGCCGCGGTAGCTGCCGATCGCCACGCCGTGCTGGTCGGAGTGGGTCGTCGCGTTGCAGTCGCCCGTCTGCTTGGCGGGGTCGATGCTCCAGCAGGAGAAGCCGAAGTTCCAGTAGGGCCCGACAGTCGACCAGTTGCTGCCGCCGTCCTTGGTCTCGTAGACCTCCTCGAGTCCCGCGTACACGTGCTGCGGGTCGCTCGGGTCGACGGTCAGGAACTGGTTGTACCAGGCCTGGACACCCGGCATGTAGCCGCTGGAGGTCAGCGCCGAGCCGTCGGCTGCCAGACCCTTGTAGTCGGCAATCTTCGTCCACGGGCCGGTGGGAGAGCCCGACTTGGAGACGTAGATGCCCTCCAGACCGCTGTCCGGATTGGTGTTGAGCTGCTCGGGCGACTGGTCGATCGCGTAGTAGCGCGAGCCGTCGGCGGACCGGGCGAAGGTGACGTTGCCGACGTTGTCCGGGTCCGACGGCAGGTCGCCCAGGCCGCTGGTGATCCGCGTCCAGGTGCCGTTCACCTTGGTGTAGAAGCCGTTGTAGTCGTCGCCGCTGCGCCAGCCGACCGCCAGGACCACCTTGGAGGGGTCCTTCGGGTCGATCGCGATGTCGTTGGCGATGTTCTTGTACGCGGCCGAGGAGTCGTGGGCCTGTGAACCACCCGGCATGTAGTCCGGGTTGGGCGCGAACTCCAGCTTCCAGGCGCCGCCGAGCTTCTTGGCGGAGTGGCTCCACACGCCCTCGCTGGTGGCCGCCCACACCTTGCCGCCGCCGAAGCGCAGTTCGTGGATGGTGGTGCTCTCCAGCTCGTCCCCGCCGACCCGGCTGCGGGTGGAGAAGGTGCCGTGGTGCGGGTTCGACAGGACGTATACGCCACTGCCCAGGTACGCGTCCGCGTTGGTCGTCGCCTCGCCGGTGCCGAGCCACAGGCGGCCCGCCCCGTCGAGCGTGAGCGCGCCGGTGGACTGCGAGGGCAGCCGGTCGCTGATCGGCTGCCAGTGCCCGCCTCCGGTCCGCGACCGCCAGACCCCGCCGCCCGCGCTGCCTGCGTACACGTACCCGTCGTCATCGGCGGCCATGGCGGCCATACGGCCGGTGACATAACCCGAACCGCCGCTGGAGTTGGAGTCGATGTCGCGGTAGCGCGGGTCGTCGGAGTCGTACGGCAGATTGGTGACGTTCCGCCAATGGCCACCGGAGCTCGGGAGGCTGGACAGGTTGCGCCAGGCGGCGCCGTACGCGCCCGGGGCCACGATGCCGGGCGAGGTGCGGGCCTCGGCGTACTGGTCCGCGCCTTCGGCGATCTCGTCAGCCTCGTTGCCGTCGTCGCCGTCGTCCGCCTTCGCCTTGGGGGTGATGCCACCCACCGAGTGCTCGCGTTCAGAGGCAAGTTGCGCGAGTGTACGGGTCCCGAAGGGGTTGCTGTGATGCTTGCCGGGCGCTGCGCTCGCGGGTATGGCGACGAGTCCGGCGGATGCGGTGATGGCGCAGATCGTGAGCCATCGTCTCTTACGGGTTGGTGCTGACACCAAGTCCTCCCACACGGGCAGTGATACAGCCGTCACAGGCGACCCGATCACGAGCGGAAGGAAGCATCCGGCACTTGAACAATTCTTGAATCAGAATCTGACATTCCAGTGGCTGGAAGTCGACGTGAAGTTGCAGTCAGGGACTTCGTCAGAGAGCGAGGGGAGGAGAGTCGCCAACGTTGGCCGGCGTTCCGTCCCGAACTATCGGCTGGACGGACATTACGGTCCGGGAAGCTGGTCGGGCGGTCGTCGGGGGCTATTGGCGGTCACCTTGGTGTGCGGTGGTTGCTGTACTGCGCTGCTGTACAGCAACCAGCCGCTCTTCAACTTGTCCTATCGCGTCATTACCTGGGACCCGTGTGCGTCCCGAGGCAGAGCCGCGTTTGGGGTGCCCCTCGTCCTGCTGGTCGATTCAGGCGCCTGCGGCCGTGACGACGGCGTCCGTGGCGAACCCGAGCAGCAGGCCGGCCAGGATGCACCAGGTGGTGAGCGTTTTCAACCCGGCCTTGCGTGCCACCGCCAGAAGTTCGATGACCACGTAGAGGATTGAACCGGCGGCGAGGCCGAGGAAGGCGATCGAGAGGGTGTCGTTGACGAGGTGCTGGCCGACGAGCGTGCCGAGGAAGGTGGGGCCGCCGCCGATCAGGCCGAGCCACAGCAGGGTGAGCCAGGACGGGCGTTCGCCCTCTGCGGCCAGGGGGGCGACGATGCCGAAGCCTTCGGTGGCGTTGTGCAGGCCGAACCCGATGATCAGCAGCACGGCGAGGGAGATCTCGCCCTTCGCGGCGGAGTTGCCGATGGCCAGGCCCTCGGCGAAGTTGTGCAGGCCGATGCCGGTCGCGATCATCAGGGCGAGCGAGCCGGCCTGGCTGCGGGTCTTGGGGGCCAGCTCGGCGGTGGCGGCGGCACCGGGCCCGGCGGGGCGTGCGGCGGCGGTCCGGCGGCGGGTGATCCAGGCGTCGTAGTGCACCAGTCCCGCCAGCCCGATTGTCAGGCCGGCCGCCAGGGTGGCAGCCCCGGAGGCGACCGTGCCCCACTCGTGCTTGCTCAGGCCCTCGTCGACCGGCTCCCAGGCGTGGGTCAGGACGTCCCACACGAGGAAGACCAGGATGCCGATGGCGACGGCGTTCAGACCCGCCTTGAGACGGGGTGTGGGCGTGCGCAGGCGGCCGATGGGGAGGCCGAGGTAGATGGTGAAGCCTGCGATGGCGCCGAGCAGAGCGATATTCGCGCTGGACATGTGGGACTTCCTGGTCTGACGTGCGGGGACGCGCCAGAAACTAGAGGAGGTAAGCCTTACCTAACAAGCTGCGCGGTTTCGATTTCAAGGAAGCTTGGTGAAGTCATTACGTAGCGGCAATGGCGGAGCCTGGTGCCGACCGGCGGTCATAGCGGCCGGGTCATGGCCTCCGGAGGGCAACACCGGACGAGGTCGGTTGCTGTCATTCGCTGCTGTACAGCACTGGCTCGATCGCCGAGTCCGGCTCGTTGTCCGCGGCCTGTGTTTCACTGTCCGGCCATGGACAAACAGGAACTCCTCGCGGCCGTTGACTCCTTGGTCCGGCCGGACGGGCAGGAGTTGGTGTGCGACCGGGCCAGGCACCCGGCGGGGCATGTGTGCCTGACGGCTTCCGAAGAAACCAGCCTGCCCGTGCTCATCAAGGAGCTCGGCGACCGGTACGGGCAGCTACGCAACCTCGCCGCGGGCGGATATGTCGATCCCACGGTGACCGAGCAGACGGGGCTGCCCCTCCTGGCACCTTTTGGGGAACAACTGGTCGAAATGCGCGCCTGGACGTGCGGCGGCTGGTGGATCGGCTGCGGGACGTTCCGTGCCGGTGACGGCGTACGGCTGGTGGTGCTCGTCGCCGAGCGGGCCGCACCGTCACCGGACAAGGTTCTGGACATGGTGCCGGACGGACTGCCGGAGGGTGCCTCCTGGGTGGACCGGGTTGTCGCCGTCACGGGGTGGCCGGCAGACCGGGCGTGGGTGGTGAACTGGGCGGAGGCCGAGGCCCGGCTGGGGACCGTGCTGCCCGGTGACTACAAGCGCCTTGTCGAGCGGTTCGGGTACGGCGCCTTCGACGACTACCTCGGTCTCTCTCTGCCCGGCGGCCCGCTGGGGAGCATCGATATCGTCGAGTTCAACGAGTGGTGGGCCCAGTGGACCGAAGCGCACAACAGCAACCCGTGGGAGCCGTACCAGCTGTACCCGGCTCCGGGCGGGCTACTGCAGTGGGCGGGTACCGAGCAACGGGACGACTTCTACTGGCTCACCGAGGGACCCGATCCGGACAGATGGCCCATCCTCGCGACGACGGAGGACCACGGCACCTGGCACCGGTTCGACGGCTCGACCGCGGAGTACCTCTACCGTCTGCTCACCGACCCGCGGCAGCCCTTCTCGACCGCCCGTGACTTCGATACCCATTGGTTCGAGAGCTACGAGGGCGTGGAAGCCGAAAGCGATTGACCGGTCCGGTGGCTTACCCACGGTCGGTGGAGCCTCAGCACCCGGACAACAGGACAGCATGCGTCGGTCAGATGGCGGGTCAGATCCCCCGGACGACGCCATCACCATCCTCCTTACGTTGTTACGTGGGTTCTTCCTGGTCATTCACAGTCAGCGGTGGATGTTAGATGCCGTGGACAGTCGTGTGACGAGCAGTGCTGCCGAGCCCAGGGTGATCGCTACTCTGCTCGCATGATCCCGCAGGAAGACCGTCAGTTCCCCGCCGCGCTCGCCGCTGCCATGGCGGTTCGGCTCGACTGTATCGGCGAGGACGGTGTGGACTTCGAACCCTATGAGTCCTTTCTGAGCGCCGACGTGACGACGGACTGGTTCCGTGCGTGGACGGGCAACGACGGCCTGGATGGCGACGCCTTCCGAGTCTTCGGCCAGGACGGCACCGGTGGGTGCGCGGCGTTCTGGCTGGTCCACCCGGGTCGGGAGTTGGTGAAGCAGCCCGTGGTCTTTCTGGGCTCCGAAGGGGAGACCGGAGTCGTTGCCCGCGACCTCGGTGCGTTCCTGTGGCTCCTGGCTGACGGTTTCGGTCCCTGGGAGGCCGCCACCGCGCACGAGCCCGAGCCCGATTGGGCTCCTCAGACCAATGAGGAGCTGGCAGCCATCGCGCAGCAGTACGCCCCGGGCTGCCGAGCATCGGCACCGGCGATCATCGCGCAGGCCGCACAGGAGTTTCCCGACTTTGACGACACCGTCATGGGGCAATGCCGCTGAACCGGGCCTACTGATCAGCCCTTCCGCTGACCAGCGGTCCTGATGAAGCCCACGGCCCTGACCAGCTCAGATGCCGTGGGCTGCTGTGGCTTCCACCTCCGACTCCCTGACCGAGGGAACCCGCTGCCGGGACGGCTCGACCCCGGCCTTGGGCCGCGCCTAATGGCTCTAGGCTGTCAGCTCGTGTGGGCCTCCACCTGGACGGATGACGCGAACGACGCCGTCACCCCATACATCGGACTGCCAAGGCTGCCCGTCGTGGAGTGGCCGGACGCCTGTGCCGACGACAGCCCGCGCGGCCTGCACTGGAAGACCCGCCATTTTGTCGAGAGGGCCAACCGCCGGCCATCCATCTGGGTCGATGACGAGATCAGCTCTATGGACCGCCTCTGACTCTCCGCCTTCCAGGTGAGTTGATCGTATCTTCACGGGCCGCCGCCCACCGTTTCCAGCGGGTTCCCTGCCGTCGTCACTCGACGCAGGCGGTCAGGCACACCCCTTGATCGAGGCATCGTGACAAAATATGCCAGTACGGGTGAAGAGGATGCTTTGGTATGTGCCAGGGAGCCCGGATGGATGCCTCGGACGAACTCCTTCGAACGGCTGACCCGGCGGCTCTGCTGACGCTTGACGGTGCCATCCGCAGCCTTAACGTGGCGATGGCCAAATTGCTGGGCAGGTCGGCGGATCAGTGCCTGGGACATGCATTCGGAGATCTGTGGCCCGCAAGCCAGCGGATGTCGGCCGACTGTCTCGTGGTGGCCGGCGCCAGGACGAAGACGGTCGCGATGCGGGTGCTGGAGTTCCCTGGGCGGGACGGAGAATCGGTTGTCTGCTTGATCGAGGCGCGGCAAGTGAAGGATCCTGCCGGTGGCGAGCAGCTGGTCTGGCTGCACGCACTGGATGCGCGCAACGACCTGGCCAGCCTGTTGATCCCGTTCCGGCTGGCCACCGCGGCCGCCGACCTCGGCCTGTGGATGTATTCACCCCAGAGGGATCAGCTGGAGTGGCTCGGCGGCCCCGCCCTGGTCACGACCTCGCCGGATCTCACTGCGCCACTTTCCAGAGTGATCTCGGCAGTTCACCCGGACGACCGGGAGGCCTTCCGGCAGCTGCTGCGCTCGCCCTCCGCCCAGTCCCCCTGGGTGAGGCTGCGGTACCTCGCCCCGCACGACGGCTGGCACCACCTGGCCGCCCAGACCCGTCGGATCCGGCTCGGGTACGGAGGCCCCGAGCGGGTCTTCGGGGTGGTCCGCGACGACACCAAGCAGGAAAAGCGCCAAAAGAAGGCGCAGGTCGCGCTGGCTGCCGAGCGACAGCGCGCCAAGGAAATCGCCGAATTCTCCTCCGCCTTGATCTCCGCAGCCACCGAGCAGGAACTGCGGCAGGTCGTCCTGACCCGGCTCGCCGCGACCTTCGGCGCCAGGGGTGCCCTGATCGCACTCGTCGACGACGGCCGCCTGAGCATCTCCACCGACGCCGGGATAGGCATGTGTGAGGTCGAGGCCTTCCATGGCATGCCGATGAACCATCCCACCCCGCTGCCAGAGGCGATCCGCACCGGCGAGCCGCAGTGCATCCTCGACCGGAAGGACTACATCCGCCGCTGGCCGAACGCGGCCGAATATCCGCACCTCGCCCGACTCGGCTCCGACTACGCCATCTCGATCACCCCCCTCAGCGAGACCGGCAACCAGCCGCTCGGGGCGTGGCTGGTGACCAACCACAGCGGATACCGGCCGACCCTGGACGAGCGGACCCTCATGGGTACGCTGGCCGACCTGGCCGGCCAGGCGCTGCGACGCATCAGACTGCAGCAGGCACGCGTCGAGCTGGCCACCGCACTGCAACAGACCATGCTCCCCACGCTGCCCGAGCACCTCCCGGGCCTGCAGGTCGCCGCCCGCTACCAGCCCAGCCGGGACGGGCTGGACATCGGCGGAGACTGGTACGACGCCTTCATGCTGCCCGACGGCGCGATCGCCCTGGAGATCGGCGACGTCCAGGGGCACGACGTGGACGCCGCCGCCTGCATGGGACAGGTCCGCTCGTTCATGCGTGCGATCGCCGACCAGGAACCGGATCCGGAAACCGTGCTGACCCGCACCAACAAGCTGCTCGTCACGATGGACCCCGCACGATTCGCCAGCTGCACCATCCTGCGTGTCGACCCGCACGACGGACGGGTCACCGGCACCAGCGCCGGCCACGTGCCGGTGCTGTGCGCGCACAGCGACGGCAGTCACGATGTCCTCGAGCTGCCGGGCGGGCCAGTCCTCGGAGTCGTGCCCGGCACCGAGTACCGCGGGGAGACCTTCACCCTGGACGAGGACAGCGCACTGGTCATGGTCACCGACGGCCTGGTCGAAGGCCCCGGCCTCACGTTGGAAGCCGGACTGGAACGAACCGGAACACTGGCCGCCCAAGCCGTCCACGACGGACTGAACGCCGAGGAGACCGCCGACCGCATCCTGGACGCCGCGGTCGCGGTCGACCACCTCGACGACGTGGCCGTGCTGGTCATCCGACGCACCTGACGGCGCCCGCGTCCCCACGAACCCTCTCTGCGGACCCCTTGGCAAGACCACTCTTCGGTGATGCAGCGTCATACAAGGGCGGCGTAGCGGCTTTGGGCTGGAGCTGCCTCGGCGCGAGTGATCATGGCCCCTGGTTCGGACCGCCAGGATCGGCGGCCGGCTCAGCTGAGCCACAGCTCTCAGCCGGGCCCCGGTCGGCCTCCCAGACCACAGACTTGCACGAACTACCTGACGTGCTCCGACTTCGACCCCCGGGGCTCAGGCAGTGGTGCGCAGTGGCGGCACGGTGGGGACCTCGGTGGCTCGGTCGATGTCCTCGGCGGTGACTCGGAACTCCTGCGGGTAAGCGTCGCGGCGGGTCCGGGAGGCAGGCTCGCTGGTTCGCCACATGTACAGGCAGCGCGTGCACTGCAGCACGTCCCAGATGCCGGGGACGGGTGAGGTGGTGATGGTTTCGACGGTGTCGTGGGCGCAGCGGGGGCAGATCATGATCGGTTCCTGTGGCTTGTCGGTGTTCGTGGGGCGGGCGGGAGTCGGGGTCAGCGTGTCGCGAGGAGGGTCCGCAGACGGGTGGCCCATTCCTTGGCCTCGGGCACGTCCTTGACGGGGGTTTCGAAGTTGCCCCGAACGTCCGGTGCGACGGGGGTGGTGGCGTCGATGATCATCTTGCTGGTCATCCCGGACGGCTCGCCGGCCGGAGCCAGCGGTACGACCGACAGGTGGGGGATGATGACGACGTCCTCGCGGGGGTTGACCTTGGCGGACTGGGCCCACATCACCTGTGGCAGGTTGAAGGGGTCCACGTCCTCGTCGACGAGGATCACCTGGCTGACGAAGCCGAGTCCGTGCGGGGTGGTCATCGCGCGCATACCGACCGCTTTGGCGAAGCCGCCGTAGCGCTGCTTGAGCGAGATGATGACCAGCAGGCCGTGGGTGTACATGGCGTTGACGGCCTGGACCTCGGGGAACTCCGCGCGCAGCTGGTTGAGCAGCGGGACGCACGTGTTGGGGCCGAGGAGGTAGTCGATCTCCGTCCACGGCTTGCCGAGGTAGAGCGATTCGAAGATCGGGGCGGTGCGGTAGGAGATGCGGTCGATGCGGACGACCGGCATGCGTCGGCCGCCCGAGTAGTGGCCGGTGAACTCGCCGAAGGGGCCTTCGTACTGACGCACTCGCGACTCGATGACGCCTTCGATGACGACCTCGGATCCCCAGGGCACGTCGAGTCCGGTGAGCGGTGCGGTGGCGATCGGCGCGGGAGCGCCGCGCAGGGCGCCGGCCAACTCGTATTCGGACTGGTCGTAGGCCATCGGCGTGCCGGCCACGATGCTGATGACCGGGTCGTTGCCCAGGGTGATCGCGATGGGTAGGTCCTCGCCGCGCTCCTCCGCCGCGCGCAGGTGCAGTGCGAGGTCGTGGACCGGCACGGGCTGGATGGCCAGGCGGTTTCGTCCGACGACCTCCATGCGGTAGACGCCGACGTTTTGCTTGTCGAAGTTGTCCGGGTCCTCCGGGTCGCGGGAGATGACCGCGGCCTTGTCCAGGTAGAAGCCGCCGTCGCCCTCGTTGAGGCGGAAGAGCGGAAGCACCTCGAAGAGATCGATGTCGTCCCCTTCCATGGTGTTCTCCCGCCAGGGCGCGTCCTCGCGGCGTTCTGGGGCGATCGGGAAGGCGTCCCAGCGGCGGGCGAACTCCTCGACCTGGTCCTTGGTGGAGGTCTCCTTGGGCAGTCCTAGCGCGAGGGCGTGGTTGCGCCAGGAGCCGTGCAGGTTCAGGGCGATGCGGGCGTCGGTGAAGCCCTTGACGTTGTCGAAGTACAGGGCGGGCGCGTCCTCGCCGAGCTGGCAGGCGGCGTTGGCCGCGGCAGCCAGGTCGGGCTCGGGCAGCACTTCGTCGGTGACGCGCAGCAGCTGGCCCTCCTTCTCCAGGACGGCGAGGAAGGACCGAAGGTCGTCGTAAGGCATGTGGATCTCCAAGAGGGGGGTGCGGTTTCAGGCGGCTCGGTGCGTGCGGCGGGCGGTGCGCATGCCTTCCCAGCGCTTGGCCGCTGGTGCGGGAAGCTCGAACTGGTCGAGGATGCGGGCGGTGATGTGGTCGACCATGTCGTCCAGCGACGCCGGGTGGTTGTAGAAGGCCGGCATCGGCGGGACGATCTGCACGCCTTTGCGGGCCAGGTCGAGCATGTTCTCCAGGTGGATCTCGCTCAGCGGCGTTTCGCGGGGGACGAGCACGAGCCGACGGCGCTCCTTCAGCACCACGTCGGCTGCCCGGCCGACCAGGCCGTCGGCGTACCCGGCCCGGATGCCGGCGAGCGTCTTCATCGAGCACGGCACGATCACCATGCCGTCCGTGCGGAACGAGCCGGAGGCGATGGTGGCACCCTGGTCCTCGGGCTGGTGCACCGCGTCGGCCAGCTCGGCCACCTCGCGGGCGGTGCGGCCGGTCTCCAGCTCGATGGTGGTCCGGGCCCAGCGGGAGAGCACCAGATGCGTCTCCACGTCCGGCAGCTCCGCCAGCACCTCCAGCAGTCGGATACCGAAGATCGCTCCGGTCGCTCCGGTCATTCCCACGATCAGACGCATCCCCGTCTCCCTTTCCGGTCGCCTGCGATCGACCGTAGGCGGCGTCTGCGCACGGCCAGCGGTACGCTTGCGACTGGCCATGGGGAAAATCGGTCAAGCCTCGATCATCGATCTTCCGTACCGGCCCTCACTGGGAGCGCCGATCGGCATGGACGTGCTGCCCTTCACGGAGCTGCGAGACCGCGTCCGGCGCCGCGGTATCGAACTGGGCGCCCCCATCAGGCCGTCCTTCCACCGCCTCGTCCACGTCCGCACCGGCACGCTGGAACACACGGTGGACTTCACGCGCCACACCCTGGACGCAGGCCAATGGCTCTGGGTGCGCGCGGGCCAGGTGCTCCAGCACTCCGCCGAGGGGCTCGCCCGGGCACAGGGCACCCACATCCTCTGGCAGCCCGGCTTCCTCCCGACGGAACCGCCACTGGACGCCTCCCCGTTACGCCCCGAAGGGCCACACGCCCGAGCGGTGAACCTCGCACTGCGCCACCTCACTTCGCAGTACGACGACTTGGGCTCATTGCCACTGGAAGCGCATGTCGAGGTGCTGCGGCACCTGCTGGCCGTACTCCTGCTACAACTGTCCGGCGTCCGCCCTCTCTCTCCGTCCCCGGCCGCGGGTGGCGACGCCTTCCACCGCTTCCATGCGGCCGTGGAGCGGGAATTCGCCCGCAGGCACCGCGTGGCGGACTACGCGACGGAGCTCGGCTACAGCGTGCGTACGCTCACCCGCGCGTGCGCCGAAGCGACCGGCCAAACCGCGAAGCAGTACCTGGACGCGCGCATTCTCCTGGAGGCCAAACGCCTCCTCGTCCACACCGACGCACCATCGATCACCATCGGTGCGCAGCTGGGCTTCACGGAAGCAACCGACTTCACCAAGTTCTTCCGACGACGGGAAGGACGAACCCCGGTCCAGTTCCGCGCCCAGGCCCGCGGCACCGCGCTCTACTGAACTCTGTGCTTGCCGTCCACAGCACCGTCCACTTCAGTCCGAGACGGTCATGGTCGACTGCCACGTTTGGTTCCCCGTTTGGCCCCCGACTCCGGGATCCCACGCCGTTGGAGGTGGATGGCTGATGCCCGCCTCGCAAGCCTCCGTATGAGATCTTCTCCCAGACGTCCCACGGGCGGCGGGGGCCAGACGCGTCGCACGTGGAGCCGGGTTACCTATGGATGTGCACGGTGACCTGCCATCCAGCGGCAGCGGTGACAATCGCCGTCCCAAGCGGGACGTTCACGGTGATGCCGATCACGGTGAACCACTTCAACGCAGAGCGTTGAGGTGGTTGGCGATGTGCAGCACGCCGACCGCGAGTGAGGGGCGATGGCGGGGTAGAGGCCGCCGAGAGCAAAGACCGCGGCCAGGCCGGGCAGCGCGGCCACGAACGCCGTCCGGGCCTGGTGCGGCACCCGGGCCCGAGGCTGGAGTGAGGCGAGCGCCCCCGAGCGACGCTAGGCGGTTTCGGGTATCAGCGCCAGCGCCACCGCCGCGGCCAGGAAGCCAGTCAGCAGCAGCGCGAACACCGGCACGCGCGGCGCCGGCGCGTACTGCACCAGCAGGCCGGAGCCGAACGCGTCGATGGCCGGCCCGCCGCTGGACGCGGCGCTGTTCACCAGCGCGCCGAGTCCAGGAACGCGCCGCGGCTGCAGTTCCACGAGTGCGGCGGCCGGCGGGCCGGCCGCGGCGCTGGTGGCCAGGCCCTGGACGGCGCGCGCGGCGAGCAGCCGGCCGACCCCGCGGGCCTCGGTGAATAGCAACATCGATGCGGCCTCCAGCGGCACCGAGTCGATCATCACAGGCTTGCGGCCCAGGAAGTCGGACGAACCCCCCGCGGTGATCAGCGCGAGCAGCAGGAACAGCGCGTACACCGCGAAGACCATGGTCAGGCTGCCGGACGAGATGAAGTTCCCCTTTCGTGGTGCTTGCATCCCGCAAATACGAGTATATGCTCCTATATGTTCGATCCCCGCAGCACCGTTGAGGAAACAAAATGATCAAAACAGAGGATCTGGTCAACCGGAACGCCGCGTTCGCCGCCCGTGGCGCGCATGAGGGCCTGCACATCCTGGGCAGCGGCAACCTGATGGTCATCGGGTGCGTCGACTCCCGTGTCGACCCGAGCCACGTGCTCGGGCTCGACCTCGGCGAGGTCACGGTGATCCGCAACGTGGGCGGACGCGTCAACCCGGCCGTGTTTCGCACCCTGCTCATGCTCGCGAAGGTCAGGGAGGCCCACTCCGACGACCGCCCCGCAGGCACGCACATCGTGGTCATGCAGCACACCGATTGCGGCATCAGGGACATCGCGGCGTTCCCCGAAATGCTCGCGAACGACTTCGACATCCCCGTCGAGGCGCTGGACGGGAAAGCCGTCATGGACCCGGTCGCCGCCGTCCGGCTCGACGTCGGGGTCCTCAAGGAGGTGCTCAAGACCAGGATGCCCGCAGGCCTCGTGACAGGGCTTGTCTACGACGTCGAGACCGGACTGATCGAGGTCGTCGCCCCGACCACGGGGGCCGGGGAGGAATAGGCACCGGCTTCGCCCAAGGCATCGCCCGATAGAGGCGGCCGGGTTCCGCCCGTGAGGGCAGATCCGATGCGATTGCGCAGGAAGAACACGGCCGGCAGCACAGGGCCCCGTCGAAGCCTTCGTCGAACGCTACAAGACGGCCTTCGGGCAGTAGGTCCTGGCTGCCGACGGGCGGCGCATCGCCTCTGCCTCGCGCCGCGAACAAGAGGCGATGCGCCGCCCGTCGGCGCGAGCAACTGTCCCTGATTCCCGCCCACATCGATGAGCAGCGCAGCATCGCCGTGGGCCGGGCGGCCTCGAAAGCAGCGACAGAGCCCGTCGGCCGCCTTGGTGCGCAGCCCGTCCGGTCGGTGTCCCGGCAGCGTGCGCCCGCTCAAAACCACTGTGGTGGTTGTGGCGATACCAATGCCCCCTCGCGGCCGTCACGGCAACCCGGCTGATCGGGCCGAAGCAGTAAGGTCCGCGTCAATAGTCGTGGGCGGCTCATCGGCGACGAACAAGCCGAACAATCGGCAGAAAGCTGATCACATGTGTCTTGCTACAGGTACCGCCGCCGAAGCGGCCAGTGCTACGCCTCGTCCCGCCTTCGGGCCCGCGGTGGACCCCATTCATCTTGAACCGGTCGACGAGGTCGAGATCACGATTCTGGTCGACAACGTCTACGACGCTCTGCTGGGCGGCGATGAGCGCACGCGCCGGGCTCCCTTCAGCGTCGGTGTCAAGCCGGCGCCGCACTTCGAGGAGGGCGAGAGCTTCGTCGGCCTCGTCGCCGAGCACGGCTTCTCCGCGCTGGTCACGATCAAGCGGCTCGGACACACCAGCTCGCTGCTGTTCGACGCCGGGCTCTCGCCGACAGGAATGGTCGTCAACGCCGACCGGCTCGGAGTGCGCTTCGACGATCTCCAAAGGGATTCGACGTGGTGGAACGGCGCGTACCCTCCCTGCTCCTCGATGAGAGCGTACTGATCACTGGTGAAGTCGACAGGACAACTGAGTTCGAACGGGGCACGCCGCCCAGTCATGAGGCGTGGACGGGCGAGCGGTGGGCACACGACGCGAAAATCATCGACGATCAGGCCCTCGTCGTGAACCTCCGGGGGCACGGACTGGTGGTGCTGACCGGCTGCGGCCACGCCGGCGCGGTCAACATCGTTCGACACGCCCTACGCCTCACCCAGGTCGACCGGCTCCATGCCCTCGTCGGCGGACTGCATCTGAGCGGGCCGGCATTCGAACCGATCATCCCGCCGACAATCACCGCCCTGACGCAATTCGCGCCGAGCCTGGTCGTTCCCGGCCACTACACAGGCTGGCGTACGCAGCATGCACTGGCTGCTGCGCTCCCGTCGGCCTGGGTACCGAGCTCGTCCGGCACCTCGTTGCACCTGGAGAGCGCGCCCGCCTGACGTGCGGGCCCCTGCGCCAGAAGAGAACTGCGCCTCCCGCGGCTTACCCGACCAGGTTTGAGTGTCCCCAGGACCCTGTTGCCCATTGAGTTGATCAAGCTGCGAGGTGGCGTCTTTCCTTGCGCGATCTTGCGCAGGTAGTACTCCTGCCCGCTGCCGCCGTCGCGGATCTGACATACGGCAACAATGTGCAGGACCGAGTTGAGCGCACGGTTACCGCCGGTGTTGAGTCGATGGCGGACGTTGTTGCCGCTCGAGGCGTCCAGGGGTGCGCTGCCGGTGTAGTCGGCGAAGTGGCGCTCGGTCGGGAAGCGGCTGACGTCTCCGACGCGGCCGATGACCTTGGCGGCCAGCACGGTGCCCAGACCCGGCAAGGCCGTCAGCGTGGTGCGGGTTGCGGCGAACGCGTCCCGCCTCTCGGCTTCGTTGTCCTTGACCTGCCGGTCCAGCAGTCGCAGGTCGGCCAACAGGTCGCGGGCTATGTCGCGGCGGCAGGCGTCGGTGGCCGTCACGGGCCGGATGGCTTTCACAGCGGCGGCGGCCTTGTCGGCGGACAGTCCGGTGGGTGCACCTCCGGGCAGCAAGTCGCGCAGCACGGCGTGGAGCCGGTTCAGGACGCGGGTGCGTTCGTGGACCAGGTCGTCGTGCCGCTCGGTCAACAGCCGCAGGATCGTGGTCCGGTCCTCGGCGTCGACGCCCCTCAAGTCGTGCCGGAAGAGGGCGACCTGGGCGCCGTGGCGGGCATCGTTGGCGTCAGTCCTGCGGCCGCCGCCGGTGGCCAGGAGCCGGGCCCGGGCCGACAGGGTGGAGGGCCATCGACCACGATCCCTCCTGCGGCGGCCAGCTGTTTGGTGAGGGTTCGGCCCAGGCCGCGGGAGCCTTCGACGGCGAAGCGTCGTTCGGGCCACTGCTCGCACAGCTCCCGTGGCTTGCGCACCTACCTGACGCTATGAGGGCCGGGCCCCCTTCCGCGCCAGCCCGGTGGATGCTGTTTCCGGGTGTCCATACGAGCTCGGGAAGGAGGCCCGGGATGTCTGTCTACGTCGGAATCGACGTGCATCGCAAGAGGTCGCAGATCGCCATCGCCGACCAAGGCGGTGGGATCAACGTGAACAGGAACGTGCCCAACGGGCGGGTGCCGGTGCTGGGGGTGATCGGGGATCTCCCCACGGGCACACCGGTGGCGTTCGAGGCCGCCTTCGGCTGGGGCTGGCTGGTCGAGCTGCTCCAGGAGCACGGCTTCGAGCCGCACCTGGTGCATCCGCTGCAGTGCAAAGCCATCGCCTCGGCCCGGTTGAAGAACGACAAGGTCGATGCGGCCACCCTGGCCCAGCTGCTGCGCGCCGATCTGTTGCCAGAGGCCTGGATCGGCCCGCCGTCGGTCCGGCAGCAGCGGGCCGTGCTCCGACATCGGGCCCAACTGGTCCGGTTGCGGACCCTGTTGCGTAACCGGATCCATGCCGTGTTGGCCGATCACGGCTGTGACCGGGGAACCAGCCGCAGCTGCTGGAGCGGTCCCGGCCGCCGCTGGCTGGAGCAGCTCCCGCTGCCCGCGTCCTCCCGCACAGTGATCACCGACCTGCTGGAGCTGATCGATGCCGTCCAGGTTCCCATCGACCGGCTTGACGCTCGGCTGACGGCCGAAGCCAAGAATGACCCGCGGGTGAAGGTCCTGACCACTCTGCCGGGAGTAGGACCACTCACCGCTCTGGTCCTGCTGGCTGAGATCGGCGACATCCGCCGCTTCCCCTCGGCCCGCAAGCTCGCTTCCTGGGCTGGGCTCACTCCCACCGTCCGCGGCTCGGACCGCACCGTCCGCTACGGCCACATCTCCAAACAGGGCGACCCCTGGGTGCGCTGGATCCTGAGCGAAGCGGCCCAGACCGCCAAACGATCCCCGCAGTTCGCCGCCTGCTACGAGCAGATCGCCCATCGCCGCGGCAAGAAGATCGCCACGATCGCGATCGCCCGCAAACTCCTCACCCGCACCTGGCACCTGCTCGTCGAGTACGAAGCCGACCAGCACGCCACCCGTCCCGTCGGGGAGGCAGCGCTGAGCCAATGACAGTCACACTTCCCCTTCCGAGAGGTTGCCGACCCCGGGTGCGCTCGCGTCAGCGCATGAGCCGGCCCCGCCGTGCTCGACTACCTGAATGAGCAGCCCGGCCCCCGGACTAGGGTCATGGCGCCGGCCCGGCGACGGTGCACGGAGCCGAATGGGTGCGTGTGAGACTCCTCCGCCCGACCTACCCCCGGGGATCATCGACAGCCCTCGACCGAGGAGACACGGGCTCCTCCACCCACTCCGGCACCCGCCCCGAGCAGCCGGGCCAGGTTCCAGTCTGCTCTTGACAAGCCCGGCCCTCATGGGTGCGCCGACGCGGCGTGAAGTGCACCATCCCGGAGAAGTCCGACCAGATCCGCAACCGCCAGAAGCTCGGCTTCCGAGGCGGCCGCCCGCCCAAGTTCGACAAGGACGACTACAAGCAGCGGCATGCGGTCGAGATGAGCAAGCCGCAGTGCTGTCAAAGTCGCGGTTCGACGTCATCGCCTCGGGTTCCTTTCCTGTTCGGGATTATCGTCGTCTGTTGGTGGTCGAGCCCGGCTTGTCGAGACTGGTGGCCGCGGGACTGCCGGTGGAGTCGGCAAAGTCGTTCGACTTCTGCGGGGTCGGCGTGGATCACCCAGGATCGGCGCGGGTTGCTGAGTTGGCGGGCGGTGACCCAGCCGCGTGTGATCCATCCGAAGAGGGTGACGCGGGGCATGCCGATGGCGCGGGCGAGGTCGGTGAGCCACCATTCGTGCTCGCCGAGTGCTGGTGCGGACCGCCGACTGGATTGTTCCTGGTGGCTGACACAGCCCAGGTCCTGCAGCAGTTTGCGCACGCCCTCGGTGCCGAAACGTTCGCGGCGTTTGGGCGGCCGGAAGCCTTCCGCGTTGAGCATCTTCGCGATCTGCGGCGCCGGGTGTCCGTCGTCGGCGAGTTCGCGGGCCCGGGCGGCCAGGCGAGGGAAGTAGCTGAGCTGATCAAGACGAGCGACCGGGCGGACGAGTTCGCCCGTGGTGCGATGCCCGCCGGCCCAGGTGATGCGGACGGTGACACGTTCACTGTCGCCGATCACCGCCAGGTCGACCTTCTCGATCAAATGCCGCACCAGCTGCTTGCGGTCGGTGTCCATGGTGGTCGGCGCCCGCCAGATCGCGGGCAGATCACTGGCAAGGGCCCGGATCTGCTCGCGTTCGGCGGCGGTGAGGGTGCGAGGCCGGGCCGCGGTGAAGCGGTCGTACTCCTCGCTCAGCTGCTGTCGTTCGGCCAGCGCGTGCTCCCAGTTCTTCTCCAGTTCCCGCACCACCAGGCGGTTCTCGGGCTCGGCCAGTTGGTACTGACGCCGGGCCCGGTCGACTGCGTAGTCGGCGCGTTCCAGGCGCTGACGCCAGATCCCGTCCATCTGGGCCCGGCGCTGCTGAGCCTGCTCGGCGGCCTGAAGCGAGACTTCCAGCGCGGCGGGGGCCATCGCCGCCAGCAGCAGGCTGGTCACATACCGGTCGACGCATGCTCCGGACAGCTGCTGGCACAACGCGCCGCCGTAGTCGGTTTTGGCACGGCTGCACTCGTAGACTCCTCGCAGCTCTCCGCCCGGGCCGCGCTGATAGCGCACGACCATGCGTTTGCCGCACCGATCACAGAAGATCAGTCCCGGCAGCAGGGCCGACCCGCCTCGCACCACGCCCATACTCTGAGCATGAGCCCGGTTCGCCTCGATGCGCTCGAGGTTGCGTTCATGCCGCTCGGTGCTGATATAGGCGGGCCAGACACCGGGCAGGTAGACCAGCCAGTCCTCCCGCGGCCGCCGCACCCGGCCGGTGAAGGGACGCCCTGCCTGGCGCCGGCGCGGATCGGTCCGGCTGCGGCCATAGACATAGACATAGACGCCGGCATAAGCCGGGTGGCGGAGCATGTTCTGCACCGCGATCCTGCTCGGGCGGCGCCAGGCCAGCTCGCCCCGCTCAGGGCCTTCCCGCACCCGGATCCCCATCTGGATGCCGTGGTCGACCAGGAACCGCAACACCGCGTTGATGGTGGCCAGTTCATCGAACAGATCAAAGACCAGGCGGACCACGGCCTGCACCTGCTCGTCCGGATCGAAGACGACCTCGCCGTCCGGGAGCCGCCCATAGCCCACCGGCAGCGGCACGGCCAGCTCACCGCGGCGGGCCTTGTTCAGGCGCCCGTTCCACATTCGCTGCTTGATCAGGTGTAGTTCGGCCTCGCTGATCGTTCCCTTCAGCCCCAGCAGCATCCGGTCGTTGTACTCGGCCGGATCGTAGATCCCGTCCGGGTCCGCCAGCAGGGCCCCGGCCAGCGCACACAGCTCCAGCAGTTGGTGCCATTCGCGCCCGCAGCGGGCCAGCCGGGACATCTCGCTGCCCAGCACCAGGCCCACATGATCGAGGCCGACCTCGGCCACCAGCCGCCGGAAGCCGGGACGGTCCTGAAGGCCGGACGCCGAATGCCCCAGGTCCTCATCGATCACCAGCACCCGGGACGGGGCCCAGCCCAGGTCGACGGCCCGCTGCGTGAGCCCGTACTGCAGCCGGGTGGACTCTGCATGACCGAGAACCTGCTGCGGGGTCGACTGGCGGACATAGATCACCGCGAGGCGGTCGCGATGCCACGGCCGGACCTTGCCCTCAACCCGTGCCCACGGGGCGGCAACCGTCATGCTCACCGCACTCACCCTCGTCCCGTCCGACCACATCCGCAGCGATCACCATCCGCACGGCCAGCACCCCCAGCAGCCGCGCCACCAGCTGCCGATTCAGCTCCGGAACGGCTCCCCACCACGGGATCTGGGGAGCTCAGCGACGACACGCTCGTCCACCGCGACTCACCACCCTCTTCTGCACCAGCCTGCCGCTCACGCAACCGCCGAACGGCAGCAGCGGCAGCGAGCAGGCCCTCAATCCCTACGACCGGGGCATTCCCCGAGCCAGACACACCTACGTGTGCAGTGCGGCTTGCTGCTCGAACGCTGCTTCAACCGCCTCAAGGGCTTCCGCGGCATCGCCACCAGATACGACAAGACCGCCACCTCCTGCGAAGCGGCGGTCGCGCTCGCATCGTGCCTACTCTGGGCAAGAGCCGTTTGAAGACGGACCCTAGTGCCGCATCAGCCAACGTTCACCCAACGTCACTCCTCCGCACCGTCGGGGGCGACGTCAAGCCGCCCGCTGAGGCTGGGACCTGATACAGAGACGCGCCGTCTGTTCAGGAGCCAGCGCGTGGATGGAATCGCGACACCGCAGCGGCGCTGACGAAGAAGAAAGAGGTGCCTCCGCATGTCACACCACACCGCGGCGGTGCCGGGGGCTACGTGGGTGGCCAGGTGGGCGGGAGCTCTGCTGTCCCTCGTGGTGGCTGCCATCCATGTCGTCGACCAAGGCGGTATCACAGCAACAAGGGACCCCTACTACATCGGCGTCGCCTACCACGTCTTGGAGATCGCGGCCGTGGTCACTGCCGTGCTGCTCCTCGGCGGCCTCGTCCGACTGGGATGGCTGCTGGCAGTCGGGGTCGCCGCCGGCCCCTTGCTGGGCTACATCCTGTCCAGGGGGCCGGGACTGCCCGACTACAGCGACGACATCGGCAATTGGACCGAACCGCTCGGGCTGGTCAGCCTGGCCGTCGAAGGCGCCCTGCTCCTGTTGTCGGTGCCGCTCTTCGTCGGAAGTTGGCGGAAGCGTCATGGACGAGCCAATACGTCAACTACCCGGGAATGAATTCCCGGGCTTGCTGCTCGGGCCGCCACTGGCTGTGGTGGTTCCGGCTGCGTCCAGCTCTCACGTTCGATGGTGTCGCCGGTCAGGCGATGAGGGTGAGGGCAGGGGCCTGTGACTCAGCCCCGCGGACCCACAGGTACCAGCCGCGATGGCCGATATTGCGGGACGCGTTGCGGTCGGCGTGCTCAGCGAAGCCGCATGACCGGCAGGCGAAGACGGCCTGGGAAGGCCGGTTGGCTTTCTCGATGTGATGACACTTGGAGTACTCCCGGCTGGTGTACGCCGGATCGACGTGCACCACCGGGATGCCGGCGCGTTTCGCCTTGTAGGCGATGAACTGGCCGAGCTGGTGGAACGACCAGGAGTGCAACGTGGTGCGCTGGGGCTTCCTCAGCCGGGCCCGGTCACGGACGCCGCCCAGGTCTTCCAGGGCGATGCCGTGTCCGGTGCGTTGAGCCTCCGCCACGATGTGCTTGCTGATCTTGTGGTTGATGTCGCGGGCTCGCCGGGCCTCCTTGCCCGCATGCTTCTTCGCCCGTCGCTTGGCAGACTTGGTGCCCTTCGTCTGCAGCTTGGAACGCAGTGTCCGGTCGGCCTCGCGGCGGCGGTTGAGGTGCCGTCCGCTGTGTCGTTTCCCGGTGGAAGTGGTGGCGATGTTGACGATCCCCAGGTCCACCCCGAGGAACCCGGCCGGTTGCTCGTTCGGTACGGCTTCAGGGATGTCGCAGGTCACCAGCAGATACCACTGCCCGCCCTGACGCAGCAGATCGGACTCGCCCTGCCTGTGTACGGCCACCACCGCCAGCTGTTCGTGCTGTCCGGTGAACGTGACGTTCTTCATCCGCCCGGAGGTCGTCCAGATCGACACCGTGCGCTGCTCGTGCTGCCAGGACAGCATCCGGTCGTCATAGGGCTGTGCGGCGTCTTTTCGGAAGGCGACCGGCTTGCCCGCCGCCTTGGCGTAGCGCTTCGACCCGGGTTTTCCGTGGTTCCCGTTGCGCAGGCCGGCGCGGAGCGTGGTGTAGGCGTCGCAGGTCTTCTTGATGGCATGCTGGGCGGCCTGTGCGCCCAGCCCCCAGCGGGTCTTGATCTGCTGGTAGGTGTGCCTGCGCAGGGCCAGGGGTTTCATCGTCTGCTGTTCGAAGGCGATCTCGGCGGCCCAGGTGGCGGCCTCGTTGCAGGCGTGCAGGGTCTCCTCAAGTGCCTTCGCTTGCACAGGCGTTGGCAGGAGTTTGACCCGCACGACGAGTTTCATGACCGCGAGGCTAGCACTCCTACAATCAGTCCATGTCACCTCGCTGGGAACAGAACCCCGATCTGAGGAGGGGTAGAACGGTTGTCTACACCCTTCACGCTCACTTGGTCTTCACGCCGAAGTACCGGCGTGGTCCCTTCACGGACGAGATCCTCGTCCGCTGCCAGGAGATCATGCGGGACGTCTGTGCGGACTTCGGTGCGGAACTGACCGAGTTCAACGGCGAAACCGACCATGTCCACCTTCTCGTCCACTATCCCCCGAAGGTCGCTCTGTCCCGCCTGGTGGGCTCACTCAAGGGCGTCTCCGCCCGCCGCCTGCGCCAGGAGTTCCCCGAGCACATCCGCCGCTACCTCTGGGGCGACCACTTCTGGTCCCCCTCCTACTTCGCCGCTTCCGCCGGGGGCGCGCCCCTCAGGGTCATCAAGGAATACATCGAGAACCAGAAACGCCCCGACTGAGCCATGACGTCCAGCTCCGCCGGACCGGGCACCCGGCGCTCCGCGCCGATTGCTGTGACCGGCTCCGCCGGTCAAGACACCGCGACGCTCCGCGTCCCGCCCCTGGGATGCGATTCCTCCCGAGGCTGAAGCCCCGGGGTTCCTCGCAAGAATCCGCTGAAACAATCTTGAAAACCGTCGTGGCGCGAGCCACCGTGGGTTCAAATCCCACACCCACCGCGCAGGTGAACGGCCCCTGACCAGGTAAGACGGCCAGGGGCTGTGTTGTTGCGTGCTGTCCGCTCGCAACTGTGATTTCCCGCGGTTCCCTGCACGATCGAGCACGGATGGGGCACGATGCCCCGCTGGCGCCCGTGACGACGCTGGTGGCCGCCCGGTCGCTCGCTCGTGCGTCTGCGCCGCCCGCTCGTGGCGAGCTTCGGCCTCCTTATGGGGTGGTGCGATATCGCGGCCACCTGGCCGGAAGACGTGCCCCAAAGGCTCCTCATCGGCGTCTCGATGGCCACCAGTGCCCCGAGGGCGAGCGCCGGACGCCTCTGGGAACGGCTCGTCCCTAAGCCTTGATCCACCGACGTGGCTTGGAATGGATCTTCTGACCGGTTTTTGAGCGGGTTTCGGGTCGGTGTCTGTGTCTGGGCAGGTGGTATCCGCTGGTCTGCTCAGCTTTTCCACGGTTCGGTTCCGGTCGGGCCCTGGCGGGCGGGGTGGGCAGGGACTGTCAGCCGGGTTCGGGCGGGGCGTGGACGGTGTCGAAGAGGTGTGTCCAGGCGTGCTGCCAGCGCCAGTTGTGCGGGAGGTGCAGGGTGATGCGCCGGGCGGAGCGGGCGAGGCGGGCCGGGACGTGGATCAGGTGGGCGCGGAGGGTGGCGGTGGTGGCCTTGGCGTGGAAGGCGGAGGTCAGTGCGCCGGTGGCCCGCAGGAGGTTGTAGGCCATGGCCCACAGGGTCAACCAGGCGGCGTTGGCGTGGAAGTGCGCGGACGGCAGGTGGGCCATGGCAGAGGCTTTGCTGTCCGCGATGACCTGCTCGATGACGGCGTGGTGGCGGTGTTCCCGCTCCGCCTGGAGCGTCGGAGCGGGGTTGTCGGTGAAGAACGGGTGGTAGCGCCAGGCGGGGAAGAGCTCGCCCTGCTCGGCGATGGTGGCGGGTTTGGCCAGGTCGCGGACCCGGCGCACGATCAGCCGGGCGGTGACCCGCTCCGCCTTCTTGCGGCTGGCGAACGCGGTGTAGGCGGGTATCTCGGCGACTTCGGCGTCCGAGATGAGTTCCCCCGTCTCGGGGTCGGGCACCGCGGTCGGGTAGGTGATCTGCCGCCATGCCTGGTCGGGGATGGCGAGGATGGCCCGCTTGATGGAGGGGTTCATGCCGGTGGTGATCGAGAAGTGGGCGCCGGCCCGGCGGCAGGCGGCGATCACCCCGGCGTTGTAGAACTGGGAGTCCGCCCGCAGGATGCGGGTGCCGGTGCAGCCGGCCTCCGCGGCGGTAGCCAGGGCCTCACTGACGAACTTCGGGGCGCCGCGGGAGTCGGCTGCCTTGCCGCGGCGCATCCGCACCCCGGCGATCACCGGGCGGGACTGTGGAGTGCAGATCGTGGCCAGCAGTGGGTGCAGGGTGCGGATGCCTTTGAACCGGCCGTACTCGGCGCCTTGCTTGGTGCGGCCGTATACGCGTTTGTGGGTGGAGTCGACATCGATGAACGCCATCTGGTCGGCCCCGGGCAGCAGTGGGGTATGCGCGGCCAGCGCACCCAGGAACCTCCTGTGTACGGCGTGGAGTTGGAGTGCATGGCCGTGGGTGAACGCGCGCAGGAAAGTGCCGAGCGTGGAGGGGGCACGAATGCCGCCGAACATGGTCGGCATCGCACCGTGCCGCAGGACGTCGAGGTCGTCGATGCTGTCCGCACCCGCGACCATGCCGGCCACGATGCTGGTGACCTTCGCGTCCGCCGCCGCACCCGCGCCGTTCGTCACCCCGGTCAACTTGACCTTCTCCGTCACCAGTCGCGGCAGACCACACCGCTCGGCCAGCCGCATCACCGGGACCAGCCCGGCATACGCGATCAGATTCGGATCATCGAACGCAGCGGAGACCGCCGCTGGCGTATGGGAAACTTGCATCTCGGAAGTGCCTTGCTGATTGTGCGTGCTGGAAGCGTGAAGAACTCCCATCATCGCAGGTCACAAGGCACTTCTTCATTTTCCCAAGCGTCATCCACAGGCATCGGTCGGTGGATCGAGGCTAAGCGACTGTGAGCACGATCTTGCCTTGGATATGCCCTCGGGAGGCGCGTTCGTGCGCTGCTTGGGCATCCGCGAGCGGAAACGTGCTGTCGATCGCGGTGCGAACCGTGCCCGCGTCGAGCAGGCGTCCCACTTCAGCGAGCTGCGCGCCGTTCGACCGGACCTGGGTGCCCGAGACGGTGACGCCCAGCTTCGCGGTCTCTTCGTCGTCGTATTCGCCGAAGAACACGGGGAACAGGGCGCCGCCGCGCTTGAGCGTGCGCAGGAAGCGGCTGCTCTCGCGGCCACCGACGGCGTCGAGAACTAGGTCGACGTCGTGCACGAGTTCCTCAGGACGACTCTTGGTGTAGTCGATGAACTCGTCGGCGCCCAGCTCGCGCAGGAACGATTCATGCGCCCCCGATGCCACCGCGATGACACGTGCACCCTTCCACTTCGCCAGCTGCAGTGCGAAGTGCCCCACGCCGCCCGCGGCTCCATTGACGAGCACCGTGGTGCCGGCGTCGAGTGGCACCGGGCGGTGCCGCGCCGCCTGGAAGGGCGACGGATGATCGTGTCCGAGCTCGATCAGGAACTGCCACGCCGTCAGCAGGGCCATGGGCGCCCCGGCGGCGTGCACGTGATCGATGCCGGCCGGCTTGCGTGCAAGGTCCGACGCAGGCGCGGCCACGTACTCGGCGTACGCCCTGCCATCGAAGCTGGGAAAGCGAAGGAGACCGAAGACTTCATCACCGACAGAGAAGCCCGCCACATCCGCAGCCACGGCCTCCACGACACCCGACACATCCGTCCCCGGAATCACAGGCAAGTCGAACGTCGGCCTCGTCTCCGGAGGTATGTTGCTCAGCCCGTCGCGCAGGTACCAGTCCGGAGGATTGATGCCGACCGCGTGCACGCGAACGAGTACCTCACCCGGCCCTGGCTCGGGAATCGGCACCTCGTCGTAACGCAGCACCTCAGGGCCGCCGTGCTCATGCAGCCGGATCGCCCTCATCGTGTGTGTCGACATCATTTTCTCCTGCCCCTACCGGGGGATACACTCATCTGGATCAGCGATCCGGTTATCCGGACCACTGATCCGGATATATGGTTCACTGATCCGGATAGTCAAGAGGGGCAGATGCGGGCCGACGCCAGGAAGAATCACGACCACCTACTCGCAGTCGCGGGTAGCGCCATCACCGAGCAAGGCGTCGACGTATCACTGCGCGACATCGCACGCAGGGCCGGCGTCGGGCTCGCGACGCTGCTCCGTCACTTCCCGACGCGCGAGGCGCTGCTCGACGCCTTGCTCCGCACGAGCTTCGACGAGCTGACCGCAAGGGCAGGCGAGCTCGAAACGTCGAATTCGCCCGAAGACGCCCTCGTTTCGTGGCTACGCGACTTCGTCGCGTGCGCACATGAGTATCGGGGCGTAGTGGCGCTGATGACGGCCGCCATTGAGGACACTGAGTCCGCACTCCATTCTTCGTGCGTCACGATGCGCGCGGCCGGCACGCGGCTCCTCGCTCGAGCTCAGGCTGAGGGCATGGCGCGAACCGACATCGACGGCACCGACCTGTTTGCGCTGGCCGGGTCGCTCGCGTGGCTCAGCGATCAACCCTCGCTCGCGCCACGCGCCGATCACCTCTTCGATGTTGTCGTGAGCGCGATTGTGACGAGCGCAGGGAGCAGCGACGCTGAGAGGGCGCCATGATGCCGGTGCGGCTGCCCCACGTGCTCAGCGTGGATGCCGCGGGTGTGGTCGACGAGGTCGGCCCAGGGGCCACCGGTGTTCAGGCGGCGACGAGGTGTTCGCCATCGGCGATCTCGCCGAACTCGGCGGCGTGAACGCCGAGTACGCCGTCCTGGCAGCCTGGTCGCCGAAGCCCGACGCGCTGAACTGGGAACAGGCCGAGTGCCAGCGAACATCGATACCGCCACGCCCGCGCTCGACCGGCTGAAGGACGGCGCCGGTACGACGTGCTGATCGAGGGCGTGGCCGGCGGGGTCGGCACGGTCACCGTCCAACTCGCCGCGGCCGGCGGCGCCACTGCCATCGGCACTGCGAGCGCACGCAACCACCGGTTCCTCGCGGGACTCGGGGCGACACCGACCACCTACGGCCCCGGAGCGGGCGAGCGGGTCACCGTCCTGGCACCGGACGGAGTCGACGCCGTCCTGGACTGCTCCGGCTCAGGCTCGCTGCCCGACCTGATCGACCTCACCGGAGGCCCGGACCGGGTGATGACCGTCGCCGACCTGAACGCGGCCAAGTACGGAGTGCACTTCTCTGACTCGGCGGGTCCCCGCGCGGCGATTACGGCGAGGTGGCCGGCTTCCAGTCCGCGGGGTCCGCCTCCGCCGGCGTCGCGAGCGGCGGCGATCTCGCCAGCACACTGTTTGCGGCCTGGAACTAGTAGCGTGTCGCTGCTTAATGATGGCGTATCTGGTGGGAGGTTGGTGTCTGGCAGATTCCGTCTCTTCTGCCAGGCAGGACTGTTGTCATGGGTTCGCAGAAGAAGCGGCCGGTCACGTTGACCGCGCAGGATCGCGAGGAGCTGATCCGGGTGACCACGACTGGTGTTCGTGGCGCCTCAATGATCATGCGCGCGCGGGTGCTGCTTGCGCTGGACACCTCGGTGGGTGAGGTTGATTCCAAGGAGGTGATCGCGGCCAGGCTCGGCGTTTCCGGTGAGACGTTGCGGCTGGTCGCCAAGCGTTTCGCCGAGACCGGCAGCGATGTTCACGCCACAATCACACGGAAGAAACGCGACCTCCCGCCGGTGCCCTCGCCGGTGACCGGTGAGGTCGAAGCCCGGCTGATCGCGATGGCCTGCTCACAGCCGCCCCGGGGCTATGCCCGGTGGTCGCTGCGGCTGCTGGAGAAGTACGTCGCACTGGCCGAGGACATCCCCGATCTGGACCACTCCACCATCGGGAGGATCCTAAAAAAACGGAACTGCGTCCTCATCTGAGGAAGTGCTGGACCATCCCGCCACGAGCGAACGCGGAGTTCGCGGCCCGGATGGAAGACGTACTAAGCGGATGACCTGAAGTTCTGCGCGGAATCCGGGGCGGCGGCGTCGGCCGGGCGCGATGGCCTCGATGACACGGGGACCTCGCCGGGTGTTGTATCGAGGTTGAACAAACTATGACAAAACCGGCGAGGTCAAGGCCAGTATGCGTCCGGCATCCGTGTTCGCCAACCCTCCCGGCGTGGCGGACCAGCACCTGTACCACCTGCTGCACCACCGCTGGCGGGAGGCCGCCCGCGTCGTGATGGTGCTGCTGTCCGCCGCCGGCCTGACCGCAGGAGAGATCGGCGAGCTGCTCGGCTACCACCCGGCCACGGTGCGCCGCTGGATCCACCGCTACCACGCCGACGGCGCCCCGGGCCTGGCCGACCGCCCCCGCCCAGGACGCCCCCGGCTCGGCGGGCCGAGGTTGAGCGAGCGCATCCGCCGCCTGCTGACCCGCCCCGGGCCGTGGACCGTCCGCCGGATCCACCACCGCCTGGGCCGGCCGAAGATCAGCCCGCGCACCGTTTACCGGCGCACGCGCGAGCAGGCGGCCTGGCGGCGGCCCCGCCTGACGGCCAAGGGCGACCCGAACCGGCGGCGCGTCCTGGCCGCCCTGCGCCGGCAACTGCGGGCCCTGCCCCGTGGGTCGGTGGTCCTGGCCGAGGACGAGACCCACCTGCACCTGCTGCCGCACATCCGGGCGAGCTGGATCCTGCGCGGGACGCGGCAGCAAGTGGCCACCCCGGGAAAGAACCGGCAGACCACCGTCTTCGGTGCCCTGGAGGTGGCCACCGGCGCCTGGGTCTACACCCTCGACCGCCGCCGCAGTGCCGCCACCTTCGTCGCCTTCCTCCAACTGCTGCTGGCCGCCTACCCCGACACCCCGGCCGTCGCGGTGCTCTGCGACAACGACAGCATCCACCACGCGAAGGCGGTGACCGCCTACCTGGCCGACCAGCCCCGCCTGCGCCTGCTGTTCGGCGCCCGCTACAGCCCGCACGACAACCCGGTCGAGCGCATCTGGGCCGCGCTGAAGGCGTTCCTCGCCAACACCGCCGTCACCTGGCCGAGCCGCCTGCGCCAGGTCCACGCCTTCTTCCGACAACGCTCACCCACCCAGATGCTGACCACCGCCGCGCCCTGGGCCTCACCCTGGCTGCCGAGGGATTACGCGCAGAACTTCAGGTCATCCGCTTAGCCGTCTATGCCCGGCCCTACGACCCGGCACGTCCGGTGGTGTGCATGGACGAGAAGCCCTACCAGCTCCTCGATCACGCGCGCGACCCGCTCCCGGCCCGCCCCGGTCACGACGCCTGCCAGGACAGCGAGTACATCCGCTGCGGCACGTGCTCCATCTTCGTGTGGGCCGAGCCCCTGCGCGGCTGGCGCCGAGCCCGGGCACTGCCCCAACGGACCCGGATCGACTGGGCCAGCCAGGTCAAGCAGTTACTGAGCGTGGATTACCCCGACGCCGACGCCGTAGTGCTGGTGATGGACAACCTCAACACCCACAACATCGCCTCGCTGTACGAGGCATTCGAACCACAAGAGGCCTTCGCCCTGGCCCAGCGCCTCGAGATCCACCACACGCCCAAACACGGGTCATGGCTCAACATTGCCGAGATCGAACTCTCCGCGCTGACCCGACAATGCCTCGACCGCCGGATCGGCGACCTCGACATCCTCAACACCGAACTCACAGCGTGGCAGAACGCCACCAACACCGACCAACGCCAGGTGGACTGGCAGTTCACCACCCACGATGCACGCATCAAACTGCGCCACCTCTACCCCAAGCATTAGCCGCGACAGCCTACTAGGCCTTTGTTCGGCCGCATTGCTGTGACCGTCAGCTCTCGATGGCCAGTCGTAGCGAGAACGCCGCAGGTGAGCGGCTGATTGTCAGCTACGGTTGGCCATTTTGAGCAGCGCAAGCCAGCAAACGTGGACGGTGTTACCCGTTCGGTCCATAGCGGTCGCTGCGGCGGATGAGTCGCGGTGTCATGACACTGCGCCCCGCGCTCAGAGCGGATGCGCGGCGGGTTTCGCACTTCAGACAGGCGAACCCGTGCAAGTCAGCTTCGAAAGGTGAAGACAGTGACGCAGTTCAACAAGGGCGATCGTGTGGAGTACCAGGGGCAGGACAACCAGAGGCACACCGGCGAGATCCGGCGTATCCAGGGTGAGTCGCCCCAGGCGAGGTACACCGTCCGCGACGAGAAGACCAAAGCGGAAGAGCAGGTCGAGGAGCAGAAGATAGAGCGGTCGCTGTAACCACAGCATCGTGATGTGCCGCCCCCCTGCGGGGTGGGCGACTCATCGGCGTAAGGGACTTGCTGTCCGGCGGCCGACGTATCGAGGATCTGCTTCGCGAGTACGAGTGAAACGCAGCCTGCCCGTGTCCCAGGCCCCTGGCGTCCTGTCCAGGGGCTTCGTCGTTTCGGGGTCTCATCACTGCGTGGTGGTCTGTCGGGTCGACAGGGCCAGGCTGAAGCGTCGAAGGTTGATCACGAATTGCGTCGGGCTGTTCAGGTCTTGGGGCGGTAGGTGCCCGGCGACTTGCCCAATTCCGTTGCCCGCGTGCCACGGAGCACCTCTCTAGCAGTCGCCACCAGCAAGCCCGCTGCGAGCACCCCTTTGAACTGGCCGGGCTACAAAACGCTCGCTGACGCGGCCGAGAACGATGTCATCGTGCGGGTTCACGCCGCAGGGTTCACCCCTGGAGAGCTGGATTGGCCGGATACGTGGTCCGATCGCGTCGGCCGCGACCGGACGTGGGTCGTGTCCGGGCATGGGCCGTCGGGTGTCGTCGTCGAGCTGGGGTACGGAACCACCGGCATCACCGCCGGCCAGCGGGTGTTCGGACTGACCGACTGGACCCGCAACGGCTCACTGGCCGAGTACACCCCCGTCGAGGCGCCCAACCTCGCTCCGGTTCCGGCGGGCGTCGGCCATATCGGGGCCGCCGCGCTGCCGACCTCCGCCCTGACCGGCTTACCCCCGGCAGGACGATCATCCAGGTGACCGAAGGCAGAGAAAGGAGAGTAATCATGATCGGAATGCGGATTGCCAGCGGCCTTGTGGCTGCCGGCATAACGGCCACAGTCACCGCATGCTCCCCCGCAGTAGACCGTGCGACCGCAACGGCGGCAGCGGCGCCGGCCGCTGCCGTGGCTTCCCCGCGCCCGACCGAGACGCTGTCGCCCGTATTTGAACAGCCACTTCCGAATGTCAAGGGCAAGACGTTCACCTCGGCGATCGTGGACTTCCCCCCCAATTCACATGCGCTGCCGCATCGGCACGGCGCGGCTTTCGTCTACGCCTACGTGCTCGAGGGCACTGTGCGTAGCCAGCTCGCCGGCGAGCCGGTGCGTACATACCACCAAGGCCAGAACTGGGTCGAACCGCCGGGTGCCCACCACGTGCTCACGGAGAACACCAGCCGGACAAAGCCAGCGAAGCTGCTGGTCATCTTCATCACCAACACGGGGGACAAGCTCAAAATCGAGGATCCACCGGCATAAGACATCGGCTGTACAACGGGCCGGCAGCCAGACATTTCGTGTACCACCCGCCCGACACAGGTGGTACACGGTGGCCGTCTACCGTGACGATTGTGGCCTCCGATATCGGTCGGCCCCATGGCTATAGGTGCCACAAGCAAGATCGCGATTTACGGTTGGAGTTCCAGGATTCGAATGCCGTGGTTCACGTCGTCACTGGCGATGAGCGGGGTCAGGTCGGCGTTGTGGCAGCCAGGTCCTTCTTCCTCTGCCGGTACGCCCGCATGGACGCCCGCGAGCCGCATTTGGGGCCGCAGTAGACGGCAGAGCTGTTCCGCGTCCGATCGAAAAAGCAGAAGTGACACGGCTGGTACCGGCACGCCCGCAACCTGTCCCACACGCCCGCTTGGGCGAGTTCGGTCGCGTTTGCCAATACGGTGCCGAACAGACCGTGGACGCCGGTCTGCGCGGTCACCAGGGATGCTCCCGAGGCGGAGATGACCGTCACCAGCGGATACCGGGACGCGGCATCGCGGAGGTGCTCCTCCGCCTGAGTCAGTACCTCGGGTGTGACGTCCTTGTCGCCGGAGTGAGCCAGCAGCACGGTGATCAAGGCCCCGCGCAGTTCCCGTGCGGTGGCTGCGTCGGCCTCCGTCACGCGGGTGGTCTGCGAGGTCATGGCGTTTTCCAGGAGCCATGCGTGCATGGTCTCGGCACTTTCGAAGCGCTCTGCCAGCCGGTGGGGGCCCGCGGGGTGCGTGTTGAGGAATTGCAAGACGACATCAGCCGCCGTCGGCTGAGTCAATGGGCTGCGCTCGGTCGTGCGCGGGAGCATCGTGGGCCTCCTTACTCGAAGGAAGGCTAAACCATCTAGGCGTTACCTCTGAAACCATTACGGTAGCAATCTTCTTCCCGGTGAGGTATCTCCTTGGGCGCGGGCGGAGCCTGGAGGTGATCCAGTGGCGCCACTCTGCCGAACCGGATGGTGAAGTAGTTGCGTCCAGCCCGCGGGGGGACCCCTGAGGGTCGCTGATCGTAGTGCAGTGCCGCTGCGGATTGAGGAGAACCGCCTTCTGGGCGGTCGAGGTGTCGCTTTGCCAGTGCGTAGCAAGAGGGTCTCGATCAGCGCCGCGCGCCCTGGCGTGCGCTCGGTCGCGATGTCGGCGGTGGTGGTCATCCCACCGATCGCAGTGATCGGGATCAACGCGGCGTGCTCGATGCGGGCGCCCAGGTCGGGACGGGGGACCGACGGGTGCGGTAGCGGATGCATCGTCCGATGCGGTGACAGTCTGGATGACCGTCGTCCCGATACGTCGTAGGGCGGCGATGACCGACGGCAAGGGGACCCGGGTGGGGCTGCATCGCAACTTCGGCAGGAGCCCCGAAGTTTTGAGCGTGGCCATGGCCCGTTCGCCGGGCGCACGGGCCTTGGCGTCGGACGTAGCCCTGGGCGTTGAGCTATGCCTTTGTGTCTGCCGAGTACGGCGGGGGAGTGGGAGCGCCTGAGTTCACGCCGAACGGACAGACCGTCCGCATGCAGGGCTGCGGTCGTGGCCGCGAGGGTCTCGGCGGAGACGTAGGGGAGGGGATGCATCCCAGCCCGTCGCGGCTGCGGCCGCATCCAGCGGACGAGGCTTGCGCGCCCGGCCATGAGCGCGGCCAACAGTGGCGTGCTCATGCCGAGATCGCGGAGGATGCCGCTCATCAGCCTCCGTTGCCCGGGGTGCCGGTTCCGTGCCCGTGCGCTGACCGCCGTCGACGGACGGGATGTCCCCGGTGACGGAGAGGCGTTCTCACGAAAGATCGCGACGTCGGCGATTGCGCGGACGAGTCGGGGAAGCGGCCGACGGTCGGCCGCCGCCCACCCGTGACGAGGGCTGAGACCGGGGCCGCCCCGGCCGACCATCCGCCGAGTGGTCCGTGCCGATGTCGCGCCTGAGTTGACGACTTCCGGACGCCGTATGGGACCACGTTGTTCGTCGACGAAGTCACCGTGCTCACGCGCCGGCGTAAGGAAATGAACGAGCAGCGGCACCGCCCGTTGCTGTCCGGCTTGCCGGACATTCATCCGGTTTGACGTCGGATTGCTCGCTGTCGGGATCAACGGCCCACGCACGCGGGGTAGTTGAGTTCCGCTCCCTGCACTGTCTGGTGCGCCGCCGCTGTCCATCCTTCGAGCTCGGCGCGAGGGGCGGTTGCATGTTGCGAGCTAACCGCTTACGGTCATAACCATGATGAACACACCGCGGCGAGTCCCGTCGCAGCCCTTTTCCCGTCCCGAGAGTGCCGCGCGGGCACTTCTGGTGGTGGTCGCCGACTGCCCGCCGCTCTCAGGATTCGGGCGGGAAGGGCGTACGAGCTGCTGTGGAGGTGCGGCTCAATGGCCTCGACGACTGGGCCGAGCTCGGTCGCGGAGTGGGTCGGCGAACAAGCCCTTCACGGTCGGCGTCTCCTACGTCGCCCGCGGTGCAGGCGCCCGCCATCGTGCTCCTGAAGGGATCGACCATGAGGAAGCGAAGGGCGTAGGGCGCGGTCGCATTTTCTCTTGAATCTAGATAGTTGGCATCCAGATTCTCTCCTCAGGGCAGCGGGCGGCGGGTCTTGCTCTGCCGTCCTCGGACACCTATGGAACCGGTGACTCGCGGCTGCGAGGTTCGCCGAAATCAAGAAAGAAGGACCCCTATATGTATACGAAACTCGAACTTATCGTGCTGCCCGTGTCCGACGTCGATCGGGCCAAGGCGTTCTACGAGAAGGCGGGATTCCGTCTGGATCTCGACAAGGCCGCCAGTGAGGACTGGCGTGCGGTGCACTTCACGCCGCCCGGCTCCGAGTGCTCGATCATTTTTGGCAAGGGGCTCACCTCCGCCGCCCCCGGCTCGTCCCAGGGCCTGTACCTCATCGTCTCCGACATCGAGGAGGCCCGCGCCGAACTCGTCGGACGCGGCATCGAGGTGAGCGAGGTCTTCCACGACGCCGGGGGACTCCTCTTCCACAGTCACGAGGCCGGCGAGGTCACCCACCAGGTCCAGGGCCAGGGGCGACTTGCCGGCCTGCACCCCGACCGGGCCTCCTATGGCTCCTTCGCCTCTTTCAGCGACCCGGACGGCAACGGCTGGGTGCTCCAGGAGATCACGCAGCGGTTCCCCGGCCGCTGACACCACGTGAGCCACCCACCGTGCGCCGGGCGGTGACCAGTCCGGATGTAAGCCGGACCGTTCAGCCCTTGGACGCAGCCGCCGCGGAGCCCGCGGCCAGATCCCTCGCCGAGCCCACATGCTCCTGGACATCGAGGTCCCGGCCGAGCCCTGACCTCGGGAAACGTTACGAAAGGAACTTCTCATGACCATGCCTTCCATGGAGCCGCCGGCCCAGGAGGGCCCCGGCTCGCAATCGTCGTCACACCGTGCCCGGCGCGGGTTCTCGCGCCGCGCCTTCGTCGGCGGTGCGGCTGCTTCTGCTGCTGCCGCCGCCGGTGTCTGGCTGGTCGGCGGGTGGACGCCGGCCGCCGCCACAGGCCCCCTACGAACGCCGAAGGGATTCGGCTCTGTGTCCGCGGCTCCGGGGCTTCCGGCAGGGTTCAAAGAGGTGTTCACCAGTCGGCTCCTCCAAGCTGGTGGGCTGCGCCAGCACGCGGTGATCGGAGGTGAGGGCCCGCCGCTGCTGCTGGTGCACGGCTGGCCGCAGAGCTGGTACGCGTGGCGCATGCTGATGCCTGCGCTGGCCCGGGAGTACACGGTCATCGCCGTCGACCAACGCGGCATCGGGCTGACCGACAAGCCCAGGCACGGGTACGACACCCGTACTCTCGCAGGCGACCTGGTCGCGCTGATGGGCGCGCTCGGCTACGAGCGGTTCGCCGTGGCCGGCCACGACACAGGCATGATCATCAGTTATGCGCTGGCCGCGGATTACCCGGAGCGGGTCGACCGCGTAGCCCTCGCCGAGGTTCCCGGGCCTCCAGGAGCGGGCGACTCGCCGCCCCTGTTCATCGAAGAGCCGGTGAACAACCGGCTCTGGCACATCCCGTTCAACCGGGTCAACCACGAGCTGACCGAGCAGCTGGTCAGGGGCCGGGAGGAGATCTTCTTCGGCTACGAGTTCGACGTCCAGGGTGGGGAAAGGCAGCCCGACTACGTGCGGAAGTACTACTTCCGTCTCTACTCCGACCCCGAGACCCTGCGCGGCAGCTTCGGGTTCTACCGCGCGTGGGACGCCACCCTCGCACAGAACCGGGAACGTGCGAAGCAGAAGCTGACCATGCCCGTCCTGGCTGTCGGCGGAGCGAAGAGCTGGGGCGCGGACGTCGGGAAGGCAATGGCGGCCATCGCGGAGGACGTACAGGGCGTGGTTCTACCCGGCGCCGGTCACTGGGTCGCCGAGCAGGCACCCCAGGAGATGCTGGCGACGCTGACCAGGTTCCTGGCCCCGTACCGCGCTACCGCATCCCGCTCGTTTCGTTAGAGGGCAACGCTTGGACATCCGGGCACGCCCTTGAAGAGACTGGAACGAGCTCCGCCGGAGTATTCCCTTCGCTGCCTTTGAGTAGTCGGGGCCCTCGACCGAAGAGCTCTGTAGTTTCGCCCTTCTCCTGCGCTGAGCATGCGCCGGAGCCTCGACTGTGGTCGTGCTGCCCGCCGGGTGTCCCGGCGGGCAGCACGGGGCGAATGCCATCGAGCAGTTGCATTCGGACTCTCGGTGGCGACAGTTCTCACGCCGCCGTGCGGCCGGCTCCCATTCGGGCGGTCGCCGTCCGCCGAAGAACCTCTCGGCTGGATGCCGCATCGGTGCGCAGCCTTGCCAAGAGACAAAAGCGAGCATGCATCCTAAATGCAGAGCTTCCGTTTGGGTCGAGGAATGAAATACCTATGGTTTTCAAGTTGGACCTCGTCGTGCCGCCCGGTCTCCGACGTCGATCGGGCCAAGGTCTTTTACCAGGCACTGGGATTCCGCCTGGACATCGATGACACGGACAGTGACGACATCCGGTCCGTTTCACGCCGCCCGGCTCCGAGTGCTCGATCGTCTTCGGGAGGGTGCTGACCTCCGTTGCGCCGGGCTCGACTCAGGCAGTGAGCCCTTCTCGGTAACGTCTCGCAACTCTTGGTGATCTTCGCTCAGGTGGTGCGGTCGTGTTCGAGCTGGAGCAGGACGAGGGCGGCTCGGGCGATTCGGGTGATGGCTGCGGGGTCGAGGCTGACCCGGCGCAGGGCCTTGAAGGTGACCTTCAGTAGGGCGTTGGCGCGTTCGGCGACGGCGTGGACGCCTCGGATCATGGCGTTGAACGCTTGGTCGCAGTCGGTGAGTTCACCGCCCTTGGGCTTCTTGACCGGGTGGCGGAAGCCGTCGCCGGCGTTCTCGTAGCCGAGGTCGGTCAGGGTGGGGATGCCGAGGGTGGTGGCGAGCCGGTTGAGGGCGTCGACGAGGCCGTGGGCGCGGGCGCAGGTGGTGTCGTGCTCGCGGCCCGGACGGACCGGGGAGACGCACAGCGGCCAGCCGTCCGGGGCCGAGATGACCTGCACGTTCCCGCCGTGGTGCTTGTGTTTGCCGGACCACCACAGGTCCGCGCCGTTGGGGCCGGCGGCGGCCACGCGGTCGGTGCGGATCACGGTGCCGTCCAGGTTGAGGTGGGTGTACCCGGCCGCTGCCGCGCGCTCCAGCGCGGTGGACAGGTCGGGTGCGTGGTCGGCCAGCACGGTCAGTCCCTCGTGCAGGTAGCGGTAGGCGGTCGGGGCCGAGATGCCGTTGTCCCGGGCGAGTTGGGCCATGCGGGTGCCGTCGACGAACCAGCGCAGCACGAGCACCGCCTGCCTGAAGACGCCCAATGCGCGGGTGCCCTTGCGGGTCCCGAGTCGCTCGCGGTGTCCGCGCAGCAGCTTCGCGAGGTGCTCGGCGGTCGACCTGCGGACATCGAGCACGGCGGTGTAGGTGATACTGGACGACACGTGAAGCCCCTGGTTGTACCGAACGTGATCTTGGCAGACCCGTTCCTATCAGGGGCTTCACCTCTGCCTGACGCGACGTCACCGTCCTGCCGCCCGCCACGACATCACGCTCTGTAACCATCACGTTGCTGAGAAGACTTCAGTGCACCTCGTCGCGTCCGACATCGAGGAAGCCCGAGCGGAGCACCTCGGTCGCGGTATCGAGAGCGAGGTATTCCACGACGTTGTCCACGGGTACAAGGCCGGTGAGGTCGGGCGCCCTTGTGCGGGCTCCGAGCGCGGTGCCAACGCGTTCCGTGCCCATGCCGACTACGGACCCATGACCACCTTCAGCGACCTGGACGGCAACGGCTGCGTCCTCGAGGAGGTCAAGCAGCGCGCCTCCGGCGGGGTGGGCCGAGGCACGGGTTTTGACACGTCATAACTGGATCTTTAGTATCCAGTTATGCGGACGGGTAAGGGCGTTGAGTGGGCCGTGCACACGCTACTCAACCTGGCGTGGCTGGGGGGCGGCGAGCCGGTGGCGACTGCGGAGCTGGCCGCTGGTCACGATCTGTCGCCCACCTACCTGAACAAGCAGCTGCAGCAGCTGGTCAAGGCGGGGCTGCTGGAATCCGTGCCGGGTGCGCGGGGAGGCTTCCGGCTGGCCCGCCCCCTGGCGGCGGTGTCGATGCTGGACGTGGTTCTCGCTATTGAGGGGGATGAGCCCCTATTCCGCTGCGCTGAGATCCGTCGGTGCGGCACCATCGGCGAGCGAGTGCCAAATAGCAGCTTTACTCGGCCGTGCGCCGTGAACAGCGCCATGGAGCGGGCCGAAGCGGCCTGGCGCAAGGCGCTGGCCGATCAGAGTCTTGCCGACGTGCAGGCGGAGGCGGAGGCGGAGGCGCACGCTCCCACGATCGCGTCGCACGTGCGCCGGGGACTTGGGCGCGACTGATCCTTTGCCCGCGGGGGCTTGAAGGTGGCGTCCTCCCTGCGACCGGTATCGGTATGTCTCCAACAGGCGCACCAAATCCGCGCTGATCGTCGGGCACGCGGGCACGGCGTGCCAGAGCCATGCCTCAGGCACCTCGCTTGCGATCGTGAGGGTTGCCGAGTTCAGCAGTTCCCTGACGCCTGGGCCCACGAAGTATCCAGTACGAGGCGGACTTGTCGCGGTGGGCCGGGACCCCCCTCGGCATCCAGCCGCTCGGCCACGGCCTGGCCCAGGCCGGGTATGCGCCGCACGTCGGCCTGGGCCGGCACCGGCCATAGCAACGCCTCGCTGGATCGCAGGCTCAGTACGAGCACTCGCAGCCGAGCAATTCGCGTGCCACGATCACAGTGCTGAGCCATGCGGCTTGCGCCATGCCCGCCACCGCGCCGCAAAGTTGCGTTGGGCAATTGCCCGACTCACTCCAGTGGCACCGCACTGCCAGGCCCACTCCCCGGCCCGCGTACCGCTGGCCTCCTTGCGGAGCGAGCTGCCAAGGGCCCGGCAGGCACCTGGGATTCGGCTCAGTCGCCGACCACGGTGTATCGGCTGGTGATCGCTACGCGGTTGAACGCGTTCATCACTGTCGCCAGCCAGGCGACCGCGGAGATCTGCTCCTCGGTGAGCACGACGGCGGCCTCCTCGTAGTCGTCGTCGCTGACGTGGCCCTGCGACACGCGCGTGATGGCCTCTGTCAGACGCAGGGCCGCGCGCTCGGTCTCGGAGAAGTAGCCGGTCTCCTCCCAACCGGGCAGTACGGCGAGTCGGTCCGGGTTCTCGCCCATCTTGAGTGCGTCGCGGGTGTGCATCCTGAGGCAGAAGGCGCAGCCGTTGATCTGGGAGGTGCGAATCTTCAGCAACTCGACCAGGAGACGGCCGAGGCCTGCAGTGGCGGCACTCTCCTCCGCTGCCGCGGACAAGGCGATGAGGGTCTTGTAGTTGGCCGGGTGCTGCTTTCCGATGTTCACGCGCTGCTTCGCGGTCATGAATTGCTCGCATTCTTGGAAAGGCGGGCGATGGTGCCCTACCGTCTTGGGTCAGGGATCTTGAGTGCGTCCCCCGTGTCGGATACGAAGACGACCAGAAGCTTCGTCGGCATAGTCCTGCTGACGTTTTCGGTAAGCACATGGTGGGCGCCCGGCTCCTCGATCCGGTTCTCGCCCTGGTGGTATGTGTGCACAGGTTCGCCGTCGACCTTGCTGCGCACGCTGCCGGTGAGAACGTAGGCATAGGCGAAGGCCTCGCCGTGCCGGTGCGGAACCGCCCGGGCATTGGGCGGAAAGTCGACGACTGCCGAGGTGACCTTTTTCCCTTGCCGTTCGGAAGCGCATTTTGCGGCAGTGGCGACAGTATTTCGGAGGGATGTTTCGAAGTCACGGCTGCCGTGGCGGGAGATTTCTTGGTGGCTGCGTCATGCGCGCCAGGGCCGTATCCGGCGACCCCGGCAAGTTTTCCAGCAGCCAGAATGCGACCAGCCATCCGTATTTCGATGATGATGATGTCCCCGCTCAGTCTTCCGCGACTCGAATAATGGTCTTGCCGGGGGTACGCCGTTCCGGGGCGAACGCGGCCGGCGCCTCGGCCAGCGGGCGCAAGGCACCCACGATGGGCTTGAGTCGCCCGTCTCGCAGCCGCTGGGCAAGGTCCGCCAGCCTGTCGCGGTCGGGTTCGACGACGAAGAAGACGGACCGCCCGTCCTCAGGCTGGATGGTGGGCGGGTGCGCGATGGTGACGAGCGTGCCACCGGCGCGTATGAGAGCGGTAGAACGGTCGAGGATCTCACCGCCGATCACGTCGAGGACCACGTCGACCTCGCCGGCGTCCTCCAGCTTGTCGGCCTGCAGGTCCAGAAAGGTGTCCACGCCGAGAGCAAGGGCGGTGTCCCGGTCGGCGGCCCGGCCGGTGCCGATGACCCAGGCTCCCACCTCGCGGGCGAGCTGCACTCCGATCGAACCGACGCCACCTGCGACGCCGTGGATCAGGACGGTCTGGCCGGTGGTAAGGCGCGCGTGGTCGAACAGGCCCTGCCAGGCAGTGAGTCCGGAGATCGGCAGTGCGGCAGCGACGGTGTGGTCGACGTCCGCCGGGAGCGGAGCGAGGTTTCGGGCCTCCACAGCCGTGTACTCGGCCAGGGAACCGTCACGGGTCCAGTCGGCCAGGCCGAAGACTCGCTGGCCGACGGTCAGGCCGGTGGTGCCGTACCCCAGCTCGACGACGACTCCCGACAGCTCGTGGCCCGGCACGCTCGGAGTGCGGTCCCGGCCTGCACGGTCGGCCCATGTTCCCGGCCACTCCAGCTCTCCGGGGGTGAACCCGGCGGCATGCACCTGCACAATGACGTCGTTCTCGGCGGCGTGGGGGTAGGGAATATCCGCGAGAGTGAGACCACCGATACCCGCCTCGCGGTCTTGAACGATGATGGCTTGCACGACAGGTCCTTCCTGTGGAGGTCTTGAACTCGAACACCCGAATCACCTGCGTGAGCAGGAAGCTGGGTGCGAAGCGTCACCGATCCGACCCTTCGCATTTCATGAGAGCAGAGCCAAAAGGCATCATTGCGGCCGTGTCACAATGGAATATCGGCATGAATGACGAACGCGTCGCGTCCGGGGGAGGGAAAGGAAATTTCAGACCGTATGCCGAGTTGATGACCCTGGGCCTTTACGGGTGAAGAGGTGCTGTCGCCGATGGCCGGGTCTTCCCGATTTCACGGCCGGCGGTTCAGGGCGGCAGAGGAGACGCGTATGGCTCCGATGCTGCCTCGCTAGGGTTTATGCGGCTCACTGAGAGTCTCCTTGGTCGTTCTGGCTCCGCGTTCTCATCAGGGAGACGAGGCGGCCCACCGAGGTGTGACAGCTCAGACACGGCAGCTGTAAGTCTTGATCGTTGAGCTGTTCATGCAGGTCAGCGGGGCGGGTGCGGGGATGGGAACGGCCACCTCGATCATGGTCGATTGTGGAGTCGACGTATGACGTGGTGGCCGTGGAGGCCACGGTAGCCCGGCAGGAGTGGACGACGGCGTTCGGGGAGCTGATGGGGCAGCTCGCGGACTGCTTCCCGCGACGGGACTCGCGGCTGCTGGCGCGGGAGATGACGCAGGCGATGCTGATGGAGCTGGAGCGGCGCAACTGCTGGACGCTGTCTGAGGCGCTTGGTCACGACGGCCCGCACCGGCTGCAGCACTTCCTCTCCCGTGGCGCCTGGGACCATGATGCGGCCCGGGACAGGCTGGCCGCCTGGGCTTGTGGTCAACTCGCTGACGAGCAAGCAGTGTTGGTCCTGGACGAGACGGGGGACGCGAAGTCCTCGACCGACTGCGTTGGCGCGGCCCACCAGTACTCCGGCGCGCTGGGCGGGGTGGGCCTGTGCCAGGTCGCTGTCCACCTGACCTATGCCTCGCCCCGCGGACACGCGCTGGTCGACCGGGAGCTGTACCTGCCGGCGGGCTGGGCCGAGGACGAGGAGCGCCGGCTGCTGCGGCACGTGCCGGACGAGGTGTGCTTCGCCACCAAGCCCCAGCTGGCGATCACCATGCTGCACCGCGCCCGCGCCCTGGGCATCCGCGCGCGCTGGATCACCGGCGACGAAGTCTACGGCGGCCTCGAGCTGCGCCGCGCTGCCCGCGCTCTGGGCTTCGACTACGCCATGGCGGTCAAGACCGACCACCGCGCCACCACCGCCACCGGCCGCCATCCGGCGGCCGAGCTGGCCCGAAAGGTGCCCGGACGGGCGTGGATGCGGATGCGGACCGGGCACGGCCGCAAGGCAGACCGCCACTACGACTGGGCCCTGATCGACGTGCTCGCCGACGACGCCCTCGAGGGCTACGCGTCCGCCTCAGGGCACTCATTCCTCGTCGTGCGTCGCCACCGCTACACCCGCGAACTCTCCTTCTACCGCTGCCAGTCGGCCACCCCCGTCAGCCTCGCGCACCTTGTGGACATCATCTGCACCAGGTGGAGGATCGAGGAAAACTTCCAAGGGGCGAAGGACCACGCGGGGCTCGACCAGGGGCAGGTGACCTGCTGGAACTCGTGGATGCGCTGGAGCCTGATCAGCCTGCTGGCCGCGGCGGTCCTGGCCGTCACCCGCGCGCGTACACACACCGCCGACACCACCGGCGCCGAGCTCGTTCCCGCCAGCCCCCGCGAACTCCTCGCCGTCCTGCGGGCAACCGTCATCCCCACGCCCCGCCGCGACCTGACCCACGTGCTGCACTGGTCCGCCTGGCGACGCCGGCATCAGCACCGAGCCACCGCCTGCCACCGACAGTGGAACAACGTGGCCGCCACCGCGACCTGCTGACCTCACTATGAAGATCAAGACTTACAGCTGCCGTGTCAGAGGTGCGAAAGCTTCTCCGGGTTGATGACCCTGCGGTACGCGGTGATCACGCCGTCCGTGACCTCCAGCGTGTCGACGGAGTAGACGCGGCCCGCGCAGCGGAAGAGGAGGGCGAGTTCGCCGCCGATCTCGACGACGTCGATACGGTCCGCACGCCACTGGCGGCCCACTCGCACCATGACCTCGGCGACGCGCAGACCACCGTGGATGAGTTTGCGGGCTGCAGCGATCTTGCCGCCGCCGTCGGTGACGTACACAGCGTCCGGATGAAGGAGTCTGACCAGACCGGCCAGATCCCCGGCCTCGTAGGCGGCGCGGAAGGCCGCGAGCACGCGTTCCCGCTCTGCCTTGGACGCTTGCGGCGTGGTCTGCTTCGCCTTGGCCACCCGCCGCCGTGCCCGTGAGGCGTGCTGCCGGGCGGTCGGTGCGGAGGTGCTCAGCACTTCAGCGATCTGGCCGAACTCAAGACCGAAGACATCGTGGAGGACGAAAGCCACGCGCTCCGGTGGGCTCAGCTCCTCCATGATCAGGAGCATCGCCGAGCCGACCGATTCGTCGACGAGTACTGCTTCCGACGCATCCGGGCCTGTCAGCAACGGCTCCGGGAGCCAAGGCCCCACGTAGGCTTCCCTGCGAATGCGGGCGGACTTGAGGATGTCGTACGACCGCCGTGCGGAAACGGTGACCAGCCAGGCTCGTAGATCACTGACGTCGCGCAGGTCCGCTGCGGCCGCCCGCAGCCACACGTCTTGGGCCACGTCCTCGGCATCGGCCACACTCCCCAGCAGCCGGTACGCCACGCCGAAGACCGCAGGTCGGTGTGCCTCCCACTCGGACTCGAGCAGGTCTCCAGACCCAGCCGGCCGGGGTGTCCGCGACTCACCCATGCAGACGTAGCCTCCTTGGCTTCCGGATTCAGAATAGTCCTCTGTTTCATGTTGGCGGGTTCTGGTCGGAATTGGTCGCAGTGTGTCGGACGCCCCTGCGAAGCCCGCTTCGCGAGGTGGGTGGGTTCGCCTCAGGCAGCCGCCGATCGGGGGCGTGAGGCGTGGGGGCTTAGAACACCCTTCGCACTCCTCTGACCTGCAGCGAAGTGTGCCGGAGGGCGCCCGCGGCACGGAGTGTGTCGGAAGCTGCGACCGGACGAGGTGTCCGCCTCTGACAGCGGTTCTCGGGCCACGCGGCTGAGCCGTCGACGATTGTCGTCGGCGGCTCAGCGACGACCCGCCACAGGCACTCCCGCCGTGAGGCCACTCTCCAGCTGTGAAGATCACGATCTGCAGCCGGCCTATTAGGTACGCGGCGGGCCCTGCTCGATCCGGCGCAGTATCGGCTCGATACTCTCCAGGCCATCACCCCAGGGCATCCGCTCATCCCACCACGTGATCCCGAGATCGGCCATCGGGCCGACAAGGTCACGACCGGCAGTCCCGGGGGAACTCATGCCGCCGATGACGACGTCGAACGGCCTGTCCGCGAGACCGTTCTCCGCCCGGCATGCGCGCAGGAACAGCACCAGTTCCCGGACCTCGCTCACCTCCGGCGCCCGCGCGGCCTCAACCCCGGCCATGACCGGAATGGCCCCGTCCCACTGTGCCGCCCGCCTCATCGGCGCCTTGTTGGGCCAGAACCCTCCAACCCAGATCGGCACCCGCGGACGCTGCACCGGGGTCGGCCGGAAGACCACATCGTCGATCGTGACCTGGTTGCCCCGGTAGGTCACCGGCTCACCGGACCACAGCAGATCCAGTGCATGCAGGCCCTCGTCCAGGCGCTCGGCGAGCACCCTGATTTCGGTCGTGTCGCCAAAGCTCCCGTACTCGTCGGCCACGGGAGCACCGAGCCCGACACCGAGGACCATGCGCCCCCCGGTCAGCCGGTCCAGGGTGGTTACTTCCCTGGCCAGCTTCGCGGGCCGCCGCCTGGCCACTGGTGTGATCGCGGTACCCAGCCGGATCCGGCAGGTTGCCAGGGCCGCGGCAGTGAGCAGGACCCAGGGATCGGCTATCTCCCGGCGCAGTTCCTTCTGCTCGACAACGTGATCCCATACCAGCAGCGCGTCCCATCCGGCCTCCTCGGCCCGGCGGGCCACATCGGCGAAGACGTCCGGCGCCGCGAACTCCCCGAAGTTCGGAACGCACACCGAGTAACGCATGACCCCACCATGCCATCCGGCACCGCACGACATCCGGTGATGCGCAGGTCCTCCTCATGTGCGGAGGCCTCCGGTAGGCGGCGGGACTTCACCCACGAGGGTCCGCCGGCAAACCGCAGCGTGAGCGTCAGAACGCGGGCCGCCTGGCCACGGCGGCGCAGCAGGTACCCGAGCTCGACGACCAACGGTCACACGCCGGCGGTGACGAGGGCAGCAGCTCGAGGACCGCACCGTGCCGAGCACCGGCCGGCAGACTCGCTCCCTGCCCGACGTGGCGGACTGGCTCGTGGCACGGCTGGGCACGGTGACGGCGGCCCGCATCGCCGTCGGTGCGCAGGCCTGCGAAACACCGGAGCAGTGCGCGCGCCTGGCCGCCGCGGTCGAGGACCGGCTGTCCGTGCCCGTCACCGTCGTCAACGACGCCGAACTCCTTGTCCCTGCAGCTGGGTTCGAGCACGGCGTCGGTGTGGTGGCGGGCACCGGGGCGATCGCCGTCGCACGCCATCGCGACACCGGCGGATACCTCGCCGCGGGCGGCTGGGGCTGAGTACTCGGCGACGAAGGATCCGCCTCGGCCCTGGTACGCGAGGCGGCCCGGACCGTCCTCGGCCACGCCCACGAAGGTGGCGCCCCGGACCTCCTGGAGAAGGCACTGCTCGCAGCGTACGACGTGCCAGGCCTGCCCGAACTCGCGGGCACATGAGCTGGGACGGCGGTGTGGAGACCGGGGGACAGCACGGCCCCGCGGTGTTCGCCGCCGCGGGCCGGGGCTCGGCGCAGGCCACTGCCGTCATCGAGGCCGGGGGGCGCGAACTCGCCGCCCTGGTCGCCAGGTTGGCGGCGGCGGCGCCCATACGGACATCGCCGTGGCGGGCGGAGGAGTGATCACGACCCAGCCCCGGCTGTTCGCCTCCTTCCGGCGGGCGCTCGGCGAACGGCTGCCGGGCGTGCGGGCGGTACTGCTCGACACGCCCCCGGTCCAGGGCGCCCTCACCCTCGCGCTCCGTGCCGAAAGGGGCCGGTAGCCATGCGGTACTCCCAGCGCACGGCACCTTGTGCGTCGGCGGATACCACCACAGCGGCGTGCGGGAGATGGACATCGAGCTGTGGTACCGCGGGGCCACCGTCGTCAACGGCTTCACGCCGCAGCGCCATCGGCAGCTGGCGGCACTGTGCGAAGGCCTGCGTTTCGCCGCCGAGCGCCGCCTCACCCTTGAGTCGCTGCTCACCCACGAGGTGGCACTCGACGACCTCGACGAGGGCTTCGCGCTGCTCCACGAACGACCGTCCCGGATTCGTGACGGGCGTACTGCGCCCTGCCTCACCTAAGAGTCATCACGTAATGCTGCCGAGTCCCGGCAGTGGCGGCCGGTGACCCGGCGGTGCCCTCTCACGTCTGCCGCTGGCCGAGCGCGGGCCCATGAACCGACTCGGCCGCCTGGAGCGATTGTGCGCTCGTGTGCGGTCGGCCGTCCCTGAGTAACGCTGGACGGGCGCGTCGGCACTTGGCGATCACTCACCCGCGATAACGCGGCCGCTTCGTTCCCGCCGCACGGACGGTAAAGTCTCTCCATATCAAGTATCTTGATGTCGAGATTGGTGCCGGTGGAACGGAGGCCTGCCATGCGACGGGCGGGGGATGGGCTGATAGCGCAGCTGAGGCAGCCGCCTGGTGGGCGGGACGCACGGATCATGCTGCTTGCGCAGTGCGTGGACCGGACCGGGACGGGGGTGTGGGCCGCGGCTTCCGTGCTGTACTTCACCTTCGTAAGCCAACTGGACGCGCGTCACCTCGGACTGCTGCTGGGGGTGGGGGCGGTCGCGGGGATAGCCGGATCACCGCTGGCGGGGCGGACCGCTGAACGGCTGCCAGTGCGTGGCCTGCTGATCGGCTGTCATCTGCTGCGACTGGGCACCATGGGTCTGCTGCTGGTCGCCGACAACTTCGCCACCTTGCTGCCTGTGGTCGCCCTTACCTGCCTGGGGGAGCGGGCGGCCAAGACACTGGAGATGCTCTTCGCTACCCGGGTCGCAGGTGAGCAGCGAGCCACCTACCAGGCGCTGTTCCGTAGCGTGGCCAACGCCGGATACGCGGTCGGCGCGGGCATCGCCGCACTCGGCCTGAGTGTCGGCACCACGGGCGCCTACCGCGCGCTGATCCTGGCCAACGCACTCTCCTTCATACTGGCCGCCGCACTGATGTGTCGGACCCGGGAGCCGGTCGGCCACGGCCTGGTCGTGGCGCAGAGCGACGGCAGTACAACTGACGGACCGTCAGGCTCCCCCAGTCCTTGGTGGGATCGCGGCTACTTGCTCTTCGTCCTGCTCGACATCCCGATGAACCTGGACGACTCGGTTCTCAACGTCGGCCTGCCGCTGTGGCTGGTGCACCACACCAGCGCTCCGCACGCGATCGTCCCCGCCTTCCTTGTGGTCAACACCGTGCTCGTGGTGGTGTTGCAACTTGGGGTCTCAGCACGGGCCGAAGGCCCGCGCAGGGCGGCTACAGCAGTGGGCTGGTACGGCATGGCCCTGTCCGCCTGCTGTCTGCTACTGGCGACCGCCACCGGCGGTGGTGCCTGGGCGGCCTCATTCGCCATGCTGGCAGCCGCGATGCTGGTCACCCTGGCCGAGCTGCTGCGCTCGGTGAGTTCCTGGGAGCTGGCGGTGAGCCTGGCGCCGCCGCGTGCCCGGGCTTCCTACCTCGGACTGGCGGGAATGTCTCAGTCGGTACAGAAGTCGGTGGGTCCCCTGCTGCTGACCGGTGTGGTGATGACGGCCGGTCCGGCGGGCTGGCTGGCGCTCGGCGCGGCAGTCACCGGGTTGAGCCTGGTGCAGCGACGGGCCAGCCTGCGGCGACTGGAGACCCTCTCCGCGCCCCTACAGGCCGTCAGCGCCCTTGGCGGTTAGGTCGACCCCTGTGGTCGCGGACCGCTGATTCCCCTCCTCCAAGACCTACTCGGCGTGTGGTGCGGTGAAAGCCAAACTGCCCTTGCACGCCCGTATGGCGAGAACCTCTGCCCAATCTGCCTTAACTGGCCGCAGTGCCGCTGCTGCACCGGGCCCACACCCCGCCGCACCAGCCCCGACGCGACGGCCGCTGCGCCACCTGCGCCTCCGCCTTAACTCGCCCATCGGAAGGAGTGAGCGCATGACGGACCGCACGCCACCTTCCACGGCACCCGCACCAGGGCTACAGCCCTTCGCCCCGCAGCCCGGCCGCTGGGAGCAGGAGCGATCCCTTGCCGAGCGCACCGGGCACCTCTGCCGCGGTGCCTGGTGCACGCAGACGTGCGAGCCCGTGCTGATCCGAGAGCGGACCTGACGCCTCCGCGCGACATCGATGAAGGGACGAAAGCCCTCTGCCTCACCCGAACAGCTAGGTCAGGACTAGCCAGCGGCGGCCGTCGATGAGCTCTCGTGCCGCATCGAGGTGGCCGGCGTGGCATGCAGTCTCGGTGATGACGTGCAGTAGGACGTCGCGCAGGGTGTGCAGATGCGGTTCGCCGAACAGGTCATGCGGCCACCAGGCCAGAACGGCGTCGGCAGGGGTGGTGGTGATGACGGCGTCGGCGAGTTCTGTCTCCTGCCGGTATCCGTCGAGCACGTCGGCGGCCGGCAGCTCGGGTGCCACGTTCCAGGCTTCGTCGCCGCTCGTCAGGCCGTGGATGATCTTTTCGTCCCCGGCGACGACTGCGCGGAACCAGAAACGCTCGACGTCCAGCGCGAGGTGCTGGACCAGTCCCAGGCAGTGCCATCCGGATGGCAGCACGGGCCGTCGCAGAGCCTCCGCGTCGAGCCCGTCGAGGATGCCGAGAACGTGGCGGCGCTGCGCGTCCAGGGCCCTGAGAAGCGCCCTGACTTCACTGTCCGGAGCCATTTCGCTCATATTTTCGGTCACGGCCGTCCAGGATTCCTCAATTCATGAGGCCGCGCAGGGAGTTCTCTGACACCCGTGACGCATAGAGGCCCGCGGAACGGCGGATGCGAGCAGCCCGCAAACAATGACCCGCCGCTCCAGGGCACGTTGCCGCGCGCTCGACCAAACACAGCCGCGGGTGCCCTGTGGCAGGCATCCGAGACGTCGCCTTCCGGCGTTGGAAGGTTCCGGCCGCGTCGTAGTCGGCTCCGTACAGCAGCTCTTCCACGTCTGTGCTGTCCACCCGGTTGTGGAGGTGTGCCAGCCAGAACAGTCGCTCGTTCAGCAGCTCAGTCCTCGTCGGCTTCGTCGGCGAGCCGCCACAGGTGGATCGAGGCGTTGTCCCTGGTGGCCGTGCACCACATGCCAGGTCCTGCGGAACGTGGGCTGCCAGAGACGGGCAGGGGGTTGGGAACTGTTCATTTTCAGATGTGCAGGAGCGTGTGTGGGTGTGCACGAGCATGTACTGGTTCGTGGTGTTGCGGCGCGCGCACGTCGCGTGGCGGGCACTGTCAGTGCCGGCCCGTACCGTTCTTCCTGTTGCCGATCAAGCGTGATGGAGGGACTACATCGATGCGTGAGGGGTCGCTGCGCACGATCGCTGCCCCTTTCGTGGCCGTCGGCCCGTCCGGCGTGGCGATCCGCACCCGCCTAAAGCACCTGAGCGCCGCCGACGAGCAGGTGTTGCGCCTGGTGGGCATGCATCTGGGCTCGCTGGCCTCGAAGGACCTTAAACGCCGGTGCGCCGACGGTCTGGAGCACTCCACTCATACGTGGGCGGGGCGCAAGCGAGCCCTCACGGAGGAGTCTTCGTCGCGCTGGGCCGGGAGCATCACCAAGGCCACGCATGATCAGTGGGCGCTGGCAAGGCGTGCCCAACTCGCGCATATCCAAAGCCTTCAGGCGGGCGTGCGGACGATCGCACACCGCCTGTCCCTGCCGATCGGCGAGAAGGGAAGCAGGCGGAAGCCAGGCGGCTACCGCAGCGCACAAGAGTGGTTCGCCAAGTCCCGGCGCCTGCAGGTCCTTGAAGACCGGCTCAGTGCCCAGCAGGCCGACCACGCCGTGGGCCGCGTCCGCATCGTGCGCGGCGGGAAGCGCCTCGCGCGCAACCGGCACCACCTGCACGCCGCCCACCTCACGCAGGCCCAGTGGCGGCAATGCTGGGAAGCATCGCGCTGGTTCCTGCAGGCGGACGGGAATCGGGCAAGCGGTTCGGCAATGAGACGATCCGCGTCACCCCGGACGGCGAGGTCTCCCTCAAGCTCCCTGCTCCGCTCGCCCACCTCGCCAACGCCCCCCACGGCCGGTATACGCTCACCGGCGCTGCCCTCTTCCACCACCGCAGCGACGAGTGGGCCGACCGCGCCACCACGAACCGGTCCGTGGCCTACCGCATCCACTACGACACAGACCGCTCCCGCTGGTACCTCACCGCCTCCAGGACCATCCCGCCCATCAAGACCGTTCCCCTGTCCCACGCCCGCACAGGCGGTCTGGTCGGCGTCGACACCAACGCCGACCACCTCGCCGCCTGGCGCCTCGATCAGCACGGCAACCCATGCGGCGAGCCGCGCCGGTTCGTCTACGACCTGTCCGGCACCGCGATGCATCGTGATGCCCAGGTACGGCATGCACTGATCCGGCTCCTGCACTGGGCCCAACGCCACGGCCTGTCGATCGCGATCGAAGACCTCGACTTCAGCGCGGAGAAGACACGGGAGAAACACGGCCGCCAGAAGCGGTTCAGGCAGGTGATCTCCGGCATGCCCGTATCCACGCTGCGGGCCCGGCTCGTCAGCATGGCGGCCGAACTCGGCATCACCATCATCGCCGTCGACCCTGCCTACACCAGCAGGTGGGGCGCCCAGCACTGGCTAGGGCCCCTCACCGGCACGACCAGGAAGACCAGCCGTCACGATGCCGCGAGCATCGCGATCGGCAGGCGCGCCCTGGGGCACCGCATCCGGCGACGGACGGCACCGCCTTCTGCCCACCAGAGCGATGGACAGCAGCATCGGACCGCCCAGGCCGGACACGGCACCCCAGGGCGTGAGGAAACCCGCCCCCGCATCCCCGGACCACGGACACGATCCACTGGGACCAGACGCGGCGCGAACGCGGGAGACCAGGACGCCCAACACCGTTCGGAGCGTCCGACTGAGCCTGTGCAACCCATGCTCAGTCCCTAGGAACGGTAGGCGATCATGCCCCGCACGGTCATGGACCGCGGATCCACCAGCCAGTGCCGCGGGGTCTCGGCGTATTCCTCGGTGCTTACGACAGCACCGTCCTCATAGGGGTATGCGCCCTCGTAGTCCCACCTGGCCATCTCGTCCCCGGGCGCGGGAAGCAGCGCCGCCCAGGCCTCCAGCCGCAGCAACTCCCCTCCGTCCGTGGCATCGTGGAGGTACAGGGCCCACTGTCCGGGATCGGTGCAGAGGAAGTGCCGCCCGGACGGGCTGACTGCCTGGAGGATCTCTCCCTCGCTCCGCTCCACCGCGAGGGTGATGCCGGCCCAATGCCCCCACAGAACTGGGGAGTCCTCGTCGCCCTGGCCGATGGTCAGCCCCATGTACGCGGGGCTCGGATGCGGGAAGTGGGCAGAACCGGCGCCCACAGTCATGGTCTTCGCCCGTCCCAGGACCACGCCATCGGCGGCATTCACGACGAGCCACTCTTCTTCCGGCCGGTCGTCGACATACTGCCGGACATGGGCCCACACCAGCTTGCCATCGGCGGAGAAAGCGGCAGAACCCGCGTCCGGAGACTGGTGACGGGGGTCGTCCGCGTACGTGGCCAACGGGGCACGGGTCCAAGTGCACGCATGAGTGGCCCAGCAGCCGTGCGGTATCTCCCACAGGACGTCTCCGCCGCGGTCGACGGCCCGCACGTTGTGCACCCCGGAGAAGACAGCGACATCGCCCGTGGGTGACACCGTGGCCCTGCCGAACGGCCAGGGCCACGGCGCGGGAAAGCGGCGCGCCTCCCCTTCCTCACCAAGGTCAAGGACGGCCAACTCGTCGTCCCCGCGCTGGACGAGCAGCCTGCGGTCCGGCCAGTGCAGTACCTATGGGGCGTCGGCGCCGTTGGCGCGGGCCGGGCTCAACGGAGCTTCGACAGTGGCGACCAGGCGTGCCGTGTGCAGCGCGACAACTCCATGCATGGGATCGGTTGGCATGCTGGCATAGTTCCATAGCGACCAATGGCGCATCCTGCTGAAAGTGACGCAATCGCAGGTGCCTCCGATGGAGGTCCCGCGCGCCTTTGAGGTGGCTGGCCTCGGCTGCACGTCTCAAGGTTGTCCCGTAGTGATCTTCGGGTGATGTCTCCGGGTGCGGCCCGCTTGTCTGTCCGGGGAGGGTGAGGTTGTGCAGGCCTGCGATGCCGAGCATGGCGTGGTGTATGCCGTCACCTTTCAGGCCGCAGTCGCGGAGGATGGCTGCAGCGCGAGCAGTGGGCCGAGGTGGTCGATGATCCGGTTGGCCGAGGACTTCGAGATACCGAACAGCGGGGTGAGCTGGCGCATCGTCAAGTTCCCCGCCAGTAGGCCGCCACCAGCAGAACAGAACCGGTCCGCCAACGGAAGGCTTCACGGCTGACCCCGGTGAACTTCGAGTGTCGGCTCGCGCCGCAGTGCGGATACCAACTTCCCGAAACAGCGTGGGCTCAGCCCGGTGAACGGGCTTATCCAACTCGGCTCTGACGCCGTGATCACACCAGCCACACCAAGATCACCTCGGTGGAGGCGAGCCCGCTCCCGGACTCGCTACCCGAGGGCCTTGGCGTACCAGTGATCTGCTTTGCCGTGGCCTTCATATGGCATGGTTTCCTCGTATCCATACCGCGTGTACAAGCCCCGCGCCTCGGTGAGTTGGGTGTTGGTCTCGCACACAATCCGAGTGGCGCCCAGCCTCCTCGCGGACTCCTCGACGGCGAGCAGCAGACCCCGGCCCAATCCCGTTCCCCGCCCAGCAGGACGAACGTACATCCGCTTGAGTTCCGCGGTGTTCGGGGTGTTGCTCAGCAGCCTCAGGCCCGCGCAGCCCAGGAACTCGCCCCTGTTGCTGCGCGCGACGAGAAATTCACCGTCCGGCGGGCTGAGGTCATGATGCGGGTCCATGGCAAGCACCGTGAGAAGCTCTGCCTCCGTCGCCGAGCGTCCCAGCACCCGGCGCCCCATCTCCGTGAAGTACTGCCGCATCATCTCCTCCACAACCGTGCCTGTGACGGGTTCGGGCTCGATAGTCCAGGTAGGCATGCAGCCATGGTCGCGGACCCACCGCAAGCCGTCCACAGGCTCTATCGCCAGGTGCAGCCGTCTACGGGCAGAGTCAGAGATGGATACGGGCCAGCCTTTGGCGATCCGACATGTCGTAATTGGCTGCGAGATCCGTAAACCAGTCTTCCTGGATCGCCAGCAGGCCTCGGGCACCTGCTCGCCGCGTCTGCGGGCCACGTGGACAGCGACTTAGGGTCATCTCCGTATCTGGAGACCACGGTGTTTGCCATACACCGCCCCGACGCCGACGCCGCAGTCCTCCGCCTGCTGGAAGTGATCAGCCGCGCACAACGGCGTGACCCGCCGCGACCGTAGCGTCCAGCTGCACCGCGAAGGCAATGCGCCCGCGCAGCACCGAAGGACGACGTTCCATCACCGGCTTCGGCACTGGCGGACTTCGGGACCCGGCCAACGCGGCGGTGGGGTCGGGTCACTTCCGAGCACGGGGGGCCGTTTCAGCTTCAAGCTTTCTGGGCGGCTGCTCCGTGCGTTGGCCGACATGAACGATTCCGGGATCGCTGACCTTGCCGACCGCTCCGTGCTGCGAAGAGGCGCCGAGGTCCAAGGTCGAGCTGTACGCGCCGATCCGCAGGGACTGCCATTACTCGGTGGCTGTCCCTATCCCTGTTCTGCATCCCTGTTCTGCGGCCTTACGACCGTGCGGGTTGATTGGCGATCAGAAGGGTGACGTCCGCAGGACGGAATCCCAAACCGGCATAGATACGGGCGATGGTGTCCTCCGCATAGGCGAGGAAGACAGTCCGCACCCCGTGGTTGCGGGCATGAACGGCCAGGGCCGCCGTGACGGCCGCAGCCAGGCCCTGGCGGCGAGCGGTGGGGAGAGTGCCGACGCCGCCGATCTCGGTGGTGCCGCCTGCTGGGTGGTAGTGGCCGGCGGCGAGGGGGGTGCCGTCTGAGGCAAGGGCAGCGATGAGTGCTTTGTGCCTGGCGCGGATGGTGGGCCGGACCGCCTCGAGCGTGCCGTCCCCGGCCAGTTCCTCAGCCGCCGCCGCCAGTTCCGCGGGGCCCGCGAGGCCCACAGCGGTGCCTGGCTCCGCGAAGGCCAAGCGAGGAAGAGCGAGTACTTTGGGCAGGGCCGGGTCGTCGGCCGTCAGCACGCGGAGCGTGACGCCGTCCGGCAGGGGCTGCGCGGGAACCGGGCGGTGCGGGTCGAGGGCCATCAGCGGGCGTTCTTCCACCGGGAGGCCGGCGGCCTCGATACGGGCACCCAGCGCCGGAGCTGCCTCGGCGAGCCACTCGAAGGCTTCCGGCACGCCGAGTTCGCGCTGCCGGGCACGCACCAGGGCGATGTCAGCTGCGGTGACGGTCCCGGAGCAGTCTGCTATCGGTTGAGCGTGGCTCGGCCCGCCGTAGTATGGAGTTCCTGGTTCCTTTCGCACGAACAGCCGCAACGGGCCGAACTCTTCGGCGTCGGCGAACAAGAGGGGCACGGCGGCGTAGTACTGCTCGATACGGACGCGCAGCGAGTCGCTCATACCGCGCATCCCACCACGGAGCATGAACATGCCGCATCCGAAAATGACAGTCTCGAACGGAAGCGGCTCGCCGCGACTCACGCTCAACATCCCGAAGGCGCCTCGGGAGAGCGCCAGCCGTTGCCAGAACCGAGAATCGACAGCACTAACGCGCCTGCCTGCCGCCGCAGCATCCGAGTGGCTGTTCAGTAGAGCGGGAAGGCCCAGCCCCCCGGATACCAGGGCTCGCGGTCGCTGTGGAAAGCCAGCGAGGCGAGCGCGAGCGCACCAGGCCGCAGTTCCTCGATGAGCCCTGCGGCGGCAAGACCGGTCAGTGCAGTACCGCCGAGGAAGGCAGCGCCGAGTTCCGCCGGTGTCAGACGCAGGTCGGCCGGTGCGGTGGTGGGTTCGCAGACCACAACCCCGCCTTCGGCCTGCAGCCGGTGGCGTCCGGTGTTCCACGGGCAGAAGTCGTCCCGCACGTCCAGGACAACGTCGAGCGGCAGGGTGTAGCACCGGCCTGCCAGGGCCCGGCCGGTGTCCACCGGCCGCACCCACAGACGGTCGACCAGCGTGCTCTGGACGGCTCGCGAATCGGTCAGTAGATGCGGCAGGGGTTCGTCCACGGCGCCCTCGTAGTCGATCCGGCTCACCAGGTCGATCCCTGTGAGGAAGCGCCACAGCGCCGCATGTGCCGGGCGCGAGAGCGCCGCCAACTCCAGCACCTGCACCACGACGGTGCTGCCGCCGAGCCCGTCAGGGACCGAGCCGTGCCGGTAGAGGGCATAGCCGGTGGCGCCGCCGTCGTCCTGGTGCACCGCGAAGCGCAAGGAGGTGGCGCCGCCCCGCCGGTGCGGATAGTCAGCCAGGCGGACTGTTCAGTGAGCCTCCTGCCGGTCGGGCCAGCCGACGGTCTTGGTGCGGGCCTGGTCGTAGATCTTCTCAAGGAGGGGGCGGGCCTGGCCGACGTCGTGAAGCCGGACGACCCCTTCCCCGAAGTCGGTGTCGGGGCGGAATCGCATGGCGCGCCGATCGCAGCGCATCAAGTTCCCGACTGTCGCGGGCCCGTAGCCGTAGCGTCCGTAGATGCCGGCCTCCGACGGGCGTAGCACTGCGACCGGCTCGCGGCCGTTCTCGTAAAGGTCCGTCAGCTGTGTCCGCATCATCGACGTGAGGATGCCGCGGCGGCGGTGCGTCGGCGCCACGCCGACCGAGGCGATCCCCGCCGTGGGCAGCATGCCTCCGGGAACGCTCAACATTCGGCTGTACACGGAAGCGCCGGCGACAGGCACGTCGCCGTCGAAGGCCGCCAGGGTTCGCGCCAATTGCGTCGCGGCCCGTTGGTCCGCCAACTCTTGCTCCGAGCGGTCCATGCCGTAGGTATCGGCAATCATGCGCGCCCAGGGCACGAACTCTTGGTCAGTGACCGGACGAAGCGGAAGCGGCGAGGTCGTCACCAGGTTTGTGTACATCACACCGAGCCAGAGCAAGAGACCGGCCCTAGCCTCCGCCGCTTTCATACCTTTCGCCATCGTCGCAGAGGCCACGGCTTCATCGGTAAACGTGTCAGACGGGGACACAGCAGCTACCGGCGCTGCCGAAACTCGTGAACAGTTCCGGCACTGGTGCAGTGGACACTGCGCGAGGCGAAGCTCGGCGCGCCCCGCCTTCACCGCTCCACAAGGACGCCGATCCGTCGATCGTTCTGACCGCATCTGCCGCCCAACACCTTGGCCCGCCGCCCGTGCTTGAGGACCAGCACGGCCTGAGCCTGCCCGACGACCACCCGGCATCCAGCAACTGGCCGCAGGGAAGTGGAAGTTGACCAAGCGGGCTTCGGCCCCTGGGCACGCCTCCACTGCACCGCCGAAGGGACACGCAGGCACGGCGTCCAGTTCGCCATCCTGTCCTGGAACGCCTGTGAGACGCGCGCCTGGGGACCCGCCGACCAGTTGGAGCCAGCCGAACTTGCCCGCCTGCTGGGCACCTACGCCACCCGCGTGCATATCCCGCGCGCTCCACCGCCGTCACCTGCCTGGAGTTGATGACGCGCTTCGCCCACTCACCCGCGCGGTCAAGGACCGCTACACCGGCGGATGTGTATCGGGACCGATGCCCGGCTCGCTCACCGAACCGGTCGAGCGGAGCGACACGGGCTGACGACCCGTCTGTTGTGAGGATCTCCGGTCAGCGGGTCACACTCCGATGAAGCTCACTGTTTCTGTGATGTCCGCCCGCCCGGTACGGAGCCGTGGCACGCCTTCCTTCTCGAATCCCACCGCGACACCGCAGAACAGTGCGAGCCTGTCGTCGGCTCCGGCTATCTCGCTGACGGTCTTGCGATACATCGTCCACATCACCTGGGGGCAGCTGTGCAACCCTTCCGCCCTCAGCAACAGCATGACCGTCTGCAAGTACATCCCCGCGTCCCCCCACTGTCCGGGCCCCATCGTCCGGTCGAGGTAGCAGAACAGTACGACTGGCGCCCCGAACGCCTCCGAATTCAAGGCGGCGATCTTCGTGGGCCTGTCGGGGTCGTCGCGCTTGATTCCCAGCGCTTTGTACCGTTGGGCGGCCGCAGCGGAAAAACGGTCCAGATACGGTGAGGTCATCTCGTCCGGGTACATCGGATACTCCCGCTCATCGCCCGGGTCGCCCGCCAGTGCCCTGGCCGTCGCGCGTCTCTTGAGCTCGGTCAAGGGCTCGCCGGTCACGACATACACATGCCAGGGCTGGAGGTTCCCACTCGACGGAGCCCGCGCCGCTGCAGCCAGCACTCGTTCGAGTACCTTTTTGGATACCGGCTCATCGCTGAACGCCCGCACGGCCCTGCGACTGTCCACGGCTTCATACACATCCACGTCTTTTCGTCCTCTCACTCCATGGCGGGCGGCGACGACATTAGGTGATCATCACGCCAGGTGGCCAGGCCGGGCGGAACTTTGGTGCTGCCAAAACCGACCGACATTCTGCCGCCGACCGATCACGAAGTGCTGTCGAAACCCACCTGCACGCGCTGTCGGCGCTCGACGACAAAGCCAGGCCGCTGTGCTCCGACGACGAGGCGACCGGTGTGTGGACCTTCGGTGAGCTGTATGCCGTGGCCCGGACCCGTGGCGAACCAGGCGTTGCTCGCCGTGGCGGCTCTCAGGTCGACGTTGGGTGGCTGGGGAGCACTCAGGGCGGATCGTCGTTCGCACCGGACCGTGCTGTGACAGCCCGCTCTATCAGCAGCGAGTAACTCCTCCTCATCGCTGAGCTCATGACGACATACCACCTCACCGTGATCCACCAACCGATGAGCTTTCAAAACGGACCGCGGATGATCGATTCCAAGGGTTCGAGTACGCCTTGGGCGGCACCGCGGGACAGGGAGTCCGGCTCCCCGGCGTGATGCGCGCCACATCTGCAGGAATTGTCGGTTCGGGATGTAAGAAACGAGCCGCTACGCCCATTGCTTGGTGAGAGAGCCGAAACGAGGGGACGGCGCGTGACACAGGTTCAACGCTTCCGGGACGTCTACGAGGAGTGCTATCCGCGTGTCCTTGCCTACGCCACCAGCCTTGTCGGGCGGCAGGCGGGGGAGGACATCACCAGCGAGACGTTCGCCGTCGCCTGGCGGCGGGTGGGCAACATTCCTCAACCGGCGCTGCCGTGGCTCCTGGGCGTGGCCCGCAACCTGGTGCGCGAACTGCGTCGCCGGGACGCCCACCAGTATCTCCTCGCCGCCGAGGAAGCACAGCGCATCAGCAGCGGCGCGCAGATGGACGTCGGTGACGTCGCGGCGGAGGTCACCGATCGGCACAACGCGCTGCAGGCCCTCGCGAGCCTGCCGGAGGCCGACCGGGAACTGCTGACGTTGATCGCTTGGCACGGCCTGAGCGCCAGGGAGGCCGCACAGGTCCTGGACTGCACCACCGCGACGCTGACCGTCCGACTGTACCGAGCCCGCCGCCGACTGGAGAAGGCCCTGGAAACGGCACCCGTGTCACAGACGGCGTCCGCACCTCCCGTAGAGGCCCCGCACCCCACTCATCACGAAGGAGCACCCGCGTGAAGAACACCGGCAAGCGGCCCGGGCGGCCCGACGTCATGAAGGTGCTCGCGGACGCACGGCCCGACGCACTGGATCCGTCCCGGCTGGTGGACCCCACGCGGCAGCGGGAGGACTTCGCGCGCATCGTCGCCGAGGCGACGGACGGCCCCGCCGCACGCATCCCCGCACCCCGCCGGCGAGGTGGGTTCCGGCCGCTGGGAGCGGCGGCCCTGGTAGCCGTGACGGCGTCCGCCGTAGCCGTGAGCACGCTCGACTGGCAGGAGCCTGCCGATCGGCCGGCCGCACCGCCGCGGTCCTCCGCCGGAACAGAGCGGCCGGGCGCCACCGTGGACGTCCGCGTCGACGGCCACCTCGAACTGCTCAGCGCCGCCAAGAAGGCCGAGTCCTCGGTCGCCGAGGGCATTTACTGGCAGACCACCACGCGCTCGGAGAACGTGGACGTCGCCGGTGTGAAGGGGCAGCTCTTCGCCGTGCGCAGCACGTCCACCGACGAGTGGTCGGTGGGTGTGCGCCCCGGAACCAGGAGCCTCATGGTCTCCGGCCTGGATTCCGTGACCGAGCCCCGGACCGCAGCGGACCAGGCACGCTGGCACGCGGCGGGCTCGCCCGGCACGGTGCAGGTCGAGGTCGCGGCAAAGACCGGGAGCAACCTGATCGGCTTCACGATGGGAACCGGGCGGCCGATGGTCATGAAGACGAACATCGACGACAAGATCTACGCCGTCGGCCCGCGCAACGTCTCCTACAAGGACCTGCGTGAACTGCCCTCCACCAGCAATGAGTTGCGCCGCTACCTGGAGCGACTGTACGCAGAGGACAACGGCGCCGAGACCGGCACCTCAGGCCGCAGCGGCTGGATGCTGCGCCAGGCAGCCAACCTCGTCACGATGCCCGTCAAGCCCGGCGTCCGGGCGGCCGCGTACCGGGTGATGGCACATCTGCCCGGAGTCCGGGTGATCGCACGTGCCACAGATCCCCTGGGGCGTGAGGGCGTTGGCGTCGAGTTCCCGAGCACGTACAGGACACCGCTGGGGACCACGCAACAGCGGCTCGTCGTGGACCCGGCCACCGGCGCGATGCTCAGTGAGCAGGTCATCCTGGTCAAGGCCTCGGCCAGGGCCAAGCAAGCGGGTCTCAAAGCGGGCACGACGGTCAACTACGCGGCGACCACCCGGATGAGCTGGGGCGAGCACCAGATCACCGTACCGAAGAACGCTCGTAGCTGAGCCGAGAGCCGACCTGCGCAGCCCGCAGGGAGCACTCGCAAAGACGACTGCCTCCTCGAACATCGGCTGACGGACTCGGAGGTCTGCCGCTGACTTGACGCGGCAGACCTCCGAGCAACGACCAGCATCCCTGGCCGCGGCCTCCCGCAGCGCCCTCGGCATCCCAGCTGAGTTCCCGACATCCATGCGATCCGGCCTGGAGCCAGTCTGGTTGAAGGTGTGTGCAACGGCGTGCGAGGTCAAGTACCGCGCCATGACGCGGGCAGCGCTGCCAGGCCTGCCGCACGCCCACGAACACCGTCTGGTCTTCCGGATCCGTGAGCCCCGCCCACAGGTCTGCCCCTCGTTTTCCCGCCCCCTTAAGAAAGCCTGCACCAATGCGCCTCCACAGGCCCTACATATCCGCAACCGCGGCGGTCATCGTCTCCTCGCTCGGGATCGCCGCGTACCACCACATGCCCGAGGGAGATCCCATCCCTGCTCCTGGGACGGCCTCGATCGTCCTGGACTCTGCTGGACCCGCGGCCGGGCAGTCGGCTGCTGCTGCCCCCGTCAAGCCATGGACGACGGTTTCGCCGCGGCCTCAGATCCTCTCCCGGCTGCCGGGGCTCGGCCGCAGGACGTTGTCGCACATCCCGGCCGACGCCTGCCAGGTCGTCCTGGTCACGGGATCCGCCCGGAACTCGGCGTCGTCGAAGGTCGTACTCTACGAGCGTGTCGGCGATGGCTGGCGTCCCGGGGCGGTTTGGGCCGCGCACAACGGCTACAAGGGCTGGACCGACGAGCACTACGCGGGCGACCTGCGCAGCCCCATAGGGGTGTTCGGTCTCACCGACGCCGGCGGACGGCTGGCCGACCCCGGCACCAAGCTGCCCTACCACCATTCCGGTGCCTTCTCCATCAGCGGGCCCGGTATCGAGGGCGAACCGCTCGCCGGTTCCTTCGACTATGTGATCGCAATCAACTACAACCGGCAGCCCGGCACTTCACCGATGGACGGCACCAAGCCGATGGGCGACAACCGCGGTGGGGGCATATGGATCCACGTCGACCACGGCGGCCCCACGCACGCCTGCGTCAGCCTCTCCAAGACGCACATGAAGCAGTTGTTGCGGGCCCTCGACCCCGCTGACCACCCCGTGGTCGTGATGGGCGACGCGGCCTCTCTCGCCCGATGACAGTTCCGCGGTCCACAGGAGTATGGAGTAAGCGTGTCGTCCCTTCCGTTGCCGAGACCGTGGTCAGGTCTCAACATTCCGGGCATTGCGGCCCGGAAGGTCCGTCACATCACCAAAGCGTGAGGGCTTCGGCTTGAGTACGGTCTCTCTCCTCGACAGCGAAATCGACCACGTCCTGACCGCGCCTTCGTCGGCAGCGCGACGCCTGAATGCAGGGCGCACAAACGTGGTGGTTTGCCGGCGGCACGGGCGTAGGCATCGATACGGACGCGGACTACGCCCCGCGGTGCCGATTCCAGAGTCTGAGTTGGCTCGCAGGTTCAAATACCTTCTTCTCTTGCGGCTTGGCGACAAGATTCACAGGCGGCGCCGGAGTGATCCGGCATGGGCTCTCGAACATGTGGGGGCGGCGTGCCGAACGAGGACGTCGACCAGGCGACCGGCAGGCGGAGTTGTGCGGCAGCTGAGCGGTGGTCTGCGGGCAGGGTCGGCCGCGCGGGGAGAGCGAGTGCTGCCGCCAGGGGTTCACTGCGGGATACGGTACTGATGTTCGGGACGGCCGGTGGTGCCGTAGCGGAGTTCCAGGTGGACGGTGCCCTCCTTGACGAGGTAGGACAGGTATCGCTGGGCCGTGGCACGGGAGACGCCGGTCGCCTCGGCGGCCTCGGCTGCCGACAGGGCGGCGGGGGCGGCGCGCAGGGCTTGGTGGATCGCGCTGAGCGTGGGTGCGGAGTGGCCCTTGGTCGGGATGCGAGGGACGGCGGGCGGGCGGGCCGCACTGAACAGAGCGTCCACATCGGCCTGGTCGGTCGTGGTCGTCCGACTGAGCGCGTCCACGCGGTCGCGGAGCTGGCGATATGCGGTGAGCCGTTCGGCGAGGTCGGCTGAGCCGAATGGCTTGACCAGGTAGCCGATGGCGCCCAGTTTCATCGCGGCCCGGACAGAGGTGATGTCGTGGTCGGCGGTGATCATAAGGGCGTCCGGTCGAGCATCGCCCTGGTCCTGACTGAGCTGCCGCAGTATGTCGATGCCGCTGCCGTCGGGCAGGAACACGTCGAGCAGTAGCAGGTCCGGGTGCAGATTGCGTACCGCCGCCAGAGCCTCGGTCACGGTCGCCGCCTCGCCGACCACTTCGAAGCCCTGGACGCGGTGTACGTAGTCCCTATGGATCTGGCCGACCCGGAAGTCGTCGTCCACCACCAGGGTCCGGATCATCAGCCCTCACCCCTCATTGGCGACGCCGCCGTGAACAGTACGTCCTGCGGCACGGGTGCCGTGCCCCGCAGCGGCAAGACGACCGTGAAGACCGCGCCCGGGCCCTCGCTGACCCGGATGGTGCCGCCGTGCCGCTGCACCAGCCGGTGCACCATAGCCAGCCCCAGGCCGCGGCGTGCGGTGCCCCGCTCTGGACGGGTGGACCAGCCGTCCTCGAAGATCGACTGGGATGTGCCCGGGACGATGCCGGGACCATTGTCCGCCACACGTACGACGATCAGCTCGTCTCCCTCCGTCAGCGTCAGTCGGATCCGGCGTCCGCCGTCGGCGGGTGGTGCCTCAGCCGTCGCGTCGATGGCGTTGTCGAGCAGGTTGCCGACGATGGTCAGCATCCGACGCAGGTGTGGCGGATCCGCTCCGAGCGCGGAGTCGTTGGTGAGGACGATCCGCACTCCGCGTTCGGTGGCGACCGTGGTCTTCGCCACGATGAGCCCGACCATCAGCTGGTTGCCGATGTGCCGGCGCACGGCCTCGGTCAGTGCCTGCCCGGAGCGGGCCGTCTCGATGGCGTACTCGTACGCAGACTGGTGCTCCCCGATGTCCAGCAGCCCGGCCAGCGTGTGCATCCGGTTGGTGAACTCGTGCTGCTGGGCCCGCAGGGCGTCGGTCAGTCCGCGCACGGAGTCCAGTTCGCGCAGCAGACCGATCAGCTCGGTGCGGTCGCGCACGGTGACGACGGCACCGAGTTCGCGGCCGTGCAGGGTGACCGGCATGCGGTTGACGGCGAGACAGTGGTCGTCGGTCAGCACGCTGACGTCGGTGCCGGTGAGGGTGCCGTCCAGTGCGCGGCGCAGTCGGCCGTCGGGCAGCGCATCCTCCAGCAGGCGGCCGAGCGCGGTGCCCAGGCCGAGCAACCGGCGCGCCTCGTCGTTGACGACGGTAATCCGTCCATCCGGGTCGAAGGCGACCACGCCCTCCCGGATGCCGTGCAGCATCGCCTCACGGTCCTGCAGCAGGCCGGCGATCTCCTCCAGTTCCAGTCCGAAAGTGGTCCGCTTCAGGCGCCGGGCCAGCAGATAGGCCGCCGCCGCGCCGATCGCGGTGGCGATCGCGGCGTACAGCCCGAAGGTGGGCAGCTCGCGCCACAACTCACCGAGCACGTCACGTTCCGGTATGCCCACGGACACCTCGCCGACCAGCGCGCTGGAGGGCCCGTAGAGGGGGGCTTTGCCATTGGCAGACCGCCCGGTCGCCCCCTGGTCGGTGCCGACGTGCGTATGGCCGTCCCGCACCACGATCGGCTCGACCACCGGCTCGCCGATCAGAGCAGGGATGGGGTGCGAGCGCCGTACGCCTCGCAGGTCGATCACAACCACGTACGACGCCCCGGACGCCCTGCGGATCCGTTCGGCCACCGTCTGCACCAGGTCACCGCCACCCCCGTACTCCATAGCTCGTTGGATTTGCGGATCCGCGGCCGCGGTCTGCGCGATCGCCAAGGCCCGCTGCTCGTAGGAGCGGTCGAGCTCGGCCCGCTGCGCGAAGGCGAACAGGACGAAACCGATCAGGCCGGTGAGCGCGAGGATGACCAACTGGTTCGCGAGGATCAGCGTGGACAGCCTCCGCTTCCCACCGCGGCCTGTCCGGAAGCGGATGCGTATCACGGGTGCCTCTTTCGGCGGATGACCATCGTGCCGGACCGGCCCATGCACGTGCCCGGGTGGCGCGATTGTGCCGGATGGACGGGATGCTGCCCACCCCCCATCCGATGAGCAGAACGAGCAGAACCCCGGTTTACGCAACATTCGCGAGTTAGCTCGGAAACAGCGACGTCATACGCGGCTGCCTCTAGCGTCTGCCTTCCTCGGCTTGCGGGGAACTCCCCCCGGAATCCCCGAGGAACTCCGAAACAAGGAAGGAAGCGGCCCCACATGGCCTCGCGAAATCATGCCGCGATGGGCCCGGGTGCCGGTGCGGCGAAACATGCGGACGCGCGCATCGATATCTCCGGGCTCACGAAGCGATTCCTGACCCCTGCCGGTGAGGTGTTCACGGCGCTGCAAGGCGTTTCGTTCACCGTGTAGCCGGGCCAGTTCTGCGCCGTGGTGGGTCCCACCGGCTGCGGCAAGTCGACGACGCTGGGCTTGGTGTCCGGGCTCGACCGGCCCAGCGAGGGTTCGGTCAAGGTCGGCGGCCGTGAAGTGGACGGCATCACCGACGGCGTCAGTTTCATGTTCCAGGCCGACGCCCTACTGCCCTGGAAGACCGTGCTCGGCAACGTGCTGATGGGCCCCGTCTTCCGTGGGGTGCCCAAGCAGCAGGCACAGGCTTCGGCGCGCGACTGGCTGCGCCGGGTCGGCCTGGCCGGGTTCGAGGACCGCTACCCCCACCAGCTGTCCGGAGGTATGCGCAAGCGCGTGGCGATGGCCGCGGCTCTCATCAACGAACCCAAGATTCTGATCATGGACGAGCCGTTCGGCGCCCTGGACGTACAGACCAAGGCGATCATGTCGACCGAGCTGCTGAACCTTTGGGAGCAGATCCGGCCGTCCGTCATCTTCATCACCCACGATCTGGACGAGGCGGTGGCACTCGCCGACCGGGTGGTCGTGATGACCTCCAGCCCCGGCTCGGTCAAGGCGGTCTTCGACATCGACCTGCCCCGCCCGCGCGGCTCCGTCCAGGAGATCCGCTTCCAGCCCCGCTTCGTCGAACTCCAGCACCAGATCTGGGACACGCTGCGCGAAGAGGTGGAGCGGGCCTACGCCCTGACCGCAGGAGGCAAGGAATGAGTACGGCGTCCCCTGTTTCCGACGCTCGCATCGCCGACGGCGGGCCGGGCCCTGCCGCGATCGCCGCGCAACGCGCCCTCCGGCGGCGCGTCGCCCTGGTGTGGGCCGGCCGTATCGGCCTCGCGGTCCTCGTGATCGGCGGCTGGCAGGCGTTCACAACCTGGGGCATCGTCGACCCGTTCTTCTTCGGACAACCGTCGGGAATCTGGAAGCGACTGATCGACCTCTTCCAGCACGGCACCCAGTTCGGCTCCTTCTACCAGAACATCTGGACCACCATCGAGGAAGCGCTGATCGGCTTCGCCGTGGGTGCCCTCACCGGGGTCGTCATCGGCGTCGTGCTGGGGCAGAGCCAGTACCTCTCCGATGTGCTCGGCCCCTACATCAAGATGGTCAACGCGATCCCGCGTATCGTCCTCGGCTCGATCTTCATCGTCGCCTTCGGCATCGGCGTGACCCCGAAGATCCTGCTCGCCGCGGTGCTGGTGTTCTTCATCGTCTTCTTCAACGCCTTTCAGGGCGTCCGCGAGGTCGACCGCAACGTCCTCGCCAACGTCAGGGTGCTCGGCGCCTCCCGGATGCAGATCACCCGGCACGTCATCGTGCAGTCGGCGCTGACCTGGATCATCGCCAGCCTGCACAGTGCCTTCGGTTTCGCCATCGTCGGCGCGCTGGTCGGCGAGGTGCTCGGCGCTCAGAGCGGACTGGGCCTGGTCATCAAGACCGCGCAGAACAACTTCGACCCCAACGGCGTGTTCGCCACGATGCTCGTCATCGCGGTGATTGTGCTCGGCGCGGAGTGGCTGATCGGCAAGCTCGAACATCGGCTGCTCTCCTGGCGCCCGCCAACCCCCTCCGAAATGAATGTCCTCTGAGCTTCGCTCCCCCAGTCCCATTACCTCATCACCGCGTTGCTGCTGTCACCTGCAGGCCCCGCAAACAGTGCCCACATTCCCGAAAGGTGTATGTCTCGCCATGCTCAAGAGAACCCTCACCGCCTCGATCGTCACCGTCCTCGCCCTCGGCGCCGCGAGCGCCTGTTCCAGTAACTCCAGCAGCTCCGCGTCGTCCGGCTCCGGCGGCACCCCGACCGTCCGACTCATGGTCGGCGGCATCGACAAGCAGATCTACCTGCCCTACCAACTCGCCGAGAACCTCGGCTTCTACAAGAAGTACGGCGTCAAGGTCGAGCTCAGCACCGAGCAGAACGGCGGTGTCGGCGCCGAGGAGGCCATGGCCTCGGGACAGGTCGACATGGCCGGCGCCTGGTACAACCACACGATCGAGTTCCAGGCGAAGGGCAAGGCGGTCGAGGACGTCGTCCAGTTGTCCGGCGCGCCCGGCGAGCGGGAGATGTGCACCAAGAAGAGCGGCGTGACGTCGGCCGCCGACTTCAAGGGCAAGACGCTCGGCGTCACCGACCTGGGCTCGGGCACCGACACCCTTACCCAATTCATGGCCGCGAAGAAGAGCGTCAAGGCCAACCAGTACCACCGGCTCGCGGTCGGTGCGGGCTCCACCGCTGTCGCTGCGCTGCAGAACGGCAAGGCCGACTGCGTGATGACGACCCAGCCGACGGTCGCCGCGATCCAGAAGAAGGGCGTTGGCACCTCTGCGATCGACCTGGCCACCACCGACGGCGCCAAGACGGCGCTGGGCGGTGCGTTCCCGGCGGCGAGCGTCCTCGCCCGCACCGACTGGGTGAATTCGCACAAGGACGCGGTCCAGAAAGTCGTCGATGCGCTCGTGGCCACCATGCACTGGATCCACGACCACAGCGCCGCCGACATAGCGAACAAGCTGCCGGCGTCGTTCGTACAGAACCAGTTGGTCACCAAGGCCGACTACATCACGGCTCTGAACGAGGACAAGGGCCAGTTCCTGCCGGACGGCATCATGCCAGCCGGCGGCCCGAAGACCACGTTGGCCACTGAGCAGCTGGTCGGGACCGTGTCCTCGTCGGTGGACCTCGGCAAGACGTTCACCAACGACTTCGCCATCTCGGCCAACAAGAAGGAGGGCTTCACCACCACCACGACCCCGGCCGGCGTCGACGGCTGAGTCCCGGTGCTCCCGAGGCCGCCCAGGCAACGACAGGCCGGGCGGCCTCGGTTCGTGGGCACCACGAATCACAAATCCTCACCGGCCGACTCGCGAAGGAGACCAAGGATGAGGCTGGTCCACCGGTACATCGTCGCCACGGCAGCCATGACCAGTTCCGCTACGTCGCGGTACAGGGGCTCACCGTCCGCCGACGAACCGGCCGGCCCTGAGGCTCATCAATTTGCTTAGAGTTCTTCAGTGTTCGTACGGTAATTGTGTGGAACTTCTTCGACTCTCAAAGGCTGCAAGGCATTTGGGTGTTCATCCCGTGACGCTTCGGCTTTGGGCTGACTCGGGGAAGATTCCGGTGACTTGGGTCGGGCGTGAGTGTCGGTTCTCCTCGATCGATGTGGAGGCGATGAAGGTCTCCACCGGTGGCGAGCTTGTCCGCCTGGAGGGCCTGTACGTGCGTGTGTCCGGCTCCCACGGGCTGGAATCCTTGCTTCAGGCGCAGGAGAAGGAGCTGCGGGCCACCTCCACCGGGGAGATCGTCAAGGTCTTCCGTGACCGGGCCTGTGGCCTGCGGGAGGACCGGCCCGGTCTGAGCCGGCTCCTGCGGGCCGTTGCTGACGGCTCGGTGACCGTCGTGCGGGTCACGCACGAGGACCGGCTCGCCCGGTTCGGTGGCGGCTGGCTCAAGCACCTGCTGTCCGTGTACGGCGCCCGTCTTGAGGTGCTGCACCCGAAGAAGCTCGGCGGCCGGGACGAACTCCTTGAGGACTTCGCGTCGCTGGTCACCGTGTTCGCCGGCCGCCTGTACGGGATGCGGTCGGCTGAGAACCGGCGTCGCCTGCTGGCCGAGTCCGAGCAATGCCAGGCCGGTAGCCACCGGTGAGCCGGAAACCGCAGCTCGCCCACGGTGAGACCTCCCGCACCGCGTGCGCCCGCACCCTTGTGCGCACCGGCGTGGATGAGAAGACGGGCGAAGTCCTGACCCAGGCCGTGCTGGCCGAACGCATCGGCTGGTGCAGCGACCTGGTGGCGGGCATGGTTTCTGTCGTGCTCGCCGAGCGTTGGAACAGCCGTGATGTGAAGGTACTCGCCTCCGGCGTGGACGAGGCCGGTCGGAATCTGCCGTCGAACGCGTGGATGGCGCTGCGGCGTCTGGGCTGGAGTGCCGCCCCGCCCGAGGGCGTGAAGGTCAACGACCGGATCGTGCGCATGGCCCAGGAGCAGGCCGGGCGGGCGCTGCGCTCGGTGAAGTGGCGCGCCGATGTGGTCTTGGGGGTGCTGGCGACGTGGCCGGCCGATCCGAGCAAACGCACCCCGAGAGAGTGGGATCAGGTTCGGGCGGCGATCTGTGGCGGGGAGCATCTGCCATCCAGCATCATCAAGGCCCGCACCCGGCAGGCCGCCACGTATCTCAAGGCCAACGGCCGTCTGCCCGTGGACGTGTTCGAACTCGAAGGCACCCCGAAGATCCCCCGCCTGCTGCTCCTCGCCGCGTGCGATGGGCAGCAGGCCACGATCGAACGCTCCGAAACCGACACCGGGCAGGCGCTGCTACGGCTTCAGCTGCCCACCCGCCCCGACCCGGCCACCTACCGGGACTGGACATGGGTGACCTGCCCCATCACGCTGCCGCCTACGGTCCCCGCATCGGCGGTGCTCCACCTTCCCACCCTCCGCTGCGCGGGTGACACCGTGCGCGCTGACCTGGCCTACACCCACGCCGTCCCCAAGGCCCACCGCACCGGTCATACGGTGGCGCTCGGCGTGGACTGGGGCCTGAACACGCTCCTCAGCGCAGGCACCGTGCAACTGAACGGCGACGGGCGGATCACCACGCTCGGGGCCGGCGCCCAGTTCCGGGCCGCCGGTGTGCTCGCCAAGCAGCACCGCCTGCGCCGCCTCTCAGAGCGACTGCACACCAAAGCCGACCAGTACATGCGGCTCATCGCAGGCCACGACCACCAGCTTGCCCCCAAGCTCGACGTGCTGCGCAGCGAGATCCAGCACGTGTCCAACCGCCGATCGAACCTCAACGACGCCCTGGCGTGGGCTGCCGCCAGGTGGGCCGTCGACCAGGCCATCGCGGCCAGGGCCACGGTGATCTATGTCGAGGATCTGCGGTCGATGGAAGCCGGGGGCATGGGCCGCACCCTGAACACCCGCCTGTCCCAGCAGGTCCGCGGACAGATCGCCGACCGCACGCGGCACCTCGCCACCGAACAGGGCATCGCCGTCGTCACGGTTCCGGCCCGCAACACCTCCAAACTGTGCCCGCACTGCCTGACCCCGCTGCGGCACCGCAAAGCCCCCGACCGGCCCACTATCGCGGGATGGAAATGGGCCATCTGCCCCCACCAGGACTGCCGTTGGCAGGGCGACCGCGACCACGGTGCCTGGCGCCGTATCGCAGCCCGCGGCCTGGCCCACCAGGCCACGACCGCTTGCGACCGCACCGGCGGCCACATGGTGATCCGGACGGTCCTCGACAACCTGGAAGCGAAGGCGGTCGTCACACCGACTGCCAAGACCAGTCGGAAGGACCGGTCCAAGACCGGCCCTACCCGGCGTCGTTCCACACGCCCCGCGCCCAGGCGACGCAGGGCACCCTCCCCAGCACGGCCTCACGGTCGTGCCGGCCAGCGTCCGGAGGGACACGCTCACACGGACCGGACCCGGCTGCCCCGCGCAGCCCACCGACACCAGGGCATGAACACGACCAGCACACCCACCACCGGCCACCGGCCACAAGGGGCAGCACTCGGCGCGGGATTCCACCTCCACGCCCACGCCTCCCCACCACGGTGGGAAACGATCCCGGAAACTCAATCCGACTCAGGATCGCATAGCTAATCAGAGACGCTGTAAGTACCGCCGCCAGCTGCCGGTGCGGTAGTACCCCGGTACTACCGGCCCGCCACTGTTCAGCCCCCGGTACCACCGGATCCGGCAGATCGCGGACTTAGCGTTGCGGAGGAGGCGTCAGGCGTTTCGGGCGCCGGAGTCCGAGAGAGAGAACGCGAATGATCGAGGCACAGCAGCTCACCAAGAGGTACGGGGAGAAGGTCGCGGTCGACGGTCTGGACTTCACCGTGAAGCCGGGCACGGTGACGGGCTTCCTGGGGCCCAACGGTGCGGGCAAGTCCACGACGATGCGCATGATCGTCGGGCTGGACGCGCCGACGAGCGGCTCCGTCACGGTGAACGGTCACCGCTATGCCCGCCACCAGGCACCGCTGCAGGAGGTGGGGGCGCTGCTGGAGGCGAAGTCGATCCACCCGGGCCGCTCGGCCTACAACCACCTCCGGGCCCTTGCGCTGACTCATGGCATTCCGCGCCGTCGGGTCGAGGAGGTCGTCGAACTCGCCGGTCTCGGCAGCGTCGCGAAGAAGCGTGCCGGTGCCTTCTCCCTCGGCATGGGCCAGCGGCTCGGCATCGCCGCGGCCCTGCTCGGAGATCCGCAGACCGTGATGCTGGACGAGCCGGTCAACGGGCTCGACCCCGAGGGCGTCCTGTGGATCCGGAACCTGCTGACCACCCTCGCGGCCGAGGGGCGCACGGTTTTCGTCTCCTCGCATCTCATGAGCGAGGTGTCACTCGTCGCGGATCATCTGATCATCGTCGGGCGTGGCCGGCTGCTGGCCGACACGACCGTGCAGGACCTGGTCCGCGAAGCGGGCGGCGACACCGTGAAGGTCGCAACGGACGACCCGGCGCGGCTGCGGGACGTGCTGGCCGGGCCGGGTGTGGAGATCACTGGCCGCATCGGCTCGGAGGAACTCCAGGTCACCGGGATGTCCGCCCGTGCGATCGGACTGAAGGCGGCCGATCATGGGATCCCCCTGTTCGAGCTGACCACGAAGGCGGTGTCGCTGGAGGAGGCATTCATGGAACTGACCAGGGACGCCGTGGAGTACCACGGTTCCACGACCGGCATCGAGACCTCCGGGAGCGCGGCATGAGCATCCTCACGGCAACGCCCGAGACTCCCGAGACCGCCACGGCCGCTCAGGCCCGGCCCGCCTACCGGGTGACCGGACGGCGCGTGCTGGCCTCTGAGTGGGCCAAGCTCTGGTCTCTGCGTTCCACCTGGATCACCCTCGGCCTGGGTCTGCTGTTCCTCGTCGCCTTCGGTGTCATCGCCGCGAGCCACTACAAGTCCAATCTCGACTCCGGCCGGCACATGGACCGCGACTTCGCCACCGCGACGGCCATGAGCCTGTCCCTCTTCGGCACGAACTTCGCCCAGCTCGCCCTCGGTGTGCTCGGCGTGCTGGTCACGGCGGGCGAGTACTCCACCGGCATGATCCGCTCGACCCTCGCGGCCGTACCGCGCCGGCTCCCGGTGCTGTGGTCCAAGGCGGCGGTGTACGGAGTGGTCGCCCTGGTGGTCGCGACCGTCGGCGCGTTCGTCGCCTTCCTCGTGGGCAGCCAGATCGTCTCCGGCACGCCCGCCGCCATGGGCCTTGGCCATGCCGGCGTCGTCCGCAGCCTCCTGGGCGCCGGACTCTACCTGGGCCTGGTCGGAGTGATCGGCGCCGCCCTGGGCGCGCTCCTGCGGTCCGTGGCCGGCGGTATCTCGGTCCTGGTCGCCGCCCTGATGCTCGTACCCGGGCTGATCTCCCTGCTGCCCAGCTCGTGGCAGGGCGACATCGACCCCTACCTCCCCAGCCACGCGGGCGAGTCGATCTTCGCCCTGACCCACGACTCCACCACCCTGTCGCCGGGCGCCGGACTCCTGGTCTTCCTCGGCTGGACAGCCCTCGCGCTGGCCGGAGCGGCGTACCGGCTGCTGCGCAGCGACGTCTGAGCAGCAGCCACCCGCATCATGGGTTGGTGACATCCGTGACATCCGTGACCGCCGATGACCTCAGCGGGATGGGGCCGCTGGTCGCCCGGCTCGGCCGGGCCGGCCAGCGGCTCCGGCATGCCGACCAGGCCCGTCCGTGGGTGCTGGACACCGCGGTGGTGGTGCTGGTCTTCCTGCTGTTCTGCTTGCCGGATCTGCTGCATGCAGTCGGCGTGATCGGCGGGGACGGCGACGGCCCGCGCCGCTTCCGCGTGGCATTCACCCGGTTGCCCGTGGCGGGCATCATGGCTCTGCAGGCCGGACTGGTGCTGCCGCTGTTGTGGCGGCGGCGGGCGCCCGCCGCCGCCTTCGGCGCCGTCACGGCCGTGTTCGTCCTCCAGTGGTCCCTCGGCGCCGCGCTCCGTGCGGACGTCGCCCTCTTCGTCGCCCTGTACAGCCTGGCCCTGCACGGGCGGCTGCGGCAGCTGGCTTGGGCCTGCGCGGTCGCAGCGGGTGCACTGAGCCTGGTCGCGGTGCGGGTCTCGGCGGCGGTGTCGGTCTGGGACGCACTGTTCTTCCTGCTCAGCACGGCGACCGCAGCACTCGCGCTCGGCCTGATGATCCGCATCCGGCGGGCCCAACTGGTCGGGCTGCGCGAGCGTGCGGCACGGCTGGAGATCGAACGCGACCAGCGCGGCCGACTCGCTGTCGCCGCCGAACGGGCACGAGTGGCCCGCGAGATGCACGACATCGTGGGCCACAACCTGTCCGTCATCATCACCCTCGCCGATGCAGGAGCCTACGCCGCAGGCGCAGCTCCGGAACGGGGCAAGGAGGCCCTGCACCTCATCGGCGACACCGGCCGCCAGGCGCTGAGCGAACTGCGGCGGGTGCTCGGCGTACTGCGCGAGGCGGACGGTGCGCCGGCCGAGCCCGAGCTGAGCCCGCAGCCCGGTCTCACCGACCTCGACGCGCTGTGCGAGGGGGTGCGCGCCGCCGGCCTGGAGGTCGTCTACCGTACGGTCGGAGACATCGACGCCCTCGACAGCGGGGTGCAGCTCACGGTCTACCGCATCGTGCAGGAGGCCCTGACCAACACCCTGAAGCATGCCGGCGCCGGCGCGCGTGCGAACCTGGCGATCGTCGTGGAGGACACGCGGCTGACCATCACGGTCCAGGACTCCGGCCCCTCCACCCCGGTCGGCCGTCCCCGCACGGCGAACGAGGAAGGTCACGGCCTGGTGGGCATGCGAGAACGAGCGGCACTCTATGGAGGGCACGTCAGCGTGAGCCCCGCAGGCGCCGGCTGGACGGTACGGGCCGACCTCGACCTCACCCCCCAGGACGGTGCCCGGTGACCACCGTGCTCGTTGTGGACGACCAGCCGCTCCAGCGGTACGGCTTCCGCATGCTTCTGGACTCCGTGCCCGAGACGGAGGTGGTCGGCGAGGCCGCCCACGGAGCCGAGGCCGTGCGCAAGGCCGCCGAACTCCGCCCGGACGTCGTCCTCATGGACGTCCGCATGCCGGGCATGGACGGCATTGAGGCCACCCGCCGGATCGTCGCCGCCGGCGACCGCTCCCGTGTCCTCGTCCTGACCACCTTCGACCTCGACGAGTACGTGTACGCGGCGCTGCGCGCCGGAGCCAGCGGGTTCCTCCTCAAAGACGCCCGCCCCGAGGAACTCCTGGCGGGCATCCGCGCGGTGGCCGTCGGAGATGCTGTTATCGCCCCCGCGCTCACCCGCCGCCTTCTCCACGAGTTCGCCCGTCTCGTGCCGCCCGGCGGTGCCGGCTCCACCGAGGACCCGAGACTGAGCTCCCTGACCGACCGTGAACGCGAGATCCTCGTCGCCATCGGCAAGGGGTGGAGCAACGGCGAGATCGCCGGCCGTTTCGTCCTGTCGGAGTCCACCGTGAAGACCCATGTCGGCCGGGTCCTGGCCAAGATCGGCGCCCGCGACCGCATCCAGGCAGTGATCTTCGCCTACGACCACGGTCTGGCCCGGCCCCAGGCGAGCTGAGCAAGCAGGTGCAGCCTTCGACGGACAGCCGGCGCAGCGATCCGCGCCACGGGATGGGATCTGATCCACGGGCGGTGGCCGCGCCCTCTGGGCTGCGCCTGCTGCGGGCGGTGGACGAGGACGCCGTGCCTCCACGGCCATGAAGATCGGCGAGGCACAGCTCAGCAAGGCAGGCGACACCCTCGGCGCGTGACTGTGGGGGAGCCAGGGGCTGGTCCAGGTGTTGTCGAAGAGCATCACCGGGCCGGCTCCTGACCGCCGCAGCCCCCGGACTGGCCCGTGGCTGCCAGCCGGCTACCGGCAGAACCTCTGGAAAGCCGCTCAGGCAGCTCGGATCAAGGTCGCGGGAGATGAGGTGAGGGTGGAGTTGCGGCGAGCCGGCGGCGGGGTGATCGCGGTCGAGGTGGTGGGGAGCCGGCCGCGCCCGCGGTGCTGTTCTGCCACGGGTTGGCCGACTCCCGGCTGGCCGTGTACGGCTTCGCGGGCGCGGCCCATGCGCTCGGACTGCGCCTTATCGCCCCGGATCGCCCCGGCATCGGCGGCACCGACGTCCGTCGCCTGCCGCGGGTGGTGGACCTGGGTTGCGGAAGCCACCCTGGTCCTGGACGCGTTGGACGTCGGCTCGGTGGCGCTGCTCGGCGTTTCGGGCGGCGGAGCGTTCGCGGCTGCCTGCGCGTGCGAGCTGCCTGACCGCGTCCGCAGCCTGCTGCTCATCGCGCCCCTTGGCCTGGCTGCCTGGCCCACCCGCGGGATGGCAGCCGGGCAGCGCGCGGCCTTGCAGATCGCCCGGCACGTTCCGGCCTTCGGTGGCTGGTTTCTGGGCCGCCTGGCCACGCTGGCGCGCCGGGAACCAGGGCTGTTCCTTCGCCTGGCGACCAGCGAGATGCCCGTCGGCGACCGGCGTGCCCTCGCCCAGCCGGACGCGCGCGCGGCCTTCCTGACCAACTACCTGCGAGCGTTCCACCGCGGCAGCTGGGGAGTCGGGCAGGATCTGCGCGTGCTGACCCGGCCGTGGGGTTTCGACCTCGAGTCGATCGGGGTGCCCACGTCGATCCATCAGGGGGACGCCGACACTACCGTCCCGCTCCAGCACGCCCGCCGCTTCGCCGCGGTGATACCGGGCGCACGCCTTCACGTCCATCCCGGCCAAGGCCACTTCTCGATCGTCACCGCACCCGAGCAGATGCTGGCGACACTCGCCGCATAGCCGGTCGAGGTTGCCGCCGGACATCACGGCGACGCCGCGTCCGGTGACGACTGGGCCGAGTGGACCCGGTGGACGACAACGCCCGCCGCCCCCGGCGGCCACGTCCCCCGTCATGCGCAAGACTTATGGATACGCGCTTAGACCCAGGTATCCAACCACATCCGCGACCGCCAGGAGCCGATCGGGATCGTCGTGCCCGTGTACAGCGGCCATAAGTAGTTGATCCGTCATTAGCCCCAACCGTCGCGGTCGGCTCGCCCTGCGTCCTATTCCATGAAGCCGAGCGCGGTATCCGCACGACAGTGCGTCATGCCGGCACCTGCTGGCGTAGCGCTTCCAGCGCCTGCGCCCGTATCTGTGATCAGGAGCCCTGCCGCGTCACGAACCCCCATCAGCCCCTTCGTCATCAGCCTCGACCTTCAGGATGAGAAGGGTTCGATGGGCCCTTTCAGAGCGTCCACCGATGGGTGACGCCGCGGACGGCGCTTTTGGGTTGGGGCGGTCTTCGTGGGTGACGACCGCACTCCCCGAATAGTTGACAAATGAACTAGATGGTTTAACGTTCACCTATCGCGCGGACGGTTCACGCCAGGCCGCCTGCGCGGGGCCTGCGAACCACCTGCCTGGTCGGTCGTGGCGCACGAACGCATTCCCAGAATCGGAGGCAACCCGCATGACCACCCCTGTCCGTCTCGCCGTCATCTACTACTCCTCCACCGGCTTCTCGGCAGAGATCGCCAAGGAGATCGCGGAGGCGGCCGAGAAGGCCGGCGCCGAGGTACGCCTGCTGAAGGCCGCCGAACTCGCCCCCGAGGCCGCCATCGCCTCCAACGAGGCCTGGGCCGCCCACGCAGCGGCCAGCGCGGGCGTTCCCGAGGCCACGCCAGCCGACGTCGAGTGGGCGGACGCGGTCATCTTCGGCACCCCCACCCGCTTCGGGAACATCTCTTCCCAGCTGAAGCAGTTCATCGACACCCTCGGCGGCCTGTGGGCCCAGGGCAAACTGGCCAACAAGGTCTACAGCGGCTTCGCCACGACCGCCACCGCGCACGGCGGCCAGGAGTCCACGCTCCTCGCCCTGTACAACTCCATCCACCACTTCGGCGGCATCATCGTGTCCCCCGGCTACACCGACCCCATCAAGTTCGTCGACGGCAACCCCTACGGCACATCCCACGTCGACGCCCAAGGCAACAACCCGGTCGGCGAGCAGACCCGCAACGCCGCCCGACACCAGGCCGAGCGCGTGGTCCAGCTTGCCGGCGCCCTCAAGGCCGGCCTCGCCTGACCCCCGGACAGCCGCTGCTCGTTCCCCACATGACCGGGCGGCGACCGGCCCGCCCTAGTCGATCACCAGGGCGGCCCGGGGCGATGTCAAAGCTTCACTGACTTCCCTGCATGTCGTTTGCCATGCCACAGACAGGCGTCGAGACGGATCGGGATCTGCGCTGTCTCTCGACTTCGCCCGACGGACGAAGGATGACGTCTTCTCGCCAGTGGTCGTGGGGCACCTGTGGGACCAGGGGCTCCCAACGCATGGAGGGGCCAGCTCAAAAACAGGCTTCTCTGCGGGGTCTGTAAATCTGCCCGCCCAGCCTTCCCGGGTTCGAATCGTGGCGCGGCCACACTCGGGAGTACCCGCCCCTGACCAGCAAATTTGGTCAGGGGCTGGTCTCTTTCCTGACCTCCGCGGTTAGCCGCCGCTCCCCGTGGTTCCCCGCCTCTTCGGGCACGCAGCGGCACGGTTGATCGTGGCGCCCTAGACCCGCCGCGTCCATGGTTCGGTCACATTTGTCGGGCGCAGCGTGACCTTGATCACGTAGGAGCTGCGCCGGTCTCACGCGCTCCGTGATTCCCCGTGTTGCCAGGTAGTCCGCCCCACCACGCGGACCGCGGGCCAGGCGGGTGACGCACTCGCTTTCGAGGTCTGTTCCCCCCGCAGGGCGTTGTCCCCCCTTGTCCGCGATCGTTCACCACCGTGCTGACGTCGGTGTCGCGTATCCCTGTGAACGGCTCCGGCCGCCGGAGAATGAGACCAAAACTGAGAGGTCGTTTTCTCCCGTTGTTTTATCCCGTGAGGCGGATTTGTTCCGGTGATGTCGGGTCGCGCCAGGAGATGGTGGCCTCGCCGGTGAGTCGGCGGGCCATGAGCTCGGTCATCGCAAGGTGGATCATGGCTTCGGAGCGAGCCGGAAGAGTCTCGTAGTCGCGGGTCAAGCGGCGGTGGAGCATGAGCCAGCCGTAGGTTCGCTCCACGGTCCAGCGTTTCGGGATCGGGGTGAATCCCCTGGTCCCGGGATTGCGCTGGACGATTTCGAGGTCGATGCCGAGGGTGGCGGCATGCTCCACGAAGTGCTTGCGGTAGCCGCCGTCCACCCAGACTTGCGGATGGTGGGATGGGCGGAGGCAGCCTGCTCGAGGAGAGCCTGACCTGCGACGGAGTCCTGAACACTGGCCGCGGTGACAAGGACCGCCAGCAGAAGGCCGAGGGTGTCGGTGATGATGCTCCGTTTGCGGCCGACGATTTTCTTGCCGGCGTCGGTGCCCTGGCTCGAAGCGGGGACACTGGTGGAGGTCTTGACGCTCTGCGCGTCGATCACGCAGGCCGACGGGTTCGCGTTGCGGCCCTCCTTCTGTCGTACCAACTCCCGCAACAGGCCGTTGAGCTGGCCGAACACGCCGTCCTTCTGCCATTTGGCGAAGTAGCCGTAGACGGTTTCCCAGGGCGGGAAGTCGTGGGGCAGGTAGCGCCACTGCACCCCGGTACGGTCCACGTACAAGATCGCGTCCATGATCTCGCGCAGCTCGTGCTCGGGCGGGCGGCCGATGTCCAGGGCGTGTCGGCGTCGCTCGGACCGCCAGGCGGACAGGACCGGCTCGATCAACTCCCAGCGAGCATCGGAAAGATCACTCGGATACGGACGTCGCTCACTCATGGTGTGGACGTACCGCGTGCAGCCGAGTGCGCCCAGGCGCACGGAATTACCTGTGGAAGCACAGCCCAGAAGCGGGCTTCCTGGGATGAGACAGGCGCACGCCTCCTCCCGCCCCAACCGTCACCCCACCAACCCCACGAGACCAACCCAGTCCAACAGCCCCTTCAGCACCACATCACCGCACAGAAGAAAGCGGGCAATAAGAGGGCGCTAGAGATGAAAACGACCTCTCACAGGTGCCCCCGGTCATGGTCGGCTGCTGTCGTCGCTGTACTTCGCTTGGCGCCCGGATCTCCGGGATACGGTGTCCCCGGCCCGGGTGCAAGGAATTTCTGTCCGCCTGTCGATCCGCGGCTGCCTCGTTCGACCTTGGGGTGAGAAGGCCGAAGGGCGGCCCTTAGACCGAGGAGACCGAAGATGGCGAAGTACATGTTGATCCTGCGGGGCACGGACGAATCCGTTGCGAAGATGATGGCCACCCCTTTCGAGGAGATGCTCGAGACGGTGGGTCGCTTCAATGAGGAGTTGATCCGGGCGGGCGTGCTCGTGGCCGCCGAGGGCCTCGACGACCCGGCCCAGGGCGTGGTGGTCGACTTCAGTGGCGAGAGGCCGGTGGTCACCGACGGTCCGTACGGCGAGACGAAGGAGCTGTTCGGTGGCTTCTACCTGATCGACGTGGCATCGAAGGAGGAAGCGGTCGAGTGGGCCCAGCGGCTCCCGGCCGTCGCCGGCTCGAAGTGCGAGGTCCGCCGCGTACCGGGCATCGACGAGTTCCCGCAGGACAACGAGTGGATCATCAGGGAGCGGGCGTGGCGCGAGCGGACCGGCCAGCTGTGACGCCCGCGGCCGTCGACGGCCCGCCGAGCGCCGAGTCGGCGCGGCGGGCCGTCGAGGCCGTCTGGCGGATCGAATCCGCACGGATCGTGGCTGCGTTGACCCGCTACACCGGGGACTTCGAGCTCGCCGAGGACGTCGCGCAGGAGGCGGTGGCGGAGGCGCTGGTCTCCTGGTCGCGCGACGGTGCGCCCACGCACCCGGTGAACTGGCTGCTGGCGACCGCGCGGCGGCGCGCCATCGACAGCTTTCGCCGTCGGTCGGCGCTCGACGAGCGATACACCATGCTCGGAGGCTGGCTCGCCGAGGGGGACCAGACCTCGGGCGTGGTGGTCCCGCCGGACCGGTCGGACGCCCTGCCGTGGGATCCCGACCGGGTCGACGACGACGTCCTAGCGCTGATGTTCATCTCCTGCCATCCGGTCCTCTCGCCCGAGGCCCGCGTAGCCCTGACGCTGCGTGTGGTCGGCGGCCTGTCCAGCGAGGAGATCGCCCGGGCGTTCCTGGTGCCCACACCGACGGTGCAGGCACGGATCACGCGGGCGAAGAAGACGATCGCCGCAGCCGGAGTCCCGTTCGAGCTGCCGCCGACAGAAGAACGGCGTAATCGGCTCGGCGGTGTCCTCAGCGCGCTGTACGTGATCTTCACGGAGGGCTCGACGGCGACGATCGGTGACCACCTGCTGCGCCCCGACCTGGCGTACGAGGCGATCCGACTGGCCCGGATGCTGGCCGCGTTGCTGCCCGATGAACCGGAAGTACACGGGCTGCTCGGCCTGTTCGAGCTCACGGCCGCTCGCTTTCCCGCACGCACCGGGCCGGGTGGCGAGGCGGTGCTCCTGGAGGATCAGGACCGGCGTCTGTGGGACCGGTCGGCGATCCGTCGCGGTATGGCCGCACTCGGCCGGTCCTCGGCCCTCGGGCGCGGCCTGGGACCGTACGGTCTGCAGGCGTCGATCGCCGCGTGCCACGCGTCGGCGTCTTCGGTGCCGGAAACCGACTGGGAGCGCATCGTGCTCCTGTATGAGGCGCTCTGCCGCATCGCCCCGTCACCCATCGTCGAACTCAACCGGGCGATCGCCATCGCGATGGCCGAAGGGCCGCAGCAGGCGCTGTCCGTCGTGGACGAACTGGCCGCCTCCGGCCGCCTGTCGGGCTCGTACCTGCTCCCGAGCGTGCGCGGCGAGCTGCTCGTCCGGCTCGGCCGGACCGCCGAGGCACGGACCGAGCTGGAGCTCGCCGCCCGCCTGTGCCGCAACGCCCGCGAACGGTCAGTGCTGCTGTGCAAGGCGGCTGCACTGGAGTAACACCGGCGGCCCGGTAGCAGCCGCCCGCGCGGAGCCCTCAACGCCTGCAGCGGCCGGGCGCAAGCAGGCTGGTTACCTGGGCGATCGCCTCCGGGGGAGGCTTGAAATAGCGGCCAACGTGTTCTGCCCTCTTGTGTCGGGACTTCGCCATCAGCATCAGCAGTCTCGCCCCGGCCCCGTGCCGCGCCTCGCCGAAGTGGGTCACACCGGAGCGGCGCTACTCATGCAGATCCCAACCGGCGCCGGGCCCGCGCAGCGCGGTGGTCCAGCAAGCGCGACCGCCAGGAGGGTCCCGGCGAGGTGCAGGCGCCGCTGTTGGGCGCGCCCGCCGACCACCTCCTCATCGGCGACAAGGTGTGGTTCCGGCATGCCAAGGCGGGCGAGCCGTGCGAACGGATCGACGCGCTGCACCTGATCGAGGGCGACGAGATCACGGCGACCGTGCCGACGTAGCGCGGCGAGGGCCGGATGTTCCTGTGACGGCCGGGCAGCGCCACGGTCAGGCGCTGCCGCCGCCGTCGAGGGGCTCGATGCCATCAGTGATCCACTGTATGTCCGTCACGGACGGGCCCCTGCTGTTGTCGTCGAAACCGAAGCCGAGCAGCAGATAGCGGCCCTGGACCCACGGCGAGGGGAACACCACCGCTTCCACGACGGCGCCGGGCCCCTTGCCCGTGCTGACCTTCCAGCGGATGAAGTACCCCTTCCGGCCCGCGACCGTCACAGCCCCCGCGGCGGTCTGGCGATGTCCGGTGATGCCGCCGTAGTCCTGCAGGCCGCTCATGTTCGTGCCGTACGTGCTCCGCGCGACCTCGCCGATCTCGGCCTGTGCCAGCTCCTCGAGGGTCAGGTCGCCAGGATGGGCGATGGCCCGCGTGTAGGCCCCACCGGGCAGGCAGGAGTCGGCGGGCACCGCCGGGCAGCGGTACACGGTGCCGTACCCGAGGCCCGCGCCGGTCTTGGTGGAAGTGCCCCGCCAGCCGCGCAGCAAGGGAACGCGAAGGCCGTTGACCGTGTCGTCGACGTGTCCGGTGACGGCCGGGCGCTGCCCCGGGGGCCGGCTCCCGCCACTGTGGCGGTCCTCGCCCGCGGATGTGGAAGGGCTCGGCTGGGCGCGGTGCGACGCCGACGGGCTCGGCGCGTGCCGGTCGGGGGAGGCAGACCCGTGGGCCGACGGTGCCTTGCGGCCGTCGTCGCCGCCAGTCAGCACCACCGCCGCCGTGACACCCCCGACGACCAGGACGAGGGCGCCGGTTATGAGACCCACGACCAGGCCGCGGCGCCGCTTGCCCTCGCCGGGTGGCAGCGGCGCCTGCACATGCTCGGTCCAGGTCGTGCCGTCCCACCACCGATGCCCGGCAGGGCCGCCGCCCTCATGCCACGGATCCGGGTACCACCCAGGGGTCGCCATGTTCACGGCGGCACCTTACCCGCACGAACTGACGGCGCGGCCAACGAGGTTGACCACCCCGTCCCGCACAGCGGTGTCACTTACGCGCCCGAGATCCCGCCCGATCACCAGGAAGTCGGTGGCGTTCATGAAGGGGGAGTCGTCGCTGGCGAGGAACACGACCGCCGCCGGCGATCTCCTCGCCCTCCGCGAACCGGCCGACCGGGATGTGCGCCAGACGGCGCGCGGCCCGCTCGGCGTCCTTGGCGAACAGCCCCTGCAGGAGGGGATGTTGACCGGGCCGAGACGCAGGGCGTTGACCCCGATACCTTCCCGCGTGAACTGCACGCCCCATTCGTGGGACATGGCCATTTGGTGTCTATGTGTCGACCGCAGCGGCGGAGGCGCCTGTCGAGGAGGCTTCCCGCTACAGCTTCGGACGCAGGACGGCCGAGGCCCCTACCCGGTGGCGATCGACGGCCGACCGGCGGGGCTGTCTACCGGACGCACAGCACGTGGTGGACCCTCGGCCTCGACGAGGAGCACGCGACCGACCGCACCAGCCGCGACGCGGCGGCGCCCGACGTGTCGCGCTGGTTGATGCTTGCGCCGCGGCCGAGGCCGATACGGCGCGCGAGATGCGGCGGCGCACCGAGGCGCCCGGGGGTGGGAGTTCACCACGTGGGACACCGTCGGTCCGGGCGCCACCGTCCGCACCCCCGGCAAGTGCCTGCCGGTACGGGGAGGTTTGTGGGACGGCGGCCCGCTGTACTCGGAAACCTGGGGCGCCCCGGTGCGCTTGACCGGTGTAGGGCATCTGCCGAACGGGTCCGTTGTGGCGCGCGGCACCGAGGGGGACCGGCCCGCATGGCTTGGTATGGGCGTCCTGCTGTCCCCCTGGCACCGTCACCGGCCGTCTCGCGATCGTGGCCCTCTATGTCTTCGTCGGCCAACGGGCGGTGGGGGGCTTCGACTTCTGGCTCGCGACGAAGATGGACGCCCCGCTGGGCGCGGTCGGCGGGGCGGTGGGTGTCGCCATCCTCTCCAACGTCCTGGACGCGATCACGGCGCTGGCTGCCTGCGGGACGTGCCGCCCACGCTATGGCAGTACGCGTGGGTCGACGGGCTCCAGCCCCGCCTGGAGTGGGCCGGCGTGATCAAGGGCACGTCGGTGACGCTGTCGTTCGCGGAGGTGTTCTTCGCGCCGGCGTTCCGTAGCTTCCGGCGGAAGGGCAACGTGTCCTGACGGTACTTCGGGCTTCTTCGCGCACGGCGACAGCGCGTCGGTGACGGCACGGGACCGGGCGGGTTTCGGCCAGTCCTCCGCATGGGAGTGAGTTCTCCGTCCAGGCGCCCTGGTCGCCACGCCCGCTTGGCCGACGGGCCCGTTGTGCACGACCCGGCAGGGCGTATGGAGGCCCCGGAGAAGGCGGGTTGACAATTTACGACCCCCTGTGAGCTTGGTGATCTCCGGTGAGGGGGATCAGTACGACCAGTCAGGGGGATTATGAGGGGGGATGTGTCATGAGGCTGGAATTCGCCGTGCTCGGAACCCAGTCCACCGAGGGCGGCCTGAGTGCCTGGGCCGCGTTCTGGCAACAGTCCGGCAGCGCCGCCGTGTGGCTGCTCGCCATAGGCCTGGTTTTCGTCGTCATCGGGCTCGTCCGACTGGGGTCCTGGCTGCTGAGACGTTACCGGAGCAACCGGCTGCTGCCTGTGGTGGTGTGCGAGGATCGCGCCCTCCTCGGCGGCAACGGCCACAGGGGCAACGGCAACGGGCACAACGGTGGGGACCACAACGGCGGCCAGGGCCACGAGTCCGCGCGGACCGCCGAACTGGCAGCCTACATCACGGAGCACATGGCCGCTGACACGCTCGGCCCGAACGTCCTGACTCCCGGCAGCGGCAGCACCATCGGCCCCGATCCGGCCCCGGAGACCACGTCCTCGCCGCACGGCTGGATGGACGTGATGAAGCGGCTCGCCCTCTTCCGCCCCCAGGCGTACCACGTGATGCTGCACTGTCTGTCCGCCGACGACGAGCGGCTCCGCTTCTCGGTGCGCATCCTGTACATGCCCAAGAACACGGTGGTGGCGGCCACGATCATGGAGGCCGAGGCCAGCACGCGGACGGGCGGGTCCCCGGACGGTGCCGAGAGGGAGCTGTACGATCGGATAGCTTGTTACTGCACCGTCAAGGTCCTCGCGGATCCGCGCTCGAAGGACCGTATCCCCCGCTGGGAGAGCTGGGGCGACGACCCTGCGGCGTACCGCTTCTACCGCATGGGCATCAAGGCGCAGGAGCTGGCTCTTGAGCTGGCTGCAAAGGGACGGAGCAGGGCCAGTAAGAAGCAGGCCCAGCGCGCAGACAAACACTATGCGCAGGCCGCGGAACTGGTGCCCGGAAACCTGCCGGTCCGGCTCTATCAGGCGGGATTCCAGGAGCTTATCGCCCAGACCTTCGGCGTGCGAAACCAAGACGACCGCATCCGCAGCGCCGTCGACATCTACACGTACTGCGTCCGGCTGTGGCCCGAGCACATTGAGACCGCGTACCGCCTGGCCATCGCCCGCGCCGGACAAGGCGGCGACCGGGGTGCGCAGGCGGACGACGAAACGAGCTCCAGCGCCCACCTCGGCCGGCTCATCGAGCGCCTTTCCCGGCGGGCCATCATTCGCCGCTACGCCCGCACCTGGCTTCCGGGGCGTCGAAACCTCGGCGAACGCCGCTACTGGCGCCGGTGGTTCGCCCTCGAGCGGCCCCGTCCCTCGCTGCGGACCCGTCGCCGCTCCTTCCTCGGGGCCGTACGGATCGCCCACGCGGCCGAGGTCCTTCGGGTGAACCCCAATGCCCCCCGGCCGCCCGATGGGCTCCCAGAGGCGTTCTGCGACGTTGCCAGCGAGGTCGCGGGCGGCAGGGCGCGCTGGGGCCGGCGCAGGGGCGGCCGTGACTGGGGGATGCGCCGTCTGCTGTACGCCGATCACGCGCGCGACGAGGGCCACGCGGGGCAGCACGAGCACAGTCGGGCGCTGACCCCCGGTGCGGCGCCGCGGCACCGGGGTTCCAACAGGGCCGCCGCCGGACATCTGGTCCACTACAACGCCGCCTGCTTCCTCAGCCTGGCGCTGGCGGTGGACGCTCCCGCGGATTCGGGTGACTGGTCCGACGACGAATGGCGCGAGGACTGCGCCCGCGCGGCCGTGACCCAGCTCAACACCAGCCTCCGCGTTACCCGCAGCCAGTTCTCCATCGCTTGGGCCGAAACCGACACGGACCTGCGACCCCTGCTCACCGGCCGCCTCCCGCACGACCCTCGGGACCCCTTGCCATCTTGGGGCCAGATCAGCAGCAACTGGGCGCGGTCCGCAGGGATCCGCGTCACGGACGAGTCGTCCGCGGCGTGGCCCCGCCGAGTCGGTGGCTTGCTCCGCGGGCGCCGACGACATCGGTAGGGTCGCGGCCTGTCGGCTGTGTCGGTCAACGGATTGCCCGGCGGCGGGACAACGCTCGCGCGGAAGCCCGCCCGGGAACCGGAGCTCCCGGTGCCCGAAAGGACGCCCTGCCCCACTCCCGCTACACCGAGGTCGGCCTCCTGGTGCCGGACGTCGACGTCGAGGGCGTCGACCGACCGGCCCCGGCGGTCGAGGCGGCCCGCGGACCGGCCTGATCACGCCTTGGAGTCATCGTCCTGGGGGGCGGCGTGAGTGGCCAGGACGAGGTCGATCAACGCCCTGGCGGCGGCGGACGGGCGGCGTTCCGTGGCGGTGACGAGGGAGACCTCGAAGCGGGGCGCGGGCTGCACCGGACGCATTGCGAGAGCGTCGGCGCGGGTGCCGGAGGTCAGCGAGGCGCTCACGAAGGCGCAGCCGAATCCGGCGCGGACCAGGTCGACGACCGTGGGGATGTCGGCGACCTCTACGGCGATCTCCCGCCGCAGGCCGCTCCGGGTGAACATGCGGTCGACGCTGGCGCGGGTGCCCCACCCGACGGGGAAGTCCACGAAGCGCTCGCCGTCCAGGTCGGCGAGCGGGATCACCGAGTGCTCGGCGAGGGGGTGGCCCTCCGGGCAGGCGAGCAGGAGAGGCTCGGACGCGAGCAGGCGCTGCGTCACGCCAGCGGGGTACATGCCGGGGAGCGCGGTGAAGGCCAGGTCGAGGCTGCCGTCGAGCACCCGGGTGACGAGTTCGGCTGAGCCGCCCGGAGCGGTGCTGGGGATGATCTGCACCTGCGGGCGCTCCCGGTGGTAGCGGGTGAGGGTGGCGGCCAGATCGATGAGCGCCAGCGAGTGCATGATGCCGACGTTGACGGTGCCGCGCACACCGCCCTGTGCGGCTGCGACGGCGTCGCGGGCCGCGTCCACCGCCGCGAGGGCGGTGCGGGCCTCGTTGAGCAGGGCGCGGCCGGCGTCGGTGAGTTCGACCTGGCGCGTAGTGCGGTTGAACAGCTTCCCGCCGAGTTCACGCTCCAGGGACCGCACGGAGACGGAGAGCGTCGACTGCACCAGATGCAGTCGGGCCGCGGCGCGGGTGAAGCTGCCCTCCTCGGCGACGGCCACGAAGTGTTCCAAGTGCCGAAGCTCCACGTCGTGCTCCTTTCGCATTCATGCAGCTCATTGATGATCCCCATCGATTTTCTTCGTTGGACATCATAAAGCGAGCCAGGGAGCCTGAAGGGCGACTCGGCAGGGCAGACCACGCCGCTGCTGCCTCGAGCAAGCACTTGGAAAAGGAAGCCGTACTTGTCTGTCATCCCCGCAGGGCGGGCGGAGCCGCGGGCGCACCGCCACCGACCCACCCGACGCCATCGGCACCACTCGTTCGGCTTCTGGACCACCACGCTCGCCTTTCTGGTGAACATGGGCTTTTCGGCCGTGCCGACTCCCCTGTACGTGCTCTATCAGCGGCGCGACCACTTCTCCACGATCATGATCACCGTCGTGTATGCCGTGTACGCGGTCGGCGTGATCGCCAGCCTCTTCCTCGCCGGCCACCTCTCCGACTGGATCGGCCGCAAGCGGGTGCTCATGCCCGCGCTGCTGCTCAACATCGTCAGCGCGCTTGTCTTCGTGCTCGCGCCGAGCCTGCCCGGCCTGCTGGTGGCCCGGGTCCTCTCCGGTGTCTCCGTCGGCCTGACCACCGCGACGGCCACCGCCTATCTGAGCGAACTGCACCTGGGAACCTGGCGCGGACGGTCGGGCTCGCCGCGCCGCTCTCAGATCGTCGCCACCGCGGCCAACCTCGGCGGCATCGGGTTCGGTCCGCTGGTCGCCGGGCTGCTCGCCCAGTACGCCCCCCAGCCGCTCGTGCTGCCCTACGTGGTGTTCCTCGTCGCGCTGGCCGCGCTGGCCGTCCTGGTCGCCTTTTCGCCCGAGACCGCGGACCTGCCGGATCCGGCCCCGCGGTACCGGCCGCAGCGCATCGCGGTGCCGGAGCACGCGCGCCGGATGTTCTTCGCTGCCGTCGCGACAGGCCTGGGTGCGTTCGCCGTCTACGGAATCTTCAACTCCCTGGCGCCCACCTTCCTGGCCGGGACCCTGCACGAGAGCTCCCATGCGGTGGCCGGGGCCGTGGCGTTCGCCGCGTTCGCCGCCGGAGCGGTGGCCCAGATAGCGCTGAGCCGCGCCCCGCTTGCGCTCACGCTGCGCACGGGCCCGCTCGTGCTTGTTCCCGGCCTGACCCTGCTGGTGGGCGGGATGTGGCTGCCCAGCCTGGCGATGTTCGTGATCGGCGGGGTGCTGACCGGCGCCGGCGGAGGACTGGCCTTCCGCAGCGCACTGACCGCGGCCGGGGCGACCGCCCCGCCCGAGTCCCGGGCCGAGGCGCTCGCCTTCTTCTTCCTCGGCGCCTACCTCGGTCTGTCGGTGCCGGTCGTCGCACTGGGCATCGCGACGCAGTACGTGTCCGCCCGCGTGGTGATGCTCGGCTTCGTGGTGATCGTGGGCGCCGCCGTCGCGCTGGGCGTCCGCTCGGTGCGCACGCAGTACGTGCGCCACGAACTCGGCGCGAGTCCCCGATGACCGCCGTGCCTCCCCGCGCCGGTCGGCCTGTGCTCCAAACGATCACCATCCCACGCTCCCTGGCGAGGACGCGGATCACGCTGCCCGCTTCGAGCCTGCCTCGCGCCAATTCCGGCTTCTCGCCGTTCGCGTGGCGGCTTCACCAGCATGATCCACTTGAGCGCCGACGGCCGCTGCCGCCCGCTGTCCCTGATCGTCACGGCGGAACAGGGGGCGGACTGCACCCAGTTCGTGCCGGCGCTGGAGAAGATCCGGGATCCCCGGCTCGGGCCGGGAAGGCGCCGCAAGAAGCCGGCCGCCGTCGCGGCGGACAGGGGCTACAGCAACGGCCCCTGCCGCGACTACCTGCGGCGCCGGGGCATCCGGCACACGATCGCGGAGAACGCACCCCACAGAGCGCGACCATCTACCTGGCCGGACTCCACATCGCCGGCACCTTCCTCTGGTCTGCCCGGTGATCCAACGACATCCCTAAGAGCCATCACGTAATGCTGTGATGTCCGCCCGATGTCTGTGCGGGGCTGGCATGGCTGGGTGGCGTGCCGGCTCCGTGCAGCCGGCTGTTCCGACGTGGGCCTTGTGCCGCTCGTTGGCGGGTCGGGTCTCATTCGGGGTAAGTCCGGTACCGGGTGGTGGTGTTTTGTCGAGCAGAGGCCCGCGGCCGGAAGCATCCGGCTTGTGGGCTGCCGCGTGGGTGTGGCCCCGGCTGGGGCGTGCACCGCGCTGCGGTTGACTCGACAGGGCTTCTTGCAGCCCTTCATGGAACACGATCTGTGTGTGGCGCGCCTGGACTGTGTCCAGGCGTGCGGTGCTTGGGTGGTCGGGGTCGGTGAGGTGGACGTGGGCGCAGAGGGCGGCGGAGACCTTGTCTCGGTCGCCGGTCAGCCCGCAGGCGGGACAGTGGTGGATGCGGTCGGCGAGGGTTTTAACGACCTTTTCGCCGCAGAAGCAGGTCTGGGAGAGTGTGGTGGTGAAGGTGGAGGCCCGGAGCATCCGCCCGCCGGTCTTCTCGCATTCCCGGCCAAGAGCGGTGATGAGCCGTCCGGGTGTGGTGGCCTGCAGTGCTTTGCCCCACCTGCGGTACCAGGTGCGGATGTCGCAGTCCTCGACGATCAGGTTCGCGCCGTGCTCGGCGGTGATCTCTTCGGCGATGCGGCGGGCGCGGTGGTCTTTTGCCGCAGCCTGGGTGGCGGCGGCTTCGGCAAGGCGAGCCCGGTCGAGCCGGTAGCCGGCTGACAGGCTGTCGCGCCGGTAGGGCTGCTTGGGCACCCCAGCCTTGTTCGCTGCCCGTGACTGGTTTGGTGGTCAGGCTGGGGTGGGGATCCAGGCGCCTCGGCCGTCGAAGAGTCGGGTGATGGTGTCGAGCAGGTTGCGGCCCTGCTTGGCGGCGGTAGATAGGTAGCCGCGCACGGCGAAGAAGCGCTCGGCTCCGGGTGCCGTGCGCCAGCCGCCGGAGATCTTCTGCTGGATCTTGGCCATCCGGATGGCCTGCTCGCTGGTGTTGTTGTCGAAGGGCACCCGCCAGTCGAAGGCGAACCGGAGCACCTGGTGGCTTTCGGTGTCGAGGCGGTCGAGCAGGTTCGCGGCCTTGTCCCGTTTGCGGCGTGGTTCGCCGGGGGCGCGGGGCGGGTGCAGGGTCCGTCCGGCGGCGATGATCTCCTCGTAGCGGGCGGTGAGGCGTTCGAGGGCGTCGACGGTGAAGCCGGTGGCGTGAGGGTGCGCGGTCTGGATGTTCTTGATCTCGTCCCAGGTGTCCACCAGCAGCGCGGCCAGCTCTTCGGCCCAGTCCTCGGGGTGGCCGGCAGGCGCGTTGTCCACGACGGAGGCCAGTTCGCGCAGGTGGTGGGCATTGCATAGGGCGTGGACCGCGTCGGTGTACGTCTTGTAGGGCTTCCAGCCGTCGTGGACCGCGATGCCGGTGAAGTGCGGTAGGACGCCCATGGCTTCGAACGCCTTCACGCCGCGCTTCGTGTGGACCTGGTAGAGCGTCAGCGAGCGGGTGCAGGCGGTGTGTACCCAGCAGGTGCGCCCCGCGATCCGGGTGCCGGTCTCGTCGAAGCCGACCACCTCGCACTCGATGAGTTGCTGCCGCACGGCCTCGGTGTGCGGGGCGACTGCCTCGGCGGCCTGCCCGGCCCACCCGAGCAGAGTCGCGGTGGCCACATCCGCGTCCAGGCAGTCGGCCAGCAGTTCGGCGCACCGCTCATAGGGCAGGTGCTGGCGAGTGAGCAGGTAGACCGCCAGGCTCTTCAGCCGCGGCCCGTACTGGGCCGGGGCGGCGGGGGCGTCGGAAGGGGTGGCGGCAGCGTTGACCTGCCCGCAGGCGCAGCGGCGGTGTTCGATGCGGTGCTCGGTCACCCGCAGGCGGATCTCGGGCAGGTCGAAGACCTGCCGCCGCTCGATGGAGACTACCTCGGCCCCGGTCAGGTCACCCGCGCAGCCCAGGCAGGCGGTCGGGGAATGGACCTCGATCGCGTCGGGCTCGTCGACCTGCATCAGCGCGCCCCCGGCGCCGCCGCGGGGCTTGCCCGGGCCTCGGCCCGAGGGCTTACGTAGCGACGTCGGCCTCGCCAGCCCGTCGCTGGACGGCGGCTTGGAGGAGTTCTTCGAGTTCATCCCCAGACGCCGCTTCAGCTCACCGTTCTCCGCGCGCAGCTCAGCGATCTCGGCCCGGGCGGCCGTCAGCTCGGCCCTCAACTCGCCAACGAGTGCAATCAGTTCCGCGTAGCTCGGCAGCGGCGGGGTGTCGGACACGAGATCCAATGATCAACGAGTTGGACGCCAAGATCAACTCAGTGCGCCAGGACCACCAAACCAGTTACCGCTGCCCTTGCCCCGCCGGGCGTTTCGACGATCCGTGCGAGAAGGCCCGCGGCCTGGCGCCTTTCGGCCCGGGCTTGTTGGCGTTTCGACGGCCGGTACTGGCCGGGGTTGGACGCTCGGCGGGAGCGGTCGAGGGCGCGCCTGCGGCCGCGGTCCTTGCGGCGGGCTTTCGCCAGCGCGGCAAGCTCCGCGTCGCTGGGCTCGATGCGGGTTGTTTCGACGTCGCCGTCGGCGGGGTCGAAGGTGTGGGGGAAGGAGACGATGGAGAGGTTGGAGACGTTGCCGTCGATGCCACCGACCCGCTCGAGTGCGGCCGCCGCCGCACGCCGGGCCTTCGTGGCGGGGGATGCGTAGCCGCCGGTCAGGACCATCAGGTGGGCTTCGTAGGCCCACCCGCCCGGCGCTGAGGTGTCGCGGCGGCGCACGAGGTCGATCTTGTGCCAGGTATCGGGATTGGTCAGGAAGTGCACCAGGCGCGGCCAGCGACCCGAACCCGAGGGCAGCCGGACGGGCAGGACCAGGTCACCACGACGTGAACCGGCGCCGCCGGTGAACACGACGACCAAAGGCCCGGTGTGGTCCCACCACGTCGCGGCCCGCGTCTTCGTCGTGTCCTTCGCCGTCACCTCGCCCGTCTGAATACGTCCCGTAGGGCGCATAGGAGCAGGCAGATGCCGAGGCTGCTCCAGCACCCCGGTCCCTGCCGGGAGCGCGGCAGCCTGCTCCGGGGTGGTGACCGTATGGTCGAGGTTGCGGTTGCGGTAGGTGTCCAGGTGCCCGGCCAGGGTGCCGTGCAGCCGGAAGGTCTCCCACTTCCGCGAGATGGTGTGGGAGCGGGCGCGGCCTGGGATGCGGGTGTAGTCCCACCACCGGCCCGCGCGGGGCCGGCCGTGCCTGCGGCCGGAAGAGTCCGGGAGCAGATGCCGGCTCACGGAAGTCTCGAAGACCTCGTCGGCCTGGTGCATCACCAGTGCTTTGGTGACGTGATGGGCGAGGTGCCTGGAGTTTTCCATGTGCCGGTAGGCGCGGCGTTCCATCCCTTCCCGGGACAGACCCAGCTGAAGCCGCCAGACTTTCGCGTCCCTCTCGCGGCGGACATCGCCGGCCCAGTACGCGTCGACGGCGTCCCGCGCGTCACGCTGCAGTGCGCGTTTGACGGACCACATCGCCCAGAACAGACCCTCGGTCCGGTGCCGGGCGCCGGGGTCGTGGACATCCAGCGGCAGACGGATCACCGCAACGTCGATGTCCGCGCTTCGCGTCCAGCGCTTCCCCTTGTTCTTTCCCCGGTATCGACGAGCAGGAGCAGCATCGAAGCAGGCCGCGGTCTCACACAGTTCTGTGGTCACCGATGCTCCACCTCCTTCTTTGGCTCATGCCGGACGCCGTCACCTGTCCGCAGTTTGACCAGCACGGCAACCAACGCCAAAGCTACAAAACCCCACTGACAACGCCCCGTGCCACGACAAGACTTCGGTCTCTACGATGGCCTTCATGCACCTGCCTCTTGCCCGCCGCACGTCGGCCGACCTTCATGCCTGGACACCACTGACCGGGCCGCACATGCAGCACCTCATCGAGTAACTGTGGGAGCTCGCACCCCATACGGGCCGCGGTAGGCCCTGGTCACCGCCGTTCGCCGACCGGACCCTCCTCGCTGTTCCGGCCTACCGGACCAACCTCACCATGCAGCAACTCGGCTCCCTCTCCGGCGTCTCCCACACGCCGGCCACCGGGTCATGACTCAAGGCCGGGAAGTTAAGGGTCTTGTGGTTGGCGTCGAGGCCCGTCGCGGTCAGCAGGCGAGGGTGTAGGTGGCGGGTCCGGTCTTGTGGATCACGCCGCGGTGAGCCCACTGGGACATCTGGACGCGGAAGCTGTTGATGTTCGTGACGCCGAGGATGCGGGCGACATCGCGGGCGTGCCAGGGCTCGCCGGGGCGGCTGGCAAGCACGGCGAGGGCGAGTGTCATCCGGCCGCCCGGGTCCGCCGAATCGTGTTCTTCGGAGGTGCCGTCGGTAGGTGAACTCTCCATGATTTCATGCCCGTTGTTCTCCTCGGTCGATGGTGGGACGGTGCTGGGCGGCGCGAGCGGGGTACTGGTGCGGTCGTGGATGGTGATCTCGATGGCGGTCACCGGGGTGCCGGCCTGGGGGCGGGCCTGGCCCTTGAAGGCGTGGTAGCGCGAGATCGGTGACTTGACCTTGCGGGCGCTGATGCGCAGGCGGCGGGCGGGCAGCAGGTTGTCCAGGACCGCGGCGCCGATCGTGCCGACCGGCTGGGGGTGCTCGGGGGCGATCCCGGCCGCGAGGATGACCTGGGTCCGCGCGGCCTGCAGGGCGGTGATGAAGCCGGCGCGGTCGGGGTCGATACCGGGGCGGGACTCCACGGCGTCGACCATGACGGTACGAAGCGCCTGGTAGAGGGCGAGGGCGGCCCACAGTTCCTGCTCGATGCCGAACCGGTCGCCCGAGCGCAGGACCCGGCCTGCCATGAGCGTGGAGCGCAGGGCGAAGAACGCCGATTCGATCTCCCACCTTTCGGCATAGATCCTGGTCAGACGCTCGGCGGGGTCGGCTACGGGGTCCAGCAGGGTGGTGGCCAGGCGGTAGCGCCCGCCGACGTGGGTGCCGTCCGCCAGGACGCAGACGATGTCGGCCTCGATGACGCGCACCGTCAGCTCCCCGAATCGGGAAAGGTAGGAGCCGTCGGACAGGGCCCGGAGCAGGGGCGGTCGGCGGGTGGACTTGCAGCGGGCCAGGAACTGGGCGCCGGTGGCGGCGGCCTCGGCCAGGAAGGTGTTGCTGTCGAAGCCCCGGTCGATCAGCAGCAGGTGGTCACGGCCCAGCAGCGGCAGCAGGCGCTTGGCGTAGCTGGTCTCGCCGGCGCTGCTGGGGCCGAGGCAGGCGCCGAGCAGGCCGCGAGTGCCGGTCTCCACCAGCGCCATCAGCATGAGGGTGGGGTAGCCGGCCCAGGCGAGCCGATAACGGATCTTGCCGAGCCAGCCCCGGGCCCGCTCGCTGTCCGGGGTCTTGATCGAGGAGCAGCCGTCGAAGGCGACGGTGCGAAGGTGCCGGTAGCGGACGCCGGGTGTGGTGGGCTGGGCCAGCGGTCCGGCCAGGGTCTCGAACAGGAGCTTGAGCGGGGCGGGGGTGAGGCGGCGGCGCAGGTGCCGCAGCGCGGTGGTCGACACCTGCGGGAGCGGCAGGTTGCCAAGGGCGGCGGTGAGTTGACGCCAGACGCCCTGGTAGCCGTGGTCGGGGAACAGGGCCAGGGCGAGCATGTAGTACACGCCGACGCGCGAGGGCAGCGCGCGCAGCCGCTGCTGGGTCCGTCCGGTCTCCTCCAGCACGGCGTCGACCAGCTCGAAGGGGATGACCTGTGTCAACTCGCCCAGATGGCCCGGGGCGTAGACCCCAGCGGCGACCGTGCTGGAACGAGTGAGGGTGATGGTGGCACACTGGCCGGGCAACGGGACCTCTGCTCTGGATCTCGGACTGTCTTGCGAGGACGTCCCAAGATCTACCAGCGGTCCCGTTCCGCATGTAGCCCCAGGTCAGCACACATCAGCCCCCGCCTGGACAGTGCCCCGGCCAGCCTTAACTTCCCGGCCTTGTTGTGTCCTGAACGCGAAAGGAAGAAGCATGTAGGAACTCTTCTTGTAGCGATGCTGTACGAAGGATGAAGGTTTGGCCCTTCAAATTTGCCCTGCGGGGGGAGGATTTAAACCACGTGTGTCACGAACGCAGAGGGGAGTTCAGGTAGGAGAGCTTCGCGATGCGGTGCTGTGCGAGAGATGAGGGACTTGGCCCCTCGGTTCCGTCCTGCGGGGGATGGTGCCAAACCGCCACATGCTGCGTTGGTTGACGACCGTCGTGGTGAGCGATGTGGAAAAGGCGGCGGTAGAGCCGTCAGGTGGGGATCAGGAAGACGAACGCAAGTGAATCGCTGCTGAAGTGTCGTTAGAAAACAGGTGACATCAGAACCGGAGATTTGTGGTTGCTCCGGGATAAGTCTGGCGGGAGTCCCGTCTACTGGCCAGGCGGTGTCCGGCACGGAGGCGACGTGAGCCTGATCTGCGGCTCTCGCATGGAACGTGAGAAGGCATGCCCTGATAGTGCCGCTTGAGTCATGCGGGTGGCGAGAGGGAGCGGCCCAAGCGGAAGAACCGTGAGGGTTTGAGTACCGACGCGGGGTGTGCTGGCGGACCGGCTCGTAGTAGTGAGGAACCCTTTGTAATGAAGGGGGAGCGAAGGGGCCGGGTCATCCGTGACTGATTGTTCGTTCGGTCAACCGGAAGTTCTCCGGGAGGAGCTGGGTGGACCAGTTGAAATCATCGGACAAGCCGTTTGAGATCTCGAAGTGGGAGGTTCAGGAGGCGTACGAGAAGGTCAAGGCGAACAAGGGTGCGGCAGGGGTGGACGGGCGCTCCATCGAGGACTTCGAGAAGGATCTGAAGGGTAATCTCTATCGAATCTGGAATCGTCTGTCTTCGGGGAGTTACTTTCCGCCTCCGGTGAAGGGTGTGGAGATCCCGAAGTCGCATGGTGGTGGGGTTCGTTTGCTCGGTGTGCCCACCGTGGCTGACCGAATCGCTCAAACGGTAGTAGCCCGGCGTCTTGAAGAGAAGGTCGAACCGATCTTCCATCAGGACTCCTACGGCTACCGTCCTGGGCGGTCCGCGTTGGATGCGGTCGCGGCGTGCCGGAAACGCTGTTGGAAGTATGACTGGGTGATCGATCTGGACATCCAGAAATTCTTTGACAGCGTGCCATGGGACCTTGTCGTCAAAGCGGTTCGGGCCCACACGGATCTCCCTGGGTAGTTCTGTATGTGCGGCGGTGGCTTGAGGCGCCGTTGCAACTGCCTGACGGGACCTTGCAGCAGCGCGATCGCGGAACCCCGCAGGGTTCTGCGATTTCGCCTGTTTTGGCTAACCTGTTCATGCATTATGCGTTCGACATGTGGATGGCCCGGGAGTATCCGGGCGTACCGTTCGAACGGTACGCAGACGACGGTGTTGTGCACTGTGTCAGCGAGGGTCAGGCCCGGAAACTACGGGAGGCAATCGCGAACAGGATGCGGGAAGTTGGGTTGCGGCTGCATCCCGACAAGACCAAGATCGTGTACTGCCGGGATGGTAATAAGCGCCGACGTCCGTACGGGCAGACGGAGTTCACCTTCCTGGGGTTCACTTTCCGGGCTCGCAAGGCCATCGACAGGAATGGGGAGAGGTTCACCTCGTTCCTGCCGGCGATCAGCAAGGAATCCTCGAAGAAGATCAGTGGTGAAGTGCGGCAATGGCGGCTTCACCGACAGATCGGCCGGACCTTCGCCGAGCTCGCACGGGCGATCAATCCGATCGTTCGGGGCTGGATGCAGTACTTCGGTGCGTTCTACCGGACGGCGCTGCTTCCCCTCCTGGAGCGCATCAACGCCTACTTGATGCGCTGGATCCGCAAGAAGTTCAAGCGGCTGCGGACCTTCAAGAAGGCCCATGCGTGCTGGCGGCGTATCACCCGTCAGTACCCCAGGCTCTTCGCCCATTGGGCATGGGTTCCCACGTTCTGGTGATCAGGATGACAAGAGCCCGGTGACGGGAGACTGTCACGCCGGGATCTGTGAGGGCCGGGGGGTGAAATTCCCCCCGGCTACTCGACCTCATGCTGCGCTAGCTGAAGACTGCCGTGGTGAACGATGAGGAAAAGGCGCCGGAAAACGGTGTCAGGTGGGGATCGGGAAGGCGAACGCAAGTGAATCGCTGCTGACGTGTCGAAAAGTAGAGTTGACATCAGAACCGGGGTGTCAAGGCAGTCCCGGGAGGAGTCTGGCGGGTGCCCGTTTATTGGCCAGGCGGTGTCCGGCATGCAGGCGGCGCGAGCCCGGTCTGCGGCCTTCGTGCGGAACAGGAGAAGGCGGGCCTGGATACGTCTCCGCTGGTGAGCGGGGAGAAAGGGAGCGTCCTGGACGGTCCGAAGCCGTGAGGGACTGAGTACCGATGCCAGGCACGCCGGCGGACCGGCTCGTAGTAGTGATGAAGCCCCTGTAATGGGGGCGGAGCGAAGGGGCCGGGTCGTTCGTGACTATGTTTATTCGATCAACCGGGTGTTTCCCGGGAGGAGTCGCGTGAACGAGTTGAAAGCATCAGGCAAGCCATTTGATATTTCGAAGCAGTCCGTCTGGGAGGCGTACGTGAAAGTCAGGTCGAACAAGGGCGCTGCGGGTGTGGATGCGGTGTCGATGGAAGAGTTCGAGAAGGATCTGAAGAACAATCTGTACCGGATCTGGAACCGTCTCTCCTCCGGCACCTATTTCCCACCCCCGGTGCGTGCGGTGGAGATCCCGAAGAAAGGGGGCGTCCGGATTCTGGGCGTGCCCACGATAGGGGATCGTATCGCTCAGACGGTGGTTGCCGGGGTGCTGGAGGCGAAGGCCGAACCGGTCTTCCACCCGGACTCATACGGCTATCGTCCCGGGCGGTCGGCGATCGACGCTGTGGGCCGGTGCCGGGAGCGCTGCTGGAAGGCGGACTGGGTCATCGACCTGGACATCCGCGCGTTCTTCGACAGCGTTCCGTGGGATCTGGTCCTCAAGGCGGTCGCTGCCCACACTGATCCGTCCCAGTCCTGGGTCCTGTTGTACGTGCGGCGCTGGCTGGCCGCACCGCTGCAACTGCCCGACGGGACACGGCGCGAGCGGGACCGGGGGACGCCCCAGGGCTCTTCGGTTTCGCCTGTCCTCGCCAACCTCTTCCTCCACTACGCCTTCGATTCCTGGATGGCGCGGAACTTCCCCGCCATCGGGTTCGAACGCTACGTGGACGACGCGGTGGTCCACTGCGTCAGCGAACGCCAGGCACGCTTCGTGCTCAAGGCGATCGAGAAGCGGATGACCGAGGTGGGGCTTGAACTGCACCCGGAGAAAACCCGGATCGTGTACTGCCAGGATGCCAACCGGCGTGCCTCGTACGAGCAGACCGAGTTCACCTTCCTGGGTTCACCTTCCGCACACGCTCCGCGGTGCGCAAGGACGGCCGGATGTTCCGGTCGTTCCTCCCCGCCGTCAGCGGGGAGGCCCTGCGCCGTATCAGTTCCGAGGTGCGGTCCTGGCGGCTGCACCACCGCACCAGCCTGACCGAAGCAGACCTCGCACGGTTCATCAACCCGATCATTCGGGGATGGATGGCGTACTACGGGGCCTTCTACCAGTCGGCCCTGTATCCCCTCCTGGAACGCGTCAATGCCTACGTGATGCGGTGGATGCGCAAGAAGTTCAAACGGCTGCGGGGCAGGAAGAAAGCCCAAATGGCGTGGAACCAGGCCGTCTCACGACGACCTCGGTTCTTCGCCCACTGGGCCTGGACCACCCATGCTCCCCGCGTCTGGTGACCAGAGCGACAAGAGCCGTATGACGAGAGATCGTCACGTACGGATCTGTGAGGGCCGAGGGGTGAGAATCCCCTCGGCTACTCGGCGGTCATGACTCGGCTCGCCGAACCACTCGCCGAGCTCCTCGGACCCCCACCGACTGACCGGCGGGAGCTGTGGATTGTCGACGCAACGCTGATCCCCGTCCACGACCAGCAGCGCGCAGCGAAGAGCAAGAACTACCGGCACAGCGTCAACGCGCAGATCCTCTGCCGGGCCCGCCACCGGAGAGTCGTCGCCGTCAAAGACGCCTGGCCCGGCAACCGCAACGACAACGTCGTTTTCCGCGAAACCCTCCAGAAAACACTCCCTGACCATCCCCGCCCCTCCGGCGACGGCGGCTACCGAGGCCGCGACCGCATCCGCACGCCACGCCGAGGCCTCGACGGTCGCCTCATCAAAGACCGCACCTACCGCCGGTTCCGCAAACGCTGCGCCGTCGCAGAACACACCATCGCCCGGCTCAAAGACCACCAGATCCTCCGCCAACGCAGGCGCCGCGGCGAGGCGGTCAACCACGCCGTCGCTGGCGTCGCCGCACTCCACAACCTCAAGATCGACATCCCGTAAACGAAGCACCCCTGGCGGGGCAGCAGGCCCCGGACCGCATTACGTGATGGCTCTTAGCCTCGATCCACCGACGTGGTTTCGAAGTGATCTCCGAGCGTTTGCGGGGCGGGTTCTGGGCTGTCGGCTGGGTGCGGGCAGGTGGTATCCACTGGTCTGCTCAGCTTTTGCACGATTTCAGCTTCAGTCGGGCCCGGCGGGCGGGGCGGTCGGGGACGTCAGGCCCCTTCAGACGGGCGGTGGACGGTGTCGCACCGCTGTGTCCACGCATCGTGCCAGGGCCATCGCTGCGGGAGGCGGCCTGGCAGCCACCGGCTACTGATCCCGGGGCGGGCGAGAAGCAGCGGTGGTAGGCGAGTTCACCGGTGGTGCGGTTGCGCAAAGGGCTTGGCCAGCCTCGAGGAACACCAAGTCCGCCGCTTCACCTCGTGGTCCCGCTGGGGCACCCTGGCTATGCCGGCGCACGCCTTCCTCGCCGTCGTCCGCGCCGACGGACGCGCCCGCCACCCCGCCCCGGACGGTCTGATCTCGCTCACCTGCAACGAGATCCGGCGCCTGTTCACTGCGTTCGCCAGCCGGCCCATCCGCGATGCGGCCCATCGGCTCGGTTGGTCCCACTGGAGACGCCGCCATCAGGCCCGAGCCTGGGCCAGCCATTACCGCCGGCAAGCCGTGCATCAGACATGAAGATCACGATCTACGGCTGGAGGTGTGCCACGAACGCTGAGAGTGAGGTTGATGGAGGTAGAGACCCTGCTTGATGCGGTGCTGTGCGGAAGATGAAGGTTTGTGGCCCTTCGGCGTCGCCCTGCGGTGGGAGGCGTCAAACCGCGTGTGTCACGAACGCAGAGGGGAGTTCAGGTAGGAGAGCTTCGCGATGCGGTGCTGTGCGAGAGATGAGGGACTTGGCCCCTCGGTTCCGTCCTGCGGGGGATGGTGCCAAACCGCCACATGCTGCGTTGGTTGACGACCGTCGTGGTGAGCGATGTGGAAAAGGCGGCGGTAGAGCCGTCAGGTGGGGATCAGGAAGACGAACGCAAGTGAATCGCTGCTGAAGTGTCGTTAGAAAACAGGTGACATCAGAACCGGAGATTTGTGGTTGCTCCGGGATAAGTCTGGCGGGAGTCCCGTCTACTGGCCAGGCGGTGTCCGGCACGGAGGCGACGTGAGCCTGATCTGCGGCTCTCGCATGGAACGTGAGAAGGCATGCCCTGATAGTGCCGCTTGAGTCATGCGGGTGGCGAGAGGGAGCGGCCCAAGCGGAAGAACCGTGAGGGTTTGAGTACCGACGCGGGGTGTGCTGGCGGACCGGCTCGTAGTAGTGAGGAACCCTTTGTAATGAAGGGGGAGCGAAGGGGCCGGGTCATCCGTGACTGATTGTTCGTTCGGTCAACCGGAAGTTCTCCGGGAGGAGCTGGGTGGACCAGTTGAAATCATCGGACAAGCCGTTTGAGATCTCGAAGTGGGAGGTTCAGGAGGCGTACGAGAAGGTCAAGGCGAACAAGGGTGCGGCAGGGGTGGACGGGCGCTCCATCGAGGACTTCGAGAAGGATCTGAAGGGTAATCTCTATCGAATCTGGAATCGTCTGTCTTCGGGGAGTTACTTTCCGCCTCCGGTGAAGGGTGTGGAGATCCCGAAGTCGCATGGTGGTGGGGTTCGTTTGCTCGGTGTGCCCACCGTGGCTGACCGAATCGCTCAAACGGTAGTAGCCCGGCGTCTTGAAGAGAAGGTCGAACCGATCTTCCATCAGGACTCCTACGGCTACCGTCCTGGGCGGTCCGCGTTGGATGCGGTCGCGGCGTGCCGGAAACGCTGTTGGAAGTATGACTGGGTGATCGATCTGGACATCCAGAAATTCTTTGACAGCGTGCCCTGGGACCTTGTCGTCAAAGCGGTTCGGGCCCACACGGATCTCCCCTGGGTAGTTCTGTATGTGCGGCGGTGGCTTGAGGCGCCGTTGCAACTGCCTGACGGGACCTTGCAGCAGCGCGATCGCGGAACCCCGCAGGGTTCTGCGATTTCGCCTGTTTTGGCTAACCTGTTCATGCATTATGCGTTCGACATGTGGATGGCCCGGGAGTATCCGGGCGTACCGTTCGAACGGTACGCAGACGACGGTGTTGTGCACTGTGTCAGCGAGGGTCAGGCCCGGAAACTACGGGAGGCAATCGCGAACAGGATGAGGGAAGTTGGGTTGCGGCTGCATCCCGACAAGACCAAGATCGTGTACTGCCGGGATGGTAATAAGCGCCGACGTCCGTACGGGCAGACGGAGTTCACCTTCCTGGGGTTCACTTTCCGGGCTCGCAAGGCCATCGACAGGAATGGGGAGAGGTTCACCTCGTTCCTGCCGGCGATCAGCAAGGAATCCTCGAAGAAGATCAGTGGTGAAGTGCGGCAATGGCGGCTTCACCGACAGATCGGCCGGACCTTCGCCGAGCTCGCACGGGCGATCAATCCGATCGTTCGGGGCTGGATGCAGTACTTCGGTGCGTTCTACCGGACGGCGCTGCTTCCCCTCCTGGAGCGCATCAACGCCTACTTGATGCGCTGGATCCGCAAGAAGTTCAAGCGGCTGCGGACCTTCAAGAAGGCCCATGCGTGCTGGCGGCGTATCACCCGTCAGTACCCCAGGCTCTTCGCCCATTGGGCATGGGTTCCCACGTTCTGGTGATCAGGATGACAAGAGCCCGGTGACGGGAGACTGTCACGCCGGGATCTGTGAGGGCCGGGGGGTGAAATTCCCCCCGGCTACTCGACCTCATGCCGCGTTAGCCGAAGACTGTCGTGGTGAGCGATGAGGAAAAGGCGCTCAAGAGGCGTCAGGTGGGGATCGGGAAGACGAGCGCAAGCGAATCGTTGCTGAAGTGTCGTTAAGCAGACAGATGGCATCAAAACCGGGGTCTTTAGCCAACTCCGGGAAGAGCCTGGCGGGAATCCGCTTACTGGCCAGGTGGTGTCCGGCATGTAGACGACGTGAGCCCGGTCTGCCGCTCTCGCATGGAACAGGAGAAGGCGCGCCTCGATACTGCCCTGTCCTCGGGCGGGTGAGAGGGAGTGTCCCAAGTGGCGGACACCACAAGGGATCGAGTACCGACGCGGGGCACGCTGGCGGACCGGTTCGTAGTAGTGAAGAAGCTCTTGTAATGAGAGTGGAGCGAAGGGACCGGGCCATTCGTGACGTTGTTTATCTAGACAACCGGGCTTCCCGGGAGGACCTATATGGACGCGTTGAATTCATCAGGCAAGCCGTTTGACATCTCGAAACGGGAAGTCTGGGGGGCGTACGAAGTGGTGAAAGCGAACAGAGGCGCGCCCGGCGTGGACAGTCGCTCCATTGAGGACTTCGAGAAGGATCTGAAGGGCAACCTTTATAAGATCTGGAACAGGATGTCGTCAGGGACGTACTTCCCGCCGCCGGTGCGTGCGGTGGAGATTCCCAAGTCGTCTCCCGAAGGCGGCGTCAGGATCTTGGGCGTGCCCACGGTGGCCGACAGAATCGCCCAGACGGTGGTGGCCAGGCATCTGATGGACCGGGTCGAACCCGTATTCCATGAAGACTCCTACGGCTACCGGCCCGGACGATCGGCCTTGGAGGCGGTGGAACGCTGCCGTCAACGCTGCTGGAAGAGGGACTGGGTGATCGATCTCGATGTCCAGAAGTTCTTCGACAGCGTCCGGTGGGACCTCATCGTCAAAGCCGTGGAAGCGCACACCGATGCCCGTTGGGTAGTGCTGTATGTGAAGCGGTGGCTCCAAGCTCCGCTTCAACTGCCCGATGGCACCTTGCAAGAGCGGAATCGTGGGACTCCCCAGGGGTCAGCGGTTTCGCCCGTGCTGGCGAACCTGTTTCTCCACTACGCGTTCGACTTGTGGCTCGCCCGTAAATGGCCGGGTATCACGTTCGAGCGCTATGCCGACGACGCAGTCGTGCACTGCGTGTCGGAGCGTCAGGCCCGCGAAGTGCTGGCGTCGCTGACGGACAGGATGGAGGAGGTCGGGCTCCGCTTGCACCCCGACAAGACCAAGATCGTGTACTGCCGGGACGGTAAGCGCCGACGGCCTTTCGGGCAGACGGAGTTCACTTTTCTCGGGTATACGTTTCGCGCACGCGAGAGCCGGAACAGGCACGGACGGCGGTCCACGTCGTTCGAGCCGGCGATCAGTAAGGAAGCTCTGAAGAGGATCAGTGCGGAAGTCCGCAGTTGGCGGCTCCACACTCGGTCCGATCTCTCCTTCGTCGAGCTTGCACGACGGATCAATCCGGCCGTGCGGGGCTGGATGCAGTATTTCGGTCGGTTCTACCGGTCGGCACTGAATCCCCTCTTGATGCGCATCAATGCCTACTTGGTGCGGTGGATCCGTCAGAAGTACAAGAGGCTCGCGGCGTTGCGGAAAGCGCTCCAGAAGATGTGGGAGATCGCCGACAGGTACCCCCGCATGTTCGCGCACTGGAGATGGACCACAGTGGCGTCCGTGGCCTGGTGATCAGAGTGGCAAGAGCCGTGTAACGGGAGACTGTTACGCACGGATTCTGTGAGAGCCGAGGGGTGAGATTCCCCTCGGCTACTCGGCAGACCGTCGTGGTGAGCGTCCGGGGAAAAGGCGCTGATCAGGCGTCAGGTGGGGACCGGGAAGGCGAACGCGAGTGAACCGCTGATGACGTGTCGTAAGTAGTAGATGACATCGAAACCGGGGTGTCTTCAGGACCCCGGGATGAGCCTGGCGGGTGACCGTGTATTGGCCAGGCGGTGTCCGGCATGAAGGCGGCGCGAGCCCGGTCTGCGGCTTCCGTGCGGAACGTGGGAAGGCGCGGCGCGATACTGCCCTGGCTCAGCAGCCGGGGCGACAGGGAGAGCCTGGTGCGGAAGCGCTCCGGCCGGGTGCTGAGTACCGTTGCGCGGCGCGCTGGCGGACCGGCTCGTAGTAGTGGGGAAGCCTCGGTAATCGAGGTGGAGCGAAGGGGCCGGGTCGTTCGTGACTGGTTTGTTCGGTCAACCGGAAGTTCTCCGGGAGGAGCGGGATGGACGAGTTGAAAGCGTCGGCCAAGCCGTTCGACATCTCCAAGCAGGAGGTGTGGGACGCCTGGGTGAAGGTGAGAGGGAACAAGGGCTCATCCGGCGTGGATGGGGTGTCGATCGAGATGTTCGAGAAGGACCTGAAGAACAATTTGTACAAGGTCTGGAATCGGATGTCCTCCGGCACGTACTTCCCGCCGGATGTCAAAGCGGTGCCGATCCCCAAGGGCGGGGGTGGCATCAGGGTTTTGGGGGTGCCGACGGTCCTCGCATAGGGCCGCATCGTCCAGGCAGTCGTTGGGTTCGTTGGTGGTTACCCACCCGTTCCACCCGTTGTTCGGCTGCGAGTTGGAGATTTTGTACGTCAAGCGCCGGAGCGGTGCGCTGGTCTTCGTCTGCGTGAGCGGTGCGAGCCGGAGCGTGACGCTGTCGCAGGCGTGGACCGACCGGGGGGTTGCGGCCGAGGAGCACCCACTCGCCATCGAGGGCCTGTGTGCTGCGCGTGCGCTGGTGAATGCCCTGATAAGCCGTGGTGCGGACCGGGACGGGGGCGGATCCTGATGGCATGTGAGGTGTGTCGCGTGGATGCCCTGGCGTGGGCGGGAGCGAGGAGCCGTGCCGCGGATCGGGGTGTTTGGCGAGACGGTGATGGTGCTGGCCAACATGGTCGAGTCCGTGCTGGGAGGCGGCCGTGAACGGGCAGTCGAAGATCACCGCGTCGCATCGGTCCCGGCAGGCGGTGGTCTACCTGCGGCAGTCGACGTATGTGCAGGTGAGGGACAATACCGAGTCCACGGCGAGGCAGTACGCGCTGGCCGACGAGGCGGTGCGGCTGGGCTGGGACCGCGAGGACGTCGTGGTGATCGACGCGGACCTGGGCGTGTCGGGGAAGTTCGGGGCCGAGCGCGAGGGCTTCCGCGAGCTGGTGGCGAAGGTCTGCCTGGGCGAGGTCGGGGCGATCTTCGGGCTGGAGGTGTCCCGTCTGGCTCGCTCGTCGGCGGATTTCGCCCGGCTGCTGGAACTGGCTCGGCTGACAGAGGCGCTGCTGGTGGACGGCGACGGCATCTACGACCTCGCGGACATCAACGACCGGCTGCTGCTGGGGCTCAAGGGCAGTATGAGCGAGGCCGAGCTGCACATCCTGGCGTCTCGGTTGCAGGGGGCGAAGCGGGCCGCCGCCGAGCGAGGCGAGCTGCACTTCCCGCTGCCGGTCGGCTACGTCTACGACGACGAGGGCGAATGCGTGCTCGATCCGGACGTGGAGGTGCAGACGGCGATCCGGGACGTCTTCGCCGCGTTCGCAGAGGGCGGCTCGGCCTACGCGGTGGTGGCCGCATTCGTCGGCCGGCGCTTCCCGCTGCGGGCCTATGGAGGCGTGTGGGCAGGTCAGTTGCGCTGGGGCAAGCTCACCCACGCCAGGGTGCTGGGGGTGCTGAGCAACCCGTGCTACGCGGGCACCTACGTCTACGGCCGGTTCTCCACCCGGCGCACGGTGGAGCCGGATGGCACTGTGCGCACGGGGGTGCGGCTGCTGCCGAGGGACCAGTGGCCGGTGGTGCTGCATGACCACCACGAGGGCTACATCACCTGGCAGGACTTCCTGGACATCGAGGCGAGGCTGAAGGCCAACTGCACTCATGACGGTGCGCGTCCGGCTCGGGAGGGCCTGGCCCTGTGTCAGGGGATCATCGGCTGCGGCTCGTGCGGGCGCCCGATGACCACCCGCTATCACCGCAGCGGGCAGGCGGCCTACGAGTGCTCCGGGTCGAAGGCCGACCACCAGGGCACACCGACCTGCCGGTCCATCAGGGCGGACGTCGTCGATGACGCTGTGGCCGCACGCCTGCTGGCCCAACTCACCCCGGGCCAGATCACCGTCGCCCTCGCGGCAGCGGACGAGGTCACCACCCGCCACACCCGCTCGCACCGGGCGGCCGAGCTGGCGGTGGAACGCGCCCGCTATGAGGCGGACCGTGCCGAGCGGGCGTTCACCGGCTTTCTCCGAGGATGCCCCGGCCTTCAGGCCGGGGAGGAATCGGACTCCTGCGGAGCAGGGCAGGGACAGCCGGATCGCCGTCAGGGCGATCCGGCGTCCACCCCGCACGGCCGTGATGCCGCCCACAACGGTCAAGAACTCTCAACTGTCAGTCCTCCCAGGTAGGTTCGGATGCATGACGACAGAAGCGACCACGAAGGACACCGGGCATGCCCGGTACACCTTCCGTGTACGCCTGTCGAAGACAGCCCGGCGCGCACTCGAAGCCGAGTGGGATCGCTGCCGCTGGATCTGGAACGAATGCGTGGCCAAGTCCCGGCAGGCCCACGCGCAGAGCAGAGCGGGCGGCGAGAAGTTGACGTGTGGTCCGGCGCAGTTGGACAGGATGCTGACCGAGGCCCGCGGGGTGATGCCGTGGCTGGCCGAGGGTGCCTCGGTGCCGCAGCAGCAGGCGATTCGGGACTTCGCCAGGTCGAGGGCGAAGGCGTTGAAGGACATCAAGGACGGGCTTGCGCAGCACCGCCGGGCGGGGATGCCCCGCTTCAAGCGCAAGCGTGACAGCCGACCGTCGCTGAACTACACCCGGCGCGGTTTCCGCCTCAAGGAGGGCCGTCTGCACCTTGCGGGCCAGATCGTGCTGAGCGTGGTGTGGTCGCGGGCTCTTCCGGCCGACCCGTCGAGTGTGCGCGTGTACCAGGACACGCTCGGGCACTGGTATGTGTCCTTCGTCGCCCCCGCGCAGAGCGAACCGCTCGCTCCCACGGGGCGGGTGCTCGGGGTGGACTGGGGTGTGAAGGAGACCGCCACCACCACGGATGGCGCCTACGATCTCCCGCATGCCGAGCACGGCAAGCGGTCCGCTCAGCGGCTCGCGAAGTACCAGCGGATGATGGCCCGGCGCCGGCGACCGAAAGGACAGCGTGCATCCACCGGCTACCGGAAGGCGCAGGCACAGGCAGCGAAGCTGCACAAGAAGGTCGCGCGGCAGCGGGAGGACACCGGCCGCAAGTGGGCCAAGGCCGTCATGCGCGATCATGACGGAGTGGCGGTGGAGGACTTCCGCCCGAAGTTCCTCGCGAAGACCACCATGGCCCGCAAGGCGGCCGACGCGGCCATCGCGGCGACGAAGCGTGCCCTGATCGAGATGGGCCGCAAGCACGCACGGGACGTCCGTCTCGTGCACCCGGCGCACACCACGATGGACTGCGCAACGTGCGGGGCGAGAACCAAGCACGCACTCCCTCTCTCGATGAGAACGTATGCCTGCACCGTGTGCGGAGCCGTGTCCCCCAGGGACAAGAACTCCGCCCGCGTGATGCTGGTCCGGGCAGGTTGGAACCCGGACGGTGTCGAGGGCGTAAGACCTCCTGGTCCGCTGGACCAAGAGGCGGCCTGAGCCGTGAATCCCCGCTCAACCCTGGAGGGTGGAGAATCCCCTCCCTTCAGGGAGGGGAGCCTTCAAAGCGGTCGATCCCGGCAACCGGCTCGTCGCCCAGACGCTGGAGAGCCGGTGGGAGGCCACGCTCACTGCCCTGGCCGAGGCCGAGGCGGCTCTCACGGCGGCGCGGGAGTCCCGCCCGTCGCTGCCCGACCGGGACGGCCTGCTGGCTCTGGCCACCGATCTGCCCCGCCTCTGGCACGCGGCCGACACCCGGGACAAGGACAGGAAACGCCTGCTCAGGACGCTCGTGTCGGACGTGACGCTACTGCCGCAGACCGACCGATGGCGAGCCCGTGTCGGCTTGCGTTGGCACACCGGGGCGAGCGAGGAGGTCGCTCTCGAGCGGCCCAAGCCCGCGCCGGAGGCTCGGCGGACCCCGTCGGCGGCGCTCGCGCTGATCAGCCGGCTCGGTCCGCAGCTTCGCGACGCCGAGATCGTCACCGAACTAGCGGCGGCCGGCATCACCACTGGCTCTGGCCGCCCGTTCGACGAGGCCGCAGTGCGCTGGGTCCGCCACGTCCACAAGATCCCCTCCCCATTCACGGTCCCGTTCCGGGACGGGGAGATCTCGGTCAAGGAGGTGGCCCACAGCCTGGGCATCGCGGCCGACACGGTCTACTACTGGATCACCCACGGACAGTTGGCCGCTCGCAAGACCCCCAGCGGCCGCTGGTGCGTCCCCTGGGACGAAGAGACCGAGGCCGCCTGCCTGCGGCGCATCGCCAAATCCGGGCACCTCACCCTGAAAACCCGAACCATCACAGCAGGAGGGGCAGTATGAAGCCGCCGTGCCGACCGTCGCTGACAGGGTCGCGCAGACGGTGGTGGCCGGGCACCTGGCGGAGCGGGTGGAGCGGGTGTTCCACCCGGATTCCTTCGGGTATCGGCCGGGCAAGTCGGCGCTGGATGCGGTCAGGGTCTGCCGGGAGCGGTGCTGGCGGTTCGACTGGGTGGTCGAGTTCGACATCCGGAAGTTCTTCGACACCGTCCGGTGGGACAAGGTCGTAGCTGCGGTCGAGGCGCACACCGACGCCGGTTGGGTGGTGCTGTATGTCAAGCGGTGGCTGGCCGCTGGGCTGCGACTGCCCGATGGGTCCACGACTGAACGGGTAGCGGGCACGCCGCAGGGTTCTGCGGTGTCGCCCGTCTTGGCGAACCTGTTTCTACATTATGCGTTCGACGCGTGGATGGTCCGGGAGTACCCGGGCTGCCCGTTCGAGCGCTTCGCCGACGACGGGGTGGTCCACTGCCGAACGTTGGCAGAGGCAGAACGGGTTCTGGCCGCGCTGCGGACCAGGATGGCCGAGGTCGGTCTGGAGTTGCATCCGGACAAGACCCGGATCGTGTACTGCAAGGACGACAACCGACGGGGCCGGTTTCCGGTCTGCGAGTTCACGTTCCTGGGGTTCACGTTCCGGCCGCGAGGAGCCAAGGACAAGCACGGGGTGATGTTCACCGCGTTCCTACCCGCGATCAGTAAGCAAGCCCTGAAGAAGCTGAGTAGGACGGTACGGTCCTGGCGACTGCACCGTCGCACCGCGGAGGAGTCAGCCGATCTGGCCCGGATGGTCAATCCGGTGGTCCGGGGATGGATGAACTACTACGGGCGCTTCTACCGCTCGGCGCTGTACCCGCTGCTCGACCGCATCAACGCCTACCTGTTGCGGTGGATCCAGAAGAAGTACCGGACCGGGATGAAACAGGCCCTGCGGCGGCTGGCCGAGGGCCACACGCGGCGTCCAAAGTACTTCGCTCACTGGACCTGGGTGACCCCGGCGGGGTCGAGGACCAGGACGACAAGAGCCGTATGACGGGAGACTGTCACGTACGGTTCCGTGGGAGCCCGGGGGTGAGATTCCCCCGGGCGACCCGACTACCAAGCGGATCAGGCTCGTTTTAGGGAAGTCCTAAGGTCCGGCTCGGGTGGCCTGAAGCGGCGGCTGGTGTGGTGGCAGCAGCTACCAGAAAGGAGGCGCACGATGCGCCCCACAACCGCAGCGCTGGCCGCCGCGACAGCTCTCGTTCTCGCCGTGGGAGCGGGCTCGGCCGCAGTGGCCGGCACGTCCGACGGCAAGGGGGCCGGCAGCACGGGCCACGGCAAGACCGTCGTCCAGTGCTCGCCGGACAAGCCGGACAGCAAGCTGGAGAACGCCCTCAGGAACGTCAAGATCGCGCTCGGCGCGAACGGCGGCAAGCTCACCGACCAGATCGTGGCGACCTTCGCCAAGGAGACGGGCATGCCCGTGGCCAAGGCGCGGGCGCTGCTGCAGAAGCTCTTCAAGGAGGCGCCGGGCGGTACGAAGCCGGGTGACCCGGGCAGCAAGGGGGACAGGGCCGGCGCCTCTGCCTTCAGCGCCGCTGACTTCGCCAAGATCCTCGGCGTGTCGACGGCGAAGGCCCAGGCCGCGCTGGACGCCCTGCAGAAGCTCGCCACCGGCCCGAAGGGGCACATCGACGAGACCACCCCGGCGTACGCGGCGATCGCCGCCAAGCTCGGGGTGAGCCCGCAGCAGCTCACGGACGCGATCATCCAGCTCAAGAAGGTGACGGCCAAGCCGGGCGAGGACAAGCCGGCGCCGGGCAAGGACGGCAGGTCCGGCAAGCACGGCAAGGGCAAGCCCGGCGAGTGCAAGCCGGTTCCCGGCAAGCCGGGTGAGCCCGCACCGGGCAAGCCGGGTGACGGGAAGCCCGGGGACGGCAAGCCGGCCGTGGCGCTCGCGCTTGAGTCGAACTGACGTCGCGCTGACACGCGGTAAGGCACCCTTGCGCCATGCGAGTGCTGGTGGTTGACGACGATGACGCGGTGCGCCGTTCGCTGGCGCACGCCCTGACCCGGGACGGGTACGAGGTCACCGTCGCGGCGGACGGTACCGCCGCGCTGGAGTCGCTGGCCGCCGGGCGGCAGGACGCGGTGGTGCTGGACATCCTCATGCCGGAACCGAACGGCCTTGAGGTGTGCCGCCGGGTGCGGGCCCGGGGGGACCGCACCCCCATCCTGATGCTCACCGCCCGCGACCTGGTCGCCGACCGGGTCGCGGGCCTCGACGCGGGTGCGGACGACTACCTGGCAAAACCCTTCGCTCTGGAGGAGTTGCGTGCCAGGATCCGTGCCCTGCTGCGGCGCAGCGGCGCCGACCAGGAGGTGCTGCGCTTCGCCGACCTGGAGGTGGACACCTCCGCCTGCCGGGCGTCCCGCGGCGGCCGCGTCCTGGACCTGACCAGAACGGAGTACGCGCTGCTTGAGCTCTTCCTGCGCAATCCACGCCGGGTGCTGAGCCGTACGCTGATCTTCGACTCGGTCTGGGGCTACGACTTCGGGCCGTCGTCCAACGCCCTTTGGGTGTATGTGAGTTACTTGCGGGCCAAGCTGGAGGCGGGCGGTGAGCCGCGGCTCGTCCAGACCGTGCGGGGGCTCGGGTACGTGTTGCGGGAGGAGCCGTGAGCCTGCGCAACAGGCTGGCGTCCGCGGGCGCCGCGGCGGTGCTCGCTGCGCTGGTGCTGGCCTCGGTGGTGCTGTATCCGGCGCTGAGCGTCAACCTGAACGAGCGCCGCGACGCCGAGTTGGTGTCGGCAGCGGACCAAGCGCCGCAGGTGGTAAAGGAGTTCAAGCAGAAAAGCGCGCTGGCGGAGCAGGACGGCGAGGGACCGGACGAGGTCGTCATCCCGACGAAGCCGGTCTCTGTCGGCTCCACGACGCTGCAGTTCGTCCTGCTGCCGGTCGCCAAGGGCCCGACGGACGGGTTCGTCGACGTCAGCGACGTGGACATCCAGGTCGCTGAGGGCGCCCACCCCGCGTACTTCCACGACGCCGACTGGGATGACAAGCACTACCGCGTCTACACCACGCAGTTGGCGGACAGCCGCGGTGGCCTGGTGCGCACCTACGTACCAACTGCGGTCGTGCACAGCACCCTGCGGCAGCTTGCTGTGCTGCTGGTCGGGATCACCGCGGGCGGCTGTCTACTGGCCGCGGTGGCGGGGCGGTTGGCGGCCGGGCGGGTGCTACGGCCGGTGCGGCGGCTGACCGATACCGTCGAACACGTCACGGCGACACAGGATCTGACGGCCCGTCTGCACACCGACGGCCGGGACGAAATAGCCCGCCTCACCCGGTCGTTCGCAGCGATGATGGCGGCGCTGGAGGAGTCGGTGGGCGCGCAGCGGCGGCTCGTCGCGGACGCCTCGCACGAACTGCGCACGCCGCTGACCAGCTTGACCACCAACCTGGAACTGCTCGGCGAGGGCCCGGGCCTGGCCGATCCGCAGGCCCCCGCGCTGCTCGGCGAGGCCCGCGCGCAGGCCGCAGAGCTGACCTCTCTCGTCAACGACCTGGTGGATCTGGGGCGTTACGGCGGTGTGCGGACGCACACCGAGGACACCCGGCTCGACCTGCTGGCCCAGCGGGCGCTGGATCGGGCGGCGGCGCGTTCGCCGCGGCTACGGTTCGCCGCGGAACTGGCGCCGTGCATGGTGCACGCCGACCCGGACGCGGTGGAGCGGGCGATCGGCAACCTTGTGGACAACGCGGTGAAGTGGAGTCCCGAAAACGGGCAGATCACCGTATCCACGACAGCGGACGGCACGGTGTCGGTGTGCGACCAGGGGCCCGGAATCCCGGCGGCCGACCTGCCCTTCGTCTTCGACCGCTTCTACCGTTCACCGGCCGCGCGATCCCTGCCGGGTTCCGGGCTCGGACTTGCGATCGTCCGGCAGATCGCCGAGACGCACGGCGGCGGCGTGGCCGCCGAACCGCTGCCGCAGGGCGTACGGCTGCGGCTGTGGCTGCCACCGGTGAGCCTGGCGGCAGAGCAACTGGACGAGCCGACGGCGTGAGACGTCTGGTCGGGGCGGACGCAGCGGCACCGCCCGCCGCTGGCTGCAATCCCGCCGATCGGCTCCCGCTACGGCCCAAGGCGCCGCCACCCGGCCAAGCTGCACGCAGACAAAGGCTACGACTTCGACCACCAGCGCAGCCGGCTACGACGCCGGCAGATCGTGCCGCGTCGCCCAACGCGGCAAGGAGCACTGCGGCCGCCTGGGCCGGCACCGCTGGGTGACCGAGCGCACGATGTCCTGGCTGAACGGGCGCCGCCGCCTGCACCGTCGCTACGAGCGCAAGGCCGCACACGTCCTCGCCTACGTCGGCATCGCCGGCGCCCTCATCTGCTACCGCAGAAGCGCCGATTAAGACACCGCTTCAAGCCAGATGGTCAGCAGTCGGTTGATCTCGTCGGGGCGTTCCTGCTGGAGCCAGTGGCCGCATCCGTCCAGCAGGTGGGAGGAGACCAGTCCGGGAAGTGTCTCCGGATAGGCGTTGATCGCGTCGGCCATCCAGATTGTGGAGGCGTCCAGGCTTCCGCCGATGAACAGGGACGGCTGCTTGATCGGCAAGCCGTTGACGTCGGCGAGGTCTTCCCAGTCGCGGTCCATGTTCCGGTAGCGGTTGAGTGCTCCGATCATGCCAGTGCGTTCGAACTCTTCGGCGTAGAAGTCGAGATCGGTTTCGGTGAGCCAGGAGGGCGACCGGTCCTTGGGGAACCGGTCGCGCAGTGTTCCGCCGCTGCTGACGAAGTGCGGGTCAGGGTCCCCTTGCGCCGGCATGGTGTCGGCGGACAGGGCCGCGTAGAAGCCCGCGAGCCAGCCCCGGACGTCGGGCTCGATCTCGGCCTCGGCCCGGCCCGGCTCCTGGAAGTACGAGACGTAGAACTCCTGGTCCCCGCCCATCTGCGCGAAGATATCGCTGGGGCGAGGGCCGCCGGGCGGGGCATAGGGAACGCTCAGCAGGCCCACCGCGCGAAAGACCTCGGGGTGGAGCAGGGCGGAGATTGCCGCGATGTTCGAGCCCCAGTCGTGCCCGATGATCACCGCCGTCTCCTCACCCAGGGCGTGCACCAAGGCGACGTTGTCATCCACGAGGGCCCGCATCCGGTACTCCTGCGGCGAGGACGGCTTGGAGGAGCGGCCGTAGCCGCGCACGTCGAGTGCGACCGCCCGATATCCCGCCGCCGCGAGTGCCGGGAGCTGGTGGCGCCAGGAGTACCAGGACTCGGGGAAGCCGTGGACGAGCAGGACCAGCGGCCCGATGCCCTGTTCGACCACGTGCAGCCGCCCGGCGGATGCGTCGATGGTGCGGTGGCGCAGCTCTGCCGATGGCGTGGACTGATGCATGGCTTCTCCTCGGACTCCCAGGTGGCCGCAGTTACGCATCGATCATGCGTCGCGGTGCCTGGCAGATGCGACCAGCATTGCCAGTTTGGCAAACTAGCAGGCCAGCAGGCTGCGTACATGGACTGCCTGGAGAGGGTGAGGCCGATGACGGACGACGATATTGCTCGTGCGCTGGCCGCCATGGGGCCACGGCTGCGGGCCGCGCGTGAGCGGCGCGGAGCCTCGCTCACCGACGTGAGCCGCGCGACCGGCATCTCCCTCAGCACGCTGTCCCGGATCGAGAACGGTCGACGCAAGCCGAACCTGGAACTGCTGCTGCTCCTGGCGAAGCAGTACGGCGTCTCGCTGGACAAGCTGGCCGGCACCGTATCCGCCACGGCGGGGAAGCCGCCCAGCCCCTCGCCCCAGCGTCCGGAGGACAAGGCTGTGTTGCCGCTGACCCGGTACGTCGGGGGCCTGCACGCCCACAAGCACGTCCTGCCCGCAACCGGCAAGCAGCCGCTACGCCCACGGCAGGTGTCCCACGAAGGGTACGAATGGCTGTGCGTGCTGTCCGGACGGCTGTGGCTGGCGCTCGGCGACCACGACCTCGTCCTCACCGCCGGGGAAGTCGCCGAGTTCGACACCCGCACCCCTCACGGAGTCGCCGACGCCAGCCCTGGCGGGCCGGTCGAATACCTGATCATGTTCGGGCCGCAGGGCGAACGCCTACGACTGCGGGTCCATCCAACAGCCGACTGCGACAACCTCGTGGGGGAGGAGCTGCGCGGACGAAGGCGGTGAGGACTTCCACGACGGTGGAGTGGTCGCGGGCCGAGTCGCGGGCGATGCGCTCCAGTGCGTAGATGCCGCCCAGGCGGGCGGCGAGTTCGGCAGATCCGGGCTGCTCGATGGCCTTGGTGTAGCGGTCAGCGGCATGGCCCTGCTGGGCAAGGGCGCGGGTGCGTTGGCCGACGTCATAGATGCGTCGGGCGGTGTCGGCGTTGCGGGCGGTGTAGTAGACGGCCACGAGTGCCGCCGGCCCGGTGGTGTTCGTCGTCAGTAAGTGGCCACGGATCGCGTCCGGCAGATGGGCGCGATCCGCGGCCGTGACGGAAGGACGTAGAGCACCGCGCTGTGGTCGGCGGAAGCTGGTGTTGGTCGCCTCCGGCACCCGGCAGAACCCCACGCGACCGTCAGTGGCATGGCCGCCGGGCGGTGTCCCCGTCCGGCGGCCGGTTTGAGCTCAGCCGCCGCTCTTACGCCGGAACGAGCGCCGGCCACCAGCCGGGCCGTGCGCGCCGCGGGCCTTCGACGCATCGGTGTTCGCAGCGAGCGCCGCGGCGTTTGCCTGCATGCCGCGCTTACGCGCCAGGGCCTGGCGAAACTTGTCCTTCAGTTCAAGTTGGCTGTCATCGCCGGGTGCCAGGGCAGGGCTTTCGTCGTCAGTAGGCTCCGAACCTTCCTGCGATGGTGACTGTGCAGTCATGGTGACCTCCTGGGTTCGGGCAGTGGGAAGCCCAGCTTGTCATGCCGGGCACTGGGCGGGGCGCTGCGGTTTCTCTCAAACGTCGCGCCGCTACGTCCTGTGCCCGAACCGATCACCGAACTCGACCAGCTCACCCACCGCGACGTCCACCGACGCGACCGCGTCGGCGGAATCCTGCACGCGTACCAACATGCAGCGTAACCAGCGCGGACGTGATTCTTGGCACCTACAGCGGTGGCCGTCGACGCTGTGGCCGACCTCACAGGGAACGTCCGCTCGGGCAGGTCTCTCCATCTCCATGTACGTGCCGTCACCTCTGGAGGCTCGCTGTGAAGCTCCTTGTCCGCACCGCCCTGTGGGCGGCGCTCTGCGTGCAGTCGATCTGGTTCCTGACCCACGGGGCCGACCTGTTCGGGGTCTCGGTGCTGGTGGTGCTCGGCGGATTCGCCGCGCTGGCGGGCCGGTACCCCTGGACGGGTGTCCCGGTCCGGATCCTGATGGCCGCCGACTTCCTGCTCTCGGTCGGCGACCGGTTCGGCGTCTTCGGCAGGCCGGAGTCGCCGAACGTGAACTGGGGCGACTTCGCACACTTCACCACCTACACCCGCCAGGTGGCCTCGTTCCTGCCCGGTGGACTCGCGCCGCCCCTCGCGGTGCTGGCCACCATCGGCGAACTCACCTTCGGCCTGGCCCTGCTGCTCGGCGTCCAGCTGCGGCTCACGGCGCTGGGTGCCGCGTGCCTGCTGGCCTGCTTCGGGACCTCGATGACCGTCTCACTACCGGTCGCCGAACAGTTCCACTACTGCGTGTTCGTGCTGGCCGTCGGCATGCTCGGGCTGGCCGCGGCCGAACGGCACCCGCTCAGCCTCGACACCGTGCTCACCCGTACCCGGCGCCGTCCGTCGCCGTATCTCTCGGTGGAACGGGCCGAGGGCCGGTAACGACGCGGGCCGTGTTCCGTGGAACGAATCGCGGTTCCGGCTCCTCTGGAGAGTGACGCAAGCGCGTCGTCCGCGTTCCTTGGGGAGGTCACCATGCAGAAAGTCAGCAAGCGCGAGCGCACCGCTCGACGCGCCGCGGCAGCCGTGTCGACCGTTCTCGCCCTCGACGGGCTGCTGCACCTCTACTGGGCCACGGGAGCCACCTGGCCGGCTCGGGACCGCCTCGGGCTCTCGCTGGCCGTGCTCGGCATGGACGTCCCCTTCGCCCCGCGTGATCTGCTGCCGCTGGCGACGCTGCTGCTGACCGGGGCCGGCATAGTGCAGGCGCGGGTCCGCCTCGGCCGCGGGCACCGCTGGGGACGAGTGCTGCAGGCGGGGACGACGATGGTGGCCGCCGGAGTCTCCGCCCGCGCCGCGGCCGGCCTGGTGTGGATGTGCGGCATCGAAGCGGGCCTCGACGAGCGGGCCGGGGCCACCTTCCAGTGGCTCAACGCCTGCCTCTACACGCCGTTGTCCCTGGTGACCGCAGCTGGCGCGATCCTGGTCGTACGGTCGGGGCGCACCTCGCCGACGGCGGCCCCCGCCGAGCGGATGGAAGACTTCAGCCGTGCCCGATAACCGCGCCGACCGCACCGAGCTGTCACGGCTGGTGCGCGCCGCCCAGCGCGGTGACACGCTCGCCATGAACGACCTGCTCGACCAACTCGCCCCGTTCGTCGGTCGGATCTGCGCGCCCATCGCCCTCGACGAGGGTCCGGACGCCGTACAGGAAACGCTGGTCGCGGTCTTCCGCAGCCTGCGCTCCCTGAGGGAACCGGCCGCTCTGCACGGCTGGGTGCGGGCGATCGCCGCCCGTGAGGCACTGCGCTTGGCCCAGCGGTCCGCCCGCTCGGTCCCGGCCGAACTCGACACACTGCCCAGCCCCGGCGACCCGCAGCTGGCCACGGACATCCGTAACGTCCTGTCCCGGCTCTCTCCCGAGCACCGGGCGGTCCTCGTGCTGCGCGATGTCGAGGGGCTGGACGAGCAGTCGGCCGCTCGGCTGCTCGGGCTGCGCGTCGGCACCGTCAAATCCCGGCTGCACCGGGCGCGCGACTCCTTCAGGAAGGCGTGGTCGCAATGACCGTCAACTGGCCCACCGCGGCCCTGGACCCGGTACGACGGCTGCACGCCCTGGCCGCCGGCGTACGCGGGGCCCATGTCGTCGAACGGGTCGTCGCCGCGCCCTTCGACGAGGTCTGGCCGCTTCTCGCCGACCTGGAGGGCGAGTTGGCCCGGATCGTGCCCGACACCCGGCGGCTGCGGGTGACCCGGACCGACGGCGACCGGATCGAAGGCGTGGCCACCAGCCAGCGTGGTCTGCGGGCACGCTTCGACGGGGTGCTGCGCCCCGGATGGTGCCTGCTGCAGAGCCGCTTCGTCCTGGTGGGCATCGCCGCCAGGCCCACTGCGGGCGGCACCCTGGTCGCCTTCACCGGTGGCCTGCGCATTCCCGGCCGCCCGGCGCTCTTCCCGCTCGGGGTCCGGCGCGAGGGCCGGCGCACCCTGGAACGGCTCAGCGCACGGGTGGAGGGCGTATGAGCGGCGCTTCGTGCGGGTGAGGTCGACCGACTGCTGAGCTACAACGAGCAGCACGTACGGCCAGTTGCTCGCGTCAGGGCGACATGTACGATCACCCGCGCACGGCAACATGGCGCCCAGCACCATTGTCCCCGCAGAGCGGAGAGAACGTGTTCATCGCCTTCGTTACGGTCAGCATCCTCGGCGCGGTCTTCAACGGTGCCGCCGCGGTCACCTATCTGATCGGCCACGAATACCCCAAGACCCAGGCGGACATGAAGGGCATACCTCGGAAGTATGTGCCGGTACTGGGCACGTTGCTGGCAGCGGGCACCGTGGGGCTGCTGGCCGGGCTCGCCGTACCGCTACTGGGAACTCTCGCCGCCTCCGGCCTCGTGTTGTACTTCAGCGGTGCCATCATCGCCCACGTGCGGGTGGGCTCCCGCAACATCGTAGGCGGGGTCGCGTTCCTGGCCACCGCAGTGGCCGCCCTCACCCTGGGCCTGGTCTACCACGGCCCCTGGTAAGCCGCGGGGCCCACAAGTTCCGTGCCTACAACCACAGTGGCCGTCGCCGTTCTCCTTGCCCCGCTGAACCGCCAGATCACGCCTCCGAACTGCTGCCGATGCCGCCCCGCTCCCGCCGCAACCGTCCCAGCAGCCAGGGCGAGTTGAAGGAGGCGGCCCGCCTCGCCGACCGCCTCCAAGCAGTCGGCTACACCACACGCGACGTCGCCCGCATCATCGACCGCGATCCGTCCCCCGGCTCGCAGTTCTACACCAAGAACAAGGGGCGCCGCCTTCCTCACCCGTCTGCGTCAAGTCGTAGCCGCCGTCGAAATCGGGGCACCAACACCAAGCCGCCCAGGCCCACCACCGCTGGAACAACATCGCCGCAACCGCAACCACCTGACCAGCAACGAAGTCGCACTGATGAAGAACTGACAGCTGCCGTGTCAGTCAACTGTAAATCCGTCGACAAGACCTACTCGGCGACACATCCCACGAGTACATTGCATCCCGTTTCCCTCAAGTTGCCCGGTGACCAGCCACCAGCCCATCTCACGCTGAACACCACCGGGGGCAGAGTCGCCGTGCGCGACTCTGCCCCCGGTGTGCCGCGGCGTCTGCGGCCGGCGCATGGAATCCCACTGGACCCTGCGGGTGCCGAAGACTCCATCCATAACGAGCGTGATCCACATGCCCATCCACGGCCAGTCCGGGACCGCCGAGAGGGCTTGGGTGGCCGCGTCGAGCGATTGTCACGCGGCTGCGAAGTCACCGGCCTGTCGTTCCAGTTCGACCAGCGCCAAGAGCTTGCCGGCCTTCAGACTCGACTCTGGTGAGGTCTGACAGACATGGCGATGGCCGGTTTCACGTAGCGGTGGGGCTTCGCGGGCGAGAGGTGGCTGGTCTGCCCATGCCGGCCATCGTGCAGCCTCTAATACGCCAGGAGTTCGTCGCTTCCGTCAACCAGAAGCGCGATCGTACGGTATTCCGGGTGCGACGCGGCTCGGTGAGCTGCGGTCAGGGTCGTGCCCCCTGAAGCTGCCTCGCCGGCTACTGGTCGGGGTGTACGGCCTGCACGCCGGTGCCCGCGTACGCCTTCGGCGTCAGGGTGAGCAAAAAACGTCCCGTCGGGAAGACGGCGGAGGGCCGGGCGGCGTGGATGGCGTGCACAGTGGCCCAGGAGTGGCCGAAACGCAGCAGAGCGGTGGCGGTGACCGCGGCGTCGGTGTCGAACGCCTCGATGGTGATGAACCGCAGCCCCTGGATGTAGCCGAGCAGCCCGGGGCGTTCGACGTCGCCGGCCGTCAGCGACAGCACCGGTGCGTACAGCGTCCCCAGCCCACCCGAGGCCTGCACGTAGAAAGCCGCGACCGCTTCGTTGAACGGATCCTTCGGGTCGTGCAGCGCCGTGGCGGTCGTGTGATCCAGGACGACCGGGATCGCCGCCACTACGCGGCCGCCTGGGGGCCCTGGGGCGCGCCCAGGCGCTGCAGGAGACCGCGGGCCTTGGCCTCGGCCTCCGGACTCGGCGCGCTGCCGAGGGCGGAAGCCAGCTCCGCCCGGGCCAGCTCGGCGCGCTCGGCGTACTCGGCTTGGGTGGGCGTGCCCTCTGCGAGCTCCTCGACCAGTCCCCGGATGGTCGTGCCGTGCTCGGCTGCCAGGACAGCCAACCGGTCACGTGCGGCCGCGCTCACCTTGATACTCGTCTCGTCTGCTGCCATACCCCGACTCTACAACACTCCTCTACTGCTGGTAGAGGAACCGTGGAACCCGAGGAGCCGAGTCCCGTAGGAGAGCCAGAGCAGGCATGACTGAATCCCCCCACGGGAAGACCGCTACGCCCAGCGTCGGCAGCACCGGCCGGAGCCCCGGTCAATATTGTGTAGATCATCAGATGGGTCTGCTGGGCCGTTGCCCGGCGGCTACGGTTCGAGCCGAGGCGCTGAAGGCGGCCGGTGTGACGGCGTAGAGGACCTTTTGGGGCGGCGTCTTCCTGGGAGTGGACTACCTACTCCCAGGAAGACGCCGCGTGGTCGCGCCGCCCGTACCGCCGCCCGCGCACCCACGCCGCGCCTGGGCATCGACGGTAGAAGGTCCCCGGTAATCCGGTCGGGAGTCAGCGAGCTGGCGCTCGCGGAGGCGACGGTGACGGAACGGGACCCGAAGCTGGCGTCCTCGTCCTTGTACCGGGACCTGCTGGTTGGCCGGCCGACAGAGGTCGAGCAGATCTTCGGGGACCTGGTGGGGAGGGCTCGGGCCCAGTTCGTACCGACACCGCGCTGGACGCGACGACGCTGCAACTGTAGGCGCACCAGCGGCCGGTTGAGCGGCTGAGGCCGGCCCGCAGCGGCGTGTCCCCTCCGCGCCCGCTCAGTTGTAGTGGTGCTCAGGCGGCGGCGTGGTGGTGCATGTCAGCGGCCCGTGCGCCGGGACGATCCGCTCCACCGAGCCGGGGTTCATATGGACCGAGGCCAGCTGCGCGGCGTTGAGGTAGCCGATGAACAGCTGCTTCCCAGCCGGCATCGCGGCCGGGATGAAGGTGAATGTCACCCTGCCATCGTGGCCCTTCTCGCCCTTCATCACGTTCGTGACCCCGGGACCGGACCCGCTGGGACTCAGCTTCCCGTCGTCGTGCGACCCCTTGCAGAACACACCCTCCTTGATCAGGACCGGGAACCCGGCCTTGCGCAGCGCCTTCTCCAGCCCGGCGTGGTCGCTGAAGTACGCGGCCTTGTCCCAGGTGGCGACGACGGTGCCGTCCTTCTTGGTGTCGACGGTGTACGCGGCCGTCTGGACGTGCACCGACCCCGCGCCGGTGCTGTCGTCGGCCGACGGTGGAGCTGTCGAAGGGTTGCTCAGCGCGGGCACCCCGATAGCGAGGGCCGCGGCGGCCGCGACCCCGGCCGTGCCGACGAGGCGCCGCCGATTGCGACGGGTGCGGCCGGCCGCCTCGATCCGCTCCACCGGTGTGGACATGGTGATGTCGTCGAGGGAATCCCTCAGTGCGTTGAGCACCTCGTGCTCGCTCATGGTCCGACCTCCTGGTCGTTGGCGGTGCCGTCATCGACGGTGACGAGTTGGCCGCGCAACGCCGAGACGGCTCGCGACAAATGGGCGGTGACGGTTCCCTCCGCGATCCCCAGCACCTTGGCCGTGGCCCTGGTGTCGAGGTCGAGGAAGACCCGCAGCGCGATCACTTCCCGCTGCCGCTGCGGCAGTTGACGCAGCACGGTGAGCAGACCGGGGTCCAGTCCAGGCTCGGCCTCCCGCGGATCGGGCACATCAGGCGCGCCGTCCTCCAGCGCGACCTCCTTCCGTCTCCGCCGCCACAACGACACCCGGGCGTTCAACGCCGTGCGCACGATCCATGCGCGCGGCGCCGGGTGCCGGCTGACCTTCGGCCAGGACACCCAGGCCCGCGTGAACGCCTCGGCGACCAGATCCTCGGCGAGCTGCCGATCGCCCACACTCGCCAGGACCGCCCGCAGGCAGACGTCCTGGCTGGCTCGGTAGAACTCCTTGAACTCCAACTGCTTCACACCCCCTATACGCCGCAGCGCCCTCACACACTTACCTCCCCGCCCCGCAAGTAATTGACTGGGGGCCGTCCGGCCCCGCCAGGCGTCGGATCCCACCACCGGAGGTTCCCGCAGTCATGAATAACGCGTACACGCTCTATTACAAGGTCGTCTGCTTTCCGAGAGTCTCTGATCGGCACGCCCTGGATGGCGAAAAGCTGGAGAAGGTCCTCAACAAGCACGGTTGGAGGACCTGGTCACTGCTGAGCCCTTGGCGAGGGCCTTGATCTGTCAGGACGAGAAGATGCCGTCGAGGGTCGGGGAGTACCGCATCGGACCTCGCAACTGCGCGGGCGGCATGGGGCTCGCCTATCTGGCTGTGTCGCCGTCGGGCCGACGGGTCGTCCTCAAGATCATCCGCCGGGAGCGCGTGGACGACGCCGGTCCCTGCTGCAATTGCCCGGCATGGAGATAGAGCCCGGCATGGAGATAGTACGTATGGGCTAAGCCAGTTGTGTCTCTTCAGTCACGGCAGCTGTAGTTCTTGATCGGTAGGTTGTCGATGCTGGTCAGCGTGGTGGTGGGGTGCCTGCGAGCATGGGTACGGCCACCGTGATCATGAACGTTTGTGACGACGTATCAGGAGCAGGTGGCCGTGGAGGCCACGATAGCCGAGCAGGCATGGATGACGGCGCTGGGGGCGGTGACCGAAGAGATCGCGGACTGTTTCGGGCGCCGTGAACCCCGAGCCCTGGCACGGGAGATGTGCGAGGCGATGCTGATGGAGCTGGACACCCGCATCTGCTGGACCCTTGCCGAGGCCCTCGGGCACGGCGGTCCGCATCGGCTGCAGCACTTCCTGTCCCGCGCTTCGGTCGATCACGATCTGGCCCGGGACCGGATCGCGGCCTGGACGGCGGGTGAACTCGCCTACCCGGACGCGGTGTTGATCGTGGATGAGACCGGTGACGAGAAATCCTCCACGGACTGCGTCGGTGCGGCCCACCAGTACTCCGGTGCGCTCGGCGGCCTCGGCCTGTGCCAGGTCGCGGTCCACCTCACCTACGCGAGCCGCACCGGGCACGCCCCGATCGACCGGGCCCTCTACCTCGGCAGGGAGTGGGCCGCCGACGAGGAACGCCGCCTGCTCACCCACGTCCCAGACGACATCGAGTTCGCCACCAAGCCCCAGCAGGCCGCCGTCATGCTGCAGCGTGCCCGCGACCTGGGCATACAGGCACGGTGGCTTGCCGGCGACGAGGTCTACGGCGGCCGTGAGCTGCGACAGGCCGCCCGCGCACTCGCCTTCGACTACGCCCTGACCGTCCGCACCGATCACCGTGTGGACACCGCCGTCGGCCGCCTGACCGTCACCGACCTCGCGGCCCGGGTCCCGAAGAAGAGCTGGATGCGCCTGCGCACCGGCCACGGCCTGAAGGGCGACCGCCACTACGACTGGGCCGTGCTCGGCATCCGCCCCGACGACACCCCCGACGGACACCGGCCCGGGCACGCCGCCGTCCTGGTGCGCCGTCACCGCTACACCCGTGAACTCTCCTTCTACCGCTGCCATTCCGCCGCCCCGGTCACTCTGGCCGATCTTGTGGACGTGGTGTGCCGCAGGTGGCGCGTCGAGGAGGACTTCCAGATGGCCAAGGGCGTCTGCGGCCTCGACCAGGGCCAGACCACCTGCTGGAACTCCTGGATGCGCTGGACCTTGATCAGCATGCTCGCCGCCGCCGTCCTGGCCGTCGCCCGCGCCCGCACCACCACGGCCACCACGAGCAGCGAGCTCGTCCCGCCCAGCGGCCGCGAACTCCTCCGACTCCTGCGGATCACAGTCCTGCCCCGCCCCCGACGCGAACGCGACCACCTCCTGCACTGGTCAGCCTGGCGTCGCCACCACCAACACCAAGCCGCCCAAGCCCACCGCAGATGGAACAACATCACTGCCACAGCAACGACTTGACCAGCACCGATGCATCACCGATCAAGAACTACAGCTGCCGTGACAGTGATGTCTTTTGTTCGAGGTGAGCTTTAGGGGCGGCGCACGCGGTGATGTCGGGGGTGTACTGCAGAGTGAGCCGCTGGGAGCTCGTGGGGGATGCCATAGGACTACATCGGTGTCCCGGTGGTGGTGTCAGGCGGTTCAGGATGTGGCTGGTTGTCAGCCGGTCGAGCAGTTCTGCGGTCTGGTGGGGGTGGCCGCACAGGCGGGCGAGGATGTCGGCTTGGTGGTGGCCCTGGGCGGAGGTGTGCGTGGCGAGCACGAGTGCAGGGGGAGACCGATCGCGGGGGAGAGGACCGTAGAGGGCGGCCAGGAGGCTGGCGGTGGCCAGGGAGTGGCCCTGTGCCTGCGCGGTCGGCAGAGAGCGCTACGACCTGAGCGACGGACCCGCCGCAAGGGCCTCGCCGAGCTCGCACAGCACCAGCTGGTGTCCGTACGCCGACGCTCGTTGCACCAGGGCTTGTTCGAGGACCACTTCCGCACCCGGAACGTCTACGAGTTCGAGCCCGAGGACCTGGGCGGCACGCGACCCCGGGCGCTGCTCGCCCTCGACGTCCTCGTGATCCTTCTGGTGCCGGCCGGCGGGGGAGCGGTCGGCTAGGGGAGGTGACCGGCAAAGTCCTGGCACAGCGTGCGCCGGGCGTACTTGAGCGGCCGCCAGTGGGGAATGACTGCGACCACAGGGGTGGATCAGTACGCGGGAGGCACCGTGAGCACATCGACAGGGCCGAGGGTGTCGGGCCTGGAGGTCCGTTCCATCGACTATGTTCCGCTGGACGAGCGGCACGGCAGGCTGTGGCATCTGGGTCCTTTGTGGTTCATGTCGAACGCGCAGATCGCCACGCTGGCGGTGGGGCTCATCGGCATCACCGGGGGCGGCAATCTGATCTGGTCGCTCATTGCGATCGTGGTCGGCACCGTGATCGGCACCTTCTTCATGGCCTTCCACTCGGCTCAGGGGCCGCAGTTGGGACTGCCGCAGATGATCCAGTCACGCCCCCAGTTCGGCTACGTCGGTGCCCTGCTGGTGTGGCTGTTCGCCTATGTGCAGTACGCGGGGTTCAACGTCTTCAACACGATCCTCGCCGGTCAAGCCCTGCACACCACGGTCCATGGTGGCGTCAAGCTCTGGGTGGTCGTGGTCACCGTGGTCGCCTTCGCCGTCGCGCTGGTGGGCTACGACATCATCCACCGGGCCGAGCGGGTCCTGACCTACATCTTCCTGGTCGTCTTCGGCGTCTTCACGGTGGGTGTCCTGCTGACCCTGCACTACCCGCCGGGCTCCTTCGACCTCGGCGGCTTCGCGTGGACCCCCTTCCTCGCCCAGTTCGGCGTGGTCGCCGGCTACCAGATCAGCTGGGCCATCTACGTCTCGGACTACTCGCGCTACCTGCCCCCCGACGTGACGGTCGCCAAGACGTTCTACTGGACCTACTTCGGGTCGGGGCTCGGCGGCGTCTGGCTGATGACGCTGGGGGCGCTGCTGGCAGCCTGGGCCGGAAAGGACTTCGACACGATCCGCTCGATCAACGCCGCGGGGGATGGGGTGTTCGACGGCTTCGGTGCGATCGTGCTGCTGTTTGCCGTCCTGGGCCTGGTGTCCGTCACGGCGCTCAACATGTACGGCGGATCGCTGACCCTCATCAGCGCCGTCGACTCATTTACGAGAGTGCGCCCCACGCTGGCTCTGCGGCTGGTGACCATCGGGCTGACGGCGGCGCTCTCGCTGGTTGGTGCGCTGGCCGCGACGTCGCACTTCCTGGAGAACTTCAACAACTTCTTGCTGCTGGTGCTGTACTTGTTCATCCCGTGGACCGCGGTGAACCTCATGGACTACTACGTCGTGCGCCGCGGGCACTACGCCATTGCCGAGATCTTCAATCCGCGTGGGATCTATGGGCGATGGGGCTGGCATGGCATCACCGCATACCTGGTGGGGTTCGCCGTCATGGTGCCGTTCTTCTCTGTCGGCACCCTTTACGTCGGACCCGTCGCGCGCGCCCTGGGCGGTGCCGACATCTCCTTGTTCGTCGGGCTGCCGGTCTCCGCGCTGCTCTACTGGCTGCTGACTCGCTCGATCGACGTGCAGGCCGAAGAACGGCTTGCCGAGGCCGAGGCCGAGGCGCTGGAGCAGGCGGCCCACGAGCACCGCGAACCTTGACCGCCCCGTACCGTGAACCCTGACCGGCCCCGCGCCGCGGTCCGGCGCCTTCGATGCAGCACGGTCGCGATGCTGTGACCGACGGCACGGTGGGCGCCGGCCCGTGCAGTGCCCCCAGGGGCTTTGTCCGGCCTGAAGCACCCCGTCGGTTCGGTTGCAGCACGAAGCGGTGCTGGGCGTGCAGGTGAGGCTCAACGAGGACGGTCCGGTCGCGCGCGGGGCCCGCCGGCCGTTTGGTGAACCGCACGACCAACGCTTCCTTCGTGCCGAAAACCCTGTGGGGGCTGGTTCGGCGCACGAGTCTCGCGGGCACCGGCGCCGTGTTTGCGGTGGCTTCGTGTCTGGTCCGCGGATGGCGCTGACGGCCGGTCCGGGCGGGGCTCGCCGGCGCCGCCTCGCTCGCCACCGGGCTGCTGACCTCCGGCGCAACCAACTGGCCCTACTCGGTCTGGGGCTCCTCGTCGGCCGGGGTGCCCGTCTGCTCGGCCGTGTGGGGGCGGTGTAGTAGACGGATGCGCCCTGCTTGTTGCGCTGGGCGTGGTTCTTGGCGACGAGGCCTTCCAGGGTGGTGTGCACGACGGTGATCTTGATGTTGCGCTGAGGGTGGGCCGTGTCGAGTGCGGTGGCGACGTCCGCCGCGGAGCGCGGTTCGCTCTGTCGGGTGAGATGACGGCGGACGAGTTCCACCAGTGTGGGCTGAGACGTCTTCGCGTCCGCTGTCTTGTTCACGGGCTTCTTGGCGGCCGACTTCTTGGTTGCGGTGCTCCCTTGCGGGTCGGTGGCCTTCTTCGCGCGCGTCCGCTTGCCAGTTTCCAGGGTCACGTCGACCGACGGGAAGCGCGCCATGTGCTCACGGAGCGCTGCCTACACCTCAGGGTCGAGAGGCACGTCACGGAGCTTGCCGCGCTTGGGCGGGGCGAAGACCAGCGTTCCGTGCACCTTCTTGACCTGCCGGCAGACGTACAGCCAGCCGAGATCGCTGATGTTGTTGACGGCCAGGCCGAAGATCTCACCCTGTCGCAGCCCGCACCCGGCGCCCAGGTCGACGATGGCTCGGTACCGCTCGGGCAGCCCAGCGCGCACGCCGAATACCTGATCAAGGGACCACGGGTGGACGCGTGTGGGCGCGGAACGAGGGGCCTTGACCGGATCGGGCCCGGCAGGGGTCGGAGGCCAGCAGACGGTCATCCACGGCCACGTTCAGTACGGAGGACACGGCGTCGAAGATGAGCCGTCGGTACTACGGTGAGGCCACGACCTCTTTGAGTTGGCGGTCCCAGTCACGGATGTGCTCGGGTTGGAAGGACCCGGTGGGACGAGGGCCGAGGTATGGCATAGCGGGGAGGCGCAGCCTGCCTTTCACCGCGGCCCGGCTGGTGAGGTCGGTCGTGGCGCCGACCGCGGTGCTGTTTACCGACCCGTTAACACTCCAGGTCCCGAGGAGCGGGCGGACCGAGGCAGAGGCGGCCGGGCTCGGGGCGCACTCATCGCTCGCCGAAGAAGATCTCTTTCACCTCGCGCACCGCGTAATAGACAAGCACGTAGCCGGCCAGCGGGTCGGCCCACCACCAACCGAGCGCGCTGTTCAGCACCAACCCCATCAGGACACCGGTGGCGAGCAAACCGTCGATCAGGGTCACCCGGCCTTCGGTCTTGAGCACCGGGTTGTCAAGGGCCGCCCCAGTGCGGGCCTTGCCTGCGGCCAGCGCGAACATTACGGCCGCCGTCACCGCGGTCCACACGATGCCCAGGGGCGAGTGGTGCGGGCGGAAGCCGGTCGCCAACACGAAGGTGGACTGCACCAGCAGGTAGACGGCCAGCAGCGCGAAGCCGACGCCGATCAGACGCAGCGCCCGGCGCTGACGCTCCTCTCCAGTGCGACTCAGCTCCCAGACCACGACCGTCGACGCACCGATCTCGATCAAGGAGTCCAGGCCGAACCCGGCCAGCGCGACCGATCGAGCGGAGATCGCGGCCACCGCGAGTACTACGATGCCGATCACGTTCCAGCCGAGCGTGGTGTATTCCAGGGCGAAACCTCGGCGGAGCAGGTTCGCTCGAGCAGTTTCGTTCGAGGTCATCACCGCACGAGTCTCGCAGACCGGGTGGGTGGCCCCCGGACCCGTCACGGCGTACGCCAACTGCAGGGCACAGGTGCGGCAGGGGGCTTGCAGCTCAACGCTGCCGCTTACAGTGCCGTGCACCTTCACGCAGATGCCCACGCCTCCGAATGGGACTGCGTGACGTAACGAGAGGACTCACGGTGATCCTGCAGTTTGTCGGAAGCCTACCGGAGCCGCTCATCGCTCCGGCGACAGCGGCCGGTTAGGGGGCACCACGCCCGTGGCGTGCCCGTTCGACAGGTACGCCAGGGGCGAGGGAGCACCGGAGCGCTCCGTGAACGGGCCGGTCAACGTTCTCCCACGTCAGGCTGAATCCGCCTACGCGACCTCTCAGTAGGGCTGCGGTGTCTCGTGCGGTGCCGGCTGTGGGAGACCGTTGGGGGGTGGGGATTGCAGATGCCCGTCATACGGTGCCTTCTGCGGGAAGGCGTCGTGCGCTACCGGCGGCCGCAATCCCGGTTCCTGCGGGGTGAGCTCGTTACGCCGCGTGCGAACCTCGCCTCCCGGGGCCTGCAGGCTGCCGTACCGTTCCATGCGCTGCCACCGCAGGCGGGAGCCTGACACGGCGGTGAAGACGGACTGGATCACCACCAGGTACATCAGCTGCCGGTAGACGAATTGCTGCAGCGGCAGGCTCCACAGCGGGCCCGGGCGTTCTCCGTCCAGGCGGAACGCGTACAGGCCCATCAGGAGTTGCAGGAGCAGGAAGGCGAGCCACAGTCCGATGATCCGGACCGGGTCGAGGAAGACCAGCCCGTACACGGCGAAGATGTCCACGACGGGTGCGAGCAGGGGCAGCAGTACCTGGAAGAGCAGCAGATAGACCAGGCCTCGGCGGCCCAGTTTTCCGGCGGCGCCGCGCTGCAGCAGGGCGCCGCGGTGCTTCCACATCGCCTGCAGGGTGCCGTAGCACCATCGGTACCGTTGCCGCCACAGGGCGTTGAGTGACGCGGGCGCTTCGGTCCAGGCTTTCGCGTCTTCCTCGTACACCACGCGCCAGCCGGCGCGGCACAGCGCCATGGTCAGGTCGGTGTCCTCGGCGAGGGTGACGTCGCTGACGCCGCCGAGGTCCAGCAGGGCCCGGCGGCGGAACGCGCCGACCGCTCCGGGGACGGTCGGCATGCATTCGGCGAGGTCGAACAGGCGGCGGTCGAGGTTGAACCCGACCACGTACTCGATGTGCTGCCAGCGGCCCAGCAGGCCACCGCGGTTGACGACCTTGGCGTTGCCCGAGACGGCGCCCACGCGCGGGTCGGCGAAGGGCTGCACGATCGTGCGGACGGTGTCCGGTTCGAAGACCGTGTCGCCGTCGACCATGACCACCAGGTCCCAGGTGGCGGCTGCGAGGCCGGTGTTGAGTGCGGCGGGCTTGCCCGCGTTTTGCTGGCGGATCACCCGCACCGGCAGGTGGAGCGATTCCACCAGATCGGCGGTTCCGTCGGTGGAACCGTCGTCCACCACGATGATCTCGACCGGATGGTTGGAGGCGAGCAGGGAGCGCACGGCTGCCTCGATCCCGGCGCTCTCGTTGTACGCGGGGACGATGACGCTGACCGGCTCGGTCACCGGCGGCCCCCAGGAGCGGCCCCGACGGGTTTGCAGGCGCCGGTGCCGCCGGGCGGCGATCAGCACGACCACCGCGCGCAGCACGCTGATCGCTCCGGCCGCGTACATCAGCAGGCCCAGCAGCCACACGGCCCAGTCGCCGCCCTGCAGCATCTTGATGAGGGCTAGCCCCTGCAGATGGTCGCCGAGCCCGGCGGGCTGGACGGGTGCGGCCATGCCGACCGCATTGGAGACCGTCGCGAACCTGAAGCCCTGTGCCTTGAGCCGTGGGATCAGGGACTCCAGTGCGGCGACGGTCTGGGACCGGTCACCGCCGGCGTCGTGCATCAGCAGGATCTGCCCGGCATGGCCGTGGGGTGTCGCATTCGCGAGGATGCGCTGCACACCGGGGCGCTGCCAGTCCTCGGCATCCTGGGTGGTGAGCACGGTGACGTAGCCCGCCGCGTCGGCCTGCTTGAGGACTGACCAGTCGGCGTTGTCCAGCGCGTCGTTCTCGGAGGAGTACGGCGGCCTCAGCAGTGCGGTGGTGACCCCCGCGGCACCGGCCACTGCCAGCTGCGTCTCGCGCAGCTCCAGGGAGCGCTGCCAAGGGGCGAGGTGGGCCAGGTCAGGGTGGGTGAAGGTGTGGATGCCGATCTGGTGGCCGTCGGCGACGATCCGACGGGCCAGCTCCGGATGGGCGACAACCTGGGTCCCGACGACGAAGAAGGTCGCGTGCACATGATTGCGGCGCAGCACCTCCAGGATCCGTGGCGTCCAGACGGGGTCCGGGCCGTCGTCGAAGGTCAGCGCGATGGTGCGGGTCTTGACGTGGGCGGTATGCGGAGAGGTGGCGGCGTTCGCGATCACCGGGCCACCGTGGACCACCTGACTGGGCACCGTGTCGTTGCGGCCACGGGCGCCGGTCACGCTGTCCGAGGTGATACGGAACATGTGGTGGGTGTAGCCCTGCAGCAGCAGAGCCGTCGACAAGGTCACCGCGAACACACTGAGCAGCAGCCAATGGGCGCGAGGTGTGATCTGGCGGATGCGGCTGCCGATGCGAGGAGGCGCATTGCGGCGTCGGCGATTGGTCACGTCAGTTGGCCTTGGCTCACTTCACGGGGTTGTGGGACGAGCCGACCGCGCGGCCCTTGGAGTGGGGATTGGTAGTGGCAGTGGGGGTTGCGGTCGGGGACGCGATACCGGTGGAGGCCGCGGTAGGACCGGGTGCGGCCGCCGCAGAGGCGGCGGAGGCTGTCGACTGGTCGGCGGAGCCGGAGACCTTCTGCGTCGGCGTGAGGCGGGAGTTCGTCTGCGCCACGGCAGGGCTCCCATTCCCTGCGGAGTGGCCTGTGCCGGAAGAGGCGTCGGGAGCGGTCGCCCGGGGCGTGGTCGGGTGCGGGGAGTCCGGTTGCGGGACGAACGGGGCGTTGAGGGTGGGGCCGCCCAGCAGGGTGCTGATCAACAGGGCCACGTAGCCGCCGGCTGGGATCACCAGCAGCCGGGCGGCGCGCAGCACGCGACGCTGGCGTCGACCCGAGGAGTCGACGAAGACGGGCCGAACCGACTCGCTCTTCGGCGCACCCGGTCCTGGCGCGGAAGAGCCGGGCGGGTCGAGTTCTGGAGGCGGCACGGTGAGCATGTCGCCGTGGGGAGCGTCCCACCCCGTAGTGGCAGGGTTTGGCCCGGCGGCGTAGGGATCCGTGGCGATGACGTAGAGATTCGGCCTGGTGGTGTAGGGGTCCGTCCCCGCCACATGGGCATGGCCCGCCGGATGCGTCTGCTGCGTGACTTGTTCCGGGGCCCAGGGCATCGTGGCCGTGTCGGTGGGGGCGCTGCCGCCGTGCTCGTAGCCATAGGCATACGCGTACCCGGCGCCGCCGTACGGATCCTCGCCGTATGCTCTGCCGCTTTCGTCCGTCCACTGCACGAGTCGTGCTCCTTGTCCTGGCCGACCGACACAGTCGTCCGCTTAGACAGAGCGAACTCGGCCGGAAGCGTTACACCTGGCCTCGCAGTGCAGAACGAATCAACCGAAAGGGGGCGTAGTTGGATCCTGTCACTCGACATCAGCCGACCGTCTCAGTTTCCGTCTCGTTCGCCAGAGTCCGGACTCGTTCACCGCTGTTCAGCAGCTGTGGTGACCAGACCAGAACGGGCTCGGATGCAGGTGAACGCCCGTGCACTCACCCCGACATCCCACCAATACAGGTGGAAAGCGTGCACCCGGGTCCGGGGTACCGTGCGGGGCGTGTCAGGCGAACGAGCCGACGTCAGACTGAGCCGCGGTTGAGGCAAACGGTCCAAGCTCCCGGCCAAAGTCGGTCCGCCGACCGCTCGATAACGTGCACGCTGTGAGCAATGACCGTGAGGACTTGAGGCTGAGGAAGGTCACGCCCAGCGGGGTCGATCGCCTGCATCAGCTCGCTGAGCGGGTGCGGCAGGATCTGTCTGCATCTGGCCTGACCGTTCACGCCACCGCTGAACACGACCCCGTGCCGGATGAAGGGGGCGGCTGGATCGAGCTGGACGACTTCGACGACGCCGGAGGAGGGGTCTGGCTTCACTGGGAGCTGCATCCCCGGGTGCGGGAAGCAATCCGGACTGCTATCCAACGTGCAGAGATCGATGATCCTTTCCTGAAGGTCGCAAGCGAGACCTACAAGCACACGGTGACGGCAGTCCTCGCCACGCTGACGGCGCTTGGCTACGAAGCCGAACGGAGCAGGGACGACTACCGCCCGTACGCCGTACGCGTGCTTGCGCACCCCGACGTCCACGCGTGACTGGCACCGTCCCCGCACGGGATGAAGCGGCTCATCTCCCGCTCCTTCCTCCCCGCCCCAGGTTGCGCAACTTTTGCCACTCCACTGACGTCCGGCCCCGCTCCTGCCAGTACGGGTGGAACAGCACCTCGCTCGACAGCCGGCGCAGGCGCTGCCGCAGCTCGGTTCGGCCGGGCCGCTCGGCGAGCTGCCGGTAAGTGGCACTCCACTCCTGCTGCGCCAGTAGTTCGGCGACGTGGTGGTCGTACAAAGCGTGGACCACGGAGCGGCCCTTGACGGCGGCGGCCCGGTAGGCGATGCCGTGCCGCTGCTGCACGTTGAAGACACTCTCCCATGGTCAGACGGCCAGACCGGGCAGCAAGACCGGCGCACCGAGCGCGAGCTCTTCCGACACCGAGCTTGCCCCTGACCATTTTGCCTGGTCAGGGGCCGTTCACCTGTGCGGTGGGTGTGGGATTTGAACCCACCGTGGCTCGCCACGATAGTTTTCAACCCTGTCCGCTGGTAGTGGTCAGGGGCTCAGGCCGTGTTTGTGGAGCGTGGCCGACACTCGGAAGCGGATGCGCCCACACTGCTCACGATCTTCCCCAGCCACAGTGGGACACGTTCCCTCGCCCTCTCGGCTTCCGGCTCCGTCGGCTTGATCTCAGGCATGAGTCGCAGGCCAGCCGTGCCCGTTGCGTGCCCGGTCCGGCGTCACGTAGCGCCGATCGCGCTCCGACCCAGGTCAGGGAGTGCCAGGTCAGCCGCCATCTGCACCAACAGGGAGCTAACGGCTAGATTTCGTTGCGGTCACGGACTGTCAAGTCGGCATCAAGGCAATCGGCACGCGCGTCAGGAAGGCACTAACGCCATATCCCTGAGCGCTCGTGCCACGTTTCGCTACCTCTGCCGGTTCCACCGGTACCCGCTCCTGGCCCCTGTGTCCCCCACGCCTGGTAGGGGCCGGGCGGCTTCGTTCATCGTTCCCGTTCCAAGGTGTCTTCGTGTCAGACGTGGTTTTTATCGTGCTCAGCCTCGTACTCTTCGGCCTCCTCGGGTTGGCGGTCAAGGGGGTGGAGCGGCTGTGAGCATCGAGAACATTGTCGGAGTGACAGTCGCAGGGTGCCTGATGGTCTACCTGATCTGCTGCCTGATCGTCCCGGAGCGCTTCTAGTGAATGAGACTCTCGCGGGCTGGCTCCAGATCCTGGCCCTTATAGGCGCGTTGGCGCTGAGCTACCGTCCGCTCGGCGACTACATGGCGCACGTCTTGACCACCGGCAAGCACTGGCGGGTGGAGCGCGCGGTCTACCGTGCAGGCGGTGTGGACGGGGATGCCGAGCAGACGTGGGGCGCGTACCTGCGCAGCGTGCTGGCATTCTCACTGGTTCCGTGCTTTTCCTCTATGGGTTCCTGCGACTGCAGAACCACTTCCTGCTGTCGCTCGGCATGAAGGCGATGTCGCCGGACCTGGCGTTCAATACAGCAGTGTCCTTCGTCACCACCACCGACTGGCAGGCGTACTCGGGCGAATCTGCGTTGGGCCACTTGGTGCAGATGGTGGGCCTGGTGGTGCAGAACTTCGTTGGGGCCGCTGTTGCCATCGCTGTGATGGCCACATTGATCCGCGGTTTCGCGCGGAAGAAGACCGCCTACATCGGCAACTTCTGGGTGGACTTGACCCGCATTGTGCTACGGGTGCTGCTACCGATCTCGTTCATCTTCGCGATCGTGCTGGTGGCCGGTGGCGTGATTGAGAACTTCCACGGCTTCCAGTCGATCACGACCATCGCGGGCGACCACCAGAGCCTCACCGGCGGTCCGGTCGCCTCCCAAGAGGCGATCAAGGAGCTCGGGACCAACGGTGGCGGGTTCTACAACGCCAACTCGGCCCACCCGTTCGAGAACCCCAACGCCTTCACCAACTGGCTCGAGCTGTATCTGTTCACGGTGATCGGCTTCAGCCTGCCGCGCACCTTCGGCACGATGATCGGCGACAAGCGCCAGGGCTACGCCATCGTCGCCGTGATGGGCCTGATCTGGGCCACCTCCATTGCCATCATCACCGCCAACGAACTGCACAGCGTGGGCAGCTCGGCCGGACATCTGGCCGGCGGAATGATGGAAGGCAAGGAGCAGCGGTTCGGTGTCTGGGCCTCGGCACTCTTCGCCGCTTCCGCGACCCTCACCTCCGCCGGTGCGGTCAACTCCTTCCACGACTCGTTCACGCCGGGTGGCGGCGGTATGACGATGTTCAACATCATGCTCGGTGAGATCGCGCCCGGCGGTACCGGTTCGGGTCTGTACGGAATCTTGATCCTGGCGATGGTCGCGGTCTTTGTCGCGGGACTCATGGTCGGCCGTACGCCCGAGTACCTGGGCAAGAAGCTCACCGGCCGGGAGATGAAGTTTGCCTCGCTGTACATCCTCACCACACCGGTGCTCGCACTGATCGGCGCGGGCATTGCCATGGCGCTGCCGGGCGAGCGGGCGAGCATGCTCAACTCCGGTCCGCATGGGTTCTCCGAAGTGCTCTACGCCTTCACCTCGGCAGCCAACAACAACGGTTCGGCGTTCGCGGGTCTGCCCGTGAACACCGTCTGGTACAACGTGGCGCTCGGCGTGGTGCTCCTCCTCGGCCGCTTCCTGCCCATCATCTTCGTCCTGGGCCTGGCCGGATCTCTCGCCAATCAGCAGCCCGTGGCGATCACCAAGGGCTCGTTGCCCACCCACCGGCCGGAGTTCATCGGCCTGCTGTTCGGCGTGATCCTCCTCGTCATCGGCCTCACCTACTTCCCCGCCCTGGCTCTGGGGCCGATCGCGGAAGGTCTCCACTGATGTCCCTGACCACCGTCGAAACCCCGGTCTCCCCTGGAGAGACTCCGAACAAACCGCGGGAGCCGCACCGCGTATCGGGCGGGCTCCTCGATCCGAAGCAACTCATCGCCTCGCTTCCCGACGCGGTCACGAAACTCAACCCCCGGGTCATGTTCAAGAACCCGGTCATGTTCGTGGTCGAGATCGGCGCACTGCTGACCACGTTGTCGGGCATCAAGAACCCGAGCATCTTCGCTTGGGTGATCAGCGCTTGGCTGTGGCTGACCGTGATCTTCGCCAACCTCGCCGAGGCCGTCGCCGAGGGCCGCGGCAAGGCACAAGCGGAAACACTGCGCCGCACCAAGACCGACACCATGGCGCGTCGTCTCGCAGGCTGGAAACCCGGGGCCTTCGCCACGCCGGAAGAGGAAGTCTCCGGCAGCGCATTGAAACTCGGCGACCATGTCGTGGTAGAGGCAGGGCAGATCATCCCGGGCGACGGTGACGTGGTCGAGGGCGTCGCCAGTGTCGACGAGTCCGCAATCACGGGCGAGTCGGCACCGGTGATCCGTGAGTCGGGCGGTGACCGCTCGGCGGTCACCGGTGGCACCAAGGTTCTCTCGGACCGCATCGTCGTGAAGATCACCTCCAAGCCGGGTGAGACCTTCATCGACCGCATGATCGCCCTGGTGGAGGGCGTGGCGAGGCAGAAGACGCCGAACGAGATCGCGCTCAACATCCTGCTGGCGTCGCTGGCCATTGTCTTCCTGCTCGCGGTCGTCACGCTGCAGCCCTTCGCGGCCTACGCGCACGCCAAGCAGAGCATCGTCATCCTTGCCTCCCTCCTGGTGGCGCTGATTCCGACGACCATCGGTGCCCTGCTCTCCGCGATCGGCATCGCTGGTATGGACCGGCTCGTGCAGCGCAACGTCTTGGCGATGTCCGGACGCGCGGTGGAAGCGACGGGTGACGTCAACACGCTGCTGCTCGACAAGACCGGCACCATCACCTTCGGCAACCGTCAGGCGTCGGAGTTCGTGGCGCTCCGCGGGGTGAGTACTCAGGAACTGGCGGAGGCGGCGCAGTTGTCGTCGCTGGCGGATGAGACGCCCGAAGGCCGCTCGGTCGTCGTGCTGGCCAAGGAGGTGTACGGACAGCCGGAGCGTGTCGAAGGCCAGTTTGGCCACGCCGCATTCGTACCCTTCACAGCCCAGACCCGCATGTCCGGCATCGACCTCACCCAAGATGGCGTAACCAGCCAGGTACGCAAGGGAGCCGCCTCGGCGGTGACGGCCTGGGTGGCCGACAATGGCGGTCAGGCCGGTGATGAGGTGCGGGAGATCGTCGACCGGATCTCGCAGGCGGGTGGCACTCCGCTCGTCGTCGCCACGACCCGCAACGGCAACGCCCGCGCGCTGGGCGTCATCCATCTCAAGGACGTGGTCAAGCCCGGGATCCGGGAGCGGTTCGATGAGCTGCGACGGATGGGCATCAAGACCGTCATGATCACGGGTGACAACCCGCTGACGGCCAAGGCGATCGCCGAGGAGGCGGGCGTCGACGACTTCCTCGCGGAGGCGACTCCCGAGGACAAGATGGCGCTGATCAAGCGGGAGCAGGCGGGCGGCAAGCTCGTTGCGATGACCGGTGACGGCACCAACGACGCCCCGGCCCTGGCGCAGGCGGACGTCGGCGTGGCGATGAACACGGGTACGTCGGCCGCCAAGGAGGCCGGCAACATGGTCGACCTCGACTCCAACCCGACCAAGCTCATCGAGATCGTGGAGATCGGCAAGCAGCTGCTGATCACCCGTGGTGCGCTGACGACGTTCTCCATCGCCAACGATGTCGCGAAGTACTTCGCGATCATCCCGGCCATGTTCGCCGGCGCGTACCCGGGCCTGAACAAGCTGAACATCATGCACCTGCACAGCCCGACCTCGGCGATCTCCTCCGCGATCATCTTCAACGCTCTGATCATCGTGGTCCTGATCCCGCTCGCGCTGCGCGGTGTACGCTACCGGCCCGCCTCGGCAACCTCACTTCTGAACCGCAACATCTGGATCTACGGCATGGGTGGCCTGGTGCTGCCGTTCATCGGCATCAAGCTCATCGACCTCGTCATCCAGTTCATCCCCGGTCTGCGCTGACCGAGACGGAAGGCAGTCATCATGCCCAGCTTTCTTCCCCCCGTGGTCCGCAACCACCTGTCGTCTCTCCGGATGCTGTTGGTGTTCACCGTGATCACCGGGGTCGCCTACCCCCTGGCGGTCACAGCGGTCGCCCAGGCCGCCTTCCCCGACCAGGCCAACGGCTCCCTGGTGAAACACAACGACAAGATCGTCGGCTCCAGCCTCATCGGCCAGAACTTCAACCTGCCCCTGAAGAAGGGCCAGACGAGCGCGGACCCGGACCCCAAGTGGTTCCAGCCGCGGCCGTCCGCTGCCGGCACCAACGGCTACGACCCCACGGCCTCGAGCGCCTCCAACCTGGGACCGAACAGCTCGGTTCTGATCCAGGCGATCAAGCAACGCCGCGTAGCCGTCGCCAAGTTCGACGGTGTGGACCCGTCGACAGTCCCGGTCGACGCTCTGACCGCGTCCGGGTCGGGTCTCGACGCGGACATCTCCGCAGCCTATGCGTACGAGCAGGTCAACCGCGTGGCCAAGGCCCGAGGCCTTGATCCGGCAGCGGTCCGCACGCTGGTCGGCGACCACATCACCGGCCGTGCCCTGGGCTTCCTCGGAAACGAGTACGTCGATGTCATCAAGCTCAACCTGGCGCTGACCAACCTCAAGTGACGTGATGGCGCCTGAGGTCTGTGTGATGTTGTGATCACTCTTCGGGTTCCGTCCTCTGTGCGGGGACGGGACCCGGTAGGACGCTGGGCGTGATGCGCAGGCAACTCACCGACGACGAGTGGAAGCTCATCGAGCCCTATCTGCCGATCGGCGGGTCCGACCCGCACCCCAAGCGACCGCGGGAGCAGTTTTGAAGGGGTGATCCGGCGGATCCGCACCGGCGTCAGTGGCGGGGGATGTCCCGCGAGTTCCGCCCTTGTTCGACGGTCTACAGCCGCATCCGGGCCGGGAGGGGTGCCGGCGTCTTACGGCTTGGTGCGCGATAGCTGACACCCCCTGCCTAGTGCAGCGCGTCGCAGGTCCTTTGCCGGTAGCTCGTGGCTGAATTGGTGACGCTGTGCGAGCGTGCAGGGACCCTGCAGGAAGCGGTCCTCGGACAACCCAGCCTCGGGTCCGGCGCCCGGTGGGCAGGGGCTGGGTTGTCCCAGCATCGCCTGGTCCGGTTACTCTCGGATCGGTGTCAGCAAGCTGTGAGCGCGGTAGCCCAGATCCACATCTGGAACGGCCGTGCCATCGGCGTAGGCCCGGGTGCGTCCGCCTACCTCGGCCGACAGCCCGGACCGCTCGGTGAGCCAGGCCGCCAGATCCGGGACGAGGCTCAGAACGACCAGTGCGAAGTCGCTGGTATAGAAGTCGCGGATGTGCGCGGCCAGCAGGGCGATCCGGTGCGGGGAGCAGGCATGGGCGAGTTCGGGGAATTCGCTGATGAACCAGCCGTCGGCCAGCTCACGGTAGATGTCATCCTCGGTGGGAGGTTCCTCGCCCTCCTCCTCGAGCGGGAAATCGTCAGGGACCGCGTTGCGGCCGGGCCGGAATTCGGCACGCCAGGCCGCGAACTCGGCGATCCACGCGTCCTTGCCGGTCGGCTGTGCGGGTGCGGGGGTGCCGGCGGTCGCGGTTCTCCCGTCGAGGAAGTCCGAGCGGCGGAGCTCCTGGGCCAGCCGACGGCAGCGGTGGAATTCCGCGTACTGCCCTTCCGACTCGCCCCCGGGGTGGAAGAAGCCTGCCGGGTCCGGGAGCAGCCGCGCGGCGAGGTGGGGGTCCGAGACGGGTTCGAGACGGCATCCGGACGTGGCGACCGGTCCGACGGCGGCCAGCCAGGATTCCAATGCCTGGTCGGCGTCCGGGAAGTATCCGGCACCGACTGTCAGCGCGTCGCTGCCGCAGGCGTCGATGTCCCACAGGTACCACCGGTCCGGGCCATCTGCGGCGGCGAACGGCGCGGTGACGGCGAACCGGGTGCCGTAGGCGTCCCGGCACCATAGGGCCGTGCCGGTCGGTGCGGCGGCGATCGAGCCATCCGGAAGCGACGCGGTACGTTCCCGCAGGTCCGTGACGGTCTTGATGGCGACTTGGGCTGCAGGGTGCGGGGTGATCCTGGCGAGGGCCAGCAGCAACCGCCATGCGCCGTTCCGCGATTGCGGCTCGTCGGCGGCCGTGACTGCCTGGAAGGCTGCTTGCACGGTGGCATCGGTCACGGCGTCGAGCAGCTGGTCCGGGCTGTAGGTGTCGAGGATCTCGGCGGCTCCTGATTCCCGCCGCGCGTCGCTCGCCGCGTCTTGCCCGGAAAGCGTCCGGCCCAAGCGGCGACACAACTCGTCCTCGGTCCAGGATGCCAAGCCGTCCGCGGCGACCAGGCCGGTGACGATCGGTTCGGCGTCGCATGCCGCGAGATCCATCCGGTGCCGGTCGAGCCGGCGACGGTACTCCCCGAAGTTGGCCGACTCCCCCCACAGGCTTCGCGCCGACTGCCCCCACGGCGCTGCTTCCTGTCCGGCCGTGCGATTGGCGGGATTACCCGACTGCCTCGCCCTGGCGGCGGACTGTGACTTCTTCTTCTTGCGCGGCTTCGAGACTGGCACCCGACCATTGTATGAACGTGCCGCGGAGCATCATCGCCGGAATCCTGCTTTGCCCAGATAGGCGATGAATGCATACCACTGCCCGGCACGTCACGGCCCGCCGGATACCCGGAGCGTTATGCGGCTTGTGTGAAGGTATCGGGGGCGGGTTGGGGGTGGCGGTCGAGGTAGCGGGCGTGTTCGGCGTCGGCGTCGTAGCGCCACCGGTAGGGGCGGGCGGTGCGGTTGTAGTCGACGGTGTAGGCGGTGATCTGGGCTTCGAGGTCTTCGCGGGAGGCGAAGTCGCCGCGGCGGAGCAGGCGGCGGGTCAGCGCGCTGAACCACTGCTCGACCATGTTCAGCCAGGAGGCGTGCTTGGGCGTGTGGGTGACGGCGAAGCGGGGGTGGGCGGCCAGCCAGGCGCGGGTGGCCTTGGAGGTGTGCGAGGAGCCGTTGTCCATGATCAGATGGATCCGCAGGGCGGGGTCGGTCAGCTGGTCCAGTTGCCGCAGGAAGGCGATGAAGGTGGCCGAGTCGTTGCGGGCGATGCGCTGGGCGATCACCTGTCCGGTGGCGACGTCCAGGGCCGCGATGATGGAGACCGTGCCGTGGCGGCGGTATTCGAACTCGCGGCGTTGGTCGTGTCCGGGGCCGGCGGGCAGGTTCGGGTGGCGGCGGGACTTGGCCTGTATGCCGGTCTTCTCGTCCACGCTGACGAGCACGGTGGCGGGCGGCAGGTTCAGGTAGAGGCGGCACACGGCGCCGACCTGGGCCCAGAAGGCCGGGTCGTCGGCGCGGTTGAGCCAGCCGCGGACCTTGTGCGGGCGTACCTCGGCCTCGGCCAGGATCCGTCCCACCGTGGAGGGGGAGGGGGCCGGACCGCGCTCGGCCAGGTGCGCGGCGATCGAGGCACGGGTCCACACCGAGGCGCCCTCCGGTGGGGTGGAGGTGGCGGTGGCCACCACCGCGAGGCGCTCGCTGGGGCCGTACCGCTCCGGGCGGCCGCTGCGGGGGCGGTCGAACAGCCCCGGCACCCCGCGACGGCGGAAACGCTCGCGCCAGGTACGCACGGTGGGCAGGCTGCACCCGAGCCGGGCGGCGATGTGCGTATGGGGCAGGCCCTCGGTGGCCAGCAGCACGATCCGGGCCCGCCGCACCACCGCCTGCCCGGCCCGCGTACTGGCCACGATCGTGCGCAGTTTGCGCTCCTGCTTGCGGGACAGCGTCAAGGGCGCGGCAGCCGGGTGGGCCATCTATGCTCCTGCGGACAAAAAATGAGTGCACGTCAGCTGCATCCTTGTCCGGCCGCTCCCACGTCTGCGGCCCGCCCGCCTCGCCCTTGTCCCGCCACGGGGCCCGCCTGCGCCACACTGGGCACCATGCCGGTCCCTTCCCGCAGGCTCAAGGACGACGTCGATGGCACAGTCGACCACCACGCCGCGCAACAGGGCCGCTGGCCCGCCCTGGCCGAGGTCGACATCCGCTGGCGCGGCTCGTTCAGCTACCTGACCGCGATCATCCAACGCGGCGGACAGGACGAGCGCATCCCGCTGTGCCGCATCGAGTACCTCGGCAAGGACGAGGAGTGGGGCTTCGCTCTGTACTCGCCCGCCACTGACTCCTACACCCCGGCACTCCTGCACACTGGCACCGACACCGGCCACCCCAACGATGCCTTCGATACGGCAGCTCTCATCCACCTCGCCGGCTACGAGGCGTAACAGCAGGGGGCCGCCCAACTGGCAAAGGACCTGCGACGCGCTGCACTAGGTACGCGAACGGCCGTTCGGGACGATCATGATTGTGACGTCAGGATGGGCCCGCACGGCCTTGAGGCATCGTATCTGTACGGGGATCCCGCGCCGCCGCTTAAGCAAGCTGATTGTGGAGCTGGCCGACCCGTGGACGGCCCGTGAGGAGTCCCGGCTGCGCGAACGCCGAGGCCACGACCGGCAGCGCGCCGCAGGAGCCGGCCCCGACCACGAACTGGTCTTCACCGACCGGGTCATTGCCACCCTGGTCGTCCTGCGCTTCCAACTCCCGCACGCCGCCCTCGCCGTGTTCTACGGCGTGGACCGCTCCACGATCACCCGCGCCGTTCACGAGGTACGCCCCCTGCTCGCCGCCCGCGGTTTCGCTATCCCCGATGGCCCCGACCTGCGGCTTCGCTCCCTGGCTGATGTCTTCGCCTACGCCGCCTCCCACGGTGTGGAACTGCGGATCGACGGTACCGAGGTCCGTGTACGCCGCCCCCGGGCGAACAAGCCCGGCCGCCGGGCGTTCGTCTCCGGCAAGATGAAGCAGAACACCAAGAAGGCCAGCGTCATCAGCGACGAGAAGGGCCGCACCCTGTGGACCGGGGCCATCCGGCCCGGCCGTATGCACGATCAGACCGCGCTGAAGACCGAAGGCATCTCGGACCTGTTCGAGCAGTTCCCCCAGGTGAAGGCCAAGGTGGACGCCGGATACCGAGGCCTGGCCAAACAGTTTCCCAACCAGGTCGAAGCCCCGCCACTGAAGCCGAAGAAGGATTCCCCGCCCGAAGAAGTAGCTGTCTGGGAGGCCGCTCGCAAGAAGCAGTCCTCCGAGCGGATTCCAGTCGAGCACGCCAACGCCGAGCACAAGCAGTGGCGGTCCCTCCAGCGCTGGATCGGACGCCGCGAGTACTACGACGAGACCCACCTGGCCATCGCCAGCCTGGTCTCCGACCGCACCGCCGAGCGGTGATCATCCACCAGCCAACCCGCCAGGCCAACACGACCCGACCTCAATCGCGCACCAACTCGTTAGGGCGCGCAGAGAATCAACATGCTGGTTTGATCTTCGTTGGTGGCTGGTTGCCGTACCTGTCGAGGTGGGTAGCCAGGTCCGTTGGGGTGCGGAATCTGGCTGTCGACGGCGGGATCGTGTGGCCGGCCTCGGCCAGGAGGGGTCGCACTTCCTGGACAGCGCGGGTGAGGGTGCTTCTGGTGACGCCGAAGAGCTGGGCAAGCAAGTCATGGGTGCCGATCTTGCGCTGGTAGAGCACGGTGGCCAGGATCCGGTCGGCGTCGGAGAGCTTGTCCTTGGCCCCTGCGCCGCGTGTTCGGTGTCGTTCGCCGCCCCGTCGCTCGTGGCGGAGCCGCTCGCGCTGTTCGGCCAGGGCAGGGATCAGATCGTTGAGCAGGGTGTCCAGTTCGACGAAGGTCATGCCGGTCAGCTCAGGGTCCCAGAGCATGGAGCCGTCGATGCGAGCCGGTGCTGCAGCCGGCCGGGCGACGGTCGCGGGATCCGTCCTCGGGCCGGGAGTGGGCGGGGCATCGGCGGGGTGGAGCGTGTAGTTCCAGTCTCCGTGGAAGCGGTGCCTGCTCATCGCCAGGGCGTCGATCTCGGCGTCGGTGACTTTGATGCCGGTGTCGTAGGTGTTGGTGTCGAGTGCGGCCTCGACCCGGAGCCCGGTGCCGGTGGTGGTGGCTGCGATGGTATTCACGATGACGTCGTGGCTGGTCAGCGGTCTGCCGCGCCAGTTCATGGAGATGTGGGAGAACAGCCGGTGCTCCACTCTGTTCCATTTCGATGTGCCGGGCGGCATGTGGCAGACCGTGATCTGCAGGCCGGTCTCGGCCGCGAGGGCTGCGAGTTCGGTCTTCCATGCGCGGGTGCGGTAGCCATTGGAGCCGCCGGCGTCCGCGGTGATCAGCAGCCGTGCGGCATGCGGGTAGTCGTGCCGGCCACGGGCATGCCACCAGCGGCCAATCGAAGCGACCGCGAAGGCCGCGGTGTCGTGGTCGCACCCGACGTTGACCCAGCCGGTGTTCGCCGTGATGTCGTAGATCCCGTAGGGGATCGCCTTGCCCGGCCCCTGCCGGTCGAGGAAGTCGTGCGTCTTGACCTGCACCGGCTCGCCCTGAGGCTGCCACTCACGCCCAGCGTTCTTGTACTCGCCGACCAGCTCTTTCTTCTTCGTGTCCACGCTGATCACCGGATCCCCGGCGTCTCGGTGATCGCGGGCCTGTTCGTTGATGTAGCGGAACTGCGCGTCGCGGTCGGGATGCTGGCTGCCCTCGATCGTCTTGGCGTTGGCCTGCAGACTGAAGCCCTCCTCGCGCAGCAGGTCACCGACGGTGTCCGCCGAAACGCGATGGCCCTGCCGAGTGAGTTCACCGGCGAGTTTGCGCGTCGACTTCGTCGTCCAGCGCAGCGGCGACATCGGATCCCCACGCATATCCGGCTCGACCAGCGCCAACAGCGCAGGACGCAACCCCTCGTCCACCTCGGCCGCCCTCTTACGCCCGCCGCCGGGGCGGCGGACCCGTCCCGAAGGCTCCGCACCCGCCTCCAGCTCGTCGACGCCCTTGCGGACGGTGGTCTCGCTGACCCCGGCCGCCTGCGCGACCGCCCGGATCCCGCCGTGTCCCAGGATCCGGGCCTCGGTTCCCATCAGCAGACGGCGCTGACGCTCGTCCAGGTGCGGAACCAACACCGCTAATCTCACAAAGAGTTGATCACGAGTCTCCTGCGATATGGCCATATCACATCAACGAGCCAGATCCACGGAAGCAACACCTTGATTCTCTGCGCGCCCTTAGCACGGTCGCTGTACAGCAGCGGAGTACATCAACCACCGCATCCGAGGGTGGCTGTCAATGGCCGCCGATGAGCACACGACCAGCCTCCTGAACCGGAATGACCTCGTGGCCGATAGTTCGGGACGAAGAGGTCGTGACGGCAGACTCTGACGGCAACGTCAGCACACTGGATCTGCCACGGGCGACTCTCAGGACGCTCACCATGCCTGGCCATGGGCCAGGTGGGCAGGCGGGCCGCTCAGTTGGCCGAACTCCTGTAGCGGATGTCGCCGTGCCATAGTCGTGCCGCATGAGGAGAAATCTCCCGCAGCACATCAAAGCTGTCGTCCGTCGGGCGGCGGCGAAAGTCCGCAGGCCCGCAGCACCTCCGGCATGACCGTAAATGGGTCTCCGCTGGCGACCCATCGAAAGTGGACCACCATCATCACGTCATCGACGCTCTCTCGCACGAACCCATCCACGATGCCTGGGCAGCCCACACGTTCACACACAACGACCTCGCCTGGCTCCACCTCGTTAGCAATCTGTTGGTAGCACCCCATGTCGGGGTATCCCGAGAACTCGTAGACCCAGTGACCCATTCCTGACCTCCTACCGAGGGAACGAACACTCCACCGACCCGTCAGTCTCGAAGGCAACGAAATCACCCAAAGCTAGTAAAAAAAAATACCTACATGCGGTGAAGGGCGTAGTAGACGTGCAGCGCACGCTTCCGGCCACCGCGACTCCACGGATCGCGCGATCAAGATCACGGCGCCGTGCCCGTCGCGTGCCTGGTCCGACAGAACGCGGCGGGTTCTCACGGGGAACGGCGGCGCCGATCGCGAATTCGACCCTCTCGATCCCTACGGTGTCCTGTCACTGAACAGCAGGGCTGTCCCCGGTAGCCCAGGCGACGAGTCGTTGCGTGGTGGAGTGAAATGCCGGGTTCAGCCGAGACCGAACCAGCCCAGGATCGTCTGTACGAGCAGGATTGTGGACATACCCGCGACGCCAATGACCACGACAGTCGCGGCAATGCGGTAGCGCGATCCGTTGGCAGCCTCCCCGAGGAGCGACCGACGGTTGGTCAGAACCAACAGGTAGACCAGGACGACCGGGCTGATCAGCCCTTGGAGGACCTGAGTGCCGATCAGCAGCTGGATAACATCCAGCGGGGTCATCGCCACCGTGGCACCCAGCACGATCTGGACGGTGAACAGGCCCAGAAAGAGCGGGGCGTCGCGGAAGCTGCGGGAGACGGAGCGTTCCACGCCGGCGGCCTCTCCTATGGCGTAGCTGGCGGAGAGCGGGACGACGGCGCCCGCCAGCGCGGAGGCGCCGATCAGGCCGAGGGCGAACAACAGCTCTGCGTTCTGCCCGGCAACCGGCTTGAGTGCCTCAGCCGCCTGGGCGGCGGAGTCCAGGGGACCGCTGCCGCCGACGGCGGAGGCGGTGGCGATGATGATGGTCAGGCTGATGACGCAGGCGAATACGGCGCCCAGGATGGCGTCGGCGCGGATCAGCGGGTAGTCGGCGGGCTTGGCGCCACGGTCCACGACGCCGGCGGCCGCGTAGAACTGCATGTATGGGCTGACGGTCGTACCGATCAGTGCGACCGCGAGCAGGATGAAGTCCTTGTTCGGCTCGATGTGCGGGACGATCAGGTGGTGGCCTACGGCACCCCAGTCGGGGTGGCCGAGGATCATCGCGATGGGGTAGGCGAAGAAGGCCAGCGACATGATCAAGAAGATGCGTTCGGCCCAGTGGTAGGAGCCGAACAGAACCAGCGCCCACAACAGGATCGCGGCCGGCGGGATGACCGCCCACTTGGGTACGCCGAGGAGTTCGAAGGCAGCGCCGATGCCGGCGAACTCGCTGACGACCAGGCCGGTGTTGGCCAGCAGGAGGCAGAAGACGGCGAGTGCGGTCAGGCGAAGACTGAACTGTTCGCGGATCAGGGCGCCGAGGCCTTTGCCGGTGTGGGCGCCAAGGCGGACGGCCATCTCCTGCACCATCACCAGGGCGATGGTGACCAGCACCATGAAGAACAGGGTGCCGTAGGTGAACTGGGAGCCCGCCGAGGCGTAGGTGGCGATACCTGCGGCGTCGTTGCCGGCGTTCGCGGCGACCAGGCCAGGACCCGCGATCGCGGCGACCATCGTGATGCGCCGCCAGCCGGTGCGGCGGGCAGGGGCCGCGCCGATCGTGGGCGAAGCAGCCGCGGTGGTGGTGTCGACGTCGCGGGTCACTGCAGGAACCTCCGGAAGTGCACGCGCCCGCGTTCGGGCAGCATCGCGTCGATCAGGTCGTCGGCCAGGATCCGGCCAATCGGGCGGTCCGTGCCGTCGACGACCAGCAGCGAGGAGGCCCGGGCGTCAACGAGCTGGTCTGCGGCCTCGGCCAGCGGAGTGTCCGGGCGGACGGTGACGGGCGACCCGAACTGGGCCAACCAGGCCACCAAGTCCGCCACCAGGGCTGAGTCCTCGGCAACTGCCAGGTCGAACAGACCGATGTCGCACACCAGCCGGTCCTTGTCGTCCACGACGGCAACGGCGTCGATCTCAGTGCGGTGCTCGGCCTGTTCGGCCAGGCGGCCGCGCACCTTGGCGACGATCTCGTCCCGGTGGGCCGTGACCAGCACTGTGGTCATGGCACCGCCCGCGGTGCCCTCCCGGTGGGTCAGCAGCCGGCGCAGTTCCGCCGCTTCTCCGGTCGGCATACGACCCAGCAGGTTCTCGCGCTCCTCGGGGGTGAGGTCGCGCAGAGCGTCGGTGGCCTCATCCGGCTCCATCTCGTCGACCAGCCGAGCGGCGTGGTCGGGCTGGGCCTCACGCAGCAGATTCTCCAGTTCAGCCGGTTCCATCTCCTCCAGCGCGTCGGCGGCCTGCTCCGGCTCCAGCCAGCCCAGTAGCTGCTGCCGCTCGGCGCGGCCGAGGTCTTCGAGGATGTCGGCCAGGTCGGCCGGGCGCAGCCGGTGCAGCGCGGCCCGGGACGCACGCAGTCGCACCTCCGGCGGTCCATCGACGGCCTGCTCGGCGAACGGGGCCACCGCCTGCCAGTCCAGCACCCGCTCCGGGGTCGGCCTCGCCTGCCAGCGGCGCGGGCCGAGCCGACGAAGCAGGGTGGGAAGTGATACGTCCACCCCGACCAGCACCACGCGGTCCACCAACGGCGCCAGGTAAAGGTCGGCGGCGCGGGTGACCTGAACGCCGTCGACGTCCACGAGCTGGTGATCGAGGACGTCGTTGCCTAGCAGTACCTCGCCGGGACGCCGGGCAAAGTCGCGCAGATCTACCCGAGCGGTGCGCAGCCGCACGTGTCCGGCATGGATCTTGCCAATGGTGTCTGACGCCAGGAAGGTTTGCCGCCGCCCGATGCGCAGGATCAGTCCGGTGACCGGCGGATAGGGCTCCGGCCCGTACAGGCGGGCGACCACGTCTACGACGCGGCCGACCTCCTCACCGGACTGGTTGGTGACCGGGCCACCGATCAGCCCGGCCAGCGAGACCAGTGAGATACGGACCGCCTTGGAGGCGGTGGCACGGCGCTCCAGGGTGACCCGGCGGTCACGCAGACGGGCTGATGTCGACATGAGCAGAGTGTGGCCAGCCAAAATAAACACCCCCTTGCCCCGCTTCGACGGGGCACCGGGCTGCCCACGGCAGCGAGCTTCCTCCGCCCGACAACGGTAGGCACACCCGGCGCACGCCAATGAACGGCTTGGCAGAGTGGTGTCGTTGGCTGGTGACCGGTTGCGGAACCGGGCAGGTCAGAGGAGAACGGGCTGCCGCAAGCCGCAGAAGGACGGCGAGGACAACGCGAAGGAGGGCCGACTATGGCCCGGACTACTGTCCATCTCGCCTCCTCCCGGTCTCGGCCACCTACTCGTGACCGCGCGGCAAGGGGGAGCCAGGGTTGAGGACCCGGCACACCCCAACTCGTCAGAGCTTTGGCACTCCACGGCGTAATCCCTCTCAGGGAAGCCACCTGGGGTCACCCCTTGTGCCGGGGAGACCTGTCCTGATCCGGAGCGTCTCTCGACGGGTGGGATCAGTGGCCTGTGTCCGTGAAGACGCCTCACCGAACGAGGTGTCTTGTTAAACCGCCCAAATGATACGCCCCGTCATGCTGCCGCCCCCAATGCATGACCACTCCTTGACCTCGACTCGGAATGATCGTGGCCATCGATGCGACGGCGGTGCCAGCGGTGCTGCACGCATTCCCGTGTCCGAAACGGCGATCATGAAGGAGGTCCGGCAACGGCTACTCGGGGGTCGCCTCGCTCACGGCTACCACTCTTTTGGTCCGTGCCTGTCGCGTGCCCGTCCCGGCGGGACGTAGCGGGGACTCACGGGGAGCAGCGGCGCCAACCTCGCTCCGGACCAGGTCAGGGAGTCGCCAGGTCAGCGGTCACCCGCATACGGCGTCTTCCAAAATAGTGCACCAAGCCCTCGGCAGGGGCGCGTGACTGGGTCATTGAAACCCCGCCCAAAGCCACTCCGTACGTGGAGGGGTATGCGACCAGTGGTGGCCGCCGATCTCGGGTCGAGCAGTGCCACGGCAAGATCAAGCACCTCGTAGAGCCGACCGCGGCGACAGTCGGTGAAACGTCGCGGAGGCTGGCCCCAGAGAATGCACGCCTGCTGCGGCCGGGTGGGTGGAAGCGGCCAGCAGGGTGGGGAACATCGCCATCTCGTCCGTGTCCCCTCTGGCCACGCCGGACGTGCGGGCCGAGCTGCTGCCATCACCGTGGGCTGCTGGGTCTTCCGGATCGCCGGGTGCGGTCGGCGTGCGGACATCGGGCTCGTGGGGCACTTTCTGCCAAGGGCGCTGGGCGGGTTCGGCGGGCTGTCCTGTGACGGCAAGCGCGGTGGTGATCTGCTCGTAGGCCGCGTGGTCGAGGCGCTGCACCGTGATGGCGGCCTCAACCAACTCCAGTGGCTGCGGCTCATCGAGCGAGACGTTGAGGACGTCGACGTGGGGGAAGTGCGCCGCGGCGGAGCTTGCCGGGGCGATGAGCGTCACCGGCACGGCTCGGGCTTTGTCGATGACGTCGGCGAACTGCCAGGCGGTGTCCGCGTCGAGGGCGGCCGCGGGCAGCGGCAGGTAGGGCGGGTGAGGCCCAGGATGCACGTATCAAACGGGCCGCCTGGAGGGACCCTCCTTCGATGGCGACCTCTTCGTCCCGAACGTGATCCGAGCCCGCATGCCCCGGATCCGGCACCGCTGACCTACGCGTCGCCGTCCAGGTGTCACATGTGCCGTGGGTGATCGGTCTCTTCTGTTACGGCATGCCCAAAGGGGGCTCGAGGGCAGCCGTCGGTTTGCAGCCACCGCAGCGGTCCGCGCATGCCCCCTGCAACACGTCGTTGCGCATCTAACTTAGGGAGATGGTTTGCATGTCGTACCCGAAGCAGGTGTACACGGGCGATGACGGCGAGATCAGCGCGAACTTCCGGCCGTCGAGCACCCCACCGAATGTCGGAACAGCAGGCAGGGACGCCATCCACTACTTGGCGACCACAACCACCACGCGAGGCGAATTCGGACTCTACCGAGTGGAGATGAGCGCAAGGGCGGGCGGCCCCAAAACTCATTTCCACAAGACGATCTCGGAGTCCTTCTTCATCCTCAACGGCACCGTTCGACTTTTTGACGGCGCACAGTGGATCGACGCTCAACAGGGCGACTTTCTGCATGTACCGCAGGGCGGGCTGCATGCCTTCCGCAACGACTCCGATGCGCCGGCCGAAATGCTTCTGCTCTTTACACCCGGGGCACCGCGTGAAGAGTATTTTGAGGGGCTTTCACGGATGGCACATGCCACGGATGAGGAACGCGCCAGGTTCTTCGATGAGCAAGACTCGTACTTTGTGGAGTAACAGGCAGATTCCCCTCTCGTATCGCAGCAGCCGACGGCCCGGTCCTCAATGAGATCACCCCTGTCACCGGCAGAGCCTCAAGGCACGGCCGAGGATGTCGGCGCGGCCACGGGGTACGGGCCGGTGACTCGGGCGGGTATCGCGCCGGGCGCCGCGCGGGGGATCCGCGTCTGCGATCAGACGTTCAACGACGGCACGAATCAGACGGAGGGGTCGGTCCTGCTCGCGACCGGCGCCACCTTCCCACCCTGCACAGTGAGGATGACGGACCATGACGGCTCACGATGATCTGCCCGCCCCGCAACAAGGGCTCCTTGTCACGCACTTCCTGACCGTGCGCGACGTGGAGAGATCACGGCGCTTCTACGCCGACGTGTTCGGCGGCGAGGTCGTGATGGAGGAGAACCCGGCGATCGTGAAGGTGGCCAACAGCTGGATCATCATGAATCCCGGGGGTGGCCCAACCCCCGACAAACCCGGCGTCACCCTCGAGGCGCCCCAGAGCACCGAGCGGGTGTCGAGCTTTCTCAATGTCCGCGTCGCGGACATGGCCGCCTTCCACGCCCACGCGGTCGCCAAGGGCGCCCACTTCCTCACCGAACCCCTCGACCGCGGTTCGGAACTGCGCTGCTACCTGCGCGATCCCGACAGCTACCTCATCGAGGTGGGTCAGTCCACCGGCCTGCTTCGCGGTGTCCATGCCGATTGACCACCGGTCCGCGCCCCTTCCTCTGCCGAGCGCCTACGGCTGATCTAGGTACTCACGATGGAGAAGGTGCAGCACCCGAGTCTGATCGCGCCAGTCGGGCATGTCGAGCCCGTCCCCAGGGTGCGGCGCGGGTGTGGGAGGACGGTGCTCCCGAGGCCTTGCACGGAACCGTCCGCTTCGAGTGGGAGGCACTGGACTCCTGGTTCGAAGCGGACGAGCTGGCCTTCGTCCACCCCAGGAGTCCCTATTCCCGCGTGGACGCGCTGCGCTCCTCCAGCAACGTCCGCGTGGCACTGGAAGCGGTCGTGCCGGCGGAAGCGCCGCGCTGCGTCAAACTGTTCGAGACCGGGCTGCCGATGCGTTATTACCTCGCATGGGCCTACGACCCACCGACGTTCAGGCCAACCGCATCGCCGATATGGTCGAATTCCTCAACGAGCGCGTTGATCTGTGCGTCGACGGAGAACCTCTGGCGAGGCCTTCCAAGCAGGCCAGGTGAAGGCACGCACTCCCGGATTGCACATGTCGCACATGACGGCTTGTTGGCACCGCTGTCTGTATTCGTTGAGTCGACGTTGACTGTTTCAGCATCCGGTGGATGCGGTCCGGGCCTGCACGGCCGGTCTGCGCACCACTGAGTGGTGCGCAGACCGGACGGTACTGTGAGGCAGACCCGATCGGTGCCCGGGATGCCGATGCCGTGGAACGGTGTGGCGGCGTCGGGAACGGCGCCGGTGATCTTCTGGGCCAGGCCTGAGGGTGTCGGTTGTCACGCCGCAATCCGAGCTGATAGGAGTATATGCTCGTAATCGCCGGCTTGGGGATCACCTGACACGGCAAGCCCCCCGCGTCCGGCCTGCGGCCGGAGATCATTGAAGGAGAAACATCATGTCGAACACGGAAGACGGCAAGAGCGAGGGTCTCAGCTACTACCCGTGGTGGCTGGACAAGCTGGCCGACAACGTGACCGGGAACGGCTCGTTCATCGACAACGGCCCCATCCAGGGTCCCGAGGCCGTCCACTCGGTGGTGACCGCCGCCCGTGAGCTGTACGAGTTCCAGGACTTCACCTACACCGGCGACTACGGCAACGACGGCTTCATCGAGGAATACACCACCCGGGTGAAGGGCGAGACCCTCCACGTCGTCGTCACGGTCGCCCGCAATGCCGCAGGCGAATGCGAGACGCTCGTCGTGAACCACCGCCCGCGCAACGCGATGCTGCTCTTCTCTCGTGAGATGCACAAGAAGTTCGCCGGCACCCCCCTGGCCGAGCACTTCCTCGCCGACGAGTCCTGAGACAGCGGCTGCGGGATCCGTGCCGTGGACGGACGGCCGTCCTGCGGGACCTGCCCGGACGCGGCAGCATGGTCTCATCCAGTGGGCGCTCCGGACCGATCGGCAGAGCCTTCGCCGACAGCCCGAGCCCGCCATGCGCACAGTGATCGCCGGGCCGGTGCGGGACGGCGGCCGACCGAGGGCCGGCGTGAGGGGGACCGCGGTTTGTCCGAGAGGGCCTGGTGGCCATCGAACCCTCCGCCGCCAACCGCCGCGCACGGATCATCGGACTCACGCCGGACGGCCTGTCCCGCATGGAAGCGGCGACGCCGCTGTGGCAAGGGACGCAGACCCGGTTCGAGGAGAGCTTCGCGGAGGCCGGGCGGCCGGGCCGGGCGGCCCGGCTGCGCGCGTCGCTCGAAGCAGTCTTCCAGACCGGTTTCACGTCCTGGGCCGAGTAGAGACGGGACGGCACCAGTCGGGTCCCCACCGTCGGTGCCGCGAAAGCCTCAGCCATCTCACGTTGACACAGATAAGTCTGCTGTTCCGCATATGTAGGGGTGATGTCATGGACGGTATTGCCGACATGGGCGGCACATCAGGGTGGGGCCTGGTGCACCCCCCGAGAAAGGACGAACCCGTATTCGCGGAGCCCTGGCACGGCCGCGCATTCGCCCTGGCGCTTTTGTCCATACGGGCCGCCGGGGCCAACGTGGACGCCTTCCGCCACTCGCTGGCAGGGCCCCGGCGTTTGCCCGGCTCGTCCGACCTTGGGTCGGTTGACGTCGGCGGCGGGCCCCGGAAGCAGGCGAACACGGCCCCTGTGGATCATGGAGTTCTCTACGCTTCAAGATCCACGAAGGTGCCGTGTTCGTCCCACCATCATCCCCCATCCCTGCTCCTGTCTGCCCCGCACCCCGCCTGCCAGATCTGCGTGAGGGTGCCGCCCGGGATCAAGTCGGCAGCCTGGTCGCGGAGTTCGAGTCACTCACCGATCCGCGCGGAGCCAGCGGTGTGCGTTACCGGCTTTCCTCCCTGCTGGCCCTGGTGGTCTGCGCGATGATGCCCGCGGGCCACGACTCGATCACTGCGGCAGCGGAGTGGTGCCGGCGTGCGGCCCCCGAGGAACTGGCCGCCTTCGGCCTGCCCTACCACCCGCTCCTGGGCCGTTACCGGGTGCCGAGCGAGAAGACCCTGCGCAGCGTGCTGGGGCGCCTTGATCCGGCCGAACTCAGCGCGGCCGGGTTCGCCTACCTGACGTCCCTGCTCTCCGACGAGCGCGCGCATCCCGCGCTGCTGATGCCGGACGGCGGCCCGGAACGCGAACAGCGCCGGGCCCACCAGGCTGCCGCCCAGACCGATCCGGTGCGTCAAAGGCGCCGGGCGATCGCGGTGGACGGCAAATGCCTGCGCGGTGCCAGGCGCCCTGACGGCAGCCGGGTCTTCGTGCTCTCCGCGGTCCGCCACGGCGACGGCATCACCCTGGCCTCCCGCGAGATCGGCGCGAAGACGAACGAAATCCCCGAGTTCGCACCCCTGCTCGACCAGATCGACGACGTGGAACTCGCCGGCGCGGTCATCACCGCCGATGCTCTCCACGCCCAGCACGCCCACGCCGCCTACCTGCACGAACGCGGCGCCCACTACCTCCTCACGATCAAGAACAACCAGCGCGGTCAGGCCCGCCAACTCCACCGGCTGCCCTGGAAAGAGGTCCCCGTGATCCACCGTGACGACACCCGCGGCCACGGCCGCCACGAGCAGCGCCACGTACAGGTCGTCACCGTCGACGGCCTGCTCTTCCCCAACGCCCGTCAAGTCCTGCGCATTCAGCGCAGGCGCCGCCTCTACGGAGCGAAGAAGTGGTCCAGCGAGACCGTCTACGCCATCACCGATCTGCCCGCTGAGCAGGCATCTGCCGCCGAGATCGCCGCCTGGGCTCGCGGGCACTGGACCGTGGAGAACACCGTCCACTGGGTGCGTGATGTCGTCTTCAGTGAGGACAAGTCCCAGGTCAGGACCCGCAATACGCCAGCCGTGCTCGCCGCCGTCCGCGACCTGATCCGCAGTGCACTCAAACTCGCCGGGTACGTCAACACCGCCGCCGGACGCCGAGCCCACACCGAACGCCACCGCGTCCTCGCCCTCTACGGCATCACATGATCAACCAGACATCCGAGGCAAACGCCGGGGCCCTGCACTCGCTGGAGCGCCTGGACCGGGCCGCCTACCTGGACGAGGGCTACTTCGGACGCTGGCTGAACGGCGGGGAACTGCTCCTGACGGACAGCGCGATCCTGGCGCCGGGCGCGGTCGAGGCCCGTGCCCGCAACCTCCGCGGTGAGCACGTGCAGGAGCCGCCGGTGCCCGAGCCCGCCCGGCCCGACTACGCACCGACCGCCGAGGGCCCGCTGCGCACGCTGGACGTCCCGCCGGCCTTCGCCGTCGGCGAGCGGGTGCGTGCCAAGAACGTGTCCGTGCCCGGGCACACCCGACTGCCGGGCTACGTGCGGGGCCACATCGGAGTGGTGGATCTCATCCAGCCCGCACACGTGCTGCCGGACACCAACGCCCACTTCCTGGGCGAGAACCCGCAGCACGTCTATTCGGTGCGATTCGACTCGCGTGAGCTGTGGGGCGCAGACGCCGAAGCCTTCGCCGTCACCCTGGAAATGTACGAAAGCTATCTGGAGGCCACCTCATGACCGCCACCAAACCATCGGGTGAGAGTCTTCCCACGGCCCTGCGGGTCGAAGCCCTCGAGCAGCTGCTCACCGAGCGCCGCCTGATCGACCCGAAAGCCGTCGACGGGATCATCACCACCTACGAGACCAACGTCGGCCCGCTCAACGGGGCCAAGGTCGTCGCCAAGGCATGGACGGACCCCGACTACCGGCAGTGGCTGCTGGAGGACGGCACCGCAGCGATCGAGGCGCTGGGGTTCTCCGGCGCCATGGGCTGGCACATCAACGTCGTGGAGAACACTCCCACCACCCACAACGTCGTGGTCTGCACACTGTGCTCGTGCTACCCCTGGTCCGTGCTCGGCCTGCCCCCGACCTGGTACAAGGACCCCGCCTACCGAGCACGCGTGGTCAAGGAGCCCCGCACGCTCCTGTCCGAGATGGGCCTCGAACTCGACGACGACGTACAGATCACCGTCCGCGACTCCACCAGCGAGACGCGCTGGCTGGTACTGCCCGAACGACCAGCCGGCACCGAGCAGCTGACCGAGGAGGAACTCGTCCAACTGGTGACTCGGGATGCCATGGTCGGCGTGGCCAAGGTGGCGGCACCGCCAGCGCCAGCGCAGTAGCTCGAAGAGCATCCCGATGCCGACGCGTTTGAAGCCCTTGGTGACGCAGTCGGCGGCCGGCGCCTCCAGGTGCCGCAGCACCCACGGGTTGAGGGCGTGGAACACCTCGACCCGCTCCTGGATGGACTGGCCGGGGGAGATGGCGGGCAGCTGGACAGGCTGGATTCCGTCGCCCAGGTCGAGCACTTGCTGCTGATAGACGGGCACGACACCCCGGATGTGCCGGCACCGATCCAATGGTGGGGCACATCTTTCATGAACGGTCTGACAGATCAACCAGCGGCTTGCTCGAAACCCGCGCCCGGCGGTCGACGACCGGGCCGGGGCTGCGGTGGCGTGCATTGTTCCTCCGAGCGAAGAACATCAGCACGCTCCCGACCTCCGCTCTTATTCTAGCCGTGCTGGGGGTGTGTCCAGGTACTTTCCGCACCCATGAGGGCCGGGCCTGTCAAGGGCGTAGATGGCTCTCGCCTGCGGCTTCCTGGTCGAAGCAGGGGCGTTTTCCTTGTTGGGCTTCTTCGTGTTCGTCTGTGAGCCCGCCGCGTGGGAGGGGTCCAGTTGGAGCTCCTGGAGCCCCGCGAGGGATGATCGGGGCGAGGACGAACGAGCTGGAGGCCGACGAGCGGCGGTCGAGAATGAGGGCGAGGAAGCGTCACGGATATTCACAGGTACGGTCGTTGACATCCCCGGCGGGTCCTGACCGGCGGAGTGGCCTCACAGGCACCCATCCGGCACCGGGCCGGCGCTCGGCGCCATGATCGTGATGCGGGGATCCGGGCTGCTCAATCAGGTCATCGAGCGCGGCCGTTGGGCCGTCTCATGCGGAAAGGCGAGCTCACCCGGGGTCTGCGACCGTCTGCGGCGATTGTCGTCTGCTGGAGTCATCGGCGCCTCTGAAGCTGGGTGGATCCAACCTCGCGCAGGACGTGGTAGGCGCGAGCCAGCAGGCGGCGGGCCACCGCGGTGGTGGCGATCTTCTTGCCCCGGCGATGAGCGAGGCGCTGGTAGGCGACGGAGAAGTCCGGCGACCGCTTCGCGGTCTGGGTGGCCTCGCACAAGATCCACCGCAGCCAGTCCGAGCCTTGCTTGGAGATGTGCCCGTGCCTGACGGTGAGATCCGATCCCCGGACGGTAGGCGTCAGCCCGGCCCAGGCGGTGAGCTTGCGCGCGGACGGGAAGCGGGTGACGTCGCCGATCTCGGCGACCATGACCAGGGCGGTGAGCGTGCCCACCCCCGGCAGCTGGGTGAGCGCCTTGACCCTGGGGTCGCCCCGCGCCTGTGCGAGCAGCTGTGCGTCCAAGGCGTCGATCGGCTCCTTGAGGGCGTCCATCAGGACCAGAAGATCGTCGACCACGCGGCGCGAGGCATCCGGCAGATCCAGGGCCTGCAGCCAGGCCCGGCCCGGAGCGGTGGAGTAGCCACCGGGCCGGTCGCAGCCGTGATCCGCCAGGACGGCGTGGACGCGGTTGCGCAGCAGGGTGCGCAGCCGCACCAGCTGGCAGCGGTGCCGCACCAGGACCCGCTGCTGCCGCACGTCCAGCGGGGCGATCCACGCTTGCGGTAGCAGATCTGCGCGCGGCAACTGGGCCAGGGTGGCCGCGTCCACCTTGTCGTTCTTCAGTCGCGCGGAGGCGATCGCCTTGCACCGCAGCGGATGCACCAGATGCGGCTCGAATCCGTAGTCCTCCAGCAGCTCCACCAGCCATCCCCAGCCGTAGGCGGCCTCGAAGGCGACCGGCGCCCCGATCGGAAGATCACCGATCACCGAAAGCACCGGCTCCACCCCGTTGGGCACGTTCCGGTTCACCCGCACCGCGCCGCCGTCCTCGACCACCGCGATCTGCGACCGCTTGCGGTGCACGTCGATACCGACGTAGACAGACATTGAGGGCCTCCCTCCTGAGCTCGTACATACCCGGACGATAGGTATCGCCGGGCTGAGCAGGGAAGGGGGCCCGGCCCTCATAGGATCAGGTCAGCGGGCCTTCGCTGCGGCAGGCCCACGGGGGACGATCACAGAGCCGGGGCCGGTGTAGCGGCCCTGCCGCAGCGCCGCCTCGACCTGCGGCACGATCGCCCACACCACGGTGCGGGACTTCGCCCGGATGTCGGGAGCGGCCTCGATGAGCGTGTCCAGCAGCCACAGCGGCGACCCCGACAGCCGGTAGTCCGCCGACGCGAACCGGCCCTGCCGCACCACCGCCGACAGGTTCTGCTGGCTGGACAGGCCGAACAGTTGCGTCGCCTCCTGCAGGCCCAGCAGCGCAAGCATGTCCCCCCACCCTGTGCGTCCACTCGCCGGGCTCCTGTGCGGCCACCTCCACCACTGGCTCCCGCCGCCTTCTTACTGGACTGCCCTTGGATTCTCACTGGCGCAGAACTTCGCCACCGTAGCGTGATCACCAACCGTGAGGTCACTCTAGGGGAAACGCACCCGCACGAATGTGGACCGGCGCCAAGGTAGTGTTTAGGTGTGCTTGCCTGATTTGTGGGGCTGCCGTCGCCGACGTGCAGATCCGTGACCCAGGAGTGAGTAGGAGTCGAGTTGGCACCTGCGACAGCCAAAGCCGGGAGTCACCCCCAGCAGTCAGGGCCGGGCATTCCGGCCGCCTCGTACAAAGCTTTGCGAGGCGCGGAGACGTTGACGCTGGCTCTCAAGGCCACGGAGTGCGTGGACGGCCGGGGCGCGTTCCTGCACTGGTGCGATCCTGCTGCTCGCCGGTTGCACCTGGTTGCGGCCAGCGGGTTGGCCGCGGGGAGCGCCGCGGCGTGGGCGGATCTCTCCGTCGAGCAGGACGTGGCGCCCGCACGCGCCCTGCGGCGCGGTGACTATGCCTGGGTGGGCGGGGACAGCCTGGGCATCGGGGGAGTCGGCACGGCAGCGGTGCCCCTTCCCGGTGCCGATGGCCCGATAGGTGTGCTGTCCGTGATCATGGCAGGGGCCGGCGAGCCGGATGAGGTGCAGCGATCTTTTCTGCATTCGGTGGCGGGATGGGCCGCAGCGTGCCTGGAGGACCTGCCTGGCAGGCTGCCCGTCCGTGGTTCGGCGGCCGGCTCTGAGCAGACGGTCCGAATGGGCAAGCTGACCTCGGCACTCGCCGAGGCCCTGACCTCTCAGGAAGTCGTACAGGCCGTCGCGGCGCACGTCCTGCCGCCATTTGGTGCCGACGGGCTCATATTCTGGGTCTTCGAAGGCGGCCGACAGCGTGTGGTCGGCTCCGCCGGATACACACAGGAATTCCTCAGTCTGCTCGACGGGATCCCGATAGCCGACTACCCCGTGGCCACCGACGTGCTGGGATCGCGTACTCCCCGGTTCATCGAATCAGCCGCAGAGTACTGCCAGCGCTATCCAGCGCTGCAGCATATTCCGTCACCGGCCCAGAAGAACGCGTGGGCGTTCCTGCCCATGATCGCCTCCGGGCACTCCATCGGCATGTTTTTGGTGTCTTTCGCCCAGCCGCGATCCTTCAGCGACGAGGAGCGCACGCTGCTGACCGCGGTGAGCGGTCTGGCCGGCCAGTCGCTGGAGCGGGCCCGGTTGTACGACGTGGAGCACGCCCGGGCACAGGAGCTGCAGCGTGGCTTGCTTCCCCGGACGCTGCCCTGCCTGCCTGCCGCCTGCGCGGCCGCACGCTACCTGCCCGCGGGCCGGGGCGAGCACGTCGGTGGCGACTGGTACGACGTGATCCCGCTGTCCGCGGACAGAGTCGCCATGGTGATCGGCGACGTGATGGGACACGGCATTCCCCAAGCGGCCACCATGGGCCAGCTGCGTACCGCGGTGCGTACCCTCGCCGACCTGGACATACCCCCTGCCGAGCTACTCAGCCACCTCAATGACCTGGTCAGCGACCTGGGTGAGGACTGCTACGCCACCTGCCTGTACGCCGTCTTCGACCCGATCACCCGGATATGCTCGTTCTCCCTGGCCGGTCATCTCCCGCCGGTCATCGTCCATCCCGATGGCACCGTCCACAGGCCCGACCTGGCCGCCGACCCGCCGCTCGGGGCCGCCGAGCCACCGTTCGAAACGCACCAACTGCTTCTGCCCGAGGAGAGCCTGCTGGTCCTGTGCACCGACGGGCTCGTCGAATCCGCCACCCAGGACGTCGACCAAGGACTGGCCCGACTGCAACAGATCCTCGCCCAGAATGCGATGCCCACCTTCACGGTGCGAGACGAGGCCGACGACGTCCAACACCTCGACGACCTGTGCGACACGGTGGTCTCGGCCCTGCTGCCCGACCATGGCCAGACGAACGACGACGCAGCGCTGCTGATCGCCCACACGCGGGCCGTCGACGCCGGTGATGTCGCCTGCTGCATCCTCCCGGACGATCCCCGCGCGGCCGGACAGGCCCGCGAATTCGTCCGCCAGCAACTGGCCGCCTGGGGACTGGACGATCTCGCGATCACCACCGAGCTGCTGGCCAGCGAGCTGATCGGCAACGTGATCCGGCACGCCAAGGGCCCCATCCGGCTGCGCCTGCTGCGCAGCCGCTCCCTGACCTGCGAGGTCTATGACGGCAGCCTCAGCACCCCGCGCATCCGCCACGCCGCCTACACCGACGAGGGCGGCCGCGGCCTGCAACTCGTCGCCGCCCTCTCCAGACGCTGGGGCGCCCGATACCTCCGCGACGGCAAATGCATCTGGACCGAGCAGGACATCCCCGCCCCCCCGGCGGGGTGAACGGCCCTGGGGGGTGAACCGCTGTGGTCCGGCCGGCGCCGCCCACCGTCACCGTCGCTTCGACGCCGTGCGCCAGGACTGGTGGGCCGTCTTCAAGGCGCACACGCGCCTGACCGGTGACCCCCGGCCGCATCGACTCCGCGTATGCCCTCGCCACCCCGCCGTCCACGACGGGATGCGGCTGCGGTCCGGGCGCGTCGGCGAGCGCACCCGCGCCTTCCGTTGTACCTACACCTCGACAACACCGCCCGGTATCGTCCGCGACTTCGACACCCTGCTGCACGACACCTAGTGAGGTGAGGCCGGTCAGGGGCCGCCCGGAAGGTGTGGGCGTCGATCAGCCCTACGCGTGTGCCTGCGGCTCAGCTGAAATCGGGCCCGCTGGTGCGCGTGCGCTTGATCTCGTAGAAACCCGGCGTGGAGGCGACGGCGAGCACGCCGTCCCAGAGCCGGGCGGCGTCCTCGCCTTTGGGGGCTGGGGTCACGACGGGGCCGAAGAAGGCGATGGGGTCGCTGCCCGCGTCCGGACCGGGGACGCTGATGATCGGGCTGCCGACGTCCTGGCCGACCAGGGTGATTCCTCGGCGGTGGGATGCCCGCAGCTCGTCGTCGTAACGGTCCGTGGCACCGATGTCGGCCAGATCCACCGGCAGTCCGGTCTCCCGCAGGGAGGCTTCCAGCGTGGCCCGGTCCTTGGGCTGCTGCTGCAGGTGATAGCGGGTGCCGAGGGCGGTGTATAGGGGTTCGAGTACCTCGGGCCCGTGTCTGAGGGCGGCGGCAGTCAGGACGCGTACCGGTGCCCAAGCTTCGCCCATCAGCACGCGGATGCGCTCAGGGAGTTCATCCAGCCGGTTCTCGTTCAGGACGGACAGGCTCATGACGTGCCAGGACACCTCGACGGGCCGGGTCCTGGCGACTTCCAGCATCCAGCGGGAGGTGAGCCAGGTCCACGGGCACACGGGGTCGAACCAGAAGCCGACGGGTGTAGGGGAGGTAGGGGAGGTGGATGCGGACACGGGTAACTCCAATTGCCGGTGCGGTTCGTGTCGTTGTGGCCCGGGGCCGGCCGGCGAGGGCCGGCGGGTCGGAGGCGGTCAGTCGTCGGTGGGGAAGTCGGTGGAGGCCGACAGCTCGGACCATGCGGCCAGGTCGTCGGCCAACTGCCGCTGCCCCTGCTCGACCAGGCGCACGGCGTCGCTGCCGAGCACGAGATGGACGGGCGGCTTGTCGCTGTCGAGGACCTGGAGGAGGGCCTTCGCGGCGCGTGCGGGGTCGCCGGCCTGCTTGCCGTCTTTTGTCTGCCGGGCGGCCCGGATCGGGCCGAACACGGCGTCGTAGTCCGGCACGGTGCGCGGAACGCGGACCATCGAGCGGCCGGCCCAGTCCGTACGGAATGAGCCGAGCGCCAGGGAGGTCACATGGATGCCGAAGCCGGCGACTTCCTGAGCCAGCGAAGCGGCGATGCCTTCCATGGCGAACTTGCTGGCGCCGTAGAAGGCCACTCCAGGCAGCGCCGTCAGCCCCGCCATGGACGACACCGTGACGATGCGGCCGCTGCGCCGCCGCCGCATATGGGGCAGCACGGCCTTGATGACGGCGACGCTGCCGAACACGTTGACGTCGAACTGCCGACGAAGGTCGTCCATGCCGGACTCCTCGACGGTGCCCTCCAAGCCGTACCCGGCGTTGCTGATCAGCGCATCGATGGGACCGACGGTCCGCTCGACGTCGTCCACCACCGCCGCGACGGCGTCATCGTCGGTCACGTCCAGCAACTTGGCGACGGCGCGCCCGGATGCCAGGGCCTCGAACGCGCCGATCTGCTCTGGATTGCGGACTGTGCCGACCACGAGGTCTCCGGCGGCCAGCGCTTCCTGGGCGAAGGCCCGCCCAAGGCCGCTACTTACGCCGGTGATGAGGAATGTCCTACTCATGGGGTCTCCTACGGAACGTGCGGTAGTGGTGCGGCGCTGTCTTGGAAGCCTGGTCGTTGCTCCACGTACCTGACCTGGTCGTCTAACGGGCCGCCCAGGCCTGCTCCAGTGCCCGGGTGTATGACTCGGCCGATTGGACGCCGCTGACCCCGTATTGCCGGTTGAGGACGAAGAAGGGTACGCCACGTGCGCCCAGTTCAGCGGCCAACCGCTCGTCGGCCCGCACTTCCGCGGCGTACGCATCCGGATCGTCGAGTACTGCTCGGACCTCGGCTTCGTTCAGGCCCACCTCGACGGCCAAACCGACCAAAGTCTCCTTGTCGTACACCGAGCGTTTGTCCGCGAAGTTCACTTGGAAGGCGAGATCCATCAACTCGACCTGAAGGCTGCGGGTCTTGGCGAAATGAAGGAGACGGTGAACGTCGAAGGTGTTTCCGAAGAGACGTCCTCCGACGAGGTAGCCCAGCCCCAAGGATTGCGCCATGGCCGCAGCCTGCTCTTCTCTGGCGATCTGCTGTTCTCGGGTGCGCCCGTATTGTGCAGCGACCGCGTCGATGATCGGGACGGTGCCGTTCTCAGCCTCGGGGTTCAGCTCGAATGACCGGTGAACCACCTCAACCTGATCACGGTGCGCGAAGCCGGCGAGCCCTTGGGTGAAGCGTGCCCTGCCGATGTAGCACCACGGGCAGGCGATATCGGCCCAGATTTCGACACGCATATGTGGTATCTCCCTGTCTGTGAGGGCCGTACGCCCCGCGGTTCGGCGGTTCGGCGGCCGGTCCGCTTGATCTCGATGCGTTGCTCCCGAGCCTGTTCGGCCTACCGGAAGCAGGATAGTCGACCGGCCGTCTACTACGCAGTGTGATCCCGGTTACGGCACCACCCATGAGTCCCCGCCGCGTCCCATCGAACCGGGCACGCAATGGGCACGGCTGGGCTGCGGCTCATGCCTGGGATCAAGCCGACGGATCCCGAAGCCGAGAGGGCGAGAGGACGTGTCCCACTGTGGCTGGACGCCGAGGATCTTCGTCGGCTTGTATCCCGCTTCCGCTGCTCCGATGACACTCCGGAGGAAGATCGTGAGCGGTGTGGGTCGCGTCCGCTTCCGGGCGTCGACCGCGCTCCGCCGACGATGTGTTCTTGACGACAGTGGGTGGCGAGGCAGAAGGTTCCAGGAAGAAGGAACGTTCTAGGGTGCACGCTTTCCAAGTGTGCTCGTGCCCATCGGCGGGCCGCACGGAGCCGTTCACCTGCGTTTGTGTGCGCTCGTTGGCCTGGATCTTGATCGGCGCTGGTACTCATCCGGACGGGGCGGTACCCGTGCGAATGAGACCAGAAGTGAGACCACGACCGAGGTCGGCCGGGACGTAGGCGGCACGCCCGTGGCCCCGGATCTCTGGGGCGCACTGATCTGTGCGCACTCGGCACTATTCGAACTGGGTCCTGTCGTCTCGGCCCGGCGGAAAACCGCGGGCGCCCGCCGACAGTACGAGGGATCATGAGGGATGCGCCCGGATGACTGGCACCTCACCGACGACCTCGACTGCTTTCTCGTCCGAGCCGGAGACTTCCTGCACTTGCGCCCGGCCCTGCACACCCTCCCGCTGACGGTGACCGAGACACTTCGAACACGCGGGGTGGACGCGTACGGCACCGAAGCTCCAGTCTTCGGCTGGCTGGAGCGGGAGGGCGAGGTTCGCGCGACCTTCTTCCGCACCCCGCCCCACCGTCTGAACCTCACCCCCCTCACCCCCGAGGAGGCCGACACCCTCGCCGCTCACCTGGCCAGTCTCGGTCGCCCCCTCCCCGGCGTCAGCGCGGACCACGACACCGCCACCGCCGTCGCCGAGGCCTGGCAGCGGCACACGGGCGCAACGCCGACGCTCCACGAGCGGAAGCGCCTGTACCGCCTCGGTACGCTCACGCCACCGGAGGCGCTCCCGGAGGGCCGGGGTCGAGTCGCGGGCGAGCAGGACCGCGAGCAACTCACGCTCTGGAGACGCAAGTTCGTTGCCGCCATCGGAGAGCACTCCTCCACCGACGCCGACTCCTGGGCCGGCACGCGCATCGCCTCTGGACGCGTCACGTTCTAGGAGACCCGGACGGTACCCCCGTTTCCATGGCGGGCGTGACTCCGATGATCGCCGGCCAGATCCGGGTAGCCCCCGTCTGTACCCCAGCCCACCTGCGCGGCCGCGGTTATGCGGGCGCTGCGACGATCGAGGTGAGCCGGGCCGCGCTGGCCGCGGGCGCGGCGCACGTCCTGCTGTTCGCGGACCTGGCCAACCCGACCAGCAACGCCCTCTACCAGCGGCTCGGGTACCGCCCGGTCACCGATTTCGCGGTATACGACTTCGAGTGCGCGCAGATGAGGCCCTGCTCAGCGAAGCAAGTCCAATGCGGGCCCCGTTAGTAGCTGCTTCTCTTCCGGTCGTGTGGTCGCCCGGGTCGAACAGAGCGCGGGTTCGGGGACGGATGCCGGAGCGGGCGGGTGATGCGGAGGGTGCTGCCGGTGTCGGCATGGGTTGGACCGCGGGGGCCGCCGACCTGAGAGCTACTGCGGGCCAGGACCGTCGTCCCAGGATCCCAGGACTTCCCTCTCTCTCCGCTCGAGCCATTCGAGATACCAGGTGTGGAAGTTGTGGCGGTTTCCGTGCACATCGACGAACGGTATGTAGGGCGGGTTGGTCCCAACGTTCCGGTCGCGGAGTTCTCCGCGGTGCGGGCCGACGATGATGAGCCAACTGGTCATCCCGCATCCGTTGTCGCTGATGAGGATCGCGCCCCGATCACGCTGCTCGTGCCAGATGCGGTCTGCGGCGTCGCCGAAGACCTTGCGGTAGTCGTTCAGGTAGTCGTCGTCCTCGTCGCGGGTGGTGGGCTCGTACCCGGCAGCGCGAAGGGTCGCCAGCTGTCGGTCGGCCCATTCTTCCGTCTCCACGAAGGGCTCGCTCGGGTCCAGCGGAATGGGATCGCCGTCTTCCCAGACCCAGCCCCAATTCCCGTCGACCCGGCGCAACGACGTCAGCTCGAATTCGGGTCCGGGTCCGCCCGCGCCGACCTCCGCCAAGAAGGTGCGGTACTCCTCGGGGAGTTTGACTCCGTATTGGGCCTCGGCCTCAGCAATCTCTGCGGCAGTCAGGACCGGCTCGAAGACGGGGTGCTGTGGAGGCCCCCAGCCGCGTGCCCGACACCGTGCCTCCACCACCGCGATTACACGTTCCCGGATCCCTGACCAGTTTGTCTGTGTGTCCACGGCTCCTCCTGTCAACGGCGAGCACGGACGTTAGTCCATGCCACCGACAACGGAGGTTCGCCCTTGGTGTCGCCGGAGTGGGTAACGGCGAACGGGCAGCCGCGACGCGGCTCCCGTCCTATTTGCTCTTGAGTGGCGTTCGCCGAACGGGAGTCTCGATCGGGTGATTACGACGACTGCCGGGCATGGGGAGAGGGCCTCTTGGTAGCTCGGTGGGTGTCTACGCCAACTCGAGTACCAGGAGGCTCGTTGTCGCACTTGTACGTCACTGCGGGGGTGAAGTCCATTTCGGCCACTCTCACGTGTGACCGTCTTGCGCACCGGTTCGGGAACGCCGCCGAGCACGGGGTGCGTGAGCGCCGGTATCCCACGGACATGTCGGACCAGGAGTGGGCCGCCGCCCTGCCACTGCTGCCGGTGCCGGGCTGGATGCGGGCCGGGGCAACGTCCGGCTGCGCATTCTTTCCGGCAGCGCCTCCGGCCGGTCCACCGTGCATCTCGACGCCGGCGTGATCACTCGCTGAACCGGCTGGCGCCCGGCTGTGGGATGGCCTGACATGCCGCCTTCCCGCAGCCGGGCCCGCGAGGATCTGGCGAGACAGGCGCGGTCTATGTGCGCCACGCCGCGGCACCGCTGATGCGGACGCTCCGGGCCGAATCTAGAATGACCGATGCGTAGAAAGTCCAGAATTAGGGAGATGTGCACCGTGGCTAAACGAGGGAACAAGCGGCGCGGCCGCAAGAAGAAGAAGGCCAATCACGGCAAGCGTCCCAACGCTTGAGCCAACCTGAGCAAGACGGCCGAGAGGATCCATATCGTCGCCGCTCGGATTGAGGGCAAGGACTGGGATCCCGCAGCGGTGCGGGAGCACGGCAAGGAGCCGGACCGGACCAGGTCGGCTCTCGATGACTGGGTGCCTTCCCAGAGTTGGGCAGGGAACGTTCGAACCTGCGCGCACGGCTCCGTCCGTTCGAATATGGACAGACCCCCTCTGTTCTGCGTCTCCGCAGATCAGAGGGGGATTTCTCCCGTGTGGCGGCGGCAGGATTCCAACCTGGGAAGGTTGAGCCGACAGAGTTGCAGACCGCACGGCGATCACGCAGTGACCTGGTCTTTCCCTCCGCAGGCGCCCTACCGCTCCACAGGGACCCCATGGGAGGGTTGCGTCCTTGGAAGTGGTGTACGCGGTGCAGTCGGCGACTTTCACGACATGACCCCCGACGCGCTCGGATCCATCCAGGACAGCTTCCAGTTGGGCCTCAGCGCTACGGGGCTGACCACAGGCAAGACTTGGTTCGCCGACCCCGGCCGCCTCGGCGGCACCATACGGTGCCTGTCCTGTCAAACGAACGGCAACCAGCAGATCATCGCCTGCACCTGGGGAGACAAGGGCAGCTTCGGCACCGTTCTGTCGCCCGACTCGGGCCGGGGCCAAGAGGCTGCAGCGGACCTCACCCGATCAGTACGGGAGGCAGTTCTGCACCAGGGGACCCCCGCCAACGCCGCCTGAGCGCCCCAGGATCCCTGCGCGGTCATATGGCGCAGCAAGGGCAACTGCACGAGCCCTGCGTGCGCAGACCTCCCCAAAAAACGGACCCCAGCAGGCATGCCGATCTTGCAGGTCGACCACGTACGCGATCTGGCCAGGAGTGGGGCATCGCCCGCCTGCACAACCTCGTCCTCGCCGGGTAGCCGCGCATCTCGTGGCCGTTGACCGCACGCATCGACCTCAAGATCAGTTGCGGGGACAAGCCTTGGGCGACCCCTCAGGTGCGGGAGCGAGTCTTGTATGCGTCGCCGGACGCGTCCGGCAGGCGGGTAACGGCCATGAGGGCGGCATCGTCGTCCAGGCGTCCTTCGGTGTACCGGGTCAGATCGGCGATGAGAGCGTCCAGGATCACACCGGGGTCCGTTGGGAGGGGACGGGACAGGAATGGCACGGGATCGTAGAAGGTGCCGTGGCGGTCGCGTGCCTCGACCAGGCCGTCAGTGAACAGCACCAGGGTCGCGTCGTGCGGCAGGGTGTACCGATCGACCGGCACCCGGGTGCGGCCCAGGCCGCCCAAGCCCAGGGGCAGGGATGGGGCAGACGGCTCGAGCGGACTCGCGCGGCCCTGGTGGACAAGGAGCGGCGCCGGGTGTCCCAGATTGATCATGTATATGGCGGAGCCGTCGTTGGGGACGTCGATGAGGACGGCGGTGGCAAAGGACTCAGTGCCCTCCTGCTCCTCGACATCGACCCTCTGCATGACCTCCTCCAGGCGGTCGACCACATCGGTCAAGCCGGGGATGTGAGCCACGGCCTCGTAGAAGGCGCCGAGCAGCCTGTTGACGGTTCGGACGGCGCCCAGTCCCTTCCCCCGCACGTCGGCAATCATCATCCGAACGCTGTCGGGTGTGGGGTGGATGGCGTAGAGGTCGCCACCGATGGCCGCCTCCTTCGCGGCGGCCCGGTACCGGGAGGCCACGTCCAGCGGCCCGACCCGCTCGGGAGGGATGGGGAGCACCGCCCGCTGGACAGCCTCGGCTACCTCGCGGGTGTCTTTCAACTGCTTCCGGTCTTTGGCCATGACCCGGTTGAGGATCGCGGCAAGAACGGTCAGGACTACGACGCTCGTGAACCGGACGGAGTATTCGGTAAAGGCGGCGCTCTTCGTGTACGCCGCGGCCATCCCGATCAGCTGTGTCGCTACGCCGGTGGCGATTACGCCCGGCAACGAGTACACGGGGGCGGCCAGTACGGGAGCGGCCGCCAGCAGCGGAAACACGCTGAATCCTGACGGGGTCAGTACGTCGACGACGACCGCGACGAGGAGCACCGCGGCAGGCAGGAGAGAAGGCCATCGAATCCAGCTGACCAGAGGTGTGCGGTCGCGTGTCATTACCCTGCTGTCCCCGGGCTCCTGGGCGGATCGTCATCGAGTCCCAGTCTCCGACGCACCCCGACCCGCAGCGACTGGACCAACCTTGTACGCGTCCATATCAGCGACATCAGCATCTGACTGAGACGCCATCCGCTTTCCGAACGTGATCGCTTGGTTCGGGCTGGGTGGGCATGAGCTCAACCCGGTGGCCCTTGTCCACGGCACCTTCTACGGCAGGGCCCCGGCGTTTGCCCGGCTCGTCCGACCTTGGGTCGGTTGACGTCGGCGGCGGGCCCCGGAAGCAGGCGAACACGGCCCCTGTGGATCATGGAGTTCTCTACGCTTCAAGATCCACGAAGGTGCCGTGTTCGTCCCACCATCATCCCCCATCCCTGCTCCTGTCTGCCCCGCACCCCGCCTGCAAGATCTGCGTGAGGGTGCCGCCCGGGATCAAGTCGGCAGCCTGGTCGCGGAGTTCGAGTCACTCACCGATCCGCGCGGAGCCAGCGGTGTGCGTTACCGGCTCTCCTCCCTGCTGGCCCTGGTGGTCTGCGCGATGACGCCCGCGGGCCACGACTCGATCACTGCGGCAGCGGAGTGGTGCCGGCGTGCGGCCCCCGAGGAACTGGCCGCCTTCGGCCTGCCCTACCACCCGCTCCTGGGCCGTTACCGGGTGCCGAGCGAGAAGACCCTGCGCAGCGTGCTGGGGCGCCTTGATCCGGCCGAGCTCAGCGCGGCCGGGTTCGCCTACCTGACGTCCCTGCTCTCCGACGAGCGCGCGCATCCCGCGCTGCTGATGCCGGACGGCGGCCCGGAACGCGAACAGCGCCGGGCCCACCAGGCTGCCGCCCAGACCGATCCGGTGCGTCAAAGGCGCCGGGCGATCGCGGTGGACGGCAAATGCCTGCGCGGTGCCAGGCGCCCTGACGGCAGCCGGGTCTTCGTGCTCTCCGCGGTCCGCCACGGCGACGGCATCACCCTGGCCTCCCGCGAGATCGGCGCGAAGACGAACGAAATCCCCGAGTTCGCACCCCTGCTCGACCAGATCGACGACGTGGAACTCGCCGGCGCGGTCATCACCGCCGATGCTCTCCACGCCCAGCACGCCCACGCCGCCTACCTGCACGAACGCGGCGCCCACTACCTCCTCACGATCAAGAACAACCAGCGCGGTCAGGCCCGCCAACTCCACCGGCTGCCCTGGAAAGAGGTCCCCGTGATCCACCGTGACGACACCCGCGGCCACGGCCGCCACGAGCAGCGCCACGTACAGGTCGTCACCGTCGACGGCCTGCTCTTCCCCAACGCCCGTCAAGTCCTGCGCATTCAGCGCAGGCGCCGCCTCTACGGAGCGAAGAAGTGGTCCAGCGAGACCGTCTACGCCATCACCGATCTGCCCGCTGAGCAGGCATCTGCCGCCGAGATCGCCGCCTGGGCTCGCGGGCACTGGACCGTGGAGAACACCGTCCACTGGGTGCGTGATGTCGTCTTCAGTGAGGACAAGTCCCAGGTCAGGACCCGCAATACGCCAGCCGTGCTCGCCGCCGTCCGCGACCTGATCCGCAGTGCACTCAAACTCGCCGGGTACGTCAACACCGCCGCCGGACGCCGAGCCCACACCGAACGCCACCGCGTCCTCGCCCTCTACGGCATCACATGATCAACCAGACATCCGAGGCAAACGCCGGGGCCCTGCCTTCTACGGCCCCAGCCCGCCCCCGGGTTGACGAAACCCATAGGGGCACCCCCTTGTTCCAGCTGAAATCAAGCCCTTCGTGTCTCGCCTTGAAGGCCATGGCCAGGGCGGCGCTGCGGGAGCCGGCCCCTCGGGTGACCTTGGTCCGCAGCCGGACGGTGGCGAACGTGGACTCGATCGGATTCGTGGTGCGCAAGTGGATCCAGTGCTCGGCCGGGAAGTCGAAGAACGCCGGCAGCTCGGCTTCGTCGTCGGTGATCTTGCGCTACTCGCTTCGACTCTCCAAACTTGCGGTTGGCCTGGGTAGTGAGCACGGCGACTGCCAGGGCGGAGGTCAGCGGATGCAGGCAACAAGGTTGGAAACGCTCGCCAGCGGGTCAAGGAGCTTCATGGCATAGCCATACAGCTCTCCGTGTTCTTGTGTCCCATGATCGGGCAGACGTCTAGGGCTAGGTGCATCCTCTATCGCCGGTCTATCGCGATCAGGGCGCAACAACGACAAAGAGCCGGACTCTCAGTGAGACTGGGCCCGGCTCTTCATTCATGACATCCGCCCTGGTCAGCGCATGATCTGTGCTGGTTGTCGGCGAGTGCCCCGGCAGGATTCGAACCTGCGCACATGGCTCCGGAGAGAATGCGTCAATCATCCCGCATAGCCCTCTGAGCTGCGGCGGAGCTCGTCAGAGGGCACCAGCGGCACAGACTGTGTCGAAGGTGTGTCGGGCGCCCTCCTCACGAGGACGCGAACCGCCTCTGTTGCGCTCCCTGCCAGGATGGCCAGGATATTCAGTGCTTGAAGGAGTCCTTGGTAGCCTCTTTCGCGCCCCGCATCTTGCCCCGCGCTTCGAGGGCCGCACCCTTTGCTGCGAGGGTTTCTTTGTGTACTGCGTGGGCCACCTTTCGTACGGTTTTTCCTACAACTTGTTCGGCCTTTGCCTTGGCTTTCTCTCCGGTACTCATCTCAGTACCTCCGCGCTCACAGGCCGAGTGCCCTTGAGGCTGAGAAAAACCCTGAGCAGGCGGACACAAACTGCACCGCACGGTCGGCGGGCAGGTGGACGATGGTGCGTGCCCCGTTTCCACAACGTTTCGTACGCGTACTCGCCCCGCGTCTGCAGGGCCCCTATCTCCTTCGTCAAGCGATCGTGATGGTGGTGGGCATGAGGGATGAGGATCGGGGCTTGGGTCGTGAGAGCCGTCGGGGGTGGACGCCGCTGCACTTCGCGGCGGATGAGCAGGACGCCGCGGCTGTCGGCTCTCTCCTGGCTCCTCGCCCGGAGTCGACTCCTTGATCTCTTCGAGGAGCGGAATGCTTTTTCGACCAGCTCCTAGCCGGGATGCCCCTGTGCCTCCGGTGAGGGTGCGGACACTCACAAACCCCTTCTCCGACATAACGGTCAGAGGTGTTTATGTCCTGGATTCCGCTTAGCGTGCTTGAGGAGGAGAAGATCGGAATACGGCATCCCGGTGAGGGACGCAGCCGTCCCGTGGCGCTGGTGGGCAGGTCACCGGAGCTCGCCGTGTTGGGATCGGCGGTAGACCAGGTGCACGAGGCCGGTGCGGCTTTGCTATTGCGTGGTGAGCCGGGAGTGGGCAAGACGGTTCTGCTGGACTGGGCGGCGGACCATGCGGTGCAGGCGGGCTTTTGGGTGCTTCGGGCCGCGGGGGTGGAGCAGGAGTCCGAGCTGGCTTTCGCGGCCCTGCACCAGGTCCTGTATCCGCTGCTCGACCGCATCGGGGAGCTCCCTCTGGCCCAGCAGACGGCGTTGAACCGGGCTTTCGGTGTGGTCGACGGCGGGGCACCCGACCGCTTCGCCGTCTCGGTGGCAGCCCTGGCCCTGCTGCAGCATGCGGCGCACACCGAGCCCCTGCTCGTGATCGCTGATGACGTGCAGTGGGTCGATGCCTCCAGTGCCCAGATCCTCAGTTTCATCCAGCGCCGCATCGCCCCCCTGCCCGTCGTCGTCTTGACAGCGGCTCGCAACGGATGGCGCAATCCCCTGGACTCGGCCGGCATCGACATGCTCGACGTCGCACCGCTCCCTGCTCAGGACGCCGCCGCCCTGCTGGCCTCGGCACATCCAGGTCTCGCCGCGCCGACCGCGCGCTGCGTCCTGGGCGAGGCCATGGGCAATCCTCTGGCGCTGGTCGAGCTGCCGGCGCAGCTCACCCGGCGCCAGCAGCGCGGGGCGGATCCGCTGCCGTCCTGGCTTCCGCTGGGCGAGCGGCTGGAAGAAGGCTTCGCGGGTCGGATCCGTACGCTGCCCCAACCGGTCCGCAACACGATGCTTCTGGCAGCGCTGACCGGAGGGGGTCCAGGCGGCTTGCGGACGGTGCGGGAAGCCGCCCGCACCTGGCACGGCTGGGACGAGGAGGCTCTGGACGCCGGGCAGGCCAGCGGCCTGGTCACCGTGGACGCCGGGAGCGAGAAGATCGTATTCCGGCATCCGCTGGTGCGATCCGCGGTCGTGCGTATGGCCCCCTTGGTGGTGCGCCGCGCCGCGCATCAGGCCCTGGCGGAAGTGCTCACGGCCGATCCGGTGCGGCGGGCCTGGCATCTGGCCGACGCGGCCGACGGCTCGGACGAGATCGCGGCCCAGGCCCTGGTCGACGCCGCGGAGCGCGACTTGAACCGCGGAGGTGCCGCGGAGGCGACGGTAGCGCTGGCACGTGCAGCGGAGTTGAGTCCCGACCCGCACGACCGGGCCCTACGACTGGTGGAGGCCGCGTTCGTGGCCGTCACCGGCGGACAACTGCAGACAGCCGAGCGTCTGCTGAAGGCAACCGAACAAGAGGAGTTGCCCATCGAGCTGGCGTTGCGCCGGACCACGACCGCCGCGCTGTTGATGTTGCACCGCGACGGCGATGCCGAGGGCGCCTACCAGGCCATTCTCCCCGTGGCGGAGGCCATCGGGCCCGACGAGCGACACGATCCGGCAGTGGAGGACGCATTCGATGTCCTGATGCGGGCCTGCTTCTGGTTGGGAGGAGGACAGGAGCGGTGGGAACCGGTGCGCCAGTTTCTGGACCGGGTGTCGTCCTTGGCTCGATTGGCTTACGACGCGGCTGCAGACCCGGCCCGCACCGCGCACACCGTGCGCGAGCGGTTGCAGCGGGCGGTCACCGAACTGCCACAAGGGCGGCGCACCACCCGGGCATATTGGCTGGTGGGTGCGGCGCACTCCATCGAGGCCTTCGGCGACTTCACTGCGGTGTGGCGCGAACTGATGGAGCGTTGCTCCTACGAGAGTCAGCCGCTCGTGATGCCGACGCGGCAGTACGACGCCTACGCCCGGGGCCGCTGGGAGGAGGTCGAGGCACTGTCCGAGGAGGGCATCGAGCGGAGCCACTCGGACAACTTCACATATCTCTTGCGCAGCGTCGAGGCCCAGGTCGCGGCATCCCGCGGCGACCAGGCACGGCTTCAGACCCTCAGTGACACGATCACCGCATGGGCGCGACCGCGGCGCATGAACCGGCTGCTCAGAAGAGTCACCGAGGCCCACGTACGGGAGGCCGTCACGCGAGGGGCCTACGAGGAGGCCTACGCCCGCGCCAGCGCACTGACGCCACCGGGTGAGCTCCCCGCGTTCTTCCAGCACTTCCACCGCGTCTTCCTGGACCTGGTCGAGGCGTGCATACGCACCGGACGCATCGATCAGGCACGCGCCCACGTGGCTGCTGGTCAAGCGGCCCGCATCGACGCCATCTCCTCGCGCCACGCGCTCATCCTGGCCGGATCGGCGGCACTGGCAGCCGACGACGAGCAAGCCGACACGCTCTTCCAGGCCGCGTTGGCCGAACCCGACGCCGACCAGTGGCCCTTCGAACTGGCCCGCATCCAACTCGCCTACGGTGAATGGCTGCGCCGCCGCTCGGACCGGACGGCCGCACGGGTTCACCTGGGGCAGGCTCTGGAGATCTTCCGCCGTCTGCAAGCCGAACCATGGGCCAAGCGCGCCTGCGAGGAGCTGCGCACCGCCGGCACGCCGCAAACAGCAGCCACAGTCCCGGGCTTGGCTTCCTTGAGCCCGCAAGAACTGCGCATCGCGGAACTGGCGGCGCAGGGCATGACGAACAAGCAGATAGGGCAACTGCTGCACGTGTCACCACGCACCATCGGCGCCCACCTGTACAAAATCTTTCCGAAACTCGGTATCACCTCCCGGGTAATGCTGCGCGACTCCCTGCTCGCCTCGTGATGGCGAGCGCGTCCGAAAGCTCGTGTAAGTCCGTAATGTGACAGGCCGGCCGCGGCCCAGCTGGGGGCCATGACCAGTCGGGACGGACGGACATGGCAGAAAAGGAAGACCCGGCCGTCGAGCGGTCGAGGACGAGGTCGTCGAGCGGTTGATGGATCGCGCCGAGGCCTCAGGAGCGGGCGCTGCTGGGCCAGAGTGTGGGTTGCTGACGAAGGTCCCGGGCTGTACTGGAGCGGGCCCTGGACGCGGAGATGACCGAGCACCTCGGCTACGAGAAGCACGATCAAGCCGGCTGTGGTTCGGGCAACAGTCGCAACGGGACGTCGGCGAAGACCGTGCTGATGGCCTTGGCCGGACTGGGCGCGCTGGCCGCGCCCGGAGTCGGGGCCCAGGGGCTGATCGCCTCGTTCGACGCGGACTCCTCTGCCGCCGCTGCACCCGACTCGGCGACAAGCACGGCTTCACCGTCGTCGCCTGAACCCCGAAAGAAAACCCGATAATGTCTTGGATCAAGCTGCCCGAGGTGCAGACCGTCGTGCGGACCGCGAGAACGTACTGACCGGACCGAATCCGACCGACCGCGGCAAGCTGGGATCCAAGGTCAATCTGATCACGGACCGGAACGGACTCCCGCTGTCGCTGGGAATCTCCAGCGCCAACCTGCACGACAGTCAGGGCCTTGAGCCGCTCGTGCGCGGTATCCCGCCCATGCGTTCCCGTCACGGACTCAGTCGTCGCCGTCCGGCGAAGCTGCGCGCCGACAAGGGTACGACCACGACCACCTGCGCCGATGGCTCCGCAAACGCGGCATCCGCTACCGCATCGCCCGCAAAGGGATCGAGTCCTCACAGTGACTCGGCCTCCACCGATGGGTTGTTGAGGGCCGTGTCCTGGCTCGCTGGCTGCCGCCGGCTCCAGCGCCGCAACGAACGCAAGGCAGAGCACTTCCTCGCCTCCGTCGGCATAGCCGCAGCCCTCATCTGCTCACGGCCGGCTCGTCCGTGTGGACGGGCCGGACCACTCAGTGTGAGGCTCCAACACTGCTGGCCCAGACAGGCAAGGGCGTGATCTCCGGCTTGGTCTCCGTCTGCTCCAAGTGGCCTTCCACGTCGTCCAGGTCCGACCAGGCGACGATGCCCGGCTTGCTGTCGGCCAGGAACGCCTCGACGACCGGACCAAGGTCGTCGGAAACCACATAGTTACTGCTGAACGGCAACGCATCCGGGGGCACAGAACCGGTCGAGCACCGGAGCTGCCCGGCTTGCGCGTCGTGCCACACATAGAACGTCGCCACTCCGGAAAAGCCCAGTTCGCGAATGTGTTCCCGGATGGCAGCAGCGGTCCGCTCGAAGGCAGCGACCACCTCAGCGGCGGACAACGACCTCCTGTCCTCGTCCGCCGCACCCAGCGACCAGGTGTTGGTCTCCCACTCCACCCGCCGGTCACCCGGCTCCAGCGCCAATGGCTCGTCCGCCACCTCAGCGATCCACGTCAACAGCACCAAAGCAGTATCCCTGCACGGCGCGGACCCAAGACCACCATAAGAAACGACTATTAGAAGGCACCGCCGGTGCCGGGGGCCGCCGTGTGCTCGGTCCAGACGGGGGTCTGGAACGTCCCGGTGGTGTGGGTCAGGCGTGGTCGACGAGCTCTGCCCTGCCCTGCTGGCGGGCGCAGTGCGCGCAGCAGAAGAACTGCCCGTCGGCCTGGAGGCCGTGACCGAGGATGCGGCATTGGCAGTTGTCGCAGATCGGCGCCATCTTCTGGGCGGCGCATTCGAGGCTGTCGAAGGTGTGGACCCCTCCCTTGGCGTGCACTTCGAATGACATCTCGTAGTCGTTGCCGCAGACCTCACACACGGCCATGGACGCTCAACTCCTCAACACTTCCCGGACAGGACCGCTACCGGTACCTGCAACCGCCGGCGTTCCTCGACGGTAGTGAAGAGACATCACTGTCCTTGGGCGGCACGTTGGTCTGCAGCCCGAGCGGCATACAGGAATCACTCGGCCGGGCGCGGCGGTACGCGGCAGCCGTGCCTGTCCTGCCGGCCTCGATACAGGACTGCCGCCTCTTTGTGAGGGGTGACCATGGAGCCACCCTTGCTTCGTCCGGCCCTGTGCGCCGTGTGAGCCATGGGGTCCGGACAGGTGCAGGAGCTTGGAGAGAGGGCGGCGGTAGGCGGGCGGCTGGTGGTCGGCCCTGGTGCCGGGCCGCGTGGGGGAGGGGTGAGGACGGCCCGGCACCAGGGTGGGGACGTCGTGCGGGCAAGGGACGGGGGCTCGCGGCGGTGGGGTCAGAGATCGGGGAGGTCGCACAGGGTGATGACGGTGTAGGCGTGGAGCCGGCGCACCATCTGTGAGGTGAGGAACCGGCCGAGGCCTGGATGCCTGTAGGGGAGCGCTTGGTCGGTGGCGGGCAGCGCTCGCACCCCGCCGTCTCCGTACCGATCAGGGGCGCCGATCACTCCGGATATCGGTGCACTCTGCACCAGGAACGCGGTCGGTCGCCTGGATCCGTCGGCAGCTCCCCGGCCGCCTGCTCGACCTTCGGAATGATCAACGGCATGTGACACACCCGGGAGCACGGCACGCTGACGCCTGGCTCCCTTGTTGCCAGTTGGCCCCCCGGGTCGCAGACAGGCGCACCGGACCCTATCCCGACGTCGCCGGCCTCGACCGTGCGCTGCGCAAGCTGTTGGGCGCGATGCGCGGCCTGGTCTTTGAAGACCGAAGACCTCAAGCCAGGATGCCTGATGCCGGTCCGTGGGCATAACGAGGACAACCCCGCCGCGCCGAAGTACGGCGGGAAGCTCACCTACGACCCGCACAAGACGCTCATCCGCTGAGATACCTGCCGCCGCGCGTACAGGCCTACCGACTGGCCCCAGCTCCCTCCCGCTCACCCTCACGGCCGCTCAGGAGGCCCCAGTGATCCGTACCCAACCCCAGCCCGGCGACATCGGACTGACCGGCATCACCGGCCCCGTCGGCCGGCTCATCCAGATCGGGCAGTGGCTCAACGGCGACGGCTTCGGCCCGTACGAGCACGCCTTCATCGTGCTGCCCGACGACCAGCTCATCGAGGCCGAGCCCGGCGGCGCCCAGGTCGTCCCGCTGTCCGAGTACGACGACCGCCAGGTGCTGTACGTGTCGCCGGCCGAGTTGACGCCGGCCCAGCGCGAGGCCATCGTCTCCTGCGCCCTCAAGTACCGCGACGTCCCATACAGCTTCCTCGACTACGCCGCGCTCGCCGCGCACCGCTTCCACCTCCCGGTGCCCGGACTGCGCACCTATGTGGAGTCGACCGGGCACATGATCTGCTCCCAGCTGTGCGACCAGGCGTACAAGGACGCCGGCATTGAGCTCTTTGACGATGGACGGTGGGAGGGCTACGTGACCCCCATGGATCTCTACAACCAGCTCGCCGACCCGACCCGATGAACTGCGGGCACGGCATCCCGCGTCACAGTCATGCAGGGAAGTGAGACGAGTACGGCAGGAGCGTCACCGGCAGGTTGTCTCTGCCCGGTTGAGCGGCCACGCTACCGGCGAAGATCAAACGAACCGGGACACTTCCAGCAGGGCTCTGTGTCCAGATTCAGGCGATCCCATGGAGGCCGGACTTTCCCCTTGACCGCACACCTGCTGGGGTTAGCCTCGCCCGGGTGGGTGCGATGATTCGGGGCGCCAGCCTGCGCGGGTTCGCGCGCCTCGTCGAGGAACTCGACGGCGACCCCGGGGAGTTCATGGGGCGGTTCGCGATCCCTTGGCAGGCGCTCTCCTCCGAGGAGGGGCTCATCCCGATCACAAGCCACGACCTGATGCTCGACGCGGTCGCCCGTGAGCTTCGATGCCCTGATTTCGGTCTTCGCCTGGCTTGCCGCCAGGATCTCAGCATTCTCGGCCGGCTGGCGCTGGCCATCCAGGCGTCGTCGACGGTGGCGGAGGCACTGGAGTGTGCCTCGCGGTTCATGTTCGTGCACAGCTCGGCGCTGAGCGTCGGTGTGGAACCGGATCCGCGGGGGTGTCGTGAGGTGGTCGCGCTGACCTATCGGAAGGATCTGCGCGAGTCGCCGTACTCCCCGCAGGCCATGGAGCTGGGGCTCGGCCTCTTTCACCAGGTGGCAGTGGCTCTGGTCGGCAGCCTGGCAGGCCTTCGGGCGGTGGAGCTGCCGCACCAGCCTCTGTCGCCGGTGTCGCGGTACACCGAGTTCTTCGGCGTGGATGTGAAGTTCGGGTGCCCGACCGCCGCGCTGCGCGTGGAACGGCGACTGCTCGACGAGGAGTTCCGCAGCGCTGACGCGGTGATCCGCCGGCTCGCCGTCGACTACCTGGCCAGTCACCACACCGATCCGGAGCGCTTGGTCTCCACGCACGTCCGGCGGGCCCTGGCCGGGAGCGTCGGCACCACCCCTGCGGCGATCGGTCACGTCGCGCGGCTTCTTGCGATGCATCCCCGTACGCTGCAACGGCGGCTCGCCGCGGAGTCGACCAGCTTCGAGGAGATCCTCGAGGACGTACGGCAGGGTCTCGCGCTGCGCTACATCACCACCACCGAACTGCCTCTTGGACAGGTGGCCGCGATGGCGGGCTTCGCCGACCAGTCCGGCCTCAGCCACGCCGTACGACGGTGGTGGGGCGCCAGTCCGAGCGAGGTGCGCCGTCGGGTGCGTGGCACCTCATGAGATTGTCGCGCTGGAACAAATCCCACCCTGCTTCAGCGGGCATTGTGCTGACCCGGCGACGAGAGCGAGGAGTGGGCCCATGGCGACAGCCGGAACCGACCATCTCACCGAAATCGGTGCGAGAGTGATCCCCGAGTTCGACGGCGTCCACGACGTGTGGCCGCGCGGCGAACGGCTGCGGGCGGTCCGCGAGGCAGCCGCGGCGTACAAGGAGCGCTTCAAGGCCCAGGGCCAGGTGCGCGCGGTGAAGTCGGTTGACATCGCCGCGGCGCCATACCCCGTGAAGTACGCCTTCCACGACGCCGTCTCGGTGCCCACGCTCCCGCTGATCTCGATGATCAACCGCATGATCGTCGTGCAGTACGACGACTTCGACGGCCGGGCACGCACGCTGGTCTTCGAGCCGACGGTGCCGGAGGGCTCCGCACAGGCGCCGTTCTACCGCAACCTGCAGAAGGTGACGGACAAGGTTCCCGGTGGCAAGCTGCTCGAGCGGATGGTGCTGAGGTATTACGCCGAGCCCGGCGACGTGCTGCGCCGACTGGGGCTGACCCCCGACGACATCGACTTCTGCACCTTCGACCACCTGCACGTACAGGACCCGCGGATGATCCTGGGCTCCACCGAGGTCATCGAGGGCGAGGCAGCCGAACGCAAACCGCTGTTCGGCGGGGCGAGGATGCTGGTGCACCACCGCGAGCTGGCGACCCTCGAGTCCCTGCACCCCATGCAGTGGGCCTGGTACGTCGACGGCGGGCTCGACGGCGTCGACCCGGAGAAGTTCGTCACCTTCGACGGGGACGTCGAGCTCGGTCCCGGCATCGCACTGCTGTGGACGCCCGGGCACACCGATGGCAACCACTCGCTGGTGCTCAACACCCCCGACGGGGTGTGGGTGTCCTCGGAGAACGGCATTTCGCTGGACAACTGGCAGCCGGAGCTGTCCAAGATTCCCGGCGTACGCCGCTACCACGAGGTCTTCGGCCGCGAGATATGCCCCAACGCCAACACGCTGGAGGACTCGCTGGACCAGTACGACTCGATGGTCAAGGAGAAGACGCTCGCCGACCGGTGCAAGGCGGACCCGCGCTGGCTGCAGATCCTGCCGTCCACCGAGCTGGCCTCGTGGAAGCGGTTCTGGCCGGTGGTGCCCACCTACGTCCACGGCGGGATCACCTACGGCGAGATCAAGGGCGGTCGGCGATGAACCGCTCCCGCGCCGGCGCGGTGGTCACCGGGGCGGGCCGCGGCCTCGGCAGGCTGATCGCCGCGGCTCTGGTCCAGCGCCGCCACCAAGTGCTGGTCACCGACGTCGACGAGGAAGCGGCATGCGCCGCGGCGGCCGAGCTCGGGCCTGACGTGTTGTGGGCCGCCGTCGACGTGCGCGACGAGGTCCAGGTCGCCGCGGCGCGGGACCGCATCGTGGCAGAAGCCGGCCGCCTCGACGTGTGGGTCAACAACGCCGGCGTGCTCGTGACCGGGCCCGCTTGGGAGCAGCCGCCCGACGTACGACGCCTGATGCTGGAGGTCAACGCGCTCGGCACCGTCAACGGCACCGTCGCCGCAATCGAGGCCATGCGGGGCACGGGCGGGCACATCGTCAACGTCGTATCCCTGGCGGGACTGACCGCGGTCCCGGGCGAGGCGGTGTACGCCGCGTCCAAGCACGCCGCGATCGGCTTCAGCCTGAGCACACTCGCCGACCTGCGCCTGGCCGGGATCAAAGAGATCGACATCTCCTGCGTCTGCCCCGACGGCATCTGGACCCCGATGCTCCACGACAAACTCGACGACCCCGCCGCGGCACTGTCCTTCTCCGGCAAACTGCTCATGCCCGAGGAGGCCGTCGAAGCGGTGCGCAAGGTGCTGGACCGCCCACGCCCGGTCACCGTGGTACCGGGCTGGCGGGGACTGCAGGCGCGCCTGGCAGACGCGCTCCCCTCGTTCGGGCTGCATGCCGTCCCCCTGGCGGTCGCGCAGGGCAGGCGGGTGCAGCGGAGGATGCTGGCGAAGAGACCGTCGGTGTAGAAAGCTCACCTCTCCTCTTCCTCGCTGGTATCGGCGGTGGCCGGGTCGCGGCCTCAGGCCACCGTTGGCCGGGTTGGAAGCACGGAAGCGGCAGCGACCCAGCACGTTGAGGTTCGCGTGCCGACGCGTCGACCACCAGGTGGCGCTTGAGCACTGTCCATCCATCGCGTACCCCGAGCGGGTCGTCGGCGTCTGCGCCTGTAGCGGCCGGACCTTGTACGCCGCGGCCCTCGCGCACGGTGCGGTGCCCGCCCACCTTCGACACGCCCGGCGCCGGCCTCCCTTGAACTGGTTCTCGTCTGTGCTCTGTTGCGCATGCCCGGGCGATGCCGTGGCTGACCTGCGGGGTGCTGATGACGTCGGCGGCGTGCGCCGGGCGGGTATCCCGCTCGCACTGCGGGGTTGGGCGCGGTCGGTCAGGGGGTGAGGGGCGGCGGGTGGCGAGTGCTTCGAGGCGGGAGCGATCCGTTTCCCGGCCCGTGAACACCTGGCCGTCTCCCACTGCTCACGGCGTGATCGACATGGTTCACCGGGTTCCTCCGAGGATGCCCCGGCCTTCAGGCCGGGGAGGAATCGGACTCCTGCGGAGCAGGACAGGAAATAGGGGTTTCGCCTCCAGGGCGAAAGACCGTCCACCCGCGACGAGGTGAGCGAGCCCGTGGCGATCAAGAGGTCTCAACTGTCAGTCCCCCCGGGTAGGTTCGGTTGCATGACGACAGACGCGACCACGGAGGGGGCCGGGCATGCCCGGTACTCCTTCCGTGTGCGCCTGTCGGCTACCGCGCGGCGCGCACTTGAAGCGGAGTGGGACCGCTGCCGGTGGCTCTGGAATGAATGCGTGGCCAAGTCCAAGCAGGTCCACCAGCGAGCCAAGGGGTCCGGAGAGAAGCTGACGTGTGGTCCGGCCCAGCTGGACAGGATGCTGACCGACGCCCGCGGGGTGACACCGTGGCTGGCCGAGGGTGCCTCGGTGCCGCAGCAGCAGGTGATTCGGGACTTCGCCAAGTCGCGGGCGAAGGCGCTGAAGGACATCAAGGACGGGCTTCCGGTGCACCGCCGGGCCGGGATGCCCCGCTTCAAGCGCAAGCGGGACAGCCGCCCGAGCCTGAACTACACCCGGCGGGGTTTCCGTCTGAAGGACGGTCGTCTGCACCTTGCGGGCCAGATCGTGGTGAGCGTGGTGTGGTCGCGGGCTCTTCCGGCTGACCCGTCGAGTGTGCGCGTGTACCGGGACACGCTCGGGCACTGGTATGTGTCCTTCGTCGCCCCCGCGCGGAGCGAACCGCTTGCCCTCACGGGGCGGGTGCTCGGGGTGGACTGGGGTGTGAAGGAGACGGCCACCACCACGGATGGCGCCTACGATCTCCCGCATGCCGAGTACGGCAAGCGGGCCGCGCAGGGGCTCGCCCGCTACCAGCGGATGATGGCCCGGCGCCGGCGTCCGAAGGGCCGGCCCGCATCCAAGGGCTACCGGAAGGCGCAGGCACAGGCCGCGAAGCTGCACAAGAAGATCGCGCGGCAGCGGGAGGACACCGGCCGCAAGTGGGCCAAGTCCGTGATGCGTGATCATGACGGGGTGGCGGTGGAGGACTTCCGCCCGAAGTTCCTCGCGAAAACCACGATGGCCCGCAAGGCGGCCGATGCCGCCATCGCCGCCACCAAACGCGCTCTGGTCGAGATGGGGCGCAAGCACGCACGGGACGTCCGCCTCGTGCACCCGGCGCACACCACGATGGACTGCGCGCAGTGCGGAGCGAGAACCAAGCACGCACTCCTCTCTCGATGAGAACCTATGCCTGCACCGTGTGCGGAGCCGTCTCGCCCAGGGACAAGAACTCCGCCCGCGTGATGCTGGTCCGGGCAGGTTGGAACCCGGACGGTGCCGAGGGCGTAAGACCACCTGAGCCGCCGGCTCAGGTGGCGGCCTGAGCCGTGAATCCCCACATCAGCCCTGGAGGGTGGACAATCCCCTCCCTTCAGAGAGGGGAGCCTTCAAGTCTTACGACGTCCCCTGGCCGGGGTCCCCTGGCGGGGCCAGGTGCTTGATCTTGATCCAGTCGCGGGTGCGCCTCCCGGGAAGGTAGGGGCTGGTGAGGCGTTTGGCGACGATGCCGTCGAAACCTTCGAGTCGGCTGTGTTCCAGGGCGGCAGGGGCCATGGCGGGCCAGGCGGCGGGCATCATGATGCCGGGGCCGGTGAGGCTGAGGTCGTCCAGCAGGTCGCGGCGAGCTGTGTATGGCAGCTGGATGGTGGGTTCGCCCAGGAAGAGGATGTCGTAGATCATCAGCTGGACGGGAAGGTCGCAGCGGGCGTGATCGACAGCGGCCGGGTGGTGCAGGCTGATGCGCTGCTGCAGCCGTTCCACCGACGGGCGTCCTTCGTCGTCGAGCACGACGATCTCCCCGTCCAGCACCGCCTCCGGCGCCGGCAGCAGTCCCGCGAGGGCCTGCAGTTCCGGGTACTGGGCCGTCACGTTCAGCCCGGCGACGGACACAAACTGCACCGTCCCGTCGGCGGGCAGGTGGACGATGGTGCGTTCCCCGTTCCACAACGTTTCGTACGCGTACTCGCCCTGCGTCTGTGGTGGGGGCAGCGGTCCGATCACCGCCAGCATCGGTGATAGGGGCGGCAGCTCATGCGGCTGAGCGGGCCCCGGTGGCGGGTGTGTGCTCATGTTTTCCAGCGTGACGCCTGCATCCTGCGGGAGCGACTTCGGCGCTCGGACGGGTCGGCCGTACGGCGGCACGCCTTGCAGACGTCGATCTCGGCGTCGACCGCGATGCCGATGACGTCCTTGCCGGTGTCCGCCCCGGCGATGGCGCCCGCCGCATGCGTGCCGGTGCCTACCTCGTCCTTCGCCCAGCCCTCGTCCGTGCCGTGCGCGAGATCGGTCCCGGAACGCACCCGCCGTCCCGTCGGCGCCGGTGAGGCCCTGGGCCGGCCGTGTCGCGCCGATCAGGAACACTCCCGCGCCCGCCAGTGGTTCGCCGTCCAGGCTGCAGACGCGCAATGTGATGTCCACGGGTTGTTCCAGGGGCATCACCAGCCCCGGATCACGCAGCGGCACGACTGCGGCGGGCGGCGCGGCGACGGGCCCGGCCGCGGACAGCGGCAGGTCCGGTTCGATGTGCACGTGCAGCGACCGCATCGCCGGCACCTGGGCCTCGGCCGCCTCGACGACCGCGATCTCCGGGCAGGAGGGCTGCAGTCCGGTCGACTGGAGTTTTTCCGACGGCTGGAGCCTGCGGGTCACCTTGACCTCGGGCATCCGGTCGAGCCGGTCGCAGACCGCGTCCATGCTCAGTTCGGGAACTCCCGGCGGAAGCAGGCTCTGCGGCAGCGGCGTGACCATGTACCGTTCGCGACGCGGCCGCACCGAGAGCGGTGACTGCTTGGTGGTCGTGTCGGTGGGTGGCCTTGATCAGAGCCCGCAGGAGCCCCGGTCGAGGTGGAAGTATCGGGCGTTGGCCCAACGGCACAGCCGGATACCGATGGCGACGCCGACGATTGTGACCAGGGCAGGCAGATATCCGCTGGCAACCTGAGTGATCGGGATTGCCGGGCACCCACCTGAGATGGCCCAGCCCGTACCGAACAACACTGCGCCTGGGATCACTCCGGCGTGGATCCGCCCCAGGGTGCGGCGGACCCGTAGCAGAGCGAACATGCATGCGATGATCACGACGGCGCCGGCGAAGGAGAGCATCATGCGCAGGTCCTGAAAGGTGAACATGCGGTTCAGTTCGGTGTAGTCGCCGAAACCGATGTTCGTGACGGTATAGCCGAGGGTCAGACCGGTGATGATGTTGGCCATCAGAATCGCGCCGCGGGTGCGCATCAGATCACCTTCCACAAGAGGAACGACACCCCGACAGCGGTGCCGAAGAACACCGCGGTCGCGACGATGCTGACCGGGCGTAGACGGCCGCAGCCGCTGAGTCCGTGGCCGGAGCTGCACCCGCCGGCCAATCGAGTGCCAAAGCCGACGAGCACGCCTCCCACGAACAACAGGGCGACCATGGTGATCGGATTGGCGGTGACCAGGTTCCGAAAACCCGAGCCCATGTCGAAGCGGAGGTGGAACCGCCCGGAGGTGACCGCGGCGATCAGTCCGCCGAGGAAGATCGACACCAGCAAGGCAGCCTGGGTGACCACCGGGACCGGCCGCAGACTCGTGGCCGAGGGACCGTCACCTGCAGCCGGTTCGACGGCCGGGTCCAGCGCTTGTGTCCCCCCGTACGGAGCCTGCGACATGGCTGCCGCACCGGGACCGGCTCCGAAGTGCTCCGCGGTGAGCGCGTCGGCGAGGGCACGATCGTCTTCGAACTCCTCCTCCGTCCGTTCGAGCTCACGTTCCCTGCGCCAGTGCAACACGCGGTCCCACGCCGAGGAGACCCCGAAAGACCGATCGGTGGTGAGGGTGTAGTTGATGGTGACCAGAGCGAGCCCGACAGCGCCCGCCCACCAGGGCCAGTAGGAACTCATGCAGGGCCTTTCATCCAATCGGCGAATCGAGCCCACCAGCCGCGCTTCGAGTCGGACGCTGGGCGCGCGTGTCGAGCGAAGCGGTCCGGAGGCTGGGGAAATTGTGTGGGTGGTGACGGTCGGTGATGTCCCACCGTTTCCGGCGAGGGGGCTGCGAACGGGGCGGTCATTCCCGGCGACGCGGTTCCAGGTCCTGACCGCTGCGGTGGCCGGTCTGGTCCCGGCTGGGACCAAGTCCCGGTCTGCGGGGAGTAGGGATTGGGTCCTGGTGGCGGGGTCTGTCGGGGTGCTTGCCTTGGGTCGGCCGCGCCGGACCGGTTCTCATCGGGCCGGGGTTCGAGGTGCCGCGCGCTGGCTCCGTTGGGCAGCAGACTGATCGGCACGCGTTCGCCGGTGAGCGACAACTGGTAGCGCGCGCAATCGTGCCACTGATCCTCGCTGTCGCAGTAGTACATGCGCCAGCTTTGCAAGCTTGCCCTGAGTAGGGGGAAAAGGGGGCATGTTGCAGCGTGCCAGCAACCCACGTTGCTCCCTCCTGAACGGCGCACACCGCCCGTTCGGAGAGGGCGGCTGTCGTTGTCGGTTCTTGTCCTTGCCGCGCCCGGTCGACGATCTCGATGCGTCGTGGAGTGCGGGCACAGCGCCGTATTGTGACTTTCCGTCATCGCGTCGAGACGTGATGCAACCACTGTTTCGGTATCCCGAGCAACCTCAACGGGCTTTTCAACCAAACCACTTGACATTGCATAGTGGGATACGCCGCGTGATGGATGTGCCAAGGGTGGTGGCGACGGGTGTCGCTGGGGCTCCACCCGCACGACCATGGAACCCGTGCCCGCCTCCAAGGGGGCGGGCGCGTCAAGGTGCACCAGCGCCCGCCGGTGGTCGGCCAGGCCAAGATGATCAGCATCAAGCGCGAGGGGAAGCGCTGGTACGCCATTCCGACTGCCGGACAGCCTGCGCCCGAGCCGTTTCTCGGTGGCCGCGACCACGCCGCCACCGGGTGCGGGCACTGCGTCCGGTGGCGCAGCGCAGTGTGCCTGTGGGTGTTCGGCCGCCCTTGCCTGGTCCGCCTCCTCGCCGGTGCAGCCTGAGTCGGTTGGATGTTCCGCATCATCGCCCTCGGCGGGCGGCTGACCTGCTGTCTCGTTCTCGGTGTTTGCGAGCCGCCCCAATAGGAGCATATGCTCCTATTTATTGACCCCCAGGCCACGGACCCAGATCCGCGGCCGCCGCCCACGAGACAAGGAACGGCACATGTCCCTCCACAAGCGGACCATCGGCGATCCGTCCCCGCGGACGGCAACCGGGGCGGCCCAGGGCGGTACCGCCCCGGACGAGCCCCAGGACCCTGCGGCGCGCCGGCACGCTGGGCGCGTACTCGCCCTGAGCAGCCTCGGTGCGTTCGTGGTGTTCCTCGACACCACCATCGTCAACGTCGCCTTCGAGACGATCGGCAGCAGCTTCCACACCACCATCGGGCACTTGAGCTGGGTGCTGAACATTTACAGCCTGGTTTTCGCCGCGGCGCTGATACCCGCCGGGCGCCTTGCCGACCGGTACGGCCGCAAGCGGGTCTTCCTGATCGGCATGACCGGCTTCGGTCTGATGAGCGCGCTGTGCGGGCTCGCCCCCAGCGCGACGGTGCTCATCATCGCCCGCGGGCTGCAGGGGGCCTTCGCCGCGCTGACCATCCCGACCTCGCTGGCCCTGATCCTGCCCGAGTTCCCGCCCTCGCGCCGCCCTGCGGCCATCGGCACCTGGGGCACGATGGCCGCGGCCGCGGCCGCGGTCGGCCCCACCCTGGGCGCGCTGCTCATCGAGTACGCCTCCTGGCGCTGGATCTTCCTGGTGAACGTGCCGATCTGCGCGCTGGTCCTCATCGTCGGGCTGCGGCTGCTGCGCGAGACCCGCGAGCAGGGCGCCCGCGGAATCCCCGACCCGCTGGGCGCGGTGCTGATCGCGGTGATTCCCGCCGCGCTGAGCCTGGGCATCGTCGAAGGCCCGAGCTGGGGCTGGACCAGCCCCCGGGTGATCGCCGCCTTCGTCGTCGCCGTCGTACTACTGCCGGCCTTCGTGTGGCGCACCCGCACCGCAGTCCGGCCCGTCATGGACCTGGCGCTGTTCAACGTCCCCCAGTTCAGGCTGGTCAACGCGGCCTCGCTGGTGTTCGGCCTGGCGTTCTTCGCCGTGCTCCTGAGCAACTTCATCTTCCTGCAAACGGAGTGGCACTACTCGGTGCTGATCGCCGCCCTGGCCTGCCTGCCCAACCCCATCCTGACGACTATCACCGCCCGCCCCGCCACCCGCATGGTGCACACATACGGGCACAAGGTCGTGTTCCTCGCCGGGGCCGTTCTCTTCGCCGTCGCCCAAGGCGCCCTCGCACTGGCGCTCTCCACCCACGCGCACGTGGCCGCCCTCTGGCTGCCCGTCATGGCGGTCACCGGAATCAGCCTCGGCCTCAACCTGCCCACGCTGTCCGTCGCCTCCACCAAGCCACTGGCGCCTGCCCAGTTCGCCGTCGGCTCCGCGATCAACCAGAGCTTTCGCCAGCTCGGCGCTGTCCTCGGCGTCAGTCTCTTCGCCGCCATCGTCGGTACACCCGGGGCCGGTACCGCACTCACCGCCTTCCACAACGCCTACTGGCTCTTCGGCGCCCTGGGCCTGCTCAGCGGACTGATCATCTGCCTGCCCCAGCTCCGTCGCACCACCACCCCGACACAAACCGCCTAAGAGTCATCCCGTATTGGGATGCCACCCGATCGGTTCCCGCGCAGGGATACCGCCGCGGGCTGCGGTGTTTCCTGTGTGGGCGGCTGTTCCGACGTGGTCCTTGTGCCGCTGGTTCGCGGGTCGGGTCTCATTCGGGGTGGGCCGGTGCCGGTCGGGGGTGTTTCGTCGAGCAGAGGCCTGCCGGCCGGGGATTCCCGGACCGTGGGCTGCCGCGTGGGTGCGGCCCCTGCTGGGGCGGCCACCGCGCTGCGGTTGACTCGACAGGGCTTCTTGCAGCCCTGGTGAGAACAAGATCTGTGTGGTGCGGGCCTGGACGGTGTCCAGGCCCGCAGTGCTGGGATCGTCTGGATCGGTGAGCCGGACGTGCGCGGCGAGTGCGGCGGAGACCATGTCGCGGTCGGCGACCAGGCCGCAGGAGGTGCAGGCGTGCGCCCGGTCGGCGAGGCTTTTCCGCACCTGGTCGCCGCACAGGCAGGTCTGGGACAGCTTCGTGGTGAAGGTCGACGCGCGCAGCAGGCGGCCGCTGGTCTTCTCGCATTCTTTGCCGATCGCGGCGATGAGCCGGCCAGGTGTGGTGGCTTGCAGGGCGCGGCCCCACAGCCGGTACCAGGTGCGGATGTCGCAGTCCTCGACGGTCAGGTTGACGCCATGATCGGCAACGATCCGCTCAGCGATTCGCCGTGCGCGGTGGTCTTTCGCGGCGGCCGCGGTGGCCGCGGCCTCGGCGAGCTTCGCACGGTCAAGGCGGTAGCCGGCCGAGAGGGTGTCCCTGCGGTATGCCTGTTTGGGTACTCCGGCCTTGTTCGCCGCCCGCGCGCCGCCCGGAACGTGAACGTGCCGTTCCGGGAGTCCGGCGGTCTTGCGTCGTGCGGCTCGGGCCTGCTGGCGTTTCGACGGCGCGTACTGGCCTGGGTTGGTGGCGCGGCGGGACCGGTCGAGGGCACGTTTGCGGCCCCGTTCCTTGCGACGGGCCTTTTCGAGTGCGGCCCTCTCATCATCGGTGAGCTCGACCCTGGTCGAGCTCACTGCGCCGTCTGCGGGGTCGAAGGTGTCTGGGAAGGAGACGACGGACAGGTTGGAGACGTTGCCGTCGATCCCACCGACCCGGTTCAGGTCGGCTGCGGCAGCCCGCCGCGCCTTCGTGGCTGGGGACGCGTATCCGCTGGTGAGGACCATCAGGTGCGCCTCGTATGCCCACCCACCAGGCGCACTGGCATCACGGCGGCGGACGAGGTCGACCTTGTGCCAGGTTTCTGGGTTGTTCAAGAAATGGACCAGCCGCGGCCAGCGGCCGGCACCGGAAGGCAGCCGCACGGGCAGGACGAGGTCGCCGCGCTGGGAGTCGGCGCCGCCGGTGAACACCAGGGCGAGCGGGCCGGTGTGGTCCCACCATGTCGCAGCCCGGGTTTTTGGTTTTCCCTTCGCGGTGACGTCGCCGGTCTCCACTCGGCGGGGCCTCGCGGGCACGGGCATGCGCCGCGGCTGCGCGAGAACACTCGTGGTCGGCGGCAGCCCGGCTGCCTGCTCCGGGGTGGTGATGGCCTGGTCGAGGTCCCGGTGCCGGTAGGCGTCCAGATGCTCGGCAAGGGTGCCGTGCAGGCGGAACGTCTCCCACTTGCGGGCCGTGGTGTGCGAGCGGGCACGGCCGGGGATGCGGGTGTAGTCCCACCAGGTGCCGGTCCTCGGCCGCCCGAACCGGCGACCGGACTCATCGGGGAACAGGTGCCGACTGACGCCTTCCCACACCTCGTCGGCCTGATGCATCACCAGAGCTTTGGTGACGTGCCGGCCCAGATGCCGGGAGCGTTCCATGTGTCGGTACCCGCGGCGTTCCATGCCCGCACGGGACAGGCCCAGCTCGACACGCCACCCTTTCGCGTCGACATCGCGGCGCACGTCCCCGGCCCAGTACGCGTCGACCGCGGCCCGGGCATCGCGCTGTAGCGCGCGTTTGACCGACCACATCGCCCAGTACAGTTGCTCTACTCGCAACTGGCTGTCGAGCCCGCTCACCTCGAGCGGCAGCCGGATTACCGCGAGCTCGGTGCCGTCGCCGCGCGTCCACCGCTTGCCTTTGTTCTTCCCACGGAACCGGCGGGCAGACACGTCACAGGCAGATACCGGGTCGAGCAGCTCTGCACTCACGGCATCCCACCTCCTTTGTCTACGGCAACGGCGATGCCCTGTCCGGAACTTGACAGCTCCGGCAAGCAAGTCCAAAGCTACAGACGCCCACTGACAACGGCTGGGCGACGGACGTTCTTGGCGTTCTAAGAAGCCGTATCTCAACTGAACGTGATCGTTTGATTTCTGCTGCTCAGGCATGGTTTCGCTCGGGGTGAGGGAGGGATGCGGCGTCTTGTGTCTGCTTGATGGCCGAGGGGTGCGCGGTGGCGTCGGTGCTGGGAATGCTGGAGGAGCGGGAGACGGCTGCCCGGGTGCGGGTGGAGGGGTTGCGGGAGGAGGCCGCGCGGCTGGCTGAGGTGTTGGAGGCCGCGGAGATCGAGCTGGACCGGCGGGTGATCGCGCGGGAGGAACTGATCGAGGCGTTGGCCGCCTCCGCCGCCGAGACGACTGCCGTAACCGAGGCCGGGGCGGAGCAGGTAACGGCGCCCTCACCGGTGCCGGTGCCCGGCTCGACGGTGCCGCCGTGGCGGGACGGGCTGCCGGTGACGGTGCTGGCGCCGGACTACCAGCGGATCCTGGAGGTGGTGCAGGAGCGGGCCCCGGCGGGTCAAGGACCGCTGAAGGCCAGGGAGATCGCAGTTCAGTTGGGCCTTCAGACGACGCCGGCGAAGGTCGAGGGCGTGCGCTCGAAGGCCAGGCGCCTGGCGGAGCGCGGGTGGCTCGTGCAGGACACGTCTGGGATGTTCAGCGCCGGCCAGCGGCCCGTGGCCGTGCCAGACGCCGGCCCATCCGCGTGATCATCGACCACCGGATCATCGCCTCGCTGGTAGCGGGCAGAGTCTCGTAATCCCGGGCCAGACGGCGGGAGTTCATCAGCCATGCGAATGTGCGCTCTGCTACCCAGCGTCTGGGCAGCACCACGAACCCTTTCATGTCGTCGGTGCGCTTGACGATCTGAAGGGTGAGGGCGAGTTTCTGCCGGCACCAGTCGACCAGGTCGCCGGTGTAGCCGCCGTCGGCCCAGACCAGGGTGATGTCGCGGTGCAGGCGGCGCAGCCGCCTCAGCAGGCCCGCCGCTGCGTCCCGGTCACCGATATTCGCGGCGGTGACCGCGACGACGAGCAGCAGACCGAGCGTGTCGGTCACGATGTGCCGCTTGCGGCCCGGCACCTTCTTCCCGCCGTCGTAGCCGCGTGAGGCGGCCGGCACCGTCGCGGCGGCCCGCACCGACTGCGCGTCGATGACCCCTGCCGTGGGCTCAGCCTCACGGCCTTCGCGTTCACGGACCTTTCCGCGCAGTCGGTCGTGGAACTCGCCGATCAGCCCGTGCTCGCGCCAGCGGCGGAAGAAGGCATACACCCGGCCCCAATCGGGGAAGTCCGCGGGCATCGCCCGCCACGAGATCCCGCCCGCGACCAGGTAGCGGATCGCGTCCAGCATCTGGCGGTGGCAATAGCCCTCGGGCTGCCCGCCCCGCCCCTGGAGCCAGGCAGGCACCGGCAGCAACGGCCGGATGGCCGCCCACTCTGCGTCCGTCATGTCCGACGGATACCGGCGCACCCGATCTGGATGATCAGCCGCGTTGCCGTACACATGCGCGAGGCAATCACACGATGGAGCGGCTGAGTTGAACTGGACGGACTCGGACGCGTACAACAACGACACCAGGGCCTCCCGGCATTGCTCGGTTCGATTCGCATCCCCGAGCTACCGAGAGGCCCTGCTCTCATGCGCACACAACGGGAAGATCACCCCGACGGGAAACCTGTTCGACCGGCACGTTCCATGGTCGGTTGAGATACGGCTTCTAAGGTGCCCTTATGCGCCTGACTCTGGCCCGCTGCACGAGCGTTGAACTCCGCGCCTTCACCGGGCTCACCGGGCCACAGATGCAGCACCTCGTCGAGCAGCTGTGGGAACGGAGACCAGAGGCCGACCACGGCCGGAACTGGGCGCTTCCGTTCCCCGACCGGGTCCTGCTGCTCGTCCTCGCCTACCGGACCAACCTCACAAGGCAGCAGTTGGCGTCACTGTTCGAAACAACCGACTCCACCGTACACCGCGTGATTTCCCCTCTCGCACCGCTCCTCGGGGAACTCCTGGGGCCGCCCCCGGGTGACCGGCGGGAGCTGTGGGTCGTCGACGGCACCCTCATCCCCGTCCACGACCACACCCACACCGCGAAAAGCAAGAACTACCGGCACAGCGTCAACGTCCAGGTCGTCTGCCGGGCCCGGGACAGACGCATCGCCGCACTCGGTGACGCATGGCCAGGGAACCGCAACGACATCGTCGTCTTCCGGGAAACTCTCGGCCGGACCCTTCCAGCTCACCCGCGGCTCGCCGGCGACGCCGGCTACCGCGGCTGCGCTCACATCAGAACACCACGTCGCGGACCAGACGGCCGCATCATCAAAGATCGGACCTACAAACGGTTCCGGAAACGGCGAGCAGTAGCCGAGCACACCATCGCACGCCTCAAAGACCATCAAATCCTGCGGCAATGCCGCCGCCGCGGCGACGCCATCAACCACGCCGTCGCCGGCGTCGCGGCGCTTCACAACCTCAAGATCGACATCAGCTAACTGAAGCCCCGGAGGTGGTGAGGCACGCACCGAACCGCATTACGGGATATCTCTTAGCAGCCGACCGCGGCCCGTGGTCTGCCCGGGGACGGAGGGGGCCTCTTGAGGGCGATGGCCTGGCGCGCTGGATCGCCGCGGCCCCGAGTCCCGCCCCTAGCAGACTCCTTTGGCTGATATCCCGCATGCCTGCCGTCTTTCGCCAGAACCAGGTGAGGATCGTGGGACCGTGCATGCTGGTGGGTTGGCGTTGGCTCTGGCGTGACGGCTTGTTCGTGAGCGTCCTCCTACGATGCTTGTCGGGCGCCTGATCGCCGACCGCAAGGGTGCTGTCCACGGCGTACCCGGAGCGCTGTTCGACCTCTGCGGCCATGGGGAATCGCCGTCATGGCCGGTCCTGGGTTGGCCTACTTCACCAGCCCGTGCCGCTTCGCGTACGCGTTCGCGACGTCCTGCGGGTCCTTCTTGTCGTTGTCGACCAGGCTGTTGAGCTCGGTGAGGTCGGCGGTGGTCAGGACGTTGCCGAGCCGGGCGAGCGCCTTGCGGACGGTGTCGTCCGCCTTGCGGTCGGCAATGAGTGGGACGATGTGCTGGCTGGGGATCAGATGCAGGGGGTCGGCCAGCACCACCCAGTCGTTTGACTTGATGTCGGTGTCGGTGGTGAAGAGGTTCGCCACGTCCACGTCGCCCTTTTTCAGGGCGCCTTTGACCAGAGGGCCGTCGGAGTCCAGCGACTTGAACTCCTTGAACTCGACGCCGTACACGTCCTTGAGGCCGACTGCGCCGACCTGGCGCTTCTTTACTTCGGGGGCGGCGCCGATGACCAGCTTGCCGTTCTGCTTCTTGAGGTCGGCCAGGGAGGCCAGGCCGTACTTGTTCGCGGTCTCGCGGGTGACGACGAAGGCGTCCGAGTCCTCCGCCATGCCGTAGGGCAGGATTTGGAGGCCGGCGGGTAGGGCGAGGGTGAGGGCGTTCTGCATCGCGCCCTGCTCGCTCGCCGTGGCCTTCGGGTCGAGGTAGTTGAGGAGGGCGCCCTGGTACTCGGGCAGCAGGTCGATGTCGCCGCTTCTGAGAGCGGGGATCACGATCTCGCGGGTGCCGAGGTTGGGGCGGACGGTCACCTTCACACCGGCCGCCTGAAGGGCCGCCGCGTAGAGGTAGCCGAGGACCTGGTTCTCGGTGAAGTTGGCCGTGCCGACGGTGATTCCGCCCTTGCTGGAGCTCCCACCGCCGGTGCCGGATCCCTGGCTGTCGAGGGAGGTGATGCCGCTCGCGCAGGCGGAGAGGGCGGGGACGGAGGCGACGGCGAACAGGCCACCGAGGACAGTACGTCGGTTCATGTCAGGAGTTCCCTAAGCGGTGCGGTGGCGGAAGAGGAAGCGCTGAAGGCCGGCGAGGGTCACGTCCAGGATTACGGCGACCACGGCGACCAGCACCGCGCCGCCGAGTACTTGGACGAGGTCGCGCTGGGCGAGGCCGTCGAAGACGTAGCGGCCCAGGCCGCCGAAGGAGACGTACGCGGCGATGGTCGCGGTTGCGACGACCTGGATCAGGGCCAGGCGCAGGCCCGTCATGATCAGGGGGAGCGCGAGCGGCAGTTCGACCTGGAAGAGGACCTGGTGGCCGCGCATGCCTTGGCCGCGCGCCGCGTCCTTCACGTCGGGGTCGACTGCCGTCATTCCCGCGTAGGTGTTGGTGACGATTGCCGGGACGGCGAGGGCGACGAGGGCGACGTACACGGGCAGCATCGACAGGCCGCCGGCCAGGAAGACCAGGACGACCAGGCCGACGGTCGGCAGGGCGCGACCGAAGGACGCGAGGTTGATCGCGAGGAAGGCGCCCTTGCCGGTGTGGCCGATCAGCAGGCCCAGCGGGAGGCCGATGGCGGCGGCGATGAGCGTGGCCACGAGGGAGTACTGGAGGTGTTCGGCGAGGCGGTGGGCGATCCCGTCCGGGCCGGACCACTGGGATCCGCTGACCAGCCAGGTGCCGAGGTTCTTGAAGAGTTCGTACATCTCAGGCTCGCCGCCTCTTCCAGGGGGTGAGGACGTACTGGAGGGCCACCAGCACCGCGTCCGCGACGACGGCCAGGAGGAGGGTGAGGACCACTCCTGCGATGACCGGGGTGGGGAAGTTGCGCTGGAAGCCGTCCGTGAAGAGCTGGCCGAGGCCGCCGTCGCCGATGTACGTCGCGACGGAGACGAGGGAGATCGACATGACTGTCGCGATGCGGACGCCGGCCATGATCACGGGGAGGGCCAGGGGGAATTCGACCGTGAGGAGTGTGCGCAGCGGGCGTGTGCCCATCGCTTTCGCGGCCTCCTTCACCTTCACGGGGACGGAGTCGAGGCCCTCGACCGTGTTCCGCAGCAGAACGACCAGGGTGTAGACCGTCAGTCCGATGACCGTGGTGGTGCGGGTCAGGCCGCTCACCGGGAGGAGCAGCACGAAGATCGCGATCGACGGGATTGTGAACAGGACGTTCGAGGCACCGAGGAGGAAGCCGCGCAGGGGGCGGATTCGGTGGGCGATCACCGCGAGCGGGAGGGAGATCAGCAGGCCGAAGAGGACGGCGGTCAGGGCGGCCTGGAGGTGGGAGATGGTGAGGGTGGTCAATTCGCCGGTGTGGGCGCCGATCCACGACCAGTCGATCGTCATGCCGCCACCTGCACTTCCGCGTGCGCCCGGCCCGCGTGCTCGTGGATGTCGTCCCGCGATGAGACGCCGGTGAGTACGCCGTCCGAGTCGACGCGGGCGATCAGGCCGGTGGGGGAGGCGATCGACTCGTTGAGGGCCGACAGGAGGGAGTCGGTGTCCTTCAGCGGTCGTACGGGGAGTTCTGCCTCCTCGGACCTCCAGTGCTGCGGCCTGCCCGCCTGGTCGAGGACGAGCGTCCAGGGCCCGCTGTGTGGCGCCGGGCCTTGCGGGACGTTCGCGAGCGTCTTCAGTGAGAGGAGCTTCAGGCCTCGTTCGGCGCCCAGGAAGTCGGCGACGAAGTCGTCGGCCGGGTGGGCGAGAAGTTCAGCGGGAGCGGCGCACTGGACGAGGTGGCCGCCGGTACGGAAGACCGCGATCTGGTCGCCGAGGCGGACGGCCTCGTCGATGTCGTGGGTGACGAAGACGATGGTCTTGCTCAGCTCCTTCTGCAGCCGCAGTAGTTCGTCCTGGAGTTGGGTGCGCACGACAGGGTCGACCGCGCCGAACGGCTCGTCCATCAGCAGCACCGGTGGATCGGCGGCCAGCGCGCGGGCGACGCCGACCCGCTGCTGCTGACCGCCGGACAACTGGTGGGGGTACCGCTTGCCGGCGTCGGCGGCGAGACCGACGGTCTCCAGGAGTTCGGCGGCGCGGGCCCGCGCTTTGCGGCGGTTCCAGCCGAGCAGCAGCGGAACGGTGGCGATGTTGTCGAGCACCGTGCGGTGCGGGAACAGGCCGGCCTGCTGGATGACGTAGCCGATGGAGCGGCGCAGGTCGGCGGCGTCTTGCTGGGTGACGTCCTGGCCGCCGACCCGGATGGTGCCGGAGGTGGGCTCGACCATCCGGTTGATCATTCGCAGGGTGGTCGTCTTGCCGCAACCGGAAGAGCCGACGAGGACGGTGACGCCGCCTTCCGGCATCTCCAGGGATAGATCGTGGACGGCTGTCGTGCCGTTGGGGAAGCGCTTGTGGACCGCATCGAACTGGATCATGAGATGTCCCTTGCCCGGCTGCATAATGTCATGCAGAGTTCTCGGTGAATGAATTACTTGTCAACAGTTCGGCGTTAATCCGAGGTGGCGGATGGCCGACAGCCGAGATCGAATGTCCAGGTTGGGGGGATTCAGCCCTGATGTCGTCTCAAATGCTGGACGCACCCGGATGTGCGTACTCCGGGCCGGTCGTCCTCGACGGGATCGGGCTCGGCGTCGAGGACGTCGTACGCCTCGCCGACGGGGCCGCCCGGCCGGTCCCCGGCACCGAAGCGATGAAACGCGTGACCGAGTCCTGGGACGCCGCCCGGCGGATCGCGGCGACCGGGCGCGTCTACGGCCGCTCCACCGGTGTCGGCGCCAACCGGAACGAAGACGTACCCACCGAGGCCGCCGCCGACCACGGCCTGCGCCTGCTGCGCAGCCACGCGGGCGCCATCGGCGAGGAACTCCCGGCCCGCCAGGTCCGCGCGATGCTCGCCATACGTGCCAACCAGCTGCTGGCCGCAGGAGCCGGCCTGCGGCCCAGCGTGATCACAGCCTTGTGCGAGGCGCTGGACGCCGGAGTTCACCCGGTCGTCAACGAGTTCGGTTCCGTGGGAACGGGAGACATCGCGGCACTGGCGCAGGCGGGCCTGGCGCTGGTGGGGGAGCGGCCCTGGCGGCGGACGGGCACCTCCTGGCCCGACCCGTCCGCGACGGGCGCCTCTGCTGAGGGGACCATCCTCCCGGGCCCCGAGCCGCAACCCCTCGACAACAACGACGCGCTCGCACTCATCAGCAGCAACGCCCTCACCCTCGGCCAGGCCGCGCTCGCGCTGCACGAGCTGCGCGGGCTGATCGGCGCCACCCAGGTCGTCGCCGCGCTCTCGTTGCTCGCGGTGGACGGTTCGCACGAGGCGTACGCCGCACCCGTGCACGCCGCCCGGCCGCACCGGGGCTCCGCCGAGGTCGCCCGCCGCATGCGGGAGCTGATCGGCGCCGCCGACCGGCCGACACCGCCGCTGGGCCGTATCCAGGACCCGTACGGCTTCCGCTGCCTGCCCCAGATCCACGGCCCTGCGCTCGACGCGGCCAACGCACTGGAGGACGTCATCACCGTGGAGATCAACGCGGCCGCCGAGAACCCGCTGATCTCCCCCGAGGACATGGCCGCCTACCACCACGGCGGCTTCTACGCGGCCCAGCTCGCCCTCGCCCTGGACCACTTCAGGCTGGCCGTGACCCAGGTCGCGCGGCTGTCCACATCCCGGCTGTCGACGCTGAACGAGCCCGCCTACACCCGGCTGCGGCCCTTCCTCGCCGATCAGGAGCCCGCCTCCTCGGGTGTGATGATCCTGGAGTACGCCGCCGGGGCCGCGCTCGGTGATCTGCGGGCGTTCTCCGCGCCCGCGTCGCTCGGGCACGCTGTACTCTCCCGGGGCGTCGAGGAACAGGCCAGTTTCGCCTCGCTCGCCGCGCGCCAGACGCTACGCGTGTGCCGCGCGTACCGTCTGGTGGTCGGCTGTGAACTGGTCGCCGCCGTAAGGGCGTTGCATCTGCGCGGCCTCAGGCCCGAGCCGGAGCTCCCGGTGGGCCGGGCGCTGGAGCTCGCCGAGACGGTGCTCGACCGGGACCTGGCCGACCGGCCGCTCACCGACGACGTGACGGCGGCGGCGCACCTGCTCGACCGGTTCACCGACATCTGGAGGGGGAGCACGCCATGAACGCGCGAGGAGTACGCGCGTGGCATGCTGCCCGGCCGCACTCTTCCCGCACGTGGTCCGGACCGCGGGCTCTGTCCGGACCAGCCCCGGCGCTCACGGGGCTGTGGCCAGGGGGAGCTCGTCACTGGAGTTGCGGGCGGTTCCAGGCGGGCCCGTCAGGTGTCCGGTACCAGGCGATCTGACGGCTGGGCGTGATGTTGAGTGAAACTCCTGCCGCTGCGGTTCACCGGCGAAGGTCTTGGCGAGGCCTTCAACGACGTCCCACTGGCGGCGCGGTCCGACCTGGCGAACCGTGCCAGACACGTGAGCCGTCGCGGTTGCCCCGTCCTCCGTCCAGATGCCGACGGCCGTCAGCTCGCCCCTTCATCGCGCCACGAGCACCTGGTGTGCCGGGGCAGTGCCAGTGACAGGGGGAACCGCAGCCGTCCCAGTACGTCACTCGGCGCTGTCGTGGTCTTGGTGGGCTCGGCTTCCCGGGTCGCGTCGAATGCAGGCGGCACGGACGAGATACGGCGGGGCATGACGTGGGCCCGGGTCGGGAGGAACCATCCCGTGCCATGGCCAAGGGCTGTCACCGTGAACCGCTAGATGCCGTAGCCGACCGGGACACGATGACCGCGCCGGGCGCGGCCTGCTTGAGGAACGCGTTCGGGATCGCGCAAAGTGCGGCAGTGGCGATGAACCGCTGGCAGGGGGCGCGGTCTGGCCAGCGGCCGGCGCCGTCACCGGTGCCGATGAAGGGGTGCAGGCCTGCATCCGCATACCGCCACCTGCGAAGCCGTATTTCGTCGGTTCCCGGGACGGGGAGCAGGGTCAGTTGGTGGGCTGCTCCTCGGAAGCGAGCCCGGTCAGCCGGCGGACCTCGTCGTCGGACAGGTGGAGGTGCGCGGCCGCCAGGTTCTCGGCGAGGTGACCGGGCGTCGTGGTGCCCGGGATCGGGAGGCTGTTGGGCGACTGGTGCAGGTGCCAGGCGAGCGCGACTTGCTGCGGCGTCACGCCGTGGTGCTGGGCGATCGCCTGCGCCTCGTCCCGGATGTGCGGGGCGCCGGGGCCTGCGATCCGGGTCGGTCCCCAGGGGGAGAACACGACGTCGGCGCGTTCGGCGGCGGCCAGCTGAGCGGCGCCGGCCCGGCTTGCGAGGTTGTACTCGGCGGTGATCGCAGCGATGTCGACGATGCGGCGGGCGGCTTCGAACTGGTCGACGGTGACGTTCGACAGGCCGATGTGGCGGATCAGGCCCTGCTCCTTGAAGTCGGCCAGCACGCCGACCTGGTCCTCGAAGGGGGCGTCGGTCGCCCTTCCGCTGTGCAGGTAGTACAGGTCGATGCGGTCCAGGCCGAGTCGGCGCAGGCTCATGTGCACACACTGTCGCAGGTAGTTCGGGTTCCCGACGGCGCCGAGTGTGTCGTACGGGTACCCGCCGCGCACGAACCCGCCCTTGGTCGCGATCACGAGATCGTCGGGGTACGGATGGAGCGCCTCGCGGATCAGCAGCTCGTTGGAGTGCGGTCCGTAGACGTCGGCCGTGTCGATGAAGGTGACGCCCGAATCGACGACGTGGCGCAGCAGGGCGATACCGCCGTCGTGGTCGGGATATTCGCCCCACACCTGGTCGCCGGTCAGTCGCATGGCGCCGAAGCCCATCCGGCCGACGGTCAGCTCTCCGCCGATCGTGATCGTCTCGGTGACGTGTCCGGTCGTTGCGGACATGGGTCCTCCTTGTTCGAGTGGTGGCGGCCTGGTTCAGTGCTGCTGGGGCGCGGAGTCTGAATCGGCGTCGAGGGTCGCGAGCATTCCGGCGGAGTAGCGGTCGCCGGCGGCCTTGCCGATCGGGGCGGCGTCCTCGAGCGCGGCGCGGTCGGCGTCTGTGAGGGCGATGTCGGCGGAGGCGAGGTTGTCCTCCAGGCACTGGATCCGGCGCGTGCCCGGGATGGGTACGTGGCCCTGGTCGAGGAGCCAGGCGAGGGCGAGCTGCGAGGGCAGGACCTTCTTGGCAGCGGCCACCTGGCTGATCGCGGCCACCAGCCGCAGGTTGGCGTCGAGGTTCTCGCCCTGGAATCGGGGGTCGTGGCGCCGGAAGTCGCTGTCGTCGAGCGCGTCGAGGTTGGTCAGCGCGCCGGTGAGCATGCCGCGGCCGAGCGGCGAATACGGGACGAAGCCGATGCCGAGCTGCTGGACGGCGTCGAGGACCCCGTTGCGCTCCACGCCGCGCTCGAAGAGTGAGTACTCGCTCTGCACGGCGGTGAGAGGAAACGTTGCGTGGGCGCGTCGGATGGTGGCCGTGGATGCCTCGGACAGGCCGATGTGGCCGACCTTCCCGGCCCCAACCAGGTCTGCCATGGCGCCGACGGACTCCTCGATCGGCACCTTCTGGTCGATGCGGTGGAGGTAGAGGAGATCGATCTGCTCCACTCCGAGGCGGCGTAGGGACCCGTTCACAGCGGTGCGCAGGTGCTCCGGGCTGCAGTCGACGGCGGGCCGGCCCCCGTCGTGCATCACCATCTTCCCGTCATCGTCGAAGATGAAGCCCACTTTGGTTGCGATCCGCACCCGGTCGCGGACAGTGGCCAGGGCGGAGCCCACGAGGCGTTCGTTGTGGAACGGCCCGTACGTCTCGGCCGTGTCGAACAGCGTCACCCCGAGGTCCACGGCCCGCGCAAGGGTGGCGCGGCTCGCCTGGTCGTTGCTCGGCCCGTACGTGGTGCTCATGCCCATGCAGCCGAAGCCGAGGGCGCTGACCGTCAGACCCTGACTGCCGAGTTCCACGCTCTTCATCATTGTCACCTGTCTCGTCCGGTGTGCTGGCGGTGGTCCTGCATGCGGTTCAGGACCTGCACCTTCAGCGTGGTTTCCAGGAGTGGCCCCTGGCCCCAGGCAAGTGCCTGGGAGGACACCCGGGTCCCCACGGGCGGGAAGCCCCGGGGGCGGGCCCGGGGCTGACCCGTGGAGCGACGGGAGCGCGATCGGATGCCGGACCTGGGCCTGCACCCGTACCCTGTGCGCATGTCCAGATCACTGGGTGCTGCCTTCATGGGCCGCGCTCGTGAGCGGATCGAGCTCGACGCCCTACTCGCCGACGCCCGCAACGGGGCCGGCTCGGTCCTGGTCATCCGAGGCGAGGCCGGCGTCGGCAAGACAGCCCTGATGCAGTACTGCGCACGGCAGGCGTTCGGGTTCCAGGTCCGGGAGATCTCCGGCGTCGAGTCGGAGATGGAGCTGCCGTTCGCCGCGCTCCACCAACTGTGCGCGCCGATGCTCGACTGTCTCGATGTCCTGCCGGCCCCCCAACAGCAGGCGATCCAGGTGGCCTTCGGGCTGGCCGAGGGAAGTCCTCCGGACCCGTTCATCGTCGGCCTGGCGACGCTCGGCCTGCTGTCCGAGACCGCGGCGGAGCAGCCACTGGCCTGCCTCGTCGATGACGCCCAGTGGCTGGACAGCGTGTCCAAACAGGTGCTCGGATTCGTCGGCCGGAGACTGAACGCCGAGTCCGTACTGCTGCTGTTCGCCGTCCGGGCGGACGCCCGGGACGACGACCCGGGGTTCGCCGCGTTGCCGGGCCTGACGGTCGGCGGGCTGACCGACGAGGACGCGCGCGAGCTGCTGACCGCGTCCGTGCCCGGTCGCCTGGAACAGCACGTGCGCGACCGGCTGATCGCCGAGACCCGCGGGAACCCTCTTGCCCTGGTGGAGCTGGCGGGCGAGATGAGCCCGGAGGAGCTGGCCGGCGGCTTCGCCGGCCGGCCGTCCCTGACCGGCATGCTGTACGACCGCTACCTGCATCGGATCGAGGGCCTGCACGAGGCGGCCCGGCTGTTCCTGGTGCTGGCCGCCGCCGACCCGACCGCCGATCCCGCGCTCGTGTGGCGCGCGGCGCATGCTCTGGGGCTGGGGCGCGCCGAGGCGGAGGCCGCCGAAGCGGAGCAGCTGTTGGTCATCGACTCCCTGGTGCGATTCCGGCATCCGCTGGTGCGATCGGCGGCCTATGCGGCAGGGAGCCCCGAGGAGCGCCGTACCGCGCACGAAGCGCTCGCCGAGGCCACAGATCCGAAGGCCGATCCCGAGCGCAGGCTGTCGCACCGGGCAGCGGCGGCCACCGCGCCGAACGAGGACATCGCCTTGGAGCTCGTGCAGGCGGCGGGCCGTGCCGAGGCCCGCGGCGGGCTTTCGGCCGCGGCCGGGTTGCTGCAGCGGGCGGCGGCGCTCACCGAGCGTCCGGGAAAGCGGGCGGACCGTGTGCTGGCGGCCGCGTCGGAGCACCTGCAGGCGGGCTCGCTGCAGACCGCCGCCCGCCTCGTGGCCGAAGCGGAGGCGGACGCGGGCACCGATCTGCAGCAGGCCCTGGTCGCGCGGCTGCGGGGGCAGATCGGCTGGGCCGCATCCCCCGGGCGGTCAGCCTCGGTACACCTGCTCCGGGTCGCGACGCAGCTCGACGGGCTCGACGCGGGCCTGGCACGCGAGACCTACCTCGACGCCTGGGCTGCTTCCCTGGTCGCCGGCCGGTTCGCCGAGCCCGGCGGGCATCTGCCCGAGGTGTCACGGGCGACCCTGCAGTCGCGGGCCATGGCAGAGCCCTCGCCCGGCCCGGCTCACCTGCTGCTGCGCGGCCTGGCGACCCTGATCGACGACGGGCCGGCCGCCGCAGCACCGAGCCTGCGTCAGGCCGTCGACGCGTTCGTGCACGACCCGGATCACGGCTGGTTCCAGAAGGGCGCCAACCTCGTCGCCACGGCCGCCGTTCTGCTGTGGGACTTCGAGACCTTCGCGCTGCTGAGCAGCCGCTGGACGGAACACGCCCGAGCGTCGGGCGCCCTTGCCCCGCTGGTCGGCTCCCTGGGCGTGCAGGAGCTGGTGAACACATGGCGTGGCGACCTGAAAGCGGCAGCCGCGGCTCGGGACGAGGGCGAGACGATCGCGGAGGCGACCGGCACGAGGCTGTTCCCGCTGGGCGCGGCGCTGCTCGCCGCCTACCGAGGCCGGGCGGACGAGGCCATGCCTCTGATCAAGGCGACCGCCGCCGCCGCGGTCGAACGCGGCGAGGGCATCTCCTCGCAGGCCGCGCACTGGACGGAATCGGTCCTGCGCAACGGCCTCGGCCAGTACGCCGAAGCGGCAGCAGCCGCGGAGCAGGCCGTCGACGAGACCCACCTGCCCCAGATCACCGGGTGGGTGCTCCCCGAACTGGTCGAGGCGGCGGTCCGGGCCGGAAAGCGGGACGTCGCCGAGCAGGCGCTCCGACGACTGACCGAGCACGCTGGCGACTCGGACTGGCCGGTGGGCATCGAGCTACGATGCCGAGCCCTGCTCACCGACGGCACCGAGGCAGAGCCGCTGTACGCAGGGGCCATCGAGCGCCTCGACCGCACGCCGCTGCGGCCCGAGGCCGCCCGGGCACGTCTGCTGTACGGCGAGTGGCTGCGCCGCGAGCAACGGCCCACCGATGCTCGCGACCAGCTCAGGGCCGCCCACGAAGGGTTCTCGGCCATGGGCGCGGAGGCGTTCGCCGAACGGGCCCGCCGCGAGCTGGCCGCGGCCGGGGAAAAACTCCGCAAGCCGGAGTCCCAGGCCGCGACTGGACTCACGTCGCAAGAACAGCACATCGCGCGCCTGGCCCGGGACGGACGCACCAACCCGGAGATCGGCGCCGAGTTGTTCATCAGCGCGCGGACCGTCGAATGGCACCTGCGGAAGATCTACATCAAGCTCGGCATCACGTCACGCAGAGCGTTGCGGGAGGCGCTGCCGCCCCTGGGCGACGGGTTCTCAGCCGGGCCGCGCTAGTTCTGGCCTGGACTGGCCAGGTCCTGCGCAGCGGTCCTGCCGCCTCACCAGGTCTGATCTGGCGCCCGGACGATGATCTCGTTCACGGCGACGTGGCGGGGGCTGGCGACGATGAACGCCACGCTCCGGGCGACGTCCTCCGGCGCCAGACGCTCGATCCTCCGGACGTGCGCGTCACTGTCGACGCGTTGCTGCTCCCGGGCGTGCGGGGTGCGTCCGGGGTCCACGGTGCCAGGCTCGACCAAGCCCACCCGGATCCGCTGCGGCCGAAATTCCTGCCGCAGGGATTCTGAGAAAGCCACCACGCCGGCCTTGGTCATGGAATAGACGGCCGTCCCGGGGCGGGGCACCCGCCCCGTGGTCGAACCGATGTTGACGACGTCGGCCACGTGCCGCGGCTCTGAGGCGGCGGCTTTCGCCAGGTGAGAGTGTGCGGCCTGGGTGACGTAGAGCAGCCCCAACTGGTTGACCGCCACCATCCGCTCCCACTCGCCGACCGGCGCATCCTCGACGGGGCCGACGAGCATGGCGCCCGCGTTGTTGACCACAGTGTCCAGACGCCCGAAGCGGGCCACCGTTTTCTCCACCGCCAGGGCCGCCTGCCCACCGTCGGTGACGTCCGCCTCGACGCACAGCGCGGGAGGACCTAGGAACGTGTCTCTGTAACCGGCGACCCGCGCGCGGTCCGTGATCATTCGTACGGGATGATTTTGGTATGCGTGGTGGGGATGGGCTGTTCGAGGTCGAGCCGGTGGAGAACAAGCGGCCGCAGGCCCGCCCGGCAGCGGTGGACAAGACGTTTCGGGCGTTCGACCCGCACCAGGTCCTGCTGCTGCCGCCGTCGCTGGACGAGTGGCTGCCCGAGGACCACCTGGCCCGGTTCGTCGCCGAGCTGGTCGACGAGGTCCTCGATCTTGGACCGGTGCTGGCGGACTACACCGAGAAGCGGGGCTACCCGCCCTACGACCCGCGGCTGATGGTGCGGCTGCTGATCTACGGCTACACCACCGGGGTCCGCTCCTCGCGGGCGATCGAGCGCCGTTGCGTCGATGACGTTGCGTTCCGGTTCCTGGCCGCTGATCAGGCCCCGGACTTCCGCTCGATCGCCCGGTTCCGCCGCCGCCACCTGGACGCGCTCGCGGGTCTGTTCACCCAGTCCCTGCACCTCGCCCAGAAGCTGGGAATGGTCAAGATGGGCCGCGTCGCGCTGGATGGCACCAAGCTGGAGGCCAGCGCATCCCAGCACAAGGCGATGAGCTACGGCCGCCTGGTCGACAAGGAAGAGCGGCTCGAGGCCGAGATCGCCGCTTTGGAGGCTCGGGCTGGGGACCTGCTCGCTGACGCGGAGGCCACCGACGAAGCCGAGGATGAGGTCTTCGGGCCCGACGGCAAGGATGTGGACCTGCCCGCTGAGCTGGACCGGCGCGAGAAGCGCCTGGCCAAGTTGCAGGCCGCCCGCGCGCAGATCGAGGCCGAAGCGGCTGAGAAGGCTCGCCGCCACGCGGAAGACAAAGAACGCCGCCGCCAGGAGCGCGCCGGCAGTAGCGACGAGCAGGCCGTCACCGACGCGGGACAGAAGGCTGCCGCCACAGCCCGGCCCAAGTCCAAGGCCCAGGCCAACTTCACCGACCCCGACTCGCGGATCATGAAGAACAGCGACGGCGCCTACATCCAGGCCTACAACGCCCAGGCCGTCGTGGACGATAAACATCAGGTCATCACCGCCGCCGACGTCACCTGCAACCCCTCGGACGCGCTGAACTACACCACGATGCTCGACCAGTGCGCAGCGAACACTGGCACGCATCCCAAGCAAGCGCTGGTCGACGCCGGATACTGCTCCGAGACCAACCTTGAGGCGGCGAAAGACCGCCAACTGGCCTGCGGCACCGACACCTTCATGGCCACCGGCCGACTCGCCCACGACGAACAGGTCCCACCCGCACCCCGCGGACGCATCCCCAAGGACGCCACGCTCAAAGAACGCATGGCCCGAAAGCTGCGGACCAAGCTCGGTAAAGCCGCCTACGCCCGCCGAAAAGTCATCGTCGAACCCGTCTTCGGTCAGATCATGACCTGCCAGAACGGCCGCCAACTCCACCTGCGCGGCGAAGACGGAGCCCGCGGCGAGTGGCGACTGCTGGCCGCCTGCCACAACCTCCGCAAGATCTTCCGACACGCCGGAACGGCAGGACTCGCTACCGTGACCGGCTGACCAGCCGGGCTCACCGGCCCGCCACGCCCACCGGGCCATGAAACTCAGCGGCACACGACCCACCCGAGCACCTCAGACCACCAACGGACGATCACAACCGATCCCGCCGATCACGACCACCGGGCCAGTAGCCGGTTACCGAGACACGCTCCTAGCTCGAGTACCCGCCGCGCCACGGCTTCCAGACGGTTGCGCCGTCGAGCCACCAGGGCGACCGCTGCTCCCTGCTGCGCGAGCGCGACAGCGGTTGCCGCGCCGATGCCGCTGCTAGCCCCGGTGACCAGGGCCACGGTGCGGTCCAGTCGCTCCATGATCGCCTCTTCCCACACGTGCTCTGCATGGACTCCAAGCTGTTCTCACCGAGCGTGCTCCCGGGCGGGCACAAGAGGGACCAGGGACGTCCCTGGTCCCGTACCCCGGTGGCCACCGCGGCGTGTGCGAGGGTGAGTGGCGCGACTGCCCTGTCGTTCCTGACTTGTTCAACCGATCTCAGACGAATGAGCTTGGCGGTCTGCTCACGCTGCTCTCGAAGTCCGTCGGCGAAGGTGGCATCGGTGACGAATTTCGTGCGGGACAGGCATGTGTTGCCCTTGTCGCAAGACTGATGGGCTTGTTTTTGAACCTGTCGGTGTGGGGGCGGGCGATTGCGTCTTCGTGCGGTGAAGCTGAGAGCGTGAGCATCAGTAGCGAGCGTCCGGTGACTGCTGAACAGGTCTATGCCGCACTGGCGGCTCTGGGGGCTGAGTCGGTTGATACGAAAGTGCGACCCGAGGGGCCGCGGGACGAGGACCGTCTGCATCTGCTGGGGAGTCTGCTGGCGAGGACAGAGCTGGAAATCACCGCCGCGACGCGTCTGGCCGGGGAGGAGGGGATCGAGGACGTCCTCGACACGTCGCTCGGCTGGACGGATCAGGTGGGCCCTGACCCCGGCCTTGCGGTCAACGTCCTGACGAACAGGCTGCACCGCACTGCAATGCAGATTTCGCCCGGGGCGGAGGAGCTGTCACGGGGCCGGGAGGCTGCCTTCGCCGCCGTCATGACGGCGGTGTATACGCTCAGCGCCCAGTTGCATGCGGAGCACGGTGATATGGAGGGAACCCGACGGGCTCTGGGTGGGGCGGAGGAAGCGGTCATCGACATCCTGCAGGGCATGCATGACCTGCGCGCCGCCATCGGCGACGTGGCCGGGCAGGAGGACGCAGAGGGCTGACCCGCTCACCCGTCCGGCGTTCGGTCATCGAGACCGTATTGCGTACGGAGCTACGACTCCAAGACGGCGTTGATGAGCTCTTGACCTGCGACAACAGGTTCAGATACAGCGTTTGCACGCACGCGCAGGGACCCCGAGCACGTGCCGGACCTGACACTGCCGGAAGCCCGCTACGCCGACCGTCCGCTGCCCTGCAGGGAACGCTGCCACCGTGGGACACCCAGGCCGCGATCGATGTGCTTGCGTGCCGCCCGGAACGTCATGAGCCACGCAGAATCGACCTCCGCGACGCCGTTCTGAGTGAACTTTGTCGGGTTCGGACAGAACGTAGTCGGCGTCCATCACGACGTGGGTGGAGTAGCGGCCCTGGGTGGTGCCGTCACGGTCGACTCCGGCGTAGGTGGGGACCAAGCCGCTCAGGCAGTACTGCTCGTCACCGTTTCGGTAGTAGGCGCACTTGCCACAGGAGTTGACCATGCAACCGACGCCGACGCGGTCGCCGACCTGGTACCTGGTGACATCGGCGCCGATTTCAGTGACGATGCTGACGATCAGGCCGAGGCGAGGGACTGTCCGACTCGAGGCGAGCGCGACTCAAGCCGGACTCGCACACCTCGCGTCGGCATCTCCCTCACCGCCGAGCATCTGGGTCCAGGGCGGCGTGTCGAGACGGCACGGCCAGGGATGTCCCAACACCGCTCTGATCAGTGCATCGGTGACACTCCAGGCGCTTACACGGTGGTGTGGTGACCGGCAACGCGCATAGTGGGAACCGAGAGGGGGGCGACTGATGGGAACGGAGGGCGTCGGTGTCCACACCGCCGATCGACTACCAGGCGTTGTTCGCCGCCACACTCAGTCCGTATCTGGTGCTGGGCCCCGATCTGGTGATCCTCGACGTCAACGAGGCGTACTGCCGTGCCGTCCGCCGTCCTCGTAAAGACCTGGTCGGGCGGTATCTCTTCGATGCGTTCCCCGAAAATCCGGCAGACCCCGATGCCGAGGGGGTGCGGAACCTGCGTGTTTCCCTGCACCGGGTTCTGTGCTCGGGGGAGCCGGAGGCGTTGGTGGTACAGAAGTACGACATCCCCGTGCCCGACCGCCCGGGGATGTTCGAGGAACGGTGGGGCGCTCCGACCAACGTCCCCGTGCGCGGACCGGACGGACAGGTGGCGTGGATCCTTCACCGGGTGGACGACGTGACCGACTTCGTACTCTCCCACGCCGACCGCCTGCGGCCGGATCAGGCACCCAGCGAGCGGCAGGCCCTGGAGGCCGAACTCTACGTGCGGGCACAGGAACTCCAGCGGTTGAATGAACAACTGCGGCGGGCTCACGCCAAAGAACGGAAGGTCGCCGTCACCCTCCAAGAGGCCATGATGCGGGCTCCGGACCTGGCTCGGCACCACAACATCGCGGTGCGCTACCTGCCCGCCGCCAAAGGACTCAACGTATGCGGCGACTGGTACGACGTGGCGGACCTGCCCGACGGCGGCTTCACCGTCGCGGTCGGCGACGTCGTCGGCCACGGCCTGGAGGCCGCCGCCGCCATGGGCATGCTCCGCAGCGCCCTGTCCGCCGCCGTCCGCGCCCTGCAAGAGCCCGCCCAGGCCATGGAGGTCCTGGGTCTGTACGCACGATCGGTGGAAGGGGCACTGGCCACCACCGCGGTCAAAGCCGTCATCGACACTCACCGCCGCCACATCACCTTCAGCAGCGCCGGCCACCCCCCACCGATCCTCGTCCGCCCCGATGGCACCTTCGTCCTGCTCGACCAGGCCACCGACCCGCCGCTGGGAGCCCGCCCACGCCATCTCCCGCGCCCCCAGGCCGCCCTGTCCTACAGCCCCGGGGAAACCCTCGTGCTCTACACCGACGGCCTCATCGAACGCCGCGGCGAAGACATCGACGCTGGCCTGCACCGGCTCACCGACGTCCTCGCCGCCCACGCCCGCCTCGAGCCTGAACACGTGGCCGACACCCTGCTGTCCCGCCTCGGCGTCAGCGGCGGTGGAGACGACGACATCGCCTTGATCGTCGTCCGTCTGTAGTCCTTCCGTTGCCCGGTACCCACACCCCGCTGTCACCGGGTGGTCTCCTGAGCCCGTTGGCCTCCAGGCGTGGACAATCGACAGTTCGCGCCGGATGGGATCAGACCCGTCCTCGATCGGTCACGCACCTCGAGAGGCCCAGCGACTCGGCGCCTGCGCGTGCGCTGCTCACCGGGGGCGCGTCTCACTTGGTGGGCGTCAACGCGCCGCCGATGGCAGGGCAGGCGGCATCGCTCAGTTGTGCAGGCCCCGCCTGCTGACGCGGTCGGCGTCCGGCAGTGAGTGTCACCTCGTCAGTTGTAGCAGCGAATGTCGTGGGACAGCACCCGTTCGCCGTCCGCGCTGATCACCGTGACTGGTGACGTTCCTTGCCTGTATCGGCCCAGCCGAGGTCCGGGCGGGCACGCCGGCTCATGCTGCATCGATCACCCGGACGGCCCTGCCCTGCCGTTCTTATGGCGGCGATCGCGTCGCGTCTCCGACGTGGCGGTCGATTCGACCCGCGGATCGGGGAGGCAAGGTCCCGTCAGCCGCCAAGCGGCTTACCTCTGTGGCCACACCCTGAACCCACGGGTTGTCCCCCCGCGGGTCGTCCGACCAGAGCAGGCACGTCGTGAAAGCAGGAACGGCAGGACAGGCCTCAGCCGAAGCTCCATTTGCGGCAGTTGGAGGCGCGGCACAGCATGGGCTGCACAGGCGTGATGCGCGCCTGTTCTTGGGGTCTATGCGTAGGCGTTGTGTGCTGGCGAAGTTTGCTGCCGCGACGCATTGCCCGCATTCCTGGACGCCGAGGTGATCGGTCTCCACGCCCTCACTGAACAAACGCTCGTCAGGTATGGAAGAGGAGCCTCATGCCTCGGGAATCTGCGAACGAAAACTCCGGAGACCAGGTCAACGCCAGGATGCCCCGGCGCCACGTGCTGCGCACGGCAGGCGTGGGTGCGCTGGGGCTAGGTCTGGGAGGCGTCGCGCCGACCGCTGTCACGATGCCGGGCAGTGCGCCCCCGGACTCCCATGTCAAGCCCGATCCCACCCCGGAGGGCCTCGGCTCCGTCGTCCAGGCGCCGCACTTGCCGCCGGGGTTCACCAAGACGTTCACCAGCCGGTACATCAACACCGGCCAACTGCGCCTGCACGCGGTCATCGGCGGCGACGGACCACCACTGCTGCTGATACACGGCTGGCCCGAGACGTGGTACGCCTGGCGCCTGGTGATGCCGACACTGGCCCGGGACTTCAAGGTGATCGCGGTCGACCAGCGCGGCGTCGGGCTGTCCGACAAGCCCAAGACCGGCTACGACACCCGTACTCTCGCGCGCGACATGGTCTCGCTCATGGAGGCGCTCGGCTACCAGCGATTCGCCGTCGTCGGCCACGACACCGGCATGCCGATCGGCTACGCGCTGGCCGCGGATCACCCGGAGCGGATCGACCGCCTGGCCGTCGCAGAGGCCTTCCTCCCGGCCGTGACTCCCTCACCGCCCCTGGTGGGCTCTGCGCAGGTCAACAACAGGCTGTGGCACATCCCCTTCAACCGGCTCACGGACGTGAACGAACAGCTTGTCAGAGGACGCGAAAACATCTACTTCGGCTGGCAGTTCGCCACCAAGGCCGTACAGAAACTCCCCGATTACGCTGTCACGCACTACGTCCAGATCCTCGCCTCCCAACGGGACGCCCTGCGTGGCAGCTTCGGGTGGTACCGAGCGCTTGACACCACCATCGCGCAGGACCAGCAACGCAAGATGCGTCCGCTGACTCTCCCCGTCCTGGCGATCGGCGGAGCAGGGAGCCTGGGTGCGAACGTTGCGAGCACGATGAAGCTCGTCGCGCACGACGTCCACAGCGTGGTCATTCCCGGCTCCGGTCACTGGGTCGCGGAGGAGGCTCCCCAACAGATGCTGGCGGCGCTGACCGCTTTCCTGGCCCCCTACCGCGACCGAGCGCGACGCGCACAGCCCCAGGCCACCGCGTAAATTGGACTTCCGCCGGTGGTGGGCCGAGCATGACGTAGCCTAGTGCGCCCATGACACGGTGCGCTATCGGCATCCCCTGGTCGGCGACACCACCATCCCCATCTTCGGAGGGAATCTCCGCCTTCAGGCGGGGAGGGAATCCGATCCTGAGCCCCGTGGCGCGGGGCGCCGCAGCTTCTCTCCGGAGTGTTCCGACCACAGCCCGCGCTCAGTCGGGCCGCACCTGGTTCTCGATGTAGTCCTTGACCACTTGGGGCGGTGCTCCGCCGTATGAGCCGGCGAAGTAGGAGCCGGACCAGAATCGGTCGTGCATGATCGCCCGGTTCACGCGGCCGGCGAACTCCTCCCGCAGGCGGCGCGAGGAGACGCCCTTGAGGAAGTTGACCAGGTTGGAGAGGGCGACTTTCGGCGGGTAGTGCACCAGCAGGCACACGTGGTCTTCTTCGCCGTTGGCGGCCCGCGGCACCGCGGCCCTCCAGCTGTCGGTGTCAACGGGCCGCTGGGATCTCCTGCAGGAGTGCCGGCATGCGACGCAGGCCCGGGTCTTTGCTGGCGTGCGGGTGGCCGACAGTGTGACGGTCAGTGATCGTGGTCCGGGCGATTCGTTTCGGCGCAATGCGCGGTCTGCCCGGCGCGACGGTGCCATCGAGCTGCGAGGGCACCCCAGCCGGGACAAAGCGGGCGCTGTACTTTGCCCACGGGTGCGACCGCTGGGACAGAACACCTCCCTCGTGTGCGCGGCAGTCGGTGTGCCTGTCCTCTGCGGAACTCGGGTGGCACGATGGCCGGCAGCCTCCAACGATGGGAAATAGCCCAGGCTGTCGTTGGATGGAACTGCGTGAAGGCCTCCGACACCGCGCAGGGCCCGCCGCAAGGCCGGGTGCCCACCCTCCTGGCTTTTGGAGGTGTACTACGTGCGACCAATTCAGCCAAGCAGAAGCTTCGCTTTCCTGCTCCTCGGCGTTGCGCTGATCTCAGGCCTGGAATTGGCTTTGGCTGCCTCTCACGTGCAGGTGATGGGCCTACCGGAGTATTCCGTGCTGATCACTGTCGTGGCCAGTGCTCTGTTGCCGCTGCGACAGACCGTGATCGTGGGCCTTTTCAACCTGGCCGCCGCCATGGCGATCTACGGGATATTCCTCCGGGAAATCGGGCAGGCCAGTCAAATATCGGTCATCATGGCGTTGGTCGTCGCGCTGGGCATGAGCGTGGTCGTCTGCCGTGTCCGTATTGCAAGGGAGAGACGATTCGAACGCCTCATGATCGCTCGCGAGCGGCTCGCGTTGCTCAGCGAGGCCAGCAGCCGTGTCGGCAGCACGCTCAACGTGGCTCGAACCGCTGAGGAACTGACCGAAGTAGCAGTTCACCGCTTCGCGGACCACGCCGCCGTGGACCTCTTCGATCGTGTCCTCCAAGGTGAGGAACCTGCCCCCGGTCCTCACATGGGCGAGATCACCTTGCGCCGCACCGCCCGTCAAACGGGCCCGGTCGCCCTTGCTGGCACTGCACGGCCGGGTGAGACCGTCACCTACCGCCAGGGATCGGTACCAGCCCTGAGTCTGAGGACAGGCGAACCCATGAGGGCGGAGATCGCCGATGCCGCCTGCTGGCCTGCCGATACAAACGACGCCAGCATGAACGCACCACACTCCGCGCTGGCTGTCCCTCTCCGTGCCCGGGGAGTGACCCTTGGTGCGGCACTTTTCACACGCTCCCCGAGCCGGGAGCCCTTCGATGCCGATGACCTGCTGCTGGCGCAGGAAATCGGGGCACAAGCCGCGGTATGCGTGGATAACGCCCGCCGCTACACCCACGAGCGCACCACCTCCCTGGCACTTCAGCAAAGCCTTCTGCCCCAGACGGCCCCGAAGCAGCCGGCCGTGGAAGCAGCCACGCGCTACATCCCCGCCAATTCCCAGGCCGGAGTAGGCGGCGACTGGTACGACGTGATCCCGCTTCCGGGAGCCCGCGTCGCCCTGGTCGTGGGCGACGTGGTCGGGCACGGCGTCCATGCCTCGGCAACCATGGGGCGTCTGCGAACTGCGGTACGCACGCTCGCCGACATCGACCTGCCACCCGACGAACTGCTCACCCACCTCGACGACCTCGTCACCCAATGCCGCATGGTCAGCGACCGCACGCAGGAGGCCAGTCGCGACGTCGGAGCGGATTTCGGTGAGGTCGGTGCGACCTGCCTGTACATGATCTACGACCCGGTCTCGCGCCGGTGCACAGCCGCACGCGCCGGTCACCCACCACCGGCCGTGGTGCGTCCAGGAGGAGACGTCGACTACTTCGACATTCCCGCCGGCCCTCCTCTGGGCGTCGGCGGCCTGCCCTTCGAAACAGCCGACCTGGACCTGACCGAAGGCAGCCTGCTTGTCCTGTACACCGACGGTCTCATCGAATCCCTCAGGTATGACCTGGACGAAGGGCTCGAGCGTCTGCGAAAGACCCTGTCCGAGCCGACGCCCTCTCTGGAGGACACGTGCGACCGCGTCCTGAACTCGATGGTCGCTGGTCGCGCCAGAGACGATGTCGCCCTCGTCATCGCCCGCACCCAAGAACTCGACAGCAAACACGTCACCACCTGGGACTTGTCGGAGGATCTCGCCGAGGTCGCCCGCGCACGCGAGCTCGCCTCGCTCCAACTGGCGAGCTGGAACCTGCAGGAGTTGGCGTTCACCACGGAACTCGTCGTGAGCGAACTGGTCACCAACGCCATCCGCTATGGCGGGCGTCCCGTCCAGCTGCGTCTGCTGCGCCAGGACACCTTGATCTGCGAAGTGTCCGACGGCAGCAACACCGCCCCCCATCTGCGCCGGGCCCGCATGTTCGATGAGGGCGGACGCGGGCTGTTCATCGTGGCGCAGCTCGCCGAGCACTGGGGCACACGGCAGCGGCCAGAGGGAAAGACCATCTGGGCCGAGCTGCGACTGTAAACAGGGTCGGGGACCGGCGCATTGGCCGATGCTCCATTTTCCAGTCCCCGCCGCTGTGACTGACGGTGGCAGGGCGTAGGTGTACAAGTCGGTGGCAGGCTGAACGGCGGTAGGCGACGATCGCGAGGGCACTGCCCTTCACTCTCGCCGCAGGCACCCGAATTCGTTGCGGTGTTCAACGGTGTGGTGCCGTGCTGACGACGGATCGATACCGGGTCGTCTGTGGATGCTTCGGCCGTGCGGCTACGTGAAGTCCCCGCGGTCGGAGGACGCTGATCGAGCACAGGGCCGTTTCGCCCGCAAGATCGGCAGGACAGGGCCCAGTCAGCACCCTTCCCGCCCCAGCATCCCGCCTCGGGCGGCTTTTCATACCCTCGGGAGGCTCCTGTCTGCGACCACCCTCGCCGTTGGAACCGGCACGAGCCGGCCGCGACCGGTGCCGAGGTCGGCGCCGGAAGTAGGCGGATCGGCGACCCGGTCTCGCACGTGTGGTCGTCCAGCGACGCCAATGTCGCCTCGGTCGACCCCGTGACCGGCGAGGTCAGCGCCCACCGCGCCGGCACGGTGGGCGCCTCGGTCACCAGCGGCCGGATGACCGGCAGCGTGCAGCTCACCGTGAGCTGACGCCGCCCCGGCGAACAAAGCGCCCCGGAACCCCCTCGGTTCCGGGGCGCTTCACGCTCCCACGAACGCCGGCCCGTTAGGGCCGTCAGGACAGCCCCCATGGGCGGAGCTTGTCCGGGTTGCGCACCGCCCAGATGTGCGTGATCCGGTCGTCGTCGGCGACCTCGAACGCGAACACCGTCTCGATCCGGCCCTCGGACTCGACCACCAGGCCCGGCAGCCCGTTGACCGTGCGCTCGAGGATCGTGCGGGGCGGCGCGAACCGGGCGATCGTCAGGTAGAGGCGGGCGATCTGCTCGGCGCCCTCGATCGGCAGCAGGTGGGCGACGGCGCGGCCACCACCGTCGGAGATCGCGGTGGCGCCCGGGTCGAGCAGGCCGATCAAGGCTTGGATGTCGTGCGCCTCCCAGGCCGCCTTGAACCGCCGGACGACGCTCGCCTGCCGGGCCGCGTTCGGCCTCGCCTCGGCCCGCGCGGCGGCGATGCGACGGCGGGCCGAGGACGCCAGCTGACGGCACGCCGCCGGGCTGCGGCCGACGATCTCGGCCACCTCGGCGAACGGGTAGCGGAAGACGTCGTGCAGCACGAACGCGACGCGCTCGGCCGGGGTCATCGACTCGAACACGACCAGGAAGGCCATGGTCACCGACTCGTCGAGGGTGATCCGGTCGGCCGGGTCCACGCCGGCGCCGCCCGCCGCCCCGGCGATCCACTCGGCCGGGTCGGGCAGCGGCTCGGGGATCCATTCTCCGACGTAGGCCTCCCGCCGGGCGCGCGCCGAGCCGAGCAGGTTCAGGCAGATGCGGCTGGCCACCTTCGTCAGCCAGGCGCCCGGGGACTCGACGGCCTCCTGCTGCGCCCGGGACATCGCGTACCAGCGAGTGTAGGTCTCCTGGACGACGTCCTCCGCGTCGGCCAGGGACCCGAGCAGCCGGTAGGCGAGATTGAGCAGCTGTCGCCGCTCGCTCATGATCGTGCTCAGGCCCGGGTCCCGCTGCTCGTCTGCCTGCCGCTGTGCCTGTTCCGACGGACTGGTCATACGCTCTCCGGCTCCCTCGTTCACGTTCCCTCTCCATTACGACAAATCAGAGCGGCGGAATGTGAGGTCGGCGGCTCGCCTCACATTCGGCGTGGCTGCGTTGTCGGACCGGTGAAGACGAGTACACCATCCACAGGACAGGACGCTGAGCATGAACGACTTCCAAGAGATCGCCGACCGCGTCGAGATCGAGGCGCTGCGCGGCGAGTTCACCGACGCGGCGATGATGCGCGACCGTGCCCGCCTTGCCGCGCTGTTCACCCCTGACGGCGTTCTGAGCATGCCCAACGTCCCGGTCGAGCTCATCGGCCGGAGGGAGATCCGGGCCGGAGGCGAACGCCTGCAGAGCCAATGGGACTTCTTCGTGCAGAACAGCCACCCGGGCACGATCCGGATCGACGGCGACACCGCCACCGGTCGCACCTACATACAGGAGATCGCACGTCTGCTCGACGGCCGCTCGGGCCTGAACTTCGCCATCTACCACGACAGCTACCGGCGTACGCCGGAGGGATGGAAGTTCGCCGAACGGGTCTACGAGGTCAGGTACGTCGACACCACCCCGCTGGGAGGTTCGGCACCCGGCCCCGACGCTCAGGCGCACGGCTCTGGTGAGGCCGGGGACGCCGGCCGGACACCGGGTGCCGGTAAGGCGGACGCGTCGGCTACGGGGGCGGCCGACGCCTTCAGCGCACCCGCGTCCGCCGAACGGCTGGACCGGGCGATCGCGGCGCTGCAGGCGAACGGCTTTACCGCCGAACTGCTCGACAACGCCGCGGCGGCCCGCGCCCGCATCAAGGATCTGATCCCGGAGGGCGCAGGCGTGTTCACCGGGGCCAGTGAGACGCTTCAGCTCTCCGGCATCGCGCAGGACATCGAGACGGGCGACCGCTACCAGGCCATCCGGCCGCGCGTCCTGAAGATGGACCGCGCCACCGAGTCCGACCAGATCCGCCGGCTGGTGGCCACCCCCGACGTCTTCGTCGCCAGCGTCGCGGCCGTCACCGAGACCGGCTCGCTCGTCATCGCCTCGGGCAGCGGCAGCCAGCTGCCCGCCTCGGCCGGCGGCGCCGCAAGGGCGATCTGGGTCGTCGGGGCACAGAAAGTGGTGCCCGACCTGAGCACCGCACTGCGCCGGGTCGAGGAGCACGCCCTTCCGCTGGAGACCGCACGCGCCCAGGCCGTCTACGGGCAGCCGAGCGCGATCAACCGTCTGCTCGTCCTCAACGCCGAGCCGCAGCCCGGGCGCGGCACTGTCCTGCTGCTGCGCGAGGCCATCGGATTCTGACATCCCGCGCGGTGAGGACGTCAGAACGACGCGGGGCGGACGGCGAGCCGTATCGGGATCGCCGTCCGCCCCCACGCCCTGCCTTTTGCGGGTGCTGCCGCGCCTAAGGGCTGCCCCGCAAGACGTGCTTCGGCCGACGGCGGCAGGGCGCAGGTGTGCAAGTCGGTGGCAGGCTGAAAGGCGGCAAGGGACGATTGCGAGGGCACGGCCTTCTCTCGCCGCACGCACCCGAACTCGTTGCGGTGTTCAGCGGTGTGGTGCCGTGCTGACGACGGATCGATGCTCGGCCCGGCCTTTCCACACCGGGCCGGAGAGGACGCGCGTGTCACGCGCTCTTGAAGATCGTTTGGCCTTCACCGAACTGGTCTCGTTGCATGGTCACTTTGTTGACGACGGAAGCCTTGACCGGTGGAGGAATTGTTCACCTCCGATGTTGTCTACGACCTCACCGACCGTATGAATCACCATGACGCCACGCAGGAGGAGGAGCCGCCCGAGCACCTCCGCTTCTGGGCCTACCTGAGCAAGCTGGAGCATGTGACGGAGGCCGATGAGGTCGACTTGGTCAGCGAGGTTCTCACCGATCCGGACCAGACGATGGCCCAGTCCGCCGTCCTGAGGCACCTGGACCGCCGAGCTACCGACCTTCACTCAGGCTCCGCCTACGACCCCTGGGTCGAGAAGATGACCCAGGCCACGACGCGTTATCCGTTCCTGACCCAGCGCCTGCGCGAATGGTGCCTCTTCCGAGCCGTCACGCTGGGGCAGCTGTGGCGTCCGGACGCCTTGCTCGAGTCATCCAGCTGGTTCCAACTCAAAACGGCCGAAGCGACCAACGCCGCCGCCCTCGAAATCCTCGCCGACCGGGGACGCACCAAGCGGATCCGCAACACCGCCCGGATGAACTTGCTCCGGCAGAACCGACGCTGAGCTGCAGTCAACTCACCCACAAGTCCTGACTATTGCTCGCGTGAGTTCGTCCGCCCCCTCTGGGTGCCCACCGCTGACAGTCGGCGGGACACTGCTTCCGGCTTACCGGGCGCTTGAGTAGCCCCCAGCTGGGCCAGCCGATCCTCCAGCGTGGGGCTGAGAGGTTTGTCGCGCGGCCTTCGCCGGCGACAGGAACAACGCGTGCCGGCGTGGCACTTGAAGGCTGCTGCCACGTCGCCTTCAGCCAAGGGTGCCCAGACGCGCCGGCCTGGTCGTGCCGTGCACCGCGATGCCCAGATGCTCAACCGTCGGCGTGACCGCCGGCAGTGCGGCCTTCGCGGCAGCGGTGAACGCCGCGTTCGCGATCGGCCAGGACACCTCGAAGTCCCGCGTGGCCTGCACCAGGTGCGCCCGCCGTCGACCACAGCCGACCCGATCGCGGCCCGAGACCTGGCCGTCAGCCGGAGCCGCGGCGGTATCGACGGCAGCGCCTCGGTGAACGTCTTGCGTGCACACCGCTCGTTCAGGCAGCGCCAGCGGCGCTTGGTCGAGCGCAGCGCGGTCCGGCGGCCGGCCGCTGGAAGGTCCCGGGGCCGCGTCCGCACCCGCGAGTGCGGACGCTCAGCTATGCCGACCGACCCTGGTGATGAGTTTTCGCGCCCGCACCCGTCACACCTACGACGGGACACGACGAGGCGGAAGGATGAGGCGATGAGCGCGGACACACGGCTGGAGGAGGTGGACGTGAGCGGTCTGGGCGAGGTCGACGAGCCGGCGTTCTCGGGGCTGGCGGAGCGGCACCGGCGGGAGCTGCACGTGCACTGCTACCGGATGCTCGGGTCGTTCGAGGACGCCGAGGACACTGTGCAGGAAACGTTCCTCCGCGCTTGGCGGCGGCGGGAGACCTTTGAGGGGCGGTCGACGTTCCGGGCCTGGCTGTACCGGATCGCCACCAACGCCTGCCTGGACCTGCTCGCCAAGTGCCGTCCGGAGCCTGCGACCGGCGGCGAGGTGCTGTGGCTGCAGCCCTACCCGGACCGGCTGCTCGACGAGCTGCCCGCGGGCGACGCGGACGAGCCGGAGACCGTTGCCGTCGCGCGGGAGACGATCGAGCTGGCGTACCTGGTCGCAGTCCAGCACCTCGCGCCGCGCCCGCGGGCCGTGCTGATCCTGCGGGACGTGCTCGGCTGGCCGGCGAAGGACGTCGCGGAGCTCCTCGGGGACTCCGTCAACTCCGTGAACAGCGCGCTGCAGCGGGCCCGCGCCTGCATGCGGGGGCACCTGCCCGCCGAGCGGCAGGACTGGACCGGCGGCGAACAGGACGCCGGGACGCGCGAGCTGGTGCGCCGCTATACCGAGGCCAGCCTGGCCACGGACGTCGACGAGCTCGCCGCACTGCTGCGGGACGACGTCCGCTGCTCGATGCCGCCCACGCCGGGCCTGTACGTCGGCCGCGACGCGGTGGTGAACGACTGGGTCGAGAGCGGCTTCGAGGGCATGACGGGCCTGCGCGCCGTCCTCACCTCCGTGAACCGGCAGCCCGCCGTCGCCTTCTACCTCTGGCGGAAGCGGGAGGGCGCGTACCTGCCGCTGACGATCGACGTCCTGCGTGTCGCCGGCGGGGCGATCACCGAGATCGTCACGTTCCACGACGACCAGTTCCCGCGGCTCGGGCTGCCGGAGCGCCTGCCGGCGGACGGCACGGAGTAGTCCCGGTGTGGACGCTCGCGCTGCGCGGTGGCGCGCGTGTCGCGGTGGTCGTGGCGGAGTGGTACGACGCGTTCGGCGTCGTCACCCGCGGGCGGGCGCAGCTGGAGCTGCACGACGGCGAGCCCGGGCCGGTCCTCGGACGCGACGCCGGATTCTGCCTCCGCGGCACCGGCGTCCGCGCCTGCGGAACCCCGACCGTCGCACGGTGAGGGTGCGCATCGTCACCCCAGGGCCAGGACCGTCACATGCCAGTCAACACCCCGTACGCCAGTTACCGAAGGATGGAGGAACGACATGAACGGCATGAATGACACCGGGGTCGTCGCAGGCCCGGCATCGGGCCAGACCAGCCACACCCACCGACTCCGCAGGCTCGCCGGCACCGGCTTCATTGCCACACTCGCGGCGATGGTGGCCACCACCCTTGCCGCGGCGCTTGCCCAGGCCGTTGGCGTCGACTTCCAGGTCCCCGATGGTGGCGAGACGATCCCGTTGTCCGGGTTCGCCGTGGTGACTGGCTTCTTCTCGGTCGTGGGCATCGTCATTGCCGTCGCTCTTCTTCGTTGGAGCGATCGCCCCGCCAAGCGATTCGTGTGGACGGCAGTGTCGCTGACCGCGATCTCGTTGGTCCCGCCCCTCCTCTCCGGGGCAAACACCGCCACCACCACCGCCCTCCTCGGGCTACACCTCGTCCCTGCGACGGTGATGATCCCCACCCTGGCCCGAAGCCTCCGCACCCGTACCGATTGACGATCCCGCAACGGAACAATGCGCGGCGCAAGGGCGCGCGCGAGCGCACCAACGTGGCGCCCGGTGCTGCCACCCTCCATTCCAGGTTCCTTTTCTTGGCCAATTCGAAACCTGAGTCGCGCGTGCGAAGAAGCACAGGGCACCTTGCGGGATGGTGACTGGTTTGGTGGTCAGGCTGGGGTGGGGATCCAGGCGCCTCGGCCGTCGAAGAGTCGGGTGATGGTGTCGAGCAGGTTGCGGCCCTGCTTGGCGGCGGTAGATAGGTAGCCGCGCACGGCGAAGAAGCGCTCGGCTCCGGGTGCCGTGCGCCAGCCGCCGGAGATCTTCTGCTGGATCTTGGCCATCCGGATGGCCTGCTCGCTGGTGTTGTTGTCGAAGGGCACCCGCCAGTCGAAGGCGAACCGGAGCACCTGGTGGCTTTCGGTGTCGAGGCGGTCGAGCAGGTTCGCGGCCTTGTCCCGTTTGCGGCGTGGTTCGCCGGGGGCGCGGGGCGGGTGCAGGGTCCGTCCGGCGGCGATGATCTCCTCGTAGCGGGCGGTGAGGCGTTCGAGGGCGTCGACGGTGAAGCCGGTGGCGTGAGGGTGCGCGGTCTGGATGTTCTTGATCTCGTCCCAGGTGTCCACCAGCAGCGCGGCCAGCTCTTCGGCCCAGTCCTCGGGGTGGCCGGCAGGCGCGTTGTCCACGACGGAGGCCAGTTCGCGCAGGTGGTGGGCATTGCATAGGGCGTGGACCGCGTCGGTGTACGTCTTGTAGGGCTTCCAGCCGTCGTGGACCGCGATGCCGGTGAAGTGCGGTAGGACGCCCATGGCTTCGAACGCCTTCACGCCGCGCTTCGTGTGGACCTGGTAGAGCGTCAGCGAGCGGGTGCAGGCGGTGTGTACCCAGCAGGTGCGCCCCGCGATCCGGGTGCCGGTCTCGTCGAAGCCGACCACCTCGCACTCGATGAGTTGCTGCCGCACGGCCTCGGTGTGCGGGGCGACTGCCTCGGCGGCCTGCCCGGCCCACCCGAGCAGAGTCGCGGTGGCCACATCCGCGTCCAGGCAGTCGGCCAGCAGTTCGGCGCACCGCTCATAGGGCAGGTGCTGGCGAGTGAGCAGGTAGACCGCCAGGCTCTTCAGCCGCGGCCCGTACTGGGCCGGGGCGGCGGGGGCGTCGGAAGGGGTGGCGGCAGCGTTGACCTGCCCGCAGGCGCAGCGGCGGTGTTCGATGCGGTGCTCGGTCACCCGCAGGCGGATCTCGGGCAGGTCGAAGACCTGCCGCCGCTCGATGGAGACTACCTCGGCCCCGGTCAGGTCACCCGCGCAGCCCAGGCAGGCGGTCGGGGAATGGACCTCGATCGCGTCGGGCTCGTCGACCTGCATCAGCGCGCCCCCGGCGCCGCCGCGGGGCTTGCCCGGGCCTCGGCCCGAGGGCTTACGTAGCGACGTCGGCCTCGCCAGCCCGTCGCTGGACGGCGGCTTGGAGGAGTTCTTCGAGTTCATCCCCAGACGCCGCTTCAGCTCACCGTTCTCCGCGCGCAGCTCAGCGATCTCGGCCCGGGCGGCCGTCAGCTCGGCCCTCAACTCGCCAACGAGTGCAATCAGTTCCGCGTAGCTCGGCAGCGGCGGGGTGTCGGACACGAGATCCAATGATCAACGAGTTGGACGCCAAGATCAACTCAGTGCGCCAGGACCACCAAACCAGTTACGCGGGATGAAGACCAAATGCCATCCGTGTCTGTCGGGGCGAACCGGGTACCCCGGTCGCGTTTCACCCTCGCCGACCCCGCCGTCGCGCCTCCCATTGCCCGTTCCTTCGGCGACAAGAGCGGCCTGTCCCATGGCCGTCCTGCGCGCGGGACGGGTGACGCCACTGTGGCCGGAGGGCGTGTATCTCTGCAACGGCCCGGGTGATGGTGGAATGGGACGTCGAACGGCAGCTTGAGAGCGGCGCGCGGAATTGTCGTGCCGGAGATGAATGAGCGTGGCCACCGGCCGAGTCGACGAAGACCAGCTGATGCCTGGTGCCGGCACCTGCCGCCGGGTCGTGCCGTGCCGGCACAGCTCACGGCGTGGTCGGCAGAACCGCGAGCCGGCGCTAAGAGTCGATGAGGTGCTGCATGTGCGGCCCGGTCAGTGTTGTCCAGGCGCGAAGGTCGGCCGACGTGCAGCGGGCAAGACGCAGGTGCATGAAGGCCTTCGTGGAGAGCGAAGTCCTGTTGTGGCACGGGGCGTTGTCGGTGGGGTCTTGTAGCTTTGGCGTTGGTTGCCGTGCTGGTCAAACTGCGGACAGGTGACGGCGCCCGGCATGAGCCAAAGAAGGAGGTGGAGCATCGGTGACCACAGAACTGTGTGAGACCGCGGCCTCCTTCGATGCTGCTCCTGCTCGTCGATACCGAGGAAGGAACAAGGGGAAGCGCTGGACGCGAGGCGCGGACATCGAGCTTGCGGTGATCCGTCTGCCGCTCGATGTCCACGATCTCGGCATCCGGCACCGGAGCGAGGGTCTGTTCTGGGCGATGTGGTCCGTCAAACGCGCACTGCAGCGTGATGGGCGGGATGCCGTCGACGCGTACTGGGCTGGCGATGTCCGCCGCGAGAGGGACGCGAAAGTCTGGCGGCTTCAGCTGGGTCTGTCCCGGGAAGGGATGGAACGCCGCGCCTACCGGCACATGGAAAACTCCAGGCACCTCGCCCATCACGTCACCAAAGCACTGGTGATGCACCAGGCCGACGAGGTCTTCGAGACTTCCGTGAGCCGGCATCTGCTCCCGGACTCTTCCGGCCGCAGGCACGGCCGGCCCCGCGCGGGCCGGTGGTGGGACTACACCCGCATCCCAGGCCGCGCCCGCTCCCACACCATCTCGCGGAAGTGGGAGACCTTCCGGCTGCACGGCACCCTGGCCGGGCACCTGGACACCTACCGCAACCGCAACCTCGACCGTACGGTCACCACCCCGGAGCAGGCTGCCGCGCTCCCGGCAGGGACCGGGGTGCTGGAGCAGCCACGGCATCTGCCTGCTCCTATGCGCCCTACGGGACGTATTCAGACGGGCGAGGTGACGGCGAAGGACACGACGAAGACGCGGGCCGCGACGTGGTGGGACCACACCGGGCCTTTGGTCGTCGTGTTCACCGGCGGCGCCGGTTCACGTCGTGGTGACCTGGTCCTGCCCGTCCGGCTGCCCTCGGGTTCGGGTCGCTGGCCGCGCCTGGTGCACTTCCTGACCAATCCCGATACCTGGCACAAGATCGACCTCGTGCGCCGCCGCGACACCTCAGCGCCGGGCGGGTGGGCCTACGAAGCCCACCTGATGGTCCTGACCGGCGGCTACGCATCCCCCGCCACGAAGGCCCGGCGTGCGGCGGCGGCCGCACTCGAGCGGGTCGGTGGCATCGACGGCAACGTCTCCAACCTCTCCATCGTCTCCTTCCCCCACACCTTCGACCCCGCCGACGGCGACGTCGAAACAACCCGCATCGAGCCCAGCGACGCGGAGCTTGCCGCGCTGGCGAAAGCCCGGCGCAAGGACCGCGGCCGCAGGCGCGCCCTCGACCGCTCCCGCCGAGCGTCCAACCCCGGCCAGTACCGGCCGTCGAAACGCCAACAGGCCCGGGCCGAAAGGCGCCAGGCCGCGGGCCTTCCCCAACGGATCGTCGAAACGCCCGGCGGGGCAAGGGCAGCGAACAAGGCTGGGGTGCCCAAGCAGCCCTACCGGCGCGACAGCCTGTCAGCCGGCTTCCGGCTCGACCGGGCTCGCCTTGCCGAAGCCGCCGCCACGCAGGCTGCGGCAAAAGACCACCGCGCCCGCCGCATCGCCGAAGAGATCACCGCCGACCACGGCGCGAACCTGATCGTCGAGGACTGCGATATCCGCACCTGGTACCGCAGGTGGGGCAAAGCACTGCAGGCCACCACACCCGGACGGCTCATCACCGCTCTTGGCCGGGAATGCGAGAAGACCGGCCGGCGGATGCTCCGGGCCTCCACCTTCACCACCACACTCTCCCAGGCCTGCTTCTGCGGCGAAAAGGTCGTTAAAACCCTCGCCGACCGCATCCACACCTGTCCCGCCGGCGGGCTGACCGGCGACCGAGACAAGGTCTCCGCCGCCCTCTGCGCCCACGTCCACCTCACCGACCCCGACCACCCAAGCACCGCGCGCCTGGACAGAGTCCAGGCGCGCCACACACAGATCGCGTTCCATGAAGGGCTGCAAGAAGCCCTGTCGAGTCAACCGCAGCGCGGTGCCAGCCCCAGCCGGGGCCGCACCCACGCGGCAGCCCACAAGCCGGATGCTTCCCGCCACGGGCCTCTGCTCGACAAAACACCACCACCCGGTACCGGACTTACCCCGAATGAGACCCGACCCGCCAACGAGCGGCACAAGGCCCACGTCGGAACAGCCGGCTGCACGGAGCTGACACGCCACCCAGGCATGCCAGCCCCGCACAGACATCGGGCGGACATCACAGCATTACGTGATGGCTCTTAGAGCCTGTCGGGTGGCTGGTTGATTACGCTGCGATGAGGTCTTCGACGGTCTTGGTTCGGGCGGTCTTGCGGTGGGATTCGTGGCTCCACCGCGTTGGCTGCCCGGCGAGCCGGACGAGCATCAGGCGGATCATCGCCACCTTGATCATGGCCTCGGAGGTCGCGGTCAGCCGTTCGTAATCGCGGGCCAGTCGGCGGTTGCGGACCAGCCAGCCGAAACTTCGCTCCACCACCCAGCGGCGGGGCAGGACCTTGAAACCCTTGACATCGTCGGTCCGCTTCACGATCTGGACGACGATGTCCAGCGCGTTGCGAGCCCATGAAAGCAGCGTGGAATCAACAGAGTTGGCGTATCCGCCGTCGGCCCACACCAGACTGACTGTGCGGAAGCCGGCGGCGAGCCGGGCCAGGACGGTGCGGCCTCCTGCGCGGTCCTGCACGGACGCGGAGGTGACGGTGACGACCAGCAGCAGGCCCATCGTGTCGACGATCAGATGTCTCTTCCGCCCCGTCGTTCGTTTGCCCGCGTCGAATCCACGCGCCTCGCCGCCCTCGCTGGTTTTGACCGACTGGGCGTCGATCACGGCGGCTGACGGCTCGGGATCGCGTCCGGCCCCGATCCGGACCTGACGGCGCAGCTCGTCGTGGACGCGGTCCCAGGTGCCGTCCCGGCGCCACTTGGTGAACCAGCGGTGGGCCGCGTCCCAGGGCATCAGGTCGCGCGGGAGCATCCGCCACTGGCAGCCCGAGCGCAGCACGTAGAAGATTGAGTCGAGCACCAGCCGATCCGGGTACTTGCGCACCCCGCCGCCTTTCCGCAGGTCACGCATGGGAAGGAGCGGCTGGATGATCTCCCACATCTCATCGGTCAGGCTGGACGGATAGCATGGGCCGCTGACGGCCTCGGAGTTGTCGCACTGGCACACACCACGTGATCATTCCGGGGCCGTCGCCATGCCCAGAGGGCAGATCGCGACCGTCACGCATCACGCATGATCAGCCACCCGACAGGCTCTTAGCCGAGTACGGAGAGCAGTTGGAGGTTGGTGTGGCTTTCCGTGCCCGGTACCGCGGTGTACACCAGGAGCCGCTGGGACTGGTCGGGGTCGACGAGCGTCTGACAGTGCAGCTCCAGCAGGCCGACCTGCGGGTGCTGGAACCGTTTGGCCGCACAGGAGGGCCCGAGCACAGGGTGCTCGCGCCACAGCGCCGCGAACTCGGGGCTGACCCGCTGGAGTTCCTCCACGAGTGCGCCGGCGCGCGAGTCACCTCCGTCGTGGGTGTACGTGCCGTACAGGTCAGCCACCATCAGCCGGCTCTGCTCCGGGACGTCGCTCTCGGGCGCGAGGCGGGAGGCCGGATCGGTGAACCAGCGGTAGTGCGCGCTGCGGTCCCACTCGGTGTAGGCCGTCTGGTCGCCGAGCAGCGCCACGGCCGGGCGGGTCTGCCGCAGCGTCTCGCCCAGGTGGTTCATGACCAGGGCGGGCGTGTCCTCCAGGCGGTCCAGGATGCGCATCATGCCCGGGTTGATGTGGTCGCCGCGGCGCACCCTGCGGGGCAGGGCGTGGCCGGCGAGGTGGAACAGGTGGTCGCGCTCCTCCAGCGACAGGTGCAGGCCGCGGGCGATCGCGGCGAGCATCTGCTCCGAAGGATGCGGACCTCGCGGCTGCTCCAGCCGGCTGTAGTAGTCGACCGACATGTCGCACAGGGCCGCCACTTCCTCGCGGCGCAGCCCGTCGGTACGTCTGCGCCGCCCGCGCGGCAGCCCGATGTCCTCCGGCTGCAGTGCCTCGCGGCGTGCCCGGAGGAAGGCCGCCAGCCCGGCTCGGTCCGCCATGTGCCGTCGCGTCCTCTCGTGTCTACGTTGTGGGGTTCCGGCCGGTCCGGATCGGCCGGAAGGGGCGTGGGCCGCCCCCTGCGCAGGGTAACTCCGCGCCGCCGGCGGTCCCCGGGTGTCCACGGGGGCCGCGGACGCCCACCGGGCCGTCCGCGGCCCCCGTGGTCACCGGTCAGCGGGTGATCGCCTTGGTCTCCAGGAACTCCTCGAGACCGGATCGGCCCATCTCCCGGCCGTTGCCGGACTGCTTGTAGCCGCCGAACGGTGCCTGGAAGTTGTGAGGGCCGCCGTTGACGTCCACCTGGCCGACCCGCAGACGCCGGGCGATCGCCATGGCGTGCTCCTCGTCGCCGGTGACGGCGCCGTTGAGGCCGTAGATCGTGCCGTTGGCGATCTCGACGGCATGGTCGTCGTCGGTGTACGGGATCACCGCGAGGACGGGGCCGAAGATCTCCTCCTGGGCGATGACCGAGTCGGGGTCGACGTCGCAGAAGATCGTGGGCCTGACGTACGCGCCGGCCTCGAATCCGTCCGGGCGGCCGGCGCCGCCGACGACGAGCGTGGCCCCGTCGGCGATGCCGCGCCGGATGTAGCCGTCCACGCGCTGCCGCTGGGTCTCGGAGGCGAGGGGGCCGATGCGGGTGGCCTCGTGGGCCGGGTCGCCGACAGCATAGGCAGCGGCGGCGGCACGCAGCTTCTCGACCACCGTTTCCTGAAGGTGCTCGGGCACCAGCATCCGTGAGTAGGCGCCGCAGGCCTGGCCGCCGTTCGCCCACGCATACGCGAGACCGCGGGTGACGGCGAAGTCGAGGTCGGCCTCGGGCAGGACGATGTGGGCCGCCTTGCCGCCCAGTTCCAGCGCGACGCGCTTGACGGTCCCGGATGCCGCCGCGGAGACGCGCCTGCCGGCGGCCGTGGAGCCGGTGAACGAGACCATGTCGATCTTCGGATGCCGGGAGATGGCCTCGCCGACCACCGGGCCGGTGCCCTGTACGACGTTCAGCACGCCGTCCGGGAGCCCGGCCTCGGAAGCGATCTCCGCGAACATCCGGGCGCTGAGCGGGCAGAGCTCCGATGGCTTGAGGACCACGGTGTTGCCGGCCAGCAGGGCCGGGACGACCTTCGTCACGAGCTGCTGGAGGGGGAAGTTCCAGGGTGTGATGGTGCCCACGACGCCGATCGGCTCCCGGATGACCAGCGAGTTCTCCACCGTCTCGGTCCACTCGAACCGCTCGGCCGCGACGATCGCGGCCTGGGTCGCCGCCACCGGGAAGCCGGCCTGAGCCTGGCGGGAGAAGGAGATCGGGGCGCCCATCTCCAGGGTGATCGTCGCCGCGAGCTCCTCGGAGTGCTTCGCCATACCCTCGGCCACCCGCCGCAGCACGGCGATGCGGTCCTCAGGCGAGGTCGCCGACCAGGCAGGGAAGGCGGCAAGCGCCACGTCCACCGCATGGTCGACGTCCTCGTGCGTGCCCTGGGCCACGGAGGCGACCACGGAGTCGTCGGCGGGGTTCACGACGTCGAGCAGCGGCCCGGAGCCGGGGACAGCGAGGCCCCCGATCCAGTGCGACGGGGCCGGGAAGGGAACATCGGGGTTTTCGTTCATGCCGCCAGGAAACATCGGCCGCCGCGCGGCAGCCATGTCCGGCCATACCCATGATCCGGGTCACTCCTCAGGCACCCGGGGAGTCCGGCACCTGGACAGTCACGGACTCTTCGTGCGGCACGGGCCGCGCGCCCAGCTGTCCACGTCCCGGACCGGTGACGCGGCCCTGACGCGCGTGACATCACCGTGCTCGCGTGATAGCCGCGCGGCGAGGCCGTGTTGGTATCCGCCGGCCTGGTGCAGCGCCTGCAGCGCCACGGCCCGCGTCCTATCGCGCGGTTCTCGTCCGGGGCCGCTGCCTTTGGCGCCGCGCCGGTCACTGGTCTTGCTGCTGGCCGCCCCGAGCAGCCCAGTGCGAGTTCTTGACCGGGATGTTTAAGTCACCGGTGATGGAGCGCGTATAGGTCGAACTTGCCGGTGATGTCATGGGTGTAGAACCAGTGAGCTGGCGCAGGCGATGCTGCAGTTCCACGATCTGGGGGCCGTTGTCGCTGCGCCGCAGCACCGTGACGGTCTGGCTCGTGCGAGCCTGCGTTGAACCGGCCGAGCCGGCGGTACGGGCCGTCGGCACGCGTTTCGGGGCTGTCGGCGTGGTCGACGTCGACGCCGAGGGACGCGCGTGCTTCGGAGCGGACGGCTCGGTGGACGCCGACGCGGAGCCCGGGGTGCGGCCGGACTCGTCCGGCGCGTTGGTGTGTCCGTCCTGCAGCGCGGTGTCGCCGCTTGACTCGTCCGGGGTGAACAACCCGCTCGCGTAGCCCGCGGCGGCAGCGGCGATCGCCGCGAGGATCAGAGCCTGTCGGCGCCGGCCCATCGGTCGGCGCTGCTGCCTCCTGTGGGAACTTCTACTGGAAGGGCGGCGCGACGGCGACAGCGGCCTGTTCGGCCCGGTCGCCGGCGGTGGCGACGGTTCCAAGAGCGAGTGGGGCGCCGTGCGGTCGTCCATCACGTTCATGCCCGAGGGGGCGGTCGCAGAAGGCGCAGTGGTGGGGGCCGGCGGCGTTGCGTGCTGTCCCGGAGCGGTGGAGCTCTGGCCCGGAGGCGGGTTGGAGGGGAGCCCTCGTGTGCCGAGCGGTTTTGGCAGCTTGACGTACATGTATGGGCGGACGCCGAGCGATTGGAAGTCTTCCGGCGTGGCCGTTTCGGCGCGGCGGGCCGCGGTGGCCACCTGCTGAGTGCACTGACAGGCTTCAGTGCCCCCCGCCGTCCGTTCAGCGGAACATTTCGAACACCTTTGCCGATTCATATGCGAATCCTTCCCCCTACAGACGCCGGCGATCATGCAGCGTTCGTCGCCGATCCACTCGGCAATTCCGTGGATCCATGAGGGCTTAACGGGCCATTACTTGCCACACTGATAACGACAGATGGCGGGAGAAGTCTCAGAGCTCACGGGAGAGCGCCATGAATTGCGGATGCGCGCCGTGACCGACTCGCCCTTTGAGCAGCCAAGACCGACTGTTGGCGTCTCGCCAGCTCGGGCTCATGTTCGACCTCGTGGGCGGGGTCGTGTTCGGGCTTACGGGCCAAGATGAATGCCGGAGCACCCCGAGCCCAGGATTGCGCTGGTCGATACGGCGCCGAGTGCCGTGGCACCTGATGACCTTCCTCAAGGACGCGCATGAGTGTCACCGTGTGGTGCGGCAGGTCGGAGCCGTGAACCGGTTTCCGACACATTGACCTGCAACGCCGCCTTGCCCAGCAACCCCAGCCACCGACCACGTGACCTTGAACCGGGACGCCGGCCCGACCAGACCGGCTGGTCTCGCCATCACAACCGTCTCCCGCGCCAGACCTACCAGCGCATGTCGAGGGCGTCGAGGTCGGCGCGGCGCTGCGCGGTGAGGAGCAGCCGGTCGTCCTCCTGTGCCTTCCGGACCAGATGCCACGGGTCGCTGTGGTCGCAGGTGTTGAGCCGGCTTTGGACCGCACCGAGCACGCTGGCGCAGTCTCGGTCCTGGCGTACCGCGTTCGTGTAAAAAGCAAAGGGAAGCCACAGCGGAAGGACGTTCTGCAGGCGGTCGGCACCCGTCACCAGCTCGGGCTCGTCGGCCAGAACATCGAGCACCAGCCTGCGCAGCAGGGCGCTCTTGCGGGCCCCGGGCGCGCCGACGACCAGGTGCCGCGACCTGGTAGTCAGCCGGTCCATCGTCTTCACCCGTTTCGCATGGATGGTGACGGCGGCCGCCGTGTGGGCAACGGGCCGGAGCAAACCCGAAGGCCGATCCCGGCTGAACTATGCGCTGCCGTCTGCAGTGGCAGGAGCTGAGGCCGCGGTCGAGGCCGCATCCTTCGCGGGGGTCCCGGGTCCCCTCTGGCCATAGCGTTTACTTCTCGCTCGTTGCAACGTTCGGAGTGGTCGTCGTTGCATTATCGGCGAAACCATTGCAACGATTGCGTCGATCTGAGCTGCGAGGATGCTGATTCTGCGCAACGAGTCTGTTGCCGGATCCTGGAAAGCAACGTAGCGTTTCCTGCATCGGAAACAACGAGTGAGTGCAGGAGAGCATGATGCAGAAGTTCGAGTCCCCCGCCCCTATCTCCGCCGTCCTGGACATCCCTGCCGGGCGGATCCAGTTCATCGCCGCCGACCGCACCGACACCACCGTGGAGGTCCTGCCCGCCGACCCGTCCAAGAGCCGGGACGTGCAGATGGCCGAGCACACGGTCGTCGCCTACGCCGACGGTGTCCTGCAGATCCACACCTCTAAGCCCACCCACCAGCTTTTCGGTCCCTCCGGATCCCTGGAGGTCACCGTCCAACTGCCCGCCGGCTCCCGCATCGAGGCCACGGCCGCCGGCTGTGAACTGCGCGGCGTCGGCCGCCTCGGCGATGTCGCCTTCGACGGCGCCTACCGCCACATCAAAATCGACGAGGCCGCCAGCGTCCGCCTCACCGCGATCGACGGCGACGTCGAGGTCGGCCGGCTGGGCGGCCCCGCGGAGATCAGCACCGCGCGGGGCGATATCCGGATCGCCGAGGCCGGGCGCGGCACGGTCGTGCTCCGCACCCAGTCCGGTGACATCACGGTCGGCGCCGCCGGCGGCGTCTCGGCCACCCTGGACGCCGGTACCGGCCACGGCCGTATCAGCAACGCCCTGAAGAACGACGGCACCGCCGAACTCGACATCCGCGCGACCACCTCCCACGGCGACATCACCGCCCGCAGCCTCTGAAAAGAGCAGAACCGGGACCAACCGGCCGGGCCCACCGCGATCTCGGCCCGGCCGGGTCGCCGCCCACGACCCGGCAGGCCGTCCCGCACGGCCCGCGTCCCGCACGGCCTGCGCTCCACGCGCTCCACGTGCAGCGCCTTGAAGAAGAAGTCATCCACGACGCTTGCACCCGATCTGGGAGAACACATGACGAAGAACAGCATGTCCTCGACCGGTTCGACGTGGGCCGGCATGGTGCCGGTCGACGACACGGCCCTCGCGGTCACCGACACCGGCGGCCCCGGCATCCCCGTGGTCTACCTCAACGGCCAGTTCGCCACGCAGGGGTACTGGAGGCGGGTCGTCGCCGAACTGGGGACGGGGTGGCGGCACATCACCTACGACGAGCGGGCCCGCGGCAAATCGAAACGTTCCACCGACTATTCCTTCGAGGCGGCCGTCCGGGATGTCGATGCCGTGCTCGCGGCCCGGAGTGTGGACCGGGCGCTGCTGGTGGGCTGGTCCTACGGGGCGTTCGTCGGGGCGCACTGGGCCGGCCGGAACCCGGAACGCACCGTGGGCGCGGTCCTGGTCGACGGCGCGTTCCCCTACGACTGGCTGGATGAGGCCATGGAGCAGCGGATCCGGAAACTGTTCGGGCGGATGAGCTGGTTCCTGCCGCTGCTGCGCCCGACGGGTCTGGCCCCGCGGATGACCGCCCAACAGCAGGCGGACAGCAACATCGAGCTGGGCCGGCTCTCCCGCGAACGGGAACTGGCTCCCGTGCTGGACGACATCACCGTCCCGGTGCGCTACGTGGTGGCGTCGGGGACATCCTTTGGAAGCCGCGGTGACGAGCAGGAACAGATACGCACCAGCCTCGACGCAGTGACCGCCCGCAACCCGCACATCCAGATCGGCGCGAAGGTCGCCAGCAACCACGGGGCGATCCTCAAAAAGGACTTCCCGGCCATCGCCGCAGCCGTACGCGAGGTCGCCGCCCTCGACCGCGCAGGGCACTGACGACACGACCAACCGACGACACCTACACGTCCGCGCCACCATCGTCCACCCCGACCGCGTCCAAGCCGCGCAAGGGCCACAGCCCTTCGCACGGGACGGACGCGGTCAAGCTGCAGCGGCCGAGCATGTCCTTAAGAGGCACGACTTCGCACTAGGCACACGAGGCGGGACTTTCTCCGCCGAAGATTGCGAAGGCTGAGCATCCATGCGGGAGCGGATGCATGGATGCTCAGCCTGGGCCGGCTGATGGCCGGACGCGGTACGGACGAGGCGAGGTTCGAGGGGTGAACCCCTCACCCGTTGAAGTGCCGGCCGAGCGCCCCGATGCAGTCGCGGAAGTGTGCCTGCGTCACCCGGGCGTCAGGAACCATGTCGTACGCGTGATAGGCGCCGGGGTAGACATGCAGCTCGGTCGGGATTCCGGCGCGGATCAGCCGGGTGCCGTAGGCGATGTCCTCCTCGGCGAAGAGGTCGAGTGCACCGACGCTGATGAAGGCCGGGGGCAGACCCGCCACCGATTCCACCCGAGCCGCGGCCGTGTACGGGGAGACGTCGTCCCCGCCGGGCTCGCGGCCGAGTATCGAAGTCCAGCCGAACCGGTTGTCGCCCGGTGTCCAGATGAACTCCCCGGCGTAGGGGTGGGCGTTCTCGGTGCTCGCGGTGCGGTCGTCCAGCATCGGGTAGATCAGCAGTTGGAAGGAGACGGGCACCTCGCCGCGGTCGCGCGCGAGGATTGCCAGGGTCGCGGCAAGGCCGCCTCCGGCGCTGGCGCCCCCGACCGCTATCCGCCCTCGGTCCACTCCGAGATCCTCGGCGTTGTCATGCGCCCACCTCAGGGCGGCGTAGCAGTCGTGGACGAGCCCCGGTTCCTTGGTTTCCGGTGCCAGACGGTAGTCGACTGAGACGACCGAGGCGCCTGTCTCGGTGGCGATCCGGCGGCAGAGGATCTCGTCGATGTCGGCCTTGCCGAGGACGTAGCCGCCGCCGTGGATCCAGACCAGGGCGGAGGTCGGTGTGGTGCGGGCCTTGGGCTCGTAGTGGAGGATGCGGACGTCGGGGTCGCTTTCGAAGCCGGGGATCCACTTCTCGGTGGTGGTGACATCGGGGTAGAGCGCCTGTGGGTCGGGGGCGTCGGGGATCGGGGCCGACTGGGCCTGGCGGACCTCCGGCAGTGTTTCGGGGCTGAGGTTGAGCGGCGGAAAGATGTCCAGGACCGGCGCGACTTCGGGGTCGACCAGGTGCCGGGTGCTGGCCGGGCTGTCGATAGTGGTCATCGGCGCTTGTGTTCCTTCTCTTTCGGGCGAGTCGCCTTTTCGGATCGATCAGGCGGGCTGAGCCGTGACGGCCGGGGTGAGCGTGAAGCCGCGGTAGCCGTCGCCGGCGATCTCGTCGCAGATCTGCCGGTAGGTCCCGACTCCGCCGAGGTAGGGCATGAAGACCCGTGGCTTGCCGGGGACGTTGGCGCCCATGTACCAGGAGGCGGCGTGGGGGTAGAGGGTGTGCGACGCCACCTCGTTGACGTGTTCGACCCACTTGGCCTGAGCCTCTCGCCGGGCGTCGATCCGGGCGATGCCGGCCTGGCGGGCGTGGGCTATCGCGTCCGTGATCCAGTCCACGTGCTGCTCGATGGAGACGATCATGTTGCTCAGTACCGAAGGGCTTCCCGGCGCTGTGACCATGAACAGGTTCGGGAATCCGGCCGCCGCGACCCCGAGGTAGGTCCGCGGGCCGTCCGCCCATTCCTCACGCAGCGAGGTGCCGTCGAGGCCGCGGATGTCGATGGCGTTGAGCGGGCCGGTCATGGCGTCGTACCCGGTGGCGAAGACGATGGCGTCCACCTCGTGGTCGACCCCGCCGACCCGCAGTCCGGTCGGGGTGATGCACTCGATCGGGTTGCCGCGCAGGCCGACCAGGGTCACGTTGTCGCGGTTGTACGTCGCGTAGTAGTCGGTGTCGACGCAGATGCGTTTGGTTCCGATCGGGTGGTCCTTCGGGCAGAGCAGTTCGGCGACGTCCGGATCCTTCGTTGTCTCGCGGATGCGGTCGCGCACGTAGTCCGCCGTCACACGATTGGCTTCCTCGTCGATGACGGTGTCGGTGAAGGCGCTCACGAAGGCCGCCCCGCCGGCCGCCCACCGCCGGTCTAAGAGCCTGTCGGGTGGCTGGTTGATTACGCTGCGATGAGGTCTTCGACGGTCTTGGTTCGGGCGGTCTTGCGGTGGGATTCGTGGCTCCACCGCGTTGGCTGCCCGGCGAGCCGGACGAGCATCAGGCGGATCATCGCCACCTTGATCATGGCCTCGGAGGTCGCGGTCAGCCGTTCGTAATCGCGGGCCAGTCGGCGGTTGCGGACCAGCCAGCCGAAACTTCGCTCCACCACCCAGCGGCGGGGCAGGACCTTGAAACCCTTGACATCGTCGGTCCGCTTCACGATCTGGACGACGATGTCCAGCGCGTTGCGAGCCCATGAAAGCAGCGTGGAATCAACAGAGTTGGCGTATCCGCCGTCGGCCCACACCAGACTGACTGTGCGGAAGCCGGCGGCGAGCCGGGCCAGGACGGTGCGGCCTCCTGCGCGGTCCTGCACGGACGCGGAGGTGACGGTGACGACCAGCAGCAGGCCCATCGTGTCGACGATCAGATGTCTCTTCCGCCCCGTCGTTCGTTTGCCCGCGTCGAATCCACGCGCCTCGCCGCCCTCGCTGGTTTTGACCGACTGGGCGTCGATCACGGCGGCTGACGGCTCGGGATCGCGTCCGGCCCCGATCCGGACCTGACGGCGCAGCTCGTCGTGGACGCGGTCCCAGGTGCCGTCCCGGCGCCACTTGGTGAACCAGCGGTGGGCCGCGTCCCAGGGCATCAGGTCGCGCGGGAGCATCCGCCACTGGCAGCCCGAGCGCAGCACGTAGAAGATTGAGTCGAGCACCAGCCGATCCGGGTACTTGCGCACCCCGCCGCCTTTCCGCAGGTCACGCATGGGAAGGAGCGGCTGGATGATCTCCCACATCTCATCGGTCAGGCTGGACGGATAGCATGGGCCGCTGACGGCCTCGGAGTTGTCGCACTGGCACACACCACGTGATCATTCCGGGGCCGTCGCCATGCCCAGAGGGCAGATCGCGGCCGTCACGCTTCGCGCATGATCAGCCACCCGACAGGCTCTAAGCGGATGACCTGAAGTTCTGCGCGGAATCTGGAGCGGCAGCGGCGGCCTGGCGCGATGGCCTCGATGACGAGAAGACCTCGCCGGGTGTTGTATCGAGGTTGACCAAACTACGACAAAACCGGCGAGGTCAAGGCCAGTATGCGTCCGGCATCCGTGTTCGCCAACCGCCCCGGTCCGGCGTACCAGCACCTGTATCACCTGCTGCATCACCGGTGGCGAGAGGCCTCCCGCGCGGTGATCGTGCTGCTGTCCGCGGCCGGCATGACCGCAGGAGAGATCGGCGAGCTGCTCGGCTACCACCCGGCCACGGTGCGCCGCTGGATCCATCGCTACAACACCGCCGGCCTGGCGGGCCTGGCCGATCGCCCCCGCGCGGGGCGGCCCCGGCTCGGCGGGCCGAGGCTGGGCGAGCGCATCCGCCGCCTGCTGACCCGCCCCGGGCCGTGGACCATCCGCCGGATCTGGCGCCGCCTGGGCCGGCCGAAGATGAGCCTGCGCACCGTGTACCGGCACACTCGCGAACAGGCGGCCTGGCGGCGGCCCCGCCTGGTGGCCAGGGGTGACCCCGAGCGCAGGCGCACCCTCGCCGCCCTGCGCCGCCAACTCGCCGCCCTGCCCCACGGGTCGGTGGTCTGGGCCGAGGACGAGACCCACCTGCACCTACTGCCGCACGTGCGGGCGAGCTGGATCCTGCGCGGGACGCGGCAGCAGGTGGCCACCCCAGGCAAGAACCGGCAGGCCACCGTCTTCGGGGCCCTGGAAGTGGCCACCGGCGCCTGGGTCTACACCCTGGGCCGCCGCAATGCCGCCGCCTTCCTCCAGCTACTGCTGGCCGCCTACCCCGCCGCCCCGGTCGTCGCGGTGGTCTGCGACAACGACAGCATTCATCACGCGAAGGCGGTGACCGCCTACCTGGCCGACCAGCCCCGCCTGCGCCTGCTGTTCGGCGCCCGCTACAGCCCGCACGACAACCCGGTCGAGCGCATCTGGGCCGCGCTGAAGGCCCACATTGCCAACACCGCCGTCACCTGGCCGGGCCGCCTGCGCCAGGTCCACGCCTTCTTCCGGCAGCGCTCACCCACCCAGATGCTGACCACCGCCGCACCCTGGGCCTCGCCCTGGCTGCCGAAGAGTTACGCGCAGAACTTCAGGCAAGCCGCTTAGTTCGGCGCTGCGCAGCTCCTCGTCCACATCGAGGGCGTTGCCCAGCGCGGGGGGCGTGATGACTCCGGCGGCCGAGTTGCGGGCGTCGGCCCGCAGTTGCCGGTACTCGGCTTTGATGCGCCGCTGCTCGTCCTGGGACAGGGGGCGGTTCTGCGCGGGTATGGAGAAATTGGGCGTGCGCTGGAAGACGGTGACGTGGGCGGCCTGCTGGGCGATCACCGGGATCGCCTGGATGCCGGAGGAGCCGGTGCCGATCACGGCGACTCGCTTGCCGGTGAAGTCGACGCCCTCGTGCGGCCAGCGCCCGGTGTGGTAGGTCGGGCCGGTGAAGGAGTCGAGCCCCTCGAAGTCCGGCACGCGGGAGGCGGACAGGCAGCCGACGGCCGTGACGAGGTAGCGCGCACTCGCCTGGCGTCCGTCCTGCAGGGTGACGGTCCAGGTGTCGGTCGTCTCGTCGTAACGTGCGCCCTTGACCGAGGTGTTGAACTCGATGTCCTCGCGCAAGCCGAAGCGGTCGGCCACGTGGTTGGCGTAGCGCAGGATCTCGGGCTGGGTGGGGTAGCGCTCGGTCCACTCCCATTCCTGCTCGAGATCCTCGGAGAAGGAGTAGGAGTAGAACATCGACTCGACATCGCACCGGGCGCCTGGGTACCGGTTCCAGTACCAGGTGCCGCCGACACCGTTGCCTCGCTCGTAGACACGGACCTGGAGGCCCAGGTCGTCGCGTAGGCGGTGCAGGAGGTACATGCCGGCGAACCCGGCACCGATCACGATCGCGTCGTACTTCTGAGTTGTCCGCATGCCGCGCCAAACCCCTTCTCCCGGCGACATTGCCGGGGGTCGGCCGATCGATCACCTGCAGCATCTCCGAGCGTGTGACGTGCGTCATTGGACAGATGGCGCGGGTGGAGCGCCATCTGTCCCGTTCATGGGGAAGAGGTGCCCGGAGTCCTGCAGGCGCCGCAGGACGAGGGCGAGGAAGAGACGAGGCCGCCCGTAAGGCTCGGTGAAGCTGAAACCGAGGTACCGCTCGGCGCGTTCCACCCGGTAGGCCACCGAGTTGTGGTGCCGGTGCAGCAGCCGTGCCGCTTTGCGTACCGACTCGGTGGCGGCGACCGCCTCCAGGCAGACCAGAATGTCCTCGCCGTGCTCGTCCACCAGGCGGTTGAGCCGGTGTACGTCGGGGACCAGCGCGATCCGTTCGGCGCTCAGGGTCTCGGCGAGGACGGCATATCCGCCGAGTTGGGCTCCGTCGACGAGCACCGCCTCTTCCACGGTGTACGGGCCCTGTGCGCGAGGACTCGGGCGTGCGAAGCGCAGTGCGAGCCGGGCCAGCCGCCAGGCCTCGGGTGCCTGTGAGGCGGGGTACGGTCCGGCGAACGCCGCGCGGGTCCCGGGGGGCACCCCCAGGACCGCGGTGGGGTCCAGGTCGTTGGCCAGGACCAGGTGGAGGTTCCCCGCGGGCGCGTCGAGCACGACGCGCGCGTGCTGTCGTACCTGCTCGACGAACATCCTCGCCGGCTCGGCGGGTGCGCAAAGAGCGAAAACGGTAGCTGCGGAGGTTTCCTTGAGTCCCAGACGCAGCAACATGATCGAGCGTGTGGACATTTCGAGGCCGATGTCGACGACCGATCGCAGCGCTACGCTGTCGGTGGCCGGTGGAGCATGGCCCAGGAGGGCCACCTTCGCTGCTATCCCGAGGCGGCGCAGCAACAGCGCCGCCCGGGGTCCGGCTCGTGACAGGCCGGGGGCGTCGATCCAGACACGCCCCGTGCCGGGGAGGTCGTGCGTTCCCGCGTGCGGTGGCTGCTGCCCGGTGCGGTCGATGCCACGGGGGGTCGCCATGCAGACTTCCCCGCGCGCCGTCCGGATCCCGACGGCGCAGTCGAGCGCTGATGCGGTGCGGGCCAGCAGCGACTCCAAGTCGGCATCGCATTCGGTCAGTTCGTCGATGAGATCGAGGACCGCGTCGATCTCGATCGCCGCCCGGGGAAGCGGGCCTGCCTTGGGTGCCGGATCTTCGATGCCGGACTTCTGTGATCTGTTCGTGGCTGGACCCCTTCCTGGCACGGTGTCGGACCTTCGCGGGCCACCTGTCCTGATGCGCGGCAGCGCGTGTCCAGGTGGCGTTGCCGGGCGCGGCCGAGGCTGCCGATGGCCGCGCCCGTGCGGAGGGGAACGGGTGGCGGCAGGCGGCTCAGAAGCCCAGTCGTTCCGCCACCTGGGCGCGGTGGAACTCGGGCTCTCCGAGTAGCAGTTGGCTGGAGCGCGCCCTCTTGAAGTACAAGTGTGCCGGAATCTCCCAGGTGAAGCCCATGCCACCGTGGAACTGGATGTTCTGGTGGGCCGTGCTGACGAACGCGTCCGCGCAGTACGCCGCGGCGAGCGATGCCGCAACCGGCAGCTCGTCGCTGTCGTCGGCGGCGGCGAACAGGGCGTAGTAGGCGGCCGACCGCGCCGTTTCGACCTCCACCAGGGCGTCGGCCGCCATGTGCTTGAGGGCTTGGAAGGCGCCGATCGGCTGACCGAACTGCACGCGGACCTTCATGTACTCCACGCCCATGTCGAGTGCCGCCTGCGCACCACCGACCTGCTCGGCGGCCAGCGCGACGGCCGCCAGGTCGAGGACGCGGGCGAGGATCTCCTTCCCGCTGTTCGGGCCGCCGACCGGCGTGGCGATGACCTCGACGAGTTCGATGTCGGCGAGCTTGCGGGTCTGGTCGAGGGTCGGGCGCAGGGTGGTGCCAAGGCCTTCCGCGCCGGCCTCGACGGCGAACAGGCCCAGTCCCTCGGCGGTGTTGGCCGGCACCAGGAGGAGGCCCGCCACATGTGCGTCGGTCACCAGGGGCGCGGCACCCGTCAGCCGCCAGGTGCCGTCCTTGTGCTCGGCCCGTACGTCGAAGGACGTGCCCGGCCGCGGGAAGGCCAGCGTGGCGATCAGCGAGTCGTCGGCGATACCGGGCAGGTGGCGTTGCTTGGCCTCGCTGTCGCCGGAGGCCAGCAGCGCGCCCGCTGCCAGGACGACGCTGGAGACGAACGGCGCGCACAGCAGGGCACGGCCCATCTCCTCGAGCACGATGCCCAGTTCGACCCAGCCGAAGCCCTGGCCGCCGTACTCCTCGGGGATGGCGATGCCCTGCAGGCCGAGCTGGGTGGCCATGGTCTTCCAGACCTCCGGGTCGTAGCCCGGTTCGGTGGCCATCAGCTGGCGGACCTCGGACTCGCTCGAGTGGTCGGACAGGAACTTGCGCACCGTTCGGCGCAGTTCGTCCTGTTCCTCGGTGAACTCCCTGATCATCGTGTGTCTCTCCCGTTCTCTGGTGGTGTGGTGCGGGTCGACGCTCAGGCCTGGCTGACGGAACGGGTGGCCGCGCCCTTGCGGACGTCACGGAAGGGGACGCCCTTGTCGGGTTCGTGGCCCTTGGGGAGGCCGAGGACGCGCTCGCTGATGATGTTGCGCTGGATCTGGTCCGAGCCGCCGCCGATGGAGTTGATGAAGGCGAACATCAGGTCGCGGTCGACCGGGCAGGACAGCGGGTTGTCGTAGTCGTAGACGAGGGACTCCTCGCCCTGCATCCGGTAGGTGAAGTCGGCGCCGGCGTGCAGGATCCGGGACATCGCCAGCTTGCCGAGCGAGGCGAGGGAGGACGGGCCGCGTTTGATCTCGGCTGCCGCGCGGCGGCCGGTCCAGATGTTGGTGAGGCGCCACGACATGATCCTCACGATGTCCTGGCGGACCTGCGGGTCGTCGAGCCGGCCGGCCCGCCGGGCGGCCTCGACCAGGTCGTCGGCCGCCTCGCGCAGGCCGGTCTTGATCGCCGTGCCCGACATGGAGGACGACATCGAGCCCATGCCGCTGCGTTCGGCGGCGAGGGCGATCTGCAGCGCCCGCCACCCCTCGCCCGGGGCGCCGATCATCCAGGCGGCCGGCACCCGCGCCTCGGTCAGGAAGACCTCGTTGAACTCCGCGTCGCCGGTGATCTGCCGGATGGGCCGGACCTCGATGCCGGGCTGCTTCATGTCGATGACGAAGAGGCTGAGACCGGCGTGCTTGGGGACGTCCCAGTCGGTGCGGGCCAGGAGCAGACCGTACTTCGCCACCTGCCCGTTGGTGGTCCAGATCTTCTGGCCGGTGACGACGTACTCGTCACCGTCGAGTTCGGCCCTCGTCTGCAGGCCCGCCAGGTCGGAGCCCGCACCGGGCTCGCTGTAGAGGAGGCATCCCTGGCCGACGTCCCCCTTGAGCAGCAGCGGGATGAAGTGCTCCTTGGTCTCCTTGCCGCCGTAGGCCAGCAGCGGGTTGCCGAGCAGGTACAGCCAGGGGTTGTCATGGAAGGGCGCCATGTCCTGGCAGCCGCCGGGCGCACCCGCGGCCCGGAACTCCTCGGCCGCCGCCCGGGCGGCCTTTCGGTCCAGGCCGCGCCCGTAGTTGTCCGCGGGCCAGGTCGGCGCCGCCCAGCCGGCGCTCACGACGGCATCGCGCCAGGCCTCGTCGTCGGTGCCGTGCCAGTGATCGGACAGCCATGAGCGCGCGGCTTCCCGCGCCTCGTCGGGTGACATCGTGCTCTCGCCCATCGTCGGCCTTTCTCCGTGCGGCAGAGGGGGGGTATACGGGCGACGGTAATACGGACGACTACCGTTCACAATATGCCTCGGGGCTTTTTCTGCCGATGCCCGTCCGTAATGGCGTGTCGAAGAGTCCGGGAAGGCCTGGTGGAGCGCCACAGGGCTGTGCCCATGCGTCACCAGAGGGTTTTCCTGCCGACGGCTCTTGTTTAGAGTTCTCGCGTGCCGGCTGGTGCGACCGGGGAACCGCGGAGAAGGCCGACCCGGCGCACGTGCTGGAGCGCAACGGACGTGACGAGGAGGTCGCGGTCGTATGGATCTCGCAAAACTCACCGCCTTCCTGGCCGTCGCGGAGGAGCGCAACTTCGGGCGGGCGGCGGAGCGGCTGCACACGACTGCCTCGCCCCTGAGCCGGCAGGTCGCCCAGCTGGAGCGGGAACTGGGAGGTGCACTCTTCGTCCGCGAGTACCACCATGTGGCGCTCACACCGATGGGCGAGGCGCTGGTGGCGCCGATCCGGAGAATCCTGGAGCAGACCAGGGAGCTGCCGTCGATCGCGGCGCAGGCGCGCGGAGAAGCGCGCCCGCTGCGCGCCGCGGCCATCACCTGGGCGCCGACGGCCCTGGTGACACGCTTCGCGGCGGCCGTCGGCAGGACCGGCGGGGGCAGCGGATCCGCACTGGAGCTCGTCGAGGACTCCGACGATGTCGTCCCCGGTCTGCTGGACGGACGCCTCGATCTGGCGCTGCTGCATCTGCCGGCGCCGGTGAGCGAGTTGTCCGTCGTGCCGTGGCTTCGCTATCCGCTCGCCGTCGCGGTACGGGCCGACGACCCCCTCGCCGGGCGAAAGAGCGTCTCGTTGGCCGAGCTGAGCAGCCGCAGACTCGTCGAACCGGTCATTCCGGCGCGGGTCACCAACGCCATGCGGCGGGTGACGACGATGCTGGAGAATGCACGTGTCACGCGTGCCGAACGGGTGCAGGGAGCTCCTGGAGGCGTCGAGATCTCCCGCGAGGTGCTGCTCCGCGGCCCGGCGACCTTCGTCCCTGATCTGCCCGGGTCGGCCTTTCCGTCGCTGATGTCGCCGCCCGCCTTCGCCACCGTCCCGGTCGAGGACGACGGGTTCGGCATGGACGTCGGGTTCGTCTTCTGTGCGGACCAGGCCCGCCGCCACCCCGACACGGCACGCCGTATCGAGGAGGCGGTGGAGGCGCTCACCGGGGCGCCGGTTCCGGCCGGCGCCCCCCTGGCCTGACGCCCTACTTCCCGGCCCCTGCTCTGCCGGGCTGCTCCCCGTCCGCCCCCAGGAGTTCGGCGATCCGTGGATCCTGCTGGAAGACCCCTGCCGCGAACAGCTCGTCGATGGTCGCGTCGTCGAGTTCGAGGAGGCGGGCCGCGATCTCACGGGTGTGCTGCCCGAAGAGCGGAGCCGGCCTCAACTCGGGATCCGGAACATGGGCGAAGAGGCCGCCGGGCAGGTTCTCACTGGGCATGATCCGGTCGATCAGCGGGTGTGAGGCCATCCGAAACGCGCGCCGGGCGACGAGATGCGGGTTGTCGGGGAACTCGGTGATCCGCATCATCTTGGCGGCGGGGACGCCGGCCTCCTGCAGTCGGGCCATGGCCTCCTCGGGGGAGCGCCCCCTCGTCCAGGCGCCCAACTCCTTGTCGATCTCCTCCCGGTGCATCACCCGCGAGGCCGCGTCGGGGAAGCGTGCGGCGTCGATGCCGCACGCCGCCGCCAGACGGCGCCACCGCTCGTCGCCCTGGACGTCGACGACCAGCCACTCGTCGTCACCACCCGACGGGTAGACACCACGCGGGGCGTCACCGGGACCGACGTTGCCGACCGGGACCGTGGTGCCCGGGGCCAGAAACTCGGCGGCGAAGACATGGGCGTGCTGGCCGAGCACGACCTCCGTCTGTGCCAGGCGCACGCCGCCGCCGACTCCGCTCTCCCGACGCTCGACGAGCTTGGCGAGGGCGGCGAACACCGCGGCGCGACCTGCCACATGATCCGGGAAGATGGTGGTGTCGTCCTGGAAGCGGTGCTCGTCCCCCGGGTAGCGCCACAGCCCGGTCACGCCGACGGCACTGCGGACCAGCGGGCCGTAGCCCGGGTTGCCGGCCCAGGGGCCGCTGTGGCCGTACGCGGACGACTCCAGGACCACGATGCCCGGATTGACCTCCTTCAAGTGCTCGTAGGAGATGCGGAGTTTGTCGAGCGTGCCCGGCTTGAAGTTGCTGAGGACGATGTCGGCGTCCTTGGCGAGCTTCAGGAACAGGTCGTGTCCGCGGGCGTCTCTGAGGTTGAGGCCGAGACCGAGCTTGTTGCGGTTGCCCCAGGCGAACACCGGACTCACCACATCGCCCTGGATGGACTGTCGGGCGCCGTCGGGGGCGTGGAGGCTCATCAATTTGCTTAGTGTTCTTCAGTGATCGTACGGTGATCGTGTGGAACTTCTTCGACTCTCAAAAGCTGCTAAACGTTTGGGTGTTCACCCCGTGACGCTTCGGCTTTGGGCGGACTCGGGGAAGATCCCGGTGACTTGGGTCGGGCGTGAGCGCCGGTTCTCCTCGATCGATGTGGAGGCGATGAAGGTCTCCACCGGCGAGCGTGTCCGTCTGGAGGGCCTGTACGTGCGCGTGTCCGGCTCCCACGGGCAGGAATCCTTGCTTCAGGCGCAGGAGAAGGAGTTGCGGGCCACCTCCACCTGCGAGATCGTCAAAGTCTTCCGTGACCGGGCCTGTGGCCTGCGGGAGGACCGGCCCGGTCTGGGCCGGCTCCTGCGGGCCGTCGCGGACGGCTCGGTGACCGTCGTACGGGTCACGCACGAGGACCGGCTCGCACGGTTCGGTGTCGGCTGGCTCAAGCACCTGCTGTCCGTGTACGGCGCGCGTCTTGAGGTGCTGCACCCGAAGACGCTCGGCGGCCGGGACGAACTCCTTGAGGACTTCGTGTCGCTGGTCACCACGTTCGCCGGCCGCCTGTACGGGATGCGGTCGGCTGAGAACCGGCGTCGCCTGCTGGCCGAGTCGGGCCAGTGCGAGGCATGGCGCGCCGCGTGAGTCGAAAGCTGCCGATCGGTAAGGGCGAGACCCCTCGTACCGCGTGCGCCCGCACCCTTGTGCGCACAGGCGTGGATGAGAAGACCGGCGAACGCCTGTCGCTGTCCGCTTTAAGGTTACGCGTCGGCTGGTGCGCCAACCTCGTGTCCAACATGTCCGCCGACCTGCTGGCCGAACACTGGAATACCGGCGATGTTGATGTACTGGCTGCCGGCGTCGACGAGGGCGGCCGGGCACTGCCGTCGAACGCGTGGATGGCGCTGCGCCGTCTGGGCTGGAGTGCCGCCCCGCCCCAGGGCGTGAAGGTCAACGACCGGATCGTGCGCATGGCCCAGGAGCAGGCCGGGCGGGCGCTTCGCTCGGCGAAGTGGCGCGCCGATGTGGATTTGGGGATGCTGGCGACGTGGCCGGCCGATCCGGGCAAGCGCACTGCCCGCGAGTGGGACGCCGTACGTGAAGCGGTCCCTGGTGGAAAGTATCTGCCGTCCAGCATCATCAAGGCCCGCACCCGGCAGGCCGCCACGTATCTCAAGGCCAACGGCCGTCTGCCCGTGAGCGTGTTCGAACTCGAAGGCACCCCGAAGGCGGCGCGCCTGCTGCTGCTCGCCGCGTGCGATGGGCAGCAGGCCACGATCGAACGCTCCGAAACCGACACCCGGCAGGCGCTGCTACGGCTTCAGCTGCCCACCCGCCCCGACCCGCAGGCATACCGGGACTGGACGTGGGTGGCCTGCCCCATCGCGCTGCCGCCGACAGTCCCCGCATCGGCGGTGCTCCACCTTCCCACCCTCCGCTGCGCGGGTGACACCGTGCGCGCGGACCTGGCCTACACCCACGCCGTCCCCAAGGCCCACCGCACTGGTCATGCGGTGGCGCTCGGCGTGGACTGGGGCCTCAACACGCTCCTCAGCACGGGCGCCGTGCAATTGAGCGGCGAGCGGCGGACCACTGCGCTCGGTGCCGGCGCCCAATTCCGGGCCGCCGGTGTGCTCGCCAAGCAGCACCGCCTGCGCCGCCTCTCGGAGCGACTGCACACCAAGGCCGACCAGTACATGCGGCTGATCGCAGGCCACGACGACCACCAGCTTGCCCCCACGCTCGACGTGCTCCGCAGCGAGATCCAGCACGTGTCCAACCGCAGGTCGAGCCTCAACGACGCGCTTGCGTGGGCTGCTGCCAGGTGGGCCGTCGACCAGGCCATCGCGGCCGGGGCCACGGTGATCTATGTCGAGGATCTGCGGTCGATGGAAGCCGGGGGCATGGGCCGCACCCTGAACACCCGCCTGTCCCAGCAGGTCCGCGGACAGATCGCCGACCGCATGCGGCACCTCGCCACCGAACAGGGCATCACCGTCGTCACGGTTCCGGCCCGCAACACCTCCAAACTGTGCCCGCACTGCCTGACCCCGCTGCGGCACCGCAAAGCCCCCGCCCGGCCCACCATCGCGGGATGGAAATGGGCCATCTGCCCCCACCAGGACTGCCGTTGGCAGGGCGACCGCGACCACGGTGCCTGGCGCCGTATCGCAGCCCGCGGCCTGGCCCACCAGGCCAAGACCGCTTGCGACCGCACCAGCGGCCACATGGTGATCCGGACGGTCCTCGACAACCTGGAAGCGAACGCCGTCCTCACACCGACTGCCAAGACCAGTCGGAAGGACCGGACCAAGACCGGCTCTACCCGGCCACGTTCCACACGCCCCGCGCCCAGGCGACGCAGGGCACCCTCCCCAGCACGGCCTCGCGGTCGTGTTGGCCAGCGTCCGGAGGGACACGCTCACACGGACCGGACCCGGCTGCCCCGCGCAGCCCACCGACACCAGGGCGTGAACACGATCAGCACACCCACCACCGGTCACCAGCCACGAGGGGCAGCACTCGGCGCGGGATTCCACCTCCACGCCCACGCCTCCCCACCACGGTGGGAAACGATCCCGGAAACTCAATCCAACTCAGGATCGCATAGCTAATCAGAGACGCTTTCCACCTTCAAGACCTCGGCGCCCAGGTCCGCGAAGAGCCGGCCCGCCTCGGCGCCCGCGACGATGATCCCCAGGTCCAGTACCCGCAGCCCGTCGAAGGGCCGGCGCCCGGTGGTGGCGGACGGCTCCGAGCGAGGCCGCCGCTCCTCGATGCCGGCGAGGACCTCGGCCGTGTCACGGCCGATCGCCGGGGCCGGCGTGTGGTGGCCCATACGCGCCCCGTCCACCTCCACGAAGCCGTCCACCACATCGGTCTCGCGGCCGTGGGCGATGGTGGTACGCGTGAAGGCGCGTCGGGCTGCGAAGTGCTCGTTGCTCGCGACCTCCTGAGGGGACAGCACGGCTACGGCGGCGACACCGTAGTCCTGTGCCTCCCGCACGATCTGGTCGCGGGCCTTCGGCCTCAGCAGCTCGCCGATGGCCGGGTAGAGGACGTGACTCTCCTTGAACCGGACGGCCAGGTTGTCGAAGCGCTCGTCGGCGAACCGCTCGGGGCAGCCCATCCAGGCGAACATCCCCTGCCACTGCCTCGGGCTGAGAACGGTCAGCCGGACCGCACCGTCGGCGCAGGCGAAGAAGGGGTACTTGTGGCTGTCGTCGATCCTGCCGCGCGGCCCGTCGGCCGCCGGGACCCCGCCGGTGGCCGAACCGGCCATGCCCCAGCCCGGGTCGAAGACCTGCACCACGCATTCGAAGACCGAGATGTCCACGGCGTCACCGACGCCGGTCTCCAGCCGGTTCCAGTAGGCGAGCAGGGCCGCCCACGCCGCCGAGACGCTCGCGGTCTGCAGTGCGATGTCCAGCGGCGGGAGCAGCGGTTCACGGCCCGGATCGCCGGAGCGGGAGAGGACACCGCCCATCGCCAGGTGCGTCCACTCCGTTGCGGACCAGTCGCGATAGGGGCCGGTCAGGCCGTAGTCGGTCAGGGAGAGGGCGACCAGCGCGGGGTTGTGTCCGAGCAGCGCCGCCGGTTCGATGCCGAGGGCAGCCTGTGCGGCGGGGGACAGGCTGGTGAAGCAGATGCCGGCGTGCGGCAAAAGGCGCTCGAGGAACACGGTGCGGTCTGCGGCCTCGGAGAGATCCAGCGCCACGGACCGCTTGTTGGCGTTGAAGACCTCGTGATACAGGCTGACCCCGTCGACGACGGGGCCCTGGGCCCGGCTCGTGTCGGTGCCGGCGGATTCGACGCGTATGACGTCGGCGCCGAGGTCGGCGAACAGGCGTGTGCCCAGTTCGCCCTTTCCGTTCGTCAGGTCAAGGACCCTGACCCCGGCCAGGGGGAGTGCGTTGTCGGCCACGTTGCCTTCTCCACAGCATTGTGCCGGGGCGGGTGCAGGCGCCCGGCTGCCCTGTTACCGGCACACCGTGGCACCAAGATCATGGCCCCGTACATCGCTGATTCCGCGCCCTACACATGTCGCAGAAGGACATGTGACCGGGTACGGATCTGCCTGCGGGAAGGAAAAGGGCGAAGGCTCCTTTCGGCCGGCCGGGCCTCAGGCGGGCCGTGCCCTCACGAGCACCGAAGCGAGGACGAAGTCGACGAACCGCTCGGCGTAGTCACCCGCGGCCTCGACGAGGCCGGCGCGGAGCTCGGGAGGTGTGGTGAGGGCGTGGTTCATCGCACCGCCGCACAGCGCGTCGAGCAGGAAGGTCACCGAGGTGTCCTCGGGCAGCTCGCCCCGGCGGATCCCGCGCCGGACGATCGCCCGCGCGGCGAGGATCTGGGCCTGGGCGAGCTCGTCGTACCGCTCGGCCAGCCGGGGAATGGTGCGGGCCTCCATGGTCAGGCGCAGTACGGCCCTGCCGTGTTCGCCCGCGTACTGCTGCAGCAACTGCCGGACCAAGGCGACGAGATCCCCGCGGACGGTGCCGGAGTCGACGTCGGTGACGCCGGCGACCCGCAGGGTCAGGGCCTGCGCCAGGAGCTCCTCCTTGCTGTCCCAGCGCAGGTAGACGGAGGCCTTGCCGACGCCGGCGCGGCGCGCCACCGCCTCGATGCTGAAGGACTTCCAGCCGTTCTCGCCGAACAGCTCGACGGCGGCGTTGGCGACGCGCCGGTCCACGTCGTTGTCACGTGGGCGTCCGGCGGAGGGTCTGGGCTGCGTCATGGACCCATGATCCTCCACATGCCCGCAGGAAAACCATTACTGAACGCCATCGGTCGGATTCAGGATCGGTGGCGTACGGCTCCATGGGTCGGCGCGCTGCCACCGACCCTGGGCGGACGGTGGCCGGTGGCAGCGGCGGCCTGCAGAGGGGAGCCGAGGCGCGCAGATCTCTGCCAGATCAGCGGTTCTTCCACTCGGGGCGGCGCTTTTGGGCGAAGGCCGTCATGCCCTCGATGGCATCCTGGCTGACCATCAGACTCTCCAGTGCCGACGAGGGGTGCTCGACGGCGTCCGCGGTGTCCGCGATGCCTTCGGTCTCCGCCATCACCTGGAGCGAGACACGGACCGAGGTGGGGGAGCCCTCCTGGATCTCCGCGGCGAGCGCACGGGCCCCTGCCAGGGCCGTGCCGGCCGGGACGACCCGGTTGACCAGACCCAGTCCGAGGGCTTCGTCGGCGGTGACCTGGCGGCCGGTGAGGATCATCTCGGTAGCGATCTTCCGCGGAACGGCACGCGGCAGGCGCACCAGGCCGCCGGCGCCGGCCGCCAGACCCACCTTGACCTCGCTGAGCGCGAAGCGAGCGGTCTCGTCGGCGACGGTCAGGTGGCAGGCCAGAGCGATCTCACAACCGCCACCCATGGCGAAGCCGTTGACCGCGGCGATGACCGGCTTGGTCATGTTCCGGCGCGACGTCAGGCCCGCGAAGCCGTTCTTGGGCACCCACATCGGCTTTCCGGAGGCGGAGTACTTCAGGTCGTTGCCCGCGCTGAAGGACTTGTCACCGGCGCCGGTGAGGATGGCCACCCACAGTTCCGGGTCGGCGAAGTAGGCGTCGAAGACCTCGTCGAGTTCCTCGTTGGCCATCGGGTGCAGGCTGTTGCGCGCCTCCGGCCGGTTGATGGTGACCTCAAGCAGGTGGCCGTCGCGGCGGACGGTGACGTACTCGTAGTCGTCACGCAGGACCGGCTCGCGGCGGGCGAGGATGGTGTCCATCCGCTCCTGGCTCGTGGTCACACGGTTTCCGAAGCCGAAGGAGCGGACGAAGACACGCCTGCCGATGGGCTTGCCATCGGACAGCAGGCCCAGCATCTCCTCGTCGCCCTGGTGGACGAGGGCGATGAAGCGGCGGTCGTCCGCCTCCAACCGGCCGATGACCACGCCGGTACGGACCCCGCCGCGGTCGTACTTAACGGTGTACGTCTCGACGCTGGCCCACCCGTCGGCGCGGCGGGCCTCCTCGGGTGCCTCCCAGGCGTCGATCTGCGCCTGCAGCGCGGCGGAGTTGTCGGCGCGCCATGCGGTGGGTGTGGTGGAGTAGACGCCGACCGAGTACTTGCTCAGTGAGCCGCCGTTGGCCCCGACGAGGCCGTACGAGCCAGGCGCGGTACGGGCATGCTGCACGGTCTCGGCGATGGCGTGCATGGAGTAGTTGTTCCCCGCCCCGCCGAAGAACGGCAGGCCGCCGGTGAGCGTGAGGCCCCGCGGATCGTCGGCCGCGAGATCGAGACCGTCGGCGACGTTGGACACGGCGATGGGGAAGCAGCTGTAGAGGTCGATGGTCGCGAGCTGGCCGGCGGTGATCCCGGCCGCCTCCAGGGCGTACTCGGCGGCCATCACGGCGGCGGGGCTGCGACTGAGGTCGGAACGCTCCATCAGGTCCCGCTCGCGCAGATCGGCGTAGCCGTGCAGGAACACCCACCGCTCCTCGGGCACACCCAGTCGGCGGGCGGTTCTCACGGACATGACCAGGACGGCCGCACCCTGGTTGACCTTGTCCCGCGCGACGACGTACCGCGGATACGGGTCGGCGATCATACGGTTCGTCTCGGTCACGGTGACCAGCTCCTCAGCGGAGCGACGCACCGGGGCCGACGCGTGCGGGTTCTTCGCCGCGACGTCGGTGAACGGCGCGAACAGCGCGCCCATCCCGGCCGCGTACTCCTCACGCGACTGACCGAGCCGTGCCCGGCGGGCGTTCTCGAAGAGGGCGTACTGGCCGAGGGCGTCGGTCAGCCCGTGTGACGCCTGATGCATCGACATCAGGCCCTCGAGCCCCCAGCCCCGGTCCTCGAGCTGCCCGCCCACCTGCTCGGTGAAGTCGGGCCGGTCCTCGGCCTTGGCGAGGGCCCGGGTGGTGGAGATGGCCTCGGACCCGAAGACGAGCGCCGCCCGGGCGTCACCGCGGACGATGGTCGCGGCCATCTCGTTGAGCAGGTGCTGGGGCGACTGGCCGCCGACGACTTCCAGGACGGCACGGCCGGGGTCGGCGCCGACGCGCTGGTCGACGGAGCGGGGGTAGTTGTCGGACCTGCCCAGGAGAGCGGGGGCGCCGGGCGTGGAGATCTCGAACTGCCGGACGCCGGCGACCGTGTCGATCGCGGAGGCCACGGTCGCGGTGTCGACAGCGGTGTCGGCGAGTGCGTCGAGCGCCGCCGCGGCGGCCAGCTCCACGGCCGACATCCGCCGGTAGCCGGCATCGTCGAGCCGCTCGGAGGACTGACCGACGCCGACCACCACGGGAGTGTTCGGGGCGAGGCCGGAGAGGTCGGGGATCATGGTGGCGCCTTTCATTACTGCAGGAGCAGGGGTCGGCGCCGCGGGACAAGGGATGGTGGGTCTTTCGGGAGCGGTGGACGCCGGACGTCAACCGGCCGGCGTATGGCTGAGGCGCACCGGGCGCTCACCCTCGCCGGAGCGGACGAGACGCCTTTGGGCGATGAGGTGCTCCGCGTGGGCCTCGGTCTCGGCCAGGGCGGCGATGCGCATCGGCCCGACCTGCTCCCAGGGACGGGACCAGGACAGGTGGGCGGTCACCTCCCAGAGGGTGGGCCGGCCGAGCGCGTCCACCACCGCCAGGAGCTCGTCAAGCCGCCCTGCGTGGTGGTCGCGCAGCTGCCGCGTGCGGGTCGCGAGGCCCCGGAACCGGTACTCGTGCGCCGGCAGAGCCTCATGGTCGTCCCAGTCCGCCAGACGTTCGAGGGACGAGAGGAAGTCGGCGAGCGGCGCCTGCCCCGGTCGACGACCGTGCAGACCGATGTTGGGAGTGATGCGGGGCAGAACGTGGTCGCCGGTGAGGACGACGCGCGCGGCGGGCTCGGCCAGGCAGAGGTGACCCGGGGTGTGGCCGGGTGTCCACAGGGCGACGAGCTCCCGTCCCTCGAGCGGAACCCGGTCCTTGTCGTCGAGCAGCAGGTCGGGCTCCGCCATGCGGAAGGCGTCAGAGGGGTTCTCCTCGTCCGGAGGGCCGAGCAGCTCCCGTACGTCGTTTTCGGAAGCTCCGGCGTTGAGCAGCCAGGTGCGGGCCGAGTGCCTGGAAGGCCGCTCCTGCGCGGGCTGCCGGTGCGGGAGGCTGTCGCGTTCCGCAGGGTGCATGGCCACCCAGGCGTCGCAGGCCGCCTTGAGCCGGGTCGTCATGCCGTGGTGATCGAAGTGGACGTGGGTGGCGACGATGCCGGTCACATCGGCGGGCGTGGCTCCGGCTTCGGCCAGGCCCCGGCACAAAGCTTCCCAGCCTTCCGTGCTGTCCCAGCCCGGATCGACGACGACCAGTCCCGCGTCCCCGGGCACCAGGTAACTGAGCGTGTAGCGCAGCGGATTAACTGGTATCGGCACTGGCACCGACCAGATGTCGCCGGCCAAGTGCTCGACCGGCGGGAGGACGCGCGCCCCCCATGCCGCCTTCTGCAGACTGCCGGTCACGACGACGGGCGTGGCGGCGTCGAGCGTGGCGCGCTCACCGGGTGCGTGCAATGTTCGTGCCTCTCGCGTTGTTTCGGCCGGGTTCGCCTGGACTCAGCCCTTGCGGGCCCTGATCTCCTCGGTCAAATGCGGGACGACCTCGAAGAGGTCACCCACCACGCCGTAGTCGACCAGGTCGAAGATCGGCGCCTCGGAGTCCTTGTTGATCGCGACGATCGTCTTCGAGGTCTGCATACCGGCGCGGTGCTGGATCGCACCGGAGATACCGGAGGCGATGTACAGCTGCGGGGACACGCTCTTACCGGTCTGGCCGACCTGGTTGGTGTGCGGGTACCAGCCCGCGTCCACCGCGGCACGCGAGGCGCCGACGGCCGCGCCGGGAGTCGGCGAGCGCCTCGTGGCCCGCGGGACCATCAGGAAGGCAACGTCGACCTCGTCGCCGATCTGTGTGCAGGAAGCGGCGGTGGGACGGCCGTGTACCTCGACGCCACGCCGGTTGACCAGGTGAGTGCGGTCACCGAACCCGACGCCGACCGGATTCGGAAGGCGCTCGCGGAGAACGACGACTTGTCGCTCGCCCCTACGAGGGCGACGCTGCACGGACGGAACAGCGTCCGCAGGCGCTCCGGCGTGGGCGTGGAAGATGAAGTCATCGTCGGCTCCAGAAATACGCGTCGGAAGAGGCGGTTCGCGCGGGCGCTGACCGGAGATGCGGGGGCGCGCCGCCCGCCGCCGGGAACTGTACGTGTGGGTCATTAATGAACGGAAACCGTCCGCAACGGCGACTCTAATCGGACGAAGGCCGTTCAGCAATAGAGGTCAGGTCGGGCCAGGGGAGGGGATCTGCGCTCAGGGGGAGGGATGTGCGGCCCGGGCCGGGTACGTCGGGCGTCGTCCTCGGAGGATGGGGGCTCGGTCCGCGCAGCCGGGTCGTGGGGCACCGGCAGCGCGCGCCCCGCAGCACCAGATCCACGAGACAGAGGGTGAACCGCTCGCCGCGCGCGTCGCTCTCGCGGTCCGGGCCGCTCGGAGTGGCCAGGGCGTGGGCGATCACCCCACCGGTCACGGCCCAGCGGAAGTTCGCACCGTTCGAACGCCCGGTGCACCATGGTCCGGGCGGCGCGCACCGCGAGGAGCTGACCGCGGTCCATGCCTCGGCCAGGAGGCCGCGGTGGACCCGGACCGCGACGGAGGAGCGGAGGGAGGCGAGCCCAGCCGACCTCAGCACGTGAAACGCGAGCAGCTCGCGGGCGACGGTCAGCGGGTCGTCGTGGATGTCCCCGGTGTCGATCGGTTCGACCACGAGGGCGTGGGTGCCGAGAGCCGGATCCTCGGCGGCGGCCTGATCAGGGAACTCTTGGCGCTCGGCCTCGCGGTTCGGGGTACGGCCGCGAGCGGCTTGACGTTGGCAGGGACGACCATGCCGTCCGGAGCCGCCGCCGAGGCTCACCGGTTGGATGAGCGAAACGTAGTGAACCTGTCGCAGAGTGCTACGCGCACGCCCGGCGCCCAGGCGACGTCGGGCACCCTCCTCGGTCAGGTCTTGCGGCCCGGTCGACCAGCGTCCGGAGGGACGTGCCACGCGGGCTGGCGGCTCCTGTCGTTCAGTACCAGGGCACGAAGGCGATTGGCTCCCAAGGCTGAGCAACGCTCAGGCTCGCTAAGCCAGTCAGAGACGCTCAGCTCCTCGATGCTCCGGCGAGCGTGCTGGTGGTACGGCATACAGTGGCGGAAGCTGAAGTGCTCGTGCGGCACCGCGGTGGCCGTGCGAGCGCGGCGGCTCACTGGTGATCGCCACTCGGGAGCGAACAAGCCCCACGGGGGCTCCCTATGGTGTCTGGGCCCACCGTCGAGCATCAGGAGGGCAAGCATCCTGACGGTCGCGCGTCTCCCCGAGGCGTAGGCGAGCCGATTTCCGGCCGCAGCGAGTGGACTGACGACTGACTTGCCTCGTCGTGTCTGGTCGTTGCTGCCGACAGCAGCGTTCTCGACGGAGCACAAGCCGCTCCGTCCGCGGGCGAGCACATGCGACGCCTTCACATGAGTGCGGCCTCCCGAGGCTCACCGGTTTGATTAGGAATCCTCAGTGATCGTAGAGTGATCGCGTGGAACTTCTTCAACTCTCAAAGGCCGTGAAGCGTCTGGGTGTTCACCCCGTGACGCTTCGTCTTTGGGCTGACTCGGGGAAGATTCCGGTGACTTGGGTCGGCCGTGAGCGCCGATTCTCCTCGATCGACGTGGAGGCGATGAAGGTCTCCACCGGTGGTGGGCGTGTCCGCTTGGAGGGCCTGTACGTGCGCGTCTCCGGCTCTTCCGGGCAGGAATCTTCCCTGGAGACGCAGGAGAAGGAGCTGCGTGCCACGTCCACCGGCGAGATCGTCAAGGTCTTCCGCGACCGGGCCTCGGGCCTGCGGGAGGACCGTCCTGGCCTTAACCGGCTGCTGCGGGCCGTCGCCGACGGTTCGGTGACGGTGGTGCGTGTCACGCACGAGGACCGGCTCGCACGGTTCGGGGTCGGCTGGCTCAAGTACCTGCTCGCCGTTCATGGCGCCGCTCTGGAAGTGCTGCACCCGAAGAAGCTCGGCGGGCGGGATGAACTCCTGGAAGACTTCGTTTCGCTGGTCACCACGTTCGCCGGACGGCTGTATGGGATGCGGTCGGCTGAGAACCGGCGCCGACTGCTGGCCGAGTCCGGACAGTGCCAGGACGGTGCCCGGTGAGCCGGAAGGTGCCGCTCGCCGACGGCGAGACCTCTCGCACCGCCTGCGCCCGTGGGCTCCTGCGCACGGGCGTCGATGAGAAGACCGGCGAACTCCTGACCGGCGCGATGCTTGCGCAGCGTGTGGGCTGGTGCGTGGATCTCGTATCCGGCATGACCGGCGTACTGCTGGCCGAGCACGGGAACACCGCTGATGTGGACGTGCTGGCCTCCGGAGAGGACGCTGGGGGCTGCAAGCTGCCGTCGAACGCCTGGATGGCGCTGCGCCGCCTCGGCTGGGTCGTCGCGTCACCCGAGGGCGTCAAGGTCAACGACCGGATCGTGCGCATGGCCCAAGAGACAGCAGGGCGCACTCTGCGGTCGGCGAAGTGGCGTGCCGACCTGACCGTCGGCGTGCTCAAGACGTGGCCCGCCGATCCGGCCAGGCGCACGCCGCAGGAGTGGGACGCTGTCCGGGAGGCCGTGCCTGGAGGCCGGTTCCTGCCGTCCAGCGTGATCAAGTCCCGCACCCGGCAGGTGGCTGCTTTCCTCCGCAAGCACAGGCGGCCTCCGGCTGATGTGTTCGAACTGGAGCCGTCGCCCCGCATCGCACGCATGCTGCTGCTGTCGGCCTGTGACGGGCAGCAAGCGTCGATCGAACGCGCCGACGAACCCGGGCGCGCCCTGCTGCGGTTGCAGCTGCCCACCCGCCCCGACCCTGCCTCCTACAAGGACTGGACGTGGGTGGCCTGCCCGATCACGCTTGCGCCCACCGTCCCGGCCGGTGCGGTGCTGCACCTGCCTACCCTGCGTATTCACCAGGGCAAGGTGCGCGCCGACCTCGCCTACACCCACGCCGTCCCCAAAACCCGCAGGAGCGGCCACACGGTCGCGCTGGGCGTGGACTGGGGCCTGAACACCCTCCTCAGCGGGGGCGCGGCACGCCTCCACGACGACGGCCGTATCACTGGCCTCGGGTCTGGTGCCCAGTTCCGCGCCGCCGGGGTGCTGGCCAAGCAGCACCGGCTCAGGCGGCTGTCCCAGTACCTGCACGCCAAGGCGGACCGCTACCAGAGGCTCATCGCCGAGAACGAGCAGCATCCGCTGATCGCCAAACGCACCGTTCTCACCGACGAGATCCGGCACGTCTGCGTCCGGCGCTCGAACCTCAACGACGCTCTGGCCTGGGCTGCCGCCCGCTGGGCCGTTGACCAGGCGATCGCCGCCGGGGCGACCGTGATCTACCTGGAAGATCTGCGGTCCATGGAAGCCAAGGGCATGGGCCGCACGATGAACACGCGCCTGTCCCAGCAGGTACGCGGGCAGATCGTGGACCGCATGCGGCACCTGGCGGCCGAGGTCGGTATCGCCGTCGTCACCGTCCCGGCGCAAAACACCTCCAAGCACTGCCCGCAGTGCCTCACCCCGCTGCGGCACCGCAAAGCCCCCGACCGGCCCACCGCCACCGGCTGGACGTGGGCCATCTGCCCGGACCGCTCTGGTTGCGGGTGGCAGGGCGACCGCGACCAAGGGGCATGGCGGCGAATCGCCGCACGCGGCCTCACCCACCAGGCCAAGACCGTCACGGACCGTACCAGCGGCGCCGTGCGCATCCGCTGCGTGGTTGAAAAGGCGGAGTCGAAGGCAGTCGTCACTGCGGCTCCGAAGACCAGCCGGAACGACCGGTCCAAGACCGGCCCGACCCGGCACCATTCCACACGCCTCGCGCCCAGGCGACGCAGAGCACCCTCCCCCGGCGGCCCCACAGGACCGGCGGACAAGCGTCCGGAGGGACACGCACCAACGGGCCGGAACCGTCTGCCCCGCGCAGCCCACCGGCACCAGGACGTGACAACGATCAGCACACCCACCACCGGCCGACACCGGCCACGCGGAGCAGCACTGGGCGCGGGCTTCCATCTCCACGCCCACGCCTCCCCGCCACGGTGGGAAACGATCCCGGAAACTCAATCCGATTCAGGATCGCTTAGCTGATCAGAGACGCTTACCAGAGCTCTTGCAGAAGGCTCTGGCGTTCGCGCCGGGGATGAATCCATCTCGGGACTGCTCTGACCTGCACTCTAGCCTCGATGTTTCGTGGTGGTCCGTCGATTTATCCAGCGGGCCGTTTCGGCTGCTCGGTCGGGTGGCCGGCAGGGTCGCGGCTCGGCTGTCGGGTCGAGTGGGCGCCGGGTTCCAGCTCTCCGGTCGCGGGCTCGTCGGGGCGGCGAGGCCCGGGCGATGGCTCCGGGTCGGGCCGAGCGCCGGAGGCGGGGCAGAAAAGGACCTTGAGGTCCATTCTGAATCCTGCTAGCGTTCACACCGGTAATCTGGTCAATGTGGCGGAACAGGCGAGCGACAAAAACGGCTCCCGGCTGACTGAGCGTGGGCGGGCGACTCAAGGGCGTATTTTGAGAGCCGCCGCCGACATGATGTACGTCAAGGGCGTGTCTTCCACGACCCTCGACGAGGTCAGGGCGGCCAGCGGAACGAGTAAATCCCAGCTCTACCGCCACTACCCCGACAAGGATGCGTTGGTGCGGGACGTTGTGGCGTTGCAGGCTGCAGAATTGCTCGAACGCCAGCACCAGCTACTGCGGCGGCTCAACTCCCTCCGCGGGCTGGAGCGCTGGCGGGACGCAGTGGTCGAACACAACGCGCTCCGAAACGGAGCGTACGGCTGCCCGCTCGGCTCCCTTGCAAGCGAGCTGGCCGATCAGGACGAAGATGCGCGCAAGGCGATCGCCCGGCACTTCGACACCTGGCAAGGGCTGCTCGAGGCCGGGCTCGTGCGGATGAAGGACTCGGGAGTCCTCCGTGCCGATGCGGACGCCGGAGAGCTCGCCACCGGCCTCATGGCCGCCCTTCAAGGCGGCTACCTCCTTGCCCAGACGGTCCGGGACGTCAAACCCATGAGGATCGCCCTCGACATGGCGATCGGCCACATCAAGGCCTATGCCGTGCCCGCCGAGGACGGCAATCCGCCTGAAGGGGGCACGAGAGGGCGCTGAAACCGTCCGGGACGAGGCGGCGCCGAGAAGTCCCGGTGCGGCGCCACAGGCGGTTTCGCCGCGGTCTCCCCTACCGGCTGGACTTCATCGTCCTCCCGGCAGGCGTCCAAGGCGTGACGGCGGGAGGACGTGTTCGTCCGCACGCCCCACTGCCCGCATGCGGCCCCAGTCGTCGCCAACGAAAAGCCGCGGCCCCCTGCGTACCAGGCAGGTCGCCGTCCGTCGAGCTCTCCGGCCGGACGGAACGCGGACAGGGCGCCGGCTCGCCGCTGCATGCCTTCCTCCCCACACCGGAGGTCACCGAGTGGTTCGCCCACCGCCACCAGCCGCGGCTGCGCGAGCACACACCGCCGCCTGCGCTTACCTTCGCGTTGTGCGAGCCTGCACGCCGTGCCATGAAGAGCCGCTCGGCCGCGGTCAGGAGCCGCGGTCCTGGCGCGCCAGCACAGCGCCATGGCAGCCGGGTAGCGCGAGGTGCCAGTGGGCCTGGCCAAATAAAGAGGGACTATTTAGTCCAGAAAACTGGGCCGATCTGCGGTACGTTTGGGGGAAGCGGTCCCCTGCGGACAGCCAAGCAACCAAGCTTCACAAGGATCCCCAAGGCGGTAGGCACCATGTATGCGGGCGTCCGGTTCTCAGTGCTCGGCCCAGTCCGGCTACACAGACAGGGGGTCGAGGCCGGAGCTGGTCAGCCGAGGCAGTGCGCCGTGCTTGCCTCGCTGTTGCTCAGGGCGGGCAGGCCTGTAAGCCTCTCGAAACTGGTGGAGGACGTGTGGGGCGACGAGGCCCCACCGTCGGCCATAGGCTCCGTGCGCACCTACATCTACAGGCTCAGACAGGCACTCGGGGAGCAGAGTGACAGCTCCGTACGCCTGGTCGACGGGGGCTATCTGCTGCACATCCAACCGGACGCTCTGGACCTGAACAGGTTCAAGGAGACGGCGGCAAGGGCGAGGGAGGCGCGCAGCACCGGCGACCTGGCCTCCGCGGCGAGCCTGCTGACCGAGGGCCTCGAGATGTGGAAAGGAGTGGCCCTCGCCGGAGTCCCGGGGCCGTTCGCGGCCCAGCAGCGCAGCGTCATCGGCGAGCTGCGCCTCGCCTGTGCCGAGGAGCAGCTCGCCTGCGAAGTGGAGAGAGGGCGCTACGCCGAGGCCGCCGCGGAACTGTCCGCCCTGCTTGTCGAGCACCCGCTTCGAGAGCGCGTATGCAGCCTCCTCATGACCGCGCTCTATGGTGCTGGGCGCCAGTCCGAGGCCCTGACGATCTACCACACGACCAGTCACCTGCTGCGTCAACGCCTTGGCGTCAACCCGTCGCCGGAACTGCAGCAAGTCCACGAGCGCATCCTCTCCGGGCGATTCCAGCTCCCGCAAAGCGCCGACCGCCCGAAGGGCGCGCCGCAAACACCCCCGCCTCACGCCCCGGCCCAGCTCCCAGCCGCCCTGCCGAGCCTCGTCGGCCGCGAGGGAGAGCAGGAGCAGGTCGAGCGCTTGGTCGCCGATGCGGAGGTGTCGTCCTCTGTGGCCATCTGCACGGTCGGTGGACTGGCCGGCGTCGGCAAGACGGCTTTCGCCATCACCGTCGCCCACCGTCTGGCAGACCGCTTCCCGGACGGTCAGCTCTTTGCAGACCTGCAGGGAGCCGGACCGGAGACCGAGCCACGGGATCCCGCGCACGTGCTCGAGGACTTCTTGCAGTCTTTGGGGGTCCGACCCGAGGACATACCCGAGACCGCGCAGGCACGAGGGCTCATGTTCCGCGGCTTGCTGGCCAAGCGCCGAGTGCTCGTCGTGCTCGACAACGCATGGAACACGGACCAGCTAAAGCATCTCCTCCCCGGAGGCCCCGGCTCCATGGCCCTTGTCACCAGCCGTATGCAGTTGCACGCGCTCGTCGCCGCCTATCAGGCGCTTCCCCTGACACTCATGCCCCTGAGCCAGACGGACGCACGGAGCCTTCTCGCGCGCCGACTCGGCGCTGCAAGGACAGCGGCTGAACCAGAGGCCGTCGACCGCATCATCCGGCTGGCCGGGCGGCTCCCCTTGGCCCTGGCCAACGTCGCCGCCCGCGCGGCCTATCGACCACAGCTGCGCCTGGCGAGCCTGGCCGACGAGTACGAGGCGCCGGAGCTCAGCACCCTGGACGCCTTCGCGAGCGACGAGGACCAGGCGCTCGACGTCCGGGCGTCCATCACCCGCTCGTACCGCCTCCTCGACACGGAGACGGCGGCGCTCTTCCGCGACCTGGGCGCCTGCCCAGACCCCATGTTCGCGGCATCGCAGGTCGCGGACCTGGCCGGACGGCCCGAGTGTCGGGTCCGCCATGTCCTGTCGCGTCTCATTCGAGCGCACCTCGTCTCGGAGATCGGCCCGGGCCGGTACAGCTGGAACCGGCTCGTGGCCGCGTATGCAGCTGAGCAGGCAGGGCAAGGGCTCCTCGACCAGGGCGAACCGGCCCGTTGGTAAGACGAGCAGGGGCCGGCATCCATGTCGTTGTCACAGGCACCCTGCGGAGACGATGCCACGGCGAGCAGCCGAGACCGAGCGGTTCTCGAAGTGGGAGCATGCCCTACCGGGCGGCGTCGTCAGACGAGACATCTCGTATAGAGGGATTGCCCTGCCGACCGTCGAGCTTCTCGCTGGTCACAAAGTCGGTGGACAAAGCCGGCACGCCGCCCGGCGGGCAGCGTGCGTACGACAGCGTCCGGGGCTCAGCGCGGGTGCTGCCTCGATGGCAGCAGACCGTTGTCGGCAACGGTCTGCTGCCATCGAGGCAGCAGAACCGTGCAACGGCTTTCCTGCGGCTTCTCTGCGCGGGCCGTTTGCGCGCAGTAGTGCGCAGAGGACTTGAGGCGGCGGGCAGGACACACCTATGCGTCTTTCTGCTTGGTGGGGGGCTGCGGCGCAGCTGCGATTGGCGCCGTAGAGGCGTTGTAGAGCTGCTGTAGAGCCCGCCGTGGCAGGGTCGAGTGCATAGCAGGCAAGAAGTGTCGGCGCTCAATGAGGAGTAACTCGCATGGCCATGGACTTCGAAGGCAAGAAACTCGTCGTGATCGGCGGCGCCAGCGGCATGGGCTTCAAGGCCGCCGAGGACGTGATCGCGGAGGGCGGCAGTGCGGTGATCGTCGGCCGCGCGGGTCAGAAACTCGACGATGCCGTGGCGAGCCTGGCGCGCTCCGGCAGCGCATGGTCGATCGAGGCCGACCTGGCGGACTGGGACCAGGTCGTCGAGGCGCAGAAGCAGTTGGCGGAGGACCACCCCGACGCCACCCTCCTCGTCAACTCGGCGGGGTTCTTCCTGCCCAAGCGCTTCCTTGACTACGAGGTCGCGGACTACGACGCCTATCACGATCTCAACAGGGCGACCTTCGTTCTGACTCAGACCGTCGTCCGGGGCATGGTCGCCGGCGGTCAGGGCGGCGCCATCGTGAACGTGGGCAGCATGTGGGCGTACCAGGCCCTCGCCGTGACACCGTCCTCGGCCTATTCGATGGCCAAGGCCGGCTTGCACGCTCTCACGCACAACCTGGCCATGGAGCTCGCCGGCGAGGGCATCCGTGTGAACGCCGTGGCTCCCGCTGTCACCAGGACGCCCCTGTTCGGGAAGGTCTTTCCCGCGGATCAGTTGGACGGCGCGATGGAGCAGCTGAGCGGCCTGCACCCGCTCGGCCGGGTCGGCACCCCGCAGGACCTGGCCTCCGCGATCGTCTTCCTCCTCTCGTCGGCCTCGAGCTGGACCACGGGCGCCATCCTCAACGTCGACGGCGGAGTCATGGCAGGCCGCAACTAGACGTACCTCTCACGCCCCGCCCAGGGCCGCCACCTGACACGGACCCCGGGCGGGGCAGCCAAAAAGGCGTCGCCCAAGGCCGCTCGCATACGAAGGAGCCCGCATGGCAGGCAATCTGAGAAGCGTGACCGACGAGACCTTTGCGGACGAGGTGCTCAAGAGCGGCAAGCCTGTGCTCGTGGATTTCTGGGCCGAGTGGTGCGGGCCCTGCCGCCTTGTAGCACCGGTCCTTGAGGCGCTCGCCGCCGAGCACAGTGACAAGATCACGATCGTCCAGCTGAACGTCGACGAGAGCCCCCGCACCGCTGAAGAGTACGACGTCAGATCCATCCCCACGCTCAACGTCTACCGGGACGGCAAGGTCGTCAAGACGGTCATCGGGGCCAAGCCCAGGCTGGCCCTGGAACAGGACCTGCAGGAGTTTCTGAGGTGACCGGGCCCTGAAGGCGCAACGCCCGCCGCCGCGCCTGCTGCGAGACGCTGCGGCAAGCGCGGGCGGGTCAGGCCGGTGCTCGAGGCAGCTTCCGGCCTTTCCGGACGTACTGATTCATGTGCGCGTCCGGATGACGCTGGAGGTAGTTCTGGTACTCAGGTTCCGCCTCCCAGAACGTGCCGGACGGAACAACCTCCGTAACCAGCTTCCCCGGCCACAGTCCAGACGCGTCGGAGGCCGTGATCACAGCCCCTGCGATGCGTCGCTGCTCCTCGTCCAGGTAGAAGATGGCGGACCTGAAGGTCAAACCGATGTCGTCGCCCTGCCGGTTCAACGTGGTGGGGCCGTGGATCTGGAAGAAAAACTCCAGGATGCTGCGGTAGTCCGTCCCGGACGGGTCGTAGGTGACCTCGACCGACTCCGCATGGTTCCCGTGGTTTCGGCATGTCGGTTCCACCACCTCGCCGCCGGTGTAGCCGGCACGGGTCCCCACGACACCCGGAAACCTGCGGAACAGCTCCTGCATGCCCCAGAAGCATCCGCCCGTCAACACGGCATGCCCCCTTGTCGGTACCACGTTGTGTTCCCCCTTCTGCAAGGCCGGAATCGACTGAAGCCGTCCGACACGAGACCGGCCCCGACAGACAATGTCCGCCCCTTCGCCCGGCCGCGGCAGCTGGACAGTAGCCCTCGACTCTGCGGCGTCGAACCGCTGAGTCGTTCACCGTTAGCTGCCTCGACCGCGGACTCCTTACCCGGTGTCTGCAAGTGCCAGGCCGGGAGTGCCCCGCAAGAGGTTCCGAGCGTCTCTGATTGGCTTAGCGAGCCTGAGCGTTGCTCAGCCTTGGGAGCCAATCGCCTTCGTGCCCTGGTACTGAACGACAGGAGCCGCCAGCCCGCGTGGCACGTCCCTCCGGACGCTGGTCGACCGGGCCGCAAGACCCGACCGAGGAGGGTGCCCGACGTCGCCTGGGCGCCGGGCGTGCGCGTAGCACTCTGCCACAGGTTCACTACGCTTCGCTAATCCAACTGGTGAGCCTGCCCGGGCCACGGCGCAGTCCCTTGTCCCGAGGGCTGCCCCGGAACAGCCCGGACACGGTCCGAAGCCAGCCGCGGGCAGGCGCACACTGCCGTCTCGGACCATCCCCCCGAGACAAACGCGTACGCGCGCCCACTCAGCAGCGGCGCCGAGCCGCCCAACCGAGGAGTAAGACAGCCATGACCAGCAGAGAAACGGGCCCAGCAGATGACGGTCGCGTCGAGATCGCGGACAATCCCGGCGGGCGCTTCTACGAGTTGCGCTACGGCGACCAGGCAGCGGGCATACTCGTCTACGAGACGGCCGGCTCGCGACGCGTGCTGACCCACACGACCATCCGGGAGGAATACCGCGGTCGGGGCTGGTCCAAGCTGCTGATTCGTTTCGCTCTCGACGACCTCGCTGCCAAGGGAGCGACGATCACCAACTACTGCCCGGTGGTCGACCGGTTCATCGAGGAGAATCCCGGATACGAGCAGCTGATCGACCTCGACCACCCTGGCAACTGGGGCGGGTCTGGGAGGTAGGAACGTGGCAGGACGGCCCAAGGGGCTTCCTCGCTACTTGACTGCAGCCGGTGGCCGGCCGCCCGGGCGACTACGCCGGATAGACGCCTCGTCGACACCAGGCCGCTTGAATGGCCTTCTTCCGCCGCGCCGTCTCCGAGACGCCAGCACCGAGATGCCGCGTGGCTCCGACGGCATGGAGGCCATGATGACTTCACCAGACGATTTCCCGTCCTACGATGACCTGGCTTCCTCCAACCCACTGCGCTCACAGGAGGAGTACGACGAGGACGAGCTGGGGGAGGACGTCCTGGACCGGGGCTACTCACCCGCGAATGCACCCCTCGCCGTCAACGACTGGGGTGTCACCGCGAGGGAGGGCGCCTCCCACGAGGACCTCGCGCATCGGCTCAGGCGCGAGGTGCCGGAAGCCGGTGCACCGGACGAGGGCGACGGGCTGGGCGACACGATCGGCACGGACGGAGAGCTCATCGACGACCAGGTCGGCGACGAGCGCGCGGGACGCCTCCTCAGCTGGGACACAGACGTTCTCGCCGCAGGATACGACGGCGACGACTACTGGGCGCGGGACGTGGGCATCGACAATGGTGCCGCCTCCGCCGAGGAGGCGGCCGTCCACGTGGTGCCTGACACCCGAGAGGACTCCTGAGTGATCGCCTGCCCCCGGCCGGGCCAGGGGCAGGGGCGAACCCGAACTGCCCGGCCCAGAAGGCAATGAGCCAGGGGCAGGGGCGAGCCCGAACCGCCCGGCCCGGAAGGTGCTGAGGCAGGGGAGGATTCCCGGCTGTCCCTCCGCAACCGGTCGGCGGGCTGTACGTCGGCTCACCCAGGACAGGCGCATTCGCGGAAGACCCACCGTTGCCAGGACAGCCCGCACGGCACCCCGGCCCGGCAGAAGTTGTTGGGGCAAGCACGTCAAGCAGCTCTTGGCAGACGTTGGGGCCGCCCGGATCCGCCGCTGCACCCAGACCAACGGAGCGGGCTGACACCAGCCGAGGCCGGCCTGTTTGGGCGCGAAGATAGGCAGCGACTGTGAAAACGATGCACTTACCGCCGGAGCCCAGCACCAGCAGCCAGCAGGAGAGCCCCGCCCAGCGCCGTGTGAGATTCGAGAAGGAAGCCCTCCCGCATCGCCGTGCCCTCTACGCCGCCGCCTGGCGCATGACTCGCCACGCAGCAGACGCTGAGGACCTGGTCCAGGAAGCGTACGCGCGTGCGTACGCATCGTTCGACCAGTTCCGGCCGGGTACGAACTTCGGAGCCTGGATAAAGAGAATCATGGTCAACCAGCACATTTCTGCACGTCGCAGGCAGCAGTGCAGACCGCGCCTGTGTTTTTCCTCCGAAGTCGAAGACCAGCAGCTGGTGCGTCTCGGCGCCTACGCTTCTGGAGCGCTGAAGTCGGCCGAAGCCGATGCGCTGGAGCGCGTCGTGAATCCCGACCTCAGAGCAGCCTTCTGTCAGATTCCCCGTCCGTACCGTCTCGCTGTGTACCTCGCTGACATCGAGGGCCTCTCCTATCGCGAGATCGCGGAAACCATGGGGACCCCGGTGGGCACCGTGATGTCGCGCATCCACAGGGGGCGCCGGCAGCTGCGCTGGCTGCTGCCACAGTACGCGCCCGGGCAGCGGCAACATGACCGCCCGCTACCGGGAGGAGGACCGCGAGTCTCCTCTGCCGGGCCCGCTCACCAGCCAGGCGCCGCAGTACGGGAGAGCACGCCCCACGCCGCGCACGAGTCGCTCACCGAAATACGCCGGAAGCTTCGTCCGTCAAATCCCGGGATGCACGCACGGCGAAAGCGAAAACGGCGACTTCACGTAGACGGCCTGTAGATAGTGCCGTGGTTGGCTTATCCGTACGAGATGACCTGGAGATTGAGAGCCATGCACTCTGCGGATGCCAGAAGAACGTGCCGCTCGGCTCCGAATGAACATGCCGGAAGCGGTGGCAGGGCTCCGGCAGCAGGGCCCGTCAAGGGTCGGGGACAACTCGACCCGGAGTCCGCCGCCTGGGTAGATGCGCTCGGAGTCGGTCGCGGGCAGCAGTACGAGCAGGCCTGCACGCGGCTGCATGAACTGCTGGTGCGGATCGCCATGGACGAGGTGTTCCGTCGGGGTCCTCGTTACCGAATTACCGGACCCGAACTGAACGACCTCGCCCACCATGCGGCCGCCGACGCACTGATGAAAATCACGCACAAAATTCAGGAATTTCGAGGCGATGCCAGGTTCACTACATGGGCATTCCGGTTTGTCGTACTTGAAGTGTCCAGCAAGCTGGGCCGCCATTTCTGGCGTGTTTCAAACGCCCGATTCGACTTGGACGAATGGGCGCAAGTTCCCGACCGCTCCGGCACTGACCCCGTCAGTCACTGGCAGGCGCGAGAGCTGGGCGAGGCTGTACGCGACGCAGTCGAGACGGCACTGAGCGCCCACCAGCGGCAGGTCTTCACTGCCGTCGTCAACGGTGTTTCCCTGGAAACGCTCGCCAGCGAGCTGGAGACGAACCGGAACGCGCTCTACAAGACGATGTTTGATGCCCGCAAGAAACTGCGAGCCCAGCTGATAGCCACCGGACACCTCAGCGGCGCAGGCTGATGCGGCGACGACCACGTCGGACCGGGCGACGCTGACCGGGGTCCCCGCATCGCGGCCACACGCATCCCGGGCCCGACAGCCCCAGGACGGACAAGAGAGGCTGCGCCGCCAGGCGTTCACCTTCCCGGGGCGTCCCAGGTAAGAAGTCGCTTCCCCCGTGCGCTCACCTCCGCAGGGGCCCGCAGGGGCCGCACTGGACGAACAAGGACGGCGAGCATGGCGTTCATCTCGCGCGGATTCCACGGCCGAAGGCCGTCGGCGGGCACGAAGCTGCCGCCCGGGCAGTACGAGACGACCGGCTTCCCGGTGCTGTCCGCCGGGCCAACTCCCCGCATCCGGCAAGACGACTGGAAGCTGTCCGTGACCACGGAAGCCGGGACGCAGCATGTGTGGGACTGGGCAGGCCTGATGGCACTCCCGCCAGAGTCCCCGACCGTCGACCTGCACTGTGTGACGAAGTGGTCGAAGTTCGGCACCAAGTGGCAAGGCGTGTCCCTGGACGTTCTGCTCGCGGACGTGGAGACGGCCGCAGAGCACGTCCTCGTCACCTCGTACGGGGGCTACACCACGAACATCCCCCTCGCCGACCTGGTCGACGGCAAAGCGTGGATCGCCTACGGCTACGGAGGCAGCGACCTGGCGCCCGAACACGGTGGCCCCGCCCGGCTGCTGGTCCCGCACCTGTACCTGTGGAAGTCCGCGAAGTGGGTCCGCGAGATCGAGCTGCGGAAGAAGGACGTGCCCGGCTTCTGGGAGAGCGCCGGCTATCACAACTACGGAGACCCATGGCGAGAGCAGCGGTACCAGGGAGACTAGGCGACCGGCTCCGGTGGCGGGCCGCCGAGGTAACGGGTCGGCGCGTGGAGTCGGCGACGGCCGTCACCCTGACACTGGACCTGCCGGGCTGGCCCGGGCACCTGGCCGGCCAGCATGTGGACGTCAGGCTGACCGCAGAAGACGGCTACAGCACCCAGCGCAGCTACTCGATCGCCTCGGCCTCCAACGGCCGGAGCCTCGACCTGACAGTCCAGCGCACGCCCGGCGGGGAAGTGTCGCCCTACCTCGTGGACGAGCTCGTGCCGGGGGACCAGCTGGAGCTGCGCGGGCCTGTCGGTGGCTGGTTCGTCTGGAGGCAGCAGCAGACGGAGCCGGTTCTGCTGGTGGCGGGCGGATCGGGACTCGTGCCTCTGATGTGCATGGTCCGCGCGCGGCAGGCGGCCGGCAGCCGTGCCCCGTTCCGGTTGCTGTATGCAGCGCGGACCCCGTCGGACCTGCTGTACCGCTCGGAGCTCCGCCAGGGGGCGCCGGGGCTGGATACGACGTACCTCTACAGCAGAGAGGCCCCGAAAGACTCACCGCGCCCGCCGGGGCGCATCACCCCTGAGGACTTGGTCCGCGGCGGCTGGCCCCCCGACTTCGAGCCGACCTGCTATGTCTGCGGGCCCACACCGTTCGTCGAGAAGACGGCTGCCTACCTGGTGCTCCTGGGACATGCACCTGAGCGAGTGCGTACCGAGCGCTTCGGCGACAGTGGAGGTTGAGATGGCGTCCGTAGAGGCCAGCGGCCCAGATGTGGACGATACTCATGCCGGGTATGCCGACGGAAACGCGCTGGCAGGGCCTCTGTCCGCAGTCTTCGCCGTTGATGTGACCGCCGCGACGAGCCGATGCGCCAACTGCGGTTGCACAGCCCCCTTGCTCGCCCGCATGTGTACAGGCACGCACTTGGCCTTGTCGCACGCTGCCAGCAGTGCGGGAGGGTCATGCTGCGTACGACGCGCACGAGGGACACGGTATGGCTCGACATGAGCGGCGCGGCCTCGCTGGCAATTCCATTGGGAGAGATCTGAGTTCCCGGGTACCACCGCGCTGGCTCTGATACTGACGGACGTTGTTGACGGGTGGGTCTCTCACCCAGAGGAGTGATCCGCATGACTGAACGGGAAAGGTCCCGACTCGCTGACCGGTGATCTTGCGCGCAGGCCCCGTCCTTCAGGGCGGGGTGAACGCATCGTCGATCTGCGCCCGGCCGTCCGGCCGGGCGTTTCCGCTGCTCGGTGTACTGCCGGATGATCGACAGCGGCGCGCCGCCGCATGCTGTTGCCAAGGCCTTCTGGTCCGGGCACAGCACGTTGAAGCAGGAGGGCATCGGGAGGGTCGGTCGACCCTGGCGGGAACCCCCGCCCTCGATAGCAGGGGGCATGGTCACCGCATGGGGCCTTCGTCGAGGCTGGGACATGGGAGCGGCTATCCGAAGCGGCCCGAGACGTAGGCTTCCGTGCGTGGATGGCTCGGGTTGGAGAAGATCTTTACGGTGTCGTCCATTTCCACGAGCCGGCCTGGCTGTCCCGTCTGTTCGAGGTCGAAGAAGGCCGTCCTGTCGCTGACGCGCGCGGCTTGCTGCATGTTGTGGGTGACGATCACGATGGTGTACTGCTGCCTGAGGCTTCGGATGAGGTCCTCGATGGCGAGCGTCGAGATCGGGTCGAGCGCCGAAGCCGGCTCATCCATCAGCAGCACCTCGGGCTCAACTGCTATGGCCCGGGCGATGCACAACCGCTGCTGCTGGCCCCCTGAGAGCCCGGCACCGGGACGGTCCAGCCGGTTTTTTACCTCATCCCAGAGACTCGCCGAGCGCAGCGATTCCTCGACGATGCCGTCGAGTTCCGATCTAGGCATGCGTCGATTGTGGAGCGTGACGCCAGCAGCGACGTTGCCGTATATCGACATGGTCGGAAAGGGGTTGGGCCGTTGGAAGACCATGCCGACCGTGCGCCTCACCTGGACGGGGTCGGTTGTGGGGGCGTAGATGTTGTCGCCGTCGAGGAGCACGGCGCCTTCGACGCGCCCACCAGGCGTGACCTCGTGAAGCCGGTTCAGCGTGCGCAGGACCGTCGACTTGCCCGTCCCCGACGGGCCGATGAACGCGGTGACGCTGCATGCCTCGATCGACAGGTCCACGTCGGCAACGGCAAGAAACGTCCCGTAGTAGACGTTCAGGCCTTTGACGTCGACACGTTTCCCCACCGGAATCTCCTGCCAGTAGACGTCGAAAAAGAAGACTATTTCGTCCGGAGTGTACGAGGCGGCTCGGACGACGGGCAACTGCCATGACCATGGGCCCGGCCCGGCTGCTCCATCGAAGAATCCCCTCGCGGCCAGCGGAAACCGACGGGACCCCAGAGCCGGCGGAGGTCTCGGCCGCATGAAGGGTTCCTCTTGTGTTCACCGCCAGCACATTATCGATGGACCTCATCGTCCAGTTCTCTGACCGCATGCCTCTCGAGGGGCTGCCTCGTCCCGGTGTCTGCACGTACTCGTCGGCGGTTGGCCGGGCCGCGGTGTCTCACCCGCGACGGGGGCGTCCACGGGGCGCCGACCGTAGAGTGTCCTGAGGGCTGAACCCGCTCAACCGGAAGGGTTGAGCGTGCTCGAGAAAGGGCCCGGTCACTGAGCGGGGTCGGACCCAGTGGGACCTGGCACACGCTGCGGCCAAGCGCTGATGCAGACGCCGCTCACGGGTTGCCAAGTGTCTCCGCCAGACTGGATAGTGGACTCTAGAGACCCGTTTGGAGTCGAACCTGCCTGTTGGTTCGGCTTGCCGTGGCGTGGACGTGGGGGATGAGGTGGCCGTTCCTCCGCGCCCGTCGTACTGGACCCTTAAGACCATAGTCAGGCCACCGCGTAAGAAACCCGGCTGTCGAAGGCCCTGCCCGGACACGGCGCCACAGATCTCGTCTGCTGGAACCACGTCCCTGCTGCCCGTCAAGCCGTCGCCCGGCTTCACGTGGCACAGGAGCGGCAGGCGACGTTCGCAGCGTACTCGCAACGGCCGCCGAGCCGACGGCCTGGAGGCGCACGGCAGCGCGATCCATGACATTTCGATCGGTCGACGTAAGAAGCCGGCGCTGCCCGCTGCTAAGGGGACAAGGGCTACGACCAAGGCCGCATGCGTACGCATAACTGCTCGACAGGCCGTCCAGGCCGCCCCGCGAAGCGTATACAGGCCACGCGCCCCTGAAGGCCACGTCGGCCGCGGCCGCCGGCTTCGGGTGTGCGAGGTCCGGGCCCACGGAATGGACCTCGCACCAGACCGGTGAGGAGACCACCACGAGCCCGTCCCTGGGGCGGCAGCCCTTTCGGCCAGCGGCTCCGTTCCCAAGGAGGCACGTCGTGACGGACAGGATCCGGCAAGCGAAAGCCGAGGCCTTCCGAGCGCTGCACGAGGAGGGCACACTCGTCCTCCCGAACGTGTGGGACGCAGGGAGCGCCGTCCTCATCGCCCGGGCCGGCGTGGAAGCCCTGGGCACCACCAGCGCTGGCGTGTCGTGGGCTCAGGGCCACCCCGATGGCCAGATCCTCACAGCAGATATCGCCTCTGATTTGATTCGAACCGGCAGAGGTGTGCGCCGTGCGCTGGCCGAAGCCGTGCGCGAAGCTGTCCGCACCGGTCACCTGGCCCCGGGGACACGGCTGCCCTCCTCCCGCCAGCTCGCCACCGACCTCGGCCTTGCCCGCAACACCGTGGCCGATGCCTACGCCGACCTCGTCGCCGAGGGATGGCTCAACGCCCGCAGAGGCTCGGGCACACTCGTGGCAGACAGGATGATCACTCGGCCGATCATGTCGCGCTCGGCCGACGACCCATCCGGTGACCCTTGCCACGGCCTGATCCCAGGCAGCCCCGACCTCGCCACCTTTCCTCGTGCAGCCTGGCTGAAGGCCGCACGCCGCGCCCTGGCCGCTGCCCCCGACGACGCGCTCGGCTACGGCGACCCCCGCGGCCGGCCGGAACTACGGGCCGCTCTCGCGGACCACCTCGCCCGAGCCCGGGGCGTGTACGCGAGTCCGGAGCACATACTGATCTGCGCCGGCGTCTCCAACGGCCTCCAGATCCTGAGCGGAGTCCTGGCCGGGCGGGGGGCGAGGAACATCGCCGTCGAGTCCTACGGCCTAGACAGGCACTGGGGCCTGCTGGAGGCTGCCGGGCTGAACACCCTCCCGCTTCCCTTGGACACCGACGGGACCGACCCGGTGCCGCCCGTCGGCACCGACGCGGTCCTGCTCACACCGGCTCACCAGTTCCCCGTGGGCACGGCGCTGCAGCGCAACCGCCGGACGGCCGTCGTGGACTGGGCCAGACGGACCGGCGGGCTGGTATTGGAGGATGACTACGACGGTGAGTTCCGGTTCGATCGCCAGTCCGTCGGGGCGCTCCAAGGACTCGACCCCGACTGCGTGGTCTACCTGGGTACCGCCAGCACGACCCTTGCTCCTGGTCTGCGGCTGGCCTGGATGGCGCTGCCTCCCAGGCTCGCTGAGGAAGCCGTGGCGGCCAAGGGGCAGATCGACTCGTGCGAGGTACTCAGCCAGCTGACGATGGCGGAATTCATCACCTCCGGCGCCTACGACCATCACGTACGTGCTGCCCGTCGCCGCTACCGCGATCGACGAGACGCTCTCGTCACAGCCCTGGCCCAGAACGCCCCAAAGGTGGGCGTCATCGGGACAGCGGCCGGCCTGCACACCGTGCTCGGTTTGCCGCCCGGGACCGAGCAGCGGGTCCTTCAGTCGACAGTTCGGCAAGGCCTCAAAGTGGCTGGCCTGTCCCAATACCGCCATGAACGGTCCCTGAGCGCCATGGCCGATGCCCTCGTCGTTGGATACGGGGTGCCCTCCGACGCCGCGTGGCCTCAGGAACTCTCCGCACTCGTGCGGATCCTTTCCTGACGCGCCCCTGAGTAGAAGGGCTTCCATGCGGTGGCAACGGCGGGCGGCAAGCCCAAGGAGGCGATGCCTGGATGCTGTCTCTCCAGGTCGGACCGGAAGTTCCTGGTCAGGTTGCGGACGAGGTTGTCGAGACCGCACCCGCGGGGGCACGCCACGGCAATCTGCTCCTTTATGGTCCACTACCTCTCGCGAACGACCGCCTATGCCGATCTCGTCGACGCCGGACACCCGGGCTACTCCGATCGTGCTGCTGCCGAGCCGGCACGGGTGCAGGCCGGTCGCTGAGACCACCGGGCCGCAAGCAGGAGTCCCCTCGGACGAGCCCCATCGCGGGCTCACGACGTACTGCCTCGAGCCAACGGCGGCGGAGTGCAGCGACTCAGCCGCGGGCCAGGGTGATTCGGGCACAGCTGGCCAACGGCGATGAGCTCACGTCCCGCATGGCGCCAAGTCAACGGTAAGAGGCGGAGTCCACCCGACACTAACCCTCTCGCCGAACGCGCGAGCTGGCTCTGACTAAAGGTCGAAACACATGAAGATCGCTGTTATCGGCGGGACCGGGCTTATCGGATCGCAGGTGGTGAAGATCCTGAACGCGGGCGGGCACGAGGCGGTGCCACACTCGTCGTCCACCGGACTGGACCTGTTGAGCGGGAAAGGCTTGCCCGAGGCGTTGGCGGGAGCCGATGCCGTCGTGAACCTGACGGACTCGCCGACCTTCGATGAGGCCTCGCCCGCGTTCTTCCAGACGACGATGGACAACCTGCTGCCGGCCGCCAAGTCCGCCGGCGTCGGCCACGCGGTGGTCCTCTCGATTGTCGGCGCCGACCTGGTGCCGGACCTGGTGTACTACCGAGCCAAGGTGCTGCAGGAGGACATCCTCAAGGCCGGCCCCGTGCCGTACTCGATCGTCCGCGCCACCCAGTTCTTCGAGTTCATGGACGCGGTGATGTCGTGGACCTCCGACGACAAGACCGTCCGCCTGCCCACCACGCGCATCCAGCCCATGGCCTCGGCCGACGTCGCCCAGGCCGTGGCCGAGGTCTGCGTGGGAGCCCCGCTGCGCGGCACCCGCAACGTCGCCGGCCCCGAGGTCTTCACGCTCGACGAGCTGGGCCGGATCACTCTGGCCGCCCGTGGCGACCAACGCACCGTCGTCACCGACAACAACGCGGGCAAATACGCCGTCGCCTCGAGTGACGCTCTCGTCGCCAAGAGCGACGCGGTCATCGCCAAGACCACCTATCGGGACTGGCTCGCGCGGTGACTGAGACGGCGCTCGCACGACCTCCGTGGTGCGGGCCCCCGGCCGTACGGTCGACCGGTCAGGCCGGGACGGACACCGCCGTGTTCTTCTCCGGGTCGACCATCCACTGCACGTGGTCGATCCCCGCCGTGGAGAACAACCCGGAGTCTGCCGACCTCATCGACCTCAAGCACCCGGGAGTTACCAAAGGCCGCACGCGTTTGTCTCAAACCACCTATTAATTTCCCCGACAGAAAGTGTGACAATGACGATCAATCTCGGGGCCGAGGCGTCGGCCCGTGAAGAGAACAACGCTGCGCTCATCGCTGCTTTGGACGAGGCAAGTCTCAGCGAGGTGGAGTCCAGCTGGGAGCTCGATGTGCTCAACGACGCGGAGCACGGTCGCTGGATCGCCGCCCTCGGTGATGAAGCGATCGCTGAGCTCTCGTACCGGTTCGTGGGCGGTCGCGTTGTGCTGCTGACGACGTGGGTCGACCCCGCCTACCGTAAAAATCGGGTGGCCACAGAGCTCGTCTCTCGCGTGCTGGACGAGATCCGCGAGAGCGGGAAGAAAATCACCATCATCTGCCCGGTCGTGGGTGAGTTCATCGACCGTAACCCTGCGTACGCCGACCTCATCGATAAGGTCCATCCCGGCGCCGGCGCCTACCCCAAGCACAAACCCGCGGAAGGCGGTCACGACGAGGAGCTCACCGCGATCGAGCACGACCTGGCGTAGCCGTCCGGCGTTCAGACATGGTTGCCTGTCACGGCATACGAAGCGCGCTACATGTTTACCGCGGCACGGCCAGGAAGGTGGTAGTGCTGACGGGTCATTCGCCCTAATTAGCGGAACGGCTCGGCGCGGGGCGCGCGGTGGCTGCGACGCGGCGCCGAGCGCGGAGTGAGCTCGAGGATTTGGACCACCCGGTAGCGGTGCGGCCGCCACGGCAGGTAGAACGCCTCGATCTCCTGCTCGGCCAGTGGACGGCCGAGCAGGGCCATGCCGGTCATACGGCCGAGGTGGAAGTCACCGATCGGCAGCGCGTCGGCGTCGCCGAGCGCGCGGTGCCCGACCTGTGCCGCGGTCCACACCCCGACGCCCGACATCGCTGACATCAGTTCATAGGCGCGGGCGGGGTCGGTGGCGGCACGATCGAGCTTGGCCGCATGCCACGCCGCGAAGATGACGGTCTTCGAACGGTGCAGGTCGACCCCGGCTCGCCGCCATTCCCAGATCGGGATCTTCGCCCACGTCTCGGGCGAGGGCATGACCCGCATCGTCTCGGGCGCCGGACCCGGCGCCGGGCCGCCGTGCGCGCCGACGAGGCGGGCCCAGGCGGCTTGGGCGTCCAGGCCGACCACCCGCTGCTCGAGGATCGCGGGGACGAGGGCTTCGAACAGCCGTCCCGTGCGCGGGACGCGGAGGCCGGGCAGGCGGCTCCAGGCTCGTTCCAGAACGGGATGTGCCGGCCGGAAGTCCTCGGGGCGGTCGTGTTCGCCGAGCTCGGTTCGGATGCTCCTGATGAGCTCGCCGGCGCCTGGCCCCCACGCGTCGACGTCCAGATCGTCCAGGCGCTGTTGCCGAATCCGGTAGGTGACCGGCCCTGACGAGGTCAGGGCCGTACGCCACAGGGTCCCGTCGGTTTCCTGACGGTGAGTGGGATCGTGGCGGCCGCGCCGCAGGCCCTTGAACGTCAGCTTCGCGTCCACGGGAAAGCGGGGCTGCCAGTGCAGAGAATGGTCCGGCGGCATTTCTATCGTTTCCTCCCTCGGGGTGCAGGAGTCGGTACTCCAGGCGGCCTGCCCGGAGGGCCCGCAGTGTGCCGCTGGTGCTCGACCAAGCCGGAGATAAGGGCGAACGATGGCTCAGCTGCGAGCGAAGGATTCGATGTGGTCCAGGGCCATGTCCAGCGCGACGGCCATCGGCTCGGAGCTGTGAGCGTTCTGTGCAAGCACGTAACCACCCTGCAGGGCAGCCAGCAGACCAGTACCCAAGCGTTGTGGGTCCGCCTCCTCGGCGAGTACGCCGAGGACGCGGAGCCGAGTCAGCGTTTCGACGAGCATCCGCCGCCAGGCATCGAATGATGCGTTGAGCGCTTGGCGGGACTGCTCATCGTTGTCGGACAGCTCAATCGACATCGCGCCCAGCGCGCACCCGTACGAGCCGTCCTGCAGTGAGTTGGCCTGTACCAGGGCGTCACGCCAGCGGCGCAGACCGGTGAGGGTCTTCACGCCGCGCAGGCGCTGTTCCTCGCGGGCGAGGACGAACTTCGACTGCACGTCGATCACGGCGTAGATCAGCGCTAGTTTGTCCTCGAAGTGGTTGTACAACTGGGACTTACTCGTGCCGCTGGCCAGCCGGACGTCATCGAGGGTGGTGGTGTTGACGCCCTTGACATAGAACAGCTTGGCTGCCGAATCAACGATCCGTGAACGGGTCTCCAGGCCGCGTGGCGTGCGGCGTGTACCGCTCGTTCCGGGCACGGTGTCTCCCTCCGGCATGATGCTCACTCGCGCTGCTTGGCCGCGGAGTGCGTCACAACCGCGGTGACCTTGATCTCCAGGCGAAGAATGGGCCGGATCAGTTGTGGTACCACTGCGAGCATACGGACCGGTCGGTGAGAGATGACGTCCTTGCGAACCTCCAGGCAGGCGTCGATATCGCCGGGGTCTGTGAGCCAGGACCGGACCTGAACGATGTTGCTCAGTTCGGCGCCTGCGCACCGCGGCGCCTCGCACACGTTGTCCGAGGCTTGCCAGGCCTCCTCGGCGAAATCTTCCGGTCGGGTTCGGTCCGGCCGCACTCCCGGGGTAGCGGACAGGGCGACGTGCGTGGCGCTGGTCGGGATCGCGACCGCGTCGGAGTAGGTGCCGATGTGGCGCGACGCCGTGGCGTCGATGAACTGTGTTGCGGCGGTCATATCAGCGAAAACCTCTCGTAAATGGGCGCGAGGTGGAGGCGCAGGCAGATCCGAGAGATCTTGCGTTCGTTTCAGTCCAGCCTCACTTTAAGTATGGACTAAATAGTCCACTTAAGCGAATCGATCACGCCCGAGCCAGCCTGGCTCGAGGTAGCTTGAGCTGGCTCGTTCCGACCGACGGAATGGCTCACGGCATAGCCTTCATATGGCTCTGAACTGCAGATTTATCGCTCCGGTGCGACATTGGCCCGCTTGCATCCAGCGCGGCCGACTCGGCCCGTCTGGGGGAGGGGTTGCGTAGGAAACGGTGGTCTGTATAGTCCTTCCTGTACGGTGTCCTGGCGCGAAGACATCCGGAACTCGGCGCCGACGGAGTCAGCCCTCGCAGTGCAGGTCACCAGGCGCCCGGCGCAAGCGACGCCACTGGCGAGGTTGCGGCCGGCGCAGGTAAGGCCTGCGGCGGAGCTCTGAAGGACTACGGGCCCGACTTGGGCTCGACAACGACTACTCACACCGCGACCGGAGGTCGATTCGCTGTGTCACGACTGAAGGTTCCCCCTCGAGACGACGTCCCCGAGGCGGCGGAGGGCATCCTCGACAACGTCGGCGCACAGTTCGGCTTCGTCCCGAACATGTTCGCGACTCTCGCGTCGAACCCGACCGTCCTTGAGGTCGTCATGACGCTGCAGGGCACCTTGAGCCGGGTTCTGGACGCGAAGACGCGGCACACCATCGCGCTCGCCGTGTCGCAAGCCAACGGTTGCGATTACTGCCTGGCGATGCACACGTACGTATCGTCGGAACTCGGCGGCATGTCGAGCGACGACATCGACCTGGCCCGGGCCGGGAGCTCGGTCGACCCCAAACGCGCCGCGGTCGCTCGTTTCGCTCAGCAAGTCGTCGAGAGCCGCGGTCAGGTGAGCGACGCCGACCTGGCGGCTGTGCGAGGCGCCGGCTACACCGACCCGCAGATCCTGGCGATCGTCACGGTGGCGGTGCAGGTCCTGCTGACCAACTTCATCAACAACGTCAACCAGACCGACATCGACATCCCCGCCGCCAGCTCGGTCGGTACACCGGAATGAGCGTCCGCGTCCTCGTCGAGGCGGCGTACCCAGCCGCTCGATCCGTCACTGTCTCCAACGATCGCTCGGGAAAGGTTCGGTATGCCGGGCTCCGAACTCTATGAGAGATTCATGGCACTGCACACCCGCGACGGTGGCCTCGTCATGCCGAACGCATGGGACGGCCTCTCGGCGCTGATGCTGGCCGATGCCGGCTTCGAGGCGATCGCGACGTCGTCGGCGGCGCTCGCTGCCACGCTCGGCCGGTCCGACGGGCGGCACGAAGTCACCCGCGAAGAGCACCTGGAGCATGCGCGGCTGATCGGTCAGCTCACCGGGCTGCCCGTCAACGGAGACTTCGAGGACGGCTACGGCGACACGCCGGAAGACGTCGCCGCGACCGTGGAAGCCTCCGTGGCCTGTGGCCTGGCCGGTATCGGGATCGAAGACACCTCGGGCAATCCCGAACGGCCGATCCGCGACTTCGACGACGCAGTCAACCGCGTTCGCAGCGCCGTCGACGCGGCCAAAGGGCGCATCGTCGTCACCGGCCGGACCGACAACTTCATCCAGGGGCGGCCCGATCTCGACGACACCATCCGGCGTCTGACGGCCTTCGCCGAGGCCGGCGCGGATGTGCTCTACGCGCCGTTCCCACCCGACCTCGACGCACTTGTCGCGATCGTCACCGCCGTCGCGCCGACACCGGTCAACGTCCTCATCTCGCCGGCGGACAAGGTGCTGACCGTCGCTGAGCTGCAGAAGGCCGGGGTCAAGCGCATCAGCTTGGGTCCGTTCCTCTACGCCCACGCCATGGAGGCACTCCAACAGGCCACCAAGGCGCTCGTCGCGGGCGACCTCACCGCCGCGACAACAGGAATCAGCTTCGAGCGCATCAGCGAACTACTCGCCCGCGGCACGAACTAGTAGGGCTTGGTTACCTTGGGTGAGTAGCGGTGTGTCGTCTCTCGGAGGTGAGGGGAATGACACCGCAGGAGCTCACGGAGGCCCAACAGCGGTTGGAGTCGCTCGCGGCCGAGGTGTTCGGCTCGTTCGGGCGGGTGGATCAGCGGCGGTGGGGCGAGCGGTATGTGCGGGGGCTGCTGGGCGCGGGGCGGCGCAAGTCGATGGAGCCGATGGCCGCCCGGCTGGGGGTGGACCGGCAGGGCCTGCAGCAGTTCCTGGCCGACTCCCCGTGGTCGCACCAGATGGTGCTGGCCGAGCTGGCCTGGCGGATGGAGCCGGCCATCCACCCGGCAGCCTGGGTGATCGACGACGTGTCCTTCCCCAAGGACGGTCATGCCTCCCCGGGGGTGGCCGCGCAGTACTGCGGCGCGCTGGGCAAGACCGCCAACTGCCAGGTCGCGCCGAGTCTGCACCTGGTCACCGACGCCGCCTCCTGCCCGGTGAACTGGCGGCTGTTCCTGCCCGCCGAATGGGATCCGGCCACCGCAGACGAGCCCGAGAGCGCCGTCCTGCGGCGCCGTCGGGCGCGCGTCCCCGATGAGGTCGGGCACGTGCCGAAGTGGCAGCTGGCCGTGGACATGGTCGACGAGCTGCGCTGCTGGGGCCTGGATCCGCCGCTGGTGGTGGCCGACGAGGGCTACGGGCAGGACGGGGCCTTTCGCCTGGCACTGGAGGAGCGGGAGATCGCGTATGTCGTCGGGGTGCGGTCGGATACCGCGGTGTTGCCCCAGACGGCGGCGCGCACCGCCCCGCCGTGGTCGGGCACCGGGCGGCCGCCGGTGCCCTGCTACCGGGACAAGCCGGTGTCGGTCCGCGAGATCGTGCTGGCCGCCGGGCGCGGCGCACGGCACCGCGTCACCTGGCGGCGCGGCTCGAAGGGGCCGCTGCGCTCGTACTTCGTCGCGCTGCGGGTCCGGCCGGCCGGAGCGCGGGTCCGCCGGGCGCACCCCGGTGAGGACCTGCCGGTGTGCTGGCTGCTGGCCGAGTGGCCCGCCAAAGAGCCGGAGCCGACCAAGTACTGGCTGTCCACCTTGCCCGCCCACGTTCCCCTGCGGCGCCTGGTGCGGCTGGCGAAGATCCGCTGGCGGGTCGAGCACGACTACCGGGAATTGAAGACCGCCCTGGGGCTGGGCCACTTCGAGGGACGCACCTACCAAGGCTTCCTGCGACATCTCACGCTGGCCTCGGTGGCGCAGGCGTTCTGCACCCTGGAGCGACTGTGCCCGCCAGCACCGGCCACGGTCTGACGATCTACCAGGTCGTGGCCGGGCTCCAAGTCCTCCTCGTCTGCTGGGCCGGGGCGTGCCCCACCTGCCGAAGACCCTGGCCCTGATACGACACGCTCGCCCCCTACCTGACCAAGCCCTACTAGACGAGTCTGTCCAAATGCCTGCGGGCATGAAGAGAGGGTGTTCAAGATCCGTTTGTGACGACAGAACTGAACACCCTCGTGACCGCACTGTACGTGAAGATCGACGACGAGTGGGCGGGGATCGGCCGCTTGCCCGGACGGCCGCCGAAGCTCAGTCACTCGGAGTTGCTGTGCCTGGCCGTCATGCAGGCACTGCTGGGCTTCCATTCCGAGGCCCGCTGGCTGCGGCACCTGCGTGCGCACTACCGACCCCTGTTCCCGTTCATCCCGCAGGACTCCGGCTACAACAAACGGCTGCGGGCCGCGCTGCCGCAGATCAAGCGGGTGATCCGGATGCTGGCGAAGGACACGGACTTCTGGCACGACACCGTGTGGATCGCCGACTCGACCCCGGTGCCGTGCGGGATGTCCCGTCCCACCGTCAGGCGGTCGGAGCTGGCGGGATGGGCGAACTACGGCTACTGCGCGTCGCATTCGCGGTACTTCTGGGGGCTGCGGCTGTACCTGGTGTGCACGCCGGCCGGGATGCCGGTCCTGTGGGCCCTGGCCGATCCGAAGCTCGGCGAGCGGGAGGTGCCGGCCGCCATGCTGGAGATTGACGCCCGTCTGGTTAGTGAGCGGCCCGGTCTGCTGCTGATCACCGACAAGGGCTTCGCATCCAAGCCGTTCGAGCAGTCACTGTCCGCACAGGGCATCACGCTGTTGCGGCCCTCCCGTAAGAGGGAGGTTCTGCGTCCGGGCGAGCCGATGCTTAAGAAGGTCCGCCAGCTCATCGAGTCGGTCAATGACACCCTCAAGGGCCAGCTCGACCTGGAACAACACGGTGCACGCACCCATGAGGGCGTCGCCGTGCGAGTCGCTCAGCGCGTGCTGGCGCTGGCGGCCGCAATTTGGCACAACTTCCAGACCGGCCAGGCGGTCAGCCGCTCACTGACCGCCTTCGATCACTGAACGTATTCGGACAGACTCGTCTAGTAGGGCTTGGTTAGGTTGGGATGGGCTTGGTGTGTCTGGGTGGGGGCAGCGGCGTCCGGCACAGCGGGCAGCGCCCGGCCCAGCAGGACCTGCAGTCCGGCCACGACCTGGTAGGTCGTCAGGCCGTGGCCGCCGCTTTCGGGGACAGTCGCTCCAGGGTGCAAAACGCCTGGGCGACCGAGGCCAGGGTGAGGTGCCGGTGGAAGCCGTTCCAGGTGCGGCCCTCGAAGTGACCCAGCCCCAAGGCGGTCTTCAGCTCGCGGTAGTCGTGCTCGACCCGCCAGCGGAGCTTCGCCGAGCGCACCAGGTGCCGCAGGGGGGTGTCCGCGGGCAGCGTGGAGAGCCAGTACTTGGTCGGCTCCTTCTCGCCGGCGGGCCACTCGGCCAGCAGCCAGCACACCGGCAGGTCCTCGCCGGGGTGCGCCCGGCGCAGCCGCACTCCGGCGGGGCGCACCCGCAGTGCGGCGAACCGCGAGCGCAACGGGCCCTTGGAGCCCTGCCGCCAGGTCACCCGGTGCAGGGCGCCGTGCCCGGCGTCCTGCACCAGCGTGCGCACCGAGGTGGGTGCCTGCCGGTAGCGGGGCACCGGGGGCCGGCCGGTGCCCGACCAGGCCGGAGCGGTACGCGTGGCGGTCTCGGGCAGCACCGCGGTGTCCGAACGCACCCCGACCACGTAGTCGATGCCGCGCTCTTCCAACGCCAGCCGGAAGGCACCGTCTTGACCGTAGCCCTCGTCGGCCACGATCAGCGGCGGGTCCAGCCCCCAGCACCGCAGCTCGTCGACCATGTCGACGGCCAGCTGCCACTTGGCGACATGCCAGACCTCGTCGGGGATGTGGGCCCGGCGGCGGCGCTTGGCCACCTGGTCGGCGTCCTCGGCGGGCGCGGCGGTCACGTCCCACTGCTCGGGCAGGAACAGCCGCCAGTTCACCGGACAGGAGGCCGCGTCGGTGACCAGGTGCACGCTCGGGGCGACCTGGCAGTTGGCGGTCTTGCCCAGCGCCCCGCAGTACTGCGCGGCCACGCCGGGCGAGGCGTGGCCGTCCTTGGGAAAGGACACATCGTCGATCACCCAGGCGGCCGGGCGGATGACCGGCTCCATGCGCCAGGCCAGCTCGGCCAGCACCATCTGATGGGACCACGGGGCGTCGGCCAGGAACTGCTGCAGGCCCTGCCGGTCCACCCCCAGCCGGGCCGCCATCGGCTCCATCGACTTGCGGCGGCCCGCACCGAGCAGCCCGCGCACATACCGCTCGCCCCACCGCCGCTGGTCGGACCGTCCCAACGGGGCGAACACCTCGGCCGCGAACGCCGCCAACCGGTCCTGGGCCTCCACGAGCTCCTGCGGAGTCATGGCCCTCACCTCCGCGAGGCCAACACGCCCTCCTTCCCCCAAGATAACCAAGCCCTACTAGTTCCAAGCCCTGCGAACCACCGCTCCTCACTCACTGATCGCAAGAAGAAGGACAGATTGACGTGGATCTCGACAAGCTCATGAGCAAGCACCTCACCAGGTACTTCGACCCCAGCAAGACCATTCCGGAAGAGACCCTGGAGAAGTTGCTGAGGTTCCTGCGCTCCACGCCGACGTCGGTGAACGTACAGCCCAACCACTTCTACGTCCTCGCCACGCCCGAAGGCAAAGAGCGGCTCGCCAACAACCTGGGCGAACGATTCCAGGACAACGCCGAGAAGATCCTGAACGCCTCGCACACCATCATCCTCACCACCCGGGCTGACGTGCCGGACAGCCACCTCGAGGCGGTGTTCAGCAAGGAGAGGGCCGACGGCCGGTTCCCTGACCCGTCAAAGCAGCAGCTGTGGGAGTCGATGACCCGCGACTTCCTCAACCTGCGCAACTACGGCTACAAGGACCTGAACCACTGGATGGAGAAGCAGACCTACATGGCGGTGGGCCTGACCATGATGGCGGCCGCCGAGCTCGGCGTCGAGGCCACACCGCTGGAGGGATTCGACCCGACCAGTGTCGACAAGGCGTTCAAGATCCGCGAAGCCGGACACAGCACAACAGTGCTGCTGGCCCTCGGCTACCCCGACCCGGAGAAGGTGTACACCACCCCGATCTCGCGCTTCGACGCCGACCAGCTGTTCACCTTCATCTAAACACCAACGGCATTGGGAACGGCTGAAGTACGCAGACCGCGGACACCTCGATCCTCGCTGTCGGCCCAGCCCGGGCAACCAGGCCGGCGGCAGGCGCCGCCGGTCGTCACGGCCTGCGCGATGTCAGTCTCGCGGCGCCTCGACGTTCACGGCGTACCGCTCGTCTAGCGCCGCGGCCTCTTGGCGGCATCGGTCGTCGTAGACCAGGTGACGCGGCCAGTCTCGTCCAGCAACAGCGCTACCGCCTCTGAAGGGTTCTCAGCGCCCCCTGGCCGGCCACGGGACTACGGCCGCTTCGTCAGCAGCGAGGACGGGTTCGTGTGGGACTGCTCGTCGAACCGCTCCAGCGCCCCGCATCAGTGAGGCGTGCGGGCCATGCCGGAACGTCACCAGCGGCCGGGGCCTGATCCGGGCCAGTGTGTCGACGGCCGCCGGTCGACCCATTGGTCGTCCGTGTGTGAGTGCGGCGTTTGGTGTGTACCACGCGCGGTTGCCGTCACAGATTCCGCGAGCAGGTGCCTGGAGTGCTGGAGCGATACCAACGACGCACAGCTCGCCTGGCCAGTCAGGTCAAGGCTGTGGGCAAGGAGTTAGCGGGTCGGGCCGGGGCACGCCTGCTGGCGATGCTCGCGGTGGGCGTGTCTCGTCACACGGCCCGGCGCGCCCTGCTGCGCTGGCCCCGGAGGCCTTCCAGCGGCCGCACCCCGGCCCCGGCAGGCGTCCCGTCGGAGATACTGACCCACTCCGAGCATGGCGCCCCGAGCATGCGACGTGGCGCTCCGGCTTCGCGGTGCAACTGGCCTGACAGGCGGCGCCCAGGGGCCCGCCTGGCCGTTCGACGCGAAGTGGCCCGGCCTTTTGCTCAGAAAATGGTCCACACGTGTGGGCGGACGCGCGCATACGCTTCGGTCATGGCCAGCGCGGATTTGGCCGCCTGCGTCGCGCCGCCCGCGTAACTGTCTCTGTACCCCGTCGGCTTCCGTCACTGTTGCCGGCGTGCGGGCGCCGCCGTTCGTGGCGGCCATGCGGGAGACGCCACCTTGGGCCTTGGCCGGGCGGTCAGGGCACCCAGATCGATAGAGGAGTTGATCACCTTGGACGGACAGGAGCTGCAGAAAATCGCGGGCGACTGCACTGTGGAACTGCCCGCCACCGACCTGGAGCGTCGTTTCGGCCCCGACTGGGAGGTCTATAAGGTGCGCGGCAAGGTCTTCATGCTCATGACCGACATGCCGGGGCGCCCCGTCGTGATCCTGAAAGCTGATCCGGACGACGCCGCAGCCCTGCGTGAGGAGTACGCAGACATTACCCCCGGCTATCACATGAACAAGAGGCACTGGATCACGGTGGAAGGCGGGGACACCGTCGACGAGAAGCTGGTGAAGGAACTCGTGATCGAGTCCTACCGTCTCGTGGTCGGCGGGCTTCCCAAGTCCGCGCAGCCCGTGGATCCGCGGACCTACGGCCGCCGCGCCTGACCTTCGTCATGCCCATCAGCGGCGAGAAGCTCCAGGACGGAGCGCGCGACACGGCACTGGTGCTGCCCGGGGTCAGCAACGGGCGCCCGTTCACGGAGGAGCTGGACGTCTACAAGGTGGCCTACCAACCAAACCTTCGTTACCCAGCACTTGGCGGAGTAGTCACCCCGGGGTGGAGCGCCCTGGTCGCCACACTTCCCGATAGGCCGATCACCCTCGCCATCGACGGACCTGCCGCCCTGGATTGGTCTGCGGACGTCAAGTTGCTGAACTCGGCGCTGGAGGCGTGGGCTCGATCGCAGTTGCTGCAGGGTGAGGTTGGTCCGGTAGGCAAGGACGATCAGCAGGACTGGATCGGCGATTGGTAGTGCCCAGGGCCGGCCGCGGCCCGTGTCCGGTGCGAGCTCCCTCAACTGCCGTACCAGATGCTGCATCTGCGGGTCGGTCAAGCCCGTCCGCGCGCGAAGTTCGGTGGTCGTGCAGTGCGCGAGACGCAGGCGCATGAAGGGAGCATGTGGGTCCCGGCGTTGCTGCTGCGCGAGGGCACGAGGCCCACCTGATGGTCCTGGCCGGCGGCTACGCATTACCCACCACGAAGGCCCGGCGCGCTGCCGCAGCTGAACTCGACCGGTTCGGCGGAGTCGACGGCAACGTATCTAACCTGTCCATTGTCTCCTTCCCATCCACGTTCGACCCTGCCCACGGCGATATCGAGGCGATGCGGGTCGAGCTCACTGACGACGAGCTTGCGGCCCTGGCGAATGCTCGACGCAAGGAGCGAGGGTGCAAACGCGCGCTCGACCGTTCCCGCCGGGCCTTAAACCCCGGCCAGTACGAACCGTCGAAGCGGCAGCAGGCCCGGGCCGAACGGCGCCAGGCCGGCGGCCTGCCTGAGCGGACCATCGAAACTCCCCGTGGCGCCCGGTCAGCGAACAAGGCCAGCGTGCCTCAACAGACGTACCGGCGCGAGACGCTGTCGGCTGGCTGCCGCCTAATGGGACTTGCCGGGTCGGAGAGACTTGGTGCCGTAGCCGCCAGCAGGTGAGCACTACTGCCGCCGGAACCCTTGGAGTTCTGGGTTGAGACCGTGCCCCTGCTGGTCGGCCGGGAGGCCAGACCGCTCATGGGGTGGCGTGCCCGCCCGATGGGGCGTGAGCACTGAATCCATTAGGCCGCGCGCCGCGCCTTCCGCAGGCTGCAAGGGAAGCGAAGTACCTGACCTGGAGGACGAGTTGCTGCTGATCGGCGATGACTGGGCCGAAGACCACCACGACGTCGAGGTCCAGGACGGGGCCGGCCGGAAGCTGGCCGCCACGAGGCTGCCCGAGGGGGTGGAGGGCATCGCGAAGCTGCACGAGCTCCTCGCGAAGCACGGCGGCGGGGACCTGGATGCCGCCGAAGTCGTGGTCGGGATCGAGACCGACCGCGGTTCGTGGGTGCAGTCCCTGATCGTCTCCGGCTACCGGGTCTATGCGATCAATCCCCGGCAGGTCGCCCGGTTCAAGGAGCGGTACGCCTCCTCCGGAGCCAAGAGCGACAAGGGCGACGCACATGCGCTGGCCGACATGGTCCGCATCGACCGGGCCCAGCTCCGCCCGGTGGCCGGGGACAGCGAGCAGGCCCAGGCCGTCAAGGTCGTCGCCCGCGCTCACCAGACCCTGATCTGGGAACGCACCCGCACCTTCCAACGGCTGCGCAGCACGCTGCGCGAGTACTTCCCCGCCGCTCTTGACGCCTACGCGGACCTGACGCTGACCAGCACGGATGCGCTGGAACTGCTGATCAAGGCGCCTACCCCGGCGGCCGGGGCGAAGCTGACCCGCACCCAGATCACCGCCGTCCTGGCCCGCGCCCGTCGGCGGAACCGGAACGCGAAAGCGGCCACGATCCAGGCCGCGCTGCGCGAACGGCAGCTCGGCCTGCCCGAGCCGGTCACCGCCGCCTACGCGGCCACCGCCACCGCCCACGCCCGTGTGATCATCGCGCTGAACGAGCAGATAGCCGCGATGGAGGAGCAGGTGAAGGCCCATTTTCGAGCGCACCCGGACGCTGAGATCTACCTCTCGATGCCCGGCATCGGACAGATCACCGGCGCCCGGGTGCTCGCCGAGTTCGGGGACGACCCCACCCGCTACGCCTCCGCGAAAGCCCGCAAGAACTACGCCGGCATCAGCCCCATCACCCGGGCCTCCGGCAAGAGCCACACCGTCCAGGCCCGCTACGTCCGCAACAACCGGCTCGCCGACGCCCTGCAAGCCCAGGCGTTCTCCGCGCTGCGGGCCGCACCAGGCGCCCGCCGCTCCTACGACAAGCAACGCGCCCGCGAAGCCGACTACAACCCCGCCCTGCGCCAGTTCGGCAACCGCCTCGTCGGCATCCTCCACGGATGCCTCAAGACCCGCTCTCTCTACGACGAAGCGACCGCCTGGTCGCACTACGCACAACCCCACGCCGCTTGACACTCAACGACATGGGGTGTCTCAACCGGGCGAAGCTCGCCGAGGCCGCGGCCACTGCGGCCGCAGCGAAAGACCACCGCGCACGGCGAATCGCTGAGCGGATCGTTGGCGCTCATGGCGTCAACCTGACCGTCGAGGACTGCGACATCCGCACCTGGTACCGGCTGTGGGGCCGCGCCCTGCAAGCCACCACACCTGGCCGGCTCATCGCCGCGATCGGCAAAGAATGCGAGAAGACCAGCGGCCGCCTGCTGCGCGCGTCGACCTTCACCACGAAGCTGTCCCAGACCTGCCTGTGCGGCGACCAGGTGCGGAAAAGCCTCGCCGACCGGGCGCACACCTGCACCTCCTGCGGCCTGGCCGCCGACCGTGACATGGTCTCCGCCGCACTCGCCGCGCACGTCCGGGTTCAAAACCCGGACGATCCCAGCACGGCGGGCCTGGACACCGTCCAGGCCCGCACCACACAGATCTTGTTCTCGCCAGGGCTGCAAGAAGCCCTGTCGAGTCAACCGCAGCGCGGTGGCCGCCCCAGCAGGGGCCGCACCCACGCGGCAGCCCACGGTCCGGGAATCCCCGGCCGGCAGGCCTCTGCTCGACGAAACACCCCCGACCGGCACCGGCCCACCCCGAATGAGACCCGACCCGCGAACCAGCGGCACAAGGACCACGTCGGAACAGCCGGCTGTATGGACAACACGCCACCCAGGCGCGCCGGCTCCGCACAGACACCGGACGGGCATCACGGCAATACGTGATGACTCTTAGCTCATTGCGCCGATCCTCGTGCGCGGCGATCGACGTGCGTCGACGAGCGCGGGCGGTGACCTGCTCAGGGTCGGGTGGGGTCTGGTTGACGGTGAGGTTCGTCAGGATTAGTCACCATGCTGGCTGTTCCCCCGGTCGTATCGGTATGCGGGTTGCGTGCAAGGAGAACAGCGAAAAGGGTGGCGACGATGGCAAGTCCGCCGTACCCGAGGGCGATCTGCGGTAGCGAGAAGGTGTTCGAGAGTTGCCCGGAGATGAAGCTGAGGAGGGCGGCGCCAACGTAGCAGAGGAGGTAGATCGCGCTGAAGATCGGTGCCCGGTCGGCCAGGGTGCTGCCGTACAGCAGGCCGCGGGTGGCGGCACTGATGGCGATGCCTTGACCGGCGCCTGCGACGATCGTTGCGGCGATGAACAACGCCAGTGTGCCTACGTCGATCGCTGTGATGATGCCGATCCATCCGGCCAGGAAGATGATCATGCCGATGCGTTGGGCCGCCGCGGATGTGAACCGGCCGCCGAGGGGAGCGCCGAGAACGCTGGGGGCCATATAGGCGGCGAACACCAGTCCGAGGATGAGGGAGCTGTGGGTGTGGAGTTGATCTTCGACGAGCGCAGGCATGAAGGCCTGGTAGAAAGCCCCGGTCGTCCAGGTGGCGACGAACACCGCGGCCGCGACAGGGAGCAGATGCCTGACCCGGGCCGGTATGCGGACCCGGGGTACCAGTGATCGCCAAGCGCCAGGCGTCGGCTTCGCGGTCTCCGGGCTGATGACGATGAGTGCGGCAGACAGTACGAGGAGACCGGCGGAAACCAGGTAGATGAGGTGGCGTGGCCAAGGGCCGAACTGGACCAGGGCGCCGGAGGCGATCGCGCCGAGGGAGAGGCCGAGCATGGGTCCTTGGCTGGACGCGACAGAGGCCAACCAGGCCGGCCTGCTAGGCGCGGCGTCGACGATGTAGGAGGTGAGGCTGCTGCTGGCCAACCCCGTACCGACGCCCATCAGGAGCCGGCCGGCCAGCAGAATGCTGATGTCGTGCACGTTCAGCAGCAGCAGACACCCCAGCAGAAGCAGGCCGAGGCTGGCGATCGCGGTGAGCCGTCGGCCCAGATGATTGGACAGTCGTCCCAGCACCAACAGTGCGGCGATAGTGCCGACGGAGTTGGCGACGACGGCCAGCGCGATATCGGCGTTGGTGAACCCATCCTCAGCCCGATAGGTGTTGAACAGGGGGATCGGCGCGACCAACGCGGCAAACGAGGCCACCAGGGAGACCACCGCAGATGAGAATGCCAGCCGGAGCGTTCTGCTCCGGCGAGTCCGGTTGATCACTGGTGCCACGTCTTGCATCGAGCCGTGCCTTTCTATTGTTCTGAACCACCCCGGAGTTTCTGGAGGCTCCGGGCTGTGTCTCTGCCCAAGGGGCCGACGCCGGACAGAGCCAGGCCCGTGCAGCCAGGCCAACTGGCGCACCACGCGACACCGGTGAGCACGAAGGCACAACAAATGGCGTCATGGTCCGTCTCATGAGCGTCGATCCGCGGCGCCGTCTTACCAACAACGTCGCGATCTCGCCCGTGCCTCCTCGCCCTCTCGCCGTAGCTGGCTGCGTCTGCATGAGTCGCTGCTGGCCGAGTTGCGTGCCGTCGGCATGCTGGACCGGTCGAGGGCGGTGATCGACGGCTCTCACGTCCGGGCCCTGAAGGGCGGCCCAAAACCGGACCGAGCCCGGTCGACCGTGCCCGGACAGGCTCTTAGCCTCGATCCACCGGTCGGCTTTGAAGGGGTCTTTTGAGGTTTCGAGGGTCGGGCGTTGGGGCTGTGACTGGACGTGGGCAGGGGGTATTTGCTGGTCTGCCCAGCGTTTCCACGGTTCTGCTCCGGTCGGGCCCCTGGCGGGGCGGGATGGTCAGTGACGTCGGGCCGCCTCGGGTGGCGGGTGGACGGTGTCGAACAGTCGTGTCCAGGCGTGCTGCCAGGGCCATCGCTGCGGTAGGTGCAGGGTGAGGCGGCGGGCGGAGCGGGCGATCCTGGCGGGGACGTGGACGAGGTGGGCGCGCAGGGTGGCGGTGGTGGCTTTGGCGTGGAAGGCGGAGGTCAGGGCGCCGGTGGCCCGCAGCAGGTTGTAGGCCATGGCCCACAGGGTGAGCCAGGCGGCGTTGGCGTGGAAGTGCCCGGACGGCAGGTGGGCCAGTGCGGAGTTCTTGCTGTCGGCGATGACCTGCTCGACGACGGCGTGGTGGCGGTGTTCCCGCTCGGCCTGGAGGGTGGGGGCGGGGTTGTCGGTGAAGAACGGGTGGTAGCGCCAGGCGGGGAAGAGTTCGCCCTGCTCGCCGATGGTGGCGGGTTTGGCCAGGTCACGGACCCGGCGCACGATCAGCCGGGCGGTGACCCGATCTGCCTTCTTCCGGCCGGCGAACGCGGTGTAGGCGGGTATCTCGGCGACTTCGGCGTCCGAGATGAGCTCGCCGCTCTCCGGGTCGAGCACCGCGGTGGGGTAGGTGATCTGCTGCCAGGCGGTGTCGTCGATGGCGGCGATGGCCCGTTTGATGGAGGGGTTCATGCCGGTGGTGAGGGAGAAGCGGGCGCCGGCCCGGCGGCAGGCGGCGATGACGCCGGCGTTGTAGAACTGCGAGTCGGCGCGCAGGATGCGCAGGCCGGTGCAGCCGGCCTCACGGGCGGTGGCCAGTGCCTCGCTGACGAGTTTCGGGGCGCCGCGGGAGTCGGCTGCTTTGCCGCGGCGCATCCGCACGGTGGCGATCACCGGTCGGGAGGTGGGGGTGCAGATGGTGGCGAGCAGGGGGTGCAGGGTGCGGATGCCCTTGAACCGGCCGTACTCGCCACCCTGCTTGGTGCGGCCGTAGACGCGTTTGTGAGTGGAGTCGACATCGATGAACGCCTTCTCGCCCGCGCCGGGCAGCAGCGGGGTGTTCGCGGCCAGCGCGGCCAGGAACTGACGGTGCACCGCGTGGAGTTGGAGGGCATGACCGTGGGTGAACGAGCGCAGGAACGTGCCCAGAGTGGACGGGGCACGGATACCTGCGAACAGCAGGGGCATCGCACCGTGCCGCAGCACGTCCAGGTCGTCGATGCTGTCCGCGCCCGCGGCCATGCCGGCCACGATGCTGGTGACCTTGGCGTCCGCCGCGGCACCCGCCCCGTTCTTCGCCCCCCTCAGCTTCACCTTGTCCGCCGTCAGACGGGCAAGCCCGCACCGCTCAGCCAACCGCATCACCGGGACCAGCCCGGCATACGCGACCAGATTCGCCTCATCGAACGCGGCGGACACCGCCGAAGTGGCATGGGAAGATTGCATCTCGCGGATGTACTCCGATTCTGTGGACATGGAACCCTAGGAAGTCCCATCGTCCCAGCTCAGAGGGCATCCGCGTCTTCATGTCCAAGCCCTGGACCGGCTATTGCCCGGTGGATCGAGGCTAAGCACGACGCGCGGACGCCTCGCGGGCACGATGCCATTCGATCGGGCGCACTGCCCGCCCCGGGTCCCGCCGGTGCAGCGGCCCTCGCAGGCCTGCTGGTATGGCTAGGGAGCAACGTGCCGCTAACCACTAACGATCCCCCCGGGGGGCAAGGCCGATGAAGGTCGGTATGACTAGCGGACAGGGCGGCCAGTTGCTTGGCCCGCCCCTCGCGGCGGACGCCGCGACCTACTTCATCGACCCGGCCTACAGCAATGTGACGGGGCGCCTCCTTCCAGTCGAGCGAGCGACGCCCGCGCTCCAGCGCGCGGAAAGAGACACCGGGCCTCAGCGCCCTGGGACGGAAGCGCCAGAACGTCTACTGCCCGTCTACCCCACGTCGGCCGGACAGGCCCGAGCAAGGGCGCGGCACCCTGCAGCTGCCACCAGGCCGAGCTGGCGGCACCGGCCCGTGGCTCCGGCGTCTACCGGAGCTCTATCAGCCTTCTGTAGGCACGGGGGGACGCGCAAGACTGGCCGCCCCACCGGCACTCGCAAGGGAGACGACCCTGTGGCGCTTGGCCTGCCCGCCGGGATACGGGCTTGTCTCTTCGACCTCGACGGCGTCATCACCGACACGGCCTCCGTCCATGCTGCTACGTGGAAGGAGGCGTTCGACACGTTCCTGCAACAGCGCGGGGGCGACGGCATGCGCCCGTTCAAGGCGGACACGGACTACCGCGAGTTCGTCGACGGGCGGCCCAGAGCCGACGGCGTGCGGTGCTTCCTGTCCTCACGCGGCATTGAACTGCCCGACGGCAGCCCCGACGACCCCGCGGGCCTGGACACCGTGCACGGCCTGGGCCGCTGGAAGAGAGACCTGTTCGAGGCCAGGATCCGCTCGCAGGGAGCTGACGTCTACCGGGACACCATGGCCTACCTCGTGGCGGCCCGTGACCGAGGGGTGCTCACAGCCGTCGTCACGCGACGGCGTCGTTGCCGCGAGCCAGTGCTTGCGGGGCAAGCCCTACCCCGACACGTTCCTGGCGCCAGCCCGCGACCTGGCCCAGCGCCCCTCCGAGTGCGCGGTCTTCGAGGACGCGCAGGCAGGCATGGACGCCGGCGGGTCGGGGCACTTCGGGTGGGTGGTCGGCGTCGACCGGACGGACCAGGCCGGCGTCCTGTACGCGCATGGCGCCGATACGGTCGTCAGGGGCCTGAGAAACTTTGCGGGCACTCCCGACCGGCGGCACCGGTGATCAGCCATCCGTCCCACGCCGTCAAGCCGTGGGCACTGCGGGAGACCGCTGGACCACATATCCGAGCCACTGAATCAGTAGGAGCGCCACCGATGCTGCTGAGACCACGAGCGATGCTCCGTGGGTGTCTCTTGGTCGACACCGCTCCCTGTTGTGGGTTTCCGGCCCGTACATCCCGGTCGGCCGGACTGAACGAAAAGGACAAAGAACTACTGTGAAGGCGTGCGGAGTGTCCGGGGCGGAGAAGGAAGTCGCCCTGCTGGAGTTGCCGGAGCCGTCGTCTCCCGGGCCCGGCCAGATCCTGGTGACGGTTGAGGCGGCCGGTGTCGGCCCCTGGGATCGACTGCTGAACGGCGGCGGCTGGGACGTGGGGCTGCGCCCCCCGGCGGCGCTGGGAGTGGAGGGCGCGGGCAAGGTGCTGGCCGTCGGCGCGGGCGTCGACGGGTTCGCCGTGGGCGACCGGATACTCGCGCACGAGGCCCCGCTGCCCGGGCGAAGCGGCTTCTGGGCCGAGCGCGTTCTGATCACTGCGGCGCACGCGGTGGCTTGCCCGTCCGGACTGGATTCTCTGGAAGCAGCGGCACTGCCGGTCAACGGGCTCACCGCGTTGCAGTCCTTGGAGAAGCTGGGCCTCAGCCGAGAGCAGCGACTCCTGATCACCAACGGGAGCGGGGCCACAGGAGCCCTGGCCATCCAGCTCGCCGCGGCCAAGGGCATCGAGGTGACCGCGACCGCCTCCGCCGGCGCCGCCGAGCGTCTGCGCGGTCTGGGAGCGACTGAGGTCGTCGACTACCACGACCCGAACTGGTCGGCCAAGGTGCGCGGCGGGTTCGATGCCGCCCTCATCATCGCCACCGGCACAGCGGACGCCGCCCTGCCTCTGCTGCGTGACGGCGGCCGCCTGTGCTCCGTGACCTCGGACGCGCCTCCTGAAGAACGAGGTATCACGAGTTGGAATCTCTACGTCGAGCCCAACGCCGCGCAGCTTGCCCAGTTGGCGGAGCAGGTGGCCGCGGGAGCCTTGAAACTCGCGCCGGAGCCCCTGCCGCTGAGCGAGGGACCTGCTGCGTTCGCCCGGGTGGTTACCGGACAGGCCGGCGGTAAGAAGATCGTGCTCATCTGCGCATGATTCAACCAGCCACCGCCCGATCTTGATGCTGGGTCACGGTGCTCGCCGGGACAGGGAGCGGCCGCATATGGCAGTGCGGCATGGGGATCACCCGCACTTGCCGCTTGACTGGCGTCCGTGATCATGCACAGGGTGGCGGCGGATGTCATCCTGCACGTCGGATGACCAGTACGGCCACATCGTCGATATGGCCCACCGCGACGGCTGCGTCGAGGATTCGGTCGGCGGTCGCCTCGGCGTCCAGTCCGTCGTGGAGGGCTTCGCCGGCCAGTGTTCCGATCAGCTCCAGTCCGGCATCCAACGTCAAACTTGGTCCTTCCAACACGCCGTCGGTGACCATGACCAGCGCGTTGTCCCTGTCCAGGGTGAAGGTCACCTCGTGGTAATCGGTGTCGGGCACGACTCCCAGGACCGGGCCGCCCGGCAGCTCACAGACGTTGTGGCTGCCGTCTTGGTGCGCGTACAGCAACGGCACGTGGCCAGCGCTGGTACCGGTGACCTGGCCGTCGTGTGGATCGATGTGCAGCATGGTGCAGCTGGCGAATCGTGCGGTGCCCATCGTGATGAGCAAGTCGTTGGTGCGTGTCAGGACGGTTCCGGGATCTGGTTCTTGGGCGGCGATCGCGCGTATGGACGAGCTCACTTGTCCCATGAAGGCGGCGGCGTTCACATCGTGCCCTTGAGCGTCGCCGATCTCCAGGGCGATCGCGCCGTCGGGCATGACGAAGGCGTCGTACCAGTCGCCGCCGATGTCGAGTCCGTCCTGGCTCGGTCGGTAGCGGGCGGCGACCTCCAGGCCCGGGAGGTGCTCAGGCAGCGTGGGGAGCATGGTCTGCTGGAGCGCCGTGGCCAGCTCGATTCGTGCCTTTTGCAGCCTGATGCGCTTCAGTGCCTGGCCTGCCAGGTCGGTGAGAGTACTGATGAGGGCACGCTCGTGCGGGGACCAGTGGTGCTCACTGTCGTAGGTGACCGACCAGGCTCCGACCGGTTGCTCGCCCAGCGGGCCGAGGGGACTGGCCACGGCAGCGAAGTCGGCCCCGAGCTGGTCGATCCACGGCAATAGGACTCCTTGTGGCCAGTGGCGGATGTATTGCCTCTGGTTGGGAATGAACTGCGGCTCGCCGGTTCGGATGGCATGGGACAGTGGGCTCGGGGCATCCAGCGACAGGTCTTGCAGGGCCTTGGCCAGCGGCAGCGGGTACCCGGCATCGGAGAGAACGCGTAGCTGGCCGTCGTCGACGAACGCCAGCACCGCGCCGGTACCACCGAAAGTCGCGGCGAGCCGTGTCAGGATGACCTGCTGCAGTTCTTGCTCCGTGGCTGCAGTGATCAGGGCGGAGGAGAATTCGGCGACCTCGTTGGCGCGCTGCCGCTCAGCAGTCAGCGCGACCAACGCTCTCCGTCGGCGCGCTTCCTGCTGGGTGTCGTCCCGGACCACTGCGAAAGTCCGCACAGGGCCGCCGAACCCCAGTTGGATCCGACGGGTCTGGCAGGCCAGATGGCGCCAGTCATCGTGCTCAGCGAGGTACCGCAACCTGATCCAGGGTGACTGGGGGGCGGTCGTACGCATGAGCCGGCGCAGCGCCTGCCGGTCATCAGGGTGGGCTCGCCGCACCACGTCGGACATGGACACGGAGGCCTCCGGGAACAGCATCGCCAGGGCGGGTGCGCCGCCCATCCACTCCAGCTGGCGGTCATCAGGGGAGCACATGCACAGACCGAGATTGGCAGCCTTGGCTGCCAGTCGGAACGGAATCAGCAGACTGCTCAGGTCGTTCCCGGCGTGCAACGAGTGCACCCACACGAGCTGCTCGCCATCTGCGGGATCCTTCACTGCCCGCGCCTCGATCAAGCAGACAACGGGTGCATGGCCTGGCCCGGGGAACTCCAGCACTCGCATGGCGACCGTTCCCGTGGTGGCGGCGTGGGCCACGAGACTCCTGGCTGACATCCGCTGACTTGCGGGCAACAGATCACCGATGTCACGACCCACGCACTGGTTCGCCGGCCTGCCCAGGTTGCTGGCCATCGCAGCATTGAGGCTGCGGATGGCACCGTCCAGGGTCAGAAGAGCCGACGGGCCGGCGCTTCGAAGGAGCTCGTCCGAGGCGTCCATCTACCGCTCCCTGACGATCAGCGAGCGACGTTATATTCCTATTTATCGTACTTCGACTCCCTGAGGGCTTCGCATTACCCGATCAGGCACCCGGCCGGGCTCCGTTACGCCGGGCGAGCTGTCCGGCTCCACTCCTGCCTCCGACTCGCTCTGGTGAGTTGCCTGGGGTCAGACACGATTTCCCCCATGTGTCTCCCGACAGCTGCAGGCTCCGGAGAAGGCGCAGGCCGCAGAGGGTGAACGGAGCCAGCTGTAAAGGCCCGGGCAGCGGCGGTCCCCCGCGATCGGCTCGCCCGCGGATCTTTCCCCCTCACGCCCGGTCGCCGGCGCGGGCCTTCCTGCGCGGCTTCCGGCACTCCTGACTACCTGAAGGGCGCGCGGCGGGTGCGTCCTCGGCATCTATGCGGCGTACACGTCCCTGGCAGGGCACCCCAGCCGGGTCCGTCGCCCGCTGCCGCATCTCGCCCCTCCGGGGTGCAGGAGCATCTCGGGGACCACGACGGGGAGTAGACGCCGAGTCGATGCCAGTAGGTCCTACTTGGAACCGCGGGTGCGACTGCGCCCCCACTGCCCACAGGACGGATAGGACGGAGGCGGGCTCGTGCGGGTTCATCCCCGGCGGCACGGAAGGTCGGCGAACTCGGCGAGCTCGGAGTCCGGCGGGTGAGCACGGGCTCTCTGCCCTACGGTGCCGCTGTCCGGGCCGCCGCCGGCATCCGCGACGGCCTGACCCCGCCAGCGGTGACGCCGTACCCGGATATGCAGCAGTCGCTCGTTCGCTTCGCCCAGGCGGCCTGCGACCGACGGCTGCGACCTGCTGCCCAAGAACCAACACGACGACCGGGAGGAACAGCATGACCGACGTTGCCGAAGACTTCGACCTCGTTGTCCTGGGGGGCGGCAGCGGTGGTTACGCTGCCGCTCTGCGTGGGGCGCAGCTGGGCCTGCGCACCGCGATGATCGAGCGGCACAAGCTGGGCGGGACCTGTCTGCACAACGGATGCATCCCTGCCAAGGCCCTGCTGCATGCTGCCGAGATCGCCGACCGGGCCCGCGACGCACAGCTCTTCGGCGTGATGGCCACGTTTGAGAGCATCGACATGCCCGCGGTGTTGCGTTACAAGGACGAGACGGTCGACGGCCTGTGCAAGGGGCTGACGGGCCTGGTCAAGGCACGGGACATCACTTACATCGAGGGCGAGGGCCGGCTGGCCTCCCCGACCTCCGTCGACGTGAACGGCCGGCGGATCCAGGGCCGTCACGTGCTGCTGGCGACCGGCTCCGTGCCGAAGTCGCTGCCGGGCCTCGAGATCGACGGCAACCGCATCATCTCCTCCGACCACGCCCTCGTCCTGGACCGCGTGCCGAAGTCCGCGATCATCCTGGGAGGCGGTGTCATCGGCGTCGAGTTCGCCTCCGCGTGGAAGTCCTTCGGCGCGGACGTCACGGTCGTCGAGGGCCTCAAGCACCTCGTCCCGGTCGAGGACGAGAACTCCTCCAAGCTTCTCGAGCGCGCCTTCCGCAAGCGCGGCATCAAGTTCAACCTCGGCACTTTCTTCTCCGAGGCCGAGTACACCCAGGACGGCGTCAAGGTCATCCTCGCCGACGGCAAGGAGTTCGAGGCGGAGGTCCTCCTCGTCGCCGTCGGCCGCGGCCCGGTCTCCCAGGGTCTCGGCTACGAGGAGGCCGGGGTCGCCATGGACCGCGGCTATGTCCTCGTCGACGAGTACATGCGGACGAACGTCCCGACCATCTCCGCCGTCGGCGACCTGGTCCCCACGCTCCAGCTCGCGCACGTCGGCTTCGCCGAGGGCATCCTGGTGGCAGAGCGGCTGGCCGGCCTGAAGGTCGTCCCGATCGAGTACGACGGCGTCCCGCGGGTGACCTACTGCCAGCCGGAGGTCGCCTCCGTCGGCATCACCGAGGCCAAGGCCAAGGAGATCTACGGCGCGGACAAGGTCGTCGCTCTCAAGTACAACCTGGCGCGCAACGGCAAGAGCAAGATCCTGAGCACCTCGGGTGAGATCAAGCTCGTCCAGGTCAAGGACGGTGCCGTGGTCGGCGTCCACATGGTCGGCGACCGCATGGGCGAGCAGGTCGGCGAGGCCCAGCTGATCTACAACTGGAAGGCGCTACCGGCCGAGGTGGCCCAGCTCATCCACGCCTACCCCACGCAGAACGAGGCGCTCGGCGAGGCCCACCTGGCCCTGGCCGGCAAACCCCTCCACACCCACGACTAATGCTGAGGCCGCATCGGTTCGCCGGGTCGTCAGGCTGCGATTTCGAGGGTTCGCCCGCCCCAGCGGATGCCTTTCTCGCTGTGGATGCGGTCACGGGGAGCGATGGCAATGATCTCAAAAGCCTGCCGTAGCTGCGCTGGACTGATCGTGGCGCTGGCACCGAGGGGCTCGACAGTGGCCGCGTTGTTGATCAGAACATCGACCGGGCGCCGGACAGCAGGTCGTCGATGGCCATGGTGAGCTGGTTGGCTGGATCGCGAGTCACGATGCAAACCTCGACACCCGACGCAGTCGCTCTGATGGCGTTGTCGGCTTCGTCGAGTTCGTCGGCAGCACGGGCGAGAAGAATGACCTCGGCTCCGGCCTGGGCAAGTCCGGCCGCGATCGCTGCACCGCTGGGCCAGAGCCGATGATCAGTGCGGTCTTGCCAGCAAGCCCAGCCGTCATGCTTGAGGGTTCCTTTCAACGCGCGCGATTTGTGGGATGGGCTTACCCACGCCCCGTGACGCACCGCGCGACTCCGATGAGCGAGGAGGCGCACCGGATCGCGCCTGTATCTATCTCATAGGCGCCGATCCTCCGCGCCGTCTTACCGACAACTTCGCTATTGCGCTTGTTCCTCGACGCCCTCGCGCCCCACCCCTTATTCATCAGCGTGGTAAGACGCCGAGGTCCGGCGCCGCTATCACTGGTGAACCGAGAATGCCGTGCAGGCATGGACTGGATATAGGGAGGTGCCGGATGAAGGCGATTGTGGTGATGGATCAGGCCGCGGGAACGGCCGGGATGACGCTGGTGGAGCGGCCCGATCCCGAGGCGGCGGGGAACGATGTCCTCGTTCAGGTTCATGCATCGGGATTCACCCCAGGCGAGCTGTCGTGGCCCTCGAACTGGACCGATCGCCTCGGCCGTGACCGGACGCCTTCGATTCCCGGACACGAGCTGGCCGGAGTGGTCACCGCCCTCGGCTACGGCACCACGGGGCTGTCGGTGGGACAGCGGGTGTTCGGCCTCACAGACTGGACTCGCGACGGCACCCTCGCGGAGTACGTAGCCGTCGAGGCACGCAACCTCGCACCGCTGCCGGGCGATGTCGACTTCACGGTGGGCGCATCCCTACCGATCTCCGGCCTGACCGCGTGGCAAGGGTTGTTCGAGCACGGCCGCCTGCAAGCGGGGCAGAGCGTCCTCGTGCACGGTGCGGCTGGCGGGGTCGGATCGATGGTGACTCAGCTCGCACGAGAGACGGGTGCGTACGTCATCGGCACTGGACGCGCTGCTGACCGCCAGACGGCGCTCGACTTCGGTGCGAAGGAGTTCGTCGACCTCGATAACGACGCTCTGGAAGATGTCGACGGGGTCGATGTGGTGTTCGACGTCATCGGCGGAGATATCGGGAAGCGGTCCGCAGGTCTGATTCGCGCCGGAGGAACTCTGGTGACCATCGCCGGCCCGCCGGAGGCGCGCCCCGCCGACGGCCTGGCAATCGACTTCGTCGTCGAGTCCGATCGCGCCCAACTGGGCGAGGTCGTCCAGCGGGTCCGGGATGGCCGGCTGCGGACAAACATCGCCAACGTGGCTGCCCTCGACGATGCCGTCGCTGCCTTCAACCCGACCGAGCGGATCAAGGGAAAGACGATCATCCGCGTCCGTCCATAAGGACTCGGAGACAGCAGAGTCCCCCGCTATGTCGTCCTAGCGGGGGTCTCGTCTCGCGTCACTGCGTGATGTGGCTACGCCGTACGCCTGACGGGGGTCTGTGGTGTGCAGGGCGGCATCTGTCGGGGGATGGGGAGGAACGGTCAGGACCCTTCGTTACGGGGACTCCCGCATGCGTCGATTGCACCTTCAGCGGTGTACAGAATGAGGGATCGTAGCCGCGCCTCCATGCGGGCTCATCTGCCGTCGTAAGACGCCGAGCCCGTGCGACGCCAATAGTTTGCGGCTCGGCGTGCCGTGGAGGCGAAGACTGGCACAGGGAGGCGGACGATGAAGGCGATCGTGGTGACGGACCAGGCCGCGGGAACGGCCGGGATGAAGCTGGTGGAGCGGCCCGAGCCACAAGCATCGAGGCTCGCCAGCCTCGCGGGCGCGAACTACGGCGATGTCGTCGTTCAGGTTCATGCGTCGGGATTCACCTGGGATGAGCTGTCGTGGCCCTCGACCTGGATCGATCGCCTCGGCCGTGACCGGACGCCTTCGATTCCCGGACACGAGCTGGCCGGAGTGGTCACCGCCCTCAGCTATGGAACGGCGGGGCTGTCGGTGGGACAGCGGGTGTTCGGCCTCACGGACTGGACTCGGGACGGCACGCTGGCGGAGTACGTAGTCGTCGAGGCACGCAACCTCGCGCCGCTGCCGGGCGACGTTGACTTTACGGCGGGCGCGGGCCTCGTGATGCCGGGCCTGACCGCGTGGCAGGGACTGTTCGAGCACGGCCGCCTGCAAGCGGGGCAGAGCGTCCTCGTGCACGGTGCGGCCGGCGTAGTCGGATCGATGGCAACTCAGCTGGCACGAGAGGCCGGCGCCTACGTCATCGGCACCGGGCGCGCTGCCGGCCGTCAGACGGCGCTCGACTTCGGTGCGAAGGAGTTCGTCGACCTCGATAACGACGCCCTGGAAGACGTCGGCGGAGTCGATGTGGTGTTCGACGTCCTCGGCGGAGACATCGGGAAGCGGTCCGCAGGTCTGATTCGCGCCGGAGGGACACTGGTGACCATCGCCGGGCCGCCCGAGGCGCGACCCGCCGACGGCCTGGCGGTCGACTTCGTTGTCGTGTCCGATCGCGCCCAACTGGCTGAGGTCGTCCAGCGGGTCCGGGATGGTCGGCTGCGGACAAACATCGGCAACGTGGCTGCCCTCGACGATGCCGTCGCTGCCTTCAACCCGACTGAGCGGCACAAGGGGAAGACGATCATCCGTGTTCGTCCGTAAGGGCTCAGGGAGAGTGACCGGGCCTCGTGGATCAGCGTCAGCCGTGTGACCCGGTCGCTCACGCCGGTACGGCGTGGTGACAGCCGTCTCCTCGTCGTGCATTGCAAATGCGCGAGCGACGCTGGATTCCGCGCGCGCCGAACTTGGGAGAACCATGCAGAGCAGGCCGTCTCCGTCTTTGCAGGCGAGTAGGGCACCGAGCGGATGGCGGGGCTACCGCTGGGTGACCCTGTGGTCCGTGCCGATCGTGGCGGTTCCGGTGGCCGACTGGTTCCTGCCGCCGCACATCCACCTCGCCCATCTGCTGGTCATCCCGCTCGCGCTCGCCGCCGCCTTCACCGACACCCGCCGTACCGCCGTCACCGCTCTGCTCGCCCTGGCGGCGCTGGTCGTCGCGGGAGCCGAGCGACAGACGCTGACCACCGAGAACGTACTCGTGCAGACGCTGTCCCTGGTGCTGTTCTCGGCGCTGCTGCTGATCGCCACCCGTCTGCGCGAGCAGCATCAGCGCCAGCTGGCCATCGTGCGCCAGGTCTCGGAAGCCGCACAGTCCGTGCTGCTGCGGCCGCTGCCCCGACGCGCCGGAGCGATATCCCTGGCATCCACGTACGTGGCCGCCGAGACCGAAGCCCGGATCGGCGGCGACCTGTACGCCCTGGTCCGCGCGCCGGGCGCCACCCGGCTGATCATCGGGGATGCACGCGGCAAGGGGCTGGGGGCCATCGGGGACATCGAGACCGTCCTTGGTGCCTTCCGCTTCAACGCGCACCGGCACGCCACACTGTCCGGGCTCGCGTCCGCCCTGGAGTCCGATGTGCGCTGGGACCTGGGCCAGGCGCACCGCGGGGATCTCGACGAATGGCCCGGTGAACGCTTCGTCACGGCGGCCGTGCTGGAGATCCCGGACGACCAGCCCTGTGCCCGCCTGATCAGTTTCGGCCACCTGCCGCCGCTTCTGCTGCACGGGGGACACGTCACGCCCCTGGACGTCAGCGCCCCCGCTCCCCCGCTGGGACTTGGCACCCTGACCGAGACCGAGTACACCCCGTTGACCTTCCGTTTCACCCCGGGCGACCGGCTGGTGCTGTACACGGACGGAGTCACCGAGGCCCGGGACCGCCTGGGCAGCTTCTACCCCCTCCTCGAGCGGGTGACGGCCTGGGCCGATCAGCGTCCGGACGCGCTCGTGCGCAGGATCGGCGCGGACCTGCGGGCCCATACGGACGGGCCGCTCGCCGACGACATGGCCCTGATCGTGCTGCAGCGCGAGGGGGCGCGCGTCCCGGCCCGGATATCCGAGAACCGGTGGGTTTCGTGACGAAGGCGCGGCCCGCCTGAGGAAGGGGGGCGACGGCGCCGGGCGCCCCCGGGCCCGGCGGGCTGTTCCCTGCCGGGGCCGGCGAGGCGCGGGTGCGGGCCCTGGGCCGGTGCGGGGTGTACGTTGCGCAGCCGTCCGGCGTACACCCGGCACATGCCGGGGACACGGCCAGCCAGGGCCTGCATGATGTCGGTGTCCGCCGGGAATCACCGAGAGCCATCACGTCCGCGTGTCCCGGCCGTACTCAGAAGCCATTTCCCGGATACGGTCCCAGCTTGCGCGCAGTTCTGCGGCTCCGGCCGGCCCGGGTGTGGCAAGTACCGGCAGTCAGCCGTCTGCGCGCTTGGCAATGCGCTGTACGGCCTTGGAACTGGTGCCGCGGCCGAGGTTGCTGCCACCGCCGCCCAGCATCACAGGGATTGTAGAGACGGGCTTGGGCAGGATCGTCGCGTTGTCGATGACTACGCGAGGACCCCGGAAGGTCACCGGGTCCGGCCCCACACGGCATCGAAGAGGTCCAGCGTCTTGTCGAGGGGGCGCCCGCGATCCGCTCGGGTGGCGCCGAGTGGTTTCACGCACTGGCCGGCAGTTGCTGATCAGCCCAGGTGAGTTTGCCGTCCGGGATGTGGCGGGTTCCCCATCGGCGGGACAGTTGGGTGACGAGGAAGAGGCCGCGGCCGTGTTCGTCGGTGGTGCGGGGGTGTCGCAGGAGCGGGTGGCTGTGGCCGGCGTCGGAGACTTCGCAGGTCAGCATCTCGTGCCGGATGAGGCGTAGGCCGATCGTGCGGTCGCTGTTGCAGTCGCCGTTGCCGTGGATGATGGCGTTGGTGACCAGTTCGCTGACGATCAGCTCTGTGGGCTCGGATAGGTGTTCCAGTCCCCACTGGGTCAGCTGCCGGGTAGCGAGAGTTCGGGCACGGCCGGCGACGGCGGGGTCGCTGGGGAACTGCCAGGAGGCGACCTGGTCTGCGCTCAGCGAGCGGGTCTGTGCGAGGAGCAGAGTGACATCGTCGCTCGGCGGCTTGGCCCGCAGTGTGTCCACCGTGGACGAGCACAGATCGTCCAGTGTGAGGTGGGGCCGTGCGAGGGCCGCGCGCAAACGGTTCATGCCGGCGCTGATGTCCTGATCGCGGGCCTCGATCAGACCGTCGGTGTAGAGGGCGAGCACGCTTCCTTCGGCAAGTTCGAAAGTTGCGGACTCGAAGGGGCCCAGTGCGAGGCCGAGCGGTGCTCCGGTGGGCAGGTCGGGGAAGGTGACGTGGCCGTGCGGGTCGATGATCGCGGGCGGGGGGTGGCCAGCCCGTGCCATGGTGCAGGTGCGGGTGATCGGGTCGTAGACGACGTACAGGCACGTGGCGGCCATCGTGGTGGTGGCCGGGTGCCGGGGGTCGGCTTCCGCCTCGGTGAGGCGGATGACCTGCTCGTCGAGGCGGGACAGTACTTCGTCGGGAGGCATGTCCATGTCGGCGAGGGTGCGCATGGCGGTGCGGAGTTGGCCCATCTTGGCCGCCGCGTTGATGCCGTGTCCGACCACGTCGCCGACGACCAGGGCGACGCGGGCGCCGGAGAGGGGGATGACGTCGAACCAGTCACCCCCGATGCCGTGGTGGCTGTCGGCCGGCAGGTAGCGCCAGGCCACATCAGCGGCGGAGCCGCCTGTGGCGCGGTGGGGGAGCAGCAGGCGCTGCAGGGCGAGAGCCGCGGAGCGTTCGCGCACGTATTGGCGGGCGTTGTCCAGGGCCAGCGCTGCCCAGCTGACGAGTTCCTCGGCCAAGAGCAGGTCGTCCTTCTCGAACGGCCTGGGGTCCTTCGTCCGCACGAAGACGGCCACGCCCAGCACTGCGCCCCGGGCGTGGATCGGGACGACCATCAACGAGTGCATGGCGTGCTTGCGGATCTTCTCCGCCCGCGCCGCGTCCTGGTGGTCCAGCCAGGTGCCCGGGGATGTGTCCAGTATCGGCTCGAAGTGGGATTTCCCGGAGCGCAGGACATTGGTGAAGGGCGAAATGGGCGGGACGAAGACCGGCTCTCCGCGAGCGAACAGGGACTCCGGCGTTCCCGGGTGGATCGAGGCCAGGCCCGCACGGCGGAAGGCGGGGATGTGTCCGTCCTGTGGGCCGAGATGGGCCAAGGGCTCCTCGCCGAGTGGGACGGACTCCGCCAGGTCGACGGTGGCGTAATCCGCGAGGAAGGGCACGGCGAGGTCGGCCAGTTCCTGCCCGGTCTGCATGACGTCCAAAGTGGTGCCGATGCGTCTGCTGGCCTCGCCGAGGATTGTCAGACGCTCTCGCGCCCGTCGGCTGTCGGTGACGTCCACGCTCACGACGCACACGCCCAGCGCGCGACCCTGCGCGTCATCCAGGCGGAAGAAGGACGCCGTCAAAATGCGGTTGCTTCGCACATTCGCCGGCAGGAAGGCCTGGTAGTCCACGTCCATCGCCGGGTCGCCGCTCTCCAGCACCCGGTGCATCACCGCCTCCATCGTTTCGGCGTCCGTCCCGGGCGCCGCCTCCGTCAGCCTGCGGCCCAGCCGCTGGGGGGGAGGGATGCCGTCCTTGGAGCCCTGGATGTCGTTCACCTGGATGCAGCGCAGGTGCGTGTCCCGTATGACGACACCGATCGGCAGGCGGCTCGGCAGCGGCAGCGTAGCGAGGAGCGGCTCGGCCTGCCACGGGGGAAGCGAGGCCTTGTCGGTCGCCCAGACCACCCACCAGTCTCGGCCGTCCTTCCCGGACAGTGATGACACGCACAGGCGCAAGTCGATGATGCGGCCGTTGCGGTGGCGGACCTGCGCGAGGTCGGACCAGCGGCCCCGGAGGGTGCTCTCTTGTGCGGCGTGTGAAGCCTTCGCTCGGTCGTCAGTGGCCACCAACAGGGCACCGGCGGACCGCCCCACCACCTCCGCGGCCGAGTAGCCCACGAGTCGCTGAGCGGCCTGAGACCATCCGACCACCATCCCCTGCGCGTCGAGGAGAGCTATCGCCGGGCCGACTGTCTCGAAAGCCGTCGAAGCCTTGGAGACTGCCGTCTCTGCGGAACTGCCCACTGATCTTCCCTTCTATGTCCCCCGGCGATGCGGTCCGCCCAGGCGCCCGGCTGTCTGGTGGATGGACAGGTCCAGAGCAGGGGGTGATCGAGCTGCCAGGCACGGCAGGCCACAGCCCTTTCACACCGCCCCCGCCGGTGGCTGCGGCGGTGGTCTCGGCCCCTCAGACCTGCTCCGGCGGGACCCCGTCGGGGCCGGGTGCGGTCAACGGACCGTCGGCTGACGGCGACGGCAGCAACACCGCCGTCCGGTGACGCCCCGCTTGCTGTCACCCGCACCTCACACGGGTTGCCAGGAACGTGCGGGCACGATCGCGGCGTAGCCGATCGACGAGGGAGCCCGCAGGCCCCACACCAGGCGTCCAAGCCCCATCCCCGCCGCGGACCATTGGGGCCAGCACATAGGGAACGATGCTGCACCCGAGGAAGGCGCCCATAGGCCGCAGGAAGACCGTCACGGTCCCGTGTCCAGGCGGATCATGGCCTTGAAGGCTTCCGGGGCGAGCTTCACCTAGTCCAGACGGGGCGTGTGCTCGGGGAGGCGCTGCGGGCTTCCGTGTGCTTCGTTCGTGTTCATGCCTGCAACGCTACGGACCCAGTGGCACCGGAGTATGGTCCATTTCTATGACAGATTCCCGGGCCAATTCTGCGGACAAGGCAAGATCGCGGTCTACGGAGCTGGAGCACTGACCCGTTCCCGAGGGTGGCGCCCCGAGCATGCGAGGTGGCGCTCGGGCTTCGCGGTGCAACTGTGCGGCTGCCGGCGGCCGGGTCGTGGCGGCGTCCAGGGGTCCGCCTGATCGTTCGGCGCGAAGTGGTCCGGTCCTTTGTCTGGACAATGGTCCGCACGTGTGGGCGGACGCGCGCATACCCAGTCTGATGAACATCGGTGTCTTCCTCTCCGCCAGTGACCTCGACGAGCGCTGCACCCGGCCGACCCGCGAGTGCGCGGAGCTCGTCGGTGGGGGCGGCCACACCCTGGTGTGGGGCGGATCCGATACCGGGCTGAAGGTCCCCGCCGCCGACAGCACCATGACGACTCCGGTCAGCGTACGGGCAAGCGGGTCGGCGTCCTCTACGGTGCGAAGGGCCAGCAGGACGGCTTGGGCGGCGCCATCCGGATAGTGGTCGCCGGGGCTGGTCAGCAGCAGCCTGTCCATGGGCATGCTCTGGATGCGCTCCAGCAACGTCCGGTAGGAAAGACGTTGAGTCCGGATGGCCGCGGCAGCCTGCCCCAACGCGAGGGGCAAACAGCCGACTTCCTCGGCTAGTGCCTGGGCGTCGGCATCCTCGTCAAGACCGGTTCGCTGGTGCAGAAAGGCGACCGACTCGGAAAGGGAGAAGGCCTCGACCCTGACCGGAGTACCAAGGTCCTCGCAGGCATGGCTGGTACTGGTCACAATGACGTGGGCGGCCCCGGCTGCAGGCAGCCACCGTCGCACGGCCTCCGGATCGGGCACATTGTCGAAGACCAGCAGGCTGCGCGCCCCGGCGTCGACCTCCAGCCAGGCCCGAGCCTTGCGGGCGGCCGTGAGCGAGTCGTCCTGGCGCGCGGTCAGACCCAGTGCCCGGGCCAGCCTGTCCATTCCGGCCATCGCCTGGTTCTCGTCCTCGGCGACGATCCACGCAACAAGCGGCCAGCCCTGGGCGATGCAGTGGCGCGCAAATCCCGCAGCCAGATGCGTCTTTCCAATCCCACGGCTGCCGGTCACGGCCGTAACGACGGCGATCCCTCGTATGTCGACCAGTTGTTGGCGAAGGTCCAGCCGTTGCTGATAGGCGGGAGGCTCACGCGGGATCTCCCCAACGACCACTTGACCTCGCCCATTGGTATCAAGGCGACCGCGGTTGAACCGTCTGCTCGCGTCACGCACTGAAGGCCGTTGGTTGCCGGCCCACACCCCCAGCGGCAATGACACGACCGCGGTGGCCAGGCCAGCCAGCGAGAGCGCGACGTCCTGACCAAGTCCCGGGAAGAGCAGGGCGCACAACCCCCACGAGCCGAAGAACGCCGCGCTGAGAAGGACGCCGGACAGGCCCCACCGCAAACTCCTGATCAACTGCGTACCCCCTCTTCCCCCCAGCCCGAGCCACCTCACTCAGGCCCGGGCCCCAACGTCTGGCATTCCCTCTCGAAGCACGCAGAATCTCCTGCGTCGAATGCACTGATCCGGCTCCTGCACTGGGCCGAACGCCACGGCCTGTCGATCGCGGTCGAAGACCTCGACTTCAGCGCGGAGAAAGCCCGGGAGAGGGACGGGCGCAGGAAGCGGTTCAGGCAGGTGATCTCCGGCATGCCCGTGTCCAGGCTGCGGGCCCGGCTCGTCAGCATGGCGGCCGAACTCGGCATCCCCATCATCGCCGTCGACCCCGCCTACACCAGCAGGTGGGGCGCCCAGCACTGGCAAAAGCCCCTCACCCACACGACCAGGAAACCCAGCCGTCACGATGGCGCGAGCATCGCGATCGGCAGGCGCGCCCTGGGGCACCGCATCCGGCGACGGACGGCACCGCCTTCTGCCCACCAGAGCGATGGACAGGAGCATCGGACCGCCCAGGCCGGACACGGCGCCCCAGGGCGTGAGGGAACCCGCCCCCGCATCCCCGGACCACGGACACGATCCACTGGGACCAGACGCGGCGCGGACGCGGGAGACCAGGACGCCCAACACCGTTCGGAGCGTCCGACTGAGCCCGTGCACCTCATGCTCAGTCCTTAGTCAGGAACGGTCAGTCCCGGATGTCCTGCAACAGCCACTCACGGGGGATCTCGTGGCCCAGGCCGCGCTCACGGGCCCGCTCGTAGACGATCGCCGCGAGGGCGTGGAACTGGGCGCCCTGGATGTTGCCGCGCTCGGAGAACGTCACCTGCCGGTCGTCGTCCCGCGCGCGGGCGCGCCCGGCCAGCACGGCGTCGAGTCGGACCACCCGTGTCCCGCTGGGGGGCCGGCGCGATCCTCTGCCGTGCTGGTGGTGGTCCCAGACGGCGGCTTCCGGGCGGGCCCGATAGGTCACGTATTCGTCGTCGGTGGCCCAGTCGGGCGCCGACGAGGGCACGCTGGCACTGCCGAGCCGCAGCCACACGTCGAAGCGCTGTCGAGCGTGAGCATCGGGGCGTCCGCCGATGCAGGTGACGTGCGTGCCCGGGCGCAGGTGGCGGCCCAGGACGACGTCGCCGACCGCGTCGGTGCAGCCGGCCACGAGGTCGGCGCCGTGATGGGCGGTCTCGGGATCATCGACCGCCACCACCTCCACGCCGTGCAACTCCCGCATCTGTGCGGCGAAGCGCTCGCGGTGGGACCGGGTGGGGCTGTAGACCTGGACCCGCTCCAGAGGGCGGACGGTGAGGAAGGCCTCGATGTGGCTGCGCGCCATGCCGCCGGAGCCGAGCAGGCCCAGCACGCGGGCGTCCTCGCGGGCGCCGAGACGCACGCCGATGGCCGAGTCGGCACCCACGCGCAGGTGCTGCAGCAGCCCGTCGTTCAGCAGCGCGACGGGCTCGCCGGTGCGGGCGTCCAGCAGGAGCACCAGACCGCAGAACATCCCGGGGCGCACGCAGTACTTCTCCTGGGTGCGACCGCCCGGGGGACCGGCTTCGGTGAGCACGTCCGACTTCATCCGGATGGCCGCATAGCCGCTGCGTGCCGAGCCGCCTTCCATCGTCCCCCACTGGTAGACGCGCTCGTCGTCCACGGGCAGGGACAGGTCGATGCGCGGGCGGCACACGCCGATGCCGGCGGCCAGGTCCCGGTACGACTCCTCGAGAGCGCTTACCACGTCGGGCATCGTGAGCACGGCGGCCGTGACCTCGTTGTTCAGGACGAGCATGATCCTCCGTTCGGCCGTGCGGGGAGGGGGCGGGCCCGGGGCCGGGCTGGTCACGCGGGCCGTTCAGGGGCGCAGGGGTGTGCTCGGGCCTTCGTGCTCCGCGCGGGCCGCAAGGTGGCGCCACATCGCCGCCACGTTGAACGCCGGTCCGAGGTCGGGCAGTTCCTCGATGTCCTCGTCGGGAATCGGGCGCAGGGGCGCGGCGGTGGCGGCCACGGCCAGGGTCATGCGTGCCAGGGAGTCCACCGCCAGGGCCCGGGTGACGGCTTCCGCGACGGCATGGGCGGGGTCGCCGGTGCCGACGGCCACGAGTCCGTGCCCCCGCAGTACGACCACAGGACGGTCCCCGAGGCAGTCCGCCATCTTCTCGGCCAGGTCACGCCGGCGGATCAGGGCCGACTGGGGCCAGACGGGGATGCCGTCGTGGGCGAGCCGGGCCGCCGGTATGTCGTAGGAGCCGACGAGCGGAAGCCAGGGCAGGTCAGCCACGGACGCGGCGACCACGGCGGGCGGATGGGCGTGCACCACGGCCGTGACCTCCGGCCGTGAGCGCAGAATCTCGGTGTGGATGGGCAGTTCGCTCGGCGCCTTCCATCCGGAGGGGGCCGAGCCCGTGCCGTCGAGGCCGACCTCCTGCACGTCGTCGACGACCGTGAAGGCGAGCCCGCGCTCAGCGGGTCCGCGTCCGCGGATCAGGAGGGTGTCCGGGCCGGTCCGGGCGCTCACGTGGCCCAGGATGTGCTCGACGAGGCCGGTGACAGCGAGTACGCGGCAGGCGACGGCGACGCGTTCACGAAGGGCTTCGTAGGACTCCACCTGGATTCGCCCACCCCTTGGATGCGTCCACTCCATTGGCCTGTTGGTATGACTTTAAGCCATTGCGACGAAGGGCGTCAATAAAGCTCCTGGTCATGGGACAATGCGCTCATGCCATCGCGACCCAGCCAGGCTCAGCGTGCTGAGACCGGAGCCGAGAACCCCGTCAAGGCGGCCGCCCCGGCCGAGGGGCTGTTCAAGACGGTCTCCTCGAGCCGTGTCTCGCAGCTGATCGTCGACCAGATTCGGATGCTCCTGAAGGAGGAGCGCCTGCAGCCCGGTGACCGGCTGCCCAGTGAGCGCGAGCTGTGCACGCAGTTCGGGGTGAGCCGTGTGACCGTGCGTGAGGCGCTGCGCAGCCTGGAGGCCAGCGGGCTCGTCGAGATCCGGCTCGGTGCCCGAGGCGGCGCGTTCGTGACGGCGCCGTCGTCGCGGCGGGTCGGTGAGGGGCTCGCTGACCTGCTGTCGCTGTCGCCGCTGACCGCCACCGAGGTCACCGAGGCCCGCCTCGTCTTCGAGCTCGGCATCGTGCCCCTCATCATCGAGCGAGCCACCGAAGAGGACCTCGACGCGCTCCGCGCCCTGTGCGACGAGCATGCGGAGGCCGTCAAGCAGGACAGGTACGACATGGAGATGTCGGCGGACTTCCATACCCGCGTCGCCGCCTGCACGCACAACGGCGCGATCGAGATGCTCGTCCAGTCCTTCCACGGCCCGCTGCTGATGAGTCTGCGTGAGGCGCAGAGTATCGAGCCGCAAATGGGGCACCGCGGATCGAAGGAGCATCGCAAGTTCGTCGAGGCGATCGCGGCGCGTGATGCCGAGGCCGCGACGGAGATCATGCGTACGCACCTGCAGCGGACCGCGTCCAGAGTGAAGGGCGACGGCCGGCGCAGGTGATCCCGAAAGTGCCATGCCCCGGGTCCTGTTGGGCCCGGGGCTCTTTTGTGCTCCCCGTGAAGGCATTATGGTTAGACCATAAGGCGATTGAAAGGCTTCGGCCATCACAGGAGGCACCATGGGCAAGAAGGGACGAGTCTTCGTCCGCGGCCTGACCTCGGAGACGTACGGGCTCGGTGAGTACCGCCGCAGACAGCTCGCCGTCCAGCGGGTCCGCGACGACTCCGTGGTCGTCGACGACGCGAAGGTGGCGCACTCGGGCGACAGCGAGAAGTCCCGGACGTGGTGGCGGGTCGGACCCGGGGACGAGGACTTCCTCACCCAGACGATCCAGGTCCACTTCGTCGAACTGCCGCCCGAGTCAAGCAACCACGGGCACGGACACCAGAACGAGGCGGCCTTCTACATCCTCCAGGGCCGGGGCTACGAGATCCACGACGACCAGCGCTACGACTGGACCAAGGACGACCTCGTCTTCGTCCACGCCGACTCGGTACACCGCCACTTCAACCCCTACGACGAGACGGCCACCGCCCTGGTGGTGAAGGCCAAGAGCACCTGGATGTTCATGGGCCTGTGGCAGCAGGGCCGCAGCGGCCCGGTCGAGCGCGAGGCCGAGTTCGGGCCCCGTGAGGACTGGTCCCGGATCTGGACATCCGGCGTCACAGATCGTAAGAAGGTCATCTCCCTGGCCGACACCACCTGGGAGAACACCCCGCTCGGCCGCGTCCGGGTGATGTCCTCACCGGAACGCACCGACGCCCGCATCTTCTCCATCGACGCCTTCGAGCTCGACATCCCCGCCGGCAGTCGCTCGGGCAAGTACTGGAAGATGGCCGACGAGGTGTACTACGTCCTCGACGGCAGCGGGTACGCCCTCCAGTGGGAGGTCGAGGCGGAGATCGCCGAGAAGTACTACGCGCGGGTCGCCCTGGAGCCGACCCGACACGAGATCACCAAGGGCGACACGCTGTATGTGCCGCAGAACCACGTGTGCCAGCTCTTCTCCTACGACGGCACGCCGCTGCGACTGCTGTCGGCGCAGAACCGCGTCTTCAAGCACCTCGGGTACGACACGGTGCACTTCATGGAGGACGCTCCCGAGTACCACGCCGGGCAGAACGCCTGACGGACCGGAACACTTCGGCCCCACACCCGCTCAGTCACTGGGTGTGGGGCCGAAGTCATCCCTAGCGCGTGCCTGTCACGGGCGCGCCGACGCGGCCTCCTCCGCGGCGGTGACGAGGTCGTCGACGCTCAACAGGGCTGGCTCCCGGGCCGTTTCGAGGCGCAGTGCCAGTGCCCCGTGCACGGTTTTGCGGATCCGGCGGCCGTCCAGACCGGTCAGCAGCTTGCCCACCCGCTGGTGCACGGCCGTGTCCTCGGCCAGCGTGGCCAGTTCGGGCCACTGCGCCGCCAGCCCGCGCAGCGAGTCGGCCACGATCAGCGGGACCACCGAATCGTCGGGCAGTTCGGTGTGCACGACGAGGTCGGCGCGCGAGAGGAACGCCTCGTCGACGGCCTCGGCGAAGTTCGTCGTGACGACGAGCAGGGTGCCGGGGCGCTGCGCCCGCAACGAGTCCAGACCACTGAGCACGGCGTCGGTGGCCCGGTGGACATCGACCGGGTTGGTGTCGAAGGACGCAGCGTGGCGCCGAACCGCGAGCGCCTCGACCTCGTCGACGAGGACCAGGGTGTGGGGCCGGCGTGCGGCCAGCTCCGGGAGCGTCTCGCGGAACAGCCGTGAGACGGCGCGCTGGCTCTCGCCCAGCATCTCGCTGGGGAAGGCATGCGGATCGACCTCGACGAGCGTCGTCGCACCGTGCGGGGCCAGAGTGCGGGCGGCGGCCTGCGCGAGCCCCTGGGCCAGCGTCGTCTTGCCGGTGCCGGGCGGTCCGGCCAGCACGACCAGACCGTGCGGCGCCACGGGCGAACCCGCGAGCCGCCGCCCGTGCCTGAGCACGAGAACGGCGGTCGCGAGCAGCCTCTCCTTGACGCGTGGGTCGATGATCACCGAGTCCCACGGTCCGTCATGGTGGTCGGCGGGCAGCGCATGGATCCCGGCCACGCCGTGCGGCAATGCAGTGCTCACCGCTTGCGGCCCCCGTTCACCGGGTTCCCCCGAGGATGCGCCAGCCTTCAGGCCAGGGAGGAATCGTGCTCTTGCGGAGCAGGGCGGGGATAGCCGGATCGCCGTCAGGGCGATCCGGTGTCGACCCCGTGCGGCGGTGCTGTCGCCCACGATGATCGAGAACTCTCAACTGTCAGTCCTCCCGGGTAGGTTCGGATGTATGACGACAGAAGCGACCGCGAAGGACAGCGGGCATGCCCGGTACACCTTCCGTGTGCGCCTGTCGAACACGGCCAGGCGCGGGCTCGAAGCCGAGTGGCATCGCTGCCGCTGGATCTGGAACGAATGCGTGGCCAAGTCCAAGCAGGTCCACGTGCGGAGCAAAGCGGGCGGTGAGAAGCTGACGTGTGGTCCGGCTCAGCTCGACAAGATGCTGACCGAGGCCCGCAGGGGGATGCCGTGGCTGGGTGAGGGCGCGAGCGTGCCTCAGCAGCAGGTGATACGCGACTTCGCCACGTCCCGCGCCAAGGCCCTCAAGGACCTCAGGGACCGGGTTGCGACGCATCGCCGGGCCGGGATGCCCAGGTGGAAGAAGAAGCGGGAGGCGCGGCCGAGCCTGAACTACACCCGGCGCGGCTTTCGTATCAAGGACGGTCGTTTGCACCTTGCGGGCGGGATCGTGGTGAGCGTGGTGTGATCGCGGGAGCTGCCCGCGGATCCGTCCAGTGTGCGCGTGTACCAGGACAGCCTCGGCCACTGGCACGCGTCCTTCGTCCTCCCGGCTCAGGTTAAGCCGCTCTCTGAGACCGGCCGCTTCCTGGGCGTGGACTGGGGTGTGAAGGAGACCGCCACCACCACCGATGACGCCTACGACCTCCCGAACGCCGAGCACGGCAGGCGGGCCGCGCAGCGGCTTGCGAAGTACCAGCGGATGATGGCCCGGCGGCGCCGGCCGAAGGGACAGCCCGCATCCGCCGGCTACCGGCAGGCGCAGGCACAGGCCGCGAAGCTGAACAAGAAGGTGGCTCGGCAGCGGGAGGACACCGGCCGCAAGTGGGCCAAGGGTGTGATGCGCGGTCATGACGGGGTTGCGGTGGAGGACTTCCGGCCGAAGTTCCTCGCGAAGACCACCATGGCCCGCAAGGCGGCGGATGCCGCCATCGCGGCGACGAAGCGTGCCCTGGTCGAGATGGGCCGCAAGCACGCGCGAGACGTCCGTCTGGTGCACCCGGCGCACACCACGATGGACTGTGCGCAGTGCGGAGCGAGAACCAAGCACGCACTCCCTCTCTCGATGAGAACGTATGCCTGCACCGTGTGCGGAGCTGTGTCCCCCAGGGATAAGAACTCCGCCCGCGTGATGCTGGTCCGGGCAGGTTGGAACCCGGACGGTGCTGAGGGCGTAAGACCTCTTGGTCCGGTGGACCCAGAGGCAGCCTGAGCCGTAAATCCCCGCAGCCCTGGAGGGTGGAGAATCCCCTCCCTTCAGGGAGGGGAGCCTTCAAGGCCAGGTGGGGCGCGTGAGCGCCGGCCACTGGACGGTCGTGGGGTCACCGGCCTGCGCGTCCCGGATGTGCTCCGGCGGCTCTTCGAACAGCACCAGCGGATCGCACAGGGCGCGCATCGTCTCCAGCAGACTGTCGAACATATGGATCCGCACCACCTTGGCCGTGCGGTCCGTTGCGGAGTTGATGTGCTGGTGCCACAGGAAGTGGTCGACGACGATGATGTCGCCTTTCTTCCAGGGGTGCCGCTCGACGCCTTCCGGCTCGGTGCCCAGATAGCTCTCGCCGCTACCCTCGACGACATACAGCCACGCCTCGCCGGGATGCCGGTGCATCGACTGGGCCCGGCCCGGAGCGATCTCGAACATCGCCATCGTGATGCCGGAGGCCTGGTAGCCGATGGCGCGGTCCAGCAGGAACGTGGTGCGCGTGCCGCGCGGGGTGTTGCGCAGCTCCAGCTCGTCCCAGCTGGTGTGCAGTCGGCCCGAGCGGCGTGCCTCCTGGTCGCGGGCGAGTCGCCGCAGCCGCGTCGCGTACGGGTCGGCACCGTCACGGCCCGGCGAGAACGGCGGGCGCGGCGGCAGTTCGGACACGGGGGTGTGGCCCGCGTCCTCGAGGACGGCCATGCCCATCGTCTCCAGCAGCGGCGCGCTGGAGAAGGTGAGGTAGCGCGTTGTGGTCTCGCCCTCGTTGCCGCTGCGGTGCCAGGACCAGGCAGGCAGGTGCAGCGAGTCGCCCGGCCCCCAGTCGATGCGCTTGCCGTCGATCTCGGTCCAGCCCCGGCCGGCCACCACGAACACCATGGCGTCCCATGAGTGCCGGTGCAGCGTCGTCACGGTCCCTGAGTCCAGTTCATGGGCCAGAGCGTCCATGGTTCGGGTGGGCCGGTCACCGTCGGCTCCGACGTAGACGCCCACGCGGCTGCCCCGCTCGGTGGGGTGCATCTTGACGTCCTCGAGGGCGACGACGGTGCGTTGGTTCTTCCGCCACTCCTCGATGAAGGCGGCTCGTCGGCGCTTCTGTACGTGGTAGTGAGTGACCTCGGTCGTGGTGTGCGTACTCAAGCGTGTCTCCCAACAGGACGAAATGCACACGGAGTCGGAGGATCAGGAGGTGGCCGGCTGGGCTGTGGGGACGCTGTACTCGCGTACCGTGCGGCTGCGGGCCGCGCTCGCGCCCGACACGGCGGCAGGGACCAGACCGCCGAGGGTCAGTGCCAGAACCGGGCCGAGCGCGCCGGCGGCCAGGCCCATCACCGAATCGCCGATCGCCGGACCGCCGCGCGAACACATCTGGTAGATGGCGGAGACCCGGCCGCGCAGCTCGTCCGGCGTCTCCACCTGGACCGCGGCATGGCGGACGGTGGTCGCGACCGCGTCCGCCGCCCCCAGGGCGAGGGCCATGGCGATCGCCACCGGGAAGGTGCGCGACTGGGCCAGGCCCACCACGGCCAGGCCGTACGCCGCCGTGCCCCAGAGCACGATCCTGCCGGCGCGTGCCGTGCGCACCAGCCGGAACACCCATACCGAGCCGATCAGCGCGCCTGCCGAGGGGGCCGCGGACAGCAGTCCGTAGCCGGTGGCGCCCACATGCAGGACGTCCGCGGCGAAGGCGGGCAGCAGCACCCGGTAGGCGCCGAACACCGTGGCGGTCATGTCCAGGCCCATCAACTGCCAGACCACGGGCCGTTCCGCCACGTAGCGCACGCCCTCGCGCAGGCTTCCCAGCAGGGACCGCCGCTCGCCGCCGCCCGCCAGTGGAGGCACCCGCAGCAGGGCGAGGACGGCGACGAGAGCGGCGTAGGTGACGGCGTCGAAGACGTACACCGCCCCCGGGCCGCCGACGGCGATCAGCACACCCGCGAACGCGGGGCCCACCAAAATGGCCAGTTCCCGAGACGGGTTGAGCAGCGCGAACGCCTCGACGAGACGTTCGCGCGGCACCATCGCCGGGATCAGCGCCTGCCGCGCGGGCTGGTCGAACGTCGCGGCCGCCGTCGCCAGCAGCGACGAGACCACGACCGACCACACCGTGGCGGCGCCCGCCAGGGTGATCGCGGCGAGGGCCGCCGACACCAGCAGTGCGACGCCCTGAGTGACCTGGAGCAGGCGTCGGCGGTCCAGTCGGTCGGCGTAGATCCCGCCGACCGGCGACAGCACCAGCAGGGCCACCGCCTGGGCGAGACCGACGAGTCCCACCTGCGCGGTCGAGCCGGTGAGCTGGTAGACCTGGTAGAGGTTGGCGGCGACGGCGCCCCTGGTCCCGATCTGGGAGAAGACGACGCCGCCCCAGTAGAGGTCGAAGTCCCGGTTGCGCAGTACTTCGGGTATCGCCATCGGTCAGTCGACCGGGACGAGGGTCACCTTGTCCGGGGCGACCGAGAAGTGCACTTCGGTTCCCGGCGGGATCGACAGGTTGGGATTGGAACGGTTGCGGACCTCCAGATCGCCCACACCCACGATGTGGTCCACGACGTCGCCCATGAAGGCGCGGGTGAGGACCGTACCCGACCACTCGTTGGGCACATCGCCCCGCCGCTCACGGGACAGATCGACGCACTCGGGCCGGATCGAGATGAGCACCGTGTCACCGACCGCGGGCGGCGCCTCCACCCCATGTGCCACGAGGCGCCCCTGTGCCGCGTCCACCTGCACCTCACCGCCCGAGACCGAGACGACCTTCGCCTCCATGAAGTTGGAGGTGCCGATGAACTCGGCGACGAACCGCGTGGCCGGCTTGGTGTAGATCTCGCGGGGCTTGCCGATCTGTTCGATGCGGCCCTGGTTCATCACCGCGATGCGGTTCGACATCACCAGCGCCTCGGACTGGTCGTGCGTGACGTAGATCGCGGTGAGATTCAGCTCCCGCTGCAGGCGCTTGAGTTCGAACCGCATCGTCTCGCGCAGCTTGGCGTCCAGATTGGACAGCGGTTCGTCCAGCAGCATCAGCTCGGGCCTGGTCACCAGGGCGCGGGCCAGGGCCAGTCGCTGCTGCTGGCCGCCGGAGAGCTTGGTGGCGGCCCGGGCCGCGTAGGCGCCGAGCTCGGTGACTTCGAGGACCTGGCCGACACGGTCCTCGATCTCCTTGCGGCCGGGGCGCTTGGCGCGGGGCATCACGTCCAGCGGGAACGACACGTTCTTGAAGACCGACATGTGCGGCCAGATGGCGTACGACTGGAAGACCATGCCGAGTCCGCGCTGGTTGGCGCGCATGTTGACACCGTGCTTGGAGTCGAACAGCACGCGCCCGCCGAGTGTCACCCGGCCCTCCGTCGGGCGTTCCAGGCCCGCGACGGAGCGCAGGGTGGTGGTCTTTCCGCAGCCGGAGGGGCCGAGCAGCGTGAACAACTCGCCGTCGTGCACCTCGAAGTCGACCCCGCCGACGGCGAACACACGCGTCCCCGCGTCGGATCGCCGGCCGGAGGAACGCCCGGCTGTGTCGTCGTAGCTCTTCTTGAGGGATTCGACCGTCAACATTGCTGAAGGTCCCTTCGATCAGTTCGCGGAGTCGCTCTGCAGCCCGAAACGGGCACCCAGGCGGTAGGCAATGGAGACGAGGACGACGAGCAGGACGACCATGCAGACGCCCAGGGCGGCCAGGGTGGTGAACTGGCCGTTCTCGAACTGCTCCCAGATCAGCACCGACAGCACCTCTTTGCCGGGGCTGTACAGGAGGATCGTGCTGGACAGCTCACGGAAGGACACGACGAGGATGTAGACCCAGCCGGCCAGGATGCCGCCGCTCATCAGCGGCAGCAGCACACGGCGGAAGGTCTGGAACCACGAGGCGCCGGACACCGCCGCCGACTCCTCGAGCTCGGGTGACATCTGTGCCATCGCGGACGAGGAGTACCGCATGCCGTACGGCAGGTAACGCGTGCAGTACGACACCAGGAGGATGAGCAGCGTGCCGTAGATCGGCAGCGACATCCGCAGATAGACGAACGACAGCGCGAGACCGAGCACGAGACCGGGGATCACGATGGGGGTGAAGGCCAGCAGGTCGAGCAGCCGTCGCCCGGGGGCCCTGGTGCGCAGGACCACCCAGGAGACGATCGCGGTCAGGAGCATCACCGCTGTCGCGGCGCCCACGCCCACGATGAGCGAGTTCTTAAGCGCCGTGAACGCCAGCGGCATGTCGAAGACGGCACGGTAGTTGGCGAAGCTCATCTGGCTGAGGGTCTTGCGGGTCGGTGCGGCGTAGTACTTGAGCAGCGAGGCGTACACGAGGACGGCGACCGGCAGGACCACTGTGAGCAGGAAGTAGAGGATCACTCCGGCGCCCACGAACGGCCGCGCCCGGCCCAGCTCGACCGGGCGCGGCCGGAACGCCTTGCCCGTCACCGTCTGGAAGTTGCGCGAGGAGCGCTGGAGCCAGCTGGAGACCAGTACGCCGACCGCCGCGATGACCAGCAGTCCGATGGCGTAGGCGCCGGCGGCTCCGTAGTCGATGGGGTAGGCCCGCAGGACGAAGTAGATCCGGCTCGTGAACACATAGACGCCGTTCTGCAGTCCGAGCAGTCCCGGCACCTCGAAGCTTTCCAGGGACTGCACGAACATCAGCAGTGCCGCGGAGATCATGGCGGGCCGCAGGAGCGGAACCGTGACCCGGCGCAGAACCGTGAGGCGGTTCGCCCCCGACATGGCGGCGGATTCCTCCAGCGAGGGATCCATCGCCCGGAAGGCGGCCACCATCAGCAGGAACGCCACCGGCGCGAGGTGCAGCCCCTGCACCCAGATCATGCCCCAGACGCTGTAGATGTTGACCGGGGAGGAGCCGAACAGGGGCTTGAAGACGAGTGAGTTGAGAAGCCCGCTCGATGGATCACCGAGGAAGATCCACGAGGTGGCGTACAGGATGCCCGGCACGATGAGCGGCACGAGCGACGCCGCGAAGAACAGCCCCTTGAACGGGGTGTCCGTCCGTACTTGCACATACGCCAGGGCCGTGCCGAGGACGAGCGCGAGGGCGGCCGAACCGAGGGCGAACCACAGCGAGTTCAGCATCATCTCGCCGGACTGCGAATTGCCGCCGTAGGCACGTGCGAACGCGTTGAAGGAGAGGCCGCTGCCGTCGGCGCTGAGGAAGGTGTCGTGGACCAGGTAGCCCAGGGGCACGATCGCCAGGTATCCGACCACGACGACGGCGCCGCCGACCAGCAGGCCCTGCAGAGACAGCGGGCGCCGCAGCAGGCGCAGCAGCCGGTGCGCCCTGCGGTCCTCCGCGGGCTGTGGTGTGCGTCCGGGACGGGCTTCGGGGCCGTCGTCCCGGGCGGTCGTGGACGTGGGTGCGAGGGTCATCGGTGGTCAGCTCCCCGTCGTGGCGGCGCCGCGCAGCAGCGCGTCGTACTTCTTGTCCCAGGAGCCGTCGTCCTTGCTGAGGCCCTTGACGTCGAAGGGGACGAGGGTGAGGCCGTTGAGGCTCTTGTCCCCGGGGACCTTCGTCGACGGCGTGAGCCCGAGCTTGACGAGTTCCTTCTGGCCGTCGGTCAGCAGCCAGTTGTAGAAGAGCCAGGCGCCGGCCGGATGCTGCGCGTTCTTGATCATGCCGACGCCGTTGGGCCGGGCGAAGGCGGGTATCTTCGACACCCCGCCCTGGGGCAGGTGGGTGACGGGGGCGCCCTTCTCGGCGGCGCGGTCCGTGATGTAGGTGTAGTTCATCGCCTCCATCGGCGACTGGCCGGCGGAGAGGAACTGCATCATCGTCGTGTGCCCCTTGGACACCTTGGAGTTGGCGACGATGCCCTTCCACAGCGCGTCCACCTGGGCCTGCGACTTGCCGTGATCCAGCCAGTACTGGGTGACGTTCTCGAACCAGTCGCTGTCGCTGACCTCGAGGGTGAGCTTGCCCTTGTACTTGGGCAGGGCGAGATCCTCCCAGCTGTGCGGCTCGTCGGCGGGCTTGATCAGGTCGGTGTTCCACGCAGGCTGGAAGACGTTGAGCCGGCTCGCCGTCCAGTGGGTGAACTTGCCGGCCGACTCCACCTGGTCGAGCGCGGAGCCGTTGAAGTCCGCCAGGAGGTTGTTGTCGGAAAGGGCCGTCATCTCCAGGAAGTTGGTCTCCACCGTGTCAGCGCCGGCCTTGCCGGCCTGCGCCTCCTGCAGGGCCCGCTGCAGGACGGTCTCGGAGTTGCCGCGGAAGACGCTGACGTGGATGCCGTACTGCTTCTCGAAGGCCTGCGCGACCGGGGTCGCGATGTCCGCGGTCATCGAGGTGTAGAGGGAGAGAGTTCTGCCCTCTTTCTGGGCGAGCTCCTTGGCTTTGGCGACCTGTTGGTCCTTGGGGAGGGCGGCGATCTGCGCGTAGGTGCCGTCCGCCTTGGCGTTGGACGCCGTGGTGACGGCGCTGCCGCATCCGGTGGTGGCGGCCGCGACCAGTAGTCCGGCCAGGGCGAGGGTGGTGTTACGGGTCCTCATGCGGTGCTCTCCTGGAGAAGGGCGTGAAGGGGGAGTGCGGTCAGCCCGCCGTGGGGACGCCACGCAGCAGCGCGTCGTAGGCGGTGTTCCACTTCTTGGTGTCGGTCTCGGCGGTCTTCGAGAGGCTGTAGGTGGTGGTGCCGGCCGGGATCGGGTCCTTGTAGCCGGGCACGCTCTTGGCAGCCGGGATCCGCAGCGACTCGGCGATGATCTTCTGGCCCTCGGTGAGCACCCAGTCGGTCCACAGCAGGGCAGCGGCCGGGTGACGTGGGCGGGCCATGAGCGCCACGCCGTTGGGGCGGAGGATCACCGGCTCGACGGCGGGCCGCCAGGCCACGGGCGCGCCCTTTTTGGCCGCCTTGTCGACGGTGTGGCTGTAGACCGAGAGGGCCACGGCGAACTGGCCGGCGCTGAGCAATTCACCCTGCACAGTGTGGCCCTTGACGACCTTGACGTTGGCGGCGATCTTCTTGAACAGGGTGTCCACGGCGGAGGGGCTCATGCCCTTCTCCTCGGTCAGGTACGTGTGCATCGACGCGTACCAGTCCCAGTCGCCGACCTCGACGGAGAGCTTGCCCTTCCACTTCGGGTCGGCGAAGTCGGCGAAGTCCTTCGGTTCCTGGCCCGCCGTGACCTGGTCGGTGTTCCAGCCGACCACGAAGGCGTTGAACCGTTCGGCCGTCCATCCGCCGAGGCTCTTCGCGGCGTCCTTCAGACCGGCTTCGGCGGGTCCCTCGTAGGCGTGGAGCAGGTGCTGGCCGTCCAAGGCACGCAGTTCGAGGTCGTTGGTGTCCATGACGTCGTTCTGTGGCTTGTTCGCCTGGTTCTCCTGCAGTGCACGCTGCAGCACTGTCTCGGAGTTGGCGCGGAAGGCGTGGACCTTGATTCCCGGGTAGGCCTTCTGGAACCCGTCGACGAGGTCCTGGATGTCGGTGTTGGAGGTGTACAGGTCCAATACGCCGCCCTCGCTCTTGGCGTCGGCGAGGAGCTTGTCCGTGCGCTCCTTGCCGGTGAGGGACTCGTACGCGGCGTAGGGGTTCTTGTCGGCGGCGGAGCCGGCGGTTCCCGTCGTCGGCGAGGCGCCGCAGCCGGTGAGAAGGAGGCCGCCGACCAGAAGGCCGACGGGGAGAGCACCTTGACGCATCGCACACTCCTTAGACGAGGCGGATGGCTCCAGGGCGGACGGGAAGGGCACAGAGTGTGGGGGAGCGGTGCGGTCGTGCCGACGGCGGGTGGTGAGTCGTCGGCGCGACGGCGTGCGGCTGCGGTTCGCGTCCGTCCGAGTGCCGGGTCCCTGCATAAAACTGCAGGGTCGGTCTTATGGTCTAACCATCGGACAAGAGCTTTACGTTATTGTTACGGCCCAGGGGCGAGGGGTTCACACCCCTGGGCTCTGTGTCAGGGGAAGGCAGGAGGTCGGTCGGGATTTTGTCCGAAGACGAGCGACTTGATCGTGACCGGCACCGTGCGGGACGGGAAGCGCACCCGTCCGATGTCGACGTAGTCGAAGTCCCGCAGGCTCAGCCCGTCGATCACGAGCAGATCGGCGGTGACGTCCAGCTCGTCCCGCAACAGCCGGCCGAGTGTGAGTGCGACATCGCCGTCGAGCACGACGTACAACGGCCTTCCCTGCGCGAACCGTTCGGCGAGCGCGTCCCGGATGCTGCGTGCGAAGGGCAGCAGCCGGTCGTAGCTCGGCGGCCCGCTCCACGTCAGGGCGAGGGCGATGTCCGCACCCGTCTGCGCGACATCCAGGGCGACCAGATGCCGGCGGACCGCCGACTCGACCGCAACGCTGTCGACCCTCTCGCCGAGTTCGTATGCCGGTCTGAGCACCTGCAGGTTGCGACGCGGCAGCAATGCGTCGGGGTCGGAGATGAAGCCGGTGTTGCCGCTGAGCTGGACGCTGTACTCCGATGCGCCCACCGCCGTCGCGCGGATGCACTCGCCCGGCGGAAGCAAGGGATACGGCAGCGCACCGTCGTCCAGCCGCCGGCGCAGCGCGCGTCCCAGGCGGCGACCAAGGTCTCCGAAGTCCGTACGCTCCCTGTCGTAGACGTACTCGGCGACCCCGCCCGAAAACATCACCCCGTCGACCGGGGCGAGTTCGGGCAGCGGCTCGGTGAGGAAGAGGGCCCGGACGCGTGAGCTGGGCGCCGCCGCGGTGAGGGCCTCGACCAGCGTGTCCGCCATCGCCTCGGCCACGCGGTCCAGTTCCTCGCCCCGGACGGTGTCACCGTGCGTCCAGTCCGCGAACCCGGCCCGCTCGGCGTGCACACGGCCGGCCGGATCGAGCCGGACGATACGTCCCGCGGCGTCGACCACCTGGAGTCTGCCGCCGATGTGCACGGCGGCGGTGGCTATGACCCGTCCCCGGTCCAGCACGGCGAGCTTGGTGGTCCCGCCTCCGATGTCGACGTTGAGGATGCGTTGCCCGGTGTCGTACGACGCCTTGGCGGCGCCCGATCCGTAGGCGGCCAGCATGGCCTCCATGTGGTGGCCCGCGCTCGCGTTGACGAGCTCGCCCCCGTGCTCGGCGAGGACGGCGGCGATCGCCTCCGCGTTGCGCCGGCGCAATGCCTCGCCGGTGAGGATCACGACACCGGTGTCGACGTCGGCCGGATCGACGGCCGCCTCCTTGTACGCCACGTCGATGATCGCGCCGAGGGCCTCGGCGTCGATGTACTCGTCGCTCGCGTAGGGCGTGAGTTCCACCGGGGAGCGGTGGAGGGTCTCCCGCCGCACCACGAGGTACCGGCTCGTCAGATCCTCGCCGATGCGCCGTAGATGCAGGCGGGAGAAGACGACCTGGGTGCCGGAGGACCCGATGTCGATGCCCACGCTGTGCAGGGTGACGTTGTCCTGCTGCCAGATCGGGTTGTCCTCGAGCGCCCCGGCCACGTCGTCGTCGTGCACATGGTCGTGGTCGGGGAGGTACGCCGAATGAACCGTGCGCACCCCGTCGTCATGGTTGTGGTCTTCGGCGTGCCGCACGGTTCCCGCTCCTCAACTTCCTGTGTCAGACGGTGGCCGACTGCTCCGGGCTCGGCGGGAGCGTGGCGAGCTCCGCTTCGTAGACGGCGTCCATCCTGGGCTCCATCCCGTGCTTGGCCAGGGCCTCCCGGAACGTCTCACGCACATAGGACGACTCGTCTGCGTAGTCGATCTGGTCGCCGCCGACGCGCCGGCTGATCCAGGCCTTCGGCACGCCCTGCGCGTTGCGTACGGACACGACCTCGTGCTTGAAGGCCAGATAACGACTCGGCTCAGTGCCGGTGTTGAAGTGCTGGTGGAACCACATGTTCGGCGGGACGATCAACGCGCCCGGCCCCCACTCGTAGCGGCGGGGCTCCTCGCCCTCCGGCCACATGAGGCTGTAGCCCTCGCCGGAGAGGATGATGACATGGGCGCCGGGTCCGTGCCGGTGGCCCTTCTTGTACGTCGCGGTCGGAAACTGTGAGATGTGGCTGTTCATCGACCCCTTGGCCATCGCGAAGCGGATGTGTCCACCACCCGCGCCCCGCTCCTTCGCCTCGATCAGTGGAAGGTTGACCGCGTCCGCGACGAAGTTCGTGTCGAGCAGCAGGCCCTTCTGCTCGCCCCTGGGGGAGAAGTAGTCGGGCTCGCCGTCGAAGCGGTCCGGGAAGTCCCTCGGGGTGTTGAAGACGAAGTCCGGGTCGCCGTAGAGGTTGATGACGGGAGGCAGGTTCGTCGAGGAGACGAAGCGCGCCGCCTTGCGGCCGGACCCGTTGAAGTGCTGGTGATGGGCGTTGAGCGGAATGGCGAAGATCGATCCGGCCTGCCACTCGAAGGTCACCTCGGCGCCGGAGTCGTTCCATACCTTCGTCGACCCCTGGCCGTCGAGGACCAGGATCATCTCCTCGAACAGCTGCCGCTGGGGGGCGAGTGCACCGCCGGCCGGGATCTCGCAGACGTAGCAGTCGTTGGAGGTGCGGGTGGCCTCGTGGTTGATGAAGACGCCCCGGCCGCCGCGTCGTTCCCACGTCTTCAGCTCGACGGTACGCAGATCGGGGATGTAGTGGGCCGCGATGATGTCGAGTCCTTCGGCGGCGACCCAGCGGGTGTAGGGGGATTCCTTCTCCGTGGCGAACTTCGCCGCCAGGGAGTCGTTGACGAGCGCATCCTTGGCCATTCGGCGGCCCTTCCTGGTCGGCTCTTGCGACATGACGTGCGCTGACAGGGAAATAGGGGGTGTGGATTGGTAGAACCATAAGTCCACTACTGGAGGGCGTCAACGAGTCGTGCGCGATGATCGGAATCCCTCTGCGGCCACTTCCGTGGCCGCCGCAACGGCGGCCGCGGGTTCCAGGTAGCGGCCGCCCCGGACGAGCGGTTTCAGGTCCTCGCCGAGGTCGTACCGCAGCGGCATGGCGGTGGGGATGTTCAGGCTTGGCACCTCCTCGCGGCTCATCCGGTCCAGGTGGGCGACAAGGGCCCGCAGCGAGTTGCTGTGCGCGACGAGCAACGTGGTGCGGCCCGCGCGCAGATCCGGTACGACGGCCTGGTGCCAGTACGGCAGCAGCCGGGCCGTGACGTCTGCGAGCGACTCCGTGCGCGGCAGAAGGGAACGGGGTACGTCCGCGTAGCGCGGGTCGTCCGAGACGTCTCCCGGGGCGCCTTCGGCGACCGGCGGCGGGGCTGCGTCGTAGGAGCGGCGCCAGAGCCGGAAGCGCTCCTCGCCGAACTCCTTCAGGACGTCGCTCTTCTCCCGGCCCTGCAAGGCTCCGTAGTGGCGTTCGTTGAGCCGCCAGTGGGCGGTGATCCGCGCCCCGTGGGCGCCGGCGCCCCCCGCGACCAGGTCGGCGGTTCGCACCGCCCGGGTCAGGACCGAGCTGTGCACCGCGTCGGGCACGAGACCCGCCTCGCGCAGCAACTCGCCGCACCCTGCGGCCTGTTGTTCTCCGTGTGAGGTCAGGCCGACATCGGTCCAGCCGGTGAACAGCTGCCTGGCGTTCCATGCGCTCTCGCCGTGGCGAAGCAGGATCAGTGTTCCCATGCCGCCGATTGTGATCCCTCGTCCCGTCTCTTGTTCCCTCTTTCAGCATTCTGGTCTAATGGACAGACCACCGAACGGAGTGCGGCCCCAACGGCATGCCCGTTCGCAGTGGATTCCGCCGATCGCGAGAGGAAACAGGGACCTTGCCCAAGGTGATCTTCGTCGGCAGCGACGGTCCCGAGTACACCGTCGATGCGACGGTCGGGGACTCGGTCATGGCGGCCGCGGTGAAGAACGGTGTTCCCGGGATCGTCGCCGAATGCGGCGGCAACCAGTCCTGCGCCACCTGCCATGTGTGGGTGCGTGAGGAGTTCGCTCCGCTGGTCGGACCGCCGGGCGACATGGAGGACGACCTGCTCGACTTGGCCGTGGCCGAGCGCCGGGAGACCAGCCGTCTGTCGTGCCAGATCCGTCTCACCCGGGAACTCGACGGGATCACCGTTGACATCCCCCCGGAACAGCCGTGAGCCCCGGGCGGCCGACGCACCGTTCCACACCGAGCTCAGCACCGATGTCCACGACCCGCCGGCGGGTCAGTACCTGAAAGGGATATGGCCGTGCTCAGAAAAGACATCAACGAGCTGCTCACCCAGACCGGACCCGGGACGCCGATGGGCGAACTGTTCCGCCAGTACTGGATTCCCGCGCTGCTCGCGGAGGAACTCCCGGAGGACGACTGCCCGCCGGTACGCGTCAAGCTTCTGTCCGAACGCATGGTGGCCTTCCGCGACAGCGAAGGGCGCTACGGCCTCATCGACGAGTTCTGCGCCCACCGCGGCGCCTCCCTGTGGTTCGGCCGCAACGAGGGATCCGGCCTGCGCTGCCCGTACCACGGCTGGAAGTACGACGTGACCGGCCAGTGCATCGAGGTCCCCTCGGAGGCCGACAACAGCAGCTTCTGCCAGAACGTCCAGTTGACGTCGTACCCCCTGGTGAAGATAGGCGACGTGCTGTGGACCCACATGGGAGACGCGGCCACCCGGCCCCCGCTCCCGGAGTTCGAGTGGGTCCACGTCCCGGCCGAGCAGACCTACACCTCCAAGCGCTGGCAGCAGTGCAACTGGCTCCAGGCCTTCGAAGGCGGCATCGACTCCAGCCACGTCACCTTCCTGCACTCCGGCGGCCTGAAGACCGACCCGCTGTTCAAGGGCGCGAAGGGCAACGAGTACAACCTGAACGACACCAAACCCTTCTTCGAGGTCGCCGACAGCGAGGGGGGTCTGTTCGTGGGCGCCCGGCGCAACGCCGAGGAGGGGCGGTACTACTGGCGGATCACGCCCTGGGTCATGCCCGCCTTCACGATGGTCCCGCCGCGCGGTGACCACCCGGTGCACGGCCACTTCTGGGTGCCGATCGACGACGAGAACTGCTGGACGTACTCCTTCGACTACCACCCCGTGCGGGACCTCAGCGAGACCGAGCGGCAGGCCATGATCGACGGCCACGGCGTCCACAGCAAGAACATCCCCGGTACGTACCGGCCCATGGCCAACATGGACAACGACTATCTGATCGACCGCGAGGCGCAGAAGCGCGGCGAGACCTATTCCGGCGTGGCGGGCATCGCCATGCAGGACGCCTCCCTCCAGGAGAGCATGGGGCCCATCGTCGACCGCTCCAAGGAGCGACTCGTCCCCGCCGACAGCGGGATCATCAAGGCCCGGCAGAAGCTGCGCAAGGCCGCCATCGCACTGCGGGACGAGGGCGTCAAGCCGCCCGGTGTGGATCCGGCGCACCAACGGGTGCGGTCGGCAGCGGTGGTACTGCCGCAGGCCGAGTCCTTCTTGGACTCCTGCCGTGACGCGGTCAAGGTGACCCCCGGCGTCGCTCAGACCTCGGTGTGACATGACGACCGCGTCGATGTACCTGAGTGAGAGCGCCCGAGCGGCCTCGGCGAGCGAGTCCCGGTTCCGGATCGACGTACCCATCGCTCCGGCCCGGGCCGCGCGGGTGGTGGCGCTGGACGATCGGGCCGTGTCGGTGGTGCGCCGTCTCGCCGAGCGGTCCTGGGCCCATGCACGCTTCTACACCAGCCGCGAGATCCGGGACGGCGACGGCCTGCTGCACGAGCTGGACGGCCCCACCGTCCCGCTCGACGAGGTTCTCGCCGGCACCGACGTGGTCGTCGTCCTCGCCACGGAGGACGGCGGCCGGGCCGCGGCGGCCGCGATCGGCAGGATCTGCGGCCGGCGGGGGATCACCACGGCGGGCGTGATCCTGGGCGACGGTTTCGAGGCCGACGACGCCGTCGCGGCTCTGCGGCCCTATGCCCGCGTGCTGCTGCTGTCCGCCGACGAGGGCGACGCCTTCGAACTGCTCACGGCCCTCAGGGTCTAGGAGAACCCGTATGCCCGAGAAGGTCACCCTGCGCGGGTTGCGGCGCATGAAGGACGAGAAGCGCAAGATCGTCGGTGTCGTGGCCTGGGACTACCAGATCGCGCGCATCGTCGACCGGGCCGGCGTCGACCTGGTCTCCGTCGGCGACACCGTCGGCGTGAACCTGTGGGGGCAGAGCAACCCCTTCGAGGTGACGATGGATCAGATGGTCACAGTGACCCAGGCGGTACGCCGGGGTGTGCGGCGGGCCCTGGTGAGCGCCGACTTCCCCTTCGGCCCGTTGCAGGAGGGAACGGACAGCGCGGTCAGGGCAGCCATCCGGTTCGTCAAGGAGGCCGGAGTCGACATGGTCAAGGTGGACGCGGCCTCCGATTTCCCCGATGCCGTCACCGCGATCACTCGAGCGGGCATCCCGGTGTTCGCCCAGTTCGGGATCACCCCGCAGACGGCGCTGCGGTACGGAGTCGAGTACAACGCCATTCCATCGAGTGCCGACCAGGTGCCGGTGGAGATGAAGGACGCCCTCGTCGCGGAGGCCGAACGGCTTCAGGAGGCGGGTGCCGCCCTGCTGAACTTCACCAACTCCGGGCCGGTGGTGGGGGCGGCCGTGGCCGAGGCCGTCTCCATCCCGGTGCTCGGCGGCTTCGGCGGCGGCCCCTGGCTCGACGGGCGGATGCGCATGGCCCACTCCGCCATCGGCTATGCCGCGTCCGCCCTCGACGATCCCCCGGACACCTACGCCAACGTCGCCCGGATCACGCTCGACGCGATCACCGCCTACAGCGCGGACGTGCGAGCGGCACGCCAGGTCGCCGGCGGTGTGCCCGTCCCGCCGGCGACCTGACAACCGGCCGGCCATCGGGTCGGCCGGCATGACGCGAAAGGAGCGAACAACGGTGCCCACCGCCGTCATCGACGGGATTCCGACACGCTACGAGGTCACCGGTTCGGGACCGCCGCTGCTGATGTTCTCTCCCGGAGGCTTCGACTCCAGTCTGGAGGGCTGGCGGACCGTGGGTGTCTACCGGCGCCTGCGGCTGCTCGACCACCTCGCCGAGAGCTACACCTGTGTGACCTTCGACCGGCGTGAGTCGGGTCGGTCGGGGGGACGGCTGGAGCGGATCTCCTGGGCCGACTACGTCCGCCAGGGTGTCGGCCTGCTCGACCACCTCGGGATCGAGCGGGCGCACCTGATGGGGGGATGCGTCGGTTGTTCCACCGTCGCCGCATTCGCGGTCGCCCGCCCGGATCGGGTGCTGAGCATGGTGCTGTACTCGCCCGCGGGCGGGGTGAAGTACCGGATGAAACAGCACGATCGGTTTCGGAGCCATGCGGTGTACGCCGACGAGCACGGGCTGGAGCAGGTGGTGTCCCTCGCGCGTGGCTCGGACGCAGGCTTCACGAAGGATCCCCGGGTCGGTCCCTGGGCCCAGGCGATCCGTGGCGACGCCGGGTTCGCCGACGCCTACGCACGGACCGATCCCGACCGCTACCGGGCGATGGTGACCGGCATGGCGCGGCTGCTGTTCGACCGGGACACGGTGCCGGGTCCGGAGCCGGAGGATCTGCTGCGGCTGGACGTGCCGGCGCTGATCGTCCCCGGCCAGGACACCTCGCATGCGCCGTCGGCAGCGCGGTATCTGCAGGAGTGCCTGCCCGACAACGAGTACTGGGACGTGCCGGTGGCCGAGCAGACCGAGGAGTCGGCGCCGGCACGGGTGCTGAAGTTCCTGGCGGGAGTACGGACGTAAGCAATGAAGGGGCCCGGCCGTGGGGGGAGGCGCGGCCGGGCCCCCGGCTCAGGTGCGCGCCGATTCCCTTTCCAGCGCGGCGATCTGCTCGAGCCGCCGTGCGTGCACCCCGCCCTTGAAGGGCGTCGTCAGCCATGTCCCGACGATGTCCTCGGCGTCCTCAGGTGCCAGGATCTTGGCGGCCAGGACAAGGACGTTGGAGTCGTTGTTGCCGCGGGAGATGCGCGTGCTCCACAGGTCGTGGCACAGCCCCGCCCGGATCCCCCGGATCTTGTTACAGGCGACGGTCTCTCCGAGTCCGCTTCCACCGAGGACGATCCCGCGCTCGGCGTGACCTTCGGTCACCTGCCGGCACACGTCCGCGCACAACGGCGGATAGTCGACCGTCTCGTCGCTGTGGCTGCCGCGGTCGTTGACGGTGTGCCCCTGTGCGGTCAGCCAGGTGGTGAGCCGGACTTTGAGGGCGTAGCCGTTGTGGTCGGCGGCGATGGCGATGCGCATACGGGTCCCTTCGGCTGACGGTGAGCGTGCGGTCAGGCGATCAGCGTGCGCGTGCTCTCGACGAACAACTCCTCCAGCGGAAGGGGACGTTCGAGGATGTGCTGGTCCACGGCGTGCCGCATCAGCTCCTCCAGCACGGAGCGGTTGGGCTCCACGCCGTACGGCAGCGGATCCGTGCCGGTCACCTCCAGGACCCGCCGGTACATGCGGTCCGTGGCGGTGGGGGAGTTGATGCCTCCGCTGTGCAGCCGGTCCACGTAGAGTTGCTTGGCCCGGGCGAAGGCGTCGAAGACCAGGGCACCCAACTCGGGTTGTTCCGCCAGCAGTTCGTCGCGGATGACGATCAGGTGGTTGATCGGGTACAGGGCGCGCTCGCGCAGGGCCGTGAAGCCCGCCTCTTCGGGCTCCGGGATCAGCGGAGCGAGGGCCGAGGACGCCGACTTGGGCCCGATCACCGCGGCGAGGTCCCCGGCGAGCAGCGCGTCCTGAAGCGAACCACCGGAGTCCATGGGAACGACGTTCGCCGGGGACCGGTACGCCGCGACGTGCTCGTCGCCGGACAGCACCCAGGTGACCTTGTCGAGGTCCACGCCGTACTCTTCCTGGAGGACCGCGCGCGCCCAGACGCCGGTGGTCACCGTGTAGCCCCGGCTGACGCCGACCCTGCGGCCCTCGAGGTCTTTGGGGCTGCGCACATCCGACGCCGGGTCATGGAAGACCGCCCCGTGGTGGAAGCCGCGCACCAGGAAGACGGGCACGGCGGTGAACCGTGCCCCGTGTGCCTTGGCGACCAGATACGTGGTCAGTGCCATCTCGCTGACGTCGAACTCCAGCCCGCGCACCATGCGCCGGAAGGCATCGACGAGAACGGGGACTTCCTCGAACTCGAAGCGGAAGCCGCGGGGCGTGACCGCCCCCGTCTTGAGCGCCTCGTTGTTGCCCTGCGTCCGGGTCACGGTCCTGAGTTGAGGTACGGCCATGACTCGAAAAGGTAGCATGGTTAGTCCATAAGTCCATAGACTGTCGTTCCGGCGGGACATCCCCGAACGTGAGGAGACGACGTCATGGCGGAACAGGTGCTGGCGGCGGTCAGAACGGCGCCCGGCCGGACCGAGCTGCGGGAGTTCCCGATGCCGGACATACCCGACGACGGAGCCCTGTTGAAGGTCGAGGTGGCCGGCATCTGCGGCACCGACGTGAAGATGTACGCAAAGCCGCCGTTCACCGACCCCGTGATCATGGGGCACGAGAACGTGGGCGTCATCGCGAAGGCCGGCCGCACCTTCACCGAACGCAAGGGCCTGGCCGAAGGGGACCGGGTGTTCGTCGAGCACTACGTCGGCTGCTATCGGTGCGAGTGGTGCCACCGGGGCGAGTACCGCCACTGCGAGGCCACCGACTGGCGCACCAACTCCGACGCCCGCCGGTACGGCTACACATCGGCGAACCACCCGTACCACCTGTGGGGCGGCTTCGCCCAGTACCTCTATCTGCCGTGGAGCTCGGTCACCCACCGCGTGCCCGATGGGGTATCGGCCGAACTCGCAGGGCTCGTCACGCCGTTGTCGAACGGCATCGAGTGGGCATTGTTCACCGCGGGCGTCGGCTACGCCTCGACCGTCCTCATCCAGGGTCCCGGACAGCAGGGGCTGTCCCAAGTCGTCGCCTGCAAGCAGGCCGGTGCCTCCCTCATCATCGTCACCGGCACCACCCGGGACGCGGCGCGCCTGTCCCTGGCCCGGGAGCTGGGTGCCGACCACGTCATCGACATCACCCAGGAGGACGTCCTCTCCCGCGTCCTGGACATCACCGGCGGCCGTGGAGTCGACGTGGTCCTGGACTGCACCGCGGGCGCGGGCACCGCGCCCGTCCTGCTCGGCATCGACGCGCTCAAGCGGCGCGAGGGCACGATGGTGGTCCAGGGCGAACTGGCCGCGTTCCCCGACTTCCCCATGAAGAAGCTGACGGAGAAGTCGATCGCGCTGAAAAGCGCTCGCGGCCACAGCTACCGCTCCTGCGAACTCGCCCTGGAACAGCTCGCTTCGGGCCGGTTCCCGCTGGAGAAGCTGAGCACCCACAGCTTCCCCCTCACCGAGGTCGACCGTGCCATCCGCACGGTCGGCGGCGAGAGCGGCGAGGACGCCGTGCACGTCTCGCTCCTGCCCTGGGCGGCCGCATGAGCATCGTCGTCCGCGACCCGCACCGTGCCGACCGGGCCACGGTCGACGCCCTGGCGGCGTTCGGCGTGGCCACCGTCCACGAAGCCCAGCACCGCACCGGGCTCCTCGACCCCGCACTGCGTCCCGTGTGGCCGGGCGCGCACATCGCGGGCACCGCCGTGACCGTGAGCGTGCCGCCCGGCGACAACTGGATGATTCATGTCGCGGTGGAGCAGTGCCGGGACGGCGACATCCTCGTGGTCTCCCCGACCTCGCCCTCCCAGGCCGGCTACTTCGGTGACCTGTTGGCCACCGCGGTCTCCGCGCGTGGTGTGCGCGGAGTGGTCATCGACGCCGGCTGCCGTGATGTGGCGGAGCTGCAGCGCATGGGATTCCCCGTATGGGCGCGGCACATCAGCGCGTTCGGCACGGTCAAGGAGACCCTCGGTGACGTCAACACCCCGATCGTGTGCGCCGGGCAGCACATCCAGCCCGGTGATGTCGTCGTCGCAGACGACGACGGTGTGGTCGTCGTGCCGCGGCAGGATGCCCAGGCCGTGCTCGACGGGTGCCGGGCGCGGGAGGAGAAGGAAGCCGTCAGCCGAAAACGCTATGCGAGCGGCGAGCTGAGCCTCGACGTCAACTCGATGCGTGAGCGCCTGGCCCACAAGGGCCTGACCTACGTCGACCGGGAGGCCACGGATGATCATTGATGTACATGGCCACTACACCACGGCACCCCGGACCCATCAGGCCTTTCGGGACGCGCAGTTGGCCCGTCTCGCCGACCCGGCGCGGCCTGTCCCCGAACCCGCCGCGATCAGCGACGACGCGATCCGTGAGAGCGTCGAGACCAACCAGCTGAAGCTGCTGCGGGAACGCGGCGGCGACCTGATGCTCTTCTCGCCGAAAGCATCCGGCATGGAACATCACGTCCCGGACCCGGCGACCGCGCGTACATGGGCGCGTGTGAACAACGACCTCGTCCACCGGGCCGTCGGACTGTTCCCGCGGAACTTCGCGGCCGTGTGCCAGTTGCCGCAGACCCCGGGCGGTGCCCTCGAAGACGCCATCGCCGAACTGCGCCGCTGTGTGGAGGACCTCGGGTTCGTCGGCTGCAACCTCAACCCCGACCCGTCCGGCGGCCACTGGACCTCGCCACCGCTCACCGACGCGTACTGGTTTCCCCTGTACGAGGTGATGGTCGAACTGGACGTCCCCGCCATGATCCACGTATCGGCGTCCTGCAACCCCAACTTCCACGCCCTGGGCGCCCACTACCTCAACGCGGACACCTCGGCGTACATGCAGTTCGTCCAGAGCGACCTGTTCGCCCGCTTCCCCGCGCTGCGGTTGGTGATCCCGCACGGCGGCGGGGCCGTGCCCTACCACTGGGGTCGCTACCGCGGGCTGGCCATGCGGCTGGGCCGGCCGGACCCGGCCGAGCACCTCAAGGACAACGTCTTCTTCGACACGTGCGTGTACCACCAGCCGGGCATCGACCTGCTGCACCAAGTCGTCGACGCCGGCAACATCCTGTTCGCCTCGGAGATGCTCGGCGCCGTGCGCGGCGCCGACCCGGACACCGGCATCGCCTGGGACGACACCAAGACTTACGTCGACCGGGCCGGGCTCACCGACGAGCAGCGGCACCAGGTCTTCGAGGCCAACGCCCGGCGCGTCTATCCGCGCCTGGACGCACGACTGACGGCACAAGGCAGGTAGGACCCCCATGACCCGACTGCACCTCACCTTCGCCTGCGGCGACTACGACCGCACCCGCGCCCTGGCGGAGGGCGCCGTCCGACCCGACGGCATCGATCTGACGTATCTGCGGCTTCCGGTGGAAGAGACCTTCTTCCGGATGATGCGGCACCAGGAGTTCGAGGTCGCGGAGCTGTCGCTGTCCTCCTACGTCCTGTCGCTGCGCGAAGACCCCTCGCCCTTCGTGGCCCTGCCGGTGTTCACCTCACGCATGTTCCGGCACGGCGCCCTCTACTGCCACGCCGACGCGGGCATCTCCCGGCCGGAGGACCTGCGCGGCAAACGCATCGGCACCCCCGAGTACCAGCTCACCGCCTGCGTATGGATGCGCGGCATCCTGGCCGAGCGGCACGAGGTGCCGGTCGACTCGGCCGAGTACGTCACCGGCGGGCAGGAGACGCCCGGCCGCATCGAGAAGGCCGGCGTCGACCTGCCGCACTCGCTGCGCATCAGCCGCATCCCCGAGGACCGCACGCTCGCGCAGATGCTCGCCGAGGGCGAGATCGACGCCCTGTGCAGCCCGCGCGTACCGAGCCCGTTCGCCGCAGGCGACCCGCGCGTGCGCCGGGTGTTCCCGGACGTGATCGCCGCCGAGAAGGAGTACTACGCGGCCACCGGCATCTTCCCGATCATGCACGTGGTGGCGATCCGCCGGGACGTCTACGACCGCCACCGCTGGGTCGCCCAGTCCCTGTACAAGGCCCTGCTGGCGGCGCGGGACGCCGCGTACGACAACCTGTACGACACCTCGGCGCTGCGCTTCATGCTGCCCTGGCTCACCCCACAGCTGGAGGAGGCCCGCGCCTTGATGGGCAGGGACTACTGGTCCTACGGGGTCCCGGCGAACCGGGAGACGCTGGCGACGTTCCTGCAGTACCACCACGAGCAGGGGCTGTCCGCGCGGCTGTGGCAGCCGGAGGAGATCTTCGCCCCCGAGTCGCTGGAGTCCGCAGTGATCTGACGGGCCATCGAACGCCGGCCGACCGAAAGACGGAAAGACGGAAAGCGGGGCGTGTGGCACAGAGCCGCACGCCCCGCTGGTCAGGAGTACAGGAGTTCAGGAGGAGGACACCGCGTCGGGGCGGGCCGCCAGCAGTGTCTTGAGCAGGGTGCCGGAATCGGCAGCGGCGCTCGCGGGGAGGACCGCCCCCACGGTCAGCGCCTTGCGGACCGCCATGTAGTCGGCGGGGCTGTTGACGGCGTCGATCGCAAGGAGTTCGCCCCGCCGGTAGTACAGGACGGAGAAGCGCTCGCTGTCCGGTTCGCCCCGCACGACGTACTCGTCGTGGCCGGCCGACAGTCCCGCGATCTGCAGTTTCAGATCACCCTGGTACGACCAGAACCAGGGCACCGGCCGCGCCCCGACGGGCCGGCCGAGCAGTGAGGCGGCCGCGGCCGTGGCCTGCGCGACGGCGTTCTGCACGGACTCCAGCCGCACGGCGCCCAGACCCGGCACCGGATGCGACTGGACGGTGCAGTCGCCGGCCGCGTGGACATGGGGGTCGGAGGTGCGGGCCTGGGCGTCGACGATGATGCCGCGGTCGCAGGCGAGCCCCAACTGTTCGGCGAGTTCGGTGCGCGGCAGCACGCCGACCCCGACGAGCACTAGATCCGCCGGCAGCGCCGTGCCGTCCGTGAGCCGTACGGCACGCACACGCCCCTCGGCGCCCTCGAAGCCCGAGACGCCCGTCGACAGCAGCACGCGGGTGCCGCGCCGCAGATGGGCCCGACGGTAGAACTCCGAGACGACGGGGGCCACGGCGCGGGATATCAGCCGGTCGGCGGCCTCGACGACGGTGACCTCCTTGCCGAGCGCACGCGCCACCGCGGCCGCCTCGAGACCGATGAAACCGCCCCCGACGACCACCACCCGCGCGCCGGGTACCAGCCGTTCGCGCAGATACGCGGCATCGTCGCGGTCACGCAGGCAGCAGATGCCGTCGAGGTCGGCCCCGGGCACATCCAGCCGCCGGGGCGCGGCGCCCACGGTCAGCGCCAGCCGGTCGAAGGCGAAGGTGCGCCCGCTCGCGGCCCCGGCGACACCCGAGCCCTGCCGGCCGGCGGAGGACAGGGCCACCTCAGTGACCCGTTCGCCGCTGACCAGCGCGATGCCGGCGTCGGCGTAGTACGACGGGGCGCGCAGGGTCAGCGACTCGAGGTCGGTCTTGCCGCTCAGGAACTCCTTCGACAGAGGCGGTCGCTGGTACGGCGGATGGATCTCCTCACCCACCAGAGTGATCGGCTCCGTGTCCCCGAACTGCCGCAGCGAAGCGGCCAGTTGCAGACCAGCCTGGCTGGCGCCGACGATGAGCGTTCCGCCCGTCATGACGTGGCCCCTCTCGACCCTATTAAATGTCAGACCATTATACCAACATGAGGTCGGGTGCGGTCGAGAGGGCAGGGCGAGTCCGGCGGGGACTTCGACAACACGGACTTCTCGTCCAACGTCGACGACCTGGTGAGCGCGGCCGGCCACCTACGGGACCGGTTCCGGACGCCCGCGCTCCTGGTGGGCCACTCAGTCGGCGGCGCGGCACGTGTCCGGGGTACGGGCGGTGGCGACGATCGCCGCCACCGTGGACCCGGCTCATGTGGCACACCTGCCGGCCGACAGCCGTGCGGAGATCGAACGGTCGGGCGAGGCCCGGGTCTCGCTGGGTGGCCGCACCTTCCGCATCCGCCGGGAGTTCCTCGACTACATCGCCGGACAGCCGCAGGCCGAGTGAGGCTGATCCTTTGGAGCGGACACCCTGACGATGGATCTTGATGGTCTAGGGAGGGATGTCCAGGCGGGACACCAGTCTCCGTAACCGGAGGAGCTTCGGAAGGACGCCGTCGTGCCGTACCGCGCGTCTGGCGGCAAGCGCACGTACGCGGCGGTGGCCGCGGATCTCGGGATCACCGGGGAGACGCTAAGAGCTTTCTCGTAATGCGAGCGGGGACGTGCTTCCCTGCGAGGGTGCTGAGTTTACCGGATGTCGATCTTGAGGTTGTGGAGTGCGGCGACGTCGGCGACGGCATGATTGACCGCCTCGCCCCGGCGTCTGCATTGGCGGAGGATCTGGTGGTCTTTGAGCCGGGCGATGGTGTGTTCTGCGACGCCCCGTCGTTTGCGGAATCGGCGGTAGGCGCGGTCTTTGATGATGCGGCCATCCGGCCCGCGGTGTGGTGTGCGAATGCGGTCGCAGCCTCGGTAGCCGCCGTCACCGGATAGCCGGGGATGGTCGGGCAGTGTCTTAGCCTTGATCCACCGACGTGGCCTGGAATGGATCTTCTGACCGGTTTTTGAGCGGGTTTCGGGTCGGTGTCTGTGTCTGGGCAGGTGGTATCCGCTGGTCTGCTCAGCTTTTCCACGGTTCGGTTCCGGTCGGGCCCTGGCGGGCGGGGTGGGCGGGGACTGTCAGCCGGGTTCGGGCGGGGCGTGGACGGTGTCGAAGAGGTGTGTCCAGGCGTGCTGCCAGCGCCAGTTGTGCGGGAGGTGCAGGGTGATGCGCCGGGCGGAGCGGGCGAGGCGGGCCGGGACGTGGATCAGGTGGGCGCGGAGGGTGGCGGTGGTGGCCTTGGCGTGGAAGGCGGAGGTCAGTGCGCCGGTGGCCCGCAGGAGGTTGTAGGCCATGGCCCACAGGGTCAGCCAGGCGGCGTTGGCGTGGAAGTGCGCGGACGGCAGGTGGGCCATGGCAGAGGCTTTGCTGTCGGCGATGACCTGCTCGATGACGGCGTGGTGGCGGTGTTCCCGTTCGGCCTGGAGGGTGGGGGCGGGGTTGTCGGTGAAGAACGGGTGGTAGCGCCAGGCGGGGAAGAGCTCCCCCTGCTCTCCCACGACCGCGGGTTTGGCCAGGTCGCGGACCCGGCGCACGATCAGCCGGGCGGTGACCCGCTCCGTCTTCTTGCGGCTGGCGAACGCGGTGTGGGCGGGTATCTCGGCGACTTCGGCGTCCGAGATGAGTTCCCCCGTCTCGGGGTCGGGCACCGCGGTCGGGTAGGTGATCTGCCGCCATGCCTGGTCGGGGATGGCGAGGATGGCCCGCTTGATGGAGGGGTTCATGCCGGTGGTGATCGAGAAGTGGGCGCCGGCCCGGCGGCAGGCGGCGATCACCCCGGCGTTGTAGAACTGGGAGTCCGCCCGCAGGATGCGGGTGCCGGTGCAGCCGGCCTCCGCGGCGGTAGCCAGGGCCTCACTGACGAACTTCGGGGCGCCGCGGGAGTCGGCTGCCTTGCCGCGGCGCATCCGCACCCCGGCGATCACCGGCCGGGACTGTGGAGTGCAGATCGTGGCCAGCAGTGGGTGCAGGGTGCGGATGCCTTTGAACCGGCCGTACTCGGCGCCCTGCTTGGTGCGGCCGTATACGCGTTTGTGGGTGGAGTCGACATCGATGAACGCCATCTGGTCGGCCCCGGGCAGCAGTGGGGTATGCGCGGCCAGCGCACCCAGGAACCTCCTGTGCACGGCGTGGAGTTGGAGGGCATGGCCGTGGGTGAACGCGCGCAGGAAAGTGCCGAGCGTGGAGGGGGCACGAATACCGCCGAACATGGTCGGCATCGCACCGTGCCGCAGGACGTCGAGGTCGTCGATGCTGTCCGCACCCGCGACCATGCCGGCCACGATGCTGGTGACCTTCGCGTCCGCCGCCGCACCCGCGCCGTTCGTCACCCCGGTCAACTTGACCTTCTCCGTCACCAGTCGCGGCAGACCACACCGCTCGGCCAGCCGCATCACCGGGACCAGCCCGGCATGCGCGATCAGATTCGGATCATCGAACGCAGCGGAGACCGCCGCTGGCGTATGGGAAACTTGCATCTCGGAAGTGCCTTGCTGATTGTGCGTGCTGGAAGCGTGAAGAACTCCCATCATCGCAGGTCACAAGGCACTTCTTCATTTTCCCAAGCGTCATCCACAGGCATCGGTCGGTGGATCGAGGCTTAGCGAGGGTTTCACGGAAGACGACCACATCGTTGCGGTTACCCGGCCAAGCGTCCCCCACGGCCACAACGCGCCGGTCGCGAGCCCGGCAGACGATCTGCACGTTCACGCTGCGCCGGTAGTTCTTGCTCTTCGCAGTGCGCTGCTGGTCGTGGACAGGGATCAAGGTTCCGTTGACAATCCACAGCTCCCGTCGGTCAGTCGGTGGTGGTCCCAGGAGCTTGGCGAGCGGTTCCGCGAGCCGACTCATGACCCGGTGGGCGGCGGCGTGAGAGATGCCGAATAGGCATCCGAGCTGCTGCATGGTGAGGTTGGTCCGGTACGCGAGCACGACGAGGAGAACCCGGTCGGGAAACGGCAGAGACCAGGGCCGGCCCCGGCCGGCATCCGGCTTGATTTCCCACAGCTGCTCGACGAGATACTGCATTTGCGGTCCGGTCAGGCCCTCCAGGCACGAAGGTCACCCGAGGGCAGCGGGCAAGACGCAGACGCATGAAAGTCATTGTAGAGACCGAAGTGCGGTTGTGAGAGGGCCCGTTGTCAGTGGGGCGTTGTAGCTTTGGCGTTGGTTGCCGCGCTGGCCAAACCGCTGACAGATGCGGGTCGTTGCGATGTCAAAGGAGGTGGGGTAAGCGATGGACGCAAAGCTGCCTGAACCCGCGCCCGCCTCCGACGGTGCACCTTCGGCCCGCCGATACCGAGGCAAGAACAAGGGGAAGCGGTGGTCGCTGGGTGCGAACACTGAGCTTGCGGTGATCCGTCTCCCGCTCGATGTCCACGACCCCGGCATCCGGCACCGGACCGAGAGTCTGTTCTCGGCGATGTGGTCCCTCAAACGGGCGCTGCAGCGTGATGCACGGGACGCCGTCGATGCGTACTGGGCGGGTGATGTCCGCCGCGAGAGGGACGCGAAAGCGTGGCGGCTTCAGCTGGGTCTGTCCCGGGAAGGGATGGAACGCCGCGCCTACCGGCACATGGAAAACTCCAGGCACCTCGCCCATCACGTCACCAAAGCACTGGTGATGCACCAGGCCGACGAGGTCTTCGAGACTTCCGTGAGCCGGCATCTGTTCCCGGACTCTTCCGGCCGTCGGCACGGCCGGCCGAAGACCGGTCGCTGGTGGGACTACACGCGGATCCCGGGCCGCGCCCGCTCCCACACCACGTCGCGGAAGTGGGAGACCTTCCGGCTGCACGGCACCCTGGCCGGGCACCTGAACACCTACCGCCACCGCAACCTCGACCATACGGTCACCACCCCGGAGCAGGCTGCCGCGCTTCCTGCAGGGACCGGGGTCCTCGAGCAGCCACGGCACCTGCCTGCTCCTATGCGCCCTACGGGACGTATTCAGACGGGCGAGGTCACGGCGAAGAACGTGCAGAAGACGCGGGCCGCGACGTGGTGGGACTACAGCGGGCCTTTGGCCGTCGTGTTCACCGGCGGCGCCGATTCACGTCGTGGTGACCTGGTCCTGCCCGTCCGGCTGCCTTCGGGTTCGGGCCGCTGGCCGCGCCTGGTGCACTTCCTGACCAACCCCGACACCTGGCACAAGATCGACCTCGTGCGCCGCCGCGACACCTCAGCGCCGGGCGGGTGGGCCTACGAAGCCCACCTAATCGTCCTGACCGGCGGCTACGCATCCCCCGCCACGAAGGCCCGGCGTGCGGCGGCGGCCGCACTCGTCCGGGTCGGTGGCATCGACGGCAACGTCTCCAACCTCTCGATCGTTTCCTTCCCCGACACCTTCGACCCCGCCGACGGCGACGTGGAGGCAACCCGCATCGAGCCCAGCGACGCGGAGCTTGCCGCGCTGGCGCAGGCCCGCCGCAAGGACCGCGGCCGAAAGCGTGCCCTCGACCGCTCTCGCCGAGCGTCCAACCCCGGCCAGTACCGGCCGTCGAAACGCCAGCAGGCCCGCGCCGAGCGGCGCCAGGCTGCGGACCTTCCCGCACGGACTGTTGAAACGCCCGGCGGGGCAAGGGCGGCGAACGAGGCTGGGGTGCCCAAGCAGGCCTACCGGCGCGACAGCCTGTCGGCTGGCTACCGGTTCAACCGGGCCCGGCTCGCCGAAGTCGCCGCCACCGCCGTCGCGGCCAAAGACCACCGCGCCCGGCGCATCGCCGAGGAGATCATCTCCGGACACGGCGCGAACCTCGTTGTTGAGGACTGCGACATCAGGACGTGGTACCGCAGGTGGGGCAAAGCGCTGCAGGCCACCACACCCGGACGGCTCATAGCTGCCCTCGGCCGGGAGTGCGAGAAAACCGGCGGACGGATGCTCCGGGGCTCCACCTTCACCACCAAACTCTCCCAGACCTGCTTCTGCGGCGAAAAGGTCGCTAAAACCCTCGCCGACCGCATCCACACCTGTCCCGCGTGCGGGCTCGTCGCAGACCGGGACAAGGTCTCCGCCGCCCTCTGCGCCCACGTCCACCTCACCGACCCCGACGACCCAAGCACCGCGCGCCTGGACATAGTCCAGGCGCGCCACACACAGATCGTGTTCCATGAAGGGCTGCAAGAAGCCCTGTCGAGTCAACCGCAGCGCGGTGCACGCCCCACCAAGGGCCGCACCCACGCGGCAGCCCACACGCCGGATGCTTCCCGCCGCGGGCCTCTGCTCGACAAAACACCACCACCCGGTACCGGACTTACCCCGAATGAGACCCGACCCGCGAACGAGCGGCACAAGGCCCACGTCGGAACAGCCGGCTGCACGGACAACGCGCCACCCAGGCGCGCCGGCTCCGTACAGACATCGGGTGGACATCACCTCATTACGTGATGACTCTTAGGAACGTGGGTCCGCGAGGACACCGTTCGGTCCGCGCCTGAGCCGTCAGACGGCAGCGCGCAGAGTCCAGCCGAGGAGCTGGCCCGGCTGCGGGCCGAGAACCAGCGGCTGCTGAAGGCAGAGAAAGAGGATCGGGCCGGACCGGAGGCCCAGCCGACCGGCGGTCAGGCCCAGGAAAAGAGGGCGACGGCCAGACCCGCTGTGGTGAGAAAGCTCTCCGACGCACAGCAGTGGCATGCTTGACCGGATGATGTCCGTTCTCATGGTGTAGCGGATCAAGGCTGGTGAGCGCGCGGTTAGCTGCCCGGGACACACCCCCTTCGCCGGTGGCTGCTCCCTGCACATGAGGCAGGCCATCGTGCAACTCTCCCTGTTGAGCCGCCAGTTCAACCACGGCGGGGGGTACGCGAGTGAATGAGCAGCGGCGTCAGCTGGAGCATCGCGGTGGAGGCCGCCGACGACATCGAGAAGCAGTGGTGATCGGCAGGATCACTCGTCAGGCGGCGAAGGTGGCCCAGTCTTCAGCCAACGGCGAGAAACGCGCACTGCACGTTCCTCCGCAACTGCCCCCGTTCATGAAGACCGATCGAGTGAGCGAGCCTCCGACTGCTGTCAGTTTCCGTCCGAAGGAAGTCCGTTCATGCCGCCGAGGTCGCTCGCGGAGGCGAGCAGGCGTTCGCGAAGCCAGCGGTGGGCCGGGTCGGTCGTGTGACGGGGATGCCAGTACATCGTCTCGTGGATGTCGGGCAGGGGGAGTGGCGGCGGCAGGAGCCGGATGTCGGTCGCCGCGGCGGCGAGCTGGCGGGCCGCCCGCTCGAGGACGAGGCTGGCCAGAGATGTTCCTCGGATCAAGAAGGGCACGAGGAGGAAACTCTCCACGGTGAACTCGATCCGACGCTCGGTGCCGAGCCGGGCGAGGTGCTGGTCGGCGGGGTTGAGTTGCCGGCCCGGTCCGATGCTGTACACGAGGTGCGGGAGACGTAGGTATTCGTCCAGCGTTATCTGCTGCGCCGAGCCGGCCGGATTGGCGGCGTCGACCGCGCACAGCCATTGGTCGCTGAACAGTGGATACGACGGGAAGTCGGTGTCGCTGAGGAGCTCCCTAGGTTCGATGACGAGATCGGCCTCGTCGGTGTCCAGCAGTTGCCGTGGATCTCTCGATCTGGGGAGGACGTGAATCGTCACGCCTGGGGCCTCGGCGGCCGCCGCCCGGACGAAGGGGCTCAGCAATACCAGCGTCGCGTAGTCGGACGCGCTGATGGAGAAGGTGCGTATGTCCGTGCTCGGGTCGAATTCGGGACGCTGCTCGATGGTCCGTTCGACCAGGTTGAGGATCTCCCGTACAGGTTGCACCAGCCGCTCGGCCTCGGCGGTGAGGGTGAATTCCCTGCCCCGCCGCACCAGGAGCGGGTCCCCGAACATCTTCCTGAGGCGGGCGAGTGACGAACTGGTCGCGGGCTGACTGAGGCCGAGTCGTCGGCCCGCGCGGCTGACGTTGCGCTCGGCCAGCAAGGCATCCAGCGCCACGAGCAGATTCAGATCCACGTTCCGCAGGTTCATGATCCCCGTCCAGCCCACATATCCACGATGGAAATACTACAAATCCAAATTATCTATTGGACGGATATGTTGTGCAGATCATAGCGTCCCGGTCAAGCGGTGCGGCTTTCACGGCCGAAACTGCGGCAGGTTTCCCCCGCCTGGGCGGCGGCAGTTGTACCGCCGCCAGTTTGGAGAGATCCGATGATCGAATCAGGAAATACCCTCGGCGACTTGTGCGGGGATGACGACGTAGGGGTCGACACCGCGTCGTGGGCGTTGGAGACGAAGGCGGATCCCGATACGTTCCGGGCGGCGATGGGCCGTGTGGTCGGCAGCGTGACCGTGGTGACCACCCGGCATGATGGTCGTCCCTGGGGCATGACCGTCAATGCGTTCAGTTCGGTGTGTATGGAGCCGCCGACGGTGCTGGTGTGTGTCAACAATCGCAGTGTCACCGCTGCTGACATCCACCGCGAGAGCCGTTTCGCGGTCAATCTGCTCAGCCAGGACCAAGTCTTCGTGTCACAGCTGTGCTCTCGTCCCGGCTCCGTGAAATTCGTCGATGACTACGTCGTCGCAGGCAGTGCGCTGCCGGCCGAAGTGGCTTCGCCGGTATTGCGCAATTCGCTGGTGACCTTCGACTGCGAGGTAGCCGAGGCACGGCCCGTGGGCAGCCACTTTGTCGTCATCGGCAGGGTGCGAGCCGTCCTGGCGCCCGACCCCCGCCGCCCACTGCTGTTCGGGCAGGGGCGCTACCAACGCAGCGTGGACTTCGGCGAGGTTCCGGCGATGAGAGAGGCCGTGGCATGAAGCTGACCGGTCTGCCGGCCCGCCTGTACGACGCCTACAACCACCACGACCCGCTCGCCGCCGCGCGACTCTATGACACCGGGGCCAGGCACGAGGAGATCGCGCAGGGCAGCTCTCGGCAGGGACCGGAGGCCATCGCCGACGGGCTGCGTCACTTCTTTCACTGGTTTCCCGACGCTCGCTGGGAACCGCAGACTCAGATCACCGATCCGGGCGGGCCGGTCGCGATCGCCTATCTGCTCACTGCGACGCTGCAGGCGCCGATGGGCCCCCTCGCCGCCCGAGGCCAGCGTCTGTCGCTGCGGGGCGTGCACGTGTTGCACCTGAGGGGAGATCTGATCTGCGGCAGCGAGGACTACTGGGACGCCGCCACCTTCCACCGTCAAATGAACCACGCCACTACGGGAGAGACACCATGAGGACCGGCAAGGAATACCTGGAGTCGCTGCGCGACGGCCGCAAGGTCTACGTTGGAGGCGAACTCATCGAAGACGTCACCACACACCCCAAGACCTGCGGATACGCCCAGGCGATCGCGGAGTACTACGACTTGCACCTGGACCCCGAGCACCAGGACATCACGACGTTCATCGACGAAAACGGCAAGCGTCAGTCGATGCACTGGTTCCTGCCGCGGTCGAAGGAGGACGCTGTCCGCCGCCGCAAGTACGCCGAGTTCCTGTTCCGGCACTTCAAGGGAGGCATCTTCACCCGTCCGCCGGCCGGAATGAACGTCGTCATGTTCACTCAGGTCGACGACCAGAAGCCGTGGGCCGAGAACTCCCGCTTCACCGGCCCCCGACGCGACCTGACGGGCAACATCCAGCGCCAATGGGAAGAGGTCACCTCGAAAGACCTCGCGATCTCGCCCATGTTCGTCGACGTGCAGTACGACCGCGGCCGCGACGACGCCTTGGCTGACACCCCCATGCTGAGCATCGTGGAGGAGAACGACGAGGGCATCGTCGTCCGTGGCTGGAAGGCCATCGGCACCTCGCTCCCCTTCGTCAACAACCTCCTGATCGGCAACCTGTGGCGGCCAGGCCAGACGCCCGAACAGACCATTTATGCGATGGTGCCGGTGGCCACTGCGGGTGTAACTGTGGTCGCCCGCGAATCGCGGGCCCAGCCCGACGCCGACCCCTACGACCGTCCACTGGCAACCATCGGTGACGAGCTCGACGGGATGGTCTACTTCGACGACGTGCTGATCCCCTGGCCACAGGTCCAGCACATCGGCAACCCCGACCACTCCAAGTGGTACCCGCAGCGGCAGTTCGACTGGGTGCACCTGGAAACCCAGATCCGGCAGTGCATACACGCCGAACTCATGGTCGGCCTCGCGCTGCTGATCACTCAGTCACTGGGTACCAGCACCCAGCCGGTGGTGCAGGCACAGCTCGCCGAACTCATCCGGTTCCGCGAGACCTGCCGCGCGTTCATGCTTGCGGCCGAGGAGACCGGATTCGGGACCCCGGGTGGACTGTTCAAGCCGAACAACATCTACATCGACTTCGGCCGGGCCCACTACCTCGAGAACCAGCACGACATGGTCAACACACTGATCGACTTCTGCGGCCGCGGTGTGGTCATCCAACCGACCAAGCGCGAGCTGGACGACCCCTACATCGGCCCCAAGCTCGAGCAGGCGTTGCGCGGTTCCGAGATCAGCGCCCGGGACCGGATCAAGATCTTCCGGCAGATCAGCGAGCGCTTCCTCACCGAGTGGGGCACACGCCACGAGATGTTCGAGAAGTTCAACGGCACACCGCTGTACCTGATCAACAAGCTCACCCTGCAGCGTACCGAGTACCAGGTCGACGGGCCTCTCACCCAGCTGGCCCGCGACGTACTTGACTTCGGCGACACCGCGGAACTGGGCAAGCGGGCGCAGGAGGCGGAGAAGGCTTCTCACTACGCCAGCGTCCGCTTCCAGCCCGAGTACGCCCGCGGCCAGGACGTCCACGAGGGCTACATCGGCCACCAGACGCAGGAAGAGGCCGGGTCCAGGCCGTAAGAACGCCGTGCCCGACTGACCGCTCCGGCCCGGGGCATCCAAACCCCGGGCCGGACGACCCAGCACTTCCTGAATGTTCACGACCTCGCCACAGGGGAGCTCATGGCAACCGATTCCACCGAGGAAACCTACGCCGATGCGGTAATCGAAGCTTCCACGCGACCCCGGACCCACGCCTGCGAGAGGTCATGACCTCCCTTATGTCGACGTCTGGCAGGCCAACGAAGAGGGCTTCTACGACGTCCAGCAACGCGACGTACAGCCGCTCGGGAACGGGCGGTCCACCGATGAGCAGGGAGCCTTCTGGTTCCGCACGGTCGTTCCGAGCTACTACCCGATTCCGACCGACGGCCCGGTCGGGCGCATGCTCGACCGCACCGGTCGGCACCCCAACCGTCCGGCACACATTTACTTCATCGCCGGCGCCGCGGGCCACACTCCGGTGACCACGCACGTCTTCGTCGCGAGCAGCCCGTATATCGAATCCGACGCGGTGTTCGCCGTGAAAAAGACGCTGATCACAGATTTTGCACACACCGATGATGCGCAGCGGGCACGCGAGTTCGGGGTAGCGAACCCGTTCGCCCACGCACAGGCGGACATCGTGCTGGAATCCGTACCTGGGGCGTGAGCGCGAGGAAGCAGGGCGCCTGCGACGAGCGCCAGCAACCCGACGGTGACGCCCCACCGCGACCGCGGGTGACAGTGAAGACGCAGACGACCGGTCCGTACGGGCCGTCGGCACGCGGTTCGGGGCTGCCGGCGTGGCCGACGTCGACGTCGACGCCGAGGCACTCACCCACACCGGCGGTCCCGGTGCCCCGGTGGTCTATCTCAATGGCCAGTTCGCCACGCAGGGGTACTGGCGGCGGGTCGTCGCCGAACGACCGGTGCGATCGAGGGCGCCGCCACCTGATCGCCGGCCGCCTCGACATCACCGGCGCCCGCTGGGGCCTTGCCGGAGCCGAAGCCGTCCTGCGACTGCCTGCCTTCCTCTCCAACGGCGACCTCTACGCATACTGGCGCTTCCATGCTGCATGCGAGCGCCAGCGCCTCTACCCACCCCTGACCAGGATCAATACGAGTTCATGGCCTGATCACGGCCCGTCGCCGAGGAAGAACTACAACCATGTCGATTCATGCCATACCGAACCGGAAGACCATGTCGGGCCAGTCGGCGTCAGGCACTCCGCCGTCGAGCGCCTCGCTGATCGTCCGCTCTTCATAGCTGAAGTGGGATTCCATGATCGCCACCAATCCGTCAAGCTCACGCCCTATCGCCTCCAGGACCGGGCTGCGCGATTCGGCAGCCCTGTCAGCGAGTTCGCGCACCCGGGACAGGATTGAGGCGATCATTCCGTGATCCTCAACAAGATTCGCGACCGTCGCTGCGAGATCCGGGCGTTCGCGCAGCAACTGGGAGAACATCCCGTCGTCCTCGCCCTGGTGGTGCGACGTCAACGCGGTACAGAAGGCTAGGCAATGGGTGACAAGTGCGTCGTCGCTCAACCGACGGTGTCCGAGACTTGTCCTGATCTCGTTGATCTGGCGACGCAGTTCTTGATGTGCTCGTGAGAGCTGCAAGCTCAAGGCGGCTACACGGTCGCCGTCGCGGGAAGCCACGGATGGCGGTCCCTTCAATTCCGCACCTCCATGCCTGACGCAGTCCGCCACCGGCACGCGATGCTGCCGCAATCTGATCACGCAACGCGGCGGCAGAGCAAGCACGCTGCCCGACCATGCGATCAACGACCTGCTCGACGGCCTGGCGGGAAGCAGCGACGAGAGCGAGCGATTGTTCCCTGGCACCGAGTTGGTCGACCGACCACCGCTCCGGTGCGGAGGAGCAGTTCTGGTCCTGCGCGCAGGCCCCGCACAGTGCGCACGGTTTTCGCGGCGCAGGACCAGGTTCAGCGTGTGATCACCTGACGTCGACGTAGTCACCTGCGGCCGAGACGGCCGGGGTGGTGGAGGTACCCGCGAAGGAGTAGCGCCAGTAGCCGTCGGCCGTCGCCTTGTAAGTTGTCTTCAGGTTGCCGTGGCTGTCGGTGCTGATGGTCTTGAGGGTCGTGTAGGTGTTGGTGCCCTTCTTCCGGAACTGCAGCTTGACCTTCTGGCCCGTGTAACCGGCGTACGTGTGGGTTTCCCAGTTCGCGCGGGTGAGGCGACCGGTGATGGTGAGCGTCTTGCCCTTCTTGACCGGCTCGGGCGCGGCATTCACGGTGAGCTTGGAAAAGCGCTGGACGGCGGGGGAGCGCTGCCCGGTCAATTCTGCGGTGCCGATCTTGCTGACGTCCGAGGGGTTGCTGGGGTTCTGTCCGTTGTAGGCGATGGCCCAGGCCACCGAGTGCCAGCTCGTTCCGGCGTCGGCGTTGCGCAGGTCGGACTTCGGGTAGATGTCGACGGTCCCCTTGCAGGTCTCCACGGTGACGACCTTCTCGGGCGAGGACTCGGAGGAGGTCACGGTGCACGTCGCCGGCTGGTCGCCGTACAGGTCGGCCGACGGGGAAGTGGCGGAGCCCCGGTACAGATCCAGGCCGACGTAGAAGTCGGAAGCGGAGACGTCGACGTTGGTCGCGGTGAGGGTGAAGCTGTAGGGCACGTGCACGATGGCGCTGGTGCCCACGGACACGGCGGACTTGCCGCCGGCGACCTTCACGTTCGAGAAGGTCACCGCCAGCGGGTACGGCGTGGCCGCGGTGGCGGATGCCGCGAAGGCGGACTTCCCCGTGGTGGGCGCGGAGTGGCCGGCGAGCTGCCAGGGGCGCGCGGCACCCAGGGTGCCAGCCGCCTGGGCAGCCGGAATGGCGGCGCCGGTCAGTGCGGCGGCGCCGCAGACGACGGCAACGGCCGCAGTAGCGCGAATACGCATGCGATCTCCGTTGGAGAAGCGCCGGGAACGGCGATCGGACCGTCCTCCCCGGCGCACAGATTCGGAAAGCCAACCGAGGGCTGGCGTGTGACAAAGACTCAGACATGCCAAGCCGGGCGATGGTTGTACGTCCTGCGGTCGAAGTCCGGCGTGGCAAGTCTGGATCAGAGACGGAAGCGGAATAGCCCGCTGGTGTCGATCTCGTCCCTTGGGTGGAGTTGCCGGATGTGAGGGTCAGGTTCGAAGCCCAGACGGGTGGCTTTGTCGAGGTCGTCGCTGTTGAAGGTGGTGATGTACTGCAGGCCTCTGTCCTGGGTGACGTCGGCGACCAGGGGGAGGGCGGCGGCGAGCGGACATTCGTCGACGCCGTCGAAGATCTGAGACGACCGCTCCAGGGCTCACCATGCGCCTGCACCATGGGCGATGTGGGGTGTCCGACGGGCGTGCAGGGAACCTCGTGGCCGTCGTGGACGAGGTGATCGAGCAGGCTGACGGCCGGTTGTGGGTCGACTGCAAGCGTGCCAGCAGTCCCTGAACAATCTCGCAGGGCGGGCGATGCCAGGGCCACACAAGCTTCTCCGGCGCGGCATACGGTCCCAGGCGTCGAGCGCATCACCAGCGGCAACAGGGTCGACTCGAGCGTATGCAACACTGCGGGCGCCATCTGCCGTTACCGGGCACCGGCAACACCCACGGAGGCCGCTTGAGTGTCGCGAACGGCTGGAAAGCGTCTCTGATTAGCTATGCGATCCTGAGTCGGATTGAGTTTCCGGGATCGTTTCCCACCGTGGTGGGGAGGCGTGGGCGTGGAGGTGGAATCCCGCGCCGAGTGCTGCCCCTCGTGGCCGGTGGCCGGTGGTGGGTGTGCTGATCGTGTTCACGCCCTGGTGTCGGTGGGCTGCGCGGGGCAGCCGGGTCCGGTCCGTGTGAGCGTGTCCCTCCGGACGCTGGCCAGCACGACCGCGAGGCCGTGCTGGGGAGGGTGCCCTGCGTCGCCTGGGCGCGGGGCGTGTGGAACGACGCCGGGTGGAGCCGGTCTTGGACCGGTCCTTCCGACTGGTCTTGGCAGTCGGTGTGACGACCGCCTTCGCTTCCAGGTTGTCGAGGACCGTCCGGATCACCATGTGGCCGCCGGTGCGGTCGCAAGCGGTCGTGGCCTGGTGGGCCAGGCCGCGGGCTGCGATACGGCGCCAGGCACCGTGGTCGCGGTCGCCCTGCCAACGGCAGTCCTGGTGGGGGCAGATGGCCCATTTCCATCCCGCGAGGGTGGGCCGGTCGGGGGCTTTGCGGTGCCGCAGCGGGGTCAGGCAGTGCGGGCACAGTTTGGACGTGTTGCGGGCCGGAACCGTGACGACGGCGATGCCCTGTTCGGTGGCGAGGTGCCGCATGCGGTCGGCGATCTGTCCGCGGACCTGCTGGGACAGGCGGGTGTTCAGGGTGCGGCCCATGCCCCCGGCTTCCATCGACCGCAGATCCTCGACATAGATCACCGTGGCCCCGGCGGCAATCGCCTGGTCGACGGCCCACCTGGCGGCAGCCCACGCCAGGGCGTCGTTGAGGTTCGACCGGCGGTTGGACACGTGCTGGATCTCGCCGCGCAGCACGTCCAGCTTGGGGGCAAGCTGGTGGTCGTGGCCTGCGATGAGCCGCATGTACTGGTCGGTCTTGGTGTGCAGTCGCTCCGAGAGGCGGCGCAGGCGGTGCTGCTTGGCGAGCACACCGGCGGCCCGGAACTGGGCGCCGGCCCCGAGCGCGGTGATCCGCCCCTCGCCGTTCAGTTGCACGGCGCCCGCGCTGAGGAGCGTGTTCAGGCCCCAGTCCACGCCGAGCGCCACCGCATGACCGGTGCGGTGGGCCTTGGGGACGGCGTGGGTGTAGGCCAGGTCAGCGCGCACGGTGTCACCCGCGCAGCGGAGGGTGGGAAGGTGGAGCACCGCCGATGCCGGGACTGTCGGCGGCAGCGCGATGGGGCAGGCCACCCATGTCCAGTCCCGGTAGGTGGCCGGGTCGGGGCGGGTGGGCAGCTGAAGCCGTAGCAGCGCCTGCCCGGTGCCGGTTTCGGAGCGTTCGATCGTGGCCTGCTGCCCATCGCACGCGGCGAGGAGCAGCAGGCGGGGGATCTTCGGGGTGCCTTCGAGTTCGAACACGTCCACGGGCAGACGGCCGTTGGCCTTGAGATACGTGGCGGCCTGCCGGGTGCGGGCCTTGATGATGCTGGACGGCAGATGCTCCCCGCCACAGATCGCCGCCCGAACCTGATCCCACTCTCTCGGGGTGCGTTTGCTCGGATCGGCCGGCCACGTCGCCAGCACCCCCAAGACCACATCGGCGCGCCACTTCACCGAGCGCAGCGCCCGCCCGGCCTGCTCCTGGGCCATGCGCACGATCCGGTCGTTGACCTTCACGCCCTCGGGCGGGGCGGCACTCCAGCCCAGACGGCGCAGCGCCATCCACGCGTTCGACGGCAGATTCCGACCGACCTCGTCCACGCCGGAGGCGAGTACCTTCACATCACGGCTGTTCCAACGCTCGGCGAGCACGACAGACACCATGCCCGCCACCAGGTCGCTGCACCAGCCGATGCGTTCGGCCAGCACGGCCTGGGTCAGGACTTCGCCCGTCTTCTCATCCACGCCGGTGCGCACAAGGGTGCGGGCGCACGCGGTACGGGAGGTCTCACCGTCGGCGAGCTGCGGCGTCCGGCTCACGCGGCGCGCCCTGCGTCGCACTGGCCCGACTCGGCCAGCAGGCGACGCCGGTTCTCAGCCGACCGCATCCCGTACAGGCGGCCGGCGAACATGGTGACCAGCGAAACGAAGTCCTCAAGGAGTTCATCCCGGCTGCTGAGCTTCTTCGGGTGCAGCACCTCAAGACTCGCGCCGTACACGGACAGCAGGTGCTTGAGCCAGCCGACACCAAACCGGGCGAGCCGGTCCTCGTGCGTGACCCGCACGACGGTCACCGAGCCGTCAGCAACGGCCCGCAGGAGCCGGCTCAGACCGGGCCGGTCCTCCCGCAAGCCAGAGGCCCGGTCACGGAAGACCTTGACGATCTCCCCGGTGGAGGTGGCCCGCAACTCCTTCTCCTGTGCCTGAAGCGAGGATTCCTGCCCGTGGGAGCCGGACACGCGCACGTACAGGCCCTCCAGGCGGACACGCTCGCCACCGGTGGAGACCTTCATCGCCTCCACATCGATCGAGGAGAACCGGCGCTCACGCCCGACCCAAGTCACCGGAATCTTCCCCGAGTGAGTAATTGTCAAGAGTTGTGGACCAGTTGATCCACGGTCCTTGTAATCACGGTCCTCAATACGGTTAGGCCCGAGCTGGGGATCAGTAGAGGAAGGGTGGCTTGGGTAGGGCCGGGGCGTTGTGCACGGCCAGGTCGGCGCCCGGGGAGCGTCCCATCAGCCAGGCCAGCAACGAGCTTTGCGGCCCGTGGATGGTTGGCGCTGGTCGCGCGGTGCCGATGTCGTATCTGGTGCCGGTGCCGGTGCCGGTGCCGGTGCCGGTGCCGGTGCCGGTGTCGGTGGCGTGCAGCTGCATGGCTGGTGCATCGTCGCGTGCGCTGAAGGACGCCACGACCCGGCCGAGCATGGCGTGGACGAAGTACGTCGGCCACTGGGCTGGTGTGTAGCCGGCGTTCAGATCGGCGTGGTGGACCAGCACCTCGCACAGCCGGGCCTCGGCGACGCGGGCGGCGGGATGCTCCTGACCGCGAGTCCAGCGAATGATCCGGCGCCATGCCTCGGGCGGCATCCTTCGGTACTCGGCTTCGAACGCGGCGGTGCTGTCGCGCAGGTCCGCAAGGAGCTCGGCGGCGCTGCGGCCCGCTCCTGTCTCGATCTGCTCGGCCCGGGCGGCCAGGCTCGGGTACTCCGGTGTCTCCGCTCCGGTCCGGGCCCAGATCAGCAGGCGCCGGCCGCCGTCGGCGTTGCGGGCCAGGTGTGTCAGCACGTGCCCGCGCGACCAGTCCGGCAGCAGCGACGGTGCACGTACGTCGGCGTCGGTGAACCGGGCCGCCGTCCGCAGGAGGTGTTCGGTCGCGGTGGTGATCTGCTCAAGGGCGGCCGTGGGGTCGAAGTCCGTGTGGTCAGTCGTCATGCTGCCGCCTCCTGGCCCCGCTCGACCAACTGGCCGCGTTCGAAGCGGGCTCCGGCGCGAACGAGCGGGACGAGGTGGGCGCCGTTGACCGAGCGCCAGCGGGCCTGAGCGGACTCGACCAGCTTGAACACCATCGCGAGGGCGGCGGTGCGGGAGCCGGCGCCCCTGGTGACTTTGGTGCGGAGTCGGACCGTTGAGAAGGTCGACTCAATGGGGTTGGTGGTCCGCAGGTGGATCCAGTGCTCGGCCGGGTAATCGAAGAACTCCAGCAGCACGTCCTGGTCGCCGGTGATCTTCGCGACGGCCTTGGGGTACTTCGCGCCGTAGAGCTTCGCGAAGGTCCTGATCGCCTGCTCGGCGTGTTCGCGGTCCTCGGCGTTGTAGATGTCCTGGATCGCCTTCTTCGCCGCCGGCTGGGCCGACTTCGGCAAGGCGTCCAGGACATTGGCGGTTTTGTGAACCCAGCACCTCTGCTCGCGGGTGCCGGGGAACACCTCGCGCAGGGCCTTCCAGAACCCGAGCGCGCCGTCGCCCACCGCGAGCACAGGAGCGCGCATGCCCCGGCGAGCGCAGTCCCGCAGCAACCCGGCCCAGGACTCCGAGGACTCACGGTAGCCGTCCGCCATCGCGACCAGCTCCTTGGTGCCGTCCGCCCGCACGCCGATGACAACCAGGATGGCGGCCTTGGCCTCGTCCAGGCGTATGCGCAGGTGGATTCCGTCAACCCAGACGTAGACGTAGTCGGTGCCGGACAGGTCACGCTCCTGGAAGGCGGCGTGGTCGGCCTGCCACTGAGTAGTCAGCCGGGTGACGGTGGCCGGGGACAGTCCGGCGGAGCTGCCGAGGAACTGCTCCATCGCCGGCACGAAGTCCCCGGAGGACAGGCCGTGCAGGTAGAGCAGGGGGAGCACCTCGGCAATCTTCGGGGACCTGCGGCACCAGGGCGGCAGGATCGCCGAGGAGAACCGCTTGCGCTCGCCGGTCGTCTCGTCGACGCGCTTGTCGTTCACCCGCGGGGCCTTGACCTCGATCACGCCGGCCGCGGTGGTGACCTTCCGCGGCTGGTGATAGCCGTTGCGGACCACCAGGCGCCGTCCGTTCTCGTCCGTCTCGTGGCTCAACTCCGCGATGTAGGAGTTGACTTCGGCCTCCAGCGCGGCGGCCAGCATCCGCCGGGCGCCCTCGCGGACGATCTCGTCCAGCAGGGAGCCGTCTTTCGTGGAGCCGTCGGCGTTGACTACGGTGAGCATGGGCGTGCCTTCCCGACCCGCGCTGCGAACGCGGGCCTACTCGATGACCATCACGGGATCATTCGGGAAGGTACGCCCTCTGCGTTCCTCCCGGAACCGATCCACAGGTCTTGAGCATTGCTCTCCCCGAGTCCGCCCAAAGCCGAAGCGTCACGGGGTGAACACCCAAACGTTTAGCGGCCTTTGAGAGTCGAAGAAGTTCCACACAATCACCATACGATCACTGAAGAACTCTAAGCAAATTGATGAGCCTGCAAGAGCCGACTCTGATGAGAGAGATGACGAGGAGTCATGTGAGGCGTTGCCTGTCCCCGACCACGCTGCAGCTGGCCGCAATCGCTCTACTGGCACTTACCGGGTGTGCCGGTGCGCCGGCTGTCCCGTCCCTCATAGCTCCTCCCTCTGTCACGGCCGCTCTCGCCACCCAGTCGGCGGCGCTCGTCACATCCTCGGCATCCCCCGCGCCTGCGAAGCTCGTGTATGGCTACGACCCACGCGCGGTGAGTTCGTGATCACCTACAAGTTCTGGAAGACCCTCACCGGGACCGACCTGGTGCAGGCCCGAACCGAACTGATTCAGGTCTCCGCGCCTACGCCGGACGAGGCGAATCCGACCACCGAGATCGTTGTGCCAGAGCAAGACCATCGGGTATTCGCCGCTGCGCACGGACCTGAGCGCTTCCGGCTGGGGCGCAGCGCATCCGGCTGCTGATGCACGGTCCTGCTCCGGCGGGCACGGAATCTTGGTACCACTGGTACCGTAGGTGCCATGGCGGATCCCAAAGGTATGAATCTGCGCTTCCCAGACCCCGAGCAGCGAGCGGCGATCGCCGCTGCCGCCAAGCAGGCAGGGGTGAGCATGCAGGAGTTCATCCTGTCGGCCGCCTACGCTCGCGCCACCGAGGTCGAGAACCAGTTCCTCGCGGACTTTGCGGCCTCGATGGCCCACAGTGGCGACGCCTTCGCGGCGGAACCCAGCAGCATCGACCCCAGTCCTGAGCACCGATCCGCCGAGCAGGAAGCGCTGCGCGACCTCCAGGACCAGCAGCGAGGCCACGCCGCGTGAGCCAGCCGGAGGGCCACCCGCTCGAGGTCACGTTCCTGCTGCACGCTGCAGAACTGCTCGACGGCGACCCCCAGATCGACGACTACGGGCCGCTGTATGCCACGGTAGGCCGGGTCAACGCCAGGGCGCTGGAGACCGACATCTACGGCTCGCTGCACCTCAAGGCGGCCGCACTGCTGCAGACCCTGGCGAAACTGCCATGCCTGGAGCATTCCAACGAGGCCTTCGCCTGGCACGCCACCGAGGCCTTCCTCATGCTCAACGGGTGCCGTCTCGACTATCCCCCCAAAGCAGCGGTCGCCCTCGTGCGGGACGCTGCGTCCGGAGCTCTCGGCGTCCCCCGGATCGCCCGCCAGCTACGGGCCTGGACCAGCAACTGATCGCGCCTTCCGGACGGGCGCAGGGAGCCAGCACCACCAGCTGGCGGGTAACTCCACCCTGCTGCGCCCCGAAGTGGTGTGGAGCTGTGCGCTGCTTCCCCTCAGGCGAGCGGATGTCGTCCCACGCCTCGGTTGGCTTCAAGACATAGGTGGGCAGCCGGGCCGCGCCTGCCACCGACTGTCGAGCTTGGGGTGCTCAGGTTTCCGGCATGTCGATCGAGCGGGGTGGCAGGCTGAGGGTGCGGACGTGGCGCGCGATGTCCTCCAGGGAAGCGACCCACACGTCTGGGCACGCGGACACGTGGGCCATGAGCTGGTCGAGCTGGTGGGCGCGTGATGTGCGCCCGGACAGGAACGGGTGGTTGGTGAGGACCCAGCATCCGCCTGCGGCGCGCAGGCCCTCGAACTCGCTCTGCCACAGCTCCCGCACCGCGGTGGGGGTCTGGATGATGCCGCTACCGCTGATGTCGGGCAGGTAACAGTACTGCTCCCAGTCATCGAGGGCCCAGTGGATGGGGATCTCGACGATGGAGCGGGCCGCGCCCGGTGTGATGGCCAGTTCGTAGGGGACATCGGCGTCCATGAGGCTGGAGTCGTAGAGGAATCCGCGTTCGGCCAGGAGCGAGGGGCTACGCCAGGACAGGTCCCACATGGGGGCTCGATATCCCACGGGGCGGATCCCGGCTACCTCCTCCAGGGCGGCCAGGCCGCGGTCGAGGTTCGCTGCCTCTTCGGCGGCGTCTACGGCGGTGGGCTGCTCGTGCAGGTATCCGTGATGAGCGACTTCGTGCCCGGCCGCGACGATGTCGCGCACGACGTGGGGGTAGCGGTGGGCGGTGTAGCCCGGGACGAAGAACGTCGACTGGATGGCGTGCCGGTCCAGCAGGCGCAGCAGCCGCGGCACGCCGACCAGCGGACCGTACGCCTGGTGGCTCATGACGCTCATGCGGTGGGCGTTGTGGGGGGCTTGCCACAGGACCGCCGACTCCGCGTCGACGTCGAACGTGAACGCGGCTGCCGCCTGGTTGCCGTCCGGCCACACCACGGGCCCGGCGGGGGCGCTCACTGCCGCTTGCCTGTCGCCATGATGGTCACCAGTTCGTAGGCGAGGTTCGCGGCGGCGACGGCAGTGACCTCGGCGTGGTCGTAGGCGGGGGCGACTTCGACGATGTCGGCCCCCACGATACGCAGGGCGCTCATGCCTCGCAGGACCGCCAGGAGTTCGCGGCTGGTCATGCCCCCGGCTTCGGGGGTTCCGGTCGCGGGGGCGAAGGCGGGATCGAGAACGTCGATGTCGATCGAGACGTACACGGGTGTGTCGCCCACGCGGTCCAGGATGCGATCGAGGACGCCGTCGGCACCGATCCGGTCGATGTCGCGGCAGTGCACGATCGTGAAGCCGAGGTCGGCGTCGTCGAGGAGGTCTTGGCGGTCGTAGAGGGATCCGCGGATGCCGACGTGGGCCGAGCGGCCCTTGACGATGAGCCCGTCGTTCGAGGCGATGCGGAACGGGGTTCCGTGGGTGCACGGTTCGCCGAAGTACTCGCCCCAGGTGTCCAGGTGGGCGTCGAAGTGCACCAGGGCCACCGGCCCGTGGACGGCGTGCACGGCACGCAGAGCCGGCAGTGCCACGGTGTGGTCGCCGCCCAGGCTCAGCACGGGGCGCCCCTGGCCGATCAGTTCCCGCAGCCCGTGCTCGACCTGGCCGAGTGCCTCGGCGATGTTGAAGGGGCTGCAGGAGATGTCGCCGGCGTCGACGACCTGGGCGTCGCGGAACGGCTCCGCGTCCAGCGCCGGGTTGTAGGGGCGCAGCAGCCTGGATGCCTGCCGGATGTAGGACGGCCCGAACCGGGCGCCGGGGCGGTAGGTGACGCCGGTGTCGAACGGGATGCCGACCACGGACACGTCGAAGTCGGCGACGTCCTGGGCGCGAGGTAGGCGGGCGAAGGTGGTGAAGCCCGCGTAGCGGGGCACCTTGGTGCCGTCCACCTGGCTGACCACGCCGTTGTCGTGGCGGATGTGGCCTTGGTCTGTCACGTGGTGTCTCCTTGCTGCTGGGTCGTTGCGCGCGCCTGCCCTGGCTGCGGGTGTGCGTGGGGTGTCAGGCCCGGCACCGGGTCGCGCCGCCGTTGATCTGCAGGGTCTGGCCGATGAGCGCGCCGAAGTCCGGTGCGGTGAGCAGGCTGACGGCTTCGGCGATGTCGTGCGGGCTGCCGATGCGGCCGAGGGGGATGTCGCGGGCGTACTCGGCGTGCATGTCGGCGAGGGTGACGCCGGCGTCGGCTGCGTCGACCTCGAGCTGCGGGGTGTCGATGACGCCCGGAGCGATGGCGTTGACGATGATCCCTTCGGGGGCCAGTTCGCGCCCCAGCGATTTGGTCAGGGCGATCAGTCCGGCCTTCGACGCTGCGTAGGCGCTGGCGCGGGGCCAGCCGGTGACGCCCCACTCCGAGGAGATGATGACGATGTGTCCGCCACCGAGTCGGCGCATCCCGGACAGGACGGCCTGCACCAGGTCGAACGTGCCGGTCAGGTTGGTGTCGACGACGCGCCACCAGTCGTCCTCGTCGTGGTTGAGGAAGGAGTCCATGGTCATGTAGGCGGCGTTGCACACGAGCACCGAGATCGGGCCGCGTTCCTGCTCGATGGCTGCGACGGCCGCGTGGATCTGCTCGGTGCGCGACACGTCGGCGGGTGCGGGGAAGCCGTCGGTCAAGACGGCCACCTCGGCCATGTCGGCGCTGTTCTCGCGGGCGTTGACGCCCACCTGGGCGCCGTCTTTTGCCAGGCGCAGGGCCACGGCGCGGCCGATGCCCTGGGTTGCGCCGGTCACCAGTGCCACCCGGCCGGGGTGGGGCGGACGAGTCGTCATCAGATCACCGTTCCGCAGTTGGGGGAGATGACCTCGCCGGTGCAGAAGTCCAGGTCGAGGACGAGGCGGACGACGGCGGCGATCTCGTCGGGCCGCGCCAGCCGCCGGTTGGGCACGGTCTGCAGGTACTGCGGGTCGCGCCAGGGGGAATTGGCTGCCAGCAGCGGTGTGTCGGTGGGCCCGGGGGCCACGGCGTTGACGCGGATCCCCTGGGGGGCGTATTCCGCGGCCAGGGTGCGGACGAGGCCGATGATCGCGCCCTTGGCCGCCGCGTAGTGGGCTTCGCGGTCGCCGCCGGCGATGGCCAGTTCGGAGGTGATGGCCACGATGCTGCCGCTGCTTTGCTCCAGCATCCCGGGGAGGACGGCGTGCGCGGTGTTGCGCAGCCCGCCGAGGTGCACGTGCAGCATCCGCCGCCACGCCTGGGGGGTGATGTCCGCCAGCGATGTCGACTCGTAGTGCCCGGCCGCGGTGACCGCCGCGTGGATCGGCCCGAGGTCCTTGTGCGCCTGGTAGACGGCTTGCGCGGTGGAGGCGGCGTCGGAGACGTCGGCGGTCAGCGCTAGGTCGACGTCGGCTGCGGGGTGGAGGTCCAGGCCCGCGACGGTCCACCCGGCCTGGGACAGTGCGCGGGCGACGGCCGCGCCGATGCCGGAGGCCGCCCCGGTGATCAGTGCCGTCCTGGATGCGGTGGTCACTGGGCGCCTCCCGCCGGCTCGCCGGTTGCGGACTGCGCGGCCAGGCGCTCCGCGATCGGGGAGGCGATGCGCGAGCGCACCTTCAGGTACACGCCGGCTCCGATGATCCCGAGCACGACCGTCGCCAGCAGCATGCTCCAGTTCACGTACCAGGGGGTGTCCGGCATCGTCCGCGGCCACACCACGTTGACGGTCTCGAAGATGATCCAGACCGAGGCGAGGTAGGTGACCGGGGCGCCCCATCGGCCGAGGGTGAAGGGCCCGGGGACCCAGCGGCCGCGCAGGCGGGCGAGGGCGGCTCCGAGGACCGGAAGCCCGAAGGCGATGTAGAAGCCGACGACGGTGGTGTTCACGAGCACGCTGTAGAACTCGGATCCGCCGAGGAAGACCAGTGCCGCGGCCACCACGCCGGTCAGGCCGATGGCGTACACCGGGAGCCGCTCGCGGCCGGCCAGTCGGGTCAGGACGCCGGAGCCCGGCAGGCCGCGGTCGCGGGCTGCGCCCCAGACGCAGCGGGACACCGCGGCCTGCACGGCGAGGAAGCTGGACAGGAACCCGATCACGAACATCACCAGCAGGGGCTTGGCGACGCCCGCACCGAGGTGGGCGGTCAGGGTGTCCGACACCGGGTCGCCGGTCTGGGAAGCGAGGACCTGGCTCAGGTGCGGGATCGCCAGGATCAACGCCAGGCTGGAGTACATGACGATCAGAGCCACGAGCAGCAGGCCCAGGATGATCGCCTTCGGCACGTTGCGCTCGGGCTGCTCGACCTCCTCGGCGATCGAGCCGGCGGCCTCGAAGCCCAGGAAGGAGAAGCCGACGAAAGCCACGGCCGTGAGCATGGGGCCCGAGCTCATGCCGCCCAGGTTCACGCCGTGGAACATGACGCTGAACGGGTTCTCCCGGTAGAACAGCAGCAGGACTGTGCCCAGCCCGACTGAGGCGATGATCTCGCAGACGATGCTCGCCACCACGAGGATCTTCAGCACCCTGCGGCCGATCATGTTCGCGAAGCTGCCGAGGGCGATGATCGCGACCGCCAGTACCGCCGTCAGCATGCGGCTCGGCTGGGAGACGCCCACGACCTCCAGCACGAAGCCGGCCGCCGCGTAGGCGAGCGTGGACAGGGCGATGGTCAGCCCCCACATGTAGGCCCAGCCGGTGGTCCATCCCCAGGTCGTTCCCCGGACGTGCCGCGCCCACTGGTAGACGCTTCCCGCGAACGGCCACCGCGAGGCCAGCTCGCCGAAGACGCCGGCCACCAGCAGCTGGCCGACCAGCACGACGGGGAAGGCCCAGAAGAAGCCCGGCCCGGCGGCGAACAGACCTAGCGTGAAGATCCCGTACAGGCCGACGATCGGCGAGACGTCTGCGAACGCCAAGGACAGGGCGGAGCGCAGGGTGAAGCCTCGGTGGAGCCGTGGGGTCTCAGCGGGTGGGCTTTCGCGCTGGGAAACCTGCGAGGTCAGGTTCATCCGTGGCTCCTTTGCGGCACGGTGCGGACGTTGCCAAGGAGCATCGTCCGCACCCTCGGGATAGGAAATACTTGATTCGTATAAAACGATCTTCCTAAACTAGATGGATCGTAACTGGGGTGTGGAAGCGAGGGCGCGATGCAGGTGTCGGATCTGGTCGACATGCCCCATCTACGCCTCACCGTGATGGCCGGCGCCGCCGGGCTCACCAACCACATCGCCTGGGCCCACTCGTCCGACCTCGACACCCCGTGGCAGTGGATGACCGGCGGGGAACTCCTCCTCAAGAACGGCCGGACCCTGCCGCGCGCCGCCGCCAAACAGGCCGACTTCCTCCACCGGCTGGGCGACCTCGGCGCCAGCGGCCTGGTCATCGGCATGGACGACCACACACCACCCCTCACCCCCGCCGCCCGCCAGGCCGCCGACCAGCTGCAACTCCCCGTCGTCGAGGCGCCCTACTCGGTCAGCTTCACCGCGCTGACCCGCGCCGTCGCCGACGCGCACTCCCAGCACGAGGCCCGCCGCACCCTACTCACGCAGCGCATCTACAGCGCCGTACGGCACACGGTCACCCAACCCACCAAGCGCAACGCCCTGCGCGAACTGGCCCGGGACTTCGGCTGCCGGCTCGCCCTCGTGGACACGGAAACCGGCCGTGAGGCCTTGTCCGACAACCCCCCATCCCCCACCGACCTCGTTGGCGCCCTGCTCACCGAGACAGCCCGCCATCACGGCACCCTCCCGGGTGTCGTCCACCTGCGCGGCACCCAGCACCAAGGCGTCGCCGTCGAAGTGCCCTACGAAGAGCCCACCGTCCTCATCGCCTTCGACTTCCACGCACCCGTCCCCGATACCGGACTACTGCAGCACGCCGCCACCGCCGCCGCCGTCCTCCTCTCCCACCGGGCCGTCCAGCACGAACACGACCGCCGCCTCGGCGCCGAACTCCTCTCCCGGCTCATCGACGCCCGCCTGAGCGACCACGAAGCCGCCCAGGAACTCGCCGGGCACGGCCTGACCCCCGACCGCTGCGCCCTGATCGCCGCCACCGGCGGCGATGAAGCCGGCGAACGCCGGCTGCACTTGGCCCTCACCCGTCGCGACATCCCCCACCTGCTGCTCCGCCGGGACGACGTCCTCTACCTGGCACTCGAGCCGTCCGACCAGACCCTGGACCTGATTCGCCGCCGTCTGGGGGCCCTCGCCCCGATGGGCCTCAGCAACCCCCTGGGCACGGCAGACCGCGCCGCTGCCGCCCGCCGCGAAGCGGCCTGGGCGCTGCGCACGGCCGCCCCCGGCCAAATCGCCATCTACGCCGACGTCACCGTCCTGTCGGCGCTCCTGCACGACCCCGGCCAGACCCAGACGATCGTGGACCGCGTCCTGGGCCCCCTGCTCCAACACGAGGCCCAGCACACGCCCGGCCTGCTGCACACGCTGGAGACGTTCCTCGCCTGCCGGCGCTCCTGGGAGACGACATCCAAAGCGCTCGGCGTCCACCGGCAGACCGTGGTCTACCGGATCCGCCGCATCGAGGAAATCACCGGCCGCAACCTCTCCGAGACAGCCGACATCGCCGAACTGTGGCTCGCGCTGCGTGCGAAGGAACTCGCCGCAGGCGCTGACTGACGGGTGCCATCCAGGAACGGGGCAAGCTGGGCACGCCGTCCTCGGGATCGGATCGCCGCAGGGAGCGGGACGCGGTGTGGCTGCCCGCGTCGGTGGTGAACAGGCAGTCCGAGCATCCGGATCGTCGTCGTGGGCAGGCTCCGGGTCGTGAGGGCGGTGGTGAGCGTGTCCTCGTACTCGGCCACGGCCACGGTTTCGGCCGGAAACTGTTCGGGCGGATGAGCTGGTTCCTGCCGCTGCTGCGCCCGACGGGTCTGGCCCCGCGGATGACCGCGGCACAGCAGGCGGACAGCAACATCGAGCTGGGCCGGCTCTCCCCCGAACGGGACCTGGCTCCCGTGCTGGACGACATCACCGTCCCGGTGCGCTACGTGGTGGCGTCGGGGACGTCCTTTGGAAGCCGCGGTGACGAGCAGGAACAGATACGCACCAGCCTCGACGCGGTGAGGGCCCGCAACCCGCACATCCAGATCGGCGCGAAGGTCGCCAGCAACCACGGGGCGATCCTCAAAAAGGACTTCCCGGCCATCGCCGCAGCCGTACGCGAGGTCGCCGCCCTCGACCACGCAGGGCACTGACGACACGACCAACCAACCGGCGACACCTACACGTCCGCGCCACCATCGTCCACCCCGACCGCGTCCAGGCCGTGCAAGGGCCACAGCCCCTTGCACGGGCCGGACGCGGTCAAGCCGCAGCGGCCGAGCACCTTGAGGTTGAGGTACTCGAGCGGGGCAGAGCCGGCCGACATCCTCGTGACGGATCTCGTGGCCCTCGGCGCGGAGCAGGGCGACGACGGCGTCGATGGAGCGCATCGTCCAGAGCACGACGGCGTTTGGGGACCAGATCGAGTGCACCAAGCTGGCCTTGTCAGAACCGGCCCAGCATGGCGGCAAGTTCGCCGCCACCCCGACGACCACCAGAGGCACCGACGAAATCAAGTTCCCGAGGTGACGGCGTGCGAGAGGGAGAGTCAGAGGAGAGTTGAGGGCTGGTCGCCTTGGGCGACGCGGTGTTCCGCTCACCGACCGCCACCGGCCGCCGGCTTATGGGAAAGCCCCAGGAGGGTGGGAAGATATGGCGTGCCCTACCACATCGTTACCGTGACCGGCTCACACCGTACCGGCTTCGGTCTCCAGGTCGAGCCCGCCGTCCCCATCAAGGCGTTGGCGGCCCGTGTCGCTGACGCCGACGTGCCTGTGCGGGGCGACACTCTGCTTCTGCTCTTTCCCGAGGGCCGTCACGGGAAGGCGATTCTTGCGGACTTCTCCATGGAAGCGTGGCGCGACGGGGACATGTACTACAGCCGGAGCAGTCCTGATGACCCCGAGTTCACCCTCTTCATCGGCACCGAGCGCGGACCGGAGGACCTTCCGCCGGGCACGGAGATCTGGCTGGACGATGCCGCTCCCACCGGCGGTGCGCGAAGCGGTGGTTGGAGCCGGATCGTCGCGCAGTTCGAGGACCTGCCGTGGGTGAGGGTCGATCCTGACGCGGCCCCGGAGGTGATGCCGTCACATTCGTCGCCCTCTGAGCCTCCCGAAGATCCGATGACATGAGGTTCCCGGAGTGACGGAATGCGCGGACGAAAGGTCGGCAGGGGATTCCCCACACCGATAGGCAGGATCCTCACCCCGCAGATGGCTCGTTTCAGCAGGCGGGGGTTCCCCCCGAGAAGTAGACACCGGTTTGTATGCTTATGCGGCAAGTGTGAGTGTAGCTGAGTGTCGGGCCTCGTAGGCGACGGGGCTGAGCTGGCCGTTCTTCTTGTGTCTGCGGCGGGTGTTGTAGCGCGTGAGCCAGCGGAACACGGACAGCCGGCAGGCGCGGGCGCCGTCCCAGCGGCGGGCGCCTTGCAGTGTTTCGCGTTTCAGGGATGCGTGGAAGCTCTCGCAGGCGGCGTTGTCCGCGCTGGTGCCGACGGCGCCCATGGACTGGGTGATGCCCAACTCCTTGCACAGGTCGGCGAATTCCTTCGACGTGTACTGGGCTCCGTGATCGCTGTGGAAGATCGCCCCGTCCAGGCTGCCGCGGGTCGTGGCGGCCATCCGCAGCGCGTCGGCGACCAGTTCGGTGCGCATGTGGTCGGCGATGGAGTAGCCGACCACCCGGCGGCTGAAGCAATCCAGCACGGTGGCGAGATAGAGGAACTCGCCGTCGCCGACGGGCAGATAGGTTATGTCGCCCATGTACTTCGCACCCGGCTCGGCGGCGGTGAAGTCCCGGCCGAACAGGTCCGGCACCACCTGGTTCGCCGGCTCGGGCACGGTGGTGCGGACTTTCTTGCGCAGGTGCACCCCGACGATGTTGAACTTGCGCATGACGCGGGCCACCTTCTTCTCGTTGATCTCCATGCCGTGCGTGTCCCGCAGCTCGGCGGTGACGCGCGGGGAGCCGTAGGTGCCGTCGGAGTCGTCGTGCACGGCCTTGATCTTCGTCGCCAGGGCCGCCTCGGTCCGCTCCCGCGCGGCGCGGGCCTCGCGACCCGCCCGCCACTTGTAGAAGCTGGAGCGGTGCACGTCGAGCACCTGGCACAGCCGCTTGACCGGGTAGGTCTCGCAGTGGTCCTCGATGAACTGGCAGCGGCCTACCAGGTCATCTCCGAGGCGAAAAACTTCGTCGCCTTGCGCAGAATGTCCCGCTCGGTGGCGAGCGTGGCGTTCTCCTTGCGGGCGGCCTTCAGCTCGGCCTCCAGGGCCTGGATGCGGGCTGCGAGCTCCTCGCGGGTGGCCTCGACGGCCGGGGTGGTGCTGGTCACGTTCTTCCTGGTCAAGCCGGTGGTGCTGCCGCCGCGGGCGCGGTCGGCGCGGATCCAGTTCCGCAGGGTCTCCGCGTTGAGTCCCAGGTCACGCGCGGCTTGCGCGATCGTGAGATCAGCATCCGAGTGGAACAGGGCCACGGCGTCGGCCTTGAACTCGGGCGAATAGACCTTCATCACCATAATCGGTCACCCTCTCCCGACCCCCACCGGGGTCGAGGTCAGGGTGTCCACCACTCAGGGGGAGGCTCCGGCCACAGCATTCCGTCGGTTGCCCCACCACGCAAGGCAGCGGTGAAGAGGTGGTGCGGATCAGCGCCCTCGGGCGTGTCGCGGATGTCTGAGGTGCGCGCCCGCTACGTGTTGGGCGCCCGCCTGGTGGCGTCCCCGAGCCCGCGCTGCGCTCTGGGAGCCGGCGGCCGCGCGGACGAGGGCCGGCCCGGTTGATGTCGGTGAGCCCGGAGTGCTTGCGGCCGGCGGCCGCACACGCGGGCCCGGCACCCTTCAGGGTGCCGGGCCTGTTCGCGTGCTGGGGTCAGATGACGCGGATGTTTTCCGCCTGGGGGCCCTTTTGGCCCTGGGTGACGTCGAACTCCACGTGCTGGCCCTCCTGCAGTTCGCGGAAGCCCTGAGCGGCAATGTTGGAGTAGTGAGCGAAGACGTCCGGGCCGCCGCCCTCCTGCTCGATGAAGCCGAAGCCCTTCTCCGAGTTGAACCACTTCACAGTGCCCTTGGCCATGCCTGTCTCCTTCGTAGGGGGTTCGGGCCTGCACGGTGCGGGCCCGGAGGTGATCGCCCTGGTCCGAAGAGGGCTGACACAGCAAAGCGCCCGCGGGCAAGGTGTCCACGGGCGCACGACTCGGAACCACGACTGCTCTGGGGACAACGCTAACGCCTCTGCTGCCACGGCGCATCGAGAAGCGTTCCTCGCCAACTGTCTGCCATCGCTGGTCGACTTCAGGTGAAGCGCGGCGCGACACGCTTGGACGGTTGGGGCCGGGACGTCGGCCGCTGCTCGATACTGGTGGGAGGCCCGCCACTGGCGCTTGCGGCAGGCCGCCTGCCGCTGTTCAGCAGCCGACGGCTTCCTTTCTGGTGCCGGCACCGACCCGGTAGCGCACGTGCCGGCGGTCGATCTGTTGCGGGCTTGGGACCTTCTGATCCGTTGGGGCGTGCAGCACCATCACGAACCGCTGGCCTGCAGGGATGGTTGGGCTCGTCCGCCGATTGCGGGCGTGCCACCGTGCGTGGTTGTTCACCGGCTTTCTCCGAGGATGCCCCGGCCTTCAGGCCGGGGAGGAATCGGACTCCTGCGGAGCAGGGCAGGGACAGCCGGATCGCCGTCAGGGCGATCCGGCGTCCACCCCGCACGGCCGTGATGCCGCCCACAACGGTCAAGAACTCTCAACTGTCAGTCCTCCCAGGTAGGTTCGGATGCATGACGACAGAAGCGACCACGAAGGACACCGGGCATGCCCGGTACACCTTCCGTGTACGCCTGTCGAAGACAGCCCGGCGCGCACTCGAAGCCGAGTGGGATCGCTGCCACTGGATCTGGAACGAATGCGTGGCCAAGTCCCGGCAGGCCCACGCGCAGAGCAGAGCGGGCGGCGAGAAGTTGACGTGTGGTCCGGCGCAGCTGGACAGGATGCTGACCGACGCCCGCGGGGTGACAGCGTGGCTGGCCGAGGGCGCGAGCGTGCCGCAGCAGCAGGTGATCCGGGACTTCGCCAAGTCGAGGGCGAAGGCGCTGAAGGACATCAAGGACGGGCTTGCGCAGCACCGCCGGGCGGGGATGCCCCGCTTCAAGCGCAAGCGGGACAGCCGACCGTCGCTGAACTACACCCGGCGCGGTTTCCGCCTCAAGGAGGGCCGCCTGCACCTTGCGGGCCAGATCGTGCTGAGCGTGGTGTGGTCGCGGGCTCTTCCGGCCGACCCGTCGAGCGTGCGCGTGTACCAGGACACGCTCGGACATTGGTACGCCTCCTTCGTCGCCCCGGCCCAGGTCGAGCCGCTTGTGGAGACCGGCCACGTCCTGGGCGTGGACTGGGGTGTGAAGGAGACCGCGACCACCACGGATGACGCCTACGACCTTCCGCATGCCGAACACGGCAAGCGGTCCGCTCAGCGGCTCGCGAAGTACCAGCGGATGATGGCCCGGCGCCGGCGACCGAAAGGACAGCGTGCATCCACCGGCTACCGGAAGGCGCAGGCACAGGCAGCGAAGCTGCACAGGAAGATCGCGCGGCAGCGTGAGGACACCGGCCGCAAGTGGGCCAAGGCCGTCATGCGCGATCATGACGGAGTGGCGGTGGAGGACTTCCGCCCGAAGTTCCTCGCGAAGACCACCATGGCCCGCAAGGCGGCCGACGCGGCCATCGCGGCGACGAAGCGTGCCCTGGTCGAGATGGGCCGCAAGCACGCACGGGACGTCCGCCTCGTGCACCCGGCGCACACCACGATGGACTGCGCGCAGTGCGGAGCGAGAACCAAGCACGCACTACCTCTCTCGATGAGAACCTATGCCTGCACCGTGTGCGGAGCCGTCTCCCCCAGGGACAAGAACTCCGCCCGCGTGATGCTGGTCCGGGCAGGTTGGAACCCGGACGGTGTCGAGGGCGTAAGACCTCCTGGTCCGCTGGACCAAGAGGCGGCCTGAGCCGTACATCCCCGCTCAACCCTGGAGGGTGGAGAATCCCCTCCCTTCAGGGAGGGGAGCCTTCAACTGTGTTGATGTCGGTGGCTGATGTTACGCGCCAGGCCTTGGAATTGCGGCTTCGTCACGCGTACCGCCACGCCTGGGGCGGTGGGGCTGTGGTGGCCCCACCGCGGCGGCGGTGCCGGGGTGAGTCAGGCGGTGGGCTGCTGGCTGATCTTCTCGGCCTGCGCGCGGGCCTGTTCGTGGGCCCCTGCCAGGGAGGCCTCGTGGGCCGGGATGAGGTGGGCGAGCGCCGGGACGACGGGGGCCTTGGTCAGCTCGGCGGTAAGGGTGGAGACGTCGAGGCCGAGGTAGGCGGGGTCGCCCAGGACGGACTCCAGGGTCGGGACGAGGAAGTCCTTGCCGTGGTTGGGGGTGCCGGGGCCGTAGCCGCCGCCGCGGGCGGAGATCAGCACGGCCGGGCGGCCGGCGGCGGGGGCTGTGCCGGTGGGGTTGATGGTCCGGCCGACGACGATGACCTGGTCGAGCCACGCCTTGAACACCGAGGGCATCGTGCGGTTGTACATCGGCACGGTGAACAGGTAGGCACTGGCCCCGAGGAACTCTTGGATGAGTTCGTCCTGGACGGCGGCGGCTGCGGCCTGCTCCGCGGTGTGCTGGGCGGGATCGGTGACCTGCGCGGAGATGGCCGCCGCGCTCAGGTGCGGCACGGGTTGGGCGGCCAGGTCCCGGTGGACGACCTCGCCCGTCCAGGCGTCCCGGAAGGAGTCGGCGACCTGGCGGGAGACCGAAGCGGTACCGAGGGAGGATGAGTCGATGTGCAACAGGTAGGACATGAGAAACGATGCCTTTCGTACGGGGTGATGGAAGGAGGGCCGCGCTTCATGCGACCCACCGGGCCATGAGTGGAGCGGACCAGAGCGGGGGTCAGCCACGGGCGGCGGGATGGGCGGGTAGCGCGCATCCGTCCGGGCCGCAGACCCCCTCGGCGTCCCTGGCCGGGGTCTGGACGGGCTGCGGGTGGGTGGCGTCCCATACCTGTTGGAAAACGCCGAGGAGTGTGTCGGTTTCCTGGGCGCCGAAGAGGGTGTACTGGCCGTCGATGACGAGGAAGGGCGCGCCGCGGGCGCCGCGGGCGCCCGCGCGGCGAGCCTCGTCCTTCACCTGCTGCCTGAAGCGGCGCTCGGTGAGGGCCTGCCGGGTCCCGTCCCGGTCCAGGCCGAGTTCGTCGCTCAGTTCGAGCAGCGCATCCACGTCGAAGAGCGAGCGGGCCTGGCCGAAGTAGGCGCGAAAGCTCAGGTGCCACGCCTGCGCGTGCTTGCCCTGGGCGGTGGCGTGGGCGAGGAACTCGTGGGCCAGTTGGGTGTCGGCCTTCTTGTTGTCCAGCACGATGTAGGGCCTCAGCCCCTCGCGCTCGGCCAGCACCTCGATGCGGCGGGTGGCTGCCTCGACCTGGGCGTCGTCCATCCCGTACTTCTGCTTGAGCATCTGCCGGGTGGGCACCGCGGGGCTGCTGGAGAGGCCGGGGTCCAGCGGGTAGGAGCGGTGGATGAGCTCGATGTCGCCGCCGTGGGTGAACCGGTCCACGGCTCTGTCGAGACGATGGTTGCCCAGACCGCACCACGGGCACGTGAGGTCGGACCAGATTTCCACCTTCAACGGCGGGCACCTCCAATACTTACGCTTTGGATGTAGCGCCATGATGGGCCAGTATGGAATGCCGTACAAAAGGCACATGCGTGTGCGCGACCGGAAGGAAATGTGCGCCATGGACATCGCCGCAGGTCAGGTCGCAGGCGAGACGGACATCGCCGCAGTCTCGGGGCCCTGTGCCCGCTGGCCGGCGGAGAACAGGGAGATCATCCGGCAGATCCTGGACCGGGCCGGCGACAAGTGGAGCACGCTCGTGATCGCCGCCCTGGACGACGGCCCGCTGCGCTACACCGACCTGCTGCGCCGCATCCCCGGTATCTCCCAGCGCATGCTGACCCTCACCCTGCGGCAGCTGCATCGCGACGGACTGATCACCCGCACCGCCTACGCCGAGGTGCCGCCGCGCGTGGAGTACGCCCTCACCCCCCTGGGCCTTACCCTGCACGGCATCGTGGTGTCCCTGATCGACTGGGCCGGCATCCACCACGACGAGATCCGGGAGAACCGGGCCCGCTTCGACACGGCCACCAAAAAAAGCCCCGCAGAACGGGGTGGGGAAGGTTCCCGTGCCCGGCGTGGGCGGACCAGCTGATACGCGGCGCGTGCACAACCAGTACGAACGCGGGGGCTCCTGCCCCCCGGCGGCAGGAGCCCTCCAGATGCCGGTTCAGCCTTCGCCGCAGATCACAGTCGCCCGGTGAGCAGCAGCAGCGGCGCCGGCAGGAGCGCCTGGGGGGTGGTGGCGCTGCCGACCACGGTCGCGGCTCGTGCGCTGACATCGACGCCGACGGGTCGGACAGCGGAGCCTTCCGCCGGCCCGGGCAGGGTCTGGAGTCGTACGGCGCCGTGGTTCCACTGCACGGCGATGTCCTGCTCCTGGGCGGTGTCCTGGCCCACGGCGACCACGCCGCCGGGCGCGATGGCGGCCGAGGAGAGCGGACCCGCCCCGGCGGGTGCTTTGACCTGCCGCCAGCCGCTGCCGTTCCAGCGCAGCACGAGAATGGCCGCGGTCGTTCTCGGTGGTCACTACCCTGCCGACGGCCCACACATCGCCGGCGCGCTCGGCGGTCACCGCGTTGAGCTTCCCGTACAACCCGTCGATCGAGGGCTTGGGCAATTGCTTCCAGTGGGCGTCGTCGTAGTGAAGAAGTACGGGCTGGTCGCCGGTGTCGAATCCGACGGCCCACACGTCGTGCGCGGAGACGGCGGTGACCGCGTTGAGCACGGCGACCGGGGCCTAGGCAGGCAGCGGCACGGCCTTCCACGCGGTGCCGTCCCAGTGATCGAGCAGCCCGGTGAATTCGCCGCACTCGTCGTCGGCGGTGGCCCAGCCGACACCCCAGGCGTTGGTCGGGGAGACGGTGGCCACGCCGAGGAGTCCCGCGCCGTTGTTGGGCTGGACCGGTGCGCTGACGGTCCGCCGGGTGGAGCCGTCCCAGTGCTCGGTGAGAATGCCGGCATCGCCGGCGTCCCCCGTCAGCCAGACGTCCTCGGGGGACTCTGCGGGGACGGCGTCGAACGGGAGCCCGACACCTGGTCGCCCGGGGTGGTGGACCGCCGCCAGCTGAGGCCGTCCCGGTCGGCATAGGTCGGGCACCGGACCGCACTGCTTCGCCGCGCCTCAGGGCGCTGTCGGGGTCGGGCGCTTGGTGCGGGGCCTGCGGCGCACCGTCCCGAAGGGCTTGACGTACGAAACTACGACGGTCGCGATCAGCACACAGCAGGCCGCGCCCGAATCGCGGACCAGCCCAGTGGCGTCGGCGACAGGATGCCGGGCCAGCGCCGCCGTGGCTGCCGCGCCCAGGCCCGGAACCAGCACGAACGTGGCCAGGCCGGTGCCTGCGGCCGTCACCGCGAGGCTCATCACCACCCACCAGTAGCGCAGCAGACCCCAGGGCGTGAGCAGCCCCAGTGCGACGCCGGTGGCCAGGGCCAGCACGGCCAGCGGCAGGAGCAGCAGCTCGCCGATCAGGTGGGCGGCCGGATAGACGGTGACCGGGTCGCTGCCCAGCCGCCCCGCCGAGGCCAGGGCCAGCACGGCGGCGTCACTGCCCAGCAGTCCGACCGAGACCGTCACGTGTGCGGCCCGTAGTACCTTGCGCCACTGCGGCGGCAGCAGTGTGCCGCGGCGGCGGGGGCGGTGCGCCTCGTGCGGGTGCGTCGTTTGGGTGGTGGGGGCGAATGGGGCGGGATTCTGCGTTGGGGTGTCCACGGGCCTCGCGTCCTCGGTGTCCGGTGCGTGTCCTGTCGGGGGTCGAGCGTCGCCTTTGATCCTGGACGCGGGCCGTGCGGATGTCGTCGGCCCCGGGGCGGCACTCCGCCTACTACGCGGGAAGTAGCGGATCGACCGGTCGACAGGCAGGCGCCCGTCCAGATCTGGCTCTGGCCTGGGCATGAGTGAAGGTCGGTTTGGCGAGGTCGAGGGTGTTGTCCAGGACGGTGACGAAGCCGTTCAGGTGCTGTGGAGCGGCTTGTTCCTGATCGTCCGGCGTTTCAAAGATGCGCCGTGAGGATCCTGCTTGAGACGCCCAGTCGGCGATCCCGCGGCCCTGAACGAGGGACGGCTCGGGCCGGCTGCAGTCAGCCGGTCCGAGCCCTTGTCGTACCTGCTACTCGTTGCGTGCCGTTTCGGGTCCCGTGATGCGCCTGAGCAGCGGCATGGTGGATGCGATGACCCCCAGCGAGGCGACGAGCCCGGCGAACACGATCGCGTAGTACTGGATCCCCGGTGCTCGGATCGAGTACCTGAACTGGGCCTGTACGAACAGCTGGGCAGCCAGGAAGCCCATCCCGATCGCCACCACGGCGACCACCAGGAGCGGGACCGCGCTCTCCAGCAGTACCACCCGCCGCAGCACCCCGAGCGGTGTGCCGGTCAGCCGCAGCAGGCTGAAGGGGCGCTTGCGGTCGCGCAGGCCGCCGGCCACGCTCACCGCCAGGCTGCAGCCGGCGATGGGGAAACTGACCAGGATGACCGTGTCGGCCAGTTGCTGGTATCCGGCGAGCTGTGCGCCCCTTTCGGCGTGGTCCTCGCGGACGGTCCGTGGGACGTCCTGGTCGGGATACGTGTTCGCGAGGATGGTGCGTGCGCGTTCGATCGCTGACTTCGATCCGTTGGTGGCCACGACGATCTGCTGGACCGGGAGGCGGGCGAGGCTCTGGGCGGAGATGCCGGCGGCCGGCCATGCCGTGGGCCAGTGTTCCCAGTTGTACGTGCCGAAGGTGCCGTAGTTCTGGGGGACCGACGCCGCTTCGGCTCCGGAGGCGCATGCGCTGTGGGCAGGCATCTTCGCGAGCTCCGCGCACGAGGCCAGGCCGGCCACCGGCGGTGTCACAGAGCCTGGGGAGCCCTGAGCGGCCGGGTCCGGGGTGCCGAGCGGGTTCGTGTGGATCATCAGCACGCCTTCGACGCCCGGTACGGAGTTCAGCTCGCCGAGCGTGGCCTTCGAGAGCGGGGGCACGCTGCCGATCTGGCGTCCGGTAGTGCGGTTGAAGCCTTGGACGTAGTTGGCGCCCAAGGCGCCGGCGACCGTCCGGCCGGCCTGCGGGATGCTGCGCTCGGCGTTCAGCGAGCCGATAATCCCGACGGCCGCGCTGGTGACGCACAGGGCGAGGACCAGCCCGCTGACCGCGCGGAAGCCGGCCTTCGGGTCGTCCGCGAGCCGCCGGCTCGCGACGAGCAGCGCGGGCCGGCTGGTGAGCCGGGCCAGGACGCGGGCTCCGGCCATGGTCAGCCAGGGGCCGGCGATGACGAGGCCGGTCAGGACCAGCAGGATTCCCGGGACGAAGACCCAGATCTGGCCGTTGGTGCTCCTGGGCACCCGGCCGATGGTGTACGAGAGTTCGGCGATACCGGCGGCCAGTGGGATGACCCGGTAGACCCGCGGCGGGCGCGGCGTGACGCGTCGGGTGACCCCGAGCGGGGACACCTGCACTCGGCGCAGGGCGATCCGGGCCGTGATCGTGGCCCCCACCGGGACGGCGACGGAGACGAGGAGGATGTTGCTGGTCCGGAGCGTGAGATCGCTGGCGAAGTACGGCGTACCCGTGAGGTTGACTGCCGCCAGCTGCGTACGGAACAGGTAGAAGAGGCCGAAGCCGACGGCCGTCCCGATGACCGCGGCGACCGTCGATTCGACGGCTGAGATCATCGAGATCTGCCGCGGCGTGGCGCCGACCAGGCGCATCGCGGCGAAGCGCTGGTCACGGCGGGCGGCTGCCAGCCGGGTGGCCGTGCCGATGAGGATGAGCACAGGGAAGATCAGGGCGGTGCCCGCGACGGAGAGGATGAGCTTGATGCCTCTGCTGTCGATGCCCGCCCTGACCGTACAGTTCGTTCCGTTGCAGCTGCTTGGGGCCACGGTGGTGATCGAGGTGGCCCGGGTGGCGTCGTGCTGCTTCGCGAGTTGGTCGGGGCTGTGGCCGATGACGACGACCAGGGAGTCCGGGCCAGGGAGCGCCGCCTTGCCGACCGTGCCGACCTGGTGGCCGGGGTAGCGGTCGGCGAGTTCGGCGGCCGGGGTGGAGTGGAGGATCTTGCTGAGGGCCGGTGAGGCGTAGAACTCGCCCGGTCCGGGAAGGCGTGAGAGCCCCGGTGGGACCGGGGAGTTCGGACCGGTGGCGGCGACGTCGACGCGGCCGATGATCTGGCCGTCGAAGTGGTCCGCCCTGAGCAGCCACCACAGTGGGTCCGTGTCCGCCTTCGCCGCCGACTGACTCGACGCGCTCTTGCCGGAGCCGGTGTTGAACCAGGCGTTCCGGCTGTTCTGGGTGGCGGTGGCGTTGATGGTCGCCAGGATGCTCAGCAGCAGGCCGACGCCGAGGGCGACGGCGGCCGCGATGACGGCGAGGCGGGCGGCGGCCTCCCTGCCGCCGCTCAGGGTGAGGCGCAGTCCGAGGCGGATCACGAGGTGAGCCGCCCGACGGACAGCGGCGTCACCTTGCCGTCGCGGACGATGACTTCGCGGCTTGCGAAGGCGGCCACCCGCGGCTCGTGGGTGACGAGGACGACGGTGGTGCCCTCCTCGCGCACGGAGGCGACCAGCAGGTCCATCACGTGCTCGCCGGTGAGCGAGTCGAGCGACCCGGTCGGCTCGTCGGCGAACAGCACCTTGGGCCGGGAGACCAAGGCGCGGGCCAGGGCGACACGCTGTGCCTGCCCGCCGGAGAGTTCGCCGGACCGGCGCCCCTCCAGACCGTCCAGGCCGAGTCGCCCGAACCACGACCGGGCCTCGGCCAGCGCGCTCGCCCTGCGGGACTTGGCGAGCAGCAGCGGCAGGGCGACGTTCTCCTCGGCGGTCAACTCGGGGACGAGCTGACCGAACTGGAAGACGAAGCCGAAGTGATCCCGGCGCAGCGCGCTGCGCTCGGGCTCGCGCTGGGTGTCGACGCGGCGGCTTTCGAACCAGATCTCGCCGGAGTCGGGTACGAGGATCCCGGCCAGGCAGTACAGCAGCGTGGACTTGCCGGAGCCGCTCGGGCCGGTGACAGCGAGGATCTCGCCGGCACGGGCGGAAAGGTTCGCACCCTGCAGCGCGGGCGTCTGCCCGAACGACAGGACAGCGTTTCGCGCTTCTACGAGGAAGCCTTCGTCCGAACTCATGAGCGCACCTCCGCTGTCAGGGCGGCGAGCCGCGCCACGGTCTGGTCGATCCACCGCAGATCGGCCTCCAGGTGGTACACGCCGTGGTCGGCGAGCAGCGACTCGATCGTGCTGCCGCTCCGGCGCAGTTCAGTGAGCTCCCGCATCCGCTCCATGTGGGCGGCACGCTGGATGTCGAGGTACGCGCGGGGGTCGCGCTCCAGCAGGAGCGCCAGTACGACCTTGGTGAACAGCACCGTCTGCAGGTGCGGTTCACCCGCGACCGGCTCAGTCAGCCAGGTCTCGACCTGCGTGACCCCCAGCTCCGTGATCACGTAGCGCTTGCGGTCCGGCCCCGACCCGGGCTCGGTCTCGCCGACCTCGACCTTCCCGTCGCGGGCGAGGCGGCCCAGGGTCGAGTAGACCTGCCCGGCGGGCAGCGGCTTACCCCGACCGAAGTAGGTGTCGTAGTCGCGCTTGAGGTCGTAGCCGTGGCTCGACTCCCGTTCGAGGAGTCCGAGGAGTGCCAGAGGGACAGTCATACCTCAGTGTCTACACTCAGTATCTAGTCGAAGTCAACGGGCGTGCCGCCTGGGTCGATTGGCTGGGATTACGTGAAGACAGCGTCGGTCGGCCAGCGGGTGCGGGCGACTACGGGGAGCGCATGACCGCCAGGGTGGGCAGGTTGGTGCGATCGCCTTGGGGTGTAGCTCTCATGGACGAGGTGGTCATGCCCGAGGACCACCAGCGGATCATGGACGTGGTGCGGCGTGCGCAAGCGCCGGTCACGGTCGAGCAGATCTGCGCCGGGATGGGGTTGTCCACCGAGCGGGCCCGCTCGGAGGCGATGCGCGCGCGAAGCTGAACCGGCTACCCACCGCTGCAGTGACGGCCCGGCAGTGGCTTTCCCAGCCCGGACGGACGGTTCAGGCCGATGTCACGCTGTTACGCCGACCGCACTGCCTGAGAAAGCAGTGCGGATTGCTGGTGCATGCCGGGCCGCAAGGCAACTGGCTCATTGGCCGCACACGGTGCACCGTGCGCTGGAAGGCGCCCCTGAGCGCATTCCAGATCGCCTTTAAGGGCCGCCGGACCCCGAGCGACAACTGACCCGCTGAACAATCAGGATCAGCCGTTGATCTGACGTACCCTCCGCTGCCAGTGGGGGATCGGGTTGCCGCCCGCACGTCTCAGGTATGTGGTTGCGGTAGTGGCCCGTGCACAGAGGGTGGTCGTTTCGTGAGGGCGTTGCTAGCCAGCCGCGTCAGCCGATCGGCTGACGCGTATCCCTCGTGAGGAGTCTCATTGCTTCAACCAGGCTGGGTCGGATGCGATATGTGCTCCCCGTCGTTGCGTTGGTGCTGGCTGGCGGTGTTGCCGGCGTCGCCCCGGCGACGGCTTCCGTTGCCTCGCTGCCGATCTGCACGGCCGATGTGGCAGCGGCGGGCGTGAGCGGGTTGTGGCTCGAAGTGCCCGGCACGTCTTCCGGAAGTTCGAGTTGTTACCTCGCGCAGGGCGACTACAGCGATGCGGTCAGCGCGCTGCAGTTCTCGATGGTGCGCTGTTATGGCAAGAGCATCGCAGTCGACGGGGACTTCGGTCCGGCGACCAGGAATGCACTGCTGTCGGTTCAGAGGACGATCGGTGCCGCGCAGGACGGTGTGTACGGCACGGAGACGCGCGGCAAGATCCTGCATGCCGGTACCGGCAACGGCTGTCAGAAGTGGTCGCACGACGGCTGGACGTGATTGATCGTCGCCCGGGTCGCAGCGCCATGACCGGGCGGCATGATTGTGTGACGGCGTGTTGGGCCGGCTCAGGGCCCGCACGCCGTCACGGTCGGCCACCACGCGGAGTTCGAGGCGGGGCTCGTACGCGTACACGACCCCTTGGGTGTAGTCGAGTCGGCCTGAGAGTCTTGGGCCGGCCGCTCTTGTCCTTCGGGTAGAGCGCCTCGAAGCCGTCGGCGTTGAAGTGAGGGGTCACGTGCCGGGTGCGGGTCCGCGCTGGTGAAGGCGCCCTCAGCGATGTTCGCTACGGGCATGTTCTGTGCGGATGACAGCACCATCTGGGCCCGCCGCCAGGTCACCACCGACCCCGTGCCCCGGCGGATGATCCGCAGCAGGCGCTGGCCCTCGTCGTCATCGATCTCACGGACGCGTACTCCTTCTGCAACCCGGACAGCTTGACGGCCCGTAACCGCCAGAGCGATCACCCGGGCGGCTCGCTACATCGCCGATGCGCCGGATCGCGGCCGGGCCAGTGTGTCCCGGGGACCGGATTACCGCATCGGGTCCGGGTGCGGCGAGACGCGCGGAGTCGTCGCCTTGCCGGGCCGGGGCTCAGCATCGCCGAGGTAGTAGACGGCTCCGGATTCACGGCGCGGTGTGTTCACGACCACCCAGCCCACGATTTGCCCCCGCGTGTCCCGGACTTGCCAGGGATCGAGACCTGCCCCCCAGTACACCCGCTGTTCGGAGCGTTCTCTGGGGGCGAGTCGACCGGTCATGTCATGGCAGTCATATCCATGGCGGTCGACACACTCGAACAGGACGGCTGGGGAGTCGGTGTCATTGACGAAGGCGACAGAACTGAAGTTGGCAGGGTCTGTGGGATCCATGGTTGCATCGCAAGCACTCAGAAGTCCCACGACGAGTGCAGCAACCGGCCAGGTTCGGCGCGGACAAGTACCCAAGTGGAACCTCCCGTTCGGCGACGGAGCCTACAGCAGGCCAACGTTGCCCGATGCGGCACTAGGACGCGAGGTGGCGTACCGATGAATAGAGGTACTGGCCCTTCTCCAAGGGCTGATCGGGAACGTGTCCCTGCCACAGCATGACGCCGTGGCGCCGTTCCCAGTAAGCGGCGTATGCCGCCTTGGCGAGCCGATCCGGCACAAGCACCAGCGGCATGATGGCCACCCAGGACTCCCAGAACAGGGCAGCGACCAGCGTCGGCACCACCAGGAAGGCAACGAATCGTAGGGCCAGGCTACGAGGGAGAGACTCGCCCAGCGTGGGAAGCACCGTGTCGGGGTTCAAGGCAACCGCTCTCTCGAAGTCCCGCTTCCCGCCGTCCACCCTCGTCCAGCGGGTGCAAGCGAGCACCCCGGACACGGCACTTCCGACGCTGAGCGCGATGAAGGCAGCGATGGCCGGCCGACCGGCGTCCGCGTTGGGGATGCCGCGCACGCCGAACGTCACGGGCGCGCTGATGGCTACGGCGCACGCGGCCTGGACCACCATCGTCAATTCGTTGTGGACATACCTGCGCATGCTCTCCCCCTCCCCGCCCGCCTGCTCACGTCGAGTGCTGCACCCACTATGCGCGCGGTGTCCGCCCCGAGAACCTGCTGGTTCGCCCTGGGATACCGTCACGTCCATCGCCGAGTGCCTCGGCGTCAGAAGGAGCACGATCTACAAGTACGTGTCTGAAGTGGCGGGCGGTCGAGTCACGCTCGCCGAGGTGAGGGCCGCAGTCGAACGGCCTCAGCCCGTGAGGCCGGCGGAGTAGGCCTGTGGTTTGCGGCTGGTGACACGGTTCTTACCGGCACAGGTCGTGGACTGAGCGTACGCTGCCTGATGCGGCACTAGGACGCGAGTTGCCGTACCGATGAAGAGAGGTACTGGCCTTTCTCCAGGGGCTGATCGGGAACGTGTCCCTGCCACAGCACGACGCCGTGGCGCCGTCCCCCGGTAAGCGGCGTATGCCGCTTTGGTGAGCCGCTGTGGCACGAGCGTCAGCGGCATGAGGGCCACCCAGGGCTCCGAGAACAGGGCAGTGACCAGCGTCGGCACCACCAGGAAGGCGAAGAGCCTTCGGTCCAGGTACGACGTAGAGACCCGCCCGGCGTGGGAAGTTCCGTGTCCGGGTTCAAGGAAACCGCCGAAGCCGGGGAAGTAGCGAGAGCATCGCGCCGGCGTCTTGCCCCGGGCTGGTGTCGGGCGCGGTGTGGCTGCATGATCTGTCGGTGGATTCTTTGCAGGTGAGGTTGCTGCAGGTCGATTGGGATGGACTCGACCACGCCTACGGGCGAGCCGCGGACGCGCCCGGGCAGCTTCTGGCTCTGATCGGGGATGATCCGCGGGCGCAGAGCCGCGCGGTCGGCTACCTCGATGCCGCGATGCTGCACCAGGGCAGCGTCTTCTCGGCGACCGGGCCGTTCATCGGGCTCGTGGCCGCCGTCTTGGCTGATCCGGCGACTGCCGTGGTGGTCGGTGACATTCTTCCGTGGGATCCTGGTCCCCGTCCGCTTCGGGCCGTCCTGCTGGATTACCTGGCCGAGTTCGCCCAAGCCTGCCAGTTGGAGACAAGCGACGATGACCTGATCCGCGATGCCTACCCGGTGGGCCGGGACGAGGGAGACCTCCAGCGGATCCATGACGCCGCCCGCGCTTGTGACTGGCGTTTGGATCCCGATCCGGTGACGCGTACGCCGCCACCCGCCGCGCTGGTGGAGGCCATGGACGACATCGAGTACTGCCGGGCGATGGAGGCCCGTGATCTGCTGGCCTGCAGAGAAGTCATCGCCGACGTTTTCGACGCCGCGTGTGCGTTGACCGCTGACTCCGAGTCCGCCGTTCGTACCTCCGCGATGACCGTCGCGACGTATTGCCTTAAGGATCCGACGCTCGGCGACCGCAAAGCCGCACTGGTCGCCGTCATGAAAGACGCCGCGGCCCTCTCACCCGAGCCCAGGGAACGTGCGGCCGTGGCCCGACTGCTCGGCGAGCTGGGCCAGTGCCCCGAAGCTCTCCTTCACGACGGGCATCCCGGTGTCCGTGCCTGCGCCGCGCTCGCGCCGGGGTTCGCCGACGACCCGCGCGCGATCCGCGAACTGGTGGCTGCGCTTGCAGCGCCCGAAGAGGCGGACCGCTGGTTCACCGGTCATCTCCCCGGGCAGGAAGGCCGGCTCCACGGTGACCTTGCCGCCGCACTCGCGGATCGGGCCGACGATCTGGAGGCCGTCCTGCCCGCCGTGTTGGGTCTGGCCACGCTCTCCGCCACCTTGGACTACGGCCACGATCTGGCCCCCTTCGTCCATCTGGCCTTTCCCAAGCCGCTCACCGAGGACAGCGTGCTGACCTCCGCCCAACGCACGTTCCTCGATGCACTGCTCGACAACCAGCACCCGCCGTTCGACGAAGCCCTCTGCCGGCGACTGCTCGCCACCTGAGGCCGGCGCCGCTCCACCTGATAGCGCCACAACATCGCCGGGTGCACAACAGGTATCAGCGGTGCCTGGAGGTGGCACCAGCTGCGGCCGATGGCGCCGTCGGCGGTGGGGAAGTGGGGATCCTGGCGCGCTTGCTCCAGCCCGGGGCGGTGTAGGCGCCCATGAGCGCGTAGCCATGGGCATGGACGAGGACGGCGTAGTCGGGCCACTGGTATAGGGGAGCGGGGCGAAGCAGTCGTGGTCGCCGTGGTAGGCGCCGGCCGGGTCGCGCTCGTCCAGGTCCTCCTGTGTGCAGCGCGCACGTGGCCGTTGGTGGCTACACCGCGCGGTGATTCCGCTGCCGCGCGCTTGCCGACCTCAACGCGCTCACCAGGGCACGGGCGTTCCGTCTCAGGAGAAGAATCCACCGGTGGGGCCGTCGTCGGGCGGCAGGGCCAGGCGGACGGCTCCCCGGGCGGCCTCGACCGGGTCGCCGCCGCCGGCGACGGCGAGGGAGTTCAGATCGGTGGCCCGCAGGCCGGGGGCGAGCGCGTTGGCCTTGAATCCGTCCTCAGCCAGTGTCTGGGCGTAGAGGACGGTGAGGCGTTGAGGGCGGCCTTGGAGGACCGGTTGGCGGCGGCGCCACCGCTTCCAGAGGTGAACTGGGGGTTGAGGTTCGTGCTCCGGGTCAGCGATCACGGCCTATACCGTTCGGGCACGTCTCGCCGCGGGCACCGCGCCCGGACCCGGTGCCGGATCCCGTCGACGTGCCGACGTAGGTTCCGCGCCCGACGGCCACACCCTGCGACCGGCAGCAGCGCCTCGACCACCGCCCACGCCGCGTCCGTCAGATCATGCCGTCCAACCGCATCGTCGACGGGCCCGCAGCATGCCGAACCCGCAGGTCACAAGCCACCTCCGAACCAGGCCCCGGCCGCAGCGGGGCGTCTTCGGTCAGACGGTCGGGTCGTGCATGATCTCCCGGACCTCTTGCGCACAGCGGCACGCGGCGGCGATCTTGGCAGCCCACTCCAGCGCGTCCTCACGTGAGGGCACATCGATGATCGAGAACCCGCCGAGCACCGCCTTGGTCTCCGGGTACGGGCCGTTGGTGACGGTCCCGTCGGTGGCCACGACGCTCGCCTGCTGCCTTTGCAGTCCACCACCGAAGACCCACACACCGGCGTCCTGAGCCTTACGCACCACCTCGTGCGACGCCTCGGCCACCTCGGGCAACTCCTCCTCGGGGAAGGTCATCGCGCCGTCATCGAACGAGATCAGGTACCGCGTCATACAGGGCTCCCTCGGCCGTTGGCCTCCTTCGGCAGCCCCTCACCCTACGACGAACGCCTCCCTTTAGTACCTAGAATCGACACTCTCCACGGCTTGCGAAGCAGGCCCTGGTAGGCCAGCTCGAACGGATCGGGCTTTTGGTGATCGGGGGCGGGCTTGGTGTTGAGGCTCTGCATCGACATGAAGCGCCGGTACGGCGAACTGCGGTTCTGCCCCATCACCGTCACGACTTCACCGGGGCCGCCGTCTGGTCGTCGGTGGGGATGCGCAGTTGGCCGGCCACGGTGGTGAGGGCCGTTCCCAGCGGGAGTGCGACCCGGGTGCGGGCGTGCCGGTCGCCCCGGGTCGGATCCCGGTTGACGATCAGTACCGGCTTCCCGGCCTGGGCCGCCTGGCGGACGAACCGGAGCCCGGACATCACCGTTAGTGAGGAGCCCAGGACCAGCAGCGAGGACGCTTCCCGGACCAGCTTGCGGCAGTGTTCGACCCGTTGCGGCGGAACGGCTTCGCCGAAGAACACCACGTCCGGTTTGAGGATGCCGCTACAGATGGTGCAGGGCAGCACGCGGAAGTCCTTGACCTGTTCGTCGGTGAGGTCGGCGTCACCGTCCGGGTTGATTCCTGCGGCTACCGGCTCGAAGCCTGGATTGGCCTCCTCCAGACGTCGGGCGAGTTCACGGCGCGGGCTGAAGGCGCCGCAGGAAAGGCAGACGACGCGGTCCAGGCTTCCGTGGAGTTCCACGACGCCCTTACTGCCGGCGGCCTGGTGCAGGCCGTCGACGTTCTGGGTGATCACACTGGAGAGCAGGCCGTGCCGCCCGAACGCGGCCACGGCCCGGTGCCCGGCGTTGGGGCGGGCGCGGCCGAAGGTGCGCCAGCCGAGGTGGCTGCGCGCCCAGTACCTCCGCCGGGCTTGGGCGCTGGCGGTGAAGTCCTGGTAGGTCATCGGGGTGTGCCGGCTCAGGCTCCCGCCCTTGCCCCGGTAGTCGGGGATGCCCGACTCCGTGGAGATGCCCGCCCCGCTGAGGACCAGCACACCTCCGGTGCTCAGGGCATCGGCGATCGGCTCGGGACTCGTGGTGCCTGGCGGTAGATCCTCGGTGGGGGTCCAGCTCAGAGTGGGGCGCATGCGCATGTCGCCAGGGTACGAAACGTGCCGCGTTCAGTCGTTCGCACTTGGGGTGACCGGGTTCGCGGTGGGCGCTGACTTGGGGGGCCGCTGATGCGGTGGCGGGGCTGTGGCGGAGGTTTTCCTCCGAACGAGCTGGCGGCCGCGGGCCTGCCTGTGCTCGCCCCGGGGCTGGACCCGGTCCTGGCCGGTGGCGCCGAGGTGGACATCGACGACGGTGCCGATGCGGCAGGCGGCGTGTTCGTGGCCTGGCAGGCAAGCCCTCGCGTGCGGGCCTGCGCGAGCCGGGCGTTCAGCCTGAAGCAATTGGACGAGCCGGTTCTGCGGCACTCCAGAGCGGTCGGGGCCGCGATGATGCAGGCGATGGCCGCGGTGTTGGCCTCGGCGGGCTTCAGTGTCGAGGACGCGCGCGACGAATACCGCCCGCAGCAGTTGCGGGTCCTTGCCGGACCGCCGTCCCAACAGCAGCCGGTCTGGTCGCTTCGTGACGACGAGCTGGCCCTGCCCGGCCGGCAGGACGCTCCCGCCGGCGGTACCGACTGAGGCCACCGCGGATCACGGTGTCGTGATCCCGGACCGGGCGGAGGTGCCCGGCTGCAGGCCGTGGGTCTCACCGTGGCGAATCGGCTCGACCCGGTCGTGCTCACCCTGATGGTGCAGGATCGACGGCAGGTCGCCCTCGGCGAAGCGGCCCACCGTCGCTGCGGTGCCCAGAGTCCGGTCGACGTCGGCGGTCCCGTGCAGCTTCGCCAGGGCGACGGCGTCGGTCCTCTTCGCCCGGATCCGGCGGACGCCACTCGCCCCTGCCTCCATCAGCCATGCCGCCGCCCCCGGGCGGATCGCCAGGAACGGGCCCTTGGCCGGGTTCGTCGCCCGGGTGTGCGCTCGCCGCGCGGGGCGTCGGGGGAGTGCTCGTCGGCCTTCCGTAAACTGCCCGGCGTCGAGCGAAGGTGGCGGGCGACCTCGATCGCGTTGCCCGCGACTGTCGCGGTCACGATCAGTTCGTCGCCGTGGAAGCGGCCCAGACGCTCTCCTCGACGAGTTCGTGCGGGACCGAGTAGCGGACCGGCTCGACAGAGATTGTGGAGTCCTTGCCGACGCTTCGGGTCTAGCCGAACGCAGCGTTGAACGGCTGCCCGGGCACCGGGTGCAGTCGGAGCCGTTCCTCGGCAAGCAGTTCGGCCGGGATCCGGCGGGTCTCGCGGTGAACGGCGGCCGTTCATCTCGGTCGTGAAGTCCTCGCAGGCATCCTGCAGTTCTGGGACGCCGGCGTACTGGGGCCGAAGGTTCACCGTGGTGGGGACCAGGTCCGGCTTCGTGATCCGGACCGGCGCCTCCGTCCCGCCCTTCGCGGCCGGATCGGCAGGCATGCACGACCCGTGGGCATGGCGGGCTTCGAAGCTGCCGTTCGGCCTGTTGACCCGCTGGTGCTCACTCGACTCTGCGGCTGTTTCCGGGATTGGGCAGCATCTTCGTCATGCCCGGCAGGAAGTCTGTGAACAGTTCGTGTACCTCGTGGACGAGGGGGCGTAGTACCCGGAAGCGGGCCAGGGCGACGCCGCGTGCGGTGAGGCGGGCGCCGCGCCGTGCCAGCCGGTAGCTGCGTTCGCGGCCCTCGGTCCGGTCGAAGATCCAGTACAGGACGAGGCCCATCTGGGCGAGCCACATCAACTCGGGCAGCACGTCCCGCAGATCTTCCGGCACCTTGGTCTTCGCCCCGGCCAGTACTTCCTTATGGACGCCGATGGCCTCCAGGCGTGCGTGCTCGGATTCGGGGGAGAAGGGGCTGAGGGGGCTGTCGGGGTCGGCGGCGTTCTTGAAGAACTGCACCGCGAACTCGTGGTACGGCGTGGCGATGTCCAGCCACGCCTGAAGTACGCCCGCCAGTCGTCTCTCCAGGTCGGTCTCCCGTTCCAGGACCGACCGGACCGCCTCCCGGTGTTCGGCGGCGATCCGGTCGTAGAAGCCCTGGATCAGGTGTTCCTTGCCTTCGAAGTAGTAGTACGCGTTGCCTACGGAGACTCCGGCCTCCTTGGCGATCGCCCGCATCGTCGTCTTGTCGTAGCCGCGCTCCTGGAAGAGCCGCATCGCGGTTTCCAGGATGAGCGCGCGGGTCTGCTCGGACTTGGTGGGCGTGGCGCCCTGGTCGGCTGGGTGGTTCTTGGCAGGCACGGACACAGAGCCTAACGAGTGGCGCAGGCGCCGTCGTCGCACCCGGGCTCGGTGTACGTCCACCCCTGTCCCGGGTCGTAGGTCCAGCCCTCGCCCTGGCGGTAGGCGCGTCCACCCCACTGCGCCCCGCCCCGCTGGGCCCCGCGCCACTTGGCGGCCGCCAGCACCGCGCCCTTGGCGAGTCTGGCTCCCGCCGGCGTGGCGAGCCGATGGGCCAGGGCCCGGTGGCCGCGCAGCGCCCACAGCGTCACGACCCAGGCGGATGCGCCGCGGTAGACCTGCCCGGCGTCACCGACGACGGTGATCTCCTCGAGGGTGGCGCGGTGATCGAGCCCGGGGAAGCGCCGGTGTGCCTGCTGCGATCCGGCCGGAAGAAGTTCCAGCGGCACCAGTTGCGGCTGCCGTACGAGCCAGTCGCGCAGGAAGGTGCACAGGGAGCACTCGGCGTCGTACAGCACGGTCAGCCCGTGGACCGGGACGCGCGCGGCGTCCAGGTCCACCGTGGCCGTCATGGCTCAGGCCCCCGTCGAGGGTGCGGTCCAGCCTTGCGGCCCCACGGGCGGGACCTGCTCCCGCTCCATGGCCCCGCGCCGCCGGATCTTGTTGAGCACGTACACGTTGCCCAGGTGCATCACGCCAAGGACCAGCAGCACCACGCCGAGCTTGGTCGACAGGGCCTCGAAGACCCCGCGTGTGTCGTGGATGGTGTCGTGGCCGTTCAGATAGAGCGCGATGAAACCGAGGTTGACGAGGTAGAAGCCGACCACCAGGAGGTGGTTGACGGCGTCGGCGAGCTTCTCGTTCCCGTGCAGCACGTCCTCGAGGAAGATTCGCCCGTTGCGGCTGAGCGTGCGCGCCACCCAGACCGTCAGGGCGACGCTGATCAGCAGATAGATGACGTAAGCGATGATCGTGAGGTCCATGTCCCCACCCTTCTTGAACGCGTTCAACTGGAGGGCGTGATGCTTGGCTCGGGCTGGGTGCGCGTCCGTGTGCAGGGCCGTGGGTTCGGCGCCGACGCCGGGCGTGGATGGCTTGGTCCGGGTCACCGACCAGGATGAGCGGCGGCCGACCGGCAGTTCCAGGACCGCCAGGTCGGCGCCGGGATGGCTGATGCCGGTCCAGGGCGCCCTGGCCGGGTCTGAGTGGAGGCGAAACGACGCGCAGCTCCCACGAGGGAGAGACGGTCGTGCGGCGTGATGGCAGGGTCGCCTGAGGCTTTTCGGGACTGGGGGCGCCGTCGGGCGCGCGGCGCTCGGTGAGGAACAGCGGACCCTTGGCGCGGCCGGGATCAGGCGGTGCAGCAGCCGGGCCGCGCCGGACTGCCGGTGGATCCACTCGGTGGCGCCGCCCTTGGCCTTGATCCTGCCGCGCTTGTCGGCGGTGAACAGGTCCTCCACGTTCAGGCACAGCACCTCCTCGGCCCGGGCCGCGCTCTCGTAGACGAGCCGCCACAGGGTCCTGTCCCGCAAGTTCACGTCGTTCAGGCGCCAGACGGCGGCGACCTGGGCGAGGGAGAGCGCCTTCGTCCTGTCCGGCGGGGACGGCCGGCGCTCAATGCCGAGCGTCGGATCGGCGCCGATCCAGCCCTGCCGCAGCCACCAGCCGATCGCCTTGCGCACCACGGACAGCTCGCGTTTCACCGTGTCGGCGTCCATCTCGTCCGCGCGGGCGGCGGCGAGCTCGGCCAGCACCTGAGGCAGGCAGGGGTCCTCCAGTGCGGCGAGCGCGAGCGTGGGTGAACTTCGCCCCGCGCCGGCCCGGTCGGGGGCGGGGCGCCGCCCAGCATCCAGCACCAGTTCGTCAGCGAGATCCGGTGGACCCGCGCCGAGCCCGTCGAGAGGCCCGCCGCTGTCAGGTACCGGTCATCGCGGCGTGCGCCGCGGGACCGGCGGCCAGTGGTACGACCCGGGCGCGCGGAAGAGGGGAGGCGCCCTCGGTCTCCGACACGGCCGCCTGTTCGATCGCCATCCTCGCCGCCCCTCCACCGCTGTCGCGGTAAATGCATTACACCTCACCCCCGGCGGCGGTGATCATGCTCGGTCGAACACGCGAGGCCATCGCGGGGGGAATCTGGGCCCAGAGTCCCTGTCGCGGTACATCCGGTAGTTACTGCGGCTTCGTCCCCGACGCCGGTGGGAGCCTGTGTTTGCAGGTCTGTTCTTTTCGAGAGTGGCCGACGTGGAGGTGGCGATGAGGGTCGTGTTCGTGCACGGGGCGTGTGTGCGGGACGGGTCGTGGTGGTGGCATCGCACCGCCGAGCTGCTGCAGGAGCGGGGGGTGCCGAGCGTGGCCCCGGCACTACCGAGCTGCGGCGAGGCGGGCCTGCCCGGCGGCGTCGGCGGTCCGGGGCTGCCCGAGGATGTTGCCGCGGTGCGGCAGGTGCTGCAGGCCGGCGACGAGCCGACCGTCGTGGTGGCCCACAGCTACGGCGGTGTCGTCACCGCGGAAGCCGCTGCGGGAATCGGGTCGGTGCGCCGACTGCTGCTGGTCGCCAGCTACCTGCCCGAGGTCGGGCAGAGCCTGTCGGAGTTCGGGGACGGCAGCCCCGCCCCGTTCCTCGACGTCGACCCCGACGCCGGCACGTTCGGGGTCCGCCCCGAGCTGCTGGTGGACACGTTCCTGCAGGACTGCGACCCCGAGGTTCAGGCGCAGGCGGCGGACCACCTCGCCCGGCAGAGCATGCAGGTGACCGGACAGCCGGTCGGGGCGGCCGCATGGCAGCAGGTGCCCTCGACGTACCTCGTCTGCGCTCAGGACCGGGGCACCCCGCCGCGGTTGCAGCGCGAGTTCGCCCGCCGGGCCGACAGCGTCGTCGAGCTCGATGCCGGCCACCACCCGTTCCTGTCCCAGCCTGCAGCGGTCCGGGACCTGCTGCTGAGCCTGTGACGGCAGCCGCGGACGAGCCGGTCCGGCGATCCGAGGGCCAGGAGGCTGCCATCTAGGCGGCTGGGAGAGTAAGCGAGTTGATCAGGAGGGTGGCCGTAACGCAACTTGTTGAGAGCGGCCCCGCCGGTGGTGTCCACCACGGGCGCCGTTGGGGCGCCAACCACCGGCCTCGTAGAAGCGCCGGGCTCGTTCGTTGTCTTCGAGTACCCACCGGGCGGCCTGTGCGTAGTCGGCCTGTCCGAGAGTCGTCAATGCGCGGTTTCCGCGATGGCAGAGGTCTCCTCAGACGGGCTGAAACGTGCGAACCCGACGATCCCGGCCTCGGTTTCGGCTACCAGCACTCCCGACGGTGGCCACTGTGTCTGCGAAGTATGACGTCCAGCCGGACTGTTCCTGTCTTGGGTTCATGGCGTCGAGGTGGTGTTGCGGAACAGGCCTGGCAAAGGCGACCTGCCGGGAGCGCATGTAGACACCAGCGACCGCCGAGGCGTCATCAGTGCCTGCCTGTCGAATTCGCGTGGTCGTCGGGCAGCGGCTTGCGAGCTGCCTTGTACAGCAATCGTGGGGATCACGGTGGGCATGGTCCCGGCCAAGGCCGCTCTACCGTCTCGACCTGCGGCGATGACCTTTCGAGCCCCCTCACCTTCGAGCAGTACGGCACAACCTCTGTGGCGTAGGCCGGATTGGTGGAACGATGGTGGGATAGGCCGGTCGGCGGTCAGTTCCACCTCTCCTGGGGCACCTATGAACATCTGGCTCCCATTGCGACGCTTCGCCGCAGCGGCCGTGGCCGGCCTGATGCTCACCGCCTGCAGCGGTTTTGGCGGGTCCCCGAACGCATCGTCGTCCGCAGCACGGGGATCGGCTGCGCCGTCCCAGTCGCACACAACGCCCAGGCCGTTGGCGCCGTCGACGGCCGCCCCGGTGGCCACGCATGGCGCGTCCACGCCCGCCCCCCACGGCACGCCACCGCTGGGTTCCTGGGGTCTGCAGCCGGTGTGGCCGTTCGTATCGCTGGCCCAAGCTCAGGTGTGGGAACGCGCCTATCGCTCCGGTGGCCACCAGCCCTGGCATCTTGACCCGGACCGGACTGCCTTGTCCTTCACCCGTGACTACCTGGGCTTCAAGGAGATCGACCGGGTCTCCTCGCGCACGGTCAGTGGCCGAGATGCCCGCATCGGCGTTGCACGGACGGGGCCCGAGGGCGGCACCGCGGGGGTGATTCACCTCGTGCGGTTCGGAACCGGCCCGGACGCTCCGTGGGAGGTGGTGGGCACCGACGACACGATGTTCTCCCTGACCACGCCTGCGTACGGGTCGCTCGTGCGCTCCCCGCTGGTGACCGGCGGGCGGATCTCCGGAGTGGATGAGAGCATCCGCGTCACAGTGCGCCAGCCGTCGTCCGCGGCGCCGTTGGGCACCTCCCCATGCTGCACTTCAGCGGGCGGCGACGACCAGCCCTGGAGCGTGTCGGTGTCCTTCTCCGGCGTCCGCGACCCGGTGCTCACGGTTGTCGCATCCACCGGCGGGCATGTCGCCGACGTCGAACGCTTCACCATCACGGCGGTACGGACCGGCTGACGGCCTCTGGATGAGGTGAATTCCGGACTCAGGCTGTGTCCTGTGTGGTGCCGGCTCGTTGAGTCGATCACGGGCGGGGTACGGGGAGTTGGATTGTTCCGGACGGGCTGTGGGGATCGCGAAGGCGCTGATCCCTGCGTCGATGGTGCGGCCGTAGGGCAGCGCAGCAGCAGACAGTGAGCACTCGCGGATCTGCCCAGTAATCCCACGCTGTTGAAGAACGCGTCCAAGTGCAGGCCCACACCCCACCTCGTGATCCGTGAATGTCATAGTTCGCCGTTGCAGGCTTGGCCACCGGGCCGCGCTGGGGGAGGGGCTCATGGATGTGCCTGGCAGCCTCACCAGGCTCTATTTTTGGGACCAGACGCCGCTCGTTACGCGGTGCCGTCGTCGCCGTCGCAGGCCGGGTAGAACGTCGTCAGGTCGGCCTCGGGCATGGAGTCGAGGGTCTTTAGGTCGGTCTGATCGGCTTCCTTCGTGTATTGCCTGTTTTCCTCGCTGGACTCCCGGTCCAGGCCCTTCTCGCTACTGAGTCGGGCCGTCGTCGAGTAGACGCCGTCGCCCTCGTGACCGTAGGACGCGAGATCCGGGAAGCGGTCGTGGTTGTAGTCGGCGACGGCAACGGCGCGCGGCTCGGTCAGGTCGACGTGGTGGTCACTCTGTCCGCGTCCACGCGCCGAGAAGGGCCCGAGCCGCAGTTCAGAGACGTCCGGCTCCAGGGGATCGTCGCCCCGGAAAGCACCGGTGGCGACAACGAAGAGGTCGTTCCAACCGTCCTGGTCGAAGTCGGCAACGATGGCCAGCACGTCCTTCGCATCCTCGCCGCGCTCCCCAACTAGGTCCCGGGGTCCCACCTTCGTCTCTCGCCCGCCCTCTGCCGCGAAAGTGATGGTCAGGTCGGCGCCGGTGAGCGAGGGGGGAGAGACATAGTCGGCCGTGCCGTCGCCGTCCAAGTCGGCCACGAGGCCTCCGGAGGATGTCACGCAACTTCTGATCGCGGGCCCGGCAGCCGGGGGCAAGGGCGGATCGACTCGGCCGTCGCCACATCCGGTCACCAGCACAGTCGACGCCGCGAGCGTCAGTACGCAGCACGCCCGCACGGCTATTCGTCCCCCACCGCGCACGACGTGACCGCCTTTCCCCGGAGCTTGATCCAAAGCGAGGCAGATCATATCTAAGCGGATGACCTGAAGTTCTGCGCGTAATCCCTCGGCAGCCAGGGTGAGGACCAGGGTGCGGCGGTGGTCAGCATCTGGGTGGGTGAGCGTTGTCGGAAGAAGGCGTGGACCTGGCGCAGGCGGCTCGGCCAGGTGACGGCGGTGTTGGCGAGGAACGCCTTCAGCGCGGCCCAGATGCGCTCGACCGGGTTGTCGTGCGGGCTGTAGCGGGCGCCGAACAGCAGGCGCAGGCGGGGCTGGTCGGCCAGGTAGGCGGTCACCGCCTTCGCGTGGTGGATGCTGTCGTTGTCGCAGAGCACCGCGACGGCCGGGGTGTCGGGGTAGGCGGCCAGCAGCAGTTGGAGGAAGGCGACGAAGGTGGCGGCACTGCGGCGGCGGTCGAGGATGTAGACCCAGGCGCCGGTGGCCACCTCCAGGGCACCGAAGACGGTGGTCTGCCGGTTCTTTCCCGGGGTGGCCACTTGCTGCCGCGTCCCGCGCGGGATCCAGCTCGCCCGGATGTGCGGCAGCAGGTGCAGGTGGGTCTCGTCCTCGGCCAGGACCACCGACCCACGGGGCAGGGCCCGCAGTTGCCGGCGCAGGGCGGCCAGGACGCGCCGCCGGTTCGGGTCGCCCTTGGCCGTCAGGCGGGGCCGCCGCCAGGCCGCCTGCTCGCGCGTGCGCCGGTAAACGGTGCGCGGGCTGATCTTCGGCCGGCCCAGGCGGTGGTGGATCCGGCGGACGGTCCACGGCCCGGGGCGGGTCAGCAGGCGGCGGATGCGCTCGCTCAACCTCGGCCCGCCGAGCCGGGGGCGTCCTGGGCGGGGGCGGTCGGCCAGGCCCGGGGCGCCGTCGGCGTGGTAGCGGTGGATCCAGCGGCGCACCGTGGCCGGGTGGTAGCCGAGCAGCTCGCCGATCTCTCCTGCGGTCAGGCCGGCGGCGGACAGCAGCACCATCACGACGCGGGCGGCCTCCCGCCAGCGGTGGTGCAGCAGGTGGTACAGGTGCTGGTCCGCCACGCCGGGAGGGTTGGCGAACACGGATGCCGGACGCATACTGGCCTTGACCTCGCCGGTTTTGTCATAGTTTGTTCAACCTCGATACAACACCCGGCGAGGTCCCCGTGTCATCGAGGCCATCGCGCCCGGCCGACGCCGCCGCCCCGGATTCCGCGCAGAACTTCAGGTCATCCGCTTAGACGAGTGATTCCCAATGCTGACGGTGCGTCGGGGCGTGGCTGAGTGCTCCACTTGGCAGATGAGCGCCTGAGTTGGCGAGACTGAGCGAGAGGCGGCGGGCAAGGGCAGCGTGCCTGAGCCGCAGCACCGAATACCGCTCTCGGTCTGCCTGAGCAGGTACCGCCCTTCCGACGCTGGCCACGCGCTCCGGCGGCGACGCGAAAGAAGGCGTGACGTACTGAACCCGCGCAGGGCGGTGCGCCTCGTCTGGGTGCAGGCAGGGTGCCGGCGTTTCCCGACGCCGGCCGTCCGGACGGCACGCACGGGCGAAATCACCTTCAGTCGTAGAGCGTCGCCATGGTCCGTGTCGATGCGGCGATGCGGTCTCGAAGCTCCGACGGTGCGAGCACATCCACCTCCGGGCCCAGCCGCAGCAGCTCTGCCTCCGTGTGGGCGAGGCTCTCGATGGGGATGACAGCCCGGCGCCAGCCGCCGGGCTCCAGCTTTCCCTGGTTCACGCCATCGACCACCGCCTGCGCCGCGACGTCCTGAAGGCGGGTGATGCCGACCGGTGAGATGCGTATCTCCGCTTCGCCTTGCCATAGCCGCTCCTGCACCGCGCCGTATGGGCCTTCCAGTGACGAGCCAGGTCGAAACGGACCGGTGGGTCGAACACCTCTTCCAGCGGCTCCAGGTCAAGGATCTGCCCGATCCGGTAGGTGCGGAGGTCATCGCCGGCACGGGCGACGGTGTACCAGCGTCCGGCCTTGAGCACTATCCCGTAGGGCTCCAGACGCCGCTCAACCACCTGCGGGGTATGCCACCGGCGGTAGCGCACGCGGATAGTCCCTCACACCCACACTGCGGCCGCCACCGCCGGAAGATGCGGTACCTCGTCCGCCTGCCGGTATCAGCCCGGGGCGTCGAGGTGGAAGCACTCACGGATCCGCCGGACCTGACCCTGCAGCGCGACCGGCAGGGCCGCCTCGAGCTTGCGCTCGGCCGCTGCCAGGGCCGAGCCCATCCCCAGCTCGGCCGCCGGCCCGGGGAGACCGGCCAGGAAGAGGGTCTGTGCCTCGGCCGCGGTCAGCTCGGTCAGCCGCGTGCGGTAGCCGTCGAGCAGGGCGTAGCCGCCCGCATGCCCCGCCTCGCCGTAGACCGGCACGCCCGCCGCGCTCAGCGCCTGCGCATCCCGGTACACCGTACGCACCGACACCCTGAGTGCCGCCGCCAACTCATCGGCGGTCATCCGGCCGCGGTTTTGCAGCCGGAGCAGAAGCGAGAGGAGTCGACCGGCGCGCATGGTCGCAAATCTTCGGCCGGTTCACCGGGTTCCTCCGAGGATGCCCCGGCCTTCAGGCCGGGGAGGAATCGGACTCCTGCGGAGCAGGACGGGAAATAGGGGTTTCGCCTCCAGGGCGAAAGACCGTCCACCCGCGACGAGGTGAGCGAGCCCGTGGCGATCAAGAGGTCTCAACTGTCAGTCCTCCCGGGTAGGTTCGGATGCATGACGACAGACGCGACCACGGAGGGGGCCGGGCATGCCCGGTACTCCTTCCGTGTGCGCCTGTCGGCTACCGCGCGGTGCGCACTTGAAGCGGAGTGGGACCGCTGCCGGTGGCTCTGGAATGAATGCGTCGCCAAGTCCAAGCAGGTCCACCAGCGAGCCAAGGAGTCCGGCGAGAAGCTGACGTGTGGTCCGGCGCAGTTGGACAGGATGCTGACCGAGGCGCGTCGGGTGATGCCGTGGCTGGCCGAGGGTGCCTCGGTGCCGCAGCAGCAGGTGATTCGGGACTTCGCCAAGTCGCGGGCGAAGGCGTTGAAGGACGTCAAGGACGGGCTTGCGCAGCACCGCCGGGCCGGGATGCCCCGCTTCAAGCGGAAGCGGGAGGCCAGGCCGAGCCTGAACTACACGCGGCGCGGTTTCCGTCTGAAGGACGGTCGTCTGCACCTTGCGGGCCAGATCGTGCTGAGCGTGGTGTGGTCGCGGGCTCTTCCGGCCGACCCGTCGAGTGTGCGCGTGTACCAGGACACGCTCGGGCACTGGTATGTGTCCTTCGTCGCCCCCGCGCGGAGCGAACCGCTCGCTCCCACGGGGCGGGTGCTCGGGGTGGACTGGGGTGTGCAGGAGACCGCTACCACCACGGATGACGCCTACGATCTCCCGCATGCCGAGCACGGCAAGCGGGCCGCGCAGGGGCTCGCCCGCTACCAGCGGATGATGGCCCGGCGCCGGCGTCCGAAGGGCCGGCCCGCATCCACCGGCTACCGGAAGGCGCAGGCACAGGCAGCGAAGCTGCACAGGAAGATCGCGCGGCAGCGGGAGGACACCGGCCGCAAGTGGGCCAAGTCCGTGATGCGCGGTCATGACGGGGTGGCGGTGGAGGACTTCCGCCCGAAGTTCCTCGCGAAAACCACGATGGCCCGCAAGGCAGCCGATGCCGCCATCGCCGCCACCAAACGCGCTCTGGTCGAGATGGGGCGCAAGCACGCACGGGACGTCCGCCTCGTGCACCCGGCGCACACCACGATGGACTGCGCGCAGTGCGGAGCGAGAACCAAGCACGCACTCCCTCTCTCGATGAGAACCTATGCCTGCACCGCGTGCGGAGCCGTCTCGCCCAGGGACAAGAACTCCGCCCGCGTGATGCTGGTCCGGGCAGGTTGGAACCCGGACGGTGCCGAGGGCGTAAGACCACCTGAGCCGCCGGCTCAGGTGGCGGCCTGAGCCGTGAATCCCCACGCAGCCCTGGAGGGTGGAGAATCCCCTCCCTTCAGGGAGGGGAGCCTTCAATGACACGGGATGTCAGGGGACCGGTCCTAGCGTCTGCGGCATGACGAACAAGGACTTCGCGTTCTTCACCGGCACCTACGACGTCGCCAACCGCTGGCGCAAGGACTTCCTCGACCCGACGGAGGGTGACGATCGTTGGGAGGAGTTCCCCGGCATCACCCGTGCCTCCTGCCACTTCGACGGCGCCGCCAGTTTCGACGAGATCGAGTTCCCGACCAAGGGCTTCTCCGGGTTGACCCTGCGGCTGTTCAACCCAGCGACCGCACAGTGGTCGCTGTACTGGGCCAGCAAGCGCACAGGCACCCTCTTCCCACCCGTCACCGGCAGCTTCAGCGCGGACGGCACTGGCGTCTTCCACGGCGACGACGAACACGACGGCCGCAAGGTCCAGGCGCGCTTCATCTGGTCCGGCATCACCACCGACCGCGCCCACTGGGAGCAGGCGTTCTCCCTCGACAACGGGCGGACCTGGATCACCAACTGGCACATGGACTTCGCCCGGCGCACGGCCACCGACCGCGTCGCGTAACGACGGTTGCCACGTCTTTGGGGCCTCCTCACCGGTGGTCACAGCCTGGGCAGTCGGCCCGACACAGCGGGAGCGCAGACAGGGCATCCAAGATCGTTATGTGACAAGCGACCTGGACACCCTGCTGACCGCACTGTACGTGAAGATTGACGACGAGATCGGAGATACCCGATGGCTGGGCCGCGTGCCGCGGTGACGGACTCCGAACTAGCCTGTCTCGCCGTGGCCCAGGCGATGCCGGGTCTCAAGGCCCGGATCATTTCGACGGCCCCGTCACCGGTCTTCGGTATGGCCGTGGCAGTGCTGGCCTGCACTGCTCGTGCGGCGGTCTCGGCGTCCACCGCATCGGACTTCCCGCGGCGCCGGCGTGTCTGACGGTCGGGGCGGTTGACCTCGACGACGCGGTGGCCCCGCTGCCGCATCCACCTGGACAGGCCGGCGCCGTAACAACCGGTGCCCTCCAGGCCTATCTGTTCGATGGTGCCCAGGCTTGCAGCCCAGGACTCCAGGGAGTCAGAACCCTGTGGTGTTGAGGGAACCGCGAGCGTGCTCAGTCGGCGGCCGAACTGGTCGAGAGCGGCGGCACCACGCGTCTGCTCACCGCCCTGCGCGATCTGGCCGGCCACGCCGACCGTCTGAGTGGAGCTCCCCGCGTCGCCGTTCCCTCACCCGCCGATCTACGGATGGACCAGGTCCAGCTACCCCGTGACGCCTATTTCGCCCGGCATGCAACGGTTCCCGCCACCGAGGCCCCCGGCAGGGTCGCCGGCGAGATGATCACCCCTACCCGCCCGGCATCCCCGTCGTTGTGCCCGGCGAGCGCCTGACCGAGCCCGTACTGGAATACCTGACCACCGGAGTCGCGGCCGGCATGTTCTTGCCGGACGCGGCCGACCAGCGCCTGAGCACCGTCCGCGTCGCCGTGGAAAGCTGATCCGGCCGCATCGCTATGCCTGGAGCTGTGCTTCCATGCCGGGTGTCACCAGGGCGTGCTGATCCGGCAGCGCGAGGACGGCCACCCAGAGTGTCATACGGGTGGGCAAGCGTGACGAAACCCTTCTGCGTGGCCCCCGCCGAGGCGGGGTATGCGCATTTGGCGCCTGCGCGCGCGGCTGGTGTCATGGCCAAGCACCGCGTGATCGTCTTCCCGCCGTCCAATACGGGCGGTCGGCGCGTGCAGGTCGACGGCGACATGCCCGTGAGGGCGTACAGCTTGCAAGATCTCAGCGTGTTCCTCGAACGTGCCGGCATTGAAGACTGGACCGAGGTGAACCAGATGGCCGAGGACCTCGTCGAGGCGGCCTCGGACCTGATCGAGTGGTGTGGCGGCGGGGCAGAGGCGTGGGGGTCCTGACGAGAGGCTGCTGGGGGAGGGGCCGTCGGATGGGAAGGGGCGAGCGTCTGTGACTACACCGCACATCGACTACAAGGACTTGTTCGCTTCCACACCCACTCCGTACCTGGTGCTCGGACCCGACCTCGTGATTCTCGATGTCAACGAGGCGTACCTGCATGCGACCCGACACGTTCGGGATCACCTGGTCGGCCGATATCTCTTCGACGCCTTCCCCGACAACCCGGCAGACCCGGACGCCGACGGGGTTCGGAACCTGAGCGCCTCCATGCACCGGGTCCTGCGCTCGAAGGAGCCGGACACCATGGCGATGCAGAAGTACGACATTCCCGTGCCCGACCGCCCGGGGGCGTTCGAGGAGCGGTGGTGGTCCCCCATCAACACCCCCATGCTCGGGCCGGATGGAGAGGTGGCCTTGATCATCCACCGTGTGGAGGACGTGACCGCGTTCGTGCTCGCCCATGCTGAGCAGCCACAGCCAAGGCAAACGGTCAGCGAGTGGCAGGCCATGGAGACCGAACTGTATGCGCGGGCGCGGGAGCTCCAGCTGGTGAACGAGCAACTGCGGCAGGCTCACGCCAGGGAACGGCAGGTCGCCGTCACCCTCCAGGAGGCCATGCTGCAGTCGCCGGACCTGGACAACCACCGAAACGTCGCGGTGCGTTACCTGCCCGCGGCCCAAGGACTCAACGTGTGCGGCGACTGGTACGACGTGGTGGACCTGCCCGACGGCGGCTTCTCCGTCGCCGTAGGGGACGTCGTCGGCCACGGCCTGGAAGCCGCCGCCGTCATGGGCATGCTCCGCAGTGCCCTGTCCGCCGCCGTGCGCGCCCTGCGCGATCCCGCCAAAGCAATAGAGGTCCTGGGCCTCTATGCCCGCTCGGTCGAAGGGGCACTGGCCACCACCGTGGTCAAGGCCGTTGTTGACACCCGCCGCCGGCACATCAGCTACAGCAGCGCGGGCCACCCGCCACCGGTCCTCGTCCGTCCGGACGGCACCTGCGTGCTGCTCGACCAGGCCACCGATCCGCCGCTGGGAGCCCGCCCGCGCCATACTCCGCGTCCCAAGGCCGCCGTTCCCTATGCCCCCGGGGGCACCCTCGTTCTCTACACCGACGGGCTGATCGAGCGCCGGGGGGAGGACATCGACGCAGGCCTGCACCGGCTCACCGATGTCCTGGCCGTCAACTGCCGTCTCAGCGCCGAGCACTTGGCTGACACTCTGTTGTCCCGCCTCGGCGTCAGTAGCGGCGGACACGACGACATCGCATTGATCGTCGTCCGCCTGTAGGCCCTCTCGTAGCGCCAGTACGGGCACGTCTTGGGCGTGCTGTGCCGTATCAGTCTGCGCCGAGAGGCCGCCCGGAGAGCGGCCAAGCTGGAGCGCTACCCGGCCGCGGAGATCGTCGAAGCCATCGGCATCCAGGTCCATGATCTGCCGGGCTTGCTGTTGACCGCCGAGGCTGGTGGAGGACAGAGGCTGTCCGGTTGGCGGTTCGGAGCGGCCGCAGTTACCTCGCCAAGCAGGCCTTGCGTGTCACAGTGAGCGTCGTTGCTGGGAACGGATATCTTTCGAATCTCGCAGGCCCGCCTCGGCCGTACCCCTCATCGGGCGCGGCGGGCCACGTGCCGCAGACGGGGCCCTCTCCGCCTGCGCGCCGGCGCGGGACGAGTGAGGCTGGTGGCATGGCCGAACGTCGCGTGATCGTGTGCCCGCCCGATTCCCGAAGGATGCGCACTGGACGTGGCGGCTCGTCGATGCCGGCGGTGTGCTCAGACAGCGGGGGCGTGTGAGCTATGGCTGATGCCGTAGACGTAGGTGCTCATTGTTCCTCATCCCGACGGTGGCGCGGCCGTGCGGTTTCCCTCTCGTGGCCCTCGTCGCGCGCCTGCTGGAAGGCATCGGAGTCGGTCTGCGCAGTGCCGGACAGGGCCCCCTTCGTCTTGGCTTGACTACCGGAACCGGTGAGCTGGCCGCCGGCGACCTCTGGCAGTCCGACCGGCTTGCGTGGGCCTGCCTCCAGGTCCAGGCGGTTGCAAGCCTCGGCGAACCGCAGGTAGGTGTCCACGCTCGCCACCACGACCCGCACATCGATCTTCAGGATTTCGATTCCGACCAGGGATACCCGCGCGAACGCGTCGATCATCAACCCTCGGTCGAGAACTAGGTCCAGTACGTCGTACAGGCCACTGGACCCTCCTCCGCCCCCGCCTTGCGCTGCCACCACACTCACCCTGACCACCTCCCTCGCCTATCCCGCGGCCCAACGCCCCAGCCCGGCGGCCGCATCCAGATGAGATCCACGGACGCGACTGCCACCGGCCAACCCCGCCGAGTAACCCCGCCCATTTGGATCAAACATATGTGCGGTACGCGCAACGCTGGCCGACGGGTCGGCGGTCGCCGCGTTCGTCCGTGACCACGTCGACCGCCAGCCATCGAGTTGGAGCCGCGCCGCCTCTATACCGCCCGTGAGATCGAAGACCTGACAGGGATCCAAGGCCGCCACCATCCGCGCCGCCCGCACCCGGGGCCGGAAGGTCCCTGCACGTCGAAGACGCGGTTGGCGCGCATCGCTGGTACAGCGCCACTGTCGCCCAGGCCCTCGAGGGCCACCGCGCTTGCCGCAAGGCCGACGACAGCTGACCGCCATTGGCCTGCCAGAACGGGTGACCTGTGCATCGCCCGAAGGGCTTGCCACGCACCGGAGCACGTCCCTTGGCTCGCGGCCGGTGCCATAGTGAACCCGGCGCCGCCTAGCGCGAAGGGCGGGGCCATCTGGCCCGCCTCGCACCTTGTGTCCCTCACACCAGCGAGGCGGGCCCACCCGGGCACGCCCAACCATCTGGACAAACCTGGCGTGGCCAAACTTCCGGGCCGCCGCCGTGCCACTCGATGACATCCGATTCGGCCACGTCCAGCTCGTCCCAGCCCACCAGGCCGGCGTATCGCAGAAACACCGCCAAATCGTGCAGCGAGTACGCCGTGCCCAAGATCTTGTAATCGACGCATACCCGGCGGCCGCCAGGTCCACAGGGCGCCTCCACGATCACGCGACGCACGGCCATGGCCATAGCTTCCCCCAGGCAATGCCCGACCGCATTCCGAGGGGTGTGATCTTGGAGGTCCCAACAGCTTCCGGCCCTTCGACCAGTAACGGTTCGCCTCGCCCGGCCCTCTTGAAGGCCTGGGCACCCTGCCACGTGTTGTGCGCCCGAGCCGGCCTTCGAGCAGGGCCAGACCTGCTCGAGCCGGTGGCACCGTTGGCGCGGCGCCACCGTCGCCCAGGCCGTCGAGCGCCCACGCGCCTACCGGCGCAGAGTGAGCGTCATGGATGACTTGATTCAGTGGTTGCGCGTCCAACTCGATGAGGACGAACGGATTGCCCGCGCAGCCACCCGGGGCCCTTGGTCCCTCAACGACGAGTCGATCATTGCAGCGGACGGTACGGAGATCGTCGCGGGCGACCGGTCGGGTGGCAAGGCGTCGGTGTTCGAGTCGATGGCGGATGCCCTGCAAATCGTGGAGCATGATCCGGTGCGGGTGCTGCGCGAGGTCGACGCCAAGCAGCGGCTGCTGTACGAGTTCGAGGTGCGCGGGAACCACGTCCGACGGACGGAATTGCCACCCACAGGTGGCATTTGGGACGACCTGCTGCGCATGCTCGCCCTGCCCTACGTGGACCGGCCCGGCTACCGCGACGAGTGGCGCCCGTGACGAGCGCGCGCATGACGGCCCATCTGGGGTTGCCGTTCGACGACCAGGCCGAGATCGTCGCCGACGTCCCGCCCGCGGTGCGCGCCTTCATCGTTCGTTGAGCAGTGCGTGGAAGCTCCCCGGCCCGGGTCCGGTGATCGCCGCAGCAGTGTCGCTGATCGCGCACGTGGGACGAGGCTGCTGGTGTCCTTCAACGGACGGGCGGTGATGGTCGGCATTGCGGTGACCACTGTGATCATCGCAGTGGTGTGCGTCGTAGTGCCTGGCGCGTCCAGGTGAGCGTGTATGAGCTGTTCGGGGAAGTGGTGGTGCCATGCTGGCGCGCCGCCGCGGGCCGACAACCGGACGGAACGCAGGATGATCACACAGGCGGGCGGGGCGGCGGGCCCGATTCTCCGGCGTCGCCTGCGCAGCCCGTGGATCCGGAAGAGCCCGCGGAAGCGCCCGCGCGGCTGCACCATGCGCCCAGCGGTGCAGCCACACCATGCCCGTGGGTGGTGCGCGCAGACGCGGAGGCTACTCGTCGGGCTCGGAGACGCTGATGTCCGCCAAGTCGGAGCCGGTGACGTATTCGACCGCCAGACGCTCACGAGCGTGGCTATGTTTTCCTCGGCACCGCCCGAGCAGCAGCTCTCGCCATCTGGCCGCGAACGTGACCGACCGGTCAAGTCCTGGTCAGCGCGTGGCGTTGGTCGAGTTCGGCGGTGACCACCTTCGGGGGAGGCGGTGGTTGATGATCACGAGGCGTCGGTGCGGGTGAAGACGTACTCATCGAGGATGATGCCGATTGCGACTGCTACGGGAATGGCCACCAGGGCGCCGATGATGCCCAGCAGCGCGCCGCCGACCAGGACACCGACGATGGTGACGATGGGGTGGACGTCGACCGCGTACTTCATTGCCCTGGGCATGATCAGGTAATCCTCGGCGAGGCGGAAGGCCGTGTAGAAGCCGGCCGTGAGTCCGGCGATGAGCAAGGACACGGACAGTGCGACCAGACTGACGATGACGCCCGCGAGGGTGGAACCGACGATGGGGACAAGGTCCATCAGGGCGACGAAGACGCCCAGCGCTGCCGGGTAGGGCACGCTGACGGCCCAGCACCAGGCGAATGTGGCGAGTCCGGCGATGGCGGAGGTGGCGATGTTACCCAGGAGGAACCGGCCGGTCCGGTTGAGGATTTCTTCGGTGATCTCCTGAGCACGGCCGCGCTTGCTGGCCGCAACGAAACGGAGACAGAAACGCTTGATCGCGGGAAGTCCCGCCATCAGGTAGAGCGTCACGATGATGACGATAACCAGGGAGGTGAGTGCGTTCAACACGGTCTTTCCGGCACCGAGCAGTCCGCCCACGACACCGGACGCGCCTTGGGAGCTGAGCGCTTGCTTGACCCTGGAGACGATGTGGTAGCGGTCCTCCAGCCTTCCCAGCGCGGAGTGGTGGTCGTGAAGCTGCTGCAGCCAGGTGGGGACCGCTTTGATCAGCGCGGTCACCTCGTGTGCGACCGGCGGCTCGATGAGCGCTGCAAACCCAGCAAGGAAGAGCAACAACGCGGCGACCACCACCGCTATTGCCTAGCCGCGCCGCAGGCGGTGCCGGATCAGCCAGGCCACCACCGGCTCCAGACCGATCGCGACGAACAGCGCCAGAAGGATCAATGTCAGAAGCTGGCTGACCTGAAGCACGGCGTGCAGGGTCAGCCAGGCCGCCGTGCCCCCCAGGCCGAGCCAGAAGCCGACGCGGAACCATCGGCCGTCCCGACCGGGCATCCTGCCCCTGCCGGTATGCAAGCCGCCCGCCCCCGCGGACACGCCGGATGCCGGTCCTTGCGGGCCGCTCGCAGGGCTGTCGCCAGGAGCCGGCCGCTTTGAACTCATGCGCGCACCTCCAGCGCGGGCAAGTCATTCGTGATGCAGGCGGTGAGCCAGGCTGGCGTGTTGCCGCGCAGGCCCGCAGGAGTTGCACAATCGCCGGATCAATCACCTCACCGGCAACGGTCTCACGGCGATCGGGTCATGACCTGAGGTAGGCCCGCTGCGCGCGGCCGAGCGAGGGGCGCCTCTCATTCGTTCGGCTGGGCTGCCGCGTTCCTGAACGCTTCCGCGGTACCGCCTTCGATCTGCTGGGATGAGGCGGTCTCCACGAAGCTGAACGGCGGCAGCGGGCCGTTGACACGGAGTTCGAGGTGCGGGTGCTTCTGGCGGAATTCGTCGACCGCGGCCAGGAAGTGCTCCGCTGATCGGCGCTCCACCAGGAAGGAGAGGTTGGCCGGCAAGCCGGTGCTGTGCGGTCCGGCGCTGACTGCCCGGGCTCCGGCTCCCGCAGCCCGCCTCCTCGGCCTTCCCCGTGCTTCGTGACGGCGACCTTCGACACCGGCCTGCCACGGCTGGGCCAACTCCTCGATCAGGCAAGCCAGATGACGCCGGGAGATCCCCGTGAACAGCCGATGCGCCAGAACCGCCCGATTGACCATGATCGCCACCAGCGGATCATGCCACCCACCAGCGGCAACGCTCCAACCGCTATCACGCACCAACTCGTTAGGGCGCGCAGAGAATCAAGGTGTTGCTTCCGTGGATCTGGCTCGTTGATGTGATATGGCCATATCGCAGGAGACTCGTGATCAACTCTTTGTGAGATTAGCGGTGTTGGTTCCGCACCTGGACGAGCGTCAGCGCCGTCTGCTGATGGGAACCGAGGCCCGGATCCTGGGACACGGCGGGATCTGGGCGGTCGCGCAGGCGGCCGGGGTCAGCGAGACCACCGTCCGCAAGGGCGTCGACGAGCTGGAGGCGGGTGCGGAGCCTTCGGGACGGGTCCGCCGCCCCGGCGGCGGGCGTAAGAGGGCGGCCGAGGTGGACGAGGGGTTGCGTCCTGCGCTGTTGGCGCTGGTCGAGCCGGATATGCGTGGGGATCCGATGTCGCCGCTGCGCTGGACGACGAAGTCGACGCGCAAACTCGCCGGTGAACTCACTCGGCAGGGCCATCGCGTTTCGGCGGACACCGTCGGTGACCTGCTGCGCGAGGAGGGCTTCAGTCTGCAGGCCAACGCCAAGACGATCGAGGGCAGCCAGCATCCCGACCGCGACGCGCAGTTCCGCTACATCAACGAACAGGCCCGCGATCACCGAGACGCCGGGGATCCGGTGATCAGCGTGGACACGAAGAAGAAAGAGCTGGTCGGCGAGTACAAGAACGCTGGGCGTGAGTGGCAGCCTCAGGGCGAGCCGGTGCAGGTCAAGACGCACGACTTCCTCGACCGGCAGGGGCCGGGCAAGGCGATCCCCTACGGGATCTACGACATCACGGCGAACACCGGCTGGGTCAACGTCGGGTGCGACCACGACACCGCGGCCTTCGCGGTCGCTTCGATTGGCCGCTGGTGGCATGCCCGTGGCCGGCACGACTACCCGCATGCCGCACGGCTGCTGATCACCGCGGACGCCGGCGGCTCCAATGGCTACCGCACCCGCGCATGGAAGACCGAACTCGCAGCCCTCGCGGCCGAGACCGGCCTGCAGATCACGGTCTGCCACATGCCGCCCGGCACATCGAAATGGAACAGAGTGGAGCACCGGCTGTTCTCCCACATCTCCATGAACTGGCGCGGCAGACCGCTGACCAGCCACGACGTCATCGTGAATACCATCGCAGCCACCACCACCGGCACCGGGCTCCGGGTCGAGGCCGCACTCGACACCAACACCTACGACACCGGCATCAAAGTCACCGACGCCGAGATCGACGCCCTGGCGATGAGCAGGCACCGCTTCCACGGAGACTGGAACTACACGCTCCACCCCGCCGATGCCCCGCCCACTCCCGGCCCGAGGACGGATCCCGCGACCGTCGCCCGGCCGGCTGCAGCACCGGCTCGCATCGACGGCTCCATGCTCTGGGACCCTGAGCTGACCGGCATGACCTTCGTCGAACTGGACACCCTGCTCAACGATCTGATCCCTGCCCTGGCCGAACAGCGCGAGCGGCTCCGCCACGAGCGACGGGGCGGCGAACGACACCGAACACGCGGCGCAGGGGCCAAGGACAAGCTCTCCGACGCCGACCGGATCCTGGCCACCGTGCTCTACCAGCGCAAGATCGGCACCCATGACTTGCTTGCCCAGCTCTTCGGCGTCACCAGAAGCACCCTCACCCGCGCTGTCCAGGAAGTGCGACCCCTCCTGGCCGAGGCCGGCCACACGATCCCGCCGTCGACAGCCAGATTCCGCACCCCAACGGACCTGGCTACCCACCTCGACAGGTACGGCAACCAGCCACCAACGAAGATCAAACCAGCATGTTGATTCTCTGCGCGCCCTTAGTGCTGCACACGACCGCGCCATTCGATCAGGTCGACGGTCGAGCTCAGCGCCTCGAGTCAACCGGGCCCCCTGGTGGTGGCGGGGATGTGTCACGTCCGCAGGTAGGCAGGTAATTCGTGTGGCTGCTTCTGGTCGCATGTCGCGATGGTCGCGCGGACAGTGAGGGTCATGCCGACCGAGCCAAGGCCGATGCCACAGCCGCCGCGCTACGAAACACCCGAGCAGCGGGCCGACCGCAATCTGGTCGAGCTGCTCCAGGAACTGCGCGTCGCCCAGACCGGTGTGCAGATTCTCTTCGCCTTCCTGCTCGGCGTAGCCTTCACCAGCCGTTTTCCGCAACTCAGCGCCTTCCAGCGTGGCATCTATGCCGCCACACTCCTGCTAACCGTCATTACCGCCGCAGTTGGGGGTTCCCCCCGAGAAGTAGACACCGGTTTGTATGCTTATGCGGCAAGTGTGAGTGTAGCTGAGTGTCGGGCCTCGTAGGCGACGGGGCTGAGCTGGCCGTTCTTCTTGTGTCTGCGGCGGGTGTTGTAGCGCGTGAGCCAGCGGAACACGGACAGCCGGCAGGCGCGGGCGCCGTCCCAGCGGCGGGCGCCTTGCAGTGTTTCGCGTTTCAGGGATGCGTGGAAGCTCTCGCAGGCGGCGTTGTCCGCGCTGGTGCCGACGGCGCCCATGGACTGGGTGATGCCCAACTCCTTGCACAGGTCGGCGAATTCCTTCGACGTGTACTGGGCTCCGTGATCGCTGTGGAAGATCGCCCCGTCCAGGCTGCCGCGGGTCGTGGCGGCCATCCGCAGCGCGTCGGCGACCAGTTCGGTGCGCATGTGGTCGGCGATGGAGTAGCCGACCACCCGGCGGCTGAAGCAATCCAGCACGGTGGCGAGATAGAGGAACTCGCCGTCGCCGACGGGCAGATAGGTTATGTCGCCCATGTACTTCGCACCCGGCTCGGCGGCGGTGAAGTCCCGGCCGAACAGGTCCGGCACCACCTGGTTCGCCGGCTCGGGCACGGTGGTGCGGACTTTCTTGCGCAGGTGCACCCCGACGATGTTGAACTTGCGCATGACGCGGGCCACCTTCTTCTCGTTGATCTCCATGCCGTGCGTGTCCCGCAGCTCGGCGGTGACGCGCGGGGAGCCGTAGGTGCCGTCGGAGTCGTCGTGCACGGCCTTGATCTTCGTCGCCAGGGCCGCCTCGGTCCGCTCCCGCGCGGCGCGGGCCTCGCGACCCGCCCGCCACTTGTAGAAGCTGGAGCGGTGCACGTCGAGCACCTGGCACAGCCGCTTGACCGGGTAGGTCTCGCAGTGGTCCTCGATGAACTGGCAGCGGCCTACCAGGTCATCTCCGAGGCGAAAAACTTCGTCGCCTTGCGCAGAATGTCCCGCTCGGTGGCGAGCGTGGCGTTCTCCTTGCGGGCGGCCTTCAGCTCGGCCTCCAGGGCCTGGATGCGGGCTGCGAGCTCCTCGCGGGTGGCCTCGACGGCCGGGGTGGTGCTGGTCACGTTCTTCCTGGTCAAGCCGGTGGTGCTGCCGCCGCGGGCGCGGTCGGCGCGGATCCAGTTCCGCAGGGTCTCCGCGTTGAGTCCCAGGTCACGCGCGGCTTGCGCGATCGTGAGATCAGCATCCGAGTGGAACAGGGCCACGGCGTCGGCCTTGAACTCGGGCGAATAGACCTTCATCACCATAATCGGTCACCCTCTCCCGACCCCCACCGGGGTCGAGGTCAGGGTGTCCACCACTCAGGGGGAGGCTCCGTTCTCGCTACGCCGGTGGCCCTGCATCGCGGGCTGTTTCACCGCGGCGCTAAGCCCCGCATCGTGGCACTGTCTGCCCGGTATGCGGAAGCCGGCCTGATGTTCCTCGCACTGGCGATCAACGGTGCTGTTCTCCTGCTCATGGACGTCGTCTTCGGCCATATCGCAGCTATCGCCATCACGGCCGCGACCACTGCGATGTTCGCGTGCCTGTGGTTCGTGCTGCCGTGGTCTCTACGACGATCCTGAGGGGCGACCGCTCAGCGGCCTCGTGAGGCTGGGAGAGCCAGTGGCCCCTCAGCTGCGACGGCTGAGCGGACAGGACTATGACAGCCAGGCGCACTGACAGCGTCTCAACGCTCCCATATGTCCGGCCCACCACCCCGCCACTCGATGAGGTCCGCGTAGGACTCGACGATGTCCTCGACCAGCGGGTTGACCTCGGTCCAGCCTTCAATGCCGGCACGGCAGAGGAACACACTGAGATCTTGCAGGCTGTACGCCGTCCCGAGGATCACGCCGTCGATGCGCACGCGTCGACCGCCGGTCTCGGACGGCGGGTAAACGATCACGCGGTGCTTCGCCATAGCTCCAGCCTCGCTCTCGGGCGTCGCATGCGCATGCTCCTCCATCAGCGCGATGCAAGGCGGCTTCCGTCATGCTTGCCCACCCGCATGGCAACGCCGAGTGGCCGCCATGCTGCTGCCAGGTCAGGCTGGGCGTGGCGCCGCGCGGCCTGGTGTCCTCCCCCCAGTTCAGGCTGCCGGAAGTCCGTGGAGAGCGCCTCCCACCTCGACGGCACCGGGTGGGAGGCGCGCTCATCTGATCGAGATGCACCGGAACGCCGAGCATGATCGCGCACCACATGAACAGTGCTTCCGTTCCGTTCATTCGGATCGCCTGCTTCCGGAATGCCAGCGGAAACGGGAGATTCTGCGGTTCCGGGTACCCTCCACCGGCTTTCCGTCACCTCACGAACTGGTGCTCCGCTCGATTGCCCGCCAGTGGGGGCACACGAGCTGGGCGCCTTGCCCGTAGCGGCAGGTCAGTCCCTGGCAGCGGGCGCACGGGCCGACCTGTGCGGGTGTGCAGCCCAACATGATCGCTGCGGACACTCGGTCCGTGGCGGAGTCGATGCGTCTGGGCACCTCGTCCATGCGTCGAATGTACGTCGCTAACGGACGGATCCACCCGGTCGCCACCTACTGGCGTGCGGTGTCCCTGGCCGCGACGTAGACAGGCTCCATGATTGAAGGCTCCCCTCCCTGAAGGGAGGGGATTCTCCACCTTCCAGGGTTGAGCGGGGATGTACGGCTCAGGCTGCCACCGGAGCCAGCGGCTCAGGTGGTCTTACGCCCTCGGCACCGTCCGGGTTCCAACCTGCCCGGACCAGCATCACGCGGGCGGAGTTCTTGTCCCTGGGGGACACGGCTCCGCACACGGTGCAGGCATACGTTCTCATCGAGAGAGGGAGTGCGTGCTTGGTTCTCGCCCCGCACGTTGCGCAGTCCATCGTGGTGTGCGCCGGGTGCACCAGCCGGACGTCCCGTGCGTGCTTGCGGCCCATCTCGATCAGGGCACGCTTCGTCGCCGCGATGGCCGCGTCGGCCGCCTTGCGGGCCATGGTGGTCTTCGCGAGGAACTTCGGGCGGAAGTCCTCCACCGCCACTCCGTCATGATCGCGCATGACGGCCTTGGCCCACTTGCGGCCGGTGTCCTCACGCTGCCGCGCGATCTTCCTGTGCAGCTTCGCTGCCTGTGCCTGCGCCTTCCGGTAGCCGGTGGATGCGGGCTGGCTCTTCGGTCGCCGGCGCCGGGCCATCATCCGCTGGTACTTCGCGAGCCGCTGAGCGGACCGCTTGCCGTGTTCGGCATGCGGAAGGTCGTAGGCGTCGTCGGTGGTGGTCGCGGTCTCCTTCACACCCCAGTCCACGCCCAGGACGTGGCCGGTCTCCACAAGCGGCTCGACCTGGGCCGGGGCGACGAAGGAGGCGTACCAATGTCCGAGCGTGTCCTGGTACACGCGCACGCTCGACGGGTCGGCCGGAAGGTCCCGCGACCACACCACGCTCAGCACGATCTGGCCCGCAAGGTGCAGGCGGCCCTCCTTGAGGCGGAAACCGCGCCGGGTGTAGTTCAGCGACGGTCGGCTGTCACGCTTGCGCTTGAAGCGGGGCATCCCCGCCCGGCGGTGCTGCGCAAGCCCGTCCTTGATGTCCTTCAGCGCCTTCGCCCTCGACTTGGCGAAGTCCCGGATCACCTGCTGCTGCGGCACCGAGGCACCCTCGGCCAGCCACGGTGTCACCCCGCGGGCGTCGGTCAGCATCCTGTCCAGCTGCGCCGGACCACACGTCAACTTCTTGCCGCCCGCTCTGCTCTGCGCGTGGGCCTGCCGGGACTTGGCCACGCATTCGTTCCAGATCCAGCGGCAGCGATCCCACTCGGCTTCGAGTGCGCGCCGGGCTGTCTTCGACAGGCGTACACGGAAGGTGTACCGGGCATGCCCGGTGTCCTTCGTGGTCGCTTCTGTCGTCATGCATCCGAACCTACCTGGGAGGACTGACAGTTGAGAGTTCTTGACCGTTGTGGGCGGCATCACGGCCGTGCGGGGTGGACGCCGGATCGCCCTGACGGCGATCCGGCTGTCCCTGCCCTGCTCCGCAGGAGTCCGATTCCTCCCCGGCCTGAAGGCCGGGGCATCCTCGGAGAAAGCCGGTGAAGACACCGAGAAGGCCCACCACCCCGGCGAGATCGTTCCCGTCTCCGGGATCCACGAGTGCGACTGCGGGCAGGGCCACGAGTACAGCACCGATGTGAAGGGCCACCGGTTCCCGCCTCTGCACCAAGAGTGCAGCGGTAGTGGCTGGAGACTCAAGGCGCCGGCGCATCCTGGCGCTTGAGCGTCGCGGCGACGTAACGGGATAGTGCTGCGGCCGCCCGTAGAGCCGATGCTCGCCCAAGCACGCGACACGCTGCCCGGCCCGAGAGCGTTGCCCGGAAGCCTCGCCTACGAGCCGAAGTTCGACGGGTACCGCGCGCTCATCTTCACTCCCGCCTCGAAGCCCGGCAAAGTCCACGTGCAGCTGCGTCGGGGCAGTCTCGTCGGGGCCCGCTTCCCCGAGCGTAACTGGTTTGGTGGTCCTGGCGCACTGAGTTGATCTTGGCGTCCAACTCGTTGATCATTGGATCTCGTGTCCGACACCCCGCCGCTGCCGAGCTACGCGGAACTGATTGCACTCGTTGGCGAGTTGAGGGCCGAGCTGACGGCCGCCCGGGCCGAGATCGCTGAGCTGCGCGCGGAGAACGGTGAGCTGAAGCGGCGTCTGGGGATGAACTCGAAGAACTCCTCCAAGCCGCCGTCCAGCGACGGGCTGGCGAGGCCGACGTCGCTACGTAAGCCCTCGGGCCGAGGCCCGGGCAAGCCCCGCGGCGGCGCCGGGGGCGCGCTGATGCAGGTCGACGAGCCCGACGCGATCGAGGTCCATTCCCCGACCGCCTGCCTGGGCTGCGCGGGTGACCTGACCGGGGCCGAGGTAGTCTCCATCGAGCGGCGGCAGGTCTTCGACCTGCCCGAGATCCGCCTGCGGGTGACCGAGCACCGCATCGAACACCGCCGCTGCGCCTGCGGGCAGGTCAACGCTGCCGCCACCCCTTCCGACGCCCCCGCCGCCCCGGCCCAGTACGGGCCGCGGCTGAAGAGCCTGGCGGTCTACCTGCTCACTCGCCAGCACCTGCCCTATGAGCGGTGCGCCGAACTGCTGGCCGACTGCCTGGACGCGGATGTGGCCACCGCGACTCTGCTCGGGTGGGCCGGGCAGGCCGCCGAGGCAGTCGCCCCGCACACCGAGGCCGTGCGGCAGCAACTCATCGAGTGCGAGGTGGTCGGCTTCGACGAGACCGGCACCCGGATCGCGGGGCGCACCTGCTGGGTACACACCGCCTGCACCCGCTCGCTGACGCTCTACCAGGTCCACACGAAGCGCGGCGTGAAGGCGTTCGAAGCCATGGGCGTCCTACCGCACTTCACCGGCATCGCGGTCCACGACGGCTGGAAGCCCTACAAGACGTACACCGACGCGGTCCACGCCCTATGCAATGCCCACCACCTGCGCGAACTGGCCTCCGTCGTGGACAACGCGCCTGCCGGCCACCCCGAGGACTGGGCCGAAGAGCTGGCCGCGCTGCTGGTGGACACCTGGGACGAGATCAAGAACATCCAGACCGCGCACCCTCACGCCACCGGCTTCACCGTCGACGCCCTCGAACGCCTCACCGCCCGCTACGAGGAGATCATCGCCGCCGGACGGACCCTGCACCCGCCCCGCGCCCCCGGCGAACCACGCCGCAAACGGGACAAGGCCGCGAACCTGCTCGACCGCCTCGACACCGAAAGCCACCAGGTGCTCCGGTTCGCCTTCGACTGGCGGGTGCCCTTCGACAACAACACCAGCGAGCAGGCCATCCGGATGGCCAAGATCCAGCAGAAGATCTCCGGCGGCTGGCGCACGGCACCCGGAGCCGAGCGCTTCTTCGCCGTGCGCGGCTACCTATCTACCGCCGCCAAGCAGGGCCGCAACCTGCTCGACACCATCACCCGACTCTTCGACGGCCGAGGCGCCTGGATCCCCACCCCAGCCTGACCACCAAACCAGTCACCCCCGAGCTTGCCACCCCGGGTGCGCGACTTCCCGGCGGCCTGGTCCTGGATGGCGAGCTGGTCGTGTGGACGGGCGATCAGCTGTCGTTCGAGGCGCTCCAGCGTCGGACGGCGGCTAGCGCCGCCAAGGTCAAGAGCATTTCCCAGGCGCTGCCAGCGCACTTTGTTGCGTTCGACGCCCTCCAGGTCGCCGGCGAGGAGCTGCTGCGTGTCCTGTACGCCGGGCGGCGTGTGCGACTGGAGGAGCTGTTCACGGGTTCGAACTTGGCACGCCATGGACGCTGTGCCCGATGAGCACCGTGGCGACGACCGCGCAGGAGTGGCTCGCCCCACCGCGTGAAAGAGGAGAACGCGCCGTGTCCCCTCCCCGCCAGCGACGATTCACGAGCAGGCCGCCAACGTCGCCGAGGACCAGGCATGCCGCATGCTCCGACTGCCCACCACCCGCTTCCAGTTCCCCGACCTCGCAGAGACCGCCAGCCGCGAGCTGATGTCCTACCTCGGCTTCCTCGCCGAGTCCTCGCCGAGCTCCTCCCGGCCGAGTGCGACGACCGGGCCCGCCGCCGCTCTGAGCGCCGCATCAGCGCCGCCGGCTTTCCCCGCGACAAGTCGCTCCGCAAGTTCGACTTCGAGGCCAACCCGAACATCGACTCAGCGATGATCCCCCTTGCCAAGTGCGAATGGATCAAGAAGGGCCTGCCGCCCTGTCTGATCAGCGACTCGGGCACGGCAAGTCCCACCTGCTGATCGCCTTTGGCACCGAGGCAGCGGTGGCCGGCTACCGAGTCACGTACGTCCTCGCGACCAAGCTGGTCAACGAACTCGTGGAAGCCGCCGACGAGAAGCAGCTGACCAAGACATCGCCCGCTACTGCCGAGTCAATCTCCTCTGCATCGACGAACTCGGCTACATGGAACTCGACCGCCGCGGCGCCGAACTCCTCTTCCAGGTTCTGACCGAACGCGAGGAGAAGAACAGCGTCGCCGTCGCCTCGAACGAGTGGTTCTCCGGCTGGACCATGACGTTCACCGACCCCCGTCTCTGCGCGGCCATCGTCGACCGGCTCACGTTCGGCGGCAACATCATCGAGACCGCAACCGACTTCTACCGCCTCGCCGCCACCCGAGCCCGAGCCGAACAACAGACTTCGGGCTGACTCCAACGTGGGCAGCCCGGTCAGCAGGAGTCTGGGACATGGTCAGCGATAGTCGTTGAGCCAGTCGCCCGGGAGCAGGTCACGAACGCGGTTGAGGTCTTCTGCCGTCCGGCCGCGGGCCAGGATGGCCGCGCCGTCGTCATCGCGCAGAAGGACGTCTTGGCCCAGGAACCACCGTGTCTCCTCGCCGACGGGGTATGCCGGGAACGGCAGCGGGACGGAGTTCGTCTCCAGCAGTTCAAGGCTGTCGTCATCCGGGTCGAGGAAGTCGCAGAGCTCTTCATCGGCCTGCAGGGACTCCGACAAGATGATCTCGACGAAGCAAAGGGAAAGACGCTCCAGCCAGTCCTCCCACCGCTCGGCGCTCTTGTCGGCAAGGTCAAGCCGGATGAGCACTGCAGGATCGTCATCCTGGAGGCTGTTGAGAAGGACACCCCAGGAGGCGGCTCCCTGGTTCTCGTGACGGAAGACCAGGGCCTCCTTGGCGTCATCGACATACAGCTCCGCAGGGCCGAGCAGCACATCGTGGTTGCTGGTGAGATCCCGCCGGCGTCCGAACAGCAGATACGCCTCGCGCAACGCCGTCGGTAGTCGAAGACCCAGCCTCTCCTCGGCAGCATCGAGATCGGCTTCCGTCCATCCGTCATCGCGTCCCAGTGCGGCGCCGGCCCAGTGGGCGGCGAAGCCCTGGATGAAGGTCCATGCACCACTGCGGTCTTCGACGCCTCTGGCGAGCGACGCGGCAAGATCGAACCCTTGTGTCATGCCAGCACGATATCCGTGCCGCTCACCAGCCTCTTCGCACCCCAACACGCCGACCAGGTGTTCCTGGAATCCGGCAATATTCTGGGTCCCCTTGATCAACCTCTGTTGCCCGAACTCGGCATCAATCGTTCTTGTAGGTCGGCAAGCTCGCCACCTGGCTTCGGGTTGAGACAGCACGACGCTGCACGCTCGTGGCACGAGCGCGTGGCGTCGGTGTGCCAGTGACTGGACCGAGACGGAAACGCCGAAGGGCCAGCGCAAGGGGGGTGCGCTGACCCTTCGATGGCGGCTGCCTCGGCTACTTCCCGAGTCCTACTTGCGAAGGAACAACGGGGGAGACCCCCAGGACGGCTCCGCTCAACACAGGGCACCACGGTGAGGCGCCTGGCAGGTCACCTGCCCTGCCACCGGCCCAGCGCCTGATACGCCGCTTGGCCGGGTCAGTCGAGATTGCCGGCTCTCCGGGCATGGATGTGGGTCAGCCGGTCCGGGTTCGGGGTCGTTCGTGGGGTAGGACAAGGGTGATGGGTCCGCAGGTGAGCATGACGAGGGCGAGGGCGGCTGTGGCGGTGTGGAAGCCGTAGGCGCGGCGGATCAGTAGCCTGACGTGGTTGTTGAGGCCTTCGGCCCGACCATTGTTGATCTTCAGGCGGATGGAGGCCAGGATCCCGTCGCGGAACTTGCGGATGGTCTTGGCTGCCTTGATGAACGCGGGCAGTTGGGAGCGTTGGGCCTGCGAGATCCAGCGGTCGATCAACTCGCCTGCCTCGCCGGCGTCCAGGTCCCCGGCGAAGATCGCGCGGAAGGATTCCTTGAGCCGGTAGGCTCGCCAGACTCCGCCGCCCTTCCGTTTGAGCTTGCGCAGGGTCGTGGCCTGCTCGTCGGTGAGGTTCTCCGGGTTCTTCAGCAGGCTCCAGCGGGCGCCCTTGAACTTCTTTGCCGCAGCCTGATCGCCGAGTTGGCGCAGCTCGTTCCATGCCTCGCGGCGCACGGCGTCCAGGGCGTCACCGACGAGCTTGACCGCGTGGAACGGGTCGATGCAGATCACGGCCTGCGGGGCGTGGCCTTCTTCGCCAACGCTCTTGGCGAAGGCCGGCCCCATGTCCATGCTGACCGCGGCCAGTTCTGCAGCGCGCTCGGGGCCGAGTTCATCGAAGAACTCGTCCAGGGTCTCGCTGTCCTTGCCCTCGGATCCCCAGACGATCTTCTTGCCGGTGTGGTCGGTGACCAGGGTCAGGTAGTTGTGGTGCTTCTTCCAGCTGACCTCGTCCACCCCGATGGTGACCAGCTGGTCGAGTCTGTCCTCGTCGAGGCCGTCGGCGACGACGCGGGCGCAGATGCGGCCCACGGTGTGCCAGTCGATGCGCTGCAGGCGGGTGATGGTGGTCTTGTCGGTGCGGGTGGCCAGGTAGGCGATGACATCCTCGAAGTCGCGGGTGAAGCCGCAGTGGTGCCGGGCGAAGGGCACGGCTTCGATCTTGACGCCGTGCTCGGGGCAGCGCAGGCGGCGCAGGCCGGCCCGGACGACCAGGCCCCAGCGGCCCAGGTCCAGGTGCCTCCAGCAGGAGGACACCGGCCTGGTGTCGTAACGCGTGCGGGTGGTGAAACCGCAGCCGGTCTCCGGGCAGGCCAGACACCGGCGGGTCAGCGCCACGTCCACGATCACCCGGTCCTCGCCGAACGACACGTCGGTGACGCTCACGCCAGGAAGCTCCAGGAGGCGGTTGAATGCGGTGGTGACGCGCACGGTGCGTGGACTCCTGTAGCTTCGGTACGGCCTTCGACAGCCTCCGAATCTACGGTCCGCCCCGTGCGCGTCCTACGTTTCACCACCCCAGGCGGAACGATCCAACCCGATCAATACATTGACCCCGAGATCCCACCCACCAGCCCACACTCATGCCCGGAGAGCCAGATTGCCTTCCTCGCAGACACGTACGGCCTCGCACCCCCTTGATCAGGGTGCCCGGATTCTGCGCGTGTTCCGGCGCTGCCGTGGACGCTGTGTGCACGCTGGGCCTCGCCATCCCGAACTTTGACGGGCTCGGCACGTCAGTGCGGCGTAACGTCGTTTTTGTAGGCTGCGGACAGTCCTGTGTCCCGTGCCGTGCGTGAGGTCAGCCTGCGAGCAGACCAGCTGACCCCACGATGTGGAGCGGTACTTGCAGCGTGGAGTTCCTGAGGTGTGGGAAGACCCGGACATCGCCCGCATGACGGCAAAGAACGTCGCCGAGCACGTTCTCGCGGCCTTGGCCGGCCTGGCGGGGACGGCATCGGGCCAGGCCGGATCGACACGCCGACTGCCGACGCGGACCGCGCGGGTCGGCTTGCTCGCCGCGGGAGGCGTCGTTTCCGGCGCTCGCCCGAAGGACCTGACTACCGCTCATGTCCGCGACGGTGAGGATCGCGTGCTGGAGCGCCCAGCCGTCCTGGGTCCGCGCGCGGACTTGAAGGCCGCGCTCGAAGGTCATTCCTGCTCCTGATCGTGCGATCTGGGTTTTGGCCGGGCGGCCTGGTTGCGCCGGCCGCCGGCGGTCGGCGGGAATCGGCTTTTGCTGGGAGTCGGCCCTGTCGTTTCTGCGTTGAGGCGTGTGTGCCGCCTCGCCTGCGGTCTCTTACTCGTGTGGGTGGCCCAGCTCCACGTCGCAACCGCTTGGCCCGGGGCCGTTCAGGGACAGCGAGGTGGCCACAGGCGGGTATCCGCTGGCGGTCAGGGTGTAGTCGCCGCTGTCCAGGTCGGTGAAGGCGTACGAGCCGTCGTCGCCGGTGATCGCCGTGCCTGCGACATTGCCTGCGGCGTCCACCAGCGTGACCCGCGCGTCGGGCAGCGGCCGACGTCCGGCCCCCGCCCTCACCGTGCCTCGCAGTACGGCGCCGCGGCTGAGGTCGACGTCGAGGCGGGTGATGCCCTGGTCACCGACCTCGATGGGCAGCGCGGCCGGGCGGTAGGCGGCGGCGTTGACTGCCACGGTGAGGGTGCCCGAGGCGAGCTCGTTGAAGGTGAAGGTGCCCGACTCTCCTGTGGTGGCCGTGGCCAGGACCTCGCCGCGGACGTCGGTGACGACGACCATGGCGTCGGTCACCGGCCTGCCGTCGGCCGCGTCGCATACCACTCCTGTCAGGCCGCTGGTAGCCGACAGGATGACGTCGTGGCTGAGCGGTGCGTCTCCCAGGACGACGGTGGCCGCTTGTGGTTGACGTCCGTCGGCCGCCGTGATCAGTACATAACTTCCGCCGGCCGGAGCGGTCAGTGCGTATCTGCCGTCCGGGCCGACATGCGTGCGGCCCAACTGCCTGCCCTGCAACGAGATCAGGGTCAGCGTGGCCGCACCGACCGAGGCGCCCGCGACGTCGCGCACAAATCCGTGAACGACCGTGCCGGTGATGCCGTCCAGGGCAGCCTTGCGGCCGGACGGGCCCGGGCCGGCGTACGCGGTGACGGGCCGCCCGAGTGCCGCGGTGCCCGCACCTACGAGCTGGGGCTCAGGGTCCGGTTCCCGGACGGTGACCTGGGTGTTTTCTGCCACGACGGGCGAGGCGGCCGGCTGTCCCGGCCGGTTGCGGATGAGGATGACGGCTGCCGCGCCGCCTGCCGTTATCGCCGCACCCGGGATCAGGACAGCCAGGTGCAGTGCCCCGGAGAACGCACCGCCGACGGCTGCGTTGATCGTTTCCCGCAGGGCGGCGGAGGCGTGGGATGCGGGCGCCCCGCTGCTGACGGCGGCGGTCAGCTTCTCGGCGACGGGCCTGGGCAGGCCCCGGCCGGTCAACTGGTCGGGCAGTCGGGACGTCAGCCCGCTGGTGAGGATCGTCCCGGTGATGGTCGCCCCCAGCGTGCCGCCGACCTGGCGGAACAGGTTGACGGTCCCACTGGCCATGCCGCCGTCGGTGTGCGGCACGCTGATCACCGACACCGCGGTGACCGGCGGGAGGATCAGTCCCGCTCCGGCCCCGAACATCGCCATCAGGATCCCGACGGTCACCAAGGACGTCGACGGGTCCTGGTTGATCATCAGCAGATTGCCGGCCGCGGCGAGCAGCGCACCGATCCCCAGCGTCGCCTTGAACCCGATCACACGCGAGAGTGGAGCGGCCACGGAACTCAGGATCACGTAGGCCAGCATCAGCGGCAGCAGCAGGAGACCCGACCTGAGGATCGACTCGTACCGGACCCGCTCGAGGTAGAGCACCTGGGCGAACGCCGTGGCCACGAATCCGTACTGCACGATCAGCGCGACCACGTTGGCCGTGGCGAACGACGGAATGCGGAACAGGCGCAGCTTCAGCATGGGCGTGCGCGTGCGCGCCTCGACAAGGATGAGCGCCACCAGCGCCAGCGCGGCGACGACGAACGCCCAGAGGGCCCGGGCCGAGTCGAAGCCCGAGTGGCCGCCGTCGATGACGCCGTAGTTGAGAGCGCCGATGGCTGCGATCGCGAGCACCAGGCCCGGCGGATCGAGATGGCGGCCGGGGTGCCGGCTTTCGGCGACGAAGCGGGGGGTGAGGAGCAGCACGATGGCCGCCAGGACCACATTGACCAGGAACACCGCGTGCCAGGAGTAACGCTCCAGGATCACTCCGGCGGCGACCGGCCCGAATCCCAGACCGATGCCGGAGACCGCGGCCCAGATGCCGACCGCCCTGGTCCGTTCGTGCGCATCGGTGAACAGGTGGGTGACGATCGACAGGCTGTTGGGCAGGACCGCCGCCCCGCCCAGGCCCATGATCGCCTCCCCGATCAGGACACCGGTCGAACCCGGCGACAGGGAGACGGTCAGGCTTCCCGCGCCCAGCAGCAACGCGCCGAGAGCGAAGATCCGACGGCGTCCCACGATGTCGCCGACCGTCCCGGCGGACAGGACGAAGCTGGCGACCACCACGGAGTAGATGCTGGCCATCCAGACCAGGGTCGAGCCGGGCACGTGCAGGTCCTGCTGGATCGGCGCCAGGGTCGCCGTCGTCTGTGTGATGTTCACGAACATCACCATTTGCCCGAGACAGGCGACGAGGAGTCCGATCCACCGCGCGCGGACCCGCGGGGGCGTCGGCGTGTTGGCGGCGTGGCTGGCCATGCACGACCCTTCCAGGTTAGTTTGCGTTTCAAACTCTTACGCTGGCTAACCTAACAAGCTGAGTTTCAAAAGCAAATCCAGAAGAGGCCCGGGGATACCGTGACCGGGGCGCGCACCCCGTCCATCCCGGGTGCGGCTGCGGCGGCGCGAGACGCACGTCACCGACCGGCGACGCGGCATAGGGGATTCCCCTGGCCAGAGCGCCGCCGCGATGGCGGTCTGTCCGCGCGCTCGTGGCGCACGGTCAGCCGCGTCCTGGGCATCTCGGAGCGCACCGTGGTGCGCCGTGCGGCACCGCTGTTCCACGGCGGAACGCTGCGTGCCACTGCCTGCCCGGCCTGCTGCAGACCGAAGACTCACCAGTTGGATGAGCGAAGCGTGGTGAACCTGTGGCAGGGCGCTACGCGCACGCTCGGGCGCCCAGGCGACGTGGGGCACCCTCCTCGGTCGGGTCTTGCGGCCCGGTCGACCAGCGTTCGCAGGGACGTGCCACGCGGGCCGGCGGCTCCTGGCGTTCAGGACCAGGGCACGAAGGTGATGGACTCCCAAGGCTGAGTAACGCTCAGGCTCGCTAGGCCAGTCAGAGACGCTACGCACGGGGCCTGATGACCTCGATCACCCGCTTGCGGGACATCCCCGACGGACGTCGCCGACGTGGTCGCCGCCCGGCTGGAACGATCCCGCATCATTCACGAGCCCGGGCACCGGTTCACGATGGTCATCGAGGAGCCGGTGCTCCACTACCGGTTGGGTGACCCTGATGCGATGGCCGCCCAGCCGGGCTACCTGCTCACGGCCGGGGCGCTGCCACAGGTGTCACTGGGCATCATCCCCAGCACGGTCCAAGAACGCCCCATGTGGCCGCAGGAACTGTTCCACGTGTACGACGAGGCCCTCGTGTCGGTCGAACTGCTCGCAGCGCGGGTCCAAGTCACCCAGCCCTCGGAGATCGCCCTCTACGGGTCACCGACGAAATGCGCCGACCTCCGGGTTCCGTGCTCGGCGCTGCCTCGGTACCCGCGGCCGACAGAGGCCATTCCCGACCCTGCGGACTTCCACGCCTAGCCCCTGGCTACCTGTTCGCGCCAGTAATCGACGTGGCCCGCTGGCCGCCAGGGCGGGACACTTCGTCCGCGCTCGCGGTTCGGCCGCCGAGCTGCACCGGTTTGCTCACCGGCAAGGCTGCGGGCCGATCAGATGGGAATGTCTAATTCCGCCTTTGCGGCATCCATGAAGGGCCCCCGCTTCTCGTTGATGAACTCCCACACGTCCTTGCCGTTCGGAGGTCCCCCGTAGGTGGCTTTCATCAGGCGGTCCGCGAACTTGTAGGCGGCGTCGTTGAGGCGGCGGCTCGAAACGAGGTCGAGGCACTTCAGCCTGAACCACATGTCGTGCGTGAGAGTCGGGGAGCCTTCGACGAAGCGGTTGTCGTTTTGGAAGCGGTGCTCGGCCGCTCGTTCGACCCGCTGGCAGCTCTCCAGGAAGTCGTGAAGGGCCTGTTTGCGTTCGGCGCGCAACGCTGCCGCGGCGGTGGCGGCGGCCTGGGCTTTCGTCTCCCGCGATGTCAGGTACTGAGCGGCGAAAGACGCCGCTGAACCGACGCCGACGCCGGCAAGGGACAGAAGCGTAGTCAGAACTTCCGATGCCATGCTCCCCCGCTTCAACTGCCGGATCGTCGGTGGTGGCGTCGACAATGGCGCGCCCACTGCACCGACAGCAATCCGCAAAGTGACGTACATCGACCGGACGAGTCGTGAGTGAGAACACGACGACTGTGAGACGGCGCCCGAAAGGGGCCCGGTATCCCGTCACCCGGACGCGCCCATTTCGTCGGTGCCCCTCTACGTGAAGGCGTTCGAGCAGCTGCGCGGCATGGCTGTACACGGGGCAGACGCCCGCGCCCTGATCGTGAAGGCCATCGATGCGCTGTGCTGACCCTGAGCATGACAGAACGCCCCCTGCACGACCGTGGTGGTCGTGCAGGGGGCGTCGGAACCCGACGCCCTGCACGCGACCCAGGTCGCCGCCCTCGACGACCGCTACGCACGCCTGACCGCCCCCGACGTCTGGCACCCCGACCACGACACCCGCCCCACCACTCGACGTCGTCCACGCCGTCCCTCACCGCGCTGCGCGGGGCACTCCGATTCCGCCGCCTGCAACATCCGACGGTGTTGTTGGTGTGGGTCTTCTGTGTGACGTCCGCGAGGGTGGTGCGTCGCCCCCCCGGGTCCCCGGGTGGCCGTCACCAGGTGCCCGGTCACCACCCGCCCGGGCCGGGGACGCCCCCCGTCCCCGGCCCTGGCTGGGGTGGGGGTGGCGTGGGTGTGTGCTTGTCGGTGGCGGGGGATGGTTCGGTGGCGTTGCCGCGGCGTGTGATGGGTTCCACAGGCCGGCACCGCCTTCTTAATATGCATCTCAAATGCAACTTTGGTTAGGGTGTGGTCAGCGTTCCGGTCGAGTTCGCCGGTCCGCTCCGGTGATCCGTTCGTGCGGCGCGCCACTCGACCCTTCCGGCTCTGTGCCGGGTTGTTTGTGGTGCCCGCGTTGCGCTCGGTCAAGGGCGCAGGTGTCAGATTGAGGAGTCCGCATGCTGTCCACTCAGGCGCTGCCCGTGGTCCGTGCCACCGCCCCGGTGGTGGGGGCCAACATCTCGGCCATCTCCGAACTGTTTTATCGGCGGCTTTTCGAGGCGCATCCGGAGTTGCTGAGGGATCTGTTCAACCGGGGGAATCAGGCCAACGGCAGCCAGCGTGACGCGTTGGCGGGGGCGGTTGCCGCGTTCGCCTCGGTGCTGGTGGAGCGGCCGGATGAGCGGCCCGACGCGATCCTGGGGCGGATCGCGAACAAGCATGCGTCGCTGGGTATCACGTCCGAGATGTACACGATCGTCGCCCGGCATCTGCTGGGAGCGATCCCCGATGTCCTGGGGGAGGCTGTCACTCCGGAGGTGGCGGCTGCGTGGGACGAGGTGTACTGGCTGATGGCCAATGCTCTGATCGCGATGGAGGCGCGCCTGTACGCGCAGGCGTCGGTGGCGGACGGCGACGTGTGGCGTCGGATGGAGATCGTGGAGCGCGAGGAGGTGTCCGAGGACGCGGCCTCCTTCGTCCTGCGACGGACCGACGACACTCCCGCGCCGTCCTTCCGGCCCGGGCAGTACGTCAGCGTTCAGGTGGAACTCCCCGATGGCGCACGGCAGATCAGGCAGTACAGCCTCTCCGCTGCTCCCAGCCAGAAGGACTGGCGGATCACCGTCAAGCGGGAGCGGTCCCTGGACGGCATCCGGCCCGAGGGCGAGGTGTCGACCTGGCTGCACACCCACGCACAGGCCGGTGACGTCCTGGACGTCTCTCTGCCCTTCGGGGACCTGATCTTCCCCGACGCCGACACACCGTTGCTGCTGGCCTCCGCGGGCATCGGCGTGACGCCGATGCTCTCCATGCTGGACCACCTGGCGAATACGGGCTCGCAGCGCCGGGTCATCGTCGTGCACGCCGACCGTACGCCGGACACGCATGCCCACCGCTACGAGCACGTCGATCTGGTCAACCGCCTGGCGGGCGGATCGATGCACCTGTGGTACGAGTCGGGTGCCGACGCACATCCGGCACTCCAGGCCGCAGACGGACGGGCCGATCTCAGCGATTTCTCGGTGCCTGAGGGTACGACGGCCTACCTGTGCGGCCCGCTGCCCTTCATGCAGTCGGTGCGCGGTCACCTGATCGGCAATGGTCTGCCCGCGGCATCGGTGCACTACGAGGTGTTCGGGCCCGACCTGTGGCTCAGCAGGCAGTAGCCCGAACCGCATTGCCCGGGCACATCCCCGGCCCACGAAGCCAGGGGTGAGGCGGGCCATGTCCGCGCCGATCTCCGCCAGGATCATGGTCGGCGGTGGTTGCTGTTCTGCTGCTGTACGGCAACCACCGCCGCCTGCCCTGCCAGTGGCCTCGGCCCGGCTGTCACAGGGCAGTCGATCTGCACGCAGTGGCCGGGTGACGATTTGGTCGTCGGTCACCGTGATGAGCAGTGGTCCGCCGGGCACGGGCAAGCCGTGACCGTCGGGGTAGCCGTACTGTGTGTGCAGGTCGCCCGCGTCCGTGAGCGTGAAGCCGACCGTGTACACGCCCGGAGCGAGGCCCTGATGCAGGGGTACCTGTAGCGTGAGCGGGCCGCTCGTCACGGAACTGAGCCCGCCTGACCTGCCGTCGACCGAGACGCCGTTCGCGTCATACAGGGTGAGGCTGAAACCGGTGACGCCGACGAACGACGTCACATCGAGGGTGAGCACGGCGTTGCGCGGCAACGTACTTGCGGGCACGGACGTGGTGTCCAGCGAGGCCGAGTTCACCACGGGGGCTGCCGTGTCCGGGATCTGAGTGGCCACCAGGTCCAGCTCGGATCCGTGGAAGGCCGTGCCGTATGCCGCCGAGTTGCCGGCGCCGTCAGTGATGCCGATTCCCGTGACGGTGCACTGCTTGGTGTAGATCGGTGGCACGGTGGCCCGCACCGAGACAGTGCCGTCGGGTGCGATCACGGGGTTCGCCGTGATCGATCCGCCGCAGTTGTTCAGCAGCACCGTCACGGAGGCGATGCCGTCACGGAAGCCGGTCGGTTTCATCGTGATCGCCAGCGGCGCCGGTCCGGTCCAGTTGTTGTACTGCGCGGGGCTGATGGCGAAGTGGGACGCCTGCAGCGTGCTGTTCTGCGTGACGTGTACCGGGTCCTGTGACAGCCCCTTGGCCATGCTGACGTTCCCCGAAGCGTCAGTCAGCGTGACGCGGAAGATGGACCATGCCCCGGCGGGGCGCCGGCAGGAATGGTGACGTCGACCGTGCAGAAGACGTCATGGCTGTCGAACGCGAAATCGTCCCCGCACGCCAGCGTGCCGTCGGTGTCCTGCACCAGCCGTATCGATCCGCTCGCCGTCCTGCCCTGCGGGCCGCTGAGGACAAGTTGCCCCCGGAAGAAGCCGGACTCGGCGTCGGTGATGTGCAGCTGGTACCGCGCGCTGACGGAGGCATCGGCGTTGTAGAGGTACTCCGGCTGGTCCAGCGCCAGTGCGAGGCCGTCGTACGTCGGTCCGGTCGAGTCGAGGAGATGCGTAGCAGTGAACGTCGGGTGGAACTTGGTCAAGTTCTGCCGTTCCACACTGAGCGTGCCGCCTTGGTCGTCCTTCGCCGTGACCTTCACCACGGCCCAGCGCGCGGTGGATTGGGCTGCGTACTGCGGTACGGGGAAGGCGTAACTGTAGTCCGCGGACGCTATCGTGCCTGCGACCGGATTCGCCTGGTAGGGCCATTGCGGCTGGAACGAGAAGGTCAGGGCTTGCGGCGCCCCGATAAGGCGTCCATCAGTGCTGACCTGCTGAACGGTGATGGCACCGAACATGTTGGTGGCCGCCGCCTTCCCGTCCGTGACTGTCCAGTCGATCGTGACCGTGGCGTCGCCGGACGTGGCATCCACGGCGCTCTGCTCGACGGCGAGCGCCTTCAGTTTGAGTCCGGCCTGCTGCTCGTTGCCCTCGGCCGGCGCGGGTCCGGCCGCCAGCGTGCCGATCAGCAGCCCTCCCACAGCTGCTGCGAACAGCCTGAACCCCCAGGGTCTCTTCCCCACCTGCACCATGAAAGTCCCTCCCCTTGAACTGCCATGACATCGAGCCGAGCGATGCCAACAGCGCTTACTCGCAGCACAGTTCGCCTCTCTCCAGTTCATCGAGCTCCTGGCGAGTCGTCAACGGCGTTGAAACGGCGGGTGAGTCGGAACAGGCGCAGCCGCGATTTCTGCATGTGATCAACCCGTGGGCCGCCCACACCGAAAGCTCTGCCAAACGGCCCTACCGTGTGCCGTTCGGATATTCGTCGCTGCTGGTCGGGCCACGTATCTGTACTCGCTGATCAGGCCGCCGAGAACGCGGCTGCGTAGGAGTCGCGTGGTGCTCGGGTCGGTGACCGGTGCGGGCTGCCGTTCGGCGAGTGGTGGCAGTTGTCCTCGGGCCTGATGCGGGCGATGCCCGTTGGAGTGCCGGACGTACTCGTCGAGCACCCGCCGGGCATGGGTCTCGTTCCAGATCAGCACATGGTCGAGAGCCTCGCGCCGCAGGGTCGCGATGACTCGTTCACAGTGCGCGTTCATCCGTGGGGATCGCGGGCCCACGGGTAGGTCGGGTCCAGGACGCGGGAGCCGGGATGGAGCCCTTGTCGCCCACGATGGTCTGCCCGAGGCGGGTGGCCGGCAGGTCGTGGTCGCCTGTGAGCATGTCGGCCGGCACCTGACGCCCGTCGATTTTTTCGGGTTGGTCGGTGCCCAGGTGATCGGCGGGTCGGATGGGGTGCGCATCAGGTGCAGTCGCGGGCCTCAGAGGAACCGCCGGGGCGAGGGAAGGTAGCCGGAGATGGACAGGCGGCTCGGCCTGACACCGGCCGCCGCCGTGCCCCGCCCCCGTACCGCGACGGACGACGCCGGTTTCGAACGGAAGATCGTCAAGCAGTAGGCTCGCTGCGCAACACAACGCGAAGGGGAGCGCAGTGGCGCGGGTTGCGGTGATCGGCGGGGGTATCAGCGGGCTGGGGACGGCGCTCATGCTCGGTCGGCGGGGCGACACGGTGACGTTGTTCGAGCAGGACGCGCGGCAGGCTGGAGAGGACCTGAACCGGGACTTCTTCGACTGGAACAGGCCCCGAGTCCCGCAGGCCACCCATCCCCACTCGTTCCTCGCGCCCGTCCGCACCGTGTTGCGCACCGAAACCCCTGATGTCTACGCGGACCTGCTGGCACGCGGAGCCCGGGAGTACCACGACTTCGACTGGTTCGGTGAGCATCCGCCGCACCGGGCCGGCGATGAGGACCTGGTGACCTTGCGCACCCGCCGCATCGTGCTGGAGGCCGCCCTGACCGCGGCCGTGCAGCGGGAACCCACCGTCGAGGTGCGGCAAGCCTGCCGGGTGCACGCCCTCACCGTCGAGGAGGGCCGCCCTGCCCGGGTCACCGGCGTGCAGGCGGGCGCGGGGATGCACCAGGCGGACCTCGTCGTCGACGCGGCCGGTCGCCGCTCGCCGGTCCCCTCCTGGCTGAGGGCGGCCGGCTGCCGCCCACCCGTGGTCGGCAGCCACCGCACCAAGATCGCCTACCTGTGCCGCTGGTACCGCCTGCGCGCCGACGGACCGCGTGACCCCGGACGGGTGAAGACCGGCTCGGCCGCACCGTTCGCGCTCGCCGGCGTTTTCCCTTCCGACAACGACACCTTCGCGGTCAGCCTGGTGCTCTCCACGGGTGATCCGACCCGCGGCGCGCTCACCGACCCTGCCGTGTTCGAAGCCGTCGCCCGCCGCTTCCCCGCCACCGCCGCCTGGCTAGACCTGGCCCCCGAACCACAGACAGCCGTCCTGGCGATGGCCGGCCTGGACAACCGCTGGACTTCCCTCGTCGACGATGACGGACCTGTCGTCACCGGCCTGGTCAACGCCGGGGACAGCCTCGTCCACACCAACCCCACCCTGGGCCATGGCGTGGTCCTCGGCCTGCGCGCCGCCCAGCACCTCGCCACCCATGCCGACCGGATCGCCGCAGACCCCATCGGCTACCACACCTGGACGGCACAAGTCCTCCGCCCGTGGTTCGACGCGCAGGTGACAGCCGACCGCGGCAACGAGCAACGCTTCACCGAGGGTTCACCGTCCTCGGATCGGAGGGCTGCTGCCCTGGCCGCTTGCGCTTTTGACGATCCCGTCGTCATGCGAGCCCGAGCCCGGGTACGCCATCTCCTGCAACCGGCCGACGACGCCTACGGCACCGACGAAGTGGACCGAGCCGTCACCGACTGGCTGGCCGCCCACCCGGACTTCTCGCCAACGCACGATGGCCCGACCCGCGATCAGTGGGATGCACTCATCCCAGGCTGAGTGCTTGCCCGGCACCTCACCTTCCACGCTCAGTGCCGGCAAACCAACGCTGCCGGCATTGAGCGTCGTGATGACGAACCCGCAGGTGAGCACCGTCGACAACGCGCGTCGACAATCAACATCGGTGAACGGTCCGACGGATGGATTCCGATTCCGACACATGGTCATCGGCCACCCGCGGGTCTCGACCGCCGACAACCCGGATCGTCAGATCGACGCACTACTGCGCCACGGAGTCGACCGCGACCACATCCATGTCGACAAGGCAAGCGGCGCGAAGGCGTCCCGGCCACAGCTCGATCTCATCTCCAACTGCAGTGTGAGGGCGACGCGCTGAAGGTCACCCGGCTCGAGAGGCTCTCCCGGACCTCCACAGGCGGCGTGAGGACCGCGCCGCCTTCGACGCCAAGGCAGCCCGCCGCCTGCTCCAGGGCCACAGCGATCACGAAGGCTTGAGCCACTTCGGCGGACATCCGGGATCAGGGCCGCGGCTCGCCCGCGCCGCCCGGTCACGCCGGAGTTCAAGGCCGAGATCGTCTGGGCCGTGTATCGAAAGTGGATCTTGAGCTGTGGATGATCTCAGGTCATGGGGCGGGGAGATCTCACGGACGAGCAGTGGGCGGCGCTGGAGCCGTTGGTGCCGAAGGGCACGAAGGTGCGCGCCACCCGGGCCGGGTGGCGTGGGTGGGGTTCAGTTGGCCGGGCGTAGGAACTTTCGTATGGCCGGGAGGTGTGCGAGTTCCACCTGGTGTCCTCCGTGGTGGGTCAGCAGGTCGACGCCCGCGCCTCTGGCACGGAGTTGAGTGGCCAGGAGTTGGGTTTGTTCGGGGCGTGCCATCGGGTCCTGCAGCCCGCCCGAGATCAGTACCCGCCGGCCGGTGAGGTCGGCCGCGGGCGGCTTGGCCAGTGGGGGCACGGAGGCGATGAGGACGGCGCCGGCGAGTAGTTCGGGGTGCAGGAGCAGGAGTGCTGCGGCCATGTTGGCGCCGTTGGAGAAGCCGACGGCGACCAGGGATCCCGGCTGCAGGCCGTAGGCGCTGCCGGCCGTGTGGATGAAGTCGGCGAGTTCGTCGGCTCGTTCCCGCAGGTCGTCCTCGTCGAACACGCCCTCCCGCAGCCGCCGGAAGAACCGAGGCATGGTGCCTTCCAGGACGGTGCCCCGCGGGGAGAGCAGCGCCGATCCCGGCGCGAGGTCTTCACCCAGGGGCACCAGGCCGTGTTCGTCGTCGCCCGTTCCGTGCAGGAGGAGCAGGGGCGGTAGGGAGCTTCCGGGCCGCCATACGTGGGGCCGGTTCATCGCTGGCGTGGTGTCGGGCATGGCAGTCCTTCGGGCGGGGGAAATGTGCGCAACGGGCCGGACGCCCGGGGGTGGGGCGTCCGGCGTGCGGGGTCAGAGCACCTGGTGGCCGTACATCTCGCCGAGGGGGTCGGCGATGAGTTCGAGGCGGGCTCCGTCGGGGTCGCGGAAGTAAACCGAGACCTCGCTGTGGATGACGTGGTCGATGCCGTTCTGCTTCAGCTTGTCGACCAGGTGCTGCCAGCGTTCGGGGTCGACGGAGATGGCGACGTGGTGGAGGCCTCCGAGGACCTCGGCGTAGGGACCGAGATCCAGTCCGGGGAAGTCGAAGAAGGCCAGCAGGTTGCCGTTGCCGATGTCGAAGAAGAAGTGGGAGGAGCCGGGGTAGTCCCGGTTCTCGATGAGCTCGGTGAGCGGGAACTCCAGGATGTCCTGGTAGAACCGCACGGTGGTCAGCACGTCGCTGCTCAGCAGGGCGGTGTGGTGCAGGCCGCGTGCGGAGGAGGCGGGGCGCCGGTCGGCGGGATGCAGATGCTGTGCACGGATCCGGTTGCGGTCCGCCTCGAGCGCGGCGGGGTCGGTGGTGGTCATGAGGTGGCTCCTTGTCTGGGGTTGTGCAGTGAGGTGCTGGGTCTGGGAGGTGCTGGTCGCCGTCAGTGGACGTGCCGGGCCTTGGGGGAGGGGCACCCGGTCGGCTGCCCGGTGGGCCGTGCCGGGGCCGGGCGCGGTGGTGTGCTCCTCGCCCCGAAAGGCTCAGGCGGCTGTGGTGGGGGGAGGCCGCAGGACGTCGTCCGGGGCGGCATGGCCGCCCTCGCCCGCGAGCGGACGCGCCGGTTGCCTTGCGGGGTCGAGGTGGCGGGAGGCCCATGGGGCGAGGATTTCGGCGGCGTACGCGGCGTCGTCCTGGCGGGTGGGCATGCGATCTGCGCCCTCGAGCGAGACGAAGGATGTGGGGCGGGGTGCCCGCTGGTGGATGGCGCCGGCGATGCGCACGGTCGCCGCGCTGTCCTTGGAGCAGGTGAGGCAGGGGGCGAACAGCGCAGAGGCGTGCACGTGGCCGGGCGGCTGCTCGAGTCTGCCCGAAAGGCTCTGCTCGTGGGCTTGGGGGAACGCCACGACGGTCGTACGTCTGGCCATGGATCCTCCTCCCTTATGGCCCTTGTTGCGCCTGCTGCACCGCACAGCGCAGGTGCAGGCAAGGGCGCTGCCGGGTCAGCAGCTGCCGCATTGGTTGAATGCTAAACCATTTTGGTGACGGGTGGGGGCACGGTCCGGTCACGAGAAGGGTGCGGACGCATGGGCGGCACACCGCCCTGCCGAAGCCTCGAGGCTTCGAGGCCCGCGGCTTGTGGGGAGCCAGTAGTCTGGGCTGACAGCGTCGGCTTCGTCGATCGACCCAGGGGAGGTGTGCCGTGACCGCCGAGATGATCGCTCCCGAATGGATGCACACGCAGATCACTGCTGAGCAGTACGACTCCTGGTCCGAAGAGCAGTGTGCGGGTATCGAGATCGTGGACGGGATGGTCGTCGTGAGCCCGAGTGCGTCCAAACGGCACAACCGCCTCGCGCGGATCCTGGCCAACTCCTTGGACACGGCGGCGGGCCCGGAGTGGAACGCGGACACGGACTTCGACATCCGGTTGCAGGACGTCCCGCTCACCAACCGCCGCCCGGACGTGACCGTTTACCGGGCGGACAGCATCGACGTCACACCGACCCGCCCCGAGCACGTGCTGCTCGTGGTCGAGGTCGTCTCGCCCGGCTCCGAGACCACCGACCGGATCGTCAAGCTCGAGCAGTACGCTCGAGCGGGCATCGCCTTCTACTGGCGAGTCGAACAGTCCCCCAGCACGGTTCCGCTGGTGTACACCTACCTCCTCGACCCGGCAAGCGGCTCCTACCGCCAGGGCGAGGTATTCACCGGAACGGTCAAGGCCAGCGCGCCCTTCCCCGTGGAAGTCGATCTCGGGGCGCTGTGACCCATCGCGGGCAACGCGGATGTCGGTGAATCCGCCTCGGGGGCTGCTCGACGAAGAACAGGACGAACAGGCGCCTCAGGAAGACCGTGTCCACGTGGAGACATCCACGGCGAGGATGCCTGCGGCCTGGGCCTTCAGGAATTTGACCCAGGAGCGGTCGGCGCGCCGGGTCGACACCGGCGCGCCGCACGATCTCCCACACCGTGGAGGCGGCGACCTTCCAGCCCAGGTTGAGCAGTTCGCCATGGATCCTGCGATACCCCCACCCGTCGTTCTCGCGGGCCAGGCGTAGCACCAGAGCGCGCAGTGCCTCCGGGCTTGGCCGGGCGGCCCGGACGGCGGGACGGATAGGTCCATTTCTTCGCGACCAGTCGGGCGTGCCGGCGCAGCACGGTAGGCGGGGTGATGAGCGGCTTCAGCGATGAACGGTGATGCTTGCCCAGGCGCCGGAGCAGGGCTGCGCGCACGGCACGGTACCCGCCGGTGAAAACGGGCTTGGGGCTGCTGTGTTGCAGGACGGCCGGCTGGTGCCGGAGCACCGGTATCTCGACATGGCGGCGGAGGAGCGGGCCGGCAGGCGCAGCCGGATCGGTAGACCGGACGGAACGTCACGCTTTCCGGGCGTGCGTCGGCGGGCTCACGAGTACCTTCGATGTGGTCACATTTTGTCGGGACGCCCGTCGGCGCGGCCTAGATTCGTTTGGGCTGGTCTGATCGCTTCCGGATTCCAGTGGTACATCCGCCGGAAGGTGACCCAGGTTCCCCATTCCGGTTCGTACAGCGACGTCGTCACCCAGGCTGCCGCCCGGCCGCCGGGTCCGTGGAAGAGGCTGCGCAGTTTGCCGGGACGCCAGAGGCCGCCGACTCGCACCTCGACGTCCCTGTGCGGCCAGTACGAGGTGGGAGGGCCGGTGAAGCAGCCGAGCATCTCGTCGGTGGCGATCGCACGGGCATCGCCCTTGCGTGGCACGGCCTCCGCTGTCGCGAGAACGGTTCCCGAGGTGTACTCCAGGCTCATGCGGTCGGGATCCCAGGCGACCCACACCATGCGGATCGTCGGCGCCGGCCAGTCGACGACCGTGAGGATCGCCCGGGTTGCGTCGGGCAGGTTGCGGTATTGGATGACCTGCGTCCTTTGGCGTCGGCCTGCCCGGCTGAGCGTGAGGTAGAGGCCGGTGCGGTTGAACTCCACCTCCTCCCCGGCGGGCACCTGGGCCGGAATCGGGAGCGGGACCTCTTCCGCATCACATCAATCGCTCATGTGTTCGAAAATAGCGGCGTGTGGCGCTCCTGACGACCCGGCCGTCCCAGGGTTCACCCGAAGGTGGCGCCGGCGGGGTTTGGACCTGGAGTCAGGAACCGGTTCTCGGCGCGCGGCGCACGGTCGATTCCCAGAGGGTGCGCGATCTGCTGCGCCTGCGGGTGGCACTCGCCCGGGCCGGCGGGCTGATGTCCCGTGAGGCGGCGCGGCCGGTGCGGGGGATCGCTGCCCGCATCCCTGCGGGGAACTGGCCGCATGGCCGGGATGAGCCTGGACATGGGGGCCGCACCCGAGGTTCGGGTGCGGCCCTGACGCGTTCCGATGTCTCAACCTTTCCCCGCCTCTTTCAGGAAGGGATAAAGCCGTCGCGATGCGCCCCGCGATGCGCAGGCGCTCGGGGGCTGCCTAAGGGCTGTCCCGCAACTTCGACTGCAGGCTGTAGCCGGGATGGAGCCCGATAGGGTCTTGGCGCCGCAACCGACCGAAGAGGGGCGTCCGATGGTGACGTATGACGAGCTGACGGGGTGGGCCGGCGGCGGGCAGGTCATGCGGGCGGAGTCGGAGGTTGTAGCAGGGTGGCGCATTCCCGAGCGTATGAAGGTGCTGCTCGTCGAGGTAGGTGTCCCGGTCGCTCCCCGTCTGATCGAGCGAGTCGTGATTCAGCGCGAAGATCATCCGGTTCTGCAGACGTCTCGCGGCCCGCTCTACCGCCTCACGGAGCACGTCGACCTTGCTGTGCCGGCCGAGCGGTCGTCGTTCGGCGTTGAGCCGGAGACCGGAGCGGTCTACTACGTCACGCCGGATGGTGCGGCTTGCTTCGCCAACTCCACTGTCGATCTGTGGCTTCAGGCTCTCCACTGCTACGGCAGCCACGTCACGACCTCGGAACTTTTGAGCGAGCCGGATGGCCCCGAGGAGGACTTCTTGGGCGACGAGGAAGAGCGGGCTTTGGCCGAGTTGGGCCACCTTGCCCGAGGGCTTAAAGAGATCGACCCGGCCGCCTTCGAGGGTTACATGGGTCTCCTCTGGCCGGCGCATCTCGACCGGTGGCTGTACTGACCGCTGGTTGACCCTGATGTCGCGGGCCGTTGCGGGACGGCCCTTGGCTTGGGTTTTGACCTCAGCTTTCTAGGGCGGGTCCCTGTCTGGGGGGGCCATGCGCAAAGACTGGTTCGATGTCCTGGCGCGGGTTTTGGAACACCGACGGCCACGCAGTCCGTCTCGCCGGTGTTCCATGACGCCCTGATGTCGGCGGCCCTCAGATGACGGGTTCAGCCTCAGCGCTTGCGGGGTGCGGGGTGAGGGCGAGGACGCCGGTGCCGCGCACCCGCGTTTGTGCGGTCAGCGTGAGGGGGCTGGCGCCCAGGGCAGCTGCGATCTCGGGAGCGAGATGGAACGCGGCCGATTTCCATTGGCTCGCGGCCTCGTCGTCTCCGGGCGCCTCGTCCCAGGCTGGCGACAGCCCCAACTGCTCCCGTCGGGCCCTTTCCAGTGGCAGTGGTTCACCCAGCGTGAAGAGAGTGTCTTCGGCTTCCCCGGTTGCGCAGTACCGCCGCAGCACGGCACCCCCCTCAGCGATGAGCCAGGCCGAACCGTCGCCCTGCGCGCCGTAGTAGTACGCCTGCGCCCTGCCGTATCGCGCGCTCAGTTCGGTGCACAGACGCAGGACTTCGTCGCTGCGCTCACCGTCGCACGGATCGCACCACCAGCCGATGACCAGCGTCCACCCGTCGACTTCGGGGCTCACGTATACCCGAGCCAGGCCGTCGGGATTTCCGTCCGCCTCCCCGTGGCCGTCCTCGTCGATGATCGTCTCGGCTTCGGCGAACGTCACGGCGGTGGGTCGAGTGAGCCCCAGCATCGTCATGACCCCCGCTTGGTCACCCGTCGGTACCGCGATCCAGGACAGCCAGCACGTCGCCAGAGGTCTTGCCTGATCACCCGTCGAGATGTGCGCGGACACACGATGCCACGCCGGGCCGCACGCCCGGATCCGAGGTTAAAACCCAAGTCAGCGGGCGGACTGCGCAATGCCGTGACCTGCCGTGGTGGGGGCCGTGGTCGGGGTGCCGGCCCGCATGAGCGGGGGCTGACGTCCCCTGAACTGCGCGTGCCCGGCCGTCGTCAATGCCGGTCGGGATGGTTTCTGGCCCGGCCTGCGAGCGGCCGCGCAGCGAGACGTGCGCGGCCTTGCGGTTGTGCGCTGGGCGTGTGTGCAAGGACGCCAGGGCCTGTGCGCGCGCAGACGGTGGCTGCGGCATTTTCGGCCGTACGGATTGCGCGGCGCGGTGGCCTGCCGTGGTCGGGTGCGTGGTGGGGTCGGGGTCGTGGTGGTCGGGGCGGTGAGGGGCGTGGTCGGGTCTGCGTGATGGGCGCCGGTTCGCCTGTGGCGGGGTGTGTCTGAGTGGCGGTGGCGGCGCCACCGGGCGGCCCGCTGCCGGCGGCCGGTCCGCCCAACAGATCGCGGGTGGTGTTGAGGGCCGCCGGTGGATCCGACGGATCCCGTGCTGTGCGGGTCTGGCCGAACGCGGTCGGAGCGCCGGCCGGGTCGAGGATCTTGTGCCGGCGGGCCACAGGGCGGGCGGTGGGGCGCAGTCGTATCCGGCGTCGGGTACGGCCGGGACATCCTAGCGGTGATTTGTTGACCTGGGGCGGAACGTGCGGTAGGCCGGTAGGCGGGGGCGATGTTGTTCGGAGGTGGTCGCGATGGTGACCGCGAGGCGTCCGTGCCCGCCGGCGCCGGGGCCGCTGGAGGGCTACGCGGCCCGGTTCGACGACCTGTTCTCGTCGCTGGCGCAGCGGCGCGGGTTTAGGGAGTACCTGACCGGGCTGCTGGCCCCGCGGGACCGGAACAAGACGCTGACCTGCCTGGCCGGGGCGGAGCCGGTCGTGGGGGCCCAGCACCCGGCGGTGCAGCGGCTGCAGTTCTTCCTGTCCGAGTCGACCTGGGACCCTGAGCGGGTCAACGCCCGGCGGCTGGAGCTGCTGCTGCAGGGCGAGGCGACCGCCCCGCACGCCGGCGGGGTGCTGGTCATCGACGACTCCGGGGACCGCAAGGACGGCACTGCCACCGCGCACGTGGGCCGGCAGTGGCTGGGCCGGTACGGCAAGACCGACAACGCCGTGGTCACGGTGACCACGCTGTGGGCCGACGAGCGCCTCTACTACCCGCTGCACGCCGTGCCCTACACCCCGGCCCACCACTTCCCGCGGGGGAAGAGCGACCCGGCCTTCCGTACCAAGTGGAAGATTGCCGCCCAACTTGCCTGTCAGGCCAGGTTCTTGGGGATCGCGTTCCGGGCGGCGGTGGCCGACGGCGCCTACGGGGACCTGGACGACTTCCGGTGCGAGCTGCACGCCGCCAAGGTGCCGTTCGTGATGGCCGTCAAGCGCCGCCGCGGGGTGTGGGCCTACGGCGACCAGGCCCGCACCCCGGTGGACGCCGCCCGCGAACTGGCCTGGCACGGCCCCGAGGAGCCCGGCGCCTGGACGCCGGTGGTGCGCACCTTCCGCGACGGGCACACCGCCACCTGGTGGGCCGCCGACGCCACCTTGGGCTTTTGGGGTCCGGACGGCCTGACGCGGCTGGTGGTGGCCACCGCCGATCCGTCCACCCTGCCGGAGAAGGCCACCTGGTACCTGGCCACCGACCTGCCCCGCCCCGGCTCGCCCCGCGCGGCCGAGTCCCCCTATCCGCCCGCGGACCTGGCCGAGGTCGTGCGGATCTACGGGATTCGGAACTGGATCGAGCAGGGCTACAAGCAGGTCAAGGACGAGCTGGGGTGGGCCGACTTCCAGGTGCGCACCGATGTCGCGATCCGCCGCCACCAGACCCTGGTCAATTGCGCGTTCGCCTTCTGCTGGGAAGCAGGACGCACCAGTGCGGGACCTGAGAGTACGTCAACACTGGTGCCGGAAGCCGACGCTGGAGAGAGGGGGCCCGGCACTGCCGGCCCCGCCCCCACCGCCGTGCTGGCCGAAGGCGATTCGCGCCGTCCGCGGCTGGCTGACCCCGTCGATCGTGCTGCAACGCTGGTGGCGGGCCTGGTCCAACGCGCCCCCTCCACCCGAACTCCAAGCCCTGATCGACGCGGTCACCACCGGACAGACCCTGAACCTCTCCCCCCGAACTAACAAACCACCGCTAGTCGCCTTCGCGTCGTGGGCGTGCCGCGATGAGCCCTCGGTGATGGAGGGGGAGAGTCGCTGCCCGGTCGGGTTGGGGTGGTCGGGGTTATTCCGTGTCTGCGGTGTGGGGGTCCATGACATAGCCCACCCTGCAAAAAGTTGAAATCCTAACTACCCGCTCGTAGTGTCTCTGATGTCGAACCAAAGGCGATCAGCCTTGCTGGATTACGTAAGCAAGGTAAATGAAGGGTGATGACCATGATTAGCAAGCTTGTGAAGCGTGCCGCTGTTGCGGCTGCCACCCTCGGTGTCGCAGGCGGGGCCCTGCTCGCGGCCGGAGGCAGCGCATCCGCAGCGACCCTTCCCGCCGGCGCCCCCCACATCGCGTCCTACACCCATGGTGACCACGAGAACTCTTACGGTAACAACGACCGTTACGGCCACTACGGTTCCTACGACCGCTACGGCCACTGGGACCACGGTCACGACGGCTGGTACCGCTATGACGGCTGGTACCGCTATGACGGTCACCGCTTCTACCGCCTGCACCACGGCACCTGGACCGAGTGGACGTATGCCGGCTTCCACCACTACGCCCGCTGAGACCGCGCCCCCGCGACCGCATCCGCGGGCAACGCGGCACGATGACGCGCGCGGGCGCCCTCGATGGGACAGCAGGGCGTCCGCGCGTACCACGCCGGGTGCTCACCCGGTGAATCACGCCCGCCGGCCGAACTCCGCGGTGGGCACGGCGTGATGCCGGGCGGCGTCCCGCGCCCGGCAAGCGGCCGGCACCCCGGCGGGGTCCTCGGTGACGTACACGCCGAGGGTGGCGAACGTCCTCGTCGAACACGAACCGGGCAAGGACCCGCGCGTCGAACAGCCAGAAGTCGTCCTTAGACAGCCGCAGCCGCAGCCGCAGCCGCAGCCGTTCGGCCTCGGCCCGAGTGAGGTTGCGGATGTCCCCACTCGCGCCGGCGTTGCCGGGCGCGCGGGCAAGGAGGAACTCCTGCCCCTGGGTGGCAGGTTCGTCCACCAGGCGCACGCGCTCGAACCTCTTTCCCGCAGCGCTCTGCGCGCGGACGTTCGCTCTCACGCCAGGCGTTGTCCGGGCCGCGCGTGATGTCCTCGCCGGCGAGGAACCGCTGCCACGTGGAGCTGTCGCGGTCGCAGGCGTGACCGCGGCGGGTCTCCAGCCGCCATGCAGTGTGCTGGAAGTCGCGCAGGAGGTCGGAGATCGACGCGAACGGCTGCACCTCGGGGAATCCGCTGCGGGGTATGTAGCGGGGCAGCAGGCTGCGCGGCACACGGACGAACGCCTCCCAAGCGTCTCTGGTCGGCTTGGGCTGCGGGGCGCGGGATGTCGCTCGGGGCGGGCCCTTGGGCCGGCGGCAGCCGAATGCCTGACCGCAGGCCCGCGTCCTGCATTGGCTACCTGACGCTATGAGGGCCGGGCCCCCTTCCGCGCCAGCCCGGTGGATGCTGTTTCCGGGTGTCCATACGAGCTCGGGAAGGAGGCCCGGGATGTCTGTCTACGTCGGAATCGACGTGCATCGCAAGAGGTCGCAGATCGCCATCGCCGACCAAGGCGGTGGGATCAACGTGAACAGGAACGTGCCCAACGGGCGGGTGCCGGTGCTGGGGGTGATCGGGGATCTCCCCACGGGCACACCGGTGGCGTTCGAGGCCGCCTTCGGCTGGGGCTGGCTGGTCGAGCTGCTCCAGGAGCACGGCTTCGAGCCGCACCTGGTGCATCCGCTGCAGTGCAAAGCCATCGCCTCGGCCCGGTTGAAGAACGACAAGGTCGATGCGGCCACCCTGGCCCAGCTGCTGCGCGCCGATCTGTTGCCAGAGGCCTGGATCGGCCCGCCGTCGGTCCGGCAGCAGCGGGCCGTGCTCCGACATCGGGCCCAACTGGTCCGGTTGCGGACCCTGTTGCGTAACCGGATCCATGCCGTGTTGGCCGATCACGGCTGTGACCGGGGAACCAGCCGCAGCTGCTGGAGCGGTCCCGGCCGCCGCTGGCTGGAGCAGCTCCCGCTGCCCGCGTCCTCCCGCACAGTGATCACCGACCTGCTGGAGCTGATCGATGCCGTCCAGGTTCCCATCGACCGGCTTGACGCTCGGCTGACGGCCGAAGCCAAGAATGACCCGCGGGTGAAGGTCCTGACCACTCTGCCGGGAGTAGGACCACTCACCGCTCTGGTCCTGCTGGCTGAGATCGGCGACATCCGCCGCTTCCCCTCGGCCCGCAAGCTCGCTTCCTGGGCTGGGCTCACTCCCACCGTCCGCGGCTCGGACCGCACCGTCCGCTACGGCCACATCTCCAAACAGGGCGACCCCTGGGTGCGCTGGATCCTGAGCGAAGCGGCCCAGACCGCCAAACGATCCCCGCAGTTCGCCGCCTGCTACGAGCAGATCGCCCATCGCCGCGGCAAGAAGATCGCCACGATCGCGATCGCCCGCAAACTCCTCACCCGCACCTGGCACCTGCTCGTCGAGTACGAAGCCGACCAGCACGCCACCCGTCCCGTCGGGGAGGCAGCGCTGAGCCAATGACAGTCACACTTCCCCTTCCGAGAGGTTGCCGACACCGGGTGCGCTCGCGTCAGCGCATGAGCCGGCCCCGCCGTGCTCGACTACCTGAATGAGCAGCCCGGCCCCCGGACTAGGGTCATGGCGCCGGCCCGGCGACGGTGCACGGAGCCGAATGGGTGCGTGTGAGACTCCTCCGCCCGACCTACCCCCGGGGATCATCGACAGCCCTCGACCGAGGAGACACGGGCTCCTCCACCCACCTCCGGCACCAGCCCCGAGCATGCCGGGCCAGGTTCCAGTCTGCTCTTGACAAGCCCGGCCCTCATGGGTGCGCTGACGCAACGCCGACGTCCGCCACCCCGACCCCCGACGTCCTTGCCGTCCAGCGCCGCGAACGCGCCCCGCATCCGCGGCGAGAAGGGCATCCGCTGGGGCGGTCGCTCCCTGGCCGCCGCGGGCTGAGGAACCCGGCGAATCTCATCCGGTCGGGAACGGTTCGCTTCGTATTCCTGGATGCGCTGAGCGAGGTTCTCCGAGGCCTGACGGTGCGGTGAGGCGGAGGCCATCCCGAACGTGGCGAGGACATCGCACTCGGCGGCGCGGGGGATGGTCCCGCCGGTGGTGAGTGGCGGGACCATCTCCGCAGTGGGGGGGTGTTCAGTGCGGTGGGGAGGTCACCGCTCGGCCTTGCTAGTGGTGGGTCGGCTTGTCGACGACGGCGACGGTGTAGGTCTGCAGGGTGATGTTTCCTTGCAGGCCGTACGATGCGACGGCGCCTGCGGTGGTGTTGGCGGCCGGTAGGTTGGGGTAGCCCAGGGCTCGCATCTGGTTGCGCAGTGAGCTGGCGACCTCGATCTTGAGGGTGTTGGTGCCGGGCTTGAGGGCGGAGCTCACGTCGATGTGGCCGGCGATGAAGTCGTAGCCGGGGATCTTCTGCCCGTTGACCCAGACTTGGGCCAGGGCGCCGCCTGTGGAGCCGAGGTTCAGGTAGGCGCCGTTGGACTCATTCCACGTGCTGGGCAACTGGAACGTGGTGCTGTAGGTGCCGACACCCGATACCGACGCCGGTTCCTGGGCGGTGAAGGTCATGTCCTTCCAGGGGACGAGCGAGGTGGTGCCGACGTTGATATCGGTCTTGTTCGTGGTGTAGTAGACCTCCTTGGTGGTGTAGCCCTTGCGTGCCTCGGTCAGGGTTTCCTTGTGCCCGGGTGTCCAGCTGTTGAGGACCAGGTTCCAGCGCGAGTTGGTCAGGTTGACGTCGTCCGGTACGGAGATTTTCTTCGTGACGGTGGAGCCGTTGGCCAGCTTGGCGGTGTAGGTGCCCGAGTCGGTGGCGAGGATGGCCGTGCCGCCGGTGGTCACGAGACCTTGCGCCGCGTTGGTGCTGCGCAGGGGCGCGGCAGTCTTGTTCTTCAGGTCGATGGCGATCACTGTGGTCTCACCGGGTGCGAGAGTCACGTCGAACGAGGTCCGCCCGCCGGAGATCTTGTACGTGGCCAGCGGCTCGACGTGGCTCGACCACGTATCGATGCGGTACGGCTTACCAACCGCATTGACACTGATAGACGTGGTGGCGGTCTTGGCTTCGATCGGTGCGTTCTTGTAGTCGCCTCGCTTCTCCATGTAGTTGTAGGCGAACAGGTAGACCGTGTCCTTGGTCTTGCGCATGGTGGTCAGGATGGTCTGGTTCGGTGCGGCATATTCGGCCCTCGGTCGCACCTCGAGTTTCTGCAGTGCGTCGTAGACTCCGGTCTTGCCGTAGTAGTACGTCTGCTCGTAGTCCGCGGCTCCCGGGTCGGGGTTGCTTGCACTCTGGGGAACGTTCGCGTTGACCAGTTTGACGTTCGGGAGCTTCTCCATGCGGGCCATGACCTTGGCCAGTTCGGCGTCGGTGCCCTCGTTTCCGAGGGTGTGGACGGCCGCCTTGGCATTGAGGTAGTTCGTGGTCGAGCCAAGCGTCTCGACCAGGCCGTTGACGATGACCACGGGCAGGCCCTGTCGGGCGAGCTTGCAGATTGCCTGGGCGCTCTTCAGCCGGATGGAGTCCTGGTAGATGACGACCGCCTGGTATCCCACATTCTCGGGAATCAGGCCGTCGGTCTTGCTGTAGCGGACGCTCTGGCCTTCGAGGATCTCAGGCGCGAAGTAGTCGTAGGTGTACCCGTTGTCCTGCAGTTCCAGATCCTTGAAGTACGCCGCCTTGCCGTGCCGCATGTTGTCGATGCTGGGCTGCCCGTTGTTGTAGGCGTAGTCGGTGCGCAGCACGGCCAGGTCGATCTGCGGCTTGCCCTGCTGCAGCACGGCCTGGGTGCGAGCGATCATCGGCATGTAGTCGGTGTACTGCGTGGACTCCGGCTGACGCGGCCCCCACCGCTCTGAGAATCGGGCGTACATTCCTTCGTGGCCCGGCCAGTACGTACCGTTCCAGGGGTCCGAACTGTTGCTGGAGTCGGCGCCCGAGATGCTGGAGTAGCCGTGGAACACCGTGTGGCTGATGCCGGAAGCGAACTGGGTGTTCATGATCTGCATGAACCGGTCCTGCGGCCACGTGTAGTTCTCGCCGCCGATCGCCCCGGTCTCGCTGGAGTAGCGCAACCCGTGAGTGTGAGCCGCGCCCGCAAGTGACCGGTGAGCGTCCAGTTGGTTTCCGTACTCGAGTGATTCGGTCTCGACGTAGTCCACCCCTTGGGCCGGCGTGGTGATCTCGTAGTTCACGCCGTAGGAGATCTCGGCCCGCAGCTTCATGTTCATCTCGTTGTGCAGGTAGGCCCGCAGCGGCTTGAGGACATTGTCGGTGTACATGTCCGTGATCGTCTCGAAGAAATCGTTGCGGACCCTTTTCACCTTCACACTGTCGGCCCCAACGATCGGGAATGCGGTATCGCGCGCCCGAGAGCCAAGCCTGATGACGTATGGCAGATACGGCTCGAGGCTGTAGCCGCGGCGCTTCTGGAACTCGCTCATGAGCGTGGAGCCCCAGAATTCGCCGCCGTTGGAGTTGCTGGTCGAGATTTCCAGCGAGTCCATGTACATCTCACCGCGGCCGTTTTCGATGATGGCCTTCTTCAACTCAGGATCACTGAAGACGTGATTCCTGTAGTAGTCGATGAAGTCCTGCATGCCGTCAGGATCGTAAGCATTCACGTGGTCTGTCCGCTGGTGGCGAGTTGACGATGTGACAGGCCGTCGTGGTCTCTGGCACGCTGCGGGATCGTGTCTGTTGCTGCCGAGTCCGCCGCGTCGCGTGAGGACCTCCTCGCGCTGATTGCGCTGCTGCGCGAGCAGAACGTGGCGCTGGCCGAGCGGTGTGCACTGCTCGAAGAGCGGAACACTGTGCTGGAGACGCGGGCCGCACTGCTGGAGGACCAGAACGCGCAGCTCGCTGCCGCCAACGAGCGCCTGACGAAGCGGGTCGTGGAGTTGGAACGGCGGTTGAACCGCAACTCGGGCAACTCCAACTTCCCGCCCTCGCAGGACGTGTTCGGTCTGCCGAAGGACGACAAGCCCGAGGCGCAGCCGAAGGGCCAGGCCCGGCGGGGCAGGCGCAAGGGCGCGCCCGGTGCGGGGTTGGGCATGGTCGAGAATCCGGACCAGGTCGAGAACCATCGCCCGCGTGCCTGCGCGGACTGCGGCAGCCACTTGCGCGGCGCGCCCTCAGTCGGCTTCGCTCGCCGTCAGGTCAGTGACATCCCCCTGGTCACGGTGAAGGTCACCGAGTACCGGCTGCACAAGGTCCGCTGCGGCTGCGGGCACACCACCACAGCCGAGGCACCCGACCACCTGGCGGGCTCGCCCGCGTCCTACGGCCCGAACCTGCGCGCACTGGCGGTCTACCTGGTCGTCTTTCACCACGTCCCCGTCGAGCGGACCGCCCGGCTGATAGCCGACCTGACCGGCGCCGCGGTGTCCACCGGCTGGGTCAGCGGTATGGTCGCCGAGGCCGCCGAACTGACCGGCGACTCGCTGAACCTCATCAAAACCCTGCTGATGCTCGGCCACATCTTGCACGCGGACGAGACCACCACCCGGATCGGCGCCAAGCGCCGCTGGCTGCATGTGGCCTGTACCGAGCAACTGACCCACCTGGCCCTGGCGCCGCGCTCGCGTGAGGGCGCCAACTCCCTGGGCATCCTGCCGGGTTTCCGCGGCACGCTGGTCCACGACTCGCTCTCGCTCTACGCCGGCTACCCGGACGCGGACCACCAGTTGTGCGGCGCGCACCTGATCCGCGAGCTGACCGCCGCCGAGCAAGACCATCCCAAGCAGAAGTGGCACCAGCAGATCCACTGGGCCCTGGCGGGCCTGAACCGCCAGGCCCGGCGCGTCAGGGACGGCGAGAGAGCCGAGATCGGCCCCACCTCGCTGCTGTTCTACCAGCAGCACTACCACCGAGGCGTCACCGCCGGACTCGCGCTCCACCCCAGAGCCCCCGGCCGCAAGCAGTCCCCGGCCCGCAACCTGCTGGAACGGCTCCGCGACCAGGCGAACAACGTGCTCCGCTTCGCCGACCACCCCCGACACGTGCCCTTCACCAACAACACCGGCGAGAGAGCACTGCGACCGGTCAAGACCCAGGTCAAGATCTCCGGTTGCCACCAGTCCGAACACGGTGCCGCGGCCTGGCTCGCCGTGCGCTCATACCTCGACTCCGCCCGCAAGCACGGCCTGAACCCCTTCGACGCCATCCGCCGCGCCTTCACCGGCAACCTCTGGATGCCACCCATCGCCCTGGCCACCTGACCAGCAGATATCACACAGCGTCAAATGTCGACAGGCATTCCTTGTGAATGCTTACTCAGGATCGATGTAGTTGATCGTGACGTTCGTCGTCGCCGAGGGTGTCGGTGCCTGGCCGGTCGCCTGCATCCAGAACGCGTAGATGTCCCACGTTCCGGTGCCCGCCGGCGGCGTCCAGTCCAGGGAGTAATTCGCCTTACCGGTGGGGTCCTTCATCGTGCTCGGCGTCACCGGGGCGCCGTTGAGGGTGACCTTGCTGGTCAGCACGACCGACTTGTCGGTGTAGCTCATCGTGCCGGAGATGCTGCCGTCGGCGGTGACGGAGCCGGTGTTGACGTCCGCGCGCTGTATCGCGACCACGGAGATGAGATCCTGGCGTACGGGCCCGGCCACCGTCATCACGGACCGCTTCAGTGTGCCGCTGAACGCGGTGCCGCCGGTCGTGGTCTGGATGGCGTAGCCTAAGCGGCTTGCCTGAAGTTCTGCGCGTAACTCTTCGGCAGCCAGGGCGAGGCCCAGGGTGCGGCGGTGGTCAGCATCTGGGTGGGTGAGCGTTGTCGGAAGAAGGCGTGGACCTGGCGCAGGCGGCCCGGCCAGGTGACGGCGGTGTTGGCAATGTGGGCCTTCAGCGCGGCCCAGATGCGCTCGACCGGGTTGTCGTGCGGGCTGTAGCGGGCGCCGAACAGCAGGCGCAGGCGGGGCTGGTCGGCCAGGTAGGCGGTCACCGCCTTCGCGTGATGAATGCTGTCGTTGTCGCAGACCACCGCGACGACCGGGGCGGCGGGGTAGGCGGCCAGCAGTAGCTGGAGGAAGGCGACGAAGGCGGCGGCATTGCGGCGGCCCAGGGTGTAGACCCAGGCGCCGGTGGCCACTTCCAGGGCCCCGAAGACGGTGGCCTGCCGGTTCTTGCCTGGGGTGGCCACCTGCTGCCGCGTCCCGCGCAGGATCCAGCTCGCCCGCACGTGCGGCAGTAGGTGCAGGTGGGTCTCGTCCTCGGCCCAGACCACCGACCCGTGGGGCAGGGCGGCGAGTTGGCGGCGCAGGGCGGCGAGGGTGCGCCTGCGCTCGGGGTCACCCCTGGCCACCAGGCGGGGCCGCCGCCAGGCCGCCTGTTCGCGAGTGTGCCGGTACACGGTGCGCAGGCTCATCTTCGGCCGCCCAGGCGGCGCCAGATCCGGCGGATGGTCCACGGCCCGGGGCGGGTCAGCAGGCGGCGGATGCGCTCGCCCAGCCTCGGCCCGCCGAGCCGGGGCCGCCCCGCGCGGGGGCGATCGGCCAGGCCCGCCAGGCCGGCGGTGTTGTAGCGATGGATCCAGCGGCGCACCGTGGCCGGGTGGTAGCCGAGCAGCTCGCCGATCTCTCCTGCGGTCATGCCGGCCGCGGACAGCAGCACGATCACCGCGCGGGAGGCCTCTCGCCACCGGTGATGCAGCAGGTGATACAGGTGCTGGTACGCCGGACCGGGGCGGTTGGCGAACACGGATGCCGGACGCATACTGGCCTTGACCTCGCCGGTTTTGTCGTAGTTTGGTCAACCTCGATACAACACCCGGCGAGGTCTTCTCGTCATCGAGGCCATCGCGCCAGGCCGCCGCTGCCGCTCCAGATTCCGCGCAGAACTTCAGGTCATCCGCTTAGTGGTCCGTGCCGGAAGTCCTTCGGGGGTTGACGCGGGAGCCGACGTTGTGTGTATCGCCTGGTCAGGTGCCGAGTGCGGCGAGGTGGAGGTGGCAGGCGCAGTCGAGGGCGTCTTGGGGGGTGCCGGCGAAGCCGCCGGTGGGCAGGAGGGAGTCCTCGTAGCGGTCGCTGCTGGCGTAGTAGAGGGCGAAGCCCCACCTGCTGGCGGTTCCGCCGTAGCGCAGGCGCATCAGCGTGACCCGTTCGCCGTCCGCCAGTTCCGCCTCCACGTAGGCAAAGGCTCCGCGGTGACGGACGTGCAGCCGCCTGATCTGCGGCCAGGTGGTGCGGGCATGCTCGCCAAGGCGCTGCTCGAGCGAGAGCCGGGTGGACTCCGAGGGTGTGGGCATGGCAGCCATCCTGCCCGAGGGGCCGCAGGGCGGGGCACGGCAGGATACGGGCTGTCGTGATCCACTTCTCCCGATCGGCCGTCGTTGCATGCCCGTTGCCCTGGCCCGCCCGATAACCCTGACCGCCGCCGAGCGAAAGCGGCTGAAGAAGATGGCCTACGGCCACAAGACCGAGTACCGGCTGCGGATGCGCACGCACATCGTCCTGCACGCGGCACGCGGACGCTCCAACGCGCGTATCGCCCGAGAGACGGGCCTGCACCTGGACACGGTGCGCCTCTGGCGGAGCCGGTTCGCCGAACACGGCCTGCCTGGGCTGTCCGACCGTGAACGCAGCGGCCGTCCGCCGGTGTTCACCGCGCTGCAAGTCGCCGAGGTCAAGGCCCTGGCCTGCCATCTGCCCGCCGAGACCGCCACGCCGTTATCGCGCTGGTCATGTCCGGAACTGGCCCGCGAGGTGGTCGCCCGGGCCATCGCCGGATCGGTCTCCGCCTCCACCGTGCGGCGCTGGCTCAAGGACGACGTGCTCAAGCCCTGGCAGCACAGGTCGTGGATCTTCATCCGCGACCCGGACTTCCGCACCAAGGCCAGCCGCATCATGGACCTGTACGCCCGCGCCTGGGACGGCGTTTCACTGCGCGAGGACGAGTACGTGATCTCTGCGGACGAGAAGACCTCCATCCAGGCCCGCTGCCGCTGCCACCCCACCCTGGCCCCCGGCCAGGCCCGGGCGATGCGCGTCAACCACACCTACGAACGCGGCGGCGCCTTGGCCTACCTGGCCGCCTACGACGTTCACCGGGCGAAGGTGTTCGGCCGCTGCGAACCCACCACCGGCATCAACCCGTTCATGAATCTGGTCACCCAGGTCATGAGCCAAGAGCCGTACGCCAGCGCCGAACGCGTCTTCTGGATCGTCGACAACGGCTCCTCCCACCGCGGACAGAAGGCCATCGACCGTCTGACCCGCGCCTTCCCCAACGCTGTCATGGTCCATACCCCAGTCCACGCCTCCTGGACGAACCAGGTGGAGATCTTCTTCTCGATCGTCCAGCGCAAGGTCGTCTCGCCCAACGACTTCACGGACCTCAATCAGGTCCGGGATCGGCTCCGATCTTTCGAAGACCGCTACAACGCCACGGCACAGCCGTTCCAGTGGAAGTTCACCACCTCCGACCTGGACAATCTGCTGGCCAGACTCGACCGGCATACCGCCGATCACCAGGAAGAATCCTCCGTCGCCAAGGCAGCGTGATCAACCCCCGAAGGACTTACGAACTCGACCACTTAGCGCCTTGCCTGCCCCGTCGTCATCGAACTTCAGGTTCTCGATGGGTAGGTTCGCGTTCGCCCAGTGCGTGCCGCTGGTCATGGAGAAGCCCATGCCGTACTTGTTGGCCTGCTGAATGATGAGCTTCGTGTCGTTCTTCCACTCATCAGACCCCCAGCTGTAGATCTGCTGAGGGGTCTTGCCCGTGGTGTTCTTGACGAAGACCGTGTCACTGAGGTTGTTGTCCACGTTGGGCTCGGGCATGCAGACGATCTCCACCGAGCCGATGCCCATGTCGTGGAGGGTCTTCATGTCGGCCTTGATGGTCGCGTCCGTGTGCAGCCCCTCGGCCAGCCACCACCGCGTGCCCGGCCGGTACTTGCTCTCCGGATCGTCCAGAAGCGCATGCTGCGCTCTGATGAACTTGTCGGTGATAGCTCTCGACGATGCATCGGTCGCCGAGGCCGCGGTCGACGATGCCGCGGCGGAGCCGGCACCGACCCCCGAGAGCGCCAGCGCCATGCCCACACCGCCGCTGATCTTCAGGAGATCTCTACGGCCAAGACCGAGCTTGTTGTCTTCCATCATTCCTCCTGGGGACAGGCGGTAACGGTCCTTGTTCCGGCGAATGGATCGCCGAGCACTGCGAAGCCCTACAGCCGGCCGACGGCGACCACGTGCGCATCGCACGTAAGCCCGCAGGGCAACACAGGTTGAAGCGTGTGAGGGGGATCGAGGTCATTTGTCTTTCGGGCTGGTTGGCCTCAGGCGTGGAGCGCATGGCAGTGCGTTCCAGCGAACGGCTGGCTGGACCAGGACGGGGCCGACCAGTCTGTCGAGGTCAGGTCGGCTACGTTCCTCCAGGCGATGCAGCCGGTGACGTTGTTCGGTGCGAAATCCTGCTCCTGGTCGGGCAGGTTGCTCAGATTCGCCTTTGATGTTGGTCGGTGGTGCGGTCACCAAGTCGCGTTCGGCGATGGTGAGTGCGCTTGCGCAGACGAGGCGGAACCATCGGACCTGTTGGGCCGGGAACGTGGCGATGGCCGGGTGGGTCGGCCCGCTGCCGAAGGGGTTCTACCGGTCAGTGCGGCACCGCAGTGAAGTTGGTGCGGGATGCCTCGAGCGACAGCGCCGTGGCAGTGTCGCTGACCACTCCGAAGGCGGCGGAGCGCGCGGTGTACGGCTGGCCGAAGTCCAGCAGCAGGTAGCCGGGTTGGTCGGCGTCCTGGGGAGGCACGGTGACCGCCGTGGAGATGGTCGTGTCCGTGATCGTGGCATGCCGACGTCCTGGCCGTTGGCGGTGACGCTCTTAGCCTCAATCCACCGAGCAATAGCCAGTCCAGGGCTCGGACATGAAGACGCGGATGCCCTCTGAACTGGGATGATGGGACTTCCTACGGTTCCACATCCACAGAGCAAGAGAACACCCGCGAGATGCAATCTTCCCATGCCGCTGCGGCGGTGTCCGCCGCGTTCGATGACACGAATCTGGTCGCGTACGCCGGGCTGGTCCCGGTGATGCGACTGGCCGAGCGGTGCGGGCTGGCCCGTCTGACGGCGGAGAAGGTGAAGCTTGGCGGGGCGAAGAACAGCGCGGGGGCCGCAGCCGACGCCAAGGTCATGAGCATCGTGGCCGGGATGGTCGCGGGCGCGGACAGCATCGACGACCTGGACGTCCTGCGGCACGGTGCAATGTCCCTCCTGTTCGACGGGATCCGTGCCCCGTCCACGCTGGGCACGTTCCTGCGTGCGTTCACCCACGGTCACGCGCTCCAACTCCACGCCGCGCACCGCCAGTTCCTGGCCGCACTGACCGCACACACCCCGCTGCTGCCCGGCGCGAGCGAGAAGGCATTCATCGATGTCGACTCCACCCACAAACGCGTCTACGGCCGGACCAAGCAAGGCGCGCAGTACGGCCGGTTCAAGGGAGTGCGCACCCTGCACCCCCTGCTCGCCACGATCTGCACCCCCAACTCGAGGCCGATGATCGCCACGGTGCGGATGCGGCGTGGCAAGGCAGCCGACTCCCGGGGCGCCCCGAAACTCGTCAGTGAGGCCCTGGCCACCGCCACGGAGGCCGGCTGCACCGGCCTGCGCGTCCTGCGCGCGGACTCTCAGTTCTACAACGCCGGCGTGATCGCCGCCTGCCGCCGGGCCAAAGCCCGCTTCTCGATCACCTGCAGCATGAACCCCTCCATCAAACGGGCCGTCCTGGCCGTCCCGGACAAGGCATGGCAGCAGATCACCTACCCCACCGCCGTGCCCGACCCCGACACCGGTGAGCTCATCTTCAATGCCCAGGTCGCCGAGATCCCCGCCTACACCGCGTTCACCGGCCGCAAGAAGGCCGAGCAGGTCACCGCCCGCCTCATCGTGCGCCGGGTCCGCGACCTGGCCAAACCCGCCACCGTCGGCGAGCAGGGCGAACTGTTCCCCGTCTGGCGCTACCACCCGTTCTTCACCGACAACCCCGCCCCCACCCTCCAGGCCGAGCGGGAACACCGCCACCACGCCGTCATCGAGCAGGTCATCGCCGACAGCAAAGCCTCCGCCCTGGCCCACCTGCCCTCGGGACACTTCCACGCCAACGCCGCCTGGCTGACCCTGTGGGCCATGGCCTACAACCTGCTGCGGGCCGCAGGCGCCCTGGCCTCCACCTTCCACGCCAAAGCCACCACCGCCACCCTGCGCGCCCACCTCGTCCGTGTCCCCGCCCGGATCGCCCGCTCCGCCCGGCGCTTGACCCTGCACCTGCCGAGACAATGGCCCTGGCAGGACCCCTGGACGCAGTTGTTCGCCACCCTCCACGCACCACCCGAAGCAGCCCGACGTTCCTGACCACTTCGCCCGCCAGGGCCCGACCGGAGCCGAAATCGTGGAAAAGCTGGGCAGACCAGCGGACACCTCCTGCCCATACCCGGGCCCCAACCTCAGAAGATCACTTCATGAGCCGACCGGTGGATCGAGGCTTAGACGGCTGCGCTGGGGGGAGCGTTTCGCCGGGCACGGAGGCGAACGTTAGGGCGCTGGCGCCCTGGTAGTAGTTCTTGTTCGCCGGCGGGCGCGGCAGGTGGACGTCTCCTGCCTGGCCGCTGGTGACCAACGTCTCGCTCCGTACCAGCTGCTGCATGGACAGGGCCGGTGTCACACCGGGCTCTCTGTTGGATGACCAGCCGGAGCAGTCATGGAGTGTCAGGTCGAGACCTAGGCGATGCGCCTCTGACAGGGCGTGGTTTTTCAGGTCGAGCCAATCGGGGCTGTAGTTGACCACGGGGCCGGGAGGCGTGCGGTCGCTGATTGCGAAGAGATGGACTTCCCCGGGGCCGGAATCGGCGATGGCTTCCAGGTCACGAGTGATGCCTTCGCTGGTGACTCTGTCGTTCATCCATTGCCGCCAGGTGTGCGGCTTGGTTGCAGCGGGAGGAGCGCCGAACGGATCGCCGCGGCCGTAGCGGAGTCCGCCATCACAGCCGTTGAATCGATATTTCTTGAGACGTCCAGGGCCATTGGAAGCGCTGGCCCCCGTTCTGAGGTAGTTCCTGCGGTTCAGGTCCACTGCGCGCTCCTTCGGAGCCTAGCTACCGCCTGCCTAGATCATTGGACTGACGCGTTGAGCTGGTGAAATGAAAGCAGACCAGCAAGCGCGCAGCCCTGATCCATGCACTGGCAGGCGCATGACACACCACTGTCGAGACCATGCCTCAATTGCGATTGAGCGATTGAGCGATTGAGACGATTCAACGATCCGTTAACGTAGAGCACAGAAACGGCGAGCGCTAGACACCGAACGAAGATCATTCGTACGGCCTCCTGTGCGCCCGGGGCTTCTCCCAACCGCAATCCCGGCGGGCTGAACGGCTTCGGGCGCTCCCGTTACCATGGTCAAGACATCTCGCGGGGCTGACCGGGGGCGCATGCCCAACCGGTAGAGACGTGCTGCCCGATGCGTGACGGTGAGGAGCAGGCCGTGGTGGTCGGGATCAAGGATGTGGCTCGCCATGCCGGCGTCTCCTCGGGCACTGTTTCCAACACGCTGAACCGACCCGACGTCGTGTCTCCGGCGACACGGGCGAAAGTACTCAAGGCGATCAAAGAGCTCGGCTACGTGCCGGACGAGTCGGCCAGACTGTTGCGTTCGGGCGAGAGTCGCCTGCTGGCCGCGCTCGTGCTCGACCTTGCCAATCCCTTCTTCGTCGACGTGGTGCGCGGCGCAGAGCTGGCGGCGCAGGAGGCCGGCCTGAACCTGATCACGTGCAACAGTGCCCAGAAAGCTGAAAGCGAGGCCTCACACCTCGAGATGCTCGCCCAGCAACGAGTGCGCGGCGTCTTGCTGTGCCCCGTCGACGACGACAGCGGACGCAGTATGCGCAGCATAGCCCGCAGCATGCTGCCCCACGTCCTGATCGACAGCAATCCTTCCCACTATGCCGCCTGTTCGGTGCTGGTGGACGACGTCCGAGGCGGTCAGCTCGCCGCCCAGCATCTGCTCGAAATGGGACATCGCCACATCGCGCTGGTGAACGGGCCGATGCGCCTTGCGCCGTGCCGCGACCGCGAGAAGGGCGTGCGGACGGTGATTGAAACGAGTACGGAGCGCGCCCGGCTGACCGTGTTTTCCGCGGAGGGCCTGGACGTAACCGCGGGACGGGAAGCGGGCCAGCGTCTGCACGAGGTCGCCGACCGTCCCACCGCGGTGATCTGCGTCAACGACCTCACCGCGCTGGGCGTCCTGCAGGCCATGACCGCAGCGGGCGTGCGGGTCCCCGACGAGATGGCCATCGTGGGATACGACGACATCGAGTTCGCCTCGGCCGCGGCGGTGCCATTGTCCTCCGTGCGGCAGCCGACCCGGCAACTCGGCCGCAGCGCAGCAAGGTTGCTGATCGAGGAGACCGACGCAACCAAGGCGGCCGACCACCAGCACCAGAAGGTGGTCTTCCTTCCTGAGCTCGTCGTACGGGAGTCGAGCCGACTCCAGCGGTAGCGGGCTGCCCGCCCCATCATCCAGGCCATCCGTCTCTGCACGAAACCCTTGACGCGGCAGACATAGCTGGCTAGCTTCTGGGGCCATCTTAAAAGGATTCAATCAAGAGTACCTGTTGCGCCTAGGGCTCGTCCGGCGAATCATGGGCCGAGCCTGGGCCGGACCGAGGCGAGGGCTGGCCAGTGCCCTAATCGTGTTGACCACCCCCGGCAGGCAGTGCTGGAGTCGGCACGTGGACAGCATCCCCGCCAACCGGCGGCTCTGGAACCAGATCAGCAGCGCCTACCAGCACGAGCACGACCCGCAAATCGGCGCCACACCCCGGCTGTGGGGCATGTACTCCATCCCCGACGCGCACCTGCACGCCCTGGGCGACGTCACCGGCAAGCGCGTCCTCGAACTCGGCTGCGGCGCCGGCCAGTGGTCCAGGGCGCTCGCCGCCGAGGGCGCCACCGTGGTCGGGCTCGACCTGTCCGAAGCCCAACTCGCCGCAGCGGCCCGCGCGATGGGAGCGGTCCGCTACCCGCTAGTGCAAGGCGCCGCCGAACAACTCCCCTTCGCCGCCGACAGCTTCGACCTGGTGTTCTGCGACTTCGGTGGGCTCAGCTGGGCGCCCCCGCACCTGGCCGTCCCGCAGGCCGCACGCGTCTTGGGCCGAGGCGGGCGCCTGGTGTTCAACGTCGCCAGCCCATGGTTCGAAGCTTGCTACGACGAAGCCGCCAGCCGCGTGACCACGACGCTGCAGCAGGACTACTTCGGGCTGAACACCATCGCCGAAGACGACGGCGCGACCAGCTATCAGCTCACCTACGGCGACTGGGTCAAGGTCCTGCGCGGCGCGGGTCTCATCATCGACGACCTCATCGAGCCGCGGCCCGAACTCGGAACACCCAACGGCTACAACGAAACCGAACCACCCGACTGGGCACACCGCTGGCCGGCGGAACTGCTCTGGGTAACCCACAAACCGTAAGTTCCGCCGCGCCGAGACGTGAAGGCATCCCCTCGCCGGACAGGCCCTAAGAGATATCCCGTTATGCGGTTCGGTGCGTGCCTCACCACCTCCGGGGCTTCAGTTAGCTGATGTCGATCTTGAGGTTGTGAAGCGCCGCGACGCCGGCGACGGCGTGGTTGATGGCGTCGCCGCGGCGGCGGCATTGCCGCAGGATTTGATGGTCTTTGAGGCGTGCGATGGTGTGTTCGGCTACTGCTCGCCGTTTCCGGAACCGTTTGTAGGTCCGATCTTTGATGATGCGGCCGTCTGGTCCGCGACGTGGTGTTCTGATGTGAGCGCAGCCGCGGTAGCCGCCGTCGCCGGCGAGCCGCGGGTGAGCTGGAAGGGTCCGGCCGAGAGTTTCCCGGAAGACGACGATGTGGTTGCGGTTCCCTGGCCATGCGTCACCGAGTGCGACGATGCGTCTGTCCCGGGCCCGGCAGACGACCTGCACGTTGACGCTGTGCCGGTAGTTCTTGCTTTTCGCGGTGTGCGTGTGGTCGTGGACGGGGATGAGGGTGCCGTCGACGACCCACAGCTCCCGCCGGTCACCCGGGGGCGGCCCCGGGAGTTCCCCGAGGAGCGGTGCGAGAGGGGAAATCACGCGGTGCACGGTGGAGTCGGTTGTTTCGAACAGTGACGCCAACTGCTGCCTTGTGAGGTTGGTCCGGTAGGCGAGGACGAGCAGCAGGACCCGGTCGGGGAACGGAAGCGCCCAGTTCCGGCCGTGGTCGGCGTCTGGTCTCCGTTCCCACAGCTGCTCGAGGAGGTGCTGCATCTGTGGCTCGGTGAGCCCGGTGAAGGCGCGGAGTTCAACGCTCGTGCAGCGGGCCGGAGTCAGGCGCATAAGGGCACGTTAGAACGCCAAGCACGTCCGTCGCCCAGCCGTTGTCAGTGGGCGTCTGTAGCTTTGGACTTGCTTGCCGGAGCTGCCAAGTTCCGGACAGGTCGTCGCCGTTGCCGTAGACAAAGGAGGTGGGATGCCGTGAGTGCAGAGCTGCTCGACCCGGTATCTGCCTGTGACGTGTCTGCCCGCCGGTTCCGTGGGAAGAACAAAGGCAAGCGGTGGACGCGTGGCGAGGGCACCGGGCTCGCGGTAATCCGGCTGCCGCTCGAGGTGAGAGGGCTCGAGGGCCAGTTGCGAGTAGAGCAACTGTACTGGGCGATGTGGTCGGTCAAACGCGCGTTGCAGCGCGATGCCCGGGCCGCGGTCGACGCGTACTGGGCCGGGGACGTGCGCCGCGATGTCGACGCGAAAGGGTGGCGTGTCGAGCTGGGCCTGTCCCGTGCGGGCATGGAACGCCGCGGGTACCGACACATGGAACGCTCCCGGCATCTGGGCCGGCACGTCACCAAAGCTTTGGTGATGCATCAGGCCGATGAGGTGTGGGAAGGCGTCAGTCGGCACCTGTTTCCCGATGAGTCCGGTCGCCGGTTCGGGCGGCCGAGGACCGGCACCTGGTGGGACTACACCCGCATCCCCGGCCGTGCCCGCTCGCACACCACGGCCCGCAAGTGGGAGACGTTCCGCCTGCACGGCACCCTTGCCGGGCATCTGGACGCCTACCGGCACCGGGACCTAGACCAGGCCATCACCACCCCGGAGCAGGCAGCCGGGCTGGCGCCGACCACGAGTGTTCTCGCGCAGCCGCGGCGCATGCCCGTGCCCGCCAGGCCCCGCCGAGTGGAGACCGGCGACGTCAGCGCGAAGGGAAAACCAAAAACCCGGGCTGCGACATGGTGGGACCACACCGGCCCGCTCGTCCTGGTGTTCACCGGCGGCGCCGACTCCCAGTTCGGCGACCTCGTCCTGCCTGTGCGGCTGCCTTCCGGTGCCGGCCGCTGGCCGCGGCTGGTGCACTTCTTGAACAATCCGACGACGTGGCACACGGTGGACCTGGTCCGCCGCCGAGACGCCTCGTCTCCTGGTGGGTGGGCATACGAGGCGCACCTGATGGTCCTCACCAGCGGATACGCGTCCCCAGCCACGAAGGCGCGGCGGGCTGCCGCAGCCGACCTGAACCGGGTCGGTGGGATCGACGGCAACGTCTCCAACCTGTCCGTCGTCTCCTTCCCAGACACCTTCGACCCAGCCGACGGCGCAGTGAGCTCGACCAGGGTCGAGCTCACCAATGACGAGCTGGCCTCACTGGAAAAGGCCCGCCGCAAGGAACGGGGCCGCAAACGTGCCCTCGACCGGTCCCGCCGCTCCACCAACCCCGCCCAGTACACGCCGTCAAAACGCCAGCAGGACCGCGCAGCGCGACGTGAAGCCGCCGACCTGCCCGAACGGCAGGTCCAGACCCCCGGCGGTGCGCGGGCGGCGAACAAGGCCGGGGTACCGAAACAGGCATACCGCCGGGACACCCTCTCGGCCGGCTACCGCTTCAACCGCGCCCGAATTGCCGAGGCCGCAGCCACCGCGGCCGCGGCCAGAGACCACCGGGCCCGGCGGATAGCCGAACGGATCGTCGCCGAACACGGTGCCAACCTGGTCGTCGAGGACTGCGATATCCGCACCTGGTTCCGGCTGTGGGGTCGCCCCCTGCAGGCCACCACACCAGGGCGGCTCATTGCCGCCATCGGCACGGAGTGCGAGAAGACCGGCGGACGCCTGCTGCGCGCGTCGACCTTCAACACGAAGCTGTCCCAGACCTGCCTGTGCGGCGCTGAAGTGCGGAAAACCCTCTCCGACCGGGTCCACACCTGCACCTCCTGCGGCCTGATCGCCGACCGCGACATGGTCTCCGCCGCACTCGCTGCACACGTCCGACTTGAAAACCCGGACGAACCCAGCACGGCGGGCCTGGACACTGTCCAAGCCCGCACCACACAGACCTTGTTCTCACCAGGGCTGCAAGAAGCCCTGTCGAGTCAACCGCAGCGCGGTGGCCGCCCCAGCAGGGGCCGCACCCACGCGGCAGCCCACGGTCCGGGAATCCCCGGCCAGCGGGCCTCTGCTCGACGAAACACCCCCGACCGGCACCGGCCCACCCCGAATGAGACCCGACCCGCGAATCAGCGGCACAAGGACCACGTCGGAACAGCCGCCCGCGCAGGAAACACCGCAGCCCGCGGCGGTATCCCTGCGCGGGAACTGATCGGGTGGCATCCCAATACGGGATGACTCTTAGCTCGTTACCTCGCCGGGCGCGATACGCCGGGGCGCTACCGGGGCTCGCCACCGGCAGGCCGAGGCATCTCGTCCGGCGCGTCCGGGCCGGAAGGCGGCCGGGAGTTCCGTACAGGACGAGGTCGACGAGCCGTTCGGGATAGTCGGTGGCGCCGACGACCATCGCCTCGTGCAGGTGCGCGGGCGTGCTGGCGACGTGGTTGATGACACCGCCGGCGATCGCGTCGAGGATCAGAGTCGGAGAAGCGTCCGGTGCGAGTTCGCCGCGGTCGATGGCCCGGCTCGCTGTCACCTGCTGCGCGAAGATCGACTCGACGATGCCCTCGAACAGCTTGGGTTGCGTGAGCGCCTCGACCCGCATGCGCAGCCCCGCGATGCCCCGGCTCAGCTTGATCTTTAACCTGCACGGTTCTTGTGTTCCGCGATGCTGAGATCGCGTTTCACGGTTTTACCGACGTCGTGGTTGGGTGCCCGGCGGCGGTTCTTCGAGCCGGTCGGGCGTCCGGGGCCGGGCCGGGAAGGTTTGGGTGCGGCCGCCGGACGGGCCGTCTTCGCTCGGAGGTTCCGAAACCCCCGCCGCACCCGCGCGGGCGTGAGCCGCCCCGGCTCGGCGGGCTTCTCCCAGGGGCGGCGAAGATCCTCGGCGAGTGGGCGGGCGAGCCGGAGCTGCGTGTGGGCGATGATGACCAGCCAGGTCCAGCGGTCCGCCGTATCGGGCTCACGGACCTTCGGACGGGTCCAGCCGAGCGTCTGCTTGATCATCCTGAAGGTGTGTTCAAGATCGAACCTTCGCAGGAAGGCCTGCCAGAACACATCGACCAGTCCAGCGCTCGCACCGGTGACCGACGACCACAGCCAGACCGGCTTGGGGTCACGGTCACCGGGCAGGTACTCGACCCTGAGGCGGATCAACGTGCCATGCAGAACGGGGAGGTCGCCCTCGTGGTCCAGCCAGGGCCCGCGGTGGGTGAGCCGGGGATGCATCCGGTCCCATGCCATCGCCTCGGCTTTCCCATAGCGGGTGGTGTCGGTGACGGTCGCCACCTCCGGCTCGTGCCAGGTGTCGGACTTGGCCAGGGTGAAGGTTCCGCCGTGCTTGCGGGGCCGGCCCCCCTTGGGGCTGTAACGGTGCGGTGGTGCGGGTCGAAGCAGCACCCGGTCGGAGCGGAGACGGCCCACCAGCTCGACCGGCAGGTCCGTGAGGACGAAAGCGAGGCGGGTGACGTCGTAGCCGGCGTCCATCACAATCAGGATGTCCGGGTCACCGTCGCTCCAGTGCCCTGCAGCGATGATCCGGTCGACAACTTCGCGGAGCTGGGCGGCGGTCACCGCAGTGGCGTCGTCGGCCGGGCCCAGCCGCACCGCGTCCAGCAGCGCGGTCCAGGATGTGCGTCCGGTCTCCAAGGCAGCGACGAAAGAGTAGGGCCAGCCCGGGATGAACTGCGAGTTGCTCTTGGCCCGCCCGTAGACATGACAGAACAGCCGCTCCGCGCTGGTCGGCGCATCGGGCCGCAGCCACGGCGAGACATCGACCGCCAGCACGATCCTCCCATCGGCCGCCCTGGGTAGCGGCAGGGACGCCAACGACCGGCGCAGACGTTCCACCTGGAGGCGCCCGCAGTTCAGCGCGTCGTACATCGCGCCGTGTCCCCGCTGGTGCTCCGCCACCAGCGTCAGGTCGACCAGCGAGGTGACCGGGCCGTCGGCACACAGAACCGCATCCGTCAGCTCGAACAGTGCATCCGCCCGCCGGGACAGGCAGGCATGGAAGTCCTCACGGAAGCAGGACAACACGGACAGCGACTCGACGCGGGCGGCGTCATCCAGAACACTCATCACAGCGGCCGTTTCTTGGTGCTTCGTTGCTCGACACTCCGAAGCCTCAAGGACGGCCGCGCCCTCTGTCCGGCGAATCAAGAACCCCGACAAGAAACGATCTTGCCGAGGTTAAAGATCAAGCTCAGTTGATGTTTCAGTACGATCCGCGCGAGGGTGACCAGGTCTTCGCAGACCGAGCCGGTGTCGATCGGTTCCAGTGGTACTTCCGTCACGGACAAGGCGGCGATGAGGATCTCCTCCTTGGACTTCCAGCGCCGGTAGACGGCGGGCTTGCCGACGCCCGCGCGGTTGGCCCGTGCCCTGCATGCCTGCCTGTGCTGGCGCAACGCCGGCGTCCGCCATCCCGATGTCCCTTGTCGCCCGGCGCCGTGAACGCGCTCGTATCCGCGGCGAGGAGGGCATCCGTTGGGGCGGATGCCTCCTGGCCGCTGTGGGCTGAAGAACTTGGCGAGCCTGATCCGGTCACTTCGATCAGCCGGTGTAGGGGTTGCCGCCGAGCCAGGTGGTGCCGTCGATCAGTTCGCGTGTTGCGTCCAGGTGGCCGCTGTGGCAGGCGACTTCGGTGAGTACGTGGATCAGGATGTGCCGTACGTCGGGCAGTCGCCAGGTCGGCCAGATCTGAACGGGCCAGGCGGCGGGTTCCTGTTCGGGCGTGGCGGCGGCGAGCACGGTGTCGGCCCGTGCGATGGCCGCCCGGTAGTCGGCGAAGACCTCTTGGGCGCTGATCGCCTCGGGTAGGTGCCAGTGTGCCTGCGCACCCGCCGTGAGCTGTTCGGTCACATCCGGCTCGCCCGCGATGACCCCCAAGAACCAGAAGCGTTCGACATCCAGGGTGAGGTGGCGCAGCAAGGCCAGGCAGCTCCAGCCGCTGGGCAGCATCGGCCGTCGCAGGTCCTCCTGGGAGAGCCCTTGGAGGATCCCGAGGACGTGCTCGCGCTGGCGGTCCAGGGCGTCCTTGAGGGCGGCGAGTTCGGCGTTCACCGGGTGGCGCACAGTTCGGCGAGGCGTGTGAGGGTGCTGGCCATGTGGGTTTGCCACCAGGCGCGCCCGCTGTTCACTTCCGCGCGTTTGTCCTGCGGCATGCGCGTACCGTCGAAGATCTCGGTCACGACCGTCGCCCCGGCCCGGTGTGGGAGCAGGTCGAAGATCCACCGGTGGCCCCACGCGGCCTTGGGTGTGGAGGCGTCCGGGTGCCCGGGACCGGGCCGCGGTTCCCAGCCGATGCGGCGGCCGGGCTGGTACTCGACGACGTGGTTGTTCATCTCGTAGTCGCCGTAGCGCTCGTCGTACATCCGCATCACGAAGACGTCCCCGAGGCCCGAGATGACGGCGCCGGCGACGCCGCCGCGCAGCATGCCCGAGCCGTCGATGTCCGGGTGCTGTCCGGGGTCGGCCAGGATCTGGAAGAGGTCTGCTGCCGGGGCGTTGATGCGCCGGGAGACCACCACCAGTGGCTCGCCTGTCGTCCTCGTCATCCCCGGCTCCTTCGTCAACCGCAGAGCATGAACCTGACCTTGGCCCGGACGCTACACCCCGGGTAGGACAACGCCGGGCCGAGAACCTGCGAGCCCCGTCCTGTGCCAAGACCCACCGAACCGGCTCGAGGAAGGACTGACAGCACGGGGGGTGTCCGGCGGATGATGCCGGGCGGCCTTGCCGGCGCCAAGTTGCTGGAGCGACCTGCCGGACAAGGAGGTGGGGGAGCAGGGCGGGCCTGTCGGTAATTGCCTCGACATCGGCCACGGTGATCGGCCACGCTTCGCGCGATGACCAGAATCGATGACACGCCGCCCGCGTGGGACGAGCGCACCCAGCTCACCACGTTCCTGGACTACGCACGTGACACCGCCCGCGCCAAGTGCGAGGGCGTCTCCGCTAAGAACGCATGCAAGGCGCTTTTGCCGGGCTCACCGCTGATGACCCTGAGCGGAGTGGTCAATCACCTCCGCTGGGTCGAGTACTACTGGTTCCAAGTGGTCTTCCTCGGCGAGGAAGACCGGGGCCCCTGGACCGAGGAGGACCCCGACCGCGAGATGCGGATCGCCGTCGACTTTCCGCTGGCGCAGTTGCTTCACGAATACGCCGAACAGAGCGCCCGCTACCGCGAACTGGTCGCCGGGAGCAGCCTGGACAAGCGGGCCCAGCGAGCCGTCCGCGACGGCCTCCACGTCGACCTGCGCTGGATCCTGCTCCACCTCACCGAGGAGACGGCCCGCCACAACGGCCACCTGGACATCCTGCGCGAGATGCTCGACGGCACGATTGGCGACTAGGCACTGTCTCCTCGATCTCACCCGGCCATGACCGATGAGTTTGGCGGGCCGCTATGTGTGCTTCCGCGCCGACCTGGTGTTCTCGAAAAGGGGTGAAGCAAGTGCGCTACGGCGGCGTCAACGAACTGCCCTTACGTGGGGTGGTCTGCTGATGGGTGAGGCGCGCGGCGAGGAACGCGCGCTCCGCCTCGTTGCCGGTCAGCTCCAGCGCCTCCCGGTACGCGGCCGCCGCCTGGTCTGTACGGCCGAGTCGCTGCAGCAGGTCCGCTTTGATCGCCGGCAGGTACTGGTACCGGGAGAGCGCGCCGTCTTGCTCCAGCGCCTCGACCTGCGCCAGCGCGATGGCCGGTCCGTGGGCCATCGATACCGGCACCGTCCGGTTCAGTGCGACGACCGGTGAGGGCCACAGCGACAGCAGCCTGTCGTAGAGGGCCACGATCTGTGGCCAGTCCGTCTCCTCGTACGTCGGCGCCTTGGCGTACAGCGAGGCGATCGCCGCCTGCAGCAGATAGCGCCCCGCGCGGCCCCCTCGCAGCCCGGCCACGATCAACTCGTGCGCCTCGGCCAGCGCGGCGCGGTCCCACACAGAGCGGTCCTGCTCCTCAAGCCGCAGCAGCCGGCCGTCGGCGCCGGTCCGGGTCGCGCGCCGGGCGTCGGTGACCAGGAGCAGCGCCAGCAGCCCGCGGACCTCGGGCTCGTCGGGCATGAGGTCCCGCAGGGCGCGGGCCAGGTGCAGTGCGCGGTCGGCCAGGTCGGTGCGCATGAGCGCGGGGCCTGATGGGGCGGTGTGCCCGGCGGTGAACAGCAGGTGGATCACGCCGAGCACGGCCGTCAGCCGGTCCGGCAGCTCCGCCGGGCGCGGCACCCGGTAAGGGATACGGGCGGCGGAGATCTTCTTCTTCGCCCGGGTGATCCGGGCAGCCATCGTCTGTTGCGACACCAGCAGCGCCCGAGCAACGTCCGGTGTCGGCAGCCCGCACACCAACCGCAGCGTGAGCGCGAGTTGCGCCTCCTGCGCGAGCGCGGGATGGCAGCAGGTGAAGATGAGCCGCAGCCGTTCGTCGGGTACGACACCCTCCGAGTCCACGACCTGCTCCTGCTTCTGTTCGCCCAGCTCGTCCAAGGCGAGCTCGTCGACGGCCTCTTCCGGCTCCACCAGCAGCGGCAGCTTCGAGCGGAACGTCCGCTCGCGGCGGATCGCGTCCATCGCCCGGCGCTTGGCCGCGGTGGTCAGCCACGCCGCGGGGTTGCCCGGGACCCTGTCGCGTTCCCAGGCCGACAGCGCCGCGGCGTACGCCTCCTGTACACACTCCTCGGCCAGGTCCAGGTCGCGGGCGACGCGCACTGTCGCGGCGAGCACGAAGGCCCACTCGCGCCGGTGCGCGTCGGCGACCGCCTGTCCTGCGTCCGTCGCAGCCGTCATCGCGCCATGGGCGTGATGCCGCCCGCGACGGGCCGCACCTCGACACCGCCGCGGCCCCACTGGACGGCGGGGTTACGACGCGCCAGCTCCAGGGCTGCGTCCAGGTCGGGAGCCTCGATGATGCAGACGCCGGCGATGACCTCCTTGGAGTCGATGAAGGGGCCGTCGGTGACCACATCACCGCGCAGCGAGGTGGCGGTGTCGGCGGACTGCAGCGCGTACGCCGTGATCATGGCGCCGGAGTCGATGAGGTCGTCGGCGTGGCGCTTGCTCGCCACCTGCTGGTCCAGGGTGTAGTCGCCGGCCGCGGCGTTGTCGAAGATGAGGATCGCATACTGGGCCATCACGGGTCTCCCTGGCTGTGTGTCTGGTCGGTACGCCTCTACGTCGGACGAGCGACGCGAATTCGACAGGCCTACCCGAAGTTTTCCAGATGCCCCCCCGGGCCGGCTCCCGGTACCTCGGCCGCTGAGGGGCGTCGGTCCTGGCATGACGACGTTCGTCCCGACGTTCCTCAACCCCCAGAACCGGGGCGCGGCTATGTGCGCAGCCAGATCATGAGCGCCGCCGCGGTGACGCTGCCCAGGAAGACGTAGCCGCGCGTGTCGAATCTCGTGGCCAGGGCCCGGCAGCTCCTCAGCGCGTTGATCGTCCGGCCGCTTCGCCGCCTCCGGGAGCCTTGGTGAGGGCGCCGTCGATGGCGATCTGGTCCAGGACGAGACCGACGACGCGGTCGTAGGCATCCAGCGCGATCCGCTTCAACCGCGCGAAGGGGCCCAGACGTGTCCACTGGTCGCGTGGGTTGCGGATGGTCGTGGCCGAGCACGTGGAGTCCGTGATTGCCTCGTACGAGCAGCCGCATCGCAAAACCTGGGGCAGCTTGTCGAACACGGTCCGGTCACTGATCCGGCGTCGGTGGCAGCCCGGCGGGTGGGTCGGTTCGAACTGTGGTCGCTGCGGCAGCAGGGCGGCGAATGGGTCCCAGAGCGGTTCGATCAGCCATGAAGGCAGCGCAGGCACAGATTTCTCCAGTGATCGCAGAGCGTCGCAACTCCATGATCACGGCACCTGTACCTGCCCCATCCGCCCCCGGCTTCCCCGCTGCTTGTCTGCACAGCGTCGAATGCTGCTCAGCCGGTCCGCGTGTGCAGGTGCTCCAGCGCCGCTTTGAGCGCGTCCCCGGCTGCGACGGCCAGGTCGGGCTCGACACCGACGCCTTCCCAGTTGGTACCGGTGACCGGGTTGATCGAGCGGGCGGCGGGAACGGTCACGGTCACGTGCGGGGCGACCGGAATACGGTCCGTAGGGTGGGCGCCACCGCGGGTGGTCTGGCCGATCAAGGTGGCGCGCCCCAGCACCTTCAGGTTGTACGCCAGCTCCTCGCCGCCGGAGAAGGTGAGGTCGCTGGTCAGCACGGTGACCGGGCGGTCCAGGTAGCGCGGTGCGGTCAGGTGCCCGAGGGTCCAGTACTGGCGGGTCGAGTCAGTGGCCCGCTCGTAGATGTCGTTCAGGTGTACCCCGTCGCCGGCGAAGAAGTAGCTGCACCACAACTGCACGCCCTCCGGTGAGCCGCCCCGACACTGCCGCAGGTCGATGACCAATGCCTCGGTGCCAGCGAGCAGTTGCATGGCGGCAGCGATCGCGGGACCACCCAGATCGGCGGGGGCGATCATGCGCAGGTCGAGGTAGCCGATGTTGTCGTCGAGCTGCTCCACCCGCCGGATACCGTAGTTGCTCTCCCTTGCGTACTGCTCGAAACGGGCGCGAGCGACGTCCCTTGGCTCCTCGTCCATCGACTGTGGTTCCTCGGTCCACAACAACCGCAAATGCTTGTCTGGGCAGACATTCTGGAGGTCGTCCGTGACTTGCTCGCACAGCTCCCGCACGTCCAGGTCCTGATATGCGCCTTCGTCCAGCCGACGCCGGATCGCCGCGTCGATGGCAGCCGTCTTCTCGGGGAACACGTAACCGGCGGTGATCTGGGCCAGCGCGGCTTGGAGTATCTCGTGATGAGTCGTCATGCGCGCGATGGTAGGTCCGGGTCGAACGGGTGCCCAACGGATTTCACGGCCGCTTGTTCACGTGCTCCGCTCACCGGCTTCCTCGACGATACGACCACCCAGCAGCGGACGCTGTGCGACGGCCCGCCTCATCCAGACCGCCTACCTGCGCAACCTCTGAGCGTCTTTGACCGTCGGTCAGGGCGTGGCGCCGGGGGAAGCGTGGAAGCGGCCGGTACGTCGGGTGGGGCTTCGGCGACGGGCTCTTCCCGCCTCTGAGTGCCCTGTGGCAGGGCGTCGTCGACGCGGGGGGCGTGGGTTGGAGTCTGGCCGCGCCGGACCCTGTTCAGTCGAAGGAAAGGCCTCCGGTCCTGGTTCGCTTGAGTTCGAAGAAGTCGGGGTGGGCGGCCAGTACCCGGAAGCTGTCGAAGAGTTGTGCGGCCTTGGCGCCTCGTGGGATGGCTCGTAGCACGGGACCGAACCATACGGCGCCGTCGACGTGCAGGGTGGGTGTGCCGACATAGCCGCCCGAGTCGGGTTCGGCGCCTGTGTCGTGGCTGCGGCGTACGGCCTCGTCGTACGCCGGATCGTGCGCGGCGGCGGCGAGGTCGGCCGCAAGTCCGAGTTCGGCGAGGGATTGGGCCACCACCTGGTCGAAGTCCTCTATTTTGCGCTCGTGGATTCGGGTGCCGAACGCGGTGTACAGGTCCCGCAGCACCTTGTCGCCGTGCCGCTGGGCGGCGGCCGCCGCGACCCGCACCGGGCCGATCGACTTGTCCACCAACTCTCTGTACCACCCGGGGAGTTCGTTCCCGGTGTTGTGCAGGTACAGGCTCATCGCATGGAAGCGGAGGTCGAGCGGGCGCTCGCGTTCGACCTCCAGCAGCCAGCGGGAGGTGATCCAGGCGAAGGGGCAGGCGGGGTCGAAGTAGAAGTCGACACGGGTGGGTGCGGTGTTCGTCATGTCCGTCACGCTAGTCGCGCAGTGGTCTGCCGGCTTGGGCCATTGAGCGGCGATGTCATTGGTCCATTTCGGCTGGCGCCGTCTGGCGTGGGTCGCATCCGCTCGCCGCCGGCGCGCTCTCGAAGAGAGGGGCGTCGACGGGGCGGCGCCCGGGGCGGCGCATCCGTCGTAGGGGCGGAAGGGATCGCCGTGCGTCTTGGCCACGGCGTGGGGGGAGTCGATTGCTCTGGTTTTTGTCGGTGGGTGGGCGGCGGCTTTTCTCGGCCCCTGACAAAGTCCTGTGGTTCCTCCGGATGGCCTGCAGGCCGAACGGCACCCGTTTTCTGGAGGCGGGTGCCGTTCCGTGTGCTTGGCCCGGGTGGGGATCTACCCGGCGATGGACAGGACGTAGGGTGCCAGGGCCGAGGGGAGTTGTACTCCGGGGACCAGCCACAGGGCGACGAGGGCGTCGGGTAGGCCGCGGCCGACGCGTGCCGCCTCCACCGTGCCCAGGGCGGCGAGTTGTCGGCAGCTGGCGGCGATGATCTCGAACAGGTGCTGGACCCGGCCGGGGCCACGGGGCAGCAGTTGTCCGTGGAAGTCTTCGTGGTGGGCGAGAACGAGGGCGGCCAGGCCCACGATGTGGGCCGAGGCGGTGCCGGTGCCGTCGAGGGCCGCGTAGCCGCCGTGCGGTGCGCAGGACAGGACCGCCACACCGGGTGCGGCGGCGTCGACTCCGGGGCCGTGGCAGCTGAACGGTGCGACGAAGAGGCCTTCCGGTGTCAGCTGGGGCCCGGTATGGGTGGCTTGGGAGGTGTCGGGCGGGTAGGAGCCGTAGGTGCCCAGCGCGCCCACGGTGAAGACGGTGGGTAGCGAGCCCGGGAAGGTGACCGGTCCGCCGGTGTCGCCGGCGGGGGCGACGCAGGCGATGCCCACGGCGCCGGCGTCGGCGAGTTTGCGGGAGACCAGTGCCGAGGGGTATGGGGTGGCCACCGCGATGTGGGCGATGTCGATCTCGCGGTCGATGCAGTGGTCCAGGGCGGCGATCAGGTCGCTGAAGTGGCCGTCGGGCAGCACTTTGCAGACGTCGATCTCGGCGTCGACCGCGATGCCGATGACGCCCTTGCCGGTGTCCGCCCCGGCGATGACGCCCGCCGCATGCGTACCGGTGCCCACCTCGTCCTTCGCCCAGCCCTCGTCCGTGCCGTGCACGAGATCGGTCCCGGAACGCACCCGTTGCTTCAGATCGGGGTGCTCGGCGCTGACGCCGGAGCCGATGAGCGCGATCTTGACGCCGAAGGCGCGGAAGGTGGGGGGCAGCCGGTCCAGCCGCATGGCCTGCTGGCCCCAGCCGTACTGCTGGCGCTGTTCCAGTTCCGGGTACACCTTGGCGAGCGGGGTGAGGGTGACGACGTTCTCTTGGGTCGCCGACAGGTCGGGGTGGTGGATCCAGCGGTCCGTGTAGCCGTCCTTGGGCCGGATGTAGAGGGACTGGACGGAGTGTTCGGATTCCGTCGCCAGGGTGATGGTGGCCGTCCCGTCGGCCCCGGTGATGCCCTGGGCCGGCCAGGTCGAGCCGATCAGGAACACCCCGGCGCCCGCCAGCGGTTCGCCGCCGGGGCCGCAGACGCGCAATGTGATGTCCACGGGGTGTTCCAGGGGCATGACCAGCCCCGGATCACGCAGCGGCACGGCTGCGGCGGTCGGCGTGGCGATCGGCCCGGCCGCGGACAGCGGCAGGTCCGGTTCGATGTGCACATGCAGCGATCGCATCGCCGGCACCTGGGCCTCGGCCGCCTCGACGACCGCGATCTCCGGGCAGGAGGGCTGCAGTCCGCTCGACTGGAGTTTTTCCGAGGGCCGGAGCCTGCGGATCACTTTGACCTCGGGCATCCGCTCGAGGCGGTCGCAGACCGCGTCCATGCTCAGTTCGGGCACTCCCAGGGGGAGCAGATGCTGCGGCAGCGGTGTCACCATGTACCGCTGTCGGCGCGGCCGCACCGTGAACGGTGACGGTGCGCCCTCCTTGCGTTCTCCCGCTTCCTTCCCCTCGGGTCCCGGCCCACCCGCCGCCGCGCCCCCGGACTCGCTCTCGCGATTGTTCCCGGGCCTTTCCTTGACCATCACGTCCACCTTCACCACGCCTACGTCTACGTCGTCCTTGTGCTCCTGGTCCGGGGACGGGCGGCTCGCGCTTTTCACGGTGATGCGGTGTGCCCGGGACGACCCTCCGGGCACACCGCACAGGGAGCCGCCCGGGCGTCAGCCGATACCGAAGGGCTGGCCCATCTGGCCGAAGCCGAAGCCGGGCTGCTGGAACTGCGGGAACGGCTGGCCGAACTGCTGCTGGCCGTAGCCGCCGCCCCACTGGCCCTGCTGGCCCTGCTGGCCCTGCTGGCTTTGTTGGACCAGCGTCAGGATCGCGGTCGGCAGCGCCTGCTGCACGGACTGCTCCACAGCGTTCCGCACGCCCTCGCGCAGCGTGTGCTGCAGGGCGACAGCCAGGTACGGGTGCGCCTGGTGGGCCAAGCCCTGTTGCTGCAGCTGCTGCTGGACCTGCTGGATCTGCTGCAGCGTCTGCTGCATGCGCTGCGCGACCTGCTGGCTGGCCTGCTGGCACGCCTGCTGGATCGCCTGCTGGACCACCTGCGAGAGCTGCTGCTGCGGCGCCCCGATCTGCTGGCCGATCTGCTGGCCGAACTGCTGCTGGGGTGGTGTACCGGTCATCACCGACATGAATGCTCCATTCGACGCCAGGGGAAGCCGACATAAGGGGATTATCTCGGCCTTTTCGGGATACCTCCGCCGTGTTGAAGCTAAGGTGACGTCACCTGGCCCGCAATCGGGCGAGCCGCTCAGGGGGAGGAATACCCCCGATTGGATCCGGCGCTGGTGCGGCAGTACGACAAGACGCAGTCCCAATGCGGGGGCCGGTACATCATCCGCCCAGTTCAGGCCGCTGATCAGCGATCAGCTGTCCGCGGCCCGTTACTGCCGGGGCCCTTGCCTTGGCATGATGATCAGCCGTGCTGTTGCGCCTGGCCTACCTCGCGGTCACCAGCACGTTCTCTCTGATACGCCTGCTGCCGATGAGTGAACGTGAGAAGGAGATCGAGATCCTGGTGCTCCGGCACCAGGATCTCGATCCTGCAACACCAGGCAGCAAAGTCGGTGTTCACGCCGGACGACCGGTTTCTGGTCGCCGGACTGCCCATCACCTGCCGTTGGACAAGGTTCGACGACTTCGGCTGCTGGAGCGCCCGGACACCATCCTGCGCCGGCACCGCAACTTCCTAAAGCGCCGTCACGCCGCCTCCTGTGCGCCACGGCGACGGGGACGACCCCGGATCGTCCGGTCGAGGGGATTGACACGGTGCCGGAGGGGCGCGGCTGTGGTGAGCCCGGATCGGTTACCCGGCGGGCAGGCAGGTGGGCGTCTTGCGGGCGGGGTTGCCTGCCCAGTATGCCTGGGCGGGGACTTGCTCGCCCTTCATGAGGAAGGAGTCGGGGGTGAGCGTGGAGGTGTCGCCCATCGTGACGCCGTAGTGGACGAGGCTGTTGACGCCGATGGTGTAGCCGGCGACCGCCTCGGAGGCATCCTGCACGAGTACCAAGCATGCGGCCTGACCAGCATGGACGTAGTTCCCGGCACCTACAGGGTGCTGGACGAGGTCGCTGAGAACCCCGGGGCCCACCACACACTGTCGGCCATGGCGCGCAGGGCAGGCGTCAGCGTCCGTCACGTGATCCGGCTCTTCTACGAAGAGGTGGGGACCACTCCGGCCCGGTATGTGGAGCAGATCCGGTTGGAAGCTGCCCGGGCGCTGCTGGAGACGGGTGATGACTCCATGCCGGTGGTGGCGCGGCGTACAGGGTTCGGCTCACCTGAGTTGATGCGCAGAGCATTTGTGCGGCACCTGGGGGTGACGCCTGGTGCGTACCGGGCCAGTTTCCGCACGACCGGCGTGGGCACGAAGGATCCGGTGTCCGAAGCGGTCTTGCCGTAGCCGAGGCGCAACGGGCCCAGGCGGTGGGCCGGCGGTTGCCTGGGGACGGTTTGGTGGCGAGATCGAGTGCGTGCCTAGGTGGGGTGCGGCTGCGGCGCGGCCTGTCACGGTTGCGAAACGGTTACCTGTCGGCCGCCGCGTCGCGCGCGTGGGCCGCGGGCGGTGTAAGGGATCAATCATGGCGTGAGGGCGCGGCCTGGTTCTGGTCGATGTCGTTGTCTTGGTCGGCTGTCCAGGAGGCGAGGAGAGACAGGTTGTCGTGTGAGGTCGTTCCCGGTTCGGCGGTGTAGGTGATCATCGTCAGGCCGGGTTCGGCGGCCAGGTGGAGGAGGTCGTAGCGCAGTTCGAGCGCGCCCACGACCGGGTGCTGGAATCGTTTGGTGCCTCGCCCGTGGGCGCGCACGTCGTGGCGGGCCCACAGCTCGCGGAAGGTGTCGCTGCGGGTGGACAGCTCGCCGACGAGGTCGGTCAGGGCGCGGTCCAAGGGGTTGGCGCCGGCTGCGGCGCGCAGCTGGGCGGTGAGGTCGTCGGCGACTTCGTCCCAGTCGCGCCAGAACTGTCGGGCGTGGGGGTCGAGGAATGTGAACCGGGCGAGGCTCGGCGCTGTGCGCGCGCCGGTGTGGAGCACGCTGTACAGGGCGCGACCGAGGGAGTTGGCGGCGATCATGTCGAGGGTGGGGCTGCGCACCAGCGCGGGGACGCCGACGAGGGCGTCGAGGACCGTCTGCAGCTGCGGGGCGATCGCGGCGGGCGAGGTGCGGCGGGAGCGGGATACGGCGGACGGTTTGTCGGCGCGGGCGAGGTCGATCAGATGGGCCTGTTCGGCGGCGTCGAGTCGCAGCGCCCGGGCAATGGCCTGCAGGACGCTGTCGGAGGCGTGGGTGAGCGCACCGCGCTCCAGCCGGATGTAGTAGTCGACGCTGAGCCCGGCCAGGGCGGCGACCTCCTCACGGCGCAGTCCAGGCACCCGCCGCTTGCGTCCGGCCACGGGCAGCCCGACCGACTGGGGGCTGATCCGGGCCCGGCGGGAGGCCAGGAACTCCTGAATCTGCCGGCGATGGTCCACGCCTCCACAGTAGGCACAGGCGGTGCGGTTAAGGAGGACTTGTCAGTACCCCCTTGACACGTCCTGCCGCACTGTCGGCCCTGCTGGTTGCCTTGAAGCCATGACCAGCAAGACCACGGCTGCCGACACCGCATGCGTGTCCGGCAATCCCGTACCTGCTCCCCTCGCACGCGGCATGAACCGCGGTCTGACGCTGCTGTTCGCGATTGCCGAGGGTGCCGCTGTCGGCAACGTGTACCGGGCTGAACCACTGCCCGGCACGATCGCCGGCTCGCCGCACATCAGCCCCGGTGCTGTGCCGCCTCGGGCATGCCGAAGGGGCGGGCCTGGCCGCGCCGGATGAGTTCCCTGACGGTTCCGGCGACCTCCTCGATCGGCACCTTTGGGTCGACGACCCACCGACCTTGCACAGATGCAGGCGGCCGGTGACGCGGCAGGCGTCCACGGCGAGTGCCCCCGCGAACACCTGGAACACCACGTCGAAAAGTGACCAACGATATGACTTCCCATCTCGTCGAAGAAAGGACCGCCATGGCCCTCGGAACCGCAGTGATCGTCGGTGTCGGACCTGGCCTCGGCCTCGCGATCGCCCGCACATTCGCCCATGCCGGACACCCGGTCGCCATGCTCGCCCGCGACAAGGCGAGGCTGGACACCTACGCCGCCGAGCTCGCCTCCACCGGCCAGGACGTCCGCGGCTACGCCGCGGACGCCGCGGACCCCGACAACCTGCGCGCCGCGCTCCACTGTGCGATCACCGAGCTGGGCGCTCCCGACGTGCTCGTGTACAACGTCGGTGTGCTTCGCAAGGACTCGCCCATCGACGGTGACGACCAGGATTGGGCCAATGTCACGGCCATCAATGTCCTGGGCGCCAGGGTCGCGGCCAACGCCGTCCTGCCCGAGCTGCGTGAGGGCCGCGGGAGCCTCCTGTTCACAGGCGGCGGCTATGCGCTGTCGCCCTCCAAGGAACACGCATCCCTGTCCGTCGGTAAGGCCGCGCTGCGCGCGTATGTGCACGTGCTTCACGACCAACTGGCGGGAACGGGCGTGCACGCGACCAGCGTCACGATCACGAGGGACATCGGCGGCGAAGCGCGCTTCGACCCGGCAGTGCTCGCCCAGGCATACCTCGAACTGCACAACCAGCCCGAGGCCGAATGGCAGCACGAGCTGATGCGTTATTGAACCGCTCACCGAGACATAGGCATGTCTCAGCGATCCACCCATTCCTGGGTGGAAGTCCCGTACCCAGCCGAAAGACATCTCACGTGCCTAAGAAGTCAAGCCGCGACGGCTGGAGCTGCTGAGAAGGAGGTGAATGCGTGATGCTCGTCGAAGAGCTGCCGGTTTTGCAGGCAGTGGTAGAGCTGGCCGAGCAGCCGGTTGAACAGGTGCCGCTGGGCCTGGGCATGCCAGTCCCCGGCCTCGCGTCGGCGGCGGTAGTGTGCGTCGGCTCCGGGCGAGCTGGTCAAAGCGGCGAAGGCCCAGAGGAATCCGGCGGTGATCAGCCGGTCGTTCTTGATGAAGCGGCGGCCGACGAACTTCTTCCTGCCCGAGGCCCTGGTGATGGGGGACGAGCCGGCGTATGCCTTCAGGGCGCGGGCGCGGGCGCGGGCGCGGGCGCGGGCGCGGGCGCGGGCGTCGGCGAAGCGGTCGCGGTCGTCTCCGATCTCGGCGAGCACCCGGGCGCCGAGTTGGACGCCGAGGCCGGGGAAGCTGAGCAGGATGTCAGCGTCCGGGTGCTTGCGAAAAGACTCCTCCACCGCCTCGGCCAGTTCGTCGGCCGCTCGACAGGCAGCGTCCAACTGAACGATGAATGCGGCCAGTTGATGTCCCATGGCATCTTCGACGCCCTGCGGCTGGCGGGCGTAGTCGCCGTGGAAGATCTCCCGCAGGCGTCTGGCATCGGTGTCGATGCCGCGGACGCGGCCGGCGCGCCGCAGCGCGGCCTGGAGCTGCGTGACCGAGAGCTTGGCCGCGCGGGCCGGGGTCGGGGCTGCGGTCAGGACGGCGCGGGCTTCGGGCCGGGCGAGGCCGTGCTGCTTGCCCTGGAAGGCGTCCAGGGCGGCCGGGTAGAACGTCTTCAGCAGCGAGCGGACCTGGTTGACCAGTTGCTGGCGGTGCCAGACGGCGTCCTGCTGGGCGCGGGCGAGCACGGTGATCGCGCGGGCCAGGTCGCTGTCGGCGGGAAGCGGCCGGTGGGCGTGCATGTCGGTGCGCAGGATGTTCGCCAGGACCAGGGCGTCGCCGGGGTCGGACTTCTTGCGGCTGACGCCGTGCCGGTCGCGGTAGCGGGCGGCGGAGAGCGGGTTGACCGCGTAGATCCGGCGCTTGCCGCTGCGCAGGGCAGCGACCAGCAAGCCGTGGCTGGTCTCGATGGCCACCGGTATCGGGTCGTCTGGGGTGTCGCCGTGTTCGGCGAGCAGCTCCAGCAGCACCCGGTAGCCAGCCTCGTCATCGGTGATCCGCCGCTTGGCCAGCAGCGTGCCGGTCTCGTCGACCAGGGCGACGTCGTGGTGGCGTTCGGCTCAGTCGATCTGCCCTGGAACCACCTACTCACGAATTAGGAGGCAGGCCATGGGTACACGCTTCGCAGCCGACCGCCTGGCATACACCTGGTCTTACACCGGCTCCACGTGCGGTTTTACCTCTCCAAGCTGCTCCCGGCGACGATGGGCCGAAGCCCGCGAATGAGGCGTTTTTAACCTGCCGCCGCAGGATCCGAGCGCCCGAACGACTTGGCTCTCGCCGACCGGACACCCCCAACCCACCAACAAACGACGACAGTTGGGGACATTCGATGAGAAAACAAGCAACAGTTGGCAGCCCCAACGCACGCCATGTGACCGGCTGGTTGAAGTCTGCAGATCACACAGCAGGCCCCACGGGCAGACCTCGGCGCGGACTGCCATGAACTTCCGACACGGAACACGAGTATGAAAATGAGCGACCACACAAAAATCATCGTTCTGGGAGCAGTCGCCCTCCTCCTTGCCGGCGGCCTCATCGTGATGCTTCAACACGCCTACAAGGCCTGAGAAGCCATCCGCTTACCGATCAACGGGCTTGTCTGGTCGAAGGGGGGTCCTGATCGTGTGGTGGCGGTGCGGTCGGTGCATGAAGGCAGACACCTCACGTTGCTGTGTCGTCAAGCCGAGGCGGCGGGTTTGGTGGGGAACGCGGTCTGTTCGTCGTCCGTCGGCGCCGAAGGCTTCGGGACCGTGTATCGCTTCCGGGCCGCCGACGCCAACGGGGGAGCCGCTACTTGTCGATCTCGCGGCGGCGCTCGGCATGCGAGTGATCCGCGCCACCACAGTACGGGACCTGGGGGAGGCACTTCGGGCCCCGAGCCTCCCATTTGCCTCTACGTGGAGATTAGAACCGTAGATTCCAAGTCAGCAGTCCCGCCCCCGCAAGCGTGGTGGCACGGGCCTGCGGCTGACAACGCGGCCCCGTCCGGCCGCAGTCAGGCCGGTGAGGTGTGGCGACAGGAGCCTCACGGCCGCCGCCGTCATCTTTGAAGGAGTTTTGCCGATGAAGACCGTCACCCACTGGATCGGCGGCAAGCCCTTCGGAGAGGCTTCAGGCGCCTTCGGTACGTGGGGCCCCGTGACCGACCCCACGACCGGAGAGGTCACCACACAGGTGGCGATGGCCGGCGCCGAGGAGGCCGACGCCGCGGTCGCCCCGGCGAAGGAGGCCTACGCCACCTGGCGTACGTCCCCGCTCGCTCAGCGGATCGCGATCCTGTTCCGCTACCGCGCCCTGCTGGACGCGCGCCGCGACGACCTCGCCGCGCTGATCACCGCTGAGCAGGGCAAGGTCCACGCGGACGCGCTGGCCGAGGTGGCCCGGGGCCTGGAGATCGTCGAACTTGCCTGCGGGCTTGGCATGGCGCTCAAGGGCGATACGTCCACGGAGGTGTCGAGCCGCATCGACGTGGCGTCGATCCGCCAGCCGCTCGGTGTGATCGTGGGTATCTCACCGTTCAACTTTCCCGCGATGATCAGTATGCGGATGTTTCCCATGGCGATCGCCTGTGGGAACACGTTTGTCCACAAGCCGAGCAGCACGGCCCCGTCCGCGTCCATGCTCCTCGCGGAGCTCGCGGCCGAGGCCGGGGTGCCTGACGGTGTGCTCAACATCCTGCACGGCGACAAGGTCGCGGTGGACGCGCTGCTCGACCACCCGGATGTGGCGGCCGTGTCGTTCGTGGGCTCCACACCGGTCGCCCGCCACGTCTACAGCAGGGCGTCCGCCGGCGGCAAGCGCGTCCAGGCCCTCGGCAGCGCGAAGAACCACATGCTGGTACTGCCCGACGCCGACCTCGACGCGGCGGCCGACGCCGCCGTGTCCGCCGCCTACGGCTTCGTGTACAGGACCGCCCTGGTTGTCGTCTGGGTGCGTGTACCCCGGCGTTCGGCGGCCGACGGGGCCGCTTCGGAAGACACGGGGGTCGGCCCGATGAGTATAGCGGTGGCCACGCCAGTACGGCTGAGCGTCCGACGCAGTGACGAGTCCATGGTGGAGGACTTGGAGTGGCAGTCGGTGCCGCTCGGACTGCTGCATGAGGCCCGACCGTGGCGGACGTTTCGCTGGTACAAGGGGCAGCAGCACTACTCAGGCACGTACTGGTCGGAACATCGCGCGGCCCTCCATGGTGGCCGTGTCGATGCCTGCTCGATGACATGCAGCCCGATCCCGCGCTCGCGCAGCTCGGCGCCGAGCGTCACCAGGTGCAGCAGGGAGCGGGAGAGCCGGTCGAGCCGGGTCACCTTCAGTGTGTCGCCCTCGCGCAGCAGCTGTATGACGGGGTCAAGTTTCGGGCGGGACGCCTTCGCACCGCTGGCGACGTCGACATGGATGTTGTCACGGTCGACGCCGTGGCGAAGAAGTGGCGTCGATCTGATGATCGGGGTTCTGGTCGGCCGTCGAGGTGCGGCGGTAGCCGATGAGCATGTGTCGGAATCTATCGGCTGGACCGTTCACCGACGTTGATTCCCAACGCGAGTTGTCGACACTGTCCACCTGCGGGTTCGCGATCACGTCTCCGAGTGTCGGCAGACGTTTGCCGACACTCACCCCGCGGCGCTTCTCGGGTGCTGTCCGCGCGTGCCTCGCGGACAGCACCCTGCACCCGGTCGTTTTGCCCCGCACCCTATTCGGTACGCAGAGCGGTGGCGGTGCGAGTGCGGGCGGCCCAGCCGGCGGGCAGGAGTGCGCCCAGGACGGCGATGAGCAGGCCGCCGAGTCCAAGCAGGACCAGTTCCGGCGTGTGGTAGACGTCGATGACGGAGGCGGGCATGTTGATTCCGGCGCTGTGTCCCATGGCGGGGACGGTCAACGCTTGCAGAGCTGCTCCGGTCGGTACGCCGATGGCGCCTCCGATCAGGCCGGTCAAGACGACTGAGGAGATGACCATGGCGATGGTCTGCCGGGGGGTCATGCCCAGCGCCTTGTGGACGCCGAGGTCGTGGACGCGTTCGCGGGTATCGAGGACGACGGCATTGAGCACGCCCAGGCCGGCGGTGACGACGAGCATCAGCGTGAGGATTGCGGTCAGTGTGTTGAGGGCGAGGATCACATCGCTCTTACCGGACTCGTCTGCCTGAATGGTGACGCCCAGGGGGCGCAGCGCGGTGTTCAGGGCGTTGCTGTAGCTGACCACGTCCGTGCCGGGCTTGACCGTGATGGAGTAGGTGAGGGGGCGCAGGTCCGGCTCGGCGGGGGCGAGGGTGGAGGCGTCGGTGAGGACTTCCATGGTCTGTGTGTGGGGGTCGAAGACCTCGCCGGTGATCCGGACTGGGATCGCATTGTTGTGGTAGTCCAGGGTGACGGTGTCCCCGATGTGGGTGTCGGTGGCAGTCAGGAAGGTGGTCGGCACGACGGCCTGGCCAGGTCCGTGGAACCAGCTTCCCGTGACCATCCGGTAGCCGGCCCCGGAGGCGTCGCCGGTGAAGGCGAAGACCGTGCTGGTACCCCTGATCCCCGGGACGGTCACCTCTGTTGTGGCGGTGCCGTAGTACGCCTTTGTCCCGGCTTGGGCGTTGATCGCAGCGGTGACCGCAGCCGGATCGGCCCCGGTCGGCTGCGAGGCGAGGGCGCCGGGACCACCGGAGGCGCGTTCAGGGCCGATGACGACGTCGGCGGTGTCGTGGTTCTTGGCGGCCTGGACCTGGCTCAAGGAACTGCCGATGCCGATGGCGAAGGTGACGGCGGTGGCGCCGAACACGATCGCTGCGGCCATCGCGACCGTGCGGGCGGGACGGGTGAAGGGGTGGGCCAGGCCGAGACTGACCGGCCGCGGAAGCGGGAGCTTGGCGGTCAGCCTGGCCGCCCACTGGCCCCGGCCGGGACGAGGGGTGCGTCCGACCGCGAGCGCGTCGACGGTACGCAGGCGTCCGGCCCGCAGTGCCGCTGCCCATGCGGTCACGCCCGCCAGGCCCAGCGTCCCGGCGATCACCGCGACGTCGACCCACGGAGCCACGCCCGAGGCCGTCGTGCCGTAGACCTGGTTGGTCGTGGACAGCACCGGGATGGCGAGGAGGTTGCCCGCGACGACGCCGACTGCGGCGCCGACCGCCGCCGGAACCAGCGCCTGGCTCGTGTAGGCCCGTACGACCTGGGCCGGTGTGAAGCCGATGGCCTTGAGGATGCCAATCCGTCGCACGCTCACACCGACTGCTCCGGCGACGGCATTGCCTACGATGAGCACTGCCATGACCACACCCAGGACGCCGAAAGCGATGAGGAACGGCACAAACAGCGCGGTGTTACGGTCGGTGCCTTGTTTGACGTTGAGCCAAGACTGCACCCCGGTCAGCGCTCCCGCCGGGACCGCTGCCGTCACCGCGGCGCGGTCGGCGGTGATCTGCTTGGTGGTGCCAGCCGCGGCGAAGCGGTAGAGCATCTGGTACCTGCGAGAGGCGCCGGGCGCGGTCAGCGAGGCGATCTGCGAGGGTGTCACCCAGCCGTCTGCGGTGCCGCTGACCGAGCGGGCCACGCCGACCACGGTCAGCGTCGGGCTGCCGGGAAGGCCGGGGACCTCAAGGGTGGCGCCCAGGCGATTTCCCGGGCCCGAGAAAGACAGCACGATCTGGCCCGGGCCTGTCACCCACCTCCCCGCCGCCAAGGTGACGTCGTCGACGGGGCCGCCGGGATCGGCGCGGCCGACCACCGTCATCGGGAGCAGGTCGACTCCCGCGAGGGCACCGGCGTTGGGCCCTCCGCGCGGGGTGACCACCGAGGTCGGGAACGGGCCGGACGCCGCAGTAACGCCGGACGCGTGGGCGGAGGTGGACAGCTGCCCGGCCGTGACCTTGCCTGCGTCGAACTGCGCGGTCAGATGCGCCCCGTGCTGCCCGGCGAAAGCAGTGTCGAAGGGCGCGCTGGAGGCAACCAGCAGCGACCCGCCCAGAACGGACGCGGTCACCGCCATCATCGCGGCAAGACCGGTCACCAGCGTCTGCACCCGGCGACGGCCGACCCCCGAGCGAACGACCTTCCCCAGGGCGCTCATCGTGCCGTCTCCATCGGGAAGTCGGCCGCGATCCGGCCGTCGACGAGCTGGATCGTGCGCGTCGCGCAGGCTCGCGCCAACGCAACATCATGGGTAACCAGGACGATGGTCTGCCCGTCGGCGTGCAGGTCGTTGAGCAGCTCCCTGACATCCTCACCGGCCTTGGTGTCCAGTGCACCGGTCGGCTCGTCCGCCAACAGCAGTGCCGGGTGGTTCATCAGGGCCCTGGCCACTGCGACGCGCTGCCGCTCACCGCCGGACAGTCGGCCGGGGTAGGCGCGGGCAAGCCGGTCGATTCCGAGCGCTTGGAGTAGTTCCGCCGCACGTCTGGCCGCTTCACCGCGCGCCATCCCGGCCAGTTGCGCCGGCAGCACGACATTGTCGGCAACCGTGAGGTCGTCCAGAAGGTTGAAGAACTGGAAGACCATGCCGACACTAGTCCGTCGGTAGCGCGCCGAGCTGGTCTCGCCGAGCTCGTCGACCCGCACACCGGCCACGGTGACCGTGCCCGTGCTCGGCCGGTCGAGACCGGCGATCAGGTTGAGCAAGGTGGATTTGCCGCTGCCGGACGGACCGAGGATGGCCACCGCCTCTCCGGACGCGACGGTCAAAGACACCTCTTGCAGGGCGGGCGGCCCCTCGTCGTAGCTGCGGCTCACATCGCACAGTTCGATCAACGGCGTGGTCATGGTCGTCTCCCAGGTGGGCCTGTCTGGCCTGGTCGACGCTAGGCGCGCCACCAGGCACAGGGCGTCAAGCTCAGGAGCCATTCCCGGTACCGCGCCAGGGTGAGGCCGACCGGAGTCATCCCTGCGATGTAGTCCACGGATGTATCGCAGGTGATCAGCCAGGTGGATGTCGCCAGGCCGGGAGCAGCGGTGAGAATGAGCAGATGGTGAACCTGCCGACAGCGGACCGACTGCGTGAACTGACCGGCCGCACGATACGCCCGATCGGCCGGCTGCCCCGGCCCGCTCGACGCAGCCGGGCATTCGACGCAGCGTTGGCCCTGCTCCTCGCCGCCGACGGCATCCGCTACGTCACGATCATGAATGAGGGGGCTGGGCCTGCCTCCTGGACCGGCTCAGTGCTCCTCGTGCCGCTCGTCTCGGCGTCCTTGGCCCTCCGTCGCAGGTATCCGCTGGCGGTGCTGTGGACCGTGATGGCTGTGACTCCGCTGATCATGCGCGACTCCGGGGATATCGCCTTCTACAGCGGCATGGTCTGCCTCGTCGCCGCCTACAGCGCTGCGGCCTATTGCCCGCACCGGGTGCCGACGCTGGTGACCCTGCCGGTGGCAGCCACGGTCCTGGCAGTCCTGTTCACCAACGCGCAGCTGCCCGAGTTCCCCAACGGTGTCATCGCGGTCCTGGTACTTGTCCCGGTCTTCGCCGCAGCGTACGAGTTTCGCATGTGGCGGCGGCGGGTCGATGAGGGGCGCGCACAGCTGTCCGCGCTGGAGCGCGAGCAGGTCGCGGCGCTGGACCGGGCGGTTGAGCTGGAACGCGCCCGCATCGCCCGCGAGTTGCACGACGTGGTGACGCACAACGTCAGCGTGATGGTCATTCAGGCCGGCGCCGCACGCAAGGCCATGGATGCGACCCCCGACCAGGCCCGTGAGGCGCTGCTCGCGGTCGAGAACGGCGGCCGGGCAGCGATGAGCGAGCTGCGTCAGGTCATGGGACTGCTCATGACGGACGCCGAAGGACCCGATGCGGACGCATCGGCGGATCTCACGCCGCAGCCGGGCCTCAACCGGTTGGAGGCCCTGGTCGCAGGGGTGCGGCAGTCCGGGATGGCGGTCGAGTTGACCTTGAGGGGACAGCCCGGCCCCGTCCCGCCCGGCATCGAACTCGCCGCCTACCGGGTAGTGCAGGAAGCGCTGACGAACACCGTGAAGCACGCAAGCGGTGCGTCGGCGGCAGTGATCGTCGAATATTCCGCCGACCAGTTGCGCGTGGAGGTCGTCGACACCGGTGGCCGCCCGAGCACCTCCGCGACCGCTGGGAACGGGCGCGGACTCATCGGCCTGCGCGAGCGCCTCGCCGTCTACGGTGGAACCCTGCACACCGGCCCCCGACCCCGCGGCGGCTTCCGCGTCACCGCACTGGTACCCCTGGAGGCACCGTGAGCGAGCCGCTGCGCGTGGTGGTCGCCGATGACCAGGCGCTGGTGCGTACCGGCTTCAGGATGATCCTGGCGTCCGAGGGCATCGAAGTGGTTGCCGAAGCGAACAATGGCGTCGAGGCCCTCGACGCGATCAGGCGCACCCTGCCCGACGTGGTCCTGATGGACATCCGAATGCCGGAAATGGACGGCCTGGAGGCCACCCGGCGCATCCTCAGCGGCACCGATATGGGCGCAGACGGCCTGCGCGTGATCATCCTGACCACCTTCGACCTCGACCGGTACGTCTATGCCGCGCTGTCCGCCGGAGCCAGCGGCTTCCTCCTCAAGGACGTCAGTCCCGAACACCTCACAGCCGCCGTCCGCCTGGTACGCACCGGCGACGCGCTGCTGGCCCCCGCCATCACCCGGCGCCTCGTCGAGCGGTTCGCCCGCCGAGACTCCGCAACCACGGCGGTCCACCGCGACCTTGCAGCGCTCACCCCGCGCGAACTCGAAGTCATGGGCCTGCTCGCCCGGGGCCTGAGTAACTCCGAGCTCGCCGACCGCCTTCGCCTCTCTGAGGCGACCGTCAAGACCCACGTCTCCCGCATCCTTGCCAAGCTCGGACTCCGCGATCGCGCACAAGTTGTCGTCGTTGCCTACGAAACGGGCCTGGTCAGCGTTGGCGGAACCGAGCCCGCTTCGCCTCCGCCCACCGGTCAACGGCAAATGTGAACAGCCGCTTCACGACGTCCGAATACCCTCAGAGCAGGGTCACGTGCCCATACGATCCCCAGCCGGCTCTTTGTCGTTCGTCTCTTCCACAGCACGGGGTCCGGGCACCGTGGTGGAAGCAAGGTTCAGGCGGGCGGCCATGTCGAGGTTCACCTCCCCGTACGGTGGCACGTGGGGCCAGAACAGCGGGGTCAGGCCGCGCCGGTCGGCGGGCGTGAGGAGGTCGGCCCACTCCGGTTCGCCGAGGATGTCCTGGAGCATCAGGGTGTTCACGAAGACCAGGGCCGATTGGAGGATGCGCAGGCACAGGACGAACATCTCCTGCTCGTCGGGCCGGTTCGAGGCGATCTCCCCGCCCTTGCCGTACGCGATCACGGAGTTGGCGCCATTGGAGGACTCCATGACGTTCAGGCCCTACGCGGTGGCGGCGCACCGCCGACGCTTTCCCGCGGCTCTACTGGGCATGAACCCGGACATCATCGGTGGACGACTCCGCGACGGCATGCTCACCGACTTCCGGCCCGGATGATCAATCGCGGGCCGAGGTTTCGCCTGGCATTCCCTTGATCAGGGTGCCCAGGATCTGCGCCCGTTTCGGCGCGCGCTGCCGCTGAACCCTGTGTGCACGCCGGGCCGGGCCGCGAACCCTGACGGGCTCGGTACGCCAGGGCGGCCTAACGTCGCTTTTGTGGCCTTCACTGCGGACAGCAGTCTTGTGTCCCGTGCCGCGCGTGAGGTCAGCCTGCGAGCAGACCAGCTGATCCACGATGAGGAGCGGTCCTTGCAGCGTGGAGTTCCTGAGGTGTGGGAAGACCCGGACATCGCCCTCATGACGGCAAAGAACGTCGCCGAGCACGTTCTCGCGGCCTTGGCGGGCCTGGCGGACCGCACGCTCGCCGAGCGGCTGCGCGGGGGCGACGCGGGGATCCCCGCCTTCTACACCCCCGCCGGAGTCGGAACCCAGGTGGCCGACGGCGGCCTGCCCGTACGCTACGCCCCCGGCGGGAGCGTCGCCCTCGCCTCCGCGCCCAAGGAACAGCAGGAGTTCGACGGCCGGACCTACGTCCTGGAGCGCGGCATCACGACCGACTACGCGCTGGTGCGCGCGGCGCGGCGACACCCACGGCAACCTGGTGTTCCGCAACGCCGCGGCGAACTTCAACCCGACGGCCGCCATGGCGGGCCGGATCACCATTGCGGAAGTCGAGGAACTCGTTGAACCCGGTGCCATCGATCCCTTACACGTGCACCTTCCGGGCGTGTTCGTCCAGCGAATCGTGGCGCTCACCCCGCGGCAGGCAGCCGACAAGCCCGTCGAGAACAGGACCGTGCGCCCATGAGCTGGACCCGCCTGGAAATGGCCGCACGCGCCGCCGCAGAACTCGCCCCCACTCGTATGTGAACCTCGGCATCGGCCTGCCCACCCTCATCCCCACGCACCTGCCTCCCGACTCCTCGGTCGTCCTCCACCCGGAAAAAGGCATCCTGGGCACCGGGCCCTACCCCACCGACAACGAGGTCGACCCTGACCTCGTCAACGCGGCAAGGAGACCGTCACTGTCCTGCCCGGAGCCGCGTTCTTCGACTCCGCGTCATCGTTCGCCATGATCCGCGGCGGGCATCTGGACACTGCCGTGCTGGGCGCCATGCAGGTCTCGGTCTGTGGCGACCTCGCCAACTGGACCGTTCCGGGCGCCATGGTCAAGGGCACGGGCGGCGCCATGGACCTGGTGCACGGCGCCCGCCGTGTCCTCGTCCTCATGGAACACGTCACCAAGGCCGGCGCCCCCAAGATCGTGAACGAGTGCTCGCTGCCGCTCACCGGGCAGCGCTGCGTCCATCGCGTCATCACCGAACTCGGGGTCATCGATGTCACCGCCGACGGCCTGCGACTCGTCGAGACCGCTCCCGGCCTCAGCCCCGCGTCCGTCCGGGACCGAACCGAGCCATCACTCCACTGGCACGAACGCTAGACGACTCCGCCCGAATACGATTAGTGATCGTAGGCGGTCAGCGAGCGGCTGACCGCCTGGCCGGTCCGGAAGTTGAGCCAGATCGCGGCTGCCAGGGCCAGCACGCGCTGCTACACGGACAATGATGCCCTCGACGGTCCGTCCGCCGTGTTGTTCCAGGTCGAGCTGGCCTGAAGAGAAAACGGCGTTCAGCAGGTCTTCCCCCCGGCCATTGTGTGGCTGGGGCGGGATCGGCCTGGACGTGGTAGCCGAGGGCTTCGAGTTGGCCGATGAGGCGGCAGGCCTGTCGGGCGGGGTCGTTGCGGCGCAGGAAGTAGTCGCCGCCGAGGTCGTGGTAGGCCTGGCTGTTGGCGATGAGCACACCCAGCGCGAGCGGCACCGCCCCCAAAGCCGCGGCGAACACGTCGGCCCCACTGAACGGCCCACCCCTCCGCCCAAGCCTCCGGTGGCGCTGTCGGTGCCATGGCCGCCACGTGGAGTACCGGTGGGAGCATGCAAGGGCGCTTGGCTGCTGACCCCTCAGCCCACCACCGGGTCCGGCGAGATGTCCAGGTCCAGGAAGTGGGCGGAGCACGAGATGCACGGGTCATGGTTGCGGATGGCCCGTTCGCACAGGCGGGTGAGGTCGGCGTCGGACGCCGGTCCCCTTGTCAGAGCGGCCTGGACGAGTACGCGCAGATCCTCCTCGATCGCGCCCTGGTTCTGTGCGGTGGGCGGGAGCAGGCAGGCTTCGGTGATGCGCCCGTTGTCGAGTGCATAGCGGTGGTAGAGCAGGCCGCGTGGTGCCTCGGTAGCGCCGTGCCCCACGCCCGACCGGGGCGGCACCTCCACATTCGGTCGTGGTGGGGGCTCGTATGTGTCGATGATCCGGATGGCCTCCTCCACCGCGTACAGGACTTCCACCGCCCGGACGAGGATGCTCTGGTATGGGTTTCTGCAGACTTTGCCCGGCTTGGAGTCATGCGTGCCGGTCGAAGGCGGGTCGCTCAGTCCGGCCTCCCGTGCGGCTTGGAGGGCGAGTGGGGAGAGCAGGTGGCCGTTGACGGCGTAGCGGGCGAGGGCGCCCGTGAGGTGCCTTCGGCCGTCCAGCCGGGAGTGCAGGGCCGTGGAGTAAGAGACTTGTTCCTCGGTGACGTGGTCCCGGAATTCGCCGACCGGGAAGCTGCGCGGTGGGAACGTCCTGTCGGCGGGGAGGACGCTGGGTACGCCCGACTCGATGGCGTAGGTGCCGGGCTCGGCCAGGGCGAGCAGGTCGGCGTCGCACTCGGCGTCGGGGAAGTCGAAGCCGGCGACCCAGCGCACGGTGTCCCAGGCGTCTTCGAGGGCGATGCGCAGGCGCTCGGTCAGCGGGCGGAGTTCGGAGCGGGTCGGCGTGCGATGGAAGCCGCCGAGGCGGACGTTGATGGGGTGGATGGCCCTGCCGCCCAGCAGCTCCATGATGGCGTTGCCCGTCTGCTTCAGACGCAGCCCTCGCTCGACGTGCTCCCTGTGCGTGCGTGCCATGTCGATCAGATCGTCGTGGCCGAGGAAGTCCGGAGCGTGAAGCAGATGGATGTGCAGCGTCTGGCTCTCGATCCATTCTCCGCAGTACAGCAGGCGGCGCAGGGCGGCGAGTTGGCCGTCCACGACGAGGCCGCAGGCGTCTTCGATGGCCCGGCAGGCGCTCAGCTGGTAGGCGACCGGACAGATCCCGCAGATCCGGGAGGTGATGTCGACGGGCTCGGTGTAGGCGCGGCCGCGGAGGAAGGCCTCGAAGAAGCGAGGGGGTTCGTAGATGCTCAGCCGTGACTCGGTGACGGTGCCGTCGGTGATCCGTAGATGCAGGGCGGCCTCCCCCTCGACGCGGGTGAGCGCCGGGATGCGGAGGACACGTGATGCGGCGGTGGGTTCGGTCACGGCAGGTCTTCCTCTTCCACCGCGGTGAAGGCGGTGACGTTGAAGGTGTGCAGGAATCTCCCGATGTCCTCGTCGCTCATTCCGTCGTGGCGCAAGACCGGGATGAGGGCAGGGATGTTCGTGGTTCCGGCGGGCCCGTAGCAGCCGTAGCAGCCACGCCCGAAGGTGGGGCAGAGCGCTCCGCACCCGGCGTGGGTAACGGGACCGAGGCAGGGCGTGCCGTGAGCGACGAGGACGCAGACGTTGCCGCGTTGCTTGCAGGAGAAGCAGACGCTGTGGTTCGGGATGCCGGGCTTGCGGCCGGCGAGGAAGGCGGTGATGACCTCCAGGAGCTGGCTGCGGTCGATGGGGCAGCCGCGCAGTTCGAAGTCGACAGGAACATGGGCGGAGATGGGTGTGGAGGTGGCGAGGGTCTCGATGTAGTCGGGGCGGGCGTACACCGTCCGTAGGTAATCCGTGACGTCGGCGTAGTTCCGTAGTGCCTGGACTCCTCCGGCCGTGGCGCAGGCACCGATGGTGACGAGGTACCGGGATGCCGCGCGGATGTGCTGGATGCGTTCCAGGTGCTCGGGGGTGGAGATCGATCCCTCGACGAGTGCCAGGTCGTACGGTCCGGGCGCGACATCGCTGGATGCTTCGAGGAAGTGGGCGATCTCCAACTGGTCGGCGATGCCCAGCAACTCGTCCTCGCAGTCGAGGAGGGTGAGCTGACAGCCGTCGCATGAGGCGAACTTGAACACGCCGAGCCGGGGGCGGGCCGGCTCCGGGTTCGGGGCGGGGTCGCTCATGTCACCGGGTTCCTCCGAGGATGCCCCGGCCTTCAGGCCGGGGAGGAATCGGACTCCTACGGAGCAGGGCAGGGATGGCTGGATTGCCGTTGGGGCGATCCGGTGTCGACCCCGCGCGGCGGTGCTGTCGCCCACGATGATCGAGAACTCTCAACTGTCAGTCCTCCCGGGTAGGTTCGGATGTATGACGACAGAAGCGACCGCGAAGGACAGCGGGCATGCCCGGTACACCTTCCGTGTGCGCCTGTCGAACACGGCCAGGCGCGGGCTCGATGCCGAGTGGGATCGCTGCCGCTGGATCTGGAACGAATGCGTGGCCAAGTCGAAGGCCGTGTATCAGCAGGCCAGGGCAACAGGCGAGAAGCTGACGTGTGGTCCGGCGCAGCTCGATAAGATGCTGACCGAGGCCCGCAGGGGGACGCCGTGGCTGGCTGAGGGCGCGAGCGTGCCTCAGCAGCAGGTGATACGCGACTTCGCCAAGGCCCGCGCCAAGGCCCTCAAAGACATCAAGGACCGGCTTCCGACACACCGTCGGGCGGGGATGCCCAGGTGGAAGAAGAAGCGGGAGGCGCGGCCGAGCCTGAACTACACCCGGCGGGGCTTTCGCATCAAAGACGGTCGTCTGCACCTGGCGGGCGGGATCGTGGTGAGCGTGGTGTGGTCGCGGGAGCTGCCCGCGAACCCCTCCAGTGTGCGCGTGTACCAGGACAGCCTCGGCCACTGGTACGCGTCCTTCGTCGTCCCGGCTCAGGTTGAGCCGCTCGCCCCCACGGGCCGCGTCCTGGGCGTGGACTGGGGTGTGAAGGAGACCGCCACCACCACGGATGACGCCTACGACCTCCCGCATGGCGAGTATGGCAAGCGGGCCGCGCAGCGGCTCGCGAGGTACCAGCGGATGATGGCCCGGCGGCGCCGTCCGAAGGGACAGCCCGCATCCGCCGGCTACCGAAAGGCGCAGGCCCAGGCAGCGAAGCTGCACAAGAAGATCGCGAGGCAGCGGGAGGACACCGGCCGCAAGTGGGCCAAGCGTGTGATGCGCGGTCATGACGGGGTTGCGGTGGAGGACTTCCGGCCGAGGTTCCTCGCGAAGACCACGATGGCCCGCAAGGCGGCCGATGCCGCCATCGCCGCAACCAAGCGTGCCCTGGTCGAGATGGGCCGCAAACACGCGCGAGACGTCCGTCTGGTGCACCCGGCGCACACCACGATGGACTGTGCGCGGTGCGGAGCGAGAACCAAGCACGCACTACCTCTCTCGATGAGAACGTATGCCTGCACCGTGTGCGGAGCCGTGTCCCCCAGGGACAAGAACTCCGCCCGCGTGATGCTGGTCCGGGCAGGTTGGAGCCCGGACGGTGTCGAGGGCGTAAGACCTCCTGGTCCGCTGGACCAAGAGGCGGCCTGAGCCGTGAATCCCCGCTCAACCCTGGAGGGTGGACAATCCCCTCCCTTCAGGGAGGGGAGCCTTCAAAGTTCCCGTACGGTCAGCAGTGGCTCGGCCAGGTCGTAGCCGACGACTGGGCCGTCACGGCAGAGCAGCAGGGGGCCGAGCTGGCAGTGTCCGCAGTGGCCGGTGGCGCAGCGCATGTTGCGTTCGAGGGAGATCTGGATGCGGTCGGGGCGCATCCCACGGTGGATCAGTTCGCGGGCGGTCGCGCGGATCATGACTTCGGGGCCGCAGACGAACGCGGTGGTGTGCGCCGGTGTGAAGTGTGCTTCGTCGAGCAGGGTGGTGACGACTCCGACCCGGCCGGTCCAGCCGCCGGTGGGGCGGTCGACGGTGACGGCGCCGAACGGGCGTCTCCAGGCGGGGAACTCGTCCTGGTACAGGAGGTCGTCGGGTGTCCGTGCGCCGGCGAGGACGTTCAGCCGCTCGTACTTGCGGTGTTCGTCCAGGACGGCGTGGATCAGGGGGCGCAGTGGGGCGAGTCCGATGCCTCCGGCGACGACGAGCAGGTCATGTCCCCGGGCGCCGGTCACGTTCCACCTCGTGCCGAACGGGCCGCGCACGCCGACTGCCGCGCCCGGTTGCAGACCGAACAGCGCACGCGAGACGGCGCCCACTGCGCGGATGGTGTGGGTGAGCCGACCGTCTTCGCCTGTGCGGGACACGGAGACCGGGATCTCACCGACACCGAACGCGTACACCATGGCGTACTGGCCCGGCGTGAAGGGCAGGAGGGACTTCCCGACCGGTTCCAGCTCGATCGTGACCGTGTCCGCTGTCTCACGGTGTCGGCTCGCGACCCGGTGGACGAGGGGGACGATCGTCATGGCTGCGTCCCGCCTGTCTGTGGGCCGTACAGGTCGAGCAGTCGGGTACGCGTCGCACGTAGCCGGTGTCCGATCGTCTCTGCGACCATCGTGATCAGCGCCAGGCCGAACGCCGGGTGGGTGGTGCAGAGGTCGCGGACCGCTGTGGCCTGGAACTCCCAGGCGGACACGGGGCTTCGGGTCTCGGCTCCCAGGTGCCACTGGCGGGGCGGGCACAGCCATGACCAGCCCACCAGGGCACCCGGGCCGATGGTTTCGACGACGGCGCGGCCGCGGCCGGGAATTTGGATGTCGAGCGCTACCGTTCCCGTGCGGATGATCCAGAAGCGGTCGGCCTCCCCACCTTCCTCGAAGAGCCGGTTGGAACTGGGGTATTCGACTTCGTGCGCGAGTCCCATGAGCTGTTCGCGGTGTTCCACCGGTAGCGACGCGAGCAGCCCCGTCATGGGCCGCAGTCCGTCCGCGCGTTCATATTCAGGCCCTCTTCTCCGTGGCCTCCCGGTGGAGGGCGTGCGCCTCTTCGGTAAGGTCGATGCCGGTGGGGCACCACACGATGCAGCGGCCGCAGCCGACGCATCCGGTGCTGCCGAACTGGTCGTGCCAGGTGCCGATCTTGTGGGTCAGCCACTGCCGGTAGCGGCTTCGCTTGCTCGCCCGGACCGGGCCGTCGTGCAGCAGGGTGAAGTCGAGGTCGTAGCAGGAGTCCCAGCGGCGCCAGCGCTCGGCGTGGTCACCGGTCAGATCGCTGACGTCCTCGGTAGTGGTGCAGAAACAAGTGGGGCAGACCATCGTGCAGTTGCCGCAGTTCAGGCAGCGGGCGGTGACGTCGTCCCAGCGGTCGGCCTCCAGGGTGTCGCGCATCAGGGCGTGCAGGTCGACAGGTGGCATTGAGCGGCCCATGTGCTCGGCGGCCCCTTGTACGGCTTCGACGGCCGCGGTGCGGGTGGTGTCATCGGCCGTCCGCCGCGGGAGTTCGGCAAGCACGGCGGCGCCCTCCTCGCTGCCGCTGCGGCACAGGAACCGGTGGCCGCCCTCGTCCAGCACTTCGGTGAGGGCGAGGTCGTAGCCGGTGTCCACGGCCGGTCCCGTGCCCATGGAGACGCAGAAGCAGGTGGCCCCTGGCTCCGTGCACTCGACAGCGATCAGGAAGGCCCCCGTGCGGCGGGAGCCGTAGGCGGGGTCCGGGAACCGGCCGCCGATCATCACACGGTCCAGAATGCGGATGGCCCGCAGATCGCAGGCCCGCACCCCGAGGAACGCGTACGACACGCTCTCCGATCTCTCCTCGCGCACTGTGAGCCCGCCGTCGGCGCCCCGGTCGGCGGTCCACTGGCGGACACGCTCGGGGTGGAGGAACGACTTCCAGGATTGCGGCCCCGCACTGTGCGCGAAAATGGCGGTATCCGTCCTGCGATGGATGCGATACCGCCCCGCCTCCAGCTCGACTCCCCAGCCGTGCGGCAGATCGTCGGCGGAGTCCAGTTCGGCGAGCACGATGGCCCGGTCACGAACCGTGGGGCCGATCACCGTACGGCCGCGCCGCCTGAGGACACGCACCAGTGCGTCGAGACCGTCCCGGTCGAGTACCGCCTCGAGCTGCCGGTCAGTGGCCGCTCCCGCGTTCTCTGGGTCGGTCATCCTCGTTCCTCTCGATCCTGGCCTCCGGGTCGGGACTGGGCAACGGCATCGGTCTACGACGCCTCCGCATTGGGCGGCCCGAACGCAGAGTACTGACTGACCATCAAATTCGATTGATGCACGGTCAAACCGGAGGGTCGATGTCCCCCAGGTGGGTGCAGCAGACGCCGGGTTCGTTGAGCCGGGCGCCGTGGGGGGTGCGCGTCAATCCGCGGAAGGTCTGTGTCGCGCGGCCTCGGCGTGCCGCACGATCTCCTCCTCGATGCGCTCCGCCAGCGGCCGTACCGCCTCGGCCACCGGGGGCGTCAGCCCTGTGCCCTGGGACCGGTCGGCGCCTTCGACCGCATAGACGATGAAACGGCGAGGACCTCGCCCCAGGCCCCGGGCGAGATGGACCGTCTCGGCCAGACCGAACCTGTGCGTGCTGTGGCGTCCAGCGCCGGCACGGCGCAGAAGAGCGTCCGGCGCGGGGCCCCACCGGTGAATGCGGCCAGGACATGCGGGAGAGGGGAAGCAGGCGTCCACGACAACAGCCAGACCGGTGGCCTCCCACAGCCCGATCAGTCGCCCAGGATCACCGTCGCACTCCTGCACCACGGTGCCCGGCGGCAGCGGTCTGGCCACGGCGCGCTCCCTCAGCAGCGCGATCAGTGCGTGCCCGACACCATCGTCCCGCCGGAACTCATTGCCGATTCCGATGACCACTGTTCTGACGGACGCCGTCACGAGACCGCCTCACCCCGAACTTGTTGCCTTCACCTCACGGGTCGAGCTTCAGGACTACGCCGAGCACGATTCCGTCCGCCGTGGCCTGCAGCGTTCGTGGAACTCGTCGACTCCCACGGACCCGGACCCATCATCGCCGCCGTCGACGCATTGACCAGCGAAACAGGGCCGATGATGTCACCGTCTCGACCCCCCCACAATTCCGGTGGCTCGCAACAAAGATCGCCGAAGACTTCCCCCGCCGTCGCATCAGCCCTGCAGTGCAACCAGGTCAAAGCACCCTGCCTCAACGACCATCCCGAGCCGGGCCTGCGCCTGTGGGTCGTGCCGGGCCCGTGCCGACTCGCCTTCGCTGAACAGGAACTGTGCTCCTACGGTGTGCAGGACGTTCGCGAGGAGCGCGCCGACGCGGCCCTGACCCCGGCCCTCGTGAGCACGAGGGCCGAACTGGTTCTGGTGCCCGAGGAGCAGCTGCGTCTGCACAAGGGCGGGCATACTGTTGCGCTACGCCGACCGTTCGTCCCCCACATGAACAGCCTGCCGCGGAACAGCGGCGCCTCACCCGGCCCTGACGGCAGTAGGGCGGGGATGGGGCTTCTGATGACGGTGAACCGTGCGCTGCACTCCACGGTGACGCGGGCCTGACTGCGCCGGCCACCCATCCCGCGTCAGTGACCGACCGGCCGGCCGGCTTTCCGATTCGATTGGCGTCGGCGTCGCGAGACTCAGGCTCCGCCGGATCCGCGGATCACCACGACGGGGCACGGGGCGTGCTGCACGCAGTGCTGGCCGACCGAGCCCAGCAGCGCCTCCTTGAATCCCCCATGCCCACGGTTGCCTACGACCAGCAGCTCTGCTCCAGCGGCGGCTTCGAGCAACACCGCGGCCGGGTGTCCGTGGGACGAGATGGGGCGGAGCTCGACCGGCCGTCCCGGTCCCGGTCCGAGGGCCTCGTCGATCGCCCGGTCCAGGATCTTGCACGCCTGAACCTGGTAGTCAGCTGGTTTCGTGTCTACGGGCGGCGCCAGGCCGTACCAGGCCGTCGGCAAGTCCCAGGCAATGATCGCGTCGACCACGCCGCCGATCAGCTTCGCCTGGGCGACCGCCCACTGGAGGGCTGCCTTTGACGGCTCTGAGCCGTCGACACCCACCACGACACGTGGAGCGGGCGCTGCTTTGTTCCTCATCATGTACCTGCCCGTTCGCGCTTGACTCCCATTTCCCACCGTCCCTGTGGCAGCAGTGGCGCGCCACTCCAGTCGGCGAGACCAGGGCGGTGTCCACAAGCTCGGCCGGGCACAGCTCAGTCGTGCGGGACGACGGCGACGGGGCAGCGTGCGTGATGGATGGCAGCTTCCGCCACAGGGCCGAGAGGGGGTCCCAGCACGGGATGGTGTCTGCGTCGGCCGACGATCAGTATCCCGGCGCCATCGGCGGCCTCTACAACCGCCCTCGCGGGACTTTCGAGACGGATGCTGTCGGCCACCTCCACGTGCGGATACTTTTCGCGCCAGGGGCGCAGGGCCTGGTTCAGATGCTTCCGTGCGTCCTGCCTCATGTTCTCAGTGATGTCGTGGTTCGCGCCCCAGGGCGCGTGTGCATGGAGAGGCAGGCTTCGGCCGTGGACGGCACGTAGCGGCACGCCCTGTGCCGCGGCGGAGTGAAAGGCGAAGTCGAGCAGGTCGTCGCAGGGACCGTGCAGTTTCAGCGCCACCACAACATGGCCTGCCGCATGAGCAGTGGGCGCCGGCATTTCTTTGTCTGTCGCGGCCCGGACCAGGACCACCGGCTGCTTGGCCTGTGCCACGACGGGCATACTGATGTCGCCCATGAAGTAGCTTTCGAGTAGCTCCAGCCCCCGCGAACCGAGCACAGTGATCTCGGACTCCGACGCCGCTTGCAGCAGCGCGTGCTGGGCGTCGTCGGCCACCAGGTCACCGACTACGGTGAGGCGGGGGTGGCGCTTCTGAAGTTCAGCCTGTGCGTTGTGCACGAGTCGCTTTGCCCAATAGTTCTGGTCGATCTCCGAGGGGACATGGACCGGTTCCGGCGCGAGCGACGGCCAGGCGTGCAGCAGGCGCAGTGTGAGTCCCCGCCGCTCGGCTTCGTCGGCGGCCCAGCGGGCAGCGGTCAGGCTCTCCGGTGAACCGTCCAGGCCGACGGTGACGACCGGCTTCATGGAGACCGCCTCCGTTTCGTAGGAAGCTGAAGGCACGTTCAGATCACTGCCGTCCTCCATCGTCGGAGGCCAGCACGCCGCCACACGGCGACGTCTCATACGAGGAGTACCTCCAAAGCTCTGGGGTCGCATGCGAAGGGTGCTGCATGAGGGTGCTGCGTTCTCCCTGCTCCGCGGATCCGGAGTCGCATCCCGTGCGGCGGCACGCCGTACGTGGCACGTTGGCTAGAGCATCATGGTGAGGAGATGGTGGCGATCATGCGAGCTCATCTCGGTGACCAACTCGTCATCGAGAGTCCGGGGACCGGTGCTGCCAGGCGCGACGGCGAGATCGTCGGACTCCACCACGAGGACGGAACACCTCCTTACGACGTGCGCTGGTCGGACACGGGTGAGGTGACGCTCATGTTCCCCGGGCCCGATGCGCACGTCCGTCACCTCGAGCCCGAGCCCGGCAGGTTCCACGCGCCTTCCGGGCATCGCATGGATGAAGCCGGTGGCGGCGTCACGGTGACGCCCCCTGAAGTGACGGGCGGCGCTGGCGCCATCGGTCGACGCGTGGTGGCCGAACGCAGGCGGCAAGGGCTGTCCCGCGAGGAGCTCGCCGATCGGGCCGGCATGGCGCCCGACTACCTCGCCCATCTCGAAGAACGGCTGGCCGACCCGAGTCTGGCGACCCTCGGCAGGCTGGCCGGCGCCTTGGGCACCACCGTCGCGTCCCTGCGCGGAGTCGGCATCGAGGCGCCGCCCGGCCAGGGCCAGGTGCTCCTCCACCCCGAGCTTCGGCCTCTGAGTTTCGACGAATGCCGCGTCCGGCTTGCCAGCCACGGTGTGGGGCGCGTTGCGGTGTCTACCCCGGACGGCCCGGCGATCATCCCGGTAAATTACGAGGTCGTCGACGGCGCGATCGTCTTCCGTACTGCCCCTGGCTCGGCCCCCGCGGCGGCCGCGGGAACGGACGTCGCCTTCGAAGTCGATCAAGTCGACGAGGCCATGAGCCAGGGTTGGAGCGTGCTCGTCGTAGGCCCGGCCAGCATCGTTTCGCAGCCCGACGCCGTACGCCGGCTGGCTGAACGAGCCCATACCAAGCCGTGGGCCGGGGGCCAACGCGAGATGTGGGTATCGATCCAGCCCACGCGCCTCACGGGCCGCCACATCGGCCCCGCCGGCGAGTAGGTGGCCGCGAGCTGCGGCTTGCTCGAACGCGCGCCGACGGCCACGAAGACGCGTCGAGATGGCCCTCACCAGCGGACGGAGCCTGCGCATGAGCCGGTCCGACCCTCACTCGAGCCCGTTGTCTGCTGCTCGGTAGTGCTCGAGGCGCCTTGACGTGGCCTCCTGGAGGCTCGACGTGCCGTTCTTCCAGCCCGGCGCGCCGCAAACCCGGTCCGATGGGCCCCAGGTCCCCCATGAGTGCCCGATCGGCCCAACTTCACTTCTGCTCCGAGGGGCACGCTTGATGGAGGAGTAGTCGCGGAAGGCAGGCGGTGCCGACGCTATGCGACGGGACGTGAGCCACGGCGCGTGTCACCGTCGGGATGCTGAGCAGCGTCAGGTACAGGCGGGGAGGCGACCAGGAAGGGGCGAGGATGCAGCCACAGGTAGGTGACGTACTGCGTTTCGCAGACGGAATCGTGGGAGGGCCGGAACATCAGGCCATCGTCGTGGAAGAACTCGGCTGGCGCGCGAGCCGGGAGGAGCGGTGACCAGGCACCACCCCGAAGCCGGGAGCAGGGCTGAACGAGCCACGTGTGGTGCGAAGCTGCCGTCCCACCGGGCGGCGCGGGGCAGGGATCGTGGGAGCCGGTATGCCGAGGACGGGTGCCTGTTCCTGCCCAGGACCGGGTGGCGACGCGTCGACACCCTACGGGTTCGGCGTCTGTTCGGTTGATGCCGCTCGCCCCCGTCTGTGAGCAAGAACACCATGCCGCAGTGCGCCTTGGCCGAGCGGGGCGCGAAGAAGAGTAGGGAAGAGGAGGACCACCCACTTCTTGTGGGTCCCAATTACGCGGTGCACGGTATCTCTCCGCTGCCCTCGCGCCTCATGTCCTCGTATTCAAAAGAACGTTGCCTGCGCATGGGGAATTCCCAGGTGCTGTAGGAGTCGGGAGCACCGACTGCAGCAGCCCGCCGGACCGTGCACCTGGTGGACCCGGCCGCACCTACGAAGCACAGTGGAAGGCAGGGGGCGAACATCGTCCGACGCACGACGCACGACGCGCAGGCGGGAAGGAGACATGACGATGACCACCCAGCACAGCACCGTCAGCGAAGTGATGACACGCGATGTCGTCACGGTTCGCCCGGAGACATCGTTCAAGGAGATCACGTCCGTCCTGTCCAGCCACGGCATCAGCGCAGTGCCCGTGGCCGACGAGCATGGTGCGCCGATGGGGCTGGTGTCGGAAGCCGATCTGCTCCGCAAGCAAGTCGGACCGTCCGAGATGGGTGGGCAGGCAACACCTCCCGGGTGGCCGCACGAGAAGACCAAGGCACGCGCGGAGAACGCCGCAGGGCTGATGACCACCCCTGTGGCCACCGCTCACGCCGACTGGCCGGTCGCCCAGGCGGCCCGTGAGATGGACCGCCACCACGTCAAGCGACTGGTGGTCGTGGACGAGGCAGACCACATCGTCGGCATCGTCAGCCGCCCGGACCTCCTGCGAGTCTTCCTGCGCCCCGACGAGGAGATCCGCGAGGAGATACGCGACGAAGTACTGACAGCGATACTGCGGCTGAGCGGACAGGAGGTGCAGGTCCAGGTTCACGATGGTGTCGTCACCTTGCGCGGCGAGGTCGAGAGGCGCAGTACCGCCCAGATCGCCGAACGGCTCGCCAACGGCGTGGACGGCGTGGTCACAGTCAGACCGTTGATCGACTATGGCATCGACGACAGGGCTGTCAAGGACCGACCGCAGCCGGGCACCGAGCCCATTGATCCTCGTCGGGACGATGCGTAGGCAGAACCTCTGCGCGGGCCTGTGGAGGTCCCGTGCCAGCCGGAGAAGGCACGAGCCCCTCGGCCGGGGCGCCGGCGATGACCGGCACCGCTGTCAGCATCCACCGGGATGCCGCACATCGCAGCGGCTGCTCGTACCCCGGGGGCGCCCGGATGGCCGCAGCGACGGCCCGGCGGTGGGTTCCCGCGTGGCGGGCGCGTTGCCGTTTCTCTTCTCAGTCCGCCTCCATATAGGGGCGGCGGAACACGGGTGCCTGACCGGTGCCCCATGGGCGTACGGCAGCCAGCGCCTGGACGACCGAGGATTCCAAGGGGCCGCTGGTGTCGATCGTGACGGCCTCCGGCCACAGCGGCTCTTTGGATGCCATGACGGTGGCCACGGCGAGGTCGGCGTCCGATGCTCCGGGGGCGCGGGCGTTCAGGCGAGCTGCCGACACGTCCCAAGGAGCCTGGCAGTGCAGGGCCACCAGGTCTGCGCCGGTGCGCTCGGCCACACGCACGGCGGCTTCGCGCTGTCTCGCATCGGACCAGGTGGCGTCCAGGACCACGGACTCGCCGGAGGACAGCAGCACGGACGCATGGTCGAGGAGGGTCGAGTAGGTCTTGTCCGACCACTCGGCTGTGTACAGCCCCTCGCCGTAGCCGGCTGCCGCGGACTCCTCCGGCCGGATACCCGCCAGCTCCTTGCGGAGGCGGTCACTGCTCAGCAGCGTGACGCCCAGGCGATCGGCCAGTGCGCCGGAAAGGGTGGACTTCCCGCTGCCGGGAAGGCCACCGACGAGCGTCAGACCGACTGCCGAGGTACGCAGATGACGTAGCGTCGTCGTGACCAGTCGCCGGGACGCCGCCTCGGCGTCGAGAGCGCCTTGGCGTGCCTGGATCAGGGAGACCTTGGCCCGGACGAACGCTCGATAGGCGACGTAGTGATGCCACAGGGAAGGGGGCGCGAGGTCGCCGGAGTATTCGCTGTACTGAGCGAGGAAGTAGGCCGCAGCCTCCGGGGCACCGAGCTGTTCCAGGTCCATGGCGAGGAATGCAGCGTCGTCGAGGCCATCGACGTAGCGAAGGTGGTCGTCGAACTCCAGACAGTCCAGGACGCGGGGACCGTCGTCCAGGCAGAAGATGTCTTCAGCGAGCAGGTCGCCGTGGCCATCGACGATCCGCCCTTGCTCGATGCGGGTGTCGAACAGATGCTTGCGGCCGGCGAGGTAGCGGCGCACCAGCCGCTCTACCTCAGCTACACCGTCGGGCAGAGCGCCGTTGTCAGCCATGGCCCGGACCTGTGCGAAGCTGCTTTCCCAACGCGAGGACAGCGCGTCCCGCGTGCCTTGTTCGTCCACTTCCCGGCTGCGGGGCGCGTCTGCGTGACGGGTGGCAAGCTGCCGGGCGACGGCCCGGAGTACGTTATCGACGGCGGCTCCTTCTCGTATCAGCTGAGAGAGGCGGCGGTCAGCCGGCATGCGGCGCATCACGACGAGCGGTTCGGGTTCCTCCGCGTCCGGGCTGCGGATCTCTCCCAGGCCCAGGTAGACGTCGGGGGCGAAGCGGCGGTTGAGAGTGATTTCGCGGTCGCAGGCGACTCGGCGAGCGGCCGCAGTGGTGTAGTCCAGGAACCCTAGATCGACCGGCTTCTTGAGCTTGTAGGCGCGATCACCGACGAAGAACACGATCGCGGTGTGGGTCTCGCGTACCTCAGCGCGCGGGAGTGAAGGAGCATCGAGTCCGGTACCGGCCCGCAGCGCGGACGCGTCCCTCTGATGCAGCGGCATGATCGGCTCCCCATACGTGGCTCGACTCAGTCAGGGCGGGACGGCGACAGACAGCACGCACGGTTGACAGCGGCTTCGGCCGGCCCGGCGCAGTGCGGCGGGTGGTTGCCTCGGCCTCGAGGCCTCGTGGCCCGGCTGGCTCTATGCCAACCGGGTTCGTCTTCCAGGGCCGCGTGCCGTTGCTCCAACCCTGCTCCGTACCCAGACCCCGATGTCTCACATGCCGATGGGGGGACGCCGGGCGTCGTCGGTCCCGTGCGTGATGTGCTCCGAGACGGAGACCACGCCGTCAACGCTCCGGCACAGCCGCTCGATGACGGGGATCAGACTCTTGAACTCGACAGAGCCGCCGAGGGTGACCTGTCCCTCGTGTACCTCGACGGTTACCTCCGAAGGCGCCAGGCCCATCGTCCGCCACAGCACATCGCCGGTGATCTCGTCGTGGATGGCGTCGTCGCGACGCAGGAAGATCCGCAGTAGGTCGCTGCGGCTGACGATGCCCTGCAGCCGGTCCGTCTCATCCACCACCGGAAGTCTTTTGACGTTGTGCACCTCCATCAGGCGGGCCGCCTCGACCACATTCCACTCCGGGCGCGCGCACACCGCAGGAGCCGACATCAGTTCCTCGGCCCTGGCGCCCTCGGCCTTGGCCTGCTCCCACGCCTCCAGATGCGGAATCGGTGTCCGGCCGGACGGGTCGGTCTGATCCGCGCACTTGCGCAGCAGGTCTGCCTCGGACACCACGCCCATGGGCCGATCCAGTTCGTCCACCACGGGTACGGCGGTGACGTCGTTCTCTGCCAGCAGCTTGACGATCTCCTTGAACGGCATGTCACGCCGTGCCCGGACGACCTGCCGGGTCATGAGCTCTCCGACCGTTCGGTGGTGCATTTCCGCGTTCCCCTTTCGGGTCCTGACAGCCAGTCGTGGTCATCGTGTCGCCGTGTCAGGAACCCGTCGACTGCAGGTGAGCTGCCCTGGCGATCAGTGCTCCCGAGACCGTCCTGTCCGGCCAACCGAGTCCGAGACCGGCACTCCACGCACCGGCATCTCGTACGTAAAGCACGTCGGATATAGCCACATTGTGAGGGAATGGCGGCGTCCATGCGAGCTCACTTCTCGACGCTCGGCTCGTCATCCAAAGCCGGACGACTGGCCACAGAGTCATGCAGTCCGGGAGACCAGGAAGGCGGTGCTGGCGTTCAAGGTCGTCAGCTGGGGGTAGTCGTCTTCGCCGATGCCCAGCCCGGTGCGCTCGGAGAGGAGCTCCACGAAGCTGAGGAAGTCGAGCGAGTCGAATTCGAGGGCATCGCGGAACGGGGCGTCCGGGTCCAGGTGGGTGACGTCGGCGCCGGGCACCACCCGAGTGATTGCTTCCTCGACGACGGTCAGGGCCTCGCTTCGATCCATCACAAGTCCTCGGGTTTCTGCAGCAAGCGGTCGACAGTGGTCAGGAACCGGGCTCCTACGGCGCCATCGGTGGCTCGGTGGTCGGCGGAGAGGGTGGCCGTCACGACTGAGCGCACCCCGACCATGCCGTGGTCGGCCCAAGGGCGTTCGACCACGGCGCCGAACCCGACCAGGGCCACCTGGGGCGGATGGATGACGCCGTAGACCACTTCGACGCCCTGGTCGCCGAGACTGGTGACCGTGAGAGTGCTGCCTGTGATCTCCGAACCGCGCAGCCGTCCCCTTTGGGCGCCCTGGACAAGGTTCTTGAGCCGGGCCATCAGCTCCAGGGGAGTCAGGGAGTCCGCGTTGTGGATGACCGGCGCGGCGAGCCCCCCGTCGCGCAGTGACACGGCGAAACCGAGGTGCACACCGTGGCCTGGGACGAACCCTCCGTCCTGCCAGAAACCGTTGATGTCGGGGACTTCCCGGGCAGCGGCGGCCACCGCCTTGAGCAGCAGAGCGGCGGGCACCATCCGTTCTCCCACCGGCAGCTCCCGGTTTTGCGCGCGCAACCAAGCGAGCGCCGCGTTCATGTCGATGGTCGTAGCGAGGTAGTAGTGCGGGATCTCCCGCTTGGCGCGGCTCATCAGCTCGCCGATCGCCCGGCGGATCGCTGCTGACGCCGGCGGGGCCGTCTCGGCCCCGAGCGGCACCTTCGAGGGAAGTAGGGCTTCGGGGGCGGCAGGTGTGGGCGGAGCTGCGGCCCGAGTGTGCACCGCCTCTTTCACGTCGGCCGCCCGCACGGCACCGTCCTCACCGGTGCCGTGCAGCATGCCGAGGTCGACGTGCAGCTCTCGCGCGAGACGCCGAGCGTAGGGCGTGGCGCGCACACGCCGACTGCCACCGGTAGCGGCGCGCTCGACATCGGTGCGAGTGATCCTGCCGCCGGGTCCGCTGCCGTGGACCGTCGACAGGTCGATACCCCGCTCGCCGGCGAGGTGCCGCACCAGCGGCCCGGCTTCGGCATGGATCACGGCGGGATCCGAAGCCGTCGCGGTGGCGGGCGGTGGTACACCTTCCGACGGCCTTCGGGCCGTCGGCCGCTGTGCGTGGGCCGGGGCCTTGCGCCTGCCAGGCGCCCTGCCCTTGGCCTGCTTCCCCGGGGGCGGGCCGGAGACCGGCCGGGCAGCCGCCCCAGCCCGAGTGCCTTCGTCCACTTGAGCCCGCGCTCCCGCCTTGGCCGCCTCCGCGGCTTCGATGAGAGCCAGAGGCGCACCCACGGGAACCCTGGTACCGGGCGAGATCAGAAGGCGGCCGACGGTCCCCGACTCGAAACACTCGATCTCGACGGAGGACTTGTCGGTCTCGACGACCGCGATCACATCGCCGCGCGACACCTTGTCGCCAGGTGCGACTAGCCACTCTTGGAGGGTGCCCGCCTCCATGTCCGCGCCCAGAGACGGCATGGTGAACTCACCCACGACGCCCCACCGCCTCACGGGCTGCGGCGGTGATGACATCCGCCCGCGGCAGGGCCGCCTCCTCCATGTGCTTGGCATAGGGAATCGGGACCTCGGCGCTGCACACCCGCGCGACCGGAGCGTCGAGTTCGTAGAAGGCCTGCTCGGTGATCCGGGCGGAAACCTCGGCGGCGAGACTGCCGGTGCGCCAGCCCTCGTCGACGACGACTGCATGATGCGTCCGGGACACGGAGGCCATGATGGTGCTGTCGTCGAGGGGCCGCAGGGTACGGAGGTCCACGACCTCGGCGCTGATGTCCTCGGCGGCCAGGAGGTCAGCCGCGGAAAGGGCCTTGGGCAGCGAACCCCCGTAGGCGAGCAGTGTGACGTCGTCCCCCCGGCGGCGGACGGCCGCCGAGGAGATGTCCAGGGAGCCGTCGGCGACGGCGAGTTCGCCGGAGACGTTGTACAAGGATCCGTGTTCGAAGATGACCACAGGGTCCGGGTCGGCGAGCGCGGGGGCGAGCATGCTGCGCGCGTCCTCCAGCGTCGCGGGCGCGAGCACCCGGATGCCGGGGATATGGGCGTACCAGCCCTCCAGGCTGTGGGAGTGCTGGGCCGCGAGCTGTCGTCCGGCGCCGGTGGTCATCCTGATGACGATCGGCACCGAGAGCTGCCCGCCGGACATGTGCCGCAGTGTGGCGGCGTTGTTGAGGATCTGGTCGAGCGCCAGCAGGCTGAAGTTGACCGTCATGATCTCGACGATGGGTCGCATGCCTCCGATGGCCGCGCCGATGCCCGTGCCGACGAACGCCGACTCGGACAGCGGAGTGTCGCGTACCCGGTCGGGGCCGAACTCCTCGACCAGACCCAGGCTGACACCGAAGGCCCCGCCGTATTTGCCGACATCCTCGCCCAGAAGGAAGACCCGCTCGTCGGACGTCAGCGCCTCTCGCAGGGCGTCGCGCAGAGCCTCACGGTACGTTGTCGTGACGGCTTTCATCAGTGTGCCTCCGGCAGGTCGCCGGTGTCGGTGCTGACATATCGCAGGAGGTCGGTGACCGGCTCGACCGCGGCCGCCTCGGCGGCTTCCACGGCGCGGGAGACCTCCTCGGTGGCGTGCCGGTCCAGTTCGGCGTACGACCTGTCGTCCAGCTCGCCCGCCGCCCTCATCCCCTCGCCGAGCAGCACCAGTGGGTCACGCTCGCGCCAGCGTTCGATCTCGGCCTTGTCGCGGTAGCGGTCCGGGTCGTACATGGAGTGGGCGCGGAAGCGATAGGTGCGCAGTTCCAGGAAGTGCGGGCCGTGCCCTGCCCTGATCCCCTCCACCGCACGGTGGGCCGCCTCCTCGACGGCCAGGACATCCATGCCGTCCACGGCCCAGGAAGGCATGCCATACGAGGCGGCGCGCAGGGCCAGGTCGGTCTGTGCGTGCTCGACGTGAAGGGGCGTGCCCATTGCGTAGAGGTTGTTCTCGCAGGTGAGCAGCAGCGGCAGACCCCACAGGGCGGCGAGGTTCGCGGTCTCGTGGAACTCGCCTTCGGCGAAGGCGCCGTCGCCGAAGAAACAGCACACGACGCCCGGTCCGCCACCCATCTTCTCGGCGAGGGCGAGCCCGGCGGCGAGGGGGATGCCGCCACCGACGATCGCGTTGCCGCCGTAGAAGCGGCGGCCTGCGTCGAACAGGTGCATGGAACCGCCTCGTCCGCGGCTGCACCCCGTGGCCTTGCCGTACATCTCCGCCATGACTGCGTCGGTGGGTACTCCGCGGGCGAGGGCGTGGCCGTGTTCGCGGTACGTGGAGACGACGGCGTCGGCCGCATCGAGGGCCTGGAGCACGCCGACGGCCACGGCTTCCTCCCCGATGTAGAGGTGCACGAAGCCCCGGATCTTCGCGGCGCTGTACAGCTCGACACAGCGCTCCTCGAAGCGGCGGATCAGCAGCATGGAGGCCAGCAGGTCACGACGGTGCTTGGCCGCGGCGTCCGGGTGCGTGCCGTGGCGGGCGGCTTCGGCGGCCTTCCCGCGAGTGGTGCTCATGACGGGTGCTCCGGGGTTTCAGGGTGAGCGGCGGCGTCCGGCGCGCTTCGTGAGACCGGCGACGCTGGGGCCTCGGGTGCTTCCAGGGTCGAGATGTCGCCTTCCGGCAGGCCGAGTTCGCGCGCCCGCAGCAGTCGCCGCATGACCTTGCCGCTCCTGGTGTGCGGGAGGTTCTGGTCGAAGGCGATCTCGCGGGGAGCCACCGCGGGCCCCAGTTTGCGGCGGGCGAAGGCGAGGAGGTCACGCCGGACGTCGTCGCCCGGCTCGATGCCCGGGCGCAGAGACACGTAGGCCTTCACGATCGCGCCGGCGGTGGGATCCGGGCGACCGATCACCCCCGCCTCCGCGACCTGCGGATGCTCCAGCAGCGCGCTTTCCACCTCGAACGGGCTGATGAGGTGGCCGGCGGACTTGATGACATCGTCTCCGCGGCCCACGAACCAGAAGTACCCGTCCGCATCTTTGCGTACGATGTCGCCGGTCAGGTACCAGCCGTCGGTGAAGCAGGCCGCGTACCGGTCCTCGTCATGCAGATAGCCGCGGAACATCGACGGCCAGCCCGGTCGCAGCGCCAGTTCCCCCTCCTGGCTCGGCTGCTCGACCTCTCGGACGTGGCCCTCGGGCGAGCGCCAGACCTTGCCGTCGGGCGTGCGCGCCAGGACGGTCGCGGTCATGCCCGGCAGGGGGCGGCCCATCGAGCCGGGCTTGAGCGGACAAGCCGCCAGATTGGCGATGACGATGCAGCCCGTCTCCGTCTGCCACCAATTGTCGTGCACCGGGAGCCCCAGCACATCCCGGCCCCACAGCACCACTTCCGGGTTGAGTGGCTCGCCGACCGACGCGATGAACCGGAGAGCCGAGAGGTCGAATGAACGCGGCAGGTCGTACGGGCCCTGCCGGGGTGTTGCCCGCATCAGCATCCGCAGGGCGGTGGGTGCTGTGTACCAGACCGTGACCCGCTCCTCGGCGAGGATGCCGTACCAGCGGCGCACGTCGAAGTCGCCCTCGTCGACGACGACCGTCACGCCGTGCGTCAGCGGAGCGATAATCCCGTACGACATGCCCGTGACCCAGCCGGGGTCCGCGGTGCACCAGTACCTGTCGTCCGGATGCAGGTCCAGCGCGTACGCGGCCGTGACGTGGTGGGCGACGACCGCCTCGTGCACATGCATCGCGCCCTTGGGCGCGCCGGTGGTGCCGCTCGTGAAGTGCAGCAGCGCCATATCGTCGGGGTCGGTGGGCGGCACGGCGAAGTCCTCGTCGGCGCTCGCCATCAGCAGGTCGAAGGAGAGGGTCCCGGGAAGGCCCTGGCTGCGGTCACCGACGATCAGAACGTGATCAAGTTCTGGCAGGCCGTTCCGCACCGGGGCGACTTTGCGCAGATACAGCTCTTCGGTGGTGACCAGGAAGCGGGCGTTGCCCAAGCGCATGCGCTGGGCAACAGGGTCCGGCCCGAAGGCCGAGAACAGCGGGCACAGCACGGACGTGTTCTTGAGCGTGCCCAGAACCACCGTGAAGAGTTCGGGACAGCGGCCCAGCAAGGTGAACACACGATCGCCGCGGGCCGCGCCGAGGGTCCGCAGCACCTGGGCGAATCTGTTCGTCCGCCGCGCGAGGTGCGCGTATGAGACCGACTCGGCCGTCCCGTCCCGGCGCACACAGCGCAACGCCACCCTGTCTCCCCGGCCCTCCTCCACGTGACGGTCCACGGCCTCGTACCCGATGTTCAGACCGCCTTTCGGCAGCCCTGACAGCCGCTCGCGTGCCGCGGTCCAGCTGAACCCGGCGTACGCCCGCTCATAGTCGGTGAGGACCGGGCTTACGGGAACCGGCGCTGTCTTGGCGATGACGTCCTGCGTCATGGCGATGCCTTCCTCGCCCCCGCGTCGTCCGGTGCACGTACTGCTCTCTCTCATGATCGGCGCGAAAGCATGCGTCCGCGAATGGACCCAGAGACCTGCTCGGGGGCTCGGCTGCGTCCTCCCCCCGCCCAGACACGCCCGGGCTCCGCTGCTGACCGCTCGGACCGGGCCCTCCTCCAGCGGTGCACGGCTGCCACGGCCGTCGTGCACCGTCACCTCCAGTCTTCCGCTCCGCTGCACACTGCCAAGGGCCGGTAGGCCCACTGGGCTGGGGAGGTACGGCCCACCCTGTGCACATGTCCAGAACAGAGACCGCACCCATATGCCATGCCTGCGGCCGTTTCCCGTGGCGGGCCGCCGTGGCGTCGCGCAGCGTAGAGGCGAGGGGGTGGATGAGCTGCACCGAGGAAAGGGCCGCAAGAGAGGTGGGACGGGTGGACGAGGAGGTCTTGGGGCCGCGTGTCGTGGTGGGCGTCGATGGGTCTGCGTCCTCGCACGCGGCGCTGCGATGGGCTGTCCGGTACGCCGGCCTGGTCGGCGGGAGGGTCGATGCCGTGGCCGCGTGGGAGCTACCGGGTACATACGGCTGGTCCGCCCCGGTCGTGGACACCGCTTTGGACGAGGACAACGCCCGGCAAGGGTTGGTCCAGGAGCTGAGGGACGTCCTTGGCGCCGAGGGAGCCTCTTCGGTCAGGGCACTTCTGGTGCGCGGCAACCCTGCCGACGTGCTGCTGCGGGCGTCCGAGGGGGCCGAGGCCCTCGTTGTCGGCAGCCATGGGCGTGGCGGTTTCGCCCGAGCTCTCCTGGGGTCCGTCAGCCACCGGGTCGCGCAGCACGCGAACTGTCCCGTCGTGATCGTCCGCTCGAAAGCCTCGTGACCGAGGACGCCGCGCGACATCGAACCAGCAACCGCCCATGCTCTTAAGAGAGCCCGAGGCCGACGGCAGCCAGCACCGGTGACCTCGCCATAGCGGTGGTGTCGATGTCGTCCCTGGAAGGCGGCGTGGATCTCCTTCTCGGTCGCTGTGCGGGACACGAGGAGGAGTTCGTCGCCCGGCTGGAGACGCACATCGGGGCCGGGCACCGTGGGCCGGCCGTCGCGGATGACGGTGGCGGCGACGGTACCGTTCGGCAGTGTGATCTCGGCCAGGGTGCGGCCGCTGCCCGTGACTCGTGCGTGATGGCGGTTTCGATGACCTCGACTCCCGCCTTGTTGAGTCGCAGAAGCGCCACCGTGTCCGTGACGCCGGTGGCTTCTTCGATGGAGTCGAAACGGGCCTGGCGCACCACCACCTCGGTTGACGAGAGACCGCGAGGGGAACTGCCTGGCGCGGAGAAGATCTCCCTGATCGGCCCGCTCTGCAGGGCGGCGCCAGGCTCGCCGGACGTGGGCGGCCCGTGGCCGCCGTCTCCCGGCGGTGTCAGAACGGCGGTGTCCATCGTCGTGTCCTGCGTCGGGACGCCGTCAAAGAGCCGGACGTGGAACGTTGTTGCCTGATCATGGGCAGAGGACCGGCGTGTAACCCGACGGACAGGCCGGGCCGCTGATCCGTCAGTGCCTCAGCCGCGGTGCCCGTATGTTTCCCGGCCGATGCCTTCCATGCCGCGCACCCGAGGCGGCTCCAGGTCGGACCCGATGTCGTCGTAGGTGTAACCGATCGTCTGATGGACCGCGACAACGCCATCAACGGTGCGGCACAGACGCTCGATGACCGGGATGTCCGTCCTCTGCTCGACACGCCCGGTCAGTGTCACCACACCCTCACGAACGTCGACCTGCACAGTACCCGGCGGCACACCGAGGGTCATTCCCAGGACGTCGTGGTGGATCTCGTCGCTGATGGCCGTGTCGCTGCGCAGGAACGGTCGCAGCAGATCGGCCCGGCTGACGATGCCGACCAATATGCCCGAGTCGTCGACCACCGGAAGCCGCTTGATCCTGTTGCGGTACATGGTCCGGGCGGTCTCGACGACGTTCCAGTCGGGCCTCGCCGTCACTACGGGCGCGGTCATCATTGTCTCCGCGGTCTCGGCGCTCGCGCGTGCCAGTTCTTCGAGACCGAGCCGGCGTCCCACTGTCCGGCCGTCCGGGTCGGGCAGGCTCGCGGCCTTGCGCAGCAGGTCCGCCTCGGACACGACGCCGACGGGACGTCCCTCGGCGTCGATCACGGGGACCGCGGTGATGTCGTTGTCACTCAACAGCTGGGCGATCTGCTTGAAGGACGCGTCGGGGCGTGCCGTGACGACGCTGTGTGTCATGACTTCTGCGATGGTCCGGTGCTGCATGGTCCGCACTCCTTGTGTTGCGTCTCCGTGTTTCCGTGTCCCGCACTCACGCTGGTCATGAGCACCGGGCAGTTGCGGGAAGGAGAACCACTGCCCGCGAGTGAGGGGGACCGTCGCTGTGTCGGCTGTGGCAGCGGACGCTGACTTCTCCAGTCGACCTCGCCCGGCTCGCGTGCGCTGGTGCCGAGTAGTCCAGTGGCAAAGGGCCGAAGGTCCCCGCCATGGCTCCGCGCACGGCACGGCCGCCGGCCGGTGGTGATCTGTCAGACGATGTCGAGCACATCGGCGACGGGGCGGCGCGGAGTGGGATGACCCTTGGGACCGTAGCCGAGGCGCATCACCATCTGTACGTATCCCATGGCCGACGTGGGATCGCGCACTGCCCACCGTAGTTCGGTCCATTCCAGGGGCTGCGAGGTCAGGGACGCGGTGAGGCCGTCCAAGGTGGCGAGGAGCCAGACCCGCTCCAGCGCCTGGCCCGCGCGCAGCCAGTCCGCCGGCCGGTCCTGTGCCGTACCCAGCAGGGCGATGTGGGGTCGCTTTTCGAACGGTGCCCAGCCGCGACCGGGGACGGCGCGTCCGGCGGCGAAGTCGCGTACGGGCGACTCGGCGCCCCATTGGGCAGGGCCGAACGCCTCGGCGGGGATCCCGTCCCAAGCCGTGGTCTCGCTCGTGGGCTCCATTCGCACCCAGCGCTCCGTCTCCTCACGTACACCGGGGGTCTGCGACTCGCGGCCCTCGGCGTCGTGCACCAGATCGAGTACCAAGCGCACATGCCAGTCGTTCGGGAAGACCAGCCGAGCGCCTTCGAGGAGGGCGGCCCCACGCAGCTCCCCTGCTACGACGTCCGGTATGTCGTCCTCGCGGAACGGGAACCGGCTGCTGTGGCGTCGGCGGATCGCCGGGTGGAGCGTGGCGAGGGAGTTGTCGGAGCGCGCGGTGCCGGTGAGGTCCACTTCGGCGAGCAGCGTTGGATCGGACTCGTCGGGCAGGAGCTGGGTGGCGGGCTCCCGACCTGCTGCTACCGCTGCCACACGCAGGTTGAGCAATGCGGCACCGCAGCTCAGATGAAGATTGCGGCCGTCGGGGTCTGTCATCGGGAGTTCGCGCTCAAGGTCGGCGTACAGCCGCAGGATGCCGCTGTTGCGCAGGAACCGGAACTTCCACGGTTGTGCGTTGTGCATGGACGGGGCAGCCGTGGCGTCCTCGATGAATGCGGCAACGGCGGAGGTGTCCAGGGTCGGTGCGGTCACTGGAGCCTCCCTTCCACGTCGGGCATGGCTTCTGTCGGTTGCCAGCGGGAGCACCGTCTCGTGCGCTGTGCCGCCCGCACGACCCATGAGACGGCCACGTGTCCAGCGTGGGAGCGCGCGGCGCGCCCGCGGTAGGGCCACCCGGTCCCTTTCGGTACCAAGTGGATCCGGTTACTCCGGACAGGCACCTCGGCTGATCCCTGGGAAGGCCGAGCACTCACCTGCCGAGCGCGCTGGAGACGCGTGGAGGGCTCTCCTCTGTCGGCAGCCGGCTTGTGCAACGACTTGGGCCGAATGCCGCTGACAAAGGACCGATCGACCCTCTCACCGGGCCGGCGTCGACGGATCCGATTCCAGCCTCGTGGCGGTGGACTGGGCTACGGACGAGGCGGCCGGCACAGCTTGCCGCTGTGGCTTGTGTACGCGTCCTTGCGGGAGCGTTACGAGGGCGTCCGGCCCGCGAGCAGCCTTCAGCGCCCGTCACCTCAGATGCCGAGGGCGGAGGACATCGTCGCCGAGGCGTGGAGCGCGCTCAGCACCGCAACCCGGAGGTCAAGGTCTTCGGCGATGTGGTGCCCGAAGATCCGGTGGTCGCCCTGTTGCACGAAAGCAGCAACGCCACGGCTCTGGTGACGGGTTGCCGTGGACGTGGTGGGCTGAAGGGATTGTTGCTCGGGTCGGTCAGTCTGACCGTGGCGGTCGCTCGCCCGGACCGGTGATCGTGATCCGCGGTGACCCAGCGGGATTCGAGCGCGCCCGTGGGCGGATCGTTCTCGGCCGGGAAACCGGGGACGAGCGGCGCGGCGGTGCGGTTCGCCTTCCGCGAGGCCGAGGCGCGACAGTGCGCCCTTGACGTCGTCCGTGCCTGGCGTCGCCCGGCATATGAACCCGGTGAGCATGCCCTGCTCTCCGGGAGTCGCAACCTCTACTACGAGGAGGGGGCGTCCATGCTGATCGACGCCCTGTTGCAGGAGAGCGCCCTGGAACACCCGGGCGTCCGGGTGAACCGATCCCCAGTCGAGGGACTGGCCTGCAGGGTCCTCGTGAACTGCTCGGCCGCCGCTGACCTCTTGATCATCGGTGGGCGGCGGCGTCGCGGCCACGGCGGCTTTCAACTGGGCACGGTGGCACATGTGGTGCTCCACCATGCCCAATGCCCGGTGGCGGTCGTACCGGAGCTGCCGTGATCTGTCGTCTCGGGCACACAGGCCCGCTTCGCGCCCAGCGCGAACCCCCGCCTGCTGGTCCGTCCGCACCGTTGTGTGCCGAGGAGTGACCGCGATGTACTACTGGAACCGCCGTGGCATGAATGGATGGGGCTGGTTCGTCGGGTCGGGTAGCGCGATCCTGTTCCTGACGCTGGTTGTCCTCCTGGTCCGCGCGATGAACCGCGGCTCCGGGCATGTGCACAGCCACGCGGGGTCGTTGCCCGAGCAGGTGCTCGCCGAACGATTCGCCCGCGGCGAGATCGACGAGGAAGAGTACCGGCGCCGACTGGCGGTACTGCGAGACGAACGCCCGGGCCCCACAAAACATGGACCTGCGCGGTGACCGGAGCGCACGCCGGTGTGGCTGCCCAGCTAAGACCAGGTGTCCTCAGGCCAGTCGGATGAGGCGGTGCACTGTGATCACACCAAGGAGAAGTAGCTCTCCTCCTCCTGGGCGAAGTGCAGGCGGAGGATGGTGTGGAGGCCGTACAACGAGGCGCGCAGGTCGTCGAGTTGTTCCGGCCGCAGTCCGCCTTGCTCGACGGCGAGGCGCACGTGGGCGGCGATGCGCTGGGCAAGACGCTCGATCTCGGCGTGAGCGCGGCTCATCGTGGCGGTGGTCTCCGGGCCGAGTTGCCGGTTCAGTGCAGGGTAGAGCTCGTGTTCCTCGGCGTGTTCGTGAGGGAGCAGGCGCTCCGTCAGCAAGCGGTCGATCTCGCGTACCGCGGTCAGGGCGTGGGGGCCGCGGTCAGTGGTGAGCAGGCCGGCCGCTTCCCGGATGGCGTCGAGGGTGTCCCTGAGGTCGTCGTGTTCGGTGGCGAATCGGTGGATGAGACTCTCCGCCTCCGGTTCCAGAGCCGGCCGGGTGCCGGGTGCGGGGAGCAGGGCGCGGAGCGCGTTGAGGATGACGGCCGTGTCGATGGCTTCCTGGAGGAGGGCGCCGGGCGCGGGAGGAAGCCATCCGAGGAGGGCGGCGGTCATCGCGGCCAGGGACATCGTCATGCCGGCGGCGGCACTCTGCACTGCGATGCGACGGGCGCGGGCGGCAATCTCCATGGCGTCCGCGAGGCGCGCCACACGGTCTGTGGTGAGGACGATGTCGGCGGCCTCGGAGGCGGATGTGGAGCCTCGGGCGCCCATGGCGACACCGACATCGGCTGCGGCAAGGGCGGGGGCGTCGTTGACGCCGTCACCGACCATGACCGTGACGGCCCGGCCGCTTTCCTCGCGCACCGTGGCGATCTTGTCGGTGGGCAGTTGCCCGGCCCGCACGTCGTCGAGGCCCAGGACCGCGCCGACTTCACGAGCGGGTTCGGGTCGGTCTCCCGTCAGCATCAGCAGCCGGTTCAGACCTGCCGTGCGGAGCCGGCGGATGGTGCGTGGCGCGTCGTGGCGCAGTGGGTCCCGCAGCAGCAGGGCACCGCAGAGAACGCTGTCCACGGTCAGCCAGACGGTCGCGGCCCCGTCCAGCAGGGCCCGGTTGTCCACGGCGCGCGCCCAGTCGGGCAGGTCGGCCGGGGGCAGCCCCGCCCGGCCGACGATGATGCGATGGCCGCTCAGGGTGCCGGTGACCCCGCGCCCGGGTTCCTCGGTGACACCTTCTGGGGGTGTGAGGGAAAGCGAGCGGGCTCTGGCCTCGCGGACGATGGCCTCGGCCAGGACGTGGGCCGACACCTGGTCGAGCGAGGCGGCCAGCCTCAGTACGTCGCCCGGCGACGGGCCGTCCGGAGCGCCGACCACCTCGAGGACCCGTGGGCGCCCCACGGTCAGAGTGCCGGTCTTGTCGATGACGAGGGTGCGGGCCCGACCCAAACGCTCCAGGGCGCCACCGTCCCGGACGACGACGCCCCGCCGAGCGCACTGCGACAGGCCGGAGACGATGGCCACTGGGGTCGCAAGAAGCAAAGGGCAGGGGGTGGCCACGACGAGGACGGCCACGGCCCGTGTCGCGGATCCGCTGACCAGCCAGGCGAGGGCCGCCAAGGCCAGCGACACAGGAAGGAACCAAACTGCGTAGCGCTCCGCAAGCCGCACCGTGGGAGCGCGCTCGGCTCCCGCCTGCCGGGCCAGACGCACGATTTCCGCGTAGGTACTGTCCGCCGCGATGGCCGTGGCCCTCATCTCGAAGACGCCTCCGGCGTTGACGACACCGCTGCGCACGGTCTCGCCCGCGTGACGCTCCACCTGTGCGGACTCGCCAGTCAGAACGGATTCATCGAGTACGGCCGGGCCGGCGGTGACCTCACCGTCGACTGGGACGACCTCGCCGGGGCCGACGACCAGCAGGTCACCGAGAACAACCTTGTCCAGCGGTACCACCGTGACGTCCCGGCCGTCGCGGCGGCGGGCGGAACGCGGCGCGTGCTCCAACAGCGAGCGCAGGTCGTGCGAGGCGCGCCGCTCCGCCGCAGCCTCCAGGCACCGTCCGGTCGCCAGCATCAACCCGATCAGTGCACCCGCCAGGTACTCGCCCACCGCCAGGGACCCGGCCAACGCCAGCACCGCGATCACATCGACGCCGATCCGCCCCCTGCGCAGGGCAGCCATCACCCAGGAGACTGCCGGAAGGACAGCCAGCGCGGTGCCAGCGGCCCAGCAGGCGTCGGCGATGTCGCGGCGCCCCAGCAGCCACGCGATCCCGCCGCCGAGCAGAGCGCCGGCGGTCACCACCAACAGCCCGGACTCCGGCAGACGCCGGCCCAGGCAAGCCCTCGTCAGAGCCTGGCTGTCCTTCCGGCGGCCAAGGGCGTCCTCACTCGACACGGTGCCCTCCACTTCGACCGGAAACCGTTGCGACGACGGGACAACGCGCGTGGTGCAGCACGCCGTGACTCACCGAGAGAAGCAGCATGCCGGCGAAGCCACCGGTGCTGTCATGAACCGTGTCCATCGCGCGCCCGGGCCTGCGCGAGGTGCTTGATGTACGCGTCGGGCCCGGGAAAGTACAGCGTCACCCGGTCGGTGTCCTCCCAGCGCACGTCGTACGGGGGGGCTGCCGTCCGGGTGGTGGACGCCGACGACCTTGCCCTCTCGTGCGATGACGCCCGGGGCGGTACCCCGTACGACGATCTCATCACCGACGTGGGCACGCATGCCGTCGCCCGTGGCCTCGGCAGGAGGCATGTCCGTCGCCCGGTGGCCCTTCTCGGCCAGGGCGGGTGCGCACATGGCCTCTCGCCTCCTCGACGCGGTCACGGAAAACACCTTCGATCGCTCCATGCAAAGCCCGTCCCTGCGGGTTTTGCATGGGCCGATGGTCCTCGGCCCGAGGACCATCGGCCCGCCGCTCGCTACGTAGGCCCCAACGCCGCCTTCCGGTACCGCTACCGTCATCGGGATGCGGGTCTGGGATTGGTGTGCCGTCGGCTCCCAGGCGCCCGACGGGGCAGAGCCACTGCTGCGCACCGTCATGCACGAGGGCAGGCGGACGGGCGCGCCGGACCGCTGGCAGTATGCGCGGGCGCGGCTCGCTCACGACATCGCCGCCCTTCCCCCAACGGCCCGCAGGATCCACGATCCCAAGCCGCTGCACCCGCTCCAACCTTCGCCGAGGGCAGCTTCATCACCGGGCGGCCGACGTACGCGACGAATCACCGTCGTCCCCTCCGCATATGTCCCCCGGTTCTCGGAAGTCACCGAAGGGACCATAGGGACCCTCGGTATGGGCTGTTCGGCCTCAGCGGTGAGCAGGGGCACGCGGTGAACTGGAGATGTCAACGGCCGCAATCGCAGTATTGGAGGCGGCAATGGCCACACTTTCACGCAGGCAGAGGTTCCCGTTCCCGGAGATTCCCGACTGGTTCGAGGACTTCCCGGCGCGTTTTGCGATGCCCACGATGGCCGACCTCTATGCGGTGCGCATCGAGGACTACACGGAGGGCGACCATTATGTCGTGCGGGCGGAGCTTCCCGGAGTTACGCCCGATGACATCGACGTCGCCATCAGCGAAGGCGTGCTGACCTTCAAGGCCGAGCGCACGGAACGGGAGGCGGAGAAGAACCGCAGTGAGATCCGCTACGGCTCCATGAGTCGCAGCGTGACACTGCCGCCGGGCGCCAATGAGGACGATGTCGAGGCCGACTACACCAACGGCATGCTCACCGTCAGCGTGGGCCTTGGGCGTGAAAAGGCCGAGGCCAAGCACATTCAGGTCAAACACCACACGTGATCCCGTACTCGGCGCGTCCCGGACGGGCGGGTCCTTGCCCGTCCGAGCCGCCGGTTCGCCCGGCCCGCAAACGTCATCTGACCGAGGAGCCGCTCTGGGGCACACGGAAAGGGGACGCCGAGCGATGGTGCACCGCAGCGTGGGTGATCTGATGACCCCCACCGCCGTGAGCGTGCAAGCGGACACGACCTTCAAGGAGATCGCACGCGTCCTCGACGAGTACGACATCACTGCCGTGCCCGTGGTCGATGACGAGGGCCGGCCCATCGGTGTGGTGTCCGAAGCGGACCTGCTGCGGAAGCAGACTTCCGGCGGCGTGGGGAGCACCGCGGGGGAAGTGATGACCAGTCCCGCCGTGGTCACGGAGCCGGAGTGGAACGTGGTCCGTGCCGCACGGACGATGGAGAGCCGGAAGGTCAAACGCCTCCCTGTGGTGGACGGTGACGGCCGCCTGATCGGCGTGATCAGTCGCAGCGACCTGGTGCTGCTCTTCCTCCGCCGGGATCGCGCGATCCAGGAGGAGATCCTGGAGGACGTCGTCGTACGGACGCTGGGCCTGCCTCCTTCGTTGCTTACAGTCGAGGTCACCGACGGCAGGGTCACGCTGAGCGGCAGGGTGGAGCGCAAGAGCCTTCTCCCCGTGGCCGTGCAGTTGTGCGAGGGGGTCGACGGCGTGGTGGATGTGGTCAACCGGCTCGACTACGACTGGGACGACACCGCGCAAGAGGCGAAGGTACCGCGTCGCCGCGATCGGTCAAAAAAGCGTGCCGGATCGCGAAGCGCCTTGCTCAGCCGCCGTCCCGATTGCGGGACGACGCACCCCAACGCCGTCGTACCGTCTCCTCGTGCTCCGCCTCCTCCAGACCCAGTTCCACGGCGGCCAGCTCGCGTGTCAGACGGGGAATCCAGTGCCGGCGCAGGGCGCGAACCCGTCGGCGCGTCCGTTCGGCCTCCGCGGCGATGAGTTCGGCCGCGGTGCGGGCAGCGGAGTACTCGGCGGCGGCGCGGACGGCCGCGCGGTACGCCGTCTCCGCGTGAGTGAATGCGGTGTTCCCGGGTGTCCGTTCCGCGGGAGAGCGTACGGGGGCCGTCCAGGACGCGGAGGAGGGGTGGCTCACTCCCATCAAGGCGGTCCACTCGACGTCGACTTCGGCGCGGTCGGCAGGGGACGCCTCGAAGAGTGCCTGCTCGCCACCGAGTAGCAGCCCGCGCACGCACCAGGTCTCCGCCTCGGCGAGCCTGTCCCCCCAGACACGGCCGGCTTCCTCCGCCGTCCGCCTCAACTCCCGCTCGCGGTCGAGCAGGAGTCGTAGTTTGCGTTCCAGCAGGTCCGCTCCGCGCAGAGCGGTACCCAGACTGTGCCGTAGCCGCAATCGGCCTGCGCGCCCGGGCGGTACCGGCCGTCGATGCGCGCTCATGACGTCGTCCCGTCCCTGCCCACGCCGTTGCCGCCGGCGGCGTAGGCGTCGAGCATGGCTGCCGGGATCATGCCGAGCTGGCTGCGGGGCAGGCTCAGCAGCACGTGCCAGGCGCGGTCCAGGGAGTCTTCGAGCGCCCGCCTTTCGTCTGCGTTCTGGGCGAGAAAACCGCGCAAGAACGCGTCTTCCAGGTCCAGGTACCGGCGGTCGGTCGGGCTGAGCGCCGGGCGTCCGATGAGGTCGGCCAGTTCCCGCACCTGCCGGGCGCGGGCCAGTGCGGCGATCAACTGCGCGGCGACGTACGGATGGTCGTCGCGGGTGCGTCCCGCACCTGCTCCTTTGCGCATCAGGCGCGACAGCGAGGCGAGCGGGTCGACCGGTGGATACACGCCGTGGGCGTGGGCGTCACCGGACAGCACGATCTGGCCCTCCGTGATGTAGCCGGTGAGGTCGGGCACCGGATGGGTGATGTCCCCGGCGGGCATCGTCAGTACCGGCACGACGGTCACCGATCCTGGACGGCCCCGGATCCTGCCGCACCGCTCGTAGAGGGATGCGAGGTCGCTGTACAGGTAGCCGGGATAGGCTCGTCGGGCCGGAATCTCGCCCCGAGCGGCGGACACCTCGCGCAGCGCCTCGGAGTAGGCGGTCATGTCCGTCATCACCACCAGGACATGGCGGCCCTCCCCGAACGCGAGGTGCTCCGCGACCGTGAGCGCGAGCCGTGGCGTGAGGAGCCGCTCGATCACCGGGTCGTTCGCGGTGTTGAGCAGCAGTACCAACTCCTTGGCGGCGGAGCGCTCCGCCAGCCCCTCGCGGACGAATGCCGCGTCGGCGTGCGTGAGCCCCATGCCGGCGAAGACGACGGCGAACGCCTCGCCGGCACACGTCGCCTGGGCGGCGATCTGAACAGCCATTTCGAGATGCGGCAGACCGGCGGCCGAGAACACGGGGAGCTTCTGCCCACGCACTAGGGTGGTGAGGACGTCGATGGCGCCGATCCCGGTCAGTACCGGCTCGGTGGGCGGCTCCCGGCGCACCGGGTTGATCGGCGCACCGCCGACCGCGGCGTCCACGGAACCCACCACCGGAGGCCCGCCGTCCGCCGGTTCGCCACGTCCATTGCACACCCGGCCCAGCCATCCGGCGCCGACCGGGATGCGCAGCGGCGCGCCCGAGAACCCGATGCGCGTGCCGGTCCGGTCCATACCTGCCGTGTCCTCGAGGACCTGCAGCACCGCGAGGTCCCGGTCCACCTCCAGTACGAGCCCGTGCCGGCACTCTCCGGAGTCGAGGACGATCGTGGCGAACTCGTCCCAGCCGACGCCGGTCACGCCCTCGACGACCACGAGCGGGCCGCGCAACTCCCGCACACCGGTGTACTCGACTTCGCTGTGCACTCTCATGCGATCTCCGCGAGCCGTGCCAGCACGGTGTCGCGGGCCGTCGCGACGGGAGCGGTCTCGCTCGGCCCCGCGTCCTCACGCGCTCGCAGCAGCGGCGTGAAGTCGACCGCTTCGACGGACTCCACTGGGGCGCCGGTGTCTGCCAGTTCCACGCAGCGGTCGATCACCATCAGGACGGCCTCGACGAGGGCCGCTGTCTTCTCGGGCGTGCAGTACGCGTCCGAGGGCGACAGTGCGTTTTGTTGAACGACCCCCTCGCGCACCAGCCGTCCGGCGAGCACGCTGACGCGTTCCCGCGGTGGAAGGGCCGTGACCCCGACCAGTTCCACGAGATCGGCAAGTCGGTCTGCCTCGGCGAGCAGGCCGGCCACCCGTGCGCGTCGCTCAGCCCACTGAGGATCGCCGGCGCGGGCGTGCGCGGCGGCCAACGCGGCGGCGTCACGGGAGAACGAGTCCGCCCACGAGACCGCCGGGTAGTGGCGCGCGTAGGCCAGGTCGCGGTCGAGATTCCACAGGCACCGCACGAACCGTTCGGTGTGGGCCGTGACCGGCTCGGTGCGATCACCGCCCGGGGGCGACACGGCACCGATGACGGTGACCGACCCGGTGGCGCCGCCGAGGGTGCGCACCGGAGCCGCCCGCTCGTAGAAGGCGGCCAGCTCCGAGGCGAGCCCCGCGGGATAGCCCTCCTCGGCGGGCAGTTCACCCATCCGGGAAGCGAACTCGCGCAGAGCCTCCGCCCAGCGTGAGGTCGAGTCGGCGATCACGACGACGTCGAGCCCCATATCCCGGAAGTACTCGGCGACCGTCGCACCCGTATGCACGCTCGCCTCGCGGGCCATCATCGGCATGTTGGAGGTGTTCGCGATGGTGACCGTGCGGTCTGCCAGCCGGCCCCCGGTACGGGGGTCGGTCAGCGCGGACAATTCCTCGATGACGTCGGCCATCTCGTTGCCACGCTCCCCACAGCCGACGTAGACGATCACGTCGACGTCGCACCACTTGGCGATCTGCTGCAGCAGCATGGTCTTGCCGGTGCCGAACCCGCCCGGGACAGCGACCGTGCTGCCACGGGCCACCGGGAACAGCAGGTCGACGGCCCGCTGGCCGGTGTGCAGCGGCACTGCAGACGACAGCCGCTCCCGCACCGGCCGTGGTCTGCGCACCGGCCAGATCTGCGCCATGCGCACCTCGTGTCCGTCCACCACGGCCGCCAGGGAGTCCCCGGCGTGGTCTCCCGCCTCTGCGATCCGCGCCACGACGCCGGAGCACCCGGGGGGTACGAGGACGTGCAGGGGGACCGACGCCGCGATGTCGCCGAGAACATCCCCTGCCGAAACGCGCTCCCCCTCGGCCACGCGCGGGGTGAACGGCCAGCTGCGACTTTCCGGTTCGGTGTTCCACTCGCCCGCCAGGAGGAAGTCTCCGCCACGGGTGAGGGGCCTGAGCAAGCCGTCGAAGACTCCGCCGAGCAAGCCAGGCCCCAGCCGCACCGAGAGCGGCCCGCCCTGCGGGGCGGCCGGATGCCCAGGCGCGAGGCCGCCGGTGTACTCATATGCCTGGACGGTGACGACATCACCGTGGATCGCGACCGCCTCGCCCGGCAGCCGGTCCTCGCCCAACAGGACCATGTCGTGCATGGCGACGCCGGTGGTGCAGGCGATCTCGACGAGGGGACCGGCCACGCGTAGAACATGCGGCGTTCCGCCTTCGCCGCGCCGATGGCTCACCGCGGCGAACGAGGACGTCATGGCGCCCACAGGTTCTCCGCCTCCGCGCCGAGGCGTTCCAGCGCGCGGTCCGCGAGGGCGTTCGCCGAGAGGTCGACCCGGCGTCCGGGGGTCTCGGCCATCACTCCGCCGTCGGCGGTGGTCGTGACCCGCGCACCGGTTCCGAGCAGTGTCCGGGCGCACGCCTCCAGCCGGACCCGGAGTACCTCTGTCTGTGTCAGCGCCTCGCGAACGCTCGCGCGCACCCGGTCGCGGAGGTCCGCATAGACCTCGGCGCGCGCGGCGAGTTCCCGTGCCCAGGCGTCCTGCCGCGCCCGCACTCGTTCCCGGGCCGCAGCGGCGGTGCCGTCCGCGAGACCCTGCTCCCGAGCCCGTTCCAGCAGTGACTCCGCCTCCACGCGCGCCGTGCGCACCGTTTCGTCCGCATCCGCCCGCGCACTGGCTAGTACGGCGTCGGCGTCCGCTCGCGCCGCGCGGAGCAGTTCGGCGCGCACGGGGGCCAACGGGTCGACGGGACCGGCAGCGGGAGCGGTCATGCCGGCATCACCGCCGTCAGAGGCCGGGAGGGATCAGGCTCCGCCGTCTCGGTCGCCAGGGCCTCGGCCGCCTCTGGCGTGACGATCACCAAGGAGACCGTCCCAGGCAGCGTCCGCCAGGCCTGGCGGACGGCGTCCGGGTGCTCCGCGACCATGACGTCGACTCCGGCGAGGGCCAGCCCACTCACCCTGTTCCGCGCGCCGATGGCGGCCACCGTGCCCATCGCCCTGCCCTTCCAGTTCATGCCTTTCCCGGTCATGCCTTCCCGATCAGCAGGATCGCGACCACCAGTCCGTAGACGGCGATGCCTTCGGCCAGACCCACGATCACCATGGCCCGGCCGAACATCTCGGGGCGCTCGCTGAGCGCGGCCAGCGCCGCCGCCCCGGTGTAGGCGACCGCGATGGCCGCTCCGATCGACGCGCCAGCCACCGCGATGGCGGCCCCGATCAACGCGGATCCGTTGACGGCGGCAGGCGCGGCGGCTCGGGCGGGAGCACCCTGCGCAGGCCCCGAGAGAGCCGTGGCGAGGAGCACGCACGCACCGACCAGTAGCGCGACGTTCGTTGCCAGGAGCCAGCGGAGCGTGTGTCTCGCCCGACGCCGGGGCAGTAGTCGTATGACACCGAGCACCGCGGCCAGTACGGGCAGGACCATCAGCCAGGTGAGCACCCGGTAACCTCCCTTTCAGCATCGGCCGCTGCCGCCGAGGGAACGTGCCAGGGGCGGAACGGACGGCCCTCCGTCTCGAAGAGCCGCGAAAAGATCTCGTAAAACTCCAGCCGCAGTGCTTGAACGCCAGCCACCAGCGCCTCCAGCGCGAGGGAGGCGGCGGTTCCCACGACGAACACCACCACAGCCCCGGTGACGCCTGCGGCTCCCCGCCCAGCGAGGCCGATAGTGCCCCGCCACACCAGATCCGCGAGCGCGGCATGGGTGAGGCCGAACGCCGCGAGCCGCGCGAACGACACGGTGTTGGTGCCCGCGCGCACCACGACATCGAACAGCCGTACCCCGGTCTCGGCCAGCCCTGCGAAGCCTCCCGCCGTGGCCCGGTACAGCCCCACCGCCACCAGCCCCAGCCCGGCCAGGGCGAGCGCCGCCCCGAGGACGGCCACAGTCTGGTAGTGCAGGGCCAGCCCCATGGCCGACAGCCCGAGCCCCAGGAAGAACAGAAGGCCCGCGCAGCCAGACGCCGCATACAGCGCCTTGCCCGGCCCGCCCTCGCGCCACCGGTTGACCGCACCGGCCCCATGGGCGACGGCCAACAGCCCCGCCCCGAAGACGACCGCGGCGGCCAGCAGGCGCGCAGGGCTCTTCATCGGGCTCAGCCACAGCACCGGCAGCACACCCGTCGGCCCGAAGAACTCGCCGTAGGCGGCACCCGCGAGCATGGCCGCCAGCCCGGCTCCGGCGAGAAAGGGCCACAAACGGCTGAACCGAGCGAGTCCGCGAGGCCGCCCCAACCGCAACGCCAGCGCACCGAGCAGCAGCAGCGCCCCATGACCCACGTCGCCGAACATGATCCCGAACATCACGACGTAGCTGATGCCGGCGGGCCACGACGGGTCGACGTCCGCGTAGGGCAGCGTGCCGTACGTCGCCACCAGAGGCGTGAACGACGCGGTCGGCGTCGATCGCAGCAGTGTCGGGGGATCGGCCCCGGGTGGGGTACGCAGCGGAACCAGCGCCCCGCCGGCGGCAGCGAGCCGCCGCGCGAGCCGTGGTACCTCCCTCGCAGGGCACCACCCGGCGAGCGCGGCCACCTCTCCACGCACCACGGCCCCCTGGGTGCGCGCCTCCAACTGCGCCTCGCCCGCCAGCAGCCCCAGGCTTCGCTGCTGTTCCAGGACCTCCAGATCGGGCTCGGAATCGGCCAGGACGGGAGCTTGACCGGCGGCCGACCGCAGACCTGCGGTCGCAGGCGGAGCCGGCTCGGGACGGCCTTCCAACCGCTGCAGCCGGCGTGCCGCCGGCCCTGGGACGGCCCCTTCCACCCGGTCCAGCTCGACACAGCCCGCCTCGGCGATCCGTACCAGCGTCTCCCGGAGCGCCGCGTGCGGTACGACCACCGCCACGCGCTGCATCCGGACCGGCGTCACCGCCTCAGACCAGGGCATCGAACTCCTCCAACGGCCGTCCGCCCCGTGCCGCGGACTCCAAGGCCGCGCGCACCCGCCAGGCGTCCACGGACAGAACCGCGACCGCCCCCACGACCCCCTCGGGCCCGTACCGCCCTTCCCGCAGCATGCCGAAACCGTCCTGCCCGATCACACGCCACCAGCTGGCCTCGGCCCGCCACAGCTCTCCCGGCTTACCGACGTCCTCCAGGACCCAGCGGGCGGCGGAGGGCAGGCGGTCGCGGAAGTCCGGGAACGACGGGGCGTCGACCGCCCGCGACCCCAGGAGCTCCGCCGCGTTCCGGCGCATGGGCTCTGACAGGCGGCGTTGGTGTACGAACAGCTCGCGCGCTGTCAGCAGGGCGGCCCGCGCCCGTGCCCAGCGCCGGGCCGATGGCACCGCTGCGGCCGTAAGCCGGGCAGCCGCTATACGCATGCCCGTGACCAGGGCCCACGGCGTATCCCCGCCCGGGTCGCCCCATGGCGAGGCCGCGAGCACGGTACGCAACTCGGCGGGCGTCGCGGCGTGTTCCAGAGCCCGCCAGGCGGTTTCCAGCGCACCGAGCCGGTACGGCTGCCATTGCGAGGCCCCAGGGGCCGTGCCAGGGCCTTCCTGCGACGAGAGCCGGGACGCGACATTGGCCACTTCGAAACCCGCGGCGAGCGGGCGCAGGAGTCGGGCACCGCCCGGGGGCAGCCAGCCTGCCAGCACCCGTAGATGCCAGAGCAGCGTGGCGGAAACCGCCCGCTGCGCCTCGGGCAGTCCGACCGCCGTCCGTGCGTACTTCCCGTACGGCGTCTCGGCCAGGTGATGCAGCGCGACCTCCAGGGACCCGGCGCTCGCCATCTCCCGGGCGCCTCCCCGGCCAGGGAAACGGCTGGCCAGAGCACGAGACCGGACCACCCCCGCGACCCAGCCGGCACTCACGGCGCTCCCCACGGTCCCTCTGTGCGGAGGGCGTCCGCCACCATGCGGTCCACCAGGGCCGGCATGCGCTCCCTGGCCCGCTCGTGCACCAGCGAGGCGGTGCGTTCCCCGGCCGCGACCCGGCCCTCCACCTCACGCAGGGCAGCACCGCGCGCAGGCATCGCGGCGTCCCGACGGACATGTGGAGCCTGAGCCCGCGCCGCCGCCACGATGTCTGCCGCCTGCCGTGCGGCACTCTTTCGAATCGCCGCGGCCTCCTGGTCCGCCGCCGCACGGATCCGGGCCGCCTCCTCCTGAACGTCTGACAGCAGCGCGAGTGACGGCTCCAGTTCCGCGGCGCGCTCCGCCGCCCGGTCGGCGGGAACTCCGGTGACGGCTGCTCCCGGCGCACCGGTCGGACGAAACCGCGCGAGGAAATCCCGCAGGCCCACCACGAGTGTCCTCCTGCCGGTCTGCCCCCACTGTCAGTCTCACCGCTCCTGTGCAGACTCGCATCGGATGGGCCGTATCGCCGCTCTATCAGGGCCGTTCGGCTCTTGGCCCGGGATGGCGGCACGCGAGACTGGGACGGTAGGCAACCCGACGGAGTCCGGAGGCCGCCATGAACAAGCGCGAGAACCACTCAACGGGCACCGAGGCCCGTCATGCCGTGCCGTCGCGCCAGTGGCGTCCCGGCGAGGAGGGGCGGCAGGACCTGCTTGTACGGTACCTGGGCGCAGTCGCCGCCGTGTCGGCCAGACACGCAGGGGAACCCGCCACCATGCCCCCCGCGACCGGCAGTACGCCATCCGTCTACTCGAAGCCGGGTCCGGTTCCCAAGGCGGAGCGTGAGACCGGCGGCACCCTTGAGGAGAAGCCGCCGCAGCCGCACACCGAGCCTGAGGCACCGCTGGTACGGGACGTGATGGACGTGCCCGCCTCATCGATGCGGGACGACCTTTCCTACCGAGAGATCGCACGCCTGCTGGAGCGCGAGCACGTGGGTGCGATCCCTGTGGTCGACGCCGACGACCGGGTCGTCGGCATGGTGTCGGAGTCCGACCTGCTGGCGAAGGTGGCATTCGAAGCCTCTGACCGCCGATCCGGCCCCCTCGGGATCGGGAGGCTGCGGGAGTGGCAGCTGCACGGCAAGGCGCGGGGGGAGACGGCAGCAGACCTGATGACGAGCCCCGCGATCACGGTGCTTCCCGGTGCGACCGTCGCCGAGGCCGCCTGGCTCGCGGCGCTGTCACGTCTGAAGCGCATTCCGGTCACTGACCACGACGGACACCTGGTCGGCATGGTGCGGCGAAACGCGCTGCTGCTGGCCCTGATCCGGGACGACACCGGAATTCGTCATGAGGTCGAGGCGAAGATCCACGCCTTCTGCTCCCCAACAGACCGCGACGCCGTCGAGGTGCAGGTCCACGACGGCGTCGTGAAGCTCATGGGACGGATGTCGCAAGCCTCGATGTCCAGGCTGCTGGCGGAGGTCGAAGACCTCGACGACGTCGTCGAGGTGAACAACCACCTCACAGCCGTCTGACCCATGGGCCCACACTCAAGTCGGACGCAAATGTGTCCGATGGCCCGGCTGGTGAGGGCTTGGGAGCGCCCGGATTTCGGCCTGGGCGTCACGAGGGGAGCGCCGCGAAGCAGGCGCGGAACTGAGTCCGGACGCCCCCTTCGGGGCGTGGACGGACCGGATCGCAGGTGGAGCGGCGAGACCGCTGTCAGCTCGCCCGCGGCCAGCGGTCGCCGTAGGGACCCGTTCTACTTGCAGTATTCGATCCTGGGGTGCGTGCTGTGTCGTCGAGGTCTTACGTGGCATGTGCCCCTCCCGCTATGAGAGCGGGCAGTCGCCCTGGGGATGGCCGGTGATGGCCACCACCCTCCCGGTGCGGCCCATAGTGGCCGCGGGCCATGCTGCTGCGGCGGCTGCCCGGCCGACCGCTGAGGTGCTGCGCGACCTGGGGGTGACCGGAGATGGTCTGACAGCGGACGAGGCGGAGCGGCGGCTGAAGGACTGGGGCCCCAATGCGGTCCACTCGCACTGAGCACGGGCATGGCTCGTTCTGTGGCATCAGCTGCGGTCTCCTCTGCTGGGCCTGTTGCTGGCCACGGCCATCGTCTCCTACTTCGTCGGCGAGCGTAGCGACGCTTTGATCATCGGGGTGATCGTGCTGCTCTCCGTCGGCCTAGGCTTCGTCAACGAGTACCGGGCGGAAAGGACCGCCCAGGCGCTTCACGCGAAAATCCACCATCAGGCGGTCGTGCTGCGCGATGGCCAGCCGCAAGAAGTAGAGGTGACCGGCCTGATCCCGGGAGATGTGGTGGAGTTGCGGCTGGGCGACATCGTGCCGGCGGATCTGCGGCTGCTTCAGGTCACTGGACTGGAGTGCGGCGAGTCGGTGTTGACCGGTGAATCGCTGCCAGTTGCCAAGGACACGGTCCCCGTCCCCGCTGGTACGCCGCTGGCAGAGCTGTCTGCATGCGCGCTGATGGGCACGGTCGTGCACTCCGGAAGGGGCCGTGGGGTCGTTGTCGCGACCGGCTCGGGAACCGAGTTCGGGAAGATCGCCACTGGGCTGAGCGGCCATCAGCTGGAGACCGAGTTCCAGGTTGGGCTGCGTCGTTTCTCGATGCTGTTGGTGTATGTCGCCGGGGCATTGACCACGTCGATCTTCGTCATCAATGTGGCCCTCCACAAGCCGCTAATCGACGCCCTTCTGTTCTCGCTGGCCATCGCGGTAGGGATCACTCCGCAGTTGCTTCCCGCAGTGGTCTCCACGAGCCTGGCCGCGGGGTCGCGTCGGATGAGTCGCCGCAAGGTACTGGTCAAGCGTCTGGTGTGCATCGAGGATCTCGGCGACGTCGATGTGCTGTTCACCGACAAGACCGGAACGCTGACACAAGGCCGCATCGACTTCATGCGGGCCGTACCGGTCGCGAGCATCTCACCGGAGGAGGTGCTGCGTCTCGGCCTGCTGTGCACCGAGACGCAAGTGACTGATCAAGGCCGGCCGGTGGGCGGCAACCTGCTGGACGCCGCTCTGTGGGACTCCCCGGTCTCCGCCTCCCAGCGCTCAGCCCTCAGCGGCTGGAGGCGGCTCGAGGTGCTGCCCTTCGACCATGAGCGGCGGATGGTCTCCGTCACAGTCGACAATCCCGCCGGCGTGACGATGCTGATCACCAAGGGTGCCCCCGAGGTGGTGCTGGAGCGTTGCGCACAGGTACCCGAAACTGCCCGTCAGGCACTGGACGCCGAGTTCGCCGCCGCCAATCGAGTTGTGGCAGTGGCGACCCGGCCCGCACATGCGGACACTGCCCTCACGTCCGCCGACGAGTGTGACCTTCAGTTGGCCGGCCTGCTCGTCTTCCTCGATCCGCCCAAACCCGGCCTGGCCGAGGCGCTGGGGCGGCTGGACGCACTGGGCATCACCATGAAAATCGTCACGGGGGACAACCCGGCGGTGGCCGCCAAGGTCTGCCACGACCTGGGGATGGGCGAGGTCGACGTCCTGACCGGAACCGACCTGGACACCATGGACGACGACCAGCTCACCGCCGCGATCGGGCACACCACGATCTTCGCCCGGGTCGGGCCCGAGCAAAAGGCCCGCATCGTACGCACCCAGCGGCGGACCGGTGGCGACGTCGCCTTCCTCGGCGACGGTGTCAACGACGCCCCCGCACTTCACTCCGCCGACGTCGGGATCTCGGTGGATTTGGCCACCGATGTGGCCAAGGATGCCGCCGATGTGATTCTGCTGGAGAAGGATCTCGGGGTCCTGGCGGATGGGGTGGCCGAGGGACGACGGATCTTCGCCAACACCATCAAGTACGTGCTGATGGGTACATCGAGCAACTTCGGCAATATGTTCAGCGCGGCCGGCGCCTCGCTGTTCCTCAGCTTCCTGCCGATGCTGCCGTATCAGATCCTGCTCAACAACCTTCTGTACGACAGCAGCCAGCTCGCCATTCCCACCGACGAGGTCGACGAGGAGCAGGTGCGCCGCCCGGCCCACTGGGACATCGCCTTCATCCGGCGCTTCATGGTGTGCTTCGGGCCCGTCAGCTCGTTGTTCGACTTCGTGACCTTCGCAGTGATGCTACGGGTGTTTCATGCCAACCCGACCCAATTCCACACCGGCTGGTTCGTGGAGTCCCTTGCCACGCAGACACTGGTGATCTTCGCCATCCGCACCTGCCGCATCCCCTTCTGGCGCAGCCACCCAAGCCTCCCGCTGACCCTGACCGCGCTCGCCGTCGTTGCTCTGGGCGCCGCCCTGCCGACGACCCCACTGGCCCGTGTCCTCGGATTCCAGCCCCTGCCGGTTGGCTTCTTCGGCGCGGTCGCCGCCATGGTCGCCGTGTACCTCCTCCTCGTGGAGATCGGCAAACGGATCTTCTACGGGACCGCGCGCGCACCAGTGCCACCACGACCTGCCATCGGTCACCGCCACCTGCGGCGCCGCGCCGCACAGTTCAGCACCATCACCCGACTGCGGCGACCCAGACCCCTCCGCCGTCCCCCGGCGCACGGACCACATACAGCCGGAGCCACCGGGGCCCAGCGGTCAAAAGCTCCTCGGATCCCATCGCAATGATCTACCGGATGGCCTGACACCCGGGCTTCCGAGCCGGCCTGTTGAACAGGCGGGGCCCACTGTGGCGATCACTCCTTGATCACGCTCTTGGCCGGGCGGACGGATGCGGCCGGTGCGCCGGAAAGCGTCTGTCCGGTCGTCTTGCCGCGGGGGCGTGGCGGGTTCCCCAGCAGTGGGTGAGCTGAGCGACGAGCAGGAGACCGCGGTCGCCTTCGTCGGTGGTGCGCGGGTGGCGCAAGTGCGAGGCAGCGCTGCTGGAGTCGGTGACCTCGCAGATTAAGAGGCCGCGCGGATAGGGGTGCAGTCATGGTCGGCGGCTGGGGCGTTCGCCCCAGCGGTGAGTCGTCCATGCTCGTCGGATCAGACTACGCACGGTGATGACAGTGTCGGTGAGGTCGAAGAATGCGTCGATGACGGTCGTGCGCCGCTCGTAGCAGCGGGCGAGCCGACAGAAGGCGTTCTGCCATGCGTGGGTGCGTTCGACATGCCAGCGTTGACTGGCCTGGATGGGTGCCTTCTCGCCTTTGTGTGCTATGCGTCCGTGCAGGCCGCGTTCGTTAAGTAGCGTGCGGGTCTTGTCCGAGTCGTATCCGGCGTCCAGGTGCACGGTGATGTCGTCGGGTAACGGCCCCAGGTCGTCCAGACGTTCCAGGGTGGGGGCGAGTAACGGGGAGTCGTGGCGGTTGGCGCCAGCCAGGACACGACCCAGGGGAATCCCGTACCCATCCGTCATACCCGAGCGTTTCAGGCCCTGTTTGCCGCGATCGACCGGGGAACGACCGGCGACCTCGCCGCCTCCGGGCGCCTTGGTGATGGAGCCGTCCACGGCGATCTGATCGAGAACGAGGCCGACGATCCGGTCATAGGAGTCCAGCGCGATCTGCTTGAGGCGGGCGAACACGCCGAGTCGTATCCACTCGTCGCGACGGCTGCGGATCGTGGTGGCCGAGCAGGTCGTGTCGGCGATCGCCTGGTAAGAACAGCCGAAGCGCAGCAGTTGCAGCAGTTTGTCGAAGACGATCCGATCGCTGATGCGTCGGCGGTGGCAGCCGAGTGGATGGTCTGGGTGGAACTCCGTCCGCCTGGGCAGCAGGGCCATGAATTGGTCCCAGAGCGGTTCGGTGAGCCATGATGGCAGCGCGGGCACAGGTCTCCTCAGTGATCACAGAGCGTCGCAACTCCATGATCACTGGGACCTGTGCCCGTTCGCTGTCGGGGTCCCCCAACCGCACCTATCCGCGCGGCCTCTAAACCTCGATCCACCGACCGATGCCTGTGGATGACGCTTGGGAATATGAAGAAGTGCCTTGTGACCTGCGATGATGGGAGTTCTTCACGCTTCCAGCACGCACAATCAGCAAGGCACTTCCGAGATGCAAGTTTCCCATACGCCAGCGGCGGTCTCCGCTGCGTTCGATGATCCGAATCTGATCGCGTATGCCGGGCTGGTCCCGGTGATGCGGCTGGCCGAGCGGTGTGGTCTGCCGCGACTGGTGACGGAGAAGGTCAAGTTGACCGGGGTGACGAACGGCGCGGGTGCGGCGGCGGACGCGAAGGTCACCAGCATTGTGGCCGGCATGGTCGCGGGTGCGGACAGCATCGACGACCTCGACGTCCTGCGGCACGGTGCGATGCCGACCATGTTCGGCGGCATTCGTGCCCCCTCCACGCTCGGCACTTTCCTGCGCGCGTTCACCCACGGCCATGCACTCCAACTCCACGCCGTGCACAGGAGGTTCCTGGGTGCGCTGGCCGCGCATACCCCACTGCTGCCCGGGGCCGACCAGATGGCGTTCATCGATGTCGACTCCACCCACAAACGCGTATACGGCCGCACCAAGCAGGGCGCCGAGTACGGCCGGTTCAAGGGCATCCACACCCTGCACCCACTGCTGGCCACGATCTGCACTCCACGGTCCCGGCCGGTGATCGCCGGGGTGCGGATGCGCCGTGGCAAGGCAGCCGACTCCCGCGGCGCCCCGAAGTTCGTCAGTGAGGCCCTGGCTACCGCCGCGGAGGCCGGATGCACCGGCCTGCGCGTCCTGCGGGCGGACTCCCAGTTCTACAACGCCGGGGTGATCGGCGCCTGCCGCCGGGCCGGCGCCCACTTCTCGATCACCGCCGGCATGAACCCCTCCATCAAGCGGGCCATCCTCGCCATCCCCGACCAGGCATGGCGGCAGATCACCTACCCGACCGCGGTGCCCGACCCCGAGACGGGGGAACTCATCTCGGACGCCGAAGTCGCCGAGATACCCGCCTACACCGCGTTCGCCAGCCGCAAGAAGGCGGAGCGGGTCACCGCCCGGCTGATCGTGCGCCGGGTCCGCGACCTGGCCAAACCCGCCACCATCGCCGAGCAGGGCGAGCTCTTCCCCGCCTGGCGCTACCACCCGTTCTTCACCGACAACCCCGCTCCGACGCTCCAGGCGGAGCGGGAACACCGCCACCACGCCGTCATCGAGCAGGTCATCGCCGACAGCAAAGCCTCTGCCATGGCCCACCTGCCGTCCGCGCACTTCCACGCCAACGCCGCCTGGTTGACCCTGTGGGCCATGGCCTACAACCTCCTGCGGGCCACCGGCGCACTGACCTCCGCCTTCCACGCCAAGGCCACCACCGCCACCCTCCGCGCCCACCTGATCCACGTCCCGGCCCGCCTCGCCCGCTCCGCCCGGCGCATCACCCTGCACCTCCCGCACAACTGGCGCTGGCAGCACGCCTGGACACACCTCTTCGACACCGTCCACGCCCCGCCCGAACCCGGCTGACAGTCCCTGCCCACCCCGCCCGCCAGGGCCCGACCGGAACCGAACCGTGGAAAAGCTGAGCAGACCAGCGGATACCACCTGCCCAGACACAGACACCGACCCGAAACCCGCTCAAAAACCGGTCAGAAGATCCATTCCAGGCCACGTCGGTGGATCAAGGCTAAAGCGCGGTCGCGGATCAGACTCAGCAGGATGGTGGCGCCGGCGTAGCGGATGGCGTTGGTGACCAGTTCGCTGACCACCACTTCGGTGGTGAACGCCGGATCGGTCAAGCCCCAGTTAGCCAGCTGTCGATCGACCAGAGTCAGGGTGGTGGCAACGATGGCGGGATCGCTGGGGAAAGTCCGGGACGCTACCTGGTCATCCCCCAAGGCGTTGGTCTGGGCGACGAGAAGCACCACTTCTTCGGGCGGCCGACCGGACAGCTCAGCGTAGATGACGGCGTCGCACGTTTCGTGCACCGATGTGCGAGGGTGGGCAAGGACGGGCCGCAGTCGGCCAGGGCCATGGAATACACCCGCTGCTGGCGGGGGTCTGCGGGAGGCCAGCCGGTCTGGACGTAGTCGATGACCGGTTCGCCGGTATCCAGCACGTGACGCAGCAGGTGCTCGACGACATCGGTCACCACGCTGGGCGCGACTTCGCGTGCGTGCCGCCCGGTGATGTCATCGGCGCGCACGCCGCGCATTCCGGACGAGGCGGTGTTGAAATGGACCAGCCGCAGATCGGTATCGAGAAGGTGCAAACCCATCGGCGACTGTCAGAAGCGCGTCGAGTGCCGCCCGGTCGAACACGCTCGGATCCCTACCACACGCCGAAGTCAGAAAGACCACCCAGCTCAACCGCGATGCCGGATCCAGGTGCGGGCTCATCCACGCTCGACATCCACCGGTAGAGCGGAGCGCTCGCGCGTGGCGACCGGAAGCCTCCCCGCATTGGTGGCCCGGCCGGGGCCGATGGGGGAGCGGTGCCACTGGGCCTGGCCAGCAGCGATGACAGCGGCCGGCCGACGACCTCCTCGGCTGGGTAGCCAGGCAAGCGGACTGCGTCCTCATTCCACTCGCTGATCAGTCCGTCGGCGTCCAGCAGAACCGTGGCCCGCGGCCTCACCAGCTCCGTAGCACCCCGCTAAGCCTCACCTGAGGTAGTCGACGCGCCACTGTCCCGTCCGCCTAGGAGCGTGGGTCAGTAGCGAGCAAGCGGCCCGCTGGCCGTGATCGGTCGACGGCCGCTCCGTCGGCATCTGTGAGGCTGTGGTTGGGGCCTGCCTGTCAGGTGTCCGGCTGGTAGGGCCTGTGAGGTGGCCGGGGAGGCCTGGCTCAGGCGGCCAGGGCGGCGAGTCCGGTGGCCCCGGCGTATCGGAAGATCTTGCGGAGGTTGTGGCAGGCGGCCAGCAGTCGCCACTCGGCGCGGGCGCCGTCCTCGCCGCGCAGGAGGAGTTGGCGGCCGTTCTGGCAGGTCATGATCTGGCCGAAGACGGGTTCGACGATGGCCTTGCGGCGGGCGTAGGCGGCCTGTCCGGGCTTGGTCCGCAGCTTGCGGGCCATCCGCTCCTTCAGGGTGGCGCCGGCGGGGATGCGTCCGCGGGGCGCGGGCGGGACCTGTTCGTCGTGGCTGAGTCGGCCGGTGGCCATGAAGGTGTCGGTGCCGCAGTCCAGTTGGCGGTCTTTCGCGGCTTCGAGGTTTGCTTCCGAGCAGTATCCGGCGTCGACCAGTGCCTGCCGTGGGTGGACGCCGGTGTTCTGGGCGGACTGGTCGAGCATGCTGGTGTAGTTCAGCGCGTCCGAGGGGTTAGTCGTCACGTCAGCGGCGGTGATGACCTGGTGCTTTTCATCCACGACGGCCTGGGCGTTGTAGGCCTGGATGTAGGCGCCGTCGCTGTTCTTCATGATCCGTGAGTCGGGGTCGGTGAAGTTGGCCTGGGCCTTCGGCTTCGGGCGGGCCTTCGCGGCAGCCGTGTCACCCGCGTCGGTCACGGCCTGCTCGTCGCTGGTACCGGTGCGGTCCTGACGGTGGCGTTCCTTGTCCTCGGCATGCGCGCGGGCCTTGTCGGCGGCCTCGGCCTCGATCTGCGCGCGGGCGGCCTGCAGCCTGGCCAGGCGCTTCTCACGCCGGTCCAGCTCGGCAGGCAGGTCCACCTCCTTGCCGTCCACGCCGAAGGTCTGGTCCTCGGCTTCGTCGGCGGCCTCCGCGTCGGCCAACAGGGCCTGAGCCTTCGCTTCCAGCTGGGCGATCTCGGCCTCTGTCCGCTCTTCCTTGTCGATCAGTCGGCCGTAGCTCACGCCTTGTGCTTGGAGGCGTTCGCTTCGAGCTTGGTGCCGTCCAGGGCGACGCGGCCCATCGTGACCATGCCGATCTTCTGGGCGAGGTGCAGCGACTGGGTGAACAGGTTGGCCAGGGCGTCCAGGTGCCGGCGGCGGAACCGAGCGATCGAGCGGAAGTCCGGGGCCTGGCCGGCGGCCAGGAAGCGGAACGCGACATCGTCGGCGCACCGGCGCTCGATGGCCCGCGAGGAGCGGATACCGGTGGTGTAGCCGTAGATCAGCAGCCGCACCATCAGCCGCGGATCGTAGGGCGGGTAGCCGCGCTTTTCGGTGTAATCCGCCAGGACCGGCCCGAGGTCGAGGACCTCGTCGACCAGGTCGGCGACGAACCGGGCGAGGTGGTCCTCGGGCAGCCAGTCGTCCAGCGACGGCGGCAGCAGCAGGACCTGGTGCGGATCGAACGCCCGGAACGTCTTGTCCACCGCCGCCGGACGACCCAGCGTCCTCTTCGGCTCGACTGGCTCGACCTCGAACAGCCCATCGCCACCATGCATACCATGATCATCCCGCATGAATAACCACGAACCGCAGGCGGGTTGCCGTTACTGAGACACGCTCCTAGCCCCCTGCTACCTGGCGGCCGCGACGGATCGCAACACTTCCGAGGCGGCAGGCCGACGCTACGCCCGCTCGGCGACGACGCGGCAGGAATGGGCGGCGTGCAGTCGCGTCTGCCCCACCTCGACGGTAGCCATGGGCGCGAACCTCTTTCCGGGCTGTGCCTGAGGGGACCCTGTTCCGGACTTCCGGGTGAAGGCAGCTCAGCTCCCCGTACCCCTCTCAAGGTGCAGGGAGGGCCCCAGCTCAGTTGTTTCCAGGTGGGAGGCGACGACCGCGGCCTGGACGCGGCGCTGTACGCCCAGCTTGGCGAGCACCCGCGAGATGTGGTTCTTGACGGTCTTCTCCGACAGGTAGAGCTTCTTGCCGATCTCCCGGTTGGTCAGTCCGTCTTCGATCAGTGCCAGGATGTCCCGCTCGCGCTGGGACAGACTTGCCAGCTCGGGTGCCAGAGCCGGCTGCTGGGCGGGGTCGTTGCGCAGGGAGTGCATCAGGCGCGCGCTGGTCGCGGGGTCGAGCATGGACTGTCCGGAGGCGACGGTGCGGACCGCCGAGATCAGGTCGGAACCCTTGATCTGCTTGAGCACATAGCCCGAGGCACCCGCCATGATCGCGTCGAGCAGCGCGTCCTCGTCGTCGAACGACGTCAGCATCAGACAGGCCAGCTCCGGCATGCGATCGCGCAGCTCACGGCAGACGGTGATGCCGTCGCCATCCGGGAGACGTACGTCCAGGACCGCGACGTCCGGCCGGACCGCCGGGCCGCGGACGAGCGCGCGCTCGACGGTATCCGCGTCGCCGACCACCGCGATGTCGGGTTCGGCGTCCATCAGATTGGCGAGGCCGCGTCGTACCACCTCATGGTCGTCCAGCAGGAAGACCCGGATCGGGTTCTGCTCGGTGAAGGAGCGTGCCTCGGCCATAACGACCCCTCGTTTCCCTGCGACGAATGGTCTGCGGACGGACTGGCGACGGCCATGACTTTGCCTGTCATTTCCCTCGTGGGCCTCTTCGAGTGCGGGATCGCCGTGTCGGGCGGTTGCCGTATTGGATTGATCGTATGCACTCCGGCCGTGAGGGCTCATGTGCGACGGGTATGCCACCGGGGCGGTCTTTTCGCTGGTCACGGCGTGTTGTTCGCGGAGGTGCCGCCGGAACACGGCGCCCATTGAAGAAACACCGAGTGCCCCGTTTGGGGTACTTGCGCAGCTTATGGCGCCGCCGTCTGTGTCAACCTCACAGTGAGACACGGGCTGCCTTCAGCCCGGCAAGGCAAGCCCAAACCAACGGTTCACCGTCTCCCAGCCGTGCTCTTGAGGGCGCAGAGCACGCGGGCCCGATTTTAGGGCCGATCGGCCCCTGCGCTGCCTCCGGACAGCCCATGTGACCACCTCCTCGTCCGCTGGATGCTCGAAGCGTCGACAGGCTCGGGAGGAGGTCCGTAATGACGGACCGCATACTCGCCCAGCGCCCGGTGCACGCCCTGCTCGCGGACGGCACCACCGTGTGCATCCGGCCGGTAGCATCGGGTGATCACGAGCCGTTGCGGGAGTTCTACACGGAGATGTCCCCAGAGAACCTCCGGATGCGGTTCTTCGTGGCGAGTCCGCGGTCCGCCGCCCGGGCGGCCGACCGCGCGTGCGCCATGAATCGTCCCGGACACCGGGCCCTGCTCGCCGAGGCACAGGGCCACGTGATCGGTCTCGCCGAGTACTACACCGGAGAGGACAAAGACGAGGCCGAGATTTCCATCGCGGTCGCCGACAGGCTGCACCACCGGGGCGTCGGCACGCTGCTCGTCGAGCACCTGGTCTCGGCGGCCCGCGCCGACGGCATCACCACGTTCACAGCCGACGCGCTGAGCGAGAACCGCGAAGTGCTCCGGCTCTTCGCCGACCTCGGGCTGCGCACGGCACGCCACTTCGAGGGTCCCGAGGTGCATTGCACCGTCAGGCTCGATGAGGACGACACATACCTTTCGGCTGTGGAAGAGCGAGGCCGGGCCGCCGACGTGGCGAGTCTGGAGCCGCTGCTGCAGCCGGAGGCGGTCGCTGTCGTGGGCGCGGGTCGCACGCCGGACTCGGTGGGGCGGGCCATCCTGCACCACCTGCGCTCCGGCGGCTTCACCCGCAGGCTCTTCGCCGTGAATCCCCACGCCTCCTCGATCCTCGGCGTGCCCTCCCACCCTTCGGTCAGTGCCCTGCCCGTGACCCCGGACCTCGTGGTCGTCGCCGTGCCTGCCGCCGCCGTCCCAGCCACTGCCGAGGACTGCGGCAAAGCGGGAGTGCGGGCGCTCCTGGTCGTCACCGCAGGCCTCGAGCACACCCAGGCCGAGGCCCTGCTGGGCGCCTGCCGCACGTACGGCATGCGGCTTGTCGGGCCCAACTGCCTGGGTATCGCCAACACCGACCCGGAGTTTCGCCTGGACGCGACCTTCGCCGCCGACCACCCACGACCTGGGACTGCAGGCGTGGCCGTGCAGTCCGGTGGGGTGGGGATCGCACTGCTGGACGGACTGTCCCGACTGGGCATCGGTGTGTCGTCCTTCGCGTCGCTCGGCGACAAGTACGACGTCAGCAGCAACGACATGCTCCAGTGGTGGGAGAGTGACGGCCGCACCGACCTCGCCCTGCTTCACCTGGAGTCCTTCGGCAACCCGCGGGCGTTCTCCCGTACCGCGCGGCGCGTGACCCGTCGCATGCCCGTCCTGACCGTGGACGCCGGCCGCACCGAAGCGGGGCGCCGTGCCGCCGCCTCGCACACCGCGGCAGCCGCCACCCGCACCATGACCCGGCACGCTCTCTTCACGCAGGCCGGCATCACCGCCACCCGATCGGTCCGCGAACTCGTGGAAACAGCCGCCCTGATGTACTCACAGCCACTCCCTGGGGGTACCTGCGTCGCGGTCGTCACCAACGCGGGTGGTGTCGGGGTCCTCGCGGCTGACGCCTGCGCGGAGGCGGGACTCGTCCTGCCGCCGCTTGCTCCCGAAGTGATGGAAGACCTGCTCGCCGTGCTACCTCGTGGTGCCGCCGCGGGAAACCCGGTCGACACCACCGCCGCCGCCTCCGAAGACCAACTCCGGGACTGCCTGGACTGGCTCCTGCGCAGCCCCGTCATCGACGCCGTCCTGGTGGCCCTCGTACCCACCGCGGTCGCCGCCGCCACCGGCGACGACCTGGTCCGGGCTCTCACCGACGGTCCCGCACACCGGGCACGACCGATCGTCGCGGTACGCCTTGAACAAGACCTGCCCGTGAAGCTACTGCCCGCCGGCGGCGGCGGATCCATTCCCTCGTACGGCGAACCTCAGGCGGCGGCACGGGCGCTGGCCCATGCCGCCCGCCGCGCTTCCTGGCTAGCCCGGCCCGTGGGCACTGTCCCCGACCTCGAGGGAGTCGACACCCGACTCGCCCACGAGATCGCCGACACCTACCTCACCGGACACCCGGACGGCGGCTGGCTCGAACCGCGCACCTGCGCCGACCTCCTGACCTGTTACGGCATACGCCAACTCCCCTGGGCCTGGGCTGAATCGGAAAACGACGCCGTCCTCGCCGCCGACCGGCTGCGCGGCCCCGACGGGCGGGTCGTCATCAAGGCCCACTGGCCGGGCCTGCTGCACAAGAGCGAGCAGCACGCCGTCCACCTCGATCTTCAGGACGACGCTCAAGTGCGCGCCGCCTTCCAGGACTTCGAGACACGGTTCAAGGGCCGGATGACGGGCGTGATCGTCCAACCACTCGCCGCGCGCGGCACCGAACTGTTCGCTGGTGTCATCCAGGATGAGGTCTTCGGACCGCTCGTGCTGTTCGGGATCGGCGGCACCGCGACCGACGTGCTGGCCGATCACGCCGCCCGCCTCGCCCCGCTCACCGACCACGTCGTCCACGACTTGATCATGGCGCCACGCTGCGCTCCGCTCCTGTTCGGAGCGCACGGCGTCGAACCCGTCGATCTGGAAGAGCTGGAACAACTGCTGCTGAGGGTGTCCCGCATGGCGAGCGACCTGCCGCAGCTTGCGGAGGCCGACTTCAATCCCGTCCTTGCGGCGCCAGGCGGAGTCACCGTACTCGACGTGCGCGTACGCCTGTTGCCACGCAGGCCCCGGGACCCGTATCTGCGCCGTCTTCGCTGAGGGGAGAACGGACATGAGGCACAACAAGGTCGGTTCCGTGATGACCGCGGATGTCGTCCGAGCCGAGTACGCCACTCCGTTCAAGGAAGTCGCGCGGCAGCTCGCGGACCGCCGGATCAGCGGGCTGCCGGTCGTCGACGAGGATGAGAAGGTCATCGGTGTCATCTCCGAGACGGATCTGATGGCTCGGCAGGCGGAAGCACTCGAGACGGAGGAGGAGAAGCGGCACTTCGCGTTTGCCGAGTTGATGCCCAGGGCCTGGAGAGAGGCTGCTAAGTCCAGGGCTTTCACCGCCGGTCGGTTGATGTCCTCGCCGCCTGTCACCGTGCATGCCGACCAGACCATTGCCCAGGCCGCGCGGATCATGGCCGATCGGCACGTGGAACGGCTGCCGGTGCTGGACGAGGAGAACCGTCTCGTCGGTATCGTCACCCGTCGGGACCTTCTCCAGGTGTTCCTTCGGTCCGACGCGGAGATCCGCGCCGAGGTGATCGAGGAGGTGCTGGTGCGAGCGCTGTGGCTGGCGCCCAGGAGCATCGACGTCTTCGTGGTGGAAGGCGTGGTCACCCTCGCCGGCCGTTTGGAGCGCAAGAACGAGACCGAAATAGCCGTCTCCATGACCAGGCAGATCGACGGTGTGGTCGCGGTGATCGACCAACTCGACTACCGCTTCGACGATTCCCGCACGCCACCCGATGAGCGGTCACGACTCGGCATTGCCGAAGACTGGCTGCGCAATCCCTGAAAGGAAGTGACGGTCATGGCCGCACAGCCCGCGTCGAACACGGTGAAGGGGCACCCCACGGGCGACCTCGGTCGCCGGATCGCACTGTGGCGTCAGGAACTCGGCTTGTCCCGCGAAGAAGCGGCCGACCGGGCCGGCATGGCTTCCAGCTATGTCGAATACCTGGAGGAGCAGCCCACCGCTGCACGCGACGCGGCTGCTCTCCTCAGGCTGGCCGGGGCACTCAAACACGCTTTCCAACTAGACGGTGGCGGCCGGCCGAGCGCTTGGTCCTGCCCGGGTGAGCGCTCAGAGATGGCTCGTCACCGCGGTCTCGACTTCGGTGCGGGGTGGGAGCGGGGTGTGCCACCCAAGGTGCCTCCAGGTCTGTCCACCATGCGGCCGGACACGGCCTCGTTGGTGGCCGACGGTGCAAGATCCAGCCGCACCCGCTGCACTCGGTCTTGGCAGGGGCCTGGCGAACTACCGTCGCGGATGTGTGGTCCGGACAGCGGAATCCGGACCACACGTACCAAGTCCCTTGATCGGTACGGCCACGGCTTCTTACGCGGCAGCCGCCCGGCCGACAGCGAACGTCGCGGCGATGTGCGTCACTCTGCGGCCAAGGTGCTCTGCGGTTGCGATGTCTGCCTTATGCACTCCCTCGGCCCCCAGATCGGCAGGGGACTGGGCAGGGCCCCGGCGTTTGCCCGGCTCGTCCGACCTTGGGTCGGTTGACGTCGGCGGCGGGCCCCGGAAGCAGGCGAACACGGCCCCTGTGGATCATGGAGTTCTCTACGCTTCAAGATCCACGAAGGTGCCGTGTTCGTCCCACCATCATCCCCCATCCCTGCTCCTGTCTGCCCCGCACCCCGCCTGCAAGATCTGCGTGAGGGTGCCGCCCGGGATCAAGTCGGCAGCCTGGTCGCGGAGTTCGAGTCACTCACCGATCCGCGCGGAGCCAGCGGTGTGCGTTACCGGCTCTCCTCCCTGCTGGCCCTGGTGGTCTGCGCGATGACGCCCGCGGGCCACGACTCGATCACTGCGGCAGCGGAGTGGTGCCGGCGTGCGGCCCCCGAGGAACTGGCCGCCTTCGGCCTGCCCTACCACCCGCTCCTGGGCCGTTACCGGGTGCCGAGCGAGAAGACCCTGCGCAGCGTGCTGGGGCGCCTTGATCCGGCCGAACTCAGCGCGGCCGGGTTCGCCTACCTGACGTCCCTGCTCTCCGACGAGCGCGCGCATCCCGCGCTGCTGATGCCGGACGGCGGCCCGGAACGCGAACAGCGCCGGGCCCACCAGGCTGCCGCCCAGACCGATCCGGTGCGTCAAAGGCGCCGGGCGATCGCGGTGGACGGCAAATGCCTGCGCGGTGCCAGGCGCCCTGACGGCAGCCGGGTCTTCGTGCTCTCCGCGGTCCGCCACGGCGACGGCATCACCCTGGCCTCCCGCGAGATCGGCGCGAAGACGAACGAAATCCCCGAGTTCGCACCCCTGCTCGACCAGATCGACGACGTGGAACTCGCCGGCGCGGTCATCACCGCCGATGCTCTCCACGCCCAGCACGCCCACGCCGCCTACCTGCACGAACGCGGCGCCCACTACCTCCTCACGATCAAGAACAACCAGCGCGGTCAGGCCCGCCAACTCCACCGGCTGCCCTGGAAAGAGGTCCCCGTGATCCACCGTGACGACACCCGCGGCCACGGCCGCCACGAGCAGCGCCACGTACAGGTCGTCACCGTCGACGGCCTGCTCTTCCCCAACGCCCGTCAAGTCCTGCGCATTCAGCGCAGGCGCCGCCTCTACGGAGCGAAGAAGTGGTCCAGCGAGACCGTCTACGCCATCACCGATCTGCCCGCTGAGCAGGCATCTGCCGCCGAGATCGCCGCCTGGGCTCGCGGGCACTGGACCGTGGAGAACACCGTCCACTGGGTGCGTGATGTCGTCTTCAGTGAGGACAAGTCCCAGGTCAGGACCCGCAATACGCCAGCCGTGCTCGCCGCCGTCCGCGACCTGATCCGCAGTGCACTCAAACTCGCCGGGTACGTCAACACCGCCGCCGGACGCCGAGCCCACACCGAACGCCACCGCGTCCTCGCCCTCTACGGCATCACATGATCAACCAGACATCCGAGGCAAACGCCGGGGCCCTGGGGGACTGGGCGCCTGCACCAAGGGCGAAGCCGAGCCGGTTCAGGTCGTTCTCGGAGGCCTGCGAAGTATTCCAGCCCGGAGGCAGGCCGAGGCTGACCCAAAGCATGCCGAGCTGGGCGGCGAGCACGCTGAAGAACTGGAGGGTATGCAACTTGTCGCCGCTCTTCGACCCGGAGTTGGTGAACCCGGCGGCGATTTTGTCGCGCCACGCGCCGGACTGGAACCGCTTCGTGGTGGCCTCGCCAAAGACGTGGAATGCGCCGGACGCTGTCCCCATGTAGGTGGGCGAGCCGAAGATGATCGCGTCCGATGAGTCCAGGACCGACCACTGTTCTTCGGTGATCTCGTCAACCCTGATCAGATGCACGACAGCACCGGCCTGGGCAGCGCCGGCACGGACGGCCTCGGCGAGCACGGCGGTGTGGCCGTAGCCCGAGTGGTAGGCGATGGAGACAACCGGACTGTTGGTAATTGAACGCATGAAATTCCTTCGCAATGTTTAATCGTGGTTGGGGCGATTCGTTTCGACGGGGGTGCGGGTCGGCTCGGCGCGGCGGTGCCACCGCGCTCCGAAGGCACGGGCCGCTCGGCCACCCAGCGCTGCTCGGCCACCGGGGATGCCACACACACTGGGCCTCGGACTCCGCCTGGTAAGACAGCTCCCACCCATCGGTCCGGCGGAGCGTCCAGTCATCCCCTTCAAAGCGGGTAAGGAGGAGCCACGGCCGAGTCACTCGCTTCCGAGGCCACCCGGCCTGGCCGTGATTCAAGCCTCCTTCACCCCTCCAGCAGGGAGTAATCGGTGTAGCCGGCAGCATCCGGACCGTAGAAGAGATCCCGTTTCGGTTCGGCAAGCGGCGCATGGGAAGCGAACCGCGCCGGCAGATCGGGATTGGAGATGAACGGCTGTCCGTAGGCGACCAGATCCGCCAGGTCGTCGGTCAGGACCGCGTTGCCCCGGTGCTGGTCGAACCCGACGTTCGCGATGATGGTGCCTTGATAGACCTTCCGGATGTGCCGGAACATGCCATCGCCGGCCAGGTCCTCCAACGGTCCTCCGGCGGGGTCGGCCACCATCCCCATGAGCAGGAGATGTGACAGTTCATAGTCGTTGAGCCGTCCGAGCACGTACTCGCTCTCGGCCAGCGCCTCGGGCCCGGAGACGAACTCTCCCGTCTCCGACCAGGCGGGTCCGGCCTTCAGACCGACGCGCCGCAGGTCGACGAACTCGCCGACGGCTTCGATGGTCTCGAAGAGGAACCGGGCACGGTTCTCGATCGAGCCGCCGTAAAGGTCCGTGCGCACATTGGTGCGGCGATTGAGGAACTGGCTGATCAGATAGTTGAAGCCCGCCTGCAACTGCACACCGTCGAATCCCGCCGCCATGGCGTTGCGGGCCGCCCTCGCAAAGTCGGCGATCGTCTGCCGGACGTCCCGCGCCGACATCGCCAGGGGCTCCACGGTCGGCTGGCGGCCGGACGACGTCGGAGACAGCAGCCCGGGGTTCACCGCCGACGGCGCAAGGGGCGGACGGCCGTCGAAGAAGTCGGGGTGAGAGGCCGAGCCGGTGTGCCACAGCTGAGCGAAAATGACACCGTCCGCCTGGTGGACCGCGTCCGTCACGCGCTTCCATCGGGCGACCTGCTCGTCGGTGAACAGCCCCGGGACGTCATGCCATCCGACCGCGTCCCGGCTGATCCACACGCCCTCGGAAATGATCAGACCTGCCGACGCCCGCTGGGTGTAGTACTCGACGTGGAGGTCGGTGGGCAGGAGGTCGCTGTTGCGTGCGCGACTCCGGGTCAGGGGGGCCATGACCACGCGGTTCGCCAGAGGGACGTCACGCATGAGGTACGGCATAAGCAAGGGCTGCATTGGTTTGACTCCTGATATGGGGGGAGATCGGAGGATCCTGGGGCGTGACCGGCGGCATTTCGCGCGACGCTGCCCTGCCCCGTAAAGCACGGAAATGCGGTTTAGTGAATGTAAATGGGCGGGAATTCGAGGACTTCTACTCGTCGTACTGAAGCGCGGGGTAATCGGCCATACTTCCGCGTCCGTTCGGCGTCAAATCGAGAACGCCCAAGATCGACCAGACTGGGGCCATTGCGGTGGTGTCTGCCGCCGCGAACTGCAGCTCGCTCGCCCACCGGTGGTGGATCCCGTCCTCGTCGCGTGAGAACACATTCAGAACCGGCAGCTGCTCACCCTCCGGCGTTTCCCCGTGATAGTCGCGGCCGAAGGTGTTGTTCCGTGAGGACAGCAGCCGGAGATTGTGCCAACCGCGTTCTTGTCCATAAGTGCTCAACCGGGCGGGGTCCGTCTTGGCGACCACAGCGAGGTTGATCCGTGCGGCGAGGTGAAGAGCGGGACCGTCGAGCCCGTCAACGAAGGAGGTGCATGACGGGCACGGCTGTTCGGCAAGCGGCAGCAGGGCTGTCTTGCCCCGGGCGGCACCCTTTCGCGAATCTTCCGACCAGCGCGGGAACATCATGTTGTAGATGACCAGCGTGTCCTTGCCCGGTGCGAACAATTCCGAGAATCTCACCTCGCTGCCATCGTCCGCGGACTCGAAGACGTAGTCCTCCTTGAGGAGGCCGCCGACCGGGAGTGCCCGGCGCTGGGCGGCGACCTGCTCGGTCATCCGCCGGAGCTCATCCTCCGACTCCAACAGCTGGTTGCGTGCGCGTCGGTACTCGCTTGACTCGCCAGGAAATTGGATATTCGGGTCGTAGAGTATGTTCTCCCACTTGTTCATTTCGCGCGGAGCGCTCTCGGCAGTCATTGTTTCCATCCATTCCTGTGCTCCGAACCCTCCTCCCTTCCAGACTAGGGAAATTCGGAGCGTCCTTGCATGTTCTGCGGTTCTTTATTGCGCTCGGTACTGGCCAGCGGCTCGGCGATGGGCGCGGGGACGACAAGCAAGCCCGAGTTGCGCCGTGAAGGCGGCCGCAGCGGGCAACGCGTGGATCCGTCAGTGGGCGCCGGATACCCCGCGGTCCGTGTGGGTCCGTGGCGGCCGGCAGCGCACGCCTGGGCCCTCGCTGGGCCCCCGGTCTGCGTTCCTGGCCGCCCTCGTCACCGTTCCTCCGAGCGAGGAAGGTAGTTCATTGACCGAACTATGGCCATTGCGTCACAGGGGGCTAGTTCTGTCAATGAACTATTGCTGGTAGCCTTGGGCTATGGCTCTTCCGAAGGACTACGCAGGACAGCGGTGCTCGCTCTCGCGTGCTCTCGAGATCGTCGGCGAGCGCTGGACGCTGCTGATCGTGCGCGACGCGTTCTACGGCGTGCGCCGCTTCGGCGACTTCGCCGCGCACCTCGGGCTGTCGCGTGCCGTACTCACCGAGCGCCTCGAGACCCTGCGTGAGGCCGGTGTGCTCACGGAGACGCGGGGAAGTCACGGCTTCAGCGAGTATGTCCTGACCGACAAGGGTGTGCGCCTGTGGCCAGTCATACGCGACCTGCTCAGCTGGGGCGACGATTACTACTCGGACAATGGCCCGCGCCGGATTTTCCAGCATGTCCAGGACGCGGGCATGGTCTCGCCGGACGGAACGTGCGCCACCTGCAGCAGCGTTGTTCCACCGTCGGATCTGCTGGTACTTCCCGGCCCCAGCGACGACGGGCCCGGGGACGACTTCGTCAGCAAGACCCTCACTACCGCACACCGCCTACTCGAACCCGTTCGCGGCCACTGAAGCGATGCTGTTCTTGTGCTAGCGGACGAGCTCCCGCACATCGGGCATGTGTCCTGGAGCTTCGACGGCGGCGTTGTGGAGCAGACAGCCGCGAGTACTCGCGACACCGAGGGCCCGAAGAACGTCTCGGCGATCAACGCTGCGACCTGCGGCTTAGCTGTCGATGGTTGTCAGCGTTGGTCATCGTTGAGCGCCCTTCCGCGGCCCCGAGACGGCCCACGATCCACCATTGAGACCGTTCCGGGCCAAAGGCTGCCGACCGCCTCACGGGTCGGGTTCTGTGGGTCAGGCGTCGCATCGTCGGCACCACCGCCGACCTGCGCAGCCAGATCACTCTGGCGCAGGCTCAGGTGGAGCGGCTCCAAGCGCAGATCGCGGAGTTCAGGGTCGTCCCCGAATACGAGCGGATCAAGGAACAGGCCGACGGCATCGCACGGCAGATCAGGCAGCTCGCCCAGGACGACGTCATCGACCAGAGCAACCTGGAGGAGCTGCAGCAGACCGTCAACGAGGTCGCGGACGTCGACACCGAGTACCTCGAGCCGGTCTACCGGGAACTGGGGATCGTCCTGATCAATCAGGTCCGCCGCCGCTTCGAGGACGTACAGACCTTCCACCACTCCGTCATCCGCAACCGCCAGCGCTTCCTCGAGGCGGAAGTCGCCGAGGTGACCGAACGGTTGGAGGGCCGCCGAACCGAGCGCGCCAGGTTTGGAGAAGAACAGGCACGCCTGCTGCGCATCCTCAACGACGGTGGCGCCCTGGAAGCGCTCACCGCACTGCAACAAGCCCTGGCCCGCGAACAGGCCACCCTCGAGGCCCTGCGTCACCGCTACGAGGCAGCGCAGACGCTGGAGGCCAGCGCCTGGCAGATCACCGCGCAACGGCTGCAATTGCAGCAGGCCGTCACCACCGACCTCGACGAGCGTGCCGAGCAGACCGCCGAGGCCACTCTGCTGTTCTCCCAGTACGCCCAGCGGCTCTACGGGCAGGGCCGAGAAGCTTATCTGGCCATCGAGGCTGGACCCAACAGCCTGCAGCTACGGCCGCACATCCACACCGACGACAGCCGCGGCATCGGCAACATGGTCATCTTCTGATTCGACCTGACCGTCGCCGTTCTCGCACACCGCCATGGCCGCGGACCCTCATCCACGACAGCCACCTCTTCGATGGCGTCGACGCACGTCAGCTCGCCGCCGCTCTCTACCTGGCCGCCGACGTCACCCAGGACGAAGGCCTGCAGTACATCGCCACCTTCAACAGCGACGACCTCGACAAAGCCACCCGCCTGGGCTTCGAACCTGGCCCTTACATCCGGCAGCCCCACCCAAGGGACGAGAGATCGACACCGGCGGGCTCTGCGACTTCCGTTTCTGACCAGACCTGCCAGGCCGGACTTCGACCGTAGGACGTAGAACCATCGCCCGGCTTGGCATGTCTAAGCCTCGATCCACCGACCGATGCCTGTGGATGACGCTTCGGAGAATGAAGAAGCGCCTTGTGACCTGCGATGATGGGAGTTCTTCACGCTTCCAGCACGCACAATCAGCAAGGCACTTCCGAGATGCAAGTTTCCCATACGCCAGCGGCGGTCTCCGCTGCGTTCGATGATCCGAATCTGATCGCGTATGCCGGGCTGGTCCCGGTGATGCGGCTGGCCGAGCGGTGTGGTCTGCCGCGACTGGTGACGGAGAAGGTCAAGTTGACCGGGGTGACGAACGGCGCGGGTGCGGCGGCGGACGCGAAGGTCACCAGCATCGTGGCCGGGATGGCCGCGGGTGCGGACAGCATCGACGACCTCGACGTCCTGCGGCACGGTGCGATGCCGACCATGTTCGGCGGCATTCGTGCCCCCTCCACGCTCGGCACTTTCCTGCGCGCGTTCACCCACGGCCATGCCCTCCAACTCCACGCCGTACACAGGAGGTTCCTGGGTGCGCTGGCCGCGCATACCCCACTGCTGCCCGGGGCCGACCAGGTGGCGTTCATCGATGTCGACTCCACCCACAAACGCGTCGTGCTTGTTCGACGGCCTGTTGCAAGAACGCTTCTGGAGTCTGGCGCTCGGCGGCTGCGCGCCTGCAGATCCGTTCCTGAGTCTCCACGCTCGTGGGGATGCTCATGAGGTACTTACCGTCGGGCCCCGGGAAGAGACTGCAAAGTACGTCGATTGGAAGGGCGTCTTCCAACCGCTTCCAGATCTTCCGCATGGCCATGCGTTGGTTCTTGGCGGACACCAGGACTACGAGCCGTCTGCGGTCGTCTGCGGCCGCTAGATGCAGGGAGCCTTCCCCCTGCGGCCTTCAGTTCGACGGCTTCAATAGAGCGGGTCAGGGCGATCTCGATGGCGTGCAAGGTCACTGCTTGTCCTCCTGCTGCGCGTTCGGCGTGTGAGAACCGGCACGGCCGGTCAATCGAGCGAGGGGCCCTGACGTCAGGGGAGCCGTGTCGATCGACCTGGACGAAGAAGCCGCGCTGTGGCGTGTCACCGAGCACCTCAAGATCTCCTACGGCGACCGCCGCACACCGGCCGAGGTCGAAGCGGCCGTCGACGAGGCGCGCGCGTCATTCACAGCGCTGCCGATCCGGACCCACGTGCCCGTTCTCGTGGAACGCAAGGCCCGCCGCATCCTCGGTGAGCACACAGGCTGAGGGCCTCCCGAACCGGACCCGGTGTCATGCATCGGCACGATGGAACGTGCTTGTCAGATGAGCACGATGACGACGAGCAGGGCGAGCAAGGTGACTACGGTGGCAGTCGTGATGACTCCGAATCGTGCAGGGGCGTAGAGGCCGGCATCGAGTTGTTGCCCGACAGATCGGTACCGGTATGTGCCGTATCCACTGATGTTGAGCTCGGCGAGGATGAGGATGCCATCGGAGGCGACGGCGTGGACTCCTCGGTGGGGGGCGAATTTGGCGACGGCCACTCCGAGGGCGGCCACGCTGATGCCGGTGCGCAGCCAGGCGAGGTAGGTGCGTTCGTTTGCCAAGTGGTCCCGGGCGCGGCCGCCGGCGTTGGGTGACGGGCCCTTGGGCGTGTCCGGGTTCACGGTTCAGCTGGTTCGTTCGCACTGGGTGTGGGGTCCAGGTGCCGGTGTGGGCGGGCTCGGGTTGACCGGGGCCTTGTGCCGGTCATCGTCCCGGGCAGGAACCGCAGTCGGGACGTCTTTGGTCACGGACGTCGTCACCGGCGGATACTCGTGCAGCCGTGCCTCCGTGGCCGACTGATCCAGCCGCTCATCCGCCATCGGCTTCTCCCGGGCACTCCTACGGATCCCGTTGACCCGACGCTATGAGGCCCACCCCTGACCCGCATCCCAGCCCTGCTCAACGGGTGAACCGGTGCCAACGGGGGCGGCAGCTGCTTGTACCAACCGCAATGACCTTGCGACGAGAGGTTCGGGGGGAAGAGGCCTGCCAAGCGGCTGTTGAACCCTTCCCGTCATGCCGAGAGGTTGGGCCGTCCGTCCCCCCGTCGAGGACCTTCGACCCGTACCGGCCTGCGGGCTCCTTCGACACGTTGGGTGGTGACAAGGACTCCTTCCACCACCACATCATCGGAGGAGAAACGTCATGGCCGTCCACCACGCGCACTGGCTCCCGCACCGGGACAAGACCGTTCCTCCGGCCGACCAGCCCTGCGATCTCGCCGGGCGGGACGGGTTCACCCTCGCCGCAGCCAGGGTGGTAGCAGGCGCGCGGCTGATCATGAGCTTTGTGTTCCTCTGGGCCTTCCTGGACAAGACCTTCGGCTTTGGCTACGCCACACCACCGGCCAGAGCATGGATCAACGGTGGCTCACCCACGATGGGCTTCCTCGGGCGCGTCAACGTCGGTCCCATGGAGTCGACCTTCCACAACTGGGCCGGCGCAGCCTGGGCCGACTGGCTGTTCATGCTGGGGCTCCTGGGCATCGGGCTCGCCCTGCTGGGCGGCATCGCGCTCAGGCTCACCGCGATCTGCGGAACAATCATGCTTGTCCTGATGTGGGCTGCGGAATGGCCGCCCGCAAAACACCTCTCCGACGGATCTCCGAGCATGTCCACCAATCCTGTAGTGGACTACCACATCGTCTACGCGGTGCTCCTGATCGTGCTCGCCGCAGTGGGCGCCGGAAACACGTGGGGGCTGGGCCGTGTCTGGGCGTCCCTGCCGCTGGTCCGCAACCATGCCTGGCTCCGCTGACACCGGGCCGCAGATCGGCGACGCACAGGTGGTGATCGTGTCGGCGAGGTCGAAGGAGGCGCCGATGACGGTGGCCTGGCGCTGGTAGCGGCGGACGAGCCGGTGGAAGGCGTTCTGCCAGGCGTGGGTGCGCTCGACGTGCCGACGCCGACTGTCCCGGATGGGCGCCTTCTCGCCTTTGTGCGCGATCCGGCTGGTAGGCCGTAAGCAGAGTGCGGGTCTTGTCGGAGTCGTGGCTGGCGTCCAGATGCACGGTGATGGGGCCGGTCCGTGTGCGGCGGCACAGGCCGGGCCCGCTCACGGGTTCGACGCCACTTCGGTACTGGGAAATGACGCCGAGGGAGCAGAGGTGGGAACACGGCGGTCACCTGGACGACTTGAGTACTGACCCTCCCGCACAGCTACCAGCGCGGCAAGACAGTCGTCTATGGCCGCGGCCGCACCGCCCTGATCGGCGGCACACAGGTGGGCGAGTATTTCTTCCTGGATGACGCCCATCCGGCGATGGTGGCTCTGGTGTATGCCGACACGCAATCACTGTGTGTATTCACTCGAAAGGATTGCGTGAAGGAGCGGGGGTGTATGTGTGCGAGTCACATGAGGAGAGGGCGCCCGCACTCAAAGTGCCCCGAAGGAGCTCGCACCCAAAGTGCCCCGAAGGAGGACGTCATGTCCCGCCACTCGATACGTAGGCTCCTGGTCGGTCTGTGCACGCTGACGGCAGCCTCGCAGGCTGCCACGGCCGTGGCCCTTGCAGTGCCGGCCGATCAGCACCGGGCCACGTACAGCGCCGCCCGGGCTCTGCGCCCGCAGACGCTCTCCGACCTGACCACCGCGATGAAGGGCGAGGGGTTCGCCTACGCCTCCTACAACCTCTACGGCGCCCAGGCCGACCGAGAAGGCCATCCGGCCGTGGGCAATCTCTTCCGGACCACAGCGCAGACCGAGCTGAACGAGCACCTACACGAGGCGGCCACCCTGGCTGGCGTGGTCGGAACGGACGCGGACAACCTGCGCCAGGCCATCAACGGCGAAACCTACGAGCATCAGGTCATGTACCGCGGCTTCGCCGACCAGGCCCGCAAGGACGGAGACATCAAGGCCGCCGAGCTGTTCACGGAGATCGCCGCGGACGAGGGACGCCACCGCGACGCCTACCGCACCGCTCTCACGGTCGTGACCACCGGCCGCGGCACCATCCCGGCGCCACCGAAGGCCGACACGATGTCGTTGCCCGCTGGCATGCCGAAGGTGAAGGCTGCTCGTACCCTGGCCAACCTCGACACCGCCCTGCACGGGGAAGCACTCGCACACGCCAAGTACATGCTCTTCGCCGCCCGCGCCCAGCAGACCGGCAACCCTGCGCTGGCCCGCCTGTTCGAGGGCACCGCCGGGGTCGAGCTGCACGAACACTTCGCCAGCGAAGCGGTTCTGGCCGGCCTGGTCCGCACGACGAAGGACAACCTGAGCAAGGCCATCACGGGGGAGCACAACGAAGCGACCACCCTGTACCCGGGATTCGCCGAACGGGCCACTGTCGTCGGCGACACCCCAGCCGCCCGCTACTTCCGCGATACCGCCGCCGACGAGGCCAAGCACGCAGCCGCCTTCCAGCAGGCACTCAACCAGCTGCCCTGACTCCGGCCAAGCCGCGAGACCGTCCGGAGGCGAGGCATGAACGACCGGCCGGTCGACGCGTCACATGGGCCGACCCGGGCTGCCACTGGCGCGGCGGCTGCCGCGTCACTGCCTGCCGCCGGCCAGGCCTGTCGAGAAACGGCCATGCCAGGCCGCCGTCGCATCCGAGTCACCGATCTGGTGCGCGTCAATGGCCGCGCCGACGGCCACGACCAGGGCGATCACCAGCGCCGCGACGCGCACCGGTGGGGAAGAGGCCAGTCGCGCCACGGCCGACCCCCGCCCTCGGGGAGCTGTCGGCGCCCGCGTTGCAGATGAGTGGCAATACGCCTGGGAGAGACGCTAGATCTCCAATGAGGCCGCCAAGCGCACCATGTCAGCGGCTGTCGGAGGGGTCTGCGGTGCGACAAATGGCGGTTGTGACGTGCCACGCTCCGCGGTTCAGCGCCGGTGGTCGTATAGCTTGGACCTCGCTGTCACGCCCGTTGGAGTCTGGCACATGCTCCTCTCCCATACATCACACCGCAGCATCGCCCTTGCTGCCGTCGGAACAGCGGCGGCCCTCGCCGTGACCGCTTGCGGCGGGGGCGGCGCAAGCAGGGGCGGCATCAGTTCGTCCACCCCGGCAACCGTGTCGCCGAGCGCCACCGCGTCGGCGACGGCCTCGGCGGGGCAGCACAACCAGGCTGACGTCCGCTTCACCCAGGAGATGATTACCCATCACCATCAGGCCATCGTCATGGCGAACATGGCGCCCCAGCATGGTGCTTCCCCGGACGTGAAGGCCCTGGCCGAGAAGATCAAGAAGGAGCAGACCTCGCAGGTCGACACAATGGCGCACTGGCTGACCTCCTGGGGCGAACGGGTACCACCAGAGCAGAGCGGCCTGGGACCGGGCAGCCCGAGCGGGATGCCCGGCATGATGACCGAACAGAAGATGGACGAGCTCAGGGACACCAGGAGCACAAGCTTCGACAAGATGTTCCTGACCATGATGATCGAACATCACCAGGGCGCGGTAGAGATGGCCAGCACAGAGAAACAACAGGGGGCCTACGGGCCGGCCAAGGAGATGGCCAGCAAGATCGCCACGACGCAGACGGCGCAGATCGCCCAGATGCGCACCATGCTGGCCGGCAGCACGCCCTGAGTTCCACTGGCAGGCAACCGCCCAGACCACAGATTGGTTCCGACAGACTTTGGCGCGCAGTCGCGTCCCCTCTCACCTGCGCATTGTCACAGTAGGCGGTAAAGCAGCACCTCAACCTGGCCTCGCTGCAGGCCACCGCCGTCATCGACCGCTTGGGCGACACACTACGAACGGCGGTCCTGTGGGGACTTCGGAACCGACAGCCCGTGCGGCCTCCTCTTCGCCGTCGCGATCGGCGTTGCGCCCGCCACGTAAACCGCCCGCCGAGGTTGTGCCCTGGCAGCGTCCAAGAACTGATCGGTTCTTGGACAGGGGGCGCCGGGACGTGTGGAGGACATATCGGGTGTCCATGAAGGGTGTCCACGGTGGCCCCTTCGTAGGCACGAAGGGCGTGGTCACCGAGTGACGATTGTGGCGACCAGCGTGGCCATGAGCGTCACGTCCGCCAGTGCGACGCCGATCGGCGCTCCCCACGTGGGGTGTTGGCGTACGAGGTATGCGAGACCGCCATAGATCAGCAGACCGACCAACACCAGCAGCAGGACGATCAGTAGGGCAAGCGTAGACACGGAAAGCCCCCTCGGCTCGGGCATCAGGTGCCGCGTATGGTGCGCCTTTTGCGACGTGGAGTGCGCGCGTAAGGGTGCCTCGCCAAGCAGGTGAGGCACCCCGTTGTCGGAGCCGGTGGACGGCCACCAGGATCTGCTGGTGAGCCGTGGCTCGGTGAAGACGCCTCTGTGACCCCAGACCGGCAAACGATCGCCGGGCAGGCGGCCGGGTGGGTGCGGTTCGCCATTTGGCGAGGTCGCCGGAGGTGCCCCGGGCCGTGTCGACGGCGGCGATGAAGCAGGGCGGGATGTCCGGGGAGGTCGGTGTGCGCCGCGCCTTGGAGTCGAGGCCTGCTCTCGGGGCCGTAGATGGTCTGCAGGTACTCGCGGCCACGGCACTTGATGCAGCGGCCCGCGTGCTGAGCGACCTGGAGAAGGACAGGCCTCACCCGGCGTCTGGTTGTGGTTGCGGGTGCCGAAAACCGGCTCTGTCCCAATTTCCGTGATGGGGCGTTCGTTGGGTTGGTCATTGGGCCGCCAGGACGCACGTGCGTAAGAGGGGGAAACCGGCCCGGCCGTACATCCTCCGCTTGATCAGCTTGGTCTTGGTGATGGTGCCCTCGACGACGCCGGTGCTCCAGGGCAGCGTGACCCCGGCCAGGACGGCCGACCAGTCCTGCTCGATCCCGCGGACGAAGGAGCGCAGTTCCGGTTGGTCGTCGGCGAGAACTGCGGTGGTCCACGCCCGCAGCCGGGTGCGGTTGCGCTCGCCCGGCCGGGTCACCAGCGCGGCGAAGCCGCGGACGTGCCCGGTGAGAGCGTCCAGTTCCGGGCAGACCTCCAACGCCTGTTTCAACTGCTGCCGGTCGCCGGGACGCAGACGCTGGGGATCGGACATGATCCAGGCGGTGAGCCGTTTGACCTTCGGCGCCTGCGCGGCCGGTGGCGCCTGCTGCGCGGCGATCAGCGGGGCGAGGTAGCGGCGGACCAGCTGGACGGTGCCGGTATAGCCCAGGGCCCGGATCTCCTCGCACAGCCGGGTCGGAGAGTGCATCCCCTGGTCCCACCGCCGGTGCAGGTAGGGCGTGAAGTCCTCCAGTGCGGTCACCCGCCCGCCCAGGGCCTTGGCCAGGACCTCCTCCACGCTTGCGGCGCGGGCGAAGCGGCGCACGGAGCGCATGCCCAGGCCCAGTTCGCGGGCGATCTCGCCCAGCGCGTAGCCCTGGTCCAGCAGGCCGTGCACGGCGGTGAACCGCTGCCGGGTCCGCTGCACCAGCACCCGGTCCTCGAACGCCGCCGCGATCACTTACGGCTTGGTGCGCGATAGCTGACACCCCCTGCCTAGGTACGCGAACGGCCGTGCGGGACGATCATGATTGTGACGTCAGGATGGGCCCGCACGGCCTTGAGGCATCGTATCTGTACGGGGATCCCGCGCCGCCGCTTAAGCAAGCTGATTGTGGAGCTGGCCGACCCGTGGACGGCCCGTGAGGAGTCCCGGCTGCGCGAACGCCGAGGCCACGACCGGCAGCGCGCCGCAGGAGCCGGCCCCGACCACGAACTGGTCTTCACCGACCGGGTCATTGCCACCCTGGTCGTCCTGCGCTTCCAACTCCCGCACGCCGCCCTCGCCGTGTTCTACGGCGTGGACCGCTCCACGATCACCCGCGCCGTTCACGAGGTACGCCCCCTGCTCGCCGCCCGCGGTTTCGCTATCCCCGATGGCCCCGACCTGCGGCTTCGCTCCCTGGCTGATGTCTTCGCCTACGCCGCCTCCCACGGTGTGGAACTGCGGATCGACGGTACCGAGGTCCGTGTACGCCGCCCCCGGGCGAACAAGCCCGGCCGCCGGGCGTTCGTCTCCGGCAAGATGAAGCAGAACACCAAGAAGGCCAGCGTCATCAGCGACGAGAAGGGCCGCACCCTGTGGACCGGGGCCATCCGGCCCGGCCGTATGCACGATCAGACCGCGCTGAAGACCGAAGGCATCTCGGACCTGTTCGAGCAGTTCCCCCAGGTGAAGGCCAAGGTGGACGCCGGATACCGAGGCCTGGCCAAACAGTTTCCCAACCAGGTCGAAGCCCCGCCGCTGAAGCCGAAGAAGGATTCCCCGCCCGAAGAAGTAGCTGTCTGGGAGGCCGCTCGCAAGAAGCAGTCCTCCGAGCGGATTCCAGTCGAGCACGCCAACGCCGAGCACAAGCAGTGGCGGTCCCTCCAGCGCTGGATCGGACGCCGCGAGTACTACGACGAGACCCACCTGGCCATCGCCAGCCTGGTCTCCGACCGCACCGCCGAGCGGTGATCATCCACCAGCCAACCCGCCAGGCCAACACGACCCGACCTCAATCGCGCACCAACTCGTTAGTAGGACTTTGTTAGCTCGGAAATATTGTGTGCCGGATTTGTGTTGATCTGTTCTGTGACGCCAGAAGAGATCAACGAACTGCGCCCCCGCCTGGAAGCCTTCATCGCCCCGATGCTGGCCGAGCTCCCCCGCGCCGACCAGCGGGAGAAGGGAGAGCTCTACGTCCGGGGCCTGATGATGGATGGGCAACGCAAGTCCATGCAGCCCATGGCCGAACGCCTGGGCGTGGACCACCAGCGCTTGCAGCAGTTCATCTCCTCCTCCACCTGGGACTACACCCGGGTCAGAGCCAACATCGCCACCTGGGCGAGCGGGGCGTTCCCCGTGCGGGCCTGGGTCGTCGACGACACCGGCTTCCTCAAGGACGCCGCCTCCGTCAGCAGTCCCGGAGTGGCCCGGCAGTACACCGGCACCGCGGGCAAGATCACCAACTGCCAGATCGGCGTCAGCGTCAACCTCATCGGCGACACCGCCTCGGCGGCGGCCAACTGGCGCCTGTTCCTGCCCGAGAGCTGGGACCCCGCCCTGATCGACGACCCCGAGCAGGCCGCCCTGGTCCGCACCCGGCGCCGACGCTGCGGCATCGGAGAGGACTTCGGCCACCGGGCCAAGTGGCACCTGGCACTGGACATGCTCGACGAGATGGCCGGGGACTGGGGCCTGCAGCCCCCACCGGTGGTCTGCGACGCCGGCTACGGCGACATCACCTCCTTCCGCCTGGCCCTGGAAGAGCGCGGCCTGGCCTACGTCGCCGCGGTCAAGGCCACCACCAGCGCCCACCCCGGGCAGGCCGTCCCGCAACAGCCCCCCTACGCCGGACGCGGCCCGCGCCCGCGCCCGCGCTACCCACAGGATCCGTCCTCCCTCAAGGAGTTGGCCATGGCTGCCGGGCGAACGGCAGGACACTATGTGACCTGGCGGCACGGCACCCGCACCAGCAGGAGCAACCCTTCCGCCGCGATGCGCTCGCGGTTCCTGGCCCTGCGCGTGCGCCCGGCCAACCGGGACATCCCCCGTGCCGACGACGGCTGTCTGCCCGAGTGCTGGCTGCTGGCCGAATGGCCCCCGGGAGCGGCGGAGCCGACCGACTACTGGCTCTCGAACCTGCCCGTCGGCACTTTGCTGCGCGACCTGGTCCGCCTCGCCAAGATCCGTTGGCGGGTGGAACACGACTACCGGGAACTGAAGTACGGCCTCGGAGTGGACCATTTCGAAGGACGCAACTTCACCGGCTGGCACCGTCACGTGACCATGGCCGCGCTGGCCCAGGCGTTCTGCACAGAGCTGCGGCTGGACCCAAAAGTCCCTGCTCGGGCCTGACGCTGTACGCCGTCCTGAAGGCACTCCAGACCCTTCTGGCGCTGTGGACCGGGATATGCCGAGCTTGCCGCCAACCACTTCTGCGGAACCAGCAACAAGCCCGAGCTCCCACCTAACAAAGCCCTATTAGGGCGCGCAGAGAATCAAGGTGTTGCTTCCGTGGATCTGGCTCGTTGATGTGATATGGCCATATCGCAGGAGACTCGTGATCAACTCTTTGTGAGATTAGCGGTGTTGGTTCCGCACCTGGACGAGCGTCAGCGCCGTCTGCTGATGGGAACCGAGGCCCGGATCCTGGGACACGGCGGGATCCGGGCGGTCGCGCAGGCGGCCGGGGTCAGCGAGACCACCGTCCGCAAGGGCGTCGACGAGCTGGAGGCGGGTGCGGAGCCTTCGGGACGGGTCCGCCGCCCCGGCGGCGGGCGTAAGAGGGCGGCCGAGGTGGACGAGGGGTTGCGTCCTGCGCTGTTGGCGCTGGTCGAGCCGGATATGCGTGGGGATCCGATGTCGCCGCTGCGCTGGACGACGAAGTCGACGCGCAAACTCGCCGGTGAACTCACTCGGCAGGGCCATCGCGTTTCGGCGGACACCGTCGGTGACCTGCTGCGCGAGGAGGGCTTCAGTCTGCAGGCCAACGCCAAGACGATCGAGGGCAGCCAGCATCCCGACCGCGACGCGCAGTTCCGCTACATCAACGAACAGGCCCGCGATCACCGAGACGCCGGGGATCCGGTGATCAGCGTGGACACGAAGAAGAAAGAGCTGGTCGGCGAGTACAAGAACGCTGGGCGTGAGTGGCAGCCTCAGGGCGAGCCGGTGCAGGTCAAGACGCACGACTTCCTCGACCGGCAGGGGCCGGGCAAGGCGATCCCCTACGGGATCTACGACATCACGGCGAACACCGGCTGGGTCAACGTCGGGTGCGACCACGACACCGCGGCCTTCGCGGTCGCTTCGATTGGCCGCTGGTGGCATGCCCGTGGCCGGCACGACTACCCGCATGCCGCACGGCTGCTGATCACCGCGGACGCCGGCGGCTCCAATGGCTACCGCACCCGCGCATGGAAGACCGAACTCGCAGCCCTCGCGGCCGAGACCGGCCTGCAGATCACGGTCTGCCACATGCCGCCCGGCACATCGAAATGGAACAGAGTGGAGCACCGGCTGTTCTCCCACATCTCCATGAACTGGCGCGGCAGACCGCTGACCAGCCACGACGTCATCGTGAATACCATCGCAGCCACCACCACCGGCACCGGGCTCCGGGTCGAGGCCGCACTCGACACCAACACCTACGACACCGGCATCAAAGTCACCGACGCCGAGATCGACGCCCTGGCGATGAGCAGGCACCGCTTCCACGGAGACTGGAACTACACGCTCCACCCCGCCGATGCCCCGCCCACTCCCGGCCCGAGGACGGATCCCGCGACCGTCGCCCGGCCGGCTGCAGCACCGGCTCGCATCGACGGCTCCATGCTCTGGGACCCTGAGCTGACCGGCATGACCTTCGTCGAACTGGACACCCTGCTCAACGATCTGATCCCTGCCCTGGCCGAACAGCGCGAGCGGCTCCGCCACGAGCGACGGGGCGGCGAACGACACCGAACACGCGGCGCAGGGGCCAAGGACAAGCTCTCCGACGCCGACCGGATCCTGGCCACCGTGCTCTACCAGCGCAAGATCGGCACCCATGACTTGCTTGCCCAGCTCTTCGGCGTCACCAGAAGCACCCTCACCCGCGCTGTCCAGGAAGTGCGACCCCTCCTGGCCGAGGCCGGCCACACGATCCCGCCGTCGACAGCCAGATTCCGCACCCCAACGGACCTGGCTACCCACCTCGACAGGTACGGCAACCAGCCACCAACGAAGATCAAACCAGCATGTTGATTCTCTGCGCGCCCTTAGGCGGCGGCCCTCTCGCCGGGTGTGTGCGCCTGGGCCAGCCCCTCGCGCAGCGGAGCGCGCAACCGCGACACCGCCCGCTCGACGTGCTGGCCGAGGTTGTGCCACAGGTGCCAGCGGTCCGCGACGTGGACCGCGCGCGGCGCGCCCCGGTGGCCGCCCTCGTCGTAGGCGCCGTCCCGGTCCCGGCAGATCACCGTCACCCCCGGATGCGCGGCGAGCCAGTCGGCCACGGTGTCGGCGTCCTTGGCGGGCAACAGGTCGACCGGGCGGTGGGTCTGGCAGTCCACCAGGATCGTGCCGGCCCGGTGGCCGCGGCCCAGGGCGAAGTCGTCGATCCCCAGGACGGTCGGCGTCGGCGGCGCGGGATCGGGAAGCGCCGCGAGCAGCCGCAGGAGGGTCATCCGGCCCACCCTGGCGTGCAGCACCGCCGCCAGCCGCGCCCCGGCCCGTCCGGACAGCACCACCGCGATCGCCGTGAGGGTGCGCTGCAGCGCGGCGGTCCGCCGCCCGTGCCGGAACGTCAGGTCGGGCACCTGCTCGGCGAACGTGCGACGCCGGCAGGCGGCGGCGTCGCAGAACAGCCGCCGCACCGACAGGTCGATCACCACCGGCCGGTAGCCGATCGCCGCGTCCGCCAGGCGTCGCCGGTAGCGGCTGTGCACCCGGGCCGAGGCCGTCCCGCAGCCCGGACACGCCACCGGCCCGCCACGCGTCTCCGCCGTGATCGTCAGGGCGCCGTCCGCCTCCTCGACGCCCAGGACCCGGACCCCACTCAGGTGCGGGAACAGCAGGGGGAAGACCTGGCTACACACCCCGCACGCTGCCACCCCGGCCCCACCTGTCAACCATCACGGAAAGTGGGACAGAGCCCGAAAACCCCATCCATGGCCTGTGACGTGCAGGTTCTCACGAACGGTCGTTGGCTGCTGGACAAGCGTGTCAAGCTGATCGATCGTGCTGCTGCGACTGCCCTACCTCGCCGTGTCGAGCGTGTTCGCCTTCATTCGGCTGCTGCCGATGAGCGATGTTGACAAGGACATCGAGATACTCACGCTGCGGCATCAACTGGCCGTCCTGCAGCGGCAGATCGACAGGCCGCGCATCATGCCGGCGGACCGCGCTTTCCTGGCGGCTCTCCTCCACCGGCTCCCGAGGCCCAAGCTGCGGCAGCTTCACCTGCTTGTCTCCCCGGACACGATCCTGCGGTGGCACCGAGATCTGATGCGCCGTTGCCACGCCGATGCCTCCCGTCGCAAGCGGTCCGGCAGACCGCCGACCCAGCGCAACATCCAGGCTCTCGTCCTGCGCTTGGCCCGCGAGAACAGCTCCCGGGGGTATCGACGCATCCACGGCGAACTCGCCGCCCTCGGCGTCAAGGTCGCACCCTCTACGGTGTGGGAGATCCTGAAGCGGCACGGGATCGAGCCGGTGCCCGAACGCGACCGTCAGACCTGGGCCGCGTTCCTGCGCGGCCAGGCCCACGTGATCCTGGCCGGTGACTTCTTCACCGCCACCACGCTGAACGGCGCGAGCTTGTACGTCTTCGCGGTCATCGAGCACGTCAACCGCCGCATCCGCGTCCTCGGCGCGACCGCCCATTGCACTGCGGACTGGGTGACCCAGGCTGCGAGGAACGTGGTCATGGACCTCCAGGACGCCGGCGCTACCGTCACGCACCTCATCAGGGACCGCGACAGCAAGTACACCCGTGCGTTCGACGTCGTCTTCGAGGCCGAGGGCATCGAGATCGTCACCACCGGTATCCGCGTTCCCCGCATGAACTCAATCATGGAACGCTGGGTGCAGACCTGCAGACATGAACTCCTCGACCGCATCCTGATCTGGGACCTGCCCCACCTGCTCCACGCGCTCACCGAGTTCGAGTCGTTCTACAACCAGCATCGGCCGCACCGCAGCCTGCACAGCGCGGCACCCCTGCGGCCAGTTCCCGAACCGATCACCGAACCCGGCCGACTCCACCGGCTGGACATCCATCGACGTGCTCGCCTCGGCGGCCTCCTCCACGAGTCCGCACATGCCGCCTGAACAGCGCGGACGTAATAATCGGCACCCGCACCTGCCCCGCCGTTGGGTCGTCGAAAGGTCCTTTGCCTGGCTGCTACGCAGCCGGCGTCTGGTCCGTGATTACGAAAGACGCACCGACGCCAGCGAGACCGTCATCCTGTGGTCGATGGCCATGCTCATGAGCCACCGCTTGGCCGTCCGACACCAGCAGCGTCCTGCTCCGGGGCGGGCGGCGTGAACCTGCCCGGCTTCTCCTCAACCAGCCAGCCCCGTTCCACCAGTCGTTCAACCGCGCCCGCGCTCCCTCGACACGGGAGGCGGACACGCTGTCCCAGCGCAGTCCCGTGAGTGGGATGGGGTGGCTTTGGGGGGGGCGTGCTGCTCCCCGGAACGCTGCTCCCCGGAACCGCGCGGCCTGCCATGTCATGCCGGGCCGCGCGAGGGTGGTAGAGCCGCAACGGATCATCGTCCTGGCGGCTTCCCGTTCGCGAAGCAGACGTGTATGCACACTGCTCTTATGTATGGAAAAGGTCAAACATGGCCAAGATCGGAATCATCGTCGGCAGCACCAGGCCCGGCCGTAACGCAGAGGCCGTCGCCCACTGGGTCTACGAGTCCGCCGCCCAGCGCACCGACGCGGAGTTCGAGATCGTCGATCTGCTGGACTACAAGCTGCCCATTCTGGACGAGGCCTACCCGGCGACGTTCGGCAACTACACCCAGCCCCACACCAAGGCCTGGGCCGAGAAGATCGCTTCCCTCGACGGCTTCATCGTCGTCACCGGCGAGTACAACCGTTCCATGCCGGGTGCGCTGAAGAACGCCATCGACTTCATCTACGCCGAGTGGAACAACAAGGCCGTGGGCTTCGTCAGCTATGGCTCGGCCGGCGGCGCCCGCGCCGTGGAGCACCTGCGCGGCATCGCGGCCGAGATGCAGCTGGCCGATGTCCGCTCCCAGGTGACCCTCTCCCTGTTCACCGACTTCGAGAACTTCACCACCTTCAAGCCGGCCGACATTCACCGTGACGCGCTCGTCACGACCCTGGACCAGGTCGTGGCGTGGTCCAAGGCCCTTGCTCCGCTGCGCGCCAGCTGAACCGGCCGCAAGCCGACTGATCAGGTGCGACCTTCGGCACGCCTGACGGCGATGGCCACGTGCTTGCCCTGACGGCAGTGACGGCGACTCGCCGCAGAGGGGATTGCGACACCCCACTGCAGCGGGTCGCGTTCAGCGTCTCTGGTCCGAAAATGACGTCTGACTGACCCCGGCCGTGACTGTCACGGCGCTTCGATTGGTTCGAAGCGGACGGTGAGTCCGAGGGCGTTGGCCTGCCGGGTGATGCGCCGCAGGGCTCGTTCGGGGTTGTGCTTGGTGTAGTAGTCGCCGCCGAGATCGTGGAAGCCGGTGTCCTGGGTGAGTATGTGCCACACCGCGGTGAGGATGGAGTGCTCCAAGGCGACCAGGGCCTTCTTCTTTCCCAGGCGGGGCATCAGCCGCATGTAGCGGGCACCGAGGTAGGTGCGATCCCGGGTGCGGGATGCGGCCATGGCCGCGGTGCCCAGGGCTGCGCCGAGCCAGCGGTTGCCGTGTCTTCTGCGCCCGGACTTCTGTTTGCCGGCGGACTCGTGGTGCCCGGGACAGACCCCGGCCCAGGAAGTCAGGTGTCCGGCGGTGGCGAAGCGGGCCATGTCGCCACCGGTCTCCGCGATTAGCACCTCGGCGACGGCCTGCCCGACCCCGGGGATGGTCTGCAGCAGCTCAAGCTGCCGCGCAAAAGGGCGCATCTCCTCCTCGATCCGCCTGGACAACTCCGCGATCGTGGTCTTGAGGTGGTCGATGCGCTCCAGGTGGAGTCGGCACAGGAAGGCGTGGTGCTCGCCGAAGCTCCCGGTCAGCGCCTCCACCAGCTCGGGGATCTTGGGCCGCATGCGGGCCTTGGCCAACTGTGCGAGGGCGTGGACGTCACGTTCCCCGTCGATCAGCGCGTCCAGCATGGCCCGCCCGGACACCCCCAGGATGTCGGTAGCCACCGTGGAGAGCTTGATCCCGGCGTCCTCGAGCTCCTTCTCCAGGCGCTGGGCCTCCCGGGACATCTCACCGGCCAGGGTGGAACGGTAGCGGGTCAGGTCGCGCAGGTGTCGGATCGGCTCCGGCGGCACGAACGAGGCCTTGAGTAGTCCGCACTCGCCCAGCTGGCACAGCCACGCTGCGTCCGCGACATCGGTCTTGCGGCCGGGCAGGCCCTTGGCGTGGGCCGCATTAACCAGGATCACGTTCAGGCAGTCTTCCAGCAGGTAGAAAGCCCCGCGCCAGTAGTCGCCCGTGGCCTCCATAACCACCAGGGTGACCCGCTCGGCGACCAGCCAGTCCCGCAGCTCAAGCAGCGCGTTCGTCGTGGTCGCGAAGGTCCGGATCTCCTGCCAGCGCGAACGCCTGCCGCTCGCGCTGGGCGTGCGTACGCACGCCTTCAGGTCCTTCTTGCCGATATCCAGCGCCGCGCACCGCTCATGCAGCACATCCATGAAAGCCCCTCCCACCCGTGATCGACGCCAAAGGTGCGCCGTCCGGAGGAGCCACAGGGCTGAAGAGTCTGGTCCGCGTGCTGCCGCAACAATTGACGGTTCCTGCAAGCGGCTCCCGACGCCATACTGACGCTCGAGCTCACAGGCATCACAGATTCGCCGGCGTCCCGGACGGACACGCCCCCGATTTTCCCGGCCTCACGGCGGCCGGCGCAGCCGGTCTGGGTTACTGACGCGTAAATAGCAGCAGGTCAGGGTGGTGTGGGCAGCACTGGGTGCCCGGTGGCCGTGGGGTTGCTGGGTGTCCGGGGTTGTCGGTCAGGCTGCGTGCTCCCTCGGGTTGAGGGTGACGGTGTAGCCGAGCTGGTTGAGCTGGTTGATCGCGCGGCGGGTGGCGCGTTCGGGGTCGCGTTGGGTGAAGTAGGTGCCGCCGAGTTCGTGGTAGGGGACGTTGTCGGTGAGCATGTGCCAGATCGCGGTGATGATCGAGTGTTCGACGGCGACCAGGGCCCGCAGCGGGCCGCGGCGTGAGGTCAGGCGTTTGTAGCGGGCCTGCAGGTAGGTGTCCTTGGTTCGCACCGCGCCGAAGGCGGCCACGCCGAGGGCGCCCTTGAGGTAGGGGTTGCCGGGGCGGACCTTGGTGTTCTTGGTGCGGCCGGCGGACTCGTGGTGGCCGGGGCAGACCCTGTGGGTGCCGACAACCCTGTCACCTGTGCTGAGCTGCGGCTTCAGGGTCACGGTGTGATCACATCGAAAGTGCTAGTGAGCCCGTCCGCGCACGCTGGGGAATCGTGACGTTCCGTCTGGTCTACCGATTCGGCTGCCTCCTGCTCGGCTGGCTGCGCCTGCTGGCCCGCTCCTCCGCGGCCAAGGATGTGGAGATCCTGGTGCTCCGGCACCAGCTGGCCGTCTTGCAGCGCAGCAGTCGCAAGGCCGTCTTCACCGGCGGGGACCGCGCGATGCTCGCAGCCCTGCTTCGGCTCCTGGGAAAGCGTCACCGTTCGGCGCTGAAGCTGCTGGTCACCCCGCGTACCGTGCTGCGCTGGCACGCGAGACTGGTCGCGAAGAAGTGGACCTATCCGCACCGCCGCCCGGGCCGCCCGCCCAAGTCCGAGGCACTGCGTGCTTTGGTGCTGCGCCTGGCCCGCGAGAATGACGGAGGGGGGTATCGCAGGATCCATGGCGAGCTGCTCAACCTGGGCTGGAAGGTCGCCGCCTCGACGGTGTGGGAGATCTTGCAGCGTGCCGGGGTCGATCCGGCGCCCCAGCGCGCCGACCGCTCCTGGGCGAAGTTCCTGAAGGCCCAGGCCGCCGGGATCTGGACGACCGACGTGTTCCACGTGGACACGGTCTTCCTGCGCCGCCTGTTCGTCCTGTTCTTCGTCGAGCACGGCACCCGGCGGGTGCACATCGCCGGCGTCACCCGCAACGTCACCGCCCATGGGCGACCCAGTGCGCCAGAAACCTGCTGATGAGCCTGGACGACGTGCGCACCGCCGGCATCCGGTACCTGATCCGCGACAACGCCGGCTCCTTCACCGAGGGCGTCGACGCGGTCTTCACCGCCGTTGGCGCCCGCGTGGTGCCCATCCTCCCCGGTGCGCCCCGGATGAACGCGATCGCCGAGCGCTGGGTCGGATCCTGCCGACGCGAAGCCACCGACCGCATCCTGATCACCGGCGAGCGGCACCTGCGCCTCGTCCTCGACGAGTACGCCCACCACCACAACGGACATCGGCCTCACCGATCACTCGGCCAGCGATGCCCCGACAGTATCGGCGCGCCCGAACCGCCCGCCGCCGATGGCCCATCGCGCATCCTCCGGCGGGGCCGCCTCGGCAGCCTCATCCACGAATACGCGCAGGTCGCATAGGGTGACGGGGGTAGTCGGCACGCACAGGTCTCGGTGAACAACGTCGCGAAGCT
>NZ_JBNJNB010000002.1:0-1058347 GCF_050936285.1 Streptomyces sp. CA-106110 | reverse complement strand
GAACTCGGCCTCGTCGCCCGGGTGGCGGGACGCCGGAGCGGGTTGACCAGGTCGGGATCACCGATTTCTGCAACACCCGTCGATTACAAAGCGGTTGCGGGTTTCAAGAGCTTGATCGACTACGAGAACGAGTGCTGCGTGGCCTGACCGTAGGACTGGCTGCACAGGAAGGACTTTAGAGTTTGAGGGAATTGACTGACCGGCATGTACTTCGCAAAACCGGGTTGAACCATGCTGGTTGAAAAATCTGCTCGCCCGCCATTGACGGGGTGTCGACGCGACTGCAATCGTTCTCTGACAACGGTTTCAGCGACGAATCGGGAGATCCGCAGTGAGCACCATCCACGATGTGGCTGCCCGCGCCGGGGTCTCCGCGGCCACGGTCTCCCGGTACCTGCGCGGCCACCGCGTTCGAACCGCGGAGGCGATTCAGGCGGCAGTGGACGCGCTGGGCTACCGGCCCAGTATCGCCGCGCAGTCGCTGAAGTCCGGGCGTACCAACACGATCGGCGTCGTGGTTCCCGACATAACCAACCCGTACTTCGCCGCCGTCGTGAAGGGCATGGAGTCGGCCTCCCGGGACCGTGGGTACCGCATCCTGCTCGCCAACAGCGACGAGAGCAGCGAGCGCGAGGACGAAGTGCTCACCGACATGATCCATCAGGTCGATGGGGTGATCCTGGCGCCGGCGACGGAGCAGGACGAGACGCCGCTCCATGTCCGCGACGCGGGCGTGCCGTTGGTGTTCGTGGACCGTGACCTGGCGGGCGGCGAGCACTTCGACGCCGTGCTGGTGAACAACCATGAGGGCGGCCGACAAGCGGCCTCCCATCTGTTGTCGCTCGGGCACACCCGGATCGCCGCCATCAGCGGCCAGCAGGAGACGACACCTGGACGGCACCGCCGCGAGGGATTCGTGGAGGCGCTGGCCGAGGGCGGCGTGGAGCTCCCCTCAGAGTTCGACCTGGTCGGTGATTTCCGGGAGGAGAGCGGCTACCAGCTCACGCTGCAGCTGCTGTCCTTGGGTGAGCCGCCCACTGCCGTCTTCACAGCCAACAACCTCATGACCGTCGGCGCGCTGAAGGCGCTGCACGACATGCGCGTCGGCGTCCCCGACCAGGTCAGCGTCATCGGCTTCGACGACCTCGACACCGGACCGCTGTTGAATCCGCCCCTCACCGTCATCGACCGCCCCATGGTCGAGCAGGGCGTCCTCGCCATGCGCTTGCTGCTCCAGCGGCTCGGTCAGGACGACGACCGGGACCGCAGTCCTCGTCGGATCACGCTCGACACCAAGCTCGTCCAACGCGGCTCCACGGGGGTGCCGCGGCAGTAGCCCGGGTCTGGCACCCGGCCGGGATCCGACCAGGTCCCGGCACACCAAGGCACCAGCACAACTGCGCAGGGCACAGCCACTTGGCCGTGTCCCTGCCCCGCTCATGCCAAAAACAGGAGGAGGACCGCGATGACCCGGACCGGTGTTCTCGTCGTCGGCAGCATTACCGCGGACGTCACCGCGTTCAGCCGGCGGCTGCCACAACCCGGCGAAACGGTGCTGGGGGACGACGTCACCCTCGTCCTCGGCGGCAAGGGGGCCAACCAGGCGGTCGCCGCCGCCCGGGCGGGCGCACCGACCTGGATGGTCGGCTGCGTCGGGCAGGACCTCTTCCGCGACATCGCGCTGGAGGGCCTGCGCGCACACGGGGTACAGACCTCCGAGATGCGTACGGTCCCTCACCGCACCGGCGTCGCTCACATCCGCGTCGACGCCTCCGGTGAGAACGACATCGTCATCACGCCACTGGCCAACGCCGCCCTCACACCGGACATGGTCGACGCGAGCATCACCAGGACCCGCAACCGCACGCGCGTCATGCTGCTGCAGCTGGAGGTCCCCGCCGAGGTCACCCGCCACGCCGCGCGGGCGGGGGCCGACGCCGGGTTCACCGTCGTGCTCGATCCGGCCCCCGCACAGCCGCTGCCGGACGATATCTGGGCGTACGTGGACATCGTCACCCCCAACGAGAGTGAGGCCACCGCCCTGACCGGCATCACCGTGGATGGTCCCGAGGCCGCCGAGCGGGCCGCCCGCTGGTTCCTCGACCGGGGTGTACGGCACGCGCTGATCACTCTCGGCGCAGCCGGGGCGGTCTCGGTCACCGCACAAGCAGTCCGGCACGTCCCGGCCTTCCCGGTCACCCCCGTCGACACCACGGCAGCCGGCGACGCCTTCACCGGCACGCTCGGCGCAGCCCTCGCCGACGGCCTGGACACCGACACCGCCCTACGACGCGCCATGGCCGCCGGAGCCCTGGCCACCACCCGTCCCGGCGCAAGCCCCTCGCTCCCGGACCTGGCCGCGGTCCGCGCCTTGCTCGCCACCGCCGATTCCGCAACAGACCTGGAAGGAGCCGCCTCGTGAGGCGCAACAACGGAACGCTCAACGGGCAGCTCGCCCGGGTCATCTCCGAGATCGGCCACACCGACCAGCTCGTCGTCACCGACGCCGGCCTGCCCACCCCACCCGGCGTGGAGCGGGTGGACCTGGCCGTCGCCGAGAACCTGCCGCGCTTCCTGGATCTGCTCGACGTGGTCCTGGCCGAGGTGGCAGTGGAGGACGTGCTCCTATCGGAGGAGATCAAGGAGGCGAGCCCGCAGATGCTCGTCGAGATCGAGAAGCGGTTCGCCGCGCACGGGGTGGCCCTGCGCTTCGTACCCCACACCACCTTCAAGAAGGCGACCGCCGCCGCACGGGCCGCCGTCCGCTCCGGGGAGTTCACCCCGTACGCGAACGTGCTGCTCACGGCGGGCGTCGTGTACTGAGGAGCCAAGCATGAGGCTACGACTCCAGGACGTCACCAAGTCCTTCGGCGAGAACAGCGTGCTGCGCGGCGTCACCTTCGAGGTCGGTCCGGGCGAGGTCGTGGCCCTGGCCGGGGAGAACGGGGCCGGGAAGTCCACGCTCACCCGAGTCATCTCCGGCGCGCACCAGCCGGACTCCGGGCAGGTCGTCATCGACGACGAGCTTGTGACGTTCAAGAACCCTCAAGGAGCGATGGCCCGAGGCATCGAGGTCATCTACCAGGAGTTCCGGCAAAACCTCTTCCCGCACCTGACCGTCGCCGAGAACATCCACGTCCTCGACCGCGAGCGGCGCTTCGGACGGCTGCTGGTCTCCAGGAAACGGATGGCCCGCGAAGCCCGGTCAGCCCTCGCCGAACTCGGTATGGACGGCATCGACGTGCTCAGGCCCGTCGGCACGCTGGGTGTCGCCCAACAGCAGATGGTCGAAATCGCCAAGGCCACCTCCCACGACCTGCGGCTGCTCATCCTCGACGAGCCCACGGCGGCTCTCGACGAGCGCGAGTCGCAGCAACTCTTCCAGCAGGTCCGGCGGTTGAGGGACGAGGGCGTGTCCATCATCTACATCAGCCACCGCCTCGACGAGATCTTCGAGCTCGCCGACCGCATCGTCGTCCTGCGCGACGGCCTGGTCGCCCTGGACTCGCCGACCGCAAGCACGGGCCCGGCGCAGGTCGTCGCGGCCATGGTCGGGAACACGGTGGACGACTTCTATCCCAAGGAGCGCAACACTAAGGAACAGATCGTCCTGCGGGTCCGGGGCGCCGGCTCTGGCGCCGCCTTCCAGGGCGTCGACCTCGATGTCCGTGCCGGGGAGGTCCTGGGAATCGGCGGCGTGGTGGGCTGCGGCCGCAGCAGCCTGCTGCGCGCGCTGTTCGCACTGGAGCCGCTCACCACTGGGACGGTCGAGGTCGACGGCAGTCCGGTGCCGCTGCGCCGCGTCCAGGACGCCATCGCCTGCCGCATCGCCTACGTCACCCCCGACCGGCAGGCGGAAGGCCTGTGTCCGGACCTGTCTGTGGAGGCCAACATCTCCCTGGCCACGCTGCGCCGCTACACCGGTCCGGCAGATCTCGTACGCCGGGGCCGGGAGCGGGAGGCCTGCGGCGAGGTCATGTCCCGGCTGCGCGTACGGACCGCCTCACCCGAGGCCGCGATGGCGTCGCTGTCCGGCGGTAACCAGCAGAAGGCGCTCTTCGCCAAGTGGGTCCTGACCGGCCCTCGGGTCCTACTCATGGACGAGCCCACCCGAGGGGTGGATGTCGTGGCGAAGACCGAGATCTACCGCATCATCAACCGGCTCACCGCAGACGGGGTCGCCGTCGTCCTGGTGAGTTCCGACCTCCCCGAGCTCGTCGCCATGTCCGACCGCGCGGTCGTCATGCGCCAGGGGCGGCTGGTGGCCGAGATGGCCGGCGACCGCCTCAGCGAGCAGTCCGTCCTGGAACACGCATTGGTAGGTGCCGCATGAGCTCCACCCTGAAATCCGTGGCCCGCCAACTGCGGGCGGTATGGATGCTGTTGCTGGTGGGCGTGATCCTGAGCATCGCATCCCCGGTCTTCCTGACCAGCACCAACCTGCTGAACGTCGGGCTGGCCACCTCGATGGTCGCGCTGCTGGCCATCGGCCAGACCTACGTCATCATCCTGGCCGAGATCGACCTCTCCGTCGGCGCTACCCTCGGCTTCTCCTCCGTGGTGACCGCCCTCGTCCTGCGCGACCACGGACTGCTGCCCGCCCTGGCGTCGGGTCTCGGCGTCGGCGCGGCCGTCGGCCTGGTCAACGGGCTGCTGGTCACCAGGACCCGGATGCCGTCCTTCATCGCCACGCTGGCCATGATGTCCATCCTGTCCGGGATGACGCTCCAGCTGACCGGCGGCAACCCGGTCGGCATCAGCGACTACGACTTCCAGGGCATCGGGCAGGACTACGTCGCTGGAATCCCCGTCCCCGTATGGCTGATGGTGGCCGGGTACGCGGTCTTCGGCGTGCTGCTGGCCCGTACCGGCTTCGGCCGCTTCGTCTACGCAACCGGCGACAACCTGGAGGCCGCCCGGCTGTCGGGCATCCGCACCCAGCGAGTCAAGGTCCTCGCCTTCGTGATCAGCGGGCTCCTGGCGGCACTCGGCGGCTTCATCCTCACGGCCCGACTGTCCACCGCCGAGCCCACCGCCGGAACCGGCCTGGAACTGGAGTCGATCGCCGCTGTCATCATCGGCGGCACCAGTCTCGCCGGCGGCCGAGGCAAGCTGCTCGGCACCCTGGTCGGTGCGCTGGTCCTCGGCGTCATCGACAACGGCATGAACCTGCTCGACGTCTCCCCGTTCCTGCAGAGCGTCGTCAAGGGCGTGGTCATCCTCCTGGCCGTCTTCCTCGACCGCAACGTCGATGCCCTGCGGGCCATGGTCGCCTGGCGCAAGCCGCCCCGCCCCTCCGAACCCTCAGCGCGGGACACCATCCCCGCCTCGACCCCCGTCCCCGCCGCGCGTCACACCCCCTGAAGGAGCCGCACCATGTCTGTCATCCGTACCGCAAGGACGGCCGCCGTCATCGCCGCCGTCACCGCACTCGCCCTCACCGGCTGCAGCCGGGGCACCCAGAACGCGGCCTCCGGCACCTCCCCCGGCAAGGCGTCCGGGAACAAGACCGCCACCTTGATCATGAGCACCCTGAACAACCCGTTCTTCGTCAGCGTCGAAAACGGCGCCCAGTCCCAGGCGTCCAAGTCCGGGGTGAAGCTCAGTGTGCAGAATGCCAACAACTCCGACTCCACCGCGCTCAATCTGGCCACCACCGCCATCTCCAAGCAGGTTGGCGCCCTGATCATCGACCCGGTCAGCAGCACGTCCGCGACGGCGTCCGTCAAGCAGGCCAACAGCGCCAACATCCCCGTCATGGCCTTCGACCGCAAGCCCGACAGTGGCACGCTGTCCTCCTTCATCGGCTACGACGCGATCCAGGCAGGCCGCAACGCCGCTGACGCGCTCGCCACGTCCCTCGGTAAGAAGGGCACGATCGTCGAGATCCAGGGTCTCCTCGGCACCAACGTCGCCCAGGACCGCAGCAAGGGCTTCGAGGAGCAGATCGCCAAGTACCCGAACATCAAGACCGTCGCCAAGCAGGCCGCCGACTTCGACCGGGCCAAGGCACTCGACGTCATGACCAACGTCCTCCAGGCCCACCCCGACATCGACGGCGTCTACGCCGCAAACGACGAGATGGCGATGGGCGCCCTCGCCGCCCTCAAGGCCCGCAGCCTCGCCGGAAAGGTCCGGCTCGTCGGCAACGACGGCATAGCCGACGCCCTCGCCGCCATCCAGGCCGGCACGATGTACGCCACCAATGCCGAGTCGCCCTACGCCCTCGGCCAGAAAGTCATCAGCCTCGCCGGAAACGTCCTCGACGGCAAGAAGGTGGCGGCCGAGGAGACCCTGCAGGGCAAGCTCGTCACCAAGTCCACCGTCAAGGCGTACGCCCGGTACCTCGTCGGGCTCGGCGACTCCGCCGACGTACCGGCCGAGCTTCGCTAAGAGTCATCCCGTGTTGGGATGCCACCCGATCAGTCCCCGCGTAGGGATGCCGCCGCTGGATGCGGCGTTTCCTGCGCGGGCGGCTGCTCCGACGTGGTCCTTGTGCCGCTGATTCGCGGGTCGGGTCTCATTCGGGGTAGGCCGGAACCGGTCGGGGGTGTTTCGTCGAGCAGAGGCCCGCCGGCCGGGGACACCCGGCACGTGGGCTGCCGCGTGGGTGCGGCCCCTGCTGGGGCGGGCACCGCGCTGCGGTTGCCTCGACAGGGCTTCTTGCAGCCCTTGCGCGAACAAGATCTGTGTGTTGCGGGCCTGGACGGTGTCCAGGCCCGCGGTGCTGGGGTCGTCAAGGTCGGTGAGCCGGACGTGCGCGCCGAGTGCAGCGGAGACCATGTCGCGGTCGCCCCGCTGGCCCTACCGGTTACCGGATATCAGACGGCTGTGCGACCGCCGTCCACGGGCAGCACCACGCCCTGGACGAAACTCGCCGCGTCGCTGACCAGGTAGGCAATCGCCTCGGCGATCTCCTTGGCGGAGGCGGTTCGTCCGGCAGGCGCCTGGGCGGCGATGGCGTCGAGGCCATCGCCCATGCCGGCCGAGCCCTCCGTGCGGGTCGGGCCGGGCTCAACGGCGTTGACTCGCACCCCACGCGGGCCGAACTCGGCGGCCCACGCCTTGGTGAGCAGGTTCAGCGCGGCCTTGCTCGACCCGTACAACGCCATGCCAGGGACGCCGTACTCGGCGACCATGGTACTGACGTTCACGATCGCTCCCCGCCCATGTTCGGCCATCGCCGGGGCCAGGGCCGCCACCAGGTGGAACGGCGCCTTCACGTTGAGGGCGTAGACGGCGTCCATGTCACTGTCCGGCGTCTGATCCGTCGGACCGAACGGGAAGGCGCCCGCGTTGTTGACCAGGATGTCCACATGGCCGCCGCCCAGGTCGCCGGCTTCCCGCGCCAGTTGCCGCACCGACTCTGCCTTGCCCAGATCGGCTGTGAGGAAGTCGGCCTTGCCTCCCCGGTCACGGATGGCGGCGACGACCGCCTCACCGCGGGAGCGGTCACGCCCCGCGACCAGCACATGTGCGCCGCGCTCCGCAAGCAGCGCTGCGGTGGCGGCGCCGATGCCGCTGGTCGCTCCGGTCACCAGGGCCACGCGTCCGGCCAGATCAAAAGAGCCCATGAGTTCGTCCTTCGTATCGGAAATGAGAGCGCAATCGGGGCGCGGCTGTGCCGCTTCCGTTGCCCCGTCACCTCGTTCGTCAGCTGACGTGATCGAGAACTCATGTCCATTTCCTGGGATTCCGTCTCGGTTATTGGCAATTGCGATGGCCGCCATAAGCTCCAGGGCGTTTAAGCCCGTGCCCGGCTCCGGCGTCCCCCGTGGGTGCAGCGGCACCGCCCGAGGTGGTGGCTTGCAGCCGGATCCTCGGGCGGTGCCGCCTGCCCCGTCACCGGGTTCCTCCGAGGATGCCCCGGCCTTCAGGCCGGGGAGGAATCGGACTCCTGCGGAGCAGGACAGGAAATAGGGGTTTCGCCTCCAGGGCGAAAGACCGTCCACCCGCGACGAGGTGAGCGAGCCCGTGGCGATCAAGAGGTCTCAACTGTCAGTCCTCCCATATAGGTTCGGATGCATGACGACAGACGCGACCACGGAGGGGGCCGGGCATGCCCGGTACTCCTTCCGTGTGCGCCTGTCGGCTACCGCGCGGCGCGCACTTGAAGCGGAGTGGGACCGCTGCCGGTGGCTCTGGAATGAATGCGTGGCCAAGTCCAAGCAGGTCCACCGGCAGAGCAAGGAGTCCGGCGAGAAGCTGACGTGTGGTCCGGCGCAGTTGGACAGGATGCTGACTGAGGCCCGCGGGGTGATGCCGTGGCTGGCCGAGGGTGCCTTGGTGCCGCAGCAGCAGGTGATTCGGGACTTCGCCAAGTCGCGGGCGAAGGCGTTGAAGGACATCAAGGACCGGCTTCCGGTGCACCGCCGGGCGGGGATGCCCCGCTTCAAGCGGAAGCGGGAGGCCAGGCCGAGCCTGAACTACACGCGGCGCGGTTTCCGTCTGAAGGACGGTCGTCTGCACCTTGCGGGCCAGATCGTGCTGAGCGTGGTGTGGTCGCGGGCTCTTCCGGCCGACCCGTCGAGTGTGCGCGTGTACCAGGACACGCTCGGGCACTGGTATGTGTCCTTCGTCGCCCCCGCGCAGAGCGAACCGCTTGCCCTCACGGGGCGGGTGCTCGGGGTGGACTGGGGTGTGAAGGAGACGGCCACCACCACGGATGGCGCCTACGATCTCCCGCATGCCGAGCACGGCAAGCGGGCCGCGCAGGGGCTCGCCCGCTATCAGCGGATGATGGCCCGGTGCCGGCGTCCGAAGGGCCGGCCCGCATCCACGGGCTACCGGAAGGCGCAGGCACAGGCCGCGAAGCTGCACAAGAAGGTCGCGCGGCAGCGGGAGGACACCGGTCGCAAGTGGGCCAAGTCCGTGATGCGCGGTCATGACGGGGTGGCGGTGGAGGACTTCCGCCCGAAGTTCCTCGCGAAGACCACGATGGCCCGCAAGGCGGCCGATGCCGCCATCGCCGCCACCAAACGCGCTCTGGTCGAGATGGGGCGCAAGCACGCACGGGACGTCCGTCTCGTGCACCCGGCGCACACCACGATGGACTGCGCAACGTGCGGGGCGAGAACCAAGCACGCACTCCCTCTCTCGATGAGAACCTATGCCTGCACCGTGTGCGGAGCCGTCTCGCCCAGGGACAAGAACTCCGCCCGCGTGATGCTGGTCCGGGCAGGTTGGAACCCGGACGGTGCCGAGGGCGTAAGACCTCCTGGTCCGCTGGACCAAGAGGCGGCCTGAGCCGTGAATCCCACGCAGCCCTGGAGGGTGGAGAATCCCCTCCCTTCAGGGAGGGGAGCCTTCAATGTCAGATCTTTTGGGTACTGACGCTCTCCAGCTCGCGGACGAGGTTGGAGGCGACGTCCTTGGCGTCTCCGAAGAGCATGAGGGTCTTGTCGAGGTAGTACAACTCGTTGTCGACGCCGGCGAAGCCGGCACTCATTCCCCGTTTGATGACCATGACGGTGCGGGCCGAGGCCACGTCGAGGACGGGCATGCCGTAGATCGGGCTGTCCTCACGGGTGCGGGCGGCTGGGTTGGTGACGTCGTTGGCGCCGACGACCAGGGCGACGTCGGCCTGGGCGAAGTCGCTGTTGATGTCGTCCATGCCCAGGATGCGGTCGTAGGGGACGTCAGCCTCGGCGAGGAGGACGTTCATGTGCCCGGGCATGCGCCCGGCGACGGGGTGGATGGCGTATCGGACCCGTGCTCCGCCGCGCTCCAGGATCTCGGCGACTTCTTTGATGCGGTGCTGGGCCTGAGCGACGGCGAGACCGTAGCCGGGGACGACGATGACGTCCCTGGCCGCTTCCAGGATCATGGCGGCCTCGTCAGGGCCGGCGCTGCGCACGGGACGGTCCTGCGCGTCGCCTGTCGTGGCGGATGTGGTGGTGTCGGCCTGCCCGAACGCGCCGAACAGCACGTTGCGGAAGGACCGGTTCATGGCGCGGCTCATCATGATGGACAGCAGGAAGCCGGAGGCGCCGTCGAGTGCGCCGGCGATGATGAGGGCCTTGTTGTCGAGGACAAGCCCCATGGCCGCGCCGGAGAGTCCGGCGTAGGAGTTCAGCAGCGAGATGACGGTGGGCATGTCGGCCCCGCCGATGGGCACCACGAGCAGAATTCCGAACAGCACGGATGCGGCGATCAGAACGGGGAACCGTGCATCGGTCGATGGGGCGATCACTATCCAGAGGGCAGCGAGGACTGCTGCGGAGAACAGGATCAGGTTCAAAAGCTGCTGGCCGGGAAAGACCGTCGGGCGACCCGGGAGGATTCCCTTCAGCTTGCCGAACGCCATCAGGCTGCCGGTGAAGGTCACGAATCCCAGCAGGACTTCACACATCAGCGCGGCCGCGATGAAGGTGCTCAGCGACGCGGCGTGCTCGTAGTACTCGGCGGTGCCGACGAGTCCGGCCGCCAGCGCGCCGAAGGCGTGGGAGAGGGCGATACGTTCGGGCATGGCAGTCATCGGCATGTACTTGGCCATGGCGCCGCCGATCACGGAGCCGACCACGACGGCCAGCAGGATCCACCGGAAGTCGACGATTTCCTTCTGGATCAGCGTGCCGACGACGGCCGCCGCCATGCCGATCACCGTGAGCACCAGGCCCCGGCGGGCGCTTCGGGGGTGCGTGATACCGCGCAGTCCGAGGATGAAGAGGGTGCCGGAGGCGAGGTACAGCAGGGGGATGACGATGTCACGCATCGGCCTTGGCCTTTCGTGCGGCGTGGGCCGGCCTGCTGGGCCGGAACATGCGCAGCATGCGGTTGGTGATCAGGAAGCCGCCGACGACGTTGATGCTGGATGCGGTGACTGCGACGGTGCCGAGTGTGGTGATAAGCGGGCCGCGGTGGGAGCCGGCCAGCAGCAGGCTGCCGACCAGGGAGATGCCGGCGATGGCGTTGGTGAGGGCCATCAGCGGGGTGTGCAGGAGAGCGGGAACGCGCCGGATGACTTCCAGACCGACCACGGATCCCAGGACCAGGACATACAGGCCGGTTTCAATAGCTGTGGGCATGATCAGTTTCTTTCTGCCGTGACGGCGTGTCCAACCGCCAAGGCGTCGGGGGTGTCCAAGCCGAGTAGGGTGCGCAACCGGGCGTGGACGACTTGACCGTCCCTGGTCAGGAGGGTGTCGCGGATGATCGGATCGTCCGCGGTGAGCTGCGGGCCGTCATCGCCGAGCAGGTGGCGGGTGAAGTTGGCGATGTTGCGTGCGTACAGGCGGCTCGCGTGGGCTGCGGCGCCGGCCGGCAGGTTGGTGGGTGCGGTGATCGACACGCCCAAGAGTTCGATCGTCTCGTCGGGTACGGACAGGGCGCAGTTGCCGCCCTGCGCGGCCGCGGCGTCGACGATGACGGATCCGGGGCGCATCGCGCGCACCATGTCCTCGGTGATGAGGACCGGTGCCGGTTTCCCGGGGACCTGCGCGGTGGCGATGACGATGTCGGCGGCGGCGACCTCGTTGCCGAGAACCTCGCGCTGTCGGGCGTAGAACTCCTCCTGCTGGGCCTGCGCGTAGCCGCCGCTCCCTTCGGCCGAGGAGGTGTCGAGGGGCAGGTTGACGAAGATGCCTCCGACGCTTTCGACCTGCTCGCGTGCCGCGGCGCGGATGTCGTAGGCGTGGACGACGGCTCCCAGCCTTCGTGCGGTGGCGATGGACTGCAGCCCGGCGACCCCCGCGCCGAGGACGAGGACGCGTGCCGGGGCGATGCTGCCGGCGGCGGTGGTCATCATCGGCAGCATCTTGTCGACCCGCTCGGCCGCGATCAGGGCGGCGCGGTAGCCTGCGACAGCGGACTGCGAGGACAGCACGTCCATGGCCTGGGCACGGGTGATGCGCGGCAGCAGGTCCAGGGAGAACGTCGCGACACCGTGTTCGGCCAGGCGGCGGACGGGATCGGGGTGGCTGAGCGGGTTGGCGAGCCCGACCAATACGGCCGAACGCCGCGTCAGCTTCAAATCCTGCGCCAGGTCCGAGTCTGATGCGTGACTGCCGGCTCCCGTGAGGTGCACCTGCAGCACGATGTCGGCGCTGAAGGCTTCGGCGCGGGCGCCGGGCAGGGCGCCGGCGGCGAGGTACTCGCTGTCGGGGTGGCCCGCCCGGTCGCCGGCGCCGTGCTCGACGACGATCTGGTGGCCTTCCTCGGTCAAAGAGCGGACTTCGTTGGGGGTGAGGGCGACCCGGGTCTCTCCTGGGACGACTTCTCGTGGGACGCCGATGTGCATCTGCGTCATTCCTTTCACGCTGCCGGCGTCGAGTCGGCGCATGGCTGATGGTGCGGGTGCTCGCCGGGGCCTGCAGTAGGGGCACGACGGTGAGCGAGGGGAAGGCCTGGTGGGCCCGCTAGGGCCAAGCCACAGGCTCACCAGTTGGGTTAGCGAACCGTAGTGAACCTGTGGCAGAGTGCTACGCGCACGCCCGGCGCCCAGGCGACGTCGGGCACCCTCCTCGGTCGGGTCTTGCGGCCCGGTCGACCAGCGTCCGCAGGGACGTGCCACGCGGGCCGGCGGCTCCTGTCGTTCAGTACCAGGGCACGAAGGCGATGGGCTCCCAAGGCTGAGCAACGCGCAGGCTCGCTAAGCCAATCAGAGACGCTGGGGGTGATGGGGGAGTGGACGATGGCGGGCGCCGGGTAGCCGCAGCGGACCGCCCGAGCCGGCGGTCCGCTGCGTGATGCGTGCGGCCGAGGCCGGTCACACACCCAGGGCCATGAAGCCGCCGTCCACCGGGAGCGTGACGCCGGTGACGTAGCTGGCGCGCGGCGAGGCGAGGAAGACAATGGCTTCGGCGATCTCACGCGCCGACGCGAGACGGGCCAGTGGCACCCCGGCTCCCAGTGCGTCGAAGTCGTCCTCACCGATCATGTCGACGACGTTGTCGGTCCTCGTGTGGCCGGGCGCCACCGCGTTGAACCGCACTCCGCGCCCGCCGAACTCGACCGCCCAGGTACGCGTGAAGGAATCCACGGCGGCCTTCGAAGCGCCGTAGACGGCCGTGCCTCCCACACCGCTCAGGCCGGCGATCGTGGTGACGTTGACGACGCTTCCGCCGCCCTTGGCGGCCATCTTGGCCACCAGCGCCTGAGTGAGGAAGAACGTGCCGCGCACGTTGGTGTCGAGTAGGGCGTTGAACGTGTCCAGGCCCTGCTCCAGGGTGGGGGCGAACGGATAGGCGCCGGCATTGTTCACCAGGACGTCCGCATCCCCGGCCTCCTCGGCAAGGCGGCGCACCGAATCCAGGTCGCTGAGGTCGGCGGCGACAAACGCCGCCTTGCCGCCGGCGGACTCGATCGCGGCGACCGTCTCCGCGCCCTTGGCGGCGTTGCGGCCGGAGACAATGACGAACGCTCCCTGCTCGGCCAGCAGCAGTGCGGCCTCGCGGCCGATACCGGATGTGCTGCCGGTCACCAGAGCGGTCTGATTCTCGAACTGCATAGGAAATACCCTTCGGCGGAGTACCGATGTCCCCGCACTTTCTAGGTACGAAAACTGCCGTACCCACTGTCGGTCGTTTCCCTCGCTCAAGCAATATGCCTTCCGGTCCCGCAAGGATCGATGATTACCCTCCTGAGCTGGGAATTTCCCCCGCCGGTCCATGCTTCTACTGGCGGCCATAAGCAAATCCGCAGGATACGACTCCCCGGGATGCGTCTGGCGCCGGAGTCTGGAGCTCTGACCATTCCTGAAAGTCGCCCTCTTCCAGTACGCTGAAAGTCATATGCGGAAGGGAGCAGCATGCCCGACATCGAAGGCCATCCCGCGATTCACGAGATGGACATTGGTTCCATATTCGCCGCGTTGGCAGATCCCCACCGCCGCACCGTAATCGAGCAGTTGTGCGCCGAGGAGGATCACGTGGAACGCACCTGCGCCTCGTTCGGCCTGAGGGTGTCGAAGTCAACCCTGACCCACCATTTCCGCATCCTGCGCGAGGCCGGACTGATCAGGCAGATCGATTACGGCAACAGCCGCAAGGTGATGCTCCGCCGTCGTGAGCTGGAGCATCGTTTCCCCGGCCTGCTCCCTCTGGTCCGCGCGCAGACAGCCGACCAGGCCCCGACCACGGCACCGCGTCGGTGACCGACTGCGCCGAAACCTGACCAGCACACCTCGGTCGTGGACACGCAGGGGCGCGCCCTTGGGCACCTCCAACAGCTCATCGCACGCGAGCGTCTCTGACCGGCTCGGCGAGCCTGAGCGTTGCTCAGCCTGGGGAGCCGATCGCCTTCGTGCCCTGGTACTGAACGACAGGAGCCGCCGGCCCGCGTGGCACGTCCCTGCGGACGCTGGTCGACCGGGCCGCAAGATTCGACCGAGGAGGGTGCGGGCGTCGCCCGGGCGCCGGGCGTGCGCGTAGCACCCTGCCACAGATTCACTACGCATCGCTCATCCACCTGGTGAGCCTGCCCTGCAGGCGATGCCCAAAGTGATCAGCAGGCACGTAGTCAGGGCCTGAGTGCGGCCTTGTGGGCGGGAGTGCTGCCCCTGCCACGCCGGAGCCAGGCATCGCCTTGGGGTGACGCACCCCGACGGGACTGGAGCGCAAAAGAACCGACGGTTCTCGCCGGGGCGGGTAACAGCCGTCCGCGTACGGGTCGGTCGACTCGCCGACCCGCGGTCTCCTCAGCCGTCCGCCGGCCCCCCGGCAGACCGCGCGGGCCCGAGTGCCGACAGCGCCTGACCCAGCCGCCGGACGTCTTTGGCGACCAGTGCCATCCGCATCCGTTCGTGTGCTGCGGCCAGGGTCGGCTCCAGCGTGAGCCAGGCGGACAGAAGAGAGGCCAGTTGCGCCTCGGCGGCCTGGACAGCCACGGCGAGATCGGCATTCCACACATCAAGGGCCGGCCAGTCGCCCAGGCGGCGAATCAGGGCGTCGTGCTGTTCGACGACACTCGCCCAGCTCTGCCGGTTCCACGCCCTCCCAGCAGGGGCGGCGGACCAAGAGGACTCCCCCAAAAGGGTGCACAGCCAGGAGACCTGCGTCCGGTAATGGCCCCACGCTGCTTGCAGGGGCCAGGTGCCCTGCACCCGCTCTTGCACCGGGCCGGCGCAGGGATCGGTCAGAGCAAGGCCGCCCTCGGACGTTTGAGCCGCAGGCCGCGGGCAGGTGTCGTCCATCGCGGCACAGGGCGAGGTATCCGATCGGAAGTCCATGGCAACTTCTTCTGTCCAGGTATCACCGGGTTCCTCCGAGGATGCCCCGGCCTTCAGGCGGGGGAGGAATCGGTCTCCTGCGGAGCAGGACAGGAAATAGGGGTTTCGCCTCCAGGGCGAAAGACCGTCCACCCGCGACGAGGTGAGCGAGCCTGTGGCGATCAAGAGGTCTCAACTGTCAGTCCTCCCATATAGGTTCGGATGCATGACGACAGACGCGACCACGGAGGGGGCCGGGCATGCCCGGTACTCCTTCCGTGTGCGCCTGTCGGCTACCGCGCGGCGCGCACTTGAAGCGGAGTGGGACCGCTGCCGGTGGCTCTGGAACGAGTGCGTGGCCAAGTCGAAGCAGGTCCACCAGCGAGCCAAGGAGTCCGGCGAGAAGCTGACGTGTGGTCCGGCCCAGCTCGACAGGATGCTGACTGAGGCGCGTCGGGTGATGCCGTGGCTGGCCGAGGGTGCCTCGGTGCCGCAGCAGCAGGTGATTCGGGACTTCGCCAGGTCGAGGGCGAAGGCGCTGAAGGACGTCAAGGACGGGCTTCCGGTGCACCGCCGGGCGGGGATGCCCCGCTTCAAGCGGAAGCGGGAGGCCAGGCCGAGCCTGAACTACACCCGGCGCGGCTTCCGTCTGAAGGACGGTCGTCTGCACCTTGCGGGCCAGATCGTGGTGAGCGTGGTGTGGTCGCGGGCTCTTCCGGCCGAGCCGTCGAGTGTGCGCGTGTACCAGGACACGCTTGGGCACTGGTATGTGTCCTTCGTCGCCCCCGCGCGGAGCGAACCGCTTGCCCTCACGGGGCGGGTGCTCGGGGTGGACTGGGGTGTGAAGGAGACCGCTACCACCACGGATGGCGCCTACGATCTCCCGCATGCCGAGCACGGCAAGCGGGCCGCGCAGGGGCTCGCCCGCTATCAGCGGATGATGGCCCGGTGCCGGCGTCCGAAGGGCCGGCCCGCATCCAAGGGCTACCGGAAGGCGCAGGCACAGGCCGCGAAGCTGCACAGGAAGGTCGCGGGGCAGCGTGAGGACACCGGCCGCAAGTGGGCCAAGTCCGTGATGCGTGATCATGACGGGGTGGCGGTGGAGGACTTCCGCCCGAAGTTCCTCGCGAAAACCACGATGGCCCGCAAGGCGGCCGATGCCGCCATCGCCGCCACCAAACGCGCTCTGGTCGAGATGGGGCGCAAGCACGCACGGGACGTCCGTCTGGTGCACCCGGCGCACACCACGATGGACTGCGCGCAGTGCGGAGCGAGAACCAAGCACGCACTCCCTCTCTCGATGAGAACCTATGCCTGCACCGTGTGCGGAGCCGTCTCGCCCAGGGACAAGAACTCCGCCCGTGTGATGCTGGTCCGGGCAGGTTGGAACCCGGACGGTGCCGAGGGCGTAAGACCTCCTGGTCCGCTGGACCAAGAGGCGGCCTGAGCCGTGAATCCCCACGCAGCCCTGGAGGGTGAAGAATCCCCTCCCTTCAGGGAGGGGAGCCTTCAATGCTGTGACTGTGCGGAGTGCGGCGGAACGGCGGGGAATGCCTGCGCCGTGCCGATCAGGCCGCAGGCCTGATCGGCACGGGAGGCACTGTCTCCTTCGGCTGCCCCGCTGACACGCGCCTTTGACGCCGTGCAAGGGCCGCATTCTGCGCCACAGCCCCCACGTCACCCGTCCATCCCGTTCTCCTCGCCCCGGCAAGGCTGCCGCCGGGCGGACCCGGAGGGGAACGGATGTGGAGACGCGGCAGTCGGGCACGGCGCCGACAGCCCTGCGGAGTGTCCATGACAGGGATGCCAAAGCCCCAAGGGAGTTGTGCCTCGGGGCTGGCGATCGCCGCTGCCGTCGGACCCTGGTCAGTTCACGCTCTGGCCGCCGTCGACCATCACGGACTGACCGGTGACAAACGAGGCCCGGTCCGACAGCAGGAACAACACCACCTGCGCGACCTCCTCCGCCTCACCGATACGACCGAGCGGGATCTTCTCACCATGCGGGTGGTACTCCGAACCGTCGTCGTTCTTGGTGATCCCGCCCTCCGTCAGCGGAGTGCGGATGATCGTCGGGTTGACGGTGTTGACACGGATCGAGTCGGGGCCGAGCTCGACCGCCGCTGCGCGGGCCAGTGCCGCGACACCGCCCTTGGTTGCGCTGTAGATGGAGATGCCGTGCGTGCCCAGCTCCGCGAACACCGACCCGTTGAAGACGATGGCCCCACCGTGGCTCTGCCGCTTCATCTGAGCCGCCTCGGCCTGAAGGTAGAAGAACGAGCCCTTCAAATTCCCGTCCACCAAGTGATGCCACGCGGCCTCATCCAGCTCCGTGATCGGACCGACGGCGGCGGTGCCGGCGTTGTTGAAGGCCACGTCAAGCCGGCCGAAACGACCTACCACCTGTTCCACAACGTCAGCTGCGCCACTGATGTCAGTGGCGTCGGCCTTGATGAACAGGGCTTCACCACCGTTCTTCGTGATCTCGTCGGCTACCTCCTCTCCGGCGACCTCACGCCGGCCGGTGAAGGCCACCTTTGCGCCCTCCTGCGCAAACAAGACGGCGGCGACACGGCCGATTCCGGAAGTTCCACCGGTGATCAGTGCGACCTTCCCGTCCAGCAGACCCATCGTTGCTCCTTGCGACATTTTCCTATTGATGGCGGCGGAATACCGTCCTCGGTACCCGGCCGTACTGCCACCTGGCGGCGGCAAGGTCCATAGCTACACAGTGGCCACCGTCATTCCGGCCCGGCCATTACAGAAATCGCTGGCCGCTATCGCAGGACTTCCTGACATCCGCCGTCACCTCGGATCATGCTGGCCTGCAGATAATCGCCGCGGACTCCTCCGGTCCGCGGCGTCCGCTATAAGATTTCATGAAAGCAGCGATCAGTGCGATTTATGCCGGGCGGGTGACCTGCTGGAATGCCATGTGCTGATATGGGTAGATGGAACTGCGGGAACTTCGAGCCTTCGTTGCTGTCGTCGAAGAGCACGGCATGTCTGCCGCGGCACGCCGACTGCACGTGAGCCAGTCGGCGCTGTCCCAGACTGTGAGCAGTCTGGAGCGGCAATTGGGATTGAAACTGCTGATCCGTACCAACACCGGCGTACGTCCGACGCAGGAGGGTGGGGCCCTCTTGGCCGAGGCCCGTGCCCTGATTGCTCGGCACGATCAAGCGTTGCGGACGATGGCCGGCTTTACGAGCCCGGGCTGCGGGCTGCTGCGGGTCGGCATTCCCCTTGAACTCCCGTCCGATCTGCTCGGTCCAGCGATGGAACAGGTGGCAGCCGCATGCCCTGACACCCGGGTTCAGGCCCGCCACCTGTCATCGGCAGCTCAACTGGAGGCACTTCGCGCCGACGAGTTGGACATTGGCCTGCTCAGGGAACGCCCTGCGGACCCCGACCTCGATGCCATGCTGGTCGTCAGGGAACAGCTGGGAGTGTTGTTGGCTGCGAGTGTGGCCGCGGAGCTGGCCGACGACGAGGGGGTGCGTCTGGAGACCCTCCATGGCTTGGAGTGGGTGAGCTTTCCCCGCTCCGGAAGCCCTACATGGTACGGCGAGGTCACCTCGGTGCTGCACAGCTTCGGCCTCGACCTCGGTCCGGAGCCGCCGGAAGACCAGGAGTTGATCGCGGAGGTCAAACTGGCCGCCGTCACCACGGAGAAGGCCTTCGCCCTCGCCCCGCCCAACTGGTCCCAGCCACTCCCGGAGAACGTCGTCTGGAAGCCATTGCATGGACATCCCTTGGTGCGCCGCACCTGGGCTGCTTGGCCTAGCCACTCCCGGCGCCGTGACCTGGCCAGCTTCATCGCCGGACTCCCCACTCCGGATGCCTGACCCCGGATCCACCGGCTTGATGCCTGTGGACGGTTTCTCGGGGAACGAAGAAGTGCCTTGTGACCTGCGATGATGGGGTTTCTCTAGGACCACATCAGGCACGATCAGCAAGGCACTTCCGAGATGCAATCTTCCCATGCCGCGGCGGCGGTCTCATCCGCGTTCGACGACCCGAACCTGATCGCGTACGGCGGCCTGGAGCCGGTGGTGCGGTTGGCCGAGCGGTGCGGTCTGCCCGCACTGGTCGGGGAGTACATCCGTCTGCCGGCCTCGAAGGACGGCACCGGTGCCTTCCCCGCGGCGAAGGTGATGTCGCTGGTGGGTGGCATGGTCGCGGGCGCCGACAGCATCGACGACATGCACCGGGTGCGGCACGGCGCGATGGGCCGCCTGTTCTCCGGTGCGCGGGCCCCGTCCACGCTGGGGTCGTTCCTGCGTTCCTTCACCCACGGGCATGTGAAGCAACTGCACGCTGTGGCCCGCCGGTTCCTTCCCGAACTGGCCCGTCACGCCCCGCTGCTGCCCGGCGCGGACCAGGTCGCCTACGTGGACATCGATGACACCATCCGCCGCACCTACGGCTACGCCAAGCAGGGCGCCGGTTACGGATACAGCAAGGTCAAGGGCCTGAACGCGCTGCTCGGCATCGTCTCCACACCCCTGGCCGCCCCGGTCATCGCCGCCACCAGGCTACGCAAGGGACCCTCGAACTCCGCGCGCGGAGCGGCGGCGTTCGTCGCCGAGACCATCCACACCGCCCGCGCCTGCGGCGCCAGCGGCCTGCTGGTGATGCGCGCGGACTCGGCGTTCTACGGCGCCGATGTCGTCAACTCCTGCCGGGCGCTGGGCGCGCGGTTCTCCATCACCGTGCGGATGAACGCTTCCGTCAAGACCGCCATCGCCCGCATCGATGAGGACGCCTGGACGCCGATCAAGTACCCCGAGGCGGTCTGGGACGAGGAGGGCCAGTGCTGGATCTCCGACGCCGAGATAGCCGAGACCACCTACACCGCCTTCACTTCCAAGCCGAAGAAGCAGCAGGTCACCGCCCGTCTGATCGTGCGCCGCGTCAAACGCCTGAGCGCAAGCCGTCCCCGCCGGACAGGGCACGCTGTTTGACACCTGGCGCTACCACGCCGCGTTCACCGACTCCCCGCTCTCCGTGAACGATGCCGAGCGTGACCATCGACGGCACGCTGTCGTCGAGCAGGTGATCGCGGATGTCAAGAACAGCGCCTTCGCCCACGCGCCCTCCGGGCATTTCCAGGCCAATGCCGCCTGGCTCGCCCTGGCAGCCCTGGCACACAACCTGGCCCGCGCCGCCGGCGCACTGGCCGGCACGTTCCATGCCAGAGCGACCACCGCCACCATCCGGGACCACCTGATCAACGTGCCCGCCCGCCTGGCCCGCTCGGCCCGCCGCCTCACCCTGCACCTGCCCGCACGCTGGCCCTGGAGCACCAACTTCACCCAGCTCTTCAACATCGTGCACGCGCCACCAGCCCCCTGACACTCCCTGACCGACCTGCCCGAAAGAGCCCGAGACCTGCGGAAAAGTGGAAGAGCTGGACAGACCAGCGGCCACCTCACGCCCGAATCCGCAACTCAACCCCGACACGGCCTGCACGACCCCGAAACGATCACACCGAAATCAAGCCGGTGGATCCGGGCTGACCGTTCCTGAACAGTGATCAAAAGTGACCATGAAGATCAATCTGGCACTGCACACATCCCGAACGGTCTTGGATGGGCTGGTCCACCGCGTTCCTTCCGCGTTCAGCACGCACGGATCGTGTCCGTGGTCCGGGTACGCGGGGGCGGCTTCCCTCACACCCCCGGTCACTGGGTCGGGCCTGGGCGGTCCGATGCCCGCTGGCATCGCTCTGGTGCCGGCGGGGCGGTGCCGTCCGCCGCCTGATCCGGTGGCCGAGGGTGCGCCTGCCGATCGCCACGGCTGCCGCCTGGTGGCGGGTGGCGGGGGACACTCGACCTCGAACAGCTCATCACCCCCCGCGCGTCGGCGAGGCCCGACCGCTCCTTCACGACCCGTCGGCGCGCGGGACCCGCGTGTGGGCAACTGTACGCGGTCGGCGTCGTGACGCTGCCGCCGCATGCGCCTGTCGGACCCGACGGCCCGGTCCTGTTCCCGGACCTGTTCCAGGGCCGCGACGAGCTCGTGGTCTACAAGCACATGTGGCACGACGGCGCGCCGCACCAGGGGCAGTGCGAGGGCTGCACCACCACGGCCTGGCATCTGAAGGACGCCGTCTACCTCAACGCCCTTGGCGTCTCGTTCGCCGTCCTGACCACGGGCCGCCCGGACGAGGTGGCCTCCTACGTCGAGTTCATGGGCTACACCCAGCCCTGGTACTCGGTGCGCGACGTGGAGATGCCGGTCGGCCGCAGCATGGGATACCTCACCTGCTTCCTGCGCGACGGCGGGTGGGATCGAGCGACATGATGGTCATGTAGAGGCACCTCAGGGGCGGCCTGCTCATGGGGAAAGTGACCGCGGGCCTTGAGGGCGCGCCGGATCCGGGCGTCGACCGACCCAGACGCGTTGGTGGTGCAGCCGATCCGGCGGATGTCAGCGTCGAACCGCAGGAACGCAGTGAACTCCTCCCACGCGTTTTCCCACAGTTGCACGATCGGGGCGCTCTGGCTGGTGCCCACGTCGCCTCCGGCGTTGGCCGCGAGCCGCAGGAACGGCTTCGCGGTCTCGTGCGGTCGGGTGACACGCTCGAAGTCCTCGCGGATCAGCCGCGGTGACGGCGCAGCGGTGGACGCTGGTGGCCGGCGGCGGTGTTGACTTTGCCTGGCCGTAGCAGCCCAGCCAGGGCTTGGCCGGTGGTGCCCGCGGGCCGGCCTGCGCCGGCCCCCCGTGGCTCGTCACGCAGTGGCATCGACACGGCCTTTCGGGGCGGGCCCTGTTGACCGTGCACACCCCAGTCCGCGCGCACGGCGCGATCGGCGCCGCCTCCACCCCTGCCTGCCCCGGGTGGATGTCTGTGGCGTTTTGGGCCGGCCCACCGCATCGCACCTGCCGGCCTTGTCGCCGCCGACGAAGACGCGGCCCTGCCTGGGTGCCCATGCTGCTCCCGCGCCCTGCTCCTGCGCCCTGCTTCCGCGTGTTTTCGGTAGGGGTGGGTGGGGGTGCTGGGGAGTGAACTCGACATCCTGGAAGGGGTCAGGGCTATGGAGGAGAGCAGGGCGAGGGTCGGCGGCCCGCCCGGCGGCCGCGTCGGGGCGGGGGTCGAAGCGGAGCTGGTGCGGCGCAGGGTTGCGGAGGCGTTCGCGGCGGCTGGATCGGGTGGTTTCGTCCATGCCGTGGACATCGACAGCGGGGTGCAGTTCGAGTACGGCGCGGATGAGGGGGTGCTGTTGGCCAGTGTCTGCAAAATCCCGGTGTTGGTCGAGCTGTATGCCCGCTCCGACGAGGGCACGGTCGACTTGAGCGGCCGTGTGCATGTGCCAGAGGGCGGCCGGTCGCCGGGGCCGACCGGGTTGTCGGTCATGCTCGACCCGATCGACGTCTCCTTGCGCGATCTGGCCTACTGGATGATGAGCGTGAGCGACAACGCGGCGACGGACATCCTGTGCGACCTGCTGGGTATCGACGCCATCAACGCCAGGATGAGCAGCCTGGGGTTGAAGGAGGTCCGGCTGGAGGGGACGTGCCGGGACATCTACGCCGCGTTCGACGAAGAACTCGGCGGCGCCGACGTCCTGGACCTCAGTGATACGCAAGCCGAGCGGCTGCGCGCCTCCCGTGTGCTGCACATCCCCTCGGCCACTCGCGGGACACCCCGCTCGATCACCGCCCTCCTTTCGATGATCTGGCAGGACCAGGCGGCGTCGGCCACGTCGTGCGCGGCGATGCGCCGCATCCTGGGACTGCAGGTGTGGCCGCACCGGCTGCGCAGCGGTTTCCCGGACGACGCGGTGGCCGTTGCGGGCAAGACCGGGACGCTGCCGTTCGTCCGTAACGAGGTCGGCGTGGTGGAGTACCCGGACGGCGGCCGGTACGCCGTCGCCGTCTTCACCTGCCCCGATTCGCTGGCGTATGTGAACCCTCCGGCTGACGCCGTCATCGGCACCGTGGCCCGCACGGCCGTCGACTACATCCGGGCGGCGCAGCCGACGAGCTGACGTGGCGGTGCTGGGCCCGATGCCCGGTGCGGCCGCACGCCGGCCCGTGCCCAGCACCGCCGGCATTCCGGGTTTTAGCGCAGGGACTGAAGGTTTATGTAGTGGCGCCAGAGGGTGACTTCCTCCAGCGCGTCGGGTTGGACCTCGATGCCGAATCCGGGTGCGTCGGGCACCTGCAGGTGCCCGTCGGACAGGACGAAGGGCGCGGTGATGTCCTTGGCGTAGTAGCGTGCCGACGCCGAGGTGTCGCCCGGCAGGACGAAGCCGGGAAGCGCGGCGAGTGCCACGTTGGCGGCCCTGCCGATTCCTGTCTCGAGCATGCCGCCGCACCACACGGGGGCGCCCATGGCGGTGCAGACGTCGTGGATGCGCCGGGCCTCCAGGTAGCCGCCGACGCGACCGGGTTTGATGTTGATGATCGAGCAGGCCCCGATGGCCAGTGCGTCGGCCGCGGCGCGGGCCGAGGTGATCGACTCGTCCAGGCACAGGGGTGTGCGGATGCGCTGGGCCAGTTCGGCGTGGCCGCGCACGTCGTCCTCGGCCAGTGGCTGCTCGATCAGCAGCAGGCCGAACGGGTCCAGTTGGGCGAGGGTGGGTGCGTCGGCGAGGGTGTATGCGGTGTTGGCGTCGACTTGGAGCAGCAGGTCCTCGCCGAAGCGTTCCCGTACGGCGCGGACGGGTTCCACGTCCCAGCCGGGTTGGATCTTCAGTTTGATGCGCTGGTATCCGGCGTCCAGGTAGCCGGCCACCGCGTCGAGCAGCCGGTCGGTGGAGTCCATGATTCCGACCGAGACACCGGCGGGGACCGTGTCGTTGACGGCGCCCAGGTAGCGGGCGAAGGGCATGTGGGCGGCCTGTAGTTCGGCGTCGAGCACGGCCATCTCCACGGCCGCCTTCGCCATGCGGTGGTCCTTGACGGGGGCGAGCAGCGGGGCGACCTGGGCGGCGCTCACCTCGGCGACCGCGGCGAGGCGGGGCAGCAGGAAGTGCTCGACGACGTGTGCGGCGCCGTCGCTGTATTCGGCCGAGTACAGCGGGTCGCTCATCGCCACGCATTCGCCCCAGCCTTCCGCGTCGGGGGTGAGCATGCGCAGCAGCAGCAGTTCGCGGGCGTGCTGGGTGCCGAACGAGGTGCGAAACGGTTCGACGAGCGGCAGCCGTAGGCGCCGCAGTTCGCATCCGGTGATCTTCACGACGGGTTCCTCCGGGTGAGTAGGTAGTGCCCGGACCGGGTGCAGGTCCGGATGGCGTAGCCGGCGGCGAGGGCGCCGGTCAGGGCGGTGCGCAGCGCGAGGCGCCAGTGCGCGGCACCGGCGGGGTCTGTGCGGCGTAGGGCTTCGATGTCTGGGGGGATCCAGCACAGTTGGGCGTGTGCGTTGGTGGGGTGCGGTTCGGGGCTGCCGTTCGGGCCCTGGACCAGCCGGGGCTCGGCGTGGGCGGCGGCATCCGGCTGTGCGGGGCGGCGGCTGGGCATGGCGTCGAGCAGATCGATGACGTGGGGGGCCAGCAGCGGCCAGGTGAGGTGGAGCCGGTCGCTGTGCTGGCCTTGGTTGATCCCGTCACTCATGTCGCCGTAGAAGTCGGTGAGGTATTCGGTGGCGCGGGCACCGAGTTTGACCAGGTTGAAATAGGCGTTGCGTCGTATGAGCGGGTCGAAGGTCCAGGTGATGTTCTCGATCCCGCGGCCCAGCGCCCAGGCGCGCTGGTGGAGTTTGAGCGCGAAGCCGATGCTGCGGCCCTGCGCGGATGCGCGGACGCCGCTGATATGGGAGTGCAGCATCGGCCCCTGGCGCAGACCGAGGAAGGCAACGGAGGCGCCGAGCAGTTCCTCGCCGTCGAAGGCGCCCACCACGTAGTTGCCGGCGTGGGCCAGGGCCCGCATGACGTCGGAGTTGAGCGGGGGCCGGTCGGTGTTCCAGATGTTGGCGAACAGCCGGGCCGCGCTTGTCAGAGCAGGGATGTCGGTGAGTTCACGGACATCGACTGCGGCACGGGCCTGGGCCACCGCCGCGGCGGTGGCCGCCCGGTCCAGCGCGTCGGGTGCGGCGCCCGTGAGGGCGGCCGAGGGTGAAGTAGCCACCCTCTTACTGTGTTTGCATCCGCCCACATGTGCTTCGTCGCAGCGGATCAATCCTGGTCGGGGACTTGGTGGGGGCCGACGACGGGCAGGCTTTGGCCGGTGGCCGGCGCTGCTCGTGCCTTCGAGAGCAGCAGTCGCAACTGCAGCCAGAGCACGAGGCGTTCGTCCGCGTCCTGCAGGTTGACGCCGAACAGTTCCCCGACTCGGCGGATGCGGTAGCGGAAGGTGTTCTGGTGGACGTGCAGGCGGTCGGCTGCGACGGTGGTGTCACCGAAGGCGTCGAGGTAGGCCAGGAGGGTCTCGGCGTACCGGGTCCCCCTCTCGGCGTCGTGGCGCAGCATGGCGGTGACCGAGGCGAGCTGGATCCGCGGGTCGTTGACGATGCTCTCTTCGAGTTCCAGCAGGATCGCCTGGCAGCGCACGTCCTGGATGGATGCGACGTGGGCGCGGTGTGGTTGGGCGGCGAGCACCGCCAGGACCCGGTCCGCCTCCTGACGCGAGCGCGGTACGTCTGCGAAGTCGGCCACCGCGGATCCGATGCCGGCCCGCAGCCGGGTGTGCAGCGACTCCTCGGCGCGGGTGATGACGGTCTCGGCCAGGGATGCCACCCGTGCTGGTGGCACGTCCTCGGCAAGGGGGAGCAGGGCGTAGACGACCTGTCCCTCGACCACACAGGAGGCGGAAGAGGTCAGCGTCTCCGCGTAGGCGGTCACCAGGTCGGCGACCTGCAGCCCGAGGACGCCGGCCGGGGTGGCGGAGGAGGCGGGCAGTTCGAGGGCGAGCACGGTCATCCGGCCGCAGTCGATGCCGAATCTGGCCGCGGAGAAGGTCTTGCCGGCGAGCAGGGAGCGCAGCAGTTCGCCGCGGGCCCGGCGTTCCAGCTCGGTGGCGCGGCGCAGCCTGAGCAGGTGGAGCGCGGCCACGCCGGCGGCGTCGGCCAGCGCCTGCTCCGCTTGGGCACCCAGCGGGGTGCCGGACTCCACCGCCCAGATGGAGCCCAAAAGTTCGCTGCCGGCCCGGACCGTCACCGCCAGGCGGGGCAGCGGCGAGGCGTCGCCGATCCGGATGACACCGGGGGCGCGCCACAGCCGCCGGTAGATCCGCAGGTAGTGGTCGTCCAGGGGGACCTGCCGGCCGAGGATGGTGTCGCGGCGCGCGTCGTCGATCGGCTGGCCGGGCAGGTTGGAGTAGGCCAGGACCCGCTGCTGGGGGTCCTCGACGGTGATGGCGCCGCCCACCATCGCCGCCACCGCGTTGGCCAGGGCGAACAGGTCGCCGACCGCGGCGGCCGAGGGAAGTCCGGGCGCGTCCGGCCCGCGGTTGCCCGCGGCGGCGGCCAGCAGCGCATCCACATGCCGCCAGGGAATGACGTCGGCGACGGCGAGCACCGCGACGCCTGCGGCGGTGGCGGCCCCCACCAGCGGCCCGGTGTCCGCCCCGCGGGTCTTGAGGGCGATCGCCGCGGCGCCTGCCCGGCCCAGCGCGGGCAGGGCCTCCAGGAGGGCCGCGGCGTCCGGGCGCATCCCGACGGCCAGCAGGATCGCCCCTTCGTGGGCCGGCCCCTCCTCCTCGGTGACGTCCAGGACACTGTGCCCGGTCACCGGGTTGTCACATCCCGCCGGCGCGGCAAGCAGGCGGGCGGCGGATGGCCCGAGCAGGTCGAGTATCCGCGCGAGGGAGGGATGCGCGTAATGGGTCGTCACGGTCCGTCCTTCCAACACCGCTTACGGTCGCACGCCGCACCCGGCGCGGATATGTGCCAGGCCACATGGTCGCCCCACCCAATTGGTCGCGGAAGACGAGGTGAGGGCGGCTGCCTTTGGCGAGACTGCCGTGCGCAGGCAACCACAGTTGAGGAGACGTGGCGTGTACGAGCTGAAGTTGTTCGGCGGCATCGTCTACGACGGCCTGGGCTCCCCGGGGGTGCGGGCGGACGTCGCCATCACGGGTGACCGGGTGAGGGCGGTCGGCCGCGATCTGGGGCCCGCCCGGCGGGAGATCGATGTTGCGGGGATGGCGGTGACGCCGGGGTTCATCGACCCGCACAGCCACTCGGACATGGTGCCGATGATGTCCGATCCGCAGCCTTTCAAGCTGCTCCAGGGGGTGACCACCGAGATCGCCGGCAACTGCGGCTACTCCGCCGCCCCGATGGACGAGGCGGCCGCCAAGGAGGCCCAGGCGCTGTTCGGCGACCTCGCGGCCGGCGCCGCGTACACGGCGCGCTCCTTTGGCACGTATCTCGACGACATCGAGGCCGCCGGTCCCACGAACCACCTGGCCGTGATGGTCGGGCACCACACGCTGCGGCTGACCGCCAACGGCATGCGCCGCACGCTGGCCCCCAAGGCGCTGGCAGCGATGTGCACGCTGGCAGGCGAGGCGTTCGCCGCGGGGGCCGTCGGCTTCTCCAGCGGTCTGATCTACACCCCGGGGGCGTATGCCGACGTCGAGGAACTGGTGGCACTGGGCATGGTCGCCCACCGGTGGCAACGCCCGTACGCGACCCATATGCGCGACGAGAGCGACGCCCTGGAGGCCGCCCTGGACGAGGCGATCGAGATCGGCCGGCGGGCACGCATCCCGGTGCAGATCTCCCATTGCAAGGCGGCCGGCCGGCCCAACCACGGCAAGTCCTCGATGCTGCTGGGAAAGCTGCACGCGGCGCGGGTGGCCGGCGTGGACGTCCGCGGCGACGTGTACCCCTACCTCGCCGGGGGCACCATGCTCCACGCGCTGCTGCCTCCCCAGGCGCTTGTCGGGGGCGCCAAGGCGCTGCTGGCCCGGATGGCGGATGCGGCCGAGCGTTGCCGGCTGCGGGCCAGGGCCGAGGATCCGGCGCAGGCGATGGCGGCGGGGCTGTGGCGGCAGGTGACGCCCGCCGACGTGCTGATCAACCGTCACCGGGACACCGCCGTCGTCGGCCGGACCCTCAAGGACGTCAGCGGCGAGGGCGACGCGTGGGAGGTGTTGTGTGCCCTGATCACAGCCGACGTGAACGCGATGATCGTGCCGACCATGATGGCCGAGTCGGATATGCGGGCGATGATGGCCGATCCGCTCATCGGTATCGGTTCGGACAACGGCATGCCCACCGGGCTGGATCATCCGCGCACCTGGGGCTGCTTCCCCCACTTCCTCGGCCGCTACGTGCGCGAAGAGCACGTGGTGGACTGGCCGGAGGCGGTCCGTAAGGCGACCTCCGCCAGCGCCGCCCAGTTCGGCCTCGCCGCACGGGGCTGGGTGGGGCCCGGCGCGATCGCCGACCTGTGCGTCATCGATGTGGAGAAGGTCGGCCATGACGGCACCTACACGGTGCCCGACGTCAAACCGACGGGCATCTTGTTCGTGGTGCTGGCCGGGGATGTCGTGGTGGACTGGGGGGAGTTCACCGGTGAGCGGCGAGGCCGGGTGCTGCGTGCGGGCCATGCCGAGCGAGCCGCCCGGGCGGCGGTGGAGGGGTGAAGCACGCCTTGCTGCTCGCCGCGGCCGCCGACGAGGCGCCGCGGATGCGGGCCGAGCTGGCCGCCCTGGTGGAGCAGGAGTCCTTCTCCCAGGACCTGCCGGCCCTGCACGCGTGTGCGGACCTGGTCGCCGAACTCGGCGCGCAGGCCCTGAAAAGCACGCCCAGGCGGCTGGAGCTGGGGGGCCGGCCTCATCTGCTGTGGCCGGGTTCGGGGACCGGCGACGTGCTGCTGCTCGGCCACTTCGACACGGTGTGGCCGACCGGCACGCTCGCCGGGTGGCCGTTCACGGTGGACGGTGACCTGGCGAGCGGCCCCGGTGTCTTCGACATGAAGGCCGGCATCGTGCAGATGTTCGCCGCCCTGCGGCTGCTGCCGTCGGCCCAGGGCGTCGCCGTCCTGCTCACCAGCGACGAGGAGATCGGCTCCCCGTCCTCACGGGAGCTGATCGAGGACACCGCCCGCGGCTGCCGGGCCGTGCTCGTGCCGGAACCGAGCGCAGCCGGGGCGCTGAAGACCGCACGCAAGGGCATCGGTGCCTACCGGCTTCACGTCCGCGGACGGGCGGCGCACGCGGGGCTGGAGCCGGAGGAGGGCATCAACGCGACCGTGGAAGTCGCCCACCAGGTGCTGCGCATCGCCGCACTGGGCAACGTGAGGGTAGGCACCAGCGTGACCCCGACCGTGCTGTCGGGCGGCTCCTCCATGAACACCGTTCCCGAGCAGGCCTTGGTGCAGGTGGACGTGCGGGCATGGACGGCAACCGAGCTGGAGAGGGTGGACGCCGCCCTGCGCACGCTTCAGCCCGTGGCCGCCGGCGCCGGCCTTCAACTGCACGGGGGCGTCAACCGGTACGCGCTGGAGGCCTCCCAATCGGCGGACCTGTTCGCCGCGGCCGCCCAGGAGGCCCAGGCACTGGGGCTGGCCCCGCTGCGCCGCGCGGCGGTCGGCGGCGGCTCGGACGGCAACCTCACCGCCGGGCTCGGGGTGCCCACCCTGGACGGGCTGGGCGCGGTCGGGGATCATGCACACGCCCCGGGCGAGTACGCCGACGTGTCCGCGATGCCGCAGCGGGCGGCGCTCATGACGGCGCTCATCAAACGGCTGCTCGGCACCGGCTGAGGCACTGCACCACCCGGGCCCGGCGGCCGCAGAGGGCCGGTGCACCTGGCCCAAACCCCCCGGACTTTGGCCCTTGTGCCGGCGCACCCGGCCAATGGGCGCGGCGGCACCAGGGCCGCCCCTTTCAGCCGGTCTTCGGCGTGGCGCGACCCCCGAAGTGGATGTAGCGGGAGCCGTCGGCAAGGGTGTAGAGGACGACGGGCGTCCACGCGGCGAAATCCTCTTCCCGGGTGACGAAGAGGCCGGCGTCCGGATCGACGGCGGTCAGCAACATCCGGTGCGGGGGCTCCTCGAGGCCGGCCAGACCCTCGGTGGGGGTCACGGTGAGTTCCGGCGTGCCGTCCTCGCGCGGGGCGAGGTCCATGCGCACGTGGTGCCGCTCGTAGCTCCCGTACCAGTCGGCGAGATGTAGGGGGAGGGGCCCTGCGGGCGGCTGCGGCGGCCCGGGCATGTGCAGCCCGGCGGTCTGGGGGAGTACCTCGTTGGCGACCGCCTGGAAAAGCTCCCGGCTGCGTCCGCCGTTGGCGAGCAGGACGATGACGACGTCCCGGTCGGCAACGACGCGCAGAAAGGCGCTCTGGCCGATGGTGCCGCCGTCGTGGCCGTAGAGGGTCCGGCCCTGCCAGGTCGGCAGGAACCAGCCCAAGCCCCAGTGGCCGGCGATGGTCCAGCGGTCCGGCACCGCCACCTGCGGCTCGCGCATCATGCGTGCCGAAGCGGCGGACAGCACACGGGTGCCGTCCGCGGCCACGCCGTCGGCGAGGTGCATACGGGCGAAGGTGACGAGGTCCTGGGCGGTGGCGACGACGATGCCCGCCGGGCCGGCCGAGCGGGGGACGTCCCAGCGCGGCGCGGGTTGCGGCCAGTCGTCGGCTTTGCCGCCCGGCACCGGCAGATGCCCCATGGCCGCCCGGAACCGCAGCACGTCCTCGGGCAGGGTGAAGGTGCGGTCCATGCCCAGCGGGACAAGGAGACGCTCGCGCAGGGCGGTGTCCCACAGCGTGCCGGTGAGCACCTCGATGACCCGGCCGGCGACGCCGAAGCCGGTGTTGCAGTACGACTGGGTGGCACCCAGGGGGTGCGACTGGCCAAGCTCCGCGCACCGGGCCATGAACCGCTCCAGCACGTCGTCCCCGCGGCCGACGTCGGTGAAGACGTCGCCCTGGATGCCGCTGGTGTGGGTGAGCAGGTGACGCATCGTCACCGACGCGGTCACGTCCGCATCGGCCACCTTGAACGTGGGCAGCACCTTCACCACCGGCTCGTCGAGGTCGAGGAGCCCCTCGTCCACCAGTTGCATCACCAGGGTGGTGGTCAGCGTCTTGGTGATGGAACCGATCTGGAACAGTGAGTCGGTCGTGGTCTCCACTCCCGTACCCCGGTTGAGCACGCCCGCCGCCGCCAGAACGGTCCGGCCGCCCGCGTGGACGGCCAAGCAGGCGCCGGGCACGCGGTAGGTGCGGGTGAGTTCTTCGAGCCGTCGTCCCAGTTCTGCCTGGTCCAGTGTCAACGTTGCTCCTTCGTCGCGGTCTGTTCATCGGTGGCGGCCACCACGGCGAGCGAGGCATGCCCACCGTCCGGCGGGCCCTCGGGTTCTTCGGCGATCCCCAGGGCCGGGCCAGTCGCCATCAGGCCGCCGGCGGCCGCCGGGTCGTCGGCGAAGTGGCAGGCGGCCCGATGGGGCCGCCCGGCCGTGCCAAGCTGCGGGTCCAGGGTCAGGCACACCGAACGGGAGGCGTCCGCGCGCGGCCCGACGGGGCAGCGGGGGTGGAAACGGCAGCCCCGCGGAGGATCGTGGGGATCGGGGGCGTCCAGGTCCCCGAACGGCGTGTTGATCTCGCGCCAGGACCGGCCCAGCTGGGGCACGGCTGCCAGTAGGGCCTGGGTGTAGGGGTGGCGGGGCCGGGTGAGAAGCTCCTCGGCGGGCGCGACCTCCACGATGCGGCCCAGGTACATCACCGCGATGACGTCGCTGACGTAGCGGACCACTTGGAGGTTGTGCGAGATGAACAGCATCGAGGTCCCCGAGCGGGCCTGGATGTCGCGGACGAGGTTGAGTACCGCGCCCTGCACGGAGACGTCGAGGGCACTGGTGATCTCGTCGGCGATGATGACGTCGGGGCGCACCGCGAGCGCCCGCGCGAGGGCCACCCGCTGCCGCTGGCCGCCCGACAGGCGCGCGGGGAGCATGCCCGCATGCTCCGGGGACAGCGCGACCAGATCCAGCAGCCGGCCGATCTCGCGGCCGCGCTGCCCGCGTGTCAGGCAGGCACCGGCACGGGCCCCCAGCGCCTCCTCCAGGGTGGCCCCGACCGTCATCCGCGGATTGAGCGAGGCGTAGGGGTCCTGGAAGACCATCTGGATCCGCTGGTGGCGGGCCGTGTCGGAGGCGATGTCCTCGTCGTCCAGCAGGATGCGGCCCGCGGTGAGGGGAACGAGTTTGACGATGGCGCGGGCGAGGGTCGACTTGCCCGAGCCCGACTCACCCACCAGGCTGACGATCCCTCCCGGGGGCACGGTCAAGCTCACGTCGTCGACCGCCGTCATGGCGCGCTGACCCCGCCCGAACCGTACGGTCAGCCCTTCGATCCGCAATCCGCTCATGCCGGCCCCGCCGTGGTGGTCGTGGTGTCGGTGGGGTCCGCCGGAAGAGGCGGACGCGGATGCCAGCAGGCGACCCGCCGCCCGTCCCGCACCTGCAGTGGCGGCTGCCGGCTGCGGCACGTGTCCGAGGCGAAGGGGCAGCGCGGTGCGAAGGCGCAGCCGGCGGGCAGCTCGCGGGGCTGCGGGGGCCGGCCGGGGATGGTGGCCAGCGGCTGGTTGCGGTCGCTGCCCATGTGGGGCACGGACGCCAGCAGCGCCTGGGTGTAGGGATGGGCGGGGCCGGCGAGCAGGGAGGCGACGTCGATGTCCTCGACGATGTGGCCCGCGTACATCACCACCACCCGGTGGCACAACGAGGTGACGACCGAGATGTCGTGCGAGATCATCAGGATCGCCGCTGTGGTGTCCTGGTTGATCTGGCCCAAAAGCCGCACGATCTGTTCCTGCACGGTCACGTCGAGCGCGGTGGTCGGCTCGTCGGCGATGATCAGTTCGGGTTCCCCCATCAGGCCCATGGCGATCATGGCGCGCTGGCGCATGCCGCCGGACAGCTCGTGCGGGTACTGGGCCATCCTGAGGGCGGGGCTGGGGATACGTACCTGGTGCAGCCGCTCCTGTGCGAGCCGTATCGCGCGGGCGTGCGGCAGGCCCAGGTGGACCTCGCTGGCCTCGGTGAGTTGACGCCCCATCTTCAGTGCGGGGTTGAAGGAGCTGAGCGGGTCCTGGAAGACCACCGCGGTCATCGAACCCAGCAGCCTGCGCCGCTCGGGTGCGCGCAACGTCCCCGGGTCCCGTCCGGCGATCTCCATCCGGGCGGCGGTGACCCGGCCCGGCTCCGGCACGAGCCCGGCGATCGCCATGGCCGTCAGCGTCTTGCCGCTGCCCGACTCGCCGACGATGCCGACCCTCTCGCCGCGCCGAACGTCCAAGGTGACGCCCCGCACGGTGTGCACCGGCCCCACCGGGCCGGGAAAGACGACCGACAGGTCGTGCACGCGCAGCGCGTACGCGCCGGCATCGGCCGTGGGTATGGCCGCCTCGGCCTGCTGCCAGGGTGCGGCGGTGGGGCGCGGTGCCCCACCGAACCGGCGCGGACGGGCGGCCCCGGCGGTGGGTGCGTCGGCGCGGACCAGGGCGGTGGCGCTCTCGCCGAGGGCGGTGAAGACCAGGCCGGCGATGACGATGGCGACGCCGGGTGCGAGGGCCGCGGCGGGGGCGGTGTAGATGCGGTTGAGGTTCTCGTTGAGCAGGCGGCCCCAGTCGTAGGAGGGCGGCTGGACGCCCAACCCGATGAAGCTCAGCCCGGACAGCGCGATGAGCATGCCACCGACCTGCAGGGTCGTGGTCACGATCAGCGGTTCGGCGATGTTGGGCAGGACATGGCGCAGCATCAGACGAGGCCGGGACACGCCGAGGATCCGTGCGGCCAAGACGTAGTCCGAGCCGGACACGGACGAGGCGAGGGTGTAGGTCAGGCGCGCGAAGTTGGGGGCACTGGCGATACCCAGGGCCCACACCGCCCCTTTCGCTCCGACACCGGCCACGGTCGCGACGCACAACGCCAGCAGCAGCGCGGGGAACGCGATCGCGGTGTTCATCACCGATTCCCATGCCCGGCGGCCGCGGCGGCCCAGGACGGTGGGGAACGCGCCGAGCAGCACGCCGGCCGCCGAACCCAGGGCGGTCGCCAGCACCGCGAGGACCAGGGAGAGACGGGCCCCCGACATCACGCGGGCGAACATGTCCCGGCCCAGGCTGTCGGTGCCGAGCAGGTGCTGTGCGGAGGGTCCCTGCTGGGCTGCGGCCACGTCCAGGTGCGAGGCATCAGCGCCCCAGATGACGGGGCCGGCTACGGCCACAAAGAGCAGGAGGAGCAGGCCGAGTGCGCCCAGCATCCCTGTGGGGCCGATCCGAAAGGCGTACCGGCTGGCGTGCGTGGTCACCGTTGTTCAGCTCCTCGTGAGGGTCGAACGGGGGTCGAGCAGACCAAGGGCCAGATCGACGACGAGGTTCACCACCAGCACCACCGCACCCAGGAGCAGGACGATCGCCTGCACCAGCGGGTAGTCCTGGGCGACGATCGCGCCCACCACGGTGCTGCCGAGTCCCGGCCAGGCGAAGACGTTCTCGACCAGGACGCTGCCACCGACCAGCGAGGCGAACAGGATGCCGCCGACGGTGAGCCCCGCGGTGAGCACGTTGGGCAGCGCATGGCGCAGGTAGAGCAGTCGTGCGGGCAGGCGCTTGCTGCGGGCGACCCGTAGGTGGTCCTGCCCCAGGACGCGGGTGGTCTCGGTGCGGATGATGCGGGCGAGCTGGCAGCTGGGACCCAGTGCCAGAGCGAGTGTGGGCAGAAGGTAGGAGGCGGGTGTGTCGGCGCCGGCGGGTGGCAGCCAGGGCAGGGTGATGGCGAAGACGAAGACCAGGCCCACCCCGGTCAGGAAGTCGGGGACGGTGGTGCAGATGCCGGTCACGCCGGTGAAGGCGAGATCCGCGCCGCGCCGGCGCCCGCCGTGGGTGGCCACCGCCACCCACATGCCGACGGGGACGGACACCAGCGCGGTGAGCCCGAACGCCAGACCTGCCAGCTCCGCGGTCGCCGGCAGCCGGGTGGCGATGACCGACGACACCGGATCGCCGCTGGTGATCGAGGTCCCGAGGTTTCCGGTGAAGACACCCCCCAGGTAGTGCAGGTACTGCGTCAGCAGCGGCTCATCCAGGCCGAGTTCGGCTCGGCGGGCCGCCACCACCGCCGGGTCGGCCGTGATGCCCAAAGCGGAGCGCACCGGATCCCCGGGGACCAGGTGGACGAGCAGGAACGAGGCGGTGACGACCACGAAGAGCGAGATCGCCAGGCGTACCACTCGTCTGATCAAAAACCGTGCCCAGGGGGAGAACCGCCGGATGTCCTCCCCCCGGGGTCCCGCGCTTGCAACGACCGCCCCAGAACCCTCGCGCGGGAGAGTCCCGGGACTGGGGGATGGCTGAGCCATGGGGTGGTGTCTCCTCAGTGGGCGCGCAGCCGAATGCTGGTCGGCAGGGGCATCTCGCCGGACATCTCGAAGCTCGCGCCGCGCCCGAAGTAGCTGACGTACCGCTGGGCGATGGGGACGACGTCGGCTCGGGCGAAGAGCGCCTTCTCGGCCTCGGTCCACAGCCGGCAGCCGGGCCGGCCGGGGGTCTTAACCGCCTGGGCGACCAGCTGCTCGTAGGCGCTGTTGTGGATGCCGGCGAAGTTGGATCCCTTGGGGGCGCCGGGGCCCGAGAAGAAGCTGACGCTCTGTGACGGCAGCTGGGTGGCCAGGTTGATCTCCGGGGTGACGTCCCAGTTGTCGCTCTGGAAGACCGCCTGCAGGAAGGCCGCCGAGTTCAGGCTCTTCACCTTCACCTCGACCCCGAGCTTCTTCCACGCGGCCGAGAACAGCTCCATGCCCGCCGACGCGTTCGGCCGGTCGGAGGAGTACATCGCGGTGAGGGTCAGCCGCTTACCGCCCTTCGCCCTGATCCCGTCCGCGCCCTTGCGCCAGCCCGCCTCATCCAGCGCGGCGGCCGCGGCCGCCGCGTCGAACGCGGGGATGCCCGCCGCAGCACCAAAGTCGTCGCAGACCATCGGCGGCACACCCATCGTGCTGTCACCGATCTTGCCCTGCCGGTCGGTGAGCACATCGGCGATCTGCCCGCGGTCCAGGGCCTGCGTGAGCGCCTTGCGGACCACCGGGTCGGCACCGGGATGGCCCGGGTGCTCGTTGAACACCGCCAGGGTCCCGCCGTTCTCGAAGCGGTACTCCTTCATGGTGGCCATCAGCCGCTGCCGGTCGGGGCCGTTGACGATGCTGCCGTTGAGGGTGCCGCTGGTGAGGAGGTTGGCCGCGGTGGTGTCATTGTTGACGATCTTCAGGACGATCTTCTGCGGGGCTCCGGGCACATTGATCCTGGCGCCGTTGGGCCCCCAGGCGTACTCGTCGCGGCGGACCAGCGTGTAGTGGTCGTTGGGGACGGCCTCGGTCAGTTTGTAGGGGCCCGATCCACTGCTGGTCCTGGCCAGTGCGGTGGGGTCGGCCGTGCCGCTGCCGCACACCACGAAGAAGGCGGCCAGTGACGGGAGCAGCAGGCCGTCGGGTGTGCCGGTGGTGATCGTGACGGTGCCCGCGGCGTCGTCGGCCTTGGTGGTGAAGTCCGGGCCCGGCAGCACGATGCCAAGCAGCGGCGAGGCGGACTTGGGGTCCTTGAGATAGTCCAGGTCCTTGCTGACGACGCTGGGGGTCACCGCCGAGCCGTCGGAGCACGTGACGCCCTTGCGGAGGGTCAGGGTGACCGACGAGGGGGTGACATGCCACTTGGTCGCGATGCCCGGGACCGGATTTCCCTTGTCGTCCAGGGCCACCAGCGGGTCGTAGGTGAAAGACAGCAGGTCGTTGGCCGCGGCGACCACGGTGTGGTACGGGTCGAGTTTGCCCGGGTCCTGCGACAGGGTCGACGTGAACGTGCCGTTGCGGACATAGGCGCCCTGGCTCCCGGCGCCCGAGCCCGAGGCCCCTGCGGAGCAGGCCGTGGCGGCGAGCGCGATCACACACAACACCGCTGTCTTGGTTCCGTGCAGTCTCATAAGAAGCCTCCAGCAGCCCACCGTGGCGGTGAGGATGCGCAGGAGCATCCAGCCGGCACCCCCGGGCCGTCTTCGTCGCTGAGCACCAGACGGGCACCTCGCGTTCGTCGCCGGACCCCAATACGCCGGACCCGCAGGCGGATTGCTCGGGGCGGTTGCCTCCGGCCCCGGCCGGGACACGGCGCTTTACCGGCGGACCACGTCAACAGCACGGCCCTGCGAGCTCCTTGGCGTCAACTCCGTCGAAGGCACCCCGGAACGGTCCTTGGAGCCACCGGCGATGTCGTGGAGCGCACTTCTGCCGGCGTGGATGGTGCGGCCCGCACAAGTTCTGGCGCGGCGTTGTGCGCTCCCGACGATGCAACGCGTGGGCGGCGGCCCGGATGCTGCGGCGGATCCCCCGGGAAGAGCGGGGGCCACCATGATCCGAAAGGTAGCCCGATGCAGGATGTCGCAGCGAAGCAGGGCCCGCTCGCACATGAGCGGTTGATCATCCGCCGAGGAGCCCGATCCGGCGTGACGCTCATGGTCGCGGTGCACTCGACGGCACTGGGCCCCGCGGTGGGCGGGTGCCGGATGCGGGCCTACCGCTGCTGGCAGGACGCCTTGGCGGACGTGCTGCGGCTGTCGCAGGCCATGAGCTACAAGTGCGCCGCGGCCGGTCTCGCCTACGGCGGCGGCAAGACCGTGATCGCTCTGGACGAGGGCATCGATCTGGCACGCATCGATCGCCGTTCGGTGCTCCTCGACGTCGGTGACCTGGTCGCGGAGTTCGACGGCCGCTACAGCACGGGGCCCGACGTGGGCACCTGCGCCCAGGACATGATCGTGGTACGGCAGCGCACCCCGCACGCCTTCTGCCTCCCCGAGTCCCACGGCGGCTCCGGATCCCCCGCCCTACCTACCGCGATCGGGGTGCTGGCCGCGTTGCGCACGGTATCGGTGCACCGGTTCGGCACCGAATCGCTCGCCGGACGCCGCATCGCCGTCAGCGGGCTCGGCGCGGTCGGCGAGCGACTGGCGCGCAGCCTCACCGAACAAGGCGCCAAGCTGACGGTGTCCGACGTGGACGACCAAAAAAGGGCGCTGGCCAAGGAACTCGGCGCGACATGGGTAGAACCCGCACAGGCGATCACCACCGACACCGAGATCCTCGTCCCGGCCGCAGTCGGCCAAATCCTTGACCACGAAGTGGTTCCCCGGCTGCGCTGCGCGGCGATCGTCGGACCGGCGAACAACCAACTCGTCACCGACGACGTCGCCGACGTGCTCCGGCAGCGGGACATCCTCTGGGCGCCCGATTTCGTGGCCAACGCCGGCGGCGTGATCTACGCGCTGGCCCGCGAGGTCGAGGGCATCGGGCACGGCGAGGCGATCGAGCGGGTGCACCACATCGGCACCGCGCTCGCCGAGATCCTCACCAACGCCGATCGTGCCGGCCAAACGACGCTCGCGACCGCGACCGACCTCGCGGCCACCCGGCTGAGGACGGCACCTTGAAGGCTCCCCTCCCTGAAGGGAGGGGATTCTCCACCCTCCAGGGCTGATGTGGGGATTCACGGCTCAGGCCGCCACCTGAGCCGGCGGCTCAGGTGGTCTTACGCCCTCGGCACCGTCCGGGTTCCAACCTGCCCGGACCAGCATCACACGGGCGGAGTTCTTGTCCCTGGGGGATACGGCTCCGCACACGGTGCAGGCATAGGTTCTCATCGAGAGAGGTAGTGCGTGCTTGGTTCTCGCTCCGCACATTGCGCAGTCCATCGTGGTGTGCGCCGGGTGCACGAGGCGGACGTCCCGTGCGTGCTTGCGCCCCATCTCGACCAGCGCGCGTTGGGTGGCGGCGATGGCGGCATCGGCTGCCTTGCGGGCCATCGTGGTTTTCGCGAGGAACTTCGGGCGGAAGTCCTCCACCGCTACCCCGTCATGATCACGCATCACGGACTTGGCCCACTTGCGGCCGGTGTCCTCCCGCTGCCGCGCGATCTTCTTGTGCAGCTTCGCTGCCTGTGCCTGCGCCTTCCGGTAGCCCGTGGATGCGGGCCGGCCCTTCGGACGCCGGCGCCGGGCCATCATCCGCTGGTAGCGGGCGAGCCCCTGCGCGGCCCGCTTGCCGTGCTCGGCATGCGGGAGATCGTAGGCGTCGTCCGTGGTGGTGGCGGTCTCCTTCACACCCCAGTCGACGCCCAGGACGCGGCCGGTCTCCACAAGCGGCTCGACCCGGGCCGGGGCGACGAAGGACACATACCAGTGCCCGAGCGTGTCCTGGTACACGCGCACACTCGACGGGTCGGCCGGAAGAGCCCGCGACCACACCACGCTCACCACGATCTGGCCCGCAAGGTGCAGACGACCGTCCTTGAGGCGGAAACCCCGCTTCGTGTAGTTCAGGCTCGGCCTGGCCTCCCGCTTCCGCTTGAAGCGGGGCATCCCCGCCCGGCGGTGCACCGGAAGCCCGTCCTTGATGTCCTTCAGCGCCTTCGCCCGCGACTTGGCGAAGTCCCGAATCACCTGCTGCTGCGGCACCGAGGCACCCTCGGCCAGCCACGGCGTCACCCGACGGGCCTCGGTCAGCATCCTGTCCAACTGCGCCGGACCACACGTCAGCTTCTCACCGGACTCCTTGCTCTGCTGGTGGACCTGTTTGGACTTGGCGACGCATTCATTCCAGAGCCACCGGCAGCGGTCCCACTCCGCTTCAAGTGCGCGCCGTGCGGTAGCCGACAGGCGTACACGGAAGGTGTACCGGGCATGCCCGGCCCCCTCCGTGGTCGCGTCTGTCGTCATGCATCCGAACCTACCCGGGGGGACTGACAGTTGAGGCCTCTTGATCGCCACGGGCTCGCTCACCTCGTCGCGGGTGGACGGTCTTTCGCCCGGGAGGCGAAACCCCTATTTCCTGTCCTGCTCCGCAGAAGTCCGATTCCTCCCCGGCCTGAAGGCCGGGGCATCCTCGGAGGAACCCGGTGAACCACCGGCCGGGGCGCTCCCGCCGCCGACAGCGACCTACCCAGAGCGACCCGCAGACCGCACCTCGGACACGGCGGCTCGGTTGCTCCGCGAGACCGGAGCCAAGCGACCTGGGCCCAGAACCCGGGACGGGCGTGAACGCGGGCGACTGCAACGGGAACCGCAACGGGATCGACTCTGCCGCAACCACCTGACCCGCGCACTGACTTCGGCGGCTCGAGGTGGCTGATCTGCTCAGCGCTGCTGACTGATGGTCACCCGCGCGGTATTGGGCGCGCAGGGCTGGTGGCGCCCGCCAAAGAGCGGGCGCCACCAGCCCTGCGCGCGGCCGTAAAGGCGGCGTCACCGCGTGGGCTCTTGGTACTCACACTGCTTCGAGCAGTCCTGCCGGGGCCGAGCGAGCGAACTGGTCGGTGGTCTGCGGCACCCAGAGCGCGCCCGTGATCGACGCCACCACGCCGACCAGCATGAAGCCGAAGGCGACCGTGTAGGAGAAACGGTCGACGAGGAAGCCCATGACCAGCGGGGTGATGGCTCCCGCGAGCTGGCCGCCGAGGTTGAGCAGGCCCATGCCGGTGCCGACGATGCGGGTGGGAAGCACCCGCAGCGGCAGCCCCATGACAGCCATGGTCGGAAGCGCCATGATCGCGTTGCCGAGGGTGAGGTAGGTGGTGAAGGCGGCGGTGGAGTGGGCCATCATCATGAGCCCGATGAAGATGCCTCCGAGGACGAAGCTGGGTACCACCATGAGCCGGGCCCGGTCGTGGAAGTATCGGTCGAACAGCCATCCGCCCAGGACGGTCGCGGCTGCCGCCACGAACCACGGAATGGCTGCGAGCCACCCGGTGTCGGCAAGTTGGACATGCCGGACGTCCATGAAGTAGCTGGGTACCCAGGTCAGGAGGCCGTAGGCGACGATGTTCCCGCCGCCCAGCAGCGCGGCGAACTTCCACATGGCCGGCGTCCGCAGCAGCGTCCACGAGGGAACCGGCTTCTGGGTTGCGGTGTCGGCCGAGGACTCGGGCTTTGCGGAGGCGCCGCCCAGCTCCTCGCGGTTCAGCTTCCTGGGCAGGAAACGCCACAGGATCACTGCCATCACCAGGCCGAGACCGGCGACGAGCAGGAACGTGTTCCGCCAGCCGACCAGGGCCATGGCGGGGGCCGCGATGAGCGGTGCGAGGGCTGCTCCGAGGCTGTTGGACGACAGCATGGTGCCGATCGCCGCGCCTCGACGTGAGGGCAAGGTGCGTTCGCTCAGCGCCTTGATGGATGCGCCGGGGAAGATGCCCTCGCTGATGCCGAAGAGGATGCGGACCAGCAGGAGTACGGCGAAGGCGGCAACCAAACCGGTGAATCCGGTGAAGAGCGACCAGGCGATGAGGGCTATCACCATCATCGGCCGGGACCCGAAGCGGTCCGCCAGGAGGCCTCCCGGCACCTGGCAGGCCATATACGCGATGAAGAACACCGTTACGACCAGGCCCTGTTCGGTCTTGTCCACGTGGAAGGCCTTGCCGATGTCGGGAAGTGCCAGGGCGATCACCAGCCGGTCGATGTAGTCGACGACCCAGGCGGTGAAGAGCAGACCTGTTGTCAGAGCTCCGATCCGGGCAATGCGACGGGCCGTGTCTGACTCCGTCGTGTGGGGGTCCTCGTCGGGGATATGGGAGGGGGCACGGTACAACACAGGGATTCACCTCCGCGGCACCTGTGGTGCCGAAACCAGCAGATAGGCGGTCGGTTGGTGTGTCAGTGCCGCGCCAGCATGCCCCGCCGAGATCGGACGCGCTTTGTGCCGGGAACCGAACCTCCCGGACACGGATGGTGGCCGCCAACAGGTCTGGGTGATCGCGCGGTGAGTGAGGAAGGGCTGTCGGCCGCCGAGGTTGTTGCGTCACACGTGCGGGCGTTCTTCGCGGGACATGGTGTGGAGGTCGTCGACTACGGCCTCGGACCCGAACGGTGAGAGGTAGTGCCCGATCTGCGGATTGTCGTGGTGGGGCCCGGCCCCCGCAGCGACGGTTGGGCCTATGTGAGTGCCGGGTGCCGGGCTCCGATGGAAAAGGACGGTCACGGAATTGAGTTCGTCATGACCGCGCAGGTTTGCGACCAGCGGTTCATCGATCTCATGGCGGTGATCGCCTACTACCACTGCGGAGGGCATGAGTTCGGCCTGAGGACAGCATGCCGATCGATGAACCGTGGGTGCCGGGTTCGACCTGCGACCACCTGCTGGTCAGCCGTGGCGCGCTGTGCAGCACCTCGATTCCTGTGGGGGGAGGGTGGGCGGGAGGCACCCCGTCTCAGGTGTACGGCAGGCCGAACCGGTAGTGGCCACCGTGGATTTCGAAGGTGTAGGGACGCCTCAACGTGTCCCAGGCGCCGATCATGTCGGCGTCGAAGGCGGCGTTCCCCGGCGTGTGAAGTGCGTCCCGTACCTCGGGGCAGCGGCGGGGGTTCGGTTCTCGCCCGCCAGCCGGTGGTGATGATGCGTGCCTGGGCGCAGGACAGCAGCCGGAGCTCATGCTCGAGCGCCCGGCGCCGCTCCCGGCTCAGGATCCATCGCCAGCCCAGAGCGCTCCGGCTGTACCTGCCCAACCGCGCCGGTCGTGTTCGGCTGTGACGTCTCGGGATGAGGTGCGCACCGATGGCGGTGGCGGTGATCAGCGCCAGGGTCTCCAGCGTGTACATGATCTCGTTCGTCGCACTCACTTCGGCTCCCGGGCGTGCGTCGGCCCCCACCAGCTTCCCTCGTGCCTTCGGTACCGACGTACACGGCGCGGCCCCGCGGGTGCATACAGCCGAAGCCCCTCACCGGTGGACGGCGAGGGGGCTTTGTGGGGGCTGCGCGTCCGCTCTCGAGCGGAAAGTCGGCTCAGTACCAGTGGTTGGCCTGCCAGAACGACCACGCCTGGCAGGGGCTGCCGTACGACTGGTTCATGTAGTTGAGGCCCCACTTGATCTGTGTGGCCGGGTTCGTCTGCCAGTCGGAGCCGACGGACGACATCTTGGAGCCGGGCAACGCCTGGACGAGACCGTAGGCGCCGGAGCCTGCGTTGACCGCGCGGTAGTTCCAGCTGGACTCGTGGTCCACGATGTTGCTGAAGCATTGGAACTGGTTCGCGCCTACGATCTGACTGGCCATGGACTGGATCTGCGCGACCGTGTACGAGCTCTGGATGGGGAAGCTGGATGCGCCACGGCTCGCACGGCTGGCGGTGTCCGCCTCCTTGCGTGCCTTGGCTTCCTCTTCGGACTTCTGCTTGGCGATCGCGTCCGCGGCCGCCTGCTTGCGGGCCGTCTCCTCGGCGTCCTTCTTGGCGCTCACGTCCGCGGCGATAGCCTGTGCGTCGGCCTGCTGCGTCAGCGACGCGGTCTGGACCTTGGCCTGCTGACTTGTAGGTATGTCAGCGAGGAGCATCGAGTCGCTTGCCGTTGCCCCGGCGTCGCTCGAGGGCTGCCCGGTGCTGCCCGAGGCAACACCAGTGACGGCGCCGACAGCGGTGACCGCAGTGGCCGAGGCCACTGCGAATCCCCGGACCGAAATCCGGCTCACACGGTTTCCTTCCAGCATCGTCCGCTTGGGTGACCCTGGCGGACGCAATCGTGCCCCCTGATGCTGGCCTCCCAACTGCGGGGTCACGGGAGGCACGGGCCCGGTGGACAACCCCGTGGCAGGGGCGGCCGCGTGGTGCTCGGGCGGCATACGACGGCGCTATGAAGTTGGCTGTGGTGCTTTTGAGGTGCCGCACCGCTGGGGGTACAGCTGTGTCGTATGCGGGGCCTGACAAGGGTGGAACTTTGCCGCACGTGGATACCGGGGGGCAATTCTGTGATGAGTGTGAAAACTCACATCCCGTTCGGCGCAGTGGATCACGGAAACCCCGGCGCACACCAGGGTCACGTCCACTGCCGTCTCAACCCCGTGCTTCCAGTTGCGGCTCCACCACGGCGAGATCACCCTCGGCTGCGCCCAAACCGGGGAGAGCCTCACGACGTCCTCGTCCTTGATCTCGTGCCCCTCGACGCGGAGGAGGGCGATGGCAGCGTCCAGCGTCGCCGGCGCGGGCGCAGCGGCCCCGGGGCTGGAGAAGCCGACCACTCGCGACCCTGCCTGACTCTTTCCGAGATGCGCGGGCGGCCGGACCGTTTTTGTTCGGCGACCTCGCGGCCGGGGCCGCGTACACGGTCATCGCTGTGATGTACCTGGGCCGCATCGTGGAGTTCGCGAGGAAGCGGTGGTGGGCCGTGCGGGCGCTGACCGTGTGGCGGCCCGAGCCCGTGGTGGCCGGGTGCGGGTGGCGTGCCCCTGCTTGGGATGGGATGGAGGGGCGATGTGTGCGGGCTCGTCGCAGTGGCTGCTGTTGTGGTGTGCCGCGCCCCAGGGCGTGGGCCAAGGTGTTGTCGGCTGGTGGCATGACCGCCGGCGCGGTTCATCCTTGCGGCTGAGGTGGAAGTTCGTCACAGGTGCGGACGAGGCCGGCGTGCGGCGGCTCAAGACTGGATGGGTGTCCTGACCAGGGCATTTTCCCCTTCTTGAGCAGCATCGAATTCGAGCGGAGCGCGGTCGCGTGGCTACATTCCTTGACAGACTGGGCAGATTCGCCTTCCGGCACCGGTTCGGTGTGGCTATTGCGTGGCTGGTGCTCCTCGTGGCGGCCGGTGTCGCGGCGTCGACGGCAGCCCCGGCCGTCCCGAGTTCGTTTGCGTTGCCGGGCACACAGGCGCAGCAGGCGGTGGATGTGTTGAAGGAGCGCTTTCCCGGTATGGACGTGGAGAGTGCGTCGGCGCGGGTGGTGTTCCGGGCGCCAGCCGGGCATCGGGTGACCGAGCGGGCAAACCGGGCGCGGATCGAGGCGACGGTCGCCGCGCTGAAGAAGAGTTCGCCGCAGGTGGCCTCGGTCGCCGACCCGTTCACCGCCCACACCGTCAGCAAGGACCGTACGACCGCGTACGCGCCGGTCGCCTACAAGGCCAGGGCGGTGGCGTTGAGCGAGCGGACCAAGACGGCTCTGGTCCACACGGTGGACAAGGCCCGCGGCGGGGGGCTGGCCGTGGAGGTGGGCGGCAGCGCCGTGCAGGCGGAAGACGGGGGCTCCGGCATGGAGGTGGTGGGCATGGCGATCGCCGCGGTGGTCCTCGTGATCACCTTCGGGTCGCTGGTCGCCGCCGGCCTGCCCCTGATCACCGCACTGCTGGGCGTGGGCATCGGCGTCTCCGTGATCGGCGCCCTGGCCAACCCCCTCGATCTGGGCGATACGACCTCCACGCTGGCACTGATGCTCGGCTTGGCGGTCGGTGTCGACTACGCCCTGTTCATCGTCACCCGCTACCGGACCGAACTGGCGGAGGGCCGTGAGCGGGAGGAGGCGGCCGGCCGGGCTGTGGCCACGGCCGGCTCGGCGGTCGTCTTCGCCGGCCTCACGGTGGTGATCGCTCTGGCGGGCCTGTCGGTGGTCGGTATCCCGGTGCTGACGAAGATGGGCCTGGCCGCGGCCGGAACGGTCGCCCTGGCCGTGGTCGTCGCCCTGACCCTGCTGCCGGCACTGCTGGCGATGGCCGGCAAGCGGATCGTGGGGCGGCGCGCCCGCAAAAGGCCGGCGGGCAGAGCGTCCAGGAAGCCGACGGTGGGGGCCCGCTGGGCGCGTTTCGTACTGCGGCGGCCGCTGATGGTGATGGTGGTGTCGGTGATCGGTTTGGGTGTGCTGGCCGTACCGGCGGCTTCTTTGAAGCTCGGGGTGCCCGATGAGGGGGCCATGGCGGCCAATACCACGCAGCGTAAGGCGTACGACATGCTGTCGGCCGGGTTCGGCCCGGGCATCAACGGCCCGCTCACGGTCGTGGTCGATGCGCAGGGCAGTAAGGACGCTGCACGCGCCGCCCGGAAGGTCACCTCGGCGGTGAGGCAACTTCCTGGGGTTGCGGTGGTCGGGCCCGCCGCCTTCAACGCGGCGCATGACACCGCGGTCGTGACCGTGGTGCCGAGCACCAAGCCGGGCAGTGTGCAGACGGAGAACCTGGTCCGCGCCATCCGCGCCTCCAGTGCCGACCTGCAGCACGTCACGGGTGCCCGCACCATGGTGACGGGGCTGACCGGTATGAAGGTCGACTTCTCCCGGAAGATCACCGGCGCGCTGCTGCCCTACCTGGGCATCACGGTCGGTCTGGCGTTCGTGCTGCTGATGCTGGTGTTCCGGTCCGTGCTGGTCCCGCTCAAGGCCGCCGTGGGTTTCCTGCTGTCGATCGGGGCCTCGCTGGGAGCACTCGTCGCGGTCTTCCAGTGGGGGTGGCTGGCCGACGTCCTCGGCGTCGACCAGAAGGGGCCGATCACGAGCACCATGCCGATCCTCATGGTCGGTATCGTCTTCGGACTCGCCATGGACTACGAGGTCTTCCTCGTCACGCGGATGCGTGAGGCATACGCGGCAGGGCAGAGTCCGCATGAGGCGATCGTGACCGGCTTTCGTCACGGGGGACGCGTGGTGAGTGCGGCGGCGGTCATCATGACGGCCGTCTTCGGTAGCTTCGTCGCCTCGGGCGATCAGTCGATGAAGATGGTCGGTCTCGGGCTCGCGGTCGCGGTCCTGCTGGACGCCTTCGTCGTTCGCATGGCGATCGTGCCGGCCGTCCTGGCCCTTTTGGGTCGGGCGGCCTGGTGGCTGCCGAAGTGGCTTGGCGCCCTCTTGCCGGACATCGACGTCGAGGGAGAAAGACTGCACCGCACCGGCAACACCCTCACTCCTGCCGCGCAGGCATGGCGGGAGGATGCCGGAGGCGACCGGGTGCGCCTGTGACCCTTGATGCGCCGGGCCCGACACCCCCATTTTTTGGTGGGGCCGGGCCCGGCGCCGCATGTCAAAGGAGGGGCGGGCGCAGAGGGGTGCGGGACTTGATGGGCGGTGGCGCTCGGTGCCCAGCGCTCAGGCTGAAGGAGACCGTTACAGCGGATCTGGACGCAGCTCGCCCGCCGGGGCCGGACGCTCACCTGGTGATGGTGGTGGGCGTGATCAATCACTGTGCCTTCCACGTGGGCGCCCCAAGGGGGCAGCTCCATCCCCCGCGGCATGGTCGTGATCTCGGCGAGGGCCGCGGCGTTGGGGACACCCTGCGCACGGATGAGGACTCCAAAGCGCCGGCGCCCGATGACCTCACCGCCGACACGAGCCCCGACAGGCAGAGCGACGACGGTCTTCGCCCAGCTCTGGCGAACCGCCTCGGTCGCCGGCATCTCGGGGCCCGGGGGCCACGCGTACTCGTCCCTCGACAGATCGCGATATCGGCAACCTCGCCGCAGCCGACCTCGGCCAGATCACCCGCGCCGTCAAGCGCAGGCTCAAACAGATCCCGTACCGCCCCGAGCTGGTCGATGGCTGTCTGGTCGGCGTCGAGTTGATCACGGACGGCTGACCAAGAGCGGAGTTCGCTGCTAGTAGGGCTTGGTCAGGTAGGGGGCGAGCGTGTCGTATCAGGGCCAGGGTCTTCGGCAGGTGGGGCACGCCCCGGCCCAGCAGACGAGGAGGACTTGGAGCCCGGCCACGACCTGGTAGATCGTCAGACCGTGGCCGGTGCTGGCGGGCACAGTCGCTCCAGGGTGCAGAACGCCTGCGCCACCGAGGCCAGCGTGAGATGTCGCAGGAAGCCCTGGTAGGTGCGTCCCTCGAAGTGGCCCAGCCCCAGGGCGGTCTTCAATTCCCGGTAGTCGTGCTCGACCCGCCAGCGGATCTTCGCCAGCCGCACCAGGCGCCGCAGGGGAACGTGGGCGGGCAAGGTGGACAGCCAGTACTTGGTCGGCTCCGGCTCTTTGGCGGGCCACTCGGCCAGCAGCCAGCACACCGGCAGGTCCTCACCGGGGTGCGCCCGGCGGACCCGCGCTCCGGCCGGCCGGACCCGCAGCGCGACGAAGTACGAGCGCAGCGGCCCCTTCGAGCCGCGCCGCCAGGTGACGCGGTGCCGTGCGCCGCGCCCGGCGGCCAGCACGATCTCGCGGACCGACACCGGCTTGTCCCGGTAGCAGGGCACCGGCGGCCGCCCGGTGCCCGACCACGGCGGGGCGGTGCGCGCCGCCGTCTGGGGCAACACCGCGGTATCCGACCGCACCCCGACGACATACGCGATCTCCCGCTCCTCCAGTGCCAGGCGAAAGGCCCCGTCCTGCCCGTAGCCCTCGTCGGCCACCACCAGCGGCGGATCCAGGCCCCAGCAGCGCAGCTCGTCGACCATGTCCACGGCCAGCTGCCACTTCGGCACGTGCCCGACCTCATCGGGGACGCGCGCCCGACGGCGCCGCAGGACGGCGCTCTCGGGCTCGTCTGCGGTGGCCGGATCCCATTCGGCGGGCAGGAACAGCCGCCAGTTCACCGGGCAGGAGGCGGCGTCGGTGACCAGGTGCAGACTCGGCGCGACCTGGCAGTTGGCGGTCTTGCCCAGCGCGCCGCAGTACTGCGCGGCCACCCCCGGGGAGGCATGACCGTCCTTGGGGAAGGACACGTCGTCGATCACCCAGGCTGCCGGGTGGATGGCCGGCTCCATCCGCCAGGCCAGCTCGGCCAGCACCATCTGGTGCGACCACGGGGAGTCGGCCAGGAACTGCTGCAGGCCCTGCCGGTCCACCCCCAGCCGGGCGGCCATCGGCTCCATCGACTTGCGCCGCCCCGCGCCCAGCAGCCCCCGCACATACCGCTCGCCCCACCGCCGCTGATCCACCCGCCCGAACGAGCCGAACACCTCGGCCGCGAGCGACTCCAACCGCTGTTGGGCCTCCGTGAGCTCCTGCGGTGTCATTCCCCTCACCTCCGAGAGACGACACACCGCTACTCACCCAAGGTAACCAAGCCCTACTAGTGCTGTGACCGCATAGGTTCGCCGGGGCCAGCTGCCCGGGCGCGCGAATCCTTGCGCTCCGCGAGCTGGAACAAGACGGCGCCGGCGGCGCCGAAGGCGAAGCCGGCGTACATGGAGGCCATGACCGTCTCGTAGGAGGCGTCGGCGATCCGGGGGATGCTGTTGACGAGTGTGAGGGCGTAGAAGCACAAAAAGCCGTAGGCGCGAAGCCGCATCCCTGCCTGCCGCTTCCGCATCCACGGCGGTGTCCACCCTGCCAGCATCGCCACCGGGACCGGCAGCATGAGCGCCGTCGCCAGGGCCAGCCCAATCCAGTGGTACAGCGGATTGCCGTTCACCCCGCGCCCCCCTTTTCGTCGGCGGCCGCCAGCCTAGAGAGGGTTGACGAGGCCCGTCCACGCCGGACGCCGCGAGCTTCCGGCAAACCTTTCCGGTCAGAGCACCAGCTCATGCATCCCAGTCCTCGTAGTCCCCCATCGCCACGTCGTCGCAGAACGTCTCCCAGAATCCGTTGTGCGCGAGAGCTGCCTCGTCGATGCCGGAGATGAGATCCCGAAGCTCTTCCGCCGCCGCCTCGTACCTGTCCTCGTCGCCGTCCGCATAGAACGGGAAGCGCGCGATCACCGCGGCCACGCATTGGTTGAAGGAGCCGAGATCGCTGTTCACGAGACGGGGAGCCCTCGCTGAATCGATCTTGGGAATCTGCACCAGGTGACCAGTGGCAACGTCGACGGCGATGCGTCCGAACAGGCCACTCGTCGCGATGGCGACCAGCCCCCGCTCACCGATCCCCTCAAGGAACACCGCCTCACTCAGCGGCCGGTACTCGTATCCGATCAACCCGGCCGGAATGCCGGTCTCACCGAGATCGACAGCAATCTGGGCGGGCACCTCGGACGGAGCCTCAACATGGATCAAGACGAACTCGGGCTTCGGCAACTGCGGCAGGGGTTGGCTCATGGGGAGATCTTCTCCCCACGGGCAGTCGCCCAGGGCGGCGCGGAGCCGCTGAAGTCCCGCGGGAACCGGCTGCTGCAGCTTGGTCATAAGGGGAGCCAGTGGTCGGGGGCCTCGCTGGGGCCGGCGCCGAAAGCGGCATCTCACGGCGCGCGCTCAGTGAGAGACACCCCCCTCGACGGCCTGGTACGGCATCCCGTGGCGCACCGTGCTGCCCGCTGTGCGCGTCGGCGAGACCATGGGGAGGTGACCGGCATGAGCGACCGTCCCATCTCGGACTATGCGCTGCTCTCGGACTGCCAGACCGCGGCGCTGGTCAGCCTGGACGGTTCCATCGACTGGCTGTGTTTTCCGCACTTCGACTCCCGGGCGGTCTTTGCCCGGCTCTTGGGGCCGCAGGCAGGCCACTGGTCCATCCGCCCCACCGGCCCGTACACCGCCCACCGGCATTACCTCGAGCGCAGCCTGGTGCTGTGCACGCAGTTCCACACCCCTACCGCGGCCGTGACCGTCACCGACGCGCTGGCCACCGGTTTCAACGAGCGCGGCCACCACCTGGGCGAACACGCTCCGCATCTGCTGCTGCGGAGGGTGGAGTGCACCGACGGCCGTGCGGACCTCGAGATGGAGTTCGCGCCCCGCCCCGAATACGGGCTGGTCAGACCGCTACTCCTGCCCGTGGAGGGCGGGCTGCGCTGCCACGGCGGCCCCGACACGCTGGGCCTGTGCTGCCCACTGCCCCTGCAGATCGCCGACATGGCCCGCGCCCACACGCGCCTTGAGGCCGGCCAGAGCGTGGCCTTCGCCCTGCGGCAGGTGCCCGCCGGCAGCCACCCCACACTGATGCGCCAAGACGAGATCGTCGCGCACCTGCAGGACACCGTGGACGGCTGGCGCTCCTGGTCCGAGATGCACCAGTCCTACCAGGGCCCGTGGGAGGAACTGGTCCACCACAGCGGGCGCATCCTGCAGGGCCTGACGTTCCAGCCGACCGGCGCGATCGTCGCCGCCCCCACCACCTCCCTGCCCGAGTGCGTCGGCGGCGTCCGCAACTGGGACTACCGCTTCGCCTGGGTGAGGGATGCCTCCTTCACCCTGGACGCCCTGTGGGTGGCCGCCTGCCCCGACGAGGCGGAGGCCTTCTTTGGGTGGATGGCCCAGGCCGGCGCCAGCGACACCGCCCACTGCGAGTCCATGCAGATCATGTTCGGCATCCGCGGCGAACGCGACCTGAGCGAACAGGAACTGCCCCGCCTGCCCGGCTGGCGCGGCAGCCGCCCGGTCCGTATCGGCAACGGTGCCTGGCAGCAGCGGCAGCTGGATGTCTACGGCGAACTGCTCGCGGCCGCCCACCGCCTGCGCGACGATCTGGCCGCACTGGATACCCCCACCAAGGACTTCCTCGCCGCCTGCGCCGACATGGCCGCCACCTGCTGGGACCAGCCCGACCAGGGCATCTGGGAGGTCCGCAGCGGCCCGCAGCACTTCCTGTACTCCAAGCTCATGTGCTGGGTCGCCGTCGACCGCGCCCTGGCACTCGCCGACGCCCTGGGCGCCCGCGCCCGCATCCCCGCCTGGATGCGCGCCCGCGAGGAGATCCGCGCGGCGATCGAGGAATGGGGCTGGAGCCGGAAGGCCGGCGCCTACACCCAGGCCTTTGGCACCGACGTGCTGGACGCCTCCGTTTTGATGATGCCGATCGTGGGCTTCCTGCCCGCCACCGCGCCCCGCATGCGCGCCACCATCGACGCCGTCCGTGACCGGCTCACCAGCAAGGACGGCCTGGTCTACCGCTACCTGAGCGCCGAGGACGGCCTGCCCGGCGAAGAAGGCACCTTCCTGCTGTGCACCTTCTGGCTGGCCCACGCCCTGGCCCTGGCCGGCGAGAGCCAAGCGGCCCGCCAGGTCTTCGAACGAGCCGCGCGCTGCGCCAACGACGTGGGACTTTTGGCCGAGGAGGTTGATCCGGCAAGCGGTGAGCTGCTCGGCAACTTCCCGCAGGCCTTCAGCCACATCGGTCTGGTCAACGCCGCCTGGGCCATCCACCAGGCCGAGACCGGTGCGGCCGAACTCCCGCTGTGCCACCGGCCCGACTGAACCGTAAGCCATCCGGTGGTGTGCCCGGCCTGCCATCGCGGGCCGGGCACACCACCGAAGGCCGTGGAGTGCAGGTCCTTAGGAGGTGGGGATGTCGTAGACGTTCTTCGGGGTCACGACGCCGGTGACCGCCTTGGCGAACTTCGTGCTCAGCGCCTTGCCCTTCACCACGCTGTCGCTGGTGGTGTGCACCACGAGCGTGGCCTTGACCTTGGGCAGATAGACCATCACCGTCTGGTAGCCGGGCAGCGACCCGTTGTGCCCGATCCACCCGTGGTTGTCGAACACCCCCAGGCCGTAGCCGATGCCGTCCTTGCCCGTCGGCAGCATCGTCAGCCGTTCGGCCTGGGTCGCCTTGGACAGCAGCCTCCCCTCGGCGAGGGTGGACGCCCAGGACCGCAGATCGTGCAGGTTCGAGATCATCACCCCGGACGCGCCGCCCGGCGGGGCCCAGTTCGTCGCGTCCGCGACCGAGCCGTCCGCCGTCTGGTCGGTGTACCCGTGGGCGTGGGGCGCCGGGAACTCGGCACCCTTGGGCATGAAGGTGTGCTTCAGGTGGGCCGGCTTGAGCACATGCTGGGTCAGGTAGCGGTCGAAGGACTGCCCGGTCACCTTCTGAACCACCATCGCCAAAAGGACGGTGTTGGTGTTGCTGTACTCGAACTGGCGGCCCGGAGGGCCGGAGACCGGGTGCTTGAAGGAGTAGGCCAGCATCTCCTCGTTGGTGAACGTACGGCTGGTGTCGGCCAGAAAGGCCTTGGCGAAGTCGCCGTCGTTCAGGTAGTTGAACAGGCCGCTGCGCATTTCCGCGAGGTGACGCAGCGTGATGTGGCGGCCATTCGGGACGCCATGCACGTACCTGGAGATCGGATCGTCAAGGCTCACCTGCTGGTGGTCGACCAGACGCAGCAGCGCGGTGACCGTGAAGGTCTTGGTGACGCTGCCGACGCGCATGTTGAACCCGGGCGACATCGGCGCGTTGGTCGCCTTCTCGGCGGTGCCGAAGGCCCTCACGTAGCTGCCCTTGCCCGGCGCCCACAGGCCCACCGTCACCCCGGGCGTGTGCGTGGTCTTCAGAACGTGCTGGACGGCACGGTCGAGTTGAGCGCGGACCTGCGGCGTCAGCGTCCGCATCACCGGGTGCCCCGAGACGGCCCTGTGCGCCGGGGACGCATCGCCGGCGAAGGCCTGGGCCCCTACACCGGTCGCCACCACCGTGCCGGCGGCCAGAGCCGCCCCGATCACGGCGAGCGTACGACGCCGGGTCATGGGCCGAGTGCGGTCGCCGGTCGATGAACTGTGGAGCATGCTGCGCCCTTTCAACGTGCGGGCGGGCCCCTTCGGCCCACCTGGCTTGGTTTCCATCGTGGTTGCCTCCGTCCTCCCCTTCCTCTGCCGTACGAGCGGTTTCCGCGCTCCGCCGCAGGAATGAGATGCCCGCCGGCCTCACCCCTCCTGCCGCCCGGCACGGTCCCCCAACGGCAGGTGCCCCGACCCGATACGGGCCGGGGCACCTGCCAGTGCAAGGTCCTCAGGCGGCGCCCGGGGACGGCGCGGCGGCGCGGCGCGCCGTGGTGCGGGTGTGCACGGGCACCGAGGCACTGAGCATGCGCTGGATGGGGCAGTGCTCGGCGATGGTGGCCAGCCGGCTGATCTGCTCGGCGTTCAAGTCACCGATGATCTCGACGTCCTTGAGGATCTGCCCGAGCGGCCTGACCCCATGGGCCACGCGGACATCGACCTTGATGCCGGCTAGAGGCCAGCCCTTGCGTTCGGCGTACAGGCGTACCGTCATCGAGGTACACGCGCCGAGACCGGCCATGAGCAGCTGAACGGGGGTCGGGCCGGTGTCGGTGCCGATCGGGTCGGGTTCATCGCCGGTCAGCCGGTGGGGGCCGACGCCGATCGTCCGAGCCAGGTGCCCGCTTTCACGGACGGTGACAGTCCGTCCAGGCATGGCATGCCTCCTCATCTCTTTCTTCTGTACGGCCGGGCCGCATCCACGGCCCTGCATGGGCCGGCGCCGCGACGGGGCGCTCACGCGGGACACGTGCAGCGACAGCCGCACGGCCCGGGAGGGCCACTGACAGCCACGGCCACAGCCGCAGCCCGTTGGCGATGGCGTCTTTGGAATCGGTCAGGTGCCCGCCCCGGCGGGCCGGTGGCCTGGCCGGCGCTGGAGGCGACGGTCGGCCAAGCGTCTCGCGGGAGTGAAGGCGTGCCGCGGCGGCATCCGCCGGGCCGGACACGGTGACCTGGGCCGGTCAGGTCCTGAAGCCCGCACGAAGATCACCGCGGTCGGCCCGGCGGGTGTGAGGACGGGCAGTCCGCCTACGGGACGACGGCCCAGACCAGCGCCGCAGCCGGCCGTCGCTCGATGACCCGCCCGCACGGCAGTGCGGCGAAGACGTTGGCGGTACCAGGCACGGTGAAACAAGCTCGCGGTGCTCCACGTGCCGCTTCGATGTCAGGACGTGGTCGGCTGCCCGTTGGCGCGGTAGGCCCTTGGGTCGTGTATCCAGCCGTTGTGGCCGCTCATAGTGCGCGGCTTTTGATGGTGGTCACTGCGGGAAAGGAAGTGGCCCCCGTCATGCGGGTTACTGGCGCAGAGCGTGTGGCGTGCGGTGGTGAGCCAGGCGGAGACCTGGCCGGCATTCCAGGTGTCGGGGTCGGCGTTGGTGGTCAGCACCAGTTGCCGGGTGCCGTCGGCGCTGGTGAAGGCGTTGGTCTGGGTTCCCAGGACGGTCCCGGTGTGGCCCCACATGGTGACGCCGCACAGCCGTACTTTTTCCAGGCCCAGTCCGTAGCCCTTGGTCGGATCGGCGGGATCGACCTTGTAGGGGCCGGCCTTCATCATCTCGTTCAGCTGGGCCTTGGGCAGGAGCTTGCCGGTGACCAGGGCTCGGTCGAAGCGGGCCAGATCGTTGACGGTCGAGGTCAGTGCGCCCGCCGCCCAGGTGGTGGAGGGGCTGATGGCGGAGGTGATGTCCCGAGGTGCGCGGCCGCTTTGGCCCAGGAGGTAACCGTGCGCGGCCGGCTCTGGGATCTTCAGGGAGCGGACGGGGAGCTGGGTGTCGCGCAGCCGCAGGGGTTGGATGATCCGGCGATCGAGTTCTTGCTTGTAGGAGTGGTGGGTGATCTTTTCGATGATCAGGCCCAGCAGGACGTAGTTGGTGTTGGAGTAGGAGAATTTCGTGCCGGCCTTGAACAGCGGTGCATGGGCGTTCGCCAACGCCACCAGCTGGCGCGGTGATCGGTAGTATCCGGCGTTGCCCTGCAGGTAGGGGGCGGCGAAGGTCGGGTCCTGCTCGAAGGGGTAGAGCCCGCTGGTGTGGTTGAGCAGCTGGCGCACGGTGATGTGGCCGCCGCCTTTGATGATGCCCGGCAGGAACTGCTGCACGGTGTCGTCCAGGCCGAGGCGGCCTTCGGCCACCAGCTGCAGCACCAGGGTGGCGGTGAACACCTTGGTGTTGCTGCCGATGCGCACATGGTCTGCGGTGGTCATGGGCCGCTTGGTGGCCAGGTCGGCGTAGCCGGCCGCGGCCATCGCGGTGCGGCCGTGGTCTTGGATGAGGGCGATCGCTCCGGGTAGACCCGCCCCGGTCAGCTGGCGGACGGCCTGCTGGACGGCATGGTCACCAGCCCAGGGGCGGCCTGGTGATGTGTGAGGGGCCGCTGCGGAGGAGGGGGCCGGGTGAGGGCCGGCGGCGAAAGCGGTGGCGCCGGGGGCCAGGACGGCTGCGGCCGCGCCCGCGGCGCACAGGGGGGCGGCGACCCACCTGCCGCGTCGGCGTGTCGGGCGCGCGGGAGTGGCGGTGTCACGGGTCATGAAAGGGGCTCCCCGGAGGTAGGTACTTTTTCCGCGTCGGCGGATCGGTGTGTCACCAGCCTGCGTGCGGCCGGGGTGAAAGACGTCCGCTCCTTGGACCACCCTTGGGCTCCGCCCTGTGGGGGAGGTGAGCATGCTGCTCCGTCCGCCGGCCGAGAACCGCCGCCACCCGGGCAGCCCCGCCGGCCATGGCGTGCGGGGCCGGGACGGCCGTGGCGGTGGACGTGAGCCGGTTCGGGCCGCAGCAGTAAACCGGTGCGTCGGGGATCCTGACAGCGCGTCGGGCCGTGCAGGCGGTAGCCGTGGAGGGGCACACGCCGGCGACCGGTCGTGGTCGACGTATACGCGGGGCAGCGGTGCGCTCACGCAGTCACCTACAAAAAAGGGCAGCGGAGGAAAGAGGCCGGGTGGCCACCGAATAGGCCGTCATTCCCTCTGATCCGGACATCGCCTGCGACGTCATGCCGTAACGAGTGAGGCATTTCTTTCCGACGTGCTCCTCCGGTACCCCTCTGGGCGGCGTATTTCCCGGATTTTTTGGCATGTGGTGCCCCGGCCAGTGGAGTTGACGGGCCGGCTGGGGTATTCCTGGCCGCTTTCTGACGCTGACTCCTGTTCGCCACGCCAGGCCCTTTCGCGGGCGAGGGGCGGCGCTGAAGGATGGCGCCGCCCGGCATGTGGATCTACGAATTCCGGGCCTGTGCCGGGACATGCGGCACAGCTTTTGCCTGCCTGCTTGTTGATCCAAGGAGTCAGTTCTGTTGAAACGTCTTCATACGGCCGCGGCGGTTTTCGTCGCCGCCGCTTCGCTGTGCATCACCGTCCTGCCCGCTCAGGCCGGCGCGGCGCCCGTCGTCGCGAAGGCCACCCGACATGGCGCCGGCAAGGCCACCTCGGTGACGCTGATCACCGGTGACCGGGTGAGGGTCGTCAAGGATGCCGACGGCCGCAGCACCGTGGCGGTGGAGCCTGCCGACATCCCCGGGCGTCATGTGGTCTTCAGTGCCTGGACCGGTAGCGACGGCGAAGTCCGGGTGGTGCCCAGCGACATGGCGCCGCTGCTGGGCTCGGTCCTGGACGAGCGGCTGTTCGATGTCAGTGAGCTCATACGTGAGGGCTACGACGATGCACACGCCTCGTCGCTGCCGCTGATCGTGCAGCACCGTCCGGGGGCGCGGGCCGCGGCGCTGGGCGGGGCGTCGGTGCGCGCGGGCCGGGAGCTGACCAGCATCCATGCCACCGCCGTCGGGGAGGTCCGCTCCAAGGCCGCCGCCGGTCTGGGAACAGACCTGGCGAAGGCCGGCCACACCGCGCTGACCGGCCACAAGGCCGCCGGCACGCTCGGTGGTGCGCTGGCCGGCATCCAACACGTGTGGCTGGACGGCAAGGTCAAGGCGGCCGGCCTCGACTGGAACCTTCAGAAGATCAACGCCCCGCAGGCGTGGTCCACCGGCGCCACCGGTAAGGGGGTGAAGGTCGCGGTCATCGACACCGGTATCGACACCACCCACCCCGACCTGGCCGGCCAGGTCGGCGCGTCGGTCAACTTCTCCGACTCGGCCGATACCGGGGACCACGTCGGCCACGGCACCCACGTGGCGGGCACCATCGCCGGCACCGGCGCCGCCTCCGGCGGGGCACGCAAGGGCGCCGCCTACGGCGCCTCGCTCTTGAACGTGAAGGTCCTCGACGACGACGGCCGGGGCATGGACTCCTCTGTCATCGCCGGCATGGAGTGGGCGGCCCAGCACGGAGCGAAGGTCGCCAACCTGAGCCTGGGCGGCAGCCCGAGTGACGGCAGCGACCCCGACAGCCAGGCCCTCAACCAGCTCACCGCCCAGTACGGCACCCTGTTCGTCGTCGCAGCCGGCAACAACAGCCGGCCCCACACCATCGCCGCCCCCGGCGCGGCCGATGCCGCGCTGACGGTGGCCGCCACCGACCGCGACGATGCGGTGGCCCGCTTCTCCTCCCGCGGCCCGCGCATCGACGGCGCCTTCAAGCCCGACATCTCCGCCCCCGGTGACGGCATCGTCGAGGACCGTGCCGCGGGCACCTCGCTGGGCACGCCGGTCGACCAGTACTACACCACCCTGTCCGGGACCTCCATGGCCACCCCGCACGTCGCGGGCGCGGCCGCCCTCCTGGCCCAGGAACACCCCGACTACTCCGCCGCGCAGCTGAAGTCCCTCCTGCAGTCCACCTCCCACACGCTGGGCGGGCCGGCCCCGGGTGTGGTCTTCGGCTCCGGCCAGGGCGCGGGCCGGCTGGACGCCGCCGCCGCGCTGCACCAGCAGGTCGTTCCCGACCGGGCGACCTTCGACTTCGGCCGCCTGCTGTGTGACAGCACCACCGAGATGACCCGCCAGGTCACCCTCACCAACACCGGCACGACGGATGTGTCCTTCGACCTGTCCTCCCAGCTGACCGCCCTGAACAACCTTCAGGCGGCGCCGGCCGGCATGGTGACGCTGTCCGCCGACCATCTGACCATCCCCGCCGGCGCGTCCAAGACCCTCACCCTCACCCTCGACCCGAGCCAGACCCTTGAAGGCGAGTACTCCGGTCAGGTCGTGGCCACCCCGCAGGGCGGCGGTGCGCCTCTGCACCTGGCGATCGGCTTCGAGAAGTCCGACCTGTGCGCCTTGCACCTGTCCGCACTCGGCCTGGACGGCAAGCCCGCCATCGCTTATGGCCCGGTGCTGGACTTGGACACCGATCACCCCTCCGGCGTGGGCATCGCCGAGGGCGGGACGACGATGCTGCTGCCCAAGGGCAAGCACCTGGCCTTCACCCTCAACGTCGAGCAGATGCAGCCCGACGGGCGCCTGGCCGCCGCCGTGATGAACGTTCCCGAGATCACGGTCACCCCCGGCAAGCAGGTCGTGCTGGACATGCGCAAGGCATCGCCCGTCACGGCGGACATCCCCAGCCGGCATGTGGCGAGTGCCACCACCTACGTGAACGCCAACCGCGCCAGCGCCGACGGCGTCGGCCACATCGCGTTCTTCGACATGGCCACCGACGCCTCCTCCGACATCGCCTTCTACGCCGGCCAGAGTGACGATCCCGTCGTCCACGGCACCCTGAACACGCAGCAGTCCTTCCGGCTGGTCGACGCCGCGCACGCCACCGACCCCGCGCACGCCTCCCAGGTGTACGACCTGGCCTGGACGGGCTCCTCCTTCCCCGCCGACATGCACCACGTGCTCTCCATCAGGGACGTGGAAAAGCTGGCCCGGATCGATGCCGACTACCGCAACCTCAACTATCCGCAGCAGAGCCGGGGCGACTTCGAGGGACGGCTGCCCTCGGCGAACGGCAGGCCGCTGTTCTTCCTGTGGCCCCCGCACCAGCAGATCGCACTGCCCATCCAGCGGACCGAGTACGTCAGCCCGGGCATCGACTGGCAGCGCTGGTACTTCCACAACTCCTCCAGCAACTGGGCGAGCACCCAGCTGATGAGCATCCGTCCCCAGAACTACCGCACGGGTGAGCGCACGAACGAGGACCAGCTCGCCGGCCCGTTCACCACGGTCGGCACCGGCCGGCTGGACGCGCACGTCCTGGAGATGCTGGCCTGGGATTTGACCGACACCGCCGGCAACAGCCTGTGGAACGACAACCCCGCCGGAATGGAGCCGGGCTGGGGCAATGAGACCCGGGCGTGGCAGGACGGCCGACTGGTCGCCGACTGGCACGACTACCAAGGCGGCTTCGACCTGCCCGCGCCGTCCACCCCGACCACCTGGAAGGTCCAGCGCGACATCACCACCCCCGGCAAGCTCACCAGCGGCAACGACACCCACACGGTGTGGACCTTCCAGACCAAGCCCGTCACCGCCGGTAGCGCCTCTCTGCCCCTGCTCAACCTCGACTACCGCATCCCGCTGGACGAGAACAACCAAGCCCGGCCGGCCCACGCCCTGCCCGTCACCGTTGACGCGCACCGCCTGGCAGGCGCGCAGCCCAGCCGGATCACCTCGCTGAAGGTCGCCTACTCCACCGACGGCGGGAAGACCTGGCAGAACCTGAACGGCGAGATGAAGGACGGCCGCTACCACGGTGTCCTGCCGGGCAGCGCCCTGGCGGCCGGCCACATGGTCGCCCTCCACGTCACCGCACAGGACGCCGACGGCGGCACCATCGACCAGACCCTCAACGAGGCGATCCTGGCCGCCAACTGATCCACCGCCACAGGCCGCATCCGGCAGGGACGAGCGCACCAGTCCCTGCCGGATGCGGCGTAGAGGTACCGACGAAATGAAGTTCCCGGAGTGACGGAATACGCGAGGGAGAGTCAGAGGAGAATTGAGGCTGGTCGCCTTAGTACTGCAATCACAGTTAGGGGGTCTGACCTCGGCGTTTGTAGTGGCTGCGGCGAGCGCGTGTCTGACTGAGCCGTCTCCACCATGACCAATACAGATGGTGCGTCGGCGTGAGGTGTTGTGGGCAATGGAGCAGTCCGATCAGGCGGCGGATCTCCGCGACGGACAGGGGTATCAGGCGGGTTTGTCCAAGATCACTGCCCCCTTTGACAGTTCCTGGGCACGGATGGCGGTCAGTGCGGCGAGGGCGGCCATGGACAGGGTGATGTGCCGGTACCAGGCGTCGTAGCGGCGGACCTGGTAGTGGTCCAGGCCGCACTCGTTCTTGGCGGCCTGGAAACATTCCTCGACCTGCCACCGGGCCCCGGCCACCCGGGCCAGGTCCCTCAGCCGTGTGCCGACCGGGCCGTAGCAGACGTAGTAAGCAATCTCGGTGGGATCGGTGAGACTGCGGCGGGCCAGCACCCAGTGGCCAAAGCCGTTCTCCCACCAGATCCGGATCGGCACCCGGGCCCAGTCATAGAACCGCTGTCCGTGGGCGCCGGGACCGGCGGACAGCCGCTTCCACGCCTGCCGCGGCAGGCCGGCCACCAAGGCGTCGACCCGGACCTCGGCGCCTCGGGTGGTGATGACGGTGTCGTTGACCTTGGTCGCCAGCACGTGCGCGACCGCGCGCTGCTCCAGCCAGTACCGCAGTCGCTTGACCTGCCCGTATGCCTCGTCCGCGGTCACCCACGCGAACGGCACTTTCGCGTCCAGAGCGCGCTGGAGCATGGCCTGGAAGTGCTCGATCTTCGTAGCGAACGGCACATTGTCCGGGATGCCGGCCGCCCGGCACCGCTCCCGGTCGTCCGTCCAGGACTTCGGCAGGTACAACTCCCGGTCGATCAACGCCCGCCCTCGCTCGGAGGCGTAGGCGAGGAAGGTGCCGATCTGGGAGTTCTCCGTTCGCCCTGCAGTTCCGGAGTACTGCCTCTGCACGCCGGCCGACCTGGTGCCCTTCTTCAAGAACCCGGTGTCGTCACCGATCAGCACCGCATTCTTGTCACCAATGCTCTCCACGACGAAGTCCCGCACGTCATCGCGGACCCCATCAGCATCCCAGTCAGCCTCGCCCAGCAGCCGCTGCATCCCGATCGGATGTGCCTCACCGGCTCGTTCCGCCAGCGACCAGCCGTTCTTACGCTCCAACGGCGCAATCAACCCGGCCATGTACTCCAGTGCCCGGCCCCGCGGCTCCGAGCGGGCAAACCGCGCAGCGAACCGCGCGTGTAACCCCGCCAACACATCACGCCATGACTCGACTTGACGCACACCAAGATCCACAGACACCTGGACACTCAATCACACCAGACCCTCTAACTGTGATTGCAGTATTAGGCGACCCGGTGTTCCGCCCACCGACCGCCACCGGCGCCCGGCTTATGGGAAAGCCCCACGAGGGTGGGAAGATATGGCGTGCCGTACCACATCGTGACCGTGACCGGCTCGCACCGCACCGGCTTCGGTCTCCAGGTCGAGCCCGCCGTCTCCATCAAGGCGTTGGCGGCCCGTGTCGCTGACGCCGACGTGCCTGTGCGGGGCGACACTCTGCTTCTGCTCTTTCCCGAGGGCCGTCACGGGAGGGCGATTCTTGTGGACTTCGCCCTGGAAGCGTGGCGCGACGGGGACATGTACTACAGCCGGAGCAGTCCTGATGACCCCGAGTTCACCCTCTTCATCGGCACCGAGCGCGGACCGGAGGACCTTCCGCCGGGCACGGAGATCTGGCTGGACGATGCCGCTTCCACCGGCGGTGCGCGAAGCGGTGGCTGGAGCCGGATCGTCGCGCAGTTCGAGGACCTGCCGTGGGTGAGGGTCGATCCTGACGCGGCCCCGGAGGTGATGCCAACACATTCGTCGTCCTCTGAGCCTCCCGAAGATCCGATGACATGAGGTTCCCGAAGTGACGGAATGCGCGGACGAAAGTTCGGCAGGGGATTCCCACACCGATAGGCGGGATCCTCACCTCACAGATGGCTCGTTTCAGCAGGCCACACCATTTCGCCGGGCGCCCGCGTATCCGCACGCGGCAGGCCCCAGGCAAGTACGGGGGTGGGCGGCCGCCCGGGCCGGGCCACGAGCCGACGTGCCCGAAGGGGCGAGGTGGCCCGGGGTGAGGCAAGGGTGGCCACTGGTGGGGTTACCGAGCCGGCTGCGGTTCTGCCAGCCTTTCACGGGTCCCGGGCAGCGCGGCCGCGGAAGACGAGATGGAGCCAGGCGCGTCCCCATCCGCCGGGAGCGAACCAACGTGGAAGGCGAGCGTGCAGGTCAACGCGATGGACCAGTGGCCCGGCCAGGAGGCGGAACCCGTTCTTGCCCCGCTGGGCCTGTCACCGACCCAGGAGAGGATCTACCTGACGCTGCTGGCGTTGGGCGGCGAGCACACCGAGCGGCTCGCCGACCTGCTGGACCTGCCGGCGCAGACCGCGGCAGCGGGCCTGGCCCACCTGGCAGCACTCGGGCTCGTGGCCGGGCAGGACACGGCGACCGGCGGCCGGTATGCGGCCGTGGCCCCCGATGTCGCGGTGGCGGCGGTGGTGATGCAGCGCCAGGCGGCCCTGCTGAAGGTCCAGTCACGCATCGACGCACTGATGCACACCTACCGCAGCCGTGCGGACGGGGCCGGCCCGCCGGCCGAGCTCATCCGCAGCCCGGACGAGATCAGGGAGTGCTTCGTGCGCCTGCAGCGCACGGCCCGCCGGGAGGTGCTCGCGTTCACCCGCCTGCCCTTCGCCCTGGCCCTGGAGAGCAACGACACGGAGCTGGAGATGCTCGCGCACGGCGTGCAGTACCGGGCCGTGTACGAGCGGGCCGTGCTGGCCCAGCCCGGCGCGCGAGAGCAGCTGCGCGGCTACCTGAACGCCGGCGAGCAGGCCCGCGCCGCGACGGTCTTGCCCGGCAAGTTCGTCATCGCCGACCGCCACCTCGCCATGATCACGGTCCGCAGCGACCAGCAGGAGCCGGTCTCCAGCTGCCTCCTGATCCGCACCGCAGGACTTGTGGAGGCCCTGGCCGCTCTGTTCGAGCAGGTCTGGGACCGCTCGGTGCCGCTGCAGCTGCACGATGAGACCGCGCCCGAAGACGACACGCTCGCCACCGTCGGCGGCGACGACCTTGAGCTCCTCACGCTGATGCTGGCCGGCCTGCCCGACAAGGCCCTGGCCTCCCAACTGGGGCTGAGCGTGCGCACGGTCCACCGGCGCATCCGCCGTCTGATGTCCCTCACCGGCTGCACCACCCGCATGCAGCTGGGCTGGTACGCCGCCCGCGCCGGGCTGCTGTGAGAAGGCCGGTGCACGGTGCGAGCCGGGCGGCCGGCTCGCACCGGCGGGCCGGCCGCTGCGGGAGCTGTGCTCCCGTCGTGAGCGCGGGGCCGGGCGGGAGCCGACCGCCCGATGCCCGCACTCTGCCCGTCCGGGCCCCCCGTTTGGGCCTCCTGCGGGCGATGGCCGGATACGAGGGGTATCGGTCCTTGCCCCGCCGTAAGGCCTGACCCGACCCTGGCAGTCATGATCACCTCGAACCGCCGGGCCGGCGCCAGCCCTCGCACCCACCTCGTCGTGATGGTCCTCTACGAGGGAGTGCAGGCGCTGGACGTCACCGGGCCGATGGACGTCCTGGCGGCGGCCAACGACCACGGGGGCCGCTACCGGGTGGTTGCCCTGTCTCCCGGCGGTAAGGAGGTGCGGACCACGTCCGGGTTGCGGCTGGCCGCCGATGGGGTGCTGGAGGAGTGGGTGGGGCGGATCGGCACGCTCATGGTTCCCGGCAGCCCCAACTGGCACGTGCCCGTGGAAGACCACGAGCTGATCGGGGAGTTGACGCGGCTGGCCCGCTCGGCCGGTCGGGTGGCCTCGCTGTGCGCGGGGGCCTTCCCGCTCGCGGCCGCGGGTCTGCTCGACGGGTGCCGTGTGGCCACCCACTGGCGGCAGGCCGACCAGCTGGCCGCCCGCTTCCCGTCGGTGCACGTGGACCGTGATGCGCTGTTCATCCGTGACGGACGGATCATCACCTCGGCGGGCGTCACCGCGGGCATCGACCTGACGCTGTCGCTGGTGGAGGAGGACTGGGGCCCCGAGGTGGCGCGTGCGGCGGCGAAGGACCTGGTGGTCTTCATGGCCCGGCCGGGCGGGCAATCCCAGTTCAGTGTCCGGCTGCGCGCACGGTATTGCCGCAGCACCGGCGTGCGGGCGGTGCTGGACGCCGTGACGGCCGCTCCCCAGGCGGACCACAAGCTGCCCGCGCTGGCGGCGCACGCGGGGGTGAGCGTGCGCCACCTGACCCGGCTGATCCGCCAGGAGACCGGCACCACGGCCGCCCGGTTCGTCGAGCAGATCCGCCTGGAAGCGGCGCAAAGCATACTCGAATCGGGCACCGACCCCTTGGACGTGGTCGCCCGCCGGAGCGGACTGGGATCGGCGGAGACACTGCGCCGTGTCTTCCAGCGCGAGCTCGGCGTTTCCCCCGGCTCCTACCGCGCACGCTTTCGCAGCACGCAGCCGGACTGCCCCATGACCTCCTCCCACCGTCCTGAGGGCTGAGCAGTTCCCCACCCCGCCGGCCCCGGCTGCCGGCCGTCCGGCGCCGCACCCTCCGGCGAGGGGACGGCACCCGGCGCCACGCCCACCACGAGCTTTTGACCGTCTTGTGCTGGTTGAGGCGACGGGGGGAGGATTTCCCCATGGACGGCAGGAGCGGGCCGCGCCGGCGGCCGCACCTCGTGGTGATGGTGCTCTTCGACTGCGTCCAGTTGCTGGATGTGACCGGGCCGCTGGAGGTGTTCGCCGCCGCCAACGACCAGGGCGCCTGCTACCGGTTGCTGACCGCCTCCTGCGGGGGGCGGGAGGTGGTGACCACGGCGGGTGCGCGGCTGGCGGCGGATGCGGCCCTGGAGGAGTTCACCGGCACCATCGACACCCTGATCATCCCCGGCCGCTCCGACTGGCGCCGGGCGGTGTCCGACGCCCCCCTCATCGCCGGGATCAGCCGCCTGACCGGGTTCTCCCGCCGGGTGGCCTCGGTGTGCGCAGGCGCGTTCCCGCTCGCGGCCACCGGGCTGCTGGATGGGCGCCGGGCGGCCACCCACTGGTGCCTGACCCACGAACTGGCCGAGCACTTCCCGCACGTCCGGGTCGATGCCGACTCGATCTTCGTGCGCGACGGGAAGGTCATCAGCTCCGCCGGTGTCACCTCCGGCATCGATCTGGCGCTGTCGCTGGTGGAGGAGGACTTCGGCCCTCAGGTGGCGCGTGCGGCGGCGAAGTATCTGGTGGTCTTCATGGCCCGGCCGGGCGGCCAGTCGCAGTTCAGCGTCCGCCAGGTCGCCCGGCAGCCCCGCCACCAGGTGGTGCGGCAGGTGCTGGACGATGTCACCGCGGACCCCGCCGCCGATCACAGCCTGGAGGCCGTGGCGGGGCGGGTCGGCGTGAGCGTGCGCCAGCTCACCCGGCTCTTCCGCGCCGAGGCCGGGATGACCGTGACCCGCTTTGTGGAGCAGATCCGCCTCGAGGCCGCGCAAGGGCTGCTCGAGTCCGGCACCGACCCGCTGGACGTCGTCGCCCGCCGCTCGGGTTTCGGCTCCGAGGAGACCCTGCGCCGCGCCTTCCAACGGGAACGCGGCATCACCCCCGGCGCCTACCGGGCGCGGTTCAGGACCACCCTCACCGCCCAGCCGGTTGTGGCCGGGGCCCACTGACCGGCCCTCCTTTTCCATTCCGGCCACATATTCGGCCGTACTTCCCGCTGAACGGGCCACGTCTTCCTTTTCGCGCCGGATTCGGAAATCCCTCGGAGTTCTCGCACGTTGGCCGAGTCCGTCACGCGATAAAAAGGGGCCGCTTTGGGAGCTGTCATCGGCAGAGGTTTCACTCGTGCGCACGAGGCGCGCAGGCATGGGCACATCGATGCCCTCGCCCGGCGCCGGGTACCGACCGCAGTGGTTGACCTCCTGCTCGCCCCTTTGCTCGCGGTGGCCGCCCTTGCGGAGGCCTCCGATCCCGCGCATCCGGCCGGACACGGCCTGGATGCGGTGGGCATCGCCTTGGCCCTGATGGTGGGAGCCCCCTTCGCGGTGCACCGCCGATGGCCGGGTGCCGCGCTGGGGGCCGTCGGCGCGGCAGCGGCCGCGCTCCAGGCCCGCCACTCCATCCCCGCCCCGGTTGCCGGCGGGGGTGCCACCATCGGCACGGTGCTGCTGGCGGTCGGGGCGGCGGTCTTCCTCACTACCGTCCGCTTTGGACGCTGCCCCACCTATCGGCTGCTGGCGCTGACGGCACTGGCGGCCAGCGTCACCGAAGTGCTGATCGCTCCCGCCCACGGCATCGGCTCGGCCCTCGTCGTGGATGTCCTGGTGGTCGCCGCGTGGGCTTTGGGGTGCCTGGTCGGGGCCCGCCGTGCCATGGCGGCCGAAGCGCTCGAGCATGCGGCCGCCCTGGAGCGGGAGCAGGTCGCGCTGGCACGCACCGCCGTGGTGGAGGAGCGCGCCAGGATCGCCCGCGAACTGCACGACATCGTGGCCCATCATGTGAGCCTGATGATCGTGCAGGTCATCGCCGCCGACCGCGTCCAGGCCACGGACCCGGCCAAGGCCCATGAGATGCATGCCGCCATCGAAGCGACCGGCCGTGCCACTGTCGCGGAGCTGCGGCGGCTGCTGGAACTGCTGCGCACCGAGGAGGACGAGGCGGTGGCGGGACGCTCGCCGCAGCCGGCCCTCGCCGACATCCCCCCACTGCTGGACTCCCTGCGCGAAGCCGGACTTCGCGTGGAGTGGGCCCACACGGGCCCGGCCCGCCCCCTGCCGGCCGGCACCGAGCTGACCGCCTACCGGGTGGTGCAGGAAGCGTTGACCAACACGCTCAAACACGCCGGGCACACCCGTGCGGCCGTCACCTTCGACTGGCAGCCGCACGGCCTGACCCTCACGGTGCGCGACGACGGCCCGCTCGTGCCCGCCGCCGCCCGGCCCGTGCCGCCCGGCGGCGGGCACGGCCTGGTGGGCATGCACGAACGCGTGGCCGCCGTCGGCGGCAGCCTCCACACCGGCCCACTTGCGCACGGCGGTTTCCTCGTCCGCGCCCACCTGCCCCTCACTCCGCCCGACAACGAAACGGCCTCTGCCTGATGACTGCCACCCGCATCCTGCTCGTCGACGACCAGCCCATGATCCGTACCGGGCTCCGCCTCATCCTCGAAGCCGAACCCGATCTGACCGTGGTCGGTGAATCCGGCGACGGCCTGGCCGCGGTCGAGGGCACCCGCAGCCTGCAGCCGGACGTCGTCCTCATGGACATCCGCATGCCCCGGCTGGACGGGGTGGAGGCGACCCGCCGCATCCTTGAGACCCAGTCGGCAACCCGGGTGATCATCCTGACCACCTTCGACCTGGACGAACACGTCCTGGACGCACTCCGTGCCGGGGCCAGCGGCTTCCTGGTCAAGGACGGCCCGGCCGACTCCCTCGTCGGGGCGATCCGCACGGTCGCCTCGGGGGAGGCGGTCATCTCGCCCCGGGTGACCCGCCGGCTCCTCGAACGGTTCGCCGCACTGCCCGAACCGGTGCCCGCCCCGCCGGGCCTCAACGCCCTCACGGAACGGGAAATGGACGTGTTCCGGGCCCTGTCTCGCGGACTGTCCAACGCCGAGATCGCCGCCGAACTCTTCGTCAGCGAAGCCACCGTGAAGACCCATGTCGCCCACATCCTCGACAAGTACCACCTACGCGACCGCGTCCAGGCCGTCATCCTCGCCTACGACACAGGACTAGCCCTGCCCTCCACCCGCCCCTAAAGCACAGCCACAGCACCGCGGAGGAGGCGCCCACCACCGTCATCCCCACGAATGATCCCCGCCCTCGCCACCTCGACCGATGCCCGCAACCGCGACGGGGCGCAGGCTGGATGCAGTCGACGGCCACGCCCCCGTTGGCGGCAGCGAGCGCCGCGTTGGAGAGGCGGCCAGAAATCTCTTGAGGAAACAACACGCGATGACCACGAGCACGCTCGACCGTCCCGCCCCCTGTCCGACGATCTCCTGGCCGTGCCCGCCTGGTTTGCGTATCACCCTCCTGACGGGGCCCGGCTGCAGCATGCTCGTCCGCCTGAGCGGCGAACTGGACATCGCCACCAGTCCCGCGGTCAAGAGCGCACTCGACTTCTGCCTCAGCCTCGACCACAGCCACGGCATGACCCTCGACGCAGCCGACCTCACCTTCATCGACGCGGCCGGCCTGAGCCCCCTGGTTTGGGCCCACACGCTCAGCAGGCGACGCGGCCAGTGGCTGCTCATCCACCCGGCGAGCACCGCGCTGCGCCGAGTGCTGACCCTGACTCGGCACACCCACCGGCTCCTTGACTGCACGGCAGCCGGCCAGGGCGACACCGACCAGGTTCTGCCCGGATCGCTGCCGCAGCACTGACCGCGCCGCCCCTCCATGAAGGGAGGGGGCTTTTTTCCTGCCCGGCCCGAAGACCAGGGTCTCCTGGGACGTTGTCGGCCGGTGGTACAGGTGAATGCGCCGCCGACGCCCCGATCAGGTTGGCACGGCACATCCGGCGACGACTCCACAGGATGGGCGGGTGGTTGCACAGCGCTGCCCGGACCCGCTATCAGCGCCGCAGCATTTTGAACGACGCTTCACCGGACCGGATGCCCCGAACGCTGCCGGAGTGCTAAAGAGTGTGCCCGCTGCTCTTGGTGTCCGGTCCGGTTCCGGCCCGGCGTGTGGCGGGTGGGCAGTGCGGCGTGGACGTCCAGGCCGCCTTGCGGGCGGGCCCGGGCGTCTGCGTCGCCGTCGTGGACCCGGGCGACGGCCCGCACGATGGACAGGCCGAGTCCGCTGCCGCGGGCCGACCCTACCCGGTCGGTGAGTCGGCGGAAGGGTTCGAACAGCATGGGGACCTCGTGCGGGGCGACGATCACACCCGTGTTGGAGACCGTGATCCGGAAGCCCTCGGCGGTGGTCTCGGTACGCACCCGCACGCAGCCGCCGGGCGTGTTGTATTTCATCACCCTGGCCTCGCCCGACACGACCGAGACGCTGTGCGCGCAGTGGGGCCTGGACACCGGCGGCGAGGTCAGCTGCGGCGTCAAGCCGAACCTGGTGGTCAACCTGCGGCACTGGATCGACCTGAGCCCCCAACACACCGGCCGCACCCACGCCTACCACATGCTGATCATCAACCACGAGGCAGGCCACGACCTGGGCTACGGCCACCGCACCTGCCCGGGCCCCGGCCTGCCGGCCCCGGTGATGATGCAGCAGATCATGGGACTCAAGGGGTGCACGGCCAACCCGTACGTGTACGACGACAACGGCAGGTTCATCAACGGTCCCAGGGTGCCGTGACCAGTCACCGGGTCACGCCACGCTCGCGGCGGGTGCCGCCGGTCTCCTGGCCGTCGTGAGGCGCAGCACCGCGCCCACGCGCCATCCATCCGGCTCGCGGGTTACCTCGATCGTTTCGGCCAGTGCCTCGACGATGGCCAGGCCGCGTCCATGCTCGGCCAGTTCCTGCGGGATGACGAGCCCGTGTGCCGCCAAAGGAGCTCCGGAATCCGTCACACACATGTACAGCCAGTCGGCCTGCTTAAGGAGGCGGATGCTCATCTCCGCGTGGCCGTAGCGGACGGCGTTGGCCGCCAGTTCGCTGATGACCAGTTGGGCCGCATCGAGGTCGTCTGCACTGACCCCCCACAGGGTGAGCAGATCGGTGGCCCAGCGACGGGCGACGCTCACGCTGGCAGGCTCGGCCGGCAGCGCCACCACAGCTGTCCGAGCAGGACCCGCCGTCACCGGCAGCGTCGTTCGGCGTGCGGCGTCCACGGCCAAGACGCTCTGGTGAGCTGCAGGGCGGGGATAACGCGAACGAGACAGCACGGCGACCTCCAGAGGTGCCTGTGGCGGAGGATCCGCCGGCACATAATGGGCAACCGGGTGCGCCCCTGCGCTCATGGCCGTGCCCCCGGACCTGTTTCCCACGTTTTTGGCCCTCCGCGCGGTCCCGCTTCATCGTGCCCGGCTTCGCAGGGCGTCGTTGCTCCCACACAGCCGGTAGGTGCACGGGGCGGGGATGTCCAGGCGGCGCTGGAGGAGGCAGTGGGCCGCGGCCCCGAGCGACGCGCCGATCAGCGGGGCGACCAGGTAGACCCACAGCAGCCGGGTGCCACCGGACAGCAGCGCGGGGCCCAGCTGGCGGGCCGGGTTCGCCGAGCCTCCGCTCAGTTGCCCCAGCACGATGATGATCAGGGCCGTGGCCACGCCGACGGCGTAGGGCAGCCAGCGGCTGATGGCGGGGCGGGCCAGGAAGAACCCGACCATCAAGACCACCAGCATCAGGCAGCCGCCTTCCGCGACCACCAGCGCGGTCGTGTTCCACGCCGGGTTGGGGTGCACGGCGGCGTAGCGCATCGATGGCCGGGAGATCACCGGTCCCCAACACAGCCGTCCCAGCGCGGTGCCTGTCACCGAGCCGGCCAGCTGCGCGACGGCGTAGGCGGGCACGTAGCGCCCGGGGAAGGCACCCATCAGCCACAGCGCGAGGCTGATCGCGGGGTTCATGTGGGCGCCGGAGCAGCGCCCGGGCGGGGACGTGATCAGCACCACGAGGACGATCCCGACCACCACCCCCACGATGGCCGTTGCCGCCCTCGTGTTGTCCACGGCGAGCGGCGAGTCCGGTGACGTCAGCCAGCGGGCGGCCGTGACCACGCAGTACAACAGGACGGTCGTCAGCACGAACTCCCAGGCCGCGTCGACAAGCCCATACAGCGGGCGGTCCGCAGGCGCGACAGCGGAGCCGGTGGCTTGTTCCCGGAGCACCTTTCGACGGTACGTCGCAGGGCGGCCGCACGGGCGTGCCGGCCGTCGTCGGCGGCTGGTGGCGGGCCCCGGGCCGGCGCATCGGCCTGCGGGTCATCAGGCGGCGGGGGCGGGCCAGATTCCGCGCAGGGTGGCGGCCAGTTCCCGCCCTTGCCGCCGGCCTGCGCGGGCGGAGGGGGGCCGTCGCCCGGGATCCAGCGGATTGGGGCCGATCGCCTCCAGCGCGGCGTCGTCGGGCGTGATGACGTGTACCTGGCTGTGCGCGCGCAGCAGCGCCACCTCGGCCGTGAGCCCGGGGGAGGCGGGGTTGAGTCCCGGTCCGGTGTCGGGTGCGAGGACGACCACCACGTCGTGGCCCAGGGCGAGGTCGGCGTTGGTCGCGGAGCGGACGCTGCCGTCGATGTAGCGGCGTCCTGCGACGGTGGCGGGCGGCCACACGCCGGGCACGGCGCAACTGGCTGCCACAGCGGAGGCCAGCGGGATGCCCGAGGTGCGGTCCCACACGACGAGATTCCCCGTCTGCGCGTCCACCGCCGTGATGAGCAGCCGACGCCCAGGCCAAGCGTCCACCGGTAGTCGCGCCTGGATGGTCCGCATCCGCTCGGCCTCCAAGACGGTGGGCGCTGCAAGGGCCATGGCACCGATCCGGGCCCGGATCTCCCGTGCGTCGCGGGCCCCCTCGATCAGCCGGGTGAAGGCCGCCGCCGCGCCGTGTGGGTCGAAGTCGGCCTTCACCTCCTGCGAGGTGCCGGCGGGCTCCAGCTGGTCGGCGACGAGGCGGTGAAGGCCGATGCCGCTGGTGGCCTGGACCGCCACGACCGATCCGGCCGACGTGCCGACCACCAGGTCGGCCGCTGTAAGGTCCACCCCTGCCTCCTGCAGCGCGTGGAGCACCCCCAGCTCCCAGGCGATCCCGGTCACGCCGCCTCCGCCGAGCACCAGGGCCGTGGACATCAGCGGCCCCCCGCCTTGGGGCGGGGTGCGGCAAGGGCCTGGCCCAGCACGCGCCCGGCCTGGTCGATCGCTGCCTGGGTGAGGGGGGAGGCCGCCAGGGCATCCTGCGCGGTGAAGGAATGGATCGCCCCCAGGTAGCGGACCGCCACCACGGGCACGCCTGCCTCCATGAGTTTGCGGGCGTAGGCCTCGCCCTCGTCGCGCAGCACGTCCGCCTCGGCCGTGATCACCAGGGCCGGCGGCAGGCCGGCCAGTTCCTCGGTGGTGGCCCGCAGTGGCGCGGCGGTCGATTCGGTGCGCACCGAGCGGTCGGGCGCGTAGTGGTTCCAAAACCACTGCATCTGCGCGCGGGTGAGGAAGAAGCCGTCCGCGAACTGCTGGTAGGACGGCGTGTCGAAGCCGGCGTCCAGCGCCGGGTAGAACAGCACCTGCTGCAGCAGGTGGGGCCCGCCCCGGCGCGCGGCCAGCAGGGCGGTGGCGGTGGCCAGGTTGCCGCCCGCGCTGTCCCCGGCGACCGCCAGCCGGGACCCGTCCAGACCTAGCTGCTGCCCGTGCTCGGCGATCCAGGCGGTGGCCGCGTAGGCCTCTTCGAGTGCGACGGGATAGCGGGCCTCCGGTGAGCGGGTGTACTCCACGAACACCACGGCCACGCCGCTGGCGTGCGCCAGGTCGCGGGTGGTGCGGTCGTAGGAGATCCGGTCGCCCAGCACCCAGCCGCCGCCGTGGAAGTACATCACCGCCGGCAGCGTGCCCGAGGAGGCTTCCGGTTTGACGATCCGCACCAACACCTCGCCGCCGGGTCCGATGGGCAGGTGCTCCTCGTGGATGTGGACGGGCTTGAGCACCGCCTGGGCGGCGCGCTGGCCCGCCAGGGCCCCGGCCCGGGCCTGTTCGGGCGACTGGTTTTCCAGCGGCGGCGCATCGGCCGCGGCCAGCTCTGCCAGGAAACGCTGCGCAGAGGCATCGAGGTGCAGGGGCGCGTGGGGATCCATGGGTTTCTCCCTGTGGGGGCTGAAGGCGTTAGGGGCGATGCAGCGCGGCGCCGGTGGCACGGGGCTGCGGCGGCGGGGTGGGCGGGATGCGCCCCGTGGGCGGCGCCGTGCCGCTGTTGGTGGATGCCGGGGAGCGGGGCAGTGCAGCGGCGTCGAAGGCCGGACTGAAGTTCCAGCCCAGCAGGCTGGGCCGCTCGTCGTAGTGGGCCAGGCGCCCGAGGGAGGCGGTGCGCAGCGCCAGGTGCGCTGCGGCCGCGGCGGGAAGGGCGAGCCAGCGGGCGGTTATCAGCCGGATGAGGTTGCCGTGCGAGACGAGGACGACGGGTCTGCCGCCGGCCAACAGACGGCGGGCGCAGTCGAGGACATAATCCGCCCGGGCGGTCACCTCTGGCAGGCATTCGCCCGTACACGCCTGGGTGTGCAGGGCGGTATCCCAGATGTCGTGGTGGCACGGTCCGCTCCCGCAGCGCTCGTCCACCGTGTGGCCGTCGGGCAGCTGGTAGCTCCACTCCCGCAGGTCGGGGCTGATGTCCGCGTTCAGGCCCGCCAGAGCCGCGGTGCGGCGGGCCCGCAGGGCCGGACTGCACAGCACGTGGGCGTCCTGGTGGGCCTCAAGATGCGGCCCGAGCAATCCCGCCTCGCGTTCGCCCGCGGCGGTCAGGTCGGGATCGTCGTGCCCGGTGTAGTAGTGGCGGGAGCGGTTCCAGGCGGTCTCCGCGTGCCGGACGAGAATGATCTGCTGGGGCATCTGCCACCATGCCTTTCCGTGCGGCCCCTGGTGTGCCGGCCGGGAGGGCCGGCACACCAGGGGCCGCCTTGCTTGCTAGGTGCCGGTGTCGTCCGCCTCGACGACCGGCTGTTCGACCTGCACCGTGGTGATGGTCGGCGGTGCGCTCAGCAGTCGGTGGACGGGGCAGCGTCCGGCCACGGCCATGAGCCTGCTGCGCTGGTCGTCGTCCAGGTCTCCGTCGAGGAAGATCTCCCGGATGACGGCCGGCTCGCCGCCCTGCTCCAGCCGCAGCCGGACCTGCACGTCGTGCAGTTTCCAGGCGTGGCGGTCGGCGTACATCCTCAACGTCGTCGAGGTGCAGGCGCCCAGGGCGGCGAGCAGTAGCTCGAACGGGTCGGGCCCCGTGTCGCCGCCGATGGGGGTGTGTTCGTCGGCGGCCAGACGGTGGGGCCCGACGGTGATCAGGCGGGCGAGGCCTGCCTGCTCGGTGACGTGCACCGCGCGGCGGGACACCTCAGCCCTGCCAGGGAGTCAGGAGCACGGCGACCTGGCTCTTGTGGGCGATCGCGATGCTGACGCTGGGGGAGAACCAGGCGGCGAGACGACCGCGGTGGTGCGGGCTGACGACGATCAGGTCGGCGTCGAAGCCCTCGGCGGCCTTCTGCACGGCTTGCGCCACTTCGGATGTCAGGCCGTCCAGCAGTTCGCCGTCCGCCTGGATGCCGGCCTGCCGCAGGGTTGCGACGGCCGAGTCCAGGACCTGGTGGGCGGTTGCGTCGTCTTCCAGGCCGACGACGGTGTCGTACACCACTTCGGAGGTGTCGATGTGCAGCACACGGACCGTCGCGCCGGTCAGCAAGGCCAGTTCGGTGGTGGTGCGGATGGCGCTGTGCGCGGCCGGGCTGCCGTCGACGGCAATCAGGATGCGGTGGAACATGGGGGTCTCCTTGACGTACGGGAGGGTGATCAGCGCTCGGCGGCGCTGGGAGCGGTGGGGGCGACGGGCGCCGCCTCCTGGTGGTGGTGCTCGATGGTCCGCTCCCGCTGGATGACGGCGACGGCTGCGGAGACGGCGAGGAGCACGACAGACAGCCACAGGCCCTTGGCGATGCCTCCGGAGGAGTCGGACAGCAGCCCGGAGATCAGCGGCCCGACCGCCTGGCCGACGCTGAAGGCCACCGTCAGCAGGGCGATGCCCAAGGTCCAGGCGTGCGCGGGCAGCATCCGGCGGGCCAGGACGGTCACTGCGGTGGGCCCGGCCATGAACGAGCCGCCGAAGATGATCGCCGAGGCGATCGCGGCGCCCATCCCGTGCCACAGCAGCACGGGCAGCACACCGACCAGCACGACGGCCGACACCAGCGCGGGCGCCATGCCGCCGCGCAGCCGGCCGATCACCCGGCCCCACACCAGCAGCGTCGCCACGGCGGAGGCGACGCCCAGCACGATGAAGAACGTGCCGGTGCCCCAGACCTTCATACCCTGGCTGTGCAGCAGCGCGATGACGAAGGTCATGTAGGACACGTAGCCGGCGCCGAACAGCACGTACCACACGAACAGGGGCGTCAGCGGCTTGAGGCTGACGCGGCCGCCGTGGGCGGCGCCGCTCGCCACCTGCTCGGGTACCTGGCGGGCGGCCCAGGCAGCGGGGCCGATCGCGAGGAGGGCGAGCACACCCATCAGCAGCCATCCGGCCTGCCAACCCGACACGCCCCAGGCGGTGAGGGCCGCGGGGACCACCACGCCGGAGAGCACCACCCCGATGCCGACGCCGGCCATATACATGGCGACCAGCGAGGCGGAGCGGGCCTGTTGGCCGCCGCTGTGAACGCGGGAGGCGAGCGCCGAGCCGACCACGAAGGTCACCGCGGTGCTCAGACCGCCGATGAACCGCAGGACGGCAAGGCCGGCGAAGTTGCCGGTCGCCCCAGAGGCCAGCAGCGCGAGCGCACTGATGACGATGCCCCACACGAACGCTGACCGGGAGCCGAAGCGGCGCGACCACCAGGCGGCGGTGGCGGCTCCGATGATGTAGCCCAGCGCGTTGGCGGTGTTCATCCCGCCGGCCGCCGCGTAACTCCAGTGCAGCTTCTCGCGCATGGCCGGCAGCAGCAGCGCATAGGCGAACCGGGTGAAGCCCAGTGCCACCACCGGGCCTGCCGCCAGCCCCAGCGCAACAAGAAACTCCGGCCGCTGCTTAGCGGCCGAAGACGGCGAGGCGGTCATCGCACACGCTCCCAGGCAGTCGACTCGATCATGACAGGGCCTTTCTCGAACGATCCGGATGAAGGATCACGGCGCTGGACGGCGCCTTCACGGGGGTTCAACCCGTGCTGTGGGGGCTGCCATGGCCGGTCCTCGGGCCGCACTGCCCACGGATCGGGCCATCGGACAAGGCCCGCACGACCGCGGGTCACGGGGCCGCTTGGCCCGTCACGGCCGGCGAGCCGGCACGGGGGACTGGTGGCAGTGAGGAAGGCAGGGCAGGCGCGTGCGGCAGGCGCCTGCGCACCAGGCCGAAGAGTCCGCCGCCCACCAGCGGGGCGAGCAGATACACCCACAGCCACGCCAGGTCGTGGGAGAACAGCTCCGGCCCGAACTGCCGGGCCGGATTGAAGCTTCCGCCCATCCATCTGCCGACCAGCAGGATCAGTGCGGCGATCACCGAACCCGCGACCGCCGGCAGCCACAGGGCCAGACGGGGCCGGGCCGCCACGAAGGTCACCGCGGCGAGCATCAGGGCCGTGGTGGCGGCCTCGGAGGTGAACACCGCCACCCACGGGATGTGTGCGGACGCCCGGATGGTGGCGAAGCCGACGGCAGGATGGGCCGTCTGCTCGCCCCACACCAGCCGGCCCACCGCCACACCGGCCACCGAACCGGCCAGCTGGGAGGCGGCGTAGGCGGCCGCATCCCGCCCCGGCAGGGCACCCATCAGCCAAAACGCCAGCGAGACAGCCGGGTTCATATGGCCGCCCGAACGCCGCCCGAACGGCGAGACGATCAGCAGGCCGACGGTGGTCCCGCTGACCATGGCATCCGCGACCAGCCGGCCCTCCTGCGAGGGCAGTACGCGTGCCAGGACACTGTCGGCACCGAACAGGCCGCGAAACAGGGTGACCATCACCAGCAGCAGGATCGCGGTCGCAGCGAACTCACTCAGCCACGCACGCCAGTTGTGCCGGCCGCGACTGCGCCGACTCTCTGCTCCCACAGCATCCTCCTGATCACCGCGTGAAGACCCGCACGTCAACGGGCCGCCTGATATCGGCCGGCGGGCACCGGACCGCTGAACCTTCCGTCGTTGACGGGGTCAACCCATGTCGTGGCCGACCGCGTGCCACCCGGCACGGCCACACAGCCCACGGATCAGGCCACCGCTCGCCGCCGCACGGCGGCCCGGAGGTCGGCGGTCCACACCGATCGGCAGCCACGACGAGCCCAGCGGCCCACGACGTGCCGCCCACGGCTGCGCGGCGGCTTTGCGCCGCTTCCGCACCACCGGTGCCCAGGCCCCGGCGGTTGCAGCACGTCCGCCCTCAAAGAAACCTCTGGCAGGAGCCCTTCAAGCACGCAGCCGGCAGGCGCGTGCCGGCCGCGGGACGGGCCTTTCGAGCGGGCATCGCCGCGCCCCGACAACGACGACGGCACCCGCACCAGGCCGCAGACCAGCGGACGCCGTCGCCCGTGCGCCCACCCGCGCCGGGTACACCTGCAGGCCAGGCAGCCCGATGACCATCGCCCCTCCCTTACGGCGTGCCGTCCAGGTGGGCTGCGGGAATGTGGCCCATCCGGCCCTGCAGGTGGTCATCGATGGCCTGCCGGATCTCCGCCTCGGTGTTCATCACGAACGGGCCGTAGCGGGCGATCGGCTCCCTCAGCGGCACGCCGCCCAGCAGCAGCACCTCAAGGCGGCCGGTGCGGCCGCGCTGATGGGCCCCCGCCTGAAGGGTGATGACATCCCCCGCGCCGAACACCGCGAGTTGCCCCTCCTTCACGGGCCGCTGGTCGGCGCCCACGCTCCCCGATCCCTGCAGGACGTAGACCATCGCGCTGAACTGCGGATCCCACCCCGTCCGCACCTGCGCCTGGGGGAGGAGACTGGCGTGCGCGTACACGATCGGGGTGTAGGTCATGCCGGGTCCCTGGTAGCCGCCAAGACCACCGGCGATCAGGCGTACCAGCGCCCCGCCGTCATCGGTGGTGAGCAGCCGGAGCTTGTCCGCCCGGACGTCCTGGTAGCGCGGCTGCGCCCACTTGTGGGCGCGGGGCAGGTTCACCCACAGCTGGATGCCGTGGGCGAGGCCGCCCTTGGCCAGGACCTCCTCGCTGGGGACCTCGTCGTGCAGGATCCCCGACCCTGCGGTCATCCACTGCGTGTCGCCGTCCGATATCACGCCTCCGCCACCGTTGGAATCGTGGTGCACCACCGTGCCGTCGATGACGTAGGTGACCGTTTCGAACCCGCGGTGAGGGTGCCAGGGGGCGCCCTTGGCCTCGTAGGGCTGGTAGACGGTCTCCCCGACGTGGTCGAGCAGCAAGAACGGGTCCGCGTCGGCCAGATCCGCGCTCGGGAATGGACGGCGCACCACAAAGCCCGCCCCCTCCCGCTGCCGATGCGCGGTGACCACACGGCGGACGGGGCGGTCGGTGGCGGCAGCGTCAGGGCGCGGGAGGCGGGGGAGGACCAGGAGATCCTCGACGGTCACGGCGGGCATAGCGGGTCCTTCATATGTACGGTGCGGACGACGCCCCAGGGCGACGACCATCCACTGAGGGCACTTTTCGTGTCTCTGCCTGGGAAACCCCGGCAGGCAGTCGGCGTCCCAAAAGGGGCGAGTGAGGTCGGGCAGGCGTCGATGCGTCCGCCCCTGTCCCATGCGGCCGGCAGCGCCGTACCGCCACGGGGTGGTGTACCGCCGAATCTAACCCGCACACGCACGCACGGTCGCTGCAGGAAGCGGCCGCAAATGCCACACATCGGGCCTTGCTGTTTTCCCATCCCCGCCGAGCAGACACGCTTGGCTGGGCCTGACCGATGCGCCGCCCGGCCGCAGCCGCGCAACCGGGTTCAGCCGGTACCCCTGCCCTTCGGCCGCAGCCTGGCTGCTGCGAGCCCGCAATCACCCCCAAGCCCGGCGACCTCATCCCCGATCCGCCGGAAGAACCACCGTACACAGGCGCTCACCTGTGTAGGGGAGGCGAAACCTCCGCCATGCGGCTGAGGCGATGACGGCACCCCGCCCGCCAGGCTGGATTCCGCGCCTCCTTCCCGTTGGCGTCGTCCGCCGGGACACCGGGGGTGATCAGCCGGTGTCCCGCCCACTTCTGGGAGCGGGCGCGGTGGCGCGTGTGGATTGTGAACCGGACAACCCCTGTACGCGAGAGGCTTCTTCATGCGCCTTCCCCTGCTTGCCGCCGCCACCGTCCTGTCGGGTGCCCTGGCCGTGCCCGCGGCGGTTCCCGCCTTCGCCGACTCGGCCCCTCCCGCGGCTGCCGCCACGTACGGTGCTGCTGCTCACCGGCCCGGCGTCGCCGATCACCTCGCGTGGCACAAGGCCCTGGACGACGTCGTCGCGGCGGGCGTGCCCGGCGTCATCGCCGAGGTACACGACGTCCGCGGTATATGGACCGGCACCAGCGGCAGGGGCAACCTGCACCACCGCCAACTCCCGTCGGTCGACGGACGCTTCCGCGCCGGAAGCAACACCAAAACATTCGTCGCCACCACCGTGCTGCAGCTCGTGGCAGAGAAGAAGGTGCGCCTGGACGCACCCATCGAGCGCTACCTGCCCCACTTGGTGCCAAACGGGAAGCACATCACCGTCCGGCAACTGCTCAGCCATCGCAGCGGACTGTTCAACTACACCGACTCCCTCTGGGGCGGCAGCCTGGAACAGATGTACAAGACCCGGTTCCGTAACTGGACGCCCCAGGAACTGCTCGCCGAAGCCTTCCGGCACGCCCCCTACTTCGCGCCGGGCACTGCCGGCCACTACTCCAACACCAACTACATCGTGCTCGGCATGCTGATCGAGAAGGTCACCGGCAAGAGCGCCGAGCAGGAGATCACCGACCGGATCCTGGGGCCCCTGGGACTGCGCCACACGTCTTTCCCGGACAACTCCGTCCGGATCCCGGGCCCGCACGCCCACGGCTACATACGCATGAACGGCCCGGGCTCCCCGCGCATCGACGTCACCGAGGAGAACATGTCGGCGGCGTCGACGGCCGGTTCGCTGATCTCCACCACCCACGACCTGAACCGCTTCTTCAGCGCACTCATCGGCGGAAAGCTGCTGCCGCCGGCCCTGCTGCGCCAGATGCAGGACGTCAAGCCACTGCCCAACCAGTCGCCCTATGGACTCGGACTCGACCGCATCACCGACCCGGCATACGGCACGGCCTACGGTCACACCGGCGGAACCCTGGGATACACCACCTACAGCTACACCACCGCCGACCACAGCCGCCAGGTCACCATCTCCCTCAACACCATGATCGACTCGCCGCAGATCAAGACGGCCATGGACAACGCACTGACGACGCTGCTGAGCTCTCCCACGAAGACCGCCTGACTGGCCCTGCCGGCCTTTCGAGTTGTGGTCGGGGGCGAAGCTGGGCCTACACCGGGTGTGGAGCCGTTTCGCCCGGAGACAACATCTTGGCGCACGTGATGCTGGGCCCGGTTGGTCTGACCTTCGCTGGTGCTGATCGTGGAAGGCCAGACGGTGCGTCGCCCCCTGTGGCAGCGTGGGCTTGAGATCCCCGCACCGCCCCGAAGGAGACAATCCCCTTCCTCCGGGGATGAGGAGCAGTTACTGCTGGATGGACTTGATCTCGCAGAAGTCCTCCAGGCCGTAGCGGCCGAGTTCCCGGCCGTTGCCGGACTGCTTGTAGCCGCCGAACGGGGCGTTGATGTTGAACGCGCCGCCATTGACCTGGATTTGGCCGGCCCGGATCCGGCGCGCGAAGGCCTGGGCCTTTGCCGCGTTGGCGGACCAGACGGCGCCGGCCAGACCGTAGACGGTGTCGTTGGCGATGTGGACGGCCTCCTCCTCGCTGTCGTACGCCTCGATCGCCAGCACAGGCCCGAAGATCTCCTCGCGGTGGATGGTCATGTCGGTGGTGACCTCGGAGAAGACGGTGGGGCGGACGTAGTGGCCGGTCTCCAGGCCGGGGACCGGGTCGCTGCCGCCGGTGATCAGTTTGGCGCCCTCGGCCAGGCCCTGGTCGATGTAGCCACGCACCCGCTCCAGCTGGGGGGCGGAGACGAGTGGGCCGAGCTGGGTGGCGGGGTCGGTGGGGTCGCCGACCTTGATCGCCTCGACGAGGGTCTTGGCCAACTCCTCGACTTCGGCGAGCCGTTCGCGGGGCACGACCAGCCGGGTGAGGGCGGTGCAGGTCTGGCCAGCGTTGATCATTGCGTCCTGGATGGCCCTGGGCATCACCGCGGCCAGGTCTACGTCCGGCAGCAGCACGTTGGGGCTCTTGCCGCCCAGCTCGAGCGTGACCCGCTTGATGGTCTCGGCGGCGGCCCGGGTGATCTGCTTGCCGGCCCGGGTGGAGCCGGTGAAGGAGACCAGGTCCACGTCCCGGTGGGCGGCGATCGCCTCACCGACCACCGGGCCGACGCCGCTGACCAGGTTGAACACCCCGGGCGGCAGCCCCACCGCGTCGACGACCTCGGCGAGCAGCCAGGCGTCCAGCGGCGCCACCTCGCTCGGCTTGAGCACCACGGTGTTGCCGGCGGCGAGTGCGTAGGCGACCTTGGCGGCGATCTGGTGCAGCGGATAGTTCCAGGGGGTGATCGCCCCGACGACACCGAACGGCTCCCGCACGATGGTCGAGCCGCCTTCGGTCTGCTCGAAGGCGAAGGTCTCGGCCAGCGCTGCCGCGTTCATGAAGTTGCCGATGGGCAGCGGCACCTGGACGGCGTCGGCGAAGCTCGCCGGCGCGCCCATCTCGGCCGTGATCAACTGCTGGAGCTCCTGGTGGCGCTCGGTGAGTGCGGCACCGATCCGCTTGAGGAAGGCGGCGCGCTCGGCAGGGGGAGTCTGCCACCAGCCGGGGTGGGCCTGCCGGGCGGCGGCGACGGCGGCATCCACATCGGCCGGCACGCCGTCGGGAACGGTGGCGATGACCGTCTCGGTGGCCGGGTTGATGACCGCGATGGTGGTGCTGCTGTGCGAGGCGACCCATTGGCCGTCTACGTAGATGCGATCGTGGAAGGGCATGGCTGTGCTCCCTGTCAGGTGGTGCGCGTTGGGGACGGTGCGCAGGATGGTGGGGTGCTGGGCGGTGAAGTGGCAGAGCCCCCCGGGGGCCGGCCGGCGTCCTCGGCGGTGTCCTGGTGCCGGGGCAGCCGGAAGAGTTCGTGGAGGGCGCCGTCGTCGCGGCCGGTGTTCCCTTGGGTGGCACCGGCGTTTGGGTGCTACGGGAGGTCGGGCAGGCGGCTGGGTTCGGCGAACACGGTGCCTTCGAAGATCCGCCGTGCGGTCCTGATCAGCGAGGCGCGGACCACGTCGATGCCGGCTGTAGTCTCGGCGAGTTGAACCTTGACGGTGACCGTCCCGCTGGGGTGGCCGACGCGATACGTGCCGGAGTGGTGGGCCGATGCGCGGGTGATGTCGTGCACCACGGTTCCTTGAAGGGCTGCGGCGACGGCGAGAGGAATGGACCCGGTGCCGGGGAACGCCTTGTGGACGACGTTGCCGATGACGCAGCGTGCGACGAGATCGCAGCTGTCGGCCGGTCGGATCTCCTGGGTGCCGTACAGCTGCCAGTCTGCGGGCGGCGCCACCAGGAGGGTGAAGGGCGTGGCGGGGCTTTCCTGGTGCGCCGTCTCGAGGGATGTGGCGAAGCCCGTGTCGACGGCGACCTTCCGGCGCAGGAAGTCCAGTGCGGCACACACCTTGGGCATGTCCTGGATTTGAAGGGGCCCTTCGGTCCCCTTCAGGCCGAAGTCCTTGGCTGAGACGCAGACTTGCATTCCTGCGATGTCGATCACCGAGTATTCGACCAGGCCGAAGCCGGGCACCTCGGCGGCGTCGCGCCGGTTGCCGGTGGGCAGCAGCGTGCCCGTCTTGGCGCCGACGGCGGCCTTGAAGTCGAGGAGGATCGGTGACCCGGTCCCGGGGACGCCGTCGATGTGCGTGCTGCCCGTCGTTTGGGGCCTGCCGTCGTGGACCTCGACCCGGGCGGAAACGATCTTGCCGGTGTTGACGTTGTGGATGCGGACGACGGTGACCGGTTCCTTGGCCGCAACCAGCCCTTCGTCGATGGCGTATGGGCCGATGGCGGACAGGATGTTGCCGCACATGATCGACCAGTCGACGTGCGGCTGGTCGATCCCCACCTGGGCGAAGGTGTAGTCGACGTCCGCGTCGCTGCGCGAGGGCGGCCCGACGTGGCCGAACTTGCTGGTCAGGATGTCCGCCCCGCCGACGCCGTCGATCTGGCGGGCATCGGGTGACCCCAGGACGGCAAGGATCCACCGCTCCAGTGCGTTCGTGTCCCGGGTGGGGAGGTCCTCGGAACGCACCAGCAGTGCCTTGCTGGTGCCGCCGCGGTAGATGACACCGCGGGTGCCCAGTTGCGTCATGGTCTTCCACCTATGCGTCGAAGGGGCGGTGATCGAAGGGCAGGGGTGTGGCCGCGTCGGGGTGGAGGGTCTGCTTCAGGAACGCGCTGATGGCTGGGTCGTCCCAGTCGGAGGCGTCCTCACCCAGCGCGGGGGCTGCGGCCGGTGTCGGCGGGCGATAGCCGTGCAGTAGCAGGGGGAATCCCTTCAGTCGCCGTCCGCCCGGCGCGACCAGGCGGACCCGGCGCCGCAGGTACCGCTCGTCCGCGGCCCGGTCCGCCGCAGTGTTCACCGCAACCGCGGGGACTCCTGCCTGCTGCAGGAGCGCGACCACTTCGGCGCGGGGGTGCTGCGTGGCCCAGTCGGTGACGAGGGCGTCGACGTGATCCTGGTGGTCCCACCACCATTGCTCCGGCGCCTGGGCGGGCAGTTCGGGGATCAGGGCGGCCAGCGCGTCGCGGTGCTCGGCGGCCGAGCAGGCGATGGCCACCCAGCCGTCCTTGTCGGCCGTCGGATACGTGTCGTGGGGTGTTGTGCCCGGCCTGCGGTTCCCCCGGGGCGTGGCGGCCTGTCCGGTCCAGGCGTAGTGCGCCCATTGGTCGGCCAGCGTCCAGGCGACGACTTCGCGCTGGGAGACGTCGAGGTGCACACCACGCTGCCCGGTGACGACGCTGTGGGCCACCAGCGCGGCGCCCAGCAGGGACACGACCTGGTCCGGGTAGTTGACATCGCCCGATGACCACAGGGGCGGGCCATCGCGATAGCCGGTGACGGCGGCGAGTCCGGACAGCAGGTCGAGCGTCGAGCCGTAGGAGCTGTATCGGGATTCCGGGCCGCTGCTTCCCTGGCTGGACAGGGACAGGTAGATCAGGTCCGGGTTGAGCTGCCGGACGGTCTGGTAGTCGATGCCCATACGGGAGGTGACTCCCGGTCGGAAGTTCTCGACCAGGACGTCGGCGCGGCGGATGAGACGATGCGCGAAACGCCGGCCGCCTTCGGTCTTCAGATCCAGGCACAGGCCGATTTTGCCGACGTTGTTCGAGTCGAACATCGGTGATGCCCAGTGAGCGGGGTCAGCGGGCGGCGTACTGCCGGGCATCACCCAGTGACGGAAGCCGTCGGGGTGGCTCCGCGACTCGATCTTGATGACGGTGGCCCCGTAATCGGCGAGCAGGCGGCTCGTGGCCGCGCCTGCGGTGATGGTGCCGAAGTCCACCACGACCAGACCCGTCAGCGGCCCGTCCGAAACCCGTACGTCACCGCGGTCATCGACGCGGGCGGGCGCGCGGTTTGCCGCGGCGAGAACGCCGTGGTGCTCACCGAGGCGGGGGCGCCGCGCCGGGGGGCCTTCCGGCTCACCAAGCGGTACCGGCAAGGTGACCACTGGCGCGTCCCTGCGGCGCCGCTCCGTCGGCAGGACGAAGCCGCGGGCGTTGAGCTGCTCGTTGACCAGCAGGTCATGGGCGGTGCACGCATACCCGAAGGGAAGCCCCAGCTGCTGCGCGCTGGCGTAGACCTCAGCCGTCTCCCGGTGTGCGATCGCTTCCGCGACCACAGGCCACCACTCCTCGGCCCGCTCTGTTCGCTGCAGGGGATCGCACAGGCCGGGGTCGGCCAGGCGCTTGTCACCGATGAGCTCCACGAGGGCGGACCACTGGTGCGGCAGGAAGATCACCCCGATCCAGCCGTCCTTGGCCGGCACCACGCGCCACGTGCCCCGGGAGGCGCCGCTACGCACCGGGACCGGCCCGCCGAGCCCCAGGGTGATGTCGCTCTTCCAGTCCATGTAGGCGGCCACATCGCTCAGAGCCACCTCCACGCAGTCGCCGAGCCGTGTGGTCTCCCGCCTCCTGACGGCCAGCATGGCGCCGTAGAGTCCGACGAAGGCGGCGGCGTGGGCGGCCTGCTCACCGCCCAGGCTCAAGGGCCGCTCGCCCGGATTCCCGATCATGTTGGCCAGGCCGCCGTAAGCCTCGGCGAGCAGGCTGTCGCCCGGCATCTCTGTGAGGTCGCCGGTGAGGCCGAAGGGGGTGAGGGAGACCACCACCAGGTGCGGGAACCGTGTGCGCAGGTGATCTGGGGAGATGGACGCCGCCTCTGCGGCCGATGGTGTCCAGTCGGTGATCAGTACATCCGCACGAGCGAGCAGGTCCTGCCAGGCCTGGGGATCGTCGCCGGGCTGTAGCACCCGGCTGAGTTTTCCGGCACTGAGGGCGGTGAAGGTGAACTCCCGGGCGCGCAGCGGATGCCCGGACGGCGGCTCGCACAGGACCACCTCGTGGCCCAGGCCCGCGAACAGCCGCCCGCAGGCCGCAGCGGAGACGGTGCCGGACAGCTCGACGATGCGAAGCGGGCGGGGCACGGGCATCACCCCTGCCCCGGATTGCGCTCGCCGGCCCGGAACCGGCCCAGGCCTTCCGCCAGGGCGGTGCTGCGGGCGCTGATCTCGCCGGCCACCTCGTGGCCGAAGGCGATGGCCGCCGTCCATTCGGAGATCTCGCCCGGGATCTTCCACAGTGCCTTCTTCGCCCATTCCAGAGCGGTGGCGTCGAACCGCGCGACGCCTTCGGCGACAGCCCTTGCCTCGGCTTCGAGCTTGTCGAGCGGAACGGCCGCATTGACCAGGCCCCACCGGGCGGCAGTGGCACCGTCGATGCGTTCTCCGGTCAGTACCATCCAGGCAGCACGCTTGGGACTGATGCGCAGCTGGGCGGCGGGGCCGGCGAGCGTGGGGTACAGCCCGAAGCCGATCTCCGGCATGCCGATGCTCGCTTCCTGGGCGGCGATCGCCAGGTCGGACACGTTGATCAGGGTCGAGCCGCCGCCGAGAGCGAACCCGCCGACCACCGCGATGACGATCGCCGGGTGGTTGCGGATCTCCTCCTGTACCGCAGCCCATTCGGTGCGCTTGTCCAGTTCGGCGTCCCCCGTGCTGACCTGACCCTCCTTCAGATCGACCCCCGCGCAGAACGCGGGACCGTTGCCGGTCAGCAGAATGACCTTCGTCTTGCCGCGGCATTCGTCGAGCGCCCTGACCAGACCGACCCTGGCAGCCAGATTCATGGCATTGCGCTGGCGGGGCCGGTTGAAGGTGATCTGCGAGACGCCGTTGCCGAGGTGGTCGAGAAGGATCTCCGGCTCTGTGGCGTGCTGATCCGCGCTGCTCATCGGCCCACCACCTTGAACTTGGGGATGGCCCGGTCGTTGCTGAGGCGCTCGAACACGACCTCAAGAGGCATGCCGCACTGCAGATCGTCCGGCGGGTCGACGATCGTCGACACCATGAAGGGGCCTTCTTCCAGCTGGACGAAGGCCACCAGATAGGGCGTCTCGTCGGCGAAGGCGGGCACGTAGCGCTGGTGCATCCGTATCCACGACCACAATGTGGCCCGGCCGCTGGCCTTGCGCCAGGTGAGGCTCTCGTTCAGAGTGACGCGGTCGACGGGATACTCGGGGAAGCGGGGGGTTGCCGAGTCGCCGTACTGCAGGCGCAGTTCCCCGACCAGGGTGCCCTCCCAAAAACCGCGGTTGGCGTCGGTGACTGCAGGAAGCATCGCGATGAGCAGGTCGGTGTTCATGTCTTGACTCACTCTCCGACCAGCACGTGCGAGGTCACGATGGGAGAAGCACAGATGTAGTGCGCGATGTTGCAGTCGGCCACCTGCCGTTCGCCGGTCTCGCCGCGGATCTGCCGCACGGCCTCGACGTGGTGGGCCCACCCCTGCATGTAGCTTTCGCTGGTGTGCCCGCCGGCCGTGTTGATCGGCGTCTGGCCGGTGCGGGCGATCCGGTCCGCCGTCGCCCACTTCCACGCCTCGCCGCGCGGCGCGTAGTCGAAGCCCTCCAGCGAGAACAGGAGGGTAGGGGTGAAGTTGTCGTAGATCTGCACGCAGTCCATGTCCTGCGGGCCGTAGCCCGACATGCCGTAGACGCGCTTGGCCACGTCCTGCGAGGCGGAAAAGAAGAAGTCCGTGCTCGTGTAGTAGTTGCTCAGATCTCCACGTGCGGCGGTGGCCGCGATACGCACAGGCCGCTTGGCCAGATCCCTGGCCCGCTCCAGCGTGGTGAGGATCAGCGCCACACCGCCGTCGTTGATGAGGCAGTAGTCGTACAACCGCAGCGGTTCCGCGATGTACCGGGACGCGAGGTACTGCTCCTCGGTGAGCTCCTCGCGCATGACGGCGACCGGATTCAGCGCGGCGTTACGCCGGTTGTTGATGGCCAGCGGCGCAAGCGCACCCTCGGGAACCCCGTACTCGTGCCGGTAGCGCTGGTACATCATGGCCACATAGGCCCCGGGCGAGGTCATCCCGTACATCGCGTCATAGCCCTGAGTGGGGGCCTCGCTGTAGGCGCCGCTGTAGGTCATCTTCACCGAGCGCCCGTTGTTGCCGTAGACGCAGGCGACCACGTCCGCCTGTCCGCTCTGGATCAGCGCGACGGCGTGCTGGACGGCTACACCGCTCATCCGGCCGGAGCCCTCCAGGCCGTTGATGACTCGGGGGTGGGGAATGCCCAGCACGTCGGCACCGTGCTCGTAGCCGATCCGCGCGGTCAGCAGACCGTCGACCTCGTCCTTGCGCAGTCCCGCATCGTCCAGCGCCAGCTTGAGGGCCTCGGCCCCCAGCGCGTAGGCGTCACGCTGCGCGTCCTTGTTGGCGTACAGAGCGCCGAAGTCGGTCTGCCCGACTCCGACGATCGCGACCTGCCGTAGTCCTGTCATGTGTGTCCAATTCCTTCCCGTTCGACACAGCTTTCGTCCCAATCCGCCTACTGACGGCGTCTTCTGCGGGAGCCGACGCGGGAGCAGGTCACCTGCGGCATCGGCCTGGTCGAGTCGGCTGGGTGGTGTCGGTGTGCACAAACTCCAGAGCGATCCGCGCAGAGGCGTGCGCTGCCCTGATGGCGCTCCACGGCGAGCCGGCCGCGGTTACCTCCGCGGCAACCAGGCCCACCATGCGAGTTTGTATGACGTAATACAACGTACGACCATACAAACCTCGGCGTCAATGTGATGTGCCTGCGTTCGCCGACCTTGCAGTGTGGACGGGCCGGCAGAGGCGGAGGGCTTCGACTTCGCAGCGGTCTTGGAGTCGGACGACGCGTGCCCCGGCCCCTTCGGCGCCGTTTGGGGCGAGGCGCAGGTACGGCCTTGAACGCGGCGAACTTGCCCAGCCCCGCCGGGGCCCGCAACCGGATCAGAGGCAGCGCATGGAAGGTGGCTGATGGCCGCCGGCCGAAGCCGCCGGGGGTGAACCGCGCACACACCTTGCGCCGGCGGCAGCGCATCGGCCCGCCGGCGGGCACGTGTCCGTCGCGATGCCAGCGCGCGTACCACCCGTCGAGGCGGCCGCGCGCCAGAGCCGGGCCGCGCGCAGCGGCGAGGACGGCCCGTGGTCCTGCCTTCTCCAGGGCGCCCGCCTGCCGCACAGGTGACGGGGGCGCGCAGGGCGAACAGTTGGAAGACGTACCGGTGCGGACCGCGCCCCTTGAGCGGTTCGGGACCCATGTAGCCGCGCCGAGCGGAGCACCCGCACCCCCGCGGGCGAGCCGTCCGCGGTCAGTGCCCCCGTGGGCAGCAAGGCGAGACCCGTGTTCTGTCGTGGAGGTGGGGGAGGGGAAAGCGGTTTGGGGGCGACCGCGATCTAGCCCATGTTTGTCATACATGTTACGGTCCGACGTGTGATGAAGATGATCGCGGCGGCCGACCGCGGCAGGTCGCCCGGGTCTTTGCGGAGTCGGCGATGAGCCCGTCCGACGCGGCGCTCGGGGGCGAACCCGCAGATGAGCCATCCGGCCACCAGACCGTGAACCGCGCCTTCCTCTGCCGGATCCGGGCGCCGCTCGCCGGTGATGCCGGCGGCGTCGGGCGCGTCGTGGTCACCGGCCACCGATCTCCGCACCCCCGCGCCCGGCGCAAGGACCTTGCCGCGCCACGCCTGGTTCCCTGTCCCCGGCGGCCGCTGCCTACCGCTTACGCCGCGGCCGAGCAGGTCGGCCGGCGTCGTGCGTCGTCGGACGGTTGAGCTCCCCACCGCAGACGACCGCTGGTCCAGTGCGCAGGCCATGTCCCCTCGGTTGCGGCGTGAGCAGCGCAGCCGGACGGACCGTACGGGCCCGTCGTGACTCGCGGGGCCGCGGCAGGACGCCGCGCCCCCTCCGGTTCTTCGGGCACTTACTCACCAACGGCACTCGCGCCCGCGCCCGTGCGCAAGCAACGCCGGCTGCGTGCCGATCACCCGCCACGGCCGAGGACACGGCTGCGTCCCGCGGCGAGCAGCGGAGAACTCCCCGTTCCTTATTGTCAAGTTCCTCAAATGGAGGCCCTCATGGCGACACCGCCGACTCTGTCCAGCCTCGTTCCGTCCCCGGCCGGCATCGCCGCCCGGTTGGACGACATGCCGCTGAACCGCTGGCACCGTCGGATCGCGGCGCTCATGGGTATAGGTACGTTCTTCAACTTCTTCGAGGTGGGTCTGGGTAGCCTGCTGGTCACGCTCGTCCCGGCCCACTGGGCGTCGACCACCGCGGACAAGTCGCTGGTGATCGGATCGGCGTTCATCGGTGAACTGCTGGGTGCGCTGCTGCTCGCACCGCTCTCCGACCGGTTCGGGCGCCGCCCGATGTTCCAGATCAACCTGGTGGCCTACGCCGGACTCTCCCTTGCCTGCGTCTTCGCCCCCAACCTGGCGGCGTTCGTGGCGCTGCGGGTGCTGGTGGGCATCGGGCTCGGCGCCGAACTCGTCCTGGTGGACACCTACCTGACCGAGTTGGTTCCCGCGGCCGGCCGGGGTCGCCTGAGCGGGATCTGCTACTTCGTCGGCTGGTGGGCCCTTCCGGTGTCCGGGCTACTGGCCGCGTCGCTCCCACGCGTGATGCTGGGACTCGCCTCCTGGCGTTGGCTGCTGATCGTCAGCGCACTGGGCGCTGTGGTCGCCTGGGCGGCGCGCCGAGGCATGCCCGAATCGCCGCGCTGGCTGGCCGCCAACGGACGCCTCGACCAGGCGCTGAGCGCCGTGAAGCGGATCGAAGCGGCCGCCCCCGGCGCGCGCAACCGCTCGCCGCAGCGATCCGCCACCATGCCGGACAAGGGCGCACTCAACGACGCGCCATCGACGCGGCCCAGGCTGCTCAGGCGGCCGCTGCTCGGGCGCACCGTGCTGGCTTGCGTGATCTGGGTGTGCCAGACCATCGGGGTGATCGGGCTCTCTTCCATCGCGCCGCTCGTGCTGATCCACAAGGGCTTCGACGTGCTTCATTCGCTGGGCTACACGGCGGCGAGCGCGTGCGGGTACCCGCTGGGCGCGGTGCTGACGATGGCCGTCGTCGAGCGGTTCGAGCGCAAGCATGTGCTGGCGGCGTCCGCCGTACTGGTAGCCGTGTGCGGCGTGCTGTACGGCGCGGCCACCTCGGCCGTGCTCATCGTCGTCGCCGGCGCCGCGCTGAACGTGTGCAACGTGGTGATGGGGAACGTCAGCCACGCCTACGCCCCGGAGCTGTTCCCGACCTCGGTACGCAGCACTGCGGCCGGTCGCACCTACTCGCTGTCCCGGCTGGTCTCGGCAGTGCTGCCGTTCGCAACCCTGCCGATGCTCTACGCCTTCGGTCCCGGGGTGCTCTTCGGAGCCTGCGCGGCCCTGATCCTGGTGATGAGTGTGGCCGTCGCGCTGTTCGGCCCGCGCACCAACGCACGCCAACTCGACACCATCTAGCGTCTCTGACGCGGCTCAGGGAAACCGAGTGATGCTCAGTGCCTTGAGCCGATCGTCTTCGTGCCCTGGTGCCGTACGACCGAAAGTCGTCAGCCCGCGTGACACGTCCCTCCGGACGCTGGTCGGCGAAGCCGTGAGACCACGCCGGGGAGGGTGCCCGACGTCGCCTGGGTGCCGGACGTGCGCGTCACACTCTGCCGCAGGATCACTACGACTCGCTAATCCACCTCGACGGACTAGCCCGATACCTGCGGTGGGGCCGCCAGGCGCCCAAGCCTGTGATCTCCCCACTCCGCCCAGAGCACAGCTTTGTAAGATGTAGTCCATCATACAAAAACTGCGCTCGGTGGGGTGGACAGTGAGTCTCGAACATGCACTGCGTATTGACGTGCCCGAAGAGTCGCTTCGGGGAAGAGTCGTACAGGCCATCCGTCAAGCGATCTTCTCGGGTGTGCTCGCCCCCGGGCAGCGGCTGACCGAGCGGGAGCTGGTCGAGTTGACCGGGGTGAGCCGAACCTCCGTGCGTGAGGCGCTGCGGCATCTGCAGGCCCTGGGCCTCCTGGAGACGGGGCGGGGGCGCGGCCTGCGGGTGGCCTCCCTTGACCGGGACTCCGTCCAGCACATCTACGAAGTGCGGGCAGCGCTTGAGCCCACCGCGGCGGAGCTGTTCGTCAAGAGGGCCTCCGATGCGGAAGTCGATGAGCTTCTCCACCTGCCCGATCCGCTACCCGACGATCTTGAGCAGCGTCTGGAAGCGATGTACCACGTCGACGAACTGCTGGTACGCGGCGCCCGGAATCCGATCCTCGCGGAAATCCTCGAGTCCCTGCACACGCGGATCCACGCGCTGCGCCGGGTGTCCTTGTCGATCCCGGGACGGCGAGAGGCATCGGAGCGCGAGTACGACGAGATCTTCGCTGCCATCCGTGCCCGAGATCCCAAACGAGCCGAGCGTGCATCCCGGCGCCATGTCCGTGCCGCGGCGGAAGCGGCCCTTCAGGCAGTAGAACTGCTGGAGCCCCGACGCCCCTGAAGCGCGGGACGCCGCACCCGCCTCACGCTCGACACTCGCCGAGATGAGCGCAAGCTCGTCGCGGCCCTTGCGCACCGTCTCATCCGTGGCCAGCCGCGTCGGGCATCCGCCCCGGCGCAAGTACCAACAGGTCGCGTCTCGCTGCAGCCGACCTGCTCGCAGCGGTGGGGCCGGGTGCGGGCAGCAGCGTGAAAGTTCCCACTCGCACGGAGCAGCCTGGGCACGCGTGCACCCGCGACGCCGCGTGCGCGCCTAGGGTGCTGCCGTACCGGAGCGAGGCGAGACGGCCGTGGTCGGGGACTGAGCGAAGAGCCGGGAACCGTCGTCGGCGCCTGCGCGTGTCGCGGGAACGAGTGCGGAGGCAGGGGATGCGCGCGGACCTCACCGCCGGGGCGACGTTCCCGGACTTCCGGCTGCCGGATCACACCGGCCGGCCGACGAGCCTGTCCGAGATCCAGGGCGACGACCCGATGGTCATCGTGCTGGCCCGGGAGGCATATTCGGCAAAAGACCAGCGCCAGCACGAGGGTCTGGCCCAGCTGTGGCGAGAGATGAAGCCCGGCGTCGGCTACTGCAAGCTGGTGACCATCACCACGAGCGGCCTGCAGGAGACGTACGACTACCGTTCGGGAGTCGCCGCGGAATGGCCGTTCCTTTCGGACCCGGGACGCCTGGTCCAGCGGGAACTCGACATTGCCGAGTACACCGACCCGGAACACGATCAGATGGTCCCCCATACCGTGGTGTGCGAGCCGGGACTGAAGATCTACAAGGTGTACAACGGGTACTGGTTCTTCGGACGGCCCACGGTCGAGGAGCTCCGGCAAGACCTCCGGGTGATGCTCCGACGGTGCCGCTGGGACTGGGATCTGTCCGACCCCCAGGTCCGCGCCGCCTGGCAGCGCGGGGAGAAGAGCCGGTTCTTCCCGCCGGACGTGGAGGAGTGATTGCGCGGACCGCCCCGGTACCTGGCCGCCCGCGCACGTCCCAGCACGTTGATCACGTCCCTCACGTGGATGAGGAACTCGCCGCCGTCGCACCGCGTGAGCTTGTGCCCGCTCCGGGCTCCCCTGGACTCCATATGGATTGTCTGTGCCGCCAGGTGCTGGGCCGCACCAGGACGTCGGCCGCGCCGTTACCGAAGGCGGTCTGCGGGTGCCTGGGGCGACTCATCCGTGGGCTGCTCGATCGGTGCCGTCGCATGCTGGCCGGGACGGTCGGTGCCGCCACCCCCAACAGCCTGGCTCGCCCCTAAACCGACGGGGGCTGTCCCACGCCGTTGACAGGGAACCGGGCCCCGCCGCCCGGTGAGAGCGTGTCGAAGGTCGGGCTGAAGTTCCATCCCAGGAGGCTGGGCCGTCCGTCGTGGTCCCCGAGACGGCCCACGGACGCGGTGCGCAGGGCCAGGTACGCCGCCACGGTGGTCGGCAGGCCGATCCACCTGGCCGCAAGGATCCGAATGAAGTTGCCGTGGGAGATGAGGACCACGTCTTGGCCGCTGTGCAGCGTGCGACGGGCGCGGGTCAGGACGCGGTCGGCCCGCGCGGTCACCTCCGGCACACACTCGGCTGCACAGCCCTCGAACCGGACGGCGTCGTTCCAGACGTCATGGTGGCACGGTGCGGTTGGGCAGCCGTCGTCCATGGTGCGGCCTTCGGGCAGTTGGTAGTTCCACTCCCGCAGATCCGCGCTGATCTCGACCTCCAGCCCGGCCAGCGCCGCCGTGCTGCGGGCACGCAGCGCGGGACTGCACAGCACCTGGGCATGACGATAGGTCGCCAGGTGCGGACGGAGCAATGCCGCCTCGCGCTCGCCCGCGGTGGTGAGGCCGGGGTCGTCTTGTCCGGTGTAGCCGGGGTCGTCTTGTCCGGTGTAGTAGCGCCGTTGCCGATTCCAAGTGGTCTCCGCATGCCGGACGAGGATGATCTGAAACATGTGCAAGCCCCTTTCCGGTGGCTCCGAAAGCGGGCCGGCTCTCGGGGATCGTCTGAGCGTGTAAGGCGCCTACACGGGTTCCAACCGTGTCCGCTTTTGCGGGCGTGGCCGCTCGTCTGGCCGTGGAGTCCACGGATCCGGCCAAATGGCAGGGGCCGGCAGTGCGGTTGGATGCACAGCCACGCGCCCGTCGGCCCGAAGCCGGCCGGCACGGACGGGGTCGCGTAGGGCGAAGTCGTCGAGGCGGCAGATCATCTGGGGTGCGATGAAGGAACCGCCCGAGGCGACGACCCTCTCGGCGGCCGTCCACCTCCCTGTGGAGGAATCCCAAGACCACCGCGACCTGCTCCCTGCCCATACGGCAACCGGCGTCGCGGCAGAGCTAGGGCCTGGCCCGATGCGAGGGAACTGCGTCTCAGCGGCGAGCCATGAAGCTGCCCGCCCGGGTGGTTGAACCCCCCCGGGGCGTGCACAGCGCTCGGATCCACGAGTGGGACCACCCGGAAAGGCCCCCACCATGTTCTGCTCCAGGCACCTTCGTTGTTGGCTCCGCGCCGGCCTCGCGGGTGCACAGCGGCGGCCGGAAGGCCGCTTTGCGGCCAGGGCGGCGATGTAATGGCCAGGGTGGGTATCGGCGTGGTGGTGCGCCCCCGCACTCACCGCGTGGGCAGCTTCCGACCGGCAGGCCGGATGGCTGTTCGTGGGCGTGTTCGCCCTGATGGCGGCCGGGCCGGCTGCTTGGGCCTCTCGCCGCGTCCCCGTCCAGGCGGGCGGCGCCGCACAGAGGGCAAGATCGGCCTGCGCCCGTCGGCTGCGACCGCAGTCCTCTCGAGAGGAACAACCTGGCCGCGCGGGGCCCGCGGACCTTCGTTTGGCCGGGTGCCCCGCCGAGCGGAAGCGGTCCGACGCGCACGGCACAGGCGCACGTGATGGACGTCACCTGAGAGCCACCGAAGAGTCTGGACCGCCCCGCAACCCCGAGGCCGATCGCACGTCTGTCCAGGTGGAGGCGCCTCCCCACAGGGCCGCTGTCACGGGAAGCCACCCGCGGCGGACGCCCGACTCACTATCAGCAATTTGATTCGAGGAGAAACCTCGTGGCACGACACGCTTCTCAACGGAGCCTCCGACCGAGCCGGATGCGCACCATCCTGGGAACCTCCGCTGTCGGCGCGGCGCTCGCTGTCGGCGGCGCCTTCACCGCCCATGCCGCCGCAGGCTCCGCCAAGCCGATGACGGCCGAGGAGTCGGACCACCAGCACGGCGGCGTGTCTGCGCAGCCGATGCCGGGGCCGTACGGGCCTAAGGATTCGGCGTCTGCGCAGCCGATGCCGGGGCCGTATGGGCCTAAGGGTTCGGCGTCTGCGCAGCCGATGCCCGGGCCGTACGGGCCTCACCCGCACTCCGTTGCACAGCCGATGACGCTCGAAGAGGCCAGGAAACTCGGCATCCGCCGATGACGCTCGGGTGGTCGAGCAGCACGGCATGGTGCTCGAGTTCCGCCCGATGACGATCGGACAGTGAGCCGAGCAACTGGGCCACTGACCGGGCCCGAGCCGCTTTGCGGTCCGGGGCACACGGGGCTGCCGGGCGGGTGCCCGGCAGCCCCCTCCGTCCGCCACCGGCTGCCTTGCACGGGTGCGGGCGAGCACCACCACGTCCAGGAGACCCATGAGCACAGCGACGATTCCGGTTGCCCCGACCAGGCCCCACGGCCTGCCGTCGTCCGCACGCGTGCGGGAACGCGCGCCTGCCTGCGCCCTCGCGCGCCTGATGCGCCGTGTCGGGGCATGGTTGCTGCACCGCTCGGCCGACGGGCGGGCGGGTGCGGCCGGCGCTGAACTGTCTCCGGTGCCGCTCGCGATCGCGGCCGTCGCCCCGCGCAGGCCCGGGATCGTCGAGTTGTACCACCATCGCCGCCTGGACCTTGTGCGGCTGGCTGTGCTTTTGGTGGATGACCTTCCCACAGCCGAGGACGTGGTCCAGGACGCCTTCGCGGCGCTGTTGCGCCGGTACGGCGACCAGTTGGCCGGCGTGGACGACCCGGCGGCCTATCTGCGCACCAGCGTCGTCAATGCCGCCCGCTCGGTCCTGCGCCGCCGCCGGACCGCCCGCGCACATGTCCCCGAACACGAGGGCCACGCCCCGCCTGCCGAGGAGTACGTGCTGCTGCACGAGGAGCACCAAGAGGTGCTGGACGCCCTTGGGCGCCTGACCCGGCGCCAGCGTGAGGTTCTGGTCCTGCGCTACTGGTCCAACCTCACCGAGGCCCAGATCGCCGACACCCTGGGACTGTCACGTGGCACGGTCAAGTCCACCGCCAGTCGTGCATTGGACGCCCTGGGGCGGCAGATCGAGGCCTTTCGATGACCTGGCACGCATCCGCCCAGGCCTTGTGTCGTGTCGGCCGGGCGCAATTCCTGGAGGCATCTCGATGAGCGAACACCGCTTCCGCCCTCACCAGGAGTTGCTTGAGCGCCGACTGCGCGCGGCCCTGCGCGCCCGGGCATCCGCCGTCGACCTGAACGGCCTGCGGCCCGCCGCCCCGCCGACCGCGCCTGCTGCCGTGCGCTTCTCGTCGGGCCGCGCAGGCCTCGTCCTGGCCGGCCTCGCCGGCCTGGCTGCGGCGCTGGCCTGCGCCCTGCTTCTCCTCGCCCATCGACAGCCGGCGCCGGTTGAGCCGGCGGGAAGGCCCTCGGTGTTTCATACCCAGGACCCGGATCCGCCCCCGGCCACATCTCCCTCGGCCGTCCCTTCGCCGTCAGGCTCCGGAGTACAGCACACGATTCCGACTGCTGGGAGCCCGTCGGCACCGAGGTCGCGGGGAGTCCCTTTGCCGGCCGCGGGAACTGCTGCAGGGGTTCGGGGAGCCTCCTCGCCGTCTGCTTCCGCAGACCCTGCTCCCGGCTCGTACGGACTGCTGTTGCCGAGACCTTCAGTGAGTCCTTGGTGAGCTTGCGCGGGGCATCAGCGTCTTTGAGACCGTGTTGAGGTCTCTGCCTCTGAGCCCAAAGGAATTTCGAACCAGACAGTCCTGCCGTCGGCATGGTCGCGAACTCCCCAATGCTGTGCCTGTTCGCCGACTATGCGCAATTCCCGGTCGTCGCATTCACCTTGCGGTGCCGCGCTCATGGTTCTGCAGGTGTCGAGCACCTCGACGAGCAGCACATCCGTGCGGTGCAGGCGGACACCGAGGGGGCAACCGTCGTCGCAGGTGGCAGCACTGAGCAGTTCCTCGACCAGAGGCTCTGCCGTGTCCGCGAGCAGTGGCAGGTTCCACTGTTCCAGCTGGCCGCGGATGAGGTGGCGCGCCCGACAGGGCTCGGTGCTGCCGCAGGAAAGGTCCCATGAGGCGGTGCGGTGGTGGGGCAGGCCCCTGATCGCCACCGCCAGGAGGGTGATGTCGTCCTCGCCGCCGTGTGGGCACAGATCGGTGAGGATGGAGTCGCACAGCTGGTTCAGCGAGTGGCCGCCGCGGCCGAGTGCGGTGGCCAGGCGGTCCATTCCGACGTCGATGTCCTGATCGTGGGTCTCTATCAGCCCGTCGGTGTACAGCATGAGGATGTCGCCCTCGGTGAGTTGCAGTTCGGCAGTGGTGTAGCGCTGCTCACCGATGCCCAGCGGCGGACCGGCGGGGATATCGGGGAACTCCACGCAGCCGTCGGGGTGGAGGATCGCGGGCGGTGGATGACCGGCCCGGGCGATGGTGCAACGACGGGAGGCCGGGTCGTAGATGCCGTGCAGGCAGGTTGCGATGTCGGACTGGGCGTGGCCGGCGGCCATGAGTGCGTCGATTGTGGTGAGCAGTTCGGCCGGTTCCCTGCCTTGGCTGACTCCGGCTTGCATGAGTGTCCGTAGTCGGCCCATGACTGCTGCGGCGTGGATGTCGTGTCCGCTCGCGTCGCCGATGGTGAGCGCGACGCGCCCGTCCGGCAGGGCCGCGACGTCGAGCCAGTCGCCGCCGACCAACGCCGAGCGGCTGGCGGGCCGGTAGCGGTGGGTGATTTCCAGCCCTGGGTGGAGGGGGATTTCGCGCGGCAGCAGGCTCATCTGCAGTTCCAGCGCGACGGCCCGTTCGCGGGCGTAGCGGCGGGCGTTGTCGAGCGCCAGCGCCGCGAAGGCGCCGATATGTGTGGCTATCCGCAGATCGGCCTGGGAGAAGGGCACGCGGTGCCGGCCACGATAGAGGGTGACCAGTCCCAGGACCTGCCCCCGTGTGGCGAGTGGGACGGCCATCATCGAGTGGAGGCCGAACCTGCGGAGGTTCGCGCCACTGGGCCGCTTCGGGTGCGGCCAGTTGCCGTCGTGGTCCAGCCGGGGCACCAGTATGGGCTCGCAGAGCGGGCAGGCGGCGTCGAGTTGCGGCAGCGCATCCCGCAGGGTGCGCAGGGGGCCCTGGTCGATGCCGTGCACGGCCGCTCGATGCCAAGCGGACCGGTCGTCCAGTCCGGAGGTGGGCGGATCTTCGCCACGGAGTACCGGTTCCAGCAGGTCGACCGTGCCGTAGTCGGCCATCGCCGGTACCAGGACCGCAGTCATTTCCTGGACCGTTCGGCACAGGTCCAGCGTGGTTCCGATCGTGTGGCTAGCGGTGCCCAGCAGGGCGATCTGCTCACCGGCCCCGGTGGCCGCTTTGGTGGCGGCAGCCGCATGCCTGAGACCTGCTGGGACCTCCCGGACGGGGTTTTCGGAGGGGGGGAGACCTTGCATCATGACTCCGAAGAGAAGCGGTGGAAGGGGGGAGCGGCGTGACCGGCGCATTTGGTCTTTATCCCGTTGCAACCGTTTTGCCGAGATTCGTTATCGCCGCAGCCCGGCCGTAATTCCCACGGATCCGGCCAGAGCGTGCTGTGGGCACCGACGCCCCGCTCGTCCTGTTCCTGACGGTGGCGGCACTCCTTGAGCGCGGCCGACGTGTGAGGCCCTGCACCACGGAGCCGGCGCGGTCGGTGTGGGGTTCCGGCCTTGGCGGTCGGGTTGCGTTCGCGGTGCGTCGCCGTCGGCCGGTGTCGGCTCTCCTGCCCGCCGGTGCGGCGGTCGCCGCATTCCGGGGACATCGCTGGTCGGAGGTGTCGGCGCCTTGGTGTCGCCGGCTGCGGGGGTGGCGATCCTCACCGCGGTCGTGCCTCCTGTGCACGCCCCAAGATCGCCGGCGCCCCGTGAAGGCCCCGCGGGCCGTAAGTGACAGCCGGCCGGGTGCCGCCTGTCCCTCGATGCGGCAGCGGCATTCCCGCGGAGGGTGTGAATCACCTGGCGTCGGCGGACTCGATGACGTGTCACCCGGCCGGGTCATACCGGGACCGGGCCGCTGGGGCTTGACGAGATCATCGACGCTATGAACGATGTATGTTGTCATACAAAGCGCGGGTGGGTGTGCGGAAGCGGGAGTTCCGGCGGCGATCGAGCGCAACCCGCTGCTGTGAGCAGCCCCGCAAGACCGTCGGCTCTTTGACACCGACGTGACCGACTCGAAAGCCCACCGCAGTGGTCGCCTCAAGGCGGGGTGCTGCCGGCGCGAGGCACCTCACCTCAAGGAGCACGTCCCACCATGAAGATCGACCGACAGATACGCGCAACACCCACCGGTACCGGACACGAAGCAGCCGAACTGGAGGCGCTCGGGTACGACGGACTGTGGCGCAGCGAGATCAACTCTGATCCGTTCGTCTCACTCGTCCCTGCCGCCCTGAGCACGAACCGCGCCGACATCGCAACAGGGATCGCAGTCGCCTTCGCGCGCTCTCCGATGAACGTCGCGCACATGGCGCACGACCTGCAGGCCATCTCGGAGGGCCGATTCATCCTCGGCCTGGGTACGCAGGTGAAAGCGCACATCACTCGGCGGTTCTCCATGGAATGGAGCCGGCCGGCTGCACGGATGCGCGAATACGTACTCGCCCTGCGGGCCATCTGGCACGCCTGGAACACCGGTGACCGGCTGGAGTTCGAGGGCGATTTCTATCGACACACGCTCATGTCGGCCGAGTTCACCCCCGCGCCGAACGACTACGGCGCACCGCGCGTCTTCCTCTCCGCAGTAGGGGGCAGGATGACCGAGACGGCCGGAGAAGTAGCCGACGGACTGATCCTGCATCCGTTCACGACGAAGAAGTATCTCGAAGAGATCACCCTGCCAGCGCTCGATCGGGGCCTTCGGGCTGCGGGCAAGGAACGTGCCGACTTCGAGCTCGCCTTCGCCCCCTTCGTCGTCTCGGGATCGTCCGAGGAGGAGTTCTTTGCGAGCAAGCGGGCCATCCGCGCCAGGATTGCCTGGTACGGCAGCACTCCGTCCTACCGCCAGGTCCTGGAGATCCACGGCTGGGGCGACCTGGGCGAGGCCCTGCACACGATATCCGTCAGCGGGGACCCTGAGCAGATCGACAGGATGTTTGAACTCATCGACGACGACGTCCTTGAGGCGTTCGCCGTCGTCGCACCGCCAAAGACGGTGACCAAGGCCCTGACGGCCAGGGCCGGATCCGCCGTCGACCGCCTGCTGCTCTCTGGGGAAGGGTGCGGCCCGGAAGACTTCCGATGATCGGCGCCGCGCAACCAGCGTTCCTGTCGTCGTCAACGGCTGCCGTCGTGTGCCTACCCGGCCGCGCACGGAAGGGAGAGCCGGCCGATACGGCGTTTCCCCCTCTTCTGAAGCAGTACACGTTGATCGCAGTTGCCGGGCACGCACCCGGCCGGGGGCCGCTTCTTCCGTGTGGCAGGGGCAGGGTCCGAATCTGTGCAGGCATAAGCCGGCGGACTTACAAGGGCTGGATCAGTTCGCCGGGATTTATTGCTGTGGCCTGGCCCGGGTGCCAGGCGTGGAGAAGTTCCCGGGCCTGTAGGAGGCTGGGAGAAGAAGGCGGATGGGAGGCGTGGCCATGAATACGCACCCGACTTCGGCAGGCAGTGCCTCCGGATATCTCTCCGTACAGGCGTCGGTAGCCACCGCGACGCTGGGCGCCGACGGCACGGTAATTGCGTGGACTCCAGAGCCGGACGAGTGGCTTGGTTACTCTGCAAAGGACATCCTTGGGCAGCCAGTGACCTCATTGCTGGTCGAGGAGTCCGACCGCGCACTTATAGCCGGGCGATTTCAAAAGGGGGACAGTTGGGCAGGTAAGGTGCTCTTGCGTCGCCACGAGGGCTCCAACGCAGAGGGATGGCTGCGACTGGATTCGGTTCCGAATCCCCATGAGACGGGCACGCGCATGTGGTTGGCCACCATAACCGACATCGAAAGCATGAAGCGTGCGGGCGAAAACTCGGCACTTCTGAAAGCCTTGTTCGACAGTTCCCATATAGGTCTGGTGATTTACGACGCAGAGTTGCATATAACATTTGCGAACACAACACTGCATCGATGGCTGCACGTCCCCGACACCGAACTCGTCGGGCGCAGTGCCCTTGAGCTTCCAACCCACGTGCAGTTGAAGGACTACGAACGGGCTCTGCGGTATGTACTCATGACGGGACGGTCGATTGTCGGCGCACGATTTCGCAGCTTCGAATTCACAGATGCCATCTATGACAACTGCTGGTCGCTTCCATTTTTCGACTGGAGGACCAGTCGCAGCGGATCCTCGGACTGGCGAATATTGTATTCGACATTTCCAAGTCCATGCGATCTCGTGAACGCCTATCGCTCATGAGTCGTGCCATCAAACGCATAGGGACAACTTTGGACCCTACCCAGACCGCCACAGAATTCTGCGAAGCAATCGTTCCGAAGGCGGCCGACTTCACCTCGGTCGACCTCCTGGAATCGGTGGTAAGCATGCATGACCCGGGGGAGGCGGTCGAACCCGATACTCCGATGCGGAAAATGGCCGCGAAATCAGTCCACGAGCTCCTCACCGCAGAGATCACTCAGGAAGACAAATTTAATTTTCCATCGCTTTCTCCGCAAATAGTCGCCATGTCCGAAGAACGGCCCATCGTCATCCCAGCGCTGCACGAGGACACCGAGTGGTATTCGGCAGACCCGGTTTCAGTGTCCCAGCTTCTCGACCTGGGGGTTCACCGGATTTCTCCGAGGATGCCCCGGCCTTCAGGCCGGGGAGGAATCGGACTCCTGCGGAGCAGGGCAGGGACAGCCGGATCGCCGTCAGGGCGATCCGGCGTCCACCCCGCACGGCCGTGATGCCGCCCACAACGGTCAAGAACTCTCAACTGTCAGTCCTCCCAGGTAGGTTCGGATGCATGACGACAGAAGCGACCACGAAGGACACCGGGCATGCCCGGTACACCTTCCGTGTACGCCTGTCGAAGACAGCCCGGCGCGCACTCGAAGCCGAGTGGGAGCGCTGCCGCTGGCTCTGGAACGAATGCGTGGCCAAGTCCAAGCAGGTCCACCAGCAGAGCAAGGAGTCCGGCGAGAAGCTGACGTGTGGTCCGGCCCAGCTTGACAGGATGCTGACCGAGGCGCGTCGGGTGATGCCGTGGCTGGCCGAGGGTGCCTCGGTGCCGCAGCAGCAGGTGATTCGGGACTTCGCCAAGTCGCGGGCGAAGGCGTTGAAGGACGTCAAGGACGGGCTTGCGCAGCACCGCCGGGCGGGGATGCCCCGCTTCAAGCGGAAGCGGGAGGCCAGGCCGAGCCTCAACTACACGAAGCGGGGTTTCCGCCTCAAGGACGGTCGTCTGCACCTTGCGGGCCAGATCGTGCTGAGCGTGGTGTGGTCGCGGGCTCTTCCGGCCGACCCGTCGAGTGTGCGCGTGTACCAGGACACGCTCGGGCACTGGTATGTGTCCTTCGTCGCCCCCGCGCGGACCGAACCGCTTGCCCTCACGGGGCGGGTGCTCGGGGTGGACTGGGGTGTGAAGGAGACCGCCACCACCACGGATGACGCCTACGATCTCCCGCATGCCGAGCACGGCAAGCAGGCCGCGCAGGGGCTCGCCCGCTACCAGCGGATGATGGCCCGGCGCCGGCGCCCGAAGGGCCGGCCCGCATCCAAGGGTTACCGGAAGGCGCAGGCACAGGCCGCGAAGCTGCACAAGAAGGTCGCGCGGCAGCGGGAGGACACCGGCCGCAAGTGGGCCAAGTCCGTGATGCGTGATCATGACGGGGTGGCGGTGGAGGATTTCCGCCCGAAGTTCCTCGCGAAAACCGCGATGGCCCGCAAGGCGGCCGATGCCGCCATCGCCGCCACCAAACGCGCTCTGGTCGAGATGGGGCGCAAGCACGCACGGGACGTCCGCCTCGTGCACCCGGCGCACACCACGATGGACTGCGCAACGTGCGGGGCGAGAACCAAGCACGCACTCCCTCTCTCGATGAGAACCTATGCCTGCACCGTGTGCGGAGCCGTCTCGCCCAGGGACAAGAACTCCGCCCGTGTGATGCTGGTCCGGGCAGGTTGGAACCCGGACGGTGCCGAGGGCGTAAGACCTCCTGGTCCGCTGGACCAAGAGGCGGCCTGAGCCGTGAATCCCCACGCAGCCCTGGAGGGTGGAGAATCCCCTCCCTTCAGGGAGGGGAGCCTTCAAAGCGTGATGGTGGTGCCCCTGGTTACCCGTGGCCGCGCCATCGGCGTGGCGACACTGCTCCGATGGCGGAGACCCATCCCGTTCGAGACCGATGACGCCCTGTTGGTGGAGGAGCTGGCCTCCCGGGCAGCAGCGAACATCGACAACGCGACTCATTACGCCAAGACGCACCAGGTCGCCCTCACCTTGCAACGACGGCTGCTGCCCCAATGCATCCAGGAGCTTCCAACACTGGACGTGGCGTACCGTTATCTGCCCGCAGATACCAGCGTCGGCGTCGGCGGGGACTGGTTCGACCTCATCCCCCTTGCGCGTAACCGGGTTGCGCTAGTGGTCGGCGACGTCACAGGGCACGGCATCCACGCCGCGGCGGCTATGGGAAGGCTGCGGGCCACCATGTGCACCTTGGCCGCCCTCGGCATGGCTCCCGGCGAGCTTTTGCACCAAGCAGACAGGGTTACTCGCCTGCTGGGCGAAGGGGCCGGCGACACCGAAGACACCTCGGATGCTGACGAAACATGCGGCTGGGGCACCATCGGCGCCACATGTCTTTACACCCTGTACGACCCCACATCCCAACGCTGCACCATCGCCTCCGCCGGCCACCTGGCCCCAGCGATCCTCGACCCATCCGGCAGAGTTGAATTCCCCGAAGTGCTCGTAAACCCCCCTCTGGGCATGAACCTGCTAGAACTGCCTTCCCCAACCACCGACCACGAACTACCGCCGGGCAGTCTCATCATCCTGTTTTCTGACGGACTGGTAGAAAGGCGCGACCGTGACATCGACAAGGGGATGGAAATCCTCAAACGAAGCCTGCAAAGCATCGACCCGTCACCCCAGCGCCTCTGCGACCTAGCGCTGCGCACCATGTTGACCGACGGTGACTGGTTTGGTGGTCAGGCTGGGGTGGGGATCCAGGCGCCTCGGCCGTCGAAGAGTCGGGTGATGGTGTCGAGCAGGTTGCGGCCCTGCTTGGCGGCGGTAGATAGGTAGCCGCGCACGGCGAAGAAGCGCTCGGCTCCGGGTGCCGTGCGCCAGCCGCCGGAGATCTTCTGCTGGATCTTGGCCATCCGGATGGCCTGCTCGCTGGTGTTGTTGTCGAAGGGCACCCGCCAGTCGAAGGCGAACCGGAGCACCTGGTGGCTTTCGGTGTCGAGGCGGTCGAGCAGGTTCGCGGCCTTGTCCCGTTTGCGGCGTGGTTCGCCGGGGGCGCGGGGCGGGTGCAGGGTCCGTCCGGCGGCGATGATCTCCTCGTAGCGGGCGGTGAGGCGTTCGAGGGCGTCGACGGTGAAGCCGGTGGCGTGAGGGTGCGCGGTCTGGATGTTCTTGATCTCGTCCCAGGTGTCCACCAGCAGCGCGGCCAGCTCTTCGGCCCAGTCCTCGGGGTGGCCGGCAGGCGCGTTGTCCACGACGGAGGCCAGTTCGCGCAGGTGGTGGGCATTGCATAGGGCGTGGACCGCGTCGGTGTACGTCTTGTAGGGCTTCCAGCCGTCGTGGACCGCGATGCCGGTGAAGTGCGGTAGGACGCCCATGGCTTCGAACGCCTTCACGCCGCGCTTCGTGTGGACCTGGTAGAGCGTCAGCGAGCGGGTGCAGGCGGTGTGTACCCAGCAGGTGCGCCCCGCGATCCGGGTGCCGGTCTCGTCGAAGCCGACCACCTCGCACTCGATGAGTTGCTGCCGCACGGCCTCGGTGTGCGGGGCGACTGCCTCGGCGGCCTGCCCGGCCCACCCGAGCAGAGTCGCGGTGGCCACATCCGCGTCCAGGCAGTCGGCCAGCAGTTCGGCGCACCGCTCGTAGGGCAGGTGCTGGCGAGTGAGCAGGTAGACCGCCAGGCTCTTCAGCCGCGGCCCGTACTGGGCCGGGGCGGCGGGGGCGTCGGAAGGGGTGGCGGCAGCGTTGACCTGCCCGCAGGCGCAGCGGCGGTGTTCGATGCGGTGCTCGGTCACCCGCAGGCGGATCTCGGGCAGGTCGAAGACCTGCCGCCGCTCGATGGAGACTACCTCGGCCCCGGTCAGGTCACCCGCGCAGCCCAGGCAGGCGGTCGGGGAATGGACCTCGATCGCGTCGGGCTCGTCGACCTGCATCAGCGCGCCCCCGGCGCCGCCGCGGGGCTTGCCCGGGCCTCGGCCCGAGGGCTTACGTAGCGACGTCGGCCTCGCCAGCCCGTCGCTGGACGGCGGCTTGGAGGAGTTCTTCGAGTTCATCCCCAGACGCCGCTTCAGCTCACCGTTCTCCGCGCGCAGCTCAGCGATCTCGGCCCGGGCGGCCGTCAGCTCGGCCCTCAACTCGCCAACGAGTGCAATCAGTTCCGCGTAGCTCGGCAGCGGCGGGGTGTCGGACACGAGATCCAATGATCAACGAGTTGGACGCCAAGATCAACTCAGTGCGCCAGGACCACCAAACCAGTTACGACCGACGAAGGACCAATCGCCGACGACGTGACGGTACTCATCGCACGCACCAAGACAGTCCCCGAATAATCTCCTGGCCGGACGCAAAGCCGAGCCCGCACGTATGCACCTGCGCGAAACGGTAAACGGGACATCCCGGGCGACGGCATCGGTCGCGGCGGTCAGTGGATCGGCTGACGGCGAAGCCGACGGCGGGATCCGCCGCCAGCCGGCCCCACAGCAGCCGGTCGGCCCCACACCCGCGACGGGGCCGGCCAGTTGGGAGGCGGCGTAGGCAGCCGCATCCCGCCCCGGCAGGGCACCCATCAGCCAAAACACCAGCGAGACAGCCGGGTTCATATGGCCGCCCGAACGCCGCCCGAACGGCGAGATGATCAGCAGACCGACGGTGGTACCGCTGACCACGGCGTCCGCGACCAACTGGCCCTCGGGGGAGGGGAGGGCGCGGGCCGGCACACTCCCGGCGCCGAAGAGGTACCGGAAGAGGGTGACCATCACCAGCAGCAGGATCGCGGTCGCGGCGAACTTGCTCAGCCACTCACGCCAGTTGTGTCGGCCCAGGCTGCGCCGGCTCTGCGTTCCCACAGCATCCTCCTGATCACCGCGTGACGACACGCGTACCAACGGGACGCCCGGCCTTGGCCGTGCCCGCCCTCCGGCCGTCTGGACGTCCCGTTCACGGCCCCGGGCGGCCCGCTTTCACGAAGCCACCGGGCCGCGTGATGCGGGGCGGTTGTGCGGGGTCAACCCGCGCCCGGGCCGGCGGCATGCCCACAGGCACGGCCACATGGCCCACGGATCAGGCCACGGCCGCCCGGTGCAGGACGCTTCCGCCGCCCGGTACCGGCGGTGGCCACCGGCCGGCCGTCAGGACGAGTCCGCCCCGGGGCGAAGACGGGCCGCCCACACTGGCGCGGCGCCTTGCACCGCTCTTGCACAGCCGGCGCCCCGCCCCCGGCCGCGCAGTGCAATCCGGCTGCAAAGCCGCCCGCCAGGCTCGCCGCACACCCCGGGGGGCATGCCGCACGCCGGCCCCGAAAAGAAAGAGCGACACCCATGACCGACCCTCTTGCCCACCTCACCGCGCACGGCGTCGCCGTGTGGCTGGACGATCTCGACCGGCACGACCTGGAGTCGGGCGAACTGCCCTCACTCGTCCACGCCGGGAAAGTCACCGGCATCACCAGCAACCCGACGATCTTCCAAGCGGCCATCGGCGACGGCAGCGGTCCCTACCGCGGGCAACTGGAGGAACTGCGCAGCGCAGGCGCGGACGTGGACCAGGCGCTGCAAGCCCTGACGACCCACGACGTCCGGCAGGCCTGTGACCTGCTGCGCCCCACCTACGAGGCCTCCGACGGCATCGAGGGGTATGTGTCCGTGGAAGTCTCCCCCCTTCTGGCCCACGACACCGCCGCCACGCTCACCGAGGCACGCCGGCTGTGGCAGCTCGTCGACCGGCCCAACGTCCTGATCAAAGTGCCGGCCACGGTGGAAGGGGCGCGCGCCCTGACCCTGCTGCTCGCCGAAGGGATCAGCGTCAACATGACGCTGCTGTTCAGCCTGCGCCGCTACCGCGAGGTCATCCACGCCTTCTTCGACGGACTGGAGTACGCCCAGGCGCAGGGACGCCCCCTTGCCCCGATCGCCTCGGTCGCTTCCTTCTTCGTCTCCCGCGTCGATGCCGCCGTCGATGCCCGCCTGGCCCAACAGGGCGGCCCCCAACAGGTCGCCCTGCAGGGACGGGCCGCACTCGCCAACGCCCGCCTGGCCTACCACCTGTACGAAAAGGCGTTCTCCACCCGGCGCTGGCAGCGCCTGCGCGCCGCGGGCGCCCGCCCGCAGCGGCCCCTGTGGGCCTCCACCGCCACCAAGAACCCCCGCTACAGCGACACCCGCTATGTGACCGGGTTGCTCGCCCCGGGGACCATCACCACCATGCCCCGCCACACGCTCGACGCGGTCACAGACCACGCCGCCTTTCCAGCCCAGGGGGTGCGCGGCACCTACCGGGACTCCGCCCAGGTCCTGCGCCGGCTCCAGAACGCCGGCATCGCCTACGACGAGGTCATGGCCGCCCTCGAGAAGGAAGGACTGGAGCGCTTCGCCGACTCCTTCACGGCCCTGCGCGCCGCGGTGCACCGCGCACTGCAGAGCCGGCCCTAAAACGCCGCGCCAGGGGCAGGGCGAGGGGTGCGGCCGGCGGCCAAAACCGAGGGGTTGCCGTCCCGTCAGCCCCTGGCGGGCAGGCGCGCGGTGCGGCGAGGCTGGATGCCGGTCCTTGCCCCGCGCCACGAAAGAGCACCACCTGCATGCCGTCCTGCACGACCGCCCTCATCCTGGGAGAGCCCGTCCACCTGCGGCTCATCGGCCCCCTGGAGCTCCTTGGGTCAAAGCCCGGCAACCCGCCCGGCATCCCCAAGGGACGCGCGGAACTGCTGTTCGCGTTGCTGGCCGCCCACCGCAACCGGGTCGTCAGCAAGGACACCATCATCGAAACGCTCTGGCCCGACCATGTCCCGCCCACCGCCCCGCAGACGGTCGCCTCCCTCGTCAGCCGGCTGCGCAAAGTGGTCGGCACCTGCCTGGAACGCACAGGATCCGGATACCGGCTCAACACCACGGGCTGGCAGGTCGACGTGGACGAGGCGGCCCGCCTGACCCAGGCGGCCGAACGGCACCTGCACGCCGGCGAACCCGCGTTCGCCGATGTTGCCGCCCGCAGGGCACTGGACCTGCTGAGCGCAGGCCGCGCGGTCGAGGAGTTCCAGCCCGCCGGCTGGAGCCAAGACCTCGACCGGACGCTGGAGCGGCTGGTGCGCCGTGCCCGCGAAGCCGCCTGGCAGGCCGCCCACCACCTGAACGACCACCGGCAGGCGGCGCACCTGGCCGCGGCAGCCGCGCACGACGACCCCTACGACGAGCCGGCCTGGCGCGCCTTGATGACCGCCCAGTACCGTCTCGGTTCGGCCGGCGCCGCGCTGCACACCTTCAGCCGACTGCGCCGCACCCTGCGCACCGAGCTGGGAGCAGACCCCGACCCGCACACCACCGCCCTGCACGGCGCCATCCGCCAGGGCCGGCCGACCCCCACCCCCGCGCACCCGCGGCCCGCAGCACCGGCCGGCGCCACCCACCCACACCTCGCCGGCCGGGATGAAGAACTCGACCAACTGCAGGCACTGTGGCGTCAGGCGCTCACCGGACAACAACCCACCACCGTCGTGCTGCGCGGCGGGGCCGGAGCCGGCACCTCCGCCCTGCTGTCCGCACTGCACCGCCACGCCCACCACCACGGCGCCACCGTCCTTGCCGCACAATGCCCCCAGCCCGAACGCCTCCTGGCCACCCCCGCACTCGAGCAGGCCATCGCGGACTACTGCCGCACCGCACGGCCCGAAGAGGTCACCCGCGCCGCCGACGGCATCGCACACCGACTGCGGGCCGCCATGCCGCACATCGACACGATCACCGGTGCCGCCGGCCACGGCGACGAGCACACCAGGCCGCCGACGCACGCGCACACCGACGCAGCCGCCCTTTTCCTGCGCAGACTCTCCACCGACCACCCCGTGCTGCTGGCCGTCGACGACGCCCACTACGCGGACGCGCGCACCCTGGAAACCCTCCACCACCTGACCCAGGGCGACACCGGCCACCGGATGATGGTGGTCCTCGGCGCGCGGGAGGACGGCGCCGACCGCATCGCACGACACCTTCCCCACACCACCCAGCTGCCCCTTGGACCGCTTGCGCCCCCTGCCGTCGCCGAGCTGGCCGCCCGCCACGACCTGCCACAAGCAGCCCACCGCGTCCACCAACTCACCGCCGGCCGCCCCGCCCTGGTCCTCGCGGCCCTCCAAGCCGCCCACCAGGGCGCACCACTGGATGAGCCGGACCACCTGCCCGACACACTGATCAACGCGGCACTCGACCTGGTCCACCACGTCGGCGAGCCGATGACGCACCTGCTGCGCACCGCGGCTCTCATCGGCCCCACCTTCCGCTTCGAACAGCTGCTCAAGGCCACAGGCACCGACGGCTGGAAAACGGCCCAGCAGATCGAACAAGCCCTCCGCGTCGGCCTCCTCACAGCCGACGGCGACACGCTCATGTTCGACGGCGAGCTGCTCCACATCGCCCTGTACCAGGCGGTGCCCGCCCCCTTGCGCGCGGGCCTCGCCGCATACGCACGCTCCCGATGACAGCAGCAACACCCCCCCGCGGTGCCCGCCGTTCCCTCACCCCAACGGGCGCCGCCGCGCCCGCGACGAACGACGACGCCCGCGCCGGCCCCTTGGCGCGGTGGACGCCGTCGCCCGCCCGCCCCTGCCGGGCGGGCGGGCCCACGGGCCCTGCGGCCGTCGCCGGCCCTGCCGCGCCCCATGGCGAGCAGCGGGCAAGACGTAGACGCATGGATGGATCGTGGAGCCGCGAAGTGCTGCCGTTGCACGGGGCGTTGTCAGTGGCGGCAGGTAGCTTCGACGTTGGTTGCCGCGCTCGCCACGCTGCGGATTAGGTGTGGGGGTCGGAAACGGGAAAAGGGAGGTGGGTCATCAGTGAGCACGCAGCTGCTTGAGAGTGTGCCTTCCTCCGTTGCTCCCGGGCGCCGGTTCCGCGGGAGGAACAAAGGGAAACGGTGGACGCGGGGTGCGGACACCGAGCTTGCGGTGATCCGCCTCCCGTTGGACGTTCACGACCCCGGCACTCGACACCGGGCCGAGCAGTTGTACTCGGCGATGTGGTCCGTCAAGCGTGCGCTGCAGCGGAATGCCCGGGACGCAGTCGATGCGTACTGGGCGGGTGATGTCCGCCGTGCGGCGGACGCGAAGGCGTGGCGTCTTGAGCTTGGCCTGTCCCGGGAGGGGATGGAACGTCGCGCTTACCGGCACATGGAAAAGTCCAAGCATCTGGGCCATCACGTCACCAAAGCGCTGGTGATGCACCAGGCCGATGAGGTTTTTGAGACGTCGGTGAGTCGGCACCTGTTCCCGGACTTCTCCGGCCGTCGGCACGGGCGGCCACGCGTGGGCCGGTGGTGGGACTACACCCGTATCCCCGGCCGGGCCCGCTCGCACACCACGGGCCGGAAGTGGGAGACGTTCCGCCTGCACGGCACGCTCGCCGGGCACCTGGCCGCCTACCGGCACCGCAATCTTGCACCAACCGTTACCACGCCTGAGCAGGCCGCCGTGCTCCCCTCGGGGGCGCGTGTTCTCGAGCAGCCCAGGCGTATGCCTGCACCGTCGCGGCCTGCGGGACGAATTGCGACGGGCGAGGTGACAGCCGACGGCAAACCGAAGACGCGAGCCGCGACGTGGTGGGACCACACCGGGCCCCTGGCGATTGTGTTCACCGGGGGCGCCGATTCGAGCCGCGGCGACCTGGTCTTGCCCGTACGGCTGCCGTCCGGCTCCGGCCGCTGGCCGCGTCTGCTGCACTTTCTGAACAACCCGGAGACGTGGCACAAGATTGACCTCGTGCGACGTCGTGACGCGTCCGCGCCGGGCGGGTGGGCGTACGAAGCCCACCTGATGGCCCTCTGCGGCGGTTACGCATCTCCCGCTACGAAAGCTCGGCGAGCCGCAGCGGCTGACCTGGAACGGGTCGGTGGGGTCGATGGCAACGTCTCCAACGTGTCCGTCGTTTCGTTCCCGGCCACCTTCGACCCTGCCCACGGCGCTATCGAGGCGACCCGCATTGAGCTCTGCGACGACGAATGCGCCGCCCTGGCGAAAGCCCGGCGCAAGGAACGTGGCCGCAAACGCGCCCTGGACCGCTCCCGCAGGGCATCAAACCCCGGCCAGTACGGGCCGTCGAAGCGGCAGCACGCCCGGGCTGAGCGACGTGCGGCCGCCAGCCTGCCCGAGCGGGTCGTCGAGGTGCCGGGCGGTGCCCGCGCAGCGAACAAGACGGGAGTCCCGAAGCAGGCGTACCGGCGGGATGTTCTCTCGGTCGGCTACCGCCTCAACCGGGCCCGGCTCTCCGAAGCCGCCGCGACCGCGGCCGCGGCGAAAGACCACCGCGCCCGACGCATAGCCGAAGACATCATCGCCGACCACGGCGCCAACCTCACCGTTGAGGACTGCGACATCCGCACCTGGTACCACCTGTGGGGCAAAACCTTGCAGGCCACCACACCCGGCAGACTCATCACCGCCATAGCTCGCGAGTGCGAGAAGACCGGCGGGCGGATCCTCCGTGCCTCCACCTTCACCACCAAGCTGTCCCAGACATGCTTCTGCGGCGAGAAGGTCACCAAAACCCTCGCCGACCGGATCCACACCTGCGCGTGCGGGCTCGTCGGCGATCGGGACATGATCTCCGCCGCCCTGGGCGCCCACGTCCGTGTCGCTGACCCAGACGACCCCAGCACCGCGCGCCTGGACACCGTCCAGACGCGCACCACACAGATCGTGTTCCATGAAGGGCTGCAAGAGGCCCTGTCGAGTCAACCGCAGCGCGGTGCCCGCCCCGCACGGGGCCGCACCCACGCGGCAGCCCACAAGCCGGAAACTCCCGGCCCCCGTGGGCCTCTGCTCGGCAAAACACCACCGCCCGGTACCGGACAAACCCCGAATGAGACCCGCCCCGCAAGCAAGCGGCACAAGGCCCACGTCGGAACAGCCGGCTGTACGGACCAGCGCCACCCAGGCGCGCCACCTCCCTCCGCACAGACACCGGACGGGCATCACAGCATTACGTGATGACTCTTAGCTCGCGGACCCAGCACGGGGGTCGCTGCCCAAAGCGGTCATACATGCCACATATCAGGCATTCATTGTGCGGCCCGGCCGGCACTCTGGCTCGCGGGCGGCTGCTGCCTGGTCCGCCGTAAGAACCACCGCTGCGGGGCGCTCACCTGTTGGGGGGAGACGCAGCATCGGCCACGCGGCTGAGGTGACCACGGCAGCCGCCGACGAGGCTGGATGGTGCGTCGCTTCCCCGTGGGCGGCGCCCGCCGTCCGGGCGGGAGATCGGGTGATCAGCCGGTCTCCCGCCCGGCTCTGGGGCGGGCGCGGTGGCGCGTGTGGATTGTGAACCGGACAACCCCTGTACGCGAGAGGCTTCTTCATGCGCCTTCCCCTGCTTGCCGCCGCCACCGTCCTGTCGGGTGCCCTGGCCGTGCCCGCGGCGGTTCCCGCCTTCGCCGACTCGGCCCCTCCCGCGGCTGCCGCCACGTACGGTGCTGCTGCTCACCGGCCCGGCGTCGCCGATCACCTCGCGTGGCACAAGGCCCTGGACGACGTCGTCGCGGCGGGCGTGCCCGGCGTCATCGCCGAGGTACACGACGTCCGCGGTATATGGACCGGCACCAGCGGCAGGGGCAACCTGCACCACCGCCAACTCCCGTCGGTCGACGGACGCTTCCGCGCCGGAAGCAACACCAAAACATTCGTCGCCACCACCGTGCTGCAGCTCGTGGCAGAGAAGAAGGTGCGCCTGGACGCACCCATCGAGCGCTACCTGCCCCACTTGGTGCCAAACGGGAAGCACATCACCGTCCGGCAACTGCTCAGCCATCGCAGCGGACTGTTCAACTACACCGACTCCCTCTGGGGCGGCAGCCTGGAACAGATGTACAAGACCCGGTTCCGTAACTGGACGCCCCAGGAACTGCTCGCCGAAGCCTTCCGGCACGCCCCCTACTTCGCGCCGGGCACTGCCGGCCACTACTCCAACACCAACTACATCGTGCTCGGCATGCTGATCGAGAAGGTCACCGGCAAGAGCGCCGAGCAGGAGATCACCGACCGGATCCTGGGGCCCCTGGGACTGCGCCACACGTCTTTCCCGGACAACTCCGTCCGGATCCCGGGCCCGCACGCCCACGGCTACATACGCATGAACGGCCCGGGCTCCCCGCGCATCGACGTCACCGAGGAGAACATGTCGGCGGCGTCGACGGCCGGTTCGCTGATCTCCACCACCCACGACCTGAACCGCTTCTTCAGCGCACTCATCGGCGGAAAGCTGCTGCCGCCGGCCCTGCTGCGCCAGATGCAGGACGTCAAGCCACTGCCCAACCAGTCGCCCTATGGACTCGGACTCGACCGCATCACCGACCCGGCATACGGCACGGCCTACGGTCACACCGGCGGAACCCTGGGATACACCACCTACAGCTACACCACCGCCGACCACAGCCGCCAGGTCACCATCTCCCTCAACACCATGATCGACTCGCCGCAGATCAAGACGGCCATGGACAACGCACTGACGACGCTGCTGCGCCCTGCCGCCGAGTCGGAATAGGAACCATTGCCGAGATCTTCAGTGGGACGGCATTCGTCCGGCAGGGCGGATCTTCCGGCTGGCTTCCGGATCGTCTTTGGCACGACGCCCTTCGTGCCGTTACCGCCTCGGACGCGACGCGAGGCGGGGGGGCGAGCGAGTCCGCGAGCAGGTCGCCGTTCGGGTCGGGCAGAAGAGGGCCGCGATCTAATAGGAGCAGTTCGAGCAGTTCACCGCAGATCCGTGGACGCTGAACAGGCCGAGGGGCTGCTGAGGCAGTCGACGCGATCGCCCTGCCAACCTGTGTGGTCAACAGCGGCTCACACGGGCATGTGTGCCATGCCCTGGCCCGGCACTGGGTTGTACGAACGCTGCTGGACCGCACCTCCAGTGCCACCGACGCCGGTCGCCCACGGGGCAAAGCCCGGCCCCAGACCTGTTCTCGCACGCCGCCCAGCGGATGGTGCCGAACCGGCAACCTGCCGTGCTGACTGTGGGGTTGGCGGCTTTGCAGACGCCGTGGCGCACCAGCCCAGGCGTGTCCTCGCCCCCCGCGCCCCGCCCGGCAGACGTGGCCGCCGGTAGCCGGCCACCTCATTGCGCCCGCCGTGGTAGGCCCCCGTTCGGCCACGAACGCCCGTGGCTGGCAACCGCATTGCCGGCCCCGGACGCTGCACGGCCGGGGGCTACTTTGCCTTATGCGGGTTCGTGAAGAAGTCCTGCCAGGCGTTGGTGTCCACCGGAACGTCCTCCATCTTCACGATCTTTCCGTGGCGGATGGTGTAGTACATGGTCACGTCCACCGACTTGACCTCCGGATCCCAGGGACGGTTCATCCGGATGAACTCGCGCGCGAATCCGCCCGCGCTGTCGCCCGCCATCGCGGAGACGTCCAGCTTGTACCGGGTTCCGACGGTGGCCATCACCCGCTTGCGAAACGTGAGGAAGCCGTCCCATCCCTTGTACACGCCTGAGATGTCGGAGTGCCCGGGGATGCGTACTTCGACGTTGTCCGAGACCATGCGGTGGATCCCGTTGAGGTCTCCGCTCCAGAACGTGTTGTAGAAGGTGTTCAAAAAGCCCGTGTTCTTGGGTGAGATGGCGTGCGCGCCGTCGGGCAGTGCGGGCGCCGGCTGGGAGGAGGCCGGTGTGCCGCGGGGCGTGTCGAGGGAGGGTGTCCAGTAGGCGTCGTAGACGTCCTGCTCCTCGGGCATGGTCCATGCCTCCGAGACCCGGCCGTCCTTGATCTTGTACTGCATGGTGAAGCGCAGCGTCCAGATCTTCGCCGGGTCCTTCTTGCGGTTGAGGGTGACGATCTCGCGGGTGAAGGCGGTGTCGCCGTTCACCGCGAAGTGCGGGACCTTCAGTTCGAAGGTGCCGCCGTTGTAGCCCAGGATGTGGCCCATGAACTCTCGAAGGCCTTCTTTCCCCCAGTATTCTCCGGCGTTGAGGCCCTTGCCCGGCACGTGCATGATGAAGTCGTCGGTGACGAACTTCTGCGCGGCGGGAATGTCGCCCTTGGCGAAGGCGGCGTAGAAGCCCTCAATGAGTTTCACCGTGTCCTGCGAGGTCTGCTTGGATGCCCCCGCGGAACCGCCGGCGAGTGTGGTCTCGTGTGGCGTAGTTGCCGCCCCGGCGGCCGGTGCGGCGACGACCGTCGCACCTGCTGCGGCAACGAGGGCGGTGGCTATGGACAGTGAAGCAAGCTTGCGCATCTCGAACTCCTCGCAGCTGTGCGGACCACGGTGGCGGGTTCCGTCGTGAACCCGGTCCGGTAACAGCCGCCGTGACGTGATTGGTCAAACCTTGAAAACGGGGCGCCGCCTCGTGTCGTGAAGGCAGGCGCGCGTCACTTCGGCCCGTCCGGTGTCGCAGGCGGCGCCTGGCACCCGCCGAAATGACCCCGAGACTGCAGTGTCCCCGCCGCCTTTGCACCGAGTTTGCATCGTGGTGCCTCTGCGATGCCGGGCGGGCGTGGTCTGCGGCGTGCAAGCCGTGTGCAAGGCGGTGTTGGACGGTGGTGAGGAGTTGCCCGGCCCGTCGGCCTGGCCGGAACGAACGGCACAAGCCGGCCCGATCGAGCCTGAGCGGCGCTCGTGGGGAAGGGCCGCGGACCGGGCGACCGGGCACTGCCATGACCGGGCAGACCGACCTCGGGTTCACCGCCGCGAACGTTGGCGCGTCCGCCCGCTCGTGACGGCAGCCCCGCAGGGCCGCACCGCACCGGCCCGGCGCACTGCCCGCGCCGGGCCGGCCCCGGGATGAAGGAGAGCAGCCATGACCGATGCACCGCCCACCCGCCCCACTGTGCCGGCGACGGCTGACGGCACCACCGAGCCCTTTGGCGAACTCCCGGCCTCCTACGCGCGGGATGTCCTTCACGAGGCAGTGGAAGCTGTGATCGTGGCGGACCGCAGCGGTGTCATCCGGAGATGGAACCCGAGTGCTGCCCGGATGTTCGGCTACTCCGCCGAGGAAGCCGTGGGCCGGCCGGTGGACCTGATCGTTCCTCAGGAGCTCCGCGCGGCCCACTGGGACGGATACCGGCACGCCGTCTTTCGGGGCGTGATGGCCGAGCCGGGCAAACTCGCGGCCGCACCGGCGGTGCACAAGGACGGCACGCGCCTGTCCGTCGAGTTCCACGCCACGCTCCTGCACGATGACCGCGGGGATGTATACGGTGTGGCCGCCGTCCTGCGTGACGTCGCCGCAGATGCGGATTGAGACGAGCACACACGCAGTGAGTTCCCCCGCAGCCACGTGCGGCAGGACTCTCCGTTGAACCTCCCCGCGCGATGCCAACCGCAGTCAGGGGCCGCGTGGGTCAGGCAAGCCCCTGGACCGCACGCGCACGCAGGCGCGACTCCTGTTGTGCCGCGCGAGGGCGCCGGTTGCGGCCGCTGATCGGGTGCGGAGAGGGCGGTCAAGGCGTGTGGCCCGGTCCTGGGGGACGGGGCCACACGTTGTTATGTCGCTGTTTCCAGGAGTGTGTACCTGTCCTGCTGTGCTTGTTGGGCTGGTGAGTTGCGGTGTCAGAAGGCGCCGAGGCCGTTGGGGGTGCCCAGTCCGGTGGGGCCGTCGTAGCCGGGAAGGGCGTTGCACAGGTAGTCGCCGCCGCAGTCGTAGCCGCCGTTGGGGAAGCCGTTGCTGCCGCTGGTGACGTCGAAGAGCTTGTCGGCGTGTGCGTAGAGGTAGGACGCGTCATTGATCTGGCTGCCGTTGCCCGCCAGGGCGAAGACGCCGGCGATGATGGGTGAGGAGGCGCTGGTGCCTCCGAACACGAGCCATCCGGCGTGGGAGCCGATTCCGTAGGTGTCGTACACGGCGACGCCGGTGAGCGGGTCGGCGACCGCGGAGACATCCGAGACGGTGCGCATGTCGCAGTGGGGGTCCTTATGCCAGGCCGGCTTGTCGATCCAGGCGGAGCAGCCGCTGCCGGCGGCACCGTGGGTGCCGTTGGGGGATCCCCAGGCCGCTTCGGTCCAGCCGCGGGCGTTGGCGGCCTTGGTCAGTGAGGTGCCGCCGACGGAGATGACGCTGCTGAGGGAGGCCGGGTAGGAGGCTTCGTTTTGGAAGCCGGAGTCGCCGGATGAGGCCAGGATCGGGACGCCGGGGTGGTTGTAGTGGCTGGCCATGTCCATGATGCCGGAGTATTCGGGGCCGCCGTAGCTGTTGGACACCTCCGTCGTCCCCAGGCGGACGGCGGTGTCGACCGCGGCTGCCAGGTCCTCGTAGGAGGAGGAGTCGGCTTCGACGAGCAGGATGCGGCAGCCGGGGCAGGTTGCCGAGACCATGTCCACGTCCAGGGAGATCTCCTGGGACCAGCCGGGGTCGGGGACGGGCAGGGAGGTGGTGGTGCCTCGCTGGTCGACCTTGTGGAAGCAGCCGTTGGCGGTGGTGCAGGCGGACAGGCCGTAGGTCTGCTGGTACACCGCGAGGTCAGCCTCGGCAGTGGGGTCGTCGTAGGCGTCGACGATGGCGACGGTCTGGTTGGCGCCGCCGGTCGAGGGGAGCTTGTAGGCCGAGCGCAGGTCGGCCGGTCCGTAGCCGGAGGGCAGGCCGGCGGCCTGCGTGCCGGGGCGGGCGTGTGCTGCCGGCCCCCGCAGACCGCGTCCGCCGTGGATGTCGGTGCGGTACTGGGCCAGGCAGGCGGCCTTGCCGCTCCTGGCGGCGCCGCATGCGTGGGCGACCGTGCCGGTCGGGGCGTGCGGAGCAGCCTTGGTGGGAAGTGCGTCGGCGGTGGTCGGCACTGCGGCGGCGAGAGCCGCAAAGAGCGCGGTGACGGTGAACGTACTCAGCAGGCGACGTATCATGTCATCTCCTCAGGAAACCCGGGACATCACCGGCCCGCCCTCCCCCGGGCAGGGCGGACCGGTAGCAGTGGGGCGAGTGGTTGTCGGCCCGAAGGCGTCAGTGCCGGGCGGTCACGGTGTAGGCGTTCTGCACGGTCTGGGTGATGGAGCCGCCGGCGGTGTCGATGGCGCTGACACGTAGGGTCGGCATGGTGCCGATGGCCGACCGCGGGGTGAACTAGTCGGCGCTGTAGTGGCCTGCGCGGGTCGCCTTCACCTCGGCCTTGTGCCAGGTGGCGCCTCCATCGAAGGAGACCTCTGCCTGCACCGTGCGGATCGGGGTCTGGTCCGCGTAGCGCTGGTGCGCGACCGTCAGGTCGAGCACGGTGTGGCCGGACTCCGCCTGGCCGGACAGGCCGGCGCCCACGATCCGGTAGGAAGTGGTGAGCACCGGGAGTGCTGCGCAGGGGTCGCTGTTGCCGGTGGGGCAGTAATGGTCGCTCGGGATTCCGCTCGCGTCGGGCTTGGCGGAGGTGAAAGTCCACTCCGTGTGGACCTGGGTGCCGTGGAGCTCGTTGGGAACGGTCATCGTCCGGTCGTAGACCGCCCGGATGCTGTGGGCCTCGTCCGGCATCCCGCTGACGAGCACCCCTGCGCTGTCACCGGCGTAGATCTGCGTGCCGTCGACGTCCAGACTGAGGTGCGGCTTGACGAACCACGGATAGTAGGTGCTGTCGTAGTTGTCCGGGTAGCCCTCCTGCAGCGGTGCGAAGACCATGCTGCCCCCGCTGCGGCATCCGTAGCAGTAGCCGTCGGTGTCGGCGTTGAAGGTGGGCACGTGTGTGCCGCGCATCCAGTCCGCGTGCGAATTCTTCATTGGCAGCGGCTTCCAGTCACCGGCGAAGCCCGCTGTTTCAGCCCCGTACCCGGGCGCCGTCGGCTGGACCTGCACCTGGATGAGGGCGTTCGGGACCTTCGTGTAGTAGTCGGTGTGATGTCCGGGTGCCTGGACTTGGTCGCCGCCGACGAACGTGCCCCCCGGTACGTAGCCCGTCGCGATACTGGTGAACGCCGCGTCGAGGCCCGGGACATCCCTGTGATACCGGTTGTCGATTGTCGTGAGCTGGTCCTTGCTGGGCTTGTAGTGCAGGTCGGCCGGGATCCCGTCGTGATGCTCGTAGTACAGGTCGTACGAGTAGGTGCTGTCAGGCCCCGGAGCCGCCGCGTGATATCCGACCGCCAATCCCAGCGTCCCCACCTGCGCCTTCTGATCGGCGCTCACATAGTAGGGAACGCCGCCGGCTAGGTCAGCAAGCCCGATAGCGAGATCCGGGTGAGCGACGTCGTGCCGGACCCAGGCGACGGACATGCTCTTGTACTCCGACGGTTTCGGTGTGGACGCGGTCACCTGCGTGGTTGCAGTGCGTTCGTCCAGAGTGATGCTGGGCGTGGTTCCGTCGGCCGGCCCCACCTTGAAGTCCGCAACCGACACCAGACGCTGCGCGGTTATCAGGCCGTCGCTACCGCGGTCGTAGAAGAGCATCTGGGCGCTGTAGTTGCCCTCCGGCAGGCTCACCCGCCCCTCACCGTCGATGGCGAAGGCAAACGGCGTCGTGCCCCGGAACACATCGTCCACGTTGTACATCGAGAACATTGCGAAGGGAGCCGGATTGCCGTCCTTGTCGATGACATGGACCTGCACGGTACGCATGGGGTAGTGCGGGGTGACCTGGGGTGCGTCGACCGGGCCGGCGAACGCCACCGCGGACACGCCGCCGAGGAACGCCCCCTTGTGCCAGTTGTTCTTGACGTCCGCGGCGATCTGCGCCCGCAGAGCGCCCGCGAACCGTGCTCCGGAATCAGGGGTGATGTAGCCGTCCGCCGACGTTGCACGGACAGACGTCAGCGTGACGCCGTCGGGGTAGTACCCGCGGGAAAGGTCAGGCGGATCGGCGTCCGCACGTCGGCCGAGTCGCCGTAGCCGTCCTTCAGCAGCTGCGTAACATTGAACAGCTGCGGGTCGAGGATCCGTCCCAGGTACGGTTCCGCGGTGTCCGGGATGACGAAGTGGTTCCCTTTGAGGTCGTCGTAGCTGTGGAAACCGTACTTGGCCTTGGCGTCGTGGGGCTCGACGGTGTAGCCGGGCTTGCCGAACGGGCCCGGCGTCACGGTCACCCGGTCGCCGGTCACCAAGGTGACGGTATGGGATGACCGGCCTGCGGCGTCGGATGTCACCGGCTGGACCGTGAGCGCGCTGCTGTTGGGCGTGGCCGCGCTGAAGGCCGGTGTCGCCGAGGCAGCGACGAGCGCGGCGACCGCTGTGACCAGCGCGCCGGGATAGCGCCGTATGCGCATCGAGTTCTCCAGACTGAACGAGAGCAACTCCGGACGTCATGAAACGACATCGGGACTGCGCACGACTGTGAAGCACCTCGCAGACCAGCAGAAGTCCCTGCGCCTGTCGATGATCTGACATGTCTTATGAACGTCACGCACGGACGTCGTCAAGGCGTCCGTGGCGAGTGTTCGGTGCACGAGGCGTTCGCTGTGCGGGCAGACCTCAACCCGCTCCCCGCCCTGCACTGACAGGTATGCACGTTTGACCTTCCTCTTGAGCGCAAGCCCGGGCGTTTACGACTCCGTTGGGATATCCGCCATCACCGGATTGCGGATATCCCAACGGAGTCCTTCAGGCCGGGGAGGTTCACCAGATGTCCGTTACGGAGCGCCCTTGAAAAGGGGACGTCTTCTCATCAGGGACACTTTGATGCGCAAACGGTCAATAGGCGCTGTGGCAGCTGCGGTGCTGGCTGCTCTCCTCGCCCCTCCAGCGGTGCCGGCCTTCGGCGCGGTCACCACCGGATTCACAGCGCCAACAGTCCATTTCGAGCGCGGCCCTGGCCACGTCTGTTCATCGGACGCTCGCACGCCGCTGTCTGAACTCCTCGCAGCTGTGCGGACCAAGGTGGCGGGTTCCGTCGTGAACCCGGTCCGGTAACAGCCGCCGTGATGTGATTGGTCAAACCTTGAAAAGGGGGCGCCGCCTCGTGTCGTGAAGGAAGGCGCGCGTCACTTCGGCCCGTCCGGTGTCGCAGGCGGCGCCTGGCACCGGCCATGCCGAAATGACCCCGGGACTGCAGTGTCCCCGCCGCCTTTGCATCGTGGTGCTCCTGCGGGCCGGGCGTGGTCTGCGGCGTGCAAGCCGTGTGCAAGGCGGTGTTGGACGGTGGTGAGGAGTTGCCCGGCCCGTCGGCCTGGCCGGCACGAACGGCGCAAGCCGGCCCGATCGAGCCTGAGCAGCTGGGGCGGATACCGGCACGCCGTCTTTCGGGGTGTGATGGCAGAGCCGGGCAAGCTGACGTCCCACTTCGCCTGACGGATACGGCCACACACGCCTGGCCACACCCAACGGCCTACTGGGCCCGACCATTCGTGGGAGTGGGAGATGAGTGACCTGCGGGATGGCTCCGCCGACCGGGCCACACGCCGCCGTGCCACCCAGGTGCCCCGCCGACGTACGGACAAGCCCGTCGACGGGCGTCCCCCAGGCGGCCGAGCCGCCGCGCGGGCGGCCTCCCGGTTCGTCGACCGCGGCCGCTCGCGGCGTCGTGCCCGGACGCGGCACCGTGTTCGGCCGAGGCGCCGAGGCAGGCGGGCCCTGCGGATCGCCGGGATATGCCTGGCCGTCGTTGTGCTGGCCGCGGGCGGCGCCGGGTGGTGGTTCTACCACCGCCTCAACGGCAACATCAACAGCGTCGCCCTCGATGGCAGCGGCGGCAGCGAAAAACCCGATGCCCTCGACCGCACCCCCATCAACATCCTCGTCATGGGCACCGACGGCCGCACCAGCGCCACCGACTGCAAACTCGGCGGCGGCTGCTCGCAGACCGGCGTGCAGACCGGCAAGGGGAACGCAGACGTGGAGATGGTCGTGCACATAGCCGCCGACCGCTCCAACACCACCGTCATGAGCATCCCCCGCGACACCATGACCCAGGTGCCGGCCTGCACCGACCCCACATCGCACCACAGCACGCGCGGCTACTACGGGCAGATCAACAGCGCCCTGTTCTACGGGCCGGCCTGCCAGGTCGCCACCATCCACCAGCTCACCGGCATCCCCATCGACCACTTCGTCAAGCTCGACTTCTCCGGCGTCGTCAGCATGTCCGACGCGGTCGGCGGCGTCTCCGTGTGCGTCAGCGACAACGTGTACGACACGTATTCGCATCTGAAGCTGTCGAAGGGCACCCACACCCTCAAGGGGGTCGCGGCCCTGGAGTTCGTCCGCTCCCGCCACGGCTTCGGCGTCGGCAGCGACCTGGACCGCACCTACGCCCAGCATCTCTTCCTCGGCGCCATGATCCGCAAATTCAAAAGCGCCGGCACCCTCACCGACCCCACCGCCGTCTACGGCCTCGCCGACGCCGCCACCAAAGCCCTCACCGTCGACAACGGCCTGGGCAGCATCAACAAACTCATCGGCCTGGCCACCGACCTGAACAAGGTGCCCTCAAAGCGGATCACCTTCACCACCATGCAGACCGCCCCCGACCCCAACAACAGTAACCGAGTAGTGCCAGATACTGGGTCAAAGTCACTGTTCGCGACCATCGCCAACGACCAGTCTTTGACTGGCTCCGACGGCGAGAAGTCCGCCGCGGCCTCTGCCACCGCCGGGCCCGTTGACCCCGCCCGGATCGCCGTCACCATCGAGAACGGCACCAGCATCCCCGGCCGCGCATCCCAGCTGGCCACCGCCCTGACCGGCAAGGGCTTCAGCCAGAAAACCACCACCGCCAACGCCCCCACCACCCAAGCCACCATCCTCACCTACGGCACCGGCCAAAAACCTCAGGCCCAAGCCGTCGCCGACGCCCTCGGCCTGCCGACCTCCCACCTCAAACAGACCACCAGCAGCGGCCTGATCCTTGTCATCGGCGGCGACTGGCCTACCGGTACCACCTACCCCACGGGCAGCGGCCACAGCACCTCCCCGGCCCCCGCCGACACCCACGCCGCCGTCTCCAACGCCCACGCCCAGACCGCCGACCAGTCCACATCCTGCGCCCAGGTCAGCCCCTTCAAAACCGTCCAGTTCAACGGCATCAACATGACTCCCACCCAGGCCTACGCCGCCGCCCGCAACCAACCCAACTCCGACGCCTGAACCGTGGATGACGGTCGCCCGCTGGGTGGGTCAGGTAGCGGGCCCCGCGGTGCGGGCCGGCTTGGTGTGGTCCAGGTCGGTCAGCAGACGCTCCATGTCGGCGACGAGCGATCCATAGACATGCCACGCATCCAGCTTGCCCAGTGCTCCGTGTTCGATGAGGTCAGTCGTCCTGGCATGCCAGGACGACACGCGCTCGATCAGGGTGCGCAACTGCCTTCGGGCATCGGCTTGGGCCGAGCCGGCCGCCCCGATCCCGGCGTACGTGATGAACACCTGCCCTGCCAGATCGAGGGCCTGGGCGTATCGGACGGCGAAGCCCCGCCTCAAGTCGGGGTGTGCGTTGTGATCGAGGTTGTCGGCCAGAGTCCTGCGATGCCTCGCACCTGGTACGACGCCGTGTGCAGCACCTCCAGAGCGCCCTCGTGGAGGGGGATCATGTGGTGTCTTCGCGTCCCGGCCCGGACGTTCCAGCGCAGACTCTCCGCGGCTTTTTGTACCTCCTCCCGTGCTTCCAAGACCTCTCGCTCCGGGTGGCGTGCCCGCTCCAGCCAGATGGAGGCGTGAGTTGAGGACCGTTCCTGCGTCAGTCCTTTGCCCATGTCCTGCAGCCGCGTGCCGGTGCAGCGGGCCAGACGGCGGACGGCGGCGTCCGACTGGGCCAGGTGCGTCGCTGGAAGGATCAGGGCGTTGACCGCGACTCCCGTCACGGCGCCGGTGAGGGTGGAGACCACGGGGGAGACCACGTGTGCGACCGGAGTTGCGGCTGCAGCTGTCAGAGTGATCAACGCGGTCGATGCGATGTGGAGCCGGTCCTCGCCGTTGCCCCGCCTGCTCAGCTTCGCCGACCGGGCCCGCTGGAGCAGCCAGGGCTGATGGTGGTGGCCCGCAGTCATCGCTGCCCTCATCCTCATCACCGCGCTCGCCCTGTGGTGGCTACTGGCCCAACTGCCTCGGCGTCACCCCTGCGGGATCCCCGCCGGCGGCAGCCCCCCGCAGGAAGGCGTCGAACTGCGCGCCCGCGCGCTCGGCGACGCGTTCGCCACCGAGCCGGCGCTCTACCCGGCGTCGCATGTCCGCATCACAGGCCGACGTGCCCACCCTCGCGCCCACATCACCCTCACCCTCAGTACATCGACGTGATCGACTCGGCGGCATCCTCCACGCATACGCACATGCAGCTTGACCTGCGCGGAGGCAATACTCGACACCCACAGAGTGGGAAGGTGCTCAGGACGCTCAGGCTGCGTCGGTGCGGTGCGCGGTGAAGGTCACCTGGGTGTCGTCATTGTCGAGGGCGATGTTCAGGGCCGCGTCCAAAGCCTTGGCCAGCTTGGCCAGGAGCGGCAGCGTAGGGACGGTGTCGGAGCCTTCGATCCGGGAGATCTTCGCCTGGGTGAGGCCCGCGCGGTCGGCCAGTTCGGTCTGGGTGAGCCCGAGCTCGGTACGCCGGTCATACACGGCTTTCGCCAGGGCCATGGACAGCCGGATCTCGCGACGGGCCTCGGCCACGTCTTCCGGCTCGGTGAAGCCTTCGGCGAGCTTCCGCTCGCGCAGGGTCTTCCAGCGGCTGTGGCTCATTGCTCTACCTCTCCTTCCTCGATGGTGCGGATGAATTCCTCGTGGGCCAGGCCGTGTTCGGCCTCGCAGACCTTTTGTGCGAGTTTGGCGCGCCTGACCTCGGTATCCTCCCGCATTCTTGTCTTGCGGAAGACGGTCAGCAGGACCGCGGTGCGGTTCGGAGTGAGCCAGTACGTGATGCGTATGGCAGCACCGTCGAGGGTCGGGCGCAGCTCCCGGACTCCGTCGCCGAGGTGGCGGGCGTAGGGCTCGCCGAGCGCGGCGGCGTGTTCCGCGAGCAGTCCGACGTATTCGTCGATTTTGAGGAAGTGCTTGGCCGGCAGGGCCTCCACAGTCCCGCACCTCGGGTTCGAGCTCGATGGTGAAGAGCGCATCCACACCGCAACGCTATATGTCGTCTGCGACATATTCGAGGTGGTGCGGCGGTTGCCTGCTGCTCTCTCGGACGGCCGGCTATTGTCCGCCGAAGCGTGAGGCCGCCGGGCGCGCGCACAAGGTGTGCGCCGCCTCGATGAGGGGGTCTACGCATCCGTGGGGGCGGCCGGTGCGTGGGTGGCCTTGGTCTCACAGGCGGTGCTGGTCCAGGATCTTCATCAGGTTGCGCTTGCGTTTCTGCTCGGTGCGCAGGTCGGTCATGTACTGAGTGAATCCGGCCTGACTGCCCAGGCGTCCATCTCGGAGGAACAGGCCTGGCGCAGCAGAGGGAAGAGGTTGTTCTCCTCGTCCTCGACGTGGTCGGCCACCTCCTCCATGAGCTGCTGCAGCAGCGGGCTCATGTGGGGGTCGTCGGCGTTCGTCTTCTCCAACTCCTTGAGGAGATTCTCGACACGACTGTGATCGGCGATCTCCTTGTCCGCGATCCGGTCGCCGTCCTCGACGTGCTCGCGCACCGCCGGGTACAGGTACTGCTCCTCGGCGACCGAGTGCCGCACCAGCTCGATGGTGACCTCGTCCACAACGTCACGCAGCTCCTGACCCTGGCCGGTCATGGATTGGATCCGGGCGAAGATCTCTTCGACCTCCCGGTGGTCGGCCATCAATTCCGCGATCACATTTCCGCCGTGCCCTATCGCGCATCCGCCTCTTGCTCGTCCTGTCAGGGCCGGTGCGTCCCGCCCCGCAGACACTGATCCCCGCCCGGGGCGAATTCTGTGGGGCCCAGTCCCTTCGCTCACTCGAACAGATCAACCGGGCCTTTGCCTGTACCCACCACAGCTCCGCATGGATCTGGTCCGCGTAGCCCGCGCCGAACTCATCGGCTGGGTGAACCATTGCGAAACCGCCTTACTGGGCCTGCTGCTAGCCGATGCCCCGGGTGCCGAGCCGCCGTGGGCCCCCGTGGGCGTGCCGGCGGTGTGACGCCGAGCCGGTCAGGAGGGCCAGTCCCAGGCAGAAGATGAGGGCCAGGGCGAGCCCGGCGCTGAAGATCTCGAGGGTATTCATGGTGGCGATGTCGTGGCCGAGCAGCGACACCGTGTACTCGGGGCCGCCGGAGAGGTTGTCTGCGATGGCGAGCGCCGTGAAGGCACCGACGCCCGCAAGGAGAAGCAGGCCGATGAACAGCATGGAGTCATCTCCTCAGGGAGTCCCGTCACCCGTGCGGGTACCCACTGCCACGGATCCACCGCTGCTGGAACTGTCCTGCGCGCGGGCATCAGCGAGGGCCGGGGCCACCGGCGCCGACTGCCCCGGTCGACCCGGGCGGAGGCAGGCAGGTGGGCGGGCTGCAGCACCCAGGCCCCATCCGATTCGAGATCACCGGTGTAGGTGGTCGACGGATGCCACGGCTGGCACCACCGGTGATCTCTCGGCAGCCCTCGCTACCCATCCGTGGGGGGCCTTCGTCGCTTGCGAACCCGACCGCTTGCGTGATCGCGTAGGCGGCAAATGCCACCACGAGCCATGCCGCCGTCGCAGCACCGAGCGCGGGCTTCGCGCTCACCGACTTCCAGATCCACTGGGACGAGCAGTACGCCATCTGCCCCAAGGGAGCCACCAGCCGCTACTGGGGCAGCACCCGCATGGACGGACAGCCACGCACCGTGGTCATCTTCCCCGAGTGGGACTGCCGCAACTGCAAGGTCCGCACCTCGTGCACCAACGGCTTCACCCGGAGACTGACTCTGCACCCCCGCGAGGAGCACGAACTGCTCCAACGCCAGCGCGCCGAGCAGAACACCGACGCCTGGAAGCAGCGGTACGCCAAGCACGCCGGCGTCGAGGGGGCCATCTCCCAAGCCGTCCGCGCCACCGGCATCCGTCGCAGCCGTTACCGAGGCCAGGCCAAGACCGGCCTGGCCCACGTCTTCAGCGCCGCGGCGATCAACCTCCACCGCATCGACGCCCACCTCACCGGGCGCCCCGTCGGCACCACCCGCCGCACCCACTTCGCCGACCTCAACCTCGACCCCAGGCCCCGCGGGAAGACACGCACACGCCATCCGTGGATCGGGCGACAGAGTCCTGCGGGTGCCGATACATCATCCGTCCAGGTCACGGCCTTGATCGGCCGTCTCTGATGCGGCTGCCGGCCGCCCCGCTGTCTTCGCCTGGGCAGGGACGGACGGCATCATGATCGGTCGTGCTGCTGCGTCTGGCCTACCTCGCCGCGACCAACACCTTCACGCTCCTGCGCCTGCTGACGACGAGCAACCGAGAGAAGGACGTGGAGATCCTTGCGCTGCGACACCAGTTACTGGTCCCGCAGCGCCAGGTCGGCAGCCCCACGTTCACCGACACCGACCGCGCAGTCCTCGCCGGCCCGCTCCACCACCTCCCGAGGGGAGAAACTGCGGCACCTCCTGCTGCTGGTACGCCCGGACACGATCGTGCGCTGGCACCGCGACCTGCTCAAGCGATGCCACGCCGCGACCTGCGTGCCGAAACGACGTGGCCGCCCGCCTGCCGCCCGCTCGATCCGCGCCCTGGTCCTGCGCCTGACCCGCGAGAATGGCTCGTGGGGGTATCGCCGCATCCACGGTGAACTCGCGGTGCTGGGCATCAAGGTCGCCGCCTCCACCGTCTGGGAGATCCTCCGAGAGCACGGCATCCCGCCCGCGCCGGAACGCCAGAGCACGACCTGGGCCGACTTCCTGCGCAGCCAGGCCCAGGCGCTGCTCGCGTGCGACCTGTTCGAGACCCGCACCCTGACCGGGGCGCGCCTGTACGTCTTCGCGGTCATCGAGCATGCCTCCCGGCGCGTCCGGATCCTGGGCGCCACCGCACACCCCACCGCGGACTGGATCGTGCAGCTCGGACGCAACCTCGTCGTGGACTTGGAGGACGCCGGCAGCAAGGCCAGGTTCTTGATACGCGACCGGGACTCCACGTTCACGGCAGCGTCTCTGATTGGCTTAGCGAGTCTGAGTGTTACTCAGCCTTGGGAGCCAATCGCCTTCGTGCCCTGGTACTGAACGACAGGAGCCGCCAGCCCGCGTGGCACGTCCCTCCGGACGCTGGTCGACCGGGCCGCAAGACCCGACCGAGGAGGGTGCCCGACGTCGCCTGGGCGCCGGGCGTGCGCGCAGCACCCTGCCACAGGTTCACTACGCTTCGCCAATCCAGCTGGTGAGCCTTCGACGCTGTGCTGACCGATGCCGGGCTGGAGATCGTCACCAGCGGCATCCGGATACCGCGGATGAACTCCGTGATGGAGCGCTGGATACAGAACTGCCGGCGTGAGCTGCTGGACCGCACCCTCATCTGGGGCCAGCGCCATCTGCTCCATGCCCTACGCGAATTCGAGTTGTACTACAACGGGCACCGGCCGCACCGAGCCCTGAATCAAGCCGCCCCACTCCGCCCCTTGCCCGCACCGATTTCCGAACCAGGGCAGATCAGACACCTGGAGATCCGTCGACGAGATCGGCTCGGGGGAGCCCTTCGCGAGTACCAACATGCGGCGTGAGCAGGCCGGATGACTTTTCGGCACCCGCACCGTCGCCAACTACCGCCTGACGCCAAGGAACAGGCCACCACCGCAGTGCACCATCTCAACACCCGCCGAGTGCTGCGGATCCGGATCCTCGGCGGCGTGATCAATGAGTACCGCTACATCGCTTGACCAGCGACGATGACTTTTCGAGCGGCACAGGTCGGCGGTCCGGATCACCGCTCTCCGGGCCAGCCGTTTCTTCGTGGACGGCGCCAGTTCCGCGAGCGGCATAGGGATTCTCACAGCAACTGCGGCAGTCTCACTCAAGACGCGGTGCCCCTGGTTACACCCTGCAGAAGCGCCGAACCAAGGCCAGACGGCCGTCGCACTCAATCTGCGGCGCAGCAGGTCAGAGCTCAGCCGTTACCGCAACTGATGTGAGACCTCACAGGCGGTATTCCGGTGAATGGTCTGCGGGGGCAGGTGCACGCGGCGTGCGGGACCCGCCGGCGAGGAATCCGAGGCCGCTGGCCCGGGCGGCCGCGGTCACCAGCGCCGCCGGCCATCGGCGGGGTGAGAACGGGCGTGCTCACCCCGAGAGCGGCGAATGCGGGAATCATGGATGTGTGTCTCTCCTGCGCGGGCGGAACCGCCCGCGGTTCTCAGGCCTCGGCAGCCGTCTGCGGTGCGCGGGCGCCCAGCAGGGACAGGGCGCTCGTCCACAAGGTGTCGGCCAGAGACGTGTTGTTGTAGAGCTTGGCGAAGAGCACCTGACCCTCGAGCTGGGCGACGATCGACCGGGCGGCCTGATGGGTGTCGCTGACGACGACCTCGCCGCGTTCGCGGGCCTCGCCGATGAGGGAGCCGACCATGTCGACCTGGGCGTCGAAGATGCCCTGCAGGCGCGCGCGGATGGCCTCGGTCTGGTTGCTCATCTCCAGGGTGAGGTTCCCGAACATGCAGCCCGAGACGGTTCCGCAGTTCCGCTGGCCGGTCAGCTGGGCCGCCTCCGTCAGCTCGAATAGTCGGCGCAGCCGCTCCAGCGGCTCCGCGTCGCTGTTCAGCACGCCGGTCCACCCGCGGCGCTCGACCGCCCAGTGCTGGTCGATCACGGCCAGCGCGAGCGCCTCCTTGGACTCGAAGAAGTAATAGAAACTGCCCTTGGGCACTCCGGCCGCCTTGCAGATCTCGGCCACGCCCAACGCCGAATAGCCGTGGAGCTCGATGAGCGACTCCGCGGCACTGATGATCTTCTCCTTGGCATCACTGGTGCGCCCCATGAGGGCAGTATACGACCGCTCGGCTATCATTTACTAGACCGGTCGGCTAGGATTCGGAACTCCGCACTGCGGCCACTCTGCCGGACGGAACCGCGACAGCCCCCGGCAGCCCGCCGCCGAGTCAGCGGACGGGGCCGGGCCCTGCCAACTCCCTTCACAGCGCCGCCTTCGCCTCCGGCGCACCCCATCCCCAGGAGAGCTGATCACCATGAGTGCAGACGCATCGAACCATCCCATGCATGAGGTGCTGGGCCGCTGGAAGGCCGCCTTCGACGGCCACCAGTCGGCCGCCATGGCCGACCTGTTCACCCCCGACGCCCTCTTCCAGGGATTCGGGCCCGTGGTCATCTCCGGCCGGGAGGCCGTACGCGCCTACTACGAGGCCGTGTCGGCCGAGCGTAGCGCCCACGTCGCGGACGTCCAGGGCTACCGGATCGGCGAGGACGTGGCCGGCGGCTTCGCCGACGTCACGTTCCGCGACCCAGACGGCTGGGCGGTGTCCGTGCACCTGTCGCTGGTCCTTCTGCACGACGGCGACGGCTGGCGGATCCGCCAGTACCACGTCTCCCGGGTCGCCGCCGACGACTGACGGGCCCACGCCGCTCAAGTGCCCCAGCAGCACCGCAGATTGGAGAGGTCATGAAGGAGTTCCTGGTCGAGCTCACCACTGTCGTCCCCGAGGACACCCCGCAGGTCGAGGTCGACCGCCGCCGTGCCGCCGAAGCCGTCCGGGCCGGGGAACTGGCCGCCGCCGGCCACCTGGTCAGGCTGTGGCGCCCGGTGGGCGAACTGCGCAGCATCGGCTTGTGGCGCGCCGCGGGCGAGCAGGAACTGCACGAGAAGGTGCTCGGCACCCTGCCGCTGTGGCCCTGGATGGTCTCGGTGATCACCGCCGTGCAGCCGCACCCCAACGATCCGGGCCCGGCAGGCCGCGTCGCCTGACCCGCGCGTTCGGGCGCGCGTCCCCCGTTACCTACTTCGTGGCTCCGCAACGGGGTCTCCGGCCTTCGGGTCCAGCATGACTTCCCCCTCCTGTTGTTGATGATCCGGGGGGTGGTGTCACCGGGTCCGAAGGCATCGACGGACCGCTGATGAGGGGCTTGAGCACCGGCTTCACCCGAGCCGGAAGAGCTCTCCGTAACGTGGATGTGGCAGCTCAGTGCCCTGGCAAGGCCGGACGAAAGCGTGAGCGGAGGGGCCTGCACGTGATCGACACCGGCGACATCGACGTCTTCCTCGGCCTGGACGTCGGCAAGGGCGAACACCACGCCACCGCCGTCACCCCGGCCGGGAAGAAAGCCTTCGACAAGCGCCTGCCCAACACCGAACCCAAGCTCCGCGAGCTGTTCGCGAAACTCCAGGCCAATGCCGCGTGGCTCGCCCTGTCGGCCCTGGCACACAATCTGACCCGCGCCGCCGACGCCCTGGCCTCCGCGTTCCATGCCAGGCGACCACCGCCACCATCCGCGACCACCCCATGCCCAAATCCCCAACCCAGCCCCGACACGGCCTGCGCGACCCCGAAACGATCAACCGGGAATCAAGCCGGTGGATCCGGGCTGAGCCGCGGACGTCCGACGTCCTCCCGCAGAGCGGGGCAGGGGCGCACGGCCCCGCGCCCCCGCCGCGACCGGGCTGCCTGCTGCTACCTGTTGCCGGGCACCGGGCCGACCTGCAGGTTCTGCATGGTGGGGGCCGACGCACTCGTGCTTGTTCCACGCGATGTCCGCCGACGCCTTCTGGCTCGGCGGGTAGATGCGCAGGGCCGGCACCGTAGTGAGACGGGACTCTTCGGGCGTGTATCCGCCCTGGCCGTTCACCGGGTTCCTCCGAGGATGCCCCGGCCTTCAGGCGGGGGAGGAATCGGTCTCCTGCGGAGCAGGACAGGAAATAGGGGTTTCGCCTCCAGGGCGAAAGACCGTCCACCCGCGACGAGGTGAGCGAGCCCGTGGCGATCAAGGGGGTCTCAACTGTCAGTCCTCCCAGGTAGGTTCGGATGCATGACGACAGAAGCGACCACGGAGGGGGCCGGGCATGCCCGGTACTCCTTTCGTGTGCGCCTGTCGGCTACCGCGCGGCGCGCACTTGAAGCGGAGTGGGACCGCTGCCGGTGGCTCTGGAATGAATGCGTCGCCAAGTCCAAGCAGGTCCACCAGCGAGCCAAGGAGTCCGGCGAGAAGCTGACGTGTGGTCCGGCGCAGTTGGACAGGATGCTGACCGAGGCGCGTCGGGTGATGCCGTGGCTGGCCGAGGGTGCCTCGGTGCCGCAGCAGCAGGTGATTCGGGACTTCGCCAAGTCGCGGGCGAAGGCGTTGAAGGACGTCAAGGACGGGCTTGCGCAGCACCGCCGGGCCGGGATGCCCGGCTGGAAGAAGAAGCGGGAGGCCAGGCCGAGCCTGAACTACACCCGGCGGGGTTTCCGTCTGAAGGAGGGTCGTCTGCACCTTGCGGGCCAGATCGTGGTGAGCGTGGTGTGGTCGCGGGCTCTTCCGGCCGAGCCGTCGAGTGTGCGCGTGTACCAGGACACGCTCGGGCACTGGTATGTGTCCTTCGTCGCCCCCGCGCCGAGCGAACCGCTTGCCCTCACGGGGCGGGTGCTCGGGGTGGACTGGGGTGTGAAGGAGACGGCCACCACCACGGATGGCGCCTACGATCTCCCGCATGCCGAGCACGGCAAGCGGGCCGCGCAGGGGCTCGCCCGCTATCAGCGGATGATGGCCCGGTGCCGGCGTCCGAAGGGCCGGCCCGCATCCAAGGGCTACCGGAAGGCGCAGGCACAGGCCGCGAAGCTGCACAAGAAGGTCGCGCGGCAGCGGGAGGACACCGGCCGCAAGTGGGCCAAGTCCGTGATGCGTGATCATGACGGGGTGGCGGTGGAGGACTTCCGCCCGAAGTTCCTCGCGAAAACCACGATGGCCCGCAAGGCAGCCGATGCCGCCATCGCCGCCACCAAACGCGCTCTGGTCGAGATGGGGCGCAAGCACGCACGGGACGTCCGCCTCGTGCACCCGGCGCACACCACGATGGACTGCGCAACGTGCGGGGCGAGAACCAAGCACGCACTCCCTCTCTCGATGAGAACCTATGCCTGCACCGTGTGCGGAGCCGTCTCGCCCAGGGACAAGAACTCCGCCCGCGTGATGCTGGTCCGGGCAGGTTGGAACCCGGACGGTGCCGAGGGCGTAAGACCTCCTGGTCCGCTGGACCAAGAGGCGGCCTGAGCCGTGAATCCCCACGCAACCCTGGAGGGTGGAGAATCCCCTCCCTTCAGGGAGGGGAGCCTTCAAGGCCTGCACTTCGGCGCAGGGATGGGCGTTCGGGATCAGCGTGACGATCCGGGAGGCGTCCCCGGGCAGCGTGCGGCTGGCGCCTTGCCGAGCTGGGTGCCGTGCGTGTCGGCGAACGAGACGCCCGGGTGCCCGGTCAGGGTGTAGGGGGCCGTGCCGGTGTTCTCGAAGACAAGCTGGAAACCGATGTGGCCCGCACCGCTGTCGAAGTTCGCCGCGGTGATGTGCAGCCGACTGGTGGCACATCCCCGGGATACCGGCCGCATCCCCCGAGCCCTTCGATGTGGACGAACCGGCACTGCCCGCCGGCGCGTCCGGTCCGCGGTCGTGCCGCCGCCGGGCTGCGCGGCCGACGCCGTGCCGCCGTAGCCGCACGCGGCCAGTGTCAGGTGCAACGGCCAGCATGCCGGTCATCAGTCCGCGGCGGGCGGTCGCAGTGAGCCTGGTGCTTCTCTTCTCATTGTGGCTTGTCGGTGGAGGCTGCGGGGCGCCGGGCGGAGTTCCGGCCCGCGTCGAGACGGCTTCGACTGTGTAGACGGCTGTCGCCGAAGCCCGGTTCGCACCCGGCGCAGACCTTTGACGACTACTAGACCGGTCGTCTATGTTGACTGCAATCGCTCGCCGCCAACTGCTCCAAGCACCTGCACAACGAATCGGAGAGCCCTGTGGCCACCCCCGTGAAGCTCGCAATCGTCTACTACTCCTCGACCGGCACCATCACCGAGGTCGCCGAGGAACTGCGCAACGCCGGTCTCAAGGCCGGCGCCGAGGTTCGGCTGCTCAAGGCCGCCGAACTGGCCCCGCAGGCCGCCATCGACTCCAACCCGGCCTGGGCCGCCAACCACGCCGCCACCGCGGACGTCCCCGTCGCGACCCCCGCCGACGTCGAGTGGGCCGACGCCGTGATCTTCGGTACTCCGACCCGCTTCGGCAACGTCTCCTCGCAGCTGAAGCAGTTCATCGACACCCTGGGTGGCCTGTGGGCCGAGGGCAAGCTGGCCAACAAGGTCTACAGCGGCTTCGTCTCCACAGCGACCGCGCACGCCGGCCAGGAGTCCACCCTGCTGGCGCTCTACAACTCCGTCCACCACTTCGGCGGCATCATCGCGTCGCCCGGGTTCACCGACCCGGCCAAGTTCGTGGACGGCAACCCGTACGGCACCTCGCACGTGGACGGCCAGCTCAACAACCCCGTCGACGACATCACCCGCACCGCCGCCCGGATCCAGGCCGAGCGCGTCGTGCAGATCGCCGCACGGCTCAAGTCCGCCTGACCGCCCCGGCGACACCCTGGAGTACCCGGCCCTGCCTGCCCGCGCCACGGCAGTAGGGGCCGGGTGCATTTCGTCATCCGGTACGGCGGACGGACCGGGCCTTCTTGCCTCTCTCCGATTCCGGGCGGAGATCCGGGCGCAGGTGCGGGGTGGCGCCCATGGCGTCCAGGAGGCGGAGGCTGATGTCCCCGAGCTGGTCCATGCGTTCCGCTCCCAGGACGTCCACGACCAGCGGCCAGGGGGATGCAGAAACGCTTCCGGCGCCTTGGCTCCGCTCACCGTGGCAGAAGTCCGCAGACTCCTGGCGTTTCGCCTCGCCTCGAACCATCGAGCCGGCTGGCCGGTTCGCGCGCAGCTGCTGAACTGGTCACACTGGCGCCGCAGACGCCAAGCCGTCGCTCGCCACTGCCACTACCGGCGACGCCTCCACTCGATGGAGGGGCGGTCCGGCAAGACCGCCCCTGACCCGACATCAGCCAACTACACTCCGGACGACGCCTCTGACCAGGCCAGATAGCGAAACGCTGCTGGAGTACTAGGCGCAGCACCAGCGCTCGGATCGAGCGCACAGTGCGCGGCCGGCCCCCGCGCTTTGGCCGGGACTGGGCGGCGTGCCGGCCGGCGATGAGGTTACGGTGCCAGCGCAGCAGCGTGTCCGGCCGCACCAGCAGTCGCATCCGGCGCAGGACCTCCCGCGGCAGGCCCTGGAGCAACGCGGCCAGGAACGCCCGGTCGCTCGCGTGGAACCGGACCCGCTGCCCGTTCAACTGCCGTTCCAGGACTGCAATCTGATGGCGCAGGGTCAGGATTTCTACATTCTTCTCGCGGCCGCTCATCGGCAGCAGCCGCAGCATCGCGAACGTGTTCGTCCTACCCAGGTACGCCAGTCTCAGCAGCACGACCGATCATCATGCCGCGACCACCACCGACCGTGCGAGAGTGCCGGCTCGGGCAACCACTGGCCGACACCCAAACCCATTCTCACCTGCATGGATGAGGTATTCGGCAAGGGCACGATCCTGGTGGTTAATTACTCAGCGTGGTCAAACGCCGAAGACCGCCAGTTGCAGACGCGCCCTCATTGCAGGCAAACCGGACAAGTTTCAGCGCCTCCGCAACCGCGGCCGTGACGCTGCGCCAATTAACCACCAGGGTCGGGCACCGTCAGCTCGGCGTCGACAGGCGGCTCATGCTGCTTCTTCACTCAGAATCGGAGTGTCTCCGGGTTCAACTCAAGCTCGCGAGCTGTCTCGGAGATGGTCTTGCGGACCGGAGTGCGATCTGGACGGCTTCCTCGCGGAACTCCGGTGAGTACTTGCTCGGTGGCGCCACTTCCATTTCCTCGTTTCCTGTTCAGGGCAACCCTATTGGGTCCCTGTCCGGAAACTTCGGGGCGCCCCACAGTCAGCGGTCGGCTGTGCCCGCCGCCACGACCCACTTCATTGTCTGGCCCGTGATCGCGGCGATCATGTCGTAGTCCTGGTCGTAGTGCAGGACGGTGGCACCGTGCCGTTCGGCCGCCGCGGCGATCAGCAGGTCCGGCATGGACAGCGCGCGGTGGTTGCCCTTGGCGATGGCCTGTCGCTGAACGTCCTTGGCCCGATCCCACACCTCGTCGGGCACCGGCAGGTAGTCGAAGCCAGACAGGAACCAGTGCAGGCGCTTCGCGTCGTTGTCGTTGCGCGCGGAGTACATCACCTCCATCTCCACCGGTCCACACACGGCCAGGACGCCCTCCTCGTGGAGCGGATCGAGGACCTCCGCCACCCCTGGCTGGCGCCAGCGTTGGAGGGCGGAGTTGTCAATCAGGAAGCGCTCACTCACGCCGCGTCCCTGCTGCCAGGCTCTGCCCGACTGTCGTAGGTCAGGTCCAGGTCGCCGGACTTGATCGCGTCGATGCCCTCCTGCCGCAGGCGACGCTTGACGGCCTCCTCCATGGCCATGCGCACGGCCTTGGCCTTGGTCTTCACGCCGTACAGTCGCATGGCGTGCTCCACCATCTCATCGTCGAGGTCGATCATGGTGCGCGACATCGAGAGCTCCTCCCGCCGGGTACAGCGACACCCAAAATGATAGCATTCTAATGCGCTGGAATGGTGTCGTATTGAGGTCGATGGCAGCACGGGTGCCGATACAGCCGCGGCACGGGCAGTGAGACCACACAAGGACCGTTCCTAGTCAGTCAGTGTGCAGGAGTGAGTCGTGTACCCAATCCTGGTCAGCTGGCGCATCCCGAACGGTTTTGGATGCACTGGTCGCCCGCGTTCGCGCCGCGTCCGGCGACACGGATCGTGTCCGTGGTCCGGGGATGCGGGGGCGGGTTTCCTCACGCCCTGGGGTGCCGTGTCCGGCCTGGGCGGTCCGATGCCGCACACGATCGCTCTGGTCGTGTGGGGGCGGTGCCGTCCGTCGCCGGATGCGGTGCCCGAGGGCGCGCCTGCCGATCGCGATGCTCGCGGCATCGTGACGGGTGGTCTTGCGGTTCTTGCCGGAAAGGGGTTTTTGCCAGTGCTGGGCGCCCCACCTGCTGGTGTAGGCGGGGTCGACGGCGATGATGGTGATGCCGAGTTCGGCCGCCATGCTGACGAGCCGGGCCCGCAGCCTGGACACGGGCATGCCGGAGATCACCTGCCTGAACCGCTTCCTGAGCCCGTCCCTCTCCCGGGCTTTCTCCGCGCTGAAGTCGAGGTCTTCGATCGCAATCGACAGGCCGTGGCGTTCGGCCCAGTGCAGGAGCCGGATCAGTGCATGCCGTACCTGGGCATCACGATGGTTCGCGGTGCCGGACAGGTCGTAGAAGAACCGGCGCGGCCGGCCGCAGGGATTGCCGTGCTCGTCCAGCCGCCAGGCGGCCAGATGGTCGGCGTTCGTATCGACACCGATCAGACCGCCTGCGCGGGCCTGGGACAGGGGGACGGTCTTGACCGGCGGGATGGTCCAGGAGGCGGTGAGGTACCAGCGGGAGCGGCCCATGTCGTAGTGGATGCGGTAGGCCACGGCCCGGTTTGTGGTGATGCGGTCGGCCCATTGCTCGCGCCGGTGGTGGAAGACTACGGCTGAGGCCAGGACGTACCGGCCGTGCGGGGCGTTCGCCAGGTGGGCGAGCGGGACGGGGAGCTTGATGCTCACCGTGCCGTCCGGGGTGACGCGGATCGTCTCGTTCCCCAACCGCTTGCCCGACTCGCCGTCCGCCCGCAGGAACCAGCGCGATGCTTCCCAACGCCGCCGCCACGCGTGCTCGGTGAGCTGCGCCGCCTCGAGGTGGTGTCGGGTCTTGAGCAGGCGCTTGCCGCCCCGCACCACCCGCACCCGCCCCCTGTCGTGATCGGCCCGCTCCCGCTCCAGCCGGTCCTCCAGCAGACGCAGTCGCCGGGACTTTTGGAACCACTCCTGCCGGGTGCGGTATCCGCCCGGCGCCCGCTTCGAGCCCTTCTCACCCACCGGCAGCGACAACCGGTGGGCGATCGTCTTGATGCCGGCCTCAAGGCTGTGGATGTGCGCGAGTTGGGCACGCCGCGCAAGCGCCCACTGATCGTGGGTGGCCTTCGTGATCGAACCAGCCCACCGCGAGGACGACTCGTCGGTCAGGGCCCGCTTGCGCTGCGCCCACGTATCCGCGGAGTGCTCCAGACCCTCAGCACACCGGCGTTTGAGATCCTTCGAGGCCAGCGAGCCCAGATGCGCGCCGACCAGACGTAACACCGTGTCATCGTCCGCTGTGAGGCCCTTGATGCGGGTGCGGATCGCCACGCCGGCCGGGCCGAGGGCCACGAAGGGGGCAACGATCGTGCGCAGCGACTCACCTCGCATCGATGTGCCCCCTCCACAACGCTTGATCAGCAACAGGAAGAACGCTACCGGCCGACACTGACATTCAGTGCCCGCCAGCGTCGTGCGCGCGCTGCAACACCACGAACCAGTACACACTCACGCACACTCCTGCACATCCGAAACCGAACAGCTCCCAACCCCTGCTCGGTGATCAAGCCCGTGACCTGGATGGATGAATTATCGGCACCCGCACCGCTGACTCGTAGCGCACCGGACCTGCGAGTTGCCTACGCAGCACCGCGTTCTCGTGCCGCAGGACAAGAAGTTCGGCGTCCTTGGCCACCTGCCGGCGCAGCAGCAACACCGAGACCGACACAGCTTCCTCGTCACCCGATAGACCAGCGAGACAATCACCCGCGGCATCGTCCCAGGCGGCCCTGAGCGCCACCAGAGCCTGCAGCGACGCATTTCTGAACGGCACAGGTTCGGCACTTTGACGACCGCTCCTAACGGGGCAGCCCGGCGTCCGTGGCCCGAGATCCCACCGCCAGTCACGTCGGCAGAAGGATCTCAAGCGTCCCGCAGGTGCGTCTTCATACCGTTTCCACGCGCCCGAGGGAGATCCACATGGTGAAGGCGAACAGGAAGTCGCCGCGCTCGGCGGATTGGCGGACGGAGTCGAGGAAGGGTTCCACCAGTTCCGGCTGTACGCAGGTTCGCAGTGGTGTTTCATCGAAGAGCGGTACGACGACGGCTGCATCATCGGGCGTCGTGAACCGGAGCGTCACCGGGAGGGCGGTGGTGACCGGGAGGTCCGCCTTGACCATGCGTGCCCGGGCGGTGCGGCCGGCCGAAGGGTGCGGAAAGGGGAATCGTTCCAGGACTTCGGCCAGGTGGTCGAAGCCGTCCCCGACGGAGGATGTCCAGTCGGTGTCGATCACGCACACACGGCCGCCGGGCCGGGTGACGCGGATCATTTCCTTGATCGCGCGATCGGGATCTGGCAGGTGCTGCAGTACCCGCTCGCACCGGACTCCGTCGAAGTGGCCGTCGGGGAAGTCGAGGGCGGTGATGTCGCCGACCATGTAGGTGACTGAGCTGCCGTCGTGCCTCGACTGGGCGACGGAGATGGCCTCGGCGGAGCGGTCGACGGCAGTTACGGAGCCTGTCGTGCCTACCCGTGCAGCGAGTTGTCGGGATACTTCCCCGGCGCCGCACCCGACGTCAAGGAGCCGTTCGCCCGCTGTGGGTGCGAACAGCTCGAAGGCCGCAGACCGCATTCGCTGTATCTCGGGATGCGCGGCGACAGTGTCGAGGTAGCCGATGATGCGACGTTGCTGTTCCTGCGGCGCATCGTCCAGACGTTCAAACGGGTTGGCGGGCGTTGGAGGTGCTGTCTCGGTGGTTTGGGGTCTGCCGGTCATCGTGGTCATCGTTACTTCCGTACTTCCGTAATAGTGCAGATGTTTGCTTCAGCAATTACTTAGCGGCAGATCGAGGAGCTGGTCGAACGTGCGGCGGTGGATGTGGACGGCTTCTCCACCGCGACCAGCGGCCCGAACCCGCGGATACGCAGGCTCGCCAGTTGGATGAGCGAAGCGTAGTGAACCTGTGGCAGAGTGCTACGCGCACGCCCGGCGCCCAGGCGACGTCGGGCACTCTCCTCGGTCGGGTCGTGCGGTCCGGTCGACCAGCGTCCGCAGGGACGTGCCACGCGGGCTGGCGGCTCCTGTCGTTCAGTACCAGGGCACGAAGGCGATTGGCTCCCAAGGCTGAGCAACGCTCAGGCTCGCTAAGCCAATCAGAGACGCTCTGTTGATGGTGACCCTCGACGCGAAGGGCGTCGGGTGCAGCCTGCCCGATGCCGCACCCGCGCCGGGGCCCCGCGGGGCCCCGGTGATCAATACCCGGCATGCCGGGTGCGGGCAGGGGCGGACGTCCTCATGTCGTTCGCGCGGTGTGGAGGGGCCGCTCGGCCGAGGCCGTGGGGTCACGGGGAACCTCGCAGGAGTCAGCGGCCGGGGAGTCGCTCGGTGATCTCCTGGAGTACCCAGCCGTTGCCGTCCGGGTCGCTGAAGGTGGCGAAGGAGCCGTAGGAGGCGCGCTCGGGCCGGGGGCCGGCGAGCCGCTGCTGCTCCTGGAGTCGGTGGGTGACCTCTCCCGCCTCGTGGCCGTGGTAGAAGAAGTCGGCGTCGTGGAAGATCTCACTTACCTCGATGCCGCGATCGACGAGCTCCGTGCGTGCCTGCTCGATGTCGGAGACGACCAGGTACAGGCCCTGGGCTGAGCCAGGTGCGGCGGAGGTGACCGCCTTGCCGAAGATGATGGAGCATTCGGAGCCGGGCGGCGTGAGCTGCACGCCGCGCCAGTCCTCGTTGGCGGTCTTGTCGAGGTCCAGACGGAATCCCGCCTTCTCGTAGAAGGCCTTGGCCCGGTCGACGTCGGAGACGGGTAGCACGACGACTTCGAGTTTTAGATCCATGGGTATGTTCTCACTTTCAAAATGTAGACCGGTCGTCTAGTGAAATTGCTGCCGATCCGCCGAGCGCTGGGAGTTTTGTGACCATCCGAACAGGGCGTGGCTCCGGCGGATCGGGGGTGGTCGACAGGCGCGCCTTCGGCTCAGTGGCCGGCGATCTGGCCGCCGTCGACGTGCAGGATCTCGCCGGTGACGAACGGGGCGTTCTCGAGGTATATCGCCGCATCGACGACATCGCTCACCTCGCCCGTGCGGCCAACCGGATGCAGGCCGGCGAGCACGTCCCAGTACCCCTCGGTCATGGGGGTCTTGATGGTGCCCAGGGCGACGGCGTTGCTGCGGATGCCGCGGGTGGCGTACTCGATCGCGAGGGCCCTGGTGGCAGACTGCAAACCGCCCTTGGTCAGCGCTGCGAGTACGGAGTTCACATTGGAATTGGCCCGGTCGGCCAGGGTGCTGGTGATCTGTACGACGTGACCACCGCCCTGGGTCAGCATCTGCTGGATCGCGAGCTGGGTGATCCGGAAGAAGCCGGTCAGGTTCACGCCGAGCACGGCGTCGTACTCTTCCCTGGAGAAGTCGGTGAACGCGTTGGAGATGAAGATCCCGGCATTGTTGACCAGCGTGTCGATGCGGCCGAACCGCTCGAGACCCGCGGCGATAATGCGCTCCGCGGTGGCACGGTCGGCGATGTCGCCCTGGACGGTGAGGATCTCGGGGTCCTGCGACGCTGCAATGGACCGTGAGGTGGCGACGACGGCGTAGCCAAGCTTGCGGTAGGCGACGACCAGCCCGGCTCCGATGCCCTGCGAGGCACCAGTGATGACTGCGACCTTCTGACTTTGGGTGCTCATGATGGCCCCTTCGAAGGGTGGATATGCTCGGAAGCAAGGCTAGGCGACCGGTCGTCTATTTGCAAAGAGTCGGCAGGTGCATGCGATCGACGACACCGGTTTCCCCAAGGACGGCTACGGCCCCTGGGTGGCCCGGACGCGCTGGAGCGCACTGACGACCGTGGGTCGAGGCTGCGGAGCCAAAGGATGGCGCCGCGTGGGGCCCGGCGCCAGGTGCTGATCGTCCGCGACCACGTCCTATCCGGATGGTCGTTTTCGTTCGTCGAGGAGATGGACGCCGCCTTCGCCGCCTGGGTGCCGCAGCGCGGGTCCAGCCCGAAGCGCCGCTTGACATCCATAGGGGCATCAATGCCGTCAGCGAGGCGTTCAACAGCGTGCTCAAGGTCGAGTACGTCCACCGCCACGCCTTCACCACCCGCACCGAGGCGCGGCTGAAGACCGCCAACTGGATCACCGGCTTCTACAACACCCGTCGGCTACACAGCGTGTGCGGATACCGGAGCCCGATCGACTACGAACAACGCGGCCCACCATCGAGGTGCCGGAACGCGACTCAGTGTGCCGTTCGGCTTTCGTTTGCAGGCCGAGCTGTGGCGCTCTCACCGGGCGCAGCCTGCATGAGGCGCGGCGCAGGCTCGCTGGAGGCGGTCGTGCCCTCGGCCGGCGCCGCGGTGGATTGTGCGGTGTCGTCGTCCTTCATCGCCTTGGTCTCGCTCTTGAGGATGCGCATCGACTTGCCCAGCGCGCGGGCGGTGTCGGGTAGCTTCTTCGAGCCGAACAGCAGGATGATGATGACCGCCACGATCAGCAGGTGCCAGGGTTCCAGTCCGTTGCGGAGCATCTGGCCCACCCCATTTCTTCGTCGGACAGTGGCACGGGCCGGGGCGGCGCACCATCTGCCATCATTGCTACATTGCGCAACTGTGCAATCATAGTTCAAGAACTGCTCCGTCGCCGCGTCCTCGCTGGGTGCGGTGTATACGGGCTTGAGAGCCTTGGCGACCGGCGATGTCCTCGCTCGCGGCGGCCAGTTGCTGAGTAGGAGACCGACCGAGACCGCCGGCGCCTTCGACCGTGAACCGGCGCCCCGGGCACTGCGCGCACCAGTGCAGAAGCCGACCGAGGTCCCGGAGTTGACGACGAACCGCCGCTGACCAATCTTGTGGCCTGCTGCATCGACAGAGACTGCGGCGTGCGAGGACTTGTGGGGATCGATCCCGATGATGTTCATGGGCATCCTGGCCTGGCGGCTGACGGGCAGAAATGTGCGGTGGGCACTTTGACTTGAGGTAGCGGTCACACGCATTCATGCCTCGGTCGAGCCACACCGCGCGGGTGCCGGACGGCGGCGGCATGCTCATCATGAGCCAGCCCGCAGGGCGGCAGGACACTGAACGAGTCCGTGCCGACCGGCACCCTGGACGCTACGGCTGCAGACCGAGCGCCTGCGGTCGATTCAAGAAGTCAGAACTCCCCGGACGTGTGCGGGATGCCACGTGGTGAAGCCGCTGATTTCGCCCGCTCCGCTGTTCATTCCATCTGCATGTCGTGGATCTCGTTGATGGCCGGCGGCATGACCACGAAGGGCCGCATCATGCCTTCGTCCTCGTGGTCGAGCAGGTGGCAGTGGTACATGACCCGACCGGTCTGCTGCGCGAGCTGTCCGGCAACCGTGACGATGGTGTTCGCGTTGACGGTGATCGTGTCTTTCCAGCCGGACTCCTCGGGGGCAACCGGCACCGCATCACCGATGGTGACGGGCGTCTTGGTGCCCTCGACGTCGTAGTCCATACCGCTGCTGTCGATCGCACGCCGGTTCACCACCTGGAAGTTCATCAGGTGTATGTGTATCGGGTGGGAGATCGGCACGTTGGGCGGTGCGATGTTGATGATGTTCCACTTCTCCCAGGTGTCGGAGGCCGCGAAGAAGCTGGTGGTGTCCTCGAACACCTTGGCCACACGACGGAGCGTCTTCGTTCCGTCCGGGAAGGCGATCTGGACGATCCCCTTGCCGAGTTCGGTGTCGTTGGAGACTTCCTTCATCTCCCAGATCTGCGGCATGGTGGCTGCCTTGTCCATGGTGAGCACGACGAACCGCTCGACGGCATCCTTGGGGACGTCGGCCAGAGTGAGCTTCTGGAACTGGCCGGACAGCTGTGCCGGAAGCGTGTAGGCATCGTTTTTGTCGGCCCCGACGCGGAACTGGATGACCTCGGGGAAGGGCACTAGGAAGTCGGGCAGGGCGGCTCCGGGGGTCTGGCCCGGAATGGTGTTGACGATCTTAAGCTTTCTGCCCCGGAAGGCAGCGAAGTCGATCACGATGTCGGCGCGTTCCGCGGGGGACAGCGACAGCGCCTCGTCGATGGTCTGGGGAGCGCCGAGCAGACCCAGGTCGGTGCCGATGACCTTCATCGCGCCCCGCACCACCTTGCCGGTCCCCTCGTCCACCACGACCAGCCGGTAGCTGCGGGTCGGTGAGATGTTCAGCAGACGGAACCGGTATGCACGGGCCTTAACATCCAGATACGGCCACACCACACCGTTGACCATGGTGAACGGGCTGAGGGTCGCTACGGAGCGCGGGAGCATCCCCGGCATCGGGTCGGTGAAGGGAACTCGCTTGGCAAGGATTTGGCCGTTGAGTCGCCCCTGAGCATCGGTGTCGAAGTTGACGTCCTGGATGGCCAGCGGGATCTCGTAGCTGCCGCTCGGCAGATGGAGCTGATCCTCCTGGTCGTCGCGGACGATGTAGTGACCCATCAGTCCGGCCTGGACATTCAATGAGGTGACCGACATGGCATGGTCATGGTAGAAGAGATGTGTCGCGGCCATGTCGTTGGCGTATTCCGCTAGTTGTGCATTTCCGGGGGTCACCCCGAAGTCCGCCGCGCCGTCGTTCAGGGCGTTCTGGTGGCCGCCGTGTACATGGACCGCTGTCCAGGCAGTCAGCTTGTCGATCTCAGGGCGCGCGATCGTTCCCGAGGACCCGGGACTGTTGTAGGGCAGCAGGCCGGGCCCGGGGCCATCGGGGTGCGCCCACACGGCCTTGACGGGCATGGTGCCCTTGAGGTCGTTGGTCCACGCGATGCGCGCAGACTGCTTGCTGCGCGTCTCGATCGTTGGACCGGGGAAGTAACCCGCGTAGGTCCACAGACGGGTCGCAGGCATCTGAGAGTGCAGACGGATATCGGACTCGACCAGGTCGACCTCCGCAATGCCACCGGTCCCGGGTCGCAGCGTCGGAGGGATGCGCAGCGGGTCCTTGAACGGCGTCAGCTTGGTGAACTGCGGCGAACTCACGCCATCGAGCGTCTCATTGACGCCCGCAACCAACGTGTTGCCGTCCGTCACACTGGCTTCCGCGCTCCCGCCGGTCAGGCTGTAGACGCCCGCACCGGCCACAGCGGCACCGACAGCAGTGCCGCCGGCCATGCCGAGGAAACTCCGTCGAGAGTGCTTCATTTTGGTCTTTCCCTACCAGAAGGTGATTGTTGCACGTAGCGGATTGAACTCCGGCGCGCGGGGCTGTAGACCGACGCTCCAGACAGAGCAACGATCCGTTGTTTTCCCTGCAGGAGTCGCTCCCGCGACCTGCGGAAGCAGGTATTGATACGGGGGACAGCAAGTCAGTCGTCTTCGCCAATTGCAGCGCGACGATCCGACTCGTCAGATCTGCTGAGATAGAGACTCTGGATGGAAAACGGCGTGGCGGAGGCTATCCGAAGTTCATCGGTTTTCAGCGACGGCCACGTCGTTGTCAGACGGAAACCCACCCACGGCCGCGTCTCGCACAGGGACGCCTAGGCGCCGCCAACGATTAGGAGCATAAGCTCTGATCGTCGGGATGGCAACGATGTCCTCATGTCGAACCCGCCGGCCCCCTGTTCGCGCGACCGCGCATCGCAGTCCTCGAACAGCCGGCACCGCAAGGGAGTTGATAGATACGGCCGCACCTCGCACTCGTCCACCCTGGGCGAGCATCCGCTCCACCCAACTCCCACAAGCTCCATGGCGGGAAGCGAGCCCAGGGCGTTGCCAGTCGGCCGGCCATGCCGGGTTCCAGTGCTCATCGATCTCGCGCAGGGCGGTTTCCCACTCGGTGCCCGTCCAGGGCGCCTGGCCTGCGCACATGCGATAGCCACCGCCCAACCGGCTTGTTGAGGGCGACTGCTGAGCGCGGGCACAGAGGGTCCAGTGTTGGTCGAAGTAGGCGCGGGCGGCTTCGAGGTTCTCCTGGAAGCGTTCGTCTGTGACGGACCAGACCATGCCGAGGGCTTCCAGTCTGCGGGCGCGCTGGCCGCTCATCTGCCCGGCTGTGTAGGCGCGTCGTTGTTCTGCGACAGGGCCCGACCGCATCCGGTCGGTCGAGACCCACTGTGGTGCAGCGCCTCGTACAGCGAGCTCGGCCGCCGGAGGAACTCCGGTTCCAGCGACAGCTCGACCGGCGACTGCACCGGACCGGCGGTACACAGCATCACATCAGCGAGTTCGAACAGCGCATCGCCTCGGCGGTGCAGACAGGAGCGCACCTGACCCCGGAACGGCGCCAGTTCGCGCAGGGCATCGACACCGGGCGTGGGAGAAGGAAGAGTATTCGACGTACGTCGAACGTGTCGGCCGGTTGCGACCCCCACAGGGCTGCGGCCTCCTCCCATGACAGCGTCTCAGATTGGCTTAGCGAGCCTGAGCGTTGCTCAGTCTTGGGAGCCAATCGCCTTCGTGCCCTGGTACTGAACGACAGGAGCCGCCAGCCCGCGTGGCACGTCCCTGCGGACGCTGGTCGACCGGGCCGCAAGACCCGACCGAGGAGGGTGCCCGACGTCGCCTGGGCGCCGGGCGTGCGCATAGCACTCTGCCACAGGTTCACTACGCTTCGCTAATCCAACTGGTGAGCCTGTCGGGGAAGCTTGACCACCCTGGTGGCGGGCGCGATGGCCAGCTCGCTCGCGGAGGGCGGCTGAAGACCGGGTGAGGACCTTCAGACCTGGCGGTCGGTCATCACCGGGTAACCCCCTCGGGCGCCTTCTCGGGCTCCGGCTCGTCCGCGCTTGTTGCGGCCGCCGTGGTGGCCGTGCGGCGTCCGAGCATTCCGGACAGGGCGATGAGCACGCCGATGGCCGCGAATACGGTGACGGTGAGCAGGGCGGGGGTGAAGCCTGCGAGCAGGGCGTCGGGGCCGCTCTTGCCTTCGTTTTTGGCGGTGAGGACCGCGGTGACGACGGCGAGGCCGATCGCGCCGCCGACCTGGGTGGAGGTGTTCAGCAGGCCGCCGGCCAGGCCCTGCTCGTGGTCCGGGATTCCGGAAGTGCCCTCGATCTGGAAGGGGACGTACACCAGAGTGACGCCGATCCCGATCAGGATCATGCTGGGCAGCACACCCACGGCGTAGGAGTGGTCCCGGGCGATGGTCAGGCAGAGCGCGTAGGCGACCACATGCAGGCTCAGGCCGGCGACGATGCTGCGCGAGGTGCCGATTCGCGGGATCAAGCGCGCGATGCGCGCAGAGGCCAAGGTGACGATTCCAGCGGCGGGCAGGAAGCCGAACCCGGTCTGCAGCGCCGACCAGTGCCTCACGTGCTGGAGGTACAGCGTCACCACGAACTGGAAGCCTACGTAACCACCGAAGAACACCGACATGCCCAGGTTGGCCCGCGCGAGAGAGCTCGAGCGCAGGATGCCCAGACGGACCAGCGGCTGCGCGCCGCGGCGTTCGACCACGATGAAGGCGGCCAGCAGCGCGGCGGTGATCCCGAACTGGATCAGCGTACTCACCGCGGACCAGCCCTTCTGCGGCGCTTCGACCACGGTGTAGACGAGCAGCAGCATTCCGGCCACCAAGGTGGCCGCGCCGGGCAGATCGTAGCGGCCGACGTTGCGGGGGCCGTCCTTGGGCAGCACGCGGATGGCCGCCACGATGGCGGCCAGCGCCACGGGGACCGGCACGAGGAACGTCCAACGCCAGCCGATCTCGGTCAGTACACCGGAGAGCACCAGACCGCCCGTGAAGCCGGCGGAACCGAAGGCCGCGTAGATCGCGATCGCCTTGTTGCGGGCGGGCCCCTCGGCGAACGTGGTCGTGACGATGGACAGCGCCGCAGGGGCGGTGAACGCCGCCGACATGCCCTTCACGAGCCGGGTGACGATCAGTAGGGTCCCGTTGTCGACCAGGCCGCCGACCAGTGAGGCCAGACCGAAGACTGCGACGGCCACCAGGAGTACGCGGCGGCGTCCGAGGAGGTCGGCGGCGCGTCCGCCCAGCAGCAGAAAGCCGCCGTAGCCAAGGATGTAACCGCTGACGATCCATTGCAGCGCGCTCGTCGACAGGCCGAGGTCGGCCTGGATCGAGGGCAGAGCGACGCCGACCATGGACACGTCCAGCGAGTCGAGGAAAAGGACGATGGAGGTGGTGATCAGGATGCCCCACAGTCGTGCATCCCACTTCGGGGAGGACGTGGACACGGGTGACGGTGCGGAAGAACTCATGGCCTCACATTTGCATGCATCCGCATTGGATGCAACCACATCTAAGGCTTGGGCATAAAATGCAGGCGCATGCTCTGCTGGGCGCATGAGCGGTAGTGCCGAGCGACGACTGGTCAAGGAGTGGCGCGAGCTCCTCGCTCGGCATGCCGGCGTGCACCAGGCGCTCGAGCGTGAACTGCAGGCGCATCGGCCTTCGCTGATGCGGGGTCCCATGTCTGGGGCAGGAACAGTCGCCAGTTGACCGCCGCGCAAGCGTGGTCGGAGGCGAGGTGGAGCGAGACGCCGACCTGGCAATTGGTGACCTTGCCGGCGGTGCCGGTGTACTGACGCGACACACACGCCGAGGCGGTACCGTCCTTCAGGAACCCGGTGTCGTCGAAGACCAGGGCCTCCGGCCCGATCGCCCCTTCCATCCGCCAGGCCAGTTTCGCCCGGATGTGGGCCGGATCCCATGGGCTGGTGGTGAGGAAATGGGCCAGTGCCTGCCGCTTCCCGTCTTCAGCGAGCCGCGCGGCCGTGGGCTCGACCGACTTACGCTGTCCGTTCGGTAAGGAGCCCGCGCAGGTAGGCCTGCCCTCAACGGCGCTGGTCATTACGCGTAAACGGCTCGAACACCTCCGCCGCGAACGCCTCCAACTCGCCACGCACCACAGCAATCTCGTCCGGAGTCACACCAAGCCGGAAGAGCGCGCACCACCACAGCCGACCCGACCAAGCCCTCCCGGCACCTGGACAGCGGTCAGTCTGTCTCTCGAAGTGTTCTGGCGAGCACGGAGCGGTGTGTGGGTTGGGCCTCCAGGTGACGCTCGCGGCCCGCGTCGGTGAGGACGACGAGGATGCCGCGGCGGTCGGCCTCGCATATGGCGCGTTCGAGGAAGCCGTCGCGTTCCATTCGGGCGATCAGTCGGCTTGCGGCGCTCTGGCTCAGGTGCACGACGTCGGTGAGGTCCTGGGCGCGGCACTGGGTGTTCTCTTGGCAGGCGAGGGCTTCGAGCGCTTCGAACTCGCTGACGCCGATGCCGTGCCGTGCCTGCAGCTCACGCTCGAGGGTCTGGTGCACGACGGCATGCCGAACCAGGAGATCGCGCCACTCCTTGACGAGTTGCTGCTCGTCATCAGCATTCATGCGGCCAATGTAGCACCCATCGACATTTAATGCACAGACATCAAATGCACTTGCATTTTATATACGAGCATGTAAACCTATCGGCATGAGTCCTTCCGCGCCATCGCCCTTGTCCACGACTTCGCTCGCATGGAACGCGCGACTGTGGGGGGATACTGCTCACCGTCTCGATCGTCGGGTTCCTCGACGCGCTGGACGTGAACATGGTGGGTGTCGCACTGCCCTCGATCCAGGCCGACCTCGGCCCGTCCACCAGCGCACTGCAGTGCATCGCCAGCGGTTAGGTGGCGGCGGCGGGAAGGAAGCCGAACGCGGTCTGCAGCGCCGACCGCCGCAGCACCTGCGAACACCTCCATGCAGATCGGCGGCGCGGTCGGCCTCGCCATCGTCACTGCGGTCCTCACCGCGGGAAGCAAAGGCAAGAGCGGGCCGGACGCCCTGCTCGCCGGTTTCACCCCCGCCGTGATCACCGTCACCGTCCTCGCGGCCATCGGCCTGCTCACCGCCCTGTCCGGAACGCTGGGACGCCGCAGGGCGACTGCGCAAACAGACCAGAGCGCCGCCCAACTGGAGCCCGACGAGGTGCCCGGGATCACCAGGTGACGGCCGACCGCCGAGCCTGAACTGCCACTTCCTTCCGCAGACTTGAAAGGCAAGACCACTCACATGAGCAAGATCGTCCGATTTCACGCCACCGGCGGCCCCGAGGTCCTGACCCTGGACGACATCGAGGTCCGCGAACCCGGACAGGGCGAGATCCGCGTCCGCACCCGGGCTCTCGGGGTGAACCGAGCCGATGAGGTGTTCCGCAACGACCACCTCGTGGAGCTTCCCTCCGGTATCGGATGGGAGGCCTCCGGTGAGGTCGACGCCATCGGCCCGGACGTCGAAGGTTTCACCGTCGGCGATGCCGTCAGCATGATCCCCAGCTTCACGCCCATCGACTACCCCATCCACGGCGAGCTGGCCATCGCACCCGCCACCGCGGTGGTCAAGCACCCCGACACACTGTCCTGGGAGCAGGCCGCGGCCCTGTGGGGGCAGTACCTGACCGCCTATGGCGCCCTGATCGAGATCGCGGACCTGAAGGCCGGTGACACGGTGCTCATCCCGGCCGCCTCCAGCAGCGTCGGGCTGGCCGCGATCCAGATCGCCCGCAGCGTGGGGGCCCGGCCCGTGGCACTGACCCGCACCAGCGCCAAGCGCCGGCGGCTCCTGGACGAAGGCGCCGAGGCAGTGATCGTCACGGGCGAGGAAGACGTGGTCACCCGCGTGAACGAACTCACCGACGGCCACGGCGCCCGCGTCATCTTCGACCCCGTGGGAGGACCTGCTCTGACGGGCTTGATCGGCGCCGCCGCGCCCGGCGGGACCGTGATCATCTACGGCGCGCTGAGCAGCGAGGCCACGACAGTGCCGGTGTGGGGGTTGATCTTCAAGACCCTCACCATCCGGGGATACAAGGTCCACGAACTCACTACCGACGTCAAACGCCGCAAGGCCGCCGTCGACTGGGTCCTTGACGGCCTTGCCCGCAAGACCCTGCGACCGGTCATCGACACCGTCTTCCCGCTGGAGGACATCGTCGGGGCCCATCGTCGTCTCGAGTCCGGGTCCCAGGTCGGCAAGATCGTCGTGACCGTCCCCCGCTGACCCGACACACCTTATAGGCGCCAAGAACCGCGTCTTTGCTTACACAACGCAAGTTACTCGTCTTACTTGTTTTAGGGAGAGGTCCACCCATGCGATACACCACCTTCGGGCGCAACAACGGCCTGCGCGTGTCCGAGTACGGCCTCGGCACCGCTAATTTCGGCACCGGCTGGCGCGCCGGTGGCGGCTGGGGCCCCGGTGCCGAGCCCGTCGAGGCCCGCAAGATCTTCGACCGGTTTGCCGAAGCCGGCGGCACGCTCATCGACACCGCCGAGAGCTACCAGGCCGGCGAATCCGAGCAGCTGCTCGGCGAGTTCCTGGGCGCCGACCGGGACCACTTCGTGCTGGCGGGCAAGTTCAGCATGAACGGCGTCGGACCGCTGACCGTCTCCAACACCGGCAACAGCCGCCGGTACATGGTCCAGGCTCTCGAGGCGAGCCTGCGCCGCTTGAACACCGATCACCTGGACATGTACTGGGTGCACGCCCCTGACGGCCTGACCCCGATGGAGGAGATCCTGCGCGGCCTGGACGACCTGGTCAGCGCCGGAAAGATCCGCTATTTCGGGCTGTCGAACTTCCCGGCCTGGCGGGTGTCGCGCGCCGCCGCCATCGCCGAGTTGCGTGGCTGGTCCCCGGTCGCCGGTATCCAGGTCGAATACAGCCTGGTCGACCGCACCGCCGAGCGGGAGCTGCTGCCGATGGCGCAGGCGCTTGGCCTGGGCGCGGCGCTGTGGAGCCCGCTCGGCGGCGGTCTGCTGACCGGCAAGTACCGCCAGGGCGCCACCGGCCGGATCAGCGACCTCAAGGCCGTCGGGTTCTTTGAGGAGACCGCGCAGAAGACCGCGATCGTCGACGCCGTCCTCGACATCGCGGCCGAGCTCGGCGTGCCGGCCTCCCATGTCGCCATCGCCTGGATGCGGCAGCAGGGCGCGCGAGCGGCCACGGCGTACGTGCCGATCATCGGCCCGCGCAGCGTCGCGCAGCTCGACGACTACCTGGGCGCGCTGGACGTGACGCTGACCCCGGCGCAGTTCGCCCGGCTCGACGAGGTGAGCGCGATCAGGCTCGGCACCCCGCACGAGCTGAACGCGTGGATCGCGAGCCCCATCCGCGGCGGTGACGCAAGCGTGATCGACGAGCCCACGACCCCGGTAGCGTGATCTCAGGCGGCGGACCAGTTTCGAGGACATGGAGTGGCCCGCTCGCGCGCAGGTCAGCCTGGAGTACGTCGGCGAGTGGTGGAGCATGCTGATCATGCCTGACGCCTTCGACGGCTTCACCCGCTTCGACGAGTTCGGGCGCAGCCTTTGCATCGCCCCGAACATGCTGACCGCCGCTTGAAGTCCCTGGTGGACGCCGGCCCGCTGGAGCGCCGGCACCACCAAAACCGGCCGCCGCGCTACGAGTACGTCCTCACGATGACCGGGCGCAGCCGGCACCCGGTCCTCATGGATTGGAGGGCCCCGCACCCGCCCCGCACCCTACGCCCGCCACAGCACCCCGCTTCGCCTACAGCCGCGACCTGGTACGCGCCGTCCTCAGCCGACTCGACCCCACCCAACGCCCCACCGACTGCGCATGCTCCCGCTCGACAAACCCTGCAGAAGCGGCACGAACGTCCACCCCCGAGGCCACGCTCGCGGCGTGGTCCCGGGGGTGGACGCTCCTGGCTGCTTCCACGCCAACGACGGCATGGAACAGGGGAGCATAGGCCACGCCGCACAGCTCACACGTCAGACGGTCTGGCCACGCTGCGCCGTGGCCAGACCTGAGGGACACCGTATCGAGGGCTGATGCCAGGGGCTGAGGAAGCTGGCCTTCCCGAGACCCGGGTGGCGCTGCGCCGGCGGCCATGAATGGCGAGCCATGGTCTTCAAGCGATCCGCCGGAAGCTCGTGCGAGCGGTGCAAGCTCATCGGGGTATCGGAGTTGGAGCTGAAAGCCTTTGCCGAGCTTGCCTGAAGAAGAGCCGCACCCATCTGCCGCAACCTTGCTCTCCCCTTGTCTGTCTTCCCTGTAGGCCCCGGTTCTGGAACAACGGAGCTGGGTCCCATGGGCGAGACGGACGAGGACTGATGGGGAGGGATTGGTATGTGGCGTGTGAGCAGACGTGGCCTGTTACGGGCGCCTGTCGCGTGGGTAGGGGCACTGCTGATCGGGGTGGTGGCCGTCGGGCCGGCGCAGGCAGCGGAGCAGACGCGGCCCGGTGCAAAGTCCACCGCGACACAGCCGGCCGACACGGCTGGTCCGGCCTTTGACCAGCTTCACCTGGACTTCGATCAACCGAAATACGTCTACAACGCCGATGCGTCGGTCACCCAGCGCTACCGGCTGCACATCACCGACGCCGAGTCGGGGTTCGACCGGGGGAGGCTGGTCGCGACAGGCTCGCACGGCGGGGTGGTGAGCGCGCGCTTCGCAGTAGTGCGCAACGCGGCGGGCGAACTGTGGTGCGGGACGGACTTCGTCTTCGACACGCAGGACCTCGAATGCCCCGTCGACGTCACCATCCCAAAGGACGCGCCCGCCGGGACCTGGTCCGTCTCGCAGGTTAAACTGGCCGACGCCGCGGGCAACGTCAGCACAACGAGCGGGCTGAGTGCGGGTGCGATGCAGGTGACCCGGAACCGAGCGCTGTCGGCGGCAGACTTCGCCATCAGCCCCGAGCAGTACAACAACTGGACCGGGTTCGCGACTTTGACGGTCACAATGAGACCGCTCGGCGCCCAGAACGGGATTTCCTCCGTCACACTGCTCCTCGACAAGTGCAGCGGGTCGGTCACCGAGAACCCCACCATCGCAGCCGACGGGACGATCTCGGTGCTCGCCACCGTAGCGCCGATTGTCACCAAACAGTGCAAGGTCACCGGGATCGGCCTCACCGACGGCGCCGGCAACGCCGCCGCCTACGGCACAGCCTTCCATGGCCCGGAACTGGACCTGGTTGCCACACAGATCCCCAACACCCAGGCCCCCGTCGTCAACTCCGCATCACTTGCGGTTGTCTCTGTGCCGGCAAGCTCGCTGCCTCGCAACGACGGGCTCACCCTCGATGTGACGTCGTTCGCGGGCATCTCCGGCTTCAGTCTCACCGTGTACGACGCGGACGGCAGCTCGGTGGATGGTGCCTCCGGCGGCGTCGGCTCCGTTACCAGCGGGGAGCTCAAACTGACCGTGCCACTGCACCAGGGCCTGGCCCCGGGCACGTACACGGTCGGCTTCACGCTGACCGACGCGAGCGGCCTGTTTTCGCAGTACGGCTACCCCAACGGTGGCGGCCTCCCGGTGCCCGGCGGGCCACTGCAGATCACCGTGACCGACGAGTGACCCACCCGCACTTGTGGCTCTGCTGGAGCGCGCGAATCGGTCAGGCTGTGAGGCCCCACCCTTGCCCGACCCGCGTAGCGGCTTGCAGGCAGGCAGGCAGGCAGGCAGGCAGGCAGGCAGGCAGGCAGGCAGGCAGGCAGGCAGGCAGGCAGGCAGGCAGGCAGGCAGGCAGGCAGGCAGGCAGGCAGGCAGGCAGGCAGGCAGGCAGGCAGGCAGGCAGGCAGGCAGGCAGGCAGGCAGGCAGGCAGGCAGGCAGGCAGGCAGGCAGGCAGGCAGGCAGGCAGGCAGGCAGGCAGGCAGGCAGGCAGGCAGGCAGGCAGGCAGGCAGGCAGGCAGGCAGGCAGGCAGGCAGGCAGGCAGGCAGGCAGGCAGGCAGGCAGGCAGGCAGGCAGGCAGGCAGGCAGGCAGGCAGGCAGGCAGGCAGGCAGGCAGGCAGGCAGGCAGGCAGGCAGGCAGGCAGGCAGGCAGGCAGGCAGGCAGGCAGGCAGGCAGGCTGGCTGGCTGGCTGGCTGCCGCCGTAGCGGCAGCGTGCCGCCTGACGGTTCTTACTCGGCCTGCTCCTCGCCCAGGGCAGGTGCAGCCGTTTCCTCGCTCGCGTGGGGGGCGGTGTAGTAGACGGAGGAGCCCTGCTTGGTGCGCTGGGCCTGGTTCTTGGCGACGAGGTTCTCGAGGGTGGTGCGCACGACGGTGGTCTTGACGCCGCGCTCGGGGTGAGCCGTGTCGAGTGCGGTGGTGACTTCGGCAGCGGAGCGCGGTTCGCTCTGCTTGGTGAGATGGCTGCGGATGAGCTCGACCAGCGTGGGCCGGGCCGCCTTCGCGGCTACGGCGTTGCCCGCGGGCTTCTTGCCGGCCGCGGCCTTCTTGGCCGCGGTGCGGTCCTGTGCGCCGCCCGCCTTCTTGGTTCGCGTCCGCTTGCCGGCGCCGACCTGACCAGAGGTCTTCTTACGGGGGGCGGGCACGGTGGAGCTGTCCGGGGCGGCTGCAGGCTGCACCGGCGTGGGCGAAACGCCAAGTGCCTGCTGCACGTTGACCAGCACGGCGTGGTCGTGCTGGAGGGCGGCCAGCTGCTCCTGCAGTGCGGCGATGTCCGTGCTGATGCGTTCCTGCTCCTTGGCGTTGCGTTCGAGGTCGCTGGTCACTTGGGCGGCGTACTGCGACGTCAGCCCGGTGGTTGCCGTTGTGCTCTCCGACATGGTGTTGGCCTTTCTCAGTGTTCCTGGCTCGGTGTGCCAGATCTTTGGTGCAAGCGCAGAGCGCCACGCGTGTGGGCTCGAGCTGGTGTCTGAGGGCAGCGGCGGTCGCTGCTGCAAATAGCCCGGCATAGAGATAGTACGTATGAGTTAACCCTGTTGTGTCTCTTGAGTGATGTCTCTTGTTCGAGGTGAGCTTCAGAGGCGGCGCACACAGTTCGTGGGGGAGTTGCCATAGGACTTCGTCGGTGTCCCGGTGGTGGTGCCAGGCGGCCAGGATGCTGGTTGTCAGCCGGTCGAGCAGTTCTGCGGTCTGATGAAGGCAGTGGCCGCACAGGCGGGCGAGGACGTTCATGTCGGCGTGGTGGCTCTGGGCGGAGGTGTGCGCGGTCGGCACGAGGGCGGTCAGTCGCACCGCGGGTGGTGCGGTGTGCGGCAGGAGCAAGGGCTCCGGCCGCAGAGCCCAGTGGGCGGCGTGGCGGCGTGCACTGCGACCAGGTCCCTGGTCCAGGACTGCCGCAGGGATTCCCTGACGTCCATGAGAACTCTTGGGTCTGGGAACGGCGTTGAGAAGCCCATGCTCGCGGTGGTTGCCGTTCGTACGTCCCTCCAGCGCAGTCCGCCCGGCCCCGTTGTCCGTGCCGATGGTGTCGTACGGCTCCGTCCCGGGACGCCTTTGTTGTCAGTGCCGCCTGGCATGGTTCTGATCATGTTCGACGGACTTCATGACATCGACTGGGCCTCGATGGAGCACGCGTACGGCTCGGCTGAGGAGGTACCGGTGCTGCTGACGGCGCTGCGTTCCCCGGACGCCGAGGAACGCCACAAGGCCCTCGACCGCTTCTACGGCGCGGTCCACCACCAGGGCAGCGTGTACCCGCCCACGGCAGCCAGCCTGCCCTTTCTGTTCGAGGTGGCCGTCGACGGCGCCACGCCCGACCGGGCCACCGTCGTCGCGCTGTTGGTCAGCATCGGCCGGGAGTCCCTCGACCGGGGCTTTGAGGACGACGGCACCGAGATCGAGTACTACCCACCGATGGGCTGCGCGCAGGCCGTCGCCTTCCTGCGCGAGCGGGGTGTGGAGTTCGCCGACCTCGCCCGCGACCCTGACCCGGACGTGCGCCTGGCCGCGATCCCCGGGCTCGGACTCTTCCTCGACGACGCCGACCGGGCCGCCGCGGTGTTGCGCGAGCGGCTGGCCGCCGAGCGCGGCATCGCGGCGCGGCTGCGGATCGCGGAGGCAGCGGCCACCCTGGCACTGCGCCTGCCGGCGGCCTCGCAACAGGTGATGGACTGGCTCGCCGGGCTCGCCGCCGACCCTGCCCAGGGCCCGGCGACCCGGCTCGCGGCCCTGGTCCAGCAGGCCCGCTGCGCCCCGGATGAGATCGGCGAGGACATCGTGCCCGCCGCCGTCAGCCTGCTGCGCGAGACCGCACGCGCCATACCCGTGCGACAGATCGCACCCGTCCCGAGCCGCCCGGCGACACCCACGGAGGGAGTTGCGCCCCAGATCGTCGCCGCCTTCGAGGATCTCGACCGGCACACGCGCGTGTACGCACCGACCACGGCCCTGCTGCGTACGTTCCACGAAGCCCTGGGGACCCGGGTGCCCGAGCGCACCGCGGTGCTGGCCGAGCAGCTGAGCAGCCCCGACCCCGGCTCGCGCCTGGACGCGGTCCGTATGAGCGGGGAGCTGATGCGGGCCTGGCGCGGGGACCACACCCGGCTCCTCCTGCTGGTCACCGACCAGCTCACCACGGCCGACCAGGAGGTCGCCGCCGAGGCTGCGGCCGTCCTGGAGGCGTGCCACCCGATCGCCGCCCCGGCCCGGGAGGCACTCGCCGCGCACACTGACGCCCAACGCGCGGCGCATGGCCCGAACGTATGGGCCGCGCCGCAGGCGCTGCTGCGCAGAAGCCACCAGGAGGCCGTCCGGGCCTTGGCGCGTCTCGGCGACGCACGCGCGCTGCCGAGTCTGCTGGCCGCGCTGGACAGCGACGTCGACGCCTGGCGTGCGATCCAGGTCGCAGGGCATCTGCCACGGGCAGCGGACCAGTTGGTGTCCCGGCTCTGCGACCACTTGCGCCGGATCGACCTCTCCCAGCAGTGGACCGAGATGAGCGCCAACGCGATCCTTTCCGCCCTGGCCGCGCTGGGCGACCCGGCTGTGGTTCCTGCGGTTGTGGACACGCTCGACGCCGCGGTGCGCCATGAGCAGGACCGCGTCATGGGATCGGCCCTGAAGGCGCTGGGGGCGTTCGGCCCGGCGGCGACCGGCGCACGGGACACGATCCGGTCGCTGACCACCGCGACCGACGCGCACGTACGCCCTGCCGCCGTCGCCGCGCTGTGGGCCGTCGGCGGTGACCTGGCCGAGGTCATGCCGCTCCTGCTCGGTCTCCTCGACGACCACATCACCTTCCGGATCAGCAACGCGGCTGATCTGCTCGGTGAGATAGGCCCGCCCGCCTCCGTCGCACTGCCGCGCCTGCGGGATCTCCTGACGCACGGCTATGAATGGGTTCGGGTGCACTGCGCGGCCGCGCTCTGGGAGATCGGCGGCGAGGCCGAGGCACCGGCCGTCCTGGACGCCCTGCTGCAGGCCATGGCCCAGAACTCCGCGACGGCCAACCACGTCGTGGCCTGCCTGGACCGCATGGGCCCCTTCGCGGCACCAGCCCTGCCCCTGCTCCGCGAGCAACTGGCCCTGCCCCGGCGCGGCGGCAGGTTCGAGAGCGTCGACCACGACGAGGAACTCCAGCGGGTCGGCCGTACCCTCATCGCCCGGCTCGATCCTTCAGCGCCGGGAGCACCCGCTCCGCGAACGGCCTGAGGCTGCGCCGTCCGTCCGCCACCGGCATCCCACCCACCAGCGGATGCAGCACTAGGCTCTCCAGGGCCCGTGCCACGTTCTGCTGCGGCATGAGGACGCGGTACAGGCCCTTCGCTTCTCTCTTCCAGAGCGGCCGGAGATCAACGCCAAGCGCGTCGCCGCGGCCGTGCCGGTGATCGAGCGCATTGCCGGTGAACTACTCGACGCGATCGCAGATTGACTCCACCGGCGTGGCTTTGTAGGGGATTCACCGGCTTTCTCCGAGGATGCCCCGGCCTTCAGGCCGGGGAGGAATCGGACTCCTGCGGAGCAGGGCAGGGACAGCCGGATCGCCGTCAGGGCGATCCGGCGTCCACTCCGCACGGCCGTGATGCCGCTCACAACGGTCAAGAACTCTCAACTGTCAGTCCTCCCAGGTAGGTTCGGATGCATGACGACAGAAGCGACCACGAAGGACACCGGGCATGCCCGGTATACCTTCCGTGTACGCCTGTCGAAGACAGCCCGGCGCGCACTCGAAGCCGAGTGGGATCGCTGCCGCTGGATCTGGAACGAATGCGTGGCCAAGTCCCGGCAGGCCCACGCGCAGAGCAGAGCGGGCGGCGAGAAGTTGACGTGTGGTCCGGCGCAGCTGGACAGGATGCTGACCGACGCCCGCGGGGTGATGCCGTGGCTGGCTGAGGGCGCGAGCGTGCCGCAGCAGCAGGTGATTCGGGAGTTCGCCAGGTCGCGGGCGAAGGCGCTGAAGGACGTCAAGGACGGGCTTGCGCAGCACCGCCGGGCGGGGATGCCCCGCTTCAAGCGCAAGCGGGAGGCCAGGCCGAGCCTGAACTACACCCGGCGCGGTTTCCGCCTCAAGGAGGGCCGCCTGCACCTTGCGGGCCAGATCGTGCTGAGCGTGGTGTGGTCGCGGGCTCTTCCGGCCGACCCGTCGAGCGTGCGCGTGTACCAGGACACGCTCGGACACTGGTACGCCTCCTTCGTCGCCCCGGCCCAGGTCGAGCCGCTTGTGGAGACCGGCCACGTCCTGGGCGTGGACTGGGGTGTGAAGGAGACCGCGACCACCACGGATGACACCTACGACCTTCCGCATGCCGAACACGGCAAGCGGTCCGCTCAGCGGCTCGCGAAGTACCAGCGGATGATGGCCCGGCGCCGGCGACCGAAAGGACAGCGTGCATCCACCGGCTACCGGAAGGCGCAGGCACAGGCAGCGAAGCTGCACAGGAAGATCGCGCGGCAGCGGGAGGACACCGGCCGCAAGTGGGCCAAGTCCGTCATGCGCGATCATGACGGAGTGGCGGTGGAGGACTTTCGCCCGAAGTTCCTCGCGAAGACCACCATGGCCCGCAAGGCGGCCGACGCGGCCATCGCGGCGACGAAGCGTGCCCTGATCGAGATGGGCCGCAAGCACGCACGGGACGTCCGTCTGGTGCACCCGGCGCACACCACGATGGACTGCGCAACGTGCGGGGCGAGAACCAAGCACGCACTCCCTCTCTCGATGAGAACGTATGCCTGCACCGTGTGCGCAGCCGTGTCCCCCAGGGACAAGAACTCCGCCCGCGTGATGCTGGTCCGGGCAGGTTGGAACCCGGACGGTGTCGAGGGCGTAAGACCTCCTGGTCCGCTGGACCAAGAGGCGGCCTGAGCCGTACATCCCCGCTCAACCCTGGAGGGTGGAGAATCCCCTCCCTTCAGGGAGGGGAGCCTTCAAGAGAACGTCTGTTGCTCGGCGATGGGAACGGCTGACCCTACGGGTGAGTGATGTCGCTGAGTTTCGGAAATGCCTGCGTGCTTGCTTCAGGACCATGGTCCTGCTCTGCGCGACGAGGGGACCCGGGTGCTGCCTCCACACTCTCTGCGTCGATAGCGTAGACGGCCCGCCACACCACACCGCAGGGCCCCGGCGTTTGCCCGGCTTGTCCGATCTTGGGTCGATTGACGTCGGTGGCGGGCCCCGGACGCAGGCGAACACGGCCCCTGTAGATCATGGAGTTCTCTACGCTTCAAGATCCACGAAGGTGCCGTGTTCGTCCCACCATCATCCCCCATCCCTGCTCCTGTCTGCCCCGCACCCCGCCTGCAAGATCTGCGTGAGGGTGCCGCCCGGGATCAAGTCCGCAGCCTGGTCGCGGAGTTCGAGTCACTCACCGATCCGCGCGGAGCCAGCGGTGTGCGTTACCGGCTCTCCTCCCTGCTGGCCCTGGTGGTCTGCGCGATGACGCCTGCGGGCCACGACTCGATCACTGCGGCAGCGGAGTGGTGCCGGCGTGCGGCCCCCGAGGAACTGGCCGCCTTCGGCCTGCCCTACCACCCGCTCCTGGGCCGTTACCGGGTGCCGAGCGAGAAGACCCTGCGCAGCGTGCTGGGGCGCCTTGATCCGGCCGAGCTCAGCGCGGCCGGGTTCGCCTACCTGACGTCCCTGCTCTCCGACGAGCGCGCGCATCCCGCGCTGCTGATGCCGGACGGCGGCCCGGAACGCGAACAGCGCCGGGCCCACCAGGCTGCCGCCCAGACCGATCCGGTGCGTCAAAGGCGCCGGGCGATCGCGGTGGACGGCAAATGCCTGCGCGGTGCCAGGCGCCCTGACGGCAGCCGGGTCTTCGTGCTCTCCGCGGTCCGCCACGGCGACGGCATCACCCTGGCCTCCCGCGAGATCGGCGCGAAGACGAACGAAATCCCCGAGTTCGCACCCCTGCTCGACCAGATCGACGACGTGGAACTCGCCGGCGCGGTCATCACCGCCGATGCTCTCCACGCCCAGCACGCCCACGCCGCCTACCTGCACGAACGCGGCGCCCACTACCTCCTCACGATCAAGAACAACCAGCGCGGTCAGGCCCGCCAACTCCACCGGCTGCCCTGGAAAGAGGTCCCCGTGATCCACCGTGACGACACCCGCGGCCACGGCCGCCACGAGCAGCGCCACGTACAGGTCGTCACCGTCGACGGCCTGCTCTTCCCCAACGCCCGTCAAGTCCTGCGCATTCAGCGCAGGCGCCGCCTCTACGGAGCGAAGAAGTGGTCCAGCGAGACCGTCTACGCCATCACCGATCTGCCCGCTGAGCAGGCATCTGCCGCCGAGATCGCCGCCTGGGCTCGCGGGCACTGGACCGTGGAGAACACCGTCCACTGGGTGCGTGATGTCGTCTTCAGTGAGGACAAGTCCCAGGTCAGGACCCGCAATACGCCAGCCGTGCTCGCCGCCGTCCGCGACCTGATCCGCAGTGCACTCAAACTCGCCGGGTACGTCAACACCGCCGCCGGACGCCGAGCCCACGCCGAACGCCACCGCGTCCTCGCCCTCTACGGCATCACATGATCAACCAGACATCCGAGGCAAACGCCGGGGCCCTGCACCACACCGAGCCTGCCCGACCTCCCGCAGCTGTCCAGTAGCTCGGCCTGTCACCGGGCAACGGCAGACTACGCGCATGAGTGACAGCAACAACGCCATCCGGCACAGGCTTGGTCTGACTTGGGTGCAGTCCATGGGTGGGCCGCTGATCGTCGTTCCCGTGTCCGCGCTGCACCAGTGGGGCGGCTGCACCGAGGACAGTGTGATCGTCGGCGGCACCGACCAGCCGGACGACTACGACCGGGCCTGCACGGTCGAGGAGTACGCCGAGGTGATCAGCCTAGGCGACACCAGCACCGCGTCCGCGCTGGTGCTGGGCGACGAGCCCGCCACCACCTGCTACCTGCCCGAGCAGAGGATCTTCCTGCGGTGGCTCGCCGCCGACTCCGACACCGAGTTGCTCGCCGCCGCCGAGGCCGTCCTGAGAGACCCGGCGACGCCGTGGGAGGAGTGCGGAGTCTGGGAGACCGACGGCCCGGCGGTTCTCATGGACTCGGCTGAGGCCGGCAAGGATCTCGGCGTGCCCTACCCCGACGGCAGAGGCCAACCGGACGAAGCCCCGGTTCCCGTGCCCGCAGGACGATGGGAAGTCCGTGCGTTCCACAAGACCAGTGAGTTCCCCTGGGTTGGCGTAGTCCAGCTCCTCCCAGCCGATGCTCAGTCGGCGACTACTCCTTGAGCCGTGCTGCCGGAACACGAGCGTCGAACCTCGCGCCGCCAGCCCCGACTTGGCCGCGTGGCAACACGCACTCCATGGGGCGGTTCACAGAGCGCGTTGCCGACAAGGGTGTCAGCCGTGGTAGCAGGGCCTACTTGGCGCGCTGCGGCAGTCCCGCGAAGGGGATGTCGGTGCGGAATCCCAGTGCGCTGTTCGGCGTGACGGGTCCGCTCTTCGAGGTCGCGATCCTGCACCACACCCAGTGCGGGACCGGGTTCCTCGCCGACTCCGAGTTCCAGCGCCAGGCCGCCCAGGCGACCGGCGTCGAGGAGGCGGTGCTGAGGGCGTCCGAGGTGGCCGAGCGGGACAGGACGGTCCGGGAGGATGTCGAGCGCCTGCTCGCGTCGCCGTTGCTGTCGCCGAAGGTGAGTGTTTCTGGACATGTGTACGCCATCGAGACGGGGCGTGTGACGACCGTGCTCGAAGCTCAAGTATCCGCAGCGGGCTGACATAGCCGGCGACCGTGCGCAGTGACGTGCAGCAGCGTCATCGGCCAACTCGCCAGGCAAACGTAGAAGGCTCTTCCGCGTCCGGGCAGGTGTACCGGCAGGTACTCCTGCCGAAACCCCGCCAACTGCTTCGCCCTACCAGACGATCGCTTGGCTCGGGTGGTCGGCGCACTGGCCGGGTGAGCGGCTCGCAGCGCGGGCTGCCCTGGGATGATCTCGCCGTGGGCTGGTGTGATCACGGCTTCACGGCCGTCGTGGATAGCTCCGCTGCTGCACGGCTCGGCGTCTTCCCGCTGATGCGGGTGCTGGCCTGCTGCGTGTCCTGATGTGCCCGGCGGCCCTCCTGTTTACCGATGTCATCGCGCTCGCCGAGCGGGCGTCAGCGTCCGCGGGTGGCGCGCCGACCCGCTGGCTCCGTGCGCATTGGCCTTCGCGTTCGAGGCAGCGTCGCTCCTTCACCGCGGCCTGGCGTGGGCTGTGTTCAGGTGGGCTTTGTCGCGTGTCTTGTTGCGCATGCGGGGTCTGGAGTGCGGTGGGGAAGTATGCGCAAGCGCAATCCGACTGCGCATGTGCGCAGCTTGGCCTGCTTGCCGGTTGCGCAACCGTTTGGGAGCTGCGTATTCCGGCTGGACGGCCGCGCAACGCGGTGACCTGCTGTGGTGGGGACCGTGGTCGGGCCTGTGGTCGCCCATGGTCGGGTCGGTGGTCGGGGGACTGGGAAGCTTGCGTAAGGGCGTTGAGGTGGAGCCTGACCAGTGCGGCGTACCGGTAGTCTGAGGGCGCCGTGTGTGCCCTCCGCCCTGGGGGGTGACAGGCGGGCGGGGAGCGTGTGGTGGTCGGGCGTTGCTTGTTGGCGGTGGGGAGGAACCGGAGGGGTTGGTCGTCTCCGTCACCTGCCGGGACCCCACGCAACCATCACCGGCATGGCGGCCGGACCGGGTCCCCGTCCGGCGGCCGGTTTGAACTCAGCCGCCGCTCTTTCGGCGGAACGAGCGCCGGCCGGCAGTCGGGCCGTGCGCGCCGCGGGCCTTCGACGCATCGGTGTGCGCAGCGAGGGCCGCGGCCTTCGTCTGCATGCCGCGCTTACGCTCCAGGGCCTGGCGGAACTTGTCCTTCAGTTCATACTGGCCGTCATCGCCGGGTGCCAGGGCAGGGCTTGCGGCGTCAGTAGGCTCCGAACCTTCTTGCGATGCAGACTCTGCAGTCATGGTGACCTCCTGGGTTCGGGCAGTGGGAAGCACAGCTTGCCATGCCGGGCGTCGAGGCGCGGCCCGCGTCGTCGCTGCCGACGGCGTGTGGCGCTCACGCCTGGCCCGTCTGCCGTATTGCAGTGAGTCGACGTGCCGGCCAGGCTCGGTGCGCCGGTGTGCGGGGGCCTGCCGACGCCACGCAGCCGGACGCGTGGTGGGGCTGGGCCATCACCTTCTTTCCCGGACCTTCCCGTTCGCCAACTGGAGGCAAACGATGGGGCTTTGGGGGAGGGGTGGTTGGTCTCTTCGTGCCGGCCATCGTGTCGCGTCCGGCCCCGCCGGGAGTTCGTCGTTGCCTCCGGTCAGACGCCACGCCCATACGCTGTCCCGCTCTGGGCGAGGTCAGTGGGGTCGGGGATTGCGGTGCGGTGGGCGGCCTGGCTCACCGCGGCGTCCCCGCCAGGGTCCGTACCGCGTTTTCTCACCCGTTCCCAGCGGCCTTTCGGCACGGGCCCAGTCGGTCGGCGTCCCGTCGGTAGTGTGGTCGTATGTCCCGCAAGCGCCGCCCACGCCCGCAACGCACCGCCCCCGTCGAGCGGAATCCCGCCCTGGAAGCGGAGGGGCTTCAGGCACTGGCCCGGGAGTATCCCGAGGAACGCGAGGAAATCCTCCTCGATGCGGCCGACTGCTGGAGCGAGGCCGGCCGGCACGACCGCGCTCTCGCCCTTTACCAGCAGCTACTGGATACGGGCTGCGAAGAGCCGCACCTGATCGAGGCATATCGCATCAGCACCCTGGGGGACGCTGGACGCACCAGCGAGGCCCGCGAGGCGGCAGCCCGACTGCGGCGTCAGCACCCCACCGATGCCGGGGCCTGGAACGTCGTCGCCGAGACCTTCGAATCCGTCGGCGAATTCCAGGACGCCGCAGACTGGTTCACCGCGGGCCTCACTCATCTGCTTGGCGCAGCCACGCCCCTCACCCGCACCGGAATCGAAGGCTCTTATGACCCCAGCGGGATGGAGATGCTCGTCATCGGCCGCCACCGGGTCAGGCGCCGGTATGACCAGCCGCACGACGACCTCGACCATCTCGCCGACGAACTCCACCTGCACCGCCCGGCTTTCCTCCACGGACCCGGCACCCTGGACGACCTGCACGATCCAGACCACCTTAGGGCCGCCGAGAGCGGTGACCCAGATGTCCTGCAAGCCGAGTTCGAGAAACTCACCGCCGAGGTCGCCGCACGCCGCGCCGCCCTCTTAAAGCCCCGCATGACCTGCGCACTGTTTTGGCCCGAGCCGGAGTTCACCGAACTCCTGGCTCGGTGGCCCGTGCTGGAAGATGCTTACGGAGCCGATCACCATGATCACATCCGCCGCGTCGAGGAGATCCTGCTCCGCCTGTCCGAGGAAGGCGAACCGCATCTGGGCATCGCCCAGGGCAGCGTCAACGACTTCGAGGAATTCATCCATAACGAGGCACTCTCCCCGCAGGACGCAGGCACCCGGGCCGAATACGCCGCCGACCTCGCGGCCCGAGGCCAGGCCCACACATGGCCCCCGCCCCGCAACAGTCCCTGCTGGTGCGGCTCTGTGCGCAAGTACAAGAAATGCTGCGGCAACCCTGCCCTGACCTGACCGAAAATCATCGGCAGGCGCGCCCTGGGGCACCGCATCCGGCGACGGACGGCACCGCCTCCTGCCCACCAGAGCGATGGACAGCAGCATCGGACCGCCCAGGCCAGACACGGCACCGGAGCCCGCCCCCGCATCCCCGGACCACGGACACGATCCGTGTCGCCGGACGCGGCGCGAACGCGGGCGACCATGCATCCACAACCGTTCGGGATGCGCCAGTTGACCAGGATTGGGTACAAGACTCACTCCTGCTCACTGATCAGGAACGGTCTCATCCGTTCAGGTCACGCTGCAGCGGCGCTCAGGTCAGGTCCACTGGCCGGGAGGGCCAAGCGGGCACGATCTCGGAGTAGTCGCCGATCCGCCCAGGGAACCTTGGCGTGCGTTTCTCCAGGAAGGACGTCACCCCCTCGGTCGCGTCCGGGCTCTGTCCGAGATGGAAGATCGCCTGCGAGTCAAGGCGGTGTGCCTCCCAGGGCGTCGTTGCGCCGAGCATGGACCACAGCATCTGGCGCGCCAGTGATACCGACACGGCCGAGGTGTTCTCGGCGATCTCGGCGGCGAGGGAGTGCGCGGCCGACAGCAGCGTGTCGCCCGGCATCACCCGCGACACCAGTCTTCCGGCAAGCGCCTCCTCGGCGTCGAATACACGGCCTGTGGCCACCCACTCCATCGCCTGTGAGATCCCCACGATGCGCGGCAGGAACCAACTGGAGGCGGCCTCCGGCACCAACCCGCGGCGGGTGAAGACGAATCCGAACCGCGCGGTGTCACTGGCCAGTCGGATGTCGGCCGGCAGGGTCATGGTGGCACCGACACCGACGGCCGGCCCGTTGATCGCGACGATCACCGGCTTCCGCGACGCAGCGATGCGCAGCGACACGTAGCCGCCGGCATCGCGCAGCACCCCGTCGACCGTCCCGAAGCCCGCGCGCTCGGCCGCCCTGACCTTGTCGTTGGCATCGAACGTGGCCGATCCGCGTCGTAGGTCCGCGCCCGCGCAGAACCCGCGCCCCGCCCCGGTCAGCAACACGACACGTACGTCGTCGTCGGCGTCGGTGGCATCGAAAGCCGCGACGAGTTCCCGGGCCATCGTGGTGGTGAAAGCGTTGAGCCGGTCAGGGCGGTTGAGGGTGATGACGGCGACACCGTCACTCACGTCGAACAGTATCTCGGTGGTGTCAGCCATCGACGACCTCACTCTGCTTCCGGGCGCTGGTCTGGCGGGGCCGGCTTCCACGGCCTCGACGGTTGCTACGCGCCGTTGATGGGTGCCGGCAGTCCGGTAGTCGGCCGTCGGCAAGGATCTCGCCCATCGCTGGCAACTTTCACGAGCACCCGATCGATCCCAGTCACCCGCGGTACGGCAGGGCCTTCCGGACGCTATGGGCACCCGTGCGGGACCGTCCAACATCAACCAGCCGCGCGATTGATACCTGTTGCTGACATAGCCGCCGCGGACAGGCGGGTACGGCCCTCGGTCGAGGAGAGCGCGACGGACGTCGTGTGAACACCCCATGCGCTGGAGCGGGGCAAACCGCCGCTCCCGCCCGGGTTTGGCGCTAGCGGGCGCATTGGTCCGCTGCCCGGACGGCACCCGGCGAAATTATGCCCGGTAGGGATATCAATCACAGAGCACATTGGTTTTGGACAGCTCGCCGAGGCCGCCCTAGGGTCGTGGCACTGTGCAGGTCGCGAACGCGTCGGTGCGTCAGACGTGACAACCGCTGCAGCAGGTACCGTAGCCGGCGGGTTCTCCCCCCATGCCGCCGACGTTTTCTCTGCCTGGAAATACTTCCGGTTGTCCCATTCCGGAAATATTCATCGGCTGTTATTGACACAAGGGAGTGTTGGATGATGGCAAAGGAGTTCGACGTAGAAGTTCCCGTCCTGATTGTCGGTGGGGGTGGCGCAGGGCTGACTTCCTCGATTCTGCTGTCCCGTCTCGGTGTCGAGTCCTTGCTGGTGACCCGCTACCCGAGCACGACGCGCTTGCCGCGGGGGCACATCCTCAACCAGCGCAGCATGGAGATCTTCGCCGACATGGGCGTTGCCTCCCACATCCGGGCGCAGGGCACCACTCCGCAGAACATGAGGGGTCTTGGGTGGTACTCCGGACTCGCCGGCGGCGGCCCGCAGGACGGCCACGGACGCCGCATCGGGTTCATCGAGGCATGGGGTGGGGGCTACGTCGACCCGGACTACGTCGGCGCCAGCCCCGAGCCCGCGACGAACCTGTCCCTGCTGCGGGTCGAGCCCATCCTCAAGGAGCAGGCGGAGCAGTACCCCCAGGCGACCGTCAGCTTCCACCACGAGCTGGTGGACCTGGAACAGGACGCCGACGGGGTGACCTCCACGATCCTCAACCACGACACCGGCGAAACCTACACCGTCCGGTCCTCCTACCTTCTGGGAGCCGACGCCGGAAAGACCGTGGGGGAACTGGCCGGCATCAAGCTCAGCGGCGCGCACAAGATCCAGAAGCTGATCAACTTGTATGTTTCGATGGACCTTTCGCCGTATCTGGCGGAGGCGGACGACGCGGTCATGATGTGGGTCTTCAACCCCGAGTTCCCGCAGCATCTGGACTGGGGTGGGGTGCTGGTGCCACAGGGCCCGGAGTGGGGTCGCAACTCCCGGGGGTGGGTGCTGCACGTCTCCGGTGCAGACCTCGACGCCTCGCAGCCGGAGAAGATGCTGCAGTGGGGGCGCGAGGCGCTGGGCATCCCCGATGTCGACATCGAACTGCTCGGTGTGGGGGAGTGGTGGATGGAGAGCATCCTCGCCGACGACTTCCGCTCAGGCAGGGTGTTCATGCTCGGTGACGCCGCGCACAAGGTTTCGCCCACCGGCGGACTCGGCCTCAATGCCGCCGTCCAGGACGCCTACAACCTGTGCTGGAAGCTCGCCGCCGTTCTCGCCGGCCGCGCCGGGGGCGACCTGCTCGAGACGTACAACACTGAGCGGCGCCCGGTCAACCAGGCCAACATCGAGACCTCCACCAAGGCCGCCTACAGCCACGCCGGAATGGCCGAGGCGATGGGCGTATCGCCGGACAAGACCGTCGAGGAGAACTGGGCCGCGCTGCGCCTGTTCTGGGAGGACGGCCCCGGTGCGGCCGAGCGCCGGCATGCGCTTTCCCAGTGGCTGGGCAACCGGACACTGGAATATCACCAGCTCAACACCGACTACGGATACACCTACGACTCCGCCGCGATCGTCGGCGACGGCACCCCCGCACCGGTCCCGGTGGACGACATCCGTCTCTACCAGCCCAGCACCCGGCCCGGGCACCCCATGCCGCACGCCTGGGTGGAGCGCGCCCGCGATCGGGTGGCCCTGCGCGAACTGATCCACGGTGGGCACTTCGCCCTCATCGCCGGCGAGGACGGTCAGGACTGGGTGGAGGCCGCCACCAAGATTGCCGAGCAGCGGAAGCTCCCGCTGCGAGCGGCCAGGGTCGGCCTCGGCACGGTGGACTTCGTCGACATCCGGTTGGCGTGGCTGAAGCAGCGGGAGATCTCCGCCACGGGCGCGGTGCTGGTCCGTCCCGACGGGCATGTCGCGTTCCGCTCCATCGCATCGGTCGACGACCCGGTAGCCGTGCTCTCCGGCGCCTTCAACCAGATCCTGCACACCGCTGCCGCCGAGTGACCCTCGCCTGCTGATCGCCGAGCGGCACGGATTCCCCCGGGAATGTGTAGCCGAAAGATATCAATCACCGTCTACTTCGTATCAGCCGCTTGCTTCAAATACAGCTAAACTGCAGTGCGGTGCGACGGGGGAGGGTTCGTTTGCCCCTTCGGAAAGCACAGCCGGAGCTCGAATCAGTCACATGTCCCAAGCCCGTGACGCATGAATCTCCCTAAAACGAGGGTGCCGACCGGTGACCCTGTGAGCATTTCTTTCTCAGTTGTTTAAGGAGTCCGATATGTCCCTGCATCGTCTAACCGATATCACCATGGGTGTCCCGAACATCGCCGAGACGGTTGAGTTCTATACCCAGTTCGGCCTCCTGCCGCAGCCGTCCAACGATCCGAACGAGCACTGGTTCGGGACCGTGGATGGTGGTCCGCGGCAGCTGAAGATCGTCCACGCCCCCGTGCGGCGGCTACTCTCTTTGGGGATCGGCGCAGAGGACCCGGACGATCTCGGCCGGATCGGTGCGTCACTCCAACGTCTCGGCGTAGAGAGCCGGATCGACGGCGAGCAGCTCACCACCAACGAACCGATCACTGGTGTCAAAGTGACCGTGTCGGTCGCGCCCCAGGTACCGGCCAAGCCGGTCGCGGAGCGGCACTTGCCCAACTTCCGTGCACCGGCTCTTCTGCGCACGGACCCGGCACGTCCCCGCAAGCTCGGCCACATCATGATCGCATCGGTGGAGTCGGCAACGACCCAGAAGTTCTTCACCGAGGGCCTGGGCTTCAAGCTCAGTGACGAGATCAAGGACGCGGCCACGTTCATGCGGTGTTCCACCGACCACCACAACATCGTGGTCGGTCACGGGCCGGTGAACTACATGCACCACACGTCCTGGGAGCTCTCCGACGTCGATGAGATCGGCCGCGGGGTGAAGGCCGCCCTGGAGGGCCACCCCGAGCGGCACACGTGGGGCATGGGGCGCTTCTGGGTCGGCGCTAACTACTTCTACTACCTGCGTGATCCTGCGGGGAACATGACCGAGTACTACTCCGACATGGACGAGATCACCGATGACCAGGTCTGGAAGCCGGGGGTGTTCGAGCCGGGCAGTCTGTGGAGCCCGGCGATGCCGCCGTCGCTGATCCGGCCCGACGACCTCGCCGAGCTCATGGCCGACTCGCACTGAACCGCTCACCGAGACATAGGCACGCCTCAGCGATCCATCCATTCCGGGGCGGAAGTCCCGTACCCACCCGAAAGGAGGGAGGCCATGGGCACACGCTTCGCAGCCGACCGCCTGGCATACACCTGGTCTTACACCGGCTCCACGTTCGGTTTTACGTCTCCGAGCCGCTCCCGGCGACGACGGGCCAAAGCCCGCGAACGAGGCGCTTTTAACCTGCCGCCGCAGGACCTGAGCGCCCGAACGGCTTGGCTCTCGCCGACCGGACACCCCCCAACCTGCCAACAAACGACGGCAGTTGGCGACATTCGCTGAGAAATCAAGCAACAGCTGGCAGCCCCCGGTCGGTCGACCGTGGACGAAGACAGTCACCGCCCACCCTCACCGTGCCCTTGCCGAACTGCCGCGGACGGTGGGTCCCGCCACGCACGGCAGCGAGCGGGCTGTGCACCGCGCTGCCCGGGACAGGGCTCTGACGAAGCGGCACCACAGTGCACGGTCAGACGCAAGGTCGCCCGACCCCCACGCACCGGACTGCGGAGCCCGAAACGATGCAGACCACCACAAGGAAGGACGCGCCCATGCCAGTCACCAGTGAGGCGTACATCGTGAGCGCGGTACGTACGCCTGTCGGGACCCACAAGGGCGCGTTGACAGGTATGCACCCTGCCGATCTCGGAGCACACGTGCTGCGCGCGGTCGTCGAGCGGGCCGGTGTCGACCCGTCGGCGGTCGAAGACGTCATCATGGGGTGCGTTACCCAGCTCGGATCTCAGTTCGGCGACATCGCCCGCACCGCGTGGCTCTCGGCGGGCCTGCCGGAGAGCGTGCCCGGCGTGACCGTCGAGCGACAGTGCGGATCCTCGCAGCAGGCGCTGCATTTCGCCGCCCAGGCGGTGATCTCGGGGACCCAGGACCTCGTGATCGCCGCCGGGGTGGAGAACATGGCGATGGTGCCGATGAACGCGAACACCATCGTCCTGAGGGAACTCGGCACTCAGCGGCGCGGCGAGGGATGGGCGAGACGTTACGGCGACCAGGAGATCTCACAGTTCCGCGGGGCCGAGCTGATCGCCGAGAAGTGGGGCTTCAGCCGCGAGGACATGGAGAGGTTCGCCGTGGAAAGCCACCGGCGGGCGGTGCGGGCGATCGACGAGGGCCGCTTCGCAGGGCAGATCGCCCCCCTCGCCGGCGTCGAGACCGACGAGGGCGCGCGCCGGGACACCTCGTTGGAGGCCATGGCGAAACTGCGGACGATCCGGGAAGGCGGAGCGCTCACGGCGGCGGTGTCCAGTCAGATGTCCGTCGGTGCCGGCGCATTGCTGGTCGCGTCCGAGCAGGCCGTTCGCACGCACCACCTGACACCGCTCGCGCGCGTGCACACTCTCACCGTGGTCGGCGACGACCCCGTCTACATGCTCACCGGCCCGATCCCGGCGACCGCGGCCGCGCTGGCCCGCTCCGGCCTGAGCATCGACGACATCGATCTGTTCGAAGTCAACGAAGCCTTTGCGTCCATCCCGATGGCCTGGGCGCACGAGACTGGGGCATCGCTGGAGAAGACCAACGTCAACGGTGGTGCGATCGCGCTCGGGCACCCCCTGGGAGCCACAGGCGCGATCCTTGCCACGAAGCTCGTACATGAGTTGCATCGCACCGGTGGCCGGTACGGGCTGCAGACGATGTGTGAGGGTGGCGGACAGGCGAACGCCACCGTCTTCGAGCGTGTCTGACGCCGGATCCCGCCCCTCCCGTGTCCGCAGGCGCCGCCGGCGAGAGCGACCACGACGGTGCAGCCTCCGGCATACCGAGCAGAGGCCGGCCGCCGGAGCGGTACAGCCGCCGAATCGGTCGGACATGGTCGCAGACCAGGCCGGCGCGTAATCCCCGCTGCCATACGTGTACGGATCTTGTACGGGGCCGGACCAAGGCGGGCGTCGTAAGGCCGGGGTGCGGAGGAACTCGACTCGTCGACGACCCGGAATTCACTGAAATCGGATTGACTTAGGAGGCCACCGCCCATGGAGAAGACCCAACAGGTGATCCAGGTCCACCCGGACCTGCCGCTGAGCCTGACGAAGGCCGGTGCCGGCAAGCCCGCCCTCGTCCTGCACGCGGGTCATGGTCCCACCACTGCCGCCCCGATCGTCGAGCACTTCGCGCGTGATCACCAGGTTCTGGCACCGACCCACCCCGGCTGGGACGGGACCTCCCGGCCGGACTGGTTCTCCGGTGTCGACGACCTTGCCCTCACCTACCTGGACCTGCTGGAGGACGAGGGGCTGACCGACGTCACGGTCGTCGCCACCTCCTTCGGTGGCTGGGTCGCCTCCGAACTGGCTGTTCGCGATCGGGGCCAGCGCATAGGCCGCCTGATCCTCATCGACGCCGCCGGCTCCGCTCCCTCAAGGGTGCCCCCGCCGGGAGACCCGATGCTGCCCGATGACGACCTCCTGAAGACCATCTTCGCCTACGGCGGGCCGCTCGTGTGGGACCCGAAACTGCTCCGCCGCCTTCCGCGCGTCAAGATCCCCGTCCTGGTGCTCTGGGGCGAGGACGACGACGTGGTCACCGCCGAGGAGGGCCGGATCCACGCCGAGGCGTTCGCCAACGCTCGATTCGAGCTCATCCCCAATGTGGGCCACATGGCGGTGCGCGACAACGCGGAGGAGGTCTTCTCCCGCATCGACGCCTTCCTTGCGGAGAGCTGACGACCACGCAGGGCAGCCGGCCCCCGGCATCCTCGGCCGCCCTCCGCAGCACACCGAGCGGCCAGGCCGGGGCGCCGAACCCGAACCCATGCCAGGTCCCAAGGCCGTCCGGTGGGATGGCAGGCTCACCAGTTGGATGAGCGAGTCGTAGTGATCCTGTGGCAGAGTGTCACGGGCGCGTCGGCGGTCAGGCGACGTCGGACACCCTCCTAGGCGTGGCCTTATGGCCCTGCCGGCCAGCGTCCGGAGGGACGTGTCACGCGGGCTGGGACTGCGATCGTACGGCACCAGGGCACGAAGGCGGTTGACTCAAGGCACTGAGCATTACTCGGTTTCCCTAAGCCGGTCAGAGACGCGTCGGCTCCGCGGCCTGGCCGCCGAGCGGCAGTGGCCTCTGCCCGGCGTTTCCGACAAGGCACCTGGGCCTCTTGCGCAGACGAGCATCTCGGGATCTACTTGACCAGGCAAGTACTTCGTGGGTGTGTGCCGGCCAGGCCGGCCTGACCGTGGGCGGAGTGGTCGCCGCCCCGTCGGGTGGCCGTCAGGACGAGGGGAGCTGGTTCATGGAGCTCCGGCACATCGAAGCGTTCATCGCTGTAGCCGAGGAATTGAACTTCCGCCGGGCCGCGGAGCGGCTACACATCGCTCAGCCGCCGCTATCACAGCAGATCAAGCGACTTGAGCGCGATGTGGGTGCGACGTTGCTGTTCCGCACCACCCGGCACGTCGCCCTCACCCCTGCCGGCGAGGCGTTCTTGTACGAGGCGCGCCGTGCCGTGCATGGCGTGCACGCGGCACGGCGCGCGGCCACGGAGGTGGCTGCGGGGAGGACCGGTGTGGTCCGGCTGGGGTTCAGCGGCCCCGCGTCGTACGAGGTACTCATGCTGCTGACCAGGAAGTACCGCGAGCAGCGCCCCAACGTGCGGCTGGACGTGGTCGGCCCGGTGCACGGAAGTGACCTTTCCGACAGACTCAGCCGCGGCGAGATCGACGCCAGCCTGGTTCGGCTGCCGGTGCAGGGCTCCCGGATCGCCGTCCGGGAGATCGTCCGGCAGGACATGGCCGTGGCGTTGCCCGCCGACCACCCATTGGCGGACCGCCCGCACGTCGAGCTGCGCGACTTGCGCGACGAACTGGTTATCAACTATCTGACGGAACGCGGCGGCACAGTCCCCAACGTGGTCCAAAGCGCCTTCCTCGAGCACGGGTTCAGTCCCAACGTGATCCAGTCGGCGCCCGATGTGCACACCATCATGTCACTGGTCGGCGCTGGCGCCGGGATCGGTTTCGTCCCGCTCTCGGTGAGCCATATCAGGCTACCGGGCGTCGTCCTCGTGCCGGTCCCGGAAATCCCGCCGCTGCCGCTGGCCCTGGCCTGGAGCGAAGACGATCCCAGCCCGGCGCTGTCGGCCCTGGTCGCCCTCGTCGACGACGTGTCCGACTTGTTTCGGGCGCGGCACTAGCGTCTCTGACTGGCTTAGAGCGTGCGCGGATAGGCGGTGTTCAGGGGCGTTTCCGGGGGCGTGTGTCCCAGCGGTAGAGGGTCCACGCGCGGCGGATGAGGCGACGCAGAGTGATGATGGCGTGGGCCAACGACAGGTACGCATCGATGACTTCGGTGCGGCGTTCGGTGCAGCGAGCGATCTTGAAGAATTGATTGCCCCAGGCGTTCGTGCGCTCCACCGGCCATCGTTTGGTGTTCTGGATCGGTGCGGCCACGCCCTTGACCGCGACCTGTGCCCGCAGGCCGTACTCTGCTGCCGTTCTGGTTCCCTTGCCGGTGCCGTAGGCGGCGTCGAGGTGGACCGTGACGTTTTCCGGGAGCGGCCCGATACGTTCCAGTCTCTCCAGGGTGGGACCCAGCAGCGGGGAGTCGTGCCGGTTGCCGGGAGCGGTGACAGCGCCGAGCGGGATGCCGCCGGCGTCTGTTGCGGTGGAGCGTTTCATACCGCCCTTTCGCCGGTCCACGGGCGAAGGGCCTGCAACTTCACCACCGCAGGGGGCCTTTGAGTGACAGCCGTCGACTGGCACATCCGACAGCTGTAGGCCGATGAAACGGTCGTAGGCTTCCAGAACGAGCAGCTCCAGGCGTTCGAAGACCCCAGCTTCGATCCACTCCTGACGGCGGGTACGGATGGTCGTCGCCGAGCACGCGTTGTCGGCGACCTTGCGGTAGCCGCAGCCGAACACCAGTACCTGCACGAGCCGGTCGAAGACAGTGCGGTCACCGATGCGTCGGCGATGACAGCCCAGCGGGTGGTCGGAAGCGAACTCACCGCGCTCTGGTAGCAGTTCCCGGAACTGCTGCCAGAGCGGATCGACAAGCCATAATGGGAGCGCAGGCACGGAGCCTCCACGGTCACGGAGCGTAGGAACTCACATGATCGCGCAGGCCCGTGCCTGCACCTGCATCCAGCCCTTACACCCGCCTATCCGCGCACGCTCTTAGCCTCGATCCACCGACTTGGTTCATGGGTGATCTTCTGAGTGGTGTGTGAGCCGGATTCGGTGCGGTGGTCGTGGTTGGGCAGGCGGTAGCCGCTGGTTTGCCCAGCTTTTCCACGTTTCGGTTCCGGTCGTGCCCTGGCGGGCGGGGGTGGTCAGAGGCTGTCAAGCGGGTTCGGGCGGCGCGTGCAGGGTGTCGAACAGCTGCGTCCAGGCATGCCGCCAGGGCCAGTTGCGGGGCAGGTGCAGGGTGAGGCGCCGGGCGGAGCGGGCGATCCTGGCGGGGACGTGGACGAGGTGGGCGCGCAGGGTGGCGGTGGTGGCTTTGGCGTGGAAGGCGGAGGCCAGGGCGCCGGTGGCCCGCAGCAGGTTGTAGGCCATGGCCCACAGGGTGAGCCAGGCGGCGTTGGCGTGGAAGTGCCCGGACGGCAGGTGGGCCAGGGCGGAGTTCTTGCTGTCGGCGATGACCTGCTCGATGACGGCGTGGTGGCGGTGTTCCCGCTCGGCCTGGAGGGTGGGGGCGGGGTTGTCGGTGAAGAACGGGTGGTAGCGCCAGGCGGGGAAGAGTTCGCCCTGCTCGCCGATGGTGTTGGGTTTGGCCAGGTCGCGGACCCGGCGCACGATGAGGCGGGCGGTGACCCGGTCTGCTTTCTTCCGGCCGGCGAACGCGGTGTAGGCGGGTATCTCGGCGACTTCGGCGTCCGAGATGAGCTCGCCGGTGTCGGGGTCGGGCACGGCGGTGGGGTAGGTGATCTGCTGCCAGGCGGTGTCGTCGATGGCGGCGATGGCCCGTTTGATGGAGGGGTTCATGCCGGTGGTGAGGGAGAAGCGGGCGCCGGCCCGGCGGCAGGCGGCGATGACGCCGGCGTTGTAGAACTGCGAGTCGGCGCGCAGGATGCGCAGGCCGGTGCAGCCGGCCTCACGGGCGGTGGCCAGTGCCTCGCTGACGAGTTTCGGGGCGCCGCGGGAGTCGGCTGCCTTGCCGCGGCGCATCCGCACGGTGGCGATCACCGGTCGGGAGGTGGGGGTGCAGATGGTGGCGAGCAGGGGGTGCAGGGTGCGGATGCCCTTGAACCGGCCGTACTCGCCACCCTGCTTGGTGCGGCCGTAGACGCGTTTGTGAGTGGAGTCGACATCGATGAACGCCTTCTCGCCCGCGCCGGGCAGCAGCGGGGTGTGCGCGGCCAGCGCGGCCAGGAACTGGCGGTGCACCGCGTGCAGTTGGAGGGCATGACCGTGGGTGAACGCGCGCAGGAACGTGCCCAGCGTGGACGGGGCACGGACCTGCCGGAATACGGCCGGCATCGCTCCGTGCCGCAGGACGTCCAGGTCGTCGATGCTGTCCGCACCCGCCGCCATCCCGGCCACGATGCTTCCGACCTTGGCGTCCGCCGCGGCGCCCGCGCTGTTCTTCGCCCCGCTCAGCTTCACCTTCTGCGCCGTCAGACGGGCGAGCCCGCATCGCTCAGCCAACCGCATCACCGGGACCAGCCCGGCATGCGCGATCAGATTCGCGTCGTCGAACGCAGCGGAGACCGCCGCCGGCGTATGGGAAACTTGCATCTCGGAAGTGCCTTGCTGATTGTGCGTGCTGGAAGCCTGAAGAACTCCCATCATCGCAGGTCACAAGGCACTTCCTCGCTTTCTTGAGACTTGTCCACAGGTACTACGTCGGTGGATCAAGGCTTAGGGAAACCGAGTGATGCTCAGTGCCTTGAGTCAACCGCCTTCGTGCCCTGGTGCCGTACGATCGCAGTCCCAGCCCGCGTGACACGTCCCTCCGGACGCTGGTCGGCAGGGCCATAAGGCCACGCCGAGGAGGGTGTCCGACGTCGCCTGGCCGCGGGCGTGCCCGTGACACTCTGCCACAGGATCACTACGACTCGCTCATCCAACTGGTGAGCCTGCTGTCCTGACCTGTTCGGCTCGTACAGGTCAGGGGGGTTCAGCGTCCGTCGGTGGCGCCCGTACGCAGCGCATTCGCGCCCCGACGACCGGCACACGGGGGACAACTAAGAGATATCCCGTAATGTGGGGCGGCGCATGACTCGCCGCTGCTGGGGCTTGATTTACCTGATGTCGAGGTTCAGGTTGTGGAGCGCCGCGACGCCGGCGACGGCGTGGTTGATGGCGTCGCCGCGGCGGCGGCATTGCCGCAGGATTTGATGGTCTTTGAGGCGTGCGATGGTGTGTTCGGCTACTGCTCGCCGTTTCCGGAACCGTTTGTAGGTCCGATCTTTGACGATGCGGCCGTCTGGTCCGCGACGTGGTGTTCTGATCTGGTCGCAGCCGCGGTAGCCGCCGTCGCCGGAGATCCGCGGGTGGTCGGGAAGGCTCCGGCCGAGGGTTTCCCGGTATACGACCACATCGTTCCGATTCCCTGGCCATGCGTCGCTCACGGCGACGACGCGCCTGTCCCGTGGCCGGCAGACGGCCTGGACGTTCGCGCTGCGCCGGTAGTTCTTGCTTTTAGCTGTGCGGGACTGATCGTGGACGGGGATGAGCGTGCCGTCGACGACCCGCAACTCCCGCCGGTCAGCCGGTGGTGGTCCCAGAAGTTCCGCAAGGTGGGGTGCCAAACGGGAGAGCACGCGGTGCACGGTGGAGTCGGTCGTGCCGGACAGCGACGCGATCTGCTGCATGGTGAGGTTGGTCCGGTAGGCGAGGACGAGCAGCAGGACCCGGTCGGGGAACGGAAGCGCCCGGTTCCGGCCGTGGCCGGCGTCGAGTTTCCGCTCCCACAGCTGCTCAACGAGGGATCTCATCTGCGGCCAGGTGAGCCCGGTCCAGGCACGGAGCTCAACGTTCTTGCAGCGGACGAGACTTAGACGCATGAGTGCATCGTAAAGTCCAGGTCCGGGGCCATTGCCCGTCCGTTGTCAGTGGACGCCTGTAGCTTTGGCCTTGCTCGCCGGAGCTGCCAAGTGCCGGACAGGTCGTCGCCGTTGCCGTGGACAAAGGAGGTGGGATGCCGTGAGTGCAGAGCTGCTCGAGGCTGCACCTGCCTCTGACGCGTCTGCCCGCCGGTTCCGTGGAAAGAACAAGGGCAAGCGGTGGACGCGCGGCGACGACACCGAACTTGCGGTGATCCGGCTGCCGCTCGATGTGAGCCGGCTCGACAGCCGGCATCGGGTGGAGCGGCTGTATTGGGCGATGTGGTCGGTCAAACGTGCGCTGCAGCGTGATGCCCGGGCTGCGGTCGACGCGTACTGGGCCGGCGATGTCCGCCGCCAGGACGACGCGAAGGCCTGGCGGGTGGAGCTGGGCTTGTCCCGTGAGGGCATGGAACGTCGCGGGTACCGACACATGGAACGCTCGAGGCATCTTGGCCGGCACGTCACCAAAGCTTTGGTGATGCATCAGGCCGATGAGGTGTGGGAAGGCGTCAGCCGCCATCTGTTTCCTGATGCATCCGGACGGCGGTTCGGGCGGCCGAAGACCAGTACCTGGTGGGACTACGCCCGCATCCCGGGTCGTGCCCGCTCGCACACCACTGCGCGGAAGTGGGAAACGTTCCGCCTGCACGGCACTCTTGCCGGGCATCTGACCGCCTACCGGCACCGGGACCTCGACCCGACCATCACCACGCCGGAACGGGCAGCCGGGCTGGCGCCGCAGACGAGTGTTCTCGCACAGCCGCGACGCATGCCTGTGCCCGTGCCACCCCTGCGTGTCGAAACCGGCGACGTTACCGCGAAGGGAAAGCCGAAGACACGGGCTGCGACATGGTGGGACCACACCGGCCCGCTCGCCCTGGTGTTCACCGGCGGCGCCGACTCCCAGCGCGGCGACCTCGTCCTGCCCGTGCGGCTGCCTTCCGGTGTCGGCCGCTGGCCGCGGCTGGTGCACTTCTTGAACAATCCGACGACGTGGCACAAGGTGGACCTGGTCCGCCGCCGAGACGCCTCGTCTCCTGGTGGGTGGGCGTACGAGGCGCACCTGATGGTCCTCACCAGCGGATACGCGTCCCCAGCTACGAAGGCGCGGCGGGCTGCTGCAGCCGGCCTGGACCGGGTCGGTGGGATCGACGGCAACGTCTCCAACCTGTCCGTCGTCTCCTTCCCAGACACCTTCGACCCCGCAGACGGCGCGGTGAGCTCGACCAGGGTCGAGCTCACCGACGCCGAGAGGGCCGCACTCGAAAAGGCCCGTCGCAAGGAACGGGGCCGTGAACGTGCCCTGGACCGGTCCCGTCGTGCCACCAACACAGGCCAGTACGCGCCGTCGAAACGCCAGCAGGCCCGAGCCGCACGACGCAAGACCGCCGGACTCCTGGAACGGCACGTTCACGTTCCGGGCGGCGCGCGGGCGGCGAACAAGGCAGGAGTGCCAAAACAGGCATACCGCAGGGACACCCTCTCGGTCGGCTACCGCCTTGACCGGGCGAGGCTCGCCGAGGCCGCGGCCACCACCGCCGCGGCGAAAGACCACCGGGCACGTCGCATAGCCCAACGGATCGTTGGCGCTCATGGCGCCAACCTGACCGTCGAAGACTGCGACATCCGCACCTGGTTCCGGCTGTGGGGCAAGACTCTGCAGGCCACCACACCGGGCCGGCTCATCGCCGCGATCGGCAAAGAATGCGAGAAGGCGAACGGCCGCCTGCTGCGCGCGTCGACCTTCACCACGAAGCTGTCCCAGACCTGCCTGTGCGGCGCCGAGGTGCGCAAAAGCCTCGCCGACCGGGTGCACACCTGCACCTCCTGCGGCCTCGTCGCCGACCGCGACATGGTCTCCGCCGCCCTCGCCGCGCACGTCCGGCTCACCGATCCAGACGATCCCAGCACGGCCGGCCTGGACACCGTCCAGGCCCGCACCACACAGATCTTGTTCTCACCAGGGCTGCAAGAAGCCCTGTCGAGTCAACCGCAGCGCGGTGGCCGCCCCAGCAGGGGCCGCACCCACGCGGCAGCCCACGGTCCGGGAATCCCCGGCCGGCAGGCCTCTGCTCGACGAAACACCCCCGACCGGTACCGGCCCACCCCGAATGAGACCCGACCCGCGAACCAGCGGCACAAGGACCACGTCGGAACAGCCGCCCACACAGGAAACGCCGCGCCCAACGGCGGTATACCTACACGGGAACTGATCGGGTGGCATCCCAATACGGGATGACTCTTAGGGCTTGCGCACCGAGATCACCTGCGGGCTGGTGTACTGCAGCAGACCTTCGATCCCGTTCTCGCTGCCGATTCCGGACGCCTTGTGCCCGGCCACGGGAAAGTTCGGCAGGACGCGTTGGGCCTCGTTCACCCAGACGACCCCGGAGTCGATACGTTCGGCGATGCGGCTCGCGGCTTCCAGGTCGGCGCTCCACACCGATCCACCGAGTCCGTACTCCGAATCGTTCACCCTTGCCACGACGTCGTCGACGTCCCGGAAGCGGAGCAGCGGGACCACCGGACCGAACTGCTCCTCCGAGACGACGGCGGCGGCGTCGGGGGGGTTGTCCAGAATTGTGGGATGGATGAAGTATCCCGGCCCGTCGGGGACCTCCCCCTTGAGCAGGAAGGCCAGTCCAGAGCGTTCGCACTGCTCGATCAGCTGGACGATTCTTCGGTACTGCACCTGGTTCTGGACTGGGCCGAGTGTCACACCCTCATCCATTCCGTTGCCCACCCGGGCCTGCGCCGCGACACGCACGAGCCTCGTGGCGAACTCGTCGTAGATGTCGTCGTGGACATAGACACGTTTGGTCGCCAGGCAGACCTGGCCGCTGTTGCGGAAGCACGACTCGAAGATCGCGTCGGCGACGCTGTCGAGGTCCACGTCCGGAAGGATGACGGCGGCGTCGTTGCCGCCGAGTTCGAGAGTGACCCGGGCCAGCTGCCGCGCCGCCGCGTCCATGACTTTCTTCCCGGTCACGGTGGATCCGGTGAAAGAGAATTTCTGGATTCCCTGTTGGGACGTCAGCCTGGGGCCGAGGCTGTCTCCGCCGCTGATGACGTTGACGACTCCCGGGGGCACGATGTCCCGGACCAGTTCGGCGAAGCGCAGCATCGTCAAAGGAGTGAAGGGCGATGGCTTGACGACGACCGTGTTACCGGTGAGCAGCGCCGGCCCGATTTTCCGAAATGCTAGCGCGACCGGGAAGTTCCACGGCACGATGGCCGCGACGACTCCCAGCGGGACATTGCGTATACGGAGCCGGTGTGTGTCGTTCTCCCGGGTCTCCTCCTCCGGGAACTCGCACGTGGCGAGCCAATCGGCCCACGCCACGACGCTCTCCACCTCTTTGCGGGCGGAGGAGAGAGGTTTGCCCTGTTCGCTGGTGAGCAGGGCGGTCAGTTCGTCGAGGTTCTCCTGCACCGCCCCGCCCATGGCGCGGACGATGCGGCGCCGCTTCGCCAGGGGCACGGAGCGCCACGTGGTGAAGGCCCGGCCCGCGGCATCCGCTGCGGCCGCGAGCTGGTCGTCGGTGGCGTCCGGCACCCGCGCCACCACTTCTTCGGTCGCCGGGTTGAGGATGTCCAGGAGCGCGCCCCGTTCCTGTACCAGGCGTCCGTCGATCAACATGCCGAACTGGCGGACGTCGTGAGTCATGCCGGCCGTCTCCCTCTTCCGATTCGCTACTGGACGTCGTGCCGATCGCGCAGGATCACGCGGCGACGAAACGCTGCCTGAGCTCGCCGACGCCCTCGACCGTTGTGACGAGCTCGTCACCGGCCTTGAGATAGACGGGGGGCTTGCGGGTCGCGCCGACTCCGCCCGGGGTGCCGGTGAAGATGACGTCGCCCGGCAGAAGAGGCAGCTTCGCCGACAGTTCCGCGATCAAGGCGGGCACGGAGAACAGGAGAGCGGAAGTCGAGGCGAACTGCATCTGCGTGCCGTTGACGGTGCAGCTGATCTGGAGGTCGTCAGGATCGGCCAACTCGTCGGGGGTGACCAGCCACGGCCCCATGGGACTGAAACCTGGGAAGGACTTGCCGAGGCTCCACTGGGGCATCTGGTTCTTCATCTGCTCGGTGCGGTCACTCAGGTCCTGGCCCACCGTCAATCCTGCGACGTGCCCCCAGGCGTCCTCGGTGGCGACGTTGCGCGCCAGCCTACCGATGACCACGACGAGCTCGGCCTCCCAGTCCACTTTCGGCCCGGAGAGCACGACGTCGCCGACCGGCCCGGTGATCGACGTGGGGAATTTCGTGAACACCACCGGAAACTCGGGTGTCTCCAGACGGGCCTCGTCAGCGTGCGCACGGTAGTTCGCACCGATTCCGAACACCTGGGTGGGCCGCGGTGCGGGAGCCCCGAGGTCTTCCCTTGCGAAGGCAGATGCGTCGGCGGTGCCGATCCCCTGTCCGGCCCACTCGACAAACTCGTCCCAACGCCCGTAGACGGACTGGGGATCGGGGCCGAACCGTCCGTGACTGGCCTTCTGCACATCGACGGCTCCCGATTCGGTGAAGACAGTGAGCCTGTCCGAGAGGTTGCCGATACGCATTGTTTCTCCTCATCGATCGTGCCGTGTAGGCCGGTTGAAGGCAGCGGGACAACCGGCCAAATTGTCGTGTCGGCATTCCGCGGACGGTTTCTACGCTACTTTTCGGTGATTTCCGCGTCCAATACCGAGCCGGTCGGTGATTGATACCGTCCGCCGACATAGTCGCCCTTCTGGACATGAGTGTTGGGGCGGGCGGCGGCCTGAACGTGAGGCCGCACGGCCTGGACGAGCGGCCGTGCAGACGATTCCGGTGTACGACAGTCCCGCCCCGGGACCGACCCCGCGGGATCAGCTGCCTGAGAAGTCCGGGGCCCGCTTTTGCACGAAGGCCGCGAGGCCCTCTGCGAAGTCGGCCGTGCCCGTCAGCACGGACTGCCCGGCGGCCTCCACGGCGAATGCCCGGTCCAGCTGGGAGATCGCCGCAGCACTGAAGGCGTGCTTCGTATGTGCGAAGGCCGCAGTCGGGCCCTTCGCCAACCGGGTGGTCAGCGAGTCCACCGAGGAATCGAAGGAGTCATCCGCCACCGCCTGTGTGATCAGGCCCCATTCCATGGCAAGCGGCGCCGGAATCCGCTCGGCCAGCATCGCCATCCGGGTGGCCCGGACGCGGCCGACGGCGGCGGGAACGAGCGCGGTGGCGCCGCCGTCGGGCATCAGGCCCACGTTGGCGAAGGCGAGGAGGAAGTAGGCCGATTCCCGCGCCACGATGAAGTCGGCGGCGAGGCTGACTGAGCAACCCCCGCCGGCAGCAGGTCCGTTGACTGCGGCCACCACGGGTCTGGGTACCGTGCGCAGGGCGCGGACCAACCCGTTCACGCCCTTGATCGTGGCCGGCCCGCCCTGGTAGTCGGGGTCGGCCCGCGCGGACAGGTCGGCCCCGGAGCTGAAGGCCCGGCCCGCACCGGTGACCACGATCACGCGCACGCCCCGATCACGGCCGGCCGCCTCGATGGCCTGCGTTGCCGTGGTGAGCATCTGAGGAGTGAATGCGTTCAGGCTGTTCGGGCGGTTGAACGTCACCCGCGTCACCGGACCGCTGCGCTCAACCATCACGTCGGACTTGGCGCTCACCTCCGGCGTCCCCGGCCCGGCGCCCTGCGGCGACATCCCGCCGTACCCGTGCCCGTATGCGGGAGCGGGCGGCTCACCGGGCTCGCCATACGGGCTGCCTCTTCTCGACGAACGCGGTGGTGCCTTCGGTGAAGTCCCCACTGGTCTTGATGAGGGAGATCTCGTCGGCGTTGCGGAGCCAGGCGCCGGTTTCCGCTGGCAACGAGCCCTCGACCAGGCCCGTCGCCAACCGTTTGCCGGCCTGTACCGCCAGCGGCGCGTTGTCGCTGATCCTGTCGGCAAGCGCCAGCGCCGCGTCCAGCTCCGCGCCGTCCGGCACGACGCGGTTGACCAGCCCGAGGCTCAAGGCACGCGGGGCATCGATCGGTTCGCCGGTGGAGATCATCTCCATTGCGATCTTCGGCGGGATCTGCTGCGGTAGCCGGAACACTCCGCCGGCCGCGGCGAACAGCCCGCGGGCGACCTCCGGCAGGCCGAAGGATGCGGACTCGCCGGCCACCGCGAGATCGCTGGCCAGCACCAGCTCCAGGCCGCCAGCCAGTGCGTAGCCGTTCACGGCGGCGATGGTGGGTTTGCTGATGGGATGCCGAACGAAGCCGGCGAAGCCCCAGTCGTCATGCTCAGGAGCGGTCAGCGACTCGCCGCGGGACACCGCCTTGAGGTCCGCACCGGCGCAGAAGGCCCGGTCACCCGCGCCGGTCAGTACCACGGCCCGGATCTCGCGGTCCTCCTCGGCGCGGACCAGGGCCTGTCCGACGATTGTGCTGACCTCGGCATTGACGGCGTTCATCGCGCCGGGCCGGTTCAACGTGACCACCAGGACGTGGCCGCGCCGCACGACCAGGGCAGCGGGCTCGGTTGCGTTCATCGTGCACTCCGGGACTCGGGATGGCCGGGACGGGCCGGACGGAAGACGGGCACCGTCTCGTGTTCCGGTTCGGGGCCGGACGGCACGAACTCCACCTCGACGCGCAGGTCCGCCAGATCGGATTCGGGGTCGGTGCCGACGAGTCGGCACCACCACCACGGCCCCTCGTCCAGTTCGACGATGCCGACGACGGTGCGGTCAGGTTCGTGTCCGTCCACTCTCCTGCCGTGCACCGTGGCCCATGACACCACCCTGCCGCCGCCGCGGGCGGGCACGTGTTCCCAGTTCGTCTCGTCGCAGGGCGGGGGTACGCTCCGCGCGTCTAGGTACTCGCCGGTGCTTCGACGGTGGCGAAGCAGGAATTGGCCACCACGCGTGCCGTCGAAGAAGTCCGCTGAGGCGCTGTCCCGGCTGATCGGGCCGTTGACCATGACTGCACCTTTCTGGTCGATGAGTGTGGAACCGGTGTCAGGAGTGCGATGCGCCTCCCAGCACCAAGGTGCTGTGGAAGTCGAGATAGCCGCCGTTCCCCGAGACGAGCACCACCTCGTGGCGGCGCGCCTGGCGCTCGCCGCCCTGGCCGCGCGCCTGGACGACCGCCTCGGAAAGCGGGGTCATGCCCCACATGTAGTAGGAGGAGAGCTGGCCGCCTCCGGTGTTCAGCGGCAGTGAGCCCGTGGGTCCCAGTACCCCCGGTTCCGACACGAACGCGCCGCCCTCACCCTTGCCGCAGAACCCGTAGTCCTCCAGGGTCAGCAGCACGGTGTACGTGTAGCAGTCGTACAGTTCCAGCACATCGACGTCGTCGATGGTGACGCCGGCCATCTTCAGCGCGGCGGGACCGGACTGCGCGGCTCCGCTGACCAGTCCGAAGTCGTCGTCGCGGCGCATCCGTTTTCCGGGATGGGCCTGGGCCCAGCCCATCACCGACACCGGCGGCTGAGCCAGCGACGCGGCACGATCCGCGGTCGTCACGATCACCGCGATGCCACCGTTGGAGACCAGGCAGCAGTCGAGAAGGCGGAACGGCTCGACGACGAACCGGGACTCCTGGTGGTCGGCGAGGGTGATCGGGTCGCGCAGCTGAGCGAGCGGGTTCAGCCCGGCCCAGGCCCGCTGTGCCACGGCGATGGCGCCGAGCTGCTCACTGGTGGTGCCGAAGGTCCGCATGTGGCGCTGAGCGGCGAGCGCGTAGAACGTGTTGGGACCGGCGAACCCGCTGGCGTCGAGCAGCCCCGCCCAGCCGCGGGGCGCGGCCGGTTGCGCGTACGCCGAACCGGTGCTGCGCCCGGGCTGCAGCGGAGCGTCGGCGAAAACACACGCCACGGTGTCAGCCATGCCGGACTCCACGGCCATAGCCGCGTACTGCACCATGGCGCCCGCGGTGGAGCCGAACGACTGCATCTGGGTGAGCAGCCGCAGGTCGTGCAGGCCGAGGTCGACCTGCAGGCTGAGGTCCACCGACCGGGTTACACCTGCGGACACCAGCAGGCCGTCGATGTCGGAGAGCCTGAGACCGGCGTCGTCGGCGGCCCGCTTGACCGCTTCGGCCGCCAACTGCTGTGCGGTCGAGCCGTATACCTTGCCCATCTCGGTCAGCCCCAGGCCGACGACTGCGGCTCGGCGGCGTGCGGGCCTGTCGCCCCGTGCACTCATAAGGGACCTCACTCCGGTCTCTCGGCGGCCGCCCTCGGTGTCCGGGTACCGGACGAGGGCCGGAAATGTACGGCCGCTGCGGCCGTCGCACGCCGATCCGGGGCATGGAGAGCGCCATACGGATTGGTGGCGCGGTGCGACGGCATGGCTGGTCGTTCCTGACGGTCAATCGGGCACGAATGCGCTGGGCGTAGTTCGCCGATTTCGCGGATTGCGGTGGGCGAGCCCGGCGCATGGGCGCGGGCCAACGAGCTCGGGGAGCATTCTCACGATGAAGAGGCTGTCGCCCTGTTCGACGGAGACTGCTCTGGGCCCAAAACGCACCGTAGTCGTCGATGCATTGCGAAACAACCCTCGACCGGCATGGCAGCAGAGGCGAATTAGGTCGGCGAACCCGTGGTGCGGTCCTTTTGCGCTGGTCAGGTCCGACTAGGTCATGCAAAGGAATCAGATATATCAACTTCAGTATTAGTCGGGGACCGTCGAGTGCTTTAGCGTACGAGGCGTGCAGGGCCGCCGTATTCGGCACCCTGGCAATACATTTCCGGAGCCCCGGCCGAGAGGCCGCGCCGCTCCCCATCGACGGCAGTCGGGCGCGCGCCCGTGCGTGCACCAGCCGACCAAGGTCGTTCACGAGGAGCAGCGTGCCCCTTCACCCGCAGGCCAAGGCGCTCATCGCCCGGTTCGAAGAACAGCGCCGGGTCTCGGTGATGGATGTGCCGGTGACCGTGGCGCGTGAGGCCGCTGCAGGGTGGATCGCGCTGCAGGGCGAGCTGGACCCGGTCGCCCAGGTGACCGACACCTTCGTGGCCGGGGCGGCCGGCCGCCTCCCGACGCGGGTCTACCGACCGCACGGGGGAACGGGTACGCGACCGCTCCTCGTCTACTTCCACGGCGGGGGCTGGGTCGTGGGCGGTATCGAGGTCGTCGACCGCCCGCTGCGTAAGCTCGCCAACGCCACCGGCGCGGTCATCGCGAGCGTGGGCTACCGGCTGGCTCCGGAAACCAGGTTCCCCGGGCCCGTCGAGGACTGCTATGCCGCACTGACCGACCTGTACGCCCGCGCCGGGGAGTGGGGCGCGGCCAGCGAGTGGCTAGTGGTCGCGGGGGACAGCGCCGGCGGCAACCTCGCAGCGGCGGTCTGCCTGATGTCCCGTGACCGAGGCGGGCCCCGGATCGCCTGTCAGGTTCTGATCTATCCGGTGACCGCACCCGCCGCGGGCTCGCCTTTCGCCTCGTACGAGGAGAACGCCGAGGGCTTTCTGCTCACCCGCGACTCCATGCTCTTCTACTGGGACCACTACCTGGCCGACCCAGGGCAAGCCACCGACCCCTACGCCGCGCCGCTGCGTGCGGAAAGCGTCGCCGGACTACCCCCTGCCCTGGTGCTCACCGCCGAGTACGACCCTTTGCGCGACGAAGGCGAGGCGTACGCCCGACGGCTCCAGGAAGCGGGAGTCGAGGTGCGTGTGGTCCGCTACGACGGTTTCATCCACGGCTTCTTCTGGATGCCTGGTGTCCTCGACGCATTCCGGTACGCAGTCGACGACATCACCCGTGAACTGAGCACGCGGTTCGGGGCACATCCGCTCGGCTCCGTGGACAGCAGGCCATGACCACGGTGGTTCACAGGGCCGCCACCGAAGGGCGGACCTGCGGCGTGGCCATCGCCCCGTACGCGATGGCCGCGCCTCCCTCAACCGGCCCCAAGGAGGACCGTCAGTCATGCGAGCCGCAGTACTCCACGCGATCGGCGACACGACACTCCAGGTCCGGGACGACGTCGAGACCGTCGCCACCGGCCCGAACCAGATCAAGGTGAGAGTCCACGCCGCGAGCCTGTGCCACTCCGACCTATCCGTCATGAACGGCACCCTCATCCGTCAGGCCCCTGTCATCCTGGGGCATGAAGGGGCTGGCGAGGTCGTCGAGACAGGCGAGGACGTCACCCGGGTCAAGCCCGGCGACCGCGTCATCATCTGCTGGCGGCCACCGTGCGGCGACTGCCCCGCCTGCCGCCGCGGCCAGGGCAATCTCTGCGCCGTCGGCGCGGGCGATTTCGCGCCGACCTTCCGCATCGGCCGGCAGGAGGTCCACTCCTTCATCAACTCCGGTACGTTCGCCGAGGAGACGGTGATCAGCGAGGCCGGTGCCTTCCCCGTGCCTGACGGCATGTCGTACGAGATAGCGGCGCTGATCGGGTGCGCCGTCACCACCGGCGTCGGTGCCGCACTCAACACCGCGCGGATCGGTCCGGGTGCTTCGGTGGCAGTGATCGGCCTCGGCGGCGTCGGCATCGCGGCGGTCCAGGGCGCCCGGGTGGCCGGAGCGGCGTGTGTCATCGGTGTCGACCCAGTCGCAGAACGCCGGGACCGGGCGCGGAAGTTCGGCGCGACCGAGGCGGTCGCACCGGAGGCACTCGCCGACGCGTCGGCGCGCTGGACCGGCGGCGAGGGCTTCGACCATCTCCTTGAGGCGGTCGGCACTTCCGCCGCGGTCCGGGCCGCCTTCGACGCCGCGCGCCGCGGCGGCTCCGTCACGGTGATCGGTGTGGGTTCGGCCGAGACGCAGATTCCGGTGAGTCTCTACGAACTGCTCACCGAAAAGACGCTACAGGGCTCGTACTACGGCGGCCGAGACGTGTATCGCGTCTTCGAGCAGGTCATCGCGCTCTGGCGCGAGGGTCGCCTCAACCTCGACGAGATGATCACTCACCGGGTCGGGCTCGGGGACATCAACGAGGCTCTCGCACAGATGCGCTCCGGAGAGGCGCTGCGTACCACCATCACACTGGCCTGAAGGCCATCGGCCTGGAGGAACACCATGTCCAGTTCTCAACAGTCCCCGCCCGAGCAGGTCGACGCCGTCGTCGTAGGAGCGGGCTTCGCGGGCCTCTACCAGCTCTACCGCCTACGCGAACTCGGCCTGAGCACCCGGGTGTTCGAAACCGCCGGCAGCGTCGGCGGTACCTGGTACTGGAACCGTTACCCCGGTGCCCGCTGCGACGTGGAGTCGATGGCCTACTCGTACTCCTTCTCCGAGGAACTGGAACAGGAGTGGGAGTGGAGCGAGCGGTACGCCACCCAGCCCGAGATCCTGCGCTATGCCCGCCATGTCTCTGAGCGTTTCGACCTGCTCAAGGACATCGACTTCAACACGACTGTGACGGGTGCCGTCTACGACCACCTCGCGCACTGCTGGACCGTGACCACGGACTCCGGTGAGCGGGTCACCGCCCGATTCGTCATCATGGCGACCGGTTGTCTGTCGGCCGCGAACCTGCCGAGGATCTCCGGCATCGGCAGCTTCACCGGAGCCATCCACCACACGGCGCGCTGGCCGCACGACGGCGTGGACTTCACCGGCAAACGCGTCGCAGTGATCGGCACCGGATCCTCCGGCGTCCAGTCCATCCCGCTGATCGCCGAGCAGGCCGCCGAGCTGACCGTCTTCCAGCGCACCGCGCACTACACCCTGCCTGCCCGCAATCGACCGCTACGGGAAGGCGAGATCCGCGAGCGCAAGGCCGGCTACCGGGAGTTCCGGGAAGAACTGCGCCGTTCGCCGACCGGTATCCCGCGGGAACTTCCGGCGCGCGGCGCCTTCGAGGTGACCGCCGAGGAGCGGGAGAGCGCCTACGAGACCGCCTGGGACTCCGGTGTGCTGGGTGCGCTCAGCACAGCCTTCAAGGACCTCCTGGTCAGCCCGGCGGCCAATGAGACCGCGGCCGAGTTCGTTCGCGACAAGATCAGATCCGCGGTCGCCGACCCCGTGACCGCCGAGGCGCTCTGCCCCCGCGACTATCCCCTCGGCACCAAGCGCCCGTGCCTGGACACCGACTACTACGCGACGTACAACAAGTCGCATGTCCGCCTGGTGGATCTGCGTACCACCCCGATCGAGGAGATCACCGAGCAGGGCGTACGCACCGCCGACCGGGAGTACCAGGTCGACGCGATCGTCTTCGCGACCGGATTCGACGCCCTGACCGGCGCCTTGGCGGCGATCGACATCCGGGGCAGGCAGGGGCTGGCGCTGCGCGACAAGTGGGCTGCCGGCCCGCGCAACTACCTGGGCCTGGTCACCGCCGGCTTCCCCAACCTGTTCACCGTCACCGGTCCGCTCAGCCCTTCGGTGCTCAGCAACATGATGGTCTCAATCGAACAGCACGTGGAGTGGATCACGGACTGCATCGCGTATCTGCGCCGCAACGGCCTCACCGAGATAGACACCACGGCGGAGGTCGAGGACGCCTGGACCGAGCATGTCGCCGAGATCGCCTCGGGCACCCTCTACCCACAGGCCGCCTCCTGGTACATGGGCGCCAACGTGCCGGGCAAACCCAGGGTCTTCATGCCCTATCTCGGCGGGGTCGGCGCTTATCGGGTGAAGTGCAGCGAGGTCGCTGCCGACGGCTACACCGGCTTCACGCTCTCGTCCTGCGCGGTCGAGTGGACGGAAGGAGTCGCCCTGTGACGACCACCGCGCCGGAGCAGCATCCGCAGGGCGGCGGCGAGGCCCTTGGCAAACTGCTGTACCCGCGATCCATAGCAGTCATCGGCGCGTCGGACAACCCGGCCAAGCTGTCGGGTCGGCCGCTGGCCTACATGAAGCGGTTCGGGTTCGCCGGGCGGATCCTGCCGATCAACCCCACCCGCAGTCACGTTCAGGGCCTGCCGGCCTACCGCAGCATCGATGACGTCGAGGGCGACATCGACCTCGCCATGATCATGCTCTCCGCCGAACGGACGGCCGACGCGGTACGGCACTGCGGCCGCCGGGGAATCCCGGTCGCCATCGTGGGCGCGTCGGGCTTCGCCGAACTCGGTGCCGAGGGGGTGGCGCTCCAGCGCCGCCTCCGGACGGCAATCGAGGAGAGCGGGGTGCGCGTGCTCGGCCCGAACTGCCTCGGCATGATCGCGGTCCGGGACCGTGCGATGCCCACGTTCAGTTCTGCGCTGGACGAGGATGTCCCGCTGGCCGAGGGGCCAGTGGCGTTCCTCAGCCAGAGCGGGGCCTTCGGCGCGTTCGTGTTCAGCGAGTCGCAGAACCTGGGGATCGGGATCTCGCACTATCTCAACACCGGCAACGAAGTCGACCTGTCGGTGGCCGAACTGCTGGACGGCCTGGTGCGGACCGACCAGACGCAGGTGGTGCTGGCCTATCTGGAAGGTGTCAGCGACGGCCGCAGGTTGCTGGACGCCGCCCGGCATGCGTACGAGCAGGACAAGCCGATCATCGCAGTGAAGGTCGGGCGATCGGCAGCAGGTGCCACCGCGGCACAGTCACACACCGCTTCGCTGGCCGGCGACGACGCGGTGTTCGACGGCGTGGCCCGGCAACACGGCATCGTGCGCGTCGACGGACCAGAACAGATGCTCGACGCCGCACAGATCTTCGCCACCGGCCGGCGGCTGCGCGGACGCCGGCTGACCACACTCTCGGTCTCGGGCGGCGCAGGCGCTCTGGCGGCGGATGCCGCAGCGGCGCACGGAGTCGAGGTGCGCTCGTGGGACGAGACGTGGCAGGCGAAGATGGCCGCGGTCATCCCGGCCTACGGATCGGCGCGCAATCCCATCGATCTCACCGGCACACTGGTGGCGGAGCCGGACATCCTGCGCCGCAGCCTCCAGGTGGCCCTGCAGCATCCCGAGACGGACATGATCGCCGTCCTGCTCGGCTGTGCCGACAGCCAGTCGGCCGAACTCATCGACGCCATCGCGACTGCGAACTCCTCCACCGACCGCCCGATCGCTGTGGTGTGGACCGGCGGCAGCGGCCGGCCGCGGCAGCGGCTCCGCGAACTCGGCATCCCCTGTTACACGGATCCAGGACGGGCCGCCGCGGCCCTGGGCCGGCTTGCGGACTTCAGCCTCCGTCCTGCGCTGCCGAGGCCGCAGCGGCCGGCCGGCATCGACGCCACCGCCGCCCGGAACGTGCTGGTCCAGGCACGGGCCGCGGGCCGGGTCCAGCTCGACGAGTACCAGTCCACCCGGCTCGTTGCCGCCTACGGCGTGCCGTGTGCGGCCTCGCGTCCGGCCGCGACCGCCGACGAGGCCGTGACCGCGGCGAAAGAGCTGGGCGGTGCGGTCGCGGTCAAACTGCTCTCCGACCGGATCGGGCACAAGAGCGACATGGACGGTGTGCGACTCGGGCTCGTCGACCCCGATTCCGTCCGGGAAGCCGCGGTCGACCTGCTACGTATCGCCCGCGAGGCGCACGTGGAGGACGCCCGGCTGCTCGTCCAGTCAATGGCCGCCGCCGGTACCGAGCTCTTCGTCGGCGTCAAGCGCGACCCGGTGTTCGGGCCGGTCGTCGTGGTCGGACTCGGGGGAGTGCTGGTCGAGGCTCTGGCCGACAGCCAGGTCGCGTCGGCCCCGGTCGACGTCGACACCGCGCGACGACTGCTGCTGTCACTGCGAGGCAGTCGCTTGTTCGGGAGGCTGCGGGGCAAGCCGCCCCGCGATCTCGACGCGGCCGCGGAGGCTGTCGCACGCCTGTCCTGGCTGGCCGCCGACCTGTCCGACGACCTGGCCGAACTCGACGTGAACCCGCTGCTGCTCGGGGACCAAGCCCATGGCGTCGTAGCAGTGGACGCCCTGGCGGTGCTGTCGAGCGCAGCGGCCTGGGCCGCGACCGCCGCCGATCGGCCCTGAGCCTGCTCGGCCAGTGACCGACGAACCACCCTGCGCGTCCGGGCGGGGACGTCGAGGGCCGACGCGCAGCGACGCGCAACCGTTCCATCATCCTGTCGATTGAGGACTCTCATGCGATCGATCCCCCATACTCCGCGCTCCCCGTTGACGACAACCGTCGCCGGCCGAACCGTCGACTGGCTGTTGGAAACACGGGCGGCGACCCGCCCAAAGCACCCGTTCCTGGTCTGGGAGCCGTTCGCCGCCACCGGACGTACCTGGACCTACGCGGAGTTCGCCCGCGATGTCGCGGCGGTCGCCGAAGGGCTGCGCCGACGCGGCGTCGGCCCGGGGTCGTTCGTACTGATCCACATGGACAACTGCCCGGAATACGTTCTCACCTGGTTTGCCTGCGCCCGGATCGGCGCGGTCGCGGTCTGCACGAACACCCGGTCGTCACAGGACGAGGTGAGCTACTTCGGCAGCCACTCAGGCGCCTCGGTCGTCGTCACCCAGCCCAGTCTGGTGTCACTCGTGTCCAACGCCCTACCCGGCGCCAAGGCGGTGTTCGTCACCGACCACAACGCCGGCGACCCCGTGGCGGCCGCCGACCTCCCCAGCCGCAGCGAGCGGTTCGCGACCCTGCTGGACAACGAGCCCGGCCCGGCGCACCACAGCGGTCCCCTCGACCCGGCTCTGCTTCTCTACACTTCGGGAACCACGGGCCGACCCAAGGCGGTCGTGTGGACCCACAGCAACACCATGTGGGCGGCCAAGGTCAACGGATCGCACGTCGGTCTCGGCCCCGCCGACGTCACCCAGGTATTTCTGCCGCTGTTCCACACCAACGCCCAGTCCTACTCGATCCTGTCCACTCTGTGGGCAGGCGGGACAGCGGTCCTCCAGCCGCGCTTCTCCGTCTCACGTTTCTGGGATATCGCACACAAGCACAACTGCACGTTCGCCTCCCAGGTCAACTTTCCGCTGCGCGCCCTGGCCAACCGTGATGTGCCCCACCGGCACAGCTTCACCCGCTGGGGCACGGGCATGTCCGGCCATCCCGCGGAAAAGACCTTCAACGTCCCGATGATCGGGTGGTACGGCATGACCGAGACAGTGTCGGCCCCGATAGTCGGTGACCTGCTGGTACCGAACAGGGCCGGCACGATCGGCCGCGCGGCACCCCAGTACGAGATCGCGGTGCTCGACGCCGGCGGCGAGCCGGTCGGCGTCGGCGAGACCGGAGACCTTCGGGTGCGAGGCGTCCCGGGTGTCTCGCTCTTCGGCGGCTACCTGCATGACGAGGCCGCCACCGCAGCGGCCTTCGACGAACTCGGCTGGTTCATCACCGGCGACCGCATCACCGTGCACGAGGACGGCGCATTGAGCTATGCCGACCGTAGCAAGGACATGCTGCGGGTGGGCGGCGAGAACGTCGCGGCGTCCGAGATCGAACGAGTCATCCTGAGCGTCACCGGCGTCGCGGAGGCGGCGGTCGTCGCAGGGCCCGACCCGATGCTGGACGAGGTGCCGGTTGCCTTCGTGGTGGCCCGGCCGAATGTGGTCGGCGCGGTCCTGACGGAGGCGGTCCTGACGGCGTGCCGTCAGAATCTAGCCGACTTCAAGGTCCCGCGCGGGGTGCGGATCGTGGACGATCTGCCGCGGGCCACTCTGGGGAAGGTCGCCAAGAACGAACTGCGCATGCTGCTGCGCTCCGCGACCGAGGGGCAGCCGCCCGGGAATTGACTCGTTCCAGACCCACCGACACCGTGCCCACTCCCCGAGCAGGGCCCTACGCGCGGTCGACGACACCCGCACACGGTAGGTGTACCGGGCGTACCCGGCACCCTCACCCGACAGCGGTCCTCTCGTCACGATCCTCAATCCACCTGGGAGGTATGACAGTTGAGGGTTCATGACCGTTGTGGCCTACCCCACGACCGCACGGGGTGGACGCCTCATCGCCCCGGCGGCGATTCGGCTACCCCCGCCCTGCTCCGCAGGAATCCGATTCCTCCCCGGCCTGAGGCCGGGGCATCCTCGGAGGAATCCGGTGATCCGTCCGGAGCGACGACGGGCACTGGGACCCACTCCGGGAGCCGAGCCACGGGGGCGGGGAGCGCGCAGAGCCGCTCCCCGGCGGTGGATTTCCGGCGGCCAGGACGGCGGCCCGGCCCCCGGCCCGCTGGCGACGGGCCACATACGGAATCGGTCGGCGGACGGCGTCACGGCCCGTGCACCGCGGACCCGGGTAGCGCACCGGACCGGCCGCCATCCGTCCGGCGCCAGCACACCACCTCGTACGGTCCGACCCGCACTCCGTGGTGCCGTGTCGTCCGTTCCGTGCCGTGGCTACTGCCGTGCAGCTGTCGTTCTGCCGTCGTGCCGTTGCCGTGAAAGAGCGCACGATCGCGCCTCTTCATGGCAACGGCCAGACCGCCACGCGCGAACTCCCGCTCCCAGGCGGACCGGCAGCCGGCGCAGGGCTGGGCAACGGGTTCAGAGTCCGAGCATTTCGGCCCGGCTGGTGATGTTCTCGGCCAGGCGCAAGTGAGCGGCGTCGACGAGCATGCCGTCCAGCCCGGTGGCGCCCAGGCCGCCGGCCTCGGCCTCCCGATAGGTGGCCACCAGCCTGCGGGCGTGCGCGATCTCCTCCGGGGTGGGTGCGAACGCCTCGTTGGCCATACCCACCTGGCTGGGATGGATCGCCCACTTGCCCGCGTAGCCCATCGCGGCCGCCTGCCGTGCCGCAGTCCGGTAGGCGGCCAGATCACGGTAGTTGGGGAACGGCGCGTCGATCGCGTCGATTCCCGCCGCCCGGGCGGCGACCACGATCCGGGAGCGCGCGTAGTGCCAGATGTCGCCCGGGTAGTCCACGACCGGGTCGAAGTTGGTGTCAACCCGGGCGCCTTGAGCGGCGGAGAAGTCTCCCGCGCCGAAGATGATCGCCTCGAGCCGGTCGCTGGAGTGAGCTATCTCCGCGACGTTCTGCAGGCCCTCGGTCTCTTCGATGAGGACTTCGAGGGCGATCCGCTTGCGCAGGTTCAGCGTCTCTTCGAGCTGGGTGAGCAGGACGTCCACCCACCACACGTCCCGGGCCGTCCGGACCTTGGGGACGATGATCACGTCCAGCGCCTCGCGCGCGCCGGTGACGACCTCGATCACGTCCCCGTGCGCCCAGCGGGTGTCCACCCCGTTCATCCGGATGGCTCGGGTGGTGCGGCCCCAGTCCAGGTCGCGCAGTGCCCTGGCGGCTTTGCCCCGGGCGGCTTCCCGCTCGGCAGGTGCGCAGGCGTCCTCCAGATCTAGGAACACCAGGTCTGCGCCGGAGTTGGCGGCCTTGGCGAACATGCGGTCGTTGCTAGCCGGTGTGGCCAGCTCCGAGCGTCGGACTCTTCTTTTCATCTGACTTCCACTCAGTCGGTGTTGTTGACGGCGGTTCAGACGCGGTCCGTCCGAGCGCAGCTCGGCCGACCACCGTTCACCGAGGCCGGGCATGCCCCGGTATCCCCGTGCCTGTGCCCCCTGGTACGGCCCGGTCGACCCTGATCCCGGAGAGCGGACCTACCAGAGGGCACCTGCGCTAGCGCGCGGTGTCGGGGACGATCAGGACGAGCGTCTCGGCGATGCAGGCGGGGCGGTGAGATCCTTCGAGTTCGATGGTGGTGTGCAGCTTGGCGCGCAGGCCCGCCTCGATCTCCTGGACGGCGAGAAGCTTCGCCGCGGCGCGTACCCGTGACCCGACGGTCACCGGTGTCAGGAAGCGAACCCGGTCGAGGCCGTAGTTGAGTTTCATCCGCGCGTAGTCCAGCCGGAGAAGGCCGGACGTCAGCGGTACGACGAGGGAGAGCGTGAGGAAGCCGTGGGCGATGGTGGTCCCGAAGGGGCCGTCCTTCGCCCGCTCGGGGTCGACGTGGATCCACTGGCGGTCGCCGGTGGCTTCGCCGAACAGGTCGATCCGGTGCTGGTCGACCTCCAGCCAGTCGCTGGTGCCCAGCGTGCTGCCGACCGCCGCGTGCAGGTCCTCGGCACTGGCGAATGTCCGGGTGAAGGGTTGCCTGGCGGCGCTCACATGAACCTCCCGCCTGCCACTTCGAGCACGGCACCGGTCATGTAGCTCGACATGTCGCTCGCCAGGAAGACCACCACGTTCGCCACCTCTGCCGCAGTGCCCACGCGGTTCATCGGGATCTCGGCCATCTTCTGCTGCTTGACGTGCTCGGGCATGGTCTCGGTCATCGGTGTCGCGATGAAGCCGGGTTGGACCGCGTTCACTCGGATCCCCCTGTACGCGAGCTCTTTCGCCGCGGCCTTGGTGAGGCCGACGATGCCTGCCTTGGCGGCGGAGTAATTGGTCTGACCGATGTTCCCGACCTTGCCGGCCATTGAGGAGATGTTCACGATCGAACCGGCCTTCCGCTCACGCATCCGTGCCGCGGCGGCGCGGACGCCGTTCCAGGTGCCCTTCAGGTGCACGTCGACGACCGCGTCGAAGTCCTCCTCGGACATCTTGCGCAAAGTGGCGTCCCGGGTCAGGCCGGCGTTGTTGACGAAGATGTCCACCGGCCCGAACGCCTCCTCGGCCGTGTCGAGGAGGCGCTCGACCATTGCGCCGTCCCGGACGTCGCAGAGACTGAAACGCGCGAAGGAGTCGCCCCCGAGGTCTTCGACCGCCTGCCGGGCCACAGCCTCGTTGAGATCACCGATCACCACCCGGGCTCCCTGGGCGACCAGTGCCCTGGCGATGGCCAGGCCGATACCCTGCGCGCCGCCGGTGACGACGGCGGACCTCCCGCTCAGCATGGGTTCTTCCTTTCTTGATCATTTGGCTGTGCGGCGGTACGGCACCACGGCAGCACACGACGTCTCCGACTCCGCAGTGCACCCGCCCGACTGTCGGGCCGGCCTCACGCGACCCGTTCGAAGACAGCGGCCATGCCCTGCCCACCGCCCAGGCACATGGTTTCCAGCGCGTAGCGGCCTCCCCGTCGCTCCAGTTCACGGGTCACCGTGGTGAGGATGCGGGCACCGGTGGCGCCGACCGGATGTCCGAGGGATATCCCAGAGCCGTTGACGTTGAAACGGTCGTAATCGGCGTCGGTGAAGTTCCACTCCCGCAGACAGGCCAGCACCTGTGCGGCGAACGCCTCGTTGAGCTCGATCAGGTCCATGTCGGCCAGTCGCAGTCCGAGGCGGTCCAGTACCTTGGCCGTGGCGGGAACCGGGCCTATGCCCATGGTCCTCGGTGGGACCCCGGCCACCGACCAGGCCAGCGGGCGCACGAGGGGGCGCAGGCCCAGCTGTGCGGCCCTGGCCCAGGTGGTGACCACGCACGCGGACGCGCCGTCGTTCTCCCCGCTGGCGTTGCCGGCGGTCACGGTGGCATCCGGGTCGATGTCGCGGCGAATCGGGCGCAGCCGCTGTAGGTCCGCCGCTCTGGTGTCCGGGCGCGGGTGCTCGTCCCGGGTCACCCGCACGGCGGGGCGTTTCCCCTGCGCGGGCACCGTGACCGGCACTATCTCCTCGTCGAAGCGACCGTCACGCATTGCCTTGCCCGCAGCCTGCTGCGAGCGCAGCGCGAGCTCGTCCTGTTCTTCGCGCGAGATCCGGTACTCAGCGCGCAGGTTCTCGGCCGTCTCGAGCATTCCCCCGGGTACCGGGTAGCGATACCCGCCGGCGGTGGTCCGGCCGCGGCTGATCCTGTCGTGCAGCTCGATCGCGGCACTGCGGGTTCCGCCGCGCAGTCCCAGCGCGTAGTGCTCGGCGTTGCTCATTGATTCCACTCCGCCGGCGATGACCACGTCGCTGACTCCGGCAGCCACTTGCAGGCAGGCGTACATCACGGCCTGCAGTCCCGATCCGCAGCGCCGGTCCAGCTGCATCCCGCCCGTCTCCACACCGAGCCCGGCGTTCAGAGCCGCGACGCGCCCTATCGCCGGTGCCTCGCTGTTGGCGTAGCACTGGCCGAAGACCACATCGTCAACATCGCCTTCGCCGAGCCCGGTCCGGGCCATCAGACCTTCGAGCACGGCCGTGGCCAGATCGCTGGCGGGCAGGCCGGCGAACACGCCGTCCCGGCGGCCGACCGGTGTGCGCACCGGCTCGCAGATCACCACGTCGGCGAGGATGGCTGGGGAATGAGAGGCCGTCATCGAAATGCCCTTCGTGTCGGCGGTGCTTAGGGGTGGAGGATCCTGTCGGATCACGGTCTTGCGGTGGAACCTGAACTCGAAGGCGCCGTCCGCGCCACTCGACTCCTCATTGCCCGTCCGCGCGCAGCAGTGCCCGGCCGATGATGAGTTTCTGGATTTCGCTGGTCCCCTCGTAGATCGGTAGCACCCGCACATCGCGGGAGAGCCGCTCCACGGGCGTCGCCCGCATGTAACCCAACCCGCCATGGATCTGCACTGCGCGATCGGCTGCCCGCACGGCGGCTTCGGTGCAGAACAATTTTGCGGTGGATGGACCGATCTTGATGTCCGTGGCGGACTGGTACCGACGGGCGGCGGCGAGCACCAGTTCGCGGCCCGCGTCGAGTTCGGTCTTGGTCTCGGCGAGCATCGCCTGTACCAGTTGGAACTCTCCGATCACGTGACCGCCCTGCCTGTTGTTCTTCGCATGCGCGACGGACTCTTCGAGCAGTCGCTGTGTCATTCCGACACTCAGAGCGGCCACGTTCAGGCGGCCCATTGCGAGGCTCCGCATCGCCGTCGTGAAGCCGACCCCTTCGGCGTCCCCGACAAGCGCGCTGCGCGGAACCTTCACCTCGTCGAAGTAGACCGCGCTCGACAAGGACCCAGCCTGCCCCGTTTTCCCATCCCTCGGACCGACGGAGAGACCGGCAGTGCCCGCCTCGACGAGGAAGCAAGAGATTCCGTCTGCGGGCCTGGCACCGGTTCCCGTCCGCGCGAAGACCACGAAAACGTCGGCGACCGGAGCGTTGGTGATGAAGCGCTTGGCACCGCTGATCACGAAGCCGCCGTCATCGCTGCGCACAGCGCGGGTCTTCATGCCCGAGGGGTCCGACCCGGCCTCCGGTTCGGACAGCGCGAACGACGCGATGGCGCCCTTGGCCAACCGGGGGAGCCAGGTGCGTTTCTGGTCCTCGGTCCCAGCATTGACCAGAACCTTGCCGGCCAGACCGACGTTGGTGGCGAACATCGACCGGAACGCCATCGTGGTGTACCCGAATTCGATCGCCAAGCGCACGTCTTCGACGGTGTTCAGGCCCAGTCCACCATATTCCTCAGGAAGGGCGTAGCCGAACAGACCCATCCCGAGAGCCTTGTCGCGTATGTCGGTGGGAACTTCGTCCTTCTCCTCGATCTCGGCCTCACGCGGCACGACATCCTGCCGGATGAGGCGGCGGACGGAATCGATCAGGGTCTCGAATCTTGCGGTGTCCATGCCGTCCTCTGCGGTAGGTATCGGGCCTTGGCCAGCCCAGCGGACATCGGCGGGGGGTCGGTGGCGAGTGCCCCGCCCTTCCGGCCGCTACGACCAGATCCGAAAGCACGGTCTTGTTTATGTCGACGATGCCCCCGGGAATCGGGCATTGTGCACCTTGGCCTGCATCGATCCGAAGCAGCGGTGCCATTGTGCGGATATGGTCGTGCCTTACGAACGGGCGTAATCCCGCACGGACCTTCCTATGTCGCTGAACGACATCTGTCCCTGCGTCATGGGGGTTTCAATGGATCTCGACGGAAACATTTCCGGTGAGTACGAGAGCGAGGTGATATTTCAGAAGCTAGGGCACACGCGGCGATCCGTCCAACACCCAATTGATCCATGATTGATATCTGCTTCTGACATAATTACGGAAGACCGGTGCGAACGTACTCCGGGTCCAGGGCTTCGGTGAAGTCGGGTGGCGTCCAGTTCGTGGCGATGTGCCAGCTGGCGGAGCCCTGGGAGCGTGACAGGCACGGGCTTCTAAGATCATGGAGTTCTCGACGTCCCGTGACCTTGCCCTTGTCGAAAACCCATCCAGCTCGGTCGGAGCCGATGTGCGGGGTGTATGGGATCTCGACGGCGGTTGCTCAGAGCCGACGCCCTCGCGCGCTGTCGGCCGCCGCGGCGTGATGATCGACCGTGTTGCTGCGACTCGCCTACCTGACCGTGTCGAACGCGTTCGCCCTGCTGCGCCTGCTGCCAATGAGCGATCCAGAGAAGGATGCAGAAATCCTGGCCCTGCGTCACCAACTCACGGTGCTGGAGCGTCAACTCGGTAAGGGCAGGGTGCGGTTCACCCCAAGCGACCGGGCCCTTCTGGCAGCCCTGCTCCCCGCCTCCCGATGGACGTGTTGCGCGGGCTGCGCCTGCTGGTGCGTCCGGACACGCTGTTGCGTTGGCATCGCGACCTGATCGGGCGCCGCCACGCGGCTGTCTCCCGGCCCATGCGTCCGGGCAGATCGCGGACCGTCCACTTCGTCCGGGCCCTGGTGCTGCGCCTGGCACGGGAAAGTCCCACGTGGGGCTGCCGGAGGGTGCACGGCGAACTGCTCGTTCTGAGCGTGAAGGTCGCCGCCTGCACGGTCTGGGAAATCTTGCGGGAGGCCGGGATCGACCGGCGCCCTCAGGGCTGTCTCCGTTCCAGCCCCAAGCCCGTCACCGTGCTCGGCGCCCTCGTCGGCGTGGCGGCGCTCATGCTGATAGCCACCGCGGGTCCGGCGAGCGCCGCCAAAGCCGAGTACCAACCGTTGCCAGAAGAAGCCCACGGTGGTGCTGGTACACGGCGCGTTCGCGGACTCCTCCAGCTGGAACAGGGTGGACCTGCACCGGCGGCGTTCGGTCCTGGTGCGCATGTCGCAGGACGGGCAGCAGTTGGGCAGGATGGTCTGTTTCAACAACGATCCGGCCCGGCTGAAGAGGGAGATCGCTAAGGCGGCCCCGAGGCCAAGGTGGTCCTGGAGGCCACGCTCGGCTGGTACTGGGCCGCCGACGCGCTGGCCGAGGCAGGGGTCGAGGTCCACCTGGCGCACCCGCTGGGGGTAAAGGCGTTCACCGGGTTCCTCCGAGGATGCCCCGGCCTTCAGGCGGGGGAGGAATCGGTCTCCTGCGGAGCAGGACAGGAAATAGGGGTTTCGCCTCCAGGGCGAAGGACCGTCCACCCGCGACGAGGTGAGCGAGCCCGTGGTGATCAAGAGGTCTCAAGTGTCAGTCCTCCCGGGTAGGTTCGGATGCATGACGACAGACGCGAGCACGGAGGGGGCGGGGCATGCCCGGTACTCCTTCCGTGTGCGCCTGTCGGCTACCGCGCGGCGCGCACTTGAAGCGGAGTGGGAGCGCTGCCGGTGGCTCTGGAATGAATGCGTGGCCAAGTCCAAGCAGGTCCACCAGCGAGCCAAGGGGTCCGGCGAGAAGCTGACGTGTGGTCCGGCGCAGTTGGACAGGATGCTGACCGAGGCGCGTCGGGTGATGCCGTGGCTGGCCGAGGGTGCCTCGGTGCCGCAGCAGCAGGTGATTGGGGACTTCGCCAAGTCGCGGGCGAAGGCGTTGAAGGACGTCAAGGACGGGCTTGCGCAGCACCGCCGGGCGGGGATGCCCCGCTTCAAGCGGAAGCGGGAGGCCAGGCCGAGCCTGAACTACACGAAGCGGGGTTTCCGTCTGAAGGACGGTCGTCTGCACCTTGCGGGCCAGATCGTGCTGAGCGTGGTGTGGTCGCGGGCTCTTCCGGTCGACCCGTCGAGTGTGCGCGTGTACCAGGACACGCTCGGGCACTGGTATGTGTCCTTCGTCGCCCCCGCGCAGAGCGAACCGCTTGCCCTCACGGGGCGGGTGCTCGGGGTGGACTGGGGTGTGAAGGAGACCGCTACCGCCACGGATGGCGCCTACGATCTCCCGCATGCCGAGCACGGCAAGCGGGCCGCGCAGGGGCTCGCCCGCTACCAGCGGATGATGGCCCGGCGCCGGCGTCCGAAGGGCCGGCCCGCATCCAAGGGCTACCGGAAGGCGCAGGCACAGGCCGCGAAGCTGCACAAGAAGGTCGCGCGGCAGCGGGAGGACACCGGCCGCAAGTGGGCCAAGTCCGTGATGCGTGATCATGACGGGGTGGCGGTGGAGGACTTCCGCCCGAAGTTCCTCGCGAAAACCACGATGGCCCGCAAGGCGGCCGATGCCGCCATCGCCGCCACCAAACGCGCTCTGGTCGAGATGGGGCGCAAGCACGCACGGGACGTCCGCCTCGTGCACCCGGCGCACACCACGATGGACTGCGCGCAGTGCGGAGCGAGAACCAAGCACGCACTACCTCTCTCGATGAGAACCTATGCCTGCACCGTGTGCGGAGCCGTCTCGCCCAGGGACAAGAACTCCGCCCGCGTGATGCTGGTCCGGGCAGGTTGGAACCCGGACGGTGTCGAGGGCGTAAGACCTCCTGGTCCGCTGGACCAAGAGGCGGCCTGAGCCGTGAATCCCCGCTCAGCCCTGGAGGGTGGAGAATCCCCTCCCTTCAGGGAGGGGAGCCTTCAACTACCGACCGTGAAGAATGACGAACGGGATGCGGCCGACTTGGCCGACCTGTTGCGGCTGGGCCGGCTGTCGGAGGCATGGCTGGCCCCGCCTGAGACCCGCGGGCGCTGGCACGTTGGCTGAGCGGGTGGGATGATCTTCTGGTTGATCATGGTGGAGGGGCAACCGTGGGGACCAAGTCGCCGTCGTACAAGGGGCACCGCTACCCGGTGGAGGTCATGTCCCACTGCGTGTGGCTGTACTTCCGCTTCCCGCTCAGCTTCCGCGAGGTCGAAGAGCTCATGCTCCAGCGTCGTGGGACCGTCTCCCATGAGACCGTGCGCCGCTGGTGTACCAAGTTCGGGCAGACCTACGCACACGCGCTGCGCCGCTGCCGACCCCGGCCTGGCGACACGTGGCATCTGGACGAGGTCTTCATCAAGATCAACGGAGAGCAGAAGTACCTGTGGCGGGCCGTCGACCAGGACGGCAACGTCCTGGACATCCTCGTACATAATCGCCGGGACACGACCGCGGCCGGGCGTTTCTTGCGCATGCTGCTGAGGAAGACCCGTAGGGTGCCGCGGGTGGTCGTCACCGACAAGCTCCGCTTCTACGGCGCGGCCCACCGCGAGGTCATGCCCTCCGTCGAGCACCGCGCCCACAAGGGTTTGAACGACCGGGCGGAGAACAGCCACCAGCCCACCAGGCAGCGTGAACGTGTGATGAAGGGCTTCCGCAGCGTCGGCGCGGCCCAGCGGTTCTTGTCCGCGTTCAGCGGTATCTCACCCCACTTCCGGCCCCGCCGCCACCGGATGACCGCACACCACTACCGAGCCGAGATGACCGTCCGCTTCGAGATCTGGGAGCAGATCACCGGCATCACCGGTCTGTCCACCGCGGTCTGAGCACAGTCCTCGAACCCGGCTCCACCACACCCCGACAACACCGTCAGACACCACCACACCCAACAGCGTGACAATGCCGCTGCAGCTGCAGGCGGCCGGGGTGCAACGGGGCCTTTGGATCAGCCAGCGACGATCGCGCGCAAGAGGGGAGGCGACGCACTCGCCCCCTGTGGTCGGGATGCCGGCGCTCTTCGGGATACGCGATGTCATGAGCACCTCCGTTCGGAGTCGGCCTCCTGGCCCAGGTCGGCGAGGTGGGTGCGCACGGCGGTGAGGATGCTTTCGAGCTCTTCGAACTGGTGCTCGGTCAGCGCGTCGGCGAAGTAGTACTTGACAGCTCGCAAGTGCGGTGCCGAGGCCAGGCGAAAGGACCGCAGCCCTTCGTCGGTGATCGTGACGACCGCGCCTCGGCTGTCGGTCGGGCACTTCTCGCGGCGCACGAGTCCGCGGCGCTCCATGCGGCCAAGGTGGTGCGAGAGCCGGCTGTGCTGCCAGCCGATGGCGTCGGCGAGCTCGGACGAGCGTAAACGGTGTCCCGCAGCCTCACTGAGCGCGAGCATCACCAGATAGTCGCCCGTGGAGAGGCCGACCTGCTGGAGTTGCGCCGTCAGTCGCCGGCTCAGTTCCTCCATCGCGTCCATGAGGGAGCGCCACACCGTCAGTTGCCTTGCCGTCAGGCGTCGCGTGGCGGGCCCGACGCTCGGTGTTCTTCTGTCCATGGTCCCCATACCTACCCTCATTGCTTGACGTGTCAAGTATATTGTTTATGCTTGACACGTCAATTACTTGGAGGTGCGCTGTGGAAACGTACGAGACGCACCCGATCGTCATCGGGATCGACAGCTTCGGAGACATCACGTCGGATGACGAGGGACGTCCGCTCGACCAGCCCGAGAACACCCGCGCGCTCGTCGACGAGGGCGTCCTGGCCGAGGCCTTGGGGCTGGACTTCTTCGGGCTGGGGGAGCGCCACGTCGAAGAGATGCCGCTGTGGCTCCGGATCTGGTGCTGACCGCGGTCGCAGCCCGAACCTCACAGATCCGGCTGGGCTCGGCGGTGACGGTGCTGAGCTCAGACGACCCGGTTCGCGTGTTCCAGCGATACGCGACGCTCGATGCGCTCTCGAACGGGCGCGCGGAAGTGATCCTCGGCCGCGGGTCGAGCAAGGAATCGTTCCCGTTGCTCGGCTTCGACCTCGCCGACTACGACCGGCTGTTCGAGGAGAAGCTCGAACTGTTCGCCGCGCTGCGCTCAGAGTGGCCGGTCATCTGGTCGGGTACGACACGGGCGGCGCTGTCCGGGCTCCAGGTGTTCCCGCATACCGCCCCCGGGGCGCTGCCGACACGGATCGGTGTCGGCACCAGCCCCGAGTCGATCGTCCGGACGGCGAAGTACGGCTTCAACCTCATGCTCGCGATCATCGGCGGCAACCCGGCCCGGTTCACCCGGCATGCCGAGCTCTTCCGACAGTCCGCGGCACAGTTCGGTCACGGCGCGGGGCCGATAGGCATTCACTCGCCCGGACACGTCGCGGCGATCGACGACCAGGCGGCCCAGCAGTACTGGCCGTTCTACAAGACCTTCATGCTGCAGGCGCGTTACGAGCGTGGCTTCCCGCCCATCACCCGGCAGTTCTATGAGCACGAACTCACATACGGATCCCTCTATGTGGGCGCGCCCGAGACCGTAGCCCGCAAGATCATCAAAACCATACGCGTGCTGGGTGCAACCCGGTTGGACCTCAAGTATGGCTTGGGCCCGATGCCGCGCTCGCACCTCATGGAAAGCATCCGGCTCTTCGGCGCCGAAGTTGCCCCACGCGTCCGGGAGGCGCTCGCCTCCGGGCCTCAACAGGTTCAGGGCTCGCTCGCGGGCGTGGACTCCTGAATCACCCACTGCACCGTTCAGAAAGGCGGACCACCATGGAATTCGGGATCTTCGGAGTCGGCGATGTCACCCGCGACCCGATCACCGGCCACACTCCCAGCGAGGGGGAGCGCATCGACTCGGTCGTGCGCACCGCCAAGCGCGCGGAGGAGGTCGGTCTGGACGTCTTCGCCATCGGCGAGCATCACAACCCGCCGTTCATCCCTTCCTCACCGACCACGCTGCTGGGGCACATTGCGGCCATGACCGAGCGGATCACGCTCAGCACGTCGGTCACCCTCATCACGACCAACGACCCGGTGCGCATCGCCGAGGAGTACGCGATGCTCCAACACCTTGCCAAGGGCCGGGTCGATCTGGTGATCGGGCGCGGCAATACCGTCCCGGTCTACCCGTGGTTCGGCCAGGACATCCGCCACGGCCTGCAGTTGGCGCTGGAGAACTACAACCTGCTGCACCGGCTCTGGCGGGAGGATGTCGTCGACTGGGAAGGCAACTACCGTTCCGCGCTGCAGGGGTTCACCTCGACCCCGCGACCGCTCGACGACGTCCCGCCGTTCGTCTGGCACGGCTCGATCCGCACCCCCGAGATCGCCGAGCAGGCCGCTTACTACGGCAACGGCTTCTTCGCCAACAACATCCTCGCCCCCTACGGGCATTTCGAACGACTCGTCGACTTCTACCGGCAGCGCTACGCCCACTATGGGCACGGAACTCCGGAGCAGGCGATCGTCGGGCTGGGCGGCCAGGTTCACATCGCCAAGAAGTCGCAGGACGCGGTCAAGGCGTTCCGCCCCTACTTCACCGGCTTTCCCATGTTCAGCGGTCAGTCGCTCGAGGAGTACATGAAGTCCACCCCGCTCTCGGTCGGTAGCCCGCAGGAAGTCATCGACAAGACCATGACCTTCCGGGAGCGCTTTGGCGACTACCAGCGCCAGCTGTGGAACGTTGACGGTATGGGCCTTCCCATCGACGCCGCCCTCGAGCAGATCGAGCTCCTTGGCACCGAGGTCGTGCCCGTGCTCCGTAAGGAGATGGCCGCGCTTTGCGCGCCCGGCGTCCCTGAGGCCCCCACCCACGCGAGCCTGGTCAAGGCGAAGTACGGCGATGCGCAGCCCCGCCAGCCGCGCCCGAACCCCAACCGCGGCGACAACGTCGCCGGCACCTCGCCCTACCAGGACAGCGACCCCGCCATCACCGCCCGCATCCCGCAGGTCGGCTGAGCCATGACCGACATACACAGCACGCTCTCCCTCGTGGTCGTCAGCGCGGGGATCAGCGACCCCTCGTCGACCCGCCTGCTTGCCGACCGCATCGCGCACAAGACCGTCAACTCGCTGCAGAAACAGGGCCGGACCGTCGCGACCAACGTCATCGAACTCGGCCCGCTCGCCGTCGACATCGCGCAAGCGATCGTCTCTGGGCACCCCAGCGAGCGCCTCCAGGCGCAGATCAAGGGGCTCGCCGCCGCGGACGGCGCGATCGCCGCCACCCCGGTCTACACCGCCGGCGTGAGCGGCCTGTTCAAGTCGTTCTGCGACGTCCTCGACACCGACCTGATCCTCGCGAGACCAGTCTTGCTGGCCGCGACGGGTGGCAGCTCCCGGCACGCACTGGTCATCGAGGACCAGCTTCGCCCGACGCTGTCGTACCTGCGTGCACTCACCGTGCCCACGTCCGTCTACGCCGCGCCCGAGGACTGGAGCGCGCCGGCGCTGGGAGAGCGCATCGACCGCGCAACAACGGAGCTCGCGGCTTTGATGACCAGCGGAGTCGGCAACGCGATCGCCGACCGGGCCTGGGCCGGCTACCAGCACCGCTTCGGCGGGAACGCCACGCGCGCCGAGCAGACCGCCGCCGACATCGACTTCGACTCACCGCTCATGAGACTCGCCGCCGGCGGCGACCCGATCCGGAAGGACCACACGTCCGGCACCTGACCCCAAGAACGGCAAAACGGAGCCGGTGAACCCGACGCAACGTTGAGCTTGTCGCCGGAAGAAACGGTGCAGCGCCAGCTGCGTCGGGCTGCATCAGTATGTGCGAGTGCGTCGTCGCACGTCATCAGGGCGCAATGATGTGCTGCGCTGGCCCCAGTGTCATGGCTGGCCCGCCGTCCGATCCTTCGTGTGCGGGCTTCGGCGGTGATCGACCCCTCCCGCACCAGAACCGCTCGACCGGGCCGGCTCACCCATGGTCCCGGACCGAACGGCGAGGACCGTGACAGCCATGCCGCGGTCGGGTACGGCTACGGGCGGAGCGCGAGACGCCAGCTGAGGGATACCGCTGGCTGGCCCACGGGCACCAACCGCCACGCTCACTACAGCGACTGGCCCAGCAACAGCGACTACCGCTGGAACGGGCACCGCCAGTACGTCCACTACCGCGGCCAATGGATCGGTGTGACTTCGCTACGCAAGGTCGATGTCGGCCACTGGTACGTCGACCAACTCGCCGTGGCTCGGAGCTGACGCTGCTGCCTGGATGACGGCGCCGCTGACGCCGTGAGGTGGCCCGCTCACCTCAGTCGTATCCGGGCCGGGCGGACCGGGCAAATTCAGAAACGTTCATGCAGGAACCGCGTGTGCATTCTCCTTGGGAGTTGAAGACTTATGAAGCCGTCGAGAACCGTGACGTACGAGCTGCCGGTACGGCTCGTCGTGTCACATGACCTGTTGGTGCCCCTGCACATGGAAGTGCGGTACAAGCCCGACGATCCCTATGCCGTCAGTGCCGCCTTCTACCCCGTTGACCAAGGCAGGACAGTGGAGTGGGTCTTCAGCCGTGACATGCTGGCCCAAGCCCTGAGCAGGCACGTCGGCCAAGGCGATGTCCGGATGTGGCCAACCGGCGGCGCAGAGCGCAGAGTGCAGAGTGCTGCTGATAGCCCTGCGCCCTCCGATGGGGTCGGCCTTGCTCGAAGTCCCCGCCCACGAGGTAGAAGTCTTCCTTCGAAACGCCTACTCCGAGGTGTCGCCCGGGTCGGAGTCCAAGCAACTCGACCTGGACACCGAACTGGCGCTTGTCCTGTCGGACCGCTGAACGCCCACCGCATCGCGGCTGATAAATTACTTGCCGCGGCAACTACTGCGCGGCTGCCGTTCCTCGCTGCGTTGATCGCGGGCGGGCCGCTCGACGGCCAGCGCCTGCGGTCGACGCTCGTCACCCCCGGATTGAGCCCATGGCAAAGATCATTGTCACGTCGACCCCCTTCCACGGCCATGTCACGCCCCTGGCGGCGATCGCGGCCGACCTGACGGCACGCGGGCACGAGGTGCTCTTCTACACCGGCGCCCGGTTCGAAGAGCAGGTCCGCAGGACCGGGTCCCGCTTCGTGCCGTATCCCGACGAGGTCGACGCAGCCGACCTCGATGCTGCCTTCCCCCAGCGCGCGAAACTCGCCCCCTTCGACCGCATGGTCTTCGACATCAAGCACGTCCTCACCGACCCGGTGCCGGTGTACGACAAGCGCCTTGCGGAACTGCTCGCCGAGTTCCCCGCCACCGTGGTGATCAGCGAGCCGATGTCCTACGGCACGCTGCCACTGGCCCTGCGCGCCCCACGGGGCCAGCGCCCGCTCCTGGTGCACATCGGGATAGCCCCGCCCACCTGCGAGAGTGTGGACACCGCGCCCTTCGGCTCCGGGCTACTCCCGCCCACCACCGACGAGGAACGCGCCCGCTACGCCGAGATGCGCGCCGAGACGCGGGTGATGTTCGCCGATGCGCAGCAGTACATGGACGGTGTCTTCGCCTCCGTTGGGGTGCCCCTCCCGGACTTTCTCTTCAACGTCTTTACCACCGTCCCCGACCAGGTGCTCCAGCTGACCGTCCCGGCCTTCGAGTACCCCCGCAGCGACGCACCCGAGGGGCTCCGCTTCATCGGCCCCCTCCCAGCCGACCCTGAAGCCGATTTCGAACTCCCCGACTGGTGGGCCGACCTGTCCTCCGGGCGGCCGGTTGTGGTCGTGACCCAGGGAACGCTGGACAACGGCGACCTCTCGCAGCTCGTCGTGCCCACGCTGCGTGCCCTGGCGGACGCGGACGTCACCGTCGTCGCCGCCACCGCGCGCCCCGACGGCCCCGCCGCGGTTCGAGCGGAGCTGGACGGCGCCGTCCCCGGCAATGCCCGCCTCGCCGGATTCGTACCCTTCGAGCAGCTGCTGCCGCTTGCCGATGTTCTGGTCACTAACGCCGGCTACGGCGGCGTCCAGACCGCGCTACGCCACGGCGTCCCGCTCGTCGTCGGCGGTGAGACCGAGGACAAGCCCGAGGTCGCCGCACGCGTCGAGTGGTCCGGCACCGGCATCAACCTGCGCACCGCCCGCCCGCAGCCGGCGGCGGTCCGCGTCGCCGTCGACCAGCTGCTGAACGAACCGCGGTACCGGAAACGCACAGCGGAGATCCGGCGCCAGTTCGAGGAGTACCGCCCCTTCGACATCATCGCCGACATCGTCGAGCAGGCCCGATAGGAGACGGCTCCGCCCGTGCAGCAGCGTCTCTGATTGGCTTAGCTTGCGATTTTAGGACGTGAAGATCGTTTAGGTTTGGATTCTGCTGTTCGCCGGACATGGGAACGGCCTTCGGGTGATGTTGGGTTCTCGCCAGAGATCCAGCTGCACCAGAAGGCCGTGATGGACAGTCTGCAAGACACCCCTGCCCGCGTCGAGGCGTTGTCCGAGTTATCCAGGTTCCGTGCGGGTCTCCATGCCTGCTTCACCCGCCGCGGGGATGCCCTGTTCGAGTTGGCGGACGCGATGCTCTGCGCGCAGGGCCCGGTGCGATCACCGGTTGAGCTGTCCTTGGAGCCGGAGTTCCGCCGACGACACGGCTCTGTCTACGACGCCCTGGCCCATGGCCAGATAAGCAGTAGCCGCTTGCGGTACCTGCTGATCGGCCTGTCGGCCCCGGCCAGGGAGGGCGAGCCGCTGATGTTCGCGATCGACACCACTCCGCACGCGCGCCCCGACGCCGAGTACGCCGACGAGCGGACGATGGTGCAGGTCCGCGGCAAGGGCGGGGACCGCTGGCTGCCCGGCTGGCCCTACAGCCTGCTCGTCGGCATCCAGTGGGGGTCCTCCTCCTGGGTCGACCCCATCGAGGCACGCCGACTGCGGCCCGGCGAGGAGCACACCGACGTCACGATCGACCAGATCACCGGGCTGCTCAAAGACCTGACCGCGACCGGGAAGTGGCAGCCCGGCGACCCGCCGCCGCTGGTCCTGCTCGACGCCGGCAACTACGCCACCGACCTCACCCACGCCCTGGCCGGCCATGACGTGCAACTGCTGGTCCGGCTACGTGCCACCCGGGTCTTCTACCTCGACCCCCCGCCCCGGCGACCGGGCCAGATGGGCGCGCCGCTGCGCCACGGCGCGGAGTTCTCCTGTTCCGACCCCGCCAAACGACACGCCCCCGACTTCGAACGCACCGTGGAGTCCGAGCTGTACGGCACCGTGACCGTCCGCGCCTGGAGCGGACTGCACCAAAAACTCGGCAGCACCGGCCGCTGGGCCAACTGGCCGCGGGACAAGCAGTTGCCGATCGTGCGCGGCACGGTCCTGCAAGTGGTCGTCGACCACCTGCCCGACGGCCGCAAGCCACCCAAGGACCTGTGGCTGTGGCACGCCGGCCCCGTTCCGGCCGACCCGGACCTGCTCTGGAAGGCCTACCTGCGGCGCTTCGACCAGGAGCACTTCCACCGCTTCGCCAAGTCCTATCTCGGCCTGGCCAGCGCGCACCTGAGCTCGGCGGCAGCCACCGACCGGTGGGTGTCCCTGGCCATGGGCGCCTACGCCCAACTACGCCTCGCCCGCCACCTCGTGGACGACCTGCGCCGCCCCTGGCACCCAAGACCGGACCCGGGTAAGCCCCTCAGCCCCTACAAGGTCCGCCTCGGCTTCCGCCGACTCCGCGCACGCATCGGCACACCCGCCGACTCGCCGAAACCCACCCGCCCCGGCCCAGGCCGCCCGAAAGGCTCGAAGAACCGCCCGAAATCCAAGCGACCGCCCTACCGCAAGAGCGAACCGACCACCGGTAAACACACAGAGTGACGACAAAAGCTAAAATCGCAAGCTTAGTGGTCCGTGCCGGAAGTCCTTCGGGGGTTGACGCGGGAGCCGACGTTGTGTGTATCGCCTGGTCAGGTGCCGAGTGCGGCGAGGTGGAGGTGGCAGGCGCAGTCGAGGGCGTCTTGGGGGGTGCCGGCGAAGCCGCCGGTGGGCAGGAGGGAGTCCTCGTAGCGGTCGCTGCTGGCGTAGTAGAGGGCGAAGCCCCACCTGCTGGCGGTTCCGCCGTAGCGCAGGCGCATCAGCGTGACCCGTTCGCCGTCCGCCAGTTCCGCCTCCACGTAGGCAAAGGCTCCGCGGTGACGGACGTGCAGCCGCCTGATCTGCGGCCAGGTGGTGCGGGCATGCTCGCCAAGGCGCTGCTCGAGTGAGAGCCGGGTGGACTCCGAGGGTGTGGGCATGGCAGCCATCCTGCCCGAGGGGCCGCAGGGCGGGGCACGGCAGGATACGGGCTGTCGTGATCCACTTCTCCCGATCGGCCGTCGTTGCATGCCCGTTGCCCCGGCCCGCCCGATAACCCTGACCGCCGCCGAGCGAAAGCGGCTGAAGAAGATGGCCTACGGCCACAAGACCGAGTACCGGCTGCGGATGCGCACGCACATCGTCCTGCACGCGGCACGCGGACGCTCCAACGCGCGTATCGCCCGAGAGACGGGCCTGCACCTGGACACGGTGCGCCTCTGGCGGAGCCGGTTCGCCGAACACGGCCTGCCTGGGCTGTCCGACCGTGAACGCAGCGGCCGTCCGCCGGTGTTCACCGCGCTGCAAGTCGCCGAGGTCAAGGCCCTGGCCTGCCATCTGCCCGCCGAGACCGCCACGCCGTTATCGCGCTGGTCATGTCCGGAACTGGCCCGCGAGGTGGTCGCCCGGGCCATCGCCGGATCGGTCTCCGCCTCCACCGTGCGGCGCTGGCTCAAGGACGACGTGCTCAAGCCCTGGCAGCACAGGTCGTGGATCTTCATCCGCGACCCGGACTTCCGCACCAAGGCCAGCCGCATCATGGACCTGTACGCCCGCGCCTGGGACGGCGTTTCACTGCGCGAGGACGAGTACGTGATCTCTGCGGACGAGAAGACCTCCATCCAGGCCCGCTGCCGCTGCCACCCCACCCTGGCCCCCGGCCAGGCCCGGGCGATGCGCGTCAACCACACCTACGAACGCGGCGGCGCCTTGGCCTACCTGGCCGCCTACGACGTTCACCGGGCGAAGGTGTTCGGCCGCTGCGAACCCACCACCGGCATCAACCCGTTCATGAATCTGGTCACCCAGGTCATGAGCCAAGAGCCGTACGCCAGCGCCGAACGCGTCTTCTGGATCGTCGACAACGGCTCCTCCCACCGCGGACAGAAGGCCATCGACCGTCTGACCCGCGCCTTCCCCAACGCTGTCATGGTCCATACCCCAGTCCACGCCTCCTGGGCGAACCAGGTGGAGATCTTCTTCTCGATCGTCCAGCGCAAGGTCGTCTCGCCCAACGACTTCACGGACCTCAATCAGGTCCGGGATCGGCTCCGATCTTTCGAAGACCGCTACAACGCCACGGCACAGCCGTTCCAGTGGAAGTTCACCACCTCCGACCTGGACAATCTGCTGGCCAGACTCGACCGGCATACCGCCGATCACCAGGAAGAATCCTCCGTCGCCAAGGCAGCGTGATCAACCCCCGAAGGACTTACGAACTCGACCACTTAGCGAGCCTGAGCGTTGCTCAGCCTTGGGAGCCAATCGCCTTCGTGCCCTGGTACTGAACGACAGGAGCCGCCAGCCCGCGTGGCACGTCCCTGCGGACGCTGGTCGACCGGACCGCAAGACCCGACCGAGGAGGGTGCGGGCGTCGCCTGGGCGCCGGGCGTGCGCGTAGCACTCTGCCACAGGTTCACTACACTTCGCTCATCCAACTGGTGAGCCTGGGAGACCGCTCCGGCGCCGGGCGAGCCCTACAACTACTACCAGCTGTGGCTGGCCGCCCTGGAGGACGTGCTCGCGGACCTGTGTGCCGTGTCCGACGGAGAGGTCACCGCGTGCACCCACGCCCTGGCCCAACGTCCCCCGGGCCACGACCACGACCATCCGCACTGATCCGCAGTGTGCTTCCCGCCCTGAGGCGCCTCTACGGCCAACTGGACGGTGTTCATTTCAGGCGCTCAATTGCCGCGGTCCGCCACCGTACGGCCCGGGGCGGGGCAGCGCGGGACCCGGCGCACGGTTGGCCGATGGCATTGGCCGCCACCAACCGCGCCGGGGCCCGAGCGCCGTCGAGCTATCCGGAGACAGCAGCGGTGATGTGCTCGGCTACCTCCGAAGCCGACGGCATCGCTGCTATTTCGTCACGGAGGCGGTGTGCCGCGGTGGTGAACGCGGGCTCGGCGAGCAATCGGCCGACCGCGGCTGCGACCGACTCTGGTTCCTGCTCTCCGATCGGCAGGGTCAGTCCGGCTCCCGCGGCCTGGAGACGATTCGCCTGGCGCTGCTGCCCGGGCGTTCCCGGAACGACGACGGCGGGGACTCCGCGGGCCGCCGTGCCGAAGGTGGTGCCAGAACCGCCGTGATGCACCACGGCCGCCACGCCGTCGAGCAACTCCGCCGCGGGCAGGAAGGAGACCAGTTCGACCCGTCCCGGCTCCAGTCCGAGACCATCGATCGTGCCACCCCCCGTGGTGGCCACCAGGTCGATGTCGAGGGTGCTCAATGACCGGAGCACCCGGCCGAGCTCCGGTGATGCCCCGGGGGCGGTGCTGAAGCTGACCAGTACCCGGGGTCGGCCGGTGCCCGGGACCCGGGGCGCATGCGGCGTGCCTTCGGGACCTTGGTGGGGTTCCGGCCTTACCGCGATGCGTTCGAGGGCTGGCAGCGCACCCTCGCGCTGCAGGCTGGGCGGGCAGAGGTCCAGCAGCCAGCGGCCGGAGGGTGCGTGGGTCGGCGCCTGCAGACCGCGATCGAGATACCGGGAGTGCGCCGTCGCGGCCATGGCGTCCAGAAGTTCCGGTTCCAGCGCCGGATCGATGGCCATCACTGCGGACGGCAGCTTGAGTGCCGCGGCAACGAGCGGCCCCACGAAATCGCAGTGCTCGGATACGACCAGATCCGGTGCCCATTCGCCCGCCCCGGCAAGAGCCTCGTCCACGGAGAGGTCGACGCGCGCTCCGGCGAAGAACTCGCCGACGAGTTCTGGTGAATGACTGGTCAGGATATTGGTGCCGGTGCGTCGGGCCACCTCGGCGATGACTGTGTCCACGGTCGGCCCCGCGGGAATCAGTCCAAAGCCCTCTGGCTCGATCGAAGCAGCCATGCCGGCGGCGGTGGCGAAGGCAACGGTGTGCCCCTGTCTCCGCAACGCCCGGGCCAGCGGAAGCAATGGCAGAAAGTGCCCGGGCATTGGGTTGTTGAATATGAGGATGCGCATGTGATCGACGCTAACTGTGCTGGTGGGCGTGGTGTCGACGGGATTGACGAGATGGCATTATTGCGGCACTCGTTTATATAAGACTATTTGTACGGTGGTGAACTGACGCCTGAAAGGCAAGCGCTTCGCGAGCGGATCCGCACGGATGCGGCCAAACGGTTTCATGCTGGGGTCTCAAATGCGGAGGCCGCCAACCGTCGGTTGATCAGCTCACAGGGCGACGCTCCTCGATCAGGCCTGCGACTGCTTTTCGGCGCTGGATCCGGGCGGCTGGCAGAGGGATGACGTTCGGGGCGTGCAGTGGTGTGAGCTGATCCCGGCCTTCGTGGGGTCGGTGCCGGTTGACGTGCTGGGCGCGGCGCGCTGTCTCGGCGGGGTTGGAGACCTCTGGTACCGGTTGCATGGTTGTCTCCTCAGCAGCGGTTGACGGCTCTCGGTCGGTTGCGTACCGACGTGTCCGGTGAGGCCGGGCCTGCCGCCATGGAGACCGCCCGGGAACGGTGGTTTTGCGGCGGGGGTCTGGCCGCGGCCGGCGTTGCTCAGCCCAAGTAGAGTTCCTTGCGTGCGGCCACGAACGCCTCGATCGACTGGGCAGGGGTGCCGGTCACGCGCTCGACGCCGTCGGCTGTACGGTCGTAGCGGTTCTCCCGGTGGAGCCGCCCCATGACGGTGATGTGCCGTTCGATGTGCGGCGGCAGGCCCACCTTCGCGAGCACCTCGGCCTCCCATCGATCCCCCGGCACATCCACATAGGACACCGGTCGGCCCAGCGCGTGCGAGAACTCCTGCGCCAGCTCGTTCATGTCGACCGACCGCGGGCCGGTCAATTCGTAGACCTGCCCGATGTGCGAAGCCGGGTCCTGGAGCACCGTGGCGACCACCCGGGCGACGTCGTGCACGGCGACCGGTGAGGTGCGCCCGCTGCCGAACGGCAGGGCGATCGTGCCGTTCTCCCGGATCGTCCGCGCCGCCAGCGTGGTGAAGAGCGGATTGTCCAGGAACGACGTGGGCCGGACGTGGACCATCGGCAGGCCCGACCAGTCGAACACCTGCTCCGCCAGCCAGTGCAGCCGCTGCTGGTGCGACTCCGAGGTACTGGTGGCGGTCATCTGCGACACCGTCATCTGGGACAGGTCGACCAGGGCGTCCAGCTGCCCGTACTCTCGCGCGACGGAGGCCACCACGGTGGCCGCAAGCAGGTGGTCGGGCGACACGCGCATCGCGAAGTACATCCGCGCGACGCCCTGCAGCGCGGCCGCGACGGTCTCGGGCCGGGTCAGATCGCCGATGACGACCTCCGCGCCGAGCCTGCGCAGCTCGGCGGCTCGCTCGTCCTCGCTGCGGACCAGGAAGCGCACCGGCACGTCCTGCGCGCGCAAATGCTCGAAGGCTGTGCGACCCACGCCACTGGCGCCGGAAATGAGAACAAGATTGCCAGCAACCATCAGTTGTCTCCGTTGATGACTAATCCAATATCCGAGTTGAGGGGTGATCAGAGGGTCAGCGAAGCTGTCAGCAGGGCGTTGGCGGCAGCGACGTCACCGTTGATCCACTCTGGCTTCGGGGCCCGGCGCTTCCAGAGGGTGAGCAGCAGATCAGCGGCGGTGGCCGCCACTGTTGCCGCCGGCGGCATGGAGTCGACCGGCCGGACCTGCGGGATGTCGGCCGGCTGGATCAGCCAGCCGTGCCCGGTGTCAGTGGTGCGCAGCGCCACCGGTGCCGGGAGCAGCTTCGGCTCCCCGCGGCTCCAGACCATGGGCATGAGCGTCGCGAAGACCTCGTCCACACCGTCGGCTGCGATCAGTGGGTTGACGTGTATCTCGGCGCCGGTGGCAAGCTGGGCGTCGAGCAGGTGAACCGCCGTCTCCATGGTCAGGCGACGGAACCAGAACGCCGCAACTGCGTCCGGACGGCCGAAGGCCCAGGTCGAGGCGGCGGGGTCGGTCTCCCTCAGGGCGGCCAGCAGGGAGGCTGCGCCCTCGGCGTACCAGTCGGCGATCTGCTGCGCGTCGGCCGGAGCGAATTGCTCCCGGCACAACGCCCCGGTCCGCACCACGACCGCCGCGAAGCGGTACACCTGCCCCAGGTGGGCGCCCAGGCCGCGCAGGTTCCAATCGCCGCAGGTGGCGACTGGAGTGCCCGTGTCGGCGGTGCGCAGCAGCTGCTCGAATGCCGCCACCTCCTCGCTGAGTGCGGCCAGGAGGGTGTCGCTGGCGAGCGGCAACGGAGCAGGGGGCGGGTTCACAGGGCCTCCAGTGAAGTAAGAAGTTCGGTGAGTCGGCGGGCATTTGCCGCTGCTCCGAGAAGCAGCCCGCCGAGAAGTGGCTATCAGGCAGGGGCTCCCCGGGAGAGCGAGGGAGATGCCAACCGGCACATAAGAGCATATGCTCGTATATGCGTGATGGCAAGAGAGCTCCCCTCAAGGGTGATCTCAATCGGTTGGCCGAGGTTTCAAGCACTCAGCAGCGCTACGACGACGCGGTGCTGCTCATGGCCTGCCTCACGGTCGCGTTCAGCACGGAGCTCAGGCCCCCCACCTCGGTGGGTGACGCAGAGTTACGGGGTCTGGCATCCGTCCGGAATACGCGACACCTGACCATGGGAGCCCACCAGTCCCACGGGCCGATGGGGCCGAAGGGAGCCCCGGGGGGCAAGGCCCCGGGGCTCCCTTCGCGTCGTGAGAACGGCTGTTGTGATCAGGCGGTCTCGGTGGCTGTGGGTGCCATAGTCGGCAGTGACTGTGCGTGGGCCGTGGCCGTGTGGTGACGGCGGATGATGAGATGCGCCGTTTCCGCTGCGATGAGGCCGAGCGCGATCAGCGCGGCGCCCATGGGGCCGAGCCAGTGTGCGCCGAGCCATGCGATTCCGGCCTGCCCGACCAGCGGCGCTATGGAGACACCGACATAGAACGTCGCAGTGTTGAGGCCGGTGAGCAGGGGGGCGGCCGTCGGCATAGCACCGATCAGGCGGTGGGTCTGCGGGGTCAGGAGTCCCCACGCGCAGATTCCCCATGCGACGAGTGCCGCGATGGTGGTGGCCAAATGCGCGCTTGACCAGGGCAGCAGTGCGAAGTCGATGGCGCATACGACGATCACGGTGTTGATGATGCGTCGGGCGCCGAGCCGGTCGACCAGGGCGCCTGAGCCCAGCGTTCCGATGGTGGACGCCACGCCCCAGATGAACAGCAGGACCGCGAGGGTGGTGCCGCTGCCGCCGGTGGCACGGTCCAGACTCTCCGCGATGAAGGCGTAGACGATGTACAGGCCGGTGAAGACGAGCAGGGTGGTCAGCAGTGTCATGCCGATGCGGCGGTCGCCCAGCGGGGCGAGGCGGGCGCGCAGCGGCACCAGCGGCGGGCTGGGGATCTTTGGCAGCAGCAGGGCGATTCCCGCGGCGGCGAGCAGGCCGAGTGCGGAGACGAAGAGCATGGTGGCGCGCCAGTTGCCGGTGAGGCTGCCGATCGCGGTGCCGATGGGAGAGCCGAGCGCGGTCGCGGCGCTGAGTCCGGCCATGACGGTGGCGATGGCGCGTCCCCGGCGCTCCGGCGGTGCGAGCGCGGCGGCCGCGGCGACGGCGGTGGGGCTGACCATGGCGCCGCCGAGCCCGGCGACCGCCCGCGAGGCCAGGGCCACACCGAAGACGGGGACGAGTGCCGTCAGGAGGTTGCCCACAATGAAGATGCCGAGCCCGGTGAGGAACAGCGTGCGGCGCGGCCAGCGCGTGGTGAGTGCTGCCATGACGGGGCCGAGGACGGCGTAGGAGAAGGCGTAGGCGGTGATCAGCCATCCCGCGGTGCCGACGCCGACGCCGAGGGAGTGGGCCGCGTCCGGCAGGATGCCTGCGATGACGAAGCTGTCGGTGCCGATGGCGAACAGTGCAGCGGTCAGGACGAGGAGTGATCGATACACGTCGGAGCTTTCTCCCAACATCTAACGGAAGCTGTTACAAAAATGGTTCGGGGGAAGGCGATCCATGTGGAACGGCCTGTGAAACGACGGCCCACCAGAGGGGCCAGGGATGACGGCGGTGCCTCTGGGCACTTTCGCAACGGTGACGGTCGCCAGTTCGGCGTTGTCTACGCTTCCTGAAAACCGACCCGGCAGTCCGCGAATCTTGGCCCAAGGGAGATATCCACCGCCAGATGAGAGCATATGCTCTTATTTGTGTGATGGCAAGGCACGCGCCAAACCGCGAACACCCTCTTGAGCCCGGCTCCGCCCTGCTCAACTCCGGCTGCTGCGAGGCCAGCCCGGGTCTCGAGCGACTGGCCGACCGCATCATCACCGAAGTTTTCAAGCCCCCAGCAGCGCCGCGACGGCGCGGGGCTGCCCCCCGGCCCCTCTTGAAGGCGGAGACAGCCAGGATGCACCCCAGGCAACGCCCGAGCCGGGCTGCCGGCCGGCTTCCATGGCATGGGCAGCGACCGTCTGTCGACTCGAGCATCGGATGCCGGACGCGACTGCGGCGCCGCCCCAGCGGGGTGGCGCCACAGCAGAGCTGCTGGGGGCTGCAGGAAGGGCTTCTTACTTCGTCACACCCCAGAGCTGGCCGGCGGGCACGTGGGACGGGTTGCCCATCAGCCTGGCGACCCGGATCTGCATGGGCACCGCAGTCCGGTGACCGCCGTTCCCGTCGGCGCTGTGTGTGAAGGTCATCGCGTAGGGGTGGGCGAAGTCCGTGGTCGAGCCGCTGACCAGCGGGAAGTGTCCCTGGGGGGCGGTCGAAGGTGAATCCGCGGTGTCGATGATCCAGACGGTCCTGCCGGACTTGCCACACTTCTGCAGAGTAAGGCCCTCATTCTGGTACGCGGTGTGAGCCAGGCCCGCACACAGTCCACTGCGCTTGCCATGCGGCGCGTACTCGACCTCCACCGCAGTCAGGTTGCCGTAGTGCTTGTTCACCTCCGCGGACACGAGGCCGTCCTTGTAGAAGTCGGACACCAGGCCCTTGCGGTGGCCGACGATGTCCCCAGCCGGGTTGGACGTGCTCACGGGGTGCATCGCGGTGGGCTGGCCGACCCTCGCCACCCCCCGATACACGGTCTCGACCAGGTTGGGCTGTTCGGAGGTGCCGAACTTGGCACTGTAGATCTTGATGCAGCTGTCGCCACACTCCGGGGTGGCCGCGTTCGCGGAAAGCGTCCCCACCGTGCTGAGGCCACCAACCATGGTCACCATCGCCGCCGCAGCGAGCACCTTGTTCTTGACAGACATAGAAGTTCCTTTGCTTTGATCACAGCCGCACCCTGCGCACTGCTTCGGTGGATCATGGGCTCAGGCCGACACGCTGGCGGCCGGTCCCACCGATCGCCTGCATCGCGACGGCCACCGCAACTCCCGCTGCGCCACCCCCGTTACGGCCTTCTTGCCTCTCACTGGCGGCCGCCTGATCGGGGTGTGGCCATGGAGCATGAATCCTCTTGGGAAGTGGGAGGCCCTCCACTTAGGAGCATATGCTCATATTGGTGGAGCGGCAAGGGGAGACGGTACAGCCGAGGTCGGCGTAGCGACTTTGGTCGGGAGTTTCAATGAGTGGTGTGCATCGTGAAGTTGCTGGTCACGGGTCTGGTGTGAGCGGTCGGGAGAGCTACTCGCGCTGGTCGTCGGCCGATGTCCACGGCGTAGATCGTCCCCACCCTCCGCGCACTGGCCCAAACCGCCGCCGACCTCGGCCCCATCACACTGTGACAGCGAAAACGGCCGGCACCTGGGGCACGGTCCGTCACAGCCCGCCCGCGCGGTCGGGCGCAGTCCAGGCGGTGCAGGTGCTGCCTACCCGACCGTGGGGCTGGGCCTCGCGGGCACCGGGGTCTGCCCGTGAGTAAGGCCGTGCGGTCCTTGTGGCGTCTCCGTCGGTTGTCGAGGGTGTCCATGAGGACTACTTCGGTTCAGGGCGTCCGGCATGAGATCAAGGAGATCCTTTGACACGCGACCACTTGGCGATGGACACGTCCGCACAGCGGGAGCCGAAGGCCAAGCCGGTGTCCCGGGCGGTCGGCGCGAAGGGCTGGACGCCCGGGGGGCCGGTGGACCGGGCCGGTGTGACGGCGCTTCAGCGGGCCGTGGGCAATGCCGTGGTCGCCCGGCTGGTCGAGGAGCAGTGGCACGCTCACGGTCCCGGCTGTGGGCATACGGACGGGACCGTGCAGCGGTCGGCCGTCCATGAGGTGCTGCGCGGCGCGGGTCAGCCGATGGGCGGTGCGCTTCAGCAGGAGATGGAGTCCCGGTTCGGCGGCGCGGACTTCTCCGACGTACGTCTGCACACGGGGGCCCAGGCGCGCCGCTCGGCCGAGGAGGTCGGGGCGCGTGCCTACACGTCGGGCAGCAGCATCGTCATCGGTGACGGCGGCGCCGACAAACACACCCTCGCTCACGAACTCGGGCATGTCCTTCAGCAGCGGCAGGGGCCGGTGGGCGGTGAGGCCGACCCGCGGGGCCTGCGCATCTCCAAGCCCACCGATCCTCTGGAGGTGGCTGCCGAGCGGCAGGCCCACGAGGTGATGCGGGGACAGGTGCCGGTGCTGCGGAAGGCCGACAGCGACACGCCGGTTCCGCAGGAAGCCGCGGCCTCCTCGACCGTGCCGGCCGTCCAACGCGCCCCGCTCCATGTCACGCACGAAGGGGACGAGACCACGGGCCTGCAGGCCGTGGACTCCGACAACAAGCAGGACGTCCGCCGGTTCGTCTTCGATTCGATCCTCGATGGCAACCACGAGGCGGTCTCGCTCGTCATGAACCGTCTCAAAGCCCTCGATCCGCAGCCAACCTATCTCGCCAACCTCCGCGAGGAAGTGTCTCAGGGCCCTGCCCAGGAACGCCGCCCTCTCATCCCGCCCCTGGTCCATTTCATCTGGATCGGCGGCGGCATCAGCAAGGACGCGCTCGACAACGTCCTGGCGTGGGCGGAGAAGGCCCAGAACTCCGACTGGCGCATCAACCTCTGGACGGACAAGCGCAGTACCTGGTCGTGGGCCGACAAGCTCCGGGTAAAGGTGGCCAAGGCGATCGAGTTCAAGTACATCGAGGACGCCCTCGACGAGCGGGTTGCGGCCACGTACGAGAAGGCGACCAAGGGTCCGGCGAAGGCGTACCCCTTGGCCTCCGACATCGCCCGGTACAGCATCCTCAAGAAGCTCGGCGGCGTGTACGCCGACGTGGACCTGGGCTCCGGGACGATCGACCTCAAGCAGACCCGGCCGACGCTCCGCGAGAACGACGTCCCGGTCCTCGGGCCCCTCATCCGGGACAAGGGCAGCCTCAACGCCTCCCTCTCGGCTGCGGGGGCCCCGCCCGTCACGGGGGTCGCGACCGCGGAGCAGGTCAGGACCGCGGCACGCTACCTCCTCGGCACGGGTGGCTACGGCAACCACTTCATCGGCGCGCAGCGGAACTCCGCCGTCATGGAGAAGATGATCGACAAGATCGCCCGTTCCATCGGGGACATGGACGCCGAAGAACTCCACATGGCCGGCCCCGTGGCGACCGGGCCCTTCGCCCTCATCCAGGTGGTCGACCAGCACCTCAGCTCGGAGTTCGGCGTCCAGAGCCTCCAGGCCGGAGAGCACCAGCTGTTCCAACAGGCGGGGCAGCAGTTCCACGACCACATGCAGTGGCTGACCGCGGAGAGCGAGAACCAGAACTACTGACACTGTGACCCGCCGGACAGCCGGGCCGCGCATTCAGCGGCGCCCGGTCTCCGCGGCGAAGGCGTCGAGCAGGGCGAAGGTGCGCGCCGGTTGTTCGAGATGGGGCAGGTGGCCCGCCTCCGCCACCGCTTCGAAGCAGGCGTTTCCGACCGGTCGTCGGCCGATGTCCACGGCGTAGATCGTCTGACATGTCGTTCGTGGCCCGTCCTCGGGTTCTGCTGCGCTTGCCGCGGTACCGCTCCTACGATCCGTCACCGAGCCGGTACGCCGGGAGAGCGTGGGAGGGTATGGGGATGCGGGAGCTGGAGCGGATTACGGCTCGCCGGAGCGAACTGGACACGCTCGCTGCGGAGTTGACCAAGCAGCTGCAGGAGGTCCAGGCCGAGCGGGAGGAGCTCGTGATCGCCGAGCGGGTCCTGAACCGGCTGGCCGAGCAGGACCGGGCCGCCAAGGAGGCCACCGTGACCGTCGCCCCGACGCCCGCCTGGGTGGCAGGGCGGGCGATTCTGCTGATCCCGCACCGCGGCGAGACTCCCGACGAGTCCGCCCTGCCCAACGACTACCGCAAGATCCTCGCAATCGTGCGGGCCGCCGGGAATGCCGCCGTGGCCGAACTGGCCGAACTGGCCGAGCAGGGCCAGCACGTGCACGGCGCGGGATGCGGCCACCGGCAGTCCGTGCAGCGCTCCAGCGTCGACCAGGTCATCCGGTCGGCGGGCGTACCGCTCGCGGGGCCGGTCTGGCAGGACATGGAGGCCCGCCTCGGCGCGGACTTCGGCGACGTACGCCTGCACACCGACGCCGCCGCCCCGGCGTTCGGCCGCCGAGGTGGGCGCACAGGCCTACACCTCCGGCAACCATGTCGTCATCGGCGAGGGCGGTGACGACAGCCACACCCTGGCCCACGAGCTCACCCATGTCCTCCAGCAGCGGCGCGGCCCCGTCGCCGGCACCGACAACGGCAACGGCAACGGCAACGGTCTACGGATCAGCGACCCGCCGGACCGCTTCGAGCGCGAGGCGGAGACGAACGCCCGGCAGGTGATGTCCGGGCCGGCCCCGGCCGTGCAGCGGTCGGTCCAGGACGCCCCGGCGCAGCGGCGGCAGTCCGCTCCGGCGCCCGTGGTGCAGCGGATGCCGAGCAGTGCCACCGCCACCACACCGGAGCTGGACCTGATGAAAGGCGCGACGGTCCGCGACATGGGCGGCGGCTTCAAGAAGTACATCGTCAGCGGGTCCAATCCAGGGAACGATCCGAATCCCCTCTTCCGGGGCATGCGGGCAGACGAGTTCGCGGGCCTGCGCTCCGGAGCCCTGCCGCAGGGGGGCTCGTACCCAGGCTCACCAGTTGGATGAGCGAAGCGTAGTGAACCTGTGGCAGAGTGCGACGCGCACGCCCGGCGCCCAGGCGACGTCGGGCACCCTCCTCGGTCGGGTCTTGCGGCCCGGTCGACCAGCGTCCGGAGGGACGTGCCACGCGGGCTGGCGGCTCCTGTCGTTCAGTACCAGGGCACGAAGGCGATTGGCTCCCAAGGCTGAGCAACGCTCAGACTCGCTAAGCCAGTCAGAGACGCTTCTCACCGACGCGTGAGTACTCCGAGGGCTATATCACCAACAGCCAGAATTCCGGCACACATCTGGTGGAGTTCTACCGGCCCCGGCCGGTAGACGCGAACAACAATCCGATCCCCGACGTGGACGCCCTCCTCAAGCAGGCGGGCGCCGGTACGAAGGCCGAGAACGGGATCCTCTCCACAGCCGTCGGCATGACCGCCTCATATACACCGCAAGTGCTGAGCAACACGCGGAAGAACGAAGAGCGGGACGAGAAGCTGAGGAAGCTGAGGAAGCTGAGGCAGGAGCTGGAGCAGGCCAAAGCAGACGTCACCAACCCCGCGAAGGCCGGGTTCAAAAAGCAGGCCGCGAAACGCGCCACCGCCAGACAGGAAGAGATCAACAAACTTTCGGCGACGGGGCCGCTGTATCCCGCCATGGGCGACGCCGTGAAGGCCCTCAACGCCGCGATCGCCAGGGGCGACGTCGCATGGCGGCTGGTCACCTTCAAGACCCCCGCCTGACCGTCGCGGTCAAACCCTCACCGAGGCGGTTGCCCCTGAGGGCCACGGATGTGCCCCCGGTATGGCACCGCAGGACGTTTCGGCGGGCGCGCTGCGCGCGTGAGGGTGAGAGGCGTCCTGACTCGTACCCCGAGGAGAACCGAGCATGCCGTCCTACCTGTCGCCCGGCGTATACGTCGAGGAGGTGGCCAGCGGATCGCGCCCGATCGAGGGGGTCGGCACCTCGGTGGCGGCCTTCGTCGGGCTCGCGCCTACCGGCCCGCTGAACGAGCCGACTCTGGTGACCAACTGGACGCAGTACGTGGCGGCCTTCGGTGACTTCACCGACGGGTACTACCTCGCGCACTCCGTCTACGGCTTCTTTAACAACGGCGGCACGGCGGCGTACGTCGTCCGCGTCGGCGGCTCCCTGGCGGGTGCCTCCGGCGACGCCGCGTCCCCGGGCGCGGTGACCGGCTCGGCTGAGCCGGCCGCGCTGCCCGCCGGTGAGCCCAAACGGCTCGGCACGTTCACCGTCAGGGCCACCGCGGGGGGCCACGACGGCCCCCTGAGCGTGGAGATCGCCGACGCGGAGGGCGAGGGCCCTGCCGAGCGCTTCAAGCTGATCGTCAAGGATGGCGACAAGGCCGTCGAGACGTTCGATGTGAGCGCCAAGAAGGGCAATCGCAGCTACGTCGTCACCCAGGTCAAGGAGCGTTCCAAGCTCGTGGCCGTGGCCGAGGCCGCGCCGTCGGCGCAGCTGGCCCGCCCCGAGAATCAGACGGTGACGCTGGCCGCGCCACCCGTTGCCCCCGCCGCATCGGCCGGCGAGGACACGGCGCAGCTCGGCCCGGCGCAGTACCTCGGCGACAGCGCCGACCGCACCGGTTTCGGCGGCCTGGAGGCCATCGACGGGGTGTCCATGGTGGCCGTACCCGACTTGATGGCCGCCTACCAGCGCGGCGCGATCGACCTGGAGGCCGTCAAGGCGGTCCAGGTCGGACTGATCGCGCACTGCGAGCTGATGGGCGACCGGGTCGCGATCATCGACCCGCCACCCGGCCTGAATGCCCGTCAGGTCCGGGTCTGGCGGCAGGAGACGGCCGGCTACGACTCCAAGTACGCCGCCTTGTACTACCCGTGGATCAAGTCCTTCGACCCGGCCACCGGCCAGGCCCGTTTGGTTCCGCCGAGCGGCCACGTCGCCGGCATCTGGGCCCGCAACGACTCCGAACGCGGCGTGCACAAGGCGCCCGCCAACGAGGTGGTGCGCGGCGCGGTCGACCTGGAGATCCAGATCACCCGCGGCGAGCAGGACCTGCTCAACCCGATCGGCGTCAACTGCATCCGTGCCTTCCCGGGCCGCGGCATCCGGGTCTGGGGCGCCCGCACCTTGTCCTCCGACCCGGCCTGGCGCTACTTGAACATCCGCCGGTACTTCAACTACCTGGAGGAGTCGATCCTGATCGGCACCCAGTGGGTGGTGTTCGAACCGAACGACCACGCGCTGTGGGCCCGCATCCGGCGCAACGTGTCCGCTTTCCTGGTCAACGAGTGGCGCAGCGGCGCCCTCTTCGGTGCCCGGCCCGAGGACGCGTTCTACGTCAAGTGCGACGAGGAGACCAACCCGCAGGAGTCGGTCGACGTCGGCCGGGTCGTGTGCGAGGTCGGGATCGCCCCGGTCAAGCCGGCCGAGTTCGTGATCTTCCGGCTGGCCCAGTTCTCCAGCGGCGGCGGGGAGCTGGAGGAGTAGGCCACGGCCGGCTTCCGTAACCGCTCCCCCCCGTTAGACCTCCCAGCAGGAAAGCAAGAAGGACGGCGAACACATGAGTCTCCAGCCGGGTGATGCCCTCACCTCACACAATTTCGGCCTGCAGATCGACGGCGTGATGGTCGAGTACCTCGCCGAGGTCAGCGGCCTCAGCCTGGAACAGGACGTCATCGAGTACCAGCAGGTCTCCGCGCAGGGCAAGCCGGTCACCAAGAAGCTGCCGGGCGCGAAGAAGGCGGGCACCTGCACGGTCGTACGCGGCATGACGCAGTCCGCGGCTTTCAACCAGTGGATCAGCGAGTCGATCAACGGCGCGATGGGTACCGCCCGCAAGAACGCCACGATCATGGTGATGGACTATCAGAACAATCCGGTCAAGCGGTACAACATGCGCAACGCCTGGTGCAGCAAGATCGACACCAGCACCGTGAAGGCCGGTGAGGCGTCGGCGCTGACCGAGACCGTGACCATCACGTTCGAAGAACTGGTCATCGAGTAATGCGGCGTACGGCTGTCCAGACGGCGGGCGGGCCCGTCCCGCCGCCGTCCGTGCCGTCGGCCGGGGGGCCGGACACGTCACCGGCGCCGGGGCCCGTGCCCGGCGCCCCGGCCCCCGCGGCCTCGGCGCACCGCCTGCAGACGGAGTTCCCCTTCGAGTTGCCGCGCGGCTACGTCGACGAGTCGGGCACGGTCCACCGCGACGGCGTGATGCGGCTGGCCACGGCCCGCGACGAACTGGTCCCGCTGCGGGACATCAGGGTCCAGGAGAACCCCGCCTACCTGTCGGTGGTGCTGCTCGGTCGGGTCATTACCCGCCTCGGTACGCTGCCGCTGGTGCACGACGGGATCGTGGAGAGCATGTTCGCTTCCGACCTCGCGTTCCTCCAGGACTTCTACCGCCAGGTCAACGCCGAGGGCCACACCCGCGCCTCGGTGGAGTGTCCCCACTGCTCGGAGCTCTTCGATGTGGAACTCGGCGGGAGCCGCCTGGGGGAATCGTGACGTACGCGACCGACCGGCTGCACGAGGAGATCGCGTACGTCGCCTACCACTTCCACTGGAGCCTGGACGAGATCCTGGACCTTGAACACCACGACCGGCGCCGTTACGCGGACCACATCGCGTCCCTGGTGACGCGGGGCGGGGCGGAGGGCTGAGGCATGGGGTTCCTGGACCGTTTCCGGGACCGGCGCTCCGGCTCCGCCATGGGCGGCACGCCGACGGGCACGGACGCCGGGACACAGTCCGCCACGGACGGGAGCACGGCCGGAGGTAGCATCCCGGCCGCCGAAGAGGCGCGTTTGCTCCCGGCGGCCGCCTGGCCCGCGCTGCCGCCCATCCAGCGTGCGGTGGCCGGGGGGACGTCGGGTGTCGCCGACCCCGGGTTCGGTGGCCGACTGGCCACCTGGCAGAACCCCTCCTTCACCGGCACGCTGTCGCACGCCGTCCTGGACGGAGGCCTGGGGAGCCTGGTGGGCGACCTGCTGTCCTCGCGGTCGCACCCGGCGGCGCCTCTCCCGCAATCTTTTCCCGCCCTGCCGGTGCCCGCCCCGCCACGGCCGGCGGACCCCGCTCCGCAGCCGGCCGCTCCCGCGGCCCCGGCGCGGGGCATCCACGTGTTCGCGGCACAACAACGCGCGGCGGCGGCCCCGGGCCTGCTGACAAAGTCGGCCCCCGCCCCGGTGCAGCGGCGGACACTGCCCGCCCGGATCCCGTCCGGTGCCGCCGGATCCGCTCCGGCCCCCTCGGGCACGGCCCGTGGCACGGATGGTCACGGCGAGGGCACGGCGACCGGCAAGGAACTTACTCCGGGCCCGGACGCGGCCGGCGTCCCAACTCCCGTACCGGCGACGGAGCGGCGGCCCGGCGTCCCCGGTACGCGTCGGCTCCAGCGGGCGGTGACGCGGCAGTCCGGTATCCATGGTCCGCGCATCTCTCCGCAGACGGGCGGCGATACGGCCTCCCGCTCAGCGGCACACGCGGGTCCGGCACCGACCGCTCCCGCGTCAGGCAGCGGCACACCGACCGTGCGGAGGGCCCCGGCCCGGCCGAGTCCGCCGGCCGGGAGCGCATCGGCGCTCCTGCCCACTTCGGACGGCGCGGTGAAGTCACCCGCCGCCGCGGGCGGTTTGCCGCCCGCGAGCCCGTCCGCCGCCCCGGGCGCATCCGTGCAGCGTGCTGCGCTCGGCCCTACCCCACCGTCGCCCGCCCCCGGACGAGCGCCCGGTACCGCCGGTGCCGCCGCCGGTCCGGCAGCCGGGCCCGTCGTCATGCGGTCCACGGCCACCGGCCCCTCCGCCACCGGTTCCGTAGCCCCTGGCACGCCCCGGGCAGCGACGGATGCGCCTGCGGCCGTTCCTGCGCGCCCTGTCGCCACGCCCACGTCCTCCGCCACCGGTTCCGCACCGGGCGTCCAGCACAGCGCCTCCGGTACGACGGCTCCGCCGCGTCGCGCCGGCCTGGGCGCCCCCACCTCACGCGGAAACGCACCGGGCACGGACCGGACCGCCCGCCACCCTGGCCCGGCCGCGTCGCCCGCGGTGCCCGACACGGCCACAGCGAGCGGCGCCGAAACGCTCCCGGTCTCCGTCCAACGGGCCACGTCGACCGCTCCGCCGCCCCCGCCCGCCCCCGACGGCCCCCACGGTGCGCCCGTGGCGGGTCCGGCCCGGGCGTCGATCGCTCCGGCCGACCAGCACGCGTTCCGGGCAGCCGATCCCAACTCCGGTGAGCGGAGTTCACGGCCTGAGCCGCTGTCCGCGGTCCAGCGCACCGTCGCCCTCGGTGCCCCCCTGCCGGGCGCCGCCGCCACGCCCGCCTCGCCGTCCATGCCGACGCCCCCGCGCGCAGCGGGGACGCCCGCGCCCGCCGCCGCCCAGCGTCCGGCGGAAGCCCCTGTACCCGCGTCCGCCGACGGCTCGGCAGTCCGTGCGCGTCCCGTGCTGGGCGCCCCCCTCTCCGCCCGCCCCGCGGACACGACGCCGCTCGACGCGCCCGGACGCGTTCCCGTTGTGCAGCGCACCACCGGGTCCCGGGGCACCGCCCTCCGCCCGGCGGGTGCGCCGCTTCCCGGCGCGGTCCGGTCGTTTGTCCCCGGAGCCCCACCGGCCCCCGGTACGTCTTCGGGCCACCCCGTGCACCGCAGCGCCACCCAGCCCACTACGAGCGCCCCGCACTCCGCCCCACCGCCGTCCGCGGCCAGGCCGACCGTCGCGTCCGTACATGGTCCCGTCCCTTCCGCTTCCGGCCACATCCCGCCCACCGCGCCGAAGGCCTTCGCCCCGGCCTTCCCGGCCGCCCCTTCGCGCATGAGGAACACGCAGCCCACAGCGCCAGCCGTGCGGACGCTGCGGCCCGCTTCCGTCACCGGCCTTCCGCCGACGGCCGCCCGCGGCCTGCGCCCGTTCCCGGCCGACGTGACCGCCGTCCAGCGCCGTGCAGGCGCGGCGGCCGTACCGTCGCGCCGTACCGCGTCCGGCGCCGACACGAGGCCCGTTGTCCACCCGCGCCACGCACCCGCTGCCCCCCAGCACACGGACACCGCACCGACCGGCCCCCTGCCGACCGCACCCGCCGGCCCCGCCGTTCAACGTCGCCCCCGGCCGGCCACCGCGCCGACGGCGGCCCCCCTCGGTCCCGCCGCGCCCGTCGCCGCCCCGGCGGCATCCCCGGCCTCGGTCTCCCCCCTTCCGGTTCCGCCGTCCCCACCCGTCGCCCAGGAGTCCGTGGTCCAGCGCAGTCGGGACATCCGTACCGCCGCGGCACCTCCGCCCGGCGGTCCGCCACCTGCCCACACGCCGCCTGGGAGTCCCCCGCCGCACACCGGGGGCGCGCCCCCGCCCGCGTACGCGGAGGTTCCCCAGGGGGGATTCGACCCCCGCTCCCTGACCGACTTCCAGCTCGACGAGCTGACGCACCGGCTGACCGGCCGGATCACCCGGCTGCTGCGCACCGAGCTGCGGCTGGACCGGGAGCGGGTCGGCAGACTCCGCGACCCCCGGCGCTGACCCCGCAAGCACACCGCACCACGTAACACCCCCTCCAGAAAGGTGCCTCGATGTCCCGCGATCTCGACCCGGGCTCCACCGTCTTCTTCACCCTGACCATCGACGGCGAGAGCCTCGGTTACTTCAACGGGTGTGAGGGACTGTCGTCCACGGTGGAGATCGAGCACCGTCAGGAGGGCGGCAACAACGGCTTCGTCTGGCAGCTCCCCTCCCGTGTGACGTTCTCCACCATCCGGCTGACCCGCCCGCTCACCCCGGACACCACCAAGGTCGCCAAGTGGATCTCCTCCGTGACCACCGGAGTGACCCGGCCGACCGCCCAGATCGCGGCGCTGCGCGCGGACGGGTCGGAGGTGGCCCGGTGGGGACTGATCGACGTGCTGCCGGTCAGCTGGCAGGGGCCGTCCCTCGACCCGGCCACCCCGGGCGTCGCCACGGAGGTCCTGGAGATCACCCACCACGGGTTCACGGACTGAGGGAGAGGGAGGACTGTCATGGCCAAGGGAGGCAGCGGCGGTGCCGGCAAGAGCCTGGTCCGCGCCACGCTCGCGATCCACGAGCCGCCCGTCGGGTTCAGCACCACGCCGGGTGGCCTCATCAAGTCGTTCGGGTTCGACTTCAACCCCGCGCAGTTGTCGCTGGGGCGCCGTGCCCAGTGGAAGGTGACGCCCACGGCGGCCGTGCGGGACGGCTCGGTACCGGAGTTCATGGGACCCGAGCCGCGGCAGATGACGCTGGAGATCTTCCTGGACTCCTCCGACGAGCCCAGCAGCAACACCGTGCTGAAGAAGGTGGAGTCGCTACTGGAGTGCTGCGAGGTGACCAGCAAGTCCATCGCCGCGAAGCAGCCGTCGCCGCCCTGGGTGGTGTTCCAGTGGGGCTCGTTCTCCACGGCCCGCTTCACCGCCTACGTCAGCAGCGTCGAGGCGACCTACTCGCTGTTCGGTACCACGGGTGTGCCGATCCGCGCCACCTGCCAGGTGCGACTGCACGAGATCCCCAGCAAGACCAAGGGGCAGAACCCCACCTCGGGCGCGCTGACCGCGAAGCGCGTGCACCAGGTGGTGGCGGGCGACTCACTGCAGTCCCTGGCCTGGAGGGAGTACGGCGACGCATCCGCCTGGCGGGCGATCGCCGAGGCCAACGGCATCGACGACCCCGCCCGCCTGCCGTCCGGCATCGACCTGGTGCTGCCCGCCGCCGAGGAGGTGCGTTTCTGATGGTGCAGTCCGCCTACTCCAGCGTCATCCAGGTCATCCTCGGCGGCCGCCCGCTGCCGTCGGACTACGCTCCGCTGCTGGTGGACGGATGGGTCGACCAGGGCCTCGGGGTGCCGGCCGCGTTCCGGCTCACCTTCCGCGACCCCTACCGGCAGATTCTCGGCAAGCTGGGCGTGAAGTTCGGCGCCCCGGTGGTACTTGCCTCGGTCGCCGACGGCCAGGGTGCCTCCGACCCGCTGCTGACCGGCGAGGTGTGGGGCCTTGAGGCCGACTACGACGGCACCGGCACGTTCACCGTCATCCGCGGCTACGACCACGGTCACCGATTGATGCGCCGGCGCCGGGTGGCCGCCTACCGCAACCAGAGCGCCTCCGACATCGCCCGCAAGCTCGCCACCGAGGACGGTGTCCCGGTCGGGCGGATCGAGTCGACGAAGACGGTGTACGAGTTCATCAGCCAGGCCAACACCACCGACTGGGACTTCCTCGCCCGCCTCGCCGACGAGAACGAGATGGTGATGTCCATCGACGCCAGGGGCCGGTTCCAGTTCGTCCGCCCCGACCCGGCGTCCGGCGCACCGCCGGTCAGCACGCCCGGCGAGAAGAGCCCGTTCGTCCTGGAGGCCGGCACCGACATCCTGCGGCTGCGGGCCGCGGTCACCGCCGCCGAGCAGGTCGGCTCCGTCGAGACACGCGGCTGGGACGTCACCACGAAGAAGCAGCTCACGGCCACCGCGCCCGCCACCGCCAACCCGGGCATCAGCATCGGCACCACGCCCGGCGAGGCGGCCGGGAAGTTCAAGCCCGTCAAGCTGGTCGACGCGCAGACGCCGTACGACCGGCACTCGGAGGTGAAGTTCGCCGCCGAGGCCCTCGCCGACGACGTCACCTCCTCGTTCGCCGAGCTGGAGGTCGTCGCGCGCGGCACGCCCCGACTGCGCCCCGGCCTGCCCGTCACCCTCGCCGACGTCGGCGCCCCCTTCGAGGGCAAGTACACCGCCACGTCCGTACGACACGTCTTCGGCGACGGCAAACACTACGAGGCGTGGGTCACCGTCAGCGGACGGCAGTGGCGCTCGCTGTACGGACTGTCCTCCGGCGGCGGCACGCAGGGCGGGCTCCGGCTCCCCGGCACCGTCAACGCGCTCGTCACCGACGTCCAGGACCCGCTCAAGCAGGGACGGGTCAAGTTGCAGTTCCCGTGGCTGGACGACGCCTACATCAGCGACTGGACGCGGGTGGTCCAGTGGGGCGGCAAGGACGGCGGCTCCCTCTTTCCGCTGGACGTCGGCGACGAGGTACTGGTCGGATTCGACCGGGGTGCCCTCGACCATCCGTATGTCATCGGCGGCCTCTACAACGGCAAGGACGTACCGACCCCGGTCAAGGACGTGCCGCTGCACGACGGGGCGCGCCGGCGGGCGTCCCGGCACACGCTGTCCGACCGCGACGGCAACCGCATGGACCTGCTCAGCCAGAAGACCGGCGGTCGCAAGCAGGGCGTACGCCTGACCACCGGCGACGACCAACTGGTCATCCATCTCGACCGGACGCAGACCGAGATCACCGTCGACAGCAAGGGGACGGTCAGCATCAAGGGCAGCAGGTCGGTGTCGGTGGAGGCGGGGACGGACCTCACGCTCAGTGCGGCCCGGAAGCTGACCATCAAGAGCGGCGGGATGCTGGACATCGAGGGCCGCGGCATGGTCAACGTCAAGTCACTCACCGGCGCGGTGACCGTGGACGCGACGGGCGTGCTCAACCTCAAGGCGGTCGGCGCCGCGAACCTCAGCGCCGGCGGCAGCGTGCAGGTCAACTCCGTCGCCAACGTGGGCATCCGGGCCATCTCCGTCCCGATCATGGGCTTGACCACCATCAACGGGAAGCCGGTGCCGCTGTGACCGTCTCGAAGGGTACGCAAGGGTCGGTGGAGGTCTGATGGCCGAGCAGTTCGTCGGATCCGGGTGGGCGTTCCCGCTGCGCATCGGACCCACCGGAGGCATCGCGCTGGTCGGTGGGGAGCGCGAGATCGAGGAGGCCATCCGGCTGGTCCTGGCGACCGCGCCGGGCGAGCGCCCCATGCGCCCGGAGTTCGGCTGCGCCATCCACGACCTGGTGTTCGCCCCCGTCAACGAGGCCACCGCGGGCCGCATTCAGCACGAGGTGTACGCCAGCCTGGACCGCTGGGAGCCACGCATCGAGGTCAACGACGTGGAGGTCACCGCGGGCGCCGAGCAGGGCGTGCTGTACATCGACGTCCGCTACTCGATCCGCGGCACCAACAACCCGCGCAGTCTCGTCTTCCCCTTCTACGTCATCCCCTCCCACGAGGAGCCGGGCACGGCCGCATCCGATGGCCTCCCCGGCACTCCCCCCGAAAGCGACTCCTGATGGCCCTGCCCTCACCCAACCTCGACGACCGCCGCTTCCAGCAATTCGTCGACGACGCCAAGCGCTACATCCAGCAACGCGCACCCGAGTGGACCGACCACAACGTCTCCGACCCCGGCGTCACCCTCGTCGAGACGGTCGCCCACATGGCCGACCAGATCGTCTACCGGCTCAACCGGGTCCCGGACAAGAACCACCTGGCGTTCTTGGACCTGGTCGGCATCACCCTCTTCCCGCCCTCGGCGGCCCGTACAAACGTCACGTTCTGGCTGTCCGCGCCGCAGGAGGAAACCGTGCTGCTGCCGGTGGGCACCGAGGTGGCGACCGTGCGAACCGAGAGTGAGGAGGCCGTGGTCTTCGCCACCGAGCGTCAACTGGCCGTCGTGCCCGGCGCGTTGCGGCACCTGGTGGTGCAGCACAAGGCAGAGCCGGTCACCGACCGGACCACCGACCTCGCCGAGGGCAAGGACGTGATGTGCTTCGCGCAGGCGCCGCAGCCAGGCGACTGCATGCTGCTCGGGCTGACCGCCGCCGTACCGGACTGTGCGGTGGCGCTGGAGCTGGACAGCCGCGTGGACGGCGTCGGCGTCGACCCGCGCCAGCCGCCGCTGGTGTGGGAGGCGTGGACGGAGGACGGCTGGCAGAGCTGCGAGGTCGACCGTGACGGCACGGGCGGCCTGAACCGCCCCGGCGACGTCGTACTGCACGTACCCGGCGGTCACGTGCTGTCCCGCTCCGGCGGCCAGGAGGCGGGCTGGCTGCGCTGCCGGGTCACCGCACCCCTGCCCGGCCAGCCCTTCTACACCACATCGCCGACCGTGCGCTCCGCGGAGGCGTGCACGGTCGGCGGCACAGCCCCGGCCGTGCACGCCGAGACCGTGCACGACGAGGCCCTCGGCGAGTCCACCGGGCTGCCCGGCCAGCGGCTGCGGCTCGCGCACGCGCCCGTCGTCGGCGACGACCCGCCGCTGCTGCTGCAGACCGCCGAGCACGACGGCTGGCAGGACTGGCAGGTCGTCCCGCACTTCGCCGGCTCCGGACCGCACGACCGGCACATCACCCTGGACGCCGCGACCGGCGAGATCGCTTTCGGCCCGTCCGTGCGCGAACCCGACGGCACGCTGCGCCAGTACGGCGCCGTCGCGCCCAAGGGCGCGATCGTCCGCGCTCGCCGCTACCGCACCGGCGGGGGCCGCGCGGGCAACGTGGCCCGCGGCGCCGTCCAGGTGCTGCGCACGTCCATCCCGTACGTCTCGGAGGTCGTCAACCGCGAGGCCGCGCGCGGCGGTGTCGAGGGGGAGACGGTTCAGGAGGCGAAGACCCGGGCGCCCATCACCCTGCGTGCCCAGGAACGCGCCGTGACCCTGCGCGACTACGAGGAACTGGCCCGCCGCGCGGCTCCGGAGACCGCGCGCATCACCTGCCTGGAGGGCGACGAGGACGAACACGGGGCGTACGCGGTACGGGTGCTGGTGGTGCCGCAGGCGGTTGCGGACCCCGGTGGCCGACTGCGCTTCGAGCAACTCGTACCCGGTGACGCCCTGTTGGAGCAGATCACTCGTCACCTGGACGAACGCCGCCTGATCGGCACCCGGTTGGCGGTCGGGCCGCCGTACTACCAGGGCGTCACCGTGGTGGCCACGGTGCACGCCTTTCGCGGAGTCGACACCGACCGGGTCCGCCGCCAGGCCCATGACGCCCTCTACCGCCACCTCGACCCGCTGACCGGCGGGGCGGACGGCCGCGGCTGGCCGTTCGGCCGGCCCGTGCAATCGGGCGAGGTCTTCGCGGTGCTGCAGCGGGTGCCGGGCGTGGAGCTGGTCGACCAGGTCACCCTGCATCCCGCCGACCCCCTAACGGGCAAGCGCGGCGAGGCGACGGACCGCATCGATCTGACCGCGCCGTCTCTGGTGTTCTCCTTCGACCACCGCGTCCGGGTGATCGGGGACGGCTCTTGAAGGCTCCCCAACCGTTGAAGGCAGACGCAGGATGAGGGGTTCCATCGACGGGCTCGGCTCGTCCGCCCCGATCGGCTCCATGCTGCCCGCGGTATTCGCCGACGACGACCTCGCGCAGCGCTTCGTGGCCGGGCTCGACGAGGTGATCGCACCGATCCTGAACGTACTTGACTGTCTACCCGCCTACTTCGACCCGGCCCTGGCCCCGGTGGACTTCACCCGCTGGCTGGCCGGCTGGGTCGGCGCCGAGACCGACGGCACCGAACCGGAGCCCCGGCTGCGGGCCTCCGTCGCCGCCGCCGCGTACCTGCACCGGGTCCGGGGCACCCGGCGCGGCCTGGCCGAGGCGATACGGCTGGCGTTCGGCGTGGAGCCGGAGATCTCCGAGAGCGGCGGAGCCGCCTGGAGCGCCCGTCCGCTCGGCCCGGTCCCCGGTGACCCGCGGCCCCGCCTGCACGTCATGATCCGCCTGCCCGACCCCGGCCCCGCGGACAAGCACCGCCTGGACGCACTCGTCGCGGCCGCCCGCCCCGCCCATATGCCGTACACGGTCAAGGTGACCGCCGCCGAAAGGATCCCGAAGAAATGACCACCCAGAACTGCGGCGAGTGCGGCACCCGGGCGGAACCGGGCCAGTCGTTCTGCGACGCATGCGGTGCCGTACTGAGCTGGACGGACAGTACTCCGGCACGCGCAGTGGCCAGGTCCGGGGAGGAGCCGCGGACCTCCGGCACCACGGGCACGGAGACCACAGTGGCGGGCGCCGACGGCGCCTCTGGAGCGGCCACCGGTACGACGGGGGAGGAGGCGGCACGCACACCGGCCGCCACCGACTCCACCACACCGGACCGCACCAACCCGGACCCGGCGGCACCCACCACCGCGGACGGCCACGGCCCCGCGGCGCCCACGGCCCTCAGCGGCACGGCTGGCGACGGCACAGACGTCCCGCCCGCTGTCGAAGACACCGACGCCTCCCCGCACCGAAGTCCCGGCTCCGCCGCCGCATCCGACGACCCACGCCCCGACCTCGCACCTGACGAGACCGCGCCGACCCAGCCGATGCCCGCAGCCGCCCCCGGCGACACGATCTCCGACCGTGCCCGCTCCCTACTGGTCCCCGTTGCCGACCCGGAGGGCCGACCCGCGGCCCCGTCGATCGCCCCGGTTCTGCCGGGCCGACCGGTCGCGGAGCGGCCCCAGGTACGCGCCCCCGGGCCCCAGCAGGGCGACGAGAACGGCAGACCATGCCCCTGGTGCGCCACCCCCAACCAGCCCGACCGGCACTTCTGCTCCCGCTGCGCGATGCCCATGGCCAGGGACGACCGGTCGCCCGAGCGCCACCCGTGGTGGCGTCGCCTGCTGGACTTCCGCAACCGTGAGACCCCGTGGGCCGGCGAACGCCCCCGGCTGCGGCGCACCTTCGACCGCATCGTTACCTGGGTGGTGGCCGCGGTCGTACTCACCCTGCTGGTCACTGCCGGTGCCAACACGCCCGCGGCCGTGCAGGCCACCCGCGACCACTTCGCCAAGCGCGTCCCGGTCGCCCCGGACGAGGTCAGGGCCTCGCGCTCCTACCCGGGACACCAGCCGCGGCTCGCCTTCGACAAGGTCAACAACACCTGGTGGGGTCCTGGTGTCTCGCAGTCGGGCGAAGGCGAGTGGATCGAGGCCCGCTTCGACGAGCCGGCCCGGCTGCTGGACCTGGTCATCACACCGGGCGTTTCCACCCACGCCGACCAGCTCTCCCAGTCGGCCCTGCCGCACCGCATCGAGGCGACGATCACCACGAAGAACGGGACGACCACGACCCGGGAACTGACCCTGGACCAGGGCGCCGGCGGCCAGCGGCGCGCCTTCCGCGTCGGCGATGTCACCAAGGTCCGCTTCACCATCGAGTCGGCCTACGCCGCCTCCGCGAGCAAGCAGGTGGCCGTCGCCGAGATCGAGTTCTTCGGCCCGTCGAGCGCCAGCGCCTCCTGACGGTGCTGTCACGTTGACGGGTGCGTGGTCGTCTGGGCCCGGGGCTCGGTTGTTGGCTCAGGCCTCGGTGGGCAGGCCGATGCTGCCGGTGACATGGCCCCAGATGGTGAAGCGGACGGTCATCTCGAAGCGGTGCACGCGCTTGCGTGGGCTGCTGCCAGGTGGGCCGTCGACCAAGCCATCGCGGCCAGGGCCACGGTGATCTATGTCGAGGATCTGCGGTCGATGGAAGCCGGGGGCATGGGCCGCACCCTGAACACCCGCCTGTCCCAGCAGGCCCGCGGACAAATCGCCGACCGCATGCGGCACCTCGCCACCGAACAGGGCATCGCCGTCGTCACGGTTCCGGCCCGCAACACCTCCAAACTATGCCCGCACCGCCTGACCCCGCTGCGGCACCGCAAAGCCCCCGACCAGCCCACCATCGCGGGATGGAAATGGGCCATCTGCCCCCACCAAAACTGCCGTTGGCAGGGCGACCGCGACCACGGCGCCTGGCGACGAATCGCCACCCGCGGCCTGACCCACCAGGCCGTACCTGGCCGGCCACGGCCAGTGGGCGCTGGCCCGGCGCTGCCGGCTTGTGCACATCCAAAGCCGTCAGGCCGGTGTCCGGACGATCACGCACCGCCTGCCGCAGCCGGTGGGTTCGAAGGGCACAAAGAAGGCGCCGGACGGCTACCGGTGCCGGCAGGAAGGGCACGCCAAGGCCCGTCGCCTGCACGTGCTGTCCGATCGGCAGGCACGCGAGATCGCTGACGTCGGGACGGTCGTCGGGGGAGGAGCCGTCAACAGCGGACCGCGCGTATCAGGTTGACTCGCCCAGCGTCCCACGCGGCCGGTGGACCACGGTCTCGTGGGTGAGATGCCCCGCCGCCTGCCCGGTGACCCCCTGCTCTGCGGCCCTACGGGCAACTCGGTCGGGCGGTCATGCCTTTGACCTGCTGACAAGGCACGCGCGGAACTTGACGACGCAAGTATCCAAGCATTTACTTGCCCTCACCAAGCACTTATGCGCGAGGCGAGTGCAGGGGGCGGTTTGTCATGAAGGCGTAACACGTCCTGTTTCCCGGGACCTTTCCGAACCCGCCTCTACCCAACCGGTCGAACCCTCCTCGAACAGGCGCATCGCACGAACGGAACCTTCCGGCCGACCTGCCGGAAGCACGGCAAGGAACTGGGAAACGAACATGAGCAGTATGTCCCGCAGGCGCCTGCTGACCGCGGCCGCCTCGGTGGGCGCCCTGGGCGCTCTTTCCGCCTGCTCCACCAATGGTTGGGCCTTCGCGGGCGGCGACCGCCCCTCACGCCGCGGACACGGCACCCCGGGCACGCCAGACGTCCCCCCGGTCAAACTGATCGGTGACGGTTCCACCGCCGACACCGGCGCCCAGCCCAAGCAGCCCACCCCGGAACGGCTGAAGCCCAGTCAGCATCCCCCGCAGTTCGTCGTGTTCTCCTGGGACGGCGCCGGCGAACTCAGCAACCAGCTCTTCTCCCGCTTCCGCAAGGTCGCGGCCGACCACGGCGCGTCGATGACCTTCTTCCTCAGCGGCATCTACACCCTGCCGGAGTCCAAGAAGGACCTCTACAACCCGCCGCAGCACGCGGTCGGCGCCTCCGCGATCGGCTACCTCTCCGACCGGCACATCCACGCCACACTCCAGCAGGTACGCGCCGCCTGGCTGGAGGGACACGAGATCGGCACCCACTTCAACGGCCACTTCTGCGGCGCCGACGGAGTACGCAACTGGTCGTCCGCCGAGTGGCGGAGCGAGATCGACCAGGCCGTGCGGTTCGTCACCGAGTGGAAGACCAACACCGGCTTCACCGACCTCGACCCGCTGCCCTTCGACTACCGCAAGGAGCTGATCGGCGGGCGCACCCCCTGCCTGGAGGGCCAGGCCAATCTGCTGCCCACCGCGGCGGCGCTCGGATGGAAGTACGACGCCAGCTCGCCCGGCGGCCTGCAGATCTGGCCGGGGAAGGTGCAGGACGGCCGGATCTGGGACTTCCCCCTGCAGTCCATACCGTTCTCCGGCCACTCCTTCCAGGTCCTGTCGATGGACTACAACATGATGTTCAATCAGTCCGGCGGCAATCCCCTGGGCGACCGGTCCCAGTACGACGCGTGGCGGGTCCAGGCCCGGGACACCTATCTGGCCGGTTTCCAGCGGGCCTACGACACCAACCGCGCCCCCTTCTTCATCGGCAACCACTTCGAGCGCTGGAACGGGGGCATCTACATGGACGCCGTCGAGGAGACGATCGAGCGGATCGCGGCGTACGACGACGTGCGCATGGTGTCCTTCCGGCAACTGGTGGAGTGGCTGGAGGCGCAGGACCCCGCGGTGCTGGGTAAGCTGCGCACCCTCGGCCCCGGCCAGGCGCCACTCGGAGGCTGGGACGAGTTCCTGGGCACCGCCGCGGGCACGCCCTCGGCCACCGGGAGTGGCTGACCGGAAAGAAGCTCGTGCCCATCGTGGGCGGGTGGGCGACGTACTACCGGGGGGTGGTGTCCAGCAAGACGTTCAAGACGCTGGACAACTACGTCTGGAAGCTCACCTACAAGTGGGCCACCAGGCGCCACCCCAACAAGCCGAAGAACTGGGTCATCGCCCGGTACTACGGCACGTTCAACCAGTCGCGGGCGGACAAGTGGGTGCTCGGCGATCCGGTGACCGGTGCCTACCTCTACAAGTTCGCCTGGACCGTTCGTCAACTTGACCCGGCTCTGAAGGGCCGGGCTTGGAGGTAGTGCCCAACTGGCTGCTGGGTGGGCTCCTCCGTCCAGACACCCCTTACGGGGTGGCAGGGGCGTGTGACTTACACCCCGCAGTCCACGCGTCTTCGCCCCTGCGGGCGAGGACGCGGGAAGCGTTCCGGTCGGCGTGCGCAACGACGCCACACGACCGGCATGCGAACTTGGCTTGGGAGACGCGGTTGAGCCGGTCCACGTGTCCGCACTGCGCGCACTCCTTGGAGGAATAGGCGGGGTCCACGAACACGAGCGGGACTCCGGCCCGGCGGGCCTTGTAGACGATGAAGTCTCCGAGTTGGGCGAAGGCCCAGGAGTGGAGTGCGACCCGTTGGGGCTTGCGGAGCCGTACCCGGGTGCGGATGCCCTTGAGTTCTTCCAGGGACAGGCCGCGTCCGGTGCGTTCAGCCTCGGTCACGATCGTCTTGGCGATGATGTGGTTGGTGTTCTTCACGTGCCGCTGTTCGCGGCGGGAGCGTTCCTTGAGCCGTCGCCTGGCGGACTTGGTGCGCTTCTTTTGGAGTTTGGCCCGTAGGGCACGCTGGTGCTTGCGGTATCGGTTGAGGTGGCGGCCGGCGGCTTGGTAGCCGGTGGACGTGGTGGCGATGTTGACGATGCCCAGGTCCACGCCGGTGAACCCGCCGGGTTCATACGGGGCGGCTTCGGGAACCTCGCAGGTGGCGATCAGATAGAACACGCCGTCGCGTTCGATCAGGTCCGTTTCGCCCTTGCGGTACTGCTGGAGCGTCTTGAGCGCGCCCGCCGAGCAGGCGAACCGCACGCCCTTCAACCGGCCCTGCGTGGTCCAGATGGACACGGTGCGGGTGTCGTACTGCCAGCTCAAACAGCGGTCGTCGTAGGGCTGCGCGGCATCAGGGCGGAATGTAATCGGTTTGGACTCGGCCTTGATCCGGCGCTTGGAGCCCTTTTGGCCGAGGTTCCCGGCACGCAGGTTGGCGTGCAGCGTGGTGTACGCGTCACGCACTTTCTTGATCACATGCTGCGCCGCCTGCGCCCCCAGGCCACGGGTCTTTAGTTCGGCGTAGGTGTGCTTGCGTAACTCGTACTCACGCGGCACGTCGCCCGCGAACGCCACCTCGCAGACCCAGTTGGCCGCTTCGTTGACTGTGCGCAGGGTCGCCGACAGTGCGGATGCCTGCGCGGCGTCCGGTATCAGCTTGACCTGCGTCACGATCTTCACGGGCGTGATCGTAACATTGCTCTCTGTCACCTCGATGGGAGCCAAACTCCGATGTCCGCAGAGGCCGTAGCGTCCTCTACACGCTGCATGCGCACTTGGTCTTCATGCCGAAATACCGGCGCGGACCGTTCACCGGCGAGATCCTGACGCGCTGCGAGGAGGTCATGCGCGAGATCTGCACCGACTTCGGTGCGGAGCTGCGGGAGTTCAATGGCGAGAGCGATCACGTCCACCTGCTCGTCCACTACCCGCCGAAGGTCGCCCTCTCCCTCAGCACGCACGGATCGTGTCCGTGGTCCGGGTACGCGGGGGCGGTTTCCCTCACGCCCCCGGTCACTGGGGCGGGCCTGGGCGGTCCGATGCCCGCCGGCATCGCTCTGGTGCCGGCGGGGCGGTGCCGTCCGTCGCCTGATCCGGTGGCCGAGGGCGCGTCTGCCGATCGCCACGGCTGCCGCCTGGTGGCGGGTGGCGGGGCGTCGGGGTGTGGAGAGGGGCTGCTGCCAGTGCTGTGCGCCCCATAGGGAGGTGTAGGCGGGATCGACGGCGATCACGCCGAGTTGGGCTTCGGCGCACATCGACAGCAGGCGTGCGTGGAGTTTGCCGGTGGGGATACCGGCGATGAGCGTGCGGAACCGCTTGCGGCGGCCGTGCTTCTCCCGGGTCTTGGAGTCGGCGAAGTCGAGGTCTTCGATCGCGATGGCCTGCACGCCCGTGGCCTTGGCCCAGTGCAGGAGGCGGGTGAGGGCGTGGCGGAGTTGGGCGTCGCGGTGGGTGGCGTTGCCCGACAGGTCGTAGTCGAAGCGGCGTGGTTTGCTTATCGGGTTGCCGTACTCGTCCAGCCGCCACGCGGCCAGATGATCGGCGTTGGTGTCCACGCCCACCACGCCCTGGGCCCGCAGGGCCTCCAGCGGGGTGATCGGCAGGTTCTTCCGGGTCCAGGAGGCATCCAGGTACCAGCGGCCCAAGGTCACGTTGAGGTGGATGCGGTACGCGACGGCCCGGTTGGTTTCGATGCGGTCGCGCCATTCGTCTCCCCGGTGCGGGAAGCTGACGCGAGCGGCGAGGACGTACCGGCCATGCCGGGCGTTTTCCAGATGCGCCAGCGGCGCGGGTAGCTTGATGCTGACCTCGCCGTCGGGGGTGACGCGGATCGTCTCGTTCCCGAAGCGTTTGCCCAACTCCCCGTCAGCGGTCAGGAACCAACGCGTCGCTTCCCACTCCCGCCTCCACTGCTCCTTGGTCTTCTTGGCGGCATCCAGGTTGTGGCGCTGCTTGAGCAGCCGACGGCCACCGCGCACCACCGACACGCGGCCCGCCTCTCTCTCCGCGTTGACGCGCTCGTACTGGGCCTCAAGGATCGCCAGACGCCGCATCTTGTGGAACCACTCGTTGCGGGAGCGGTAGCCGCCAGGCTGCCCCTTGGAGCCCTTCTCCCCGATCGGCAGGGACAGGCGGTGCCGCATCATGGCGATGCCGGCCTTCTTGCCCATCAGGTCCTGCCATTGGGCGCGACGGGAAAGGCCCCACTGGTCATGCGTGTTCGAGGTGACCGAACCCGCCCACCGCGAGGACGACTTGGCAGTCAACTCCCGCTTTCGGGCGGCCCACGTGTCGGTGGAGTGCTCCAGGCCGTCCCGGCACCTGCGGGCCAGATCCCGCGAGGCCAGACACCCCATGTGCTCACCGACAGCGCGCAGTACCTTCTCGTCCTCGGGTGTCAGGCCCTTAATAGGACTTTGTTAGCTCGGAAATATTGTGTGCCGGATTTGTGTTGGTCTGTTCTGTGACGCCAGAAGAGATCAACGAACTGCGCCCCCGCCTGGAAGCCTTCATCGCCCCGATGCTGGCCGAGCTCCCCCGCGCCGACCAGCGGGAGAAGGGAGAGCTCTACGTCCGGGGCCTGATGATGGATGGGCAACGCAAGTCCATGCAGCCCATGGCCGAACGCCTGGGCGTGGACCACCAGCGCTTGCAGCAGTTCATCTCCTCCTCCACCTGGGACTACACCCGGGTCAGAGCCAACATCGCCACCTGGGCGAGCGGGGCGTTCCCCGTGCGGGCCTGGGTCGTCGACGACACCGGCTTCCTCAAGGACGCCGCCTCCGTCAGCAGTCCCGGGGTGGCCCGGCAGTACACCGGTACCGCGGGCAAGATCACCAACTGCCAGATCGGCGTCAGCGTCAACCTCATCGGCGACACCGCCTCGGCGGCGGCCAACTGGCGCCTGTTCCTGCCCGAGAGCTGGGACCCCGCCCTGATCGACGACCCCGAGCAGGCCGCCCTGGTCCGCACCCGGCGCCGACGCTGCGGCATCGGAGAGGACTTCGGCCACCGGGCCAAGTGGCACCTGGCACTGGACATGCTCGACGAGATGGCCGGGGACTGGGGCCTGCAGCCCCTACCGGTGGTCTGCGACGCCGGCTACGGCGACATCACCGCCTTCCGCCTGGCCCTGGAAGAGCGCGGCCTGGCCTACGTCGCTGCGGTCAAGGCCACCACCAGCGCCCACCCCGGGCAGGCCGTCCCGCAACAGCCCCCCTACGCCGGACGCGGCCCGCGCCCGCGCCCGCGCTACCCACAGGATCCGTCCTCCCTCAAGGAGTTGGCCATGGCTGCCGGGCGAACGGCAGGACACTATGTGACCTGGCGGCACGGCACCCGCGCCAGCAGGAGCAACCCCTCCGCCGCGATGCGCTCGCGGTTCCTGGCCCTGCGCGTGCGCCCGGCCAACCGAGACATCCCCCGTGCCGACGACGGCTGTCTGCCCGAGTGCTGGCTGCTGGCCCAATGGCCCCCGGGAGCGGCGGAGCCGACCGACTACTGGCTCTCGAACCTGCCCGCCGGCACTTTGCTGCGCGACCTGGTCCGCCTCGCCAAGATCCGTTGGCGGGTGGAACACGACTACCGGGAACTGAAGTACGGCCTCGGAGTGGACCATTTCGAAGGACGCAACTTCACCGGCTGGCACCGTCACGTGACCATGGCCGCGCTGGCCCAGGCGTTCTGCACAGAGCTGCGGCTGGACCCAAAAGTCCCTGCTCGGGCCTGACGCTGTACGCCGTCCTGAAGGCACTCCAGACCCTTCTGGCGCTGTGGACCGGGATATGCCGAGCTTGCCGCCAACCACTTCTGCGGAACCAGCAACAAGCCCGAGCTCCCACCTAACAAAGCCCTATTAAGGCGGTCGCGGATGCTGACGCCGGACGGCCCGCCTGCGACGAACGGCCGGGCGATCTGCCGCAGCGGCTTCTTGTTCGGCTCAGCCATGCGCGGCGGCCTGAAGTGCCTTGCGGGCACGGTTCTTCGCCGAGCGTCGGCCGTACAGGCGGGCGCAGAACGAGGTCGGTATCTCCACCATGTCCCGCACCAGATCGTCTTCAACCTCGCCCTCATCCAGGACGACGAGACGGCGGCCGGTGGCGGACAGAGCGGCTTCGACCAGCTCCACGTTCATGCGGCCGAGGCGGTCTTTGTGCTCGACAACGACCGTGGTCACGGCCGGGTCAGCCAACAGCCGCTTCGCCTTCGACCGGCCCCCGTTCATCCCCGAGCCGATCTCCGACTCCACCCGCACGACACGGTGACCACCCTGGGCGGCCCACTGCACCAGCCGGGCCGTCTGCCGCTCAAGATCGGATTTCTGGTCATGCGAGGACACCCGCGCATACAAGCCGACTCCCTCGGCTGGCTGCGGCGCGGCGTTCGCCTCGATGGTCACCAGGATCGTGCGCGGCCCCACCCGTTGCGCAGGGACCGGCAACGTGCCCTCACGGAACTAGCGATACGCGGTACGCGGCGCAACACCCTGCACCCTGGCCCATTCCGTCAGGTTCACCGGCTTTCTCCGAGGATGCCCCGGCCTTCAGGCCGGGGAGGAATCGGACTCCTGCGGAGCAGGGCAGGGACAGCCGGATCGCCGTCAGGGCGATCCGGCGTCCACCCCGCACGGCCGTGATGCCGCCCACAACGGTCAAGAACTCTCAACTGTCAGTCCTCCCAGGTAGGTTCGGATGCATGACGACAGAAGCGACCACGAAGGACACCGGGCATGCCCGGTACACCTTCCGTGTACGCCTGTCGAAGACAGCCCGGCGCGCACTCGAAGCCGAGTGGGAGCGCTGCCGCTGGCTCTGGAACGAATGCGTGGCCAAGTCCAAGCAGGTCCACCAGCGAGCCAAGGAGTCCGGAGAGAAGCTGACGTGTGGTCCGGCGCAGTTGGACAGGATGCTGACTGAGGCGCGTCGGGTGATGCCGTGGCTGGCCGAGGGTGCCTCGGTGCCGCAGCAGCAGGTGATTCGGGACTTCGCCAAGTCGCGGGCGAAGGCGTTGAAGGACATCAAGGACGGGCTTGCGCAGCACCGCCGGGCGGGGATGCCCCGCTTCAAGCGCAAGCGGGACAGCCGCCCGAGCCTGAACTACACGAAGCGGGGTTTCCGCCTCAAGGACGGTCGTCTGCACCTTGCGGGCCAGATCGTGCTGAGCGTGGTGTGGTCGCGGGCTCTTCCGGCCGACCCGTCGAGTGTGCGCGTGTACCAGGACACGCTCGGGCACTGGTATGTGTCCTTCGTCGCCCCCGCGCAGAGCGAACCGCTTGCCCTCACGGGGCGGGTGCTCGGGGTGGACTGGGGTGTGAAGGAGACCGCGACCACCACGGATGGCGCCTACGACCTTCCGCATGCCGAGCACGGCAAGCGGGCCGCGCAGGGGCTCGCCCGCTACCAGCGGATGATGGCCCGGTGCCGGCGTCCGAAGGGCCGGCCCGCATCCAAGGGCTACCGGAAGGTGCAGGCACAGGCCGCGAAGCTGCACAAGAAGGTCGCGCGGCAGCGGGAGGACACCGGCCGCAAGTGGGCCAAGTCCGTGATGCGTGATCATGACGGGGTGGCGGTGGAGGACTTCCGCCCGAAGTTCCTCGCGAAAACCACGATGGCCCGCACGGCGGCCGATGCCGCCATCGCCGCCACCAAACGCGCTCTGGTCGAGATGGGGCGCAAGCACGCACGGGACGTCCGTCTCGTGCACCCGGCGCACACCACGATGGACTGCGCGCAGTGCGGAGCGAGAACCAAGCACGCACTCCCTCTCTCGATGAGAACCTATGCCTGCACCGTGTGCGGAGCCGTCTCGCCCAGGGACAAGAACTCCGCCCGCGTGATGCTGGTCCGGGCAGGTTGGAACCCGGACGGTGCCGAGGGCGTAAGACCTCCTGGTCCGCTGGACCAAGAGGCGGCCTGAGCCGTGAATCCCCACGCAGCCCTGGAGGGTGGAGAATCCCCTCCCTTCAGGGAGGGGAGCCTTCAAACCGAAGACCATGCTCGAACGGCTCATCACCCCTCGGCCTCCGTTTCCAGCGCGGCTGGTAGCTCCGCCCTGCGCCGTATGCCGAGCTTGCGGTAGGTGCTGGTCAGGTGGGTCTCCACGGTGCGGCGGGCCACGTGCAGGAGGTCGGCTATCTCGGTGTTCGTGCGGCCGTCGGCGGCGAGTTCTGCGATGCGGCGCTCGCTGCCGGTGAGCGCCGCGGAGCCGGTGAGCGCGGCCGCGGAGCGGCGGGCGCCCCCCGCGCGCAGTGCCTCCTCGGCGCGGGCCCGCAGCCGTAGGGCGCCGAGCCGTTCGGCCTGCTCGGCCGCCTCCCGTAGGCATGCACGTCCCTGCGCCCGCTCCCCGGCGGCGGTCAGCTGCTGCCCCTGTGCGAGCAGCGCAGATGCCAGTTCGACATCGGCCGGTGACTCCCGCAGGACGGCCACGGCCTTTTCGGCCAGCTCCAGACCGCGCCAGCCGCCGGTCGCCCGGCCCAGGACCTGCAGGGCCCGCCCCACCGTGCGCGGGGTGTTCCACACCCGGGCCAGCCGCAGCTCCTCCTGCGCCAGCGTCAGCGCCTCCTGAAGGCTGCCCAGCGCCAGATGGCACCCCGCGGCCGCGGTCCGCCACGGCGTGACGACCGGGCTGAGCACGTCACAGGCCGACTGCCGGCGGCCGCATTCCAGGAAGTCGTGGAGAGCGCCCGTGACGTCCCCCTGGGCGGACCGCAGCAGGCCCCGCGCGTACAGGAAGCTGTTCAGCTCCCGGGAATCGGGCGCCTCCCGCAGGTCGAAGCTGTCCGCGAACCGCCCCGCCTGCTCGGTGCGGCCGGTCTCAACGAGGGCGACCAGGACGTGCGCATCCGCGTTGGATGGCCCGGTGCGATGCGCCGCGGTGGGCCGGGCCTCGTGGTCGGCGAGGAGCCGGCGGTAGTCTGCGCGGGCGGCGGCGATGTCGGCCCGGATGTCCAGCAGACCCTGTTTCATCGGGTGCAGCAGCAAGGGGTGCTGTCCGGCCAGGCCGCGTTCCACGAGCTTTTCCGCCTCGTCCAGTTCGTCGGCCCACTGGGCGACGGCGGCGGCGGTGCCCAGCAGGAAGGGCTCGGCCAGCGGGTCGGCGGGTTCCGTCAGCAGCGCCCGCAGCCGTGCCATCGCCGCCTGTGCCGAGCTGGCCCCGGCCGCAGCCGCGTACCGCACCAGCAGGGCCTGTCCGGTGGCGCCCACAAGGTCTGGGGAGCGTTCGGCGGTGTCGCTCAGCCGCCGGTACGCATCCCGGCGGACCGTCTGGTCCTGATCGGACAGCAGCACGGAGGCGGTGTGCACGGTGCGGGCCAGTTCGGGGTGCCCGATCAGTTGGCCCTCGAGCCGCCGCAGCGTCTCCACGGCCGACCGGGTCTCGCCCTGGCCGGCCAGGGCCGTGCCGAGGGCGAGGGCCGTGCGCACCCGGTCGCGGGGCTCGGTCGGCAGGCGTAGTGCCTCGGCGAGGCGCGGTATGGCCCAGGGAGCGTCGTTGCAGGTGTACGCCAAGGAGCCCAGCTCGGTCAGTAGCCGTTGCCGCAGGTCGTTCGGCAGTGGCTCGTCCAGGGCCCGGTGCAGATAGCCGACGGCGTCGTGGGGGCGGGCCTCGCACAAGGCGGCGGCCACGGCGTCCTGCAGCACGTTCAGCGCCCAGGGCAGACCGACGGCTCCACTGCCCAGCAGTTGCCCGGCCACGGCCTCGATCCCGTCGCCCCGGCGCAGCATCGCCTCCGCGGTCGCTCGGTGGACGGCCTGGCGCTCGGCGACCGGCCAGCCGGTGAGCACGGCGTCCCGCAGCAGCGGATGCGCGTAGCGGGGGTGGCCCGCGGCGTCCCGCCGCAGCAGTCCGAGCCGTATCATCGCGGTGAGCCAGCCGGGCACCCGGGCGGGGTCGGCCCCGGACGCCTCGGTGAGCAGTTGGGCGTCGACGGTGTCTTGGACGCCGGTCTCCTCCAGGGCCGCGAGCGTCCGCGCCACTGCGGCCGTTGCGGGCCCGGCGCTGTCCAGCCACCAGGAGACGGCCGCCGGGTATGCCCCCGGATACAGCGCCGCGCACGTCTGCGGCACGGCCGGGCACGGGGCGCCGCTCAGGTCGTCCAGCAGGGCGCGCAGTAGCAGCGGGCTGCCCGCGCCGGCCCGTACGCAGTCCACCGTCCACTGCGCCGAGGCCCTGGGGTGGGCGGCCCGGACCAGCTCCGCCGATGCGTCGTGGGTGAGGGGGGCGAGGGTGTGCGTGCGGGCGAGGTGCGGCGACAGCGCGTGCGTGAGACTGGTCGGCTGGAGGCCGATGTCGTACTGACTGCGCTCGGTGGCCACCAGCAGGAGCGGTGACCGGTCGACGCGGCGGGCCGCCTCGACGAGCCAGCAGCGCGAGGGGCCGTCGGCGAGGTGGACGTCGTCCACGGCCACCATCAGCGGGCTCTCGGCCGCGTACGAGCGCATCAGCCGCCACAGCCGGGCCGCGCTGGCGCGGTCGTCCCCGCGGGGTGCCAGGTCCGTGAACTGCGGTACGGGGTCGAGGAGGTGGCGGATCGTGGAGAAGGGCACGGCGGTGTCCTCAGGAGAACAGCGCACGCGCAGCACCCGCAGGCCGCGGTCGGACGCGTGCGCGGCGGCGGCCTCGAGGACGGCTGTGCGGCCGGTGCCCGTGGCCCCGCGCAGCAGGACGAGGCGACCGCTGCCGGCGCGGGCGCGTTCGACCTCGGAGGCGAGCAGTGCGTGCGCGTCGTCGCGTTCACGCAGCGGTCCGGTCATCCCTGCCTCCTATGGTCGTTGCGGCGCTTCCGGATAAAGAGAACGTGGCAGTGTCGGCTGCCGGTGGCGTGAGGCGGCGTGATGTGTCTCACGTGCGGCCCGGCGGCGCAGGGGTGTCCGGTCGCCGTCCGACGGACGTTGTGGCGAGGCTCACGGTGGGGCGCGATGGGGCCCACCGGGGCCGCCCGTCGTCCCACCATCCCTGCTGACCTGCTGTGATGCGCGCATTCGGCGCTCCTCGTGGTGGTTGCTCCGTTGGTGTCGTGGTCCGTCTCGTGGTGCTCCACGATTGCGCCTGGCACGGGGGGCACAGAAGTGTGGAGCGTGCTCACCCGTCACCGGTCGTTGCCGGGCGCGGGTTCCTGAACATGGGGGAAAAGGTTGCTCAGCTCCACCCGGACAACAGAATCCGGCGCCCTCGGCACCGGACGGCGGATACCCGTGGCGGTGGCCGCCCTGGACCCGATCTCCCGTGAGGGTGCCGTCAGCCAGTTGCGCCGGCATCCGGAGATCGAACTGCGCGAGGAGTCCGGCCCCGGCACGGTGGCGGTGCTGATCGAGGACACGCTCGACGAGGCGGCGCTCACCCGGCTGCGCCGGATGGTGCGCAGCGAGGGCGCGCGCGCCGTGCTCGTCGTGGGCACGATCCGTGAGAGCGAACTGCTGGACGTCATCGAGTGCGGGGTCGGGGCCATCATCTGGCGCCGTGAGGCCACCGCGCACCGGCTGGTGCAGGCGGTTGTCGCCGCCTCCCGCGGCGACGGCGACCTGCCCTCCGACCTGCTCGGTCGGCTTATCAGCCAGGTGGGAACACTGCACCGGGGTGCGGCAGGTCGGCCCGGCGCCTCCTCTTTGGGCTTTGCGCCCCGTGAGGTGGACGTCCTGCGGCTGGTTGCCGAGGGCCTGGACACCGCGGAGATCGCCAGCAAGCTCTCCTACTCGGAACGCACCGTCAAGAATGTGTTGCACGGACTGACTACACGTCTGCATTTGCGCAACCGGGCGCACGCCGTCGCGTATGCCCTGCGGGAAGGCTACATCTGACCAAACGGGCGATCGAAGGCGGTTGTGCGGGCAGTACGCCTGCCCGACCGCCGGCCCCGGCGCGCCTGCGGCCCGGACGGCGCACGGGGCACGATCGGTACCGGGGCGGCAGCAGGAAGCGCCGACAGTACGGCAGAGCAGGAGCGAGACAGTGATCCACGAGGTGGACGAGGTCCTCAAGGGCCTGCTCGGCGGCGGCGCGTTGGCGGGCTCCGGCATCGACGTCTCCTTCGAGGCCCCCACCCGCACCTGGGCGGCCCGGCGCAACGCCCCTGTGGTCAACGTCTACCTGTATGACATCCGCGAGGACGTGGCCCGGCGGCAGCGCGGCCACGTCGCCGTGCGCGACGACCGGGACGTGGTGGTACGCCGCCGTCAACCGCCGCGCTGGTTCCGGCTGTCGTACCTGGTGACCGCCTGGACCAAGACGCCGCAGGACGAGCACCGGCTGCTGTCGGCCGTGTTGGCGACCCTGCTGCCGCGTGAGCTGCTGCCCGCCGACGAACTTCCCGGCTCGCTGGGCGCGTTGGGGCTCGCGGTGCCGCTGACGGTGGCTGGCATCCAGACCGAGTCCCGTTCCCTGGCCGAGATCTGGTCCGCCCTGGGCGGCGAACTCAAGCCCTCTCTGGACCTGGTGGTGACCGCCCCCTTCCCGGCGTTCCCCGAGTACGAGGCCGGGCCCCCGGTCACCGAGGGCGCGGCCGTCCGCGTGCGCGGCCTGGACGGCAGCCCGCCAAAGTCCGCAGAACGCGCCCACCGGCCGCGGCAGGTGGCGGCGGCCCGCGCCGCCCGCGCGGAGGCCGCCGCACGGCGCCCGGATCCGCGATGACCACCCCGTACGCCGAGGCGCCGGCCCTTTGTGCCCCAAACGAGGACGCCGACGACCCCTCGCGCTCGCTGCTGGCCCGGCTCGCCGGACTGCGCAAGCGCATCGCCGCGCTGGTCGAGCACCGCGCCGCCGCGGACCCCACGGCCGGCGACCCGCTGCGCGGCCTGTACCTGTCACAGGAGGCCGTACGGCACGTACTGCACACCGCCCCGCTCACCCCCGCGAACGGCCGACCGGGCATCGCCGCCGACGGCACGGCCGCGGTCGGCCCCGCCGACCGGCTGGCCGAACTGGCCGCCCGGATGCACCTGAGCGAGCTGGACACCGCGATCCTGCTCATCGCCCTCGCCCCGGATCTCGACCGCGCCTTCGAGCCGCTCTACGGCTACCTCAACGACGACGTGAGCAGGCGCCGGGCCACCACGGGGCTCGCCCTCGATCTGTGCGGGATGCCCGCGCACCTGGCGGCGGCCCGCGCTCGGTTCCACTCCTCGGCACCGCTGTGCGCGCTCGGCCTGCTCGACGTCGAGGAACCCGAACGCCCCTTCCTGGGCCGATCGTTGCGCATACCCGACCGGCTGGTCGCCCATCTGATCGGCGACGACACCTCGGACGCCGCGCTCCACGGGCACCTGCACCCGATGCCGGAGCTCCTGCCCGCCGGCGACGAGGACTTCGTTCACCGGCTGGCCGCCCGGCTGCGCGGCGGTCCGCTCACCGCCTATCTGCGCGAGCACCGCGAGGGCGACGGTCAGGCCGCGGTCGCCGCCGCCCTGCACGCCGCGGGCATGGAGGCGCTGTGGTTCTCGGGGCCCGAGGAGCGCGTCCCCGACCTGTTGCGCGAGGCCCGGCTCGGCGACCGGGCCGTCGTGCTGTCGCAGCTTCCGGACCGGCCCGGCCCCTTGCTCGGGGCGTTGGCCGAGGCGATGGACGTGACCGTGCTGCTGACGGATCCGCGCCCTTACGACCCGCAGTGGTGCGCGCGCGACCCGCTGGTCCTGGAGGCACCGCGCCGGCGGGCGCAAGGAACGGCCGCCTGGACGGCGGCGCTGGGAGCGGAAGCCGCCGGATTCGACCTGGTCGCCACCGTGGCCCCTTACCGGCTCGGCGGCGACCGGGTGCTGCGGGCCGCGCGCGCCGCCCGCGGCCTCGCCGCCTTCGAGGGCGCCCCGCTCGGCGCGGCGCACGTACGGCTGGCCGCCCGGCAGCAGTCGGCGTCCGGGCTGGAGCGGCATGCCCGCCGGATCCGGCCCGCGGTCGGCTGGCCCGATCTCATCCTGCCCGACCGGCCCTTGGCCCAGCTGCGCGAACTGGCCCTTCGCGCCCGCCACCGCGACCGTGTCCTTGGTGACTGGCGGCTCAGCGCGGGCGGCGGCCGGGGCCGGGGCGTCCTTGGTCTGTTCGCCGGTGAGTCCGGTACCGGCAAGACCCTGTCCGCCGAGGTCGTCGCCGCCGAGCTCGGCCTCGACCTCTACGTCGTGCAACTGTCCTCGGTCGTCGACAAGTACATCGGCGAGACCGAGAAGAACCTGGAACGCATCTTCACCGAGGCCGACCGCACCGACGCCGTCCTGCTCTTCGACGAGGCCGACGCCGTCTTCGGCAAGCGCTCCGAGGTCAAGGACTCCCACGACCGCTACGCCAACATGGAGAGCGCCTACCTGCTGCAGCGGCTGGAGTCCTTCGACGGCATCGCGCTGCTCACCACCAACTTGCGCGCCAACATCGACGAGGCCTTCACCCGGCGCCTGGACCTGGTGATCGACTTCCCGTTCCCGGACGCCGAGCAGCGCCTGGCGCTTTGGCGGCACGGGCTGTCGCACGTCCCGTGCGCCGACGGCATCGACCCGGGGCCGCTCACACGGGAGTTCGAGCTGGCCGGCGGGTCGATCCGCAGCGCGGTGGTCACCGCCGCCTACCTCGCCGCCGGACGGGGCGAACCGGTTGGCGGTGACGACCTGCTCGAGGGGGCCCGCCGTGAGTACCGCAAGGCGGGCCGCCTGGTCCCGGGCGAGGCCGCCTGGTAGCGGCCCCGCTTGCGGGAAAGGGCCCGCCGCTTGCGGGGAAGGGCCGCCGCTACCCGACCCGCCACTTCTGGTTGGCGGTTCCCGAGCACGTCCACAGCTGGAGCTTCGTGCCGTTCCCGGTGCCGTTGTCCTTGGCGTCCACGCACTTGTTGGCCTGCGGGTTGACCAGGTCCCCTGCGGTGCTGAGGACGAACTGCTGGGCCGGATTGCCGCTGCACCGGGCCAGCTGGATGACCGAGCCGTCGTCGCGGGAGCCCCAGGCGACGTCCATGCACAGGCCGAGCGAGCGTACCGTGCCGTCGCCCCGGAAGTCCCACTTCTGGTTGGCCGAGCCCGCGCAGTCCCACAGCTGGAGGGGGGTGCCGTCCTGTCCCACGGCGTCCTGCGAGTCGGTGACGTCGATGCACCGGTTCGAACCCTGACCGATGATCAGGGAGCCGGGTGCCGGCGTCCGCGTGGACGCAGGCGTCGAGCCACTGGACTTCTTCGTGCCGCCGGATCCGGACGAACCGGATCCGGACGAACCGGAACCGCCCGTGCCCGGCTGTTGCGCCGGGGCCGAGGAGCTCCCGGACTCGGGCAGGGGGTCGGCGGAGTGGTCGGTCTTCGGCGAGGACGGCGCGGACACAACGGGGCTGGGCAGCGCGGTGCTGCCGGCCTCCGCGAGTTTCTCGGTGGCGCCACTGCCTACCTGCGGCTTGTAGGCCAGCCAGACCATCACGAACACGATCGCCAGCGCCGCCGTCACACTCAGCGCCGTCGCCAGCCACCGCGGCAGGAACCCGCGCTGCACGAACGTACCGTCCACCGGCAGCGGCGCCACACCCGACCGCTGCACCGTCAGCGAGAACAGCCGCTGTTCCTTCGACCCGAACCAGATCACCTGCCGCGGCCGCAGCGTCGTGTCCACGAACACCGCCCGCCCCGGCTCGATCTGCACGCTCCCCGGACGGAACTCGTACGACAGGTGATCGCCCGTGTCGGTTCCCGCCACCGACGCCGTCACGCGCGTGTTGCCCAGGTTGTCGACCGCCAGCCGCGGCCGGCCGCGGAACCGTCCCTTCACCGTGGGCGGCACCAGCTCGGCCCGCACCTCCGTGAACGGGGTGATCGTCAGGTTTCCCTCCGGGACGGTGACCGCCTCGGGGTGTTCGGTCGGCGTGATCCGCACCGCGTACGGATTCGGCCCCGCCACCGCATCCGGGGAGCGCGGCGGGGAGAACGTCAGCTCCACCGTGCCGGTGGTCCCCGGATACAGCCGCAGCGTCTGCGGCTCCACCGCCGTCCAGGGCGCGACGGCGCCCACGGGTTCAAAGCGGTACTCGTCGACGACGTCACCGGTATTGCGCACGCGCAGCCGCACACGCGTGCTGCCACCCGGATCCACCGTCGCGGCTGCCGGCTCCAAAGATGTCCACAGGGTCACCCGTCGACGCTAAGACCTGGGCATCACGCTGTCAGGAAGCCTCGGGGCACATCCGCTGCCCGAAGGGGTCTTCAACTGCTGGTCCTCAAAGGCGGCGGCCCCCTTTCAGCGCGTGCGGGGATGAGGGGGGTGTGGCACCGTGGACGCGGACTGGGCCCGTCACACCCCCGTGGTGACGGGCCCGGCTTCATTCAATGCGCGAGGGCGACGGTGATCGGCACGTCGGGGCACCGGCTGAGACACTCGGGGAGTGTGGCCTGCCCGATGGGATCGACAGTCAGGCTGCAGCGGGCCGAGTGCCGAGTGCCGGGCGGTGCGTGGGCCGCCCACCTGTACGGGCAGTAAGTCACACCGCAGCACCCCTGAGGCTGAAGGCTCACGAGACGACGTGGATTGCGTAGTTGGGCGGCCATACTGGTGAGGGGTAGTGACGAGGAGCTGGTCACCAGCAGCGTGTCGGGGCCGATGACGTCCTCGATGGAGCGCAGGACTGCGATTTTGAGATCCATGCGTTCGGGGACGGCTTCGACGATGATGTCGCTGCCCGCGAGATCGGAAAGGCGCGCGGCGAAGGTCAGGCGGCCGATTCGGTCATTGTTTTTCCCAGCCGTGTGTCCGCTTGAAGCGGTGACGGTTCGGTGGGCGGCTGTGATCCGGTGGATGGCCGACAAGGCGGCGTAGATGTCGGCGTCGTAGAGCACGACGTCGTTCCCGGCCGCCCAGCATGCTTCCGCGATTGCTGTGCCCGTCGTGCCGGTGCCGATAACCGCTATGAGAGTCATGGGCCTTCCTCACTGGGATCACCGTGATCACCGGGCCGGTGTCACGGCCGGGTCTTCCCGCTGTCTGGGCCGGTGCTCCAGCCAAGGCCCGCGCCGGACGGGATGGGGCGTGTGTCCGTGCTTGATCTCGCAGATTGCGGCGTCGGACGTGATGGATGCGCATCAAGGGCCTGTTACAGGGGGATGTTGCCGTGCTTCTTCGGAGGCAGGGATTCCCGCTTGGTGCGCAGCTGTCGCAGCCCGCGGACGACGTGGCGGCGGGTGTCGGACGGCGTGATCACCGCGTCGATGTAGCCGCGCTCGGCCGCGATGTACGGGTTGAGGAGGGTGTCCTCGTACTCCTGGATCAGCCGCGTGCGGGTCGTCTCCGGGTCGTCCGCCTCGCCGATCGTGCGGCGGTGCAGGATGTTGACCGCGCCCTGGGCGCCCATGACGGCGATCTGGGCGGTCGGCCAGGCCAGGTTCAGGTCCGCGCCCAGGTGCTTGGAGCCCATGACGTCGTAGGCGCCGCCGAAGGCCTTGCGGGTGATGACCGTGATCAGCGGGACGGTGGCCTCGGCGTAGGCGAAGATCAGCTTGGCGCCGCGGCGGATGATGCCGGTGTGCTCCTGGTCGACGCCGGGCAGGAAGCCGGGCACGTCGACGAAGGTGATCACGGGCACGTTGAAGGCGTCGCAGGTGCGCACGAAGCGCGCGGCCTTCTCGCTCGCGTCGATGTCGAGGCAGCCGGCGAACTGCATCGGCTGGTTGGCGACGATGCCCACCGGGTGGCCCTCGACCCGGCCGAAGCCGGTCAGGATGTTCGGCGCGAACAGCGACTGGGTCTCGAAGAACTCGGCGTCGTCGAGGATGTGCTCGATCACCGTGTGCATGTCGTAGGGCTGGTTGGCGCTGTCCGGGACGAGCACGTCCAGCTCGCGGTCCTCGTCGCTGACGGAGAGGTCCGCCTCCTCGGGGAAGACCGGGGGCTCGGACAGATTGTTGGACGGCAGGTACGACAGCAGCTGCTTGACGTACTCGATGGCGTCCTTCTCCTCGCCGGCCATGTGATGGGCCACGCCGGAGGCGGTGTTGTGGGTGCGGGCGCCGCCCAGTTCCTCGAAGCCGACGTCCTCGCCGGTGACCGTCTTGATGACGTCGGGGCCGGTGATGAACATGTGCGAGGTCTGGTCGACCATCACCGTGAAGTCGGTGATCGCCGGGGAGTACACCGCGCCGCCCGCGCACGGGCCGACGACCAGGCTGATCTGCGGGATCACACCGGAGGCGTGGGTGTTGCGGCGGAAGATCTCGCCGTAGGCGCCCAGCGAGGCCACGCCCTCCTGGATACGGGCGCCGCCGGAGTCGTTGATGCCGATGACCGGGCAGCCGGTCTTCAGCGCGAAGTCCATCACCTTGACGATCTCCTGGCCGTAGACCTCGCCGAGGGCGCCGCCGAAGACGGTGAAGTCCTGGGAGAACACGGCGACGGGCCGGCCGTCCACGGTCCCGTACCCGGTCACCACACCGTCCCCGTAGGGGCGGTTCTTCTCCAGTGCGAAGTTGGTCGAGCGGTGCCGGGCGAACTCGTCCAGCTCCACGAACGAGCCGTCGTCCAGCAGCAGCTCGATCCGCTCACGGGCCGTCAGCTTGCCCTTCGCGTGCTGCTTCTCCACGGCACGCTCCGAGCCGGCGTGCGTCGCCTCCTGGACGCGGCGCTGGAGGTCCGCGAGCTTGCCCGCGGTCGTGCGAATGTCGATGCCAGTCGGTTCTACAGGGGCGGTACTCACCGCATATTTCCCTTCTGGACGGTGTGAGCGATGACTCGGCCCGCGGTGGGCAGCGGGCCTGCGCAGGCCACAGGCGCGAGCGCTTCGAACCATCCAGCCATCAGCGTCGGTGAACGGTGCATCACGGCGGCCGACCGGTGAACTGAGGCAGTCAGTCCCGCGCCGGGGGGAACCGGGACATCGTCGCGTCGCAACATCCTGGGCAGGAACGCACCGGCCGGTAGCCGGGGCCGACGTGGCAGGTCGTAGGCAATGGCCATGGAAGGTCTCCAGAGTCGATGGGCGACAGCTCCCGGGGAGAGCGGCCGATCTCGTGGGTCAGAACGTGTCGACGGGGACGTACACACCCCACACGTCGCGCAGGGCGTGGGAAACCTCGCCGACCGTCGCGCGCAGCCGCAGGGCCTCACGCATCGCGGGCAGGACGTTGTCCGTGCCCCGGGCCGCAACACGCAAGGCATCCAGAGCCTGCTGGACCGCGTGCTGGGAGCGTTCCTTGCGCAGCGCGGCCAGACGTTCGCATTGGTCGACCTCGATCTGTGGATCCACGCGCAGCGGCTCGTAGGGCTCCTCCTCGTCGAGGACGAACCTGTTGACCCCGACCACCGTCCTGTCCTGGTGGTCGATCTCCAGCGCGATGCGGTAGGCGGAGCGTTCGATCTCGGACTTCTGAAAGCCCTGCTCGATCGCCTCTACCGCGCCACCACGGTCCTCCACGGCCTCGATCAACTGCAGCGCCGCCGCCTCAACGTCGTTCGTCATGGACTCCATGACATAGGAGCCGGCGAAGGGGTCCACGGTCGTGGTCACGTCGGTCTCGTAGGCGATGACCTGCTGGGTGCGCAAGGCGAGCCGGGCTGCCTTCTGGGTGGGCAGGGCGATGGCCTCGTCGTAGGAGTTGGTGTGCAGGGACTGGGTCCCGCCGAGGACCGCGCCCAGGCCTTGCAGGGCGACCCGGACGAGGTTGACCTCGGGCTGCTGCGCGGTCAGCTGCACGCCGGCGGTCTGGGTGTGGAAGCGCAGCATCTGCGACTTGGGGTTCTTGGCGTTGAACTCGTCGCGCATGATGCGGGCCCAGATGCGGCGGGCGGCACGGAACTTGGCGATCTCCTCCAGGAGTGTCGTCCGCGCGACGAAGAAGAAGGACAGGCGAGGTGCGAAGTCGTCGACGTCGAGGCCCGCGGCGATCGCGGTGCGCACATACTCCTTGGCGTTGGCGAGGGTGAATGCGATCTCCTGAGCGGGCGTCGCCCCGGCCTCGGCCATGTGGTAGCCGGAGATGGAGATGGTGTTCCAGCGCGGCAGTTCCTTGTGGCAGTAGGCGAAGATGTCGCTGATCAGCCGCAGGGACTGTTGGGGCGGGAAGATGTAGGTGCCGCGGGCGATGTACTCCTTGAGCACGTCGTTCTGGATCGTGCCGGTCAGCTGGTCGCCGGCGACGCCCTGCTCGGCCGCGACGAGCTGGTAGAGCAGGAGCAGCGTCGAGGCGGGAGCGTTGATCGTCATTGACGTCGACACCTTGTCCAGTGGCAGGCCCTGGAACAGGGTCCGCATGTCCTCGATCGAGTCGATCGCCACACCGACCTTGCCGACCTCGCCCCGGGCGATGGGCTCGTCGGAGTCGTAGCCCATCTGCGTAGGCAGGTCGAAGGCCACACTCAGCCCGCCCGTTCCGGCGTTGACCAGTTCGTGGTAGCGCTCGTTGGACTCCTTCGCCGTGCCGAAGCCGGCGTACTGCCGCATCGTCCAGGGCCGGCCGGTGTACATCGACGGATACACACCGCGGGTGAACGGGAACTGCCCCGGGGCGCCCAGCTCGGCGTCCGCATCGAAGCCCGTCAGCGCCCAGCCGTCGTAGACCGGCTGGATCGGCAGGCCGGACTCACTCCGTGCAACGGAACCCACGCCGCATCACCTCTTCATCGGCACTCAATCTCTCCGAGACGGTACTCAGTACCATCGAGTGGGGGCAAGTAGCGTCTGCGCAGTGAGACGGGGAAGGATGAGCGGTCATGAGCAAGCCACCTGCACGGATCCGACTCGCAGACGCCGCGTTCGCCCTCTTCGACGAGCGCGGATACGAGCAGACGACCGTCGATGACATCGCCGAGCGGGCAGGGCTCGGGCGTACGACGTTCTTCCGGCACTACCGCTCGAAGGAAGACGTCATCTTTCCCGACCACGACCGCCTGCTTGAGCTGATCAGAGACCGGCTGGCGACCTCGAGCCACAGCACCGCTCTGGTCGCCGTGTCGGACGCGGTGCGGCTGGTGCTGCTGCACTACCTCGAGGAGGGCGATCTCGCGAGGCGGCGATACGCGCTCACCAGCAAGGTGGCGGCCCTGCGGGATCGGGAGATTGCCAGTGTGGCCCGCTATCAGCGGCTGTTCCGAGAGTTCATCGCGGACTGGATGGGAGACCCCACGGAGGCGGCGTCGCTGCGGGCCGAACTCATGGCCGCAGCGGTGGTCGCCGCCCACAACCACGTGCTGCGCCGATGGCTGCGGAGCGAGTCCTCCGATCCAGTCGACGAGCTCGACGAGGCAATGCGCGAGGTGCTTGCCCTCTTTCCGACACCCGGTTCCCCGCCAAAGCCCGGCGGCGGCACCACCATCGTCGCGTTCAGGACCGGGCAGGACATCGACGCCTTGCTCCCCTCACTGCGACGCCTCGTCGAGGGTGGCACCGGGCAGTGAGAATCCGTGTCGCTTGATCGTTCACCGGGTTTCTCCGAGGATGCCCCGGCCTTCAGGCCGGGGAGGAATCGGTCTCCTGCGGAGCAGGACGGGGAATAGGGGTTTCGCCTCCAGGGCGAAGGACCGTCCACCCGCGACGAGGTGAGCGAGCCCGTGGCGATCAAGGGGTCTCAACTGTCAGTCCTCCCGGGTAGGTTCGGATGCATGACGACAGGCGCACACGGAAGGAGTACCGGGCATGCCCGGTACTCCTTCCGTGTGCGCCTGTCGGCTACCGCGCGGCGCGCACTTGAAGCGGAGTGGGAGCGCTGCCGGTGGCTCTGGAATGAATGCGTGGCCAAGTCCAAGCAGGTCCACCAGCAGAGCAAGGAGTCCGGCGAGAAGCTGACGTGTGGTCCGGCGCAGTTGGACAGGATGCTGACCGAGGCCCGCGGGTTGACGCCGTGGCTGGCCGAGGGTGCCTCGGTGCCGCAGCAGCAGGTGATTCGGGACTTCGCCAAGTCGCGGGCGAAGGCGCTGAAGGACATCAAGGACCGGCTTGCGCAGCACCGCCGGGCCGGGATGCCCCGCTTCAAGCGCAAGCGGGACAGCCGCCCGAGCCTGAACTACACCCGGCGCGGTTTCCGCCTGAAGGACGGTCGTCTGCACCTTGCGGGCCAGATCGTGCTGAGCGTGGTGTGGTCGCGGGCTCTTCCGGCCGACCCGTCGAGTGTGCGCGTGTACCAGGACACGCTCGGGCACTGGTATGTGTCCTTCGTTGCCCCCGCGCGGAGCGAACCGCTTGCTCCCAGGGGGCGGGTGCTCGGGGTGGACTGGGGTGTGAAGGAGACGGCCACCACCACGGATGACGCCTACGATCTCCCGCATGCCGAGCACGGCAAGCGGGCCGCTCAGCGGCTCGCGAAGTACCAGCGGATGATGGTCCGGCGCCGGCGTCCGAAGGGCCGGCCCGCATCCAAGGGTTACCGGAAGGCGCAGGCACAGGCCGCGAAGCTGCACAAGAAGGTCGCGCGGCAGCGGGAGGACACCGGCCGGAAGTGGGCCAAGTCCGTGATGCGTGATCATGACGGGGTGGCGGTGGAGGACTTCCGCCCGAAGTTCCTCGCGAAAACCGCGATGGCCCGCAAGGCGGCCGATGCCGCCATCGCCGCCACCAAACGCGCTCTGGTCGAGATGGGGCGCAAGCACGCGCGGGACGTCCGTCTGGTGCACCCGGCGCACACCACGATGGACTGCGCGCAGTGCGGAGCGAGAACCAAGCACGCACTACCTCTCTCGATGAGAACCTATGCCTGCACCGTGTGCGGAGCCGTCTCGCCCAGGGACAAGAACTCCGCCCGTGTGATGCTGGTCCGGGCAGGTTGGAACCCGGACGGTGCCGAGGGCGTAAGACCTCCTGGTCCGCTGGACCAAGAGGCGGCCTGAGCCGTGAATCCCCACGCAGCCCTGGAGGGTGGAGAATCCCCTCCCTTCAGGGAGGGGAGCCTTCAACTTCCACATCGAGCGCGGCCGACCGACCAGAGCGGAGGGGGCAGTTGATGCAGTGTGGCTACCACTCAGGCGAGTGATCGAGTGATGCCGCGCACACAGAGGCGGGGGCTGCGCCGTCGCGTGTCAGCGTCCGGCCGTGACCTTCCGGGCACTGGATGCCTTCGCACCCGACAGTGGAACTGCCAGGAGCCCGGCGCTCCGCCCCCTGGCACTCGGCACCCGTGATCCGCTCGGTCTGCTCGATCTGTTCGGCAACGGCTCCATCCGCGACCCACACTCCTGGCTGAACGTCCTTAGGTCCAAGGCTCACCAGTTGGATGAGCGAAGCGTAGTGAACCTGTGGCAGAGTGCTGCGCGCACGCCCGGCGCCCAGGCGACGCCCGCACCCTCCTCGGTCGGGTCTTGCGGCCCGGTCGACCAGCGTCCGGAGGGACGTGCCACGCGGGCCGGCGGCTTCTGTCGTTCAGTACCAGGGCACGAAGGCGATTGGCTCCCAAGGCTGAGCAACGCTCAGGTTTGCTAAGCCAATCAGAGACGCTTCGGTGCACCATGACGCCGCCACCGGGCTTTGGCTGGTCAGTTGTTACGGCGACGGGCGCCGGGTACTCCTCGACCCGGCCCTGTTCCATCCGGACAACGCCCTGCGCCGTCACCCCTCTGCCGGTTGCCGTGCTGCGGGTTCTCGCCCGCGCTCGCCAACAACGGCCCCCCCAGCCGCCCCGGACTGAGCCGCCTGGTGACCCGTTTCCTCAACGCCAAGTGCGTTGCCGCAGCCGTACCGACGATCCAGCGCATCGCCGAGGAGTTGCTCGACGCCAATGCTGTGTCTGCTGTCCTTCCGGGCACCCTTGCTGGTCACCGTCCTTCGGCGAGCTGGCGGCCTGCCGTGTGATCGACGGCACGACCGCATGAATGAGACTCAGTGTGCATAATGAGGTACCGAGTACCGAAGCTGCCCGTATGAGCGCTGAATCGCGTCGACGGGACCCGCATACCGAACACTGCAAAGGGGCGCGCAGTGAGTTTGAGGATCGTTGTCACTGTGAAGTACGTGCCCGACGCCACTGGCGACCGGCACTTCGCCGATGACCTGACCGTCGACCGGGACGACGTGGACGGTCTGCTCTCCGAGCTCGACGAATACGCGGTCGAGCAGGCCCTCCAGATCGCCGAGGATGCGGACGATGCCGAGGTGACCGTGCTGACGGTGGGTCCGGAGGACGCCAAGGACGCGCTGCGCAAGGCGCTGTCGATGGGTGCCGACAAGGCGATCCACGTCGAGGACGACGATCTGCACGGCACGGACATCATCGGCACCTCGCTGGTGCTGGCCAAGGCGATCGAGAAGGCCGGGTACGACCTGGTGATCTCGGGCATGGCGTCCACCGACGGCACCGCCGGTGTGGTCCCGGCGCTGCTGGCCGAGCGTCTGGGCGTGCCGCAGGTCACGCTGCTGTCCGAGGTGTCCGTGGAGGACGGCACTGTGAAGGGCCGCCGCGACGGCGACACGGCCTCCGAGCAGCTCGAGGCGCAGCTGCCGGCCGTCGTCTCGGTCACCGACCAGTCGGGTGAGGCGCGTTACCCCTCCTTCAAGGGCATCATGGCGGCCAAGAAGAAGCCGGTTCAGTCCTGGGACCTCTCGGACCTGGAGATCGAGGCCGGTCAGGTCGGTCTCGAGGGTGCCTGGACGAAGGTCGAGGCCGCGGCCGAGCGCCCGGCGCGTACCGCGGGCACCATCGTCAAGGACGAGGGCGAGGGCGGCAAGCAGCTCGCTGAGTTCCTCGCGAGCCAGAAGTTCATCTAAGGCTTCCCAGCCTGACCGCCCCTCAGACGTCGCAATCCGCTAGGAGATCCATTCCCATGGCTGAAGTTCTCGTCTACGTCGACCACGTGGACGGCGTGGTCCGCAAGCCCACCCTGGAGCTGCTCACGCTGGCCCGCCGTATCGGTGAGCCGGTCGCCGTCGCCCTGGGTGCGGGCGCGGAGAGCACCGCCGCCGCGCTCGCCGAGCACGGTGCCGCGCGGGTCCTCACGAACGACGCCCCGGAGTACGCCGACTACCTGGTCGTGCCGAAGGTGGACGCGCTGCAGGCCGCCTACGAGGCCGTCTTGCCGGCCGCGGTCCTGGTGCCGTCCTCCGCGGAGGGCAAGGAGATCGCGGCCCGTCTGGCCCTGCGTATCGGCTCGGGCATCATCACCGACGCCGTCGACCTGGAGGTCGGCGAGGAGGGTCCGGTGGCCACCCAGTCGGTGTTCGCCGCCTCCTTCACCACCACCTCCCGTGTCAGCAAGGGTGCCCCGGTCATCACCGTCAAGCCGAACTCGGCCGCGGTTCAGGCCGCTCCGGCCGCCGGTGCGGTGGAGGCGTTGACCGTGTCCTTCTCCGAGAAGGCCACCGGTACCAAGGTCACCGCCCGTACGCCGCGTGAGTCGACGGGCCGTCCGGAGCTGACCGAGGCCGCGATCGTGGTCTCCGGTGGCCGCGGTGTCAATGGCGCGGAGAATTTCGCGGTCATCGAGGCGCTCGCCGACTCCCTCGGCGCGGCCGTCGGCGCCTCGCGTGCCGCGGTGGACGCGGGTTGGTACCCGCACACCAACCAGGTGGGCCAGACCGGTAAGAGCGTGTCCCCGCAGTTGTACATCGCCTCCGGTATCTCCGGTGCGATCCAGCACCGTGCCGGTATGCAGACCTCGAAGACGATCGTCGCGATCAACAAGGACTCCGAGGCGCCGATCTTCGACCTGGTCGACTACGGCGTGGTGGGTGACCTCTTCGAGGTTGTCCCGCAGCTGACCGAGGAGATCAGGGCCCGCAAGGGCTGAGCGTGCGGCCGCCTCGGCCGGGGCTTTGGCGGCCTGGCCGGCAAGACTGGCGGGGATTGGGTCAAGTGGACAGCCGAGAGCATGCGGATGCGCACCGGTCAGGTCGCCGGCGGTGGAGTCTGCGGTCAGAGGGTCAGCGAGGGACGACGGCCTGACCGAGCTCGTCCCAGTTCGCCTTGACGGCGGAGACGACCTCGTCGCTGCTCAGCCACTGGGGACTGCGCAGAAGCTGGGTGGTCTCCCGGTATCGGACGTAGCGCTCCTGGTCTTGTGCCATGTACGCGGCGAGGCGGTCGGAGAAGTCCGATGAACTCGGGTCGACCTGGCGCGCTTCGCCGTCCACGGTGTATTCGACGCCCGGGATCCGGTGGTCGAGCGTGTTCGAGCTGTTCCAGCAGTATTTGATCAGGGTGTCGGCCTTCGCGTAGAAGCGCTCCGGCAGCCCGGTCAGGTCGCCGGCGGTCGCGCCCAGGTGGGCGTTCAACTCGTCGCGAAGGTCTCGGGCTTCGAGCGCGGCGGCGGTCATGCCCTGGCCGTAGACCGGGTTGAAGCCCATCCAGGCGTCCCCCACGGCCAGGAAGCCCTCGGGGCGGTTGGGCTGTCCGGCGAAGTCCCAAAGCCGGCTGCGGGTGTCGCGCCACATCGAGATGGGTTCGGGAAACTCCACGTCGGCCAGGGCCTTGTCGAGTTCGGGGATCCCGATCGAGGAGATGAACTCGCGGAGCGCCGCCTCCTTGCGCGGCGGGTGGTCACCGGCCGATCCCTGCACCGTGAGGATCCAGCGGCGTTCGCCCTCCACCACCCACATCGCCATCGCGCGGGAGGCCGAGGCGGCGCTCAGTGCGCCCTCCCCGAAGGGCGTGACGGCCAGGGCCTGGAAGCCGGGTGACCAGTTCTCGGGCACACGCAGGAAGGTCGACGAGTAGCCCCAGTGGGCGTTGACGATCTCCTTGGTCGGAGCCGGGTAACCCAGCTCTTCCAGCCATTGCACCGCCTGCGAGAAGCGACCACTGGCGTCGATGACCAGATCAGCGCGGATTTCACGGCCGTCCTTGGTGCGGACCCCGGTGACTCGTCCGCCCTGCGCCATCAGGCCGGTGACCTCGACGCCGGACTCGTAGCGAACTCCAGGCAGCGCGTCCGCCTTGTCCCGCAGTGCCTTTTCGATCAACGGCCGGCTGGCCATGAGGAACTCGAGGGTGGACGTGAAGCGCGGGGACCAGCCGACGCGGTCCAGCCGCATCACGTCCTTGGCGGAGTCCAGCCGGGCCGCGCCCATCGCGAAGGCGTGCTCGGAAAAGCCGGGCAGGAGTTCGTCCATCGCCTGCCGCCCGGCCGCCAGCAGGGCGTGGAAGTGGGCGCCCTGCGGTACGCCCTTGCGGAACACAGGTTCATCAGGCAGTTCGTCCCGGTCGAGAAGCAGCACCTCGGCGAAGTGTGGTGCCACCGCGGCGGCGGCCAGGGTGCCGGCGATGCTGCCGCCGATCACCAGGACGCGCAAGGGGTCCCTGGCTAGTGGTCATCGGACGCTCCCGCTATTAGATAAAGACAACATCGCGAGCATAACAAGTGAGCATTACTGGCGACAGGGCGTCAAGCGATGCTGATCCCGGCGTCCACGGTCATCGCCAGGCCGGTGACGTACCGGGACTCCTCCGAGGCGAGGAAGACCACCGCGTGCGAGATCTCCACCGGATCGACCCACGGCACGGGTAGCGCCATCCGCGACAGCGAGGCGGCGGCCAAGTCGTCACGGCCGGGGTTGTCCAGGTCGGGCCGGGCCCGCCGGTACATGAACTCGTTGTGGATCATCGGGGTGTCGACCACGGAATGCCCACACCCCGGCGCCGCTCCTTTCGGCGTCGTGCTCGTAGAAGAGGTCCCCGGCCCCGACGGGCACCGCGCCGTCACCGACCGACCCCTTGCCGTCGGGCATCCGGCGGACGTAGTCCACGAAGGACTTCTTCAGTCCCCACCGCAGGCCGTGCACAAGCCCCTGACGCTCTTCCTCGCCGGCTTCCATGGATGCTCCTCTAATCGTGTTCGGTTACCATGTTGGCACGACTACAGACGGCCCGGGAAGGCTCATTGGGATGGCGCGCGATCGTACGGCTCGAGCCCGCATCAAGCAGTACCTCGTGCAGCACGGTCCGCTCGAGGACGGGCACGGCCTGGCCACCGAGGTGCTCAAGGAAGCGGTCGGCTATGAGGGCTCCCCCGTAGCCTTCATTCAGCTCCTCGCGGCCATGGAGCGTGACGGCGAACTGGTCCGGGAGATCCGAGGCAAACGGACCTACCGTCCTGGCGCCGGCGGTGCGGGCCCTGGTGGTGCTCGCGGTCGAGTCGGTGATCCCGGAGGCCGACGAACCCCGGATAGAGGCGGCCGTGGATGCCGCGCTCGCCGACGGCGCCACCGCTGCGGAAGTCTTGTGCACCTTCGAGATCGCCTGCTCGATCGGTCTGCACACGGTCTCCGTCGGCCTTCCCGTCCTGCTGGAGGAGATGGAGCGGGCCGGGCTCGCCCTGCCCGAGGAGACCCCTCGCCACCGTGAGCTTCAGCAGCGACTGGAGACCACCGGTCCCCGGCCGCGTGCGCTCAACCCGATTTACGCCGGCATCCTGCGGATGGACCCGGGGTACTTCGAGGCCCGGGTGCGGTTCATCGACCTGCCGTGGGAGCGCGAGGACGTGCTCGACCCACAGGTGAAGCATCTGCTGTCGATCGCGATCGACGCGGTCAGCCCTCAGCACTACGTCGACGGGCTTCGCAAGCACCTTCGGGAGGCGCTGGCGATCGGCGTCACCCCGGAGGCCGTCCTCGAGGTTCTCCAGCTGGCCTCGGTGACCGGGCTGAGAACGCTCGACGTCGGACTGGAGGTACTCGCCCGGAAGTCGTGACAAGCCGTCCTCCTCTCTACGTGCTATCGTGCTGCAATCAGGCGATGTGTCACTGGAGGACGAGATGGTTCGGGACCGCACCGCACGTTTGCGTATCCGCCAGTTCCTGGCCACGTCGGGCCCTGTCGTGGACCCGTCCGGATACGCCACGGGGGTGCTGAAGGACGCCGTCGGCTATTCCGGTAGCCCGGTCGCGTTCATCCAGCTCATCGCAACGATGGACCGTGAGGGCGAGATCGCGCGGGAGATTCGCGGCAAGCGGACGTACAAGATCGAGGGGTTGGGCGTGCCGCCCACGCCCTCCGCCGGTGCGCTCGCCCCGGCGGAGCCGGCCGGCGCGACGGCCACCGTCGCTGTCCCCGGCCAGCCGCCAATCGAGATCGATTACAAGTTGCTTGCCCAGGCCCTGGTCCGCGAGCTGCTCGGGGCGACTGCGGCAGCGCGGGAGGCCCAGGTCGCCGTCTCCTCGGTGGACGAGGACCGGCTCCAGGCCGAGCGTGACGAGTACGCCCGCCGGCTGGAGCTGGCCCGCGCCCAGCTCGACGAGTTGCTGGGCCAGCCGATCACCGCCGGCCTGCGTGGCGACGACGCGGCGGCCGGGCGCACCACCGACTGACACCCGGGTCACGGTCCGCCGCCCCGGACACCGAGAGAGGCGGGGCACCGTGGACCGGACCATCCCGAGCACCCAGCAGCGCGTCACCCTGGTCGCCCGCCCGGAGGGGGCGCCACGCCTTTCCGACTTTGCGATGAGCGCCAGCCCTGTGCCCACCCCGGCCGACGGCGAGGTGCTGGTCCGGACCGTCTACTTGTCTCTGGACCCATACCTGCGGGGCCGGATGGGCTCATCGGCCACGCACTCCTCCTCGACGCCGATGGTGCCGCTGGGCGGGGTGATGGAGGGCGGGACGGTCGGCGAGGTGGTGCTCTCAGCAGCCGATGGGTTCGGCCCGGGCGACCTGGTGGCCGGGAATTCCGGCTGGCAGGAGTACGCCGTACAGCCCGCCACAGCGCTGCGCCGGCTCGACCCCGCGCAGGCCCCGGTCTCGACCGCCCTGGCATCCTGGGGATGCCCGGCCTGACAGGCTGGACCGGCCTCGTCGAGATCGGTGAACCCCAGCCGGGGGGGACCGGCGTGGTCGCTGCGGCGACCGGCGTCGTCGGGTCCCTGGTCGGGCAGATCGCGAGGCGGCGGGGCGCCCGGGCGGTCGGCATCGCGGGTGGGCCGGGGAAGGTCGCCTGGCTGCGCGACGTCGGCTTCGACGCCGCCGTCGACCATCGAGCGCCCGACTTCGCCGAGCAACTCGCCGCGGCCACCCCAGACGGCATCGACGTCTATTTCGAGAACGTCGGCGGAAAGGTCTGGGACGAGGTGTGGCCGCGGTTGAACCGCCACGCACGGGTCCCGGTCTGCGGGGTGGCGTCGACCTACAGCGCCACCGGCCGGAGTACCGGCGGCGACATGTCCGCACTCCTGTCGCACCTCGTGACGCGGAGCATCACGATCCGCGGCTTCGTCTTCCACGAGTTCGCCCACCTGCGGCCACAGTTCGAAGCCGAGGTGTCGGCCGGCCTCCGCGCCGGCGAGCTGGTGCATCACGAGGAGGTCGTGACCGGGCTGGACCGGGCCTCGGCCGCGTTTCTCGGAATGTTGGCCGGCGAGCACCTGGGCAAGCGCCTGGTGCAGGTGGGGGCGGATCCCACTCTCTGAGTACCTCAGGCGCCGGTCAGTCCAGCATCGAGTGGATCTCCCGCTCCGCCATCGTCCGGGCTTCGGTCGTGTCCAAGGCCACGCCGCCGGTCTTCAGGACGCGGCTCACGCCGCGTCGGGCGTCGTCGCGGTAACGGGCGTCGATGACGTCGAACTCCAGATTCTTGATGTAGATCCGCAGCCGGTCGCGCAGCGAGCCGTCAGTCTGCGCGGCCTCGACCACTCTGGGCAGCAGGCTGGTGGAGACCAGCAGAGCGTGCGCCACCTTGCGAGCCCGTTCGTCACGAAGACCCAGCAGCACCTCCGGCTGGGAGGAGCGGATGATGTGGTCCTTCCACCAATCGAAGTCGGGCTCGGAGTCGATCGCGCTCAACTCGATGTTCTGTTGCAGCAGGGTGCGGGTCAGCACCTCGACGGAGTACTCGACGTACCGGTGCCGGTCGCGCCCGGACAGCGAGGCGGCGTAGGCGCGCAGATCCCGCCGGGCGTCGGGGGCCGAGAAACAGTACCGGCGGATGCCGTGGATCTCCGGGTCCAGCAGGCCGTATTCGTAGTTGAGGACACGGAACGGGTTGGCGCCACTCTCCAGTTGGACCGGCCAGGCGTCGGCGCCGGACTCGGGGGTGAATGCCCACGGCTCCGGCGGGCGCGCGGCGTCGCGCATCATGTCGCGCAGGATCGGGGCGCCGTAGAAATGCTGTGGCAGCAGTGGGCCCGGTCCTCGCGAATAGGCGATGCTCACCCCGGCCGCCTGTGCTCGGCGCAGGAAGCGGTTGTTGTCGAGATAGGTCAGCGACGCCGTGAAGCGCGTCAGCGGCGACGGTCGCAGCTCCCCCACGTGGAACACCGCGTCCAGCAGCCGCTCGACCCAGTCCTCGCCCCACACCTCGCGCGCCGCGCCTCGGAGGTTGCGGCCGACGTCGCCCCGCTCGTCGGTGTAGAGCGCCCCGACGCTGGCGCTGCCGAACAGTGCCAGCAGCGCGGTGGCGGGGGAGTCGAATCCGGCGTTGCCCTGAGCTGACCGGACCAGGAGGCCGAGCGAGTCCACCAGAGCGCCGAACGGCGTGGCGGTGTCGACGGTGATCGACGGCTCCAGCTCGGACAGCAGTGTCAGCCCCTCCGGGGTGAACTCGCGCTGTTCGTCCCCGAGACCCATCGACGCCACGACGAACTCACCCAGCACGCGGATCTGCTCCGGGGTGTGGTTGTCGTAGTTGTCGTCCACGATCGCGCGGCGCACCTCTCGGGCCAGACCATTGGCGTCGCGCTCGACGAGCTCCAGGAAGTCCAGGACCTCGCGCCGGCGGCCGCTCGCGAACGGTACGTCGCGAGAGCGGCGATTGGCGGCGATCGCGATCTCGGACTGCCGGCTCCGACCAAAGCGGATGACCTGAAGTTCTGCGCGGAATCTGGAGCGGCAGCGGCGGCCTGGCGCGATGGCCTCGATGACGAGAAGACCTCGCCGGGTGTTGTATCGAGGTTGACCAAACTACGACAAAACCGGCGAGGTCAAGGCCAGTATGCGTCCGGCATCCGTGTTCGCCAACCGCCCCGGTCCGGCGTACCAGCACCTGTATCACCTGCTGCATCACCGGTGGCGAGAGGCCTCCCGCGCGGTGATCGTGCTGCTGTCCGCGGCCGGCATGACCGCAGGAGAGATCGGCGAGCTGCTCGGCTACCACCCGGCCACGGTGCGCCGCTGGATCCATCGCTACAACACCGCCGGCCTGGCGGGCCTGGCCGATCGCCCCCGCGCGGGGCGGCCCCGGCTCGGCGGGCCGAGGCTGGGCGAGCGCATCCGCCGCCTGCTGACCCGCCCCGGGCCGTGGACCATCCGCCGGATCTGGCGCCGCCTGGGCCGGCCGAAGATGAGCCTGCGCACCGTGTACCGGCACACTCGCGAACAGGCGGCCTGGCGGCGGCCCCGCCTGGTGGCCAGGGGTGACCCCGAGCGCAGGCGCACCCTCGCCGCCCTGCGCCGCCAACTCGCCGCCCTGCCCCACGGGTCGGTGGTCTGGGCCGAGGACGAGACCCACCTGCACCTACTGCCGCACGTGCGGGCGAGCTGGATCCTGCGCGGGACGCGGCAGCAGGTGGCCACCCCAGGCAAGAACCGGCAGGCCACCGTCTTCGGGGCCCTGGAAGTGGCCACCGGCGCCTGGGTCTACACCCTGGGCCGCCGCAATGCCGCCGCCTTCGTCGCCTTCCTCCAGCTACTGCTGGCCGCCTACCCCGCCGCCCCGGTCGTCGCGGTGGTCTGCGACAACGACAGCATTCATCACGCGAAGGCGGTGACCGCCTACCTGGCCGACCAGCCCCGCCTGCGCCTGCTGTTCGGCGCCCGCTACAGCCCGCACGACAACCCGGTCGAGCGCATCTGGGCCGCGCTGAAGGCCCACATTGCCAACACCGCCGTCACCTGGCCGGGCCGCCTGCGCCAGGTCCACGCCTTCTTCCGGCAGCGCTCACCCACCCAGATGCTGACCACCGCCGCACCCTGGGCCTCGCCCTGGCTGCCGAAGAGTTACGCGCAGAACTTCAGGCAAGCCGCTAAGCCGGCGTGCCTGTTCGGTTCGGAATCCGAGGCGCTGGACCGCTTCCGGTTGCTGCCTGAGCGCACCAACGCGGATGCGCAGCTCCTACGGCGACTGGCCCGGGACGGACTGCTCGAGACGCCCGATGGCTGGCGGTGGAAATTCGATCCGGCGGCCCGGCGGCGACTCACCAACGACGGGGTGCAGAGAGACCTCGGGCGAGTGGAATGCCCCGTTGCCTACATGCACGGCGCGAAGAGCGACATGGGTGGCCCTGAGTCGCGTCGCCAGCTCGAGCAATGGCTGGGGCGCCCGGTCGCGGCGACCGTCGTGCCCGAGGCCTTTCACCATGTCCCCCTCGACCAACCAGCCGCGTGTGCGATGGCGGTGAGGTCGCTCCTCAGCGAACTCGAAGGGGAGTCGGCGCCGTGATCCTGCGGAGCGTGATGAAGCGAATCGCGCATTGGTGCCGCGAGAGCGACGCACCCTACCCCGATCTCGTGGCCGGCGAGTTGTATATGGGCCACCTGGGGGGCGGCGGCGCCGAGTTCTCAGTCCTGCGGTTCCAGGAGATGGAGGAGTGGGTCGCTGCGACCTATCCGGGAGGGGCTGATCCGGTGCGGCGGTCGCGCTCTGATGCTTGACCAAAAGGGCCATTCGTGTGCGTTGCCACGCTCGCAGGCCCTCTGGCCTGAGCGCGCGCACCGGTCGATCGTGGCTGCGACGGCGAGCCCAGGGGTGACGCCGGTGCCGTCCGCTCGTCGCCCGGAACCGGCATGGTGGATCGGCTTTGAGCGACTGGATTCGAGGTCGCTGGAGGAACTGGGACGGATGCTCGTCAGTGCCGTCCGCTGACGGGGGTCTCTGAGTCGGCGACACACCCCTCTCGTGTTCAAAGTGATTTGCTTTTATGCTTAAATGAATGTGACTCAGGCCACTGGAAGCCACTACGACGTCCTGATCGTCGGCGCCGGTTCGGCAGGGCTGTATGGGCTGCACCTCCTGCGGGAGAAGGGCCTCCGGGTCCGCGTGCTCGAGCAGGGGAGCGGGGTCGGTGGGGCGTGGTACTGGAACCGCTACCCCGGCGCGAGGCTGCACTCGGAAAGCCACTCCTACCAGTTCTTCTTCGATCCAGAACTGCTGGAGGAGTGGGACTGGAGCGAGCTGTTCGCCGGACAGCCCGAACTCGAGCGCTACTTCAACCGCGTGGCCGACAAGCACGACCTGAAGAAGGACATCGACCTCGACACCCGCGTGGTCTCGATGACCTTCGATGAGGGTGACGACATCTGGACCGTGCGGACCGACCCGGAGCGCACCTACACCGCGCGTGTGGTCATCTCCGCGACCGGGCCGCTCTCGGCGCCGATCTACCCCGATGTGCCCGGCCTCGACACCTTCGTCGGTGAGTCCTTCCACACGGCCCGCTGGCCGCGGGAACCGGCTCCGCGTCGACGGCAGCGACTACGAGGTGGACTGCCTCGTCTTCGCCACCGGGTTCGAGTGGAACACGCCCTACGTGCACAAGATCGGATTCGACCCGGTGGGACGCGAGGGCGTGAGTCTCGGGGAGAAGTGGCGCAACGGCCCGAGGACGCTCCACGGTGTCATGACCAACGGGTTCCCCAACCTGTTCATCATCCCCGTACCCAACTCCCAGTCGGTGGTGACCGAGAACTTCGCCCACTCCATCCAGGAGAACGCCGGACACATCGCGCACATCATCGCCGCGACCGCGGGCCAAGGCATGGCCGCAGTCGAGGTCACTGCCGAAGCCGAGGACGAGTGGTGCCGCATCATCCTCCAGCGGCGGCGCGACGACGCGGCCTTCCTGGAGGCCTGTACTCCAGGAAGGTCCAACAGCGAGGGGCATCCCGAACTCAGGTCGCCGCTCAACTCCAACTTCGGCGGCGATGTCTTCGAGTTCTTCGGGCTCCTGGCCGACTGGCGAGATGAGGGGTCACTGCCGGGGTTGCACCTCTCGCCGCGATAGCCGACCCCGGGACGTGTCGGTCGCCGCGTGGATCCCGTCCCGAGCGCCCGTCCGGCTGACCACTCAAGTCCGGTGGGGCTCCCAGCCTGGCAGATGTGCCCTCAGTACGCGGTAGTCGGTGTGCGCGTTGTGCACGCAGATCCACGCGGAGCCCATGAAGGTGCGCACCTGGTCCGCGATCTCATCCCATCCCGGTTTGTTGGCCAAGTCGTGATTGGACAGGCCGTGTACCCGGGTCGCGAAGGGGGTGACGGGCCGGTTGGGGCGCGTCAGCCAGGCTCCCGCGGTGGTCTTGTCGGGGCGGCCGTCCCGGACGGGCAGGGCGGCCACCTCGACGAGGTCAGGTGGGTTGGTCCCGTTGCCTTCGACATCGAGGACGAGCAGTTCGGGCCAGGCGCCGAAGTTCATGGGGTGTCGTCCGTTCTCCGCCTCCCAGCCGACGAGCGTGCGGCCGTGCCGGCGATACAGGTGGGGGTGCTCGCGGGCATGGCACCGGAAGCCGAACCCGTGCTGCAGGCAGTAGCGCGGTGACTCGTCCAATCCTTCGACGACGATGGCACGGTCGTGACCTCAATGTCGCCGACCGCCCCGAGGGCGCGCGCCTCGCGGACGACGTCGTCAAGGTCCGGCTTGATCCACGCTCCCTTGCACAGGACGACTTGCTCGGGTGGGCAGATGTCGCACAGCTCCCGCACCCCGTAGTGGCCGTTGCAGTCGGCCCCCCCCGTGCGCGTAGGCCACTCCGCAACTGCTCTTGCGGAACAATGTCCCCCACGGCGGCCGACGTCGAAGGCCTCCAGGATGCACTGCTCCGCCTCCTTCAGGGGTGCTGGCCCGCCCGGCGACCGGCCGAACGCATACAGCCCAGAGCCCCTGCTGCCAGCAGCCGCCATGCAATCGCGGACCTTCGGGGGATTTTCCTGCCGTCCGCCGGCAACTGCGCCGACGCGGCGCGCATGCCTGGGGTCAGTCGCCGTCCTGGACCCGAGCAGCCCTCCTGCGCCTCGGGGCCAGCGTCTTGCGGATCTCCTCGGTAGCCGCTCGAAACGCGGGTGCGGCGTGCTCGAAGTAGTCGAAGAGCAGATCGCGCTACTCGGGGGTGTAGCCGGCCAGGACCTTGGCGATGTGACGGCGGGCGGGAGGTGCGGCGCGCATACCCGGCCCGCTCGAGACGGTCGATCAGGCGAGTGGTGGCACCGGTGGTGAGCCCGGTCCTCGTGGCGAGTTCACCGGCTTTCTCCGAGGATGCCCCGGCCTTCAGGCCGGGGAGGAATCGGACTCCTGCGGAGCAGGGCAGGGACAGCCGGATCGCCGTCAGGGCGATCCGGCGTCCACCCCGCACGGCGGTGATGCCGCCCACAACGGTCAAGAACTCTCAACTGTCAGTCCTCCCAGGTAGGTTCGGATGCATGACGACAGAAGCGACCACGAAGGACACCGGGCATGCCCGGTACACCTTCCGTGTACGCCTGTCGAAGACAGCCCGGCGCGCACTCGAAGCCGAGTGGGATCGCTGCCGCTGGATCTGGAACGAATGCGTGGCCAAGTCCCGGCAGGCCCACGCGCAGAGCAGAGCGGGCGGCGAGAAGTTGACGTGTGGTCCGGCGCAGTTGGACAGGATGCTGACCGACGCCCGCGGGGTGACAGCGTGGCTGGCTGAGGGCGCGAGCGTGCCGCAGCAGCAGGTGATCCGGGAGTTCGCCAGGTCGAGGGCGAAGGCGCTGAAGGACATCAAGGACGGGCTTGCGCAGCACCGCCGGGCCGGGATGCCCCGCTGGAAGAAGAAGCGGGAGGCCAGGCCGAGCCTGAACTACACCCGGCGCGGCTTCCGCCTGAAGGACGGTCGCCTGCACCTTGCGGGCCAGATCGTGCTGAGCGTGGTGTGGTCGCGGGCTCTTCCGGCCGACCCGTCGAGTGTGCGCGTGTACCAGGACACGCTCGGACATTGGTACGCCTCCTTCGTCGCCCCGGCCCAGGTCGAGCCGCTTGTGGAGACCGGCCACGTCCTGGGCGTGGACTGGGGTGTGAAGGAGACCGCGACCACCACGGATGACGCCTACGACCTTCCGCATGCCGAACACGGCGAGCGGTCCGCTCAGCGGCTCGCGAAGTACCAGCGGATGATGGCCCGGCGCCGGCGACCGAAAGGACAGCGTGCATCCACCGGCTACCGGAAGGCGCAGGCACAGGCAGCGAAGCTGCACAGGAAGATCGCGCGGCAGCGTGAGGACACCGGCCGCAAGTGGGCCAAGGCCGTCATGCGCGATCATGACGGAGTGGCGGTGGAGGACTTCCGCCCGAAGTTCCTCGCGAAGACCACCATGGCCCGCAAGGCGGCCGACGCGGCCATCGCGGCGACGAAGCGTGCCCTGATCGAGATGGGCCGCAAGCACGCACGGGACGTCCGTCTGGTGCACCCGGCGCACACCACGATGGACTGCGCAACGTGCGGGGCGAGAACCAAGCACGCACTCCCTCTCTCGATGAGAACGTATGCCTGCACCGTGTGCGGAGCCGTGTCCCCCAGGGACAAGAACTCCGCCCGCGTGATGCTGGTCCGGGCAGGTTGGAACCCGGACGGTGCCGAGGGCGTAAGACCACCTGAGCCGCTGGCTCCGGTGGCAGCCTGAGCCGTACATCCCCGCTCAACCCTGGAGGGTGGAGAATCCCCTCCCTTCAGGGAGGGGAGCCTTCAACTGAGGTGAGGCCGCCTTCCAGAACGATCAGGCTGAGCGCGTACCACTCCGACGTGTGCAGTCCAGCGGCTTCCGCGCTGGCCAGGCCCTGGAGACCTACCGCGTCCAGGTACGGTCCGGCCCGCGCCGCGGCACAGGGGACCGCCGTCTCGAGCCGTTCCAATCCGCTTCGGCGCAAGCGGGTCGACGCGCACTGAGCCGGCCGTCGACCGCCCTCAGTCCGGGTTGGAGCCGTTCGGCATCCCGGGCATGGTCCGGCGTGGGCGTGGCCAGGATGAGGATGATCGCCACGATGGGGAGCGGGCTGACAGCGACACCGGCCGCCAAGCCCAGCACATCACCGACAGCGTGTCCCAAAGCGACTTCCGTTGGCGGGGAATCGTGCCGAGCCGGTGTGCCCGGCTTCCGGTCTCTGTGGTCGTGCTGAGCGCGGCGCGCCATGCGCATCCCTTCCGTCCCATCGTCGGGGGCGTCGGCTCTGAAGCGCGGGGTCAGCGTGGGAACGGGTGAGGCGCTGGTACAGAGAGCGGGCGAACCGCGTTCAGCGCGCGCCTCGGCCGCGGACATGCCTACGGTGGTCGCAGGGCAAGCCGCCAGCCTCCGCGCAGCCTGCGGTGGCAGGCCCTGCCGTGCATACGGCCTTGCTGGATGGGCGTGCCTACAGGAGCAGAGACGGGCGCTAGCGCCCCATCAACCGACCATCGCACGCCCCGTGGGGAGTTGGCCGAGACGAAGAGGCGTGGAGCGTTGTCGCCGCAGTTCATCCCGTACGGCCCGGATGTGGGGATCGTCGAACCTGACTTCGATGCAAACGTACAGACCGTGATCGCGCGGCTGGAGCGGTACATCACCGATTCGGTGACGGCCGAAGGCACCGGTCAGGCGGTACGCGACGCGCACGCGAGGGGCTACGGGCTGGTCCGGGGCGAGGTGGAGATCCTCGACGGTCTGCCGGACGAGGCTGGGTGCAGCCAGGTGGCTTGCTGGTTAGCTGAGGACAGGAGTGGATCTTCGTGCGGAGTGAGGCGGGCATGACCGATATGCAGGGCGTGAACGAGCGGGTCATCGACGAGTTCCGGTGCGGGAACGGGGCAGTGGGGGGCCGCTTCGAGGGCGCGCAGCTTCTGCTCCTGCACACGGTCGGCCGCCGTACGGGCCGGGAACGGCTGAACCCCCTCATATACGCCGCCGACGGTGACGGCTATCTCGTCTGCGGCTCGGCGCGTGGCGCGCAGAACGATCCGGCGTGGGTGTCCAACGTCGCCGCCATGTCCGAGGTGACCATCGAGGTGGGGGACCGCGTCATGAAGGCGACGCCCACCGTCGTGTTGCATCCGTCGCCCGAGTGGGAGCGTCTGTACGGGATCTGGTCCGCCTACTGGACGGACAGCGCGCACTACGAGACCAAGACGTCCCGCAAGTTTCCCATCGTGAGGCTGGAGCCCGTTGCGTCGGACGGTTGAGTCATGATGAACAAGTCCATCTCCGACGGTGCCTGAACGACCGCGAGGGCAGCGCCTCGCCGGCTGACCCAGTCGCGGTGTTCGTCGATGTCGGACCAGGTGACCTGCCGCAGTCTCCTGTCGACGAGGCCGGGGAACCACCTCTTGATCAGCCCGGCCCAGTCGGCCTCGCTCATCGGCGGGCCGCCCGGGGTGATCCCGGACGCCTCCGCCGGCGCCAGGTACTTCCTGACCGTCTTGTGGTCCACCCGCAGCGACGCGGCCAGCGCGCTCTTCGAGCGGCCCGCGTACCAGTGGACGTAGATCTCGGTGATGTCGACCACGACGAACGTTCTCCTTGCCATCCGGGCGGCCCATCGGCCTGCCGAACCACGGGGCGAGGAACACGGACAGCTCCGCGACGACCAGGTCCCTCGATCCCGGACTCCGCGCTCCCCACGGAGAATAAGGAGGAACCGCCATAGAGAATCACATGACTCTCAAACTGCCCACGATGGGGAAAACCGCCATCCATGCCGGATCAGCGGGCGGGCTTCTCCCAGGTCAGCGAGTACCGGCGTAGCACATGCCGGTGGTAGCGCACACCGGGCAGCAGCCTCCGGGCGGCAGTCCGCACCTGCCCATAGCTCATCTGCGGGTCGGCCACCGGCATGCCCTGCGGGCCACGCGCGCGACGCAGCACCTTCGTGATCCGCACGATCGGGGCAGCCGCGATCAACGCCGCCCACTCCGCCACGCTCGCCTCGCGGGCCAGACCGACCACCACCAGCGTGCCGCCAGGCCGCAGCAGCTCGCGCATGCGGACGAGGGCCGCCTCGAAGTCCATGTGGTGGATCGTGGTCACCGAGCAAACGAAGTCGTACCCCGCACCGGGAAGTTCCGCGGTGACGAAGTCGCCCTCGACGAAGGTGAGTTGCGGGTTCCCGGCAGCCGACTCACGTGCGCAGGCGATCATGTCTGGCGACTTGTCGATCCCGGTGACGTGCTTCGCTCGCCCGGCAAGCTTCCGTACCAGCAGCCCGTCCCCGCAGCCAACGTCCAGAGCATCGCCGCACCCCACGGGAACAGACCGGAGGATGCCCGGGTGCCGGGCAACGTTGGTGTTCCAGTACGGCTCTGCGGCGAGCTGGCGCATCCGATCATCGTAGAGGCCGGTCATGGCCTGCCGAGTGCACACCGACGGATTCACCGTCCCCGTGGGGAACCGTGATCGCAGGGATGGGGATGCTAATTCTGCATAATGCAGAAAATAGCGCTAGAATGCAGATGTGAGTGTGTTGACCATCCGGGACGTGCCCGAAGACCAGATCCGTGTCCTCAAGACCCGTGCCGCCCAGGCCGGGAAGTCCCTCCAGGCGTACATGCAAGAACTCATCGCCACAGAGACCGCCAAGCCCACCATGAGGGAGATGGCTGCACGACTGGAGCGCGAAGCCGCCGCAGAGTACGCCACCGATGATGTATTGGCAGCGATCGACGAGGGCAGGCTGGGCCGTTGATCGTCATCGACACGTCGGCGTTGGTGGTCTTCCTGACCCATCACGGCGCCACCGGCAGCGCCATCCGCACGCGCGTGGGCGAGGCCGTCACCGTCTACGCCCCCACGCTGATCGACTACGAAGTCCAATCGGCGCTGCTCGGGATGCAGCGCGGCGGCAAGCTCACCGAAAAGCAGGTGACCAAGGCCATGACCGACTTCACGGCACTGCCTTTGGGGAAGCACGACACCCTCCCCCTGTGGGAACGAGTTCGCACTCTCCACGCCAACCTCAGCGCCTACGATGCACAGTACGTCGCGCTCGCCGAATCTCTCGGCGCCCCGCTGATCACCTGCGATGGGCGGATCAAGCGCAGCGGCGCAGCCAAGTGCGATGTCGAGGTCTTCAGCTCGGACTGACCCGAACGCCCCTGGGGGACGCCTTCCCCCTGGTGGGACGCTGCTGGGCTGTCGCAACCGTCGGCGTGGCCGCGGCGTCGGAGATCCTCCCGGCTCCGACAGGCACCATCGACCGGTGCATTTGGCCGGGTCGCTACCGGCGGCCACTACAGGCTCACCAGTTGGATGAGCGAGTCGTAGTGATCGTCTCGGTGCGGCCGGCGGTGCCGGAGTACTGGCGCTGCACGCCAGCCGAGGTGGTGCCCTTCTTGAGGAAGCCGGTGTCGTCGAGGATGAGGATCCCGTCGGGCTCACCCAGCCGTTCGGCTACGTAGTGCTGGAGGTCGTCGCGGATCTCGTCGGCGTCCCACCGGGCGCCGTTAAGGAGCCGTTGGAGGCGGTCGGGTGTGCGGTGTCCGGCGTGTTCGGCCAGCTGCCAGCCGTTCTTGCGGCCGACCGGGCCCAGCAGTCCACGGATGTAGTCACGCATCCTGCGTCGCGGCTCGACCCGCCCGAAGCGGTGGCCGGTGCGCAGGAACAGTTCCTCGAGTTCGTTGTTCCAGATTTCAACTGCACGCTCGTCGATCACGCCGGGAAGTTGCCCAGACCGCTGCCATTATCAGCGGCGGCTGCACACGATCGAGGTCGGCCCGGGAAAGAGAACGCGAGCCGCCAATCAGCCCGCTACACTCACCCAAACCGCCCCTGAAAAGGGAAAACGTCAAAGTGCTGCTGGAGTACTAAGCCGCTTCGAAACGCCACTCGACAGGGATGCCCTTGCGTCGAAATTTCTACCGGTCCGCGCGGTAAGGCACCGAGGTCTGACGCCGCCAATAGTGGGAAACCCAAAATGCGGTGCAGGCGAGGACTGGATGCAGGGAGGTGCCGGATGAAGGCGATTGTGGTGGCGGATCAGGCTGCGGGAACGAAAGACGTCGGCAGAGTCGATCTGGTGTTCGATATCTTTGGCGGCGATATCGGAAAGCGGCCGCGGGTCTGGTTCGAGCTGGAGGAATGCTGGTGGGCGTCGCCGGGCCAGCCGAGGCACGGCCGATCGACGGCCTGGCGGTCGACTTCGTTGTCGTGTCCGATCGCGCGCAGCTAGGTGAGATCGCCCGGCGGGTGCGTGACGGACGGTTGCGGACGAACATTGGCCAAGTCGCGACCCTCGACGATGCCGTCGCTGCCTTCAACCCGACCGAGCGGATCAACGGGAAGGCGATCATCCGCGTTCGTCCGTGAGGATTCGGGGGACAGCAACCGGTCCTTCCCCGTTATGTTTTCCGCGTCCTGCAAGAGGGCCGCTGGCCTCCGGGCCCGGCATGACTGTTCCCCCTTGTCGAACGGATGACAATGCCGTTTTAGGACTCAAATCAAAATGAGGTTTTGAGGCGTCGCCAGCAGATGATCGTGCAGCCGAGGGTGAGGAAGGCCTGGTGGATGTCGGCACGGACTTCCCAGCGGATGCGCAGGCGTCGGAACCAGTGCAGGAGGGCGAAGGCGGCTTCCACGACCCAGCGGGTCTTGCCCAGGCCGCTGCCGTGGTCTGTGCCGCGCCGTGCGATGACGGGACGGATGCCCGGCTCGCGGACCTGCTTGCGGTAGATGTCATGGCCGTAGCCGCGGTCGACGTAGAGCACGTCGGGACGTCGGCGCCGACGTCCCGCATGTGAAATCAACGTTGAGAGGGACTTGTGATCATGCGCGCCATGATTCTCAGCGCCTCTGTGGGTGCGTACCTGGCCAAGGTTCGATCGCGGGCACGGTTGGGCGGTCGGCGCCCCATGCGCCGGCGTGAGGAAGTGCCTCTGCGCACGCTGTCCGGTGGGGCTAACGATGCGTGCCGGCGGCGCCTGAAGCTGTTGCGCGACGCGGGCGCGCGCCTTGGCACCACGCTCGATGTGACGCAGACCGCCGAAGAGCTGGCGCAAGCCGCGGTCCCCGCCTTCGCCGACTTCGTGACCGTTGATTTGACCGAGCCCATGCCGGACGGGGAGGAGTCGTCGCCCGGGGGCGATGGGAGGGTGCGTCGGGTCGCCGTCAGCGGCATCCGGGATGACTTTCCCTTCTACCCGGCGGGTTTGCAGTTCGCCTTCCACCCGGCCACGCCGCAGGCCGCAGGCCTGGGCGGCGGACCGGCGGTGCTCGCGGCGCGGTTGGACGACGTTCCGGGATGGCGGGCGCAGGACCCGGTGCACGCCCGGCGGATCATCGGCTATGGCGTCCACTCGCTCATCACCGTCCCGTTGCGTGTACGCGGGACGGTCTTCGGCGTGGCCACCTTCTGGCGCTCGCGGCAGCCTGCCCCCTTCGAAGTGGACGACCTCTCGCTCGCGGAAGAGCTGAGCGCGCACGCGGCGGTGTGTATCGACCGCGCCCACAGCTACAGCCGCGAACACACCATGGCCATCACCTTGCAGCGCAGCCTGCTTCCCCAGGGCCTGCCGGCCCAGAACGCCCTTGAGGTCGCCTACCGCTATCTGCCCGCGCAATCGTGGGTCGGCGGCGACTGGTTCGACGTCATCCCCTTGCCAGGCGCTCGCGTTGCCCTGGTGGTGGGCGATGTCGTCGGCCACGGCCCGCGCGCTTCCGCCACGATGGGGCGGCTGCGCACCGCGGTCCACAACTTCTCCTCACTCGACCTGGCGCCCGACGAACTCCTGGGACGTCTCGACCATCTGATCGCGAGCTGCTCGGACGGGGTCGCAGCAGGGTGCGAGGGCTCCTTTACGGGTGCGACGTGCCTGTACGTGATCTACGATCCGGTCTCCCGGCATTGCGCCGTGTCCCGGGCCGGGCATCCGCCGCCCGCCGTCGTACGCCCCGACGGCCAGGTGGACTTCCCCGACGTGCCTGTCGGCCCGCCACTCGGACTGGGCAGCCTGCCCTACGAGGCCGCCGACTGGGAAATACCCGAAGCCAGCCAACTCGTGCTCTACACCGACGGACTGATCGTGCGCCGCGACCAGGACATCGACACCGGCCTCGCGAGGTTGCGCGACGCCTTGAGCCGAGCTGCCGACGGCCATATGGGGCCAGAGGGGACTTGCGCGAGCGTGCTCGATGCGATGCTTGCGGACCCTCCCAGCGACGACATCGCACTGCTGGTCGCCCGCACCCGCGTCATGCGGCCCGATCAGGTCGCCGACTGGGACATACCCTCCGACCCGGCGGCGGTGGCAGGCCTGCGCGCCGCCGTCACACGCCGGCTGTCGCGCTGGGGCCTTGATGAGATGGCCTGCACTACGGAGCTGATCCTGAGCGAGCTGGTTACCAACGCCATCCGCTACACCAACGGACCGACCCACCTGCGGCTACTTTGTGACCGCTCTCTGATCTGCGAGGTCTCCGACCGCAGCACCACCTCCCCACACCCGCGCTACGCGGCCACCACCGACGAGGGCGGACGCGGTCTGTTCCTCGTCGCCCAACTCGCCGACCGCTGGGGGACGCGACACACGAAGGCCGGCAAGGTCATATGGACCGAACAGCCACTGCCGCACGGGCCGCGAACGGGGAACGGCCGGCACCCTGTCGCTGCGCCGCGGCACCAGCCGTAAGGCGATCGGCCAGGCCGTCGCCGGTCATAGGGCGAAGGAGGGCACAGCGAAATTCCAGCCGAGTCCGCCGATACGGAGGGTTTCATGGCGGAAGCGTTGCTAGATCGTCTGCTTGGCAGTCCACGCCACGCCCAGGGGCTACGGCGAGTGTGGCAAGGAGTCGTGAACTGTTGGTTGCGCGCTCGTCCGCGTGACGAGCGAAAGCGGCGTTCCGCACTGGCGGTGCTGCCCTTTCTCGCCATTCTGGCGATCACGCTCATTTGTCCTTCGCAGTCCGAGTCTCTGTGCGACCTGCTGATCATGGTGCCGGGCATAACGGCCTGGTACTTCCGTACCCGGGTCACGGCGCTGGTCGGGATCACGGCCGCGGCCAGCATGGCGGCCCTCTGCGCGATACACCACTTGGCGCTGCCCGTACCGCAGATGACAGCCCTGATCGTGACCGCAATATGCAGTACCACCTCCGGATATGTCAGGGAGCGGCGGCAGCGAGAACTGATCCAGGTGCGAACAGTCTCCGAGGCCGCGCAACTCGCTGTGCTGCCTCCCCTGCCCCGCCACCTCGGCCCGCTACACACGGCCACGGTGTACCTGGCCGCCGAAGACGAAGCGCAGGTCGGCGGGGATCTGTACGCCGCCGTGCGCACACTCACCGGGACACGATTGATCATCGGAGACGTGCGCGGCAAGGGACTGACCGCGGTTGGCGACGCCGCCCGGCTGGTCGGTGCGTTTCGTGAGTATGCCCGTAGTCCGGATACCCTGCCAGAACTTGCGGCCGAACTGGACAGAAGTGTCCGCTACAACATGAGCGAGGCCGTCGAATCCGGGCGGGACGGGGAGTGTTTCGTCACCGCCGCAATCCTCGAAATCCCCGACGACGAGCCCGTCGTGCGAAGCGTCACCTGCGGACATCCCCCACCCCTACGCCTTCGCCCGAACGAAGTCATGGCGCTGGAGGCCAGCCAACCCGCACCCCCGCTGGGCCTAGCCGCGCTCACGAGAACCACCTACCACCTTGACACTCATGGCCTGCGTGCGGACGACACCCTCCTGCTGTACACCGACGGCGTCATCGAAGCCCGCAACACCACCGGAGCCTTCTACCCACTCACCGAACGGCTCACCACCCAAACCCACCACCATCCCGCAGAACTCCTCCAGCACATCCACGCCGATCTCCTCACCCACGTCGGCGGACCGCTCGGCGACGACGCCGCCATCATCGCAATCAAACGCCAGACCTCGAACCCACAGCAGTGACGGCCGCGGTTGACGGCACCGAGGCCGTACACAGCCGGACGCCGGTGGCCATCACGCACGGTGCTCCGGTCCGGATGTGTCATAGGAACTCACATGGTCGTGCAGGCCCGTGCCTGCACCTGCATCCAGCCCCTCACACCCGCCTATCCGCGCACGCTCTTAACTTGAAATTAAAGGTTTCCCCTCGGTTCTTTGGACCGGGGGGTGTCCCTTTTTGTGGGGGTGTTTGCCGACGGGGTGGCGGGGGCGGGGCTGCTGGTCCGGCCTCGCGGGCGGCCGGGGCCGCCGGCCAGCGGGCCGCGTCGTGTTGCCTCCTCGGGTGAGCTGTAGAACTCGAAGGCGTCTCCCAGGCCGGTGAACTCGAAGACCCTGATTATTCGGCTGGAGGTACACGTGATCCGCAGTGAGCCCCCACAGCCGCGGATGCGCTTGGTCACCGCCACGACCATGCGCAGCCCCATCGAGTCGAGGAAGGGGACGATGGACAGGTCGAGGACGAAGTGGCGGTGTCCTTCGTCGAGAAGCTTGATCATTGCTTCGCAGATCAGAGGAGCGGTGTGGGCGTCGACCTCGCCATCGACCTCGATAACGGTCCAGCCGTTGATCACGTCGTAGGTGATGGCCATGTGGTCGTTGCGGATCATGTTCGTTCTCATGACACCCCCTTAACGCTCTTGGGCGCAGGGTCCGACGTTCTCCATGGTCAGGCGTGTATATCCATAGGAGGCCTGGTTCCAATCGAAGACGTCCGTTCCTTGATCGCAAGCTGGAAGCAAGACACCAACGTCGTCGAGGATGCGGAGGCAGCGCGAGGGCTCGGGGCCGGCCTCGGCCTACCCGGCGATTGGATGGGCGGCAGAACTTCGTTCCGCAGCTCACGAGCCGATGCCTGCCAGCAGGGTGCCGTCCAGGAGCCCGAACGCCCTCGTCTTCGCGGTCCGCACAGCGTCGGCAAGGTATCGAGCCGACCACTGACTTCGCCAGCCAACGGCCCTTACACGTGTGCCCGTGCCCCATCTGTGCCCGATCAGGTGGGGGCCTCTGGGAACGTCGGCGAACGTCCGGAGGACGCACAGGCCAGCGCCTCACCAGGTCAGAACCCACTCGCATACGCGATCTTCCAAACTGGTGCTCCAGGCCCAGGCAGCGGCGCTTGACGGGGTCATTGAAACTCCCGGCACAAGCAGGCAGTGACCCTATCCGGCCAGGGATCCTGCGATCGCGCCGGTCAACGCAGAGAGGAGGGCTGCACTCAGAAACACCAAGATCGTCACCCAGCCTGGGCGTATGCGTACGCGGAGGGTCGGCGCAATGCCGATCAGCACCGCGGCGCCGCCCAGCGCAGCACCGAGCAAGGTCACGGCGAGCCAGCCAAAGAAGGCCGCGATCCCCACACTGGCGTAGGTGCCATCCGGTGCACGCTGGACCGCCAGCACTGTCCCTGGAGCCAGGGGCTCGGAGATCGCTGCATCCGGGTCCACCGTTTTGCCGTCATCGGAGCGAAAGGACCCCGCACATCGTTGATGTCGCTCTTTGGGTGGTCCCACTTCGCTGCACGAGCGAATGGACATCACCCCCGAGGTCCCGTCCCACTGCGCCGCGAGAGCCAAGTTCGGCACGCTGACCCAGAGCGTTGCAGCGGCCGCCGTGAGCAGCACGGCCACGGACACCGTCAAGGCCACTATGGCCCCACCGGGGGAGTCCCCATGCCGCCAACGCCGCCCCCGCACGGCCGCCCCTCAGTCAATGCATCAACTCTCCGAGTGCGCACAGTACGCCAGCCCCTGTATGAAAGGCACCTGCGCGCCGGGGGGAGCCGTCGGCCAGCGGTCCGGTTAGTCGGATGCCAAGGTGGGATCGAACTCATGGCACGGCGGAAATCGATGAGGCCGTTCGGAGTCGTGATGAGCAGTCCTCTGAGGGACAGAGGGCTGGCGCCCGCCCTCGGCAGCCTGACTGGTGTGGACGCGGCGCGCCTGCCTCTCAGCGGGATAGGGCTGACGCGCCGGGGTGTACGGATATTGCGGCTACAGGCTCATCAATTTCCTCAGTGATCGTATGGTGATTGTGTGGAACTTCTTCGACTGTCAAAGGCTTCCAAACGTTTGGGTGTTCATCCCGTGACGCTTCGTCTTTGGACTGACTCGGGGAAGATTCCGGTGACTTGGGTCGGGCGTGAGCGCCGGTTCTCCTCGATCGATGTGGAGGCGATGAAGGTTTTCACCGGTGGCGAGCGTGTCCGCCTGGAGGGCCTGTACGTGCGCGTGTCCGGCTCCCACGGGCAGGAATCCTCGCTTCAGGCGCAGGAGAAGGAGCTGCAGGCCACCTCCACGGGTGAGGTGGTCAAGGTTTTCCGTGACCGGGCCTCTGGGCTGCGAGAGGACCGGTCCGCTCTGAGCCGGCTCCTGCGGGCCGTCGCGGACGGTTCGGTGACCGTGGTTCGCGTGACGCATGAGGACCGGCTCGCACGGTTTGGTGTCGGCTGGCTCACACACCTGCTATCGGTGCACGGCGCAAGCCTTGAGGTAGTGCACCCGAAGACGCTCGGCGGCCGGGACGAACTCCTTGAGGACTTTGTGTCGCTGGTCACCACGTTCGCCGGCCGCCTGTACGGGATGCGGTCGGCTGAGAACCGGCGTCGCCTGCTGGCCGAGTCGGGCCAGTGCAATGCATGGCGCGCCGCGTGAGTCGAAAGCTGCCGATCGGTAAGGGCGAGACCCCCCGTACCGCGTGCGCCCGCACCCTTGTACGCACAGGCGTGGATGAGAAGACCGGCGAACGCCTGTCGCTGTCCGCTCTAAGGTTACGCGTCGGCTGGTGCGCTGACCTCGTGTCCAACCTGGCCGCCACCCTGCTGGCCGAACACTGCAATACCGGCGATGTTGAAGTGCTGGCCTCCGGCGTGGACGAGGGCGGCCGGGCACTGCCGTCGAACGCGTGGATGGCGCTGCGGCGTCTGGGCTGGAGTGCCGCCCCGCCCGAGGGCGTGAAGGTCAACGACCGGATCGTGCGCATGGCCCAGGAGCAGGCCGGGCGGGCGCTGCGCTCGGCGAAGTGGCGCGCTGACCTGACTGCCGGGGTCGTGGCGGCATGGCCCATCGATCCGGGCAAGCGCACTGCCCGCGAGTGGGACGCCGTACGTGAAGCGGTCCCTGGTGGAAAGTATCTGCCGTCCAGCATCATCAAGGCCCGCACCCGGCAGGCCGCCACATTCGCCAGGGCCAACGGCCGTCTGCCCGTGGACGTGTTCGAACTCGAAGGCACCCCGAAGGCGGCGCGCCTGCTGCTCCTCGCCGCATGCGATGGGCAGCAGGCCACGATCGAACGCTCCGAAACCGGCACCGGGCAGGCGCTGCTACGGCTTCAGCTGCCCACCCGCCCCGACCCGCAGGCATACCGGGACTGGACGTGGGTGGCCTGCCCCATCGCTTTGCCGCCGACGGTCCCGGCATCGGCGGTGCTCCACCTTCCCACCCTCCGCTGCGCGGGTGACACCGTGCGCGCTGACCTGGCCTACACCCACGCCGTCCCCAAGGCCCACCGCACCGGTCATGCGGTGGCGCTCGGCGTGGACTGGGGCCTGAACACGCTCCTCAGTGCGGGCGCCGTGCAACTGAACGGCGAGGGGCGGATCACCGCGCTCGGGGCCGGCGCCCAGTTCCGGGCCGCCGGTGTGCTCGCCAAGCAGCACCGCCTGCGCCGCCTCTCGGAGCGACTGCACACCAAGAGCAAGCACTATGAACGGCTGATCGCAGGCCACGACGACCACCAACTTGCCCCCAAGCTCGACGTGCTCCGCAGCGAGATCCAGCACGTGTCCAACCGCCGGTCGAGCCTCAACGACGCGCTCGCATGGGCTGCCGCCAGGTGGGCCGTCGACCAGGCGATTGCCGCCCGAGCCACGGTGATCTATGTCGAGGATCTGCGGTCGATGGAAGCCGGGGGCATGGGCCGCACCCTGAACACCCGCCTGTCCCAGCAGGTCCGCGGACAGATCGCCGACCGCATGCGGCACCTTGCCACCGAGCAGGGCATCGCCGTGGTGACCGTTCCTGCCCGGAACACCTCCAAACTGTGCCCGCACTGCCTGACCCCGCTGCGGCACCGCAAAGCCCCCGACCGGCCCACCCTCACGGGATGGAAATGGGCCATCTGCCCCCACCAGGACTGCCGTTGGCAGGGCGACCGCGACCACGGTGCCTGGCGACGAATCGCAGCCCGCGGCCTGGCCCACCAGGCCACGACCGTTACCGACCGCACCAGCGGCCACATGGCGATCCGGACGGTCCTCGACAACCTGGAAGCGAACTCCGTCCTCACACCGACTCCCAAGACCAGCCGGAAGGACCGGACCAAGACCGGCCCTACCCGGCCACGTTCCACACGCCCCGCGCCCAGGCGACGCAGGGCACCCTCCCCAGCACGGCTTCGCGGTCGTGTTGGCCAGCGTCCGGAGGGACACGCTCACACGGACCGGACCCGGCTGCCCCGCGCAGCCCACCGACACCAGGGCGTGAACACGACCAGCACACCCACCACCGGCCACCGGCCACAGGGGGCAGCACTCGGCGCGGGATTCCACCTCCACGCCCACGCCTCCCCACCACGGTGGGAAACGATCCCGGAAACTCAATCCAACGCAGGATCGCTTAGCTGATCAGAGACGCTGCTCGTGTCCAAATCGATCCCGAACGGAGCGGGCAGGTGCAGCCTCGTGCCGAAGGGGTGCGGTCCGTCCGCTTTCGTGTAGCCGAGGCGGCCGGGATCCGAGAACAGGGTGACGCTGCGCTCTATCCGGTCGAGCAGGAGATAGAGCGGCGCCCCGTATTCGGCGTACCGACGGCGCTTCACGACCCGGTCCGTGTCCGCGTGGGACTCCGACGTCACCTCGACCACGAGAAGCGTCTGATCGGGCAGCAAGGAGCCGCCACCCTTGGCGATGTCGAGTGGCACCACGGCGATGTCGGGCACGTACCAGTTCGCCGAACCAGGAAGGTCCAGATTTCCCGAGCCGGTGACGCAGTCCAGCTCCCGCACCCGCGGCTTGATCTGGTCGCGGATCGCCTCGGCTGCCGCCTCGTGGTCCCAGGTAGGTGAGACGGGCTCGATGGCTCCTTCGATGATCTCGACGCGGTCGCCCCCACGCATGTGCTGAACGGCGTACTTCAGGGCCCGCTCGGGGTCAACGCCCATCTCGTAGTCGGCGGCTGCACTCATGCGGCGTTCCCCTCCTCGGCGGCCTGCTTTGCCCTGTAGGCGGCGACGAGCGCGGACGCGTGCTGCGGGGTCCAGCCGAAATGCCGGGCAACGGCGGACGCCCCGCCCCGTCCCAGGCCAATAGCGACCTGCGCGGCCAAGTCGGCAAACTCCTCACGCCGGACCTCGACCCTCTTGAGGGCCTTCTCAATGGCATCTTGTGCCTGGTCGAGTCGGCGCCGCTGCACCTCGCTCAGCTCGGCGAGCGGGGCGCGTGCTCGGGGTGCGTCGGTCATGCACACAGCCTGCCGGACAGCCCGATTCATTTCAAGTCGGCACTTGTACTTGAGGGGACCAAGCGAAAGAATGATCAAGGATAAAATGGCAGGTCAGAGGATGTTTCATCATTGCCGGAGATGACCGGATGACCGCCAGTGCGCCCTCCTGTACCGGCAGCAAGCGCGACCGGAACACTCGGATCTTCGACGAATGCATGGATGCACTTGAACCCTGGAGGGCACCGGCCGCAGGCCCGCCATCGGCGCGATCTCGGCCCGCGCCGCGCCACTGCGCACCGTCGTCACAGACTCCGGCGCCGACTGCGCATCCAAGGCCGGGTCGGGCAACTCGACGTCCGGAGCCAGCGACTGCGCAAGCCGCGCTTGCGCAGTCGTCGCGTCGTCCGCACTGCTGCGCAGCCACGCGCCGACGAACACCTGCGCATAGCCGCCCGGGTCGGCAGCGGACGCGTGCGCACGGCGGTGGGCTTGGCCGCGGGGGCCGCCGCGACCGTGGTCGGGGTAGAGGCGACGGCAACGCACAGGGCGATGGGGCCAGCCACGATGACGGTCCAGACCGCCACGCGTGAGAGGCGTACGCGGCGGCGCATCGCCTCCAGTCGGGCGCCAGCCGCCATCGGAGCAGCGGCCTCACTCTGTGAGGCCTGCTTGCCGGGGGACATGGTCAAACTCCCAGATGAGAACTGATGTTGCTGACCTTGAGAAAACCCGTCGACCCCGACCCGACCACCGACCACGGTCACGATGGGGATACGAAGTCCATGGTTGGGGTCGTGGTCGGCCCAACCATGGGTTAGCCGCGCACTGGCGACAGGCCCTCGCACCCGGCGCACGATCCCCCTGAGCGGCGACCCTCGTGCGATCAGGTGTCGCTCGGCCACAGGCCCTGGACACCGATGCGCAGACGGAAGCCGACCGGGCCGCGACAGACGCCTGCGCAGTGCGCCAGACAGACCTGCGCACGACGGATCAGAAACCCGCCGACTGCGCAGCCGCCCCCGGCGCAATTCGACTGCACAGGATCTTCGACCGGTTGCGCAGCCCGGTTGCGCAACACCCGTTTGGTGCCGCGCAGTCGGCTGCGCAACGCCGGTCGATGCTGCGCAGCCGGGATGCGCAACCGCTGAGCGCCCAGGCTGAAGGTGCGTGGCTGGCCCGACCATGAGCCCGATCATGGCAGCGAGACGGCTGTATTGCCGGATCGTGACCGATGGTCGGGGTTCATGGCTGTCAGCCTGGTCGGGGTCGGCGGGTGTGCTGAAGACATGGAACACACGCACGCCCGCGTATCCAGGGCCTCCGCCGGCCGGCCCACCTCGGCGGGCTCGGTGTGCTGCCCTGGCCACCGAGCGCGGTCCGCTTCGGGGGTACGGCGGTGAGCCGCTTCGGGGCAGGCGTCCGGCGCGGCGTGATGGCGGCCGACCGGTTCACTCAGATCGCCAACAGCCTGTTCCGCGACAGCCGACTCTCCTACAAGGCGAAGAGCATCTTCGGGTACGTCAGCACGCACCGGGACGGCTGGCAGGTCACTCTCGCCCACCTCGTTGCCGTAGGGCCCGACGGACGGGAAGCGGTCCGCGCCGGCCTGAAGGAACTGGAACGGCACGGCTACCTCATCCGCGAACGCCTGCGGCGGGCGGACGGAACGCTCGGCGAGGTCGTCTACTCGATCACCGACCGCCCCGCCACCCTCGACGTCGCCCTGCTGGAAGCCGCCTAATGGGACGTGCCGGGTCGGTGAGACTCGGTGCCGTAGCCGCCAGCAGGTGAGCACTTCAACCGCCGGAAGCATCCGACTTCTGTGGTCAGACCGTGCCCCTGCTGGTCGGCCGGGAGGCCAGACCGTTGATGGGGTGGCGTGCCCGCCCCACAGGGCGTGAGCACTGGATCCATTAGGCCGCGTGCCGCGCCTTCCGCAGGCTGCAGAGGAAGCGAAGTTCCTTACCAGGAGGATGAGTTGCTGCTGATCGGCGATGACTGGGCCGAAGACCACCACGACGTCGAGGTCCAGGACGAGGCCGGCCGGAAACTGGCCGCCGCGAAGCTGCCCGAGGGCGTGGAGGGGATCGCGAAGCTGCACGAGCTCGTCGCGAAGCACGGCGGTAAGGACCTGGAGGCCGTCGAGGTCGTGGTCGGGATCGAGACCGACCGCGGTTCGTGGGTGCAGGCCCTGATCGCCTCCGGCTACCAGGTCTATGCGATCAACCCCAGGCAGGTCGCCCGGTTCAAGGAGCGGTACGCCTCCTCCGGAGCCAAGAGCGACAAGGGCGACGCGCACGCGCTCGCGGACATGGTCCGTATCGACCGGGACCAGCTACGGCCGGTGGCCGGGGACAGCGAGCAGGCGCAGGCCGTCAAGGTCGTCGCCCGTGCCCACCAGACCCTGATCTGGGAACGCACCCGCACCTTCCAGCGGCTGCGCAGCACGCTGCGCGAGTACTTCCCCGCCGCCTTGAACGCCTACGCAGACCTCACACTGACCAGCACGGACGCGCTGGAACTGCTGATCAAGGCCCCTACCCCGGCAGCCGGGGCGAAGCTGACCCGCACTCAGATCACCGCCGTGCTGGCGCGCGCCCGGCGCCATCACCGGGACGCGAAAGCAGCCACGATCCAGACCGCGCTGCGCGAGCGGCAGCTCGGCCTGCCCGAGCCGGTCACGGCCGCCTACGCGGCGACCGCCACTGCCCACGCCCGGCTGATCATCGCGCTGAACGAGCAGATAGTCGAGCTGGAGGGACGGGTGAAGGCCCATTTTCTCGCGCACCCGGACGCTGAGATCTACCTCTCGATGCCCGGCATCGCAGAGATCACCGGCGCCCGGGTGCTCGCCGAGTTCGGAGACGATCCCACCCGCTACACCAGCGCAAAGGCCCGCAAGAACTACGCCGGCACCAGCCCGATCACCCGGGCCTCTGGCAAGAGTCACACCGTCCAGGCCCGCTACGTCCGCAACAACCGGCTCGCCGACGCGCTGCAGACCCAGGCATTCTCCGCCCTGCGCGCCTCGCCCGGAGCCCGCCACTACTACGACAAGCAACGTGCCCGCGAGGCCGGTTACAACCCGGCTCTGCGGCAGGTCGGCAACCGCCTCGTCGGCATCCTCCACGGATGCCTCAAGACCCGAACCCTCTACGACGAAGCGACCGCCTGGTCGCACCACGCCCACCCCCATGCCGCTTGACACCAAACGACATGGGGTGTCTCAACCCTGGCGAACGACGACGAACGCGACGTCGACTTCGGGGCGGGGATCCGGCGCGGCGTGATGGCGGCCGACCGGTTCACTCAGATCGCTAACGGCCTGTTCCGCGACGGCCGAATCTCCTACAAGGCGAAGGGGATCTTCGGGTACGTCAGCACGCACCGGGACGGCACCATCTCGTCCAGCGCGCCGGTACGGCGGGCGTACTTCGGCAGCAACCGCGGGGTGAAGGTGCCCAGCCGGTCGCGGGGAACCTGCACCGTCACGGTGCCGACCTCCGTTATGACCTTCTTGGCCCGGTAGCCGTTGCGGCTGTTGCCACCCGAGCGGGATCTTCGCCCGTCGACCCGCCCGGCCTCCGCGGCCAGGTGCAGGTCCATCTCCGCCTCCAAAGCGGCCTGCACCAGGTGCTGGGCCAGCTCGGGCAGGATCCCGCCCTCGCCCATCAACTTGAGCCCGCCCTCGGCGGTCTTCTCGGCCGCCAGCTCCTCCAGCAGGTCGGCGGACAGGCCGTTCGCGGATACCGGCATCGACTTCACGGCGAAACCCTCGATGCCATCGCCGACCTCGGCAAGCGACACGCCCTCAGCAGTCTCGATCAGGCGATCCCTCGTCGTACTCATCAGGTGACTCCTTCGTGGAGCCCACACCTGGTTCATGACACTCCCTCAGCGGGTTCTTGCGAGTCGAAGTGGCGCGTTGCTCGCGCCGTCGTGACAGCGCGAAAATCGGTCGTGGGCGCCGCTCGAGCCGGGCAAACGCCGGGGCCCTGGGGTGTCGGTGACGTCGGTGTGGTTTGGGTCTGGTGGTCCGGGGCGGACGAGGGTCCGGCCGGGTGGCGTGTCCTGTTGCCACCCGGCCGGATACCGGTTTTGTGCGGTGTTGCACGCCGCGGTCAGCGCTAGTAGTTGTCGTTGCCGTTGTCGCTGCCGTTCCCGTCGCCCCAGTTGTCGTTGCCGTTGTGGCTGCCGTTGTGGTTGCCGGTGTTGTGGTTGCCGTTGTGGCTGCCGTTGTGGTTGCCGGTGTTGTGGTTGCCGTTGTGGCTGCCGTTCCCGTCGCCCCAGTTGTCGTTGCCGTTGTGGCTGCCGTTCCCGTCGCCCCAGTTGTCGTTGCCGTTGTGGCTGCCGTTGTGGTTGCCGGTGTTGTGGTTGCCGTTGTGGCTGCCGTTGCCGTTGCCGACGTTGCCGTTGCCGTTTCCGCTGCCGTTGCCGTCGCCGGCCACGACCATGTGCGGCACCTCGGTCGGCGTGGCGGCGAACGCGCTGGTGGACAGCGAGGCACCGCCCGCGGCCAGGAGCGCCGCGACAACGATCGCCGCAAGGCGCGTCTTCGGGGTGTGAGTCATGAGAATTATCCTCGTGTGAGAAATGGTGAAGGGTTATCGAAATAGCCCGGGCTTGTTCGCGGGTTATTCGCCGGCGGGACGCATGTCCCGCGCGTCACTCGCCTGAATTTTTTTCCGGACGGTGTGGCCGGGTCACTTTTCCTGCGTGAACCCGATGCATCCATTAACCCCCGGCCGGGCCGCCGGGTCATGTCCCTAAATGCCGTGGCCGAGAAGTCGGGACTTGACAGGAGGGGGAATGCTGCTACCTCGCCCTGGCATACCCGGGGTGCCACCGCCCGCCGGTAGTGGCCGGCCGGCAACCGGGGCCGGCCCGCGCGCAAGCCACCCGGCCCCCCGGCGCCCCCGTGAGGCGCCGTGCGCCGGCCGGCCCCGCAGGTGGCCGCACCAGACCTCCGGGAGCCGGATCGTTGAGAGGGACAACCGCCCCCGCCCGACACTGCAGCCGGCTGCCCAGGCGGGGAGCATGCCCTCGGTCTGCGGCCGGGCCCCGGGAGCCCCCTGGTCCGTGGCAGCGGCCTTGAGGGGCGTTCGCCGGGGAATGGGGGCCCCTGCCGCGGTCGGCCGAGCCGGGCACACCCCCCACGACAGCGACAGGGCTGAAGCCTCTGACCCAAGGCCACCGAAGAACATGCGCCCCTTGGAAACGGCCGCCGCTGCGCCCCGCGGTGCGGGGCTGAGGCAAGGCCTGCGCCCTTGCCGCCCACCCGGCCCCACCTGCCGCGAAGACGACGCCCACCGGCAACGGCCCGCCAAGCCGCACGCCGGTAACGGCTTTGCCTCCCTGCTTGTTTCGTCGATGGCCGGGGGAGTGCGGCAGCGCCTGGCGCAGGGCTTGCCGAGGGGCCCGTGCTCGGGGCACCTGGGCACGCCCGCCGCCGGGCGGCTCCCGCACTCCCGGCGCGCCGGGGGCTGCCGACACCTTGACCGCCGTGCGGGAGCCGCCCGCGCAGCATGTGGCCCGGCTGCACCGGCCCGGCCGCCGCATCGCTCGGCCACCGCCCGTCCGGCTTGCCGACGCGGACACCGCCCGGGCGGGCCGGAACACGATGGGAGCGGCGCGCGATGGGCGGCCGGTGGACGCTGCCGTGGAGTCACCGCCGGGGGAAGGTGGCCTGCGGTGCGGTGCACCACAGGCCGTGGCCCGAACCCGCCGGATCCTGCCCGCTCCCACCTCATCCGGCCTGATCGGTCTGGTCCGGTCTGGTCCACAACGACACCCGACGGCCCGGCCCGTGCCCCGTTCCCGGCCGGACGGGGTGTGGTGTTCCGGCTGCGGTGCGCCCCGGCCCTGGGGCGGTCGGGCCCTGGGCCTGGGGCGGTCGCTGCCGCGGCCCGGCCGCATCGAGGGCGGCGGTCGGGAAATCCCCGGCCGAAGGCCGTTGACCCCCGCTCGGGATCGGTGGGTCCGTGGCGGTGTGGGCCGGGTTTTTGTTGGGGGAGGGGAGGGGGGGTTTTAGCAGGTGGGTTGATGCGGGTCAAGCCCCGAGTTGTAGGGGCGTGACGGCGGGGTGGGGGGTGGTGCTTACTTGAGGTGTCGGTTCGACCGGAGCGGTTGCCGGGAAGGCCCGGGATTTCGGGTGATGGTTTTCCGTTTCTGGGTCGGGCGGACCGTCCGGGAAAAGTGAATGTTTTTGCTTTTCGCTCGTCGACCTTTCCCCTTTTTTGTTTCGGAGGATTATCATGGCTCGCTCGTCTCGTTCCCGTCGTTTGGTGATGCTGGCTGCCACGACCACGCTGGCTGCGGGGGGTGCGCTGGTGCCGACGGGTGCGTTCGCTGCCGAGCAGCACGCTCCGGTGGTGAAGTCGGCGGTGGTTGCCAAGGGTGGCCACGGCGGCTGGGGCGGTGGTCACGGTGACCGCAACCACGGCGGCTGGGGGCGTGGTCACGGTGACTGCAACCACGGCGGCGGCGGCCGGGGCGGGGGCCAAAACGGGGGCGGTGTGATCATCGTGATCAACAACACCAACGGGAACAACAGCGGTAACGGCAGCGCGAACGGGAATGCCAATACAGGCAACGGCAACGGCGGCGGTAACGGCAACAACACGGCTTAACCTCAATACCGGTAACTTAGGGCGTTGATGTCCGCTTGACCCGTTTGGGTTTGGCCTCGATTGTTCTGCGGCGTGACGGCCTCGCCATGGGCGGCTGTCTGCCCGTTATGTCCCGTGCCGTGTCGGGGTGGGCCGTCGCATGACGCTGCGGGGGCGTCGGGTTCCACGGACCCGAGGGTGGTGCGGGTCTTCTCCTTCCTGGTCCTCGTCGGGGTGGTGACCAGCCGTCAGGGGGCGGCCGGGAGTTCGGTGGTGCGCTGCCAGGCGGTGGCGAACGCGGCCGCCCATGGCCAGGTGCGGTCGAGGTGGAGGGTGCGTCGGCGGGCATGGGCGGTGAGGCGGGCGGGCAGGTGGTACAGCTTCATCCGGATCGTCTCCGGCTCGGCACCGGCCAGCTCCGGCTCGTCATGCAGGAGGAGGAGTCGCATCCAGGCGTCGAGGTCTGCCGCGAGGGCGGCGGCCAGGATCCAGGCGGCGTTGAGCTGCCAGGACTTCGAGGGCAGCAGGGCGAGCCCGACCCGCTTGATTGCTTTCACGCGGTCCTCCACCTCAGCGTGATCGCGATACAAGGCATCGACGAACCACATCTGCCCGGAGGCTGGCACCCCGGAAAGCCCGTGGTGGGCGGGGATGTTGGTGGCGATGATCTGGTAGCGCCAGCCGGTGCGCTTCTCGAAGGCGGTCAGCTTCTTCGCATCCCGGCGCGAGGGTTTTACCCGGCGCACGATCAGCCGCATCCCCTCGGGCCAGCCGGTCAGGTCGCGCACCCCGGTCAGCTCGGCGACCTGGTAAGACAGCCACTCGCCGTCGGGGCCCTTGATCTCGTGCACCTGGCCGTCCTGCCGCAGCGCGCAAGTCCACACCTGCTCGGGCAGCAGCGCGATCGCCCGCTCGTCCGCGGTGTTGATCGCCCAGCCGGTCACCCAGCGCACGCGGCGCCGGCTGGTGGTCAGCGCCTGCAGGTGCTCGAGGAGGGCGTGGCTGAAGGCCGCACCGTCGATCCGGATCAGCAGCTTCGACCATATGGGCAGCGGTAGCTGGCGCAGAGCTGCGGCCAGGACGCTCTTGTGGTCGGCGACGTCGTTGGCGGCGGCGTTGCCACACCGCAGTAGCATCGCCGCGCACTCGCGGGTATTGGCCACCCACGCCCCCAGCGGATGATGCCCATAGCTGCCTTTGAACGTGCCGGCCGCCCCCTCCTTTCGGCTGCTGCAGGTCACGATGGTCGCGTCGAGATCCAGGACGTACCAGCCGGCCAGCTCCCGCCCGCACACCGAGATCCAGGGAAAGCCCCCGGGGCGCAGGGCGAGCATCGTCCACACCACGCGTCGTATCGCAGCGCGGACGCGCTCAACCCGCGCCGCCACCGGGCCGTCGATCGCCTCCAGGGCGCGGCGCAGGGTGCTGTCTGAGATCGGGCGCGGGAACAATCGCCGCCAGTGGTGCTGGAGTTGTTCGGCCTCCAGGACGTTGGTGGCGCCGAGCATGATCGCGCAGGCGAGCATGACCAGGGCCTCGCCGCGGTCACGCCAGCCCGGCCCGGTTCCCTGGGGCAGGGCTCGGGCCAGGGCCGTGGTCAGTCCGGTCTTGTCAGCGATCCTGCGCAGGAGCACGACGCCGGCGTGCCCCACGAGGTTGCGGTCGTCGGCCCGCACGCCGAGCCGGTGGTCCCAGCGGGTACTCTTCACCTTCCGGGTGCCTCTTCCTCGCGACGTTCTTGATCTAGGCAATCCAGATCATCGCAGGTGAGAGGCACCCTTCTGCTGTCAGGGCGTCAGTTCCACTTCATAGCTGAATACATGAGGTTGGTGGCACCGACGATGGTGATGGCCGGGATGCGTGGGCGGTCTGCAACGCGGTGGATGACGCGTTTGAGAGGCCAGCTGGCGACTTTGCGTTTGATGACGCGGGGGCTGGCCCGGCGGCGCCGCGGTGGCAGGAGGCGTTCGAGGAGTTCAGCGCGGGCTGCTTTGACCGCGCGGGCGAGTCTGCCGGGGGAAAACGGCCCGACGACGAGGAGGTGCTGCGTCTGGTGAGCGCGCATCTTGGTTCGCTGGCCGCAAGGGACCTCAAACTCCGGTGCGCCGACGGTCTGGAGCACTCCACTCATACGTGGGCGGAGCGTAAGCGGGCCCTGACAAAGGAGTCTTCGTCGCGTTGGGCCGGGAGTATTACCAAGGCCACGCATGATCAGTGGGCGCTGTCCAGGCGTGCCCAACTCGCGCACATTCAAAGCCTTCAGGCGGGCGTGCGGGCGATCGCGCACCGCCTGTCCCTCCCGGTCGGGGAGAAGGCAAACGGGCGGGCGCCGGGCGGTTACCGCAGCGCACAAGAGTGGTTCGCCAAGTCCCGGCGCCTGCAGGTCCTTGAAGACCGGCTGGGTGCCGAGCAGGCCGATCACGCTGTTGGCCGCGTCCGGGTGGTGCGCGGCGGGAAGCGGCTCGCGCGCAACCGGCACCACCTCAAGGCCGCCCAGCTCACGCAGGCCCAGTGGCGGCAACGGTGGGAAGCATCGCGCTGGTTTCTGCAGGCGGACGGGGAATCGGGCAAGCGGTTCGGCAATGAGACGATCCGCGTCACGCCCGAGGGCGAAGTGTCACTGAAGCTGCCGGCGCCGCTTGCCCACCTGGCCAACGCCCCGCATGGCCGGTATGCGCTCACCGGCGCTGCCCTCTTCCACCATCGCGGCGAGGAGTGGGCCGACCGCATCACCACGAACCGGGCCGTGGCCTACCGCATCCACTACGACACAGGCCGCTCCCGCTGCAGTCTCACCGCCGCTTCCTCTCCGCGTTTTGGTGGCATCCCCGAGGGGGTGAAGCCGTGCCCATTCCACCGGTATTCGATCGTGACCGCGGGCAGGGAAGGACAGCACAATCCATCATTGGGCCCGTAATGGGCGTAGGTGACTCGGATGGTGCCCGGTTTTCCGGGAGTGATGGCTTGAATGGCCAGGCTTTCGCTGCCGCTGTCCCAGCCGACAAACGTCGTGCCGTGCCAGAAAAAGACCAGTTGCCCGTGCCCGTCTACGCTCGGAGAACGGGTGCCGATCACCGCGGTCAGATAACCGCCGGACCCGTCCGCTACCGTGACCGGGGCGCTGGACGGCGCGAAATGTTCCGAGGGGTCGCCTGTCTCGACGGTCGTGGTCATCACCCGCGCGATCGCGCTGGGACTGGGCACGTCGGCCCGGGAGGAGCCAGGCGGCGCCCCGATCGCCGCAACGCTCAGACCGGGCCGGGACCCTACGGAGGGGGCAAGCCCCCCGGAGGGGGGCGCGGCTAGTGCCGTTGCGGGGGTCAGGGTCAAGACGACGGCGGTGGCAGCGAGGGCGGTGTACAGGAATCGGGAACGGAGTGCCGGCCTGGGCTGTCTCGGTGGCAAGCCCTGGGCAGGTGCGGCCGCCGCGGGCACCGGGTGATGTGTGCATGGGTGAGTGCTCATGGGTTTTTTCTCTCCGGGGTGCGGGGTTTTCGGCCCGGCACACGGGTTGGTGAATTTTCGTCGTGCGCCGGGGCGGCCGCATCGCGAGGGATGAGGGAAAGCACTGCGGTGGGGTTCGTGTTCTTCGGGTTTTGCATCGAGTCGGCCCGGCCGAAAAATCGCCAGGGGAATGAGGAATCACGGCTCGACAAGTTCGGTGGTCCAGGTTGCCGGGGCTGCCCTGTCCGGTGCCGTCACTGCTGGTGCCCCGCCGGTGCCGCCAGGGCCGCCGTGGTCGTGGCCCTCCTGGTGGCGCTGCCCGTGCCGAGGTCCGTCTCCCCGCGCCGCAGCGCCAGATACCTCCGCACGCCCCTGTTGGCTTCCCGTCGTACCCCGCGCAGCACCGGGACCTGGGTGGCCCTGTGCAGCTGGTAGTGCCACGGCACCTGGGGCCCCTGCCGTACCGACATCGCGTAGGCGAAGTCCACCAGATCCTGCTCAAGGTAATGGTCGAGATGCTCGAACCAGGCCATGCTCGTGCGGGCCGCGGCCTGCACGGGATGGAGCGCGGCCCGGCGGCGCTTGTCGTAGGCCTGCAAAGCGGCAGGCAGCTCTGCCTCCGTATACAGGCTGTGCGCGAGCTCGATCGCATCCAGCAGCGCCAGCCGGGTGCCCGAGCCCAAGGTGTAGTGGGTGGTGTGGGCGGCATCCCCCAGCAGCGCCACGTTGTCGTGGCACCAGGTGGCGTTGCGTACCTCGGTGAAGTACTGCCAGCGTGCCGATTCCCCCCGGGACTGGCCAAGCAGCGCGTGGCCGTCCAGAGCGGAGGCGAAGATCTGTTCCAACAACCGCACACCGTCGGCGGTGTCGAGCGTATCGAGCCCCAGCCCCCGCCAGGTCTCTGGGGCGCACTCGACGACGCAGGTGCTGATTTCCGCGCTCGAGGGGTAGGCGTAAAACCAGATCCACCCGGCCGGGGTCGGTTCGAAGGCGAAGGTGAAGCGGGGGAACACCTTGTCGGTGCCCAGCCATATGTAGGGGTTGCGGCCGACTTCCAGGCGGGTGCCGAAGTGGTCGCCGTGCAACTGGCGCACCCGGCTGTTGGCCCCGTCGCAGGCGACGATCAGGTCGGCGTCGGCGAGCTCGGCCAGGTCGTCGACCTTGCGGCGGTGCTGGACATCCACCCCCAGCTCCGTTGCACGTCGGGTGAGGATGTCGAGCAGGGTGGCGCGGGCGATGCTGTAGCCGTACCGGCCCAGATACGCGGTCTGTTCCCCGCGGCGGACCTCCTGGTCCTGCCACAGGGCCGAGGCCGCACGCACCGCCTGGGCGCTGTCGGGGTCGTTGCGGTAGAGGTGGTCGAGCAGGTCGTCCCCATACCCCACGCCCCAGCCGTAGGTAGCCCCCGGCGGGTCGCGTTCGATGACGGTGATGTCATGGCCGGCATCGCGGCGCTTGGCCGCGATCGCGAAGTACAACGCGCCCGGTCCACCGCCGACGCACACGATCTTCATGGCGTGTGCCGTTGTGGCTGCACGGCCGGGCGGCCGCATCGCGGCTGCGGCACCCGGGTGCGCGGTCGGTGTCGGGGTGGGGCCGCCCAGCGGCGAAAGGGCGGTCCCGGCCGCCATCCCCTGCCGGTCGGGTCCTTGGAGTAGTGGTCGCATGGGTTCCTCTTTGCTGGGTTGAGTCTGCGGGTTGACTCGGTGGGTTGGGTCTTGGTGCCTGTGGGTCGGTGCACGCCCGAGGGCACAGAAGGGGCTGGGCCTGTGCCCGGCACCGGGCGCGCGGGTGCGGCGATCTCACACCTGAGGTGTGTCTGCCGCTGAGGTGTGTCTGCCGCACCCGCACCCGGGCCTTGGCGATCTGACCGACGGGCTTCTTGTGGCCGGTCAGGCGCCGCCTCGGGGTGCCGCGGGGGTCAGGGCAGCGTCGGTGCTGCCTGCCCCGGGTCGGTTACCCCCAGCCCCAGCCGCCGCCCCAGCCCCAGCCGCCGCCCCAGCCCCAGCCTCCGCCGCAGTCAGGCAGGCCTGCGTGGAGATGGCTGGCGCTTGCCACGGTGGTGTGCGCCGTGGCGGTGGTGTGCGCCGTGGCGGGTGCGGCCTGGGCGGCGGCGCCGGCGCCCAGGAGCGCCCCTGCGGCGGTTACGGCGATGGCCGCGACCTTGGTGATCTTCTTACTCGCTCGAAACACGACGTGTCCTTCCTTTCGGTGGATGAGCCTCGCTCCGGATCGGTGAGGTCGTGTTTCGAGTAAGCCCGAACGGGTCATGCGTCGTCACGCCACTGAATGCCGTGACTTGACACCCGCGAATGATCTTGATATAAGTCCGCGTCCCGCCCAGGCCAGCCCGGTGCCCAGCCCCGTGACAGCCCTGCTGGCCCTGGGACGGGCCCCTTGAGGCGCCGGCCCCGTAGACCAGCCGGACGGTCACCGCGACCCCGCCCTCCGCACCGGCCCCGGCGCTTCCGGTGGACGGCGGCCGCGTCCACTGGTGCCCGCCTCGGAACGGCCGTACATCGGCGGCTCCACGGACGGCACCGCCTGAGACCTGATCACGGGCTACAACGGCCTCGGCCGGGTCTTCGGCGGCAAGGGCAACGACGGAGGCGGCGGTGGCGGAGGCTTCTCCGGCTGCCAGCAGGGCAAGGGCAATGAAGAGCTCCAGACGTAGCCATCCGCACGAGCGTGCGAAACTGCTGCGCGGGAACCAACTCGTCAATTTGCTGGAGCATTTGACCATGTCGCCGTCGTTTGCGATCTTCCCGCTGCCGCTCATGCTGTTGGTGGGGACGCTCTGGCTCGCATGCGCTGTTCTCGGCGTGCATGGCTTGCTGCTCGGGCGGATGTCGGGCAAATGGCTACAGCGCCACGTTCGACAGCCAAGACTCTGGGGAGCGGGGGCGCTGCTTGTGGCGTGCGGTGGGTTCAAACACCCGTCGTTGGTCGTAGTCGGGATCGGCCTCATCGCCCTGGGCCATGCCGTGAAGCCAACGTCGTGATTACCCAAGGCCGAGATGTGAGGCCTTCGGCTGACGCCCCAGCGTTCCCCGTGGTTCCCCGCCCGATCTGGCACGCGACTGGCACGAGTGGCGAGCGTTCCGTCCCAGGTCAACGGGGCAACAGCTCTAAGAGCCCGTGAACAAACTGATCATTTCCGGTGCTTGGCGTCCTTCGTGCCCGCCAGGCGCCGGGACATCAGCATGATCATGGACCACTTGACCATGGCTTCATGGTGCTCGGGTAACCGTTCGTAGTCGCGTACGCAGCGGCGGCGCTGGAAGATCCACGACAGCGTGCGCTCAACCACCCACCTGCGTGGCAGTACCACGAAGCCCTTGACGTCGTCGTTGCGCTTGACGATCTCGATCGTGAGCTGGAGCTTCTTCTTGGCCCAGGTGACGAGTTTCCCGGCGTAGCCGCCGTCGGCCCAGACCAGGCTGATTGATTCGAAGAGGTCACGCAGGTGCGTCAGCGAGGGGCGGGCGCCGTCGCGGTCCTGCACGCTCGCGCTGGTGACCATGACGACGAGGAGCAAGCCGATCGTGTCCACGATCACGTGGCGCTTGCGGCCTGCCACCTTCTTGCCCGCGTCGTACCCGCGGCTGTCGGCGCCGACCGTCTCCGCAGCGCGTACCGACTGCGAGTCGATGATCGCGGCGGTCGGGTCGGTGTCCCGGCCCTCGGATCGGCGGACCTCGTCACGCAGGTCGTTGTGGATGGCGTCGACGCTTCCGTCCTGCCACCACCGGGTGAAGATGGTGTGCACCGTGCGCCAGTGCGGGAAGTCGCCTGGCAGGTTGCGCCACTTGTTGCCGTTGTCCGCGACGTAGAAGATCGCGTCCACGATCAGCCGACGGCAGTACTCCTCCGGCCGCCCGCCATTGCCGTCCAGCCATGCCGGCCACGGCAGTACCGAAGCGATGACCTGCCACTCCGCATCCGTGGTGTCTGAGGTGTAGCGGCGGGGCCGGGCCGGATGACGGCGACCGTGCCCGAACCGGCAGGCCAGGCAGGGGCAGTGACCTTGCCCGTCTGGGGTGACAGCGGTGGCGGCAGGGGCGTACAACGGCATGACAGGACCTCTTGGCGCGACTGGGCTTCGACACCGCAGTTGCTACCAAGAGGTCCTGGTCGTTCACGTCACTTCACCGATTCCCACCCGCCGACAACGATCAGTTTGTTCACGGGCTCTAAGAGTCATCCCGTATTGGGATGCCACCCGATCGGTTCCCGCGCAGGGATACCGCCGCGGGCTGCGGTGTTTCCTGCGCGGGCGGCTGTTCCGACGTGGTCCTTGTGCCGCTGATTCGCGGGTCGGGTCTCATTCGGGGTGGGCCGGTGCCGGTCGGTGGTGTTTCGTCGAGCAGAGGCCTGCCGGCCGGGGATTCCCGGACCGTGGGCTGCCGCGTGGGTGCGGCCCCTGCTGGGGCGGCCACCGCGCTGCGGTTGACTCGACAGGGCTTCTTGCAGCCCTGGTGAGAACAAGATCTGTGTGGTGCGGGCCTGGACGGTGTCCAGGCCCGCAGTGCTGGGATCGTCCGGGTTTTGAACCCGGACGTGCGCGGCGAGTGCGGCGGAGACCATGTCGCGGTCGGCGACCAGGCCGCAGGAGGTGCAGGTGTGCGCCCGGTCGGCGAGGCTTTTCCGCACCTGGTCGCCGCACAGGCAGGTCTGGGACAGCTTCGTGGTGAAGGTCGACGCGCGCAGCAGGCGGCCGCTGGTCTTCTCGCATTCTTTGCCGATCGCGGCGATGAGCCGGCCAGGTGTGGTGGCTTGCAGGGCGCGGCCCCACAGCCGGAACCAGGTGCGGATGTCGCAGTCCTCGACGGTCAGGTTGGCACCATGAGCGCCAACGATCCGCTCAGCGATTCGCCGTGCGCGGTGGTCTTTCGCTGCGGCGGTGGTGGCCGCGGCCTCGGCGAGCCTGGCCCGGTCAAGGCGGTAGCCGGCCGAGAGGGTGTCCCTGCGGTACGCCTGTTTTGGCACTCCGGCCTTGTTCGCCGCCCGCGCGCCGCCCGGAACGTGAACGTGCCGTTCCGGGAGTCCGGCGGTCTTGCGTCGTGCGGCTCGGGCCTGCCGGCGTTTCGACGGCGCGTACTGGCCTGGGTTGGTGGCGCGGCGGGACCGGTCGAGGGCACGTTTGCGGCCCCGTTCCTTGCGGCGGGCCTTTTCGAGTGCGGCCCTCTCGGCGTCGGTGAGCTCGACCCGGGTCGAGTGCACCTGTCCGTCTGCGGGGTCGAAGGTGTCTGGGAAGGAGACGACGGACAGGTTGGAGACGTTGCCGTCGATCCCACCGACCCGGTTCAGGTCGGCTGCGGCAGCCCGCCGGGCCTTCGTGGCTGGGGACGCGTATCCGCTGGTGAGGACCATCAGGTGCGCCTCGTATGCCCACCCACCAGGAGACGAGGCGTCTCGGCGGCGGACCAGGTCCACCGTGTGCCAGGTTTCTGGGTTGTTCAAGAAGTGCACCAGCCGCGGCCAGCGGCCGGCCCCGGAAGGCAGCCGCACGGGCAGGACGAGGTCGCCGCGCTGGGAGTCGGCGCCGCCGGTGAACACCAGGGCGAGCGGGCCGGTGTGGTCCCACCATGTCGCAGCCCGGGTTTTTGGTTTTCCCTTCGCGCTGACGTCGCCGGTCTCCACTCGGCGGGGCCTGGTGGGTTGGGGCATGCGCCGCGGTTGCGCGAGAACACTCGTGGTCGGCGGCAGCCCGGCTGCCTGCTCCGGGGTGGTGATGGCCTGGTCGAGGTCCCGGTGCCGGTAGGCGTCCAGATGCCCGGCAAGGGTGCCGTGCAGAGGGAACGTCTCCCACTTGCGGGCCGTGGTGTGCGAGCGGGCACGGCCGGGGATGCGGGTGTAGTCCCACCAGGTGCCGGTCCTCGGCCGCCCGAACCGGCGACCGGACTCATCGGGGAACAGGTGCCGACTGACGCCTTCCCACACCTCGTCGGCCTGATGCATCACCAGAGCTTTGGTGACGTGCCGGCCCAGATGCCGGGAGCGTTCCATGTGTCGGTACCCGCGGCGTTCCATGCCCGCACGGGACAGGCCCAGCTCGACACGCCACCCTTTCGCGTCGACATCGCGGCGCACGTCCCCGGCCCAGTACGCGTCGACCGCGGCCCGGGCATCGCGCTGCAGCGCGCGTTTGACCGACCACATCGCCCAGTACAGTTGCTCTACTCGCAACTGGCTGTCGAGTCTTCTCACCTCGAGCGGCAGCCGGATTACCGCGAGCTCGGTGCCGTCGCCACGCGTCCACCGCTTGCCTTTGTTCTTCCCACGGAACCGGCGGGCAGACACGTCAGAGGCAGATACCGGGTCGAGCAGCTCTGCACTCACGGCATCCCACCTCCTTTGTCTACGGCAACGGCGACGACCTGTCCGGAACTTGGCAGCTTCGGCAAGCAAGTCCAAAGCTACAGACGCCCACTGACAACGGCTGGGCGACGGACGTGCTTGGCGTTCTAAGGGCGCGCAGAGAATCAAGGTGTTGCTTCCGTGGATCTGGCTCGTTGATGTGATATGGCCATATCGCAGGAGACTCGTGATCAACTCTTTGTGAGATTAGCGGTGTTGGTTCCGCACCTGGACGAGCGTCAGCGCCGTCTGCTGATGGGAACCGAGGCCCGGATCCTGGGACACGGCGGGATCCGGGCGGTCGCGCAGGCGGCCGGGGTCAGCGAGACCACCGTCCGCAAGGGCGTCGACGAGCTGGAGGCGGGTGCGGAGCCTTCGGGACGGGTCCGCCGCCCCGGCGGCGGGCGTAAGAGGGCGGCCGAGGTGGACGAGGGGTTGCGTCCTGCGCTGTTGGCGCTGGTCGAGCCGGATATGCGTGGGGATCCGATGTCGCCGCTGCGCTGGACGACGAAGTCGACGCGCAAACTCGCCGGTGAACTCACTCGGCAGGGCCATCGCGTTTCGGCGGACACCGTCGGTGACCTGCTGCGCGAGGAGGGCTTCAGTCTGCAGGCCAACGCCAAGACGATCGAGGGCAGCCAGCATCCCGACCGCGACGCGCAGTTCCGCTACATCAACGAACAGGCCCGCGATCACCGAGACGCCGGGGATCCGGTGATCAGCGTGGACACGAAGAAGAAAGAGCTGGTCGGCGAGTACAAGAACGCTGGGCGTGAGTGGCAGCCTCAGGGCGAGCCGGTGCAGGTCAAGACGCACGACTTCCTCGACCGGCAGGGGCCGGGCAAGGCGATCCCCTACGGGATCTACGACATCACGGCGAACACCGGCTGGGTCAACGTCGGGTGCGACCACGACACCGCGGCCTTCGCGGTCGCTTCGATTGGCCGCTGGTGGCATGCCCGTGGCCGGCACGACTACCCGCATGCCGCACGGCTGCTGATCACCGCGGACGCCGGCGGCTCCAATGGCTACCGCACCCGCGCATGGAAGACCGAACTCGCAGCCCTCGCGGCCGAGACCGGCCTGCAGATCACGGTCTGCCACATGCCGCCCGGCACATCGAAATGGAACAGAGTGGAGCACCGGCTGTTCTCCCACATCTCCATGAACTGGCGCGGCAGACCGCTGACCAGCCACGACGTCATCGTGAATACCATCGCAGCCACCACCACCGGCACCGGGCTCCGGGTCGAGGCCGCACTCGACACCAACACCTACGACACCGGCATCAAAGTCACCGACGCCGAGATCGACGCCCTGGCGATGAGCAGGCACCGCTTCCACGGAGACTGGAACTACACGCTCCACCCCGCCGATGCCCCGCCCACTCCCGGCCCGAGGACGGATCCCGCGACCGTCGCCCGGCCGGCTGCAGCACCGGCTCGCATCGACGGCTCCATGCTCTGGGACCCTGAGCTGACCGGCATGACCTTCGTCGAACTGGACACCCTGCTCAACGATCTGATCCCTGCCCTGGCCGAACAGCGCGAGCGGCTCCGCCACGAGCGACGGGGCGGCGAACGACACCGAACACGCGGCGCAGGGGCCAAGGACAAGCTCTCCGACGCCGACCGGATCCTGGCCACCGTGCTCTACCAGCGCAAGATCGGCACCCATGACTTGCTTGCCCAGCTCTTCGGCGTCACCAGAAGCACCCTCACCCGCGCTGTCCAGGAAGTGCGACCCCTCCTGGCCGAGGCCGGCCACACGATCCCGCCGTCGACAGCCAGATTCCGCACCCCAACGGACCTGGCTACCCACCTCGACAGGTACGGCAACCAGCCACCAACGAAGATCAAACCAGCATGTTGATTCTCTGCGCGCCCTAAGGGCGCGCAGAGAATCAAGGTGTTGCTTCCGTGGATCTGGCTCGTTGATGTGATATGGCCATATCGCAGGAGACTCGTGATCAACTCTTTGTGAGATTAGCGGTGTTGGTTCCGCACCTGGACGAGCGTCAGCGCCGTCTGCTGATGGGAACCGAGGCCCGGATCCTGGGACACGGCGGGATCCGGGCGGTCGCGCAGGCGGCCGGGGTCAGCGAGACCACCGTCCGCAAGGGCGTCGACGAGCTGGAGGCGGGTGCGGAGCCTTCGGGACGGGTCCGCCGCCCCGGCGGCGGGCGTAAGAGGGCGGCCGAGGTGGACGAGGGGTTGCGTCCTGCGCTGTTGGCGCTGGTCGAGCCGGATATGCGTGGGGATCCGATGTCGCCGCTGCGCTGGACGACGAAGTCGACGCGCAAACTCGCCGGTGAACTCACTCGGCAGGGCCATCGCGTTTCGGCGGACACCGTCGGTGACCTGCTGCGCGAGGAGGGCTTCAGTCTGCAGGCCAACGCCAAGACGATCGAGGGCAGCCAGCATCCCGACCGCGACGCGCAGTTCCGCTACATCAACGAACAGGCCCGCGATCACCGAGACGCCGGGGATCCGGTGATCAGCGTGGACACGAAGAAGAAAGAGCTGGTCGGCGAGTACAAGAACGCTGGGCGTGAGTGGCAGCCTCAGGGCGAGCCGGTGCAGGTCAAGACGCACGACTTCCTCGACCGGCAGGGGCCGGGCAAGGCGATCCCCTACGGGATCTACGACATCACGGCGAACACCGGCTGGGTCAACGTCGGGTGCGACCACGACACCGCGGCCTTCGCGGTCGCTTCGATTGGCCGCTGGTGGCATGCCCGTGGCCGGCACGACTACCCGCATGCCGCACGGCTGCTGATCACCGCGGACGCCGGCGGCTCCAATGGCTACCGCACCCGCGCATGGAAGACCGAACTCGCAGCCCTCGCGGCCGAGACCGGCCTGCAGATCACGGTCTGCCACATGCCGCCCGGCACATCGAAATGGAACAGAGTGGAGCACCGGCTGTTCTCCCACATCTCCATGAACTGGCGCGGCAGACCGCTGACCAGCCACGACGTCATCGTGAATACCATCGCAGCCACCACCACCGGCACCGGGCTCCGGGTCGAGGCCGCACTCGACACCAACACCTACGACACCGGCATCAAAGTCACCGACGCCGAGATCGACGCCCTGGCGATGAGCAGGCACCGCTTCCACGGAGACTGGAACTACACGCTCCACCCCGCCGATGCCCCGCCCACTCCCGGCCCGAGGACGGATCCCGCGACCGTCGCCCGGCCGGCTGCAGCACCGGCTCGCATCGACGGCTCCATGCTCTGGGACCCTGAGCTGACCGGCATGACCTTCGTCGAACTGGACACCCTGCTCAACGATCTGATCCCTGCCCTGGCCGAACAGCGCGAGCGGCTCCGCCACGAGCGACGGGGCGGCGAACGACACCGAACACGCGGCGCAGGGGCCAAGGACAAGCTCTCCGACGCCGACCGGATCCTGGCCACCGTGCTCTACCAGCGCAAGATCGGCACCCATGACTTGCTTGCCCAGCTCTTCGGCGTCACCAGAAGCACCCTCACCCGCGCTGTCCAGGAAGTGCGACCCCTCCTGGCCGAGGCCGGCCACACGATCCCGCCGTCGACAGCCAGATTCCGCACCCCAACGGACCTGGCTACCCACCTCGACAGGTACGGCAACCAGCCACCAACGAAGATCAAACCAGCATGTTGATTCTCTGCGCGCCCTAACGGCTTGGTGCGCGATAGCTGACACCCCCTGCCTAGGTACGCGAACGGCCGTGCGGGACGATCATGATTGTGACGTCAGGATGGGCCCGCACGGCCTTGAGGCATCGTATCTGTACGGGGATCCCGCGCCGCCGCTTAAGCAAGCTGATTGTGGAGCTGGCCGACCCGTGGACGGCCCGTGAGGAGTCCCGGCTGCGCGAACGCCGAGGCCACGACCGGCAGCGCGCCGCAGGAGCCGGCCCCGACCACGAACTGGTCTTCACCGACCGGGTCATTGCCACCCTGGTCGTCCTGCGCTTCCAACTCCCGCACGCCGCCCTCGCCGTGTTCTACGGCGTGGACCGCTCCACGATCACCCGCGCCGTTCACGAGGTACGCCCCCTGCTCGCCGCCCGCGGTTTCGCTATCCCCGATGGCCCCGACCTGCGGCTTCGCTCCCTGGCTGATGTCTTCGCCTACGCCGCCTCCCACGGTGTGGAACTGCGGATCGACGGTACCGAGGTCCGTGTACGCCGCCCCCGGGCGAACAAGCCCGGCCGCCGGGCGTTCGTCTCCGGCAAGATGAAGCAGAACACCAAGAAGGCCAGCGTCATCAGCGACGAGAAGGGCCGCACCCTGTGGACCGGGGCCATCCGGCCCGGCCGTATGCACGATCAGACCGCGCTGAAGACCGAAGGCATCTCGGACCTGTTCGAGCAGTTCCCCCAGGTGAAGGCCAAGGTGGACGCCGGATACCGAGGCCTGGCCAAACAGTTTCCCAACCAGGTCGAAGCCCCGCCGCTGAAGCCGAAGAAGGATTCCCCGCCCGAAGAAGTAGCTGTCTGGGAGGCCGCTCGCAAGAAGCAGTCCTCCGAGCGGATTCCAGTCGAGCACGCCAACGCCGAGCACAAGCAGTGGCGGTCCCTCCAGCGCTGGATCGGACGCCGCGAGTACTACGACGAGACCCACCTGGCCATCGCCAGCCTGGTCTCCGACCGCACCGCCGAGCGGTGATCATCCACCAGCCAACCCGCCAGGCCAACACGACCCGACCTCAATCGCGCACCAACTCGTAAGGTGCCCTTATGCGCCTGACTCTGGCCCGCTGCACGAGCGTTGAACTCCGCGCCTGGACCGGGCTCACCGGGCCACAGATGCAGCACCTCGTCGAGCAGCTGTGGGAGCGGAGACCAGACGTCGACCACGGCCGGAACTGGGCGCTTGCGTTCCCCGACCGGGTCCTGCTGCTCGTCCTCGCCTACCGGACCAACCTCACAATGCAGCAGTTGGCGTCACTGTTCGAAACAACCGACTCCACCGTGCACCGCGTGATTTCCCCTCTCGCACCGCTCCTTGGGGAACTCCTGGGGCCGCCCCCGGGTGACCGGCGGGAGCTGTGGGTCGTCGACGGCACCCTCATCCCCGTCCACGACCACACCCACACCGCGAAAAGCAAGAACTACCGGCACAGCGTCAACGTGCAGGTCGTCTGCCGGGCCCAGGATAGACGCATCGTCGCACTCGGTGACGCATGGCCAGGGAACCGCAACGACATCGTCGTCTTCCGGGAAACTCTCGGCCGGACCCTTCCAGCTCACCCGCGGCTCGCCGGCGACGGCGGCTACCGCGGCTGCGCTCACATCAGAACACCACGTCGCGGACCAGACGGCCGCATCATCAAAGATCGGACCTACAAACGGTTCCGGAAACGGCGAGCAGTAGCCGAACACATCATCGCACGCCTCAAAGACCATCAAATCCTGCGGCAATGCCGCCGCCGCGGCGACGCCATCAACCACGCCGTCGCCGGCGTCGCGGCGCTTCACAACCTCAAGATCGACATCAGCTAACTGAAGCCCCGGAGGTGGTGAGGCACGCACCGAACCGCATTACGGGATATCTCTTAGGACCACCTAAGCTTCCCAAGCTGAGAGCGCGAGTTCGCTTCTTGTGACTCGCTTTAGCGGAATCCCCACGTCATGCACGGGGGCTCTCTGTTGTCTGAACAGGTGGGCGAGGGGGTGTGTCAATTTAACGGCTGATCTTGGTTGTTGAGCGGTCAGTTGTTGCTCGGGGTCAGGCGGCCCTCGAAGGCGATCTGGAAGGCGTTGAGTGGGGCCTTCCAGCGCATGGTCCACCGCTTGCGGCCCTTCCCGGTCGGGTCCAGGCTCATCAGCGCCATGTAGATGCACTTGAGGGCGGCGGCCTCGTTGGGGAAGTGTCCGCGGGCGCGAACGGCCTTGCGTATGCGGGCGTTGACGCTCTCGATCGCGTTCGTGCTGCAGATGACCTTGCGTATCTCGACGTCGAAGGAGAGGAAGGGCACGAACTCGGCCCAGGCGTCCGACCACAGCTTCACGATCGCTGGATACTTCTGGCCCCAGGACTCCTGGAACTCCAGGAACCGCTCCGTCGCCGCGTCCTCGCTGGGAGCGGTGTAGACGGGCTTGAGGGCCTTGGCAACCTTGTCCCAGTCCTGGCGGGCGGCGTAACGGAACGAATTCCGCAGCAGGTGAACCACACACGTTTGGACAATCGTGCGAGGCCAGACGGTCTCCACGGCCTCGGGGAGGCCCTTGAGTCCGTCGCAGACCAGCATCAGCCTCGATTGTTCTGCGGCGTGACGGCCTCGCCATGGGCGGCTGTCTGCCCGTTATGTCCCGTGCCGTGTCGGGGTGGGCCGTCGCATGACGCTGCGGGGGCGTCGGGTTCCACGGACCCGAGGGTGGTGCGGGTCTTCTCCTTCCTGGTCCTCGTCGGGGTGGTGACCAGCCGTCAGGGGGCGGCCGGGAGTTCGGTGGTGCGCTGCCAGGCGGTGGCGAACGCGGCCGCCCATGGCCAGGTGCGGTCGAGTTGGAGGGTGCGTCGGCGGGCATGGGCGGTGAGGCGGGCGGGCAGGTGGTACAGCTTCATCCGGATCGTCTCCGGCTCGGCACCGGCCAGCTCCGGCTCGTCATGCAGGAGGAGGAGTCGCATCCAGGCGTCGAGGTCTGCCGCGAGGGCGGCGGCCAGGATCCAGGCGGCGTTGAGCTGCCAGGACTTCGAGGGCAGCAGGGCGAGCCCGACCCGCTTGATTGCTTTCACGCGGTCCTCCACCTCAGCGTGATCGCGATACAAGGCATCGACGAACCACATCTGCCCGGAGGCTGGCACCCCGGAAAGCCCGTGGTGGGCGGGGATGTTGGTGGCGATGATCTGGTAGCGCCAGCCGGTGCGCTTCTCGAAGGCGGTCAGCTTCTTCGCATCCCGGCGCGAGGGTTTTACCCGGCGCACGATCAGCCGCATCCCCTCGGGCCAGCCGGTCAGGTCGCGCACCCCGGTCAGCTCGGCGACCTGGTAAGACAGCCACTCGCCGTCGGGGCCCTTGATCTCGTGCACCTGGCCGTCCTGCCGCAGCGCGCAAGTCCACACCTGCTCGGGCAGCAGCGCGATCGCCCGCTCGTCCGCGGTGTTGATCGCCCAGCCGGTCACCCAGCGCACGCGGCGCCGGCTGGTGGTCAGCGCCTGCAGGTGCTCGAGGAGGGCGTGGCTGAAGGCCGCACCGTCGATCCGGATCAGCAGCTTCGACCATATGGGCAGCGGTAGCTGGCGCAGAGCTGCGGCCAGGACGCTCTTGTGGTCGGCGACGTCGTTGGCGGCGGCGTTGCCACACCGCAGTAGCATCGCCGCGCACTCGCGGGTATTGGCCACCCACGCCCCCAGCGGATGATGCCCATAGCTGCCTTTGAACGTGCCGGCCGCCCCCTCCTTTCGGCTGCTGCAGGTCACGATGGTCGCGTCGAGATCCAGGACGTACCAGCCGGCCAGCTCCCGCCCGCACACCGAGATCCAGGGAAAGCCCCCGGGGCGCAGGGCGAGCATCGTCCACACCACGCGTCGTATCGCAGCGCGGACGCGCTCAACCCGCGCCGCCGCCGGGCCGTCGATCGCCTCCAGGGCGCGGCGCAGGGTGCTGTCTGAGATCGGGCGCGGGAACAATCGCCGCCAGTGGTGCTGGAGTTGTTCGGCCTCCAGGACGTTGGTGGCGCCGAGCATGATCGCGCAGGCGAGCATGACCAGGGCCTCGCCGCGGTCACGCCAGCCCGGCCCGGTTCCCTGGGGCAGGGCTCGGGCCAGGGCCGTGGTCAGTCCGGTCTTGTCAGCGATCCTGCGCAGGAGCACGACGCCGGCGTGCCCCACGAGGTTGCGGTCGTCGGCCCGCACGCCGAGCCGGTGGTCCCAGCGGGTACTCTTCACCTTCCGGGTGCCTCTTCCTCGCGACGTTCTTGATCTAGGCAATCCAGATCATCGCAGGTGAGAGGCACCCTTCTGCTGTCAGGGCGTCAGTTCCACTTCATAGCTGAATACATGAGGTCAGCACGTCGTCCAGGCCGCGGTTCTTCAACTCGGTGAACACGTGCAGCCAGTACTTCGCGCCCTCGCCGCCGTCACCGGCCCAGATGCCGAGGATGTCGCGGGTGCCGTCCACGGTCACGGCCATCACGACGTAGATGGGGCGGTTCGCGACCTGACCGTCGCGGATTTTGACATTGATAGCGTCCACGAACAGGACCGGATAGACGCGGTCGAGCGGCCGGTTCTGCCATTCGGCCATGCCGTCCATCACCTTGTCAGTGATGGTGGAGATGGTCTGCTTGGACACCTCGGCGCCGTACACCTCGGCGAGATGAGCCGATATCTCCCCGTGGGTGAGACCCTTCGCGGACAGGGACAGCACCATCTCGTCGACACCGGTCAGGCGGCGCTGCCGCTTCTTGACGATCTGCGGCTCGAAGCTGCCGGCGGTGTCGCGGGGCACCTTCACCTCCACCGGACCGATGTCGGTCAGTACGGTCTTCGCCCGGGTGCCGTTGCGGCTGTTGCCGTTGTTCTTCCCGGCCGGATCGTGCTTCTCGTAGCCGAGGTGATCGGTGATCTCGCCTTCCAGGGCGGACTCCAGCACCCGCTTGGTCAGCATCTGCAACAGCCCGCCCTCGCCAGTCAGTTGCAGTCCCTCACTACGTGCCCGGTCAACGAGCATCGCGACGAGCTGTTCGTCCGACGCGGCCGATGGCGTCGCATTGCCTGCCGACTCCTCCACGGACCCTTGCTCCATCGTCATCTCGCTCACGTGGCGTCTCTCCCTTGATCAGCAGATCCGCCGTTGATTAGACACTCCCGGGCGAGGCGCGCAGCACATCAGCCCCGGACTTTCGGCCGGCGACTCCTCCAGGAGTCGCATCTCCTCTCCGCAGGCAGAGTGCAAGCGCGTGACGTCGTTCAGCGTCGTACAGCTCCCAGTTGAGGGCGGTCTTTCAGCCCGGCCGGGGGCGACGTAGGTCAGAGACAACTGCAATCGTCACGTGCCGACGCTTGCCTTCCGATGCGATCTTCACGAGGGGTTGGTATGCGACGGGTGTTCTCAGTGGTCGGCGCGGTAGTTCTGACTGCTCTCGTCAGCGCGTGCTCGGGGGAGGGCTCGCAGCCGAAGGCCGAACCGGCAGTGCCAGCGGCGGAGATGAAGTCCGTGGAGAAGATTGAGGGAAACACCGACGTGCCCGCATGGGTCACGAGCCGCACGTTTCCTGGTCTGACCTACGTCAAGTACAGCAAGTACCACGACGCATCGGCCGAGGAGCTCGGCGGCGCGCTGACGGAGTTGGGTGCCGACGCCGATCCTGCGGACGCCGTCAAGTACTGGGAGGAGCACGGGATCTCCTCCGTCAAGGAAGCGGAGTTCGAGGCGCACGTTACGGAGGGGAACCTCATGGAGCTGTGCAAGTTCGCTCTCGGACGACTTCCCGAGCGAAGCGTCGTACTCATCCGTAACTTCGACTCGGACACCGAAGTCAGCGCCAACATGGACATGGGCGAAGGTGACGCCCCGGGCAGCTGCAAGAAGCCGTAAGGGCTGGGAGTAATCGCTCAAGCTCCGGGTGCTCCTCAACTCTTCAGACATTGGCCGGGCAGGTCTCGCCTCCACGCCGGTCGGGGTCCACACCCTCGCGTCGGAGCCCCGATCTTGGGTCGCTCGGCGAGCTCATCGGTTCTTAGCGCCAACAGGCTCACCAATTGGATGAGCGAAGCGTAGTGAACCTGTGGCAGAGCGCTGCGCGCACGCCCGGCGCCCAGGCGACGTCGGGCACCCTCCTCGGTCGGGTCTTGCGGCCCGGTCGACCAGCGTCCGGAGGGACGTGCCACGCGGGCTGGCGGCTCCTGTCGTTCAGTACCAGGGCACGAAGGCGATTGGCTCCCAAGGCTGAGTAACGCTCAGGCTCGCTAAGCCAATCAGAGACGCTCTACAGCAACGAAGTACAGCAACCGCAGCGACCGACCCCGTCCGATAGCGTCCCTCTGGGGCTGTAAAGCAGCCGGTACGACCGTTCGCGACCCATCCACATAGAGCTACGGATCAGAAGGTGCCGTGCCCCATCCGTGCCCGATCGCACGGGGAACCACGGGGAATCGCGGTGGCGGACGGGCGCCGCCCGGCACGATGGCCCCCGACCATCTCTCTACTGGTCAGGGGCCGTTCACCTGCGCGGTGGGTGTGGGATTTGAACCCACGGTGGCTTGCGCCACGACGGTTTTCAGGATCGTCGACAGTCAGCCCCTTACGCCCGGGCTTCGTCCCCGCCGACCTCGTCCTGCTCCAGCTCGAGCACGGCCGCACTACCCGAACGAAGATCACCAACCGTCACGAGACGTTACCGAGAAGGGTCCACCGGCGGTACATTGCATGCCGTTTCAGCAGGTCACCGGGCCCAGAGGTAGTACAACCGCAACGCTCTTGAAAACCGGCGCTGCACGAGCGGTGGAACTTTCCCTACTTCCATCAACGCCGGAACCCGCTTCGAATGCGGTCAGCTCATCGAACGCCTGCACTCTCTCACGGCATGCACAACCTCAACCGATCCACAGGAATGAAAATTTCTCGGCGATCGCGCTTTCCCGCTCCTGATCCCGACACCGCCGCGCGGAACATCCGCGGGCTACGCCCGTTCTGGGTGACTTGCCACTCTTCAGGCGATATGCGATACGTGGAGAGGGCCCCTTCAATGCTCGCCGAGGAACCCCCTGCTGGCCGTCCTGCAAGAGGAGTGCCATGACAGGAGCGCAAGAGGCCGCCGGGCGCGTGATCACCGGACGTTACCGGCTTCTGCGCCGGCTCGGTACCGGTGGCATGGGACGGGTGTGGCTGGCGTACGACCAGGACCTGGCGTGTGAGGTCGCGCTCAAGGAGATCGTCCTGCCGCCGGACGTCCCGGAACACGAGGTGGGCGCCCGGATCGCGCGGGCCCGCGGCGAAGCGCAGCACGCCGCCCGGCTGCGCAACCACCCCCATGTCGTCACCGTGTACGACATCGTGGAGGCCGACGGCCTGCCGTGGATCGTCATGGAGTTCGTCCCCGGCGCCATGGACCTGGAGGCGGTGGTGCGCGAGCAGGGGCCGCTGCCGCCCGCCGACGTCGCCCGGATCGGGCTGGCGGTCCTCGACGCCCTGCTGGAGGGCCACCGGCTCGGCATCCTGCACCGGGACGTCAAACCCGCCAACATCCTGCTGACCCAACCTGGCCCGCAGCCCTCCTGCACCACGGAGGGCGGCGGCCAAGTGCTGCTGACCGACTACGGCATCTCGCTGGAGCCGAGCTCCGGAGAAACCCGCCTGACCGCCACCCTGGAGATCCTCGGCACCCCGCGCTTCATGGCCCCCGAACGGGCCCGCAGCGCGGCACCCACCCCAGCCGCCGACCTGTTCTCACTCGGCGCCACCCTGTATTTCACGGTCGAGGGGATCGGCCCCTTCGACCGTGACAGCGCCCTCACCACGCTCAGCGCCCTGCTGTTCGAGCCGTGCACCCCGCTTCGCCGGGCCGGGGAACTGACCCCGGTCCTCCTCGGGCTGCTGGCCAAAGACCCCGAGGACAGGATGGACGGCGACGAGGCCACCCAGCAGCTCACACCCATCGCCGCCCAGCCCCACCCTCCTCCTGGGCAGCAACCAGCTCTCCCCCCGGTCATATCCCCGCCCGAGCCCCCCGCCTCGAAGCGGCCGCGCCCCCAGGAATCGGCCCCGCCGACCGAGCTCCTACCGCGGGCCAAGCCGGAGGAACCGACCGGCCCGCCCCTGGAACCGCTGCCGCGCAAAGGGGACGAGGCCCGGCCGCGGCCCCGCCCGCCGCGGCTCAGAAACCGACGGGCCAGGCTCATTGCGGGGGTGGCGCTGGCGGCGCTTGCCGCGGCGGGCGGCGGCATCTACCTGGCACAGTCCCGTTCCTCGGGTCCCACCGTTCCGTCCGTGTCCTCGATCCAGGTCGGCAACCTTCCGGGCGGGGTGGCGGTGTCGCCGAACGGGCGCCGGGCCTACGCGACCAACTACTTCGGCCCGGCTTCGGTGTCGGTGATCGACACCGCCACCAACCGCACCGTGGGCAACCCCATTCCCGTCGGCGACAAGCCGCAGGGGGTGGCGCTGTCCCCGGACGGACGCCGGGCCTACACGGTCAACTACGGCTCGGCTTCGGTATCGGTGATCAACACCGCCACCGACCGCACCGTGGGCAACCCCATCGGTGTCGGCAAGGACCCAGTCGGGGTGGCGGTGTCCCCGGACGGACGCTGGGTCTACGCGGCCAACTCCGGCTCGGATTCGGTGTCGGTGATCGACACCGCCACCAACCGCACCATGGGCAACCCCATCGGTGTCGGCAAGAAGCCGTACGGGGTGGCGGTCTCCCCGGACGGACGCCGGGCCTACGTGGCCAATGCCGGCTCGGATTCGGTGTCGGTGATCGACACCGCCACCAACCGCACCATGGGCAACCCCATCGGTGTCGGCAAGAAGCCAGTCGGGGTGGCGGTCTCTCCGGACGGACGCCGGACCTACACGGCCAACTCCGGCTCGGATTCGGTGTCGGTGATCGACACCGCCACCAACCGCACCGTGGGCAACCCCATCGGTGTCGGCAAGATGCCAGTCGGGGTGGCGGTCTCCCCGGACGGACGCCGGGCCTACGTGGCCAATGCCGGCTCGGATTCGGTGTCGGTGATCGACACCGCCACCAACCGCACCGTGGGCAACCCCATCGATGTCGACAGGTACCCGGTGTGGGTGGTGGTCTCCCCGGACGGACGCCGGGCCTACACGGCCAACTCCGGCTCGGCCTCGGTGTCGGTGATCAAGTTCTAGCGTCTCTGATTGGCTTAGCGAGCCTGAGCGTTGCTCAGCCTTGGGAGTCAATCGCCTTCGTGCCCTGGTACTGAACGACAGGAGCCGCCAGCCCGGGTGGCACGTCCCTGCGGACGCTGGTCGACCGGGCCGCAAGATCCCGACCGAGGAGGGTGCCCGACGTCGCCTGGGCGCCGAGCGTGCGCGTAGCACTCTGCCACAGGTTCACTACGCTTCGCTCATCCAACTGGTGAGCCTCCCCTTTTCGCTTGGGGCGGCGGAGTCGAGTTGGTCGCGGTGGGCCGGTGGTTTTCGGCTGTTGGTCGCCGGGGGAGGGATGGCTGCGGCCCGACGCTGGGGTCGGGTTCTCCAGGGATCCTCGGGTCGTAGGCGGGCAGGGACGAGGTGTTTCCCTTGTGGATCTTCCTCGTCTCTGTCTGTGGGACCGTCGCGTGGGAGGGGTCCAGTTGTCATCGATCACGTGGGTGGGCTGTCCGGAGTGTCGCCACTACATGCGGCAGGGGCACACGATCGCGGGACGGCCCGCAAAGACCGCCCCACTACCGCACCCGCCCCACCTCCAGGCCGTTGACAGCGGTCCGACTGCGGCACCAAGCTGTAGTACTAATCTGACAAATCAGGAGTAATCCATCACCCCAAGCCAAGGGGGATCATCATGGTGACAGGCGTCCGGAAGCGCATCCGACACCTCGTCGGTGCGTTTTGCGTTGCTGCGCTGCTCGCCGGAGCGGTGGGCGTGACGAGTGCTGAAGCAATGCCTCAGACAACGAAGGCCACGGCGGAATCGCTGAGCGCGGACTGCGCGGGCCCCCAGAACCCGCCGGGCTGTTAGAAGCCGTCGGTGGCCGGTTGTGAGCGGGTCGTGACCGACACTCCGGTCGTCGAGCATGGCAATACCGTGAAAGGAAGGGTCTGCGGCTGTTTGTCAAGCGGCTTGGGCCGTTGGAGGGTTCACCGTGAAGGTGGGTGTGCGGGACTGCGAGCCGGGGTGGGACGGGGAGCGTCTCTGATTGGCAGCGAGCCTGAGCGTTACTCAGCCTTGGGAGCCAATCGCCTTCGTGCCCTGGTACTGAACGACAGGAGCCGCCAGCCCGCGTGGCACGTCCCTCCGGACGCTGGTCGACCGGGCCGCAAGACCCGACCGAGGAGGGTGCCCGACGTCGCCTGGGCGCCGGGCTTGCGCATAGCACTCTGCCACAGGTTCACTACGGTTCGCTAATCCAACTGGTGAGCCTGTAGGTCCCTGGACCTTGACCAGCAGGTTCTTGCGGGCCCAGGTGCTCATGTGCAAGGCAAAGGTGTTCTCGGTGGCGGTCGGCAGCGCGGTCGCGATGTCGCGGGGGCGCCAGTCGCGGGCGGGGTCGGTCTGCATGATGGCGAGGACGTCCTCGCGGCGGACGGCGCGTCTGGGGGGGACTGGCGGCCCGTCGGGAAGCTTGAAGGTTCCCCGCCCGGTCTTCTGCGGTCCAGTCGCAGGAGGGCGTCAAGACGACCCTGATCGCCAGCACCGTCGAGAGCGATGAGGAGTGGGGCGTGGGTCGCCACTGGCTGCTCTCGACAGGACAGCAGGCCCCCGCGCAGATCACGTATCCCTTCCTTGTGACGAGCGCCGCCAAGGCCCTGGTCAACGGCACTTGGTACACGTACGACCTCCGACTACAGGGTCATGCACATATGGACCCGTGGGAGAGGCCAGCTGTGCGCAGGTTCGAATCCTGCCGGGGGCACCTCGAAGAAGGTGCCAAAAGACCCCGCCACCAGCGAAAACGCTGAGTGCGGGGTCTTCTTGTTTGTGCAGCCGTATGCAGCGCTGAGCGGCCCTAGGACGGGGTCTGTGGACTATTTGTGGACAGGATCTTGGAGCGTTTGCCCAGGTCAGCCCATCTAACTGACGAAGGGGGCTGCGCATGCGCATCGCCACGTCAGGCCGAGTTGCTCTCCGCGAGGAGCTGCCTTGGACGCGGTCACAGCCCGGCGTGCCAGTCCCGCTCCAGATCGCCTGTGTCGAATACGCTGCGAAGACGTCCGACCTGACGGCCTCGATAACGCGGAATGCCGCCCGGTGGCGGCTCTTCACGTAGGCCCGGACGGCGCAGCTGCCGGATGCGGAAGGGGTGTGGCATGAGTTCCCCGGGCGTGCACCTACAGGAGATCACCGACGACGACCGGGATGCCGTCCGTGCCCTCCGCGTCCGACGTAACCAGAAGCAATTCGTCGCCTCCGTGTCCCAGTCACTCAAGGAGGCGGCGAAGAAACCGGAGGCCAATCCCTGGTACCGCGCCGTGTACCGCGGCGATGAGCCAGTCGGCTTCGTGATGCTGTCGTGGAAACCGCCGGCCGGTCCTTACAAAGGGCGACACTTCCTCTGGCGCCTCCTCGTCGACAAGCGGTACCAGGGGCGAGGAATCGGCCAAGAGGCGCTCATGCAGGTCGCCACTCTGGTTCGCGCGGACGGCGCCACCGAGCTGCCGACCAGCTACGAGCCCGGCGACGGCGAACCGTGGCCCTTCTATCAGAAGTTCGGGTTCGAGCCCACCGGGGAGATCGACGACGGCGAGATCGTTCTGCGACTCACCTTCCCCGCTCGGTGAGCTGTTTTACGGAAGCGCGGACGGTTTGACCTCAGAAGCTGCGGCGACGTCCGGCGTCCGGTCCGCGGACTGCGCCAGAACCCCCACCGCCGCCGGCATGCGCGGGTCGACGGGGAGCCGGTCGCGGCCCCCTGGGTCACAGACCCAGGGCGATGGCCACGCGGGTCAGTTCGGCGGTGTTGGTGATGTTGAGCTTGGCCCGGATACGGCGCAGGTAGGCGTCCACAGTGTGGGTGGAGAGGCCCATGTGGCGGGCGGTCTGGAGGTAGGTACGGCCAGCGGCGATGTGCCGGAGCGTCTCACGCTCACGCGGAGCCAGCGCGGGGGCGGGGGCTTCGATGTGCGGAATGGCGAGGGTGGCGCTCATGGTGCTGTCCTCCGGTGAGGGATCTGACCGTTTAGGGCGATTTGCCCTTGTTTCTCCAGATTGCTCGCCGGACGTCATGGCCGTGTCCGCCGACTGTCACAGGCGCGTCACAGGGAAAGGCGGAACGGAACCCGACGCGGTAGGTGCTACTGGCAACCACAGGCCGAGGGCGTGCGGCTGGTACACGACGAAGCCCCCGGCCATACGGACCGGGGGCTAATGGCTCTGTGCCTCATCACTCGTATTCGCACAGCAGCTCTTCGATCTTGCGGTTGGCGATTTCCTGCCGCCCATCAATGCATCGGGGGCGGTGTGATCATCGTGATCAACAACACCAACGGGAACAACAGTGGTAACGGCAGCGCGAACGGGAATGCCAATACCGGCAACGGCAACGGCGGCGGTAACGGCAACAACACGGCTTGAGGCCCCCTTCGGGGGCCTGACGGAGCCGGGGAGGGTCGGTGCCGGGGCGTGCTGCGGGGCCCGTCGGGTGGCCGGATGAGGGTGTGGCCGGCCGGCGCAGTCGAGTGACCGTGCCGGCCGGCCACACCCATGTGTGCGGTTCGGTGCCCACCGTGTGGCGGGCCGGTGGTGGGGCCGCAGGGCGTGACGGGGGCTGTTTGTGGCGGCGGTGTCGGTGGTTGTGCCGCCATCCGGGGGAGCCGGGCGCATCCGGCGGCGCGCAGTGCGGAGGTCTTCTTGTGCGGGCCTTGCTTCCATGCGGTCGCTTCTGGAGGGGCCGGCTTCCCGACGCTGCGGGGAAAGCCGGCCGCGGACCACGGACACGATCCGTGCGCGCCGGACGCGGAGCGAACGCGGTGGGACCAGAACGCCCAACACTGTTCGGGGCGTTCGGCTGAGCATGAGTCCTGGCAACGGGACTCCCGCTCGGTCTCTGGGAACGGTGGTGTGGGCGGGTCATCCGTGGCGGCGCAGGTCGTGGAAGAAGTCCTCGATCACGTTGAGTTGTCCGGAGCGGGCGGTCTGGTCGTAGACGTATTTGCCGACGGCGAGGTCGAGTACGCCGAGGCCGAACGGGGAGAAGACCACGGGTCGGCCGGTGGGGGGCGTCACTCGTTTGCTCATGACGTCGGCGAGTGTGCCGTGCAGGAAGCCGCGGTTGCCGGTGAGCTGTTCGGCCAGGTGTGGGGAGGTGTCGGCGGTGAGGCAGTGTTCGACGTCGTCGACGATGTTGGTTGAGGCGAGGATGATCTCCGGGGCCAGGTCGCGCAGGGACACGTGCAGAACCAGTGGGTTGTGGTGGAACCAGGCCGGGTCGCTGACGTGTGGCTGGCGTGCGACGGTGGCGAACACGACGAGGTCGCTGGAGCGGATGAGGTCCTCGGGGCTGTGGTGTGTGGTGATCCGTGCGGCGGTGCCGGTCTGTTGGAGGTGGTCGCAGAATTCCGCTGCGCTGCGGTGGGACAGGTCGTGGGCGCCGGTCTCGTCGAAGGACCAGCCCACGGCGGTCAGGAAGGTGTGGATGTAGCGGGCGATCAGGCCCGTACCGACGAACCCGATGCGGGTGGGGCGTTGCCGGTTGCGGGTGAGGTGGTCGGCGGCCAGTGCTGCGGATGCGGCGGTTCTGGTGGCGCTGATGATGGAGCTTTCCAGGCAGGCGAAGGGGTAGCCGGTGTCGTGATCGTTGAGGATCAGGACCGCGGACGCCCTGGGGGTGCCGGCCTGGACGTTGTCGGGGAAGCTGGAGATCCATTTGAGGCCGTCCACCTGTGCCGCTCCGCCGATCGAGGCGGGCAGCGCGATGATCCGGGAGGTGGGTCGGTCGGTGAAGCGCAGGAAGGAGGAGGGGGGGTTGACCGACTGCCCTGCGGCGTGCAGCCGGTAGGTGGCCTCGATGAGGTCCACGATCTGCGCTTGCCTGTCCTGCAGGGCGTGCTGGACCTGGGCGCCGGAGATCACTGCGAACGGGGGCGCGGTGTGCGGCTGGGACATGACGGGCTCCATGGCCGTGGAAGAGAGGGTGGTCTTGGGGGGGCTCATCTCGCCGCTTTCGTGCGGGATCGGGGGTGTGCCGGGATTCGGGCTTCACGGTGAGGACGGCCGGTGTCGGGTGCGGCATGGTGCTTTTCCTTGTGGTGCGGTTCAACGGGAGGTCGCTGGTTTGGTTGCGTGGAGCTCGCGTCGGTGGTCGACCAGGGCGGCGAGGTCGGTGAGGACCGGGTGTGCGATGACGTCTTTGAGGGCCACGGCGCGGTCCAGGACCACGGCGAGTTTCACCGCCGAGAGGGAGGTGCCGCCGCGGTCGAAGAAGTGGTCGCGGCGTTTGATGTGGTCCTGTGGCACGCCAAGGACGTGCCCCCAGGCGGCCGCCAGCCGCTGCTCGGTCGGTGTGGCCGGCGCCTCGTGATCGTCCCCGCTGGTGGCGAGTTGTGTGGCGAGCGCCGTCAGTGTCTTCTTGTCGATCTTGCTGTTGGCGGTCAGCGGCAGGCTCGCGCGCCAGTGGAAGGTGGCCGGGACCATGTAGGTGGGCAACGACGCACCCAGCAGGTCGTCGAGGGTTTTGGGGTCGACGGGCCCCGCGGCGCGGTAGAAGGCGACCAGGTGCTTGCTCTGATCGGAGCGTTCGGCCACCACCACCGCGCCGTCGCGGATACCGGGCAGGCGCAGCAGCGCGTTCTCGATCTCGCCGATCTCGATCCGGAACCCGCGGATCTTGACCTGGGCGTCGCGGCGGCCGAGGAACTCCAGTCTCCCCGAAGGATGCCAGCGCCCGTAGTCGCCGCCGAGATAGAGCCGGGTGCCGGCGTGTTGCGGATCGGCCAGGTAGGCCGCTCGCGTGCGTTCGGGATCGTTGATGTATCCACGGCCGACACAGACCCCGGAGAACGCGATCACGCCCGGGGCGCCCAGGGGCACGGGTGCGAGGTGTTCGTCGACGACGTAGACGTGCACGTTGTTGACCGGGCGGCCGAGCAGGATGCGTTGCGGCGCTCGGTGCATGACGTCGTGAGTGGTGTCGTCCGAGGTCTCGGTGAGCCCGTAGGCGTTGACCAGCGCGATGTGGGGCTGGGCGGTGAACCAGCGCTCGGCGGTCTCCTTCTTCAGTGCCTCCCCGGTGACCGAGAGGTATCGCAGGTCGGGCAGCGCCCGGGGGCGCTGTTCGAGCTCGGTCAGGACGGCTTCGAGGTAGGAGGGCACGAGCTGCACGACGGTGGCCCTGTTGTCGGTGACGGTGTCGAGGAATCGGGGGATGTCGAGGATGGCGTCCTGTTCGACCAGCAGGGTTCGCCCACCGGTCAGCAGGGCGCACAGCAACTGCCACAGGGAGATGTCGAAGCACTGCGGGGCGGTCTGGACGACCACCTGCCCTTCGCCGATGTGGAGGTCGTCGATCTTGGCGTAGAGGTGGTTGAGTAGGCCGGCGTGTTCGCACATGGCGCCTTTGGGCTCACCGGTCGAGCCGGAGGTGAAGTAGATGTATGCCAGTTGGTCGGGCGTGACGTGGATGCCGAGATCGTCGTCTGCGTGGGTTTCTTCGCAGGCCGCCTCGACGAAGAGCCTCTCGACGCCGGGCCGGGACTTCAGTGCCTGGTCGAGGGTGGTGGTGCTGCCGGGTTCGGTCAGCACCAGGGTGCAGTCGGCGCGGGAGAGGACGGCAGCGATGCGTTCGGCCGGGAAGTGCGGCTCGATGGGGAGGTAGGCGCCTCCGGATTTGAAGACCGCGAGGACGGCGGCGAGCCAGTCCACGTTGCGTTCGGTCACCACCGCGACGACATCCTCGGCCGCGAGTCCGCGTCCTGCGAGGGCGCGGGCCAGCCGGTTTGCCCGGGCGTTGAGCTCCGCATAGGTCCACTGCCCATCGGCGTGCACGGCGGCGATGGCATCCGGGTGCATCCGCACCCGGTCCTCGAACAGTTCATGCACCCTCGCGTCCGGCAGCCTTCTTTTCGGTCCGGCCCCTCGGTCGAGCTGGAAGCGCAGTTCCTCATCGGACAGCAGGCTCTGGCGCGCGTGTTCTGCATCGGGGTCGGCGGTGATCAGCGCAAGTGCCCTCACGTGATAGCCGGCGATGCGGGCGGCGGCGTCGGCGTCGAGTCGGTCGGTGCGGTAGCGCAAGCGCAGCACGAGTCGGCCGTCGTGGGGCCGGACGCCCACCCGCAGCGTCGTGTCCCCGGTGAGGTCCCCGTCGATCGTGGTGGGATCGAGAACGGTCTCGAACAACGGCCCGATCAGGCCCAGTTCGCGCTTGAGGTGGTCGATGTCCGAGGCCGGAACATCCTGGTGCGTCAGCAGTTCAGCCATCGCCTGGTGGGTGGTGTGCAGCAGTTGTCTCCATGAGGCGGGTGCGGTGGTGAGCCGGCAGGGCAGCAGGTTGCCGCCGCGGGTGACGTAGCCGGTGGTGATCTGCTGCTCGGCGGACAGCGCCGCGAGCACCTTGGCGTGCGCCGCCAGCACAAGAGAGTCAAGCGGTATCGCCAGTTCGCCGGCCAGCCGGCACAGGGCGGTGGCGATGCCTTCGGGGACGTGTGTCTCGTACCGGCCCACGCCGGGCACCGGGTGGAGGGTCCAGCGTGGGACGGGGGTGAATCCGCCGGCTGCCAGTACCTCGCGCCAATACTCCAGGCCGTTTCGGGTGGGGTTCGGGTGCGTTGCCATCGGTTCGTTTCCTCTGCTTGTGGCCGGTGTCGCGGTGTCAGGTGCCATGGGCCCGGGCGGCGGCGTCGGCTTGCGGGCCCTCCTCGAGGGGGATCTCGCCGCCCGGCATGTCGTGGGCCGGGTTGCCCGCCCACTGGGCGTGCGGGGGGATTTCCTCGCCCTTCATGAGGAAGGAGTCGGGGGCAAGCACGGCGCCGTCGCCGATCGTCACGCCGTAGTGGACGAAGGCGCCGACCCCGAGGGTGCAACCGCTGCCGAGGGCGCTGCGGTCGGACTTGAAGGCGCCGTCCTCCTGTGAGTGGCACTGGATCACGGTCCCGGCGTTCAGCGTGCTGTCGTCGCCGATGGTGACGAGGGTGCGCTCCGGGAGGAAGCAGCCGTCGTCGAAGACCCGTTTGCCGATCCGGGCCCCCAAAAGCCGCCAGATGACGTTCTTGAAGGGGGTGCCGTTGAAGACCTGGATGTAGTCGACCGACGCCATCTTCCAAAAGCGTTCGTGGTGCCAGAAGCAGGGTTCATAGATCGAGCAGTACAGCGGCTGCTGCGTTTTAAAGCCGGTGGAGGCCCGTTCGATCAGCGCGAAGTGGACGACGGTGAACGTGAAGGTGAGGACGGTGGCCAGGGCGATCGCCGGTGCACCGAGCAAGGGATAGAGGCGGGCCGCGCCCATGGTGACAAGGGTGATCACGAAGAGGTGGCTCCACCTCGCCAACAGGTACAGGCCGGCGGTTGCGGCATTGTGCCTGTTCTTGGCGGCCAGGCGGCGGCGCAGCTCGTCGCCGCTCTGCAGAGGGTTGAACCTGTTGTCCCGCAGCACGGTGCGTGGTATCTCGAAGCTGGGTGAGCCCAGCAGGCCCACGCCTTCACGCACCGGACCATCGGTGGGGACCATGACTTTCGTGGCGAGCAGGCAGTTGTCGCCGGTCTTGCCCTGTGAGGGGTAGGCGACGCGGTTCCCGAGGAAGTTCCGGGGCCCGATCGACGCGCGGGACACACGGAAGGACGTGCTGGAGAAGTCGGCGTTCATGAGGGACAGACCGTCGGCGATCATGGTGCCGGTGCCGACGGAGCTCAGGTACGGGTTGTCGTGCTGTACCTCGGTGCCGAAGTTCGACCCGGTCTGCTCGATGCGGGACAGGTCGTATCCGAGGTAGCGCAGGTAGTGGACGATGCCGGAGCTGTCGCCGAAGAGCGTGGTGAAGAACTTCCTGTTGGTCATCAGCGCGATCACCCGCTGGATGCCGTAGTGGAAGCCGTACAACGGATAGAGCCTGCCGGGCTTGATGGCCCTGTTGAGGACACGCGGCACGGTGCCCAGGACCAGGAGACCGGCGAGTGTCGAGCCGCAGAGCATCGTCAAGGAGATGATCAGGGCATCGACGAAGAACGCCGGGCCGGCCACCGGCCGGGGGTCCACCAGCGGGTGAAGCAGCGGGACGCCGGCCGGCAGGGCGCTCACGCCGCCCATCGCCAGCGGCAGCCACACCACCAGCAGACCCAGCAGTTGCAGGACACCGTACGCGGCCCTCTTGCGGGTGGGGCAGTCGGCCGGGCCGACCCCCCCGTAGTCCACGTCGGTCGGCTGCGCCGGCGAGCCGTGCCAGCGTTCGCCGGCGGGCACCGCCTGCCCGCCGTGCAGGGAGGAGGCATGGCCCAGTTGGGCGCCGTCGCCCATCTTTGTTTCGATGTCGAGGACCGTGTGCTCGCCGACGAGCACCTTGCTGCCGAGCGTGACCCGGCCGGTCTGGATCAGCCCGCCGTGGGCGCGGTAGCAGGACAGCAGCACGTCCTTGCGGATGACCGTACCGTCACCGACGGTGAGCAGGTCGGCGCAGACCGGGATCGTGCGGGTAAGGATCGTGACGCCTTGGCCGATCCGCGCGCCGAGCGCCCTGAGACAGAGCACGTACAGCGGTGAACCGACGAACAGCCGCAGGGGACTTGTGCGGATCAGGGTCTTGACGACCCAGAAACGCAGATACTTCCCCCCCCACAGGGGGAACTCGCCTGCTCGCCAGCGGCCGATGAGCGTCCATTTCGCCACGACCGGGAAGGCGCACAGCCCCAGGAAACCCCCGCCGGCGCACAGAACCGACCGCAGGTAGAGGTCGAACAGACCCGAGCCCGCGCGGATCCATGCGTAGCCTGCGACCGCGGCGAAGGCGGCAAGCAGGCAATAGCCCAGGAAGAACACGGCCTGCAGCACTCCGCAGACCACGTACCGCCCTGCACCGGCCGGAGCCCTTGCACCGGCCGGTGCCCGCGCCGGTGCCGACGCCCCCACGAGCGCAGACGGGGACGGGACGGGAGCAGGCGCTGCGCCGCAGAGCGCAACGGCCAGGCTCCGGACGGTCGGGTACCGGTAGATGTCCTTCATCGACACCGCCGGCAGATCCCCCCGCTTCCTCACCCGCGCACAAAACCGCGCCATCACCAGGGAATCCGCGCCCAGGTCGTTGAAGAAGTGACTGCGGGGCGGCACCTGCTCCACACCCACGACGCCGGCCAGCACCTCAGCCAGAAGCCTCTCGGCGCCGGCCGCCGAACCGGCCGCCGCCCCATCGTCCTGGAAGGCCGAGATGTCAGCCGGATCGGCCGCAATGGCATCCGCCGTTTCGTCTAGCACGAGAACTCCTCGACGATATTTCGGTCAGAGCGCACGGATTCGTGACGCCCGCCTCTTCAGTAGGCCCGTCCGAAGAGTTCCTGTCCTGTTCCGGAATTTCGGGACTTGACATCGAAATCCGGCATTGATAACGAGCCACTTCATGCCCGCCGCACCGCGGCCCCCTGATCCCCGCGCACGCCGCGCCGCCCACGACCGCGTTGCACGGCACCCGATCAATCCGCAGGCGAAGCACCCGGCAATCGCACCGCACGCCACCGTCCCGCACGGCGCCTCACGGACGGGGACCGCGGGGCAGGACACAGGGCGCCCAACCGATGGGGACCGGGCCCGGAAAGCGGCCGTCGATCCCGGTGCCGCAACAACCGGACCCCGCCGCGCCGCATATGCGCGCACAGGGCGCGTGTCAAGCCCCGAATTTCGGTGGCATGACACAGCTGCTCCGATCCGGGCGTACTGGAGACATTCCGGCGAGCCGCCGCTCGCCGCCGAATTTCTCCCTGTACGGCACAGAGACGGATCGACCACAGGGAGCCCCCTGCAGCCGCGAGGAAACGACATGCCTGTCATATCCACCCCCCAGGCCTTCAACGAGGACGACCTCTACGTCGACCTCGAGGGAATCTTCGAGCACCCGTTGTTCCTCAAGTGCGAGGGATTCAATTTCGCCGGCTCGATCAAACTCAAAGCCGCCACCGAAATGGTCGAGACCGCCGAACGCGACGGACTGCTGACACCCGACTCGGTTCTGGTCGAGTCATCCTCGGGCAACCTGGGCGTGGCCCTGAGCGTGATCGCGGCCAACAAGGGATACCGGTTTGTGTGCGTGACCGACTCCCGCTGCAACCTGGCGACCAGGATGACGATGGAGGCCCTGGGCAGCCAGGTCCACGTCATCACCGAACCCGACCCCGTCGGCGGGCTCCTCGGCGCGCGCATCGACCACGTCCAGGCGCTGTGCGCCTTTGACGAGCGCTATGTGTGGCTCAACCAGTACGCCAACCCCGGCAACAGCACGGCCCACTACCAACGGACCGCCCCGGCCATCGCCCGGCAGTTCCCGGACCTGGACGTGCTGTTCGTCGGGGCCGGCACCACCGGGACCCTGATGGGCTGCGCGCGCTACTTCCGCACCTGGCACCGGCCGGTACGCGTCGTGGCCGTCGACACCGTCGGCTCGGTGACCTTCGGAGGCGTCCCCGGCCGCCGGATGATTCCCGGGCTGGGCACCAGCATGCGCCCCCCGCTGCTGGACGAGTCCTATGTCGATGATGTGGTGCGCGTCGAAGAGGCCGACACCATCCGGGCCTGTCACCGGCTGGCCAGGCGTGGATTCCTGTTCGGGGGTTCCACCGGGACGGTGGTCAGCGGCGCGATGGCCTGGCTGGCTCGACAGGAGGGACGGGAACTGACCGCCGCGGCCATCGCCCCGGATCTGGGTGAGCGGTATCTGGAGACCGTCTACCGGACCACCTGGGTGCAGGACGTGTGCGGCGACGACGTCTTCAGCCCGCGGTCGCTGACCACGGCACCTCAGCCGGCCTGACCTCGGCCGAGGGCGGCCGCGATCCTCCTGCTCACCGGGTTCCTCCGAGGATGCCCCGGCCTTCAGGCCGGGGAGGAATCGGACTCCTGCGGAGCAGGACAGGAAATAGGGGTTTCGCCTCCAGGGCGAAGGACCGTCCACCCGCGACGAGGTGAGCGAGCCCGTGGCGATCAAGAGGTCTCAACTGTCAGTCCTCCCATATAGGTTCGGATGCATGACGACAGACGCGACCACGGAGGGGGCCGGGCATGCCCGGTACTCCTTCCGTGTGCGCCTGTCGGCTACCGCGCGGCGCGCACTTGAAGCGGAGTGGGACCGCTGCCGGTGGCTCTGGAATGAATGCGTCGCCAAGTCCAAGCAGGTCCACCAGCGAGCCAAGGAGTCCGGCGAGAAGCTGACGTGTGGTCCGGCGCAGTTGGACAGGATGCTGACCGAGGCCCGCGGGGTGATGCCGTGGCTGGCCGAGGGTGCCTCGGTGCCGCAGCAGCAGGTGATTGGGGACTTCGCCAAGTCGCGGGCGAAGGCGTTGAAGGACGTCAAGGACGGGCTTGCGCAGCACCGCCGGGCCGGGATGCCCGGCTGGAAGAAGAAGCGGGAGGCCAGGCCGAGCCTGAACTACACCCGGCGCGGTTTCCGTCTGAAGGACGGTCGTCTGCACCTTGCGGGCCAGATCGTGCTGAGCGTGGTGTGGTCGCGGGCTCTTCCGGCCGAGCCGTCGAGTGTGCGCGTGTACCAGGACACGCTCGGGCACTGGTATGTGTCCTTCGTCGCCCCCGCGCAGAGCGAACCGCTTGCCCTCACGGGGCGGGTGCTCGGGGTGGACTGGGGTGTGAAGGAGACCGCCACCACCACGGATGACGCCTACGACCTTCCGCATGCCGAGCACGGCAAGCGGGCCGCGCAGGGGCTCGCCCGCTACCAGCGGATGATGGCCCGGTGCCGGCGTCCGAAGGGCCGGCCCGCATCCAAGGGCTACCGGAAGGTGCAGGCACAGGCCGCGAAGCTGCACAGGAAGGTCGCGCGGCAGCGGAGGACACCGGCCGCAAGTGGGCCAAGTCCGTGATGCGTGATCATGACGGGGTGGCGGTGGAGGACTTCCGCCCGAAGTTCCTCGCGAAAACCACGATGGCCCGCACGGCGGCCGATGCCGCCATCGCCGCCACCAAACGCGCTCTGGTCGAGATGGGGCGCAAGCACGCACGGGACGTCCGTCTCGTGCACCCGGCGCACACCACGATGGACTGCGCAACGTGCGGAGCGAGAACCAAGCACGCACTACCTCTCTCGATGAGAACCTATGCCTGCACCGTGTGCGGAGCCGTCTCGCCCAGGGACAAGAACTCCGCCCGCGTGATGCTGGTCCGGGCAGGTTGGAACCCGGACGGTGCCGAGGGCGTAAGACCTCCTGGTCCGCTGGACCAAGAGGCGGCCTGAGCCGTGAATCCCCACGCAGCCCTGGAGGGTGGAGAATCCCCTCCCTTCAGGGAGGGGAGCCTTCAATGATTCTCCCGGAGCCGCGCGGGTGAGTTCGGCCCCGGCGTGGCCCGGTGCGCGCCGCCGTTTTACGCGCCGGCCCAAGGGTCGGGAGTGGTGAGGGTCTGTTCGGCCCAGACGGTCTTGCCGGTGGGGGTGTGGCGGGTGCCCCAGTGGTCGGCGAGTTGGGCGACGAGGAGGAGGCCGCGTCCGCCTTCGTCGTGGCTGCGGGCGCGGCGCATGTGGGGGGTGGTGCTGCTGGTGTCGGAGACTTCGCAGATGAGGGTGGTGTTGTGGTGGATCATGCGGAGCTGGATGGGGGGTTTGCCGTAGCGGATGGCGTTGGTGACGAGTTCGCTGACGACGAGTTCGGTGATGAAGGCGGCGCGGGTCAGTCCCCACGTGGTGAGCTGGTCGGTGGCGTGTTGGCGGGCGGGGGCGACGACGGCGGGGTCGGGTGGGAGGTCCCAGGAGGCGACGCGGTCGGCGCTGAGGGCGTGGGTGCGGGCGATGAGCAGGGCGATGTCGTCGTCGGGGCGGTGGGTGAGGGTGGCGGTGAGGACGCGGTCGCAGACGGTGTCGAGGGTGTGGGCGGGGCGGACGAGGGCGGCCAGCATCTTGTCGAGGGCTTCGTCGATGTCGTGGTCTCGGGGTTCGAGGAGGCCGTCGGTGTAGAGGGCGAGCAGGCTGCCTTCGGGTAGTTCGGTCTCGGTGGCCTCGAACGGCAGGCCGCCCAGGCCGAGCGGGGGGCCGGCGGGGGTGTCGAGGAGGTGGGCGGCGGCGTCGGGAGTGACGACGGCGGGCGGGGGGTGGCCGGCCCGGGCGTGGGTGCAGCAGCGGGTGACGGGGTCGTAGACGGCGTACAGGCACGTGACGCCGATGCCGGCGGCGCCTTCGGCGGCGCCTTCGGTGGTGGCCTCGTCGGCGGAGAGGTGGATGACGAGGTCGTCGAGGTGGGTGAGCAGTTCGTCGGGCGGCAGGTCGACGTCGGCCAGGGTGCGTACCGCGGTGCGCAGCCGGCCCATGGTGGCCGAGGCGCGGATGCCGTGGCCGACGACGTCGCCGACGACGAGGGCGACGCGTGCGCCGGACAGCGGGATCACGTCGAACCAGTCGCCGCTGACGCCGGCCAGGGTGTCGGCGGGCAGGTAGCGGGAGGCGATCTCGAGGGCGGCCTGGTCGGGCAGGGCCTGCGGGAGCAGGCTGCGCTGCAGGGTCATGGTGGTGGTGTGTTCGCGGGTGTAGTGCCGGGCGTTGTGGATGCCCAGGGCGGCCCGGGCGGTGAGCTCCTCGGCCAGCTGCAGGTCCTGGCGGGTGAAGGGGGCGGGGTTGTGGTGGCGGCCGAAGAGGGCGGCGCCCAGGGTGGTGCCTCGGGTGCGCAGCGGCACCACCATGAGCGAGTGGGTGCCCCACTCGCGGATCCAGGCCGCTTCCGGGTCCTCGCCGGTCCACCGGGCAAGGGCCGGACCGGTCATCTCGTAGAGCGCCCCGCGGCCCTTTGCCAGGCACTCGGCCACCGGGGACAGCGCCGGGTAGGTGCTGGAGTTGCCGACGGCGACCGGGGACTCGGGGCCTTTTTCCAGGACCGAGCGCACGGCGGCGCGGCGCAGGGTGACCGGCCCGGCCACAGCGCCTGCGCCCGCCTCCTCGCCGCGCGCAGGGAGCAGGTCGAGGGCGGCGAAGTCCGCGAGGCGGGGGACGGCGGCGTCGGTGAGTTCCTGCGCGGTACGGGCGATGTCCGGGCTGGTGCCTGCAGCGGCGCCGGCCTCGTCCGGCAGCAGCACCCGCTGTTCCCCCTCCGGGCGCTCCTCGTGCCCCTGGTACGCGGTCAGGCACACGCCCCGCAGCCGGCCCGCCCCGTCGCGCAGCGCGGTCAGCGACACCGGCCGGCCACTTTCCGGGCCGTCCGCGCATCCGGCACGGGCGGCGGGAAGGAAGGCCTCGCTCCACCGCGGCTCGCCGTCCTGAAGCACCCGGCGCATCCGCGCCTGGATCTCCTCGCTCACCGGGTGCGGCGCGATGTCTACCATCCGCAGCCCGCGCATCTCGGCCTCGGTGAGTGACAGAGCGCGCTCCATGCCGGTGTTCGCCGCGATGAGCCGCAGATCCGTGCCGAAGACGGCCAGGATGCAGGGGGACTGGGCGAACGCCCACTCCTTCAGCTCCCTTGGCCCGGCCGGCTCCTCCTGCTGTCCCCGCTCGCCCGGTGCGCCCGGTGTGCCGGGCGGGCGGCTTTCGGGGTGCGGCGGCGGGCTGGTCACGGCGCACAGAAGGCGCCACTCGGCGGCCGCACCGCCGGTGGGGGTGCGGCGGTAGGCGAGCAGGTGCTGTTCGAGGTGGCGGCCGTCCTGGTGGCGCAGCACCACGGTGCCGTTCCACTGGTCCTTGCCGGCCGCCTGGTGCCCGGCCGCCCGGCGGGCGGCCTCGCCGGTGTCGTCGGCGAGCAGCCGGGCGGCAGGGCGGCCGATGATCTGTGAGGGCTCGTAGCCGAGCAGGCGCCGGGCGCCCTCGCTCCACCCCGTCACGATGCCGTGTTCGTCGACGGTGGCCGTGACGGTGGCGGTGCCGGGCGGCTCGGGCGGCTCATCAGGAGGAGTGGGAAGGTGCTCCATCGGCGCTCATCTCGCCTCGCTCGTTCCTCGATGTCCCCGCTGTTCTTTTTGGGGGGAACCTCCGCGGCCAGGGCTCTACCGACAAGCATGATCCTGCGGGGCAGGGAGCACCAACGCAGTGCAGGAGCGGGCCCGGTGCCGCGCGCACGGGCGTGCCGGGCGGGCGCCGGGTGAGCTGCCCGGGCCGGGTGCCGCGGGTCGCTTCGTATGCCACCGACATGGGCGGATAACAAAAATTTCAGGAAATGTGCCACGGCGTGGAACCGGGCTGGGATCTGCCCGCGTGAAATACGGCAAATGTCCATATTGGGTCGTCCGTGTACTGCTCCGAGGATGCGAGCAGGGACGACCGGACCGATGCGCCGAAGGAAGCCGCCATGAGCCTCGCATCCGCGCTGTACGCCGAAGCTCCCGCCCCCGCCTTCGCATGCGAGCCGGCCGAGCTGGCCCCGCGCGAGCGGGAGACGCTGCAACACATCGCCGCCGGGCGCACCTACGTGCAGACGGCCCGGCACATGGGACTCTCGAAACACACCGTCGATGCGTATCTGCGCCGGATCCGGGCCAAGCTCGGCATCACCAGCACCGCCGAGCTCACGCGCCTGGCCATCTCCCTGGGCCTGTGACACCGCGTGTCGGACCGGGCGGCGCAGCGCTGTGCGCCCCGCTCGGCCGGCGGATTGTGTCTGGCGGCCGGCTGCAGCGGCCGCCCACTGACATGCGGACGTCTCACGACGTGGTGGTCCACAGCGGGTAGCCGGAGCGCACCTCCACCTTCCAGCCGCGCCCGAGGGAGACGGGCGTATGGGGCTCGCCGCAGTGCCCGGTGGCCATGGCGGACAGTGCGTGGGTGTACTCGGTGTCGGTCGGCTCGGCCGCGTTCTCGACCGTCGCGCACGGCTCGTCGGCGATGATCGAGGGGCTCATGCCGGTGGGCGGGTAGGTGTACCCGAACATCTGGCCCTCGACGTTGATGGTGTGGAAGGTCCACGGGCACCGCTGCATGCGCCCTCCTCCGGGACGGGGGCGGGGGCACCCCTCACAATTTCTATAATAGTGTGTTGTATCTGAGTGTGAACCCGCCCCTGACGCGTACATAGATGCAGGTCAGGTTGGGTGTGGGTAGCACGGGGCGCGTGGAGCGCCATCTCCGCCCGATGCGGCTGATTACTCTGCTCGACCGGATCCGGCACGGCCTTGAGAGTTTCAGGGGACGACGCTTGGGTCGGTGTCATCGGTGCGCCTGCCGCTGTGGGGGTCTTTCGAGAGTGCGCCTGCTCGACCGCTTCACTCCAACGGACGCCTTCTACGCGTGGCGCGGAATCGTTGGCCCGTACGGTGGGACGGCCATCCCGCCGGACCGCTCATCGCGCTTTGTCGAGGGAGACCGCTCATGAGGATTCTTCGTAAAGCCTCCGCCGCCCTTGCCGTCACAGCAGTGCTCGCGCTGCCGGCCACATCGGCATTCGCGGATGACGGCTCCCGCACGGTGAAGGTGGAGGGGCAGTTCGTGCCGTCTTCGCCGTTCCATCCGTCGCAACCGCTGACGTACGACGCGAAGACGGTGCCCGTGGGCGCTCGCATTTCCGTCGTCGAGCAGGTGGGCGGTCCCGTCGGCGGCGCGGCCACCAGCGTTCGGCTCCAGGTGAGCGGGCTGCTCCCGAACCGCGTGTATGGAGCGCATGTGCACACCAAGCCGTGTGGCCGCACCCCGGATGCCTCCGGTCCGCACTACCAGAACGTCAAGGACCCCAACCAGCCTTCTACCGACCCTGCCTACGCGAACTCCGAGAACGAGGTGTGGCTGGACTTCAGGACCGACGCCCAGGGCCGTGCCACCGTCGAATCCCGGCATGACTGGGGCTTCCGGCCGGGCGAGGCCCGGTCCGTGATCATCCACGAGCACGGGACGGCGACGAAGCCCGGCGAGGCAGGAATGGCTGGGGCACGGCTCGCCTGTCTTACTGTGCCGTTCGCCGGCACGACCGACGAGGCAGGCACCGGCAACTAAAGCCGGCCAGCCACGGGGCGTCGGTGGCCCCATAGCTGGTGCCCGGCCGCATTGTCGTCAGTCGCCACGCTCCGCGTGGGCTCCTCATGAGCGGCCATACCGGGCGCGATCTTGCGGCTCCGTCGGGAGATAGAGCAATCAGGAGCACCTCCGGCGTGCGCCACGGCATTTACCACGCCCCGGCGCGCACCGAGCGTGCGGTGAGTCGCTGACCTGCTGTTTCAATTCCGGTCCGCCTGGGCGAAGGCGGCCAGCATGGGGATCACGGAGCTGGGGCGGCCGGTCGCCGAGTAATTGTCATTCCTGAAGGGGCGGATGTCGTCAAGAGGGCTGATGGCGCTGGCTGTTGATGGTCCCGGGCAGGAGTGAGCGGCTCGCGGCCGGTGGGCGTTGACAGCGGGCTGGCAGGATGGCATGCGGTTGTGGGTGTCGTTCATCTCCGGTTGATCGTGCGGGAGGGCAGGGCCGTTGCTCGGCTGCCGGTCATTCCTTCGCGGCGCGGGGCCGCATGGAGCTCTACGACGTGCGGCAGGCGGGGTCAATCAAATCCACGACCGCGCCATGTGGGGGTCAGACAATTGCCCGGCCTCGCGCCTGCCGCGTCCGGGCTGCTCATCCCGGCTGCTCGGCCAGGGACCGGGCCAGCGCGCGGATGTGCCCGTCACGCAGGCCGTAGTAGACGAGGGTGAGCAGTTTGCGGGCCGCGGCGATTTTCGCGATGTTCTTGCCGCGGCGGGCCTCGATCCGGTCCCGGTCTTCGGCGATCTTGGGGGTGGCCTTGCGCTGGATCGCTTCCACGGCGGCCCAGCGGACCAGTTTGCTGCCCTGCTTGGTGACATGCCCGCGCCGTACGAGGGTGTCGGACTCGTAGTGACGCGGGGTCAGCCCGGCCCAGGAGCACAGTTTCTCAGCGGCGGTAAACCGGTGGACGTCGCCGATCTCCGCAACGAACACCGCGGCCAGCACCGGGCCGATGCCGGGCAGCCACCGGATGGCCCCGCAGCCGGGGTGCCCGCGCAGCCGGTCGGCGATGCGCTGGTTGAAGACGGCCTCCTCGGCGTCGAGGATGTCAACCAGGTGCAGCAGGGACGTCACGCGCTGGGCGTAGGGGCCGGACAGGGGCGTCTGCTCCAGCCGGCTGCGGCCCTCGACGCCGAACAGGTCGGAGACGGCGATGAGGATGCCAGCCTTCGCGAGCACGGCATGGACCTGAGCCTTGAGTCCAGAGCGGAGCGCGACGAGTTTGGCGCGGTAGCGCACCAGTTCACGCAGTTCCCGCACCTCGGGCGGGGCGATCCACGACTCTGGCAGCCGCCCCATGCGCAGCAGGTCGGCCAGGTCTGAGGCATCGCGGATATCGTTCTTCACCCGTCGGTAGGCGAAGCCCTTCACGCCCAGCGGGTGGGCCATATGGACCTCCGCCCCGGCGGCCTGCAGGGCGTCGACCGCCCAGTACCAGCCGTAGGTAGCCTCCAGCACCACGTCGGGGCGGATGCCCGCCTTCTCTATCTGCAGGCCCAGCGCGACCGGGTCGTTGAGGATGCGTACCGCGCTCAGCTGCATGCCATCCGCTGTCTGCCGCACGATCACCGACCGCCTGCGATGCAGGTCGATGCCGACGTACTGGTGTCCGTCGTACTCGCTCACCAGGGGCCTCCTTCGCCGTGACGAATGTGAGCCACCTGGGACCTACCCGGGAACCCACGGGGGCGGAGGCCCCGCCCCTTCATCGCATCAAATCCTGTGGATCATTGTCTGCGCCAGCGAAGTTCGGGTGGGTGCCCCCGAGTGTCGACGAGCGCGGCTCGTTTGTGACACTCGTCCCCATGACCAGCAGCAACGCCCTTGGCTTCACCCAGATCGTTGACCCGCACGAGATCACTGACGAGCTGAAGCAGACCCTCGTGGACTGCTGGACCGAGGTGAGCAATGCGGGTGGGGCGGCCGGGTTCCCCTTTCCGCCGGTGGATGCCGCCGAGGTCACCGCTGTCCTTGACCGCATCATCGAGAAGCTTGCCCCAACGACCAGCCGCCTTCTGATCGCCCTGGCCGATGGCACCGTCGCGGGCTGGCTGAACATCCGCTGCGATCCCCACCCGCCCGTCGCGCACTGGGGCACGATTCACCACGTGCAAACCCGTCTCGGCGTCCGGGGCCAGGGGATCGGCGCGGCATTGATGAGCCGGGTCCGTGAGGTCGCCCGCGACGAGATGGGCCTGGAGCAGCTGCACCTTGCCGCCCGCGGTGGTGTCGGTCTCGAAGAGTTCTATGGCCGACTCGGCTGGAAGGAGATCGGCAGGTGGCCCGGCGCTCTGCGGCTGGCCTCCGACGACGATCGCGATGAGGTCCTCATGATGTTGTCGCCTTTGTGACACCCAGCAACCTGATCTTGGCCCAGGTAGGGCACGACGACAGGGACAGCAAGGTTGTCATGCCGAGAGGGGCTGGGTGCGCTCGATGAGCTGTCCGCGTTCGAAGCGGGCTGGCACCCTCTGCTCCTGTGGCTGCATGAGCAACTCCTCGCCCTTGACCCGGGCTATCAGGACGACCTGAAGGAGAAGTTCGGCGCCGCTCGTATCCGGATCACCGGCAGCTCGGTTCCGGCGTGCGCAGAAGCACGAGCGCATATCACCACAGCCGAAGAGCAATCCACGACTGTCTGCGTGTTCTGCGGAGCACCTGGACGCCGCAGAACACGCAGTGACGCCATCGCGGGCTGGATCAAAGCGGTATGCGACAGCTGTCACTGTGACTGGTCCGACCACACCATCGTGATCATCAATGGTTCCGTGCACAGTCGGGACACCGGACAGAGTTAGTGCTGTGACCAGGAAGGTTCACCAGGTTGACGGGTCAGTCCTTCCCGGAACTGGTTCGGTGGGAGTCCGCGTAGGGCGGGGCTCGTACGTGCTCGGCCAGGCGTTGTCGTACCCCCGGTGTAGCGTCCAGGCCGGGGTCAGGTTCATGCTCTGCGGTTGACGGAGGCACGCGGATGACGAGTACGACGGCCGAGCCCGTGGTGGTGGTGTCCCGGCGCATCGGGGCCCCGGCGGAGGACATCTTCCGGATCCTGGCCGACCCCGGACGGCATCTGGACCTCGACGGCTCGGGGATGCTGCGCGGCGGCGTCTCCAACACCGCGGTCTCGGGCGTCGGAGACGTCTTCGTGATGCGGATGCACTATGAGCGCTACGGCGACTACGAGATGAACAACCACGTCGTCGAGTACGAGCCAGACCGCCGCATCAGCTGGGAGCCGAGGCCCGGTCGCGGGCACCCAGATGCCACCGCGTCCAGGGCCGCGTGGGGCCACCGGTGGATCTTCGACCTGCTCCGGGACGGGGCCGGGGCGACGGTCGTGACCGAGATCTTCGACGGCTCGCGCATGCCGGAGGACAAACGCGCGGAAGCGGACAGCGGGCGCGCCTGGTGGCAGACGCAAATGGCGATCACCCTGGAACGCCTTGCCGAACTGTGCGCCGCCCGGTGAACGCCGAACTCGACGCCCTCAAGGGCGCCCTGGACCGCCAGCGTGAGCACGTCCTGGGGATCCTCGAAGGGCTCTCCGAGGAGGATCTGCGGCGGCCGATGCTGCCCAGCGGCTGGAGCTGCCTAGCATTGCTGCGCCACCTCACCCTGGATGTCGAAGGCTTCTGGTTCTCCGGAGTGATCGCGGGTGAGCCGGATATGACTGGACAGCTCACGGCAGGCGCGGAGGCACACTGGTACGTACCCGAGGGGATGAGCGCCGAGGAGGTCTTCGCCGACTACCGGGCGGCCATCGCGCGGGCGGATGCTGTGCTTGCCACCGCGGCGCCCGAACAGGGGCCCGCCGCCTGGCCCGTTCAGATCTGGCCGACCTGGCGGCTGCCTGACGTGCGACACATCCTGATCCACGTGCTCGCCGAAGTCGCCTGTCACAGCGGTCACTTGGATGCGGCGCGCGAACTGATCGACGGCACCACCTGGCTCGGCGGCAACCCCTACGCCGGCTAGTTCTGTGGCCGGATTGGGTTCGTCGGGTTCTTCAGGCCGCGGTGTCGAGGGGGCGTCCGCCCCAGCGGATGCCCTTTCTTCGCGCAGTTCACCGGCTTTCTCCGAGGATGCCCCGGCCTTCAGGCCGGGGAGGAATCGGACTCCTGCGGAGCAGGGCAGGGACAGCCGGATCGCCGTCAGGGCGATCCGGCGTCCACCCCGCACGGCCGTGATGCCGCCCACAACGGTCAAGAACTCTCAACTGTCAGTCCCCCCGGGTAGGTTCGGATGCATGACGACAGAAGCGACCACGAAGGACACCGGGCATGCCCGGTATACCTTCCGTGTACGCCTGTCGAAGACAGCCCGGCGCGCACTCGAAGCCGAGTGGGATCGCTGCCGGTGGCTCTGGAATGAATGCGTGGCCAAGTCCCGGCAGGCCCACGCGCAGAGCAGAGCGGGCGGCGAGAAGTTGACGTGTGGTCCGGCGCAGTTGGACAGGATGCTGACTGAGGCGCGTCGGGTGACAGCGTGGCTGGCCGAGGGTGCCTCGGTGCCGCAGCAGCAGGTGATTCGGGACTTCGCCAAGTCGAGGGCGAAGGCGTTGAAGGACATCAAGGACGGGCTTGCGCAGCACCGCCGGGCCGGGATGCCCCGCTTCAAGCGCAAGCGGGAGGCCAGGCCGAGCCTGAACTACACCCGGCGCGGCTTCCGCCTCAAGGAGGGCCGCCTGCACCTTGCGGGCCAGATCGTGCTGAGCGTGGTGTGGTCGCGGGCTCTTCCGGCCGACCCGTCGAGTGTGCGCGTGTACCAGGACACGCTCGGGCATTGGTACGCCTCCTTCGTCGCCCCGGCCCAGGTCGAGCCGCTTGTGGAGACCGGCCACGTCCTGGGCGTGGACTGGGGTGTGAAGGAGACCGCGACCACCACGGATGACGCCTACGACCTTCCGCATGCCGAACACGGCAAGCGGTCCGCTCAGCGGCTCGCGAAGTACCAGCGGATGATGGCCCGGCGCCGGCGACCGAAAGGACAGCGTGCATCCACCGGCTACCGGAAGGCGCAGGCACAGGCAGCGAAGCTGCACAGGAAGGTCGCGCGGCAGCGGGAGGACACCGGCCGCAAGTGGGCCAAGGCCGTCATGCGCGATCATGATGGAGTGGCGGTGGAGGACTTCCGCCCGAAGTTCCTCGCGAAGACCACGATGGCCCGCAAGGCGGCCGACGCGGCCATCGCGGCGACGAAGCGTGCCCTGGTCGAGATGGGCCGCAAGCACGCACGGGACGTCCGTCTGGTGCACCCGGCGCACACCACGATGGACTGCGCAACGTGCGGGGCGAGAACCAAGCACGCACTCCCTCTCTCGATGAGAACGTATGCCTGCACCGTGTGCGGAGCCGTGTCCCCCAGGGACAAGAACTCCGCCCGCGTGATGCTGGTCCGGGCAGGTTGGAACCCGGACGGTGTCGAGGGCGTAAGACCTCCTGGTCCGCTGGACCAAGAGGCGGCCTGAGCCGTGAATCCCCACGCAGCCCTGGAGGGTGGAGAATCCCCTCCCTTCAGGGAGGGGAGCCTTCAAGATGGAGTCGGTGAACGAGGCCACGATGCTCTACGCCATGGCCCTCGACATCCCCGGACCGAGGCCCGAAACACTTGGACCGTGTGACACGTCCGGCGCGGCACCCACCTACCGGAAGGTCCGCGCGGACCTGAGCGAGGTCAGCGCTGGCGGGGTGTTCCGCGTTGGGTTTCAGGGCCGTGGGTGTACGTGACACGTGCTGGCAGCACGTTGCCACTCGCGCCAGACTGCGATGGTGATGACCGCGCGGCACGCGGATTGCGCTTGAACGAGCTTTAGGGGTACGGATTCAGTGATACCGATCAGGACGCTGCTTCCGCACATCCTTGACAGCGTGCCGCAAGCCATCTGGGTGGTGGCCCCAGACGGGCGGATTCTCTACACGAATCCGGCCGCGGTTGCCGCACTGGGGTACGGCAGCGAAGCCGACCTGCTGGGGCGGCCGAGTCATGAGACTCTCCACCCCTACCGGCCAGACGGTTCGCTGTTCCCGGCCTCGGAGTGCCCCATGCTGAGTCCGGCCAGGACCGGGAAGGCGGTGCACGGGGACGACGGCTGGTTCATGCGCCGGGACGGTTCGTTCTTTCCCACGTCGTGGTGGTCAGCCCCGATCAGCCTCCCCGGCGGGGTAGGCGTGGTCTACTCGTTCTTCGACGCGACGGAGCTCCGGCGGTACCAGCGGGTGGAACGAGACCGCGTGGCAGCCGGAATACGTGCCGCAGAGTCACGTGCCGCCCAGCGGCGCATCATTGAAAGCGTTGCCGCCGTGCGCCGCCGGACATCCCGTGACCTGCACGACGGGGCGCAGCAACGGCTGGTGAGCCTGCTGATCGGGTTGCGGCTCGCTCGAGAAGTGATGACGGGAACGTCGGCTGAGGCATTGGGACTTCTCGATCAGGCCGCAGACGAGGCGCAGGCGGCAGTGGACGAACTACGGGAGCTGGCGGCCGGAATCTACCCCTCGTCGCTCACATCACGCGGCTTGTCGGTAGCGGTCTGTGACATGGCCGCGCGCTGTCCGATTCCTGTCCGGCTTACCGCGGAGTGCGAGAGGCGTCTGCCGGCGGCGCTCGAGGCCAATGCCTACTTCCTCGTAGCGGAAGCCGTTACAAATGCGGTGAAACACGCCAAGGCCTCGCGGATCGACATCTCGATCCGTCTGAACGCCGAACTGGAGCTCACAGTCGCCGACGACGGAGTCGGCGGCGTGGTCGCCGAATCCGGTTCTGGCCTGTTCGGTCTATACGACCGCGTCGCGGCCTACGACGGCTCGTTGACGATCGAATCGCCCATGGGCGTAGGCACGATTATCGTCGCGCGCCTTCCGGTGCCTCCAAGAGACTCCCGGCGTGACGACGGTGCGCCTCCGGCCGCCGCCCAAGCGACCCATCCCCAGTAAGCAAGCGTGAAACGCGCAAGATCAGCCGTAGAGAAAGTGCAGATGCATGCCCCACGCCCCTACTGACCGTGCCGATGTCCGCGACATGCTCGTGGTTCACGAAGCATTCCGACAGGCCTACCGCCGCATGCCCGGACTCGTCATGACGGTGACACCGGGCGACGTCCGGCGCGCCGGTATTGTCGCGGACCACATCCAGTTGATCGAGGAGTTCCTGCACCTCCACCACAAGGGCGAGGACGACTTGCTGTGGCCGAAACTCCTCGACCGTGCCGGAGACCGGCTGGCGTCCGCTGTTGCGCTGCTGGAAGGCCAGCACGAGGAGATCGCCTCCCTGATGACGCAAGTCTCCGCCCAGTTGGAATCATGGCGACAAGCCCCCTCGGGGGCTCGCGCAACCCAACTCGCCGACGGCCTGGCGCGACTGGGGACCCGGCTGGCTGAACATCTCGCGATCGAGGAGAGGGACGTGCTTCCTCTGGTGGCGGAATACGTGACCGCCGAGGAGTGGCACGAGCTAGGCGACCATGCGATCAACGGCCTGCCCAAGGCGAAGCTGCCGATCGTTTTCGGGATGCTCGCCTCGCTCGCTGAGCCCGAGGTGGTCACGCTCATGCTGTCGAGCGCCCCGCTGGTGCCTCGCCTGATCATGCCCCTCATCGGCCCGCGAGCCTACGCACGCCACACCCGGCGCGTCTACGAGTCAGGTGTGACAGCCGCCGCATGACGATTGCTGTCCGGCCGACAGGCAGAACAGCAGCGACTCCGGCAGCTGATCCGGCTGTCATCCGGAGCAGCTCGCGCCAGGCGAATAAGTAAGCGCCGCTGGAAAGGCGGCCGCCCAACGCCCAGTTCTGCGCCAGCCAGCGCAGAACTGGGCGCAGTATGCACAGAGGTGACCTGTGATTTCCATAGCTGAGTTTGATTACATCGTGGTGGGTGCGGGGTCGGCAGGATGCGTGATCGCAACCCGCCTGTCGCAGGACCCGGACGTACGGGTCCTGCTCGTGGAGGCGGGAAGCAGTACGCCTTTGGAGATGATGGCGATTCCGCCGGCCTGGCCACTCCTGCAGGGCACGTCCGCCGACTGGGCGGACACCACGGTCCCTCAGGCAGCGGCGGATGGGTTGGTCGTGCGCTGGCCGCGCGGCCGAGCACTAGGCGGCAGCTCGTCGATCAACGCGATGTGCTTCCTGCGTGGCCATCGCTCCAGCTACGACGCCTGGGTCGACGCTGGCGCTGTGGGCTGGTCCTATGACGATCTGCTTCCCTACTTCAAGCGCAGCGAGAACGTCACCGGCGTTGCGGATCGGGACGCGGCGATACGGGGCATGGACGGTCCCATGCGTGTCCGGCCCGCGATCGAACGCCACCCTCTTGCCAAGGCGTTTCTCACTGCCGCCGTCGAGACGGGCTACAAAGAGGCGAAGGACTTTGCAAGTGGCCTCGAGGAGGGGTTCGGCTGGAGCGATATGAGCATCGCCGACGGCAAACGACTGGACGCCGCCACGGCCTATCTGCGACCCGTACTCGATCGGCCCAACCTCGCAGTCGTGACCGATGCCCTGGTCCACAGGGTCACCATGGACGGCGATCGCTGCACAGGAGTGGAGTACAGCGTCGGCAATGACCTCGTGATCGCGCGCTCCCAGGCCGAGGTTGTACTGTGCGCCGGCGCCGTGGGATCACCCCAACTGCTCATGCTGTCCGGAATTGGCCCGCAGGAGCACCTGCGCCAGCTCGGGATCGAAACATTGGTGGACTTGCCCGGCGTGGGCGCGAACCTTCAGGACCATCCCATCTCCGGCATTGCCTACGAGGCGACGTGCCCGGTGGCATCTGGAGCAGACAATCATGGCGAAGTCCAGGGACTGATACGCAGCAACGCGCACCTCGAGGGCCCTGATGTGCAACTCTCCATCGCGGACGTGCCCTTGCACGCGGACGGCCTGCCGGGCCCCGAGATGGGCCGCGGCTACACGATCATGGTTGCTCTCATGACCCCGCACAGCCGAGGCACGATACGCCTTGCGGACCCTACGCCCGGAATTGCGCCGCTCATCGACCCTCGGTACTACGCGGACAAGCGAGACCTCGACGCGATGGTTGACGGCCTGCGCTCGGCTCGTGCGATCGGAGATGCATCCGCCCTGGCCGAGTGGCGAGGCAAGGACGTGCTGCCGGGCGTTGGCGTCGAGGATGAGGAGGCACTGCGCGCCTATCTGCGGAAGAACCTCCTGTCCTATTCCCACTACACGGGGACATGCCGGATCGGAGTTGATCAGACTGCAGTCGTCAGCCCGGACCTGCGAGTCTATGGTGTTCAAGGGCTGCGGGTGGCTGACGCCTCGGTCATGCCGTCCATCCCCTCCGCCAACACCAACGCCACCGTCTACGCGATCGCGGAACGTGCGGCAGAACTCCTGCGTGCACGGGTGACGCGAGCGCACGGTACCGCGTAGCCGCCTAGAGCTGCGATTGTCCTTAAGCCGTGGGAGTGGCTAGTGCCGGCTGGGCATCAGCCACTTCCACTGCAGGCCTACTGGTGACCAAGGTGGGCCCGGGTCGAGCAACCCGCCAGCATGGGCAGATGGCGCTCTCGTTCCGTCAAGAGACTCGCCCAGGGTGAGACCTCCGCTCACGGGCCGAAGCGTCTCTGATTGGCTTAGCGAGTCTGAGTGTTACTCAGCCTTGGGAGCCAATCGCCTTCGTGCCCTGGTACTGAACGACAGGAGCCGCCGGCCCGCGTGGCACGTCCCTGCGGACGCTGGTCGACCGGGCCGCAAGACCCGACCGAGGAGGGTGCGGGCGTCGCCTGGGCGCCGGGCGTGCGCGTAGCACTCTGCCATAGGTTCACTACGCTTCGCTCATCCAACTGGTGAGCCTGCGGCGCGAAGGTCCAAGCAGAAGAACTTCGCCATCACCGGTGAGGTGAGTGGCTGGTGCCGGATCGGCACCAGCCACATCCTGCTGTTGGGCGGGAAAGTCTGGAAAACGGCGCGCCCTCGTTTCCTCGGGCAGCCAGAGGGCGGTCAGGGGTCAGTGGCGGGGCTAACGAGGCCACCCGCGGTGCACGTGGCGGCGGCCTCACCGGCCCCGGTGCCCTGGGAGACCCTCAGGTACTTCCCAGTGTCCGCAGGCGCCCGGGTCATACAATGCGGTTCTCGGCGCTGACCATCCAGGCATGCTTCTCCAGGATTCCGATGATCACGTGAAGGAGGTCGGCAGTGGCCGGGTCTTCACGGTCCACGGTGTCGTGGAGGGCGCGTGCCGTGTGGGTCGTGGCCCTGAGGCGGCCTGTCACCAAGTCGACGACCGTGGTGGTGTCCTGTTCACCTTCCGGGAACGCCGGCAGAGTGGTGTGGGTCGCAACGGTCTCGGACCGGCCGTCGGGTACCGCGCCAACCGCACGCATGCGCTCGGCGACAGTATCGCTGGCGTCACGGGCCACATCGACGATCTGGTCCAATGCCAAGTGGAGCTCCCGAAAGTTGCTGCCGACCAGGTTCCAATGAGCCTGCTTGCTCTGCAGATGCAGCTCGATCAGGTCCACCAGGATCTGCTGCAGGGCTTCGGCCAGCGACGGGGATGCCGTGAACCCGACAGCTGCCTCTTCCTCGCTGCGCCGCACACGGGAAGCTGCGCTCGACATAGTCATGAACGATTCCTTGCTCACTCGTTTTCACATCTCAGGAATTACTTGGAAACGGAGACCCGAAAGGGGCTTCGGCAACCGCCGGACAGAGAAGGAGACCAGCGCCTCAACGAGTGCGACAGAGCCTCATCACGGGCGCTCGGGCCTTGCCGGACAGGCCAAGCCCATAGAGGCACCTTCCTCAACGCGGCCGTTCAACAGACGGGGCAGTCGTCGGGTGCTCACGGCCGGCGGAAACGGAGATGCGGCGCTTCCGGCTCTGGAGCCGGAAGCGCCGCATCTCACCTTTGTAGCCGCGGACTTGGCAGCACCACCTTACGAAGGCGGTAGGCCGAGTCAGTGCTTGTCGTGGAGCCCCGCGTAGAGGTAGGCGTTGGCCTGGCTGACCGCTGCCTTTGCGGCATTGGTCTTGCTGAGTGCGTTGAGCATGAGGAAGTCGTGGATCATGCCCTGGTAGCGCACGGACGTCACGTCGTTGCCGGCGGCCCGGAGCTTGTTCGCGTACGCCTCGCCCTCGTCGCGCAGGACGTCTGCCTCCTCCGTGATGACAAGCGCCTTGGGCAGGCCCTTGAGCTGGTTGAGGTTGGCGCGGAGGGGGGAAGCCAGGATGTTGTTGCGGTCCTTGAGGTTCGGAGCGTAGGCGTCCCAGAACCACTGCATCGCCTTGCGGGTCAGCCACGGGCCGTTGGCGAACTGGCGGTAGGACGAGTCGTTGAACCTGGCGTCCGTGACCGGGTAGAAGAGGACCTGCTCGCGCAGGGCCGGGCCGCCCCGCTGCTTGGCCATCAGCGAGACCACAGTCGCCATGTTGCCGCCCACCGAGTCGCCGGCGACGGCGAGGCGCGAGCCGTCGACATTGATCTCACTGCCGTGCTGGGCGACCCACTGGGTGGCGGCGTACGACTGCTCGATGGGGACGGGGAACTTCGCCTCGGGCGAGGGGGTGTAGTCGACGAAGATCACGGCCGCGTGCGCGCCGTTGGCCAGCTGACGTACCAGGCGGTCGTGCGTGCTCTCGTCGCCGAGCACCCAGCCGCCACCGTGGAAGTACATGATGGCGGGCAGCTTGCCGGTGGCGCCCTTGGGCCGGACGATCCGTACGGTGACCTTGCCGGTGGGACCGACCGGCAGGGTGCGGTGGGTGATGTCCGCCGGCAGCAGGCCGGTGGGGTTGGCCTGGACGGTGTCCAGGGCCTTGCGGGCGTCGGCGTAGCTGAGGGTGTAGATCGGCGGATTCTTGGCGGCGGCGTCCGCGAAGACCTGAGCGTCGTGCTCGAGCACCGGCTTGGTTGCATTGGGGGTGGTCGCGGACGTGGTGGTCGCGTTGGCTCCGGCCGTGGCCTCGAACAGGGCGCCGAAGGCAAGAGGAAGGATGGCAGCAACGGCGACGGTGCGGCCGATACGGCGGTGGGCAGACATGAGTACGTCTCCTACGCAGGATGGAGAGCGATAGCGGCAACCAGTCAGCGTGATTGGTGTAGTGCCGCTTTCCGACGGTGAGAGTCTCGCCTTCGGCGACCGGGTAAGGCTGTCGAGTGATCACCAGGATTTCGGGCTGGTTGCCCTACTGTCCGAGCTGTGGACAACCCCACAGCGAGCGATCACGTTCGCTGCCTGCGCTCACGCTGGTCCTGGGATGACGCCCCTGCTTTGAAGGCTCCCCTCCCTGAAGGGAGGGGATTCTCCACCCTCCAGGGTTGAGCGGGGATGTACGGCTCAGGCTGCCACCGGAGCCAGCGGCTCAGGTGGTCTTACGCCCTCGACACCGTCCGGGTTCCAACCTGCCCGGACCAGCATCACGCGGGCGGAGTTCTTGTCCCTGGGGGACACGGCTCCGCACACGGTGCAGGCATACGTTCTCATCGAGAGAGGGAGTGCGTGCTTGGTTCTCGCCCCGCACGTTGCGCAGTCCATCGTGGTGTGCGCCGGGTGCACCAGACGGACGTCCCGTGCGTGCTTGCGCCCCATCTCGACCAGGGCACGCTTCGTCGCCGCGATGGCCGCGTCGGCCGCCTTGCGGGCCATGGTGGTCTTCGCGAGGAACTTCGGGCGGAAGTCCTCCACCGCCACTCCGTCATGATCGCGCATGACGGCCTTGGCCCACTTGCGGCCGGTGTCCTCTCGCTGCCGCGCGATCTTCTTGTGCAGCTTCGCTGCCTGTGCCTGCGCCTTCCGGTAGCCGGTGGATGCACGCTGTCCTTTCGGTCGCCGGCGCCGGGCCATCATCCGCTGGTACTTCGCGAGCCGCTGAGCGGACCGCTTGCCGTGTTCGGCATGCGGAAGGTCGTAGGCGTCATCCGTGGTGGTCGCGGTCTCCTTCACACCCCAGTCCACGCCCAGGACGTGGCCGGTCTCCACAAGCGGCTCGACCTGGGCCGGGGCGACGAAGGAGGCGTACCAATGTCCGAGCGTGTCCTGGTACACGCGCACACTCGACGGGTCGGCCGGAAGAGCCCGCGACCACACCACGCTCAGCACGATCTGGCCCGCAAGGTGCAGGCGACCGTCCTTGAGGCGGAAGCCGCGCCGGGTGTAGTTCAGGCTCGGCCTGGCCTCCCGCTTGCGCTTGAAGCGGGGCATCCCGGCCCGGCGGTGCTGCGCAAGCCCGTCCTTGATGTCCTTCAGCGCCTTCGCCCTCGACTTGGCGAAGTCCCGGATCACCTGCTGCTGCGGCACCGAGGCACCCTCGGCCAGCCACGCTGTCACCCCGCGGGCGTCGGTCAGCATCCTGTCCAGCTGCGCCGGACCACACGTCAACTTCTCGCCGCCCGCTCTGCTCTGCGCGTGGGCCTGCCGGGACTTGGCCACGCATTCGTTCCAGATCCAGCGGCAGCGATCCCACTCGGCTTCGAGTGCGCGCCGGGCTGTCTTCGACAGGCGTACACGGAAGGTGTACCGGGCATGCCCGGTGTCCTTCGTGGTCGCTTCTGTCGTCATGCATCCGAACCTACCTGGGAGGACTGACAGTTGAGAGTTCTTGACCGTTGTGGGCGGCATCACGGCCGTGCGGGGTGGACGCCGGATCGCCCTGACGGCGATCCGGCTGTCCCTGCCCTGCTCCGCAGGAGTCCGATTCCTCCCCGGCCTGAAGGCCGGGGCATCCTCGGAGAAAGCCGGTGAACAGGTAGGACTGCAGGGCCGAACAGCTCATCGCTTGGGTTCGACTTCGGTGCCCAAGTACTATTGCGTCTCGCGACGTGGGCATGGTCGTACGCGCGTCAAATGGAATCGCCACGGTTGAGCACCGGACTATATGGCTGTCCCGGGTCATCGCGGTCGGCTCCCGGGACAGGTCACGGCGCTGAAGCTGTCCGCTTGCCCACGTATTGCAGCAGTGCGTGCACTGCGTGGCGCGGACGACCAAGCGTCCGCGCGTAGATCGCGGAACTGCAGGATCATCTGACGCAGCCGGACCGGGAGCGTGCGTGGCCGAGATCACCATCACCCCCGACCAGCAACCTCGTTAACACCTCGAGGGATGTTGCTTGGCTGCTTCCCTGGGAGTGACTAGCTGTCAGCAGCCAGGCCGGCGAGGAGTAGGCACAGCAGCGCATCCAGGTCAGCTTCCGCGCGATCACTCGCCCACTTACTGGCGTAGCCAGGATCGTGGAAGTAGGCCGTTGCTTGGAACAGGGCATGAGACAGGACCGCTGGAGGCGCGTCGCAGAATTCCCCGGCCTGTTGACCATCGGCCACAATCTGGGCCAACTGGGCCTCCAACTGCGCCCTGTAGGCCGTGATCGACTCGCTGTTCTCTCCCACCAGCGCCTGGTACGTGGCGAACAGTTCTGGGGCGTCCAGCGCTGCAGCACGCTGAGCGGCGAACAGCACCCACACCCACTCGCGCACACGCTGCATTGCAGTGCCAGGGCCCGTCATCACGCTTGACAGCGGTGCGTGCACGCGGTCCAGCAAGCGTCGAGTCACCGCATCCCACAACACCGCCTTGCTGGGGAAGTGCCGGTACACCGTCCCATGGCTGACTTTCAGCGCTCGGGCCACGTCGACTACCGTGGCCTTCGCAGGACCGAAGCGGCGGAGCACCTCCTCTGTGGCCTGAAGGATCTCTCCTCTGCTGAGGCTGCGTCCGCCGTCGTGCTGCGGGGTGGACCCTGGGCTCTGCCGCTCCGGGCCAGGTCCGTCGCGTTGCGTCATATCGGTGATCTCCGGGGCTTGGTCAGTTCCGGTCTGAAGCGGCGGTTCCCCAGCGGAGGCTCACCAGTTGGATGAGCGAAGCGTAGTGAACCTGTGGCAGAGTGCTACGCGCACGCCCGGCGCCCAGGCGACGCCCGCACCCTCCTCGGTCGGGTCTTGCGGCCCGGTCGACCAGCGTCCGCAGGGACGTGCCACGCGGGCTGGCGGCTCCTGTCGTTCAGTACCAGGGCACGAAGGCGATTGGCTCCCAAGGCTGAGCAACGCTCAGGCTCGCTAAGCCAATCAGAGACGCTGGGGAACCGCGTAGGGAGAACCCATACTCTGGGCTGGGGAGCTGGGGTGAACAGAGGCCGGCGGCGACATCGGAGCCTTCCTCGAAGCCGTCGTTGCCGGGTCGATACTGTGCGCAGTTGCTTCGGGGCAGCCGGCCGGTTGAGATCAGCGCTCGCTGTCGAGTGTGGCCATCAGCGGGGCGGCGTAGCGCTCGCCAGCCGCAGCCCCGGCAGGGATCGCTGCCTCGATCTCCGCCATGGTCTCGACGTCGAGGTAGACGTCGGCAGCACCGAGGGACTCGGCCAGGCGCTCGCGCCGGCGGGCGCCGACGAGTGGGACGATGTCGTGGCCTTGTGCGGCGACCCAGGCGATGGCCACCTGGCTGGTGGTCACGCCCAGGCGCTCGGCGACCCGGCCGAGGGCCTCGACCAGGCGCAGGTTGGCCTGGAGGTTCTCGCCCTGGAACCGGGGGCTGTGGGCGCGGAAGTCGTTGCTGGTCAGCTCCCGCGCGCCGGACCAGTGGCCGCTGAGCAGACCCCGGGACAGGACGCCGTAGGCAGTCAATCCGATTCCGAGCTCGCGCAGCGTCGGGATGATCGCCTTCTCCGGGCCGCGGGACAGCAGGGAGTACTCGATCTGTACGTCGCTGATGGGGGCGACGGCAGCGGCGCGGCGGATGGTGTCGGGGCCGACCTCCGAGAGGCCGATGTGCCGGATGTAGCCGGCCTGCTGCATTTCGGCGAGGGCGCCGACAGTCTCCTCGACCGGGATCTGCGGGTGAAGACGGGCCGGGCGGTAGATGTCGATGTAGTCGGTGCCCAGGCGGCGCAGGGAGTAGGCCAGACGGTCCTTGACGGCTTCCGGTGAGACGTCGTAAGGGACAGGCTGGAAGCCGCCGTTGGGGGTGCGGCGGGAGCCGAACTTCACGCTGAGGACGACGTTTTTGCGCGCGCGGGACCTGAGGGCGTGGGCGATGAGCATCTCGTTGGCGCCCGAGCCGTAGAAGTCGGCGGTGTCGATGAGGTTCATGCCCGCGTCGAAGGCCGCGTGCAGCGTGGCGATGCTCTCTGCCTGGTCGGCAGGGCCGTACAGGTCGGACATTCCCATGGCGCCGAGGCCTATGGCGGACACCCGGGGGCCGTAGACACCGAGGGTTCGGGTGGGGATGGTCATGGTGGCTCTCCTTCAGATGGTTGGCGGTGGCCGGTGCTCAGGCACGGTGGAGCAGGCCGGTGATGCCCATGCGGTGGGCCAGACGCAGGCGCAGTTCTTCAGCGGCGCCGTTGACGATCTCGGCGCCATAGTCCGACCCGTCCGCGACGGCGCGACGGGGCCGCTGCCCCCCGGGGAGGTCGACGATGCGGACGATCTCGTCGGCCACGATTTGCGGGTCGGCGGAGACTCCGTTCACCATCAGGCGCTCGGTGTCCTGGCCCATGGAGGCGAGGAAGGGGGCGATCTTGTCGTAGGCGGCGGTGCGCTCGGTGTCGGCCGGGAAAGCAGCGTTGGCGAAGTGCGCGGTGCCCTGGGTGAAGACTCCGGGCATCAAGATGGTGGTCTCGATCCCGTAGGGGGCCACGTCCCAGGCGGTGGATTCGGCAAAGGCATCGAAGGCGGCCTTCGCGGCCGTGTAGGGGCCAAGGAACGGGGGGATCGCCCGGGTGGTGCCCGAACCGATCCACAGCAGCAGACCGGACTCCTGTCGGCGCATCACCGGAAGGGCAGCCCGGTTCACACGCAGCGCGCCCACGGCGTTCACGTCGAAGGCCCGCAACACCTCCTCAGGACTGAATGCCTCGGTGACGCCGACGAGGAGGTGCGCTGCGTTGTGCACCACCACGTCCAGGCCATCGACTTCCTCCACGATTTCCGTGACGGCTCGCTGAGCGGACTCCTCTGACAGGACATCCAGTTCGATGACGCTCAGAGAGCCGGCCGCGGTCTTGGTGGCGTCCCGCAGGGCCTGGGCCTTGGCCGCGTTGCGGCCTTCGGAATCCCGCATCGAGGCGAAGACGGTGTGGCCGGCCTCGGCCAGGGATACGGCCGCCAGGGCCGCGATCCCGGTTCCGGCACCGGTCAGGAGGACCCGGCTGGAGTGAGTGGTCATGGTGAGTCTCCAACGAACGAGGGTATGCATCGGCGCAACAGAATCACATCAACGATCACCAGAGTGATGAATCGACGCTAACATATCACCGATCACCGTCAAGTGTTATCATCGATGCATGTCAGAGGCTAAGACGCTCCCGCAGCCGCGCGAGCGGATCCTGCAGGCAGCCACCGACCTGCTCGCCGAAGGGGGCAGGGATGCGGTGTCCACTCGCGCCGTGAGCGCCGCAGCCGGGGTGCAGGCGCAGACGATCTATCGCCACTTCGGCGACATGCAAGGACTTCTTAACGCCGTCGCCAGGCGCGGCTACGCCGACTACCTCGGGGCCAAGCGCGCCCACGTCGGTGTGGGCGACCCAGTGGAACAAGTGCTGCGGGGCTGGGATCTCCACATCGCTTTTGCCCTCGCCAGCCCGGCCGTCTACCAGCTCCTGTACGCCGACCCGAGGCCCGACGTGGAATCCCCTCTGGTCGGAGACGCGCACGCGGTACTGCTGGGACTAGTAGAAAGCGTGGCCAAGAGCGGTCGGCTGCGTACGAGCGTCGAGTTCGCGGCCGCGATGATTCACTCCTCCGGTGTCGGTGTGGCGCTCACGCTCATCGCCGCACAGGCCGCGGGACAGTTGTCCCGGTACGAGGGGCTGTCCGACAGCGTTCGCGACGCCGTCCTGGGCTCCGTCCTGGCGGAACCGCAGGACGCTCGGGATCCTGGCGACCCCACGCCCAAGGCGGCTGTCCACGCCATCGCACTCAAGGCACTGCTCGCCGACGGCGTGCAGAACCTCACTCTGGGCGAACGCACCCTGCTGGGCGAGTTGCTGGACCGGATCGCCAGCGAGGGCGCCCTGTCCGAGCCAACGGACTGAGCGCCCTCGGCCGCCAAGGCCACACCTGCCTCGGAGATGTTCGCGAAGTCATCGGCCGTCCCCAATCTGCGATCGACGCGCTACCGCGCAGATGGGGCAAGCCTGCCTTCAGGGCGTGCCACCAACAATTGAGAGCACACCAATGGTCGGCGTGGGGCTACCCCCACAGCCGGCCGGGACCAACCCGAGAAACCGCAGGCCGGCAGGGCTCACCAGCCGTGCGGATACTCCCGACCTCCGCCGTTGAGTCGATAAGCGCGGCAGTCAAATGCACCGACAGCACTGAAGCCCAGCTCAAGGCTTTCCGGAAAGGGAGAACGCTTAACGGCAGTCTTCGCTCCGATGTTCCACCCGCCAAAAAAGTCTGAGTGGACCTACAATCGCTACGGGCTGGCCCGCTCCGAAAAGAACCCGTCTGCGGTCGCCGCCGATGCGCTTTTCTTCATGTTCCAGGAAGTGCGACCCAGGCAAATCTCGCGAGAGTGACCTTAAATGCGACCCGAGTCAACCTCGACGTACCCCGGGGTCTCGTGCCAGCGGGGGTCCGGTGACAAGAGGATGCGCTGAGAGACCGCGTCGTAGGATGAGCTAAGGAGGCTCGCCGGACATGCTGCGCGGTAGGACTACTGAGTGTCGAAGGCTTGACCAGCTGCTCGCCGAGACGCGGTCGGGACGCAGCGGCACACTCGTGATCTGCGGGGAGCCGGGGATTGGCAAGTCGGCATTGCTTGACTACCTGGCCGAGCAGGCGTCGGATTGCCATGTCGTGCGTGCCTGGGGTGTCGAGTCGGAGATGGAGCTCGCGTTCGCCGGGTTGCATCAACTGCGCGCGCCGATGCTCGACAGGCTGGAGCGCTTGCCACCTCCGCAGCGAGATGCGCTGGGGGCCGCGTTCGGCTTGGACGCGGAGCACTCGCCAGACCGCTTCATGGTGGGAATGGCAGTACTGATGCTGTTTTCGGAGCTTGCGCAGGAGCAGCCGCTTGTCTGCCTGGTCGATGATGCGCAGTGGCTTGATCAGGCCAGTGTGCAGGCTTTGTCTTTTGTCGGTCGGCGCATGCTGGCCGAGCCGGTCTTGTTGGTGTTTGCGGTGCGGGAGATCGACAGACGCGAACTGGTTGGTCTGCCCGAGATGGTGGTCACGGGAATCGACGACAAGGACGCACGGCTTTTGCTGGCGTTGGCGATTCGCGGGCAGCTGGATGCCCAGGTGCGGGACCGGATTGTCGCTGAGACCCGCGGCAACCCTCTGGCACTGCTGGAGCTGCCCCGGGGCTTGACGCCGGCGCAGCTGGCTGGTGGGTTCAACCCAGGGCCCCGGCACTCGCCGGGGCCCTGCGGTCAGCTGCTACTTCCACGTCGTCAGGTCCAGACGGCCATCACTTCGGGCGAGGGCCTTCGACGATCAGCGGTGTGTTGACCAGGCCGACGACGAGGGCATTGACCCCGATGCCGTCTGGCCCGTAGTCGAGCGGTACTGGGCGTTCGGCGGCCGGTGGATCGGCTGCGGTAGTCCGGGTCGGCGGTGCCATCCGTGCGGTTGTGATCGTGGCCGAGCGGACCTCCTGGCGCCGGAGGGACTGCCTTCGAACGTGCCCGGGCTGGACCGGCTGGTGGCGGTCGCGGGCTGGACCGCCGGCCGGACGTACACGGGGGACTGGGCCGGGGCTACGACCGGTCGCCGGCCTTGTTGCCGGCGGCCATGGTCTTCGCGTCCAGGCCGCCCACCGAGTCGCCGGAGACCTCGACGTTGTGGGCGTGGGCGAGGTGGTGCAGCCCGAAGGCGGCGTCCATGCCCGCACGCAGGCCCATGAGGTCCTCGGCCTGGTTGACGGCCTTCTTCGTCAGTGTCAGCCCGAGCCGCGGCATCTTCCCGATGCGCTCGGCGATGTCGAGGGTCTGCGCGTTCAGTTCGGCCCGCGGCACGACGCGGTTGACCATGCCCAGCTCGTGTGCCCGCTGCGCGTCGACCTTTTCCCCCAGGAACAGAAACTCCTTGGCGAACCGTGGGCCCATCACGAACGGGTGGGCGAAGTACTCGACGCCGGGCACGTTCATCCGCACCACCGGGTCGGCGAAGAACGCGTCGTCGCTGGCGATGACGAGGTCGCAGACCCAGGCGAGCATGAGACCGCCGGCGATGCACGCGCCGTGCACCGACGCGATGGTCGGCTTCGGCAGCTCCCGCCACCGCCGGCACATGCCGAGGTAGACCTCCTGCTCGCGCGCGAACCGGGACTCGGCCCCGGCCTTGCCGACGTGCGACCACCACAGGCCGGCCCGCCGCTCGTACGGCACGTGATGGTCGCGACCGGGGGTACCGATGTCGTGCCCGGCCGAGAAGTGCTTGCCCGCGCCGCGCAGGACCACGACCTTCACGGCGTCGTCCTCGGCGGCGCGGTAGAACGCGTCATCGAGCGCGTAGGTCATCACCGAGTTCTGGGCGTTGCGGTACTCGGGCCGGTTCATCGTCACGATCGCTGTCGTGCCCCGTACCTCGTAGAGCACCACCGGTCCCTTGTCGGGGACGGCCGGGACCTCCGTGGGGGCCGTGCCAGTCGACGCATCAGTCGCCATGTCCTGCATCTCCTCTCGTATTCGGCGCGGTCAGCGGGTAGAGCCGCTTGATCGACTCGATGACACACAGCTCACCGGCTCGTTCGAGCTCTCGCTCGAACCTGTCCCGACGGCGACCTGGAGGCCACCGCCGGGACCGTCCGTCACCTCGTCCAGCCGTGTCCGTATCCAGACCCGGCAGCCCACGGGGAGCGAGGCTGGGAAGCGCAGCCAGTTCGCTCCGAACTTCCGCCCGTAGCCGAACCCGGCCAGCCGGTAGACCGATTGGCTCAGCCCATCGCCCACGCCCACGGTCAGCGGGCCGTGCGTGATCGTGCCGCCGAACGGGCTCTCGGCGGCACGATCACGTCGACGTTGATCCACTGGTGGTTGTTGGTCATCCGGGCGAACGTGACGGCGTCGTCCGCTGCCCGGTGTGGAACTGGTAGCCCGCCAGCGACTGTGTCGTCGGCATGAGCTCGATCTTGGTGACGTTGACGTGTGGCGGCAGTTCCGCGACCGACAGCATCGCCTCGGCGACGTCCGCGGCGTCGAGGGTCGCGTACCCGGTGGCGCCGACGATCTCGGTACTCACGCGGCCGGGCTCGACCACGGTGACCCGCACGCCCGTGCCGTGCAGGTCCGACCGCAGGCCGGTCGAGAAGCGCGAGATGAACGCCTTGCTCGCGCCGTAGACGATGCTGTCACTGTGGGGATGGTTCGTCACCGTGGAGCTGACGTTGATGATCGCGCCGTGCGGGCTATCCGTGTGGGCTGCAGCAACCGGGTGAGCCCGACGAAGGCGGTGACGTTGGTATCGACCACCGCGCGCACCTCGACGACCCGCCACCCGGCCCGCACGAACCGGACCGTGCACTCCCGCCCGATCCCGGAGGTCGCGCCGGTGATGAACGCCGTACGGGTCACCGAGTCTCCCGGATGGGCCGGGCCCACCTCTGTCCCCGGCACTAGGACTTGTCCCTCGCGACCGGGAACCCGATGCAGATCACTTCGGTGCCCGGCTCGCCGACGACGTCGTGGGCCTCTCCGAAGTCCGACCAGATCGTGGCGTGCTTGCCGCACGTGGTGCCCGCGATCGTGACCGAACCGTGCATGACGAACATCAGGGAGGTCCGGTTCGCCTCCAGGTGGTGCGCGACGTCCATGTCGTCCCAGTGCAGCATCGAGAACGTCACGTCGTTCTCGGTGAAGCGTCCCATCACCTTCGTGGAGATGCCGCCGTCGCGCACCCATGCGAAGGCCTCCGGCGACATTTTGACCGGGGCCTCGTAGCGCGGCTCGACGAAGACCTGCGGACGCCCGTAGGTCCACTCCCACACAGCCTGGGACCCGTCGATCTGCCGGGCCTCGCCGTTCTCGTCGACGAAGTGGTAACGCCCCTTGCGGAACTCGCCCTTCTGCTCCAGGGCCCGCATGGCCTTCTGGTTTTGCGCGTGGGTGACCCAGTCCGGGCCCCACTGCAGGAGCAGTTGCTCGCCGCCTTCGATGCGCTCGGGCCCGTACGGGGCGCCGGCGGGGAAATAGGCGACCTGCCCGGGATCGCACACCACTCCGGGCCCGAAGTCCATGTGGCCGGACAGCACCACTCGGATCTGCTCGAAGTTGTGCTTGTGCCGCGGCGCCGTGAACAGCTTCTCGCCCTCGTGGAACTTCGCGATCAACGCGTAGACGCCCACGCCCGGCAGGACCTCGCCCTCCCGCAGCAACTTGCGGGAGGTGAACATCCCTCGCGGGCTGACCGGGAGATCCTCGTACTCCATCGTGGCCGTGTCATTGATCAGCATGTCCAGGTCCTCCAGTCGTCGGGTGCCCGGTCAGCGGTGTTCGGCATGGTCCTCGTTCGGCGGGTCGAAATTGGCGATGTCAACGGCCGCCGAGAGCCTCCCAGCTGACATGGGTGACGGGCGGCCGTGGGACGCCGCCGGATCGACTTCCAGACTGTAGCCTTGTGGCTGCACTTCTGTCCAGGTCCTGCACGACCGGTCGAAACCGCACTTCGGGACGGAGGCGCAGGAGCACCGTCCCCTGCCGGGCCTGCCGGAACGGCGTCTCCGACTCCCCGCCCGAGTGCACGTCCGGCGTCTACGAAGTCGACCCCTGCGTCAGGGGCGAGGCGTCGTTGCCTCCGTCTGGATCCCCTCTTGTCGCACCTGACGTACGCGGCAGGGTGTTCGGAGGTTGCGAAGGCCTGTTCTGCTGAGCCCAATCGGATGCCGGACGATTGCGCGGCAGAAGCTCCGCCGGTCCTGATCAGGTCGCGGAGCGCCGTCTCATCGATGTCCATCCACGGGTCGGGCCGATGTATCTGATACAGGCCGATGCAGTCGGTGTTGAGCATCTCTGATTGGCGTAGTGGTCCTGAGTGTTGCTCAGGTGCGAGCCAATCGCCTTCGTGCCCTGGTGCTGACGGCAGGAGCCGTCAGCCCGCGTGGCAGGTGAGCCTGCCGCCGTCGGGTAGGGCGCCATGTGGCGATGTCCCGGCGGCAGGCGTCGGTTGCTGGCGGCGTAGGAAGCCGGACGGCTTGGCCGCGGACAAGTCCACGCAGCTCTCTCGACGGGATCACTGCTGTCCCGCACCAAGCTTCCAAGATGGGCGTGAACACGCGGGTGGTATGGAGAGGCTTTGGGCTGGAACTGCCATGGGGCGAGAGATCTGGGGCTCGTGAGCTTCCCGCGATTGCGCATGCCCGCGTTGTCGCGCTCCGCCGGCGGTGGGTGCGGGCCGGCCCGGCTGCCCCACTTCACCCTGGACGATCAGCTCGTGGGTGCGGCTCGACCTCAGCGATCGGCGGCGGAGAGGATTCGGCGAGCCCGTTCCAGCAGGGGCTTGTCAACCATCTCCCCGTCGACCACGGTGACGGAGTCGCCGGCGGCGACCACGGCGCGCGCCCACCGCTGTTCGCTTTCGGTGGGGGCGAGGTGGGCCGTCACCGCAGCGATCTGGGCGGGGTGGATGCACAACTTCCCGGTGAAACCCAAACGGCGGGCGTGGACGATGTCCGCGGTGAGGGCGTCCATGTCCGCCACGCTGGTGGTGACACCGTCGACAGGGGGACACAGGCCCGCGGCGGCCGAAGCCGAGACCAGCCTGGAGCGGGCGTACGCAAGTGCCGTGTGGTCGTCGTGGGCGATGCCGAGCTGCCTGGCGAGGTCGGCGTTGCCGAAAGCCACCCGGACCGCGCCGGGAGTGGCACACACCTTCATGGCCCTCTCCACGCCGGCGGCTGTCTCGACGAGCGGGACCAGCAGGCACTTGCCAGCCGTTCGGCAGGTGATGTCCGCAAGAGTGGCGGGGTCCTCGGACTTGGGCACCATGACAGGGGCGCCGTAGCGGGCCGCCACTGCGAGATCGGCGTCGCACCACGGTGTACCCGGCGGGTTGATCCTGACCATGGCGCTGTTGCCCTCCCCGAGCCATGCGGCGACGTTGTCGCGTGCCCGGTCCTTGTCTTGCGCCGCCACGGCGTCCTCGAGGTCGATGATGACCGCGCCGGCATCGGCGGAGGCGGCCTTGGCGAACCGGTCCGGACGGTGACCGGGAACGAATAGCAGGCTGCGGGCCGTTTCGATGCGGCTTCTGGACAGGTTCATGTGAAGGTCACCTCGGCTGTGGCGTGGCGCTCCTCACGATGCGTGGCGATGCGCAGGGCGGCGTTATGGTCCACCGGCGCTCCGGAAGCGAGCAGGCGCTCACCTGCGAACGCGGGGCGCCGCAGTCGGTAGGACACGGACCGCACGCGGCGGGTGGGGGCGTTGCGGCGTACCAGTTCGAGCATCGTGAGCACCAGGAGTGGGCCGTGGACGACGAGGCCGGGGTAGCCTTCCTCGCCCTGGGTGTACGGCGTGTCGTAGTGGATGCGGTGCGCGTTCGCGGTGAGGGCGCTGAAGCGGAACAGCAGCGTGGGGTCCGGCTGGAGCGGAAGCTGCCAGGCCTCGTCGGTGTGCGGTGCGGCGGAGGTGTCGAGGTCCGTCGGATGTTGTCCGGCGCTTCGCCCCGACCGGTAGACGATGTCCTGTTCCTCAACCACGCACGTCCGGCCGTGCTGAAGGTATTCGCTGCGGACGGTGACGAAGAGGAGTTCCCCGGTTGAGCCCTGTTTGATTGCCGACGCGCGCACACTGCTGACGCGCTGGGCGCGCTCACCGACGTGCAGCGGGTGGACGACCTCGCAGCGCCCTCCGGCGAACATCCGCTGCCGCTGGGGGACGGGCGGCAGGAAGTGGCCGTTCCTCGGGTGCCCGTCGTCACCCAGCTCCCGCTGAGTAGGCCACTGCAGGAAGTGCAGCCAGTGCCACAGCGGCGGTAGAGGATCGCCGGCCACCGCGACGGGTTCCGGCAAATCCAGTACGGCCGACAGCGCGGCGACCGGAGCGGGGGACAGGCCGTCGTCTTCGGAGACCGCTCCGGGGCTCCACGAATCCACGTACGGGCCAAGCCCGCTCCGGACGGTGTGCATGCTTCTCCTCGACATTTGACTGTGGACACGGGCAGCGCGTGGCCACTGGCCCGACCTGCGCACCCAGTCGGCGTACCTCGTTGAGAACGGCTCGGCCGACCGCAGGAGACACTGGGCGCATGCGTCCATTTCAGTGCCGGGCTTCCTCATGACTATGCCTTGATGGTGGCGAGCTCATCATGCGTGGTGATGGGCCCCCATGGACAATAGAAACAACTGATGGAGCCATCTCTCGGTGGCATGAGTCCCGGGACGGGACGGACAGATCTCCTCCGTGGGCGCTGCCGGGTGTCAGCAGCCGGCGACGCTTCACCTGTCTTTGGCAGCCCCTTTGTCGTACAACTGTGCCGAGGGCCAACGCCCCTGACGTACTGCCGAGTGGATCTGTCGGATCAGTTCCCTGGCTACGACCTCTACGGCGGGCGTGATCCTTCCCGCCCTCGAGGTACAGAGCACGATCGAGCGCGACACCTCGGGTGCGCACAGCGGTGCAGCGCTGAGCAGGCCGCTCGCGACGTCCTCGGCGATGCCGACACCGGGCAGGATGGTCCAGCCGTGGCCGGCCAGCACAAGCTGTTTCTGCACGTGCATGGAGTTGGTCTGCACGATCAGGTTCATATCCACGTTGGCCTGTGCGGCGGCCGCGTCGATCACCGTACGGAGCCCGTGGCCGGCCGCGGGCACCACCAGCGGATGCGACACGGCGTCCTCGAACGGGACGGGGCGCTCGGCCTGGAGTCCGGCGGACGGCGGCGCGACTGCCCACAGCCTCTCCCGTGCCAGCGGCTCGGCGTTGAGTGACGGCGTGCTGGAAAGGTTGTACAGCAGGGTCAGGTCCAGGTCACCGTCATCGAGCCACTGTTGCAGGTGGCCGGAGTACCCCGTGAGCAGGCGCAGTTCGATGCCGGGGTGGTCGCGGATGATGGTCGAGGCGAGGGCTGCGGCCAGTAGGCTGCTGGCGCTGTCGAGTAGCCCGACGGTCACGATGCCGGTGACCACCCCGGGCGTCGGCCGAATCTCCGTGCGGGCCCGCTCCAGTTCGTTCAGGGCGCGTCGCGTGCGCTCGACCATGATCGTTCCCGCTGCCGTCGGCTGCATCCCCTGCCGGGTCCGTTCGAAGAGCGCGACGCCCAGTTCGTGCTCCAGGGTGCGGATCTGCCGGGTGACGGCGGGCTGGACGAGATGCAACAGTTCTGCCGCGCGGGTGACGCTGCCCGCCTCAGCCACGGTGACGAGTGCTCTGAGCTGCTTGATGTCCATCGGTTCCTCGCTTTGGGGCCATCCATCTGCACCGGGCATAGGCCCATCAGAAATCGGTATTTCACCTTATGCGTCATGAGTGCCCATGATGGCGCTGCGTCGGAGCGAGGGAGGTTCGCGCGATGCACCGTTTCAGCGCGGTGCATCGAGCGGCTCGAGGGCGTCCGCACACGTCCTCGAAGGCGGCGGATCTCTCGTGTGACCCCTACGGGAGATCCGCCGGCCACGCCTGTCCTGAATGTTTCCGCCTGGTCCCTGGAGGTCAGAGCATGACCGCATTCCCGCTCTCCGGCGTCACCGTCGTGAGTGTCGAGCAGGCCGTGGCGGCGCCGTTCGCCACCCGTCAGCTCGCGGATCTCGGTGCCCGTGTGATCAAGGTGGAGCGGCCCGAGGGCGGCGACTTCGCCCGACGTTACGACACCACCGTGCACGGTCAGTCCAGCTATTTCGTCTGGCTCAACCGGTCCAAGGAGTCCGTGACCCTCGACCTGAAGTCCCCCTCCGGCCGGAAGCTGCTGGAGGAGCTGCTGGCCCGGGCGGACGTCTTCGTCCAGAACCTGGCCCCGGGCGCGGCGGCCCGCCTGGGACTGGACGCCGAATCCCTCGCGCAGCGGCACACGTCGCTGATCCCGTGCACCATCTCCGGGTACGGCACCACCGGCCCGTGGGCGGACCGCAAGGCCTACGACCTGCTCGTGCAGTGCCAGACAGGTCTGGTTTCGCTGACCGGCACACCGGAGGAGACCGCTCGGGTGGGCGTGTCGGTCGCCGACATCGCCGCGGGCATGTACGCCTACTCCGGCGTCTTGACGGCGCTGTACACGCGGGCGACCACCGGCGTGGCGCGGGCGGTGGAGGTTTCGCTCTTCGAGGCGCTGGCGGAGTGGATGAGCCAGCCCGCGTACTACACGCGCCACGGTGGTACCCAGCCCCCGCGGATCGGCACGCAGCACGCCACCATCGCACCGTACGGTGCCTACACGGCGGCTGACGGCAAGCAGGTGCTGTTCTCCATCCAGAACGAGCGGGAGTGGGCGGCGCTGTGCGAACGCTTTCTCGCGCGCCCGGAGTTGGTGAACGATCCGCGGTTCGCCACCGGATCCGACCGGGTCGCCCACCGAACCGAGCTCAACACGATCATCACGGAACGGTTCAGGCGTTCTGGCAGCGGTGAGGTGATGAAGTTGCTGGACGCGGCCGGGATCGCGAATGCCGGGGTCAACGACGTGCGGGAGTTCATCGAACATCCGGTACTCGCCGACCGGAACCGCTGGCAAGAAGTGGACATCCCGGGTGCCGTGGTGCCGGCTCTCCAGCCGCCGGCGGACCTGGCCGGAGTCGGGCCGCGCATGGACCCGGTACCGGCGGTAGGCGAACACACCGAGCGGGTTCTGGCCGAACTTGGACTGTCCGCAGCCTGGATCGAGCAACTGCGGGCCGACGGCGTCATCTGACAGCACGCTTGGGCAGTGAAAAGAATGAGGAGTACACCGTGAGCACCCTGGACGCCCTCTCCGACGACGAGCGGTTTGTCGTGAAGACTGTGCGCGAGTTCGTCGACAAGGAGGTGAAGCCGGTCGTTCAGGAGCTCGAGCACTCCAACACCTATCCCGAGGCCCTGATCGAGCAGATGAAGCAGCTGGGGATCTACGGGCTGGCCATCCCCGAGGAGTACGGCGGCAACGCGGTCTCCATGCCCTGCTACGTCCTGGTCACCGAGGAGCTTTCCCGCGGCTGGATGAGCCTGGCCGGTGCCATGGGCGGCCACACCGTGGTCGCGAAGCTGCTGGTGCACTTCGGTACGGAGGAACAGAAGCGCCGCTATCTGCCGAGGATGGCCACCGGCGAGATCCGGGCCACCATGGCCCTGACTGAACCCGGAGGCGGCTCCGATCTGCAGGCCATGCGCACCGTCGCCCGCAAGGACGCCGAGGTCTATGTCGTCAACGGCTCGAAGACCTGGATCACCAACTCGCGGCGCGCCAAGCTGATCGCGCTGCTGTGCAAGACCGATCCCGAGGCGAGCCCCGCGCACCAGGGCATCTCGATCCTCCTCGCCGAGCACGGGCCTGGGCTGACGGTATCCCGCGATCTGCCCAAGCTGGGCTACAAGGGCGTGGAGAGCTGCGAGCTGGCCTTCGACGACTATTGCGTGCCCGCGGACGCGGTGCTCGGCGGTGTCGAGGGGAAGGGCTTCGCCCAGATGATGAAGGGTCTGGAGACCGGACGTCTTCAGGTCGCGGCCCGCGCCCTGGGTGTCGGCCGGGCGGCGCTGGAGGACTCGCTCGCCTATGCGCAGGAGCGCGAGTCCTTCGGCAAGCCGATCTGGCAGCACCAGGCGATCGGCCACTACCTCGCCGACATGGCCACCTCGCTGGCCGCGGCCCGCCAGCTCACCCTGTACGCCGCCCGGGAGGCCGAGGCCGGTCGACGGGTGGACATGGAGGCCGGAATGGCCAAGCTCTTCGCCTCCGAGACTGGCATGCAGATCGCCCTCAGCGCCCTCCGTATCCATGGCGGTTACGGCTACTCGACCGAGTTCGACGTCGAGCGGTACTTCCGGGACGCCCCGCTGATGATCGTTGGCGAGGGCACCAACGAGATCCAGAAGAACGTGATCGCGAGCCAGCTCATCAAGCGCGGCGGGCTCGACGCGTAACGACAGGCAGCGCTGAAACGAAGGAAAACGGCCCGGACGAGGCTGTGGCTGAGAACAGGACGCCCTCATGGTGAAGATTGTTGTTTGTGTGAAGTACGTGCCCGACGCCACTGGCGACCGGCACTTCGCCGATGACCTGACCGTCGACCGGGACGATGTGGATGGTCTGCTCTGCGAGCTCGACGAGTACGCGGTGGAGCAGGCGTTGCAGATCGCGGGAGACCGCCGGGACAAGGGGGACGATGCCGAGGTGACCGTGCTGACGGTGGGTCCGGAGGATGCCAAGGACGCGCTGCGCAAGGCGCTGTCGATGGGTGCCGACAAGGCGATCCATGTCGAGGACGACGATCTGCACGGCACGGACATCATCGGCACTTCGCTGGTGCTGGCCAAGGCGATCGAGAAGGCCGGGTACGACCTGGTGATCTCGGGCATGGCGTCCACCGACGGCACGGCCGGTGTGGTCCCGGCGCTGCTGGCCGAGCGTCTGGGCGTGCCGCAGGTCACGCTGCTGTCCGAGGTGTCCGTGGAGGACGGCACTGTGAAGGGTCGCCGCGACGGCGACACGGCCTCCGAGCAGCTCGAGGCGCAGCTGCCGGCCGTCGTCTCGGTCACCGACCAGTCGGGTGAGGCGCGTTACCCCTCCTTCAAGGGCATCATGGCGGCCAAGAAGAAGCCGGTTCAGTCCTGGGACCTCTCGGACCTGGAGATCGAGGCCGGTCAGGTCGGTCTCGAGGGTGCCTGGACGAAGGTCGAGGCCGCGGCCCAGCGCCCGGCGCGTAGCGCGGGCACCATCGTCAAGGACGAGGGCGAGGGCGGCAAGCAGCTCGCTGAGTTCCTCGCGAGCCAGAAGTTCATCTAAGGCTTCCCAGCCTGACCGCCCCTCAGACGTCGCAATCCGCTAGGAGATCCATTCCCATGGCTGAAGTTCTCGTCTACGTCGACCACGTGGACGGCGTGGTCCGCAAGCCCACCCTGGAGCTGCTCACGCTGGCCCGCCGTATCGGTGAGCCGGTCGCCGTCGCCGTCGGTGCGGGCGCGGAGAGCACCGCCGCGGCGCTCGCCGAGCACGGTGCCGCGCGGGTCCTCACGAACGACGCCTCGGAGTACGCCGACTACCTGGTCGTGCCGAAGGTGGACGCGTTGCAGGCCGCCTACGAGGCCGTCTTGCCGGCCGCGGTCCTGGTGCCGTCCTCCGCGGAGGGCAAGGAGATCGCGGCCCGTCTGGCCCTGCGTATCGGCTCGGGCATCATCACCGACGCCGTCGACCTGGAGGCCGGCGAGGAGGGCCCGGTGGCCACCCAGTCGGTGTTCGCCGCCTCCTTCACCACCACCTCCCGTGTCAGCAAGGGCGCCCCGGTCATCACCGTCAAGCCGAACTCGGCCGCGGTTCAGGCCGCCCCGGCCGCCGGTGCGGTGGAGGCGCTGACCGTGTCCTTCTCCGAGAAGGCCACCGGCACCAAGGTCACCGCCCGTACGCCGCGTGAGTCGACGGGCCGTCCGGAGCTGACCGAGGCCGCGATCGTGGTCTCCGGTGGCCGCGGAGTCAATGGCGCGGAGAATTTCGCGGTCATCGAGGCGCTCGCCGACTCCCTCGGCGCGGCCGTCGGCGCCTCGCGTGCCGCGGTGGACGCGGGCTGGTACCCGCACACCAACCAGGTCGGCCAGACCGGTAAGAGCGTGTCCCCGCAGTTGTACATCGCCTCCGGTATCTCCGGTGCGATCCAGCACCGTGCCGGTATGCAGACCTCGAAGACGATCGTCGCGATCAACAAGGACTCCGAGGCGCCGATCTTCGACCTGGTCGACTACGGCGTGGTGGGTGACCTCTTCGAGGTCGTCCCGCAGCTCACCGAGGAGATCAAGACCCGCAAGGCTTGATCTCACGAGGAAATTGAAGGCTCTTACCATGCAACTCGCCGCGATCATCGTGTCGCTGGTCCTGGCCGTGGTCGGCGTGGCGTTGTTCGCCCGAGCCATCGGCCAGATCTACCGCTTCGTGCGGCTCGGACAGAACGTGCCCGCCGGCACCCGCACCAACGACCCCAAGCAGCGCACCGTCACCGTGGTCAAGGAGTTCCTCGGCCACACCCGTATGAACCGCTGGGGCATCGTCGGCGTCGCGCACTGGTTCGTGGCGGTGGGCTTCTTCACCCTGGTCCTGACCCTGGTCAACGCCTTCGGCCAGCTCTTCCAGGCCGACTGGTACATCCCCGTCATCGGCGACTGGCCGCCGTACGAGGTCTTCACCGAGCTCGTGGGCCTGCTCACCACGCTCGGCATCCTGACGCTCATCGCGATCCGCCAGCTGTCGCGCCCGGGCCGCCCGGGCCGCAAGTCCCGCTTCGCGGGCTCCAACACCGGGCAGGCGTACTTCGTCGAGGCCGTCATCCTCATCATCGGCCTGGCGATCCTCACGCTGCGCGGCCTGGAGGGTGCCCTCCACCACGTGACGGGCTACGAGGCGTCGTACCTGATCTCGTACCCACTGGTCGCGGCCTTCAAGGGCCTGAGCGTGGGCACGCTGCAGAACGTGGTCTACCTGGTCGCAATGATCAAGATCGCGACGTCCTTCATCTGGATGATCACCGTCTCGCTGAAGACGGACATGGGCGTGGCCTGGCACCGCTTCCTCGCCTTCCCCAACATCTGGTTCAAGCGGGAGAGCGACGGCGGTACGGCCCTCGGCGCCCTCCAGCCGATGACGAGCGGCGGCAAGCCGATCGACTTCACCGACCCGGGCGAGGACGACGTCTTCGGCGTCTCCCAGGTCGAGCAGTTCTCCTGGAAGGGTCTGCTGGACTTCTCCACCTGCACCGAGTGCGGCCGCTGCCAGTCGCAGTGCCCGGCCTGGAACACGGGCAAGCCGCTCTCCCCCAAGCTCCTGATCATGTCCCTGAGGGACCACGCCCACGCCAAGGCTCCGTACCTGCTGGCCGGCGGCGGCAAGACCATGGAGGGCGAGGAGAAGGCGTCCGCCGAGCAGCTCAAGGACGTTCCGGCCGCCGCCCTCGCCGAGGCCGAGCGCCCGCTGATCGGCACCGCCGAGGAGAACGGCGTCATCGACCCGGACGTGCTGTGGTCCTGCACCACCTGCGGTGCGTGCGTGGAGCAGTGCCCGGTGGACATCGAGCACGTCGACCACATCGTCGACATGCGCCGCTACCAGGTCATGATCGAGTCCTCGTTCCCGTCCGAGGCGGGCACGATGCTCAAGAACCTGGAGAAGAAGGGCAACCCCTGGGGCCTGGCCAAGAAGCAGCGCCTGGAGTGGACCAAGGAGGTCGACTTCGAGGTGCCGGTCGTGGGCCAGGACATCGAGGACCTGTCCGAGGTCGAGTACCTGTACTGGGTCGGCTGCGCGGGCGCCCTCGAGGACCGCGCCAAGAAGACCACGAAGGCGTTCGCCGAACTCCTCCACATCGCGGGCGTCAAGTTCGCGATCATGGGCGGCGACGAGAAGTGCACCGGTGACTCCGCCCGCCGCCTCGGCAACGAGCCCCTGTTCCAGGAGCTCGGCATGGAGAACGTGGCCGCGTTGAACATGGCCTTCGGTGAGGACGACGAGGACCCGGCGACGAAGAAGCCGCGGTCGGCCAAGAAGATCGTCGCGACCTGCCCCCACTGCCTCAACACGATCGGCAACGAGTACCCGCAGATCGGCGGCGACTACGAGGTCGTCCACCACACCCAGCTGCTCCAGCACCTGGTGGACGAGGGCAAGCTGATCCCGGTCACCCCGGTCGAGGGCATCATCACCTACCACGACCCGTGCTACCTGGGCCGCCACAACAAGATCTACACGCCGCCGCGCGAGATCATCGGCAAGGTCCCGGGCCTGCGCAACGAGGAGATGCACCGCCACAAGGAGCGCGGCTTCTGCTGCGGCGCCGGCGGCGCCCGGATGTGGATGGAGGAGCGCATCGGCAAGCGCATCAACAACGAGCGCGTGGACGAGGCCCTCTCCCTGAACCCGGACATCGTCTCCACAGCCTGCCCGTTCTGCCTGGTCATGCTGACCGACTCGGTCAACGGCAAGAAGAACGAGGGCAAGGCCAAGGAGTCCATCCAGGTCGTGGACGTGGCCCAGCTGCTGCTGGACTCCGTCAGGACGCCGGTCGACCCGGCGGGCGAGGCGGAGACGGAGAGCGAGCCGGAGCCGCAGCCGGTGAAGTAGCGGGCGGTCATCGAAGCGCTCGCCGACTCGCTCGGCGCGGGCTGGTACCCGCACACCAACCAGGTCGGCCAGACCGGCAAGTCCTCCAGCTGTACGTCGCCAACGGCATCTTCGGTGCCACAGCACCGGGCCAGCATGCAGACCTCGAAGACGATCGTGGCGATCAACAAGGTCGCCGAGGCGCCGATCTTCGACCTGGTCGACTACGGCGTGGGGGACCAAGGAGATCAAGACCCGCAAGGGCTGACCGCCCGCGCTCGGCTTGTCTGCCAGGCCCCAGGCCAGGCAGGGGGGCCGGGAATGAGTGGGAAGGTGTTCCACTGATGCAGCTCGCCGCGATCAACGTGTCGCTGGTTCTGATCGTGGTTGGCGTAACGCTGCTCGCACGCGTGATCGGCCGCATCGTCCAGTACGTCAAGCCGGTCCCGGCCGGTACCCGGACCGATACTGACTTCGGCGTTTTAGGGCCAGTCCAGTCTGTCGAGAGTGAGGCCCGTCGTCCCGGCGAGGAATCCGCCGAGGACGCCGTGCCGGTACTGCAACACCTTGAGCCGGCGGCGGAGCAGAGTCTCCAACTTGCTGAGGTTGCGGGCGGCCAGGTTCGCCAGGCTCCGCTTGATATGCGCCCACAGGCCCTCCACCGGGTTCAGCTCGGGCGCATCCACCGTCAGCCATTCCCGCTCGGCCACGAGCGTCTTCATCGTCTTCGAGGTGTCGGTGCTCAGCCGGTCCCACACCACCATCAGCGGGACCTTCAGCAGCTGGGGGGTGCCGTCGAGCAGGCGGATGTACTCCGTCTCGCTCAGCGAGCGGCGCTCGCCCTTGCGGCCGACGTGCTGGCGCAGCCGGTAACACAGGCGGGCGGGCAGGCCCGGCCTGAAGCACAGCAGCCCGGCCACCGAGAGGCGGCCACGGCTGCGCCCGGAAACGCGCGCCGCCAGGGTGATCCCGCGCCGGCTCTAGGTACGACCCTTGGGCGGCCGGCCGGTCACGCCCGCTTCGTCCTCGAAGCACCCGGGCGGCTGTCCACACCTGGTCGTCCGTCAAGCCGTGCGCGGCCAGCCCCTCCTCCAGCCAGACGGCGAGTTTGGCCTGCAGGTTCGGGTCGAGCCGACAGGCATAGCCCGAAGGCCTCTTGGAGCACAGCGCCTCCCGCTCGGCGGACTCCCAGGGACGGCGCCACCGGCAGACCGACTTTTCGCGTACCCGTAACTCTCGGGCAGTGCACGGGACTCTCACACCCTCCTCGAAGAGGTCAGCGGCCCGCATCCGTACCTCTTCTCGACGCTTTCGCTGCTCGGCGGTCAGCACGCCCCCCATCTGGCCACCGTATGCCTCCGGACTACCACGTCGGACTCCGTCACCAGGCCCGAGAAGCCCCAGACCGTAAGAAGCCGAATTCGGTAAACATCAGGCTTAGACCAGCGCCTTGACGTTCGGGGCGCTGGCGGCGGCCAGTTGAACGACGCGAATCGCCGCGGTAGTTCGCGTCCGGCCTCATGGGGTTGAAGAATTTCCTCGCCACGACAACGTCGTCCCTACGGCCCTTGAGCGCCTAACCGACGATCTCCTCCGACTCCCCGCCCGAGTAGATGTCCGCAGGAGCCGAGCGTCGTCGTCAGGCGTCCGGGTGGATGGCACCGTGACGCACCACCCCGACCGGGATCCGGGGGAGGCCAAGCAGCCGCAGGAAGTCCTGCCCGCGGTCGCCAATGGGTCACGGGTAGTACCGGACGATTGTCTCGGCGACGCACACAGGCTTCTCGGGAGCACCCTCACACTCGAATGTGGCGACGATGATCACCTGAATGCCGTCGTGGGTGACCTCACGGACCTCGGCCAGCCGAGCCCGAAGTCTGATCCGGCTGCCGACCGGCAGCGGGGAGGGGAAACGCACCTTGTTGACGCCGTAGTTGAGTCCGTAGCCAAAGCCTTGGACGCGATAAATGCTGGAGGCCAGCCGGGGCACCAACCCCAGGGTCAGATAGCCGTGTGCGATCGTGCCACCGAAGCGACTTCCCCTGGCACGCTCGATGTCGATGTGGATCCACTGATGGTCACCGGTGAGGTTGGCGAATGTGTTGACATCTTCCTGCTCGATGGTCGTCCACTCGCTGACCCCCAGCTCATGTCCGGTCAGTGTCCGCAACTCTTCGGTGCCGTGGATGATGAGCACGGCCCAGCTCCTTTCCGCCGGCACAGGATGACGCACCGGGTCAATTTGATATCCCCAGCGACTGACATGGCCTCGGCGATGTCGTCGGCGGTCAGCTGTACGTATTGCATCGCTTGGCAATTGAGCCCTCGATCGCGTCGAGGTCAGGCACGTCTACGGGTAATACCTCGACGACTGCACCTGGTTTCTCTCGCGGCTCGTTGGATGGTCTCCGCGGCTGCCGAGTACGCACCGGTGGTGAGTGCGAGATCGGATCCGTGTGGGCTGTTGCGACGTAACGCCTGACGAGTGTAGCCGCTTGGCCTCACCCCGTCCACGGGATATGCAGCGGGCGAGTCACCAACGTTGTTTCGCTTCGGGCGGTTGAGCCGCCCTTGTGATCGCGGTGGAGCGACGGTTGCGGTCAACGGGCCGCCGAGTGTCATGGCCGAGACCCGACGCTCGGGGCGGTGGTCCAGGGTTCCTCGGTCGCGCCGGCAGGCAAGGGCATTGCAGCCGTCCCGTGCAACCGACCACCGGCAGGTCGAGGCCCTCATCACGTCCCACGCCGAGGACGCCTCCCGGCTGCGGACCGGCAGCGCACCCCGCGCCATGGGCGCCTGGCGTAACCATGGCATCGGAGCCCTACGAGCAGCTCGAGCCGAATGCATCGCCCTGGCCTCCGCTACAACGCCCGGGGCCTTCGCCGCGCCCTCGCACTCGGGACTCGCCTGGTCACAAAACCGATGTCACTCGACTACGTCGAAGCCCTGTCCCCGGCTTCGGCCAAGGCATGGTGTTTCGCCTGAACTCCAATTCGTGACCACAGACATCTCGAAAAATCAGCCGACGGCCGTCTTACCTGCCCACAGGGACTTTTGGTCAGCGGTGTTTGCGGCAGGGATTGTGATGCCCCAGTTTGTTCGTCGAAAACGCGAATAGTGTGCTGCGCTGCCAGAGGCCTCCTTCGATGGGAGAAGGTCTCCACCGAGCGGTCCCTCACTGCTGAATGGCAGGGGAGGGCTGGCGTTCGACAAGCGATTCACACATCACCCAGCCGGCCCCCTGCAGGACACGCCAGGGCTAGCCACGCCGTCCGGGAGTCGCTACGGGCAATCCAAGTCAGTCTTTTCGCGTCGGGTCGGTGCGGGTTCCGCCAGACCACTACGGCTGCGGAACGCCCGCGCTGGAGTGCCTGTTGCACCCCGGGCTATGAAGGGCCTTCGACATCCCTCACGCCTACTGCCGTGATGCCCTGAACGGAGGGCTTGCGTCAACTGTCAGAGCTAATGATCTTTCGCATTGTCTTCTGGATGTGCGCGTCGAGGTCGGCGCGGCTCAGCCCCTCCAGATCGAGTCCGCGGAGCAGGTAAGGCTCGAAGAGCCGCCACCCGTAGAGCAAGGCGATGAGAGAGGCCACATTCAGCGCAGATTCTGGTGAGTCGCTCTGGTCGTCGGGTCGGCGCGCAATGTCCGCCACGTATTCCAGGAACTCGTCTTTCTCCGGAAGGACGTCATCAAGGACGTATTGGAGGGTGGCCCATGCGAGGAGGCGAGCATGCGCCCCAGTGCTTCGCGGCAGGATCTCGCTAACGACGCTTTCTAGATCATCGCATTCCTTGACGAAGTCGAAACTTCGGGTGACGACGCGCTCCATGGCGGCTCGGATGACGGCCTCTTTGGTGCCAAAGTGGCGATGAACAAGTCCGTAGTTCACCTCTGCTCGGGCAGCGATGCTTCGCATGGATAGCTCTGCCGGCCCTTTTGCCGACCAAAGATCCAGTGTGGCGTCGATGATGCTCTCGATGACTTCATCCCGCCCATGAGGCTTCTTCTTCGGGCGGGCGACCTCAGCAGAGTTGGCCTCGACGGTCTCGGATTTTGGTGTGCGGGCCGATTTCTGCTCTTTATGTCCCTGCTTTTGTGTGGCTTCTTGGCCCCGGACCTTCTTGCCTGTCATGGTGTGTATTGTCAGTCCTTCGAACTTCCGGCACGGCGGTGGCGTGGGTGGTAGTCGCTCCCTCCGCGGCGCTGAGGCTGGCATGTCTGCAGGTGGGACGCTGTTAACTCGTGAATCATATCCGATGACGATCGAGGGATGTCGCCAGTGTCGGACAAGTCATCGTGCGATGGTTTCATGGTTCGAGGAGCGCCGAATCCGCCGTGTCTCCCCTCGCCTGGCGGGGCTGTGCCGTGAATGGAATCGGCAGTCCTTCAGTACTTGTATCCGGCCGGTAAGTCGCATATCTCCCGACGTGGGGTTTTCGTGAACCGATTATTGCGCGTCTTTGTATGTGGATGATTGGTGCTCGAGGGCCTCGATGCAGCGTTCGAGGATGTTGGCGGCGGCAGGCCGAGGGGTCGAAGCGTGGCCGGCTGCCTCGGTGGGGCCGTCGTGGCATGGCGCTGGCCTGCGGTGATCAGAAGGGCCGGGAGCCTGCAGCCGTCGCCTCACCGGACAGGGCACGGTCCAAACCATCCAGCCGGCGATCCGTCGGTCCTGGTGTGTGGAGCAAACAGCCACATGCCGCCAGTCGACGTGGCGGCCTGGCGGCATGTCAACTCTGCAGGAACTGACGTGTCCTGCAAGACGAGCTAACTGACGTCGATGTTGTAGAGCTCCGCCGCATTGTCCTGGACGATCCGCCGCAGGACGTCGGGGCCCAGGCCGGCGAGCGCCTTGGCCGAGCGCAGGACAGCGTCGGGGTGCAGGCACGTCGGGTGCGGGAAGTCCGTCTCCCACATGACGTTGTTGATGCCGATCACGTCGAGCAGACGTTGCGGCCCGCTGTCCTCGAACCAGAACGTTGCGTAGCAGTTCTTCTGGAACATCTCGCGGGCGCTGGGGCGATCGGGCGGCGGCGCGGACGGGTAGTCCTCAAGGAACTCGTAGTCCAGCCGCTCGAACACGTAGGGGAGCCAGCCGATGCCGCTCTCTACCGACACCCACTTGACCTCGGGCCAGCGGAAGGCGAGGTCGCTGAGGACGAGGTTGGAGACGAAGCGCGAGTTCGCGAGCTCCATCTGTACCGAGTTGACGGGCTTGTGCGCTCGTGCAGGAAGCGACGTCCAGGCCGTTTTGGTCCAGTTCGCCGCGGCGCCGACGGCCGCCGACTCCACACCCGCCGCGATGTGGATGTTGATCGGCAGTCCGAGGTCGGTCAACGCCTCGTACAGCGGGTCCCAGTCAGGCTGTCCGAGGTCGGGCAGCCCGGCCTTGTGGACCTCGCCGGCCATCGCGATTGAGTGCAGCCCGAGCTCGTTCTTGGCCCGCTCCGCCTCCTTCACGCACAGGTCGATGTCCCACAGGGGCATGACGGCGACGGGGAACAGGCGCCTCTTGTCCGTGGCGGCGAACTCGGCGACGGCGTCGTTGTAGATGCGGACGCTGGCGTACGCCATGTCCTTGTCTTCCTCGGCGATGAGCCACGCCATCGAGTTGCCAAGGGTGTTCGGGTAGATGATCTGGGCGTAGATCCCCACCTCGTCCATGAACTTCACGCGAGCCTTGGGGTCGTACGACGCCTCGTGCAGCGTGCCCCAGCTCTCGTAGGTCGTGAAGTCCTTCTCGAACCACGGGATCTTCTCGCCGTCGCGGTTGACGAAGCTGGAGCCGCCCGCCGCGAACATCTCCTGGTCCCTGAGGAACCAGTGGAGCTTGCCGTCATGGCCGCGCTTGACATGCGGCACTACGTCCTTGTACTTCGCGGGAGCGCGCGAGGTCCACAGGTCGTATGGCTCCGAATAGTGCGTGTCGGAATCGATCAGTTTGAGCCCGGCAAGCGGGTTCTCGTTGGCAGTGGAGTCGGTCTCTGCGTTCGTCACATCTGTCCTTTCGTCTCGGAGCCGCGTCGACGCTGCGCAACTGAACGCATCGGCACGGCGCTAGCGGGGATTGCTTACAAGTGTAGCCGTATGGCTGCACTCTGTCCATGTGCTCTCACCAGCGCCCCCGATAGTTCGAGATGCGCAGCGTGATCGGCACGGCAATGAGGAGGAGGGCAGCGAAGACGGCGAAGGCGACGGCCTGCGCATCGGTGGGGTTGGAGCTTGCGGAGGCGACCGCGGTCACCACGGCCACCGCGAGGATTGCGCCCCCCTGACGGAACATGCCACGCAGTCCGGAGACCGATGAGACTTGGTCGGGTGCCAGATGCATGGCTGCGTTGTTCGATGCGGGGCCGGCAAGACCGACTCCAACGCCGGTGAGCACTGCTGCCGTACCGATCCAGCCCATGACATGCACGCCGGGCGGCAGGAACGTCAGCATGGCCAGCCCGAGCGAATGAATCACGAAACCCGCGATGAGCAGGGGGCGGAAGCCCAGGCGCCGGATGAGGGCGACCCCCACGGTCGACGCGCCGATCGTGCCCAGGGCACGGAGCGCGAGCAGCCCTCCCGCGACCACGGGAGCGAGGCCGAAGCGGGATTCGGCGTAGTGGGGGACGAGCGCGATCAGGCCGAAGGCGGCGGCGCCGAACACGACGTTCAATGCATTCATGGCGGCGAAGCCGCTTCCGCGCACCAGGTCGATCGGGATCAGTGGAGCGGGGTGGCGACGAGAGTGCCGCAGCAGGCGCCAGCCGGCTGCCACAGCGGCCAAGGCGGTGACCGAGACGCTCGTCGGACCGAGCCAGCCGCTGCCGGATATGCCGGAGAACGTGGCCGAGTACGTGCCGCTGAGCAGCATAGTGACCAGCAGCACGACTCCGATCCAGTCCACTCGTTGTGCCTGTCGGCGCGGTGACTTGCGGACGGTGGCGGCCACTGCGGCCAACAGGACAGCTCCGAGTGGCACGTTGACGAGGAAGATCCATCGCCATCCGGCGGCCGCCACGATCACCCCGCCGACGATGGGACCTGCGATCGCTCCGACTGGGACGATGCTGGCGAACAGGGCAACGGCTCTGTCTCGGTCGCGGGGGAAGTGGTGGGCGACGACTCCGGTTGCCGCGGGAAGGTAGGCGCCTCCTGCGAGCCCCTGGAGGAGCCGGAACACGATGAGCGTCCCGATGTTCGGCGCCAGCCCGCAGGCAAGCGACGCGAGAGTGAACAGCGCTATGGCGATGAGAAAGACCGTCTTGTGGCCGAACTGATCCGCCAGGCGGCCCGCGAGGGGGAAGGCGACGATCTGGCCGGCTGCATAGGCGGTGATTGTGCAGCTGCTCCAGGCTAACGAGGTACCCATGTCGGACTGGAGTGTGGACAATGCTGTGGCGACCGAGGTCTGGTCGACCGAGATCATCAGCAAAGTCGCGACCACCACGGCGTAGACCAGCCAGCGGCGGCGTAGCTGGGGGTTGTCTGTCAGTGGTTCAGCCGACTGCGCCGCCTGCGGCCTGGACGCCTCGTCGGATGCTTCGGATGTGGCGGACACGGTCCCGGCCTCAGGTACCGGTCGCTGTCCTGCCGGAGATCGCCGCCCCGCTTGCGAGAAGGTTCTCGATCTCCTCGGGCGTCAGGCCGATCTCCTCCAGCACGGGCACTGTGTCCTGCCCAAGGAGAGGGGCGTGCGTGCGGATGCTCGCGGGCGTGCGGCTGAACCGGGTGGGGGGAGCGATCTGCCGATAGGGACCGACGACTGGGTGTTCGTGTTCGCTGAGGACTCCCCGGTGCTGCGAGGGGTCGTTGACGATCTCGTCCATCGCCGGCACCGGGCCGGCCGGGATACCGAGTTCCTCGGCGAGCTCCAGCCATTCGGCGGTGGTGCGCTCACGCAGAATCTTGCCGAGGCTGGCGTATATGGGCCCCGGGTTCTCCAGCCGGTTCTGGAACCATGGATCGTCGAGCTCGTGGGCATGTCCGACAGCGTGGTAAAGGTCGTGCCAGTTCTTGTCGTTGTAGGGGAGCAGGGCGATGTAGCCGTCTTTGGTCTTGTGCGGCCGCCGGTATGGGGTGAGTAGGCGGACGTAGCCGGATTCTCCGCCCGGGACAGCCGCCCGGGCGAGGTGTTCGGCGAGGTTGAACGCGAGGGCCGATTCGAACATCGGGACCTCCACCCGCTGGCCTTGGGACGTGTGTGCCCGGTGGAGCAGTGCGGCAAGGACACTGTAGGTGATCGTGAGGCCCGCTACCTTGTCGGCAATGGTTGTGGGAAGGTAATTGACTGCCTCCGTGGCGGAGAGGGTCAACAACGGAAGCCCTGTTGCGGCTTGGATGATGTCGTCGTATGCAGGGCGGTCAGCCTCGCCGGACTCGAGGCTGAAACCGTGGGCCTCGCAGTAGACGAGACGGGGGCGCGATGCGCTGAGTGTTTCGTATGTCAAGCCGAGCTTGCGCAGCGCCTTGGGACGGAAGTTGGTGACGAACACGTCAGCTGTGTCGAGGAGGCGCAGAAACGCAGTCATGCCCTCAGAGCGGGCCAGGTCCAGCTGGATCGAGCGCTTGTTGCGGTGGAGGTTGAGCGCGACCCCGGAGAGCTGCGGGTGCGGTCCTCCGCCCATCACGCGACTGTGATCGCCGCTTGCGGCCTCCACCTTGATCACGTCCGCTCCGAGGTCACCCAGGATTTGGCAGGCGAGGGGAGCCATGAGGACGGTCGCGAGCTCGACAACGCGGATACCGGAGAGCGGCCCGGACGTGGCAGCCCCGCTACCGCAGCCGTGTGTACGGGAGTTGGATGAGTGGGTTTCGGTCACTGAGTCGATTCCTCACGTCGTCGGAGGCCCCCGTGCTGACCGGCGAGCGCCGTTCGCATGTTCTGGACCTGGGTGGGCTTGTTGGCCGGCGAGGGGTGATCAGTCGTCGCGACGACGCCGGGACCGCAGATCGTGACTGAGATGAAGACGGGGCCGTCGAGCCGCAGGGAGGCTTCGATTCCCTCCTCCAACTGCGCTGCGGTGCTGAATCGTTGAGCGTGCCGGTACCCGCTCGCCGATGCGATGGCGCAGAGGTCGGTCACGTGTCGCCCCGGCACACTCTGGCCGCCGGACGTCTCGTAGATCCCGTTCTCGAAGACAACGTGGTAGAGATTTCTGGGCCGTTGCTCAGAGACGGAGACAAGCGATGCCAGCTGCATCAGCAGGCTGCCGTCGCCGTCGATGACGAGCACCCGCTCCTTGGGCTGGGCCAGGGCGAGGCCGAGGGCGATGGCCGCGGCGCTGCCCATGCAGCCGGTGACGTTGAAGTTGCGGGAGTCGGCCTGTCCCAGGGCATTCCAGGGCTCGACCGCTTGCATGGTGACGATGGAGAGCATGTCCGAGCGAACGCTGGCGAGCAACTGGGCCGCCTCGGTGCGCAGCATGCCTGTCATGAGACCTCCCCCGTTCTGCCGCCAACGAGGAGAGCCACCGGTCCGTGTGCCCGGTAGGCGTGCTCGACCGCTACCGGGATGTCGGCGATATGAGCCTCGTGATCCAGTCGGTAGGTGGGGATCTCCCACAGGTCGAGCGTCGGTTCCAGCATGCGCACGAGCCTGCTGGCGTGGTCTCGCGGCGCGACATGCGGGTCGCGGAAGAACTCGCCGATCAGCATGCAGGTCGGCACCTGTCCGTCCAGCGCCAGGCCGCGCACGGTGTTCAGCGCCGCGTAGAAGCCGGAGTTCTGGATCAAGAGCATCGGCTTCTTGCCGCCCATGTACAGGCCCAGATTCACCCCCATCGCCTCGTCCTCGGTGCACACCGTGATCAGTTGCGGCCCGGTCGGCTCAGCCAACAGGCGAAGCAGTGACTGTTGGTGGGTGTCCGGGACTGTGATCACGTGCGTGATCGCAGCGTCCCGGATCGCCTTCAGGATCAGGCGCGGGTCCAGCGAATCCGCAGTCCCCGGGGAGAGTCGATCCTTGCTCCGTGTCACGTCGTGCTCTTGCCGATCCACGATGTGATCCGGAGCCTCATTACTAGGCGCCAGGTTCATGGACCTACTGTAGCCCTGTGGCTACGGTTGCGTCCAGGGATGGTGAAGGCGCCTGGACAAGGGTGCAGCCATACGGCTACGTTTACTGATCTGTAGGCCCTGGTGACGAGCAATGACGGCGTCGCGTTTGACGGGCAGCCACCGTGTGGGCCCGGACTTGTCGTTGCGGCTCAAGGCCGGTCCGTTGTCAGAGAGGACATGAAAATGACTGGTGCGCTGTCCGCTCGACTTCGAGAAGGCTCAGCGGCCTTCGGCGTGACGCTGACGATTCCCGACCCATTTGTGGCTGAGGTGTTCGCGGCGCAGTCCTTCGACTTCTTGATGATCGACACCGAGCATTCGCCGATCTCGATGTACCGCCTGCAGAACCAGCTGATTGCCCTTCGAACGGCCAGTGCTTCCGTTCTCGTTCGCGTCCCGCACAACGATCCCACGGCGATCATGCAGGTCCTTGATCTCGGTGCGAGCGGGGTCGTCGTGCCCCATGTTGAGACAGCGGAGGAATGCTCTCGCGCGGTGCGAGCGGCCTTCTATCCACCCTTGGGTGAGCGAGGCATCGGTCCACGGCGAGCGCAGCGGGTGGGCGCTCGCGGATCGTACCTGCGGACGGCGAACGACGCGACGATGGTCGTGGCGATGCTGGAATCGCGCCTGGCGGTGGAGAATGTTGACGAGATCCTTCGAGTCCAGGGCCTGGGCGGTGTCATCATCGGCTCCGCGGATCTTGCAGCTTCACTCGGACACATCGGAGACCAGGGCCAGCGCGATGTCGTCAACGCGATCGATCTGATCTTTGACCGGTGCCTTGCGGTGAACGTCCCGTTCGGGATCTACGCAGCCTCACCGGAGGAGGCGGAGAGCCTTGCGCGCAGGGGCGCAAGGCTGATCACCGTGGGCTCCGACCTGCTTTTCCTCGAGCAGCAGATGGGTCGGGTAGCGCAGCAGATGGCTTCGGTGGGCAGGCGGCGCGTATCTGCCGCGGACGATCGGTAACGGTCCCGGCGCGGGTGGCGACGAAGACGTGCAACGGCCGGATGCCTGGTCGATGACTCGAAGGACGGAAGAAGCATGACCGACTACACCCAGTTCTACATCGATGGCAAGTGGGTCGAGCCGATTGGCAAGGGCCGGCTGGATGTCATCGACGCCACGTCGGAGAGCGTGTTTGCCTCCATTCCGGAAGGGGCCCAGGAGGACATCGACCGGGCGGTCACGGCAGCGCATGCGGCCTTCCCCGCCTGGTCGCAGGAGTTGCCGCAGGCACGTGCGGCGCTGCTGCGGCGTGTGGTTGCCGGGATCGAGGCCCGTCGGGACGAACTGGCCACCGTGATTTCCCATGAAGTGGGCATGCCCCTGCGGCAGTCGGCGGCCCTGCAAGTCGACGGTGGTGGGCTTGCCGCCTTCCAGACGGCCGCACAGCTGGCGGAAAGCTTCGCTTTCGAGGAGCAGAGGGAGTGTTTGGTCGTCCGCGAGCCGGTCGGAGTCGTGGGTGCGATCACACCCTGGAACTGGCCGTTGAATCAGGTGGGGGCGAAGGTTGCGTACGCGCTCGCTGCCGGCTGCACGGTGGTGCTCAAGCCCTCGGAGGTCGCCCCGGTCAACGCATTCATCCTGACGGAGATCATCCACGAGGCAGGGTTTCCCGCAGGAGTGTTCAATCTCGTCACCGGACTGGGCCCTGTGGTGGGGGAGCGGCTGGCTGAGCATCCGGATGTGGACATGGTGTCGTTCACCGGGTCCACAGGCGCGGGGCGACGTGTCGCGGAGGTGGCGGCGGGGACGGTCAAGCGCGTCGCGCTGGAGCTGGGCGGAAAGTCGGCGAACATCCTCCTCGACGACGCCGACTTCGCCACCGCGGTGCCGGCCGGCGTCCAGTCGTGCTTCTCGAACTCGGGCCAGACCTGCAGTGCTCTGACCCGGCTGCTGGTGCCCAGGTCGCGGCTTGCGGAAGTCGAGGACCTTGCGCGCACCACGGCTGAGAAGTTCACCGTGGGTGATCCGTTCGCGGAGACGACCCGGCTGGGACCGCTCATCTCCGACGTGCAGCGCGCCAGGGTCCAGGGCTACATCAAACAGGGGATCGACGAGGGCGCCAAGCTGATCGTCGGCGGCCCGCAGTCACCGGAAGGCCTCGGCACCGGCTATTTCGTGCGCCCGACGGTCTTCTCCGACGTCACCCGGGACATGGTGATCGCTCAGGAGGAGATCTTCGGGCCGGTATTGGTGATCATGCCCTACGACAGTGAAGACGACGCCGTGGAAATCGCCAACAGCACGATGTACGGCCTGTCGGGCGGAGTCAGCGGAAGCCCGGAGCGTGCTCTGCGGGTTGCCCGCAGGATCCGCACCGGACAGGTGCGCGTCAACAACGCCCGCCCGATGCGTGGCGCTCCGTTCGGCGGCTACAAGCAGTCGGGCCTTGGCCGGGAGCACGGGACCTTCGGCCTGGAGGAGTTCCTGGAGATCAAGGCGGTCATCGCGTGACCGCCCGGCCCTCGTTCCCGCTGACAGCCGACGGTCCCGTCCTGCGCGGACCGCTGGTCTACGAGTGGGACGCACGTCTGGAAGCTGTGCCCGAGCAATCCAAGGTCGAGGGGCTGGCGCAGGCGGTCCGATCTGCCGTGCAGCCCGGGGACGCGGTCTACCTGGGTGGTTCCCTGGCGCGGCCGAACGCCGCAACCTTTGAACTGACCCGTCAGATGCACGGAACGGACCCGCGCCTGACGATCATCGCCCCGGCGATCGGTAACCAGCACGCCGTGCTCGTCGCGGCCGGGCTTGTCGCGAAGGTGATCACCTCCCTGCACGGGAACACGTTCCCCGCGCCAGGCCCCAACCCGGTCTTCACACAAGCCGACCAGACCGGAGCAGTGGCCTTCGAGGACTGGTCGATGCTCACACTGGTCCAGCGGCTCTACGCCGCCGCGACCGGCGTGCCGTTCCTGCCCACTCGATCCCTGGTCGGTACGGACCTCGGCGACCAACTGACGGAGGCGGGCCTGCTGCGCGTGGTGGACGATCCCTACGGCGGCGAGGAGACGGCGCTCGTGCCGCCGCTGCATCCGGATGTCACGTTCGTGCACGCTCTACTGGCCGATACGGCGGGGAACGCAGTCATCTGCCCTCCCTATTACGAAGATGCCTGGGCTGCCTTCGCGACACGACGCGCGGTCATCGTGACCGCGGAAAAGATCGTCTCGACGGACGTGATCCGCCGCTATGCCCAATTCGTGAAGGTTCCCGGGGCGGTCGTGACGGCGGTCTGCGAGGCGCCCTTCGGTAGCCATCCCCACCAACTGCCCGGCGAACTGGTACCTGAGACCGGCGGCTATCACGACGACTACGAGTTCCTCGACGAACTGCGCGTGGTCTGCCGTGACCCGGAAGCCCTCACCGCTTGGATCAAGCGGTGGATTCTCGACCTTCCCGATCACGACGCCTACCTTGGACAGCTCGGTCCGGACCGACTTCAGCGACTGCGGGGATCAACCGCCGCTGACAGTTGGCAGACAGAGCTGCACGGGCTTGAGGAGCGGTGGTCCGACTCTCCGACGAGCGGTGAGCTGACGGCGATCCTCGGTGGACGGTATGTTCACCGCCTCGTGACACAGGAGAACCTGCGCCTCGCTTTGGCCGGCGTCGGTGTCTCCACCCTCGCCGCGTGGTTGGCAGCCGACGCGCTGCGTGCGGAGGGAGTCGAGTTCGACCTGCTCGCCGAAGGCGGGATGTACGGCTACACACCCCTCCCGCTTGACCCCTACCTGTTCAACTACCGCAACGTGTCCACCAGCACCTCTCTGTCCAACGTGCAAACGATTCTCGGCGTGTTGGTCGGCGGGTTCAACAGCCGCGCGGTCGGGGTGCTGGGAGCCGCGCAAGTCGATCGCCACGGCTCGATCAACACGAGTCGGATCCGAGGCCGGATGCTGACCGGTTCCGGCGGCGGCAACGACATCGCCTCCAGTGCCCGTGCCGTCGTGGTCACCACCACGCACGACCGCGCCCGGCTGCCCGAGACGGTCGACTTCGTCACCAGCCCGGGCCACGGGGTCCGCGCCATTGTGACGGACCGCGCTGTCATCGAGCGGCAGGAATCCGACGGTCAGTTCGTACTGACCGGCGTACTCGACCGCGACTCACTGCCGAAGGACGACCTCGTCCGCGAGGCTGTCGACCGCTGCGGCTGGACCCTTCCCGTCGCGCGGGACGTCAGTGTGCTCGCCGCCGTCGACGGCCGAGAAGTCGCCGCAGTCAGGACGTATGACCCGGCCGGGAATTTCGTGCGTTAGCACCATCAAACAAAGGAAACCACCGATGGATCTGTCTGTCCCCCCTGAGGACGCCGCCTTCCGGGAGGAGGTTCGCAGCTGGCTGTCCGTCAACAAGCCCGCATCCATGCCTGTCCTGGACACTGCTGAGGGGTTTGCTGCGCACCGCGCCTGGGAGCAGGTGATGTTCGACGCGAAGCTCTCCGTGGTCTCGTGGCCCGAGGAATACGGAGGCCGGGGCGCCTCACTGTGGCAGTGGCTGATCTTCGAAGAGGAGTACTACCGAGCACAAGCACCCGTGCGGGTGAGCCAGAACGGCCTCTTCCTTCTGGCCCCCACACTCTTTGAGTACGGAACCCCTGACCAGCGCGAACGCTTCCTGCTCCGCATGGCCCGCGCCGACGACGTCTGGGCCCAGGTATGGTCCGAGCCCGGAGCGGGCAGCGACCTTGCCTCCCTGCGCAGCACGGCATCGCGCGTCGAGGGCGGATGGCGTCTGAACGGGCAGAAGATCTGGAGCACCCGGGCGCCGTTCGCGGACTGGTGCTTCGGTCTGTTCCGCTCAGATCCCCACGAGCAGCGCCACCGCGGCCTCACGTACTTCATGGTGCCGCTCACCGCCGACGGGGTGACCGTCCGGCCCATCTACCAGCTCGACGGTGAACCGAGCTTCGGTGAGACCTTCTTCGACGACGTCTTCGTTCCCGACTCCGACGTCCTCGGGGAAGTGGGAGCGGGATGGCGGGTCGCCATGGCGACAGCCAGTTCCGAACGAGGGCTGTCGCTGAGGAGCCCTGGGCGGTTCCTCGCCAGTGCGGACCGTCTGGTCGCGCTCGCCGCACAGCAGCGCGCGTTGGTTCCTCCGTCGCTGCTCGAAGACGTCGCTCAAGCGTGGATGGAGGCGGACGCCTACCGGCTCAACACCGCCGCGACGGTCTCGAGAATGGACGAAGGACAGACGCTCGGACCGGAGATGAGCCTGAACAAGATCTTCTGGTCCGAGATGGACGTCCGAATGCACGCCACCGCCCTGCGGCTCCTCGGCGACCGCGGGGAACTCACCGTCGCCGCGCCCGCGGCCGGCGGCACCGGGCAGTGGTCGGACGACTGGATATTCAGTCTGCCCGGAACCATCTGGGGCGGCGCGAACGAGGTTCAGCGCACCATCGTCGCCGAGCGTGTGCTCGGCCTGCCAAGGGGACGCCGATGAGACTTCTGCCGACGCAAGAGCAGCGGGCGATGGCCCAGGCCGTCCGCGACGCACTCACCAAGGAATGCACGCCGGAGGCGCTGCGGGAAAGCTGGGACGGGACACCGCAGCACAAGCTGCAGCAGACGCTCGCAGGCCTCGGCCTGTTCGGACTCACCGTGAGCGAGGAGTTCGGTGGCCTCGGTCTCGACGAGCGCGATGCCATCGGTGTGTTCGAGGAGACCGGAAGAGCCGCAGTCCCCGGCCCGATCGCCGAATCGTTCGCCGCCTGCTACGCCCTGCAGGCCGCCGGTTCCGCACTGGGGCAACAATGGCTGCCGCGGATCGCCTCGGGGGAGGCGGTGGCGTCCCTGGGACTGGGCGATGCGCCGCTGGTGGAGTCCGCGGACCGGGCCGACCTGCTCATCCTGCAGCACGGCGATGAGCTGCACGCAGTCGAGGGACGCGATGTGCAGGTCGAGCGAGAACAATCCGTCGACGGGAACCGGCGGCTGTTCACCGTCTCCTGGGAGGCCACCGCGCAGACACGGCTCGTGTCGGCGGCAGCGCGCATCCTCGGTGGAACACGGGACCGTCTGCTGCTCGCGACCTCGGCTCAGCTCCTGGGCCTGGCGAGGAAGCTGCTCGACATGGCGGTCGCCCATGTCAATATCCGTGAGCAGTTCGGTGGACCGCTGGGATCCTTCCAGGCGGTCCAGCACCGCCTGGCGGATGTGGCAGTCGGAGCGGACTTCACCGCCCCCGTCGTTGCCCGCGCGGCCTGCTCCCTGGCCGCCGATGCGCCGTCGGCAGCGCGTGACGTCGCCATGGCCAAGGTGTTTGCCTCGGAAGCGGCTGAATACGCCGCGTACTCCGCGCTCCAGCTGCACGGTGCCATCGGCTACACACGCGAGCACGATCTCCATATCTACTCGCTGCGCGCATGGACGCTGGCTCTTGCCCACGGTGATGCGCGCACCCACCGGGCACGGGTTGCGGCTGATCTCCTGAGCGATCAGATAGCCCCTCGCTACCCGTAAGACAGACCAGTTGACCGACATCCGCCCGGAGAGACCCCATGCATGATCCGACCATCGACCCTGCACGTTCGGCACTTCCAGTGATGGACTACCAGCCGGCCGTCCTAACCCCTTCCCTCATGCCGCCGAACTCCTGAAGCGGACAAAGGAGGTCATCGCCAAGGTGCACAGGCACAGCGGGCACATCGGTTACGTCCGTCTGGGGTTCGAGGATTCGGACTACGATGCGATCCCACCGACGAACTCGCGGTTTTCCGCTGTCGCGGCCGGACGGTACCTGCACGCCGCGAGCGCGGACACCGCCATCCACCCCGAAGTGGCGCCCGACCCGGCGGCATCGTCGTACGCAAGACGCAGGTCAGCGCCTTCTCCACCACCGACCTCGATACGCAGCTGCGCAGCCGCGGTGGCACCCTCATCCTCGCCGGCCTGTACGCCAGAGGGGTCACTCTCGACCGTCCGGGACGCCGCCGATCGGGACTTTCGACTGGTCGTCGTCGAAGACTGCACTGCGGACCCCGAACGTGAGGTGCACGACATGCTGATGGGAAAGATCCTCAGCCACCAGGCCACGGTGATCACCAGCGAGCGGCTCGATGACCTGTTGACAACCTGCTGAGACACAAGACTGCGGCTCCCATTGACGTCGTGCAGCCATTTGGCTACATTTCTGGGGCGGGGCGGCGCAGCGAACAAGCCGGGACAGCGTGTCGACCGAAGGCAGTGCCGGCGAGCGAAGGCCGCCACACGGACCGCCGTGCACGAGTGGGACGACTCGTCTGCATCCCGCGGCAGCTTCCCTCGAAGCGCATTCGCGCATAGGACCCCGGGAAGTTCGTATCGAATCCACGCTTTGGGTGGTGCTCATGCCAAAAATTCTCTTTCGGGCCGCAGACGGTACTGACCGAATGGTCGAGGCGTCAGTCGGACTCAGTGTCATGGAAGTCGCCATTGCCTCCGGTATCGATGAAATCCTCGGTGAATGCGGCGGCAATCTCACGTGCGCCACATGCCATGTGTACATCGAGGATCGAGACCGGCTGGGCGGGCTGCCTCCCTTCTCGGACGACGAGGACGAGATGCTCGAAGGTGTGTCGTGCGAGCGCCGGCCGTCGAGCAGACTGTCCTGCCAGATCTCGATCACCGGTGAGTCCGAGGGCCTCATCGTGCTCCTGCCCGAGAGCCAGTTCTGATGGGCGGCGCGCCTGCCGCAGTGAGCGGACCGATCGTCGTGGTGGGGACAGGGCAGGCCGGCTTCCAGGCCGCCGTGTCGCTGCGCGAGTCCGGCTTCACCGGGCCGCTCACCATCGTCGGTGACGAGCCAGGATTGCCGTACCAGCGACCGCCGCTGTCAAAGGCGTACCTCCTGGCTTCCCCAGATGACCCTGACACGGTGACGCTCCGTCCGCAGGCATTCTTCGAACGGCACACCCTGAAAGTCGTCCATGATCCAGCCGTTGCCATCGACCGGCCCCGATCGCGCGTACGCCTGCGGTCTGGACGCGCCATTCCTTACGCCCACCTGGTGCTCGCCGTCGGGGCGCGTGCCCGGAAGCTCCCTGTTCCGGGAAGCGATCTCGACAGGGTGCTGACCCTGCGTACCCGGGCCGAGGCCGACGTCCTGCGTGGTCTGCTGCGTGAGGGCATCCGAGTCGTCGTCATCGGGGGCGGATTCATCGGCATGGAAGTGGCTGCCGCCGCTCGCAAGGCGGGCGCCCACGCAATCGTCATCGAGACGCTGGACCGGGTCATGGCACGTGTCGTCTCTCCGGAGACCTCCGCACACGTCGAGGCCGTGCACGCTGACCAGGGCACAGCGATTGTCCTCGGGCGCTCGGTCACGGCGCTCCACGGCGTAGCGGGCACCGTGAGCGAGGTGGAGCTTGATGATGGCCGGCGCATCCCGGCCGACGTGGTCGTGGTCGGAATAGGCGTGGTTCCCAACATCGAGCTCGCGCAGTGTGCGGGGCTGGAGGTGGGCGACGGCATCGTCGTCGACGAGCAGCTCCTGACTGCGGATCCCCGCATCAGCGCCATCGGTGACTGCGCGTCCTACCCGAGTAAGCACGCAGGCAGCCGAGCGCGGCTCGAGTCCGTACAGAATGCGGTCGACCACGCCCACCACGTCGCGACACGCCTGACCGGCGCACCCAGCCAGGCGTATGCGCAGGTGCCGTGGTTCTGGACCCACCAGTTCGGCATGCGCATTCAGACCGCAGGCATCGGACGCGCCGATGACCTGCGAGTACTGCACGGCGACCCGACCGAGGGCAAGTTCTCCGTCTGCCGGTACCAGGGCGACCGACTCGTGGCTGTGGAGTCGGTGAATAGAACGGGCGACCACATCGGCGCGCGCAAGGTGCTGGCGGGCGCGCAGCACCCCACCCCTCACCAGGTCACCCAGCCCGGATTCACGTTCAAGGCGTTCGCAGCGCAGATGGATACCGCGGCGAGGTAGCGGACAGCCCGAGTCACGACGGTTCCCATCGGTTCGAAGGAGCATCGGGATACATCTGTCATCACCGTGGACTCAAGGAGCCCGGGCATCCGCGACAGGCATGCCGGCGAATACGCGACATGAGCAGGCTGCTTCAGGACCTCGCGCAGATCGAGGACCCGGCGTACTTCTATGAGCCGTGGAGGAGCGGGCGGAGATCCGCCGGTTGCACCGGGCCGAGCAGATGCCGATCAAGTCGATCGCACGGAGTTGGGGATCTCTCGGACCACGGTGCGGCGGGCGGTGGCCGGCGATCGGCCGCTGAAGTACGAGCGGGTGCCGAAGGGGTCGGTCGTGGACGCGGTCGAGGTGTGGCCGGACATGGCGGCGACCGTGGTGGCCGAGCGGATCGGCTGCTCGTAAAGCTGGCCATGTTCTTTGCCTGTTTTCCCTGCCTGATCCTCTTCGAGCGGCATGGCTCTTCTGTGGGGCTGGGGCTGGAGAGCGCGCCGACCAGGGTCGTCCCGGCGACCTCGATCGCGTCGCGGGAGACTGCCGACGGGCATCTCCAGGCACTGACAGCGGTTGTCTCGGTTCCGAAAGAGGGTGAGGAACCGGGCATGCATGACGCCCACCGACGGATGGCCGAAGTACGGCCGCTCACGGAGAGGCCGGAAGCCGCGGTAGCCTCGTATCCGGAGCTGGTTCCGCCTGAAACCACAAGCGGAACCCGTTCTGGATGCAATGGAAGGAAGTCGGGATTGACCGACAGCGACGAGGACAGCACAACGCGGCAGCACAGGCCGCTGCGGGCCGACGCACAACGCAACGAGGACCGGCTGCTCAGGGCGGCGGCAGCTGCCTTCGCCCAGGAGGGGGCCAACGCCTCGGTCAAGGACATCGCCCGCGAGGCCGGCGTCGGTGTCGGCACGCTGTATCGCCGGTTCCCGTCCAAGGAGCTGCTGGTCGAGGCAACGTACCGGCACGAGCTACAGCTCCTGTGCGAGGCGGCGCCCGAACTCGCCGCCTCCCTGACCCCGCCGGATGCGCTGCGGACATGGATGGAACGCTTCATCGACTTCATGGCCACCAAGCACGGCATGGCCAACGCGCTCCGGGTGGTGCTGACCGACGAGGGCGAGCGGCTGCAGACCCGCGCCCACCTCGCCGAGGCAGTGGGCCACCTTCTCGCTGCCGGAATGAGCCAAGGAGTGACGCGGACAGACGTAAGGGCTCAGGACGTCCTGATGGCGCTCGGCGGATTCAGCCTCGTCGCCGACACCGAGCACCAGCCCGACCTCGCCATGAAGCTCATCGACCTGCTCCTCCACGGCATTCTGACGAACTGAACGATCACCCGGCCCCGCCACCCGATCAACCCGGGACTGCTGATCAGGCCGGCGAACCGCACCGCCCTCCTCGGCGGGCCTCTCGACCACATCGCCCATAGCCCAAGGCCGTGGCCAGGGCCTGTAACGAACGGTGTAACCAGGGCGGTTGAGGTTACTGACGTGCTGCCGAGAGACGGCCCTCGAAGGTGATGTCGAAGGCGTTCAACGCGGTCTTCCAGCGGCTGGTCCAGCGAGCCTGGCCTTTGCCGGTGGGATCGAGAGACATGATCGCCGTATAGACGCATGTCAACGCGGCCTGCTTGTCGGGAGTAGCCGCGGGTCTTGACCGCCCGGCGGATGCGCGCGTTGACCGACTCGATACTGTCCCCGTCCCGGTTGAGCGCGAGTCAGCAGCTCGCATGGGCAGACCATGCAGCAGCCGAGCGAGGCGACCGGGCGGCTGCGGACGAGCCCGTGAAGGGGGTGGCGCCTCGGCCTACGGGGCCGCTGCCTCGGCCCGGGCGAGCCGTGATCGCTGTCGGTCCTTGGGCGCCGGACGCAGCCATTGTCCGGGTCGGGTAACCTCGCCTGAAGCTGCGGAAGGGGTCGAGGTGGGGTCGCGTCCGAAGGTGCGATGGCGGTGCCTCTGGTGAGGAGGTCGGGTCGTCCGCCTGCCACGTCGCGGGCGGCTTTGGAGCGACTGGGCTTCGAGTTGTTCGCGCGGCAGGGGTTCGACCGGACGACGGTCGATGACATCGCCGCTGCTGCAGGTATCGGCCGTCGGACGTTTTTCCGCTACTTCGCCTCAAAGAACGATCTGGTGTGGGGGGACTTCGAGCAGCATCTGGCCAAGCTGCACCATCTCCTGGAGGAAGCCGAGCCAACGGTGCCGATGACGGACGCGCTGCGCCGCGCCATTGTCGAGTTCAACCGTTTCGATCCCGCCGATGTTCCGTGGCATCGGCAGCGGATGGAGCTGATCTTGACGGTGCCCACGCTCCAGGCGGATGCGACTTTGCGGTATGCGGCCTGGCGGAGGGTCGTCGCAGAGTTCGCGGCGGGACGCATGGGTCTGTCGCCATCCGACTTGATGCCTCGGCTGATCGGCCACGCCGCCCTCGCCGCGGCCCTCGCCGCATATGAGATTTGGCTGTCGGATGCCGAGGCCGACCTGGCTCAACTGCTGGATGAGGTCGTTCGGCAGCTCAGCACCGGTCTCGGTGCGCTGGGCAAGGGCGGCGTCAGTACCGGATGAGTCGCGTCTGACACACCGCGACGATCGCGTTCAGGGCAGCCCCAGGCGCATCGCATGGGCGATGACTTCGCCGACCAGGACGGCCGTTGCCGCCGGCCCGCGCAGGGGAGCCGTGGGAAGGATCGAGGTGTCCGCGACACGGAGCCCCGAAATCCCATGGACCCTGCCGTACTGGTCGACCGCCGCATCCCGGTCGTCCGGTCCCATCGGGACGGTGCCGCAGGCGTGGTGGGAAGTCCCGATGTGGTGGCTGATCCACTCGTCAAGGTCCCGGTCGTGGCCGAGGACGTCGGGGCCGGGCTGGAGCAGCCCCTGAGAAACGTCATCGAAGGCGCGGGTGGTGACCAGCTCCGCAGTGGCGCGAACGGCTTCGCGTAGGCGCCGGCGGTCGTCGGGGGTGGCGAGGTATCCGTAGTCGAGGTGTGGGGGCGTCGTCGGATCCGTGGACTGGATGAGCAGCCGGCCGGTCGGGCGGGGGGCCTGGACGGAGACGAGGAAGGCCAGGGGCGCGCCCGGGGCAGTTGCGGTCCCGCCCACCAGTGCAGCCATGGGGAGGAGGGATTGCAGGATCTCGATGTCGCCGAGATGGGCCAGGCCCGAGGAGGACAGGTGAAGGCAGCCACCAAGCCAGGAATCGGCGGTTTCGCTCCATTTCTTGCGCGGAGTCCATTCGAGGACGAGTTGCGGGTGATCGCTGAAGCGGGTGCCGACTGCGGGAACGTCCTTGACGACGGCGATGCCATGGTGTGCGAGATCGGATCGCGGACCGATGCCGGACAGTTGGAGCAGGTACGGAGTGGCGGCGGAACCTGCGCTGAGTACGACCTCTCCGGCGTGGACGACGCAGTCTTCTCCACCTCGTTCGGCGACGACCCCCGTGGCGCGGCCATTGCGGATGACCACTTTGCGGACTGTGCAGGTGCCGACGACGGTGAGGTTGCGCCGGTCCAGGGCGGTCCGTAGGTAGCTGATGCCGGTGTTGAGCCGCAGGCCCCCGATGGTATTCGACGGTACGGGACCGAAGCCGGGCGGGGCTTGGGCATTCTTGTCGAGCTCCAGTGGGTGGTCGAGTTCCTTGGCTGCCGCGCGGAACGCCGCCACGGCGGGGTGCGCGAGTGACCCTCGCCGTACCGCTACGGGTCCGTGGCCTCCGTGCAGGTCGTTCGCACCGTAGTCGAGGTCGGTCTCCATCGCCCGTAGGAATGGCAGGACCCTCTCGTAAGCCCATGCGGGGTTGCCCGCGGCCGCCCATCGGTCGAAGTCCTCGCTCCGGGCCCGGATGAAATAGCCGCCATTGACCGTGGTCGAACCGCCGAGGTACCGGCCTCGCACCACCGTGTAGGGCCGCTGGGGGGTGAGATGCGCGGGGTATTGCTGGACGGCCGGGTGGCCGGGCTGGGCCCCTGGAATCAGCCGCGCGTCGAGCAACTCAGCAGGAAACCCTGAAATGTGACGAGGTACCTTGCCGGCCTCCAGAAGCAGCACCGTGCGGTCGGGGTCTTCGCTCAGGCGCGCTGCCAGCGCGGCGCCTGCGGCTCCCGCCCCGACGACGATCACATCAAAGGAGCGGCCGGCGATCTCGGTCATGCACGCATCTTCCGGTTGGTCACAGGTGTGCGGGGTGGCCTGGGGGGTGTGATTCCGTCTGGGGAGAACCACCACAGCTTTGGGCGTAGGGGGGCTGTGGTGCGCTGATTCAGGCAGCTTTTCCAGACGCCGATGCTGTAGGCGATGTCGTCGGCGAGGCGGATGGCCGTCCAGGGGAGGAGACGCGTGTGGGGGCGGGTGCGCCGGTGTTCCAGGATCGGGGGCAGGAGGGCGGCGGCGGCGAGCGGCGGGCGCAGTCGCGGTATTGCTGCCGCCAACGGGAGGGCGAGCGGCCACCAGGTCCGGGTCAGCGTGCGGCCGATCTGCTCGCCGGCGAGGAGAGTGCCGCCTGCGCTCAGTCGCGCGGCCATGGTCCAGGGCTGGTCGCACCATGGCGAGAGCTTGCGGGCCAGCAGCGCTGTGGTTGCCGCGGTGAGTGCGGCTCCCGCGAAGGGCTTTCGCGCCATGGCCAGGCCCCATGCCGCGGCGCTCCATCCGGCCATCGAGGCTGCTGGCAGGGTGTCCGGATGCCTGTTGGCCAACGGGGCTGCTGAGGTGCCGTACTGGATGCGTTGGGCGAACCACTGGCGGGGTTGGGTGCGATGGTGATGGGCCACCGTACTGCGGGGGTCGTAGCGGATGTGGTGACCGTCGGCGGCCAGGCGCCACACAAGGTCTACGTCTTCCCCGACGCGCATCGACTCGTCAAAGCCGCGGCCCACCGCAGCCCGCCGTACCAGCAACGCGGCACTGGGCACGTAAGGTACGGCCGCGCCCGGACGCACGATCGACTCCCTGGGTCCCATGTCAAGGGCTGATCGCTCGGCCTCATAGCCCGCGAGCGCGCCGCGCTTTGAGCCGTCCGCGGTGATCCGCGGCGCTACCGCGGCCACCGCGGGGTCGGCGAAGTGCGGCAGCAACGCCTCGATCCAACCCGGACGCGGTACACAATCGGAATCCACAAAGGCGACCACCTCGGTGACTGTGTGAGCCAGTCCCGTGTTCCGTGCCGCTGCCGGCCCGCCGTTGACGGCTCGCCGCACCAGCCGGGCTCCGGCGGCCCGTACTACCTCTTCGACGGCTTCGGGGTTGAGCGATCCATCGTCCACCACGATCACCCCGTGCCCCCCGCCGAGGCCGGCCAGGCATCGGGCGAGCTGCTCAGCCCGGTCCCTGACAGGCACCACGACCGTCACCGAGGGGCGCGGCCCATCATCGGGCGGCAGAGGGTGCATCATCCCTGCTTGTACCAGTCGGCGGGCCAGCAGCCCGAAGGATCGCCGTTCGCCGATGGGCTTCCCCTTGAGCCAGCCGTCGACTACCGGCACAGCCCGTTCGTTCAACCGCATCAGCCGATAGGGAGCGCCCCCAAGGAGGACCTTTCCATCGTGATGGAAGCTCAGGCTCGCGTCCGGGCGGAGCCGGAAGGCGGCGGGCAACGGCGGATCTTCAGTCAACACCAGGCATCCTCAAACATCGCGGGGAACCGGCCAGCTGGCCGGCGGAAGTAGGCGGAGGGAAGGCCCTCAGCGTGGACCGCTGGGTTCCCCACTGACAACCCTGCGGGCGCATCAGGCACATCGAGTAGGGCCGAGCCTTTTCGACGCACCCTCTTCCTTTCGGCACCCGGTGTCAATAATCTCTTCACCGGACGCGATGAGGTCGCGTCCGGACGTTGAGGAGAGCTTCCCGATGATCAATGAGCCGCAGACCTCCACTCTGACCTCCACCCCGAACCTTCCTCCCGTCGAGGACGATGAGCAGATGCTCGAACAGGACCTGCTCGTCGAGGAAGTGTCAATCGACGGCATGTGCGGCGTGTACTGAACATGCCTGCGATGCCTGCCAAAAGCTCTGTGGATACCGATAGAAGCGCTGTCAACCGGCACTTCGACATGGACGCGGCCTGGACCGTGCACCCCCAGGTCGCGGTGCGCCCGGAATCGTTCGGGGCGCTGCTCTACCACTTCGGAACCCGACGGCTGTCGTTCCTCAAGGACCGCAGGCTGGTAGCCGTGCTCCGTGAACTGGCCGAACAACCGAGCGCCGCAGCCGCCTGCAGCGCCGTCGGCATCGAGCCCGCGGAGCTGAAGCCCTACCAGGAGGCGCTGACGGTGTTGTCCATGTCCCACATGATTGCCGAACGAGCGGCGCCGGTCGGCGCTCGTGACGGCTGTACCACGAACGGGCGGGGGCGCCATGCATCCGACTGACGCCGCATCGGAGCGGCCCGGCACGTCCCGCCGCTTGGTGGATCTCTTTCAGTACGGCCTGGACGCACCGATCTGCCTGACATGGGAACTCACCTACGCCTGCAATCTGGCATGTGTGCACTGCCTATCCAGCTCGGGCAGACGCGACCCGCGAGAGCTGACGACCGCGGAATGCAAGGCAGTCATCGACGAGCTGGAGCGCATGCAGGTCTTTTACGTGAACATCGGGGGCGGTGAGCCGACCGTCCGCTCGGACTTCTGGGAACTCGTCGACTACGCCACCGCACATCGCGTGGGCGTGAAGTTCTCCACCAACGGCGTCAGGATCACACCCGAGGTGGCACGCAGGCTGGCCGACAGCGACTACGTGGACGTGCAGCTCTCCTTGGACGGGGCCACCGCCGAGGTGAACGACGCAGTGCGCGGTAAGGGCTCGTACGAGACGGTATTGCGCGCCATGGAAAACCTCCGATCAGCCGGCTTCCGCGGCTTCAAGATCTCTGTGGTAGCCACGCGCCACAACATCGAGCAGCTCGACGCGTTCAAGACGCTCGCAGACCGGTACCATGCGCAACTGCGGTTGACCCGGCTGCGGCCTTCCGGACGCGCCGCCGATGTATGGAACGACCTCCATCCCACCGCCGCGCAGCAACGGCAGCTGTACGAATGGCTCGTCCACCATGGTGAACAGGTGCTCACCGGCGACTCCTTCTTCCACCTGTCGGCCTACGGCGAGCCACTACCCGGATTGAACCTGTGCGGTGCCGGGCGCGTGGTGTGCCTGATCGACCCGATCGGCGACGTGTACGCCTGCCCGTTTGCGATACACGACGCCTTCAAAGCCGGGAACATCCGTGACGAGGGCGGCTTCACCCGCGTGTGGCAGGACTCGTCCCTGTTCCAGGAGCTACGGCAACCGCAGACGGGCGGCGCCTGCACCAAGTGCTCGGCGTTCGACGCATGCCGAGGCGGATGCATGGCGGCCAAATTCTTCACCGGTCTGCCCATGGACGGGCCGGACCCGGAGTGCGTGCAGGGGCACGCCGAGACAGCGCTGGCCACCACTGACCGCAGCGCCATACCCAAGCCCAGCCAGGACCACTCCCATGGCGGGCCCGTGCGTCAGCAGCCCCTGCTCCTCGGCATGCCCGCCCGGCGGGGTAGCCGCCCCGACCGCATCTGCGACCAGAGCCCCCTGGCCGGCCTCGACCTCACCTGAACCGACAACCCGACCACCTGCCGGCAACGGGAGGACCAAAGAGAGGGGCATCATGGCCAACACATGGTTCGAGACGGTCACTGAAGCGCAGCGGCGCGCCAAGCGACGGCTGCCCGCATCCGTCTACGGCGCACTTTTGGCCGGATCCGAGCGAGGCACGACCTATCAGGACAACATGGCCGCCTTCGCCGAAGTGGGCTTCGCGCCCCACGTTGCGGATCTGCCCGCGAAGCGCGACCAGTCCACAACCGTCATGGGGCAGTCGATCTCGCTCCCCTTGATCATCTCCCCGACCGGTGTGCAGGCCGTGCATCCCGATGGCGAGGTGGCGGTGGCACGCGCTGCCGCAGCCCGAGGTACGGCAATGGGGCTCAGCTCCTTCGCCAGCAAGCCCATCGAGGAGGTGGTCGCGGCCAACCCCCAGACGTTCTTCCAGATGTACTGGATGGGAACCAAGGACTCCATGCTGACGCAGATGGAGCGGGCCCGCACGGCTGGGGTGAAAGGCCTGATCGTGACCCTGGACTGGTCGTTCTCCCACGGCCGGGACTGGGGCAGCCCGTGGATCCCGGAGCGACTCGACCTCAAGGCAATGGCGCGCTTCGCACCCGAGGCCCTCACACACCCGCGCTGGCTGCTCGCCTTCGCCAAGAGCCGGCGCCTACCCGATCTCACGACGCCGAACATCACCACCCGCGGCGAGCAGGCACCGACGTTTTTCGGCGCCTACAGTAACTGGATGCAGACCCCTCCACCCACCTGGGAGGACGTGCGGTGGATGCGGGAGCAGTGGGGAGAACCTTTCCTTCTGAAGGGGGTCATCCGCCTCGACGATGCCAAGCGTGCGGTGGACGCGGGCGTGACCGCGATCTCGGTCTCCAACCACGGTGGCAACAACCTGGACGGCACACCGGCCACCATCCGCGCCCTGCCCGCCATCGCTGACGCTGTGGGACATCAGGTCGAGGTGCTCCTCGACGGCGGAGTCCGGCGAGGCAGCGATGTAGTCAAGGCCCTTGCACTCGGCGCCCGAGCCGTGATGATCGGCCGCGCCTACCTGTGGGGCCTGGCCGCCAACGGACAGGCCGGCGTCGAAAACGTCCTAGACATCGTGCGTGGCGGCATCGATTCAGCGCTCCTGGGACTCGGACGTACCTCCGTGCACGACCTCACCCCGGAAGACGTCCTTCTGCCGCCGGGCTTCTGCCGCAGGCTCGGAGAGGCCTCCGCGGAGATACGGGCCTGACCGACCGATGACTGATTTGGCATCACTTACCTGGACCGAGACGGCGGACCACGCACGCAGCGCACCAACTCTCGCCGTGCCGGTCGGAGCCACCGAGCAACACGGACCTCACCTGCCCATGTCCACCGACACCGACATCGCAGTGGCCCTGGCAGAGAAGCTGGCCACGAAAATGCGCGACGTCGTAGTGGCACCGGCAGTGGCCTACGGATCCAGCGGCGAGCACCAAGGATTCCCCGGAACGCTGTCCATCGGGCAAGAGGCCGTCGAACTGCTCCTCATGGAACTAGTGCGCTCCGCCTGTCTGACGTTCTCCTACGTCGTCCTGATAACAACGCACGGCGGAAACGCCCAGCCCGTCGTCCGGGTCGTACGCCGCCTCCGCGACGAGGGTCGGAAGGTGCTTGCATGGTCACCCAACTGGGCTGGCGACGCCCACGCCGGCCGTACCGAGACCTCACTGATGCTGGCGCTCGCACCGCACCAAGTACGCCTGCACGCCGCGCAGGCAGGCAACACCACACCAATCAATGACCTCCTTCCGCGGCTGCGTCATGAAGGGCTGGCTTCGGTCACCGCCAACGGAGTGCTCGGCGATCCCACTGGCGCCACCGCCGAGGAGGGCGCCTTGTTGTTGGAGTGCGCAACAGCCGAACTCACCAAACGGGTGGCAGAGCACCGACGACGGGTCTGTGCCGTGCCGGGGGACAGGTAAGGGAAGCGGCGGTTGGTGCGCTGCGGATCCCCCTCGCCGGCGAACATCCGCGCGGGTCCTGGGAAAACCTCGGCGGTGAACGGGAAGTACCGGGCCGGTTCTTCGAGCGCAGGAGCAACATCGCCGCCGGCCTCCGGGAGATGTCCTACCAGTCCTTCACCCGGCCACTCGACCTCCTCGGTGTGACCCCCTGACCAGTAACTACGCCAAGATCAAATGACTTTGAAAGAACCCTGATCAGCTCACGCATCGCGGCGTCGACACGGTGGGTGTAGTTGTCCCACACCAGCACGACGGGCCCGCCAGGCTGCGTTCGATGACCCATCTGTGGCGGCCCAGTCGTTCGCTGGACTCGACGCGTTTGCGCGCGATGCGCACGCCGGTGCTCGCTTGCCAAACATCAAGCTGAGACTGCGGGGCGCATCCGAATCCACTCCCCTGGACAGCAGTGCAGCCCAGCGGCTACGGTAGCTTCGCCTTGCTTCACCAAGCGCGATCATGGTGAGAGGCGGATCCCTGTGTGGCATCTCGTAGGAAGTCGCAGGCGGCGGTCAGCTACAGGCAAGCCGAAGAGTTGAGCGTGTCCTGCCGGAATTGAGCGAACTGGTCGGAACACCTGTCCGGGGACAGGAGAAGTGACGGGGCGGCAGCCGCTGATCGGAAGCAAGTCTTCCAGGCCTGGTAGTCATCTCGGACTCTACTAATGCAGCGTCGTGTCTTTCTGTGTCTGATTTGATTGGCGCTCGAGTCCAGAAGTGTGCGGTGGCCCCGACTTTCGAGCACAAGTCGAGTAATCCGAGGAGATCAATTGTGATATCAGCAAGGATTCGCACGGTTCGATTCTGCTTGGTGACGGCCTCCGCGCTCGCCCTGACTGCGACAGCAGCCTGCTCAAGCGGTACAAGCGGTAACGCTGCCTCGTCAGCCGGGTTGACTGGCCAGCCGATTATCATCGGCGGATCCGGCCCGGACACCGGGCAGGTGTTCAATGCTCCGGAACAGCGTGAAGGCCTTCAGGCAGCTGTCGACTCCATCAATTCCGCCGGCGGCATCAACGGGAGGCCGCTGCAACTGGAATACTGCGATGGAAAGTTTGACCCTAACGCCGAGATAAGCTGCGCCCGCAAGCTGGCGGCCAAGAAGATCGTCGTTGCGATCGACCCCTTCTTTGCGGCGGACGCGTCTGACACTGCCTATAAGATCCTCGACGACGCTGGGATTCCCCAGATCACTCGCGGGACCCCAGTCGGGCGATTGACCTCCACCAAGAGCTACTTGCTTTCCAGCGGAGCACCGGGCTGGTTCTACGGGGAGGTGGCGTCCCTGGTCAACGATGGGGCCAGGAAGATCGCGATCCTGATAAGCCCGAGCCCGAGTGCGCAGTTCGCCAGCCAGGTCATGGCTCGTGCACTCGACAGCATCGGGGTCAGGCACACAACTGTCGTGTTCGATCCGAAGACCGACCCGACGGGCGCAACTGCTGCTGCCAAGGCCACTGCTGACGGCGTCCAGGGTGTGACTCTGTCCCTTACCAACGCGGCGATTCCCGTCGTGGTCTCGGCAATGCGCCACGGTGGCTACACGGGTGAAATTGCATCGTGCAGTTGTAGCTTCACGCCGGAAACCATCCAGGCGCTCGGCGCCAATGCCGAGGGTATCAAGGTTGTCTCCCAGATTGCGTTCAGTACCGATACCAAGAACCCGGGAGTCAGCCAGTATCTGTCGGACCTCAAGAAATTCGGAGCAGGTGCCCCTCCCAAGGAGACCGGACTGTTCGCCTGGTCCGGGGTGAAGCTGTTCGCTGCCGTTGTCAAGCCGCTCGATAAAATCGACGCCGCCTCGGTCACGAAGGCGCTCAACACCATGACGGCCCCTGTGGACATTGGCACGGTGGCCCCGTGGCAGATTGCCGGCAAGAAGCCTCCGGTGCCGGAATGGCCGCGTGTGGTGAACACAAGCGTCCAGATCGGCGTTGTTCGTAACGGTGCAATCCAGCCGAGCGATGAAGGATTCATTAATCCCTTTGCTGAGTTGAGGAAGGTTGCGGTGACCAAGGCAGGTGGATGAGTGACGCCGGTATCCAGAACGCGACCGCGATGTACCAGTCCTGAACAGCAGTTTCGGCAACTGGCTCGGAAATTTAAAGGAGGATGATGTCATGGCTGAGGACCAGCGGGCGGTGCCGACTGTGGACTTCGATCACCGTGACGAGCAGTCGCACGTGAATCCGTGGTCTCGGTGGAAGCAGATGCGCGCCGAGTGCCCGGTCCACTACGCCGATGTCTACGGTGGGTTCTATGTGGTTCCTCGGTATCGCGACGTTGTGGAAGCGGCCCGGAATCCGGTCGTCTTCTCCAGTGCGGACAAGACGACTATCCCGCCCATGGACACGCCGAGGCTCCGTCCGATTCACACGGATCCGCCCGAGTCTCGGCAGTGGCGCGAGATCATCAATCCACACTTCTCGCCGGCCAGGGTGGCCGAGTACGAGCCGTGGATCGCGGAACTGGTCGCCGAGATCGTGGATCCGCTCCTGGCCGCCGGCCGCTTCGACGTCCCCCGTGACATCGGCATCCCCCTGACCCGTACGGTCATCCTTCGGATCATGGGTATCACTGATGGCCCGCCGGAGTTGAACGAGTGGACCGATGACGCGGTCTTCGGCGTGGGTGAGCGCGCGCAGCATGGTGCTGCCATGATCATCGGCTTCCTGACCGAGCAGATCGCCCGTCATCGCAAGTCCCCGGACAGCGGGCTCATCAGCCTCCTGCTCACCCAGGAGCTCGAGTCCGAGGGGGGGCGCCTCCTCGAGGACGACGAGATTCTCAAGCTCCTGCTGCTGGTGCTGATGGCAGGGCTGGAGACAACGAGTGCCGCCATCAGCGCGACCGTCTCTCACCTGGTCGAGAATCCCGACGATGTAGCCAGGCTGATGGCCGAGCCGAAGATCTGGCGCCTGGCCATGGACGAGTTCATCCGCTGGGCCTCACCCGCGGTTGGCCTGGCCCGGACTGCCCGGTCGGATTCTGAGGTCGGAGGCTGCCCTGTCCCCGCCGGATCCAGGGTGATGCTGCTCTACGGCTCGGCGAACCGTGACCAGAACGAGTTCCCCGATCCCAACAAGGTCGTGCTCGACCGCCACCCCAACCGCCACGTCGGGTTCGGCATGGGGCCGCATCGGTGCCTCGGCTCGCACTTGGCCAAGACTCAGATGAGGCTCACGCTTGAGCGCCTGCTGCCGACGCTGGGGGAGTACAGGATCGAGGACAAGTCCAAGCTCGTGTGGAAGGCAGCTGTCACCCGCGGTTTCCAGAGCTTGCCACTGACACGTCTGTGACCGCAGCGCGACGTCCGGCCCCACAGCCACAGTGCGGCCCGGACCACTGCGCGACTGTAAGACTGCCGGGATATGCGGCAGGTGAGTATTCACGGAAAGTAGGGAGATCCCACATGGGTAAGTTGGATGGAAAGGTAGCTTTCATCACGGGAGCGGCTCGAGGGCAGGGACGCTCTCACGCACTCACTCTGGGCCGCGAAGGCGCCGCCATCGTCATGGTGGACAACCTGCTGGTGGATACTCCCTACCAGCGTTATCCGGGAGGGTCGCCGGAGGAGTACGCGGAGACCCAGGACCTGCTCAAGCAGGCGGGTGTTCGTTTCCTGGCCCTGACTGCCGACGTCCGCAACCAAGGGGAGCTTCAGGCCGCGGTTGCCCAGGGAACTGCCGAGTTCGGCCCCATTGACATCACCGTGGCCAACGCAGGCTCGACCATGGGTCTGAAGCCGATGGGTGAGATCGAGCCGGAGGAGTGGGCGCGGATCATCGACACGAATCTCACCGGTGTCTACAACACGATCCGGGCCACCCTGCCGGACATGGTCGCCCGCCGCAGCGGGCGGATCATCGCGACCGCATCGATGGCAGGCCGGTCGGGCTATGCGAACGGTTCGGCATACGGCGCGTCGAAGTGGGGCGTGATCGGCCTCATCAAGTGTGTGGCCAATGAGTACGGCAAGTACGGGATCACCGCCAACGCAGTGTGTCCGACCAACGTCAACTCGAAGATGATCCACAACCAGGGTACGTATGACGTCTTCGTCCCGGACGTCGAGAATCCGACCCGCGCGCAGGCCGAGGAGCGGATGAAGGTGATGCACCCGCTCGGCGTTCCGTATGTGGAGCCCGAGGACATCTCTCAGGCCGTCCTCTTCCTGGCGTCCGACGCGGCCCGCTACGTCAGTGGTGAGGCGTTGACCGTCAGCGCCGGCCTGATTGCGATGAACGCAGCATGAGTTCAGCCAGCGTCACAGCCGGGCTGCCCGTGCGGCATCCCGGAAAGTTCTACATCGGCGGCGAGTGGGTGAGTCCCTCGACCGAGTCGGTGATCGACGTGGTCAATCCGGCCTCGGAGGAAGTCTTCCTCCAGGTGGCTGCTGCCGAGGCCGCGGACATGGACCGAGCCGTCACCGCGGCCAGGGACGCCTTTGACACAGGCCCGTGGCCCCGCATGACACATGCCGAGCGCGCAGGCTACCTGCGTGCCATCGCCGCAGAGATCCGCGAGCGCTCGGCTGAGTTCGCTCGGTTGTGGACCAGTGAGATGGGTGTTGTCCACGCGGCCGCACTCCGCGGAACTCCGCGCTTCGCAGCGGTCTACGAGTATTACGCGGACTTCGCCGACCACTACGACTTCATCGAGCGTCATGAGCCGACTGGCGGTGAAGCGGTCGGCCTGCTCGTCCGCGAGCCCGTGGGCGTGGTCGGCGCCATCGTGCCCTGGAACGCGCCGTTGGCGCTGATTGCGTACAAGACCGCTCCGGCGCTGATCGCCGGGTGCACCTTGGTGCTCAAGGCATCTCCGGAGGCGCCCGGAGAGGCGTATCTCATGGCGGAGATCGCCGAGAAGATCGGTCTGCCGCCCGGGGTGTTCAACGCCGTGACCGCAGATCGCGAAGTGTCGGAACAGCTGGTACAGGACAGCCGCGTGGACAAGATCACGTTCACCGGCTCGACGGCGGTAGGGCGGCAGATCGCCACCGTCATGGGCAACCGCATCGGTCGCTACACCCTTGAACTGGGGGGGAAGTCGGCCGCCGTGGTACTCGACGACTATGACGTCAGCACGGTTGCTGAATCCATTGCAAGGACTGCACCCATGTCGACGGGACAGGTGTGCGCGTCGTTGACCCGCATTGTCGTCAATCGCCGCCGCCATGACGAGTTGGCTGAAGTCCTTGCGGCATCCCTGTCGGCGATCAAGGTGGGTGACCCGTTCGACCCGGCGAGCGGGATGGGGCCGCTGGCGATGCGACGTCAACTGGAGTGCGTCGAAGGCTACATCACTCAGGGAAAGGCCCAAGGTGCCACGTTGGTGACCGGCGGTCGTCGGCCCACCGGCCTCGACCGGGGCTACTACATCGAACCGACCGTCTTCGCCAACGTCGACAACTCATCGACCATCGCTCAGGAGGAGATCTTCGGACCGGTCCTGAGTGTCATTGCCGCCGACGACGAGGAACAGGCCATCGACATCGCCAACGATACGATCTACGGCCTGAACGCTTCGGTTTTCACAAATGACCCGGATCGGGCACTTGCTGTTGCCCGTAGGCTGAGAGCCGGGACAGTGGGTCACAATGCAAAGCGCACCGACTTCGGAATTGCCTTCGGCGGTTTCAAGCAATCCGGAATCGGGCGTGAAGGCGGGAAGGAAGGAATCAGCGCTTTCCTTGAGACGAAGACAATTATTCTGGAAGCCGAGCCGTCATCGCCTCTCCTGCCGGCAGCGAACGCTGGAAGTCACCGGGACGCCGGGGGCACGCTGAGCGGTTGATCGGATTTTCGTTGCTGTATTTGGCAGCGTCCGCCTCGTTGTGATGTCACGCGCCGCCCGGGTAATCGCTCGGGCGGCCGTGGGCCGCCACTGCGGGTGTCACGTCTTCCATGCTCGGACGTCGTGCCACGAGGCGGGTACGGGGCCGACACGGCGACCAACTCACCGGCCAGGGTGGCGGTGACCTGCGGATCGAACCCGGTGTCGCGGCGCTTGCCCTCCACAGCGACATGCCATAGCTGGCCATCCCAGGTGGCCAGTATGCCGTGGGTACCGCCTGGCTGCTGCTGGTCGCGGGGCATGAGACCACGGTCAATCTGATCTCCAACGGCGTACTGGCCCTACTGATGCGATGAAGGAGCGGGGCCTCCCGCTCCGGCCGGGTGCGGACGATGCTCGGTCCAGGAGAAGAATCAACCGTCCACAGGCAGGAGGCCCCCGATGGACCGTAAGCAAGCCTACGGCGGACCCCAGGTCGTGGGTATGGACCTGCATGCCCGTCGCTCGGTGCTGCTGCGCATGACCCCGGAGGGGCAGCGGCTGGGCCGGGTACGGATCGACAACAGTCCCGCCGCGCTGAAGGCAGAGATGGCCAAGGCAGGCCCGCACCCGAAAGTGGTGCTGGAGGCCACCTACGGCTGGTACTGGGCCGCCGACGCCCTGGCGGAGGCCGGGGCCGAGGTCCATCTCGCGCATCCGCTCGGAGTCAAGATGTTCACCTACCGGCGGGTCAAGACCGATGACAAGGACGCGGCCGACCTGGCCGACCTGCTGCGCATGGGGCGCCTGCCCGAGGCATGGATCGCCCCGCCCCGCGTCCGCGAGATACGGGAGCTGGTGCGCTACCGCCAGAAGCTGGTCAACGCGCGCACCTCGGCGAAGACGCAGGTCCACGCGGTCCTCGCCAAGGTCTGCCTGCACGTGCCGGTGACCGATCTGTTCGGCCGGGCCGGCGGCGACTGGCTGGCAGGGCTCTCGCTGCACGGCCCCTACCGGGCGCGGGTCGCTTCGCTGATGAGGCTGATTACCTTCCTCAACGGAGAGATCAGCGACATCGAGAAGCTCACCGCGCAGTCACTCGCCGGTGATCCCGGCTACCGCGCGGTGCAGACGATTCCCGGGGTCGGCCCGATCTTCGCCGCCGTGATGGTCGCCGAGATCGGCGACGTCACCCGCTTCGCCAGTCCCGGACAGCTGTGTTCCTGGGCCGGGTTGACCCCGCGTCACCGCGCCTCGGACACCAAGATCCACCGAGGACCGATCACCAAACAGGGCTCGCCGCTGCTGCGCTGGGCCTGTGTGGAAGCGGTCCAGCGATGCTCCGCCGACACTCCGATGAGGCGGCTGAAGGACCGCATCACCCAACGCCGCGGCTCCGGCGCCCGCAACACCGCCAAGACCGCCGCGGCCCGCAAGCTGCTCACCCTGGTCTTCTACGCCCTGCGCGACGGCGAAGTCCGCTGCCTGGCCAAGACTGCCACGGCGTGAGCAGGCCGGAACACGGCCGGTGTGCGATCGTTCTCTGTCTGGCTCCCGCCGCGGCGGCGTGGCCGTTAGTCTGATCAGATCCCGTTGGCCGTCGCGAAACGCCCCATGCAGAGGCCCGTCCAGCCCACCGACTGGACGCGTGCCCGCGAAGGGATGACCGGCAGCCGAGCCTGCCCACCACGTGACCACACCGTTGGGGCGAGACACACAACTTCACACCCCTGCTCCTGGCACGGACGACCCTGGCGTCGTGCGGCGCTTCACGCTGGCCTCAACCGGTCGAAGACCGACAGAAAGACGGACAAGACAGCCACTTGACCGACCCCGCTCCTTCAGGGATGACAGTGAGGATATGACTGGTGGTTCTGCTGGTGGGCCTGACTCGCCTACTGACTGACGTCATCGACTGTCCTGTTTGGGATTTGTCGGCTCATCGGCGGGGCCGCCATGCACGCGGCCGGACGGGCGTTTGTGACCTTATAGGAGCTTGGTCCAGAAGCCCCGTCACTGTCTTGTCCACCCGCCCGACCGGCGCGTGCCGCCCTCGGAACGGACACGCCACAAGGACGGACATGACCAGCATGACGCACGACGGCCCGCAGATCACCGGCGGTGTCGACACACACGGCCTAACCCATCATGCGGCCGTGATCGACACGGTGGGCCGGCACCTGGCCGACCGGGAGTTCCCCGCCACCATCCGGGGTTACCGGGACCTGCTGGACTGGATGCGCTCGCATGGCGAGCTCGTCGCGGCCGGGGTGGAGGGAACCGGTGCCTACGGCGCCGAGCTCGCCCGGGTGCTGACCGCCGCCGGCGTCACGGTCATCGATGTCGACCGCCCGGACCGCAAGACGCGGCGGATGAAGGGCAAGTCCGACCCGATCGACGCCTACGCCGCCGCGACGGCCGTGCTGTCCGGACGCGCCACGGGCATCCCCAAGAGCCGGGACGGCGTGGTCGAGGCGGTGCGGGTGCTGCGGATCGCCCGCCGCAGCGCCATCAAGGCCCGCACGCAGGCCATGAACCAGATCCGGGGCCTGCTGGTCTCGGCTCCGGCGATGCTGCGTGAGCAGCTCGCGGGTCTGGACCGGGCCGCGCTGATACGCACGCTCGCCCGGTTGCGGCCCGGCGACGACCTGTCCCACCCGCTGGCGGCGACCCGGGCGTCGCTGCGGCGGCTCGCCCGCCGTCACCAGGCGCTGGACGAGGAGATCACCGAACTGGACTGCGAGATCGGGCCGCTGGTGAAGCAAGCCGCCCCCGCCCTGCTGGAACTGTTCGGGGTCGGCCCCGAGACCGCCGGACAGCTGCTGGCCTCGGCCGGCGACAACCCTGAACGCATGTGCTCCGAGGCGGCGTTCGCGCACCTGGCCGGGGTCGCGCCGATCCCGGCCTCGTCCGGCCGCACCCACCGCCACCGGCTCAATCGCGGCGGCGACCGGCCGCGAACAACGCCCTGCACACCATCGTGCTCACCCGCATGCGCTTCGACGAACGCACCCGCACCTACGTCGAACGCCGCACCAAGGAAGGGCTGAACAAGAAAGACATCATGCGCTGCCTCAAGCGATTCGTCGCCCGCGAGGTCTACCGCGCACTGACCAGCACACCGACCAGGCAAATCAATCAAACCGACCTGGCTCCAGCGGCTTGACAGCCATAGGAGCATCCCATCCCGACCAAGTCGCCGCACTGCGCGAGGACATGACGCTCATGGACAATGCGGTGGAGGAGATGCCGCGGTACGACGGGCCGGTTGAGACGCCGACGTTCAGGTTCACCACCGGCCCGGTCGAGATCGGCAGTACAGTCATCCCCGGCGGTGGTGAGCTGGTCCTCGTGGCCCTGGCGGACGCAAACCACGACCCGGCACGCTTCCCCGACCCTGGCCGCTTCGACATCCAGCGGCCCGCCAACGGTCATGTCGCCTTCGGCCACGGCATCCACTATTGCCTCGGCGCGCCGCTCGCCCGCACGGAGGCATGGATCGCGATCCGTGCCCCGCTGGAGCGCTGCCCCGACCTCGCCCTCGACGCCCACCCGGCCGCCCTGACCTGGCGCCACGGCATGCTCATCCGTGGCCCGCGTCAACTGCCGGTCCGGTGGAAGTCATAACCTTCCCGGTCGCCCCCGCAGATAACACGATTCCGGGCCTGAACCGCGAGTTCCCCAACCAGAGCGCCGTCATTGCCCCAGGTCGCCGGTCGTTCTGGCACGACAGTGGCACGCGAAGCATCCCGACCGCTGTGGTTAGGCCGGCCAACGGTCAGCGCTCGTGCCTGGCGGCTTCATCGGGATTGATGTGTGCGTCGTTCGCGGTCCAGTTGGCGAGTATGCGCAGGGCATTTTCGGACGGTGATCCGGGTTCGACGGTGTACAGGCCGAGCGTCTGTTCGGGGTCGCCCGTCGGAGTGAAGGCTTCGTAGCCCAGGGTGATGTCCCCGACCAGTGGGTGGTGGTAGCGCTTGGAGCCGTACTTGGGCTGGAACACGTCGTGGTCCCCCCACCATCGGCGGAAGTCCTGGTCGCTGACGGACAGATCGCCGACCAGCTGGGCCAGCTCGGGGTCATGGGGATGGTGGCTGGCATGCAGGCGCAGCATACCGACGATCGTGCGGGCGGTCTGGGGCCATTCGACGTAGAGATCGCGGGCCGCGTCGTTGAGGAACATGTAGCGAGCCATGTTCCGCTCGCCGGCCGGCAGGGCGTCGAAATCGGGATAGAGGGCGCGGGCCAGGTGATTGGCGGCCAGAACGTCCAGACGGTGTCCCAGAATCAGGGCCGGGATGTCGGCGATGTTCTCCAGGGCTCGCAACAACCCGGGGCGGACATACTGCGCAGCGGCCGCGCGCGGCCGCTGCCGCGCGGGCTTGGCCAGGGCGAACAAATGGTTACGCTCGGTGTCATTGAGCTGCAGTGCGCGAGCGACGGCCTCCAGGACGGAAATGGAGGCACTCGTACTGCGTCCGCGTTCCAGCCGCACATAGTAGTCAACGCTCACTCCGGCGAGCTGGGCGACTTCCTCACGCCTGAGCCCGGGAACCCGGCGCACGCCAGGATGCGGGGGAAGACCTGCTTGCTCCGGGGTAATGCGGGCTCGGCGGGTCCGCAGGAACTCCCGAAGATCAGTCTCGGGCACGTGCTCGCTCACGTTTCTCAGGCTAGCTCCGCGAGCAGAGCACGTCTTCAGCCATGGGGGTTCCGCCGTACCCCCCGATCGCCGCACCCCGGGTCAAACAGTGCTCTTCCTGGCTATTCGCGTCAGTGGTGCTCTGGATGCGTCACTCACCCCGGCCACCAGGGTCGGTCTGCGGGAGGGCACTCCAGCCGTCCCCGAGCCCATGAATGGGAACTAACGCATGTCTTTGAATTCCTACGTCACTCTCGGCCGCTCCGGGCTGCGGGTCAGCCCGTACACCCTGGGCACCATGACCTTCGGAGAGGACCAGGGCTGGGGCGCCAGCACGGAGGTGTCGAACGACATCCTCACGTCCTACCTGGAGCGCGGCGGCAACTCGATCGACACGGCCAACATCTACACCAACGGGCACGCCGAGAAGATCGTCGGTGACTACTTCGCGGCCCGTCCCGGCCTGCGTGACCGCGTGGTGATCGGCACCAAGTTCTTCCACAACCTCTTCGAGAACGACCCCAACGGCGGCGGCCCCAGCCGCAAGGCGATCATCCAGCAGCTGGAGAACTCGCTGCGCCGCCTGCAGACCGACTACGTCGACATCTACTGGCTGCACAACTACGACCCGGCCACCCCCGCCGAGGAGACCCTGCGGACCCTGGACGACCTGGTCAGCGCCGGCAAGATCCGCTACATCGGCTTCTCCGACGTACCGGCCTGGGCCACCGCCGAGGCGGCCACCATCGCCCGCTTCCGCGGCTGGGCCCCGCTCACCGCGCTGCAGCTGGAGCACTCCCTGCTCGAGCGGACCCCCGAGGGCGAGCTGCTCCCCATGGCCGAGGCGATGGGCATGGGCGTGTTCGTCTGGGGCCCGCTGAAGAACGGGTTCCTGTCCGGCAAGTACTCCAGCGCCACGACCGGCCCCGTCGACACCACTCGTGCGCACCTGGTCGGCCAGCCCAGACAGAGCGACTACGTCGTCATCGACGCGCTCAACGATGTCGCCCGCGAGATCGGCGCGACGTCCGCCGCGACCGCGCTTGCCTGGGTGCAGAGCCGGTCCGCGGTCACCTCCACCCTCCTCGGCGCCCGCCGCCTCGACCAGTTCGAGGCCAACCTCGCCGCCCTCGACGTCACCTTCACCGAAGCCCAGCTCGCCGCGCTGGAAGAGGTGTCCGCGCCCACCCTCAACTTCCCCGCGGAGAACAACCGGACGCTGGCCCGGATGAGCCAGTTCGCCGGTGCCACCGTCGACGGGATCCCGTCGATCGTCTCCCCGCTGCTGAAGGTCAGCGACGTCCGCTACTGACACGGCCGCTGCCGGACCCGACGCGGCAGCCCACCCCGGAGAAATGCGGCCCACGGAACCGCCGGCATGTCTGGACAAGCGCCTGCGCCGCCGGTGCCCTCCCTGGTCCCCATCGCACGTGGCCGCGGCAAGCGGGATGCCCGAAACGGCGCGCACGCACACGGCCAGGCACCCGGTGAACCTCATCGCGTGGGACGCAGAAGGACGAACGATGGAAACTCTCGCAAAGACATCACTCACCACAGCTCGGACGCTCTTTCGGCCTGCCGACGCGGCGATAGCCCTGCTCGACGCGGAGGGGACTGTGGTCGGGTGGACACAGGCCGCGCAGCGGCTTGTCGGCTACACGGCCGCGGAAGTGGTGGGCTGCTCCGCTGCCGTCCTGCTGGCGGGCGCCGACGACCGGGCGACGGTATCGGCGTTCTCGAAGCGGTGCAGTGCCCGGGGTGGCTGGTCCGGCTTCACCGAGGTCCGTCATCGCGACGGCCGCAGGATCGGCGTGCGCGTGTACGTGCAGTCGCTGTCCGGACAGGACGGCCGGGCCCGGCGGGTCGTGTCGGCGACCGACAAGATCATGCCTCCCTCGTGGGCAGCGGACGGATCGATGGGGGACTCGCTCCAGACCGCGCTGCACCTCCCGAGCCCCCTGCCGATCAGTTTCGCGATCCGCGACACCCAACTGCGCTGCACCTGGGTGAACGACACCATGGGCCTCAAGGACGGCATCCCCCTACGGCAGCGGCTGGAGCGCACGCTGACGGAGGCGACGCCCGGCACGGAGACCGAAACGCTCGAGGCGCTGATGCACCAGGCGCTGGAGAGCGGCGCCCCGACGATCAACGTGGAATACCGGGCCCTCCTGCCGACCCCGGTGCGCGGGGAACGTACGTTGGCTGCCGCCTTCTCCCGCATCGACGACGCAGAAGGCCGTGCGCTGGGCGTGTGCGCCGTGATCGTGGATGTCACCGACAGCCGGCGGGCGAGCGAGCGGCTGGCGATCCTGGGCGGGGCCAGTAAGCGGATCGGCACCACCCTGGATGTCATGCGGACCGGACAGGAACTGGCCGACCTTGCGGTGCCGCTCCTTGCGGACTACGCCACCGTCGATCTGGCGGAGTCCGTCCCGCTCGGTACCGAGCCCCTGGCCCGCCTCGGCCTGCAGGGCGGACGCATCCCAGCCTTCCGTCGCGCCGGCCTTGCCTCGGTCCGCCCGGGGGCCCCAGAGTCCCTGTTCGCGCGGGGAGAGCCGGTCTTCGTCGCGCCGACGTCGCCCTTCATCAGCGTCCTGCGCTCCGGAAAGTCCCACTTCGAGCCGGTGCTGGCCACCTCATCCCACACGTGGATGGACGCTGCGCGAGCGGAGAAGATCCGCGAGCACGGGATGCACTCCTTGATGGTCGTCCCGATCCACGCCCGGGGCGCCGTACTGGGCGTGGCGGTGTTCGTGCGGATGGCGGGATCCCTGCCCTTCGAAGAGGAGGACCTGCTGCTGGCCGAGGAACTCGTCAGCTGGGCCGCGCTGGCTGTGGACAACGCCCGCCAGTATGCCCGCGAACGCTCCGCGGCCCTCTCGCTGCAGCGCCATCTGCTCCCCCACCGGGCAACGGGCGGCTCCGCCGCCGACGTGGCCTGGCGTTACCTGCCCGCTGACAGCCACCACGGTGTCGGGGGCGACTGGTTCGATGTGATCGAGCTGTCCGGAGCCCGCATCGCGCTGGTCGTCGGCGACGTGGTCGGGCACGGCATCAACGCGGCGGCCACCATGGGCCAGCTGCGCACCGCGGTGCGCACTCTGGCCGGCATGGATCTGCCCCCCGACCAGCTGCTGGCCCACCTCGACGAGCAGGTCCTCCGCCTCACCGAGGAAGACGCCGACCCACACGACCCGGCACCCGCGGTCATGGGGGCCACCTGCCTGTATACCGTCTACGACCCGGTCACCCGGCGTTGCACGATGGCACGGGCCGGCCACCCCCCGCCCGCGATCATCGACCCTCACGGCCACGTCACCTTCCCCGATCTCCCTATCGGAGCCCCGCTCGGCCTGGGAGAGGTGGGGGTTCCCTTCGAGTCCGTGACTCTGGAACTGCCCGAGGGAAGCCTGCTCGCCCTGTACTCCGACGGCCTGATCGAGGACCGCGACCACGACATCGACGTCGGCATGGACCGTCTGGGCACCGGCTTGGCACAACCAGGCCTCCCCCTGGAAGATCTCTGCTCGACCGTGGTGGACGCGCTGCCGGCCAAGGCACCTAGCGACGATGTCACCCTGCTCATGGCACGGACCCGTGCACTCGGCCCGAGCCAGGTCGCCTCATGGCAGCTTCCGGCCGACCCGACAGTCGTCAGCCGCGCCCGGGCCCTGGCCACCCGCCAACTGACCCAGTGGGGACTTGAGCACCTGGTCGAGTCGACGGAACTGATCGTCAGCGAACTCGTCACCAACGCCATCCTCCACGGCAACAGCAACAGCAACAGCAACAGCAACAGCACGATCGGTCTGCGCCTTATCCGGCACGAGGTGCTCACCTGCGAGGTCTCCGACGCCAGCAGCAACTACCCGCACCTGCGCCACCCCTGCACGACCGACGAGCACGGCCGCGGCATGTTGCTCGTCACGCAGCTGTCCCGCAGATGGGGAACCCGCTCCACACCGGACGGGAAACTCATCTGGACGGAACAGCAACTGGCCCCCAGCCGATGACGCAAGGCCTTGCCCAGTCGACATCCCCGCGCGGGGGGGGGAGAGAGCACCGGACTCCGCGATCGCGGCTGGCCGGTGTACATGACGAAAACCAACCCGCCGGCCACCCGCCTGGATCGTCGTCCGCCCCGCATCCCAGGGCTGACGTCATGCCGGGTGTTTCGCCCGCTCGCAGTCCCGGCCGCCCCGAGACCTCCTGCGGCCACCGCTGACTGCGCCCAGCGGCTCAAGGTTCCCCGGCAGTGGCCAACGGGGGGACCCCGCTCCCCACCAACGCGAGGTACCGCCGTATCCCCGTCAGCCGCCGGTCCTCACCGACACGCACCCGCGTCGCCGGTGACCTTCCCGGTCAGCAGCGTACGTGATGGACAAGCACCGTGCTGTTCGATCACACCGCTTCGGACCCCCAACCCACACAGGCACACAGAGAGAGAACACAGAGAAATGACCCAGCAGTTCGCAGGCAAATCAGCGCTCGTCACCGGGGGCGGCAGCGGCATCGGGCGGGCGTCCGCCCTGGCCCTGGCGGCCGAAGGGGCGTTGGTGACCGTCGTCGGCCGCACTGCGGAGACCCTGAAGGAGACCGTGCGCCTCATCGAGGCCGCCGGCGGCTCGGCCCGTCATGTGGTGGCCGACATGACCGACGAGGCCCAGATCGAACATGCCGTCCAGGCCGCGACCGCGGACATCGGCCGCCTGGACACCGCTCTGAACAACGCGGGCTACGACGGCGAGTACCAGCTCACCCAGGACTACTCGACCGAGATGCTCGACCACATGATCGCCCTCAATGTGCGCGGTGTGTTTCTGTCGATGAAGTACGAGCTCCGGCACATGGTGGCGCAGGGCTCCGGCGCGATCGTGAACATGTCCTCCGGCGCGGGACTGATCGGTGTTCCCGGATTCTCCGGCTACACGGCCACCAAGGCCGCTGAGATCGCCATGACCAAGAGCTCGTCGCTCGAGGCCGCACCCCACGGCATCCGCATCAACGCCGTGTGCCCCGGCCTGGTGGACACCCCGATGATCGCGACCCTGGACGAGGACTATCGAAAGTCGCTCAGCGCCGCCCACCCCCTGGGACGGATCGCCCGCCCCGACGAGATCGCCGACGCCGTGGTCTTCCTCGCCTCCGACAAGGCTAGCTTCGTCACCGGCATCGCCCTGCCCGTCGACGGCGGCAACACCGTGGGCTGACACGGCAACCGTGTGTGCGAGCGGCACGCACTGGCACCAGGAACGCAATTCGGCTGAGAGTCCGAGCACGGATGGCACCCTGGCCGGCAGGCCAGGGTGTCTCAGCGTTTTGCAGACGGCCACCACTGTGCAAGTCGCCCTGGGCGTCGCTGCCACCTGCCATGCTGGAGCTCCCCTCGGGCGCGGGGTCGATCCCGGTCTCCTTCAGGATCTCCCCTATCGTGGAAGCCGCCACCTTGATCCCGAGCACAAGCAGTGCACCGTGCACCCTCCTGTAGCCCCACGGGATTCTCCCGAGCCAGGCGCAGCACCAGGACGCGAATGGAGTGCACGTTGCGTTGCCGGGCCGGCCCGACGGCTTCGGTCAAGAACGGGCCGCGTGGTGACGCGCGACCGGGTCGCGGTGCCATCGCAGCACCGCGTCCGGACGTACCAGCAACCGCAGTCGACGCGGTGCAGCGCAGGCGCCGACCTGCACCGCTCAGCTTCGAAGCCCCACCTTGCCGCCGGCTGAGTGCTGCACTACCGCGGCGATGACGCTCACGGAAGCTCATCCATCACCGAGAGATGGCGCTGTTATTGGGCGGCTGGAGAGCTATTTCGGCCCAAATGGTCTTTCCGATGGGCCGTTGCCTTGTGCCCCAGCACTCGGCGAGTTGGGCCACGATGAACAGTCCACGCCCACCTTCGTCGAAGCTGCGGGCCCGGCGCAGATGGGGCGCGGTGTTGCTGCCGTCAGACACTTCGCAGATGAGGGCGTCCTGCCGGATCAGGCGTAGCTGAATGGGGTCTTCGCCGTAGCGCATGGCATTGGTCACCAGCTCGCTGACGACAAGTTCGGCGACGAACGCCGATTCCTGAAGGCCCCAATCTCCCAGCTGGCGCGCTGCGAGGTCGCGGGCGCGAGCGACCTCGGTGAGATCCCCGGACAGGTCCCACGTGGCAACATGCCTGTCGTCGAGTTGTTGAGTGCGGGCGATAACGAGGGCGATATCGTCTCTGGGGCGATCATTCACCAGCGCGTTCAGGACGTGATCGCACATGTCCTCCAGGGAGGATATCGGCGCGGACAGCGCCTTGCGTAGAGATTCGAGCCCTTCGTCCAAGTCGTGTTGGGCGGATTCGATCAGGCCGTTGGTGTACAGGGCGAGCAGGCTGCCCTCGGGCAGTTGTAGTTCGACTGTCTCGAAGGGGAGTCCGCCCACGCCCAGCGGAGGACCGGCGGGAATGTCGACGTACTCGACGTCTGATCCTGGACGCACGACAGCGGGCGGTGGATGACCGGCACACGCGGCTGTGCAGCGACGTGAGACCGGATCGTAGATCGTGTAGAGGCAGGTCGCACCGACCTGACCGGCGTCAACTGCTGCACTGTTGCCACTGTCCTCCTCCGCGTGGTCTCCCTCTGTTCGAAGTCGAATGACAACGTCATCAAGGTGGGTGAGCAGTTCGTCGGGCGGCAGGTCAATATCGGCCAAAGTTCGCACCGCTGCACGCAGGCGCCCCATTGTGGCCGTGGCATGAAGGCCGTGTCCGACCACATCTCCGACTACGAGGGCGACTCGTGCCCCGGCGAGTGGGATCACGTCGTACCAGTCGCCCCCAACCCCGGCCCAGGCGTCCGCAGGCATGTAACGGGTGGCTGTCTCCAGGGCCGACTGCGTTGGGGTTCCCCGGGGCAGGAGGCTTCGCTGGAGCACCAGGGAGGTGTTGCGTTCGCGGGTGTAACGGCGGGCATTGTCGATGTACACCGCGGCCCGCGAGCTCATCTCCTCGGCGAGCAGCAGGTCGTCCTTGCCGAAGGGCTCGGGCCGCTGGTGGCGGGCGAAGAAGGCGACTCCGAGCGTGCCGCCCCGCGCGCGCAGTGGCACGCCGATCACAGAATGAATGCCGAACGCACGGACCGCCGCGAGCCAGCGCTCGTCCCCCAGAAACAAGCCGGCGGTCTGCGGGTCCTGCTCGACACGCAGCACTCCCCGGCCGCCGGTCAGGCATTCGGCCCGCAGACCCATGATGGGACTGTCCACGCCTCCGAGCGGGACAACCGCCTCCGGGATTCCCGGGAACACCGACTGGTGGGCGGCCCGGCGCAGCCGGAGCGGGCCTGCTGCGGATGCTTCTGGTAGGTGCGATGGTGCCGTCCCCAGGTCAGAGTCGCGGTCGCAGAGCAGGTCGACGGCGGCGAAGTCGGCGAACGCCGGGACGGCCACGTCCGCGAGTTCCTGGGCCGTGCGCGTCACATCCAGGGTGCTGCCGATGCGAGCGCTGGCGTCGTTCAGCAACTGCAGTCGCTTACGGGCCCAGTACTGTTCGGTCATGTCCTGCCCCGACATACACACACCGCGTACGGCACCGTCCCTGTTCCGCAGCGGGTACAGGAAAGCCGACCAGGCGCGTTCGCGGCTCTCGCCGGGAGCCCGCACGTAGGTCTCCACGTGCCTCGGCTCCCCGGTCTCCAGCACCCGGACCATGTTCCACTCGAGCTCGTGCATTACTGGGTCGGCAATGAACTCCGAGAATCGCAAGCCGCGCATGTCGGTCTCACTCAAGGCCGCGGTGCGTTGCGCGTCGTCGTTGGCCCGGCGCAGCCGCAGACGCGTGTCGTACAGCGTGATCCCACAGTTGGTCGCCTGCTCGAAGCTCCACGCCAGCAGCAGTTCGTCCTCTGGGACAGCGGCCGTGCCGGTCAAAGCGGAGACCAGGAACCAGTCGGCGCCACCACCCCCCTCCAGCCGGTGATGAGCGAGCACACCGGCCTCCACCTGATGTCCGTCCCGGTGCCGCAGCCGCAGCCTGCCATTCCACGTCGGCAAGGTGCGGATCCCGCCCAGCGTCTCGGCGTTGACCGTCTCGACGAGCAGGCTTGCTGCGGGCTCACCGATGATCTCGGCGGGGGGATAGCCCAGCAGCAGACGAGCGCCCTCGCTCCACCCCGTCACGATGCCGTGCTCGTCGACGACCGCCCTCGCCGTCCGTGCCTCGTCGAACACGTCGTCGGGCCGGCCCGGCGGTTCGACACCGGGGGTGCGACGCTCTTCCATCGTCGTCTCGCTTTCGCCGGGTCCCTGGGGTCTTCGCCCACCTGCCTCGCCAAGGGACGGGCCACGCCGGATCTGGTGTCTCCATGCTGCTACGCCGCAGGCACAATCTCACCCCCGGGTCATACTGGGGGCGGGGACCGCGTGCGCAGGGACACAACCGAGCCTTTCGAGCAGTTGGCAACTGTGAGTCATCACGTGATCGCGACGTGTCTGTTTTGACCCTCCCCGCATAGCGTCGCGCTCGCGGTCGCACTCGGCGGGGACTGCCTGGGTCGATGCCCGCGACGTCTCTGGCCTCCTTGACCTCGACCGGTCCGACATCGGTGAGCACGGATTTGCTCCGGGTGCCGTTGCGGTTGTTGCCGCTGTTCTTCCCGGCCGGGTCGTGTTTGTCATAGCCGAGGTGGTCGGTGATCTCGCTCTCGAGGGCGGACTCCAGTACCCGCTTGGTCAGCTGCTGCTGCAGCCCGCCCTGGCCGGTCAGCTGCAGCCCCTCCGGCCGTGCTCGGTCCACCAGCATCGCGATCAGCTGGTCATCCGCCCCCCCTCGGTCTGCCGCCCAGCCGCCGCCTCGTCTTGCCTCAACTCGACGTCTTGCTCGGACACTTGACGTATCTCCCTTGATCGGCAGATCCGCGGTTGGTTTTACAGGTGGGCGGGATCGCTGCGCTGATCACCTCGGATACGGGAAAATGGGGCTGGGCGTCCCGGTCAGCCGATGGGCCTGCGATGCGAGCGAGCTCGTTTTACAGGATGGCGATGGGGGCCGACCAGGGGACCACGGACTGTTGCCAGGGCATCGGGCATCCGCTGCCGGGAGCACGCGTGTCAGACTCCGCCTTCTCCCTGGGCCCCTCCGGGGTGTCCGCCGAGCATGGACGCATCGGGAGGGAGCCGAGGATGCCCCGGCACCAGGACGTGAAGGACGACATCATCCATCTGCGCTCTGCAGGAGTGGACTTGGGCAAGCGGTTCCTGCTCGCCTGCGTACGCACGCCGTCTGCGAAGCGGGCCGGCAGCTGGTTGCTGGAGACCGAGCGGTTCGGCACCACCACCGCCGAGATACGGCGCCTGCTGGCCTGGCTGGTGGACTGGCAGGTCGAGGTAGTGGTGATGGAGGCGACCTCGGACTACTGGCGCGGCGTCTACTACCGGCTGCAACCGCACCTGAACCTGATGCTGGTCAACCCCGCCCACCTGAAAGGCATCCGGGGCCGTAAGACCGATCCCAACGATGCGGCCTTCCTCGCTCGGGCGGGGGCCTCGGGCATGGTGATGGCTTCCTTCGTGCCGCGGCGGGACATCCGCGAATTACGTGATCTGACCCGACGCCGCACCGAACTGGTCCGGGCGGCCGGCTGGGAGGCACAGCGGCTGGAGAAGGAGCTGGAGGACACCGGGATGAAGCTCTCGGCGGTGCTCAGCGACGTCGCCGGCACCAGCGGCCGGGCCATCTTGGAGGCACTCATCGCCGGCGAGCGTGATCCCAGTCGCTTGGCCGACCTTGCGGTCGGCCGGGCCCGCAACAAGATTCCCGCTCTCGTCGAGGCGCTGGACGGCGACTTCACCGAGCACCACGCGTTCATGGTCCGGCACTACCTGGACGAGATCGACCGTTGGAAGAACGTCATCACCGGCTTCGATGCCCGCATCGCCCGGCTGCTGGCCGACCGCCAGCAAGACCTGGGCAACCTCGCCACCATCCCCGGGATCGGCCGCCTGGGAGCTGAGATCAGCGTCGCCGAGACCGGTGGGGACATGGCCCAGTTCGCCTCCGCCCACCACCTGGCCTCCTGGATCGGGGTCTGCCCGGGCCAGAACGAGTCGGCCGGGGTGAGCCGGTCCGGCCGCACCCGCCCCGGCAACAGCAACCTCAAACGGCTGCTCGGAATCGCCGCCATGGTCGGGATCAGGGACAAGGACTCCTACCTCGGTGTCTTCTTCCGACGCCTGGCCGCAAGACGTGGCGGCAAACGGGCCCTCGTCGCAGTGATGCACAAACTCGCCATCGCTATATGGCACGTCCTGCACGACAAGACCCACTACCGGGAACTTGGCGCCGACCACTTCACACGACGAGATCCCGAACGCGCCATGCGACGCATGCTCAGGGAAGCCAACAGCCTCGGCCTGACCATCCGCTTCGAACCCATCACGGCCTGACCGACTGCCACACCCACAAGTCATTTTCGTGTCAGTCCCGGTCGGCGGCGATCTGCTTGATCGTCGCGTCGGGCCGCGACTCGTACAGCGCGACCGCGACCGCCTTGAACTCCGGCGGGTAGTGCTTCATGACCACGGCATGTCCGTTCTCAGATCCTCAAGATCCAGTATCTCGAGTGTCCAAGATCAGGGGTGAGGGCCCCGATTGGCTCTGCCTCTTCATCGGTGCAGCGCTGTGTGGTGCTCGCTGGAGGAGGAAGCGCTGGCGGAGCAAGAGGACCCGGCTCGACCGTGCATCTGCCTCAGACCCTCTTGGCCCGTGTGTTGACGCCCTCGGTACCGGCCGTTGTGGAGGGGGCGGGTGCGGCCGACGTTGACCGCGGCGCGGTCGACTTCGAGGCGGTTCACGAAGGCGTGCTGGTGGGGCAGGCTGGAGGCGCGGATGGCTATGGTCCACTCTGTAGGCCTGCTGGCATTGTCGGCGGCTGGGGTGGGGAGTTCGGTGAACTCCAAGTGAGGCTGGCAAGTTCGGCCATCCGAGGGCAAGCAGCTCTGAGTTCCCGCAGGAGCGGCGTTAGAGCATGCCGACGTCGGCCTCGCGGGCGCTGTCCTTGACAGGGGCGTTGGATTCGTCGCGGGCGAAGGCGGCTGCCGCGATTTGCGGCCTGTGCTGCCGCGCTGCGCTGCCCCTGTCGTCGTAGGTCAATCCTCGCTCCTTTGCCCTGGGTGCCTTGCAACCGGAACCAGTTCCGCCTATGGTGCAACCGGAACCGATTCCGGATAGAGGAGTACGGCCGCCTGGCGGTACTTCGCGAGTGACCGCCCTCTCACCGTCTGTCGGCGACGTCATACACGACCGACCCTCCCCTCCTTCGGAGCCGAGGCCACCGACGCCGGGCCTGTCGAAGACGGCATCGGCTATTTGCCTGCGAGTGCACTTCGAGTGGCACTCAGCGCGAATTCCCCCACCCGATAACAGGGAGATCTTGAAGATGAACAAACAGCACCAACATGTATCCGTTCTGCCAACGCGGCTGATCATCGGAGACGAGCGTGTCGAGAAGTCGAGCGGCGGCGTCTTCGAGCACGTGAATCCCACCACCGGCAAGGTCCAACGGTCGCTGTCGATGGCCGGGCCGCAGGAGATCGATCGCGCGGTTGAGGTCGCGCGTACGGCACTTGTGGAGTGGCGTCGCTGGACGCCTGCCGCCCGGCGCGAGGTTCTGGTCAAGCTGGCCAACCTGATGCGCGAGCACGAGGACGAGCTGCGCACCATCATGACGCTCGAATCGGGCAACACCTCCACGATGACGCCCTGGCTGGTCGACTTCTCGGTCAACGTCACCGAAGATGCGGCGGGCTGGGCCGAGCGAATTTACGGCGACACGCTCCCGTTCAGCTCCAACAACCACTTCAAGTACACGTCGCCGGAGCCGGTGGGTGTCGTTGGTGTGATCACCACGTGGAACGGATCCGTTCCCTCGCTGGCGACCGTTGTTGCCCATGCGCTGGCCGCCGGCTGCACAATCGTTGCTAAGCCCTCGGAACTGGGAGCCTTTGGCCCTCTTCGGTTTGCCGAACTGTGTCTCGAGGCGGGCATCCCGGCGGGCGTTATGAACGTCGTTCCTGGCTCGAACGATGCGGGTGAGGCGCTGGTGTCCCATCCGGGAATCGACAAGATCGCTTTTGTCGGTAGCGCCCCGACAGCACGCAGGATATCTGCCTCGGCAGCCCCCCGGCTGACCCCGTGCCTGTTCGAACTCGGTGGCAAGTCGGCACGGCTTATCTTCGATGACGCCGACATCGACCGCGTAGTGGAAGCCTCGATGTCAGTCACCATGATCGCTGGCCAGGCCTGCACGATGGGCTCTCGATTCGTTGTCCACTCCAGTGTGTACGACGAGGTGGCCGAGCGCCTGTCGAAGCGACTGCAGGCGGTGAAGGTCGGCGACCCGTTCGAGCCCGACACCGACATGGGTCCCGTCGTCAACGGCCTTGCGTGTGAGCGGATCCTCGGTCTCGTTGACCGGGCCCGGGCCTCCGCGAACGTGCTGACCGGAGGTGCCCGGCTGGATGGCGACTTGAGCGAGGGATTCTTTATCGGCCCCACACTCGTCGAAGGCGTGGACAACACGTCGGAAATTGCGCAGACCGAAGCGTTCGGCCCGGTTCTGTCCATGACCCGCATCGAAGACGAAGATGAGGCGATCGCCATAGCCAACGACTCGGAGTATGGACTGGCGGGCTACGTCTTCACGCAGGACTTGTCGCGCGCGCACCGAGTCGCGTCGCAGGTCGACGCCGGTGTGATCGGCGTCAACGGTGCTTTCGCGCCGGCGGGCGACGGTATGCCCTTCGGTGGCCGCAAGTCGAGTGGCTACGGCAAGGTGGAGGGTCGCGCTGGAGTCATGGAGTTCATCAACATGAAGACAGTCTCGATTCGCCTGTGATCAGCGGTCGGCACCGTAACCTCTGGGGTGAACTGCGCAGGTGGCCCTTCGGTTCGGTCGAGTGACGGATGTCGGAGGTGGGCCTTGATTGTGCGGTTGCCTGGCAAAGCCAGTCGTTCAACCAAGGCCTTCAGGCGCTGTGGACCCACGTCAGGTCCGATGGCACATACGCAGAAGTAGGGTTCCGCAGCCGGGCGTACAGCGCGTCTGCCCACGCAACGACCCTCACCCGTCGGGTGGCCGACGGTGCAGGCACGACCCACTGAAGCGCTGAACCGCACAGACATCCATAGCCGTACGCGTCGGCTTTATAGAGGTGAATCCCATGCACCTCGACATGTACGGCTAGGAGGTACCAGCAATGGCCGATTGGGGGAACGTGAAGAAGAGCGTACGAGATAGAATCGTCGCGTCCGATCCAGGACTGTCTCGCCTGCAGACGGCCCTGTCCGTGGCGATGGCGCTTTTCGGGGCCATGTGTATTGCATACGGGCTCGTAAGGATCTCGGGGAAAGCTGGCCCGGACAAGATCCCGATCATGCTGATCGGAACATTTGTTGGCATGATGGCCACGCAGGCTTTGACGGCAACTGCGGTGCGCACCAAGATGATCACGGCACTATTCATTCCTGTCTCGACAGGAATCGGCATGGTCCTCGGAAGCAGCGCCGTACACAATACGCCGCTGATGCTGACCGGTTTCGTATTGATGATGTGGGCCGCGATCTATGTGCGCCGCTTCGGTGGCAGCTTTTTCCATTACGGTGCTCTGGGCTGGCTCGGCTACTTCTTCGCCATGCTTTTGCGCCTTGAGTTCAGTGCACTGCCCCTTGTGCTGCTTGCATGTGTGCTGTCCACCGTCTGGGTGTTGCTGTTCTCCGTCACCCTGCTGCGTCGTACTCCCCGCTGGGGCTTGAGCGGGGCGCGGAACGCATTCGCTGCCCGGTCCCGTGTTGTGGCAAGAATGTGTGTCGATCTGCTCGCGGCCGGGACCTCGCAGCAGCGCGCCTCCATCAGGCGCCGGCTGCATGCCCAGCAGCTTCGCCTCGCCGAGACCGCCTTGCTGACAGAAGCGTGGTCTGCGGAGCCTGGCGCACTACCGCGAAGAAGGTCGGCAACTGCGCTGCGCCGGTGGTTGCTTGGTCTGCAGGCGTCGGTGGAAGCGATGGTTGAGGCAGTCGATGTGCTTGCCGTCACCGGGACCGACAAGGTCAAGCAGACCGCCTCGGCAATTGCCGAGGTGCTGAGCAATCAGGATCACCCGGCCGCGATCGAAAGGGCGGACGACCTCCTCCGCTCCTGGGCAGCGGATGATCCCGCAGCAGGCAGCTCGGATGACAGCGCGGCGTTCGAGGCAGCGCGTCGGCTGGCCGACGCGGTGAAGAACTACAGCTCACTGGTCGATCGAGGCCCCCTCGAGACGTCGCGCGACGACCGCTCCGGGTCCTTCCGCCCTGCAGTCCCCATCGCCGCGGGGAACCTTCCGGGATCTCTTGCTGCGGCTCACTCCGTGACGGCGCTGGGCCGAAAGTGGACCCCCTTGAGGAAGGCGCAGGTCAGCACACGCCAAGCAGTACAGGTCGGGGTGGCCGGAGCCCTGGCCGTGTTGGTGGGGCGTGCAATATCGGAGGAGCGTTACTACTGGGCGGCCATTGCCGTATTCGTCGCCTTCACTGGAACTGCTACCCGTTCCGAATCAGTCGTTAAGGCCACCCACCGTGTGGTCGGAACTCTCACCGGCATGGTCGTCGGTCTCGGCCTGGGCCACCTCACCGAGGGCCACATCACTACCGAACTCGTGGTGGCTGTCCTCTGCATGACCTGTGGTTTTTACTTGGCGCCCCTTAGCCATACCTACCTGATCTTCTTCGTTACGGCGATGATCGTCCAGGTTTTCAGCGCACTGAACCAGTTCACGCCCGGGCTCCTGGTCGTCCGGTTGGAAGAGACCGTAGTGGGGTCGGTGATTGCCGCGCTGGTCGCTCTCATTGTGCTCCCGACAAGTACGCGGGATGCCAGCCGGCAGTCGCGCACACACTTCCTGTCCTCCATCGGCCGACAGCTCGATGCAGTCGCCGGACACCTGGACGGTAGTGCGACTGACAGTGAACTCGATGCGCACTCCCGCGCGCTGGACCGCGGATTGCGTAATCTCGTCCTGGTTTCAGCTCCTCTGACCAGCAAACTGGTCCCGGGTCGTGATGCCGTCCTTGTGCGGCTGGAGCAATACGCGCTGGCGGGCCGCATGAGCCGAGCACTGGGAAATGGGAAAGCTTCGGTGCCGGAGACCGGAGCGGCTGTGGCGCTGGCCACGGTGGCGAGTTCGCTGGCAGACGCGGCTCACAGCCTTGCCCAACGCCGAGCAAAGCACACCATTCCCGATACACGACGCCACCTGGCTGAGGCCGCAACGGCACTGGCCGCGGCCCCAGCAGACAGTTCTGAGGCACTGCTGCTGGCACGTCTGCACAGAATGTTGGACGGCCTCTGCGCTGTTCCTGCTGCGTCGGCCGGGCGTTTTAGCCGGCGGCGGCTCTGGAGGGGGTGAGACAAGTGCGCGGTCGCGGACGGGCAGAGGAACGGGGGATACCTCGGCGCCCTGGTCTCAACCCAGGCTACGCGTCGTACGGCTTTGACCTCGAACACACCTTCCGCATGATCAAGCAGACCTTGCACCGGCTTCGCCACCCGTCTCCATGCGCCGATCGGATTTCGCCTCACATCCAAACGGGCCGCAAGGCACCCCTGGGCGAAACACAACCCGGTGAACCGTCCCGATTACAGCACTGGACAGGGCGCAGCCAAACGGCTACAGTGCCGCATGTTGCGATTCGATGATTCCGGCCTCGACTGCCGAGCCTGGGTCCCGGCCAGCTATCGCGGTATCTGCCGCCCACGGCATGTGAACGAGCACTGGACTCGCAGCTGCGCCCTCGGCGTTCAAGTCGGGGGCGACAGAATGCAGGGGAGATCAGATGGATCTGGAGCTGAGCGGAAAACGCGCGATAGTGACGGGCGGGGGTTCTGGCATAGGCTTCGCCATCGCCTCCGAATTGTCACGGGAAGGTGTAAAGGTCGCAATCGTCGGACGCCGTGAGGATGTTTTGGCGCCTGCCGCAAAGAGGATAAACGCCGAGACGGGCAACGTCGTCCTTCCCGTCGTGGCCGATACCGGCGTCGACAGTACTGTCCGGAACATGGTCGACGTCGTGGTGGCCGAGTTCGGCGGCGTCGACATCCTTGTCAATGTCGCCTCGGAGAACCCTGCTCAACCGGGCGGATTGACCTACGAACACGCCACGGACGAGGCCTTCACACGGCAACTCAATGTGAAGGTCATCGGCTACCTCAGGACAGCTCGGGCCGTAGCCCCCTACTTTATCAACCAGGGCTGGGGGCGGATCATCAACATCTCGGGCGTCGGAGCCCGCAAAACCTATTCCGTCATCAACTCGGTCCGTAACAGCGGTGTCACCGCCCTGACCAAGAACCTGGCAGACGAACTCGGCCCGCACGGTGTGAATGCCAATGTGCTTTACCCGGGTCACACGATGAGTGAACAGTTCCAGGAGCGTCTCGAGCGAGAGGCAGCGGACGCCGGCGTCAGCTTCGATGACTATATCGCCTCCATCGACACCCAGAACGCGATCGGCCGCTTCGTCAAGCCGGAGGAGGTCGGCTGGGTCGCGGCCTTCTTGGCCTCTCCCAAGAGTGTCACCATCAGCGGCGAATCCATTACGGTCGGCGGCGGCCTCCTTGGAACCATCTCTTACTGACTCCCAGTGACTTCGCTTTCGTCACTGAACCGTCATTTCCCCAGCGGCCTGTTCTGTCCCGCACCAATCGGAAAGGAAACTGATTATGACCACCGCGTCAACGACGGCAGCCGGAACGAAAGACTGGACTGTCGCCGGCACCTACGACACCATCCAGGTGACTCCCGTTACGCCCACCATCGGCGCGGAGGTCACTGGTGTCTCCCTGGCAAATGTGGATGACCAGGTCTTCGAGGAGATCCACGACGCGTTCCTGCGGCACAAGGTCCTCTTCTTCCGGGATCAGGCGGACTTCACCGCGGTACACCTTGAGCAGCTGGCCGGCCGCTTCGGAGAGGTGGACGTCCCCCCGAAGGCTCTGCCTCTGTCCGAGACGCCGGGCGTTGCCGTGATCGAAACGAACAGCTCCAAGCGGCCGTATGTCGACTACTGGCACACGGACCTCGCCTACAAGCGCCGCCCCGCGCTGGTCTCGATTCTCTGCGGACGTGTTATCCCGCCGGTCGGAGGGGACACACTGTGGGTGGACATGGAGGCCGCCTACGAGGACCTGTCCGACGAGGTGAAGGAACGGCTGAACGGCCTGCGCACCTACAACTCGTACGAGAAGAGCCTGCGAGGGTACAACGAGTACGCCGCCCGTGACGGCCGTGAGCTGCTCTCGGAGGAAGTGATCGCGCAGCGTCTGGTGGAGCACCCGCCCGTCGAGCACCCCCTCGTACGGACCCACCCGGTCACCGGCCGCAAGTCGATCTACATGAGCATCAACGCCACGACGCACCTCGTTGGTCTCGACCCCGCGGAGAGCGACGAACTGCTGGACTTCCTCTACAGGCTGTCCGACAAGCCCGAGCACCAGGTTCGCCTCCGTTGGGCCGCCAATACCGTCGCCATGTGGGACAACCGGTCCACTCGGCACTACGCGACGGCCGACTACTTCCCCCAGCGGCGCGTCATGGAACGCGCGATCGTCATCGGCGAAGAGCCAGCGTAGGCAACATACCGAGTGGCCGCATGACAGGCCGAACCGTGCACGGTGCTGTGGAATCTAAGAGTCATCCCGTATTGGGATGCCACCCGATCAGTTCCCGTGTAGGTATACCGCCGTTGGGCGCGGCGTTTCCTGCGCGGGCGGCTGTTCCGACGTGGTCCTTGTGCCGCTGATTCGCGGGTCGGGTCTCATTCGGGGTAGGCCGGTAATGTTCGGGGGTTGTTCGTCGAGCAGAGGCCTGCTGGCCGGGGGCACCCGGACCGTGGGCTGCCGCGTGGGTGGGGCCCCTGCTGGGGCGGGCACCTCGCTGCGGTTGACTCGATAGGGCTTCTTGCAGCCCTGGTGAGAACAAGATCTGTGTGGCGCGGGCCTGGACGGTGTCCAGGCCCGCCGTGCTGGGATCGTCCGGGTTTTGAACCCGGACGTGCGCGGCGAGTGCGGCGGAGACCATGTCGCGGTCGGCGATCAGGCCGCAGGAGGTGCATCGGTGGACACGGTCGGCGAGGGTTTTCCGGACTTCTGCGCCGCACAGGCAGGTCTGCGACAGCTTCGTGTTGAAGGTCGAGGCCCGCAGTAGGTGGCCGCCGGTCTTCTCGCACTCCTTGCCGATCGCGGCGATGAGCCGACCAGGGGTGGTGGCCTGCAGGGCCTTACCCCACAGCCGGTACCAGGTGCGGATGTCGCAGTCCTCGACGACCAGGTTGGCGCCATGATCGGCAACGATCCGCTCAGCGATTCGCCGTGCGCGGTGGTCTTTCGCGGCGGCCGCAGTGGCCGCGGCCTCGGCGGGGTGTGTCCAGCCAGTGGTGTAACTCGGTTGTCGGGTTCTAGCGGCGGGCGGCCGAGAGTCGTCCGTCGAAGGTGATGTCGAATGCTTGCAGTGCGGGCTTCCAGCGGATCGCCCAGCGCCGCCGTCCTGTCCCGGTCGGGTCCAGGCTCATCACCGCCAGATACACGCACTTCAGCGCGGCCTGCTCCGTCGGAAAGTGCCCACGGGCGCGCACAGCCTTGCGGATGCGGGCGTTGATCGACTCGATGGCATTGGTGGTGCATACGATCCGGCGGATCTCCACGTCGAACCGCAGGAACGGCACGAACTCCGACCAGGACGACTCCCACAACCGCACGATCGCCGGGTATTTCTTCCCCCACGCCTCGGCGAACTCCATGAACCGCTCCAGCGCGGCCTCTTCGGTCGGCGCGGTGTAGACCGGCTTCAGTCCACGCGCGATCTTCTCCCAGTCCTGCCGCCCGCAGTACTTGAACGAGTTGCGCAACAGGTGAACGACGCACGTTTGCACGATCGTCGCAGGCCAGACCGTATTGACTGCGTCCGGCAACCCCGTCAACCCGTCGCAGACCAGCATCAGCACGTCCGCGGCGCCGCGGTTCTTGATCTCGGTCAGCACCTGGAGCCAATATTTCGCGCCCTCGCCCCCGTCGCCGACCCACAGGCCGAGGATGTCGCGGTGGCCCTCGGCGGTGACCGCCACGGCCATGTAGACGGGCCGGTTGGCGACCTGCCCCTCCCTGATCTTCACGTTCACACAGTCGATGAAGACGACCGGGTAAACCGGGCCCGCATCGAGTGGCCGGTTCTGCCATTCCGTCATCCCCGCGACCACGCTGTCGGTGATGGTGGAGATGGTCTGCTTGGAGACGTTCGCCCCGTAGACCTCGGCCAGGTGGGCGGAGATCTCGCCGTGGGTCAGGCCCTTGGCGGACAGGGACAGCACCATCTCATCGACACCTGCAAGGCGCTTCTGGCGCTTCTTGACCATCATCGGCTCGAAGGTGCCGGTCCGGTCTCGGGGCACCTCGATCTCGACGGTGCCGATGTCGGTGGTCACGGTCTTGGCTCGGTGGCCGTTGCGGTAGTTCTCCCTCCGCCCGTCCTCGGCCCGCTCGCCGTTCTCGTGGCCCAGGTGGTCGGTGATCTCGCCTTCCAAGGCGGACTCCAGCAGCTTCTTGGTCAGCTGCTGCAGCAGACCGCCCTCGCCAGCCAGCTTCATCCCGCCGTCCTTTGCACGGGCCATCAGCTGCTGGATCAGGGCGTCGTCCACGACCTCGTCCACGGTCACCTCCTGGGCCTTGGTGTCACTCACCACGTCAGTCATCAACTGTCGCTTTCAGCCCGGGAGTTACACCAGTGACCGTACAGTCCCGGACGTGGGCAGGGGGTATTTGCTGGTCTGCCCGGCGTTTCCACGGTTCTGCTCCGGTCGGGCCCCTGGCGGGGCGGGATGGTCAGTGACGTCGGGCCGCCTCGGGTGGCGCGTGGACGGTGTCGAACAGTCGTGTCCAGAGCCTCACTCACTCCCCAGCCATGAACCCGGCGCCCCCCCGACGTGACAGCTGGCTCCACTCCTGCCCATCACCCACCGACCAAGCCGAAACGGCCCGCCAGCCGAACTGACGAGCCGTCACGAAATGCGAGGCTGATCGTCATTCCCGAACGACAGACAATCAGCCGAGCGGTTCAGGACCTCCCTCGATCGACGGCCTGCTTCCGGGCTGGACATTCCCGATCCGGTTGTTGGGGCCGGCCTGTACCGGCTGGGGGATTTCATCCTGAGAAGAGCCGAGGTAGGCATCGACGACTGCCGGATCGGAGCTCACGTCAGCCGGCGCCCCTGAGGTCAGCACGGCTCCCGATTGCAGCACAGTGACCCGGTCACAGATGGACATGACCATCTCGATCTTGTGCTCGACAAGAAGCACGGCGATGTTCCACGTACTGGCAAGCGTCCTGATCAAGGCGGCGAGTTCATCCGCCTCATGCTCGTCGAGGCCGGCTGCGGGTTCGTCCAGGAGCAGCACCGCAGGGGCCGCAGCGACCGCTCTGGCGATGGCAACGGCCTTGCGCTGCCCCAGCGACAGTGTTTCGGGGGACTCGTCAAGCACCTGGGCGAGCTCGAACTGCGTAACAGCCTCTCGCGACGCCGCGTTCAACCGTACTTGCCCCGGGGCAACCAGATCCGCAAGCGCCCGCCCGGGGCGGGGCGGGTCGGCTGCGACGGCGAGGTTCTCGCGCACGGTCAGCCCGTCGAACAGCTCGAGCGACTGGAATGACCGAGAGACGCCTGCTCGAGCCCGCTGCCAGGCATGCCATTGACTCACGTCGATCTCACCGAGCAGGATTCGACCCTCATCTGCGCGCACGAAGCCGGTAATGGCATCAATGATCGTTGTCTTGCCCGACCCGTTCGGACCGATCAAGCCGTGTATCTCGCCCGGGTGGATCTTGAGGCTCACGTCCTGGACCGCCTTGACGCCGCCGAAGGAAACACACAGGTTCTCCACTGTCAGTGTTGCGCTTGCGATGGTCACGGCTTCGCGATTCTCGGTCTCGGCTGTCTGCTTGGATGGTGGCGATAGCCGTGGCGTCAGCCTCACGAGTGTCTGGCGGGTGGCCTCGAACAACCCGTCCGGTGAGAGCATCAGATTGAGCACGAGAACGATGCCGCCGACCAGTGGAAGGTAATCGGCGATGCCTGTGACGCCCTCGAGGGCGTGGCTGATCACCCCACCGTGGATCATCAACGCGCCCAACAGTGCGCCGGCGACATTGCTGACGCCGCCGGTGACGACGACCGCGACGATGACGATGCAGGCCAGGACGTCGAACTGACCGGTTTCCCCGATCGCAACGGACACGTTCATGAACGTCAGCAGCACTCCACCGACGGCTGCTATGGCAGCGCCGAGCATGAACGCGTACAGCTTCATTGCTGAGCTGTTGACTCCCACGGCGGCGGCGGCACGCTCGTTCGATCGGACGGCGAGCAGTCCCCGTCCGGTCGAGCCGCGGCGCAGGTTCGCGACGGCGAGGCACAGGAGTCCGAGTACCGCGAGCACGAAGAGTGCATAGCGTTCGGGGTGGCTGAACGAATTGAGATCGATCCCGAACAGGCTGGGGGACGGGATCACAATGCCGGCCAGTCCGCCGGTGAATCCGGGGTTGCGCAGCAGCAGATCGGCCAGTGCACCGCCCAGGCCGAGGGTGACCACCGTCAGGGTGACACCGCGGGTGCGAACAGCCGGGATACCGACCATCCCGCCCACGATGGCCACCGCCAGCGCCGCCGCCACCAACGCGATCGGGAAAGGCAGCACTTGGACCAGCCGTGCGGCGGCAATCGCGCCCAGTCCTGCGAGTATCGCCTGCGCCACCGACAACTGCCCGGCGTAGCCGGTGATGACGACTACGGACAGACAGATGATCGCGTATGCCATGGTGACGGTTATGGCCGCTACCCAGCCGTCGTCGAGCAGGAGTATCAACGTGGCTGCCGAAGCGAGCGCGGTGGCAACCGGTATGGGCCGCACCCGGCCGGATCCCACGCGAGGGAGCTGGTCGGTCACGAAATTGCGCAGTGGGATCGTCCTGCCACGGATCACCAAGAGGACGATCACCGCAATGAACGGAACAGCAGTTGCGACGCCCTCGACAGGGACGAAGCGCTGAGTCTCCGACTGGGCGATCCCGAGCATCAGCGCCACTCCGAGCGTGAGCGGGAACGACATGAATTGACCGACCAGCGCCGCAGCCATGGCAGGTATCACCAGGAGCGTGAGGCCCACGGGTTCCAGGAAGGTGATCGGGGCGATCAGCACCCCAGCCAGCCCACCGAGCGCGGACCCGACGGCCCAGTTGATCGAAGCGATGCGGTTGGGCGAGTGGCCGAGCGTGGCGGTCGCGAGTTGGTTCTCCGCCACGGCCGTGGTAACTCTGCCGAATGACGTCAGCCGGTAGACGACGCTCAGCACAAGCGTCAGAGCAAGTCCGATGCCGGTGATCCACAGTGTGTCCTCACCGATCGCCAAACGTGGACTGCCCAGCGTCAGCGATCGGTTCGGTAGTAGGGACGGCACTGGAAGGGCGTTGTGTCCGTAGCGCAAGAACGCCAACGACTGCAGGATCAGCAGAATGCCTAGCGTCGCGATCACCCGCGTTAGAGGCGATGAGTGGCGCATAGGCCTGAGCACGCTGAAGTGGATCGTCCAGCCGATTACCGAGCACCCGACAAGGGCTCCCAGCAGGCCCACAGGTCTGGGCATGCCCTGGCCCACCACAAGCTCGTAGTAGATGTAGGCGCCGGACATCGCGAGAGCGCCCTGGGCGAAATTCAGCAGCCCGGACCCGCGGTACACCAGCACCAAGCCCTGGGCCAGAACCGCGTAGACCGCGCCGGCGCCCAGGCCCAGAATCGCGAAGCGGAGTATGTCCATCATGCTTGGGCTCTCCCTATGCCAGTCTGAAACGCCGTGCGCAGTTGTTCGCCTGAATTGCGGTCACCTTCGGCAGTGATTCGTCCGTTGGCCAGCAAGTACCACCTGTCGGCAACGGACAGTGCTCGCTTTGCCTGCTGCTCGACCAGTAGGACACCGATCCCCTGGCTGTCGGCAGCCAGCCTGAGGACCTCGAGTAGCCGCTCGACGACGAGCGGGGCCAGCCCTAGGGAGAGTTCGTCGATGACAAGTGCAACCGGCTCCGCCGCCAGTGCCCGAGCGAGGGCCAGCATCTGCTGCTGCCCCCCCGAGAGCAGGCCAGCATTACGCTCAAGATGAGGTTCGAGCTCGGGGAAGAATTCCAACGCCTTCTTGACAGTGCCGCGACCGATGCGGAGGTTGTCCCGAACCGACAGGCCCGAGATGATCGATTGTTCCTCGGGAACGAAGCTCAGCCCTCGACGTGCCAACTTGTACAAAGGTTCACTCGTCCCGGCGTCGCGCCACCGCACCTCGCCACCCATACGTGCCAGTGCGCCCACCATCGCCATGAGGGTCGTCGTCTTACCTGCCCCATTTGCTCCGAACAGGGCAACGATCTCGCCGCGTCGCACCGTCAGTGACACGTCCCGGATCGCGGCGAGGTCGCCGTACCCCGCGGTCAGTTCAACGGCCTCCAGAACACAGGGCGTTTCGCTGCTTGCGAGGTCATCGTGTTGTCCGCGGGACCCGAGAAGGACAGCGGTCGACGTACCGTCCGGAGTTGCAGAGACTGACCTCCTCTTATTCACCGGCCACCGTCCTGGCCTGTTGGTCGAACTGCTCCCCACCATGGTCTCCCCGGGTTGTGCGGCTCATGCGTGGCAGCCGCAACGGACGAATACGGGTCGTCGGCCCTGAGGCCGAAGGACACCGCGATGTGGGTCGCGGCTGATGTGCGGTAGGCCGCTGATCGCACGAGACCGCCTTGTGGGCGACCCGAGCGTCGCGAGTGATGGAGGCGGAACGCCGGCAACGGCCTGCCGGTCTTCACGGTGTTCACGCCTCATGGATGAAGACGTGAGCTGGATGGCCGTCTCCGGTAGGTGAGCGGCTTTCACGGGGTCCCAGCCGTTGCCTGAGTAGCGCACGGCCAATGCACCAGGCAAGAGGCCTTGAGCGCGGAACTCCACCTCCTCGACCGGCAGCGCAGAAACCGATGTCCTGCCAGACGCACGTCCTCTGCGCCGCGGCGTCCTCGGGATCGTAGCCGTATGGCTGCATGCCGTCCAGAGAGCTCACAGGCATCTGGGCGGGCGCCGCCCCCTCGTCAGGCCTGCACGATCCGCCACAGGATCCGCCACAGGGCGCCCGCCCACGCGGAAGAGGCGAGGGAGAGTGCGACGGAGGCGCAGGCGAAGATGAGGAAGCCGAGGTCGTAGATCCGTACCCGGCCAGACATGTCGCCGAGCCAACCCAGGACGACGAGCACGGCCGAGAGCAGCAGGTAGCCGAGGATCATCCACGGCAGGTAGCCGATGTTGCCCGGCGTGAGCGGTCCAGCCCGATGCCGCGGGAAATCACCGACAGTGAGATGATCATGATGGAGGCGGGCATCGTCGCTATGAGCACGCCAATTGTGGTGTGGGACAGGGCGACCCACTTGTAGCCCGGGCCCGCGGGGGCCTCCTTCCGGCGCGCAGATCGCAGGGCGCTCAACGCGGACCGGTTGCCGCCTCCCGGATGGTCCCCGTGCGCGTCGCCGGTAGGCGCGCGCTGCGCGCGGTCACAGCCGCTCCGCCAGTCGGTCCAGGAGCGGCAGGGCAGATGCGAGCATGGCGCGCTCCTCAGGGGCGAACTGGTCGAGGGCGGCCCAGAGGCGGTGGACGGACTTGGAGCGTCGCTCCGCGAGCATGGCTCGTCCTTCCTCGGTGATCGCCACGATGCTCCGTCGCCCGTCCGCGGCATCGGGGGTACGGCGAATGAGCTCACGCAGCTCCAGTATGGCGAGCGTGCTTGTCATCGCCTGCGAACGTACACGCTCCATATCGGCGAGGGAGGTTGGGGAGCCGGGACCTTCGGCGGCGAGTCGTGCGAGCACTGACAGGCCGGAGAGCGAGACGTCCCCCGCGGCGTGAGCCTGTCGCAGTCGCCGCGTCACGCGGCTCACGGCGACCCGAAGGTCGGACGCGAGTCGGGCGGTGCCGCTCGTGCCGTGGCCGGGAGCCCGACCTCCTTGTGTGGCCACTTGCATAGGCCCGTCCCCAAGTTCGATACAACAACAGTTACTAAACGACCAGCTGAAGCAGAGTTCAGGCGGAGTCGGAACCAGTCGGACGATAGGCGACCGCAAGCAACAGAGCCGCGCCGGCCACCCCTGCACCGGCAGCAATGACACCACCCGGCACACCGCGGACGGTTGTGCCCAGTGCGTGGTCGAAAGAGATCCGCCCTGGACCGATGAGTGCCAGCGCAACAGCGACGACAGCAATCATCAGGACGTACTCGTACCCTTCGCGGAACACGAAGAATCCATTCCTTCGATGGGTCGTCAGGCCGGCTACGGCCATTGTCCCCGTCGCGGCCGCGGCTGAGACCGGAGTGAGGACCCCAAGCAGCAGGCCGGTCCCGGCTGCACATTCAGTGACAACACTCGCCCAGGCCTGGGCCTTGCCGTGGCGCAGTCCGATACTTTCGAACCAGCGTGCTGTTCCTTCGATCCTCCCGCCACCCCGCCAGTGGTTCCAGCCATGAATGATCAGCGTGAGGCCGAGCGACAGGCGGACGAGGAGCAAACCGAAGTCGGACGCGTTCACTGATGCCTCCAGGGCGCTGAAGCGGCGCAAGAGTACGGCTGTGTGTCAAACATCCCGAGCGGTGACGCATGAGCAGGGTCACACCGCACGGGGGCTGAGGCTGATCGCCCGTGGTTCGCCAGTCATGGGCTGCCTGCACGACGTCGTCGTACTTGGCCAGAAACCAGAGCCCGCGGCGAGCGTGACGGGAATCACCTGGTCGGCACGTCAGGGATCACCGTAGCCTTTTGGCTGCGAGTGTGTCCAGGGGCATATCAGTGTCTGAACGGCCGCGTTGCCGCGGGCGGGAGGCCTTCTTCTTCCGGCGCACCCATCTGCTCGGGAATACCGTGAGGGGACTATCCATGATCGACCCGGTGACCGTCGAGGGTTCGAGCGGAATCGCCCGCGAGTTCGACCAGAAGCGTCTGGAGGACGCGGTGCGCGATCTGCTGTCGGCGCTGGGGGAGGACCCCGACCGCGAGGGCTTGCGCGACACGCCGGCCCGCGTGGCCCGGGCCTGTCGGGAGATGTTCGCCGGCTTGCTCCAAGAGCCGGGGGACGTGCTCACCACGACTTTCGACTTGGGACACGACGAGATGATCCTCGTTAAGGACATCGAACTGGTCTCCTGCTGCGAGCATCACCTTTTGCCGTTCCAGGGTGTGGCCCACGTCGGATACGTGCCTTCCCAAAGCGGGAAGGTCACCGGCCTGAGCAAGCTGGCCCGGCTTGTGGATGTCTTTGCGCGGCGCCCACAGGTGCAGGAGCGCCTGACGACGCAGATCGCCGACGCGCTGACGGAGTTCCTCGACGCGCGGGGTGTGATCGTGGTCGTGGATGCGGAGCACATGTGCATGAGCGCGCGCGGCATCCGCAAACCGGGCGCCAGGACGGTGACTTCGGCTGTCCGAGGCCTGCTGAAGGATGCGACGACCCGTCGGGAGGCCCTTGGCCTGATCATGGATGGCGTCGGCGGGACGGTGCGGGGATAGCGCAGACAACAGAGGGGGTGCCTCGCCGCCGCTTGCGGCGAGGCACCCCCTCTGTCTCACATGGGAATGCCGGACGGCTCCTCCTCGAGGACGGTCGGCCTGTTCTGCGCAGCCGCAGGTCGGGCTGGCCGGGGACAGCGAAACCCCGGGCGGGCACGCAGGGGCTCCGTATCTCGTGGACGGCGCGGGTGATGGCGGAGTGGTCAACGCCGTAGAACAGGGCCAGGCGGCGTGCGGGAGCTGGAAGCGCAAGATGCCAAGGTGGCGATCACGCGGTCGGTGAACACCAGCTGGCGGTCTGGGCCGGCACCAGCGGCCCACAGGCGGTCGTGGCCCCGCCTGGCGTGCAGTCGACCTTTCCCGGAGGCCATCCACACCTTTGCCAACTCGCCGATGAGCGCGCCAAGCCGGCGGCGTGAGCCCGTGAAGATACGATGAGGCAAGGCTGTGCGGGCCAGGTATTGTGTCACAACAACACCAGCCCACACGGCCTCTTCACGTCACGACGAGACAGCAGCGGCTTTCGTGCACCACGTCGTTACTTTTACAGTGCTGCGAGGTCCGGGCCGGCTCACTCGCTAAGGAGGATGGCGAGTTCGGGGCAACCCTCAGCCGCCTGCTTGATAGCGCTGCGGTGCGCGTCCACGTCGGCGTCAGGCAGAACGTAGGCACGGTTGGTCACATCGTCATAGCCGAAGACCTCGGGGACCCACTCGATGCACCGGCCATGGCCTTCACAGCGTGGTTGGTTGATCTCAATGTGCATCTTCAGCGCTCCTTTGTCGCGACCGATTACTGGTTTCTGTTGGTTCATGTGCGGACCAGCGGCACGCTGGTCATTCCCCTGGTGACTGCTGCAGCCCAGGTGCTCTTCGATGGGTCTTCGACACGCCAGTCGCCCAGTACCGGGAGCAGTCGCTCGAGAGCGAGGGCCAGCTGCGCCGCCTTGGCGAGGTGCGATCCGAGGCAGAGATGTGGGACCGATGCCGAATGTTATGTGTCGGTTGGGGAGTGGTCGTGTACCACGCTATCCGGTCGGGGAACTCGCGTTCATCGTGGTTGCCGGATGCGCACCTCGACGAGCTCCCGCAGCCGGTCCAGCTTGGTCCGTTCGCGCACGTAGTGGCGCACCCGCAGGGGGTGGTAGGTCACGCCGTTCACCGGCTCGCCTTCGTAGACGGCACGGTCGCCATCCGCCCGCCTGGGCGGATCGCGCCGACCACCTTCTCGTTCAGCACGGCCCCGTCGGCCAGGCCGTCCACTCCTCCGGACACCGCCTCGAGGAAGCAGTCGGCGACGTCGTCGCCGGGTGGCACCACTGTGTCCGCACCGAGTTCCTTGACCAGCGCCCGGTCCTTCTCCGCGGCGTCGGCAACCACCCACAGCCCCTCCGCCTTCGCCAGCTGGACGACGTATCCACCGTAGGTGCCGGCCGCTCCGGTGACACCGATCGTCTGCCCCGGTTTCAGCTCCAGCTTGTCCAGGGCCATGCGCGCGGTCAGGCCGTTCATCGGCAGGGTCGACGCGGCGATGCCGTCGACCCCGGAGGGCACCCGGGCCACCGATTCGGCGGGCAGCACGATCTGCTCGGAGTAGGCGCCGAGTGAGCCCCGCGGTAACAGGATCCCCATGACGTGGTCACCCACCGACAGGTCGGTGTCGGTATCCGGACCGATCTCCTCCAGCACGCCGGCCAGCTTCATGCCGGGGACGCAGGGTTTGTCCTGCCCGTGCGCCTCCTTGGCGAGTATGCCGGCACGCCGCACCGTGTCAGTGGGGCTGATGGCGGCGGCATGCATGCGGATCCGCACCTCGCCCGGGCCGGCCACCGGGTCGGGCAGCTCGACCTCGTGCAGTACCTCCGGGCCGCCGAACTCAGTGTGGCCGATCGCCTTCATGCTCTCTTCTCCTCCAGCGGACGCGTCCGTCAGCAGCTCCCCGGCAGCCTGAGGCTGCGAAGAACGTGACCGTGTTCCTACATCTGCCGTGTGTGCGGCCCTACAGGCGTTCGAAGATGGCGGCGTTGGCCTGGCCGCCGCCTTCGCACATGGACTGCAGGCCGTAGCGGCCACCAGTCCGCCTGAGTTCGTGGATCAGTTTCGTTGTCAGGACTGCTCCGGTGGCCCCGAGGGGATGGCCGAGGGCAATTGCGCCGCCGTTGACGTTGGTGCGCTCCAGCGGCGCGCCGGTTTCCTTGGCCCAGGCCAGCACGACCGATGCGAACGCCTCGTTGATTTCGAAGGCGTCGATATCGTCGATCGTGAGGCCGGACCGGGCCAGCACAGCCCGCGTGGCCGGGATGGGACCAGTGAGCATGTACACCGGGTCGTCACCGACGACGGTGAGGGCATGCACTCGGGCAAGGGGCGTCAAGCCGTGTGTGCGCAGTGCTTGCTCGGAAGCGATCAGCACAGCGGCAGCACCGACAGAGATCTGACTGGCCCCTGCTGCTGTGATGACCCAGTCGTCGCGGAGCGGTGTGAGGGCTGCGATCTTCCCGAGTGAGGTGTCGGGACGGGCACCCTCGTCATTGACGACGCCGTTCACCGGAGTGATCTGCTCAGTGAACCGACCCTCGTCGATGGCGCGGACGGCGCGCTGATGGCTCTGCAATGAGAAGCGGTCGAGGTCCTCCCTGGAAAGCGCCCACTTTTCCGCGATCAACTGTGCACCCCGGAACTGCGTGATCTCTTGGTCGCCGTAGCGCTCGTGCCAGCCGGTGCCGTACTTCCCGACACCAAGATGTCCGATCATGGCTCCGTTCGCGTCGATCGGCACCATGCCCATGTTCTCGACACCCGCAGCGACAACCAGGTCCTGAGTGCCGGACATTACGGCCTGTGCGGCGAAGTGCAGCGCTTGCTGCGACGAGCCGCACTGCCGGTCGATGGTCACCCCAGGCACGCTCTCGGGAAGGCCGGCGGACAGCCACGCGGTGCGCGCGATGCACCCTGCCTGCGGGCCCAGTGCGTTGACGCACCCCATCAGCACATCGTCGACGGCGATCGGGTCAATGCCGGTCCGCTCCACGAGATCGCGCAGCACATGGGCGGCGAGATCCGCGGGGTGCACTGCGGCCAGAGCACCCTTGCGAGTGCCCACCGGAGTCCTGACTGCACCGACGATATATGCCTCAGTCACCGAATTTCTCTCCTTGTCCGATCGTCGTCCCGCTCCTGGTGTCGGTTGCACATCGGTTCCGTGGGCGCACCCGACTGCATTTCCGTGAACTCTCCAATCGGCCTCGGCGTGGACGCCGGCTGCGGTTGACGTCGTGCGCCATGCCCGGGCCGCCTGGGGTGCCAACGAGTCGCGGCGGGAGTCGCCCGGCGTGCCCGCTGGGTCGGCAGGTCTGGCCACTCTGGCGCCCCGGCGCTTGAGTGTAGCCTCATGGCTGCATGCTGGTCTATTGTCGGTCGGAAGGCGACGGAGCACAGGAGGCTTGGGTGGCTGCGCAGGGCAGAGTGGCGATTGTGACCGGTGCGGCGCGAGGCATCGGCGCCGCGACCGCAGAGCGGTTGGCCAAGGATGGCAATGCGGTTGCGGTGCTCGACCTGGACAAGGAGGCGTGCGAGGAAACGGTCGCAAGGATCGTAGAAGCGGGTGGCAGGGCGCTGGCGGTCGCCGCGGACGTGAGCGATGCCGAGTCTGTCGAGCAGGCGGTCGCGCAGGTGGCCGAGGTCCTCGGACCGCCCGTCATCCTGGTCAACAACGCTGGTGTGACTAGGGACAACCTCCTGTTCAAGATGAGCAACGAGGACTGGGACCTGGTCATGAACGTGCACTTGCGCGGAACCTTCCTCATGAGCCGGGCCGTGCAGGCTCATATGACGAAGGCTCAATGGGGGCGCGTGGTCAATCTGTCGAGTGTGTCAGCCCTTGGTCTGCGTGGGCAGGCCAACTACTCCACGGCCAAGGCCGGACTGCAGGGCTTCACCAAGACGCTGGCGATAGAGCTGGGCAAGTTCAATGTCACAGTCAATGCGATTGCGCCCGGCTTCATCGCGACGGAGATGACCCGCCGAACCGCTGAACGTTTGGGAGTCCCGTGGGAGGAGTTCGTGGCCAACAGCGCCCGGGCGATCCCGGTGGGCCGGGTCGGCGAGCCCGAGGACATTGCCAATGTGGTGTCGTTCCTTGCGGGGAAGGAGTCCGGATTCGTGTCCGGACAGGTGATCTACGTGGCGGGTGGTCCGCGGGCCTAACTGCCGGCTCGGTGCCCATCGGCGTCCCCGTGGCCGATGGGCACCGGGCGGTCGGTGGGCGGCGGGCGCGCATGAGGTATTCGAGTCGGGAGGTTCTCCAATGGGTCCCAATGCCACGGTGGAGGGCATAGTCGTCCAAGCGGCCGGCGCGGTGAGCGAGGGCGTACGGGAGTACGCGGCCCAGCAGATGGCGAATTGTCTGAGCTTGTTGCGGGATCGGCCTGAGCCCGCGGTGGTACGGCTGACGTGGCTCGGCGCGTCAGATGTCGCCCGGCCTGCGGTGGCGCAGGCCAATGTCGTCAGAGACGGTCGGATCGTTCGCGCGCAACTGGCCGCTCCCTCCCTCGCGGAGGCCAGCGAGCGCCTCGGTCAGCGCCTGATCGAGCAGCTTGGCCGGTCAACCCTGACGCCGCTGCCGCGGCGATGGCCCGATGAGCGGCCGCGGCCCGAGTCCACCGTGGTCGCTGGGCGTGAGGCGACGGTTGTCCGCCGCAAGTCGTACCAGCTCGAGCGATGCACCCCGCAGGATGCCGCCCTGACGATGGACCGGTGTGACTACGACTTCCATCTGTTCGTCGATGCCGCCACTGGTGAAGACAGTGTGATCTCGCGGGTCGGGCCGACCGGATACCGGCTCACTCGACTTGCCGGGCCGCGTCCAGCCACCGTGGCTGGGACGCTCCCCGTCATTCGCCTGACAGTTGACGCACACCCCGTACCGTCCGGAACCACCTCGCAGATCGCTGAACGTGTAGACCTTGCTCAACTCGGACACCGATTCTTTCGTGATGCGGATACCGGGCGGGGGGCAGTGCTGTACCGACGGTACGACGGTAACTACGGGCTCCTGCGGGGATTTTCGTGATTCCTGTCGGTGGCTTTCCGCGATTCCCGTGACTGACGCTCATGGCGACGGCCGGACTGCCGGTGAATTTCGTCGCCTTTGCTGCTACTTGCATGCCTTGGGATCAGTTGCGGAAGTTGGGAGCAGCAGGTGCCTGCGCGCGACCGTCGGCATGCTGGGGCGTCATTCGGACGCAAAGTTCGCAGGTCGTCAGATCGATTGCCATGAGCGTAGCCAATTGGCTACAATCTCGTCACAGCGTGCCGCAGTCGGCACCAATCCTGCTCGGCTGGCTCAACGGGAGGAATGGCCATGAATGGCGCCCGCGCGCTCATTCGAACCCTGGTGGATTCCGGCGTGGACGTCTGCTTCGCCAACCCCGGGACTTCGGAGATGCACTTCATCGCCGCCGTCGATGACATCCCCGAGATGCGCATGGTCCTCGGGCTGTTCGAGGGCGTGGTCACCGGCGCCGCCGACGGTTTCGCCCGGATGACCGACCGGCCAGCGGCCACCCTGCTGCATCTCGGCCCCGGAATGGCGAACGGCATGGCCAATTTGCACAATGCGCGCAAGGCCGGATCGCCGATGGTGAACATCGTCGGCGACCACGCCACGTACCACAAAAAGTACGACTCTCCCTTGAACTCGGACATCGAGTCGGTGGCCCGGACGTTCTCCGGATGGCTGGACTGCCCGGCCCGCCCGGAGGATCTCGGCCCGGCTGCCGCCGAGGCGGTCGCTGCGGCGATGGGGCCGGCTCCCGCGATCTCGACACTGATCTTGCCTGCTGACGTGTCGTGGGGCGACGGAGCGAGCCCGGCAGCGCCGCTGCCACGACGGGCGCGGAACGTTGTGGACTCGGACACGATCGAGGCCATCGCGAAGCTCCTGCACTCAGGAGAGCGCTGTCTGCTGCTCATGGGCGGCGCGGCAACCCGTGCCGATGCCCTGCGCAGCGCCAGCCGAGTCTCCGCCGCAACCGGTGCCGCGCTGCTCACGGAGACGTCGCTGGCGCGACTGGAGCGAGGTGGTGGATTGCCAGCGGTCGAACGGCTGAAGTATCGCGCAGGCAGTGCGATCAAGCAGTTGGCAGGGATTCGCCACCTGATCCTGGTCGACGCCAAGCCGCCGGTCTCCTTCTTCGCCTACCCCGGCAAGAAGAGCGACCTGGTTCCGGAAGGCTGTGAGGTGCATGTCCTCACCTCCGCTAGCGATGACTCGGCCCTGGCGCTGGCTGAACTTGCAGATCTGGTGGGGCCGGGGGTCGAACCCGTTTCCTCGCCTGTGCAGTCGTCGAGGCGGTCGCAGCTTCCGTCCGGCGCGCTCACGCCGGCTTCGCTCGCGGCGACCGTGGCAGCCCTGCTCCCTGAGGGCGCTGTGGTCATCGACGAAGGAGTGACGGCCGGTGGATACGTCCTGGGCGCGACGGAAAGCGGGCCGCGACACGACTGGCTGAACGTGGTCGGCGGGGCGATCGGAATCGGCCTGCCCCTCGCGGTCGGTTGCGGCGTCGCCGTTCCGGATCGGAAGGTCGTCGGGCTTCAGGCGGACGGCAGCACCATGTACACGATCCAGGGGCTGTGGACGATAGCCCGGGAGAACCTCGACGTCACCACGATCATCCTCAACAACCGCCAGTACGGCATTCTCAGGGGGGAACTGGCGCGAGTTGGGGCCAACGAGGGACCGAAGGCATTCGACATGCTGGACCTGAGCAGGCCCGACCTGGACTTCGTCTCCCTGGCTCACGGCATGGGCGTGGAGGCTGAACGTGCCACCACCGCTGAGGAGTTCACAGCGGCGTTGGAACGGGCGCTGACCACCAAGGGACCGCGGCTCGTAGAGGTGATCCTGTGAGCCCGGCGACTGGTGGTGGGGCCAGCGAGGACATCCAGTACACGGTCGCCGATGGGATCGGTACGATCACGCTGAACCGGCCAAAGCGCAAGAATGCCTTTACGCTGGACATGGTCGCCCGGTGGGCGGAGATCCTCCGCGCGGCACGCACCGATCCGGATGTGCAGGTTGTCGTGCTCACCGGTGCCGGCGACGCCTTCTGTTCAGGCGTCGACCTGGACCGGAGGTACGACACCGGCCGTCCCACCCCACTCCAGCGCAGCCAGTACCTCACCGAGCACGTCCATCGCATCCCGCTCGCGCTCGAGGACCTCGACAAGCCCGTGATCGCTGCCATCAACGGAGTCGCAGTCGGTGCAGGCATGGACATGGCACTGATGTGCGACATGCGTATCATGGCGCGCTCCGCCCGCCTGTCCGAGGGCTACATCAAGGCCGGCACAGTCCCGGGGGACGGCGGCTGTTACTACCTCCCACGACTCGTCGGCACCGCGAAGGCTTTGGAACTGCTGCTCACAGGCGAGTTCATCGACGCGGAGGAGGCAGGCAGACTCGGCATCGTCAACCACGTCGTCGATGACACGGAACTGCCCGCCGCCGTCAGCACATTGGCCCGCAAGATTGCTGATGGGCCGCCACTCGCCGTGCGTACGATCAAGCGTGCCGTATATCAGTCCATGCGGCTGGATCTGCGCGCATCCCTTGACCTCATCGCGGCGCACTCCGGCGTGATCGGGTCGACCCGGGACTCCGCCGAGGCACTCGCGGCGCTCACAGAGAAGCGCAAGCCCGACTTCGTCGGCTCCTGACCACCAAGCAGCAGCATTCAGCTCCGGCAAGCGCCGGGAAGGGCGAACGCATGTCATTTCAAGGATTTGATCTCCCGGACGAGCTGAAAATGCTGGCCGACACGGTTGCTGAGTTCGTCCGCGAGGAGATACTGCCCGTCGAAGCGAAGGTGCCGGGCCAAGAACGTTCCCTGCCCGCAGAGGAAGTGACGAGGCTGCAGAAGAAGGCACGGGATGCGGGCTTCTGGTGCCTGGAGGCACCTGAGCGGTTCGGCGGCGGCGGCCTTGGTGTCTTCGAGGGCGTGGTGCTGACCGAGCAGATGGCCAAGCACCGCTACAGCATGCCTCGACCGGGAGCCGGCATCTTCGGAATCGAGCCGCCCGTGGTGCTCTACCGAGGCACGGACGAGCAGATCGATCGCTACGTCCTACCCACCATCGAGCACGCGTGGCCATCGTTTACCGCGATCAGTGAACCGACGGGTGGATCGGATCCCGCACGGGCCATTCGGACCACAGCAGACCGCGACGGCGACACATACCGGATCAACGGGCACAAGATGTGGGCCAGCGGAGCGGAGAAGGCTCGCTACGGCATCGTCTACGCACGCACCGACCGTGGAGCCGGCCGCGGTGGGATCAGCGCGATCGTCGTGGACGCAAACACCCCGGGCATGACCGTGGAGCCGGTGCCGGTGATCCGGGACCACTGGACCACTGAACTGACCCTCCAGGATTGCGTCGTGTCGGTGGCCAACCGGGTGGGGGAAGAGGGCGAAGGTTTCGCTCTGGCCCAGGAGTGGATGGTGCGGGGGAGGCTGCGCTATGCCGCGCAGGCCATAGGTGTGGCTGAGGAAGCGATGCGCATTGCCACCGAATGGGCATGCACGCGGGAAACCTTCGGCGCACTGCTGGCCACTCGGCAGGCCATCCAGTTCGCGCTGGCCGACGCGCGGGTGCGCATCGATGCGGCGCGGCACTTGACCTGGGAAGCGGCCTGGGCTGCCGATCGCGGATCGGACGCACGGACCAAGGCTTCAGCGGCCAAGCTGTACGCCACCGAGACCGGCTTCGCCGTGGTGGATGCAATGATGCAGATTCTGGGTGGTATGGGCATGACAATGGACCTGCCGTTGGAGCACTGGTTTCGCGGGCTGCGCGTGTCACGTGTCGTCGAAGGCCCGAGCGAGATACACCGCTACTTGATTGCCCGGGAGATTCTCGGCAAAGCGGCGACAGGGAAGCAGTAGGCCATGGCGCCAACAACGCCGGGCTTGAGCCGCGGCCGCACGACCGGCGTGCACACCCCCTGTGGGGCTGCCCTGCCTCGCCGCGGACCAGGCCCGGGGGCGTGGTGGCGGGACCGCTCCCTGGCCGTTTCCCACGCCTCCTTGGCGAAACCCTCGGGTCCGCGCTCGGTGGGCTGGCTGGGGTGCTGATCGCCCCGATCACCTTCCTGGAACCCGTGGGCCTCACGCTCCTGGTGATACCTGCCATGGCTGCGGCGCTGGTCGGTCAATTCATGTCGTTCCCGCTCACGCTCGGAGTGGCGCTGATGCTCGGGATCGCCCAGTCGGAGACTCAGCGCTTCGTCCCTGTCGAGGGCGTCGCAACTGCTGTTCCGTTCATTGCGGTGATCGTCCTCTTGGTGATCCGTGGCAGGACGATCCCACTGCGCAATTTCGTGACCGACCAGCTCCCTCGCGTGGGATCCGGCTCGATTACCGGCTTCGTGCGCGCCGATGCGATCGCCTCACTTGATGTGGGCCTGTCTGATGACGAGGTGGCACGATTCGAGGCCCCCTACGCGCCATAGCCCGTCGCCGGGTTCTAATCCCTCGTATCAGCAGGGAGAGACATGACACGAGACCGCATCACAGGTTCGTTCAACGCAACCTCGACCGCAGCCGAGGTCGTCGACGGGGTCGACCTGCACGGCAAGCAGATGATCGTCACCGGGGGATCCTCCGGCATCGGGATCGAGACCGCACGCGCACTGGCCACGGCCGGTGCCGACGTCGTGATCGCCGTCCGTAACCTGGACGCCGGCCGCAGCGTGGCCGACGACATCAACGCCGGCCTGGACTCCCCGCGGGTCACGGTCGCGCAACTCGACCTCGCAGACCTTTCCTCGGTGCGACGGTTGGCAACCGAGTGGGGCAATGCGCCCGTGCATGCCCTGATCGGCAACGCCGGCATCGCGGCGACCGCGCTGACGCGCACTGCATCCGGCTGGGAGTCGCAGTTTGCCACCAACCACCTCGGCCATTTCGCCCTTGTCAATGCCCTCCACGACGCCCTGGCGGCCGCGAACGGTGCCCGGATCGTCTCGGTCAGCTCGCGCGGCCACCTGCGCTCGCCCGTCGTGTTCGACGACATAAACTTCACCGAGCGCGCATACGACCCGTGGCTTGCCTACGGACAGTCCAAGACCGCCAATGTGCTCTTCGCCGTCGATGCGACCCGGCGCTGGGCCGACGACGGGATCACCGCGAACGCGCTGCACCCTGGCCGTATCTGGACCAATCTGGCCCGTTACCTGCCCGAGGATCTGCGCGAGAGTTTGCACACGGACCCGACGGCTGAATACAAGACCCCGGAGCAAGGAGCCGCAACATCCGTGTTCGTGGCCACATCGCCCCTGCTCCACGGTATGGGTGGGCGTTATTTCGAGGACTGCAACCAGGCCCTGCCCTACGACGGCGGCCCGGAGCGTGTCGGCGTCGCCGACTACGCCCTTGACCCCGAGGCGGCACAACGCCTCTGGGATGTCTCGGCGTACGCCATCAGCTGGGCCCACGCTTGAAGGGGGAGTGTCTAATCAACGGCGGATCTGACGATCATGGAAGCGATATGAGATGACCGAATCCGCCGTTGAGCCCGAGGACCGCGACCAGCTCGCCGAAAAGGCCGTGTCGAGCGCGGTGAGTGACGAGCAGTTGATCGCGATGCTGGTCGACCGTGCCCGCAATGACGGGCTGCAGCTGACCAAACGGGTGCTGGAGTCTGCTCTGGAGGGCGAGATCACCGATTACGTCGGTTACGAGAAGCCCGACGCGACGGGCAGGAACAGCGGCAACAGCCGTAACGGCACCCGTTCGAAGACCGACCGACGTCGGCCCGGTGGAGGTGAAGGTGCCCCGCGATACCGCCGGCACCTTTGAGCCGCAGATCGTCAAGAAGCGGCAGCGCCGCCTGACCGGTGTCGATGAGATGGTGCTCTCGCTGTCCGCGAAGGGGCTCACCCACGGGGAGATATCCGCGCACCTGGCCGAGGTGTACGGGGCGAAAGTCTCCAAGCAGACCATCACCACGATCACGGACAGCGATAGTGGTATCCGGGTTCCCGGTGGTCGTGGCTCGATCACTGACTGACGTCCTGCTGGGCTGTCTTCGCCTTGGTCTGTCCGGCTGCCGGGGCCCGTTCCCGAGGCCCCGGCCGGGTGGATCACGACCTCATAGCGCCTCTGTGTGTCAAGCGGCCTGTGCGAGGTGGTTCCGTTGATCTCGTTTCATGATCCGGTAGACCACGTTGGAAAGCCGTCGTTTCAGGGCCCGGCGGGCCTCCGCTGGTGTCTTTCCTTCCGCGATCTTGCGCAGGTAGTACTCCTGCCCGCGCCCGCCGTCGCGGATCTGACATACGGCGACGATGTGCAAGACCGAGTTGAGCGCACGGTTGCCGCCGGTGTTGAGCCGATGGCGGACGTTGTTGCCGCTGGAGGCGTCCAGGGGTGCGCTGCCGGTGTAGCTGGCGAAGTGGTGCTCGGTCGGGAAGCGGCTGACGTCTCCGACATGGCCGATGACCTTGGCGGCCAGCACGGTGCCCAGGCCTGGCAAGGTCGTCAGCGTGGTGCGGGTCGCGGCGAGTGCGTCCCGCATCTCAGCCTCGTTGTCCTTGACCTGCCGGTCCAGGCGCCGCACGTCGGCCAACAGATCGCGGGCTATGTCGCGGCGGCAGGCGTCGGTGGCCGTCACGGGCCGGATGGCCTTCACGGGCCGGATGGCCTTCACGGCGACAGTGGCTTTGTCGGCGGACAGTCCGGTGGGTGCACCTCCGGGCAAGAGATCACGCAGGACGGCATGGAGCCGGTTCAGGACGCGGGTGCGTTCGTGGACCAGGTCGTCGTGCCGTTCGGTCAGCAGCCGCAGAATCGTGGTCTGGTCCTCGGCAACGACGATCCGCAGGTCGTGGCGGAACAGGGCGACTTGGGCGACGTGGAGAGCGTCTTTCGCATCGGTCTTGCGGTCGCCGCCGGTGGCCAGGAGTCGGGCTCGGGCCGACAGAGTGGAGGGCACGTCCACCACATTCTCGCCGGCGGCGGCCAACTGCTGGGCGAGGGTTCGGCCCAGGCCGCGGGCCCCTTCGACGGCGAAGCGGCGCTCGGGCCATTGCTCGCACCAGCGCATCAGATGGCGGAAGGTACCGGCGTTGACGACGAACCGGCGCTGGGCCACCTGGTGGCCTGCCGCGTCGACGGCGACGGCGGTGTGGGAGGACTTGTGGGGATCGATGCCGATCAGGATCACGGGCAGCCGGCCTTGCACTCGATGCGACAGGGAAGGAAGTGCGGTGGGCATCCTGACTTGAAGTCACAGTGTCACTTCATGCCTCTGTCGAGCCACACCGCGCGGGTGCCGGCCGGCGGCGGCACGCTATGAGTGAGCCAGCCCCAGCGGAGCGGCAAGGAGCACTGCGGGCCCGTGCCGACCGGCACCCTTGACGCTACGGCTGCAGACCGTGCATCTGGGCTCGATTGAACAAGTCAGGAGCCTGGCCAGAGGCCCCGTCACTGTCCTGTCTGCCCCACCCGGCTGGAGCCACCTCCGGTCAGGAAGGCATTTCCAGCATGGCAGGAACGGACACTGCAGCGGCCATCGAACACGTAGTGATCGGCGGTGTGGACTCTCATGCCGACACTATCCACGTCGCCGTGGTGACAGACGGCGGTGGGCAGGTCGCTGATGCCGAGTTCCCCACAACGGGCGCCGGATACTCGGCTGCTCTGGCCTTCCTTGCTGCTCACGGCACCGTTGCCGCCGTCGGCGTGGAGGGTACGTCCTCCTACGGGTCGGGGTTCACGCACGCGGCCCGCGAGGCCGGCCTCACCGTGGTCGAAGTCAACCGGCCGGACAAGGCCGAGCGCCGCAGGATCGGGAAATCCGATCCGATCGATGCCTACGCCGCGGCTCGTGCGGTCGTGTCCGGCCGGGCCAGCAGTGCTCCCAAAGGCGACGCCGTCGCCGGGATCCGGGTGCGAGTGCCGAAAACCCCATCCATGGCCTGTGACGTGCAGGTTCTCACGAACGGTCGTTGGCTTCTGGACAAGCGTGTCAAGCTGATCGATCGTGCTGCTGCGACTGCCCTACCTCGCCGTGTCGAGCGTGTTCGCCTTCATTCGGCTGCTGCCGATGAGCGATGTTGACAAGGACATCGAGATACTCACGCTGCAGCATCAACTGGCCGTCCTGCAGCGGCAGATCGACAGGCCGCGCATCATGCCGGCGGACCGCGCCTTCCTGGCGGCTCTCCTCCACCGGCTCCCGAGGCCCAAGCTGCGGCAGCTTCACCTGATTGTCTCCCCGGACACGATCCTGCGGTGGCACCGAGACCTGATGCGCCGTTGCCACGCCGTCGCCTCCCGTCGCAAGCGGTCCGGCAGACCGCCGACCCAGCGCAACATCCAGGCTCTCGTCCCGCGCTTGGCCCGCGAGAACAGCTCCGGGGGGATCGGCGCATCCACGGCGAACTCGCCGCCCTCGGCGTCAAGGTCGCACCCTCCACGGTGTGGGAGATCCTGAAGCGACACGGGATCGAGCCGGTGCCCGAACGCGACCGTCAGACCTGGGCCGCGTTCCTGCGCGGCCAGACCCACGTGATCCTGGCCGGTGACTTCTTCACCGCCACCACGCTGAACGGCGCGAGCTTGTACGTCTTCGCGGTCATCGAGCACGTCAACCGCCGCATCCGCGTCCTCGGCGCGACCGCCCATCCCACCGCGGACTGGGTGACCCAGGCTGCGAGAACGTGGTCATGGACCTCCAGGACGCCGGCGCCACCGTCACGCACCTCATCAGGGACCGCGACAGCAAGTACAGCCGTGCGTTCGACGTCGTCTTCGAGGCCGAGGGCATCGAGATCGTCACCACCGGCATCCGCGTTCCCCGCATGAACTCAATCATGGAACGCTGGGTGCAGACCTGCAGACATGAACTCCTCGACCGCATCCTGATCTGGAACCTGCCGCACCTGCTCCACGCGCTCACCGAGTTCGAGTCGTTCTACAACCAGCATCGGCCGCACCGCAGCCTGCACAGCGCGGCACCCCTGCGGCCAGTTCCCGAACCGATCACCGAACCCGGCCGACTCCACCGGCTGGACATCCATCGACGTGCTCGCCTCGGCGGTCTCCTCCACGAGTACGCACATGCCGCCTGAACAGCGCGGACGTAATAATCGGCACCCGCAGGCTTTGGGTGTAGCTGCGTTCCACTGCCTGTTGGAAGCGGTGGAAGTCGCCGTTGCCCACCCTGCCGGCGCCCTGGGGGCCATGCAGGTGGGCGAGGCGCAGGACGAGGGTGGCGAGCAGGTGCCGGAGTACCTCGATGTGCACTTCCAGGGGCAGGCCGCCGAGTTCGCGGTATTCGCTCTCCAAAAGCTCCAGGACATTGCGCAGGAAGTCACCTGCGGCGCCGTCGGGAACCAGCAGGGCCTGCGGGGGGTGCTGGTCGGCGCCGGCGGTTTTGGCGGTGGCGGCGTGGAGGAAGCCGGGCTGGAAGAGAATGACGGCACCCTTGGCAGCAGTGAGGTCGGATCGGTACTGGTGGATCTGTCCGGGGCGTGCTCACCGGGTTCCTCCGAGGATGCCCCGGCCTTCAGGCCGGGGAGGAATCGGACTCCTGCGGAGCAGGACAGGAAATAGGGGTTTCGCCTCCAGGGCGAAAGACCGTCCACCCGCGACGAGGTGAGCGAGCCCGTGGCGATCAAGAGGCCTCAACTGTCAGTCCTCCCATATAGGTTCGGATGCATGACGACAGACGCGACCACGGAGGGGGCCGGGCATGCCCGGTACTCCTTCCGTGTGCGCCTGTCTGCTACCGCGCGGCGCGCACTTGAAGCGGAATGGGACCGCTGCCGGTGGCTCTGGAACGAGTGCGTGGCCAAGTCGAAGCAGGTCCACCAGCAGAGCAAGGAGTCCGGTGAGAAGCTGACGTGTGGTCCGGCGCAGTTGGACAAGACGCTGACCGAGGCCCGCGGGGTGACGCCGTGGCTGGCCGAGGGTGCCTCGGTGCCGCAGCAGCAGGTGATTCGGGACTTCGCCAAGTCGCGGGCGAAGGCGCTGAAGGACATCAAGGACCGGCTTCCGGTGCACCGCCGGGCCGGGATGCCCCGCTTCAAGCGCAAGCGGGACAGCCGCCCGAGCCTGAACTACACCCGGCGGGGTTTCCGTCTGAAGGAGGGTCGTCTGCACCTTGCGGGCCAGATCGTGCTGAGCGTGGTGTGGTCGCGGGCTCTTCCGGCTGACCCGTCGAGTGTGCGCGTGTACCAGGACACGCTCGGGCACTGGTATGTGTCCTTCGTCGCCCCCGCGCAGAGCGAACCGCTCGCTCCCACGGGGCGGGTGCTCGGGGTGGACTGGGGTGTGAAGGAGACCGCTACCACCACGGATGGCGCCTACGATCTCCCGCATGCCGAGCACGGCAAGCGGGCCGCGCAGGGGCTCGCCCGCTACCAGCGGATGATGGCCCGGCGCCGGCGTCCGAAGGGCCGGCCCGCATCCAAGGGCTACCGGAAGGCGCAGGTACAGGCGGCGAAGCTGCACAAGAAGATCGCGGGGCAGCGGGAGGACACCGGCCGCAAGTGGGCCAAGTCCGTGATGCGTGATCATGACGGGGTGGCGGTGGAGGACTTCCGCCCGAAGTTCCTCGCGAAAACCACGATGGCCCGCAAGGCGGCCGATGCCGCCATCGCCGCCACCAAACGCGCTCTGGTCGAGATGGGGCGCAAGCACGCACGGGACGTCCGTCTCGTGCACCCGGCGCACACCACGATGGACTGCGCGCAGTGCGGAGCGAGAACCAAGCACGCACTCCCTCTCTCGATGAGAACCTATGCCTGCACCGTGTGCGGAGCCGTCTCGCCCAGGGACAAGAACTCCGCCCGCGTGATGCTGGTCCGGGCAGGTTGGAACCCGGACGGTGCCGAGGGCGTAAGACCTCCTGGTCCGCTGGACCAAGAGGCGGCCTGAGCCGTGAATCCCCACGCAGCCCTGGAGGGTGGAGAATCCCCTCCCTTCAGGGAGGGGAGCCTTCAAAGCCAGGCGCCCTCGTGCAGCTCGTGCTCGGTGAAGTCCGGCGAGTAGCGCAGTGAACCAGTTCGTACGGTGATCAATTCGTGGAAGGCCGCCCGGACCGGGGAGTACGGGTCGACGCCGTGACTCGCGGCGCGTGCGAGCAACCCCTGAAAGTCGAGCACCTCGACCCCTGGTGGAGCTCCCGCGGAAGACCAGATTCTGCCGAGTCCGTCGGGTCGTTCTCGCGCATCGAAGAACTCGCCAAGGAGCCAGGGAATAGTGGTCCGGGCCGTGCCCAGCAACGTCGTAAGTCGAGAGGTCCGGGACCGAGAGACAGGAGGAGTCAGGACCGGCCGAGAGTCGTCCCTGCGGACTTCAGCGTCTCGCACGCCTCCACGACCCGCTGGGCCATCGCTGCCTCGGCCGGCTTGCCGTAGGCGCGGGGGTCGTACGCCTTCTTGCTGCCGACCTCGCTGTCGACCTTGAGCACGCTGTCGTAGCTGCTGAGCACGTGGTGGGCAACGGCCCGGGTGAAGGCGTACTGCGTGTCGGTGTCGATGTTCATCTTCACGACCCCGTGCCGCACCGCCTCGTGGATCTCCGCGGGCAGCGACCCGGAGCCTCCGTGGAAGACGAGGTCGAACGGCTTGTCCTTGCCGACCTTGCAGCCGACCTGGTCCTGGATGTCCGCGAGAACGGCAGGCCGCAGCTTGACGTTGCCCGGCTTGTAGACGCCGTGGACGTTGCCGAAGGTGAGTGCGGTGAGGTAGCGGCCATGTTCTCCGACGCCGAGCGTTTCCACGGTGGCCAGCGCATCCTCCACGGTGGAGTACAGCTTGTCGTTGATCTCGTTGACGATCCCGTCCTCTTCGCCGCCGACCACGCCGACCTCGATTTCAAGGATGACCTTGGCGGCGGCGGCGATCTCGAGCAGCTCACGGGCAATGCGGAGGTTCTGCTCGAGTGGGATCGCCGATCCGTCCCACATCTGGGACTGGAACAGCGGCGCCTCGCCCCGGGCGACTCGCTCGGTGGCCAGGGCGAGCAGCGGGCGTACCCAGGTGTCGAGCGACCCCTGGGGGCAGTGGTCGGTGTGCAGCGCTACCTGCACGTCGTAGTGCTTGGCGACCTCATGTGCATAGAGGGCGAGCGCGACCGAGCCGGTGACCTTGTTGTTGATGCCCGCACCGGACAAGTAGTCACCCGCACCGAGCGACACCTGGATGATGCCGTCGCTCTGGGCGTCGGCAAATCCGCGCAGCGCCGCGTTCAGGGTCTGCGACGAGGTGACGTTGATCGCCGGGTAGGCGAAGGCTCCCGCCTTCGCACGGTCGAGCATCTTCGCGTAGACCTCGGGGGTGGCAATGGGCATCGAATTCTCCCCAGTATTCGTGATGGCACAGTGCGGTGCCCGGTCTCAGCGTGGGCAGCCGCAGGACTGGCGGTGCTTCATCTGCGGCTGGATCCGGATCCGGCGAGCTGGAAGGTCCGGTTGGCGCAGGCGGCTCAGCAGCAGCGCGAGGCTCTCTCGACCGATCTCAGCGACTTGCTGGGCCATGGTGGTCAAGCGGGGTTCGAACAGGTCCGCCCACTGGAAGTCGTCGAAGCAGACCAGGGCCACGTCCTCGGGAACCCGCATGCCGAGTTCACGGATGGCACGCATCGCCCCGATGGTCATCGCGTTATTGCCGACGAACAGCCCGGTCGGCGGTGACGGCCTGGTCAGAAGTTCGAGGACCCGGTCGTGGGCCTGTTCAGGGTTGGATCCGCCCTCGACGACGAGCGCGGGGTCGACGCTAAGCCCGTGTGCGACGAGTCCCTCCCGGTACCCCGCGAGGCGTTCGGTGGTGGTGCTCAGGCCGGCCCGGCCGCTGACCATGCCGATGCGTCGGTGTCCGAGCTCTGCGAGGTGCCCGACGAGTTCGGCGGCCGCCGCGGTGTTCTCCGTCGCCACTTGGTCGACCTCGACCGGAGCAGCACGGTCGATGAGCACGACGGGGAACCCGCGCTCCATGAGCTGGGGCAGCGTCGTGTGCGCAGCCTCGGCCGAGGGCGCGATGATCAGACCGTCGATCTGACGGGCTTGCAGCTCACGCACGATGTGCTGCTCGATGTCGCCATCGTCGTGGGTGTCGCCAAGGACCAGGGTGTAGCCCGCAGCGCGGGCGTCCGCCTCGATCGCGTGCACCAGATCGCCGAAGTAGGGGTTGGACAGCAGCGAGATCGCCAAGCCGATCGTGTTGGTGCTCGAGGTGACCAGGGCGCGGGCCACGGCGTTCGGCCGGTAACCCGTGCGCGCGATGGCGGCGAGTACCTGTTCGCGGGTCTCGGGGCGGACCGCCCGAGTCTCGTTGAGCACGTGGGACACCGTGGAGGTCGACACCCCCGCTGCCCGCGCAACATCGGCCATCGTCACCATGGTTGTTGCCCCCCGTCTCCTGTGAAGGGCCCTATACAAGCGCTTGCGCGCAAACCTGTCAACGACGCGAAAACGCTTGCGCAAACGCTTGTCTGACGCGGGACCAGGCGTTACGGTCCCCACCGTTGATCGCTCCTCACGCAGCTGGCCAAAGGAGGCCCACGCATGTCGTACAGAGGTCCACACCGTTCGCCCCACTTCCGTAAGCACGCTGCCCGGGTGACGGCGCTGACCGCCTGCGGCATCCTCACCATGTCGCTGGCCGCGTGCGGCAGTTCCTCGAGCTCCGCATCGAACGGCTCCGGGAGCGCGGTCAAGATCGGGCTGATCACGAAGACCGACAGCAATCCCTATTTCGTCAAACTCCGTGAGTCCGCGCAGGCGGAAGCCGGCAAGCAGGGTGCACAACTGATCGCCCTGGCAGGCAAGTTCGACGGGGACAACGAGGGCCAGGTCTCGGCGATCGAGAACCTCGTCAGCCGCGGTGTCAAGGGCATCTTGATCACACCGAACAGCTCCTCGGGCATCCTCTCGGCGATCAAGCAGGCCCGTGACGCCGGTGTGGTCGTCATAGCCCTGGACACGGCGACCGATCCCGCGAGCGCAGTTGACGCCACTTTTGCCACGGACAACACCGCCGCCGGCAAGCAGCAGGGCCAGTGGGTGAAGGCCAAGCTCGGCGGTCAGGCACCGCACCTCGCCATGCTCGACGGCACCCCCGGCGGAACCGTGGACACCTTCCGCCACGACGGTTTCCTCGCGGGGTTCGGCATCTCGGACAACGACGCCGCGATCGTCGGCAAGGAGAACACCAACGGCGACCAGAACAAGGCCCAGGCGGCGATGGAGAACCTTCTCCAACGCAATGCGACCATCAATGCGCTGTACACGATCAACGAGCCCGCGGCCCGCGGCGCCTACCAGGCCATCTCGGCCAAGGGCCTGGCCTCCAAGGTGGTCGTCGGCTCGATCGACGGGAGCTGCCAGGGCGTTGCCGACGTCAAGGCCGGCAAGGTCGGGGCCACCGTCATGCAGTTCCCGAAGAAGATGGCCGAGGGCGGCATCGACGCAGTGGTGAAGTACGCCAAGGACGGCACGAAGCCCTCCGGGTTCCAGGACACCGGTTCCCAGCTCATCACGGACCAGCCAATGCCCGGCCTGCCCTCCCAGGACAGCACGTGGGGCGCGGCGAACTGCTGGGGCTAATCCACTGACCACAGGCTGGGAGGCGCCGCCGGATTGCGCCTCCCAGCCGTCCTCACCACCTGGAGTCCCCCATGGCCTCGGCCGCCACCGCTCCGCGCACGGACCGCGCGGGCACCTTGGACACGATCATCCGCCGCCCCATCGTCGGGCCACTGGCCGCACTGCTCATCGCCTGTGCGGTTTTCACCCTCATCACGGACAACTTCCTGGCCATAGGCAACCTGTCCCTGATCCTGCAGCAGTGCATCGTGGTCGGGATGCTGGCCGTCGGCCAGACGCTGGTCGTCCTCACGGCCGGCATCGACCTGTCGGTCGGCGCCATCGCGGTGCTCGGCACGATCGTCCTCGCGAAGCTCGCCGGCCACGGCGCCCCGCTTGCTCTGCTGCTCACCCTCGTTCTCTGCGCCGCGCTCGGCGGCCTCAACGGCACCCTCGTCACCGTGCTGCGGCTGCCACCCTTCATCGTCACGCTCGGTTCGTTCACCGTGCTGGCGGCCGTGACCCAGCTGTACGCCGGCTCCAGCACCTACCCGGTCCAGTCGCAGTTGCTCACCGCGACGGGCACGAGCGTGCACCTCGGCGGCGTCTCGTTGACCTACGGCGTACTTCTGATGCTGGCCCTGTACGCCACCGCCTGGTACGCGCTGACGCAGACGGCGTGGGGCAAGCACGTCTATGCCGTCGGCGACAACGTGGAGGCGGCACGCCTGACAGGGATCAAGGTCAGCCGCAATCTGCTCAGCGTCTACATCGCGACGGGTATCGTCTGCGGGCTCGCTGCCTGGGCGGCCCTGGGCCGCATTCCAAACGCCGACCCGAACGCCTACCAGAACGCCAACCTGGAGAGCATCACCGCGGTCGTCATCGGGGGCACCAGCCTGTTCGGCGGCCGCGGAGGAGTCGGTGGGACCCTGCTCGGCACCCTCATCGTCGGAGTCCTGCGCAACGGGCTGACCCTGGCCGGCATCGACAACCTCTACCAGAACGTAGCCACCGGCATCCTCGTCATCCTCGCGGTGGCCGTCGACCAGTTCGCCCGTAGGAGGAACAAGTGAACCCGGCACCCCGCGACCAGGCCGACGCCGGGCAACCCGTGCTCGAGGCTCGCAACATCGTCAAGCGCTACGGGCATGTCACCGCGATCGACGGGGCCGACTTCGACCTGCGCGCCGGCGAAGTGCTGGCGGTCGTCGGGGACAACGGAGCCGGCAAGTCCAGCCTGATCAAAGCGCTTTCCGGTGCGATCGTCCCCGACTCGGGCCAGCTGCTGATGGAGGGCGTCCCAGTGCACTTCCGCAGCCCGCTGGACGCCCGCCGCAACGGGATCGAACCGGTCTACCAAGATCTCGCCGTCGCTCCCGCCCTCGATATCGCCAGCAACCTCTACCTCGGCCGGGAGATCCGGAGGGCCTCCCTCTGGGGCCGGCTGTTCCGACGGCTGGACCAACCCCGCATGCGCGCCCAGTCCGCCCAGCACATGAGCGACCTCAAGATCGGGATCCGGTCGATGACCCAGCCGGTCGAGACCCTCTCGGGGGGGCAGCGCCAGGCCGTCGCGGTCGCGCGAGCCGCCGCGTTCGGAACCCGCGTCGTCATCCTCGACGAGCCCACGGCGGCGCTTGGGGTGCGCGAGTCCGGCATGGTCCTGGACATGATCCGCGAAATCCGCGACCGCGGCATCCCGGTGGTACTCATCAGCCACAACATGCCGCACGTGTTCGAGATCGCCGACCGCATCCACATCCACCGCCTGGGCAGGCGCCTCACCGTGGTCCGGCCGCAGGACCGGGCGATGTCCGAGGTGGTCGCCCTCATGACCGGCGCCATCTCCCCCGAGCAGACGGCCGAGCACACCGGTGCCGAGTAAGACGGTGCGCGGACTCTTCGTCGGCCTGGCGACCCTGGACACGATCTACCGCGTTGCGTCGCCGCCCGGCCCGAATCAGAAGACGACCGCGCACAGTCAGGAACTCGCCGCCGGAGGCCCTGCCGCCAACGCCGCTTTGACGTTCGCGGCGCTGGGCGGACAGGCGACACTGGTGACAAGCCTCGGTAGCCACGTTCTCGCCGGTTTCGCCGCCGCAGAGCTGCAAGAGCGGCAGGTGGCGGTCCGTGACGCCGCCCGGGACTACACGGGCACCCCCACCGTCTCCAGCATCTACGTCAGCGACGGCTCCGGGGAGCGCTCAGTCGTCTCGGTGAACGCCGCGCACCAGGACATACCGGTACCGGACTGGCTACCCGAGACCCTCGACGGCGCCGACGTCGTACTGCTCGACGGCCATCATCCCCGGCTCGCCGTGGCCGCGGCCCGGCTGGCGCATGAGGCGCGGGTCCCGGTGGTCCTCGACGCCGGAAGCTGGAAACCCGTGTACGAGGAGCTGATCCCCTGTACGAGTTTCGCGGTGTGCTCCGCGGACCTACGGGTGCCCGCCAGCGACGACGCAGCCACAGCGCTGCTCCGCCGAGGGGTGCCCATGGTCGCCGTGACCCACGGCCCAGACCCCGTGCACTGGTCGTCTCGCAACGCCCGGGGCACCGTCGAGGTGCCCGACGTGGAGGCGCGCGACACGCTTGGCGCCGGCGACGTGTTTCACGGGGCCTTCGCCTACGCGCTGGCACGCACACCGTCCGCTCCGCCCGGGCCGCTGCTGCGGTTCGCCGCGCATGTCGCGGCACTTCGGTGCACGGTACCCGGTCCACGCAGCTGGCTGGACACGCCGGAGTTCACGGAGCTCACGGTGCTCGCGAACCGCTTGGGCGACCACTGACCCCCTCGACGCACGTCTTCCTCAACATGCCGCCGCGCGCGGCAGCCGCACAGAACCGCACGACCGAAGGACCAGGCATGCCGCAGCTGACCGAACACTCCCTCGACCAGCTCGTCAATCGAGCCCGTTCCCTGGTGGTATCGGGACAACGACGCATACTCGGCATCACCGGGGCCCCGGGCGCGGGAAAGTCCACCCTTGCCCACGCGCTGGTGCGGGAGCTGGCCCCGCATGCGGTGCTGGTCTCAATGGACGGCTACCACCTCGCCAACGCGGTGCTCGAGCAACTCGGCCGCCGACCCCGCAAGGGGGCCGAAGACACCTTCGACGCTGCCGGCTACGTCTCGTTGCTGCGCAGGCTGCACCGCCAGCAGGAGACTGTGGTCTACGCACCCGAGTTCCGCCGGGAGATCGAAGAACCCATCGCAGGAGCCATCCCCGTTGCACGAGAGGTACCGCTGGTCGTGACGGAAGGAAACTACCTCCTTGTGGACCGCGGGGCATGGGCACCGGTCCGTCACCTGCTCGACGAGACATGGTTCCTCGCCCCCGAGGACGATCTCAGGCTGCTCCGGCTGGCCCGCCGCCACGAGGCGTTCGGAAAGAACCCAGTCGAGGCGGAGCGCTGGGCCCGGGGCAGCGATCAGCGCAACGCCGACTTGATCGACACCACCCGCGATCGGGCCGACCTCCTCGTGCGCTTGACCGACCAGGTGGCTGCCGCGACGACGGGAGACACACAGCGGCTGATCTAGAAATCGTCCGGCGTTTTGAGAAGGCAGTTCGTAAGGTGATGTCCGTTTCCAGGTGATGCTTGGGGCAGGAGTGCTGGCCGCGGTGCCGGCTACTGCTTTTTCGCGAAGTTGCCGGTGTCGGCTTCGGTGAGGATGCCAAGTTTGACCAGGCGCTTCAGCTTGGCCCGGGTGCCTTCGACGTTCTTCGGCAGCACTTCGTGACCGAGGGCCTGGCAGACGTCCTTGGCCCGCAAGGGGCCGGTCGCCTCGTTGAAGACAGCGAGGATGCGCGGGTAGTCCGGGTGCTCGGGCAGCTCCGGCAGGGATGCGGGGAGCCGGTCGGCGAGGCCGGTGACCGTCTTTCGGGTGATCGCGAGGTGCTCGAGGTGTGTCTCGGCCTCCCGCAGCCGGGTCCGCAGGGCGTCGATCTGTGCGCGAAGGTCGTCGGCCAGCGCCCGGGCCGCGTCCTCCTGGATGTCCAGTGCCTCCAGGAGGGGGCGAATGTTCATGCGCTCACCGCCTCTTCGCGCCAGGTGGAGGTGTTCGCGCCGGTGTCAATCCCCTCGAACTGTGGAGGCCTGCTAAGCGGCCAGCTCCAGGACGGAGTTAGCCCGGTGGTCGTGTTCGTAGTCGATCGGACTGCGGTAGCCGCACACGCTGTGTAGCCGATGGGTGTTGTAGAACCCGGTGATCCACGTGGCGATCTTCAGTCGGGCCTCGGTGCGGGTGGCGAAGGTGTGCCGGTGAACGTACTCGACCTTGAGCACGCTGTTGAACGCCTCGCTGACGGCATTGTCGAAACACGAGCCGACCCGGCCCATGGACTGGGTCACGCCCAGGCGGCGGCAGGTCCGCTTGAACCGGCGAGAGACGTATTCCGAACCCCTGTCGCTGTGGAAGATCACGCCCTTGACGTCGCCGCCTCGGGTGGCGGCGGCCATGTGCAGGGAGGCCACGACGAGTTCGGCATCATGGTGGGCGCTCATCGCGTAGCCGAGCAGGCGGCGCGAGAACAGATCGATCACGGTGGCCAGGTGGAGCTTCCCCTCGCTCGTGACGATCTCCGTCATGTCGCCCGCCCAGACCTGATCGGGTGCGTCGGCGGTGAAGTCACGGCGCACGAAGTCCGGGGCCGCGGCCCGCCTGCCGGGGCGAGTGAGCCCACGCCTGCGGCGTATCTTGCGTCCGGCCAGGCCGAGTTCGGCCATGAGCTTGGCGACGGTGTTCACCGATACCCGCCATCCCTCCCGTATGAGCGTGATCCAGATCTTCGGGGAGCCGTAGGTGCCGCCCGAGGTGTCGAAGATGTGCTTGATCGCGTCGGCCAGTTCCTCACGCCGCACCTCGCGCGCGGTGACGGGTCGATCCCGCCACTTGTAGAACCACGACTCCGACACGCCCAGCACACGGCACGCGAGGTTGTGCGGAATGTTCTGCCCGGCCTTGCAGTCGCTGATCATCCTGGCCACCTGGGCCGGGTCCGCAGCAGCTACTTCACCCACAAGGCCATGCAGCGTTTGAAGACATCACGCTCCATCTCCAGCTCGCGGATGCGCTTGTTCTTCTCGCCCATCTCCCGCCGCAACCGTTCCAGCTCGGCGCGTTCGGCCTCCCGCAGCCGACCACTCGCCTCGGCAGGCGCGGGCCGGTCGGAGGAAGCCGAGCCGTTGCGGCGCCACCGCGAGACCCAGCTGTGCAGCGTGCCGGGATGGACCCCGAGTTCCTCGGCGACCTTAGGGATCGGCTTCCCCGTCTCGATCACGATGCGTACAGCGCCCTCACGGAACTCAGCGTCGTACTTCTGTTGCTTGGACCCCATGAACCTCAACTTCCCCTGGTATCACGGACTCCACGCTACGAGGGGACCCTCAGACCTGAACAGACACGTCAACGATCAAGACTTACAGCTGCCGTGACTAACCGAGCGACGTTGGACCCACGGGCACTCTGCGTCCCGGCAAGAGCCACCAGGTCCCATACGCACTGTGACGGTGCCTCAGCCCGCTTGGCGACCCGCACCGCTCAAGCTCGAAGACCCGAAATACTCTCACCCGCCCATTAGTTGAATTTACATCACTTATTGCACGTCGGGCGTGGACACCCATGTTTCTCCCCGCCTTTAAGTGTATCCGACGCAGTCGCCGCGCATGTGCGGTCCCATGCGTCATTGCGAGATGCCGTGCGAGATGAATCCCGGGCGTGAAGGGCGCGAGGTTGGCCCGTTCGAGTGGGTTTTTGTTGTGGATTGCCTGTGTCGAAATTCCGGCCGTACGCGTCCCATCTGCAACTTCGTCGATCGCGTCGCTCTGCAGGCCGTGACTGGCGTGGTTGAGTCGCCTTGCGGGCGATTGATGACACACCCTACCGTCCAATCCCGTCGGACGAATCGTCCAATTTCATTGGACAATGTCCGGGTTTCCATCAGTGTTCGAGTCTTCGCGGTGCCCTGGGGTCGGCCGAGGTCCTTGGGTCGAGGAGAAGCGAACCGATGACAGCCATGCCATGAGCCCCCACGCCCTCGAGCCACGAGGCGAGGACGGGCTGTGCGGACTCCGACCCACCATGACCGTGCGGCGGCATATCAGCCTACCCGCCCGGACCCAGGGCCTGGGAATGCCAGTCACTCCCTCACTCCCCAAGACGGATCTCCGGGCCCGAGACCACGAACTGACCTTCCGGAAGGATGACGTGCCCCCACCGTATCCGTCCGAGCTGCACCGCAAGGTCCTCGATATGCGGGCAGCCGGCGAGAACGTGAAGACGGTTGCCGTCGACCTGACGCCCAGCGATCAGAAGATCCATCAACGACGGCGCACGCGCCCGCCACGCCTTGGGAGGCGCGGGCACGTCCGGCACTCGGCCAAAGCCGACGGAACGAATCCGTCCTTCCGTTCCGGTACCGGGGCGAGGACTACATCGTCGGCGCGCTCTTCACCCAGACCGGTGTATGACGTTGAGCGCGACCGTACTGGACCACGTCCATCGACAGCCCGGCACCGGCGGCCTGACGGTCCTGCACCTGACTCAGCTGGCCGACGGCGGGGTCGGCCGGGTCGTCGAGCAGTTGGTGCGCGCCCAGGTTCTGGCCAGCCTGCGGGTCGCGGTGGCCTGCCCGCCCGACGGGCCACTCGCTCCGGCGGCAGCCCGGCACGGGGCCCGCGTTCACCCCTGGCATGCGGTACGAGCCCCCGGGCCGCTGCTGGTCAGGGAGACCGCCCAGGTCCGCGAAGTGGTTCGGCGCGTCCGGCCCGACCTCGTGCACGCCCACAGCGCCAAGGCGGGTCCAAGGCTTCGGAGCCGGCTGGCGCGCCGGGCTTGACGAGCAGCGCTTCCAGGAGGTGGCGGACTTCAGATGCTCAATAACCGATCCCGAACGTACCGGGCCGCAATCGAAGGGGTGAAAAATGGTGTCGCTTTTGATGCCGCACTCGCGAAGACTTGATTCCCGACTGGACGAGGGAGTCCTGCGGTGTTTCAGGCGCCCACAGGTGGACCTGGAAGTGGTCATTCCCGCACGCAACGAGGAGCGGCGCCTCCCCGCGACCATTTCGGCCACCATCGATCACCTCGCGAGCCGGGGCTGGTCGTCGGCGATCGTCGTGGTGGACAACGGCAGCGTCGACCACACCGCAGAGATCATCGAGCAGTTCCAAAATCCTGCTGTCAAGATCTACGTGATTGGTTGTAGTGAACGCGGCAAGGGTGCGGCGGTGCGCCGTGGCATCCTCACCTCCTCGGCGCGTTTCATCGGTTTCATCGACGCGGACAACGCGACACCCATCGCGACCCTGGACGACGCGATGGCGTTGCTGGGTGAGGGGTACGACGCCGTCATCGCGTCCAGGCGCGCTCCCGGTGCGCGATACGAGGTCGAGCAGTCGGTGGCGCGACGAGGAGGGGGGTGGGTGTTTCGCAGGCTCGCCCATTTAACCTTGCCAGACATTTCGGACACCCAGTGCGGCTTCAAGTTCTTCAACGGGCCGCTGGTGCGCGAGATCGCCGAGAACTGCCGCATCAACGGGTTCGCGTTCGACGTGGAGATGCTCGCTCGCATCGTGCGCACCGGGCACACCTGCGTTGAGGTGCCGATTGCCTGGTCGGACGTCCCGGGATCGACGTTCTCAGCCCGACGCGACGGTTTCCGTGCCATGGCCGACCTGCTCCGTATCGCCATCTCTCGGGGAACAGGATGACCGCATTGGATCAGCTCGCCGGCATGCATGTGTTGTTCCTGAACTGGCGCGACCCCTCCCATCCACAGGCCGGCGGGGCGGAAACCTACTGCTTCGAGATCGCGCGACGGTGGGCCGAAGTCGGCGTGCAAGTGACCCTCTTCACCTCCCGATACCCGGGGGCTGCGTCGCACGACTCCTGGGAAGGGGTGTCGATCCGGCGGAACGGCGGTACCTTCGGCGTCTATTCCGCGGCCGCACGCCACCTGCGCGGAAGCCGCCGTGAGTACGACGCCGTGGTCGACTTCCAAAACGGCATCCCGTTCTTCTCGCCGCTCTTCGCCCCCCGGTGGACGGCGAGAGTCTGCGTCATCCACCACGTTCACCAGGACCAGTTCGATCTCCGTTTCGACTGGCCTTTGAACATGGTGGGCCGGGTCCTGGAGAAGCAAGCCAGCCGACTGGTGTACCGGGGGTGTCCCATCGTCGCGGTCTCCCCCTCGACGCGCGAGGAAGTGCGTCGTCGCCTCGGCTTCAACAATCCGATCTACCTGGTGCCGAACGGCGCTCCCCCCCCGCCCGAGGTCCGGCTGCCGCGCAGTGCGACGCCCACCATCGCGGTCGTGAACCGGCTCGTGCCCCACAAGCGAATCGACTTGTTGCTCCAGGCCGTCCCCGCCCTGCTGCGTCGCTGGCCGGACCTTCACATCGACATCGCCGGCGACGGAAGCGAGCTTGAGGGGTTGCAGAAACTGGCTGCCAAGCTCGGCCTCGGTCTCGTCGTCGACTTCCACGGGCACGTGGACGAGGACCGGAAACGCGAGCTGCTCACAAGGGCATGGCTCACGGTCGTGCCCTCCCGCGCCGAAGGCTGGGGCCTCGCCGTGATCGAGGCCAACAGCATGGGAACTCCCGCGCTCGCCTTCGAGGTGCCCGGCCTGCGGGACGCCATCCAGGATGGCCGCAACGGCTGGTTACTGCCGCCCAGCACGGATCTCGCCGAGGGCATCCACCATGCACTCGATGAACTCAGTGTCGCGGGGGTGCCAGAACGGATGGCCCATCAATGCCTCGCTTGGGCCGCTGGCTTCTCCTGGGACGACAGCGCCGTGCGACTCGCCGAGGTGGTTCTGGCCGAGTCGCGGCGCGTGCAGCAGCACCGCAAGCCACGCCGCAAGATCAGTGACCTTTCGGTCGTGGCGCAGTTCGAGGCGGAAGACGGCGATGCCCTGGAGCGCGTCATGAAGGCCTCGCTGCAGCCGACCGATGCGTGGATCAGGCGGGAGAACGCGTTCCGGCTCCTCCTGCATGGGTGTGACGAGGTCCTCGCACTGAAGAAGCTGCGGCGCCTTGGCGTGGAAGTAGAAGAGGCATCCGTCACGCTGGCGAAAAGCCGGGACCTCCTCCACGGGATCGAGAAAAATCTTACATGGCCACCTCCCACGCAGCCGGTCTGAAGGCATCGGCGCAGCCAGACCAGATCGCGGCGGTTCGCGGCGCCCGGTGGTACACGGTGGCCTTCCTGGCCGTCGGGATCTTCAACTACGGGTACGCGCTGCTGCTCACCCGGTCGCTGGATGCCGCTGCCTACTCGCGTTTCAGCGCCGGCCAAGGGCTCATTCTCTGCGCGTCCACCGTGGCGACCGTGGCGGTCCCCTGGGTACTGGCCCAAAGCCTGGCGCGCGCGCGTTCGAGCTCCGAACGAGACGACGCGATCCGGTTCGCCATCGTCATAAGCATCGGCGGCGGGATCCTCGCCGGCACCGCCGTGGCCGCCGTGGCCAGCCAGTTCGCTGGCCCCGCGACGATGTTAGCCCTGGCCGTCAGCACGCTGCTCATTTTCCTGAGCACCGTCACCACCGGATGGCTGCAAGGATCCGAGCGGATCCGGACCCTGTCGACTCTTACCTCGAGCGAGGCCGGGTTGAAGAGCGCGGTCGGGCTGCTGCTGGTGGCCACCGCCGGGTTGGGCGACACCGGTGCACTGGCGGCCTTCGGCCTCGCGGTGTTGCCCTCCCTGTTCTGGTGGCCGTCCCCGTCGTTTTGGTGGCCGTCCCCGTCGCGCGGCAGTGGCCGGTTACGGCACAGCGTGACGACCAATCGCGACCTATGGCGGCGGGCAGTGGGCATCGCCGGCGTGCAAGGGCTCGTGGCGGTGATGGGCGCGATCGACCTCGTGCTGGTCACGGTACTGCCAGGTGACCGATCGGCCGCCGCGAGCTACCAGGCCAGCGTGGTGCTGGCCCGGGTCCCCACGTTTATGGCGTCTGCGATCTCGGCGGCGTTCCTCCCGTCGCTGTCGAGGCGCCGCGCAGGGGAATCGCTCGCCGCCAGAGCCCTGAGCATGTACGTCATCGTTGCGTTGCCCCTCACCACGGTGTTCGTGACCGCACCCAGGGCGGTGCTGTCGGCCCTATTCCCGGCTCAGTACGGCATGATGGCCACGCTGCTGGAATTCACGGCGATCACGGGCTTCGCGGTCGGCGGACTCAACCTGGTGACGACGTTCTTCCAGGCGGTGGACGACTACACCTGCTTGTGGTGGCAAGCCGCCGGACTGCTCGGCTATGTCGCCGCGCTGCTCGTCGGCTGGTCGGCCGCGGGGGTGCGCGGTCTTGCGGTCGGCGCCGCCTGTGGGGCCGTGGGCGCGCTGGTCCTACTCGCCTGCCGCCTCGTGCGCCGCCAGGGAACCGGCGTCCTCCGTCGAGTGCCACTGCTGGAGCCCCTCGTGCTGGCCGGGTTGCTGACGCTATTGCGCCCCTATCTGGTGCTGTGGCTGATCGTCGCCACCGCCACAGGACTGCGCGCGGCCCAGCGCTTCCTACACCGGTCCGAAGCGCTCGACGCCTCGCCCCCCGTCCATCACGGCAAGGCGACGTCGCAGCCGGCAACGTGGCAGACAGCCGAGGCCTACGGACTGACCTCGTCGGCCCCGGCGGCCGACGGAGCCGACCACGTTCGCGAAGAGGTTCATGAAGGGACACACATGAATCGAGCACAAGGCCGCCGGGCGACCGAAACGGACATGCCGAAGGAGCCCACCCGGCTGCTCGTCGACGCCGTCTGGCGGGGCGACGTGCGCCCAGCCAGCGATGCCGAGTTGCAGCGCGTGCTGGCGCTGGCCCGGCGCAACCAGGTGGAGGGCCGGCTCGCGCGCGCGTATCCCCAACAACTAGCAAGCACTGTGGCCGAGGTGCACGATGCGAACGAGTTGTTCCGGCACAACCTGTGCCAGGTGACCGACCTCTTGCGGGCGGCGGGGATCCCCACCGTCCTCATCAAGGCGGACCTGATGGGCGACTACGTCTACAGCAATTTTGATCTCGTGGTGCGCGACTGGCAGTGGAAGGCGGCATGTGCCACCTTGGCGGACTGGTACGTGCACGAGTCGAAGTACTGGCTCGAGCGCTCGACAAAGGTCCTGCTCGAACCCCCGCTCGGGCCCGCGGCGCACCTGCACACGGCCGTGTCGTGGTTCGGCGTCCCGGTGATCCCCACCGGCCGGCTGTTCGACCGAGCCGTAGCACACAGCGCGCACGCCTGGCTGCTCCCCGATCCGGTCGAACAGCTGCGGATTTGGCTAGCGCATGGGCTGTTCCAGAACCTGGCACTGGACCTGTCGGAACTGCTCGCAGTGCGGGATCTGCTTCGCCCGGACGTAGTGGCCGAAGCGCGGCGGGAGGCGGCTCGTGAAGGCTGGGCAGCCGGGTTCGGTGGCGCGCTCGCAACGGCGACCGACGCCATCGGCCGGCTCGACCGCGGTCTTCCCATCAGGCTGCCGGTGCCACTTCCCGTCACGGTCTCCCTGAAGGTGGGGGCAGAGCACACGCTTCACCTACTGCACCGAGGACGAGCGCGCACAGCGGCCCGGGAGGCCGCCCTCCGGCTGCCGCTCGTCGTCGCCAAGAAACGAAGGATGCTCGTCCGATGAGCCCAACAAGACGCCCCATCCTCGTCGCGGTGTCCGGCCCCGACGGGGCCGGAAAGTCGTCATTGGTCGACCGGATGACGCCAGTGCTTCGCGATCTCGGTCTCCACCCCGTCACCGCGTACTGTTACGGCTGCGTCCTCTGCCGTCGCTTCCCGGCTTTCCAGCAGACGCGGCAGCCGGCGTCCGGACGGGGCGGATGGCGAAGGTTCAGCCGAGTCAGGTCGTCGGTCGATCGCGCCCACTCCCTGGTGGATGCCGCCGAACTCGCCGTACGGCTCACCGAGGCCGGGCTCCGAGCGCGGATCCGCGGGCGAGGGCGGCCAACCGTGGTCGTGACCGACCGCGGTCCGCTCGACGCCCTGGTGAAGTTCGACCCCGCGCCCGCCTCACCCGTGGCGACGCTGTTCACCCGCCTGGCCGATAGGTACGACGCCGCGCTACTGCTCGACGTCGCTCCGGAAGTGCTGGCGGCGCGTGACCGCGAGCACACGGTCGACCAGCTGGCCGACTACCGGCACCGCTACCGACGCTGGGGCCAGCGTCTTCCCTCGGTGGTGCGGCTTGACGCCGGCTTACGGCCATCGGCGGTGGTGCGCGAGGCGGTCGGAGCGGTCCTCGGCGACCGACCCGGAGCAGCCGCGGCCCTGGGTTGCCCTGACGCCACATCCGCGCGCAAGCACGTGGTGATCTCGAGCTTCGATGACACCGGCAACCCGCACTACCACGGCGGTGGGGCGATCGTCGTGGAGAAGGTGGCCCGCCGTCTGTCCGAGGACTTCCGGGTGACGGTGGTCACCGCGGCACGACGCGGCGACACACGCACGCGCGACGGGGTGTCCTACCGCTATCTGCCGGTTGGCTGGGCGGGACCACGGGCCGGGCAACTGCTCTTCCACGCGTTGCTGCCGCTCGTGGCGCGACGGCTGCCTCACGACCTGTGGATGGAAAGCTTCACGCCGCCGTTCTCGACCAGTTTCCTCCCCCTCTTCTCGCCGGCTCGGGTCCTCGGGATCGGCCAGATGCTCAGCGGCAAGACCATGTGGCACAAGTACCACCTTCCGTTCTTCATCGTGGAGCGCTTCGGTCTGCGGTTCTACCGGGACGTCGTCACCATGAACGATGTCGACCGTGAGGTGGTGCGCCGTCACAGCCCCGCCGCCGTGCACGTGATCCCGAACGGCGTCGACCGGCGTCACATCGACGAGGCCCGGCTCGGGCAAGGCGAGCACATCTTGTTCCTGGGCCGCATCGACGTGCATACCAAAGGCGTGGACCTGCTGTTGGCCGCGTACGCGAAGGCCTCGCCGTCGATGCCGCTGGTCCTCGCCGGTTCCGGGACTCCGGCCCAGGAAAAGAGGCTGGCAGCGCTGCTGGCCAAGACCGGTCGCAATGTCCGCTGGCTTGGCCAGGTCGGTGGTGCGCGCAAGCAGGAGCTGCTGGAGCGCAGCGCCTTCCTGGTGATGCCGTCGCGGTCCGAGTCGTTCGGCATCGCGGCGCTGGAGGCCATGGCCTACGGCAAGCCCGTCCTGCACTTCGATCTGCCCGCCCTGCGGTGGATGCGCGGCGGGGATGTGGGTGTCCCGCCTTTCGATGTGGACGAACTGGCCGCCGAGATGCAGCGGCTGGCGGCGGACGAGCAACTGCGGCGGCGACTGGGCCAACAGGCTCACCTAGCGGCCCAGCGCCATACCTGGGAGGAGACGACCGACCGCTACCTGTCCCTCGTACGTCACCTGTTCGGTTTGCCCGTGCCCGACGCGGAAGGGGCCGCGACATGCGAGCCGATCCACTGACCACCGCGATCGACGACGGCGTCCCGCTCGTCGTGCTGTCGCCTCACCTGGACGACGCCGTCCTGTCGTGCGGCGCGCTGATGCTGCACGCGATCACGCGGGTGCCCGTGACGGTCGCGACGTTCTTCACCGAGGCAAGCCCCCGGCCGTACACATTCTCGGCGCGCCGCTACCTCCGGCAGGTCCGGGCGTCCGACGCGGAGGCGCTGTACCGGGCCCGGCGCGCCGAGGACCAGGCGGTGCTCGAACGGATGGGCGTCGAGTGGCTCCACCTAGGGCTGACCGAGGGCCTGTTCCGCCGCAGGAACGGGCGCTCGTCCGGCGGAGCCCGGCTGGCGCTGCCCGAGCTGGACCACGTTTACCCGACGTACCGCCTGCATCTGTCCACCGGCCGGATCTCGGCGCACGACGCCGGCACGCTGCGCCGGGTGCGGGAGATCGTCGAGTCACTGGCCGCGCCGCAGCCGAGGCTGCTGCTCGCGCCGACGGCGGTCGGCGGACACGCCGACCATCTGCTGGTCCGGACGGCCGCCGAGGCGAGTCGGAAGCCGGTGGTCTACTACAGCGACTTCCCGTACAACCAGCGGCATTCTGTGGACATCGTCTTCGCCCGGCGCAACGCGCTGGTCGAGACGGTTTGGCAGCGGGGGCTCCCCGCCAAGGCAGAGCTTGTCAGCGCCTACCGGACGCAGTCCGACGCGCTCTTCCCCGGGGGAGCCGTCCCGCTCGTCCCGGAGATCTACCTGAAGGCCCATGTGCCGGCGGCCCGAGAGGCGGAAGTCTCGTGATGTCCGTCATCCACATGAGATGCAGGCGGGCCGCAGTCTGGTGCCGCAGGCACCAGACCGCGGCCGTCGCCATCGTCGCCGGCACGGCGTTCCTCGTCACCATGCTGGTGCGGCTGGTCGGCATGAACGAGTCCCTGGACGTCAACGACGACGAGGCCTATTACCGGGACATCGGCGTCAGCGTCGGCTCCGGCGGGTTCCCGCGCTACCAGGGCAGCCTGTTCCTGCTGCACCCGCCCGGCTTCTTCTACCTGGAGGCCGGCTGGCAGAGGCTGTTCGGATTCCGCCCCGACCTGGTCGCCGGGATCTACGAGATGCGCGCCCTGAACGTGCTGCTCGCCGGCGGTACCGCCGCGGTACTGGTGCTGCTGGTCTCGCGAGTCCGCTCGCTGCCCGCCGGGGCGGCGGCAGGTGTCCTGTTCGCCGTCGAGCCCTTCATCGTCCGGGTGAACAGCCACCTGCTTCTAGAGACCGCGACGCTGTTCTGGGCCATGACCGGGTGCCTGCTGCTGATCCCCCTGACCAGACGTCGGCGCCGACCGCCCTGGCCGTACGCCCGAGCGGTCGGCGCCGGTCTGCTGCTGGGGCTGGCCATCCTGACCAAGGACGAGGCGGCGCTCATCACGGTGCTGCCCCTGCTGCTGGCCGCGGTGCTGGGCTGGGGAGCGCGCCGCCCGCTGCTGGTGGCAGCCGGAGCCAGCCTGCTGCCCTACTCCGCCTACGTCGTCGTCCTGGCCGCCAACCACCATTTCCACGAGTACCTCGACGTCAAGACGGGCGGTCTGAGGCGGTTCGTCGGCGTCCAGCAGGAGACCGGCTTCAACGCGCCCGGTGCGCCGTCCCTGGTCAACCGCCTGCTGATGGAGTCGCCCACCTACTGCGTCACCTACGGGCTGGTACTCCTCGGCTTGGTGGCGCTGGTGAAGCTGCTTCGCCGTGGCAGCCCGGCACAGCGCCTGATCGCGCTCTTCCAGGCGTCGGCGCTCGTCACCATCGGCTACACCTTCGCGTTCGGGACGCTGGAGGAGCAGATCCTGTACCTGCTTCTCGTGCCCACCGTGGCCTCGGTGACGCTGGCTGCTTCACCGCTCGCCCTGCGCACGGGTCAGCCGCGAGCACTCCGACAGGCCAGCAGTGCCACAGTCGCACTCCTCACGCTCGCACTGGTGCTCTCCAGCACCACGTACACGATGGCCCGGACGAAGACCGACGACGGCTACGCGCGGCTGCGCGCCTACATGGCCGAGCGCGTGCCCGCCGGCAGCCGAATCACCGTGGTCGGCGGCCCTGGTGTCGTCCTCTCGGACAAGTACAAGGTCGGCGCATGGCTGGATCCGGCGGACCGGACGGCGAACCGGGTGCGCTATGCGGTCGTCGTCCACCAACTGGTCAACCAGGGCTACAGCAACGTCACGCCCGCCCAGGCACAGGCCCTCGCTGCCCAGGGCACACTGCTGTTCTCCTTCGACGGACCGACCTTCGGTCCGATCGAGCTCTACCGGTTGCCGCTGCTCCAGGCGCTGCCGACGTCCCAGGCAGCACCGATCCATGACCGTTGAGGACGGCCGACTCCGGGTGTCGCTGCAGGATCGGGCCCGCGAGAACGTCCGGTACCTGGTCGTCCCGTGGAAAGAGGTCGACCAGGGCTATTCGTACCTTCCTTTCGGCGAGCGCGGTGCGGGCCCTGACCGAGCACGCCGATCCACTGTTCTCCTTCCGGGAGCGTACCTATGACAAGCTCGCCCTCCACCGACTCCCTCCTCCGCCGCACCAGGCCACTCCGGCCCCCCAAGCTGGAGGGCCCCGTGAGCACTGGGCCGGACCGGTCCCGTGTCCTGCTGCTCACGAGCAGTCCGCTCGAAGGCGGCGAGGGGGCCGACAAGCAGTTGGCCGCGGCCGTCGCCGACGGCGTGCCGGGAATGGAGTTCACCTGGTTCACCCGCTGGCCCGCCCGCGGTCGGCCGAGGCTGGCGCATGGCCGGCGGATCCCCGTCCTGTCCAGGGACGGTGTCCCGCACGTCTCGGAGCGGCTCCAGATCGCCGTCGCCAGCAGCGCGCTGTCGCGCAGGACCGACCTAATCCACGCCGTGCTGACCATCGGGAGCGCTTTCCCGCGCTTCTCCCGGTTGCGGCGACACCTGTTCGGCGACCGGCCGGTCATCCATACCGTCCCCGGCGTGATGGATCCGCGCTTTCTCGAGCGTGCGCGCCCTCTGGGCGTGACCATCGCGCTCTCGGAGGCGACGGCACAGACGCTGCGAGCCGCAGGCTTCGGCGACGTACGGGTCATCCCACCCGCAGTTCCGCTGGACAGATGGCCACAACGGCCACGCCGGACCGGGACTCCGACCGTGCTGTTCGCCGGACACTACGACCCCGGCGGTGGCGCCTCGGAGGCCATTATGAGCGCGGCGGTGGCCGCCCGTGCCGGTGCCCGCTTCCGTCTCGCGCTGGCCATGCGGCTGCGGCCGGGGCAGGACGAACGGTCCCGCGCGGCCGGGCTGAGAGCGTTGGCTCGGCGGGAGGGGCTGAGTGATGTGGACGTCTACGGGCATGTCGACGACATGCCCGGGCTGCTCGACTCCTCCGACGTGCTGTTGTTCCCACCACGCGCCCTGGGCGGGAAGGCCGACGTTCCGCTGACCGTCCTGGAGGCACTCGCCACCGGCCGCCCCGTGATCCTGAGCGACCTGCCGCAGTTCGCCGCGCTCAGTGACGCGATCCTCCGCGCCCCGGTGGGGGACTGCGAGCGTGCCGGCCTCCTGCTCGCAGAACTTCTCGACCAGCCCCTGCGCTGGGAAGCGCTCGCCGCGCGGGGACGGGCCGTGGTGGAGGAGCGGTTTGGAGCCGGTCGCTTCGCAAAGCAGTACGAGCAGGTGTACCGAGAAACCATCGGCCTGCATTCCACAACCGGGGTACCCGAAGGAGGCAGCACGTGAATTTTCGCAGAAGGCGCCACCGGAAATCTCTATACTTTGTCTCCCTGACCGTTGCCGTCCTTCTCGCAGCCGGGATATTGATAGCGAAATCAGTCTGGTACGGCCAGGGGGGCAGGTATTATTTCGGCACTCTGGCAACCGACCCCTCGAAAGCACGCCTGGAGCACAACAGCGGAATTTACGTGGCACATCTTAATCTGCGCTGGGATCAGTACGAGCCGGCCGACGGCTTCTACGACCGCCATTATATCGACAGCGCCATAAATGCGCTGCGGACATTTCGAAATGCGGGGTCCCTGGTCGAAGTCGGCCTCGGCCTGAACCACCCGCCTTCCTGGATCTTCCAGGAGCACCCGGATGCCGCCTATGTCAATCAGTATGGCGCCAGGTACACCGCGACCGCTAACATTGTATTCAGTGAGGCCGCTCGACGGGAAGCGCAGGCGTACATATTGCGGGTGCATCGGGACATCGGCCTCGAAAAATTCTGGGCCATCCGAGTCGGAGTCGACCAAAGCGGCGAGTTCATCTACCCCCCGGCGAATGCAGACGGCGTCCACATGAACAGTTACTGGGCGTTCGACGTAAACGCCCAGGGATCGGCATCCAACCCCGGGAGGCCGGCAACGGTCCCGGCTAATCCTTTTCCCGGATGGCGGCCCGGCCAACGAGAATACCAGGGGATGGCCTTCACCGTCAGCCAGGTGAGTCGATGGTACGACTGGTATCTCGCGGCACTGTCCGACGCAGTCGACTGGCAAATCAAGTACTACAGGTCACTCGGCTACAAAGGTTACTTGAAGGTGCTTATCCCGGGTGCCGGCTACTACCCGAGCACCTACGCCAGTGCGATCGACAGCCACCTCGACGGAACCGTTTCACCAAACCTGCTGGGCGCCGGAGCAGGATTCTTCAAAACGATACCTCTCCTTAAGGAGCACACGAACGTAGAAATCGTATCAACAGCGCTTGTCGACGGCTCGGGAAATCCTCGGAACAACGGCTGCGCACCAACCGACAGCAAGGTCGACATCCTGGCCGCGTCGAACAAAGAAATTTACAACTGGTCCTCCGTGCGCTGGATCGCAAACATCTCCACACGTAATGGATTCACTCTGCTCAACGGAGAGAGCGCCGGCCCCCACGTGGCTCCTTACTATCGGGGAGCCATGAACGACGCGGCCAACCAGATGGTGACATGCGGCCTGCGGGGGCTCATGTGGGCTTTCGACGGAAATCTATATGATGAGACACCCGGTTCATCACTCCACGACTACGCGGCGGTGATCGATCGGTACAATCACTGAGCCTTTTCAGGACGGCCACCGATCGGGAGACGGTCGAGCGACCGGCGGGCAGTGCAGAACACACAAAGCTTCTGGGCGGTTGAGCGAGATGTCTCACGTCTCAACGGCGTTGTCGGGTCTTCGAATTTAGCCTCGGCATTTCGTGACGGCTCGTCAGATCAACTGGCGGGCCGTTTCGGCTTTTCGGACACGGCAGCTGTAAGTTTTGATCTTGGCCGTCGGGTCACGTAGTCGCCTCCGCGGTGACGTTGTTCCAGTGCGGTGGCGGGAGTGTCTAATCAACGGCGGATCTGCTGATCAAGGGAGAGACGCCACGTGAGCGAGATGACGATGGAGCAAGGGTCCGTGGAGGAGTCGGCAGGCAATGCGACGCCATCGGCCGCGTCGGACGAACAGCTCGTCGCGATGCTCGTTGACCGGGCACGTAGTGAGGGACTGCAACTGACTGGCGAGGGCGGGCTGTTGCAGATGCTGACCAAGCGGGTGCTGGAGTCCGCCCTGGAAGGCGAGATCACCGATCACCTCGGCTACGAGAAGCACGATCCGGCCGGGAAGAACAACGGCAACAGCCGCAACGGCACCCGGGCGAAGACCGTGCTGACCGACATCGGTCCGGTGGAGGTGAAGGTGCCCCGCGACACCGCCGGCAGCTTCGAGCCGCAGATCGTCAAGAAGCGGCAGCGCCGCCTGACCGGTGTCGACGAGATGGTGCTGTCCCTGTCCGCGAAGGGTCTCACCCACGGGGAGATATCGGCTCATCTCGCCGAGGTGTACGGCGCCGAGGTGTCCAAGCAGACCATCTCCACCATCACTGACAAGGTGATGGACGGCATGGCCGAATGGCAGAACCGGCCGCTCGACCGCGTCTATCCGGTCCTGTTCGTGGACGCTATCAATGTCAAAATCCGCGACGGTCAGGTCGCGAACCGCCCCATCTACGTCGTGATGGCCGTGACCGTGGACGGCACCCGCGACATCCTCGGCATCTGGGCCGGTGACGGCGGCGAGGGCGCGAAGTACTGGCTGCACGTGTTCACCGAGTTGAAGAACCGCGGCCTGGACGACGTGCTGATGCTGGTCTGCGACGGACTCAAGGGCCTCCCCGAGGCCGTGGAGACCGTCTGGCCTCGCACGATTGTCCAAACGTGTGTGGTTCACCTGCTGCGGAATTCGTTCCGTTACGCCGCCCGCCAGGACTGGGACAAGGTTGCCAAGGCCCTCAAGCCCGTCTACACCGCTCCCAGCGAGGACGCGGCGACGGAGCGGTTCCTGGAGTTCCAGGAGTCCTGGGGCCAGAAGTATCCAGCGATCGTGAAGCTGTGGTCGGACGCCTGGGCCGAGTTCGTGCCCTTCCTCTCCTTCGACGTCGAGATACGCAAGGTCATCTGCAGCACGAACGCGATCGAGAGCGTCAACGCCCGCATACGCAAGGCCGTTCGCGCCCGCGGACACTTCCCCAACGAGGCCGCCGCCCTCAAGTGCATCTACATGGCGCTGATGAGCCTGGACCCGACCGGGAAGGGCCGCAAGCGGTGGACCATGCGCTGGAAGGCCCCACTCAACGCCTTCCAGATCGCCTTCGAGGGCCGCCTGACCCCGAGCAACAACTGACCGCTCAACAACCAAGATCAGCCGTTAAATTGACACACCTCCTCGACACCTCCCACCAGGCCAAGGCCCAACAGGGCTTCGCGGCACACGACTTCGCCATCGACTGGGATCGCAAGCGAGCCGTCTGTCCGGCCGGAAAGATCAGCGCCACCTGGAACGACGTCATCCAGGAGGGCGTGGCGAAGACCGTTGTCGCCTTCGCCGCCCTGGACTGCATCCCCTGCCCGGCCAAGGAGCAGTGCACCAGCTCACGAAAGGGCCGCCGGCTCAGCCTCTACCCCCGTGAGCTCACCGAGGCCATCCGCACCGCCCGCGCCCAGCAACAGGACGGAACCTGGCAACGCGACTATGCGCTCCGCGCCGGTATCGAGGGCACCATCCGCCAGGCCACCCACACCACCGGCTTGCGCCGAACCCGCTACCGCGGCCTCGCCAAGACCCACCTCGACCACACCACCAGCGCCGTCGCCCTCAACCTAATGGGGCTCAGCGGGTCGTAGGTGAGACTACGGTCCGTAGCCGTCAGCCGGTGAGCACTACCTCAACCCGAGCCACTGTGAGTTCTGGGATGAGACCGTGCCCCTGCTGGTCGGCCGGGAGGCCAGACTGCTAATGGGATGGCGTGCCCACCGGGCAGTTGGGTGTGAGCACTGGATCCATTAGGGCGCGAGCCGTGCCTTCCGCAGGCTGCGCAAGGATCCTACGAGAGCGAAGGGTTGGGGTGCTGGTGCTGTTCATCGGCGACGACTGGGCCGAAGACCACCACGATGTCGAGCTGCAGGACGGGACGGGCCGCAAGCTGGCCACCACGCAGCTGCTGGAGGGTGTGGAGGGCATCGCGAAGCTGCACGCCCTCATCGCCCGGTACGGCGGCGAGGAACTGGAGCCCGAGCGGGTGGCGGTGGGGATCGAGACCGACCGCGGGCCGTGGGTGCAGGCGCTGATCGCCGCCGGCTACCGGGTCTACGCGATCAACCCACGCCAGGCAGCCCGGTTCAAGGAGCGCTACGGCACTTCCGGAGCCAAGAGCGACAAGGGCGACGCGCATGCGCTGGCGGACATGGTCCGTATCGACCGCGATCAGCTGCGACCGGTGGCCGGGGACAGCGACCAGGCCCAGGCCGTCCGCGTGGTCGCCCGGGCCCATCAGACGCTGATCTGGGAGCGCACCCGCACCTTCCAGCGGCTGCGCAGCACGCTGCGTGAGTACTTCCCCGGCGCGCTGACCGCCTACGCCGCCCTGGAGCTGACCAGCACCGACGCCCTGGAGCTGCTGATCAAGGCACCCACACCCGAGACGGCGGCGAAGCTGACGAAGCAGCAGATCACTGCGGTCCTGGCCCGGCACCGCCGCCGCAACCGGGAGCAGAAGGCCGCCGCGATCCAGGCCGCGCTGCGCGAGCCCCAGCTCGGCATCGCCGCCCCGGTGGCCGCCGCCTACGCTGCGGCGGCGGTCGCGCACGCCAAACTGCTGATCGCCCTGAACGAGCAGATAGACGCCCTGGAAGAGCAGGTGAGCGCGCATTTTCGCGCGCACCCGGACGCTGAGATCTACCTCTCCCTGCCCGGGATGGGTGTGATCACCGGCGCCCGGGTGCTCGCCGAGTTCGGAGACGACCCCACCCGCTACACCTCCGCCAAGGCCCGCAAGAACTACGCCGGCACCAGCCCCATCACCCGCGCCTCCGGCAAGAGCCACACCGTCCAGGCCCGCTACGTCCGCAACGACCGCCTCTCCGACGCCCTCCACAAGCAGGCCTTCTCCGCCCTGAACACCTCGCCGGGCGCCCGCCGCTACTACGACAAGCAGCGGGCCCGCGACATCGGCTACAACCCCGCCCTGCGCCAGCTCGGCAACCGCCTCGTCGGCATCCTCCACGGATGCCTCAAGACCCGCACCCACTACGACGAGGCCACCGCCTGGTCACATCACGCAACCCTCGCCACCGCCGCTTGACACCGCTACGGCATGGGATGTCTCATCCGACTCAACGCCTGGTGGAACGGCCACCCCCTCGACCGCACCAACCACAGCCACCTCGCCCGACTCCAACTACGGCTTGCCGCATGACTATTGGGGTTAACCACCAAGATCGGGCAGCGTCAGCACCGCGCGCGGCAGGCCGAGTTCGGCGATCAGCGCCGAGGCGTCGGCGTACTTCCCGGCACGCAGGGTCTTGGCGAGCAGCAGAGCGCGTTCCCGGAGATCGGCTGGCCGCGCGTCAGATCAGAGCGAAAGAACAGTCCCACGCGGGAACCCTATCGCTGCCCGGCACGCCCGAGCGCCTCCCGTCACCGGCGCACGGATGCCCATCGTCGGAGCTGGGAAACCGGGACGCTGATGGTGGGCGCCGCGGGTGGTCCGCCGGACTCCTGCTGTCAGCGCGAGGCATCGGAGGCATTTGAGGCAGAGCCCCGAGCGTAGGTCATCTGGGTCTTTGCGGCCTCCACGGCCGAGTCTATGACCTGGCCGTAGTTGCCGGTTTCGGTGAGACCCAGTGGGTGCGGTAGGCGCGCTCGATGTTAGCGTCGCCCGAGGCGCTGAAGCGTAGGGGTCGCCGGTCGCGGGTCAGCGTGATGTAGACGGTTTCGCGTGGAGTGAGGCCGTGGTGTTCGGCCCAGCGGCGTAGGAGCCGCAGTGCGGTGCCGAGCTTGTGGAGGTTGGCGGTCGCGACGCGTTCGAGGTAGGCGACGCGTCCGTGGCGCCAGCGTTCGACGTGTGCCGGCTCGAGCCAGCCGACGCCGATCAGGACGTCGATCGGGGTGACGAAGCCGTGCTCGGCCAGCGCGGTCGCAGCGGCCGAGGCGATGCGGCGTTCGAGTTTACCGGTGTTGTCGGGGCTCATTGGCGGCGTTCCATGTCTTGAGTATCTGGTCGATGTCGGGCCGTACCCGCTGGCGGGCCTCGGTTCGGGGGACGCCGGACATGAGCAGTTCGTCGTAGCGGGTGTCGTCGTGTCGTACCGAGGCGACGACCGCATTGGTGACTGCCTCGAGGCCGAGGGCCCGTCCGGCTGCGGTGCGCCCGACTCGACCGCTGCTGCGGGTGGCGGCGTGGTGGGCGATCGCGGTGGCACGGTCGGCCGGGCAGCCGGGGAACAGCCGGCGGATCTCCGCGGCCAGCCGGGCCTGCAGCTGCTGGTCTTCGTCGGCTCGGCGTTCGCGGTCTCGTTCGCGGTGCCGCGCACGTGCGTCTTCGTCGGACAGGCACTGCCGCTCGGCCTGCTCGAGCGCGGCCTCCTCGACCAGGATGCCCTGCCGCTCGTAGCGTTTGCGGGTCCGGCTGAAGCGTACGACCACCGCCGACAGGGCGCTGGCTTGCTTTGCGCGGCGGGTGAGCGCGGCGTCGCCCGCGGGCAGGAAGACGAGGTGGTTGAGGTCGACGCAGGTCAGGCAGAGTGGTCCGGCGTCATCCATGACGAGCAATTCCCGGTCGGTAGCGGCGCAGCCGGCGCAGGTGAAGTCTTTCAGCGGCCAGATGACGATCAGGTCGGGTGGGCGGCTCTGCCGTGCGATGAGGCGCTCTCGCTGGGGCTTGGACAGCTCCGAGGCGGTCCAGTGGGTGCGGTAGGCGCGTTCGGTGGCCGGGTCGCCGCTGACGGTGAAGCGCAGGGACCGGTGGTCGCGGGAGGCGGCCAGGTAGTCCGCCTCGCCCGGTTGCAGGCCCGCCGACTCGGCCCAGCGGTGGAAGATCTCCAGCGCGGCGGCCAGTCGTTGCGGGGATACTGCCGCCACGGCCTCCAGGTGATCTATGCGCCCATGCCGCCAGTCGTTGACCCGTCCGGCTGGCAGCCAGCCGATGTCCGTCAGCACGTCGAGCGGGGCGACGAACTTCTGTCGGGCCAGCGCCGCCTGGGCGGCGGTCATGACCCGGCGTTCAAGTCGCGACGAGGCGTCCCGGCTTCCGGCAGCCGTGCCCGTACCGTGGCGGGTGTTGGTCGACGGCATTCGCGTTGCCTCCCGCGCGCCGGTTGTCTTCTCCTGGCACCGTATCGGGCGGGCCAGCTCTGCGGTAGCCGTCTGGCCGCCGATCGAGCCGGAGGAGCCCGGTCATGAAACGCAGCGCAACGGAACGCCCGACCCTCACGGTGTTGGACTGGCTCGGCGCCGCTGAGCAGGCGGCGCTGTTGGAGGAGTTGCTGGCCACCCACCTCGACCTTGCCGCCGAGGCGAACGGCGGGCGGCCTCCATGGTCGTGGATGCGTTGCGGGCGCTGGAGATGGCCGCTCGCGCCGGTGACCAGCTGGGCCGTGTGGGGTGGTCACTTCCCGGGATCGTTGGTGTCACGTAGTTCGCGCATGGCGTCGGCGAGTTGGGCGACCCCGTCGCGTCCGAGGGGGGTGAGGAGGCGGGCGCGCAGGATCTGTGTCAGCGCCCGGGAGATGGCCTGGGCGGTGTCCGCGCCGTGTCCGGTCAGTTCGAGGTAGGTGACGCGCCGGTCGGCCTCGCAGGCCACGCGCCGGGCCAGATGGGCGGCGTCGAGCCGGTCGGCGAGTTTGGTGAATCCGCCGCTGGACATGCCTGTCTCTTGCGCCAGGCGTGACATCGGCATGCGGTGCTGGGAGGCAGCGAGCAGGCGCACCAGTACGTCGGCGAGGCCTCGGCCGAGGTGGAAGCGCTCGGCGACCTCGCTCACGAGAGCTTCCTGGGTGGCGTGGAAGCCCTGCATCACCAGCATCCACCAGTCGAGCAGTTCGCGATCAATGCTCTGGCCGGCGTCTGGGCTGTCGTCGCCGTCGGTCGGCGACGGTGGTTCCGCGCTGTGCCGGCCCCTCGTGTCGGTCTCCATGGCAGTCTCAACGTCCTCGCGGCGCGGATGTTCCTTCATCGCTCAATGATGAAGGCCTGGGCCGGTGGAGGAGGGCGCGGGTCATCAGCCCGCTCAAGACGCCGAGGCCGGTGGCCGCGGCGGTCCACCAGGGGTGCCAGGGGGTCAGTCCGAGTGCGTGGTCGAGGGACCAGCGGCCTGGTCCGGTGAGCGAGAGCGCAGCGGGGGTGATCACCAGGATGAGGGGGTATTCGTATCCGTCGTTTTGGACCCACAGTCCGTTGTGCTGCTTGACGGTGATGGCGACGGTCATGACGCCGATGGCGGTGGTGGCTGCGAGGGGGGTGAGTGCTCCGGCGATGAAGAGCAGGCCGGATGCGATCTGTCCGAGCCCCGCGGCGGCCGCGGTGAGGCGGTCGCCGCGGAAGCCGTCCGCGCGGAATTCTGCTGCTCCGCCGTCGATGCCGTGGCCTCCGAGGCGGTGGCTGACCTTCTGGATGCCGTGGCCCGCGATGAGCAGGCCGATGGCCAGTCGAAGGATGAGCAGTCCGGCATCCATCGCGCGGCTCCTGACTTTCTGATTGATTGATCGGGGATGGTTCGGGTCGTTACAGCACGAAGCAGGTGTCGAAGACCTCGGGGGCGGTTTCGGGGGCGAACCCGCGGGCGGCGCGCCACTGGCGGTGTTGTTCGGACTCGGCGACGGCCTGGCCGAGGAGTTCGGCCTGGCGTGCGCCGGTGATGCTGGGTTTGACGGTGGCCTGGTAGCCGCCGAAGTGCGCCACCGGGCTCCACAGCGGGCTGATGGGTGGGAGCTGCTCGTCCAGGCCCTCGTACTCGGCGGTGGCGTAGACGATGCGGCCGCCGACGACGGTGAGCAGCGCCTCGATGTGCGGGATGTCGGGTTCGGGGATGGTGAGGAAGTCGTCGGAGAGGATGGCCAGGTCGCCGTAGTAGCCGGGGGCGAGGATGCCCTTGACGTCCTGCTCTCCGGTGAGCTCGGCGCCGGCCTGGGTGTACATCTGAAGGGCCTTCTCGCGGGAGACGCGGTTCTCCGGCGGGTAGATCGCCAGGTCGCCGACGGTGCGGCCGGCCACCAGCCAGTGCAGGGCGACCCAGGGGTTGTAAGAGGACACGCGGGTGGCGTCGGTGCCGGCGCCGACGGTCAGGCCGTGCTCCAGCATGGCGCGGATCGGGGGTGCCTCGGCGGCGGCGCCGGCGCCGTAGCGGCGCACGAACGCCTCGCCCTGGAAGGACATGCGGTTCTGCACGGAGACGGCGCCGCCGAGGGCGGCGATGCGGTCCAGGCTGTCGTTCGAGACGGTTTCGGCGTGGTCGAACAGCCAGCGGTTGCCGGCGGGGAAGAGGCCGTCGGCGGCGAGTTTCTCGAACACGGCGAGGTCGCGGCGGATCGTCTCGTCGTAGGTGGCGTGCAGGCGAAAACCCCAGCCGTTCTCCATCAGCAGGCGCACGGCCTGCTCGAATTCGGCTTCGTAGGGGCCCAGTTCGGGCCTCGGCTGGGTGAAGTTCTCGAAGTCGGCTGCGGCCCAGGTCAGGTTCTCGCCCGCGCCGTTCAGGCGCAGCCATTCGTCGCCGTCGCCGGGGCGGACCATGCCGATCCAGCGCTTAAGGTCGTCGATCTCCTGTCCGCCGGTCTGGGGGAAGAGGTGGTAGGCGATGCGCAAGGACAGCTGCCCGTCCTGGGCGAGGTCGATGACGGTGCCGTAGTTATCGGGGAAGTTCTGGAAGCCGCCGGCCGCGTCGATGGCGGAGGTCAGACCGAAGCGGTTGAGCTCGCGCAGGTAGTGACGGGTGGAGGTCTTAAGGTCCTCGCCCTGCAGGGTGGGAGCCTTGGCCAGCGTCGAGTACAGGATCAGGGCGCCGGGGGCGGCCAGCAGCATGCCGGTGGGCTCGCCGTCGCGGCCGCGGACGATCTGTCCGCCGCGGGGGTCGGGGGTGTCCTTGGTGAAGCCGGCCGCCTTCACCGCGGCCCGGTTCATGATGGCCGACTGGTAGAGGTTCAGCACGAACACGGGAGTGTCGGGGGCTGCGGCGTTGAGTTCGGAGATGGTCGGCAGGCGCTTCTCGGCGAACTGGTCGGCGGAGAAGCCGCCCACCACGCGGACCCACTGGCCCTTGGGGGTACGGGCCGCCTGCTCGCGCAGCATGGCCAGGCCTTGGCGCAGGGTGGGGACGCCGTCCCAGCGCAGTTCCAGGACGTAGTTCAACCCGCCGCGGATCACGTGCAGGTGGGAGTCGTTCAGGCCGGGGATGACCCGGCGGCCCAGCCCGTCGACCACCCGGGTCTTCGTGCCGATCATGTGCAGGATGTCGGCGTCGTCGCCGACCACCAGGACCTTGCCGTCCTTGATCGCGACCGCGCTCGCCTGCGGACGACGCGGGTCACCGGTGTAGATCTTGGCGTTGCGCACCACCACGTCCGCGATGTGGGCCGCGGGGTACTCGATACCGAGGTGCACATTGCGCACCATGGCCTCGGGGTCGTCCTCGGGAGTGACGGGGAGGCCAGCCACAGGCATAGTGGCCATGGAAATCATCTCCAGTAAGTGGGGGGGGGTCTCACACGCTGCGTGAGGGGTGAAGCGGCTGCCGCGGTGCCGCGGTGCGGGGGTGGGGGGCTAGAGGGGAGGGGCAGTGGCCGGCGGGCTGCGTCAGCTGGAGGATGAGCTGCCGGGCACGGCGAGGGCGGCGCTGGCGGTACCGAGCGTGCCGACCAGCAGGGGCCAGCCGAGCCCCGTGTGCTGGACGAGCAAGGCTCCCCCGAGTGCGCCTGCCAGCATCGCCAGCACGGAGAGGAGCCGGCGGCCGGCACGCGGATTGGTTCCGCCTGCCCAGGTGGAGTCGGATGCCAGTCCGGTCAGTGTGAGGGTGAGCACCGTCGTGGTCACGTCCGGCACGGCGAGTTTGCGGACCGTCCCGTTGCGCAGGCCCATGGCCAGTGCGATCAGGGCGATGAGCGCATAGACCGCGTGGCTCGCGGCGAAGGCGACGCCGGTCGCCGTGGCCAGCAGCACCGTTTCGAGAATCAGGGTCATGCGCAGCCGGTGCGGCGACGTGCGGTGGCGCATCACGGTGTCCAGACGGCCGGCGATTCCTGCTCCGAGCAGGAAGGCGGTCAGCGACACCAGCGAGCCGAGCACCGAGAAGCCGGGTACGCCGGCGGCGGCGAAACCGATGATGACCACGTTGCCGGTCATGTTCGCGGTGAAGACATGGCCCAGGCCCAGGTAGCTGATCGCGTCGATGAGACCGCTGACGGCCGTCGCGGTCGCGAGGGCCGGCAGCAGCGGCTCCCGGCCGCCCGGGGTGGGCGCAGGGTTGATGGTCACTGTCGTTTCCTTGGGGCCGCAGCCCGTGTTCGCTCCGGGCTGTTCGTGGGGGAGACCTCGTCCGCCGTGCCCGGTCCCGCGCGCGGCAGCGCCTTTAGGGGCGGCCGGGCGGGGCGTGAGGCGCGTGGAGTTCGGCGCCGGCCGGGGCGCGGGGTGGCCGGGTGCCGTCCCAGCCCCCGGCCACCCCGCGCCCCGGCCGGCGTGGCCGGGGCGCCGTCCCAGCCCCCGGCCGCCCTGCGCATCGCGCTCCGGGCCGGCGGGCCGGCGCCGGCCCGGGGCGGGGCGCCCTCGGGCCGGCGGGCCGCGGTCAGCCCGCGGCGTGGGCGCCGATGACGGACTGGGCGTAGACGACGCCGAGGCCGTAGGCGCCGCCGTGCTCCTTGACGATGTCCATGACGGGGAGGTAGGTCTCGGCGCGGGCCCAGTCGCGCTGCAGCTCGAGCAGGACCTGGATCCAGGTCACCGGCACGGCACCGGCGTTGATCATTCGCTGGAGGGCGTGCTCGTGGGCCTGCGGGGTGACGCCGCCGGAGGCGTCGGCCACCACGTAGACCTCGTAGCCCTGGCCGAGCGCGGAGAGTACGGGGAGGACGAGGCACACCTCGGTCCACAGCCCCGAGATGATGATCTTCCTGCGGCCGGTGGCCCTGATCGCCTCGACGACCGCGCTGTCCTCCCAGGCGTTCATCGTGGTGCGGTCGATGATCTCCTGGCCCGGGAAGACCTCGGCCAGCTGCGGCAGGAGCGGGCCGGAGAACGACTCGGCGGCAACGGTGGTCAGCACCACCGGGACGCTGAAGGCCTTGGCGGCCTTCGCCAGGCCCACGGTGGCGTTGACGATCGCGGTGCGGTCGCCGCTGCCGGTCCCGAAGAACATCTGCGGCTGGTGGTCGACGAAGAGCATCACCGCGTTGTCGGGGGTCAGTAGGTCCGGGCTGGGAGCGGCCTTGACATTGGATGCGCTGAACATGATGGGTTCCTTTTCTTCTGGTCTAGACAGGGACACACGCCTGGCGTGCCTGGCGGCGGACCGGCCGAAGAGGCGGCCGACCCGTGCCAGCAGTCCCTGCGATCGGTTCGTGGATGCCGGCATTGCGGCTCCTTCGGGTGTCACGCCGGGGCTGTGGTCCGTCCCCCGAGGGGGGCGCTCACGGGGAGGAATCTTCCAGAGAAGTCGTTTCCATGCAAGAGGTTGAACGATGAACTACATGGGTGGCGTGCGTCACTCCACTCGTGCGGGCCGACCAGCCCACGGCGATGCGATGCACGTGCCCCTGGTGGGCTCAAGCGGTCCGCCGGGGCCGCCCCGCCCGCACTGCCCTGACCGGACGGTCGGCCCTCTGGGTGTCACCGAATGTCGTCGATCCGGACCGGGTCGAGGCGGGTGGGCCTGCCCTGCAGCCCGACAGCCGGGAGCCCGAGGACGGCGTCCGCGCCGCCCTCGGCATGGCCGGCGTGGGCGGTGCCCCGCGAAGGCCGTCGCCGAACGAGACGGGAGGGGCCGCCCACACCCTGCAGGACGCGGCGCGCGGCGTCCTGGGCGCCCCGTCCTGCTTTGCCGAAAGCCGTTCCAGCACGGCACGGACCGCCGGATGGGCGACCACGCGGAACCTGAGCGCCATCTCACCCTCCGCCTGCGCTGGTTGGGAAACCCGGATGCGCGCGAAGCGCGCCCCTATGAGGAATCCCGCCCACCGACTACACCTACGACCCAGCCGACCGGCTGAAGCAGGCGGTGAAGACGGGCAACGGCGCGGACACGGAGACGTACGCTCACGACGACAACGCCAACGTCATCAGCCAGACGGTCAACAACACCACAACCGACTACACCTACGACCGGAACCGCCTGCTGAGCGCCACCGCCGGTGGTGCCACCGCCAAGTACAACTACGACCCGTTCGGACGCCAGGAGTCTGTGACGTCAGCGTCGGACGGGAAGATCATCTCGCGGAGCGTGTACGACGTGCGGGTGCCGAAAACCTCATCCATGGCCTGTGAGCTGCAGGTTCTCGCGAACGGCCGTCGATCAGCGGGCAGGCGTGTCAGGCTGATCGACCGTACTGCTGCGACTGCCCTGCTGTGTCGAGCGTGTTCTCCCTCATTCGGTTGCTGCCGATGAGGGACGTCGACAAGGACATCGAGATATTGACGTTGCGGCACCAGCTGGCCGTCCTGCAGCGGCAGATCGACAGGCCCCCGTCTCCTCGGCGGATCGCGCTTTCCTGGCCGCGCTGCTCCACCGACTCCCGAGGCCCAAGCTGCGGCAGCTGCACCTGATCGTCTCCCCGGACACGGTCCTGAGGTGGCACCGGGACCTCATGCGCCGCCGCCACGCCGATGCCTCCCGTGGCAAGCGGCCCGGCCGCCCACCGACCCTCCCCAGCCTTCGGCCGGGAGGTGCCCCCAGCAGCATCCGGGCTCTCATCCTGCGACTGGCCCGCGAAAACACTGGGTGGGGCTACAGAAGGATCCATGGCGAACTCGCGGTCCTCGGTATCAAGGTCGCACCCTCCAGGATTAGCCACCAAGATCCCACAGCCCTGGACCGAGCCGGGGCACCTGCATCGCCTTCAGGACCGGCTCGACTTGTTATTGCTGGGCGTTGGCGTGGTGCTGGGTGAGGGACTGCCAGCGTCGTTCGAAGTCGTCGGCGTGCTCGCTGATGTCGTGGGTGGTGAGGGGTTTGTTGTACTGGGCGGTGATCCCGCGGGTTGCGCAGTCGTGCACGATGGCCTCCCATGCCGGTGTAGTGCCGCGTACCCGGTGCTCGGCCCAGATCGTGTAGAGCCGGAAGGGCAGAAAGTATCGGCGCAGGGTGGAAGGACTGACGGGCTTTCCACTCCGGCTGTGCATGCCTCTGTCGGCGAGATAGGCGGACAGCTTCTGACCGGTGGGTTCGTCGCCGTGCTGCGTTTGGTACTCCCTCCACGCGAGGTAGTAGCGGTCGACGAGAGTGAGGTGCCCCCCTTCAGCCGACGTGTGCGGTGAGAGCCCGTCGATCGTGGCATTCACGTACGGAGGACGCTTTTCTTTGGTGGCGTGTGCGCCGGTAGCGGCGGGTATCGGGCGGGGGTCTTCCTCGGCGGCGCCAGACTCCTGTGGTGCCTGCACCGCAGGGCTGGCGGTGGCCTTCGCAGCTGGTGAGGCGGTGCCGGTGTTCGTCACGTGGTCCTGGGAATCCGCGACGAGCGTCTCGTGGTCCTTGTGCATCGCAGATGGTGCGCTGACTGCCATGGTGCCGCCTTGTCCGTACACGGAGCCGTTCAAAGCGGTGTCGCCCTGAGTGGAGTGCCTGCGAGCGCGGACGAGGTAGGCCTCGGCGAACTCCTCGGCGCCTTCTTCGCCCGTTCGCCGCGGGCTCGACAGGTGATCAGGCGCTGAAACTAGGACGGGCGTTGCCTGCGGGTTGTCGCCACGCGGTTGTGCCGCTGCTTGCGGGGAGTCGGTGCCAGTCGCCCCACATCCGCCGGGACGTTGCCTTGGCCTGTGCGCGCGGACCGGTGAGGCAGTGTCCGGCGCTGGCACGGACTTGATACCTGCTGCCGCGAGCCCTGCCGGGGCGGTGTCCATCAGCGGGATGCCGTAGCGGGCGAGCCTGAGGGGCATGAGTGACTCCACCGGCGCCTTGCGGCGCCAGGCGCGGCCGAAGCGGGAGCGCAGGCGGGCCTGGTAGACGAGACGTTCCTGCTCAAGCTTGATGACATGGTCGTAGGAGCGCAGCTCCCACAGCTTCATCCGGCGCCAGAGCAGGAAGGTGGGTATGGGGGCCAGCAGCCAGCGGGTCATGCGGACGCCCTCCATGTGCTTGTCCGCAGTGATGTCCGCGATCCGGCCGATGGCGTGGCGGGCCGCCTCCACGGCGACCACGAACAGCACCGGGATGACCGCGTGCATGCCCACACCCAGCGGGTTGGGCCAGGACGCCGCGCCGTTGAACGCGATCGTCGCCGCCGTCAGCAGCCACGCCGTCTGGCGCAGGAGCGGGAAGGGGATACGGCTCCAGGTCAGCAGCAGATCCAGCGCCAGCAGGACGCAGATACCCGCGTCGATACCGATCGGGAAGACGTAGGCGAAGTTCCCGAACCCCTTCTTGATGGCCAGCTCGCGGACCGCCTGGTAGGAACCCGCGAAGCCGATGGCGGCGATGATGACGGCCCCGGACACGACCACACCGATCAGCAGGCGCTGGACGCGGGTGAACCCAGGGGGCGCCGGCGGTGGGGCCGATGACGTCGTGCTCCCTCCGTGATGGGACGCACTGCCCTGCGCCGCACTCCCGGCATCTGGCCCGTTGCGCCGCGGCAGCGTGGAGCGTGCCGGCTCGATGGGGGTCATAGCGCCTCAACCTGCGGCGTGTGCGGGTGTTTGCCGAGGAGGTCGTTGATGAGTTGCTCGGTTTCGATCTCGAGCGAGATGTCCAGTATCCGGTTGACCTGTTGGATGCGGGTGATGGCGGTGTGGAGTCCGGACCGGTTGTGGGCTGTGTGCTCGATACGCATCCAGTCCCGGTACAGCAGTTCGGCGCTGTCGTCGACGTCGAGGCCGGTGGCGATGGCGTGGCGGGCTTTGCTGAGGTCGTGGTGGGGGCCGTCGGCCGTGCGGTAGGTGGCCACGGTGTGGGCGACGTCGATGATGCGGGTGGTCATCTCTTGCTGGTGGGGTTCGGCCCACGGCAGGGGCCGGGCGCCGAAGGGCCGTCCGCGTACCAGGCCGAGTGCCTGCTCCAGGTCGGGCAGGCCGGTGGGGCCGTGGGGCAGGGCGTGTTCGACGAGGTGGAGGAAATCACTCCAGTCGCAGCGGACGGCGGGGGAGAGGCGGTAGGGGTCCTCGCCCAAGCGGCGCCGCGGCACATAGGGGGTGCCGGTCGGGTCGTTGCCCAGCGCGCGGCGCAAGCCTTGCAGGCGGGCGTTGAGGGTGGCGGGTGTCCAGGGGTGGAGTGGGTCCATGTCGGCGCACAGCACGTCGGCGGTGCGACCGGGACGGAAATACAGCAGCGCCGCCAGGTGCGCGATGCGCGGTCCGTGACCGGTGAAGGCCACCCCGTCCACCTCGATGGCCCCCAGGACCCGGATCTGCGGCGCCTGCAGCTCCTTCCCGTTGTCCTTTGCATCGACGCGGGGCGCGACGCCCTGAGCCACCTGTGCGGCACGTGCCGGGTCGGCCGGCCCGGCCCCTGCACGGTCCTTCTCGGGTTCGGGGGCGGGGTGTTGGAAGACGGGCAGGCCTGGTGCGGCGGGGTCGGTGGAGGCGGCCGGCAGGGCCGGGAACACCGCCATCTCGCCCATGTCCCCTGCGGGGGCCGGCACGCCGGTCGTGCGGGCCGGCGTGCTGTCGTCGCCGGGTTTGGCTGGGTCTTTCGGCTGGCCGGGTGCGGTCGGTGTGCGGGCGACGGGCTCGTGGGGCACGTGCTCCCAGGGGCCTTGGGCGGGTTCGGCGGGCTGTCCCGAGACGGCAAGCGCGGTGGTGACCTGCTGGTAGGCCGCGTGGTCCAGGCGCTGCACCGTGAGGGCGGTATCAACCAACTCCAGTGGCTGCGGCTCATCGAGTGAGGCGTTGAGGACGTCGGCGTGGGGGAAGTGCGCCGCGGCGGAGCTTGCGGGGGCCACGAGCGTGACCGGCACGGTGTCGGCTTTGTCGATGAGGTCGGCGAACTGCCAGGCGGTGTCCGCGTCGAGGGCGTCCGCGCACAGCAGCAGGTAGGGCGGATGGGGCTGCTGGGGCGGGGTGGGTGTCTGGTGGGCCTCGAGGAGCCGCTCGGTGAGATCGCGTAGTGCGTGGGCGGCCTGGCGCATGTGGGCGATGCGGGAGGTGGGCAGCAGGTGTGGCAGGTCCTCACCGAAGCCGACGGTGATGATCTCCACCTCGTCGGCCCACGGGCTCATTGCGTACTCCAGTGCCAGCGCGGTGCACACCTCGGTGATGTGGAGCGGGCTGCCCTCCAGCAGCAGGGCGGGCATCTGGGCCAGGTTCAGCAGCACCAGGTCACCGGCCGCGGCGGTTCCTACCGTGACCAGGCCCGGATACGGCGCCGGCACGCCGCGGGCGGTCTCGTCGTCCAGGAGGGAAGCGTCGTCGGGAAGCGTCCACCACCCGGACCGCCCCGCCACGAATGGCGTCAGGGGCTGGCTGGCGGGGTCTTCCGGGAGGAGGTCCAGGGTGCGGGCCCCGATGCGTGCCGCCCGCACCGACGCCAGCCGCCCCTCGCCCTCGCCGTTGTGTGCGGCCTGGTGTGCCAGGGTGCGCAGCGCCAGGTCCAGGCGGGCTGCGCTCTGCGGCTCGGCGGCAGCTGCCAGTTGAGTCTCCGCCGGCGAGGTCTCGGGTATGAGGGCGATCTGTTCACCCGGCTTTCGGCGGCGGCGCTGCAGCAGCCGACGCAGGGCGAGCGCACCGGTGATGGCCGCTGCCAGGACAGCACCCGCGCCGAGCACGGTCCGGGGTGGCGCCACGGGGCGTGCCGAGGGGGACGCGGGCGCCGGTGGAGCTGCTGCGGTGGTCGGTGGGGCAGCAGTCGAGGCGGAGGGTGTGCGGGCCGGGGGAGAGGAGCGTGCGGTGGGATGTGGCGTTGCGGCGTCGGTCGCCTGCCCCGAGCCGGACGGCCGGGATGGGTGGTTGCCTGGCGCGCGGGACGTGGGGGCATCCGGCGCGGGCGCGGCAGACGGGGGCGGGGGAGCCTGCGCGTGTCCCGGATGGCGGCTGGGCTGATGCCCGCCGTCACGAGGATGGGCCGATGGGCTCTTGGCGGGCGGCCGGTTGCTCGGCTGGTTGCCATGTCGGTCGCCGGAGTCCGGGTCGTGGTGTGTCGGTGGGGCGTGGGGCACGATCACCTGCTGGCCCGCGTAGATCACATCCGGGTCGGTGATGTCCGGCAGGCCCTGCGGCTGCGGCGCGCCTTTGCTGGCCTTGAACAGCACCGGCCACCGGGCAGCGTCCCCGAGCTCGTCCTGGGCGATCTTCGACAGGGAGTCGCCGGGCTCCACCGTGACCACACGCGAGCTGCCGCCACTGGTGGGCAAGTTGTCGACCGGCTGCGGGTGCGTGCTGTGCGCTGCTCCCGCAGGAGCGGGTAGTCGAAGCTGCCAGCCGGGCTGCAGGAAGCCGTTGGCGCGGAAGACCTGCCCGTCGGCCATGGTGCGGCCCTCGTTCAGTGCGGCGATCTGCCGCCACCGCTCCCCATCACCCAGCTCTTTTTCGGCGATGCTCCACAGGCTTTCCGCTGGCCGCACCTCGCGCACCGTATAGGTGCGGGTGTCGCCCGCCGAGGTGGCGCTCTGTTCGGCCTCGGCCGCTCGTTGCGCCGTCTGTCCCTGCTGGGGCAGGTGGACGGCGGTGGCCGGTTGCGCGGCCTGGGCGGGGGAGGCCAGAGCGGAGCTTGTGGGCAGCAGCACCAGGATGCTGCCGATCAGGACCGCCGCGGCCCGCTGCGAGGCGCCAAGACCGCGTGGGGCGTGCCAGGTCACACCGCGCAGCTGCGCGATCAGCTCCCGCACCGTGCAGAAGGCGAACTGTGCCCAACCGGCCCATCCGAGGGCGAGGAGGAGCAGCAGGAAGACCGCCCCGGTGTCGGGCCGGGTCAGCAGGTGCGTGAGGTCGTCGTGGCCGGCGGCCCACACGAGGGGGGTGGCCCAGGCCAGCAGCAGCGGCAGCCCGGCGAGCGCGCCGGTCAGGGTGAGCAGACTGGCTGCGGCGGTGAGGAGGCGGGCCACCGTCGGACCGGTTGCGGGGGAGTGCGGGGTGCGCATCAGTGTCCTACTTCTTCTGGTGCGGTGACGCCGTGCAGGAGGGTGGCGGTGGCGTGGCCGGTCACGGGCATGGAGCCGATTCCGACGGCCGGGAGGAAGGTTGTGGTGTACGAGCCGGTCACGGTGACGGTGAGCCTCGTGCCGTCGCGTGAGACGGTGACGGTGCCGGTGGCGCCCGCAGAGTGCAGGTAGGCCTGGGCGGCTGCTTGCGCGTCCTGGGGGTTGACGACGATCGCCGTGCCGGTGATGGCCTGGGCGGGATCGATGGCCTCTCCGCCGGCGCGGGCTGCCTCACCGGCGATGAAGTCGGCGCGCTCCGTGGCGCGCAGTGTGCCGCCCCCGTCAACGGCCACCCCGATGATGCCGATCAGGGCGAGGGTGCACACGGCGACGAAGACGGTGACGCCGCCGCGATCGCCCCACCGCGCGCGCCGGCACCACCACCGGGGGCGCCTGGCGCACGGGCCTGCCGGGGGGAGGGTCATTGTGGTCCTCCTCGCTGCCGGTACTGGTCGACGACGGAGGTCGCCCTCGAGGTGAGGGTGCGGGTGCCGGGCACGCCGGGCAGCAGCAGATCCGACAGATTCACCGTGCAGTTCACGGTGACCGTGACGGTGCCGACCTGCCCGACGGGCGCATCAAGGCCGCCGGTGTCCACGGTGACGCTGGTGGCCGCGCAGGCGATGCCCTGGTCGTCCAGGGACTCGGTGGCCGCCTCATGGGCCGCTTGCTGAGCGGAGGCCGCGGTGCGCTGCAGGGTAGCTTCCCGGGCCGCGTCCTCGGCGGCCGCGTCGATCTTCGCGCCGGAGGTGACGAGGCGTCCGCCCGCGATCGCCAGACACACGAACATGATCAGCGACGGCAGGATGATGGCGGCCTCGAGCGCGACGCTGCCCTCATCCCCTCGCGCCCGCATCCAGTAGCGCCTCGTGCTGCGCATCAGCCTCACCCTCCCGTTGACGTCCAGCGTTCGACGGCGCCGGAGGCCGACTGGCGGATGCGCAGGCCCGCGAGGCCCGGGATCATCGACTGCGCCTGCCCGGTCACCTGGATCCGCACCCGCTGCGTGCTGCTGCCCGCGGTGGAGACGGCGGGCGAGCGCAGACTGTCCCCGGCGGTGCGCCCCAGCACCTCACGCGCCCGCGCCGCACCCTCGGCGGGGGTGGCCTGGTAGGCGCGGGCGGCGAAGACGCCTTCCCGGGCAGCGGTCAGCGCGATCTGCCGGGCGTAGTACCACATGGAGGCCTGGACGACGGCGATCGTGGCGAGCAGCACGAACGGGTAGACGATCGCCATCTGGAGGGAAGCGTCCCCGCGGTCATCGCGCCACCGCCGCCCCTGCCACCAGGCCTGACGCTGTACCGAAGCGGTCATCGGGTTAGATCCCGGCGAGGTTGCCGTTGTACTTGGCGACCACGGCGGCGATGGTCCCGGCGATCACCAGGGCACCGGTGACGGCGGCGACCCAGATGATGACCGTGGTGATGCTGATGTCGCCGCGGTCCGGCCGGCGCGCCATGTCCGCCAGGCCTTCTTCGAGCCGTGTGGCAAGCCGGCGCCAAACACGGTGGGAACGGGCTGCGGTGCGCTTCAAGGTGGCCTCCTCCAAAGAGAATCCGAAAGGGTGGGTGGGGTCGGTCGGGGTGTCAGACGGTGAGCATGCGGATCACCGCGGGGAACGCCATCAGCAACATCACCAGCACGGCCAGGAGGGCACCGGGGGCGGTCATCTTCTCGCTGGCGGCGTTCGCCTCGGCGGCCTGATCGGCCAGCAACTCGGCGTTCAACGCGGCAGTACGCGCCTTGAGGGCCTTATAGACCGCGGCGCCGTCGGTGGCCGAACCGCGCATGATGTCGGCGACGTCATCCAGGACCGGCAGGTCGTACTCGCTGGCGAGGTCGGCGAGCGCCTGATAGGGTGGGATCTTCTCCAACCGGGCCCGGCGCAGGGCGCCTTGCACCAGCAGAAAGGGCCAGCCGCGGCCCACCTGGGCCGCTTTCTCCAGCGCCTCGGTCGGGCCGGCGTCCGCGGCCCGCTTCAACGCCACCAGGTCGAGGTAGGCCGACAGGGCGTGCGCGAACTCCTTGCGCGCCCGCCGGGCCGCATCGCGCACCGCCAGATCCGGGGTGAGGAACAGCAGCCCCGCAACCACGAGGCCTACGGCGGCGGGCACATACAGGGGCAGCGAGAGGCCGGCGATGATCCACGGGATGGTCACCAGCACAGGGCACAGCAGGCCGAGCGCGGCCAGCGCTACCTTTTTCAGCATGAACTGGCCCGGGCCCTGCCCGAGCAGGGCGAGGTTCGTGACCGGGATGGTGACGCCGGGCAGCCGCTGCAGGCGGGCCAGCAGCCACCGCCCCCATACCTCCTCACGGCCCAGTACCGGCTCGGGCATGCTCAAGCCGCCGGGGGCATGACGTGCAAGAGCGGGCGCCAAGGCGGGCTGCGCACCCAGCAGTACTTCCCGCACCAGCAGCGCGGTGCCCGCACCGACGGTGCCACCGGCGAGCACCATGGGCCACAGATTCACCAGCGTCCTCCGTCCGGCCGGCGGTCCCAGCCGGACCGAGTGGTTGCGGCCTGCCCGCCTGCGGTAGCGGGCGTGCGGACGGTGCTGCGCGCATCGGCGATCAGGAAGCGCGGGATACGGTGGAAGACGCCCAGTTGCCGCATCATCGCCAGCACACCCACGAAGCCGGCCGCAAGGAAACCGAGGACCAGCTGGCCCAGCAGGCTGGAGTAGGGCCGGGTGTAGGAGGGGATGAAGAACCCGGCACTGATCACACCGAGGGTGATGAGGGTCATCCACCGCACCGTGGTGCGCGGCTTGGCCCTATCCGCCTCAATCGAGCGTTTCTTGGCGACCTCCTCGCGCACCGTCTGGGCCAGGTCCTCCAACGCCTGCGCCAGACCCGGGCCGCGATCGCCCGCGGACAGGATCAGCGCCGCGCACACCTTGTCGGCGGTGACATCGTCCAGTTCGTCGGCGAACACGCGCAGCGCCTGCTCCGGCCGCCAGCCCAGCCGCAGCCGGTCGGACAGGCCCCCGACCTGGACGGCGAGCTCGTCCGGTGGCCCCTTCCGGCTGGTGATCATCGCCTGTTCCAGGCCCATGCCCAACCTGAGCAGCCCGGCCAGGCGCTGCGTCCACTCACTCAAGCCCTCCAGCCGGCCGATACGCTCCTGCGCACGGTGGGCCGGGCTGATCAGCCAGGGCACCCCGACCACGGCCGTGCCAAGCAGCACCGCCCCTACGAAGTTCCCCGACACCAGCCACACCGCGCCGAACACCACGACCGCCGAAAGGGCGAGCATCCGCCGCCGCAGCCGGACATCGCCCGCCTGCTCCTGCTCCTGCCCCGCCCAGGCCCTCCACCGCTGCCATCGCGCAGCCCGCCGCGGTGCGGTGGTCCCCACGACCCCCACGACGACGCCGAGCACACCGCCGACCACCGCCATGCCGCCCAACAACGCCACCAGCACCGTCATGTGCTTACCCCCACCTTGAGCGCCAGCGGTTTGGGCCAGGCCCCGTACGGCTGTTGCAGCAGATGGGAGTCGAACCCGACCCGGCGCAGGTCATCGACACACGCCGGGTCCATCCGCGGCACCGCACGCAACTCGCCGAACTCCCGGCCCGGGCAGAAGACTTCGTTCGTGGCGGGCCGACCGCTCTCTCCGATCCCGGTCACCTCCAGGACGTGGGAGACGTAACGGTGGCGGCGGCCACCGATCTGCGTCTCGTCGGTCATGTCGACGTAGACGATGAAGTCCAGACCGTTGGCGCTCTGCCGGTAGGCGAGCTGCTCGGACAGATTCCCCTGGGCGAGCGCATACAGCTCGGCGATCCGGTCGAAGACGGTGTCGGGCCGGCGGGCGTGGATGGTGCACAGGTTGCCGCCCGCCCCGTTCGTCAACGCCTGCATCATGGCCACCACTTCCGGCCCGCGGACCTCGCCGACCACGATCCGCTCCAGCGACATCCGCAAAGCGGGATGCATCAGATCCAGCAGCGTGACCTCACCGGCGCCGCGCCCGGTGGCGTCCTTCTCCCCGTTGGACTCCCGCGCGATCAGGGAGACCACCTGACGGTGGTAGCCGTCCGCGTGGGCGAACAACTCGTCCTCACTCTGCACGGTGGCGAACCGGCACTGCGGGTCGAACTCCTTGAGCATCGCCCGCAGCAGCGTGGTCTTGCCCGCCTTCTGCTTCCCGGCGATCATGATGTTCTTCTCCGCGCGCACGCACGCGCCGAGAAACTCCCTCAGGACCGCATCGATCATTCCCAGCCGCACCAGATCGTCCAGGTCGGCGTCTGCGACGCGGTGGCGGCGAATGACCGCATACGTCATCGGCCCCAGACCCGTTATGGCCTGCAGACGCGAGCCGTCCTTCAGCGACAGCGCCAGGGTCGGGTTCGCGGTGGAGATGGTGCGCTCGCTGTGACCGGAATCCCTCACCAACTCCCGTAACATCTCCAGCAGTTCCTGCTCGGAGTCCGCCACGGGTCCGACCCTTTGGCGCATCCTGTCGCCGTAGTCGAGCCACACCTCATCCGGGCCGTGGATGAGGATGTCCTCCACTCGCTCATCGTCCAGATACGGCTGCAACCGGCCCGCCCGATACAGCAGGTCGTAGACGGCACGCCGCAAAGCGTCGTCCTCCTGCGGGGTGGGGCTCAGCCCGCGCTCGACGCCCTGAGCGTCCGACCACAACGCGACCGCCTCGTTGATCCAGTTCAGGCAGTGCTGCTCTTCGGTGGCGCGGTCCACCCCCGCAGCGGTCTTGAGGAGTTCCTCGCGCTGCCGGGCGACCTGGGTGGCGATGTGCCGGGCGACCTTGTAGTCGACCACGGCCCGCACCGTGTCCGCCGCGGCAGGCTGCCCGCCGGCTGGGGACCCGACCGGCATCCCGCTGGCTTGCCGCGGGCGGCCCGGCGGGGGAGCCACGGTGGGATCGCCGTGCAGCGGCCTACCGCGCATGAGCCACCTCCCCGCCGGTTACGTCGCGCGGTGCGAGGCGGGCCCTGCGCACCGCAGCCCGCTGCGCAAGCAAAGTGCTGCCGGTACGGGCCGCCTTCATCAACGCACTCCTGGTGAAATGGCGCGGCTGCTCGGCACCATCGGACAGCACCCTGGCGTCCTTCGGCGCATACGGCAGCGTCGCCACCACCGGCACCTGCAGCACCCGCTGCACCTCACCCGCCGGATAAGGGCCCTCATCGATCACGAGCAGGCCGACATCGCCCACCCGCTCCTCCAACGCACCCACCCGCGCCTGGGCCGCCTGCAGGCAGCGCAACGTGTTGCGCACCACCACAACCACCGTGTCGGCCTGCTCGACCAGCACAGCGGACGGCCCGAACGCCCCACCGCGCCCCACATCGACCAGCACGTCGTGGCCGTGGTCGGCATCGATACCGCGGAACGCCACCGCCAGCGCCTTCCACACCGGGCCCAGGCTCGCCGCCTGAGCCGGATCGGTGATACCCGGCAGCAGCAGCCGATCCCGCGGGGACTCGTCCCGGCCGTCCTCACCGCTCAAATCGATCAGCTGCCGCCAGAACGCCTCGCCGAACTCACCCTTGCGCGCGGCAACCGACAGATTCCGCAGCCCGTACCGGTCACCGAGCTGGCCCAGCAACAGCCCGTGCGACACCGCGCCGCCGTCCGGATCGCACTCGGCCAAAATCATCTTCCGGCCCGGCTCAAGCGGCCACGCCAGCAGCAGCGCGAGAGCGCTCGTGGTCACCCCCGGCGCACCGCTGCACCCGGCCAGCGCGATCACGCCCATCAGGAGCTGTCCGCAGCGGTAAGGACCAGGCGGAGCGTGCCGGCCGACACCCAGGCGGCCACCGTCGGGCCGTCGTCGGCGGAGGTGGCGACATCGACGACCACAACCCCCGTACCCGGAGCGGCCTGGGAGGCCTTCACCACCCGACCCGCCAACGTCTGCGGTATGACGGCGGACGTTCGTCCCGTGTCCGTCTCGTCCTGGGCAGGCACGTGCACCAGTCGCACCTTCTGCCCCGGCACCAGCGAACTGGCTGGCACCTCCTCCGGCTTCAACCCGATCGGCACCACCTGCTCGCCCGGCCGGACCAGGGAATCCTTCGTCACCTGCGACGGGGCCAACAGCGAACCGGGCGTCAGCTCCACAGCAGCCCGCTTGCCCATTACCGAGTCGAGGTCCTCGGCACGCACGGCCTTCACCGCCGGATCCAAAGCGACCGACGCCCTGCCCAGATCCCGCTCGGTCAGCACCTGGCCGACCTGCACGTCACGGACCACTGTCACCACCTGGGTTCGGTGGCCGACCTGCAGCACAAGGACCGCAACACCCGCGCCCCCGGCGGCGATCAACGCCAGCGACAGAGCGATCACCCCGGGCCGACGCCGGCGGGCCGACACGCGAGGAGGCGGCACCGGGCCGGCCACCTGCCCCTGCGCGGGGATGCCGTGCGTGCTGGCTGTGCTGACGCGTTCTTTCGTCTTGCTCACCGTTGGTTCCTTCCGGCACCTGTTACCGGACGACCTGCAGTTCGCCGATCGCCACCTGCATCTGGGACTGCCGAGATTCGAGAAGCCGGCCGGTTTCTCCACCGCCGCCGGCGACCTGCCAGTCGACCGTCCACGTCGATGTCGCGGTCACGGTGTACGCGCCTGACGGCTGGGAGGCCGACGAGGCCGTATAGGTGTGACCGCACGCCGGCGACTCCTGCCTCCCATACACCGCCGAGTACGGATTGCCAGGTCCATGACAGGTCACAATCGAGCCGTCGCCCATCTTCCAGACGATCTTCGACACCTTCGCCGTCGCGGTAACCGTCACACCGCCCGCCGTAGCAGTCGCCGAGTTCGGACCGTACGTCGTCGGACTCTGGTCCACCAACATCCACATCGGCACACCCACGATGTACTGGCCGGCCGCACGTGGGCTGGCGATGTCCGGACCCGCGAGTTTCATCTCGTCGACGGCTTGTTGGGCGAGTTGCGCGGGGTCGACGGCGGCCGCGGTCGGCGGCTGGGCCATCCACACGTCGCCTTCGGCCAGGACCCCGTTGCCGGGGACGCCGAAGGGACAGCTGCGCTGATAGATCGCCCCGTCGCCTGGTTGGTGTCCCTGCCAGGCGGGGTCGCCGACCGCAGGCTGGGGGTCGGCCTTCTTGTAGTAGCAGCTCCCGGAGAACGAGCCCAGCTCGGCATCCTCGCAGGGTACGTCGTATTCGCTGGCGCCCTTTTCGTCGGGTCCGCCGGCCTTGCTGCCGGCGAAGTAGGCGCTGCAGGTGCGCTTCTTGCCACTGGAGATCCTCGCGGTGCGCTTGCCGCTGCTTGCGCCGGACAGCTTGGCATTGGACCCGCTGGTCCCAACACCGATGCAGACCCTCATGTCGCCGCAGTCGGTGGGCGGGGCGACGGTGGGGTCGCCTCCTGCATGAGCGAGACCAGCTGGGCCCAATGAGAGCGCTAACGCGAGGGCAGGGGTCGCTAATCGGGGACGGGTCAGCATGTGCTCTCCTTGTCCACGTCGTAGTCGACCACCCTCCACTGCCTGCCGATCGTGCGGACGGAACCGGTCACGGTGTAACGCTGGACCTGGTTGGCACTGGTGACGTTCTTCCTGCCCTGCACCGCCTTCCAGCCGCTGGTGTCCAGGCACTCGGTGACGGTGGCTTTATGCGGGGTGGACTCAACGTCGACAGCGGTGACCTTCGCTGTCGACTTCGGCTCTCCTTCGAAGTGGACGCCAGCCTGGCGGTACTGGAACAGCTCGCTCTCGATCTTCGCCAGGGCCTTGTCTGCGGCGTACATCGAGAGCTTGGTGCCGGAAGACCGGTTCTGGTGGTACGCCTTGACCATCTCGGCGTCCATCCCGTGCCAGGCGGCCAGTGCGGCGTTCCGGGCGGCCTGTTTCCTCGCGTCCTGGGTGGCGGACGGCATGACGGCAGCGGATGACGGGGGCTCAGAGTGCTTGTTCGGGGTGCTGCTGCACGCGGACAAAGCCAGCGCGGCGCACAGTCCCGCGGCCGCTGTAGCGGGCGCGTGCCTTCGGATGCGAGTGCGAGTGAACCTTGCTGGGCGGCCTGGCGTTGGTGTCAACTTGTCTCCCCGTGACGATCCCGTGCAATGCGGCCGCTGGCTTGGGCTGCGCAGGTGCGTCGCAGTCCGTTCGCGGCTGGTGGAGCTATAGTTCCGTGTTTGCGATAGTAGAAGGTTACGCATATGCCCGATCGAATTTGACCGAACTTCGCGGTAGCGCTGGTAACTTGGCTCGAATTCAGCCATGGAACCCCTTTGCTTAGGTAAACTTTCAACTTGCTTACAGGGCGTGCCGGGGGTACTGGTCTTCGCCCCCAGCGAGCGGCGTGGGTCTGGAAGGATGGGGGCTATGGCGCGAGAGATGGCTACGTATGACGAGCGGCTGCGGGATCTGAAGGCGGAGGCGTTCCGCACCGGTCGCACCCTGGCGGAGCACGGTGAGCAGCTCCAGCGAATCGGTGAGCAGCAGGCCACGGCATTCGGGAACATCGATTCCCTCGCTGCCGCGATCGGTACTGCAGGGGATCGTACGATCACGCAGCGTCTCGACACTACTGAGCGTGTCTTGTTCGCCCTGGCGCGGGCCCAGGGGATCAACCCCGACGACCTGGACTGACTTCCTCGTCTGCCGTGGCATGGCCGCGTGGTCGAACGGTGTCGTCGCATCATGCCCGGTGCTGTTCTGGATCGACTTCCAGCCCGCAACCGTAGTGTGCCGGGTGACGACGTCGTGATGTGCAGGTTCCACGAATGCTCCGGAAGGGATCTGTGGCCGAGCTGCACCGGCGCCGGGACAACTGTGGTGGTGAGCGCCTCGCGCTCGGAGCCTGATCGACCTCGCCGAGAGACGCGGACGCCAAAGGACGACTCGCACCGTCACAGCCGGGTCCAGGGACACGACTCTCCTCCAGTCAGTGGCGTCCATACGTCTGCGGTGGGTGCATGTGCTTCGAGGTCTTCGAGGATTGCGGCGCCGAGGGGCACGTCGCGGGCGAGGGCGGCGACGAGCGGGTGCTGGGCGTCCATGGCTTGTAGATCACGGATCCGGTGGCGCAGGACGTGTCGGGAGGCGCCCGTCAGCACGAACAGGACCCGGGGGAAGAGGGGATACCAGCGTAGTAGCCAGGCGGCGCCGGATGGCTGGCGGGCGCGCTGGCGGCCGACGGGCTAGGAAGGCCTGGCGTCGACCTGCGTCACGAGGAGCAGGAGGGGTGCCGTCTCCTGGCGGTCCGGTCGGTGGACGTGGAGGGCGAGGAGACAGTCCGTCTGCATTCGGGGGCAATTACCCTAGACTTTGGGTCATGATGGAGGGGGCCAACCTTGCTGTTGCCGTCGTCGGTGTGGTCGCCGCCGTGGCGTCGGCGTACTTCGCCTATGTGCCCGTACGGGACATGGTTCGGCGGCGGCAGGTGCGGGCGCCGCGGCGGCGGCCCCCGGAAGGGCAGCCGCAGAGGCCGTACGACGTCTTCGTGTCGTACGCCGATGCCGAAGCCGGTGCCGCCGAATCGCTGGCCGGCCGGTTGCGGGACGCAGGGTTGTCCGCGTTCCTGGTGAGGTGGGTCGAGCCGGGGCTCATCCCGCTCCTGGAGGCCGAACGGGCGCTCGCCGACGCGACCTTGGGTGTACTGCTGTTCGGCGTGGGCAGCATGGCCGACGCCAGAATCCGGGACGAGTACGCGGCACTGCTCCAGCGCACGTACGACGGCGGTCTGCGTTTCGTGCCCGCGCGTGTCGGTGGCGCCGGTCTCCCTCCGTTCGCCGCCATCCGGCAGCCGGTGGACCTCGGTGGCGGGCCGGGCAGCGAGGGCTACGAGGGTGAAGTCGACCGGCTGGCGCGGATCGCCCTGCGGGAGCGGCGCGAGGCGGGTGCCTGACCTGGTGGTGACCGGGCCGTGGCAGCTGCCGCGCGGTACCGAGGTGCGCGTGCTACGGCGGGGGCGCCGTGGTCGTACCGTGCTGGCCCGCAGCGAGGGCGACAACGGCGGCCTCGTCGCCGTGCGCTACATACCCGCCGCCCTGCTGATCCACCGGCCCCGCGCAGCCGCCTTTCGCGTGGACGCTGCACGGCTGACCGGGTGTCGAGCTGCCTGGGGCGGTACCGCTGCGCCAGTACGTCGAGGCGTCCCGGCTCACGGCGGCGTACGCCAGGTCGGCCGGGGCGGTCGGGGGCGCGCTCGTGGGCGATGCCGTCAATGGGGTGAGCCTGGCGCGGGTGCTGGAGCGGCGCCGTGCGCTGTCCGTGCCGGGCGCGCTCGTCGTCTTCCGGTAGACGCTGCCAGCCTTGGCCGCCGTGTACCGGCGCGGACTCGTCCACGGTGATGTGCGGCCGGCAAGGTGCTTGTCGGCGTCGATGGACGTCCGTTGCTGACCGGGTTGGGACGCGCCGCGCTTACAGCCGGGGCAGCCGAGCTGCGTGCGCCTGGGCTGTGACGCGGCGGCGGGGGTGCGGTGAGCGCAGGCGACGTGTATGCGGCCGCGTGCCTGTTCCAGCTGTGCCTGACCGGGCGACTTCCGTTTCCCGTGCGCGAGTTGTTGAGCCTGATGGCCCGGCACGTCACCGCTGCGGTGCCGCCCCGAGCCGTTGCCCGACCGCTGCGCGCCCCGCTGTGCGTCGGGCTGGCGAAGGGTCCGGTGACGCGTCCGGGCGCCGATGACTTGGCGGCCGAAGTTGAGTGGGCGGCGCGTGCCGAGTGCGGCCCGGACTGGGAGCGGCTCGGGCGGGAGGACTTGCGGGTGCTCGCAGACGATCTCCCCGGACGTTTCTTCGGACATGATCCCGGTCGCCTTCGCAGACATGCCCCCGAATGCCTCCCCGAACCGCTGCCTGCACACTTCCTCTGACCTCAAGCGATCCTCCTTCTTCTCACCGTGCGGTGCCGATTGCGCGAGAGCGGGGCGGAGGCGGGCGTTCCTCCCTTAGCCTGGTCCTCCTCCGAGAGGGTTCCGCCGTTGAACGACGTGTTCGTCTCCTGCGCTACGGAGGACGCCGCTTGGGCCGGACAGCTGGCCCCACAACTCGTCGAGCACGGTCTGTCGCCATGCTCGGCCGAGTGGAGTATCGAGCCCGGTGATGTGGTCAACCTCCGGCCGCAGGAGGCGCTGCGGTCGTCCGCCGACGGAATCGCCACGAGTAGGGGTGGGTGTGATGGCTGCTCGTCGTCCGTGTCCGCCAGCTCCGGGCCCGCTGGAACCGTACGCTGCCCGCTTCGGTGGTCTGTTCGACTCCCTGGCTCGGTGTCGGGGTTTTCTTCAGTATCTGACCGGGTTGCTGGCGCCGCGGGAGCGGAACGAGACCCTGTCGTGTCTGGCTGGGGCTGAACCGGTGATGGGAGCCCGGCATCCCGCGGTGCAGCGGCTGCAGTTCTTCCGCTCCGAATCCCTCTGGGAGCACGTGCGGATCAATGCCCGGCGTCTGCAACGGTTGCTGGGCAATCCGCGCACGGCTGCGCATCCGGGTGGGGTGCTGGGCATCGACGATTCCGGCGATCGCAAGGACGGTCGGGCGACTGCGAACGTGGGCCGTCAGTGGGTGGGCCGGTACGGCAAGACCGACAGTGCCGTGGTCACGGTGACCACGTTGTGGGCGGACGAGAACCTGTACTACCCCTTGGATGCGGTGCGCTGCACACCTGCCCACCACAGCGGATGGCGATGGTGACACGGCCGTGGCGGGTGCCGGGGAGCACCGAAGTGCGGGAACTGCACGACGGGCGGTGCGGGCGGACGGCGCTGGCGCGGGTCCACGGGGAGAGCGGCGGACTTGTGGTCGTGCGGTACGTGCCCGCGGGGCTGCTGATCCATCGACGGCGCGCCGAGGCCTTCCAGACGGACCTCGAGCGGCTGGCCGGGATCGATGTGCCCGAGGTGGTTCGGCTGCGCCGGTACGTCAAGGCGAAGGGGTTCGCTGCCGCGTACAGCCGTTCCGCCTCGGCGGTAGGCGGCGCGCTCGTGAGCGACGCGGTCGAAGGCGTCGCCCTGTCGCGGGTGCTGGAGGTGCATGGGAGGCTGCGCGCTTCGGCGGCGCTGGTGGTGTTCCATCGCATTTTGCGGGCGCTGGCCGCCGCGAGTGACCGCGAGTTGGTCCATGGAGATCTACGACCGGCCAAAGTGCTGATCGACGGTGCCGGAGCGGTGACGGTGTCCGGGTTCGGACTCGCCGCGCTGACCGCAGGGGCGCCCGAAGTGCGTGCGCCGGAGCTGTGGCGCGGAGACGGTGCTGCCACGCCCGCGGCCGACGTGTACGCGGCGGCCTGTGTGTTCCACATGTGCCTGACGGGTGACCTTCCCTTTCCCGTGGTGCAGTTGTTCAGTCTGATGGCACGGCACACCACGGCGCCGGTACCGATGACGGCGGTCCCCGGGCCCCTGCGCCCCCTGCTCGCTGACGGGCTGACGAAGAATCCCGCGCTGCGCCCCGGTGCCAGGACGCTGGCGAGCGCGGTGGAGCGCGTGGCGGTGACGGAGCTCGGACCCCACTGGAAAACGCGCGGCACGGCAGCGCTGAGGAACCTTGCCGCGCCCTTGCTGGAGGAACTGCCCCCGCCTGTGTCGACTCCTCTGGCCGACGCGGAACGCGCAACCCCTTCCCCTACCCGTTCCACTCCTCCGCCCCGGCCCCAGCGCTGGCCTCGCTACCAACCCCAGTCGCGGCCCCAGCGTGGGTCCCAACCCCAGGACCAGCCCCGGCCTCTGTTCCGGCCCCAGTCCGAGCCTCTGTTCCGGCCTCAGCCTCAGCCCCGACCCCAGTACCAACCCCCATCCCAGGCGCGGTCTCAGCTTCCACCCCGGTCCCGGGCGCGGTCTCAGCTTCCACCCCGGTCCCGACCGCCCGCGACCCCGTTCGTCGGGCGGCGCCGAGTGCTGGGGCGGGCGAAGCGCGTCCGTGGACTGGTCGTGGCAGGTGTGGGGGCGGCAGCGATCCTTTACGGAGTTTCGCAGCTGTTCGGCGGCGACGGCGGGCGCTGCGGGATCATGCCGCAGGGCCGCGCTTCGTCCATGGCCTCGGATCCGCCATCGACGGCGCAGGGAGGTGTCTGTCCGGCCGCAGGCGGGCTGTCGCTCTCTCCGTCGAGCGGTGACATCCATACCAGGATCACCGTGAGCGGATCCGGTGTGGTGGCCAACGGGAAGGTCGAAGTGACCTTTTACCTCGATTCGATGGGGTCCGTTCCGACCGACAGCCGCGGTTGCTTCCGGGCGACGTTCGCCATCCCCGACCAGGAGTTCTACGGCTCCTTCCCGGGCAGCCGGTTTGACGTGCGCGTGGCCGAATACAGTTCCGGAGGGGATTACCACGAGCTGTCCAGCAGTTTTCTCATCACTTGCTGATCGCACGGTCGGGTTGATTGTGTGACAACGGGGTGGAATGGCGCATTCCGACCTTACCGTGGTCTCGCTGGAACTGACGGCCCGTGCCACCGCTCACCCTGGAGGTCCGGCAGGTTGAACGATGTGTTCCTCTCCTATGCCGCTGAGGATGCCGCCTGGGCCAGGATGCTGGCCGCACACCTGGCCGGACACGGGGTGTCGCTGTTCTTCGACCAGTGGAGCATCGAACCGGGCGACGTAGTGGTCCACAAGGTGGACGCTGCTCTCCTTACCGCCGCGCACGGCATCGCTGTGATCAGCCCGGCATCGGCACGCTCCCCCGAGCCATGGAGGAGTACGCGGCGTTGGCCACCGCCTCTGCCGGACGTGGACTGAGATTCATACCGGTTCTGCTCGAGCGGGCGCAGCCGCCTGCGTTCGCCGCCAACCGGGTGTGGCGCGACTTCAGCGGGGCGACCGGCCAGGCGTTCCGTGAGAAGGTCGCCGAACTCGCGGCCGTTGTCGCGGGCCGCCCCATCCCCGCGGGCAGTTCGCGGCCCGACGACAATCTCGCGAGCGCCCAACCCGCTGCGCCCAGGCCGGTCACTGCGCCGGAACAGCCCGCCTTCGTGGTGTGTTACGCGCCCGCCGATGCTGCGTACGGCCGGCTGTTGGCCGGACAACTGAGAGCGGAGGGGTTGCGGGTTTGGTCGGTCGGCGACCTGCGCCCGGGGGACGCTCACTTCTGGACGATCCGGCAGCAGCTCCGGTATGCCGTGGCGGTGGTCGTCGTGATGACCCCCGAGTCCCAGGACTCCGACGACATCACCCGCATGATCCTCGAAGGCCAGGTGCATGGCCGCCCGTTCGTCCCCGTCCTGCTGCATGGTGAGGTCAACTACCATCTCGCCGCCACCTGGCACGTGGACGCCCGCGACGGCGGGCTGCTCGATGAGGCGGAACTCGAGCTGTTGCGCAGAATTCACAAGGACGTGGCCGAGGGCCGCCCGGTCCAGCTGCCCGACGCCCGCCCGACGGGTGTCGGCATCCCGGCGCCCCCGGTAGTGCGTGTGTCGGCTTCGGCCGCGCTCGAGCAGCTACGCGCCCATCTCGCCGAGGACGAGTACGAGCACGCCGACCTGCTGACCACGCGGCTGGTCATGGAGGAGGCGGGCCGGCTCACCCAGGGCTGGCTGAGTGAACGCCACGCCACCGCTGTGCCGTTGGAGCTGCTGGCCGGCATCGACGCGGTGCGGGCCGGCCACAGCCACGGGCGGCAGGGATTCCGACGGCAACTGGCACTGGCACCCGCCCCCGGGCGGCGCGGTCCGCGCTTCCCCGACCTAAGTGCCGCGCTGGGCTGGCGTGCCTCGCCGGACGACCCGGTGCCCAGACTGTACAGCGACTTCGTGCGACAAGCCGGGCCAGGCAGGCGGTCCGGCTTCTTCCCGACATTGCGGGACCCGCATCAGCAGAACCATCCCGACTGGTATGACCGTTGGAGCGCGACCGTGCTGGCTGTCCACGCGCGGCTGCGAGAGTGGAAGGCCGCCTCATGGACGTTGTGATACCCCTTGTGGTGCTGGTCGGAGTTGCTGCCTGGGTGGGCTGGGCCGGGCGTGTCGTGGTGCCCTCCGGCCACGTCGGCATCATCACCCGACGATTCGGCCCGACGCACCCGGACCCTGCGTTCAAGCAGATCAACCCGACCGGCGCACGAGGTGTGCTCGCACGCACCCTGCTCCCCAGCGGGTTCCATTGGCTGACCCCGTTCATCCACTCGGTTGAATACGTGCCCCGAGTGCACGTTCCGGTGGGCATGATCGGCCTGGTCTCGGCCACCGAAGGCCGTACCCGGACGGACGGACGCGCGCTCGGCCGTCATGTGGAATGCCGCAGCTTCCAGGACGGCCAGGCGTTCCTCCTCGGCGGCGGCGAGCAGGGCGTCCAGCTGGCCACCCTTGCCGGCGGCCAGTCGTACTACATCAACACCCGGCTGTTCACCGTCCGGATGATGCCGCGTACTTATGTGCCCGCGGGCACGGTCGGCCTGGTCCAGGCGAAAGACGGCACGGTCAGGCAAGCGGACCAGAGATTCGGACGCCATGTGGAGTGCGACAACTTTCAGGACGGCCAGGCGTTCCTGCTCGGCGGTGGTCAGCAGGGAAGACAACTCGCCGTCCTCGGCGGCGGGGCGTACTACGACATCAATCCGGAGCTGTTCGAGGTCGTCACCGTCGACAACGTCGCAGCCTCCCGGGACGGGCTGACCGAGGCCCACCTGAAGGAGGTCTCGATCGAAGAGGGCTATACGGGTGTGGTGGTCACGCTGGACGGGGCCGAGCCCGGACGGGACGCGACTACCACGGTCGCCCCCTGGGTGAACGGGCACCGCAGCTTCCGCCTGCCATGGGTGTTCCTGGCCAACGGAGGCTGCAGAGGTGTGCAGGAGGAGACGCTCGGCGAGGGCACCAGCTACGCGCTCAACCCCTGGTTCGCGCGTGTGATGCTGATCCCGACCCGCGTGCTGATCCTGAAGTGGCACAAGAAGCACACCGATGAGGCCACCAACTACGATGCAGACCTCGGGCAGATCACCGTCAACGTGCAGGGCTACCGCTTGCACGTGGAGATTTCCCAGAACCTGCGGATCCCGCGGAGCATCGCGCCAAGGCTCGTCAGCCAGTTCGGCGGCGTCCGCACACAGGGACTGGGCGGCCTGGTGGACGACCCCGCCCCGATGCAGCGGTTCGTGCGAGACGTCCTTGGCGTCACCGTGGCCGCGTATTTCAGCGAGATCGCCACGACGAGCTCGGTACGCGAGTTCCTCAATCGCTACCACGACACCCGCAAGGACCTCACGGACAAGGTCAAGCACGCTCTGGAAAGGTGGGGCATCGAGGTGCTGGACACCAGGCTGGGCAACTTCATGCCCGACGACCCCTCGTTGCATGCGGCGTTCAAGGAGCAGTTCGCCGCGGAGATGCAGGGCGACAGGCTGGAGGTGGAAGTCGAGAACGCTAAGCTCAAAGACAGGATCGACGAATACGAGGCGCAGAAGGAGTTCCGGCGTGTCGCCCTCGACCTGAAGGCTGAGGTGGCGCTGCTGGGGCCGGAGAACGCCGCGATGATCCGTATCGTCCGCGAGTTCGCGAAGTTTGACGTTCCGGACTACATCGGCGGGGGTGACATCTCTGCATATGTCCAGGCGCTGCCGATGTCCGCCATGCAGGATCTGCTCTCGCGGCTACGGGAGCTGCGCAGCGACCAGCAGATCGGCCCGGGCGCGTCGCGGCCTAAGCTGACCAAGGACACGGACAGTGCCTTTAACGGTGACTCCATGGCGCCCTGAGCCGGACGGCCTCGATCCCGCGGAACGCCACCGCCAGCGCCTTCCACACCGGGCCCAGGCTCGCCGCCTGAGCCGGATCGGTGATATCCGGCAGCAGAAGCCGATCCCGCGGGGACTCGTCCCGGCCGTCCTCACCGCTCAGATCGATCAGCTGCCGCCAGAACGCCTCGCCGAACTCACCCTTGCGCGCGGCAACCGACAGATTCCGCAGCCCGTATCGGTCACCGAGCTGGCCCAGCAACAGTCCGTGCGACACCGCGCCGCCGTCCGGGTCGCACTCGGCAAGGATCATCCGACCCGGCTCAAGCGGCCACGCCAGCAGCAGTGCCAGAGCGCTCGTGGTCACCCCCGGCGCACCGCTGCACCCGGCCAGCGCGATCACAGCCATCAGGACCCGTCCGCAGCGGTAAGGACCAGGCGGAGCGTGCCGGCCGACACCCAGGCGGCCACCGTCGGGCCGTCTTCGGCGGAGGTGGCGACATCGACGACTACAACCCCCGTCTCGGGCAGCTGCGGCGTGGACTCGGGAGGTTCCGAATTCGCTGTTGTGCTGTCGGCATTGTCAATCGCGCTGTGCCGCCGCCCTCAGCCGAGCGGGACGGCCAGCCGCCAGCCCTCTTCAAGCAGCCGGGCGACTGCCTCCAGGGCGAGTCGCAGCCGGGTCGAGCGATCGCCGCGCACCTCCTGCCAGGGCACGCCGCGACCGGACAGCACCTTGCGGAACCGCTCGGTCATCCAGGGCCGCAACTCCTCGCCGTCGCGCAGGCCGTCCTCGTGGAACGGCACATCCTCATGGCCGGTGAGCAGATACAGCGCCCTGGGCGGCATAGCGTTGGCGAGGATGTGCACCGCCTCGGTGGTCCGGCCGACGTACCGCTCCTGCCAGACGGTGGTGGCCAGCGCGTCGGTGTCGCACACCAGCACAGGCCCGCCCGTTCGGGCCGCGCGTTCCTCCTCCGCCGATTGGCGGGCGGCGACGGCCTCGAAGTCGGCGTCGCTCCACTCCAGGTCGAAAACAGTGGGCTCCGGAAAGCCACGGCGAGCGGCCAGCGCACGGGCCACCGCGAGCTTGGCGACGGTCAATTCGCGCCCGTACTCGGGAACCCACCGGGTGAGCGAATGCGGACCGCCACGGATACGCAGTGCCTCCGCCAGGTCGCGGGAGAGCGTGGTGGTGCCGGTGGACTCGGCGCCGAGCACCACCACCCGCCGGGCGAACCAGGCCCGCACCGGCGGCTCCAGTGCGTCCCAGCGGCCCACCGGGTCGCTGCGGACCGCGGTACCGGAGACCGCGAAAGTCTCTCGTGCAGCGTCCAGGCGGACGTCCGCCGCGCTGAACCGGCGCGCCAGTTCAGCGCCGTACGGCTCTGACGTGAACACCGCGTCCACCGGGACGGCCGCATGCGCTCCGGCGGCCACCGCCTCACGCATCAGGGCGACGTGCCCTGCCCAGACGCTGTCGCTGCTGTAGTCCACCGGGAGGTTGTCGACGACGCCGGCGATGGCTACCTGGAGTCGGTCCGCGTACGCCTCGCGCAGCCAGCCGACCCGGTTGGCCAGCGGTATCGACTCCACGTCGGCTGCCATCACCACGACCGTGACGCGACGGCAGCTGTCCGCAGCAGTGCGCACCAGGAAGTGGTGACCTGCGTGAGGGGGGTAAAACTTGCCGATGACCAGTCCGTGGTCGAAGGGGGCCGTCATGCGCGCACCAGCTCCGCTGCAGCGGTCGACCGGCCGGCGGCCAGCTCCCGGTGCCAGCTGCGCAGTCCGAGCAGGCACATCGTCAGGAAGAGCACGTAGACGATGCCAGTCAGGTAAAGCACCTTGGCGAAGTACAGCGGGATGTAGACCACGTCCGCGGCGATCCAGAAGTACCAGTTCTCGTAGGACTTGGTGTTCAGCAGCCACTGGGCGGCCAGCGACAGTGCGGTGGTGAGGGCGTCCCAGAACGGTGCGATGTCCTGGGCGCGGGTCAACACTACGGTCAGTCCCCAGGTCGCGGGTACGGCGAGCAGCAGCAAGACGACGACGGAGCGCGCGGAGGCGTGGCCCATCAGGCGGGCGGAGCGACGCTCGCCGCCGCGCAGCCAGGTCCACCAGCCGACGGCGGCCAGCATCAGGTACACGACCTGCAGCATGGCGTCGGCGTACAGCTGGACGCTCCAGAACAGAACCAGGAAGAACAGGTTATTGGCGATGCCGACGGGAAAGTTGGCGATCCTCGCCCTGACGGTCAGCCAGACGCAGGCCGCGCCCGTGGCGAAGCCGAGCAGCTCCGCCCAGGTCACCGCATCGCGGCCGAAGTCGAACAGCACGGTGTTCAGGGGCGCGACGATATCGCCCAGGACGTCGCTGACAGCCATACAGAGCTCCTTGCCCAATAAATGTCTGCATGACGATAAATGGTGGGGCCGTCGCGTGCCAAGACCCCTCCGACGGGTCCACTCACCACCTGGAAGCCTGATGCTGAAGCCGCCGCGTCAGTGGTCGAGACCGTTCCTAAGGACTGAGCATGGGTTGCACAGGCTCAGTCGGACGCTCCGAACGGTGTTGGGCGTCCTGGTCTCCCGCGTTCGCGCCGCGTCTGGTCCCAGTGGATCGTGTCCGTGGTCCGGGGATGCGGGGGCGGGTTCCCTCACGCCCTGGGGTGCCGTGTCCGGCCTGGGCGGTCCGATGCTGCTGTCCATCGCTCTGGTGGGCAGGAGGCGGTGCCGTCCGTCGCCGGATGCGGTGCCCGAGGGCGCGCCTGCCGATCGCGATGCTTGCGGCATCGTGACGGCTGGTTTTCCTGGTCGCGTGGGTGAGGGGTTTTTGCCAGTGCTGGGCGCCCCACCTGCTGGTGTAGGCGGGGTCCACGGCGACAATCGTGATGCCGAGTTCGGCCGCCATGTTGACGAGCCGGGCCCGCAGCTTGGATACGGGCATGCCGGAGATCACCTGCCTGAACCGCTTCTGGCGGCCGTGTTTCTCCCGGGTCGTCTCCGCGCTGAAGTCGAGGTCTTCGACCGCGATCGACAGGCCGTGGCGTTGGGCCCAGTGCAGGAGCCGGATCAGTGCATGCCGTACCTGGGCGTCACGATGGTTTGCGGTGCCGGACAGGTCGTAGAAGAACCGGCGCGGCTTGCCGCATGGGTTGCCGTGCTCGTCCAGCCGCCAGGCGGCGAGATGGTCGGCGTTCGTGTCCACGCCGATCAAGCCGCCCTTGCGGGCGTGGGACAGCGGGGTGGTCTTGACTGGTGGGATGGTCCAGGAGGCGGTGAGGTACCAGCGGGCGCGGTCTGTGTCGTAGTGGATGCGGTAGGCCACGGCCCGGTTCGTGGTGATGCGGTCGGCCCACTCGTCGCTGCGGTGGTGGAAGACCACAGCGCCGGTGAACACATACCGGCCATGCGGGGCGTTGGCCAGGTGGGCGAGCGGAGCAGGCAACTTGAGGGACACTTCGCCCTCGGGCGTGACGCGGATCGTCTCATTGCCGAACCGCTTGCCCGATTCCCCGTCCGCTTGCAGAAACCAGCGCGATGCTTCCCAGCGTTGCCGCCACTGGGCCTGCGTGAGCTGGGCGGCCTTGAGGTGGTGCCGGTTGCGTGCGAGCCGCTTCCCGCCGCGCACCACCCGGACCCGGCCCACAGCGCGGTCGGCCTGCTCGGCACGCAGCCGGTCTTCAAGGACCCGCAGGCGCCGGGACTTGACGAACCACTCTCGTGCGCTGCGGTAGCCGCCCGGCGCCCGCCTGCTTCCCTTCTCGCCGATCGGCAGGGACAGGCGGTTCGCGACCGTCCGCACGCCCGCCTCAAGACTTTGAATGTGCGCGAGTTGGGCACGCCGCGCAAGCGCCCACTGATCGTGCGTGGCCTTGGTGATGCTCCCGGCCCAACGCGACGAAGACTCCCCCGTCAGGGCCCGCTTGCGCTCCGCCCACGTATGAGTGGAGTGCTCCAGACCGTCGGCGCACCGGCGTTTGAGGTCCCTTGCGGCCAGCGAGCCAAGGTGCGCGCCCACCAGGCGCAACACCTCCTCGTCCTCGGCGCTCAGGTGCTTTACTGATTTCGGCGTTTTGAGGTCAGGCTGGGGCTGGTCCTGTTGGCGTCCTCCGGATGCGGCGGTAGACCGGGAGGTATGAGGTACGCAGACGGTGGCGGGATGAACGCCAAAGAGCGTGCACGGCGTGAGGCAGTACGCCTGCGGGCGTCCGAGCTGTTCGCGGCCGGGGCCGGCGTCCCGGAGGTGGCCCGGCAGCTGCGGGTGTCGCCGAAGTCGGTCTACCAGTGGCGGCGGAACTGGGCCGCCAGCGGCCCGGCGGCCCTGGCCTCCACCGGGCCGGGCGGGCAGCGGTGCAAACTCGGCCCGGCCCTGCGCGGGAAGCTGGCCGCCATGCTGGAGCAGGGCCCGGCCGCGCACGGCTGGGATGAGGACCAGGTGTGGACCGGTGCCCGGGTGGCGACCCTGATCGGCCGGAAGTTCCACGTCTCTTACAGCGTCTCGGGGGCGACCCGGCTGATGCGCCGACTCGGCTTCACCCCGCAGAAGCCCGCCCGGCGGGCTGCCGAGCGCGACGAGGCAGCGGTGACCGCCTGGAAGGAAGGCGCCTGGCCGGAGGTAAAAGGACACAGGCGGCCACCGGCGGCTGGATCTGCTTCGAGGACGAGGCCGGTCAGCGTCAGCGGCCGCCCACCGGGCGCACCTGGGGCCGGCGGGGCCGCACCCCGGTGGTGACGGTGTCCGGCCGCCGGTCGGGCCGCATCTCCATCGCGGGCCTGATCGCACTGCGGCCCGGTTCCCGGACCCGACTGTGCTACCGGATCCGCGTCCATCACGGCCGCAGGGGCGAGCGGCGCAGCCTGTCGGAGACCGACTACATGCGGCTGGTCGATGGCGCCCACCAACTGCTGCGGGCGCCGATCGTGCTGGTCTGGGACCGGCTCAGCACCCATGTCTCGAAGGCGATGCAGCAACTGGTGGCCGCCCGCCCGTGGCTGACCGTCTTCTTCCTGCCCACGTACGCACCGGAGTTGAACCCGGTAGAGGGTGTGTGGTCGCAGTGCAAGCGCAGTCTGGCCAACCTCGCCGCCGGTACGGTCGACCGGCTGGAATCCCTGGTCCGCAATCGGCTCAAGAGCCTGCAGTACCGCCCCGCAACACTCAACGGCTTCATGACCGAGACCGGACTCCAACTCGACTCACCACCGCCCTGACCTCAAAACGCCGAAGTCAGTAGACGGGTCCGGATCGCCACGCCAGACGGGCCGAAGGCCACGAAGGGAGCAGCGATCGTGCGCAGCGACTCATCACGCATCGATGTACCCCCTCCCCAACGCTTGATCAGCAATAGGTAGAACGGTACGGGCCGGCACTGACAGTGCCCGCCACGCGACGTGCGCGCGCCGCAACACCACGAACCAGTACATGCTCGTGCACACCCACACACGCTCCTGCACATCCGAAAATGAACAGCTCCCAACCCTCACCTCCTGCGAACCGCTCCAGCAGGTCCACTGCTGCAGGCCAGTCCGCACCCGGTGCAGGATCCCGTTGCCTCTCGTCTTTGGAGGAGACACACGCGGTAGCGCCGGGCAGACCGATTTCGGCGAGCCAGGCGAGCATCTGGCGGCCAGGGCGAGGGCGGCGCCGAGCGTGAGACGGGTCTTGCCGGTCCCGGGCGGGCCGTGCAGGATCACCTGACCCTTGCAGGCCAGCGCGTCCAGGACGGTATGCACGTCCTCGGGGAGCACGACCGGCGCGCCGTCGTGCGCCTGGCGTGCACTGGGGGCGGAGTCGCCGTCGTGCGTGGTGAACTTGGCGAACAGGGCCGGGTCGACTTTGGCGAAGGTGGACCGCCAGCCGTGCTGGGGACTCGCCAGCTTCTGTGCGTGCGAGACGTCCCAGGTCACCGGGACGACGTGCTGGAACTCCGGGCGCTCCGGGTCGAAGCGGTAGCTCCCGTCGACCGTGCCGGTGGCCTGGCCAGGACCTCGTCGACCCCGCGGTTCGCCACGAGCCGGTCGCCCGCCTCCAGGTCACGGAAGGCCGGCAGTCGACGGGCGAGGGTCAGACTTCCCCCCCACTGCTCCGGGGCCGGTGCGCGTCCAGGGCCTGCTTCAGTTCGGTGTCGTTCTGGTACTGGCCGAGGTCACCCGGCTCGTCCCACCCGATGCAGATGAACCCGCCGTCCCGGCACTCCTCCCGCATCCGGTCGCGTTCACCGGGGGCGATCTTCCAGATCGTGCGCTGTCGGGAACGCGGATCGAAGTGCGCGTACAGGAAGTGCATCACCTCCTGTTCCGTCCCGTTCCGGAACTCCTCGTGGGACCGCACGAGTTCCAGGAGTCGGCGGTTGTTGCGCCAAGCGGGTGCGTCGGTCTCTGCCTCTCCGCCCAGCAGGGTGACGAACCTGCGTAGATGCTCCGCGGCGTAGATGGGTAGGAAGTGCTCGGGGAAGTAGGTCGCGAGGGACTTCGTCACCAACGTCGGCCCAAATCACAGTGGTTCGAGATCGTCCACGGCGTCGAAGTAGCCTGCCGCCACGGAGTCGAATGCCTGCACGAACTGTCCGCGCAGTTCGGTCCAGGCGTCCCGGGGATCCATACCGCGTAGGGGAGCGGGTCAGCCGCCACTCGCCGGAGACGTGGTGGTACATGATGTGCTTGGCGGCACTGCCGCCCTTGATACTGCCCAGGCGTGGTGTGCCGAACTCCATGAGCCGGCAGTACGTCGGCCCCGCCCCGGGGGGCGCGGCCTGCCCGAGGGCGTAGCGTTCCAGCAGCAGCGTCCCCCAGTCCTCCGGGGGAAACAGGGACAGCACTTGCTTGCGCTCGTCCTCCGTCACGGAGCCCCGGTCGAACTCGCCCGCCGCCGCCCGCACATCCACCCCACCCGTCATACGACCATGATGTCCGAGGTCGTTAGTGTTGCCCCATGAGCGCATTGGGTACGGCTGAGCTCGAGGCTATGATCGAAGAGGCGACTGTCGACGCCTACAACGAGGACGAGCAGCTGACCGGTCTGTTCACGATGCTTGAGGAGCATCTCGACCTGCCCTTCACCACTGTGGTTCTTGGCGTCGAGGTGACCGTGGGCGGCATTGACCTCACGCCGGACGGAAGGATCGTCGCCCTGTGTTCTCGCGGCCGCATGCGTCAGTCGATCGGTATCCTGGATCTGCCGTTGCCCAGCCCGGCGCCCGAGGGTGCGCAGTGGATCGAGGCGTACCGTCACTGGGCCGGTTGAGGCCGGGCACCGCGCACCCATGCGGAACCGGCTTGTGTGGAAGGGCTGGACATGGCTGACGCCGAACAGGGCACGCACAGGGAAGTCGGCGAACGGTCGCTGACCGACCTCATCGAGCGCAGCGCCGAGTTGAAAGGGCAGCTGGTCGCCTTCGGACAGAGCGCCCGCTTCGACCGGTGGTTGACGCCCCTCCTGCTTCAGGCCGCAGGGCCTGAGCGGCAGCTGGACGAGGGCGAGGCGATCCGGATCATCGACCACTTCCTCCTGCGCTACCGCCTGCCGGACGGTTCGACCGTGGTGGACCGGTTCGTCGCCGGGCGTAAGGACTTGACCGCCCTCGACCGGGAGATGCTGCTCGGCTGGCGCGACCCGGTCGAGGGCATCTTCGAGATCCAGCGCAAGGAAAAGGATGCCGTCGTTCTGCTGAACCTGGTCGACGACCTGGAGTACCGCACGTACTCGAATGTCGGGCGGGCGGCGTTTGGAGGAGTGTCCAAGGGGGGCTTCCTTCACACCTGCCTGGTACCGATTCACTCGGCCGGCGGGGCGTGGCTGGTGTCCGGGGCGATGTCGAGCTACCCCAAGTCCAGCGCGACCGAGATCGCCCAGGCCGCTCTCCAACTGGCCACCAGCCGACCCGAACTGGTCTTCCGCAACCCCCAGAAGGTCGAGCAGGGGTGGCAGGCGATGCGGGAGGACCGGACCGCGTTCGTCGAGTTCTGCGGCGGCGACGAACTGACCCTGCCGCCTGCCGAAGCCGAGGATCTCCTCAACGCCTACTACCGCCACCGCCAAGAGGCCGCCGTCGCCAAACAGCCCGACCGCGCCCGAGGCAGGCGGTTGCCCGGCCTGGACCTGCCCCTCTTCGAGTTGCCGCCGGAACTGGCGGGCTCGGACACCATCGGTGTCATCTACGACCAAGTCGACGGGCTCAACTTCTACGCGGACTACGGAATGCTCCAAGACCTCTTCGCGGACCCGGCCCTCGGGGGCCGCAGGCAGTACCAGGACCTGCTGCGCACGTACCTGCGCGAGGAGTCGATCGGACCGCTGCCGATCCGCCGCCTGGCTGCCGCACACCCGGAGACAGTCGACACGGTGTTCCGAAAGCTGCTGCGCAAGCCCGGATTCACCTGGAGCGAGCACGGCGAGGCGCTGCTGCGCCGACGCAAGCCCTCGTATTACGCGAACGAGTCCCGCCCGGGGGTTTCCGTCATCGGCGACCGCCTCAGTGCGCTTGCCGCCGGCCGTCGACAGTCACCGTTCACGCGGCCGTGACTGCGGCGCAACACCGATCGGTGCAGAGGGCGAGGCCGAAGCGGTACCGCTTCGAGTGGGCGGGCCCAGGTTGCCCGCCCGCAGGTTGGTCTTGAGCGTGGCGTAGGCGTCGACGACCTTCATCACGGCCCGCACCACCGGCTGCGCGGACAGCGCGAACGTCGCCTTCAGATCCGCATACATTGCTTTCTGCAGGCCATTGCGGTCCTTCAATTCCTTGGCGAAGGCAACCTGCGAGGCATGGGTGGCGGCCCGGTTGCAGGGTCGCCGCGAGCGCCGAGGCCTGTTCCGGCGTCGGCAGTGATGCGGCAGGCAGCCGGGCTGTCTGCCGCGACAGCCCGCCGCCTGGCGGTTCTTACTCGGCTTGCTTGGACTGCGTCTGCTCCGGGTCGAGGGTGGCCGTCTGCTCGGCTGCGTTGGCGGCCGTGTAGTAGACGGAGGCGCCCTGCTTGGCGCGGCGGGCCTGGTTCTTGGCGACGAGGCCCTCGAGGGTGGTGCGCACGACGGTGGCCTTGATGCCACGCTCGGGGTGGGCCGTGGCCAGTGCCGTGGTCACGTCTGCCGCGGAGCGCGGTTCGCTGTGTCCGGTGAGGTGGCGACGGACGAGTTCGACCAGCGTGAGCTGGGCCGTCTTCACGGCAGCGGCCTTGCCCGCGGGCTTCTTGGCCGTGGTGCGGCTGGGCGCGGCGGTGTCCGCCTTCTTGGCTCGCGTCCGCTTGCCCGCACCGGTGTCAGCAGCGGCCTTTGTGCGAGGAGCAGGCACCGTGGTGCTGTCCGGGGTGGCCGCAGGCGGAATGGGGGCCGATGAAATACCCAGCGCCTGCTGCACATTGACCAGCACCAAATGGTCGGACTGCAGAGCAGCCAACTGCTCCTGCAATCCCGCAATCTCCGCGCTGAGGCGGTCCTGCTCCTTGACGTTGTGTTCCAGGTCGCCGGTCACCTGGGCGGCGTACTGCGACGTCAGCCCCGTAACAGCGCTCGTGCTCTCCGACATGGTGGTGAACCTTTCCTTTGGTGCCTGGCCGGTTGTGCCAGGTTGGTGAGCGCAGACGTACGGAGCCAAGCGCTCTGTGTTCTCGGGCCGGCTATGGGGCAGCGACATTAACTGCTGCACGTAGCCCGGCATAGAGATAGTAAAGCGTGTGGAGTCTGTTGTTTCTCTCGAATGATGTCTTTTGCTCGAGCTGAGATTCACAGCCGGGCGGTGTGAAGCACTCAACCGGCGGCTGGAGTGGCGAACCGCCCTTGTGACACCAGGCGTGTGCGCACGTCCTGTTGCGTGCACACAGCCCGCGGCGAGCGCGACCTTGAGGACATGGCAGGGTGGCCGTCGTGATGACGCGGGACGAATTGTTGAGCACCCTTGCGGGGCTGCGGCAGGCGCGGATCGGAGCGGTCCGCGCGCCGCACAAGCCGTTGCTGGTGCTGTGGCTGCTGGCCCGGTTCGTCACCTCAGGGAGTACCGCGGTCACGTATGACGAAGCCGAGGACCCGGTCAGCCGTTTGATCAACGACTTCGGTCCGGCGATGACCAACCCGTCACAGGCCAAGCAGCGGGCCGCGATGCCCTTCGTGCACCTGGAACGCACCCTGTGGGACCTGCGTGACAGCGCCGGCCGACCGATACCTCCGACCGATCCGGATCGGCGAGGGTGGCTGCGCGCCCAAGGCGCCCATGGCCGTATGCGCCCCGAAGTGGAGAGGCTGCTAGCCGACCCGGGCACCGTGGCGGCGGCTGCCGGGCTCCTGCTTCAGCAGCACTTCACCCCGGCTTTGGAAGCACCCATCTGTGACGCTGTCGGCCTCGAGCTGACCAGCTGGGCTGCGCATGCGATCTCCGTCCCGGGGCAGAGAGTGCAGCGGGCACGGCGGCCGGGTTTCGTCGAGGACGTCCTGCACGCCTACGCCTACGCGTGCGCCTTTTGCGGGTTCGACGGCGCCATCGGCCGCAATCCGGTGGGCTTGGAGGCCGCCCACGTGCGCTGGCACAGCCAAGACGGCCCGGACGAGGTCAACAACGGGCTGGCGTTGTGCTCCCTGCACCACACTCTTCGACCTCGGTGTGCTGGGCCTCCTCCCGGATCTGCGGATCCAGGTCTCCCGCTGGTACGTCGCCCGCAGCACGGCCGGGCAGTCCATCGACGCCCTGCACGGCAGCCGTGTTGCGACGCCTCGGCCCGGCCACTCGGCCATCGATGCGCAGTACGTCGACTGGCACCAGCGACAGGTCTTCAAGCGCCCCGCAGCGCACGCTGCATGACCTGCACCCAGCACGCTCGAGCACTCCCAGAGGGCCGCACCGATGCGGTGACGAGGCACCCATCACCGCCAGCCGATCAGGCGGAGGCTTCCTCGCCGTCCACGAGTTGCTGGATCGCGGCCAGGATGCCCTCTACGGCAGCGGGCTGGTCAGCGAGGGCGCTCAGCGGGACCGAAGGCCAGCCTCTGTAGCCCTTCTGCCGTTGCACCTCCAGCTTCTTCTCCAACTCAGGAACAGCCGGCAGCGACTGCGCGAACGCGGCCGCCCGCTCAAGGCCGAGGTGATGGGTGACCGATCCGAAGCTGAAAGCGAGTTCTTCCTTGGGAGGGTGGCGAACTGGTCGTTTTCGGATGTACAGGAGCGTGTGTGAGTGTGCAGGAGCATGTACTGGCTGGTGGTGTTGCAGCGCGCACACGTCATATGGCGGGCACTGATGTCAGTGCCCGCCCGTACCGTTCTTCCTGTTGCCGATCAAGCGTGATGGAGGGGAGTACATCGATGCGTGGTGAGTCGTTGCGCACGATCGCTGCTCCCTTCGTGGCCGTTGGCCCGTCGGGCGTGGCGATCCGGACCCGTCTGGGCCACTTGAGCGCCGCCGACGAGGAGGTGTTGCGCCTGGTGGGCGCCCATCTTGGCTCGCTGGCCTCGAAGGACCTCAAACGCCGGTGCGCCGACGGCCTGGAGCACTCCGCGGAGAGGTGGGCGGAGCGCAAGCGAGCCCTGACGGAGGAGTCTTCGTCGCGTTGGGCCGGGAGTATCACCAAGGCCACGCATGATCAGTGGGCGCTGTCCAGGCGTGCCCAACTCGCGCACATTCAAAGCCTTCAGGTGGGCGTGCGGACGATCGCGCACCGCCTGTCCCTGCCGATCGGCGAGAAGGGAAGCAGGCGGGCGCCGGGCGGCTACCGCAGCGCCACGGAGTGGTTCGCCAAGTCCCGGCGCCTGCAGGTCCTTCAAGACCGGCTGCGTGCCGAGCAGGCCGACCGCGCCGTTGGCCGCGTCCGCATCGTGCGCGGCGGGAAGCGGCTCGCACGCCACCGGCACAACCTCAAGGCCGCCCAGCTCACGCAGGCCCAGTGGCGGCAACGCTGGGAAGCATCGCGCTGGTTTGTGCAGGCGGACGGGGAATCGGGCAAGCGGTTCGGCAACGAGACCATCCGCGTCACCCCGGACGGCGAGATCTCCCTCAAGCTCCCTGCTCCGCTCGCCCACCTCGCCAACGCCCCGCATGGCCGGTATACGCTCACCGGCGCTGCCCTCTTCCACCACCGCAGCGACGAGTGGGCCGACCGCATCACCACGAACCGGGCCGTGGCCTACCGCATCCACTACGACACAGACCGCGCCCGCTGGTACCTCACCGCCTCCTGGACCATCCCACCCATCAAGACCGTCCCCCTGTCCCACGCCCGCGCAGGCGGCCTGATCGGCGTCGATACCAACGCCGACCACCTCGCCGCCTGGCGCCTCGATCAGCACGGCAACCCATGCGGCCAACCCCGCCGGTTCTTCTACGACCTGTCCGGCACCGCGATGCATCGTGACGCCCAGGTACGGCATGCACTGATCCGGCTCCTGCACTGGGCAAAACGCCACGGGGTGTCGATCGCGATCGAAGACCTCGACTTCAGCGCGGAGAAAACCCGGGAGAAGCACGGGCGCCGGAAGCGGTTCAGGCAGGTGATCTCCGGCATGCCGGTATCCAAGCTGCGGGCCCGGCTCGTCAGCATGGCGGCCGAACTCGGCATCCCCATCATCGCCGTCGACCCCGCCTACACCAGCAGGTGGGGCGCCCAACACTGGCAGAAACCCCTCACCCACACGACCAGGAAAACCACCCGTCACGATGCCGCGAGCATCGCGATCGGCAGGCGCGCCCTGGGGCACCGCATCCGGCGACGGACGGCACCGCCCCCACACGACCAGAGCGATCGTGTGGGGCATCGGACCGCCCAGGCCGCAAGCGGCACCCCAGGGCGTGAGGAAACCCGCCCCCGCATCCCCGGACCACGGACACGATCCACTGGGACCAGACGCGGCGCGAACGCGGGAGACCAGGACGCCCAACACCGTTCGGAGCGTCCGACTGAGCCCATACAACCCATGCTCAGTCCTTAGGAACGGTTGTCATACAGGGACAGCGTCCAGATCGGCACCTGCCGCCCGGCGACGGGGTAGTAGACGGACATGCTCGGGTAGGTGGCGTATCCGCCCTCCAACCGTCCCCTGGCTGCCGCGTGATCGAGCAGTGCCGTCGCGATCTGCCTCAGCTGCGGGGCGAGACGCGTGCGGAGCGCCGCGTCCATGTCGGCACGCTTGGTCCTCTGCGTGGTACGGCGGCTGGAAGGGGACTTCGCTGCCGTGGCGACCTCCCCGTGGATGCGCGGCACCAGGACGCGGAGGTCTCCGTTGCCTCGGTACTGGGTCAGTTCGATGGCGTACACGTCGGTCTGCCGCATCTGCCGATTCAGGAACTCGACGATCGCCCTCAGCTCCAGCGGGATCCGGTCCGCGACGAACAGCAGCCGCATCTGACCGGCGGCCAGCCGTTCCTCGACCGTTGCCCAGAACTCTTCCGGGGAGCGCTCGCCGAGGAGCTCCCCGTACGCCTCTTCCAACGCCCGGCCGTCCGCGGCGCAGGTCTCCTCGAAAGAGCGCTGAAGCAGGGCTCCAGGCCAGTAGCGCGCCCCGTTCGCCGCGTAGTCCAGCATCTGCCCACCACATCGCGCCGGATACGCGTATCGCTTGCCCGCTTCACCTCCACCAGCGTTGGCACCCCGTCGGAGTCGACGAAGAGGTAGTCCAGCCAGTACGCCGGCGCACCATCTGCGCTCGTTGCGACACCCATCTCCCATGCCACCAGCATGAGTCTGAGCGGCTGGCCATCAGCGAGCGAGCCGAAGTCCAGCATCCTGGGATGGCGCGCGAGAAGTTCTTGGAACTCCGCCTCGGTTTCGAATGCGGCCGGCTCCAGGGCCTGCAGATCCGAGCCCAGAACAAACACTGGCTGATCTGTCACGTGCTGCCACCCCTGTGATCTCGCGATCGTGGTCAATGATCGTTTGCCCGTGGCCGCCCCCTGTGAGGAAGGCGGCAAGAGTCTGATCGTAGAGTCGGCCTCCGCTGCAGACAGAGGCATCCGAAAAGTGGCTCGTCGCGGCCATCGCCGTCGTCGTCGTACAGCACCGTGCGGCAGGCCCGGGCCGCAGGCGGCGGGCGGCCTGCTCGCCCACGACTGGCTGGTCTTCCGTTGATGTGGAGGCCACGGGAGGGAAGAACGCCTACGGGGTGCAGGTCGCCGTCGTACGCCGTGACGGGTGGTCAGCACTAGCCTCCGCCGAGGTGGGAGAACGCCTTCCAGGCGGCCCTGGTCTTGGTTCCGGCGACGCCGTCGACGCCGCCGGTGTCGTAGCCGATGTCGATGAGGAAGCGCTGCAGGGCGCGGATGGTGTTGGGGCCGACGACGCCGTCGACGGTTCCGGCGTTGTATCCGAGGATGCATCAGGTAACCGCAGCCGTGCGACGTGCCCTCGAGGGGTGAATGCCGTGGGTCGTCTGTTCGGGTCGCTCAAGGCTGGGCGTGACTGGTTTGGTGGTCAGGCTGGGGTGGGGATCCAGGCGCCTCGGCCGTCGAAGAGTCGGGTGATGGTGTCGAGCAGGTTGCGGCCCTGCTTGGCGGCGGTAGATAGGTAGCCGCGCACGGCGAAGAAGCGCTCGGCTCCGGGTGCCGTGCGCCAGCCGCCGGAGATCTTCTGCTGGATCTTGGCCATCCGGATGGCCTGCTCGCTGGTGTTGTTGTCGAAGGGCACCCGCCAGTCGAAGGCGAACCGGAGCACCTGGTGGCTTTCGGTGTCGAGGCGGTCGAGCAGGTTCGCGGCCTTGTCCCGTTTGCGGCGTGGTTCGCCGGGGGCGCGGGGCGGGTGCAGGGTCCGTCCGGCGGCGATGATCTCCTCGTAGCGGGCGGTGAGGCGTTCGAGGGCGTCGACGGTGAAGCCGGTGGCGTGAGGGTGCGCGGTCTGGATGTTCTTGATCTCGTCCCAGGTGTCCACCAGCAGCGCGGCCAGCTCTTCGGCCCAGTCCTCGGGGTGGCCGGCAGGCGCGTTGTCCACGACGGAGGCCAGTTCGCGCAGGTGGTGGGCATTGCATAGGGCGTGGACCGCGTCGGTGTACGTCTTGTAGGGCTTCCAGCCGTCGTGGACCGCGATGCCGGTGAAGTGCGGTAGGACGCCCATGGCTTCGAACGCCTTCACGCCGCGCTTCGTGTGGACCTGGTAGAGCGTCAGCGAGCGGGTGCAGGCGGTGTGTACCCAGCAGGTGCGCCCCGCGATCCGGGTGCCGGTCTCGTCGAAGCCGACCACCTCGCACTCGATGAGTTGCTGCCGCACGGCCTCGGTGTGCGGGGCGACTGCCTCGGCGGCCTGCCCGGCCCACCCGAGCAGAGTCGCGGTGGCCACATCCGCGTCCAGGCAGTCGGCCAGCAGTTCGGCGCACCGCTCATAGGGCAGGTGCTGGCGAGTGAGCAGGTAGACCGCCAGGCTCTTCAGCCGCGGCCCGTACTGGGCCGGGGCGGCGGGGGCGTCGGAAGGGGTGGCGGCAGCGTTGACCTGCCCGCAGGCGCAGCGGCGGTGTTCGATGCGGTGCTCGGTCACCCGCAGGCGGATCTCGGGCAGGTCGAAGACCTGCCGCCGCTCGATGGAGACTACCTCGGCCCCGGTCAGGTCACCCGCGCAGCCCAGGCAGGCGGTCGGGGAATGGACCTCGATCGCGTCGGGCTCGTCGACCTGCATCAGCGCGCCCCCGGCGCCGCCGCGGGGCTTGCCCGGGCCTCGGCCCGAGGGCTTACGCAGCGACGTCGGCCTCGCCAGCCCGTCGCTGGACGGCGGCTTGGAGGAGTTCTTCGAGTTCATCCCCAGACGCCGCTTCAGCTCAGCGTTCTCCGCGCGCAGCTCAGCGATCTCGGCCCGGGCGGCCGTCAGCTCGGCCCTCAACTCGCCAACGAGTGCAATCAGTTCCGCGTAGCTCGGCAGCGGCGGGGTGTCGGACACGAGATCCAATGATCAACGAGTTGGACGCCAAGATCAACTCAGTGCGCCAGGACCACCAAACCAGTTACGGCTGGGCAAGCGGGTGCGGCACCCTCGGGCGGCCTGCACTGTTTCGACTGGCATTCCTTCTGCGTCCACGACGGCTCCGACCTGGGAGGCAGCGCGGCGTGACCCGGTTGGTGTCGGGGTCGCGTATTTGTTGAGGGCTTGCGCAACCTGGACCTGGCGGCGCTGTTCGCGTGGATCGGGTGGGCGGACAATGTCTGGGTGGAGGCGTTGGAGACGACGGCACAGGTCCGGGCGCGGATGAGCCGGCAAAAGAGCCGGGACACCCAGGTGGAGCTGGCCTTGCGTCGTGCGTTGCATGCGGCGGGACTGCGGTTTCGGGTGCATCGGCGGCCGGTGAAGGGGGTGCGTCGGGAGGCGGACATCGTGTTCGGGCCGGCGCGGGTGGCGGTGTTCGTGGATGGCTGTTTCTGGCATGGGTGTCCGGAGCATGCCACCTGGCCGCGGCGGAATGCGGATTTTTGGCGGGGCAAGATCGAGGGGAATCGGGTACGGGACGCGGACACCGATGTGCGGCTCGCGCAGGCCGGATGGCTGGCGGTGCGGGTGTGGGAGCACGAGTCACCGTTGGAGGCGGCGGAGCGAGTGCGTGCGGTGGTGGAAGAGCGGCGCCGACGACGCTGAGAGCGGGCCCGGGGTGGGGTCGCGGCGGGTTTGCCTCGCCCCCACCCCCGGCGGGGCCTTACATGAGGTCGTGGAAGTATCCGGGCACGGTGCCGGTCGGTGTGCCGATGAGCATGGCCCGGTCGAGGAAGCTGTTGTTGGTTTCGCAGCTGGTCTCGGGCAGCAGGACGCAGGCGTGGCAGGCGGCGAGGTTGACGTTGTCGATGCCGGTGGCCTCGGACTCCATGCACAGCGGGTCGTTGGAGCACCAGGCGGTGCGGGCGAGGGCGGCTTGGAGGGTGTGGGCCAGGCGGTCGGGTTCGCCTTGGGCGACGATGCCGCCGAGGCTGCCGGCCGAGTCGCTGGTGGCGGTGTAGAGCAGCAGGCCTGCCATGTCGTCGTCGCAGTACAGGCGCTCGCGCAGGGCGGAGGTCGGGTAGCCGCCGTCCAGGCTCCACTCGTTGATCAGGATGTGTGCGAGGGTGTGGAGCAGGAGGTAGCGGGGAGTGACCGGTGAGTCGATCTCTTCCTTGTCCTGCTGTTTGTGTCCCGGGGGCTTGGAGGCGGTGGCGCGACGCTGGAGCAGCGTCAGGTGATTGTCGCGGATGCGTCGGGCGCGGGCGATCACCGTCGGATCGCTCTCCCAGGAACGCAGCCTGTCTTCGTCCAGGCGCAGGAACACGCCTTCGCCGATCACCTCCACGGCCGGGAGCCAGTCGATGTCGTCGGACAGGGTCAGCGGCGCCGTGCGGTGGGCGGGATCCGCGTCGGAGGGCAGGTCGCCGCGCATGAACGACGCCAGGGCTCGCACCTCGCGCAGCCGCTTGACCAGCATGGTGTCGCGCAGCCCCAGTGGTTTGAGCACGGACGGGGAGCCCAGCGGCTTTTCGCACACGAAGGGCTGCCACTCGGCGGTGTACCGCTCGGGGTTGCCGCGGACCAGCCGGATGTACTCCTCCTGCCTAAGCGCGCTGCGGGCCTTGGGGGTGGGAGTGTCGTCCTGGTCGGCCGTTGCGTCGTCGTCCTCGATGGCCTGGACGAGATGGATGATGTCCTCTGCCGTGGCGTCGACGCTCTTGAGCAGGGCGGCGTGGTTTTTGGCGAACCAGCGGATGGTGTCCTCGGAGGCGCCGAGCAGTTTGTGCTTTTCCACCAGCTTGTGCAGGCCCTCGCCCCACGGGGGGATGGACAGGGCGCTGGCGACCTGGGGATGCCACACGGCCGAGGAGCCTCGCTGCATGGCCCGTGGTGCCTGGTCGCACCCCTCGGGGGGTGCGTCCTTCAACCACGGGCGGCCGCCCTCGCAGCGGATGCCGAGATCCTTCAGGACGCGGCTGCGGAAGGCGCCCTCCATCGACACGTCCGGCACGCCGCAGCTGCAGGAGACGACGATCGACCGCAGGGATGCCGTGCTGCCGTTGGTGCCCAGGGAGAGGGTGCCGCCGCACAGGCCGCCGGTGTGGCCGCTGCCGCGGTGGGCCCACCGCCAGTAGGGAAAGTCCGAGATGTGGCCGTTGTTGCAGGCCAGGACGAAGCGGGAGGGCACGAGGTCCTCCTCGCACGTCCCGCAACGGGCCGTACGGGGCGGGGAGTTGAACTTGTAGAACGGCTGAAGCGTGGCGCACTTGGGGCAGGAGTACATGTTCGGGAATCGGCGGACGTGCACCCCGTCCGTTGCCCGGTCCGGGTCCGGGGCGGGCGGCTGTCGAAAGGAGCGCACCTTGAGCAGGCGGGCCAGACGACGCTCCAGGACCTCGGGGGCCTGGGAGATGTCCCAGGAGTCGAGACCGGCGACGATGAACGACTCGTTGTCCACGGCGATCATCGCGCCGACGCCGTAGGTCGTCACCATCTGGGACCGTCGTATGCCGCCGAGCTTGCGGGGACGGACGACGGCGGCGCCGGTGCCGCGTCGGCGGCGCGGGGGAGGGGGCGGGGTCATGGTGGTCAGTGCTCCAGGAAGAGGGTGGATTCGGCATCGACGTCGCGCAGGCTCCACAGGGTGGACCAGCCGGCCGTCTCGGGGTCCTCGTCGTCGAAGCCGGCGAGCAGGGCGGATTGGTGCGAGCCGCGCTTGGCTTCGTAGACCAGCTCGGGGTGGTCGGCTGCCTCGTCGAGCCACCACTGCACGAACTGGTCGAAGCTTTGGGCCGTCGCCTTGCGCTCGAGATCGTTGACCGCGTCGACGCGGGCGAGGATGCACGGGCGGACGAGGGCGTTGAGATCGTCGACGAACCCCGTGATGTGGGCGGCGGCCTCGTTGGGACGGGCGGCGGGCAGCATCAGCCGGGCCAGGGCGACGACGACGGCGTGCAGTCCTCGGTCGCGGGCGCGTGAGGAGAAGGGGGTGACGCTGGTCGACTCCACCTCCCGGTACAGGGCCGAGTGGAAGGCGGGGAAGCCCTCGTAGTGCGAACGGTCCCGGGAGCGGGCCGAGTTGTACATGACGGCGACCAGGCCGGGGTGGCGGCGGCCGACGCGGCTGGTGGCCTGGATGTATTCGGCGGTGGTCTGTGGCTGGCCCATGACTGCCATCAGGCCGAGCCGGTCGATGTCGACTCCGACGGAGATCATGTTCGTGGCGAGCAGTACGTCCAGGGTGTCGGGGTCGGGCAACTGTCGTTCGAGTTGGCGTAGATGACGGGGGATGGCGCTGGAGTCGGCTCGGCTGCTGAGCTCGATCAGTTGGGCCGCGGTGCGGGGTGTGGCCAGGGCGCGCGTGCCGAGCAGTTCCAGGCGGTCTTGGACGTCGTCGAGGACCTGCAGTTCGGCGGCCGACAGCAGACGAAGGCTGTTGAAGTAGCCCACCAGGGTCCAGTACGCGTCCTTGACCTTCGGATCGGCCTCGGCGCGGGCGGCGGCGTCCAGCAGGGCGGCGTAGGTGCGCACCAGGAGGGTCGCCTGGCTGGTGCTCGGGGTGAGCAGCCCGATGTAGCGGCGGGATGCCTTGTCCTTGCGTGGCGTCTCGACGGCGAACCAGGAGTCGCGTGCGTCCAGGCCGGCGGGCGGGAACTGGGCCGTGCGACGGTCGAACAGGGCCCCGACCTGTTCGGTGGCCCGGCGGATGGTCGCCGTCGACGCCACCACCTTGGGGCGGTCCGCCAGTACGTCCACGGCCGTCTCGTACAAGCCGGTCAACGTCCCCAGCGGTCCGGAGATCAGGTGCAGTTCGTCCTGGACGATCAGCTCCGGCGGGCGCGGGCCGCCCGGCTCGTCCCGGTTGAACAGCGCGGCCGTGGCCGGGCGCCACGGCATCGAGGCGAACTTGTCGACGGTCGCGATGACGAGGGTGGGATGTGCGTCGTAGACCGCCTCGTCGACCAGGTGGACGGGCAGTCCCTGCCCGGTGTGGAAGGCGCAGCTCGTGCTCGGGCATCGCACGATCATGCGGTGGGTGCTTTCGCGGACCTCGTAGTCGAAGGCGGTCAGCGGCTGGCCACACCACGGGCAGGCTTGCAGCTGGACCGGGTTCTCCTTTTGCAGGGACTTGCCCGGCTCGCGGCGCAACTTGTCCAGGCGGTCCTGGGCACGCTCGAGATCGTTGGGGGTGGCCGACTTGCCCACCCACATGCCCAGCGAGATGGGCTCGGTGCCCAACTGCGCCTCGTGCTCGGCGCGCACCTGCTCCATCGCGCAGATCAGTGCCGCGGCCCGCTCGAACTGCTGGAGCGTGAGCAGACGCAGGGTGTAGCGCATCACCACGGTCACTCCACCACCGCGCGCCCCGTCGCGCAGTCGGCGCCAGAACGTGGTGAACGCGATCAGCCCGAGGTAGGCCTCGGTCTTGCCGCCGCCGGTGGGAAACCACAGCAGGTCCGCGACCTCGCGGTCCTGGTGGTTGGGATCGACGATGCCCTCGAGGCACAGCAGCATGAACGCGATCTGGAAGGGCCGCCACCTGCCGTCCTCGACCTGCGGTTGGCCGCTTCTGCCCTGCTTGATCCAGGCAGTGCGCGCCCGCTGCTGTGCCATCGCCTGGTTCGCCCACCGGAAGGCGGCAAAGACGTGCGGCTTGCGGTCGTCGCCCAGCAAGGCCACGCCGCGCCGCATCCGCCCCAATGCCAGGCGGCACAGCTCCAGCTGCCGCCGCGCAGCCGCCTCGTGGGGCGTGCCGGCCAGGGCGCGGGCTTCTTCTTCACGCGCCTCGATCCACTCCTGATAACCCTGCAGCAGGCGGGTGAGGGCGGCCACCACGTCCTGCTGTGTGCCGTGGCCCAGGCTGTGCATGGTCAGCGCCCGGTCGTCGATGTGCGGGTTGGAGTCGGTCAGCAGCACGTCGTGCGTGGGCACGAACTCGGTGCGCACCGAGGCGACCGCGGCTCGCTCGGGCATGGGGGTGCGCAGCGGCGGCGCCTGCCAGTCCCAGGCGACCGATGTGCCGTGGCCGGTGGCGAACACGGGGGCGTGGCGGTGCAGAAGCCGGCTCAGGGCCTGCTCGTCGTCGACCGGGCCGAGGCGGGCGGGGCGCTCCACGAAGGGACGGGTGCCCTGTGCGCCGTGGACGCTCACCTCCGGCTGGAAGAAGCAGTAGGCGTCCTGCAGGTCGAATTCGCCGGCCGTCAGCGTGTTCACCACCGTCACCGTGACCGTGACCGTGCCCTGGATGGCCGGGCGCACCAGGGCCCGCCATTCCAGGCCGTCGCACAGCACGCCCTTGACGGAACCCGGCCATCGCACGTCGAACTCGCCCGGCTCGCACACCAGCACCTCGCGACGCCAGCGCTCCTTTTGCCGCTCGGTGCTGCGGGCCTCGCTGCGGCGCGGCTCGATCCGGTTGCCCGCCTCGTCCTCGGGAACGTAGCGGGCCGCCGTGACCGTGACCGTCACCTGCGGGGACACCGTCGCATCGACGGCGAAGGTCAAGCCCATGGAGGAGGGCTTGCGCAGATTGGCCAGCGCGATGCCCAGGTCGGTGGCGCCCTGCTCCACGTCGTCGCCGGCAACGACGTCGGGCGGGGTGCCCACGCCGTCCTCCGCGTCGAGCGTCAATGTCTGCTGCGGGGCCATGTCGTCGGCGGAGGGCTGGGGGAAGAGGACGCCGATCGGGTAGGCGGTGATCGGCGCGTCGTCGGTGAGGACCTCCTGCTCGCCCCCGTGCGGGCCGAGCAGGTCCTTGCGCAGCGCGGCGCGCAGGTCAAAACGCAGCTGGTAGTGCGCCGTGTGCGGCGACGGTGCGGTCACGGGTGGTGGTGTCCTTCCGGGACGGATTCGGCGTGGGTCCAATCGAAGCGGCCCAGGCCGCACAGGCGCGGGGCGAGCCAGACGCCCCTGTCGCCCAGGCCCAGGCGCTCGGTGAGAGCGGGGAAACCGGCGACACTCTCCACGGTGTCGATGCGCAGCCCGGTGACGCGGCACGGCCACCGCTCGACCTTCCACCCCGCATTGATCTTCAAAAGGCGCCACAAGTCGTGGCGGAAACGCTCGGAGACGGATCCGATCGGCCGGCCGTCGTGGAAGATCCCATACGGCGGGGTCTCGACGGCCGAGGCGGGCAGGTCGTGCAGCCGGCGCAGTTCCACCGCGTCGCCGCCGTGCACTCGCTCGCGCAGGTACTGCTGGAGGGCCAAGGGGTCGCCGATCGGATCGTCAGCGCCCGCGGGCGCCTCGTGGCACACATCCAGGTCGCCCGCCTCGATTCCGTTACGCGCGTACGGCTCTCGGCCGCCGACGTACCACCGATCGGTGGGCTTGTGCTTGCGCATCATCCAGGTGTTCGGGCGGGCGAGCCGGTAGACGTCGTCGTGCGGCCGGGTCATCGCCACGTACAGCAGACGCGCCTCGGCCGGCGGGTCCGCGTGCTCGCCGCGCCATTCGGACGGCGCGGGCGGCTCGACGATCAGGACACGGTCGAACTCCAGGCCCTTGGCCCGGTGCACGGTGGAAATGACGAGTGGGTGGGAAGGGGGCGCGGTCAGTTCGTCGGGCAGCCGGCCCTCGGCAACGGCTCGGCGCAGCGCCTCGAGGTCGAAGGTGCCGCGGGCACCGGCGGCGCAGCGCCGCAGCGCATGCCACGTGCGTGCGGAGTCCCAGGCGGGCGCAAGCACAGCCAGGTCGCGGAAACGGTCCTCGGTCAGCTGGGCGGCGCTGGTCGCCAGCAGCAGCTGGGTCACCCACGCCGGTGTGGGACGCGAGCGGGGCGAGCGCTGGATACGGTGATCCACCCCCAGCGTGTGCAACCGTTCCGACAGGTGCAGGACCTGGCCGTTGTCGCGGCACAGGATCGCGGTGGTGCCCTGGAATTGCCGCAACGAGGCCAGGGTGAACGCATCATCGAGGGTGCCGAAGTCGGGGGCGAGGGCGAGGTCGGAGCGCAGCTGCGCATACACCGCCTCGGCTTCCTTGGCCGCCTCGCCCCGGTCGGCCGGCAGGGTCTGCAGCCTGGGCCCGTACGGCAACGCGATACGGGCCTCTTGGGTGCGGGCGCGGAAGTTGTCGGCGAGGGTCACTTCGACCAGGTCGTCGCCGAACGAAACGCGCACCCAGCGAAAGAAGAGATTCGTCTCGTTGGCGCGCTCGTCGGGGTCGGCGACCTGGAAGCCGTAGATCGCCTGCGCGGCGTCGCCGACCACGGTGAAGCCGCAATTGTCCGCGTAGCGGTCCAGGAGCGCCTCGACCATGTCGCGGCGCACGCCCACCAGGTCCTGCACCTCGTCGATGACGACGTGCGCGGGCACACCCTGCTCCGAGGCATCCAGCACGCCCCGTTCGATTGCCTCGGTCGCCATCGCGATGCGTTGGTCGAAGCCGGTGCCGCCCAGGTCGTCGCGTTGGGGGTTTTCCAGCAGCAGCACCGACAGCGCCCAGCCGTCGAAGGTCTGGGCCCGCACCCGGCGGGCGGTGGTGGCGAGCTTGTCGACACGCTCGCGCAGCTCGCGCACGGCGGCGCGGGAGAAACTCAACACGAGAATCTCACCCGCCAACAGCTCCTCGGTGCCGGTCAGGTGCTCCAGCCGGTAGGTGAGGGTGGTTGTCTTGCCCGCGCCCGCGCCCGCCGTGACCAGCGTCCTGGCATCCCAGGGCTTGGTCACGACGGACAGCTGGGCGGGGGTGAGCGAGAGGCCCACCCCGTCCGAGACGGTCACTGCTGTCCCTTCTTCCACAGGTACTCGAACTCGGTGAAGGCAAGGCCCGCGTCGTAGTTCACGATGTTGTCGCGCACGTCGAGGATCAGGCAGGTGCCCTTGCCGCCGTTGCGGGGACCGCGCAGACCACGGCCGATCATCTGCTGGTAGCTGTTGGCGCTGTAGACGGGACGGGCGATGACCACGGCCCGCGTCGCCGGCGCGTCGAATCCCTGCGTGAGCACGCCGTAGTTGGTGATGACCCGGATCCGGCCCTTGCGGAAGGCCTCCACGCGCTTGCGTCGCTCGGCGGTCGGAGTCGCCGAGTCGATCGCCGCCGCCCGGATGCCGCGGTCGCCGAGCTTGGCGGCCAGGAACTTGGCGTGCGAGACGGACGTGGCGAACACCAGCACCGGCCAGTCCTCGGGCATCGTCGCGATCTCGTCCAGGAGCATCTGGTTGCGGGTCTCGTCCTCGGCCAGACGCTGCTCGGCGCCCTTGGGCAAAAAGCCGTTGAACTGCTCGACGCTGCGCAGCTCGTCGGGGCTGAGCTGCATCCGCGCGCCGTCCAGCTCGCGGTGCTCGACCTGCGACAACACGCCCAGCTGCTGCAGGCTCGGAATGGGCTCGCCGAGGAAGACTCCTTCGTCCAGGCGGCGGTTGCCGAACCGCTGAGCGAGCTGCCGGGTGCGTTCGGCGTCGTTGCGGAACGGGGTGGCGGTCAGACCGACCAGGTGACGGGAGGTCTCCCAACGGGTCAGGCCGAGCTGCTCGAAAATCTTGGTGTACTCGGGCGACGTCGCCACATGCGCCTCGTCGACCAGCGCCAGGGACGCCCGGCGCAGCCACGCGTACTCGTCCGTGTGCAGGCAGACCCGCAACTTCGCATCGGTCGCCACGACCAGATGCGGGCGGCCGGTGACCGGGGTGGCGGAGTTGCTGCTCCACAGCCGGTCGACGACCAGCGGCTGGTCCGCACCGACCTTTTCCCACACGAACTTCCAGGACTGCACGGCCTGTTCGCACAGTTCCTCGGTCTGAGCGATCCACAGGACCGGCCCCTGCGGGGTGCCCGCCTCACGGATCCAGCGGATGACGCCCTCGGCCGTGACACGGGTCTTGCCCGCTCCGGTCGGCAGGCTGAGCATGGCCCGCTGCGGCGTGGGCAGCGTCAACAGCTCGGTCAGCTTCGACGCCAGACGCTCCTGGTAGGCGTGGAGAGCGGGGAACTCCGTGGGCCCCTGGGCCTCCTCCCTGGCCGGCGGGGAGGGCACCCGGGCGCCGGCGAAGGAGTCGGGAAAGCCCAGATCGGTCACGAACCGCAGCGCCGAGGCGCTGCCGTCGAAGTAGCGCGGCGCGTTGGTGTACTGGGTGGCGATGTCCTTGGCATGCACCCGCAGCACCGACTCGTCGTGCGCGTTGTAGGCCATCTCGGCCAGCCTGCGGGCATCGGGCTCACGGCCGGTCTCGGAGATCTCACTGGCCAGCAGACCGGTGGGCAACTCCCTCTTGATGTCCTCCTCGTCGATCATCATGGCGATCTTGTCGATGACGCTGTCGCTGCGGCGGATGGCGGCCAGGCGGGCCTGAAAGGCACGGTCGGCCTTGTCCGCCTCGTACTTCTGGATCAGGGCCCGGCACCCGGCGACCCCCATGTGCCAGCCGAACTCGCGGTCGGCGATGACGAGTGCCTCCTCGAGTGACAAACGGTCGGGCACCAGCACCGTGTGCTCCTGCCGGGTCCCGTCCAGCGGCTTGGTCCGGCTGCCGTTGGGGGTGCGGACGACTTCTTCCAGCTCCGAACAGCGCTGCAACATCAGACCGTTGGCGCGGCTGCCCAGGCGCTGACGCAGCGGCGGGTACTCGTCGACCAGCGGCACCGGCGGGCCGACCGGCACGGCGCGCACCCGCTTTTCGAGGACGTCCGAAACCCGCCGCATCCCCCACTCGGTGATCATGTATTCGGCCTGCTCGCGGTCGCCTTCGGCGTCGACCAGCAGCGCGGGGTGCTTCTCCCGGATCAGCTCCTCGTACTCGGCGCGCGTCAGGGCCACGGCGATCTCGTTGTCCGGGCGCATCTGCCACTCCTCGCCTACCCGGCAGCGCACCGTCTCCTCGACCACCACCAGTTCCAGGGCGACGCGGATCAACGTGGCGTACGTGCGGCCGACCAGCGCGTCGTCCTCACTGCTCTTGGCCAACTCCAGAAGGTGGGACCAGCGACCCGGCGCGACCTCCTCCACCGAGCTGGGCAGTCCCAGACGGCGCGCCTTGTCCTGCTCGAGCTTGGTTGCCACAGGCAGGACGTGCGCGTAGGCGGCAAGCTGCGGGCCGACGGCTTCACGCACCGACACCAGTCCCTTGGAGGTGTGCACCGTCCCGCTCCGGCGCAGCAGCCACAGGACGGGGGAGAGGACCCGGGTGCGGGTGCTCACATTGCGGCCGATCTGCCGCGTCCAGGACTCCACCAGCCCCTCGGTTGGCATGGCGTCGAGGAACGCGGCCCGGCCCTCGGGCGAAAGACGCTCGAAGAGGTGGAGCGGACCGGCCGTCGGCGAGCCCTCCAGGAGCACGGTGTGCATCTGGACACGGCTGGCCTTCTTGTCGAGGCTCTCCAGGTACTCGTCGTGCAGCGCGTGGTGGTATGCCTCGAACCAGGGGTCCTGCTCGGGGTGGTGGCCCCGCGTGGGGCGGTCCTTCATGCCCAGTTCCCGCAGGACGGAGGCGTCGTGGAAGGACAGATCGACGGCGATCTCGGCATCCCGCGAACCGTCCTGCGGGACGGCCTTGCCGGGCAACAGGCAGTCCTTCATGGGATGGAAGGCGCCGGCGACCGTCTTGACGTGCAGCGTCTGATCGAGGTCCGGCACCTTCGCGCGGACGGTCAGCACCTGCGCGGTGCCGCCGGCGCTGCGCAGCAACTCCCAAAAACGGGCCCACGAGTGGTCGGTGTAGCCGGCGAAGCCCTGGTCGAGCACGCTCTCGAACCGGCCGCGGCTGTCCGCGTCGCGGATCCCCAGACGGTCCAGGTGCAGGAGCAGGGACGGGTCGGAGGCGATCCGCTCGTCGACGTACACCAGGTCGTCGGGCAGGCCGTCGATGCCGGAGTTGCGAAAGACGCTGCCCGCAACGGGCGCGACGAAACCGTGACCGGCGGTCAGGACGATCCGCGCACGGCGGGCGTCCCGCGCCTGGTCGGACGGCAGCTTGTCGAGGAGCTGGGACAGCAGACGGATCGCGGCGGCCGAGGCCTCGGCGGTGCCGTCCTCGACCAGCGCCTGAAGCCAGTCGCGCACCGACTCCACCGGCTTGTCCGCGGCGGTCAGGAAGTGGGTCAGCTTGCCGCGGCGCCCACCGGCCTCCACGGAGTGGTGCACCCAGTTGCGGGGACGACCGGGATACGCGCGCCACCCCTCCAACGCCTCCTTCGGCAGCCCCTCCGGGTGGATGCGCAGCTCGGCCGGGACGCGCAACGTGCCGTCCTGGTCGGGCAGCGACGGGTTCTGGGCCGTCAACCTCCACACCAGTTCGGTCAGTCGGGCACACGCCCAGTTCGGCGACTCCTTGGTACGGCCGGGCAGCAGCGGGAGGTAGGCCGCCGGGTCCTCGGGCTCGGCCAGCTCCGGCAGGGAACCGACCACCAGGTTGGCCGCGATTCGCAGCAGCTCCTCGTTGAGCGCGCTGCCGGTGAGCAGGTTCTGCCGGTCCTCGTTGGTCTTCCAGGCCGCGTTGAGCGCACCGCTGAGCGTGGTGGCGTACTTGGTCGGGAAGAACGACCAAAACCATCCACGTTCGTTGGGGACCTGCCGGATGCCCTGGTCGTTGACCCTGTACTCGGGTACCGCCCAGGAGATGTCGATGGTGACGCGGGCGTGCAGCTCACCGGCGGCGTTACGGGACTCGTCCGTCACCTGGTGCGGCACCGTGAAGACACGGAACCTCTCCATCTGGGCGGGGGAGCCGCCGCGCGCCTCACGGACGGTGTGCAAGACGCCGTCGTGCTCCACGGTGATCTCGCGGCGCACCTTCGGCATCACGCGGACGTCCTCCAGCACCACCGTGCCCACATGGTGGGAGAAGAGCTGGAACAGGCGCGGGAACTCCTCGCGGGCGCCGTCGATGCGTGCCCGGCCCCCCTGATGGATGTCCAGGCCCAAACGCTCCGCCGCGCCCGGCAGCAGGGGCAGCCGCACGACGGTCGTGGCCCAGGACAGCAGTGCGCGCAGGCGCTCGTCGCGGGCGCACTCCCATTCCACGTCCAGGGGCCGGGCCAGCCGCAGCACCGGCGTCTCGCCGACCGTGTCCACCGACGCGAGTCCCCGCTCGGCGCGTCCCTTGTTGACGGCGGCGAGGATCTCGGCCGCCGACCAGTCCGCGTCGAATCCGAACGACCCGGAGGTGCTGAAGAACTGCGGGGTGCGCGTCACCGACAGGACGGACTTCACGCCCACCCCGAAGCGGCCGATCTGCCCGCCGCGCTTGCGGGAGACGCCCATGCGCAAGATGGTGTCCGCGCCGTCCGGCGTGATCGCGGTGCCCTCGTTCGCGCAGTACAGGTAATCCTCGGCGAGGATCACGTGGATCTTGCCGCCCTGCTGCTCGCGCAGTTCGTCGGCGGCGTTCTGCACCAGCTCGAAGAGCTGCCGGTCCCCGTATCCGCCCTGGTGGATACGGCGCTCGCCGTTGGCGTCCTCCTCGACACGGTCGGGATTGAAGCCGTAGGTGCCCCGGGCGAGCTCGGTAAGCTCGGCGATCTTCGTCAGGACGGCTCTGTCCGCATGACTGTTCACGAAGGTGTGTACTCCTCGAAGACGGGTGGCGACACCGGCACGGGCCATAGGCCACGAAGCGGACCTTGGGCCAGGTGCCGGGAAGATGTGCGAGACGAGCGGCTCGAGCCCCTGTGAGCGGGGGAGCGCACGGCTCAGGCGCACTGCGGTGCGCATGTGGTTGCGTGAAGCGTCGGGCCTGCGGTAGTTACGCGAGCGCGAGGCGGCCCGACGGTCGCCGAAGTGGTCGTGCGAGGAATCCATGGTCGTGCACGAGTAAGGCCCCCCTTAGCCGTGTGCTGGCATTCCGACGGGAGCGGTGCACCACCAGGGCTTCCCCAAGCCCGAACGGGGTGCTCTCCTCGTCGTCGGCGGGACGTTATACCCCTGTGGCCTGCGATGTCCAGCCGCTTTGACAACTTCTGATGTCCCGTCAACTCGCAGTGGCGTTGTCAGTGGCGCCTGCTATAAGCGCCACCGGCAGGACCGTCGTCTATTGATTTTTGACACGCGAGTGGATGTCAAAGATGCCTGCTAGCATCGCCGGCATGCCCGCATCGGGACGAACCGACACGACCGACGGAGGTCGACCCACCGCCATGACAGGGCCACAGGCAGAAGCGTTCGGGCCGTGGCTCGGACGGCAACTGCGGCGCGCGGGCATGTCGCAGGCCCAGCTCGCCATCGAGCTGGGCAAGACACGCGCCGCGGTCTCCGCGTGGATCACCGGACGCGCCGAGCCACGCGAGGACGTCAAGGCACACATCGCGCAGATCCTCGGCACCGATCTGGCCTCCCTGGTGACCAGGACGGCCGACGTCCCCCTCGACCTGCCCCTGGTGTGGCAGCACAGGCCGGCCCACGCCGACGGCGGCCGCGAATACGGCAACGTCGCCGCCTTCGCCTTCGACGCCGACCTGTCCGTCCTCGCGCGCGAGGCCACGCAGAACTCCCTCGACGAGCGCTTCGAGGCGCACCAGCCGGTGCGCGTGCACTACATGCTCCACGAACTCAGCGGCGACCACCTGGACGCCTTCCTCAAGGCCGTGCACTGGGACGAGCTGAGCGCGCACTACGAGCACGCCGCCGCCGGCGGACAGAAAGTCTCCCGCGGCCTGCGCGCCGCGCTCGACGAACTGGCGGACAGCCGCTCCCTTTTGCTGTTGCGCATCGACGACTACAACGCCTTCGGCCTGACCGGCCCCGAATACGGCGACGGCCGCTACGCCGCGGTCGTACGCCGCACCCTCGACTCGCACAAGAGTGCCGGAGGTCGCGCCGGCGGCTCCTACGGACTGGGCAAAGCCACGCTCTGGGCCACCAGCCGCTTCGGCCTCGTCCTGGTCAACTCCACCCTCGGTGAGGCACACGAGGGCCGCACCCACCGCCGCGTCGTGGGACGCCTGGACCTGCCCTGGCACACCCTCGACGGCGAGGCCTACGCGGGACCCGCATGGTTCGGCGAACCCGACACCGATCCCGAACGCAAAGACGTCGCCCGATCCTGGTGGGCCGACGAAACCACCGTGCGCGACCTGCACATGGAGCGCACGAGCGACGAGCCCGGCACGTCCTTCCTCGTCGTGGGCGCCCACGACGCCTCCGGGGATGCCGAGACGCTGCAGGAGATGCACGACAAGTGCGTACGCTCCCTCGCCGACGGCTTCTGGGCCGCGATGATCGGCGGCCGCGACGCCGGCCCCCTGCTGGAGGCCCGCGTCACCACCCTGCGCAACGGACAGGTGGTCATACCCGAAGAACGCGTCGACCCCCACGCCCACCACCCGGCCCTCGCCCGCGCCCTGCAGGCCTACCTCGACGGTGAGACCATTCCCGAACTCACCGCCGGCGACCACGTCGCCCACGCCGAGGTACCCCTCCTGGTCACCCCCCTCAAAGGCACCGGCCGCGCCCGCGACAAAGGCCGCGAACACCCGGCCGTCCTGCTGCTCACCCCGGCCGACGACACCGACGAGCGCTTCAACCGCATCGTGTGCATGCGCGGCAACCGCATGACGATCACCGAACAGCGGCCCCGCGACCTACCTCTGGGCACCATGCCGTTCCAGGCCGTCCTGTTGGCCGGCTACGCGACCGGCCGCACCGGCGAGGACGTCGACCTGGCGGAGGCGTTCCTGCGGGCCTCCGAACCGCCCGAGCACGACCGCTGGGACCGCACCGAGGAACTCACCACCAGCTACGAGCGCGGCGCGCTCAGCCGCATCAAGGAATTCCGCCACGGCATCGACAAGGCGGCACGCTCCCTCGCCGTCCGCCGCGAGGCCACCCGCACCGGCGGACCGAGCGTCCTGCGTGAACTGCTCACCCTCGAGACCGACACCCCTCAGGGCGCCGGCCCACGCCGCACGCAGTCCTTCCCCACGGTGCGCACCCTCAGCGCCCACCTGGAAGACACCGGGGCCTGGAACGTCACGGTCACCCTCAAACTCCCCGACGCCGACGACCCCTGGCTGCTCACCCCCGTCGCCAAATTCGACGTACGCTCCGGCGGCAGGCCGACCATCGACTGGTCGCTGCTGGTCGGCTCGGAAAGCTGCCGCGCCGAAGGCGATCACCTCATCATCGAACCCGGCGTGCGCACCGCCGTCTTCACCGGCGTGACCGACCCCGCCACCCACCCCGTCAAGGGCGCCTTCGCACGCCTGGCCGTCGACATCCTCGAGCCCCGCAAAGGCGCCGCGTGAAATCCGTCTTCCCCTACCCGACCCTGTTCGGCGACATCGCCTTCGACATCACTGCCGTCACCGTGGACGGCACCCCGCTCCCGTACGCGCAGGTGTCGACGACCGAACGCACCGTCGCCCTGCACCGATCAGGCCGCGAACACTGGACGCGGGCCACGCTTCACCTCAAGGCCCACCTCCCCGAACCCGAGCTCGCCCAAGGCCCCTTCACAAACGTCACCTGCCTGGCCGTCCTCACCGAAAAGGCCACCAACACGCGCACCACCTCCCACCTGACACGCACGACCGGCGGCGACTGGCACGGCACCATCGACCTCGGCAAGGACCACCACCTGCGCCGCGCCACACTCACCATGCACGCCATCGCCACCGTCGAGGGCATAGCCGGCCGACTGGTCGGCTCCGCCGAACAGGACTGGTACGTGGACCTGCGCGAGTCCACCCCCATCCGACGCCGCGAGATCGACATCGTCGAGGTCGACTTCCGCGACGGCCCGCACGAGTGGCTGCGCCCCTTCCACGAGGCACCCTGGATCGTCGAGACCAGCGCCGACACCCCCACCGTCTACCTCAACACCACCGCCGTCGAAGGCCTGATGGAGGTCCTCACCGCCAAGGGCGGCACCTCGGCCGAACGCGTGCTGCGCGACATGACCGCCAGCCACATCGCCCAGGACGCCTGGACGGCCATGTTCCACACCGCCATCAGCGACCTCGACGTCGACGAGGACGGCACCCCCGTCCTGCCCACCGGCTGGCGTGAGGCCGTCGTCCGCACGATGCTCCCCGACGTCCTGCCCGGCCGCCAACCCACCGACGCCCTCTACGACATCAACGAGCGCCGCACCCAGGGATTCGGCTGGTCCCAACTGCAGAGCGCGATTCAGTACGCGGCCGGAAAACGCAGCCGCGTCACCAAGAAACTGACCAACGCGGTGCGCACCGTCGACCGCACGGACAAGGGCGTGAACTGATGCCCCCGGCCACCCCCCACGACATCCCCCCGGTGCTCGGCCTGCTCCCCGACACGATCGTGGCCAAATACCTCAGCCACGCCATTCAATCCGGGCAGGAGACACCGCCTCAAGTCGCCCTGCGCAAGGCCGCCACCCTGCTGTCTGCCACCGAGGCACGCCGGCACACCGCCCCCCTCCGGCAACTGTTGGAGGAGGCGATGCGACGCTTCGACGACCAGCGCACCGCCGCCGACGCCTGGCTCGCCCCCCGCCTGCACGCCACCCTCCGCCTGACCCGGGCCGAGGCCGCCGACGGCCGGCTGTGGAACTACCTCGCCCTGCTCGTCGCACCGGACTACGTCCTGTGGCGCCACCGGGGCACCGAAACCACCGCCACCTCCCGCTTCAGCGGCGCGCACTACACCCAGGCCTTCTCCCGCCTGTGGTGGGCGGCGGAACTCTTCCGCGACGGCGCCGACTACCGCCCGGTGGAAACCGCCTGCCGCGTGCAGGACGTCCTGAACACCACCCTGCGGCTGGACGTCATCGACCACCGCCCCACCGCACTGGCGATCGTGCGGATCCTCGACCGCCTGATCGCCGGCCACACCCCACACCTGGGCGATCACGTCAACGCGCTGTCCTCCGCCGTCAACACCGCGGGCAGCACCCTCGTCTACGACGTCCTGGCACCCGACGGCGGTGGAGAGGGGGAAGCCGTCCTGGACTGGATCGACCAGGCCCAGGACGCCCCGGCCGTGCCCTTCGAGCGGCTGCCGGACGGGCCCGACGACGGACGCGTGAGCGCACAGTCCGTGGACACCCTCGTCGCCCTGTTCGACAAACTCCTGGCCGAGGCGCCCAGGCGGCAGCGGCCCAGCCCCCGTCGGACAGCCCCCGACCTCAGCGCGCCGTAGCCGGCCGCAGCCCAACGGCGCTGATGATCAACCCGCGTCTTCCGGCGCCTGCTCGGCGCCGGAAGGGGTGGGAGGAGTCCACTGCTCCAAGCGCTTCCACACCTCCTGGCCGGGCGGCTCGAGCCCGAGAGCGGCGCTGAGGATGTGCACGCCCAGCCGCGGCGGGATGGCGTTCCCGATCTGCTGGGCGATGGCACCACCGCGCCACGGGTACGCCCGTGGAAACGACTGGAGTTGGCCCGCCTCCGCATGGGTGAAGCGGCCGATGTCCCTGCCGTCCGACGTCTGCAATCGGTTTCGGGAGATCTTCCCCGTCACCGTCGCCGACGGCATCGTCGCATCACGCCGGCCACGCGCCTTGGGATCCCCGCCGGTCCCGTAGTTCGACACGACCACGAAGTGGTCCTTGCGCTCCAGCGCCGTCCTCATCGACACCCACGGCTCACGCTGCGGGGTACCCACGGAGGCCGCAACGCCCTTGCGGTAGGGGCGGTGGGTGGGCTCGGGAAAACGTGGACGCTCACCCAGACGCGCCAGCAGCACGGCACGGCGGCGGGTCTGCGGCACCCCGTACTCCTCGGTGTGGAGCACGAAGGCGCGCGGAGACGGCTTGGCCGGTCGGCGCGCACCGGTGACCTCGCCCAAAAGCAGCTGGCCATCCTCCTCCGGCGCCGCCGGCTCGACCAGGGGGAACTGGTAGCCGATCCGTTCGAGAACTTCGCCCATCGCCTCCCAGACCGGAAGCACGGCGGGCACCTGCTCCAAGACGATGGCCTCGTAGGGCCGCTCCCGGAAATGGGCCTCCAGCGCCCACTTCAGCGGCTGCAGAACCAGCGCGGTCCGCTCGTCGTCGAAGCCCTCGGCCTTCTTCATGACGAGGTCGAGGCCGTCGACGTCCTCTGCCGTGCCCAGGTCGTCCACCAGCGACAACACCCGCTCGAGTGCTCGGCGCCCGGCGCCAGAGCCGGCCACGGTGAACGTCTGGCACGGTGGCCCGCCCGCCAGCACGGTCGCCTGGCGCACCTTCGCGCTGTTCGGACCGTAGTCACGGACATCGCCATGCACGGTAAGCAGCTGGGCGGCCTTCCGCGTCTCGTAGGCGTCGTCGTCCCACTCGATGCCGATGGTTTTCTGATCGAGGATCTCGGCGGCGATGTCCAGACCTCCGGGGCCCGCGAACAAGTCCACGATACGCAAAGGTGCAGATGAGGACTGGTGAGGCTGTGCGGCGGTCATGATCTGGGAGTCTATAGCGACCCGGCCGGCAGCGGGGCCGCACCTGCTCATCGAGCCAGGAGCGCAGCCCGGATCGACAGCCCCAAGGCCTCGGCGAGCGGAGGCGGGGTCGCGTTGCCCACCTGCCGGTAGCGGGCGGTCTTGCGCCCCATGATCTTCCAGTCGTCGGGAAAGCCCTGCAGCAGGGCGACCTGCTCGACGGTGAGCGCCATCATGCCCTCGCGCCCCAATGCGGGATCCCAGTGGAAGTCCGGCCCCGGCACGGCATCCGCGATCGTGCCGCCGTCCACGCCCATGCGCGCCCACGCCCGCTTGGAACCCGTCATGCCGAGATCGGGGCCACCGCGCTCCCACGACCCCCCGACAATGGTCGGGGCCAGACGGTCGGCCTGCGCGGCCCACGCGGCCGCGCCGTCCCACCCACCGGCGGCCATCGACTCACCCAACACCATTCCCACCGTGAGCGGCGGGTCCAGCAGGCGCTCGGGGGCGCGAAAGCGGCCCAGACCCTCGCCCTTGAAGGCGACGAGCACCCCCTCCTCCCGGTCCTGCGGGACACCGTAGTCGGCCGCGTTCAGGACGAACCACGCGTGCTCGTAGCCGAGATGACCCAGCTCCGCCGCCACGAACTCACGCAACGGCGCATACGCGTCCTTGGTCACCACATCCGGCACGTTCTCCAACAACAGGGCTCGCGGCTGCACCCCGTACACCAACTCGATCGCGGCCTTGAACAGGCCCAGTTCGATGGCGCTACCGCGGGTGCGGTTGACCGCCGCGGTTCCCTTGACACGGGGAAGACCGCCGGCGAGGAGGTCGACGTCGTACACCTGCTGCTCTTCCGCGGGGTCGAAGGCCATCAGGTCGACGACCCGTACATCCCATTCGGGGTGATTTGTGCGGAGTGTTTCGCAGGCCACCGGTCGTTCGTCCAAGAGCAGCACCGGGTCGAAACCCGCACGTTCCAGGCCGAGCGCGAGGCCTCCCGCGCCGGCGCAGATCTCCAACGAGCGCAGCCGCGGGACGAGGCGGTCGGCATGCTGTGGCGGTGCCGGCTTCTCGACGTCGTCGAACCCTGCCATCGTCATGCCGTGCGCACCTCTCCAGACCAACATAGGGATCTTGGCGGACGGTGCCGAGACTAGCCCGACATCCGTCGGCGGGTGGCGCGGCCGTGGGACAGGTCTGACGCACCCATGCAAGCCCCGCTCCTGGCCGCCCGGCAGTCGAACAGGACACAGCCCTGGTGGAAGACTGGCTCCATGCTGCGCGAACCTTCCGAAGTGGAGATCGACGACAACGGTCGAGCCGAGATCCCCATGGGCATCCTGGTCGAGGCCGGCCTGGCCCCCGGCACCCGAGTCCTTGCCTACAGTGCCGGTGACGGCCGCATCGTGCTGCGCCGCGCCGAGGACGCGCTGGCGGAGTTGGCCGAAACCGGGAACCTGAGCTGAGCCACGACCTTCTTCGTCATCGAGAAGGTCGTGCTCGCCGACCACGATCCGGCTGCGGCGGTCACCGTTGTGCTCCCATCCCGTCGTCGGTAACGGGAGCGAGGAACGGGCTCGGGGTTCCGTGGCAGGAGACGAGCAGGTCCTCTCGAGCGCGGGTGCAGGCCACGAACAGCAGGCTCAGTTCAGTGGCGATGTCCTCCTGGTGTTGTTGCGGGTCGACGTCGGTGGGGGTGATGGCGGCACGCATCGGCACGATGCCCTCGCAGACGCCCAGCACGGCGACGCAGCGGAACTCCAGCCCCTTCATCCGGTGCATCGTCGCGATGCGCACACCTGCTCCGGGTGCCGAGCTGCCCAGGACATGCGTGGGCAGGCCGGCCCGCTCCAACGCGGTCGCCACGTCCCGGCCCAGCTGGATGAAGCGCACGGCCACGGCGATGTCTTCGGGGGCCACCCCCGAAGCCGTCCACTCGGCGATCTGGGCGACGGCCGCGGCGATCTCCTCGGCCTTGGACGCATAACGCGCGAGCGTGGGGCGGCGACCGTGCAGAGTGGATCGGTAGCCGGCCAGCGAGGCGTCCTCGTCGGCCGAGTCGACGGGAATACCGGTGAGCAGGGACGAGGCCCACTCCAGGATCTCGTGCGTCGTTCGGTAGTTGATCCGCAACCGGTGGGAACGCCCGGTGATCGAGATGCCCAGGGACCGCAGCGACACCTTGTTGCCGTAGATGCGCTGATGGGCATCACCCGCGATGAACAGGTCATCGCGCCCCTCCGGGACGAGCGCACGCACAAAGCGCCACTGGGCCGGGTGGAGGTCCTGTGCCTCGTCCACGATCACGTGACGGAACGGCGGCTCGGCCTGCTCGGCCAAGCGGCTCGTGGCCTGCGCGCAGATCTGCAGGAAGGTCCGCTCGCCCAACTGGTGCAGCTGCTGTTCGAACGCCTCGATGGCGCGCCACGCCTGCAGCCGTTGGATGGGCGGCAGGGCCGTGCCGCGTCCGTGGCGGGGGGCCTTGAGGTAGGCCTCGGGGCTGCGCAGGTCCTGGGCCAGGACGACATGGCGCCACTCCTGGTCCAAGAACACGTCGGCGAAGTCGAGGTTCAGCTGCCGGATGATGCGTGCCCAGCGGGCCGTGATCTCCTTTTGATCGGTGACCAGCTTGACGGGGCTGCCGCCGTGCGTGCCGCGCACGATGTCGTAGGCCAGCGCGTCCACGTTGATCACGGTGATCTTCGCCCGCAGCCGGTCGTCGGAAATCAACAGGCCCAGGCAACGCTCCAGTTCCGTCGCGAGCGCCCGGGTGTAGGTGGTGAGCAGGATGCGGCTGTCCGGCGCGTCGGCCGGCAGCCGCCGGGCCAGGTGCAAGGCGCGGTGCAGGGCGACCACCGTCTTCCCGGTGCCCGGGCCCCCGAGCACCTGGGCTGGGCCGCGGTAGGACTCCTGGTAGGCGATCCGGTACTGGCTGGGGTGCAGGAACACGCGCCAGGCATCGAAGGGCCTTTCCAAGATCTCGCGCAGCTCCTCCGTGCCCGACACCAGGGCGATGCGGCCGCGCGCGTGGGTCATGGCCGCATCCAGGGGATCGGCCGCCTGGTTAGTCGCGTCCCGAGCCGCCGCCGCATACACCTGCACCACCTCGCGGTCCACGGCCTCGGGGGACATGCCGCTGGCCAGCCCGAGCAGGACGTCGTACTGCTGCTCGGGAAGAACCCGGTGCAGGGCCTCCAGGTGGGCCTCGTCGGGGATGAGCCGGACAATGGGGATGATCTCGGCGTCGATGCCGAGGCTGCGCAGCACCTTGTCCGGGTACGTCGATTCCGCGAACAGTCGCGTGCCGTCCTGTCGTGTTGCTGCCCACAGTTGGGTGGTCGCCCGCTCCAGGGCCACGTCGTCACGGATCTCGATGCCCTGACTGGCGGCGTTCACCGAGGCGCGATGGTTTGCCGCCCAATGGTTGGCCTTGTCGTGCGGCAACACCTTCAGCAGCAGGTAGCCATCCCCCTGATCGGACTTGAGGACGACACCGCGCCAAAAGTCGGTGATCCGGATGGTACGCAGGCGCGGATCGCGCTGGTGCGTCAGTTTCTCCAGGTGGAGCCCGGCGTGCGTGGTGGCGGCGAACTTCTCAAACACCTCGAAGACGCGTTTTTGCACGTGCTTTTCGAGTCCCGCGAATTCCATCAGGAAGTCGCGGTGTATGCCGAGCCGCGCCATGACGCCCCCCGTACCCCCACCGTCGATAGTGGCGATCACTGTACTGACCATCCGGGTGGCCAGGGGAGGAGGGCCCCGGCTCGGGCAGGGGCGAAGCCCCGGCCCAGCCTCGAACTGGGCATCGACGTCGGCGACTTGGACCGCGTCATCCAGATCGACGCCCCGGCAAGCGTCGCCTCCTTCCTCCAGCGCATCGGACGTACCGGACGACGCCCCGGCTCCACCCGCAACTGTCTCTTCCTGGCCGTCGACGAAAGCGGTCTGCTCGGCGCCGCCGCCCTGCTGCTGCTGTGGTCCAGGGGCTGGGTCGAACCCGTCGTGCCCCCGCCCGAGCCCCGGCACATCGTCGCCCAGCAGATCCTCGCCCTGTGCCTGCAAGAACACCGCATCGGCGACAAACTCTGGCAGGAGTGGTGGGACGGCCTCGCCCCCTTCGGCCCGGGCGCCGAGCCCATCCTGCGGCACCTGGTCAGCGAGGGTTACCTCGACCAGGACGGCGGCATGCTGTTCATCGGCCCCGAGGCCGAACGCCGCTTCGGCCACCGCCACTTCATGAACCTCACCGCCGTCTTCACCGCCGCCCCCGAATTCACCGTCCTCAACGGTCGCACCGAAATCGGCAAGACCGACCCGACCCTGCTCACCGAGGAATGCGCCGGACCGCGACGCCTGCTGCTTGCCGGACGCAGCTGGCAGGTCACCTACATCGACTTCAACCGCAAACGCTGCTTCGTCGAACCCGTCGACGGCGGCGGCAAGGCCAAATGGAACGGCGGCGGCCTGCCCATGTCCTCCTACGACCTCACCCGCGCCGCCCGCGAAGTCCTTCTCGGCGAGGACCCGCTGGTCACGCTCACCAAACGCGCGCAAGGTGCCCTGGCACAACTGCGGGAGCAGGGCACGGAGACCGTCCACCCCGGCGGTAACGTGATCATCCGCGACGGGGCGGGCAAGGACCTGCGGTGGTGGACGTGGGCCGGCCACCGCGCCAACATCACCCTGGCCGCCACCCTCGCCGGCATCGCCGACCCCCTCCAACGAGGCGACGACCTGTACGTACGGCTGCGCTCCGACCTCACCCCACAAATGTGGAAGCAAGCCACCGCGGGCGCCGCCGACCGGCTCTGCCTCCCCGAGGTCGACCCCCGCGCCCTCAACGGCCTCAAATTCAACGCCGCCCTACCGCAACGCCTCGCCGAGGCCACCCTCGCGGCACGCCTTGCCGACCTCGCCCACGCTGCCCGGACGCTCACGGAGCCAGTGCGCTTCGTCGCCTTTTAAAATTGAAAGCCCATGGAGATTCGAAGCGGTGCCGGATCAGCCCGGCGCACGGTCGTCGCGTGGAGGAGCCGGTGGTCGCCGAGATGGTTGCCGCGCCCGAGTAGACCACAGAGAGAGCGGTCTCAACGGGTGGCCCAACGTTCGCCTTTGGGTTATGTCGTGCGCGCGTCGTGCCTACGTGGGTTTCGCACCCTGGCCAGCAGCGAGCGGGGCTTGAGCCCCTTCTCAACTCGGAGCAAATACGACTCGGGTGAGGCGCCGAGCTGGGCCTGCTGACCTTGCCTCCACGAGCGGCCGAGTCCCACCAGCGCGAAGGCCAGGCCGCCGGCTGCGGCGGCCGCTGGCTGCCCCGCCAACCAGCTGCCGCCCAATGCCGTGATGGCCGCTGGTAGTTCGAACTTCATGGCAGCTGCGCTCAGTGCAGTTTCCACGTTGAGCCCGCGCATCGCTGAGTGCAGATTGGCCAGCGGCTGCTTGAAGCGCCGTGCTACGACCTGGTCCAGGTATGCGGCGACGATGGCCGGATCAGCTGATTCCCGAGGCAGTCCGGCAAGTTCGTCGGCCGCGGCGCTCACGGCGTCGCGGAAGGCGTCGAACTCCGGCCCGCACTGCTTCCGGACTGCGACGATCTGCTCGGCCGGTACCGCCCGCAGGTTCTCTGGCACGACCAGTTGCATGGCGAGCATCGCGACCTGCGCGGCCGTACCTTCCACGCTTGCGAAGTCCTCAAGGTGTCCTGTGTTCCTCGGGCTGTCCGGTGCACTGGCCGGTTCGTTCAGCAACTCCAGCACACGGTCGGCGGTCCATGGCTCGGTCAGCGCGTAGCTGGCGATCCCGTCGGTGAGCGGTTCGAGTTCGTTGGCGCGTGCGAGATGCGCGGTGACGGCGCATTTGTAGGCCCAGGCGAGGCGTGGGTCCATGGCCAGCCATTGGCCTGATTCGCGGGCAGCCGTGCCGACATGGATCTCGCGGGTGGTCTCCAGGGCGAGACCGGCTCCGGTCAGCGCCTCCCGGAGCGGGGGTGCGACCTCATCGCGGTACACCCCAGCGAGCCGTCTCAGGGGCCGGGGTGGCGACCCGTACACCGCGGCGTGCGCGTTCGGCAGCCACGAGTTGGCCGCACCGTCGGTGACGTGCACATTGTTCGGACGGACAGCGAGGTCTGCAGCGAATACCCCGAACTCCCTGACTAGCTGGAATGTGTCGCGTTCGATGGCCTCGATGAAGATCCCTGCCACAGCGGTGGCCGAATGGTCCGGCGGCACACTGACCACGAATTCGAGCTCGTCCGCCAGCACCGCAGCTGTGCGGCTATCTCGAACTGCATAGCCGCGTGGCACCACCCGTGCGATCCGTGGCCAGTACAGTGCCGCCAGCTTCAGCCACTGCTCATTCCGGAAGTGGATGTACGGGTAGTACAAGCCCATCCGTTGCATTGATCCCCCCTCTTAGGACTTCCGCCGAGCCTAGGGCAACGGCATCAGCCTGCGTGAGAGTCGGGCGACCTCGCGAACCGCGGGTCACGTACCCATGCCGTTGGCGGTGGCGGTGGCTTCTCTGACGTGGGACCAACCCACCCGACTGCTCTCGGATCAGACCCCCGCGAGTGCGCACCGTGGCGCGGCGGGCCAGTTCGGTGGCTCGGGGCTCTTTGCGCCGCTGGTAGACGGAGAGGGCTGATCGCAGTGATGTGATCGTGATTGGTTCGGCGGCCGACTTCCGGCGCGTTTGCTGACGGGGCGTGCCCCGACGGGGTTCACATCGTCCGCGGGTGGGACGGCAGGACCTGCGTCCTGTGAGGAACCGGGGGTGGAGGTGCGGCTGCTGCCGCCGGAGGGTCCCGCCCGGGGTGGCCGTCGGTGAGGTGTCGGCGCCGTGCGTACGGAAGTGGTGCAGGTCCGGGTTCAGTCGCAAGGAAGTGATGTGGGTCACTTGTTATGCACGTTCGGCTGCATAGCAGATTTGCGCAAATCATGGCAGATGGCCGGGCGGGTTCGAGGCGTGCAGGTGGCCGGGGTGGCGTATGGGGTGGCGCGCGGCGGCGGAGGAGGGTGCGTACGGGCGTGCGAGGTTTGCTGTAACCGGAAAGCTACTCTCCGTTAAAAAGTGCTGGTGAGGACGCTGCACGAACCAGCCCAGGCTCGGTGTTTCCTGGCGTCCAGGAGCAACCAGGCTCCAGGCACCGACAGTTGAGCGCGCGGGAAGGCCGGGTCGGTGCCGCGCGAGATGCAAAAGGAAACACCGTGACACTGGACGACGCTGCCAGCCTCCTGCTGGCCTCGGCCGCCGCGGCGCGGGCGTTCGCGCCCGACGTCCGCAGCGGAGTGCGGCGCATGCTGGGCGCCGGGGTCCGCCTCGGTGCGGAAAGCCTCATCGCACAGCAGAGGCCTCCCGCCCGCCCCGAGACCTCCCGTTTGGACGAAGCCGGAGGCAGCCGGTGACCGGTCAACCCCCCGACGAGCACGGCGAGCGCGCCCTGCGCGAGCCCAGCGACGTCATGCCGCCGGCCTTCTGGGCCTTCCACGACCTGTACCACCAGGCCTACTTCGAATACGCCTACGTGCAGTTAGGCCACCAGGTCACCGCAGACAAACTGGTCGACCAGACCTTCGTATTCCTGGCCGTGATCTGGCAGCAGGTCACCGCACGAGACAACCCCGAGGCCTTCGCCTGGAGGCTCTTGAAAGAACGGGTGGCCAGCGAGCTGGAAGCCCAGGGCCGCGACGCGGCCGCTTTGGAGACACTGGCGTTCGAACGCGCCATACGGGCGGCCTGCAACCCGATCCTGGACGGCTTCCGCGACGAGTTCCGCGCGCAGGTTACCGAACTCGAAGACGGCCTGGGCCTATATGCGGCAATGGCCCGCCTGCCGGAGCGCCAGTTTGATGTCATGGTGCTGCAGTTCGCCCTGGGATTCACAACCAAGCGGACCGCCCTGGTCATGGGCGTGTGCGAGGCAACGGTCCGCTCCACCCGACGCGCCGCCAAACGCCGCCTGGCCGCAGACCTCGGGCTTCAGGCTGGCGAGGACACCCACGATGAGGAGTGACACCCCCATGCGCCCCCACCAGCCGCGCACCATAGACGACTCCCTCGCCCGCGCCCGCATCAACGGCGACTACACCCCCGCCCACCGCACAGCCTCCCGCCGCCGCATCACCGACCAGCTCCTCGAACTGCGCTGGATCAACACCCTCACCGAACCCGTCGGCACACCACCAGGCTCGGCACAGGGCATGCTGCTGCACGAGCAGGCCGGGGACGAGCTCCGGGCCGTCTGCCAAGGCGTCATCCACCAAGACGACGCCGCCCGCCGCATCGCCCGCTTCGACACGGCCCGCGACCCCGGCGGCGCCCTCGCCTTCGCATGCCTGCTCATGCTGGCCGACCGCGAGGAAGGCGCCCAGTTCTGGCTCCAGTACGCCGCCGGCAGCGGCCAGGCCACCGGTGCCATCTGCCTCTACCTCATGCACTTACGCCGCGGCGAATGGCGCGACGCCCGCTACTGGGCCAAACAGGTCGAAGCCCTCGAGGACGAACCCTGCCAGTACGCCCCGGTGCCCCATGAGGTCGTCAACGCCGCACCCCGGCCCGGCGGAGTGGAAGTCCGCCTCGCCCTGCCAGATGCCGCTGTGGCCGTGTCGGAGGACGCCGTCAGGGACGCAGTCGAGGACCTGGCCGTCGACCAGGTCGACGGCCTGGGCACCATCCCGCAGCCCAGCGCGGCACTCGCCCGCCAGCTCGAAGACCTCGTCACCGCCGACCACTGAAGGCACCCCTGCAGCCCCAGCGTCAGATGGGAGAGTCCCCGGTGCCGGGCCGGGTGGGGGAGGGCGAGTGGCCCGGCACCGGGGCGGGGGCCCGCCCCCCTGCGTCCGGCCGGGGGCTGCCAGGGCAAAGGGGCGGGGGCTTGAGGAAGCTGCGGGGTCACGGGTCGGGGAGGTCGCCCAGGCTGATGATGGTGTAGGCGCGTAGCTGTCGCACCATCTGTGAGGCGAGGAACCAGCCGAGGCTGGGATGCCCGTAGGGCAGTGCCTCGTCGGTGGTGGGCAGCGCTTGGAGACCGCCGTGGCCGTACTGGTAGGGGGTGCCGATCACCCCGTACAGCGGGGCGCTGTGCACGAGAAAGACGGTTGGCCGCCCGGCGAGGTGAGGACACTGCTCCGCGGCCAGGCGGGCGTGCTCGAGGCAGACCGGTGGCTGCGCGGTGCGTACCACTGCATCCTCGGACCGCACCTCACCCGGCCCGGTGAGGAAGATGATGCCGTGGCGGGTGCGGGCGCTTTGGGTGCACACCTGGCAGCGCAACTGCTGCATGGTCTCGCGTTGCCTCGAAGGGTGGACCATCCGCCAGCGTGGCCGGCCGGTGGGCAGGCCGCCGGCGCCGATGGTTTGGGAGCAGCGGCCCCACAGCACGCCGCGCAGGTCTCGGTCCTCACGGAGCTCGTCCCAGTAGCCGAGCTGAAGGCGCCCGTCGGGGCCGCGCATGCCGCGCAGCGATAGCAGCAGGTCGGGGCGCTCGCCCTCGCGGCTGGTGATATAGGGCACGAGCCGGCTCGCGGCCGGGTCTGCTGCGCTGGCTGTGCTGGCGGTCATCGGATGGTTCCCATTCGAGGTGAGGGTTGAAGGGTGTGGTGAGGCGCCCGCCCCAGGCTCGACCTGTTCAGGGGCGGCAGCCTGGCGGGCGTGCGTGGGCGCGCCCCGCTGCGACCCTGGCGAGACACTCTCGGCGGGATGGCCGACGTGGCTGTGCTCCAGCCTTCGGTGAGGCGGGTGCTGGTGCGGCCCTGACCCGAAGCGGCCACCATGGGCCCCGGCCCGTATTCACCGGGCGCGGTGGGTTTTCATCACCGGCGGCGCACGGTATGGGCGCACCGCGTGTGGATGCGGCCTGCGCAGGCGGCTCCGCCGGAGGGACTGACATGCCCGTACGAAACCGAGTCCTCGCGATCTCTGATCGGCCTGTCGCAGGCCAGACACATCTCCACGCCGGTCAGCGCCTCGTAGTGGTCGCACAAGGCCGTAAGGGAGCGCGCCAGCCTCCGGGCGTACGCCACGGCCCGGTCCGGCCCGTCACCAACCGTGGCCCGCAGCTTGACGCGGGCCTCGCCGATGCAGGCGAGTGCGCAGTACCGGGGCACGTCATCCTCCGGCAGCCTCACGGCCGCCTGCTCAACTTCGGCGATGATCAACTGCATGTGGCCGCGCAGCAGACCGGTCAGCCAGGCCAGCTCCTCGCCCTCCGGTGACTCGGCGCCCGGCCCGATCAGGCGGCTGATGCTCTGCCGCATGGTGTCGATATCGACGGGCTGCGTGAGGGCTGCTGCGGTCACTGGGACTGCTCCGATCCGCAGGGCGGCTCGACCATCTGGTGGACGGCCTGCACCAACGCGGCCGCTGGCATCAGCCTTGTGTTCCGGCGCGGGTCAAGGCTGCGGTGCAGGTTCGCTGTCTCTCCGGCTGCTCGGCACGGGATATGTGCTGCAAAGGGGCGAGTGCCGTCGATTTTCCGGGCGTTGACGGCTGAGTCCGACGCGGATAAGAGCGCGGCTCTGGTGGTGTCCTGCGCCGGTGAGCCAGAGCGTGCACCACGGGGTGTCGTCGAGGCCGGGCCCAGCTTGTGCCCACCACGCGTTGGCCCGCGCTGATGCCGGCTGGGCGTCACGGTGCGCGGGGTTACGGTCGGGAAGCGGGTGGTCGGCATCGTGCGGCTCCTCGGCGCTTACGGTGATCAGGGTGTGTATCACCATGGCCCTCAACAGAGGCTGATCCGAGGACTTCAAGAGGTCTTTTGTGTCGCAGAACCGGACTTTATGTAGCTTCTCAAGGTGATGGCTGGTCAAATAGAGGGCTTTAGGTGAGACTTGCGTCAGTGCTCAAGACGGAGGTGAGGCAGTGGCGCGCCCCGCAGGTAACACCAGGCTCAAGTTCGCCCGCATGGCGGCCGGTTACCACTCGCAGCAGGCCCTCGCGGACGCACTTAAGGTGGGGGTCCGGCAGGTCCGCAGGTGGGAATCCGACACCCCGCCGCGGCCGCAGCCAGACGTTGCCCAGGCTCTCACCCGGTTGCTGGGTCAAGACCTTGAGTCCCTGGGGTTCGCCGCATCGAACGGGCCGGGGTCCGACCGCGCGCGCCGTGCTGTCCTCGCCGATACGGCGGTCGGCGTGAGTCTGCCCGCCGTCCCCACGCAGGCTGTGCCCGTGCAACCCGCCTCGGTCGCACAGGACTTCATGGCCGTCACCCGTTCCCACCGCCGTCTGTACTGGTCCGTCGCCCCGGCTACGCTCCATCCCGCCGCCTTGTCACACGCTGCCTTGGGGTGCGCCCTGCTCCTGGAGACGGCAGGCCAGACCCGGGAGCGCATCGCGGCCGCCCTCGGCGAAACATGGCTGCTGGCCGCGCGCATCGAGTTCTTCGACCTCCGCAATGCCGACCGTGCGCAGCAGACCCTCGTCCGTGCCCTCCAGGCAGCCGGCGAAGCCAACGCACCGCTCCTTGGTGCCGCAATCCTCGCTCATTCCGCGTTCATCCCGGCGTGGGCGGGCGAGCGCGATGCGGCTCTCGAGCGGATGACCGCTGCCCGCACCTACGCCCGCCGCGGCCTGGCCTGCGCGCACCTGCTGGCATGGTTGGACGCCGTCGAAGCCGAGTGCGAGACACGCTGCGGCAGCACCCGCAAAGCACTCCAGCTGATTCAGCACGCGGAGGACGTCCTCGCCGCCGGCAGTGACCACCCCAGTCCCGAATGGCTGGACTGGTTCAACCCCGTCCGGCTCGCCGCCTTCAAAGGCAACACCCAGTTGAAGGCAGGACACCTGCCCCAGGCCCGCGAGACCCTGCAGAACGTCCTCGACGCCCTCAACCCCAGCGACGACAAACAACGCACCGTCGTCCTCGGCGACCTGGCCGCAGTTGAGGCCGCAGCCGGCAACCCCGACGAAGCCTGCCGACACGCCCTGCGCGCGCTGGACGACCTGGAACGCACTTGGTACGCGATGGGCATGGACCGGGTGCGAGAAGTCCGCCGCGCATTGGTCCCGCACCAGCACGAGCAGTGCGTACGCGAGCTGGACGACCGGCTGTACGGTTGGTCGACCGCGATCAGCGCGCTGAGCCGTTGAACTGGGAGATCAGCCCCGACAACTCCAGGAGGCTCTCGACCCGGAAGGTCGGGAGCTTCTCCGCTTCCTCGGTGCCCCACTGGATCGTCGCCCACGGCCCGCGCCGCACCAGCGCCGTGTGCAGTCCCGCCTGATGAGCCGGACGGATGTCATTGTCCACCCGGTCCCCGACATACAGCATCTCCTCGACGTCCACCGGCACCGCCTCGGCGACACGATCAAAGAACTCAGGCGCCGGCTTCGCGGCCCCCCAGTCGTCAGAGGTACCGATCAAGTCCACATCCTGGCTGAACAGCTCCCGCAAGATGCGGCCAGCCCGCACGGTCTGATTCCCGGCGATCCCCAGCCACAGGCCATCGGCACGCAGGGCAGCGAGAGCATCGCGGACGTCGAGATACACATCAGCCTCGCCGAAGGCCTCCGGCTGCCCTGCCTGCGCACGCCGCTCACGCTCCGCGGAAAGCTCAAAACCGGGCCGGAACTCCTGGAACGTCTCGCGGTAATCGCGGCCCTGAGCAATGACAGCGCCGAACATCGCATGGAAGGTGTGGCGTGGTACGCCGAGCCAGTCGGCCCACGTGCCGTACTCCGTGGTCTCGTCCACGAGGCACTCGCCCACATCAAAGATCACAGCGCGAATCATGCTGGCAGCCTAACGATGCCACTCTCTCATCGGGCAACGAGTGCGGGTCTCGCAGTAGCCGGCAGAACTTGTCCCGCTCGGAAATACGATTCCGGATCTGGCCTGCAGCTTCTCCGCGCGGGCGACGGCCTCCACGGCTCTTGGGATGATCCTTCGATGCCGCTGTCCATCGTCACCGCGCTGGTCCTGAAAAGCCAGTCATCGACGGCTTGTCCTCGCGTGCGTTGTCCGAGATCTTCCGTTTCGAGCGCACCCGCAATTATCTGCAGGCAGGAGACGTCAGCGTAGCCGTGCGCTTGTGGAAGGACTACGTCCACCGCCCCGAGTGCCAGCTGTGGCACGACTGCGAGTGGGGCAACGTGCACTGGTACTGCTGCGGCAATCCTCTCGAAGCCCGCGCGCTCCTCGACATCGTGATGCAGGCCATGTCACCTCGAAGTGCCCGCGGACTCCGCCGGATCATCAGCCGGTTCGACGCCGTCTGGAACCAACCATCACCGTCATACGACGCAGGCGGAGAGTAAGGAACAAGCTCAGATCGATGTGAAGCGGCTACGTATCGATCCCCTGGCGGCCGACACTGCCGCCGGGAGGTGCAGCGCCGTCGTCCGGGTCCGTCGTGTGCCGCTTGGACAGCCGTTCGATGTCGTGGGCGGTGATGATTCCGCGGAGTCGGCCGCCGTCCATGACCAGGATGGGCAGTCCGCGCCCGGAGCCGAGGCGCTCCAGGATGGAAGTCAGCAGCTCGTCCGGTTCGGCGAGTGTGCATTGCGACAGTGGGGTTGCCACGTGCCGTACACGCAGCGACTGCCGCTGCCCGGACGGCACGGCGGCCAGTCGGTTAAGCCGTACGACACCGCTGGGCCGGCCCTCGAAGTCCAGCAACGGCAGCACCGCATGCCCTGCCTGGGCGGCCACCTCGGACAGGAAGCGGTCCACGGTCAGCCAGTCGGGGCCGGCGATCACCGGACTGGTCATCGCCTCCGTCACCCGTACGCCGCGCAAGGCCGTGAACAGTTGGGCCCACCGTCGTTCGGCCGCGGCGGTGCTCGTCACGAACAGGCCGATGACCACCAGCCACAATCCGCCCGACACACCCCTGAAGAAGGCCACCCACCCCACGAGGGCCAGCATGATGCCGACGACCTGTCCGCTGCGTGCGGCCGCCCGTTGGGCCCGTTCGCGGTCCCGCGTACGCCACCACACCACGGCCTGCAGCACCCGGCCCCCGTCCAGTGGCGCGGCGGGCAGCAGGTTGAAGACGCCCAGCAGCACGTTTGTGCCGCCCAGCCAGCCCAGTACGGCAACCGGTACCCGCCAGCCGAGTGTCGCGTCCACCGCGGCCGAGCCTCCTATCGCAGCCCCGCCGAGCAGAAGGCTGGCGAGTGGCCCGCTGACGGCGACTGCGAACGCTGCCCGCGCCGTCGTCGGCCGGTCCATCCGGGTCAGTCCGCCCAGCGCCCACAGCGTCATGTCCCGCACGGCTATCCCGGCCCTGCGGGCCGTCAGCGCGTGCGCCGCCTCGTGCACCACCAAGCTCACCAGCAACAGCAGAGCGCCGGCCACTGCGGCGACCGCGTACGCGGCCGGCGCCAGGCCCGGTGTGTACCGGGGCAGTGTCCGGCTGGCCAGACCGTATGCGAAGAACAGCATGATCAACGGCACACTCCAGTGCGCCCTCACCGTCACCCCGCGCACACTCCCGATCCGGATCGAACCCTTCATCGCTCTCACCACCGACTGATACACGGGGCGCAGCCGCGAACGCGCTCCGGGCCCCCTTCCATGGTCCGTCCGGGGCCTCACGAGCGAAAGCAGCCCTTACGGCACCAGGCGGGCGCGGTTTGCAACCGCGCCCGGATCCCCCCGCAGCGCCGCGATCGCCGCCGAGGCAGAAGCAGTGCTGTGGACCTGCGGTGGTCTGACAGGGGCCGACAAGCTGAACCGGCGTTGCGTAGGAGGCTGCGATGGAGGAGCACTTCGTCTGGGTGGCGACGCGTCGGCTTCAGCCGGGCACGTTGGGGGAGTTGGAGAGGGCATGGCGTCCCGACCCCTACCCGCAGGGTCTGCGCCGCGCCTTTGCGTACTGGTCCCAGGACGGACAGGAGATCACCGGGGTGTTGTTTTGGGACTCCCAGGAGGTATGCGGCTCCTGGCGGGCCTCTGAGCCGGAGGCCCGCCGGCGTACGGCCATGGCCCCGTGCGTCGTCGAGGAGCGGGAAGGTTTCTACCGCGGCCGTGAACTGGCCATCCCCCAAAAGTAGCCGTCCGCGAGCGGGTGCCACAGTACGCCGCGGCGGTCCCCTCCGGCGGCGCATCGACGGCGGGGCAGTGGGTCACGACCGTCAGGTCGTCATCACGGCATCGCAGTCGGGGCAGACCACGGACGCGCACTGTGCGGGGTACCAAGGCGCCCCGGAGTGCTCGGATGGCTTCGGGCAGGCCGTCTCCATAGCGAAGGTGTCCTTGCCGCACAGAGTCCGCGGTCCCGTCGCGGTGGGCGTCCCCGGGGCGGTGGGCGCCGCATGCACCCGGCGGACGGTCCGTGCCCCACCAGGCGCCCCGCCCGGACAGGTGCGCGTGCCCACCGGCTTGTCGAGCTCGTACACGACGACGATCGCGTCCATGCCTCTACGGTAGACGGCCCCACGGCGATCCGCGGTAGGCCATCGTGCTCAGTCTGGGGCTGAGAGTGGGGGTAACGGCGCTGCAGGTGGTCTTCCCTCAGGAGACCGAGCACCGGCTCGGCTGGTGGAAGAACCGGTGGGCCTACCGCTACCGCCGGCGCCGGGAAGAAGACCCCCATCACCAGTCCCGGGCAGGCGGTGCTGGGCCGCCGTAGCGGCGCGGTGCGGGCCGGCTGTGACTGGTCTACGAGGACATCGCCGAAGGACGCATCCGTCTGCCGTACGAGCAACGCGATGCGATGTGTCCAAAAAGAGCGGGAGCAGGCGGCCGGGCACCTGGACGCATCCGATGCCGGGGCTGCCGTGTGCTCGGTCCAGGTGGCGGTGAGGAACGCCAGGTCCCCTCGTGTGGGTCAGGCGTGGTCGACGAGCTCTGCCCTGCCCTGCTGGCGGGCGCAGTTCGCGCAGCAGAAGAACTGGCCGTCGGCCTGGAGGCCGTGGCCGAGGATGCGGCATTGGCAGTTGGCGCAGGTCGGCGCCATCTTCTGGGCGGCGCACTCGAGGCTGTCGAAGGTGTGGACCGCTCCCTTGGTGTGCACATCGAATGACATCTCGTAGTCGTTGCCGCAGACCTCACACACGGCCATGGACGCTCAACTCCTCAACGCTTCTCGGACAGGACCGCTACCGGTACCAGCAACTGCCGGCGTTCCTCGACGGTAGTGAAGAGACACCACCGTCCTTGGGCGGCACGTTGGTCTGCGGCCCGAGCGGCATACAGGAATCACTCGGTCGGGCGCGACGGTACGCGGCAGCCGCACCTGTCCTGCCGGCCTCGTGGTGTCGAGCGCCTCGTGGAGTGACGGGAAGCCGATACCGCGCTTGCGGAGACCGGAGACGATGGAGATCAGGTCTTGGATCAAGCGCCCGAGGCGGTCGAGGGAGGGCACCAGGGCTGCGTCCTTGCGGGACGTGGTTGCCGTGGTTGGCCGCCCGGGCTCGGCCCGCGGCGCAGGGCCTCAACGTCTACGTCCAGCCGTCCAGCGATACCTGGGGTCCGTTGGTGAGGTAGCGGTGGAGGGCGCTGGCAGTGGTGTCGACGAAGTTTGCGGGGATGGCATCGATGTCGACCCAGCGGACCTGGGCGTGCTTGCGTGGTTCGCGGTTTTCGGGTTCGCCGGTCCATTCGTGGGCGGTGAAGACGACGGTGAGGAAGCCGTTTGGGGCTTCGACGCCCCAGGCGCCGTGGATGATGTGGGCGACCTTCAAAGACTCCGGTTTCACGGTCAGGCCGGTCTCCTCATGCAGCTCGCGCACCGCGGTTTCGGTGATGGGTTCGCCGGGTTCGCTCTTGCCGACGGGCAGGTCCCACATGCCTTGGGCGAATTTGGCGTTGTGGCTGCGTTGGAGGAGGACGACGCGACCTGTGGCCTGGTCGTGGACGATGACGGCGGCGACCAGCAGGGTCATGGATTCGAGGGCGGGTTTGAGGGCTTTGGGCTGGTCGTCGGTGGTCGGCTGAGCCACGGTTGGTGTCCCTTCGTCGGCCGGTTGGTAGGCAGCTTAGGCCAGTGCTTCGCGTGCGCGGCGGGCGAGTTCGGTGGCTCCGGGTACTTTGCGGCGCTGGTAGACGGAGAGGGCGGAGCGGAGCGAGGTGATGGCCTTGCGGGTGCGGTCGGAGGTCATGCCGTCCATGAGGGTGAGGGCCTGGGACCAGGCGGCGACGGCTTCGTCGGCGCGGGCTTGGGCGGCGAGGCTGTCGCCGAGGTCGGCGTAGGTGAGGGCGTGGACGCGCCTGTACTTCTCGGGGTCCCAGCGGACGAGGGCGTCGCGGTGCTGTTGCTCGGTGCCGATGTGGTCGGCGAGGTCGGTGAGGGTGCGGGCGGTGTGGCTGGCCACGGTGCCGACGGCGGGGCCGCTGACGCGGGAGTAGCGGGTCGGGGGTGAGTGGCACCTCGCGCAAGGGTGCTGTGGGTGTGCCGCGCAGGATGAACTCGGCGCGCACGGTGTGCTTTCGCGGCTCGTCGACGATCGGCCGGGCCCGGGTGACGGTGACATCGGGCCCGAACGGGGTGATGGACAGCAGCCGCTGTCCGCCCGCTGGACCCTCGATGCGGTAGCGCAGCGGCGCACTGCCGTCCGCGCGCAGTCGGATCTGCACGGCCTTCGCCCGGCGGGGTGCCCACCACGGCATGGCCGTGGACGCGCGGGCGAGCTGGACACCGCGCCGGAAGATCTCCTCCAGACTCGGGTCGAAGTGTCGGGTGGGGACGAGTTCCAAGGCCATCCGCTGGGCCGAAGCCTTGGCCGCGAGTAGGCGTACCACCATCTCGAAGGCGCTCCAGCACGCGGCGATGGCCGGCGCGAGCAGATACCAGTGGCCATGCAGCCATTGGGCGGCGTCGATGAGGCCGGTGACCAGTGCGAGTACCTGACCGGCAGGCGTGTCACCGGCCAGGTCCGTCACTAAGCGGCGAGGCGAAGCGCGGCGTGGTTCGAACTCTGGTGGCTGGGGGAGTGTGTGGCTGGCGGGGTGTGCCCGGGCCGTGGCTGGGGGGAGCTGGCGTCGGCGGTGTGGGTACCGATCCAGTAGCCGACCAGCAGGCCGATCACGACCAGGACCTTGTGCCGGTTCGCTTTCCACCAGGTGGGCTGGGGCGGTTCGGTCAGTACGCCTATGACGGCGGGAGCCTTTGCCACGACGACTTCTCCTTCTGCTCGGGTGAGGTGGTGCCGGCGGCCGGGTGGCCTGCGCCACAGCCGGGAGCTGGGCAGGCCGGTGGGGCTTGGGCTGCGGAGCAGGAAGCCCGGAGACGGGAGGGGTCTGTTGCTTGGTGTCGGTGTGCGTCACGCTGGGAGCGACCGACGGCTGTTGGGGGAGTAGTGGGCTGGTTTCGCAGTGATCCGCCGGTGGTGGATTTCGGGCTCTTCTGTCGCTTTCGCTTCCGTGAGTGCCTGACCTGGCCTGCCAGCGGCTGCGGCCCTCAGCGCGCCGCGAAGATCACGCATGTGTCGGCGGACGGCGCCGAGTGGATCGATGCCGTCGTTGCGCCCGCTGCCCGGACGTGGTGCGCTGCATGGACCCGTTCCACGTCGTGAAGTGGGCTACCGACGCCCTCGACGTCGTCCGCCGATCGGTCCGGCCAGGGCCTTGACCTGCTGGTTGATGCAGATGCTGCGGCGCTGGCGGGTCTGGGGCCGGGGTGCGTGTGCGAGTGGTGAGCGCTGTCCCATGGCGCTCCTCCTGTTCTGGTGGGTGGGTGGGTGGGTGGGTGGCGGCGCGGGGCGGTCCGCCACCGGGCGGGTGTATTGCGGCGTGGGGTCGGTGCTTGGCGCGGGTTCAGGTGGTGTGGGCGGCGGTGGCGCGGACTTGCGCGTAGACGGTGAGGAAGAGCTCGAGGTCGGCGGTCTCGTTTGGGGCGGTGCGGCCGGAGGCGAGCCTGGTGTGGGTGTCGCGGTGGGCCTGGCGCAGGTACCCGTTGCGGTCCAGGTGGTGCCACAGGAGCCGGAAGGCCTGCTGGTGGTCGTACAGGCCGGTCTCGTACTCGCCCCGTGAGACGCGGCGCGCCTGTTCCAGCAGGGCGCGGAAGTTGTCGTCGTCGCTGCGCTTGAGCAGTGCGGCCAGGTGCCGGTAGTAGACGGTGAGCTCGGGCTCGCCGGACTCGGTCAAGCTGTGCTTCTCCCTGTCGCTGGGTGATGGTCGCGGGTTTTCGCGTCGGGGTGCTGTGCGGTCAGCCGGCCTTGGCCCCCTTCTGGCAGCCGGTGGTCTTGAAGACCTCGTGGCGGGCGGCGCGGGTCGGGCGCCGGTCGGGGACGGGCGCCGGGGTAGGCCTGGGCGTAGGGGCTGGGGGGCGGCTGCGCGTTGGGGTGTGGCCGATCAGGGCGCGGGGTCGGTCTTGGCGGTGTCGTTGACGTTGTCGAGGCATGCCTTCATGAAGGCGTCGCGGTGGATGGTGCCGCCGTTGGGCTGCTGCGAGATCGTGGCGTACTGCTGGGAGCAGGTGGCCTCGCTGGCGGTGTAGGTCAGGTTGCCGTCGTCCGTGTAGACGCCGCCGGAGATGGTGCCGGCCGCGTAGGCGCCCAGGAGGGTGGAGCGGCCGAAGACGGGCTTGTCCACCGTCTTGGTGACCGTGTGGGTGACGATTTTGGGCGGGCGGGATGCGGCCTGCTGGGCGCGGTGGTCGGCTGCGGCCGCCTGGCGGCGGGCGGCTGCGAGCGCGGTGTGGGAGCTGACGTGGTCCACCGTGGCGGCGGTGATGGACAGGGCGGTCAACCCGCAGGCGGTGATGGCGATGACCTTGGGCCGGTTCACTGGTGTCCTTCGTGTAGGGGTCGGGCGGGGTGAAGGCCGCGCAGGCGGTGGTGGCCGGGTCGCGGCGCGGCGGTGGTCGGCGGGGGACCGGAGTCTCTCGCCGCGCTCGGAGGCCGGCTGAGGGGTTGGGGGTGGTTCGTCAGCCGGCGTTGGTGTCGGTCCACTTGCCGCTGAAGGGGTCCTTGCTGATCTCGCAGGAGGCGAGGTTGTAGCCGCCCGACGCGGTGGACTGCGAGATGACCTTGCCGTTGACCTTCAGCTGGCAGGTGACGTGGCCGGCGCCCTGAAGCTGAGCGGTGATCGAGTAGTACTGCGGGTTCCCCAGCGGCTTGGTCGCGTTCATCGGCACCTTGCCCTGGGCGGAGGACCCGGCCGGGCCGTACTGGACGTCGGCGCCGCTGGTGCCGGTGACGACGTAGGTGACGGTCTGCGGCGTCTGCTTCTTGGCCGCAGCGTGCGGGGCGGCGGTCTTGGCGCCGTTGCCCGTGTGGGAGGGCGCGGGGGCCGGCTTGTCGGCGCTGTCGCCGGACTTGTCGCCGGCAGCGGAGATGACGCCGCCGAGGACCAGGACGCCGACGACACCGAGGCAGCCGGCCCCGGCATAGGTCTTGGTCTTGCTCTTCTTCGGCGGCACCGGCTGAGCCGGGAAAGGAGGCTGCTGACCGGGCTGATGCGGCTGTTGGGCCCAGGGAGGCGTGGACATGCGTGGGTTCCCCCGTTTGCGTAAGAAAGCATCGGAATGCGGTCGGAACGCCGGCATGGCAGCTCTCGAGCTGCGCTGCCAAGCGGAAGCATCAGAAGATAAGCATGACGATGAAAGCACTGTCAATCGCGATACACGGCGAGGTCGATGCTGTAGAGTGTGGACGGTCCCCGTACCTCGAGGTCTGGAGTGCCATGCCGAAGCCCTCCGCGCAGGTGACCGCAGCCGAGATCTCGCGGCTCGCCGGAGTCACGCGTGCCACGGTCAGCAACTGGCGCCGCCGACACGCCGACTTCCCGGCCCCGGCCGGCGGCACCGACACCAGCCCGCTGTACGACCTCGAAGCCGTCCGGGCCTGGCTCGACTCACGCGGCCACGGCACCGCCGCCTCGCCCGCCGAGGAACTGCGCGCCGCACTGCGCCTGCACAGCGGCGGTGGCAGCGCCCCCGCCCGGCTGCTGCCCCTCGTCCTCGCCGGCGCCCAACGCGACCGGGAAGCACTGACCGCCCTGGGCGAACTCCCCGACGGCGAACTGGCCGCCCGCTGCCACGACGCGGTGGCCGAACTGGCCGACACCGTCCCGGGCGCGGAAACGGTCGCCTATACCCCGGCCGACGCCCCCGTGCTCCGCGCACTGCTGCACTGCGTGCGGGACGAAAGCGGACAGGCGGCGCTCGACGTGCTGGCCGAGCGCGAACTGGAGGACAGCGCCGCCAGCGGTGCCTACCAGACCCCCGAGCAACTGGCCGATCTGATGGCCCGCTTGCTCACTCCACGCCCCGACGGCCCCTACCCCGCCCGGGTGTTGGATCCCGCGTGCGGCAGCGGCACCCTGCTCGCCGCAGCCGCCCAACACGGCGCCCGTGGCCTGTTTGCCCAGGACGTGCTGCCGGTCCAGGCCCAACGCACCGCCGTACGACTGCGCCTTGCCCAACCCGAAGCGGACGTCACGGTACGAGCCGGCGACACCCTGCGCGCGGACGCCTTCCCGGACCTGACCGCGGACGCGGTGCTGTGCAACCCGCCCTACGCGGACCGCGATTGGGGCCACGACGAGCTCGCCTACGACGCGCGCTGGGCCTACGGTGTGCCGCCGCGTGCGGAGTCCGAACTCGCCTGGGTCCAGCATGCGTTGGCCCATCTGACCCCGGGGGCATTCGCGGTGATGCTGCTGCCGCCCGCCGCCGCCTCCCGCGCCTCCGGCCGCCGAGTCCGCGCCGAGCTGCTGCGCAGTGGCGCCCTGCGCGCCGTGGTCTCCTTGCCGCCGGGAGCGGCGACACCGCTGCACATCGGACTGCACCTGTGGATCCTGCAGCGGCCTCAGCCGGGCGGCAGTGACCTGCACAGGGTTGTCTTCATCGACGCCATCGGCGAGCAGCGCCCGCACAACCCACAGGGCCAGCACGGCTCCGCCTCCTCCATCACCCGGTCACGGGGTGGAAGGGCTTCGCTCGACTGGGCCGCACTGAACACGGCCGTGCTGGATCACTGGCAGACGTTCGCCGCGGACCCGGCGCACTTCACCGACCACCCTGGCACGGCATGCGCCGTCCCCGTCATTGAGCTCCTCGACGACCTCGTCGACATCACCCCGACACGCCACGTCCGGGTCACTGCGCGCAGTGCCGACCCTCTGGCGGTGGCCAAGAACGCGCGTGATCTCGAGGAGCGTCTGAAGGAGAGCGCCCTCGCCCTGGCCGCATCGTGCGCTGGTACCGCCTGGGTGGCGGCCGAGGAGGACGCCCGGTCGTGGCGCACGGCGACGGTCTCCGACCTTGCCCGTGGCGGTGCACTGACCGTGCACCGCGGCGTGCCGGCAGGACGCGGCTCCCAGGACACGCCACTGCCGCGTAGGCACACGGGCCTGAGTACCCTCACCGGGCGCGATCTGGCGACCGGCAGCCGCGCTTCCGGAGACGTGGACGAGCAGCAGCTGGCCGACTCCACGATCATCGAGGCGGGTGACGTGCTGATTCCGGGCATCCGGGCCGCCCAAGGCGGCGGCGCCCGCGTCGCGGACGACGAGGACGCCGGATGCCTCCTAGGACTGCACGTTCACCTGGTTCGGCCTGACCCCGACCGTCTGGATCCCTGGTTCCTCGCGGGCTTCCTGTCGGCCGAGGACAACGTCAACAGTGCTTCCACCGGTTCCACGTCGCTGCACATCGATCCGCGGCGACTGCGCGTACCCCTGCTGCCGCTTGACGAGCAACGCCGCTACGGCCTGGCATTCCGTCAGCTGCACAGGCTACGGGGCCTGGCGCGCGAAGTTGCGGAGCGGACCGAGGAAACCACCGGCTTGCTCACCCAGTCCCTCACCAGCGGCGTCCTTCTACCCCCCGAGGCCGCTTTGGGCTGACAACGACAGGGGGGTTGGCGGCGATTTTTTGGCTCTCCTGCCGTATCTCGTCTTTCGCAGTTCAGGCGGCAGCGGAGGCCCATGCCCGCTGGACTTCCAGGATTTCGGCGGCTGTTGGGGGTTGGGCCTGCAGGGGGTTAAATCGGGCGGCGATGACGGTGCGTCGCAGTGCGAGGGCCATGTCCTCGAAGGAGGGTTCCCGCTTGGTGGTGTACCAGGGTGCGGTGCTGCGGTAGACGGCCACGTCCGCGGCCGGGTCGCCGAACTGGCTGTACCACAACGGGATCAGGCTGGTGCAAATCATGGCGAATGGCACGGTGCGTTCGACCGCGGCCCGGGTGCGGTTGCGGGCCTGCCCGGCGCCGACGACCTGCTTGGCGTCAAAGACGGCGACCTCGATGGACCAGCGCCTGGCGTAGCGGGAGACCAGGGCCGCAACTGATGAGGCCAGGTCGGTGGTGACCACGGTCAGCTCCTTGCCCCGCACGGCAGGGTTACGCACGGTCAGCACCCGCACGGGGCGGGGCCCGAAGACGCCGTACCACAGGCAGACGGTCTCGGCCACCCGCACTGTGACGGCGTGCCCGTAGCAGGTGGTGCGGCAGGGGCGGAAGCGGGTGCGGGCGGCGAGGTCGGCGCTGGTGCCCAGCCGGTCGCCCTTGAGCCGGGGGCGTCCGCGTCTGCCGGTCGGCGCGGGCGGCAGACCGTAGAAGACCGACCGGTGGGCGGCCCGGGTGGTGAAGGTGATCCGGTCGGGCAGTCCGCGCAGCACGTGCGTGGCGTAGGCGCCGTCGGCGACGACGTGCAGGGTGCGGTCGGGGAAGGCGCGGGCGAGCAGTTCCACCAAGGTGCGGGCGAGCTGGACCCGGGTGACGGTGCCCTTGCCGGCCCACAGGCGCAAGAGCACCGGCAGGCACACCGGGCGCGGGCAGCCGGGCAGGTGCACCACCAGGCCGGCGATCACCCAGCAGTGGCCCCAGCCGACCTGAAGGGGCTTGGGGGCGTTGACCGAGCCGTCGTATCCCCACAGCACGCCGAAGACCTTCTTGCCGCGGCGTCGGAAGAAGGTCTCGTCCACCGCCACCTCCAGTGCCGCATCCGGCGGCAGGAGCAGGTCGGCGATCAGGTGGGCCAGGGCCAGGCCGACCCGGTCGGCCGACCAGCGGGCGGTGGAGAAGAAGCGGTGGGCGCGGGCGTGGTGCCACACCCCGCCCAGACCGGCGCCCAGCAGCATGCCGCACACTGTGTGGCGGCCGGTCTGCGCGATCATCCCCACGACCAGTGCGGTGAACACTCGGTAAGTCGGCGCCCGGAAACAGGGCCGCAAGACGCCCAGCAGCCAGTCCAGGGACGGCGGTACAGTCGGAAACGGAAGCATCGACGGGTCACTCCTCTCCGGGAGCGGAACTTCTTCTACCGCCGATGCTTCCTCGCGTCCCGGCCGACGGCGACACCCGCCGCAAGAGAACCGATCGCCGCCCCAGTCGTCACTACCGACCAAGCAAACTGCGAAGGGTGCGGATCCTTCTGAGGGAAGGTTGTTGATCAAGTGCTGGGTTGGTTGTGGTGCTGGTCGGGGTAGGTGCGCTGATGCTCGCGGGTGTGGTGGTAGGCGAGGTAGGTGTCGAGGTCGCCGTTGGCGTGGACAGCGCGGAGTTTGAGGACGGCTTCGGCGCTGGCGAGGCCCCAGCGGGCTCCGGTGATGTCGAGGCGGTCGCCCACGAGGTGCCGGCACGCGCCTTCGACCGATCCGGTTGCGATGGGCCAGCCCTTGTCCAGTGCGGTGTCGTAGCGGAGCTGGTCGAGGTGGCCGGACAGGTAGCGCACGCAGGTGTCGACGCTGTCCCGTTTCGCCCCGGTGAGCTGTTCCTTCTCGGCGCGGGCGGTCATCTCGTCGGCGACGCGGGCGGCGTGTCCGTGCAGGATCGCGGTGAGTGTCTCGGCGGCGAAAGTCTCGGCCTCCAGGCTGCCGACAGGATGGAAGGCGTGCGCGGCCGTCCACGCGTACTCGGCGACATGGACGAAGTCGATCAAGATGTGGATCTTGGCGTTGCGGCGCTGTGCTTCGGCTTCGACGAGGTCGAGTTGGTGGCGGGCGCCGTCGACGAGGACGAGCCAGGGCCGGTGATGGCCCGGGTCACGGTCGGTGGCCTGGGTGAATGCCTCGGCGATCACGTCGTCGGGGTCGTGGATCAGGGAGGCGGTGCACCACCGGTTGACCGCTTTCGGGCCGGGCCGCACCGTCCGCAGGCGGGTACGGCCGCCGGGTGGGTGGACGATGTCGTGCGGACGGCGCTGGGCGGGGTGGGTGTCGTGGACGCAGGCGATGGTCGCCATGCGTTTCCGGTTCGGTTTCTCGCCCGGTGCGAGCCGCGCCTGCCTGCCCTGCCGCTTCTTTGCCTCGGCCGCGCGGCGGGTGGCCTCGCGTAACGCTTCGGGCCGCATCACCACCCCTTCTGGTCGACCTGGATGACCAGCGGCATGTCGGCCGTGCACGGGGAGGCGATCTTGTGGTGGTAGAAGGCGTCGATGTCGGCGGCGGCCTCGACGGTCAGGCTCTCGGCCCGGCGTTTGCCCAGTACCGGCCCGCACCGGTCGGTGATCGCCGCGACGGCCTGCGCGTAGGAACCACGGACCGCCTCGCGCACGGCGAGGCGTTTGACGCCGTGGCTGTGCCGGCCGCGTGGCAGCGACAACTGGGCGTCGGCCGGGTGCACGTTCGACAGGCCCCGGCTCCGCCAGGCGCACCGCGTCACACTCACCGTGCCGAACAAGCAGGTCAGCTGCCGGGCATGCCCCCTCTCGCGGTACGGCCGCACCTCGCGGTCCGGACCGAAGACCGCCCGAGGCGGCGGCGCCTGCTCTTCACGGGCCGCCCGCAGGTCGAGGTGGTCCTGGAAGAACCGGCGCAGGATCTCCCGGCCATCGGTCTCGATCAGCTGTTCCACCGCGGCATGGTCCAACTCGGCGGTCTCGGGTGCCGACAGCCGTGCTGCCAGCGACTCCACCGCTTCCATCGAGCAGGCAAACGGGTCAGGGACATCGTGGGTGTCGTAGCGTTCCATCCGGGCTCTTCTTCCGGCCGTTGTTCCTGGTTGGCACCTACGACGGTAGGAAGAAGAGCCCCTTGACTACCGGGAGTTGGCTCACCGCACCGAACCGGTCGCCGTCCTTCCGGCCGACGCGGTGAACAGTCCGGGTGTCTGTTCGTCCAGCCAGCCCCGCTCGACCAGCCGCTTCAGTTTCGACCGCGTCCCCTCGATCTTCGACGTCTGCGCGGGCAGGCCGATCCTCGGCACGACCTGCTTCGCCTGCACCGGCTCGGGCCCGTCGTCGATCACGCCCACGATGTCGCGGTAGACCGCAGGGAGATCCGCGCTGCTCATCCCCTCCCACCACACGGTCACCGTCTGCGCTCCCACCACCCGGCCCCCGCCCACCGGCTCGACCGCGTCCACGGCCACTCCCTCAGCCGCGAGTTCCTCCAGCGTCTCCCGCGTCACGGTCAACCGTTCCAGCCGGTCCCGCTCAGCCTCCAACCGCACGGTCAACACGGCGATCTCCCGCTCGAGTTCCTCCACCCGGGACCGCACCGCCGCCTGCCGAGCCTCCAGTTCCCCGATCAACGAGCCCATCCGGCACCGCCTCCTCTACCCGCACGGTAGAGACGACAACACCCCACCCACACCCAGATCAGCAAAACCCCAGTTCAACCGTCCCCCGAGAGGATCCGCACCCAACTGCGAAAGACGAGCCGTATGCGTGGGTCATTCTGTGGTGGGTTGGCGGCCGGGGAGGGTGGGGCGGTCGCCGGCGAGGGTGAGCATGACGAGGGCGATGATGGCGTCGGCGGTGTGGAAGCCGAAGCCGCGTCGGATGATCAGGCGGGTCTTGGTGTTCGTGCTCTCGATCAGTCCGTTGCTCATGCCGGTGGTCAAGGCGGCGCGGATCGCCTGATGGTGGCGGCGGATGCGGCGCTGGAGGTCGATGAAGCTGTCGATGCGGCAGCGGCGGGCCCAGCCGATCCAGCGGTCCAGAGCGGACAGGGCGGCGGTAGGCCGGGTCTTGGCCAGGGTGAATACCGCGCGGAGGGCTTCCTTCAGGCGCCAGGCGCGGTGCAGGCGGGGATCGGTGGCGGCGATCCAGGTGAGCTTGGCGGCCTGCCGATCGGTGAGGTCTGCCTCGTTCTTCCACAGCGCGAAGCGGGAGTCTTTCAGCGCCCGGGCGGTGTCCGGGTCGGTGGCCTGGTGGCGGGCGCGGTTCCACGAGGCACGGCGTTCGACATCCAGGGCGTCGGTGGCCCACGCGATCACGTGAAAGGGATCCATCACGCGCACCGCCGAGGCGGCCCGGTCGGCCAGGACCTGGGCGATCCAGGCGGCGCCGTCGGCGCTGATGTGCGTGAGTTTGGCGGTGCGCTGCTTGCCGAGGGCGTCGAAGAAGCGGTCGAGGACGTCCTTGCCGTGTCCGTCGGCCATCCACACCACCTTCGCGGTCTCGTGGTCCACCACGACGGTCATGTACTTCTGCCCCTTGCGGTGGCTGATCTCGTCGATGCCGATCCGGGTCAGCCCCGCCAGCCGGTCGACGGCCCGGTCACGGTCGGCGACCACCCGCTCCACGATCGACCCGACCGTGCGCCAGGAAGTCCGCATCAACTGTGCGGTCGCGCTCTTGGAGCACTCCGAGGCCATCCAGGCGGCCTGCTGATCGAAGGCGTAGGTGTGTCTGGCACCGTGACGGGCCCAGGGCACCGCCGTCACCGTCACCCCGTGTCGGCGGCAGTCCACCCGCGGCGCGTCGGCCTCCAGGAAGACCCGCATCACGCCGTGGTCGAGGTCTCGCCACCGACGCCGGCCCCGCCCCGCGTCGAACCAGGGCGCCGGCCGTCCGCACCGGCCGCACCGCTGCCGACGGCGGGCATCGGGCCGTACCGACACGACCACACATTGTTCGTTCTCATCGATCCGGACGCCCTCGACCACGGTGTTTTCCGCCGTCAGGGTCCGCTTCCATATGCTGAAGACAGACACGCCGTTTCTCTGCTTGATCAAACTTGAGCCTAGACACCTCAAGGATCACAGGAAGCGGCGTGTTTCACGTATCAGCCCAGGCCACAGCACCCACGCATACGGCAGGAGAGCCGATTTTTTCTTACCTCACGAGGCTGAGCGTCGGCCGTAGCTCCTCGATGGCCGCCCCGACTTCAACGCCCTGCGCTTCCGCCACCACGCACTGGCCACCAGCCCCCACACCGGCCATGGGCCGGACTCGCTCTTCTGACCGCACAAGGGGTGGGGAACTGGTCGTTTTCGGATGTGCAGGAGCGTGCGTGGGTGTGCAGGAGCATGTACTGGCTGGTGGTGTTGCAGTGCGCACACGTCATATGGCGGGCACTGATGTCAGTGCCCGCCCGTACCGTTCTTCCTGTTGCCGATCAAGCGTGATGGAGGGAGTACATCGATGCGTGGTGAGTCGTTGCGCACGATCGCTGCTCCCTTCGTGGCCGTTGGCCCGTCGGGCGTGGCGATCCGGACCCGTCTGGGCCACTTGAGCGCCGCCGACGAGGAGGTGTTGCGCCTGGTGGGCGCGCATCTTGGCTCGCTGGCCGCAAGGGATCTCAAACGCCGGTGCGCTGATGGCCTGGAGCACTCCGCGGAGAGGTGGGCGGAGCGTAAGCGGGCCCTGACGGAGGAGTCTTCGTCGCGTTGGGCCGGGAGTATCACCAAGGCCACCCACGATCAGTGGGCGCTTGCGCGGCGTGCCCAACTCGCGCATATCCAAAGCCTTGAGGCGGGCGTGCGGACGATCGCGCACCGCCTGTCCCTCCCGATCGGGGAGAAGGGAAGCAGGCGGGGGTCGGGCGGCTACCGCAGCGCACGAGAGTGGTTCGCTAAGACCCGGCGCCTGCAGGTCCTTGAAGACCGGCTCAGTGCCCAGCAGGCCGACCGCGCCGTGGGCCGCGTCCGCATCGTGCGCGGCGGGAAGCGGCTCGCGCGCAACCGGCACCACCTGCACGCCGCCCAGCTCACGCAGGCCCAGTGGCGGCAACGGTGGGAGGCATCGCGCTGGTTTGTGCAGGCGGACGGGGAATCGGGCAAGCGGTTCGGGAATGAGACGATCCGCGTCACGCCTGAGGGCGAAGTGTCACTGAAACTGCCGGCTCCGCTTGCCCACCTGGCCAACGCCCCGCATGGCCGGTATGTGTTCACCGGAGCTGCCCTCTTCCACCACCGCAGCGACGAGTGGGCCGACCGCATCACCACGAACCGGTCCGTGGCCTACCGCATCCACTACGACACAGACCGCGCCCGCTGGTACCTCACCGCCTCCTGGACGATCCCGCCGGTCAAGACCGTTCCCCTGTCCCACGCCCGCACAGGCGGTCTGATCGGTGTCGATACGAACGCTGACCATCTGGCTGCGTGGCGGCTCGATGCCCACGGCAACCCCTGCGGCCAACCCCGCCGCTTCTTCTACGACCTGTCCGGCACCGCGAACCACCGTGATGCCCAGGTACGGCATGCACTGATCCGGCTCCTGCACTGGGCCAAACGCCACGGCCTGTCGATCGCGATCGAAGACCTCGACTTCAGCGCGGACACGACCCGGGAGAAACACGGGCGCCAGAAGCGGTTCAGGCAGGTGATCTCCGGCATGCCCGTGTCCAAGCTGCGGGCCCGGCTCGTCAGCATGGCGGCCGAACTCGGCATCCCCATCATCGCCGTCGACCCGGCCTACACCAGCAGGTGGGGCGCCCAGCACTGGCAGAAACCCCTCACCCACACGACCAGGAAAACCACCCGCCACGATGCCGCAAGCATCGCGATCGGCAGGCGCGCCCTCGGGCACCGCATCCGGCGACGGACGGCACCGCCCCCACACGACCAGAGCGATCGTGTGGGGCATCGGACCGCCCAGGCCGGACACGGCACCCCAGGGCGTGAGGAAACCCGCCCCCGCATTCCCGGACCACGGACACGATCCGTGTCGCCGGACACGGCGCGAACGCGGGAGACCAGTGCATCCACCACCGTTCGGGATGCGCCAGTTGACCAGGATTGGGTACAAGACTCACTCCTGCTCACTGATTAAGAACGGTAAAGCAGCGCATCGATGGCGGGCCCGCGCTATAGGGCTTTTGGGCCTGTCAGCGTCCGCTCACCGTCAACGGCGGCGGGGTGCGGCCTGCCGTCCGTGGCCATGTGCGGGGTGTGCCGTTCGCCGCGGCGCTTCATCGAGAGGCCTGTTGGCGTCAGCTGTACACGGGCTTCTATAAGCCTTCTTGTTTACCTTGTCAACTGATTTTTGATTGAGGGGCATCTAAAATCCGTGTACGGTGGCCCACATGACGGACAGTGCCGCCCCACCAGCCGGTTCCATGGTCACCGGCGCCGAGATCGCCCGTCTCGCAGGCGTCACCCGGGCGGCCGTCTCCAACTGGCGTCGGCGCTACGACGACTTCCCTGCTCCGACCTCTGGCGGTGTCAACAGCCCGCTCTTCGACCTGGCAGAGGTGCAGGCCTGGCTGGGCAAGCAGCGCAAGGCGCAGGACGTCTCGGAAGAGGTGCAGCTATGGCAGGCGCTGCGAGCAGCATACGGTGACGAAATGATCGGCGCACTCGCCGATGCCGCACAGTTCCTTACCGACCCCGAGGCAAAGGCCCCGCCCGCGCTGCCGGCGGACTCCGTTCGACTGCTGCGCGCCTTGGCCGAGAACAGTTCGCCGGGGGAGGTGGTGAGTGCGCTGGCCGAGCGTTTCACCGACTCCGTACGCAGGGCTGGATCGGATCAGGTGACCTCACCACGAATCGTCCGCGCCGTACGGCACTTCGCCGGTGAGGTGGCGATGGATGCGACGCTCTTCGATCCGGCCTGTGGTATCGGGACCCTGCTGCTGGCCGTCGGCCCCGAGCAGGGGCCGAAACGGTGCGGCCAGGAGTCCGACACCCACAGTGCCCGGTTCGCGCAGCTACGGACCGGTCTCATCGGACGCACCGGCGTCGACATCGTTACAGGGGACTCCCTGCGCGAGGACCGCTGGACGGGCCTGAAGGCAGACCTCGTCGTGTGCGACCCGCCTGTCGGCGATGCCGACTGGGGGCGTGAGGAGTTGCTCCTCGACCCCCGTTGGGAACTCGGCACCCCCTCGCGCGCCGAGGGTGAACTCGCCTGGCTGCAGCACGCCTACGCACACACCGCACCCGGCGGCCGCGTCCTCATGGTCATGCCCGCCTCGGTCGCCTACCGCAAGGCTGGCCGCCGTATCCGCGCCGAGCTCGTCCGCCGCGGCATCCTCACCCAGGTCACAGCCCTGCCGGCGGGTGTTGCGGCCTCGCACGCCCTCCCCGTTCACCTCTGGCACCTGCGCCGTCCCGAGTCCCTCGGTGACGCCGCCACTCATGTGTGCATGGTCGACCTGGCCGCGAGCGATCCGGACGGCTTGCTGGACCCACGGCCTGACCAAGTGGCGGACGTCTCTTTGATCGAGCTTCTCGACGACCTCGTGGACCTCACGCCGGGCCGCCGCGTCGAGGAGTCCCACCGCGACTACGTGGCCGAATACCGCTCCTTGCGGCGGGAGCTGGCTGAACAGCTCCGGCTGTTGGACGAGTTGCTCCCGACGCTGGTTGCGGGCGAGCAACCGAGCGCCCTGGACGGTTCCTCTGCCAGCGTCACCGACCTCGCGCGCGCCGGACTCATCGAGTACGGCGCGCGCGAGCCGGTCTCGGTCAGCGACCAGCTCGACACCGACTTCCTTCACGGCTTCCTGCGCAGCGCGGCCAACACCCGCCGCTCCACGAGCGCCAGCGGTACCTTCCGCCTCGACGGCAAGGGGGCCCGTATCCCGCAGATGGACATCGCCGAGCAGCGCCGCTACGGGGCCGCTTTCCGTGCTCTGAAGGAGTTCGAGGAGCGGGCGACAAGAGTGGCCGAGCTGAGCCGCGAGGCCGCCACGCTGGCCCTGGACGGATTGGGCAACGGCGCACTCGCTCCTGCTGACTGACGATACGTCGTGGTGCGAGGCGCTCTACTTGGACTGCGGGACGAACGGACTGGCTGTTCCGCTCCACGACACTGCCAGCGCTTCCCGCGCCCGCGTGCAGGCCACGAACAACAGGCACCGCTCACGCAGCAGGTCGGAGTCATGCTGCAGTGCGTCCACCGATGCCGGCGTCACTTCACGCGCGAACGGCACCGCACCTTCCGTCGCCCCCAGGACCGCTACGCAGCGGAACTCGAGCCCCTTCATCGCGTGCATGGTGGCGAGCCGGACCCCGTCCACGGTCGGCCCTGGATTGTCCCTGACCCGCACGACCGGCACCTTGGCGGCGGTCAATTTGTCGTAGACCTTGTCGAGCAGCACGTTGAAGCGGGCGCACACCCCGATCTCGGACGGACCGATGCCCTGAGCGATCCAGCCCTCCACCCGCTCGACGAGCGCCGCCACCTCCGCCTGCTCCGAGCCGTACCCCTTTGGGAGCGGCCTGCGGCCGTGCAGCAGCGAGCGGTAGCCGGTCAGGCTATCGCTGCCCTCGCCTCCCAGGTCATCGATGGTCACCGGGCTGAGGATGCCCGTGGACCAGGCGAGGATCTCCTCCGTACTGCGGTAGTTGATGCGCAGGCGGTGAGTGCGCCCGGCCACCGATATCCCCAGCGACCTGAGGGAAACCTTCGCGTCGTAGATGCGCTGATGCGGGTCGCCCGTGATGAACAGATCGTCGCTGCCGGGCGCCACCGCGCCCCGCAGGACACGCCACTGGGCGGGGTGAAGGTCCTGCGCCTCGTCGACCACCAGGTGGTCGTGCGTCGGGGTGGAGGAGGCCAGCAGGTCGGCCGCTCGGGCGCACAGCTTGAGGTGGGTGGTGGACCTCTGGTCGCGCAGCATCTGCTCGAACAGCTCAACGGCGGGCCACAGTTGTTCACGTCGCGCCGGCGACAGCGAACTGCCGCGACCGCGCCGCACGGCGACCCGGTAGTCGTCCAGAGTTTTCAGGTCCTGGGCGAGGACCACGTGCCGGTATTCCTGCGCCAGGAACTGTTCCGTCCACGGCAGCCCGAGTTTCTTGATGACCCGCTGCCACAGTTGCCGTTCGTCCCGGTCCCCGATCGGCAAGGGGGCCTTGCCCTCCAGGCGCGTCACGACGCCATGTGCGTAGGCGTTGACCGTGGTGACGTCCACCCGGTCGAGGAGGGCCTGGTCGCCGTCCAGCAGCAGGGACAGGTTCTCGCGCAGCGAGGCGGCCAGGGCATTGGTGAACGTGGTGAGCAGGACACGAGTGTCCGCAGAGCGCATCAGCAGGTGCTTGACCCGATGCAGGGCCACGACCGTCTTGCCGGTACCGGGGCCTCCCGTGACCTGGACCGGTCCGCCGTACGACACCCGGTAGGCGACCCGGCGCTGCGAGGGATGCAGGAATACCCGCCAGGCCGCGAACGGCTTCTCCAGGATGTCTGCGAGCTCGTCCGGGCCCGTGACCAGGGTGATGCGGCTGGTGGTGTTGGCGATGGCGGCGGCGAGACTCTCGTCCGGGTCGGGACCTGCGGCGACGGGCCGCCGCACGGCGACCACGTCCTGGTACACATCCTCCGGCTCAAACCCTTCAGCGAGGTACTGCAGCACCTCGAACTGGTCCTCGGGCAGCAGCGTGCCGAACGCCTCCAGCTGCGCCTTGTCGATGACGGTGCGCACCGCCCGCAGCACCTGGTTGTCGATGCCGAGCTCACGCAGCACAGTGTCCGAGTACGTCGCGAACAGCAGTGAATCCGCCGCGGCCGCCGCCTTCTCCAGCCGCGGGGTCAGCTGCTCGATCGCCACCACGTTGCGTACTTCAAGAGCGCGCGTCGCGGAGTTCGTCGTGTACAGCCGCTTGGCTGCCCAGGAGTACGCGTCGTCGTGCGGGACGACGTTGACGAGCAGGAACACATCGCTACCGTCGTCCGGGGCGAGGACCACGCCTCGCCAGAAGTCGTTGATGCGTATGGTCCGCATGCGCGCATCGCGGGCATTCTCGACGGACTCCAGGTGCAGCCCCTTGTCCGCATGCAGCTCCGGCACGGTGAGTTGCTGAAACTTCTGCATCGCCTTGCGCACGCCGGCCTTGACGGGCCGCTCCAGGACGTCATAGCTCTCCCAGAAACTGTTGGCCAACGCGAGCTGCGGCACGACGTGCACTCCCCACCCCAAACGGACATTGCGCAGGTGATCATACGCATGGGATGGCCGCAGGGAACCGCCGCGTTAGGGGCCCGTCATCCGCCGGGCGACCTGCGCGATCTCGGCGAGGAGACCCGCCGGATCCTGGTCCAGGTCGAGCGCGTGCTGATGGATGACAATGCCCGCGTGGCGCACCCGGTGCGCCGCGTGCGAGGCGTTGCCCTTGGCGTATACAAGGTGCCCCTCAACAAGGGCGAGGGCGGTGCAGTACGCCAGCATCTGGTACAGGTCGGCGTCCGGAAAGCCGCCCCACTTCTCCGCCTTGTACTTGGCGTCCGCCACCGCGCACGGGGTCCCGTCCGGCCCGTACAGCACGAGGTCCGGCTTCATCCGGATCGAGGCGGCGTCGTCGAGGTGGTGCGGGTCCTGGAGCCGGGCAGTGTGCCCGGAGTCGCGCACAGCCTCACGCAGAGCGATCGTCACGAAGTCCTCGAACAGCTTGTTCATGTCGAACAGGAACCCGTCGATGCGCAGGCCGCCGGGCGCATGCTCGGTCGAGGTGCCGTCGAGGACGGCCCGCGCCAGGTGCAGGGCGTGGTGGTAGCGGGCATTGAGACGGGTGGGCTGCCAGTCGGGCATCGTCTGCCCCCGGACGATCGCCGTCACATCGGCGAGCCGGGAGCGCTGGTGCAGCAGCCGACGGCGGACATCGCGCGGTACACCGGGCAGACGCAACAGGCGCTCGACGGCCGTGCGCAGGATACGGTTCTCCGCGATGTCGGTGGTGAACTCGTCGTACGCCACCTCCACCGGCAGCGTCGCACCGAACCGCCGCCGTATCTGCTCGGCCTCCCGGATCCGACCACGCACGACGAGAGCGGCCTCCTCCGTCGCCCGGTACCCCTGCAACAGGCCTTGCCGCAGAGCCCGATCCACCTGCCGCTCCACGGCGTGCGCGAGTGCGGGCAGCAGACCCTGGTGCTCGGCCACCTCGACGTCCCCGTCCCGCCATGCGCCTTGGGGGTCGAGGCTGTAACCGAGCAGGAAGAAGAGGCGGGCGATGGGCACCTTGGGCCTGACGCGCACGGTGAACGGCTCCCCACCGCCCGGCACCGCGACGGCCACCGCGCCGACCTTGCTGCCGGCGCGCAACGACCAGCGGCCCGGCGTGTAGGGATCGGGTGCCGCATCCACGATGTCCCCGGCGGCGAGGGCCCGGCCGATGCCGTCCGGCAGGGCGAAACTGACCGCAGGCGCGTGCTCGATCAGCTCGACGGACGACGCCGGCCCTTCGGCTTCGACGCCGGCCCTCACGCCAGGGACTCCCGCAGCGCGGCCAGCCCGTACCGCTTCTCGATGTCCACACCTTCCCCGTAGTGATGCTCCTCCAGCAGCGGCAGGATCTTCGTCCGCCAGGTCCGTTCCAGGCCACCCTCCCGATAGACCCCCTTCTTCATCAGGTACGACGGCCCTATGCGGAAGTCCGGATCGTCGATACGGGAGTTGAGCGCATGGAGCAGATCCGCGGGCTCGGTGTCCTTGCCCTCCCTCACCAGCCAGCGGCGCAGCAACCCGCTCGTCGGCTCCGTGCGGGGCGAGAGCTCGACGAACGCGAAGCGACGGCGCATGGCCGCGTCCACGAGCGCGATGGACCGGTCGGCGGTGTTCATGGTGCCGATCACGAACAGGTTCGGCGGCAGCGCGAAGTCGTCACCGGAGTAGGTGAGCCGCACCGACTTGTTGCGGTACTCCAGCAGGAAGTACAGCTCGCCGAAGACCTTCGCCAGGTTGGCGCGGTTGATCTCGTCGATGATCAGGAAGTGGGGGATGTGCCGATTGCCCTCGCGGGAGGCGAGGTCGGCGAGTTCACGCAGCGGACCGGCGGTGAGCCGGAAGGCGACCTCACGGGTCTCCGGGGCCTCTTGCGGCCGGAAGCCCTCAAAGAAGTCCTCGTACGCGTACGAGGGATGGAACTGCACGAGCTTGACCTGCTCCGGGCCCCCACCCAGGAACTCCGCGAGCTTCAGCGCGAGGTATGTCTTTCCGGTGCCGGGCGGCCCGTACAGCACCAGCTGCCGCTCGTCCCACAGCAGATCTCGAACCTCGCGCAGCCATTCCACGTCGTGTACGAGGAGTTCGGTGGCCAGCTCGTCCGTCGGCTCGGGCAGTTCGAGCTCGCGGCGGGCGGTGAGAGCGGCGATCTCGATGCTCGGATCGCGTTCTATGGCCTCGGCTTCCTCGGCTAGCTCCTGATCGCTCAGGCCCAGCCCCTCGATGAGGGCTTGGATGGACGACAGGTCGACGACGTCATGTTGGATCGACAGCCTCTGCTGCAGTTCCTCGGGCAGTTCGTCGTACGGATGGCCATCGGGTTGCCACTCCACGGGACGGCGCAGATTGCACCGCCGGTCCTCGGACTCCGTCTGCTCCGCCTCACCGGTGATCTCGCCGACGTACAGCCGGCCACCGGAGATGGCGCAGACCGTGTCGCCGGGCTTCATGCGCGACAGGAATGCGTAGAACTCCTCTACCAGTTGCTGCTTCTGGCTGTAGGTGGCCGTGGACTCGTAGTCCTCCTGGACCAATGCGCGCAGCTGGTCCTTGCTGATGCCCTTCTCGACACCCTGCCGCAGCCGCGACGCGGCAAGGGTGACCCGCCCCTCGGGCAGCCACAGGCGCTGGACGAGGTCCAGCCCGCTGACGTTCGAACCACGTACCAGCCACGGGCGGTTCGGGCCGGGCCAAGTCCCCGGCATGAAGTCGGCGAGGGGCCGGCCGTCCTGGGCCTTCCAGTCGAACCAGCCGTTCGGGTTGCGGCCCGTCAGCACCGCCGCCGCTCTCGACGGGGAACCGAAGGTGATCGCTTCCGTCGTCTCCAGCCAACCCGGCCACTTCTCGGACGGCCCGATCCGCCCCTGCTGAATCAGCTCCTCGCGCTGCCGATGGGCGGCCGCCGCGCGGGTGGCGAACGATGGCACGACGTCAGGCCGCACGGGCTGGCTGGCGTCTACGACGAAACTGCGGCTGCCGTTGTCGCCCCGTTCAGTCGTAGTGCGCCCGTGAGCGACCGGCCCACCGTTCGGCAGCTGCAGACGGAACTCCGGGTAATCGTCGGTCATCGCACTCCCCAACCCAGCCGGACTAACCGGCGTGCACCTCAAGTGGCAACAGCACTAGGCGACTCCGGGCTACCGTACACGAGTCGGCGCCACCTAGTTTCGCATTTTCCGTTGACGCTGTTAACAGGCAATTCTAGGCTCTTGTGTGAGCGTAGTCGGATGCGCAAGCCCCAAGAGTGTGTGTCGTAGCAGACCTGTTCGGCCAGGGGAAAGGTTGTGGGTGCACGGAAGCGCGCCAGGGGTGCACGCAGGCGGTGGACCGGAGACGTCCGCGAGTGGGGCGGACGGACGGTCGCGGAGTCGGGGGCGGGCATAGCCTGCATGGGCATTGCGGGCGGGTCGGGGGCGATCCGCACGGGGTGGAGGTGTCATGGGTGGGATCCAGGCGTATCGGCAGTCGTTACGAAGCCCCCGTGAGCCGAGGGCTGAGAACCAGACCGATTCACCGGACCAGAGTGGCGTGGTCGGGGATCCGTACGGCGACCATGCGCTTCTGACTCCCGCCATGGCCGGTTTCGACGCCGTACCGCCCGTCGAACAGCAACGGCTTCTGCGCTACCTGGAGGCGGTCGTCGCGGTCCGAAGGGCACCGGTACACGTCGCTGTCGCCTTCAACGCCTTGTACTTCGGCTACGACCTCGGTGGTGAGGGGTACGGACGAAGCCCCCTGCGAGTGGACGACTTTCCCGTCGTCACCCTCGGCGAACGCGTGCAGGCTCTCCCGGTCGGTGCGATGGTGCGCATCGCCACGGGTTCGGACCCCCTCTATGCCGAGATCGTCTACAAGGAGGGCGCGCACCGCGGAATCGGAACTCTCGGTGATGTGCCGGCCTGGGTGTCCGGGGCTCCGGCGGGCGCCGAGGGCCCCGGACAGCTCGGCCAGGAGTCCTCCCCGGTGCGACGCGAACTCCTGGTGCCGGATCCGCACGCCTTCGGACCGGGCCTGAGCCTCACGCCGGCGCAGCACCACCGGTTGCGTGCCCACCAGCGCTGGATCAGCGAGGACGGACATGTCGTCATCGACGCGTGCTACCCGACCCGGGAGGCAGCCCGGCGCGACGACCTGGCTGCATACACGGATTACCTGCTGACCACCGCTCGCGACCAGCTTCTCAGTCCTTACGTCCCTGTGTGCCTCGCCGACCTCGTGGGTGGAGCACACGACGAGGCACTTCGCACCGGCCTACTCGGGCTCCTCGGCACGGTTCGGCACGTTCTCGCCTCGAGTGAACGGCTGCGCATGTGGGGCTTGTACGCCATGACCCGGGACGTGCTGGCATCCGCATGGCGCGACACCGGCCCACTCGGCGGTGACGATCTGAGAACGCTTGCGGCCGCGGTGGAGCGCGCGGCCGTCCCATCGCCGCGCCGCCGCTACGGAGTGACCGCTCCAGTGACGGTCTACACCGCCGTCGGACCTCGTTTGCGTGCACTCCCGGGGGCCAGGGAGCGGCTCAAGGGCGTGGAGTACGCGGCGGCGGTGTGTCGCGCCAACGTGGCGCTGGCCGACGTGGTCCAGCGGGACAGCGAGCAGGGCCTGTTCGACAACGGCAGCAGGGTCGCGCTGGACGACGCTTTTGAGGGAGGAGGCGTCTGGCGGTCCCACTACCCAGGCGACGTGGACGAGCCGGGCTACCCTCTGATGCCGGCCGGACGGGGGTGGGCGTCCACGACCGCACCGGCATCCTCTCCGGAGCCGGAACCGGCGGCGGAGTCGGAGCAGCATTATGAGCCTGTCGACTTGCCGCTTCCGGACGACGCCACCCTCGGACCGAGCGAACTGTTGAGGATCGGGGGCGATGAGGTCGTCTGGCGGCTCCCCCTGCGTCTGGCTCATCTCATCGACGGCTGCCTGCCCTTGCACCCGCTCGTCGTCGAAGAATTGCGGCAGACGTGCGGACGTCGACCAGCGCTACGCCTGGAACTTGTCCACTCTGGTGGCACGTTGAGCGATGACGAAGCCCTGCAGAACGTCGCCGCGGAACTTGGCGACGGCGTTGGCCGCCTGACGGGAATCGCCTGGCCCCTCGACTTCTTCCCCGGCCTGCAGCTCAGGCTCCGCTGGTGCAGGGGCGGCCGGGTGATCTGGATCTCCACGACGCCGCTCGGCCACCTGGTCAGGGTCGGTGACCGCACGACCGGCCACTGCTACGACCCGCTCGTCCTCACCCGCGAGGACGTTCCCGGCAGCGATCGCAGCGGTGACTCCGCGGCCGGTCTCTCGCCCCGGCAACTGGTGCTGCGTGTGGTGCGCCGCTGCGGGCTGCTCACGTCGGACGGACACGCTCTGCTCGACCGCGCAGGCCTGCCCGTCGCCGTCTATGGCCGTCGGCCGCCCCGGGCGCAGGTCACCGCGCTGGAATCGGCCGTGGAAGAACTCCTCGCCGAGGGAGCTCTCACATCGGCCGTCGGCAGCCGCGACCCTGACGGCCAACCGCAATTCCCGGCCCGCCCGGGGGAGCGGCAGATACCGCTCATCGGTTACCGGCCCACACGGGTACGCGTCGTACGGCCGTGGGGGGCAACGGAACCGGCATCCGAGCCGGTGCGGCTGCAGTACGTCCCCGGTCATCTGCGCCGACTGTGTCCCGGGTGCTCGCCTAGCGAAGAGCAGCGGGCCGCTTTCCGGGAGCACTGCCGCAGGCTCGGCAAGGCGGACGGCTGGGAACTGCCGGACGGCTACACCTTCGTCACCGCGCACACACGCGGTCGCTGACACACCCACTCATCCCTCCTGAGTCAACGCTGTGCTGCGCCGGGCATGTGCCGACGTCCGGCGAACCAACCAACCACAGAACGGAGCGCGTACGTATGCAGGACCGCTACCGCGTTGTCGCGGGGCCGCCGATGTCCCCGCCCGACGTCTCAGTCGAGGGCCTGGAGGCTCTGGCCGCGGCACTCAACGCCCTGGGGCAGCCGGCGACGACCGCCCTGGACCAGCTGACGCCCGGCATGGTCGAGCTAGCGTTCAACTCCCTGCCTGCCCAGGACCGTCAGCGCCTCCTCGGCCGTCTGGGCATCCGTATGGCAGCCCCGCGACGGGCGGGGAACGCGTTGTGCCGGGACATCCTCGGCAGGTTGAGGCGCGAGGCACGACAGCACGCGTGCACCTGCGGTGTCATGCAGCTCACCCAAACAGTGATGGGTGACGTCGGTTCCGCCGCCCTCGCGGAGCGCGGTACCGTTCCCGACCCCGTTTGGAGGTGGGGCAGGGCACTGGCCCGAACTGCAGTCTTCGCCTGGTGCCAGGCGTCGGTCGCCGACGCGTACGTCCTCGCCTGGGCGGCGGATCAAGACTGGTTGGGAGCAGTGACCGAGTTGGGGCTGGAGGAGCAGCGGCTCGACGTCGTCCGCGCTGCCGCACGTTCGGTTGTCGAGGCGCATCCTGGCTTCACGCCCGACGACGCCGAGCGGCAGGAGCATAGGGACGTGCCGGCCCACGACACCCAGGCACCGACACCCGTTCCGGACGTGGCCGACCAGCACAGGGCCGGAGATGGGGACCTCAGTGAGTTGGAGGGGGCTTGCCGGAGGCTGACGGTCGCTGTCGCGGAGGCCGAGCGGGTTGCCCAGCGGATGGCTGCGACGATCGAGGACGGACGCCCGCCCGCCGAGGAGGACCTGGACGCCCTGGCCGGACTCCGGGACGTTTTCAAGGGCGTTCGGGCTGTGTTCACGGCCGCAGGTGTGGAACCCGTGCCCCTTCGCCTGCAGGACATGGTGACGGCTGCCGAGTCGCACAGGGCGGCATGCGATCGTGACCGGGCCGAGCGGGAGGCGGTGCGGGACCTACTGGCCATCGGATGCGCTGCGGATAGCCCTGCGTTCTCCGCCGCCGAGGCCGTACGCGCATGCGCCCGGCGCCTCCTCGACACCTCCGTCTGGGGAGAAGCTGAGCAGCACGAGAGCGCCGCACTCGCCGCGCTCGCCCGAATCGTCCGGCTAGGGCGGCAGACCGACGCCGCGGCGGAGATCCTGGCACTGCAGGAGCAGGTGGTACGCGTGCTGCCCACATGCGCTACGGCCGCGGTAATGGCACACGAACTGACGCTGCCGGAGCGCTCCGAGGCAGAGGGCGACACCGCGCCCACCACGTCCGTCGGGGCGGAAGTGGACCGGCCCCTGCCCGTTGCGGCGAGCGTGCCTGATGTGTCGGGCGGCAACGCTCGGGAGGCCTCCGCTTCCAGTTCTCCGACCAATGCCATCAATGGCGCTGACGTTGCGGGCGTAGACGACAACCCGACGGACGGCGTGTACCCGGCAGCGGCCTGTGGCGACGAGGATGCGGACGAGTCACGCAGGCCCTCCGAGCAGTCCACCCAGGACCCCGAGCGCCGGTCCGGTGGGGAGCTGGCCCCCACGCTCCAGGAGGAACCCCCTGCGGTGTCTGACGTGACGGCCGTCGTTCCGGTGCCCGGGCCCGCTGCCGAGGGCGACGAATCCGGTTCGGCGGACCAGCGTGCCGAGCACCGGCACACGCTGTCCGCCGCGATCGCCGTTGACATGCCGCCGACGAGCGGTGCGGTCACGGACGAGGACGCAGCGACGGAGGAGCGGGCGCTGGCACGTCTGGTCGCCGAGCGGCGCTTCGGACTCGCCCATCACGTGGCCCGGGCCGCAGGCCGACCAGAACCGCATGTGACGGCGCTCCGGTTGGCCGGCGTCGCAGCGCTGCTCACGTCGAGCACCAGCCACTGCGCGAGGCTGGCCGCGGACTTGCTCAACCAGCAGGCCAACTTCACCGGCCGCGACTTCGAAAACCTCGAACTCGTCCTGTTGCCTGCTTTGTTGCGCACCGCCCTTGTGACCGGCGATTATGTGGCCGGTGCGCAGGTCAAGGCCATGGTGTCCCGGCTCCCCGGCGCTCTGGGGGAGGTGGCGACCGCCGTTGCGGATCGCGCGCTCAGCGGTTCTTTGATGACCGCTTCCCCACTCGTCGTCATCGCCGACGTGTCTGAGAACGAAGCCAGGCTGCGCGAACTGCGCGAACAGAGTGCGGCTCTCACCGCGACCCAGCGGCTCCGGTTCGCCCGGGCGACGGAAATCGCAAAACGGTGGCTGGTTCCCGACGGGCTGCTCGGCTCGATGCTCCAGGTCGTGATCAAGGATGATCGTGACGCGCTACCGGCCGCGCGGGACAAGGCGGAGCGCCTATCGAAGGTGTCCGAGGTCAACGGCGAGATCGACCGGATGGACCGCAAGTACCGTTCCTCCAGTGGCAAACCGCTGCAGGGAGCCGGGCGGCATGACCTGATTCATGTCATCGAGCGGGCTGTGGCCCTGGCCAAGGAGTGGTGCCTGACGGTCGACCGGGCCCGCGGGACCGAACGGTCCGACACCGACCGCGCCACCAAGGAGATCTCATCCCTGCGCCAGTCGGTGCTGGGCCGGCGCGAAGCTGCCATGGCCGAGCTCAGGCAGATGGCCAAACGGCCGGGCACCATCGCCGCCGCGGCCGCATGGGCGGCGCGTAGTTCCATGGAGGAACTCTTCGGCCTGCTGTCCGGCGCCGCTTTGACGACGCAGCCGGGCAATGGAGCCGACCCGGAGCTCGTCCTGAGCGCGGAGCTGCTCAAGGTCTGCGACACGCTCGATGAGCAGCCGGCGCTCGACCTGCTCCTGACGGCGGTTGATCGTAGCTGGGAAGAGGCTCTTCGGGAGCGGCTCGACCGCGGCGCTTTCACGGCGGCCCGCACCATTGTGGACTTGGCCGAGCAAGGGGTACTGCCGGGGCTGGACGGTGCCGTCTTCGGCGTCCAGACGCGTGCGGAGATCGAGGAGCGGGAGACCACGGGGCGTGCGGATCTCGCCGCGCAACACGCGGAACTCGTGGCGGAACTCCATCGGGCGCAGGCCGACGGCGCGGTGACGGATGACCAGGATCTAAGGCTGCAAGAGCTGCTCGCGGACGCACGTGCCCGCCTGGACGACCCCGACCAGCACGGCCTGAGCGGCGTGCGCCGGGCGCTAGAAGCGGTGCGGGCCGACCTACCCGCCTACCGCCAGGAGGCAACCGACCGCATCCGGGCCCGGCTCGACGCCCTGGACCTCGCGGAGGAGGAACGGGCACAGGTACTCCGGCACTTGGACACCGGTGGGCTGGCGACCGCGGCGGACCTCGTCTACTTCCTGGAGATCGGTGAACCAGTACCGGAGATCGAGGCGGGCGAATCCCACCTGACGGAGTTCTTCCCCGTCGTGCCCGAGGGACTATCCAATGGAGTCGACCAGGAACTCGTCGACTTGGTCCGCTCGGGCGGAAAGCACGCGACCGTCGGCGTCCTCGACTACGGGAGCCTCTCCAGCGATGAGGCGGCACTGGCGGCGGACGCCCTGAACGATTGGCGGGAGCTGGGTGCCACGGAGCAGAAGGATCGCCGGAACATCCCTCGAGCCAAGCCGCTCCCGGCTCTGAAGCTGCTGGGCTACGACGCCAAGACCGTCCGGTGGCTGGACGAGCTGTCGCAGCAGCGCCGTGAGTACCGCTTCTTCGAAGCCACAGGTGTGCAGGTCAATGGGCGGGCTAAGGTTCCCGCTTTCGGCTCTCAGATCAAGGAGCAGGGCGGAAGCCTCCGCGGGTTGATGGTCTGGGGACGTCCGCCCGCCAAGATGATCACGAGTCTCGCTGAACGGGATCTCAGCGGAACCAGTCTCCTGGTCTTTTACTTCGGCACCCTGGGGTCGGCGGCCCGCGCCGAACTCGCGGCAGGTGCGGACCGTCTGCAGTCGATGCTGGTCGTCGACGACGCGGCCCTGGCCTACCTCGCGGCCCGCGGCAACCGGCAGGTCAGTACGGCCACGCAGACCCTGCTCCCGTTTTCCGGAGTCAATCCGTACATCAGGGAGAAGCGCGGTCGGATCGGGAGGGAGATGTTCTACGGGCGGGATGCCGAACGCCAGAGCATCCTCGACCCGCGCGGCACACAGGTCATCTTCGGCGGACGCGGTCTGGGCAAGTCGGCGCTGCTCAGCGACGCCGGGGAACGTTTCATGGACCAACGTCCCGGGTTCCACCAGTCTGTGTACATCAACCTGGACCAGGAGAACATCGGCAAGGGAAGCTCCCTCGGACCGGAGGCCCTGTGGAGTGTGCTGGACCGGGAACTGACCAGTTCTCAGGTCCTGGGTCGACCGCAGGGCCGCAAGTCGCCGAGGAAGGATCGCTCCGAGCGGGTGCGTGAGGGCATCCGAGCCTGGCTCGACGGCGACTCCCGACGCCGCCTGCTGATTCTGCTCGACGAGTGCGACCAGTTCTTCGAGGCGGACGCCCCGCGGTTCGACCAGACCAAGAAGCTGAAGGGACTCGGGTCCGACACTAAGGACCGGGCCAAGGTCGTTTTCGCCGGTCTGCACTCCGTGCAGCGCTTCTCGAAGCTTGCGAGCAACGGGCCGTTCGGCCATCTCGCGCAGACACCCAAGGTGATCGGCCCACTGGCTCCGCAGTTCGCCGCCGATCTCCTGGTGGAGCCGATGCGGGCGCTGGGCTTCGAGTTCGAGGACGTGGACCTGGTGAACCGCGTCCTGGGTTATTGCTCGTACCAGCCGTTCCTGCTCCAGATGTTCGGCCACCGGCTGGTCGAGGTGATGCACCGCAAGCGCGTGCGGCGCGGAGTCGGCGGCCCTCCCTACACCGTGACGGTGGCCGAGATCGAGACCGTCGAGTCGGACGCTGCCCTCAGGGCGGGCATCTCGGCGGCCTTCAAGGACACTTTGAGCCTCGACCATCGTTATGACGTGATCGCCAACGTCCTTGCGTACCACGCGAGGCATCGTGGTCTGGAAGTACGGTTGAGCGACGCCGAGCTGCGCGAGGAATGCGAGACCTGGTGGCGCGTGGGCTTCGTGGGGCTCGACACCGAAGGGTTTCGTGCCTATCTCTCCGAGATGGTGGGCCTCGGGATTCTGGCACCCAACCACGACGGCCAGGGCTGGCATCTGCGCGGGCCGAACGCGCTGCGCATGATCGGCACGTCCCACGAGGTCGAGGCCCGGCTGCTGAGGGCCGAGCGTGACTGCAAACTGGAGGAGAGTATCGTGCTGGAAGGGCGGCCCGAGTTGCCTGACGGGCGACCTGCCCCGCTCACGATCACCCAGCTCGACGATCTCCTCGGTGAGCGCACCAACCAGACGAGGATCGTCCTCGGCACACCGGCCACCGGAGTCACGGACGTGGGCGACACCCTGCGAACGGTCACCGGACGTATCGCCGACTGGACCCTGCCGCCCATCGGCAAGCCCAGCGCCTTCAAGCAGGAGCTCACGGGCGGACATCCCCGTGAACGGCGAGTGATCATCAGCGACTTCGCCCGCTACCCGGTGAAGCCGGAGACATGCCGTGAGGCTGTCACTCTGGCCGACACCCTCCTGCCCAGCACTCCGGGGGTCACTCGCGCGGTGGTCCTGGTGACCGACACCCGCCAACTGGACTTGTGGCGCGCTCTCCTCATGGGCGAGGAGCAGGTCTTCGCGGCTCCTGTGGTGCTGCGCCGCCACGACCAGCGCAGCCTGCGCAACTGGGCGCAGCAGCGCGAGGCGTTCAACACCGAGGAGCGTCTGGAGCGGCTCCACGCACTGACCGGCGGGTGGCCCTGGCTGGTTGACCGGGCGCACCGGCTCCACGGCGAACTCGGCGATCCCGACGAGGTCCTCAGGCGCCTTGCCGGCATGCTCACTGACCGGTCGACGATCCGTGCCTTCGTGGAGGCGACGGGCGTGTACGCACATCCGGCACTCGCGGCGGGCTACCAGGCCGTCGCCGGTGAGTTCCAGAGCGGACTCGCCGACGCGGACGAGATCGTGACCGCGATCGCCTACCAGGCCGCAGACGAGGAGGCGGGCCGCTGGGTCTTCGCCTGCCTCGACGCACTGCAGGTGTTCGACCGGCAGGACGGGCGGCTGCGTCTGGAGCCGTTGCTTCGGGAGTGCGTTGCCTCTGCTGTATGACGCTGTGGGCTGTCCGGCCAGTGACGACCCCTCCGTGTCCGCCGTTCCCGGTTCCTGGGTACGGCGGACACGCGCTCCGTTACCGAGTGGTACACGCATCCGCGTGAGTCCAACCGGCCGCGCGTAGGAGTGCCGGGCCGCCCGGTGTCACCCCGAGGGTCGTTAGTGTTGCCCTATGAGCGCATTGGGTACGGCTGAGCTCGAGTCCATGATCGACGAGGCGGCTGTCGACGCCTACAACGAGGACGAGCAGCTGACCGGTCTGTTCACCATGCTTGAGGAGCATCTCGACCTGCCCTTCACCACGGTGGCTTTCGGCGTCGAGGTGACCGTGGGCGGCATTGACCTCACGCCGGACGGAAGGATCGTCGCCCTGTGCTCTCGCGGCCGCATGCGGCAGTTGATCGGTATCCTGGAGCTGCCGTTGCCCAGCCCGGCGCCCGAGGGTGCGCAGTGGATCGAGGCGTACCGTTACTGGGCCGGTTGAGTCCGGGCACTTCGCACCCATGCGGAACCGGCTTGTGTGGAAGGGCTGGACATGGCTGACGCCGAACAGGGCACGCACAGGGAAGTCGGCGAACGGTCGCTGACCGACCTCATCGAGCGCAGTGCCGAGTTGAAAGGGCAGCTGGTCGCCTTCGGGCAGAGTGCCCGCTTCGACCGGTGGTTGACGGCCCTCCTGCTTCAGGCCGCAGGGCCTGAGCGGCAGCTGGACGAGGGCGAGGCGATCCGGATCGTCGACCACTTCCTCCTGCGCTACCGCCTGCCGGACGGTTCGACCGTGGTGGACCGGTTCGTCGCCGGGCGGAAGGACTTGACCGCCCTCGACCGGGAGATGCTGCTCGGCTGGCGCGACCCGGTCGAGGGCATCTTCGAGATCCAGCGCAAGGAAAAGGATGCCGTCGTTCTGCTGAACCTGGTCGACGACCTGGAGTACCGCACGTACTCGAATGTCGGGCGGGCGGCGTTTGGAGGAGTGTCCAAGGGGGGCTTCCTTCACACCTGCCTGGTACCGGTTCACTCGGCCGGCGGGGCGTGGCTGGTGTCCGGGGCGATGTCGAGCTACCCCAAGTCCAGCGCGACCGAGATCGCCCAGGCCGCTCTCCAACTGGCCACCAGCCGACCCGAACTGGTCTTCCGCAACCCCCAGAAGGTCGATCAGGGGTGGCAGGCGATGCGGGAGGACCGGACCGCGTTCGTCGAGTTCTGCGGCGGCGACGAACTGGCCCTTCCGCCTGCCGAAGCCGAGGATCTCCTCAACGCCTACTACCGCCACCGCCAAGAGGCCGCCGTCGCCAAACAGCCCGACCGCGCCCGAGGCAGGCGGTTGCCCGGCCTGGACCTGCCCTTCTTCGAGTTGCCGCCGGAACTGGCGGGCTCGGACACCATCGGTGTCATCTACGACCAAGTCGACGGGCTCAACTTCTACGCGGACTACGGAATGCTCCAAGACCTCTTCGCGGACCCGGCCCTCGGGGGCCGCAGACAGTACCAGGACCTGCTGCGCACGTACCTGCGCGAGGAGTCGATCGGGCCGCTGCCGATCCGCCGGCTGGCTGCCGCTCACCCCGAGACAGTCGACACGGTGTTCCGAAAGCTGCTGCGCAAGCCCGGATTCACCTGGAGCGAGCACGGCGAGGCGCTGCTGCACCGACGCAAGCCCTGGTATTACGCGAACGAGCCCCGCCCTGGTGTTTCCGTCATCGGCGACCGCCTCAGTGCGCTTGCCGCCGGTCGTCGACGGTCACCGTTCACGCGGCCGTGACTGCGGCGCAACACCGGTCGGTGCAGAGGGTGAGGCCGAAGGCGCTGCCGGTCTTCCGGGGGCGGGCCGGTCCGTGAGACGGCTGCCGGTGCGGGGCTCCCGAGCCGGCCCGGGGCCCCGGCTGTGGTTCGCGTCACCAGGTGATCGCGCGCGATACGGAAGTGGAGCCGCAGGCGCGCCGGGCGGCCCCACCCCAGCTATCGTGATCGGCATGCCGTCCACGCACCTGCTGATCATCGGAGACCGTGCCGCCCTGAGCTGGGTGGTGACCGAGCAGCGGATGGCGTTCCCGGCAGGGCGGGCCAAGGCGGCTCGTGCGCTGGAACAGGGCGACGAGATCTTCCTGTACACCACCCGGGGCTGCTTCCGGAACCCGACGCGTGACCTCGGGCGCGTCGTCGGCCGCGCCACGTTCGCCAGTTCCGTGCGGGTGCTGGAGGAGCCGGTCATCTTCGGGGAGCGTTCCTTCACGGAGGGTTGCCGCCTGGAGGTGTCCGGCCTGGCACGGCTCCGTGAGGGACTGGTCCTGCGCGACCTTGTCCCGCGGCTGTCGGTCTTCCCCGATCCGGCGACGTGGAGCGTACGCATGAGGCGGGCGTCGCTGACGTTGCCGCCAGGCGACGCCGACCTGGTGCGTACGGAACTGGAGCCGCTGTTGCTCCCCTACGAGCAGGCAGTCGAGGCGTACCGCTGGGAGTCGGTGCCGACCTGAACCGGTACGGAGCGTAAGCCGTGTGCCCGGACGCGGCGGTGGAGGGATCAGCGGCAGGCGATCGGCCTCGGCCGACCTCGTCCTCGCTGCCTGGCCTTACCGGTAGTCGTCGGGGTGGGACTGCATCCAGGTGTTGACCTTGTCGCGGGTGCCCAGCAGGAGTTTCTGGTGCCGTTTGAGGTTCGGGAAGGAGAAGTCGCCTCTGAGGGTGTCCTGCATCGTGCGGATCCAGGCGAGGGGTCCGGCGAAGTGGCCGCTTCCCTTCGGGCTGGCTTTCATCGAGTTGTACAGGTCGTCGAGGTTGGTCAGCACCCGGGTGAGGAAGTACTCGCAGTTGCCCGGCGTCGTGCAGCCGTCGTTGTACGTGGCCTGGAGTACGGCGAAGGCGTCCCGGACCTGCGGCATCGCGGCTCCCGGCGCGGCCTCCGCGGTGGGGTAGTCCGCCGTCCCGGAAGGGCTCGTCGTCGACGAGCCGGAACTCGCCGGGTCGCTGCTCACAGAGGAGGACGGCGCGGTCGGGGACGAGCCACCACCGGAGGCCGCCGCCGTAGTGCTGTCGTGTCCGGACGAGCACGCCGCCAGCAGGACCGCCGTCAGCAGTATTGGCGCTGCGCGACGCGCGGCTGTGGCTGAGTACACGAGTGTCCCCCCGTTGATCGACTTCCAATGATCACTTGCCTAACAGCCCGGGCAGGGACTGTCCACCCGTTTGCCAGATCAACCGAGCCGGTGTCGATGTGAGATCCGCCGCCTGGCCGGAGTGCCTCTTCGGCCAGGCTCGGGTCATGCCCGCTGCCTGAGGCTCCGCAAGCCAGTTAGAGGGGTACATGCGCGCCCTCTGCGACAACGACATCCCACCCCTGTCGGATGAGGTTTTGGAGGCCACCGTTCAGGCGCGATTGGAGCGGCAGCGTCTACTGCGAGAGCGCCCTAACACCACCTATGACTTCATTGTCGAGGAGTCGGTGTTCGTGTGTCGTCTCGGAGGCTTGGACGTGACTCGCGAAATGATCGAGCACGTGCTTGAGGCTGTTGCGCCGAGGAACGTGACGCTTCAGATCATGCCTGCGGACGCCGAGCACCACGCCTGTATGGCTGGACCCATCCAACTGCTGGAAAGACCGGACGGGAGTTGGCGTGGCTACTCCGAAGGTCAAGAGAACGGCCGCCTGATCGCTGACTCGAAGCAGGTCAGTCGGCTGCACATGCGCTATGCGAGACTGCGCTCGCAGGCTCTCTCTCCCCGAAAGACTCCGTGGGCCTGCTGGAGCGGATGCGAGGAGCGCTATGAGCACGTCCGAACTCGACTGGTTCAAGTCCAGTTACAGCAGCGCACAGGGGGACAGCTGCGTTGAGCTCGCCGTCACGGAGCAGGCCATCCACGTCCGGGACTCCAAGGACCTGAACCGTCCCCACTTCACCGTGGACCGTGAGCAGTGGACACGCCCCGTGGGGTACGTCGTCGGTGGGTGAGCACTGCCGCCGGCCGCCTCACGGTCGGCGGTCGGCGGTCGGCGTGGGCACGATGTGTCATTTCTCGTGCGGGCGTAGCTTGATCTCCGCGAGAGGGTAGGGACTCGGAGGGGTCAGGGCCCGAGACGGCTTCGGCAACTGCGCCGGTACGACTCGGTGACAGGGGGCGACACACGCGCGTGGAGTGAACACCCATACGCCCCGCGAGTACGTGGCCCCGAGCACCCTTGCTTTGTCCCGCAGCCAGGGGTACCTGCTTTGCAATTCGACGTAGTTGTCATTGGTGACGATCGTGGCGCCGGTGTCGTCCGCGACGGCTGTCACGAGGGCGTCGCCCTTGCCCTCGGTTCCGGCCGGAGGCTGGATGAGGTCTCCCTTGCTGAGTGCTGCTGCCACTGCAGCGCGTTCGTCCTCCGCGACCTTGTGCCGGAAGGTGGCGTCGACGACCACGTGGAGCACGGCGTCGGGATACCGCGACGCCAGGGCGTCACGAGCAGACAGCAGCTGGGCGAAGGATGGCCGGTCCTCGCTGCCGTACACGTCGGGCTGCCGAGGGGACCTCCCAATCCATGCCAGGTTGGATCCGTCGACGACCAGTACCTGTGGCGTGGAAGCGGTGGTACGAGCGCCTGCGCTGGACGGAGGCGCTGGTTTGGCCGTCGTGAACACCGGACGCCTCGTCGTGGCGTCGGCGCTCTGCCCGGGCCATGTCGTGCCGGTGTTCCCCGTGAGCAAATCCTCAAGCTCCTTGAGCACTTCGGGTGTCGGGCCACCGGAGCTGAAGCTCTTGATCTCCTCGTTCAGCACCTCATCGCCAGTACGTTCCAGAGTGGCCTTGACGTGCAGAAGGCCGTTGGTGTCGTACGTGTACTCCAGCAGGAAGCGAGAGTCCTCGCGGGCACGGGGCTCCGGGTAGGTGAGCCGGAGTTCCGTCAACTGCACGTTGTCCGGGTGGTCCAGGGGCCGGGTCGGGTCACCTTCCCAGATCTCCACGGGGAGGCTGCGCGCATTGTCGCGGCGTGGGGTGTAGCTCTTGCGCTCCTTCCACGGCAGGGGTGAGTTGCGCGGAATGATCTGGCTGAACCTCTTGTGTCCGGCGTCGTCCATGACGACGGTGCCCAGGGCGTGACTCGTCGCCACCTGGATGACGCCGTCCTCCTCACCCGACAACACGGCCGCCGCGATGGACGCGCCGCGGGCGACCGCCGTCATGGGGTCGCACAGATCCACACCGACGGGCTGCTGCTGCATGACCTCGGCGACCGCCGCCCTGACACTCGGGATCTGGCTGGTGCCTCCGATCATCAGAACCGCGTCCACGTCCAGGGGCGCCATGTGCAGGTCGGTGAGGCACTGCTGGACTGGTGCGAGCGCGCGGTCCACCAGATCGGTGATGGCGTCCTCCAGCTCCTCCTGCCAGATCTCGACGGCGACGCCGTCCGGCGTCATGACGGTGACGGACTCCTGCGAGGACAGAAGAATCTTGCTGCGTTCCACGTCCAGCCCGAACTGCCGCTGCTGCGCCGGAGTCCACGCCGCTCGGGCGGGTGCCCGTTCGAGGACGAGCTCGCGCAGGCGGCGGTCGATCTCCAGACCGCCTAGCTCGGTCACGCCCCGCGATGCTCGTTCCTCGAAGAACCCGTCCTGGTAGTCGAGCACGGTGACGTCGATCGTGCCACCGCCCCAGTCGAAGACCAGGATGGTGAAGTCCTCCTGCAGGTCGTGCACATAGGAGATCGCGGCCGCCGTCGGTTCGTTGAGCAGCGCCTGGACCTCGATACCTGCGAACTGCGCGGCGGCTCGCGTGCGGTAACGCGCGGCCCCGGTGGCGTTGGCGGGCACGGTGATCACGGCCCGATCGATGGCGGTGAGGTTGTGCTCCGCGCCTTTCCGCATGGCCCGGAACACGCCGGCGGCCACCGTGGTGGCCGCGAACCTGCGACCGTGGATCTTGACGTACTCGTCGCTCTTGAGGAGCCGCTTGCACGCCTCCGCCGCCTCTTCCGAGCGCAGTTTGGCCTCCCAGCCAAACAGCGCCCCGCGACGCAGGGAACTCATGCCCACGACCGACGGGAAGAGATACTCGAAGCCGGGACGACGCCAGTCGGCGTCGATGTGGTGGGCGTCCAGCAGGAGTACATCGGCTTCGCCGCCGAGCCACTGGGCCACCACGGAGTTGGTGGTGCCGAAATCGATGCCGGTGGCGGTCACATGTCCTCCCCGACGGTTGTTTCTTCCTCGCCGGCCGGCCGGCCCGCGCCGTCGGACGCGGGAAGGCGGCGCAGCTGTCCGGAAAGGATCAGCTTGCCGGTGGCCTGGTCCACGTAGGCCGGACGCAGCACCTCGAAGGCCTCACCGTCGCCCTCCACCACGACGAAGTGCTCGGGCTCGTCGTCGGGAGAGTCGACGCAGCGCACGCCCTGGTCCAGCAGGGCTGTGCGGATGCCCTTGCGCAGTGTCTTCGCGCTCTGGTGCGGCATGCTCGCGAGCAGATCCATCTCGACCATCCTGGCCACGTACTCCTCCCGAGCGCGAAACGCTTCCAGAACGGCCTGGCGCAGGGCGCCGGTCACAGCGGCCTGCGCCGGTCGCCCGTCCTCCGGAAGCGCGCCACCAGTTCGCGCGCCCGCTCGGTGAAGCGGGTGAGCAACATGTGCGGGCTGAGCAGCTCTTCCGGCCGGTAGGTGAGGGGGGTGGCATCGGAGGTCTCGGCCGCCGCCCGGTCGCTTCTCCCGGCGACGTTTGAGACCGTTGTTTCCTTTGGCAGTAGAGCGGATGGGCGCTGCTGTCGTCTTCCGGCGGCTCCGGGGCAGCTTTGTCACCGTGTGTGCATCCTGTCATTGCGGTCGGGGCGTCTGGGTGCGTTGAGCAGGTGGGGAAGCAGATCCGCCACCGCTCGTTGCCGCACGAGCGTCAGGTTTTCGGGGGAGTGAGGGACGGTTCGCCGTTTCAGCGGGGCCAGGGGCGGGACCAGCGTGACCGGCACCTCGTCGGGAAGCTCGAACAGGCCCTGGTCCAGCGGCAGCACGAAGAAGCCAGACCAGTTCTCGTCGCGCTCCGCGTCCCTGATCCTCTTCATCGCACTGTTGAGCCGCGCGCTCATGTCCACGTCGTGTGCATGCTCCCGGCGGAGATCTCGGTACCGCGCCTCCCAGCTCGGTGAGCCGTGCGGCAGCCCGAGTTCGAGATACGGGTTGGACGCCGGAGGCCGGTCGTTGCGGGGAATAGCCCGGCGCTGCCGGACCAGGCGGAGGTTGGCCTCGGCCAGCTCATGGGCGTTGCGGATGTCTTCCAGCACGATGGCGGCGGCGTCCAGTTCCTCCTGAAGCAGCAACGTATAGGCACGAAAATTCAGTGCCTCGGCCTTGTAGGCAGGGTCAGCCGCCTCGAACGAGACCAGCTTCTCTATTTGGGACGACGCACGCGCGAGATCGTTGCGACAGATCAGGTCATAGGCCTGGCGCAGAGCCATGAGCGCGTGCAGCGGCGACCGAGCGGGATTCACCACGGCTTTGGGCTCCCACAGGGAGAAGATGAGCCGCCACAGACCCCGGTCCTCCCAAATGTCCTGCTCCCAGCTGCCGACCGCGACCCCGTCCTGCAACCGGCGAAGCCGTGACACCAGGTCCCGGGGCAGCCGCCCTTCGAGCTCCTTCAGGACCGACGCGTCGCCGTCGGCCACCCGCTCCAAAAGGTCGTAGACATCACCGGTGGAGGGCAGTGGCTCGGCCCCGGCGAGGAACGCGTCCCGTCGCCGCTTCTCTGGCCAGTCCAAGGCTCTGGCCTGCTCGTCCGTCACCTGGTCGGGCACCAGACGGGCCATCAGGTACCTGCGTTCCGCTTCCTCCGTCCGGTACTGCCACGGCTGGTGCTCGGGGCCGACCGTCTCGGCGTCGATGAGGTCGTCGACGACACTCAGCGGCGCCCAGGGGAGAACACGCGGAAGTATTCGAGGGGGGGAAGGCGGCCGACTCCTGCGCCGTGCAGGCCGCGAGAAGTGCGAAGGCACCCGAGGGATCCTCGCTCGCGGAGATCGTCGGTCCGCCGGAGGGCACGTGCGCATCGCTGTCTGCCGACAGGACTGCGAGCCGCTGCCCCGCAACCTCGGACAGCCACAGGAAGCCACCCGCGTGCACCGCCGTCAGCGTCGTGGTGATCACCTGCGGATCGGCCTGTGCGAGGACAGCCCGCACAGCGGGCAGCAGCCGGTCGTCCGGCTCGTCGCGCAGTGCGCTACGCACGGCGTCGAGCGCCCAGTCCGGCGCGGCGGCCTGCGCCTGGGTCGTCAGTTCCTGGAGCGCCGCCCTAAGCGGATGACCTGAAGTTCTGCGCGGAATCTGGAGCGGCAGCGGCGGCCTGGCGCGATGGCCTCGATGACGAGAAGACCTCGCCGGGTGTTGTATCGAGGTTGACCAAACTACGACAAAACCGGCGAGGTCAAGGCCAGTATGCGTCCGGCATCCGTGTTCGCCAACCGCCCCGGTCCGGCGTACCAGCACCTGTATCACCTGCTGCATCACCGGTGGCGAGAGGCCTCCCGCGCGGTGATCGTGCTGCTGTCCGCGGCCGGCATGACCGCAGGAGAGATCGGCGAGCTGCTCGGCTACCACCCGGCCACGGTGCGCCGCTGGATCCATCGCTACAACACCGCCGGCCTGGCGGGCCTGGCCGATCGCCCCCGCGCGGGGCGGCCCCGGCTCGGCGGGCCGAGGCTGGGCGAGCGCATCCGCCGCCTGCTGACCCGCCCCGGGCCGTGGACCATCCGCCGGATCTGGCGCCGCCTGGGCCGGCCGAAGATGAGCCTGCGCACCGTGTACCGGCACACTCGCGAACAGGCGGCCTGGCGGCGGCCCCGCCTGGTGGCCAGGGGTGACCCCGAGCGCAGGCGCACCCTCGCCGCCCTGCGCCGCCAACTCGCCGCCCTGCCCCACGGGTCGGTGGTCTGGGCCGAGGACGAGACCCACCTGCACCTACTGCCGCACGTGCGGGCGAGCTGGATCCTGCGCGGGACGCGGCAGCAGGTGGCCACCCCAGGCAAGAACCGGCAGGCCACCGTCTTCGGGGCCCTGGAAGTGGCCACCGGCGCCTGGGTCTACACCCTGGGCCGCCGCAATGCCGCCGCCTTCGTCGCCTTCCTCCAGCTACTGCTGGCCGCCTACCCCGCCGCCCCGGTCGTCGCGGTGGTCTGCGACAACGACAGCATTCATCACGCGAAGGCGGTGACCGCCTACCTGGCCGACCAGCCCCGCCTGCGCCTGCTGTTCGGCGCCCGCTACAGCCCGCACGACAACCCGGTCGAGCGCATCTGGGCCGCGCTGAAGGCCCACATTGCCAACACCGCCGTCACCTGGCCGGGCCGCCTGCGCCAGGTCCACGCCTTCTTCCGGCAGCGCTCACCCACCCAGATGCTGACCACCGCCGCACCCTGGGCCTCGCCCTGGCTGCCGAAGAGTTACGCGCAGAACTTCAGGCAAGCCGCTTAGCCTGGACTACCGCCTGCGCCCCGAAGACGCCCACCTTCCGCCATTTACGCACCGTGAAACCATCGACGGCCCCGTCCGTACCCTGCTCCTCACGGCGCGCCCGCAGCGCCCGCAGCCGTTCCCGTTCTCGGGCGATAGCCTCGGCCCGCGATCCTGAAACCGGCTGCCTCGGACCAGCCGGTGGCGGACTCGTCGTCACCTGCGGTCTCCTGTTAGTGCGTAATTCTCTGCCTCAATACCGGACTGGTGCGTCAGCCCTTCCGGACGGCACCTCTGCACGTGCACGGCAACGCAAGTCCAGGCTACGGCGGCAACGCGCATTGCTGCGACACTGCCGGAGCCAAGGCTGGTTGACCGGAAGCCGCGTGCCGTCACTCTCTGATGCCTTCGTGACGGGGGCCGTGGCCCGGGGGCGGGGTGAGGGTAGAGGTGTAGTTCTCCCCATCCACCAATGGGTTGTCCAGGCTCACGCCGGCTGCCGCCATGCGGTCGTACTCGGTGAGGACCAGTTCTTTGGTGCGGTAGGTGCCGTACGCCTTCATGTCGTTGTCGCGCGTGACGTTGAAGGTGTCGAGCACATACGACGTGTCGTCGCGGGACACGCCGTATAGGTGGAAGAAGAAGGCGTCCAACTCTGCTCGGATCGTCGCTCGGCGGTCCGGGTCCCAACGGAAGGGTGCGCCGGTGTCGCTGATGTCGCGGGCGAACTGACGCAAACTCTCTGATGTGAAGACCAGTTCAAGCACTCGAGGAGCGATGAAGTGGGCATGGTTGCGGAGCTGAGCGGGTGAGGCGACGGGGAGTTGACTTATGGTGAAGAATTTGAGGTGTGTGCCGCCGACCTTCTGCCGAGCGGCAAAGTCCAGCACGAATGAAGACAGGCACGCCACCAGTCCTACGATGGGATCCGCTGACGGAAGCATGAGCAAGGTGCCATCCGGGGCTGCCACACGCGGAAACGTGAAGTTGATCATGGTGCGCTCGTTGCTCTTGTTGGTGATGTCCCGCCACCCCAAGAGCCAGCCCCGGTCCCAGCTCTTGGCGGCAAGGCGCGCGCGGACGCCCGCGAGCTTGATCTCCCGGCCGTTCTTATCGAATTCACCCGTGGGAACGTCCTGCTCAGGGACCCAATACCGCGGCATCGGGACGGCGGCAGCATCCTGATGCTGTTCCACAGTGAGTCGCGGCAACGTGCCCTTATTGAGCTGCTTCTCGGTGGCGCCCTCATATGTCGAGAAGCGGTGGTCGTAATGGTGGAGCATCTTGGCCTCGTACAGAGGCAGCAGGCGTTCGTCCCCTCGTACTAGTACGTTGCCCTTCAGGTTCCAGCCGTCCTTCAGGAGGTCTTCGAAGGTCTCGCCTCGCTGTGCGTCGGGACGGAACAGGTGGGAGTCGTTCGCCATGTGGAACATGGCCATGAAGGACACGCCCCACGGGTTGCCGTCCGTGCGTGACTCATCGATGAACACCGGAAGCCGACGGTAGATGCCCAGCGTAATCTCGGCGTCTCGGCGGGTGCTGAAGACCGGACACGTGCCTGTGTTGGGGTTCAACCGGAGGATGTCCTCCGCCGTCAGGTGATAGCGCCGCTCGGCGATCTGGTCCGCCTGACGCACCTTGAACACCATTTGGGCCGGCTCGCTCATGTTCCCAGTTCCCCGTAGGGTGAGCAGGCAAAAACGCATCTGATTGTGGACGCCAGGGAAAACTTTGTCCTCGTTCTCAAAGTCGTACAGCGCCGCCAACTGACCGTTGGTAACGAGGTCCTTGAAGAAGAACTGCGTCGTTGCGTCCGTGGCGATGCCCGTCGGCACGATGATGCCCATGCGGCCGCGGGGGCCCGTCATCATGCGATCGGTCTCGGCGAAGATGGCATACGTGTTGATGTCACCCCGCCCGGTGAGCGGGTAGCGCAGCGACAAGCGCAGGAATTGGCTCTCGCTCTCAGCCTGGCGCTTGGCTGCGGTGAACTCTGCGAAAAGGTCGGGGTTCGTGTTTGGCAGTTCCGTGATAAGGTGCTTACGGGCGGCCGCATTGGAGGCGTTGGCGATAGTCGCGTCTCGCTGGGCGAAGAACTCCTGTTCCTGGAGCTTGATGCGCTCCCACGGCGGATTCCCCAGCACGCAAGAGAAGCCGCCTGTCCAACCGCTAGAGGTATCGACGTCGCCGTCCACAGTCTCTGAGACGGTGAAAACCTCTGGAAACTCCAGATGCCAATGAAAGAACTTGTACTGCTGGGCGAGGCGGATGATCTCCTCGTTCGTGCTCACCGGAATGCCTGCACCCGCGCTCTGGAGGTCCCGAAAGACGCCTTCGGTGACTGGGGTCGGCGCACCCTGAACCTTGGGCCAGACGAAGGCGGCGCACCAGGCGTCGCTGATGTGCAGGGCCCGGAGGTAGTCCGCCGACTGTTCCAACTCGCGGAAGCGGCTGGACTGGAGCCGGACATCGCGCAAGGTGTTGGTCTGAGCCGCAGTAATGTCACGGAGGCTCGCCGCGAAGGCGGTGTTGGAGACCCAAATGCGTTCTTCGGTGTGGAAGCTGAGTTGGCCGCCGCGCTCGGCGGCGTTCCGCTTCTTTAGAGCCGCCGCAATCTTCTTGTCATCGCCCTCGATCGGCTTGAAGGCGTCGTCCGGGATGCACGGCCCCGGCGTAGTTGATCTTTGATGGGTTTTGGGTTGTTTGTCCGTGGGGTGAGGTGGCAAGTTGCAAGGCGAGCGCGGCCTCTGATGATCTTTCAGGTTCCTACGCCAGAAGATCGTCTCAGGAGCCGCGCTCGTGTCCGCATCCTCTCTGATCAGCCCTGCCCTTGGCCAGCTCACCGACCTCGCGCTGTGGGAGGCCGAGCTCGCCGCCGACCCTGCGGCAGCGGATTCTGCGCTGGTCAGCAGGCTGCGCCAGGTCCCTGACCGGCGCGCGGAGCGAGGGCGGCGGCATCCTCTGGTGGTGATCCTGGTGCTGGCTGCGTGCGCGACGCTGGTGGTCGGCGGCGACTCCATGACCGCGATCTGGCAGTGGGCCACCCGCGCCCCGCAGATCAAACTGGCACGCATCGGCGCCCGGTACGACCCGCTGGCCGGCCAGTACCTCGTACCCAGCGAACGCACCTTCCGCCGCGTGCTCGCCGACCTGGACGCCGACGCCCTGGACGCGGCGACCTGTGCTTACGTCACCGAAGTCGCGGCCGGAACCGCAACGGCGCCCGAGATCCCGTGCACCCCGGGGCCCATCGAGCGCGAACAGCGCCGCGCCGCCCAGCGGGCCGTGGAACACCCGGCGCCGGCCGGGCTCCTGCCCGCCGCGGCTTTCGACGGCAAGGCCCTGACCGGCGCCCGCACCGAATCGGGGCGGGTCTTCCTGGTCGGGGCGGTCGCCCACGCCAGCGGCGCGGTCCTCGGCCAGACCCAGGTTCCGGACAAGCGCGGCGAGGGCGAGGCGGCCCGCACCCTGCTGGCCCAACTCGCCTTGCCTGGATGGGTGTTCACCCTGGATGCCCTGCACACCACAAAGAAGACCGCCCGCCTGATCACGGACCGGCTCGACGCCCACTACGTCCTGATCCTGAAGGGGAACCAGCCGCTGGCCCGCGCCGCCGCCCAGGCGCTGCTGGCCGGCACCGACGCCGAGTGGACCGAGACCACCGAGGCCGAGGACGACCGTGGGCACGGGCGCACCGAGCGCCGCACGATCCGCACCGCCCAAGCCGACGACGCCCTCTTCCCCGGCGCGGGACAGGTCTTCCGCCTGCGCCGTGACACCGGCGGCCTCGACGGCACCTGGACCGGGAAGGAGATCGTCTTCGGCGTCACCAGTATGCCCGCCCACCTCGCCGGCCCCGCTCACCTCAACCACTACGAGAGGGCCCACTGGTCCATCGAAAACAAGATCCACTGGGTGCGGGACGTCACTTTCCACGAGGACAACTCCCAGGTCCGGACCGGCACCGCCCCCCGAGTCCTGGCCAGCTTCCGCAACCTGGGCATCAGCACGTTCCGCCTCGCCGGACGAGCCAACATCGCCCACGCCCGCCGCGATCTCCTCAACCACAACGACGCCTTCGCCGTCTACGGCATCTGATCAACTACTACGAAGTCGGGCGTAACGGAACAACGCCGGGGCCGTGGTCCGGGATGCCCTTGGACAACAGAGCCGGATTCGCTCCGATGAGTGCGTTGCCGTGCTTGATGTGGGCATCCAGGAAGCCGAGCGGCTTGTCCGGTTCCAGGGCCTCAAGCCAAAGCGAGACTTTGGCCAGCTCGACCGCCATCGGGTTGAGGTCCACGCCGTAGATGCATCGCGCGACGACCTCGTGCAGCGCGTGCCGCACCGCATCGATCGTCGGCTCGGGGTTCTGCTCCCGTACCGCCGCTACTCGCTTGGCGATACGACGAGCAGCAGCCACCAGGAAGTGCCCGGACCCGCACGCCGGGTCGCACACCGTCAGGTTCAGCAGCTCCTCGACAATTGCCGGGCCAGCGTCCGGCTGGCCCGAGCGCGTCGCGCGGATCTCGCCACGCTTCACCGCGTCGTCGATCACGGGATCCAGCGCCGAGTCAAGCAGGCACTCGATCAGCGAGGACGGCGTGTAGTAAGAACCCGTGGTCTTCCGCGCATTACCCGCCAGCTCCACCAACTCGAAAGTGCGCTCAGTCGGGTTGTGCTTCGGGACCAGCTCCAGCAAAGACTCGTAGATCGAGCCCAGCTCCTCGGCGTCCAGGTGGCGGTAGTCGACCACCCGGTTGCGTCGGGAGTCGGTGTCGCGCACGATCGACAGCGCCCGCACCGCCTCCAGCAACGGCTCGTTGGACAGCGACAGGCCGTGTAGGACCTTGTCCGCCTCCGTGTCGTCGAAGATGCCGCCGAGACCCGGTAGCCCCAGCTCCGGGAGGCCGTCGTCGTTGCCGAGGCCCGACAGTATAAAGCGCAGGGCCCGGTACAGGTCCCCATGGGCCGTACCCCGGCGCCGCTGGGCGTGCCGACGAAGCCGAGCCGACGAGAAGTACGCCGCGTACCGTTCCTTGGCCATCGCGTCCGCCAACGGGGACAGCAAGACCTCGCGGTCCTCCGCCACGAACAGGAACAGCAACCGGTACACCAGGCGCAGCAGCGCGTAGTGGAACGTCTTGACGTCCAGCTCCTCGCGAAGCTCCCGGTTGTCCGGGTGCTTCAGGAAACCCGTGCCCAGCGTCGTGATCGCCGTCTGCACGCCCTTGCGGAGCTGGTCCAGCGCCCGCGTCCCCGACGCGATCGCCTCCGTCCGCCACTTCTCCAGCCAGCACGCCGACGGCGCCGCGTCCTCCGCGACCTCGAACCGCGACACGTGCAGCAGCCGGTACAGCAGCACGAACTCACTGAACAGCTCGCCGTCGAAAATCGCCTCAAGGTCGAACTCAACGTACGACGCCGTGGCCAGCGCACTGGAGTCCCGCAGCAACCGCACCTGCCGCCCGTTCGTCAGGACGCCCCACAGGTGGGCTTCCGTCCGGTTCAGGCACTCCTGGAGCATCGACTGCGGCGGCACCGTGCCCGCGCCGCCGGGGCGCTTGTCCAGGTTGGCGGTCCACGCCGTCTGGTGGATGAGCACGTGCTGCCAGCGGTGCGAGACCTGGAACGTCTTCTCCGCGTCCGAGTCAGCCGTGACGCCCGTCGTTCCGAGCGTCGTCAGCCGGCCGAAGCCCAGCTCCCGCCAGACCGGCGCCAGCCAGTCAGTGCCCGCGAGGCCCGTCGGGTCGGTCGCCGGAAGACCTGTGTCCGGGTCCTCCGGCAGACGCTTGCGCAGGTCGCGCCAGAGCGGCTTGAGGTACTCCCAGCTGCGCTCGGCCTCGTCACGGACCGAACGGGACGACGGCAGACCGTAGTCGGCGGGCTTCGAGCCGGGCACGTCCTTGCCCTCGGAGATCCGGACCAGCATGTCGGCCGGGAGCAGCGCGCCGACCGTGTGGACGGCGGAGAACACCTGGTTGCGGGTGGTGGCGGACATCAGGCGGACACTCCAGCGGAAGCGGGGAAACCAGCAGCGGTATCAGCGGGGGTGGCGGGCAGGTAGACGTACGCGCCGAGGACGTCGGCGGGCTTCTGTGCGGTGACGGACAGGCCGCGGACGATCTCGCCGGATGCGGCGCGCACCCGGCGGTGCGAGGCGTCCAGCTCGGTGGCCAACTCCTCGCCGTACGCCTCCAAGTGAGCGGAGACCTCATCGAGCTGGCCGAGTATGCGGGTCATCGTGCGCTCGCCGAAGTGCGCGTCCGTGTTCTCCGATGCCGCCGCCTCCAGCAGCGCGACGGCCTGCTCCTGCGGCAGCCACACCGCGTTCTTCGGGGAGCCCTGGAAGGCCAGCAGGCGCGCGTCCTCCGCCACCAGCTGCTTCTCGCCGCTGCGGGACGGAAGCGTGAGGTGGAAGCGGTAACGGACGAGCAGCAGCGTCGTGCGCGTCGCCACCGCATCCGTCGTGATGACCCCGCAGCGGCGTGCCGGGCGTGCACCGTCGGCCTGCGTGTCCAAAGCAGCGTTCAGGACATGGGCCGCAAGCGCGCCGACCACGGGGTCGGTGCGGACCAGAGCCGTTTCGCCGCGTCCAATCGCCGGATCGGTGCGGAACGGGATCGGACGGTCCTTCTCGATTGTGTCCGCACCCACCACCGGGGCCAGGGCGTCCCGGAGTCCCGCCGACGTGCCGCCGACCTCGGCAGTGAAGTCCTCGCCGCTGTCGCGGATCACCGCGTTCAGGGCGGCTAGCGACTCCCGTACGAAGGTGTGGATCTCGCCCGCGTCGCCCAGGGCCTCGCGGATCGAGGCGACCTCGCGGGCCACGTCCTCGGGGTGGATGGAGCGCTGCGCGAACCGCGACCGGGAGGCCTTTTCGCGCTCGGCGGCCGAGTTCCAGTCCTTCTCCAGGTCAGCGAAGCTCTGCTGGAAGGCGTCGGACTCGAAGAGCGCTTCCTGTTCGCCCTGGCGGCCGCGCAGCAGCAGCCACTCGACGATCGCGTCCGTCACGCCCGTGGACATCTCGTCCGGGACGGAGACGGAGATGCCAAGGTCCTTCTTGATCTGCCGGTGCTTCTTGATGAGGACTTCGAGGACCTTGCCGTCGATGCCGTTGTCGTCGCCGTACAGGGTGATGACGCGGACCTGGTCCCGCTTCTGGCCGTAGCGGTCGACGCGGCCCTCGCGCTGGTCGTGGCGGGTCGGGTTCCAGGCCAGGTCGTAGTGGACGACGGCGTCGAAGTAATGCTGGAGGTTCACGCCCTCGGACAGGCAGTCGGTGGCGATCAGGACCCGGCGGGCGGCGGCGTCCTCGCCCGCCTCCGCCGCCAGCTGCTCGATGCGCTCCAGGCGCTGCTGCGGGGACAGCGTGCCCGTCACCGCCTTGACCACGGCTTTCGCGCCGAGCGGGCCGCGCTTCTTGTTGCTGTCCGCGTCCGTGTTGCCCAACTCCTCCGCCAGGTACTCGGCGGTCGGGATGTAGCGGCAGAACACGATCGGGTTGTGGCCGTCGGCCAGCAGTGCTTTGAGATGCTTGATGAGTGCCTTGAGCTTGAGGTCCTGATCCGGGCCCTCCAACCGCTTGGCTCGGTCGGCGAGTTCGGCCAGGCGGGAGCCGGCGTTCTCCTCTTCGGTCTCCGCGCCCGGTGCCACGTCCATGCCTTCCAGTGCGTCGCTGTCCGCCGCGTCGCTGGTCAGCGGGGCGCCGAGCCGGTCGGCCTCCTCCGCCGATGCCGCCACCGCGGCCGCGGAGCGTGTGCGCAGCGTCTGGGCGGCGGCCCGGGGCGAGGACACGAGCGAGCGCAGCAGGGCGATCGCCGACCACCAGGCGATCCGCGCCTCCCGTCGGCCCCGGTTGTCGGCCGCCTCCACGCGTTCGCTCGCGTAGGCGATCGCGTCGTCGAGTAGGGCGCGGTAGGCCGGGGACAGCTTGTACGTCTCGTCCTTGAAGTAGCGGTCGGAGGGGAACGCTGTGCGCTCGGCGAGCGAGTCGTCGCCCAGGCCGTCCTCCTTGGTGAGGTACTGGCGTACGTCCGCCCGCTTGCGCGCCACGAAGTGCTGGGCCAGGAGCCTCCTGCCCGTCTCCGTCTCCAGGTCCACGGAGGCCAGTTCGGGTTTGACGAGGCCCAGCAGATTGCGGAACGCCGACTCCTTGCCGCTATGCGGAGTCGCCGTCACCAGGATCAGGTGACGAGTGACATCCTCCGCGACCCGGCGCAACAGCTCGTAGCGGAGCTGGTTCTGTGCGCTCGCCGACGTGTCGTCGGCGGCCACACAGGTGTGGGCTTCGTCCACGATCACCAGGTCGGGGCAGTGGCGTACGAAGTCGTCGCGGTGGCGCGTGGACTTGATGAAGTCCGTGGAGACGACGACGTTCGGGTACTTGTCGAAGAGGGACTGGCCGAGGTCTAGGCCGCGTTCGAGGCGGGAGACCGTTGAGGCGAGGACGAGTTCCGCGTCGATGGCGAACTTGGTCCGCAGCTCCTGCTGCCACTGCTCGGCGAGCGCGGGGGAGCACAGCACCGCGAGGCCCGTCGCCTCGCCCTGCGCGAGGAGTTCGCTCGCTATCAGGCCCGCCTCGATCGTCTTGCCGATGCCGACGTCGTCGGAGATCAGCATGCGGACCGTCTTTTGCCGCAGGGCCATCAGGAGCGGCACCAGCTGGTACGCGCGGGGTTCCACCGCGATGCCGGCCAGGGAGCGGAACGGGCCCGCGCCGGAGCGGAAGCCGACCCGCAGCGCCGTGCGCAGCAGGCCCGCCGCGCACTGGTCGCCGAGGTCGCCCGGTTCCGGAGGCGCGAACTCGGCGCCCTTCACCTCTTCGAACGTCGGGAACACGGCGGCGATGTCGTCGTCCGAGCCGCCCAGCGGGCGCAGCACCAGCAGATCGGGCTCGCTCTCGGGGAGGACCACCCATTCGCGGCCGCGGGCCGTCACCAGAGAGCCGACGGAGTACGTGAGTGCCATGTACGTAGCCAAGTCCTTGCGTACGGAGATCAGTTGGTGGAGGGCGTGCCGAAGTAGCGGGCGTTGGCGGCTGCGATGGCGTCCCAGTCGCCCTGCGGGAAGCGGACGACCTCCCAGCTCGCGTCGAACAGGCGGTCCTCGGCGTCCTCGTCCCGCAGCGTGTTCTGCTCCTTGTCAGGGGTGTCGACGAAGACGGCGACCTTCACCCCCGGCAGGCGGTACACGAAGTCCGGGCCGGCGTTCGCCTCGAGCAGGAAGACGTCCTTCTCGTCCGGCAGGCGCAGACCGCGGGCCTTCGCCCAGCCTAGGAAGTCGCCCTGCGCGGCCAGTTCGGCGGCCGACGCCTCGGCGACCGACGCCTCGACGGCCGTGGGCTCGGCAGGGTCCTTCTCGAGCAGCCGCCGGTACTGCTCCGAACGCGACTCGCCGCGTGGGTCGCGTCGCGCCGTCGCCGAGGCGAGGCGCACCAGCAGGTCCCGCGCCGCATGGCGGTTGATCAGGGTGTGGTTGAGCTGGTTGCCGTACGTCAGCAGGCACTCGTAGCAGCCGAGCGCGCACGGCCGGTCGGGGTGCGGGCCGCCCAGGTCGGTGCCGTGCTCGTCGAAGTGGCAGATGGACAGGGCGTACTGGGCCGCCTTCGCCAGGGCGTCCTGTTCCGCCTGCAGGCGGCGCAGCACGCCCGCGCCGCCCTCGGCCGCCTCCGTGAACAGGATGCGGTTGCGCGGGCCGTCGTCTGGCGGCAATAGTTCGCCGGTCAGCTCGGCGTCCTCCAGCTCGAACGCGGCCTCGATGCCCCGCTCCAGCGCGTACATCAGCGACAGCGCGACCGGCTCGTGCAGCGGCTCGTCGAGGGTGACGACGAGGATGTTGCGGCGGTCCTCCACGTACGGGATGACCCGCTTCTTGCGGCGCCGCTCCTTGCCGTCCTCGTCGACCACCGGCAGCTCGCTGGAGTCGCCGGACGCCTCAGCTGCGTCCTTGTCGTTCATCCAGCGGCCGTCGGCCAGGTCGAGCCAGTAGCCCGGCGGCTCGTCGCTCTTGGCGCGCACCCTGCCGATGTTGGTGATCCGTACGGTCGCCGAATCGCCGTACGCGATCTCGGCGAGCGGCGCGCCCGCGGCGTCGGAGACCGACGCGTCGAGGCGGCCCCTGCGGGTGCCGTGGTCCTGGAAGCGGTACGACGTCTCCAGCCCGAAGCCGGCGCGGCGCCGCTCCTCCTCGTCGGAGGAGATCCGCTCCCGCCGCGTGGTGTACACGGTGTGCAGGTGCAGCAGGCCGTAGGTTGCCGCGCCCAGCGGCTCCCCGCACATCTGGCAGCGGTCCTGGCGCTCGGCCGGGTCGTGGTGGTAGCCGCAGTGCGCGCAGCGGCGCGCCTCGCTGGTCGCCAGGTCGCCGGAGGAGTCCGGCGGCAGCTGGATACGGGTCACCTGGTAGCGGGCGCCCTCGTGGTAGATGAGCGCGCCGGGTCCGAACTCGCGGATGGCGAGGAAGCGGGGCCGCTGAAGGTAGTCGCCCTCGCCGCGGCGGCGGCCGACCGTCGGGATGTAGGCGGCCAGCGGCAGGCGGGGGAAGCTGTAGCCGGGCAGGAAACCTTCGGAGGCGAGATAGCGGTACGGGTTGAAGTCGGAGAGGACCGACTTGCTGTCGACGCTCTCGTTCATCAGGAGGCTAAGCTGTGTCTCGGCCTCGCGGCGGCGGGTGTTGGCCCGGTTACGGTCGCCTTCGGTGAGGGTGTAGTCCAGGCGCCGCTTGTTCTGGATGTATTGGTCGTCGAGCGCGGCACGGTACAGGTCCCGCCAGCGCTCGAAGGCCAAGTTGAACCGCTCCGGCACCGTCTGCACCCGGTTCTGGATCCAGTCGTCGTGCCACCACGTGGTCTCGGCGAAGTCGGGCAGCAGCGGGCCGAGGACGCGCAGTGCCGCGTCCACCGTCCGGCGCTGGGCACTCTCGTCCAGAGACGCCGCGAGGATGTCGGGTTGAAGCTCCAGCGCGGGGTTCGGGCGGTCGCCGGTGTCCGGGTACGACACGTCGAGGACCTCGGGTATCGCGCGGCCGAGCTTCAAGCCGGCCTCCGCGATCCATATGCCCTGCAGGTGGGAGAGGACCAGGTCCTCGTTGGCGAGGTCCAGGCGCGGCGGCGCCACCGCACCCGCCACCATGCGCTCCGAGCGGCGGAAGTAGTACTGGTCGTGGCTGTTGCCCGTCGCGCAGTACGTTGTCACCAGCGCGGGCTGCCCGCTGCGGCCCGCGCGGCCCGAGCGCTGGGCGTAGTTCGCGGGGGTGGGTGGCACGTTGCGCATCATCACCGCGTTGAGGGAGGAGATGTCGACGCCCAGCTCCATCGTCGGGGAGCAGTACAGCAGCTTCAACTCCGCCTTGCGGAAGGCCTCCTCGCGCCGTTCCCGCTCCTCCGGAGCCACCTGGGCGGTGTGTTCGCGCGCGAACAGGCCGGACAGCGCGCCGGCCGCGTCCTTGTACAGGTCGCGGAAGAACGTGTTCACCCGTGGACCGTCGCCGCTCTGGTAGGTGCGCGTCAAGGGATCGTGTGTGCCTGTCTCGCCCTTGCCCGCACGCCAGATGAGCGACTGGGCGGCCACCCGGTAGCCGGTCGTGGTTGGGGAGGAGGCGCGGCGGTAGCGGCCGACGCGCTGCGGGGCATCCGCGACCTCCTTCACCAGGCCGGCCTCGTTCAGGACCTTCAGCAGCTCCGCGATGACCAGCTGGACATCGTCGTGGTCCAGTTCCCTGAAGGAACGGTCTGCACGTCGCAGGTATTTGCCGAACTTGCCGCGTGCCGACAGGAACAGCGCCGATCGGTCGATGCCGCGGCCGGACGGGTGCGGATAGGCGGTGCCGACGCGCGGCCGGTCGGAGGCCGACAGCACCCACGGGTCCACCAGCCGCTCCTCGCTCGCCCGCTGCAACGAGTCGAAGTCGTCGCGGAAGTAGGACACGTCGATCGCGAGTGAGCGGCGCATCTCGTTGAGCAGTGCCTTCATGATCTCGGCTCGCAGCGCCGGGTCTGCGTCTTGCAGCGCGGCGTGGGTGTGCTGCCAGCGGTCCTGCTTGTTCGCGACCCACTGCAGGTCCGCGTAGTCGATCTCCAGCAGGCCCGTCTGCTCCAGATTCGGCATGGTGATGCGCCAGCCGCGCTCCAGGTCGAGGTAGAGCCGGAAGGCGATCACGTCGCGCAGTGTTTTGGCCGCGACCTTGGCGAGGGTCGGCGGCTGGTCGCTCTCACCGGTGTAGTCGGCGGGCTCGATCGCGAGCGCGTTCGTCACCGCGGTGGCCAGCTCCTCGTGGGTGACGCCGTCCTCGCCCGCGTCCAGGGCGGCCCGGTACAAGGCTCCGCGCAGCTGGGTGATCTGCACGAAGTCGTTGAAGTGCCCGGCCTGGAGAGAGGCGTCCTGCCGGTTGTCGACGAACGTGAGGAGCTTGCGCGCCTCCTTGTCCAGCGCCTCCTCGGGCACCGACTTCAAAGACCGCACCACCGACGCCGAGATGAGAGAGGTCGCCGAGGACCGGCCCTCCTGGTCCAGCGTCGCCAGCTTCGCGAAGTCCCGGCCGCGCGTCTGCTCGTATGCCACCCCGCAGTGCAGGCAGAACAGGAACGGGGACGGGATGAACGCGGCTGGCAGCTCGCCACGGCCTTCGTAACCGAACGGGTCCACCGTGACGGCGCGCGGCACCCGGTCACGGTAGGCCTTCTTGACGACTTCCTGGCCCTTGTCGTCCAACTCCAGCCAGGACTCCGGCAGTCGGCGGTCGTCGACGGCGTACTGAATGCTGGACGGCCAGCTTCCGTCGCGATCGATGTACAGGTAGCCGTCGCCCTGGCGCCCGCCCGTGGCGGAGGTGTCCCGGCGCGCCTCGTACCGGACGTCGCCGTCCTTCTCGGTGCGCCACACCGTCAGGTACTCCTGGCCGCACTCCCGGCAAAACGCCAGCGGCATCAGCAGCTTGCCGCCACTGCGCGGCTGCTCCAGCTGGTAGGAGCGTGTGAGGTGGCGGACGGGCTTGTCTTCCAGGGTGACGTACACGGTGTCGCCCTTGGAGAGGAACTGGTGCAGCCGGAACGCGAACAGCGGGCGGTCGGTGACCGGGTGCCGGGCCTGCGAGCCGGCCTCCAGGGTCGCCTCAATGGCCTTCACACAGTCGTCCTTGGAAACCCCCGCCAGCTCGGCAAGCTCACGCGCCGCGACCTCGATCTTCGTGGGCTGCCGGCGCACGAGTCGTCCGGTGGCCTCGTCCGTGGCCAGGCCGAAATGTGTCTCGATCCAGCGGGCCAGCGGGTCGCGCACGAGATCGTCGTAGGCGCGCGGCGCGGCGGGTGAAGTCAGGCGCTCGGCGGGGACGGTGTCGGGCGCTTCCTTGGTCGCGCGGACCAGCGTCTCGCCAATCACGTGCTCGGGGCTGACCGCCGTACCGAACAGCGTGCTCGCCACACCGGCGACGACCTTCTTTTGGTCCTCGACGCTGCCCTCGGTCGACATGGTCGCCGAGGTGCCGATGCACTGCACGTCGGCTGCCTGGCAGGCCTCGCGGACCCGGCGGATCAGCAGGGCCACATCGGCGCCCTGCCGACCGCGGTAGGTGTGCAACTCGTCGAAGACCAGGAACTGAAGGCCCTTGGCCATCTTGATGAGACTGGCCCGGTCGGCGGGCCGGGTCAGCATCAACTCCAGCATCACGTAGTTGGTGAGCAGGATGTCCGGCGGGTTGTCGCGGATCTGTTTGCGTTTCTCGTCGTCTTCCTGGCCCGTGTAGCGGGCGAAGGTGACCGGCTCGCGGCCCGGGCCGTAGCCGTCGCGCAGGTACTTCTCCAGTTCCTTGAGCTGGCTGTTGGCGAGCGCGTTCATCGGGTACACGATGATGGCGCGTACCCGCTTTTGAGCCTTGGGTCCTTCGGCGTCCCGCTCGTGCAGCACCCGGTTGACGATCGGGACGATGTAGGAGAGCGACTTGCCGGAACCGGTGCCGGTCGTCAGCACGTACGAGGCGCCGTGGTCAGCGGCCTCAATCGCCTCGCGCTGGTGCCGGTGCAAAGTGAGCGGCCGGCCGTCTGCAACGGTGCCGCCCTCGGTCTTGCCCGCCTGGAAGATGCGGGCGCACTCCGGGTGCAGGACCTTGTGCCCGACCAGTTCCACGACCGTGCCGCCGCTCTGGAAGAACGGGTTGAGCGACAGCCACGGGTCCGGCCACTGGGACTTGTCGTCGAGGTCCTTCTCCACGAACGCGGCGACCCGGTCGTCGCGGATGACCGTGCCGCCCTCGGTGAAGGAGCGGTAGTCCTTGATCAGCGCCCGATGCACCCCGAACACGTCCATGGCCATACCCGAGGCGGTGACGGGGGCCGGCCGCGCGGCGGGCATGGTCGAGGGCGGGGCGGTGCGTGCTCCCAACGCGCGCAGCGGCTGCGTCGGGTCGAGGGCGCTCCAGTGGGGGAGTGGGGACGCATCCGCGTCCCGCAGGGCCAGCGGGAGGAGCGCGTCGCGGACTTCGGCAGCGTCCGCGGGACGGTCCGCGGGGTCTTTCGCCAGCAGCCGCTCGACCAGCCGGATCAGCTCGGCGGGTATCTCGCTGCGGATGACGGCGAGGGGTGTGGGTATTTCGTCGAGGTGCTTGGCGGCGAGTTCGAAGGGCGACTCACTGGTGAAGGGCGGTACGGCGACGAGCATCTCGTACAGCACACAACCCAGTGCGTACAGATCGGCGGCCTGGGTCACCTGCCTGGCCTTGAACTGTTCGGGAGCCATGTAGCGGGCGGTGCCGACGCTGACGCCCGTGCTGGTGAGTCGGGCCTCGTCCGGATCGTCGACGATGCGGCCCATGCCGAAGTCGAGGACCTTGACGGTCCCGCCCCGGGTCAGCATGACGTTCGCCGGTTTCAGGTCGCGGTGCACCACGTCGGCGGCGTGCGCCGTGGCGAGGCCGTTGGCGATCTGGGCGCCGATAGCGGCCACCCAGGAGATGGGCAGCTGGCGTTCCTCCGCGATGAGGTCACGCAACGTCTCGCCGTCGAGAAACTCCATCGCCAGGTAGGGGAGTCCACCGTCCTGGGTGACGCCGCCCGCGATGAGCCGTGTCAGGTTCGGGTGGTCGAGGCGACGCATGATGCGGACCTCGCGGGCGAAGCGCTCCACCGCCTTGGTGTCCGCGCCGGTGTCGATCAGCGCGCCCGTGCGGCGGCGCAGGATCGTCTTCACCGCGACCGTGCGTTCGGCGCCGCCCTCCGGGGCCTGGAGATCCTCGGCCCGGTGTACCTCCCCCATGTTGCCCTTGCCGATGACCTGTCCGATGCGGAATCTGCCATCGATCAGCTCGTGGCCCACGGCCGCCCCCTGCCCCTTTTTGTCACTGTCCCGCTGCGGGACTGGCCCCCTGCGCATGCCGCAACTCCGCTTGTCAGAGCGGAAAGCGCGGTCCCGAACACCGTACACGAAAAGCGTCAACATTCATAGTTCAACGACCCGTTGACACTGTTAACGCACGACCTCTACGCTCTGGCCGTCTAGTTGGGCCGGGGGGCGACGTGATGGGGCTTGATGCAGCCGGGGGGCAGGGTGCGCGCGTGACGAGGGCTGCGCTGACGGAGCTACTGATTCAGCTCCGCCGGGCCGCGGTAGGCGGCGTCGTGCCACAGGACGTGTTTGAGGCACAGGTGCGCAAGCTCGGGCTCGGCGACAGTGAACGCGAGCGGCTGAGGGGGGAGCTGGCCAGGCTGCGCGTGCCTGTCCAGAAATCGGTGGTGCATGCAAACATCGACACTCCGGATGTGGAAAAGGTTGCATCGAACCGTGAAGGAAATGTGTTTCCCCGACTCGACCGGGTGCTGACCCTGCTCGGCCGCTATGCGGACACCGACGGATACGTGACATCCCGGGCATGTGAAGGCGTGATCCGGCTCGCCGGTCTCGACGCGCGCGAGGCCGCAGCCCTGCGGACGGCGGCCCACGTGCGGGCCGAGGAGGCGGCGGAGACGGCTCAGGAGGGCGCAGGCGCAGTCGAAGACGAGGACCGGCTGACGGACGAGGGCGCTGCGCAGGCCGGGGAGCACGTCGAGGAGGAGTGGGCGGACGGTCCGGAGGGCGAGGCGTTGTCCGAGCCGTCACAAGCGCTGGTTCGGACGGAAAGTGACGTCGCCGCTGCCGTCGCCACCGCCCGGTCCGTACTGGAAGAGGACCGTTTCCGCCGTCGGCCCGAGAAGTACCTGCTGGCGGCCGAGGAGGAGGTCGGCCTCAGCGTGCTCCTCAGGGGCGGCGCTGACACCATGGCAGAGGAGCCCGACAAGGACACGCTGAGCGGTCTGCCGCCGGACGACACCAGGGTCCGCGCGCGGGACTGCCTGGTCCTGCACAATCAGCGACTCGTGCACAAGATGGTGCCGCGCTACCTCGATCAGGGGCTGGACTACGAGGACCTGTTTCAGCACGGAGTGCTGGGTCTGATGACGGCGGCGCGGAAGTTCGACTCGACCAAGGGCTTCAAGTTCTCCACCTACGCGACCTGGTGGATCCGGCAATCGATCAGCCGGGGCATCGCGGACGAAGGATCCCTCATCCGCATCCCCGTCCACATGCACGAGCAGATCCGCAAGGTCGCGCTCGCCGAGCGCACCCTGTATGGCCAGGGCAAGCCGGCGGGAGTCGTCGACATCGCGATCTTCTGTGACATGACGGTGGAAAAGGTGGAGGCCGCCAGACGACTGAGCCGCCGCACCGACTCCCTGGACCGGGTCATCAGCGACGGCGCGACCCTCGGCGACTTCGTGGGGGAGAAGCGCCCCCTGCCTTCGGTGGAGCACGAGGTGCTCAACGCAGACCTGACCGAACAGGTCATGGACGTTGTGGACACGTTTGCCGAGCGCGAGGCCCGCATTCTCATACGACGGCTAGGACTGGACGGAGACGAACCCGCGACGCTGGAAGAGCTCGGGCAGGAGTTCGGCGTGACCCGGGAGCGAATCCGGCAGCTGTACGTCAAGGCGCTGCCCACGCTGAAACACCGCTTGGGCGCGGCAGGCCTCCTGGGAACGGACGCCTCCGAAGAGGACACGGAGCCCGAGGCGGCGCAACCTGAACGGACCATGGCGCGCCCGCAGCATCGAGTGCGGGCCCCTGGCGCCGTGCCGCGTGAAAAGGCGCATGCGGCTGCGTCGGAACGCCAGCCGGAGGCTGCTGCCGCCCCGGCGGAGAAGCAGCATGTGGTGACCGACGAGGGGACGGCGGCGGCCCCGCTTGCGTTGCCCACGGTGCAACCTGAGTTCCCGCACGGCGGCGAGCCGGCCAGCGTGCCTGGCGAGTCGGCTGCCGACGTAGCCGAGCCAGACGTTGACCTGCCCGACGACACGTCCGCCCGGCGGATTCCCGACCTGTCCGCGGAAGCAGACGCTGCCCTGCCGCCTGAGCCAGCGCACGACACACCCGCAAAGCGGGATGTCGGCAGACCCGCCGCGCCAGAGGCTGCCCCGGAGCCGGAGCCGGAGCCGGAGCCGGAGCCGGAGCCGGAGCCGGAGCCGGAGCCGGAGCCGGAGCCGGAGCCGGAGCCGGAGCCGGAGCCGGAGCCGGAGGGTGAGTCGGCGCTGGATGGCGAGGAGGGGACTGTCGCCGGGGTGACCGGCGCCGCCGACTCCCGGCACGACACCGCCGACTGGGACAAGGCGCTCGAGATGTCGCCACGGCCGTTCGGTGCGGGAATGGCCTGGCTCGCCGAGTACGCGCTGTTGGCCGTGGGGCATCCCCAACTGACGGTGCTCCTGGGACCCTCTGCTGCTGACGCCGTGGTTCGAGCCGCGCGGGAGCGAGGCATGCTCGACCGTCCCGTGGTCTCCGCTCTTGAAGTGCTGCAGCGAGTCTTCGATGCACTCAAGGACGCTGGGTGCAGACCCGAGGAGTTTTTCGAGCGGCCTTTTGATGCCTTGGTCGGGGTGCCCCCCAGGGCGTATCTGGCCGCACGGCCCCTGGTGAGCGGTGAGTCGCGTCTGGCGGTACGCGACGCGCTGCGTGAGTTCATGCATGCGCAGGCGGCACTGCACGAGGGCGCATTGCGGCCCGACGGCGCGACCACGTCCGTCGATCCCCGCACGGAAGGCGAGTCTGTGTCGGTGGCTTCGCTTGCGCTGCACATCGAAGCCCGACCCGCACTCCTTGAGGCGGATGCGGTACCGCTGGCTGACGAGTCTGCCGTGGATATAGAAGCGCCGTCAGTGCACGCTGCCACGGAGGCCGCCCCGCAGCCGCCCTCACCGCATTCGCGGCGGGGCACCGACCTGACCCTCGCCGAGGTGCGGGCCGAACATGAGGCCGTCATCGCCCGGCTGAAGCAGGAGCATGAGCGTCGGCTCACCGAGGAGCGGGGTACGGCCGAGGAACGGGTCGAGGCTGCCCGGGTGGATGCCGAGCGTCAGCTCGATGCTCTGGAGCAGGCTCTGCTGCGACGCGTGGACAAGGCATTGGCGCGGCAGGAGCAGCATCTGCGCCGCCAGGCCGAGGAGCGCATCGCCCGACTCCGGGAGGAGCACCGCGAGGCGATCCTCGGGGCGACGCGGCGCGCGGAGCAGGCCACAGAGGAGACCTCCACGGCTGCCGCCCAGAGCATCTCCTGGTGGCAGGCGCGCGCGAACGAGGCACACCAGCAGCGGCGCCGGTACCGCGAGGAGGCAGAGGAGCGCATCGTGGCCCTTGAGACTGCGCTACGGCAGGCCGAGTCACAGCTCGCCGCCCGCGACCGGGCCGTCTACGAGGCTGGGCAGCGCGAAGCGGCCAGCGTGGCGCAGGCCCAGCAACGGGCTGAGGCGGCGGAGCAGTGGGCCCAGGCTCTGGTGGCGGCCGCGCAGCAAGCCGAGGCCGAAGCCGTGGGCGCCGAGAAGCGAGCCGCTGCACGTCTCGCGCAGGCCGAACACGACGCCTGGGTGCGCATCGCCGAGTTGCAGGCACAGCTGGCCACGCTGCAGAGCCCGGCCGCTGGCCGGGCATCCTTGCGGGATCGCTGGCGCCGGTCCTAAAGGGCGAGCCATGCCCCTGTCCTACGTACTTTCCCGATCAGCCCCAGGAGCACCATGGACGCCCGACAGGAACTCGTCGCCTACCTGCACCGGCAACTCGTCGGACCCGCCGTCGGGGAGCGGGAAATTCTCGACGCCCCGCCCGACCGCCAATACCTCATGGGCACGCTGTATCCCCAAGAGGCCGATTTCCAACGCCAGTTGAACCTCGCGGCGGAGGAGCTGGACGGAGACGGTACGGAAGCCGCGGCGGACGACACTGCGCCGTCCACGGACCCGGTTCCCGAGGCCAACTCCTGGCTGCCATCGTCCCTGGGGTTCAGCTTCTACACCGACACGAGCACCGTCATCGTCCGCTGCAGCGGGGCCCACTACGAGACCAAGGCGGCGACCGGTGAACGAGGCCGTCGCTGGGAACGGATCCCGCTTCCCGAGGAAACCCACACACTCGGACCGGACCGTGACCGAGTGCCGGTACTCGACGGCCGGGCCGAGATCCGCGTACGCCGCCGGACGTTCGGCAGGGGACAGCTCATCACCGTCGCCCTGGTGAACATCGCGCATCACGAACAGGCCCTCGGCAAGGCGGCGCAGTGGGACCGGATGCTCTTCCAGGTGGGCCTTCAGGCCCGTCCCGTGGACGGAACCGTTCTGCCGTATCCGAGCATCCGCCTGGCCAGCCGCGACCCGGAGGAGCAGGAACTGCGGCTCCAGTACCGGCACGTACAGACCCACGCCGTCGGACACGGGTGCGCGGTCGAGGAGCAGCGCGACGAGGACTCCGGGCGGGTGAGCGGAGTCAAGGCCGCCGTCATGCCGCAGGCCGAGGTCGCCGGCACCCGGGCCGCGGGCCTCACCGATTCCCCCGTGCTCAACGTGCTGCACCTTGCGGACGCCGCGGTTTCCGTCGACCAGCTCCGTGAAGAACTCGGCGAGTTCGCGGCCCACTACCGCGCCTGGTACGTAGGTCAGCTCAACACGGACATCCCCGAGTGGGGGCGCGAGGCCGCCGACCGGATCCTCCACCGGATCGGCACGGCGGTCGCCCGCATCGAGTCCGGCGTGCGCACGCTCTGCGATCCGCGCCGCCCCGAACTACTCCGCGCGTTCCGTGCCGCGAACCATGCCATGGCCCTGCAGATGCGGCACTCCGCCCGCGACCAGGCCGGCGAGCGGCGCGCCCGCCGTGACCCCGTGCTGCTCGACCCGGAGCCGAGCCCCGATGCGACCTGGCGGCCATTCCAGCTGGCGTTCTTCCTCCTGGCCCTGGACGGTGTGGCCGACCCCCGGCACCCGGACCGCGCCACCACCGACCTGATCTGGTTCCCGACGGGTGGCGGCAAGACGGAGGCATACCTGCTGTTGGCCGCCTTCGTCATGGTCCTGCGCCGCTATGAGCCCGACGGCGGGGGAACCGCCGTCCTCAGCCGCTACACCCTCAGCCTGCTGACCACACAGCAGTTCCAGCGCGCGGCCACCACCGTCTGCGCCCTGGAGACCCTGCGCCGCACGGACCCGGACGCCTATGGCGAGGAACCCTTCTCCATCGGCCTGTGGGTGGGTGAGGCCACCTCCCCGAACACCTACGAGACCGCCCGCGCCACGTTCGACGAGGTACGCGCCGCTGCCCGGCCCGAGGACGTCTTCATCCTGGACCGGTGCCCCTGGTGCGGCACGCGCATACTGCCCGCCCACAAGTCCCCTGACATCACCGACTACGGAGTGCGGGCCACAGCCGACTCCTTCGCCTTCTACTGCCCGCGCGAGGACTGCGCCTTCCATGACGAGCTGCCTGTCGCCGTCGTGGACCAGCAGCTCTACGACCGGCCTCCCACCTTCGTCCTCGGCACCGTGGACAAGTTCGCCCGACTCGCCTGGGAGCCGTGCGCGGGACGGCTGTTCGGCGCCGACACCCGGAACCTGCCGCCCTCGCTCGTCATCCAGGACGAGCTGCACCTGCTCACGGGACCGCTCGGCACCACCGTCGGCCTGTACGAGTCGGCCGTCCTTGGGCTGTGCACCACAGGCGACGGAGTCGGTCCGAAGGTGGTGGCCTCCACGGCGACCATCCGCCGCTCCGGTGAGCAGATCCGCGCCCTGTACGGCAGCGGAGTGCAACTCTTCCCACCCGCCGGACTCGACGCCCGCCACTCCTACTTCGCCGAACCCGACACCTCCAGGCCCGGACGGCTCTACCTCGGCGTGATGGCCCAAGGCCACACGGCGGGCCGTGCCGCCGTGGCCACCACCGCGGCCATGCTCCAGGGCGCCTGGGAACTACCGCTGGAACACCGCGACGCCTACTGGACCCTGGTCGCCTACCACCACAGCCTGCGCGAACTCGGACGCACCGTCACCGCCGCCGCCGACGACATCCCCGCACAGCTAAAAGGCCTCGACTCGGGCTCAGGAATCCGCGAACTGACCGACCAGCAAGTACAGGAGCTGACCAGCAACCTGCCGCGCGCGGAGCAGCCCGTACTCCTCGACCGGCTCGAAAAGCCCTGGGACGATGCGCAGTCGGTGTCCTTCCTGCCCTGCACGAACATGCTGTCCGTCGGCGTCGACGTGAAGAGGCTGGCGCTCATGCTCATGCAGGGCCAGCCCAAGACGACCGCCGAATACATCCAGGCCACCAGCCGCGTCGGCCGGCACACCGTGCCCGGACTCGTCCTCACGTTCTTCAACGCCACCCGCCCACGCGACCGTTCGCACTACGAGACGTTCGACGTGTACCACCGCTCCCTCTACCGGCACGTCGAACCGACCAGTGTGACCCCCTGGTCCGTGCCCTCCCGGCGCCGCGCACTCCACGCCGCGCTCGTCATCCTCGTACGGCATCGCCTCGGCCTGGCCGCGGAGAACCAGGCAGGACACATCCTTGACCGCATTCCTGAAGTGGAAGGACTCATCGAGGAGTTGACGGCACGCGTAGCGACCGCCGGCGAAGCCGTCGCGGCCGACGCCGTACGCAAGGAACTCGGCGAACTCCTCGCCGACTGGGAGGAGGCCGCCCGCGAGGCGCGCAAGGACGGCCGCGAGCTGTACTACCGCAGCCAGGGCAAAGGCCAGTCCAACCTCATCAAGAGCTTCGAGCAGCGCTACGGCCTGTGGGAGACACCCAACTCCATGCGCAACGTCGACCGGGAATGCCAAGTGATGGTGAAGGGAGCGGACCTGTGAGCCGCACACTACGGGTACGTCAGTCGCAGACCGTCCTGCCCTTCGGCGTCGGAGCCGTCTTCGACATCCAGGGCGAGTCCTTCGTAGCCACCGGCATCGGTGACTGGCCACAGCGGGCCAAGCAGCGCGTGGATTCCCCCAGGCTCGCCTCGCGCCTCGGGGTGACCGGCTTCTACGCCGCTCCACCCACCGCCAACGACCGCTACGACATCCCAGATGCCCCCGGCGCGCCCTACATCCGCTTCCCGTCCTGGCTGTTTTGCGGGGCGTGCCGGCGCATGAAGCGCTGGCGCATCGCCGACGAGAAGCCGGGACAGCCACCGCGCTGCCCGTCCTGCTCGCCCGGACGGACGCTGGCACCCATGAGGTTCGTGCAGATCTGCTCCGCCGGTCACCTCGGCGACGTCGACTGGTGGTTTTGGGCCCACTCACGGCGCGAGGCTGCCGAGCGTAGGGAGTGCGGCGAACGGGAAAAGCTACGCTTCCTCGTCTCCGAGCGGGCCTCCGGCCTCGAAGCCCTGTCGGTCTCCTGCGCGGCCAAGGACTGCGGCGCCTCCCGGGATCTGCTCGACATCCTCGGCACACACGGCATGCGCTGCTCCGGACGCAACCCCTGGCAGCGGGCGAACGAAGCGGTGGAGTGCACCAAGCCCGTTCAGATCGTGCAGCGCACCGCGGGCAACCTGTACTACCCCGTGGTGCACTCGGCCCTCGACATCCCGGAGACGGAAAACCCCACGCACCTCGCCGACGAAGAACTCGCAGCCCGTGTGCGCGAGCACGACCTGTGGGTATCCCTGTGCAAGGTGGCCGCAACCCCGCGCGCCGACGTGTTCCGATCGATGATCCAGGACGACACCGGCGCCGACGACGCCCTCCTGGACCTTCTGATCGCCGAGGAGACCGGCCAGACACCAACGATCGCCCCCGGCGCGGCTGCCACGCCCGTGCGTCCCGACCTCAGCCGCGAGGAATGGGCTGCCTTCATGGCGCCCGCCCCACCCGCCACACGTGACTTCGCCCTGCGCGAGACCACGCTCGGTCTCGCCCAGGAGACCACGCAGCCCTGGGCGGGGCTGCACCGCCGCATCGGACGGATCCTGCTCGCCGACCGGCTGCGCGAGGTCCGCGCCCTGTCCGGCTTCACCCGCGTGTCCCCCGACGCCACCGTCGTACCCGCCGACACCACCAGGCGCCTGAAATGGCTCCCTGCCGTCGAGGTCTTCGGCGAAGGCATCTTCCTCACCCTCGACAAGGACGCCCTGAGCAACTGGGAAGCCGACGGGCGGGTACGCCAGCGCGTCGCCGGGATGCGTGCCGACCTCGACCGCGCTTTCCAGAAGGACCGCCTGGAGGCCCTGACCGGGGCGGAGGTGTCCCCCCGGTTCGTCCTGCTGCACACGCTTGCGCACCTCCTCATCCGCCAGCTCTCCTTCGAATCCGGCTACACGACGGCGAGCCTGCGCGAACGGATCTACGCCCGCCCCGAACAGGATCAGTACGGCATCCTCGTCTACACCGCGGCCGGCGACGCCGAGGGCACCCTCGGAGGTCTGGTGCGGCAGGGCGAACCGCCCCGCCTGGCCGAGACGTTGCTGCGCATGACCGAGGCAGCCGCCTGGTGCTCCGCCGACCCGCTGTGCGCCGAACACTCCGGGCAGGGCTTCGGCAACCTCAACCGCGCCGCCTGCCATGCCTGCGCTCTGCTGCCCGAAACCAGCTGCGAGGCTGGCAACACGCTGCTCGACCGCGCCCTCGTCGTGGGCGGCGAGCACGTGCCCGGCTACTTCGAGTCCATCGTCACCGCCGCCCGAGCAGCGGCGGCCGCAGCTGTGGAGCGGCCCACCCCATGACACTCACGTACCTCGACCTCACCCCGCAGCAGCGGGCCGCGCTCGACGACCTCCCGTTCGACGGCAACCACCTGATCAGCGGACCGCCCGGCAGCGGCAAGAGCCTCCTCGCAACTCAGCGTGCCATCATGCTCGCTCTCACCGGCGCCCCGGTCGTCCTGCTCACCCGCTCCAACCTCCTACGCCAGTCACTGGCCGCCGTCATCCACGCACTAGGCCCCGGGGACCGCAGCGTACGCGTCGCCACCGCGCACTCCTGGCTCGCCGAGTGGTACGGACCCAAGGCACCTCGCAGCGAAGACGGCTGGTACGACTGGCCGGCCTTCTACGAACGGGCCGCGGAAACCGAGCCCGATCCGTGCCTGACGCTCGTCGTCGACGAAGGTCAGGACCTGCCACCCGAGTTCTACCGCCTGTGCCGACTGCTGGCGGCCCGCACGACGGTGTACGCCGACGAGTGTCAGCGCCTGACCGACACCAACTCCACCCTCGCGGAGATCGCCCAGCGCCTTGGTGAGTGCACGCGACGCGAGGTCGACGGTAACCACCGCAACACCCGCCAGATCGCCACGTTCGCCGCCCACTTTCACACCGGGGCCGGCCTGCCCCCGCTGCCCGACCGAGACGGCCCCCCGCCGCGCGTGCACCGCCTGCCCGACCGGGGCACCGCCGACCTCCTGATCCTGCTGGCCCAGCAGCACCCAGACCACAGCATCGGTGTGATCGTGAACTCCCAGCACACCCAGTTCTCCCTCCTGGGCACTCTGGGAAGGAAGGCACCCCGCCTCAAGCCACAGCTGTACACCTCCCAGGCGATCAAGGGCCGCTACCGCACACTTGACCTCGGCCGTCCGGGAATCGTCCTGGTCCACCGCGCGAGTGCCAAGGGGCTGGGTTTCGACACGGTCGTCGTACCCGACACGCACACCGACGCGGCCGTCGACCTCACCTCGGCGGCCCTGCGGATGACCTACTACGTCCTGGCGACCCGTGCACGACACGAGCTGCATCTCGCCTACGAGGGACAGACGGAACCTTCGCTGCTGGCCCGGGTAGGACGGCGCGAGTTGCTACGCGGCTGACAGGAGAAGGCCGAGCCGCCCGCCCGATACGCCCGTCACGTTGAGAGGCGGCGGCCGGACAGGGCCGAATTCCGGCGTAGTCGGTTTGTTCACCTTGCTCGGGACCTACGGTCCTTCACGCGGTGGCAACTGGGAGACCCGACGCTGAGTGCGCGGCAACTTCATGCTGCGCAGCGACTCGCTGCGTACGTGCGTGAGCATGACATTGTGCTCGGCCTGATCTGGAGCGCCAGTCGCCGTGCGTGCGGTGGGCTGAGGGTCGCTAACTGCCCGAGGGCCCGCACCTCTGCACGGAGGTTCCTTTTCAAAAATCTTGTGACATCTGTCGTTCTGCCGTCATCGGCCCCGCCAGGCCGTACGTGGAGGGAAGGGGTTGGAAACATGTCGTTGGCGATAGGCCATCTCGTCACCCAGTACCAGGCCTGTGTCACAGCGGCCACCGAGCCGTTCAGTGAGGCAGTGGCGTCCTTGCTGGAGGAGCTGTGTACACAGCTTGGCGAGGCGGCCGACAGCAGTGAGCAGCTGGTCTTCGACGACCCGGCCATCGTCCTCGGTGAACTCGGGCGCGTCCTTGTCTGCATTGCCGACGCGTTCGCCGAGGCTGAGCAATACGACGACGAATTGCTTGCCCGCCGTGTCGCTGTCGACCTTCATGCCGATGCAGGCACCCTGCAGCACACCCGGTACCTGAGCGCCCTGGCTGGCCCGCTGGTCGCTCTCGGTCGCATCGAGGAGGCCCTCGAGGTCCGCAGGGAGGCCTTCGGTGTGCTGTGCGAGCTGGCCATGGAGGATGCCGGCTGCTGGCTGGACGCCGTGGCCGAAGCGGAGGCCTACGCAGATTTGCTGGCTGAGGCCGGAGATCTGGCTGCCGCCGTCACGGTATGCCGGCAGGCCGTCGACGGGCTCGCTCCGCATGCCGCATCGGGGCACGCATGGGCAGCAGTGCCGTATGCCCAGGCGGTGCGGTGGCTGGCCCAGCGCAGCGCCGACGCCGGCGACCCGGTGGCAGCCCTGGCACTGGCCAAGGAGTTGGTTGCCCTGCTCAAGCAGCAGGGTGGTGGACTGGTTGAGGTGGCGGATGCCGTACGCATGGTGGGCCTGCGGCACCAGGAACTGGAACACTGGGATGAGGCGTGTGCGCACCTAGCGGAGGCCATTGAATTCCTCGCTGACGTCGCCGAGAACACCGAATTCTGCCTGCGGCGCGCCGAGCTGCTCGCCGACCTCTCCCGCGTCCAAGCCCACCTGGATGGCGACAGCGCGGTCCAGACCGCCCAGCAGTGCGTCGACCTCTACCGGAGCCTGGTCCGCGAGGACCCCGACCACCTCCCGCGCCTTGCCCTCGCTCTGGTTCAGTTGCACCACCGACTCGCCGAGATGGGACGCCACATCAAAGCGGTGTACGCGGCGCAGGAGGCAGCCGCGCTGTATCGACGACTGAATGCCATAGACGCGGAGTGGACCAGCGAACTCGCCCACGCTCACCTCCACGCTGGCCGGCAACTGGCCCACATCGGCCGCCACGAGCCCGCGCTGGAAGAGACCCAGATGGCGGTCGAGCTGCTGCGCGACCACCCCGGTGACCCGTTCGACCTGGGCCTGGCCCTCAAGGACCTCGGTACGCGACTGCACGACGTGCGGCGCTTGGAGGAGTCCCTGGCCGCGACCGGGGAGGCAGTCGAGACCTTCCGCGTGGCCAGCGAACTCCCCGCCCTCGGTGCCACGCTCTGCAACCTGGCCATAACCCACAATGTCGCCGACCAGGTCGAGGAGACCGTGCGAGCGGCTACCGAGGCTGTCGAGACCTATCAGCGCCTGTACGACGAGGACAGCAACTGGGCCTTCGGCCTCGCCCACGCCCTCGGACTGCTCGGCAGAGCCTTCGAGCGTACCGACCGCTTCGACCAGGCGATCACCGCCACGGAACGTGCAGTCAGCCTCTTGGAACGCCTGGACACCCCGGGCAACGACGACTTCGCCCTGAACCTGGCTGGGATCCTGCACGATCTGAGCCGATACCACGAGGAACAAGGCCGCCTGGAGCGTGCACTGGAACATATGCGCCGCTCCGTCTCCCTGTACGGGGAGCTGACGCAGCGCGACCCCGAACGCTTCCACGGCCAGCTCGCCAGCGCCTGGCTCTCGCTCGGCATCTACCTGGGCCGACTGGGCCAGGCAGAGGAAGCACAGTCCGCCACCGGTTTCGCCGTCGACCTCTACCGGCAAGCCGACGACCGCGAGAGCCTCGCCCTCGCCCTGTCCCAACTCGCCTCCCGCGAGCACGTCCTGGACCACGACGAGGAAAGCACCACTGCCCGTAGTGAGGCCATCGAGCTGTACGAGGAATTCGCCCTGGAGCAACCGGAGCGCCACGGCGCCAACCTCGCCAAGGCATTGGAAGACCTCGCCGCTTACCACTCGGGCAAGCAGGACTACAGCGCGGCACTACCCCTACTGGAACGCGCCGCAGACCTCTGGGAACGCCTCGGCGACCAGGACTACCTCGCCGGAAACCTGCGCAGACGCCTCCTGGTCGAATGCTGCCTCGACCAGGATACCGAGGACACCCTCGAGCGACTCATCGACGCCCAGCAGGACCTGGACCGAACCATCCGTACCCTGGACGCCGCCGTTCAAGAGCTGATCCGCCTGGGCCATCTACCGCCGGCCGAGCAGCTTCTCACCCGGGCATTCGGCTTGTGGGAAATCCACCTGCTCGAACACCCCGACAGCGCCCCGGTGGTGAGGCTGATCCTTCTGGATTCCCGTGCCCTGGTGCTCGCCCGCAACGAGCAGTACACCGAGGCGGTCACTATCCAGGACCAGACCGTGCAGTTGCTCGAGCCGCTCGCCCTCGACAGCCCCGCCGGCTACCTCGGCATCCTGGCCGCCGCCCGGTCCCGGCTTGCCGACTACTTGCGCGCCGCCGACCGGCCGACTGAGGCCCTCGACCATCAGCACCAGGTTGTCTCCGCCTACGAACAACTCGCTGCCAGGGACCCCGGCCATTACCGCCCCGCTCTGGTCTCGTCCCTCCACGACCTCGGTCGCCTGCTGAGCGACCTCGGGCACACCGACGCCGACGCCGTCCTCGCGCGGGCCGCAACGCTCCGCTTGACCCTCGAGCGCGAGGAGGACTGAGATACGGCCTCCGCTGTCGCGAGAACGGTCCCTGAGGCGTACTCGAGGCTCATGCGGTCCGGATTCCATGCGACCCACACCATGCGGATCGACGGCGCTGGCCAGTCGACGATCGTGAGGATCGCCCGGGTTCCGTCCGGCAGGTTGCGGTACTGGATGACTTGCGTCCTTTGCCGTCGGCTTGCTCGGCTGAGCGTGAGGTAGAGGCCGGTGCGGTTGAACTCCACCTCCCCCCTTGCCGGCACCTGGGCCGGAATCGGGAGCGGGACCTCTTCCGCATCACACCAATCGCTCATGCATTCGAAAATAGCGCCGCGTAGTGCTCCTGACGACCCGGCCGCCCCAGGGTTCACCCGAAGGTGGCGTCGGTGGGGTGGGACCTGGAACAGGAACCGGCTTTCTGCGCGCGGCGTACGGTCGATTCCCTCGGGAGGCGCACGATCTGCTGCGCCTGCTGGTGGCAGTCGCCCAGGCCGGCGGGCTGATGTCCCGCGAGGCGGCGCGGCTGGCGCGGGGGATCGCCGCCTGCATCCCCTCGGAGAACTGCCGCATTGCCCGGATGAACCTAGACAGGGGGCCGCACCCGAGGTTCGGGTGCGGCCCTGACGCGTTCCGATGTCTCAACCTTTCCCCGCCCCTTTCAGGAAGGAATAAAGCCGTCGCGATGCGCAGGGATGCCCATAGTAGGACTTTGTTAGCTCGGAAATATTGTGTGCCGGATTTGTGTTGATCTGTTCTGTGACGCCAGAAGAGATCAACGAACTGCGCCCCCGCCTGGAAGCCTTCATCGCCCCGATGCTGGCCGAGCTCCCCCGCGCCGACCAGCGGGAGAAGGGAGAGCTCTACGTCCGGGGCCTGATGATGGATGGGCAACGCAAGTCCATGCAGCCCATGGCCGAACGCCTGGGCGTGGACCACCAGCGCTTGCAGCAGTTCATCTCCTCCTCCACCTGGGACTACACCCGGGTCAGAGCCAACATCGCCACCTGGGCGAGCGGGGCGTTCCCCGTGCGGGCCTGGGTCGTCGACGACACCGGCTTCCTCAAGGACGCCGCCTCCGTCAGCAGTCCCGGAGTGGCCCGGCAGTACACCGGCACCGCGGGCAAGATCACCAACTGCCAGATCGGCGTCAGCGTCAACCTCATCGGCGACACCGCCTCGGCGGCGGCCAACTGGCGCCTGTTCCTGCCCGAGAGCTGGGACCCCGCCCTGATCGACGACCCCGAGCAGGCCGCCCTGGTCCGCACCCGGCGCCGACGCTGCGGCATCGGAGAGGACTTCGGCCACCGGGCCAAGTGGCACCTGGCACTGGACATGCTCGACGAGATGGCCGGGGACTGGGGCCTGCAGCCCCCACCGGTGGTCTGCGACGCCGGCTACGGCGACATCACCTCCTTCCGCCTGGCCCTGGAAGAGCGCGGCCTGGCCTACGTCGCCGCGGTCAAGGCCACCACCAGCGCCCACCCCGGGCAGGCCGTCCCGCAACAGCCCCCCTACGCCGGACGCGGCCCGCGCCCGCGCCCGCGCTACCCACAGGATCCGTCCTCCCTCAAGGAGTTGGCCATGGCTGCCGGGCGAACGGCAGGACACTATGTGACCTGGCGGCACGGCACCCGCACCAGCAGGAGCAACCCTTCCGCCGCGATGCGCTCGCGGTTCCTGGCCCTGCGCGTGCGCCCGGCCAACCGGGACATCCCCCGTGCCGACGACGGCTGTCTGCCCGAGTGCTGGCTGCTGGCCGAATGGCCCCCGGGAGCGGCGGAGCCGACCGACTACTGGCTCTCGAACCTGCCCGTCGGCACTTTGCTGCGCGACCTGGTCCGCCTCGCCAAGATCCGTTGGCGGGTGGAACACGACTACCGGGAACTGAAGTACGGCCTCGGAGTGGACCATTTCGAAGGACGCAACTTCACCGGCTGGCACCGTCACGTGACCATGGCCGCGCTGGCCCAGGCGTTCTGCACAGAGCTGCGGCTGGACCCAAAAGTCCCTGCTCGGGCCTGACGCTGTACGCCGTCCTGAAGGCACTCCAGACCCTTCTGGCGCTGTGGACCGGGATATGCCGAGCTTGCCGCCAACCACTTCTGCGGAACCAGCAACAAGCCCGAGCTCCCACCTAACAAAGCCCTAATAGGGGCGAAGGTGGAGACGGCTACCAACGGGGGCATCGCCCCCCGGGGGGGCGGCGAGGTCAGCCCTGTGACCCTTCGGGATGTAACGATTCTCTGTGGCCGGGGCCGGGTTGTGCGGCCGCGAGTGCCGTTGCGGGGCGCGAGAATCTTGTGTGTGAGCGCTCCAATAAGACTGAGTAAATAACCGCGACGTGGTGGTGCGGGCTTTGGCTGAGGGCTTGGGCCCGCAGCAGACGACGGTGGCCGAGGTGTGCAGCGACGATGTGGTCGTCGTCAGCCCGGTTCAGCGGCCGTCTTGTGAGTGGGTCGTGCAGGCTGTCGGTGGGGGCTGCGACGCTGTTCGCCATGGATGAGCTGGAGTTCCTGCGTGGCCGTGTCTACGGGGCCGACCATGACGATGCCGGACCGCGGCAGGGGCGTACCTACGTGGAGTTGGTGGCGGGCCCGCTGGATGGTCTGCTCCTGGACGTCACGGACTGGCCCGACCACGCTCGAGCCGAAGACGTCGCCCTGCATACGGAGATAGGTCGGTACGGGCCGGGCTGATCATCCAGATCGGGTGCGCCGGTATCCGTCGGACATGACGGACGCAGAGTGGGCGGCCATCCGGCCGTTGCTGCCGGTGCCTGCCTGGCTCCAGGGGCGGGGCGGGCAGCCCGAGGGCTATTGCCACCGCCAGATGCTGGGCGCGATCCGCTACCTGGTCGCGGGCGGGATCTCGTGGCGGGCGATGCCCGCGGACTTCCCCGATTGGGGCCGGGTGTATGCCTTCTTCCGCCGCTGGCGCGAGCACGGGCTGATCGGCGAGTTCCACGACCGACTGCGCGGAAAGGTCCGTGAACGCGAAGGCCGTGAGGCTGAGCCCACGGCAGGGGTCATCGACGCGCAGTCGGTGCGGGCCGCCGCGACGGTGCCGGCCGCCTCACGCGGCTACGACGGCGGGAAGAAGGTGCCGGGCCGCAAGCGGCACATCGTGACCGACACGCTCGGTCTGCTGCTCGTCGTCGCGGTCACCGCCGCGAACATCGGTGACCGGGACGCAGCGGCGGGCCTGCTGAGGCGGCTGCGCCGCCTGCACCGCGACATCACCCTGGTCTGGGCCGACGGCGGCTACACCGGCGACCTGGTCGACTGGTGCCGGCAGAAACTCGCCCTCACCCTTCAGATCGTCAAGCGCACCGACGACATGAAAGGGTTCGTGGTGCTGCCCAGACGCTGGGTAGCAGAGCGCACATTCGCATGGCTGATGAACTCCCGCCGTCTGGCCCGGGATTACGAGACTCTGCCCGCTACCAGCGAGGCGATGATCCGGTGGTCGATGATCACGCGGATGGGCCGGCGTCTGACACGGCCACGGGCCGCTGGCCGGCGCTGAACATCCCAGACGTGTCCTGCACGAGCCACCCGCGCTCCGCCAGGCGCCTGGCCTTCGAGCGCACCCCCTCGACCTTCGCCGGCGTCGTCTGAAGGCCCAACTGAACTGCGATCTCCCTGGCCTTCAGCGGTCCTTGACCCGCCGGGGCCCGCTCCTGCACCACCTCCAGGATCCGCTGGTAGTCCGGCGCCAGCACCGTCACCGGCAGCCCGTCCCGCCACGGCGGCACCGTCGAGCCGGGCACCGGCACCGGTGAGGGCGCCGTTACCTGCTCCGCCCCGGCCTCGGTTACGGCAGTCGTCTCGGCGGCGGAGGCGGCCAACGCCTCGATCAGTTCCTCCCGCGCGATCACCCGCCGGTCCAGCTCGATCTCCGCGACCTCCAACACCTCAGCCAGCCGCGCGGCTTCCTCCCGCAGCCCCTCCACCCGCACCCGGGCAGCCGTCTCCCGCTCCTCCAGCATTCCCAGCACCGACGCCACCGTGCACCCCTCGGCCATCAAGCAGACACAAGACGCCGCATCCCTCCCTCACCCCGAGCGAAAGCATGCCTGAGCAGCAGAAATCAAACGATCACGTTCGGTTGAGATACGGCTTCTAAATGCGCCAGGTGCTGAGCCTCCTGCTGGACTGAGCCCGTCTGGGGCTGCCTGACCACCCGTAGCAAGATTGCTCATGGGCGCCGCCGAGCCATGAAGGCTGCTCATTAATCGACCGAAGCCAATCGGTGCAAGCCGTCTGTGGCAGAGCTTTTTGGACCACACCAGATGGCCCTGGGGCGGGGCAACCAAACAAAGGGCTCGCCAGGTTCCGCAGACCAACGCAGAGTGGCGGCCGGGGTATGACTTTACTGCGTGTTTGGCGTTGACCGGTCACCACCGGCGCTTTGTGCCGGGTCGGATGGCGGGTGTCAGTTCCTGCGGCGGGTACGCCCGGGGGAGCGGACGGGGGGCAGGTCGTCGCGTGTGTTGTCTGCGGTCAGCGCGTCGGCCGGCAGGCGACGGTAGGCGTGAAGGAGTTCGGCTATGAGGTCGGGGCGGGCTTCGACCGCGGTGACGAGGGCGGCCAGGACTTGGGAGCGGGATGTCTGTTCTCCCGCCGCGGCTGCTGCCCGGACGAGGATGCTCAGGCGCGTGTCCACGTCCTCTGGCCACTCGACCAGCGTCTTACGTCGTGGACGTTGCCACAGCAATTCCACGCATCCCCCTCGATGACAACTACCCTATATCGAATATATATTGAGCGCATGGTGATGCTGGTGCAAGAGCGTTCGGCACGTTCTGTCTTAGACGTCCACTCTTCGGGCGTGGTCCGGGTGGCGGGCCGGGCTTTGTCTGTGTCGCCGGTGTTCGGCACCTACTGGCGTTTTGCTGCGGCACGTCAGCAGGTCTACGAGGCGCGTCTGGGTGGGGGGCCGGGGCCTTTCACGGACGATCCGATCCTGCAGCGGCACCGCTTCACCAACTGCTTCCGGGCGGCCGACCGGGTCAGCCAGGACCTGATCGGCGATGTGATCTACCAGGGGGATCAGGCGTGGGAGGAAGTCTTCTTCCGGACCCTGCTGTTCAAGATCTTCAACAAGACCTCGACCTGGCAGCTTCTGACGGGGAAGCTCGGCGAGGTGCGCTGGGACTCCTACGACTACCGGGCGTACGACCGGGTGCTCTCACGCGCGTTCACGGCCGGGCAGCGGCTGTACTCGGCCGCCTACATCGTGCCGCCGCCGCAGCTCGGTGAGCACCGCAAGCATCAGAACCATCTGCGGCTGCTGGAGATGATGATGCGGGCCGGGGCGCCACGGCGGGTGCTGTCCGCGCCGGCGATGCAGGACGCGTACCGGGTGCTGCTGGACTTTCCGGCGATCGGACCGTTCCTGGCCTACCAGTTCGTGACCGACCTCAACTACGCTGCTGAGATGCCGTTTTCGGAGATGGATTTCGTGGTCCCCGGCCCGGGAGCGCGCGACGGGATCCGCAAATGCTTCGGGCCCGCGGCCGACGGCATCGAGGCAGAGATCATCCGCTACATGGCTGATACCCAGGAGGAGCACTTCGCCCGCCTGGGCCTGGCGTTCGCCGGCCTGCGGGGGCGCCGGCTGCAGCTGATCGACTGCCAGAACCTGTTCTGCGAGGTCGACAAGTACGCACGGGTTGCTCATCCGCAGATCGCCGGGATCAGCGGCCGCAGCCGCATCAAACAGACCTACCGGCAGCACGCCGCTCCGATGAGGGCCTGGTTCCCGCCCAAGTGGCAGCTGAACGGGCCTGCCTGACGGGGCAGCGTACTGCTTGCCGGCAGCCACGTGTGGCCTGCGGCGACCATCAGGCCGCGAGTCGGCCGGTGCCGGTCAGCAGCGGCCGCAGCTGCAAGATGGGCCCATCCAGCCTGGCATGTCCGGCCATGACGGTCAGCGTTCCGCAGCCCAGCCCTGCTTGCTGGGAGATGTAGGCCAGCAAGCGGCCCAGGCCGAGATAGTTGCCGTAGGCGCGCTCGAACATGTAGTGGCTGCGGTACAAGGCGGCGGCGTGGACCTGCCCGTCGCGGCCCAGCTGGAACGAGAGATGACTCAGGCACGGAAATCCGCGGTAGCTGTTGTCCTTGCCCGCGGCGTGGACCAAGATCTCCGCCTGGGGCTCGTCCGCTCCGTCCCCGGGGTGAGCTATGTCGATCTCGTAGGCGGCGGCCATCTTCGTCCCGGTCGCCTGGGTCCGCAGCCGGTTGATGACGGTGCCGAGCTGGTCGATCCTGGCTTTTGACGCTCCCGGGTAGTCCACCACGCGGCCGAAGTAGGTGCCGCGCCGGTTGCCCGGGTACCGGGTCAGCACCCGATACATTCCGCGGTAGCGCTCGGCGAGCTCGCCGTGATCAGAGCAGCGTGCCGCCAGGACCGCGGGAAAGAGAGTGCTGGCGACGGTCTCCAGGGGCTCAAGACCGTGTGCTGCCCGCAGCCGGTCCAGCTCCGTGCGGAAGACGGCGTCGTCCTGCAACGGATCGGTAATCCTCACCACGGTGTGCAGGCCCGTGCGCTCGGGGTTGTCCCGGCGGTCCAGCTTGTTACAGGCAGCGATCCAGGCACTGGTGACGTCGCGTTCGGTCACGGCGAAGGTGTGCATCAGTCCTCCCGACCCATACGGTGTGATCACAGAGCCCGACCTTCAGTCGGGCCAGACATCGTTCACCCCGACGCGCGGGGCCTCACGCTTTACCGTCAGCCGCAGCGGGCGGCTCTGCGCATGCACACCGACCTCCACCAGGTGGCGGACGGCCGGTTCCAGTTCGGCGGTGACCACAGCAGCCGTCAGGGGCGATGTGCCGCCGCTGTCCCACACCTCCAGCCCTTTGGGCAGGACTTCGAAGACCGCCTCGTCCAGGTGCAGCACCAGCACATCACCCGCGTCGGCGTGCACGGTCTGCCCGTCCGACGCCCCGGTGACCACGTGTACCTGCGTCTGAGCAGGCAGGGCGGCCCCGCCCGCCAGAGCGGAACGGAGACCGGCAGGCGGGATCTTGGCCCACTGGCTCGCCCGGCTGGAATCCAGCAGCCGGAGATTTTCCAGGTGCCGCACCGTCCCGGCGTAGGACGTGCCCAGCTCGCGGGCCAGCCGGTAGACATGCTCAGGGCTGGAGGGACGGCCGCCGCAGATCCGTCCCAGCGCCGACCGCACTGCGGGCAGAGGCATCAAAAACCATGCGGCGAACGCCTCCGCGGTCTTCTCCTCATCCGGCCAGCTGCCGTTGCCCCAGCGCAGCGCCGGATCGAGCTCCTTATCGGCCGCCGAACGGTGGCCCAGCCGGTGATGCCCCAGTTCGTGCGCCGCGGTGTGCCGCTGCGTGATCACATTCAGCGTGGCGTTCAGCAGCACCGCCGGACCCTTGTCGGCAGGGGAGAAGTACACGCCGAACAGCCGGGGCATCGGCTGCGTCATTCCGATCACACCCGCCTCCTTGATCGCCCGGTGCACGTGCACGTATTGCGTGCGGTCGACGCCGAGATCACGATGTGCCTGGATGGCTGCCATGGAGGCGATCCGGTGAGCCAGCTTCCAGTTCACCGCGTCGTGTCCCCGTCGTCGGTGTCCTGCTCCTCACGCTCCGCCGCCCGCCGCAGGGTCAGATACTCGGCGAACTCCAGAACCGTCTTGGCGTCCCCGTCAGTTAGTTGCGCCAGTGCCCGCGGCAGACCCGCCAACGCGTACTCGCCGGCGTCGGCGTTCTGCTCCTCGGCCAGGAAGTAGGCGACCGGCTGCCGGTACAGGCGTGCCAGCTTCTTCAGCTCCAGGCTGTCCACCCGCCGCTCGCCACGCTCGATGTCACTGATCGCGGAGCGGGGGATGCCGGTCGAGTCCGAGACGAACTGCTGCGACATGTTCAGGTAGTCGCGTGTCTTCTTCAGCCGGTCGCCGAGCCGAACCAGTTCGGGATCACGCACACGGCCGTCGGAGGGAGGGGTCATGACTGCTGCCTTTCAACGATGGCGTCCAGCACCGCCGCGGAGAACGCCCGCACCGAGCGGGTGGCCTGGGCTGCTTCCCGGTCGGCGGGGATGGCGATGCTGTAACGCTCCTCAATACGGGTGAGGATCTCTACGATCAAGAGTGAGTCCACCGGCAACTCGAGTCCGCCCTGCTCCAGTTCCGCCCGGACCTCCTCGGGGGAGGAACCGTCGTACTCTGCCAGTAAGTCGATGATGACCGAGACGATGTCTTCCGTGCTCGGTGCGGGGTCGTTCGGCAACTCTCCCCAATCGTCTGCATTTCCAACGATGTTGTCGTAGCATACGACAAGTGGTCGGGGAAGCCAACAGGGCTGTCCTGAGATCAGGCAGGGGATGAGTATGGACCTCAAGCGCTACCAGCAAGCAGCCGTCAAGACCCTCCAGCCCGCCGCAGACGGCACCGACCCCGTCCTCGTTCCCCTCCTCGGCCTCGCCGGCGAAGTGGGATCCCTCACCACCGCCTACAAGAAGCACCTGCGTGACGGGCCCGCGTTCGAGCAGAGCACGCACCAGTTAAGAGAAGAACTCGGCGACGTCCTGTGGTACATCGCCGCCCTCGCTCACCGCTTCGGCCTCGACCTCGACGACGTCGCCGCCGCCAACCTCGAGAAGACCAAAGACCGCTGGCGCGCCACCCCCAACGACGAACACGCCCCCTTCGACAGCCACTTCCCCGCCCACGAACGCCTGCCCCGCCAGGCCACCCTCACCTTCACCCCCACCAAAGACGACGACGGACGCACCGTCATCGTTCTCACCCAGGAAGACGCAACCCCCGCCGGCGACCCTCTCACCAGCGCCTCCCACATCGAAGACGACTACCGCTTCCACGACGCCTTCCACCTCGCCCACGCCGCAGTCCTCGGCTGGTCGCCCGTCACCCGTTTCCTCCTGGGCCGCAAACGCAAGAGCGACCCCCGCACCGACGAAGCCGAAGACGGCGGCCGCGCCATCGCCATCGAGGAAGGCATCTCAGCCCTCGTCTTCTCCTACGCCGCCCGCCACCGCTACTTCGCCGACATCAAGCACATCGACCACGAACTCCTCACCACCATCGGCCACATGACCGCCCACCTCGAAGTCGGCATCTGCCGCGCCGCCGACTGGGAACAGGCCATACTCACCGGCTACACCGCCTGGCGCCACCTGCGTGACCACAACGGCGGCACAGTCCACCTCGACCTCGACCAGCGCACCCTCACCGTCACCAACGACTGACCGTGCTACCGCACAGTGCCCGGACGACCCGGCGTCCCGCCCGGAACCCGTCCGGCGATCCTCCCTTCACGACCTCGTCGTCGTCCCGTCCGAAAGCAGTGGCACGTGAAAGTCCTCGGCATCGCCGTCAGCTCCGGCGCCCTCCAATACGGCGCACTCCAGCGGGAGACGGGAATCTCCCTGATTCCCGAGGCACCGGAGCGCCTCGGGCAGGCAGACGGCCTCACCGGAAGCGAGCGCACGGCGGACACCTACCGCCGCATCCTCCAGGACATCCGAGTCCTCGCCCCGGACCTCGTCATCCTGGTCGCCACCCGCCGTCACGGCAACTGGCCCTACCGGCAAGCCGCCGAACGGGCAGCCCTGGTCACTCTCGTCCAGCTCGCCTGCCACCAGGACGGTGTCCGCTGCGAGGAATGGAAGACGGAGAAGATCAGCAAACTGATCAGTGTCCCCGCCACGTCCCTGAGCGACGTCGCCCTGGAACACATTGGCGCCACCACCCGCCCCAAATACTGGAACCAGGGCCGCGGTGACGCCTTCGCCGCGGCCCTGGCCGCCCTTCACGAACCCGCCACCGACAGCCAGTGACCTCGAGCGCCGACCGACGGAGAACACGCCAGTGAAAGAGCACGAGAGACAGCTCGTCCTCAACTACGAGTGCCTCCACAGCATGCCGACCAAGATCCACGAAGTGCGCGTGTGGTGGGACTCGGTCCTCCAGAACTGGCTGGTCGGCAAGCGCCTCGACCTGTCCGAGCTCCAGGACGCCGCCGATCTGATCGAACCCCGCGTCATGGAGATGATCAAACACCCCAACATCGTTGACGTCCGTGCCGTAGCCACCGTCCCCGGGTTCCCCCCGCCGATGCGCGTGGTTGAGATCCTCATGCCCTACTTCGAGAAAGGCAGCATCACCGACGCCCTGGAAGCAGGGGAGACGTTCACCCCCACCCAGGCACTGCGGATCACTCAGGCCGCCCTGCAAGGGCTGAGCGAAATGCACGAGCGGCACCACATCCTGCACCGCGACATCAAGAGCCCCAACCTCTTCCTTACCGGCGACGCCGACCTCATCAAAATCGGCGACCTCGGTGTCGCCGGCGCCATGGACGAGACCGGAACGGCTCCATGCGTCCAGGTCGCCCACCCCTGGGCCCCGCCGGAGCTCATGGTGGGCCCCGGCGTCACCCGCTCCTCCGACCTCTACTCACTCGGCGCCGTCCTCCTGGAACTCCTTGCAGGAAAGTTCGACTACGCCTCCTACACGACGACCGAAGTCGTCGATGCTCTCCAGCAAGGACGGCCTCCGCTGCGCGCGAGTGACCGCCGGCTTCCGGTGTGGGTCTGCCGCCGTCTGCGGCAGCTGGTCTTCAAGGCCCTCCACCCCGATCCCGCCCAGCGCTTTGCCACTGCCCGCGAGATGAGCGCAGCTCTTGCAGCCGTCAAGATCGCTGACTGGCGAGAAACCGAGCCCGGCGTCTGGCAGACCCCGCATCTGCGCAAGGACGAGCACTGGAAAGTCACTGCGACTCTCAGCCGGACGGGAGGCATCGATCTGGCCACCTTCCGCCGCAAGTCGGCCTCCTGGCGGCGAAGAGGCGCGACAGAGAATGTCCCGAGCGTGCAGCACGCCAGTGCGCTCAGTTACTTCGAAGAGGTGAACAAGCGCGCGGTCAGCTGATCGACCGCCCTGTCGAGCACATCCTGATCGGTACAGGCCAACGGCACCATGGCCTTGGACTTCTGAACGGTCCCGGAGCGCACCGTGAACCGTGACTCCTGCCCGGTCTCCACTGGCTCGAGAGCACCGATCCGGGCCAGCTCCCACACCTCGCTGCGGACGCGCCGGGCGTTGACTCCACCATCGGTGATCAGCGGTGCGAGAAGCGTCCGCCACTCCTCGCGCCCTGCGCCGACAGAGGATACCCACAACTGCTCGACCAAGACTTCTGCCGCCCATGCGTGCCGAGGCAGGGACCGGCCCGGCAGACGGGCGATGCACAGAGCCAGCAGGGCCCCCTGCGGGGTCACCGTTTCCATGCCACCTCCCGAGTGCCAGCGATGGACAGCCCTCAAGCGTCTGGACGTCGCCAGGGTGCCGGAGCACGCACCGGGGCGCAAGAACCAGAACCGTCCACCAGGGCGCGAGCGTGCGGACGCGACATCGGCCGACAGCGGGCTCGTGGCCTGCGGGATGCCATGGGGGCATGGCCAGCCAAGAACCATTCCCGCTTTACGCTGTAAACACTGGCGCTTCCGTCGGCGGTCGACTTGTGAATCCACGGCAGGGCGGCAGTCCTGCGACCCGGCCGGGACAGAGAAAACCCGCCTGAACGCCCACTCGTCGGCCGCAGCCCTCCGTGGCCAGCGCAGTGGCAGGATCACCCAGGTGGCGAAAGACGAAGCGGTGAGCGGCCACCCTAGAAGCGCCACCAGAGAAGCCCGTCACAGCACCCGGGCGAGCTGTCCAGCCCCCGCTGCACACCCTGGCCACTGCGGTAGCCAGTGCCACGTGAAACGCGCCGCGAGTCTGGGAAAGCTCACCTACGCTGACAGCGGCCCTCGGCTCAACGCCGACAGGACTGCCCGGCCCGCCACAAGCAATCCAGACCGGCTATGCATACTTGGGACATCCGTATGGCCGAGGACGGGGTGCTGGATATGGGGGAGACATGGGAGGCTCTGGCGGCAGCGGTGGTCGGTGTGGCTGGCACTCTCGGCGCAGCGCAGCTGACGCAGAGCCGGGCCGACCGCACCAAACGCCTGGAGCTTCAGACCCTGGCAGAGCAGCAGCGTGAGGAACGCGCCCACACCGAGCAGGTTAGGCAAGCGCAAAGCGCCGAAACGCAGCGCCGCGAGCTGATCACCCTGCGCCGCGCCTGCTGCATCTCCCTCAACACCGCCTCCCGCCAATACCAGACGGCCCAGATAACCCTGATGCATGCCCTGCGCACCGGCACCGGAGTGGAGGACAGCCTGGAACAGCTCGAGGCGCGCCGCACCGCCCACCGCGACAGCTACGCCGAGGCGCAGATGATCCTGCCCCTACCGGTGTTCAACGCAGCCGGCACCGCCAGCCGCCAACTCAACCGCGGCTACGGCATCCTCAAACGGATGCTTACTTCCCCACCCGCAGGCCAGGAGGAACTGGAGGCGTTCGAAGCAGAGACGGAGAGGACATGGACCCTGTTGTCGGACATGCGTTCCTCCATGCGCCGTGACCTCGGCGTCGACGACACGGCCCCCTGAACGCACCCCGCCCCGCGCGATCTGTGCCTGCAAGCCGCCCGGGCGACCTTCCCTGCCCGCTGATCCCTTAACGTTTCCTCCATGGGGGGAGACGTCTGGTTGATGCAGGACGAGCAGGGCTGGTCCTGCAGCGACGGCCTGGTGTGTGCAGGATGCGTCGATGACGAGGTGCTGGCCGAAGCGATCCGCTCTGCCGCCCGGGACGATGAGATCTGCGACTTCTGCGAGGCTTCGCCCGCAGCCGACATCGACGTGCTCCTGGAGGCCTTCTTCGACGGCCTGCGTACCGAATACGCCACTGCCACGGACGAGAGCGCCTATTTCGAGGGTGAGCTCGTCGCCACCCCCTCGTGGGACGGCCCCGAGCTGGTCGACGAGTACGCCGATGCCCTGCGTGGTGACGAGTTGCACACGGCCGTGCGTAACGCGGCAATAGCCGATCAGGTCTGGGTGGAACGCGACTTCATCGCCCCCCGCCGTGATCAGGCGCTACATGACGGTTGGGAGCGGTTCAGCTACCAGGTCATGTACCGCACGCGGCACATGTTCTGGATGACCCGGCAGGTGGAAGACGAGAGGTTCCTCGGCGCCGGTGAGATTCCCGCCGAGATGATCCTCGACGCGCTCGGGGAACTGATTCCTGCGGTGGAGCTCCTCCATGAACTCCCGGCCGGGCACCGGCTGTGGCGTGCCCGTACCCATGCTCTGGTCGACGAGCCGTGGAATGCCCGGCTGCTGGGTACCGCTCTGCCCGAACAGGCCGTGCAGCCCAACCGTATGAGTCCGGCCGGCATCCCGCTGTTCTACGGCGCTGATAACCCCCACACAGCCGTGCACGAAGTTACACGGCACGCCGGCGACAAAACGCCGCTGGTCACCTATGCCGCCTTTGAAACGACCCGCCCCTGCACGGTTGTCGACTTCACCCGCCTGCAGCCGGTGCCCTCGATCTTCGACACGAAGCGCGCAGGCGCCCGGCGCACACTGATGTTCCTCCACGACTTTGTGGACCGGCTCAGCGCCGACGCCGACGGCCGTGAGCATCTGGAGTACGTCCCCACGCAGATCGTCACGGAGTACCTGCTGCGGGTCTTCAGCCAGGACCGTCCCGTCGCCGGGCTCATCTTCGCCTCGGCCACGGACCCCTCCGCCGAAGGCGGCGTGTGCACTGTGCTCGATGTCTCCCAGCAGCGCTGCCTCGACCCCAGCCAGCCAGAACCAGACGACGGCTTGTGTCTGCGTCTGCTGCCCGACACCCTGCATGCGGACCAGCCACTGCCGCAGCGCCCGTAACACCCCGATCGGCCTTCGCCTGGGGCTGCAACGTCGCCAGTTTTGCCTGGGGCTGACAAAACGCCCCGGAGACTTCGGCCGGTTTGCACCACGCCTGCCCGTGCGGCGAGTGGTCCAGGCCTGGCCGGTGCCTGACTGCTGTGGAACGGATTGTTCGGCGGGGAACCTTTGAGACGACTCCTCGGCCATGTGTGCTGGCGCGTCATCATGGGCGGCAGCATTGTCGCGGAACGGTCCGGTTCCAGGGGGGAGCGCATGATGTCTGCAATTCGTGTCCTGAACGCCGGAACTCGTCCAGGCGGCTTCTGGGCCTTCCGTAGGGACCGGGGCATCTACGTGAGCAGGTTGCTGACGTGGCTCGAGGATGCCGAGATACGGGGGCAGATCGGCCCGTCGTACGGCAGGCGCGCGCAGAGCGTTCGCGATCTGATGCTGGAAGACGATTACGCGCAAAGGGCGTTGGGCGATAGTCGGGTTGCCTTCGAGGAGTTGCGCGCGAGGGCCGCGGTGCTGCACACCGCCATCGACAGCATGGAGTCGGAGGCGCGCGGCATTGCACTGGACTGGCGCTGGATGTTCTTGTGGGGCTCAACTGGACTGCTGTTGAGATGCCTTGTCGTCGGTGTGTCATGGGTGTCCTTTGCCGCAGTGAGTCTGCTGGCCGCGACGGCCTGGGTGGTCACATGGCGCAGGCCGGAGTCCGTCGCGTCCGTGCGCCAGATCTGGCGGGTCGTGCGCGCGACGGTGCGGGCGGCTAACGCCTGGCCCGAGTACAACAAGGCACGGCGCGCGTGGCGCACGGCCATGGCCTCCGCTCCGGTACCCGATGTTCTGAGGCAGGTGGCCCGGGCCGCGTTCGTGACCGAGTCGGATCTCGTGCTGCGCGCCGAGGACACGGCGGGGTTGCGCGCGGCGACCGACCGCAGCTATGTGGTGCCCAGCCGTGCCGAGGCCGAATTGAACCGCAAGATGGAGCAGATGGACGGGGGAACCATCGCCTTGTGCGGCCCGCGTGGCTCCGGTAAGACTACGCTGCTCGACGGAACCCTGGAACGGGCCACGCTGGGGGTGCGGACACACACGCCCACTGGGTACGCCCCGCATGACTTCTTGCTGTCGCTGTTCGTCGACGTCTGCGAGCGATACATCGTGCTGCGCGGCTACCAAGCGCCCTCGTTCCGCCGCCTGAGCCGGATGCGTCCGCGTTTGTCGCGACTGCGATTGCGACCGCGGCAGCGGCGAGCCGCGCGGCCGGTGCTGTTCGCTTTGCTTGCCGGTGCGTTCTTTGCACTGAGCATGACCCTGGGCGCCCAGGATCTGGTGCACGAGTACGGCGACCGGGTCGACTCCGAACTGGCAACCACGCAGGACACGGCGACACATCTTGCTTGGTGGCTATGGGGCGAAGAGCGTGTCGTCACTGCCGTGGCGGCGGCCCTCATTGGACTGGTCTCCTGGCGCCTGCGCAGCACGAAGTGGGTGAAGCCCACCGTGCGTCTGCTGTGGCGTGGGGGGTGGCAGGGGGCCGGTGCGTTGCTGATCGTCGTGGCGGCCGGCACCGTCTTCACCGACCCGGACATCACTCGGCTCCTCGACTCACTGTCCTCGTCGCCGGAGGGCGGGCTGCGTCATGCTCTCGTGTTCTGGTTCCTGGCCTGGGTGTTCCGCGGCGCCGAGTTCAAGGCGTCCACAGCCGTGACGGTCGACCGCTACACCCAGGCGTGGCGCGTGCTGATGAAGTTCGGATATCAGGCTTGCCACTTCGGCGCGCTGATGTCGCTGTTGGCTGATGACGTCTGGCGCGCCATGCTCCTGGACGATGGCAATCCGGGACGGCTGGCCATGGCACTGTGCGGCTGGCTTGTGATGGGTGTGCCCGATCTTCATATGAGGCCCACGGCACCATCGTTGGTAGCGGACTGCCGTGACCACCTGCTCAGTCTGCGCACGGTTCAGACATCCTCAGCCGGCTGGAATGCCGGCGTTCCCCTCGCCGGCGCGAGCCTGAGCGGGCAGTACGGCACCTCGGTATCGACGATCCCGTCGAACTTCGCGGAACTCGCCCACGACTTTCGCGCGCTGCTGGCCCGTATCGCCCGTGAACTCCGCGATCAAGAAGGCAGCTTCGTCATCGCCGTGGACGAGTTGGACCGGCTGGGCAGCGACGCCTCCGCCCTCGCCTTCCTCAACGAAATCAAGGCGATCTTCGGCGTTCCGTACGTGCACTACATCATCTCTGTAGCCGACGATGTGGGAGCTACCTTCGTCCGGCGAGGCCTGCCGCACCGCGATGCCACCGACTCCACCCTGGACGACGTCGTCAATGTACAGCCGTTCCTCCTCGAGGAATCGCAGGCTTTGCTGACCCGTCGGGTGCCAGGGCTCACCGAAACGCACGTCCTCCTCGTGCACGCGCTCGCCGGGGGCATCCCCCGCGATCTCATCCGCTACGGCAGGCGCGTGGTCGACCTGCACCTTGCCACCGGCGATAACGGCCTTGCCACTGTGGCACGTCGACTCATCTTCGAGGAACTCGCCGAGGTCATTATCGGCTTCCGAGTACTGCTCGCCAAGCAACCGGGAACCGATGAAAGTGGCGTTGTACTCAGCGCATTCCGTGACTTGGCAGTGGGCCTGCGCAACGCGCCTGCACCCGACTTGGATGACGCACTGAAGGTCTTCGCGTTCGAAGGGCGGGTCACTCCACAGCACCCCGGAGCACCCGTCCCGGAACCTGCGGGGCAATTGATCATGGAAGCGTCCGCCTTCGCCTACCTTTCGCTCACCCTTCTCGACGTGTTCGCGAATCCCGACTTCCCTCGCCGCAGATCCCTCGCCGCCGCGCGTGGCTACGCGGGCGACCCGGCGCTCCTCGCCGAGGCGAAACAGGAACTGGGCGTCTCGGCCTTCAGTGCGCGTGTCCTGATCACGGCGATTCGCATTGCCTGGGGACTCCCGGTACCCGACCCTGATACGAACCGCTGACAGGCCGTCAACGGCCTTTGAGATCCCCATCGAGGTTGCGATAGTTGTGTGCCGCTGGCCTGCAGTCCCGGCAGCTTCGAGAGAACTGCCGAAGCGGTCTTGTTGCCTCGCCACCACAGCGTACGAGAGTCTGGCCCATTTGGACTTGGGCGGCGGTGTCGGTGCACGAGACTAGTCTGGCTGGGCTGTAGACCGTCCTGGGGGGAGCCTGAGCATGGCGTATGTACAGCATCTGTCGGTCCGGGTGCCCTGGCACGACAGCGGGTGGGGTGGCAGGGTGTGCGAGGATCCGCTGGGCAACAGTTCCTGCATCCTGCTCAAGAAGGTCGGCGAGGACCGGGACGATGAACTCGAAGCAGCGCATGCGGGCGAGCGATTCGAGGCGCTGGGCGCGGAGCCGGCCTGCCTCGCCGAGCGCGGCGGTTTTCTCAGTCCACGCAGGCATGTCCTGACGCGGAAGCATCCGTACGGCCATACGGACGCTCTCAGAGCGGTGTCGGACACGCTGGTGGACGTTCCTCCGTTCTCCGTACACGGCATTCCGTTCTACTGGCTCAACCAGGAGAACGCGGTCGAGGTGGCGGAGGAGCAGCGCATCCTCGGCTTTTCCGTGGGAGCGGAGGACTTTGCCGTAGACAAGCTCGGTTTCCGACCGAACTGGCTGCTGCACGGGGACAACCAGCGGGGGTCATCGAGGCCTTCTTCGAAAACGTGCTGTCCGAGCAGTCGTTGGTGTTCTTCTACCTGAAACACTCGCCCTTCGAGGCCCAGCCGCGCCGGATGCTGGTGGGTGCCGCCTGCATCGAGTCACTGACCCTGCCAGGGCAGTGGAACGGGTCGGACGAGACCGCCTTTCCCAACCACATGTGGGAGACGATCATCCGGCACACGCTGAGACCGGACGGCACAGGCGGGATTCTGCTGCCCGTCCAGGAGCTCGAGAGGCTCGCTGCACAGGGCCGGGATGTGAGCGTGGCACTGGCCGTGGCGCCCGAGAGAAACCGGGAGTTTTCCTACGCCACCGAGCACGTGTCGCCCGATGTGGCGGTGGCCGCCCTGCTGGAGCTGAAACGTGCTGCCCAGGCCGCCAGTGAGCTTGGCTGCTCGGTGGCGGAACGGTCACGGCAGTGGCTGGACCGGCAGTTGGGCATGGCATGGCGACGCCGTGGACCGGCGCCCGGGCTGCCGGCGGTGCTCGGACGCCTCGGCTTCGAACATCCCGTGTTCACCGCTCGCACCCTCGCATCCGTGGTGCCGGAAGGAGAAGATCCCTGGCCAGTGCTGCAACAGGCACTCGAAGACACAGGCGGGCCTGCGGAGTTCCGCCGGGTGGTGTCCGGCACCAGCAGGAGCGGTAAGGATCTTGTGGGAGGAAGGCACGGTCGACGTAGGGCAGGGCGTTGATGTCGGGCCCCAGCAGCGTCGCGCTCGTCTGGGGGTCTCCGACGCCGGCCGCACGCGTGCCGAGCAGCCGATCATGCCACAGGACGCCGGGCAGTTCCCGCCGTCGCTGCTCGTCTTCCAAGAGCGCGGCGACGCGTAGTTCGCCTTCACCCAGGACGAGGGCTTGCAGGTTGGCCATGCGGGGATCTGCCAGGATGCGGTCGGGCATCGCCTTGGCGTGATGCCCACCGACCATCAAAGCGATGTGCGGATCGAGCTTGGCGGCGATCCGCGCGGACATCTCGTAGGTGGGCGCCAGGAGGTTCATCGCCGCCCACCGAGGCGCGGCCGCGTTGCAGACCTGCGCTGCTTCCGCCACGCCCAGCCCGTGCGCTTCAGCGTCGAGCAGACCGACGTTGAAACCGGCCTGCTTCGCGTAGGTGGCGATGTAGGCCATGCCGAGCACGGGGAGCGTGTAGTCGTTGGTGCGCGGCCGCAGGGTGTAGTCGCGTAGCGGCGCATTCACGAACAAGGCGTCGAGCGTGCGCCTGGCGTCGGCGCCGTTGATCAGCGGTAACTGTGGCATGGGTCCTCCAGGTCATCGGGCATGTGAGCCCCAGGTGAGGGTGGAGAGGGTCAGGGTGTGCAGGGCGGTACGGTCGGTGCCGGCCCAGCCGGTCCACATCGGGCCGAACGCCTTGTCTTTCTTGCCGGGCCAGGGGTGGTCGGGCGCGATCTGGGCGGCCCAGGTCCGCACGGCGAGATCGTCGTGCGGGTAGATGCTGAAGTCGTCGGTGAAGTCGGCGGCGGCCGCCGCGGCAGTCCATGGCCCGATGCGGGGGATCCGCGTCAGCGCGGTGACGAGGCCGGCAGCATCCAAGCGCTGCCACTCGCCGTGGTGTTGCCCGTAGTGGGTGGCCGCTGCTTGCAGCGCCGAGCGGTGGAACTTCGCGCCGACGCCGGCGAATTCGTCGTCGGGCAGGGCGAGGACCTCCTCGTGTGTGGGCGCGAGGGCGAGCGTGCCGAATGGGCCGTCGACGGTGGTGCCGAAGGTGCGGCACCAGGCGTGGTAGAGCTTGCGGGCTTGGTCGGCTCGCACGACTTGGCGCAGGATGGCGGTGGTGATCGCGTCCCACAGACAGGGGTTCGCCGGACGCTGTGAGACGCCGAGTGCGTGCAGAGCGGTGCGGAGCGTGGAGGGGGCTGCGGCGGGAAGGCGGGCGGGATCCGTGGTGACGATCGTGGGCTTCACGTCCTCGGTGCCGTGCACGCAGGCCACATGCAGGCCGCCTTCGTCGTGGGACAGGGACCAGATGCCGGAGGCCGTACGAACGGCACGCGCGCGTGCCCCGTTGTCGTATGTGTGCCAGGCAGGGTGATCGGTCGTCAGGACGCTGGTCATCGGATGCTCCTCACGTTGCGCGGTCGGTTCGCCGTAGCCTCTCGCTTCACGGGAGTTCGACGCGCCGCGGGCGCGGGAATCCCGGGGGCCGTCAGTTGATGAGGCGACGCTGGATGAGGTAGTCGCGCATCCGCATGTACTCGTCGACGGTCACCGGCCGGGACTCCACCGCCTGCTCACCGGGCTGGGCAGGGGCCGGCCAGGTCTCTCTCGACGGCATCAGCTCCTGGGCCGCGTGGGAGAGCTTCTTGCGACGAGGGCCGCGCACGAACAGGGTGACGGTGTCCGGCTCCATCACCGCCTGGTGCACCATCGTCTCGCCGAGCGTGTACGCGCTGCCGGGCCGCTCGATGGTCATGATTCCCGGCTCGAGGTCGGCCCCGGTGAACGGGCCGTCCCAGCCGTTAGTGCGGCGACGCACCACATGCACGTAGCCGCCGGTGAAGATCCGGGTGGCGAATGCGTAGCAGTGGTCGTGCGCCACGCGCTGGTTGCCGGGCCGCGGGTTCATATTCAGACGGATCTCGAAGCCTCGGTCCGCAGCCTGGTAGAGCGACATCCGGTTCAGCAGCAGCGTGACGCGGCTGGCGGCCAAACGCTCCGGATCGTGCAGCACGTCACTGACCAGCCGCGTCAGCAGGTCCCGGTCCCCGGCGAGCCGGTCCAGGAGGGCGCAGCTGACACGTTGCACCTCGCGCAGGTCACGCGAATCCAGCGACGGCACGCCGTCGAGCCAGGTGGTCGCCAGCCTCATCAGAGGCCACCCGTCGGGGCACAGGCCAGCTCTTCGAGGACCCAGCGAGCACGCCAGGCAGCGGCCGCGTACTCATCGCCGGACAGCCGTTCACCGGTATCGAGCAAGGGACGGACGGCGGCGAGCACCTGCAGGCCGTCGTCGCTGCCCTGCGTCGCACACAGCGTGCCAGGGTGCACAGCGAACACCTGCTCGGGCCCGAAACTGCGCGCATACTGCGGGCGTCCAGCCTGCATGTCGCTGAGCTCCTGGTACATCTCCAGCGCCACGGTGCCCGCAACAGTGCAGACAACCGCAGGAGTGTCCACCAGCCACGGCGTCATAGCGGACTGGGCGGTGACCCGCAGATAGACCGCATGACGGTCCGCCACCAACACCGGCAGGTAGGCATAACCGTGGGCCAGGAACGCGTCGGCCGACCCTGGCGTCCCGCTGCTGAGGGCGCTGAGAAGTCTGCATGCGAGGGCCGCGAGCCATCCCGCGGTGGCTACCGCGGAAATCTCGGGGATCTGGCCCGGGTCTCGCCCGTGTGCGAGTAGCTGGTCGACGAAGGAGGGGAGTAAGGCGTCCACGAGGTGCCCCCAATTGGGTGAGTCGGAGTGTGACGGGTGTCCCGGTGCCGGGCCACCGGGGGAGTGGAGGCGGTCCGGCACCGGGGGTTGAGGCCCGTCCCTTCCTCAAGCCTCATGCGCGTCGAGGGAGGGGCGGGAGCTTGGTGTTGGCCGTCAGGGGCCAGGGAGATCACCCAAGGCGATGACGGTGTAGGCACGGAGTCTGCGGACCATTTGGCACGCTAGGTACCAGCGCAGCCCCGGATGCCCGTAGGGCAGCGCCCCGTCGGTGGCGGGCAGGGCCTGCAACCCTCCACCGCTGTACTGGTAGGGGGTGCCGATCACTCCGTACAGCGGTGCGCTCTGCACCAGGAACACGGTCGGCCGACCGGCGAGATGAGGGCACTGCTCCGCCGCCGCTCGCGCGTGCTTCAGACACACCGGTGGCTGCGCGGTGCGCACCACCGCATCCTCGGACCGCACCTCATGCGGTCCGGCGAGGAAGACGATGCCGTGGCGGGTGCGGGCGCCCTGGGCGCAGACCTGGCAGCGCAGCTGCTCCATGCATTCGCGCTGGCGCGAGGGGTGGACCATCCGCCACCGTGGCCGGCCAGCGGGCAGGCCGTCGACGCCGATCGTTTGGGAGCAGCGGCCCCACAGGACACCTCGCAGGTCGCGGTCTTCTTGCAGTTCGTTCCAGTAGCTGAGCTGCAGGCGTCCGTCAGGACCGTACGCGCCGCGTAGTGACGAAAGGTAGTCGGGGTGCTCGGCCTCGCGGCTGGTGATGTACGGCACGAGTCGGCGGACGGTCGGGCTAGCGCTCATTGGGCAGTCCTCATCGACGTACTGATCAGCCCTACGGGCTTGCTCGGCCGTCACCATCGAGTCGTGCATACGCGTCGGGAGCGGCACTGCGGACGCAGTCATCGGGAAAACCCCGAGGCGGGTGCTTGATGGGCAGGCAATGGAGCAGGCATCTGCTCCTTCGGAGCGAGTGGCAGGTCGCACCAAGCGAGGGTTCCGTCCTCGCTGAAGCCCCAGGTGCCGCTGAGCTCAGCGATGAGGAGGTCGACGAGGAGCAGGCCGCGCCCGCTCTCCGACTCGGGACCGACGTGCTGCGGCTCGGGGATGGCCGAGGGCGACCCGTCGTGCACCTCAAGGCGCAGTTCGTCACACGCTGGCATCCAGCCCCGCACACTGACCGACTCGGATGGACTGTGCTGCACTGCGTTGGTGCACAGCTCCGAGACCACGATGAGGACGGCATCGACGCGGTCTTCCGACATCCGGCAGTGGCAGCGGGTCCACGCCCTCGTGACGCGTCGGGCCACGTCCACGTTCCACGGCTCGGAGCGGATGGTGAGGCCGAAGGCCGGCAGCACAGCCGTCGGCACCTCCCCGATGGGGCGTGGCATCGCCTCTAACAGGCTGGTCGATCCGGCATCTTTGGGGGGCATGGGGGACTCCCTGGTCCACGGGTGAGCTCGGGCTGCACCCTCAGCGAGGGTTGGCGATCAGCGTTCACCCAGCCCCCGTGGCTCCGCCATGACGTGAAGGGTGTCCTCTGCGCCTCTTGTGAGCGACGGATGTGGCCTCGGGGTAGCTTTGAAGTGGTTTGTATTCAAGGTGAGTTGCCATGGTCGGGCGCAGCGGTATCCCCTTCCCGACAGAAGGGATCGATCCGCAGACTCGCCACGGAACCGTGGCGCCGGGGACTGGGGGCGACATGAGAAGTGCACCGAAAACACTGCTCGCATGGCTGTGTGATCGGGACAGGCTTCCCTACGGCCGGTTCGAGAACAGGTTCACCGAGACAGGAGAACGCCTCTTCGGCCGGGCCCCCAACAACCCCACCTGTGGCGAGACACAGTTCCGGCGCTGGACGGGCGGCAAGCTCGTGGGCTTACCCGGCCCCGATACCTGCCAGGTTCTTGAGGCTATGTGGCCTGGCCACACTGCAGAGCAGCTGTTTGGCCCGCCGCCGCAAACCGATCCCCAGGCACCCGCGTTCGACCTGGAAGAGCGAGTTCGAATGACTGCACGTGAAGCCCATGACGGCGCCGACGCGACCGCCGCGGCGTCCATCTCCGACAACACCATCGACGAACTACGCGACCAGGTGGTGACCCTTGCCCGGACCTATCACACAAGGCCGCCCGCGCAGGCCTACGACGACGCCGACAAGCTCCGCCAGGACATCGAGAGCCACCGGGATAGGACGCAAGTCCCCGTCCAGCAGCAGGACCTGATGATCCTCAACGGGCAGACGGCCGCCCTGTTGGCGGTTGCCGCCTTCGATCTCGGCTACTTCCCCAGCGCCCGGTCCCTGGCGCGTACGGCCTCCCTCTACGGTGAGACCTCCCGGTTCGCACCTCTGCAGGCCTTTGCCGACGGCACCTTGGCCTACATCGCCTATCACACCGGCGACGCGACCGAAGCCGTGGCAAAAGCCAACCGCGCCCTGTCCCATGGAGGACTCGGCGACGTCGCCCACCAGCGCCTCCACTCCATCCAGGCCCGCGCGTACGCGCACCTCGGCGACGTCGCCGCTTCACAGCGCGCCATCCAGCTCTCTGGGGAAGCCGAGCACAACCTCCGCGACGAGCTCCACGATGTGGTCGGCGGAGAGTTCGGGTTCTCCGCGGAGCGCTTGGCCATGTCCACCAGCACCACAGCGCTGCTCATCGGGGACGCCTGGCAGGCTGAAACTGCAGCCCGTCGCGCCCTGGCGCTCCTTGCACATAAGCCGCACGGGCAGCAGTCGGCGCACGTGCGGGCGGGCGCGGCCGCCGACCTTGCGCACGCCCGCCTCCTGGCAGACGACGTCGACGGCGCAGCCGAAGCGCTTGCGCCGGTCTGGGAAGTGCCCGTCGACCAGCGCAAGACCGGCATTGTCGTGCGGGCCGCCCGCATCAGGCGACATCTGTCACAGCCCCCGTACCACGGGGCGCAGCTTCCCCGTGAGCTGCGCGAGCGGATCGAGGACTTCACCCGCGTCTCCCCGCCGTACCGGATCGGCCCGCACGTCGGCCTTCTGGCGATCGAGGCCTGATCACAGCGAGGCAAGGACGCTCGCCTCCTTCTCCGCAGCGATCCCGTGTGCCGCCCGCCTCGGGTGGTCCACGGGACGCCCGTCAGCAGCCCACCACTGCCACGTGTCCCGGATGGTTTCAGCGATCGGCCGACACCGCAGGCCTGCCTCCACGGCGCGCTGAGAGTCGACGGCCCACACCCCGGCATGCGTGCGCCACAGCGGCAGCTCGGTCCACTGCTTCACCCCGTGCTGGGACAGCGCGCTTGGGTCCGCCCAGATGGGGGTGCCGTCGCCGCCCGTCGCGGCCAGGCACTCGTCCAAAAACCCGCTGAACGAGATGCCGTCGGGGTGCGCCACATTGAAGCCCCCGCTACTTGAGCCAGCGGCCTGAAGGAGAGCGAACTCCGCGACGTCACGGACGTCGACAGGCTGGATCCGCTGCTCGGCCGGAGCTGGCGCGAGGATGCCCCCGCCCCGCTTGGCCCGCTCCAGCCACCAGGGCAGACGGCCGACGTACTCGCCGGGACCCAGGATCACGCCGGGCCGGAGGAACACCGCGGCGTCTCCGAAGGCCTCCGCCACGGCACGCTCCCCCCCGGCCTTCTGGAAGCCGTACTTGGTGGGGCTGCCGTCCTCGCCCGTGTATCCGAACGACTCGTCGGCATTGGCAGGGCAGTCCAGCAAAGGCGACTCCTCGGTCACCGGCTCGTGCGGCCACCCTGCGTAGACAGAGACAGTGGAGATGTGAACCCAGCGAGCGGCCCGGTCCTGCAGGGACGTCGCGGACAAGAGCACGTCCCGCGGGGCGAGTTCCGAACTGGACGTATCGATTACGGCGTCCCACGGGCCAAACTGGGCCAGCTTCACCAGGTCTTCGTGCACCGTACGGTCACCGTGCACGGCCTCTACGCCCGGCACATCAGCCCCTGACCGGCCGCGGTTGAAGGTGGTGACCACCCACCGTCTCGACAGCGCGCTCTCCGCGATGGCCTTGCCTAGGAACCACGTTCCGCCGATGACGAGAATCCTCATGCGCCGATCCTGCCCTTCGGAGCGTAGCGAAGGACAGAGAGACCCGTAAGAACGGCTCGTTAAAGATCACCGATGGGGGACATGCGACGGCTCAGGGGCGGGGAGCCGTCAGACGCGGAGACGCCCGGGCTGCGCACTCTGGATGGACGCGCTGCGCAACGCTGTGACCTTGCGGGTGCCGATAAATCATCCGCCCTGGTCTCGGCCTTGTTCCGTAGGTCCGTATTTCTTCACGGGGGCAGGCTCTGTACGGTCGGAGATGTGAAGATCTCGGAGATGGACCAGGCCCGGCTGAAGAAGTGGGCCGAGCAACGCATTCCTGCATACGCGAAGGCGGAAGTCTCGGTGGGGTGCACTGTGCGGGGCAGTGCCGCTGTGATTACCGAGGAGCGCGCGCCGTGGGATGGGGTTGGGGAGTGGACCTCGCGCAGGGTCGCTCGGCTGCGGCATACCGGTGAGGGATGGCAGGTGGAGGGGGCGGACCGCAATGGCCGCTGGTACCCGTGCGATCACCTGCCGACGGTCCCGTCGCTGGACGAGGCCCTGGCTGTGCTGGACGACCCTCGGAATGCGTTCTGGGGCTGATTCTTGTCCGTGTCAGAACGGGTGCGGCTCGGCGGGCGCCGTGTTCGGGGACGACTGCGTGGAATCGGGCATCGGCCTGGCTGCCGGTGGGGGCTCGCCCTGGGAGGGTGTGCCTTGCCGGTAGGTCTTGGTGACCTCGGCGGTCGCATACGTCAGGGAAACCGCGACCTCCTCGGCGTCGATCTCGAGGGTGGTGCGGCGCTGGCCCTCTTTGTCGTCGAAGGTGCGCTGCTTGAGGCGGCCCGTGACGATGATCCTCATGCCGCGGGTGAGCGACTGTGCAGCATTTTCGCCGGCTTGTCGCCACAGTGAGCAGCGCAGGAACAGCGGTTCGCCGTCCACGAATTCGTTGCGGTCGCGGTCGAACACACGCGGGGTGGAGGCGATGGTGAACCCAGCGACGGGCAGGCCGGAGGCGGTGTGCCGCAGTTCCGGGTCGGCGGTCAGGTTGCCCACCACGGTCACCAGCGTCTCGTCCGCCATCGTTGCCACCCCTTGCCCGATACTGGAACGCTCCCACCGTACCCGCCCTGCGGACCCACTGACACGATGACCGGTATGACGAGCGAGGAGAACACGCTGGAGACGGCGGCCGCAGCATTGCGCGACGCACAAGAAGCAGTGCACACGGCTCGCCGGAACCTGACCGCGGCCATCGTCGCTGCGTACCGGGCCGGCGAGCCTGCCACTCGCATCGCCGAGCGCACCGGCACGAGCGTGGTGGACATCCGCAACCTGCTGGCCGCCACCCAGAGCTCACGCCGCGCATAACCACAATCGTCCGAGCGGCCTGCCACGCAACGTAGCGCCGCAGCGGGCACCGGGGCTCCGGAGCCGTCAGGATGCGTAGGTGCGGAGTCTTCGGATTTCACTATGGGCCGCCTCAGGCGGCGGGGCAACTCGGCGTTGGCCGCGCGGAGTTCCTTCCCGCGCAGGAGGGCTGTTTCCAGGCGGCGCTGGAGCGAGGCGACGCTCGCTGGCTGCTGGCTGCGGGCGGAACACAGCGGGACAAGGCCACGGCGCCATCGTCACAATGCCACGCCGGCAGTCTCCTCACCCTGCGCGCGCTGGAGGGAGAACTGACGTCGGTGTAGTCGGCGTTCGCCTCCAGCGCCAGGCGGCGCGGGCCGCGGCAGGCAGCTCGGTCCAGTGCCGAAGTCGGTGACGATGGCCCAGCTGCGGTGGCCTCCGCTGCGGTGGAGGAGGTGGGTGATCGGCGTGGCCTTGCCGGCCCGCCGCTGGTCGACCCGCCAGGCTGGTGGCGCACGTCGCTGCGGCTGCCCCGCGATCACTACGTCCGCCTGGACACCAACGACTACTCCATCCACCCGCTCGCGATCGGCCGCCGCATCGAGGTGAAGGCCGACCTGGACCAGGTCCTGGCCTTCTGCGAGGGCACCGAGGTCGCCCGGCATGCCCGCTGCTGGGCCCGCCACCAGTCCCTGACTGACCCCTCCCACGCAGCCGCCGCGAAGGCCGGCCGCGAACGGGCCCGGCAGCAGCCGGCCGCTGCCCGCCAGCTCGACGTCGAACAGCGGCCCCTGGACACCTACGACCGGATCTTCGGTGTCATCGACGGCGTGGTGTCCCCTCCCCACCATGATCCAGATCTCAGCAATCCGAATCATCGCAGGTCGAGGTACCCTCCTCCGTTCACCTCACTCTCCGTCACCAGCATCCGCCCGCATGGTGAATTCATGAGGCGGGGGCTGAGCCCTGAAGTTTTCGGGCTGTAAACGACAACAGGCCTGCACCGAGGGGAGTGAGAAGGTGCCCAGGAGGCTCAGGCTGCTCTACCTTCCTGATCGGGTTGACCGAGCCATTCGTAGGGTTGGGTCGCCCAGGGGTGCTGGGTGTGGCTATCAGGCTGCTGCCGTCTCGTGGCATACGACGCTTCGCCGCTCGGCACCCCACGACGACTCGGCCGCCGATTAGGAAGTGCGAACAAGTCGCTGTGTAGAGCAATGCCGGCGAGGTCGTCCGTGGCACGAACAGAACGAACACGTACGTCAGGGCAGGAGCGCGATGAGCCGGATATGGGCGGGGATCGACAGCGGCAAGGGCCACCATCACGGCCTCGCCATGGACGCAGACGGCAAGACGCTGCTGCCTCGACGGGTTGCCAACGACGAGCCCGAGCTGCTGAAACTGATCGGCGACGTCCTGGACTTGGCCGACGGCCGCGAGGTCACCTGGGCCATCGACATGACCGGCGGGGAACCCGCGCTGCTGCTGGCCTTGCTGGTAAGCCACGGCCAGGAGGTCCTCTACATGCCCGGCCGGCTGGTGAACCGGGCCTCCGACGGCTACCGCGGCGAAGGCAAGACAGACGCCCGCGACGCCTACGTCATCGCCGACCAGGCGAGGATGCGCCGCGACCTGCGGCCCATCCGCCCCGGCGACGGGGCCGCCGTCGAACTCAAGCTGCTGACCGGACGTCGATTCGACCTGGTCGAGGACCGCACCCGCGTCGTCAACCGCCTGCGCGGCACCCTGCTGAGTATGTTCCCGGCCCTGGAACGGGCTCTGGACGTGACGAACACTGGACCGCTCAAGCTGCTGACGGGTTACCAGACCCCAGCCGCGATCCGCCGGATTGGGATCACCCGGCTGACCACATGGCTGGCCAACCGCAAGGTTCGCAACGCGAGAGCCCTGGCCGAGGCGGCCGTCGAAGCCGCCGAGCGCCAGCACACCGCTCGTTGCCTCGATAGTGGTACCGCACACGCTTCCTCAGATTTTGCGTGCTGGCCCGGTTCGCCACGTGGCGTGGGGTTATGCCGACGTAGAGCAGTCGTCCGGAGGCTCAGCCGGGGTAGAGCGACTCCTTGAAATGCCATCCGTAGACGTCGGCCGCGGCCGGTACGGGGCTCGGCCGGGTCAAGGCCTTTCGGGCCAACCACAGTCGGTCAGGCTGGGTGAGGGCGATAGCGTCGAAGAGCCTTGTTTCCTGGGCGACTCGTGCCGTGACGGCACAGTTCCGGGGCAGGGGAACCCGGAGTCCACGTGCGGCGCGTGTCAATCCCCTCGCAGCGTGGAGACGATCTATGCGGCCAGTCCCTCGGCGAGGGTGGCCCTGTAGTCACGTTCGTAGTCGATCGGGCTCTTGAACCCGCACACGCTGTGTAGGCGCCTGGTGTTGTAGAAGTCGGTGATCCAGGCGGCGATCTTGATGCGGGCCTCCGCGGCATCGCTGCGGAGTAGCACCGACGGCAGGGAGATCAACTTCTGGGTCACCTTGTACAGCAGGTATACGAACATCCGGTCATGCTCTCAGCCGACGAGCCGTCACCGTCGCCACCTGCAGCGACGGACTTTTCGAGCGGCACAGGCGAGCCGGTGAAGCCGGCGCTCAGGCGCCGCTCGATGCCGGGACCACCAGTCTGGTGACGCTCCTCACCGATGGGAAGACCGCCGACCCCGGCCGCGAACGCAAGGTCTGCATGAGTCCGGCCAGGGCACAGCGGGGCTGGGCCGGTAGGGCCCTCAGAGGCCCGGCGAACGGGGGCACAGCGCGAGCGAAGGCCGCCGAGGCAAGCGCCGGCGTGGCTGTGCGCTGCATCGAGTGGGTCCGGCGCGGCCGCACGCTGATGACGTCATGTGGATGCGGGCGGGGTGGGACCGTATGAGTGCCCGAGGCGCGCTGAGAGGGTCTTCGCCGCCTCGCTCACCACGGCGCCGAAGAAGGACTGGGATTCGTCGGTCAATCGGGTCATCGGGATGTTGACACTGAGGCTCGCGATCGGCTCTTTGGCTTCACCCATGATGGCCGCCGCGACCGAGCCGACGTCGGATCGCCACTCTCCCCTGTTGGTCGCATAGCCCTGTGCTCGTATCCGCTCCAGCTCGGCGAGCAGCCGGTCGGGGTCGGTGATGGTGGTGTCGGTGTAACGCGGAAGGCCCTCGGCGAGCAGGCGGTCGATCACTTCGGCGGGGCTGTGCGCCAGTACCGCCTTGCCGTTGGCGGACGCGTGCAGGGGCAGGGAATGCCCCAGGGACATGCTGGTGCGCACGGGCTTGGACGTCTCCAGCCGCTCGATGAGGACCATTTTGTTCTGCTCTTGAACCGTGAGATGGATGGTCTCCTCGGTGCGCCGGCGCAGTTCCTCCATCAGCGGCACGGCCGCGTCGCGCAGACCGAGGTCGCCGCTGGCGTGCCGGCCCACGTCCAGAGCTTTCGTGGTCAGCACCCAGCGGGTGATCTCACCTCCCGCGGGACGGATCCACCCCGCCGCGTTGAGGGTCTGCAGCGCACGCTGGACGGAGCTCTTGGGTATCCCCAGAAGCCGTGACAGCTCCCCGACTCCGATCGGCTGTCGCGTGGCGACTTCTTCAAGCACGCGCAAAGCGTTGAGAACGTTCTGCATCTCCATTGACTCCCTGATCGCTCGTCCCTAACCTCGCCGTACCTTTTTACGGCACGGTGTGCCGTATTACGGCACAGAAGATGGAGTGATTTCAAGTGACGACGCGTACTGGGCGGCATTTCCTCCAGATCCCTGGCCCGACCAGCGTCCCTGACCGGGTGCTGCGGGCCATCGCACAACCGACCATCGACCACCGCGGGCCGGAGTTCGCCGAGTTGGGACTGGACGTCCTGGAACGAGTCAAGCCGGTGTTCGGCACCAGCGGTCCCGTCGTTATTTATCCCTCCTCGGGGACCGGGGCGTGGGAAGCGGCGCTGGTCAACACTCTGAGCCCCGGCGACCGTGTGCTGGCGTTCGAGACCGGCCATTTTGCGACCCTGTGGCGCGGCATGGCCGAAGGTCTGGGGCTGGAAGTGGACTTCGTCCCCGGGGACTGGCGGCGCGGCGTGGACCCGAGCGTGGTCGCCGAGCGGCTGGCCGAGGACAAGACCCACTCCATCGCGGCGGTGATGGTCGTCCACAACGAGACGTCCACCGGTGTCACCAGCCGTGTGCCGGAGATCCGGGCGGCCATCGACGAGGCGGGCCATCCCGCCCTGCTCCTTGTCGACACGATCTCCTCGCTGGGATCGATTGACTACCGGCATGAGGAGTGGGGCGTCGACGTCACCATCAGCTGTTCGCAGAAAGGCCTGATGCTGCCCCCGGGGCTCGGCTTCAACGCGGTCAGCGAGAAGGCATTCGCCGCCGCCGGGCGGGCGCGGCTGCCGCGGTCCTACTGGGACTGGACACCCATTCTCGAGGCGAACCAGCACGGCTACTGGCCCTATACCCCGGCCACCAACATGCTGTACGGGCTGCGCGAGGCCCTGATCATGCTCGAAGAGGAGGGCCTGCCCAACGTGTTCGCACGGCATGACCGCCATGCCGAGGCAACCCGGGCCGCCGTCCGGGGCTGGGGCCTGGAGGTGCTGTGCGCCGACGAGCGGGAGTACTCCAGTGTCCTGACTGCGGTACTGCTGGGCGAGGAGCACGACGCTGACAAGGTCCGTCGCATCATCCTGGACCGCTTCGACATGTCCTTGGGCACCGGCCTGAGCAAGCTCGCGGGACGGGCCTTCCGGATCGGCCACCTCGGTCACTTCAACGACCTGACCCTGGCCGGAACGCTCGCCGGTGTTCAGATGGGGCTCCAATTGGCAGGGGTGGACATCAACCCGGCCGGCCTGAGTGCCGCATTGGACCTGCTGCGCGCCGAGTGAACAGCCCTGACCAACGCTCGTAAGGAGGAAACGAGTAGTGACCACGGTCAGCAGTTCCCGGACCGCCGGCGAACACGTCACCTCGCAGGACCTGATGCGCAAACTTGGGCGGGAACTCGACGGTGAGGTCGCCTTCGACGATTACACCAGGCGCCTATTCGCCCAGGACGCGAGTATGTACTCGATAACTCCGATGGGCGTGGTGTTCCCCCGTCACGCCGGGGATGTGGTAGCCGCAGTCGCGGCGGCCGCCGAACACCGTGTACCAGTGGTCCCGCGCGGGGCCGGCACCAGCCTCGCCGGCCAGACCATTGGGCCCGGCCTGGTACTGGACCTGTCCCGGCACATGAACCGAATCCTCGAGATCGACGCCGACAACCGTACGGCCCGGGTCGAGGTGGGCGTGGTGCAGGACCAGCTCAACCGGGCCGCCGCCCCGCTGGGACTGATGTTCGGCCCCGACACCTCGACCAGCAACCGCGCCACGATCGGCGGCATGATCGGAAACAACTCGGCGGGCAGCGGATCGGTTCGCTACGGGATGACCATCGATCACGTACGAGAACTGGACGTGGTGCTCAGTGACGCCAGCCTCGCCCACCTGGCACCGGTGAATGAGGCAGAGCGGGCACGCCGGGCGCAGGCGGCCACCCTCGAAGGCGACATCTACCGGCAGCTCCCCGAGATCCTGAGGCGGAACTCCTCCGCCATCGCCGAGGGGTTCCCGAAGTTCTGGCGGCGAGCCGGCGGCTACCGGCTGGACCGGCTTGCCGGGGACGGACCGTTCGACCTGGCGAAGTTCGTCGTGGGCTCGGAGGGCACGCTTGTGGTCGCCACCCAGGCCCTGGTCGACCTCGTGCCCAAGCCGCTCCGTACGGTGATCGCCGTCGGCCACTTCACCTCGACGCCCGCCGCCATCGCGGCCACCGAGGATGCCCTCTCCTGCGATCCGGCCGCCATCGAGCTGATGGACCGTACGATCCTGGAACTGTCCAGGCAGAAGATCGAGTACGCCTCGCTGGGCACGATCCTGGAAGGCGACCCCGGCGCGCTGCTCTTCGTGACCTTCTCCGGGGACGACGAGGGCCGGATTGTCGGCCAGTTGGAGCGGTTGACCGCGCTGTGGCGGCGCCACGGCCACGGCTACCACACGTTGGAGGCGGTCACGGCCGACCAGCAGGCGGCTCTGCTCAAGGTACGTAAATCAAGCCTGGGCCTGCTGATGGCCGCCAGCGTGGGCTCACGCCGCCCGCTGGCCTTCATCGAGGACACCGCGGTCGATCCCGTGCACCTCGCCGAGTACACCCAGCGCTTCAAGGCGATCCTGGACCGGCACGGCCTGACGGCCGGGTTCTACGGGCACTGCTCGGTCGGCTGCCTGCACATTCGCCCCTTCCTCGATCTCACCGATCCGGCGCAGGTGCATACGATGCGCTCCGTCGCGGAGGAGATCAAGGACCTGGTCAGAGAGTACGGCGGCGTCAACTCCAGCGAGCACGGCGACGGGCTGGCCAGAAGCGAGTTCAACCGGGAACTCTTCGGCGACGAGCTCTACGAGGCCATGCGCCAGGCCAAAAGCGTCTTCGATCCGGAGGACCGGATGAACCCGGGCAAGATCGTGGATGCCCCGTCGATGACGGACAACCTGCGGGATCCGGCACTGCCACCGGCCACGCCGTTCCGGACGCGGCTGTCCTTCGAAGTGGTCGGCGGCATGCGCGGCGCCGCGGACCGCTGCATGAACATCGGGCTCTGCCGCAAGAGCGCCGCCGGCGCCATGTGCCCCTCGTACATGGCCACACTTCAAGAAGAGCACTCCACCCGCGGCCGGGCCAACGCTCTGGTCAACGCTCTGTCGAAGCCCGACCCGCGGACGGCGCTCGGCGACGAACGGCTGCACGAGATCCTGGACCTGTGCCTGGGATGCAAGGCGTGCAAGAGCGAATGCCCCCTCGGCGTGGACATGGCCGCCCTCAAGAGCGAGACACTCTCGCACCACCACGACCTGCACGGAATCCCGCTGCGGTCCCGGATCTTCGGCGCGATCCGGTCGCTGAACCGCCTGGGTTCGGCGACCGCACCGCTGTCCAACCTGCCTGGACGCATGCGACCGGTGCGCCGGCTGATGGACCGGCTGATCGGTATCACCCCGGCCAGGCCGCTGCCGATGTTCACCCGGGCCAACTTGTTGCGCTGGTTCAGCCGCCGCACGAGCACGGCACAACCCGTCACCCAAGGAACGGTCGTCTTCCTCGCGGACTCCTTCACCACGTACACCGAACCGGGCATCGGCCAGGCGGCCATCGAACTGCTGGAACTGGCTGGGTGGCAGGTCGAGTTGGGAGCCGACGGCTGCTGCGGCAGGTCCAGCCTGTCAAAAGGGCTTATCGATGACGCCCAGCACAAGGCCCGCGAACTCGCCCACGCGCTCAGCGCCCGTGGGGAACCAGGCTCACCGATCGTGGGCTGCGAACCGTCCTGCCTGATGACGCTGCGGGACGAGCACCTGTCGCTGCTGCCCGACGACGTGGCGGTCAAGGACGTCGCGGGCCGGGTAAGGCAGGTGGAAGAGCTCCTGGCGGAGGCCATCGACGACGGGCGGCTGCGGCTGCGCGCGGATTCCTGGCTCGCTGGGCGCAGGCTGCTCTACCACGGCCACTGCCATCAGAAGGCCGAAGTCGGCACCGCCGCGACCATGGCGCTGCTCAACCGGATCCCCGGTGTGACGGTGGACGAACTCGACGCCGGATGCTGCGGCATGGCCGGATCCTTCGGATTCGAATCCGAGCACTACGACCTGTCGATGACCGTGGGCAACGACCGCCTTTTCCCGGCCATCAAGGCGGCCTCCGAAGACACCGTCGTGGTGGCGACCGGCGTGTCCTGCCGACAGCAGATCTCCCATGGCGGCGGACGCCGCGCCGTCCACCCGGTGGAACTCGTTCGGTCCGCGCTCCACACCACGTGACAGACCGGGCGGTCCCGGCTGAATTCCTCCCCGAAGGCGGGGCGCACTCGATGCTCAGCACCGCCGCCGGGGCCGGCACATCAGTATGCCGTGTCACTGCCCGCCCGGCCTCGGCCGCGCCCTGCGCGAAAACCGCCGAGCGGCAGACACACCAAGAAGGGAGACGACGCAACTCGCCCCACACGAGTCTCTCGTGCAGTCAGTGCGCTGAAACATCCGGCAGTTTGCACCTACAAGGAGGTAGGTCGTTGGCAACGCAGACATCTACATTCCGGCGCCGATCCGACATGAAGCGATGGACCAGAATTCTGCCGGTCATCGTCTTCGTCTACATCATCTGCTACATAGACCGAACGAACATCAGCTTCGCCCTGCCCCACCTCCAAGTGGACATGCACCTCTCCGGGGCACAACAGGGCTTCGCGAGCGGTGTCTTCTTCTGGGGGTATCTGCTGCTTCAGGTCCCCGGCGGATACATGGCCGAGCGGTGGAGCGCGAAGCGGTGGGTCGCGATCCTGATGGTGCTGTGGAGCGCGGCCGCAGTGGCCTCAGGACTGACGCACAACTATACCGAACTCGTACTCACCCGCTTCCTGCTCGGGCTGGCCGAGGGCGGCGTACAGCCCGCGCTGATGTCCACCATCCGGTCGTGGTTCCCGTTCGCCGAACGCAGCCGGGCCTACGCGATCTTCAAGCTGTACACGCCGATCGCCGCAATCGTCGCCGCTCCGTTCTCCGGTGTCATCCTGACGTACGCGGACTGGCGCTGGATGTTCATCATCCAGGGCGGCGCCCCACTCGTGCTCGGGCTTGTCGCATGGCTCGTCATCATGCGCGACACGCCGGCGAAAGCCGAGTGGCTGTCGGCCACCGAGCGAAACCACATTGAGAAGTCCCGCACCGCGGAGGGCGAACCGCTCGAGCACCGTGGGACGTTCAAGGCAGCGTTCAGCAGCCCGATCGTGTGGAGGTTCGCCCTCATCTACACACTGACCCAACTGGGTCTGCTGGGGCTCTCGATGTGGTTGCCGAGCGTGCTCAAGACGGCGTTCCACACCGACATGAAAGTCGGTCTCGTCGCGATGCTGCCCCAGATCGCCGCCGGCCTGGCGATCATTCTGATCGGCAGGTCCGCGGACCGCCACGGCAGGCACGCCACCCACATGGTCGCCGTCCTCGGCGTCGGAGCCGTGGTCCTCGCCGGGGCGGGCCTGATCTCGGCCCAGCAGAAGTGGCTCGTGCTGGGGGCGATGATCCTGGGCACCGCGGCGTCGATCGCCTGGTACGGACCGTTCTGGGCCACCGTCACCAAGCTCACGCCGGCGGCGGCCGCGGGCGCGGGCATCGGGATCATCAACGGGGTCGGCAACCTCGGCGGCTTCTTCGGGCCCTACATCGGGGGATGGCTCAAGGACATCAGCGGAGGATACGCCCTCACGCAGGTGTTCTTCGGCGCGGTCTTCGCGGTGGCGGCGCTGCTCGTCCTGACGCTTCGGAAGAAGCTGCGCGAGGCGACGAGCGCCCCGCCCATCGGTACCGAAGCGGAGGGAGCGGAGGGATCACCCGCTGTCAGGCCTGTCTGACAGTTCCTTCTCGCCCTGTCACCTGTGGGCCAGGCGGCCGGATGCCGACCGACTGGCCCACAGGCCCGATAGGTGCGGGAGCCGGCTTCGACAACTTTCAGGACAGGAACGGTCCACAGGGGCCGACAAGGGAGATGTGCGGTGCGGTTGGTCAGGTATCGCAAGGCAGAGCACACCGGACGTGGTGCGCTGATCGGCGAGTACATCCACGAGATGGGCGACAGCCCGCTCGCCGGCTCACGGCCCGGACCCAGGATCGCGGCGCTCGACGAGGTGGAGCTCCTCGCGCCCTGCGACCCGCGGGTCATTGTGTGTGCGGGAAGCAACTACGCAGGACAGATAGCGGAGAAGCAGCGGCCGTGGCCGACCCAGCCGCCGCTGTTCCTCAAAGCGCCCAATGCCGTGGTCGGCCCCGGTGCGGCGGTGGTCCACCCGGCCGGACTGCGGAGGCTGGAGTACGAGGGAGAACTCGCCGTCGTGATCGGCTGCACCGCCCGCGACGTTCCCGCGGCGTCGTTCGCCGACTACGTACTCGGCTACACCTGTGCCAACGACATCACCGCGGACGACTGGCGCGCGGACGGGCAGTGGACCAGGGCCAAGAGCGCGGACACCTTCTGCCCGCTCGGGCCATGGATCGAGACGGACGTGGCCGACCCCGGGGCGCTGCGGCTGGACACCCTCGTCAACGGTCGTACGGTCCAGGACGGCTCCACCGCCGACATGGTCTTCGGCGTGGGCGAACTGCTGGCCTTCGTCACCCGCTGGATCACCCTGCAGCCAGGTGACGTACTGCTCACGGGCAGCCCCGCCGGCGTGGGTCCGCTGGTCCCGGGGGACCGGGTCGAAGTCCGGATCGAAGGCGTGGGGACACTGCCCAATCCGGTGGTCGGCACGGAGCCGCTCGGCGCGCCGGGCACGACGTGAGCGTTTGACCCCGCCCCGGCCGATGAGTCTGCGCTCTCCTATGGCCCAACGCCCGCCCGCGAAGCCGTCGGCCCGGCTGCACCCGTCGTGCAGGTGATTGTTCAGGTTGACTGAGCGCTGCGCGTCCGACCCGTGGCACCTGGACGAGCCCGGAGATGGTCGACCGAGGTCGCTAGGGCGCGTATTGAGTCGTGATCAATGGGTAGTCCGGGTGAGGTCTTTGATCCAGATCATCGAGGCGCGCAGGTGGAGGCCGGCGAGGTAGCTCTGCCTTTCGCCGCGTAGGCGAACCGCCCTTCACGACCACACTTCGCTCAGCCCCGACCGGTGCCCGCGCTGGCCGGGGCTGCTGCTGTCACCGCAGGGCGTGACCGGCCAGAGGCCGACCACGTTGCCCAGGCATGGACGCCTACGATCACCTCGACCTCGACGAGATCGACTTCGCGCCGGTCGAGCACACGACCAAGCGCCTGACCCTGCTCTCCCTCGAGGAGGCGCACGATCTGCGGCGCCTGCTGGTGGCAGTCGCCCAGGCCGGCGGGTTGATGTCCCGCGAGGCGGCGCGGCTGGCGCGGGAGATCGTCGCCCGTATCCCCTCGGGGAAGTGACCGCATGGCCCGGATGAGCCTGGACATGGGGGCCGCACCCGAGGTTCGGGTGCGGCCCTGACGCGTTCCGATGTCTGAACCCGGATCCACCGGCTTGATTTCGGTGTGATCGTTTCGGGGTCGTGCAGGGCGTGTCGGGGTTGAGTTGCGGATTCGGGCGTGGGGTGGCCGCTGGTCTGCCCAGCCTTTCCACTTTTCAACAGGTCTCGGGCCCTTTCGGGCAGGTCGGTCGGGGAGTGTCAGGGGGTTGGTGGCGCGTGCACGATGTTGAAGAGCTGGGTGAAGTTGGTGCTCCAGGGCCAGCGTTCGGGCAGGTGCAGGGTGAGGCGGCGGGCCGAGCGAGCCAGGCGGGCGGGCCCGTTGATCAGGTGGTCCCGGATGGTGGCGGTGGTCGCTCTGGCATGGAAGGTGCCGGCCAGTGCGCCGGCGGCGCGGGTCAGGTTGTGTGCCAGGGCCGCCATTGCGAGCCAGGCGGCATTGGCCTGGAAATGCCCGGAGGGCGCGTGGGCGAAGGCGCTGTTCTTGACATCGGCGATCACCTGCTCGACGACGGCGTGCCGTCGGTGATCACGCTCGGCATCGTTCAAGGAGAGCGGGGAGTCGGTGAACGCGGCGTGGTAGCGCCAGGTGTCAAACAGCGTGCCCTGTCCGGCGGGGACGGCTTGCGCGCTCAGGCGTTTGACGCGGCGCACGATCAGACGGGCGGTGACCTGCTGCTTCTTCGGCTTGGAAGTGAAGGCGGTGTAGGTGGTCTCGGCTATCTCGGCGTCGGAGATCCAGCACTGGCCCTCCTCGTCCCAGACCGCCTTGGGGTACTTGATCGGCGTCCAGGCGTCCTCATCGATGCGGGCGATGGCGGTCTTGACGGAAGCGTTCATCCGCACGGTGATGGAGAACCGCGCGCCCAGCGCCCGGCAGGAGTTGACGACATCGGCGCCGTAGAACGCCGAGTCCGCGCGCATCACCAGCAGGCCGCTGGCGCCGCAGGCGCGGGCGGTGCGGATGGTCTCGGCGACGAACGCTGCCGCCCCGCGCGCGGAGTTCGAGGGTCCCTTGCGCAGCCTGGTGGCGGCGATGACCGGGGCGGCCAGGGGTGTGGAGACGATGCCGAGCAGCGCGTTCAGGCCCTTGACCTTGCTGTATCCGTAACCGGCGCCCTGCTTGGCGTAGCCGTAGGTGCGGCGGATGGTGTCATCGATGTCCACGTAGGCGACCTGGTCCGCGCCGGGCAGCAGCGGGGCATGACGGGCCAGTTCGGGAAGGAACCGGCGGGCCACAGCGTGCAGTTGCTTCACATGCACGTGCGTGAAGGAACGCAGAAACGGGGTCTTCAAAGTTGAGCGGTGTGGAGGTGTCCGCGGGCTCGGCGGGTGGTGACGCAGCGTGTGCGTAGGCGTTGGTTGTCGGCGTTACGGAACCCTTGCATTTTGAGTTCTGGGTCACGCCGAGTGACAGGTGCTGGTCGGGGCAGGACTGATTCAGCGGTTCTCATGACAGCAGGACGGCCTCTGCATGATCGTGTCTTCTCGCCACGAGTTGACAGACGATCAGGCAAAGGCCGTGATGCATACTCTTGCTTCTCCCATGTCCGGTGTCGATGCCCTCCGCGAACTGGCTACGTTCCGCAGCCAGTTCCGCTCCTATCTGTACCGTCGGGGCGATGCGCTGTTCGAACTTGCTGATGCGATGTTGTGCACCGCCGGTCCGGTGCAGTCACCGGTGGAGCTGTCGCTGGAGCCGGAGTTCCTCCGGCGGCACAGTTCGGTATACGACGCGCTGCACCACGGGCGGGTCTCGACCGACCTGCTGCGGCAGGCCCTGGTCCGGCATCTGTCCCCGGCTCGGACGGGCGAGCCGCTGATGTTCGCCATCGACACCACCCCCCTGGCCCGTCCCGACGCCCGCTATGCCGACCAGCGGACCATGGTGATGGTCCGCGGCAAGGGGCCTGACATGTTCTTGCCCGGCTGGGACTACAGCGTCCTGGTCGGCATCGGCTGGGGCGCCACCTCCTGGGTGCAGCCGCTGGAGGCACAACGGGTGCGTCCCACCGAGCAGGCCGGCGAGGTCGCCCTTCGGCAAATCCGCACTCTGCTGGCAGACTTGCAGGCCACCGGCCGCTGGCAGCTGGGGGACCCACCACCGTTGATTCTGCTGGACGCCGGCTACCGGGGCGCAGAACTGGCCAGCGAGCTGGACTGCCTGCCCGTCCAGTTCCTGGTGCGACTGCGCAGCAACCGGCGCTTCCACTTCGACCCGCCACCACGACTGCCCGGCACCAACGGGCGCCCCCAGCGGCACGGCGCGGAGTTCTCCTGCGCCCGCCCCGACACCCGCCCGGCGCCCGACAGCGAAGTCATCCTCGACAGCGACCGGTACGGGAAGGTGACCATTCGCGCCTGGCACAACCTGCACCAGCAGCTGACCCGCCGCTCCAGCTGGTGGAGCGACTGGCCCGAGGACAAGCCCTTGCCCATCGTGCGCGGCACCGTCCTCCAGGTGCAGGTCGAGCGTCTGCCGCACGGCGGCGGCACGGACAAAGACTTGTGGTTGTGGCACCTCGGACCCCAGCCCGCTGACCCCGATCTGCTGTGGATGGCGTACATGCGCCGCTTCGACCAGGAACACTTCCACCGGTTCGTCAAGGGCCACCTCGGCCTGGGCGCCGCCCGCCTGGACACGGCCGAAGCCGTCGACCGGTGGATAACCCTCGTGCTGGCCGCCTACACACAACTACATCTCGCCCGGGACCTCGTCGACGATCTCCGCCGCCCCTGGCAGGCCCGCCCGCCCCTTGGCACCACCTTGAGCCCCTACCGAGTCCGATTGGGGTTTCGCCGCCTCCGCGCGAAACTCCCCGCGATCACCAAGCCCCCGAAACCCCGGCCCGCGGGGCCCGGCCGCCCCAAAGGCTCACGCAACAGGCCGAAACATCCTCGCCCCACCTACAGACCCCCGACCAGCACCTGTCACTCGGCGTGACCCAGAACTCAAAATGCAAGGAACCCGAAGGCGGCGCGCGCGACGAGCTTGATCACGCGGTTGATCCCCTCGCTCTTGGCGTTGCTGTGGCCGGTGTCGATGAGCGCGGAGATCTCGGTCCACCAGCGGTCGACGGTGACGGCGAGCTGGCGGACTTCGGGGATATCGGCGTCCGCGCACCAGGTCAGGAACTTCCACCGCGCGTGGCCGATGCGGTGGCGGTCGGCGCCGGTGCGGGCCAGGGCGAGGAGGTTGCGCAGGGATTCCTTGGCAATCCATGCGGTCAGCAGGACGCGGCCGATCTTCCCCTCGGCCAGCAGCGGGTTCCACATCTTCGCGAACTGCTCATCGGTGAGGTCCTCGCGATTGCGCAGCAGGCGCCGCCTCGCCTTCCACTCCGGGTCACTGGCGCGTCCACGCCGTCCCCGGACCTCGGCGGTGGTGCGGCGCCGGACCATGGAGAGCATCTTGTTGGCGAGCTGGACGACGTGGAAGTGGTCGACCACGACGGTGGCGTCGGGCAGGCCGGTGCGGATCGCGGCGCGGTAGGTGGCCGACATGTCGATGGCGACGTGGCGGATGTTCTTGCGCCAGGTCAGCGGTGTGGTGGACAGCCAGGCCAGGACGTCGGCGACGGCGCGGCCCTCGACCTGGCCAAGCAGCCCGCCGTGGCCCAGCGCGTCGACAAACCCGGTGTGCCACCGGTCCCGGGTCAGATGCCACTTGCCGCTTTCGGGGTCCTGCTCCCACTTCGTCTTGCCCCGCCGGGTCTCGTCGATGCCCAGCACCGTCACCTTGGGCAGCGGGGCGTCGACGACCTCGCGCGCCGATATACGGAAGGCGCGCATCACCGTCGGCCAGGACAGATGCAGGTCGCGGGCAGCCTGGATGACCGTGGAGCCGGCATCGCGCACCCGGCGCCCAGCCGCCTGGCGCAGCCGGGCGGTGATCCGCGCTCCGGCCGGTATCTGGGCAATACTCTCGGTGAACGACTTCCTCGGGCACGCCAGCTCGCGGCACCACCAGCGGCGCTTGTGCCAGAAGAACTCCAACCCACGCTCTCCGTAGGGGATGTCACGCGGCCGGGTCACCGCCGGCCCCTTCACCCGGGAGGCGATGACCCCGCAGGAGGGGCAGGCCCGCGCCGCCTCGTCCGCCGTGGTCAGGTGCACCCGACGCGTCCCGTCGGCCAGTGACTCGACCCGCACGACGGACACCCCGTCGAGACCCAGCAGCAACGTCGTATCGTTGACCAAGCCCGTGGCTCCCCAATGATCCTTCTGCGTAGAGAACAGAAATGATCAACCAGGACCACGGGCGTCCTGCGTCCGGGGGCCAGTCCCGCCACGCATATCACCCACCGTGACGAACAGTCAGCGTCCCTGGTGAGACGCACCGCTCAAGTTCGAAGACCCGCCATTGGACGACACCGTGCGCAGCGGCAAGCGGGGCGCGGTCAAGCCCTTCCCGATCACCCAGGAAGCACCGGTGTGGGGGACGGTCGAAGAGCCCGGTGAGAGCCGTCTGGCGGCGGACACCCGCTGCACCATGCCGCTCACCTGCGTGTTTACACACGCGAATACTTGTCTTTGCCAAGTTTTAGTCCGGTTTCGTGGTGATTTCGTTTGCCTGCAGCAACCAATTTCCATATGTTTGCCCTGAGCAACGAACCCGAGGTCACAGGTCGATGGGCTGTGCGAGGAGGAAGACCATGAACAAGCGGATGCGGCGTATCGCGACCACCGGCGTTTGCGCCGTAGTCGTGTCAGGCGCTCTGTTGGGCGCCGGCGGTTCTGTGATGGCGGCCACCCCTCGGGCGGCCGGGCACGCCCCCGCTGCGACCACCCTGGTCGACGCCGGCCATCGCTCCTTCCCGCGCAGCATCGCCTACCAGCGCACCGATCCCTGGGTCGCCGACCAGTTGGCGGTGTTCTCCCTCCCGGCAACCGAGCGGCCGGCGATGTCCGACCCGTGGATCAAGGACCAGCTGGCGCTAGTCGCGCCCGCCCGTTCCTGATCTTCTGGCGGATGCTGCTGCCGGGGTAAGCGGCCCGCGGTGTGGGAGCTGACCGGAGTCGGGTGTGTGACGGGAGCATCCTTGGACCCCGCGTGGGGGAGGGGACCCGGCGGTGGGGGAGATCCGCCGGCGGGCTGTCCCTCCTGGACACCGGCGGCCTCGGGGCGCACATCGCCGCCGGGGCCGGGAGTGCGACCGCTGCAAGGCCACCCATGGTGTCGGCTGAAGAGCCCTCTCGGTTGGCTTTCCGAATCTGTGCGTCGGGCGGACGATCGGATCGCCCTTCCCGGCGCTTCAGCAAGCAGGCGGAATGCTGGTTGCGCAAGTCCGACGATCCCGCCGTCAGGCCAGCGCAGGCATGAAGCCACCGCGGGCGGTGCCCGAGGACAGCAAGGCAGACCAATCGAGCGCCTCGGGCAGTTGGTCCAAAGACAGGACGACTGCTCCGCCGGCCTGCTCGGCATCCGCGCACCAATCGCCCATGCCGTTCGATGCCGTGCCACCACCGGCGCCCTCGACCACCGGCGCAGCGAGAGCGGGGACAACGAGTCCGTGGTCCCCAGGTCCGTCTACGACGCACAGGGTGAGTCGAGGGACGATGCTCCACCCCTCACACAAGGGCACCGCCTCGTCCGACGCGGTCAGCAGCGGCAGGGCATCGTGGACGGGCGCGTCGGCCAGCAGGAGCACGGGCGTGGCACCACGGACGAACAGAGTGTTCTCAGGATCCAGCATCACGGGACCACTCTCGCAGGCGGAGAAATCGGGGCGGCAGGGAGGTAACGAGCAGGGCAACGAGCGCGCGCGTCGGCCCAAAAGTCTCAAACCAATGCCTGACATCCTGTGCCGCTCGAAAAGTCGTCGCTGCACTCAGGCAGCGTATCTGTACTGGTTGACGAGGCCGCCGAGGATGCGGGTGCGCAGGAGTTTGTGTGTGCCGACATCTGTTGCAACAGGCTGTTCCTGGGCATCGGGTGGTAGCTGGTTGCGGGCCTGGTGGGGGCGGTGTCCGTTGTAGTGGCTCTGGTAGCCCGCAAGGACCTGTCGGACATGCGCTTCGCTCAGGATGAGGACGTGGTCAAGGACCTCGCGGCGGATGCTGCCGATGACTCTCTCGCAGTGGGCGTTCATCCGAGGCGCCCGGGGTGCGCTCGTGATCACGTCCCGCTCCTCCGCCTGGAAGACCGCGTCGAACGCTGCGCCGTACTTGCCGTCGCGGTCGCGCAGGAGGAATCGCAGGGACTCCATGCGTACGCCGAGGTCTGCAGCGAGATTTCGTGCCTGCTGTACCGTCCAGTCCCGCGTCGGATGGGCAGTGACACCGGTGATGTGCAGGCGCCGGGTGCCATGCTCGAGGAAGGCCAGCGCGTACAGCCGCTTGCCGAGCGCGGTGTCGATGTGGAAGAAGTCCGCTGCGATGATGCCCTCGGCCTGGGCGGTGAGGAACTCACGCCAGGTCGGGCCGGAGCGACGCGGCGCAGGGTCGATGCCTGCTACGTGCAGGATTTCCCATACTGTCGAGGCTGCGATCCGGTGCCCGAGCCGAGCCAACTCGCCCTGACTCCGCCTGTGGCCCCATCGCGGATTCTCGCCGGCCAGTTACAGGACGAGGTTCTTGATCGCCGTGGTAGTGGGCGACCGACCGGTGCGCCTGCGTGCGCTGTAGTCCCACTTCACGGCGATGAACCTGCGATGCCAGCCGAGCAGGGTGCCGGGTGTGACCGGGAAAACGTGGCGCCAGCGCAGGCGGGGTATCAGCCCCGACAGGGCTGCGAACCAGAACCGGTCCGCTGGCTCGTAGCTGACTGGTCGGGTCAGCTGTCGGCGCAGGACCGCATTTTCGTGGCGGAGTACGAGCAACTCGGCGTCCTTCGCCGCATCGCTGCGGAGTAGTACCGATGGGAAGGAGATCAACTTCCGGGTCACCTTGTACAGCAGGCGCACGAACACCCGGTCATGCTCTCAGTCGACGAACCGTCACCGCTGCCACCCGCAGCGACGGACTTTTCGAGCGGCACAGGACGTGAAGACATCGGAGTGGTCGGCGAGCGCGGCCTGAAGTCAGTCGATCAAGGCCTCGACCTGGGTGGACGATTTATCGGCACCCGCACCGCCGCTGCCGCATCGACAGCTTCGTCGACCTCCAGCGCCGCATCCACCGCCACCATCAGGCGATCCGCGCCGCCTTGACCACCGGCATGAGCAACGGACTGACCGAGAGCACGAACACCAAGACCCGCCTGATCATCCGACGCGACTTCGGCTTTCACACCGCCGACGCCATCATCGCCCTCGTCATCCTCAGCCTCGGCGGCCACCGCCCCCACCTACCAGGCCGTCACCCTGCGTGAACCCACCCACGGAAACGAAATACGGCAAGAGAGCCATATTTCCTCGGGGCAGCCATGGTCAGAACTCCTCTCATGAGAACCATCTGACTCTCTGTCAACTCACTCCGCATCTCGGGGGAACCTCACGTACGTGGCGTCAGGCTAATGCCGTACGGGCGTCCGCGTCAGCGCGTTAAAACGTACTGAGATGTGGGCGAACCCGCTGCGACGGTACGCCGAACGGGAGACCTTCGGGTGGGATACGCGCCACATCACGCGTCGGCGGAGGTGTTGCCATGCCTGGTCACTTCACTCACATCTACACCGCGCGCCGGGTCGCCGACCTGCTCGCCAGCGGCAAGTTCACGGACTGGCCCGACATGGGCAAGGGGAGCAACGCAGTCAAGGGCTACACCCCGGAGTACTGCGGCAGGATCATGTGCAAGTGGGAGAAATTCACCGCGATCGGCGCGATCGGACCGGACCTGTTCTTCTTCTCCATGGACTGGAATAACCCGATCCTGGGCCCGCGGTCGGACGACATCATGCTCGCCCTGGCGACGTACTACTTCTTCGACGCGGCGAAGGAGGACCACTGGGAGCCGCTGCTGGACATCCTGCAGGACGTCAACAGCCCGATGGTGTCGATCCTCAGATTCCTGATCAAGCTTCAGCAGAAGTGGAAAGACTTCGTGGCCGTGTGGAACGGGACGATCGGCCCGCTGGTCGACGCGGCGTCGGAGATCATCGATGACCTGACCGGCGGCGTCCTGGGCGAATTCAAGGGCGCCCTGGAACAGTTGCTCAACGAGATCGAGGCCCTCGGGGTGGAGGGGATCACGACCTACGCCGATCTCTGGGGCCTGATGAACACCAAGATCGCCAAGGGGTGGGACGAGCAGTCGTTCCTCTGGAGCGACATGACGCACTACCGGCGCACGTCGGCGACCTGCCAGGCGCTGGTCGATCAGGCCGAACGGATGCGCGACGGCACGGACGAGGGCGAGGAGCGCTTCGAGCAGTTCCTCGCGTATGCGATGGGCTGGATCGTCCACGTGGGGACGGACACGATCGCCCACTCCTTCGTTAACGAGCAGTGCGGCGGCCCCTACCGTGACCACCCCACCCGCCATCACCTGATCGAGAACCACATCGACGCCTGGAACTACGCCCAGAGCGGTGAGGGCGGCACAATCCCGGCCGACCCCTGGGGCAAGACCGACGACTACCCCGAACTCTCATCCTCGGCCCTGTGGTTCGCAGTGCAGCTCACACCGGAGTGCCCGCGCGGCAAGCAGCGGCCGTCCCCGCTGTCGGACGACCCCGACAAGCGCAAGAAGCAGCTCGACGTGGACGGCGAGATGCCGAAGTGGATGGCCGAGGCCATCACCGCAGCGCTGATCCACACCTTCGACCACCACCCGCACCCCCTGATCTACCAAGGGGACACCTACCAGCGGCAGATCGACCAGGGGAAGCTGACCAACGTCGTGAAGTCGGTGACCGGACACGGTCTGGACCGCCCGTTCCAGGAACTGCTGGACGCGATCGCGCCACCGCCGCCGTTCCCGGTGCCGACCGGGTTCCCGCTGCCATGGGAGGTCGCCACGGCGTACCGGCTGATGATCACGCTCTACAAGCAGAACTTCAACGGCGGTTGGGAACTACCCAAACCACGCGTGCCTGACTTCGTCATCATCCCTCCGCTGTCGGACCTCACGGATCTGTTCCAACCGCCGGACTTCACCGGCATCGACCTCGACAGCGGCATCCTGATCGAGGACGTCTGCGATATGTTCGTCGCGCTGGTCCAGTGGATTGTCAAGAAGATCCGGGATGTCATCAAGCTCATCGGCGACCTGATCAAGGCCCTCCTGAGCCCGTACACGTACGGCATCCGGATGCGGCTCCACGACATCGCGATGGGGGTCTGGGACGTCACCACCAAGATTCACGACGTGATGGCGCACTGCGGGATCCTCATGCCGCACGCCGAGGCACGCTATGAGGACAACGGCGAGCTGAAGTGGCCCAACGAGATCGACCTGCCACTGATCACCCTTGGCGGCACGGTCGACGGCGCCTTCCGGCAGGCCCTGGCCGACGCGGGCGACGCGTTCGGCAACCTCGACCAGGACCAGCACGTCGTGGTCAGTCACTCCGTCCGGGACCGCAACTACCCGTACTACCCGGTGCTTCAGTACCACGCGGACGGCAGCGAGCCCGACGGCTCGCCTCTGGCTCCCGACGACTGGGAATTCCGCCGCCCGTGGGCCTACCCACAATTCAGCGAAACCGAACAGGGCGGCCACAACACGCCCACGCCGACGCCCCCGGAGACCTACGACCCGAGCAAGTGCGACCCGAACGGCCCCAGCACCAAGGGCGGTTACAAACCGCTGCGCCCCGGGCCGTATACCGAGGGCACTACGCCGGACCAGGTCTTCTTCCGTACGAACGGCGGCTTCAGCGCGGAGTACCGGCACCGCTACGAGACCGCACAGACACCCTGGCAGACCGACCAAATCAACGAAGACGCCCTCGGCACGGGCCCCCTCGGGCGCAGTCCACTCGGCGACCCCGTCCCCTTCTCCGCGTACCTGATCGGAAGGCTGGCGAACCGGACCAACTACGCCACGCAGTTCAACCTGGACGCCGACCGCGCCTACGCCTACCTGACCTGGGACTGGATCCGGGGGATGGAGACCGATCGGGAGGACCCGGGCTTCACGTACGCGCTGCCCGTCGCGGCGCCCTGGCTGGACAAGAATCGCTGGAAGAAGTCGTTCGGCAACGAGCCGATGCAGTTGCACTACGTCGACCCGCCTCCGCCTCCGCCTCCGCCACCGATCGGGGTCGTCGAGGAAGTTCCTGGGGCCGAGGACGTGCCTGGGGGTGAATCATGACCGAGGAACGGCGGGAATGCCGCTGCGGGTGCCACCGGCACGAACATCACCGGTGCGACTGCGCATGCCACCACGGGGACCGTGAACACTGCCACGACCACGACCACGACCACGGCAAGGGGGACGGGGGCGGTGGCCACAAGCCTCCCGACGGGACCACCATTGGTTGGAAGAACCCCAACCGGCCGGGCCGCCACTGCGGTACGTCCACCGGTCAGGTGCCCGGCGGCCGGCTCACCCCGGGCGACTTCAAGCCGCAGCCCGGGAACCAGTGGCCGGGTCAGCGCGGCGATCTGTATCTGCCGTTCCTGTTCCTGCGGGCCAACGCCGGTGATCTCGGCGCGCGGCCGGTGGTCGGCCCGTTCTGGGAGAGCCCTGACATCCTGCTCCTGGCGGGCGTCGAGCCGTCGACCGCGCCGCCCGTCCCGCCGGAGCTGGGGCAGACCGCACTGGCCGGGAAGCCGAACACGGTGTATGCGCACGTGTGGAACTTCGGCCTGGCAGCGGCGCCCAACGTCGTCGTCGAGTTCTACTGGTGCGACCCGTCGCTCGGGATCGGGCCTTTGGGCGCGCACCTGATCGGCTATGCGTCGGTCGCGCTGGGCGCCCGGGGCAGCGCCCGCGCACACGCGGTCGTCAAGTGCCCGACGGCCTGGGTGCCGACCTTCGTCAACGGCGGCCACGAGTGCCTGCTGGTCCGCGTATGGGAGGAGACCAGCGACGGGCTCGGCACCCCCGCCTGGGACGCGGCGCTGAACCGGCACATTGGCCAGCGCAACATCCACGTCGCCGCCGGAGCCGGGCTCCACGCGACGGCCCGGCTGACTGGTGAGCCGCTGCTGCTGCCAACGCCGATGGCACCGCTCACCCTCAAGGTCGGCCCGCTCTACGGCGAACCGGCCCAGGTCCAGGTGGCCCGCGCGGCGCCACACGAAATGCCGTGGCTCCAGCTGCGTACCGGCACCCGGGGCCAGTTTCCTGCCCAGGCGGCGCCCACGGGCACGGCGCTGCTCTCGCCGCCGACGACGATCGGCGGGGGCACGTCGAACGGCGGCGCGGCCGAGCACCAGGTGACCGGGGACGATCAGCAGATCGCCTTCACCACGAGCGACAAGGCGCCGGGGCCCGGCGAAGCGCACGTCTACCGGGTCACCGCCAGCCAGCAGGGCCAGGTCTTCGGCGGCTACACGGTCGTGCTGCTGGGCTAGGAGGCTTGGACGGGTGAAGCCGTCTTGATCGGGTCAAGTTTGCGCGATGGTGCAGGTTTGGGCTGTTCAGGCGGCTAGTCCGGCTCGTCGGAGGTAGTCGTCCAGAGTCTTGTCGTAGGCGCGGGTGGCGGTCCGGAGTGCCGTGGGCTGGTCGGTGTCGGCGAGGTCGGCCAGCCCGGTGCGGATCAGCCGGTCATGAACCCGGGTGAGGAAGAGGGCCTGCTCGTGGCCGGCGGGGGTGAGCTGGTAGCGGTGGGTGCGCGGGATGCGTTGGATGATTCCGTGGGCGCGCAGGCGCCGCAGGTCGTAGGACATCTGCCCGGCGGAGATGGTCTCGGGCGGTTTCCCGAGCAGAGGCGCGAGTAACGCGCGCAGGTCGCGGTTGGCGAATCCGCGGGGCAGGAGCTTGAAGACCAGCAGGGCGTGCAGCAGTGCTTGGGCGCGGGGGTCGGCGAAGCGCAGGCCGGGGATGCGGGTGCCCTCGGTGGTGAGGTTCGGGTCGGTGACGGCGGAGAAGACCTCCGCACCTCGGGCCGGGTCGTGGCTGAGTCGCTGGACGCCGAGCAGGCGCCGGTTGGCGGTGAAGCCGATCTGCCGCAGCGCGGGCAGGTTGGTCAGCCGTTTGCCGATCCGGAAGTCGGTCGGGTTGTTGATGGTGGTCTCAGTGCGCAGGGCGCGTCCTTCCTTGTGGTACTGCTTGATCCGGCTGGTCTTGTAGTCGACGTGCAGGCTGGGGACGACCCCGTCGGTGAGCACGCGGGTGCGGAAGGTTCCCGGGGTAGGACGTGGTCCGCGGTGGAAGATGCGCCGGTCGAAGATGAGGCTGATCTGGTCGGGGCGGCCCAGGTCGAGGTTGTCCCGGATGACCTGCTCGAAGAAGATCCGCCCCGATTGTGGGCGGTCGAGCATCTGGGTGAGGGAGAACTCGGCCCGCAGGATGGACAGGTCGTAGCGGTAGCCAGCGACCCGGTCGGCCGGGCTGAAGGGGTGCGGCAGTGCGGCGAGCCATTTCCTCAGCAGCGCGTCGATGCGGGCTCCGTCAAGGGTGTCGCACAGGTCCTGCAGACCGGCTGGGTCATCGACCGCGGCGAAGGCGTTGTCCAACGGGGTGAAGCCGATGCCGGCCTTCGTGGCCTGCCGCTTGGCCCACTCGTGGCCGTTGAGGCACAGTTTGGCGTTGTAGGGGAAGTAGGAGCAGAAGTTCAGGAAGAACGGACCGAAGTCGCCATCCACGCAGTAGAAGTAGTACTGGTTGACCATGCCGGTGGTCTTCACGATCCACGGGTAGCTCTTACCCGCGGCGTCCCGGCGTTTCTCGGTGCGGAAGACCGTGGCCCGTTCCTGGGCCCGGCCGATGAACAGGGGTGTCGGGCCTTCCACGCCGTGATCACCGGCGCGATCAACGCCCACTGCTCGTCGGACAGATCACTCGGGTACGGCTTGCGCATGCTCATGCCACAACTCAAGCGAACCCCGAACGCCTGACCGGCAGCGATGCCCCAACGTCACACCATCGAGCGATGACAAGGCGGACGGAAGTTCACATACCGCACTCTCAGATCCACCAGCGTATCCGTCGCCTCGTGGCTCTCATCCGTTGCGAGCGTGAGGGCGTTCTCACCAGGAGGAAACCGATGTGTCTCCAGAAACGACGACATCAGGACCCTGAGCGCTGAAGAGGTCTGCTCGCACCAGCCACGCACCCATTCCGAATCGAGTCGCTCGCCAGACACGCTCATCCCTTTCGACACACCTGCAGTCCGGCATCCACGAACCTCGAAGAACCTATCGGAGGCGCGTCACGGACGTGCTGCCCGCGACGCAAAGCCAGTGCTCATAGCCAATGCGAACGCTTCCACAGTCGGAAAACTGGAGCTGGCGAACGCCGCGCGAGACGCTGGCGCGCGCGCTGAGCTCGAAGCCCGCGGGCCTGACGGCAAATGGCGTGCGGACGTATTGGCCACCGACCGCAATGGAGGGGCCTGGTCGACGGCACTCGAAGCGCAGCTCGCGCCGATCACCGACGTCGACATCACCGCCCGTACTGAGAAGATGCGCGCTGACGGCGTCACGTCGATCTGGTTCAGCGACCGGCCCAGTCCGCCCTGGCTCGGCACCGTCCCCTCCGTCCGCCTGTCACGGCCCAACGGCGAGGAACACCTCATTGTCGCCGAGGGCCTGGTGAAGTTCGAGGGGAGAGGTTGGAGCCCGGTCACAACCTCCCTGAGCCAGTTTTTGGCCTGGGTGTTTGCCCGCCGCGTCGTCCCGCACGTCCCGCGGACCCTGCTGGGATGCCGGCAGCGGGCACTTGTTACGGTGTGGACGACGCCGCAGTGCATTCGGGCTGAGGACGCGTATCTCCTTGAGGAGGAGCGGCGGCGCCGCACCGACGAAGCCCGCATGGCCGAGCTGGAGAAGGCGCGGGTCGCGACCCGCGCCAAGGATGCGGCCGCCCGGGCGAAGGCTCTGGCCGAAGCGGCCGCGGTCGAGCAGACAGCACGCACCCACCAAGCTGGTGCCTGGCGCCGGGAGATGGCCCTGCATTTCCGCCGGGGGATCGACGAGGCCCTCACGAAGCTCGCCGAGGAGCATGGCATTACCGCAACGGCGGGCTACAGCACCGGCGACCCCCGGTACGCCGGCGGTGTACCTCTTGTAGACGAGGAGGGCGTTCCGGTCGCGGTCTTCGACCCAGACCCCAAGCGGGTTCGCGCTGACGCGTTCTGCCTTATGACCGAACTTCTGCTGCTCTTCCCGAACAAGGCGAGCCAGCGGTACTTCAACGATGCCCGGAACATCAAGAAGGAGTACCGGCCGATCGGTGGCTACCGCACCGACGCCGTCAAGATCGCCCCGACCTCCCCGGCAATGCCGCCCCGGTCCTGAGGGGGCGACAGGCGGGGATTCATGGTCACTGGCGAGCGGTGGAGCGATTTCGGACCCAGAGTCGCAGAGCGCTGAGCTAGGCAAGGGGAAGTCTCGCCGACGCCTGATCGAAGCGCCGGCAAGTGGAGGGGCTTGGCACGGTCTGGATCCTGACGGCAAAGCCGGACGCCCCCTGGTGATTGCGTAGTTCTTCAAGCCTGCTCGCCATCGACACGGCCGCCGTCCGGGCCGCCGTGGACCGGTAAAAGCGGCCCCAGTGACGGCTCGAGCGCAGAGAATTCGGGCCCATCTGAGTCGGGTGCGGATCCTCTCGGGGGACGGTTGAACTGGGGTTTTGCTGATCTGGGTGTGGGTGGGGTGTTGTCGTCTCTACCGTGCGGGTAGAGGAGGCGGTGCCGGATGGGCTCGTTGATCGGGGAACTGGAGGCTCGGCAGGCGGCGGTGCGGTCCCGGGTGGAGGAACTCGAGCGGGAGATCGCCGTGTTGACCGTGCGGTTGGAGGCTGAGCGGGACCGGCTGGAACGGTTGACCGTGACGCGGGAGACGCTGGAGGAACTCGCGGCTGAGGGAGTGGCCGTGGACGCGGTCGAGCCGGTGGGCGGGGGCCGGGTGGTGGGAGCGCAGACGGTGACCGTGTGGTGGGAGGGGATGAGCAGCGCGGATCTCCCTGCGGTCTACCGCGACATCGTGGGCGTGATCGACGACGGGCCCGAGCCGGTGCAGGCGAAGCAGGTCGTGCCGAGGATCGGCCTGCCCGCGCAGACGTCGAAGATCGAGGGGACGCGGTCGAAACTGAAGCGGCTGGTCGAGCGGGGCTGGCTGGACGAACAGACACCCGCACTGTTCACCGCGTCGGCCGGAAGGACGGCGACCGGTTCGGTGCGGTGAGCCAACTCCCGGTGGTCAAGGGGCTCTTCTTCCTACCGTCGTAGGTGCCAACCAGGAACGACGGCCGGAAGAAGAGCCCGGATGGAACGCTACGACACCCACGATGTCCCTGACCCGTTTGCCTGCTCGATGGAAGCGGTGGAGTCGCTGGCAGCACGGCTGTCGGCACCCGAGACCGCCGAGTTGGACCATGCCGCGGTGGAACAGCTGATCGAGACCGATGGCCGGGAGATCCTGCGCCGGTTCTTCCAGGACCACCTCGACCTGCGGGCGGCCCGTGAAGAGCAGGCGCCGCCGCCTCGGGCGGTCTTCGGTCCGGACCGCGAGGTGCGGCCGTACCGCGAGAGGGGGCATGCCCGGCAGCTGACCTGCTTGTTCGGCACGGTGAGTGTGACGCGGTGCGCCTGGCGGAGCCGGGGCCTGTCGAACGTGCACCCGGCCGACGCCCAGTTGTCGCTGCCACGCGGCCAGCACAGCCACGGCGTCAAACGCCTCGCCGTGCGCGAGGCGGTCCGTGGTTCCTACGCGCAGGCCGTCGCGGCGATCACCGACCGGTGCGGGCCGGTACTGGGCAAACGCCGGGCCGAGAGCCTGACCGTCGAGGCCGCCGCCGACATCGACGCCTTCTACCACCACAAGATCGCCTCCCCGTGCACGGCCGACATGCCGCTGGTCATCCAGGTCGACCAGAAGGGGGTGGTGATGCGGCCCGAAGCGTTACGCGAGGCCACCCGCCGCGCGGCCGAGGCAAAGAAGCGGCAGGGCAGGCAGGCGCGGCTCGCACCGGGCGAGAAACCGAACCGGAAACGCATGGCGACCATCGCCTGCGTCCACGACACCCACCCCGCCCAGCGCCGTCCGCACGACATCGTCCACCCACCCGGCGGCCGTACCCGCCTGCGGACGGTGCGGCCCGGCCCGAAAGCGGTCAACCGGTGGTGCACCGCCTCCCTGATCCACGACCCCGACGACGTGATCGCCGAGGCATTCACCCAGGCCACCGACCGTGACCCGGGCCATCACCGGCCCTGGCTCGTCCTCGTCGACGGCGCCCGCCACCAACTCGACCTCGTCGAAGCCGAAGCACAGCGCCGCAACGCCAAGATCCACATCTTGATCGACTTCGTCCATGTCGCCGAGTACGCGTGGACGGCCGCGCACGCCTTCCATCCTGTCGGCAGCCTGGAGGCCGAGACTTTCGCCGCCGAGACACTCACCGCGATCCTGCACGGACACGCCGCCCGCGTCGCCGGCGAGATGACCGCCCGGGCCGAGAAGGAACAGCTCACCGGGGCGAAACGGGACAGCGTCGACACCTGCGCGCGCTACCTGTCCGGCCACCTCGACCAGCTCCGCTACGACACCGCACTGGACAAGGGCTGGCCCATCGCGACCGGATCGGTCGAAGGCGCGTGCCGGCACCTCGTGGGCGACCGCCTCGACATCACCGGAGCCCGCTGGGGCCTCGCCAGCGCCGAAGCCGTCCTCAAACTCCGCGCTGTCCACGCCAACGGCGACCTCGACACCTACCTCGCCTACCACCACACCCGCGAGCATCAGCGCACCTACCCCGACCAGCACCACAACCAACCCAGCACTTGATCAACAACCTTCCCTCAGAAGGATCCGCACCCATCTGAGTCTCTATGCTGGCGGTCGCCGGGAGGACGGCTGCACCCTTGCACATCACGAGGCGCTGTTGTGCGCGGACGCGACGCTGTCGGTGCCGTCCGGCAGAATGGGCCTCGCGAACATCCGACTGCGAGTGGTGCGTCTGAGGTGACCGATGGGGGACACGGCCGAAGGCGAAAGCCCTGCGCCAGGCTGGGAGGCCATTGATGACGCCCATCCCCTTGGGGCACCACCCGAGGGAATCGCTCCGCCGCTGGTGACGACTGCCCCGAACCAGCTGAATGTCCACGAGATCGGGTGGGACAACTTCGAGAAGCTGGTCACCGAGATCGTGCGCAAGGTCGAGGGCCGTGAGGCGCGGCGCTACGGCCGTCCTGGCCAGTCGCAGGACGGCATCGACATCGTCGGCTTCTGCCCCGGCGCCCCGACCCGTGTCTACCAGGCGAAGAACTATGTGAGGTTCACCGCCCGAGTCCTTGAGCGAGCGGTGGAGAAGTACGCCTCGGGCAGCCGGCCGTTCGGCGCCAGGGACCTGGTTATCGTGACGTCCGACGACACCAACGACACCGAAGTGGTGAACAGGCTCGCTGAGTTGAGGACGAAACACGGCGAATTGTCGATTGGCCTGTGGGGGCGTCAGGAGCTGTCGGACATGCTCTACGAGCACCCGAGCACCGTGATGAGGTTTTTCGGCCGCGCATCAGCCGATGCCTTCTGCTGCCCCACCGCCCCAGCCGTCGCCGTTGACTCGGCGGCTGCGGCACTGGGCCAGCTTGCTTCTGGCGGGTACAGCGCCTGGATCGAGCAACACATCCTGCCTGCTCGATTGCTGGACAGGGAAGACGAGCTGCGGGAGCTGACCGCGTTCTGTGTCGAGGCGGACCTCCCCGGCGCGTCCGCGTACATGTGGTGGCAGGCGGCCCCCTGGGCTGGGAAGTCGGCCCTGGTTTCCGAGTTCGTGCTCCGGCACCAGCCGGCCGACGTGGAGATCGTGAGCTACTTCATCACCGATCGCTTGGGCCGCAACGACCGGGAAGGATTTCTCGAGACAGTGCTGCCGCAGCTGGCCTCCCTTGCCGGGCAGGACTCCGGGACTGCGGGTGTCCGCCCGGAGGACTTCCCAGCCCTCTGCCAGGCCGCCGCGGAGGCCTGCCAATACAGCGGTCGGCGCCTAGTGCTCGTTGTGGACGGCTTGGACGAGGACCACGGAGCCGCATCCAGCAGAAAGAGCATCGCCGCGCTGCTGCCGCGGAATCCCCCGGCGGGCATGCGCATTGTGGTCACTGGCCGACCCAACCCGCCCATCCCGGACGACGTGCCCCACGACCACCCCCTCCGCACTCCGCACATTATCCGCACCCTTGCCCACTCGCCTCACGCCACCAACATCAGCACCATGGCCCGGAGCGAGCTGCACCGTCTCCTTGAGGACGAGCAAGTAGGAGTTCCCCTCCTCGGCCTCCTGGTGGCGGCACGCGGCAGCCTGACAGCAGCGGACCTGGCCCAGCTTGTCGGGATACGCCCCTATCGGGTCGACCGGCGGCTGCGCGAGATCACCGGCCGGAGCTTCATCCCTGGCAGTCACGGCCAGATCCTTGTCCCAGACTTGTCCGTTGGCGTGCGTCCCCTCGCGCTAGGGCACGAAGAGCTGCGCGGAGAGGCCCACGCCGCCCTGGGCGACGTGACCGAGTTCGAAGATCAGCTGCATGCCTGGGCGGACAGGTACCGCGCCAAGGGCTGGCCAGCCAACACCCCCGCCTATCTGCTCTACGACTACCCGCGCATGCTGCACAGCATTAACGACAGCGAGCGGCTGACCGCGATTGCCCTCGACCCGCGTCGCCAGCAGGCTCTGCTGGGGCGCGCGTCACTCGATGCGGCGTTCTCCGACATCGAGCTGAGTGCCCAGATGATCCGGCGCCGACGCCCGGTCGATCTGACGGGCTTGGCCGGGCTCGCCGCTTCACGGACCATGCTGACCCAATGGGCTCGGGCCCTCCCGGTTGGCCTTCCCGTGGCGTTCGCTCATCTCGGGTATCAACAACGCGCCGTGCAGTTCGCGCTTCTGGCACCGTATCCCGCTGGGAAAGCCGTCCGTTTGGCGAACGTGGCGCGGGCCCTGGTGAGTGCTGGCGACCAGCATGCCGTCCAGGCGGCGCGGGACGCCGCGCGGTGGGCCAAGCGAGCCCGCGCGGAATCAGCTCCCCCGAGCGGGGACGAGGACGAGGCCGAAGAGGCGACAGCGGAAGCCGCCGTGGCGCTGATCGCCGTCGGCGACTACCACCAGGGACGCGAACTGCTCAGTTCGCTCCGCTCTCCGGCGTCGTACGGGGATGTCACCCTACCCTCCCTGACGACTGCGCGGGCAGCCCTCGCTGCCCGTCCGCGAAATCCCGTGCTAGCTGAGGAGTTGCTGGAGCAGGCTGAACAGCACGCCGACGACGTGGCATCCGACTCTCCGCCCGACCCGAGCGCACCCGTGAGGGCATGGGCCGGCGTCGCCGCCGCTGCCGACGCCACACGAGCCGCCCGGCTGTATGAACGCATCACCCAGTACACACAGACGTTTCCCGCCAGCCTCCCGGCCTGCGTGGTCGACGCCGCAGCGGCCTCGGCTCTGGCTGCAGAACACCCTGAACAGGCGCATACCCTGGCCCAGCAAGCGGCACGGCGTCTTAGGGCTGCGCTGCGCGATCCCGAAGCGCTGCCGAGCGACGACGCGGCGGACCTGACCATACTTCTGAGCCCCATGCTCACCCGTGTGACGCGGGCCTTGGCGGACACCGACTGCGTGGACGAAGCCCGCCACCTCATAGCGAGCGTGCCCGAGGCAAGGCACACCGCACTCGGAATGGACACACTCGCTCGTGCTCGCGCCGTGATCGCCGATACCAATGACTCTGCAGACGAGGAACCTTCCGTGGAGGCACTGGCCGAGCAGGCATGCCGCCTCGCGGAGCAGAACCAGACGGACGAGGCGAACCATCGGCTGTACCAGGCCCTGGAAGCGCTTGGATCCTCCCAACCTGTCGTAGGGCCACGCGAGACCTGGCTGATCACCCTGTGCACGGCACTGGCTGCCATGGGACGGCACGCTGACAGTGCGCAGTTGGCCCGCACTCTGCAGGATCCCGCCGAACGGGTGCAGGCACTTGCGGCGACCGCTGTCTCGACTACCGCGGCAGGGTATCGCCTTGACGCACGACGGTTGGCGCACGAGGCCGCCGACGGCACGACAAACCTTGAAGGCGCCGGAAACTTCTCCCTCCTCGACGGCGCTCCCGGCATGAAGGTGAGCGATGCGAAGGGCGCCGCCGCACAAGCCTTGGCCTACGCCGGCGAACACGACCGCGCCCTGTCGCTCGCCGAGGAAACGGACAACACGGGCAGCGACAGGAAGCGACGCGCGCTCGTAGCCGTCGCGGCCGGACTGCGCTCTCATGACCCGGCCACCGCCGCAGGCATCATCGACCGTCAGCTTGAACGCCTCCTGGCCGCAGATGCCTCACTGTGGCAGCGGGGAGGACATATCGCCGAGCTTGCCGAGCTCCTCGCCGCCCTCGGTGACGCCGACCCGCAGAGCGGCGATCGGCTTCGCGAGGCAGTAGACCAGATTTGGGCCACGCTCCAAGCCTCGAAGACGCATCCGGGCGCGGAGTCTTTCCTCGTCCTGCTCCTCCTGAACGCTCCTGAACAGCGCGCGAAGGCCCAGCGCACACTGGCGACGTTGGAGCGCAGCTGGGCGGGCATTCCGCCGTGGGGGCTGCCGACCGGTGCCATCGCGATCGCTCACGCGGCCTTCGGCGACCTGGGCGCTGCCCGAGAATCAGCGAACAGTCTCAACGTCCCATACGACCGCGCGGAGGCGTTTGCGGCCGTGGCCGGCTACCTGACCGGCCAACCGCCAGGCCTGCGGGCGGTCTCGGAATCCGCTGAAACCGCCTTCACCCAGATATTCCACTCCCTCGCCCTGTCCCAATTGCCCCCCAACACCGCACAAACAGCGCAGGCGGTACTGACCTTCACCGCCGACGCGCTTGCCGGTGATGGCTGGTACCACGCCCTGCCAGTGCTGGCCCGTATCGCTCCAGCCGCCGTACAGAAAGTACGGGACATCGTCTTCGCCCACCGCCAGCTTGAGGCTGCTTGAGAAGACGAGTTCCTCGACGATCCCTCGAGGTGCCAGGGATGTAACTGGCGTGTCAGTCGACCAGGGTTCCGGCCGTCGGCCCACAGGTGGCTTCAGTCGTGTCCGCCTGCAGGCCCGCAAAAATCGGCTCTTCTGCCGCATGTGTGGGTGCCTGACCAGCCCTGATACGTGAAACACGCCGTCTTGCGCATATGGTTCAAGGTCTCTGAGGTCAAGATCCACATGCAGGAAGACGGCGTGTCTGCGAACAGGATATGGAAACGGTTGCTGACGGTCGAACGGGCCGTGGTCGAGCAGGTCGAGATCGACCAGGATGCGGGTGTGCTGGTCGCCCGGGTGCGGCCGGTGATGCGGGAGCAGCACCGGTGCGGGATCTGCCGCCGCCCCGGACGCGGCTATGACCAGGGGCGCGGTCGGCGCCGCTGGCGTTGCCTGGACGCCGGCACCATGAAGGTGTTCCTCGAGGCGGAGGCGCCCCGGGTGCGCTGTCGCGAGCATGGCGTTGTGGCGGCCGCGGTGCCCTGGGCCCGGCACGGTGCCGGGCACACCCTGGTCTTCGACCAGCAGGCCGCCTGGATGGCCACCGAGTGCTCCAAGTCCGCCGTCGCGCAACTGATGCGTGTCTCCTGGCGGACGGTAGGGGCCATCGTCGAGCGGTTCGTCGCCGACCGGGACACCGGCCTCGACCGGCTGTCGGGGCTGCGCCGGATCGGTATCGACGAGATCTCCTACCGCAAGGGGCAGAAGTACATGACCGTGGTCGTCGACCATCACACCCGGCAGGTGGTGTGGATGGCCGACGGCCACGGCCGCGCAGTCCTGGAGGCGTTCTTCGCCGAACTCGGCCCACAGCGGAGCGCGAAGCTGACACACGTATCCGCCGACGGCGCTCAGTGGATCGCCGACACCGTCGCCGCGCACCCCCCACGGGCGGTACGCACCATGGATCCGTTCCACGTCGTCGCCTGGGCCACCGAAGCGCTGGACGCTGAGCGCCGCGCGGCGTGGAGCCGGGCCCACCACCAGGCCCTGGATGCCGCCACCGCCAGGGCGTTGAAGGACTCCCGCTTCGCGTTGTGGAAGAACCCCGAGGACCTCACCCACCGCCAGCAGGCCAAGCTGGGCTGGATCGCGGCCACCGATCCGCGCCTGCACCGCGCCTACCTACTCAAGGAAGGCCTGCGCACGGTCTTCGCCATCGCCCGCGAGCAGGACACGCAGACGGCAATCGCGGCCCTGGACCGGTGGCTGTCATGGGCCCAGCGCTGCCGCATCGACACCTTCGTCGACCTCTGCCGCCGTATCCGCCGCCACCGCGAGGTCATCGTCAACGCTGCGGGTGCCGAATAATCATCCGTCGAGGTCACTGCCTTGATCGCTGATCTACGCGGCTCGGGGGGATCATCGCGAAGTGGTCGCCCGCTCGGCGCCAGGACGGCATCATGAACTGTCGTGCTGCTGCGTCTGGCCTACCTCGCTGCGACCAACATCCTGGCGATCCTGCGCCTGCTGACGATGACAGGACGCGAGAAGGATATCGAGATCCTCGCGCTCCGCCATCAACTGCTGGTCCTGCAGCGTCAGGTTGGCAAGCCCACCTTCACCGCCACCGACCGCGCCGTACTCGCCGGCCTCCTTCACCGCCTGCCGGCGGACAAACTGCGACGCCTGCTGTTGCTGGTGCGGCCGGACACGATCCTGCGGTGGCACCGCGACCTACTCAAGCGCCGCCACGCCGCGGTGAGCCGCCCACATCGCCGAGGACGACCACCCACCGTACGGTCGATCCGCGCCCTGGCGCTGCGCCTGGCCAGGGAAAACCCGCCGTGGGGGTATAGGAGGATTCACGGCGAACTCGCGGCCCTCGGTATCAAGGTCGCCGCATCCACCGTCTGGGAGATCCTCAAGGAGCACGGCATTCCGCCCGCGCCCGAGCGGCAGAGCACGACCTGGGCCGAGTTCCTGCGCGGCCAGGCCGAGGCGCTGCTGGCTTGCGACCTGTTCGAGGTCCGCACCCTGACCGGGGCGCGCCTGTACGTCTTCGCCGTCATCGAGCACACCACGCGCCGCATCCGGATCCTGGGCGCCACCGCCCACCCCACGGCGGACTGGCTTGTCCAGCTCGGACGGAACCTGCTCATGGACCTTGAGGACGCCGGCAGCCGCGCCAGATTCCTCATCCGGGACCGGGACGCGAAGTTCACCGCCAGCTTCGACGCCCTGTTCGCCGACGCGGGCCTGGAGGTGGTCAAGACCCGGATCCGAATACCGCGAATGAACTCCATCATGGAGCGCTGGATCCAGACCTGCCGCCGCGGGCTCCTCGACCGCACCCTGATCTGGAACCAGTACCATCTCCTGCACGTGCTCGACGAGTTCGAGACCTTCTACGATGGACATCGGCCACACCGGGCCCTGGGCCAGGCCGCTCCACTCCGCCCGCTGCCCGAAGTGGTCGACATTCCGGCGCGGAGAAGGCGCCTGAGGATCCGCAGGCGAGATCGACTCGTCGGAACCCTCCACGAGTACGGACATGCCGCCTGACCTCGCCGGATGATTATTCGGCACCCGCAGTGTTCCGACATGAACCGCCCGTTCATCTTCGGCGTGATCGTCCTCCCCGCCGACGCGGGGGTGTTCCGGCAACTTCGTGACCCCGCTGACCCCTGCGACCGTCCTCCCCGCCGACGCGGGGGTGTTCCGGGATCCGCAGACAAGTCACCGCGCACCTCGGCGTCCTCCTCGCCGACGCGGGGGTGTTCCGTGATAGAAGCCGACGACGTGACCGCGCTTGCGGTCCTTGTCCGTCTGCTATACGAGCAACTCGATGCGATGAGTCTGAAAGAGCGGGAGACAGCGGCCGGGCGCCTGAACGCACCCGATGCCGGGGGCTGCCGTGTGCTCGGTCCAGGTGGCGGTCAGGAACGCCAGGTCCCCTCGGGCGGGTCAGGCGTGGTCTACGAGCTGGACACTCCGTGAGAGTCCGCCATCGCGAGGGGCTGGCGGGGAAGCCGAGGGCACCCCGAGTGTGAACGGGACGCGCACCGCGCTGTCCGTTACGTGCGGCCTGTGGGAAGCAGCAGCCCCGCGTGGGCGGGCGGGGCTGCGGTTAGGGGGAGCTCGTCACTGGGGTTGCGGGAGATTCCAGGCGGGCCCGTCAGGTGTCCGGTACCAGGCGATCTGACGGCTGGGGGTGATGTTGACGTGGAACTCCTGCCGCTGTGGTTCACCGGTGAAGGTCTCGGCGAGGCTTTCAATGACGTCCCACAGGCGGCGCGGTCCGACCTGGCGAACCGTGCCGGACACGTGAGCCGTCGCGGCTGCCCCGTCCTGCGTCCAGATGCCGACGGCCGTCAACTTGCCCCCTTCATCACGCCACGAGCACGTGGTGTGCCCGGGCAGTGCCAGTGAGAGGGGGAACCGCAGCCGTCCCAGGACGTCACACGGCGCTGCCGTGGTCTTGGTGGGCGCCGCTTCCCGGGCCGCTTCGAATGCAGGCGGCACGGAGGAGCTACGGCGGGGCATGAAGTGGGCCGGGGTCGGGAGGAACCATCCCGTGCCATGGCCAGGGGCTGTCATTGTGACCCGCAGGATGCCGTAGCCGACCGGGGCCACGATGACCGCGCCGGGCGCGGCTTGCTTGAGGAACGCGTTCGGGATCGCGTGAAGCGCGGCAGTGGCGATGAACCGCTGGTAGGGGGCGCGGTCTGGCCAGCCGCCGGCGCCGTCACCGGTGCCGATGAACGGGTGCAGGCCCGCATCCGCCAGGCGTTGCGCTGCTGCGCCGGTGAGCTCCGGATCGACGTCGATGCTGGTGACGTTCTGCTCGCCGATCCGGTGGGAGAGCAGGGCCGCGTTGTAGCCGGTGCCGGTGCCCAGCTCGAACACGGTGTCACCGTCCCTGGCATCGAGTGCATCGAGCATCGCGAGCATGACGGAGGGCTCGCTGGATGAGCTGGTCGGGATGCCCCGCTCATCAATCTGGGTCGTCAGCGCGTGGTCGGAGTAGACGGCCTGCAGGTATCCGGGATCGCCCGGCCCGACGCGCTCCCACGCGCCGGCGGCGCCCTGGGTGTAGAAGCTGGGCACGAACACGTGGCGGGGGACGGACGCGAACGCATCCCTCCACGCGCTGGTGTGTGCCGGGTCAAGGGCGACGGCGAACTCCTGGCGCAACGCGCCCGCGGTGTCGTTGTCCAGCCAGGTCATTCGCAGGCTCCTCGCAAGTGGTCGGCGTGTGCGGCGGCGATCGGCAGCCCGGTGCGGTTCTCCACCCAGGCCCACGTTCCCGCGGGGTTGTTCTCGAAGAACACCCACTCTCCGGCCGGAGTCACGGCGAAGTCGAAGCTGCCGAACACGATGCCGTAATAGGCCAGGAAGCGCCGCACGGCTGTGGCGACGTCCTCGGGCACGTCGACTGTGCCGTAGGCGATGTACTCGTAGTCGGTGCGCCAGTCGGTGCGCGCCTTCTTCGAGGACGTGTGCAGGGTGCCGCCGAACACCTTGTCTGCGACGGCGACGAGCCGCACCTCGTAGGCCTTCTCGATGGCCTCTTGGAAGTAGTGGGCCGTGGTGCGGATGCTGTGGTCGAACGCCGCGGGATCGACGTAGTGGGTGGCCACCATGAGTTGCCGACCCTCGTCTACCGGCAGGCGTCCGCCAAGGACTGGCTTGCAGATCAGCGGCCCGCTGACCTGCTTGGCGAAGTCGCGGGCGGCATCGGGGTCGTTCGTGATCAGGCTGCGGGGCACGCGGAGCCCGCAGCGTGTGGCGACGACGAGCTGCTGCGGCTTGTGTGCGGCGACTCGATCGTGGTGCGGGTTGTTGATCCACCGTGCGCCGGGCAGAGCCGCAAACACGTTGAGCAGCGCAGCCTCGGCCTGGTTCTTTGCCCAGGTGGCGTAGGGCTCGGGAACGGCGTCGGCGATGACGGGGCGTCCGGGCCGCCTCCAGTAGACGGCCCGGACGTCCTCAAGCCGCGCCGTCCGGCGCCCGTCGTCCAGCATCCCCGTCCAGCCCCACTCTGTTGGCGCGTGGCTGGCTGTGAGTGTGAGCTGCTGGGGGAACTCGGCGACGTCAAAGCGGAGCACAGGGACGTCACGCTTGTTGAGTTCGTCCATGACCATGTCCGCTGATGCGTCGAGCCGTTCAGCGACGACGAGCACAGGGCGGGCGGCGGAGGTCATGACGCGGGCGCGAAGTACGGGTCAGAGACGTCGTCGCCCTGGCCGTCCAGGTTGGTGTCCGTGGTCGAGGCCGCCAGGTCGGACGTGTGCCAGGGGGTGCCGTCGGCCTGGACGTTCAGCTGACGCTCCTCGTTCCAGGTCACGCCCTTGATCGAGGTGGTGACCCGGCACGGAGGCGCTGCGGCTCGTGCCCCGAACGGGATGGTTGCTGTGCTCATGTGTCCTCCAGTGAGTGATCTTTGCGGAGCCCTTCGCGCGTCTGGCGTGCGAGAGGGGTCGAGCCCCGCCGCGAGGGGGAAGGCCGTCCGTAGGGGGCGTTGCAGACGGTTCCTCGCGGCGGGAGCGGGGCTGTCCGGTGGTCCGGGCCAGGGCATCCGGGCCACCGGAGGGGGTCTATGAGGCCTGCTGCAGGTGGTGCAGTAGTTCGTCCAGGTCGACCAGCCGGAACGAGCGCAGCCGCCGGACCAGTTGGGAGGCAAGGAAGGTGGGCAGGTTGTGGTGCCCGTAAGGCAGCGGGAAGTCAGGCTGTGTGATCACGTGGACGCCGCCTTGCCCGTAGCCGTAGAGGGTGCCGTGCACTCCGTGCAGGGGAGCGCTCTGGACCAGGAAGGCCATGAGCCAGCCATCCAGGTGGGGACACAGCCGGGCCGCGGCCCGCACGTGCCGGGCGCACACCGGCGGCTGTGCCGTCAGGATCGTGGTGTCGTCCGGCTCGCAGTCGTCGGGCCCGGCGAGGAAGATCCACCCGGCGGGAGTCCGCGTCGGTCGGGCGCAGACCTGGCAGAGCAGGGACTGCATCGTCTCCCGCTGCCGCGCAGGGTGCATCAGCCTCCACAGCGGCCTGCCGGTCGGCAGGTTGCGTTCGTCCCTGCGGTTTTGCGAGCAGCGCCCCCACAGCACGCCTCGTACGTCCCGGTCCTCGGCTGTCTGGTCCCGGTAGTGCAGCTGGGGCCGGCGGCCGGGCCCGATGAGGATGGTCAGATTGTCCGGGGCGCTTTCTTCCCCCTGCCGCAGCGTGACGTAGGGGATCAAGTCCCGTTCGGTCGAGGTGCCCACGCGCGCGTTCAGACTTCTTCCTCTAGTTTCCGGTGGCGAGCTGCCAGAGCAGGGCGGCGAACACGGTCACGACAGTGCTGATCAGCACAGTGGTGAGGGCGGCCTCCACGGTGGGGGAACGGATGGGGCGGCGTGCCCTCCGCCGCTCGAATCGGGTGGACCGCGTTGCTTTCGATGTCGCCACGGGGGGTGTCCTCGGATGTGGGGTGGGAGGGGCGGCCCTGCGCCCTCGGGGGAACCGCGATGCGGATGCGCGGTCGGGTGCGGGGCCGCCCCGTCTCGACCCGCCGCACGCCAAGGGACAGGGGAGGAAAGCGCGCGGCGGGGAGTTGGCGGGCTACCAGCCGGTCTCGAGGTTCTGGTAGAGCAGCCGGCACGCTCCTGCCAGGAGGTGGAGTCGTGCGGTGGGGTTGGTCAGTTCGCCGCACTCTTCGGCCAGGTGCACCGATCTGGTGTGCCGGAGGGTGTTCGTCAGGACGTCACGGGCCCGCAGGGCAGCGGGTGTGCTGCCGCTCATGCGGTCCAGACGGACTTCCGCTACAGCGAGCAAGGAGGGCAGGTAACCGTTCAGTTCGGCAGCAACGGTGTCTGCCGGGCTGGATACGGGGTCTGTGGTGGCGAGTTGTTCGGCCCGGTGGGCCGCGCTGATTACCTTGACGATGTCCACCGGCTCGCGGGCGTCGGGGCTTTGCTGTGCTTGGGAGTGCTCGGCGGTCACGGTCATCCCGTCCTCGTCCGGGGGTTATTGCTGTCCTGTTGCGCACTCACCAAGCGTTGCCGATCGTGGGCAAGCACGGTATGACCGGCGGGTGTTACCGAGGTGGGAATACACTCGTTCCCGGCTTGGTACGAAGCTTGATCGCGCCTACGATCGCACCGGAAGTTGGCCCCATGGACGCCACCACCCCCGGCCCGCTCGCTCCCGACCTCCTCGAACGCGAGGATGTATGCCGAGCCTTGGCGGAGCACGACTTCGCAGCCGCCTTCGCCTTGATCAAAAAGTATGGCGGCCTGTCTCAGAACCGCATTGCCTCGGCCTGCCACCTGACTCCGGGCAAGGTTTCCATGATCACCAGCGGTCAGCAGCAGGTCACCAGCTTCGAGGTCCTCTGCCGTATCTCCGACGGTCTGCGCATCCCAGGCCATCTCCTCGGTCTCGCCCCCCGCCCGTGGGAAAGCCGACCGGCCCAGGACGAGGCATCACAGGAGCCGGAGAGCGAGCGGCCCAGCACCAATGAGGTTCCCTGGCAGCCGGACGCCACCGTGGACCTGGCCGCACACCTGACGAGGAGCGATCTCGTGATGGACCGACGCGCGGCGGCTCGCGCACTGGCCGGGGCAGCCATCACCGGCGCCGCCCTGCTCGACCCACTCGAAGGCTGGCTCCAGCCCTCAGCCCCTACAACGGCGCCGCGCCGCCGTGGCCGGCTCGGTGTACAGGAGATCGAGGAACTGGAGTCCACGGCTCGGGCCTTCCGCGCCTGGGACCACAAGTACGGCGGCGGCCTGCGCCGCAAGGCCGTCCTGGGCCAGCTCAACGAGGTCGCAGCCCACCTCGACGAACACCAGTCGCCCCAGGTCGAACAGCGCCTGTACCAAGTCATGGCTCAGCTGGCCGGCACGGCTGCCACGATGGCCTGGGACACGGGATTCCAGCGCCGAGCCCAGACTTACTACCTTCTGGCCTTACGCTCCTCGCACGCCGGCCGCGACATGATCTTCGGCGCCAACGTGCTGGCGGGCATGGCCCGTCAGATGCTCTACCGCGGCCAGCCTCAAGACGCCCTCGAACTCATCCGCCTCGCCCAGGACGGCGCCCGGCACATCGCCGGACCCAGAGTGCGCGCCATGCTGCATACGCGGGAGGCGTGGGCATACGCGGCGATGGGCCGCACCGCCGCCTTCCAGCGCGCCACCGCCCAGGCAGCCGAGTCCCTCGCCACAGCGCGGACCGGCGAGGAGCCGTACTGGATCGCCTACTTCGACGAGGCCGAACTCGCCGGCACCACCGGTGGCCGACTCCTTGAACTTGCCCGCCATAACCCCAAACAACACGCCGAAGCCGCAGCCACCGAGATCCGTCGGGCCTTGTCCCGGCGCGGCCTCGAGGCCAGCCGCAGCCATGCCTTGGACCGCATTGGCCTGGCCCAGTGCCACTTCCTGCTCGGCGACCTCACCGTCGCGGTCGAGGAGGCTCACCGGGCCGTGGACGCGGCCCGCTCCACACGGTCAGGCCGGGTCCGCGCCCAGCTGGGCGAGCTATACCCGTACACCGTGGGAAACAGCACGGCCCGGCCGGTGCGGGCGGTCCGCGATAGGATCCGCGACCTGCTGTCGAACTGAAGGGGGCACGCGACCGTGACGACCATTGCGGTGACTGGGCACATGGACCTGACCGAGGACAGCGTTCCCCTGGTCCGCAACGCCCTGGACGTACTGCTGAAGCAGTACGCCGACCACGGCGAGCTCGTCGGCGTCTCCTGCATCGCCAAGGGCGCCGACTCCCTGTTCGCCGAAGCTGTCCTCGCCGCCGGCGGACGTCTCTCGGTCGTCATCCCCTCCCAGGACTACCGCCAAAACAAGGTCAAGCCCGACCATGCCGCCCTCTTCGACCGCCTGGTCCAAGCCGCCGAGGAGGTCCTCGTCCTCCCGCACGAGACGGCCAACCGGCATGCATACGAAGCCGCCAACGCCGAACTCATCGAGCGTGCCGACCGACTCGTCGCCGTGTGGAACGGCGACCCCCCCAGCGGCAAGGGAGGAGGTACCGCCGACACGGTCCTCGAAGCGCAGGCCGCGGGCATCCCTGTGGACGTGGTGTGGCCGGACGGGGCTGCCCGCGTGGACTGACACCCATCCCTGGAGGTGGAGGACTCGGGGACGCAGCTGAAGCAGGAGCTGGTCTGGGCCGCTGAGCTTGCGCGCCTGACCATGTCCCCACCTGGCAAGGCGACCTCCGCAGACGGGACAACGAACTCTTTCCGTAGTCAACCGGCACTCGACGCTGCCTTCATCCCGCTCAACGATCAGCACCGCAACCTCCACCACCGTGATGGCAATCGCGGCAAAGCTGCCTCATCCCTCCCCCATGGAACGGCCTCGCCGCCCCAGAACGACCGACTGGGTGAAGCGCTGACATACCCAGGTGATACCAGTGACGGCATGACTGCACCTGATCACGAGGTCAGCGATGAGGATCTCGCTGTCCTACGGGCGGCATTCCCGCCCGAGTGGCGCGAAGAGCCACTCGGCCAGGCAGGCGTAGAGGCATGGGAGCGCGCCCACGGCGTTCGTCTCCCGGAGCCCTACCGCACCTTCATCGCCGACATCTCCAACGGATCCTCACTCGGCCCCGCGGAAGAGGGGCGGCCTGCTGCCTCTCGGCTGGCTCACACCCGGCTGGCCCGGGCACCAGAGACCCCTCCGCCGCCTTTTCTCTGCAGGAGCCCTGGCGCTGGGAAGAGGAACTGCCCCTCGCGGAAGACCACTGTCCGAGCATCGCCGACGTCTACAACCACGGCTCCGTCATGCTTGGCACAGACGATGAGCTTTCCTACTGGGTCCTCGTCCTCACCGGCCCCCAGCGAGGCAAGGTCTGGCTCGTCACCGCCGTCGGCGCGTACCCGTACCCGTATCCCCAGCCCGAAGCCCACGGCTTCGCCGAATGGGTCCAACACTGGAAGACACACGACGGCTGGTGGAGCTGACCGCTACTCGCAGGCCGACTTGGTGTTCACCGCGTCGTCGCACACCAAGCCGGCCGCAGCAGCCAACCCGTCCAGGCTGAATGTCGCTGAGCCAAGAGTCCGTCACCAGCCAGAGCGCCGTTCAACAAGGGGAGGCCCGCGGTGTTCGTCGAGATTGTCTTCACGGGTCTGCCGATCGATTCCGCGCACCGTGGCCTCGACGTACTCCCGTGACAGGAACATGCGCACGGCGTCGGTGGTTTTGGAGCTGATCAGTTCCAGCGTCTTGCGCTGGGTCTGGCTGGAGCGTGAGGAAAGACCTGTTGCGCCTCATGCTGCGATAGCTGTTGCGCCCAAGTGTTGCGGCAAGGGTTGCCTCCAGCGTTGCGCCGCCTGACGGCCGGCCTCTCCGGCACCCCAGCTCAGGGTCCTATTCGCGCGTGGTCGGCCCGCTGACATCCCCTCTACTGCCGCTCTCCCCGCCGAATGAGAGAAAGAGGTGGGGGCGGGCATGGGCGGCGCGGCGGCATCGGGGATCGAGGGCCGGGTTCCAGATTCCGCGTCGGCGGGGCCTCCGCGCTCGGGCGCTGGCGCACCCGAGCGGCACAGCGACCATCGCCCTGACCCGGCCACAACCGCGTGATCGTCACCGGCAGGCTGCGGCAGCCCACCGTCGACGACAAGCAGGGCCAGCGCCGCATCAGTATCGAGATCAATGTCGAGGATGTCGCCGTTTCCCTCACCTATGCGACGGCTCAAGCCGCCAAGACCTTCCGCAACTCTGACGACTACCGCGCCTACTCGGTGCGTTGGAGGCCCGCCGCAAGGTACAGGCTGGATTGAGCGGTGGGTGGAGGGTGGTGTCAGTCCCAGAAGGCGTGTCGGGGGTGGTCCAGCGTGGTCAGCGCGGTGTCAAGGGAGGGGTGGCTGGTACGTGGTCGTAGGGGTACCAGCGGCCGTTGTGGTCGGCTCCGTCGAGCGGCCATCCGTGTTCGGTGTGGCGTGTGCGGAACGGGGATCCGGGACGTCCGGTCGGAGCCGCGGCCCTGCGGCCTCCTCGGGCTCCGGCTCCAGCGGCACCAGCGAGGTGGAGCGCCACAGCCGGGCGCAGGCGAGCAGTGTTGCGGCCAGCAGCAGCACGTTGCGGGCGGCCAGCACGCAGACGCCCAGCGGTCGGCCGCCCACCACGGAGTCGAAGCCGAGCGGGAACTCCAGCACGGTCAGCGCGGCGACTGGCAGCAGCAGGAGGGCGACCGGTCGCTGGGCGGTGCCCCGGGCGCAGAGGCAGACGGCGGCCAGCCCGATCAGCCAGATGAGGTACTGCGGGCTGATCACCCTGCTGGTGGTCACGAACAGCAGGGTGGCGGTGAGCGCGGCGTCGGCAGTGGCGGCCGGCCCGAAGTGCCGGGCGCGCAGCCGCCACACCAGCAGCCATAGGCCCGCCACGGCGCTCAGCACCAGGGACGCGGTGGCCACCTGGCTCACCCACGGGCCCAGGAACTCCATCGATCCGTAGTGGTAGGAGACGGTGCCGTGCCAGCCGAAGTGCCGGGCGATCTGGAAGACGGTGCCGCCGAGCGACTCGATCTCGACGCCGCGCTGCTGCTGCTCGTTCAGGAAGGAGAAGGCGCCGGGCAGCGCCGCCTCCGCGGCCAGCGAGAGCAGCGCGACCGTACCGCCCGTGGAGAGCCAGGCGCGCAGGCCGCGGCGTCCGCGCGGCGCGCCGAGCAGCAGCAGGCCGGACCAGACCTTCAGCAGTACCCCGATCCCGGCCAGCGCCCCGCCTAGGACCGGCCGCCGGGCGATCACCAGCAGGGCGGCGATCGCGACCACGGTCACCATGATGTCGTAGCGGGCGAAGACCGTCGGCCCCAGCAGTGCGATGCCCAGCACCCAATACCAGCTCGCGACCAGCCGCCGCCCGCGGCGCCGGTCGGCGCGGATCAGCAGGCTCAGTGCCAGCATGTCGCAGGCCACCGCCAGCAGGATGAAGGCGTGCGCGTAGCCGAGCGGCAGCAGGCCGGGCGCGACGATCACCAGGGCGGTCAGCGGCGGGTACTGCCAGGTGACGTCCCCGACCGGGTAGTGCCCGGCCCGGAAGACCCCGTACCAGCTGTGGTAGATCTGCGAGACGTCGCTGAGCACGGCGACCTTGGTCAGCGGGATGATCCCGGCCAGCACGAGCAGCAGGAAGGCCCGGCTTATCGCCCAGCCCGTCCACAGCAGCGGGCGCGAGCAGAGCGGCCCGGACTCGCGGGCGGATCTCTCGAAGCGGTGCCGGGCTCTGGCACGGGTGGTCTGCACGATGCGTGTCCTGGTCTGGCCCCGCGGGAGGGACGTCTCAACGGGTCTCGGGGGACATCGAGGAGTCTCGATCGGCCCGCATGTTTTCGAAAAGTGACTGGTTTGGTGGTCAGGCTGGGGTGGGGATCCAGGCGCCTCGGCCGTCGAAGAGTCGGGTGATGGTGTCGAGCAGGTTGCGGCCCTGCTTGGCGGCGGTAGATAGGTAGCCGCGCACGGCGAAGAAGCGCTCGGCTCCGGGTGCCGTGCGCCAGCCGCCGGAGATCTTCTGCTGGATCTTGGCCATCCGGATGGCCTGCTCGCTGGTGTTGTTGTCGAAGGGCACCCGCCAGTCGAAGGCGAACCGGAGCACCTGGTGGCTTTCGGTGTCGAGGCGGTCGAGCAGGTTCGCGGCCTTGTCCCGTTTGCGGCGTGGTTCGCCGGGGGCGCGGGGCGGGTGCAGGGTCCGTCCGGCGGCGATGATCTCCTCGTAGCGGGCGGTGAGGCGTTCGAGGGCGTCGACGGTGAAGCCGGTGGCGTGAGGGTGCGCGGTCTGGATGTTCTTGATCTCGTCCCAGGTGTCCACCAGCAGCGCGGCCAGCTCTTCGGCCCAGTCCTCGGGGTGGCCGGCAGGCGCGTTGTCCACGACGGAGGCCAGTTCGCGCAGGTGGTGGGCATTGCATAGGGCGTGGACCGCGTCGGTGTACGTCTTGTAGGGCTTCCAGCCGTCGTGGACCGCGATGCCGGTGAAGTGCGGTAGGACGCCCATGGCTTCGAACGCCTTCACGCCGCGCTTCGTGTGGACCTGGTAGAGCGTCAGCGAGCGGGTGCAGGCGGTGTGTACCCAGCAGGTGCGCCCCGCGATCCGGGTGCCGGTCTCGTCGAAGCCGACCACCTCGCACTCGATGAGTTGCTGCCGCACGGCCTCGGTGTGCGGGGCGACTGCCTCGGCGGCCTGCCCGGCCCACCCGAGCAGAGTCGCGGTGGCCACATCCGCGTCCAGGCAGTCGGCCAGCAGTTCGGCGCACCGCTCATAGGGCAGGTGCTGGCGAGTGAGCAGGTAGACCGCCAGGCTCTTCAGCCGCGGCCCGTACTGGGCCGGGGCGGCGGGGGCGTCGGAAGGGGTGGCGGCAGCGTTGACCTGCCCGCAGGCGCAGCGGCGGTGTTCGATGCGGTGCTCGGTCACCCGCAGGCGGATCTCGGGCAGGTCGAAGACCTGCCGCCGCTCGATGGAGACTACCTCGGCCCCGGTCAGGTCACCCGCGCAGCCCAGGCAGGCGGTCGGGGAATGGACCTCGATCGCGTCGGGCTCGTCGACCTGCATCAGCGCGCCCCCGGCGCCGCCGCGGGGCTTGCCCGGGCCTCGGCCCGAGGGCTTACGTAGCGACGTCGGCCTCGCCAGCCCGTCGCTGGACGGCGGCTTGGAGGAGTTCTTCGAGTTCATCCCCAGACGCCGCTTCAGCTCACCGTTCTCCGCGCGCAGCTCAGCGATCTCGGCCCGGGCGGCCGTCAGCTCGGCCCTCAACTCGCCAACGAGTGCAATCAGTTCCGCGTAGCTCGGCAGCGGCGGGGTGTCGGACACGAGATCCAATGATCAACGAGTTGGACGCCAAGATCAACTCAGTGCGCCAGGACCACCAAACCAGTTACTTCGAAAAGAGCGTGCCCATCCTAAGGACGCCCTTCGTCGAGCAGGGTAAGAAACGGCTCAGAACCCTATATGTGGGATGCCCGGCATCCACCAGGGTGATCCGGCCGTGGTCCACCGTCGGGTAGATCGTCTCCGTGAACGGCCACCCTGTCGCGCCCAAGGCCGACCCCCGCGCGCCAGCGGCCGACAGCCCTGCCAGCGCCGCCGCGCTGCCCCGGCGCCCCGGACGTCCGAGGGCAGCGCAGCTTTGCACGCCCGGCTGTGAACGGCCCCGACGGCCCGCAAGGACGTCACGGCGTCCGTGGCCGCCGTGCAGACCGCCCCACCGGCCCGGGTCACCGCCCGTGTCGACGAGGCCCAGGAGCAGCCTTCCGCTCAGCCCAAGCAGACCGTCGGCCCCGTCAAGGACTGGGACCTCCCCGGCCTCCCCGACGACTGCGTCCCCGGCCGCACACCCGAGCTGCCTCACCGATGCGCAGGCCCACGCCCGCATCCGCTACGGCCACGCCAACGGATGGGCCCAGCGCCGCGTAGCCACATTCGCCGGGCACTCGCCCCCCACCGCGCGTGGTGCGGGCCGCTTGGGAGCCCCGCACGCGATGGCCATCAACGAGACGATCATCGCCATCACCCGCACCTCGCCTGAACCCACCCGAGGAACCCGGTCATGCTGATGCATTGTCTGAAGCGAGTCGGCATGGCTGCCGGCGTCCTCTTCGCGAGTGCCCTGCTGCCTGTGGCGAGCGCTCTGCCCGCGGCAGCCGCGACGAATGACAGTTTCGTCGTCTACACCGGCCAGTCGCCGAGTTGCGCGGAATACGAGGTGCCCAGTTCGTCGACTACGGCGACGTGTTCGGCGACGACTACGTCGGTGTCTTCGACACGTGCAGGGACGGCGTCGGCGTCAAGGCGTGGGTCTGGATCAACGGCAAGCTGATCGGCGCCCAGCGCAACGGCAGCGGTGGCGAGGTCTACTTCGACATCCCGAACGTGAAGGCCAACGACTCCGTGGGAATCAAGGTGTGCGCCCAGAACGGCCCGAACGAGACCGCGGGTGCCGATAAAACATCCGCCCAGGTCGCAGACTCGATTGGCGAGGCGGCGCGGCCGGCGGGGGAGATCGCCGCCCGCATCCCCTCGGGGAACTGACCGCATTGCCCGGATGAACCTGGACATGGGGGCCGCACCCGAGGTTCGGGTGCGGCCCTGACGCGTTCCGATGTCTCAATCTTTCCCCGCCGCTTTCAGGAAGGGATAAAGCCGTCGCGATGCGCAGGGATGCCCATACGGGCGAAGGTGGAGACGGCTACCAACGGGGGCATCGCCCCCGGGGCGAGGAGGTCAGCCCTGTGACCCTTCGGGATGTATCGATTCTCTGTGGCCGGGGTCGGGTTGTGCGGCCGCGAGTGGCGTTGCGGGGTGCGACGATCTTGTGTGTGAGCGCTCCAGTGAGACTGAGTGAGTGACCGCGACGTGGTGGTGCGGCTCTGGCTGAGGGCTTGGGCCCGCAGCAGACGACGGTGGCCGAGGTGTGCAGCGACGATGTGGTCGCCGTCAGCCCGGTTCAGCGGCCGTCTTGCGAGTGGGTCGCGCAGGCTGTCGGTGGCGGCTGCGACGCTGTCCGTCATGGATGAGCTGGAGTTCCTGCGCGGCCGTGTCTACGGGGCCGACCACGACGATGCCGGACCGCGGCAGGGGCGTACCTACGTGGAGCTGGTGGCCGGCCCGCTGGATGGTCTGCTCCTGGACGTCACGGACTGGCCTGACCACGCTCGAGTCGAAGACGTCGCCCTGCATACGGAGATAGGCCGGTATGGGCCGGGCGGCCGCGCCCTGTACTCCCCGAGAGCGGTGGACCGGCGCCGGTTCGACTGGCGCGGGGACACCCCCTGACCGTCGCCGTGGCCTGCCTGGCGCTCGTTTGCGAAACCCCCGTCCCCTGCCAAGGGGGTGCGGTTTTCGCGTTGCGGGGTGGGGCTGGGGCGACGTGGATCCTGTGCGTCGGCTGCGCCGCCCCTGCGGTGGAGGTGTCTGCACACTGGCGATGGCCAGTTCCGCGAGGTTGGTGGGCTTCGTGGGGGAGGGGTGGCTGGCCTCCCCATACCGGGCCAGCCGTCGATGCCCGGCACTGGCCAAGGCTCTGACGCGATCAGCGGGCACGGCCGGAGACTGGTGATCAAGGCTGTGAACTGGGCGGATGATGTATCGGCACCCGCAGCGTCACAGTCACCCGGGTGATCAAGGACGTGAATCCGGGCCTGCGGCGGATCGCTGTGCTGGAGACGGGCGGCGGCCTGGACCCGCTGGCGCTGTTCATTGGCCAGGGCGGCCGAATGCTTACAGGCTCGGGCTGGGACCGTATCCGCTGGCGGGCGTGGGACCGGATGAAGCAGTGAAGTGCGCACGAGGAGGCTGCGGTGCTGCCCCGCCGCTGCTGGGTCTACCACGACACGCGGCACACGTTCGCGCTGCGGCTTCTCATCTTCCTCACCCGCGAAACCCTCGGTGACATCGAGAGCGAACAGGGCCGGCCCCTCGGCGGCCGGTCGCCGACCGTCAGTACCGCAGGCGGGTGGCCGCCACGATGCTCTGCGGCGTTGCCCCTTCGAACCGGGCGGCCTCCGCACGCCGTACGGCGACGACCGCGTCGAACAGCGGTTCTCCGAGCGCCTCGCGCAGCACCGCCGACCGCTCGAAGTGCGCCAGCGCCTCGGTGAGCGAGGTGGGTAGCCGCGTGTGCCCTCCCACCTCGGCGGGGTCACCCGCCACGGGCGGCGGGAGGGTCGCGGCGGCGTCGATTCCGGCGAGGCCGGCAGCGATGACCGCGCCCACCGTCAGGTAGGGGTTGGCCGCCGCGTCGAAACTCTTGATCTCGGCGTTCGCCGCCCAGCCGGCGTCCGGTGCTCCCGCGACGAAGCGGATCGCGGCCTCCCGGTTCTCCGGGCCCCAGCACTGGAACGCGCCGGCCCAGCGCGAGGGTTGGAGCCTCAGATAGCTGGCGGCCGAGGGCGCGCCGAGGGCGAGCAGCGCGGGCAGCTCCCGGAGGACGCCCGCGAGGAATGCCTCGCAGAGCGCTGTCATGCCGTGTGGGCCGTCCCCGTCCCGGCACAGGTTTTGGCCGTCCTGCCAGAGGCTGAGGTGCAGGTGGCGGCCGTTGCCGACCGCTCCTGCCTCGACGACCGGGGCGAACGAAGCCGTCAGCCCGTGCCGCGCGGAGACCGCCCTGACCGTCTCCCGCACGAGCACCGCCAGATCGGCCGCCCCCACCGGGTCGGCGGGTGCTACGGACACCTCGAACTGGCCGGGCGCGTACTCCGGGTGCAGCTGCTGCACGGCGACACCCTGCGCGAGGAGGGCGTCCAGCACGTCGCGCAGGTAGTCGGAGAGTTCGACGAAGCGTGCCATGCCGTACGCGGGGCCCGCGGCCGGGCGGGACGGCGACGGGGACGAGGACGGGTCCGGGTCTCGGCCGACCACCCACTCTGTCTCGAAGCCCATCCGCAGGGCGAGTCCGCGTTCGGCGGCCCGCTCGGTCATCCGGCGGGCGAACAGCCGTTGGCAGCCGGGGTACGGAGTGCCCCGCTGGTCGTGGCGGTCGGCCGGCGCCCAGGCCCAGCCGGGCTGCGCGGCCAGCGGGGTCAGCCGGTCGAGGTCGGGCAGGAGCCGCAGGTCGCCCTCGGGGGCGCCGGTGTGCCCGCCGGTGGTGACGGAGTCGTCGGCTAGGATCAGGTCGAAGACCGGCGGCATGGCGACACCCCACCGCACGGTGTCGGGCAGCGCCGAGACCGGCACGGTTTTGACGCGGGTGATACCCGCGGTGTCCACCATGGTGAGGACGACCCCGCTCACTCCCTGCGCCGTCAGCCGGTCGGCCTCCCCGGCCGCCCGGGCCCGCTTCTTACGCGCGGTGGACATGGCATCCTCCTTCACCGCGTGCGTCCGTGATCGGCTCCGCGGTCGTGCTCTTGAGTGTGATCGCCGCCGGGGCGCCGACGGCCGGAGCCTGCGCCCTGTCCCTTCGGGGACGTGGGCGAACGCCGCGGCGGCCGGGTACGAGTGTGCGGACCGGCCGCGGGGGCGCCGCGCCGGCCCGCGCAGGGTGTGCGCCGGGCGCGGGCATGGACCGCCGGTGCCAGTCAGCGTCGGTCGAGGAGGTCCATGAACATGCTCTTGTGGAGTTCCTCGACATGCCGGCGCGCCACCTCGGCCGCCTCCGCCGCGTCCCCGCGCAGAATTGCCTTCACCAGGGCGCGGTGCTCGTCATTGGAGTGGCGTAGGAAGTCCAGCGGGTAGGGCAGGTAGTAGCGGTACAGCTCCCGGAGCACGGCGCCGTAGGGCTCGGCGACGGAGTCGAGTCCGGTCGCGGCGGCCACCGTCATGTGGAAGCGCTCGTCGCAGCCGTGGAACTCCGCCCAGCTCGGGGCCCGGTCCATCTCCTCGATCAGCCGGTCCAGTTCCTGCGCGGACTCCGTGTCGAGGCCGCGGACCGCGGCCAGATGGGCGACCCCGCACTCCAGGACGAGCCGGTGGTCGATCAGCTGGTGCACGTCGGCCGATGCCGCCCGGTACGTTTCGATGGCCCCGACCGTCGCGTGCGCGGGCCGCTCGGCCACCAGCGTCCCTCCGGTGCGGCCGCGTCTGCGCTCCAGCACGCCTTCCTTGCACAGGGCCACCAGGGCCCGGCGGACCGTGATCTCGGAAACGCCCAGGGCCTCGGCGATCCGGTCGCTGCCGGGCAGCCGCTCACCGGGCGCCAGCAGGCCGAGATCGACGGCGAGCGCGATACGGGCCCGTACGGCGTCCAGGGCGGACAGCCGCCGGATGGCGGTGAGCGGCGGCGCGTACAGGCCGTGCGTGGCCTGCTCCGCGCGCGCCGGGCGGGAGTTCACGGGGGAGCCGGGCATGGCGACACCGTACTCAAAAGTGCTCATCTTGAACACTCTTGTTTAAGTGCTCATCGTGCTCTATTTTTTTTCGCCATCAGGCCACCTGCTGTCCGAAAGTGGTGACTCCCCGTGTCCCGGCCCCTGCCCATCGCCCTCGCGCAGGCCCTTCCGCGCTCCTCCCGCCTGCCGCTGGCCGGCTTCACCGATGAGGTCCAGGACCTCATCGCGAGGTTCCCCGGGACCCGTCTGGTGGTTCATCCCGAGCTGCACCTGTGCGGCGTGGAGGGCTCCCGAAAGGAGCGGGAGGCACAGTTGCGGGAGTCCGCGGAGCCGTTGGACGGCCCCCGGACCAAGATGCTCGCCGAGCTCGCGGGTGACCTGGGCATCTGGCTGCTGCCCGGCAGCGTGTGCGAGCGCGGCGCGGGGAGCGAGCTGTTCAACACCGCTCTGGCCTTCTCGCCCGAGGGCCGGCTCGTGGCCTCGTACCGCAAGGTCTTCCCCTGGCGACCCTACGAGCCGTACGACCCCGGCGACCGCTTTGTCGTGGCCGACCTGGCCGAAGCGGGCCGGATCGGCTTCGCGATCTGCTACGACGCGTGGTTCCCCGAGGTCGCCCGGCATCTGGCCTGGATGGGCGCGGAAGTGATCGTCAACCCCGTCATGACGACGACCGCCGACCGTGCCCAGGAACTGGTCCTGGCCCGAGCGAACGCCATGGTGAACCAGGTCTACGTGATCAGCGTCAACACCGCGGGCCCGGTCGGCACCGGCCGCAGCCTCGTGGTGGACCCGGAGGGCCGGGTACGGGTCGAGGCCCCCGACGCCCTGCCCACCGTCCTCACCGATGTGCTCGACCTCGACGACGTCACCCGGGTCCGGACCCACGGCACGGCGGGCCTCAACCGCGTGTGGGACCAGTTCCAGGACGGTGACGCCCCGATCGAACTGCCGCTGTACCAGGGGCGGATCGACCCCCGCCGCTGGAATCCGGACCGCCGCGCCGGCGGCTGACCGCCCGGCATGTCCGCCTCCGCCCCGTCCCCCGCCCGCCGACACACCCCCGGAAGCCCGCCCGGCCCCTACGCGCCCCCTGGAGCCCCGCCATGGAACAGCCCACCCCGACGCTGAACCGGACCCTGACCCTCAGATCAGTCGTCGTCTTCGGCCTCGCCTACATGACCCCCCTGATCGTGCTCGGCACGTACGGGGTCATCGCGCAGACGACCAACGGCACCGTCCCGACCGCCTACCTGCTGGCCATGGTCGCGATGATCTTCACCGCGTACAGCTACGGCAAGATGGCCGCGGCCCATCCGGTGGCGGGCTCGGCCTACACCTACGTGCGGCGAGCCATCGACTCCAGGGCGGGCTTCCTCGTCGGATGGGCGACGCTCCTGGACTACTTCTTCCTGCCCATGGTCATCTGGCTGATCGGCGGCGCCTATCTGCACGCCCAGTTCCCCGGCGTGCCCTTCTGGGTCTGGATCGTCGGCTTCATCGCGATCACCACCGCGCTGAACGTGCGCGGCATCCGCACCGCGGAGAAGACCAACGACCTGCTCATGATCTTCCAGGTGCTCGTCATCGGCTTCTTCGCGCTCTTCTCACTGCTCCACGTCTTCCACCACTCGGGCGCCGGAGGGCTGTTCAGCACCACGCCGTTCCTCAACGACCACAGCACCCTGGTCGGCATCTCGGCCGGAGCGGCCATCGCCGCGTACTCCTTCCTCGGCTTCGACGCCGTCACCACCCTCACCGAGGAGACCGTCGAGCCGCGGCGCACCATCCCCCGCGCGATCATCCTCATCGCCCTGATCGGCGGCGGCATCTTCGTCCTCCTCGCGTACACGACCCAGCTCGCCCACCCCGGGAGCACCTTCGCCGACCCGAACTCGGCCGCCTTCGAGATCGCCAGGACGATTGCCGGGAGCCTGTTCTCCTCGATCTTCCTGGCTGGTCTGGTGGTCGCTCAGTTCGCCTCGGGCATTGCCGCCCAGGCCAGCGCCTCCCGCCTGCTGTTCGCGATGGGCCGGGACGGTGTGCTGCCCCGCCGCTTCTTCGGGTTCGTCCACCCCCGGTTCCGCACCCCCGCCGTCAACATCGTGCTGACGGGGGTAATCGGGCTCATCGCGCTGCGACTCAACGTGGCGACCTCCACCTCGTTCATCAACTTCGGCGCGTTCACCGCCTTCACCTCGGTGAACCTCAGCGTGATCGCCACCTTCGTGCGCGAGCGCCGCGCGGGACGCAGACTCAACCCCCTCACCCACGTCGCCTTCCCCGTGGTCGGCGCGGCGGTCGACATCTGGCTGCTGACCCGCCTCGACGGCAAGGCCATCACCCTGGGCCTGATCTGGCTTGCCGTGGGCGTGCTCTACCTCGCCTACCTCACCCGGCTGTTCCGGACCCCGCCACCGGAGATCGACTTCGCCGAGGAGACCAGGACCCCCGAAACGGTCTGACCTGGACCCCGGAACCTGACAAGGGGCCGCCGCATTGCCGGCGGCCCCTGTCAGCTTTCAGCGCGATTGCTCCGTCTTGACCCCGGTACCAGTTCCAGGCCGCTGTCCGCGGGCAGGGCCTGCCGGTAGCCGGTGTACATGTGCTCGGTCGCCAGGTGGACCAGGCGGTCCTCGTCCGCCGCGCGGGCGGCCTCCAGGATGGCGCGGTGCTCGCTCACCATCACCGGGACGGTGCCCGGTCCTGGACGTAGGAGCGGGAGATGCGGCGGTTGACGGGTGGTCCCAGAGGGTGTCGATCATCCGCAGGAGCAGCGCGTTGTCGCAGGGCTCGATCAGTAGCCGGTGGAAGGCCCGGTTGAGTTCGAACTGCGCCGCCGCGTCGGCCGGGTCCGTGGCCGCCATCTCCTCGATCCCCGCACGTCGCCCAGGGCAGTGTGAGCGACTTCGAGGAATTCATCCGTAACGAGGCCCTCTCTCCGCAGGACGGGGACACCCGGGCCCAATACGCCGCCGACCTCGCGGCCCGAGGCCAGGCCCAAACATGGCCGCCGCCCCACAACCTGAGCGGCCGCGCACCCGATCTGGATCAGCGACCGGGCCAGCGGGTAGATTCCGGATCGTGACGTCTGCGCAGGTGCGACTCGACCCGATGACCGAGACCGAATTCCAGGCCTACTTCGAACACATGCTGGTCAAGCACGCTGCCAGCAATGTGACCTCGGGCAACTGGACGGCCGAGGAGGCTGCGGCGAAGTCCGCGCAGAACCTGGCCCGGCTGCTGCCCGACGGGCTCGCCACCAAGGACACCCATCTCTGCCTGGCCCGGGATGCGGCGAGCGGCGACCGTGTGGGCATCTTCTGGCTGAATCTGCGCCCGCATGGAACTGAGACTGCGGCATTCATCTACGACATCGAGGTCGATGCCGAGTTGCGCGGTCGCGGCTACGGCCGGGCGGTGATGCTCGCGGGTGCCGACCTCGCCCGTGAACTCGGCTCGGTACAGATCGGACTGCATGTCTTCGCGTACAACCAGACTGCGATCGCGTTGTATACCTCGCTCGGATTCGCCACGACCGATCTGGTCATGTCCTTGCCGCTGTAACAGATGGGGTCGCTGTGTCCGTCGGGCAGCGCCGGCTTGGCGGTTCGGCTTTGGGGTGATCGTGGTCAGCAGGCGGCGGTGCGTGCGAGGACCAGTTCGGTACTGGTAATGCGGGTGGCGCGGCGAGCTGAGCGGTCGGAGACCAGCCCGGCGTTCGCAGCCTGGGCGAAGTCTTCGCGCCGTCCGGTGTAGCGCTGGAGTGGGACTTTTCGAGCGGCACAGGTTCGCCGCGCTGGACCACTGCGGCCCGGGCTGGTCCGACTCGCGCGACGATTCCCCCGTGACGAACACCGGAACACTGCGGGTGCCGATTAATCATCCGGCCTGGTCACTCGACTTTCGCGGTTTCCTGTTCGAGTGGACGCCCGTGGGCCGATTGACGGCGCCGGGTGATCTTGTGCGTGTCGTCCCGGGGTGAAGCCGCAGGTCGCGAGCATGGCGGAAGCATCAGCGTGATCAAATCCACCTCGTGAGGGGCCGCTGATGCTTCCGACGATGACGGTACCCGCTTCGCTGGCACGGCTGTGGGAGGCCGCGCGGGCGACCTTCACCGCGCCTTCACCGCGCCGACGTTCACCACCTTCTGCGGTCTGGTGTGAGGGATGATCGGGCAGACCTCGGCAGTGACGGTATGCGGCATGCTCACCGGCATCTGGGCTGGAACAGCACTGGGCCCACGACCGCGCCCGCCGCTTCTTCAATGCCGCCCGCTGGAGTGTCGACCAACTCGGCCTTGTCCGCCCTGCTGGTGCACCTGCCGTTCTGAAGGGTCGATTGCTGCCGGATGACAGACTCGGTTGAGGCCGAGTGAAGCCACGACTAACTTGATCTTTAACCTGGGGTCTCGAACGGCGTCTCGTACTTGATCACTCGTGTTGGTAACTGCCGTACGTGCAGGCGGCCTTCGGCTGACCATGTGCTCCGACCAAGGAACACACATGCCCAGCACGAAGGCCGTAGGGATGAGTCTGTTGCATCATGCTGTTCGGCAGGAGCGGTTCGCGGAACTGTCACGCTTCCGGGGCCAGTTCTACGCGGTCACCACCCGGCCCCGGGACACGCGCAGTTGCTCGCTCAGCCGCGCCGCGTGCAGTGCCCGTATCATGAGCCGAAGCAGGCAGTGACCGGCAGCAGCGGGGAGGTTCTCACCATGAATGCAGCGGAAACGGAGCACCCGATCTATCCGCCGGTCCGGCCGCGGCTGACGGTCGAGGAACTGCTGGCCGCGAAGAACACGCAGCCGATCACGTCCCTGGACGATCTGAAGGCGGACACCTTCGAGTCCGACGAGGAGCTCGACGAATTCCTCGCCTTCATCTACGCCGAGCGCCGGCGCGACGTCGCCTGAGCCGCCGCCATGCAACCGGTCATCCTGGACACCGATGTCGCCTCCCTGTCCCACAAGGGCAGGCTCACCGGCCCGCTGGCCACCCGGCTGATCGGCCGCAAGCCGCTGATCACCTTCGTCACCTTGGGCGAGCTCACCCAGTGGACCGAGATCCGCGACTGGGGCAGCCTCCGCCGTCAGGAGCTCGCCGACTGGCTCTCCGGCATCCCCGTTCTCCCTGGGGACGAAGCCGTCGCCGCCACCTGGGGCAAACTCTCCGCAGCCGGAAGGAAGGCCGGACGGCCGCAGCCGACCAACGACATGTGGATCGCCGCCTGCTGCCTCACCTACGGCCTGCCGCTCGCCACCTTGAACCTGAAGGACTACGAGTACTTCAAGAACGAGCACGGCTTGCGCATCCTCGGCGAGGAATAGCCTGTGGCGCTCGAAAAGTCATAGCCACAGGTGGAAGTGGTGCGGTTCGGCCGCTGGAATCATGTCCGCGTGATCGTGTCCCTGCTGTACAAGGTGGCCCGGAGGTTGCTGTCCGTCCCGTCGGTGCTGCTGCGCCGCGACACCACCAAGGACGCGGAACTGCTCGTCCTGCGGCATGAGAACGCGGTGCTGCGCCGGCAGTTGGCCGGGCCGGTCCACTACGAGTTAGCCACGCCCTGCACTACCTGCACGCCTCCGACGAGCAGTTCGATGCGATCTGCTCCGTCTTCGGAGCCATCGGCCTCGTCGCCCCCGAGCTCCTGCTCCCGACCATCGCCCAGCACCTCAAAGCCGGACGCACACTCGCCTCCTCCGTCCCACACCCCCAGCGCGGCGGCAGGCGCTGCGGGTGCCGATAAAACATCCGCCCAGGTCGCAGACTCGATTGGCGAGGCGGCGAGGCTGGCGCGGGAGATCGCCGCCTGCATCCCCTCGGAGAACTGCCGCATTGCCCGGATGAGCCTGGACATGGGGGCCGCACCCGAGGTTCGGGTGCGGCCCTGACGCGTTCCGATGTCTCAACCTTTCCCTGCCACGTTCAGGAAGGGATAAAGCCGTCGCGATGCGCGGGGATGCCCATACGGGCGAAGGTGGAGACGGCTACCAACGGGGGCATCGCCCCCCGGGGGGGCGGCGAGGTCAGCCCTGTGACCCTTCGGGATGTAACGATTCTCTGTGGCCGGGGCCGGGTTGTGCGGCCGCGAGTGCCGTTGCGGGGCGCGACGATCTTGTGTGTGAGTGCTCCAGTGAGACTGAGTGAGTGACCGCGACGTGGTGGTGCGGGCTCTGGCTGAGGGCTTGGGCCCGCAGCAGACGACGGTGGCCGAGGTGTGCAGCGACGATGTGGTCGCCGTCAGCCCGGTTCAGCGGCCGTCTTGCGAGTGGGTCATGCAGGCTGTCGGTGGCGGCTGCGACGCTGTCCGCCATGGATGAGCTGGAGTTCCTGCGCGGCCGTGTCTACGGGGCCGACCACGACGATGCCGGACCGCGGCGGGGGCGCACCTACGTGGAGCTGGTGGCCGGCCCGCTGGATGGTCTGCTCCTGGACGTCACGGACTGGCCCGACCACGCTCGAGCCGAAGACGTCGCCCTGCATACGGAGATAGGCCGGTATGGGCCGGGCGGCCGCGCCCTGTACTCCCCGAGACCGGTGGACCGGAGCCGGTTCGACTGGCGCGGAGACATCCCCTGACCGTCGCCGTGGCCGGCCCGACCACAGGTGCGGCCATGCCTGGTCAGCGCCCTGAACCGCGGAGGGCGCACGTGGCCGCGATGCGCAATCGCTGACCGCGTGTGTGCAGTCTCGGCATGGCGTGGGCCGGTTGCGCACGCGATGCGCAGGCGCCCGGGAGCTGCGTGGTCCGGCCCGGCGGGCTGTGCGGTGCTGTGACCTGCCGTGGTGGGGCTTGTGGTCGGGGGTGGGGGCCTGCGCAATGGGCGTCGGTTTCCCTGCGGCGGGGTGTGTGCATGGACACGGTGACGCTGCACGCTGCCCGGCTCGGCCCGAGTGTCGGGCTCACGGGTGGGCATGCGCTAGGACTGATCTTGAGCAGGCCGCCGCAACTTCTGGTGGCCGGTTGTGCGTTGGCGGTCCGGGAAAAGACGTTCCGCTTCCTGCGGGGAGATGCAGGTGCAAGGCCTGCCCGGCGCTCGTTTGCGAACCCCCGTCCCCTGCCAAGGGGGTGGGGTTTTCGCGTTGCGGCGTGGGGCTGCGGCGACGTGGATCCTGTGCGTCGGCTGCGCCGCCGCTGCGGTGGAGGTGTCTGCACACTGGCGATGGCCAGTTCCGCGAGGTTGGTGGGCTTCGTGGCGGGAGAGGTGGCTGGCCTCCCCATACCGGGCCAGCCGTCGATGCCCGGCACTGGCCAAGGCTCTGACGCGATCAGCGGGCACGACCAGAGACTGGTGATCAAGGCTGTGAACTGGGCGGATGATTTATCAGCACCCGCACAGCGGCGGCGACCTGGACGGGGGAGGCGTCCTCACGGCTGAGGAGTACGGCCTGCTGGGCGCGGCCGCTGAGGTCACCGAGCTCGGCGCTGTCCACGGCCGCGAGTTCCACGGCGGCTTCGGCGGCAACGGCCTTCACGAGCTGCGGGTCGTCCAGGTGGTGCAGGGCGCGTCCGACACGGTGAGCGGATTCGAGAAGGCTGCTGTAGGAGACGACCATCGTGCCGCCGCTGGGCAGATTCGGCCGGGTGATCGCGTCGACGACTTCACTGAAGCCCTTGCGCTCCTCCTCACGGCCCCAGCCTTCACCGGGTTCCTCCGAGGATGCCCCGGCCTTCAGGCCGGGGAGGAATCGGACTCCTGCGGAGCAGGACAGGAAATAGGGGTTTCGCCTCCAGGGCGAAGGACCGTCCACCCGCGACGAGGTGAGCGAGCCCGTGGCGATCAAGAGGCCTCAACTGTCAGTCCTCCCGGGTAGGTTCGGATGCATGACGACAGACGCGACCACGGAGGGGGCCGGGCATGCCCGGTACTCCTTCCGTGTGCGCCTGTCGGCTACCGCGCGGCGCGCACTTGAAGCGGAGTGGGACCGCTGCCGGTGGCTCTGGAATGAATGCGTCGCCAAGTCCAAGCAGGTCCACCAGCAGAGCAAGGGGTCCGGAGAGAAGCTGACGTGTGGTCCGGCGCAGTTGGACAGGATGCTGACTGAGGCCCGCGGGGTGATGCCGTGGCTGGCCGAGGGTGCCTCGGTGCCGCAGCAGCAGGTGATTCGGGACTTCGCCAAGTCGCGGGCGAAGGCGTTGAAGGACGTCAAGGACGGGCTTCCGGTGCACCGCCGGGCGGGGATGCCCCGCTTCAAGCGGAAGCGGGACAGCCGCCCGAGCCTGAACTACACGCGGCGGGGTTTCCGTCTGAAGGACGGTCGTCTGCACCTTGCGGGCCAGATCGTGCTGAGCGTGGTGTGGTCGCGGGCTCTTCCGGCCGACCCGTCGAGTGTGCGCGTGTACCAGGACACGCTCGGGCACTGGTATGTGTCCTTCGTCGCCCCCGCGCAGAGCGAACTGCTTGCCCTCACGGGGCGGGTGCTCGGGGTGGACTGGGGTGTGAAGGAGACCGCCACCACCACGGATGACGCCTACGATCTCCCGCATGCCGAGCACGGCAAGCGGGCCGCGCAGGGGCTCGCCCGCTACCAGCGGATGATGGCCCGGCGCCGGCGTCCGAAGGGCCGGCCCGCATCCAAGGGCTACCGGAAGGCGCAGGCACAGGCCGCGAAGCTGCACAAGAAGGTCGCGGGGCAGCGGGAGGACACCGGCCGCAAGTGGGCCAAGTCCGTGATGCGTGATCATGACGGGGTGGCGGTGGAGGACTTCCGCCCGAAGTTCCTCGCGAAAACCACGATGGCCCGCAAGGCGGCCGATGCCGCCATCGCCGCCACCAAACGCGCTCTGGTCGAGATGGGGCGCAAGCACGCACGGGACGTCCGCCTCGTGCACCCGGCGCACACCACGATGGACTGCGCGCAGTGCGGGGCGAGAACCAAGCACGCACTCCCTCTCTCGATGAGAACCTATGCCTGCATCGTGTGCGGAGCCGTGTCCCCCAGGGACAAGAACTCCGCCCGTGTGATGCTGGTCCGGGCAGGTTGGAACCCGGACGGTGCCGAGGGCGTAAGACCTCCTGAGCCGCCGGCTCCGGTGGCGGCCTGAGCCGTGAATCCCCACGCAGCCCTGGAGGGTGGAGAATCCCCTCCCTTCAGGGAGGGGAGCCTTCAATGTTGGGTTCCAGGGAGTCGGCGGCGCTGGCGGGGTGCGTGTAGGTGCGCCATGCGGCGCTGGAGAGCTGGGTGAGAGCCTGGGCCAGGCTCAGGAGCCTGCCAGTATCCGGAGCTCGCGAGTCACTGAAGCCTCTGGCCTGCGGTAATGCGTGTTGGACATGTCTTTGACGCTGCCTGCGGCAGACCACGTTCCGGGGGCGGGCTCTGTACGGTCGGAGATGTGAAGATCTCGGAGATGGACCAGGCCCGGCTGAAGAAGTGGGCCGAGCAACGCATTCCTGCATACGCGAAGGCGGAAGTCTCGGTGGGGTGCACTGTGCGGGGCAGTGCTGCTGTGATTACCGAGGAGCGCGCGCCGTGGGATGGGGTTGGGGAGTGGACCTCGCGCAGGGTCGCTCGGCTGCGGCATACCGGTGAGGGATGGCAGGTGGAGGGGGCGGACCGCAATGGCCGCTGGTACCCGTGCGATCACCTGCCGACGGTCCCGTCGCTGGACGAGGCCCTGGCTGTGCTGGACGACCCTCGGAATGCGTTCTGGGGCTGATTCTTGTCCGTGTCAGAACGGGTGCGGCTCGGCGGGCGCCGTGTTCGGGGACGACTGCGTGGAATCGGGCATCGGCCTGGCTGCCGGTGGGGGCTCGCCCTGGGAGGGTGTGCCTTGCCGGTAGGTCTTGGTGACCTCGGCGGTCGCATACGTCAGGGAAACCGCGACCTCCTCGGCGTCGATCTCGAGGGTGGTGCGGCGCTGGCCCTCTTTGTCGTCGAAGGTGCGCTGCTTGAGGCGGCCCGTGACGATGATCCTCATGCCGCGGGTGAGCGACTGTGCGGCATTTTCGCCGGCTTGTCGCCACAGTGAGCAGCGCAGGAACAGCGGTTCGCCGTCCACGAATTCGTTGCGGTCGCGGTCGAACACACGTGGGGTGGAGGCGATGGTGAACCCAGCGACGGGCAGGCCGGAGGCGGTGTGCCGCAGTTCCGGGTCGGCGGTCAGGTGGCCCACCACGGTCACCAGCGTCTCGCCCGCCATCGTTGCCACCCCTTGCTCGATACTGGAACGCTCCCACTGTACTCGCCCTGCGGACCCCCTGGCACGATGACTGGTATGACGAGCGAGGAGAACAGGCTGGAGACGGCGGCCGCAGCATTGCGGGACGCACAAGAAGCAGTGCACACGGCTCGCCGGAACCTGACCGCGGCCATCGTCGCTGCGTACCGGGCCGGCGAGCCTGCCACTCGCATCGCCGAGCGCACCGGCACGAGCGTGGTGGACATCCGCAACCTGCTGGCCGCCACCCAGAGCTCACGCCGCGCATAACCACAATCGTCCGGGGTGTATCAGGAATTAATTCCTGATACACCCCGATTGGACTAGGCCGGCACGACGAAGTCGGTCGCTCGGCCGCTCCCAGACCGAATGGCGGGAGTGGTCGGGTCGCGGCAGGACACGCAGCGGTGCTGGGCGGGCGTGGCCAGGCGTTGGTGCTGAGGGGCTCGACGGGGCTGTGTGTGAAGCCCGCTGTCGTACGGTCCTTGGGCTGGGCGGTGATCATCCGAACTCCTCATCCCTTTCCTTCGAGAGGTGGACAGCAGCGGCGCCGGCAGGGGAGTGCGCGGCGAGGAAGGCGGCAACGTGGCCGAGCTGCTTCGCGGCGAGGTCGGTGAGCTGGTCCAGCGGGAGCGCTTTGGCGTTGGCCAGGGCGGCCTGCTCCAGCGCACCGGCCTGCTGCGGACGGGCCTGAGCGGCGAAGACGTCGTCGAGGTGGGGCCCGCGCAGCTGGACGGGCCCGATGCGGCGGCCGTGCACGTTCATGGAGACGTAGTGCTCGAACCGCTCCATGGTGGCGACCCGGTCGGGGCTGGGGTCATCACCCCACTCCATGGTGATCGGCGCGATCGCGGACCTCGATCCGGCGGTGGTGGCCAGCGTGGACGCGTTCTGCACCAGGGACAGCCGCACCGGCGTGGGGAGGCGGGACAGTAGCTGGGTCATGCCGTGGACGTGGCACTTGTACTTGCGGAGATCCTCGAACATCGCGGCGATGGTCTCCGGGGCCGCACCGGTCAGGGTGATCAGCTCGTCGAAGTACGGGCGAAACGGCACCCGCTTATCCTCCGGGGTGTCGCGCCGGGAGCGTGCGGCCCGCAGCAGGTCCCGGGCCAGGAGTGCGGTCAGGAGGCGGTCGGTGGGCCCGTTGCCGCCCGGGCACACCCAGACGATCATCCGGGAGTCCATCGCCGCGCGGATGTTGTAGACACCGACCGGCTGGCCGAGGAACGCGCGGGTGACCGGGTTGGCGGCCAGGCGGGCGATCGGGTTGAGGACGACAGCGAACGCGTCGGGCGGCAGGGTCGGGAACACCGACTGCCACCAGGCGAGGGTCTCCTCATCGAGCCGGCCCGTTACCGTCGCGAGTGCTGCCCTGCGGAAGGCCGGGTCGGTGAGCAGGGCCCTAACGTGGAAGAGCGTGGCCTGGTCCTCGGGCCGGCCGGCCTGGCAGGCCGTCTCGTTGACCGCGACAAGGACGGTCAGGGCGGCGGTGAGGATGGTCAGCGCACGCGGGGCGGTCGCGTCGTCCCAGGCCAGTGCGGAGGCGTAGGCGTCGGCGATGGCCTCGACGACCTCGTACGCCGACTGCCCGTGGTGCATCCCGAGCGGATTCCACGAACTCACCCGCGGTTGAGAACCGAGACCGTTGAGATCGATCAGCGCGATCCGCGGCATCAGGTGTTCGTGTGCCAAAAACGGCAACGCGCGCGGCCAGGAGTCGCGGTGCGGGTCGACGAAGACGAGCCCGCCACCCGCGTGCGCCCAGCCGATCGCCTGTGCCAGGGCCCGTTCCGTCTTGCCGCCGCCCGCCTTGCCGGTCCCGACCTCGAACAGGGTCTCTTCGGCGTAGGTGGCCACCAGCCGCCTTCTGCCGTCCGGGCCGCGGTAGATGCCCTGCAGCAGCAACCCAGGGTCGCCGAATTCGAACGTCGGCAGGTCACCGGCGAGCACCGGAAGACGACAGTGCAGGGTCGGGGGCTTGAGCAGGCCGGTCAGCTCCTCCAGCCTCACCCAGTTGGGGCGGGGCGGCTGGCAGTGCCCCAGATTCCAGCGGCGCGCGAAGCCGCGCCGGGTGGGCCAGTGGTCGGCGCCGATCCGCCACGGCCCCAGCCGCCGGCCGCGCATGGCCCACCGGGAGCGGCCGCCGAACACATCGAATGCCGCCTGGAGTTGGGCCAGACGGGCCTGGGCGCGGCCTTCCGTGTTCGAGGCACACATCACCAGGAGCTGGACGCGGACCAGGTGGTCGTCCTCGGCGAGCTTGCCCAGCGCCTCAGACGGCTCGATGCGGCGGGGAACGGGCGGCATCACCAGCCGCCGACCTGCGCCCGGGCCCGAGCCGGGTGTGTCGCTGAGCAGCTGCTGCACCTGCCAACCCCAAGAGTCCCCCATACCGCTGGCGTCCTGCCGCAGCCAGCGAGCGGCCCGCTGGGCCTCGCGGCGCTCAAACCGGCGCGCGGCGCCCATCAGCTGCAGGCGGCGCGCCTGCAGCGTCCACTTCGGGGCTCGCTGGATGTCGAGCCGGATTTCGGCGAGGTCGCCGAGCTCGGCGCGCAGGTCGGCCACGGCGTCGATGAGCGGCTGCAGCGGGTCGGGGGTGAGCGGCACCTCGCGCAAGGGCGCTGTGGGTGTGCCGCGCAGGATGAACTCGGCACGCACGGTGTGCTTTCGCGGCTCGTCGACGATCGGCCGGGCCCGGGTGACGGTGACATCGGGCCCAAAGGGGGTGATGGACAGCAGCCGCTGTCCGCCCGCTGGACCCTCGATGCGGTAGCGCAGCGGCGAACTGCCGTCCGCGCGCAGTCGGATCTGCACGGCCTTCGCCCGGCGGGGTGCCCACCACGGCATGGCCGTGGACGCGCGGGCGAGCTGGACACCGCGCCGGAAGATCTCCTCCAGACTCGGGTCGAAGTGCCGGGTGGCAACGAGCTCCAACGCCATCCGCTCGGCCGAAGCCTTGGCCGCGAGCAGGCGTACCACCATCTCAACCACGCCCCAGCACACGGCGATGGCCGGCGCGAGCAGATACCAGTGGCCATACAGCCATTGGGCGGCGTCGACCAAGCCGGTGACCAGTGCGAGTACCTGACCGGCAGACGTGTCACCGGCCAGGTCCGTCAGGTACGGGGCCGCGGAGTCCACGTGGCTGCTCCCTTCTTCAAAGCGGTGCGGGTGAAGTGCCAGTCGGTGATGCGCAGGTCGGTGAAGGTGCCGCCGCGGTCCGTCCCGGCCCACACCAGATGGACCACCGCCTTGGTAGGGCTGCCGGCGCGGCGGGCGATCGCGGCCTGGATGCGAAAGCGAGCGGTGGCGAACGCCGGGGCCACGTCCTGGCCGGCGTCGGGAAAGACCTCTGGCCACGTCGCTCGGCCGACTCCTGTGGCGTCCGCGCGCAGCAGCGCACGACCGGCGGTGAGCAACTCCCGCTCGTCGTCGGCGGGAAGGTCGGCGGGCCAGGAAGTCTCCAGATTCCGCTGGATGGCCCGGTCGCCGGCCACACCCTCGCCGTGCGGTGGCAGAGCGGACTCGTCGGCTGACGGCGTCGACGCCTCGGACGCCGTGGAGGCAGCCGAGCCGGCGGTCGCCGGCCTGCCGGTCGAAGGCATAGCGGCGATCGATGACCGATCCGTGGTCGCCTGCGCGGTCGACGGCGTCGCTGGGGCCAGCGGTTGCTGATCGTGCGGCATGCACAGCAGGGCAGCCCCAGCGACGGCGAGCAGGACGGTGCTCAGCACCAGCAGGCGCGAGGAGCGCGGGGTCGTGGTCACAGCAGTCGTGCACCCCCCGCATAGCCGGACATCGCGCTGACGGCGTCCAGGCGCACCACGGTCCCCGGGCGGGCGGCGTTGACCATCTGGCCGCCGCTCACGTAGATCCCGACGTGGTAGATCGTGGAATCATGTCCGGGAGCTGTGGCGTAGAAGACGAGGTCACCGGGCTTCAGCGCACCCGTGCCCTGGCTGGCCGGGATCCGCTTGCCGACACCGGCCTGCGCGGCCGCGGTGCGCGGCAGCCGGATGCCGACCTTCGCGTACGCGTACTGGGTCAGGCCCGAGCAGTCGAAGCCCTTGATGCTCGTGCCGCTCTTGCCGCCGGGCGAGCAGCAGATCCCGTACGACGTGCCGCTCGCGTTGCCTGCGCCCCACGAGTACGGCACCCCCCGCTGGGAAAGCGCCGCCTCGATCACGGTGCGGACCTTCTCGGAGACGTTCTTCAGGTCCGGGCCCTCGGCGGCTGCCGTGTACTGGTCGATCCAGCCCAGCACGCCTGCTACGTACGCGCTCGAGTGGTTGTACTGCCAGATCGCGGCCTTGAGTTGGGCGCGCTGGGCCAGGTTGCGTCCGCCTCCGCACAGATAGATCGCGGCCCCGAGAGCGGCGTCGTCCGCGTTGTGCGGGTCGGCGATCTTGTCCCCGCCTGCGTCTTTGCCGATCGACTTCCAGGTGGAAGGCAGGAACTGGAACGGCCCGACGGCGCGCTCCCCGTTCGCGGTGCCGTCCCACCGGCCGCCGTCGGTGTCCGGGACGGCGGTGGTGTTGCCACCGACACCGGAGCCGCCCAGGAGTACCCCGTAGATTTTTGGGCGGATGTCGCCGCCTGCGGCGATGCTCCTGCCGATCGCGTGGTTGGACTCGACCTTGGCGATCCCGGCGAGGATCGGCCAGCGCATGCCCCGGCACCTGGGCACATACGTCCCGACCTGCTGGACGGCCTTCTTGTAGGCGGTCAGCATCCGCGGCGGGATGTCCGCTGCGCTGCCGCCCTCGGCGATACCCCCGTCGTCCTGTGCACCCCTCTGAAGCGCGACATACGCGCTGATCGCGTTCCCCACCGGCGCGGCACAGCACACAGCGGCGAACATCAGCAGCGCCACCATGCACCCCCACCGCCTCACACGGCGCCTGGGCGGCCTCACTCGTCCTCACCGCCCTTGTTCCGCCGCCGGACCTGCTCCTGGCGCAGGCGTTCCGCGTCGGGACCGGTTAGCCGCATCAGTTCCTGCATCCGGGCCCGCGCCTCCTCCCGCGCCTGGCTACGCGCGCTCCTCCCACCGGGAAGAACCGGCCCGCCGAGATCGGCCCGAGGCTGCGGCGCAGGCCCGTCCCGGCGCGGGAGCGGTGCCGAGGCCGGAGTTGCCGTGGAACCGCCCGCCGACGCGGGCGGCTGCGCGGGGGCAGAGGTCGGACGGCTCGAAGGACGAGGGGACGGCGCAGGCGTAGCCGGGCGGGCGGTGTGACCCCGCAGGACCTGGGCCACGTGGCGACCCGTGTCTGTCCAGACCCGGCCGTCCTCGCGGAGGGTGTTGCCCCACACGCGCAACTGCTGGCGGGCGTCCTGGGTGTAGCGCGAGCCCCCTGCCCGGGCCCGGCGGACGCCTGCCGGTAGACCGGCCGTCGCCCCGTACGCGGCCCGGCCGCCGCGGTGCAGGATGCGGTAGCCGCGGAAACGGACCAGCCGGTTGTGCGCCCGGGTCGACAGCAACGTGCGATCGCTGTTCTGGTCGTGCAGCACCTGGCCGGTGTCGCGGTCGATGACCTGCCCCTGATCGTTGCGGAACCGGTCGGGCGGGCCTGAGGGCCGCCGCGGCCCCGCGCCGCCTGAACCACCGTCCCCGCCGTCCCCGCCGTCCCAGGGCCCGCCCGCGACTGCACTCGGGTCGCCCTCGGCGACGGGCTTGCGCCACGTGGCCAACTGCTCCGCATCGGGCCGGCGGCCGATCAGCAGCCAGTGCGCGCCCTTGGCGCCGAGCCGGGCGCCCAGCCCGCCCAGGGCGGCGGCCGCGGTCAGCGGGGCCAGACCGCGCCCGGCTTCGGCCGTGGCATCGGCGAGGACCCTGCCGGCATCCACGGGCATACCCGCGCCGTCGGACAGCGAGGTGAGCGCGCCCATCAGCCGCTGCCGCGTGCCGAGCATCCCGAACCTGCCACCACCTCCACCCACGAAGGCGCGCAGCCCACCGCCATATCCGCCCAGCAAAGCCGGCGAGTTCATGGCGAGCGCGGCGCCGAGCTCGGAGGTGTCGCCGGGCAGATGGGTGCCGCCGACCGTGGCGTAGCGCATCCGCATGGCCATGCGCCGTCCCAACGACGAGATCCCCGTCAGCAGGCGGCGGTGCCCGGCCGCGCCGCCGATGGCGAGGACGTCGATGAGCAGGATCCGCTCCACCATCAGGTCGGGACCGTTGGTGAGGGTGGCGTCGATGGCGATCCCGAAGAACGGGATGAACGCGCAGATCCCGACCACGGCCAGGACCGCGATGCCCCACAGGGACAGCCACTTCCACACGCTCTGGCGTGCCGGGCCGGGCAGCATGCCCGCGACGAAGGTGAGACCGCCGACGGCCGCCGCTCCAGCACAGACGCCCTGGGTGCCGAGCAGAACGATGGCGCTCGACAGGAGCATGCCGCAGATGAACAGCGCGGCGATCAGCAGCAGGAACGCGCCGCCCAGACGCCACCAGGTGGGCTTTTCCGCGTAGGCGGCGCACGACTGCCCGACGGGCCCGGCCTTCTTCATATCGGCGAGGAATGCGGCGAAGGCCTGGTCCTCGTCCGTGACGATCGCGTTGGACGCGTCGAGGAGCTCGCCTCCCGGTGTGAACTCCGGAAGCTGGGAGCTGCCGCTCGGCTTGCCGTCGACGTCACGCTCGCAGTACTGCTTGGCCGGCCCGTGGACCAGGCTGCAGGCGTCCTTCGCCCTGCCCGACGGGGTCGAGCCGGGCAGGTACCCGCCGGTGATCCACTTCAGGTGGACGGCGTAGGCCTTGCGGTCTGCAGACTTGGCCGCATCGAGGATCCGGCCGTACTCCAACAACATGTACGGCTTGACGATCAGGGCATTGGTGATCGAGTCCTGGATGGGGCGGGCCACCTCTGCTGCGGAGACCGGTCCTTCGCCTTCACGTTCCAGGCACTTGATCTCGGCGTTGCCGGCCATGCCCGCGCACGGGTCGTAACGGGCGAGTTTGCCGCCCCAGTCGTAGGAGTTGACGGATCGCTGGGCGACCTCGGCTGCCACGTGCTGGGACTGTCCCAGCGGGCCGTCCGGGCCGAGCAGGGTGTCGGGGCGGATGAGGGCGGAGGCGGCGATCGCCCCGATGAGCAGGGTGAGGAAGATTTCGCCCAGGCCGCGGCCGACCCGCCCGCGCACGATCATGAATCCGGCGAAGACGAACGCCCAGGCCAGCAGCAGGCCTTTGATCCCGAGCGTGTCGACGACCACATGGTTGTAGGTGTCGGCGACCTTCTGCGCCGGGCGGATGAGGATCTTCAGCAGCGGGAACCGGAAGGCCACCTCGATGGCCCACCCGGCCAGCCCGACCAGCAGCCGGATCAGGGTGAACAGCCCGGACAGGGCGAAAGCCAGGGCCTGCGTCTTGAAGGCGACGATGGAGCCGCCTGAAGCGTTCAGGTCGTACCCGTCGATCGGCACACCCTCGGACGAGTCGATGTTCAGCGGAGCGAGCAGGTCCCCCCTCTCGCTGTTGCTGCCGGCCGCATACACGACCTGGGTGTTGACCAGGACGAACACGACCGTGAGCAGCACCACGAAGCCGACGGAACGCAGCATCGCGCGGTCTGGACGGAGCACGTCAGCGCCGCCTTTGCCCGGCAGTGCCGCGCAGCCGCCACACCACGAGAGCACCCACACCAGCACCGGCAGACACGAGCCTCCACGCGCCACCTGCCCCGTCCGGCCGGCCGGCGGATGCAGATCGTGCGGCGCCGCGCTCGCAGTACGCCGTGGCCGGGCCCACGATCAGGCCACACGGATCATCGCCCTTGGGGCGGGCGTCGGCGGCGAAGGCCCGTCCGGTGTGCGGCCACCACGCCTGCGGCACGCCCACCCCGAGGGCGAGAACGACTGCGGCAGCCACGACGGCGAACACGGTGAGGACGCTCGCGGCTGCGACGCGCCACCAGCGGTCCCAGGAAGACGTGGTCATCACAGGTGTTCCTTCGGACGGGCATCCGCGGCCTCACCGGCGAGCGGCTCCGGCACGGACGGTGAGGCAGCGCTCGTGCGGCGCCCTGGCGTGGTGGTGATGGAGGTGGTGATACGAGCAATGCGGGGGATGGAGACCTTGATACGGCCGGTGTTCTGCCGCGGGCAGGTCAGCAGGAACTCGCCCTCCCGGCCCCTCTGGCCGACGGGAGACAGACCGGTGGTCACCAGCCGCAAAAGCTCCGGATCGTTCGGGTCGAGCCCGACGAACTCCAGGCCGCGACGGGCGCGTTCACGATCGGCGGTGCGGGCGAGCGCGCGGTAAGCCATCAGCCCGCGATCGGGACCGAGCTCGAGGGCGTCATGGGACGCGCCCAGCAGACCGGCGCCGTGCTTGCGGCCGTCGTGAAGGATTTCATGGACCAGGGCGGTGCCTTCGGCAGACGAGGTGAGCCAGTACAGCTCGTCCAGGACCACCGCGGTGAACCGCTCCGGGTCCTTAAACGCCCTCTGCCGGGCGATTGCGGCGATCAGGTAGAGCACCGCACGCCCGATCAGCGCCTCCAGCGGCTGCTGCTGCAGGACCTCCGGCTTGTCGAACGCGGCCTTGGGCGGCAGCTTCAGACCGGTTGTGGTGATCACGATCATGTCGGTGGTGCTGGAGGCGTCCAACCGCACCGGCGGCAGCGTCGGGTCGAAGACCATGCGGGCCAGGGAGTTGCTGGCGACGACCCGGATGAGGCCGGCGAGGGTCGCTGCCGCGTCCTGCCGTTTGCCCACCTCGCGCGTGGCCATCTCCTTAAGGACCTCAAGGACGCGGTGCATGGACGGCCGGGGGCCGGCGGCGGCCTGCTCGACGGCATGGTGGAGGACCTCGCCGCCTGTGCTCATCGGGCCGATGCCGAGCTGCAGGGTGAGGTAGGACAGGGCGTAGTGGCGGCCCTCCGGCCCGTCGAACAACCGCAGGGGGTCGATGGACACCTCAGCCTGGGCGGCGTCGATGATCTGGACGCGGCCCTTGGCAGCGGTACGGGCGAAGGCGGCCCACTCCCGGACCGGGGTGCGGTCGATACAGATGACGCAACCGCCGCGCGCCCACACCGCCTCCGCGATCAACTTCTGCAGGACGCTCTTGCCCGCGCCGAGATCCCCGACGATGCCCATCGAAGCGGACGCGTCGACCTTGGGCGCATCCGCCACGTTGATCATGACGGGGCGGGTGGTACCGCAGTCCAGGTCGATACCGAGGAACATCCCGCCCGGGTCACCGACCTCCGCGGTGGTGAAAGCGCCGCAAAGCGCCCAGTCTTCGCAGACTTGATGCTGGGTGAACTCCCGCACCACCCCAGGCCGCACCGTGCCGGGCAGCCCCAGGGTGAACAGGGCCTCCTGCAGCCCGGCCGGGCGCACCGCGCGGTAGTCGGCGCCGCCGAGCAGCGCGGCAAGGGCCCTGGCCCGGGCGTCGCAGACGGCGGCGGTCGGCCCCCACACCGTCAGCACGGTCACCGACTGCACCTCGACCTCCACGCTGGTGCGGGAGAGACGGGCGTCCAACTCGCCCAGGTCGCGGGCGGCCTCGGTCAGGGACGCGGGCATGCCGGTGGGGCGGGCGTCGTACTGGTCGGCCTGGTCGATCAGCTCGTTCTTCTTGCGCCGCACCTGATCCCGCGCCTTTTCCGCCGGCACCAAGGTGAGGTCGACGGTGTAGTCGACGGGAAAGTCGAGCATCTCCAGCTGGGCGAACAGATCCGCGGCATCCTGGCTGACCGCGGGCGGGCACTCAGCCAGCGCCAACTGCGCCTGGTAGCCGACTCCTGCGTCGGACTCGACCTGCAGCCAGCGCCGCCCCAACGGTGAACCGGTGTTCAGCCGCCACCAGGCCTTGCGGCCCGACCTCGTGATGCTTCCCGCGTTCTTGAGCTCGGCGATGTCGTCGAGTTCGGGGTCGAGGCCGCCTTCCTGCAGGCGGACCTGGCCGAGGTCGGCGTAGCTGGGGGAGCGCAGCACACCGCCTTGGATCTGCCCGCCATACAGCGCACTGGTCTCGGCCTCCGCCAAGAGCGGCTCCGGCAGGCCACGGTGGAGGGCGTGCTGGATCATCCACACGATCTCCGCCGGACGGGCCGGGCGGAAAGCGACGCCGCCGGCGAGCGCGGCCTCCACCCCCAAGGCCTGCTCGCGGTAGGCACCCACCTCGCGCCGCGCCACCGGCACCGGCCGCAGGCCCACCATCGGCGCGATCTCGGCCCACGCCGCGCCGAGGGACGCCGACACCTGCAGGCCGCCTGCCTCGGTCGGCAGGGGCACGGCCAGCCACAGGGTGCGGCGGTGCATCTCCTGGTCGTCCAGCAGATCCAAGGTGGCCTCGACGTTCTCCACCCACGGGTGCCGGCCCGCACCCGGCACCTGCTCGGCCGGCTCGATGCCCTCGATCATGCGCAGGGCGATCTCACCCGGATCGACCTGCGCGCACCAACCGAACAACCGCGGAGCTCCGGACAGCGACCGCACCAAATGTGTGATCTTGGCGAACTGTTCGTCACGGACTGCGGCGGGCACATGGGTGCCCTGGACGCTCTCCTCGCGCTGTCCCTGTGCGTCCGGCCCCGGGTGAAGGCGATAGAGGGCCCACACGCTGCCCTGCGTCGACCACACCAGGTGCCCGGCGATGTGACGGATCGCAACCCTCACCGCGCACCCCCCTGATGGGCGACGGCGAGCAGTTGCCGAACACCCGATACCGGCGCCACCGGCATCGTGGGAGCAGCGGCCGGGCCCGGGAGCGGCGTTAGAGGCGCACACAGCCGAGCCGCACGGGAGGGCGTGGCCTTCACGGCGGGGTCCGGCGTGGGCGCGACCTCGATGGTGAAGCTGCCGAACAAGGCTCGGGGCGCTCGGTCGCGGGCGGCACGCCCGCCGATGCGGCCTCCCCTCGGCTGCCAGCCGAGCAGCACCCAGCCCAACGCGGCCTGCATCGGGGCCCGGCCCCGGATCTTCGGTCGGCGCACCGCCCAGATCGCCAGCACCCACGCGATGATGGGGACCGGCCCCATCCACGACCACCAGCCGATCGTCTTGACCAGAAGGAAGCCGCCCGCGACAGCGACCGCGATCTGCGCGGGGGTGTACGGGCCGAGGGGGATCTTCCAGTCGGCGACCTTGCCCAGCACCCAGGGGTGGCGGCGGGCTGAGGTGTAGAAGCGGCCCACCCGCGCTGCCGCCGCGGTCACAGCCGGCCTCCGACGGCCGGTGAGTGGTCACCGGAAGCCGGGAGGTCGTACTGGACGACGCCAGGAATGGCAGGCGCGCCCTTGGCCGGGTTCTTGACCTCGTCCTCGAACATGTTCGCGAGGCTGTCGCGGGAGTTGTACAGCCCCAGCGCGATGATCATCAACAGCAGAGCGCCGATCCCTGCCTTGAGACTGAACCTCTGGACCATGATCACGACGACGAGGACGGCCAGACCGGCCTTCAGACCGTTGGTCGCCCACTCCTTGAACATGTTGATCCACGAGTTGCCGAGGTCGTCCAACTGCCCAGCGAGTATCAAGCTGTGCGCCGTGTTCACTGGGCACCCCCGTCCCGAGCGGTCCCGGACTCCAGCGCCGCGACTTCCCACCGGCCGGAGCGGGACTTGAGCGTGAGCTCGTACGCCAGTGGCCACCTACCGCCGGCATCGCGGGCTTCCACCCGAACGAGGACATGCACCGCCGTGCCATCGGCGGGCGCCGTGGCGGCGGCCGCGGCATCTTCGACTGCTGACACCTGCTCGACGGCGACCGCCTTGTACGGGGCGGGGGAGACGGCGGTGAGCTTCACGCCGGGCGCGAGGTAGCGGTCGACCTCGCCGGCACCGGTCAGGTAGGCGGCGAGGAACTCCCCGACGGCGGAGGGCAGATCGCCCTCCGGGACGGTTATGTCGTACGGCGACTTGGGCACCTCGGCCCGGGCCGGGCCGGCCACCACGCCGGGCGCACCGGTCACTGTGAAGGAGGAGCCCGAGGTGTCGGCGGCCACCGGCACGGCGTAGTAGCGCACCGAACCGTCGGCATACTGCGCAGCCACCGTCACCGACCACACCCCGCCGGTGCGCTGCGCACTGCGCACCGCGGTCACCGACTCCGGCTTTGACTGCGCACCCGCTGCCGGGTCGGGCAGCTCGACGTCCGGCGCCATCGACTGCGCAAGCCGCGCCTGCGCAGTCGTCGCGTCGTTGGCACTGCTGCGCAACCAGACGCTGAGGAACACCTGCGCGTAGCCGCCTGGGTCGGCGGCGGCCGACGTGGTGCGTACGGCGGTCGGCTTGGCCGGGGTAGCCGCTTGGACCGTGGTCGGGGTGGAGGCGACGGCGACGCACAGGGCGACGGGGCCGGCCGCGATGACGGTCCAGACCGCCACGCGCGAGAGCCGTACGCGGCGCCGCATCGCCTCCAGCCGGGCACCGGCCGCCATCGCAGCAGCAGACTCGCTCGGTGAGGCCTGCTTGCCAGGGGACATGGTGAAACTCCCAGGTCAGAACGGATGTTGCTGACCTTGAGCAAACCCGCCGACCCCGACCCGACCACCGACCACGAACCCCCGACCAAGGTCACGATGGGGACACGAAGTCCGTGGTCGGCCCGACCACAGGCCTGACCACGGGCTGGCCGTGAGCCGAGGACAGGACATCGCGTCCGGCCCACGGTCGCCGTGTCGGTGACCGCTAGACGAGTCTGTCCAAACGTCTGCGGGCATGAAGAGAGGGTGTTCAAGATCCGTTTGTGACGACAGAACTGAACACCCTCGTGACCGCACTGTACGTGAAGATCGACGACGAGTGGGCGGGGATCGCCCGCCTGCCCGGACGGCCGCCGAAGCTCAGTCACTCGGAGTTGCTGTGCCTGGCCGTCATGCAGGCACTGCTGGGCTTCCATTGCGAGGCCCGCTGGCTGCGGCACCTGCGTGCGCACTACCGGCCACTGTTCCCGTTCATCCCGCAGGACTCCGGCTACAACAAACGGCTGCGGGCCGCGCTGCCACAGATCAAGCGCGTGATCCGGATGCTGGCGAAGGACACGGACTTCTGGCACGACACCGTGTGGATCGCCGACTCGACCCCGGTGCCGTGCGGGATGTCCCGTCCCACCGTCAGGCGGTCGGAGCTGGCGGGATGGGCGAACTACGGCTACTGCGCGTCGCATTCGCGGTACTTCTGGGGGCTGCGGCTGTACCTGGTGTGCACCCCGGCCGGGATGCCGGTCCTGTGGGCCCTGGCCGATCCGAAGCTCGGCGAGCGGGAGGTGCTGGCCGCCATGCTGGAGATCGACGCCCGTCTGGTCCATGAGCGGCCCGGCCTGCTGCTGATCACCGATAAGGGCTTCGCGTCCAAGCCGTTCGAGCGGTCACTGTCCGAACAGGGCATCACGCTGCTGCGGCCCTCCCGTAAGACGGAGGTTCTGCGTCCGGGCGAGCCGATGCTGAAGAAGGTCCGCCAGCTCATCGAGTCGGTCAATGACACCCTCAAAGGCCAACTCGACCTGGAACAACACGGCGCACGCACCCATGAGGGCGTCACCGTTCGAGTCGCTCAGCGCGTGCTGGCGCTGGCCGCCGCAATCTGGCACAACTTCCAGACCGGCCAGGCGGTCAGCCGCTCGCTGACCGCCTTCGATCACTGAACGTATTCGGACAGACTCGTCTAGTAGGGCTTGGTCAGGTAGGGGGCGAGCGTGTCGTATCAGGGCCAGGGTCTTCGGCAGGTGGGGCACGCCCCGGCCCAGCAGACGAGGAGGACTTGGAGCCCGGCCACGACCTGGTAGATCGTCAGACCGTGGCCGGTGCTGGCGGGCACAGTCGCTCCAGGGTGCAGAACGCCTGCGCCACCGAGGCCAGCGTGAGATGTCGCAGGAAGCCCTGGTAGGTGCGTCCCTCGAAGTGGCCCAGCCCCAGGGCGGTCTTCAATTCCCGGTAGTCGTGCTCGACCCGCCAGCGGATCTTCGCCAGCCGCACCAGGCGCCGCAGGGGAACGTGGGCGGGCAAGGTGGACAGCCAGTACTTGGTCGGCTCCGGCTCTTTGGCGGGCCACTCGGCCAGCAGCCAGCACACCGGCAGGTCCTCACCGGGGTGCGCCCGGCGGACCCGCGCTCCGGCCGGCCGGACCCGCAGCGCGACGAAGTACGAGCGCAGCGGCCCCTTCGAGCCGCGCCGCCAGGTGACGCGGTGCCGTGCGCCGCGCCCGGCGGCCAGCACGATCTCGCGGACCGACACCGGCTTGTCCCGGTAGCAGGGCACCGGCGGCCGCCCGGTGCCCGACCACGGCGGGGCGGTGCGCGCCGCCGTCTGGGGCAACACCGCGGTATCCGACCGCACCCCGACGACATACGCGATCTCCCGCTCCTCCAGTGCCAGGCGAAAGGCCCCGTCCTGCCCGTAGCCCTCGTCGGCCACCACCAGCGGCGGATCCAGGCCCCAGCAGCGCAGCTCGTCGACCATGTCCACGGCCAGCTGCCACTTCGGCACGTGCCCGACCTCATCGGGGACGCGCGCCCGACGGCGCCGCAGGACGGCGCTCTCGGGCTCGTCTGCGGTGGCCGGATCCCATTCGGCGGGCAGGAACAGCCGCCAGTTCACCGGGCAGGAGGCGGCGTCGGTGACCAGGTGCAGACTCGGCGCGACCTGGCAGTTGGCGGTCTTGCCCAGCGCGCCGCAGTACTGCGCGGCCACCCCCGGGGAGGCATGACCGTCCTTGGGGAAGGACACGTCGTCGATCACCCAGGCTGCCGGGTGGATGGCCGGCTCCATCCGCCAGGCCAGCTCGGCCAGCACCATCTGGTGCGACCACGGGGAGTCGGCCAGGAACTGCTGCAGGCCCTGCCGGTCCACCCCCAGCCGGGCGGCCATCGGCTCCATCGACTTGCGCCGCCCCGCGCCCAGCAGCCCCCGCACATACCGCTCGCCCCACCGCCGCTGATCCACCCGCCCGAACGAGCCGAACACCTCGGCCGCGAGCGACTCCAACCGCTGTTGGGCCTCCGTGAGCTCCTGCGGTGTCATTCCCCTCACCTCCGAGAGACGACACACCGCTACTCACCCAAGGTAACCAAGCCCTACTAGGCGCCCACGTGACGCTCGGCCAACGGGCCCGCCCCCGCTGCGCGGACGGAAGCCGCTCAGACCCCGCCCGGGGCGCCTGCGCAGTGCGCCACCCGGACCTGCGCACCAGAAGATCAGGAATCCTCGGGCCGACTGCGCAGCCGCACCGCGTAAGCCGACTGCGCAGGGTCCTCGGCCGGTTGCGCAGATCGATTGCGCACCGCCTGTCCGGGCTGCGCAGTCGATCTGCGCAACCGCTGCGCACTGGGGTGAAGGTGGCGTGGTCGGCCCGACCACGAGCTGCGGACCATCAAGGCACGGACTGCTCCCCGAGCGACGGCACCCCGAGGGCGGCCCCCACATCTCGGCGACCCGAAGGAACGCGCTGTGCCCGTACCGCACAACATCACTGCCGAGGCCGAACTGTGGACGCCTACGCCGAGTCCGCGTTAACGGACGACGCCGAGCCCACGTTCTGCTGGACCCAGTGCGCCGGGCACGGCCCCGGCCCCGAACTCCTCGGCGCTGCGGAGTGCGTACCGCAATCGACTGCGGCACCGGACGCACCCAGGAAGACCGCGAAGAACATGCAGGGTCGCGACCAGACCACCGACTCTGCATAATGCAGAATCTTGCGCTAAAATGCAGACATGAGTGTGCTTACCATCCGGGACGTGCCCGAAGATCAGATCCGCGTCCTCAAGACCCGTGCAGCCCAGGCCGGGAAGTCCCTCCAGGCGTACATGCAAGAACTGATCGCCAGAGAGGCCACCAAGCCGACCATGACGGAGATGGCTGCACGACTGGAGCGCGAAGCGGCCGCGGAGTACACCACCGATGATGTACTGGCAGCGATCGACGAGGGGCGGCTGGGCCGTTGATCGTCATCGACACGTCGGCGCTGGTGGTCTTCCTGACCCATTACGGCGCCACCGGTAGCGCCGTCCGCAGGCGCGTTGGGGAAGCCGTCACCGTCTACGCCCCCACGCTGATCGACTACGAAATCCAATCGGCGCTGCTCGGGATGCAGCGCGGGGGCAAGCTCACCGAGAAGCAGGTGACCAAGGCCATGACCGACTTCACGGCACTGCCCTTGGCCAAGCACGACACCCTCCCCTTGTGGGAACGAGTTCGTGCTCTCTACGCCAACCTGAGCGCCTATGACGCACAGTACGTCGCGCTCGCCGAATCCCTCGGCGTCCCGCTGATCACCTGCGATGGGCGGATCAAGCGCAGTGGCGCAGCCAAGTGCGATGTCGAGGTCTTCGGCTCGAACTGACGCGAACAGCCCCTGGGGGACGCCTTCCTGGTGGGACACGGTTGGGTGTTGCAATCGCCGGCGTGGCCTCGGCGTCGGAGATCTCCTCCCGACTCCGGCAGGCAACATCGACCGGTGCATGCGACCGGGTCGCTACCGGCCGCCATACGGCCTTCGACGCGGGCAAGAAGGAGAACGGCTACGGCTGATCTTCTGCGCGCCGTTGAGGGCCGCTGCGTTCAGTTTGGGCCCTCTGCCTGACCGTCGCGGGTGAGCTCGGTCGGCACAGACCGCCAGCAGCCACAGCCCTCGACTATCGGTCACGTTTCAGCAACACCCGCCCGCCGCTGCCGAGGTAGGGCTCGTGACCGGCCGACCATGAACTCGACCACGGTGTTTCGCAGGTCTGCGTAATCGCGGCTGCACAACGGGTGGGTGCGGCTCGCGTTGCGCATACGGCTGCGCAACGCGGCCGGGGTCCTGCGCAGTGGGCATGTGCATCCCAGCTGCCGGCTTTGGGAAGCGACGAGCGCGCGAATCCTGTGTGGCTTGTCTCTCTGCGCCGTCCCCGGATCGTCCCGGACGGCTCCCTGTCCCCGCCGCCTTCACGGCGGTTGTCGACGCCGCCCGGCCATGTCCGAGCCCGTGGTCGCCCCAGACCATGAGCCCGACCACGGCAGCTAGACGGCTACGTTGCCGGATCGTGACCGATGGTCGGGGCTCGTGGCCGTCCCCCTGGTCGGGGTCGGCGGGTGAGCTGACGGTATGGAACACACGCACGCCCGCGCACCCAGGGCCCCCGCCGACCGCCCCACCTCGGCGGGCCCGGTGCGCTGCCTGGGCCATCGCGCGCGGCCCGCTTCGGTGGTACGGCGGTGAGCCGCTTCGGGGCAGGCGTCCGCCGCGGCGCGATGGCGGCCGACCAGTTCACCCAGATCGCCAACGGGCTGTTCCGGGACTCCCGGCTTTCCTTCAAAGCGAAGGGGATCTTCGGGTACGTCAGCACGCACCGAGACGGCTGGCAGGTCACCCTCGCCCACCTCGTTGCCGTGGGGCCCGACGGGCGGGAGGCGGTCCGCGCCAGCCTGAAGGAACTGGAACGGTACGGCTACCTCATCCGCGAACGCCTGCGCCGGGCGAACGGAACGCTCGGCGAGGTCGTCTACTCGATCACCGACCGCCCCGCCACCCTCGACGTCGCCCTGCTGGAAGCCACCTCCACCCTCACGATCGAAGACGACGCCGTCGGCTTCGGGGCGGGGATCCGGCGCGGGGTGATGGCGGCCGACCAGTTCACCCAGATCGCCAACGGCCTCTTCCGCGACAGCCGGCTTTCCTTCAAAGCGAAGGGGATCTTCGGGTACGTCAGCACGCACCGGGATGGCTGGCAGGTCACCGTCGCCGAACTGGTGCGCCGCGGCCGCGAAGGCGTCGACGCGGTCACCACTGGGCTCAGGCATCTGGAGCGGCACGGATTCCTCTACCGCACCCGCGAGCGCAACCCCGACGGCACGCTCGGCCAGGCGCTGTACGTCATCACCGACCTGCCCGCCCTACAAAACCCCAGGTCGCAACCAGAGTCGGGTTTTCCAAGATTGGCTGAGCCTACGTTGGCTGATCCCGGCACTAAGAACACCAACAGAAAGAAGACCAACCAGCAGAAGACCAACCCCCTCCGTCCGTGCGACCGCGGCGACGCCGCGCGCACGAACGCAAGGACGGCCCCATCGGACGCGACAACGTCGCCGAAGCCGCCGCCCCCGGCAGACGAGATGCACGCGGGCATCCGACTGCTGCTGGAGATCGGGGCGAGCCGTCCTGAACTGCTGCTGACCGGGCCGGCGCTCACCGACCAGGGCCGCGTGGCGACCGTGATGATGGACTCCGGCTGGAGCGCCGAGCAGCTGCGCCACGTCATCACCGGCCGGTCCCTGCCGAACCCGGTGCGCACCTCGGTCGGCGCGATCATCGCCGCCCGGCTCCGCGCCGCCCAGGCCCACCCCCCGCCCGCCACCGCCGCCCGGCACGACGCGGCCCCGCTGGACGAGCCGTTCGCGCAGACGACCACAGAGCGGTCATCAACAGCGGCCGCCGCCCACTCCGTGACCCAGGCCCTCACCTATCGGGCCCTCGTCGAGTGCGCAGGCTGCGGCGTGCCTGCAACCGCCCCCGGCGAAGACCTCTGCCCGACCTGCCTCGGCTGGCCGCTGTGCCGCACCTGCCCCGGCCCGACTCGCAAGCGAGCGCACCCCGACGGCGACGGCCGCTGCACGACGTGCTCCTCCGCCTGACCGACCAACCGGAAGGAAGCAGCCCGTGACCGACACCCGCCCCACACCACCGCCACCCGGCTTCGCGCAGCACCGGCATCCCTTCACCGCCGACCCGGGCCGGTGGGAGGCGGAACACGCACGCGCCCTGCGAACCCGCCACGTCCGCCACCACACGTGCACAGCCGAGTGCGAACCCGTGCTCGTCTACGAGCGCACCCGGTGGGGCTGGCTCGCCTGGACCGTCCCAGGCGACGGCTCCCAACCCGAACTCCCCTACCAGATCGGAGTCCTCACCCCATCGGCGACGCGTACACAGTGCCTGGCCCTGCGCTGGCTGACCAGGCGCCCCGCCCGGCGCATCGGCCTGGCCCCCGGCATCCCCGGCTCGCTGCGCTTCACTGCCGTCGTGGTCGCGCTCTTCAGCCTGATCACCGGCCTGTTCGCCATGGCCGACGGCATCCCCGCCGACGTCGCGCTGCCAGCGATCCTGCTCGCGCCGCTGCTCACCGAACACCTGCCGGCCACGCTGGACACCCGGGCCCGCGAACACGTCCGCAGCGTCGAAGGCGCCAGCGCCTGCCGCTACCTCCAGCGCCTCGCCGCACTGCACACCTGCCTCGTCCAGGCCGCCGTCGGCAGCGACCGCTACGAGCTACGCCGGTCGGCCGAGATCGGTCAGCAACTGCTATGGGACGCCACAAGACTGCTCCAGACCCACGACACCCGCTCGACCTCGCGTGAACTCATTGCCCGCGAACGGCTGATGCTCCAGCTCGCCGACCAGGTCGCCCAGATCCTCAAGCACGCATCCGCCCAGGCCGGGCCGGACAACGCGGACCAGGTCCGCGAGCCGAGGCGGCCGCCTGGCACCCGGTCGACACGGCCAGCACCTCAACACACGCCCGGCACGTCACCGCTGGAGGGAACAATCGTCATGCCCGAGCCCAACGCCGCTGCCCGCACCTCAGACGTCTACCTGCTCTTCGCACACGAGCCCTACTATCCAGGCCCCGGAACCCAGGAGATCAACACCACCCTCGTGGCCGCCGACACCCTGCTCCACCCGCGGGTACTCCAGCCCGACGGCACCCGGATCCACGACCTCCTCACCCAAGGACGGCAGCCGGGCGAGATCATCCCGCTGGCCACCCTCACCCACGAACTCGACGGCGGCGCCGACTGGCCGACGGTCGGCGACTGGGAACGCGTCACCACCGACCTGGTGCACCTCGTGCAGACACAGATGTGCGACGCTCTCAGCCTCGGACTTCCCGAAGTCGCCAGGGCCCTGATCTGCACCGGCCCCGAGAGCCAGGTGCGTGCCTTCGACGCTGCGGCCGGGGAGTTCACCGTCTACGGACCGGACGACCGCACCAAGGTCCTGACTGAGGTCGGCATGTCCCTCACCGGCTTCGCGGCCGAACAACCCTTCTGGCCGGGCGACGGACTCCTGCCGCCCCTGTGCCAGAGTGCCTGACAGCGACGCCGGACAAACGCCTGCCGCCCCAGGACCGGTGTCCTGGGGCGGCAGGCCGATCAACAGCTATCGCCCGCGCGGGGGACTCACAGGTCTGTCCACGGGCGAGGCCGGCCGCCGGCCAGAGGCATCCACACGGCATGGGCGGGACCGTGTTGCTCAAGGTCTTCGAGCACAGCAGCTCCGAGGCGGACTTCACCGGCGAGGGTCGCTACGAGCGGGTGGTGGGCAACCATGGCCTGCAGATCGCTCATGCGATTCTCCAGCCTGGCTCGGGCCGCACCCGTCAGCACGAAAAGCACGCGCGGAAAGACCGGATACCAGCGGAGCCAGGCAGGACCGGTGCCGGCCGGCTTGCGCCGGCCGACGGGCTGGGCCTCGTGCTGGAACAGGCGCGCGTACTCGATCAGTTTCACGGCCAGCCGCTCGCCGCTCATGGTACTGCGGTCGACTTCTACAAACGCGCGCAGCTTTCGCCGGTGTTCGCCCTCGGCGACGGTGTAGCACCTACGCGCCGGGGGTGTGCGTCGACGTACCCGTCCCGCAGGGCGGGCCGAGCACCTGCAGGTGGGGCGCGACTGTCCCGCGATGCGGGCTGCCTGGGTCCTGCGCGTCCCCGTGATCGTGACAGCAGCGTCCGTCGCGGCCGTGCCCGAACGGCAACAAGCATGGACGGGATGCCCTCCCAGCCCAGCCGGGGCAGCATCGGCGGCGGGCACTCACTCGTACGCGCTGCTCAGCGTGCACAGCCAGGGTGCGCTTCGTACTGTTCCAGTGCCCGGCTCTGACAGGACGGCAGGGCATGGCGGTCCCGCGCTTCGTCGCACGCCGCGCGGGACTGCCGCATGTTTGCGGTGAGCATGCCGATCGGCGACGCCAGCGGCTGGGTGGGCGTAGCGACGGACCACTCAGCTACCGCCAATGTGCAGCTTGCGCGAGTCGCCTCCCGTGGCCGCCGTCAGCCCCTGCGCACGAGAGCCTCCCGGAACGAGGTGCCATGACCACCGTCATGGGCGACTCCAGAGCGAGGGCAATCAAACTGCCCCGCGTCCTGCGTGTGGACTTCTGCAAGCGGCCGCCCCCTATACTGACGGAGCGTCAATCCTTCGGTGTCTCAGCGACCTTGCCGACGACTCCGGCGCGAAGCAGCGCCACCTCCTCGCAGCCCACGCAGTCGAGGGACCTCGTGCCGAACACCCACACGCCGCCGGCGCCGCGGTCCTGAAACTCAGGCCGATGCCGGGGCGTCCCGCAAAATCCCTGGCGCTCCCAACCACCCTGACACCCGGGACCTCCGCGGCAGCGCGGCACAGGGCCGCGACCCCCTCGCCCCGACACCACGCCTCACACACGCCGCACAGCGGCACCCGCCCGTGATCGGCCCGAGAGAAGCCGCCGCCGACCACGTCGGTCTGCGTCTGCGCAGCGGCCGCCGCCAGGACGCCCGGCCCGTGGCCGAGATCCTGCGCCGCATCGGGAAGCCGATCGAGCTCCACAGCACCGACCTGCTCGACCAGAGCGATCCAAGCAACGCGTAGGACCGGGGCGTTGCGGATCCCCCCACCACCCGCAACACCCCGGCCGGTCAATGCGCACTCGGTCAAAGTGCGGGGGCCTCGTTCACCGCCTGCGTCGTCGGACGGGATTCCCGAGCGTCCGCGGTGAAGCTCGGAAGTCCGTCGCGGACGACAGCCACGGCGCAGGCCACGAAGCCCGCCAGCAGCAGCGCGTTGGCCACGGCGAAGGGGACGGAGCCGGCGTCCGCGGTCAGGACATTGGCGGGCGCGTAGGCGATGAGTGCCACCGCCGCCCAGCGCGGAACGGCGCGGCTGCGCCACAGGGCGATGCCGAGGCACACCATCGCCACCACGCCGCCGAGCAGCCCGAGGACCAGGAAGGGCACGAACTGCGGGGTGCCGGTGATGTTGTCCAGCAACCCGCTCGCGGCCTTGCGGTCGACACCGACGGCCGCGTGCGTGGCGAAGTCGAGCGCGACGAGGAAGACCATGGCGCTGCCGGAGATCATGCCCAGCCACCCGGCGACCCCGGCCAGCTTCGGCGAGGCCCGCCAGGCGAGCAGCGCGGCGAGCACGGTGGCCGCGCCGAGGAGCACGACGAAGACATCGGCGGTGAGCGCGGCACCGACGCTCCCCGTATGCGCGGCGAAGGCGTCGATCCTGGCCCCGGACGAGCTGCTGGCGTTCGGGGTCAGGGCACTCGACAGGACGGCGGCGATGCCGGTGGCCACCAGGCAGGCTGCGGCGAGGGCGCGGGCGATGGGTGATGTGGACACGGGGAACTCCCCTTCTTCCGTGGATCCGTGAACGAACGGGCCCCAGCGAACGGGCCACAACAGCAGGGGAATCGTGCGGACACCGACTTCCCGCCGGGATGAGTTCGGGTTCCCGGTCGGGTCGGGATGTCCTCCCGGGTCCCCCGGGAACGGGTCGCGGGCACAATGTGAGTCGTGAACCGCCCAGCCGGCGACGGCTCTTCCGCAGCGGGGCGGCCAGCTCGTCGGCTGATCGCGCACACCGTGGCGTTTTCGGCGGTGGCGCTGGCCGTACTCGGCGCAGTGCTGGCCGTCCTCAACCGCCACACCCAGACGCCGAACGGCGACAGCGCCACCGGCTCGCACAGCTGGGGCCAGTTCCTGCTGACGCTGGCGTTCGCCGTCGCGGGCTGGCTGCTGGCCTCCCGGCGACCCGACGTCGTCTTCGGCTGGCTGGCGCTCGCCACCGCGATCGGCCACGGGTTGGCTGTCGCGGGCCTCGGCTGGCTGGTGTTCACGGTCGGCGGCGGCCACCAACTGCCGGGGGCCACGACCGCGGCCGTGGCCGCCCTGTGGGGGGAGCCGCTGGAGAACCCCTTGATGGTCGTGGTCTGGGCCACGTTCCCGTACGGCAGACTGCCGCGCGGGCGGACCAGGTGGCTGGCCCTCGCCAGCATCGCGATGTGCGGGGGCGGTTGGCTCTACGGGCTGCTGTCCCCCTTCTCCGCGGGTGACATCACGGCCCCCTACCGCCACCTCCGCAACCCGCTGGACCTCGGCCTGCTGCCCAGCTGGCAGCCGGTTGCCCTGTTCGCCAGCGGCATGCTCCTCGGCTCGGTCGTGATGGTCGTACGCTGGCTGCGCGCCCGAGGCGAGGAGCGGCAGGTACTGCGCTGGCTGGCGGTGACGAACATCGCCGGAATCCTGGTGACGCCGTTCGTGGTCGCCCTGCCCGCCGGTGAGCTGATCGCCACCGTGGGCGTGCTGACCGAGCTCGTCGTCGTCGCGGCGGTTGTCCTCGCCCACCAGGTCTACGGAATTGACGTCGTCCTCAATCGCACCCTCGTCTACACCCTGCTCACTGCCTTCGTCGCCGGGGTCTACGCGGCCGGTGTCGGCGTCCTGGCGCTGCTGGGCGCCGCGGTCGGCGGGCCCTGGACGGCCGTCGCCGCGCTCGGCGCCGCCTTCACGCTCGCCCCGGCCCGGGGGCGGGTGCAGCGGATCGTCAACCGTTTCCTGTACGGCGAGCGCGACGAGCCGTACACCGTGATCGGCCGGATCGCCGCCCGGCTCGAGGCCGCCGGGAGCATCCAGCAACTGCTGCCGAGCCTCCTTGAGTCGGTCGCCGCAACGCTGCAACTGCCGTGGACCGCCCTGGAGATACGCATCGAGGACGGCACGATCCGCCGCATCGCCCACGGCTCCCCAGCCCCCGACGGGGCCGGCGCCCGCTTCCCGCTGGTCCACCAGGGCGTGGCCATCGGCGAGTTGGCGGCCGGGCTGCGCGCCGGGCAGCGCAGCCTCGCCCCCCGGGAGGCGCGGCTGCTGGAGGACATCGCCCGGCAGATCGCCGTGGCCGCCAGCAACGTACTGCTCACCGAGGCGCTGATGCTCTCCCGGGAACGGATCGTCGCCGCGGCGGAGGAGGAGCGGCGCCGGCTCCGTCGCGATCTGCACGACGGCCTCGGCCCGGTGCTCACCGCCGCCGCGAACAAGGTCGACGCCGCCCGCAACCTCGCCGAACGAGACCTGCCGCGCGCCCGCGGCCTCCTCGGCGACGTCCGCGCCGACCTGACCGCGGCCCTCGCCGACCTGCGCCGGCTCGTGTACGCGCTGCGCCCGCCGATCCTCGACGAGCTGGGGCTGCTTGCCGCGCTGCGCGAGCAGGTGCGCCAGTGCGCGGTCCCCGTGACCCTCGCCGCTCCCACTGCGCTGCCGGCGCTCCCCGCGGCCGTGGAGATCGCCGCCTACCGCATCGTGACCGAGGCCGTCACCAACGTCACCCGGCACGCGGGCGCCTCCCGCTGCACGGTGACGATCGCCTGCGACGACCGGCTGGCCATCGAGATACGCGACGACGGTGCGGGCAATGCCACCTGGCCTCCCGGGATCGGTCTGTCCTCGATGCGGGAGCGGGCCACCGCGCTCGGCGGTAGTTGGCTCGCCGGCCCCACCGCGGACGGCGGCCGGGTCGCCGTCGAGCTGCCCCTCGCCCTGGCCGGCAGCCCAGCGCCGCACGACACGTCCGGGAACGGCCCCGGCCCGGCCCTGACCGGGAGCAACCCATGAGCGAACCGGACCGGCCGGTACGGGTCGTCATCGTCGACGACCACCGGATCGTCCTCGACGGACTGGCGGCCCTCCTCAACTCGGTGGAGGGCATCGACGTCATCGGCGAGGCCGCGTCCGGCGAGGAGTCCGTCGCGCTCGTCGGCACGCTCGGGCCCGACGTGGTGCTGATGGACGTCGCAATGCCCGGCATCGGCGGCGTGGAAGCCACCCGCCGGATCACCGCCGCGCACCCGGACATCGCCGTGGTGATGCTGACGATGTACGGCGAGGACGAGTTCATCTTCTCCGCCCTACGCGCCGGCGCCCACGGCTATCTCCTCAAGGGCGCCCAGCAGGAAGACGTGGTGCGCACCATCGGCGCCGTCGCGCGCGGCGACGCAGTCTTCGGCCCCGACGTCGCCCGCCATGTCCTGCGCACCTTCAGCCAACCGCAGCCGGCCACGGTCCCCTTCCCCCAACTCACCGACCGGGAACGCGAGGTCCTCGCCCTGCTGGCCAACGGCTGGCCCAACAGCCGTATAGGCCGCCACCTGACCCTCACACCCAAGACGGTCGCCAACCACGTCTCGAACATCCTCACCAAACTCCAGACCCCGGACCGCACCGCCGCGATGCTGCGCGCCCGCCGCGCGGGGCTCGGGAACCCCTGAGACCCGCCCGGCTGCTCGCCCCAGGCCGCTGGTGGGGCTTGGTCAGGCAGGTGTCGCGGTGGCAGGTGGTGCAGGCGCCAGCCCAGACGGCCAGGAGTAACTGCATCCCGTGGGCGACCTGGCAGAGGTCAGGCCGGCATCGTTTCCTTCGACGAACAGGGGCGCTTCACGGTGACAGTGCACCTGGACAACGCCGCTTCCCTTCAGGCCGTCTACTACTACGACGGTGCCTACCCGGGGCACGTCTATGGCGAGTCGGGAGCGCTGCAGGTCGACATTGACAAGATCCCCATCCCCTACATCCTCCAGACCAGCGCGCAGCGCATCAACAAGGGGGAGTCGGTCACCCTGACGGGGCGTCTGGAGAAGCAGACAGCCGACGGCTGGGAGCCGTTGGCCGGCGTCTCGGGAGGAATCCTGTTCGGGTCGTCCCTCGACGTCAACGACTTGGTCGGCGGGTTCACCACAGCTGCCGACGGCACCTTCAGCGGCGAGTACACACCGTGGCGGGAGGGCTTCTTCCAGGTCGCCCACCAAAGCGAGGACCCGTTCATCTCCGACGGCAGCGCGCAGAGCTCATACGTCTACGTGCTGCAGCCCTCGCACTTCCGCGATTTCACGGCCAGCCGCACTGATCACCGGACCGTTCACACAGAGGGGCACATCGACTTCGACGATTTCACCCGGGCACCATCAACGTCGCCGTCCAGTATTCGCCGGACGGAAAGTCCTGGACCACGCTCAGCACGGTGAGGGCGCAATGGGACGGCATGGGCAACGGCTTCTCCACCGATCTGACCATGAAGCACCCGGGCTACTTCCGGGCCTACTTCGACGGCGGTGACGGCTTCCAATCGGCCGCGTCCGACAGTGTCCACGTGGGACGCTAGGCCGCCCGCTCCGGACCTGGCCGCCGGGCGACCGCACATGGTGCCTGTAGCACGCGCTTCCCATACAAGCTGTGGCCGACACCCCATCGACGCTCTGTAGCAGTCGAAAACGCCGGGGCACCGCAGCGATTCACGGGCCGGGGCCGTCTCTGGGGGCCTCGCTGTCGCGGAAGCTGAGCGCCGCACTCGCCCAGGAGGGCGGAGTACGGCGCTCACGAGCAGGCCGTCACGTCCACCGTCCGCTAACGCGCGGGTCAGGATCGGTTCACGCGTCGCCGTAACGGGTCGTCCCTCGCTGTCACGCACGGGCTTCCCGTCACCAAGCTTCCACCCCCGCCCCCCACCGCTGACCCCGGCATCACCAGCCGCTCGTCCCCGCACCCACCCTCGCCCATCGCCCTGGACAGACAGGTCCAGGGCGAGCAGACGGTGGCGTCGACCGCGGCGCCACCGATGACAAGGAGAACCCCCGCCATGAACCTCATGTCGCAGAACAAGCCCACCATCGTGCTGGTCCACGGTGCGTTCGCGGACTCATCCAGCTGGAACGGGGTGGTCGAGCGTCTGCAGTGGGACGGCTATCCGGTCATCGCTCCCGCGAACCCGCTGCGCGGCCTGGCCAGTGACGCCGCGTATGTCCGCAGTGTGCTCGACAGCGTGGACGGGAATGTCACTGTCCCCGGACACCGGGATCGATCTTCTGGCTGTGTCACCTCCCGTAAAGACGGCGGCGGACGGCCGGTGCGGGGACGGCAAGGCCTTGCACGCTGTGGACGATGACGTTGACCGCGTCGTATGCCCGCTCGACGTGTCCGTCGAGGATGACGGCGGGGGCTTCGAGGACTGTGCGCCGGCAGCGCTCCCACACGGGTGGGGAGAAGACGAGGTTGACCATGCCGGTCTCGTCCTCCAGGGCGCCGAAGGCCACCCCGTTTGCGGTCGGAGGCCGCTGCAGGTATTTGGCGAGGCCGCCGACGCGGACCCGGGTCTGGTCGGCCAGGTCGCGCGCGGCCGCGGCGGTCACGGCGCCACGGCGTGCGAGGTGGGGCCGGACGTGGTGGACGGGGTGGGTGGTGGCGCTGGCTCCGGTGGTGGCCAGGTCTGCGGCCGTCTGTTCGGCGCTCGTCATCGGCGGCAGGTCGGGTGTGGGTGCCAGCATGCCGAGGCCGGGGAGGTAGGGCTGGATCGTGCGGGGGAAGGCTCCGGCCGCCCACAGCGCGGTGCGGCGGTGGCCGCTGAAGGCGTCGAATGCGCCGGCGCCGGCGAGCTGTTCCATCAGGCGGGCGGGCAGCTGGGTGCGGCGGGCGAAGTCCTCCAGGTTGTCGAAGGGCTGCGCGGCCCGGGCTTCGACGATCACGCGGGCGGTGTCGGGGCTCAGTCCGGTGACGCTGGTCAGACCGCGGCGGATTGTCATCTGCCCGCTCTCCGCGTCGGGTTCGAGGGTGGCGTGCACGCTCGAGGCGGTCACGTCGACGGCGCGGACGGGGATTTGGCGGCGTTGCGCGTCCTGGATGAGGGTTTGCACGTCGTAGAAGCCCATCGGGAGATGGGCCATGATCCCGGCGAGCAGGGCCGCGGGGTAGTGGTGCTTGATCCAGGCGCTGGCGTAGATGATGTGGGCCATCGACTGGGCGTGGCTTTCGGGGAAGCCGTAGCCGCTGAAGGCCTCGATCATGGAGATGATCTGTTCGGCGGCCGCGGGTGGGATGCCGTTGCCGGCCATGCCGTCCATCAGGCGGCCGCGCATTTCGGCGACCTTCTGTGGGGCGTGCTTGGCGGCCATCGCCTTGCGTAGCCGGTCCGCTTGGCCGGGGGTGAAGCCGGCGCAGTCCATGGCCAGTTGCATCGCCTGCTCCTGATACAGGGCGACGCCCAGCGTTTTCTCCAGGGCGCGCCGGGCGAGGGGGTGGGGGTAGGTGACGGGTTCCTCGCCGCGCCGGCGTCGCAGGAATGGGTGTTTGGAGCCGGCCTGGATCGGGCCCGGACGGATGATCGAGGCGGCGATGGCGAGGTCGTTGAAGTTCTCCGGCCTCAGTTGCGGCAGTGTCGAGACCTGCGCTCTTGATTCGACCTGGAAGACGCCGATCGTGTCGCCGCGCGCGATCATGCGGTAGACGTCCGGGTCGTCGGCCGGGATCGACGTGAGGTCCAGCCGGGCGCCGTAGTGCTCGCGGATCAGGTCGCAGGCGGTGTGCAGGGCGGAGAGCATGCCCAGACCCAGTAGGTCGATCTTGATGAGGCCGGCGGCGGCCACGTCGTCCTTGTCGCCCTGTAGCACGGAGCGGCCCTGGGCGGTGGCCCATTCGGTGGGCATGACCTCGCCGATCGGTTGGCGGGTCAGGACCATGCCGCCGACGTGCACGCCCAGGTGCCGGGGCAGGGTGTGCAGTTGGGCGGCGAGCTCACGCACGTCCGGGGGCAGGTCGACGTCGGGGCCGGGCGGGGTGTGGTGGATGTGCCGGGTCATCTCCCTGATCTGTGCGGCCGGGTAGCCAAGGACTCGGGCGGCGTCATGTGTGGAGAGTCTGGGCTGGTAGGTGATGACGTTGGCGACCTGGGCGGCGTGATCGCGGCCGTAGCGCTGGTAGACGTACTGGATGACCTCCTCGCGGCGGCCGGCCTCGAAATCGATGTCGATGTCCGGGGGGCCTGCCTTCTCCACTGAGAGGAAGCGTTCGAAGAGCAGGCCGTGCTTGAGGGCGTCGACGGCCGTGATCCCGAGGACGTAGCAGACGACGCTGCTGGCCGCCGAGCCGCGGCCCTGGCACCAGATGCCGCGGCCGACGGCGAACTGCACGATGTCGTGGACGATCAAGAAGTAGCCGGACATGCCCAGCTCGGCGATCACGCCGAGCTCGTGATCGACCTGCTTCCACGCCGCGCGGGTCTCAACGGACGTCTCCTCACGCTCGCCGTAACGGGTGGTACAGGCCCGCTCGGCGAGGTAGCGCAGCCACGCGTCCTCGTCGTACCCCGCCGGGGTGGGGTATCCGGGCAGTTCGGGTCGCAGCTGGTCGAGGTCGATGACCGAGGTGCGGCCCAGCTCCAGGGTGCTCTCCAGCACGCCGGGGTAGCGGGTGAGCGCCTCTGTCATCTCGGCGGGCGAGCGCAGGTGCGCGGTCGGGGCCGCATCCAGGTGCCCGGCAGCGCGCTCGAGGGTCTCGCGGCGGCGCAGCGCGGCCAGGGCCTGGGCCAGACGGGCCTGGCGCGGCGCGGGGTAGTGGACGGCGCCGGTGGCCACGACCGGGACACCGAGGCGGCGGGCGGCAACGTACATGGTGTCGTTGGCGACGGAGTCTTCCGGGTGGTGGTGGTTGACCAGCTCGGCATAGAGGCTGCTGGTTCCGAAGACCTCGGCCAGGCGCGCAAGACGGCGGGCCACCAGGGCAACGTCGCGGCGGTCGGCATCCGGGCGGGGGCAGCCAGGCAGCACCGCCCACTGCCCCGCGGCTGCCGCCCGAAAGAGCACGTCCAGGTCGTAGACCGGGGCGCTCTTGGCGCCGGCCAGCTGCGCGCTGCTGATGACCGCCGACAGACGCCGGAATCCTTCCAGGGTGCGGGCCAGGACGACGGGCGTGCCCAGCTCCGGGGAGGCGAGCGTGAGTTCGGCGCCCAAGACAGTGCCGATCCCGGTCGGTTTCGCGGCCTGGGCGAGCCGCCGCGCGGCGTACAGACCGTCCCGGTCGGTGACCGCAAGCACCGAAATCCCCAGGCGGGCGGCTTCGGCGACCAGGGCGTCGGGTTGTGCGCAGCCCTGAAGGAAGCTGAAGGCCGAGTGGACGTGCAGCTCGGCCCAGCCCGGCCCGGTGTCCTCACGCTCGCTGTGGGTGCGGGCGGTGGGGAAGCGGAGGATGTGCGCGTCACCCATAGTGGGCCTCCGCCCACCAGCGGCCGTGTTCGATGGCCAGCAGCCAGGCGTGGCCGTCGGCGGTGGTGATCTGCATGCGGGCGATGCGGCGGCCGCGGCCGCGGTCCCACCACTGCTCCAGCACCGGCCACGGCCCGGCCCACCCGGCCACCTCAGCCCCGCCGTATCCCTCGACCGTGAGGTGGGCGGGCGCGGCCGACGTGGCGAGACGGGCAGAGACGGCCACCAGTTGCCCGCCGCCGTCGGTGAGTTCGGCGGGCAGCCACCGGGGGAAGGTGGCGGCGGGATGCGGCGCGGGCAGCCGCCCGGGCCACGGTCCTTCGGCCGGGCGGCGGGTGTCGAGATCACCGAACGGGATGAGCCTGACCTGATCGGCAGGTCCCCGGCCGCCTCCGATCTCCATGCGCAGGACGGCCTGGTGGCCGAGCAAGGCCTGCACCCGGGCGCCGGCCCGCTCGATCTCCTCCGGGGTGTGCCGCTCACCGAACAGGGCGCTCTGACGGCCCGTTGCCGCGGTCAGCTGTTCGGGCCGCAGCATGAGACGGGTGATACCGCCCGCGCCGCCGGCGTCCAGGGCGCCGCCCTCCGCCCAGGCCTGCAGCACGCCGCGCACCCGCTCGGCGACCGCGAGCGCCGACAGTCGCCCCTCATGCCGAAACAACCGCGACCGCAGACGGCCGTCGGCGAGTTCGACTGTCGTCTCCAGCCGGGCGCACACGACGCCGGCCGCCGCGAGCCGCTCGTGAAGCTGCTCGGCGAGCGCTTTGGCCACGAACGCCACCGGCTCCAGCAGCTGCTCGGCAGGCTCGAAGGTGTGCGCCACGCTGTGCTCGCCGGTGCCGGATCGGACCGACAGTGGCCGCAACTCCTGACCGCGCGCCCTGCGGTGGGCGTTCATGCCCTCAGCGCCGAACCGGGCCAGCACCTTGTCCTCGGGCAGGCCGGCGTACGTCCCGACGGTAGGGATGCCCAGGCGCTGAAGGAGTTCCACCAGCCGCGGCACGCCCAGCACGCCCACCGGGTACGGGGCGAGCCAAGCGGCATCGCCACCGGCCGGGATGATCTCGCCGCTACGCGCGGCGAGCGCGGCGGTGAACACGGTGTCGGCGATGCCCGCGCGGGCCGGCCAGCCGAGCTCGGCGACGGCGGCCATCAGCCGGTCGACCAGCTGCTGTTCGCCGCCCCAGTAGCGGGAGGGGCCGCGGGCGGGCGCGGCGAGCAGTCCGGGCCGGATCACCTCCAGGCGCGGCATCACCGTGCCCTCCAGATGACCGGCCACGCGTTCGAACACGCGCGTCTCAGCGGCCAGGTCCCGCTCGAGGACCCGCAACTCGGGACAGCGGGCCTGCGCCACCCGCAGCCGCATCCGGCGCCGCACCCCGGCCGCGCGCGCGGCGGCCGAGCAGGCCACCACTGCGTCGCGGTGCACGACGGCGACCGGCTCGGCGTCCTGGCCGCCACAGGCGATCACGGGAAAGTCGGGCACCCAGGCCACGACCACTCTGCCGGCCACGGCGGGTCACCCCACCACGCGCAGGCCCGCACGTCCCCCGACCGCACGCACCGCAGGCGTCGCGGGCACGGCGAGCGGGCCACCGCTCGCCTCCTGCCCTACCGGGGCGATGGCACCGTTCGGGCCGGGCAGCCACATCTCGGCATACCGGGGCGCGACAGCGGCCCCACGCCCGGCGGCCGCCACCGTCACCCGCCGTGCGCGCAGCAGACCGTGCCCCTGGCCGACGCCCTCCCATGAGGAGACCACTACTCGCAGCCGCACCTCCGCGCCTTGCCAGCCGCCGGCCGACAGCAGGACCGACCCGCTGCGGCGCATCACGGCCGCCAGGCGGCGCGCAACCCGGTCGGGTACCGCATCCAGCGAGCCGGTCACCACGACGGGAACGGCTTCCAGGACGGTGGCCAGGACCTGCGCCCACTGCCGGCCCGGGGTGTCGATGCGCATCCCGTGCGCCAGTTCCAGACCGGCGGCCTCAGCTGCCAGGACGCCCAACTGCGGTAGCCCCACCGCCGCCCACCCGGCCGCGCCGCGGGAGGCCTCCGCCGCGAGCGCGAGCAGCAACGGCATGTCCCCGCCCGCGCTGACCGCGGTGCCCGCGCGGACCCGCCCGCCGGGCAGCAGCGTCGCCAGCGGAGAGGCCGCCGGTGAACGGGTACCGCTCCCCGCCCTGTCGCTCGCTACCGGTGGTGCACCCATAGCGAGATATTCGAATAAGAGTGCGATTAATTCAAGGCGGCCGCCCTGTATGTCACCCCAAAGGAGAGTGCTCCCGATCACGGGTTGACGCGCGGGCACGACCCGGGCGCGACACCGGCCAATGGCCGCGCGGGCGAGGAGCCGTCCGCATCTCTCGGCCCGCATGCACCCCGCCTTGCAGGTTGCCACCCCAGGGCCCTCAATGTCCGCATTGACCCGTTCGGGCGCGCCTCGAGTTGGGGGCCGGTAGCCGGAGACCATTGCTGAGGCCAACCGACGCAATTCGCTGACCTGCCGAAACGCGGCTACCGAGGGGTGGGCATCCCCCTGAAGGAGTGTGGAGTTTCCCGGTGCACCGCGGTACGCCGTTGTCGTCGGTCCGGGTGGTCATAGCCGGTTCCCAGATGGGGAACCGGCTGGCGGCGAAGACTTCGAGCGTGGTGAGGAAGACCTCGAAGGCGGCCGCAAAGCCCCGGCCGAAGCGCCCGCCGATCCGTCTGTGGGAGATCAAGACCGGTCGGATCGTGAACCGGCTGCGGGAGCTGCACGAGTTGGGCGGGGGATCCCGGCATACGAGCAGTTCCCCCTCCCAAAGGAGCTGTTCCTCGTGCTGGACCACGCGCAGACGTGGGCCGGCAAGTTGAAGCAGCCGAAGGACAGCCTGGTCAACGTGCGTGGTGGGTGAGGCGGCGGTGTGGCGCACGAAGCTATGCAGTACCTTCGCGAGCAGGCCGACACCGGGCACCTGAAGGCGATCGAGGACGGCCAGGCCCCCGGGCCACCCGACCCCTTCCCTGACAGCACCGCACCGCGACCATCACGAACCCGGCGGCCGCCCCGCACCCGCAAAAACCATCGGTTGGGCCTTTACCTATACTTTGTCGCTTATGGGAGCTTTTGGTGGGCGCGGAGCACGCTGGGTCGGTCACATGCGTCAGGATCCGGTGCTGGTCTCGCCGCTACTCCTGATACTGCTTCTTTTCGTCCTCGGGGTGCTGACGCCGCCCGACGTAACCATCGATCGACTGCTTCCCGTCGCGCCCGCCCTCGCGGCGGCGCTGTGGCCAGTTGTACCCACGCTGCTCCTCGGGCTGGCCTGTCTGTTGGGAGTCGCGCTCTACGCCGTCGCGACGTCGGACCCTTCCCTCTGGTTCACCGCCGGAGCCATCAGCGCGGTCACCGCAGCCGCCGCGTACGCCAGCCATCTGCGCCTGCAGCGTGAGGCCACGCTCACCGAGGTCCGCACCGTGGCCGACACCACGCAGAACGTTCTCCTGCGGCCCATCCCACGCCGTGTCGGCCCCTTGGAGATCGCCACCCTGTACCAGACCCCCACCCCGCACGCACGCATAGGCGGGGACTTCTACGCCCTGGCCGACACCCGGCACGGAATCCGCCTGGTCATCGGCGATGTCCGCGGCAAAGGACTGCCCGCCCTCGTCGTGGCCGCGGCCCTGCTCGGCTCGTTCCGCGAAGCAGCCTACGAGGCCACCGACCTCACCCAGCTCGCCAAACGCCTGGAGGCCACGTTGCTCCGCGGCGACGCGACCGCCCTCGCCCAGGGAGACCCCGCCGAACTCTTCGCCACCGCCGTACTCGTGGAAATCCCCCGCCACGGCAGCCACGCCACGATCTTCAGCTGCGGCCACCCCCCACCCCTGCTTGCGCGTCACGGCAACATCGACACCCTCGACACAGACGATCCCGCCCCGCCCCTGAACCTCGGCAGCCTGCTCACCACCCCCTGCCACCCCCAACGATTTGCCTTCCGGGCGGGTGACCACCTGCTGCTCTACACCGACGGCGTCACCGAAACCCGCGACGCAACCGGAGCATTCTTCCCCCTCGCCACCTGGGCACAGGAGCAGCTGACCACAGCACCGCGGCAAGTCCTGAACAACCTCCACCACGCCCTGCTCAAACACAGCGGCAACAACCTCAACGACGACATCGCCGCCATCGCCATCCGCAAAACCGCCTGACCGCATCCCGCAACCCGGCGCGAGCTGCCGCCAGGCGCTGCAGTCCAGGAACGTCGGCTCCCCGTCGCGCCAGGTGTTCGCCTCCCGGTCGAAGCTGCGCGGCGCGGAGGCGACATTGAAGGCTCCCCTCCCTGAAGGGAGGGGATTCTCCACCCTCCAGGGCTGCGTGGGGATTCACGGCTCAGGCCGCCACCTGAGCCGGCGGCTCAGGTGGTCTTACGCCCTCGGCACCGTCCGGGTTCCAACCTGCCCGGACCAGCATCACGCGGGCGGAGTTCTTGTCCCTGGGCGAGACGGCTCCGCACACGGTGCAGGCATAGGTTCTCATCGAGAGAGGGAGTGCGTGCTTGGTTCTCGCTCCGCACTGCGCGCAGTCCATCGTGGTGTGCGCCGGGTGCACGAGGCGGACGTCCCGTGCGTGCTTGCGCCCCATCTCGACCAGAGCGCGTTTGGTGGCGGCGATGGCGGCATCGGCTGCCTTGCGGGCCATCGTGGTTTTCGCGAGGAACTTCGGGCCAAAGTCCTCCACCGCCACCCCGTCATGATCACGCATCACGGACTTGGCCCACTTGCGGCCGGTGTCCTCCCGCTGCCGCGCGATCTTCTTGTGCAGCTTCGCGGCCTGTGCCTGCGCCGTCCGGTAGCCGGTGGATGCGGGCTGGCCCTTCGGGCGCCGGCGCCGGGCCATCATCCGCTGGTAGCGGGCGAGCCCCTGCGCGGCCTGCTTGCCGTGCTCGGCATGCGGGAGATCGTAGGCGTCATCCGTGGTGGTGGCGGTCTCCTTCACACCCCAGTCCACCCCGAGCACCCGCCCCGTGAGGGCAAGCGGTTCGCTCTGCGCGGGGGCGACGAAGGACACATACCAGTGCCCGAGCGTGTCCCGGTACACGCGCACACTCGACGGGTCGGCCGGAAGAGCCCGCGACCACACCACGCTCAGCACGATCTGGCCCGCAAGGTGCAGACGACCGTCCTTGAGGCGGAAACCCCGCTTCGTGTAGTTGAGGCTCGGCCTGGCCTCCCGCTTCCGCTTGAAGCGGGGCATCCCGGCCCGGCGGTGCACCGGAAGCCCGTCCTTGATGTCCTTCAGCGCCTTCGCCCGCGACTTGGCGAAGTCCCGAATCACCTGCTGCTGCGGCACCGAGGCACCCTCGGCCAGCCACGGCGTCACCCGACGGGCCTCGGTCAGCATCCTGTCGAGCTGGGCCGGACCACACGTCAGTTTCTCGCCGGACTCCTTGCTCTGCTGGTGGACCTGTTTGGACTTGGCGACGCATTCATTCCAGAGCCACCGGCAGCGGTCCCACTCCGCTTCAAGTGCGCGCCGTGCGGTAGCCGACAGGCGTACACGGAAGGTGTACCGGGCATGCCCGGCCCCCTCCGTGGTCGCGTCTGTCGTCATGCATCCGAACCTACCCGGGGGGACTGACAGTTGAGGCCTCTTGATCGCCACGGGCTCGCTCACCTCGTCGCGGGTGGACGGTCCTTCGCCCTGGAGGCGAAACCCCTATTTCCTGTCCTGCTCCGCAGGAGTCCGATTCCTCCCCGGCCTGAAGGCCGGGGCATCCTCGGAGGAACCCGGTGAACCTGGCGACGGGGACCCCGGCCGAGGTGAACCGCAACTCCGGGTCGTCGACGAGGTTCCCGATCACCGTCAGCGGTGTGTCGTTACGCATCCACACAGCCCCGCACGGACCTATGACAACCCGTCCACGACTCGTTCCTGTATCGCCCTGGCCCCGCGCCCCATGAGCGGCCGGGCACGGCCGGTATCGTGCCGGGATGGGGACATGGAGCCGGGCCCAGCCGGACAGGCTGGTCGAGGAGGCCACCGTCGACGCCTACGGCGAGGACGAGGAAGTCACGGGCCTGTTCACGATGGTCGAGGAGCATCTGGCCATGCCGTTCGCCACGACGGTCCTGGGCGTAGAAGTGAGCGTCATCGGCGTCGACCTCACCGCGAGTGGGATCGTGGCGATCTGCGCCCGCGGCAAACAGCGACAGGCCATCGGGCTACTCGATCTGCCCCTGCCCACTCCCGCACCGAGTGGTGCGCAATGGATCGAGGCCTACCGCCACTGGGCGGGCTGACACCTTGCCAGGTTGTGCTCGGGCACGGTACCAGGTCTTCGGAGGGGTCCGCGGTCGGCGGCGAGGGGGTTCGGGCTGGTCAGGCACAATGGCGCGGTGCGCGAAGACGATGACACAGAGCTGCTGGAACGGGTACGGGCGTTGCGGGCGGCCGGCAGCGGCCCCAAGCAGGTGGCGAGGGCGTTGGGGCTTCGCCTCGGGCAGGCGGGGGTGCTGGTGCGGCGGGCCGCCGCAGCCGACCAGGCGGTGGAACCGGGAGACCGGCCGGTGGTGGGCTGCTGGGTGAGCCCGGGCTGGAGCAGCGGGCTGGACCTGTCGGCCTGCCCTGGGTGGGCGGCGCAGGACGGCTCGGCGAGTGAGGACGCCGCTGGGGCAGGGTTCGCGCAGTTGCTGGTGGCGCGCCGGGAGCGGGCAAGCCGGGTGACGGTGACCGGTGTGCTGGTGGACGTGTACTGCCTGGGTGTCAAGAACGTGATCGAGCCCCGCACCATGGGTGCGGGTTCGCTGGAGGCCCACCGGCGCTCCTACTACAGCGCGTTCGAGGAACCCTCCCTGCCGATCGGTATCGAGCAAGCGCAGGCCATCGTCTACGGGGCCGTCGCCTACGCCCGCGAGCTCGGGTTCGAGCCGGCCCCCGGTTTCACGCAAGCCGCCGCAGTACTGGGGGAACCAGCCGGCGCGCTACCGCAGATCGGCTTCGGGAACCAGGGGATGCCTTTCTATCTCAACGGTCCCCGCGACGACGCCCGCACGGTGTTGGCCACCTTGGAGCGCACCCGCGGCGCTGGCAACTACCACTACGTCCTCGCCTCGGGGCCGATGTGACCCACCCGCACGACACCGAGACCCCGCAGATCCGCCTCACCGAACACCGCGCCCAGGCCGACCTGCGGACACTGCTGCAACTGTGCGCCGCGGGCCGGGTGAAGTGCAGTGCCAAGACACTGCGCCCGTCCGCCGCGACCATCGCCCAGGTGGCCGAGGTACTGGACGCAGGCGACTTCTACCCCGACGAGGCGATAGCCGCCTTCGCCTGGCCCCTGCTCCTGCAGGCCGGCGGCCTGGCCCAGCTGGCCGCCGGCAAGCTCGCGCTGACCACGCGCGGCCAGCAAGCCCTCACCCAGCCCGCGCACCAGGTGCTGGCCCACCTGTGGCAACGCTGGCTTTCCAGCACGATCCTGGACGAGTTCTCCCGCGTCGAAGCGGTCAAAGGCCAGCGCGCCGCGAACGTGCTCAGCGCACTCAAACCACGGCGCGGCCACGTCGGCGCCGCGCTGGCTGCCCTGGCCGCTGGCGAGTGGACCACCGTCGACCAGCTCTTCACCACCATGCGCAAGGCAGGGCACAACCCCTCGGTCGCACGCTCCGAGCGGGCTCTGTGGAAGCTCTACCTGGAAGACCCCGAGTACGGCAGCCTCGGCTACGACAGCCACCACCCCTGGGCACTGCTCCAGGGCCGCTACACCATGGCCGTGCTGTTCGAGTACGCCGCACCACTGGGACTGATCGACGTCGAGTACGTGGACCCTTCCGGGGCGCGCGACGACTACCAGCACAACTGGGGCGGCGACTGGCTGGAGCGCCTCAGCCGCTACGACGGCCTGCACGCGATCCGCCTGACCCCTCTCGGCGCCTACGCCACCGGCCAGACCCCCACCTACCTCCCCGGGCCCGCCCCCGTCCCCGTCCCCGAACCGGCCACCGCCTCAAGCGCCACAGGGCTGAAGGTCCTCGCCAACCACGACCTGGTCGCCCTCGACGGCCTACCCCCGGCCCAGGCCCTGCTCCTGGACGCCTTCGCCACCCGCACCGGCGACCGAACCTGGGCCCTGAGCCCCGCCTCCCTCCTGGCCGCCGTGCACGCCGGACGCAACCTCACCGAACTACGCACCTACCTCGACCGCGCCGCCACCGCCCTGCCGGACACCGTCGCCACGCTCCTGGCCGACGCCGAGCGGCGCGTCGGCCAGGCCCGCGATCTCGGACCCGTCCACCTGATCGAGTGCGCGGACACAGCCACCTGCGCACTGCTGGCCAGCGACCGGCGCATCCGCGCGCTCGCCACCCGCCTCGGCGACCGCCACCTCGGCGTCCCCGCCGACAAACTCGACCGCTTCCGCAAAGCCGCCCTCACCCTCGGACACCCCATCACCTGAAAGCCACTCACCCCGACAACTCTCCAGACGTCCCTGCCACAAGCGACCTCACCGTCGCCGGCGTGGTTCCACTTGCGAACGGCTCTCAAGAAGCTCTGCCATCCGTTCCGCCCGTATTCCGGCTGACCCCCACGTACCGTTCCAACTCCACACGCGAGCGCGTGTCAGCGCGTACACCCAGCTGCAGCGCGGACGCGGGCGGCGTCGGCGGGGCGGATGCCTTGGCCGACGGGATCGACGCCGATCAGGTCACGGTGCAGGCGGCGAATCCGCAGCGCGAGATCGAGATGGAGGTGGGAACGTTTCTCGCGGACTTCGGCCACGGTGCGGGTGCTGACACCCAGACGCACGGCGAGTGCGGTGGCAGGCGTTGTCAACTTGAGCGCATAGCCTTCGGGTTGGGATGATCGTCGGGCTTGTTGATCACCAGGGAGGGGCTGGCCGTGGAGACCGAGGCGACGGTGTCGTACAAGGGGTTCCGGTTCCCGGCGGAGATCATCTCCCATGCGGTGTGGATGTACCACCGCTTCTCGCTGTCGTTCCGTGAGGTCGAGGAGCTGCTGCTCGCGCGCGGGATCATCGTCTCCCACGAGACGATCCGGCAGTGGTGCGAGAAGTTCGGCCCCGAGTACGCCGCCGCGTTGCGCCGCCGCAGGCCGCAGGCCGCAGGCCGGGGACAAGTGGCACCTCGATGAGGTGTTCATCAAGGTCAACGGGGTGCGGCAGTACCTGTGGCGGGCGGTGGATCAGGACGGCAACGTGCTGGACATTCTGGTGCAGCTCCTCGGTCAGCTCCCGGTCCCGGACGGTCCGGGCGGCCTCGGAGCGGGATTGGGCGGCGTAGTAGGTGCTCGACGCGATCTCGGCATCGGTGCCCGTGAGGGCCGCACAGATCGGCTGGACGCCGAACTCCTCCTTGTACTGGTCGATGTAGGCGACCTTCAGCGCAGTGGGCGGTCCAGCTCCGCGGCGAAGAAAGCCGAAGTTGAAGTTCATGGGGTCCAAGCAACAGAAGTACGACGCTGAGTTCCGTGAGGGCGCTGTACGCATCGTGATCGAGACGGGGAAGCCGATCCCTAAGGTCGCCGAGGAACTCGGGGTCCATCCCGGCACGCTGCACAGCTGGGTCTCGCGGTGGCGCCGCAACGGCTCGGCTTTCTCCGACCGGCCCGCGCCGGCCGAGGCGAGTGGTCGGCTGCGGGAGGCCGAACGCGCCGAGAGCCGCAGGCCGGCGACAGAGGTGCTGCCGTGGCGCAGGGCCTCCACGACCGGGCCGAGGGTCAGCGCCTCACGGAACGGTGGGCAGACGGCCGTCAGGAAACGCGGTCCGTGGATGTCCGAGGCCTTCAGCGCCTCCCGCACCAGGCGGCTCTTGCCGATTCCCGCCTCGCCCTCGACCAGGATGAGCGTCGCGGGGCCGGTCAACGCAGCGGTGAGCGAGGCCAGTTCGGCCCGCCTGCCGACGAACCGCGGACTGCCGGGGGGATCACTCGCGCCGGACCCGCCCGATCCCGCAGTTCGCTGCACCCGCTTGCCTTTCCCCAGGGCCACTCGATACTGACTACCGCCTCGCTCGCAGCCTCGGCCACGACGATCTTTCCAACCACCGCCTTCATCAGTCTTTCCACTCACCGATCCCTTTGCTTGGGCCACATCCGCCCTCGTGTCCGGCCGCGTTAGCCCAGAGGCACCAATCCCTTGCGCGATGGCTCTCCACGTCGCGATCACCGGTTGAGACGGCGGGCTTCAGTCGGGCATCCAGTTGGTGCACCCCCAAAGCCAGCTCGCGCATTCGGCCGGAGGTTAGCGTCGGGTGGACTCCGCTTCTTACCCATGTCTTGACGCTACGGGCGATCGGGGAGACGTGAGCTCATCGGCGTTGGCCAGCCGTGCCGAATCACGCTGGCCTGCGGCTGGAATCGCCGTACTCCGCCACCAGGAGCTCGAGGCAGCACGTCGTGAGGCCGCGATGGGGCTCCCCCGAGGGGACTCCTGATTGCGGCCCGGTCGTCTCAGCCACCGGCCGCCACTCGCGCCGACTCGGCAGCAGCACGATCGGAGTAGCCCGGGTGTCGGGCGTCGACTAGATCGGCATAGGCGGTCGTTCGCGAGAGGTAGTCGACCACGAAGGGGCAGATTGCGGTGATCGTGCCTCCGCGGGCGCGGATCTCGTCGAACACCCGCCGCACCAGCGCGCCCGCCACACCCTGGTGCTGATGACTCGTCTCGACCTCAGTGTGCCGAAGAGCGTACCGGTTGGGCTTCAGGTGGGTGTAGTAGAGCCAGCCGACCAGGTCGTCGTCACGGCAGAGCTCAAAGCGGCCTTGATCGATGTTGTCGATCAGCTGCTCGGTTACCGGCACCTGCTCTTCGCCGCTCATCGCCTTACCCCTCCAACGTGTCGTCACGCCGACCATTCGGACGGCCCCGCTTCGGACCTTCAAGTCCAGTATGGCGGCTTTCTGCAGCCTGAGGGGAGATTAAATTGGACTCTGAGGTCCGTTCAGCGCTCCAGCAGCCCGGGGATCTGCTCGCGGAAGGTCTGCCGCCGGCAGCCCAGGACCGGACAGACCAGCCGTCGGACACGAATTTGAAGGCTCCCCTCCCTGAAGGGAGGGGATTCTCCACCCTCCAGGGTTGAGCGGGGATGTACGGCTCAGGCTGCCACCGGAGCCGGCGGCTCAGGTGGTCTTACGCCCTCGACACCGTCCGGGTTCCAACCTGCCCGGACCAGCATCACGCGGGCGGAGTTCTTGTCCCTGGGGGACACGGCTGCGCACACGGTGCAGGCATACGTTCTCATCGAGAGAGGGAGTGCGTGCTTGGTTCTCGCCCCGCACGTTGCGCAGTCCATCGTGGTGTGCGCCGGGTGCACCAGACGGACGTCCCGTGCGTGCTTGCGGCCCATCTCGATCAGGGCACGCTTCGTCGCCGCGATGGCCGCGTCGGCCGCCTTGCGGGCCATGGTGGTCTTCGCGAGGAACTTCGGGCGGAAGTCCTCCACCGCCACTCCGTCATGATCGCGCATGACGGCCTTGGCCCACTTGCGGCCGGTGTCCTCTCGCTGCCGCGCGATCTTCCTGTGCAGCTTCGCTGCCTGTGCCTGCGCCTTCCGGTAGCCGGTGGATGCACGCTGTCCTTTCGGTCGCCGGCGCCGGGCCATCATCCGCTGGTACTTCGCGAGCCGCTGAGCGGACCGCTTGCCGTGTTCGGCATGCGGAAGGTCGTAGGCGTCATCCGTGGTGGTCGCGGTCTCCTTCACACCCCAGTCCACGCCCAGGACGTGGCCGGTCTCCACAAGCGGCTCGACCTGGGCCGGGGCGACGAAGGAGGCGTACCAATGCCCGAGCGTGTCCTGGTACACGCGCACACTCGACGGGTCGGCAGGAAGAGCCCGCGACCACACCACGCTCAGCACGATCTGGCCCGCAAGGTGCAGACGGCCCTCCTTGAGGCGGAAACCGCGCCGGGTGTAGTTCAGGCTCGGCCTGGCCTCCCGCTTGCGCTTGAAGCGGGGCATCCCCGCCCGGCGGTGCTGCGCAAGCCCGTCCTTGATGTCCTTCAGCGCCTTCGCCCTCGACCTGGCGAAGTCCCGGATCACCTGCTGCTGCGGCACGCTCGCGCCCTCGGCCAGCCACGCTGTCACCCCGCGGGCGTCGGTCAGCATCCTGTCCAGCTGCGCCGGACCACACGTCAACTTCTCGCCGCCCGCTCTGCTCTGCGCGTGGGCCTGCCGGGACTTGGCCACGCATTCGTTCCAGATCCAGCGGCAGCGATCCCACTCGGCTTCGAGTGCGCGCCGGGCTGTCTTCGACAGGCGTACACGGAAGGTGTACCGGGCATGCCCGGTGTCCTTCGTGGTCGCTTCTGTCGTCATGCATCTGAACCTACCTGGGAGGACTGACAGTTGAGAGTTCTTGACCGTTGTGGGCGGCATCACGGCCGTGCGGGGTGGACGCCGGATCGCCCTGACGGCGATCCGGCTGTCCCTGCCCTGCTCCGCAGGAGTCCGATTCCTCCCCGGCCTGAAGGCCGGGGCATCCTCGGAGAAAGCCGGTGAACCACGACCCGGCGGCCGTCCACCGGAACGTCAGTCACTGTCCGGCGGTGATACCCGTGCACCTGCCCGGTTGGCACCCCACAGACCGGGACGGCCGGCGGCCACAGTGACCGCACAGGTGATAGCCGTCAGCGAAGACGGCAGGACAGAATGCAACGGCAACGGAACTCCTCGAAACAAGCTGTCTTGGTCGACCGCCTGTACCGACGAGCTCCGTTGCGCTTTGCCCCCGAACTCTCAATGCGCTTGCGTGACCTGCAAAAACGCTAACTATCCGGCCTTGAGGGAAGGCCCACCATGTGGTCAGCCACGCAGCGAGTCCATCCAGCTGACCTGCTGTCCCGGGTCCGTCACGGGTCGTCAAACGGGCGCTGAGGGCCCGTCTCGGAGAAGGTCGGTCAGTGAGGCGGCCAGCATGGGCACGCCGCGTAGGAAATCGGCTCGTGCGAGCTTGGCGTCGGCGTGGAGGGCACTGATGCGGTTGTCGGTGCCAGCGGGGCCCGTGCCGTCAAGGACGAACAGCACCCGCGGGAACACGGGATACCGGCGCCGCCATTCCTCCACCGGAACCTCGCCACTCGGCCGAGGCCGGCCGACAGCCACGGGGACATGCCGCCCAGGGTGTCGTACACGGCGAGGCCCGCGAAGTCAGGGACGAGCGACATGGAATGAGCGTCGCACTCCGGTCACACGGCGCCCGCACCAGCACCGCATATCAGCCATGGCCGCCCAGCCCCGGCCGCCATGCGCACACCTGGGCGACGCTCCCCTTGCCGGCCGCGCAGATTAATGTCTGCCGGCGCCGGCGCGGACACCCCGCGGACTCGCGGCACCCCGCGGCAGCGGTAGGGCGCCGGCCGCCGCACGCACGGCGCTCCAGCCTCCGTTCCCACCCCCCAGCAGGTCAACCGGGCCGGCGCATCAGGTACGGTCAGGCGCAGGTTTGCCCGGCCGGGACCGTCCCACGTTGGCATATCCGGCTGCGGGCATCGGTTGTAGTTGCGTTTGAAATGGGAACCGGGCCGGGGGTCCGGCCTGGCGATGACGACCTGTCGATCACGGAGGACCGGATGCCGAGCGATCCCACCACTCGCGGCCCGCGCAGGGTACGGGGCACCGTTGCGTACGGCTATGAAGCTGTACGCGAGGAGTTCGCCGCCTACGCGGCGGGGGAGCGGGACGACTATGACGCCCAGTTGGTCGCCTACCTCGATGGCAGGCAGGTCGTGGACCTGTGGACCGGTCCCGACTTCACCGGCGACTCGCTCGTCGGCGTGTACTCGTCCACCAAGGGCGCTGCCCACCTCACCGTGGCCCTCCTCGTTCAGGACGGCACGCTGGACCTGGACGAGCGGGTGAGCCACTACTGGCCCGAGTTCGGCGCCGAGGGCAAGCAGGACGTGACCCTTCGCGACCTGCTGGCCCACCGTGCCGGAGTGGTCGGGGCAGACGCGGGCTTCTCGCTGCAGGAGCTCGCGGACGACCGGGCCATCGCCGAACGCCTCGCCGCCCAGCGCCCGTACTGGCGCCCGGGTGCCGCCTTCGGCTACCACGCCCTCGTCATTGGCGCGCTCACGGGCGAGGTCGTCCGGCGCGTTACGGGCCAGAGTCTGCAAGCGGTGTACGAGTCCCGTATCCGCGCCCCCTACGGCATCGACTTCTACCTGGGCCTGCCCGAGGAGCACGAGTCGAGGGTCCTCGACATCCAGCCCATGCTGCCGACTCCCGAGCAGCAGGGGGAAATGGACGCGTCCGCGTCGGGACCGCATACCCTCGTGGGCATCGCGTACAACCGCAATCACCCGCAGCCGACGGACATGCTGACGTTGCCCAACTCCCGGGCCGTGCGTGCCGGCGGCCCTGCGTCCTTCGGCGGCGTCGCGTCGGCGCGCGGCCTGGCCAGGCTGTACGCGGTCGCCATCAGCGGGGTCGGCGGCGAGGCGCCGCTGCTCAAGCCGAACACGGTGGCCGAGTTCACGCAGATCCACTCCGCCGGTTACGACCTGGTGAGCCGCGAGTACAAGGCGTACGGCCTTGGCTTCTCCGCGTCGGCGGACCGGTACCCGCTCCTCAGCCGGTCCGCCTTCGGCCACAGCGGCGCCGGCGGCTCGCAGGCGTTCGCCGACCCGCACAGCGGCCTGGCGTACGGCTACTCCCGCCGCCGCTACGCCTTCCCCGGCGGCGCGGCCCCGGAGAACGACCGCTTCGTCAGGGCGGTCCACCGTGCGGCGGTCGGGAGCTGACCGTCGCGCGGCAGACGCGTTGTGATCTCAGCGACCAGGCCCGCCGCCTGGGACAGTGGCGGCGGGCCTGGTGTCGCCGGCCGTCTTTCGGCGGGCGGTGCGTAGGCGCTCAGCAGAGCGGACTATTCGGCGGCTGAGGGGAGTTCACCTGTGGAGGCGACCTGCGAGTACCAGTAGGCGCTCGACTTCGGGATACGCCGGCCGGTCGCGTAGTCGACGTACACCGCGCCGAACCGCTTGCTGTAGCCGTAGGCCCACTCGAAGTTGTCCAGCAGTGACCACAGGAAGTAGCCGCGGATGTCGGCGCCGCTCTCGACGGCCCGGTGGACTGCTTCGAGGTGGGCCTGCAGATAGGCGATGCGCTCCGGGTCGTGGACACTGCCGTCGTCGCTGGGTGTGTCGTCGAAGGCCGCGCCGTTCTCGGTGACGTAGAGCGGAAGCCTGGGGTGTTCCTTGGCGAATCGCGTCACCAGGTCGTACAGGCCTGACGCGTCGATGGACCAGCCCATGGCCGTCTGGCTGCCGGGCGGCTGGTGGAAGGTGACCGAGTCGGCCGCGGGCCACGGCGACGGGGCTGGCGTGGTGTGGCCGTCGGTGGGGGTGCGGCCGTTGTCGGTGGCGGCTGAGACCAAGGTCGGCGTGTAGTAGTTCAGGCCCAGGGAGTCGAGGGGGTGCTGGATGTCGGCCAGGTCCCGGTCGTGGACGAACGACCAGTCGGTCAGGCGGGCCGTGTCCGCCAACAGGTCCTGCGGATATGCGCCGTCGAGCATGGGCCCGGTGAAGATCCGCGTCGCCAGCGCGTCGATACGCCGCGCCGCGTCCAGGTCCTGGGGTGACTGTGAAACCGGCCTGACCTGCGCCGCGTTGAGAGTGACCGAAACCTGGGCGTGAGCCGGGAGCACCGATCGCAGAGCCTTCGCGGCCAGGCCGTGGCCGAGGTTGAGGTGGTGCGCGGCGCGCAGTGCGGCGACGGGATCGGTCCGGCCGGGTGCGTGCACGCCCGATGCGTACCCCAGAAAGGCGCTGCACCAGGGCTCGTTGAGGGTCGTCCACAGCGTGACCCGGTCGCCGATTGCCGCCCCGACGAGGCTTGCGTACTCGGCGAACCGCTCGGCTGTCTCGCGCCGCGGCCAGCCGCCGGCGTCCTCCAATTCCTGTGGGAGGTCCCAGTGGTAGAGAGTCACCATCGGCTCGATGCCGTGCGTGTGCAGTTCGTCGACCAGCGCGCGGTAGAAGTCGAGGCCGCGCTGGACGCTCGGGCCCTTTCCGGTCGGCTGGACGCGCGGCCACGAGACGGAGAAGCGGTAGGCGTTGACGCCGAGCTTGGCCATGATGCCCACGTCTTCACGCCAGCGGTGGTAGTGGTCGGTGGCGACATCGCCCGTGTCACCGTTGAGTACCTTGCCCGGGGTACGGCTGAAGGTGTCCCAGATCGACGGGGTGCGCCCCTCCAGCGTGGCACCGCCTTCGATCTGGTAGGCGGCGGTGGCGGTGCCCCACAGGAAGCCGGGTGGGAAGCGGCGGACGGTCATGAGTGTGCTCTCCCAGAGAGTCGTGAGGTGAGGAGTTGATCCGGTGGTGTGTCGTGCGTCATCCGGACGCGGCGTCCCGCTGGGGCCAAAGGGGCACTGTCGTGACGTAGCCGTGGAGCGGTCAGCTCGGCGAGGGTCTGCGTCCCAGTGCCGTGTCAGTCAGGGTTCGCCCTTCCCCCGGGCTTCGCCCGGGGGACCCAGGAGCGGCGTCCGGTGAAGGGGGCACTTCCCAGCGGTAGCCGGGGGAGTCGTGACGGGGTGAACCTTGGCTGACGCGGCACTAGCCCTTGACTGCTCCGGAGAGCATGCCCCGGATGAACTGCCGCTGGAAGAACACGTACAGACCTACCACCGGCACGCAGATGAGTACGGCGGCGGCCGCCAGAAGGTTGATGTGGACCAGATAGCGGCCGGAGAATGCGCCCAGGCCGAGTGTCATGGGCTGATGGGCGGGGTCGGATACAAGGATTAGGGAGAGGAAGTAGTCGTTCCAGGTCCACAGGAAGCTGAGCAGTATCAGGGTCGTGACGGCCGGCTTGGCGATGGGCAGGTAGATACGCCACAGTGCGGACCAGGAGTTGGCGCCGTCCATTTGCGCTGACTCGCCGATGCTGGCCGGGATGGCGCGGAAGGCCGCTCGCATCCAGAAGGCGCCGAAGCTGACTCCCATACCGACGTGGGCGAGGATGATGCCCTGGTAGGTGTCGGTGAGCTGGTAGGACTGGAAGTCGTAGTACAGCGGGACGATGATCGCCTCCATCGGGATCATGATCCCGAGGAGCAGCAGCGGGAAGAGTAGCTTCTCTCCCACCACGCCCAGCACGCCGAATGCGTAGCCGCTGAGGATCGCCAGCACGGTCGAGGCGGTCACCGCCGTGCCGGTGATGATCAGGCTGGACTTCAGGTACTGGGTGAAGCCGGCCTGCCGCCAGGCGTCGACGAAGTTGGACCACTGCACATGGCTGAGATCCAGCGTTCCGGTGACATTGGGGCTCACTGCGACGCCCAGGATCCAGATGACCGGGAAGAGTACCGCGGCGGCGAGCACGGTGAGAAAAGTGTAGTTGAAGACTTTCTCCCGGGTGGAGATCATCAGTCGTCTCCTTCCGAGAGCTTGACCACGACGAGGGACACGATCAACGAGACCAGTGCCAGCACGACGCCGATGGCGGAGGCGGCGCCGATGTCCGGATTGGCGAAGGCACGTTGATAGAGCACCACGGTGGGGGTGATGGTGGAGGTCCCCGGGCCGCCCTTGGTGGTGAGCCAGACGATGTCGAAGACGCGGATCGCGCCCAGCACGGTGAGGGTGAGCACCACGGCGAGCTGTCCGCGCAGGCCCGGCAGGGTGACCGTGAAGAACTCCCGTATCGCGCCCGCCCCGTCCATCCGTGCGGCGTCGTACAGCTCACTGGGGATGTTCTGGATCGCGGCCCCGAACAGCACCATGCACAGCCCGAACGCCCCCCAGGTTCCGGCGAGGCCGAGGGCGGGCAGGGCCCAGGTGAAGTCGCCCAGCCAGCCGCGGGTCAGTCCGCCCAGGCCGAAGGCGGAGAGTACGGAGTTGAGCGGTCCGTCCGGGGCGTAGATCCGCTTCCAGACCACCGCGGCGACGGCCGGGGTGAGCACCTGGGGGAGAAAGATGATCCAGCGGTAGACGCCGCCGCCGCGCACGTCCTTGCGTGCGGTCAGCGCCGCACTGGCCATGCCGAGGGTGATGGGCAGGATGCTGAAGAAGACGATGAAGTACAGGGTGTGGACGACTGCCTGGCGCAGCGTCGGATCGGAGACGAAGCCGGAGTAGTTGGCGAACCCGGCCCAGGTTGCGGAAGTGACCCCGTCCCAGTGGTAGAAGGACAGTTGCACCCCCTGCCCGGCCGGGACCAGCACGACGAATGCGTACAGCAGCAGCGCGGGGGAGAGGTACGCCAGCCCCAGCCAGCGGCGGCGGCGCCGGTGTGGGGAGGGCCGGACTCGCCGCGCACGGCGCGGGGGCTGGGCGGCTTCGGCCCCCGCGCTTGCGGCCGTGGCCTTAAGGCTACGGCTCTTGCTGAGCGTGGCCACGGCTACCTGGCCAGGGTCTTGACGAAGGCGGCGTCGTCGTGATCGGCAGCAGTGACCACCGCGTTCGGTGTGGACTTGCCGGCCAGCATGTTCTGCATGGCGGTGTCGATGGTGTTCAGCAGCGTCGGCGTGGACCAGTCCAGATAGGGCACAGAGGTACTGTCCGCCGAGATCTGCTGGGCGATGGCCACATCGTCGGCGAACAGCGGGTCCCCGGCGGGGGCCTTCACCTTCGGGTGCAGCAGCGGCATCGTCCCGTTTTGGACGGCGAGTTCGGCCGCCTGCTCACCGGCCGCGAAGTTGAGGAAGGCGGCGGCTGCGTCGGGGTGCTTGGATTTGGCGGAGATGGAGAAGTTGGCTGCCGAGGAGGCGGTGGCAACTGGCTTGCCGCCATCCGCGCGAGGCAGAATGAACGAGCCGAAGCCCTTGGACTGGCCCGCCTTGAGCGGCAGCGAGCCGGAGTAGTCGAAGTGGAACAACCCCTGGCCGTTGACGAAGGACTGGGCGGCGTCCGCCCCGGCGACCCCGGCGTAGTCCTTGGTCAAGTAGCCCTTGTCGGACCACTGCTTGAGGGTGGACACCGCCTGCGGGAAGCCGGCCTGAGCGATGCGCACTCCGCCGTGGGAGTAAGTGAAGTCGGAGATCTTGCTCTGCGAGCCGAGGGCGTTCATCAGTGAGTACAGCGGGGTGGTGAGGCCAGCCTGTTCGACGTTGCCAAGAGAGATCGGGGTGATTCCGGCCGACTTGGCCTTGGCCAGGTCGGAATCGAACTCCGCGAGGGTGCGTGGCGCCTGGGCGCCGATCCGTTGCAGCAGGGCGCGGTTGTAGTAGACCTCGATCACCGAGGCCCTGGCGACGGGCGTGCCGAACATCGAGCCGGTGCCGATCTGCTTGCCGTCGGTGGCGAACTCGTGCTCGCTCAGGATCGACTGAGGGAAGGACTGCTTCCACCCGTAAGCCTTGGCGTAGTTGTCCAGGTTGAGGACCAGGCCGCCGCGGACCAGAGTGCCCAGCGACTGCCAGCCGTTGTTGGGCGGGACGATGTCCGGCGGGTTGGCGGACTTCAGCTTCAGCGGAAGGGCCGCCATCGCGTCGCCCCAGGCCATCGGGGTCCGCTTGATGGTGACGTTGGGGTACTTCCGCTCGAATGCCGAGACGACAGAGGTCATCCAGGCGTTGTCCGTGCCACCCGAGAAGGTGTCCAGGACATTCAGTGTGACCTTGCCCATTTTGGTCGGGTCAGTGACGACCGAACCCGTCTTGGCCTTGTTCGCCGATGCGCTGGTGCCAGCGCCCGGCGCACAGCCGGCGAGCAACCCGACCGCCACGAGCGGGATCAGTATGGCGCCGATCCGCTCTGTTCTCTTGTGCGAGACCACAATGTCTCCTGTCGTCGATAGCCCGTTCGGTACCCGAGTCCTCGCGAGCATAGATCTTGGCAGACCAATTAGTCCAGATCCTCGAAGCTGGTTTGTTCCCGTGATTCTGTGTCCGCCTGGTCCGCACAGACTGCTATCGTAGGGGGATGACCATCGGCGAGGACATTGGGGCGGGGGCGGCGGTCACGCAGACCTACCGCCGACTCAGCGACGGCCTGCGCCGAGGCGTGTTCCCGGCAGGCGGACGCCTGCCCGGAGAGCGCGACCTCGCGGAAAGCCTGGGAGTGAGCCGTTCGACACTGCGTCAGGCCCTGGGTCGGCTGGCCGAGGAAGGCAAGCTCGAACGCTCGTCGCAGCGTGGATGGTTCGTAGGCCGCAAGGTGGTCGGTGAGCCGCCCAGCACCCTGCAAAGCTTCTCCGAGATGGCACAGGCCCGCGGATTGCGCCCGCGGGCGAAGATCCTGGGGCATCGTGCCCGCCCGGCCACGTTCGAGGAGGCCGAGCAGCTCGGCATCGCTCCGGCCGCCCGTGTGCTGGAGCTGCGCCGCCTGCGCAGCCTGGACGGGGTGCCGGTGTGTGTGGACTTCACCGTCGTGGTCCTCGCCCTCGCCCCCCAGCTGCAGGACGTCGACCTCACTGACCGCTCGTTGTACGAGACCCTGGAGCAGCAGTGCGGCCTGCGCGTCGCACGCAGCTCGTACACGGTACGTGCCGAGGCCGCCGACGAGCCCACCGCCGAGCTGCTGCAGATCGAGCCGGGGGCGCCGGTGCTGATCGGCGAGGAAGTCACCTACAGCGATGACGGCGACCCGGTGCTGACCGGTCGGATGACCTACCGCAGCGACGCCTACCGCTTCCAGGCGGACCTGTACCGCCCCCTGTGAACCGCGCGGCGGCACAAAGAACAGCGCGAGGGCCGGCCCCCGTATCGGGCGCCGGCCCTCGCCCGTGTCGAACCTTCTTCAGGTGGCCAGGAAGTCCTTGGGCGGCATGGTGGCGGCCACCTGTGCCGCCACCGCCTCCGTCACCCCGACACCGTTCTCGGCGAGGGCGTCCAGCAGCGCCCCCGCCACCGGCGGCACCACCGCACGATGCGGCACCGCGCCCGGCACGTGATCCGGCAGCTCCTGAACCAGGGCCGCCGCCACAGGCGAGTCATCCGCCATCAGAACCGATCCGGACAGCACCACGCTTACGGGCGCGTTGGCCGTGGCAAGACCGGTTCGGCGCGCGGCCACGCCCGCGTACGTGGCCAGATGACGCCCCTGGGTGCGAACGATCTGCATGGCAGCCGGGTCACCGGCTTGCGCTGCCGCGGTGACCACCCGTGCGCTGCCGTTGCGGTCCCGGCGTGTGGCACCGCCCTCGCGGCGGGTCAGCCAGTGGTTGAGCGTCGCAACAGAAGGCTTGTCAAAGTGGGCCAGCAGCGCTTCCGTCAGCGCCGTAGGCTCCGCCAGGCCGAGCTCTGCCAGGAACACGGCCCTCAGCGCCTCGTCGGCCAGGCCGATGGCGCCCAGTGCGTGCTGGCCCCACCAGCCCATGTCCCACAGCTCACCCTGGGGGCCCCGGGCGGCGATGGCCCCGGCCGTCCCGGCCGCGACGGCAATACCGACGCCCGAGGGTTCGCCACAGCGAATGGCCGCGTAGCCGTCGTTGAGAACGCTGCGCCGCACCGTGGCAGGCAACCGCCGCTCCAGCGCCCCTTCCCAATACGCAGCGTCCTCGGGCCAGTCGACACCCGCCAGCCGGAAGGCCCCACCGGCCAGCGCGGACAGGTCGGCGCCCGCCTGTGCCAGAGCCGCGCCGACCGCGGCCATCACCTCGTCGACGGCGGCCTGCGGGGAGGGCGCTCCGTAAATGTCGCCGCATTCGGAGCGCCCGGCGCCCACCACCTCACCGGAGGCGGTGGACACCAGGGCGGCGGTCTTGCTGTTGCCCGCGTCCACGCCGAGGTAGAGCGTGGCTGTGGGGGCCGGCTGCGTCACGGGAGCAGCCGCTTCGGCAGCCACGCGGACTGGGCCGCGGCCAGCTCGGCGTACATCGCCTCGGCGACGGTCAGCGACGGCACCAGGGGGTTGGCCATCAGCGCGCGGACGGCATCTGCGGCAGTGCCTTCCCAGGCGGCCTTCGCCGTGAGGATCTGGTACTCCGCCAGTTGCTGGGTGATGCCCACGACCGAGTGCGGCAGCGGCTTTTGCCGCTCGGGGTGGAAGCCCTTGCCGTCCACCGTGCCCCACAGCTCGACCACGGTCGAGTCGGCGAAGCCGGGCAGCCAGCCGCCGCTGTTGGTGATGTTGAACGGCAGGCGGATCGCGGCGTCGTTGTAGTACGCGCTGATGGCGTCGATGGCGAGCTCCAGCTCGTGGATGCCGCCGCGGGAGCGGTCCTGCGCCAGTTCCGGCGCGTCGGAGGCCGCCTGCTCACGGTAGTGCTCCCAGTAGTCCGGCAGGGCATCCATGATGACCTCGGAGCGGGTCTTGGCCGCAAGCTGCCTCTCCCGCAGGATCTCGTCGCGGAAGTAGTAGTAGTTGAAGTAGTCGGAGGGAATGGACTCCATCGCGACGGCCAAGTGCAGCGCCCGCATGCCGTTGACGTCGTCCGTGGGCTTGTCCTTGAGCGCCTCGTAGCGCTCGCGAAGAATCGGGAAGGCGTCCTGCCCGTCGTAAGTGGCCTCGTTCGACCAGCAGTTGTGATTGACGCCGACCAGGTTGGCCTTGAGCTTGTCCGGGTCCAGGCCGGCTGCCTTGGCGACGACCGGCGGGAAGACGATCGGGCCCTCGCAGAAGGACACGATGGGGATGTCGGTGTAGTCGGACACCGCCTGGGAGACGATGTTGACCGGGTTGGTGTAGTTGAAGATCCGGGCGCGGGGCGCGACGTCGGCGAGGTTGGCGCACAGTTCCTTGATCACCTGCACGGAGCGCAGCGCCATCATCATGCCACCGGGGCCCTGCGTCTCCTGGCCGATGACGCCGTACTTCAGCGGGATGCGCTCATCGATCGCCCGGGCGGGGAACCCGCCGGGTCGGAAGCTGGACAGCACCGCGTCGACGTCGCGCAGTCCCTCGCGCTGGTCGGTCGTGGTGGTGACGGTGATGTCCAACCCGGCGTTGCGGGCCATCTTCTGCGTGATCGTCTTGACGACCTCGAGGTGGTCGGGGTCGAGGTCGATCAGCACGAACTCGGAGCCGTCGAACTCCTCGCCGTGATGCATGAAAGAGGCCATCGTTCCGGGGGCACGTGAGGAGCCGCCACCGAGATAAGCGATCTTGACGCGGGCCATCGATCCTCCAGGATCTGGTACGGGTCCGGACACCTGGTCCGGACCGGCGGGTATGCGTGTGTCAGGCGGTCGTGTTCAGCGCTGCTGCGGCCTTCACGACGGCCTCGTCGAGGTACAGACGAGGCCGGGCGCAGTCGGTGAAGACGGTGGCCGGCCAGTCGGGCTCGTAGTGCTCGGCGGCGAGAAGCCGGCGGGCCGTCTCGGCCTTGTCCACCCCGTGCACCACCATCACCACCCGCTTGGAGTGCTCCCGGATGGTGCCGATGCCCACGGTCACCCCGTAGTGGGGGACCTCGTCCAAGCCGCTAAAGCTCGGGAAGGTCGCCAGGTTGTCCAGGCGGGTCTGCTCGGCCAGAGCGACCACACGCGTCCTCGCGTCGTGGTCAGTGCCCGCAGGGTTGAACGCGATGTGCCCGTCGCCGGCGCCCGAGGCGAGCAGGAACAAGTCGATGCCACCGAGAGCGGCGATCCGCTCGTCGTACCCGGCGGGGTCCGCCGGGTCAGGCACCAGGAAGCGCTCGGCGGTGATGCCGCGCCCGGGGCCGGCCGCGGCATTGAGAGGCTCCACGATCTCGCGCCGCCCGAACCGCGCACAGCTGTGCAGGAGTTCGGCGTCGATCCGACGGTGGGCACCGCTGCGCGGGTCGCGCTCGACGTACTCGTCCATCATGACGATCACGACGTGGCCGAGATCCAGGCCGCGCGCGACGACCTCGTCTGCCAGCGCGCGATAAGCACTGTGCGCACTGCGCCCTCCGGGACAGCCCAGCACGTACGGCCGCTCGTCGCGCGCTGCGCTGTCGATTTCGTCCGCGATCTCCTCGGCGAGGGCACGCCCGAGGGCCTCGGGGTCAGGGAAGACGGTCGGCGCTACACGCACAGGGTCAGCTCCTTCTTGGACCAGGTACGCCACAGATCATATATTGGTCTGACTGGTCTAAGCAATGACTCGTCCCCCTGGGCGGTGGCACTCCGTGACGTGGTGTCAAGCCCCGGGTTTCGTGGAGACTGAGTTAGCGACCGCGCGGATAGGCGTAGGGTCATGGTCGGCGGTTCGGGCGTTCGTCCCAGCGGTGAGTCGTCCATGCCCGCCGAATGAGGCTACGCACGGTGATGATCGTCGCCAGCACGGACTGGGGCGGTCTGATGGCCGCCACCACCCTCATCACGGTTCCCGTCGTGTTCGCGGCACTCCTTGGCCAGAAGTATCTGGTGGCCGGACTGACCTCCGGGGCCTCCAAAGGCTGAGCCCACGAGCCAACCGCCGCCCCGACACCTCGACCTCCCATCACACGGAGCTGGCTCGCCGGCTCCGGAAAGGGACCACGTATGAAAATCGTCGACGCGAAGGTCGTCGTCACCCGCCCGGGCCGCAACTTCGTGACCCTCAAGCTGACGACCGATGACGGACTGACGGGTCTCGGCGATGCCACCCTCAACGGCCGTGAACTCGCGGTCGTCAGCTACCTCCAAGACCACGTTGCCCCGCTCGTGATCGGAGCCGACCCGCACCGCATCGAGGACACCTGGCAGTCCCTCTACCGCGGCGCCTACTGGCGCAGGGGGCCGGTGACCATGGCGGCCATCGCCGCCGTGGACGTCGCCCTGTGGGACATCAAGGCCAAAGTGGCGGGCCTGCCGCTGTACCAGCTCCTCGGCGGAGCGAGCCGTGAACGGCTGCTGGCCTACGGACACGCCAGCGGCCAGGACATCCCGGAACTGCTCGACTCCGTCCGAGCCCGGCTGGACGAAGGCTACCGCGCCGTGCGCATTCAGACTGGCATTCCCGGCCTCAAAGCCGTCTACGGGGTCCACACCACGGACGCCGACTCGGCACCCGTCCTCCACCAACAGGCCCGCCCGCTGGTGGAGGACTGGGACACTCCTTCCTATCTGAGTCACATGCCCACGGTCTTCGAGGCCGTGCGCCACGAGTTCGGCCCGGAACTCCCGCTCCTGCACGACGCCCACCATAGGCTGACACCACTGCAAGCCGCCCAGCTGGGCAAGGATCTCGAGCCCTATCGCCTCTTCTGGCTGGAGGACTGCACTCCTGCGGAGAACCAGGAGGCCCTGCGCCTAGTCCGGCACCACACCACAACCCCGCTCGCCATCGGCGAGGTCTTCAACACCGTCCACGACTACCGGACACTGATTACCGAGCAATTGATCGACTACGTACGCTCGGCTGTCACCCACTTCGGCGGAGTCACCCCGCTGCGCAAACTCTTCGACCTGGCCGCTGTCTACCAGATCAAGAGCGCCGTGCACGGACCGGAGGACATCTCACCGGTGGGCATGGCCGCTGCACTCCACCTCGACCTGGCGATCCACAACTTCGGCATCCAGGAGTTCTCTGGACACAGCCCGCTGACGGCCGAGGTGTTTCAGCATGACTACACGTTCGCCGACGGTTACCTGCACCCCGGCGAAGCGCCGGGCATCGGCGTGGACATGGACGAGAGCCTGGCGGCGGCACACCCCTACGAGAGGGCCTACCTGCCCGTCAACCGACTCCAGGACGGCACCGTTCACGACTGGTGACGTCCGGACGGTGTTGCGCGACGTTGGATTTGGCGATGACGGCGACGCTCGCGGTGACGATGCAGAGTCCGGCAATTCGGGCAGTCATCGGAGGGGTTCGGGGGCGGGCATGTGCACGCTGTCGTCGTGATGTGCAGCGTCTCTGGTTGGCTTAGCGAGTCTGAGCGTTGCTCAGCCTTGGGAGCCAATCGCCTTCGCGCCCTGGTACTGAACGACAGGAGCCGCCGACCCGCGTGGCACGTCCCTGCGGACGCTGGTCGACCGGGCCGCAAGACCCGACCGAGGAGGGTGCCCGACGTCGCCTGGGCGCCGGGCGTGCGCGTAGCACTCCGCCATAGGTTCACTACGGTTCGCTAATCCAACTGGTGAGCCTGTCGCGTGCGGCGACAGGCGCATGGGCTGGAGCGCCAACGCAAGCGTCGCGAGCCTGGATTCGGGCAGGGCGAGGCCCGGTAGGGGCGTGGTGATCAGCTTCCGGTGTCGGGAAGCAGGCGGCCGCCGCAGATCATCGCGGCCACCGGCCACAGGCTGGGGGCGTTGAGGTGCAGGCGGCGGACGGTGGCGTCGGCCGCCGCGAGCAGGGTGTTGAGGTACTCGGCCAGGAGCATGGGCTGGGGTGCGAGCCGGGCGAACATGTCGGGGTCGGTCCAGGCGAGTTGGTGGGCGGCCTGGCGGCGGATGGTCTCCAGACCACGGCGGGCGTGGCGCAGCAAGCCGCGCACCGTATCGGCGGGCACTCGCAGGGTGGCGGCGATGGGGCGGTGGCCGCTGCCGCGAGCGTGTGCGACGAGGGCGGCGGCCACCACGTCCAGGGAGTAGCCGCTGCGTGGCGGGCTGGTGACGGGTAGCAGGACGTGGGTGTGCCGGCATCCGGGGCAGCGGGCTCGATCCGGTCGCAGGTGCCGCAGCGTGCCGTCGGCCTGGCGAACGGCACGAGCCCGTGCGGTGCCCCTCGGCAAAGCCCTGCGAGACGGGCTGCCATACGCCGTGGTCCTCACGCACGCTCAGTCGATCCGCTTCCTCCGCAGTCTCGATCAGCTGAGCGGTGGTCAAGGGGACGGCCGCCGCGAAGACCCGCCCGAGGTGGTGGCAGTGCAGCATCAGGCGGAGCTCCTCCGAATACGGCTCATCGGCCACCACGAAGAGATCGGGCAGGGTCCAGCCCAGCGGACCTGCTACGGCAGATAGCTGCTGCCGGCGATGCGGACTCGGGTCCCAGCGCCACACCATCCCGTGCAGCGTGCTGAGGGACAGTCCCATGAACGGCAGTTCGCGGATGCCGAAGCCGCGATTGCGGATCAGCGCGCCGAGCACGGCGGCAAATCTGGTCTCGGCGGGACGGCGGCCCGACCAGGCTGGCTGCACGAAGCGTTCTGGAACGGCGACGCGGGGCAGCGAGCGGACGAAAGCCTCCAGCGCGGCGAGCTGCGAGTGATCGCAGTAACTGACGCGGTATGCGAAGGGCGAGGCGGGGCTGTTCCGCCAGGTAGGCGCGTACGAGATCGGCGACGGGTGCAGGCAGCGGCGACGGAGGGTCTCCGAGCCGGACTGTGAGGGCATCACCATCATCGATCACGTCCTCGATGGTCAACCGGACGATGCGGCTGACGGGTTGCGCGTAGAGCAGGACGAGCGAGGCCGCAGTTCGGGTTCTCAGCGGCAGGCACTGGTCGTGCAGGACCCGGCGGAGGATGGCGAGGCAGCGGCGCTGGTGCATCGGGGCCTGGTCCTGCTTGATCACATGGGGTGGCAGGGCGAGTCGGGGCATGGCGCCGTTGTCCATGCACCAGCGCAGGAACGGCTGGGCGGGACGGCGGGTGGCGTAGTTGTCCGCGTGCCAGGCGTCGAGGTCGGCCTGCCGACACTGGTCGAGGGTCCGATTGCGGGCTGCGAGCCGCCGCAGCGAGGCAAGATGCGTCGGCGCCTTTTCCTTCCCCAGGACCTTTGTAACTCTTGTGACGGCGTCCGCACCGCCGATGGTCCTGAGACCGGCACGTCCCTTGTCCACTTTGTCTTCCTGACCGCCCAATCCCAGCAAGTCGTGCACAGAAAGGCCGCCCCTATCAGCATGTCGGTGCGGGTCGTTAGCCTGTCGGTATGCCTGAGCGTGTCATCCCGGGTCGCGCGGGCGGCCTGATCCCTTTGGGCGCTGCGGACGCTTTGTGGGCCGGCTTGACGACCGACAGCGCTGTGCCGACGGCTTCTGCGGCGTTCACCTGCTCTCCTGCCCATGCCCGGGTGGGGTACGTCCTGCTCGGCGGCCGTGTGGTGGCGACGGTGAAGACAAGCGGCGGCCAGTGGAGTGTTCCGGAGATTGAGGTGCGCCGGGCGGCAGCGGAACTGAACGCGGTTGAGATGGACTGCCAGGACCTGGTCCGCATCGGTCCGTTCCATAGCGCGCCGAAGGAGGAGTGCAACGAGGGAACACTGATGCGCTGGCGCCAGCGCATCACCCGGGAACTGCAGGAGCTGGGCGCCCCTGAACGGGCAGCACGACGCGAAGGCGGCCGGCCATCCCATCTGGCGGGGATCGACTGGCGGCAGATACTCGTGGAGCAAACTCGAGACCGGACGGCGCGGACATGGTGGCTACCGCGCGCCGTGGTCAGGCTGCTGGACGCGGCCCAGCACACCGAAACGCAGTGGCTGCAAGCCGCACGGACCTGCCAGGGAAACACGGCCGTCATCGAGCCGCCCAGCCACCACCGGCAGGCCCGAACCGCCGACGGCCAGCAGACGACAGGTCCCGACTGCTCAACGGCCTCGCTGCGCCCGTACAACGGGGAACTGCAAGGCCACCTGTACTCGGCGCTGAACAGGAAACCCGGCACCACCCACAAGGTGGCTGGGTGGACTTGCGCTATCTGCCGCACCGCACCTGCCGCCGTACTCGACCACTGCCACGAACACGGCTACGTCCGCGCCCCCGTCTGCCACTCCTGCAACACACTAGAACGACCCGACCACCTGTACAGCAACGACATCCGCGTGGCCAACCACTACACACGCCTCTTTGACACCCACACCGCCGACTGGCTCCGCCACTGGCACCGCTGCCCGGGCTGCCGCGCCCGCACCACCTTGCCACTGCCTCATCTCGCCGCATGGACCGCCTACGTAGCCTGCCGATCGCTGCGCCCGACCCATCGCGATGCCCGCGGCTCCCGCGCACGCAAACCCTGTGGTGTGCTGCGCGTGTCCTGGACGGGCAGTCACAACGCGCCCCGTTCCTGCTTGCTCACTGTCGCCGTCGACTTCTGCCCTTCCGGCGAGCACCGTGTCCTGACGCAAGTCCCCTACCGTGAAGCCGCCAAGCGGTTTGGCACCTGGCTGGCCGAAACCGCCCCGGCCGTGGCCGCCGCGGCCGGACCCGACCGCCTGGACGACCTCCCCACCCGGTTCCGGCCAGTCATCGCGGACACCAGAGGTGAGGGCCTGGCGCTGTTCTGAATGAACAGCACCAGATCCGAAGACATCTCCGGGACCCGCCGCGCCCAGAGTCTGGGCCCCGGCAGAAGCAACGCCTGCTCCCACTGTTCGCACCGGCGGCCTGACCAGCGGTGGGCTGCCAGCGCGGGCCCGCGCCAGCGGATGTTCCTCAGACCCCGGCGGCGCGTCGGGCAGCTGCAGCGCGGGCGCGGGCGGCGTCGGCGGGGCGGATGCCTTGGCTGACGGGATCGATGCCGATCAGTTCGCGGTGCAGGCGGCGAATCCGCAGTGCCAGATCGAGATGGAGGCGGGGACGTTTCTCGCGGACTTCGGCGACGGTGCGGGCGTTGACACCGAGACGCAGGGCGAGTGCGGCGGCAGGCCATCCGGCACGCGCCAAGTCGGCCAACAGCCGGGACGCTTCAGCGGAGCCGGTCAGGCCCGGGGAGCCGGGTTCGCGACGGGCGGGGACAGGGATACCGAGCACGGCGTCGGCGGAAGTGCGAGCGATGTCCCGCACCACCTGGCCTTGCCCTGGGGTGCGGAAGAGGCGGCGGACCAGGGTCACCGACAGGCCGGCCCTGTCGGCGATGTCCTGCGCGGACATGCCCTGCTCGCGCAGCCGGACAGCCCACCGGGCGGCGGCGTACGGCGGGACGCGGGCGGGGAGACCGCGGAGGCGGTCCTGGTTGCGTTGGCGGCTGGCCCGGCGTGCCGCCTGGCGGCACTCGGTGCGGGTGCAGCCGTAGTCGGCACAAGATGCCTGGCCGTGACGGACGGTTGACCGCTGCGGCCGGCGCTGCACGAGCGGCGCAGCCGGGGCGGCGGAGGTGGACGCGGACTGTTCTGGAGAGGGCGGCACGGTGATTCCTGCTGCGAGTTCGTGGTGCCGGTCCACGGTACGCGCCCACGCGGACAAAGCAGCCCCGCCCCCCGGACTCGGCTCCCTGGCAGGAGCGAGGTGCCAGTCACTGGTCAACTTGACTCGGCTCTGAAGGGCCGGGCTTGGAGGTAGTGCCCAACTGGCTGCTGGGTGGGCTCCTCCGTCCAGACACCCTTACGGGGTGGCAGGGGCGTGTGACTTACACCCCGCAGTCCACGCGTCTTCGCCCCTGCGGGCGAGGACGCGGGAAGCGTTCCGGTCGGCGTGCGCAACGACGCCACACGACCGGCATGCGAACTTGGCTTGCAAGACGCGGTTGAGCCGGTCCACGTGCCCGCACTGCGCGCACTCCTTGGAGGAATAGGCGGGGTCCACGAACACGAGCGGGACTCCGGCCCGTCGCGCCTTGTAGACGATGAAGTCTCCGAGCTGGGCGAAGGCCCAGGAGTGGAGTGCGACCCGTTGGGGCTTGCGGAGCCGTACCCGGGTGCGGATGCCCTTGAGTTCTTCCAGGGACAGGCCGCGTCCGGTGCGTTCAGCCTCGGTCACGATCGTCTTGGCGATGATGTGGTTGGTGTTCTTCACGTGCCGCTGTTCGCGGCGGGAGCGTTCCTTGAGCCGTCGCCTGGCGGACTTGGTGCGCTTCTTTTGGAGTTTGGCCCGCAGGGCACGCTGCTGCTTGCGGTATCGGTTGAGGTGGCGGCCGGCGGCCTGGTAGCCGGTGGACGTGGTGGCGATGTTGACGATGCCCAGGTCCACGCCGGTGAACCCGCCGGGTTCATACGGGGCGGCTTCGGGAACCTCGCAGGTGGCGATCAGATAGAACACGCCGTCGCGTTCGATCAGGTCCGTTTCGCCCTTGCGGTACTGCTGGAGCGTCTTGAGCGCGCCCGCCGAGCAGGCGAACCGCACGCCCTTCAACCGGCCCTGCGTGGTCCAGATGGACACGGTTCGCATGTCGTACTGCCAGCTCAAACAGCGGTCGTCGTAGGGCTGCGCGGCATCAGGGCGGAACGTGATCGGCTTGGACTCGGCCTTGATCCGGCGCTTGGAGCCCTATTGGCCGAGGTTCCCGGCACGCAGGTTGGCGTGCAGCGTGGTGTACGCGTCACGCACTTTCTTGATCACATGCTGCGCCGCCTGCGCCCCCAGGCCACGGGTCTTTAGTTCGGCGTAGGTGTGCTTGCGTAACTCGTACTCACGCGGCACGTCGGCCGCGAACGCCACCTCGGAGACCCAGTTGGCCGCTTCGTTGACTGTGCGCAGGGTCGCCGACAGTGCGGATGCCTGCGCGGCGTCCGGTATCAGCTTGACCTGCGTCACGATCTTCACGGGCGTGATCGTATCATTGCTCTCTGTCACCTCGATGGGAGCCAAACTCCGATATCCGCAGAGGCCGTAGCGTCGTCTACACGCTGCATGCGCATGTGGTCTTCACGCCGAAATACCGGCGCGGACCGTTCACCGGCGAGATCCTGACGCGCTGCGAGGAGGTCATGCGTGACGTCTGCACCGACTTCGGTGCACAGCTGCGGGAGTTCAATGGCGAGACCGATCACGTCCACCTGCTCGTCCACTACCCGCCGAAGGTCGCCCTCTCCCGGCTGGTCGGCTCCCTCAAGGGCGTCTCCGCCCGGCGTCTGCGCCAGGAGTTCCCGGGACACATCCGCACGTACCTGTGGGGCGAACACTTCTGGTCCCCCTCGTACTTCGCCGCCTCATGCGGAGGTGCACCGCTCGCCGTGGTGAAGGAGCACATCGAGATCCAGAAACGCCCCGGCTGAGGTCAACAGTGCAGACCCGTGCACCTGCGCGGGTCAAAGCGGCCGAGAGAAGCGATTCCTCCCGGGTCTGAAGACCCGGGGTTCCTCGCTAGATCATGCTGAAGCCAGTGGTCGAGAGCACGGTCATCGTGATGGCGGTGGAGGGCAGGCCACCAGGGGGCAATGGGGCTTCGCCCCTTCGCGCAAGCGCGGACCCCCAGGTGCGGCCTGCCCGCACAACCAGCGAAGCAGATCAGTAAAGGCCCGAGCCCACGATGTCAGAGCCGCGCGCCCTTGGGGCCGTCGCCGTCACAGGTCACAGCGCTCTCGGGAATTTGTTCGGCTCCGCAGTCGCAGAACCACCGTTCGGTGTCGGCGGTGTTCACCGGCTTTCTCCGAGGATGCCCCGGCCTTCAGGCCGGGGAGGAATCGGACTCCTGCGGAGCAGGGCAGGGACAGCCGGATCGCCGTCAGGGCGATCCGGCGTCCACCCCGCACGGCCGTGATGCCGCCCACAACGGTCATGAACTCTCAACTGTCAGTCCTCCCGGGTAGGTTCGGATGCATGACGACAGAAGCGACCACGAAGGACACCGGGCATGCCCGGTACACCTTCCGTGTACGCCTGTCGAAGACAGCCCGGCGCGCACTCGAAGCCGAGTGGGATCGCTGCCACTGGATCTGGAACGAATGCGTGGCCAAGTCCCGGCAGGCCCACGCGCAGAGCAGAGCGGGCGGCGAGAAGTTGACGTGTGGTCCGGCGCAGCTGGACAGGATGCTGACCGACGCCCGCGGGGTGACAGCGTGGCTGGCCGAGGGCGCGAGCGTGCCGCAGCAGCAGGTGATCCGGGACTTCGCCAAGTCGAGGGCGAAGGCGCTGAAGGACATCAAGGACGGGCTTGCGCAGCACCGCCGGGCGGGGATGCCCCGCTTCAAGCGCAAGCGGGACAGCCGACCGTCGCTGAACTACACCCGGCGCGGTTTCCGCCTCAAGGAGGGCCGCCTGCACCTTGCGGGCCAGATCGTGCTGAGCGTGGTGTGGTCGCGGGCTCTTCCGGCCGACCCGTCGAGCGTGCGCGTGTACCAGGACACGCTCGGACATTGGTACGCCTCCTTCGTCGCCCCGGCCCAGGTCGAGCCGCTTGTGGAGACCGGCCACGTCCTGGGCGTGGACTGGGGTGTGAAGGAGACCGCGACCACCACGGATGACGCCTACGACCTTCCGCATGCCGAACACGGCAAGCGGTCCGCTCAGCGGCTCGCGAAGTACCAGCGGATGATGGCCCGGCGCCGGCGACCGAAAGGACAGCGTGCATCCACCGGCTACCGGAAGGCGCAGGCACAGGCAGCGAAGCTGCACAAGAAGATCGCGCGGCAGCGAGAGGACACCGGCCGCAAGTGGGCCAAGGCCGTCATGCGCGATCATGACGGAGTGGCGGTGGAGGACTTCCGCCCGAAGTTCCTCGCGAAGACCACCATGGCCCGCAAGGCGGCCGACGCGGCCATCGCGGCGACGAAGCGTGCCCTGATCGAGATGGGCCGCAAGCACGCACGGGACGTCCGTCTGGTGCACCCGGCGCACACCACGATGGACTGCGCAACGTGCGGGGCGAGAACCAAGCACGCACTCCCTCTCTCGATGAGAACGTATGCCTGCACCGTGTGCGCAGCCGTGTCCCCCAGGGACAAGAACTCCGCCCGCGTGATGCTGGTCCGGGCAGGTTGGAACCCGGACGGTGCCGAGGGCGTAAGACCACCTGAGCCGCTGGCTCCGGTGGCAGCCTGAGCCGTACATCCCCGCTCAACCCTGGAGGGTGGAGAATCCCCTCCCTTCAGGGAGGGGAGCCTTCAACCAGGTTTCCTCGCCGCAGGCAGAGCAGCTGCTTATCGTCATCGGCACGGCTCCACGGTAGTGCGCACAGGCCGACTGCATCTCCGGGCTGGTTCACGGGCGATCGGCCGGTGTGCTCACAGGCCGAAGAGTAGGTCCTGAGCAGCATCCTGGGTGCGGAAGAGGCGCTCTTGACGTACGGGGGGTCGCCGAGGGCGACAACCTCCTCTGTTCTCTGTTCTCTGTTCCTTGTTGCGCCGGTCTTTCGGGCTGGCCGGTTATGGGGGCGTTTTGTTGGGGTTCGTGTCCTGCAGAGATTCGTCGTCGTGCTGTTGTTCGGTCTGGTGGTTCTGGTCGGTCTGATGCTGTTCCGGGGTGAGGGATCGGGCCGCGTCGCACTCAATGCAGGCTGCTGAGCGGGGTTGACGGAGCGCGGCAAGGGCCTCTTTTCGGGTGAGTGTCCGGTCGCTGGGAGTGCAGCCGACGACGTGGAGGAGTGTGGCGCCCGGGTGTCCGAGGCGGTGGGGCAGGTACTGGAGTGTCCATGCGGGCGGGCGTTTCTGGGACGGGGTGTCTGTTCCGGACAGACGGTGGGTCGGGACGTGCTCGTAGGAGACACCGGGTACCGGGCGTGCGTGTGCGGGACTCACCCAGACTCGCTGCTCGGCAGGTTCGGCGGAGCCGTTTGTGCCGTCCTGCCACACCAGGATTCCTACTTGGTAGAGCCAGCCGTCCTTCACCTGTCGGCGGGCGTGCAGCCGTCCGCGGACTTCCTGGGCGTCGGGGAGTATGACGAAGATCGGTGGCACGCGGTGGGCGTCCTTTCCCTGGTCCACGATGACTGCTCTTGTCCTTTTCGCTCGGATGACGGGCCCAGGCCTTTGGGCCGTCCATGGCTGTCTCTCCCTCCTCTTGCTTGGTTTAGTGGGCAGGACGACGTCTCGATAAAAGATAGGTGGGGTTTTCGGCAGCCCATGCCGGTATGGAGTGTGCGGGACAGGCCCCGGTCCCCGTGGCGGGATGTAGTACGGCCGGGGCCGCCCCCGCGCAGCAACGTTCCCATGCCGGCGCGGCGAGGTCGTGACGGCTCTTCTTTACCCGAGTGACACCGACGCGCTCCAGGTCGATGCCGTGCGCGGCGGGGTCGGTGAGCATCTTCGCGAGGCAGGCGGTTGAGTCTGCTCGCAGTCCCCAGTTGATGACGGTGTCCAGGTCGTCGGTGGTGCTCAGGCAGGGCAGGGACAGGGTGTACGCGGTACGGGACATGGTTTCGTCACTGCTTCCGGGCCCCGCGCCCCGGCCGATGGGCCGGGCAGGGACGGGCGGTGGGGCTGGTCAGCGCAGGGCGGCGAGCGCGTGCGCGGGGTCGGGGACCAGGACGGCGCGCTGCTCGGCGAGCAGACGGACGTTGCCGTCGGCGCGCACGTTGTCGGTGGGGGGCGGTACGAGCACGGGCCGGTGGAGGTCGGCGGCGACCTCGGCGGTGTGCATCGCGGCCTGGGCGTAGTCCAGGGCCTCGATGAGCACCACCGCGCGCACGAGGGCGGCGAGCAGGGCGGCGCTGGCCTGGAGCGTTGCTCCGCTGGCCGGGGTGCTGGGCCTGAACAGGCTGACCACTGCGCTGCCACCCGCGGGGATGGAGCTCAGCAGCTGGGCGTGGTCGTGCGGATGGGCGCGGTCCAGGCCGCGCGGCAGGACGGCGAGCGTCGCCCGCCCGGCCTGGGTGGCGGCCCGGTGGGCGGCGGCGTCGACGCCGTGGGCGAGTGTGGCGGTGACTGTGTGCCCGGTCGCAGCGAGGGCGGTGGCGAAAGCCCGGGTACGGGCGAGGGCCTGCGCAGTGGCGGCTCGGTTGCCGGTCACGGCCACGGCGCGGGCGGTCAGCTGGGGCAGCTGCTCGTGTCCGCGTACCCACAGCCCCAGCGGGCAGTTGGTACCGAGGTCGGCCAGGGCGGCGGGCCACGGACTACGGCGTCAACCTTCGAGCGCAGCAGAACGTCAGCTTCTTCCAGGGCTGGGACGTACACCGTCTCGCCTTGACCTTCGAGGTGACCGCCCACGGCGGCTACACCGAGGACGCTCCGTTCCTCGTCTCCGGTCGCCTCTGGACACACGAGATGCCCAGCCCCGCGAGCTGGATCGGCGTCCTGCACTCCACGTCGGGGCCGATCGGGCTGAAGTCGTTCGGGACGATGTTCATGCTGGAGACGACCGTGACGGACCAGCAACTGCGCGGCCTGGAGAAGATGCGGGCGGGCGCAGACCTGTCCCTGCGCGCCGAACTCACCCTGACCGCGCTGGCCGAAGCGAAGCACTGGCCCGTTGCCTGCGACCAGGAGAACATCCGCATCCCGCATGCAACGTGGAGCAACGCCCTCGCCCAGCTTGATGCCGGCGCCTTTGTCGACGTCCTCATCCCCATCACCACCGTGGACGCCCGGGCCACCGCCGCACGGCGCATCCGCGAGGCGAAGACCGCAATCCGCGACCAGCGCTACGAGCACGCCGTCACCCTCGCCCGCCAGGCCCTCGATGCCGTACGCGAGGCCTGCAACACCCAGAAGCTCCACGACCAGGCGACGAAGAAGAAGGCCGGGGGGCGGGATCAGGAGGAGCGCTGGGCGGTGCTCACCCAGAGCGCCTACGCCCTCTTCAGCGGCGCTCCGCACGACGACTGGGGCACGACCGAGAACTTCGACTGGACCCGCGCCGACGCTGTCGCGGCTGTCGCCGCCGCCGCGGGCCTGCTCGCCCGGCTGGAAGACCTGCCGTAACAGCACCGAGCCGGACACAGAGACGGGCCGCACGGGGAGATCCCGTGCGGCCCGCTGCTCTGTGCACCTGGGGTCACCGGCGATGGCCGGCGCCCCACGCGAAGGCCAGGTCGTCCAGCAGGAGATCCTCCAGCTCTGCGTCCCACACCCCATCCAGGAGGAGCGGGGCGGTCTCGAACCGCTCGCACAGCACCAGGCTTTCGGGCTGGCCGACCAGGGCGTACCGGCCGTGTTGGGCGGGCGTGCTGCCTGGCCCGTACGCGCGCAGCATCTCCTCCAGGCGCTCGCGGTGCCGGTCGGCGAACGCCGTCAGGCGCTGCACGTAGTCGGCGCGCTCGTCCTCCCGTACGGCGCTGAGGGCGACGGCCAGGATCTCCTGGGAGGTCTCGGGAACGAGGAAGTGGCCCGGGTCTGTCAAGGCCCACGTGAACCGCTGAGTCACCGCCAGGATCTCCTTCACATCGAGCGTCGGGGTCGGCGCCGACACCTCGCTCTGGGGTACGTGGGGGAGCGGCTGTCGGAGATGGGTGAGCAGCTGGGCGTTGGACTCGGCACGCCCGCGCTGGGCGGCGGTGGTGTCGGCGATGCGCAGCAGGTAGCTCGCGACCGCCCGCACGCCCTTGAACCAGCCGTCCTCGAAGGCCTGCTCCGAACCGGCCGGGGGGCTGCTCTCGGACACCCAGGTGTGCGCCCCGGCCACCGCCCCGGCCTCCAGTTGCGAGACGAGCTGGTCCGCCTGCGCTGCGGGGACGCCGGCCTCGGCGAGCGCCTCGAACACCGTGATGCGCGCGGTCACCGCGTCGCTCTGGTGCCAGCTGATGCGGGTCAGCTCGTCCATGTGCGGGTCGTGTTGCTCGGTGCTCATGCTGCTCCTCCCTTGTCCTGTGTGGTTCGGTGGTTGCCCCGGTCCGGGTCGCGTACGGGGGCTGGCGCCCGCGTCTCGGTGGCCGGGGTGCGCAGGATGCGCCAGTTGGTGCGGGGTCTGATGGTCTGCGGGGGAGTGTCAGTTGAACTTCGTCATCGGAGCGTCAGTGGCGCAGGCGCGGCGGCCTGGTCGTTGGCGCTGACGGGTGATGCTCACCTGTTGCTGGCATGAGCGACGAAAGACCATGTCGTTCTCACGCCGACCGCCAGCCTGGCAGCACGGCGGGTGCCGCGTTCGTACAAGGCATCTTGTTTCACTCGTTGGGGGGTCCTGTTGCGGCAGGGGTGCGGTTGGGGCACGCTGCGCGGCAGCCCGGAGTTCGATGTCCACGATGGCGTTCGCGATCCCTTCCTTGCGCCACTTCTCGGGACGTTCGTCGCGCGACTGATGGTCTGCGGGGGAGTGTCAGTTGAACTTCGTCATCTGGGCGTCAGTGGCGCAAGGCGCGGCGACCTGGTCGTTGGCGCTGACGGGGGATGCTCACCCGTTGCTGGCATGAGTGACGAAAGACCATGTCATTCTCACGCCGACCGCCACTCTCGACATGCGAAGAGCGTCGAACTGTGCCACTGCGTCGCGAGTCCCGTCTCGTATGAAGGTCGGCAACCGGACGATCAGGCTTGGTTGCGACGGCTTCACTGTGACACTATATATCTATGGAACTAGATAAGCGGTTGAGCGAGGTGTCGCCGGTGGAGTTCCGTCTCGACCCGGACAGTGGAGTGCCTCCCTACATGCAGCTCGTGCGGCAGGTCGAGGACGCGCTTCGACTGGGATACTTGGTCCGGGGCGACCGCCTGCCGAAGGTCAAGGAGGTGGTGGCAGCCCTGGCCATCAACCCCAACACAGTCCTGAAGGCGTACCGGGAGTTGGAACACAAGGGGCTCGCGGCGGGGCGTCCCGGGCAGGGCACCTTCATCCAGGCGTCGGTCGACGTGGTGCCGTTGCGCGATGTGCACGCGCTGCGTCAGGGGATCACGCGCTGGCTTGAGGAGGCAGCAGCGGCGGGGCTGGACGACGAGGCGATCTCGGCCCTGTTCACCAGTGCCCTGTACGATCTGCGGCGCGGGCGCCACGCAAAGGCGACATCGGCATCGTGAACGCCGTCGAGACACAGCACCTGGGCAAGCGCTACCGCCGCTCGTGGGCGCTGCGCGACTGCACCCTGGCGATCCCGGCCGGGCGGGTCGCGGCACTGGTGGGGCCCAATGGCGCTGGCAAGAGCACGCTGCTGCAACTGGTGGTCGGCCTGACGCGTGCCACCAGCGGGCGCCTGGCGCTGTTCGGCAGCCTGGTGCCCGGTTCGGTCCAGGCGCTGCCCGAGGTCGGATTCGTGGCGCAGGGCGCCTCGTTGTACCCCCACCTCAGCGTCGAGGACACCATGCGGCTGGCGCGCAGCCTGAACGACCGCTGGGACGACGCCTACGCGCGTGCGCGGCTTGCCGCCATCGACATCCCGCCGGGCCGGAAGGTGGGGCACCTGTCCGGCGGCCAGCAATCCCAGGTCGCGCTCACGCTGGCGCTGGCCCGCCGCCCCCGGCTGCTGATCCTTGATGAACCGGTTTCCCAGCTCGACCCCCTCGCCAGACATGAGTTCATGGCGGTCCTGATGTCCGCGGTGGCGGAGGACGGCATCTCGGTGCTGCTCTCCTCACATGCCGTCGCGGAGCTGCAACGGCACTGCGACTACCTGGTGGTCCTCGGCCAGGGAAGGGTCCAGATGGCGGGCGACATCGATCGACTCCTTGCAGGGCACCGGGTCTTCACCGGCCCGGTCGACGAGGCGGACGCCGTGGCCGAGGTGTTCCCCGTGGTGGGTGACCGCAGGGCGGGACGCCAAGCCACCCTCCTCCTGCGGTCCGACGACACCAAAGCGCCGCCGCCCGGCTGGCGGTCGCAGCAGACCAATGTGGAGGAGCTGGTCCTGGCCTATCTGCGCGCACCCGGCGCGAGCGTGCTGCCTGGGCCTGTCCGCCACCAGGACGATGAGCGGAGGACCACGGCATGACCGCGATCACAGCCGTACGAGCAGACCATCTGTCCCGGGCCGGCCGACTGACCTGGGCCACCTGGCGCCAGCATCGAATGGCGCTCGCCGGAGTCGTCACGCTCATGGCAGCCGCCGGCGTCCTCCTACTGGTCAACGGCCTCGCCGCGCGCAGTGACTACAGTCGCCTGGGCCTTGCCAGCTGCGGGATTCTGACCGGACGGGACTGCGGCATCCCCTTGTCCGCTTTCCGGCAGAAATACGGACCGTGGGCCCAGATCGTGCCCGCCTCCCTGATGTTCATCCCCGGGCTCGTCGGCATGTTCGTGGGGGCACCGCTCATCGCCAGAGAACTGGAGTCGGGGACCTTCCGCTTCGCCTGGACGCAGAGCCGCCGCCGGGACCGACTGGTCCTGAACAAGCTCACCTTGCTGGGCGCGGTCCTGACCGCACTCGCGGTCGGATTCTCGGTTCTGTTCAGCTGGTGGTTCCAGCCCTGGCTGCCGCTCATGGGCCGAATGAACCCCGGGGGGGCCTACGAGATGTCGGGCGTGGTGTTCGCCGCCCGCACCCTCTTCGCCCTCCTGCTCGGTGCACTCATCGGCGCTGTCCTGCGGCGCACGGTCATCGCGATGGCCGTCGCAGGGGCAACCTGGCTGGGCGTGGTCTGGTCCTCCGTCATGTACCTGCGCCCGCTGATCATGCATCCCCTGGTGCTGCCCGTCGGCTCTCCCCTCAACAAGGCCGACGGGTGGACCGTGAACTCCTGGGTCCAAGACGCCGCCGGCCACCGCTTCGACGCCAAGAGCAGCCAGTTCGCAGATCTCCTGCGCCGAGCCCAAAGCGACGGTGTGGGCTCGAACACGCCTTGGCGGACCTGGATGGCCAACCATCACTACAGCCAGTGGGACGCCTACCAGCCGGCCAGTCGCTTCTGGCACTTCCAGGCGGTCGAAGCCGGCGCCTACGCGGTCCTGGCACTCCTCCTGGCCGCCGCCACCACGTGGTGGGTCCGCCGTCGAGCCGCGTGAGAAGGTGTTCAACGCCGCAGAGTTATGGCGCAAGTGCCCTGGTCAGGGGGCTTGAACGAGGTTGTCGCTGGCGCCCTTGAAGCGGTCGTCGAGGGCTTTGACCTGCGGAGACCGCAGCTGGACGATGTAGTCGTCCAGCAGGATCCACGCCAGGGGGCGCCTCGAAGATCATGGCTCCTGCTGGAGGAGGCGGTGCGCCAGGGGAGCCCTCGACGGCTCTCGCGGCAACGGCGGCCGGGCCTTGGCACGTCGGGCCGGAACCGTCTTCCGGCGTCCAACAAGGGTGTGCAGCGACTCCGGGTCGTCACCGGATCCGATCGGGGGGATTCCATCCCCTGGACGGCTCGCCCGATTGCGGGCAAGGCGGCGGCACCTTAGCTTCAGCGCGTCGGATTCATTCCGAAAAGCCAACATAATCCCTTATGTCGGCTTCTCTGTGGCGTCGAGTGGAGCATTCATGTCGGTGATGACCGGTACCCCGCCCCTGCAGCAGTTCGGCCAGCAGTTCGGCAGCCAGCAGATGGGTGGCCCGCAGCAGCAGATCGGACAGATCGTCCAGCAGTCCATCCAGCAGGCGTGTCAGCAGGCCAGCCAGCAGGTCGCGCAGCGCATGCAGCAGACCCTGCAGCAGATCCAGCAGGTCCAGCAGCAACTTCAGCAGCAGGGCCTGGCCCACCAGGCCCACCCCTACTTGGCCATGGCGCTGCACCACACGCTGCTTCAGGGCGTGCGCAGTGCTGTGGAGCAGTCCGTGCAGCAGGCGCTGCCGACCGCGATCGTGACTCTGCTCCAGCAGAGCCAGCAGAGCCAGCAGTCGTGGGGCGGCGGGTACGGGCAGCAGTCGTTCGGTCAGCAGTTCCCGCAGTACCAGCAGCCCGGCTTCGGCTTCGGGCAGGTGGGTCAGCCCTTCGGTATCGGCTGACCCCGGGGCGGTGCGCTGTGCGGTGTGCCCCGGGAGCCGTTGTCCGGGCACACCGCATCACCGAGCAAGCGGGACCCGCCCGGTCGCTGGACCAGGAAACACGAGCAGGACGGACAACACAGGCGTGTTGAAGGCTCCCCTCCCTGAAGGGAGGGGATTCTCCACCCTCCAGGGCTGCGTGGGGATTCACGGCTCAGGCCGCCACCTGAGCCGGCGGCTCAGGTGGTCTTACGCCCTCGGCACCGTCCGGGTTCCAACCTGCCCGGACCAGCATCACGCGGGCGGAGTTCTTGTCCCTGGGGGACACGGCTCCGCACACGGTGCAGGCATAGGTTCTCATCGAGAGAGGGAGTGCGTGCTTGGTTCTCGCTCCGCACTGCGCGCAGTCCATCGTGGTGTGCGCCGGGTGCACGAGGCGGACGTCCCGTGCGTGCTTGCGCCCCATCTCGACCAGAGCGCGTTTGGTGGCGGCGATGGCGGCATCGGCCGCCTTGCGGGCCATCGTGGTTTTCGCGAGGAACTTCGGGCGGAAGTCCTCCACCGCCACCCCGTCATGATCACGCATCACGGACTTGGCCCACTTGCGGCCGGTGTCCTCCCGCTGCCGCGCGATCTTCCTGTGCAGCTTCGCGGCCTGCGCCTGCGCCTTCCGGTAGCCCTTGGATGCGGGCTGGCCCTTCGGGCGCCGGCGCCGGGCCATCATCCGCTGGTAGCGGGCGAGCCCCTGCGCGGCCCGCTTGCCGTGCTCGGCATGCGGGAGATCGTAGGCGTCATCCGTGGTGGTGGCCGTCTCCTTCACACCCCAGTCCACCCCGAGCACCCGCCCCGTGAGGGCAAGCGGTTCGCTCTGCGCGGGGGCGACGAAGGACACATACCAGTGCCCGAGCGTGTCCTGGTACACGCGCACACTCGACGGGTCGGCCGGAAGAGCCCGCGACCACACCACGCTCAGCACGATCTGGCCCGCAAGGTGCAGACGACCGTCCTTCAGACGGAAGCCGCGCCGGGTGTAGTTCAGGCTCGGGCGGCTGTCCCGCTTCCGCTTGAAGCGGGGCATCCCGGCCCGGCGGTGCACCGGAAGCCGGTCCTTGAGGTCCTTCAGCGCCTTCGCCCGCGACTTGGCGAAGTCCCGAATCACCTGCTGCTGCGGCACCGAGGCACCCTCGGCCAGCCACGGCATCACCCCGCGGGCCTCGGTCAGCATCCTGTCCAACTGCGCCGGACCACACGTCAGCTTCTCTCCGGACCCCTTGCTCTGCTGGTGGACCTGCTTGGACTTGGCGACGCATTCATTCCAGAGCCACCGGCAGCGGTCCCACTCCGCTTCAAGTGCGCGCCGCGCGGTAGCCGACAGGCGCACACGGAAGGAGTACCGGGCATGCCCGGCCCCCTCCGTGGTCGCGTCTGTCGTCATGCATCCGAACCTATCCGGGGGGACTGACAGTTGAGGCCTCTTGATCGCCACGGGCTCGCTCACCTCGTCGCGGGTGGACGGTCTTTCGCCCTGGAGGCGAAACCCCTATTTCCTGTCCTGCTCCGCAGGAGTCCGATTCCTCCCCGGCCTGAAGGCCGGGGCATCCTCGGAGGAACCCGGTGAAGGCGGACGTGATGGCCAAGGAAAGGCCCGGAAACAACCGCGAGAGCGAGTTGGAGGACGCGGGGACGGGCGGGGCGCGATCCGAGGGGAGGAAAACGGAACCACGCGAGAACAGCGCGACATCACCGGTCACGGTGCAGCCGCGCCGACAGCGGTACATGGTGACACCGCTGCCGCAGCATCTGCTCCCGCCGGGAGTACGCGAACTGAGCATGGACGCGGTGTGCGACCGACTGGAACACATGCCCGAGGTCAGGGTGATCCGCCGACTCCAGCCGTCGCCGAAGCTGCAGTCGGCCGGGGTGCGACCCTCCTGCCCGGAGATCGCGGTCGTCGAGGCGGCCGAGGCCCACCTGCCGGCGATGCGGACACTGCACGTCCACATCGAGCCGGACCTGCCGCTGTCCGCAACCGGACCCGCCGCCACCCCGAGCACGGGCATGCTGCCGCTGCCCGATCCGGGACTGGTCCTGCCGCAGGAACAGCCCACTAAGATCTCGCTGCGCATCTGCGGCCCGGACGGCGAACCACTGGCCGGCGCGGCGGTGTTCCTGATCGGAGCGACCTGGGCCCAGGGCACCACCGCCGCCGACGGGACGGTCACCATCCCGCTGGCGACGGACACCGCGCAGTCCGTCCAGTCCCTGTACGTCCGCCCCAGAGGCGACTACACCGACCGATGGATCCACCGCCCCGAACTCTCAGCGACCCAGCACAACCTCGTCACCCTCACACCGCTGGCCAAGGTGTACCCGGGGCTGGAGGACCGGCAGCACTACGGCTGGGGCCAGCAAGCCATGCGCCTGGACCGGCTGCCCCCCACCTTCCGTGGCTTCGGCATCAAAATCGCGCTCATCGGTACGGGCGTCAGCATCGACCACCCCGACCTGAAACAAGGCGTGCGCTCCGGCATCGACCTCGTCCGCGGCACCACCGAGGGCTGGGCCCACGACCCGCTCGGCAGCGGCACCCACACGGCGGGCATCATCGCCGGCGCGGACACCGGAAAGGGCGTCATCGGCATTGTCGTCGATGCCGAGATCGACGTCTGCCAGGTACTGCCCGACGGGCACTTCAGCGACCTGATCGCCGGCCTGGACCACTGCATCCAGCACGAGGCCGACATCGCCCACATCGCCGTGGCCACCCCCTACCCCTCGGCGCTTGTCTCCCGCAAACTCGTCGACGCGAACGCGGCGGGCATCGCCTGCATCGCCCCCGCGGGCGACACCGGCGGACCCATCTCCTTCCCCGCCTGTCTGCCCACCGTCTTCGCCGTCGGCGCCCTCGGAGCCTTCGGCACCTACCCGCCCGACACCGCCCAAGCCACCCACTACGGCCCGCAACTGACACCCGAAGGACTGTTCGCTGCCCCCTTCAGCTGCTACGCCGGCGTCGACGCCGCCGCCCCCGGCGTCGCGGTCCTCTCGTGCGCGCCGCAGGGCGGCTACACGGCCCTCGACGGCACCACCACGGCCTCGGCCCACATCGCGGGCCTCGCTGCCCTCATCCTCGCCCATCACGAGGACTTCCACGGCCAGCTGCTGCCCCGCGGACCCGGCCGCCTACAGCACCTCTTCGAGATCATCGCCGCCAGCTGCCGCCCGCTTGCCGCCCCCGGCACACTGGACGCCGCCCGCACCGGACGCGGACTGCCCGACGCGCTCATCGCCCTCGGCCTGGCCCCCGGCGTGCAACTCGCACCAGCCCCCTCGTCCTACACGCCGTCGATGGCCGGGTAGATCCCTACGCGCGGCGTCCGCACGCTGTGACACCCGCCGCGAGAAAGGGAAAGTGCGGTGTCGTTCGGCTTGCAGGCCAGCGGAGATGGGATGGGGGAGCTGTTCTGAGCTCGATTGAGCTTTTCGGGTGTCCGGAGGTTCGCGGCTGATGTTCCGTGACCGACCTGGATCGAACGGCCAGCAAGATGTTCGGGTGGACGGGCGGTCCGAGCCGTAAGCATCCCCGGATGAGGCTGAAAGGGCTCGATCCGTCCAGCCACACCGGCTCCCAGCGGTGTGGCTGGACGGTGCCCTTGTCGTGTATGCGGCAGGAAGGGCGCGGTGGATGGCGAAGGACGCCCAACCCTCCCTGCGGCGCTTCGATCACGATGACGCGATCCCGCTAAACTGTGCCTCTACCTCGCCGACCAGGACGTCCCCGACCCGTGGGGCGGGGACGAGACCGCCTTCACCGCCGTTGTGAAACTCATCGAAGACGGCGCCGGCCAGCACCTTCCGTAACCTAGAGGCTCAGCGGGGGTGAGTCCTGTTGCCAGAACCCGTGCTCAGCCGAACGCCCCGAACATTCTTGGGTGTTGTGGACCGCGTTCGCTCCGCGTCCGGCGTGCACGGATCGTGTCCGTGGTCCGGGGATGCGGGGGCGGTTTTCCTCGCTCTCTCGGTCGCCGGGTCGGGCCTGGGCGGTCCGATGCCCGTGCACATCGCTCTGGTGTGCACGGGGCGGTGTCTTGGGTGGGGTGGGTGGCGCCGCGGGGGCGTCGGCGGCCCTTATAGGCCGGGGAGGATCTTGGTGGGTTGGCCGGTGTGCTTGGCGATCGTTTCGAAGTCGGCGTCGCGGTGCAGCAGGATCAGGTTCGACAGTTCGGCTGTGGCGGCGACCAGTAGGTCGACGGTGCCGGGGCCGCGGTGCTCGCCGTGGTTGGTGAGCAGCTGCTGGACCTCGCGGGTGCGCTGGTAGATGCCATCGGGGATCGGCACCCACGTGTACGCGGCGGCGAGGAGGGTGAGGATGGCGGAGCGGTCGGCCGCGGTGCGGGCGGAGTAGCAGAACTCCAGCTCGGTGATGTCGCAGACGCCGACCAGGCCGGCGTCGATGGCCTGGTTGAAGCCGTACTCGTCCTGGATGTCTGGGATCAGGCGCGCCAGGGCGGAGGTATCGGCGAGGTAGTTCACGCCGCGTCCCGCCCCGTTCGGTCGCGGTGCTTATCGCCGGGCTTGGGCCGGTAGTTCTTCTTGTCCAGCAGCAGGTCGAGGTCCACCGCGCCGTCGGCGGCCAATCGGGCGAGCTCCGTGCGGGCCTTGGCCCGGTTGATGCGCGTGGCCGCTTCGGACAGGGCGCGGTTGACGGTGTCCTTCTTGGTCTTGGTGCCGAATGCCTGCTGAGCAGCGGCGAGGGCCTCTTCGTCGATGTCGATGAGCATCTTGGTCATGGCAACCCTCTTTCATCTATACGTAACTCTATCACGTATATATCGCGGGTGTGCCCGGGCGCCCCGCGGCACCCGACCGCCTCGTTGCGACTCGTAGCGCTTCAAAGCTCACCCCGGAAGCCGGTCATCATGAGTCCCTTCGTGAACTCGTCCGGCGGTCTCGCGGCTACCCCCGCTCTGCGCCGGCCTTTGCCCGCGGTGCGCTTGAGGGAGCCCGTCACAGAGATGACCGACTTGAAGGCTCCCCTCCCTGAAGGGAGGGGATTCTCCACCCTCCAGGGCTGCGTGGGGATTCACGGCTCAGGCCGCCACCGGAGCCGGCGGCTCAGGTGGTCTTACGCCCTCGGCACCGTCCGGGTTCCAACCTGCCCGGACCAGCATCACGCGGGCGGAGTTCTTGTCCCTGGGCGAGACGGCTCCGCACACGGTGCAGGCATAGGTTCTCATCGAGAGAGGGAGTGCGTGCTTGGTTCTCGCTCCGCACTGCGCGCAGTCCATCGTGGTGTGCGCCGGGTGCACCAGGCGGACGTCCCGTGCGTGCTTGCGCCCCATCTCGACCAGAGCGCGTTTGGTGGCGGCGATGGCGGCATCGGCTGCCTTGCGGGCCATCGTGGTCTTCGCGAGGAACTTCGGGCGGAAGTCCTCCACCGCAACCCCGTCATGATCACGCATCACGGACTTGGCCCACTTGCGGCCGGTGTCCTCCCGCTGCCGCGCGATCTTCTTGTGCAGCTTCGCGGCCTGTGCCTGCGCCTTCCGGTAGCCCTTGGATGCGGGCCGGCCCTTCGGACGCCGGCACCGGGCCATCATCCGCTGATAGCGGGCGAGCCGCTGAGCGGCCCGCTTGCCGTGCTCGGCATGCGGGAGATCGTAGGCGCCATCCGTGGTGGTGGCCGTCTCCTTCACACCCCAGTCCACACCAAGCACCCGCCCCCTGGGAGCGAGCGGTTCGCTCTGCGCGGGGGCGACGAAGGACACATACCAGTGCCCGAGCGTGTCCCGGTACACGCGCACACTCGACGGGTCGACCGGAAGAGCCCGCGACCACACCACGCTCAGCACGATCTGGCCCGCAAGGTGCAGACGACCGTCCTTCAGACGGAAACCCCGCCGCGTGTAGTTCAGGCTCGGCCTGGCCTCCCGCTTCTTCTTCCAGCCGGGCATCCCGGCCCGGCGGTGCTGCGCAAGCCGGTCCTTGACGTCCTTCAACGCCTTCGCCCGCGACTTGGCGAAGTCCCCAATCACCTGCTGCTGCGGCACCGAGGCACCCTCGGCCAGCCACGGCATCACCCGACGCGCCTCAGTCAGCATCCTGTCCAACTGCGCCGGACCACACGTCAGCTTCTCGCCGGACTCCTTGCTCTGCCGGTGGACCTGCTTGGACTTGGCCACGCATTCATTCCAGAGCCACCGGCAGCGGTCCCACTCCGCTTCAAGTGCGCGCCGCGCGGTAGCCGACAGGCGCACACGAAAGGAGTACCGGGCATGCCCGGCCCCCTCCGTGGTCGCGTCTGTCGTCATGCATCCGAACCTACCCGGGAGGACTGACAGTTGAGACCTCTTGATCGCCACGGGCTCGCTCACCTCGTCGCGGGTGGACGGTCTTTCGCCCTGGAGGCGAAACCCCTATTTCCTGTCCTGCTCCGCAGGAGACCGATTCCTCCCCGGCCTGAAGGCCGGGGCATCCTCGGAGGAACCCGGTGAACTTGGGGGCTGAGGCGGCGGGTTCACGGAATCTGCCGCATGTGTCACTTCCCGGTCTGCCGCCAGACGGAGGTGAGCGCCGCTACGGGGTCGGTGTCGGGGGGTGCCGCGGGCCACCATTCGCCGTCGTCTTCCTGCAGGTAGGGGTACCAGCGGGCGTCGGGGCCCAGGCGGAGCTGGATGCCGTGGCCGGTGAGGGTGAGGCGGTTGCGCCAGGCCCTGAGGGGGATCGGCGCGGTGGTCATCTCGGTGAGGGCTGCGGTCAGGGCAGCGCGGGCGGCCGTCATTGCCGCCGGGTCGGGGGTGTGGGGCTGTTCGGCGACGGTGAGGCCGGTGGGGCCGCTGTGGCGCCAGGCGCGGGTGAGGCGGGCGAACGCGGTCGGTTGGGCGCCGGTGGTCTGGATCAGGCGGTGGAACCACTCGGGTCCGGGGTTGCTTGCGGCGATCCGTACGGCGTCCTGGTGCTGGGTGAGGTGCAGGTCGGTGGTGTCGCCCGTGAGGAGCCGTGCGGCGCGTTGGGCGGCGTCGGTCATGAGGCGTTCCAGGTCCGTGGTGGCCAGGCCGCTGCCGGAGGGCGGGGTGATGGGCAGTGCGGCGGTGTGGGCGGCCGGTTCGGGGGGTTCGGGCAGTTGGGGGGCGTCTTCGGCCCAGCGGGTGTACGCGGCTGCGGCCGGGACACCCGTCGGGGCCGGTGGGCTCGCGGTCTGTTGGCTTGCCGTGCGGCGTGCGCGCAGCTGGGCGAGGACCTCCTCGCGGCTGCGGCCGCGCAGTGCAAAGAGCACGAAGGGGTCGGTGTCGATGGTGGCGGCGATGGCGTAGCAGAGTGCGGCGGCGTGTTTGCAGGGGTATCCCCAGTCGGGGCAGGAGCACTCGGGGTCGAGTTCGGTGGGCTGAGGGAGGAGGGGTACGCCTGCCTGGCGGGCGTCGTCGACGAGTTCGGCGGGCATCTCGCCGTCGAGGAGCGCGGCGAGGTGCCCGGCACGGGCCGTAATGGTGTCGAGCAGGGTGTCCCACTGAGCGTCGGTGAGGACGGGCAGGTGGACCGAGGAGCGGTACGGGCGCGGCCGGCTGCCCTGGACGGCGGCCTTGACCTGGCCTGGGGCGACGGTGGCCGGGCCGACCATGCCCTGGCGGGCGTAGGTGCGTCCGCGGGACAGACGTCCGGCGTCCAGAGTGGAGCCCTCCAGGGCCGTCACCCACGCCTGGCCCCACCAGGTCGCGGCGAAGGCGCGCCTGCCGCGGCCGGGCGCGCGACGCTGGCCGGGCAGCGACGGGCTCATGATTGCTCTCCCAGGGCGACGAGTTCGGCGAGGTCGGCGTCGGACAGTTCGGTCAGGGCGGCCTCACCGGAGCCGATGACGGCGTCGGCGAGCGCGCGCTTGGATTCGAGCAGTTTGGCCACCTTGTCCTCGACGGTGCCCTCGGCGATGAGTTTGTGCACCTGGACGGGCTTGTCCTGGCCGATGCGGTAGGCGCGGTCGGTGGCCTGGTCCTCGACGGCCGGGTTCCACCAGCGGTCGTAGTGCACGACGTGGGTGGCGCGGGTGAGGTTGAGTCCGGTGCCCGCCGCCTTCAATGACAGCAGGAACACCGGCACTTCACCGCGCTGGAAGCGGTCCACCATCTCCTCGCGCCGCGTGACGGTGGTGCCGCCGTGCAGGAAGAGGGTGGGGGTGCCGCGTTCGGCGAGATGTTTCTCCAGGAGGGTCGCCATCTGCTTGTACTGGGTGAAGACCAGCACCGACTCGCCTTCGGCGGTGATGGTGTCGATCAGTTCGTCGAGCAGGTCGAGCTTGCCGGAGCGGCTGGCGAGGGGTGTGGACTGGCGCAGGTACTGGGCCGGGTGGTTGCAGATCTGCTTCAGCGCGGTGAGCAGCTTGAGGACCAGGCCGCGGCGGGCGATGCCCTCGGATTCCGTGATCTTCGTCATGGTCTCGCGGACCACCGCCTCGTACAGGCCGGCCTGTTCGGCCGTCAGCGGTACGACGCGGTCGGTCTCGGTCTTGGCCGGCAGTTCGGGTGCGATCCCCGGGTCGGACTTTCTGCGGCGCAGCAGGAAGGGACGGACGAGACGGGACAGGCGCTCGGCGGCCTCGGGGTTCTCGCCCGCTTCGATGGCGCGGGCGTGCCGGTCGCGGAAGGCGGTGAGTGGGCCGAGGAGTCCGGGGGTGGTCCAGTCGAGGAGTGCCCACAGTTCGGAGAGGTTGTTTTCCACGGGGGTGCCGGTGAGGGCGACGCGGGCGCGGGCGGGCAGGGCGCGCAGTTCCCGGGCGGTGGTGGTGTAGGGGTTTTTGACGTGCTGGGCCTCGTCGGCGGCGATCAGCGACCAGGCGGTCTCGGCGAGGACTTCGCGGTCGCGGCGCAGCACGCCGTAGGTGACCAGGACGATCTCGTCGTCGGCCAGGTCGTCGAGGTGGCGGTCGCCGCCGTGGTAGCGGCGCACGGGGATGGATGGGGCGAACCTGGCCGCCTCGCGCTGCCAGTTGCCGAGTAGGGAGGCGGGGCAGACGACGAGCGTGGGGCCGGCGGTGTCGGGGTGGGTCTGGCAGTGCAGGTGCAGGGCGAGCAGGGTGATGGTCTTGCCCAGGCCCATGTCGTCGGCGAGGCAGCCACCGAGGCCGAGTTCGCACATCTCGGCCAGCCAGGCCAGGCCCCGCTTCTGGTAGTCGCGCAGGGTGGCTTTGAGTGCGGCGGGCTGCGGTGCGGGCGCACGCTCTTCGGGGTCGCGGATACGGGCGACGAGGTCGCCGAAGGGGCCGACCGCCGTGCAGGGGATCAGTTCTCCGTCCCTTGCCGCCTCGCCGGTCAGTGCGGCTTCGAGTGCCTCCATGGGGGTCAGCGGTTCCATCCTGCGGCGCTTTGCGCGTGCCACCAGCTTCGGGTCGGCGACTACCCAATGGTCGCGCAGCCGGACGAGGGGGCGGCGGGCCTCGGCGAGGGCGTCCATCTCTTCCTCGGTGAGCGGTTGGCCGCTGAGCGAGATCTGCCAGCGGAAGTCGAGGAGGTCGTCGGTGTCGAGGAGGCCGCCCGCGCTGGAGCCGGGGGCCGTGCGCTGCCCGATCTGCGCGGACGCGGTGAGTGCCTTGACCAGCTCGCGCGGCCAGTGCACGTCGATACCCGCCGTACGCAGCGTATCGGTGGCGTCGCCCAGCAGGTCGAGGGCTTCGTCGTCGGTCAGCCGGAGCTGATCGGGCGCGGCGTCCTTCAGCAGCCGCTGGAGCGGGGGCCAGACCCGGGCGCCGCGGCGCAGTGCGAGCAGCGTCTGGGTCTCGGCATGCGGGCCGAGCAGCCGTTCCACTTCGGCCGGTTCGCTCCACAGCCGTGCGGCCTCGACGACGAGCGCCGGATCCGCCTCGGTGTGCAGCTGCAGGACGGCCCGGAACTGCCGACGTTGCCCCTCGGGCAGGTCGACGCGCAGTGAGACGCCGACGTCGGCGGTGAACGCGGCGGTGGTCTCCTCGGCCCACTCGCGCAGGGTGAGCACGACACGCGTCTCGCGCCAGGCGTAGGGCAGGGCTCCCATGGCGAGCGGGGCGGCCGGGGTACGGACCAGGTCGTCGGCGACCGCGTCGCAGAACTGGCGTACCAGTGCGGCCGGTTCGGCGATCCGCAGTGGGGCCGGTCCTGGCTCGGGCAGGCAGTGGGCGTGGGGCGGGAAGGCGGCGGCGAGGGCGTCCAGCCTCTGACGCTGGCCGGTGGTGAAGGGGCCCGCCTGCCAGGTGTCGTAGCCGGCGGGGGTGAGGGCCGGGTGGAGTCGGCCGTCGGCGAGCAGACGCAGCGCGAAACGGGCGGCGGCTTGCCAGGCGGCGGCGGACGGATGCGGCGGCTTCGCCCCGGCCAGGGCGGCAACGGCGAGGGCGACGGGCAGCGCGTAGCCCTCCACCCTGCGCCGCCTGGCCGAGCGGCCGTGCGGCAGCACCAGCTCCGCCGACTCGGTCTCGACGCCCGCGGGCGTCATGCCCTCGGCGGCGGCTGCCCCGACGGGCTGCCACAGCAGCAGCCGACCGAGGCGGGCGGGCTCGCCGGGCAGGAACACCGACGCCCAGCCGCCGTCGAGCAGACCCCGCGCCCAGGCGGCCGACTCCGGTGCGGCCAAGGGCGGCACGCTCCTCGTGCCCATGCCCGGCTCCCGTACGACGACTCGTGCCACTCTCTTTCGCCCCATCGTTATGCAAGCGAGCCGCACCGCGCCCCGCTCACCACCACGCGCCGTCACCCACCAGCGGGTTCCGGCCGCCCTTGCGTCACCGGCGGGAGTGCGCCTTGTTCGCCGCGGTACGCATGCGTTTGGCCAGCCGCTTGTCGACGCTGCGCAGACCCTCACCCAGTTCGGCGAGCACCTGGGCGGTGGCCGGGTGCTTTACTCGCCACAGGTCGTCCACCCGCCCTTCGAGCGCCTTTGGCACCGTGTTCCAGTTCTCCAGGAAGCCCCGGACCAGCTCCTCGCTCTCCCCCGCACCGGCGAGGAGCGACAGCCCGTCGACGAGCAGCCACAACCCGGCCTCCTCCGCCCGCGCCGGGTCCACGTGCGCTTCTGCCCCAGGGCGTGCGCCCAGGGCCGCAGCGGCCACCTGGCGGCACCCCTCGACGTCGGAGTCCGCTGCCTTCCGCAGCACTCGCAGTGCCCGGGGGTCGTCGAGCTCGGCCAGGACCAGTTGGGCCACGGCGCGCTTCGCCGCGGCCTTGGGGCCGTCTCCCGCGCAGGCGTCGAGCAGCCCCACCGCGGCATCCGCCGCAGTTCGGTGTTCCAGCCACCCTTCGACCTCCCGGCGCATCTCCTCGGGGAAGTAGCCCACAAGCCCCTGGAGCAGAGTGTCGGCGTCCGCTTCGGCCAACTCACCGAGCAGCGGCGCAGGCATACCCCACTCCATCAGGTAGGCGCGGAGCCCGTAGCGGCCGAGCGGGGTGAGCCGCATGCGGTCCCCGCGCCCGTCCTCCCGCGACCGGTCCGACGCCGCCGACGAGGGTCCTGAACCGCCCGGCTCCTGTCCGCTCATGGCGTTCAGGAGTGTGCGCAGAGCGTCTCTGATTGGCTTAGCGAGCCTGAGCGTTGCTCAGCCTTGGGAGCCAATCGCCTTCGTGCCCTGGTACTGAACGACAGGAGCCGCCAGCCCGCGTGGCACGTCCCTCCGGACGCTGGCCGACCGGGCCGCAAGACCCGACCGAGGAGGGTGCCCGACGTCGCCTGGGCGCCGAGCGTGCGCGTAGCACTCTGCCACAGGTTCACTACGCTTCGCCAATCCAACTGGTGAGCCTCCTCGGCCAAACCGTCGCCGTCACCGGGCTCGTACTCCACCGCGCCCAACAGGGCGAGCCTTTCCCCCAACTCCCGGAAGGACGCCGCGAACAGCGCCTGGAAGAGATCGAACTCCGGCCCGGTCTCGCCCGCCTCACGGGCCTTCGCACGCAGGTCGTCGACATCCACCCAGACGTCGTCCGGGGCGTCGTACAGCAGCTCGACCAGTCCGTCGGCGAGCTCGGCCGTCAGCTCGCTCAGCTCGCCGTGCAGCCTGTCCAGCACCCCCGTCTCACCGATCTCCTCCAGCAGATCGCACAACGTGGCGGCCCAGAACTCCAGAAGGTCCTCACCGGCGAAGTCGGTCGCCGCGCCGCCCCACGCGCGGCCCCCGCCGATTGTGATCATCCCGCCGTCCACGGCGAGCCACCACGGATCGTCGAGAACGGCCACGTCCTTGGCGCTGCGCAGCGATTTCAACGCACGAGCCCGCGCGACGGCATCGGCATACGGCGAGTCGCCGCTGGCCAGCTTCCACAGCTGGAGATCTTCGACGGCCTCACGGGCAAGCGCGGGCCGCAACACCCGGCCGGCGGTGACCTGCCGTCCCTCGCGGCACCAGGCGGCGAGCCGCAGCGCCGCGTCGAAGAGCGGAACACCCCGCACGGCAGCGACAAGGTCCCCCCGCGCAGCCAGGGTCACCGGGCGCAGCACAGGCACATCCTCGGCAGGCCCGTCGACTCTGGCATCGACCGGATCGCCCACCCGGCACTGCCCACAGGTACACAGCGCCACGTCCTCGGCGTTCAGCCGACCAACACCGCCGCGCCCGGCCCGATCACCGGCCGGCGGCTTCGCTTTTCCGAACACCGTGTCCGGCGTCAACAGGGCCAGCCGCGCGGTGATCCCGTCCCGGTTGAAGGCCGCCGGATCGTAACCGGCCGCCCGCAGCTCGGCGACCAGCTCACCGTACAGGTCATGCCCGGCCCCATCCGGGCGGTCGAGGAGCTCCAGCACCTCGGCCAGCCCCCACACGCCGCCGATGTCCTCGCCCGGCACATTCGCCCGACGCCCGCCGACGCAGCACACCGCCCGCTCCGCGCCCGCCGGGCGCGGCAGCGCCTTCTCCAGCGTGATCCCGTGCTCCCAGTCATCGCCGAAGTCGTAGACGTAGCGCAGCCGTGCCCCCTCCTCGGCCAGCACGTCACCGAGCGCGGTGGCGCCCTCGTCACCGACCCCGCGGCCGAAGCCGAGATCGATGTCCGTGAGCCGGGCCGCAGCGCCGTACCCCCGGCCGAACTCGTCGGTGAAGAGATGCAGATGACCACCATGCCAGCCGAAAGCGACCTGGATGGCGTCGTGCAGTGTGCCGAGCGAGGTGTCGGACGGCAGCACCAGGCGTCGCCACAGGGGCGGCTTTGTACCGTGGAGCACGATCTTCAGCTGGAGATCGGACAGGACCGCCCTCGTGTCTCGCCGCACCTGTTGCTCCCACCGATCCGAGGCCACCCGAACGCCTCATCATGGCGGCCCGGCGCGTGCCAGCCCAAATCAGACAGTCGCGATGACCGGCAATGCAGCCCCATACGGCCTCGGTGTCACTCGCAGTGGGTACCCCAGTGCCGATCAGCCGGACGCTGCCGCCAGGATCACGTCCACCAGCGTCTCTGGTTGGCTTAGCGAGCCTGAGTGTTGCTCAGCCTTGGGAGCCAATCGCCTTCGTGCCCTGGTACTGAACGACAGGAGCCGCCGGCCCGCGTGGCACGTCCCTGCGGACGCTGGTCGACCGGGCCGTAAGACCCGACCGAGGAGGGTGCCCGACGTCGCCTGGGCGCCGGGCGTGCGTGTAGCACTCTGCCACAGGTTCACTACGCTTCGCTCATCCAACTGGTGAGCCTGTCGGCCGCGTCCGGCTTCCCATGTGCCCGGGCCCGCTCCGCCATCGCTGTACGGCAGGCGGGGTCCGTCAGCAGCCGGCCCACCGCGTCGCACAGGGTGCCCGCCGTGACCTCACCGAGCAGGGCCACGGCTGCCCCGGCCTCGTGCAGGTAGCGGGCGTTGTGCGCCTGCTCGTTGCCTGCCGACGTGGCCAACGGGATGAACACCGCCGCTTTGCCCAGCGCGGTCAGTTCCGCGAGCGTGCCCGCCCCGCTGCGTGAGATCACGACATCCGTCAGCGCCAGGACGTCCGGCAACTCCGGCCCGACAAAGCCCGTCGGGTAATACCGGCTCGCCAGATCCGCGGGCAGGGCGGCATGCCGGATCAGGTCGGTGATACGCCAGTTTGCGCGGAAGCTGTCGCCCCGGGCCTGCTCGACCTGGGCGTACAGGTCAGCCAGCCGCGGTCGCCGGCAGATCGAGAGCAGCACATCGGTCCGGGCGGCGAAGACACACAGCGAGCACGAGCAGCGCGAGGTGGCGGACCAGTCGCCGGCGCCGGGCACCGAGTCGTACGTCCAGGAGTAGGGCACCGGCGCGTCGGCGTGCCGCTCCTTGACCGCGCCGGTCGACCAGTCCTTGACGGCAGCCACTCGTCCACGATCCGCGCACTGTTGGCCTGCACGGTGCGGAAGGATGCACGCTTCTTGCGGTCGGGCCCCTCGTCGCTGCGTAGACCCATGACCTTCAAGATCCGCACCGGGCGGCCGAGCTCACGCTTGAGGCGGTTGACGATCGGCGTCCAGGCGCTGGAGACCACGCTCTCCTTGGCTCTCTTGCGGCAGTACGGGCTGCCCATTCGAGGGAAGCGCCCGTACGCCGCGATCTCGGTCAGCTCTTTTGCGCCGTCCGGGCGGAGGCACGCGAGTTCGTGGATTCTTGGAGGGGTCCAGTAGTTGAAGCCGCTCGCCTGTCGTCAGTTGAGGGCGCGGCGAGGGGCGGGTTCGTCACGGGGCGGTGAGCGTGTAAGCGGTTAGGCCCGCCGGACTCAGCGCAGGCGACATCGTGGATCGCACAGCGCCTCCTGCTGGTCAGCTCCGAGCTCGCCGACGTTCTCAGCACCGTGATCAGCCGAGTTCGCGGGCAGGACGGCTGAGTGCCGAGCATCCCGTCCTACGACAGCGAATCCGCCCAGAGAACACCGGAGAGCGGGCACGAGTCAGGGCGAAATCGGGCCTGTCCGGTTCGGGAAGGGGCCGTCGGAAAAGGGCCCGAGCCACGGGCACCTCGTCGGCGGCTCACTTCACTCGGCGGGCGGGGACGGGAAGACCAACGTTCGCAAGGACGCACGGCGTCCCGTCCCCGACCCAACAGATGCAGGTCGTGGGTTGCGGCCGGGGCCAGCTTGCGCCACGTGGCGGCTGTTGTCGTGTTGCTGACAACTGTCGGTCATCCCCCTAACATCACTTCCCGCGACAGCGCTCTTACCGATCGGGGGAATTGTGCAGAACAAAGACGTCCGTCGAAACTTACGCGATACTCCTGGCGATCGCGCTTCCCATGGGGTTGCTGAACCAGCTGCCCTCCAAGGCGGAGGCCGCCGAGCAGGTGCGGCTCCCGCCGGCCGCGTGCGCGGGCATGACCGCGCCCGGGGAGGACGGGAACTCGGTCGACGACGAGAACCACGCCGCCATCCGGCTCGACCTGCCGACGCCCGACTCGGAGGTCGCGGTCGACGAGCAGGGGAAGATCGACGTCAAAGGCGTCCTGCACAAGCAGGCGCAGATGGTCGATGTCTCCATCGGCAAACTGGTGACGACCGACTTCACCCTCGGCCCGCCGCCGGACGGCGTCTCGCGGTGGGCATCGTCGTGGAAGACGCGACTGCGGCCGCCACAGCTCGGCAAGAACCTGGTGTGTGTCCGCGCGAAGCGCGACCCCAAGCGGTCCGCGCGCATCCTGCGATCCTTCACCATCGTCGACCGGATCGCGCCGAGCAACGTCAGCGGGCTGGCCGTCGGTGACATCACGCCCACCACGGCCCGGGCGTCCTGGGGCGAGGCCACCGACAACTACGGTCTCGCGGGATACGAGGTCCGGGTTGACGGCGGCGACCCGATCCGGACCAACGTCGGCACCCGCTCGTACACCTTGACCGGCCTCTCACCGGACGCGGACCACACCGTGTCCGTGGTCGCCGTCGACCTGGCCGGCAACAAGTCGGCGGTGCCGGCCAAAACCATCTTCCACACGAAGGAACTGCCGCCGGAGCCCGACCCCAACGCCGAGCTGAAGTTCGACGTGCAGGAGGGCGGCGCCGTTGCCAGGTGGCAGCCAGACCCCAACGGGGACTTCACCGGCTTTCTCCGAGGATGCCCCGGCCTTCAGGCCGGGGAGGAATCGGACTCCTGCGGAGCAGGGCAGGGACAGCCGGATCGCCGTCAGGGCGATCCGGCGTCCACCCCGCACGGCCGTGATGCCGCCCACAACGGTCAAGAACTCTCAACTGTCAGTCCTCCCAGGTAGGTTCGGATGCATGACGACAGAAGCGACCACGAAGGACACCGGGCATGCCCGGTACACCTTCCGTGTACGCCTGTCGAAGACAGCCCGGCGCGCACTCGAAGCCGAGTGGGATCGCTGCCGCTGGATCTGGAACGAATGCGTGGCCAAGTCCCGGCAGGCCCACGCGCAGAGCAGAGCGGGCGGCGAGAAGTTGACGTGTGGTCCGGCGCAGCTGGACAGGATGCTGACCGACGCCCGCGGGGTGATGCCGTGGCTGGCTGAGGGCGCGAGCGTGCCGCAGCAGCAGGTGATCCGGGAGTTCGCCAGGTCGAGGGCGAAGGCGCTGAAGGACGTCAAGGACGGGCTTGCGCAGCACCGCCGGGCGGGGATGCCCCGCTTCAAGCGCAAGCGTGACAGCCGACCGTCGCTGAACTACACGCGGCGCGGTTTCCGTCTGAAGGACGGTCGTCTGCACCTTGCGGGCCAGATCGTGCTGAGCGTGGTGTGGTCGCGGGCTCTTCCGGCCGACCCGTCGAGCGTGCGCGTGTACCAGGACACGCTCGGGCATTGGTACGCCTCCTTCGTCGCCCCGGCCCAGGTCGAGCCGCTTGTGGAGACCGGCCACGTCCTGGGCGTGGACTGGGGTGTGAAGGAGACCGCGACCACCACGGATGACGCCTACGACCTTCCGCATGCCGAACACGGCGAGCGGTCCGCTCAGCGGCTCGCGAAGTACCAGCGGATGATGGCCCGGCGCCGGCGACCGAAAGGACAGCGTGCATCCACCGGCTACCGGAAGGCGCAGGCACAGGCAGCGAAGCTGCACAGGAAGGTCGCGCGGCAGCGTGAGGACACCGGCCGCAAGTGGGCCAAGGCCGTCATGCGCGATCATGATGGAGTGGCGGTGGAGGACTTCCGCCCGAAGTTCCTCGCGAAGACCACCATGGCCCGCAAGGCGGCCGACGCGGCCATCGCGGCGACGAAGCGTGCCCTGGTCGAGATGGGCCGCAAGCACGCACGGGACGTCCGTCTGGTGCACCCGGCGCACACCACGATGGACTGCGCAACGTGCGGGGCGAGAACCAAGCACGCACTCCCTCTCTCGATGAGAACGTATGCCTGCACCGTGTGCGGAGCCGTGTCCCCCAGGGACAAGAACTCCGCTCGCGTGATGCTGGTCCGGGCGGGTTGGAACCCGGACGGTGCCGAGGGCGTAAGACCACCTGAGCCGCTGGCTCCGGTGGCAGCCTGAGCCGTACATCCCCGCTCAACCCTGGAGGGTGGAGAATCCCCTCCCTTCAGGGAGGGGAGCCTTCAACTACCGCGCCTTCCTCGACGGCCGGCTCTACGACGAGTTCTCGATGAAGGACTACTGCCAGGACGCCGAGGGCAAGCCGGCAGACCCGTGCACGGCGGACGATGTCATCAAGTACACGATCGAGCCGCTCGAGTCGTCCACGCCGCACTCAGTGCGGATCGACGCGATGCGCGAGGACGGCACCAAGTGGCGGGACTTCTCCAGAGACTTCACCACCAAGGCCGTCGACCCGGCGATCCCGGCAGAGGTCACGCAGAAGGCGACAAGCGAGGCCTCGCAGTGCGCCGCGCAGGGCGGCGACTTCTACATCGAGCAGAGTTTGCGTGCCGGCATCACCGTGCCCGGGGGGAGCGTCGAGGTCTTCCCCGGCTGCTTCAAGGCCGCGAACGCCAGCTGCATCGAGAAGTACATGCCGCCGGACAAGGACGAGAAGCTCGACTGCTCGGACGACGTCACCCACTTCCTCCACGACCTGGCATCGCCCGGCGGCGGACCGGTGCTCTCCTCGCTGAGCGGCGGCCCCACCGGCGAGGTGCAACCGCTGTTCGATCCGGGCACCCTGGTCCAACCAGTGGTGTGGTGTGAACAGAACGCGCCCACCTGCACAGGGCCCCGGCGAGTGCCGGGATCGTCCGGTTTGATCATGTGATGCCGTAGAGGGTGAGGACGCGGGGGCGCTCGGTGTGGGCTCGTCGTCCGGCGGCGGTGTTGACGTAGCCGGCGAGCTTGAGCGCGCTGCGGATCAGGTCGCGGAGGGCAGCGAGTACGGCGGGCGCTTTGTGGGTCCTGACCTGGGACTTGTCCTCGTTGAAGGTGACATCTCGACACCAGTGGACGGTATTTTCCACGGTCCAGTGCCCGCGAGCCCAGGACGCGATCTCGGCTGCGTTCGCTTCCTCGGCGGGCAGGTCGGTGATGGCGTAGACGGTCTCGCTGGACCATTTCTTCGCTCCGTAGAGACGGCGGCGGCGCTGGATCCGCAGGACCTGGGCCGCGTGCGGGAAGAGCAGTCCGCTGACGGTGACGACCTGCACGAGCCGCTGCTCGTGACGGCCGTGGCCCCGGGCGTCGTCGCGGTGGATCACAGGGATCTCCTTCCAGGGCAGGGCGTGGAGTTGACGGGCCTGGCCACGCTGGTTGTTCTTGATGGTCAGCAGGTAGTGAGCGCCGCGTTCGCGCAGGTAGGTGGCGTGGTCACGTTGGGCGTGGAGGGCATCGGCGGTAACGACCACCCCCGCGAGATCCGCGTCGTCGATCTGGTCGAGAAGAGGTGCGAACTCGGGGATTTCATTGGTCTTCGCGCCGATCTCGCGGGAGGCGAGAGTGACACCGTCGCCGTGACGGACGGCGGACAGGACGAAGACCCGACTGCCGTCCGGGCGCCTCGCGCCACGCAGGCACTTGCCGTCCACCGCGATCGCCCGCCGCCTCAGCCGTGCCGGCTCGGCGCGGGCGGCCGCCCGGTGAGCCCGGCGCTGTTCACGCTCGGTTGCGCCGTCGGGCATCACCGGCTCCGGCCGGCGGGGCTGTGTGGACAGCAAGGGCCGAAGGTAGTCGTAACCGGCCGCGCCGATCTCACCGGGATCGAGCCGCCCCAGGACGCTGCGCAGGGTCTTCTCGCTCGGCACCCGGTAGCGGCCAAGGAGTGGGTGGTAGGGCAGGCCGAAGGCGGCCAGTTCCTCCGGCGTCGCACGTCGGCACCACTCCGCCGCCGCGGTGATCGAGTCGTGGCCGGACGGGGTCATCGCGCAGACCACCAGGGCCAGCAGCGAGGAGAGCCGGTACCGCACTCCGCAAGCCCCTCTCGGGTCGGTGACCGACTCGAACTCCGTGACCAGGCTGCGGACTTGGTCCTTGGCGGCACCCTGGCCGAGGGCTTCCAGGCAGGGCGCATGAGGCACGGGGACAGCGACAGGGGATGATGGAGGAACGAACACGGCACCTTCGTGGATCTTGGAGCGTAGAGAACTACATGATCCACAGGTGCCGTGTTCACCTGCTTCCGGGGCCCACCACCGACATCAACACCCCAGGCCAGGACGATCCAGGCACTCGCCAAAGCCCTGGGGGACACCCTGATCAACTCTTCCAGCGTGGGATCCGGTGCGCTGAGCAGTTACGGGACATACCGACTGCGGTCGGCAGCAGGATCGTTCGCGCGAGAGGAGTCGCTCAGGCGGGCGTGATGTTGTGGTTGTGGCGGAAGAGGTTGTCCGGGTCGTGGCGACGCTTCACGGCGGCGAGACGGTCGTAGCGCTCCTTTCCGTATACAGCGCGCACTCCTGCCGGGTCGGTCGCCTCGTCCGGCGACAGGAAGTTCACCATGTTGCGCTCGGCCACCCAGGGTGCCAGTCCGTCCACGACGCGCGCCAGATCGGCCCGGAGCTCCTCGGCGCGGTCGGGCGTGCCCACCGCGGCGGCGAAGAGGACATACGGCAGTCCCTTGCTGGGCACTGAGTTGGGAAAACGGGGCTCACGGTCGAAAGCACCGCCGAGAGCCCGTATCTCCACACTCGTCAGTGTGCAGTCCGACTCGGCGTCCGTCAGCTCCACGAGTGCCTGTGCGGTCTTCTCGGAGAACTCCGTCAGGCACACGCAGCGGTCGAAGTACGGCATCGGGTCCACCGGGTCCATGTGGATCTCCCCGACCGAAGTGACGGGCTTCTCCGCCACCAGGTCGAGCAGGGCCGGCGCAGCCGCCCGCAGCGGTGCGATCAGTTGCTCGCCCTCGGTCGCGGTGCCGAGGTAGCCGATCCGCAGGTGGACGACGAACGCGCCACGCAACGGATCGGGGAGCGCCGGCAAGTCAGGCAGGCGCTGGACTGCGATGGACGACGTCATGTCGTCACCGACGGTGGGCAGCCACATGCGCCAGGCCGTCAGGACGCGGTCCAGGTCTTCCCCGCGGAAGTAGATGCCCCCGCCGTAGAAGCGTGCGACGGGGAACACCTCGAACTCGATCGCAGTCACGACTCCGAAGTTGCCCTTGCCGCCCAGCAGAGCCCAATAGAGGTCCGGTTCGGACTCGGGTGTGACCCGGCGCAGCTCTCCGTCCGCGGTCACCACGTCCAGCCACCTGACGTGGTCGGCGGCATAGCCGTGGGTGCGGCCCAACAGCGGACTCTGTCCACCCCCCAGCGTGTAGCCGACAACCCCGACCTCGGGTGCCGAACCGGATACCGGAGCAAGCCCGTGCTCGGCCGTGCGGGGCAGTACTTCACTCCAGTGCACACCCGCCTCGACGCGTACGGTTCGCTCCTCGGCGTTGACGGAGATCCCTTTCATACGCTGCGTGGTGATGAGGAGCCAGCCCTCGGCCGAGGAAACCATCTGGTGGGCAGTGGACTTCACCGCGACCGGCAGCCCGTGCCGGACGGCGAACCGCACCGCCGTGACGACATCCTCAGCGTTGGCCGCCCCCACCACGACCGCCGGCTCGAGAGCACAGTTCAGATTGTACGTGGCGCACTCCGCCTCGTAGCCCTCGGCCCCCGGCTCCACAACCGGTCCTGTCACAGTCTGCCGCAGCCCCGCCACGTCCTCGGGCTTCAGTTGCACGCCCACGCGAATCCCTCTCCATTGAACGGTGAACACTTCTTGCCTATGTTGCGTACGACCCTGCCATTGCAGTGTCTACGGGAGCTCTACAAGGCCTATACGGTGGCAATCGCAATAGCCGCGAGGTCCGACAAGCGGAAACTGCATGGAACTGTCCTGCCTGCTGCTTCTGCCCTCTGCGTATTGCTGCGCGAAAGCGGCCCGCGGGTGAGCCGCGAGATAGTCGCGGGATCAATGGTCAGACTCTGTTGGCGATCTTCAGGTGAGTTCGAGGTCGAGGCAGAGGGTGTGGAAGCGGGTGGGTCCAGGGCCCCGGCGAGTGCCTGGATCGTCCTGGCCTGGGGTGTTGATGTCGGTGGTGGGCCCCGGAAGCAGGTGAACACGGCACCTGTGGATCATGTAGTTCTCTACGCTCCAAGATCCACGAAGGTGCCGTGTTCGTTCCTCCATCATCCCCTGTCGCTGTCCCCGTGCCTCATGCGCCCTGCCTGGAAGCCCTCGGCCAGGGTGCCGCCAAGGACCAAGTCCGCAGCCTGGTCACGGAGTTCGAGTCGGTCACCGACCCGAGAGGGGCTTGCGGAGTGCGGTACCGGCTCTCCTCGCTGCTGGCCCTGGTGGTCTGCGCGATGACCCCGTCCGGCCACGACTCGATCACCGCGGCGGCGGAGTGGTGCCGACGTGCGACGCCGGAGGAACTGGCCGCCTTCGGCCTGCCCTACCACCCACTCCTTGGCCGCTACCGGGTGCCGAGCGAGAAGACCCTGCGCAGCGTCCTGGGGCGGCTCGATCCCGGTGAGATCGGCGCGGCCGGTTACGACTACCTTCGGCCCTTGCTGTCCACACAGCCCCGCCGGCCGGAGCCGGTGATGCCCGACGGCGCAACCGAGCGTGAACAGCGCCGGGCTCACCGGGCGGCCGCCCGCGCCGAGCCGGCACGGCTGAGGCGGCGGGCGATCGCGGTGGACGGCAAGTGCCTGCGTGGCGCGAGGCGCCCGGACGGCAGTCGGGTCTTCGTCCTGTCCGCCGTCCGTCACGGCGACGGTGTCACTCTCGCCTCCCGCGAGATCGGCGCGAAGACCAATGAAATCCCCGAGTTCGCACCTCTTCTCGACCAGATCGACGACGCGGATCTCGCGGGGGTGGTCGTTACCGCCGATGCCCTCCACGCCCAACGTGACCACGCCACCTACCTGCGCGAACGCGGCGCTCACTACCTGCTGACCATCAAGAACAACCAGCGTGGCCAGGCCCGTCAACTCCACGCCCTGCCCTGGAAGGAGATCCCTGTGATCCACCGCGACGACGCCCGGGGCCACGGCCGTCACGAGCAGCGGCTCGTGCAGGTCGTCACCGTCAGCGGACTGCTCTTCCCGCACGCGGCCCAGGTCCTGCGGATCCAGCGCCGCCGCCGTCTCTACGGAGCGAAGAAATGGTCCAGCGAGACCGTCTACGCCATCACCGACCTGCCCGCCGAGGAAGCGAACGCAGCCGAGATCGCGTCCTGGGCTCGCGGGCACTGGACCGTGGAAAATACCGTCCACTGGTGTCGAGATGTCACCTTCAACGAGGACAAGTCCCAGGTCAGGACCCACAAAGCGCCCGCCGTACTCGCTGCCCTCCGCGACCTGATCCGCAGCGCGCTCAAGCTCGCCGGCTACGTCAACACCGCCGCCGGACGACGAGCCCACACCGAGCGCCCCCGCGTCCTCACCCTCTACGGCATCACATGATCAAACCGGACGATCCCGGCACTCGCCGGGGCCCTGCCCACCTGCACGATGCTGCTGGCGCCTCCGGTGGTGGTCGGCGAGGCCGCGGCAGCCACAGCCGTCGTCGCCACCGTCGTCTACTGGGTCGTCATCATCGCCGCGGCGATCGCCATCGGGGTCGTGCTCGGGACGCTCTGGGCGATCCTCGCTCCCAGTTCGATAGCCATCGGCGGAATCCTCGAATACCCGATCGACTACACCAAGGACTTCAACATCTTTGGCGACTGGGGCTTGGAGGATGGCCGTTGGTACCACAGCCTGACGGCATACGCACAAACGATCAAGACGGCAAAGGAGGTAACCGACCGCTACAACCTGCCGTTCGCGTGGAACTCCACCGATGACTCGGATCTCAGGGCCAACATCGACCAGGCCTGCGCCGCCCAGAAGCAGGCCTCGTCGACCATCGCCCCGTGCGGTGAGGACTTCGCCGTCTACGTGCCCGGCGGACGGAACTACAAGTTCGAGCCCATGCAGGAGACGGGGAAGCACATCGTGGAGGCGATGGGCAACGGAAGGTGGCCGCAGGGGGGACGGGCCAAGTGGTTCGGCCCGGCGCGCAGCATAAACGGCCAGGCCGCGATCAACGCGGGCTACCAGCGCAACTGGTTCTACACCGATGCGCGGTTCGCGCCGAATGCCTGCCTGCCTCGACCCGCGGTCGGTTCCGGGAAGACCTGCGACGAGTTCCCGTTCTGGGCTACGGATCAGGCGGTCAACCTGTCGGGTGTGACCGCCGACGTGCGACTGGTGCCGAGCACGGAGTCGATGCCGCAGGCTCGTGACATCATCGGGTTCGAGAACAAGTGCAAGGTGCAGGACAACGAGAGGTTCATCGTGCTGCCGGTCAAGCCGTGGGTTGCGGCGAACGCGCCGAGTTTCGGGTTCCGCGTCAACTCCAGCGGGGCCGACCTGTGCATGGAGCCCGCGGGAACGCCCTGATGCTCGATGACATGTCCGTGCTGCGTGACGCGGCACAGGAGTACCGGGCGGCGGCGACGGCCGCGGGCCTCACCTGGCCCGAGTCGGTCGCCCCGCCCGGGGCTCCGCCCCCGCCGGACCTGGTCTACCGGCTGTTCGACGTGGACCGGGTCGCCGAGCAGGTGACCTGGCTCCACGGTCAGGGATGGGGCGAGAAACGCCTGCTGCCCAACCGCGGCTGGCTGCTTCCCTGGCCGGCCGACGTGAACGAGGCGCTCACCAACCTGTCGCTGTCGGTCGGCGTCCCGTTCCCCTGGCGGCATCAACTACCGCTGTTCCACTTCGAGTACCTCATCTACACGTTCGTGCTGGCGGGCGACCACGAGGGCGAGATCTGGCGCTACGAGATCGCTCCCGACGCCTGGGACGCGGTCCGCGCGGCCCCCAGCCTGGCCGCCTTGTTCACCGAGTGGGCCAAGGGGCTGGCGGCCGGTGTGGTCTACCTCAACGACCTCGACGGCTTCCTCGCCGTAGGCGAACGCGGCCACGGCCGCCGCGACGTCGACGTGCTGCTGGAGCGAACCGCCATCCTCGACCCGCTGGCCTTCCCGGTGTCCATGCCGGAGCAGCCGCTGCTGAGGGAGCGGCAGGCCGCGTGCGGGGTCGACATGAGTTGCGTCGGCGCCGACCGGGGCTTCGAATGCTTCGAGGCGCTGAACGAGGAGATCGACGCCGTGCGCGCCTCGCTCGGGGTCTGAGCGGCTCAGCCGAGTGGCTGGGCGGCAGCGCAGGCGAAGACGGGATCGCATCGGCGAGGGCGGCCATCAGATCTGCCCGCCGCCCGGCCGGTAACCGCCCCGCGTCCGCGCCCCCGCTATGTGCAAGGGCGGGGCTCGGCAGGCGGCACTGCGTGCGGGCGATGGCCCCCTCGGTGGCGTTGCGGTTGCCGGTCACGGCCACGGCGCGGCCGGTCAGCTGGGGCAGCTGGTCGCCTCCGCGGACCCATAGGCCCAGCGGGCAGTCCGGGCCGAGGTCGGCCAGGGCAGTGGGCCAGACCTCATCCGCGGGGATGATGAACCGGCAGGTCAGCTGTGCGTTGTCGAGCTCGTCGCGTGTCCTGTACTGGGCCAGTCGCCCGTTGCCGTCGTGGCGCACGCGCTGTAGCCAGACGTCGGCGGGGGAGTAGCGGGCGAGGTCGGCGGCGACCTGGGCCGGGGTGAAATGGGCGGCCGGTGCGGCGCGGGCGGCACGGTCGGACAGCGTGCTCTTGGGCATGGCGGCCTTTCGGGCGGGGCGCGGCACCGGCAGGCGAACCGGTGCCGCGCCGGGTGGGCGGGTGAAGGGGGAGAGGGAGAGAGAGTCAGCGGCCGACGTGAAGGGGGGAGCCGTCGGCGGCTGCGGGGGTGCCGGTGTTCGCCCAGCCGGAAGACCTTTGCTCGTCCCACCAGGCGGGCGGGTTGCCCGGGTGCCTGGTGGCCGCTGGGGATGTGCTCGGTGCGGCGGGCTGAGCCGTCGGGGGTGGGGCGACGGGAGCGGCGGCGGCCGGGCTGGGCAGGCTGGCTTCGGTGTAGGCGATGCGCTGGCGCAGGCTGACGCCGAGGTCGTCGACGCTCACGTAGATGGAGTCGTCCCTCGTTTCGGTGATGCGCCCCTTGATCAGGATTGTGACCCCGATGGTGAGGGACTCGGTGGCGTTGCGGGCGAGGTCCCGCCAGGCCGTGCAGACGTAGGGGATCGGGGTTCCATCCCGCCACGTCTGTGCGGCGGCGTCCCATTGGCTCGGCGTCGCGGTGACGCGGAACCGGCAGACGGCGATACCGGATTCGGTGAAGCGGCATTCGACGTCGCTGCTGACGGTGCCGGACAACACGTGCGGGATGAGCGGGGACATGCGAACACCTCCTATCTCAAAGTCCAGGTAGGCGAAGACGAGAACCCCCGCGATCGCGACGCACGGCAGCCCTTCGTCATCGGGGCCGGCCTGCGCGTGGAAGACGGCCGCGCTGTTGACCACAGCGCAGACCTCCTCGTCCGTAGTGTGATTCGGGGTGGTGTGAACCACCCCTGACCTGCTGTTTCTCGGCGGCCAGTGAGAAACACTGGCCGTTGGCTGCCGGAGCTAGATTCAGCGCATGAGCACATGGGGGCCGGTGGTGACGGCAGCGGGCGGCTCGTGATCGCGGTAGTCCGAGACCTTCACGTAGACGCCCGGCATTGTGTCCAGCCGCAGGCCGGGCCCCCAGGCCTCGGTCACTTCCTGGGGGAGATTCTCCACGCCGTCCGCCTCGACCTGCCCGGCCCAGCCGGTCACGTCGCGGCCGAGTGCTCGCCGCCACGTCAGCAGGATCGGGAACAACTGGCCGCAGTCGTCGACCAGGGCGACCGCGCGGGACTCGTGCGGGCCCGGGGCACTCGGCGTAAGTGGGCACGTCGGGGCGGCTGCGTTCTCCGTGGAGGCTGTCTCGCCCTGATTCGGCCTTGTCGCGTTGTGGATCAGTGCGTGTGCAGGCGTGGACCAGATGGTGAGTGGTGCAGGCGCTTGGCATCTCCGGTTGACCAGGGGAGATGCGGCGGCGAACGAAGGTGTCAGGAGCCGTTGACATCCTCACCTCCAAGGAATAGGACAAAAGTCGTAAAGCATTCACAGTTAGCCATCTCGGATTTAGGTGGCTTTCCGGCGGTCGACGCCAGGGCCACTTGACTCGTGCGCTGCGAGAAGGAGGTGAACACATGAGCGACACCGAACAGGCGCCTCAGGAGCCCGAGTCGACTTCGACCGAGGGTGAGGAGTCGGCGGCCGAGGCAGCGGAGACTGCGGAAGGTGCGGAGGCGGAAGCCCCTGCGACCGGTGAGGCCGAGGAGCCCGAGTCGGCTTCGACCGAGGGTGAGGAGTCGGCGGCCGAGGCAGCGGAGACTGCGGAAGGTGCGGAGGCGGAAGCCCCTGCGACCGGTGAGGCCGAGGAGCCCGAGTCGGCTTCGACCGAGGGTGAGGAGTCGGCGGCCGAGGCAGCGGAGACTGCGGAAGGTGCGGAGGCGGAAGCCCCTGCGACCGGTGAGGCCGAGGAGCCCGAGTCGACTTCGACCGAAGGCGAAGAGACCACAGCCGAAGCGGAGAAGCAGGAAGCGGAGGCACCGGAGGCCGAAGGCGAGGAGTCGTCCGAGGGCGAGTAAGTGTGACCCCCGGCAAGGCGATCATCGTCGTGCGATCAATGAATGGTGGCCTATACAAAACGACGTCGCCCCCGCTTGGCAGCGGGGGCGACGCATGTGTGAATACCTACGGTGGCGCCGCATGGTCCCCAGTGCTCGGCAGCCGGCGGGTTGGAGAACACGTTTGGTTGGTCGAACGAGGGGCCGGGCGCCTCACGTCCGCAGGGACGGGAGGCGCCCGACGCGTGTCGTTGTTGCGAGGTGGGTCAGCTCAGCGCCAGCCGGTACACGCCGCTCCCCGTGCCTGCGAACAGCCAGTGGCCGTCGGGGGAGACCAGCACCGAGTGCACGTCAGGGTCGAGGAGCTGCGCGGAGACACTGTTGCTCCAGTGCATGCCACCGTCGTCGCTGCGGAACACGCCCTGACCGGGCCCGTACAGGTCGCGCGATGCGGCGAACAGCGTCCCGTCCGGGGCGAAGGTGACGTCGTCGTAGGTCAGTTCGGGGATGTCGGTGGCGTCGTTAAACGATGCGCCGCCGTCATGGCTCACCTTGATCATGTTGTTCCCGACGGCCACGATGTGGTGGGGATCGGTGGGGTCGATCGCAATCCGGTAGACCTCTCCGTCGAACACCTTGACCCCGGTCGCGCCGGAGTCCGTGCTGTGGTAAAGGCCGGTCACATCGCCGATCCACAAGGAACCGTCCCGGGGGTCGACAGCGACCGACGCCACGCCCTGCAGCTCCGGGAACTGGTGCAATTGGAAGGTCGCACCGCCGTCCTGGCTGGCATACACGCCCACGGCGGGGAACGTGGACGCGGCGTAGATCTTCGACGTATCGCGGGGGTCGACAGCCACCGAGAACGACGCCCCGCCGGGGACCTGGGCCAGTGTCCGCCAGGTCGCCCCGCCGTCCGCTGAGCGTTCCAAGGCGAAGCAGTCGGTCATGCAGAGGCCGCCACGCGTCCTCAGCACGCTCCCCTTCGCGCCCGGTACGGTGGCCAGCGCTTCGATTTGGTTGCCGATGGTGAAGGGACTCTGCCCTGTCCACCCCCAATCCTGGTAGCCGGGCTGGAGGTTCGCGGTCAGGGGTGCCGTGGAACGGTAGCTGCCCACGGTGGCCGTGCCGGCGATGAGCGCGGAGCCCGAGACGGTCAGCGAGTCGACCTCGGCGTCAGGCGCGCCGATACGCTGGAAGCGAACCGAGTCCGAAGTCGTGTAGATCCCTGCCGGGGCCGCAATGACCTGCTCTTGCGGTCGGTCCGGGAAGCTGCCGGTGTCGGTGTAGACGTCGAGCGCTTTGGTGGCTGCCGGCTTAGGGGTCCACGTCTGGCCGAGATCGCGGCTGACCCACAGGTTCTTCATGGTCTTCCCGCCGGCCGCCGTCCCGACCGTCTGTGCCTGGAGCTCGCCGGCCGCGGTCAGCCCGGTGTAGGTCATCGCGTCCTTGGCACCCCACGGACCGGACAGCTGGGTCCAGGTGCGGCCGTGGTCGGTGGAGAAGACCGCGCCCTGGAATATGTTCGAGGCCACCAGGACCGGCCCGCGGGCCGACAGGTTTTCCACCGAGAGATCAAGGGGCGTCGGCAGTTTCCGCGCGGGGCCGGCGTTTCCGAGTGCGTCCTCGATGAGGTAGATCCCCTTGCCGGTGCCGACGAACAGGTCGTTGCCGTCGAGTACAAGCCGGGTCGCTCCGTTCGGCGAGCCGGGGATCTGCTGCCAGTGCAGGCCGTGGTCCGAACTGACGAAGACCCCTGCGTCACCGGCCGCGTAGACGTACTGTCCCGAAGGCGACACCACGACATCGGACATTTCGGTGGGGCTGTCCACCATCGTGTGGAACGTCCGGGCGCCGTCGTCGCTGCGCAGCAGGAAGCCCTGACCACCACCCACGACCCTCCCCGCCACATAGACGACGTCCGGGTCGTGGGGATCGGCCGCCAGTCGCATTCCCACACCGTCGGGAATTCCGAACTTGGCCTGCGGCTGCCACGTCAGACCGTGGTCGTCGCTCCGGTCGATACGCATGCCCCGGTCGGGCAGCACATAGACGCGGGACGGCATTGCCGGGGTGAACGCGAGATGGCCGCCGCTGGCGTTGGGGCCCATCGGCTGCCACTGAGTCGCGGTGGCGGTGTTCGGGGTGCCCGTACCGGCCGTGGCGGGCAGGGCCGCGGCTCCGGCGAGGGCCGTGCTCAGACCCAGCACGAGCAGGGTCTGCTTCATGGTTTTGAGGTGCATGAAACGGATCGTTGATCGGTAAACAGTCGATGGCAACCGGTCCATGCTGTCCTAACCGCGCCATGTCACATTTAGGCCAACGCGTCTGGTGACGTGTGGTGCTTTAGTGCCGTTCGTCCCACGTCGTCCCGCTCAAATCCGGCCCTGACCAGTAGTGATGGCCTGCGTGTGATTGTCAGTTGCTGATCGTCACCGTGATGTCAGTGGAGGACTCGGCTTGACCAGGGACAAGTCGCTGACCTCCTCCGCCGGTTACTTGTGACACGAGTGGGGCCCACCACTGTTTGGCGTCGACGGTGCGGGCCGGCGAGTCGGGGAGATCGGCCAGCATCAGCAGCAGGACCGGGTGCGGGCAGGCGGTGAACCACTGGGCGACAGTCCACCAGGCGGCCACAGCGGCGCGCCGCGCGGGATGGGCGGCGCGGGCCTCCCCCTCCAAGCGGGCGGCTTCGGCCTCGTGGTGGGCTGCCGACCAGGCGAGGAGGCGCAGTAGGGCGGGCAGTGCGAGCGCTTCCAGGGCGGCGGCCTGGTCGGCGTCGGTGAGGGTCTGCGCGGTCGACGTGACGGCCTGCATCACGCCTCCGGCCGTCATCTGACCGCCCGGATGAAGTGGGCCAGGATCAGGCCGCCGCCGGGGGGACGGTGCCGGTGACTTCCTGTGCGGGGGTGCGCTGCGGCAGACCGAGGCCCAGTCGGTGTCGGGTCCCTCGTCAGGGCCTCGATGTTGTCGGCTTCGAGGACTACCTGGGTGAGGTTGAGCCCGGATGCCTCGGCGGCCACGTCGGCGGCTGCGGTGAGCCAGTGGGCCGCCGCGACAGCGGCCGCGGTCGGATCGATGCCGATGAAAAGTTCGTCAGGGCCGAAGGGCTCCTGCTGCAGGAGGTGGTCAGCGGCGGCGACCTGGACGGGGGAGGCGTCCTCCGGCTGAGGAGTACGGCCTCCGGTTTGCAGATTTCCCAACGGAGTCCTTCAGGCGGGGGAGCCTTCAAGCCATCCAACTCATCGACCGTGCCCGATCCTGGTGGTCAATTACACAGAGTGGCCGAACGTCGGAGGTCACCAGCCGCGACTGTGCGCCCATCGCTGACAAATCGGACGAGCAGCGGCACCTTCGCGAACGTCGCCGTGACGCTGCGCCAATTAACCACCAGGATCGCGCAGGCGTGATCGGCGAGTACGGATACGCGGCTTGACCAGTGGCGACGAGTTTCCGAACGGCAGGGATTGTGGTCAGCCGGCGGAACGACGCCGGTGTGCCTTCTTTGCCGCGGTCTTCTGTGCCGCGGTCTTCTTCGCCGTCTTCCTTCCGGTCGGCTTCGCACGGCGTGTCTGTGCTGCGTCCACGCTCTGTTGCAGCACCGCCATCAAGTCCACCATGGCTCCCTCGACGCCCCGGGACTCCGGTGCGTGCGGCGGCTCCATGCCCTGAAGCCTGGCAGCGACGACCCGCTGCAGGGCGCGGCTGTAGTCGTCGTGCTGCTCCGCCAGGTCGAAGCCGGAGCCCATGGCGTCCATCAGGCTGTACGCCATCTGCAGTTCCTGGCGGCGGGCCGGTGGGGTCTCCGGGACGGTGATCTCCTGAGCAGGGCGCAGTTGGTCGGGCCACAGCATGGTCTGCATCGCGATTACCTCGTCCCGAGCCCAGAGTACGACGAGCGATTCCCGGGTGCGCAGCGCTGTCCGTGCGATGGCCACTCGCCCGGACTTCCTCATGGCGTCGCGCAGCAGGACATACGGGCGCGCGCCAACGGTGCCGGTACCGAGGTAGTACGCCGTGTCCAGTGCGAGCGGGTCGATCTGGCCTGCGTCGACGAACGCCAAGATCTCGATGCGTCTGGCGGTAGGAAGCGGAAGATCGGCGAGATCGTCGTCGCTCAGTACGACGACCCGGCCGTCCGGGGCCTCGTAACCGGGCGCCACTTCCTCAAAAGGGATTTCGACGTCCTCGTGTTCGCAATAGCGGCGCAGGCGTACCCGGCCACCGCCACACCGCGTGTGCACCTGGTGCAGCGGGACCTCGTGTTCCTTGGTGGCCGCGTGCACGGTCACCGGGATGGACAACAGGCCCCAGGTGATGGCCAGCTTGATGATGGTCTGCGGCATGACTCCCATCGCACCCACGCCCGCCAATGATCGCATGTCGAGCAGGCCGCATTGAGTGTTCCGCTTGGCCTGTCTGCATGCTTCGACCGAGACACTTTGGCCATCAAGGAGCTTGGAGAGCTGACCCGGAGGGCAACATCGGGTGCGGAAGCTGCGCTCGGGGGTGGCTGGTGTACTTCGATCAAGCAGCGTGACACCTCGGGATGCCAGTAGGGTTCCCAAAGTCCCGCATACGTGCTGACCTGTTTGTTCGCCAGCTGATGTCGATCTTCGTCAAGCCGTGTTGCGGTACTCGTGGATCAGGCCGCCAGGGACGTCGTGGCGCTGGATCCGCTGCGCGGGGAACGGTGTGACTCCTCCACCCCGTACGGGGTGGAGGAGTCACGGACCCGCCTGTCAGTCGGCGGTGCCCGGCGTGACTACCCAGCGGTGCGGCTGCCCGGTGAGGGAGGCGATCATCTCGAAGTCCCCGTCGTAGTGGAGCACCGTGGCACCGTGGCGCTCCGCGGTCGCCGAGATGAGCAGGTCGGCCATGGACAGGGCGCGGTGGAACCCGCCTTGCAGGGCGAGTTGCTGGACCTCCACGGCTCGGTCCCAGGCCTCGTCGGGGCAGGGCAGGTAGTCGAAGGCGTCCAGGAAACCGGCCAGCCGTGCCGCTTCCGCCTTGTCGCGGGCCCTGTGCATCATCTCGATCTTGACTGCCCCGGTGATGGCGAGCAGTCCCCGCAGGTGCAGCGGGTCGACGACCTCGCGGACGGCAGGCTTGGTGCGGCGCGCCAGGGCGGACTTGTCGATCAGGTAGCGGGTGGTCACGCGGCGTTCCGCTTGAGGGTGCCGTCCTGGTTCTTCGGACCGGTGGTCTCGATAATCTCGCTGAAGTCGAACTCGCCGCGGTCCATCGCGTCGAAGAACTCCTGCCGCCGGATCCGGTTGACGACCTCCTGCAGCGCGGCACGCACGGCAGCCGCCTTGGTGTTGACCCCCAGGGCGGCGCGGACCTCCTCGACAACGGCGTCATCGAGGTCGATAACGGTACGAGACATGATGCGGTCTCCATTACCTAGACGATACTGCAACGATATCATTGCGACGCAATAAATGATAGCGGTGGGAGGTCATCCGTGAGCGGCTCGACGGCAGCTCTGCAAGGACACTCGCTTTGAAGGCTCCCCTCCCTGAAGGGAGGGGGTCTCCACCCTCCAGGGCTGAGCGGGGATTCACGGCTCAGGCCGCCTCTTGGTCCAGCGGACCAGGAGGTCTTACGCCCTCGGCACCGTCCGGGTTCCAACCTGCCCGGACCAGCATCACGCGGGCGGAGTTCTTGTCCCTGGGCGAGACGGCTCCGCACACGGTGCAGGCATAGGTTCTCATCGAGAGAGGGAGTGCGTGCTTGGTTCTCGCTCCGCACCGCGCGCAGTCCATCGTGGTGTGCGCCGGGTGCACGAGGCGGACGTCCCGTGCGTGCTTGCGCCCCATCTCGACCAGAGCGCGTTTGGTGGCGGCGATGGCGGCATCGGCCGCCTTGCGGGCCATCGCGGTCTTCGCGAGGAACTTCGGGCGGAAGTCCTCCACCGCCACCCCGTCATGATCACGCATCACGGACTTGGCCCACTTGCGGCCGGTGTCCTCCCGCTGCCGCGCGACCTTCCTGTGCAGCTTCGCGGCCTGTGCCTGCGCCTTCCGGTAGCCCTTGGATGCGGGCCGGCCCTTCGAACGCCGGCACCGGGCCATCATCCGCTGGTAGCGGGCGAGCCCCTGCGCGGCCCGCTTGCCGTGCTCGGCATGCGGGAGATCGTAGGCGCCATCCGTGGTGATGGCCGTCTCCTTCACACCCCAGTCCACCCCGAGCACCCGCCCCGTGAGGGCAAGCGGTTCGCTCTGCGCGGGGGCAACGAAGGACACATACCAGTGCCCGAGCGTGTCCTGGTACACGCGCACACTCGACGGCTCGGCCGGAAGAGCCCGCGACCACACCACGCTCAGCACGATCTGGCCCGCAAGGTGCAGACGACCGTCCTTGAGGCGGAAACCCCGCCGGGTGTAGTTCAGGCTCGGCCTGGCCTCCCGCTTCCGCTTGAAGCGGGGCATCCCGGCCCGGCGGTGCACCGGAAGCCGGTCCTTGACGTCCTTCAGCGCCTTCGCCCGCGACTTGGCGAAGTCCCGAATCACCTGCTGCTGCGGCACCGAGGCACCCTCGGCCAGCCACGGCATCACCCCGCGGGCCTCGGTCAGCATCCTGTCCAACTGCGCCGGACCACACGTCAGCTTCTCTCCGGACTCCTTGGCTCGCTGGTGGACCTGCTTGGACTTGGCCACGCATTCATTCCAGAGCCACCGGCAGCGGTCCCACTCCGCTTCAAGTGCGCGCCGCGCGGTAGCCGACAGGCGCACACGAAAGGAGTACCGGGCATGCCCGGCCCCCTCCGTGGTCGCGTCTGTCGTCATGCAACCGAACCTACCCGGGAGGACTGACACTTGAGACCTCTTGATCGCCACGGGCTCGCTCACCTCGTCGCGGGTGGACGGTCCTTCGCCCTGGAGGCGAAACCCCTATTTCCTGTCCTGCTCCGCAGGAGACCGATTCCTCCCCCGCCTGAAGGCCGGGGCATCCTCGGAGGAACCCGGTGAACTGCGCGGATGAGTTTTCGGCACACGCAGGGCGGGCGCCCGCGACGCTTTGGCACGCAGGTCGCAGCGTGGCGTCGCTTGAGCAGGTTGCGGTGCCGGCGAAGGATCGTGTCGGGGCGTACCGGCAACAGGGGGGAGGTGCCGCAGCTTGTCCATCGGGAGGTGGTGGAGCAGGCCGGCGAGGACGGCACGGTCGGTATCGTTGAAGGCTCCCCTCCCTGAAGGGAGGGGATTCTCCACCCTCCAGGGCTGCGTGGGATTCACGGCTCAGGCCGCCTCTTGGTCCAGCGGACCAGGAGGTCTTACGCCCTCAACACCGTCCGGGTTCCAACCCGCCCGGACCAGCATCACGCGGGCGGAGTTCTTGTCCCTGGGCGAGACGGCTCCGCACACGGTGCAGGCATACGTTCTCATCGAGAGAGGGAGTGCGTGCTTGGTTCTCGCCCCGCACGTTGCGCAGTCCATCGTGGTGTGCGCCGGGTGCACCAGACGGACGTCCCGTGCGTGCTTGCGGCCCATCTCGATCAGGGCACGCTTCGTCGCCGCGATGGCCGCGTCGGCCGCCTTGCGGGCCATGGTGGTCTTCGCGAGGAACTTCGGGCGGAAGTCCTCCACCGCCACTCCGTCATGATCGCGCATGACGGCCTTGGCCCACTTGCGGCCGGTGTCCTCCCGCTGCCGCGCGATCTTCCTGTGCAGCTTCGCTGCCTGTGCCTGCGCCTTCCGGTAGCCGGTGGATGCACGCTGTCCTTTCGGTCGCCGGCGCCGGGCCATCATCCGCTGGTACTTCGCGAGCCGCTGAGCGGACCGCTTGCCGAGTTCGGCATGCGGAAGGTCGTAGGCGTCATCCGTGGTGGTCGCGGTCTCCTTCACACCCCAGTCCACGCCCAGGACGTGGCCGGTCTCCACAAGCGGCTCGACCTGGGCCGGGGCGACGAAGGAGGCGTACCAATGTCCGAGCGTGTCCTGGTACACGCGCACACTCGACGGGTCGGCCGGAAGAGCCCGCGACCACACCACGCTCAGCACGATCTGGCCCGCAAGGTGCAGACGACCGTCCTTGAGGCGGAAACCGCGCCGGGTGTAGTTCAGGCTCGGCCTGGCCTCCCGCTTCTTCTTCCAGCGGGGCATCCCGGCCCGGCGGTGCTGCGCAAGCCCGTCCTTGATGTCCTTCAGCGCCTTCGCCCGCGACTTGGCGAAGTCCCGGATCACCTGCTGCTGCGGCACCGAGGCACCCTCGGCCAGCCACGGCATCACCCCGCGGGCGTCGGTCAGCATCCTGTCCAGCTGCGCCGGACCACACGTCAACTTCTCGCCGCCCGCTCTGCTCTGCGCGTGGGCCTGCCGGGACTTGGCCACGCATTCGTTCCAGATCCAGCGGCAGCGATCCCACTCGGCTTCGAGTGCGCGCCGGGCTGTCTTCGACAGGCGTACACGGAAGGTGTACCGGGCATGCCCGGTGTCCTTCGTGGTCGCTTCTGTCGTCATGCATCCGAACCTACCTGGGAGGACTGACAGTTGAGAGTTCTTGACCGTTGTGGGCGGCATCACGGCCGTGCGGGGTGGACGCCGGATCGCCCTGACGGCGATCCGGCTGTCCCTGCCCTGCTCCGCAGGAGTCCGATTCCTCCCCGGCCTGAAGGCCGGGGCATCCTCGGAGAAAGCCGGTGAACCTGGGCTTGCCGACCTGGCGCTGCAGGACCAGCAGCTGGTGTCACAGTGCCAGGATCTCGATGTCTTTGTCTCGGTCACTCATCGGCAGCGGGTGCAGGAGCGCAAAGGTGTTGGTCGCGGCGAGGTAGGCCAGGCGCAACAGCACGACAGATCATGATGTCGTCGATGCCTAGCACTGGCCAAGGCTCTGACGCGATCGGCGGGCACGGCCGGAGGCTGGTGATCGAGGCTGTGAACTGGGCGGATGATGTATCGGCACCCGCAGACTCAGCCCCTTGCCGTCCTTCAGTTCCACCCCGGCTGCCCGACCCGTCACGGGGAGCCGGGCGACGACGACACCGCGGCGCGTACAGCGGCACTGTCAACAACGGCGTGATCTTCGGCTGAGCATCCGGCCGCGTCCCCGCCGACCCGAACCTCCAGCACCTCCGGCCACCGGGGGTGCTGTTCCCGTTCGGGCATGCCGCCAGACGCCGGGGCGGGCGCCGGGGTCACTGCTCGGCGCAGACTGCGTCGCCCGGTGAGGTGCGCACCCGGGCCAGGAGTGCGCGGAGCGCGGTCATCTCCTCCGGGGACAGGTCGCCGAAGAGTCCGCGTTCGACCTCGTCCACCGCGGTCTGGGTCTCGGCCAGGACGCCGCAGCCACGGTCGGTGATGGCGACGATGTGCCGGCGCCGGTCGGAGGGGTCGCGGCGGCGCTCGACGAGCTGGGCGGACTCCAGGTCGTTGAGGATGGCGACCATGATGCTGGGATCCACCTCGAGCGCCGCGACGAGGCCCTGCTGCCCCATGGATCCGCACCTGCCGAGCAGCATCAGCGTGGCTGCGGCCCGCGGCGCGAGGCCGCAGGAGGCGAAGGCGCGCTGGACGCGGCTGTTGGCGATGGCGCCGTGCCGGGCCAGCAGGAAACCGAGCCGCTCCAGCGGGTCGCCGCCGGCAGCATCCTCAACCGCGATCTCGTTCCCTGTCATGGCTCCATGATAGCGCGATGTCAACCATCGTGATCGATGGTTAATCCACGACTTTCAATGATTCTTCGGCGACCCGCGCCGCGATTGCGACCGCGTGCGGGACCTGCCCGCACGCCTTGGCGGGCGCTTGTGCCGGGTTATTCCACTTCCCCGGTTTCCTTGCGCGAGGCGATGGTCACACCCCATAAACGATTGACCATCATCAATCATCTGTTAGGTTCCATTCACCAGCGATTCACAGCGCCGCCGACCCCCTCGGAACCAGCGCCTGCGAACCAGGCGCCCGCCCCGGCGGCCCCGCGCGAATCGCCCCCGCACGACGCAGACCGGCCCACCGGCCGGGCCGTCGTCCGACGCCCCCCACACCGGGGCACGGCAAGGAGAGACCCGACATGAACAAGTGGACGCGCATCATCGCAACCTCCACTGCCTCGGTGGCGCTCGCCGGCACCGCCCTGCTCGGAGCCACGGGTTTCGCCTCCGCCGCTCCCCGGCCCACCGGCCAGGACCGGCAGACCGTGACCGTCAGCAGCACGGCATGGGACAGGACCGCCGACCGCGCCGGGAACGACGACCGGCGCTGGAACGACGAGATCACCCGTCGCCACTACGACTACGGCCACCACCGCTGGAACGACGAGATCACCCGTCACCACTACGGCCACCACCGCGTGCAGTACTGGAGCCACGGCCACTGGGTGACCGTCTGGCTGTCCCACGGCCACGGACCCGTCCGCTGAGGCGTGACCGGATCCGGCACGCCCCGCCGGACCACGACGCCGCGCCGACCGGACGACGTCCCGGGCGACAGGGCAGGGAGCCACGCCGGTGCCCAGTCGCTTCGTCCTCACACGGCCCGGCACCGGCCGGCCCCCACTCCACTGCCTCCCGTCGCGCCACCGGCACACCGAAAGACCCGGAGAACACCATGCTCAACACCATCCCGACCACGAAGAACAGCAGCCTGCTCACCAACGCCCTCGTGGCCATGCGGCGCCTGCCAACCCCCACCCCCACCGCCGGCACCGGACGACACCGCGGCCGACCCGCCAGCGAACGCCTCGCCTCCGTCGGCGCCCCCGGCATGGGCGCCCACCGCCGCCCGCCCGCCGCCCCCGCCCCCGGCGGCACCGCCGCCCGGGACTGAACACCACGGGCATCCTCGGAGTTCAGCCGGCCTTGGCCGGGCGCAGCCGCGCCGCTCAGGCGTTCCCCCCTCCGCGCGGGACTTCAGCGCCTGCGCGACGCCGATCGCTGCGCCAACGTGACCGTGATCAGAACGCGGAGTCGCTCGTCGACCACGCCCTCGGAGGACTCGGCAATGGCCTCGAGGCTGGTGCCCGCGGTGATCCAGGCATTGGTCAGTGCTTGGAGCGACAGGGCAGTGGCGATGAGCCGGCTACCGAACGCGGAATCCAGGCCGCTCCTCACCCGGGCCAGGACATCGAGCCGGAGCCACCAGCGGCGCCCTACCGCACGGGCCTCACGCCACCACCGGGCCACGGATTGCACAGAACAACTTGACAGGGGACGACGAGGGCGGCCCAGCGTGTGCCGCTCGAAAACACGATTCTGGCCCTGATCTGCAGGTTTCCCGGACCGGAGCAGTGCCCCGCACGGCATCTGCGATGATCCTTCGATGCCGCTGTCCATCGTCACCGCGCTGGTCCGGAACCTGATCACGGTGTTTGCTGCGGTGCTGCGCACAACGCGTGGCCAAGGATGCGGAAGTGCTGGCGTTGCGGCACCAGAACGCGGTGCTGCGCCGCCAGATCGCCCGGGTCCGCTACGAGCCCGCCGACCGGGTCTGGCTCGCTATTGCATTGCTTCAACAAGAGTCGGACGGCATGTGGAAACAGCTGACCTGCGGGTTCTCTGATTGTGAGTTCTCTGAACTGGTGCACCGCAACTTGTCCTGGCCTGACATCAAGTGCTCTCGGACGTGTTGCCGCTACTCGGCAGACGACCTGGCCGTGTCGGCCAGGGCAGGGCTGGAACTGCGCCATCAACTCCCGCAGGAGCCCGTGCTGGTGGGGACGCTCAACACCGTTCGGAGCGTCCGTCTGAGCCTGTGCAACTCATGCTCAGTCAGGAACGGTCGAGCGTTAGAGACGTGGTGAACTCTCACGTGTGTGTGTGGCTTCTTGGTGACTCGGCGAACTGCAAAACAGAGGAACTGGGCGCTGACACCCAGCAGGTACACGGCGGTCGTGGTCGTTCCGACGAGCCCCCACAGGAGGGGCCCTGAACAACACCGGGCGAGCAACAGGCTGACCAGCGCGACGAAAGCAGCCATGGGCAGATGGAAGGCGGCCCATATCCGCGCGTCGGCGGCGGACCTGCCCGGCGCCATGGGGGCACTGCCGTAGGCGACGGCACCCAACGCGACGAAGGAGAGCGTCGCACCGGCGAGGAGTGCCAGGACTTCGGCCGCGCCTGGGGCGCCCCGATCGGACGACGTCATTGCGGTGGCGGTCCACAGTGCCAGGGTGTATCCGTGCGGGGCCGCGCTCGCGGCCACGGTAGCGCGGAGTTGGCCACGGTAGCCGCGTTCCGGGGCCGCGCGGCCACCGGGTCTGACCGTCCTGGGTTGCGGTTGACTATCCGTCGGCGACATGGATGACGACCTTTCTGTGCCGGTGCTCCTTCTCGAGCGCTTCGTACGCGGCGCGAGCCTGCGCGAGGGGAACGACCCGGTCGATCTCCGGGCTCAGCCGTCCGCTCCTGATCGGCTCACTGATGGAGTCGAGTCCGTCGTGGTCCGGTTCGACGACGAAGGGCACTCCGCGCGTGCCGCATGGTCCTGGGCCGCTCAGGGCGTCGGGTGGTGAGGGAGGCGGCCCATGGCGCGACGACGACAGCGCCGGGCCCGGGCTCGGGGCGCAGTGCGGTCTCATGGACCGGCCGTTGGGCCTCTGCGTCGGCGTGCGCGTACTGCGCGCATCGTGTTCATGAGGCGGTCACTTCCTGATGAAGGGCGACGCCGTGCCAGTGGCCAGGCCGTCGCGACCGGCATCACGGGTACGGCCGGAGCCGGCATCGCCCATTCAAGGGATCATTGCCGCCGCCCTGCCGGTCGGGGGCACCGCTCAGTCCGCCCTGTCGGCGACACCACCCCGTTCGATCGCCAACCGGGTCAGTTCGACTCGTGTGTTGATGTCGAGGTTGGTGAAGATGTGCTTCATATGGGTGTTGACGGTGTGTACGGACACGTAGAGACGGTCGGCGATGGGTCGTCGGATGCGGTGGTCAGTGTTCGCGCAGCGCCGCAACAGCTTCCGCCGTCGTCCATGTCGCGCTCGCCAGATAGCGGTAGTTGATGAGCGCGGAGAGGTACCCGTCGCCTTCGGGAAGCCGGGCTCCGGCTGTGGCGTCACGCACGACGACCACTTCGAAGCCCTGCTCGATGAGTTCACGCAGATGGCTCTCGACGCACAGGTTGGCGGCCATGCCGGCCAGGATGACCTGTGAGACTCCGTGCTTGCGCAGTTGAAGGACGAGGTCGTTCGACTCGGGCCCATAGATCTTGTGCGGCGAGGTGATGATGGTCCTGCCGTCGAGTATGTGTTCCCGGTAGGCGGGCAGGAAGTCGGCCCCGGAGTCCGCGAAGCCGTCGAGAGCGAGGGGGCCCTGGCGCTTGAACATGCCCACAGAGTGCATGTACTGCTCCAGCGGGCCGCCGAACTGCCAGGCATCGTCGGACGGGTAGTAGTAGTGCGGCGAGATCGCCACGGTGATGTCAGCGGCCTTGGCGGCTTCAAGCAGTTGCCCGATATGGAGAACGGTGTCGTTGTCGGTGATGCTGCCACCGAAGACCTCCCATGTGGCACCGGCCGGGCTGAGGAAGTCGATCTGCGGGTCGGTGACGACGAGAGCCGCGCGTGACAGGTCGAGACGGAAGCCGCTGTCCGGAAGCGCGGGCGCGGAGGGCTCTGCGTAGAGGTCGGCCTGGTTGGACGCCATGAAGTGGACTCCTGATTGGTGACTCGAAGGTGCATGAGCACCTTCATTATAACTGTCCAGTCGTCTATGAATCCATAAGCGAATCGTGTGGATCTGATAACCGAGAGTCATCGATCTGTCCCCCGCACACGGGGGCACTGCGGAGTGTCGGCTCTCAGGCGGAGGTCGTCTGCGTGCCGAGCAGCCGTGGCAGGGCTGTAGCGAGAAAGCGGTCGTAAGGGGCCCTGCTCCGGTCGAGGCGGCCCCGCATGGCCGCGCCCTCCCAGGATTCGATGATCATGGACGCCAGTTCGGTCATCTCGAGGGAAGTTGCGGCGTTCTGCCCGCTTGCGCTCTCCGCGAGGCAGACTGCGACCAGGCGGGACCAGTGGTCCATGATGGCGGCCAGTTCCTCACGCGCCTCTTGATTGCCGTCGGACAGTTCGAGGGTCATATTGCCGATGAGGCATCCCAATGCGAAGTCCTGCTCGGCATGGTCCCGGGTCATAGCCTCGAAGAACCGGACGACGCGCCGTACGGGCGGAGTGGACTCGTCGCTGAGCATGGGGGCGTGATTGCGGACGATCCCAGCCCAGTACTGCCTGAGGACGGCAGCAGCGAAGGCGTTCTTGCTGCTGTAGTAGCTGTAGAACGAGCCCTTGGGCACACCGGCCATGTCCGTGATCTCTTTGATGCCTACCGCGTTGAACCCCTGGGAGTGGAAAAGGGCCAATCCCGCATTGAGGAGATTCTCACGGACGAGGGGATTCGCAGGTCGGGACACGGGCCCATTCTACCGCCGGCCTTGCGTGATGATCCGTCAGGTTGTCGATGAGCCCCTTTCCGCTCACCGGGGACAGGTCGCTCGCGGACCAGTACATGCCGCAGCGACCTCGCCGACAGTACCGCGGCCGGCCGCCGGACCGGCGAGATCCACAGGCCCGTCCGAGGGGACGTGCTCGGCGACAGCGGTCGCACCAAGCGGGACACGGGCGTCTGGGATGACCAAGGGTAGGCGGCCGACCACGGCCGGTCAGCACACGGATCGGCGTCCAGGGAACGTGCCACCCGGTTCGTGCCGATCACCGCGCGGGCGATGAGCGCTTCCTTCTCGAACCGCGCGCGCGTGAGCGGGTCCAGTGGCGTTGATGCCCCTATGGATGCCAAGCAGCGCCTTGTGCGGGGTCCAGGTGGTCGGCCGCGGTCGTCGTGGGGGCGATGAGTTGACGGCGGCCGTGCGAAGCTCCTGGTGGGCGGCCGGTTCATGGTTGAACCAAGTGGAGATCTACTTCTCCGTCGTGCAACGCAAGGTCGTCTCACCCAGCGACTTCACCGACCTGACCCAGGTCGGGGATCGGCTCCGAGGATTCGAAGACCGCGACAACGCCACGGCACAGCCGTTCCAGCGGAAGTTCACCACCTCCGACCTGGACGATCTGCTGGCCAGGCTCGACCGGCACACCGCCGATCACCAGGAAAAATCCTCCGCCGAGCCAGCAGCGTGATCAACCGTTCCTGAGGACTGAGCATGAGGTGTACAGGCTCAGTCGGGCGCTCCGAACGGTGTTGGGCGTCCTGGTCTCCCGCGTTCGCGCCGCGTCCGGTCCCAGCGGATCGTGTCCGTGGTCCAAGGATGCGGGGGCGGGTTCCCTCACGCCCTGGGGTGCCGTGTCCGGCCTGGGCGGTCCGATGCTCCAGTCCATCGCTCTGGTGGGCAGAAGGCGGTGCCGTCCGTCGCCGGATGCGGTGCCCGAGGGCGATGCCGGCCTCAAGGCTGCGGATGTGCGCCAACCGGGCACGCCGCGCAAGAGCCCACTGATCGTGAGTGGCTTTCGTACGACTCCTCGGTCAAGGCCCGCTTCCGCTGCGCCCACGTATCCGCGGAGTGCTCCAGACCCTCAGCGCACCGGCGTTTGAGATCCTTCGACGCCAGCGAGCCCAGATGCGTGCCCACCAGCCGCAACACCCGCTCGTCGTCGGCGCTCAGGTGCCTTAAGCGGGTGCGGATCGCCACGCCGGACGGGCCGAGGGCCACGAATGGGGCAGCGATCGTGCGCAGCGACTCATCACGCATCGATGTACTCCCTCCGCCAACGCTTGATCAGCAACAGGAAGAACGGTACCGGTCGGCACTGACAGTGCCCGCCACGCGACGTGTGCACGCTGCAACACCACGAACCAGTACATGCTCGTGCACACTCATGCACGCTCCTGCACATCCGAAACCGAACAGCTCCCAACCCCCGAAGGACTTACGAACTCGACTACTTAGAAGGGCCTGTAGGGCAGGTACTTTCCGTCCAGGGTTATCACGGCGCGCTCGCCGCCCTCGGGGTCGGCGACCTTCTTTACGTCGAGCTTGAAGTTGATCGCGGAGATGATGCCGTCACCGAACTGCTCGTGGACCAAGGCCTTGAGCGTGGTGCCGTAGACCTGGATCATCTCGTAGAAGCGGTAGATCGTGGGGTCGGTGGGGATGCCGCCCTCGATCGAGCCGCGGGTGGGAATGGTGCGCAGCAGCATCGCCGCGTCGTCGTCCAGGCCGAGGAGCTCGGCGACGGCCTTGGCCGACTTCTCCGGCAGGGCGTGCTGGCCGAGGACGGCGGCGGTGACGAACGCGACCGACAGGCCGGCGGCGTCCGCGATCTGCTGCCAGGTGAGGTCCTTGCGGGTCTTGGCCTCGACTGCGGCGATTGCGAGCTGCTGACGGGCGTTGCTGTCGAACTGAGCGTGCACCATGGGAATGGTTCCTTTCAGGCGGTCCGTCCCCTGAGGTTGCAGGGGGTTGGGAAGAAGTGGTCCCGGGGATCCGGTCAGGCCAGGCCGGGGGAGGGGGCGAAGGGATGGGTCAGGCCGCGAGGGCGGAGTGCGTGCCGGTGTCGAGTTCTTCGACGGTTCCAGTGGGGATGTCGAAGATCCAGCCGTGCATCCGCAGGCTGTCCTCAGCCAGCGCGTGGGCCGCCGAGGGGTGGGTGGCCAGGTTCGCCAGCTGGGCGGCGACATTCTCCCGTACCAGCGCGGCGACCTTCTGTCCGCTTTCGGCGGGTTCGGTAAGGACCTGGGCGGCAGTCGCGTGGCGCAGCCAGCCAGCGATGGCCGGGGTGCTGGTCAGGTCATGGCCTTCGGCGAGAGCGGTCATGGCGCCGCACGCGGAGTGCCCGCAGACGATGATGTCCTTCACACCCAGGACGACAATCGCGTACTCGATGCTGGCGGTGACGCCGTCGGCGCTGGAGGTGTAGGCGGGGACGAGGTTGCCGGCAGTGCGGACGACGAACAGCTCGCCGGGGTCGGCCTGGGTGATCAGCTCGGGGACGACGCGGGCGTCAGAACAGCTGATGAACATCGTGCTGGGCTGGTGGGTGGTGGCCAGGTGGGTGAAGAGCCCGGCCTTGACGGGGAAGACCTTTCGTTGGAAGCGGTCTACTCCCTGGGCGAGATGACGCATGGCCCGTACTTCCTTCGATCGGATTGCCGCTGGGGCTGACGCCATTCACGGTGCACGACCTGTATATGTAGCGTCCAAGACTCAATAGCACTGGCTGCAATCGACCACATCTATAGTTTCGGTCATGAAGCCGGAGCTGCGTCATCTGCGCTATCTGCTCGCAGTTGGCGAGCACGCAAGCTTCACCCGTGCCGCCGAGGAACTGCACATCGCCCAGCCCACCCTGTCCCAGCAGATCAGGCAACTGGAGAAGGCCCTGGGAGTCCAGTTGCTGGACCGCACCGGCCGCACCGTACGCCTCACCGACGCCGGGACCGCCTACGCCCATTACGCCCAGCGCGCGCTACGGGACCTCGCGGCCGGCGAGCGGGCGGTGCTGGACGTGCAGGACCTCTCCCGCGGGCACCTCCGCCTCGCCGTCACCCCCACCTTCACGGCCTACCTCACGGGCCCCCTCGTTGCCGACTTCTACACCCGCCATTCCGGCGTCACCCTGGACGTGCGCGAGATGACCCAGGACCGCATCGAAGCTGATCTGCTCAGCGACCGGCTCGACCTCGGCATCGCCTTCACAGGCGCCCATCTCCCGGGCATCGAGGCAGCCGCACTGTTCACCGAGACCCTCAGCCTCGTCGTCGGCTCTCAACACCCCGACACCCAGAACCGCGGCCCCCTGCCCGTCACCGACCTCCGCGAACGCCATCTCGCAATGCTCAGCAACGATTTCGCCACCCGCCGGTACATCGACCAGCACCTCGCCGAACACCAGGTGCAGCCGCGGATCGCGGTGGAGGCCAACTCCATCAGCGCCCTCACCGAAATCGTGACTCGCACCCCGCTCGCGACCGTCCTGCCCGATGCCATCACCCGCGACCACCCCCACCTGACCCCCATCCCCCTCTCCCCGGCACTCCCCTCCCGCACCGTCACACTCCTGCACCGTGAAAGCACCTACCAGAGCGCCGCCGCCCGCGCCTTCACCTGCCGGGCCACCGACTGGGCACATGCCCACGGCTTCGACCTCGGCTGACAGTGAAGATGTCCGTGGTGACGCTGCAGGTGTGACCCTGCGGGTGCCGATAACCCCGAACGTCACCGGCCCGGCACACGACCTCCTTGCAGACCTGGACAGACCTGCGCGATCCTGGTGGTTAATTACACAGAGTGGCCGAACGGCGGAGGTCACCAGCCGCGACTGGGCGCCCATCGCTGACAAATCGGACGAGCAGCGGCACCTTCGCGAACGTCGCCGTGACGCTGCGCCAATTAACCACCAAGATCGGGCAGGGTCACCGTCAGCCGCCTTGAGTGGTGAGATGGAGCGGTCCTCGTCCTCCCGTAGAAGGGTGAGGCTCGTCGTGGCTGGGCTCAGCCCAGTGCGTCGATGGCCTTCACGATCAGGGCGCGTGCTTGTGCCCCGTACACGGCCATGCTCCGTAGTTGCTCGAAGGCTTTCACGTACAGGGCGATCTCGGACGGCTGGGTGACGTTCACTTCGGCACAGAGCAGCTCGACCGACACGAGGGTGTCGTCGTGCACGTCGAATGTCTCTTGTGGCCACAGGGCACGCTGGCGCGTCGTGGTCGGGATAACGCCGAAGGACACCTGGGGGAGCGCCCCAGCGGTGAGGAGGTAGCCCAGCTGCGCGGCCATCGCATCTGCGTCGCCGAGCTGGTAGGAGAGCACCGCCTCTTCGATGAGGAACACGAAGCGGTGGCCTGGCTCGTGGATGATCTGCGAGCGCTGCACACGGGCTGCTGCCGCCTCGGCCCCGTCGTCGGGAATGTTGAGGAAGCGGGCGTTGAGGCTCAGCAGGGCCTGTGCGTAGCCCTCGGTCTGCAGGAGTCCAGGGACGAGGACGGGGGAGTAGACGCGCAGCAGCTCCGTCGACCGGTACAGCTCGACGTAGCTGTCCTGCAGCCTTTTGAGGCCGGAGCGGACCCGCTGGCGCCACTCGCGGTACAGCGATTCCGCATGCTGGGAAGCGGCGATCAGGTCCGGCACCTGATCCGCGGCATCGGTGGCGCGGCACCACAGGCGGATGTCCGTGGGCGAGGGCGGCGTGCGGGCGTTCTCGATGCGGGAGGTCTTGGCGTGGTGCCAGCCGCACCGGGAGGCCAGCTCAGTGACCGTCAGGCCGGCGTTTCTCCTCAGGTCGCGTAGCTGTCGTGCCACGTTCTCGCGGGCGGACTGGGCCGAGGAAGACGGGGAGATGGGCATGAGCGGGCCGCGGCGCTTTCTGTCAGTGGATCTCGTACCGGTCGTGGGGGATGGCGCGCTCCCAGACGGCTTCGAACGCGTCCACGCACTGCTTGACGATGCCCGGCTCGCTGCGCAGCTCCATGTCCGGATCCGCCCAGCCGCCCTCTCCGGTGAAGTGATTGAAGAGGACGCGGGTCCCGTCGAAAATCCACAGGTCGGCGCCCGGCAGCATCAGGTCGACTGCGTGCCGGCGGGGCAGCCAGCGGACCTGTTCCCCGGCCGCGGCGTTGACGACGGTTCCGGCGTGCTCGTACCGGATGTAGTCGGTGACCGGTTCGGACACGATGCGGGCCCGTCGCACGACGACGCCGCGGGCCGCCGCCCGGGAGATCATGTCGACCCACGGTGCCCAGTAATCCGAGGTCGGATCCGTGTCCCTCTGCCCCGTGCGCAGCCAGGTGTGGAAGTCGTCGGCCTCATCGCCGACGGCGTACCGGTCGCGCATCTCGAGGTGCACCGCTGAACGCTGCGTGGCTTCGAAGAGCTCGTCAAAGCTGGGCACGTTCTGCGGCATCGCAGGCCTTCCTCAGGATCGGTACCAGGCGTGCGGGGATGCGGATCACCGTCTCGTGCTCGGGAACGCCTTTCGCGTGTCCGGGCGCCGTGTTCTCGACGCACGCGGCTCGCGTCTTCTCGTCGGCTGTGTAGCTCTGGATCACGATGTCCGCGTTCTCCTGGTCCACCCAGGCCGTGGGTGACCCGTTCTTGCCGGTGTCCGGGTCGATCCCGATGAACTGTAAGTCCACGGCTGCCTCCAGCGTCGTCGTTGTGCGCCGTTGTGCACCAACCTCACGTCAGCGGGCGGACAGCGTCAAGAGGGCGAACCGGCCGCGCAGCCGCCTACAACTACACACGCACATCGATGCACATCACTGGCTCTGCTGCACTTCGCGCTCCTAGCGTCGGGGATACGACGAGCCCCGGCAGCCGCCCGAACGGCCACGGGGCATGGCCGAACGCCGCGAAGGAGCACCGACATGAGGCAGGTTGCAGCCCGGACGCCCACGGGGGTGATCCGGTGAGCAGCGTCATCCACGACATCCCGCCCGAGGCGCTGAAGGTCCTCGCGCTCCCCTCGCTCGACACCCTGGCCGACGCCAAGGTCCGCGGCGCGGCGTGTGTCTGGTGCGGCGAAAAGTTCACCGCGGAGAGGGCCGTTGACCTCGGCGAGCAGATGAGCCCGCACAGCGGCACCACCTCGCTCATGCGCTGGTTCCCGCGCGCCTGCCACGGCTGCATCGCCGACCGTGCGCACCGCGGCCTGTTCGCCCACGGCTCGACCTGCGAGCTGTGCCGCGATGAGAAGACCACCGCCGACTGCAGCGCCGGCCGCGGCCTGTACCGGCTGGTCAGGAAGTACCGCCAATGACCTACGCCGCACTGCGACGAGCGATCAGGCCCCACGAGCCGCGCACGTGGCTACGTCACCGCCGCGGCCACGGGAGCCGACGGCACCTTCGTCGTGCACGACTACCTGTGCAAGAAGGCGCCAACCCAGAAGCCCCGTCCAGACAGGACCGCTGAAGACCCCCGCGCCGGCACCCTGACACGGCGCTGAAGCGGGCAGCCGCGATGGCAAGCAACACAGCGGCCGCCCCATGTAGCTCCGTCGAAAAGACCCCCAGATACGCGCTGCGACGCGTTGCTCTTCGCTTCCGAAGACCCCGGTTCGCATCCGGGCAAGAGGACTCCGCCCCGGGCCCCAGCCCTGGACAGGTCGAGCCCCGGGACGGACTTCACCATGCAGTTCCACCTTCACCCCGGCCAAGGAGGCACCGTGCAAGCGATGACCCTTCCGCCCCAACCATGGGGCATGCGCCGCATGACCCCACTGCACAACGCCGAACCCTCACCCTGGCGGTACGCGGGACTCGATCCGCAGACCCAGACCGGCCGCTGGATCGGCGGGGACGGCCGCATGAGTCCGGTCGAACTCGGCAAGCACGGCACGTCCGTCAACACCTACCCGCCCACCCAGGTCAGCAAGGACGGCAAGGTAGACGGCGACTCCGGCCACGACGCCACCCAGGACTAGGCGGCGCGCCCATGGACACACGCCCGGTGCTGGTCTGCACCCAGCACGAAGACGCGACCGCCGACCTGGTCATCACGGAACTGAACCGGCGCCGGGTGCCCGTTCTCCGGCTGGATCCTGGCCGGGACTTCCCGGCGCTCGCGCAGCTCGCCGCCCGTAGTGGGGCCCAGGGATGGAGCGGTCGACTCACGATCGGGCAACGCACGCTCGACCTGTCCGCCGTACGCGCTCTGTACCACCGTCGCCCCCATACCTACCCGACGGACAGCAGCAGGCAGGCGGCCCGGTTCGCTGCTCAGGAGAACCGGCGCGGACTGGGCGGTGTGCTCGGCGCGCTGCCGGGGTGCCTGTATCTGAGCCACCCGCAGGCCATCGCGCGCGTCGAGTACAAGCCGGCTCAACTGGATGCGGCGGCCCGCGTTGGGCTCACCGTCCCGGCAACCCTGATCACGAACGACCCGATGGAGGCCAAGGTGTTCTGCGCCGAACAGCCCACAATCTACAAGCCCTTGCACGCTGGGGCGTACGAAGTGGGGGGCGAGCCGGCCGGGATCTGGGCGGCCCCGGTAGAGCCCGGCGAACTCGACGACGCGGTCGGTTACAGCGCGCACCTGTTCCAAGTGCAGGTGCCCAAGGCGGTGGACGTGCGCGTGGTCGTCGTCGGTGAACAGGTCTTCTGCGCCCTGATCACCGCGCCGCCCGGGATCGTGGACTGGCGGGCCGCGTACCGGAACCTCAGCTATGAGCCGGTCGAGTGCCCAGAGCGGGTGCGGCGGGCGCTCGTGGCGTTCCTCGCCGACTTCGGCCTGAACTTCGGTGCCTTCGACTTCGCGATGACCGCGGACGGCGCATGGTGGTTTTTGGAGTGCAACCCCAACGGCCAGTGGGCCTGGCTCGAAGCCGCGGCCAACCTGACGATCACCACCGCAATCGCAGACCTGTTGGAGAACGGAGCGACCAGGCATGCGTGACCCCCTGTCGTCGGAGCATCTGCGGGCCGACCTCGCCCGGCACCTGTCCAAGAGCGGCGCCCTGCACAGTCCGGAGTGGGAGGCGGCCGTTTTGTCCGTGCCGCGCGAGGCGTTCCTCTCCCGTGGCTGGTTCGAGTACGACGCAGGCGGCTGGTACCGGCCGGCGTCCGGTGACTCAGCGGCCGGACTTGCCCGGATCTACGAAGACGACACCCTCGTCACGCAGGTGGCTGGCAGCGTCTTCCCCGAGCAGGTCGAGGGACGCATCGCGGCGGCCCCGCTCCTCGTCGTCCACTCTCCCGAGCCTGGTCGTGCGGATGCTTGAAGACCTGCGGGTGAGTCAGGGAGCGCGCGTGTTGGAGATCGGCACGGGCACCGGTTACTCGACGGCGCTGCTGTGCCATGTCGTTGGCGACGACACGGTGACCACGGTCGAGGTCGACGCGGAAGTGTCTGCCCGCGCCGGGGTGGCACTGGCGGGTGCCGGCTACTGGCCGACCCGCGTGGTCGGCGACGGCCTCCTCGGCCACAAGGAGGGCAGTCCGTACGACCGCGTGATCGCCACGTGCGCCGTGCATACTGTCCCGGCCGACTGGCTCGCCCAGGCCCGAGTCGGCGGTGAGGTCCTGGTGACCGTCGGCGGGTGGATGGATGCATCCGAGCTCGTCCGGCTCACGGTCGCCGACGACGGCACAGCCGGCGGTCCCGTGCTCGGCGGACAGGTCTCGTTCATGATGGCCCGCCCTCACCTTCCGCCCCCGCTCGTTATCCTGCCGAACCTCAGCGAGGGCGACACGCAGCCGACGGAACTCGGCGGCGACGTACTCGATGACTGGTCGGCCCGGTTCGTCGCACAGTTCGCCACCCCGCACGCCCAGCGGCTCATCCTCGAACGGCACGGCCGAGCAGAACAGGTCGTGATCGACGTGGACGCCGGGTCCTGGGCCGTGGCCTTCCAAGACGGCGAGCGGTGGATGGTCCGGCAGGGCGGCCCGGTGCGGCTGTGGGATCAGATCACGGAACATCTCATGCAGTGGCATGCGGCCGGTCGACCGCCGACCGACCGCATGCGGCTGCACATGGGCCCCGACGGGCAACGTCTCACCTGGGCGTGACCGCGGGACAACAGCTCTTCAGCTGCCCCGTCCGTCCGCTGCCCCCCGTGGCGGACGAGGCTTGTCCGCCAGGCGGCGCACCGGCACGGGTGCGGCGAGCTCCAGGCGGATCAGCCGTTCTTCGGTGAGTGCCGCTGTCTGCGTGCCTCCATCCCACCGTAGGGCCGGTTCCATCCGCCGCGGTGCACCACTTGGTGCGGGTGAAGCGGGCTTCTTGCGGCACGGGCTGCTGTGCTGTGCCGCTACGCTGCCGGGGTGAGCACCCCCACAACCACCCCCACACCCCTGCGACTCGACCTCGCATCCTTTCTCGCCTGGGCCGAGCGGCGCGGCACTGCGCTCGATGCGCGTGCCGCCGAGGCCGTGCTCGGCCTGCTCGCGCTGAGCGGGGCGCGCCGCCGGCCCGGCGTGCCGGAACCCACTGAGGAACTGGTGGAGGAGCTGCTGCACACCCTGCTGCCGCTGTACGTGAGCGCAACCGAGGCCGAGCTGCCCGGCTTTTTGGCCGCAGTGGTCGCGCTCGCCGACCGTACCCACGAAGCGGGCAGGCTCAACGCCAAACGGCACGCCAGGCTGGTGGCCCGGGTGCAGGAGCTGGCCGAGGGCTTCACTCAGATGATGACCAGCCCGCAGCGCGTCACCTGGGCGCGGCTGTACGGCAACCTGCTGCGGGCCGAGGGCGTGGAGGCCGCCGATGCGCGGGCCGTCGCCGCCTGGCTGGAGGCGTTCGCCGCCCGCCCGTATGCACAGCGGCAGACGGCGCTCGGCCTCGCCGTCGCGGACGGCCCGCTGGCCGCAGCCGGTTGGCTACGCGCGCTGACGGGAGAACGCTCCCGGCAGGCCCGCTCCCTGCTCGCCGGGCGTCTGCAGGCCGTGGCCCTGGGCGAGCAGGTGCGGCCCCCATCCGGCCAGGCGCCGCTGATCCCCGAGGCCCCGCAGGGCGAGCCGGACGTCCCGCAGGAGCAGGAGGACGCCTGGTACGACGCCCAGGCCGGCGTGCTCTCGGACCGCTGGACGGCAGCCGGGCTCGACGCCCTGCTGCGTGGCCCGTACGCGCACCTGGCACCCGGCGCCGGCAGCCACGCGCCGCTGGTCGGCATCGTCGGCGAATTGGCCGCCCAGCACCTGGAGATGTTCGGCCCAAATCCTTCCCCGCTACCTCCACCGCCCCTGCCGGCCTCCCCCGAAGAGCAGGCCGCCCAACTGCGCGCCGCGCCGCTGCCGCAGGCCCTCGCGCAGGCCGCCGCCAACCCGGACACCGCGGATGAGCAGGTGCGTGAGCTGGCGCTGGCCAGCGGCTTCCTGACCGTCGACGCGCACGGCGCACCCTTCCCGGGGCCGGCCGCCGAGGTATGGCAGCACGGCGGGCCTGCCGAGCTGGCCGGGCTCGCCCTGGACCTCCTGGACGCGCTGCTGGCGCAGCTGGCCGAAGACGAGGAAACCGCCGAGGAGTTCCCCGGCGAGCACCTCGGCCCGCTCTACTTCCTCTATCAGCAGGCCGGGGTGGCCCAGTCGGTGGCCCGGCAGGCCGCACAGGAGGAGCTGTGGATCGTTCCGCTGGGGCACCAGAGCGCCCCCGATGCGTCCGTCCCGGCCACCGGTCCATACGAACTCCCCGCTCCCGAGGCCCTGTCCGCGGTCACCGGCATCCCCGCACTGAACGAGGCGGACCGCGAGGACCTGCAGCCGGCCGCCGCCCGCCTGGCACGCGTCATGGACCGGCTGGCCGGACTCGGCATCGCCGAGCGCACCGGCGACGCGCTCACCCTCACCCCACTCGGCTCGGCCCTGCTGCGCGACGCTCTCCTCCTGGGCGCCGGCGGGGCCGACGACGGCGCCTTCCCCACCCAGGCACAGGTGCGCACCTGGGCTGCGGACCTGCTGGTGGCCGCTGCTCAGCACTGGCCGCCGGCCGCGGCCCGTCAGGTGCTCGGCGACTGGCTGACCGAACGCGGCGCCGACGGCTGGCCCGCACTGCTGGCCGCGCTCGCCGCCACCCGTCCTGGGCCGGACGCCGCCGACCGGCGCGCGCTGCTCGGCCTGCTCGACCTGACGGCCGCACCCGCGCATGCACTACACGCCCAGCTGGCCGACCCGGTGCTCGGCGGCCACGCGGAACGCGCCCTGCGCGAGCGAGGCCTGACGCCCGACGCCTCCGCGGTGCCCTCCGCAGCCCGCGCGGTGCTCCTGCTCGACGAACTCGAAGCAGTGCGCCAAGCGGCCTCCCTCACCCACCGCCTGACCGCCGCTTTCGAGCAGCACGAACCGGAGCTGCCGGTCCAGGTACAGGCGGCCTTCGACAAGGCCGCGGCCGACTGGCCCGGCGGCGGCCCGGCCCTGCTCACCGCGCTCGCGGACGCAGACCCGTACCAATCCGCTTTCCTCGCACAACAGCTCACCCACCACCCTGACCCCGCCAACGCCGAAGCGGCCCGCCAGGCCTGGCGGGCGTACCGCAGCGACAGGAATGCGGCGCTCACCAGCCATCCGCGCAAGGCGAAGCCCAACTCCCAACGGAAGCGCCCGGCCGCCAAGCGGTCCGCGAAGAAGCGCAAACGGCGCTGATTCGGCTGAAGATGGGCTCCGCCGGGCGTGTCGGTGACTGGGTGTGAGTCCTTGACGACGTAGTCCCGGCCGCGGGGGATGGAGCCGGGCTCCGTCGTGCCGGCGTCGGATTCGATGGTGTCCCGCCCAGTGGTGGAGCAGCGATCACGCATAGCCCCTGGTCATGAGGCGGCCATCGCGCAACTCTCCGAGTAGGGTGCGGGTGCCGATAAATCATCCGGCCAGGTCACTGCCTTGATCGGCCATCCCTGGGCGACTCTTTACGGCCCCTCTGTGGGCAGTCGAGCCAAGTTCTTGATCCGGGATCGGGACTCGAAGTTCAGAGCCGCCTTCGACGCCCTGCTTGCCGATGCCGGGCTCAAGGTCGTCACCACCGGCGTCCAGATGCCCCGGATGAACTCCATCATGGAGCGCTGGATGCAGACCTGCCGGTACGAGCTCCTGGACCGCACCTTGATCTGGAACCAGGGCCACCTCCTTCACACGCTCCGCGAGTTCGAAACGTTCCACAACAGGCATCGGCCGCACCGAACCCTGGGGCAGGCCGCGCCTATTCGCCCGTTGCCCGAGCCGATCAACGTACCAGCGCACATCAGACACCTGAAAGTCCGCCGACGCGACCGCCTCGGCGGAACCCTCCACGAGTACCGACATGCCGCGTGACCAGGACGGATGATTAATCGGCACCCGCAGAGTTGGGGGGCGCGTGAACAGCGATTTTCTGCTCAGGCTGATCGCAGCGGGAGCGGCGTTCGGCGGAGCTCTCCTTGGTGCCGGTGGTGCAGTCATAGCCAGACGCAGTCAGGCAAGTGCTGCCCGCTACCAGGCCGATGCCCCCTGGATCAGAGAACTCCTGCCCTCCCTCTACGTAGAGTTCCTCCTCCAAGCCGAGCAGGTCTACCAGGCCATGTACGAGGACGCGTTCCAAGGGCGGTGGGACGAGATGGAGCGCCGGGCCCGGGAGTTCGATCCACAGCGGTTGAAGCGGGCATTCGCTGCACTCGAACTTCGCGCTCCAGTGGACGTAGTCGATGCGGCCACTGCGCTTCAGCAGTCTCTCCTGTACGACCACGCCCCCGAACCAGTCTGGCTTGGCACGGTACAAAGAGACCTGGGCCCACAGATGGCGGCTCGGACCAGGCTGTCCGGGGCCTACCACAGCCAGCACACCCTGTTCCTGAAGGCGGCCAGAACCTCTCTCAAGGTTGGCGCCTACGACGAGGCGCCGGCTCGGCGAGCGTGGCTGCGCTTGCGGCGTCGGTGAGCAGTCCGGATCCGTCGGGACGGGACAGCCAGAAGCGGCCGCAGGCCTGCCGGCCTGTCGGTGGGCAGTGCAGGACCGAGCCGGCAGGCTCATCAATTTGCTTAGAGTTCCTCAATGATCGTACGGTGATCGTGTGGAACTTCTTCGACTCTCAAAAGCCGCCAAACGCTTGGGTGTTCACCCCGTGACGCTTCGGCTTTGGGCAGACTCGGGCAAGATTCCAGTGACTTGGGTCGGGCGTGAGCGCCGGTTCTCCTCGATCGATGTCGAGGCGATGAAGGTCTCCACCGGTGGCGAGCGTGTCCGCCTGGAGGGCCTGTACGTGCGCGTCTCCGGCTCCCACGGGCAGGAATCCTCGCTTCAGGCGCAGGAGAAGGAGCTGCGGGCCACCTCCACCGGCGAGATCGTCAAGGTCTTCCGTGACCGGGCCTCTGGCCTGCGGGAGGACCGGCCCGGTCTGAGCCGGCTCCTGCGGGCCGTTGCTGACGGCTCGGTGACCGTCGTGCGGGTCACGCACGAGGACCGGCTCGCCCGGTTCGGTGTCGGCTGGCTCAAGCACCTGCTGTCCGTGTACGGCGCCCGTCTTGAGGTGCTGCACCCGAAGAAGCTCGGCAGCCGGGACGAACTCCTTGAGGACTTCGTGTCGCTGGTCACCACGTTCGCCGGCCGCCTGTACGGGATGCGGTCGGCTGAGAACCGGCGTCGCCTGCTGGCCGAGTCCGAGCAATGCCAGGCCGGTAGCCACCGGTGAGCCGGAAACCGCAGCTCGCCCACGGTGAGACCTCCCGCACCGCGTGCGCCCGCACCCTTGTGCGCACCGGCGTGGATGAGAAGACGGGCGAAGTCCTGACCCAGGCCGTGCTGGCCGAACGCATCGGCTGGTGCAGCGACCTGGTGGCGGGCATGGTTTCTGTCGTGCTCGCCGAGCGTTGGAACAGCCCTGATGTGAAGGTACTCGCCTCCGGCGTCGACGCGGGCGGCCGGAATCTACCGTCGAACGCGTGGATGGCGCTGCGCCGTCTGGGCTGGAGTGCCACCCCGCCCCAGGGCGTGAAGGTCAACGACCGGATCGTGCGCATGGCCCAGGAGCAGGCCGGGCGGGCGCTGCGCTCGGTGAAGTGGCGCGCCGATGTGGTCTTGGGGGTGCTGGCGACGTGGCCGGCCGATCCGAGCAAGCGCACCCCGAGAGAGTGGGATCAGGTTCGGGCGGCGATCTGTGGCGGGGAGCATCTGCCGTCCAGCATCATCAAGGCCCGCACCCGGCAGGCCGCCACCTATCTCAAGGCCAACGGCCATCTGCCCGTGGACGTGTTCGAACTCGAAGGCACCCCGAAGATCCCCCGCCTGCTGCTCCTCGCCGCGTGCGATGGACAGCAGGCCACGATCGAACGCTCCGAAACCGACACCGGGCAGGCGCTGCTACGGCTTCAGCTGCCCACCCGCCCCGACCCGGCCACCTACCGGGACTGGACATGGGTGGCCTGCCCCATCGCGCTGCCGCCGACGGTCCCCGCATCGGCGGTGCTCCACCTTCCCACCCTCCGCTGCGCGGGTGACACCGTGCGCGCTGACCTGGCCTACACCCACGCCGTCCCCAAGGCCCACCACACCGGTCATGCGGTGGCGCGCGGCGTGGACTGGGGCCTGAACACGCTCCTCAGTGCGGGCGCCGTGCAACTCAAAGGCGAGGGGCGGATCACCGCGCTCGGGGCCGGCGCCCAGTTCCGGGCCGCCGGTGTGCTCGCCAAGCAGCACCGCCTGCGCCGCCTCTCAGAGCGACTGCACACCAAAGCCGACCAGTATGAACGGCTGATCGCAGGCCACGACCACCAGCTTGCCCCCACGCTCGACGTGCTCCGCAGCGAGATCCAGCACGTGTCCAACCGCCGATCGAACCTCAACGACGCCCTCGCCTGGGCTGCCGCCAGGTGGGCCGTCGACCAGGCCATCGCGGCCAGGGCCACGGTGATCTATGTCGAGGATCTGCGGTCGATGGAAGCCGGGGGCATGGGCCGCACCCTGAACACCCGCCTGTCCCAGCAGGTCCGCGGACAGATCGCCGACCGCATGCGGCACCTCGCCACCGAACAGGGCATCGCAGTCGTCACGGTTCCTGCCCGCAACACCTCCAAACTGTGCCCGCACTGCCTGACCCCGCTGCGGCACCGCAAAGCCCCCGACCGGCCCACCCTCGCAGGATGGAAATGGGCCATCTGCCCCCACCAGGACTGCCGTTGGCAGGGCGACCGCGACCACGGTGCCTGGCGACGAATCGCAGCCCGCGGCCTGGCCCACCAGGCCACGACCGCTTGCGACCGCACCAGCGGCCACATGGTGATCCGGACGGTCCTCGACAACCTGGAAGCGAAGGCCGTCCTCACACCGACTGCCAAGACCAGCCGGAAGGACCGGACCAAGACCGGCCCCACCCGGCGTCGTTCCACACGCCCCGCGCCCAGGCGACGCAGGGCACCCTCCCCAGCACGGCCTCACGGTCGTGCCGGCCAGCGTCCGGAGGGACACGCTCACACGGACCGGACCCGGCTGCCCCGCGCAGCCCACCGACACCAGGGCATGAACACGACCAGCACACCCACCACCGGCCACCAGCCACAAGGGGCAGCACTCGGCGCGGGATTCCACCTCCACGCCCACGCCTCCCCACCACGGTGGGAAACGATCCCGGAAACTCAATCCAACCCAGGATCGCATAGCTAATCAGAGACGCTGCACGGCCATCTGCCGCACGTCCGCGAGCTCGGCTTCGGCGGTGATGGGCACCAGTCACCAGGTTTTCCGCTGCCCGGAGGCCGACTGCGGGTGCGAGCTGACGGTGACCAAGCGGCTTCGCCTTCCTGCACCAGCCAGCAGGACGCCCCGACGTGCTGCTGCGGCAAGACCATGGTCAAGAAGTCCGAGTAGCGCGGGAACCGGAGAGCCCGGCCCTGCGATGCCGGACGATACCCGCCCTGGTGGTTTCCCCCGTGCCACCGTGGCGGGGCGATTTCGCCGACCGTGCGGTCACTGGCCGTCCGTCGCCTGGAGGACGGCGAGGTCGGCGTGGGCCCCCCGACGGCGGCGTGGCCGCCACCTTGGCCGCGGCCGCCATCGTGGGCGGGGCCGACGTGGTGGTCGGCGCCCACAAAGCGGCGGCAGTCGAGCACAGCGTTGCGTTTACGGGCGCGGTCACATGGCTGGGCGCTGGGATGAGTCGTGCCCGGAGTTGCCGCCCGCATCGCCGAGGGTTGTGCTGGAAGTGGCGGCATGTACGCCACGTGTCGGTGCGCTTCCGAGGCTGCGGAGGGTCTCACCCGCCGGACTGGAAGGAGGCGGCGATGAGCCGTGAACACTCTTTGGTCGACGCTGACTGGGCCGAGCAGCACCTGGACGACCCGCAGGTGGTATTCGCCGAGGTGGACGAGGACGTCAGCGCCTACGAACAGGGCCACATCCGCGGCGCGGTGAAGTTCGACTGGAAGATGGACCTGCAAGATCCCGTCCGCCGCGACTTCGTCGACCGCGAGCACTTCGAGGAGTTGCTGTCCAACCGCGGCATCGCGCCTGACCATACGGTGGTGCTCTACGGCGGCAACAACAACTGGTTCGCCGCGTACGCCTACTGGTACTTCAAGATCTACGGGCACGACCAGATGCGCCTCCTCGACGGCGGACGCAAGCTGTGGGAACTGCAGTCCCGACCGCTGACCGACGAGGCGCCGCAGCGGCCCAGGACCGACTACACGGCCAAGGAACCGGACTTTTCGATCCGGGCCTTCCGTGACGAGGTACTCGCCTCGATCGGGAGCAAAAACCTGATCGACGTCCGCTCTCCCCAGGAGTTCTCCGGAGAGCTGCTGGCCCCCGCCCACCTGCCACAGGAAGCGGCTCAGCGCGGCGGGCACATCCCGACCGCCAGGAACGTGCCCTGGTCAAAGGCGGCCAACGACGACGGCACCTTCAAGTCCGACGAGGAACTGCGGGCGCTGTACCGTGACGCCGGCGTCGACTTCGACCGGGAGAGCATCGCCTACTGCCGGATCGGCGAGCGCAGCGCCCATACCTGGTTCGTCTTCCACGAACTGCTCGACCATGCGGACGTCAAGAACTACGACGGCTCGTGGACCGAGTACGGCTCGATGGTCGGCGTCCCGATCGAGAAGTGACCGGAGCAGCAGCCTCACAGACGGTAAGCAACGGATTAGACGTGACCAGAACCCCAGCGGCGCCGACGGGTGGCCGACGCCAGGCAGCCGCTGTACCGGAGATCGACACCACCACCCGGACCGAGGTGGCCGGCCGCGTCGAGGCCGCCGACGGGCCGGTCGCGGGTGCCTGGGTCCGCCTGCTCGACCCGGCAGGGGAGTTCGTCGGCGAAGTGGTCACCGCCTCCTCGGGCACGTTCCGCTTCTACGTGACGCCAGGGCACTGGGTGCTGCGCGTGCTGTCGCCGCGCGGCGCCACAGAGCTGCCGGTGGAGGCGCAGCTCGGTCAGGTCACCGAGGCCCAGCTGCGCCTGTCGGCTCAGCTGCCCGAGGGCCTGGAGGTCATCCAGCTCGCCACGCTGAGCCTGGGCAACCGCAGCTACCTGATCACGGACGGGTCGGTAGCGGTCGCCGTGGACCCCCAGCGCGACCTGGAGCGGATCACCGCCGTGCTCGACTCGCGGGCCTTGCGGCTCGACGCGGTCGTCGAGACCCACCTGCACAACGACTACGTCACGGGCGGTCTGGAACTGGCCCGCCGGTTCGATGCCGCCTATGCGGTGCCGGCCGGGCCGAAGCTCGGCTTCGACGCCGTCCGGGTACGCGACGGCGACCAGCTTCCGGCCGGCGAGCTGCAGATCCAGGTGATCGGCACGCCGGGGCACACCGACCACCACGTCGCCTACGCCTTCGCACCCTCCGGCGGGACGCCACGGCTGGTATGCACAGGCGGTTCGCTGCTGTACGGCACCACCGGGCGCACCGACCTGATGGGTGCGGACCTGGCCGAGCCGCTGGCCCGCCGGCAGTACCGATCAGCCCGCCACCTGGCCGAGGTACTGCCCGATGACACCGTGGTCCTGCCGACCCACGGATTCGGAAGCTTCTGCACGGCGACGACCGCCACCGCGGTCGAACGTTCCACCATCGGCCGCGAACGCGCCGCCAACCCCGTCTTCACCCTGGCAGAGGACGCCTTCGTCTCCAGCGCCCTGGCCGGTCTCGAGCCCTACCCCGCGTACTACCGCCACATGGCACCGATCAACGCCGCCGGACCCGTGCCCCTGACCACCCTGACCGTGCCGCACACCGCCACTCCCTCCGAGCTGGCCGACCGCATCGCAGCCGGGGAGTGGGTGGTCGACGTCCGGCCGCGAGCCGACTTCGCCCACATCCACCTGCGGGGCACGGTGAACTTCGACGCCCGCGGATCGCTGGCCACATACCTGGGCTGGCTGGTGCCATTCGACGCTCCGCTCACGCTGCTGGCCGCCGACGCCGAGCAGCTCGAAGCCGCCCGGCACGGGCTGCTGCGGATCGGCTTCGACCACCCCGCGGCCGTCGCCGCCGGAAGCCCGCTGGAATGGGCAGGCCCACCCCGGCTGGCCTCCTACCCCCGATCGGACTTCACGACCCTGGCCACCGCCCGGGCCGGGCGGCCGATAGAGGTCCTGGACGTCAGAAGCGGCAGCGAGTGGCGCTCCGGACACCTGCCCGGCGCCCGGCACGTTCCGCTCCCCGAAGTGCCCGGAGCCCTTTCCGCCCTGCCGGACACCGAAATCTGGGTGCACTGCCGCAGCGGCTTCAGAGCCGCGATCGCGGCTTCACTGCTTGCCGCCGCAGGACACCAGGTCGTCCTCGTCGACGACGCCTTCGAGCACGCAAGGCCCATGATGCAGGGACAGTAGGGCCACCGCCCCCATACAAGCCGCAGGCCATGCTCGGGCACGCCCGTCCCAGGCATCACCCCGGCACAGCTCCAGCGTCCGCGCCGCTCCTTGCTGTGGTCACCGTGTGACGTCCAGCTCTGTGTACATGCCGGCCGCGTAGTGGCCGGGGAAGTTGCAGGCCAGCTCGTAGCGGCCGGGCTGCACCGTCACCGTGCTCCAGGCCATCGCGCCTGAAGCCTCACCCAGGCTCACCGGTTGGATGAGCGAACCGTAGTGAACCTGTGGCAGAGTGCTACGCGCACGCCCGGCGCCCAGGCGACGTCGGGCACCCTCCTCGGTCGGGTCTTGCGGCCCGGTCGACCAGCGTCCGCAGGGACGTGCCACGCGGACTGACGGCTCCTGTCGTTCAGTACCAGGGCACGAAGGCGATTGGCTCCCAAGGCTGAGCAACACTCAGGCTCGCTAAGCCAATCTAAGACGCTAGAGTGCGCCTGCTCGACCCTTCACTCCAACGGACGCCTTCTACGCGTGGCGCGGAATCGTTGGCCCGTACGGTGGGACGGCCATCCCGCCGGACCGCTCATCGTGCTTTGTCGAGGGAGACCGCTCATGAGGATTCTTCGTAAAGCTTTCGCCGCCCTTGCCGTTACAGCAGTGCTCGCGCTGCCGGCCACATCGGTATTCGCGGATGACGGCTCCCGCACGGTGAAGGTGGAGGGGCAGTTCGTGCCGTCTTCGCCGTTCCATCCGTCGCAACCGCTGACGTACGACGCGAAGACGGTGCCCGTGGGCGCTCGCATCTCCGTCGTCGAGCAGGTGGGCGGTCCCGTCGGCGGCGCGGCCACCAGCGTTCGGCTCCAGGTGAGCGGGCTGCTCCCGAACCGCGTGTATGGAGCGCATGTGCACACCAAGCCGTGTGGCCGCACCCCGGATGCCTCCGGTCCGCACTACCAGAACGTCAAGGACCCCAACCAGCCTTCTACCGACCCCGCCTACGCGAACTCCGAGAACGAGGTGTGGCTGGACTTCAGGACCGACGCCCAGGGCCGTGCCACCGCCGAATCCCGGCATGACTGGGGCTTCCGGCCGGGCGAGGCCCGGTCCGTGATCATCCACGAGCACGGGACGGCGACGAAGCCCGGCGAGGCAGGAATGGCTGGGGCACGGCTCGCCTGTCTTACTGTGCCGTTCGCCGGCACGACCGACGAGGCAGGCACCGGCAACTAAAGCCGGCCAGCTATGGGGCGTCGGTGGCCCCATAGCTGGTGCCCGGCCGCATTGTCGTCAGTCGCCGACGCTCCGCGTGGGCTCCTCATGAGCGGCCATACCGGGCGCGATCTTGCGGCTCCGTCGGGAGATAGAGCAATCAGGAGCACCTCCGGCGTGCGCCACGGCATTTACCACGCCCCGGCGCGCACCGAGCGTGCGGTGAGTCGCTGACCTGCTGTTTCAATTCCGGTCCGCCTGGGTGAAGGCGGCCAGCATGGGGATCACGGAGCTGGGGCGGCCGGTCGCCTGCACCTGTACCCAGTCGCCAAAGGGGCCGACGATCGCGCACACGTCCTCCACCTCGACGTGGCCGGGCTCACCGGACGGCCTGGACTCGCGCCGCCAGACAACCCGCGTACGGCGCTGCTCCTTTGAGACGCGTGCGCCGGGCAGTTGGCCGGCCAGGGCGTGAGCGACGGCGCCGCGCCCCTGGGCCTCCGCCTGCTGCTTCGCGGTGAGTTCGGCGACCTGCTTCACGGCCTGGGCGTGCAGCGGATACAGCCGCCGCGTGATCTCGCGGGCCACATGGTCGGCGCTGCTGGCCGTCACCCCGATCGACGGTGCCCGCACGTGGGTTTCGTCCGGTAGTGCGGCGTACACCTTCAGCCGGTCGGGGCGGCGTGCGTCGGGCCGGCACAGGCGCAGGGCGCGGCCGTCGCCGTCGACGACCAGCCGCGCAAGACCGCGCGCGTACTGGGGCAGCGGATCGGTCCGGCAGTGCGTGCCCAGCTTGCGCGCCACCTCGTCGGCGAACGCGTCGAACTGCTCCTGGGTGGCCAACTCCTGTGGCATGGTGGCGCCTTCACTCCTTCGGTGGCTGGGGGACGGGTCCGGTGCGGGGCGGTGTGACGGCGCTGGCGCGGCTTCCTGGCGGCGGTCGGCGTCACGGCGGGCGTCTTCGGCGGTGTAGCCGGTGTCGCACGACGGCTTGCACAGCCGGCCTGGAGGTGCGCCACACGTCTCACAGCGCTCGTCGAAGTCCTCCGGGCGCCACGGCTACAGCGGGCCGGTCATGCAGGGAACTCCTCGTCGCTGTCGTTGGTGAGCTGGGGCAGAACCGGCGCGGGGTAGACCTTGCGCAGCGGGGCAAAGACCCCCGGGCAGAGGAGGACGGCCTGCTGGAGTGCGGCAGTGTCCATGGGGTGCAGCCACCCAGCCCGCACGGTCCAGCCGCACGCGCGCGGGTTGGGCTCGGCGGCGGTTGAGGCGACCAGGACAGCGTGACGGACCGTGCTGCCCTCCAGCGCGAAGACCAGCAGCGCCCGCAGCCTCACGAAGTCCTCTTCGGCCTGCGGCGGCATCCGCAGCCACGGCGGAGCGCCTCCGATCGACACCAAGACCTCGGCCCGAACGAACCTGTGATCCACCCGCGCGGCGACGAGACTGAGCTGGTGCTCTCCGTCTCCCAGGGCCCTGCCCGCGGTCGGTCATCGTGCCGCAGACCGCCTGCCCGATGCGGTGATGCCTTCAGCAGGTCGTCGGTCTTCACATAGAGTGCGGTGGCGAGGGAGTCCAATTCTGTCTTCACACACCGACGTTGGGCTCCCTTCCCTTGTGCCCGCAGCCGATCCCTTGGAATCGATCATCTAGACGCAATACCGGTGATTTAGGTTGTTTTCCGGCGGGTCGGCTTCGTCTTCGTCGGCTCGACCAGGGTCGCGCGGGGTGCGTCCGGCTGGGTCGGATTGCGGTGCTCGCTCCTTTTGAGTTTCCAGTTGGACATCTTGCGTTTGATGACGCGGGGGTTGGCGCGTAACCGGCGTGGCGGCAGGGGGCGTTCGCGGATCTCACGCAGGGCTGCGGCCAGGGCCCGGGTCAGCCGGGAGGGGGGAAAACGCCGCCTGGTCGGTGAGGTGGCGGCGGACGACGCGGAGGGTTCGGGTAAAGGAGATCCGGTCGGGGTCGTGGTCCGACTGCCGCGCCGCCTGGTGCATCAGCTCCCGCAGGGCGTGATGCACCAGGAAGAAGCCGAAGATCTCCTGTTCGACGCCGGCTGGGTGCTGGGAGCGCAGGACCAGACGGGGCCCGCCCTGGTGGGTCTTGATCTCGTCCAGGGTGTTCTCGATCTCCCACCGCTGGGCATAGAGCGCGGCCAGCGAGGCAGCGGATGCGGCCTTCGGGTCCAGGATGGTGGTGATCAGCCGATAGACCATGCCGCCGGGGGCGAGGGTGTACTCGATGACGCGGACCCGGGCGGGGTCTGCGCGGCGGTTCTTGTCCCGGGCGGCGACGATCTCGGAGACGTACGAGCCGTCCTCCAACAGGGCCCGCACTGGCAGCACGGCATCATTCTTGACCGGCCACAGCAGGTCGGCGCCTGTCACCGTGGCGGCCCGCCACAAGTCGAAGCCGCGAAAGCCCCGATCGGCCAGGACCAGCATGCCCGGCCTCAGCTCCGTGAACAGGCGCTGGGCCAACTCGGTTTCATGGACGGTCAGCGGTCCGGCCTCGGCTGCGAAAACCGCGTGGGTGCCGCACTCGACCAGCGCGGCCACCCGCGCCTGTGGATAGGCGCTCTTCTCTTGTCCCCGGCTGACCCCGGGACGGCCGAAGAAGGCGGCATTTGCCTCGGTGTCCGGCACGTCGAAGGTGGTGCCGTCCACCGCGACCAGCCGCCAACCCCGATACCAGGACCCGCTCGTCTCCTCGGTCGCCACCGGACGGCACACCCGAGCGAACAGGGCCCGCAATGGTTCCGGGCCCAACCGCAGCCGAGCCCGGCCGATCGCCGCGGTGGTCGGCACGCGCCACGTCCCCTTCCACCGGCCCATCCGCTCCAGACCGTGGGTGAGGAGCCGCGCGACCTCCTCATATCCCTGCCCAGAGAACAGGCACATCGTCAGCACGAAATAGACCACCACCCGGGCCGGCAGCAGCCGCTGCCGCTGCTCGGCCCGGCCGCACTCCGCGATCACCTCGTCCACCAGCTCCGGCGGAAACGCCCGGGTCAGCACCCCGATCGCAATCCGATCCGACAACCGCTCACCTGCTGACGACTTCACCTGTCCGGGCCTTGGCACACCTCACCCAACGACCCGAGAACATCAAAGTCACCGGTATTGCATCTATTTAGACGCCCGCGACCTCATCACGCTGCTCTCGGATCCGGCGCGACGGCAGAAACTGCGCGAATGCGACTCCGAGATCTGCAGGATGATCTACCTCGACGCCGTGCAGGGAAGGCCCCGGAAGTGGTGCTCGATGCAGCGCTGCGGCAACAGCGCCAAGGCGGCCAGGCACCGCCGCCACCGCGAGGAGACCGTTGCACCCCCTGCGCTCTGACAGGGAGTCAGGGCGCCGCGACGGAGTGGAGGCGAGCGACCCATTCGGAAAGTATGTTCTGGGCCACCAAAAATCTCATCGGTTGAAAGCTCCACAAACCGACAAGTCGGTTTAGCCTCGTGCTCTAGGGATCGCCGAGACATCCGCCGCGGGCATCCCGGGGAGTTCCCAGACGTGAATCGGAGGCCCTCACCCATACGGCCGCGTGAACGCCACGGATGTGGGGTTTCCGGATAGACAGCATGGACAGACGATGTCACCCGCGGCGAGGGCCGCTTCGCCCCCTGTCACCAGCCGGATTCGGCGTGAAAAGGGTGTCGTCGTCTCACTCGCCCAGCAACGGCAAGGATCGCGTATCCGGTGGATCACCGACTCGACGAAGGGCGGATCTTTCGAAGGATGATCATTTGAGCTTCGCCCCTGGAGACCAGGATCTCAGCGCAATCCCCGGGAGGCAACAGCCCCCCGTGTCGTCCGGTACCCGTCTGGTATGTGCCACCGCGCCGCTTCGATTGGCTCTGCTGGCAAGTGATCCTGTGACCGAAGACTGCGCGACCGCTTACCTGAGCCAGTCCCCATCCATACGGCTGCTGCCCCCTGATCGAGCGTCAGAAGCCGAGACGGTACTGGTCCTGGCATCAAACATCACGGGCGACACCTTGACCTCAATCGAGCGTGTCACTCGGGAAGCCTCCGGAGCCACGCCGGCCGTTGTCCTGGTGGCCGACTCGATCAGCCGTACCCATCTGGTCCGCGCCATCAGCCGCGGGCTGGTCAGCTTCCTGCCACGCCCGCAAACCAGCATGGAACGCGCGGTTCAGGCGGTACTCGCGACCCGGGCGGGCCACGCGGACCTGCCCCAAGCCATGATCAAGGACCTCATCGAGCAGATCAAATCGAACAACGGCGCACGGACCGGGACAGATCCCCGCTCGGCCGGACTCAACCTTCGCGAGATCAACGTCCTCTCCCTCGTCGCCGAAGGCCTGTCCACGTCGGAGATAGCCCAGCAGCTCAACTATTCGGAAAAGACCATCAAGAACATCCTGCACTCCATGACGGTCCGCCTGGGACTGCGTAACCGGGCGCACGCGGTCGCCTACGCGGTCCGCGCGGGAGTCGTATGACAGGCCAACCGTCAGACCGCGCCCCTCAGCCAGCCATCGGAGCACTGCAGGGCGTCGCGGCGTAACCGCAAAAGCAGTGCGGCCGCGGCGCGTACTGCTGCGTGGACGGTGAGACCACGAGATCCCCGATCATCTGTCATGACAAGGAAAGAAAATTGCCCTTGGAAAATTGCCCTTGGAGCGCTTGATGGACCCTCACCTTCTGGCAGTGCCAGCACGTCCCGGCGTTGTCAGGGCCGCTTCCCACCTTCCCCGGCGTCCCCCGGGTCAGGCTGCCCTCAGCTTCAACCGGACTGCTGCGATAGACCGGTGGCGGTATCCCTTTACCCCCGCCCGGTCATCGTGAGGTCGACCCGGAGCGCGGTACTGGCCTCACGACCAGCCCGTTTCTCCGGGTCGCCTCCCGAACCCGGCGTGCACCGCTAAGCGCACCGGGCTCTCCACAAGTCCCGTGGGTCGGTGTTCACTTCATGCTGTGCTCGGCCACAGTGTCGGGATGCGTGTTCCCCGGTAGTAGTAGCGCTTTGCGCTCACTCTTGCCGGATCGAACAATTCCTTCCCGCCCTCGGCGGGCCAGATGCCGTAGCGTCGGCGTAGTACCTTCCAAGGAACGCGCCGATGCTTGCGCTCCTGCCATCTGATGATCTCCTTCCAGAGATAGGCCCTCAGATAGCTGAAAGTCGCGTTCGAGCACCCGTACTTGAAGTACGCGGTCCAGCCCCGCAGCATCCGGTTGAGCTGACGCAGCAGGTCTTCGAGCGACAGGTTCGTGCTCCGCCGGCATATCGTCTTCACCTTGGCCATGACGGCCACCAGGGCCTTCTTGGCTGGATAGACGTAGACGTACTGTTTGCCGGTGCCTCGCTTCTGGTGGCGCTGGATGCGCCAGCCGAGGAAGACGAGGCCCTCGTCGATATGGGTAATCAGGGTCTTCTCCGGCGACAGGCGTAAGCCCATCGTGGACAGGACCCCGGCGATTTCTTCCCGCAGGGCTTCAGCGTGTGCCTTGGTGCCCGACACGAGCAGGCACCAGTCGTCCGCATACCGCACGAGACGGTAGTTGGGCAGACCTTGACGGCGTCGCTTGGCCCTTCCATACGGGCTGGCTCCGGGGCCGCCCGGCCCTTGGGCGATATGCTCGTCCAGGACCGAGAGAGCCACATTGCTCAGCAACGGCGAAAGAATCGACCCTTGCGGAGTCCCAGCGTTGGTATCCACCAGCGTGCCGTCCTCATCGAGGATGCCAGCCTTCAGAAATGCCTTCACCAGATCCAAGACACGTTTGTCTCCGACCCGTTCCCGCACCCGGCCCATAAGAGCGGTGTGCGAGATTTCGTCGAAGCAGGCTTTGATGTCACCTTCAACAATCCACTCATACGAGCGGGATGCGAAATGGTGCACCTCGGCCACTGCGTCGTGAGCCCGGCGATTCGGACGGAATCCGTAGGAACACGGGAGGAAATCCGCCTCGAAAATCGGCTCCAACACCAGTTTCACGGACGCCTGGACTACCCGGTCTCGGATGGTCGCGACCCCCAAGTAGCGGACCTTGCCGCCAGCCTTGGGAATCGCGCGTCGCCGAGCCGGGAGGGGCCGGAAGGTGCGGGCTTTGAGATCATCTCGCAGTTCCGAAAGGAACCCCTCCAGCCCCCGCACGGACTCGATGTAGTAGGCGGTCTCGCCGTCCACTCCCGCCGTGCGCGCGCCCTTGTTATTCCGCACCCGATCCCAGGCCACCAGCAGGAAGCCCGGGTCCGCGGCGAGGTTGTACAGATCATCGAACCTGCGATGAGGGTCATCACTGGCCCAACGGTGCAGCTTGGTCTGGATTTCCAGTACCCGGCGTTCCGCCTTGAGTAAGACGTATTCCAGTTCGTCGGTATTCACCAACGGCCTCCCGGCATTCCAGCATCCTTATTGCCGACTTGCTGGCCCCCTTCGCCATGCGCGGACCTCTCGTCCGCTCGGACTACTACGGGGCCTCCGCCCCATCCCGCGCCTTCGACAGACGACGTATCTATCCCAAGAACCCGGATGGATTCCGGGCCCGGGGAACAACGCGAGATGGTTCCCGTGTTCACGGTGAATCGATCGGTCAGTCCGGCGCCCAGCTTTGCCCCGGCAGCATCGCCACGGTTACGCCGCAGGCTTTCGCCGTGGCCTCCCCACCGACACGCCAAGTCGGCTACGGAGTCAGCCCGCTCAACGAGCGAACTGTGCGCTACAACCCGGCCCATATCCACCAGATTTGAGCCGGTGCCACGCTTACGGAGCTTTACCACTGGTTCCTCTCGTACGCCCTCTGATCTCGCTCGCCGGACCCGGCCCGTCTGGTAGTTCCGAGCAGTCCCGGCTTTGTCAGCGCTGCTTCCCGCCCTCCCCGGCGTCTCCCGGATCGGACTGCGCTCAGCTCCCACCAGGCTGCTGCGACAACCTGGCGAGGAGGTCTCGCACCTCCTTCGATTCACCGCGCCTCACGGCGCACCAACGCCTCGTGGCGCACCGCGCCGTCCACGATCAGCACGATGTTCTTGCGGGACCGCCTGCGAGGTTGCAGGGCGAGTAGCAGCGCGAGGTGGTCGATGACGCGGTCGGCGGCCGACTTGGAGATCCCGAAGAGCGGGGCGAGCTGTCGCAGCGTCAGGTTTGTGCGCCAGTGAGCGGCGACCAGCAAGCCCCGGTCCTCCAGTGGCGGGCTCCATGGCCGGCCCGAGTCCGGCTTCGCACCGCGATGGTACGTGCCGCGTGCCGACATCCACGAAGAGGAGCTGAGCCGGGTCGAGGAGCAGACGTTCTGCCCGTACAAGGGCCTGGCCAGCTACTACGACATCGACGGGGTACAGGGTGCGGCCTGGTCGTATCGCGAGGCCTACACCGAGCTCGAGCGGATCAGCGACCTGGTCTCGTTCGAACCCGACGAGGTCGAGGTCTATCTCGACGGAGAGCGGCTGCGCCTCGAACAGGGCCAGACCGTGGTCCCCCACGGGATCGACCGGGAGCTTTCGACGGATGAAGTTCTCCGGCACTGACCCATCTGCCCGCCACGTCCAAAGGCCCCGTTCCCTGATCTGCAACTGAGCACCGGCCGACGTATGGGAACCCCCGACAATGTTGCCCAGGCCGTCCCCTTCGCCGTGACCAACACTTTCATGACCGGTGTCATCATTCCGGTCGAAGGCGGACGGCCCTCGTGCAGCGAGCGGCACAGCACGAGGAGGCCCGAAGAACGGCCGGCAGGCAAGGGCGGTCCGAGTCGATCGACGCAGGGCTCACGTGTCGCTCACCCAACAGCCGGGCACGTGGTCGGCCTCACCGGTGAAGTGCGGCAGAGCCGGTCGCCAAGTCGGCTCCGATCTGTGGGAACAGCTTCGTCAGAGCGAGCCCGCCGAGGGCTGTTCCCGCAGTCGAGGGCCCTCAGGGGGCAGCGCTGGGGGCCGGCAGGCCACGCCGTCGCAGGTCCTCCAGGAACAGCGAGACCAGCGCGTCGGAGGGTGCGGCTGCGACCGCTACGACCCCGCGGTACACGCGGGGCTCCAGGCGACGTACCACCCCCGAGGGCTGAGCGGTGAGCGCGGATGTGGGGACGATGGAGACACCCATACCAGCCCCAGCCAGCTGGGCCGCGGTGCGAGGACTGCGCGTGCGCAGGACGGGCATGAGGGAGACCTGGTGGGCGGAGACGAACTGATCGAGCCAAGCAGCGTTGCCGTTGTCCGGCGTGTAATGAATGAACGGTTCGTCAATAAGCTCCTTGACCGTGACGGACGCCTTTCCAGCGAACCGGTGCTCGCTCGAGGCGACCACGACCATTTCCTCGTCCCCCAGATGCTCCAGGTAGGCCGTTGTGCCGGTGGGTTCCGGTCCGACGACCAGGTCGGCCTCGCCCGCCATGAGATGTTCGACCATCCTGTCGCTGCTGGTGAACTCCATGAGATCCAGTTGGACATCGGGTCGGCTGGAACGCCAGCGCCACAAGATGGGCACCAGAAGCCACACTGTCATCGTCTCCGCGCAGGCCAGCCGCAACCGGCCCGCACCTCCGCCAGCCACGTCTCGTCCGGCTTGCACGGCCCGCTCGGCCGCTCTCAGTGCCACGCGCGCCTCTGCCGCGGCAGCCAGGCCGGCTGCAGTGACCCGCACGCCCCGGGACAGGCGCTCCACAACCGGTGTGTTCAGTTCCCGTTCAAGGGAGGCAATCTGGTGGGAGAGGGCAGGCTGTGACATGTGCAGGGCTGCTGCCGCTTTCGTCACAGATCCCGTATCGACGAGTGCCACCAGACACTCCAGCGCTCTCAAAGTAGCCATTCTCAGAATCTATGCCAAACCAATTAAAGTCTTATAACTCGAAAGCCGAAGGGGTCTGAGCCTAACACCAGAATCGGTGGTCTAGTAGGGCTTGGTTACCTTGGGTGAGTAGCGGTGTGTCGTCTCTCGGAGGTGAGGGGAATGACACCGCAGGAGCTCACGGAGGCCCAACAGCGGTTGGAGTCGCTCGCGGCCGAGGTGTTCGGCTCGTTCGGGCGGGTGGATCAGCGGCGGTGGGGCGAGCGGTATGTGCGGGGGCTGCTGGGCGCGGGGCGGCGCAAGTCGATGGAGCCGATGGCCGCCCGGCTGGGGGTGGACCGGCAGGGCCTGCAGCAGTTCCTGGCCGACTCCCCGTGGTCGCACCAGATGGTGCTGGCCGAGCTGGCCTGGCGGATGGAGCCGGCCATCCACCCGGCAGCCTGGGTGATCGACGACGTGTCCTTCCCCAAGGACGGTCATGCCTCCCCGGGGGTGGCCGCGCAGTACTGCGGCGCGCTGGGCAAGACCGCCAACTGCCAGGTCGCGCCGAGTCTGCACCTGGTCACCGACGCCGCCTCCTGCCCGGTGAACTGGCGGCTGTTCCTGCCCGCCGAATGGGATCCGGCCACCGCAGACGAGCCCGAGAGCGCCGTCCTGCGGCGCCGTCGGGCGCGCGTCCCCGATGAGGTCGGGCACGTGCCGAAGTGGCAGCTGGCCGTGGACATGGTCGACGAGCTGCGCTGCTGGGGCCTGGATCCGCCGCTGGTGGTGGCCGACGAGGGCTACGGGCAGGACGGGGCCTTTCGCCTGGCACTGGAGGAGCGGGAGATCGCGTATGTCGTCGGGGTGCGGTCGGATACCGCGGTGTTGCCCCAGACGGCGGCGCGCACCGCCCCGCCGTGGTCGGGCACCGGGCGGCCGCCGGTGCCCTGCTACCGGGACAAGCCGGTGTCGGTCCGCGAGATCGTGCTGGCCGCCGGGCGCGGCGCACGGCACCGCGTCACCTGGCGGCGCGGCTCGAAGGGGCCGCTGCGCTCGTACTTCGTCGCGCTGCGGGTCCGGCCGGCCGGAGCGCGGGTCCGCCGGGCGCACCCCGGTGAGGACCTGCCGGTGTGCTGGCTGCTGGCCGAGTGGCCCGCCAAAGAGCCGGAGCCGACCAAGTACTGGCTGTCCACCTTGCCCGCCCACGTTCCCCTGCGGCGCCTGGTGCGGCTGGCGAAGATCCGCTGGCGGGTCGAGCACGACTACCGGGAATTGAAGACCGCCCTGGGGCTGGGCCACTTCGAGGGACGCACCTACCAAGGCTTCCTGCGACATCTCACGCTGGCCTCGGTGGCGCAGGCGTTCTGCACCCTGGAGCGACTGTGCCCGCCAGCACCGGCCACGGTCTGACGATCTACCAGGTCGTGGCCGGGCTCCAAGTCCTCCTCGTCTGCTGGGCCGGGGCGTGCCCCACCTGCCGAAGACCCTGGCCCTGATACGACACGCTCGCCCCCTACCTGACCAAGCCCTACTAGGAGTGTCCTGAAGATCTCGGAGTCGCGCCCGGCTTGCACTAGTTCATGGCGATTGACATTTACCGGCAATTCGGGGTGAGCCGGGCGGCCGGAGCAAGATCTTCAGCGGTCTTCTAGAAGGGGCCGCTGGAGTCACTACGTTTCGAGCAGATGAGCCGGTGACCGACCCGCTGATTGGCAGTGCCGAGCCGGAAGGATCGGGTGTCAACGCTACTTTCGCGGGTCTTCGAAGTTAGGCGGGGTGTGATGTCCGTCGTTGCTCGTGCCTGTCACGCAGTGTGAGTGATTGGCTGTCCGGGCCCCTGGACGCAAGGCGCCCGTGGCCATAAACGATCATGACTGTTCTCTACGCAGCTTGATCACATGGAACCACGGGCTTGGACAACAATACGACGACGCTGTTGGACCTCGACGGCCTGGCCGTGGAGCGAGTCGAGCGCCTGACGGACGGCACCCGGCGGGTGCACCTGATCACCGCGGACGAGACCGCGCGGGCCTGCCCGTCCTGCGGGACGTTCGCTTCGCGGGTGAAGGGCCTGGTCCGCACCCGTCCACGTGATCTCTCCTACGGGGAACGGGGATTGGAGCTGGCATGGCTCAAACGCCGCTGGTACTGCCATGAACCGGACTGCGCCCGAAAGTCCTTCACCGAGCAGGTGCCCCAGATTCCGGCGGGTGCCCGGATCACTGCCCGGCTTCGTCGCGCCGCGGCCCTGCGGGTGCGTGATGCCGGCTCCACCGTCGTCCAGGCTGCCCGCGACCTGCACGTCTCCTGACCAACGGGGATGTCCGCATTCCGCACGGCCTCCCGTGAGGTGACCGAGGCCGAGCTGCCCGGAGTGGAGGCGCTGGGCTTGGACGAGACGAGGCGCGGGCGACCCCGCTGGGAGCAGGACCCCGACACCGGGAAGTGGCAGCTGACCCGGGACCGATGGCACACCGGCTTCGTCGACGCCTTCGGCACTGGTGGGCTCCTCGGCCAGGTCGAGGGACGCAGCGCCGCCGACGTCCTGGCCTGGCTGTCCACCACCCCACTGAACTGGGGCACGAACATCCGCTACGTCGCCATCGACATGTCGGCCACCTACCGCGCCGCCATCCGCACCGGCCTGCCCCACGCGCTGATCGTGGTCGACCACTTCCATGTCGTCCAGCTTGCCAACAAGATGCTCTCCACTGTTCGGCGCCGCACCACCGCCGAAGTCCGGGGCCGACGCGGACGCGCCACCGACCCGGAGTGGAAGGCCCGCAACTGCCTCCTGCGCAACCGCGAGGACCTCACCCACGAACAGTTCGAACGGATGTGGAACCCGCTCCTGGACGAAGGCCCGATCGGACAGCGACTGCTCACCGCCTGGATCGCCAAGGAGAGCCTGCGCACCCTGCTCGCGCTGGCCCGCACCAGCGCCGATCGCGAGCAAATCGGCCACGCCAGATGGAAGTTCCTCACCTGGTGCGCGGACAGCGACATCCCCGAGGTCACTAAACTCGCCGCCACCGTCGACCGCTGGTGGCCCGAGATCGCCGCGTTCATCGACACCGGGCACCACAACGCCAAGAGCGAAGGGATCAACCGCGTGATCAAGCTCGTCGCCCGCAACGCCTTCGGGTTCCGCTATGCCGAGAATCAGCGGCTACGGACACGGTGCGTCACCACCCGGCGAGCCCGAGGACACCTCTACCCCGCCTAACTTCGAAGACCCACTTTCGCTCAACGTAGGTATCCTCAAAGACGTGCACTGGCGCGGAAAGACCGTGCACACCGGTGCGTGGAAGTACCCCCGTCGAAGGGCCACGGATGGTACGTCGGCTCAACATCGACGGGGACGGGCAGACCCGCAGGGGCGCGGCGGAGAGCAGAGGGCAGTCTTGGTTCACCGGGTTCCTCCGAGGATGCCCCGGCCTTCAGGCCGGGGAGGAATCGGACTCCTGCGGAGCAGGACGGGAAATAGGGGTTTCGCCTCCAGGGCGAAGGACCGTCCACCCGCGACGAGGTGAGCGAGCCGTGGCGATCAAGAGGTCTCAACTGTCAGTCCTCCCGGGTAGGTTCGGATGCATGACGACAGACGCGACCACGGAGGGGGCCGGGCATGCCCGGTACTCCTTCCGTGTGCGCCTGTCGGCTACCGCGCGGCGCGCACTTGAAGCGGAGTGGGACCGCTGCCGGTGGCTCTGGAATGAATGCGTGGCCAAGTCCAAGCAGGTCCACCGGCAGAGCAAGGAGTCCGGCGAGAAGCTGACGTGTGGTCCGGCGCAGTTGGACAGGATGCTGACCGAGGCCCGCGGGGTGATGCCGTGGCTGGCCGAGGGTGCCTCGGTGCCGCAGCAGCAGGTGATTCGGGACTTCGCCAAGTCGAGGGCGAAGGCGCTGAAGGACCTCAAGGACCGGCTTCCGGTGCACCGCCGGGCGGGGATGCCCCGCTTCAAGCGGAAGCGGGAGGCCAGGCCGAGCCTGAACTACACGCGGCGCGGTTTCCGTCTGAAGGACGGTCGTCTGCACCTTGCGGGCCAGATCGTGCTGAGCGTGGTGTGGTCGCGGGCTCTTCCGGCCGAGCCGTCGAGTGTGCGCGTGTACCAGGACACGCTCGGGCACTGGTATGTGTCCTTCGTTGCCCCCGCGCAGAGCGAACCGCTCGCTCCCACGGGGCGGGTGCTCGGGGTGGACTGGGGTGTGAAGGAGACGGCCATCACCACGGATGGCGCCTACGATCTCCCGCATGCCGAGCACGGCAAGCGGGCCGCGCAGGGGCTCGCCCGCTACCAGCGGATGATGGCCCGGTGCCGGCGTTCGAAGGGCCGGCCCGCATCCAAGGGCTACCGGAAGGCGCAGGCACAGGCCGCGAAGCTGCACAGGAAGGTCGCGCGGCAGCGGGAGGACACCGGCCGCAAGTGGGCCAAGTCCGTGATGCGCGGTCATGACGGGGTGGCGGTGGAGGACTTCCGCCCGAAGTTCCTCGCGAAAACCACGATGGCCCGCAAGGCAGCCGATGCCGCCATCGCCGCCACCAAACGCGCTCTGGTCGAGATGGGGCGCAAGCACGCACGGGACGTCCGCCTGGTGCACCCGGCGCACACCACGATGGACTGCGCGCAGTGCGGAGCGAGAACCAAGCACGCACTACCTCTCTCGATGAGAACCTATGCCTGCACCGTGTGCGGAGCCGTCTCGCCCAGGGACAAGAACTCCGCCCGCGTGATGCTGGTCCGGGCAGGTTGGAACCCGGACGGTGCCGAGGGCGTAAGACCTCCTGGTCCGCTGGACCAAGAGGCGGCCTGAGCCGTGAATCCCCACGCAGCCCTGGAGGGTGGAGAATCCCCTCCCTTCAGGGAGGGGAGCCTTCAACAAGCCGAGTCCTATGCGCACTGGCGCCGGGTGTTCTGTGACGACCTCGAGTTCGGCCACTTCGGGGAGAACTTCACCATCGACGGGTTGCCCGCCGACGAGGTGTGCATCGGGACCGCTACCAGATCGGCGAAGCCGTATCTGAGGTCACCCGACCCCGCGACCTGTTATCGCGTCGGTATGCGACTGAACGAGCCGCGCATGGCCTCCCTCACGGTCGTCCACCGCCGACCCGGCTTCTACTTCCGCGTCATCACGGAGGGCGGGTAAAGGCAGCCGACGCCGTCGCACGGATCACTGCAGGACTTGGATGGCTCACGGTCGCGGCCCCACCGACAGTCGCTCCAGCACGTGCCGGACCGAACGCACCGGCGGCCACGCGAACAGCCTCGGATACACCGTCCACAGCTTCGCCAGCAGCAGCGGAATGGCAGCGATGCCGGAGACGACATGAAGTCCTTGGGTGAGCCGCTGACCTCAAACGGGGCGGCTGGGCAGGTGGTCGGCCAGCCGTCCCGGCGGATGCTGCAACACGTGACTGATCAGGCCGGTGACGAAAGCGCACCCTGTTCAGCGGCGGCGCGCTGCCATCCAGCAGTGCACAGGGACGGCCTCGAAAGGCCTCTACCGTTGGCCGTCCTTTGCGGGGAAACACGGGTGGACCTTCATCGGCCGTTGAGTCGCCAGAGCCAGTTCTGCCGCTCGTACAAAGCGTCAAAGCCCATACGGTACATGTTGCGCAGAGACGGGTTGTGCGTGCCTGGTGATTCCGGCCGGGTCTCGGCGACGAGCCAGCGGCACCCCAAGTCTCGGGCGGCCAGCGCCCGGGCGGCGAGGAGTGCCGTGTGTGCGCCCCGCTTCCTTGCGTGCGGGACGGTTGTGCCGCCCAGGAACCGGCCAATGCCATGACGGGCGTACAACATCCCCGTACCCACCAACTCATCGCCGTCCCATGCCCCGAAGCAGTGCCAGCCTGGTCGGCCGACGGCTGAGCTCATCATCTGAGCCAGTCCTTCCGCAGGCATCTGGAACACGCTCATCATCACGGCGCCCCAGGTGTCGGCGTCCTGTTGGTCGACACCTGCAACGCGGAGGGGTGACGGCGAATCCTTCATCTCGGCGAGTCGACGGCAAGCGACGCCTGTCTCACAGAGCAGCTTCACCCAGGGGGGACTTTCAGAGAGCCCTGCCTTTGCGCAGATTTCGTTCCAATCATCGGGTAGAACATGGGGCGACATCTGGAGGACGGCCATGGGGGTCTGCTCGTTCTCGAAGAAGCTGCACACCTCATGGATAAGATCTGCTGTGATGGGTGTCGCGAAGCCGAATCCCAGGGCCTTGCTCCAGTAACCAGCAGGATCGTGTCGCATGGACATGACCACACCACCCGCGAACCTTGCTTCCGCCATACCAAGCTTCGTTCGTATGGCCTCTGGCAACCCCATTCTGAGGTCGAAGTTCTGCTCCGCCTCCGACAGTTCAGCTTCCGTGGCCAGATCATAGTCGCGCATCATCAACCCGTTCGCTCTCCGAGGGCCGTCGCGATGCCGAGCTTCGCCACGACATAGAGGGCCTGAGAATTCTCGAAGCCGGCGACGAACTGCTTCATGCGCATGGGATCCGGGACAGCGGGAGGAACCTCGGCACTGGGATCGACAGACACAGCAGGTCGGCCTTTCGTCGGAAAGCAGCAACGCGTGCGCACGGCGATCGGCACCGTATCCCGGCAGGCGGCGGAAGAGCAGCTCTCAGTGGGCGCTGCGGGGTCGACGGGGTAAATCGAGGACCTTTTGGCACCTACCTGCCGGACATACTGCACCAACACCCTGAAGCCTGTGTCTGAATACTGCGACGTATGGGAATTTCAAGTACCTGAAGGGGAGAATCCCATGACGAATGCGCAAAAGCCGGACACGACCTCGGCTGGCGACGTGTATCAACAGATGAGCAGCATGGTGACCAGCCACTGGGTCCCGCAGATCATCCGCGCGGCCATTGATCTGTCCCTGCCGGAGCATCTGGCTGGAGGGAGCCTCACCGCGGACGAGGTAGCCGAGCGTGAGAGCAGCGCGCCCGAGACGACCTTCCGCCTCATGCGGGCCTGTGTAGTTCTCGGCCTGCTCACAGCCGACGACTCCGGCCGTTTCAGCGGCACTCCACTGTTGGGCACTCTGCACAAGGATGCACCTGGGTCGCTGCGTGGCCTTGCGCTGGCGACTACATTGTCCGCTCAGTGGCTGTCCTGGAACGCGTTCACCTCCTCGGTACGCAAGGGAAGGACCCAGGTGCACGAAGCCCTGGGTACTGACTTTTTCGACTACCTCAAACAGCATCCCGCCGAAGCTCGTGCCTTCTCCGACGGACTGGCCAGTACGACGTCTCTGTGGACCGGCACGGCCGCCAAGGTCATCGACACGGCGGGCGTCGAGTTGGTCGCCGACATCGGCGGCGCCAACGGATCGCTGCTGCATCTGCTGTTGGAAGACGACCCGCAACTGCGCGGAATCGTCTTCGACCTTCCCAATGTCGTGGAGAGTGCGATCGAGGAGGCAGCGAGCAAGGGCCTGTCTGACCGCACCGAGGTAGTGGGCGGGGATTTCTTCCAGTCCGTACCGGCCGCTGACCTGTACCTCATCAAAATGATCATGCACGACTGGGACGACGAGAGTTGCATCACCATCCTCAAGAACGTCCGTGCCGCGATGAACCCGGGCGCGAGGGTCACGGTGGTCGAAATGCTCGTCGGTAAGCCGAGCAACCCCGGTCCGGCCGCCTTGATGGACATGAACATGCTTGCCGTGTGCCCCGGTCAGGAACGGTCCCTCTCGCAGTACGACGCACTCCTGTCCGCGGCGGGCCTGCGTCGTACCGGCGTCACGCCTACCGAGTCAGGCCAGAGCGTCATCGAGGCTGTCGCAGCAGGGTGATGACCAGCCATTCGCGAGCCTCGCGCTTTCGTGGGGCCACGCTCTGATGACCTCCTGCGCGGCCGGCGGTCTGGGGCCGCGCAGGAAGGCGCAGAGGCCGGGGACCACGCCTCTTCCAGCGACCTCCCGGGGCTTGGTATGCCAATTCTGCTGGTCAGGAGCCCGAATCCGAGTAATCGGCGAGCTGCCAGCTTATGTCCAGGGTCGCATCGGCTCACCCACTCATCAGCACGAAGGGCTGTCATGACCAATCACCCGTTCCGTTTCGGCGTCAGTCTGTTCAACGTCGGCTCCCGGTCGGCCTGGCGCGCCCGCGCGCGTGAAGTGGAGGACCTCGGGTACGACGTGCTTCAGGTAGCCGACCACCTGGGCATGGCCGCGCCGTTCCCGGCGTTGGTGGCCGCGGCCGACGTGACGAGCATCCGGCTGGGCACGTTCGTGCTCAATGCCGCCATTCTCAGCCCCGCATACCTGGCCCGGGATGTCGCCGACGTGCACCGCCTCACCGACGCCCGCCTCGAGCTGGGGCTCGGCGCCGGTTATGTCCCGGCCGAGTTCGAGGCCGTGGGCGTGCCGTTCGGCACCGGCGGGGAGCGACTGGGGAAACTGGAGGCGACCCTGGCGGCGACACGTACACTGCTTGCCGCGGAAGCCGACAACCCCCTGCCGCCGATCATGCTGGGTGGCGCCGGCGACCACATGCTGCGTCTCGCCGGCCGCGAGGCCGACATCTTCAGCTTCTCCATCATGGCCGGGGTGATGGCGGGTGTCGCCCCGGAGGACGCGCTCGCCCGCCGCATTCAGGTGCTGCGGGAGGCCGCCGGCGACCGCTTCGACGACGTCGAGCTGAACCTGTTCGTCGCGGCGGTGGGCGAGAACGCGGAGAAGGTCGACCTCTCGATCATCCGCCAGGCCAGCGGCCTCGACGACGCCCAGCTCACCCAGCTGCCCGGCGTGCTGCTCGGCTCGCCGCGTGAGATCGCGGACCGGCTGCTGCGGTACCGCGAGGAGTTCGGCCTCAGCTACATCAGCGTCCTGGAGCCGCACATGGCCGCGTTCGCCGAGGTCATCAAGCACCTGCGCTGACGCTCGGCCTGGCTCAAGGCTTGAGGTCAAGATCTTGCCGCGGAACGCGGTGGGCGCTCCTGCCCATACCCGGGTCTGTACGGTCAACGGTGGATCTTCGAACAGGAAGTAACACCTGATGACAGACGTGACCGTGTCGGCTGAGGCCGTGGAGGACGTGCAGTCGACGGGGCGGGCTGATGCGCTTGACGAGCAGTTGATCAGCCAGCTGGTGGACCGGGCCAAGGCCGACGGGATCAAGCTGACCGGCGAGGGCGGGCTGCTGCAGCAGTTGACGAAGAGGATCCTCGAGTCCGCTCTTGAGGGTGAGATCACCGATCACCTTGGGCACGAGAAGCACGAGAAGACGACCAACGGCAACACCCGCAACGGCACCCGGTCGAAGACCGTGCTCACCGATGTCGGCCCGGTCGAGATCGACGTCCCGCGCGATCGGGTGGGCTCGTTCGAGCCGCACATCGTCAAGAAGCGGCAGCGGCGGCTGACCGGCGTCGACGAGATGGTGCTGTCGCTGTCCGCCCGTGGCCTGACCCACGGCGAGATCTCCGCGCATCTGAAGGAGGTCTACGGCGCCGAGGTGTCCAAGACGACGATCTCCACGATCACCGACAGCGAGGTGATCGACGGCATGCACGAATGGCAGAGCCGCCCGCAGTGCCATCAAGAACAACTGGACCACGGCCCTGCAGAATCGGCTGACCCTGCCAAGCGCCAGGGCACCACGGGGGGAGTTTCGGGTACCCCGGTGGAGGCGCTGGTCGAGTGGTCGGTGAGGATGTCGGCCTTTGAGCCATGGGGTGCGGAAGGGGCGTGGGCGCGGTGTTCGAGCCGGTGTTCTTGCGGCGGGGCTTCGAGGGGATCGATCCCCTGGGGGTTGAGTACACGGTCGTCGATGTGGAGACCACCGGTCTGGATCCTGCGCGCGGCCACCGGGTGTGCGAGGTCGCGGCGTGCGGCTGCGGGCCGACGGCACGGTGCTGGCGGAGTTTTCCACTCTGGTTGATCCGCAGCGGCGCATGTCGCGGGAGAATCAGTCGCGGCACGGGATCAGCAACGACGATGTCGCGGGCGCGCCGCAGTTTCCGCAGGTTGCGGGGACGTTGCCACGGCTGATGCGGGGCTCGCTAGTGGTGGCGCACAAGCTGGCGTTCGACAGCTCGTTCCTGGGTGCGGAGTTCGCCCGGGCCGGGGCCAAGTGCGGGTGGCGGGGTTGTGCACGCTGACGGCGTTCCGTGCCCAGACCGATCTGCGCGGCTACACGCTCGCGGGCATCGTCAAAGACCTCTCCGGGTCCTGGCCCCGCATGGCGAGCTCGTCGCGGCCGGGGTGGAGGGAACCGGTGCCTACGGCGCCGAGCTCGCCCGGGTGCTGACCGCCGCCGGCGTCACGGTCATCGATGTCGACCGCCCGGACCGCAAGACGCGGCGGATGAAGGGCAAGTCCGACCCGATCGACGCCTACGCCGCCGCGACGGCCGTGCTGTCCGGACGCGCCACGGGCATCCCCAAGAGCCGGGACGGCGTGGTCGAGGCGGTGCGGGTGCTGCGGATCGCCCGCCGCAGCGCCATCAAGGCCCGCACGCAGGCCATGAACCAGATCCGGGGCCTGCTGGTCTCGGCTCCGGCGATGCTGCGTGAGCAGCTCGCGGGTCTGGACCGGGCCGCGCTGATACGCACGCTCGCCCGGTTGCGGCCCGGCGACGACCTGTCCCACCCGCTGGCGGCGACCCGGGCGTCGCTGCGGCGGCTCGCCCGCCGTCACCAGGCGCTGGACGAGGAGATCACCGAACTGGACTGCGAGATCGGGCCGCTGGTGAAGCAAGCCGCCCCCGCCCTGCTGGAACTGTTCGGGGTCGGCCCCGAGACCGCCGGACAGCTACTGGCCTCGGCCGGCGACAACCCTGAACGCATGTGCTCCGAGGCGGCGTTCGCGCACCTGGCCGGGGTCGCGCCGATCCCGGCCTCGTCCGGCCGCACCCACCGCCACCGGCTCAATCGCGGCGGCGACCGGGCCGCGAACAACGCCCTGCACACCATCGTCCTCACCCGCATGCGCTTCGACGAACGCACCCGCACCTACGTCGAACGCCGCACCAAGGAAGGGCTGAACAAGAAAGACATCATGCGCTGCCTCAAGCGATTCGTCGCCCGCGGTCTACCGCGCACTGACCAGCACACCGACCAGGCGAATCAATCAAACCGACCTGGCTCCAGCGGCTTGACAGCCATAGGAGCATCCCGCTCACCGCACCGCCACCCACGCTGCAGCTGTGACTGAGGGGTTCAGTGGGCCAGTCCAGCTGAGCGTTCGGCGTTGATGGCTGCAGCGGAGGTTAATGGCCCCGGCGCTCCCAGACCGCCGGTTTCTCCGGGGTGACAGGCGTGCGCGGTCGGACTAGTCAGGGGCGTCTGGCAGACTCCGCAGCATGGGAATGTTCAAGCGAGCCAATGAGGCGGAGAGCGCTGGTCAGGCCGGGGAGCGAGCCGACCTGAGTGTGCTTCTGCTGCAGGGCGAAGACATGATCGAACAGCTGGCTCGTGCCCACATGTCCTGGGGCCTAGGCTCAGCGGACCGCTGGGACCTGGACCAGACGACCGGCATCATCACATGGACCTTCCCCGATAAGACTGCGACTGCGCCTGCACAGATCCTCGGCAGCTTCAGCCCGGGCTCGGGCTCATGGCTGTGGGCCTGGGCCAACGAGAGCATCCTCCCCGACATGAGCCGCGACTCCCGCAGCTTCCGCGACTGGGCGGAAGCCAACGGGCATCCCGCCCTGGCCCAGCCCAAGATCAGTGCCGATGAGCGGGCTGCCTCGACTCTCGTGGCCTTGGCTGTCCGGGTCACCGGGGCGACTGGCTATTACAAGGGCCCGGGAGGCAAATCCTTCGTGATCATCACCTTCGGGCCGGTCACGCTGACGAATGCGGACGGCAGCGTCTCCACCTTCAACATCAATATCAGTTAGCGTCGGGGCGGTGCCCTGAGCCTTCCTCGGATACCGGCTCTCGTGCGGTCGGCCGTCCTGTGAGGCTGCCGTTCCGTTCTTGTCGTCGGGGCGCTTGTTCGGGTGGAGTACCCCTGCGTCGGCGGGGAGGACGGGTGACCGCCCACTACTGGTATCCGGAAGGGTTTCCCACCCTGGCGGCCGTGACCGTGCACGGGCGTACAGAGCCCCAGGTCGACTTGGACGGTATCCGGCTGATCGGCCGGACGGTATCCGAGGTCGACGCAGAGGTGATCCAGTACATCGAGGACCGCGACCTGGGCTGGCTGGTCTACTGCGACGGTGGTCCGGGGCCGGAGGAGCTCAACATGTACGTGCGGGCCACCAGAGCCGGGGACACCGTCGTCAGCGGAGCCCGCTTTTTCGCACCGGGCTGAGGACCGCGGCTGACGCCGCAAGACAGCTCGATCTCCTCGACGTGAGCATCTCTCGGTCAAGGCCCGCGCCGACACCACTGCTGGTTCGCTCGTTGGAGCCGCGCTCTTCTAACGGCCAGTACAGCGAGCTGCCGCCGCAGCGGCGGCTCGCTGCCCAACGGTTTTACTCAGCCTGCTCGGCCTGCGCCTCGCCCGCGACGGGTGCCGCCGGCTGCTCGGCCGCGTTGGGGGCGGTGTAGAAGACGGAGGCGCCCTGCTTGGTGCGCTGCGCCTGGTTCTTGGCCACCAGCCCTTCGAGGGTGGTGCGCACGACCGTGATCTTGATCCCGCGCTCGGGATGCGCCGTACTGAGAGCGGTGGCGACTTCTGCCGCGGAGCGCGGGTCGCTCTGTTCGGTGAGGTGGCTGCGGATGAGCTCGACGAGCGTGGGCTGGTCCGCCTTCACGGCTGCGGCGTTACCCGCGGGCTTCTTCCCAGCCGTCGTCTTCTTGGAGGCGGACTTCTTGGTGGCGGACTTCTTGGCCACCGTGCGGTCCTGGGTGTCGGCGGCCTTCTTCGCCCGTGTCCGCTTGCCGGCGCCGGGCTCACCAGCGGTCTTCTTGTTGCGAGGAGCCGGCACGGTGGAGCTGGCCGGGGCGGCCGCAGGCTGCACCGGCGTGGGCGAAACGCCCAGCACCTGCTGCACGTTGACCAGCACGGAGTGGTCGTGCTGCAGGCCTGCCAACTGCTCCTGCAGCGCAGCGATGTCCGCGCTGATGCGTTCCTGCTCCTTGGCGTTGCGTTCGAGATCGCTAATCACCTGGGCGGCGTACTGCGATGTCAGCTCGGTGGTGGCCGTTGTGCTCTCCGACATGGTGTTGACCTTTCTCGGAATTCCTGGCTTGCTCGGCCAGGTCTTTGGCGTAGGCGCAGAGCCAGGCGCGTGTGCTCGGGCTGGCGTCTGAGGACAGCAACGGTCACTGCTGCAAATAGCCCTTCCACAGAGATAGTACGGGTGAGGGAAGTGTGTTGTTTCTCTGGAGTGATGTCTTTCGCTCGGGCTGAGCTTCAGGGTCGGCGCATGGGGTGCGGTCTGGGGTGTACTGCAGAGCGGGTTGGAGTGCATGCGTGGGGGAGTTGCCACAGGACTTCGTCGGTGTCCCGGTGGTGGTGCCAGGCGGCCAGGACGCGGACGGTCGTCAGCCGGTCGAGCAATTCTGCGGTCTGATGGGGAGAGTGGCCGCACAGCCGCGCGAGGACGTCCATGTCGGCCTGATGCTGGACCTCGGGGGAGGTGTGCGCAGCCAGCACGAGGGCGGTCAGTCGCACCGCCGGTGGTGCGGTGTGCGGCAGGAGCAAGGGCACCGGCCGCAGAGCCCAGTGAGCTGCGCGGCGGCGCGCACTTCGGCCGGGAGCCTGGTCAAGCACCGCCGCATCCAGCAGTCGCACCTGTACGGGCGCCGACTTCAGGTCGGTCGGGCCGGGGCACTCCCCAGACGTCTGCCCGGCTGGGGTCTATCAGGATTCATGACACTCCCGCGAGCTGCAGGACGGGGACAGTCCCGCCCTGCTCCTTGTGGCTGGCGTGGTCGGTGCCGTCGAGAGCGAAGTAGCGCAGGGCGGTGAACTGGTCCTCGATGCGGTTGAGCCAGGAGTTGTTGGTCGGTGTGTAGGCGAGCTCGACGTTGTTGGCTGTGGCCCAGTCGCCGACCCTGGTGTCCTTCTTCGTCGTCAGGTGCGGGGAGAAGTTGTCGAGCACGATCGCGATGCGGATGTTGGGCGGGTAGAGGCTGCGCAGGTAGCGGCAGAACTCCAGGAACCGGGTCCGGTTCTTCCTGGGCTTGATGTGGCCGTAGAGGTGGTCCCGGGCCAAGTCGTAGGCGGCGAAGAGGTGTCGGACCCCGTGGGGGCGGGTGTAGGTCGCCCGTCGGCGGGGCCGTGGCTCGCGGTCCGGGTCCTTGTGTCGGCCACCGCGTTCGGCCCATTGCCGGCCGCAGGTGGACTGCGATGCCTTCTGAGACCTGCCTCACGCTGATCGATTGGGTCAGAGAATCTGCTCGGCCCAGACGGTCTTGCCGTCGGGGGAGTAGCGGACGCCCCAGTTCTGGGCGAGTTGGGCGATGATGAACAGGCCGCGCCCGCCTTCGTCGATGGTCTTCGCGTGGCGCAGTCGCGGCGCGAGGGGGTTGCCGTCGTGGACCTCGCAGGCGAGTGTGCGGTCCTTGATGAGCCGCAGCCGTAGGGGCGGGGTGCCGTAGCGGACGGCGTTGGTGACCAGTTCGCTGACGATCATCTCGGTCGTGTAGGCGGTTTCCTCATCCACTCCCCATAGGGTGAGTTGGTGTTGGGCGTGGGCGCGTGCCGTGGCGACGGCTTCGGGGTGGTCGTCGAGATGCCACGCGGCGATCTGGTCGGCGGGGAATGCGTGGGTGCGGGCGAGGAGGAGGATGACGTCGCCGTGGCGGATGTCGTCGTCCCGCAGCCGGTAGAGCACGTCATCGCACAGATCCTGCAGTGGCCGGTCGGGGTGGGCCAGCACCCGTTGGAGGGCGTCCGGGGACAGGGAGGTGTGCAGGAGGGGCGCCGTGTAGAAGGCGAGGACACTGCCGTCGGCGACAGAGACCGTGGTGGCGGCGAAGGGGGGGCCCTCGACACTGCCCAAGGGAGGTCCGCTCGGCAGGTCGAGGACCTCGGTCCTCCCGTCGGGATGGGCGATGACGGGTGGGGGGTGGCCGGCCAGGACGATGGTGCAGGTCCGGGCGAAAGGGTCGTAGACCGCGTACACGCAGCTTCCCGTGAGCGGCTGCCGGTGCAGGGGGTCGCCGGGCGGGAGAGCCGCGCGTTCCTGGGCCAGGCTGATGGCGGTGTCGTTGAGGCGTGCGACGAGTTCATCGGGCTCCAGGTCGAGTGCGGCCAGGGAGTGGTGGACGGTCCGCATCTGTCCCAGGGTGGTGGCCGCGAGGATGCCCTGGCCGGCGACCTCGCCGACCACCAGTGCGGTGCGGGCGCCGGGCAGGGCGAAGGTGTCGAACCCGCCGCCCCCGCCCACCTCGGAGGGCACGTGCAGGTGCGCGGTTTCCACGGTGGTCTGCGTCGCGGGGCGGGGAAGCAGCACATGGCACTGGATCGTCAGGGCGATGGCGTGTTCCCGGGTGTAGCGGCGGGCGTTGTCGATGCACAGGGCGGTGTAAGCGGCCATGGCGACGGCGAGGGTGACATCGTCCGTGTCGAAGACGTCCGCCTCGTCGGTGCGGTACAGGCTCAGCAGCCCCAGCACGGTTCCACGCAGGGTCAGGGGTGCTGTGATGAGAGAGCGGGCACCGGATGCGCGGATCGCCTCGCCGCGTGGCGGGACGGCGGCCAGCCAGGGCGTGTCGGGGCCCAAGGCGACAATGCGGGGCTTGAGGTCGGCCAGCGTCTGGGCGTAGGGCGTCGGGAACGGCAGAGCGCGCACGTCACCCACCGGATGTGCCTGGATCTGCTCGTCGCCGCCGCTGTGGCCGAAGGCGGCACGGCGCAGCGGCACCTCCCGTCCCAGAGGACTCGGCGGAGGGTCCTCGCCCCGTATCACTGCGTCCACCACTTCCACCACGGCGATGTCGGCGAAGTCGGGCACCACCGTCTGCACCAGTTCCTCGCAGGTGGCCACCACGCCGAGGGTCTGTCCCACGTGCTCGCGCACCGAGCCGACGACATGTAGGCGGGCGCTTACCTTTTCGCGTTCGGTGACGTCGAGCATCTCCACCAGCACCCCCACGATCCTCCCCTGTGGGCTCTCCAGACGAGATGCCGAGACGGAGAACAGGTACTCCGGCCCCGGCGCGCCCTTCGGACGCACCCCCACCAGTCGCCCCCGTGCGGGAGCGCCGCTCTCCAGCACGCCGTGCAGCATTGCCTCCACCTCACCGGGTGCGGAAAAGTCGTATTCGCCGGTGAAGTGTCGGCCGATGATCTCTTCAGGGGGCGCTTCGTGCAGAACCGGACTGGTGAGGTTGATCCGCAGGATCCGCAGTTCCGGGTCCAAGATCAGCAGGCCTGTGGGGGACTGGTGGAACAGAGTTTCGAATGCTGCAGCATCCTCGACGGGCGAGATGGCTTCGTTGTGCGCCACGGCAACCCACCTCCACCATCCAGCCTGTGCGCCGCTCCCTCGCTTCGCGAGACGTGTCGGACGTCGGGGGGCCGGATGTGGGTCTGCGTGGCTGGCCAGCTCGGCTTGGGCCGTCAGCTGAGTGTGTCGGAGGTGTGTCGCGAACACCGAGAGACAACGAGAGAGGGCGGGAGTCAGTGGGCGCGGGGGCTCGGGCGGGTGGCTCGCTCCAGCGCGATGAGTGCCGAGTAGTAGGGGCGGCCAGTGACGTGCTTCATGCCGATCTCGCACGTGCGGTTCGCAGACAAGTGCGCGTCGTAGTGGCGGGAGGTGACTTCTTCGGCCTCATGCTTGGCGGCGGATTCGGTGAGCTCCTTGTGGAGCATGCCGCGGTCGCCGGCGAATCCGCAGCACTCGACATAGACGGGGGTGTCGGCCTCGTCGGCGCAGGCGGCCGCGATGGCCTGCAGGTGCTCGACGTCGTCGAGATGGTGCATGGAGCAGGTCGGGTGGATGACCGCGCTGTCGACCCTGTGGGTGATCTCCAGGTGAGGCAGCAGTTGCGTGGTCGCCCACACCAGGGAGTCGACGACGGTGAGCTCCTTGTGCTTGCGCAGATTTTCCTCGGTCAGGTACGGGACCACCTCATGGGCGATGCCCAGGGTGCACGAGGACGCGTCGACGATCAGGGGAAGGCGGCCGTGGTCGGTCCACTCCCATGCCCGTTCCACGATGCGGTTGGCCATGGTGGTGTTGCCGTCGTCGTAGCCCTTGGAGTGCCAGATCGTCGCGCAGCACGAACCGCCCATGTCCCGGGGCACGCCGTATGCAGGTTCTTCCGTTTCGTTCTTTCGCAAGCCCAAACGTACCTGTGGTACGGCGTGTTCTCTGCATCAGCTCTGGTCAGCGACCCAGGAAAGCGACAGACGAGCCATTTTTCGGACCAACTCAATGCAGGTCCAGGACGTGGTCCGTCCAGTCGGTGAACTCGAGGTGGTGCGTTATCAGGATGATGGTCGGCCGATGGTCGGCCTGGAGGAGGGGTTTGATGATGTTTTGTGCGGACTCGACGTCGAGGGCCGCGGTGGGTTCGTCGAGGATCAGGACGGGGGTGTCGCGCAGGATCGCCCGGGCGATGGCGATCCGTTGTGCCTGACCGCCGGAGAGTTGGTGCCCATGATCGCCGACAACCGTCTGGTAGCCGTTCGGCAGTGCGGTGATGAACTCGTCGGCCTGGGCGGCGCGCGCGGCTTCGCGGATGCGTTCCTGCGTTGCCTGCTCGGTGCCGTAAGCGATGTTGTCGCTCACCGTGCCGTGGATGAGGGTGGTGTTCTGGGGGAGCAAAGTGACGTTTTCACGGAGCGCGTTCAGGGACAGCTCGTCCGCGGTGGCGTCGTCGAGGCTCACAGAGCCGCGGTCGGGGTCGGCGAATCGGAGCAGCAGCCGGGCGATGGTGGACTTGCCGCTGCCGCTGGGCCCCACCACGGCCAGTGTCTCACCGGGCTTGAGGGTGAACGACAGGCCGCGCAGTACTGGGCGTTCGGTTCCGGGGTAGGTGAAGGTGACCTGGTCGAAGGCAACGTGCCCCTTCGCGTGCTTCAGGGACCGGGCGTTCCCCGGTTCGGTGACGGTCGGTTCGGTGTCGAGGATTTCCGTGAGTCGTTCGACTCCGGCCTTGGCTGTGGAGACGCCGGAGGGGATACGGGACAGCCCGCGCACGGGGCCGTACAGCTGGGACAGGAACCCGACGAACGCAAGCAGTCCGCCCAAGGTGAGGTGGGCGGTGGAGATCTGCCATGCGCCGAGTCCTATGACGAGGAGCGTGCCAAGGACCTCGACGACCTGCAGGAGGGGCCCATACACCCCTCCCAGGCGGGCAGCCCGGAGCTGGGCGCGCATCAGCGCGCCACCCGCCTTGTCCAGCCGTTCCACCTCGTGTGCCTGCTGGTTGTACGCCTGGACCAGAGCGGCGTTGGACAGGCTTTCCTGGACCACGGTGGTGAGAGCGGCCTGCTCGACGCGTGTTGCGCGAGCGGACGCAGCGAAGCGGGAGGAGAAGCCTCGACTGACGCCCCAGAAAACGGGCGCGACGACCAGGGCGGCGAGGGCGAGCTGCCAGTTCAGATAGAACGCGGCGGCAGCGAACACGACCGCACTGACCAGTTGGAACACGGCAGCCAGCAAACCGGAGGCGACGAGTTGTTCCACCGCGCCGACATCCGCGGTCAGGCGGGAGATCAGGTCACCCAGCCGTTTTTCGGCAATCACGTCGACGGACAGGCTGTGCACGTGACGGAAGACGTGCGTGCGCAGCCGTCTGAGAATCCGCTCGCCCGTGCGGGCCACCATGTAGTTGCCGCCGAATGTGGCGAGCCCTCCGGCCAACGCAGTGGCAACGATCTCGGACGCCAGCGTCCAGAACGCGGCGAAGTGATGCGACGTGAGGACATCGTCCACCAGGGACTTGACCAACCAGGTGGAGAGGGCTTCGGAGGCGGTTCCGGCGACCATGAAGAATCCGCCGGCCGTCAGTCCGAGCCATTCCGTTCGTGCCCACGGCCCAAAGCGCCGGATGACGGCGTGCCAGGTCAGGGTTCGCGGGTATGGGTGTACCCCAGGGGTGGTTGTGAGGTTCTCTGCTGCGGACACCGCTCCGCTCCCACGTGCCATGCGTTTCCGCCTCACCAGAGGGGCCAGCAGGGCCGGTGGCCTGCTGGCCCCTCTTGTTCAATGGGTAAGCGCGTCAGTCGTCGCAGCCCCAGCCGCCACGGTCATCGTCGGCATCCCAGCCATCGGAGTCGCCCCAGCCATCGTGGTGGCCCCAACCCTGACGGTGGCCCCAGCCGCGGTAGCCCCAGTCGTCGCCGTTGTAGTCACGGACACGCAGTCGAATATGGAATCCACGCATGGAAGTTCACTCCTTCGTGTTGTCTGCACCGGTTTGTGCCGACTGACCGAACGTACCCGGCGGGTTTTTGTTGCCTCGGCATGGCCCGAACTCCAGGGTGTGTGCGCCGAGTCGAACACTGATCAAGGCCTTCACCTGCACAAACGCCTATCGATCTTGAACTGCGGCCGGCTGGAAATAGTTCGTTAGGCATTGAATAGTGTGATCTAGCAGTCAGAACCATCTGATGTCTCATATGTCACGTCGCGTTTCCGGAACATTTCGGGCCGACGTTGACAGCACTGGTCGTGGATAGACGAACCGAACCCGATCGGCGTGCGCTCGCCCCAGGCCGACGGGAGATGGCATGAAGGACGGCGCCCCACAGCGGAATCGAAAGGTTCCGCTCGGTGAGAAGAACGCGCTGATCGCGAAGGATCTGCGGGCGAGTGAGCGGCAGGTGGAATGCTGGCGCCGTGCTTGGCGAGAAGGTGGAATGGACGACCTCACCTCCACGAGGCCTGCGAAAACGTCCCAAGGTGTGCCCTCGGGCGGCTGGGTGGAGGCCAGCGGGGCCCTGGGCGTATCAGAGCGCTGATCCCTGGAAGGTCAGATCGACTGCTCGATGGCGGCGGTGTGGCAGCCGCTGCGTCGCCACGGTCCCGCACCGGTGCTGGCCCCGACGCCCCGACGGAGGGTTCGGAAAAGTGTGGCCGACCCAGACCGAGGTTGCCCGGCGGGAGGGTGCAGCACGTATGGAACTACGCCGCCAGGCCCGGGCCTTGGCGCTCCAGATTTGAAGGCTCCCCTCCCTGAAGGGAGGGGATTCTCCACCCTCCAGGGTTGAGCGGGGATGTACGGCTCAGGCCGCCACCGGAGCCAGCGGCTCAGGTGGTCTTACGCCCTCGACACCGTCCGGGTTCCAACCCGCCCGGACCAGCATCACGCGGGCGGAGTTCTTGTCCCTGGGGGACACGGCTCCGCACACCGTGCAGGCATACGTTCTCATCGAGAGAGGGAGTGCGTGCTTGGTTCTCGCCCCGCACGTTGCGCAGTCCATCGTGGTGTGCGCCGGGTGCACCAGACGGACGTCCCGTGCGTGCTTGCGGCCCATCTCGATCAGGGCACGCTTCGTCGCCGCGATGGCCGCGTCGGCCGCCTTGCGGGCCATGGTGGTCTTCGCGAGGAACTTCGGGCGGAAGTCCTCCACCGCCACTCCGTCATGATCGCGCATGACGGCCTTGGCCCACTTGCGGCCGGTGTCCTCACGCTGCCGCGCGACCTTCCTGTGCAGCTTCGCTGCCTGTGCCTGCGCCTTCCGGTAGCCGGTGGATGCACGCTGTCCTTTCGGTCGCCGGCGCCGGGCCATCATCCGCTGGTACTTCGCGAGCCGCTGAGCGGACCGCTTGCCGTGTTCGGCATGCGGAAGGTCGTAGGCGTCATCCGTGGTGGTCGCGGTCTCCTTCACACCCCAGTCCACGCCCAGGACGTGGCCGGTCTGAACAAGCGGCTCGACCTGGGCCGGGGCGACGAAGGAGGCGTACCAATGTCCGAGCGTGTCCTGGTACACGCGCACGCTCGACGGGTCGGCCGGAAGAGCCCGCGACCACACCACGCTCAGCACGATCTGGCCCGCAAGGTGCAGACGACCGTCCTTGAGGCGGAAACCGCGCCGGGTGTAGTTCAGCGACGGTCGGCTGTCACGCTTGCGCTTGAAGCGGGGCATCCCCGCCCGGCGGTGCTGCGCAAGCCCGTCCTTGATGTCCTTCAGCGCCTTCGCCCTCGACCTGGCGAACTCCCGGATCACCTGCTGCTGCGGCACGCTCGCGCCCTCAGCCAGCCACGGCATCACCCCGCGGGCGTCGGTCAGCATCCTGTCCAGCTGCGCCGGACCACACGTCAACTTCTCGCCGCCCGCTCTGCTCTGCGCGTGGGCCTGCCGGGACTTGGCCACGCATTCATTCCAGATCCAGCGGCAGCGATCCCACTCGGCTTCGAGTGCGCGCCGGGCTGTCTTCGACAGGCGTACACGGAAGGTGTACCGGGCATGCCCGGTGTCCTTCGTGGTCGCTTCTGTCGTCATGCATCCGAACCTACCTGGGAGGACTGACAGTTGAGAGTTCTTGACCGTTGTGGGCGGCATCACGGCCGTGCGGGGTGGACGCCGGATCGCCCTGACGGCGATCCGGCTGTCCCTGCCCTGCTCCGCAGGAGTCCGATTCCTCCCCGGCCTGAAGGCCGGGGCATCCTCGGAGAAAGCCGGTGAACCGCTACCCGGCTCACTTGACCGAGCGGGAAGAAGAGATCCTGCGCTTGAACTTGTTATTGCTGGGTGATGGTGTGGTGGCGGGTGAGGGATCGCCAGCGTCGTCCGGCCCGGCTCACCGCGGCGCCGGCGGCAGGGTCGGACCGCGTTCCCTCACCCGCTCCCAGCGGCCTTTCGACACCGGCCCAATGGGTCAACGTCCCGCCGGTAATGTGGCCGTATGTCCCGCAAGCGTCGCCCAAGCCCGCAACGCACCGCCCCCGTCGAGCGGAATCCCGCCCGGGAAGCGGAGGGGCTTGAGGCACTGGCCCGGCAATATCCCGAAGAACGCGAGGACATCCTCCTCGACGCAGCCGGCTGCTGGAGCGATGCCGGCCGGCACGACCGCGCTCTCGCCCTCTACCAGCAGCTGCTGGATACGGGCTGCGAAGAGCCGCACCTGATCGAGGCGTACCGCATCAGCACCCTGTGGGACGCCGGACGCACCAGCGAGGCCCGCGACGCGGCCACCCGACTGCGGCGTCAGCACCCCACCGATGCCGGGGCCTGGAACGTCGTCGCCGAGACCTTCGAAACCGCCGGCGAACTCCAGGACGCCGCCAACTGGTTCACCGCGGGCCTCACCCACCTCCTTGGCCCAGCCGCACCGCTCACCCGCACCGGAGTCGAGGACTCTCCCGACCCCAGCGGGATTGAGATGCTTGCCATCGGCCGCCACCGGGTCAGGCGCCGGCATGGCCAGCCACACGACGACCTCGACCATCTCGCCGACGAACTCCACCTGCACGGTCCGGCTCTCCTGCGCGGACCCGGCACCCTGGACGACCTGCACGATCCAGACCACCTCAGGGCCACCGAGAGCGGTGACCTAGACGTCCTGCAAGCCGAGTTCGAGAAACTCACCGCCGAGGCCGCCGCACGCCGCGCCGCCCTGTTAAGGCCCCGCATGACCTGCGCACTGTTTTGGCCCGAGCCCGAGTTCACAGGGCTCCTCGCCCGATGGCCTGTACTGGAAGATGCTTACGGGGCCGATCACCACGATCACATCCGCCGCGTCGAGGAGATCCTGCTGCGCCTGTCCGAGGAAGGCGAACCGCATCTGGGCATCGCCCAGGGCAGCGTGAACGACTTCGAGGAATTCACCCGTACCGAGGCCCTCTCCCCGCAGGACGGGGACACCCGCGCCGCATACGCCGCCGACCTCGCGGCCCGAGGCCAGACCCAAACATGGCCCCCGCCCCGCAACAGCCCCTGCTGGTGCGGCTCTTTGCGCAAGTACAAGAAATGCTGCGGCAACCCCGCCTGACCTGACCAAGATCAGAAGGCATCTCTCACCCAACTCGCGACCGACACTGACACGCCGGCGGTCGGGGGGGGGTGAGATCCCTCCACGTCGGCGAAGTGGAAGTCCTCAACTGCTCGCCGACCATCGCCGACCAAGATCGTCGGCGTTATCTCCTGCGGCATCTCTTGCACGATCACTTGCAATATCTCGTGCGCGAGCCGCTTGGCCGGCCTCGCATCTGTGCAGGTCACCAGGCCTCTTTGGGCGTGGTCGGGGGCTGACATCCCCCTATGCGCCTCTCACAGCCGTCCCGAAGCAGAAAGAGAAGGGTTGGGGCGGGCGGGGGCCAGCAGCCGGTGCGGCGGGGGATCGGGCCGGCCTTAAGTTGTTGCGCGTCGGAGGGCCTCCGCGCTCGGCACCGGGCAAGCCCGGCGCAGGCGATCCGGGGAAGCGGTCGAGTTGGTGAGCTGGCTGCAGCAGGGCGATGTGCTCCTCGACGCCGGCCGGCCCAGGACGGCGGGATGTCCCACGAGGCGGACCGGCTGGCGCGGGAGATCGTCGCCCGCATCCCCTCGGAGAATTGACCGCATCGCCCAGATGGACCGCATATATGAGGCCGCACCCGAATCCCTGGTGCGGCCCTAACGCGTTCCGATACCCCAACCCTTACCCCTGTCGCTGTCGGGAAGGAATAAAGGCGTCGTGATGCGCAGGATGCCCACACGGGCGAGGGGCGAGATGGCTGCCGACGGGGCGGGACAGGCTCACCAGTTGGATTAGCGAAGCGTAGTGAACCTGTGGCAGAGTGCTACGCGCACGCTCGGCGCCCAGGCGACGTCGGGCACCCTCCTCGGTCGGGTCTTGCGGCCCGGTCGACCAGCGTCCGGAGGGACGTGCCACGCGGGCTGGCGACTTCTGCCGTTCAGTACCAGGGCACGAAGGCGATTGGCTCCCAAGGCTGAGCACGCTCAGGCTCGCTAAGCCAATCAGAGACGCTTTAGGCCACGGCCAGGACGGGTAGTGGAATCCTGTGAGCGGGTTTGGATACCCGAGACGGGTCGTCAAGGGTGGAGGTGTGCGCGGTCGCCCCCGCTGGCGCACGCTGCTCCCTGTCGCATTGATCGTCGCCGCAGTGATCGTCACTGTTCCCGCCCGTGACCTGGCCGTGGGCTACCCGCTGGCGGCAGCGGCGCCGGTGGCCGCGGCCCCCCTGATGTCCTTCGCGGGCACGATCGCCACCGGGCTGGTGGTCCTTGGGGCGGGTGTTGGGCTGACCGTCTGGTACGGCCCGCCCAGCGAGTCCCAGGTCATCCGGTTGATCACCATTGTGGTGTTGACCGCAGTTGCCGCGGTTATCAATCGGCTGATCACGCGCGACCGGCGATCGCTTCGTTCGGCCCGCGATGTAGCGGAGGCGGTCCAGAACGCTGTGCTGCCCCTCCCGCCGGATCGCATCGGCCCGCTGGCCATTGCCGCCCGTTACCTCGCCGCGCATGAGGAGAGCGCCATCGGCGGCGACCTGTACGCCATTCAGGACACCTCGCACGGCGTCCGGCTCATGATCGGGGACGTCCGCGGCAAGGGATTGGGAGCAGTCGAAGCAGTCTCCGTGCTGCTGGGCGCCTTCCGCGAGGCCGCCGACTGGGCGCGGGACCTGCCGGAGGTGATTCGGATACTGGAGCGGGCGATGAACCGCCTGAACGCAGGCGGTAACGACCCGGTGGGCTTCGCCACCGCCGTCGTCGCCGAGATCTCCAGTGACTTCACCGCCCTCAGCATGGCGAACAGGGGGCACCCGGCGCCGCTGCTCGTCGACGGTGGCAAGGCCCGGGAGCTGGAGCCGGCCTCCCCATCACTACCGTTGGGCCTTGCTGATCTCGGCCCCCCGCAGGTCCCGGTCGACCGATTCGACCTGCCTGCTGGCGCAGCCCTTGTGCTGTTCACCGATGGCGTCACCGAGGCTCGCGACCGGCACGGCGCCTTCTATGATCCCTTGCAGCGGCTGTCACGCCCCACCCCACGGGAGCCCGACGGCCTCCTGGATGCACTGATCGCCGACCTCTATCAGCACACCGGCGCAAAACTCACCGACGACGCGGCCATGCTCGCGCTAGTCCGCCACTTCGAATCACCGAGTGAAATGCTCGCTCAGGGACGTGGCCTGCCCGGGCAGCCGTAGCGAGGGCGGCGCAGGGGTTTTGGCCGGGGGCGGGCATGATCAGGGGGCCCTACGCTTGACCGGCAAATCGGGCAGCCAGGTCGGGCCGCCGAAGTGTCCGATGGGCCCCCTTCGGATGTGGCCCGTAACGTGAGCGTGGCATCTCAGGATCAACCGGAATCGGGCACTGGCGGGCTCAACATCCAGGTGCGACTGCAGGGCGAGACGGTCCTCGGGACCAATCTGACGTACCCAGACCTCGAACACGGGGTCATCGAGGGGGTCCGCTTCCATTCAACGTAACCCCCACCGCCCGTCCGGCCTATTCGCGGCCAAAAGGCGCATTATCACGCATGATCACAGCGGTGACCAGGAGAAACAACCGATGGGCCCGGCGCCTCCGGAGCGATAGGCGCGTTCAAGATGGCCCGGCCACTGGTGTCGGCCACGTCGCTGAGGACCGCCGAGCGCTTCATCCCTACATCCCCAAGAGATGGTCGAGCCCCTACGAACCGGTCGTGCGCAACAACAGACCAAGGACTGGAACACCGACTACGCCCTGCGCGGCGGCGTCGAAGGCACCATCCGCCAGGCAGTCGCCCTCACCGACCTGTACCAAGCCCGCTATCGAGGCCTGGCAAAGGCCTGCCTCGACATACGACGACCGAGAAACTCCGCGGCATCCGGCGTTGGTCCCGGCATTGCCCGCCCTGGGCAGGCCGGCCAAGGCGTCGCCGGTGTTGTCCAGGAAGCACAGCAGCGGGTGGTGACCGAAGTCGCGTTGGGTGACGTTAGACGTCTTCGGCCCCCTTTATGGCAGCCTCGTTGCTCCGTGATGATGCGAGGGCAGCGAGCAACGGCATTTTGTGCAGCGGCGGTGGATCTCCCGCCAGGCCGAGCTGCTGCCAGGCCAGCTCCACCGATATCTTCAGCACCCGTCGCGCCCGCATGATGAGCAGGACGGCGAGAGGCAGCTCAACCAGCACGGCCGAGGCGGCGCTCGCCCACACATCCTCCTTTCCCCAGCTCAGGGAAACGTCGAACCAGGCATCGCAGAGGAGGAGAGTGGCTGCCACGAACGACAACGGGACCAGGACCTGGCGTCTCAGCCGCACCGCCGCTCCCGCACCGGCCAGTGTCACGAGCAGCATTACGTCGAAGCCGGTCCACACCCAGGGCCAGTGCCGGGCCTCAAAGCGATCCGGTAGCGACACCGCCAGGTAGATGGTCCACGGCACGAGCACGAGTACGCACAAGCCGAGCTGCCGTAGAACCCGCCGTCGGCGGCGGAGCAGCGTGGAGCCGTCGAGTGAGAGTTCGCCGGCCGTCGTACCGGCGGGGGCAGTGGGGTTGCTCTGCTCGCTCGTCATTGCCTGTTTCTGCTGTCAGCTGCCGGTCCAGCAAACCGCCGGCCATGGTGAATCGTCCTGCTGTTTGCACGGCACGGGGGCAACGCGTCGACGGTCCGGCTGCGCCGCGAGGACTGGCCACACCGCTGCCCCAGCCGAAGACCGGGACCGGTTGATGCAACATAGGGGCATCAATCTCAACACCCACCGGGCCGCCGGGATGCGCCCGTACGCGGACGAACACGACTGGCTCACCATCGTGCACCTTCCCTCCTACGCGCCGGATTTGAATCCAGTGGAGGGCGTCTGGTCACTGTTACGGCGCGGCCCGCTGGCCAATACCGCCTCCCCAACTCAACACCATGGCGCAGGTCGGTTGCCGTTGAAGGCAGCCCGGATCAAGTCGTGGAGGTCGGCGGGTCCAGCCGGGCGTGGTGGGAGCGCGCGATCCGCCAGTACTGCGGAGACCTCGGCGATCGCTGGGTCCAGGTCGGTCTCGCGCATGCCGATCGCGGCGAGTGATGTGGGTGCCCCGAGGAGCCGGTGGTGTTCCCAGATCAGGCCTCCGGCGTCGGTGACGAGTCCGGTGATACCGAGGCTTTCGAGCACGGTCTGGGTTTCGGCGACGGCGGCCGGTGTGATGTGTGCGACGGTGTAGGGGAGGAGCACGGTGTGGAGGGGGCTGTGTGGCAGGTTGAGCATGCCTCCTAGGACGTGGCAGAGTTTGTGGTGTAGTCCGGTGGTGGAGACCTCCAGGGACCATCCGGAGAGCCAGGCGCCACGCAGTGCGTAGGCGCGGGCGTCGATGTCATGGGGTCGTTCGAGGATGGTCGGTAGGGCTTGAGCCATGGATCGGATTCCTTCGGCGGCGGCCAGTCGTGTCAGCGGGGACGAGTCGCTGGCGTACAGGGCTTCCACGCAGTGCGCGATCGCGTTGATGCCGCTCGTCACCGAGATTGCTGTGGGCAGACCCAGCGTCAATTCGGGGTCGTAGACGACGGTGCGGGGCCGGACCGTCGTTGCTCGTCCGGTGGTCTTCCTCCCGCCTTGGGTCAGTCCCCAGATCGAGGTCATCTCACTGCCGGCGTAGGTGGTCGGAACGGCGACCAGTGGCAACTCGAGGTCTCGTGCGACCGCCTTGGCGAGGCCGGTGGCCGAGCCACCGCCGATGCAGATCAGTACTTCTGCGCGTGCGTCCTGGATGATGGCCACGGCCTCGCTCACCGCGTGTATGGGGACGTGCTGCAGGACCTCGCCGATGCGCGCGCAGACCCTTCCTCCCGCATCGGCGGTCACCTGGTCCGCAGCACTCTTGGCGGTCGGATCGTGAATGACGGCGATCCGGCTGCCGTACCGGACTGCTTCACTGGCGGCAACCGAAATCACGCCAGGCCCAAACACGACGCGTGAAGCAGGCCACTCGTGGACGAAGCCCGCGAGCCCTGCCGAAGACACAGACGGCTCGATCTCGATCATGACAAGGGTTCTCCTCATTGGACAGGGACCGTAATTTGAATCCAGGGACGCTCGGCCTCTGCGGGTATCAAGACCACGTGCAGCCAGCAGTTCCCAGGACGAAAGAGCGGCCCTGCTCGGTACACGCCGTTGACTACGCGCGCGAGCTCAACCGTCTCGTCGCGGCGCCGACGCCTCCCGGACGTGCTGTTGTCATCGACGGGGACAGTCGTTGCTCTCGCCCAGCGGAGCGTGACACGCACTACGAGCCATGCCGGGGCCGGCGTAGCCGGTGTCAAGGCGTCCCCGATACCGTCGGCCGGGGGACACTGGCCCGGGGCTGAGTCCGGACCGGTGGTTCGAGCAAGCCAGTGACCTGGTATCGGATGCACGTGTGATCGGAAGAAAGCCAGCGTCCGTCGCCATGACTCCTGCGCCGCGTCAGCGGACTCGTTGCCGTTCTCAGTGAGCCCGGCGAGGAAACTGTGACCCGCCTTACCGCGCCCTCAGCGCCGGCCCAGCCGCCCACATAGGGGGCCCTGCTGACCTCACTGGCGGCATGCGCGGCAATCCGCTTCACCGCCTACGAGATCCGCCGCCTCGTCACCGTCGTCCAGCCCCGGCCGTCACCGGCAGCACGAATCGCCCACTGCCTCTGCTGGCGTGGTATCGCTGCCGCCAGTCCTGCGCCGGAACATGCCGCCGAGCCCGACGATCAACCAGCCGACCGCGACCCCGAACTACATCGCCATCGCCCCGATCGATCTACGGCTGAAGGGGCCGGGTGGCGGTTCCTTTCTTGCAACTACTGGGGTTGGAGCACGAACGCGAACTCGCCGCAGGTCCAGCTGTCACCGTCGACGTCGGTCTTGCTCAGCGGGATGATCAAGCCCGGCTTGACGCCCGTTGCGCAGTCGCTGTCGAGGTAGGGGTCGCCCTCGAAGTAGAGCTGGGTGACCAGCGGCTTGTAACCCTCGGCGGTGATCCTGAAATGCAGGTGCGCGGGGCGCCATGTGTGCCGCCCGAGCACCGAGTTCAGCAGGTGTCCCGTCGGCCCGTTCTTCGGGATCTCGTACGGGGCGGGCCGGATGCTCCGGAACTCGACGCCGCCGTCCTCGTCCACGGGGACGCGGGCGCGCAGCACATAGTCGTCCGGCATGCCGACGTCGATGAAGCTGTACAGCCCCTCGCTCGTGGCCTGCCACACATCGACCACCGCTTGGGAGACGGGCTCCCCACCCGGGCTGCGCACGGTGGCCTTGAACAGCATCTTCTCGCCGGCCTCGTTGGGCCGCATCGGCAGCGTGTACGGCCGCTCGCTCAGCAGTGGCGCTCCGGGCTTGTAGTAAGGCCCCTCGATAGCGCTTGGTGTCCACGGCCCATCGCCGTAGCTGGTGGTGTCCACCGTCGCTTCGAGGAAGTTGTCCAGCCACAGCGGCCACTCGCCGGCGTCGCTCACCCGGATCATGTACTGCATGACCGCGGCGTAATCCTCGTATTGAAGACCGTGACGAACGATGAAATCCCTCGTCAGGTCCATAAACTTGTCGAACAAATCGACGGTGCGCTGATCAGTCATCTAATTCTCCTGGGGAGATCGCGGGAATGCGAATTCAGCGTCCGCGTAGCCGGCGGATCCGGTCTCACTGCAACGCTAGGCGCAGCTGCACGGCGAGGACCAATACCGGATCGGAACAGGTGCTCGTGCTGTGCGGGTATCGCGTCGGCTGTTTTCCGGGATCACCCGGCCTCGAGCGGCGTGGCGGGCACGTGATCAAGGAATGCCTCGACGAGCCAGGGCACGTCGTCCGCGCGATACAGGCGGCTCAACCTCACGGGTGGCACGCCGGCGGTCGCGAAATAGGTCAGGTCGCAGGCCGTCGGCGTCGGTGAACCGCAACTGGGCACCAGGATGGACCGTTCCTCGCGGACGATCGGCCGCATCCCCGCCTGCCGGCCCCTCAGCAGGTCACCGGCCAGTTCGGCGACCCAGACGCCGTCTAGGACCCCGTCGTCGGCTTCGACAGCCGGGGTCCAAGCCGACAGCCTGGTGAACGGTCTCGATGACGGTCATACCGGCCGAGTACGACAAGCACCTCCCGCTACCAGCACTCCTTCGAGGTCCACGACGACCTGTCCGCCCGCGTCCGGCGAGGCGGCTGCGGCCGGTTTCCGGACACGCTCACGCACCTTGGCGCGGGCCGAGCACAACGCGGTCAGGCCTTGGGTCAGCCGCGGGCGAGGGCGTGGGTCAACCGGGACACCGTCGGATCCCAGGCCACTACCGCTGCTTCGCCCCGGGAGTGGTGACTGTGGCGGGACGGGTGTCGCCGGTGTGGCGCAGGTGGCGGGTGGGGGGACGGCTTCCAGGGCGCGAAGGAGGTCTGCCGCCTAGAGAAAGGCCAGGTCACCTGCTGGAACTCCTGGCACCGCCGGAGCGTGGTCGCCCTGGTCGCCTGTGCACTTCCTGGCCGTCGTCGCCCTCGAACGTGCCGTCCGAATCAGCCGGAACGATCACGCCGAGGCCGGCCTCCTTCCCCTCGGCAGCCACGAACCCCTCCGCCGCTGCGCGCCTGATCCTGGGCCACCCCAACGAGACACCTCCCGCCTGCTGTGGTGGTCCGCCTGGCGCCGCCACCATCAACACCGCGCCCGCCTCTGCCGCCGGAATGGGCACACGTGCGCCGACATCACACCATGATCAGATAGCCCGGCAGCAGCTATCTGCAAACTGCCGTAAAGGGAGAGCGGCCGGAACGGCGTAACGTGGTTCACGAAGGGTATGAAGGTCGCTCGATTTCGGTATTGGACGGCATACGACGCCGCTGCTTAACCTCTCGGCAACGTGCTCTGCGTGACGACGCGACTGCTTCCCGAATCGAAGACGACCCGGAGGAAATATGCATTGCGTGATCATCGGCGGCGGAATGGGCGGCCTCTTTGCTGCCCTGGCTCTCCGCGAAGCGGGCGGCGCATTCGATTCGATCGACGTCTACGAGCAGACCCCGACGCCCACCACAGCCGGCGCCGGGCTGAACATCTCTCCGAACGGTGCCCGTTTGTGCCACTGGCTGGGCGTCGACCTCGACGGTGGTGATCCCAAGGGCCCGGATGGCGTGCCGGACGGCGGGCGCGCGGCGGTCTTGGAGGCGTCCCGAGAGATCCTGGCCGACGGATCGATGTCCCGCAAGGCGATCCCGTACAACACGCCGGAACTGCTGAGCCAGGGTGGCGGTTTCCACCACATGCACCGGCAGGACCTGCTGATGTGCCTGCACAAGCGGGTGAGCGAGCTCGGACCCGATTCCGGCGTGAAGTGCCCCATCCGCATCCACATGGGCAAGCGCCTCGTAAAGCTGTGGCAGGACGCGGACTGCGCGACGGCTGTCTTCGAGGACGGAACGACAGTCACCGCCGATGTGCTGGTCGGAGCCGACGGGATCGGCTCGAAGGTGCTGAAGGAGACTTGGCCCGGCAAGGAGAAGTCGCGCTGGACAGACGTTGTGTGCTACCGGGGGTTGATACCTCGCGAGAAGGTCGCGGCCTTGCGAAAGCCGGACGGTAGCCCGCTCGACCACAATCCGATCGACTCGTACACCATGGACACCCGTCGACACGACACCGCCTGGGTGATGACGTACTGGGTCCGGGGCGGGGAACTGCTCAACGTGTGGTACGGCGTGTACACCCCGGACTCGGCCGAGTTCCCCGAGGACTGGGCAGGCTGGAAGCCGATCGACAACTCGGACATCCTCGAGACCACCGAGCGCGCGTTCGCCGGCGACCCTCGCAAGGATGACGTTCTCGCGATGGGCGCGGCGATGGTGCAGCCGACGAAGTGGGGGCTTTATGACCGGGACGCGCTCGAACACTGGCAGGAAGGCCGGATCTGCCTGCTTGGCGACGCGGCGCACCCGATGCTCCCGACGTTCGGTCAGGGTGTCAACCAGACCCTCGAGGACGGCGCGGCGCTGAGCAGCTGCTTCAAGCTGCACGGCGACGACGTCTTCAGCGCGCTGCTGCACTACGAGCGCGTCAGGCATTACCGGGCGAGTCGCTTCCAGTTCGCGTCCAAGTTCAACTTCAAGGTCTTGGAACCCGATGACACGCCCGAGCGCCAAGCGGTGCTTGCAGCGGCCAACGAGCGCGACTTCCCGCTGTTCGCCCACGAGCAGCGTGCCGGCAACGACGACTCGTGGATCTACGACTTCGACGCGCGCAACGTCGGGGACACCCTGCCGAAGAAGAAGCTCGGACCGTGGGACTTCCGCGACCGGGAAGTGATCGCCACCGCGCGCAAGGATGTGATGCGCAATCTGTGGAAGCCGGAGAAGCCGTGGACCGGTGACCGGAAGGTGACCAAGGACGAGCTCGCGCAGCACAACACTTTCGAGGACTGTTGGATCGTCATCGGGGGCAAGGTCTACGACTTCAGCGAATGGAAAGACCACCACCCGGGCGGATCGTTCGTTGCCCGTATGTTCGCCGGGCGGGACGCGACCGCGGAATTCGCGGATTTCCACAGCAAGGCGGCGCTGAAGCACATGCAGTACTTCTGCGTGGGTGACCTGGTCGACTAGTGTCGCGTGATCGCGTCGAAGTCACCTGAGTTGGGCGTCCTCAATGAGCCTGACCGGCAGCTGTGCTCTGACCGCGAATGACACGGACAGGATCACGGACACTGGTGTCCTGCGCCTGAAGTTCGTTGGATGCGTGTTGCCTTGCCCGCACCGCGGGCATGGGACGGCCGGCGGCCGAGGTGGCTTTGACCGACGACGAGCGCGAGACACCGGTGCGCTGGTCGCGGCGGGCGGCCTCGGCTCAGGCTCCGGCTCGGCGGTGCTGGATCGTAGGGGGCTGCGCGGAGGGAGAGTCGGACCGGCACGTGGCCGCCGAACTCGGCATCTGGCCGCAGTCGGTGGGCACGTGGCGCCGCCGTTTCCTGGAGTGGCGCCTGGACGTCTGGCGGAGGAGCCTGGCACGGGTGCCCCGCGCGAATTCTCCGACGAGGCGGTGAAGGCAGTGGTGGTCGGGGCCCCTTGGATCTCACTGCGAAGGACGCCAGGCACTGCTCGCAAGCGTCCATGGCGGCGCAGAGCGGGGTGTCGAGGTCCGCCGTGGGGCGGATCCGGAGGACGTTCGGACTCAAGCCGCACCACGTAGGGCACCGTCAAGCTGTCCAACCACCCGCAGTTCAACGACAAAGTTCGCAACATCGTCGGTCTGCGCTTCGACCCGCCGCAGAAGGCACTGGTCCTGTGCGCCGATGAGTAGTCGCAGATCCAGGCGCTGAACCGCTCGGCTCCGGTGCTGCCGATGATCCCGGGCATGCCCGGGTGGTGGACCCACGACCAGGTCCGGTACGGCATCACCACCGTATGCGCGGCGCTGCACGTGGCCGCCGGCGAGGTGATCGGCACCATCCGTCGCCGCCTGCGAGCCAGTTCAAGTACATAATCGGAAGCAGGGGTTCCGCGATCGGCGGCGGCCCCGCATGGAGGGAAACTCTCATGTCTGAGGAGAACCACGCCACGGTGGCGGTCACCGGGGTGACCGGGGCGCTGGGCAGCCGGATCGCGGCCCGACTCGCCGGCCACGGCGTCCCCCAGCTCCTCGTCGGACGCAACCCCGACCGCATGCCCGAACTGCCAGGTGCCCAGCGACGCGGTCCGGCCGCCTACGCCGACGCCGCGGACATGCGCAAGGCACTCGAGGGCGCGTCGACCCTCATCCTGGTCTCCGCACACCGCACGGGGCGCCGACTGGAGGAACACGCCACCGCGGTCCAGGCCGCGGTCGCGGTCGGCGTGGACCGGGTCCTGTATGTGTCCCTCGTCGGCGCGGCGCCCACCGCCACCTACATCAACGCCCGCGACCAGTGGCTGACCGAACAGTTCCTGGCAGGGGCCGGGATCCGGCACACGGTGCTCCGGGCGGGCTTCTACACGTCCACGCCGGCCGCCCTGGCCAACGAGGACTTCCTCGTGAGCGGCCCCGCGAGCACCGGCCGGGCCGCCTTCGTCACCCACGAGGACATCGCCGACGTGATCACGGCCGTCGCCCTCGACGAAGATCGCCGCTCCGAGCACGACGGCGCGATCCTGGAGATCACCGGGCCCGAGGCCCTGACCCTCGACGAAGCGGTCACCCGGATCGCCCGGGCCACCGGTCGGCCCTACCGCTACGAGCCTGAGAGCGTTGAGGAAGCCTTCGCGCGGCGATGGCGACTGGGCATGAGCGGGGAACAGATCGAGACCTGGATCTCGTGGTACCAGACGATCGAGAGGGGCGAGGTTTCCGTGGTCACCGACGTCGTCCCCCGACTTACCGGCTCACCGGCGACCCCGATCTCAGACGCAGCATGGTGGCCCGCGCCGAACACCGCGCGCGGTGTCCGCTGAGGGGCGCGTTCGCGGACCGGGATCGGCTCCGTTAAGGGCTGCCGGCCTGCCAGGAGATGGCCGCATGGTTCGGGATGGACGCGGTACCGCCTGGATGAGTGAGTCCAAGGGTTCGCCCGCGGACAGGGCAAGAGGGTGTCCGTGGTCGGTGTCATCGACGATGTCGGCGAGCAGTGGCTCGGCGGCTTCCGCGTCGCCGGTGTCGCCCGAGGTCGCGGTGGTGGCGGTGATGATCTCGCCGTCGGGGTCCACGGCGATGTGGCCCCTGGAGCCGTCGAAGCCGCGGGCGGCGGTCTTGTGCCCGTGCCGGGTGGTGGGGTCAACGGTGGAGATCGTCCGGTCCTTGGCGACCTTGCGGGCGATCGGGAAGATGCAGCCCTCGCCTTCCTCGACGTCCTGGCCGGTGATGGTGGTCAGCAGTTCGACCCGCGGCCCGCACCGCATCCTCCGGCTCCCGGCCGTGCAGGTGGGCCGGCACCGGGGTCGCTTTCTCCAGCGCAGCGTGGGCTTCGAGTGTCACGGGTGAGCGCCCGATATCCAGTGGCGCCGCAAGCGCGGAACGAACAAGTGGTACGTCTACACCTTCATCGCCGACCGGCCTCTTCGTTCGGGGAGGCAAGGATCCCTCACCTCCCCCACAGAACGTCGCAGCAGGACCTCGCCGTGGTGCTGATCAATCTCAACGGGGTCACCCGCGGCTGGGCCCACTACATCAGGCATGCCGTCGCCACGCACGTCATCAGCAAGCTGGACGACCTCGTCTGATGGCGGGTCATCCGGCTGCTGAGGAGAGGGCATCACCTGGTTCCTCCGAGGATGCCCTGGCCTTCAGGCTGGGGAGGAATCGGACTCCTGCGGAGCAGGGCAGGCAACGGGGTTTCGCCTCCAGGGCGAAAGACCGTCCACGCGACCGGGTAAGCTGCTCGGTGTGCGGTGCGAGAACCAAGCGAGCACACCATGCTGAGCGAGAGCCAGGCTGGCACAGCAACTCCTTTGCTTGTAGTACCGAACCGGGCAGGTTCCGACCCGGCTGGTGTTGAGGGTGTAAGACCTGTAGGTCCGCTGGGCCCGCAGGCAGCCTGAGTCAGGAATCCCCCTGCTTCAGCGGAGGGAGGGTTCAATGGAGCTGGTCGGACGTCCGCAGACGGCTCACCATCGCCATCGGGCGATGGCTGCCGATCAGTGCGGACGGGATCGAATTGCGGAAGATCAGCGCGATCCCGGTCACCTGGTATCGCTGGTTTGGCACGTTGCCCCGGCCGACGCCGCCTTCATCGCTCCCGACCACCTCACCTGCACCCTGCGGCGAGGGCTCGGCCAGATCCGACACCAGCCCAACGTCATCGACAGATGTTTGACCGACTATGAAACCGGGGCTCGGTTTCATAGAGAGGTTTCATGGCATTCAGTACTCTCGGCAACGTGCTCCCAATCGATCTCCGGCAGTTCGAATGCTTCATCGCCGTCGCTGAGGAGGGGAATATCAGCCGGGCCGCGGCGCGGCTGCACATGACCCAGCCGCCGCTGACCCGGCGGATCGTGCGACTCGAGCGGAATATCGGCGCGCGCCTGTTCATTCGCACCGCTAGCGGCGTCGAGCTGACCGAGGCCGGTGCTGTCTTGCTCGACCGGGCCTATCGAATCGTGCAGCTGACCGAGCACGCCATCGACCGCGCGCGGCTTGCCGATGCGGGGCAGGCCGGCTCGCTGGTGGTCGGTTACTTCGGCTCCCCGATGTTCGACGCAGTGCCGCGCCTGCTGCGCGGGTTTCTCGAGACCCGTCCCGCGGTGAGCCTCCACCTCGAGCGGGCGGCGAAGAACGTGCAGGCCGATGCGATCCGGGACGGGCGAATGCACCTGGGGTTCAGCCGCCGGTACCCGAGCGAGCCGGGGCTTTGCGTGCGGCACGTCGCCAGCGAGCCGCTGTACCTGGCTCTTCCCGAGGCGCACCCGCTGCTGGAGGCGGGCGAGGCCGAGCTGGGGGACCTGCAGGAGCAGCAACTCGTGCTCTTTCCCGCGGCCCCCCGCCCCAGCTTCGCCGACGAGGTCGGCCAGCTGTGTGCCCAAGCCGGGTTCTCGCCACACGTTGCCAGAGAGGCGGAGGATGTGGTCACTGCCCTGGGGTACGTGGCGACGAGCGGCTTCTGCGCCGTGGTCCCCCGGTCCGCGACCGGAATCGCGCTCCCGGGCGTCGGTTTCGTGCCGCTGGCCGGCGTGCCACCCGTGAGGTTGAGCTGCCTGTATCGCGCGGACAACGTGCCCTCGCTCGTCGAGGCATTCCTTGATCACGTGTCCGCCACGTCGCTCGAGGCCGGGTGATCCCGGGGAACAGCCGGCGCGATACCCGCACAGCACGAGCACCTGTTCCGATCCGGTATTGGTCCTCGCCGTGCGGCTGTGCCTAGCGTTGCGGTGAGACCGGATCCGCCGGCCACGCGGACGTTGAATTCGCATTCCCGCGATCTCCACAGGAGAATGAGATGACTGATCAGCGCACCGTCGATTTGTTCGACAAGTTCATGGACCTGGCGAGGGATTTCATCGTTCGTCACGGTCTTCGATACGAGGATTGCGCCGCGGTCATGCAGTACATGATCCGGGTGAGCGACGCCGGCGAGTGGCCGCTGTGGATGGACACCTCTCTTGAAAATGACGTGCGTTGGTTCATGTCTCTGTGGCTCGGGCGACTTCTTCCTGCGGAGAGACGGTGACGTTCATGCCGAGGGCGGCGGGTTGGGCGACCAAGCGGCGGGCTTGGCGTTCCTTGCCAAGCCGATTCTTGAAGGCTCCCCTCCCTGAAGGACTCCGTTGGGAAATCCGCAAACTGGCTTGGCGTTGTCGTAGGCGGCGAGTTCGAGTCGGGTGAGGTGTGAGATACGGGTCTCGCCGAGCGGTGTCCCGGTCAGCCAGGCGTCGAGTCGGATGATGTTGATGGCGGTGGCGGCGAAGATGTGGCCGAGGTGGGTCTTGGGTAGGCCGGTGTAGCGGGTCCGGCGGGTGCTGGTGCGTTGGACGGCCTGGGAGATGGTCCCCTCCACCCCGGCACGGATGTTGTAGCGCTGCTGCCACTCGTCGGTCAGCTGCTCACGACGCCGGGTCTCCAGAGCTTCCTGCTGGTCCTGGGGAAGCAGGGTCAGGGTGCGGTCCCACTTGCCGTTCGCCGCCCTGGTGCACTTCTCGCGAACGGGGCAGCTCCCGCAGTCCTGGGCGGTGAAGTGCACCCGTGAGACGGGGGTGCCGCTGCTCTTGCGCTGGTCGGACCAGCTGGTGCTGGTTTTTCCCTGGGGGCAGGTGGCCTTGCGCGCCTGCCAGTCGATCGTGAAGGCGCTCTGCGCGAAGTGCTCGCCCTCATGGTTCTCGTGGCACGTGTCCAGACGGACCGGCCCCACCAGCTCGATCCCGTACTCGTTCCGGGCGGTGACGATGTGCGCGGCGGTGACGTAGCCGGCATCCACATCGTGCTCGTCGGGCAGTAACTCCCGTTGTGCCAGGCCCTGGTGGACCACCTCGGTCACCTCGGTGTCGGCGACGGTCGCGTCCGTGGTCACCACGTGGGTGATCAGGTGCGGGGCATGGGGTTCGCAGGTCTCGCTCAGGTGGGTCTTGTAGCCGCACCAGCCCGAGCCGCGCTTGAGGCCGTAGCGGGCATCGACGTCGTAGGGAGAGGACAGTCGGCGTCTGGCTGGCGGGAGGTCCTTGCCCTCCCGCCAGCGCACCCCCTTGCCGTCGCGGTGGTACTGCTCCACCCAGGCCCGGCGCAGGACCTGGACGGCGGGGATCTCCCGCAGCCAGCCCGGAGCACCGGGAGCGAAGGCGGCGTGAAGGATCGTGAAGCCGTCCCGGCCCACCTGCTCGGCCCACTCCTGGCGCACGTTGTCGCCCTTGGGGAAGCGGTAGGAGTCGATCCGGGCACCGTAGCGCTTGGCCCAGTCGGCGTTCACCGGCTTTCTCCGAGGATGCCCCGGCCTTCAGGCCGGGGAGGAATCGGACTCCTGCGGAGCAGGGCAGGGACAGCCGGATCGCCGTCAGGGCGATCCGGCGTCCACCCCGCACGGCCGTGATGCCGCCCACAACGGTCAAGAACTCTCAACTGTCAGTCCTCCCAGGTAGGTTCGGATGCATGACGACAGAAGCGACCACGAAGGACACCGGGCATGCCCGGTACACCTTCCGTGTACGCCTGTCGAAGACAGCCCGGCGCGCACTCGAAGCCGAGTGGGATCGCTGCCGCTGGATCTGGAACGAATGCGTGGCCAAGTCCCGGCAGGCCCACGCGCAGAGCAGAGCGGGCGGCGAGAAGTTGACGTGTGGTCCGGCGCAGCTGGACAGGATGCTGACCGACGCCCGCGGGGTGATGCCGTGGCTGGCTGAGGGCGCGAGCGTGCCGCAGCAGCAGGTGATCCGGGAGTTCGCCAGGTCGAGGGCGAAGGCGTTGAAGGACATCAAGGACGGGCTTGCGCAGCACCGCCGGGCGGGGATGCCCCGCTTCAAGCGCAAGCGGGACAGCCGACCGTCGCTGAACTACACCCGGCGCGGTTTCCGCCTCAAGGACGGTCGTCTGCACCTTGCGGGCCAGATCGTGCTGAGCGTGGTGTGGTCGCGGGCTCTTCCGGCCGACCCGTCGAGTGTGCGCGTGTACCAGGACACGCTCGGGCATTGGTACGCCTCCTTCGTCGCCCCGGCCCAGGTCGAGCCGCTTGTGGAGACCGGCCACGTCCTGGGCGTGGACTGGGGTGTGAAGGAGACCGCGACCACCACGGATGACGCCTACGACCTTCCGCATGCCGAACACGGCAAGCGGTCCGCTCAGCGGCTCGCGAAGTACCAGCGGATGATGGCCCGGCGCCGGCGACCGAAAGGACAGCGTGCATCCACCGGCTACCGGAAGGCGCAGGCACAGGCAGCGAGGCTGCACAGGAAGGTCGCGCGGCAGCGTGAGGACACCGGCCGCAAGTGGGCCAAGGCCGTGATGCGTGATCATGACGGGGTTGCGGTGGAGGACTTCCGCCCGAAGTTCCTCGCGAAGACCACCATGGCCCGCAAGGCGGCCGACGCGGCCATCGCGGCGACGAAGCGTGCCCTGATCGAGATGGGCCGCAAGCACGCACGGGACGTCCGTCTGGTGCACCCGGCGCACACCACGATGGACTGCGCAACGTGCGGGGCGAGAACCAAGCACGCACTCCCTCTCTCGATGAGAACGTATGCCTGCACGGTGTGCGCAGCCGTGTCCCCCAGGGACAAGAACTCCGCCCGCGTGATGCTGGTCCGGGCAGGTTGGAACCCGGACGGTGTCGAGGGTGTAAGACCACCTGGTCCGCTGGACCAAGAGGCAGTCTGAGCCGTACATCCCCGCTCAACCCTGGAAGGTGGAGAATCCCCTCCCTTCAGGGAGGGGAGCCTTCAACAGCAGGGACAGCCACTGCGGGGCGGCCGCCGCCAAGGCCTCCAAGGCGGCGCGCAGAGTCTCGCCGACGAACTCCATCCGGTTCAACGTCCGTACCGCCGCGAGGACATGGGTGGAGTCGGTCCGCTGACGGCCGCCCGCGCGCAGCAGCCCGATCCCGCAGACCCGCTCCAGGACCAGGTCCAGGACCTTCTCCTCCAGTCCGTGCTCGATCAGGCGGGCACGGAAGTCGCTCAGGACGGAGAAGTCGAACCCCGGGTCATCCAGCTCCAGGCCGTGAAGTCGGCCCGGAGCGCGGTCCCCGCCTTTCAGCCGGGCCGTTTCTCCGGGCCGCTTCCCGCACCCGCCGTGCGCCTCTCAACGCAACGGGCGCTCCACAAGTCCCGGTGATGTCCTGATGGTTGGCCTCACCTCGTGAGCGGCCATGGGGAGGGGATGACTGATCCGCGGTAGCGATAGCGCGTGGTGTGCACCTTCGCCGGGCTGAACAGTTCCCGTTCCTCGCTGGCCGGCCACCAGCCGCCGCAGAAGCGGCGGCGCAGATTCTTCCAGTTCATTCGGGGGTGCTTGCGCCGAAGCCACCAGATCACCCGGCCCCAGGCATACGAGCTCAGGTACTGGAAAACGGCACTCGACACTCCGGGCCGGAAGTAGGCGCACCAGTCCCGCAGCATCCGGTTGAGACAGATGAGCAGGGTGTCGAATGGCACGTCTGTGCCTGTTCTGCGGCACTGCGTCTTGACCTTGGCCATCACGGCCGCGAGGGCCTTGCGGGACGGGTAGGTGTAGACGTAGTGCTTGCTGGTGCCTCGCTTGCGATGGCGTTGGATGCGCCAGCCAAGGAAATCGAGGCCCTCGTCGATATGGGTGACCAGCGTCTTCTCCGGCGACAGGCGAAGGCCCATCGTGGAGAGGACCTGGGCGGCCTCTTCCTTGAGCGCCTCCGCGTCGGACTGGGTGCCCGACACGACCAGACACCAGTCGTCCGCGTAACGGATCAGCCGATAGTTCGGCAGTCCGCGACGGCGGCGTTTCTGGCGGTCGTTGAAGGTGCTCGCTGGACCTCCCGGGCCCCGGGCGATGTGCTCGTCCAGGACGGAGAGGGCCACGTTGCTCAGCAACGGGGAGAGGATTGATCCTTGCGGGGTTCCGGCGCTGGTCTCCCTGAACGCCCGGTCCTCGCCGAGGATGCCGGACTTCAGGAACGCCTTCACCAGGGTCAGGACGCGTTTGTCCCCGACGCGAGCGCGCACCCGGTCCATCAAAGCGGCATGCGAGATCTCGTCGAACGAAGCCCGGACTTACTACCCGCATCGAGGACCTCGCGGCCGCGTTGCGCGCTGGGGCCGCGGGGTTGTACTGCGCGGTGGCGGCCGTCGAGTTGCTGATTGGCCAGGAACGGTGGCTGCGCCGCGACGACTTCATCGCGGACTTCGTCGAGATCGTCCCTGCTGCGGACGGGACGCCGATGGCGTTCGTCGACTGGTCGCGGGTGGCAGCCTGTCTGAAGCGCGGGCGGCTGGCCTGCTCCACCGGCGAGGGCCAGGTGCTGCGGCTGTGCGCGAGCCTGGTCGAGGGCGTCCCCGTTGACCTGGGCACCGTGTTGACCAGCGTGGACGCACCCACCGTGGTACTGGTGGCCCGCGCCGTGCTGCGCGCCGGCGGCTGTGCGGAGGTCGCTCTGCCCTTGCGAGACGGTGGTGCGCGGTGAGGTCCGTGCAGGTGGTCAGGGACCACCACCCGCTCAAGGGCCGCAGCCTTCAGGTACTCGGCCAGATGCACTGCCGGGGACGGCTGGAGCTGCTGCTGGTCCTGCCGGACGGGAGCAAGTCGCTCATCCCGGCCGCCTGGACTGACTTCCCTCAGGACAGGGAAGAAGCCACCGGCGCCGGAGACGATCGCATCAGGCAACTTGCCTCGTCGGTCAAGCTGTTGGAGGCGCACGGGCTGGTTTCCTCGCTTCTCGCCCGGGCGATCGCTGGGCGGGAGCAGGCTGCACGGCAGTCACCGTGCAAGGAGGACGACCGTGCAGCCTGTCCAACTCAGTCTGCTCCCCGAGCAGGTATCCCCGCCGCAGAACCAAGTGATCGGCCGACTCCCGCAGCCCCAGCTGCAAGAGGCCGTCACCCAGCTGGCCCATCTCATCGCCAAGATGACCGCCGCACGCCGAACGGAGGCTGACGATGAGTGAGCACAGTAAAGTCACCGCGTCCCATCGGCAAAGAGCGGCGATCGTCTACGTGCGCCAGTCCACTCTGCTTCAGTTGGAACGCAACAGGGAGTCCACGGCCCGCCAGTACGATCTGGGCCAGCGTGCGGTGGCGCTCGGGTGGTCCCGTGCGCAGGTCAGCGTCGTCGATGAGGACCAGGGCATCTCCGGCGCCAGTGCCCTGGGGCGGTCCGGGTTCGCCGGGCTGGCCGCCCGGGTCGGCCTGGGCCAGGTCGGGATCATCCTCGCGCTCGAGGTGAGCCGGCTGGCCCGCAATAATGCGGACTGGTACCGGCTGCTCGACCTCGCGGCGATGACCGACACGCTGGTCGCCGACGCGGACGGCGTCTACCACCCGCGCCGGTTCGACGACCGCCTCGTGCTGGGCATGAAGGGGACCATGGCCGAAGCTGAGCTGCACATTCTGCGGGCCCGCCTCGACGGCGGGGTGCGCAACAAGGCCGCCCGCGGGGAACTGCGACGCGGCCTTCCCGTCGGTCTGGTCTGGGGCGAAGCCGATGGCGAGATCCTCTTCCATCCCGACGAGGCCGTGGTCGGCGTGATCCGCGCGGTCTTCGAACACTTCGCCGCCTGCGGCTCAGCGCGCGGGGTGTGGCTGTGGTTGCGCGAGCAGGGCCTGAAGTGGCCGCTGCAGCCGACCGGGTACGTCAACGGCACCGAGATCGTCTGGGTCGAGCCGACCTACCACGCGGTGCACAACACGCTCACCCACCCCGCCTACGCCGGTGCCTACGTCTACGGCCGCACCCGCTTCGAACGCCGCCTCGACACCGACGGCACCGTGCGCACCCACCGCCGCGTCCTGCCCCGCGACCAGTGGCAGGTCCTGATCGAGGACCACCACGAGGGCTTCATCACCTGGGAGGACTACCTGGCCAACCAGGAGAAAATCAGTGCAAACACCCGCCCGCGGCGTCACGAGCCCGGCACCGGCGCGGTCCGTGAGGGGTGCGCGCTGCTGCAGGGCCTGGCCGTCTGCGGCATCTGCGGGCGCAAACTCGCCGTCTTCTACCAGGGCCCTGCCAAGGCCACCCCCGGCTACTACTGCACCGGATCCGGACAGCTGGTCGACGGCCGCGGCACGCGCCACCTGCAGGTCGGCGGGCAGGCCATCGACGCCGCGGTGGCCGCCGCGTTCCTGGCCGCGCTCACCCCCGCCGCCCTGGAAGCCTGCCTCAAGGCTGCCGACCAACTCGAAGCCGACCACGACACGGCGCTTGCCCAATACCGGCGCGAGGTCGAGCGCGCCCGCTACGACGCCTTGCGCGCCGAGCGCCGCTACCGAGCCGTCGACCCGGACAACCGCCTGGTCGCCCGCGGCCTGGAGGCCGACTGGGAGAAGACGCTCACGGCCCTGGCCGCCGCCGAGGCCGAGCTCGCCCGCCGCGATCGCCGCCGGCCCACCGCCCTCACCGCGGCCGAGCGCGCCACGGTGCTCGCCCTCGCCGACGACCTCCACCCGGTCTGGACCGCCGAGACCACCACCGACAAGGACCGCAAGCAGCTGCTGCACACCCTGCTCGAGGACGTCACCCTCACCGTCCACCGCGACGACTCCGACCCGCGCGCCGAGGCAGTCATGCGCTGGAAAGGCGGCGCGATCAGCAAACTGGTGGTGCCGATCCGCCGACCGCAGCCGAAGATCCGCACCGACGAGGACACCGTCGACCTCATCCGCCGCCTGGCGGTGCACTACCCGGACGCCCAGATCGCCGGGATCCTCAACCGCCAAGGTCGGCGCACCGCCCGGGGATTGTCATACACGGCCAGTAGAGTCCAATCACTACGGCACCACTGGGGCATCCCCTGCCACACCAAGAGCGACAAGCCGCAGGAAGGAGAGCTGGTCACCGTGGCCCAGGCCGCCGACCGACTCGGTCTCGCGCCCTCCGCCCTGCATCGCTGGCTGGGCGACGGCTTCATCGCCGGCGAGCAGGACACCCCCGGCGCCCCCTGGCGCATCCGCCTCACCGACGAACTCCGTGCCCTATTCGTCGAGGACGCCCCCGACGGCTGGCTCGCCATGCTCGAGGCCACCCTCGCCTACGGCGTCTCCCGCCAGACCCTGTTGCAGCGTGTCAAGCACGGCGAACTGAAGGCCGTCCACGTCCGCACCGGACGCAGAAAAGGCCTGCGTATCGAGCCCCCGACCCCTCAGAACAGCCTGTTCTGACCCCCACAATCAGCACAAGGAGCAGTGTGACGATGCGTCAAAGCAGGCTTTGATGTCGCCTTCCACGATCCACTCGTAGGAGTGGGAAGTGAAGTGGCGGACCTCGGCCACCGCGTCATGAGCCCGGTGGTTCGGGCGGAACCCGTAAGAACACGGGAGGAAATCCGCCTCGAAAATCGGCTCTAGCACCAGCTTCAGGGACGCCTGCACCACCCGGTCGGTCACGGTCGCGATCCCCAGACGGCGCTTCTTGCCGCCCGCCTTGGGGATCATCCTTTCCCGGACCGGGAGCGGGCAGAAAGTGCGGTCCTTGATTGAGGACCGCAGCCCGTCGAGGAAGTTCTCGACGCCCCGCACGGTTTCCACGTAGTAGGCGGTCTCGCCGTCCACTCCGGCCGTGCGGGCTCCCTTGTTGCCCCGCACTCGAGCCCACGCGACCAGCAGGAACGCGGGGTCGGCAACGAGGTTGAACAGATCACTGAATCTGCGATGAGGGTCCTCGCGGGCCCATCGGTGCAGCTTCGTCTGGATCTCCAGTACCCGGCGTTCCGCCCTGGTCAGGGCGTATTCCAGCTCGTCGGTATTCACCAACGGCCTCCTGGCCTTCCAGTCCTTCGGCTGCTGACTTGCTGTCCTCCTTCGCCATGTACGCGCCTCTCGCGCGCTCGGACTACTGCGAGGACTCCGCCACAGTCCGGTGCCGTCAGCCGACGACGGGCCTGCCCTCCGCCCGGCTGGCTGCCGGGACTTGGGCGGCATCGGACCGCTTCCCACGTTCACCGCTATCCGGTTGTCGAGTGAGCCGCCCAGCTGTACCCCGGCAGCATCGCCATGTCTACGCCGCAGACCTTCAACATGGCCTCCGGACCAGCGCACTTCACCAGCCACGGAGACGCCCCCACCTCCTTCGTGGGAACGAGCACTGCACCCGGCCCAGATCCGCCAGATTCGAGCCGGTGGAAGTGTTACGAGGCTTCAGACACTGGTTCCTCTCGTACAGCTTCTCGTCTCGCTTGCCGGGCCCATACCGTCTGGCAGTTCCGGTACGTCCCGTCGTTGTCAGGGCTGCTTACCACCCTCCCGCGCGACTCCGCGATCAGGCTGCCCTCAGCTTCGCTAGCCTGCTGCGACAGGCCAGCGGCGGAGTCCTTTCACCCCCGCCCGGAAAATAGGTGAGGTCGACCCGGAGCGCGGTACTGGCCTCACGACCAGCCCGTTTCTCCGGGTCGCCTCCCGAACCCGGCGTGCACCGCTAAGCGCACCGGGCTCTCCACAAGTCCCGTGGGTCGGTGTTCACTTCATGCTGTGCTCGGCCACAGTGTGGGATGCGTGTTCCCCGGTAGTAGTAGCGCTTTGCGCTCACTCTTGCCGGATCGAACAATTCCTTCCCGCCCTCGGCGGGCCAGATGCCGTAGCGTCGGCGTAGTACCTTCCAAGGAACGCGCCGATGCTTGCGCTCCTGCCATCTGATGATCTCCTTCCAGAGATAGGCCCTCAGATAGCTGAAAGTCGCGTTCGAGCACCCGTACTTGAAGTACGCGGTCCAGCCCCGCAGCATCCGGTTGAGCTGACGCAGCAGGTCTTCGAGCGACAGGTTCGTGCTCCGCCGGCATATCGTCTTCACCTTGGCCATGACGGCCACCAGGGCCTTCTTGGCTGGATAGACGTAGACGTACTGTTTGCCGGTGCCTCGCTTCTGGTGGCGCTGGATGCGCCAGCCGAGGAAGACGAGGCCCTCGTCGATATGGGTAATCAGGGTCTTCTCCGGCGACAGGCGTAAGCCCATCGTGGACAGGACCCCGGCGATTTCTTCCCGCAGGGCTTCAGCGTGTGCCTTGGTGCCCGACACGAGCAGGCACCAGTCGTCCGCATACCGCACGAGACGGTAGTTGGGCAGACCTTGACGGCGTCGCTTGGCCCTTCCATACGGGCTGGCTCCGGGGCCGCCCGGCCCTTGGGCGATATGCTCGTCCAGGACCGAGAGAGCCACATTGCTCAGCAACGGCGAAAGAATCGACCCTTGCGGAGTCCCAGCGTTGGTATCCACCAGCGTGCCGTCCTCATCGAGGATGCCAGCCTTCAGAAATGCCTTCACCAGATCCAAGACACGTTTGTCTCCGACCCGTTCCCGCACCCGGCCCATAAGAGCGGTGTGCGAGATTTCGTCGAAGCAGGCTTTGATGTCACCTTCAACAATCCACTCATACGAGCGGGATGCGAAATGGTGCACCTCGGCCACTGCGTCGTGAGCCCGGCGATTCGGACGGAATCCGTAGGAACACGGGAGGAAATCCGCCTCGAAAATCGGCTCCAACACCAGTTTCACGGACGCCTGGACTACCCGGTCTCGGATGGTCGCGACCCCCAAGTAGCGGACCTTGCCGCCAGCCTTGGGAATCGCGCGTCGCCGAGCCGGGAGGGGCCGGAAGGTGCGGGCTTTGAGATCATCTCGCAGTTCCGAAAGGAACCCCTCCAGCCCCCGCACGGACTCGATGTAGTAGGCGGTCTCGCCGTCCACTCCCGCCGTGCGCGCGCCCTTGTTATTCCGCACCCGATCCCAGGCCACCAGCAGGAAGCCCGGGTCCGCGGCGAGGTTGTACAGATCATCGAACCTGCGATGAGGGTCATCACTGGCCCAACGGTGCAGCTTGGTCTGGATTTCCAGTACCCGGCGTTCCGCCTTGAGTAAGACGTATTCCAGTTCGTCGGTATTCACCAACGGCCTCCCGGCATTCCAGCATCCTTATTGCCGACTTGCTGGCCCCCTTCGCCATGCGCGGACCTCTCGTCCGCTCGGACTACTACGGGGCCTCCGCCCCATCCCGCGCCTTCGACAGACGACGTATCTATCCCAAGAACCCGGATGGATTCCGGGCCCGGGGAACAACGCGAGATGGTTCCCGTGTTCACGGTGAATCGATCGGTCAGTCCGGCGCCCAGCTTTGCCCCGGCAGCATCGCCACGGTTACGCCGCAGGCTTTCGCCGTGGCCTCCCCACCGACACGCCAAGTCGGCTACGGAGTCAGCCCGCTCAACGAGCGAACTGTGCGCTACAACCCGGCCCATATCCACCAGATTTGAGCCGGTGCCACGCTTACGGAGCTTTACCACTGGTTCCTCTCGTACGCCCTCTGATCTCGCTCGCCGGACCCGGCCCGTCTGGTAGTTCCGAGCAGTCCCGGCTTTGTCAGCGCTGCTTCCCGCCCTCCCCGGCGTCTCCCGGATCGGACTGCGCTCAGCTCCCACCAGGCTGCTGCGACAACCTGGCGAGGAGGTCTCGCACCTCCTTCGATTCACCGCGCCTCACGGCGCACCGGCGCCTCGTGGCGCACGAGGAGGAACTTCCAGTCCATCCGCGCCCGCACCTGGTCAGCGGCCTGCCGGTCGGTGAGCTCCTCGGCGTACTGCAGCACCGAGACCAGCGCAAGCGCTCCGGGCGAGACCGCCGGCCGCCCCCGCGTGCAGAACGCCTCGACGAAGGACTCGTCCTCGAACAGCGGACCAAGCGCTTCCCGGATGCGGACCGCCAGCGTTCCCTTCGGGAACGAAGCCCGCACCACCCGAGCGGTCAACTCCGGCACCCCGCGATCAGCCCGCGACTCCAGTGACACCCAACCCCATCCTCGCTCGACGAACAGGCTGATCATGGCAGTCCGGACAGCCCATCACCGTCGCTTTGCGGACTTCCCAACGGAGTCCTTCAGGGAGGGGAGCCTTCAAGCAGATGGTCGATCACCTGCTCGGCCTCGTCCGGGGACGGTCGATCTCCTGGGCAAAAAACACCGAGGCAGCTTTGAGGATCTCGTTCGCCCGCCTCAACTCCGCTACTTCTTTCCGGAGTTGCTTGAGCTCGTCCTGCTCGGCAGTGGTCAGCCGGTCCTCGCGCTCGCCGCGGTCGGCCTCTGCCTGGTGGACCCAGCCGCGCAGAGCCTCCTTGTGGATGCCGAGGTCTTTCGCGACGTGGGCGATGGGGCGGCCGGTGGCACGGACCTCACGGATCGCGCGCTCACGGAGCTCGTCGGGATATTTACGGGGTGCTGCCATGGTGCTGGTGGTTCTCCTTCGCCAGGACGGTAACCCTGGCATCAGGGACTCCACAAATCCCGGTACAGCTCAGTGGTCACTGCCCTGGGGTACGTGGCGAGGACCGGCTTCTGCTCGGTGGTCCCCCGGTCCGCGACCGGAATCGCGCTCCCGGGCGTCGGTTTCGTGCCGCTGGCCGGCGTGCCACCCGTGAGGCTGGGCTGCCTGTATCGCGCGGACGACGTGCCCTGGCTCGTCGAGGCATTCCTTGATCACGTGTCCGCCACGTCGCTCGAGGCCGGGTGATCCCGGGGAACAGCCGGCCTCGATACCCGCACAGCACGAGCACCTGTTCCGATCCGGTATTGGTCCTCGCCGTGCAGCTGCGCCTAGCGTTGCGGTGAGACCGGATCCGCCGGCTACGCGGACGCTGAATTCGCATTCCCGCGATCTCCCCAGGAGAATTAGATGACTGATCAGCGCACCGTCGATTTGTTCGACAAGTTTATGGACCTGACGAGGGATTTCATCGTTCGTCACGGTCTTCAATACGAGGATTACGCCGCGGTCATGCAGTACATGATCCGGGTGAGCGACGCCGGCGAGTGGCCGCTGTGGATGGACAACTTCCTCGAAGCGACGGTGGACACCACCAGCTACGGCGGCGGGCCGTGGACACCAAGCGCTATCGAGGGGCCTTACTACAAGCCCGGAGCGCCACTGCTGAGCGAGCGGCCGTACACGCTGCCGATGCGGCCCAACGAGGTCGGCGAGAAGTTGCTGTTCAAGGCCACGGTGTGCAGCCCGGGTGGGGAGCCCGTCTCCCAAGCGGTGGTCGATGTGTGGCAGGCGACGAGCGAGGGGCTGTACAGCTTCATCGACGTCGGCATGCCGGACGACTATGTGCTGCGCGCCCGCGTCCCCGTGGACGAGGACGGCGGCGTCGAGTTCCGGAGCATCCGGCCCGCCCCGTACGAGATCCCGAAGAACGGGCCGACGGGACACCTGCTCAACGAGGTCCTCGGGCGGCACACATGGCGCCCCGCGCACCTGCATTTCAGGATCACCGCCGAGGGTTACAAGCCGCTGGTCACCCAGCTCTACTTCGAGGGCGACCCCTTCCTCGACAGCGACTGCGCAGCGGGCGTCAAGCCGGGCTTGATCATCCCGCTGAGCAAGACCGACGTCGACGGCGGCAGCTGGACCTGCGGCGAGTTCGCGTTCGTGCTCCAACCCCAGTAGTTGCGAGAAAGGAATCGGTGCTCTGATGTGCCACGTCCACTCCACCGCCCCGCGTCCGCCCTCGTCGGTTCGCCGGGATCAGCGCCGCACGTCCGGTGCTGATTCGGTTCCGTACCTGGTGTTCGAGCCCGATACCGGCCGTGCGGGAGGTGGCGGCGAGCCGCCACAGGTCGTGATCGCGTCCGACATCTACGGGGTCAACCCGTTCTACCGGTACCTGGCCGGCCGACTCGCTGAGCAGGGTTACCGCGCGATTGTCCCGGACCTGTTCCACCGGGTGGGTGAGGCCAGGGACTCCAGCCGGGAAGCCGCATACGAGCGGCGTGCCCTGCTCGACGACGTGCAGGCTGTCGACGACCTCAGGAAGGTTATCGATGAGATCGGGGGTGGGACTCGGCGCTTTGGGATGCTCGGGTTCTGCCTGGGCGGCACGTACGCGCTGCTGACGGCGGCGAGCCGCCAAAACCAGGCGACCGTGACCTACTACGCGTTCCCGCGGGGCGTGGCGGGGGCGAAGGTCCCGACGGACGAGCCGATCGAGGTCGCCGCCCGGACCATTGGTCCGGTGCTCGGCTTCTGGGGACGGCAGGACTACATCGACCCGAACGAGGTGGACCTGCTTGAGGCGGCACTTGAGCGAGCACCCGGTGAGCACGAGGTCGTCTGGTACGAGGGCGCCGGGCACAGCTTCCTCGCCGGGCTGACCGAGGAGGGGCACAAGTCGGCAAAAGCCGCCGCCGATTCCTGGCACCGCACCCTGGACTTCTTCGGAGGCCACCTCGGCGGCTCGCCGGCGGCGTGACGTGGGTGCAGATGCAGCCAGAGGCGAGGTAGACGGGAGAGGCATGAGCCGGAAAGACACGAGTCGACAGGTGAGGATCGAGGGGAGAAGGCAGGCCGCGGACGACGTCGTCGAGATCCGACTGGTCGATGCTGCGGGCGAGCGGCTGCCGGCGTGGGAGCCGGGCGCGCACATCGTCCTCAGCCTGCCGACCGGCCTGACCCGGCAGTATTCGTTGTGCGGCCCCGACCGGGAGGACGGCAGCTGGACCATCGCCGTCCACAGGTCGCCGACTTCGCGCGGCGGCAGCACGTACGTCCACGACGAGCTCCCTGTCGGGGCCGTCATCTCGGTCGAGGGTCCGTACAACAATTTTCCACTCGTGCACGCGGACAGGTACCTCTTCCTCGCCGGAGGTATCGGGATCACCCCGATCCTCAGCATGCTGCGGCAGCTGCGTGCCACCCATTTCCAGGATTTCGAGTTCGTCTACTGTGGTCGCCGTCGCTCGCTGATGGCCTACCACGACGAGATCGTCTCCTGGGCGGACAGCAGGGTCACTATCTATGCCGATGACGAGCACGAAGGCCTGGTGGACCTCCAGGCGCTCCTTGACCGGCACAAGGGCTCGACCGTGTACTGCTGCGGGCCGGAGGGGATGACCCAGGCTGTCGAGAACCTGGCACCGGATCCGTCGTTGGTGAAAGTCGAACGGTTCCAGTCGTCGCTGCGGGCAGATACCTCGGACAACACCGGCTTCGACGTGATCGTGTCCGATTCGGGGCACAGGGTACGGGTCGGCCCGGACGAATCGATTCTCGAAGCTCTCGAACGCGAAGGCTACGATCTGGACTTCGACTGCCGGGACGGCATCTGCGGCACGTGCGAGACCAGGGTGGTCAAGGGTCTGCCCGAACACCGCGACGACGTGTTGAGCGAATCCGAGCGCGCCGAGAACTCGGTGATGATGATTTGCGTGTCCAGAGCGATGAGCGAGGAGCTCGTCCTGGAACTGCCCGAGTGACGAGATGACTCCTTTCTCGACACGTACGAAACATCGTTCAAGAACGGAAGAGTCGTGAGCACGCTACGGATCGCCAAGCTGCGTACCACGATCGTCGATCTGCCGACGTCCCGGCCGCATCGGTTCGCCAACCACGAGATCAGCCACCAGAGTTACCTGCTGGTGGAGGTCCACACGGACGCCGGTGTCATCGGCATCGGTGAAGGGGTGTCGCCGGGCGGTCCGTGGTGGAGTGGCGAAAGCGTCGAGGGGCAGCAGCAGCTCATCGAGGTCTACCTTGCCCCGGTGCTGGAAGGCATGGACTGCTTGGCGCTCCCGCTGATCCGCTCCGCGATGGACAGGGTGACCCACAGCAACGAGTTCGCCAAGGCCGCCGTTGAGATGGCGATACTCGACGCCACCGGCCTGGTGCTCGGAGTGCCCGTCCATCGCCTGCTCGGTGGTGCGGCGCGCCTGCGGCTGCCCGTACGCTGGGCGCTCAGCGGGAGCGGGGAGGAAGAAGTCGTCGACGAGGCCGTCGAGCGTCTCGGGCAGGGGCACCCGGCGCTGAAACTGAAGCTCGGTGCGCTGCCGCCCGCTGAGGACCTCAAGCGGACGGCCCGTCTCATCGCCAAAATCGGCGCGGGCTGCGACTACCTCGTCGATCCGAACGGCAGCTGGGATTACCGCACTGCCGTGTCCAGCGTGAAAGAGCTGGAAGCGATGGGCGTGAGCGTTGTCGAGCAGCCGGTCGATCGCCGCGACCTCGCCGGGATGGCAGTGCTGGTCGAGCGGTCGACGACCCTGCGCATCATGGCGGACGAAAGTGTCTGCCGCCCCGTCGACGTGATGGCCGCCGTCAACGCGAGAGCGTGTGATTCGGTTTCCGTCAAGATCGGCAAGGCTGGTGGGTTGCACGCGGCAGTGGAGGTTGCGACCATCGCCGCCCACGGCGGCTTGCGTTGCTACGGAGGCACCGCGATCGAGACGTCGATCGGCACTGCGGCCGCGGCGCACGTGTTCGCCTCGCTTCCGGACCTCGAGATGGGGTGTGAGCTCATCGGGCCGCTGCTGCTGCAGGAAGACCTCACCGTGACCTCCGTCCACTACGAGAACGGCCAGCTCGTCGTGCCCGACAGCCCGGGGCTTGGCGTCGAGGTCGACCGGGACCAGGTCGACAGGTACAGGCGGCGACGGTAGCGAGAACATGGTCATGGACATCCACGACGCCGGCGCCGGGGTGGGGTTTGTGATCCGCGACCGGGACGCGTCCTACCCGGCCGCCTTCGACACCGTTGCAGGCCGAGGAAATCGAGGTCCTCCACAGCGGTGTCCGGATGCCGCGCTTGAACGCGGTCATGGAGCGATGGGTGCGGTCCTGTCGAACTGAGCTCCTCGACCGCGCCCTGATCTGGAACCAAGCCCATCTACTCCACGCGCTGTGCGAATACGAGCAGTGCTACAACCAGCACAGGCCCCAGCGCATCTTCGCAAGCGCCGCACCGCTACGTCCTGTCCTGCGCAAACGGGGCCATACCGTCTCGGTCCGGCCGAGGGGCGGACCGCATCGGGCACACCGTCACGTCAAAGGAAAATGTTTATGCATACGATCGATCTCGCCTACGTGGGGCGGGGCCCGCACGAGGAACTGGTCACCTACATCGCCGATCAGGAGGACTTCTACGCCGACGAGGGCGTCCATGTCGCACTGCGCGACGGCTGCACCTGGGACGCACAGCGGCTGCGCCGCGGCGCAGTCATCGGGCTCGGCCGGACAGTACTGTCCCGACTGAGGGACGGCATCCCCTGGGTCGCGCTCAATATCAACACCTACCGCCCGCTGTTCTGGATTCTCGCCCGCCCCGGCATTGCCTCGGTGGCCGACCTGGCCGGCCGGCGGCTGAATGTACACCCTCCCCACACCGGACCCGGGTGCTTCACCCGGATCGTGCTGCGTCAGGCCGGCCTCGACCCGGACCGCGACGTCCAGACCATCGTCCGCTGGCCCGGCGACTTCGGCATGGACCTGCGCCAGCTGGAGGAGGGCAGTATCGACGCCGCCGTGATCGGTGACACCCTGGCACCGGAGGCTGTCGCCGCCGAGCACGGCTGGCAGGTGCTGGCCTTTTTCGGCGACCACTTCCAGATCCCCACCGTGGGCGTGGCCGTCGACCCCACCTACACCGACCCGGACGACCCCGCGGTCCAGGCCGTCGTACGAGCCCACCTGCGCGCCCTGCAGGTGATCCACAACGACCCCGACACCACGGTGCGGCACTTGCAGACGTTCCTCGGCCGACACACCGAGGATGAAGTCCGGGCCCACTACGAGGCGTACATCGCATCGCAGTTCACCACCGATGGCCGAGTCGACCTCGCCATCGGCGTTAACGCGATCACCGCGGTCGCCGCCGAACTCGGCGTCCCCGCCACCTTCACCGCAGCCGAGTTCTACCGCACCGCAACCGCCACACCCTAGACAAGTCTGTCCGAACAGGTTCAGTGACCGTAGGCGGTCAGTGAGCGGTTGACCGCCTGGCCAGTCTGGAAGTTGCGCCACACCGCGGCGGCGAGCGGCAACGGCCCGCCGGGCGACATCACCTCCCGCTCGCGGGACGCTCGCAGTAGCGCTGTGCCCCGCGCGGACAGTGACCGCTCGAAACCCTCGTCGGTGACCAGGAGGAAGCCGGGGCCTTCGCCTGCGATGTCGGCGTCGACCTCCCAAACCGCGGCCAGCATTTCCCGCTCGCCGAGCTCCGGATCGGCCAGGGCCCACAGGATGGGCAGCCCGGCCGGGGCACATCCCAGGCACGGTAGGTCTCCGGCATGCCGGTCACTGCGACCCGCTCGCCACCGAACCGGTCGAAGGTGCAGTCGTAGACCTCCAGGCGGCGGGCGGGCAAAAGCCCATCGCAGACGGTCGCGAAGCCCTGCCTCCCCCGAAGAAACAAGACCCGAAGAAACACGAGAGGAAGAGACCATGAAGGAGTTCCTGGTCGAGCTGACCGCCAGCGTGCCCGAGGGGACCGACCAAGCAGAAGTCGACCGGCGCCGCGCCGCCGAAGCTGTGCGGGCCAAGGAGCTCGCCGCCGAAGGTCACCTGTTCCGGCTGTGGCGCCCGATCGGGGAGTTTCGCATCATCGGCGTGTGGCGCGCAGACGACGAGGCGGAGTTGCGAGAGAAAATCCTCGGAAGTCTGCCCATGTGGCCTTGGGCGACCGCGGTGATCACCACCCTGCAGCCGCACCCCAACGATCCGGGCCCGACCGGCTGAGTCTTCCCGTGCGGCACCTCACTGCCACGGCTCGCCGCGCCGATCACGACGGCCGAGGCGGGAGTCCATGCTCTGAGGTTGCCCTCGTGCTGTGGAGTCCGTAACAGCCCACGAGTATCGATATGCTGCGTGACCGCTCGACTTTCGCACTTTTTGCGATCAGATAACCCTGGAACGCTCCTGCGTGCAAGGCGAATTAGGCGATAGTCGGACAGAAACTCACCGAACTCGGGTGGCGCCATGCTCTGCCGCCCGATTTACCGCGCACCGGATACCCGAGGTCACGGCGGTGGTCGCGATCGGCGCCCCTTCCGACCCGGAACACGTCGTGCACACCTTCGGCGGCAGGCGTCAGGAGATCGAGCGGTACGGGGAAGCCGAGGTGAACCTGCAGGGCCGCGTGTTCCGCATCCGCCGGGTTCCTCGACGACATCGCCGCGCAGCCCCAGGCAGAGCGCATCCACCGGCTGCGCCACGCGCTGCTGGTGTTGCACTCGCCGACCGACGAGACAGTGGGCGTGGAGAATGCCCAGCAGATCCTCAACGCGGCACGGCACCTCAAGTCCTTCATCGCGATCGACGGTGCCGACCATCTGCTCACCGGGCGTGCCGACGCCCGCTACGTCGCGAGCATGCTCGCTGCGTGGGCCGACCGTTACGCCCGCGGTCCGGCCGGAGCTGGCCCCGCGTGAGGCCGCCGGGCGCGGCAGGCAGCGAGGCGGTCCGGCGCTCGGGCTCACGGGCCGCCGGGGGAGCCCGGGACCGTCACTGCCCGGCCTTGGGCCGGGGCTCGGGCGTCTGCCGGCGGCAGCAGCCCTCCAGCCTTCCGCCCTCTGGCGGCCGGCCCGTGACCGGCGGCATGGCCCGGACCTCGGCCCGTTCCGCCCTTCGGGAAATCCGCACACGCCGATCCGACAGAGATTCCGTCCGTCAAATATGCCTAATGTCGCATCAATGCGGCATTGTCTGATATGCCGGGAAGGATATACGTTCCACGCATGATCAGAATTACAGGGATCGCAATCATCGGGGCCCTCGCAATCGCCTTTGGCGCAACGGCGTTGACCGTCTCAGCCTGGTGGTGGCCGGTTGCCGTGGTGTGTGCGGCGATAGCCGGAGTCGGCGCCCATGATCTGCTTCAAAGGCGCCATTCCGTGCTGCGCAACTATCCGGTACTGGGGCATATCCGTTTCATGCTGGAGTCGATCCGACCGGAGCTGCAGCAGTATTTCATCGAGCGTAATTACGACGGCCGTCCCTTCGACCGGGACGTGCGCAGCCTCGTGTACCAGCGCGCCAAGGGAGACGAAGCGGAGCTTCCGTTCGGCACCGAACGGAACGTCTACGCCGAGGGCTACGAATACTTCGAAACGTCGATCAGGCCGCTCCCGGTGGGCGTGGAGGAGCCTCGGGTCCGCATCGGCGGCCCGGACTGCACCAAGCCCTACGACATGTCCTTGCTCAACGTCTCGGCGATGAGCTTCGGTTCGCTGTCCGCCAACGCCATCCTCGCCCTGAACCGGGGAGCCGCCCTCGGCGGCTTCGCCCACGACACCGGCGAGGGCGGAATCTCGGAGTACCACCTGCGCCACGGCGGTGACCTGGTGTGGGAGATCGGCACCGCCTACTTCGGCTGCCGCACCGCGGACGGCGGCTTCGACCGCGCGCGGTTCGCCGCAAAAGCCGCTCACGACAACGTGAAGTGCGTGTCGCTGAAGCTGTCCCAGGGAGCCAAGCCCGGCATCGGAGGCGTCCTGCCCGGGGAGAAGGTCACCGCCGAGATCGCCCGGGTACGCGAGGTGCCCGAAGGCCGGACCGTCATCTCACCCCCCTACCACCAGGTCTTCAGCACCCCCCGGGAACTGATCCGGTTCATCGCCGAGATGCGCGAGCTGTCCGGCGGCAAGCCGGTCGGCTTCAAACTGTGCGTGGGCTCCCGACGGGAGCTCCTCGCGGTGTGCAAAGCGATGATCGAAGAGGGCACCGCGCCCGACTTCATCATCGTGGACGGAGCCGAGGGCGGCACCGGAGCCGCTCCGCTGGAGTTCGCCGACCACCTCGGCAGCCCCCTCACCGAGGGACTCATCACCGCCCACAACGCCCTGGTCGGCACCGGCCTGCGCGACCGGATCAAGATCGGCGCAAGCGGCAAGGTGGCCACCGGAGCCGACATCGTCAAACGCATGGTGCAAGGCGCCGACTTCACCAACTCGGCCCGCGCCATGATGTTCGCCATCGGATGTATCCAGGCGCAGAGCTGTCACACCAACACCTGCCCCGTCGGCGTCGCCACCCAAGACCCGCGCCGCGCACGCGCGTTGAACGTCGACGACAAGTCGGCCCGGGTCCATCGCTTCCAGTCCGCCACCGTCAAGAGCGCACAGCAGATCATCGCCTCGCTCGGCGTGAGCGAACCCGCCGAACTGCGCCCGCACATGCTGCGCCGGCGCGTGGACCCGGTCACCGTGCAGTCCTACGCGGAGCTCTACGAGTGGCTGACCCCCGGCCAGTTGCTGATCGAGCCGCCCGAGACCTGGGCAGCGAACTGGAAGGCCGCCGATCCCGACCGCTTCACCTGATTCTGGCGAGGATGCCCCAGCGTTCACGCCGGGGAGGAATCGCCTCCCGATGCCGCGACGCGGAGCGTCGCCGCATCTGCTTTTCTGCCGGACGCGGAGCGCCCGAACGGCCACCCGGCGGAGCCGGGCCAATGCGGACATCGTTCCACCGGCCGCCGGCTGCGGTGACGGTTGGGTGAACCGTGCTCGTGTGTGCGGTTTTCGTACTACGGTCTGGTTCGGTGAAGTTGGTCCAAATCGACCAGCAGCCTCTCCACGTCTGTCATGAGAGCGCCGTAGACATGCCATGCTCCCGGCTTGGTGAGGGCGCCCCGACCGATCAGATCGGTCATCGTCTCATGCCAGGCCGACGCGCCGTCGATCGCTCGGCGCAGTCGCTCCCGGGAGGGCGCGCCCTCCGCAGGGGCGGATGGACTCGGTTCGATGAATGCTTGGATGGCCAGTCCCGCCAGCTCCAAAGCCTCGGCGTAATGGTCAAGGAACTGCTGACCCAGGTGGTGGTCGGATTGATCGTCGTGCGCGTTGTCAGCCAGGGTGCGGGCAATTCCGCGTACCTGCACTGACACCCTGTACAGAGTCCGGAACGCCTCGCCATATGGCACGTCCTCACGGCGTGCAAGCGCCATATACCGCGTGTTCCAGCGCATGCTCTCCTCCGCCTGCTGCAACTGCCCCCAGGCGTCCATCATGCGTTGCCCGAGTTCGCGTGCTTCGTGCAACCAGGTGGTCGCCTTCTCGGAGTGCTGCCGCTGGGCCAAACCTGCAGCCATCTCCCGCAGCAGGATCCCGATGGCCCGGCTCAGACCGCGCAGTGCCTCACTGGACTCGTCCAGGTAGAGCGGGGGCAGGACCAGAGCATTCACAACGATGCCCACGACCGCGCCGGTGAGTGTCTCAATCGCTGGGGATACGAGGTTGCCTACGGGTGCCGCAGCCGCAGCCGAGAGCGTGACAATCGCAGTCGAGGCTATCTGGAGTCGGTCGTCGGACAGACGACGAGCTCCCGCCACCGCCGCGACCACCATGACGGCGGCGATGCTGCCCGCGGTTGATCCGAACAGCCAAGCGGTCACCAGAGCGAAGCTCAACCCGGCCAGTCGTGCGGTAACGCTTTGCACTGCCTTCGTCACGGACCGGTAAACCGTCGAGGCATTAACCATGAGCAGCGCCGTGGCGACTGCCAGATAGGGCCGCCCCCCGGGGAACCAGGGGGCGGTGATGCCCCAGGTGAGCAGCGCCGCGATCAGGCTCTTAAGACCGTGCACGGCGTGACCGGCCTGCCTGTTACGGCTTGGCTCGGCAGCCCGTATGCGCTGCCGAGCCACCGTCGTCAGGGCGCGCTCCGGCCAGGTCGATGGGCGATACACGGAAGTAGTCTGGCATAATTTATCCGCTTTAATTATGACCCCTCTCACAGTGGCCCAGGCTACGCCCTAGCGACTGAGTCGCAGTTTCTTCGTCGATTTGGGCATGAGTCGTCCGGGCCCAAAGATCCGCCGTTTGCGGTTACTTCATCCCGATGGCAACGCACGAGCGGATGCATTGGCCGGAGGAGACGTTCAGCGTGTACGACGACAGCTCGTGTCGGTCGAACTCGTCTCCGTCGAGGTAAATGTGACGCAGCCCTACGAGATCGGCTGTACTTGAAGGCCTTCGAGCAGCTGTGCGGCATGGCCGTGTATGGGACGAAAGCGCGTGCCCTGATTTTGAAGGCTCCCCTCCCTGAAGGGAGGGGATTCTCCACCCTCCAGGGTTGAGCGGGGATGTACGGCTCAGGCTGCCACCGGAGCCAGCGGCTCAGGTGGTCTTACGCCCTCGGCACCGTCCGGGTTCCAACCTGCCCGGACCAGCATCACGCGGGCGGAGTTCTTGTCCCTGGGGGACACGGCTGCGCACACGGTGCAGGCATACGTTCTCATCGAGAGAGGGAGTGCGTGCTTGGTTCTCGCCCCGCACGTTGCGCAGTCCATCGTGGTGTGCGCCGGGTGCACGAGACGGACGTCCCGTGCGTGCTTGCGGCCCATCTCGATCAGGGCACGCTTCGTCGCCGCGATGGCCGCGTCGGCCGCCTTGCGGGCCATGGTGGTCTTCGCGAGGAACTTCGGGCGGAAGTCCTCCACCGCCACTCCGTCATGATCGCGCATGACGGACTTGGCCCACTTGCGGCCGGTGTCCTCCCGCTGCCGCGCGATCTTCCTGTGCAGCTTCGCTGCCTGTGCCTGCGCCTTCCGGTAGCCGGTGGATGCACGCTGTCCTTTCGGTCGCCGGCGCCGGGCCATCATCCGCTGGTACTTCGCGAGCCGCTGAGCGGACCGCTTGCCGTGTTCGGCATGCGGAAGGTCGTAGGCGTCGTCCGTGGTGGTCGCGGTCTCCTTCACACCCCAGTCCACGCCCAGGACGTGGCCGGTCTGAACAAGCGGCTCGACCTGGGCCGGGGCGACGAAGGAGGCGTACCAGTGTCCGAGCGTGTCCTGGTACACGCGCACGCTCGACGGGTCGGCCGGAAGAGCCCGCGACCACACCACGCTCAGCACGATCTGGCCCGCAAGGTGCAGGCGGCCCTCCTTGAGGCGGAAACCGCGCCGGGTGTAGTTCAGGCTCGGCCTGGCCTCCCGCTTGCGCTTGAGGCGGGGCATCCCCGCCCGGCGGTGCTGCGCAAGCCCGTCCTTGATGTCCTTCAGCGCCTTCGCCCGCGACCTGGCGAAGTCCCGGATCACCTGCTGCTGCGGCACCGAGGCACCCTCGGCCAGCCACGGCATCACCCCGCGGGCGTCGGTCAGCATCCTGTCCAGCTGCGCCGGACCACACGTCAACTTCTCGCCGCCCGCTCTGCTCTGCGCGTGGGCCTGCCGGGACTTGGCCACGCATTCGTTCCAGATCCAGCGGCAGCGATCCCACTCGGCTTCGAGTGCGCGCCGGGCTGTCTTCGACAGGCGTACACGGAAGGTGTACCGGGCATGCCCGGTGTCCTTCGTGGTCGCTTCTGTCGTCATGCATCCGAACCTACCTGGGAGGACTGACAGTTGAGAGTTCTTGACCGTTGTGGGCGGCATCACGGCCGTGCGGGGTGGACGCCGGATCGCCCTGACGGCGATCCGGCTGTCCCTGCCCTGCTCCGCAGGAGTCCGATTCCTCCCCGGCCTGAAGGCCGGGGCATCCTCGGAGAAAGCCGGTGAAGGCCATTGAGGCTCTCCACTAACCCCGGCAAGACGAGGCCCCCAGGACGGTCTGTGACGGCCGCACTGGGGGCTTGGTGGTCCTTGAGGGCACGCTGAACCGCCCGCCCCGGCCACCGCCGCCGACCTCCAGGCCCACCGGATCCGACGACGGCCCGTCCTCGGCGGCCTGATCAATGCGTACCGCCACGCTGCCTGACCGAATGGCATCGCCGCAGCGCACAGCATCGAATCGTATTTTCGAGCGGCACACGCCCAGAACTGGCCCAAAGTATGGGCTGAGCTCGGCGTGGGGACATACAAGCCCGCTCCTGTCCGTCGGGTGACCATCCCCAAGCCGAACGGCGGGGAGCGGATGCTGGGTGTCCCACGGGTGCTGGATCGACTGATAACCCCTCGACCTGGCCGACAAGCTCGTCACCTTCGATGCCCTGCTCACTCAGGAAGACCACGCCCGCTTCCTGGTCGAGGAGAAGAAGGCGCACTACATCGCCCTGACCCTTCAGTTGGAGATCAGTGGCCCCGCTGTAGTTTGAGGACCGGTGGGTGGCGGCCGTGCCGTGGGGTGTTCGGCTTCGCGGGCACGGTTGCGCCGCCTGTGACAGGCGCGGGCGACGGCCTGGTGGCAGCGTCGCCACCAGGACCAGTGCAGGCCGTGGCGGATCCGCTCGGCCGGGGTGGGCTGGGGTGCCATCACCCACAGCAGTCGGGCGATTTCATACGCCGTGAACGCGATAGCGGCGGTGCCGGTAGGGCTGGTGGGATCGGCGAGGTCCCCCTGTGTGGCCGGGAGGCGTGTCCAAGCTGGCGTGCAGGATCTCCGCGACGCGGTCGGGGCCGGGGGCGGGCTCCTCGTCGCGGGTGGCGGCCGCGGCCTGGACAGCCAGGAAGGCCGCGGCCAGCTGGGCCAGGGTGATGTGCCGGTACCAGCCGTGGAAGGAACGCACCTCGTAATCGGCCATCCCGGCGGCCGACTTCGCGAGCTTGATCGCTTCCTCCACTCGCCAGCGGGCCCCGGGTACACAGACCAGCTCTTCCACGGTGGTCTCGGGCGGGCCCCAGGCCAGGTAGTAGTCGCGCCCGGTGGGGGTCTGCGGCCGTCGCCGGGCGATGAACCACCGCGCCCACGCCCCGTCGCCGGTCTCCGCCTCAGGGTCGGGGATAGGGCGTACCCACCACTGCCAGACGCGGGAGTCGAGCTGGGAGGGCCGGCCGGCAGGGTGACCCAGTCGTCCTCGGCGGCGTGCCGCTCCACCAGCCTCGCGGCGTGCCGCCAGCCGGGACGGGGCAGCACCGTGTGGTTGGCCTGCACGTTCACCGCGTAGGGCAGATGGTGCTCCTCCAGGAAGACGCGGAAGGCGCCGTCGCGTCCATAGACCTCATCGGCGGCCACCCACACCCGGTCCTCGGGAAGGTTGGGCAGCGTACGGGCGATCATCTGCTCGGCCAGGCGGGGCTTGGTGGCGAAACCGACGGTGTCGGGGACGTGTGCGGCGCGGCAGCGGGCCCGGTCCTCGGTCCATTCCCGGGGCTGGTAGATCTCCCGGTCGATCAGTGCCTGCCCGCGTCCGGTGGCCCAGGCGGCCATCACCCCGATCTGGCACGGGAAGACCCCGCCGAGCGTGCCGGAGTACTGCCTGGCCACCCCGACCGAGGCCCGGCCCTTCTTGGCGAAGCCGGTCTCGTCGACCACCAAAACCCCCGCTCCGCCGGGCCCAGCTCCCCTCCCGCCGTCGTCCAGGCCATCGATGACGTAGCGTCGGGTGAAGTCCCGCAGCGCATCGACGTCCCAGACCGAGCGGTCCAGCAGATGCTGCTGCCCCCACGGCTCGGCGTCGCCGCCGTACTCGGCAAGCTGCCAGCCATTCTTGCGTGACACCGGGGAGAGCAGGCCGCGGATGCACCGCGCGGCCCGCATCCGCAGATCCGCCCGCGGGAAGATCCCGCCAACCTCCACCAGCAGGTTCTCCAACTGATCGGAGAACTCCTCGGCCCGCTCCCGATCGGTGATCTCCGGCATAATGTCCAGTAACTCCGCCTTCATACAAGGCAGTTACCCCCACACGATGACCGAGGAACTACAGCGGGGCCGCTGATCTCCAACTGAAGGGGCAGTCACGGCAGCTGTAGATAGCTGCCGGCGTGCTGTCTGATCATGGTGTGGTGTCGGCGTACGCGTGCCAGCGGCGGTGGCAGAGGTGGGCGCGGTGTTGGTGGCGGCGGCGCCAGGTGGACCACTTCAGCAGGTGGGGGCGGTCTCGTCGGGTTGGCGGAAGGATCAAGGCCCGTAGCAGGCGGAGGAGTTCGTGGCTGCTGAGGGGGACGAGGTCGGCCTCGGCGGGGTCGTTCCGGGCGGTCTGGGCGGCGGGTTCGAGGGCGGCGGTGACGGCCAGGAAGGCGTAGGCGACCAGGGCGATCACGCTCCAGCGGTGCCAGGAGTTCCAGCAGGTGACCTGGCCTTTGTCGAGGTGGCAGGTCTCCTTGGCGTCCTGGAAGTCGTCTTCCACCCGCCACCTGCGGCATACCAGTGACACCAGTCTTGCCAGCGTCACCGGCCCGGGGGCGAAGCAGCGGTAGTAGGACACGGTGCGGGTATAGCGGTGCCGGCGGACCAGCAATACGGACGTTCCCGCGTCGCGGTCGTGTCCGTCGGGGGTGTCGTCGGCGGTGACCTCGATCATCGCCCAGTCGTAGTCGCGTACGCCTTTTTGTCCCGCGCCGGTTGGCATCCGCTGCCAGGCCCGCTTCGGCAGCCGGGGGCGACCTCGGTCACGCTCAGCTTCGCGGCCGGCGTGGTGACCTGGTGATTGGAGCGCACTCCCACGACGTAGCCCAGGCCCAGCTCGCGGCAGGCGGTACGCAGCTCCCGCCCGTCGTAGACCTCATCACCCAGGAAGAACGAGGCGGATATGCCCTGCCGGCCGACGGCGCGGAGCATGTGGGCCGCGAGTTGCGGCTTGGTCGCAAAACACAGTCCGTCGGGAACACCGGTCAGCTCACGACGCTCCTCGTGGCCGGCCCACTCCTTGGTGAAGTACAGGCGCCGGTCGATCAAGCAGTGCCCGGCGGACGTGGCGAAGGTGAGGTGCACGGCGACCTGGCACAGATCCACGCCGCCGACCGAGCCGGAGTACTGGCGGGCCGCGGCCACCGCGTCGGTCGAGGACATCGCATCCCCCGTCTCGTCCGCGATCAGGATCCCGTCGCCGTCGTCGAGCAGGTCCACGGCTCAGACCGCCGTCCGCTCCAGCACCGCTTGTTCGTCCCACACCGCACGGGGCAGCAGATGGTGCAGGCGGTGCGGGCCCCGCTCACCGAGCGCTTCGGCCAGGCTCAAGCAGTTGGCGTCCTCGAGCTCCATCAGCATGCCCCGGGTCATCCGCGCGAACGTCTCCCTGCTCTCGGAGCGGGCGAAGCAGTCGGACAACGAGGCCAACAAGGCCCAGAACGCCCTGTGGTGGCCCGCGTCGTCTGCTGTGGCCGAAGCGGCCGTCTCGTTCTGATGTTGCGTCACACCACGTCATGATCGAGACGGCCGTCCTCACGCCCGCACCCACCCCCATCACGCCGCTGACCAGCTGCGATGAGCACAGGCGGAGCTATCTACAGCTGCCGTGTCAGTTGCCTGTGAGGATGTGCGCCAGTTGGGCGTCCAGGTTGAAATGGCAGCGCTCGGTGCCCGGCGGCACCACGTTCTCGGTCCGTCGCAGGAACGACGCCATCGCCCGCGCCGGAGCTACGAGCACGGCTTGACCCCTCGTGGATCTGAGAACGATGTGCACCATGTACTGTCCGTGGCTCCATGTGGGCCACAAGCGGACGTCGCCGATGCCGGCGGGTTGGTGCAGGCCCTCCATGAGCACCTCGCGGGCGAGGGACCACTCGACCGGCTTGCGACCGCTGAGATGAAAGGTGGCATGGACGGCGTATGGGTCGGCGGTCTGGTACTGAAGTTGCATACACACAGGTACCGTCAATGCCTCCGACACGACAAGGCATGCGGGCAGCTCCGCGTTGATCACTCTGCTCCCGGATCTCAAGGCCCTTCCCTTCCTTCCCTCTCCAAGCCCCCGTTTTCAGTTGTGCTCACTGCATCTGGTCAACGGCGAATAGGCTCTGTTCCAGTGATTGATCGGATTTCGAGCCGGTGCCTCAGTGGAGTTGCTTCTCGCGGAGCCCGCAGACACACGTGGTCAGGCGCCCGGTCAGCACTCGTTTCGGCAAGAGGGGCTGGGTCCGCTGGTAAGGGTGGTGTGCGTGCCCACCGGCCCGGGGCTGTCCCGGGCACCGGACCGGTGGGCTGTCATCGAGCGGGATATTCGTGGAGTTACCGAGACGGCCGCGGACATGCCCCTCACTCGGGACCCAAACCGCCATCCGTCCGAGAAGTCGCCTCCTGGATCATGAAGTATCCCGACCACCTAGATGAAGACAAAGCGATCAGCCTGCGCAGACCATGTGATCGCGACGCGGACCTGGACCGGCTCACAATCCACGTAAGGGAGTTCGCCGTCATGATGACCGGGTGGAACGGCAATCGCCCTGAGGAGTCCGACATGTCTCCCTCGCGCCGCTGGCATCCTTCGCCCGCAACCTCCGTGGCGACTGCGAGTCCGTAACGGAATGTCCAGATGCCAAGCCATGTGGCGCGGGGCGACGTTGCGCCGGGTCCGCTGACCGGCGCTACGCCACGACGTGTCCGACCTGATGTTGCCGGAGTTCAAGCTTCGTCCCAGAAGGCGTGGCGTGAGTCTCGTGTGTGCTAGCCCTCTGCGATGCGCTGGTGGCCGTGGTCGTCGCGGAGCCCGAAGAGCACCAGTTGGTCGGACACCCAGGGGTAGAAGCGGTCGTCGCCGATGCGGTCGTCGGCGTTCCAGCGCCGACTGCCGTAGCCCGGGGAATACGGGGACTGCCGGTCGTCGTTCCGGCAGCCGTCCCACTCACCGCGCCGGTCACCCCTGCCGTGATCGGACGCGTCGGCCTTGGCCTCAACAGTCACAGCGGCCCGGGCGAGGCTGTGCCCGTCGGCCCGGACGGCAGCCGCCGATGCGGTGCCTCCCGCGGCGAAGAGTGCTCCTCCGGCGACCGCTGCAGAGGCAGCCGCAGCGGCGATATGCCACACGAGGTTCTTCTTCATGACCTTTCCTCCTTGCATCGCGCGCATCAGCGGATTGGTGGCCTCGCCGGGCTCTCCCCCCGCTATCGGTTGTGTGAGGCGCGCTGTCGTCAGGCTCGCGCGGTCTCCTCGGACTTGCCGATGCGCTCAGGCGTGTCGGGGAAGAGGCGCCTGGCGGCTGCTCTTACCCGCATCCCTCATTTCAGCCACCTTCGATATTGAAGGTGCCTTCACCGTAGAAGGTGCCTGCTATGGTGTCAAGGTGAACACGAACACAGACGATGACCTGGGAACCTCACCTGTGGTCGACTTCGGTATGGCCCTTAAGCGTGCGCAGCACCTGCTGTCGCAGCGAATCGACGGGGTCCTGCGTCCGCTGGATCTCAACCTGGGACTGTGGGTGGTGCTGCGGGAGGTATCGAGGCAGCCTGGCGCCTCCGCCTCCGAGCTGGCCAGGGCCTCGTTTCACACGCCGCAGACGCTGAGCGGGCTGTTGCGGCGGCTCCAGGAGCGTGGGCTCGTCGAACGCAGTACGGGACGCGGCCGCATCGTGGAAAACCACCTGACCGCCGACGGTCACCACGCGCTGACCGCGGCAACGGAACGCGCCGAGGAGGTCATGGCCACCGCACTGGCGGTCTTCGGTCCGGCAGATCGTGCGAGCTTCGAACGGTTGACGGCCGACTTTGCCGGGGCGCTCGCGCACGACCAGCCGCCCAGCCGGACACCCTCGGCATGCGACTCGACATCTGCCGGCTTGGCGCGGGCCTGGCTGGGGCGGGCGGCCAGGTGACGGCGGAGCTCGCCGCGCAGGCCGTGTCCGGCGCACTGCGCACCCTGACCGCACAGGACGACAGCCAGAAGATCATCGGGGCCGTCCGCGCCCACGTGGACGGCCTGCTCCACCGCGACCCCCGTGCACTAGCGTCCGCCGTCACCGGCTACCGCAGCACCGGCAGGCCATTGGCCCTGGCAGCGGCCTGTGAGGACCTCGGCGAGCTCAAGGCAGCATCGGCCGATACGACGCCGGCGATCCCGTACTTCGAAGAAGCCGGCCGGCTGGCGTCGGCCGCAGGAGCCGGACGCGATCATGAACGGATCAGGCGGCGCCTTCGGCAGCTCGGCGTGCGTACCGGCGCCCCACGGCACCAGACGACCGGCCCCCCGGAGTGGGGGAACCTGACCGAATCCGAGCGGAAACTGATCCCGCTCGTCGTGGACGGTCTCACCAACCGGGCCATCGCCGACCGGCTCTACGTCTCCGTGCACACCGTCAACACGCACATGAAACACATCTTCACCAAGCTCGGCATCAACTCACGGGTCGAGCTGACCCGGCTGGCGATCGAGCGGGGACATTAGTCCAGCAACCGCATCCGCCTGACGCTCATCGAGGGATACGGCGCGCTGGTGCGCAGCTGCGCCCCTACCCGGTCCAGGGCACGGCGGCAAGAATGAGTGATGCCGGGCTCCGGCACCCCCGTGATGCTGGACGTAACGGCGTGGCCTTCGGCACGGCACCGTCATGCATCCAGAAGTGACCGCCTCATGAACACGATGCGCGCAGTATGCGCTCACCGACACGGAGGCCCCCGACCGCTGGTCCACCGGACCGCACCGCGTCCCGAGCCCGGCGATACCGTCGAGAAGGAGCACCGGCTGGCAAGGCCGTCATCCATGTCGCGGACGGATAGTCAACCGCAGCTCAGGGCGGTCGGATCCGATTCCCCCACCGGCCAGCAGCACGGATACCGGGGCCAACTCCGCGCTGCCGTTGTAGGTGCCAAGAACCACCTCGGTGCTGGTCACGACGCATGTTGGTATTCGTGCAGGATGCCGCCGAGGCGGTCGCGTCGGTGGACTTCGAGGTGGGTGAGCCGGTCGGGATCGGTGATCGGTTCGGGCAGGGGACGTAGCGGTGCGGCGCTTGCGAGAGTGCGGTGGGGCCCGGCGTCGCCGAGGGCTCGGACCTGCTGGTCGTGGACGGTCCGCTGCGCGGCCGCACCCACCTGCCGCGCGCCCTGGGGTTCATCAAGTCCCACCGCACCGCCTACCTGCCCCCAGACCTGCACGCGATGCTCAGCACCCTGGCCACCAACGAACGCACCCCGGTGTTCTTGATGGGCACCTCCTGGGACCGCCACGCCTGGTACCTGCGACTGCCGTGTACGCCTGGCGCCCCGTGGGCCGGCGTAGTGCGGCTGGAATGCGCCGCCGACATCCCTACGGCCGAGGCGGTCGCACTGGCAAACCTCTCGCAGCTGGTGCTGCCGCGGTACGCCAGCTGCGAATACAAGGACACCCGAGCCCCACAGAACCTGGTGCCGGTCGCCGGACTAGAGAGAGAACTACGCCGCCGCCTGGGAAACCCCGTCCTGCTCAGCCGAGCCCTACGCGTAGCAGCGGCGAGCTGAGCCGCAATCCCACGCGTCCCGGCTCACTCCGCGGCTCGGCCCTCGCCCGGAAACCAGCCTCCTCATGTGCAGACAGTGCACCCAGGCTGGAGATGCGTCACCATGGACGCGACCGGGCCCGTCACTTCCCCCGTGGTGACGGGCCCGACCTCCTCCATCGCACGAGGGTCCAGGCAAGCGGAACGTTCGGACAACAGCTGGACTTTCGGCGAGCACGGCCTTCCTCCGCGGGATCGACAGACAGCCGGTAGCGGATCTCGTCGGCGATCCAGTCGGTGACCTACTGGCAGCAGGAACCAGCGTATGGAGGCAGCCATTCGCTGCGGCGAAACCGGGCCGAGAGATCTCAACCACCACCGACCCATCTCCCCGCACCAACCCAGATGGCCCCGGTCGACACCCCTCTCACCACAATGGACCGGAGGTTGGATGCGAATCGGCACAGTGCAGCCATTCGCACGCTGCCGAACCCTCGCTGTAGGCAAGGATGAACGTATGTCGCTGCGCCAGACGCTGAGGACCCCGCACGCTGAGGACCGCGCACGATGACCACCAGCTCCACCGCCTCCTCCGCCCCACGGCTCACGCTGCGCGACGACCAGCAAAAGGGCGTCGCCGCCGTCGTCCGCCCTCTGCGCCACCCACGCACGCGCGGACACGCTGTCTCCGCCTGCGGCACCGGCAAGACCCTCATCGCGCTGCGCGCCGCCGAGGAACTCGGCGTGCGGCACCTGGCCGTGGCGGTGCCCAGCCTGGACCTGATCGCCCAGTGGGCGGCTGCCGCCCGCGCCGACCAGCGCCGTGAACCGATGATCACCGTCTCCTCGCTGCGTGCCGAGTCTCACCCGCTCCTAACCGAAGCGCAGGTCGTTTCCACCAACGCGGGGGAGTACCTGGCCTACTGGCTGGGCCGCCACCGCAAGGCGACGGCGTTCTTCACCTACGACTCCTTGTCCAAGATCGAGGAAGCCCAACACTCGGCCCTTTTCCCCGCCTCGGTCTTCGACCTGCTCGTCGTGGACGAGGCCCACGCCACCGCCGGGACTTGGGAGAAGAACTGGACCGCCCTGCATGACAACGAACGCATCCCTGCCCACCGCCGCCTGTACCTGACGGCCACCCCCTACGTGTGGGAAGCACCGCGCCTAGCCGAGGCACCCACTTCAGCCCACAGCCCAAGCGCACCGCAACCGCCGCACCAGACTGGGATGCCCCCAACCTGCTGGCGACCATGGACCAGCCGAAAATCTTCGGCCCCCCCCTGCACACCTACACCCATGCCGATGCCATCGACGACGGCGTCCTGGCCGACTACCAACTCGTCGTCCCGACCGTCACCGACACCGACCTGCGCACCGCGCTCACCGACCCCGAGACCGGGCCTCCCGGTGCCGTGCAGGATGTCCCGTCCCACCGTCAAGCGGTCGGAGCTGACAGGATGGGCGAACTACGGCTACTGCGCGTCGCATTCGCGGTACTTCTGGGGGCTGCGGCTGTACCTGGTGTGCACCCCGGCCGGGATGCCGGTCCTGTGGGCCCTGGCCGATCCAAAGCTCGGGGAGCGGGAGGTGCTGGCCGCGATGCTCGAGGTTGACGCCCGTCTGGTCCGCGAGCGGCCCGGCCTGCTGCTGATCACTGATAAGGGCTTCGCGTCCAAGCCGTTCGAGCGGTCACTGTCCGCACAGGGCATCACGCTGCTGCGGCCCTCCCGTAATAAGGAGGTTCTGCGTCCGGGCGAGCCGATGCTTAAGCCTCGATCCACCGGTCGGCTTTGAAGGGGTCTTTTGAGGTTTCGAGGGTCGGGCGTTGGGGCTGTGACTGGACGTGGGCAGGGGGTATTTGCTGGTCTGCCCAGCGTTTCCACGGTTCTGCTCCGGTCGGGCCCCTGGCGGGGCGGGATGGTCAGTGACGTCGGGCCGCCTCGGGTGGCGGGTGGACGGTGTCGAACAGTCGTGTCCAGGCGTGCTGCCAGGGCCATCGCTGCGGTAGGTGCAGGGTGAGGCGGCGGGCGGAGCGGGCGATCCTGGCGGGGACGTGGACGAGGTGGGCGCGCAGGGTGGCGGTGGTGGCTTTGGCGTGGAAGGCGGAGGTCAGGGCGCCGGTGGCCCGCAGGAGGTTGTAGGCCATGGCCCACAGGGTGAGCCAGGCGGCGTTGGCGTGGAAGTGCCCGGACGGTAGGTGGGCCAGTGCGGAGTTCTTGCTGTCGGCGATGACCTGCTCGACGACGGCGTGGTGGCGGTGTTCCCGCTCGGCCTGGAGGGTGGGGGCGGGGTTGTCGGTGAAGAACGGGTGGTAGCGCCAGGCGGGGAAGAGTTCGCCCTGCTCGCCGATGGTGTTGGGTTTGGCCAGGTCACGGACCCGGCGCACGATGAGGCGGGCGGTGACCCGATCTGCTTTCTTCCGGCCGGCGAACGCGGTGTAGGCGGGTATCTCGGCGACTTCGGCGTCCGAGATGAGCTCGCCGCTCTCCGGGTCGGGCACGGCGGTGGGGTAGGTGATCTGCTGCCAGGCGGTGTCGTCGATGGCGGCGATGGCCCGTTTGATGGAGGGGTTCATGCCGCAGGTGAGGGAGAAGCGGGCGCCGGCCCGGCGGCAGGCGGCGATGACGCCGGCGTTGTAGAACTGCGAGTCGGCGCGCAGGATGCGCAGGCCTGTGCAGCCGGCCTCACGGGCGGTGGCCAGTGCCTCGCTGACGAGTTTCGGGGCGCCGCGGGAGTCGGCCGCTTTGCCGCGGCGCATCCGCACGGTGGCGATCACCGGCCGGGAGGTGGGGGTGCAGATCGTGGCGAGCAGGGGGTGCAGGGTGCGGATGCCCTTGAACCGGCCGTACTCGCCACCCTGCTTGGTGCGGCCGTAGACGCGTTTGTGAGTGGAGTCGACATCGATGAACGCCTTCTCGCCCGCGCTGGGCAGCAGCGGGGTGTTCGCGGCCAGCGCGGCCAGGAACTGACGGTGCACCGCGTGGAGTTGGAGGGCATGACCGTGGGTGAACGAGCGCAGGAACGTGCCCAGAGTGGACGGGGCACGGATACCTGCGAACAGCAGGGGCATCGCACCGTGCCGCAGCACGTCCAGGTCGTCGATGCTGTCCGCGCCCGCGGCCATGCCGGCCACGATGCTGGTGACCTTGGCGTCCGCCGCGGCACCCGCCCCGTTCTTCGCCCCCCTCAGCTTCACCTTGTCCGCCGTCAGACGGGCAAGCCCGCACCGCTCAGCCAACCGCATCACCGGGACCAGCCCGGCATACGCGACCAGATTCGCCTCATCGAACGCGGCGGACACCGCCGAAGTGGCATGGGAAGATTGCATCTCGCGGATGCACTCCGATTCTGTGGACATGGAACCCTAGGAAGTCCCATCGTCCCAGCTCAGAGGGCATCCGCGTCTTCATGTCCAAGCCCTGGACCGGCTATTGCCCGGTGGATCGAGGTTAAGTGCGTTGTGGCCAACCGAGCGGCGTTCGAGTTGGCCGTCGGGGGTGATGGTTCGGACGCAGGTGCCGCCTGCGGGACAGGCATGAAAGAACGGGCCTCTCGGTAGAGACGCGGGTGATGAAGACCGATCTCGCCGGGAGGCCCGTTGCTGCGCCAGTCCACCATCGTCGAGCTCACCAGGTCCACCCCACTCACTCCGGAGTGTGACTGCTACGTCCATCAGTACGGGGCGATTGCACCTGGCCGCCGCGAGCGCCGGTATCCCAGCGATATGACGGCCGCGGAGTGGGCCGAGGTGAGGGCAGCGATGCCGGTGCCGGCATGGCTGGAGGGCCGGGGCGGCCGTCCGGAAGCCCACTGTCATCGCGAATTGGTTGATGCGGTGCGCTACCTAGTCGACAACGGCGTCAAGTGGGCCGCGTTGCCCGCGGATTATCCCTGGTGGCGGGCGGTCTACGACTTCTTCCGCCGCTGGCGCGCCTACGGCTACGTCCGGGAACTGTACGAACGCCTGCGCCGCGGTGCCCGGCTGAGGCGTGAGCGGAAGGCCGAGCCCAGTGCTGGGATCATCGATTCGCAGTCGGTGGACGCCTCGGAGACCGTGGGCGAGGCCACACGCGGTTTCGATGGCGGCAAGCTGCGCGACGGGCGCAAGCGCCACGTGCTCACTGACAGCCTGGGCCTGCTGCTGGAAGTGAGCGTCACCCCGGCTGACGTGCACGACTCCAAGGCCGCCCCGGACCTGATGGACACGTTCATGGCCGCGCCGGGCCGGCTGCTGAAGCTGGTGTGGGTGGACAGCGCCTACCAAGGCCCGGCGCTGGCCGAGGCGTTCGCCCGCCACGGCGTGCACGTCGAGGTGGTCCGGCGCCCCGACGGGCAGCGCGGCTTCACCGTGTTGGCCCGCCGGTGGGTGGTCGAGCGCACGCTGAGCTGGTTGTCGCGCTCACGCCGCCTAATGGGACTTGCGGGTCGGAGAGACTTGGTGCCGTAGCCGCCAGCAGGTGAGCACTACTGCCGCCGGAACCCTTGGAGTTCTGGGTTGAGACCGTGCCCCTGCTGGTCGGCCGGGAGGCCAGACCGCTCATGGGGTGGCGTGCCCGCCCGATGGGGCGTGAGCACTGAATCCATTAGGCCGCGCGCCGCGCCTTCCGCAGGCTGCAAGGGAAGCGAAGTACCTGACCTGGAGGACGAGTTGCTGCTGATCGGCGATGACTGGGCCGAAGACCAGAGGCTGTTTACTCCTCTGTGTAAGAGGTGATCTTGCTGGGTGCTGGTCGGGACCCGGCTGACACCAGGAATGTGACACACAGTGAGTGACCTGATGAACGAGACCAGCCCGCATGTCGAACCTGTCGAGAACGTGAGGAGGCGGCGCGCAGGCTTGCGGGAGCCTTGTCGCCGGCGGCGATCGACCGGCTGCTGGCCGATGCGGAAGCGGCCGGGGTCGGCATCGACGGCGCGGGCGGGCTGCTGCAGCAGATGATGAAGGCGGTGCTGGAGCGAGCCCTGCAGGTGGAGATGGCCGACCACCTCGGCTACGAGGCCGGCGTTCCCGCCGGACGGGGCTCGGGCAACTCCCGCAACGGCAGCTACTCCAAGACGGTGACCACGGTGGCCGGGCCGGTCACCATGGACGTGCCACGCGATCGCAGGTCCGAGTTCGAGCCGATGATCGTGCCCAAGGGCAAGCGGCGCCTGGCCCAGGTCGACGACATGATCCTGTCGCTGTACGCGCGGGGCATGACCACCCGCGATATCACCGCGCACCTGAAGGAGGTTTACGGCTCGGAGGTGTCCCCGGCCCTGGTGTCGAAGATCACCGATGTGGTGGCCGATGAGATAACTGCCTGGCAGAACCGACCCGTTGACGAGGTCTACCCCATTCTGTACATCGACGCGCTGACCGTGAAAGTCCGCGACGGCGGCATGGTCACCAACAAGTCCGCGCACCTGGTCATCGGCGTCGACGTGGACGGCATCAAGAACGTGCTGGGCATCTGGCTGCAGGATGCCGAGGGCTCGAAGTTCTGGCTGAACGTGCTCACCCAGCTGAAGAACCGCGGCCTGAAGGACGCCCTGATCGTGTGCTGCGACGGACTGACCGGCCTGCCCGAGGCGATCAACACCGTCTGGGAGAAGGCCCTGGTCCAGACGTGTGTGACCCACTTGATCCGCAGCTCACCGCCCAGGCCGAAGGCATCATCGCGGCGGACTTCTTCCACATCGACACCGCGCTCGGCAGGCGGCTCTATGCGCTGGCCTTCCTCGAGCACGGCACCCGGTGCCTGCGCATCACCGGCGTCACCGCCCATCCGACGCGGGAGTGGACGGTGCAGCAGGCGAGGAATCTCGCCGCCGACCTCGGGATACGCATGGAGTCCCTGAGGTTTCTGCTGCGCGATCGAGACGGCAAGTACGGCGAGGCGTTCGACGCGGTCTTCGAGGCAGAGGAACTGGACGTGATCAAGAGTGCACCGCGGGCGCCTCGGATGAACGCCCACTGCGAGCGCGCCATCGGCAGCCTCCGCCGCGAGGTACTCGACCACATCCTCGTCATGGGAGAGGCGCATGCCCGGCAGGTGCTTGCGGCCTAACAGAGGCACCACAACGAGCATCGGCCCCACCAGGCGCGCAACCAGCTACCATCCGATGCCCAGAAACAGCCCACCGCGATAGACAGCGGCGCCCACAAGCTGCTGCGCACCCGGATCCTCGGTGGCCTCATCAACGAGTACAGATACGCCGCGTGACCTGCGGCGACGACTTTTCGAGCGGCACAAGACCCCCGCTCGGGGTGGCTGCTCGGGGGTCTTTCGTGCACATCGATCTAATCCTGTGCGGACCTTGTCGCCGTCCGGCCACGTGGCCCGACGAGGCCGCAGCTCACTCCATCGGTGCGATCGTGTGCGGTCGCCTGAAAGACCGGAGCGTCTCTGATTGGCTTAGCGAGCCTGAGTGTTGCTCAGCCTTGGGAGCCAATCGCCTTCGTGCCCTGGTACTGAACGACAGGAGCCGCCAGTCCGCGTGGCACGTCCCTGCGGACGCTGGTCGACCGGGCCGCAAGACCCGACCGAGGAGGGTGCCTGACGTCGCCTGGGCGCCGGGCGTGCGCGTAGCACTCTGCCACAGGTTCACTACGGTTCGCTAATCCAACTGGTGAGCCTTGGCGTTCGGCTGCGGCTCGCGGCCGCGCCGGTCAGCCGAAGGCGCGTTCGCTGTCCAGGAACCGGGACACGTGGCTCACGAACAGTTCGGGGTACTGGAACAGCGAGCCGTGCCCGGAGTCGGGGTAGATGATCAGCTGTGCACCCGGGATGTGCTGCTGCAGAATGTAGGAGTTGATCGTCGGCACCATGACGTCGTGGCTGCCATTGACGACCAGGGTGGGCTGCTGGATGGTCTTCAACTCGCTCCACCGCTCACCGACCTGCTCGCGCCATTTGCCCATGGCCCCGACTTGGGCCTTGGCGACCTGCATCGAGCTCCGCGGGACGACGTCGACGGTGCGCTGGCGGCGCCGCGCCAGGAAGTTCTTGCCGGCCTGCTGGCTGGTTTCGGTCGGCTCGAAGAACAGGAACAGGTACCCATCGTCGCTGATCTCCGGATCCCGCCCGGCCACCTCATAGATCTTTGGGTCCTGGCCTTCGAATTCTCCTGCCCGCGGTCCTGTGCCGACCAGTACGAGCCGGCGCACGAGGTCGGGGTGGCGCAGTGTCAGGGTCTGGGCGATGTAACCGCCGATGGAGAAGCCGAGTACGTCGGCCTGCGTAATGCCCAGCGCCCGGATGACCGCCGCGCTGTCGTCACCGAAGGCCTCGAACGTTTCCGGCACCTTGCCGCTGGATCCGGCAACCCCGGCGTAGTCGAAGAGGATTACTTCCCGGGTGGCGGCCAACCCGTCGGTGATGGCCGGGTCCCAGTTGTCCATCCCGCCGCGGAAGTGCACCAGGAACACCAGTGGGGTGCCACCCGGCTTGCCGAAGCGGCGGTATGCGTGCCGGGCACCTCCCGCCTCTACGTACTGGGTGGGTGCGGTGACGTGCGTGTACGACATGTTCTGCTCCTTTGCTGCTCATTCCGGTGTTGCCAGGACCCTGTCGTCCATGTCCGGTTCCGTCCCGGAAGCCGATCGGATTCCTCACCCTGTGCCGGATGTAAACCGGTCCGCGGCCTGGTGATCAGGCCTTCGCGGGAGGTGAAGTGCTTGTAGAAGCCGCCGTGGGTCGGACCGGCCTCTTTCATCAGGTCCGCGACTCCCGGGCGGGTGAGGACCTCCCCGCGGACGAGGCGGGCGGCGCCCCGCAGGACCCGCTCACGCGACACGGCCTCGGCTGCCTGGGAGTGCCTCCATGTCGTGCCCGCCCGGTCTGCGGCGACTATTCCAATACAATCTGGATGATATCCATCATACACACTGCACCGTGCCGCGCGGTCTGCCGTGGTGACTCAGTGCGTTCACCGGCTTTCTCCGAGGATGCCCCGGCCTTCAGGCCGGGGAGGAATCGGACTCCTGCGGAGCAGGGCAGGGACAGCCGGATCGCCGTCAGGGCGATCCGGCGTCCACCCCGCACGGCCGTGATGCCGCCCACAACGGTCATGAACTCTCAACTGTCAGTCCTCCCGGGTAGGTTCGGATGCATGACGACAGAAGCGACCACGAAGGACACCGGGCATGCCCGGTACTCCTTCCGTGTACGCCTGTCGGCTACCGCGCGGCGCGCACTTGAAGCGGAGTGGGACCGCTGCCGGTGGCTCTGGAATGAATGCGTGGCCAAGTCGAAGCAGGTCCACCAGCAGAGCAAGGAGTCCGGAGAGAAGCTGACGTGTGGTCCGGCGCAGTTGGACAAGATGCTGACCGAGGCCCGCGGGTTGACGCCGTGGCTGGCCGAGGGTGCCTCGGTGCCTCAGCAGCAGGTGATCCGGGACTTCGCCAGGTCACGGGCGAAGGCGTTGAAGGACATCAAGGACCGGCTTCCGCAGCACCGCCGGGCCGGGATGCCCCGCTGGAAGAAGAAGCGGGAGGCCAGGCCGAGCCTCAACTACACGAAGCGGGGGTTCCGCCTCAAGGACGGTCGTCTGCACCTTGCGGGCCAGATCGTGCTGAGCGTGGTGTGGTCGCGGGCTCTTCCGGCCGAGCCGTCGAGTGTGCGCGTGTACCAGGACACGCTCGGGCACTGGTATGTGTCCTTCGTCGCCCCCGCGCGGACCGAACCGCTTGCCCTCACGGGGCGGGTGCTCGGGGTGGACTGGGGTGTGAAGGAGACCGCTACCACCACGGATGACGCCTACGATCTCCCGCATGCCGAACACGGCAAGCGGTCCGCTCAGCGGCTCGCGAAGTACCAGCGGATGATGGCCCGGCGCCGGCGTCCGAAGGGCCGGCCCGCATCCAAGGGCTACCGGAAGGCGCAGGCACAGGCCGCGAAGCTGCACAAGAAGATCGCGCGGCAGCGGGAGGACACCGGCCGCAAGTGGGCCAAGGCCGTCATGCGCGATCATGACGGAGTGGCGGTGGAGGACTTCCGCCCGAAGTTCCTCGCGAAAACCACCATGGCCCGCAAGGCGGCCGACGCGGCCATCGCGGCGACGAAGCGCGCCCTGATCGAGATGGGCCGCAAGCACGCACGGGACGTCCGTCTCGTGCACCCGGCGCACACCACGATGGACTGCGCGCAGTGCGGAGCGAGAACCAAGCACGCACTCCCTCTCTCGATGAGAACCTATGCCTGCACCGTGTGCGGAGCCGTGTCCCCCAGGGACAAGAACTCCGCCCGCGTGATGCTGGTCCGGGCAGGTTGGAACCCGGACGGTGCCGAGGGCGTAAGACCACCTGAGCCGCCGGCTCCGGTGGCAGCCTGAGCCGTACATCCCCGCTCAACCCTGGAGGGTGGAGAATCCCCTCCCTTCAGGGAGGGGAGCCTTCAATGCAGGGTGAATGCTGCCCCGAGAGGGGGCGGCAGCCCTGGGGGCCGATCATGCAGGCCCAGGGCGGCTGCCTGTCGGTCAGGTTGCGCATGCGCAGCGGTTCATGTCCGGTCGGGGTGGCCTGAGAGCGACGAGAGTCTCGCGCCTGCGGAGGGTCGGCTGCCGGTCGGCGGCGGTCTGGTGTCGGCGTGCCGTCGGGGCTGGATGGGCCCGCTGTCTGCCCTTGACGTCAGTTTCTTGACCTCGGTCCATGGCATCCTTAAATTGGATGACGAAAATCATCCAGATGTGGAACGGTCCCGGGCATCGGCGTCACGGGCCTGGCTGCCACCGGCCTTCGCCGCAGGTCGCGACCGCCTTCCAGCCCGGGATTCGGTCCCGCCGTCCAAGAGCCCGAACGGCCTGCCTGTGCCGGCAACGCAACAGCAAAGGAAAGAACGATGGACATCAAAGGGTCAGTAGCCCTGGTCACGGGGGCCAACCGCGGCATCGGCCGTGCGTTTGCTCGTGCGCTGATCGAGCACGGGGCGAGCAAGGTCTACGCAGGCGTCCGCGAACCCGCGACAGTTGTCGACGGAGACGTCACTGCGCTGCGCCTGGACGTCACCAAGCCCGAGGAGGTCGCCGAGGCCGCCGCCGTCGCGGACGATGTCACCATCGTGATCAACAACGCGGGCATCGGCGGTGCAAGCACCAAGCTCTGGGAGGGCTCATTCGACGGTGCGCGCGAGGCAATGGAGGTCAACTACTTCGGTACCTGGGCTGTTTCCCGCGCATTCGCCCCCATCCTCGCGCGTAACGGCGGGGGCGCACTCGTGAACATGCTGTCGCTGGCCTCCTGGGTCGGGCGGCCCCTGTTCCCCGGCTATGCCGCCGCCAAGGCGGCGCAGTGGTCCTTGACCGACGCCCTGCGGCAGGCCCTACGCGAACAGGGCACCTTGGTGATGGGGGTTCATGCCGGTTTCGTGGACACGGACCTGAGTGCCTGGGTGGACGCCCCGAAGATCAGCGCGGCCGACGTGGCCGAGCAGACCATGCAGGCCCTGGCCCACGATCGCAGCGAAGTCCTTGCAGACGAAGAAACCAGGCAGACCAAGGCCGCCCTGTCGCGGCCGCTCAACCCCGAACCCGGCCCCTGAAACGCCGACCTGCCTTGCCGAGCCGGTCACACGGCGTCCAGCGTGGTCGTTGAGACGGTCACTAAGTGCTGTTCGACGCAGTTGATGTCGACGGCGAGGTGAGAACCGACCGTGTGTTCAGTCGATCACTCACCAGCCCCGACGCCTTGGTATCCGGTCGGGCCCGGACAGAGCCCCAAGATGTGAACGGGTCGGCCCAGATCGGTGATGAACTGGGTGGCCGTGTCCGTGAAGTCCTGCGGCGTCGCCACCTGCGGGGAGCCGTCGCGGCGTGAGGAATGGACTTTCCTGCGAGCCGGTGCGTCGGTTCGCCGGTGCTCCTTCCACGGTTCCGGCAGCGCCGGAAGCGCACAGGACGGTGACCGTCCGGCAGCCTTCTGCGTCTTCAGCGACCTTCTTCACGGGCGCCGCCAGTGGTGCGACGTGCCTCACGATTCTGTGTTCCACCAGCACTAGACAGATCTGTCTAGTACGAGGAAGACGTACTCCGTCTAGTTCTGAGAGTGATCCATGAGCCCCGTATCCACCGCGCCTCACGCCACTCCTACGGGCATCCCCGCCAGGCGATCTCCAGCTCACGCCGCCCAGCGACGCCCGGTCCTGGGGCCAGCCGCCTCCATCGGCGTGCTGGCCTCGATCCTCGTGTCGCTGCTGGCCGCATCCAGCACGCCGACCCCGCTCTATGCGATCTACCAGAGGCACTGGGGCTTCTCACCGATCACCATCACCGTCGTCTTCGGCGTCTACGCCGTGGCCGTACTCATCTCGCTCCTGGTCTTCGGCAAGCTCTCCGACCATGTCGGCCGACGGCCGGTCCTGCTGGTGACTTTGATCGGGCAAGCCGCGGCCATGATCGTGTTCGCCGCCGCCGGCGGGGTGGACGCACTGCTGGCCGCCCGTATCGTCCAAGGCATAAGCACCGGTGCGGCGGTCGGCGCGCTGGGCGCAGGGATGCTCGACATCGACCCGCGCAGGGGCGGCTTCCTGAACTCCTTCGCGCCCACCATGGGGACCGCCAGCGGCGCCTTGGTCTCCGGACTGACCGTGCAGTATCTGCCGGCGCCCACCCATCTTGTCTACGTCCTGCTGCTCGGCGTGTTCGTCCTGCAGGCGCTGGCCGTGCTCGCCCTGCGTGAGACGGCGAGCCGCAAGCCGGGCGCACTGGCCAGCATGGTTCCCGAGATAAAGCTGCCCAGATCCGCCCGCGCCTCGGTGGCGATCGCCGCTCCCGTGCTGTTCGCGATGTGGGCACTGACCGGCCTGTACGGCGCGCTGGGACCAGCCATCACCCAGACCCTGGTGCACTCCACCTCCGTTGTGTGGGGCGGACTGCCGCTGTTCGTGCTCGCCGGTTCCGCGGGCCTGGCCGTCGTAGTGCTGCGCGCAGCCGCGACGCGGAGCGTCATGCTGATCGGAGTAGGCGCCCTGGTCGTGGGCGTGGTGATCACCCTGGTGTCCATCGCCTCGGGTACCGGCGGCGCACCCTCCGTGATGGGGTTCTTCGTGGGCGGTGCGATCTCCGGCTTCGGCTTCGGCAGTGGCTTCCAGGGCGGCATCCGGCTGGTGATGCCGCAGGTCGAGCCTCACGAACGGGCCGGTGTTCTGTCCCTTCTCTATGTTGTGTGCTACCTGGGCCTGGGCGTGCCCGCCGTGATCGGCGGCATCCTGGTCGTGCACGGCGGCGGGCTGGTGCAAACCTCTCGGGAGTACGGCATCGCCGTCATCGTGCTTGCTCTCGTGGCGCTGACTGGGCTGTTGCTCAGCGACCGCGCCGCACCGGTGGCACTGGTCCGGACGCAAACCGGTCTCCATTCCGCGATCGCGCCTGCCGCCGAGGCCTCGCAGACAACGGGCACCGCCCGTCGCGCAGACTAGACAAATCTGTCTGAAGGGGTGATGGTCATGGCGACCAGGACAACCAAGGCGTCTGCGCGTGAGCGTCTGCTCGAGGCCGCCAACGAGCTCTTCTACAGCGAAGGCGTGCAGACTGTCGGCATCGATCGCGTCATCGAGCATGCCGGGGTCGCCAAGGCATCCCTCTACAACACCTTCGGGAGCAAGGAAGGCCTCGTCTGCGCCTACCTGGAGCTCCGCAACGTCCGCATCCGCGACCGGATCACCCGGACCCTGACCCGCTTCCGGACCCCGCGCGAGCAGCTGCTCGGTGTCTTCGACGCGCAGGGCGAGGCGTTCACCGACCCTGAGTACAACGGTTGCGCATTTATGCGGGCCACCGCCGAGACGCCGGAAGACAGTGCCATCAGGCGCGCCGCTGACAGCAACCGGGCCTGGGTGCGTGGCCGTTCACGGAATTGGCCACCGCGTCCGGATATGCCGCCCCCGAGGAGCTGGCCCGCCAACTGCACCTGCTCTACGACGGCGCATCGCAGGCTGCACGGATGGACCGCGATCCCTCCGCTGCCACAACAGCACGCGCCGCTGCGGCCGTCCTGCTCGACGCGGCGTCGCTCACCGAGCCCACGGCCGTTACGGCCGGAACGCCATCCCCTCACCGTGAGGGCGCGATTGCCGCGCAATGAGCTCTCGGCACGTGCTGAGGCCGGTGCCGCCGAAGGGAAGAGGGGCACGCAGGTACACGCGTCCCACGGGGCCGTCTTCCAGCGATGGCATGCGGCTGAGAAGCTGTGTTACACCCTCTTTCCGCAGGTCGCGGCGCTATGAATGCGCGCACGCAGGTCCTCGAGGGATGGTGTTTTTCCAGGTGACTTGACAGGGGGTGCCGCACGGTGGTCGCGAACCGCTGGTTTCCCTCCTTCAAGACGTGTTCCGGGTACGGCGCGGTGGGGAACCGGTCGGGTCGCCCCGTGCGGGCCGGCAGTCGACCGGCCGGCAGCGGACCGATCCGGGCGTGTCCATCAGGGTGCTGCGCGACGCCTCGACCGCCTCTCGCAGCTGCTCGGCGTTCGCCGCCAACTGCGCTTTGAGCCTGCGAAGTTCGGCGATCAGATCATTGGCCGGTGGCTCGCGGACCGTCTCGATCGGTCCGGTCGGACGGATGCGACGCAGCAGTCCCGCTGCCGCGGTGGCCGACAGTTGCACGGGTGCACCGCCGGGCAGTAGGTCGCGCAGGAGCGCGTGCAGCTGGTTGGCCGCGCGCACCTCCGGACTGAGCCAGATTGACCCGCCGTTTGTCGAGCAGGGTCGGCACCGTGGTGTGGTCCTCGGACACGACCGGTCGGGCGTCTGTCTGCTTGCACCGCGTCGATCGCGTCGTTCTTGCGGCCTTTGCCTCGGGACAGTTGCCGGACCCGGGCGGTGTCGGAGGTGCGGATGTCTACGACCGTCTCGTCGCGGGCCACGAGCCATTGGGACAGGTGCCGTCCCAGGCCGCCGGCGCCTTCCACGGCCCACCGCCGCTCAGGCCGCTTTCCTGCCCAGGCCGGCAGCGGTCCCGCGGAAAGACCCACACGCAGGCCTCCTCCGCCTCGCCCGCCACCGCTCAGCGTACTGTTCGCCATGCTCCGCGACGGCACCTCCTACGAACCCAGAACCCACGCCTCGCTTGACGAGAGACAGAGATGCCCCGGGGGAGTGGCCCACCAGACCCAGGGCGCTGGTGAAGCGGGCGGCGGCAGCGAAGAGCTGCTCGGCCAGGGTCAGGTCCAGCTGACCGTCCGAGCTGAAGGCGCGGCCGTCGCGGCCGCCCGCGGTGGCGACGGCGGTGTAGAGCGCGTCCATGTGGCGTCCCTTTCCGGCGCGGTTTCATTTTCATAAAGCGCACAATTAAGTTGTGCATCTGTAGATGAAGTACCAAACGACGTACCGCTGATGGAAGGTTGCGTTCCCCGGCGAGTCGGTGCACTCGGAAATCCTACGCCGTCGGAACCCCGGTCCGCCCTGGGATCCCGGGCTCGGCCGCGTTCCGGGGCAGGTCCCGGGCTGCCGATCGGGCGTTTACTTTGTCACATTTTAAGAGCTCGAGTTTTACTCGTGCGCAAGCTAAATTGGTCGTTGCCGGTCGAGCCCCATGGATGGGCCAGCCGAGAACCTTGAAGGCCTCTCATGCTCGGGGCCGGGCGGGCAGCCGCGTGAGCGCCGCTGCATCGCTGGGTCACTTTCGGCCTTGACTGTCGAAACACCGCCAACCGCTCAGGGCCTAAGGAGCCGTGGGCAACTCAAGGAGGAAAGATCATGAACCACCTCATACGGCGTATCGCGATCACGGGCGTTTCAGCTGCGGTCGTCGGCGGGGCCCTTCTCGCCACCGAAGGTTCCGCCTCGGCCCTCGCGCTTCCGCACAGTGGCCCCCCAAGGGCCACCGTCGCCGTCGCCGACACCCGCTACTCCCCGTGGATCGCCGACCAGTTGGCGCTCTTCGTGGACGGCAACGGCACCTCGAGAGCTACCGGCACCACCACGAGCACCTTCGCCACGACCGCAGCGAGCGCCGTGAGTGGTGATGGCCGCAGCGGTGCCAACGCCGCCGCCCGCCCGGCAGGTGTCCACGTCGCCGGGATTCACCCCCACCCTGTCAAATAGCGTCCATCTTCTCCATCGGGTCGGTCCGGCAGATGAAGTCGCTGTCCCGGAGGGCGGCGCGGGTCAGTGCCGAGAAGACGGGCTCGACCTGGTTGAGCCAGGAGGCGTGAGGCGGGGTGGCGGCCGCATGCCTGGAGCTTCGCGCTCTACCTCGCCAGCCGAGACGGCTACGCCGACAACGTGCCGCCCAGCGGCCTAGTTCAACATCCAGAAGTCATAGCGAGTACGCGACTCAATTCATCAATGCAAATACATGTGTATGATGATTGACATCTAGTTGCCAGGCGCGCAGGCGCCGCTTCTCGAAGGGAAGGCTGGAGATGGGCCACTCACAGGCGGAGAAGGCGGCATCCCGCGAGCGTGTGCTGCACATCGCGGCCCGCAAGGTCCGTGCGGAGGGCGTGACCCGTCCCGGCATTGCGGACCTGATGAAGGAGGCGGGACTCACGCACGGCGGCTTCTACAAGCACTTCACCTCCCGCGACGACCTGATCACCCAGGCCGCAACCCTGGCCCTGGCGGACGGCTCGGCGAAGATGGAGCAGGCCGCGCGGAAGAACACGCAGGAACCGCTGGCCGGGCTCATCGACGCCTACCTCGCCAAGCAGCACCGTGATGCGCCCGCCACAGGATGCGCCCTGGTCACCCTCGGCGCCGCCACCGGGCGCGGCAGCGACCAAGACCTCAAAGCCGCCTATGAAAAGCACGTCCGCATATTCCGGGACCTGATCGCCGGCCTGGGCGACGACGAGGAGGAGGCACAGGCTGAGGCGATGCTTACCCTCAGCGCCCTGGTCGGCGCCATGCTCATCTCCAGGGCCGTAGCCGACCCGGAATTCTCCGACGAAATTCTGGAGACAGTCGCCGAACAGCTGAAGCGGCACGGGCAGGGAGCCGCGCGGCCTGCTGCCTGATCCCGAATCCACCGGATTGACTCGTGAGTGATCTCGGGTGCTGTCGGCTGATGCCTGCGTGAGAGGCCGTTGCCTTTCCGATCGTGAACGGTTTCCGTCGAACGGGAGTCCCGACCGGGTGATGGCGGCTGGGGCCAATGCCCCGTCACCGAAGCTGCCGCGACAGCCGGCGACGTGCAGCACGTCATCCACCTCACCGCCTCGATGCAGGATGTGGGTGTTCGGTTCGCTCTCTGGTGGGCGGCGTCTGCCCGCCCCGCTGGACCGTCCACGAGCCCACGGAGGGCGACGCTGACAGCGGCTGCGTCGAGGCACCGGTCCCTCGAAGCCCTGTACAACGATGTGGAACCGCACCTGGCGCAACAGTGTCGCCAGACTCGGCCGCCCGTCGCCGGCCTCGATGGCCCAGCCCTTCACCCGGGCCGCCTGGCCCACGGTGCCCAGCACCAGGAGGACCTGGCCATCTTGTACATCGTGTGTGAGGAGGACCTGGCTATCGTGTTGCCGCTCCACCAGGCCGTGACCGAGCGCGCCCCGGCGGACCCGGCGGCTGCGCTTGGCGCACTCGTCGTTCCTGTTGCGGCCGGTGGAGTCGGCCCGCATGCTCCGGGAGGAACTCGCCGGCCGCCTGCGGGATTTGTGGTCCTCTCCCGCGTGAGGGCTTGACGCGAACCCGCGTCGCTTCGCATGGACCGCCGCACGGCCCGGGCCGCGTCTGACGGCTTTCGGGATCCCGAGGGTAATCTGCGAACTTTGGCCGTGACCGATCTTTGTTCCGACGTGGCGGCGGCCTGGTTTCGAGGGGTGGCCCAGCCGTGGTCGCCGGCTCCTGTCAGGACAGGTGCCGCACCGTAGCCCTTGAACACGCAAACCTCGTCAAGCTGATAGGAGAATGTCGGTGAGCAGTGGTGACTCCCGCGGGCAGACCGCGACAGACACCCTGATCGGCCGCAGCAGAGACCTGAAGCGGATCCATGACCTGCTGGGTCTTGGGGCCGAAGGCGGAGCGCTGCTGCTGTCGGGCCAGGCGGGGGTCGGGAAGTCGGCAGTCCTGGACGCGGTCGCCGAGGCCGCCTCGGCGACCGGGGCCCGGGTGCTGCGCGCCACCGGAACACAGTTCGAGGCGGATTGCAGCTACTCGGGCCTCAACCAGGTCGTCCTCCCGCTTCAGGAGGCAATGGACTGCCTCGAGGACACCTACCGCGACGCCCTCCGTGTTGCGCTGGGTTTCGAAAGCGGACCACCGCCGCAGAGGCTGGTCGTCTCCAACGCCACGCTGGTCCTGCTGCAGAAGGCCGCCGCCGACCAGCCTCTGCTGGTGGTCATCGACGACCTTCCCTGGATCGACCGGCCAAGTGCCGCCGTACTGGACTTTGTGGCGCGGAGAATGACCGGCAGCAAGGTGAGTCTGCTCGCCGCGGCGCGCTCGGAATCACCGGCCCTGCATGAGAGCGGCGGACTGCAGGAGTACAGGCTGGCGCCTTTGGACAAGGAGGCGGCGGACCACCTGCTGACCACCCGGTTCCCGAGCCTCGCCGGCAGGGTGCGCCAGCGTCTGATGACCGCCGCACAAGGCAACCCCCTGGCGCTGCTGGAGCTGCCCACCGCGCTGCGCGCGGCGCAGCTTGCCGCGCTGGAGGAGCTGCCCGCCGTACTGCCGCTCCCTCGACGCCTGGGAGAACTCTTCGGCTCCCGGATCGCCGGCCTGCCCGAGGGGGCGCAGCGACTGCTGCTGCTGGCAGCGCTGGAGGGGACCGGCGATCTCGGCGTCCTGCAAGCGGCCGCGCGCCAGGCCGGCCCCGGGGACGCCCTGGACGATCTCGCGCCTGCCGAACGGGCTCGCCTGGTGCACATCGACCTGGGTAGCAGGCGACTGACCTTCCGCCACCCGCTGGTTCGCTCCGCCGCCGTGGAGACCGCGGCGAGCGGCGCGCGGCACGCGGCACACCGCGCGCTCGCCCACACACTGGCGGAGCAGCCCGAGCGCCAGGCCTGGCATCTGGGCGAGGCGACACTGGAACCGGACGAGCACGTGGCCGCGCTCCTGGAACACACCGCGCGCCTGACCCTGCAACGCGGTGACGCCGTGGGGAGCGTGCGGACGCTGACGAGGTCCGCGACCCTGACCCCGCACGGCCCCGACCGCGGCCGACGGCTGGCCGAAGCCGCCTACATCGGCGCCGAGTCCACCCTCTCGCTGCACAGTGCACAGGCGCTCCTCGACGATGCCCGGCAGGCCGACCCGGCTGTGCAGGTCTCCCTGCACTCCGCCGCCGCAGCGGCCGTCCTGCTTCTCAACGGCGGCAGCGACCTCGACACGGCACACCGGCTGCTGGTCGGCGCCATCGAGGACACCCCCCACAGGTACGACGCGCAGGACACGGCACTCGTCGACGCCCTCCATCTTCTTCTGCTGATCTGCTTCTACGGCGGGCGGCAGGAACTGTGGCCTCCCTTCTACGCCGCACTGGAGCAGCTCAGGCCCAAGTGTCCGCCGACCCTGTCCGCGGCGGCCAAGACGTTCTCCGACCCGGCGCGCACGGGCGCCGCGGCACGCGAGGAGCTCGACCGGCTCCTCGCACAACTGCCGCAGCAGACCGATCCCGTCGAGATCGCGAGGACCGGTACGGCCGCTGTCTACCTCGATCGGCTCGGTGACGTTCGCGAAGCCGCCTGGCGAGTGGTGCAGCAGGGCCGCGCCGGCGGTTCGGCCCGCCGGCATCTGGCCGGACTGATGCACCTGTGCCTGGACGACTACCACGTGGGCATGTGGGACGAGGCGCAGCAACTGGCGGACGAGGGCAGCCGGCTGTGCGACGACTACGGATACACCTTCTTCTCCTGGTACTACCAAGCCATCCGGGCGATGGTCGCCGCGGCCCGCGGCGACCAGGAGACCTGCCAAACGGCGGTCGACCGGATCACACGCTGGGCGACACCCCGGAAAGTGCACGGCGCCCTGCACTACGCCCAGCACGCGGCAACCGTCGCTGCCCTGGGAAGCGGTGACTTCTCCAGCGCCTACCAGCATGCGACCGCCATCAGTCCGGCGGGCCAGCTCGCCTCGCACGCGCCGCACGCCCTGTGGGTGATGATGGACCTGGTCGAGGCGGCCATCCGCACCGGCCGCCAGGAAGAGGCGGTGCGCCATGTGCGGGCGATGCAGGACGCCGACGTCGCAGCGCTCTCTCCACGGCTTGCTCTGGCCACGCAGGCCTCCGCCGCGTTGTGCACACCCGAGGACGCCGAGGCTGTGCGATTGTTCGAGAAGGCGTTGGACATCCCCGGAGCGGATCGGTGGCCCTTCGACCTCGCCCGCGTACAGCTGTCCCTCGGCGAGCGATTGAGGCGTATGAGGGCGACGGAGAAGTCCAGAAAGCCGCTGGGCGTCGCCCTGGCCACCTTCGAACGGCTGGGAGCCCGGCCGTGGGCGGACCGCGCCGGGAAGGAACTCCGCGCCGCCGGCGCAAACACGCGGCATGCGAGACAAGAGCGCACGCATACGCTCACACCGCAGGAGATGGAGATCGCCCGGCTGGCGGCATCCGGCCTGACCAACAAGCAGATAGCCGAACGCCTCTTCCTCTCCCACCGGACCATCGGAGCCCACCTCTACCAGATCTTCCCGAAACTCGGCATCACCTCGCGCGCCATGCTGCGAGACGCCCTGGATTCCGCTGCGGCCCCGGACGCCCGATCACCCTGATTTTGCCCGGCCCGGACCTCGGGGCCGAGCACGAGCGCCGCCGGGGCCACAGATGCGTTTCCCAGACCAAGCAGCCGTCTTTGCCGCCGCAGGACGTGGGGCCGCTGCGCTGAACGTTTCCGTCCGGCCAGTGCCTGTTCATGGTGGGGTCCGGGCCGCCGCCTCGTCATCCGCCACATGACCTAAGAGCTATCACGTAATGCGGGCTGGGGCGTGCTTTTTCGCGAGTGGTGCTTCGTTTACTGGATGTCGAGCTTGAGGTTGTGGAGTGCGGCGACGCCGGCGACGGCGTGGTTGATCGTCTCGCCGCGGCGCCTGCATTGGCGGAGGATCTGATGGTCTTTGAGCCGGGCGATGGTGTGTTCTGCGACGGCCCGTCGTTTGCGGAACCGGCGGTCGGTGCGGTCTGTGATGATACGACCGTCGGGGCCTCGTCGCGGTGTGCGGATGCGGTCGCATCCTCGGTAGCCGCCGTCACCGGACAGCCGGGGGTGGTCTCGAGGCAGTGTTGTGGCGAGAGTTTCGCGGAAGACGACCACATCGTTGCGGTTTGCGGGCCAGGCGTCCCCGACGGCGACAACCCGCCTGTCGCGGGCCCGGCAGAGGATCTGCACGTTCACGCTGCGCCGGTAGTTCTTGCTCTTCGCAGTGCGCTGCTGGTCGTGGACAGGGATCAAGGTGCTGTCGACGACCCGCAATTCACAACGGTCGGCGGGCCGGGGGTCCGAGGAGCTGGGCGAGGGGTGCAGCGAGCCGCGTCATGACCCGGTGGGCGGCGGCGTGGGAGATGCCGAAGAGGGATGAGGCGACCCCCGTGGTGTGGACACTCTGACAATGGATCTTGCAGATCCGAGGGAAGGTGTCCTGGTGGGACGTAGGTCTCCGTATCCGGTGGAGTTCAGGAACGATGCCGTCGCGCTGTACCGCGCGGCGGGCGGGAAGCGCACGTATGCGGCGGTCGCGGCGGATGTCGGGGTGACCGGCGAGACCCTGCGGAGCTGGGTGCGCCAGGCCGACGAACACGCGGGCCGCGATCACGGGCGCGGCGAGCAGAGCGCGGAGAGCCGGGAGGAGGAACTGGCCCGGCTGCGCGCGGAGAACGGCCGGCTGCGCAAGGCAGAGAAGGAATGGGAACTCGAGCGGGAGATCCTGCGTCGGGCAGCCGCCTATTTCGCGAAGGAGATGAAGTGAAGACCCCTCCCCAAGCTCTGCGAGCAGGGGATACCCCATGCTGGGACTTCGTCTCCGCCCACGCAGAAGTCTTCGGCGTTCAGCGGATATGCCGGGTCCTGCAGGTCTCGCGCTCGGGCTACTACCGGTGGCTCGCCGGCGCGAAGGCCCGTCGAGAGCGGCAGGCCGCCGACGACGCCCTGCTCGTGGAGATCCGCGAGATCCATACCGAGCACAAGGGCACCTACGGAGTCCGGCGCATCCATGCCGAGCTGCGCGGCTTCGGGCACACCATCAACCGCAAGCGCGTCGAGCGCCTGATGCGCCGGCACGGTATCGAGGGCCGGCACCTACGGCGCCGCAAGCGCACCACGGTCCCCGACCGGCTTGCACCACCGGCCCCGGATCTCGTCCAACGCAAGTTCTCCGCCAGGCAGTTGAACGAGAAGTGGTACGGCGACATCACATACGTGCAGGTCGGCGGGACGTGGCTGTATCTCGCCTGCGTCATCGACATCTGTTCACGCCGGGTGCTCGGCTGGTCGATGGCCACTCACATGCGCACGGAACTGGTCATCGACGCCCTGGAGATGGCCGTGGCGACCCGCGACGGCCACGTGGACGGGGTGATCTTCCATGCGGACAGGGGCTCGCAGTACACATCGGCCGCGTTCGCGCAGGTCTGCGACGGTTTCGGGATCCGCAGGAGTATGGGCCGGGTCGGCTCGAGCTACGACAACGCCCTCGCCGAGTCGTTCTGGCAGGGACTCAAAAGGGAGACGATGCACCAGAGGCTGTTCTTCACGATGCGTCAGGCGAGGCTGGAGATCTTCCAGTGGCTCACCTACTACGTCCGCAGGCGCCACAGCGCCCTCAACTACCTCTCGCCAGTCGAATTCGAACAACAGTAGCAGAGAGCACGTAAACTCACACTCGCAGCATGAACCCCCATGTCCACACTCCGGGGGACGCCTCAGTTATCCGCGGCGCCCCACGCCCGAGGTCAGGCAAGCGGTCCGTAGCGGCGACCACTCATCAGCACGCCAGAACTGACAGGCCCGTCAGGCAACGGGAGTCGCAGATCGGCGAATCGAGCGCGAGACCCGTGCCTTCCGCCGGGAAACCAGCAGCACCGGTCTCGACCGGGCTTTCCGCCTGACCTGCCGATGAACCACTGAGCGGCCGACTCATACACCGCTCATGAAGACGTGAACCAATACCTAGGTAATCGACATCGCTCCCTTGGCAGCCGAAGTCATGTGACGGATGACCGGGACGGCCGCCCGCACCCCAGTATTGAGGCGTCGGTCGAAGCGGGGCGGACGGCGTGAAAGCACGCCGCCGTCCGTCGGCGGAAGACGACCAGGTTCACCTCAGGGGAAATTCCTGTGAACCCGGCTTCGACGCCTGCCCTTCGCGACTTCCAGTGAACTCAGAAAGTAAGGAAACCAACATGTCTGCCATTTCCGGAGACCAGGCGATCCGGCCGTTCACGTTCGAATTCTCCGACGCGGAGCTCGAGGACCTGCGTGCGCGGATCAAGGCGGCGCGGTGGCCCGAGAAGGAGACCGTTGCGGACCAGTCGCAGGGCGTGCAGCTGGAGACGATGAAGGAGCTCGCGCGGTACTGGGCGGAGGAGTACGACTGGCGCAAGGTCGAGTCGAAGCTGAAGGCCCTGCCGCAGTTCATCACCGAGATCGACGGTCTGGACATCCACTTCCTCCACGTCCGCTCCAAGCACGAGGATGCCCTGCCGCTGATCGTCACCCACGGCTGGCCGGGCTCGGTCGTCGAGCAGCTGAAGATCATCGACCCGCTGGTCAACCCCACCGCGCACGGCGGCAAGGCATCGGATGCCTTCCATGTGGTGATTCCCTCGATGCCCGGCTACGGCTTCTCGGGCAAGCCGACCACCACCGGCTGGAGCCCCGAGCGCATCGCCCGTGCCTGGGGCGAGCTGATGAAGCGCCTGGGTTACACCAAGTACGTCGCCCAGGGCGGCGACTGGGGAGCGATCGTCACCGACCTGATGGGTGCCCAGGAGCCCGAGGGCCTGATCGGCATCCACACGAACATGCCCAAGGTGATTCCGGCCGACATCGACGCTGCGCTCCTCGTGGGCAACCCGCTGCCTGCGGGCCTGTCGCTCTCGGACGAGGAGAAGACGGCGGTTGAGCAGCTGGACTTCGTGTACCGGCACGTCTACTACGCCTACATGATGGGCTCGCGCCCGCAGACTCTGACCGGGCTGGTGGACTCCCCGGTCGGCCTGGCGGCCTTCCTGCTCGACCACGACGCGGCCAGCCTGGCCCTGATCTCCCGGGCCTTCGCCGGAGTCACCGAGGGCCTGAGCCGGGACGACGTTCTGGACAACATCACCCTCTTCTGGCTGACCAAGACGGCGATCTCCGCGGCCCGCCTCTACGCCGAGAACAAGACCTCCTTCTTCGGCATTAACGACGTGAAGCTGCCGGTTGCCGTGAGCGTCTTCCCCGACGAGCTCTACCAGGCCCCCAAGAGCTGGTCCGAGCAGGCCTACCCCAACCTCATCCACTACAACAGGCTTCCCAAGGGCGGCCACTTCGCCGCCTGGGAGCAGCCGCAGCTGCTCGTCGATGAGGTTCGCGCCGGCTTCCGGCCGTTGCGCTAAGAGTCATCACGCAATGCTGTGATGCCCGCCCGATGTCTGTGCGGGGCTGGCATGCCTGGGTGGCGTGTCAGCCCTGCACAGCGTCTCTGATTGGCTTAGTGAGCCTGAGCGTTGCTCAGCCTTGGGAGCCAATCGCCTTCGTGCCCTGGTACTGAACGACAGGAGCCGCCAGCCCGCGTGGCACGTCCCTCCGGACGCTGGTCGACCGGGCCGCAAGACCCGACCGAGGAGGGTGCCCGACGTCGCCTGGGCGCCGGGCGTGCGCGTAGCACTCTGCCACAGGTTCACTACAGTTCGCTCATCCAACTGGTGAGCCTCTCACTGAGGCGGCCTGGCGTACGGTGCCGAGTACCTACATCGTGTGCGAAGCCGACGCGGCGATTCCGGTGCCTCTCCAGGAGGCCATGACTCAGCGTGCCCAGCGTACGCGGCGGTTGGACTCCGCGCATTCACCGTTCCTCTCCAACCCGGCCGAGTTGGCCCGCATCCTGCGGGAGGAACTCGGCGGGTAGAACGGCGGCGCGGTCGGCGTCCCGGTGGGACCGTTTGACCGGCTTCTTGAGCGCAAGCCCGGGTGTTCACGCCCGGTTTCTGTACGCCAGACGCCGTCCGGGACGTGGCTGGTCGACGAGCCCGCCACTGAGGCGTCCGGTCGGGTTGTGGCGTACTGCCGTGTTTACTCCGCCGACCAGAAGGCGGACCTTGACCGGCAGGTCGCCCGCGTGGTCCAGGGGGCTACCGGTCTCGGTTTGCCGGTCGCTGAGGTGGTGACTGAGGTCGGATCGGGGTTGAACGGGGGCAGCCGCAAGCTGCACCGCCTCCTGTCCAACCCGGACGCCGCTGTGATCGTGGTCGAGCACCGCGACCGGCTGGCTCGGTTCGGCGTCGAGCATCTCGAAGCAGCGTCCGGTCGGCGTCTGATCGTCCTCGACCTCGACGAGACCGCTGACGACCTGGTGTGCGACATCACTGAGGTGCTGACGTCGATGTGCGCGCGCTTGTACGGGCGCCGAGCGCCAAAGAGCCGGGCCGCCCGCGCGGTGGCCGTGGCGATGGGCGGGGCCGCCGAGTGAAGAAGTTCCAGCCGCAGCCGGGTTTCGTGGTGCAGGCGTACCGCCGTGTGCGTGGTGAGGCGCAAGCACGGTTCTGAGGGGGCTGGGGCCCGGTGACGGGCCCCAGCTACCCGACTGCCGCTGCACGTCCGGACCTACGCATGTCATGCCTGCGGTCTCGTCCTCGACCGGGACGCCAACGCGTCCCGTTACCTTGCCGCCCTCGCGGCGGCCTGCACGACTGGTACCGCAGTGACCGGAGACCAGGACGTCGTCAAGGTGTCGAAGCGTCGTGGAGCCGACCACAAGACCCGCGCCACCCGCCCCAGCCGCAAGGCCATGGCGGGGCGGGCAGGTGGCGCAATCCTGCCACGTCAGCGGCGGACAGAAGCGAGAGACCGTACTCAAGCCGAAGCCCTCATGCTTTGGTGATGTGACGGACCTTCCAGGCGGGAAGGCCCGGAATGCTGAGAGCCGCTGAGGCTCTCAGCAACGGAGTGGTCAAATGACCTAGCCGAACGTGCGACGCCGATCGCCTAGGTAACCCGACCGTCGGACGGTTGGGGCCGGGGGGCGGTGCAGCGACCCCTGGCGGTCCACCTTCGACAGACGTCGTCGCCGACCTGCCGCAGTCGGGTGCCGGGGACGGCCGAGCACCCCGGCGAACAGGCCACACAACTGGTCGTTGCCGACGCCCGCCTCCACCCCGGTCGACGGGAAACCAGCAGCACCGCGGTCTCGACCGGGCTTTCCGCTTGACCTGCCGATGACCCACTGAGCGGCCGACTCATACACCGCTCATGAAGACGTGAACCCATACCTAGGCAATCGACATCGCTCCCTTGGCAACCGAAGTCATGTGACGGATTACCGGGACGGCAGCCGCACCCCAGTATTGAAGCGTCGAACAGGGGCGGACGGCGTGAAAGCACGCCGCCGTCCGGCGGCGGAAGACGACCAGGTCCTTCGCCCCAGGGGAAACGAGCTGCGTGGCCGCGTCACCCTCGTGGACGCGACCGGCGCCGGAGGGTGTGCGCACAGCCGTGCATCCGTGCCTGGTCGCAGACCTACCGGAACGGCGGATCGGCGCATTCACGCCGCGAAAGCCCGAGATGGGATGCAGTCGGGCCCCAGGAGTTGCAGCCGTCAGATTTTCCGGTGCTGCGCTGCCCCGATGAGGCGATTCCCACACTTCTCGGCAGTCCGTTCGACCTGCCGAAAGGATTCTGTTGTTGTGTCAATTCTGGAAAGTGCCATGCTCCAATCCGCATTTGCGGGCCTCGATGCCCCGTGCCCGCCGGAACTCGCCGACCCCGCGAAGGGCCGGCACCGTGGACCGGCAGCGCCCGAACGCCCGCGGGACCTCGGGCTTCCCGGCCAAGGGCGGCATCGCCGGCTCGTAGCCCCCACTTCTCCACGGAGGCGGAGGTGACGCGGCTGGCCTTCCGGACCGAGTGTCCCGTCCGGACACGGCATGCGGACGACACGAACGACCAGGGCAGCTGGCGAAGCCCACGACAAGCCCCTGCGGCGCGACGCATCCGTGCTGACCGTGGCACCGGCAGCACGGAGATCCTCGACCCGATGTGCCCTGGCATTGCGATCTACCGGCTTCCCGCCGCTGCATCGGATCCAGTCGAATTCGCCGCGCGGTTCGAGTGCGAGGCTCTGCCGTTCCTCGACCGGCTGTACGCCGCCGCGCTCCAGCTGACTCGCGACCGCGCAGCCGCAGAGCACCTGGTCCAGGAGACGTACCTGCGCGCTTTCGAAGCGTTCGGCGCGTTCACCGGCCGGACCGGTCTCAAGGCCTGGCTGTTCCGCGTCCTGGCCGACACCGCGCTCGAGCTCGGCGCCTGCAGCCGGCGGCAGCGTCGACCGCACCGGACCGCCTCGACGGGCCGGTCGGAAGCCGAGCGCCCCACGACCCCCGCTCTCGCGACAGTTGAGACGCGGGCCCTGGGCCGGCTGTCCGACCAGGAGGTGAAGGCAGCGTTTCGGCAACTCCCGCGGGAGGCCGCAATAGTCGTGCACCTCGCCGACGTCGAGGACTTCACGCACCGGGAGATCGCGGAGATCCTGGGCATCCCTCCGGAGACCGAGGCATCCCGGTTGCGCCACGGACGGCAACACCTGCTCCGGCTGCTCACCGACGCCGCACGTCGACACGGCCTCCCCGCCTGACGAGGACCTCGGGATCCCCTCTCCCGGCTGCTGCCCGCGGGCACTTCGCCGCTCGCCGGACGACGAATCCGCGGCGCAGGCCGCCGACGTGGAGCGGCTGCACGGGAGGGGGGTGACGGCCTGGACCGGCCGGGCACCGGCCGGTCCTGCGCCGGCGTGGCCCTGTGAAGTTGCCCGGGTGACTCGGCCCGGGGCGTGGCCTGGCGATGGATGGGTTTTCGGCACCCGCAACGCAATGCCAGTCGCAGCAGCACGGCTGATCATCATGCCGGGCTGATGGCCAGTCCTGCCAGAGTGCCGACTTTGGTGCAGCGACAGACATCGCGTGAATCATCGCTCACCCGTTCTCACCAGGGCGGATGAGGTTATCGGCAAGGGCAGGGCTGCCCACGCCTGGATGACCGCTGGTGCCGCGACATGAGGCACTGGCTTGACATATTAGACAGACCTGTCTACCCAAGATTGGGAGTGTGCACATGAGCCGGGCCATCAGATCGGCCGCGACCCAAGCGAGCCGGTCCGCACGCAGTAGCGAGATCGATGACGGGCTGGAGGCCGGCACCCGGTCCGAGCCGAGAGGCGGGCGCCTGTCCGGCACACCGGCGCTGTACCTGCTGACCTCGGTGTTCGTCTCGCTGCTGGCCTCGTCCAGCGCGCCGACGCCGCTGTACGCCCTGTACCAGGCACGATGGGGGTTTTCGCCGATCACGACGACCATCGTGTTCGGTGTCTACGCGGTTTCCGTGCTCGTGTCGTTGCTGACCGTGGGCAAGCTGTCCGACCATGTCGGCCGCAGGCCCGTGCTGATGGTGGCGCTGCTGATCCAGGTCGGGACGATGCTGCTGTTCGCCACGGCTGACGGCGTGCCCTCGCTGCTGTTCGCCCGCGTCGTGCAGGGCCTGGCGACCGGCGCCGCGATCGGCGCGGTCGGCGCAGGCATGCTCGACATCGACGCCAGGCGCGGCCAGTTGACCAATGCCGTGTCGCCGACCATCGGCACGGGGGGCGGCGCGCTGGTGTCGGCCCTGCTGGTGCGCTACCTGCCCGCGCCCACGCATCTTGTCTACTTTCTGTTGCTGGCGGTGTTCGCGCTGCAGGCGATCGGCGTCGCCCTGATGCGTGAGACGGTCACGCCGGCACCTGGTGCGCTGGCCAGCCTCCGGCCCGAGTTCAAGCTGCCGCGGGCGGTCCGCGCGCACATGCTGGCCGCGGCTCCCGTGCTGTTCGCCGGGTGGGCACTGGCTGGGTTGTACGGCGCACTCGGTCCCGCGCTCGTCGCCAAGCTGACCGGGGGGAGTGCCGAGGTGCTCGGGGGCCTGACCCTCTTCGTTCTGGCCACCGTCGCCGGGTTGGCGGTGGTCGTGCTGCGCAACGCTCAGCCGGGAACGATGATGCTGATCGGGATCGGCGCGCTGCCCGTGGGCGTCGTTGTCACCCTCGTCGCGCTCGCTGTGGTGTCGCTGCCGCTGTTCTTCGTCGGCACCGCGATCTCGGGTGCCGCCTTCGGTGCCGGGTTCCAGGGCGGCATACGCACGGTCGTCTCGCGGGTCGCGCCGCACGAGCGAGCTGGTGTGTTGTCGCTGCTGTACGTGATCTCGTACCTCGGCTTCGGTGTGCCGGTCGTGGCCGCCGGTTTCCTGACTGTGCACGGCGCGGGTCTGCTCGGCGCGACCAGGGACTACGGTTTCGCGATGATCGTGCTGGCGGTGGCGGCGCTGCTTGCGCTCGCTCGGTCCCGACGAGCCTCCCGGCCTGTAGATTGAATGCTTCCTTCCCTGAAGGGGAGGGGATTCCTGGCTCAGGCGGCCCGCTGAGGCGGCGCCTCAGCGGGTCTTACGCCCTTGGCGCCAGCCGGGTTCAGACCTGCCCGGACCAGCATCACGCGAGCGGAGTTCTTGTCCCTGGGCGACACAACTCCGCATGCGGTGCAGGCATACGTTCTCTGCGAGAGAGGTATGCACGAGGCGCCCGTGTTTACGGGCCATGTCCACAAGGGCCGTCTTCGCGGCGCCGATCGCGGCGTCTGCCGCCTTGCGGGCCATCGACGACTTCGCCGGGAACCTCGGAGACGGAAGTCCTCCACCGCAAGCGCATCATGGTCGCGGACCACGGACTTGGCCCACTTGCGGGCAGTATCCTGCCGCTGCCGCGCGACCTTCTGGTGCAGCTTCGCCGCATGCCGCCGCGCCTGGCGGTAACCGGCCGAAGCAGCCTGGCCGTGCGCGGGACGGCAGCGGGCCATCATCTGCTGATAACGGGCGAGTTTCTGCGCAGCCGTCTTCCCGTGCTGCAGGGGCCTGTCGATTAATAACTCCCTGGATCTACTCGTGTGGGACGGGTGGGGTGTGGCCGGCGATCGCGGCGAGTTGCTGTGCGGAGGTCACGGTGAGGCCGCCGGTGGGCACCGTGTGGCCGAGTGCGGCGAGGACGGGAGCGGCGTCTCGGAGGGTTGCGCCGATCCTGTTCTTGGACAGGCCGGTCGCTTCGGCAAGCGGTGCCTGTGTCATGGACCAGCGCTTGTGTAGGAGGAAGACGATGACCGGCTGCCCGTCCGCGAGATACGTCTTGACCTGGTCGTTGATGTAGTGGAACTGTGCATCCCGGTCCGGGTGTCGGGCACCCTCGGTCATGCGCGAGGTGCCCTGCAGGGAGAACCCTTCGGCCTTCAGTAGCGCGGCCACCGTGTCGTGGCCGACCCTGTGGCCCTGGCGGGACAGCTCCGCGGCCAGGACACGGGTGGACTTCACCGTCCACCGCAGCGGCGACTCCGGGTCTCCCCGCTGGCCCGGCTCGACCAGGGCCAGCAAGGCCGGGACCAGATCCGGGTCAACGTCCCGCAGCCGCCTGTGGCCCGCACCCGCCGCCCGAACCCCGGCCATCGGGCTCCTCGCCGAGTTCCAGCTCCCGCAGCCCACGCGACACCGTGGACTCCGCCATCCCCGTAGCACCAGCCACCAGGCGAATCCCGCCGTGCCCCCGCACACGGGCAGCGGCCCCCAGGACCAGCCGTCGCTGCCGCTCATCCAGATGCGGCAGCAACAACTCCAACGCCTCCGCCAGCCCCGCCTCGATCCCCTCCGGCACACCCGCATCCTACGGGCCAACAGGCCCCAGAAACCCAGGAGTTATTAATCGACAGGCCCCTGCCTGTGCTGCGCCGCCGCGGAGTCGTTCCACTCGGTCCTCAAGGTCGAGTACGTCCGCTGGTGACATCATCCGCAACAGTGGTGGCCTCGAGGGCCTCCTCGGGCTTGGTGACGTCCATGCGCAGCGCAGTGACGTCCCGGTCGGCAACTGTCGCAGGGTCGTGGACGCTTGCGTAGACCTTGCTTGCCCCGTGCGCGATCAGCGCATGAGTAGACGCACGGCCGATGCTGCGGTTGGCCTCCGTGACCAGGGCTACTGACAGTGAGGATATGACTGGTGGTTCTGCTGGTGGGCCTGACTCGCCTACTGACTGACGTCATCGACTGTCCTGTTTGGGATTTGTCGGCTCATCGGCGGGGCCGCCATGCACGCGGCCGGACGGGCGTTTGTGACCTTATAGGAGCTTGGTCCAGAAGCCCCGTCACTGTCTTGTCCACCCGCCCGACCGGCGCGTGCCGCCCTCGGAACGGACACGCCACAAGGACGGACATGACCAGCATGACGCACGACGGCCCGCAGATCACCGGCGGTGTCGACACACACGGCCTAACCCATCATGCGGCCGTGATCGACACGGTGGGCCGGCACCTGGCCGACCGGGAGTTCCCCGCCACCATCCGGGGTTACCGGGACCTGCTGGACTGGATGCGCTCGCATGGCGAGCTCGTCGCGGCCGGGGTGGAGGGAACCGGTGCCTACGGCGCCGAGCTCGCCCGGGTGCTGACCGCCGCCGGCGTCACGGTCATCGATGTCGACCGCCCGGACCGCAAGACGCGGCGGATGAAGGGCAAGTCCGACCCGATCGACGCCTACGCCGCCGCGACGGCCGTGCTGTCCGGACGCGCCACGGGCATCCCCAAGAGCCGGGACGGCGTGGTCGAGGCGGTGCGGGTGCTGCGGATCGCCCGCCGCAGCGCCATCAAGGCCCGCACGCAGGCCATGAACCAGATCCGGGGCCTGCTGGTCTCGGCTCCGGCGATGCTGCGTGAGCAGCTCGCGGGTCTGGACCGGGCCGCGCTGATACGCACGCTCGCCCGGTTGCGGCCCGGCGACGACCTGTCCCACCCGCTGGCGGCGACCCGGGCGTCGCTGCGGCGGCTCGCCCGCCGTCACCAGGCGCTGGACGAGGAGATCACCGAACTGGACTGCGAGATCGGGCCGCTGGTGAAGCAAGCCGCCCCCGCCCTGCTGGAACTGTTCGGGGTCGGCCCCGAGACCGCCGGACAGCTACTGGCCTCGGCCGGCGACAACCCTGAACGCATGTGCTCCGAGGCGGCGTTCGCGCACCTGGCCGGGGTCGCGCCGATCCCGGCCTCGTCCGGCCGCACCCACCGCCACCGGCTCAATCGCGGCGGCGACCGGGCCGCGAACAACGCCCTGCACACCATCGTCCTCACCCGCATGCGCTTCGACGAACGCACCCGCACCTACGTCGAACGCCGCACCAAGGAAGGGCTGAACAAGAAAGACATCATGCGCTGCCTCAAGCGATTCGTCGCCCGCGAGGTCTACCGCGCACTGACCAGCACACCGACCAGGCAAATCAATCAAACCGACCTGGCTCCAGCGGCTTGACAGCCATAGGAGCATCCCTTTGATGTCCATCGTTCTTTCCTTTGCTGTCGCGTGTCGGCGCAGGCAGGCTGTTCGGGTTTTTGGACGGCGGTATCGAATCCCGGGCTCGAAGGCGGTTGCGGCCCGTGAACGAAGGCCAGCGGCAGCCGGACCCGTGACGCCGATGCCGTGGGCCTCCTCACATCTGGATGTTTGTCAACATCTGTGGTGTATGTTGAACGACATCCAGATTAATCCGCTAGAGACCGATACAACATCCTTATCGTTTCTGCGAAGTGCATCGCCGGCGCACGGCGGCGAGGTTAGGAGCTTTTTATGTTCGACATGAAGAATCTCAAGCGTCTAAAGAAGCTGGACCAGAACGCTCCGGCGTCCATGAAGGCATTCTGGGAGTTCGAGGAGGCGGCCTTTGCTGAGGGGGCGCTCACGGTCCGTGAGAAGCAGCTGATGTCGGTCGCTGTCGCGCTCACCACCCAGTGCCCGTACTGCATTGAGCTGCACACCACGGCCGCACGCCAGGCCGGGGCCGATGACGCGCAACTGACCGAGGCTGCCATCGTGGCCGCGGCGATCCGCGCCGGCAGTGCTGTGACCCACGCCACGCACCTCTACAAGGACTGAGGGAGCCGCTTTCCCGCCCGGTGCTGTCCGCGGCGGTGGTGGCCAGGCCCGGCCGCCGCCCCCGGCGTCGCCGGCGCACCGCCGTGCGCCGGCGACGCCGGGGGCGGCGGCCGGTGCATACCGGGGTGGCGGCCGGGCATCAACCGGGCGGTGTCCGGGAGGAGTTCGGTGCTGGTAATCGGCGCCCACGGACTCGGTCACGGTGTCGGTCGCTGGATGTCTCTTCCTCGATCATCAATTACAGCGGAGACCGTACAGACCCCCTGGACGTCGACTGCACGGCCAATGGGGAGTACCGCGTGGTGCGCTCCACGCCGCCGGGCTTCGAGTGCTCGATCATCTTCGGCGACGGGATGACTACCCGCCGCCCCGGCTCGACCGGGGGCCTGGTCTCCGATATGGAGCAGGTGGATGGGGGCCCGCAGGCTCGTGCGGTTACCTAAGCGATCGAAATCTCGGCTTCAGTGACTGCAGTCGCATGACAGATTACTGGGACGGTAGATCGACCCTACTGTTGATGGTGTCGCCAGAGCGGGAACGGGCGGCGCGGCGAATCCGCGCTGACCGCAGGAAGAGGCGGCCGGTTCGCCTTGGGGGAAATTCCTGGGAACCCTGCATCATCGACTCTGAAAGTAAGGGAAACCCGTGCCGCACCCTGGCGGCGTGCGGGCACGCCGCCAGGGTGCGGATGTTGTCAAGTGGCTGACGGTGGCAGTGAAAAGGCCGCCTGATGGAGTTTTTGATCTCAGGATTATCTCTGTAATCCTGTTTAATGGCAAGTGCCGTTCGAATGGCAAGTGCCGTTCGAGCTGAGGAGATACCGTGTCCAAGACCTACGACCCGCGCCATACGGCGGTCCTGCTGGTCGACCCCTACAACGACTTTCTGTCCGAGGGCGGCAAGATCTGGCCGCGTCTGGAGCCTGTAGCGAACGAGGTCGGCCTGCTGGACCACCTGCGCTCCGTGGTCACCTCCGCCCGTGAGGCCGACGTACGTGTGGTGTTCGTGCCGCACCGCCGCTGGGAGCAGGGTGACTACGAGACGTGGGAGCACCCCAACCCCACCCAGCGCGCCATCATGAAGCGTCACAGTTTCGCGCGCGGAACCTGGGGCGGGGAGTTCCACCCCGACTTCCAGCCGCAGCCCGGTGACGTTGTGGTCCATGAGCACTGGGCGCAGAGCGGCTTCGCCAACACCGACCTCGACTTCCAGCTCAAGCAGCACGGCATCACCCACGTCGTGCTGGTCGGCGTGCTGGCGAACACCTGCATCGAGTCCACCGGCCGTTACGCCATGGAGCTCGGCTACCACGTGACGCTCGTGCGTGACGCCACCGCGGCGCTCCTCCCCGAGATGATGCACGCCGCCCACGAGTTGAACGGCCCCACCTTCGCCCACGCCATTGTCACCACGGACGAGATCACCACCGCATTCGAGGGAGCGCACGCATGACACTGACCGGAGAACTGCTGATCGGGGCGGCCGGCGTGCTGGCCACCGCTGGGACGATGACGGCGTTCAACCCTGCCTCCGGAGAGCTCATCGAGCCCGAGTTCGCCCTCGGCGGCGCGGCCGAGGTCGACCGTGCGGTCCGCCTCGCCGAAGAGGCCTTCGACAGCTACAGCCACACCGGCCTGGCCGAGCGGGCTGCGTTCCTCGACCTGATCGCGGACAAGCTCGAGGCGGTCAAGGACGAGCTCGCCGCCCGGACTTCGCTGGAGACGGGCCTGCCCGCTGATCATCTCGCGGCAGAGACCCTGCGGGCCGCGGCCACGTTCCGTAAGTTCGCCACCGTGGTCCGTCAGGGCCGTTTCCTGCAGACGGCGATCGACCCCGCACAGCCGGACCGCCAGCCCACACCGCGTATGGACCACCGGCTGCAGAAGGTGGCCCTCGGCCCCGTGGTGATCTTCGGCGCCAGCAACTTCCCGATCTCCTACTCGGTGGCGGGCGGCGACACCGCCTCGGCCCTGGCGGCCGGCTGCCCCGTCATCCTCAAGGCCCACAACGCGCACCCCGGTGCCTCCGAGATCCAGGGCCGCGTGATCCAGCAGGCCGTCGCCGAAGCGGGACTGCACGAGGGCGTCTTCTCCCTCATCCGGGGAGCAGGCAACGAAATCGGCGAGGCACTGGTGGACCACCCCCTGGTCCGGGCGGTCACCTTCACCGGCTCCGAGGTCGGCGGCATGGCCCTGTACCGCCGGGCCCAGCAGCGTCGCGACCCTATCCCCGTGTTCACCGAGATGACCAGCGTCAACCCGACCTTCGTGCTGCCCGCCGCCCTGGCGGCCCGCGGCGCGGAGATCGGCAACAGCCTCATTCAGCGTGCCATGTTCAATGTCGGGCAGGCCTGCCTGAAGCCGGCCACCCTCCTCGCCGTGGACGGGCCCGGTTTCCAGGAGCTGCGCGAGGCGGCGTCGGCCGAAGTGGAGAAGGCGGCCGCACGGACCATGCTCACGCCGGGCATCCACGACGCCTACAACCGCAACGTGCAGCGGATGGGGGAGTGCGGCGCCACCCTGATCGGCGCGGGAGCGGCCCCGACCCGCGCATGGGACGGCCAGTCCCAGCTGTACGAGGTCACAGGTGACCAGCTTTTGGCCGAACCGGTCCTGCGCGAGGAAGTCTTCGGCCCTGCCGTCCTGCTGGTCCGGCTGACCAGCGTGGATCAACTCCTCGAGGTGGCCCGCGCTTTCCGGGGACAGCTCACGGCCGCCATGCACGCCGACGCGCCCGACCACCCCGCTGCCGCACGGCTTCTGCCGATCCTGGAGCGCCGCACCGGCCGCATCGTGATCAACGCCTTGTCGCTCCCGCAGGAGGTCTCCTACGCCTCCACCCACGGCGGCGCGTTCCCGGCCACCTCCGACAGCCGTTTCACCTCCGTCGGCATGGGCGCGATCGAGCGGTTCCTGCGCCCGGTCACCTACCAGAACTTCCCCGACGCACTGCTGCCCGAGCCTCTACGCGAGGGCAATCCACTGCATCTGTGGCGGCTCGTCGACGGCGAACTCGGCCAGCACTGACGCCTGCCCGGGCCCCGTCCGCCGAACGGGGCCCGGCCTGGTGCCGGGCCGCTTCGCTGTCCCGGAATGGAAGGAGTCCTCTGCATGACAACCACCGACCAGGCGGCCGGCAGTGACGACGACGCACGTGAAGACGTGCGCAGGAAGCTGCTGGGCGCATGGGAACTCGTGTCGTACACCGCCACGGACGCTGACGGGCAGGTCATCCACCCCCTCGGCGCCGCACCGTACGGGCTGATCGTCTACACCCCTCAGGGATACATGTCCGCCCAGCTGGGCCGCTGCGACCGCGCCCCCCTGGGATCGGATCGCCTCGAGGACGTGGCGGCGGAAGAACTGGCACGGGCAGCGGTCGGCTATGTCGCCTACGGCGGACTGTTCGAAGTCGTCGATCCCGCAACCGTCGAGCACCACGTCACCACCAGTCTCTTCCCGAATTGGATCGGACGGTCCCAGATCCGGACGGTGAGCTTCGAAGGCGCGCTCCTGAAACTCGGCATCGCCACTCCCACCCGCTTGTGGGGCGCGGACCGCACAGCCGAGCTCACCTGGCGCAAGCCGACCTGACCACCTGACCGCCCAGCCACGGTGCCGTGGCGGCGGTACCCGAACCGCGTCGGGCGCCCCCGCCTGGCACCGGGGGACGGGAGGGGTGGCGGCGCGGGCCCGGACCGCGGCCTTCCCGCCGACGGACAGCACGATCGGCCGGCTGACCGCGGTACAACTCGCAGGTGTCTTTGACCCGCTCCCAGAAGTCGGGGGTCGCGGCGTGGGGGGCCGGCGGGCCTTGTACGGCCCGAGGTCCAGGTCGGCGAGGATCCGGCCGATGCGGGAGGCGGGGGATCGGCGCGGACACGGGTGTCCGCCCAGCGTCTCTGACTGACTTAGGGAAACCGAGTGATGCTCAGTGCCTTGAGCCAATCGCCTTCGTGCCCTGGTGCCGTACGACCGCAGTCGTGAGCCCGCGTGACACGTCCCTCCGGACGCTGGTCGGCAAGGCCGTAAGGCCGCGCCGAGGAGGGTGTCCGACGTCGCCTGGGCGCCGGACGTGCGCGTCGCACTCTGCCACAGAATCACTACGACTCGCTAATCAAACTGGTGAGCCTTCGAAAGAGGAAGCCGCCAAAGGGACCGACCGGCGGAACTGCCGTGCAGCGGGGTCGCAGGCCTCGGTCACACCCCACTTTCCCGGCCGCCTGGTGACGGGGGAGGGCGGCACACGGCCGGCAGCCGGGCCGCGGGTCGCGATGCCCTTTCCTCGAGACGGCCCGGCAACCGGCCTCGGTCCCCACCGCCTTGGTGGCCTGCCCGCGCGTCGCCGGCACGCGTGCCGGCGACGCGCTGTCGTGCGGCCGGACGCCGCCGAGGCGGCGTGGCCTCGGCCCGCTCCCGTGCGGGGCCGGAGCATCCCATCGAAATGAGACAAGCAGTGATGAACGGAGCAGTAATGAACGAGGCATCCCGTACCTACGATGTGATCGTCATCGGCGCGGGGCCGGTCGGTGAGAATGTCGCCGAACGTGCCCGCGCCGCCGGACTGAGCACTGTGATCGTGGAGCGCGAACTCCTGGGCGGTGAGTGCTCGTTCTGGGCGTGCGATCCCAGCAAGGCGCTGCTGCGGCCGGTGGTGGCACGTGCGGACGCGCGGCGGGTCCCGGGGTTGCGCCAGGCGGTGGCCGGGCCGCTGGATGTCGCCGCAGTCCTCGCGCACCGCGACAAGATGGTCTCGTACTGGAAGGACGAGGACCAGGTCGACTGGCTGGACTCGGTGTCGGTGGATCTGATTCGCGGCCATGGCCGGCTCGCCGGCACCCGCCGGGTCGCTGTGCAGACCGCCGAAGGCCACACCATCCAGCTGACCGCCCGGCACGCGGTCGCCCTGTCCACGGGCACCAGTGCGGCCCTGCCCGACATCCCCGGGCTCGAGACTGTGCGTCCCTGGACCAACCGGGAGGCGACCAGCGCCGACCAGGTACCGGGCCGGCTGGCGGTGGTCGGCGGAGGCGTGGTGGCCGTCGAGATGGCCACCGCCTGGCAGGCGCTGGGTTCCCAGGTCACCATGCTGGTCCTCGAGAACACGCTGCTGGAGCGGATGGAGCCGTTCGCCGGCGAACTGGTCGCGGACGGACTGCGGGAGGCGGGCGTGGACATCCGCTTCGGCACGCAGGTGGCCTCGTTGGCCCGGGACGGCGGCCAAGGCGGCGAGGTGCGGATCACGCTGACCGACGGCGGCGAACTGGCCGCGGACGAGATCCTGTTCGCCACCGGCCGGGCCCCGCGCACCGCCGACCTCGGCCTGGAGACCGTGGGCCTCACCCCCGGCGACTGGCTCACCGTGGACGACACCTTCCGCGTGACCGCCATCGCCGACGGCTGGCTCTACGCAGTCGGCGACGTCAACCGCCGCGCGCTGATGACCCATCAGGGCAAGTACCAGGCCCGGATCGCCGGCGCCGTCATCGGCGCCCGGGCAGGCGGCGAGCCGGTGGATGACGCCCGGTGGGGCGCGCATGTCGCCACCGCCGACAGCGTGGCGGTGCCGCAGGTGATCTTCACCCACCCTGAAGTGGCCTCCGTCGGCCTGACCACGCGGGAGGCGGAGCGGGCCGGGCGCCGGGTGAAGGTAGTGGACTACGACCTCGCACACGTGGCGGGCGCGCACCTGTACGCCGAGGGCTACCGCGGCAAGGCCCGCATGATCATCGACCTCGACCGCAACACCGTCGCCGGCGTCACCTTCGCCGGCCCCGGCGTCGGCGAACTCGTGCACTCCGCCACCATCGCCATCGCCGGCGAAGTCCCGCTGGAGCGGCTCTGGCACGCCGTCCCCGCCTTCCCCACGATCGGCGAGGTCTGGCTGAGGCTCCTCGAAACCCACCGCGGCTGACGGCGGCGGGTGTGTGCGTGTGACGGACGGCGCTCTGGCGGTCGGACAGGCACGAACCCGCGGCGATCACGCAGCCCTCCCGGGCTTCCGTGGTCGCCGCAGGGCTCATGCCTGTCCGAGCGCCGAGGCAGCGGACCTCCCGACACGCGCGAGGCACTGCTCCGATTCGCCTCAAGGCGCTCTCGCCCGGGCACTACTGGCGCCGGCGTCCCCGGCGTCCGGGACGGCCTGGGGCGAGCGGAGGAAAGCCGGATCGTCCGCGGAGGCCTCCGCAGCCGCTCCGGCCCGCGGCAGCGGCAGCCCCCGGGACGTCGCCCCGTTCGTCATCACCTGGTGGCGGTGGCAGCAAGGCGCAGCCGCCGGGTCAGCGGTGCCACCGCGGCTCCTGCCGGACCGAAACGGAGGCCGTTCGCCGATCCTGTCGTGCCGACCTGCGCCACGAGGACGACGGCGCGGCGTGCGGACGGAGGGCGACGGCGCGGCGTGCGGACGACGGCGCGCGCGGGCACGCCGGCCTGCCACGGTCCGCGGACCGGCCGGTGTTCCCGCCGCCGGCCGGAGCGGGGCACCGGTGCCCCTCATGAGATGACTACCGCGGGCCGCGGACCTGGTCCCGCGAGGAGAGACAATGATCCGATTCGAATCGGTGAGCAAGGGCTACCCCGACGGGACCGTCGCCTTGGACCGCCTCAGCTTTGAGGCCGCGTCAGGAGAGATCACGGTCCTGGTCGGGCCCTCCGGATGCGGCAAGACCACGTCGCTGCGCGTGATCAACCGCATGGTCGAGCCCGACGCGGGCCGGGTCTGGCTCGAGGACCGGGACACCGCCACCATCGCCGCGCACGAACTGCGCCGAGGCATCGGCTATGTCATCCAGCAGGCAGGACTGTTCCCCCACAGGACGGTCCTGGACAACATCGCCACCGTTCCGCTGCTGACCGGCCGGACACGGCGTCAGGCCCGTGCCCGCGCCGCCGAACTGCTGGAGCGTGTCGGGCTGCCGGCCGAGCTCGGCCGCCGCTACCCCGCGCAGCTTTCCGGTGGGCAGGCCCAGCGCGTCGGAGTGGCCCGCGCCCTGGCCGCGGATCCGCCGGTGATGCTTATGGACGAGCCGTTCAGCGCCGTGGACCCAGTGGTCCGCGAACAGCTCCAGGACGAACTGCTGCGCCTGCAAAGCGACCTCGGCACGACCATCGTCCTCGTCACCCACGACATCGACGAAGCGGTCAAACTCGGCGACAAGGTCGCCGTGCTGCGCGCGGGCGGGAGGCTCGCCCAGTTCTCCACCCCCGCACACCTGCTCTCCCGCCCCCGGGACGCCTTCGTCGCCGGCTTCGTCGGACGCGACCGCGGCTACCGGGCCCTGGGCTTCGCCGCCCCCGGTGCCCTGCCCGTGGCCACGGAGCCGACCGTCCGGCTCGGCGAGCGGCTCGGCACGGCGTACGAGCGGCAGCACAAGGGCTGGGTCCTGGTCGTGGACGACCGTGACGTCCCGCAGGGATGGCTCTCCATCCCGGCACCGGCCAGGGAACAGCGCAGCGACCCCGTCACCGTCGGGCTGCTCGACCTCGGCGGAACCCTGGCCACGACACACGGAAGCCTTCGGGAGGCCCTGGACGCCGCGCTTTCCTCTCCCAGCGGCCGCGGCGTGGTCACCCACCCCGACGGGCGGTTCGCCGGAACCGTCACCCCTGCCCAGGTCCTGGCCCGCATCGAAGAACGCGCCGCCGAGGCCCGCGCAACCGCCCCGCACCACGCCGTCCATCCCGGGACCGGCGCGGCCGCCGCCGAGCCCGCACAGCGAGGTCCACGCCCATGAACCAGGTGTGGGACTACCTCACCGCCAACGAGAAGCAGATCCGGGACTGGACGGCGACCACGGTCTGGCTGGCGGCCGCGCCGCTCGCCGTCGCGTTGGCCCTCGCCCTGCCCTGCGGCTGGCTCGCCCACCGGTACCGGTGGGCGCACGCCCCCCTGGTCTCCGGCCTCGGCGTGCTGTACACCGTGCCGTCCTTGGTGATGTTCCTGACGGTCCCCGCCGTGCTGGGCACGCGGATCCTCGACCCGCTCAACGTCATGATCGCGTTGAGCGTGTACTCCTGGGCGCTGCTCGTGCGCAGCGTGGTCGACGCTCTGGACTCGGTACCGGCGGACGTCCTGGCCACGGCCGCCGCCCTCGGGCACACCGCACGGCAGCGGCTGGTGTCGGTGCAGCTTCCGCTGGCCCTGCCGGTCCTCGGGGCGGGCCTGCGTGTGGCCGCCGTCTCCAACGTCAGCCTCGTCTCGGTCGCCTCCGTCATCGGGACCTCGCAACTGGGCCAGCTCTTCCTGGCCGGCAACAACACCGGGTCGCTGCCGCCTCTGGTGCTGGGGCTGATCTGCTTCATGGCGATCGCCGTGGCCTTCGATGCGGTCATCGTCGGCCTGATCCGGCTGGCGACTCCGTGGCGTGCGGCGGTGGCGCGGTGAACCTCGCCTACGACAACGGCCTGCCCGGCCTGGACCGGGTGTTCACCTGGTTCAACGACCCGGGGAACTGGTGGGGACCCGGCGGGCTGCTCGCCCGCACCGGCGAACACCTCACGTACACCCTCCTCGTCGTCGTCCTCGCCGCAGCCCTCGCGCTCCCCCTCGGCGTGCTGATCGGCCACACCGGGCGCGGGACCGCCCTTGTCGCCGCGGCCGTCAACACCGCGCGGGCGGTACCCGCATTCGGGCTGCTGGTCCTGCTCATCGTGCTGCTCTCCCCGCACATGCCCACCCGGGCCGCGGTCCTGGGCGTCATCCCCCCGGACGCCGTCCCCTACGCCGTCCCCGCCCTGCTCGTCCTGCTCCTCATCGCCGTCCCGCCGATCCTGACCAGCACCTACGCCGGCATCCAGGCTCTGGATCCCGCCATCCGCGACGCCGCGCAGGGCATCGGCATGACACCGCTGCAGGTGGCGCTCACCGTGGAGCTGCCCTGCGCGCTGCCCCTGCTGTTTTCCGGGATCCGAAGCGCCACCCTCCAAGTCATCGCCACCTTGACCGTGGCCGCCTACGCACCCCTGGTCGGAGGACTCGGCCGGCTCATCGTCGACGGGCAGCAAAACCTCGCCGACCCCCGCTACGGGTATCCGGCCATGGTCGCCTCCGGCTTCACCGTCGCCGTCCTCGCGGTCGCCGTCGACGCCCTGCTGGGCCTGGCGCAGCGCCTGGCCACCTCCCCCGGACTCACCACCGTCCGCGCGCGCCCCCTGACCGGCCGCAGCCTTGCCCACAACCGGAGCCGGCGCGCCCTGACCGGCCAGCCTCCATCGAAGGATCTGTCATGAAACGCCTCCTGTCCGCCGCCCTCATGCTCCCCCTTTTCGCCGCGGTCGGCTGCGGCGCCTATGGATCCTCCGTGCAGCCCAGCGGCCCGGGGCCCAGGGCCGGCGCGGCCGCGGCGTCTGCCGGCGCCCTGCCCACCGCACCCGGCTCGGTCACCATCGGCTCGGCCGACTTCCCCGAGTCCGAACTGCTGGCCCACCTCTACGCCGACGCCATGAAAGCCCGCGGCGTCCGGACCAAGATCCACGCCGACATCGGGGAGCGGGCCGTCTCCATGGCCGCCCTCAAGGAGGGATCCATCGGAGCCATCCCCGAGTACACCGGCGACCTCCTCGCCTACCTGTCCCCGGCAAGCACGGCCCGCTCCCCCCAGGACATCTACGCCAGGCTCCGCCAGGCCGCCGGCGCCCAGGGCCTGACCGTCACCGCCTACGCGCCGGCGCAGGACGCCGACACCGTCACCGTGACCAAGGCCACCGCCGACACCTACCACCTGACCAGCATCGGCGACCTGAAGTCCGTGGCGCACCGGCTCACCTTCGGCGCTCCCGCCCCCACCCGGACCCTCCCCTATGGGCTGCCCGGGTTGAAGAGTGTCTACGGCGTCACCTTCCGGCAGTTCGTCCCTCTCGCCCCGACCGGGACGATCACCCAGAACGCGCTGCGGGGCGGCACCGTCGACGCAGCCGACATCTTCTCCACCGACCCCTCCGTCTCCCGCTACGGATTCGTCCCCCTGAAGGACCCCAAGCACATTTTCGCCGCCCAGAACGTCGCGCCGCTGTTCCGACGCGACGTCCTCACCCAGCCCATGGCCGACGCCTGCGACGCCGTCTCGGCGAAACTCACCACCACCGCCCTCGCCAAGCTGGACTCCCAAGTCGCCGACGGCGCCAGCCCGGACGCAGTGGCCACCCGGTGGCTGACCGCCACCGGCCTGGTCCACTGACCCACCCGGCCACCCCGAGGCGCCGGCGGCGTCGGGCTCCAAAACGGCCCGGCGCCGACCGCCGACGCTCCCCGAAGCCGCGACCCTCGGCACCCGGGCGCGCCCAGGCAGGCCGGCAGCAACGGCCCGGCGGACCTGTCGCCCGCCGCGCTGCCCTGCCCTTCCCGGGATCGGACCACGCACGGGATGCGTGTGGCGATGGCGTCGCGTAGCTGTGGCAGGGCCTTGGTGCCGGCGCCGTCCAGGAGCGGGCGCAGGGGACCGGACGGGGCCAGCACCTCGTGTGCGAGTGCGGCCGTGCCCATCGCCAGGATGCTCCCTTCGGGGAGGCCGACGGTGGTGGCGGGGAAGGGGGCGTTGCCTGTCCCGGCGAGCAGGGGGCCCGGTGAGACGGGCAGGACGGCCGAGGTGCCGTCGGGGAAGACCGCGACCGGTTCCGGCAGGCCGGCACTGGCGATGGTGCAGGTGAGCTCGACTGGGTCGTAGATCGCGATGGCGCATCTGGCGGTGAGCGGCTCGTGGTCGAAGGGGTCGATGGGAGGCATCGCGGCGCGTGCGGACACCAGGCGGGCTGCGGTGTCGCTGAGGCGGGCCAGGAGTTCGTCGGGCGGCAGGTCCAGGGCGGCGAGGGTGTGGACGGCTGTCCGAAGCAGGCCCATGGTAATGGCTGCGGGGATGCCCGGCCTGGCCACGTCGCCGACGATCAGCGCGGTCCGCGCGCCCGGCAGCCCGATCGCGTCGTACCACGCGCCGCCGCCCTGGGGGCCGGGAAGCTGCAGCGGGGAGATCTCCACGGTGGTCTGTGCGGTCGGCGACCGGGGCAGAAGTCTGCGCTGGACGGTGGACGCGATGATCCATTCGCGCATGTACTGGCGGGCGTTGTCGATGCACAGTGCGGCATGAGCGCACATCGCGGACGCCACTGTGACGTCGTCCTTTTCGAAGGGGGCTTCGTGCTGGTGGCGGTAGAAGCTGACCATGCCCAGAGCCTGGCCGTGCAAGGTCAGCGGTGCCACGATCATGCAGTGGGCTCCTGATCGTTTGAGCACGGTGGCCCGGACCGGGTCGGCGGCCAGCCAGGAGCTGTCCGCTCGATCGCGACGAGCCGCGGCCGGAGGTCGGACAGGACGCGCGAGAAGGGGGTGCCGGTGGGCAGGGGGTGCACGGTTCCGACCGGAAGACCGCGGATGCGGCCCCCAAACGCCGCGCGGCGCAGGGGAAGGTCCTGGGGGCGGGGGCGGGGGCCGGGGGAGGGTCCTCTCCGCGGACGACGTCCTCGGCCACCTCGATGTCGACACTGCCGGCGAAGCCGGGCACCACCGCCTCCACCAGCTCCCAGCACACGTCCATCCGGTGCCCCACCGGGGAGCGGACCGCATCCAGCAGGGCCAGGCGGTTGCGGGCGTTCTCCCGTTCGGTGACGTCGACCGCGGACATCACCAGTCCGCGCGCATCGCCGCGGGAATCCTCCAGGCGGAAGTAGGAGACGGTGAAGGTGCGGCTTCCGGGTCGGCCCGGCACCTGGACACTTCGCAGGAGTCGATCGACCGCCGGCTGGCCGCTGTCCAGGACTCCTTGCGCCACGGCGGCCTCGTCCTGGGGGCGGTCGAGTGCGTACGCCTCGGTGAAATGTCTGCCCAGCAGGTGTTGTGCCGCGCTGTCCTGCGGCCCGTGGGCGGTGGGGCACATGCGGACCACGCGCAGCTGGTCGTCGAGCACGTACAGTTCCACCGCGGACTGGGAGAACACGGTCTTCAAGACCGCCTGGTCCTGCCCCGAGACGGCATCGCGCGTCGCGATCACCTGCCACACCACGAAGGTGCCCTGCAGGGCTGGCTTGACCAGCACCGCGGCCGTCTCAAGGAACCGTTCTTGCCGCCAGGCGTCGTCCGCGGCGACCTCGCGCAGGAGCATGGTCACGGGCTGGCCGACGGCCTCCTCGGCGGACCACCCGAACAGTTCCTCCGCCGGACGTCTCCACTCGGCCACCCGTCCGCTCTCATCAATGAGCGCAAGCACCTCATTGTCGGGCATCCGAAAGCACCTCCGCCTGGCTCCCTGCCCGCCCCATGCCGGCGGGGCTCGCCTACCCGGCAGATACACCGGTGGGCTCATCTCCCAGAAAGCCCCGGTCCGGCCCATACGGCAACTGCTGTGCGGCGCCCGCTGGGACGTCGCCGCCGCGGTGCCACACCAGCACGGGCCGTCGGTCGCGATCCGGGCCGGGAGACCGCTCACAGCGGAGCGGCAACCGGCGGCAGCCGGGTCAGTCGTGCGCGGTGACGTTGGCGGTCAGACGCTCCAGGAGGGACTTGGCGGCGCCGACCTCCCAGTCGCTGAGGCCCACGGCCTTGCCTATGGTGGCGGGGATGGCGCGAGCGCGTTCGCGCAGCTCGGCCCCCTGCGCGGTGAGAGTGATCTGCACCGAGCGCTCGTCGCTCGCCTGCCGCTCGCGCCGGATCAGCCCGTGCGTCTGCAGACGCTTGAGCAGCGGCGTCAGAGTGCCGTAGTCGAGCTGCAACAGCGTGCCCAGGGTCTTGATGGGAAGGGCGCCGTGCTCCCACAGGACCAGCATCACCAGATACTGGGGATAGGTCAGATCGAGCTCCTCCAGCAACGGACGGTAGCGGTTCGTCAGCGCTCGCTGCGCCGCATACAGGGCGAAGCACATCTGGTCCTCGAGAAGCAGGCTGTTTTCGGGCGTCTGGACCTGCTCGACGTCTGTTTCGTTGCCCTCCTTGGTGCCACTCATCACGGCTCCTCTCTCCCGCTGAACCTTCACGCGCAAGGCTACTTTCAATAAGAGCGCAATGTTTCAACGCTCAATCTTATATCGTACACAAGGAAAACGGGTGATGGGGGTTGCCGGGCGCGGGGTCTGCGACGCGCTGCGGTGGCGTCGCCTTTCCGGGTTTGAATGCGCGGTGCGGCGAGTATCGGGATCGGATGCGCCCAAGGGCACCCGGTCCGGCGGACGACCACAGCCACACGCCCGGGCCGGGGGAGACAGGGAACGCGGGCGAGAGCGCACCCTAAACCGTTCGGGAGGCGCGCGGTGCCGGGCAGCGGGTTCACGGCCCGCTGCGACGCACTGATGGGGGAAGGGTGCGGTGGTCAGCCGCGGTGGGTTTCGAGGAGCCTCAGCCAGACCTCGCCGATCGTGGGGAAGGCGGGGACGGCGTGCCAGAGCCGCTCCAGCGGGACTTCGCCGGCGATGGCGATGGTGGCGGAGTGCACGAGTTCGCCGACGCCGGGGCCGGCGAAGGTGACGCCGGCGACGGTGTTGCGGTCGAGGTCGATGATCATGCGGGCCTTGCCGCGGTAGCCCTCGGCGTACAGGTGCGCGCCCGCCACGTGTGCGAGGTCGTAGTCCACTACCTTCACCCGGCGCCCGGCCCGCTCCGCCTCCCGCGTGGTCAGGCCGACGGAGGCCACTTCAGGGTGGGTGAAGATCACCTGCGGCACCGCCACGCTGTCGGCGGTGGCGACATGCGCGCCCCACCGGGCGTCATCCACCGGCTCGCCGCCTGCCCGGGCGCCGATGACGGCGCCGGCGATCCGGGCCTGGTACTTGCCCTGATGGGTCATCAGCGCGCGGCGGTTGACGTCGCCGACTGCGTAGAGCCAGCCGTCGGCGATGGCGGTCACGCGGAAGGTGTCGTCCACGGTGAGCCAGTCGCCGGGGGTGAGGCCCACGGTCTCCAGGCCGAGGTCGGCGGTGCGCGGGGCCCGGCCGGTGGCGAACAGGATCTCGTCCGCGGCCAGTTCGCCGCCGTCGGTCAGCGTGATCCGCACCTCGCCGCCTTGGCCGCCGTCCCGGGCCAACGAGGCCACCTGCGTGCCGAAGCGGATGTCCACGCCCGCCTCCCGCAGTCCGTCCGCGACCAGTTCGCCGGCGAACGGCTCCATCCGCTCCAGCAGCGTGTTCTCGAGGACCAGCATGGTGACCTGGGAACCCAGCGCCTGCCAGGCGGTGGCCATCTCGACGGCCACCACGCCTCCGCCGACCACCGCCAGCCGGCCCGGTACCTGGTCGGCGCTGGTCGCCTCCCGGTTGGTCCAGGGACGCACAGTCTCGAGCCCGGGGATGTCGGGCAGGGCCGCACTGGTGCCCGTGGACAGGGCGACCGCGTGCCGGGCGGTCAGCTGGATGGTGTGGCCTTCGGCGGTCTGCACAGCGACCCGGCGGGTGCCGGCGAGCCGGCCATGGCCGCGAATCAGATCCACCGACACCGAGTCCAGCCAGTCGACCTGGTCCTCGTCCTTCCAGTACGAGACCATCTTGTCGCGGTGCGCGAGGACTGCGGCGACATCCAGCGGCCCGGCCACCGCCTGGCGCAACCCCGGGACCCGCCGCGCGTCCGCACGTGCCACCACCGGCCGCAGCAGCGCCTTGCTGGGATCGCACGCCCAGAACGAGCACTCACCGCCCAGGAGTTCGCGCTCCACGATCACAGTGCTCAGTCCGGCGGCGCGGGCACGTTCGGCGACATTCTCACCGACCGGCCCCGCGCCGATGACGATCACATCGTAGGTACGGGATGCCTCGTTCATTACTGCTCCGTTCTTGTGTCACGCGGCCGGCTGCGTTGGCCTGCGTGCCCGTGGCGGTGTCTGCTGGATGACGGTTCGTCGCCGAAGGGACGTGCGCTGCCGCTTTGGTGACGGTGGTTCGGCGGCACCCGAGGCCGGACTCGGGGCGGCCGGAGGAAAGGGTTGTGGCCTGCGGCCGGTGGCGGCGTAACCGCTGTTCGGCCGCTGCCGGACGGGCGGGGAGGTCTGCCGCGCCGGGGAGGGGCGTGGCGGGTCTTGGCGGATCCGTCCGGCCGTGTGGCCGGCGCGGTGGGGTGGTGGCCGGACCGCTGGGCGGTGATGTGTGCCGGCACGCCCAGCGGTCCGGCGTCAGCGCCCGGGGCCCGGGCTGCCCGGCGCGCGGTGCGGCAGCCGGCGTGTGTTTGCTGCCAAGTCCGGTTCGGGTGTGCCGGTGATGCACTCGGGCTGAAGGGGGCGGCCGTGGTCCGGGACGGTCACGGCCGCTCGCACCGGTGCTGTCAGCGGCCGGCGAGCCGCTGCTTTATTTCCTGGAGCAGCCAGCCGTTGCCGTCCGGGTCGCTGAAGGTGAGGTAGCTGCCGTAAGAGGCGCGGTCGGTGTGCAGGCCGGCCAGCCGCTTCTGACCGGGACCGTCGTGCACGGCGTCGCCAGCATCGTGGCCGTGGTGGAGCAGGCCCCCGGCGTCGTGGAAGATCTCGCTGACCTCGATGCCGCGGGCGACAAGCTCCGCGCGAGCCTGCTCGACGTCCGAGACGATGAGGTACAGGCCCTGGGTCGAGCCGGGTGCGGCGTTGGTCATGCCGTCGCCGAAGATGATCGAGCACTCGGAGCCCGGCGGAGTGAAGTGCACCACCCGGAATTCCTCGTTGGCCGTGTAGTCCACGTCCAGGCGGAATCCCAGGGCCTCGTAGAAGGCCTTGGCCCGGTCGACGTCGGAGACGGGCAGTACGAGGAGTTCAAGCTTCAGGTCCATGAGGATGCCTTTCTTTCTGGTGTCGGTGAAGTTGTGCACGGTGGGCTGCAGCCGGCCGAGATGCCGGGTGCAGCGGACGCAGGGGTGCCCGTCGTTGCAGCCCGTCGCGGCGGACAGGGCAAGGGCCCTGAGGCGGCAGCGCGCGGGCCGATGCTCGTGATCGTCCCCGGCGCGATGCACCGAAAGCGGCCTGGCCGGGGGCGGGGCAACCGCCCGCCAACGGCTTCGCTGCCGAGTCCGCCGCGAGGACGGAGCCATGACGGGGGAGCGGTGCCGGAGAGCTCGTCCCCGGCCTGTCTGCTCGAATATACCTAGCACGCAAGTAAAGTTTGCGCGCGGCATATGTGAGGAAGGAAACAACCGCAAAGGCAAGGCAGCCCTGCTGCTACGCGCCCCATGGGCCGCAAGTCGGCTCACCAGCGGGCCGTGCCGCATCGCGCCCAGCGCGGGCGGCTGTGGCGGAGGCCACCCGCCGACCCGGCATGCCTGTGGCACTCTACCTTTTGTGCGATTTTCTTTTGCGCTCTATCCGTCACTCAATGCGGCCTCGTGGGCCCGCACGTCTCGCTCGGGCGACAGCCACGCCGCCGTGCATGTCCTCAAGAGCCTGATCGCCGCGCTGCTCGCGTGGGGCGTCACCGTCCGCTGGCTGCCCGCGCAGGACCAGTACCTGGCCGTGGCCGGTGCCCTGCTCATGGTGAACACCTCCACCGTCTACCGCTCGGTGAACCAGGCCCTGCACAGCGCCTTCACTCGGATCGCCGGGACCTCGCTGGCCCTCTTGGCGCTCTGGCTGCTCGGCTCGGCCGCCGGAACACTGGCCGCCGTCCTGGCGATCACCCTGGTCACCACGGGCCGCCGGGCCTCCGACAGCCGCCTGCAAATCGCCTCCAGCGCGGTACTCACCCTCGCCGCGGCCACCGCGGCCACCACAGCCCCGGTCGACCACGCGATCCTGGCGGCGATCGGCACCGCACTGGGCGGAGCAACCGGTATCGCGGTGAACGCTCTGGTCCTGCCGCCACTCCACCTCGCTCAGTCAGACACCGCCATCCGTGATCTCGCCCGGTCGATGGGTGCGCTGCTCCGCCAGATGAGCGGCGGCCTGTGCGAACCCCGGGACCTGGACCGCACCGACGTCTGGCTGGAGCAGGCCCGCGACCTGGAGCGGCTGGTCGGCGAGGCACAGCAGCACGTCGAGGAGGGCCAGGAGTCCTTGCGCTGGAACACCCGCTGCGCCCTCGGCCGCTGCGGCTCGGCTGCGCACAGTGAGCTGTGGCACGCTCTGCACGGCGTCTCGTTCCAGATCCGCGGCATCGCCCGGACACTCGCCGACAACGCGGACGACGGGGACACCCGCCGCCTCGGCCCGGTCTTCCTGGAGCGCTACGCCGAGCTGCTGGAGCTGGCCGGCGACGCGGTGGAGGCGTTCGCCGCGCCGCACGGGCCGCAGCCGGCCGACCAGGACGACGCCCGTGAGCGGCTGCGCGGGGCGCTGGACCGCGCCCAGTCCTGGCACGACACCATGACCGACCTGGTCGGACACGGCACCCTGGCCCGCCCGCATGCCTGGCACGTCTACGGCTCGCTGATGACCGACCTCGAGCGGCTGCTGATCGACCTGGAGCGCACCGACCCCCACGCCGCACACGCCCGCTGACCGGCCCGCCCGAGCGGGTGCACCCGTAGGGCCTTCAGGCAGGAAAGCGGAAGTCACAGGGCCAGCAGGGCTTGTTCGACGACCTCGGTCAGGGCCGGATGGATGTACACCACGCCGCGGCCCACCTGATCTACCGTCAACCCCAGGGCCATGGCCTGGATCAGCGGCTGTATGAGCGTCGCTGCCTGGGGGGGCCGATGATGTGAGCGCCGAGAATCGTGCGCCCGGCTGGGTCGGCCAGGACTGGCGAAGCCGGTGGTGTCCTCCAGGGCCCACCCGTATCCGGTGTCCGCATAGTCACGGACACTCACGCGGTAGTCGACCCCCGTGCCGGCGTGCTTCCTGCTCGGTGAGCGAACGCGCCGTGGCCCGCGACGGCCCTGCGCTCGCGGGTGTTGAGGGCGACATCGGGGCGGGCGTCGAGATCCCCGTCCCGGTCCGTCGCCCAAGGGCCGGCCCGAGCAGGCCTTCCCTGTCGACACTCGTATGAGGAACGTCCTGACCAGGCATGCTCGCGCGCAGGGTGAGCGGCCCGCAAGGAACGCCGGCACGCGCTCAAGCACCACGCTCAGCACGGGCCGGGTCGGTGACACCGCCCGCACTGCCCTCGCCCCGCCACTGGAAATGAACTTCATTTAGAAAAACCCGTGACCTTTGCCACTTTCTAAGCTGGCAACATTTACTTGTACGCGAGGTAAGTTGGCGATAGGTTTTCGATGTGTCGACGGAGGGCGGTATGGCGCCTTCGGTCGCAATCGCCTGTTGAGCCGGAAGTGAGGGTATTGCTGTGATTCGGGGCTTGAATTCATCGTGCTGCCCGTCTCCGACGTTGACTGGGTGACAGGCTTCTGCGAGGTGCCGGGGTTCCGCCTGGACGTCGACCGCACGGCCGGTGGGGGGTGCCGCGCGGTGCGCTGTACGCCGCCGGGCTTTGAGTGCTCGATCGTCTTCGGTGCCGTGACGACTGCCGCCGCCCCCGCTCGACCCCGGGGCCTGCACCTCATCGTCTCCGGCATGGAACAGACGGTGTGGGCCCTGCGGACTCATGCGGTTACCTAAGCGATCGAAGTATCCCCACCAGTAACTGCAGTCGCTTGACTGATTACGGGGATGGCGGCCGTGGTTCCACTGTTGACGGTGTCGCCAGAACGGGAACGGGTGGCGCGGCGAATCCGCGCCGACCGCGGGAAGAGGCGGCGGTTCCCTTCAGGAGAGATGTCCGGGAACTCGGAATCGTCGACTCTGAAAGTAAGGAAACCGGCATGCCTTCCCCTCCCGGAACGACGGTGATCCATTCCCGTTCGAGTTTTCAAGGCGGCACTCGAGGACCTGCGTGCGCGTGTCAAGGCCGCATGCCGGCCCGTGAAGGAGACCGCCGCCGGCCACTTGCAGGGCGTCCTTTCCGGCGAGCTCTACGAGGGCCTGAGGAGTTGGGCGGAGAAGGCCTGCCCGAACCGCGGTAAAGCTCCCGCCGTCCACCCTCGCCACCTCTCGAACAGGCGAATCTACGCCTTCCGTTTACATCGGCAGAAGCGCTGCACAGCCCTTCCCGATCTCTCATTCATTGCACGACAAGGAGACCAACATGTCCGCCACACCCGCGGCGATCCGCCCGTTCACGGTCAAGATCCCCGAGGCAGAGCTCACGGAACTGCGTGCGCGCATCGTTTCTGCGCGGTTGCCGGGGATGGAGACCGTCTCCGACCTGTCGCAGGGTACGAGGCTGGAAACGGTGAAGCAGATCGCGCGGTACTGGGCGTCGAAGTACGACTGGCGCAAGGTCCACGGCCCCGGCGTAGTTGATCTTTGATGGGTTTTGGGTTGTTTGTCCGTGGGGTGAGGTGGCAAGTTGCAAGGCGAGCACGGCCTCTGATGACCTTTCAGGTTCCTACGCCAGAAGATCGTCTCAGGAGCCGCGCTCGTGTCCGCATCCTCTCTGATCAGCCCTGTCCTTGGCCAGCTCACCGACCTCGCGCTGTGGGAGGCCGAGCTCGCCGCCGACCCTGCGGCAGCGGAGTCTGCGCTGGTCAGCAGGCTGCGCCAGGTCCCTGACCGGCGAGCGGAGCGAGGGCGGCGGCATCCTCTGGTGGTGATCCTGGTGCTGGCTGCGTGCGCGACGCTGGTGGTCGGCGGCGACTCCGTGACCGCGATCTGGCAGTGGGCCACCCGCGCCCCGCAGATCAAACTGGCACGCATCGGCGCCCGGTACGACCCGCTGGCCGGCCAGTACCTCGTACCCAGCGAACGCACCTTCCGCCGCGTGCTCGCCGACCTGGACGCCGACGCCCTGGACGCGGCGACCTGTGCTTACGTCACCGAAGTCGCGGCCGGAACCGCAACGGCGCCCGAGATCCCGTGCACCCCGGGGCCCATCGAGCGCGAACAGCGCCGCGCCGCCCAGCGGGCCGTGGAACACCCGGCGCCGGCCGGGCTCCTGCCCGCCGCGGCTTTCGACGGCAAGGCCCTGACCGGCGCCCGCACCGAATCGGGGCGGGTCTTCCTGGTCGGGGCGGTCGCCCACGCCAGCGGCGCGGTCCTCGGCCAGACCCAGGTTCCGGACAAGCGCGGCGAGGGCGAGGCGGCCCGCACCCTGCTGGCCCAACTCGCCTTGCCTGGATGGGTGTTCACCCTGGATGCCCTGCACACCACAAAGAAGACCGCCCGCCTGATCACGGACCGGCTCGACGCCCACTACGTCCTGATCCTGAAGGGGAACCAGCCGCTGGCCCGCGCCGCCGCCCAGGCGCTGCTGGCCGGCACCGACGCCGAGTGGACCGAGACCACCGAGGCCGAGGACGACCGTGGGCACGGGCGCACCGAGCGCCGCACGATCCGCACCGCCCAAGCCGACGACGCCCTCTTCCCCGGCGCGGGACAGGTCTTCCGCCTGCGCCGTGACACCGGCGGCCTCGACGGCACCTGGACCGGGAAGGAGATCGTCTTCGGCGTCACCAGCATGCCCGCCCACCTCGCCGGCCCCGCTCACCTCAACCACTACGAGAGGGCCCACTGGTCCATCGAAAACAAGATCCACTGGGTGCGGGACGTCACTTTCCACGAGGACAACTCCCAGGTCCGGACCGGCACCGCCCCCGAGCCCTGGCCAGCTTCCGCAACCTGGGCATCAGCACGTTCCGCCTCGCCGGACGAGCCAACATCGCCCACGCCCGCCGCGATCTCCTCAACCACAACGACGCCTTCGCCGTCTACGGCATCTGATCAACTACTACGAAGTCGGGCGTAACGGAACAACGCCGGGGCCGTGGCGCAAGGTCGAGGCGAAGCTGAACTCCTACCCGCAGTTCCTCACCGAGATCGACGGGGTGGACATCCACTTCCTCCACGTCCGCTCCAAGCACGAGGGCGCGCTGCCGCTGATCGTCACGCACGGCTGGCCGGGTTCGATCATCGAGCAGCTGAAGATCATCGACCCGCTGGTCAACCCCACCGCGCACGGCGGCAAGGCATCGGATGCCTTCCATGTGGTGATTCCCTCGATGCCCGGCTACGGCTTCTCGGGCAAGCCGACCACCACCGGCTGGGGCCCGGACCACATCGCCCGTGCCTGGGCTGAGCTGATGAAGCGTCTGGGCTACACCAAGTACGCCGCCCAGGGCGGTGACTGGGGTGCGGTCATCGTGGACCTGATGGCCCTCCAGAAGCCCCACGGGCTGGCCGGTATCCACACCAACATGGCCGGTGTGGTTCCGCCCGCGATCGACGCTGCGCTCTTTGCCGGCAACCAGGTCGACACCACCCGCTTCTCCCTGGAGGAGAAGCGGGCGGTGGAGCAGCTGGACTTCTTCTACAAGCGCGTCGGCTACGCCAACCAGATGGGCCGGCGCCCGCAGACCCTGGTCGGACTGACGGATTCGCCGGTGGGTCTGGCGTCCTACCTGCTCGACCACGACACGGCCAGCCTGGAGCTGATCTCGCAGGCCTTCGCCGGCCACCCCGGCGGCCTGAGCCGCGACGACTTCCTGGACAACGTCACGCTGTACTGGCTGACGGACACCGCGGTCTCTGCGGCGCGCCTTTACTGGGAGAACAAGTTCCAGTTCTTCGGCAGCAAGGGCGTCACCCTGCCGGTGGCCGTCAGTGTCTTCCCCCACGAGATCTACGAGGCCCCCAAGAGCTGGACCGAGAAGGCCTACCCCAACCTCATCCACTACAACACGCTCCCCACCGGCGGCCACTTCGCCGCCTGGGAGCAGCCCAAGCTCTTCGTCAACGAACTCCGCGAAGGCCTGCGGCCACTGCGCTGACCGCCCGCCCGGTCCCCACGGTCGCCGCCTCATCCGGCAGGCGCCTGGAGATCCCACGCACCAACCGGCCGCCCCTGCATCCGTAGATCCATCGAGGCGAGCCCCTACCACACCAGGAGATCCACCATGTCTGAGCTCATTCCGCCGCACTCCCGCCGGAAGTTCCTCTCCACCTCCGCTGCCGCCTCCGCCGCGGCGGTGGCAGGGTCCTTCGGACTCATCCCCGCCCAGTCGGCCGCAGCAGCCGACCTGCGCTCCGGCCACGGCACAGTGGCGGATTCGAGGATCCGTCCCTTCCGCGTCCACTTCCCAGAGCGGGACCTGGCCGATCTGCGCCGGCGCATCGTTTCTGCGCGGTTGCCGGGGATGGAGACCGTCTCCGACCTGTCGCAGGGTACGAGGCTGGAAACGGTGAAGCAGATCGCGCGGTACTGGGCGTCGAAGTACGACTGGCGCAAGGTCGAGGCGAAGCTGAACTCCTACCCGCAGTTCCTCACCGAGATCGACGGGGTGGACATCCACTTCCTCCACGTCCGCTCCAAGCACGAGGGCGCGCTGCCGCTGATCGTCACGCACGGCTGGCCGGGTTCGATCATCGAGCAGCTGAAGATCATCGACCCGCTGGTCAACCCCACCGCGCACGGTGGCAAGGCATCGGATGCCTTCCATGTGGTGATTCCCTCGATGCCCGGCTACGGCTTCTCGGGCAAGCCGACCACCACCGGCTGGGGCCCGGACCACATCGCCCGTGCCTGGGCTGAGCTGATGAAGCGTCTGGGCTACACCAAGTACGCCGCCCAGGGCGGTGACTGGGGTGCGGTCATCGTGGACCTGATGGCCCTCCAGAAGCCCCACGGGCTGGCCGGTATCCACACCAACATGGCCGGTGTGGTTCCGCCCGCGATCGACGCTGCGCTCTTTGCCGGCAACCAGGTCGACACCACCCGCTTCTCCCTGGAGGAGAAGCGGGCGGTGGAGCAGCTGGACTTCTTCTACAAGCGCGTCGGCTACGCCAACCAGATGGGCCGGCGCCCGCAGACCCTGGTCGGACTGACGGATTCGCCGGTGGGTCTGGCGTCCTACCTGCTCGACCACGACACGGCCAGCCTGGAGCTGATCTCGCAGGCCTTCGCCGGCCACCCCGGCGGCCTGAGCCGCGACGACTTCCTGGACAACGTCACGCTGTACTGGCTGACGGACACCGCGGTCTCTGCGGCGCGCCTTTACTGGGAGAACAAGTTCCAGTTCTTCGGCAGCAAGGGCGTCACCCTGCCGGTGGCCGTCAGTGTCTTCCCCCACGAGATCTACGAGGCCCCCAAGAGCTGGACCGAGAAGGCCTACCCCAACCTCATCCACTACAACACGCTCCCCACCGGCGGCCACTTCGCCGCCTGGGAGCAGCCCAAGCTCTTCGTCAACGAACTCCGCGAAGGCCTGCGGCCACTGCGCTGACCGCCCGCCCCGCACCGCGGACAGCCCAAGAAACCGGCCACAGCCGGCGACGTGCACAGTCCGCGCCCCACAGGTGCGGCCGGGCGGCTTTCACGCCAGCCGCCCGGCCGCACCGAACCGGGTTTCTTGCCGCCGCCCCTGGCGGGCAGGCGGCCCACGACCTGCGGCCGAAGCCGAAACCGGCTTCACAACCCCCACCGACAAGCAGCTTCGATACCGATTCGGCATCCGAGCCCGTACGGGAACGAGAACCACATGTTTGAAAACCGTGCCCTGGAAATCCTGATCATCGCGGCCGTCGTGCTGCTGCTCTTCGGAGCGAAGCGACTGCCCGAGACCGCGCGCGGACTGGGTAAGTCACTGCGCATCTTCAAGTCCGAAGTCAGCGCCATGAAGACGGACACCGCCCAGGCGGACACCGCGCAGTCGACCACCGTGCCGCGCGCAAGCATCCAGGCCGTAGCGGCCGAGACCGGCGGCAACCGGGTGGACGTCGAAGCGGAAACGACGAACCGACTCTGACCGCGCACCGCCGCCGCACCCGCCGGCCACCAGAAACCGAGGGCATCCGGTGAACGACACCCAACACACAGAAGCCACCGCTTTTGAGCAACTGCAGCATGCGCCTGCGCCCATGGACGTCATGCCGTTGACGGGGCACCTACGGGAGTTGCGCAACCGTCTGGCTGTCTCGGTGCTGGCTCTGGCGGTGACCACGGTCGTCGGATGGCTGGCCCATGACTGGCTGCTCGAGCAGATAACCGGACCGGCCTGTGCTTTGCCCCATGTCCACGGGGTGGGCCGCCCGACCCGGGAATGTCCGAACGGCCTGCTGGTCAACACAGGGATCCTGTCCCCGCTGTCGCTGAGTTTCAAGGTGGCGGTGACGGCCGGGTTCGTCATGGCCGCCCCGGTGTGGAGCTACCAGCTGTGGGCCTTCGTCGCGCCGGGACTGTACAAGCAGGAGAAGAGGTACGGGCTCGGCTTCACCGCGGCGGCCGTCCCCCTGTTCTGCCTCGGCGGATACCTCGCCTACGTGGTCTTCCCCAAGGCCCTGGAAGTTCTGGCGGGCTTCAACCCGCACGCCTTCTCCTTGTCGCTGCCCGGCGACGAGTTCCTGGACTTCCTCCTGCGCATGGTTCTCGTCTTCGGCCTGTCCTTCGAACTGCCGCTGTTGCTGGTTTTGTTGAACTTCCTGGGTATCTTCAGCGCCGCAGCTCTGAGGCGACGATGGCAGGTCATCGTCTTCAGCGTCTTCGTCTTCGCCGCGGTCGCCACCCCGACCGGCGATCCGATCACCATGACCGCCCTGGCCGTGCCTATCAGCCTGCTGTTCCTGCTTGCCCTGGCTGTGGCGACCGTCCACGACCGTGCGAAGACCCGCCGCAGGGCTGCGGACCCCGACAACGGGCTCGGCCCGGACGAAGCCTCCGTACTGGACCCGGCTCCCTCCCTGGTGGGTGCCGCCGGCCCGCACTCTCCACAACCGGTCCATAACACTGACCCCGAGGTCGTCCAGCCCACGGCCGCCCACCCCGACGACACCGTATGACCGCCGCGCTCGCAGTGTCTGCGGGGAACTGCCGGAACACGCCACAAACATCTGTCCGAACGTCTGAGGAGGCATAGGGTGATATTCGATGTGAGTCCCCTCGAGGTGGTTACCCTCGCCGTCGCCGCCGTGTTCATCTTCGGCCCGGAAAAACTCCCCAAGATGATCAGTGAAACCATGCGGGTCCTCCGCAAGTTCCGAGATTTTTCTGAGAGTGCCAAGCAGGACATCCGCAAGGAACTGGGCCCCGGATTCGAGGAATTCGACTTCCAGGACCTCAACCCCAAGGCCTTCGTCCGCAAGCAACTGACCGCTCCCGGAAACGACTACGGCCAAAGCGACATCCAGGGCCTGCGCCACGACATAGCGGAAAACACCCGGGAAATCACGGCATCGGTGCAAGCCCTCCACGCACACACACCAAGCAGCACCGGCGACCGGCCCACCACCTGACCACGAACCCCCACCTCCGCAGATCACCACCGCGCAGGGCCGTGCTCCCAGGCTCAGCGACACCATGCATCGCTGTGCCGGTGATCATCTGTGGTACGCCCTACCATTTCCCGCCCTTGAACTGCTCCTGGACTCGTCATGGCGATGAGGGTTCAGCGGTAGTCGACGGGTGAACTGATTGCCTATCCAAAATTTGAGGATGATGTCATGGCGTACGAAATCGAAAAGTCAGACGCCGAGTGGCGCGCAGAGCTCACCCCCGCTGAGTACAGGGTGCTGCGTGGCGCTACGGATGAAGCGCCGTTTACGGGAGAGTACACCGATACGAAGGAGAAGGGTGTCTACTCGTGCCGGGCCTGCGGTGCTGAGCTCTTCACTTCCGAGGAGAAATTCGACTCTCGTTGTGGCTGGCCTTCGTTCTACGACCCCAAGGACCTCGACTCTGTCGAAGTGGAACGCCATCAATCTCGGTTCGGCCAGGAAGCTCCCGTGATTCGGTGCGCTCGGTGCGGCTCATATCTCGGAGAGCTGTTCGAGGGTGAGGGATTTGCCACGCCGACAGACAAGCGATACTGCATCAACAGCCTCTCTCTGCGACTGAAGCCTGCCGATTCCGAATGACCTGAACCAGCTCGTCAGTCCCGAGCGGTGCCTGCACATCGAGCCGACGCCGTCGCAGGTGTGCGGGTGCCGACGCATCATTCACGCAGCCGCGGCCCTGATCGCTGATCTACGGCCGTGCTCGGCGCTCGCGCCGGCGTCTTCATCTGCACGGGGGCACCGGGACATCATGAACTGTCGTGCTGCTGCGTCCGGCCCGGCCTGTCTCCCGACCCGGCGATGGCGGCGCAGTCAGCGGCAGGATCCATCCGGCAGCACGCTATCCGGGGCGGGCCGGGGCGGCGATCGATTACTCGTCCGCCCCGGCCTCGGGATCAGATGGCGGTCAGGATGGTGCGCAGCCGCTCGTCCTCGCGGATGATGCTGTTCGCGACGCCTGAGCCGACGATGCGCCGGTCCTGCTCGGCGAGTTCGGCGACGCGCAGGCGCTGGTGGGTGCTCAGGGCGGTGGCACCGAGGGCTTGGAGGGCCTCGCAGGCGCCGGAGATGTCCGCTCCGGTTTCGGCGGAGTGGAGGGCTGCCTCGGCGAGTTGGCCGAGGTCGACGACGTCGGGTTCGGCGATGGCGAGCAGTGCGAAGGCGGCAGCAGGGGCCTTCTCGGGGTCGGCGAGCAGTTGTTCCAGTCGGGGGATCAGGGGCCGGGCGGCCGCGCCGAGGAGGGCGGTTGCGCGGATGGCGCGGACGACGGTCCACCGGTACCAGAGCTGGTTGCCGGTGGTGCGGTCGAGGACGGAGGCCAGGATCGTGACGGCTTCCTCGGCGTCGCCGTCGATCTGCCACAGGGCGGTGGCGATCGCGATGTCGCGGTCCAGTTGCGGGGTGGTCGGCTCGGCGTCCTCGCTGACGGCTGCCCGCAGGGCGGGGAGCAGTCCGGCGGCCGTCGCGCCCAGGGTGGCGGCGGCCTGGGCAGCCTCGGCGACCTCGCGCGGGCCGGCGGCGAGCGCCTTGGCGACGGCGTCGAGCAGGACGTCGGTCTCGCCGGTGAGGTCGTGGTGGGCCCGCGCCACCATCAGCGACCCGGCGGCGGCACGCAGCACGGCGCCGGCCTGCTCGCGCTCGGCCTGCGGGCCGGGGGCTGCCACGGCGGTGATGGCGGTGGCCGCGTACTGGAAGCGGGGCAGCACGGCGTACAGCTCGGGCAAGGCGGCAGCGGCCTGCGGGCCCCACTGGCGCAGCAGGTGGACCAGGTCGGCGGTCTCGTTGTTGCCGAGCCCGTCTGCGGCCAGGCGTGCGCGGACGGCGGCGAGCAGGGCCGGGTCGAAGGGGAAGGCGGGGGCCTGGAAGTCTCCTGCGGCGTCCAGCGCGCGGGGGCGCCGGTCGAGGTCCCGGGCTAGCAGCGGGGCGGCCTGTCGGGGCGCGACCCGGACGAGCACGGCCAATGCCTGGTCAGCCGCCTCGTCGTCGGGTTGGGCGGCGAGTTCGGCGAGGGCGGGCGCGGCTTCGGCGGCGACCGGGCCGAGCTTGCCGAGCAGGGTTGACGCCGGGTACTCGGCGGCGAGTGGGGCGATGGCCGGGACGAGTCGCTGGGGAGCGCTGCGGGAGAGGTAGCAGGCGTGGTCGGCCGCGGAGAGCGCCTCCGTCCGCACCTCGGGGCGGCCGTCGCGCAGGGCGGCGTCCAGCAAGGCGAAGGCGGTCTCGCGGTCTGCCTCGGTCTCGCGGCGCAGCAGGCTGTCGACGATCGCGTGCAGCGGCTCTCGGTGGTGCATGCTGTACCGGTCGACGGTGAATTCGCGGGCGGGCAGCAGGCCGAGCGCGGCATCGTGGTGGGCGTCGGTCCACGGCTCCCCGGCGGCCAGAGCGACGAGGAGCGCGGCCAGACGCAGCGGCGCGGGCGTGTCTGCGCCGAGCAGCGCGCGGGTCTCGACGGCGGCGCCGGAGAGGTCGACCCGGCCGAGGGCGATGAGCAGTTCGGCCCGGACACCGGGATCGGGCTCGGCCGTCCACCGGCTTCGCAGGGCGACCGGGGCAGCCTCGGTATTCCGGGTGTGGCCGAGCGCCCTGGCGGTGAGCAGCCGGACGTTCACGTCTTCATGTGCCAGCAGCGGTATCAGCAGCGGGATTTGGGTAGCAACGGCGGCCCGGACGGCGCCCGGCGCGATCTCCCATTCATCATCGCTCTCGGCCAACCCGCCGAGCAGGCAGAGGACTTCGGTCGTCCCGGGCCGGGCAGCAGCGGCGATCCGGGCGAGGTACGGGACGCAGTCCACGCTGGCGGAATACACCGTGCCCTGGTGGAGGATGCACGAGTACAGCTCGGAGATCGCCTCCTCGGCATCCCCGCCGCCCTCGGCGAGGGCGCGCAGCAGGTCGGGCAGGTCCTCGGCGGGGCCGTAGGCGTGCGAGACGGAGGCCCAGGGGTGGGCGTCGAGGCCGGCGAGGGCGTCAGCGAGATCCATGGCGTGATCTTCGCAGCCGGGTCCGACAGGACGGTCAGGGGCCTGTGGCGACCTGCGCCAGCGCGCTTGCTTCGTCCCCTTCAGCAACGTGCGTCCCCGCCCGCCCCGCGCACTGGCCGGGGACGGTTGGCGACCAGTGCCCTGAGACAGCAGGTGGACCTCCGACCGATCAGGTTCTGAAAAACGGCTCTTCTGTCGCTTCCGTGGGTGGGTTCATGCGGTGTGACGGCCTGGTAGGTGGGGGCGGTGGCCGCCGAGGCTGAGCATGGCGAGCGCGATGAGAGCGTCGGGGTCCTTGAAGCCGAAGGCGATGCGGGTGATCAGTCGGATCTTGGTGTTCATGCTCTCGACCAGGCCGTTGCTCAAGCCGTGTTCGGCGGCGGCGGTGATGGCGTCCCAGTGCTTGACGATGGACCGTTGCAGCTTGACGAAGGGCTCCAGGCGGGAGCGGCGAGCCCATGACACCCAGTCCCGCAGCGTCTCGGGTGTGTCGGGGCCGGCCTTCAGCGCGAGGCGTAGTCCTTCCTTGAGTAGGTAGGCGCGGTGAAGAACGGGATGGGCCTTGGCGATGAACTCCAGTTGCGCACGTTGGTGTTCGGTCAGGCCGGTGGGGTTCTTCCACAGCGCCCAACGGGCCTTCTTCAGCGCCTTGGACCCTGCGGTGACCCGGCCCTTGCCGCCGCGCTCGGCGTTCCACACCGCCCGGCGGACTTCGTCCAGAGCGTCGGTGGCCCACTGCACCACGTGAAAGGGGTCCATCACGCGGACGGCGTTGGGGCAGCGCTCGGCCACCACGGTGGCGATCCATTCGGCGGCGTCCGCGCTGACATGCGTGATCTTCTTCGAGCGCTCCTCGCCGAGGAGGTCGAAGAAGGACCGCAGTGTCTCCTTGTCCCGGCCGGCCGCCGCCCACACCAGACGGCTGCTGTCGTGGTCGACCACCACCGTCAGGTACTTGTGGTGGCGCTTGTACGAGATCTCGTCGATGCCGATCCGGCGCAGTCCGGCGAGCAGGTCCACACGCGCTTCGACGTCCGCCCACACTCGGGCGCAGATGTTGCCCACTGTGCGCCAGCCGATCCGCATCAGCTGGGTGACCGTGGTCTTCGCGCAGTGCGTGGCCAGCCAGGCCACGGTGTCGTCGAAGGCCAGGCTGTGTCCGGCACCGTGACGGGCCCAGGGCACATGGGCGACGACCACGCCGTGCTCGGGGCAGGACACACGCGGCGCGTCGGCCTCGATGAACACGCGGACCGCGCCCAAGTCCAGGGCCCGCCAGCGACGGCGGCCCTCACCGCTGTCGAACCTGGCACACCGGCGTTTGCAGACCCCGCAGCGTTGCCGCCGCCGCTTCGCCGGGTGGGCGTGGGCCACGATCACCACATCCTCGGCGCCCGCCTCCGCGCCGTCATCCTCCTCGGCCTCGACCAAGTCGATCACCGTGTGTTCGACTCCGAGCAGCCGAGTCCATATGCTTGTAGATCGCACGCCGTATCCAGGTTCTTCCGTTTCGTACTTTCAGCAGTCGAAACGTACCTGTGGTACGGCGTGTTGCGTTCATCGCCCCTGGTCAGCGACCCACGGAAGCGACAGGAGAGCCTGAAAAACGGCTACGCACGGGCATAGCGCACGGTCGGAATATCTCCCTCCCGCCAGTAGTCTTGGCCCTGCGCCGCGGTTGCTGCACCCGTACCGAGCGCGACGACGGGATCGTGCGCTTCGAGGTGCGCGGCCGGCACTTCAAGGGCGTCCTGGACGAGGACGGCAACGCGATCCCGGAAGGCGAGATGCGCGCGGACCCGTGGATCGTGCTCGAGCCCGTCGCCCGGGCCATCGCCGTCGCCGAACAACTCGAGGAGGGCGAGCGGCTGTTCACCCGCACCCTCTTCCGCGGCGCGAAGCGCACGATCACAGAACGCACCGGCCTGTCCTCCGAAGCCGCCGCGGAGCGCATCCGCGCGTTCACCTGCGAGTGCCGATTATTACGTCCTCGCAGGTCACGCGGCGTGTGCGTACTCGTGGAGGATGCCGCCGAGTCGATCACGTCGGCGGACGTCGAGGTAATGGAGTCGGTCCGGGTCAGTGATCGGTTCGGGGGCTGGCCGAAGCGGCGCCGCACTGTGCAAGATGCGGTGCGGCCAATGTCCGTTGTAGTACGCCTCGAACTCGTTGAGCGCGTGGAGCAGGTGAGCCTGGTTCCAGATCAAGGTGCGGTCGAGGAGTTCGTGCCGGCAGGTCTGCACCCAGCGCTCCATGATCGAGTTCATGCGGGGAACGCGGATGCCGGTGGTGACGATCTCGACGCCCTCGGCCTCGAAGACGGCATCGAACGCCCGGGTGTACTTGCTGTCGCGATCCCTGATCAAGTACGCGACGGTGGCGCCGACGTCCTGGAGGCCCATCATGAGATTTCGGGCGGCCTGGGTGACCCAGGCCGCGGTGGGATGGGCCGTCGCGCCGAGGATGCGGATACGGCGGTCGGCGTGCTCGATGACGGCGAAGACGTACACGGTCGCGCCGTTCAGGGAAGTGGCGGTGAAGAAGTCGCAGGCCAGGATCGCGTGGGCCTGGCCGCGCAGGAAGGCGGCCCAGGTCAGGCGGTCGCGTTCGGGAGCGGGTTCGATCCCGTGCGCCCGCAGGATCTCCCAGACGGTTGAGGGCGCGACCTTGATGCCGAGCATGGCGAGTTCACCGGCTTTCTCCGAGGATGCCCCGGCCTTCAGGCCGGGGAGGAATCGGACTCCTGCGGAGCAGGGCAGGGACAGCCGGATCGCCGTCAGGGCGATCCGGCGTCCACCCCGCACGGCCGTGATGCCGCCCACAACGGTCAAGAACTCTCAACTGTCAGTCCTCCCAGGTAGGTTCGGATGCATGACGACAGAAGCGACCACGAAGGACACCGGGCATGCCCGGTACACCTTCCGTGTACGCCTGTCGAAGACAGCCCGGCGCGCACTCGAAGCCGAGTGGGATCGCTGCCGCTGGATCTGGAACGAATGCGTGGCCAAGTCCCGGCAGGCCCACGCGCAGAGCAGAGCGGGCGGCGAGAAGTTGACGTGTGGTCCGGCGCAGCTGGACAGGATGCTGACCGACGCCCGCGGGGTGATGCCGTGGCTGGCTGAGGGCGCGAGCGTGCCGCAGCAGCAGGTGATTGGGGAGTTCGCCAGGTCGAGGGCGAAGGCGCTGAAGGACGTCAAGGACGGGCTTGCGCAGCACCGCCGGGCGGGGATGCCCCGCTTCAAGCGCAAGCGTGACAGCCGACCGTCGCTGAACTACACGCGGCGCGGTTTCCGTCTGAAGGACGGTCGTCTGCACCTTGCGGGCCAGATCGTGCTGAGCGTGGTGTGGTCGCGGGCTCTTCCGGCCGACCCGTCGAGCGTGCGCGTGTATCAGGACACGCTCGGGCATTGGTACGCCTCCTTCGTCGCCCCGGCCCAGGTCGAGCCGCTTGTGGAGACCGGCCACGTCCTGGGCGTGGACTGGGGTGTGAAGGAGACCGCGACCACCACGGATGACGCCTACGACCTTCCGCATGCCGAACACGGCAAGCGGTCCGCTCAGCGGCTCGCGAAGTACCAGCGGATGATGGCCCGGCGCCGGCGACCGAAAGGACAGCGTGCATCCACCGGCTACCGGAAGGCGCAGGCACAGGCAGCGAAGCTGCACAGGAAGATCGCGCGGCAGCGTGAGGACACCGGCCGCAAGTGGGCCAAGGCCGTCATGCGCGATCATGACGGAGTGGCGGTGGAGGACTTCCGCCCGAAGTTCCTCGCGAAGACCACCATGGCCCGCAAGGCGGCCGACGCGGCCATCGCGGCGACGAAGCGTGCCCTGATCGAGATGGGCCGCAAGCACGCACGGGACGTCCGTCTCGTGCACCCGGCGCACACCACGATGGACTGCGCAACGTGCGGGGCGAGAACCAAGCACGCACTCCCTCTCTCGATGAGAACGTATGCCTGCACCGTGTGCGCAGCCGTCTCCCCCAGGGACAAGAACTCCGCCCGCGTGATGCTGGTCCGGGCAGGTTGGAACCCGGACGGTGCCGAGGGCGTAAGACCACCTGAGCCGCTGGCTCCGGTGGCAGCCTGAGCCGTACATCCCCGCTCAACCCTGGAGGGTGGAGAATCCCCTCCCTTCAGGGAGGGGAGCCTTCAAGAGAACACGCCGGTCACAGGCCATGGATGGGGTTTTCGGGCTCTGTCCCAATTTCCGTGATGGGGCGTTCGTTGGGTTGGTCATTGGGCCGCCAGGACGCACGTGCGTAAGAGGGGGAAACCGGCCCGGCCGTACATCCTCCGCTTGATCAGCTTGGTCTTGGTGATGGTGCCCTCGACGACGCCGGTGCTCCAGGGCAGCGTGACCCCGGCCAGGACGGCCGACCAGTCCTGCTCGATCCCGCGGACGAAGGAGCGCAGTTCCGGCTGGTCGTCGGCGAGAACTGCGGTGGTCCACGCCCGTAGCCGGGTGCGGTTGCGCTCGCCCGGCCGGGTCACCAGCGCGGCGAAGCCGCGGACGTGCCCGGTGAGAGCGTCCAGTTCCGGGCAGACCTCCAACGCCTGTTTCAACTGCTGCCGGTCGCCGGGACGCAGACGCTGGGGATCGGACATGATCCAGGCGGTGAGCCGTTTGACCTTCGGCGCCTGCGCGGCCGGTGGCGCCTGCTGCGCGGCGATCAGCGGGGCGAGGTAGCGGCGGACCAGCTGGACGGTGCCGGTATAGCCCAGGGCCCGGATCTCCTCGCACAGCCGGGTCGGAGAGTGCATCCCCTGGTCCCACCGCCGGTGCAGGTAGGGCGTGAAGTCCTCCAGTGCGGTCACCCGCCCGCCCAGGGCCTTGGCCAGGACCTCCTCCACGCTTGCGGCGCGGGCGAAGCGGCGCACGGAGCGCATGCCCAGGCCCAGTTCGCGGGCGATCTCGCCCAGCGCGTAGCCCTGGTCCAGCAGGCCGTGCACGGCGGTGAACCGCTGCCGGGTCCGCTGCACCAGCACCCGGTCCTCGAACGCCGCCGCGATCACTTGGGCGGCGGCCCTCTCGCCGGGTGTGTGCGCCTGGGCCAGCCCCTCGCGCAGCGGAGCGCGCAACCGCGACACCGCCCGCTCGACGTGCTGGCCGAGGTTGTGCCACAGGTGCCAGCGGTCCGCGACGTGGACCGCGCGCGGCGCGCCCCGGTGGCCGCCCTCGTCGTAGGCGCCGTCCCGGTCCCGGCAGATCACCGTCACCCCCGGATGCGCGGCGAGCCAGTCGGCCACGGTGTCGGCGTCCTTGACGGGCAACAGGTCGACCGGGCGGTGGGTCTGGCAGTCCACCAGGATCGTGCCGGCCCGGTGGCCGCGGCCCAGGGCGAAGTCGTCGATCCCCAGGACGGTCGGCGTCGGCGGCGCGGGATCGGGAAGCGCCGCGAGCAGCCGCAGGAGGGTCATCCGGCCCACCCTGGCGTGCAGCACCGCCGCCAGCCGCGCCCCGGCCCGTCCGGACAGCACCACCGCGATCGCCGTGAGGGTGCGCTGCAGCGCGGCGGTCCGCCGCCCGTGCCGGAACGTCAGGTCGGGCACCTGCTCGGCGAACGTGCGACGCCGGCAGGCGGCGGCGTCGCAGAACAGCCGCCGCACTGACAGGTCGATCACCACCGGCCGGTAGCCGATCGCCGCGTCCGCCAGGCGTCGCCGGTAGCGGCTGTGCACCCGGGCCGAGGCCGTCCCGCAGCCCGGACACGCCACCGGCCCGCCACGCGTCTCCGCCGTGATCGTCAGGGCGCCGTCCGCCTCCTCGACACCCAGGACCCGGACCCCACTCAGGTGCGGGAACAGCAGGGGGAAGACCTGGCTACACACCTCGCACGCTGCCACCCCGGCCCCACCTGTCAACCATCACGGAAAGTGGGACAGAGCCGGTTTTCGGCACCCGCAGCCCCGCCCGGCCCGCTTGACTTCGACATGATCCGCAAGGCCGCCGCCGACTGGCGAGGCGATGCTTGCTCCGAGCATCACACGTGCCCGTGCGGCCTCGGTCAGCCCTTTTTGATCTCCCAGAACCGGAACACCGTGGAGGCGTCGAGGCAGTACTCGAGCCCGTAGACGTCGTCCCGTGTGACGGCGTACTGCTTGGCCTGCCAGACCGGGATGATCGGGAGGTCCGCGGCAACGATGTCCTGGAGCCTGTCGTACGCCTTGTCGGTCGACGAACGGTCGCTCTCGGCGGCCGTCTTCGGGATCAGCTCGCCCGTGATCGTGCTGTTGTCGTAGTGGTTGTCCAGCACGTTGCCCTTGCCGAAGAACGGTGCGGTGAAGTTGTCGGGGTCGGGGTAGTCCGGGACCCAGCCCTTCACGTAGACGCCGTACTTGCCCGCCGCGATGTCCTTCTCGTACTCGTCGAAGGCGACGGACTTGACGGTGGCGTCGAACAGCCCGCTGGCGTTGAGCTGCTCGGCGATCGTCTTCAGTTCCTCGTCGGTGGCGGGCCCGTAGCGCGAGGGCGTGGACCACAGCGTCAGTTTCACCTTGCCGGTGATGCCCGCGGCGTTCAGCGCGGCGGCCGCCTTGGTCTTCGAGGGGCGGTCGCCGTAGGTGTCGAAGAAGGACGTGTGGTGGCCGGTGATACCGGCCGGGATGATCGAGTAGAGCGGGGTCGCCGTGTCTTCGTACACCTTGTTGACGAGGGCACCGCGGTCGAGCAGGTAGGCGATGGCCTTGCGGACGCCGAGCTTGCCGGCCACCGAGTCGTCCATGTTGAAGACGAGGTGCTGGACTTCGGCGCTGGAGCCTTCGATGACCTCGATGCCGTTGCCGGTGGAGGTGTCGTTGGCGGTATCGGCGATGTCGGCGGCGGCGAGACCGCGGTAGGCCAGGTCGATCTGCCGGCCCAGGAGGGCGCTCTTCAGGGCCGACTGGTCGCTGTGGAAGAACCGGAGGGTCACGCCGGAGTTGCGAACCTTGGCGGTGCCCTTGTAGGTGGAGTTGACGGAGAAGACGGCCTTGTCCTTGCCGAAGGAGTCCAGTTTGTAGGGGCCGGAGCCGACTGCCTTGCCGTCCTTGCGCAGCGCGTCGGCGGGGTATGCGCTGTGGTCCACGATTGAGCCGGCGCCGGAGGCTATCTTGCTGGGGAAGGTGGCGTCGGCGTACTTCAGTTTGAAGACAACGGTCTTGGGGTCCGGTGTCTCCACCGAGTCGAGCATGGGAAACATGATCGCGGGTCCGGCGGAGTCGTTGATCTTCAGCATCCGGTCGAAGGAGAACTTGACGTCCTTCGAGGTGAGCGGGTGACCGTTGCTGAACGTCAGTCCGTCCTTGAGGGTGCATGAGTAGACCCTGGTCGCCGTGCCCGTGAACGAGCACTCTTTGGCGGCCTCCGGCTCGGGTTCCGTGCCGCCCTTGGGAAAGCTCAGCAGGGACTGGAAGACGTTGTTGAACAGCAGCCAGGATCCCGGGTCGTAGCCGGAGGCGGGGTCGGTGGCCAGGACGTCGTCGGACATCCCCATCACGATGGAGGAGCCGGTGCCCCCGGAGTCGTTCGTGGAAAAACCGCATCCGGTGAGCAGGCCGGCGGCCAGCCCCGTCGCGACGGAAAGGACCGGCCACTGGGTGCGCATGTTCACGTGCATGTGCCTTGTCTTCGGTTGTCGTTGGGTCCCGACTCCGCGCGTTCCGGGGCCGTGCGGGAGCCTCCGGAGCGTATCGCGAACACGGTGAAGGCCCCCAGGCGGGATGCCCGGTTACCTTGAAGCGGCCGGTCAGTTGCCCAAGCCGCGGCTGAGCTCCGAGCGCCCTGCAGTTGACCGCCACCATCGCCGCCGCCCCTGTGCGTGCCGACAACCTCCGTCACCCCATGCGACCTGCGCGTATTCGTGGATGAGGCCGCCGAGGCGGTCCCGCCGGAGGATGCGCGATGGGCCATCGGCGGCGGGCGGTTCGGGCGCGCCGATACTGTCGGGGGATCGCTGTCCGAGTGATCGGTGAGGCCGATGTCCGTTGTGGTGGCTGGCGTACTCGTCGAGGACGAGGCGCAGGTGCCGCTCGCCGGTGATCAGGATGCGGTCGGTGGCCTCGCGTCGGCAGGATCCGACCCAGCGCTCGGCGATCGCGTTCATCCGGGGCGTACCGGGGAGGATGGGCACCACGCGGGCGCCGACGGCGGTGAAGACCGCGTCGAAGCCCTCGGTGAAGTAGCCGGCGTTGTCGCGGATCAGGTACCGGATGCCGGCGGTGCGTGTGTCGTCCAGGCTCATCAGCAGGTTTCTGGCGCACTGGGTCGCCCAGTCGGCGGTGACGTTGCGGGTGACGCCGGCGATGTGCACCCGCCGGGTGTCGTGCTCGATGAAGAACAGGACGAACAGGCGGCGCAGGAAGACCGTGTCCACGTGGAACACGTCGGTCGTCCAGATCCCGGCGGCCTGGGCTTTGAGGAACTTCGCCCAGGAGCGGTCGGCGCGCTGGGGCGCCGGATCGGCACCGGCACGCTGCAAGATCTCCCACACCGTCGCGGCGGCGACCTTCCAGCCCAGGTTGAGCAGCTCGCCATGGATCCTGCGATACCTCTATCCGTCATTCTCGCGGGCCAGGCGCAGCACCAAAGCACGCAGTGCCTCGGGCTTGGGCGGGCGGCCCGGGCAGCGGTGCGGATAGGTCCACTTCTTCGCGACCAGTCTCGCGTGCCAGCGCAGCACGGTACGCGGGGTGACCAGCAGCTTCAGCGCCGAACGGTGACGCTTTCCCAGGAGCCGAAGCAGGGCTGCGAGCACCGCGCGGTCCCCGCCGGTGAAGACGGGCTTGCGACTGCTGCGCTGCAGGATGGCCAGCTGGTGCCGGAGCACCAGTATCTCGACATCCTTGGCCGCGGAGGAGCGGGCCAGCAGGCGCAGCCAGCCGAGCAGGAGGCAGCCGAATCGGTAGACCAGACGGAACGTCACGATTCCCCAGCGTGCGCGGACGGGCGCACGAGCACTTTCGATGTGATCACATCGTGACCCTGAAGCCGCAGCTCAGCACGGGTGACAGGGTTGTTGGCACCCACACCCACAGGCCGGTGTGCAGGGGCATGCCACCAGTCCAGCTCCTCGGGGAGGAAGGTCTGCTCCAGTGTTTTCCCGAGCGCTCGGGTCCTGAACCAGGGCTTTACCCTGGCTTTACCCGGATCGCTGCCCGTCCAATCCGGTGGATCGCCAGTCATCCGCGCTGGTGGCGCCGGTATTGCGCTCTACCCTGCCCTTGCCGGGATGCTGCTGTTGAGCCGGGATACGCGCTACAATGTGTGAGATATGGGTTAGCTTCCCACCTGAGGCACATGAGCGGAGGGGCACGTATGAGCGTGACCAACGTCGACCTGGATGACCAGGCCCTCGCCGAGGCCGCCGCGCTCCTTGGCACCACGACCAAGAAGGACACGATCAACGCTGCCCTCGCCGAGGTTGTTAAGCGCTACAAGCGCCGTCAGGCAGCCGAGCGGCTGGCCGAGCGCGGAGCACGCGGAGATTTCGAACCCACCCGGCGCGTACGGGAGGCACGTAAGGCCGCGCAGCGCGCCGAGGCCGCCGAGTGATCGCGTACCTGATCGACACCAGCGCATACATCCACCTGGCCACCCATCCGGCCGACATGCGCCGCTGGGAGGCCGAGATAGAAACCGGGGCCCTCGGCATGTGCGAGGCCACACGGGCAGAGGTCCTGTTCAGCGCCACCGGGCCGGCCGACCGGGACTCGATGGAGGCCGACCTGGCTGACCTGTTCGGTACGGTGCACGTTCCCAAGGACGTATGGCGCTGGGTGGACAGCGCACAGTACAAGCTGACGCAGACCGGCCAGCACCGGGCCGCTGGAGTCATCGACCTTGTACTCTGCGCGACTGCCGCGCACCACGGCCTGACCATCCTGCACCGCGACAACGACTTCGCGACCGTCGCCCGCGTCCTGGCTGACGTGGATCAGCACGACGTACGACGCTGACACCCACGATGCGCATCGCGTCGACACGTGGCCGCCCGTTCCACGTCTGCGCTCATGATCGCCTGGAAATGCCCAGACGGTGCTCGTGGCCACCTGGAAGCTTACGCTTCTCCGGATCCTGTAATGCGGAGCGTGAACCGCCCAGGAGTTCGTTGATGAGCTGAGAAGTCTCCATCTCCAGCGAGCAGTCCAAGTCCCGGTTGATCTGTTGCACGCGGGTGATCGCGGTGTGCAGTCCGGAGCGGTTCCCGCGTGCAGCCTCAAGACGCATCCAGTCCCGGTAGAGGAGCTCGGCCGTGGGGTCGACGTCGAGGCCGGTCGCGACGGCCTGGCGGGCGGCGCTGAGGTTGTGGTGGGGGCCTGCGGGGATGCGGTAGGTGGCCACGGTGTGTGCGACGTCGATGATCCGCGTGATCATTTCCTGAGCGTAGGGCTCGGCCCAGGGCAGCGGCCGGCCGCCGAACGGCTTGCCCCGGACCAGAGCCAGTGCCTTCTCCAAGTCGTTTAGGCCGGACGTGCCCAGCGGCAGCGCGCGTTCGACGAGCTGGCGGCTCAGGAGGCGGCCGTTACCCGGTCGACGGGCCGCCCGGCGGCGATGGTGTGCTGCGCCGCCCGGGAGTGCGGGCGGACAGCGAGGGCGTAGGCGATCACAGCGAGCCCTGCGCAGGCGAGGGTGACCAGGCCCAGTGGGCGGGCGGTGCCCGCGCCGCCGAGGCCGACGAGCGGGGCAGCCACCCCGCCGAACGCGAAGCGCGCCATGCCGAGCAGTGAGGAGGCGGTGCCCGCAATCTCGGGGTAGTGCGCGAGGGCGAGCGAGGTGGACGGCGGGGTGGTGGCGGCCACGCCGCTCACCATGGTGAGCAGGGACAGCACCATCGCGGCCAGCGGCAGGTGCAGGGCCGCGGTGACCAGGAGGCCGCCCGCACCGAGCAGGGTCAGGGCGAGGCCCAGAACGAGGGTGCCCTTCTCCGACCAGCGCTCCGACAGCCGTCCCGCGACGAAGCCGAACACCATGAAACCGGCGGAGTTCAGCCCGAACGCGAACGAGTAGCCCTGCGGGGACAGCCCGTAGATGCCCTGCAGGACGTAGGTGGCACCGCTGAGATAGGCGAACAGGGCCGCGTTGACGAAGCCGGTGATGAGGACCGCGCCGACGAAGAGCCGGTCGGACAGCAGCCGCCGAAAGTCGCGGCCGCTCTGGGCCAGCCCACCCCTGGTGCGCTCCTGCGGGGGCAGAGTCTCACGGAAAACCGTCAGGCAGGCGACCAGGATCACGGCCCCGAGCAGGGCGAGGAAGGCGAAGATGCCGCGCCAGTTGGTGAAGGCGGCGAGCTGGCCGCCCGCGACCGGCCCGACGATCGCGGCCAGTCCGCCGATCACGGTCAGGCGGCCGTAGTAGCGCATCAGCTTGCCGCCGGAGTAGAGGTCGCGGCCGGCGGCCTGGGCGATCACGATGCCCACCGCGCCGGCTAGGCCCTGCACGAAGCGGGCGGCGGCCAGTGACTCGACGCTCGGACTGACAGCGCACAGCAGCGAGGTGGCGATATAGGCGACGGCACCGGCCAGCAGGGGGCGGCGGCGGCCGAACCGGTCCGATAGGGGACCCGCGACCACCTGACCGAACGCCAGGCCGAGCAGACAGGCGGTGACCGTGAGCTGCGCGGCCGACGTCGAGGCGTGCAGCTCACGGGTAAGGGCGGGCAGTACCGGCAGGTAGAGGTCCATCGAGATTGGCCCGAAGACGGTCAGCAGCGCGAGAACGGCGGCCAGGGCACGGCCGGCCGTCCGCTCGCGCGGCGTGCTCGGGGTCACGGGGGTGCTCACACAGCTCCAATCGAACAGGGACGAGAAAACGGGCGTTCATCAGCGGCGTCCGGGCACCGCGGGACTCGACCGCTTTCCACACAACCGCGTTCCGCGGCCATCAGGGAGTTCCTGTGGAGGGGCATACCGGCAGTGCATGCCTGGCCTTGGTGCTGGGGTGTTCGGTCGCGTGGGCGACGGAAGGCCCGTGCCTGGCGGCGCCGGCGAGAGGGCGTGCGGCTCTCTCGCCGAACGCTCCTGCGGGTCAGGCGATGGTGGCGGTGTCGATGACGAAGCGATAGCGGACGTCGGAGGCCAGGACGCGCTCGTAGGCGTCGTTGATCCGGTCGGCGGAGATCACCTCGACGTCGGCGCCGACGCCGTGCTCGGCGCAGAAGTCGAGCACCTCCTGGGTCAGGGCGATGCCACCGATCATCGAACCGGTGAGGACGCGCCGGGCGCTGCCAAGGAGGAAGCCGTTGACGGTCAGGGGCCCGGGGGCGGCACCGACGTTCACCATGGCGCCGTCGACGGTCAGCAGGCCGAGGTAGGCGTTGGCGTCGATGTCGGCGCTGACGGTGTTGATGATGAGGTCGAACCGGTCGGCGAGCTCGGTGAAGGTGTCCGGGTCGGAGGTTGCGTGGTAGTGGCCGGCTCCGAGTCGGCGCGCGTCCTCCTGCTTCTTCAGCGACTGCGACAGCACCGTCACCTCGGTGCCCATGGCGTGGGCAATCTTGACCGCCATGTGTCCGAGACCGCCGAGGCCGACGACCGCGACCTTCTTGCCGGGTCCGGCGCCCCAGCGGCGCAGCGGGGCGTAGGTGGTGATGCCCGCGCACAGCAGCGGCGCGGCGGCGGCCGCGTCGAGACAGTCAGGGACGGACAGGACGTAGTCGGCGTCGACGACGACGTGGGTGGAGTAGCCGCCCTGCGTGGTGGTGCCGTCGCGGTCGGTACCGGCGTACGTGGGGACCATGCCGTTCAGGCAGTACTGCTCGTCGCCGCTACGGCAGTGGGCGCACTCGCCGCAGGAGTTGACCATGCAGCCGACGCCGACACGGTCGTCGACCTGGTACTTGGTGACGTCGACGCCGACCTCGGAAACAGTGCCGACGATCTCGTGGCCGGGGACGACGGGGAAGGGCTGAGGGCCCCAGTCGCCGTTGACGGTGTGGATGTCGGAGTGGCAGATGCCGGCGTACTCGATGGCGATGAGGACGTCGTTCGCGCCGACGGCACGGCGCTCGATCGTGGTGGGGGCCAGGGGCCGCCCGGCGGCGGGTGCAGCGTAGGCGTTGACGCGCATGCGGAAGTGTTCCTCGTTCAGGGGAGCGGTGGCTGGGTGGGGGCCAGGTGTCAGTCGGTGGCCGGGGCGGCGGCGTACTCCTCGTCGGTGACGGGAGTCAGCCAGTGGACGACGTCGTGGTCGGCGTCCGCCTCGTTGATGGCCAGGTGGACCATCAGCCGATTCGGCGCGGCGCCGTGCCAGTGCTCCTCGTCCGCCTCGAACAGGACGCGGTCGCCGGGCCGGATGACCTCGACCGGTCCGCCCCGGCGCTGGCACAGGCCGACGCCCTCGGTGACAAAGACGGTCTGGCTCAACGGGTGGCGGTGCCAGTGGGTGCGCGCACCGGGCATGAAGTGCACCAGGTTGGCGCTTACCCGGGACGGAGAAGGCGCGGCGGCGACGGCGTCGATGTAGACATCGCCGGTGAACCAGTCGGCGGGACCCTTGACGGTGTCGATCGAGCTTCGGGTGATCTGCAAGGTCATTTCTTTCTCTGCGGCATCGCGGGCCTGGGTGGCCGGGTCGCTCGTCCAAGGGGGCCGCGAGGGCGACGTGTCCCGGGACGAGCTGCGGCGTGAGGGGTCAGGGCTTGAGGAGGGCCTTGATGGCACGGCGCTCGTCCATGGCCTTGTAGCCCTCGGCGACCTGCTCCAGGGGCAGGGTGAGGTCGAAGACCCTGCCCGGGTTGATGCGGCCGGTCAGGACGCGGTCGATCAGGTCGGGCAGGTAGCGGCGCACGGGGGCGGGGCCGCCGCGCAGGCCGACGTGGGAGAAGAAGAGCTCCTGGCCGTCGATGGCGACCTCGTGCGGGACGCCGACGAAACCGACGTTGCCGCCAGGACGCGCGGAGTGCAGGGCCTGCTGCATGGCCTGGGCGGTGCCGACGCACTCCAGGACCGAGTCGGCGCCGATGCCGCCGGTCATCTCCTTGATCCGTGCGACGCCCGCCTCGCCGCGCTCGGTGACGATGTCGGTGGCGCCGAACTCCCGGGCGAGCTGCTGGCGGGACTCATGACGGCTCATCGCGATGATTCGCTCCGCGCCCATCTCCTTCGCGGCGATCACAGCGCACAGCCCGACCGCGCCGTCGCCGACCACCACGGCAGTGGAGCCGGGCCTGACCTCCGCGGCGTCGGCGGCGTACCAGCCGGTGCCCATCACGTCGGAGACGGCCAGCAGGCCGGGCCAGAACTCCTCGCCCGGCACCTCATCGGTGGCGACCAGCGAGCCCTGGGCATTGGGGATGCGCACGTACTCGGCCTGGCAGGCGCTCATGAACTCACGGTTCAGGCAGCTGGACTGGAAGCCGTTACGGCAGTTCGCACAGGTGTTGTCCGAGGTCGCGAACGAGCCGACGACGAACTGGCCGGGCCTGACCGCGGTGACCTCAGCCCCAACCTCCTCCACGAAGCCGACGTACTCGTGACCCATGGGGTGGGCCTCGCCGGTCGCGTCCAGGCCGCGCCAGGGCCACAGGTCGGAGCCGCACACGCAGGTGACGGCCGTGCGGATGACCGCGTCCGTCGGCTTGAGGATCTTCGCATCGGCCACTGTCTCGAAGCGCACGTCACCGGGGGCGTGGATCACTGCTCCGCGCATGGGGGTAATTCCTTCCGATCGCTAAAGGGAGAGGCCCGGTCGGGCCGCCGTAGCCTGACGCAGATACGCGAAGGGACGGTCGCCCTTCGCGTGCTGCCCGGAGCGGCCCCCGGGCGGCGGCGCCGCCTGGGGAGTGCCTCTTCCTCCAGGGAACCGATCATCCGCACGGTGAGCGAGTCACCAGTGAGAGGTGTACTGGCAGTACATCCCTCCTTCGGTGCGCAGGCCGTACCGTCGAAGACATGGACAACCGTGAGGAGGTCCGCGAGTTCCTCACCTCGCGGCGCGCGAAAATTAGCCCCGAGCAGGCAGACCTTCCGGCCGGCTCCAGGCGGCGCGTGCCGGGGCTGCGCAGGAGTGAGGTCGCCGCCCTGGCCGACATGAGCGTCGAGTATTACGCCAAGCTGGAGCGCGGCAACCTCGCTGGCGCCTCCCCGGCCGTCCTCGAGGCCTTGGCCCGCGCCCTGCAACTGGACGACGCCGAACGCGCCCACCTGCTGCACCTTGCCCAGGCCGCCGACGGCTCCGATCTCCTCACCCGCGCCCGCCGCCGCACCACTACCCGTCAGTGGACCCCGCACCGCAGCCTGCAATGGACCCTCGACGCGATCACAGCGGGGCCCGCGGTCGTGTGCAACGGCCGTATAGACATCCTGGCCGCCAACCCGCTCGCCCGCGCCTTCTACACTGACCTCTTCGCCAACGCCGACAACCAGCGGAACCTGGCCCGCTTCCAGTTCCTCGACCCGGCCTCCCGCCGGTTCTACCCCGACTGGGACCTGTTCGCCGACATGGCGGTGGCCATCCTGCGCCGCGAAGCCGGCCGCGACCCTCACGACAAGGGCCTGCACGACCTCGTCGGAGAGCTGTCCACCCGCAGTCATGACTTCCGCATCCGCTGGGGCGCCCACAACGTCCGCCGCCACGGCACCGGAACCAAGCGCTTCCGCCACCCAGCCGTCGGCGACCTCACCCTCGCCTACGAATCCCTGGACCTGGCAGCCGAACTCGGACTCAACATGACCATCTACAGCGCCGAACCCGGTTCCCCCTCAGAAGAGGGACTCCGTCTGCTCGCCTCCCTGGCCGCCACCGAGGAAGCCGCGGCTTCCAACTCGCGGACGCCGTCGGCTGACTGAGCGTCTTCCCTCGCATCACGCGATCCCTACCACCGACACCGCTGTACCGAACGTCCCCTAGCTGGGGGATCAGCGGCATATCGGTCCCGGCGTGCGCAGAGATGTGAGTCCTTGTTGCCGCAGTCGAAGAGCAATTCGTGACCGTCTGCGTGTTCTGCGGAGCACCTGGACGCCGCAGAACACGCAGTCACGCCACCGCGGGTGCGCGGCACCGGCGGCATCCCCCGCCCGTCCACGCCAGTGGGCGAGGTCGCTGTGAGCGGCCAGGGTGTCGGGATGGTCGGGCCCAGCACCCGCACGTAGTGCTCCAGGAGGTCAGCCGACGCGGCTGCGGCACCGGCCGCGTCCCCCGCCCGTCCACGTCAGTGGGCTCCAGCCCCGGCGGGCGTTCAATCATGAGGAGTCCGGCAGGAAGTCGTACACGTAGAGGCCTTGGTCACCGGCCACCGCCAGTCCTCGCCCGTCAGGCAGCCAGTTGCACGCGCGCAACGCACTGTCGGCCCGCATCATCGCCATCAGATTCTCCGTGCCGGACTCCCATATTCGTACCGTCGAGTCCCCGCTGATGGTCGCGAGCCAGGTTCCGTCGGGGGAGATTGCCACTGCATTCACCCGGCCGGTGAGAGTTCGGGTGGCGCGGCCGGTAGCTGTATCCCAGATGCGCACCGTCTCATCCCGGCCTGCGGTCGCGAGCCAGGTTCCGTCGGGGGAGATTGCCACTGCATTCACCCGGCCGGTATGGCCGGTGAGAGTTCGGATGGCCCGGCCGGTAGCCGCATCCCAGATCCGCACCGTCCCGTCGTGACCGGTGGTGGCAAGCCACGCGGCATCGGGGGAAGCCGCCACCGCGTACGCCCCGCCAGGGTGGCCGTTGAGAATTGGTGTGTCGCGGCCGGTGGCTACGTCCCAGATTCCCACTACCCAGTCCGCGCCTGCGGTGGCGAGCCAGGTTCCGTCGGGGGAGATCGTCACCGCATTCACTGGACCGGTATGGCCGGTGAGAGTTCGGGTGGCGCGGCCGGTAGCTGTATCCCAGATGCGCACCGTCTCATCCCGGCCTGCGGTGGCGAGCCAGGTTCCGTCGGGGGAGATCGCCACTGCATGCACCGGGCCGGTATGGCCGGTCAAGGTGCGGGTGATGCGGCTGGTGGCCGTATCCCAGATCCGCACCGTCCCGTCGTCGCCGGCAGTGGTAAGCCACGCGGCATCGGGGGATATCGCCACCGCGCCGATACCGCCCCTAGAGACACTACGCTGGGGGTTAGTATTCCAACCGGCCTCCCAGACTCGTACCGTCTCGTCTCTGCCTGCGGTGGCGAGCCAGGTTCCGTCGGGGGAGATCGTCACCGCATTCACTGGACCGGTATGGCCGGTGAGAGTTCGGGTGGCGCGGTCGGCAACCAAGTCCCAGAGCCGTGCCGTCTCGTCGTCGCCGGCAGTGGCCAGCCACGCGCCGTCCGGGGAAATGGCCACTGCATTCACCGGGCCGGTATGGCCGGTCAAGGTGCGGGTCATGCGGCCGGTAGCCGTGTCCCACATCTGTACCGTCCCGTCGTGACCGGTGGCGGCGAGCCAGGTTCCGTCGGGGGAGATCGCCACTGCACGCACTGGGCCGGTATGGCCGGTCAAGGTGCGAGTCATGCGGCCGGTAGCCGTGTCCCACATCCGTACCGTCCCGTCTTTGCTGGTAGTGGCGAGCCAGGTTCCGTCGGGGGAGATCGCCACCGTGACCGCCGCAACCGTGAGAGTGCGTCGTTGCGCCGGGTCGGGCAGGTCGGGCAGGGGCCATCGGTTGTACAGCGCGGGGTGGAGGGAACGCCACACGGTGGCCTGAGCGTGCCAGGCGCGGTAGCCACTCAGGCGACTGCGGAGCACAGCGGCCTGAGCGTGGGCGGGCGTGGTGGGAGTCAGCAAGTGCGCAGTGCGGGCGAGGTCGCGAGCCGCCTGCTGAGCGGCCGGAGTCGGGATCTGGGCGAGGTCAGCGATGGGCGCGGTCGCTGCGCGCCGGTCCAGGCGCCAGGCGATCCAGCGCAAGTCGAGGGCCAGCGCTTCGGCTTCGGGCGTACGGTCAGCGGCAAGGAGGTGGGTGACGAGGTTGTCGGCGAGGTATCCGTCAGGCATCGTCCACCACGCACGCGCCGGCCCGGTACCGCCGCCTGGCTGCGGCTGGGCGGGGGACACGTCGGCGCCAGCGGCGTCCACCAGCGCACAGTGCAGGCCTTGCAGGCGTTGGTCGCCCAACCCGGAGCGCAGAAAGTCTCGGATGACATCGTGGAGATGCACGCGCCCGCCGCCAGCGGGGTCCAGGTCGATGAGGGACAGACCGCTGAGCACGGCGCACAATTCCCTCGTCTGCACCACACTCAATCCGGCGGTGGTACCCCACAGGGCGATGACGAGGGCGACCGGGATGGTCTCGTCCTCGGTAAAGACACCGAGTTCGGTGAAACGGTCGTAGCCGCCAGGGGGCAGCAGGGTTGTGCCGGCCTCAACCGTGGCCCTCACTGCGGTCTGCCGCACCCGCGGATCGTTTAGGTCTACTGACGCGGCCGGATCCAGGCCGGCTGGCCCTCGGCGGCGAAGCTGTTCCAGCACGGCGGCTCCGGCTTCGGTCGGGCTGACCCCGGTCGATACCTGGCGGTGGATAAGGCGGTTGGCCAGACGCAGCAGCAGCGGCCAGCGGCCGGTGGCTTTGAGGAGACCGCGCTCGATCTCCTCCGGTAGCGCGCCGGAGATGTCGAAGGTGAGTACCTGCCGGGCCTGGGCGACCGACATCTCATCGACTCTAACCTGGTGGGCGCCGGCGGGCAGTAGCTCTGGCAGCCGGGTGGTGATGAGTCTTCGGCAGCGGGCACCGCCGACCAAGAACGGGGCTAGTTGGTCGGGTGTCCACACGTCGTCCAGGATCAACAACATTTCCGGGCGGGCATCCAGGAGCCGGCCTAGATGAGCACTGGCCAAATCGAGGTCGTCGAAGACGTGGGTATCGCCGGCGATGAACCGAGTGGCCTCGCCCACTTTGGCGGCGATCGCCGCACGGCTACGCACGTCTAAACCAAGCGTGATCCGGTAAATGCGGCCCTTGAATCGACGCTGCACTTTGCGGTTGGCCCACACCATCTCTGCCAGCGTGGTCTTCCCAAAGCGGGTCTTCGAATTTAGTGGGGGTGCGCCTCCCGGCGGCTCCGGCGTGTGGTTGCACAGCGTGACCGGAGTCGTTGGTTGGCTCGGTTCCGGAAGCCGAAGGCGTTACGCGCTTCGAGTTTGATGAGGCGGTTGTTGCCTTCGGAGGCGGCGTTGGTGATTCCAGTGGTCAGGTAGGTCTCGATGCCGTCCCACCACTGCTCGATGGTCTCGGCGAGGGTGACGAGTTCGGGCAGGTGGGCGTGGTCGGCGACGTGGGCGAGGAAGCGGTGGCGGGCGGCGGAGATCGCGGAGTGGTCGGGGGTGGTGTGGGCGCGGCTGACGGCGAGGTGCAGGAGGTCGCGCAGGAGTTCTTTGGCCTGCCAGGCGGTGTAGATCTGTCGGCCGTAGGTGCCCATGTGGTCCAACTCGACCTTAAAGAGGGTGTGTTGGTCCTCGGTGAGGTCTTCTTTGTTTCGGCGCAGGAGTTTGCGGACGGTGTAGATGCTGTCGCCTTTGCGGGCTCGGCGGCCGTGCTGCTTCCAGGTGAGGCGGCGGCGCAGGTCGGCGAGGTGGCGCTGGGCGAGTTGGACGATGTGGAAGCAGTCGACGACCACGGCCGCATGCGGCAGGGCACGCTGGACGGCGGCACGGAAGGTGGAGCACAGGTCGATGGCGACGTAGCGGACCTGCTCGCGCCAGGAGGCGGGCTGGGCGGTGAGCCAGTCGGCGACCGAGGCCGCGTTACGGCCCTCGACCTGGCCGAACAGCCCTTGTCCGCCGATCGCGTCGACGAAACCGATGTGCCAGGCGTCCGCGACGAGTTCCCACTTCTCCGTGGCCGGGTTCTGCTTCCACACCGGCTTGCCCCGCCGGGTCTCGTCGATCCCTATCGCCGAGGTCGCGGGCGGGGTCTCGGGCAGGACCTGGGCGGCGTAGTCCTCGAAGCATTGCTGCACGATCGGCCAGCTCAGGTGCAGGTCGCGGCCGGCCTGCACGACGGTGCGGCCGCCGTCGCAGACCGCGGCCCCCGCCGCCTGGCGCAGGGCGGTGGTGGTGCGCATCCCCGCGGGCACCGCGCGTATCGCCTCGGTGAACGAGCCGCGTGGGCACGCGGGGTCGGTGCAGTGCCAGCGTGCCTTGCGCCATCGGATGCTCACCGGGCGCCCACCGCTGGGCAGGTGTCTGGGCCGGGTGGTGCGGTAGTCCTTCAGCCGGGTGGCGAAGACCCCGCAGGCGGGGCAGGCCCGGGCGGAGTCCTCGTTCGTGACCACGTACACCGTCGAACCGCCCGCCCCATCGTCCTTGACCTGCGTCACACTCACCCCCTCCAGCCCCAGAAGTCGCGTTGCCGCCTCGTTGATCCCGGTATCGTCGATGTTCAAGCCCGTGGGGTTTCATGATCGGTTGCCTAGACAACAACCATGATCACGAAGGCCCGCGGGCTCCTTGCATCTGGGCCACCCGCACCCCAACCACCTCACACAGAGTGACCGGCCAGCCCGCCCGTCACCGCCGCACCCCCATCAAGTTCGAAGACCCCCCAAAGCCCCCAGCACCGTGGAGGCCAGCCGTCGCCGTAATGCCGACCGACCGCCGCCCCCAACGGCGGCACAGGGCCGCAGCCACCCGGGCGGCCTGCGCTCGGTCGACCACCCACTGCGGAATCTGCGGCGGGGCAGGCGGCCGCGGGTCGCCGGCGCCCTCAGCGGTTACCCCACCCTGAGTGCGCAAGCCCCACATGGCCAGCACGAAAGCTGCAACGAGGCCAGCTCCGAGCACATACCAGGCGTGCTGCCGGATCACGTCCAACGGCCCCGGCCACCGGTCCTGCCCCGTCGCGGCGTTCTCCGCCATTGACGTCAGGGCGCCAACCAGCGCGGTTACCACCGCCGAAGCCACTAACCCCGGCCAGCGACTGTCCCTCACGTACGCCCCCACCCGCCTCAGACCACGTCATGCGAGGCTACCCACCGAGCCCCGTCTGCAAGGCCGAGAGCAAACATCGTGATCCACCGGCATCCCACCGCAGGCAGGAATACCGCCGTGACAAAGACGGTGCCGCCGCCGCGAGCCACCCCCCATTGTGCCGGTGACCAGCCCTTGGGGGCGTCGCCACACATGCTCTAACCGGCGATGCGCAGGACCCCGTTGCGGGCGCGGCGCATCGCCGAGCCATTGACGCCGCGGGGGCGACCAGAGCACCCATCCCGTGTACCAGTTGACTCGTTGCACAAGCAACGCCCCTTCAATCAAGGACGGTTGATTCGGCGGCGTGTACGCGCCGGTGTGTTTCAGTTGGGTTGCTCCTGTCTGATCCCAAGCGCCACCAGCTGTTCCTGTGGCGTCTGGTATGCGAAGCCGGAGGTCGTGATGCCCGTTCCAGCGCAGTGACGCCGTCCGGATTTCCCGGCTTCCTGTGATGCCGGATCTGTACGCCGGACGCGACCCTTCGCGGAGACCTGACGTGGAGGGAACCACTTGATTGACAAGACCCAGACCTCGATCGGTGAGGCGATCGGCCGGATCACGAGCGGGAGCTCGGTCGCCGTGGGCGGGTTTGGGCGTTCCGGCGTGCCGGGCGGGCTCGTCGACGCCCTCCTCGAGTCCGGTGCCGACGACCTGCACGTCATCTGCAACAACTGCGGGCTCGACGGGTGGGGACTGGGGCGCCTGCTCGAGGCTGGCCGGATCGCGAAGGTGACGATGACCTACCTCGGCGAGAACAAGGCGCTCGCCCGGATGTTCCTCAACGGCGACGTGGAGATCGAGCTCGTGCCGCAGGGGACACTGGCCGAGAAGCTCCGCTGCGGAGGGGCGGGTATCCCCGCGTTCTACACGCGCACCGGGGCCGGGACCCTGGTCGAGCACGGAGGGGTCCCGACCCGGCACGACGCGCACGGTCAGGTCGTGGCCACGCAGGAGCCCAAGCCAACCGCCGAGTTCGACGGCATCACCTACCTGCTGGAGCGGTCGATCGTCCCCGACTTCGCGCTCGTCCACGCCGCGCAGGCGGACCGGTTCGGGAACCTCCGCTTCCGGGTCACTGCGCGGAACTTCAATCCGGTCTTCGCCACCGCCGGCGTGGTGACCCTCGTCGAGGCCGACGAGATCCTCGAGTCCGGGCGCCTTGATCCCGACGACGTCCACCTCCCCGGCGTGTACGTCGATCACGTCCTCCCCGCCGCTGGCGAACCGCCGATCGCCGAGAAGGCCACGGTCACCGATCCCGCTCGGAAGGGAGCCTGAGATGCCCTGGACCCGCCAGGAGATCGCCCGGCGCGGCGCCCTCGAGATCGCCCCCGGCGAGGCCGTCAACCTCGGCATCGGGCTGCCGACGCTGATCCCGAACCACCTGCCCGATGGCGCCAACGTGGTCCTGCACTCGGAGAACGGAATGCTCGGCGTCGGGCCATACCCGTTGCCGGTGGACCTCGATCCGGAGCTGATCAACGCCGGAAAGGAGACGGTCACCGCGCTGCCGGGCGCGAGCTACTTCGACTCCGCCGTCTCCTTCGCGATGATCCGGGGTGGGCGCATCGACACCGCCGTCCTCGGAGGGATGCAGGTCGCCCAGAACGGCGACCTGGCGAACTGGATGGTCCCCGGTGCGCTCGTCAAGGGCATGGGCGGGGCGATGGACCTCGTCAACGGCGTCCGCCGGGTGATCGTCCTCATGGAGCACACGGACAGGAGCGGACGCCCCAAGCTGGTCGACGCCTGCACGCTGCCGCTGACCGGGGTCGGGGTCGTGGACACCGTGATCACCGAGCTCGGCGTCTTCGACATCGCTTCCGACCACGCCGAGATCCGCGAACTAGCGCCCGGCGTGACGTTCGACCACGTCCGGCAGCGGACCTCCGCGGCACTCCGGTGAGGAGAATCACCGGGTACGGCGCGGTCCTGAACCTGCTGGTGCTGCTGGCGGTCGCCGTCAACCTTCGGCCGGGGGTCTCCAGCGTCGGCGTCGCGCTGCTGAGCCTTCCATCGCTTTCCTCGGGTTGACCGCCGCGGTGAAGTTCGCGTTGATCGGCGCGATCACCCGGGGAGTGGTACGTCGAGGACGTGATGCGGTCCGCGGCCCCGCCGATCCGGGAACAAATGGCGAGTTCCAGTGAAGAACGATGACCGTGCCGTCCAGAAGCCTTTCTGAGGTCTGAGGCGTCAGGCAGGTGGCCTGGCGATACCGAGTACAGAGAGGTGACCTGAGTGAGTACTGAGATCCAGCCGGCGACCCGACTTGAGCTCCGCACGCTGGTCGAGGAGTTCAACTGGAAGCTCGACCACGCTGAACCGGAGGGCTTCGCCGACCTTTTCACCCCGGACGGCTCGTTCGCGGCCGGGCCGAAGGAGCACGTCGGACACGAGGGGCTCGCGGCGTTCGCTGCCGCCCGGACCGCGCAGCCGAAGCTCTCCCGCACGATGGTCTGCAACCACCGGCTCGTTGCCGCGGACGACGACCACATCAGCGGCGCGGTGCAGTACATCCTCTTCATGAAGGACGAGGATGCGCCGCAGTCGACGGAGATCTTCGCCGTCGGGGAGTACTCCGACGAGTACACCCGTACCGGCGACGGCTGGCGGATCGCGAAGCGGACCTCCCGTCAGGTCTTCCAGCGCGCCAGCTGAGGGGCGGCCCAGCGACCGGTCCAGCGGCTGGGTCAGCTCGTTGTACCGATGCCGTGGCGCAGTGCGTAGGACGTGGCGTCGGCCCGCCCGCGGGCGCCGATCTTCCGGTACATGTTCGTGATGTGCCGGCCGACGGTGTCGATGCTGATCACCAGGCGGTTGGCGATGTCGCGGCTGGTGTTGCCCTGGGCGATCAGGCCGAGGATCTCCATCTCGCGCGGGGTCAGCCCATCCGGGCGCCCCTTCTCGTCGGCGTTCGCCTGCTGGACCATAGCCCGGGCGCCGGAGTCGGCGAGGTTGACGAGCAGACGCTGGGTTTGGTTGACGACCAGGCTGGGCGGCCAGATCTGGCCGCCCAGCCTGGCGATGCGCGTGCTCTGCGGCGCGAGCGGCCGGACCGTGGACGGATGCCGCTTGGGGCAGCAGAACTCGATCCAGTTCACCAGCCCGAGCTCGTCGCGCAGCGCGGCGGCCTCGGTCGCGGCCAGTTCCGCCAGACCCGGGTTGAGGCTCTCGACGGCGTCCGCCAGCCCGTCCAGGCACCAGACCGCACGCGCGCGGAGGCCAAGCCGCACCGCGATCTTCAGACTCTCCAGGTAGCGGCTCGCGGCGCGCGCCGGGTACCCGTTCGACTCGTCACCCCACGCGAGCAGGTTCAGGTACGCCGAGGTCTGCACCAGGTCGCCGACCCGGACCGCCTCGTCATAGCCGTGGTCGAGCAGGGTCTCGGCCTGCTCGTAGTCTCCCTCGTCAAGGAGGATCCGTCCGAGCTGCTGCAGCGGGAGGCTCGCGGCGCCGGTATCACCGAGCCCGCGGAGGGTCGTGGACGCGCTCTCCAGGCAGTCGCGGGCGAAGTCGGTCTGTCCCGGGACGCCGGCTGCGGCCGCGCCAAGCAGTGCCTGGGTCCGGGCCCGGCTCCACGGGTCGCCGAGCTCGTCGTAGATCGCCATCGCCTCCTCCAGAGCCGCGCGGGCCTTGGCGAAGCCGTCGACCTCCTGTGCCGAGGCTGAGTACCGGACCAGTGCGGTGGCTAGGCGCTGCCGGTCTCCGGTGATGCGCCAGAGCTCGACCGAACGGGAAAGGTCGTCGTAGACCGCCGTGTACGAGACCAGATGCGCCTGCAGGCCGCCCAGCGTCTGCAGGTAGACCGCGAGGTCCTCGGGCCGGTCATTCTCCGGCCGCCCGAGTTCGCGCACCAGGTCGACCCCGGTCGCCATCAGTCCGCGGTGCACCCAGTAGCGGAACAGCGCGTCGACGTACGGCCATGGGTCCGGCGCCTCCGGGGCCGACGCCCAGTTGCGGAAGAGGCCGAGCAGGTTCGCGTGCTCGTCGTCGAACCAGGCCGCGGCGACCGACCACTCGGCGCCGCGCTTCGCGTTCATCGCCAGCGCGCCCTCGGCGAGGTCCTGCTCGAAGGCCCGCATCGTCGCCGGCTCCGGCCGCGGCGGGTCGGTCATCTGGCGCAGCAGCGGGTGCGCCCGGATCCGGGCCCGCCCCTGGTTGCCGACCGCGGTGGCGACCAGGCCACGGCCGACCAGGGCGGTCACCGCGTCGACCGCGCGGGGCCTGTCGTCCCCGCCGGGGATGCGCCGGACGGTGGCGGTGTCGAGCCCGCCGTCGAGTGCGATGGCGAGGGCGAGGACCTCGCTCTGGAACTCGTCCAGCCCGTCGGTCGCCGTCCGGATGCAGGCGGCGAGTGACTGGTGCCGTGTCGCGGTGCCCGGGTCGGGGTCGCGCAGGATGTCCGAGCTCAGGTCGAGTTCTGCGGCCACCCCGGGAAGGGAAAGCGTCCTGGACTGCAGCCCGGCGAGGTGGAGCGCCAGCGGGTGGCCGGCGAGTCTGGCGGCGATCGAATCGCAGGCCAGGTCGTCGGCGGTCTCGAAGACGCCGAGGTCGGCGTGCACTCGGGCCCGGTCGTGGAGGAGTTCGATGCTCGCCGCGCGCGAGAGCGGGACCACCGGGATCGCGATCTCGCCGGGCAGGCCGAGCGGCCGTTCACTGGTGGCGACGATTCTGGCACTGGGGAACTGCACGGCGATGGCGGCAACGACCCGGTCGACGCGCCTGCCTGGCACGCCGTCCACGCCGACATGTGCCGGCCCCGATCCGTGGTGGGCACGCAGCCGCGCCGCGGCGGCCTGGATCGCCTCGTCGTCGGTCGCGTAGTCGTCGACCGGGATCCAGATCGGGCGCCCGCTTTCGGCTGCCTGCCACAGCAGCGCGCGCGCCACGGCCGACTTGCCGATGCCCGCGAGGCCGGTCAGGGAGACGACCGTGGTCTCGGGCGACTGGAGCGCGGAGCCGGCCCGATCGAGTTCGGTGGTGCGTCCGCGCAGGGGCCAATTCAACGTTCCGGGTCCGGCGCCCATTTATCCTCCTGTGCCTGCCCGGCCACTGTGTCACGGCTGGTCAACGGCCGGAGCGGTCCGGATCGGAAATGAGGAAAACCTGTGATGTGCGTCGTCGCTGCGCCCGTGAACATGACGGCGTCCAACCGAACCGAGACGATGAGGCATCCATGACTGCCGACCCACCGAACCGTCGCACCGCCTGGCCGTCGAACCTCGAAGCCCGCCGCGCCCACGGCCTTGCCGAGGTGGCACGGATCGCGCCCGTGCTCGAGGCCAGCGTCTTGGAAGCTCAGGAGCGAGGCTACCTCACCGACGCGGCCGTTGAGGCGCTCCGCAACTCCGGCGTGCTCGGGATCATGACCCCCGATGACCTGGGCGGCAACGAGGTCGACCCGGTCACCGCGTTCCTTATCGTCGAGGCGCTCGGCCGGATCGACCCCAGCACCGCCTGGACGTCGACGATCCTCCTGGAGGGTGCTGGCCAGCTCGCCACCCAGCTCCACGCCGACATGGCCGAGAAGCTCTTCGGTGGGCGGCTGCCGCTCAAGGCCGGTTCGCTCAAGCCGGGCAACGCGGAGCGCGTCGACGGCGGCTACCGCCTCTCCGGTCAGTGGGACTTCGTCAGCGGCATTCACCACGCCGACTGGGTTTCGGCGGCCTTCCTCGTTGAGGTCGACGGTGAGACGCAGCGGCGTTCGGCGCTCATCCCGACCTCGGAGGTGACGATCCTCGACGCCTGGCAGGTGCTCGGGATGAGGGCCACCGGGAGCACTGCCTTCACCCTCGACGACTGCTTCGTCCCCGACGACCTGATCTTCAACCCGATGAGCGGGGCCCGGCGTACCGACACCCGGCTGGCCCGGCTCGGGATGGTCCCGTACGTGCTCCAGATGCACTCCGGCATGGTCCTGGGCGCCGCCCGCCGCGCCCTCGACGAGATCCGGGACATGGCGCCGACCAAGCGCCGGGGCAGCCGGATCAACATCGGCACCAGCAACGCGCTCTCGGAGGAGTCCTGGTTCCAGAGGGAGTTCGGCGAGCTTGACGCCCGGGTCCGGGCCGCGCGCGCCTTGGCAATCGAGACCAACCAGAAGGTGCACGAGCGGCTGGTCGCTGGGGAGCCGATGGACCTCGAACTCCACGACACGATGCAGACTGCGTCCTCGCTGGCGGGCAGGACCGCGAACGACGCCATCGTGCGCTGCTACCGCTTCGCTGGCGCCGAGGCGATCCGCGAGGGTCACGTCCTGGGCCGCCTGCTGCGGGACATCAACACCGTGCTCGCGCACGGCGTCCTGGGCGAGGTCGGCTTCGAGATGCACGGCGAGTTCGTCCTCGGGCTGCAGACGCCCGAGACACGGCGCATGATCTGAACCGGGGACTCATGACCTCCGAACTGAGCAACGCCGGGCGAACCGGAGCCACGATCGAGTCGGGTCGTTTCCGCGAGGTCCTGGGGCACTACCCCACCGGCGTGAGCATCGTCACCGCCGAGCACGAGGCGGCCGGCAGGGTAGGGATGACCGTCGGGTCCTTCACCTCGGTCTCGATGGACCCGCCGCTGGTGGCGTTCCTGCCGGCGAAGGACTCGCGGAGCTTCCCGCTGATCCACGAGACGGGTCGGTTCTGCGTCAGCGTGCTGGCCGCGGACCAGCAGGAGGTGTGCCGGAGCTTCGCGACCCGCGGGGCGGACAAGTTCGCGGCGGCGTCGTGGCGGACCTCGCCACTGGGGTCGCCACTCCTGGAGGACGCGGTCGCCTGGATCGACTGCGAGATCTCGACCGTAATCGACGCCGGTGACCACTGGCTCGTCCTCGGCGCCGTACGGGATCTCGGCGTCGAGCGTCCGGTGACGCCGCTGATGTTCTTCCAGGGCGGCTACGGACGGTTCTCGCCGCGGTCGCTGGTGCTCGGCCTGGACGACGACCTGCAGGGGCACCTCCGGTTCGCCGACCTGACCCGGCCCCACCTGGAGCAGGTGGCGCGGGACTGCCTCGTTGAGACCCACGCGACGGCGGCGGCCAGCGGGCAGTTGATCCAGCTGGTCTGGGTCGGTGCCGGCCGCGGTGACGACGGGCCCGGCCGCGTCGGGCTGAGGCTCCCGATCCGGCCGCCGATGGGCGCGCTCTTCGTCGCCTGGGCCTCGGCGGAGGACCAGGCCGCGTGGATCGCGGGCGCGGAGATGACCGATGCGGGCCGGGACCGCTACACCCGCATGCTGGCCGACATCCGCGACCGCGGCTGGGTCGAGACTCCGGACAACGACCACATGCGCCGGGTGGAGGCGGCCGTGATGCGGCTCGCCGCTGACGGCCATCTCCCGGCCAACGAGCGGGCGCTCGAACGAGAGCTGGCGAGTTACGGCCGTGCCTACGGAGAACTCGCCGACGTCAGCAGCGGGCGGCCACCGCACGGCGTCTCGGTCCCGGTCTTCGACGGCACCGGCCAGGTGGCGTTCTCGATCGGCGCCCAGGGGCTCCACCGCAGGGGAGCGGCGTCGTCGTCGGAATGCCTGTGTCGGCTCTCGTCGGCGGCCGCCGCGCTGACCGAGCTGATCGGCGGCTGGACACCCGGAAAGACAACAATCCTAAGCAAATGAAAATCAATTGCGCGACACTAGGAGTGCAGATGGCCTTCCTTCGCAAGAAAGGCGCTGCCGCGGTCGCCGTGATCGCTGCGGTGTTCCTGCTGTCGGCGTGTTCGGTCGGCAACGACGACAAGAGCGCCGAGGGCGGCTCCACCAAGGTCGTCGTCACGGTCGCGCCGGTCGTCGACACCGCGCCGCTGTATCTCGCCCGGGAACAGGGGCTGTTCGAAAAGGCCGGCCTCGACGTCGACATCCAGATCGCGCCGAGCACAGGGGCACGTATTCCGGCGCTGATAGCCAACACCGCGCAGGTCGGCCTCATCGGCACAGCAGACGTTCTCCAAGCTGCCTCCGCGGGCATCCCGCTCCGCGTCATCGGAGAAACCACGATCACCACGAACGACCCCGCCGCCGACACCGGCAAGGTCTACGTCTCAGCCAAGAGCGGCATCACCGACCCCGCTCAGCTCAACGGCAAGACGGTCGCCGTCGGCGGCCTCGGTGGCGGCGGCGAGTTGTCGCTGCGCGCCGCGCTCGACCAATCAGGTGCCGACAGCAGCAAGGTCAAATTCATCGAAGTGCCCTTCGACAGCATGGTCTCCGCCCTCCAATCGGGGCGCGTCAACGCGATCAGTTCCGTCGCCCCGTTCACCGACGCCGCAGAAGCTGCGGGCTCGAAGTACCTCCTGTCTCCCGGAGCGATCTCGGTCCCTGGTGCGGCCCAGCAGATCGCGGTCACAACCGCGAAGTACTCCAGTGATCACACTGAAGTTGTCAAGAAGTTCGTCGACACGCTGAACAAGGCGACGATATATGCGACCGCGCATCCGGACGCTGTTCGGAAGATCCTTGGTACCTACACCAAGACGCCGGCGGATGTTGCCGCTCGCATGCAGCTGCCCGCCTTCGACCCCGCTTTCAGCAAGGATCGGCTGGGCAAGTGGGCTCAGCTCATGGAGAAGTACAAGTTCGTCAAGAACGACATCAACGTGTCCAAGCTAGTCGGGGAGAACTGACATGAAGGGTCTGGCCAAACGAGTCAGCAGTCACTGGACAGCGATCGCAGTCATCCTGGGGGCTTTGCTGCTCTGGCAGTTCGGAAGCGCTGAGGGTTTCCTGCCCGAGTCCGCTTTCCCGAGCATGACCGGCACGTTGCGCACCCTGGTTGACCTGTTCGGTGAGTCGCAGTTCTGGCACTCGTTTGGCCAGACCCTGATCAGCTGGGTCGTCGGCGTAGCGATCGCGATCGCGCTGGCGATTCCGCTCGGTCTCCTGCTCGGACGCCTCCCCTTCCTCCATGTCTCGTCGCGGCTTCTGATCGACTTCATGCGGACAATCCCGTCGGTCGCGGTCATTCCCCTGATCACCCTGCTGTTCGGGGCAACCATGGAGATGAAGCTCATCCTGGTCGTCTACGGAGCCTTCTGGCCGCTTCTGATCCAGACCATCTACGGCGTCCACGATGCCGACAAGGTCCTCATGGATACGGCTCGGTCGTACCGGGTCTCGGGCTGGCGGCGCGCTGTCTACGTGCTCTTCCCCTCGACCCTGCCCTACATCGTCACCGGCCTGCGCATCGCGATCGTCGTCGGCCTCCTGCTCGGCGTCTCCAGCGAAATCCTCGGTTCCGCGCCAGGCGTCGGGCTCGACATGGCCATTGCACAGAACGGTGGTGCACTCGAACTGACCTACGCCTACGTGGCCTTCATCGGCCTGCTCGGCGTAGCCGTCAACCTTGCTCTCAACAGCGCCACCAAGCGGATTCTCTGGTGGCACACCTCGGTCCGGGGGGACAACGCATGATGACGACGATCGGACGGCGCACCAGGAGCGTGCTCGCGGAGGCGTGGCTTCCCGCCGTACTGCTCCTGCTCTGGTGGGCGCTCAGCACCAACAGCACCTCGCTCTACTTCCCGCCGCTGAGCGACATCGTTCACCAGTTGTACGACGTGGTGACAACGCGCTTCGGGTCGGACATCCTGCCCAGCCTGCGCAACTTCGCGCTCGGCCTGGCCATCGCCATGGCCGCCGGGATCGCCCTGGGCCTGCTCTGCGGCTTGATCGAGGCGCTCCACCGGGCCTTCCAGCCGCTGCTGGAGTTCCTGCGCGCGATCCCGGGCGTCGCGATCCTGCCGGTCGCGCTCTTCATGTTCGGCATCGGCACCTCGATGAAGGTTGCCGTGATCGCGTTCGGCGCCTTCTGGCCGATCCTGCTCAACACCGTCGACGGCGTCCGCGGCGTCGACACCCTGATCAAGGACGTGGCCCGCTCCTACCACCTCCGGCGGCGTGAGCGCCTCTTCAGGGTCGTGCTCCCGGCGGCCTCGCCGCAGATCCTCGCCGGGGTCCGGATCAGCGTCTCGCTCGGCGTGATCCTGATCGTCGCGAGCGAGTACATCGCGTCGACCGAGGGGATCGGCTACATCGAGCTGCAATCGGCGCGTCAGTACCAGATGAGCGTGATGTGGGCCGCGCTGCTGCTGCTCGGGATCGTCGGCTACGCCGTGAACGTCGCGTTCCGGGTCGTCGAAGCCCGCCTCCTCAAATGGCATCGCGGCCTCCGCGGAACTCTCCTGGAAGGAAACTCATGACCGAGACGACCGTCATCACGCGGCAGTCCGCCGACCCGGCGCTCTCCGTCCGCGGACTCGCGAAGACCTACGGCACCGGCGAGAACGCGCGCATCGTGCTCGCGGACGTCACCTTCGACGTCTTCCCGGGGGAGACCGTTTGCATCGTCGGCCCCTCCGGTGCCGGCAAGACCACGCTGCTGCGCTGTCTGGCCGGCCTGCTGCCGCGGACAGCAGGAACGGTGATGCTGGGGGCGACCGAGGTGGTTTCCCCGCCGGAGCGCCTCGCCGTCGTCTTCCAGGACTACAGCCGCTCGCTGATGCCGTGGACCACGGTCCGCGCCAACGTGGACCTGCCGCTGCGCCGGATCAAGGAGCTCTCCAAGGCCGACCGGCGCCGCCGGGCCAACGATGCGCTGGCTAGCGTCGGGCTCGAGGGCTGTGAGGACCTGCACCCGTGGCAGCTCTCCGGCGGCATGCAGCAGCGGGTGGCGATTGCCCGTGCCCTCGCCTACGAGCCGTCGGTGCTGCTCATGGACGAGCCGTTCGCGTCGGTCGACGCACAGACGCGTGCCGACCTCGAGGACCTCACCCATGCGATCAAGGCACGCTACGACGTGACGATCCTGGTGGTGACCCACGACATCGAGGAGAGCGTCTACCTCTCCGACCGGGTCATCGTGCTCTCCGGTAGCCCGACCGGCGTGACTTCGATCGTGCCGATTGGGCTGAGCTACCCGCGCGACCAGGTCACCACCAAGTCCATGGCCGAGTTCGCCGAGCTGCGCGCGAAAATCCTCGGCATGGTCCGTCGCTCGGCGACCACCGGGGACGAGTCATGACAGCTACGGTGCGCTCCGCGGTGATCACGGAGTTTGGGGCGCCTCCGGCGCTCCGCGAGGGGCCACCGACCACCGGCAAAGAGGGCACGGTCGAGCTGCGGGTGATCGCGGCGTCCTTCAACCCGGTTGACCGGCTGATCACTTCGGGGCGCTGGTACGCCGGTAATCCGGAACTGCCGTACGTGCCGGGACGGGAGGGGGTCGGCTACGTCGTCTCCCCCTCCCCGCACGGCTGGAACAGCGGAGACCTTGTCTACTTCCGGACCCAGGGGATCGAACAGGGTTCGATGGCCGAACAGGTGCACGCCCACGTGGACAACCTGGTCGCCATACCGGACGGACTGGCGCCCGAGGTCGCGGCCGCCGTCGGGTTCGTCGGCACGACCGCCGCCCTGGCCTTGGGCATCCGGGGAGCGATGCGCGCCGGGGAGAGGGTCGTCGTTCTCGGCGCGACCGGCAGCGTCGGGCGCGCGGGCGCCCAGATCGCCGCCGAGCTCGGTGCCGGGGCGGTGGTCGCAGTCGGTCGCAGCGCAGTCGGATGGGACGACCCGCGGTGCTCCTACGTAGCCACCGACGAGCTCTGGCGCGAGGCGGCCGACGATGCCGACCGCAGGAACCTGCTCCGCGAGGCGATCCTGGACGCGACCGACGGCCCGGTCGACCTGGTGATCGACACGGTCTGGGGCCTGCCGGCCGAGGCCGCCGCCGGTGCGCTGGCGCAGGGCGGACGCATGGTCAACCTCGGATCGAGCGCCGGTGCCGAGGCCACCTTCTCCAGCGAGCTGCTGCGCGGCCGCACGCTGGACCTGCGCGGTCATACGAACGCCTCGATCGCCCCACAGGTTTTCGGCGACTACTGCCAGCAGGTGTTCGCCCTGGCTCGCGCCGGCCGCGTCGTGGTGCCCTCCAAGACGTTCTCACTCGCCGATGTCGGATCCGCCTGGAACCGCGTCGGCCTCAGTCCGGCAACCAAGGTTGTCGTCGACCTACGAAAGGAGAATTGATGACTGACAGTGTGCGCCACGGGCAGTACCTCACCCGCGCCATCGAACTGGCCTGGGCGGCGCGGGAAGCGGGCAACCGTCCCTTCGGTGCGGTCCTCGTCGACCCGGAGGGGCTCATCGTCGAGTCCGGCCTGAACGACGCGGTCGTGTCCGGGGACGTGACCGGCCACTCGGAGACCAACCTGGTCCGTGCGGCCACCCGGAAGCTCCGCGGAGCGGACCTGTCCGGCTACACCATGTACACCAGCGCGGAGCCGTGCCTGATGTGTGCCGGCGCGATCTACCTCTCCGGGATCGGGAGGGTCGTCTACGCGCTGCCGGCAAGCGAGCTCGGCGTGATCGCCGGCGCCGACTCGCCGGTGCGGACCGTGCCGACCGGTCTGGCCGAGGCTCTGCGAGACGTGCCCGACGGCCCGGAGATCGTCCACCACGACATGGGCGAGGCGGCTTCGTCCGTGCACCGCGACTTCTGGCCGGGTCCGCGATGACCGGCGCGATGGTGCAGCTCCGGGCGGCCGACGGCCACGAGTTCCGCGCGTACGTCGTGGAACCGACGGCGCCCGGGAACGGCAACGCGATCGTCCTGCTCCACGAGATCTTCGGCATCAACAGCTACATGCGTACGATGGCCGCCGAGTTCGCGGCGACCGGGCTGACCGCCGTCGTCCCGGACCTCTTCGCCCGCCAGGAACGCGACGTCGAACTCGGTTACTACGGCGAGGAGTTCGAGCACGCGATCGAGCTGCGCAACGGGCTCGACTTCGACCTCGTGCTGGACGACATCCGCGCGGCGATGGAGTGGGCCAGCTCCCGTCCCGGCAACGGCGGCAAGGTCGGGCTACTCGGCTACTGCCTCGGTGGCGGCCTCGCCTTCCTGGCCGCCTCGGCGCTGGACCCCGCGTGCGCCGTCAGCTACTACGGCGTCGGCGTCCAGGACCGGATCGAGCGTGCCTCCGGAGTACGGTGCCCGATCCTCTTCCACCTCGCGGAGAACGACCACTACTGCCCGCCGGAGGCGCGCGCGGTGATTGAGGACGCCTTCGCCCGCAACCCGGCAGCGGAGTTCCACCTCTACCCGGGCATGCCGCACGCCTTCGCGACGTACGGACGCGACACCTTCGACCAGCCAGCCACCGACCTCGCGTGGGACCGGACCACCACCCTTCTCAAGGACCACCTGTGAAGTTCGTCAGTTACTCCAGCGGAGGCACCGCCTCCTTCGGCCGGCTCCTCGACGACGACCGGATCGTGGATTTGGCCGACGCCATCGAGGGCGTCACCAGCCTGCGCGAGGCGCTCGCCGCCGATTGCCTCGCCGAGCTCGGCCGCGTGGACGCGTCCACGCGCGACCAGCACGCTCTTGCCGGCGTGACGTTGCTGCCTGTCGTCCCGGACCCGTTGAAGATCCTCTGCGTCGGGCTGAACTACCGCTCGCACCGGGAGGAGACATCCCGGCCGGCGGCCGAGCACCCGACCATCTTCCCCCGGTACGCCGACTCGCAGACCGGGCAGGGGGGACCACTGCTGAAGCCCGCCGAGACCGAGGAGTTTGACTACGAGGGCGAGCTGGCCGTCGTCATCGGGCGCCCGGGCCGACGCATCTCCCGGACCGCGGCGCTGAACCACGTCGCCGGCTACTCGGTCTACAACGACGGCTCGGTCCGCGACTGGCAGCGGCACACCAGCCAGTTCATGCCCGGCAAGAACTTCCCCAGTACCGGGGCGTTCGGCCCCGCGCTGGTGACCCCCGACGAGGTGGGCGAGCTGACCGAGCTGACGCTCACCACGTCCGTCAACGGCGAGGAGCGGCAGCGCGCCAGCATCGGGGACCTGATCTTTGACGTGGCCACCCTGATCGAGTACGTCTCGACCTTCACGCCGCTGTCCGCCGGAGACGTCATCGTCACCGGGACCCCGGCCGGCGTCGGGCTCTTCCGCGAGCCGCCCACCTTCCTGCAAGTCGGCGACAAGGTCGAGGTCCACATCGACCGCGTCGGAACCCTGGTGAACGTGGTCGCCGACGATGGAGCGTGACCGGGAGCCGGTGCTCGCGATTCAGGTGACCGGCGCCGGGTCGGCCGATGACCTGGAATGGGTCCCGGTTCCGGCACCCGCGCTGCGCGCAGGCGAGGTCCTCGTCGATGTCGCCGCGACGGCGGTCAACCGGGCGGACCTGCGCCAGCGCGCCGGCGCCTACCCGGTTCCGGCGGGTGCCAGCGAGATCCTCGGTCTCGAGTGCTCCGGACGAATCCTCGCGGTGGCTCCGGACGTCACCGGCTGGTCGGTGGGGGACCAGGTGTGCGCGCTGCTGGACGGCGGCGGGTACGCCGAACAGGTGGCGGTGCCGGCGACCCAGCTGATGCCGGTGCCGGTGGGCGTGACCCTGGAGGAGGCCGCGGCGCTGCCCGAGGTCGCCTGCACGGCGTACTCGAACCTGACGATGCAGGCCGGACTGGGGCCGGGACAGTCCGTACTGATCCACGGCGGGGGATCCGGTCTCGGCACGCTGGCCGTTCAGTACGCCGTGGCGCTCGGCGTGACGGTCCTGGTGACGGTCGGATCGGCACGGAAGGCAGAGGCGTGCGAGGCGCTCGGCGCGACAGCGATCAACTATCGGACCGAGTCCTTCCTCGACCGGGTCCGGGAGCTCACCAGCGGTGAGGGCGTCGACGTCGTCCTCGACTGCGTCGGCGGCCCGTACCTGGCGCCCAACATCGACGCGCTGAAGCTCGAGGGACAACTGCTCCTCGTCGGGCTCCTGGGCGGCCGGGCCGCGGAACTCGACCTTGAGGCGGTGATGCGGCGACGGCTGACCGTACGCGGCAGCACTCTGCGGGCGCGCTCGGCCGAGGCCAAGGCGGAGATCGTCGCGGGGACCGTCGCCGGGCTGTGGCCGCTCGTCGCCGGCGGCCAGGTGCGCCCGGTCGTCGACCGCGTCATGCAGGTCGAGGAGGCCGGGGCGGCGCATCGGCTCGTCGAGGCGGGCCAAAACATCGGAAAGGTCGTGCTCCGGGTCGCCTGACCGGAGCCGCACGAGCACGGGAGCAATCATGGGCCTGCACACCCTGCGCAAAATCGTCATGGGAACCCCGGACGTGGAGGAGACGTCGGCGTTCTACGACGAGTTCGGACTCGAGCCGCTCGGAGACGGCCGGTTCGCCACGACCGACGGCGGCGAGCAGCTGCGGCTGGTGCACACACCGGTACGGCGCCTCGCCGGGATGGTCGTCGGGGTCGACGACGCCGACGACATCAGCCGGGTCAAGTCGCGGCTGGACGCGCACGGCTTCGACGCCGACACCACCGAGGACTCACTCGTCGCGGTCGAACCGGTGACGGGCGTCAGCGTCCGGCTGGAGGTGGAGGAGCCGATCCGGCAGACACCGCACCGGACCCCGGTCATCCCGAATTCGCCCGGTCTGCTGATGCGGCGCAACGAGCGGGCCGACGCGCTGAGCCGGGACGACCGAGTCCGGCCGCGGAAGCTCGGGCACGTCGTGATCGGCTCGACCGATCTGGCGACGAGCATGCGCTTCTTCGAGGAGGCGATCGGGTTCAAGGCATCCGACCGCATCAAAGACCGCGGCTCCTTCCTCCGCTGCTCCACCGACCACCACAACCTGCTCGTGCAGAACACCCCGGTGAACTTCGTGCACCACAGCTCCTGGCAGGTCGACGACGTCGACGAGGTGGGGCGCGGTGCGTCGGCGATGCTCGAGCGCGATCCAGCGCGGCACGTCTGGGGACTCGGTCGGCACCACGTCGGGTCGAACTTCTTCTGGTACCTCCGGGACCCGTCTGGGACCTTCGCCGAGTACTACAGCGACCTCGACATGATCCTGGACGACCAGCTGTGGAAGCCGGAAGTCTTCGAGGGCCAGCTTGCCAGGTTCAACTGGGGCCCACCGCCACCGCCGTCGTTCCTCCGCCCGGACGACCTGGCGGAACTAATGACTGGGGCGCACGCGCCCAAGAAGTGAAGAGGACTGCATCACCATGCTCGAAGCGTTCATCATCGAGGGCATGTGGCTCTGTGCGGTCGGCCCGGGGCGCGGTGTCGGTGTTGCCACCGGTCCCTACCACCCAGCCCAGGACTGCGTGTCGGTCGCCGACTCGGCGGTCACCGCCGACCTGGCGCTCGTGCCAGCGGGCGTGGACCGTGTAGTGGTTGTGGCGAGCGCCGATCCGCTGCAGCCGGGCGCGGTCTTCACACGCGCGCCCCAGTTGAGGGTCACTCAGCCAGGCTCGCCCGCCCTGTCGTTCACCGCGCCGGATTTCACGTCGAGGGAGACGGTCGGCCGCGGCTCGGGCAACAGCGGCAACGGGACTTCGTCCAAGACCGTGCTGACCGACGCCAGCGCGGTCGTCGTGGCAGTTCCCCGGGACCGCAACGGCTCGTTCGAGCCCAAGCTCGTTCCGAAACACGCCAGGCGGCTGGCTGGGTTCAACGAGCAGATCCTGTCGCTGTATGCGCGGGGGCGCTGTCACGTTGACTGACCGGGTGGGATGATCTTCGGGTTGGTCACGCTGGGAGGGGTCGTCCGTGGACAGCGCGCCGCCGTCGTACAAGGGGCACCGGTACCCGGTCGAGGTGATCTCCCACTGCGTGTGGCTGTACTTCCGCTTCCCGCTCAGTTTCCGCGAGGTCGAGGAGCTGATGCTCCAGCGCGGCGTGCTCGTCTCCCACGAGACCGTCCGGCGTTGGTGTGCGAAGTTCGGGCAGGCCTACGCCAACGGCCTGCGCCGGAAGCGGCCCCGGCCCGGCGACAAATGGCACCTGGACGAGGTCTTCATCAAGATCAACGGGGAGCGGAAGTACCTGTGGCGGGCCGTCGACGCCGACGGCAACGTGCTCGACATCCTCGTCCAGAACCGGCGCAACAAGGCCGCGGCCAGGCGCTTCTTCCGTCGGCTCCTCAAAGGAATCGGGGCCGTGCCGAGGGTCATCGTCACGGACAAGCTCCGTTCCTACGGGGCGGCCCACCGGGAGGTCATGCCCTCGGTCGAGCACCGCTCGCACAAGGGCCTGAACAACCGGGCAGAGAACAGTCATCAGCCGACGAGGCAGCGTGAACGCGCGATGAAAGGCTTCCGCAGCGTCGGCGGAGCCCAGCGGTTTCTGTCCGCGTTCAGCGGTATCTCATCCCACTTCCGGCCCCGCCGCCACCTGATGACCGCCCCCGGCTACCGAGCCGAGATGACCACCCGCTTCGCGATCTGGGACCAGATCACCGGCGCCGCCGGCCAGCCCGCCGAGGCCTGAGCACCGGCCCCCCACCACGCCCCGACGCCCCGTCAGAGACCCACGCAGCCAACAACGTGACAGCGCCCGTCCGACCCCACCCGGCGGCCGCTCCATGTGCCGCGGGGAGGGGGAGTCGGATGACGGCTGACCAGGCCGCCTCTTGTTCAGGTTGCGCCGGTGTGGGGGCTGGACCTACGCGCTCCAGGGCACCCGGGCCAGCACGAGTCCGCGGACGTCGGCCGCGCCGGAGGCCCGCAGCCGCAGGGCGACGTGCTGGAGTTGGGAGCCGCTGGTGAAGACATCGTCGACCAGGACAATCGTGGCGCCTTTGATGGTGGCGGCCTCTGCGGTCCATTTCAGGGCGGCTGCGTGCGCGGCCGCGGCAGCGCGCTTGTCGTCGAGGCTCCGCATCGCCGAGCGGGGTGTTTCGTCGTCCTTGATCAGCAGGTGCGCGCCCGGGGGATTGAGGGGGAAGGTGCGGGTGACGTCCTCGGCGTAGGCGGCGTCCATGATTGCCTCGATGTGCTGAAGCGGAAGCCGCCCGCGGTGGGTGGGGTTGCCGATGACGTAGTCGACACCTTGCATCTGCCCGGCGTGGTTTTCCATCCAGCCGACGATGAGCCTGCCGAAGATCAGCGCCCAGCCGTGTTTGCCGTCGTACTTCAGCCGGTGGATCTTGTCACGCAGAGCACCGGAGTACATGGCGATGGCGTCGACGCGGCTGAACCCTCGCTGCTCCAGGGGCAGGGCACACAGGCGGTTGGCGCAGCTCTGGCCCTGGAGAACGGTCTGGGAGCACACGGGGCAGCGGGTCGTGGAGACGGGCTTAAAGGGTGCGGCCAGCGCAGTCGGAGCAGCCTCGCGCAGTGCCGGTGACGAGGTAGGCGCACACGGGGCAGTGCGGGAAGCCTGCCGGGTCGGGGAGAGTGGCGGTCACAGGCCGGCCAGGGCGAGCTGCCGGCGTTGCCGGCTGGTGCGCTGGATGTCGGCGGCGCTGCCGAGGCGGTCGATGATGTCGCTGGACTGGGTGACCTGGATGGCCCGCCGGTCGGCGATCATCTTCGCCGCCCAGGGCTGGCTGTCGGCGAGGGACTTGATCAGGAAGACGAGCTTGCCGTGTTCGGCGGCCAGCCTGGCCTGCATCTTGGCGCCAGAGGTGCTGGAGGCCTCGATGACGACGCTGCCCACCGTGGTGCCGCTGGTGACGACGTTGCGGCGCGGGAAGGTGTAGCGGGCGGGGCCGCTGGTGGGCCAGAACTGGCTCAGAAGCGCGCCGCCACCGTCGAGGATCTTCTGCGCCAAGTCCTTGTTCTCGGTGGGGTAAACGGGGGCGGCGATGCCGGTGCCCATGACGGCGAAGGTGCGGCCTTCGGCATGGAGGGTGGCCTCGTGCGCGGCGGAGTCGATGCCCCTGGCCAGTCCGCTGGCGATCACGACATCGTGCTCGACGAGTTCGCGGGCCATGCGTGCGGCGCGCATGAGGCCTTCCTTGGAGGCCTGTCGGGTCCCGACGACGGCGATGGAGCGGGCGTCACGCTGCTCGAGCTCGCCGCGGTAGAAGAGGAACGGCGGGAGGTTGGCGATGACCCTGAGGTTGGCCGGGTAGTCGACGTCCAGGACCGTGACCAGGCGTGCACCCGCCTTCCGGGCTGCGACCAACTCGGCATCCACCCGGTGGCGGGCGGCCTCGAGGTCGGTGAGCGCCTGCTGCAGCAAGGGCTGGTTCTTGCGCGCGGTTCGCGAGTCCTCACGCAGCCGGCCGTCCAGGAGAGCCGCGAGGTCGTCGGGGGTCTGGGCGTTGCGGGCGATCAGGCTCCAGTCGACCGAGGCGTCTCCGACGCGCAGGGCGCACAGGGACAGCAGATCGTGCTGGTGGGCGTTGACATCGAGGTCCATCAGGTGTCCTTCTACTCGTGGCCCCGGAATGTTCGAAGGATGGTGCGGTGTGCTTGGGCCACCCCCATCATGGCGTACGCGCGGCTCGCACGGGCTGGAAGGGGCCGCCCGCCAGGTCGGCGCTTACCCCGATATCGGATACCGCCGCGGCTGGCTCTCGCTTCCGCACGGGATGGCCTCCTGAACGACACCACGACTGTCGTCTCCTCACTGGGCAGATCCCCGCCCAGCCCACACGGTCGGGGACGGCGCGCCATCCGCCACCAACCTGAGATCCTCAGCCAGCAAGGCCGTCCCGGTCGTCGTCACGCCGGGGCGGCCTCGCCCTGTTCGTTTGGGGTCCCGAAACAGCCTGCAGATCTGAACAGACGAACTTGACAGGGAACACCGCCGGCCGGCGCATCTGGTGCCTGGTCGACGTCGGGCGCCGCACGGTGTGGATCGACCAGGCATCCACTGGCCACCCCAAGACCACCGACCGATTGGCCCGTGTGTTCCGTAAGACTGGACGCGGGAGCCCTGGCGGCTGCGCGGGCGGGGGTGCATCCGCCAGGGCTCCGGCATCGTCCAGGCCCAAAGCACGGGGGATGGCGCTGGACGACGCCCCCAAGGGAGGTCAGGAGAGGGGCTATGCGACCGCGATCAGTAGCACGGAGACGAGCGATCCGGCGATGACCGCCAGGGTCACGGTCTCGGCGACCAGCGCGCGTGGCTTTACGGAGTCACCTGCAGCTCAGCCCACACGCGCTTGCCCCACGGATGCACGCCAGTGCCCATGAAGTCGTAGCCCCATCGGGCGGCGACAGCGTCCACGAGGAGCAGCCCCCGGCCTTGCAGGACGTCCGCGGCGGGCGTGCGCAGCTCCGGCAGCCGGCGGGGCTCCCGGTCGACCACGGCCACGTACACCCGATCGTCCGCCGGGCGATTTACGGTCATACGGATCTTGGAGCCGCGCGCGTGCCGGACCGCGTTCGCGACGAGTTCGGACATCACCAGCGCCGCCGTCTCCGCATCGTCGACCAGACCCCAGGCAGCCAGCGCCACACGCGTCAGCTTCCGGCCCTCCTCCGCTGTCTGCGGAGCGCGGTCCCCTGTCTGGGTGTAGCCGGGGTACCCGGTGCTGCGGGGCTGTGCTGTGGTCGTGCGGGTCATGAGAGGACCTCAGTGGTGTAGCCCCCGGTCAGGGAGCCGGGGTGCTGGTAGAGAGCAAGGAGCGCCCGGCACTGCGCGGCCAGGTTCCAGATGTCCATGGGCGAGATGCCGATCCCGGCCTCCAGCAGGTGGCGGGTGCGGGTCATGACGTGCACCGCGGTGCGCTGCTGCTCGCCCTGCATGCGGGGCGCGTACGCCGCGACTTCGGTAAAGAGGAGCCGGACGTGCCCATGAAGGAGTTCGCCGAGCAGTGCGCGCTCTTCTTTCGGCACGGGCGCCGACGCCCCGAGGGCCGCCTCGTACGTCTCCCGGATCGTGTCCGCATCGACCACCTCCAGGGGCCCGGGTTTCCCCGGTCCGCCGGGCATCGCGGTCGCACGCGGCACGGCCAAGCCGCTACTTGCGGTCGTCACGGTGGCCTCCTGATCGCTCGTCACGTCACGATCCACGCAACCAGCCGAGCGGCGGTTAGTGCGACGCCAGCGCGATGCAAGAGCGATGTAAGTCGGGCCGAAGCCGCCCCTGTGGAGTGAACTCCAAGACAGGGGAAGAAGACAGACAGGCGGTACCGTTGCCGCACCCTGTTGGATGCCGCCCCGGAGCCGGTATGGCCGACCGCCGCAAGACCCCTAACGCCCAACTGCGCGCGCTGCGCGAAGACCAGTTACAGATGTCCCGCCACGAGTTCGCGCGGCGTGTCGTGGCGGCCGGGGAGGAGATGGGCGAGGCGGTCGCGTGCACCGCGCGTCTGGTGGCCGCGTGGGAAGACGGGGAAGTCCAGCTGCCCCGCGCCGTGTACCGTCGCATTCTCACCAGGATGACCGGCCGGACCATGGCCGAACTGGGCTTTCGGACCACCACCCTGGCCGCGGCGAACGGGCCCGTCTTGCGGGAGGGGGAACCGGTGGACCGCCGAGCCTTCCTGACCGACGGAGCAGGCGCCGCCGTGACCCTGTTCCCCCTGCTGTCCGGAGCGGACGACCAGCCCCCGGGCCGGATCGGTACCCGCAACGTCCGTGCCGTCCACCAGGCCGTCAGCACGATCTACGCCCACGACCACGATCACGGGTCAGCCGCGTTGCGCCAAAAGGCGTCCGAGGCGCTGCACCAGGCGTACGGCTGGATGCAGGACGGGCGGCTCACTGACCGCACGGAGCGCCAACTGCGCTCAGCAACCGGCCACCTGAGCATCGCCGCCGGCTGGCTTTCATACGACTCCGGCAGGCCCGCCGACGCACGCTCCCTGTATGGCGAGGCCCTGGCTGCCGCCCGGATCGCCGACGACCGCGCGCTGGAGGGGCACGCGTTCGGCTGCCTCGCCCTGCTGGCCAAAGCGTCCGGCCGCCCCCGCGAGGCGATCGCCGCCGCCCAGGGCGCCCAGAGCGCGGTCGGTATCTACGGCTCGCCAAGAATGCTGTCCCTCATGGCGATGCGCGAGGCCGGAGGATGGGCCCTGCTCGGGGACACCAGCGCCACGGGCGCCGCGATCGTCCGCGCTCACCACCTCTACGCCAAAGGCCCCAGCGAGGCGGACCCGAACTGGCTGGAGTTCTTCAGCCCGGTTGAAGGCTCCCCTCCCTGAAGGGAGGGGATTCTCCACCATCCAGGGCTGCGTGGGGATTCACGGCTCAGGCTGCCACCGGAGCCGGCGGCTCAGGTGGTCTTACGCCCTCGGCACCGTCCGGGTTCCAACCTGCCCGGACCAGCATCACGCGGGCGGAGTTCTTGTCCCTGGGGGACACGGCTCCGCACACGGTGCAGGCATACGTTCTCATCGAGAGAGGGAGTGCGTGCTTGGTTCTCGCCCCGCACGTTGCGCAGTCCATCGTGGTGTGCGCCGGGTGCACCAGACGGACGTCCCGTGCGTGCTTGCGGCCCATCTCGACCAGGGCACGCTTCGTCGCCGCGATGGCCGCGTCGGCCGCCTTGCGGGCCATGGTGGTCTTCGCGAGGAACTTCGGGCGAAAGTCCTCCACCGCCACTCCGTCATGATCGCGCATGACGGACTTGGCCCACTTGCGGCCGGTGTCCTCCCGCTGCCGCGCGATCTTCCTGTGCAGCTTCGCTGCCTGTGCCTGCGCCTTCCGGTAGCCGGTGGATGCACGCTGTCCTTTCGGTCGCCGGCGCCGGGCCATCATCCGCTGGTACTTCGCGAGCCGCTGAGCGGACCGCTTGCCGTGTTCGGCATGCGGAAGGTCGTAGGCGTCATCCGTGGTGGTCGCGGTCTCCTTCACACCCCAGTCCACGCCCAGGACGTGGCCGGTCTGAACAAGCGGCTCGACCTGGGCCGGGGCGACGAAGGAGGCGTACCAATGTCCGAGCGTGTCCTGGTACACGCGCACGCTCGACGGGTCGGCCGGAAGAGCCCGCGACCACACCACGCTCAGCACGATCTGGCCCGCAAGGTGCAGACGACCGTCCTTGAGGCGGAAACCGCGCCGGGTGTAGTTCAGCGACGGTCGGCTGTCACGCTTGCGCTTGAAGCGGGGCATCCCCGCCCGGCGGTGCTGCGCAAGCCCGTCCTTGATGTCCTTCAGCGCCTTCGCCCTCGACCTGGCGAACTCCCGGATCACCTGCTGCTGCGGCACGCTCGCGCCCTCAGCCAGCCACGGCATCACCCCGCGGGCGTCGGTCAGCATCCTGTCCAGCTGCGCCGGACCACACGTCAACTTCTCGCCGCCCGCTCTGCTCTGCGCGTGGGCCTGCCGGGACTTGGCCACGCATTCGTTCCAGATCCAGCGGCAGCGATCCCACTCGGCTTCGAGTGCGCGCCGGGCTGTCTTCGACAGGCGTACACGGAAGGTGTACCGGGCATGCCCGGTGTCCTTCGTGGTCGCTTCTGTCGTCATGCATCCGAACCTACCTGGGAGGACTGACAGTTGAGAGTTCTTGACCGTTGTGGGCGGCATCACGGCCGTGCGGGGTGGACGCCGGATCGCCCTGACGGCGATCCGGCTGTCCCTGCCCTGCTCCGCAGGAGTCCGATTCCTCCCCGGCCTGAAGGCCGGGGCATCCTCGGAGAAAGCCGGTGAACTGGCCGGGCTCGAAGCACTCGCCCGTGCAGACCTCGCCCAGCACGAGCGCGCCGCCGCCGGCGCCGAGCAGGCCGTTCTCCTGCACGGCACCCAGTTCCAGCGAAATCGGGCCCTGTACACGGCTGACGTCGCCATTCAACATGCGGTGAGGGAACGTCCCGAGCCGGAAGCCGCGGCCGAAGCCGCCGGGCGCGTCCTTCGCTACCTGCCAGAAGTTCGCTCCGACCGGCTGCTGCAGCAGCTGCACAACGTGCAGAGCGCGCTCCAGCGGCACGCCGCCATCCCGGCGGTCGCCGACTGGCTGGAGGAGTACCGCACGACAACCGGCGTCAGCTGAGGAGGAGACCGTGGCCCCGAGCACCCACGCCGACGTGATGATTCGCACCTACGGGCCGGGACAGGTCCCGCCGCTCGTGGACGTCGCCGCAGACATCTGGGCAGACGCTCATCCTGAGCTGGTCGCCAACCCCGGCGCGGCCACGGCCGGGCTCTCCGTGCCCGCCCTGCACCGCCAGATCACCGGCCACCTCAAGCGGGAGGGATTCGCCCTGGTGATGGCGTACGAAGGCGGCAGCGCCGTCGGATTCGCCTACGGCTTCCCCTGCACCGCCGACTACTGGTTCGGACCCGATCTCGTCGACCAGGTCCCCGCAGGCGCCCGCACCGATCGCCTCATGGGGCTGTGCGAGCTGGCGGTCCGACCGCCGTGGCAGTCCCGGGGAATCGGCACTCAGATGCACGCTGAGCTGCTGCGAGTAATCGCCCCACAGTGGTCCTCCCTGCTCGCGCTGCCCTCGAACCGGCGCGGTCAGGACTTGTACGCGAGGCTCGGCTATGAGTACGCCGGCCCGTACGTCAACGAGCCAGGAGGGCCCGAGTTCGATCTGCTCCTCCTGCACGTCAGCAACGCTTCCTGACACCAGCGTCCCGCCCGACAGACCCGCTCGAGCAGAAGGTTCACAGCTCCATCCACGGGCGAGGCTTCCCGCCAGTCAGGGGAACCCACACGGACTGGGCGGGCCCGTGTTGCTCAAGGTCTTCGAGCACAGCGGCTCCGAGGCGGACTTCGCCGGCGAGGGCCGCTACGAGCGGGTGGTGGGCAACCATGGCCTGCAGATCGCTCATGCGATTCTCCAGCCTCGTTCGGGCCGCACCAGTCAGCACGAAGAGCACACGCGGGAAGACCGGATACCAACGGAGCCAGGCAGGACCGGTGCCAGCCAGCTTGCGCCGGCCGAGGGGCTGGGCCTCGTGCTGGAACAGGCGCGCGTACTCGATCAGTTTCACGGCCAGCCGCTCGCCGCTCATGGTGCTAGGGCCTTGCTGGCACAGGCCGTTGGTATCAGGCATGGAGGTGGAGTTGGTGACGGGTGGCGGTCCCGGATTGATGTATGCCAGCGGGGCCGGGCGCGGGTGCCCGCGTACTGGTGGGGCGGTTCACATGGTGTGCAGGCCTTCGTTCTCCCAGGCCCGCAGGGTGGTGTAGTCGCGCTCGATGTCGGCGTGGTCGGTGGCGGCGAGGTAGGCGTAGCCGGGGGAGTTGAGCAGGTCGCGGGTGGGTTCGAGGAGTGTGTCGGGGGCGGCGGCACTGGCGACGTGCACGACGGTGGGCAGCTCCCCGATTTTGGTGAGGGCGCTGGTGTTGGGCAGGCCGTGGAAGTGGTTGATGAACTCGACGTTGCGCAGATGTCTCCCGTGCCATGTGTCGCTGGTGTCGTCGAAGTGGAGCAGGGCTGCCGGGTCGATGAGGGCGGCTGTGGTCAGGGATGTCTGGGAGGTGCCGCCGCCGTAGGTCTCCACGATGTCGGGTGCGGTGGCTCCGCCGAGGCGGGCGCCGGTCTCGATGAGGACGGGCCCGTCGGTGGTGAGCATGACCTCGGTGTGCGCGGGGGTGTCGGTGATGCCGAGCACGTCCAGCACCGAGAACGCGAAGGCACGCAGAACTTGCGCTTCGGGGCTGGAGGCGGGCACCGGTTCCTCGTAGTCGTAGATGGGGGTGGAGGCGGGGTCGCGGCGTTTGGTGTAGCGCCAGATCTCGGCGACGCGGTGGACGCCGCCTGAGGAGACGGAGTTGATGTAGTACTCCGTGCCATACAGCCGCTGCTGGACCAGGACGCTGGTGTTCGGCTCGTTGAAAATGTTGGGGGTGGCGAGGATCGTCGCGGCGGCCTGCGCCACTTGTTCGGGGGTGCTGCAGAAACGGACGTGGTCGCTGCCTCCGCTGGAGCGCGGTTTGACGACGGCGTCCCGCAGTCCGCAGGCGTCGGCCCAGGCGGCGGCTTCGGATGCGGAGCGGGCGGTGGTGGCGAGCGGTGTCGCCAGGCCTGCGGCGCGGACCGCGTCGGCCATGAGGGCCTTGTCGCGGCGCGCGTCGAGCTGCTCGGGCGTGTTGGTGGGCAGGCCGAGTGCCAGGGAGGCCCACTCCGCGAGGGTGACTCCGGACTCGGTGCCGGCGATGACGCGGCAGATGCGGCTGTCGCGCAGCCATGCGAGCAGCGCGCCGGTGTCGGGGGTGTAGCCGAGGTCGCGGGTGTAGTCGCTGGGGCGGAAGGACTGCAGCAGGTAGGGGGCAAGGTCGGTGTGCGGGCGGCTTTGGACGTGGATGCATTCGATCCCCGCCGCGTGCAGGCGCTGGGCCAGGGTGGCTCCGGTGGAGTATCCGTCGACGACGGCGATCCTCATGAGGGTGATGTCCTTTCGTGGAGTCGGGGCGGGCAGGGCTCGGCGCCCGGCGTGAGGGTCAGGGACGGGGCAGGGTCTTCAGGGCCCTGGCCAGAGGCAGGCAGGCCCAGGCCGCCAGGACGGCGGTGCTCATCAGCAGGGCCGCGACCAAGACACGTCCCCCGGCGTTCAGGGCGAGGGCGATGGCGAGCGGGGTGAGGGAGGCCAGGGCCGAGGCACCGCTGAGGACGGCCTGGTAGCGGCCGATGGCGCCGGCGGGCGCGGCGGTGGCGAGGAAGCCGCCGAGGGCCACGCTGAAGAGGATCTCGCCCGGGACCATCAACGCGGCGGCGATCGCGTAGCCGACGCCGGTGTGCTGCAGCGCCGCAAGGCCCATCGCGGCGCCCAGGATGAGGCTGCCCGCGGCCAGGATCGGTGCGAGCGGGTAACGCAGGTGGTCGTCCCGGCCGACCAGCAGCCGCGTCAGCGGCGGGCTGAGGACCAGGACCGCCACCGTGTTGCAGATCATGGCGGTGCCGTACGCGGTCGGGGGCAAGCCGTCCGCGTTCATCACCAGCGGCAGCACGCTGACCAGACCGTACGCGTTGATCATCGCGCCGACGGCGGCGACGGCGATCCACCGCAGTGCGGGGTCGGCCAGGACCTGCCGGAAGGCGAGTTGTGCCGCACCAGAGGCCGTGTGGGCGGGGCGGGGGGACAGGACCCGGCGGGCGATGACCGCGGCCACCACGCAGGCCACGCCGTTGAGGAGGAAGAGCATCCGGTAGCCGTGCTCGTGCGCGAGATAGCCGCCCACGCCGCCGCTCACGGAGACCCCGATGTTCGTCACCCAGTACATCCAGCTCTGGGCACGGGTGCGGTCGGCCTCGCTGGTGACCCGCTCGTTGATCTCGGCGGACACCGCTGGGCGGTGGACCTCCATGGTGCAGCCGAGGCAGAACGCGACCGCGATCAGTGCGGGCAGTGTGTGCACCACGGCCAGGCCGACGCACGCTGCGGCCGATGCCACCAGCCACAGGGTCAGGGTGGTGCGCTGGCCCATGCGGTCGGTCATCGCCCCGCAGACGGCCTGCCCGAGACACCAGCCGATCCCGAACACGGTCAGGGCGACGCCGGCCGCCGTGGTGCCGTGCTGGGCGCCGACGTAGTAGCCGAGGTAATCGAAGGCGAACCCCCGTCCCTTGAGGACGAGTGTGGCGCCCAGGAGCGTCGCGATGACGGTGCGGGACGAGCGCGCGGGACGCACGGGTTGGGGGAGTGCAACCTGCGGAGCGGTGAACGTCATGTGAGAGGGCCTGCCTGGTCAAGGAGGAGGGAGACGGGGACGGGTGGCCACCGCACGAGGCGCCGGCTGTGCGCAGCCCGCGCGGTGGACACAGGAGAAGGGGCGAGCGGGACGCCCACAAACCACTCCCAAGCGCCCCACGGGTACTACTCGGCGACACAAACTTCGCTGGCCCTGCACCGTGTGAGACACCCGGCGTGGGCCCGTCTCCCACGCCCTGAGGCGGCGATGTGGCGCGCCGATCCGCACCACGGGATCCGCGGCCCACACCCCGACCAGACGGGCGTGCAGAGCGGTCGGGCGGTGGATCCCGCTCGAGGGGACGGGAGGCGACATCACGGACTCGGCAGGTGGGAGCACCACGCCCGTACACGGTCAGCGCCCCCGGGCGCCCTCAAGGATCGAAGTGGCCCGGCCGGGCCACCACGGTCCGGCCGGTTTCCCTCCACACCAAGGGAGTCACCGCGTGATACATCGCCGCCGCGTCAAACGCGCCCTGCTGGCCGCCGCGCTGGGTCTCACCGCCGCCGCATCAGGCGTGGCCACCGCCTCGACCGCGCAGGCCTACGACACCGGCCACGGGAAGATCTCCTGCAGCGCGGTCAGGATCCACGTGTCGCCCTCCCGGTCCGCGACGGTGGTGGGCATCGGCTACCGCGGTGACCGGATCGACTACGACCAGTGGGCGTACAAGCGCAGCGAGCGCACCTGGTACACCCGCGGGACGGTCACCCGCCGCTCCGACGGCCGCAGGGTCCGCGGCTACGTCGTCTACCAGTGCGCCAACCCGTACGGGGGCTGGCCCGCGCCGACCCCGCCGATCCCCAAGTAGGCGGCGGCGGCGTGCGCTGGGCTGCTTCCGGCAGGCCGTGCTCATCCTGCGCTGGTTCCTCGACGGCACCCGCCTGGCCCAACTCGCCAGGGACAACGGCCTGTCGTCCTCCACCATCTACCGGTACCTGCACGAAGGACTGGCCGTCCTGGTGCCGGGGCACCGGATCTGCACACCGCGCTGGAGAGGGCGAAGGCGGCCGGGCTGACGCACCTGAATCTGGACGGCACCGTGGTCCGCACCGACCGGGTCGCGGCCCCCGGCCCCAACGGCGCGGACCTGTGGTGGTCGGGCAAGCACCGGCATCATGGCGGGAACGTGCAGGTCATCTTCACTCCTGACGGCTGGCCGATCTGGGTCTCGCCGGTCCGCCCGGGCCGCGAGCACGACACCACCTGCGCCCGCCGGCACGGCCTGCTCGACGCGCTCAACCGTGTCGCAGCGGAGCTGGGCGTGCCGACCCTGGTCGATCTCGGGTACGAAAACGCCGGAGACGGCTTCCGTCACCCGGTCAAGAAGCCTGCGGGGGGCGAGCTGACCGAGGCCCAGCAGACCTACAACAAGGTCGTCCGAGGCATCCACGGCGTGTGTGAACGGGCCAACTCCCTGCTCAAGACGACCTTCAAGGCCCTGCGGCGGGCCAGCCTCGACCCCGGCCGGATCACTCAGATCGCCGCCGCGGCCCTCGTCCTGCTTCAGCTCGAGTACGACCGAATCATCTGAACGATCACACAACGTCATGATCCATTACCAGGAAAGGCTCAGTGCGTGCCCTGCAGTGAATAGAGCCGACATGCCCATTTCTCCCCGTAAGTTTGCTCACGGCGCCGCTGCGGGATAGTTGAGGTGGTGGCCCGTGGGCTCCGGGAGTTCCAACTGAGGAGGCGGGGGGAAATATTGATGTCGAACAGCGGAGATTCATCGTCGCCAGTCGTCAACCCGCTAGTCCGGGATCTAGTCCAGGCTGGCAGCAACGTGCTGGCACTTGACGGCTACGTCGGTCCCGCCGAGGAAGGGAAGATCCGGCTGTACGCGGATCTCAGGCTCGCCCAATACGTTGAGATCCCAACTGACGATGTAGTCCGCATCGTGCAGGACACGAAGACACCAGAGAAGCCCTGCATTGTGTTCTTCAAGGGCACAGCCGAGGTGACTTACGTGCAGACTATGACGGTGCGGGCAGAGCGAGTCGCGGACATGATGCCCGCTGCAGGGTCGAAGTGCGCCGGTTGCAGCAGCTCCGGCGCGGCTGCACGGGAGGTCGGCAATGGAGGCGGACCCGCCTCCACCTGCGCCTCGTGCGACACCGATTTCGCTCTTTGCGAGTTCAAGGACGATCGCTGGCCCCATGTGTTCTGGTGCGCACTCAAATTCGTCTACTGCCGGCTGACCTGCTCACCCACCTTCCCCCCAATCATCTTCTAATACTCCAGCCGCCAGCCCGTCAGGGGACCGGCCCCCGCCGTCCACTACTGTTCGGCGATTTTGTCGATGCGCTCGCGGAGGAGGTCAGCGTGGCCGTTGTGCCGCGCGTACTCCTCGATCATGTGGGTGAGGATGTAGCGGAGAGAGAAGACGTTGTCTCGGTACCGCCCGGTGACGTCGGGGGACTCGGCGGCATCCACGATGTCGCGGGATCGGGCGCACTCCTCGTGCCAGATCGCGAACGCCTCGGACGGGTCTGCGGTGTCGACGTCGAAAGCGCCGCCGTCGCTTCGGGGCCAGTGCACGTCGCTGTGCTCGCCGTTCAACACGTTCCGGAACCAGGTCCGCTCGACGTCAGCCATGTGCCGGACGAGGCCGAGCAGCGACAAGCCCGAGGGCCGCACGGCCTTTTCCCTGAGCTGCTCGGCTGTGAGCCCCGCACATGCCATGGCCAGCGTGTCACGCTGGCGCTGCAGGAAGCCGGTCAGCGTGGTGAGCTCATCGGCCACCCGCGGAGGTTCGGTCCTCTCCCGGTTGTCCATCGGACCATCATGACAGCGAGGGGCGCACGGCAGTCGGATCTCTGCGGCTGACCTGCGCCGCCGACGACCGGCTGCCGCTCGGCGGTTCGGCTCGAGCCTTCGGAGTGTGGAGGCCGGCCTTGGCATGCGTCCGGTGGTGGCTCCGCCCTGCTCCCGTCGTCGGCCGACGCGGTGGTGCACGGCTGATGGTCTGCGGGGGAGCGTCGGTTGAACGTCGTCGTCTGGGCGTCAGTGGCGTCGACGCGGTGACCTGGTCGTCGATGCTGACGGGCGGTGCTCACTCGTTGCTGGCATGAGTGACGAAGGGCCATGTCATTCTCACGCCGACCACCAATTCACGCCGCTTCCGCAGTAGCACTAGCACGCCGCAGCACAGCCCGTGGGCTCATTCACCCCGGCTTTGTCGTACTCGATTCGCCCGTGCTGACCTACCGCCGGCCTGAAGACAGGCAGGAAGACGAGCTGATGACCTACGACGTTGTCGAGAACTTCTACAGAGATCTGCTCGACAACCTCCCGGGCCAGGTCATCGTCATTGAGAACCCCACCCCGCCAGCGGGCGTCATGGATCGCGCTGCTGTGTATGCGTTCAGCGTCGATGGATCGGGTCGCCAGGGGCTCTTTCCGCCTCGAGACAAGAAATGAGCCCGACCGGCTGTGCTGAATGGCCGGTCCGACTCTCCATGCACATTGAGATCAGGGCGGCGTCAGACCCATTCGACGCCCAGCTCGGGTGTGTCAATTTAACGGCTGATCTTGGTTGTTGAGCGGTCAGTTGTTGCTCGGGGTCAGGCGGCCCTCGAAGGCGATCTGGAAGGCGTTGAGTGGGGCCTTCCAGCGCATGGTCCACCGCTTGCGGCCCTTCCCGGTCGGGTCCAGGCTCATCAGCGCCATGTAGATGCACTTGAGGGCGGCGGCCTCGTTGGGGAAGTGTCCGCGGGCGCGAACGGCCTTGCGTATGCGGGCGTTGACGCTCTCGATCGCGTTCGTGCTGCAGATGACCTTGCGTATCTCGACGTCGAAGGAGAGGAAGGGCACGAACTCGGCCCAGGCGTCCGACCACAGCTTCACGATCGCTGGATACTTCTGGCCCCAGGACTCCTGGAACTCCAGGAACCGCTCCGTCGCCGCGTCCTCGCTGGGAGCGGTGTAGACGGGCTTGAGGGCCTTGGCAACCTTGTCCCAGTCCTGGCGGGCGGCGTAACGGAACGAATTCCGCAGCAGGTGAACCACACACGTTTGGACAATCGTGCGAGGCCAGACGGTCTCCACGGCCTCGGGGAGGCCCTTGAGTCCGTCGCAGACCAGCATCAGCACGTCGTCCAGGCCGCGGTTCTTCAACTCGGTGAACACGTGCAGCCAGTACTTCGCGCCCTCGCCGCCGTCACCGGCCCAGATGCCGAGGATGTCGCGGGTGCCGTCCACGGTCACGGCCATCACGACGTAGATGGGGCGGTTCGCGACCTGACCGTCGCGGATTTTGACATTGATAGCGTCCACGAACAGGACCGGATAGACGCGGTCGAGCGGCCGGTTCTGCCATTCGGCCATGCCGTCCATCACCTTGTCAGTGATGGTGGAGATGGTCTGCTTGGACACCTCGGCGCCGTACACCTCGGCGAGATGAGCCGATATCTCCCCGTGGGTGAGACCCTTCGCGGACAGGGACAGCACCATCTCGTCGACACCGGTCAGGCGGCGCTGCCGCTTCTTGACGATCTGCGGCTCGAAGCTGCCGGCGGTGTCGCGGGGCACCTTCACCTCCACCGGACCGATGTCGGTCAGTACGGTCTTCGCCCGGGTGCCGTTGCGGCTGTTGCCGTTGTTCTTCCCGGCCGGATCGTGCTTCTCGTAGCCGAGGTGATCGGTGATCTCGCCTTCCAGGGCGGACTCCAGCACCCGCTTGGTCAGCATCTGCAACAGCCCGCCCTCGCCAGTCAGTTGCAGTCCCTCACTACGTGCCCGGTCAACGAGCATCGCGACGAGCTGTTCGTCCGACGCGGCCGATGGCGTCGCATTGCCTGCCGACTCCTCCACGGACCCTTGCTCCATCGTCATCTCGCTCACGTGGCGTCTCTCCCTTGATCAGCAGATCCGCCGTTGATTAGACACTCCCCCCAGCTCTCGCAGCTCGTCTGTCCAGGAGCGGTGTTTCTGATCAGTGTCTGGTGCTTTTACCTGGGTTTATCAGTTTGATGTGCTGGTGTGGCCGGGTGGCGCGGGTGCTTCGGCCGGGGGTGCGAGTGTGGGTGGCGTCTTGATGTGTGGGTCCTGGCCTGCGGCTTGGTCAGTTGGTGGGCCGGGTGATCGGGTGGTGTCAGTTGTGGTGACCGGCGATCAGGTTCAGTGATCGCTGGTATAGGCGGCGTGTTCTGCGGGTGGTGGGTGGTGGTGCGGCAGGTGGGGCATGCTGTGGGGCTTCGGGGGCCGTAGCGGTGGATGGGCGTGGCGCACAGGGTGAGCCATTGCCCACGTGGTCGGCGATGCCGCCTACATCGGCGAGCACCTGCGCGAGCTCGGTGACCGGCTCTCCTGGGCGGGCTTGAACGAATCGCCAGGTCGCTGTAGGGCCGTCGAGTCCTGCAACACAGGTGCGGGGCAGTTGAAGTCGGCCGTGCGCAAGCACGGGGTGACATCCAGGACGGTACTGGCAGTGACTCTGATGCGGGCCGGAATCGTCCGAAAAGTCCGATGTTCTCATGTGCGCCCATGCATTCTTTTAGCCCATCCGCCCAATGGATAACGCACGATGACCGGTCCCATACTCCCTGAGCGAACTGCGTCCCGCCGGGACGCATCGACGAAATGGATTGCTTATGAGCAGTGCCGAGGAGACGGGTGCGTGCGGGCGCGAACTCCAGGGCGATCGCGACGGGCCCGAGTACACGGCCGAGGAGACGGGTGCGTGCTCGTGCGAACTCCACGGCGATCGCGATGAGCCCGAGTACGCAGAAGAAAAACGTACTGACTCGAAGGAGCCGTCCGCCTACGTTCCGCTCTGACTCCGCCCTCTAACCCCGACTGAAGGGTTCTCAGTCCATGAAGAGACGTGGGCGCTTGCGCGCTCCTGTTTCGGTCCTTATAGCCACGGGCCTCGGCGTGTTCGCCGCGGCTCAGACCCCCGCCATCGCCGCCGTTCCGGCGGCTGCGGCTCAGCCAACCGTCATGCAGCACTCCACGGGGTCGCCCGCCACGCGGGCCGAGGCCTCCCTGCTGGCGGCAACGTCCCCCGCTCCGGCACCTCAGGCATCGCATGCGTCAGCTGCGGCTGCAGGTGGTGTGACATCGATGTGCGCGACCCCGACGTCGAAGTTTGTGGCGCGGTGTTTCGCGATGCGGGTCAATGCCGTCAACGGCGGTAAGGGCCTTAGGGCTGCCGCCACCCCGCCTTCCGGTCTGGGGCCCAGTGACCTGGTCAGCGCCTACAATCTGCCGAAGGACGGGGGCGCCGGCGCGACGATCGCGATCGTCGACGCCTTTGATGATCCGAACGCGGCCTCCGACCTGGCCGTGTACCGGCAGCAGTACGGCCTGCCGCCGTTGAACCCCGGCCAGTTCATCAAGGTCAACCAAGAAGGCCTTCAAAGCAACTACCCGCGGGCCGACAGCGGCTGGGCGGGTGAGATCTCACTCGACCTCGACATGGTCTCTGCTGTCGCGCCCAAGGCCAACATCATCCTCGTCGAGGCCAACAACGCCATCACACCCGACCTCGGTGCCAGCGTGAACGAGGCCGTCGCGCTGGGCGCGGGCTACGTGTCGAACAGCTACGGGTCCGGGTACAGCTCCACACCCGGCAGCGGCGAGTCGGCGGCAGACCTGCAGGCGTCGAAGGAGTACTACGACCATCCCGGTGTCGCGGTCGTCGCCTCCAGTGGTGACGAGGAATACGGCGTCTCATTTCCCGCGTCCTCGCCCTATGTCACCTCCGTCGGCGGCACCTCGCTGGTCAAGGATCCGTCCACGGCACGCGGTTGGAGCGAGACGGCCTGGAACAGCCGCGGGTCCGACGGCCGGAATTACGGTCCTGGTTCCGGCTGCTCGACCATCGAGCCGAAGCCGGCGTTCCAGAAGGACACCGGCTGCACCAATCGCACCGTCGCCGATGTCTCGGCGGTCGCCGACCCGGCCACCGGCGTCGCGATGTACGACACTTACGGCGAGACCGGCTGGCTGCAAGCCGGCGGCACCAGCGCTTCCTCCCCGATCATCGCCTCGACCTACGCGGATGCCGGGCCGGTAGCCAAGGGGACGTATCCCAACAGCTACCCGTACGCGCACACCGACACTCTCAACGACGTGACGTCGGGTTCCAACGGCACCTGCACCCCTGCGTATCTGTGCACCGCGGGACCTGGCTACGACGGCCCCACCGGATTGGGCACGCCGAACGGGACCGCCGCGTTCAGTGGCGGGCCGGTCGGTACGCTCAGCGGCACCGTCACGGATGCATCGACCGGCAAGCCGGTCTCCGGGGCGAAGGTCAGCGTGTCCGGACCGTCTCCGGAAACCACGGCCACGGGTGCTGACGGCACCTACCAGTTGAGGCTGGCGCCTGGCTCCTATGACGTCACTGTGGCCGCCTTCGACTACACAGGCAAGCCGACGGACACCATTGTCGTCACCGCCGACAACACCAGCACGGCCAATATGACGCTAACCAAGGTGCCGACGGTGACCGTCAGCGGTACCGTCACCGACGCTTCCGGGCATGGCTGGCCGCTCTACGCCGCCATCAAGATCGACGGCACACCCTACGGCACGCTCTACAGCAACCCGGTCACCGGCACGTACTCCGTCCAGCTGCCGGAGAACGGCAGCTGGACGCTGCACACCACCTCCAACTACCCCGGCTACGCCGCGCGTGACACCAGCGTGACGACGAAGACCACGAGCGTGGTCCATAACATCGGGCTCACCGCCGGGCTACTGTCGGCGCACGGTTCCGCGCCCGGCTATACCGAGCACGCCTCGGGCAATACCGAGGCCTTCGACGGCACTACGCTGCCGGCAGGATGGAGTGCCGACGCCACCGAGGGACAACCCTGGCAGATATATACAAATCTGGGGGACAACCCTACGGGAGGCACCGGCAATCTCGCCATGGTCCTGGCTATGGATCAGAACCTCAAGCCTGTTCCGACTGACTCGGCGCTGCTCACTTCCGTGGTGACGGTACCCGCCTCCGAGACACCGTTCGTGTCCTTCGACACTGTCAGCATCGGCGGCATTATGGACCTCGACTACAGCGCGGACGGCGGCAAGACCTGGACGACCGAGAGGCAGAACATCGCGGACAAGCTCGGACTCCAGACGGTTGAGCTGCCCGCCAGCGGCAAAACGGTCTCGGCGCGCGTCAGGTTCCGTTACCAGGCCAACACCCCAAGCTCCCCGTTCGGCCTTGGTTCGGAGATCGACAACGTCCACCTGGGCGGCGCCTGGGTGACCCCGCAGACCGGCGACCTCATCGTCGGTAACATCACCGACGGCATGACCTCCAAGCCGTTGGACGGCGCGAGGGTGTCCGTCGCGGGCCGGCCGCAGCAGTCCGCGCTCAGCGCGCCCATGGCGGGCCTCGCAGGCCGGAGCGACGGGTTCTACTGGTTCTTCTCCTCACTGACCGGCCGCCAGACGGTCACCGCCACGGCGTACGGCCACGACCCCGCCTCCGCGAAGGTGAAGCTGGACGCCAACAAAGTCACCGGGGTCGACCTGACGCAGCACGCCGGCCGACTGGTAACCAGCAGCAGCCCGATCAGCGCGACCGTGCCGTGGCAGGGTTCGGCGACCCGCGACCTGACGCTCACCAACACCGGTGACGGTCCTTTGACGGTCAAACTCGATGAGTTCAGCGGTTCGACGACGCCCGCTCAAACGCAGGGCCCGGCGCTCGAGCGTGTGCCGATCAACAGGAACAGCCTCAAGACGCACGGCCTGCCGATCCCCACGTCTGTCGTGAACAGCACCCCTGCGCGGACGAACGCGAAGACCAACGAGACCAGCGGCGCAGCGACGACCTCGGGGCCGGACTGGACATCAATCGCCGACCTGCCCTCCGGCGGCTGGGCCATGGTGGCCGGCAGCTACCAGGGCACGCTGTACGCAGGGCTGGGCGCCAAGGGCGCGAGCTGGGACACGAACCAAACGTTCTATGCCTACGACCCGGCCGCGAAAGCCTGGCGCCAAAAGGCCAGCGCACCTTACGCCGCGGAATGGGGGCAGGGCAACTTCATCGGCGGCAAGTTCTACGTCACCGGCGGCATGGACGCCAGCGTCAAGTTCACCGCCAAGACGCAGGTCTACGACCCCGCGACCAACAGCTGGAGCACGGCTGCTGACAACCCCAGCCCGACGGTCGACAGTGGCGCCGCTGTACTGGACGGAAAGTTGTACGTCGTCGGCGGAATCACCACTACCGGTAGTACTCTCACCACTGTCTCCGCCGTCAAGGTCTACGATCCGAAGACCGACACCTGGAGCACGGCCCACTCCTACCCCGAATCGATCGAGGGTGAGTCGTGCGGCGCCATCGCAGGCAAGCTCTACTGCGCTGGTGGCGACAACGGCGCTGGCGACAACGGCATCACTACACCCGTCACTACAGACGCCTACGTCTACAACCCGTCCAGCGACACCTGGCAACGCGTCGCCGACATGCCCCTCGGCCTGGACACGGCGGCGTACAGCACAGCCGACGGACGACTGCTCATCTCCGGCGGTTCGCTCGGCGACGGGACGCGGATGACCAACGCGGGTTACGCCTACGACCCGGCGATGAACTGGTGGACACCGCTGCCCAATGCGCCCACGGCGTCTCTCGATGCGGTCGGCGCGCTCGGTTTCTACTCGATCGGAGGCTGGCAGTCGGACATGGCGGCTGGCTCGGTGCTGTCCGGCTACGACCAGGTCAGCCCGGTCAACGTGCCGTGGCTGTCGGAGAGCCGAGCGACACTGACCATCCAGCCCGGCCATCACGCAACCGTACGCGTACAGCTGAACGCGCGTGACGCCGCGCTGACGCGGCCGGGAACCGAGACCGCGACCCTCATGATGGAGACCAACTCCCAATACCCCAACGCCACCATTCCGGTCTCCATGACGGTACAGGCGCCATGACAGTACAGGCGCCGACGGCCCGGATGGAGATCACCGGCACGGCCAGCGCCCGCGACACACACCGGAAACCTCACGCCGCGGGGACCACAGTCCAGATCAACGGCCGGACAAGCCCCTGCAGGCTCACGACCCAGGCCAACGGCCAGTACGACCTGTGGCCGGACGCCACGGACAGTCCCGTCACGATCACCGTGACCAAGAACGGCTACCAGCCGGCAACCGAGAGGGTGCCACTGCATGCGGGCAAGAAGGTGACCATCAACTTCAACCTGACGTAAACGCAGCCACGGTCGCTCTACGTCGACCACGACTGAACCGATGGTGGGGCCGAGCGCTACGCGCCCGGCCCCACTCCGCGGTCCCCTTGGGCCCGGAGGCCGACCGAACTGAACAAGTGCGACCTCACACCTGGTATCGCGAGGAACGGGCGAGATCGCGATGGTGCTGGTAAGACGGCGCCGCGGATCGACGCTAACCAACGCGTATGGGAGCGTTGACCGTTGTCTCGGCGACACCATAAGGAGGGGTTTCAGTGGGACGAGGGGCACCCGACGCTGCACCGGAATGCGTGCCCGCGCGACCTCCACGCCTGGTCGGCCGCCGCGCCGAGCTGGAGTCGATCATCCAGGCGCTGACCGGCGCTGCGGCCACGGTGCTGATCGAGGGCGAGGCGGGCGTGGGCAAGAGCCGCCTGCTCCGAGAGGCGCTGCACACCCACGCCGTCCAGGCGCGCGGCCCCCTGGTTGCCATGTGCTTGCCCTTCAAGGAAGCGCTCACCCTGCAACCAGTCGTGGACGCGGTACGCCAGGCCCGCACAGGTCCGGCGGGGATCGAGTTCACCGCCCTGGCCGGGGCGCTACGGCCGCTGTTCCCGGAGTGGGCTCACCAGTTGCCGCCGGATCCGGGCCCCCTCGGCGACGCCGGCGCCGCGCGGCACCGGCTGTTCCGCGCGCTGGGCGAACTGCTGGAAGGGCTGGGTATCGAGATCCTGGTCATCGAGGACCTCCACTGGGCGGACGACGCGACGCTCGGCTTCCTGCTGTTCCTGGCCGCAGAGCACACTCGGCGCGTCAGCCTGGTGCTCACCTATCGCCCCGAGGAGGTGCCGGCCGGCTCCGCGCTGCGTTCGCTGGCCGCGCGGTCGACCACCGGGGCCGGGCACGTGCGCGTACGCCTCGCCCCGCTGTCGGTGTCCCACAGCGCCGAGCTGGTCTCCTCCATGCTCGACGACGAGCACGTCTCCGACGCCTTCGCCCGTCTCCTGCACCGGCGCACCGAGGGCCTGCCACTCGCCCTGGAGGAATCCGTCCGGCTGCTGGGTGACCGCCGCGACCTGGTGCGCTCCCACGGTGAGTGGGTCCGCCGCGCTCTGGAGGAGATCAGTGTGCCGCCGACCATCCGTGACGCCGTCCTGGAGCGTTTCGCCCGCCAACCCCCGGACGTGCGACAGGTGGTCCGCGCCGCGGCCGTCCTCACCGAGCCGGCCGAGGAGTCCCTGATCGCTCACATCAGCGCCCTGCCCGCACGGCGCGCCGTGGCCGCGGCGGCCGCGGCCCTGCGCAGCGGGACCCTCATCGAACAGGCCCCGGGTCGGCTGGGGTTCCGGCACATCCTGGCCGCTCGCGCCGTCCACGACGATATTCCGCTGCACACCCGCCGGGCCCTGCACCTACGGGCCGCCCAAGCCCTGGAGCAGACCAAGCCCGCCCCGCTGGCCCGGCTGGCACACCACTTCCGCGAGGCGGGCGCCAGAAACCGGTGGTCTCACTACGCCGAACGGGCCGGTGACCTGGCCCTGGCCTCCGGCGATTACCAGAACGCGGTCGCGATGATGCAGATGCTCCTGGCCGAGGGCGAGTTGCCGACCGAGGGCGTGGTGCGCTGGTGCCAAAAGTTCCCCGTCTTCGCCTGCACGGGATACCTGGGCGGGACGGACCTGATCCGCACGCTGCGCTCCCTGATCGACGATGCGGCCCTGGATGTCGTCGAACGAGGCCGGATACGCCTGCAGTTGGGCCGCATGCTGGTCCTCACGGGCCAGTACGGCGCGGGCGCCGCCGAGTTGCAGTGCGGGATCTCCGAACTCGCCGACCGTCCGTTGGAAGCGGTGGGCGCGATGAGTGCATTGGCCCGGACGGTGGCGCCGTGGCTGTCGGTGGCAGAGCAACGCCGCTGGTTGGACCGGGTCACCGAGTTGGCGCGGACAGTACTGCCGCAGGAGTACCGTCTGACGATGCTGGTCGAGCGGGTCACCGCGATGCTGGGCATGGGAGATCCCGCCGGATGGAAGGCCGCGCGGCAGATACCCGCAACCATCTCCTCCACCCGGGACGCGGTCGACCTGACCCGCGCAGACCTGAACATCGGTGACGAGGCGATACTCTGGGGCCATTACGGCGAAGCCAGACAACGCCTGACCGCCAGCCACCGTTCGGCCGTGGAACGGGGGTTTCTCCGGATGCGCGACCTGGCGGCCACGACCCTGATCCACCTCGATTGGCACACGGGGGCCTGGGAAGGACTCGCCGAGCGGGCCGCCGCTGTGGCCGCCGACGCCGGGGACGAGCCGCTGATCCAACTCGACGCCTCGCTTGTCACCGGTCATGTGACCGCGGCCGCCGGCGACCTGGACGCGGCCGCGGACCGGCTCACGCACGTGCTGGTCGACAGCCGTGCACGGGGCCTCTTCTCCATGTCGCTGGAGGCCGCCGCCGCGCTCGCCCGTGTGCGGTTGGCGCAGGGGCATCTGGACGAGGCGCTGAGGGTGACGGAGGAAGGCTGGCACGCCGTGCTGCGCAAGGGCGTCTGGCTGGCCGCGGCCGACATCGCCCCGATCCGCGTGCAGGTACTGGTCGCGGCGGGGCAGCAGGCGGACGCGGTTGAGCTGGTGTCCGCGTTCGCACGTGGCGCGCGCGGCTGCACCGCTCCCCTCCTCAAGGCGTCCCTGGCCACCTGCCGGGCCCACATGATCGATGCCCCACGGAAACCCGCACGAGCCGCTGCCGCCTGGGCTGCAGCCGCCACCGCCTGGGAGGCCCTGCCCAGGCCGTACGAGGGACTGCTCGCCCGGGAGGCGCAGGCGCGCTGTCTCGCCGCCGCCGGTGAGGGCGACGGGGCCCTCGCACTGCTGGTGGCGACTCGGGACGGACTGTGCGAGCTCGGCGCCAGGCACGACGCGGAGCGACTGGTCGGCGCCCTGAACTCGGCGGGTCCGAAAAGCGGTTCGCGTAACGGGCGGCGCGGTCCGCTCGGTTACGGCGACCAGCTTTCCCCCCGGGAGCTGGAGGTGGTGCGGTTGATGCTCGCCGGGTTGACCAACCCAGAGATCGCACGCACCCTGGCCCGCTCACCCAAAACCATCGCCGTCCAGCTGAAGTCCGCCATGCGCAAACATGGAGTGGCCTCGCGCACGGCGCTGGCCGTCAGCGTCATGCAGGCCGGGATCGAACCGGCCGTCCCGGCGGAAGAGACATCCTGAGGGGTGTCGGACGCACTGCGTCCGCCGCGTTCCAGCTTTCCTGCTCCCTCTCGTCTTCCGCAGGCCTGGGCTCAGCTTGACTCCCGAAACCCGCGACGCAACCGGAGCATTCTTCCCCCTCGCCACTTGGGTACAGGAGCAGCTGACCACAGCACCGCGGCAAGCCCTGAACAACCTCCACCACGCCCTGCTCAAACACAGCGGCAACAACCTCAACGACGACATCGCCGCCATCGCCATCCGCAAAACCGACTGACCGCATCCCGCAACCCCCGCCGCCCGCAACGAAGGCATCGCCGTCTGTTTCGAGCGCTTCCCCGACGTGGAGGTACTCCTGGACGACGACTACCTCGGCCTCCGCCGTGACCACCCTGGACAGGCCATCACACCGCCGAGGAAGCCGAACAAGAGCGCGCTGCCGCCGGTCCACGCACGGTGGGAACGCGACCGCCACTGGCACTCATCCGACCGCATCACCGTCGAACACGCCCTCGCCGACCACAACGCTGGAAACAACTGACCCGCTGGACCCACCGACGAGACCGGCTGCCCGCCACCTACCAGGCCATCGCCGGTCTCGTCTCCGACCGCACCGCAGCCATCTGAATAGCGGCCCGCAAACAGGCCAGCACACCCCATCCGCTATCACGCACCAACGGCGCGCTGCAGTCAGGAGGGTGAGGATCGGGGGAGTGTCCTCGAGGCGGGAGCGTTTCCAGCGCTGCTGACGGGGGCGGCCGCCGCTGCCGCGCCGGTACTCGTATCCGTCGGGCTGCTCGAGGTCGGGTAGGAGCCCGTGCCCGAGTGCGCTGATGAAGCTGTCGGCGTTGCTTCTCCGTGCGGTCGGCGCCGAGCTGTTCGGCAACCGCGCGCGAGCAACTCAAGGCCAGCGGGGGGTGGACAGTTCCAGATGGGTCTCCCTCTGTGCAAGGGGGCGGGTGGGTGAGTGGGGGCGGTGCGGGGGCTTGGAGCCGCGGTGGGCGGCGTGGCGCTCGGCATGGCGGTGTATCCGGTGTCGCACCAGGCGTGGCAGAGCTGCCCGGGCGGTGCGAGACGGGTCTCGCACCGCTCTTCGAAGTCCTCGGGTCTAAACGGGGGCGGTGGGCTGCTCATGCCGGGGCGTCCTTGATGCGCTCCGCCACCTGGCGGGCGGGCAGAATCGGGGTGGTCGTCATCAGCGCTGAACACCTGGCCTCCCGGATCTGACCCGGACTGGACGGGGGGATCTGGAAGTTGGTGGCGGGGCTGATCCGCCACATGCGGCCGTGCGGGTCGGTGACGGTGTAGTCCAGGAACTGGGGGTCGTCCTGGCGGCCGTTGTCGCTCCAGGTGAGGCTGACGGCTGTGAGGGCGCGGCCCAGCTGGGCGCAGCGTTCCGGGGTGGCGTGGCTCGTCGGCCTACGGGCGGGTGAGCTCGCGGTGTATGCGTTCGCTGGTCTCGCACGCTTCCCGGCGGGCCTGGTCGGCTGCGGCCTGCGGGCTGGCGGCGTATATCGGCTTGTTCCGCCCCACTGTGGCGGGTTGGCCGTATCTTGGGTGATGCCGTCTCCGGGGTGCCTCGACAGCTCCCCCGGAGGCGTCCTCGTTCAGGCCTTGGCCGCTGCGACCTCTCGCACCCGGCCGGAGAGCTCGCGCACTGCGCGGGTCTTGGCGTACGGGGCGAGGCCCTCGCGCATCGTGGCGAAATGGTCGTCACCGCGAACGCTGGACACGTGCTCGTAGTCGTCGAGGAACCGCGTCCACGACTCGCATGAGGCGTCGAGGTGCCCGTACCGGAGCTGCCGCTGCGCGAGCACTGCGTAGGCGTGGGCGCGTCCCTGCCGCTCCTGGGCGGGCTGGTGGCGGATGGACTGCTGCAACGCCGCGATACCGCCCGGGAGATCGCGTTCTTCCATCAGCACGTGACTGACGTGGAAGAGGTAGGCGGTCAGGTCGTAACCGCCGATCGCGTCGCGCCGGTTGTCCGCCTTGGACAGGGCGCTTTCGGCTTCACGCAGCCGGGCGTGCGCCTGGTGCCGGTCGCCGACCATGGACGCGGCGTGGGCTTGCTGCCCGCGAAGGAACGCCACCAGGCGGGGGCCGGCCGACGGTGCTACTTCGGCCGCGGAGTCGGCGAGCTCGAGCGCCATCCGCCCGTGCCCCAGGTTCGAGGCCTGCAGGGACATGCCGCGCAGCGTGCGGCAGTAGGTGACGTGGTCGCCCGCCTCGTCAGCGAGCCGCAGCGCCTTCACGTAGTACGTCTGCCCCAGGCCATGCGATTTCTCGTACATAGCCATCCAGCCCGTCAGGTACGTGAGGTCCGACGCGGCCGCGAGCATGTCCCGCTTCACCGCCTCGGAGGCCTGGGCGCGCAGCCAGGGAGCGACCGTGTTGACGAGGAAAGCGGCCGCCATCGGACGGGCGTGGCCTGCGCCGAACTCGTCGAGGATGTCGGCGATGCGCTCGGTCATGGACCGCACCGATTCGACTTGCGAGGCGCCGATCCGCGTTGTCGCTTTGCCTGGCGTGACCGGGTCGTCGGCGGCCCGCGCGGTCGCCTGGAACACGGGCACGCTGAGTGCCGCGGTGAAGAGGGTCGCGGCGAGCGCTCCGCGACGGGATGGGTCCATGTCCGCCCTTCCGAGGTCGATCAACTCCTCCACAGTGTTGACTGATTGGGAGCCGTCGCCTGCCACGGCGGGCGGGAAGCCTGCTTCCGTGTGAGTTACCAGCCGGCCGAGGCGCGCGGCCAGTGCCTCAAGGATTAGGGGCCTGACCTGGGGCCTTGGCGGCGTCCCCGCAATCCAGTGCGCCACGGCCGTCCGGTCGTACGTGAGCTCGAGTCCGGCCTGCGGGCCGAGCCGATTCACTTGCTGAGCTAATTGCGTGCGCGTCCATCGTGCCTGCTCAAGCAGCTCGGCCAGGGCAGGGTTGGGCGTGCGCTTCCTCCGGGCCATGTCCTCAACTCCCGACAGCTCCATGGCGCTCACAGGTGCGTTCACGGTGTTCACGGTTTCACCTGGCTTCCACGGTACCCGCAGAGCGTCACCGCGCGATTACCTCTTACGAGTAAAGGGACTGATCTCGGCCTTTGGGAGCAGGGGTGACCAGCGCACCAGCAGTGAGTAGAGGCGCCATCGCGCCGGGAGTCGACGCCTCCCAGCAGAGCGGGCGTCCCCGCCTCGCGCACGACGTGATGAGTGTGAGCTTCGAGGTGTCGCCGGAGCCGGGGCGGATCGTTGCGGAGCGCGACGCCCGGCGAGTGCGGATAGTTCGACGTACGGCCGCCGCCCGGCTCAGGTTCTGCGGGCTCGAGGACCTCGTCGACGACGCGACTCTGATCGTCTCGGAGCTGGTCACCAATGCCATCCAGCACAGCGGTGGGCGGCAAGTCACCCTCACCGTGGCCGTAGTTGACGGCTGGCTGCGCATCTCCGTCCAGGACGAGATGCCCGGCGAGCCGGCAGTCCGTACGGCCGGAAGCGACGCAGAACGCGGCCGCGGACTCTTCCTCGTTGAGAGCATCGCCGATGCCCACGGCGGCGCGTGGGGCACCACCGACGGCGGAGCCACCACCTGGTGCTCCCTCGCCCTCGCCCAGGAGGCAGCGTGATCACCCGCCCGCTCCCCTACAGCCCCTACCGGGGGCGCACCACAAAAGAGAGCACACCCGCCGAGCCGGGCCTGATCCCCTTCGTCATCCAACGGGAGGGCGAGGACGCCGCCCCGGCCAACCTGGTCCTGCAGAGGCTGGCCTTCGGCCGGTACCGCCTCTGCTACAGGGACGAGGACCCCCGGGACCGTGACCTGCACGGCGTGCTGATCGCGCGGTGCGCCTTCAACTCGGTGGACGAGCGGAAGATGCCGACTGGGAAACCTCAGTGGAAGCTGATGCACCCCTACCGGCAGATGATGACGATGCAGGCCATGCGCTGCCAGGTGTGCGCTGAGCCCGCCCGGACTCCGCTCGGGTACGTCTTCCTCGCCGGCCCCCACGGCGCGGACACCGACCGGGCGCCGGTCCTCACCAACCAGCCGCCGGTCTGCGCCCGTCACGTCCGCGCGGCCGTCCGCCTGTGCCCGCACCTCCGGATGGGCGCGACCGTCCTCCTGGCCCGCAGCGCCCCTCTGTACGGGGTGGCGGGCGTCATCTACGGCTACGGCGACAACAGCATCCAGGTCGTGGCGCGCCCCGACACACCCCTGCCGTACGGGCACCCGAACCTGTCGACCTTCCTCGCGTCGCAGCTCGTCCGTCGGCTGAGCGACTTCCGCGTCATGGACCTGGACGAGCTCGTCCGGGAGCTGGGCGCAGCCACCGCATAGACCTGCCCGGTGGCCCGGACGCCCCCGAACCGCGGCCATCGGGCAGACCCACCCCCGGCGCGGGGATCGTCTCCGACATTCCCCTGCGGCGACCCGCCTCCCCGCGCCGGGCACCACCATCCAACTCTCGCCCCGAGGCGAAGGGACTACGACGTGCACGAGCTCGTTGCAACACCGTTCGGACGGCGGCGCCTCATCCTGCGGCCCGGAAGCCCCAAGGCCGTGCAGCTGCCCGTAGCCAAGTTCGAGGAGCTGCTCGCCCTCGCATCAGTGCCCAGCATCGTGCCGGGATGGCTCGTCGACGCCGTCCGCGCACAGTGGAGCCTGGACCTGGCAGGCCGGGACGTGGCCGACGTCCTCCTGGTCCGTGAGCCGGGACCGTACGAGTTCAGCCGTGCCACATGGGAGATCAATCTCGGCTGTGACTACGACTGCGTGATGTGCTACCTCGGCGAGAAGCGGTTCGAGGGCCTGGATATGGCGGGCAAGCGGAAGTTGCTGGCCGTCATGCGCGACGCGGGCGTGATCTGGTTGCAGATCACCGGCGGCGAACCGCTCATCGACCCGGACTTTCCCGAGTCGTACCGGCTCGCTCACGAGCTGGGCATGCAGCTGGAGATCCTGTCGAACGGGTCCCGGCTCCACAAGGACCACATCCTGAACATGCTGGCCACGTATCCGCCGGCCAAGCTGTCGCTGAGCATGTACGGCGCGAGTGCCGAGACGTACGACAAGGTGACCCGGAACCGTGGCGCTTTTGACCGCTTCCGGATGGGGCTTTACAAGGCGGTTGAGGCCGGGCTGAACATCGACCTGAGTCTGATCGTCGTCCGGGAGAACGCCCACGAGGTGGACGCCATGCGGGCCTGGGCGCGGGAGCTTGGCGTGAAGTTCCGTGAGTACGCGAATATCTCGCCCACGATCCACGGCACCGCGGAGCCGCTGCCGTCGCAGTCCCCCCAGTACCTCACCAACCGGGCGCCGTTCACCGGCTGCCCCGCCGGCGTGACGTTCTTCCACGCCGACCCGTTCGGGCGGGCCTCGATCTGCAAGGTCGGCCGCGATCCGAACATCGACCTGATCGCCGAAGGCGTGGAGGGTCTCGCACGGCTCGGCGGGAACGCCGAGTCCCTGATGCTTCGCACCGGAGGATGCAGCGGCTGCAAGCTGTCCGGCACGTGCCGGGTGTGCAGGCCCATGGCCAAGGTCTTCCAGGCTGCGAAGGCACCGCTCGTCAACTACTGCCAACACGGAATGAGGTAGGCATGACTGCCGTCATGGTCGAGATCGCCAGCAAGCCCGTCACCGAGGACCCCGACGCGATCGTCCTCGTCGGCGACGTCGAGGAGCTGACCGCGGGCACCACCCCGGGCTGCGGTGACGACAACCCTTACAACTGACAGACCCATCCGCCGGTACAACTGATCCAGTTGCCGGGGCCGTGCGAGCGCGCGGCCCCAGCGCCGTCATCCCCACCTTGGAGGCTCCATGCCCACCCAGCGTCTGACGGAGTTGCCGGACGCCGTGACACGGTTGATCGAGAAGCACAGCGGGCCCGTGGTCGACGCCGGGACCATCAACGCGGGACGCAACAGCGCCATCGCCGCCCGCGTGCAGACCACCGATCGCACGCTGTTCGTCAAAGGCCTGCCGCTCGATCACCCCTGGGTCTGGACACAGAAGCGGGAGGCAGACGTCAGCCCCTACGTACGGGGCATCGCCCCTGAGCTGTACTGGCACGCCGAAGAAGACGGGTGGAGCCTCCTCGGCTTCGAGTTCGTCGAGGGCGGGCACGCCGACTTCACGCCCGGGTCATCGGACCTTCCGGCGGTCATGGCCACCATGACGCGGCTCGCTGCTGTGACGGCCCCGAACCTCGAGCTGAAGACGATGCCGCATCGGTTCCGGACCTACGTCGACGACCCCGCCGACCTGTCGTGGTTCGCCGGGAACAACCTTCTCCACACCGAGTGGAACCCGCACAACGTCGTCATGACCAGCGGCGGCGCCCTGCTCGTGGACTGGGGATGGGCATCGCTCGGCGCCGCCTGGATCGACCCGGCCGTGTGGCTGCTGTGGCTCATCGCCCGCGGCCACACCCCGGAGCAGGCCGAATGGGCGGTCGCCGCGCATCCGGCGTGGGGTTCGGCGCCGCCTGCCGGCCTTGACGCGCTCGCCCGTGTCCAGCACCGCATCTGGGACTCGATCGCGGCCGAGAGCACGGACGGCTGGGCGGAGCCGATGCAGGTCGCGGCACGCGCCTGGGACGCGCACCGCACGGCCAAACCCTGACCCGGCACGCCCGTTACACCTTCGGCCGCCTGCTACCGCTGGGGCCGAAGGTGTGACGAGTTGAGCTGAAGCTGGTGACCGGGGTGGACGACCATTCGAGGTTCTGTGTGATCGCCTCGGTGGTGGAGCGGGCGACCGGGCGGGCGGTGTGTGTGGCCTTCGCGGCTGCTTTGATGGCGTTCAGGTGCTGACCGACAACGGCAAGCAGTTCACCGGCCGGTTTGGGACGCCGGGACCGTCCACGGAGGTGCTGTTCGACCGGATCTGCCGACTGAACGGCATCAAGCATCGGTTGACCAAGCCTCGTTCGCCGACGACCACGGGGAAGATCGAGCGGTTCCATCAGTCGCTGGGCATGGACGCTGGACATCGAGGGCCGAGGAACCGTGTCCGTGGAGCAGGCAGAGTTCCCCAACCACGCACACGCACTCGTCACGCGCTACGCCTACATCCTGTGGGATGCGCTGAGCTGCCACGGCGGTATCCGCGTTGACTTCATGGTCACCAGCGCCGGCGCCCGCTACGCCCTCGAGATCAACCCCACGCTGGGCATGTCCCGAGAAGCCAACTTCGGCACCGGTGCGGGCCTGGTGGGATTGAGCCATACCGATGTGGTGCGGGCCTACCTCCACGAGGCGCTGACCCGGCCCGCATACGATGTTCCTCTGTCCGCGCCCGTCTTCACCGGAACGTCGGAGCCGCGGGACGCTGCCTAGTTCCCAGGAAGAGCACTGCTCGTGTCCGTGATCCACGACGTGCCCATGTGCCGACAACTCATCCCCGAAGAGGAATGGAAACGGCACGGCGGTTGGACACTCGGTGACCGCCTGGAATGGTCGGATCGAGCATGCGGCATGGCAGCGCTCCGGATGATCCTGCTCGCCTACACGGGCGCCTCGCCGACGGTCACCGAGTTGCTGAAGCTCGGCGAGAAGCGGGGCGCCCGCGTGGCGGCCGGCTGGTGCATGCGGCCATCGCTGAACTCGCACGAGAATTTGGCGTCGACAGCGAGGCGCATCCCGTTCCCGCCGAGGAGCTCGGGCAGCGTCTCGCCACCGCCCCGCTGATCATCTCCGTGACCGAACAGTTCCCCGAGGACGGCCGCCGCGGCGGTCACCTGGTCATCGCACACGGCTACGAGACGGAACCGGTCCCCACCGTGCACCTCCGAGACCCCTCGCGCTGGGGGCAGAGCCATGACCGGCTGCCACTCAGCCGTGTCGCCGCGTCCTACACCGGCCGCGCCATCACCTTTGAACACCTGACGAAGCGGGGACAGGCGTGAGCGACAACAAGCCGACCGAAGAGTCCACCGAAGGCAGGACGATCGCCATCCTCGGCGAGATGCTCGAGCTGGGCGACGAAGCGCCCCAAGCCCACTGGAACGTCGGCCAGATGGCAGGCGAGTACTGTGTCGACCTCGTAATCGCGGTAGGCCAGGACATGGCCAAGCAACTCGCCCTCGGCGCCGCGGCCGCCGGCGTTGAGACTGCCATTGTCGGCGACAACGAGACCGCGGCCGAGCTCCTGCAGAAGCTCTTGCAGCCCAACGACATCGTCCTCATCAAAGGCTCTCGGGGCGGCATGCGATGGCAGATCGCCCAGGCCATCACAGGCCAGGAGATCATCGGCATCCTTAGCTGACACGTCCACGTGCCAATCCGCAGTCACTTACTATGCGCGGACCGGGTGCCTCAACCAGTACGAGGTCGAAGAGGAGCAGCAAGGGGCACGGCGTACGTGCCGGCCGATGTCAGGGTGAGCTGCACCGAATGGGCCGCTCCGAACTCCTGTTACGGGGATCCCGACCGCTACTGCAATGGGCCCCTCCAACTGCTCCTGGCCCTAGCAGAACAACCGCACGAGCACAACGGGCACTACGAGCTCTCCTTCATGTTGGGCCGGATGGCGGACCGTCTCACGCCGTGACCAGGACTCTGCCCTCAGCGGTGCAGCCCATCGGGTGCTCAGCGGTCTGCGCACATCGCCGGAATGCGCAGTCGCTGTCCATTCGCGGGTGTGACCGTTGCGCACCAGTAGTGCGTATGCCTGCCGTAGTGCGCGACGGCAGTCGCAGTCTGCGGACTGCGCAGCGTCGGGGCCTGGCTGACGTCGTATGGTGCGCAATTGCTGTCTTACAAACGCAGACTTCGGCCGATCGGACTGCGCAACAGCGCTGACCTGCTGTGGTCGGGTTCATGGTCGGGGCTGAGACGGTCGTGGTCGGCCCGGTGGGGGCCATGGTCGGGCCTCGTGTTTGGCGTTGAATCGCCTGTGAGGGGCGGTGCGCGAGCGGTTACGGTGGTGATCACCGCACTCAGGCATACAAGGGGATCCATGCGAACGGCGATCCAAGTACGCACCTTTGGACTTTGCGCATGCGTATCGGCGCTCACCGTCGTCCTCGCCGGGTGCGGCTCCAGCGCACCCAGAGACAGTGGCCCGGACAGCGACCCTGCGAAGTCTGAGGCCCCGGTGTCCACCGGGCCGGCGTCGACGCTACCGGCTGACCCCGACGCCAAGGAGGAAGCGGCCGTCCTGGCCGCTTACGACGGTATGACGGCCGAGCAGGCCAAGGCGTACCGGCAGGCGTCCGAGAAGGGGACGGCGCTGGAGAGGTACGCCACCCTCAACGCGCTCGGCCAGATCCGCAACGATCTCACCCGGCTCAAGAAGTCGGGGGCCATTGTCCGGGGCGGGATCGGCCATGACGCCCAGGTGACTGCCCTTGACATGACCGCCGAGACCCCGAAGGCCTCGCTGTCGGACTGCATCGACCTCTCCAAATACGAGACGTACGACACTAAGGCGAAGAAGGTGATCCCGCTCCCGACTACTCAGCCGCTGCGGTACCGCGCGACGGCCACGGCGGAGCGGTGGGAGGGCCGCTGGATGGTGACCGACATCAACACCCAAGGGGGCGGCTCATGCTGAGGAGGGCGGCGCCCGTCGCCGTGGCACTGGCAGTCCTCCTCGCCCCCGCCGCGCAGGCCGACGGCGGCGGCACGGGCATCGGTACGGGCGACTGCGAGGCCGCGACGCTCTACGTCCGTGTGTGCGCCGAGGACAGCAGCACCACGCCCGGCTCGGGCAGTGGGCCGAGTGCGGACAGCGCTTCGAGTACTGGTGACTCAGACGGGCCGGAATGCACATACACCCGGCTGAATCCGCAGCCCCCGCCGGACAACTACTACTGGAAGGGACACCAGGGTGAGCAAGGCGCGGTCTACGGGGTGAACTGCCCTGACGGCCGAGGAGCATGGACGGTCTTCGTCCCGGAAGGGCAAGCCCCCGCAGCGCCGCAGATCGCCCCGACCGTCGTCGCCCAGCGCGCGGTGGACTCCATGAAACTCGTGGGCCCGAAGGTTGCCAGTCCACGTGCCGCCGGGACGTACGTGGTCGGGATGCCCATGTGGATGTGGGTGGAACCCTCGCCGACAACGTACGGCCCGAGCACTGCCACCGCGACGGCTGGCGGCGTGACCGTATCGGCCACAGCCAAGGTGACCAGGGTCAGCTGGGACATGGGCGACGGCTCCGCACCAGTCGTATGCAACGGTCCCGGCACCAAGTACACAGCGAGCATAGGCAAGGCGGTCTCACCGGACTGCGGCCACGTCTACACCACCACCTCCCAGAGCGCCGACGGACGGTTCCGCGGCACGGTCACAGCCACCTGGACCGTCGACTGGCAGGTCATCGGAGCCACCGGCGATACCGGACAGCTCACCGAGATCCGCCAGAGCCCCTTCACCGTAGAAATACACGAAGCCCAGGCCCTCAACTGACAAAAGGCAGGGGCCACGACGACACCAGCGCCACAGGAGCCTGGCGAGGCTGCCATGGCGGCAGCGCTACCAGATCTGCGGACAGACCGCGCGCCCCCCGTTCGATCACCACCAGTCCTGCTGTCGTGTTCGGACCGCTGATCTGCTCGCACGCGACGGCCTCGAGGGGGGTAGGCATTCGATCAGCCGCGCAGCGAGTCCATCCAGCTGACCTGCTGCCCCGGGTTCGTCATGGGTCGCCAAACGGGTGCTGAGGGCCCGTCTCGGAGAAGGTCGGTCAGCGAGGCGGCCAGCATGGGCACGCCGCGTAGGAAATCGGCTCGTGCGAGCTTGGCGCCGGCGTGGAGGGCGCTGATGCGGTTGTCGATGCCAGCGGGGCCGGTGCCGTCAAGGACGAACAGCAATCGCGGGAACACGGGATACCGGCGCCGCCATTCCTCCACCGGAACCTCGCTGCCGGGCCGGGCTCGGCCGACAGTCACGGGGACGTGCCGGTACAGTCGCTCGTAGGCGCTGATTTTCGCGGTGAGACGCTCGGGACCCATGGTGGCCCGGTCGACCTCCACGAACGCCCGCAGCATCGACCATCCATCGCCGTCCTTGGCCTCACGCCGGTAGTACAACAGGGCATCCGGTATGAGGGCTTCCCCGCCCCCGAGCGAGTGGTAGACCTCCGGGATCCAGTCCAGCGGCTGGCACACATCCCCGCAGCGGCGAGCGTCCTGCACGAACGCACGAGCAGTCTCCGTCACCACCAGGGCATGCCCCACACGCAGCCGGGCAGCGGTCCGGTCCGCACCCAACCTCGGCGGCCGCCAGTCCCGCAACTCCGGCCACTCCGAGGCCACTTCCGCCCCGTATTGGGTGACGAACCACACCCGCGTCCGGCCGGCCTGCGGCAACGTCACACGGTCGATCAACCCCTCACCGCGTAGCTTCACCAGCCGCCGCCTGGTCTGCTCGATCCGCACGCCAGGCGAGATCATGAGATGCACCTGCTCCGTGGTGGCCATCCGGTGCTGCGCCAGCACCGCCAATGCCAGCCGGTCCCCACCGCCCGCATCCCCGTTCACCATCGCTGTGCCCCTTCCATACAGTGCAACGCCACCCCTCCGGCGCCGCGTGTACGGCCACAGCAGCAGCGGGCCCCGACCAAGGCCCCGACCATCCAGGCCCGACCAGCGTCACGATGCGATAACCCCATCCCCGACCCCGCCCATAATCCCTCGGGAGACCCGGCCGACATCCCCGCCGACAACCCGTCCGCACCCACCCGGTACCTGACGGAGTATCCGCACGTCATCACGACGTTCGAGCATGGTCGGCAGCCCGACATCCCCCTATGCGCCTCTCGCAGGCTCCCCGAAGCAGAAGAAAGAGAAGGGTGGGGGCGGGCTGGGGCAGGCGGTCGGCGCGGCGGGGGATCGGGGTGCCCTCAGGGATCTCTTGCGCGTCGGCGGGGGCCTTCGCGCTCGACGCCGGGCAGACCCGGCGCACACAGGGACAGGGCGCGGCGTGCCGTCACGATCCCGCGCTGGTCTCCTCACCCTGCCCGCGCTCGTACAGGGCACGGGCCTCGTTCACGGCGCGCTGCCACGTACGGGTGACACCGCCGTGCTCAGGGGCCAGTTGCGCGGCAAGACCGCGGTGGTATCCGCCGGCCTGACGCAGCGCCTCGAGGGCCACGGCCACCGCTCTCTCACGCTGCTCGCGTCCCGGGCCGCCACCGTTGGCGCCGCGCCCGTCACCGCGCCTGCGGCCGGCCACCCCGAGCAGCCCGGTGCCGACATCCTCCTGCCAGGCCGCCCAGAAGGCTTCCACCGCTTGCTGGTCAAAGAAGTGCGTCCGGCCCACCGTGCACACGATCTCTGGATGCCGCCGCTCCTGGGGCAGTTGAAGGCGCTGGGCGTACCAGCGAGCGACTGTCGCCGCCGACGCACCCGTCAACTCCCTGATCCACGCACGGCTGACGACCCACCGGCCCTCATACACGCGACGCAACCGGTCGTCCCCGGCACCTGACACAACCACTCCCGCATCTCTCTCCGACAAGGTGCAGCACCGCCCACATGATCTGATATCCCCTACGATAGAAGAGCCTCGTCTGAGAGAAGAGGTTACGCTGGCGGGGAATTTCCGGCCCGGGTTTGCCGACCCTCCGGATCCACCGTTCCCCGCCAGCCCCAAAAACTCGAGAAAAGAATACCCAGCGCGCGCCATTCAAATTCCGCTTTTCCTCATTCCTCTTTTGCGCGCGGTCTGCTCCGCAGACGCGACGCGCCGCCGCTACGCGGCGGGAAATACGGGCGTGCTTCGCACGCCCGGAAAAGGGCGGGGCGCTGGCATCGCTACGCGATGCACAAAGAAAGAGGGGGCGGCCCGCTGATGCGGGCCGCCCCCTCTTTCAGTCGCGACGCTCCGCGCCGCTAGGCGGGGGTGCCGGGACTCTGCGTCGACCGGCACCCCCCGCGCCCCAACTGGGGCCGGATGCGGGCCGGGTAGCCATCCCGGCCCGCGCAGCTCTACAGGATCGTGTAGGCCACCGGCGGGTAGACGGCCTCGTCGTCCTCGTCCGCGGTGGTGTGGACGCCGAACGCGTTCAGGAACGCGGCCGGTTCGCGGTCTTCGATCAGCTCGGCCGCACGGGCCGCCTCGCACTCGTTCAGCGCACCCCACGTCAGGTCCCACGCCTGCACCGTGTAGGCCGGGCCGCCCTCCTCCTCGGCGGGGGAGCGCAGGTACATCACGCCGTAGCACAGCGTCTGAGCCAGCCCAACAGCCAGCAGGAAGGCGAAGTTGTCGAAGTATCGGGACTCCACGCCCACCAGGTCATCCGACCCGCCCTCGCCCTGCACCGTGACCGGCAGGGTGGCGCTCAACGGCTGCTCCTGGCCGTCCATACCCACCCCCAGCCGCAGGACGTGCTCACCCGGCGTCAGACGCGCCATCACCCGCGCGAGCACCAGGTGCGCCTCGTCCCGGGCCTCGGCGAAAACATCGAGAGAAACCGGCTTCAGCTTCATTGAATTTCCGCTCCTTGTTTCGTCTGAGAGAATTTTGCCCGAGAAGTTGCCGCTCCTTCGGACACTCTTATGCTATCTCTGCAATCTGATCCAATCCCATCGAATTCAAGCCAAGGGAAAGAAGAAATGAGACGACCAGGCTGGCCCAGCCAGCCGTTTTTCAGGAATTCGCGGAGCGAATTCCTGCGCTTGGATCGCGGAGCGATCCGATACACCGTCACGGAGTGACGGTGTATCAACTGCCGTGCGAAGCAAGGCAGTTGAACCGGCGCGTAGCGCCGGCGCGTCGTGTTCGCGGGCAAATCTGTACTTCGTTCGAG